>NZ_CP194720.1:0-4800000 GCF_050994985.1 Paenibacillus taichungensis | reverse complement strand
GATTTTGTCTCCGAGAAAAGCAGAGAGGACTGAAAACGAAGCAAAAATGAAACTCCACATGGCAGCAAGTGCAGCAGTAACAAAGAACCTTCATTGGTTGCAGAGTTCGGCTATCCGGTTTAACACCGGGTGGCGCGAATTCTTTTTTTTGGATAAAGTGAGAGGTTTCAGGAAGTGATTCCGTCTATATAGTACAGAACCATGCATGGAAGCTGTAGAGAAGGGGGATTACATGACTCAACAGATACCAGAGGAGGAGCTCATTCAGCGTATTATGGCAGGGGACAAACAGCTATTTGCTGTGCTCGTGGATCGATATAAAAATAAAGTCTTCGGTATTTTACGCGGAATGGGTGCGAGTCATCAGGATGCACAGGATCTCGCTCAGGATACGTTTCTTCGGATGTACCGCTATCTTCCCGCGCGAAGGGAAGGAAGCAGTTTCTCATCTTGGGTATACACCATCGCTGTGAATCGGATGCGGGATTTTATGCGGCAACAGAAACCGGTCATGACCGCTGTTCATACAGGCTTGGAACAAACCAATGGTGAAACGCCAGAGAAACATGTGCTGCATAAGGAGATGCAGCGTGAAATATATCGCCAGATGGACCAACTGCCAGAGTCGTATCGGCTTGTGCTGCTGCTTAAATATACGAATGAGCTGAGCTACGAAGAGATTGCAGATATCACAGACATGAGCCCCGCACAAGTGCGTAATGCACTTTATCGAGGGAAGAAAACGTTGAAGAAACAAATGGAGCGCAAAGGAGGTTTATCGACGTATGAAGCCTATTCCAAATGATGAGGATCGATTGTGGGAACAGCATTTCTTTCGTGAGGAGCCGGATGCGGACTTTACACTTGAGGTGATGCGAAAACTGGAAGGGGTGTCCATGGAAAGCGCAGAGCACGGGGATCCATTTACGAAAAAGGCTTCCAAGTCCCATTGGATGCGCCGTACTGGGATTGCAGCAGCGGCAGTTGTGATCCTTGTGGGAGGGGCATGGTTTGCTTTTGATCACACAGCAAAATCGACTCAATCCACGGTAAATGCCGTAAATAACCCGCCACTACCTAATATACCTGTTCCAGAGGCGCTGAAATATTCCAGTTTGGCGGATGATTATAAACGTCTTAAACCTCTTGGACTTGTGGTTAATCCGAACATTCATATTGATGATCAGGGCTACAAGCTCAAGATTGAAGATGTGCTTGTAGATCGTTCGCAGATTGTAATAAACTTGCAGCAAACAGCACCTGATGGGACAGGAATATCCGTGTTATATCCCGAATTGGGAAAAATTCATGTTACTGATGAAAAGGGGAGAGAGGTTGCAACCATTGCGAGAGATACCAGATTAAGCAGTGCCTCTCTTAACAAATTTATATTTCAGTTGCAGCAAGATATCCCTGATAAAGTGATCGTGCGTGGAGAATTGGGACATATAAGAATAGGAGATTTCTATGATTTTGTGAAAGAGCCATATGAGGATAGAGATGTTACGGTGGATTGGAGTTTTCAGTTCAACATCGATATGACCAAAGCCAAATCACTCGCTGTTGAGAGCCCGATGGAAAACACGTATACGACACCGGAAGGGTTGGAGATCGATCTGACACAGCTTGTACGCACGCCAAATGGAACACGACTTGATATGGCTGTGAAGCTGGATGATCAGCTTCGTACCAAAGTTGATGAGGATTGGGCGAACTATATGAGCATCATTTACCATCTTGAGATCCCTGACACCAATGAATATCGAATTTTCAATGGGTTTAGACCAGATGCTCGTGAAGCGAAGTTTCGGCTTCATGATCAGAGTGGCGTGAAGGACGGAGGGCCGTTGAAGTTGTCGGAGACATGGGATCCAGCATTTGTAACGGTAGATGCTAAAAAAATTCGTTTTGTCCTCGATGGTTACACCCTCCCGGTGAAAGAAGAGAAATCTGTGGAAGTTGATTTGGATAAGAGGCGTACAGACATTGCATTTCATACCTTTGTGAAATTCGAGCAGCTTGGTGATAAAATCCTATTTGATGATTTTGATTATAAGTCTGTGCCGGAATCATCTAACCTTCAGAAGAGTAATGTGAATAAAGAATATTCCCTTGTCCTGAATGGAACAGGGACGTTCCGAAACGCTTTCCATGGTGATCGCTGGATAGCGGTAGATTCACAAGGGACGGAATATCCTGTTGAAGTAGTTGGTTATCCAGACCAGCCCAATAGTAACGGTGAATACGTTGCCGATAAACTGAAATTGATCATCCGTGGTTTTTACAAAGAGAACGGTAGGAAATTCACTTTAAAACGTGAGGTGGTCGATAGAGAGTATCGAGACGTAAATTGGGAAGTAGATCTTCCGTCGTACACCAGTCTGCCTTGGCAGAAATAACAGTCATGAATTATTCTCTGCTAAGAAGGGACTAAACTTGGAAGAATAACAAGATAGAGATAGAAGGGCCCAGCATAATAAAATGCTGGGCCTTTTTGATATTCAATAAAGTTAAGTTGTACTGATGCTAAAGAAGTTGTGCACATTGAGTTACGCCGATTCCCTTGGAATAAGGGACGTGGATAACATCACCGTTTCCTTTGGTGTTCCCGGGCGTTCAATTCTGCGCTGTAACGCTTCGATCGCACGCTGACCGAGTTCCTCTTTGCACAGGTTGACTGTGGTCAGGGGCGGTGACGATGTGGCGGCGGCATGCACATTGTCGATACCGATGACAAGGCAATCCTCAGGTGTGGAGAATCCCATTTCCTGCAACTTATTCATCCACTGCAAGGCGATATCATCATTGACGCCAATCCAGGCATCGGGCCGCTCGTTCGCGGGCATGTTTTTGATTGTGGCAGCCAATTGATCGATCCATTCGCCGTTCTCATAAGGAATATTCCATTCTCTGAACGTGGTCAACCGACTGCTATCCGCGTGGAAATGGTTCAAAGCCAGTTCGATGCCGATCTGCCGCTGCGCAAAGCTGGCAGCTCGGCCATCATCCGTAATCAGACCGATACGGCGGCACTGCATCGACATTAAATATCTAGCCACAGTAATGCCTGCTTCCAGGTTATCATGGCTGATGGTATCGCAGTTCAATAGTGGCTCCTGATGATCCACGAGCACAATTGGGCGGCCTGTCTGGGTCAGTCGTTGCAGGACTGCATGGGGGAAAGCGCCCATGGCGATGACTCCTGCACAACGTTCCCAATCCAAGTGAGGAGCGATTGCCCGTTCTGGCGGCGTGTGTTCATCAGCGACTCCCAGAGAGGGAGATACAATGGCATGATGCCATCCTCTCTCATTACAGGCAGAGATCATGCCTGAGAGGACGCGCTGCCAGTAGTGGGGCTCACCCCGGTTGAGCTGATTCATGCAGATGAGAGCAAATGGGGGTTCGGATTGTTCTGTCTGGGTTGCAGTTGGAACAGTGCTGCTTCCTGGGGTGCTTTGGCGATATCCCAAGGCACGGGCTAATTCCAGCACACGGGCGCGAGTCGCTTCGCTGACACCAGTCTTGCCACTGAGTGCACGGGAGACGGCATATTTGGATAATCCAAGCTGGTCGGCCAGCGACTGGATAGATACTTTACGTGACATTTCATTACTCCTTCATATGTAAACAATTTGCATAAAACCAACGAGCCATTTCAATCTACAAGATATGATCCAATTTATTTTTTAATATACCATCCGTTATGAATTGACGATCATCTTCCGGCACAGTACACTTACAAATAATAATGTTATTATAATTTATCATAACGAAAATAACAATGCGACACAAATCATTGAATGAATCGGTGCAAACAAATATGGAAACTTCAATTCAAAGGAGACGACATCCATGGAACAGTTCAGATTACCGAAAATCCCCATGCCGCATCTGGAATTACCGCAAGCTGTGCAGAACATTCTCACCGAGGCCGAGGAACGGCTGCAACATAGACCCAGATTGCTGGCACAGTTCCGTAACTGTTTTCCCAACACGTTGGAAACGACGACAAAGCTATTGGATGATGGGACAACCTTTGTTATTACAGGGGATATCCCGGCAATGTGGCTGCGTGATTCAGTGGAGCAGGTGATGCACTACGTTCCGCTGGCAAAGGAAGACGAACAGCTGCAGCGGATCATTGGCGGGCTGATCAAACGGCATACATTCTATGCGGACATCGATATCTATGCCAATGCGTTTAACGAAACGGCTAATGGATGGCATTGGGATGCGAATGATGAGACAGAGATGTCGCCTTGGGTGTGGGAACGCAAGTTTGAGCTGGATTCACTTTGTTTCTCTATGCGGCTCGCCTATGCGTATTGGCGTGAGACGGAATTGACGGATATATTTGACGAGCGTTTCAAGAGGGTGATGGAGAGCGTAGTACGTCTGTGGAAAACGGAGCAGCGTCATGGTGAACAGTCCCCATATCGATTCATGCGCCGGAATTGTCCAGCCCATGATACGCTCCGTAACGAAGGCTTGGGGATGCCGGTAAACTATACCGGAATGATCTGGTCCGGTTTCCGCCCCAGTGATGATGCATGTGATTTTCATTATAATATCCCGGCAAATATGTTTGCAGCGGTGACTTTGCGCCAAATGGGGGAGATTGCAAGGTGGGTATTTCGAGATGAGAAGCTTGTCAGTGAGATGGCTCATCTGGAAGAAGAAATACGACATGGTATTTCCTTATACGGTACTTACCGTCACCCCGAGTATGGGCAGATTTATGCCTATGAGACGGATGGTTACGGCAACTTTTGCCTAATGGATGATGCAGGTACCCCGGGACTTATGTCTATTCCGTATTTGGAGTATGCTTCCACCGAGGATATCGTGTACCAGAATACACGGCGCTTTATTTTGAGCAAGGAAAATCCGTTTTATTATGAAGGACAAGCAGCCAAAGGCATCGGCAGCCCTCATACTCCTCCCGGATACGTCTGGCATATGGCGCTGTCCATGCAGGGTTTGACCGCAGACAATGATAAGGAAATGCTGGACATGATAGATTTGCTGGAGAACACGGATGCAGGCACCGGGTACATGCATGAGGGTTTTCATTCAGATGATCCCAATACGTTCACAAGGCCGTGGTTTGCTTGGTCGAACAGCCTGTTCTCACAGCTTGTGTACAAGGCAATGAAAAAAGGAATTCTATAAAATGATGTAAGTTCAAAAAAATAACTGCCTGCAAAGCAGTCGTTCCGGTTACGAATCGTTCTTTCGATCGCTGTTATCCCCGGATTTTTTGATTCCCTTTTTGTAAGGGGAAATCCGGTGATAAAGGCGAGCACTTCGTTTCTCCAGAATCGATTTCGTCCCCTGCACTGCGTTTGCTATTTGGCATGACTTTTTTTCGGCTACATCATTTCTAGAATAGAAGAGTGAGTAGACAAAAAGCCCAAACTGCAAAAGATTCGCAGTTTGGGCTTGGTTTATGAGGAAGGCTATTTGACTCACGGCTTCACTATACAGTTTTCAGCAGATCCGCAATGAGCACCTTTTGACCTGTGCGGGCACTTTCGAGGGATGCAAGGACCATGGCCATACTGAACTGGTTATCACTGCAATCGGTCTCAGGCAGTCGTCCGGATTCCAGTGCAGCGAACATGTCTTCGAGACAGCCGTGGTGTCCTGTTTTGTCCATGACAGGCTGCTCTCCTTCGATCCGCTCACATGGTTGGAAAAAGGATGGTTTGCCGTCCGCATCCAGATGCTGTGCCGAGACAACTTCAGCATAAATGTCATCATGTCCATCCCAGATCGCGGTTCCTTTTTCGCCGGTTACACGCCAGGATGCTTCCCATGAAGTAGGCACACCTTCTGTGCACCAGGACCCGCGATAGTTAAACACGGAGCCATCGGACATTTCGAAGATGCATAGTGCCATCGCATTACCTTGATACCAGGACCCTGGAGGATTAAATTCGTGGCAGTACACCGAGACCGGGTTGGCACCGAGAATATAACGTGCCTGGTCGAAGGTGTGGATCGCCATATCCAGCAGCAGTGGACTATCCATCAGGTCACGGAATCCTCCAAAATGAGGTCCCAGGAAGAAATCTGCCCCTGCAAAACCGACCTGACCAATCGTTCCGTCGGAAATCAACTGCCGATAGGCGCGAATACGTGGATCGAAACGGCGATTTTGCATCACAGCCTGAATATTGCCCGTACGGCGTGCAGTCTGAACAATATCTTCACAGTCAGAGAAGGATTCCGCCAGAGGTTTTTCGCCAAATACATGACATCCTTGTTGTAATGCCGTCATCGCAATGGTGTGATGGCTTGCTGGAATGGTGACATCAAATACAATATTGGCATCTGTTACTCGAATGGCCTCACCGATATCCGTAAACGTGGGACAGGAGAGGCCGTGCCGTGCAGCGAGTGCAACGGCAGTCTGTTCATACAGATCGACAAGCCCTACAATTTCCGTGTCCGGTCTCTGGATGGCGTAATCAACCCAGGTATTGGACATGGCCCCACAGCCTGCCACAACTACCCGATAAGGATGACTCATCCTATCATCTCCTTATACTTTTCATTTTCTATGTTTGTGCAATGGACATCATGCCACTCCATGTTAATCCCGTTTCTATAACGGATTGGGAACAAAATCACCACCGCGACATTGTTTTAAATATTTTAGTGCGTGCACCTGTCCGGTCATTTCGAGTTCATCTTTGTAGACAGGATCATGCCAGCCTTCAATATCAATCGTTCCCTGATACCCGTTTTGGCGCAGAATTGTAATGATGTCGGACCAGTTGGTATCCCCGAAGCCGGGTGTACGGTGCCAGACGAATTCACGTGGGCCGTGCACGCCATATTCTTTGACGATGTCCCAGGCAATGGTGGCATCTTTGCCGTGCACATGGAACACTTTAGGCGCCCATTTGCGCAGCTGAGGAATTGGGTCGATCAGGCTGGACATTTGATGGCATGGCTCCCACTCCAATCCGATGTTTTCATCAGGAACTGCATCGAACATCATCTCCCAGGCCGTTGGATTATGCGCAATGTTCCAATCGCCTGTCTGCCATGTACCACCCATATCACAGTTTTCAAAAGCAATGCGTACACCCCGGTCTGCAGCCCGGCGTGCCAGTTCTCCAAACACTTCCTTGAAACGTGGGATGGATTGGTCAATCGGTTGATCGGTCAGTCGTCCGGTAAACCCGGAGACGATATCCGCTCCGAAGAGCTGGGCATGGTCAATCACCCGTTCCCAACTGGCCAGTGTATCGGCATTATCCCCAGCTCCGGTGAGCGGATTGCCAAAGACACTTACTGCAGAGATGACAATTCCTTGTTCGTCCACAATTTCACGGACACGTTTGGCTGTTTCGGCGAGGTCCAGATCACCAGTTGTTTGCCAGAAGGTCAGATTGAATGATTCGAAGCCATGTTTCATGATCTGTGGAATGACGCGGACTGCGTCGTGTCCACCCACAAGGGTGCCTATGCGTAACGGATTATTCATGGTTGAATTTCACTCCAATATTGGCTTATAGTACTTCGTGACACACTCATTATAGCCGGGCATCTGCTGCATGGCTCTATACAATCTTGTGCAATATTAGTCTGATCTTGTGGGGAAAGGAGGAGACAGCTTGCTGGACCTGAAAGCGCTTCACGAAAATACCCGCATTGACCATAAATCACATCCATTTCAGTTGTTCCAGAATCGTTGTTGGGGGATGAAAACGGAAGAATGTATTCTGTACTTGCACTGGCATGAACACTTTGAACTGATTTTTATGCGGAAGGGCAGTGCACTGTTTCATATCGACAGCAGGCCCTATGTAGCTCAAGCAGGTGAGGTCATTATCATTCCTGGAGGGGCGCTGCATGTCGGGTATGCTCTGGAAGAAGGGGATATCCACTATGATTCGGTTGTGCTCAACAGTGCGTTATTTCATGATTTTACCCATGACCCCGTTCACTTGAAATATGTTGCTCCCTATCTGGAAGGGAAGGTAAGGTTCCCGGTAAAACCGGCGGAGCACGACATAGCTTGCCAAGGCTATTACTCCCTGTTGGATGAAGCTATCGAGGAGATGGCCTCACAGCCGCTGGCCTATCAATTGGTTGTGAAATCCAAGTTGCATGCCTTGTTCACTCTGCTTGCCCGCACATTTATGCCACACCATCTCCCTGATAAAACAACGGGATCGTATTTTCCCAATCGGGAACGATTTAAGCTTTTGATTGAGCAGATTGAAGCGGAGCCAACAGGGAAAATGTCCGTGACCGAGGCTGCCGGGCAGGTAGGGCTGAACACATATCATTTTTGCAAAATGTTCAAAAAACTAACTGGACGCACCTTTGTGGAATATGTGAATGGGTGCCGAATGACGAGAGCCGAACAGTTGCTGCAGGAGAGCAGCCTTACCATTACCGAGATCGCTGCCCAGGTTGGCTGTGATAACGCCAACTATTTTACGAAGCTGTATAAACAATACAAAGGGATGACACCCTCGCAGGGGCGGTTAAAATAAGAAGGCCTTGCGTCAACAGAGTACAAACAAAAATCCGGATCACCGCCAGAGATGCGCGAGTAATCCGGATTATTTTATGAATATCAGATACCAGAACAAACATTTGATCTGTTTATGAAGATGCTTATTTCATGAATTTGGAGAATAATCGATTAGCCTTTTTGGAGAGGTCGTCCAATTTGATATTGGCCTGATCTAGTTGATTGTATCCCCATTTGATCGTTTGCAGCATGCGTGGGGAGATGGGCGTACCTTTGATCCGTGGATAAATGTTGTGATAGGCCCAGACGAGATGCTCCCAGCGATTATCGTTGCCGTCCTGAATATACTCCGAGACGTCGATGACTTTCCCGCGTCCATTCTGGAGAATGACATTTTTCAGATGAATGTCGCGAGGGTTCAGTCCGCGGCTGCGAACGGCTTCTCGCGCTGCGTCCACATCGAGCATCACCTGCTCAGGAACCGGGATTCCTTTTTCCAAACATTCGAGCAAGGTATCTCCCGCTTCAAAACTGATCACAAGAATATTTCGGCCGCTGCCGTAATAGGTAGGGAAATAGGGCAGGCCTTTGAGCTGCTCATATACCTGTTTTTCATTTTCAAGTTTGTCCAGGGCATGATCTGAGTACATCTTGAAGGCATACTGCGGCAATCCGTCATACGTAAATACCGCCGCATCCGTTCCTGTGCCAATACAATTCAGTCCTTCTACATGGCCGATGATGTTCACGAGCTCATTCCGGTCGCTTCCGATGACTTGGATTTGTTGTAATGCCTCTTCCGCCTGGAACCAATCCGGTCGATTCATGGGTGGTGCCTCCTTTTAGGATATGCCTGTACAATATTTTTTCATATAATATCAACTCATGAGTTTTACACTCGGCCGCTCCGCGTGCAGAATAATCTTTCAATCGCTGTTACCCCCAGATTTTTTCTGCGCTCTCCGTTTTAGTGTAAATCTATGGTTGATCTTATATCAAAGCAAAATCCTGTACTCTATTTAGAATAGTATGCGTTCTGCTCTGTAATTTCATCTTTTGGTGATGTTACTATATAAACGTTACGCATTGAATCGGAAACGGTTGCGGATAGAAGAAAATTACGGAAGGGGTGCTTGCGACGTTTTTGCTCTTTCCTATATACTGTGAGCATTAAGGGATCTCATGCAGATCCGGCATACAGAAAGGCAGAATATCTTATGGCACAATACCCGCAGTGGTCTTATTCGCAGTCGCGGGCGAGTATGTTCGATGAGTGCCTGCGCAAATATTATTATCATTATTATGGAGCCCATAACGGCTGGAAGGCAGATTCGGCTGATGAGATGCAGGTACGTCTGTATCGATTGAAGCAGCTCAGTAATCTATACCTCGTATTCGGTGACCTCGCGCATCGGATGTGTGAATCGGCGGTTCGCAGCAGGGAAGAAGGCAAGGATAAACCTCGTGAGCACTTTCTGGAACTGACGATGCGCAAGCTGCTGAATCAGGCGTATGTGGAATCAATGGATCAAGATCAGTGGCGGCTCGATCCCAAGAACCGGGTGATGTTGTCTGAGATGTATTACGGGGATGACACGTTGAATGACCGGATTGCGACAATTAAAGAACGAGCCTCGGCCTGTGTCGGTAATTTGTACCAGACGCTCACGTGGGAGGACCTGTCCCGTGCAAGTACGGATATTTTGGAGATTGAGAAATGGGATACGATGATGCTGCACGATACGCGTGTGTATGTGAAGATGGACTTGTTATATC
This sequence comes from Paenibacillus taichungensis, assembly GCF_050994985.1. Classification (NCBI taxonomy): domain Bacteria; kingdom Bacillati; phylum Bacillota; class Bacilli; order Caryophanales; family Paenibacillaceae; genus Paenibacillus; species Paenibacillus taichungensis. The sequence goes on along the minus strand of NZ_CP194720.1, from coordinate 4,789,724 downwards.
GTCGCAGCAACGGCAACATCGTCATTGTGGACTGGAAGACGGGCAAGGAGGATGACTTTTCGGATCAGCTGATGCTGTACGCATCCTATGTGAGGGAGCATTACCGGGTTCCACTGGAGCAGATTGAGCTGAGGGTGGAGTACCTGTTAACCGGAACACACCGAGAGTTTACGGCAACGGAAGAGGATATCCTAAAGGTGGAGGAGAACGTGGGGCGGTATATTGCGGAGATGCGCTCCTGTGTGGATGATGAGTATTACAACCGTCCCAAGGACGTTTCGTATTTCACGCCAATGCCTTCACGCCGTGCTTGCCGGGACTGTAATTTCCGTGAGGTGTGCAGCGAACGTATAGTATAGAGCGCCACCCGAAGCATCTTCAGAACTCATTCCTATTTCATGTAAAAATAAAACAAGAAGCGCCAGCCTGGACAGAATCTGTCCGGACTGGCGCTTCTATTACGTTCCACAGGCCGGCGACAACGCGCCAGGTGGAACGGTCATATCAAGATTACTGGACCGTGGCGGTATTCTCCAGCGCCTGTCCTGCGGGAACATAGGCATGCCCGAGATCCCGGGCAACCGCCTCATACGTGATATGTCCATTCAGCACGTTCACCGCGCTGCGAATGGACGCACTGCCGCGAATCGCGGCTGCTGCACCGTGGTTCGCCAGCTGCAGCGCATAAGGCATAGTGGCGTTAGTCAGCGCCACCGTAGACGTGCGCGGCACCGCGCCTGGCATGTTCGCTACCGCGTAATGCACCACACCATGCTTCACATAGGTCGGTTCATCGTGGGTCGTGATATGATCAATGGTCTCCACAATTCCGCCCTGATCAATCGCCACATCCACAATGACCGAACCGGGTGCCATGGTGGTAACCATTTGCTCGCTGACTAGGGTTGGCGCTTTGGCGCCTGGAATCAGCACCGCACAGATCAGCAGGTCGGCAGCCGCAACAGCCGAAGCAATATTGGATGGACTCGATACCAGCGTATGAATCTGATTGCCAAAAATATCATCCAGCTGGCGCAGACGATTCAGATTCAAATCGAGGATGGTCACATCCGCACCCAGACCAATCGCGATTTTGGCGGCATTGGTGCCCACCGTGCCGCCACCAATAACAACGACCTTGCCACGGCTTACGCCGGGTACGCCGGATAACAGAATGCCTTTGCCACCTTCCGTTTTCTCCAGCAGCTGCGCTCCAATCTGAGCCGACATTCGTCCGGCAACTTCACTCATCGGGGTGAGCAGAGGCAGCGTCCCGTTAACTTCCAATGTCTCGTACGCAATGGCGGTCACCCGGCTTTCAATCAGTGCCTTTGCCAGTGCAGGTTCCGCTGCGAGGTGCAGGTAGGTGAAGAGAATCAAGCCAGGGCGAAAATAGGCGTATTCGCTGGCAAGGGGTTCTTTGACCTTGATGATCATATCTGCCTCTGCCCACACAGTTGAAGCTGTATCCCGAAGCTCCGCTCCGGCCGATTGATATTCGTTGTCTGTGAATCCACTGCCCAATCCTGCGCCACGTTCGATCATGACTTGATGTCCGGCTCTGACAAAATCAGCAGCTCCAGCAGGGGTCATTGCTACACGATTTTCATTGTTTTTGATTTCTTTCGGAATTCCGATTCTCATCGCCATGCACCTCGTCCATTTAATGGTTGTTAGCTTATACTACAAGTTTATGACCTGGATCATCGTTTTGCACCTTACCTCATGTCTATGTTTTGAAGAATTGATTCAACATAATGTCGAGAAAAGACTATTCAGGACATTTGTCCATCGCTTATAATGTAAGAAAAAATGACACTATGAGGGATCGATATTGAGAAATGACCGCGTGTTTACGATAAAGGATATTCTGGCTCGCCCTGTCTTTGCCAAAGCCCGGCTTGCTGCGGGGAAAGAAGGAACATCACGTCAAGTTGGATGGGTTCATGTGCTGGAGATCACCAATGTTTCTCCCTTTGTAAGTCCCCATGATCTTATTTTATCCACTGGACTATGGCTTCAATCGGAAGAAGGGCGCGAAGAATATCTGCTCCAGTTAATCCGGAGCGAAGCGGCGGGGCTTTGCGTGGAGTTTGGTACGAGCATTCATGGCATTCCCGAAGAATTGATTGAACTGGCTGACAGGCATCAATTCCCACTTATCGTGTTTGAGCAACCGGTCCGTTTTGTTGAGATCACGCAAGATATTCACGCTTTGCTTATTAATCATCAGCACCAGCTGCTGAAGAGCCTGGAAACCTATTCCCGTCAGCTTCAGCAGCGAACATTACAGAGTACAGACATGTCGGCTGTGCTTAACCTTCTGCATGAATATGCGGCCAAGCCGGTTGTGTATATCTCGTCCATGGAACCGGGCAGTTTTGTGCCGGAGTTACCCTCCGAGACACAGCAAGCGATCTACACATGGTACGAACAGGAGGTTGAGCATCTGGATCTCAATGATTCAGACACGGAGTTATGGTTCCATCTGGATGAGGAACAGGTGTTACTGTGTCATCCGGTCGTATGTTTTGGGCAGGTTTTTTCTGCGGTAGGCATGGTTGTACATCCTTCAGCACCCGTTGAGTATCTTAAGTTGTTGCTCGATTATACAGCGAAGGCTGCGGCCGCACTGACTCTGCGCTCTCAGTTTCTGGAGGAGAAGATGGTACGCAACCAGAATGAGCTGATCCAGGATCTGATGAACGGTAACATTCTTCAAGAGGAGCAGGCGCAGACCCGAATGGGGCTCCGTCTGTTGGTGAAGGGACAGTACTGGTTTGCCGGCGGAGTTATTGAGATGGAGCACCGTCTGAAAGGCATCGGCCGTGAGCGAATGGAAACCAATCATCAGGATATTCTGGTGCTGCTGCGTTCCTTGCTCAAAAAGAACAATCTCGCCAGCCTCATCATGCTGAGAAATAATCAGGTATATGTATGCTGTGCCAAGGAAGAGAGCAAGACATCTACACGAAATCAACTGGTAAAATCACTTGAAGGCATTATTGGTGATGTGAAGAGATTTGCGAGTCGCAACCTGAAGCAGGTTACGATCCATGCCGGATTTGGCAAGGTGCGTAACCGACTAACAGGATTGCCGGACAGTCTGCGGGAAGCGTACCAGGTCATCGAAGTTTCACGATCCGTGGATCGGCTGGAACATATTCATTTTTACGAACGTATGGGTATATATCAAATGCTTAAAGCATTGCCCCAATCGTTTTTGCAGCCTTTTGTAAATGATCATCTGGGCGTTCTGATTGACTATGATCGGACACATCATCTAAGGCTGGTGGAGACATTGGATGCCTTCCTGCAAAACTTTGGTTCCAAGCGGGATGCGGCTGCTCAATTGTTCATACATCGGCAAACCTTGTACAATAGATTGGAGAAGTTAGAAGAATTAATGGGACCTGATTTTATGGATCAGGAAAGAAGAATCTGCCTGGAGATGGCCCTGCTTGCTCATGCCATGATCGAGGAGGAACAGGAATTTCTGTCTTGATGAATCAGGCTGGTGACAGTCCAGACTGTGCATTATTGAAAAGCATGCACAGTCTAGCAATTTTTACTGATGCCCCGAGCGTGTCGTAATGCTCTTGGTAATACAGAGTTTTCAGAAGCTGGACGGCGGCCACGGAACAGTTTGGGTTGGCCGGAGGAAGGTGCAAGGGATAACGAGGTGGGAGCGGCCAAGCGATATGGCGAAGAACTGCGCTCCGGAAAAGTCTCCGTCTCCATTTTTTGGGATGAAACACCGGTTTGACGCAACCATTCATCAAGTCGCTCACGGTTGATTCCTAGTTGTCCGCTCAGATTACAGATATCGAGGTTTTTTCTCACACAAATCCGCCTTTCCTGGAATATCGGGCTGTATAGGTTCTGAAAGGGAAGCATGAAGTTCGAAATGGGTGGATGCCCACTTGATTGGTGTGCTCGATTAGCGGAATGGCGAATTATGTTGAACATCCTCATGAAAGATGTATGTACCCTGTGTTAAACGTTTGCAAACAGCTGTTTTTTATATTTACTATAATTTGGCTTTTATCTAGATTTTATCACTTCATATGTAACTGTGCGTCTCAATGTAGTCTCAATTTGTGAGAAAATACGGTTAAGGAAAGTACCAGTATCTAGTACGGAGGACACAGATGGAAAACAGTAGTGAGATTCAATACGATAGCCATTATGGTCATGGAAAACGTTTTGTGGGTCGAGCCAAGGAACTGATGGTGTTGGACCGATGGCTCAACAATCCGGAAGCACCTTTAACCATTTTTTCGGTTACGGGTATGGGAGGAATCGGTAAATCATCCTTGCTGTCTGAGATGTTGTCCGTTGCTCGGAACCATGGAGCAACCGCCATATGGATGGATGGCAGATCCTGCGGCTCTACACCGTCGGTCTTTTTGGAGTATCTCTCCTCTACATTGGGACTAGAGACAATGGGGAGTGATGGTAACACGCGGCCATTGAGCCTGCTGAGTGAGACTTCAGTAAAGAGGCGGCTGGTCCTTGCTGTGGATAACTATGAAGAACTGGCTCTTCTGGAGAGTTGGTTTATGGAAGTCTTTGTATCCAAGCTTCCGTTATATGGAGTACTTATTATTCTGGCCTCACGACCGGAGCCTGCTTCAGCGTGGCGGACACATCCAAGGTTGCGGCAGCGCCTCGTACAGATGCCTCTTCAACATTTTACGGGTGAAGAAGTGTCCGAATATATTGCAGTGGCAGGATCGTTGAACAGGAGCATAGCGGGGACGATTGCGCGTATGACGGATGGACATCCGCTCGGGTTAGCGCTTGCTGTGGAGGCTGCGGATCAGCGCAGGAATATTCCCATCTCCGATTGGACCGAATTATCACAAATGATTAGTGCCAGGCTGCTGCTTGAATTGACGCTTCCCCGTCTGCACCCAATGGTAGAGGTATTAACGCTGCTGGAAACGGCGAATCAGGAATTGTTGGCATCTGTACTGCAAACAGAGGTGACGCTTGAGGAATATAACGTCTTGAGACGTATGTCGTTCATCCGTTCCGGTCCTAATGGTCTGGCGCTGCATGATATGGCCAGATTACATCTGCTTCGGGATTTTCGCCAACGTGAACCACAGCGTCTGCAAGCTATGCGGGTGCGAATAGCGGGGCTGCTAAAGCCGCTCCATGAACAAGCGGGTCCACATGAGAGACGCCAGATTACGAGGAAAATGCTCCTTTTGTGTCAGGAATCCATGCTCCAGCATCGGAAGTACGCTGATGTGTCGGCGGATTCACTGTTTTCTCCGATGGAGGTGATGCGATCGGAGGACTTGCCAGCGTTGCACAAATTACTCCAACAGTGGTGTGAGTATAGTGTGGAGCCTTGGCAGGCGCCGTCTTATCCTGCTTTTTTAGACGAACTTGCACAGCGTTATCCTGAGGGGATTGTACTGATGCGAGACAAGGAGGGCGATCCGATCGCGATGTTCATTACGGTGCTCGTGCACCGGGAGAGCAGCGGGATGTTGTCCAAGTATTTTCCAGCCGAGATGCAGGAATGTTTCACACCGGAAGAGCTGGATTGTGATCCAGACCAGACGGATACTCACTTTGCGGTACTCGCTGCAGCAAGGGATGATGTACCAGGCTACAAACGTGAAGAACTTGTGGGTTATATGTCACTGGATCGGTTGTCCCTACTGGGAGAAGGGGCCAGGGTCATACTGGTCGCAACCAATCCGTACCTGAAGCTGTTTTTGCAGAGTATTGGTTTTCGGAGTAAGAGAGCACGTACTCGTTTATGTGACCTGTATGCAGATCAGGCAGATGTGCTAGATCTGGATTTGCGCAGTGGACAATTCGGTGATTGGGTGATGTCTCTTTTGATTCCTGATGCAAAGAACGGCGGGTTACAGCAGGGGACATCTGGCGTGAGTCAGGTACCCTGGTCCGAACAGGATTTACGCAAAATGCTGACTCATCTGCATTCTCCCGGAGAATTGCATGAGTCCGCAGGGCGAGTGAATGGCATGACGGATGGCATTCATCTACAGTCGCATATCCTGGATTTGCTGGAGGGCCGGGTTCATGGTATCTCGCAGCAGGATCAGAAGCTGTTATACGCGGCCTATTGGACATATGCTGGCAATCCAACTGCCGCAGCACAGGCATGCTCAATGAGCCGGGCGACATTCTATCGGCATCTACGAGCGGCTTTGATCCGGCTGGCAAGAGTACTGTAGCGTGATTGAAAGAATAATATGGATTCATGGGAAATTAACATCAATCATAAATTAATATCATTGGAATAAACCAAAAAACACACAGTAACCGGCTTATCGAGCCAGTCCTGCGTGTTTTTTTGATTGAAATAAATCTCAAGCAGATGACCATGAAATCCAGAGGCCATGATGCTGATTGGTTAGTGAAATTGAAGTCTTAATTCTTTGTTTCCACTAACCAATCGGCCAGTTCTTCCGTTTGGGTGAGAATGGCAATGGGGTCCCAATACCAGGAGCGATCAGCACCCCAGATATATACATGATCATTTTTGACGGCGTCCAATCCTCCCCAGATGGGGTCAGCCTTTAAATCCTCCATCGTCTGGTTATCTGTTGTTAGAACGATATAATCCCCAGCATATTTAGGCAAAACTTCCGTGGAGAGGCTCGCCCAGCCTGGATCGGTTAACTCAGCGATTACCTCAGCTGGAGGTTTGAAGCCAAGCACATTGTATATTACGGGTCCGCCCTTGCCATAGTTGGCGCCAACGGTTGAAATATCTTTACCCATATATTCCAGAATGGAGAATGTGCTATCGGCAGGAATAACCTGGAGCACTCGTTCTTTCGCTGCGGCTGTACGGCGGTCATAATCAGCAAGCCAGGCATTTGCTTCCTCTTGCTTACCTAGTAGCTCACCGAAATAGCTAACTTCTTCATGCACGGTTTTGAATGAGGCATAGGGTATGATTACAGTCGGGGCAATTTTAGTTAGCTGCTCATTCATTTCAGCGTACATATCATCCATAATAATCAGATCCGGCTCCATGGCAGCAATCTTCTCCAAGTTGCCGTTGCCATCTCCCAGATCCTCCACGTCTTTCAGCGCATCATGCAGGTAGGGGTTCGCAATGTGGTGACTTGATGTTCCGACAGGAGTTACACCCAGAGCGATCAGACTGCCCAGATATTCACCCGCTACAATTCGTTTGGGTTGCAATGGGACTTCGATATCTCCTGTAACCGTGGATACGGTTTTGGTCTGTGGTTGCTCGGCAGTCGTAGTTTTCGCATTCTCAGCTGCTCCCGAGGAACTATTACCTGTAGCCTCCGTCCCGCAAGCACTGATCAACAACATAAAGCTAAGCAATAATACCGCCGTAATAGGTGGTCTTGATCCTCTGTACATGTACAATTCGTCCTCTCCATCCCCAACTCGTTGATAATCATTATCATCTACAACAGTATAGCTGAGGGGGTTTGGAGGGCCAATGGATAATCTCATGGTTGTAGAAGGACTATCTTCTCGTTGGGTGGCTCTATGCTCCGCTCTGAAATGTGAGGGAGAGACGCCTTTATACTTTTTGAACAGCCTGCCCAGATAGTAGGGGTCCTGATAACCAACGTTGGATGCAATCTCTTTTAAGGTGGCATCCGTCTCCAGCAGCAATGCTGCCGTCTTTTCGATTCGTACTTTAATGAGATAATCAATCGGGCTGAGTCCGGTCCGGCTTTTAAAATAGGAGGAGAGATGTGGAACGCTATAATTCAGGTTCTCTGATAGTAATTCCAGCGTAATGGCTTCGGCGAATCGAGACTGAATAATCGTGATGATTTGCGCAGCCAGATCGCGTTTCTGAGAACGTACACCTTGAGTCTGCATCTGATTCATCACTTCAGTGATGAATTGAAAAAGTAGGCTCTTGGCACGCAAATGTCCAAGCGCTTCGGCTTTGCTCCATTCCTTATGCATGTCCGTCAAACAGCGATAGAGTATAACGGGTTCCGCAGGGATTAGGCTGTAGGTAACGTGGAAAGGACGAAGACGTTCAGCTAGTGCTGCAAGTTCGCTATGGGCTGGCAGTGAAAGTTTTGCTTTATAATATACGCAATAATATTCGAACTCTTCTTGTCCGGCTTCTACGTTCAGAATGCTTCCTTTACCCGCATGGAATATCTGAAAACGTCGTGTATTGTGTGATGTCTCATCGAGTATAATCTGAGCACTTCCGCGGACAGACATGATAAAGACACTGGCTGGCAAGACATAGGGACGCAAAGTCTGACCTGCTTGGACTACCACGCGGCGGATATCAAATATGTTGAAGGAAGCGTGATTCCACAACATCATGTGATTCTGTATCTCCATGTGCTACAACCAACCTTCTTCATCGAGGCTTAACAATTCTATGTATCATTCATTATAACGACATGAAGAGGCTGGTCATAGACCGAGCCTCTTCATGCGGTTATAGAGCGTTGCTCTGGAGATGCCGAGCTGCCGGGCGAGCGTTCTTTTGTTGCCTCCAGCGGCTTTCAGATATTGCAGCAGGAGATCCGACTCGTAGGTGTCCAACTTCTCCTGATAGGATAGGGTCGAAGTATCCAGCGGCTCCTCTTTTTTTTCTTCATGTATCGGAACAGATGGGTCCGAGCTTTCAGGTGAACTAGAAGAGACTGATTCCAGACCAGGTTGTGGATGAAGCTGTACCGCCTCGTGCAAAATGGATTGTTCCTGATCCATGGATGCAATGAAGGTGTCAGGGAGATATTCGGGCTTGACCTCGCCATCCGTGGTGAGAATGGTGATCCGCTCAATCACATTTCTTAATTCCCGTACATTACCCGGCCAGTCATACTGGAATAACAGCTTGAACACCTCAGGAGGAACCAGTTCAATATGACGATTATAGAGCAAGGAAAACTCTTGCAGGAAAGTCTGTGTCAACTCGTAAATATCTTCCTTGCGCTTACGCAGGGGAGGGATGACGAGGTTAATGACATTCAGTCGATAGTAGAGATCCTCCCGGAACTGATTGCGGGCGATCATGCCCAGCAGATTCTGATTGGTTGCGGCGATAATCCGGCAGCTGGCCTGTTTCATGCGTGTTCCACCGACAGGGAAGTAACTTTTCTCCTGCAATACACGCAATAGCTTCACCTGAAGCTCCAGTGGCATCTCACCTATCTCATCCAAAAAGAGCGTGCCGCCTTCGGCCAGTTCAATCTTTCCTTTTTTTCCTTTGGGATCAGCCCCTGAAAATGCACCCTTCTCGTACCCGAATAACTCACTCTCAAATAATGAACCAGGAATAGCTCCGCAGTTAATGGCGATAAACGGCGCTGTCTGCGGTTCACGCAGGTCATGAATGGCTTTGGCGAATAACTCTTTTCCCGTTCCGCTTTCTCCAAGAATAAGCACGGTAGCTGAGGTGGTGCTGATCTTGCGAATAGTCTCCAGACACTGGTTGATTACCGGGCTGCTGCCCTTGATTCTGGAAAATGGATCGGAATCCGGGCGCAGACGGGCAACGGCTTTCTCCAGATGTTGGACTTTGGATGTCATATGTAATAACTCTTGGTGCAGACGGATTTCGGTTGTTATATCCACTTCCGCAGCAACCGCGCCTACAATACGTCCATCGAGTTGCACTGGACGTGCATTAATCAGGGCGAATAGATCGGGCCTTGGCTGGTGCTGCTTTCGATACACGGTTTCCCCTGTGTATAACGTTTTGAGCGATTGAAGGCGATCAGGCGGAAAGAAATCCGCTGCCGGTTTCCCAATGATATCTTTTTTGTTGATGGAAAAAACATGCTCCGCACCCGATGTCCAGTAGGTCACCTTTGCTTCTTCATTAATCAATGTCAGAGCTGAGCCTGCCGTTTCCAGAGTAGTCTCGAAATAAGCTTCCATAAGCCGATGGGCATGCATCATTTCTTGTAAAACATCAGATACAGCGATATAGCCCAATAGAGGTCCATCATCCTGAACTAACAGATAAGGACTGGTATTAAATAGGGGGATGGCTTCGGCCAGTCCAGTGGTTGAAGGGATAACGGGCATGGAAAGGCCCGAATCCAGGATACTCATATTTGTACGTAATAAGGTCATTAATTCTGGAAGTAAATGTTTCATCAATATCACCTCAGTTAGGGCATAACTTTCGGAAACTATACCTGTTGCACGAGCTGCTTACAAGCGGCCCCCAGATGAAATGATTGTGGGGATGATAGTTACCCATATTATAGCTTTCCAAATGAAGTGTGTATATATTTTTTGACATGAAGCGTACATGGTATCGGCGCAGAAGAGAGGGGTATCGATTTATTATTTTTGTTATGCGCTTACAATTTTACGGTTTAGGAATAATTGTTAATTACAATGGACGAGTTAAAATTTTAGGTGAGATGTGAGTTATTAAAACTAACATAAGAAACAGTGAACTACACTGTTATCTCTCACCCAGTACCGGGCTGTTAAAGTGATTATTCATATAGAACATAAATTGTCCACACCATTAAGAAACTTCTGAATAATGCTATACGAAGGCTCAGTGCGCATGAAGAAAAATAAAAAGGAGGCTGATGAAATGGCCATTCTATCAACCGGCCCCATTGAAAATAATATTTCAGGTGTAACTGGTACCCGTCCCACTCAATTCGTCACCGTCAAAATCGATAATCGGGATTCAATAGATGTATATAGCGTTCTTCTTTTGGGTTACTATCTCGATGGAGTCAGAATGTTATATGTGGAAGAAATGTTTAATGTGCTTCCCAATCAGGTCATAACCAAAGACTATAATGCAAATTTTGATGCGTTCGAGTTTATATTTTCCACAGCAGACCTCGCTGCCCCGGAAGCGCAAATTTCCGTATGGGGCAAAGACGCTGAAGGCGAGTTAGTCACGGCTCACCGATTGGTATCCCAGGAATTGCTGGGTGAGGCTCTGAGCACAACAGGTGTAACCGGAGCCACAGGAGTAACAGGTGCGACAGGTGCCACAGGTGTAGGGGCAGGCTCAGCCGGTGCAACAGGCAGCACTGGAGTGACGGGAGCAACAGGCAGCACTGGAGTTACGGGAGGAACAGGAGCCACTGGAGTGACGGGAGGAACAGGCAACACCGGAGTTACGGGAGCGACAGGCGGCACTGGAGTGACGGGAGGAACAGGCAGCACTGGAGTTACGGGAGCGACAGGCGCTACTGGAGATACAGGAGTTACAGGCGACACTGGGGTTACGGGATCAACGGGAGTTACTGGGGCAACCGGTACAACAGGCCAAGGTTTGGCATCGTATGGCTATATTTTTAACACCTCAGCTCAGTCTGTAGCTACCGAGACGGATATAACCTTCGATAGCAACGAAAACCTTACCAACATTACTCATACACCTGGCACGGCTGAAATTAATATTGGTAATGCTGGGGACTATGCGGTGTTCTTTATCATTACAGGTGTTCAGGCAAACCAATTTACCCTTTATCAAAACGGAGCCCCTGTCGGTGGCAGTGTCTATGGTTCAGGAGCTGGTACTCAACCGAATCCAGGAATGATTATTATTACCGCTGCTCCCGGCGATGTGATAACTTTACGAAATCATTCCAGTGCCTCGGCTGTTGATCTGCAAACACTAGCAGGCGGATCACAGATCAATGCAAATGCTTCTATTCTCATTCAACAATTGAGCAGGTAATCAGTTGGTGTCCAGAAAATTAGACATTTTAAATTGGGGATGTTCATTTTTTAGACATTGTCTGGAATGCTGTGTTGTACAGAAAAAACCATGTGCCCTGAAGAAAGTGGCAGCATGGTTTTTGTTTTTCTCGTTGTATTTTATATAACTGAATCCAGCCGGGAAATTATCTAAACATGTTTTTGACCACCATCCAGAGATTTGCGGGTTTCTCAGCCAGACGGCGGGTGTAGTACGGGTACCACATGGTTCCATAGGGCACGTAACAACGAATGCGGTATCCTTCTCTAGCCAGGCGTTCCTGTTCGCCCATACGCAAGCCGTACAACATTTGAAATTCAAATGCCTCCGGGGAAATTCCCCGATCCTTCGCATATTGCTTGGTCCAGGAAATAATGTGGTCATCATGTGAAGCAACCGCAGTGTATACGCCTTGATCGAGATGGTTGCGAATCATCGTTTTGAATTGATCAATCACTTCTGAAGTGTTCTGATATGCTACGGATGCAGGTTCCTTGTAAGCACCTTTGACCAGACGCAGCCGGATGCCTTCCCGAATCATATCACGTGTATCTTCCACGGTACGATGCAAGTAGGCTTGTAGTACCGTACCTGTATTATCCAGTCCTTCCGAGTGCAAACGGCGCACAATATCCAAAGTCGCTTGGGTAAACGGGCTGTCCTCCATATCGATCCGCACAAACAGATTATGCAGCTTCGCTTGGGTGGCAACCGCACGTATATTTCGATAACCTTCCTCAGGGTCCAGCGCGAGTCCCATTTGGGTTGGTTTTAGCGAGACATTGGAGTCCGCACCCTGACGGGCAATGCCCTCCACCAGACGTATATACTCATCCCGATACAGCGCAGCTTCTCTTAAATGGGTAATGCCCTCGCCCAGATGATCCAGTGTAGCCATAATGCCTTTGTTGTTGAGTACCCGAATCTCTTCGAGAGCTTCTTCCAGTGTGTTGCCTGCAATAAATTTGCCAGCCAGCTTTTTGCCGTATTTGATGGAGAGATTCTCCACAGCTTTATTACCTGCGACGGTCAGCAGCGTTTTACGGTACATTTCGGTTCCGATACTCATCGGGGTTCCTCCTTATGGATCATGTTTCTTTATAACAAAGTTATCAAGCAATAATCATGCCAAGGTTATTCTGCATAGAAGAAAACGGGCGGTAATTTTGAAGAAAAACATTTATTTATAAAAATATTCCTTCTTCAACCGGAGTTGGCACGGATCTTGCTACATATATTGGGTGATGAGTAAAATGCATGGCAACTCAGGCAAACAGCCAGCGAACCCCCACATCTGAAGGAGGAAATCATTCATGAATATCCCTTTTGTTAACGAACCATTCACATCCTTTGCAGTCCCGGCCAACCGGGAAGCTTTTGAGAACGCACTTCGTAAGGTGGAGGCTGAACTTGGCCAGGAATACTCCATTATTATTGGTGGACAAAAAATAACAAGCGCCCGCACGTTATCCTCCGTGAATCCTGCGTACAAAAATCAGATCGTCGGAAAGATCTATCAGGCCGATCAAGAGCTTGCCGAGCAGGCCATCCAAACAGCTGCGGAAACATTTCGCACCTGGAAACATACGGACCCTAATGAACGTGCCCGCTATTTGTACAAAGCGGCAGCGCTCATGCGGCGTCGTAAGCATGAATTCTCCGCTTGGATGGTGTACGAAGCAGGCAAAACATGGCCAGAAGCGGATGCGGACACAGCCGAAGCTATTGATTTTATGGAGTTTTATGCCCGTGAGATGCAGCGTCTGAGTGAACCACAGCCGCTCACACGAATTGCAGGCGAAGATAATGAATTGAGTTATATTCCGCTTGGTGTGGGGATTGTCATTCCACCATGGAACTTCCCACTCGCGATTATGGCAGGCATGACTTCTGCTGCATTGGTATCGGGCAACACGGTTGTATTGAAGCCAGCCAGTACAACCCCGGTTATTGCAGCTAAATTCATGGAGCTGCTTGCAGAAGTGGGTGTGCCGGATGGCGTAGTGAACTATTTGCCAGGACCGGGCAGTGAAGTTGGCGATTATCTGGTGGACCATGCGCTCACCCGCTTTATCAGCTTCACAGGCTCCAGAGATGTCGGTCTGCGGATCAATGAACGTGCAGCACGCACCGCGCCAGGGCAGAAATGGATTAAACGGGTGATTGCTGAGATGGGCGGCAAGGATTCCATTGTCGTAGATAGCGACAGTGATCTGGAATTGGCTGCGGAATCCATCACGGCTTCCGCGTTTGGTTTCTCGGGACAGAAGTGCTCCGCGTGTTCCCGCGCCATTATTCATAAAGATGTATATGACGAGGTATTGCAAAAAGTGATTGAACGAACCAAGCTGCTGAGCATGGGCAGTCCACTTGAAGTCGGAAATCAGGTAGGTCCGGTTATCGATGATAAGGCGTACGCCAAGATCACAGAATATATTGAAATAGGCAGGGGTGAAGGTCGCCTTGTGCTCGGGGGTAGTACAGGGAACGAGGCAGGTTATTTCATTGAACCGACCATTATTGCCGATGTGGACCCGCAAGCACGGATTTCACAGGAAGAGATTTTTGGACCGGTGTTGGCCTTTATCAAGGCAGAATCCTTCGGGGATGCACTGGATATTGCCAATAATACCGATTATGGACTGACAGGTGCGGTGATCTCTCGCAATCGCGAACATCTGGAACAAGCCAGACGGGAATTTTTTGCGGGTAATCTATACTTTAACCGCAAATGTACAGGTGCACTGGTGGGTACACATCCATTTGGCGGATTTAACATGTCAGGAACGGATTCCAAGGCAGGGGGAAGGGATTACTTGCTGCTGTTCACCCAAGCGAAGTTGGTATCGGAGAAATATTAAGTTGAGAAATTGGGTTTGGGCCCGCTGACAATCGTTTGGTTTGTATGCTATCATTTCCTGAAAATAGTCTTTGTTCGTCAGTATACTGTAGTAGCTTGAGCAGCGCTTAAGGGGGGAGACGGATGTTAGGATTTCAGTTGGTGCAGGAGGGGCGTATTCGATTATCTATTACGCCAGGGATGAAGCAATCCATTCATCTGCTGACCTTATCGAGTCAGGAATTGGCTCGTTATTTGCAGGAAGCCGCGGATGAAAATCCGGTGCTTGAGCTAGAAGAGCCCTTTACCCTGCGCCCCCGTCTTCCCCGACGATTGAATCAGGAGAGGTTCTCCTCTTATGATCCGCTGTTGCAGATGAAAGGGGCCGAACCTACACTTGAACAACTGTTGATATCTCAGCTTCGGTTGCAGAATCTTCCGCCTGCAATGGAGAAAACAGCTGTATATTTGGCTGGTTGTGTCAATGAAGATGGCTATCTGACGATGGAAATGACTGAGGTTGTATCAGCAAGGGGAATATCGATGCCTGAGGCTGAAGCAGCCATGGACATACTCCAGTCGCTGGACCCGGCAGGTGTAGGAGCGCGTAACTTGCGTGAATGCTTGTTGCTTCAGATTAGGCGTGATCCATTCGCTAACCATCATGCGGAGCACATGGTGGAGGAAGGTCTGGAAGAGTTGGTTCGTTTCCATCCAGGCAGAGCGGGAACAAGACTGGGGATTACGTCACAACAGGCTCAGGCAGCCTATGACTATATTGCTTGTCTTGACCCGAAACCTTGCCGATCCATCGGGTGTACGGAACGTGCACATTATATTATTCCGGATGCCGTTGTGCAGATAAGAAATGGTGAGCTTTCGCTAAGGTTAAATTCAGCGGTTGTGCCGCGGGTATCCTTGAACGAAGCTTGTTGCCGCTGGATCAGGGAGATTGATGCAGATGAGGTCTGGTCAGGCCGGGCAGCAGAGGCGAGAGCGATCATTCGCAGCGTGCGTATGCGTCGCCGAACTCTGATGCGTGTTCTGGCGGCGATCATGACTGAACAGGAATCTTTTCTGCGTGAAGGACCTGCCGGTTTGAAGCCGCTCAATCTGGCGATTATTGCCGAGGTCATCGGCATGCATGAGTCTACGGTGAGCCGTGCAGTCAATGGCAAATATGTTCAGACACCGCATGGTGTCTTTGAACTCAAAGCTTTTTTTGCCTCAGGTCTGGAAACAATGAACGGAGAAATGGCCTCTGCGCCGGCGGTGAAGCTCAGATTAAAAGAGCTGATTCGTTCTGAACGGGCGGAACGTCCATACTCGGATAGCCAACTCACGGCATTGCTCGCGAATGAAGGCATCGTTATCTCCCGCAGAACGGTTGCGAAATACAGGGAAGAGCTTCAGATATTGCCTTCACTTGAACGGAAGCGCTGGGCATGAATGACGTATGACTTCATTATATATTCTAAACAAGTAACCCCCGCGAGCCGTGGTAACGGTCTGCGGGGGTTACTTGTTCCGACTTAACAGCGATCGGAAGGTTGTTCTATCATCGAAGTGTCAATGTAAACACTCATTAGTTGAATTTAAACAGCGTACTAACGTTCCATATTGTGCAGGAAGTGCTCACCTGCAATACCAGGAGTAGTCATCTGCTCCGGATGCAAAATTTCTTCCAGTTCTTCCGGTGTCAGTAGACCCCGTTCCAGAATAATCTCTTGCAAGGTGTTTCCAGTCTTCAACGCTTCCTTCACAATGGAGGCTGCCACATCATAGCCCAGATGTGGATTGAGCGCTGTAATTACACTAAAGCTCTGCTTCATGATCAATGCACAACGCTCACGGTTCGCTTCCATTTCTTCAACGGCATAACGAGTGAAGACGTCGATGCCGTTATTCATGATTTTCAGCGATTGCAGCAAGTTGAACGCAATAACCGGGCCCATGACGTTCAATTCGAATTGACCGGCTTCACAGGCCATGCAGATAGTATGGTCATTGCCCATAACCTGGAATGATACCTGATTGATCACTTCCGCCATAACCGGATTCACTTTGCCTGGCATAATGGACGAACCTGGCTGACGCGGTGGAAGACGCAGCTCATTGAATCCTGCACGTGGGCCAGAAGCCATCATGCGAATATCGTTACAGATTTTGGACAGACTGACAGCACATACTTTCAGTGCGGCCGACAATTCCAAATAAGCATCTGTATTCTGTGTGGCATCCACAAGATCCTCGGCCGTTTGCAATTTCAATCCTGTCACATCAGACAGATGCTCCGTGACTTTGACGATGTATTCCGGTTTCGCGTTGAGGCCTGTACCTACAGCCGTCGCACCTAAGTTAATGGTGAGCAGGCGGCGATTTGCGAACTCAAGACGCTCAATATCACGTCCGATAACGCGCGCATAGGCACCGAACTCTTGTCCAAGGCGAATAGGCACAGCATCCTGAAGATGTGTCCGACCTACCTTAACTACATCGTTGAATTCCTGTTCTTTTTTGCGGAACGCATCCTGCAAACGTTTCATCGTATCCAGCAGCGTTTCGGACAACCGATACGCAGCAATACGCAGTGCAGTTGGGATTACGTCATTGGTGGATTGGGACATGTTCACATGGTTATTCGGGTTACAGTGAAAATAGTCACCCTTGTTCTGCAATAACAGTTCCAGTCCGCGATTGGCCAGAATTTCATTCATATTCATATTCATGGAGGTGCCTGCACCGCCCTGAATGGAGTCAACAATAAAATGATCTAGATGATGGCCTTTCATCATTTCTTCAGCAGCCATGACGATGACATCGCCAATTTTGCGTGGCAGCATCTTCAGCTCCATATTCGTGATTGCTGCAGCCTTTTTCACCGCAGCCAGAGCTGTAATCAGCTCCCGGTGTACAGGAACGCCGGTAATCGGGAAGTTCTCTACAGCCCGAACCGTCTGTATTCCGTAATAAGCATAAGCAGGAATTTCTTTTTCTCCAATAAAATCTTTCTCCGTCCTTGTGGACAATGTAGACATTTCGTTCGCCTCCAGTGGCATCCAAAAATAGGTCAGCCCCGGCAATGCCGAAGCGCACTCAGTATATCATTTAAGCAAAATGGATGCCAAGCTAAATCATTTCACCCTACTTGCCGATAAATAATTTAAATTAAGGATATCACCTTGGCAGACTACAAAGGAACCAGTCAGTCAAAACTCGTCTTATCAATTATGCTCCACTTAGAGGAGAAGTCATGCATGAAGAATAAGATGGGGGTTAATTTGTCGTTTTCAGTGATCTATATCACATGTTATTTGGTTATCTACTGGTAAAATAGGAAAAAAGGACTATGAGGTGTGAATATGAAATGGACTTTAGGCGCAAAAACCGTCGCAGGTTTGGTACTGATTTCACTGATTACGTACGGAACTAGCGGCTTTTTTATATTTTTCCTTCAGGACTGGCTCTCGTTCTCCATGCCAAGCTGGTTATATATCTCTATCGTACTTGT
This sequence comes from Paenibacillus taichungensis, assembly GCF_050994985.1. Lineage (NCBI taxonomy): Bacteria > Bacillati > Bacillota > Bacilli > Caryophanales > Paenibacillaceae > Paenibacillus > Paenibacillus taichungensis. Next base: position 4,771,673 of record NZ_CP194720.1, on the reverse strand, counting down.
CATGGGCGTATGCTGGAACGCGATCCTGGGCTGGTTTGCCTCTCGGTGGTTGACTCGTCCAATTGTGCATTTGTCCCGTGCGGCTCAACAAGTCTCATCGGGGGATTTGACGGCCGAGATTCCAGAGCGGCGAACACAGGATGAAATTACTGTATTATATGATGCTTTTCGCGTAATGGTTTTCAATTTGAGAAGTATTGTAAACGATATTACAGATAGTACACGTACAACCTCTCAGAATGCCCAGTCACTAAGCGAAGCAATTGCCCAGGCAGCGGAGCAGATCGAGATGATGTCTGATGCGGTGGATCATATTGCTGTGGGTGTGGAGGAGCAGAAGACGACTTCACATCAATCGTTGATTACAGCAGATGAGATGTTGAACGATTTTCAGCGTATGCACAGTCAGTCGATTGGGATGACAGAGATGTCCGGCCAGATGGAACGTTCGGTAGATCATACGAAGCAGACCTTCTCTTCTTTGATGAAAGGAATGGACGAGCTGACGGAATCTCACAACCGTTCCCGGGACATCATGGTGCTGCTCGAGAAGGAAGCTTCGGATATTGAAGCCATTACTCAGTCCGTCAAAAACATCGCAGAGGAAACAGGGCTACTCGCCCTTAATGCTTCCATTGAGGCTGCGCGTGCGGGAGAAGAGGGGGCAGGATTTGCTGTCGTGGCTCAGCAGATTCGTAAGCTGGCAGATGAGAGCAAACAATCGGTGCATCGGATTAATGAGCTAATCAGCCGCGTACAGCAGCGGATTAAAGATACAGCTCAACTGATTCATGAACAGCATGGCCTCGTCGTGAATGAATCCGAGCGCACGATCTCTGTTGATCAGACGTTGCAGGAGCTTACAGGTACGGTAGAAGTGTTTATGAAGGGCGCTTATGAAATCGGATCCAAAATTGGGGAACAGACCAGCCGCGTAGAACAAACGCACGGTCATGTGAAAAAGATTCAAGGGAAAGCCGGATCATTCTCGGATGAGGCGAGACGGATTATGGATGCGGCACATGAAGAGACGGCAATCATGCAGGAGATTTCATCCTCGGCAGAAGAGCTGAGACAGTTAACAGATCGATTAATGGACAAAACGAAAGCATTTCGGATGCAGCCTTGAGCTGTTTCCGGGGTGTTTTTTTGCTTATTATGGTTAAAGCCGAACATTCTTTCGTAGAAACTGAAATATGTAAAGATTTTTTTATGAAACATTAACAAATTCGCAACGCTTGGGCGATAAATGAAGATATAATGGTAGTATTCCACTACAGATTAAGGAGCCCAGCATATTGAAAACTTGGACAGGTATCCTGCTGATGATTATTTTGGCGGTAGCGACGATTAGTACAACTTCGTCTGCCAGAACCATGAATGAATCGCAAAAACAGCTTAACATAGATGATCAATCCAGCCAGACCTCAGCGGTCGTGGCTTCCAATATAGAAACAATGAATGAAGCAGCGTTTACAACGAAGGAATCAATTCCTGTTAAGGGAGAGTACGTCTCGGTTGCTCCGGAAAATGAGAATGTAAGACTATACCCCATGAAAGTTGAAGGTTCAGGATATATATATAACGGAATGGTGCTAGAAGTGAACGGCAAGAAACGTGAATTCAGTAAATGGCAAGGAGAAGGCGGATCCTACAAACCCGAAGTGCACGAACTGGATCTGAATGGAGATGGCCAGAAGGAGATTGTTGTGTTGTTTACAGCCGGTCATGGAACAGGCATCTATCTGGGTGAAGCGCATATTATCGATCCAGAAACGCTGGAAGAGATGAAGATGCAATCACTGGATGAGATTGTGAAGCAGCATGTAAATTCGAAAGTCAGTATTAAACCAGGTCAGGTGACGGTCAACGTTACCGTTGATGGTGTTCATTCAGAACCTTCCCTGATGGAGGAAGACACGAGCGAGGGAGTGTATAACGAGCAGCTCAAGTTCGGCGGTGTTGTTTATTACAGTGTGGAGAATGGCAAGTTGGTTGTGTCGGCATCTGGTGCATACGGTATGGGCTTGTATGACGGTGATCTGAACTTTGCCTATGACTATAAAGATGGCGAGTGGCAGGCTGTGGACTTGGAATACAGCACGGAAGAGTATGAAGATGAGTACTATGAATCTTTTGATTGAATCGAGTGTTTAGAGAAGAGCGGGACTGCTGAGAACAATGATAAAAAAATATGTCCCCACGATCTGAAATGACAGAGGGAAACGGGTGAGGCTGAAAAAAAATGATGTAATTTTAGCCTCACTTTGTGCTATCCAAAATCGAATTTCATTCCAAGAATTTACCATGAAATGGTTGACACAAGCACTTTAGTCGTTTAAATGTATAAAGGATGGAACTCATCTATTTCATACTTTTAGGAGGGATCATTCATGAAGAAGAAGGTCGTATTGGGTTTAATGGTGGGTACACTAACACTCGGCATCGGCACTGGGGCACTTGCAGCAACGGGTCTGGAACCGATCAAAGCGTATTTGAACAGCAAGATATCTTTGAAATTAAATGGGACAACGGTAACAGCCAAAGATGCCAATGGCAAAACGGTATTGCCAATTACTTATAACGGAACGACCTATTTGCCAGTGCGTGCAGTCGGCACGCTACTGGGTACAGAAATTACGTATGATAGCGTAACCTCATCCGTTAACATTGACAGCAATAATGGATCTGTACCACCATCCGAAACCGGCAAGCTGACATTAAGTTCGCTCGGAACTGCAGCCTTGGGCACCTCGGATTGGCATACCAAGGATCCGGCCGAAACGGCATATAAAGGCAAAGATTACAAAGATGTATACCTGCATACCGACACAGCCAAGCAAGGCAAGAGCTTCCAAGTCATGACCCAGAAAAAGTATGCCAAGCTGCATCTCGATTTGGCTGTTCTTGGCGGTTCACAGAAGATTGAGATTATGGACGAAAACAATACAACGCTCAAGACAGTATCGCTTGCCCCTGAAGACGGATTGATTGGTGTAGAGGTGGATGTTGCAAGCACGGATTTCATCTTTGTTGAAATCGTTGATGAGGCCCCGGGCTCCTCTCTGTTTGTTCCATTGACGACCTCATATTTAACCAAAAAATAAACGAGATATTAAAAACGATTATCGCCTATGCATCAGCCGGACGGTTATTCCGGACTGGCATAACGATAATCGTTTTTTTTGTTCTTTTGGGACGTATGATCAGGTTAGCGAATTACGGTATCGAGCGGTTTGAGATTCGCTTCAATCTCTGCACGACGACCTTCAAGGAATGGAGGCAATGCCAGGGACTCTCCAAGATAAGCCAGTTCTTCATCCGTGTCGAAGCCGGGACCATCAGTTGCCAGCTCGAACAGAATACCATTAGCTTCACGGAAGTACAGGGAGCGGAAGTAGAAACGGTCTACGAAACCGGAGTTCGGGAATCGGAAATTATGAACCCGTTCTACCCATTGTTTTAGTTCTTCTTCATTATCGACGCGGAAGGCAACATGGTGCACACTGCCTCGTCCAGGGCGTTCTTGGGTAAGGTCATTTCGTTCTTCGACATGCACCTCGGAGCCGCTACCACCTTCACCGGATTCGAAGACGAGTACATCGGGTTGGCCTTCGACAAAAGCAGGATAGGTTCCTTTTTGACGGAAGCCGAGCAGTTCGGTAAGAACTGGAGAGGTAAGGGACGCATCTCTAACGGTAAGATGGACTGGGCCCAAGCCGACAATGCCATACTCGACAGGCACAGGGCTTTGATCCCAAGGTTTGCCCCCGGCAACACCTGTATTGTGTTCATCAGAAACAAGGATCAGACGTTGTCCTTCAAAGTCCGTGAACGAGAGAGTGGCGCGCCCCCCACGTTCGGTGATTTCTCCATGAGGAACCTCGAATTCGTCAAAACGCTGTTGCCAGTACGTAAGGGCTGCATCGTTAGGAACACGAAGTGACGTTGCTGAGATACTGTTCACGCCTTCACGTGTCTGTCCGGCCATTGGAATTTCAAAGAAAGTAAGCTCGGTACCGGGATTCCCTTTTTCATCTCCATAGAAGAGGTGATAGACCGAAACATCATCCTGATTGACTGTTTTTTTGATCAATCGCAAACCCATGACGTTGGTGTAAAACCGATAATTCTCAGCGGCGTGTGCGGTCAGTGCAGATACATGGTGAAGTCCTTTGATTTGCATTATAAATTCCTCCTGGTGGTTAATTTATTTTTATAATATCCCGTTAAGAAAGTTACTAACTTTTAGTTTGTTTTGTTGTTGAATTTATCTTAACATAAAGATATTTAAAATACAATCCTAATTTAGAATTCCATCTGGACAGTACACTCATTCAATGACAAAATGAAAAAGTTAACATTAAAGAGATATATTGTGTTTGTGTAACATAAAGGAGTGAAGAGGAGCGTGGCTTATCCACCGTGGCTGGACCCTTATGACGCAGAACCGTTTATACTGTTTTCCACTTCGCACCTATGGGCGATTAGCCTTATTGCTGCATTAATTATATTGATGTTCCTGTTTCGGAATTGGCTGCGGTCCTGGGCACCGAACACACGCCGTAGCTTTCGGATTGCTCTGGCATGTGTCATGTTCGGCTGTGAGATTGTGCTTCAGATATGGTACATATATGGGGATGTGTGGAGTCTAAAGACTTCATTGCCGCTGGAGTTATGCAGTTTGTCACTATTGTTATCTGCGCTGCTATTATTGACACGCAGCAGACTGCTGCATTCTGCATTGCTGTTCGCAGGAATAGCTGGTGCCTTGATGGCGATCGTAACGCCTAATCTTGGCTATGCTTATGAACATTTTCGTTTCATTCAATTTTTTACGGCTCACGCTTGTATTATTCTGGCGTTGCTCTATATGACTTGGGTGGAACAGCTTCGTCCAAGCTGGAGAACTGTTGTGGGGTCGATGATATTTGTGAATGTGGCTGCGTTAGTTGTATATGGTGTGGACGTCCTGCTTGACGCTAATTATATGTTCCTGAGACACAAACCGGATACACCTTCAGTTCTCGACATGCTGGGACCTTATCCTTTGTACATTCTTGGGGAAGAGGTACTGGCGTTAGTCATGTTCTCCCTAATGTACGTCCTGCTCTTTGCGATTCCGGAGCGGCTGAATAATCGAGTGAAGAGAGGAAAGAGTTCTGCGCTCTAGTTAAAAGTCATCCCATACCAATGGTAGGCAGAGGGAGCTGTTCTTCGTTCTTCTATAAAGATATATTTCAAACTAAACATCCCGCAGCGGTCTGGATATCCAGATCGTTTGCGGGATGTTTGGCTATTAACTCCACATGGGACATGTTTCTAATTTTTATCCACGGAGCAAAGATTCCGCTCCATCCACGTAGATCCGGGTACCGGTCACATGGGAAGATTCATCGGAAGCGAGGAAGAGCACCAGATTGGCGACTTGCTTCGACGTTCCGGGTTCACCTTTGAGTGGATGTTCATGACCTTCCGGAAATTCAACTGGGATCTTTACTTCTTTCAGATCGTCCGAAGGATAGGTGTTGTCATCGATGTTCGTATCAATGGCTCCCGGACAGACGGCGTTGACACGGATCTTGTAACGGGCCAGTTCCAATGCAGCCATCTTCGTAAATGCGGTCTGACCTGCCTTACTGGAAGCGTATGCAGAGAAGCCGATGCCAGAGAATACGCGGTTACCGTTAATGGAACTCGTAATAATAATGCTACCTCCGCGGTCTTTCAAATGGGGGATGGCGTACTTCACAGTTGCGAACGTGCCGCGCATATTGATACCCATCGTCTGATCCCAGTCCTCCGGTTCCATCGTTTCAATGGGAGCCATCGTGCCATTAATTCCCGCATTGGCAAAAACAATATCGAGCTGTCCAGCTTGCTTCGCTACCTGATTGATTGCTTTTTGCACGTTGTCCGGTTTGGAAATATCACATTCAATGACATGGGCTTCTCCGCCTGCGTTTTCAATCGTCTGTTTGGTTTTCTCTGCATTCTCCGGGGTCCGGTCCAGCATGAACACTTTGGCCCCATGCTCAGCGAAACGAATGGCTGTTGCCTGACCAATTCCTGAGCCACCTCCGGTTACAATCGCAACTTTCCCTTGCAAACGTTGTTCTGTCATCCTGATCCCTCCGTATCGTATGAATTATCAGTAACTCTCTCTACTTCTACATACCCGACATATGAGTCATGAATCAAATGTACGATACAAAAAAACAGGACCGTTAAACGGCCCTGTTTCTATCATTTAGATATCATGATGATCTGATTGCTACAAAATTACTTATGTTTCTTCCAGTCCATCGAACTGTTATTCAACAGGTACTCAAAATCATTATCTTTTCGCTTCTGTTCAGCTTTACGCGCTTCTTCCGCCTGCAGGCGTTCCTGCTCTTTGCGGTCTGCCTCCGCAGCCTTGGCTTCATCGGCCTGAGCTTTCAGTTTCTCTAACACATCACTGCTCAGCAGATCCTTTAGTGTGGTCGGTTTATCCTGTGCTGCTTTGGGAGCAGGGGTGTGTTTTTTGGATTTTGCCATAGAATAATCTCCTCTCAAAAACATGAATCAGCTTCCATTATCGTTAAGTAAACTTATTATATCAGGTTCACCAAACCCATTCCATGAAACTGCGGGACAAAAGCAGGAAATAGGAGGTTACGTGACGAATGAAAGCGGGTATAAATTCATATATTATTACCGATACTGCGACTATTCCCTGGAGAAAGGAGTCGTTGTTCGTGGAAGTAAACCGTAGTTTACTGAAAGGGCTTGCATGGGGTGTTGCTTTCAGCTGTCCGTTATGGATTGCGATCATTGGTTGGTTGCGTTTGATGGGATGGATGTATTGAGACCAGCGGGTTGCAGAGCTGCTGCATATAGAGTTGTGCCAGAAGAGGGCATTTTTTATAAAGTCATTTATGTAAACGCTAACATTGAATAAAGCTCTGCCTTGCGTGAATACGCAGGACAGAGCTTTTGTTTGTCTTACAGGTTTTGAATCAAGTTGGATAACTAAAATCCGTTCCAGAGGTTAAGGCATTTTTACCGGTTCTGGATATTCCAGACCGTGGGTGTCGACAGTGACTTTTTTCATCACCTGATCGGTAACCGGTTTGTCTTGTGCGCCTATTTTCTGAGCAGCGATTCCATCAACGACTTCCATACCTTCTGTAACTTTACCGAATGTGGCATATGCATTATCCAGATAATCGGCATCCGCTAACATGATGAAAAACTGGGAGCCTGCGGAGTCCAAATCATTTGTCCGCGCCATGGAGATAACCCCACGCGTGTGATTAAGGTGGTTTTTATGACCATTGGATGTAAATTCTCCTTTGATCGCATAACCAGGACCTCCTGAACCGTCGCCATCGGGATCACCACCCTGAATCATGAACCCTGGAATGACGCGGTGAAAGATCAGACCGTCATAGAAACCTTTATTGGCGAGTGAGATGAAATTGTTCACCGTATTTGGTGCAATCTCCGGATAGAGCTCAATGACAATTTTCTGCCCATCTGACATTTCAATTGTGGCTACAGGATTAGGACCAGTAGGCTCTACTGGAGCAGGTGTTTCCGTCGCGCTGCTTGCAGGGCGCCCACAACCACTAATGACGATAAGCAGCATCGCTAGAACCAGCGACACAGCTGTTGTTTTTTTCCACCGAAAAGACATGAGAACGTTCCCCCTTGCATCTCTGCATAATATATTTAGTCAGAATTATTTTCGGATAATCCCTCAACTATCATACCGTTTTTGCGGACAAGATGGCAATGCAAGGCAGGATATTATGGGAGATAAGGGATGGTGTAAATGCTTACAGAGGTGTAAAATAAGGAAAATGCTTCCGCAGTCAGGGACGTACGGGTCTGTTCCGTCCGCTCCAATACACGGCAGTCCCGACGTCATTAACGGAAAGGGCGTGCGGGTATATGGACTTCTCGTGGAAGCGTAATCTGGTGATTTTGTGGATTGGTGTGTTTTTTTGTAGCACCGCTTATTCAATCTCCATCCCATTTCTGCCTTTGTTTCTGAGTGGCGATCTGGGCGTTCGTGATCACCTGGAGTTCTGGTCAGGGCTTGCTTTTGGCATCACGTTTCTGGCAAGTGCGCTGGTGTCTCCCTTCTGGGGATCACTGGCTGACAAATACGGGCGCAAGCCAATGCTGATCCGGTCGGGGTACAGCCTTGCGGTTTTGTATTTGATCAATTATTTTGTGCAGGACCCCTATTCACTAATCGTGGTTCGTTTGTTTCAGGGGTTGCTCGCGGGGTTTGTTCCGGCGGCGATTGCACTGGTCGGTACCAATACACCGGAAGAGAAGACAGGGTATGCACTTGGAATCATGTCAACAGCCGGGGCAACAGGAGGCATAATCGGTCCATTGATTGGTGGGGTCGTAAGCCACTATTATGGCAACCGGAATGCGTTTTTATTTTCCAGCATCGTAGTGTTGGTCTCGGCGTTGATCGCAACCTTCTGGGTCAAAGAAGAGAACTTCAACAGGAACAAGGCACGTTCTCATGTGATGGATGACATCCGTGAAGCCAGGGCCAATCGATTGTTTATTACGGTGCTTGGCATGATGGGCATCTGTACCTTCTCCGTGATGATTCTGGAGCCATTATTGACCGTATACGTGATGGAAATGGGCATTCAGCCCGATCGTGCTTCTCTTAGCTCGGGAATTATTTTCTCTGCGGTTGGTGTAGCTACGGTTATTATGGCGCCGCGCTGGGGTAAGATCGGTTCACGAATCGGATATGGCAAAGTTCTGATCATTGGCCTCGTTGGTGGGGCGATTGGTAACCTGCTGCAGTTTTTCACTACAGGTTATATTGGATTCGGCATCTTGCGTTTTGTGTATGGATTATTCTTTGCTGCGGTGTTCCCGGCGATTAATGCAATGATTGTGCAAGTGACTGAACCTGGCTTCCGGGGAAGAGCATTCAGCCTGAATCAGTCGGCTTCCCAGATCGGTACGATGGCGGGGCCGATAATCGGTGGTGTTCTGGGTGGCTGGTTGCCGATTCGTTGGATTTTTATCATCAATGGAGTGGCGCTGCTGATTACCGCGATTGTAGCGAAATGGTCCCGACTGGAGGAGAAGTTGCCGGGATCGGGCAAACCTTTGGCGAAGTAATCAAAAACGTAAAACGTTAAACGGTTTATCAGATAGAAGAGATAGGGATGGCACCGTACGAATACGGTAGCCATCTCTTTTTCAGGATACAGCCTTTGTTATTACGAAATTAAAGCAAAAAGAAACCTCTTGAGCAAGAGGTTTCCTATATTCTTAATGAATCTGTAATGCGTTCCTATTCATCCCAGGATGAATCTTTTCGTGGATCTTCAACGCCTTCATTGTTTTCCTTTGGAATGGCATGTTCAACAGCATCAAGTTGATCCTCATCTGCTAGGGCTTCCGGAAAGGAATCTTCCGTGAATAATCCAAAATTCGGATCAATATCTCGTTCGGTTACCAGATTATCGGGCTCATGTACTTGTCGCTTATGATTATCCTTCATCGTGACTGCACCTCCTAATTCAGGCTGTGACAAGAGGATTAACGCCGTGGTGGAATGTCGTTCTCCGGTTTGGCATCTGCCCCAGCGCCGTTTAACAGGTCCGTCCCGTGAAGCGCATTGGGATCGGGTGCCGCAGGATCAACTGGACTATTCGGTTGGATAAGATCAGCATCAGGGACGGATTCGAGTGCAGGCTCCGCTGTTCGTGACTCCAATTCCGGTTCTTCCGTAGCCGCTACAAGTGGCGGATTCATTGTATTTTCGGTATCGATACGTTTCCCCGTAACTTCATCAAAAGTGTCTATGTCACCTTCAGGAACTTCGGTTTCCAGTGGAATATCACGTGACCTCTGATAACGGTCGTAGTAACGTTCGCTCTCTTCATTACTAATCGGTCTGTCTGACATAAGTAGCACTCCTTTTTAGTGGATTATATTTAATGGTTGTTTGTTTAATTGGGCAGTTATCTAGTAAAGGTTCTTATTCGGTAGTTACCCAAAGGGCTAACATTGTAATCTCGCACAACTTATGATTCCCTTGTGTTCCCAAAATATGAATATAAGATGAAAGTGCAATGTACGGATTACAGATTCAACGTATAGGCTTTAAAATTTTGGAAATACATATTTGACCAGAAAGTACAGAAATCCAAAGAAAATAATGATATAAGCCGCATACTTGATAAACGTGGAAGCGACCATACTTGAATCCGATTTGTGTTGGACATCCTTATGTTCTACCTCTACCGTTCTGTGTGGCTCATTCATTTGAATCACTCCTCAATGGTAAGTGTTTGCTTTGAGGAACATTACACCCGGAAGGGACGATTGAATCGCAGAGATCAGTTTTACAGCTTTTCATCTTTGGCCTATGATATGATGAAACATGGATATATGAGGGAGGGATTCCAATTGGATTGGTATACGCTGGGCAATATGATCACTCAAATCCGAATCGGGCAAAAAGCGTCTACGCCCGGGTTTTCCCGTACCGTTATACGCCGTCCGGACGGGCTGTTCTGGGTAGGCGGGATATGGTCAGGACAGATTGTCCAGTTGCGGGATTATCTTTTCTCGGATATATGGACGATCTATGACGATGAGGAGACGGAGCAGTGGTTGGAATATCGTACGAAGATTGAACAGAAAGAGCGCGAAATGATTGAGAACCAGTTCGAAGATCTGCGCGGATAATGGAGAAAACACTCGAAATCTATCAATAAAATGGAAATAAAACTATAAATCTACTAAAATGTGAATTTTCATTTCCCTACAAGAAGGTGACACGTCAAACTGTGGCGAATGATAAATGAGAGAACTTGAGGGATAGAGAAAATAAGAACTTTGAGGTGCTGTGAATGAAAAATGTGCCCAAAGCTATCATCATCTTATGGATAAGTATGTTGAATATTCTTTGCTTGCCGCATGATTTCGTCTCAGCGACTGCAGGAGAAGTTGACAAACCTGTATCCATTACGGGATGGGAAGTAAAATGGGGGAACGTACACGATCAGGGATTCATCAGTGAGGTTCAAGGTTCAGAGGAGATCTGGGAGAAGCAAGGTGCAGAAAAGCTGGAATATAGCAGCGAAGAGGCTCCTTCGGGTTCCATGTGGACTCGTTTGACCATTCCAAAAATAAACGAAGATAGCTCGGCAATCCGTTTTGAAAATATTAAAGGGAACCACATTGTAATCTATCTGGATGATCGTAGGGTGTATGAGAATTATCATTACAATTATGATAACAACGCTGTGTTGTTACCCCTTTCGAGTGAGAATTCAGGTGGCAAACTGTATGTATGGTCCGAGAATGAAAAGGAAGACTTGGCATCTACGGAACAGTTCAGGTTGGGCCTTATGCTACATTACAGGAAAAATACATTCACAATGGACTGCTTGATGTAATATTGGGAGCGACCTTTGTGTTCACGGCTCTAACGATGCTGAGTTGCACTTTTTTCCTGGGCAAATTCCATACAGGGTTGTGGATTTCGCTATGTATCGTGATGGGTTCAATCGGAACGATGATTATCACCTATTCACAGTTTTTATATACGTTCTATCAGGTTTACGGTAATCTGTATTCCGTATTGTTTGACCTGGCTATGCTGATGGGCATGCCTGCACTCTGTTATTTTTTTGAACAAATTATCGGACCAGGTCGTTATGGCATCTTTACCAAACTAAGAAAATTCCAATTCATCTATTCTATAGTAGCTGTGGTTGCCCTGATGATTGATTTTATTTCAGGCGGTCAATGGGACATGCTCTATAGTTTGTTGGTTCAGAATGTAATTGGATTTGTTCTCGTAATCCTGTTGAGCATCTTAATGATCGGCACCATCTCCAAAGCACTTCAACGGAGCCGGGAAGCTCTTTTGCTGGCTACGGGATTTGGCACATTTGCCTTAATCAGTGTTGCTGAACTACTCTGGTATTACCAGCGTAATGGAACATATCATCTGATATGGTGGAAATGGTCCATGGTTGCTTTTATTATCTCACTTATTGCCATACTGGGAAGCCGATTTGCTGAAAAACATACCAAAGTGCTTGAATACTCGAAAGAGTTGGAATTGTTCAATAATGAATTGCAGCGATCCGAGAAAATGGAGATCATTAGCGAACTGGCGGCGTCGGTTGCTCATGAGGTTCGTAATCCACTGCAGGTGACACGAGGATTCCTTCAGCTTATGACAGAGCAGGAAGACAACAAAAACAAAGGGTATGTGCGGATAGCTCTGGAGGAGCTTGATCGGGCATCCGGCATTATTACCGACTTCCTAACCTTTGCCAAACCGGAGTTCGATCATATTGTCTCTCTAAATATCGCGGATGAATTTGATCATATTGAAGGCATTCTTGTACCGATGGCTAATCTGGAAGGTGGCAAAATAACAACTGATATTCCACCAAATCTATGGATTAGAGGGAACTCGTCCAAGTTCAAACAGGCTTTTATTAATATTATTAAGAATAGTATAGAAGCTCTGCAAGGAGAGGGTCAGATTGATATTTGGGCTTATGCCCAAGACGGGATCATCAAGGTACATGTTAGAGATAATGGAGAGGGCATGGATGAGGAAGCGCTGGTCCGCCTTGGGGAGCCTTATTTCTCGAATAAAATTAAGGGGACAGGCCTTGGCATGATGGTGACTTTCCGAATCGTTGAAGCCATGCATGGACAGATCAGCTTTACAAGCACAAAAGGGGTAGGAACAGAAGCCGTTGTATCTTTTGCTGCGTTCGTCGAATGACGAGCGGCAGAAGTGTACGATGGCTTTTTGGTTCGCTACCCCTGATGTCGATCAATCACATATTCAATCTAATCCGTTTAGCTTCTCCACGGTCCGCAATTTACGTCATAATCCACTTTGGATGGATTGGGAGGAATCACGAGAACATAATCGTTCTGTTGTTCTTCAACGGTACGGACTTGAATGTGTTCAGGAATATCAATGCCAAATGCTTCGCGAAGCGCTTGCTTCGGGTTGGAGTGCAGTTGTTGTCTGAAGTGCTCATCAGTCCAGGCCTTTTCAATAATATCCTCGTGCAACGTTTTCTCTGATACCATCATCGTCAACATTCCCTTCATATTTAAAATTCAACTGTATCAGCTCTTCTTTGGTGATTAGGACAAATGTTGTTTCTCGCTGATCCAGTAATGAAACCCGCCTTGAAAAAGCATTTTTTTGTGTTGTTCAATGTCGTGAACAGTTTGTCCCAGAATGCCGCATAAGTAGGAATTAAATGCTTCGAGATGCGAAATTCCCGAGTTAGAAGATGTTAGTCTGATGTTATATTGCTGAGCAATGTCTACATAGGAGTTCATCAATTGGGTATTGTATACATTATCATGTACACGTTCGCTTACAGGATGAGCTGGGTAGTTATGTTCCAGTGCTGCGGATATGTGGGAGAGGAAGCTGTTGTAATTTCCATGCACAGCATCTTGTTTCGTGTCTGTGAAGTCATCTGTCATCTGGAGAGTCATCAGTGCAATGTTGACGGCAGAACATACCGGAGTAATGCGACGCTCCTGTTCCAAAAGAAGGAGTGAGCCAGCAGCTCCAAGTTGAAGTGGGGCGGCTTTTTGGGCGATTAATAGCGGGCTTCTCTTGAAATAATCGATGGAATTCTCACCGGTGACGCTCATGGCCCAATCCTCCACATACTGTCTGAAATACGTCCAGAACGGGGAAGAAAGGCTGAATAGCTCTGAATAGGCACAGATCGCATCCACGTAGTAAAGATTACCCAGTGATAATTTCAGTGTTACATCTTCTGGCTGTTCGTCCATAACTTCATCCTGATTCAGAAAATATAGCATATGCAGGAGACAAGCAGTACTTAGTTTGTGTGCCTTCTCTGGAGGTAGACCATCTGAGAGCTGCATCCACAATGGAATAATGTAACCGATGTAGCTGTGACCTGAATCTCGTAACAACGGATTGACCGAATGAAGTTGTTCTAGTGCATGTTCTGACATTGGTTCAGGATATTTCTGTACCAGCTGCTCTGCTGCAGCGAACACCACCTCCACATCGGATCTAAACGGATCAAACCATTCTCTCCGCATCGTTTGGTTACGCCCTTCCCATAATAAAGTAATTAAGGACTTTTCGACTAGATCATGAAGTTACTTTCAGTATACCGGAAATGAATTGAAAAAAATAGGAGGTTTTGTGATGAATTGTGAAAAAAACAATGACATTTTGTATTTTTATGGCATAAAAAAGCGGAAGTTAGGCTCAAACTAAGAGAGCACAAGATTTTGACATATGAAAGGAAGAAGAGAAATGAAATACAGATGGAAAAAATGGGTGGCAGCCGGACTGGCAGCCGTATTTATAACAGCATCAACCGGCTATACGGCATCCGCTGATCCAAATGGATCTGTTGAAGATGGGGCTACACCATCCTCCTCCACAAACCAGAAGAAGCCATGCATGCAAGCAGGTCATGGCCTGTTTATGATTGGAGAAACCGCAGACCTGCTCGGTATTGGGCTCCGTGATTTAAAGGAACAGATGGAGCTTGGCAAAACGTTGACTCAGATTGCTAAGGAACGCAAGGGACTTAGTGAAAATCAATTGTTGGAGAAGCTGAAGCCTTCGCTCTCTCAGCGATTGGATAAAGCAGCCGAAGAAGGCTGTCTCACAAAAGAGCAGGCAGCAGCAGCCAAAGCAGGTATGGATACGAAGCTGAAGAAGGTAATCAACACACCACTGCGGGAGTTAAGACGTGAGTTCGCTCACCATGGCAACAGACATCCAATGATGGACAAGGGCGCTATTGCACGTTTTCTCGGCATCACCCCGGAGCAGCTCCATCAGCAGCTTCAAAGTGGGAAATCACTAGCTGAGATTGCTCAGGCAAAAGGCATCAGTGAAACGCAGTTGGTAGACAAGCTGAAGGAGCAGTTGACGGGTGACCTGAAAAGGTTCGTTAATCAGAAGGGCAATGCACATCAAGCTCCTGGTCCTCACGAACCTGTACCCGGTCGATCCGCTTCCACAGAAGTGAAGTAAGAAAAAAGCGTCTTCCACGAAGGGAGACGCTTCTTCTATATTCAACCAGGATTATCTGGTTTCCAGACTGCGATTTGCGCTAGTTGACGGATTACGCTCGGGTGAACTTGTTCTGATTGCAGAAACAGTATCATGCAAACGGGGACTTGGGCGTTTCTTCCGTTGTAATCCTATGGTGAAGCGAGAGCCAGGAAGTTGGGAAAGTCCCCAGCTGATTGCAAGAGACGTTGCCACGGTGACAAGAAACGAAAGCAATGTAATCGGTAGATGCCATCCGGTTAGCGTAAGTGGTCGGGTAATATACGCAATGCAGTAGATAACCAGTGCATGAACCAGATAGCCACCAAAGGAATATCGGCCAATCCACGTCAGGAGACGCTGAAATGGTGAATCTTTGCCACGCAGCAGTACAAGGAACCCATAGAACATGAACATCTGGGCCATGATGATGATGAATGTTGTTGGTTTCAGATAGGTTGATATATTCAGGTTAACGACATCACCCGATCCCCGCAGCACATCATACCCAAGCCACATGTACATGCCGATAAACAGACAGACCATCCAGGGCAATACTTTTGCGGTCCAACTTCTCCAACTATCCACTGACCAGGCACAGACTGCGCCCAACAAAAAGTAAAACCAGTACATAACCCATGAATAAGAGCGATACTGCAGCAAACCCGACCAAGGTTGGGGTAAGGAAGCTGTCCATCCGCCCATATCGTAGTAGGACCATTTCATAAGTAAAGTGTATAATGCCATCCCAATGAGAATCAGCGTGATGACGGATTGCATTGGGGTGAAGCGTGTAACTTTTTCAATACGTTTCTGAATGAACTTGGCTCCCGCAAGAAACAGGGGAAACAGAATATAGAACTGAAACACCATAATTACAAACCACAGATGATATCCTGTCTGGGGGAGAAAGAGTTCACGAACAAGACTACGGAAGTCTGGCATACCCGAACTCCAGAACTTTGGCGTGAATATCCGGACAAACAACCAATAGATGAATGTCCATACCACAAAGGGCACATAGATATCTCCAAACCGCTTACGGATAAACTTGGGGTAATCCGGTTTGGCATGACTATGATGATAGAACAGCATTACACCGGAGAGAAAGACGAATGTCGGTGTACCAAAACGAGTCAGATGATAAATCATGGTCAGCATGATGGAATCAGGTTGTTCAATATCAGCGCGATATATATATTCTGCAATGTTATGCTGCATCACAATAGCGAGAAATGCAAGGGCGCGCAGTTGAGTCCATTCCACGATTCGCGGTTTATTCACGTGTATTCCTCCTTCGTGTAACCGGAATTCATCATTTAAGGGTACCTGTTAAACATTAAGACTGCATTAAATGGGGGAAATAGGTACAAAAAAAGATGGCAGCAGCCATCTTTTAGTCGAAGTATCTTTGCGATACCTGCCTCATTTTGTTTCCATTCCATTTAGTTTAAGTCTTGTACTTTTGTTGATTCATCCTCTGAAGATTTTGCATCTTCCTCAAACAAATTCTGAATGTATGCTTGAAGTTTCGGTTTATTAACACCGAGTACCTGGGCAGAGCCTGCAAGCTCATTGGTAAGCAGCTTGTTAGGAGGGATCTGCTGTTTATCGATTTCATTCACGTTAATATCGAATCCGAGCGAAGCTAATTTTAACATCTGTGTTGGACTGAGGTCTGTCTCGATATATGGAGCGACAGCTTCCAATATTTCAGGAATCTTGAAGAGTGAAGTCGTGCTTTGCATCTTCTTGGCCAGCTCAGTCATGAAAATCCGTTGCCGTTCGGTACGCGTAAAGTCTGATGTGGCATCATGCCGGAATCGGACATATTGGAGGGCGGTCTTACCGTCCATATGCTGAAGTCCTTTTTTGAGATCAATATCGTACATATGTTTATCTGCTTTGCTGGTATAATACATGTCTTTCTCTACATCAATATCGATCCCGTCTACAGCATCAACCAGCGCCATAAATCCGATAAAATCGGTATACACGTAGTGCTGGATAGGGATGCCGAGCAAGTCACCGACCGTTTGTTTGGTTAATTCCGCTCCGCCGTAGGAGAAGGCCGCGTTGAGTCTGCTCTTTCCGTGTCCCGGAATATCAACATATGTATCACGCAGAACAGAGAAGAGATGGGCTTTCTTGGATACCGGATCAATGGAAGCGACCATGACCGAATCTGAACGGCCGGCATCATCCCCTCTGGTGTCACCTCCAAGCAGCAAAATGTTAACTCGTTCCTTCCCTTCCCATTTAGGAACAGGGGTGGTTGGAGTGTCCGTATTTTGGTTTGTGTCAGAAGTGGAAGTCTCGGAAGCAGTTGAGATGCTATTGGCAAAATGAACGATCGAGTATCCGTAATATACAATGACACCGGCTATGGCAAGTGCCAGGGTTAGGGATGTTCCCCATAACCATTTCTTAAGCATAATCTTCACCTTTCTATGAATGAACTATTATGTAACCCAAACTAGTTTAACAAAAAGTAAGAGAAATGTCCTCTTTGATTTCGAAAGTTCGGTTACTAGGCTACATGTTTGACAAATAGTTAGTGTATATTTATTATGTAAAAAATAATCGTGATTTGTGTAATGGAGGTATTAAACGACTGTTATGAATCAATCTGTATTTAATTGGATCAACCAGTTTGCTGATCGTATTCCGTTTCTGGACTGGTTTATGATTACATCCGCTGAATATGCCGTTTGGGTTATGATAGGGCTTCTTGTGATTGTGTGGTTTCTTGGCAACCCGTCGAAGCAACGAATTGTGTTTTATGCGTGTGTAGCTTCAATCGTAGCACTTGTTCTGGCAAAATGGGGAATTTCACCTGTGGTAGGTCATCCAAGGCCGTTTATGGAAGGCACGGTGAATCAACTGGTTCCGCATGTGCCAGATCCATCTTTTCCAAGTAAACATGCTTCCTTTGTATTTGCGCTAGCTGCAGCTTCGTTTTTTATTGGACGTCGCTTCGGTATGTGGATGCTGTTGCTTGCTGTGCTGACAGGAGTGTCGCGGGTTTATGTAGGTGTACATTATCCTGGGGATATCCTCGGTGGATTTATTCTGGGTAGCCTGGTCAGTGTAATCTTGATTGCTACGCGTAATTATACCAAGTCGATTCCTGATTTCTTCATTAACATTCATCGGCGGATTTTCCGTTAGAAATGGTTGAATATAGTAGGGATTGGAAGAGAAGTTTCGGATATGAAAGCCTTAAGTCTTTGGTGAGCCAAAGACTTAAGGTTTTTTTTGTGTTTATTTCGAAGTTAACTGAAATTTACAAAAAATCGAATTCTCATATATACAATTCATGACGATACGTGTCGATATACTATAAATATGTACTAGTTGAGGAGTGGGGAACATGAAAGATACGCGGGGAAACGTGAAGGGGAAATTGAGATTAACAATTCGAATGAAATTACTGACTGGATTTCTAATGGTAGTGGCTTTACTGGCTTTTGTAAGCATTTATGCGTTAACCCAAATTCATGATATGTCCAAAAAGGCCGATGAAATCGATAAGATGTGGATGCCCAGTGTGAGCCTGCTTGGGATGATGAATGGTGATATTTCGGACGTTGAGCGGCTTGCTCTTGCCGTAATTGTCGAAACAAATCCAACTGAAATCACCAAGATGAATGAAGTGTTGGAACAGCTCCAAGCCAAGATTGCGATTGAGCGCAAGGAACTGGTTTCACTCATCTCGGACAATACCGAAGCAGTGGCAATGTACAATACATTTAGCACGAACTATGAGGCGTATTTGGCGAAAATGCCGGAATTTATGAAATTGGGCATGGCTAACAATTACGAAGAAGCCAGCAGACTGCATTCAGAGGCCTATCCGTTATGGTATACAGCGAATGATACCATTGCCCAATTAATCACGATGGGGAACTCACTGTCGGATGCAGCAACGAATACATCGGTTGAGTCTGCTGAACAAGCATTTAATATTATATTGGGAGTCACTATTGTTGCTTTCCTGGTGGCCATGTTTATTGCCTTCTTCATTGCAAGCATCATCTCGCGTCCAATTCAGAAGATGAATGCAGCAGCGATGTTGATTGCAGATGGGGATCTGACCAGTGAGAAGATTGTTCTCAAGAACAAGGATGAGCTGGGAACGCTGGCCGATTCCTTCAATGTGATGACTGGTAACCTGCGGGAGATGATTCAATCTGTATCGATGACATCCGAACAGGTAGCCGCTTCCTCGGAAGAACTTCTCGCGAGTGCTGAGCAGAATACAAGGGCGTCGGAACAGATCTCCGAGACGGTTGAGGAATTGGCTGTAGGCACATCGGATCAAGTAGATATGGTGAAACGTTCTTCACAGGCGATGAGTGAGATGGCTCTTGGTTCGGAACAAATCGCTGAGCTTGCTCAAAGTGTATCCGTATCTGCTGTTGATGCAGCGAATCAGTCAGCCGAAGGAAATATGATTATTCAGCAGGCTGTTGAACAGATGGGATCTGTTCGCAACTCCATTGCATCACTGACAGAACTGGTTACAGGGTTGGGAGAACGTTCCGCAGAGATTGGTACCATTACCGAGGTTATCAACAATATTGCCCGTCAGACTAATCTGCTTGCATTGAATGCAGCAATTGAAGCGGCACGTGCAGGTGAGCACGGACGTGGCTTCGCAGTTGTAGCCGGAGAAGTACGGAAGCTCGCAGAGGAGTCTTCTACATCCGCGCAGCGGATTACGGATCTTGTCCAATTGATTCAGAAGGATACAGATCATGCCGTGCAGGCTGTGAAAGTGAACAGCAATGAAACGGAAGCCGGCATTGAGATTGTAACAGCGGCTGGACAAGCCTTTGAGCAGATTTCGGATGCAGTGAACAAGGTCGCTGGTGAAATCCAGGAAGTATCTGCAGGTTCGGAGGAAATGTCAGCAAGTACGAATGAAGTTGTAGGGTATGTGGATCAGATCTCTAACATCGCTGGAGAAGCAGCAGGTGGGGTGCATAATGTATCCGCAGCAACCCAGCAGCAGCTGGCTTCGATGGAAGAGATCGCTTCCTCCGCAGGTTCTTTGTCCAAAATGGCTGAAGAGTTGCAGGAGCAAATCAACAAATTCAGAGTGTAAACGATCCAAAAGTAGGGTGTTCAGACTGGATAGTACCATGGATCATCATGCAACCTGTAGCACGGGTTATTCAAAATATCAGGACTGTTTCTCATATTGCGTTCAAGCGATATGAGGGCAGTCTTTTTTGTCATATCACTACCCAAACATGTCACAACAATGTTATTTCAGAAGTCACCAGCGCTGATATTGCAACTGGAGCAAAAGGATATAATGGTAATTAATGGTGGAAATACATGGAGTCACACCATAGAAAGGAGCGGGTCATGACATCAGTGTAATTGGAAAATTACGAGACGACTATTGCAAAAGGAGATGAATGGTTGAAGATGAAGGGAAGCTGGTGGAGACGAATCGCTATCCTCGCGTTATCGGTAGGGCTACTGGCAGGAAGTACATCCATACAGGCATGGAGTGGTAAGGCAGATGCGGCTGCCGGGAATCATAACTATGCGGAGGCATTACAAAAGGCGGTTTATTTCTATGAAACACAGCGTTCAGGGATTTTGCCCGAAGACAATCGGGTGGAATGGCGTGGTGATTCTGGATTAAATGATGGAGCGGATGTTGGGGTTGATTTGACCGGAGGGTGGTACGATGCTGGAGATCATGTGAAATTTGGTCTGCCCATGGCCTATTCGGCTACGATGTTAGCTTGGTCTGTTGTGGAATACCGTGAGGGATACGAGCAGGCAGGGCAACTGGAGCAGATTAAGGATAACTTGAGATGGGCTACAGACTATTTTGTGAAAGCGCATACGAAACCAAATGAATTATGGGGACAGGTTGGAGCAGGCAATACAGACCATGCCTGGTGGGGCCCTGCTGAAGTGATGCAGATGAACCGTCCTGCTTATAAGATCGATGCATCCTGTCCGGGAAGTGAACTTGCGGGAGAAACTGCAGCTGCACTCGCTTCTTCATCCATTGTGTTCCGTGACAGTGACCCGGCTTATGCCAACAAACTGCTTCAGCATGCGAAGGAACTTTACAACTTCGCGGATACGTATCGAGGCAAATACTCGGATTGCATTACAGATGCTCAATCGTTCTACAATTCATGGACAGGTTACTATGATGAACTCGCCTGGGCAGCAACATGGTTATATATGGCGACAAATGATAGCGCTTACTTGTCCAAAGCGATTGCTACGGCGAATCTGTGGCAAGCGGATGGACAGAACGGGAACTGGGCCTATACATGGACCCAAGGCTGGGATGACAAACATTACGGAGCACAGATTCTGCTGGCCCGCATTACTTCGAGTCTGAACATGCCGGAAGCGACGCGGTTCATTCAATCCACGGAGCGCAATCTGGATTATTGGTCTGTAGGCACGAATGGACAAAGGATTAAGTATACACCGGGCGGGCTTGCCTGGCTTGATACATGGGGATCACTCCGGTATGCAGCGAATGCATCGTTTATTGCTTTTGTGTACTCCGACTGGGTCAGTGATCCGGTGAAGAAGGCGAGGTATCAGGACTTTGCCGTCTCTCAAATGAACTACATTCTGGGAGATAATCCTCGCCAAAGTAGTTATGTGGTCGGTTATGGTCAGAATCCGCCTAAGCACCCTCATCACCGGACCTCCCACAGTTCATGGACGAACAATGAAAATGTACCTTCAGAGCACCGTCACACGTTATACGGCGCGATGGTTGGGGGACCGGATGGAACGGATGCCTATACCGATTCCATTGGGGACTATGTCAGCAATGAGGTGGCAACCGATTACAATGCAGGCTTTACAGGCGCGTTAGCCAAAATGAATCTGTTATTCGGCCAGAATGATCAGCCCATCGCGAATTTTCCGGCTCCGGAAGTGAAGACAGATGAGTTCTTTGTCGAAGCTGCTGTGAAGGCATCCGGTTCCAATTACACGGAAATCAAGGCTCAACTGAACAATCGTTCAGCCTGGCCTGCGCGGATGGGGGATAAGTTGTCTTTTCGTTATTTCCTGGATCTGAGTGAAGTTTATGCTGCAGGATACACCGTTTCCGATGTCCATGTTACAACCGCATATGCCGAGGGGGCTACCGTATCCCAACCGGTTGTGTTTGATGCAGCGAAACGAATCTACGCTGTTACAGCGGACTTTACTGGAACCAAGATATATCCAGGCGGGGAAGGACATTATCGCAAAGAGGTACAGTTCCGCATTACCGGCCCGCAAGGCGCCTGGAATGCGAATAATGATCATTCATTCCAGGGCTTGGGCACAGGCAATGTGGCGAAGAGTGTATATCTCCCAGTCTACGATGCGGGAATACGGATATACGGTCAGGAACCAGGTGTTACATCGGTCGTCACTCCTGTTGCACCTTCGGGAGTGCAGGTTGTGTCAGGGAATGCTCAGGTAATCCTGAACTGGGTAGCATCCCCTGGGGCAGAATCATACACCGTGAAGCGTGCCGAGGTGAATGGCGGTCCATATACTTCTGTAGCGACAGGTGTGCATGGATCGACATACACGAACACGGGGCTCACGAACGGGAAAACCTATTATTATGTAGTGACGGCTGTTAATTCAGCCGGGGAATCTCCCGGTTCTGAACAAGCCTCTGCCACGCCACAGGCTGGAACATCGCTGCCTGGTGCACTGACATTAAGCGGTACTTCAGGCAATGCACAGTCGATTCTGACCTGGACGGCAGCAACGGGAGCTTTGTCTTATAAGGTACAGCGCTCAGTTGTAGGTGGTGCTTATACCGATGTGGCAACTGGGTTGGCAGTATTGAATTATATCGATGTAACAGCGGTAAATGGAACGGCGTACAGTTATCGAATCGCCGCTGTGAATGCGAGCGGACAGACGTTGTCCAACATCGTGACGGTTACACCGAGTGCGCCTCCGGCCACGACGGGCACGCTTGAGGTGCAATATCGTAACGGAGGGTCAGGTGCTTCCGGCAATGCGGTGGCTCCGCAGTTTAATCTAAAAAACACAGGCACTCAGGCGATTGATCTGAGTACGGTGAAGCTCCGATATTATTTTACCAAGGACGGTGCAGGCGATCTGACCTTCTGGTGTGATTATGCTCAGATCGGCACGGCCAATATTGAAGGCCAATTTGTCACGCTGACTCCGGCAAAGGGGACAGCGGATACGTATCTGGAGATCAGCTTCAAATCCGGGGCTGGCAGCCTGGCTGCTGGAGCGGAGACGGGCGTGATCCAGGGGCGCTTTTCCAAGAACAATTGGAGCAATTTCGATCAGAGCAACGACTATTCCTATGATGCAACTAAGACGGCTTTTACCGCATGGAATCAGGTAACTGGGTTTCAGGGAGATACGAAAGTCTGGGGTAGGGAGCCGTAACCTAAGGGAGTTCAACAGCAAGGGCAGGACCCGCAGTAATTCTAATTGAATTTCACCATTCCAGGGAGGTAAGTACATGTTGAAATCAGCTGCTAAAAAAAGTTTGTCTGCCATGCTAGCAGGCACCGTTATGTTAACCGGGTACACCGGCTTGTGGGCGGGTCCCCAAACGGTTTATGCCGAAGAGCAGACCATTGATGCTCAGGCGGACGGAATAAACGAAGCTCGATTTTTGCAATTGTATGATCAACTGAAGGACCCGGCGAACGGTTATTTTTCTCCAGAGGGCATTCCGTATCACTCGATTGAAACGCTGATGAGCGAGGCACCGGATTATGGGCACATGACGACATCCGAGGCATACAGTTACTGGCTCTGGCTGGAAACAATGTACGGTCACTATACGGGTGATTGGTCCAAACTGGAAGCCGCTTGGGACAGCATGGAGAAATACATCATCCCAGTCAATGAAGGTGACGGCAAGGAAGAGCAGCCTACGATGAGTTATTACAATCCGAACAGCCCGGCCACCTATGCAGCGGAAAAACCTTATCCGGATCAATATCCTTCTGCCATTAATGGTCAATATGCTGCCGGAAAAGACCCACTTGATGCCGAGTTGAAAGCTTCCTACGGCAACAATCAGACATACCTGATGCATTGGCTGCTGGATGTGGATAATTGGTACGGCTATGGTAACCTGCTGAATCCGAATCATACGGCAGCTTACGTGAATACATTCCAGCGTGGGGAGCAGGAGTCTGTGTGGGAGGCCATCCCTCATCCTTCCCAGGACAATAAAACGTTTGGCAAAACGGGCGAAGGTTTCATGAGCCTGTTCACCAAGGAGACCCAGGCGCCAGCAGCCCAGTGGCGTTATACCAACGCAACGGATGCTGACGCACGTGCGGTACAGGTACTGTATTGGGCGAAGGAGATGGGCTATACCAATACAGCGTATCTGGACAAAGCGAAGAAGATGGGTGACTATCTGCGCTATGGGATGCACGACAAGTACTTTCAGAAGATCGGAAGTGCCAAGAACGGTACACCAACTGCCGGTACAGGCAAAGACTCTAATATGTATCTGATGGCGTGGTATACCTCATGGGGCGGCGGCCTTGGCGAGGGTGGGAACTGGGCTTGGCGGATTGGAGCCAGTCACACGCATCAGGCTTACCAGAATCCAGTGGCAGCGTATGCCTTATCTGATCCGGAAGGCGGCCTGATTCCAAAATCAGCAACTGCCAAGGCAGATTGGAATGCATCGTTGAAGCGCCAACTGGAATTCTACACTTGGCTACAGTCTCACGAAGGAGCGATTGGAGGGGGAGCGACGAACAGTTTTGATGGCGCTTACAAAGCTTATCCTACTGGAACCAGTACGTTCTACGACATGGCTTATCAGGAAGCTCCAGTATATCGGGACCCGGACTCCAACACGTGGTTTGGTTTCCAGGCTTGGTCGTTGGAGCGTGTAGCTGAGATGTATTACATTCTTGCCGAGAGCGGGGACCTCAGCTCTGAGAACTTCCAGATGGCCAAAAAAGTCATTACCAAGTGGATTGACTGGTCCAAGGATTATGTGTTTGTGGATGAACGTCCAGTTACAGATGCTGAAGGATATTATTTGAATGCGGCAGGTCAGCGTATTCTTGGTGGTATCAATGCACAGGTTGCAACTACACCTGCACCAGGCGAATTTTGGATACCAGGCAGCCAGGAATGGCAGGGGCAACCGGATAAATGGAATGGGTTCAGTTCCTTTACGAATAATCCTAATTTCCATGTGGTAACCAAAGATCCTGCTCAGGACACAGGCGTACTGGGGAGTTATATCAAAGCCCTGACGTTCTTTGCTGCAGGGACTCAAGCCGAAGGAGGCGTACTCAGTACCAATGGACAGGAAGCCAAAGATATGGCCGAGAAACTGCTGAATACAGCCTGGGATTACAATGATGGTGTGGGAATTGTCACCGAAGAAGTCCGTAAAGACTACTTCCGCTTCTTCGCCAAAGAGATCTACATTCCGGCGAACTGGACGGGAACCTTCGGGCAAGGGAACACGATACCGGGTACAGCTGGCGTACCTTCTGACCCCGCCAAAGGTGGTAATGGCGTATACATTGGTTACTCTGACCTGCGTCCGGCCATCAAGCAAGATCCGGCTTGGGCTTATCTGGATAATCTGTACAAAACGTCTTATAATCCAACAACGAAAAAATGGGAAAATGGCGCACCAACCTTTACGTATCACCGTTTCTGGTCACAGGTAGATATGGCTACCGCGTATGGAGAATATGATCGTCTCCTGGGTGAAGCCGGAAGCCCAGGAATTCAGGTGCCGGGAGCTCCAGCTGGTCTGACAGCTACAGCAGGCAGTGAACAGGTTGTTCTGAACTGGACAGCATCCACTGGTGCCGCTTCTTACACGGTAAAACGTGCAGAGGTAAACGGTGGCCCGTATACTTCCGTAGCAACGGGGGTTACTGGCTCGACCTTCACAGATACAGGACTGACCAATGGCAAAACGTACTATTATGTGGTGACCGCAGTGAATACGGCAGGTGAATCTGCACCTTCTGCTCAGGCATCTGCAACACCGCAAGCGGGAACATCCATACCGGGAGTGTTAACCCTTACAGGAACGGCAGGCAATAATCAGGCTGTGCTAACATGGACCGCATCAACCGGGGCTGCAAGTTACAAGGTACAACGCTCGGTTGTGGGTGGAACCTACGCCGATCTGGCTACAGGTCTGACGGCACTGACATACACAGATGCCACGGCCGTGAACGGTACCGAATACAATTACCGAGTGGTGGCAGTGAATGCAAGCGGTCAGACCTTGTCCAATGTAGTGACGGTGACACCCACAGCGCCTCCTGTAACGACAGGTGCACTTGAAGTGCAATACCGCAATGGTGGTTCAGGGACGTCAGGCAATGCGGTGACCCCACAGTTCAATATCAAGAACACAGGCACGACAGCAGTGGATCTGAGCCAGGTGAAGGTGCGGTATTACTTTACAAAGGATAGTGCATCCGATCTGAGTTTCTGGTGTGATTACGCTCAGATTGGCAGCGCCAACGTTGAAGCTCACTTTGTGACGGTAGATCCGGCTAAAGGGACAGCGGATACGTATCTGGAGATTGGTTTCAAATCCGGGGCAGGCAGTCTGGCTGCCGGAGCAGAGACGGGAATTATCCAGGGTCGCTTCTCGAAGAACAACTGGACGAATTTTGATCAGACCAATGACTATTCTTTCGATGCTTCCAAAACGTCCTTTAGCGCCTGGAATAAAGTGACCGCTTATATTGGCGGAGTTAATGCTTGGGGGATTGAGCCATAATCGATTTATATTGAGACACAGTACAGCCGGGGAGAGATCTCCGGCTTTTTTGTGATAATTGTGGGATTACAGGTACTCATAATCGGGAAATGAACCATAGTAATGTTTACCAAATATAGAATTTAAATATTAAAATGTAGGTCGTATGGCGCATGTCCTAAGTGATGCTCGGTTTAGGTCTCATTTCTGCTTAAAACGAAGCACAGCAAATAGTTACAATAATTTAACCTTTGAAAAAGAAGAGATTTGCGGCAGTTTTAGCCAACTGATGTGAGAGGTATCCCTGATTCTTAGTGCTCAAGCCTGCCTGATCGAATACAGGACTTTGGACTGATGATCGTTATGGACAGCCCGTTTTACAATGGGGCAAGCCCGGCGAATGAGGCCAGGTTAAAATTCTGTAACATCAGGGGGAACACGACATCATGAACTGGAAAAGCAAGATCATTACTGCAAGTGTAACAGCAACGATGCTGATGGGAAGTCTGACAACAGGAGCATTAACGACACCTGCATCAGCAGCGGCAGTTGATAATTCAAAAGTTAAAGTCATCTGGGGCGTTAATTTGCGTACATCGCCATCTTCTTCCGCAAGCATTGTTCGTTTGGTGCCAAAAGGAGAGACTGTCACGGTAGTGCAAAAATCCGGATCAGGCTGGTATAAAGTTACGGACTCCGGTAACCGGACAGGATACATATCATCTTCTTCAAAATATACACAAGCCGTGAAAGGCAACACGACAACAGGAAGTTCAGTCACAGGCAGTGCTTCGGTAGAGAAAGTCATAGCTGCTGGTATGAAATATTGGGGAACGCCTTATGAATTTGGGGCAAGTCGTAATAGTACGGCTACGTTCGATTGTTCAAGCTTTGTCCGCCAGGCATTTATTGATGCACTTGGAATCAAGCTTCCATCCGATTCGCGTAAACAAGGTGCTTATGTGAAAGCTAATGGTACCGTTCAGACCAATTGGAAAAATCTGAAGCGTGGTGACCTGATGTACTTTATGTCCTACAAAGGCAGCTCGGCTTCATCGTATTCTAGTGTGAACAAATCCACTGCTACGATTACCCACACGGGAATTTATCTGGGTGACGGCAAAATTCTGCACACTTATTCCAATGCTGGCGGCGGTGTAACGATTAGTGATATCTCCGGCAAACATTGGGAGTACCGTTTCCTGTTTGGTGGGAGTGCACTTTAAGTTCCAGCACGCTTATTAAATAATGAACATATATAGAACCTTCCATCTCTGCTTATACGGGG
Source organism: Paenibacillus taichungensis (assembly GCF_050994985.1). NCBI lineage: Bacteria > Bacillati > Bacillota > Bacilli > Caryophanales > Paenibacillaceae > Paenibacillus > Paenibacillus taichungensis. Next base: position 4,743,536 of record NZ_CP194720.1, on the reverse strand, counting down.
GATGGAAGGTTCTTTTTGTTGTTTATTAGTCCTGGTAGTACAGACGGAACAGAATATCCTGATCATAGTTGCCGAATCCTTGACCATACAACGTCAACCCGCCCACATGCTGCGCATCTTCCTCCACGGAGAGGCGTAATGTCCACTGATTGCGTTCCACGGGAATATCAGCAAGCGTAACTTCGGACATAAGCTGTCCATCAATAAATGTGCCCTCATGGGTAATACGCAGCACTTTGAGCATGCCGTATTGATTGACACTGTCGCTCCACCATTCCGGGGTGAACATGCCTCGTCCATTTCCGGAATCTCCAGGACTTGTCCATTCACCTAGTCGAATTCCGTTGAGCATGAAGGTAATATCCGAGGGCCAATTTGGGTTGACCGAAGGGGCCTCTGAACCTATTTCAAGTGACAATTCAATGGCACTGATCTGTTGACCTGACAAGATATAGTTTGGGATTTTGTATTCTACGAATCCGCGTCCAAACCAGAGAATATGGGCATGCATGCGTTCGGGATCCAGAAAATAGCGTGGATCATCATATTGTCCAATGACCTGATTGGATGTAGCCAGACCACAAGTTGGATACACATCAAAATGGGTATAATGCCCGACAGGGATTGCCACTTCATGAAGCTTGCGGGAAGCTCCCGTTTCCTGTGGCATATAGATGCCAATCCAGTCGACTGCCAGGCTGTTCATTTTGTGCGTGCCGCCATCCTTGCGAATCATTTTAGACTGAATAATGCCCACATCCTGAAGCTTGCGAACATGCATGGTTACAATTGCGCTGCTCAGGCCGAGTGATGCGGCAATGTCCTTCACGTTCATAGGGGTCTCCGCGACAAGTCTGATAATCTGCAGACGCACTTCACTCGCGAGTGCTTCGTATAGGGGCAACCATTCTGCATCGGTATTTGCTCTAATCACATCTGTTCCTCCATTTTTGATTTATAGAATTAAGTTAAACATAAATCCAGTCAAAAGAATAACATTTTGCAAAATTCAGGTTGAAATTGGTGCCATAATCGATTTTAATATAAATATGAACGTTGATCCATAGATTATCAATTAATTTTTATATTAATCTTAGGGAGCTGAACTTCACGATGGAAAAAGCAAAAATGACGGTAGACAAGGATTTCACAATTGGCGTAGTTGATAAACGTTTATATGGTTCATTTATTGAACATCTGGGACGTGCCGTATATGGTGGTATATATGAGCCGGGTCATCCTACAGCAAATGAAGCGGGATTCCGTGGAGATGTGCTGGAGATGGTTAAGGAGCTGCAGGTTCCGATTGTGCGGTATCCTGGCGGTAACTTTGTATCCGGTTACAATTGGGAGGATTCTGTTGGTCCTGTGTCTGAACGCAAACGCAGACTGGAACTCGCCTGGAGAACAATCGAGACCAATGAATTTGGGTTTAACGAATTTGTGGATTGGTCCAAACAGGCGAATTCGGAAGTGATGATGGCCGTCAATCTGGGAACACGGGGTGTAGACGCAGCCCGCAACATCGTGGAGTACAGCAATCATCCTGAAGGTTCCTACTATAGTGATTTACGTATTAAACATGGATACAAAGAGCCTCATGCCATCAAAACCTGGTGTCTTGGCAACGAAATGGACGGTCCGTGGCAGATTGGTCACAAAACAGCAGAAGAGTATGGACGGATTGCACTTGAAGCGGCAAAAGTGATGAAGTGGACAGATCCAACGATTGAGCTGGTTGCATGCGGAAGTTCATCCCTGGGTATGCCATCCTTCCCGGAATGGGAAGCAACGGTACTGGATCATACGTATGATCATGTTGAATATCTGTCGCTCCATCAGTATTACGGTAATGCTGAGCAGGATACGCCAACATTCCTTGCGCGTTCCCTTGAGATGGATCGTTTTATTAAGACGGTAAAAGCGACCTGCGATTATATCAAAGCGAAGAAGCGCAGCAAGAAGACGATGTTCCTGTCCTTTGATGAATGGAACGTCTGGTACCACTCTAATGAAAGTGACAAGAAGCTGGACCCGTGGCTGATTGCTCCGCCACAGTTGGAGGACGTATACAACCATGAAGATGCCCTGCTTGTGGGATGTATGCTGATCAGCATGCTGAAACATGCGGACCGAGTTAAGATGGCGTGTCTGGCGCAGCTCGTCAACGTGATCGCTCCAATCATGACCGATAATGGTGGTGCTGCATGGAGACAGACGATCTTCTATCCGTTCATGCATGCTTCCGTGTTTGGACGTGGAACAGCACTTGTACCGTTGATCCAGTCCCCGAAATATGACACCAAACAAATTACGGATGTTCCTTATCTGGAGGGCATTGCGGTGCATAACGAAGAGCAGGGTGAAGTAACTGTTTTCGCTGTAAACCGTCATCTGGAAGAATCACTTCCACTTGAAGTGGATCTGCGCAGCTTTGGGAAGTGCCGCTTGATTGAGCATATTGTGCTGGAAAGTGATGATCTAAAAGCAGCGAATACCGCAGCACAGCCGAATCGCGTTGCTCCGCATAATCGTGGTGATGCAGAAGTATCAGATACACTGATCACGGCAAGCCTGGCCAAAGCTTCGTGGAACGTAATTCGATTGAAAGTTCAATAATAGGTGAAATGAGTCGAGGAATCATTCAGGGTTACACTGAGCACTCCGGTGGTGGAGATAACTTGGGATCGTTGTGTTCCTCAACTATAAACGTAAATAAAAGCTGGATGCGAACAAATCGCATCCAGCTTTTTCGTGTTTCTTGGAGAGAACTACTAGAGAAGACTCCATTTTTTAAAAATCACTCATCTCATCAATGAACTTTATTTCAACTCCGTATCCGGTCCGAATACAAAGCTCTCGCCGTCGCGTGGAATGAGCACCTGTCCATCCAATTGTTCGGATGCCAGATAACTCGCGAGGTCCACGCGGGCCATCATGCAATGGTTAATGGCATCCATATGCACAGCAATCACATGTGCATCCGGTGCATGGCGTTTCACGGCAGCGACGTCAGGCCCGTCCATCGTAATCGGATCTCCTTGCAGGAAGCGGGCACCGCCAGCATTCACCACAATCACCTCAGGTTGATATTGACGAATGGCTTCGGCTGGTTCTTCGCACCAGATGGTATCCCCGGCGATATAGGCGACAGGTTCTTCGTCAGCTTCCAATACAAAACCAGACACCTTGCCCATACGTTCGCCGATTTCTCCGGTTCCGTGTTGTCCTGAAGTGCGGGCAAAACGGACAGAATGATACTCGTGTTTCTCATCCACGGCGGTAACGTTGGTAAATCCGGCTCCATTGAACACGGCTTCATCTCCTGGCTGGCACAGCAGAGGTACATCGTTGCGGAGCTGCTTCGCTGCTGCTTCATCCCAGTGATCGGGGTGGGTATGCGTAACGATCACCAGATCCGGATTCATATAATCCGTTTCCGTCTCGGGTAAGGAGACTCTAGGATTGCGTAATTCATTGGGCGTGTTCGGGAAAGCAGGCATCACTTCTTTATCCATCAACATGGGATCAACCAGTATATTCAGACCCCCATATTCCAACCATAATGTAGCATTACGAATCAATTGAATTTTCATCGAACCTGCACTCCTTCGGGAATTAATGTTATTATCCTATATGTTATACAACCCGTTTATGGGCGTAAATAACACACTGAAAGAAAACAGACCACTTTAATTTCAAGTTGAAAGGATTGCAAAATAGATGAATGAGACGATTGATGATACAGATATACGCATACTGAAAAGCCTGATCCGGGACGCCAAACGCTCTCACAAAGAGATCGGCGAAGAGGTGCATCTGACCGGACAGGCTGTAGGTGCGAGAGTGCGTAAGCTGCATGATCTGGGTGTGATTGAAGGCTATACGGTAAAATGGAACCCGGAACGCCTCGGCTTGGGCCTGCAGGCATTTGTAACGATTTTTCTGAATTCCGGCGACCGACATGCCGCCTTCCGTGAATTTATGGCTGCGCGTGAAGACATCGTGGAGGTTCACCGTGTCAGCGGAGAGGGCTGTTATCTGATGATCGTACGCACAGGAACAATGGAGCAGCTTGGCAGTTTGCTGGAAGCCATTTTACCGTATGGAAATTATAGAATGAACCTGTCTGTTGGTATCGAAAAGTCGGAATGATGTCAGCTGGATTTCAGATGTCCTGTTGCTGTTTCTCTCGGAGCGTCTCCTGCAGAAGGACAACTGCTTGACTGAGCTCTTTTTTGGTTAGTAAATGATCGGTCTGGATATGACGCCGGGTGCCGTCTTTCAAATACAGGGCAATCATGGGGGAAGCAGACAATATCCATTTGCTGAAGGCGGGAGAGCCAAGCTCAATTTTACGAATCTCATTCCAGGGAATGGTCCGTTTAAGGGTATGAAGTCCTTCATCATTCCAGGATAATAACACAGGAGAACTCGCGATTGCGCGGGATAGAAACATAAAAAATAAAGGCCCGATAAACCACATGCCAAGAATGGCTGCGATGGAATAATACAACGTCTCGAGTTGTCCAGCATGATCGTCATAGATGATCCATAACAGGGTGACACATAACAGCAAGAACAGAAGACATATTGCTCCTTTCCATATAGCCGTGAAACGGCGGTAGGCAATCTGTCGATGCTCAAGCTTCGACTCTGATGATTTGGATAATTCAGGTTTCATAAATACGCCTCCTTAACATCATTTCCCAGAAAATATACCAAACATGCCGCCTGCATCGCAGAGCGGCACGTTCAACGTTATTTAACCCATTTGGTTGGATGAGCTAGCCAGAAATAGCTGAATCATTACCAGCTTCACGCGCATGGGTGTAAAGATCAGCATAGACTCCTTCAGCATCGATCAACTTCTGGTGTGAGCCTTCCTCAACAATCTCACCATTCTCCATAACGAGAATCCGATCTGCATGCATGACTGTAGATAAACGATGCGCAATAACAACCGTTGTTCTTCCCTGAGAGACGGATTCCAGCGCCTGTTGTACCAATTGTTCGGTATGCGAATCCAGATTCGCGGTTGCTTCATCCAGTATAAGCACTCGGGGCTGAAAGACCACGATTCGGGCAAACGATATCAGTTGACGTTCTCCGGCCGACAGACCACTTCCACGTTCGGAAAGACGAGTATCATACCCTTGCGGTAAACGTGAAATCATGGCATGTGCTCCGACGAAACGGCAGGCCTGAATAGCCTGCTCTCTTGTAATATCCTCGCGGAACATGCGTACATTGTCAATGATGGAGCCTGAGAATAGGAATGGTTCCTGCTGGATCAGACCAACGATCCGATGAAGATTGGCCTGCGGGAAATGGCGAATATCTACGCCATCGATCTCGATGCTGCCCTGATTCACATCGTAAAAGCGATTGAGCAGGGAGATCAACGTACTTTTGCCAGCGCCTGTTGTGCCTACAATACCCACCATTTCACCTGGATAAAGATGCAGATTCATATGCTGAATCAGGGGGCGATCTGCCCGATAGCCGAATGAAACATCATTAAAATCAATCTGTCCCATCACGTTCCGTGGTTCAAGTGTGGAGGCAGTCCCGGGTTTGGGGTCATCGACTTCTGGACGAGTACTCAGAATGTTCCAGATTCGATCCATGGATACGGTTGTCGACTGGAATGTGTTCCACTGCATGGTGATCTGGTTAATCGGCTGGAAGAACTGACGGATGTAACTGATAAACGCATAGAGCACACCCACCTGCAATGATTCACCCAGCACGGCACGTCCTCCAAGCCATACCATCATAACGAGCGCCGCATTGCCAAGGATATCAAACGTCCGGTTGAATATAACATTCGAACGAGCTTGTGTGATATTGGCCTTCAGGTGAAGTTGGTTCTGTTCCGTGAATCTTTTCTTCTGTTCTTCTTCCTGATGGAAGGCCTGGATCAAAAACATGCCGGACAGGTTCTCTGCCGTAAATGCAATCAAACGGGAGAGACGAGTTCGGGCATTCTGATAAGCCCTGCGTAGCTGGCTCCGAAATAATACAGCAACGATGGCGATCACAGGCAACACGATGAGAGAGTACCCTGCGAGTACCGGATCGAGCTGGAACATAAAGACGATAATGAGCACCAGCATCATGCCATCCCGGATGAGACTAAGCAGTACTTGGGTGAAGAAACTACTGATCGTTTCCGTATCACTAGATACATTCGTCACCAGACTGCCGATATGGAAGCGATCAAAGAAAGACATTGACATTTTGGAGATATGCTTGAACAGGTCTTTACGAATGCGAGAGACGATGTTCTGACCGACATGTTGCAGCAGATTGTTTTGTACATAGGTAAAAATAAAGCTGATTACAGCCAGCCCCAAAAAGATAGCTGCCAACTGGACAAGAAAGCCTACACTAGTCTGACCAATTGCCAGATGATCATCGATCGCGATCTTCACCAGGTAAGGCTGAAGCAAATCGGCGGAGATGCCGAGCAGCGAACAGAAAAAAATACCTGTGAAGGCCCATTTATGGGGTTTGGCGTAGGACATCATCGCTTTGAAGGAAGTGCGCTTACTCTGGTCTGCGCCTGCATCGGAACCGGACCCATGCCCTGACGGTGCTTGTGCTCCGGCATCTGAACGAACTTCAGCGTTACGGTCAGTCATGATGTAATCCCTCCTCCTGCAAACGATAGGTTGCAGCATATAACCCTTTTGCGGCCATCAGACCTGCATGTGTTCCCTGTTCAGCGATTCGGCCTTCATCCAGAACGATTATTTCGTCGGCATGACGGACCGCACTAATCCGGTGGGAGATAATCAGCGTTGTTTTTCCTTTGCCGATCTCACGAAGGCTGCGCAGAATGCCACTTTCAGTGACGGCATCCACAGCACTCATGCTGTCATCTAGAATGAGCACCTGCGCTTTTTTGATCAACCCCCGTGCCAGACTGGTGCGCTGACGCTGCCCACCAGACAACGTGAGTCCGCGCTCACCCAGCAGGGTATCGAACCGATCAGGGAACCGGATAATGTTCTCGTATATCATCGCTTGTCGTGCACTGTGCTCTACGGTGTCTAGCGGAACCTCACGGTCGCTAAAAGCGATGTTGTCCCGAATGGTTGTACTGAACAGGAATCCATCCTGCGGTACATAGGCAATACGGGATCGCAGACTTTCCAGCGACAGCTGCCGGATGTCGGTTCCGTTAATACGCATCGTGCCTTCACGCGGCTCATATGTACGCAACAATAGCTTCACAAAGGTACTTTTACCAGAACCTGTTCTGCCCACAATGCCCACGGTTCGTCCTGCCTGGATATTCAGACTGATGTTTTTGAGCGCAGGGGATAAACTGCCGGGATAGGAAAAGGACAGATTCTCTATCGTAATGTCGTTCACGGCTTTGAGACTTGTCGCATTGGGAAGCTCGCGCACGTCAGGCACTTCCGTCAACAGATCATTTACCCGCTCCAGTGATGCTCCAGAACGCTGCATGGTATTGATCACATTACCGATTTGTTGAAGCGGTCCCATGATGATCCGCAAATATAGCGTTAATGCAACAAAACTTCCGAGTGTAATGGAGTTCTGCATCGTCAAAATTCCGCCAACAAGCAGGGAGACAACCAATGAAATGGCACCCAGTAGCGGTAGCAAGGCCTGAAATAGAGAGGACAGACGAACAAGCCGCAGCTGTTTGCTTTTGATTGCATCTACTGTGAATCCAAAACGTTCACGGGCGCTGTCTTCAATGGCAAATGTTTTGGTTACACGAATACCACCCAGCTGTTCCTCTGCGGATTCCGTCATCGTTGCAAGAGCATCCTGCACATCACGAGAGCGCTTGCGAATTCGCGGACCGAAAAAAACGACCAGAAAGGGAATGGCCAGCAAAGGCACAATACTGATCAGAATAAGTTCTATCGGGATTCCGCTGAGCAGCATCATCACGATGCAAGATAATAATAGAAATGTTGCATTGGTCATCATGGTGACGCCGTTGGAGATGGCTTCACGTACAGAGGTGACATCATTCATGACGTAACTGAGCAGTTTCCCATTTCCCTGTTTGGAAAAATAGTGCTCGCTAAGTTCGGAAAACTTGCCGAAAATGCGCTCACGTGTCATGAATTCGAAGCGGCGTCCAAGCTTCATGATCATGAATTGCCCGGTACCGAATAACAGATTATAAGCGATGGCTATAGCCAAAAGCGAAAGACTGTACCGGATGACCGTATTCATCTGAAGGGTGTTCTGCATGAGTTGATCCGTGAAGCTGCCCAGAATTCGGGGCAAGGACGCCTGACCCACATTGGAGGCAATAATCAGTAGTACAGCGAACAGATATACGGGCCAGTTGGCAATGACATAGCCTCGTAGTAATCCTTTCTTGGACATAAGATTTGTTCTCCTTTGTTCAGGGTAAAAGTTGGTTTGGAATCGGAGTCAAGAAAAGGGCCGACACCTGATAATAGCGCGTCGTGCCCTCTTACTTTATGCGATCCGGTTTGCTGTTTATCCGTCATTCGATAGAATTCTCTATTCTTATTTTTGCGCTAATCGGTAAGGATGTCAACGAAGCAAGCAAGCATAATGGAAAGAAAGCAGATCAGCGCCCGCAGAGTAAGGGATATATGCAGTATTTCCGTCATTTATTCACCAGATGTTGATTTTACTGAAACATTTCAGGAGAGTCTCCCGTCTGTAGGATTGAAGAGGTCAAAAATTGGGTTTACTAAATATGGAGGTGCCAAGAAATGAAACATAAAAAAGGATTGGCTGCAACGCTTGCGCTCTGTGTGTCTTTGACGGCAGGAGGTGCATCGGTACTTGCATTTTCGGATGTAAAAGATGAAGGACAAAAAACGATTGTGGACTCGTTACATGCCAAGGGTGTTGTTAATGGAGTAACGGCGGATCTGTTTCGTCCAGATCTAGCATTGTCCGAGCCACAAGGTGTTCAACTGATCGTGAACGCTTTTGGTCTGAAAAATGAATACGCTGCCGCCTCGGCACAAAATAAAATTAGTCCAACGACCTGGTACGCCGATGCCGTTCAGGCTGCAACACAGAATGGTCTGTCCATTCCGGTGGAGTTGAATCCACAGGCCAAAATGACGCGTGAGCAGTTTGCCATTTTGCTCCTTGAAGGGATCAATACAACCGGAGAATATCCGGTGATCATGCTGTATAATGATATTAAGGACGAAAATAAAATCGGTAAGGACGCCAAATCTGCGGTCCAGAACCTGCTGAACATGGACATCATTGAACTGGATAAGGACGGGAACTTCCGTCCAGATCAGTCGCTTACCCGTATGGAGGCTGCAAGCATGATCTTCAATGCACTTGAATTCGTAGATAAGCACGGCAATGGCGGATCGACAGAACCGACTCCAACGAATCCAGGCGAAGGCCAACAAGGGATTGTGCCTACCGTGACATCAACCAAAGTGGATGACAAGACGGTAAAAGTCAAACTGACCGCACAAATGCCTCATCCTGGTTATGGGTTGAAGATTGAAGATGTGAAACTGGAGAAGGATGGACGTGCCATTGTGCTGTATACCATTATCCAACCTGACCCGGACATGATGTATCCAATGGTTATTACCGATGTTACCGCAGAGACAGACATTCCAACAGGATACACTGCAGAAGCACAGCCTTCTGGAAAATAATCAAGCCTTACCAGCGTGCTTCGATCCTTGATCGGAGCGCGCTTTTTTTTGATTTCTTTCTGAAACCGACGATCGATATGAAGAATTTGCGTAGGGAGAGGGGCTGTCTTTCAGTCCGAATCTTGAGTAGTCCGACTGAAATGTAATAATTCTATTTATGTATGTTATATTTTGTGACTCATAGGTGATTAGAAAAGTAGGATTGAGTTAATTTGTGTAATTTTATATGACATTTAAATTATCATTTATAAGATGTAAATCAATATCTATATAGGTGATAAAGCTGCTTCGTGTTAACGGAGCGGCTTTTTTTCTGGCCTGATCCAAAAATTATCATTCATTCCAGCTCTCCATGTCATGTGCAAAATCAACATATATGACTGGATATACCCAGTGTTTATCTACGTTTGTGTGCATTGTAGTCAAGGATAAAAACGACATATTTACCGAGCGGGGAAGAAACTCATAGAATAAAGCCAAGCCATAAGGGTGCTTGATGCAGGTGGTAAATATATGATAGATAATATTACATTTATGTGATTGAATTAAATCTATCCTTATCACTTTTTCTAAGCATCAGGTAGAGAAGGAAGACAAATGCATAAGAAAAGGGGGAGAAACAAAGTAGCAATGAAGAGGAACTTCTATTACATTCAAGATGTCGATGGGCAGAGCATGCTAAGACCTTGCGACCTGTATGACCGATGTGAATCCAGAATGCGACCTACACACATGGAATACCTCTTTCCTAAACATATGTGGGTTTTGACTTTAAGGTCTGTTTCTCAACTTTCATTCAGATCGGACATCTCTCAAGTTCATGCGAAGCTACTCTAAACGACAACTTCAAGAGGGAAATGAGTCAAATTCCACATGTTTTATGCCTCCAAAATGACAATGACAAGTTTAAACGAAAAGCGTAAACCCTTGTTTTAACAGTACTTTCCGTGTTTTTAACAGTGAAGATCGAAATAGCATATTTACGGATTCGGAAATGATCCATAAACTCAGTATGTAAGCGTTACCAAATTGCGAGGGAAACAAGGCCTCGCATGATAGAAATGTGGTCCGGGACTCATTCCTTACATTTGAACAGGAGTGTTTCGCTCTTCTTACAAAACGGACGGATTTTCATTTAGAAAAGGAGGAAACAACTGATGCAGCCAGAAGGGAAGTCCGCCTTGTCGCAAAACCTATCGGTGTACACGATTCCGAACAGCAAGAAAAATAAATTATGGAGAAGGATGATTCGAAACTGGGAGTTGTATCTGTTTATCGCGCCAGCATTTCTATACTTTCTGATTTTTCATTACGGGCCGATGTACGGCATACAAATCGCATTCAAAAACTTTATCCCGACGCTTGGTGTTACGGGAAGCCCGTGGGTTGGGTTCGATCATTTTATCCGCTTCTTTAATTCGTATTATTTCTGGGATTTGTTATGGAATACCCTCAGTATCAGCTTGTATGAGCTAGCTATAGGTTTTCCGCTGCCGATCATTCTGGCGTTAGCCTTCAATGAAGTAAAGGACTCCTTCTTCAAACGTACCGTACAGACGGTCACGTATGCACCACATTTTATTTCGGTCGTTGTCATGTCGGGTATGATCATTACCTTCTTATCGCCTTCGTCAGGCATGATTGTCAATTTGGTGGAGGCTCTTGGATTTCAGGCCCCTCAATTTCTGACGGACCCTGCGTGGTTCAAGACGGTGTACGTACTCTCAGGTGTCTGGCAGAGTGCAGGCTGGGGTACCATTATATACCTCGCAGCTCTCTCGGGTGTGGACCCGCAACTGCATGAAGCAGCTGTGGTGGACGGTGCGAGCCGGTTTAAACGGATTCTGCATATTAACATTCCAGCGATCATCCCTACGATCACCATTTTGTTAATTCTGAATATGGGCAGTATTCTGGGTGTCGGATTCGAGAAAATCTTGCTGCTGCAAAATCCGTTGAACATGGGTTCATCCGATGTCATCTCGACATTTGTCTATCGGTCCGGTCTGGTTGATGCGCAATACAGTTTCTCCACAGCTGTAGGATTGTTTAATTCGGTAGTTAATGCAATTCTGCTGATTACGGTGAACCAAATAGCACGTCGCACCAGTGAAAATAGTTTGTGGTAAAAGGAGGGGAAAACACATGTCAACCGCGGTTAAGGAAAGCAGAAGCGATAAAGTGTTCTTATGGTGCAACTACATCTATCTGACGATAGCGCTCGTCATTGTGCTTTACCCGCTGTTATACATCATTAGCGCCTCAATCAGTGATCCCAAATTTGTAAGCTCCGGTGAGATGTGGTTGCTACCTAAAGGAATTACGTTTGAAGGTTATGCCCGCGTATTTGAGAACACCAACATCTGGATTGGGTACAAAAATACGATCATCTATACTGTCTTAGGTACACTCGTCAACCTGATGGTTACTCTTCCAGCAGCCTACGCGCTCAGCCGCTCTGATTTTGCGGGACGTGGATTCTTCATGGCTATGTTTATGGTAACGATGTTCTTCAGCGGAGGGCTTGTCCCGAGCTACTTGCTGGTTAAAGATCTTGGTATGGTGAACAGCATTTGGGCACTTATTCTGCCGGGAGCTGCATCCATCTGGAATATTATCGTATGCCGTACGTTTTTCCAATCGACCATTCCCAAGGAGCTGCAGGAAGCGGCCCATATCGACGGGTGTACCAACACTCGGTTGTTCATTCGAATTGTGCTTCCGCTTTCCATGCCAATCATTGCCGTGATGGCGCTCTTCTACGGTGTCGGACACTGGAACAGCTATTTCAGTGCCATGATCTATTTAAATGATTCCTCGAAGTATCCACTGCAGCTCTTTCTGCGCCAAATCCTGGTACTTCAGGAGATGGCAGCACAGGGCGGGGGAGCTATCGATACCTCTTCAGCAACAGCGATGAATTCCAAAGCGGAAATTGCTGCGCTGGTCAAATATGCTGTCATTATTGTTTCAACTTTACCTGTGATTGCAATTTATCCATTTCTTCAGCGTTACTTTGTGCAGGGTGTTATGATCGGTTCCGTTAAGGGATGATCTTAAACCATAATCCACACTAAAAAAGGGGAGTTGTCGTCATGAAAAAGCTTCGCAAGGCTTCATCCATTGTACTCTGCCTTACCCTATCAGCAGCATTGCTTGCAGCTTGTGGTTCCAATGAAGATGGAGGTTCTGCGACTTCAAATGTCGAAGGGGTCAAAAAAGAAGGATTCCCGATTGTGGACAAACCACTTACGTTAAAGGTCATGTCCCAGGATGCAGGCGTAGCCGACTGGAACACGATGCCAGTCCTGCAAGAGATGGAGAAATTGTCAGGTATCAAGCTGGAGTACCAGCTTTCTCCGATCGACAGCTTTGAAACAAAGAAGAACCTGGTATTCGCGAGCGGCGATTTACCGGATATGTTCTATGCTGCGGATCTCAAGCCAGCTGAGCAGGTTACTTATGGAACTCAAGGCATTCTGATCCCACTGGAAAAATACATTGATGAGGGCTATGCCCCGAATATTAAGAAGATTCTCGACGAAAACCCGGATGTTCGCAAATCATTTACAACGCCTGACGGACATATGTATGCACTGCCATTTATCGATACGGCTGCCGTGTGGTACAGAGGCCCGATGTGGTATAACGGGGAATTCCTAAAAGCACTTAATGTAGAGGAACCTAAGACGACGGAAGAATTATATACGTACCTGAAGCGTGTTAAGGAAGAAGACCCTAACGGCAACGGACAACAAGATGAAATTCCGCTTACTTCTGTAAAACTGGACGATCTTCGTATGTACTTCTTCGGATTCTGGGGAATGTACAACGAAGGAATCTACGCGGATAAGGACGGAAAAGTTCACTATCCTTATCAAGAAGAAGGTTACAAAGGTTATCTGACGTTCATGAACCGCTTGTGGAAAGAAGATTTGCTGGATCATGAGACCTTCTCTCAAACAGGCGATCAGAAAAAAGCAAAAGGCGAAAGCAACAAGCTTGCGCTGTTCAATGACTACCATCCATACTTCACACTCGGCGGCGAGCCTAGCACGAAGCATCCGCTGATGACACCCGTGAAGAGTGAGATCGCAGACTCACCTGTATACGGTAAACACCCAGGCATATCGGCACGTGGTACCTTTGCTATTACGAGCAGCAACCCGTCCCCTGAGGCAACTATGCGTTGGATCGATTATATGTACAGCTATGATGGGGCGACCCTGTTCAATCAAGGTCCTGAAGGTCTGCTGTGGAAATTCAAAGACAAGGAAAATCTCGTAAAAGAGTGGCTGCCTGTTCCTGGCGGCGGGGATCGTGAGGAATATCGCGGTAAAATCACGCCGAACTATGGCATTTTGACACCGGGTATTAATGATCCGGATATCGCGAAAGGTCTTCGCACCGAATTTGATGAATGGCTTGACCAGCAGAATCAAGAGAAGTTGGTGCCTATCGGAAAATCACCATTCCCTAACGTTTATTTAACAAATGAAGAGCAAAGCGAAGCGACCGCTTTATTATCTGATCTGGATACGTACGTCAAGCAGATGGAAGCGAAGTTCGTAACAGGCCAAGAGCCGCTTGAGAACTGGGATAAGTATATTGCACAGATCAAAAAAATGGGCAGCGACCGTATCGTTGAACTGTATCAAGGGGCATACGATCGCTGGAACACAGGCCAATAAGAACAAGGACTCCAGAAAGAGGTGTGAACAAGGATGCAGAAATGGTTTGAAGAGGCCAAGCTGGGAATATTCATCCACTATGGCATCTATGCTGTGGACGGGGTTTCGGAATCATGGTCCTTCTATAATGGAAGGATCTCCTACGAAGAGTACATGAAGCAGCTGGACGGCTTTACGGCATCGAAGTTTAATGCACAGAAGTGGGCGGACTTGATTGAGAAATCCGGAGCCCGATACGCCGTGCTGACAACGAAGCATCATGACGGTGTTGCTCTGTGGGATACACAGTATAGTGACCTCAATGTCGTTAAGCAGACACCAGCGAATCGGGATCTCGTGAGGGAATATGCGGAAGCAATTCGGGAGAAGGGCATACATCTGGGGATGTACTTTTCGCTGATTGATTGGTCGCACCCGGATTATCCTAGCGTGACTGAAGGTGGAAAGGTACCGGAGGATCTCAGCAGTGTCAATCGGCATTCAAGCCCTGTGGATGGTGCTCAGGATCAGGAGAAATGGAAGAAATTCCTTGAGTTCAATAACCACCAGCTGCGGGAGATCATGACGAATTACGGAAAGGTGGATCTGCTGTGGTTCGATGGGGACTGGGAGCGAAGCGCCGAGCAGTGGAACCTACCGGAGTTCAAGCATTACCTGCAATCTTTTAACCCAGATGTCATCATCAACTCCCGCCTTCAAGGTTATGGGGATTATAAAACGCCAGAGCAAGGCATCCCGATTACAAGACCGGAGGGACCATGGGAGTTCTGCACCACGATCAACACATCATGGGGCTATGTGCCAACAGACCATAAATACAAATCGTTAAATCAGATCATTCGGATGTTCTGTGATTGTATTTCGATGGGTGGCAACATGTTGCTGGATATCGGTCCGCGCGAGGATGGCACCATTGATAAGAGGCAGGAGGATATTCTGCTTGGACTGGGAGCTTGGATCCGAACCCATGAAGAGGCCGTCTTTGGAACGGGCGAAGGTATTATGCCTCGCTATTATCTGGGGGGAAGCACCGTATCCGAGGACAGAAAGACATTATATCTGTTTGTTTATGACGATCCAAAAGAGAATGTATGCATCAAGGGACTATGCAACAAGATCAAGAAGATTACTGTGCTGCACTCGGGCAAAGAACTTAACCATGAGATTCATGGGGGTGTGCCTTGGTTCAATATCCCGGGGACAACGTGGATCAAAATGACCCCGGAGGACACACATGAGCAGGTGACGGTTCTTAAGCTCGAATTCGACGAGGAACTGGAAATGTACGGCGGTTCAGGAGCCGTTGTTACCCATAACTAACATTACGGGAGGGCATGCACTTATAGATGCATGCCCTCCCTCATGAAGCGGAGAGAGCGATATGAACCAAAGTGGAGTACCTGAGCCGAAGATTGAGTATGCTCCCAAACATTATATATGCAAGCGTGCGCAGGAACCGCTGATGCTGGACGGCCGCGTAGATAAGGCATTCTGGGATGCAGCTCATTGGACGGATGATTTCGTTGATATCGAAGGGGATCTTCGTCCGAAACCAGCAAAACAGACTCGGGTAAAAATGCTGTGGGATGACGACTATTTCTACTTTGCTGCCGAACTGATTGAAGATCAGATATGGGCTACGTTGACCGAGCGGGACTCTGTTATTTTCTATGACAATGATTTTGAGATTTTTATCGATCCCGACGGGGATACCCATCAATATTATGAGTTCGAGATCAATGCGCTGAATACGGTGTGGGACCTGTTATTGGTGAAGCCGTATCGGGATGGTGGACCTCCGGTCAACGGTTGGGATATCAGCGGTCTTAAGACGGCCGTACATATCGATGGGGAGCTGAACACACCTGGCGCCGATAACCGAAAATGGAGCGTCGAGGTCGCGATTCCGTGGACCAGCCTAAAGGAATGTGCAGAAGGCAACCGTCCTCCTGCACCGGGTGAGTTCTGGCGTGTCAACTTCTCACGGGTGGAATGGCAGACCGAGGTGCAGGATGGTGAGTACCGCAAGGTGGTGAATCCGGATACAGGCAAACCTTATCCGGAGGACAACTGGGTCTGGTCACCCATGGGTATTATCAACATGCATTATCCGGAGCTATGGGGATATGTCGTATTTTCGGATGACGGAATGGATCAGCCCTTTGAGCTGCCAGAAGACGAACGAATCAAATGGGAACTTCGCAGACTCTACTACCGTGAACGCAATTATTTTGAAGCACATGGTGAATTTACACAGGATGTGAAGTTACTTATGGGTGAGGAAACATTGATTTGCCAGCCTGTAATTGAAACGACCCGTAGCCTATTCCAGATTAGTACGCCTTCCTCGGACGGCACCACCTTAATCTGTATTCGGGAAGACGGAAAGCTGTGGAAGGAGTGAGCTAGCGATGACCAGCCAAACCTTAGTGTTCTCGATGGATGCACAGTCCCTGGAGCGGATCGAGCAGAAATTCCAGGAGAAGTTAAACTTTGCGGATACCCGCAAAGATAAACTGTTTCATGTGTTTCAGCAGCCATTAACTGAAGAAGAGGCATGGGCTTTAAAATATGTGTATGCCTACATGCCGGTGAACGACCTAGCTGATTATGATGGGGAACTGTTCCTCAGTCATGTGCGTCGGGCACTGGACATTCGCAAGCGTGTGCCTTGGGGGGAACGCGTACCAGATCATCTGTTTCTGCATTTTGTGCTCCCCTATCGAATCAATACAGAGAATATTGAAGATTTCCGTGGCATTATCTTTGACGAGTTGGCCGACCGGACAGCGAAATTATCCATGGCGGATGCCATTCTGGAGACCAATTACTGGTGTCATGAAAAAGCGACTTATATTGGCAGCGATCTGCGAACGATATCGCCGCTGACGATGATTCGGAATGCCCGCGGCCGTTGTGGAGAAGAATCCACGCTGGCGGTAGCCGCTCTTCGTAGCATTGGCATACCTGCCCGTCAGGTCTACACACCACGCTGGGCTCACTGTGACAGCAATCATGCTTGGGTAGAAGCCTGGGCGGACGGCCAGTGGTATTACATTGGGGCATGCGAGCCGGAAGCCGGATTGAATCAAGGGTGGTTCAGTCCACCAGCCCGCAGGGCCATGCTGATTAATACAAGGATATTTGCCGACTATCCGGGACCGGAGGATATAACACTCTCCGAGAAGGGATATACGGAGATCAATTTACTGGAGAACTATGCGCCAGCGCATACCATCTGCGTGAAGGTGGTAAATGAGCAGGGAGCGCCCGTGCCTGAAGCGAGTGTCCGCTTTGAGCTATACAATAGTGCTGAGTTTTATCCCATTGCCGAAATCAAGACTGATGAGCAAGGAGAAGCTTCCTTTAAGACAGGCCATGGCGACCTAGTGATTCGTGCGGTTAGTGGTAGCAAGTGGGGTGAAATTCTATTCAAAGCTCAGGACGGTGCTCATGTTGAGCTTGTGTGGAAATCGTTAGAGCAGCCATCAGGGATCGTGGATTTTGATATGGTTCCTCCTCCGGAAGGGGAGGGAGAAGTAGTGGCTTCGTTACCAGAAGAGAAGATCCGGGATCACAACCGCCGCCTGGAGGAAGGTACGAAGATTCGGAGTGGATATGAGGATACATTCCTGAGTGAGGAAGATGCATTTGCATTGGCTCATACAACTGGACTGCCTCCGGAGCGCGTATGGGATATTCTACAGAAGGCACGAGGTAACAGCCGCGAAATCGCTGCTTTCCTAGAGGAACGTTCCGGTGAATTTGGAGAGTGGCCACTACAGTTGCTGGAGTCGATGAACGAAAAAGACTTGATTGATACTTTTCGGCCGACACTGGACGATCATCTTATAGGTGCACTTTCGCAGCGTGGACGATGGGCAGAAGAGACGTTTGTGAAGTACATCCTGTGCCCGAGGGTCTCTTATGAAATGGTGGTGCCTTATCGATCCGTATTCCAGAATGCTTATTCCGAGGAAGAAGCAGCGGCGTTCAGGGAAGATCCTTCGATGCTTGCATGCAATCTGGAACAGAGCTATTCGTATTATGAGGATCTCCCTAACCTGAAAGGCAAGGGAAACCCTGTAGGTACGTACAGCCTGATGAAGGGAGATCCACAGTCGCTCGATATACTATTTGTCGCTGTGTGCCGCAGTTTGGGCATTCCGGCCCGATTGCATCCGAGCGAGCAGAAACCGCAGTATCTTAGTGACAAAGGCTGGGAGGATGCGGTGTTCAGTCTCACCTCTTCGCGAAATCAGGAGAGCTCAAGCTGGGGAATGCTGCAACTTCTCAAGGATTCAGAGGCTCGGGAGGATGCGCCGTCAGCATCCTATGCGGAGAATTTCTCGTTGGCCCGTCTGGAGGATGGCGTGTACAAAACGCTGATTTATCCATATGGTCACACTGATATCTATAGCGATCCATTTGAGGTTGAACCGGGAGCTTATCGCTTAACGACTGGCATCCGTCTGAAAGATGGAACGGTAAGAGTCCGTTTCATTTACTGCATCGTGCGGGCTGGAGCCACCACGGAGGTAGTACTGACTTATCGCGAGACGGTGGTAGACATCCCTGTGCTGGGTAAACTGGCAACCGGCAATGAACTGACTCGTTTGGATGGTTCAGAGGTGGTGCTGAAGGACCTTCTGGGATCAGAGGGGGCCATTGCCGCGTGGATTGAACCAGAACGGGAACCGACCAAACATCTGATTCGTGAGCTGTGTGAGCTGGCTGAGCCGTTGGATAAGCTGGGCGTGCCAATCGTGCTGGTGATCGGAGATACAGAATGGAACGCCTCCTTTGACTCTGGGGCTTATCCGAAGCTGCCGGTACGTACGATTTTTGTACGGGATTCAAGCTATGCGGCCTTGTCCGGTTTCATTTCGAAACCTGCCGCTCACGAAGCGGGCTATCCGCATCTGTTCGTGTTGGATAATCAGGATCGAATCCGATACTCGGCCTCAGGGTACAAGATTGGTACAGGCAAGGAAGCTCTGCAGATTGCTGCTGCGATATCTCAATCATTGAATGGATCGGAGTGAAAGCGGATGACGAAATATATTGCTGCTGGTTATGTCGTCGATTCTGTTCTTCCCGACATGACGGATAAGGATCTGTTGAAATTAACACATCTGAATGTAGCCTTTGGACATGTCAAGAATGATGAAATCTCCACCGAGCATTTAAAAAACGGAGAGGTTATCCGTAATATTAAGCGGGAGCATCCGAATCTAACGGTGCTGCTTTCCGTAGGCGGATGGAGCGCTGGTGGTTTCTCTGAAGCCGCCTCAACCCAGTCGGGAAGGGACAGTATGGCCGCATCAGCGGTTAGGGTGCTGGAGGAATACCCTTTTGACGGAATCGATCTGGACTGGGAGTATCCTTGTTACGGTGAAGCCGGTATCGCATCCAGTCCTGATGATAAACGGAATTTCACCTTACTTCTCAAAACGATCCGGGAAACGCTGGATGCCAAGGGCTCCGAGGATGGCCGTCATTATCTGCTCACCATTGCGGCAGGGGCTGATCAATACTACGTAGACGGTACAGAGATGGCTGAGGTGCAGCAGTACCTGGACTTTGTGCAGTTGATGACCTATGATATGCGCGGCGGTTTTCAGGTTCTGACCGGACATCATACGAATCTGTATACACCAACCGGTGATCTGTTCCGAATTAGTACAGATGCTTCCGTAAATGTGTTCGTCCGTGCCGGCGTTCCGAAGGAGAAGATCGTTATCGGCGCTGCGTTCTACTCCCGGATCTGGACTGAGGTTCCTGACCGAAACCACGGCCTTCACCAAATGGCCGGTAGCACAGGCGGCTATGGTCCGGCATTTGCCGAACTGGAAGCGAAGTACATCAACAAGAATGGTTATATCCGTTATTGGGATGAGGAAGCCTGTGCACCGTTTCTGTTTAATGGGTCGAGCTTAATATCTTATGATGATGAAGAATCGATTCAGTGCAAATGTGATTACGTGAAGGATCAGGGACTGGCCGGCATCATGTTCTGGGAATACGGCTGTGATCCGACTCATCGTCTGCTGGGTGCAATACATCAAGGGCTTCAAGATGTTCCTGTAGAGAAATAGAAGAAGAGAGTCGGTTGCGAAGGATCGGCTTGCCTATATGAGCCGAAAACATACAAAACCTCCCCTAACCAAAAGGTTGGGGGAGGTTTCTATTTATTTTACGAATCCATCCACTAACCAAGGCATTCCTCGTCATCGTCATCCGGGGAATCGGAGGAGTCGTTGGGACGGTGCATTTTGCGGTACTGCCCTGGGGTATAACCCGTCTCTTTCTTGAATTTACGGATGAAGTTCGGTGTGTCCAGATAACCGACGCGAGTGATGATATCTTTTAACGGGTCGGTCGTATGCAGCAGCAGTCGGATAACCTCATCCATCCGTTTCTGCCAGATATATTGGGTGAAGTTCATACCGATCTTCTCTTTGAATGAACGACTGAAATACGATGAAGAGATCGTGAATTTCGATGAAATCGTACCCAGGCTGAGGTCATAATCAGAGAAATTGGCATCAATATAAGCAACGATTTCATCCATCAGGGAGCTTTCTTCCGTCTCGCTCTTCGCCTCGACATGAGCACAGATCTCGGCGGCAAGTCCTGTCAGTTTTTTCTCCAAATCCTCCAATGAATCGTAGGAAGTGATTCTTGGAAGTTGATTAACCACGTGATGTATGCCAAGCTCCGAGGCCGTTTTCAGCATCGTATTCAGAATATCGAAGCAGATGCAGCGCAGCAGCGGTACAGATGGCATTTCGGATTTCAGGGTATTTAACGCAGTCGATACCATTTGAACCGCCACATCGTAACTGCCCTGTTTCAAGCTCTGAACTAGTTTCAGCAGAACATCCTTAGGGACCCAGAAGGAAGAATCCTCTTCACTAGAGCCGAAAAGGGCGTTGAAGAAGGTGCTGCTGCCTTGTCCGTGCAGCATGGACGCTTCCAGCGCGGTTGATGCCTCGATATAGGATTGGTTCAGCTGTAATGGAGAACTATAGCTGTTGCCAATCCCGATCGCGGGAGCAACTCCGACGTGCTCTGTTACCATCGATTGTAGTGATTCAACAATAGGCTCCATACGAGCATTCAAGCTGGATTCATGCCCGACTTCGGCATTAAATCCAACGATAAGGGCCACTTGGTTTGGCTGTGGAAGCTCCACGCCATAAGCATAAGCAGACAACTCTGGCAGTTCCATATCGTTGATCAGCTGCATGATAGTACGCTGTTCAGGATGATCTACGATGGGAAAAGCATGCATTTCCCATCCCAAGGTCATAACAAAATAATGGGATCGGTTAAAGCGTATACCGAGATTATCCGTAAACTCAGAGGGGAGCTCTCCGGTATGACCATGTTTCAGTAACATAAGCAGAATATGATTACGAGCGTAGGGCTCCTGAAGGTCCACACGCTGGCTGTAATCATGCAGCGTTTTCTTGATCCATTCCAGCTCGTTGCTGGTTGTGGAAGGTTCAGGATTATTCTTTAAACGGATAAACTCCATCAAGTCTGAAATCGGATGGTATTGTCTTCGGGCCAACAAAATGGCGAGGAAGGTGCCCATCACCACCATGAAGGAGAAAACAAGAACAACAAAGGTACGAATATGGACGATTCGGCTGAAAAATTGATTGCTTGGCATAGCGGTTACATAAGTCCAGCCCGCGTCTGATTTGACGGATACCACCGAATGCGGTTCTTGATTCAAGGAGAGGCTGTGTGTTCCCGGCTCAAGTTCAAACAGGGATTTGACTTCCTGTTCGGTAATGGTTTCCCCCTTATAATTAGCGGCCAGCACCTGCCCATAATTATCGAAAATATAAGTCATCCCATGGTAGTCGCTGAGAATGGAATCAATCAATCCGGTCAGATTGGACTCGTGAATCAGGTACATGACAGTGCCGTGGGCGGGTGTATTGTTAGGTGCAATCGGTACAAGGTAGGCCAGCATGGAATTGGGTACTTTGGTTCCTTGAACGACTTGTTCAGCTGGTCGTATCGTGGGAAACTGAACGTTATTCAAATCTCGGATCATATCCGTTTTGTTCCATGTATTAAATTTGTAGCGGCCCGTGAATACATCCAGGTTCTCAGAGCCCTGAGACGAGTAGATGCTATCATCTCCGCGGAAGAACAGAAATAGCTCATCGATAATGGAACTGGTGGCTTTGTATTTGACCAAGGCAGCAATTGATTCCCGGCTATAGTAGGGATGGTGAGTCCAATAGCGGGTCAGCTGCTCATCGTAGGCGATACGAAATGCGATGTCCTGCAATTCCTTCATGCGGTCATCAATGACCGTTTTGGCTTGGGTCAACTGATTAACATTAGTCTGTTCAATCTCTGAACGGAGCGTGTCCACAGCATTGTGATAAATAATAATAGTTAATATAACAAGAGGGATAAGGAAAATGGAGATATAGGATAGTGTGTACTTAAACAGAAGCTTGGACTTGAAGTGGTTCCATTTCATATCTGCAACCTCCCGTTTTTCTTTAGAGCTGCAGCGATAGCGCTCTCATAAAGACAGTGAAGTATTACCATGATGCCGAGCTGCTGGGTGTTCCTACTAAAAATATTAGGAGAACTTCTCTAATAAATCAATGAATCTTTTCTGAGTTTCAGAGCAATCAGGAAGAAAGTCACATGAAAGAATAGGAACTCGGTGAGAATAACAGGTGTAAAGCTATAAAAGGGCTTTTTTTATGAGAGGTTCATTTGCTTCAGTACATGAGGAATTATATCGATCCAAGGATCAGCAAACCTTGATTTTTCGGCCATGGAGTAGCATGATATAGACATTCATTCCAACATGAATCATTGAGGGCGAATTGTTGAGCAACGCCTATTTGAATTAGTTTAAAGCCAAATTTCTTATGAATGCGGCTTTAACGATAGCAATTATTTTACCCGGCAGTTCACAAAGGTGTATGGCGTGTCTCCCAAAACGTATAGGCAATCTCTATAACATGCCGCTGTGGTGTGATTGAACAAAAGAAGGAGGGGTGAGTGTGAGAGAAACCTGTGTTCCAACTGGCGTGGCACTAAAAGATACCGGCTTTGGATATACGCTTTCCCTGGTAAACGGTAAATATAAAATGGTTATTCTATATTGGCTGTCTGAAAACAAAGTGATGCGACATAATGAGCTGAAGCGAAGTATCGGTACTATTTCCTACAAAACATTGAGCGTCATGCTTAAGGAGTTAGAGGAACATGATCTGATTCTACGCAAAGAATATCCCCAAATTCCGCCCAAAGTTGAATATTCATTGTCGGAACGAGGAAAATCAATAATGCCACTGTTAGATATGATGTGTGACTGGGGAGAAGCCAATATGGTGTCTGCCCCGGGGTTAATGCAACGCTAACGGTCAGATTGTGAGATGAAAAAGCAAAAAGCAGTATCTTCCTGAATCGGAGATACTGCTTTTTTTGATTTGCTTGAAGTGAGTGTTACAGGTTATCCATGAAACGTAAGTAGTTTTGTACGTTTTGTTCTAAATCACTTGCCGCAGGCTCGTGTTCTGCCCCGTAGAAGGCAAAAAATGATCGATAATCCGCACCGCAGTAAAGGAAGGTCGTCTCCAAAGGAGATAACATTTGTTCAACGGTATAGCGATATTTGGCCTCTTGCGCGTAATCCTCTTCTTTGATTCCGGCAGATACGGCCAAGGCAACTTTGCGTTGTTGCAATTTGTCCCCCTTGGAGCCGTAAGCCCAGCCATACGTAAAAACTTCATCCAGCCATTGTTTAAGAAGAGGTGGGCTGCTGAACCAATAGAACGGAAATTGCAACACAAGATGGTCATGACTTTCAATGAGCTGCTGTTCTTGCTGCACATCAATATGTCCATCGGGGTAAACTTTATATAGTTCATGTACCGTATATTTTTCCGGATATTGTTGGAGTTCTTCTATCCACCGTTTGTTGATGACCGACGTTTCCAGGTTGGGATGTGCTACGATGACAAGTGTTTTCAAAATGAATTCTTCCTCTCTAAGCTATAATGTTTCTTGAGTATAAAGGGAGATTTCCAAAGATGTAAGTATGCACTTTTAGTTCAGGTACTTACCTTAAGGTAAGCACCATCCGTCGTTTTATATGTTCCATAGAGGCCTCCAAACAGTCATGGATATGGGATTTTGCAAAGAATTGCGGAAACATGGGTCCGTCTCGCAGAGCGTCTAGGCAGGTTTAGTAATCGAAATAAAAATAGCCGCCAGGCTTATGCTTGGCGGCAGTTTTTGATGTTTAAGTAATAACACGGGTGTGTTCGTAATGGCGTCATTATTCTTCTTGCACATTATAGAGCACACGGGCAAGCAAGTTCTGACCGTAATTGCCGAAATTTTTGCCAAAGATCGTCAATCCGCGTTTGTTCACTGGTCCGTCTGTTACAGCGATTCGAAAGTGGATATCGCTTTTGTAATCCAGGCCAATCTCGTCCAGAGTTACATCGGAGATACGGCATCCATCAATGTAGCTGCCCTCTTGGGTGATACGGATCAGCTTCAGCATCCCGTATTGATTCAGATGCGGCGGCCACCAATCCGGATTGAACGTACCCCGGGTATTGCCAAAATCTCCTGGGCTTGTCCAACAGCCAATCTCAATGCCGTTAACGTAGAAATAAATATCCGAAGGGTAGTTATCGCAAAAACCTGGTGCTTCCGAACCCAATTCCATGGACAACTGGATTTCGCTGAACGTCTGGTTAGGCTTAAGGTAGTTGGGAATTCGATATTCCAGATAACCTTCGGCCAGCCAAATCATCTCCGCATCAATACGGAGCGGGTCAGCAAAGTAGCGCGGATCATCGAACTCACCGACAATGCTGTCTCGGGTAGCGAGACCACATGTAGGAGCTGCCTGATAATCGCTATAATGACCTACCTGAATTTCAACCTCGTATCGGTTATAAATCTCCTGTGAGCGCAGGTCTACCATTAGTTTTTCCTCATTGAGATAACATATCTTCTGAATTCCATGTTTGCCAACCGCAGTATTGATCTCAATCAGGCCGCTTTCTTCCAATTTCTTAATATGCATTGTAATGGCGCCATTGCTGAGCCCCAGTTTGGTTGCGAGATCATTGAGGTTAAGACTCTGGTTCTTGGCAAGCAGTTCAATAATCTGGATCCGAATTTCTGAACTGAGTGCCTTGAAAATATTAACGCCAGACATCAGATCTTTAATATAAATCATAAGTGGTTTTCCTTTCCACGTTCTGAACAAAGCCCTTCTGATCCAGGCTTCTGCACATTTATATGGTTTGTTTTAGATAATTATAAATGATTCCCCGTTGGAAGGGAAGGGCGGAGTAAAGGAAGCCAAATCCCTTATATACATAGCATAAATGGGCGGGATATTCATAAATTGATGAATATTTACTTTAGAAAATAACTTGAATCATTTCATATATATTTGAAATATACCATTGAAATGTGATGTAACCGCTTTTATAATCCTAGTATACCTAAATTGATTTAATACTTCATGAACCAAATTAACTATTTGATCAGGAGAGGTGGACTCGATTTGGAAAAGGTCAAAGGAATGACAGGATTCAGGAAGAAACGTTGGGCATTACCTGCACTACTTGTACTTGTGTTGCTATTGGCGGGTCAGTCCCGGGCATTCGCGGCATTTTGGAATCTGAGCGGAGATATTGCCGTGCACGATCCATCCATCATCAAAGAAGGAAACTCATGGTATACCTTCTCAACAGGTCCTGGCATTCAGGTACTGAAATCGGATAACGGGTCCTCATGGTATCGGGTTCCGCAGATTTTTCTGAGCAAGCCATCCTGGTGGGCCTCTGCTGTTCCGGGACAGAGCGGTCTGGATGTATGGGCACCTGACGTTGAGCAGTACAACGGAAAAGTGTGGCTGTATTATTCCATCTCTACTTTTGGCTCCAACAGATCTGCGATCGGGCTTGCGTCTGCAACCAGCATTGGGGCAGGTCAGTGGAAGGATGAGGGATTAGTACTTCAAACCACAACCGCCAACAATTATAACGCTATTGATCCGAATCTGGTCATCGATGCTTCAGGCAATCCATGGCTAGCTTTCGGTTCTTTCTGGAGCGGTCTGAAGATTGTGAAACTCGACAAAAACACAATGAAACCGACCGGAAGCATATCCTCCATTGCGGCGCGTCCGAATAATGGTGGTGCCATTGAAGCTCCAAGTATTGTGTATCGAAATGGCTATTATTACTTGTTTGCCTCCATTGATTCTTGCTGCCAGGGCGTAAATAGCACGTACAAAATGGTCTATGGACGTTCAACGAGTATTACAGGTCCGTTTGTGGACAAAAACGGTGTGAGCATGTTGAATGGCGGAGGAACTATATTGGACTCTGGGAACGTCAAGTGGAAGGGACCCGGTGGTCAGGATGTGTATAACGGTAATGTGATTGCGCGCCACGCCTATGATGCTGATGATAATGGCAATCCGAAATTGCTAATTAACGACCTGCTGTGGGATTCCAGCGGATGGCCAACCTACTAATTTATTTTAAATAAATATAAAATGTTTTAATAAAGCATTGACTAAAGTGATCTGGATTTGATAAATTTAACAACAGAAATCTTATTTTACTGAATTGAATACGGTTACAAATCCAGATCAGGAGGGGTTCAGATGGTAAAGAAAAAAAGATTGGTCACACTTATGCTTCTAATGCTGGTAAGTGCACTTGTGTTTGCGGGCTGCGGAGGAAGCAGCGGATCAAGCGGGGACAAGGAATTGACATTCATGTTCCGGGGGGGCACGGATGAACAGAAGGCATATCAAGCCGTTGTTAAAAAGTTTGAAGAAGAGCATCCAGGTGTCAAAGTCAAAATTATCGTAACAGCTGCGGATCAATACGCAACCAAATTGAGAGCTGCCATTACAGGCAACAGCTTGCCGGACGTATTTTATTTTAACCCTGGTGATATAAAAGCCTATGTAAACAGCAATGTGCTAATGAACCTGACACCTTACATTGAAAATAATGCAGACGTAGATTTGGATAACATCTGGAAATATGGTGTGGACCTGTACCGCTATGATGGCAAAATGGCAGGTCAGGGTGATCTCTACGGCATGCCGAAAGATCTGGGTCCGTTTGCACTCGGTTATAACAAGACATTATTTGAAAAAGAGGGCATCCCATTCCCTGATAAGGACAAGCCTTACACATGGGATGAATTCATCAAGGTCAACCAACAAGCAACCAAGGATACGAATGGAGACGGTAAACCGGACGTATTTGGTACAGGCTTCAACGTACAATGGGCGCTGCAGTCCTTTGTATGGAGCAATGGTGCAGACTGGTTGGATGATAGCAAAACAAAGGTAACCATTGATGATCCGAAATTCGCGGAAGCACTGCAATTCTTTGCGGATATGCAAAACAAATACAAAATCACGCCTTCCATTGAGGAAGCGCAAACATTGGATACGTACCAACGCTGGATGAAAGGGGAAATGGCTTTCTTCCCAGTAGGTCCGTGGGATATGAGTACATTTGAGAAACTGCCTTTCGAATATGATTTGCTACCTTTCCCAGCCGGCTCTACCGGAAAATCCGCAACGTGGATCGGTTCCCTGGGTATCGGTGTATCGGCCAAAACGAAACATCCGGAAGAAGCAGCAGCGTTGGTTAATTACCTCACAGCTTCCAAAGAAGGCATGCAGCAGTTGGTTGATGCCAAAGTGCAAATTCCGAATCTGCTTGATATGGCAGACGAATGGGCCAAGGATACTTCAACGAAACCGGCCAACAAACAGGAATTCATTGATATCGTAGAAGATTACGGCCGCGCACTTCCAGGTAACTACACGTACAATGCGGAGTGGTATGACATGTTCTTCACCGACATTCAACCTGTTCTGGATGGCAAGATTACAGCCGCAGAATATGTGAAGCAACAGCAGCCAAAAATGCAAAAGCTGTTAGACAAAGCGGTAGAACAAGAGAAGAAATCTCAGAAATAAAACATTTATCAACATGCTGAAATAATGGGACTGAAAAGATTGAAGGGTAGGTTCTAGAGAGAAGCAGCCTACACCAAATGGATAGAGCAATAGATTCCGTGTTCAAAAAAAGGCGGTGCCAGCAGCCTGCTATCACGCTGCTGGCATCATTTTTGGATTCCATACGGGCATGTTGCATGAATTGATCAAGAATGCAGGCATCCATCGATTCATGCAACATGCTGATATTAGAAACAGGGGTGAGCGCAGTGATTACAAAATCTAGTTTGTATCGCAAAGAGAGGCTGTACGGATATTTGTTTATTTTGCCTCCGGTTCTTGGTTTGCTGATCTTTGTTTTGTTCCCTTTCCTTTATTCCTTGTACGGTTCGTTTACGGATTGGGATGGATTAGGACAAATGAACTTTATCGGTTTAGCCAATTTTAAGGATTTGCTCACAGATGATCTTTTTTACAAAGCGATGTTCAACACCTTTTATCTGATGCTGGGTATACCGATTGGTTTGTTGCTTGCGTTACTGCTGGCGATGGGTCTGAATCGTAAAATTCCCGGCACAACGACGTTCCGTGTAATCTACTATATTCCGGTCATTTCTTCCCTCGCAGCGGTGTCCATCATGTGGAACTGGGCGTACAACGGGGATTACGGATTAGTGAACCAATTCCTTGATCTATTCGGTATTGAAGGCCCTAACTGGCTCGCTAACAAAGACACAGTTAAACCAGCCCTGATTATTATGACGGTGTGGAAAGGCCTCGGTTACACGATGTTATTGTATCTGGCTGCATTGCAAAGTGTATCACGTACATATTACGAAGCGGCAGAGCTCGATGGAGCGAACGGGTTCCAGATCTTCCGCAACATCACCTGGCCAATGGTGAAGCCGGTTACCTTTTTCCTCGTCGTTACGAATATTATTGGTGGTTCCCAAATCTTCACCGAAATGAACATTATGACGCCTACGGGTGGTCCTGAATATTCTTCCGCATCTATTGTCTTCTACATCTGGCAGAAAGCATTCAGTAACCTGCAAATGGGTTATGCCTCTGCGATGGCCATGATTCTTGGTATTTTCATTTTTGTCATTACCTTGGTGCAATTCAAAATGAACGAAAAATCAGCCTATGATGGGGATTAATGGTCTAGGAAAGGAGTGAACCGGAGATGTCTTACAGTCAAAAGAGGAAATTAACGAACTCTATCATTTTTATCGTTTTGGCGCTTGGTGCGATTGCGATGATTGCACCACTGATCTGGATGTTATCCACTTCCGTGAAGGAGAAACAAGATGTGTTCGCACTTCCACCTGTGTGGATACCTGAAGTGTTCCAATTCGGAAAGTATAAGGAAATCTGGGAAGCAGGTCCGCTTCTCAGCGGGATCAAAAACAGCTTGATCGTGGCGGTCAGTGTTACTGTTGTCGGGACGTTTACGTCGAGTATCGCTGCCTTTGCTTTTGCTAAATTGAGATTTCCGCATAAAAACAAACTGTTTCTAGCATTGCTCGCATCGATGATGATTCCGTATCCGACAGTCATGATTCCGCAATTCATCATGTTCTCGAAGCTCGGGTGGGTGGACACACTGTTACCGCTTATCGTTCCAGGATTATTTGGTAACGTCGTCATGATCTTCTTCCTTCGTCAATACCTGCTTAGTGTACCTGATGCCATTATTGAAGCAGCGAAAATTGATGGTAGCTCCTATTTCCGACTGTACTCGAGCATTACGTTCCCGCTCATTAAACCGGCGATTGCAGCTCAGCTGATTCTCTGGTTCATGGGCATCTGGAACGATTATCTGGCACCAATTATTTATTTGAATTCACCAGAGAAGCAGACCTTGCAGCTCGTTATAGCGAACTTTAATGCCACGTATGCGATTCAGACGGATTATCCGCTTATTATGGCAGCGTCCATTGTTGCTCTGTTACCAGTATTGATCATCTTCCTGATCTTCCAGAAACAGATTATTGAATCGGTAGCGATCTCTGGAGTAAAAGGATGAATCAGCGGAGAACATTCCGCGGGTGGATGAATTCAGGAAAAGGAGTTGTTGCTTCCATGTTGCTTATGCTGCTGGTTGGGGCTACAGGCTGTTCTGGAGATGGAGCAGGGGAATCAGTTTCCCCGCCAGTCTTTCCGGATGCTCCCCAAGATACTCAATTGTATGACACCTCCATTCTGGACGACGAATCCCGTTGGACGGTGAACAATGCGCATGATCCGGCCATTATCAAAACAGATCAGGGATATTACGTTTATTCCACAGACGTTCGTGTAGCAGGGGAAGCGAAACCTGGTGTCATGGTACGCAAATCGGATGATCTGATCAACTGGTCATGGGTAGGTCAAGCGTTGCCAGGCATCCCCAAGGAAGCCCTCGATTGGACAGGTGCAGTTAACCTGTGGGCACCGGATGTGATTCAGGTTGGTGATACCTACCGAATGTATTATTCGGCATCGACCTTTGGTAGTACGCGGTCGGCTATTGGTTTGCAGACATCCTCGTCCCCGGAGGGGCCTTGGACAGATGAAGGGCTGGTTGTTAAAACATCCGAGAATGAAAAGGATAAGCTGAATGCTATTGATGCCAATCCAGTCTTGGATGCCGAAGGAAATTCATGGATGGTTTACGGTTCCTTTTTTGACGGGATATACATTGCACCTCTCGATCCGGAAACCGGAAAGTTCAAGGAAGAGGGGTATGGTACCCGCATTGCCGTCCGTGATCGTGCTACGGAAGAAGGTGCGGTGGAGGGTCCATATATTGTGTATAACCCGGAGTTCAAAAAGTATTATCTATTCGTCTCGTATGATTCCTTATTCGAAGATTATAACGTGCGTGTAGCCCGTGCTGATTCCATTACAGGCCCCTACACGGATGTAAATGGCATGAACATGCTGGATACGGAGCATCTGCCGCAATATGAAGTGGGGACCAAAATTCTAGGTGGTTATCGTTTCACCGAAGGTGAGGGCTGGGTTGCACCTGGACATAACTCCGTCCTTAAGGATGGCGACGATTATTATATCGTGCATCATGCGAGAGGTGAGACGGATAAAAACTGGCCGTATCTGCATGTACGTAAAATGCTGTGGACCAAGGACGGCTGGCCTGTTGTGTCACCAGAACGTTATGCAGGTGAGTACGCACAGGACATTCCGAAGTCGATGATCGCCGGGGAGTGGGAAGGCCTGGCTGTTGACCCATCGGTGGACGGACAGGTGCAGGCAGTGCCTTACACTTTGCAAGCCAACGGCAAATTGAAAAGCGAAAACGGTTCAGGCAAATGGACGTTTGACGGCAAACAAACACTGACGCTGGAGTGGAAAGAAAGCCCGTGGGGCGGAGCTTCCACAGAGGAGCTCAAGCTGCTCCCGTCCTGGGACTGGGAGCGAAGCCAGCCTGCGCTTGTGGTTACTGGCCTGAACGACCACGGCATTGCCGTCTGGGGCAAGCAGATTAGCGCAGCGGAGAAGTAGAGAGCCGCAGATATGGCTCGAAGTTTGGAATTGGAGCTGGCCAAGAAAATACGGTCAGCCAAGCATTTAGTGGGGAGAGTCGACCGGGCAAAGCGGTCGACCCCATAGAGACAGAGCCACACCGATGGCTCGGAGTTTGGATTTGGTTCAGCGAGCGCGGGAAGAGCGAAGCTGTTGCTTTTGAGGTGCACAAGCAGCGAAGGGGGAGGAAGGAGCCGAAGGAGCGACTTTGGCATCCGATTTCAACCGCCAAGAGCGGTGGGAAAAAGAAATCGGAGGACAAGAGAGCGACAAGGCCCTGCCACCCCCGGAGCGTCCGCGGTGCACCAGCAAAATAGTCTTTGCACTTTATCCATCAGCTTTTACAAATCTTCACTCCGAGCCATACACACACATTTGAAAGGGGAGCATTCCCATGACTGATTCCATTACATTTACCAATCCCATCCTGGAGCAACGTGCTGATCCGTGGGTGTACCGTCACACCGACGGGTACTATTATTTTTCAGCTTCGGTGCCAGCCTTTGACCGGATAGAGATTCGGCGTGCACAAACGCTGGAAGAGTTAAGAGAGGCTGAGCCGGTAACGGCATGGCGCAAACGTGATACAGGACCGATGAGTGCCAACATATGGGCACCAGAAATTCATTATATCGATGGAAAATGGTACATATATTACGCAGCAGCTCATACCAGCGAGACGAATGAAGGCCTTTTCGACCACCGGATGTATGTGTTGGAGAATGATTCTCCGAATCCACTGGAAGGTGATTGGGTGGAGAAAGGACAGATTCATACGCGCTGGGAGACATTTGCATTAGATGCAACGACTTTTGAGCATAAGGGAATTCGTTATCTGGTCTGGGCACAGAAAGATCCGGACATTGTGGGTAACTCGAACTTGTACATTTCCGCAATGGAAAATCCGTGGACGCTGCGTGGAGAACAGGTCATGATCGCTACACCAGAGTACGATTGGGAGATCATTGGCTTCAAGGTAAATGAAGGGGCAGCAGTGTTGCATCGCAATGGCCGGATTTTCATTGGTTACTCTGCGAGTGCGACGGACTATAATTATTGTATGGGTTTGCTTACTGCGGATGAAGATGCCGACTTGCTTGATCCAGCGAGTTGGGTGAAATCGCCAAAACCAGTATTCCAAACGTGTGAAGCGAATGGTCAGTATGGTCCGGGTCATAACAGCTTTACGGTATCACCGGACGGCAAAACGGATATTCTGATCTATCACGCACGAAACTACAAGGACATCGAGGGTGACCCTCTCTACGATCCAAATCGTCACGCCCGCGCGCAGGTCATTCACTGGAACGAAGATGGTACGCCTGACTTTGGAGTCCCTGTTCCAGATGGGAAGGCTGCGTCTGAAGCAAAATAATAATACTGCTAGAGTTTTATAGTAAGCCCTTAGTCAGCGAGCCATGCTGATTAGGGGCTTTTACTTATGTACACATTGAAAAGGGAGACATGAAGACATAAAGACGGATACGAGGGTCTGCATATTAGCAACCATCCCCTGACCTCTGCGTATGAGGAGTATACAATTCGCTATACACATAACATTAGGAGGCCATATATGGATTCGCGCGAGACATTGGACCGGGAGCTAGAACAGATTTTAAAATGGGAAAAAGGGCAGAAGGACTTGTTTATTTGGGACAAAATTGGTCGTTTGCCATTTGCCATGCTGGATAAAGTTATGCCCAAAGCGCTGAAACAGAAGATTGGAGACTCGCTGAACGAAGTCGGTCAGTATGTGCAGAATGGTGGGAAATTTCTCGTTCAGAAAAAGAAGGTGGCGGAGCTACTGCAAGAGGAAGCAATCAAATCCGGTTATTCCATGAAGGCCGATACCTCTTACGATGAACAGGATGGAGAGGCAAAGGATACGACGAAAATTCACAGTGTGGAAGGATTACCGCTTGAAGTACTGGATCGCACTGCTGATAACATTACGGACAGTCGAACGAGGTTTGCTGCTGCACAAGGGGCCGCAACAGGTATCGGTGGCATTGTAACGATTGCGGCGGATATTCCGATGGTGATGGGGCTTTCCCTGAAGGTGCTGCAGGAGATGGCGTTATGCTACGGATATGATCCTGACGAACCTCAAGAGCGCATATTTATCGTCAAATGTCTGCAATTCTCCTCCGCCGATATTGTGGGCAAGAAAGCAATTATTGATGAACTCGCCGATTACGATAACCCGGACAAGCAGGTTGAGGTTATCTCTCAAATGCAGGGCTGGCGGGAGGTTTTTAATTCTTACAGCGAATCTTTTGGGTGGAAAAAGCTGTTCCAGCTCATTCCGATTGCCGGTATGGTATTCGGTTCGGTGAGCAACAAAAATACGATTCGTGATGTTGCCGAAGCAGGAAAAATGTTGTACAAAAAACGACTAATCCTTCAGCGCCTTTCACAATGATGTCCATCACCAAAATTGGCAATGGGATGACAGATACTTGGCTCTGATCCTACGCTAACAAAACAAAAACGGGATGAAGCCCTAAAGGTATAGGCTTCATCCCATTTGCATTTGCATATGCTGGCGTTAATTCCAGCTTGGTTAACGATCTGACGTTACTTTTCATTAGGCTGTCTTAACAGCGTACTTTTGTTTCATTGTATATTGGAGCTTAGATTATATAGGATCTGTTATTCTTCGCTACCGTTCTCTTCCGCCCAACGGTTCAACAGCTTATCCGATGGAAGCAGGAAGGTGAAGATACCGATCAGTGGCAGGAAGCTGCACATTTGCATAACTGGAGATACGCCGAACACGTCGATCCAGTTCCCCAGCACGAGTGCCCCCAGACCGCCCATACCAAATGCCAGACCAGTAATCAGGCCGGAGACGGTCCCGATTTTACCTGGAATCAGCATTTGTGCATACACAACGGTCACCGAGAAGCTGGACAACATGATGAACCCAATAATACTCAGCAACACGGCTGTCCAGAACAGATTCGCATAAGGCAGCAGCAGCGCCAGTGGAGCGGCTCCAGCCATTGACAGGAAGATCATGTTGCGTTTACCGAAGCGATCTGCCAGTGGACCACCAAAGAACGTACCAAGAGCCCCAGCCGCCAGGAACAGGAAGATATAGATCTGTGCGTCCTCTGTGGACAAGTTAAATGTATCCTTCAGGTTAAACGCATAGAAGCTGCCGATCGAAGCGACATACCACGAACGGACAAAGACGAGCAGAATCAAAATGGTTATGGCAGCAGCAATCTTTTTACGTAATGCTGGATTGGGAGCACGACGAGCTGCAGCTTGTCTGCGCAAATATCCTCCCGATTGCAGCATGCGTCCATACCAGCGAGCAATGTAGATTTGAACCGCGATTCCCGCAGCTGCAATGCCTGTGAATCCGATGGCACCGAACAACCCAAACGGGATGAAAATCCATCTGGTGAGCAATGGAGCCAAGGATTGACCGGCGTTACCACCCACCTGGAAGATTGACTGAGCGAGACCCCGACGAGGCCCTGCGGCCATATGGGATACCCGTGAACCCTCTGGATGGAAGGCCGCCGAACCGAGACCCACAAAGATGACAGAGATCAGGACAGCCATATAACTGTCGGCGAAGGCAAGCAATAACATACCGGTAAACGTAAAGCCCATACCGATGGGCAGAATGGATGGTGTCGGTTTTTTATCAGCAAACCAGCCTACAACAGGCTGCATGATGGAAGCAGTAAAGTTAATAGCAAACGAAATCCATCCGATCTGCGTATACGTGAGATGCATGGAGTCTTTCAGAATTGGAAAAATAGCTGGAATGACAGATTGGATTGAATCGTTGAACAAATGGACCAGACTGATGGCAATTAAGATCCGGTAAACGGTACCTTGAGCATCCAATCCGGGTGGAGCTTTCGAACGCGCAGCGGCGTCTTTGGATAATGCATTTTGCATGGACATGAACAGTTCTCCTTTGGTCGCGGTCACGAGGGATCAGCGCCTGATGATGTGATGTGCCTAAGCATATTGTTACATAATAGGACAGATTTGAAAGGTCGACAAGGGGAACAGGTGAAATTAACGTTCTCTTTATAATGTAAACTATTGATATTCTTTAAAAAATCTACTATTAGAACTCTACTGAAGATTAATAGATTTCACGAAAACTTATGAAATGTGGATTGGAAAAGTAGGGGACTACACAAAAGTTACTGAATTTCTGAAGTACTTAAATTATAGAAAGAAAATGCTGCAGGATCTTAATTTATAATTATAAAAATGTGAAAAATTCTTATATGAATTTTTACAGAGGCAAAGGTCTTATAAGGAGGTGCTACAATTTCTAATTAATAATTATTTATAGTTATATAGTACCTTTTATGGTTTATTTGTTTAATATAGGATTTTTTTCGTGTAACATCGTATCTACGATCGGATATTCTGTATTGGCATTCCGACGAAAAATACAAGAGATAAATAGGAGGCTCTATGAAAAAAATAGCGGTTGCTGTTTCTTCTGTCCTGTTGTTATCCACGTTATCGTCATTTTCTGCAAATGTTTATGCTGAAAAAATTATAAGTTTTCAGGATGATGAAATTCGATATAATGTTTCTGAAAGTGGTAATAGGGTAGAGTATAGTACATCTTATGAAGAAAAAGAAACGGGTCTGGATGTTGAACTGAAAATTACTGAAGAAGGTAACATTCGTACTGTAGAGCATTATGTTGATAATAAGTTTTTTTCTGAAGCAACTTATAATAAAGCTGAAGATAAAGTGGTAACTACAATGGCAAATGGTGATGTAATAGAACAAAAAGCAAGTGACCTCGTTAAAGAGATATCTGAGCAAGAAATTCCTTTGGAAGAGCGATTAAGATCAGATTCTAATGAAGATGGGAATACAATTGATTCAATGACAGAGTTTGCTTTAAATGCATCCCCAGGCTACAATTTTGTGAGGACAAAATATAATACAGCTTGGAATCAGTATGGTTCAATATATCAGAAGCAGTCACTTGTTGATACAAAAGTTTATCGATTGAATATTTCAGCAGGGACAGTTGTATCTACCATTGCGTCGATTATAGATATTTTTGCAACCAAAGGTAAGGTGACAGCTTTATTTAGAACATTGTTATATTCAGCGTCTGGAGTAATAGTAGATTCAGTTGTTGGCCAAATGGATGCTAAAAAACATTTGACGCAAGTTGAAGTATATTCGCAAGGCTTGCTTGGTCTTAGATCAGAAAGGTATATCGTCACTGCAAATATTAATGGTAGGACAGCACAGATTATTGATACTGGGGATGAAAGAACGTACGACGAGTTGATCGATATTGGTGTATATAATGTGGTACTTCAGAAATTATAAAGGACTGATCAATATGAAATCGCTATCACCATATGTTCTTGCCAAACGTAATTTGGCGATGACCATTCTATTTATGGCAGTCATGACTTTTCTGACTATCTATGTTGCCTCTACGTCTCTGTACTTTGCTATCGGATTTTTTGTGGTTGTTCAGTCTATTGGTGTACTTATGCTGAGACATTACATCAAAAAAGTGAAAGAACTGAAGGAAGATCATAGTACTTGAATGCTAGTCCAATCATACGATTGATTGCTAACGCTCACGTTCCATAGCATACAAAAAAACAAAAGCCGAACTTCTTCGGATAGAAGAGTTCGGCTTTTGTTTGTTCTATAATTTTATTTTGCACAAAGCATAATTGATGTATCTGCCAAATTAACGATTATCAATCGTCTCCGGGTACATATCATGATTCATCATGCGGTGTTCAGCCATTTGCTCATATTTCGTACCTGGTTTGCCGTAGTTGGTGTACGGGTCGATGGAAATGCCGCCGCGCGGCGTAAATTTACCCCACACTTCGATGAAGCGTGGGTCCATCAGCTTGATCAGGTCGTTCATAATGATGTTCACACAATCCTCGTGGAAATCACCATGGTTGCGGAAGCTGAACAGGTACAGCTTAAGTGACTTGCTCTCCACCATTTTCACATCAGGGATGTAGCTGATATAGATCGTTGCAAAGTCCGGCTGACCCGTGATCGGGCACAGGCTGGTGAACTCCGGGCAGTTGAATTTGACAAAATAATCCCGGTACGGGTGTTTGTTATCGAAATTCTCCAAAATTCCCGGATCATATTCAAACGTATATTTTACGCCCTGGTTGCCCAGCAACGTTAGATCTTGCATTTCATCAGGTTGTCTCATGAATTCGTAAACGCTCCTTATTTCCGGCGAGCACGAAGCTTACCGGTATATATGATAGGCCATTTTAGCCTCTGGTTGTTCCCAAAATTACATCATGCCGCCCATTCCACCCATATGCCCATCAGACGCCGCGCTTGTTGCCCCACACAAGGGTATGCAGCTGTGGCAGCACACGAACGTCGTTCAGATCATCGGAAGCACTGACTTGGTCAATCAGCCACTCATAACGGGCAAGCAGCGAAGACGCCAGATCTGGGGTATCAGCAGAAGTGACATCCGGGTTCCCGGTCTGCAAAAATAAATCCGTGCCCGGATACCGTGCATGCACACGGCGGGCATAGTCCAAGTCTGTCTCATCGAAAATCACGATTTTCAGACTGTGGCTTCGTTCCACCGGGCGAGCAGCCAGTTGGTGGATCAGATCATCCAGCACAGCCCAGTCAGTGTTCATGCCTGAGCTGGGAGGCTTGGGCGAGATGGTGACTTCGTCAATGTCCGCCAACCAAGTCTGCCAACGGGAGCCCTGCGTTTCTACCGCGGTGCGGATGCCGTTTTTTCCAAGCAGCTTAACCAATCCCCCCAGCGAAGCGAGCAGGGCAGGGTTGCCGCCTGAGATGGTCACATGGGAGAAGCGCGAGCCGCCAACGCGGCGCAGCTCGTTCCACACGTCCTCCGGCGTAATCATTTGAATCAGATCCTTGCCACTGCCGTCCCAAGTAAAGGCCGAATCGCACCAGGAGCACCGATAATCGCAGCCCGCGGTGCGGACGAACATCGTTTTCTGCCCAATAACCATGCCTTCACCTTGAACCGTCGGGCCGAAGATTTCCATCACAGGAATACGAGCCTCTTTGCTCTGTTCCACACTACTCATCGATCATCCACTCCCGTCTAGCCTCGGCGTAACTGGTTGGCGTCTCGTATAAGCGGACAAACTCTGTTCTACCACCCTCAGTCAGTGCGGAATACGGTTCGGTCTGCAAGGCATGTTCCATCTGCTCGAACAACCAGACGACCATATTTTCAGCTGTTGTGTTCATGAGGGGAAGGGTTTCGTTCAGATACTGATGATCGAGATACCCTTCAATTTGTGTTTTCCATATATCCTTGATATGGCCAAAATCAACCGTAAGTCCGGTCTCACCCGGATAACCGCTAATGCCAAAAACGACTTTATACGTATGCCCGTGCAAATTTTTGCACTTGCCTTCATAACAAT
This sequence comes from Paenibacillus taichungensis, assembly GCF_050994985.1. Lineage (NCBI taxonomy): Bacteria > Bacillati > Bacillota > Bacilli > Caryophanales > Paenibacillaceae > Paenibacillus > Paenibacillus taichungensis. Next base: position 4,704,214 of record NZ_CP194720.1, on the reverse strand, counting down.
GCAGATGATGCGCAGCGTCAAACGTAAACTCCTTGCTGACAAGCACACGTTTGCGATGATAGCGAAGCTGTGCAGGGAGGATATCTTCTCCAATCCGCTGCAACCGTTCCACAATACGAAATGTTCCCGGTTCTCTCATCGTACGTCCGCTCCCGCAGTTCCAACAGTAGCTGAATTCGTGCGTTGCTCCAGATAGCGATCCAGTCCGGCTTTGCGCAGTTTGCAGGCAGGACATTCTCCGCAGCCATCGCCGATAATCCCGTTATAACAGGTCAGTGTGCGCTCCCGCACATAATCGAAGGCACCAAGCTCATCCGCCATTTTCCATGTTTGGGCTTTGTCCAGCCACATCAGTGGGGTGTGAATGACAAACGGGTAGTCCATGGACAGATTCAGCGTTACATTCATCGATTTCACAAACGAATCCCGACAATCCGGGTAACCGCTGAAATCCGTTTCGCATACACCTGTAACGAGATGACGAGCCCCTTTTTGCTTCGCCATAATGGCTGCAAAACTGAGGAACAGCAAATTCCGTCCATCCACGAACGTACTCGGCAGTTCGCCTTCCTCATGCGTAATCTCCACATCTGTACGGGTGAGTGCATTGGGCGCGAGTTGGTTTAACAAGCTCATATCCAGTACCGTTTGCTGCACACCCAGATCGCGAGCGATTTCTGCGGCGCATTCAATCTCCAGCTTGTGACGCTGGCCGTAATCGAAGGTAACTACCTCAACCTCAGCAAATTGCTGTTTGGCCCAGAACAAACAAGTTGTACTGTCCTGACCGCCGCTGAATACAACGACTGCTTTTTCTTCGTTCAACATAAAAAAACCTCTCCATCTTCTTAAGATCAATCCATGCACATAGGCACAGAGTGTCGGAAGAACAGAGAAGTTCATGAACTGGCATCCATCAAAAAACACACCTTCTCGTAGGCTGCTTCAAAAAAGCAGGCACGATCTAGTGTCCTTAGTTTTTTACGTACGTTGTTACCTAAAATGTACGCAAGACTTATTGACCTTTTAATGGTCGAGTCTTATAGAGGGAGTTCGCGAACCTCTCCCATGCCATAGGCATGGATTTTCTTCTTCAATTGTCCGGTACAGTATATCACATTTCCAATACGGTGAGCATGCTTTCCATGAGAACCCATTTATAACCGAGCCTAACGTCATCTGGACTTATTTGATTAATACATTTCCAAAAGGAATGACTTCTTTCAGAATCCGCTTAAATAAGCCTTCATCGTTCATATCCTGTTCCAGCCTATGATTTTCACGACCAGCCTGAAAAAGTACAGAGCCATGTCCTGTCATCTTCCAATGATAGTTCATATGCTGGCTGGCAAGGTTGTTCCCGTATACGGTAAGTTCAAGCTGCGCGTTCTCAGGATAGGCGATAATACTGCCAGCATCCACGTACAGTGGTGCGGTAGGGTGCAGTTCCTGCTGGCAGACCTGACCTTGTGTCAGCAATCCAATTTTGCCTTTGCCCGAAAACTTCATTTTCACGGCATCCCGAGTGATGAGCATGTTTTTGATTTTTTGAATTTTGGTGTGCATCGTGACGCCGTCAGAGTAGAAGAAAAGATGGCGGAAGTCGTACAGCAGATCGCTGTTCTCACTCAGTTCAACTTCCTTCATGGTGAAGCCGGGAGGCAGGGCGGCCACAAATTGACAAGGACCGGTAATTTCGGATTTGATCAGCTTTTTTTTACGATAGATACCCGAAATATTCATAAATTTATCATTGCGACTGCTGCTTGGGCCGCGAAAAGCGACAATTTGCTGGGGATGGAGAATATGCAGGCGGTCGTCCTGGATCAACGAGAACGTGACCACTTGTCCGGCTCCGCCAGCTTCGGCATTATTCAGGTGTATGTGCATGCGGTTGCTCCTGTTCTTTTATACTCGGCCTGAACGGCGACGCATTCCCCAGCGCATCACTCGAATCAGAATAAAGTATCCCAATATGAGTGAAACGGCTGTGATAATCATCGTTTGAATGCGTTTGGCAGTTGCCGTTTTTGCATCCTGATCATTTTGCAGCTTGCTCACCATGTCGGTCAGTTTTTCGTTTTGCGCCAGCAGCAACTCGTTCTGGGCCTTGAATGCTTCGACATTTGCCTGGGCTTGTCCCAATTGGGCAGAAGTCTGATTCAACTGCTCCAGCGTCTGTTTATAGCTTTCCTGCAAGGCGTTCACTTCTCCAGGAAGCTCAGAGACTCTTTCCCATCCACTATAAATATCGGAGAATATATTGGCATTTGCTGCACTGACTGTAGAAGTCAAAGAAACAGTAAACAATACACATGTGGTGAATAACACCCGAATGAAATAACCCTGAATGGGTTTTGGCATGAATGGCACCTTCTTTCGGTTACATAATCGTTTGCCGATTTCGTCGTCATTTGTTGAAATACGGCTCTTACATTATACGTCAAAACCAGGACAATGGGTTCAAGATGATGTAGTTTTAATTACCCTATATGAGAATAAATCAATACATGTGGACAGGTGTTTAATTTCTAGGCCGCCGGGGTAATAGAAGGACAGAGCAGCACTGCGGACGGTCTTGACATCATTCTTTTACTTCAGCTCCGGGTGCCTGCTATTCATATTAACGAAATTTGTAATTTAATGAGTGAAAACAATATATCCGATTTTTAAGAAGATCGTGAATACGAAGGGGTAGAAACATATGTACACAACTAAACAAGTTGCAACAACCAAAACGATTATGATCACTGTAAATGGTGAGCCAATCGGGCGTGAATTGATTATCGACAGTATTACTTATGCTCCGATTACAGAACCTGATTCTATACAAAATTCACACAAAATGGGAATGAATACTGCTACGATTTAAGTTAGGACTTGTCATATAAAAGTGGTCTAAAAGCTTGGCATACTGCCAAGCTTTTTCGTCGTTTATTGTCGTAATTACACGGATTTAGGGACGAGAAACTAATATTATGGAAAAATTTCCTGCGAACATATGTTCCGTGACAATATAGTGTCCATTTACCCTGATAACTTAGAAGATAATACATATAAATCGGGGGAGAGACTACCAGTGAACTCAGTCTTTGAAGTATCTTATTCGTGGAATAGAGAGGCCATACCGACAGGGGGAGCGGACCCCGTATATATGATGGTAGAGTGGCGTAATGGATCCCCTGCCAAAAGACTCAGGAAAATAGCACCCAAAATTGTGTCGCGAGACTTGGAACTTTTGCTCAAACCGGAATTTGGAATTCAGCTTAAAGGCATCTACGGCTGTCGTTCCAAAGAAACGGATATCGGTTGGGTTCTAAGACTTGGAGATGTATACAAGGGAGAGAGTAAACAAATTTTACTCGAATTCGCCATGGGACCTCGTGTATCGGGGAAAAGTGCCGTATGTTCAGCTTATTGGAGTACGCGAAAATTGAAACAAAGCCAGAGAGTACTGCTGCGCAGAGAACAGTTGTACATTCAGTACACCAGTCATCTGGGCATGCTGCGCCAGCCGGTAGATCCCAAGGTAGAGAAGACAATCAAATTAAATGAAACCGTTCCTTTGATTAAGCAAGCTTTGCGCGCTTATGAAAGAGGTCGTACACAAGAGGGCAGCGACATGCTGCGTCGTCACGCAGATGCTCTGTTAATTGAAGCGGCACGAAAACAGGATCTGGATTATTATGCGGAAGCCGAAATTGTGGAGAAACTTCGGCACCATTACGGGATTACTTTTAATTCCATGGTTCATAATCGCGGAAAAACGATGTTAGGTGAATAGGGATAAAGAACTAGGGAAGTTGGTACGGAAAGGAATGTTTCTACATAAATTTTTGAAGGTGAAGTCAAGGAATAAGTCGAATGTACTAAACAACATAATAATAAAAAAATGGATGGAGTTGTATCGAATTTATTGAAACAACATCGTGGAGGGTCCGGCAAAATGACAGACCGACTGATCCGATTAATGCGCATTATTACTCTTGTGCAGGCCAAGCCGGGTATTCTGGCCCGTGAGCTTGCCGAGCGGTGCGAGACAACGGAAAGGACGATATACCGCGACATGGAGGCCCTCAGTGCAATGCATATCCCCATCGCCAATATGGGACACGGGAGAGGATACATGTTTATCAGCCATTTTGCCATGTATCCGCTGAATTGGTCTGATGAAGAAGCTCAAGCCTTTATGCACCTGGCAGAAGTCATGGAGAATATTCGTCCGTTGCTGAAGCCTGCTTTTGAGAGCGCGTATGAGAAAGTGGTTGCTTCGAGTCAGAAAAACAAAACAGAGCGAGTGGAATGGTCTGAGCAAATTGGCGGGTTGTTCAAGGTGGGTACTTCTGCTTGGCAAAATGAAAGTACCGAACTTCTGAATCATTCACTGGTGACCTTGCTTCAGGCCGGAATTTCCCAGAACACTATTGAAGGAGAATATCTGTTTCAAGGTAAAAAGGGGATTGCACGAATGGACCCCTACTGTCTTATTCCTCGTGAATACCGATTTGATCTGTTGGCGTATTGTCACCTGTCAGAGAAACTGAGAATATTTCAAGTGAACCGTTTGTACAGGGTTCGGATTTTGCCACGCACGTTCCGCAAAGATGACTACCTTTTACAATCTCACTTCCGTACGCCACAGGAACTTAGCGGCAGTACGGAGTGGACTGCTTTCAAAATCAGATTCTCACCGCACGCTGTGGAGCGTGTCATGCAGGAGCAGTTTTTTGCACGCCCCATCTTGACGATTGAACCGGAAGGCACGTTGTTGTTTGAAGCCATATTGAGTGATGAAGAAGGGTTTCTAACGTGGTTGTCTCAATATGGACCCGATGCCGAAATTCTGGAACCCGAGAAATGCCGCCTCATGATGAAAGAACGTCTGGAACGTTGGAGGGAGATCTACAACTGAACTTCAATGCAGATCATGGCTGGTCTGCCTTTGTTCAACATGCAATCGTAGTCCATTATTCTTTGGTCTTGAACAGGTGTGCAAGGTTACCGAAAGGGGAATCTTTCTCGTCATCTTCTACACTACTGGAATAGACCACTTTGGATGTGATGCCCTCATCATCTGCGGCGCAATTGGTTTCCAGTTTGAACTGATCAAATTGATGTATGAATACTTTGGCTGTATTAATCGCATCATCCAAAGCGCGGTGCTGAGTGCCATCGAATTCAATACCACACAGTTCAAGAGCCTGAGCGAGTCCAAGCTGACGGAATTTTCCTTCCTTGCGTACTGTGCGTGACCATTGCTGTTGAATATCATTGTGGTTGGTGATCCAGGCTACATCGAGTTGATGAGTGCGACAATGAGAAATAAGTTTGGCGCGGTCATCCGGTCCCCAGGAGCACATGTAATAGGATTCAGTTCCCATCCAGGCAATAAATTGATTCAGTGCTTCCGGAAAAAGAGGGGCTGCGTCAATGTCTTTCTGCGTAATACCCGTAAACTGAATCGTATCGGCGGACAGCACCGATTTATTGGATGGACGAACATAAGTGTGGAACGTGTCCGATACGTACAGGCCGTTCTCACCTTCCGTTACTTTGACGGCACCGATATCTATAATTTCAGAAGAGTATCGTGTATTGCGACTTACCGTGAATTCAAGATCGTAAATAATATATGGCATAGGACAAACTCCTTTATCAATTAATACATGGTTTCTATTTCTCTATATTACAGGGAACGCACGGCCATGTCAGCCATCGCCCAGCAATTCATGGAGAGTGAGTAATAACAGTTGGGGAGTGTTGAAGTTTCTTTTTATATGAAGTGTATAGGTTTGATATGCCTTTACATTGCAAAAAGGGGTCTTTATAATGGATAAAGTTAGGATGCAGTCCAAGTTTTTGTTGTCATTGTTATGCAAAATCGTAGGATCTTAATCATGACATGAGGCCGATATAATCAACATTTCCTGACATGGTGCAAACCGTTGGGGAGTGTTTTTTTTATGGACATTTTTATGGTCAGAGAGGAGGGGATAATAGCATTTTGTTGGAAGAATATCAGAGTTAGTGCTACATTATAGTTTTTATGAATTTACATTACATAGTGGAGGATTAATTATTTTGGTTAGCAAAAAAATGAAAGCAACAGCAATTACGGCGGCTGTATTTATTATTTTATTTAGTGCAGCTTATGCTGCCTTTTATATCTGGAACAAGAACTATAAATTCAATAATAATTATGTATGGCAGCCATTGGAGACTGTACAATCTAGCACAACGCTGTCCGATTCTTATAACGTTATTGTTGCTGGAACTGATCCGGAGGGAATTACGGCTGCGTTATCTGCTGCCCGCAATGGGATGCGGGTATTGTTGGTTGAAGCAAGAGATCGCAACATGATGGGAGGGTTGATGACCGAAGGGGGACTTAATACGTTAGATTTGAATTACTCTCCTGATCAGCCGCAATGGTTGAGCAGTCTTCGACAGCCTGATTTTCTGAATAAAGGGATTTTCCAGGAATGGTTTGACCAGATTGAGGGCAGTTCGTTTGATACCCATACAGCGGCTAACGTATTCTATCGAATGATTCATTCCGAACCTAACATTGACCTTCTGATGAATGTCAAACATTTGGAGCCCATTACTGAGTCTGCCTCGGAAGGGCGAACTACAATTATGGGAATGAACATCACTAAAGAAGACGGAACCATTATAAAAATTGCAACACGTTCAATCATTGACGCTACTCAGGATGCAGATATTGCAGCTGCGGCTGGGGTCCCATATTCCATAGGTAGACAGGACATTGGAGATGGCAAGGCCAAGATGGTCTCTACGCTTGTATTTAAGTTAAGTGGTGTTACAGATGAAGTATGGCAGAAGTTCAGGGAAAGAGAAGGTACGGGCGTGGATAAAATGAGTGCCTGGGGATACGGTGATGCGCGAAAATATGAATCGACCGATCCGCAACGTATCAAGATTCGTAGTCTGAACATTGGGAGACAAAACGATGATACCATCTTGATCAATACGATGCAGATCTTTGGAGTAGATCCGCTGAATCCTGCCTCTGTGAAAGATGGACTGGAAATAGGGCGGAAGGAAGCTCCTTTGATCGTTGATTTTTTGAAGAAAAATTACGAGGAGTTTGCAGGGCTTGAATATGCCGGAACGGCGAATGAGCTCTACGTGAGAGAATCACGTCACATCTATGGTGAGTATCGTCTGACACTTGCTGATGTTATGGAGAATCGAGATCATTGGGATGCAATTGGTTATGGTTCATACGATATCGATATTCAGAGCACGAGTGTGGGCAATCCCGGTACCATTATGCTGAGTCCAGTTCAATATGGTGTACCTTTCCGTTCGCTTGTCCCATTGAAAGTTGATGGTCTGTTAGTAGTAGGACGAGCAGCAAGTTTTGACACGATTCCACATGGAAGCGCAAGAGTCGTCCCTCTGGGGATGGCTACTGGAGAAGCTGCTGGAGCAGCGGTCAAACTGGCATATGTACACAAAGAGTCCTTCCGGGAACTCTCAGCTTCCGAGGAGCGTGCAACCGAATTGCGTAAGATGCTGGAGAAACAAGGCATGGATCTCTCGATGCATAATTTTGAGAAGCCCGAGTACATGGAGCATAAAGATTATAGGGGGTTACTTGCTGCCGCGAGTATGTACATGGCCTCAGGTAATTATAATAATGATGGTTGGGATCTGGATACAGGTATGAATCCGGAACGATACTTAAGTAAATTGAAAAGATTGCAAGCCATGTTTCCAAACTTTTATACAGGCAGTGCTGATAAAGTTGTTGTGAGTATGAAGAATGCTTCCGCTTTACCTTTAACTCTGGATCAAGCCGCGTATATGATATGTTTGGCAATGGGAGCTACTGAAGCTGAAACTACACCTGAATTGGCACTTACTCAATTGCAAATGCAGAACTTCGTAAGCGAGGACACGCTTGCTGGTATAGCAAACAAAAACGAGCTTACGAATGGAGACGCGTACATGCTCATCCGTGATGTGGTGGAATATTATTCGGGGGTAGTATTTGAGTGAATGGTTGACAATTTCTTGTAAATACACTATTGTGATCAAAATGATAACAGCGATCAACGAGGACATAATTACGTCAGCCAGCTTCTACAGAGAGGAAACCGCTTAGTGCAAGGTTTCTGTTGCTGTTTCGTTATTCCTACCTCGCGAGCTGCGGAGGAGAAGGCCCGAACGGCCTGTAACCTTCGCCGGATGGGCCCGTTATGCTCTGAAGGACTGCATGTTCACGTTTTGTATAGGTTGCAAACGGAGAACCGGTTTATGGTCAATGCCTTGATGATTTGATGGCAGAGTCGACCGGCAAAGTGCAGTTAAATAAGGGTGGTACCACGACACATTCGTCCCTTGACGGATGTGTTTTTTTGCTGTTTACAACCAAATTAACAATAATGAATAGAAGAATAAGGGGTGTGACAAGATGCGTCAAAGTGAAATGCTTGTTCCAACATTACGTGAAGCACCAGCAGAGGCAGATGCAGCAGGGCATCGCTGGTTATTGCGCTCGGGAATGATTCGCCAACTTGCAGCAGGGATATACAGTTACCTACCCTTGGGACGTCGTATCTTGCTGAATGTCGAACGAATCGTTCGGGAAGAAATGGACCGTGCAGCATGTCAGGAAGTATTGTTGCCAATCATGCAGCCTGCTGAGCTATGGGAAGAATCCGGAAGATATACACAGTATGGCCCTGAGTTGATGCGTCTGAAGGATCGCCATGCACGAGAATTCGCCCTGGGTCCTACCCATGAAGAGGTTGTGACTGCACTAGCTCGTGACGAGGTTAATTCTTATCGGAAGCTGCCGTTTACACTTTATCAGATTGGAACCAAATTCAGAGATGAACGTCGTCCAAGATTTGGATTGCTGCGGGGACGGGAGTTCATCATGAAGGATGCGTACTCTTTTGCTTCCGATTGGGAAGAGCTGGATCGCACCTATCAGGCCATGAATACGGCGTATTCGCGTATTTTGGAGCGTTGTGGACTGGAATATATTCGAGTGGAAGCCGATGCTGGCACCATTGGTGGTCAGGGGGAGACCCACGAATTCATGGCACTTGCTGATGTGGGAGAAGATACGATCGTAACCTGCAAACACTGTGGATATGCCGCAAATCTGGAGAAGGCGGGGTATCAGACTTCTAAATCTTCTGCTAAGAATCCAGGAAAAGCGGAAGCTTCTGCTGACCTAAAAATGGTTGAAAAAGCTGTTGGGAATACCGAGGGTGACACGTTGGTTCGTATCCAAACGCCAGGTGTACGTACGATCAATGAGTTAAGCGCCTTTGTGGGCAAGGATGCCAAGCACATGATCAAAACATTGCTTTATCAGGCCGATGGTCAACTGGTCGCTGCACTTGTTCGTGGGGATCATGAAGTGAATGATATTGCGCTGAAGCAGGTATTGGGTGTAGAGGAGCTAATTCTGGCTGATGAAACTGCCCTTGCAAGTCATCCGAAATTAACTGTAGGTTTTCTGGGTCCCATTGGACTGGATCTGCCGATTGTAGTAGATGCGGATGTAACTGCAATGGAACGTGCCATTACAGGAGCGAATGAAGTTGATGTACACTATTCGAATGTAGTTCCAGGTAAAGATTTTGCTTTGGACAAAGTAGATCGAATCCGTTTCGCTGCTGAAGGTGACGGCTGCCCAACCTGTGGAGAAGCGCTTGTATTCACAAAAGGAATAGAAGTGGGGCATATCTTCAAACTGGGAACCAAGTACAGTGACGCTATGGGAGCATCCTTCCTGGATCGCAATGGACGGCAGTGCGCACCTGTAATGGGTTGTTACGGTATCGGTGTGTCTCGTCTGATGGCCGCTATTGCTGAACAATATGCCGGAGAAGATGGTATCCGTTGGCCGTCAGCCATCGCACCTTATCATGTACATCTGATCCCAATGAGCTGGAAGGATGAACAGCAACGTGAGCTCACACTGGAACTGGAACAACAACTATTAGATGCCGGATACAGTGTACTGGTAGATGATCGTGATGAACGGCCAGGGGTGAAGTTCAAGGATTCGGAATTAATCGGTTTGCCTGTCCAGATTGTTATTGGCCGAGGTGCAGCAGAGGGACAGGTAGAATTTGGATCGCATGTTCTTGCAGCACGAGGTGAATCCAAACGAATCAGTCTGTCGGCACAAGAGGCTGTAAGTCAGGTGAAGGAACAGCTATAGTCCGGAATTAAAAACATATATCCTTATGAAACCGTGCTACGTGCCTCTATATAATAGAACGATGTATAATAGGTCCGGATATTATGCGGTAAGAGATGTTTGTGGTTATGTAACGGATTAAAGCATTAAAAAGAGGGCTATAGTCATGTAAGAATGCAACACTATTTGCGTATTGTCATACCAAATAACTAGAATTTGAAAAACTGTATTCTGTATACAGTCGGTTTGTCCATAAGAGCTTCAAGCGTACCATGTCAGGAATCTATGCATGTGCAAATACGCAAATCATGGAACGAGAAATATAGCGTTTTGAATGTGAAATAACCGCATGAGAGTGGCAATTTGGGATATTTCTTCTATAGTCCATGGTAGAGGGCATGGGATGAAGGGATTTCTTAAAGTGGCTTTGGGGATTTATTTTTGCAGCAAAGCTATATTCATGAAAACATGGAGTGTACAACTCGGTAGGTTAACTACGGAGTGATGTAATAAGTAAAATAGAAAAGGGTGTCCATCAGCCGGTTATGGCTTGAGGGACACCCTTTTTTTTGAATCTTATTGTGCAAATATCTGCTCTTCTCAGAACTTAAGAGGCTGCAGGCAGTTTCAATTGCTGACCTGGATAAATCCAGTGTGGATTTTTGATCTTATTCAGCTTTTGCAGAGCTTGCCAAGTGGTACCGTATTGTTTGGAGATGGAATACAAGGAATCTCCGGATTTTACAACATGCACTTTGGCTGGAGCTGGTTTGCTTGGCGTCGGTTTCGACGGTGTTTCTGGTTTTGGTGTCTCTGGTTTCGGTGTAGTTGGAGCTGGTGTTTCCGTTACTGGAGCTTCCGGTTCAACCGCAGGAGCTTTTGCTTCCTTAATTCGACCATCTGTTTTAATATCTACAGCGCCCAGTTTTTGCATGTATTCGATCAACGCTTCATCCATAGCACCGTACATGCCGGACGTTGTGTATTTTGCAAACATCGTGTACTCATCACCGCCAACAGCAGTGAAATCATTCGTAGCCATGGTGTACGTTGCTTTTGGATCAAGGGCTTTATCTCCGATCATGACGGAGTGTACACGGCTGCCTTTTGCAGCGGAAGAATCAATGCTGAATGTCATTCCGGATACTTGTGGGAATCCGCCACTTGGTTCTGGATAAGATCCTACACCGTTTTCAAGGGCTGCGATTACATCGGAGCCTGTTACTTCAAGCGTTACAACCTGATTACCAAAAGGAAGGACAGTAATGATATCACCTTTAGTCACGATACCTTTTTCAATAGAAGAACGAATACCGCCACCGTTGGTGAGTGCGATATCGGCTTTGCTGACGTCACGGATGGCATCTGCCAGCAGGTCACCCAGGTTCGTTTCACCTGCGCGTACTTGTTCACGTTTGCCGTCCAGCAGAATAGCTGTATTGGCTACTTCTTCTTTCAGAATGGGTTCTTGTTCTTTCTGAATGGAGTTCACCAATGTGGCAACTTTCTCATTTGGTTTGATGTCTTTTGCTTCCGTTTCATCAATCAGTGTAGCTTGTTTTTTCGTTACTTTGCCGCCGTCAACCCACAGGTCGATCACGCCTACAAAGTTTGTATATTCTCCAGCGCTGGCGATCAATGTTCCGTTATCGGATACAAGTCCATCTTGCAGAACCGTATGGCTATGACCGTCGATGAATACATCAATGCCTGGCACTTCTTTTACAACTTTGAAGCTAGTATCGGTGCTGGACGCGTCTTGTCCAAGGTGTCCCAATACAACAACAACATCTACTTTGCTGCGAATTTCGTTCACAAGAACTTTGGCTTCCGCAGTTGGGTCTGTAATATCAAGACCTTCCACATTTTTCGGATTTGTTTTGTACATCGTTTCCGGTGTAGTCAGTGCAATGATACCGATCTTCACGCCGTCTACTTCTTTAATGAGGTAAGGCTCGAAGAGACGAGTTCCGTCTTTCTTTTTCACATTGGCACTGAGCATGGGGAAGTTCATCATATCCGCAAGTTCAATGAGGCGCTCGGAACCGTAGTTGAATTCGTGGTTACCCGGTACAATCGCCTGATAACCAATTTCGTTCATTACTTTGACAATGCTCTCACCGTTAACGAGTGTAGCAAAGGTTGTACCATGCACTGCATCTCCGGCATCCAGCAGAAGGGTATTTGGGTTTTCGCTACGGTATTTGTCCGCAATTCCAGCAACTTTGGCGAAACCCATCGCAGGTGAGGACTCAACTGCGCGTGCGTGCGTGTCATTCGTATGTAGAATAGTAATGTGCTTACCTGTGCCCGGAGTGGTATCCGTTGCAGCAGCGGCAATGCCTACACTGCCCAACAGCAAACAGAGCGTTAGCATAAGTGAAACATAAGTCTTCCAGATTTTCATATAAATCAGTAACCTCCCCAAAATAATAATCTACGTGAGCGTTTACACAACTCATGTTGTATTTTACCAGACTACTATTAGGAAATCTCGCTATTCACGTAAAAATAGGTAACCTGAAAGTGACATCTGATTTTCAAAGTGGAAGATTAAGAGAGAATTTCATTTCGAAGGAACGTATGTTCTTAAAAAGACTAAAAAAAATGCTGCACTTCACGTGGCAGTCCAGTACGCAAACAAAATTTCTCCAGTGATTCATCCGGCTCTGGCATCACCCCTGAAGTTAGAAGCTGTATGGCAAAACGATTGGCCTGTCTTTCCAGCTTGCCTGGGGCAAAATAGGAGTGTTCCTCCAGAAAGAAGCGGTTTATGCCTTTGTGCAATCGGTCATGTCCAAGTTCATGGGCACACACGAAACGCTGCCATTCCGGCGGTAAATCATTGTGAATGACGATAAATCTGCGACGGAGCTTTCGGAAATACAGTCCTTTGGTAGACTTGCCCAGATTGGTGAACCGGATCTGTATTCCAATGGCTCTGGCAATGCTGAAAGGGCAGTTGGTCCGGTGTTTTCGAATCAGCTTTGTTACAATGTCATCCATATCATCTCACCTGCTGCTTTAGTTTGTTCAGCTTGAAATGCTTCATGGGCGCTCGTCCGGATCGTTCGTTTTTTTGCGTTTGTTCATCTGTTTGGCTTCCCAGAACAGACCTGTCAGGACATCCTTGATTCGTTTCTTATCCTCATTATCCAGCGGGATGCCGTCAAACATCAGATCATCCTCGTCCTCGAGCATCTTTTTGAAGTCTCGACGGTCCTTGTAAGTTGCCCATTCTGGAGCGTCATGGAGCTGACTTTCTGTATTTCCGTTTTCCAGATATCCGGCCTGTTTCATCATATCCGCGTAGGGAACCGAGAGTGCATCGGAGATTTTGCGGATGGTAGCGGGCTTGGGAACTCCGCGAACCCCATTCTCAATGCGTGAAATTTGCGAGTTGCTGATTCCTGCTGCTTCGGCGAGCTGATTGATGCTGTATCCCTGTTGCTCGCGCAGTTGTTTCAGATAAGGACCAAAAGCGTGCTCCACAATTCATGCCACTCCTTTGATTCGTACAAGTGCTTGAATTATATATTAAGAGAACTTGTCTCACACGAGTCACTCCGATGGCAGAACAACCTTCCATCACTGTTATCCCCAGATTTCTTTGATTCCCTTCTCAAAAGGGAGAAATCCGGTGATAAAGGTGAACGCTACGCTTCTCCAGGTTTTTTCTACCCTCTCCGTAGACGTGCTAATCTAGCATTCTATCTTAAGATATAAAAATCAAATGACTTATACGAGGATCTTTAATTATCTGTACTATATCGTATATATACCATTAGGTAAAGGGATATGAAACAATTATGCCAAAAGGTAAAGGAAATGAGAGCGCGGGTTTTATTTTATAGTTAAAACGACCCAAAATGAAGGTTTACGCCAATCCCCAGAAAGTGGTATCCTCAAATAGAAATACGAACAAAATGAGAACAAAATGTAAAGTTGAGACAAGTTGGATAATGAGGAAAATGAATTATTCCTACTTCATAGCTGATCTTGGTTGATTCCAAAAGGCAACAGAAAAAAGTTGAAAAATGTCGTTACTATTTCAGAGAACTGGATAACTCTAATAAAAGGAGTATTTTGTATTCATCCAGAGAGCGATTCAAATCAGCAATAGGTAGATCGAAAAGCTTCTATTCGTCTATCTATTGTACCCGTAAGCGACTGGAATCGAATAATACAAAATACTAAAGATGAGATGAATGCGAGTTTAACTTTTATAGAATGAACTTTAAGTTACGCATACGAAGAGGACAGAAAAAAGCTGGAGAAGCGTAGCGTTCGCATTTATCACTAGATTTTTACATTAGAAAATATAATCAAAAAAATCTGGGGATAACAGCGATCGTAAGATTTTTCTGTCATCAGAGTGGAACATGCGAAGCTAATAGACTTTCATTCTATAACGAATGTTTAAGGAGGAGAATGAATATGGAACTGATGCTGCCCGAATTGGATCGACGCAAAACACAGACTGCTGTTGAAGCCGCGCTGGAAAAATACCGGATTTATAAAACGATTGCTTTTGAAGAACGAGAGGTAATGGTGACGGCGAGTTACGCAGAGCGTTTCCATGGTGCAACGAATGTGACCGGGGATTCCACTGCCAGAACGGCAATCTATAATGTGGATGTACAGCGCGCACGTCAGGCGTACTGCGATACAATTGATTTTGTGGTATCTCGACTGAGCGAGAAGGAACGTGTACTTGTCAGAGAACGTTATCTGAAGGATGACGATGTATTTGACTATAAAGTGTATAACCATGTGTTTGACCCGCCTGTCAGCAAGGATACGTATACGAAGATTCGGACACGTGCTTTCTATAAAATGGCGCTGGCTCTGTCGGATCGGGGTCTCATTAATATGGAGCCTTTATCTGCATCTCGCAAAGAGCGACAGAAGCTGGGCTAGAGGTGAAGCTAGAAGTTCATCCTTTTATATCCTTCGCTGATTGTATACAATAATTGAAAACAACACTAAGGATCAGTCAAAGGAGAGGAATCCGCATGACGGAACAAGCCGGAATGCAGGAGATGTACACACTGAAGACGATCGCGGAAACCCTCAACACATCCAACGACCTGAATCTGATGCTGGATACGGTACTCGGTAAATTGTTGGAACTGACGGGATTGACTACGGGCTGGGTGTTCCTGATCAATAATCAGGGAGAGTACTCCTGTATTGCTGATTACAGTCTGCCTCCTGCTCTGCTGCATCATGATAAGGAGCCGATGCGCTGTGGGTCTTGCTGGTGCGTGAATCGCTTCCGGGACGGGAGATTGGATAATGCCGTCAATATCATTAATTGCAAACGCCTGGAGGATGCCGTCGATCATCAATGGGGAGATACCCGTGACATCACCCATCATGCAACGGTTCCGCTCCGCTCGGGGGAGAAGATGCTGGGACTGCTGAATGTTGCGGCACCAGGAAAAGAGCATTTTAGTGATAGTGAGCTGGCGCTTTTGCAGGCTGTAGCTTATCAGCTAGGTAGTGCAATGGAGCGGATGCGATTATATAGCGCAGAGCAAAGGCGAGCGGATCTGTATGTCAGGCTGGGGGAGTTCAGCCGATCGCTGGGCGTGACGGTCAACGATTGCAACAGTGGAGACGATATGGCCAAGACGGTTGTAAAGCTGCTTGGACATCATTATGACTGGCCATTTGCCGCACTGTTATCCCAGAAGAATGGAAGCTTTATGGTACAGGCCGCTCATGCTCATGGCAAGTCCGAACTGATGACACTATCTGGGCTCTCTCCAGAGGTGGAGACTCGTATGCATCGTGTGATTGATTCTCATCGGGCTATGGTATTGTCGGCAACAGAAATTCGAGATATTTCTGCCATTTGTAATACCCGACTTCCTATGTCTGTTTTGGCTTCGGGCTTGGCTGCACCCATCCCATTAAGTTCTCCTGGCGAAACGGCAGTACTGGTGGTTGGATTGGGTTCGGCCAATGACTTCCTTCAGGCAGATCGTGAGGTTTTCGATGCACTCGCTGAACATATTACAGCCTCGTGGGAGAGTCTGAGACTGGTATACAAACGCCGGGAATTAACCCGACTGGAGGAACGAAACCGACTAGCTCGAGATTTGCATGATTCGGTGAACCAAATTTTGTTCTCCCTGTCCCTGACAGCCAAAGGGGCGGAGAGCATGTTATCCGGATCACAACAGCTGCATCCGGCTGCGGAAGCGATGAAGGATATACGTTCCTTGTCACAGGAAGCATTGAAGGAAATGCGTGCCTTGATTATGCAACTTCGACCGGCGGGGTTGGAGTCTGGACTGCTCAGTGCCTTGCAGGAATATGGTACAGGACAGGGATTGCAGGTCGTTGTACATCGGACGGGTATGCGCTCCTTGCCTCAAAGTATCGAGGAAGGCTTATGGCGTATTGGACAGGAAGCGCTCAATAATGTACGTAAACATGCGGGAGTCCCTTCCGCTGAGATATCCCTCCAGCTAAGCGATCAGGAAGCGGTCTTAATCGTTACAGATCGTGGGAAAGGTGGAGCCAAAAGGCGTGAGGCCTTGCCTGCCAGTTCACTTGGTCTGTCCATCATGAGAGAACGGGCCCAATCGCTGGGCGGCAGACTTGAACTTGTGAGTTCATCCCGTAAGGGAACATCGGTAACGGTCGTCATTCCACTTCCGTCCGAATCTGTATAAAATCAGGGGGAAGAAGACATGCCGATTACGATTTTACTCGCGGACGATCATGCAATGGTGAGGCGTGGGTTGCACGTTTTTTTGTCCACACAGCCAGATATGGAAGTCGTCGGAGAAGCCTCGAACGGACAGGAAGCACTGGAACAAGCAGAACAGCTGCACCCGGATGTGGTATTAATGGATCTGCATATGCCAGTGCTTGATGGGATTGAGACGGCGAGAAGGCTTCGTGCGATCTTGCCTGGAATCCGTATCATCGTACTTACGTCCTTCTCGGATCAGGATCATGTCGTACCAGCCGTACGCGCTGGGGTGAAGGGATATTTGCTGAAAGATATTGAGCCAGAGGATCTTGCCGCTGCCATTCGTAATGTGCATGCGGGTCAGGTAGAACTTCATCCAGCGGCAGCAGGACAATTAATGCATGTGATGGCTTCGTCTGAACTGTCGATGAATGAAGCGCATGGTCGTGCAAATCCACATACGTCTACTCGGCTTCCGGAGCAG
The DNA here is from genome assembly GCF_050994985.1 of Paenibacillus taichungensis. Taxonomy (NCBI): domain Bacteria; kingdom Bacillati; phylum Bacillota; class Bacilli; order Caryophanales; family Paenibacillaceae; genus Paenibacillus; species Paenibacillus taichungensis. The sequence continues at coordinate 4,686,829 of NZ_CP194720.1, read as the reverse complement.
GAGCGGATTGGGCTGGGAAAAGAAACTTCTCATGGCCCGGACATGCTCACCCGTCGGGAACGAGAGGTTCTGGGGCTGATCGCACAAGGATTGAGTAATAAAGAGATCGCCATCAAACTAATCATTACCGAGAAAACGGTGAAAACCCATGTCAGTCATCTTTTGGACAAATTGGGACTGGCAGACCGCACGCAAGCTGCGCTTCATGCCGTAAGAAATGGTTGGGTCGTCTGATCCAGCTTCAATATTCTAAGACTAAAGTCGTAGAAACTCAACCTAAAGGTTGAGTTTTTTTGTGCTGCAAGTTAAGTCTATCTGCTGACGATTCCGAGGTAGAAGCAAGGTAAGATGAGAGTAGAGAAAGTTGAATCGAAGAGAAAGAATGTTTTTATAAAATCGAAGGAGAGTGACATAGATGAATATTATCATTTTGGCAGGCAGTAATCGGAAAAATGCAACCAGTACACGTTTAGGGGAATATGCTGCGGAGGTAATCAGCGGTCAGGGGCATGAAGCCAGCTTGTTCGATTTATATCAGACACCGCTCCCATTCTATGCACCGGATGAAAAACAGAATGAAGATCAGAATCTGTCTGACCTGAACACACGTATGCTCGCAGCAGATGCCATTATTCTGTCTACGCCAGAGTATCACGGTAGCATCAGCGGTGTACTCAAAAATGCATTGGATCACCTGAGCCAGGCTCATTTCAGTGGTAAACCGGTATTGTCCATCAGCTCAGCAGGAGGTGCGGTGGGCGTAAGTTCGCTTTTGCAGCTGCAGGCAATTATTCGTAATTTGCACGGTATTAACGCGCAGGAGTGGATTTCCATTGGTGGTGCACAGCGCAGAAGATTTGAAGCAACGTTTGACGGATACGAAGAATTTGAAGGCAGTCAGGACATTGAGGATCGGATCAAACGCGTGATTGGTTCATTTTTGCACCTTGCCGAGACGTTAACTGCAGTACGGAAGCCGTCCGGGAGTTAAGAGAAAGAGGTTTTCATCATGATTAAAGGCATATTTGAGACTCATCTGAACGTAACGGATCTGGAGAGATCCCATCATTTTTATGAACAGATCATTGGATTGCAGCATGCTTATGGGCAGAAGGAGCGTGGGAACTCCTTTTACTGGATTGGCGGTGAAGGCAACGCGATGCTCGGACTATGGCAAAAGGACCCTTCCGAGGTGAAGCGGCAGCATTTTGCTTTTCAGGTATCGTTGGAGGACATGAAGAAAGCTGTCACTTACCTGGAGGATAAAGGGATCAAGACGCATAACTTTCTGGATGATGATATTGGCGAGTTGTATGTATTTGGATGGATGCCAGCTGTGTCCGTGTATTTTACCGATCCGGATGGTCATTCCCTGGAATATATATCGATGCTCCCGGATGAAGCGAAGCCGGAACTCGGCATGGTGCCATGGAGTGAGTGGGAGAAGATGCACGGTCGGGTGAAGGAGGACACAGCATGATTTTTGAAGAGGTCAAATTATATACAGCACCATTGGAGGACATCAAGCACTTTTATATCAACACTCTGGGGTTGAACATGGCTGAAGAGTCCGAGCATTCCTTTACGCTACAGATTGGTTTAACGAAAATGATATTCATGCGAAGTGAAGCAGACCAGAATCCATTTTACCACTTCGCCTGGATGATTCCAGCGAATCGTTTTCAGGAGGCCAAAGCATGGGCAGCGGCACGTATCCGTCTAAGCAGGCATGAAGGTGAGGATGAGACCTATTCAACCAATTGGAACTCGAATTCGCTCTATTTCGAAGATCCTGTCGGTAACATTCTGGAGCTGATTGCTCATCATACCGTTCATAACGAGAGTGACCACGCCTTTTCGGAGAAGGATCTGCTGCAGGTGTGTGAGGTGGGACTTGTCACGGAAGATGTGCTTTCTGCGGTAGATGAACTTGAGCAGATGGGATTGAAACGATGGAGAGCGATTAGCGATACATTTGCCCCTGTTGGGGATGTGAACGGTCTGTTTATTGTGGTGAAGAAGGAGCGAACCTGGTTCTTTTCCGAGCAAAAAGCAAACATATATCCACTGGAAGTGTCCATTCGTGATGTTGGGAGACTTCGAATCGGCTAAAATGCGCGGAATAGCAGGTAAAACGGTCATATGTGCACCATTTGAATCATCTTATAGAAGTAAACGCTTTAAAAAGAGTGTTTTGCTAAAAAACTGTTGCTGGTCGTGTGTGTATCAGGATTCGCATCGATGAAGGGTGGTGGCATGTTGGATCGACGTTTGTTGGAAGAAGGGCTGGCTGTTATTGTGTCCAGTCGGGAGCGTACAGGAGATTTGTGGCACGCCCACTATGGGGCGGGAGCTATTGCGGCTTATTTTTGGGTGCGTGAAAATCGTCTCACTGCTCTTGCGGCGGGCAGTGTTACGGCTGAAGCGAAAGCCATGCTTCGCCAGCACGGGTTGAACGATGGCTCCCGGAATGGAGAGGTTTTGCCAAGGGAAGAGGCCGAAGCGCGTATTACAGCAGCGCTGGATCGAACCATCGGAGAACTGCACTGGGTTGGCCATCAGGCCATCTATGGTGCCCTTAGTCTGAAAGCCATTCGTGAACTGGATGGTTGGGGTACAGAACATGACATGAACCAGATGGTTGAACTTATTGATTCTTTTGAACGAACCATTCCAGGTAGATCCTGGGTAAACACAACTGTGAAAGAAATTCGCAGCTTGAAGTTAAGTGAGGCAGACGGATTCCCTGATATAGATCGACCGGAACAATTGTCCCGGCTGATTCTGGATGAGCTTGGCGCATTTCGTACCATCTATCAGGCAGAAGCACATCATGATCTGATCGGCCACATGCTAACCTACGGGCACGCGCTTAATATATTATTTGAACTGGATTATCCTGCTTTGTTCCATAAAGGCATTCCGCCTTTTCTCAGGATGGTCAAGGCGCTGCGACTGAGCCGGGATGTGGATGTTGAACAGGAGATGCCAACGTTGCAATCTCCAGTTGACCGTCTGCCATTGATTCGTGCAGAACGCTCTGTTGCACTTCCACATGAACTGGAATATTGGCTCACCGACAGACGTTCCCGCGATTGGCATGGAGGTCATGTGTTCAAATTTCCATTCAGCTTCTACCATCATGCCAGAAACGGAAATTCGGTTCCGGAAAGCTGGGAAAACTTCCGCTATATTATCGCGTGAGCAAAATACTTTTAAGAGAACACAGCCTGAGAAGGCTGTGTTTCTTTTTATCTTTTTAAAGGAGCCAAATTTCAAGGATAAACAGGATTATAATGACTCTGGATATCAGCATGAATGGTGATTTTCGTATGGGCTGACGCGTTGTCCATATTCCCCAGGAACTCATAAGTGCAATACTGCCCCAGAACACCCACAAGGGAATGCCTTCGGGCGTAAATGGAAAGGACAGCGAGGGCAGACCTGTATTGCCAGCCCCAAGAAGAACAGTGGTCATATAGACGAGCACAAGGAAAAGCAACTCGAATAGCAGGGTTTGTAGCCAGAAATAATAGATGTGGAGCACTCGAAGCAGAATTACTGTGACCAGGATAAACAGGATACCAACGGAAGAGAATGTTGCAGCGGTCCATCCAATGAGTGAAGTAGTTAGAACATCTGTTTCCTGATAAAAGGTGTACATTGTCAAAGCATACATAATAGGGCCGGCCATATAACTGGTAATAGCAATCCATAGATAGAACCAGAGCTTTTTATTCATGATCGTATCCATCCTTTATTGTAAATAAGGTTAGAAATGCCACTTATATCATATAAACAGCATCAGGAATAGATTTGTTGGGTTATCCGGCAGAAGTCTCAGCAAGAAACCGACATTTAACCGCCATGATGGCGACAACAAATAGACGTAATCCATGCGGATAACCGTCAGCACGACCAATTTATACATGTAAGATTGTATTATCGGATCAGTAGCAAGTGACATATCCCGATAAGCACATACGCTAATGTACATGCCGGCCAGGGGCTGTTTTTTTTATGCGGTGATTGCACACTTGCTCTGATCGGGTACTAAAGAAAGACTGAATATATCATTATAAGTTGAATTTAATTTTTACACCAAAACGGAGAGTGCAGAACCAATCTGAAGAAGCGAAGTTAAAAGCTTTCTGCAAGAAAGCTACTTCGTAAGCATACTCTCGCCTTTAGCACCGGATTTTACCCTTGAACGAAGGGAGCAAGAAAATCTGGGGATAAGAGCGATCGGAAGATGGTACTGCAATCGCAGTGACAAGGTGTAACATCTTTAGTTCAATTTATCTAACAGGAGGTTTTCGGATATGAAAACAGTATTGTATGTTCCACTGGATGATCGTCCAGCGAATCTGGATGACGTCGTTGTACAAGGAAAAGCAGCCGGTATCCATATCATTACACCACACCTGGGTGACATTCAAAATCGTCTGGATTCCGAGAAAACGGTAGAAGGCACCACATTGCTTGGAACGTCTACGCCTACGTACGGTAAACCGTCCAACATTCATGATTTCATTTTGAAAAATGCCGCCAAAGTGGATGGATTCATCATCTCTTCGGATATTCTGGCTTATGGTGGTCTGATTGGCAGTCGTCAGCTTCGTGAAGATGGAGGGGGCACATATCCTGATTATGATCAGGACACAACCCGTTTGCTCGATGTGATCAAAGCGATTAAAGGAAAATATCCACGCAAACCGGTGTTTGTAATGGATACCATTATGCGACTCGCCACCACCTCATTTGCAGATGGTCTCGCATTGGATGCCTACAACGAGTCACGTGCATTGATGCAGCAGCCACGCCAGTCTTTTACGGCATTCGAGGATATTGTGAACGGGTACAACCTTTCTCCAGAGTCTACGGAATATGGGGAAACGACGTATTTTAATAAAGAACAGTACTACAACACCAGACAACATAAATTTAAAACCAATCTGTACATTTTAGATAAGCTTGCTCGCAAAGGATACATTGACTTCCTCGCCGTAGGCGTCGACGATGCGAATACGCAAGGTGTTCAGATTAACGAGATCAATTATGTGGAAGCACGAATCAATGAATGGCTCGGTGGGACGGATGGACAAAATCCCGATCGGGCGATTATCCTTCCAGATGCGGATGGCCTGGGTCACGCTCTGGTGGCACGTATGGCTAACCAATTGCTGCGCGGTGGGACGAAGACGCGTTATGCAGTGAAGTATTTTGGCCCTCATGGTTCCACGATTATCAATACCTACGAATATATGAATGTGCACGAGAATGTGGTGCGTCATGTGGATATTGTTGGTGGTGTGGTTGTAGCGGATTCCGCTTATCCAGGGCCTGATGTGGTAACGGATACGACTTCCGATGTGGAAAATGGAAATGAATTAACGAATGCTACATCTGTCGATGAAGCTTCTTCGTTTGATATGGCGTCTGAGTTGGATCGCATGACGAACCGTCATCCAGGCAAACCGGGTAAAAAACCGGTGCACATTGAGATTATTGCCATCACGGCGCTGGATCAGGTGCAGGCGGCTGTGGCGCAATTGACGAGCAATAGTGAGAAGGGGCTTCCTTCGGTGTTGATTGATTTTGTAGGAAAAGGTCCGGCCAACGTCGATGTAGCCGAAGCACTCCTGAACAGTCCGTATACGGGTCGGGTTTTGGGTTACAGTGCATGGAATACGCCGGGGAACAAAATCGGTATTGCTGTGGGTATGGGACAATCCCGTTATGCTCTGATCACAACAGAAACACATGCTCATGCGTTGCGAGATGCCATGAATGCACATGGTTCATTGTTGTTCAAACGCTTCCTGAAAGATTACTACTATAAAGCTGTAGCTATTGCAGATATCCGCACGTATTCTAGAGCACATGCGCTATATACCAACGTGGCAACCCTTGCGGATCAGAATATGGTGTTGTTTAACTCAGAAGAAGATTATGCTCATTTGCAATCTTTACTCAGGGATCTGATGCAGACCCACACCACGGCACTGGCGAACAAAACCGCCTTTGCTCAAGGTAATGTAGCGATCAAACAAATTTGTAATGGCGAAGCAGCTTATGCGGAGTATTGCAGTGCACTGCTGGAATATGCGAATCCCGATTTCATCTGGGGACGTGCGTTTGAGATTACGTTGAATCCGAAGGTTACGCTGAAATAGGGTGTTAATGGCATGAGCCACGCTGAGTCGTCTTTTTTCCACCCCAGATACACTCTTATTCGCACCGAAGTCGTACGAATGACCATCCGCGCTAGGAATGAAAGGGTGTAAGATTGTATTATCGGATCAATAGCAAGGACACACACCGAAAGCACATACGCTAATGTACAGATCGGCCACAAGGGGCCGGTCTTTTTGTTGCGGTGAATGGTGTCCAGCTTTGGCGCCGGTGGAGAACCGTTAGCACAGAGACGTACTGACGATGATTTCCTTTTTCCATTAGCAGATCGGTTAAAGGGGGAATTCGCTGCTGCAACATTGTTGCTGCACAATGCGGGCAGATCTCAAACTTGCAGCTGAAGGGGCGAAATAAATGTGTCTATGAGTAGTGACTTAAACAACACGGACAGCACAGGGCAAGTGAGCAACGTCATCAGGCGAACGCTGAAGCAGAAGCTGGAGGCTCTTGTCCCGGCATGGAATGGCCGAGTACAGGACATCCCTGCACCGGGAGAGGTGTTAGCAGGACCCTGTGCCGTGATTGCTTTTGCAGAAGAAGTACCGAAGTCTGCTTGGGCGGGGTATAGGAGGATCATCAAAATCTCTCCATACGCACGCCCCGAAGATGGAGGTGCTGAACAAGTAGAGACTTGGTCAGCAGCGCTGATGGAAGGACTACATCAGGTCCGGCTGGAGGATGAAGAGGGCGGGGCATTTACCTGTATTTATCTGGGTTCTTCGGATGGTGATCGTGTGGACGCCAGTTCTGGACTGGTTGCGCGCAGCCTACGGTTTGGGGTGTATGTTCCGGAAACGGTGGAATACGCTCAGGCTGAAACCACAGATTCGTGGATGGATGCACTTCGCGGTTGGACACGAACTCAGATCGGACAGGAATGGTCCGTATATGGGGATGTGTGGCCTGGAGGTTATAAGGCCAAGTCCGTACTGTGGCGATTGACGGGATGCAGTACAACCACCGCAGGGACTTCTGCGCTGGAGGTTCGTAAGCAATGGATCGGGCATGTGCTGACTGCGAATGTGGCAGATGTCCGTCAAACGGTCACACATCTGGTTGAACAACTGGCTGTGCAGCCCCGTATAGCTCTGACGGATACAGACGGTACGCGATATGTGACGGTGGACGAAGTTTCAGCCGACTTGCAGGCAGATGCTTACTTGAACGGACAGATTCGTCTAACGCTGCAGCAGCGTATTCGCCGTCCGGGTACAGAAGCGCCATTGATCCGTGAGATTCACCATAACAAAGGGATAGAGTAAGCGTTAATCGAGAGGAACTGTTGATGGGGTTCCAGATGAGAAAGTCGATATCATACTTTAGCTTCAAAATCATAGGTTCATAGTTTCGTAGGTTCATAGGGACAAAAATTCATAGGTCAAAATTATGGTGCAAAGATCAGGTTCAACGAATTCAGTAGTCAAACAATGAGGTGAGATGGTCATGGCAAGCTCAGTGAAAAAAAATAAACAGGCTGCCCCGCAATACACGCGGGCCGAGCTGATGAATCATGCCGAAGCCCTCTTTGCCGTTAAGGCAGAGGTGCTGTATGGTGCGCTGTACGAAGCAGCGCAAGAGACGTTTTCCATTGAGGAAGCGAAGGAACGCATCAACCAATTTATGAAAGCGAAGGTGAAGGGATAATGGCAGGCGGAACTTGGGAGCAAACGAATCGTCCGGTACTTCCGGGCTTATATATGAATTTTCAGGCGGCGGCGTCTTCGGCCATTCAGGCTGGTAATCGCGGAACGGTTGTTGTGCCGATCAAGGCCAACTGGGGTCCGGTGGGCACTTTTGTAGAAGTCGGCAGTGAAGCTGCAATTGAGCGTATTTTCTCGGCGCATGCCCTGGATAATGGGACGGCCTATACATCCTTGAAGCTCGCCCTGCTAGGAGGACCGAAAAGGCTGCTCGCTTATCGGGTAGCCGGAGAATCGGCGAAAGCAGCGACTCTTACGCTGAAAGACAGCAGTGATGCAGCCGTTCTGCAACTGGACGCCAAGTATCCGGGTGACCGAGGTAACGGGTTCTATGTCACCATTCAACCGGGTGTAATTGATATTACAAAGCATGAAGTACGCTTGTTTGAAGGCAACCGGATGCTGTATGCACTGCTGACTGCGGATATTTCGGCAGCGTCGCTGGCGAAAGAGATCAACGCGGATGAAAGCAATATTTGGATTAACGCGCAGGCGATTGGCGAGGGTACAGGTGTTGTTGCAACCGTTGCGGGAGCGGCGTTCAAAGGTGGTGCAAGTGGCAACGATGGACTGACCAATGCGGAGTATATCGCCGTGCAGGGCGCGCTGGAAGGTGAGCAATTTGACGTTTTGGCATTGGATCATGCGGCGGATGCGCCTTTGCTGGCGAGCTTTGCAGCTTGGGTGAAACGTGTGCGCAATGAGGGTAAACCCGTGATGGCTGTATTCGGTGGTACTACGGCAGACGACACCTCTGCGACTGCAGCACAGAAGGCAGCAGCACGTTCACTTACGTTGAATCATGAGGGTGTGATTAATGTTGGTACGGGTGTGCGTCTGGGAGATGCGTTCTACAGCTCGGCGGAAACGTCTGCTTATGTTGCGGGTCTGATTGCCGGACAACGTCTGAATGAATCCACCACATACGCAGCATCTCCGTTCGATGACGTGACGCGTCGCTGGACTCGTGCAGAACAGGAGCAGGCGGTACAGAATGGCGTATTTATTTTCTTCCATGATGGACGTCAGGTGAAGGCGCTTCGCGGAGTGAATACACTCGTGACCCCTGCCGCAGGACAGAATAATGCCTGGAAAAAAATCCGTTCCATTCGTGTGATGGATGCAATTAATACGGATTTGCAGCGCTCTGCTGAAGATACGTATATCGGTAAAGTAAACAATACGGAAGAAGGACGTCAGGCGCTGATCGGTGCGATGAAAGCCTATCTGGCGCTGCTCGCACAGAGCAATGTCATTGAAGCTGAAGGATACGATGTTGTTCTCGACCCGGCGTATTATGGTGCTGCACCCATTCTCAAGCCAGAGGCAGATCAGGTATTCCTGCAATGGAATGTGAAGCTGACGGATGTGATGGAGCAGTTGTTTGGAACGTTTTACGTGCAATAAGGTTGTGTAGAAGAGAAGATCGGTTATTAGATTGACTAAAATTATTTGAGCTGGTGTTTTGCACGATAACGGAGAGGGCAGAAAAATCTGGGGGATAACAGTGATCGGGAGATTGTTCTGCCAGCGGAGTTATATCGTGTAACAATGAACAGCCAACCATTCCAAGGAGGAATTGTCATGTTGGATGCGTCAAGAGTCATTCTCGGTACCCATGGTCAGCTGCACATCGATGGTGTGTGGCAGACGAATATTAATAAGCTGGAGGCCAGCGTTGAAATCGAGAAGCGTGAACTGAATCTGGTCGGCAACGATTGGAAAGTGCACAAGAATGGTGCGAAAAAAGGAACAGGCACGATGACGGGTTACAAAGTCACTTCGGACATGATCCAGCGCGGCTTCACCAAGTTTCAGATCATCTCGAAGGTAGACGATCCTGAATCCTATGGACATGAGAGTGTCCTACTGAAAGGTTGCATGGTGGACAAAATCCAACTTGCTAACTGGACAGCGGGTGAGGAAGTACCGGAGGAAACAAGTTTTACATTCGAAGGATTTGAATTGTTAAATCCGATTGTAGCGAATTAAAATTTTTCAGAGCCGGCTTCTGCAAACCTCGTAGTAGAAACATTTATTTTCATGTGATATCTAGTTTCTGTGTTATAGGCCCGAAAAAAAAACTTTTTCTCAACAGTGCATACTACATCATGGGAATATAAATCTTTATTACTGAGGAGACGATTGATATGTTATCCATTAAAGATTTTGAAAGTTTGGTACCCGATAAAAGTTTGCCTGTTTCCCAATGGGACTGGACCAAGGCATTTGATAAGCTGATGCATAGTAACGAGATAAATGTAATGATTCCTTCGGGCACATATCTGCTTAAATACACACTTAAGATTACTAAGCCGAAGAATATTTATGGGAATGAAGCAATTTTAATGCTTGAAGCTCCTTTGCAAATTGAAGGCTCCAATATCAATCTCAACGATCTTAAGTTTAGGAGTGAAAAGCAAGTTCGGGCCATTCATCTGCATAATACTATGAATGTAAGTGTTCATCATTGTGACTTTGAAAATATCATGGAAACGGCTATTTATTTTGAGAACAAAAGTCATCAAAATGTTAGTATCACAGACTGCAATTTCGAAAATATAGGTAGAAACATTACCAATATTGTTGTTCAGGGTAATGCCGTTTATGTTCAAAATGCTGCTACAGTATTTATCGAGAATTGTGAAATGCATGATATTTGGGGGCAATCTGCCATTACGGTACGAAGTTCAAGTGATATCAAGATCACCAATTGTATCATTGAGGATACTGCTTATCGTGGAATTCAAACGTATGGTTCCGATTCGGGCTCGGCAGCAGATTCTGTGCGTAACATGGAGATTACGGAATGTGAAATCAGAAGAACAGGGGAGTTAAACCAGACCCTACAAGGTGATGCTACAAATGGGATTTTTGTTCGTAATCCGCAGGGGACTGCCGCTGACGTTAAAATTTCCAACTGCACTATTGAATATTGCGGAGAGAACTTCATCGAAGGGAACTTTCACGCATTCAACAATACGATGAAATATTCTGGTTATTATCCTCATTTCACGACGCCTTCGAAAGAGGGATTGTTTCCTCAGACTAACTCGGTAATTGAAGGAAACTCTATTTATTACTCATATTTAGAAGCGATCAAATTATTTTTCAGCCGTAACAATATTGTGATCAATAACAATACAATTCATGATTGGGATATGACAACAGCATCCAAATCTTCCTACTTACCAGCGATCACGATGCAAACGAAGTTATCTTCGGATGTAATGAATAATATTACAATTCAAAATAATACGATTACTGGTCCGGCAAGGAAATTGATGAATGGAAATACGATTAAAGGAGAACAAGAAGTAATCAAAAAGATTCCGTCCCCTGGAACTTTTGGTACGATTACTTATTCCAATAATCAGATTATTCTTGAATAATGATGTGTGTTTGTAGAATTATTATTGAGCAGCCCTAGCCAGGGCTGCTTTTATTTTAAATTGAAACTATGTAGCTAAGAAGGAGATCGCACCCCATGAGTATGAATGAGAATATGTCCGAAGAACAAATTTTGGATCAGTTGTTTGAAGCAGCAGAACGTTTGCCGGAAGAGAATGTACGCATTCAACGTTTGGATCTGTTGCTGACCCTGCGTGGATTGACGTCCTCCAAAGTGGATCAGATTCGCGAACGCTGTACGATTCGAAAAACAGTCAAAGGCCGCACCGAGGAAAAGGTGGATACCGAAACGTTTAACGCGCTGCTGATTTCCGAAGCAACGGTAAAAATGAATGTACGCAGCCTGGAACTGTCCGGTTGGGGAGATAACCGCATTACCGGTCGCATGAAGCTGTCCGGTGGGGAACAAGCGGTTCGCCGCATGTTACTCGCGGGTGAACTTGATGCTGTTGGCGACAAGGTACTTGAACTGTCCGGCTTTGGTGTGGAGATTGAAGATCTAAAAAACTGATTCACTCCGGCGGGATGACCACGTTCCTGTATCACATGTGGGTTCGTCATCATCTACGGCCCGGAGAATTCTGGTCTTTGCCACGCGGGGAGCGTTCGCTATTGATTGCTTTTTCGGAAGAGGAAATGGCAGCGATCACCTCGCAAATGAATCGATAACTAGATCAGACAGGAGGTGAAAGAAATGGCAGAAATGATTGTGGGTTTATCCAAATCCAATGCGGAAATGCGAACGACCATCCGATATCTGGATCAGATCCAGCGTTCTACCGAACGTCTGGGCAGAGTTCGCTATCAGAGTTTGATCAAGGTGAACAATGAGCTGAGAACGACCGGGCGCAGGTTGGAAAGCATATATAGCACGGCTGTGCGATTGAGTAGGTTGCGGATCACGCCGAAGATCGGGCTGGATGATCAATTGAGCCCGGCCTTGGACCGTGCACTCGCGAAACTGAACCGTTTCCGAAACCAGATGGTGAAGGCTTCGGGAACGGTGTCGGTGGAGGTGAAGAAGAAGGTAGAAGTGGCGATGGGGAAGATGAGTCTGGCGAGCGTACCTTCGCTGTCACTTAACATTGGGAGCAACAATAATACGGTAAAGAACGCACCAAAGGAAGAAGAAATAAGTTGGATACGGGAAATGGCACAAAAAAGTAATGATTTTCTTGATCCATTAAATAATGCAACGGACTTGCTCGGAAAGCTTGGGAGTGGTGTTAAGTTCTTCTATGAAAAAATCAAAGGGAAATCAAGTCCAGGCAATACTTCCCAATGTTGCTGCTGCTCTGGTGGAAGCCTTGTAGGGAGGATTTCAAAAGGCGGGGCTAAAGGTGGAAAAACCAAAAATGCAGGTGGTGGCAATGCTAAAACTGTAGCATCAACAGAGGGCGGAAAAAAAGGTCCATACAAGAGCGGTTCTAGGTCCTACCAAGAACGTGCGACTAGAACTTTAAAAACGCCTGTTTCCGATCCTGCGAAAAAGATTATAACCAACATCTCTTCGGCAGAAGAGAAAAAGCTGAAAATGGACTTTGATCAAAAATTGAATTCGAATCGACATGGCTTTAGCGCAAATTTGCCTGGTTCGCCAATGTCCAATATGTTTTCGGGTAATGGTATGTTTGGCAAACTGAGCGGGGGACTTGCGAAGGGAGCGGGTAAACTGCTTGGACCGATTAGTATGCTCGCTGATGTAGCGAATGTTGCCACTGCTCCTCCCGAGCAGCGTGGGAGAGCTGTTGGATCCATGATCGGTGGGACTGCTGGTACCGCGATTGGTAGTGCCATTGGCAGTTTTATTTTACCTGGAATCGGCACGTATATTGGTGGAGCTTTAGGTGGATGGGCTGGCAGTTCGGCGGGAGGCTGGATTGGGGACAAAGCGAAAGATATTGGAAACTTCATGTCCAATGCCACGGAAGGTGCAGGCAAAGCGTTGTCGACTGCAGCCGACTTTGTTTCTGAAAAAACGAAGAACATTGCAAGTGGCATAACCAATTTCTTCGGCTTTGGTTCCAGAAAAGAAGAAAAAACCGTCTCGGCAACAACGGCGGTTGCTAATCCAACACCAGTACCCACTGGTCCGTCAATGCCACCTGCCTATATTCCATCTGTGCTCACAACAACTGGGCCTATGGCTTATGCGAACAGCAATGGCGGTCAATCTACGACAGCCGCTTTCCTGGGAACAAGCGTGATGCAGTCCCAAGCGATGGCGCTCGGTAACGGTGCACAGACAAATGGAAAATCATCTACGATGACGGTACAAATATCCGAAGACCAGATGAGCAGTCTGTCCAGTTACCTCAAGGATTTTAAAACCGAGACGACCAATCAGATCTCCGTAAACGTACCACAAGGAGCTGTGCAGGTGACTGTCCGTGAGAACGCCATCGACTACGATGCGATCTCGCATCAAGTTGGAATGAGATTTGCAGGCGAAGTGCGCCGTGCGATGGAAAATCGAAAAACGATTATGGCCTAAGCAGAAAGGAGGCCTGTCATGACTGTATTTAAGGATAACGTGGAAGGTGTAAAAATGGAATTCACCCTGATCGACGGGAAAACGAAGTTTCAATTTCCGGTTAAACCGGAAGAACTGACGATCTCCCGAACCAAAGGATACGAAACGATTAATATGCTGGAGTATGGCGAGTTTGATTTTGCGCAAGGGGAGAAGGTGAAGGAGATCACCTTCTCTTCTTTTTTTCCTAAAGAATATGATGCGTCCTATTGCATGTACGAGCCTTTGCCTGATCCACGTGTAGCGATGAATATGCTGAATACCTTTCTGGTATCGAAAAAACCGCTGCGCTTCATCATTACCAACACGGGGGTGAACGTGCCCGTGTATCTGATCTCGCACAATACGACCTTCCGGGGCGGTGAGAGCAGGGATATCTACTTTGACATTACGCTGCGCACATGGCGAGATTCCAAAATGGAGAAGGTTGGCGGTGCAACATCTGCGAGCAAGTCGGGTTCCCGTACGGATCTGAAAACGAGCAGCAAGACCTACACCGTCAAATCTGGCGATTCCCTGTCCAAAATAGCAAAGCTTGAGCTGGGCAGCAGTTCCAAATGGAACGAGATTTACAAGCTCAATGTGAAGACCATCGGCAGTGATCCCAACCGGATCAAGCCCGGACAAAAGCTGGTGATGCCATGACCTACAAGGTCATTGTCGACGACAAATATGACATCACCAAGCTGGTGGAGACGATTACGTTGAAGGATTCGCTCGACCAGATTGCCTACCAGGCCAACATCCGGCTGGCGGTGTCTGCGTCTTCGGGTCTGCCTGCGATATCACCGGGTATGGCGGTGCGGATCAGTGGGGTTCCTTTTGGCGAAAAATCAATGGTCCACTTGCTGCACCCTGCGGTTATCTGGGAAGTGGAAAGCTCCAACAGCGGCACCAAGCGATTGTCCCTGACCGTCTACGACCGGATGATTTATCTGGAAAAATCGGAGGATGAGTTTCTACTGCCCAAAGACCAGACTGCCACGCAGCGACTCAAAACGTACGCCAAGGAATGGAAAATCCCATACGCTGCGCTGCCGGATACCAAAACGAAGCTGAGCAAAGCGGTATATCGGTCGCAGACGATTTTTTCGATGATGTTTGCCGATCTAAAGGAAACGGTGAAATCCGGTGGGGATATGTATCATCCGCGGATGACGCCGGGCGGGTTGCAGCTGTTTAAGGTGGGCAGCAATGCGAAGGTACACGAGCTGGATCGACTGATCGATCTGACCCAGATGCGTACGCTCGAAGGTGCGGTCACCAAAGTTAAAGTGATGGCGGCCTCGGAGTCCAGCAGCGGCAAAGAGGTTCCTTCCAAAGTGCTAGCGATTGAGCAGTCTGGTGTAGCCGAGCTGGGCACGCTGCAAAAGCTGATCGAAGACGATCAGGTCAAAACAGCGACTGCGGCCAAGAAGCTGGCGAAAAGCCGTCTGACGGGTATTCAGGAGACCTTTACCGTATCTGCACCAGATGTGAATACGATTCGTGCTGGAGACGCGGTGCTGCTCAAAGGGCTGAAACTGATTGTCATGTCGGTTAGCCGTGATCTTTCCGCTGGTCCTGGAACAATGACGTTGGAGCTGGGGACAGCCGAGCTGGTGAAAAGGAGGTTTTACCTTGAATAAAGATGATCCGTATGGGCATTTTGCCGAGGTCATGCGCGGCGCGATGAGTACCCATACCCGTCAGGCCGTGAGCGGCATGGGCGCGGTGCTGGGAACGATGACTTCATCCGGCGTAAAGCTGGATGATTTCAAGCACGAAGTGCAGGACTATCTCGTGGCCGAGCTGCCGGGCACGCTTGGACTGCCGGAGCGCGAGGCTGCTGGCGCGATTTCCGGTATACCTGACGTGGCAAACGGCGGAACGACGGGCACGGGACGGTTTCTTTTGCAAAAAGGGGAAGTGGAAGAAGCGGTGTGGTCTCTTGGTAATGGATTGAAAGCCGGTGACCGTGTGCTGGCGATGCGAGTGAATGGCGGTAACGACATTGTGGTGCTGTGTAAGGTGGTGAGTGCGAATGCCTAGTTTGTTCCCGGAAACGGGTTTGGTATGGGGAGATGAGGAAGATCTGTCGGGGGCGGCTTCGGAAGAGGTGAGGTTTGGACGGAGCTGGCGATTCGATTACGATGCGGGGGATTTTGTGCTGACTCCAAGTGGCAAAGTCGCTGCGGCGAGTGGGCATGAAGCTTGGGTGCAATGGTGCATCAAGGCGGTAAAAACGCCAAGGTACAGACATGTGATCTACTCCCGAAACTATGGTTCGGAGCTGGAGGAGTTAGTTGGTCAGGGGGACAGCCGGGGAGTGATCGAAAGTGAGATAACCCGGATGGTTACAGAGACACTGCTCGCTGATCCACGCACGGATTCGGTAGACCAGTTTACGTTCGATTGGAATCGGGAGCAGTGCATGTTCTCGTGCCGGGTGGCAAGTGTGCAGGAAGAAATGTTTATTTTGGAAAGTGAGGTGATCTGACGGGATGGCTGAGATTCCGCGTTATTTGGAGGACCAGACGGAGGAACAGATTATGCAGCGCATGCTGGATCGTCTGCCCGCGGATCTGGACAAGTCGGAGGGTTCGTTTTTGTGGGATGCGGAGGCCCCGGTAGCTTTTATGCTGTCTGAGGCGGCTTTGTGGGCGCAGGAACTGCTGCGGCGCGGGTTTGCAAGTACGGCGGCGAGCAGAGATCCGAATTTTCGTTCGGAGGAGCTGGATTTGCGGGCGGGGGAGCATGGGCTTACGCGACGGGCTGCGGTGGCGGCACAAGGTACGGTTAGATTCGTGGGTACGCCGGGCAAGGTGATTCCTGCGGGTACAGTTGTGGCTACTTTGGCGGATGAAATCTCCGGTGAAGCTTCGCTCGAGTATGAAACGGTTGGTCGTGTGGAGTTGGGAGAAGATGGTCTGGGTAGTGTTGGCGTGCGAGCGCTCGTTGCCGGAAAAGAAAGCAATGTGCCTGCAGGCACCGTGACCGTGCTGTCTACACCCGTGAGTGGCGTTACCTCTGTAACTAACGTTGAGGTGATCAAAGGTGGTGCGGATATCGAGGCAGATATGGCGCTGCTGGAACGCTTTTATGCCAAAGTCCGCAATCAAGGGACAAGTGGCAACAAATCGCAATATGTGCAATGGGCCAGTGAAGTGCCAGGTGTTGGTGCAACGCGGGTTATTCCGTTATGGCAAGGGCCGGGCACGGTGGGATTGTATTTGCTGGATACGGACAAACGTGCGGGGGGTAGCGATCTGGTGGCAGCTGTGCAGAAATACGTGGACCCAACGCAGGATGGACAGGGGGAAGGCGTTGCACCGGCTGGCCCGGTGGTGTCCGTGATGTCCGCAGAGGAAGTGCCGATGAACATTCAGGTGAAGCTGACGTTGGCAAGCGATGCGACGTTGGCGGATGTAAGGGCGTTGATCGAGAGCGGGGTGACTGCGTATCTGAAGCAGTTGGCTTTTGCCGATCCGCTTGTGCGTTACACCCGTATTGCCGCGATTCTGCTGGACATTCCGCCCATTATCGACTATTCGGAGCTTACCCTGAACGGTGTGAGCGACCAGAATATCGAGATGAAAGTGAGTCAGGTCGCCGTGCTGGGGACGGTGGATGTGCATGAGTAGTCTGGTGGACGTTCTGGGTTCTAAAATTACGAGCCCGAAGGGGAAAGAGTTATTCTCGTATTTGCCGAGTTATTATGAGACTTCCCGCGTGATGCAGGCTGATATGCAGTCCAAAGGAACCGAGATGGATCTGCTGTATCAGGCGTTGGATGAGACATTGGATCAGTTTTTTGTCCGTACGGCAACGTGGGGATTGGACTTCTGGGAGCAGGAGCTTGGCATTGAGACAGATCGTCTCAAACCTGTGGACCAGCGGCGTGCTGTGGTCGAATCGAAGCTGCGTGGTGCCGGGAAATTTTCCGGTCGGCTGGTTGCGAATGTGGCTGAAGCTTATGCTGGAGGCAAGGTGGATGTGACGTTTCAACCTGAAGCGTGGAGTTTTAAGGTGAGTTTTGTGGATAAATTGGGCATCCCGCCTAATATCGACGATCTGAAAAGGGCTATTGATGAACTGAAACCAGCCCACATGGCCGTGGAGTATAAGTATCAATATTTGGTGTGGGACGATTTGGACAAGAAACAGAAAACTTGGGATGAACTGGACGCCGCGTCCTTGACGTGGGATGAATTGGAGGTGTGGGCGTAATGCCAATAGAAACAGATCGTTTGAAATTGCAATTGCCCTTGGGGAACGAGAACGTAAACCGGGAGAGTATTAACGGGATTTTTGAAAAGATTGATGCAGGTGTCGCGACACAAGAGGATTTGGATACGCTACGTGAAGCGGTGAGCCAGATGGATATTCCCGATGCGTCTTTGACGCAGAAGGGGAAGGTGCAGTTGTCGAGTAAGACGGATGGCACGTCTGAGACGGTGGCGGCGACGGAGAAGGCGGTTAGAGATGCTTTGATAGCAGCTAATGCGGCAAACTTGCCGCGTACAGGCGGAGCTATGACTGGGCGATTGATTATGAATCAGTGGGGAACGTTTTCTGCATCTGCAAATGGTTCGGTGTTGTACGGTAGTAACTGTTTTCTTGACGGGAATACATTTAAGTACGAAAACACTCATTCCAACTTGGGCGCTCGTGGTATCTACATGCGCTATTCAGGCGCTGTTGCAACGGAAGTGTACATGTTTGATACAGGCCCGGTCGCAACCACAGCTGGAGCGGCGTTTACCCCAAATCTGGCCCGAATTGTTCACATGGGTGATTTGTTCCAAAAGCACAAGTTTACGGCTGATGATGGTAAAAACCAAGTATTAGCGCCAGGGACTGACCTTAACTCTTTGACAGCAAACGGACAATATAACGGCAATAATCTAGTGAATTCACCTTTACCAGCAAGTGCTGATATATGGTGGTACGTTGAAATTCAGTGCCATACAAACGGTACTGGGTATGTACTCCAAAGGGCGAGTCGGCTCAACGGTGGGGTACAAACTTTATACCAAAGAACCAAAGAGAATAATGTTTGGTCGTCTTGGAGTCCCGACCTTTTTCAATCTATTATTGATGCTAAGAACAGGCATATTATTTCATCTGCCGCACCTTCTGGCGGAAATGACGGGGACATCTGGTATCAATACTCATGATAGAGGGAGGAGAATAACGCATGGCTTTAAGCACGAAGATGGGCGGCATATGGAAAACGCCTAATAGAGTGTCCATCAAGGTTTCAGGGGCTTGGCGGGATGTCCAACAAATTTATGCGAGAGTCGGGGGAGGATGGCGGCCCATTTGGTCCACCGCACCAACAATGCGGAAAGGTTCAGTATGGGGCAGCAATTCATATGTGTCCAAGCAATCGGACCATGTGGAATGTTACGCGTATAACCCAAGCACCGGCGGCGGTGAGGCGGCCGTCGTGACAAGTATACCAGTGGATCTGACCAACGTTACCAACGTAATATTTGATTTTGAGCTGGAAGGTTCATCCCACATCCAATCAGATGGGATTTTCATAGCGTCAACGGATCAAATGGGAGGCGGCGGTACATATAACGCCCGGACGTATCGGGGTTCACTGACGACAAGGACCACAATCAGCTTGAGCGTTTCCAGCCTGTCCGGGTCCTATTATTTGCGGGCGCACGCTTCAAACAACAGCGGCGTATCCACATGGAAACGCGTTCGCCTATACCGGATCTTGCTGGATAGCAAAGAGATTTGGAACGCCAGTGTGGGCGGATCTTACATTTAGTAAGGAGGCATGATCATGTCCGATTACAATTATACACCACAAGGAAGCCGGTAACGTTGTGAGATTGGTACCCGGTGCCCAAGACGGAGAAATAAAGTCAGCTACGAGTCCACATACACCGGTATTAATTGTAGATAATGAAAACGGGGGGCGCCAATTACATCTTTCACATGGCAGGTCTGAACTTACATTTAAAACACGTTAGTCTGGATATCGATTCTTGGTAGATAGAAAAAACTTAATCTCAAATTTCACCAATAAAAAGGAGGTGAATCATGACCACAAACCATTTAACCACAGCTATCGCTACAACACTTACTCAGCAGTTCCCCAACATCCCGATCCACCAGGCAACCGGAAGCACTAGCCCCGACCCAGACACTAAAGGCATCTCCTACCGCCTATTGTCTGCCCAACTCACCCGTGAACGCAGCGATCGCTTCGTGCAGTTCCATGCATTCGAAATCCGCTGGCTTGAAGTAGACAATATCCCGGCGACCCTGCCGGACGAGCTGTTTGAAGCGCTGGAAACCATCGATGTCGAGAGCACACCCTATCGCGCAACGGAACTGCGTTGGGAGACGGAGAACAACACACCAAGAATGCTGGTGTACTACACCATGCGAACCGCCAAAGTTTCCGGGTCTGCCACTACCATGCAACAACTGGAACAGCGACCCACGGTACTTAAAGCCGCTAACGAATAACTAACCAAATGAGGGGATCTACTTGAAAGGAATAGGAGGCGCATTGGCGATGTTTACGAAAAAAGAACCGGACCCTAAAACACCGGAAGTTCAACAGAAAAACAACCAAAAATACAGCAAAGCACAGTTCGCCGAATCCCGGCAATTTAGCCGGATCGAGAAAGACATTTTGGCAGCAGTTCTGCTGGAACAAAAAACGTACACCTTGCAAGAAGCGCAAGAACACATCCTACAATTTATGAATGGGGAGGCACAATAATGGCTGGAGGAACATGGACAACTCAAAACAAGGTACGCCCCGGCGTATATATGAATTTTGCATCAGAGGGCTCGTTACCGGGTACGGTAGGTGAGCGGGGCACGGTAGCATTGGCACTTCCATTGTCATGGGGGCAAGCAGGTACAATCCTGACCGTACAAGCAGGTGAAGATGTACAAGCCAAATTGGGCTATGACTGGACAGCACCACAATTGTTGCTCATCCGTGAGGCATTGAAACGGGCGCAGACTTTGTTTCTTTATCGTTTGAATGCAGGGACAAAAGCCAAGGCAACCTTGGACAAACTGACAGTGACAGCCCAATACGGCGGTGTGCGTGGTAACGATCTGGCAGTTGTAATCTCCTCGAATATCAATGACTCGGACAAATTCGATGTTTCAACTCTGCTTTCAGGTAAAGAAGTGGACAAACAAACTTCGTCGATCATCGAAGCTCTGGAATCCAACGCATACGTTACCTTTACTGGTGAAGGTGCACTCACAGCTACAGCGTCGCTTCCACTAACAGGTGGATTGGATGGTACAGCAACCAACCAAGAGCATGCTGATTTCCTCACCAAGCTAGAGGTACTGGATTTCAACACCGTCGGTCTGATCTCAGACGATGCTACGTTGAAATCTGTATACACCGCCTACATCAAGCGTTTGCGCGATACCGAAGGCAAGAAGGTACAACTGGTGCTGTCGGATTACCCGGCTGCGGATCATGAAGGTGTGATTAGTGTCAAAAACGGTGTTGTGCTCTCAGACGGTACCATTCTTACGCCAAAACAAACCGTAGCATGGACAGCCGGAGCAACATCTGGAGCCAACCTGAATGAATCCCTGACGTTCCGTGCGTATGACGATGCCGTGGATGTGAATGGGCGGTTGACACATAGCGAGACAGAAGCGGCACTGCGTAATGGCGAGTTTGTTTTCACGGCGAGCAGCAACAAGGCCGTGGTGGAGCAGGATTTGAACACGTTCCGTTCCGTAACCCCGGATAAGGCACGCCATTTTGCCAAAAACCGTGTTGTTCGCGTACTCGATGGCATTGCTAACGATATGAAACGGATTTTTGAGTCCTATTATATCGGTAAAGTGAACAACAACGAAGATGGGCGCAGCCTGTTCCGTTCCCAATGTGTCACCTACCTGAAGCAGCTACAGGATATCGGGGCAATTCGAAATTTTGATTCCAAAACTGATATTACAGTTGCTCCAGGCAATGAAACCGACAGTATTCTGATCGAGATTCAGGTCCAACCTGTGGATTCCGTTGAAAAAGTATATATGAAAGTGACGGTGGTTTAAGATGGCATTTTTGAAAGCAAGCGACACGATCTCCGGCCAGGAAGGCCGCGCATACGCAACGATTAACGGACAAACGGAAGAAATGTTCTATGTTAAGACACTTGAAGCAACCGTGGAAAAGCAAAAAGCAGAGGTCAAAACTTTGGGACGACGCGGTGTACAGCACAAAGCAACTGGTTGGTCTGGCTCAGGTTCTATGACGATCTTTTATACCACTTCCCGTTTCCGCGAACTGATGCTCCAGTACATGCAGAATGGTGTGGACACGTACTTCGACATTGAGGTGACCAACGAAGATCCTTCCTCTACGATTGGCAAACAGACCGTGACCCTCAAAGGCGTCAATCTCGACAGTGTAATCATGGCATCTCTGGATACCGAGGCTGAGGCATTGGAGGAAGAAGTGAGCTTTACCTTTGAAGATGTCGATATGCCTGTATCGTTCAATCTGCCGAAGTAATGTAACGTAGAAAGCATAATGATTGAGATTTATAAAGAGTTTAACTTAGCAGCGGGTTTGTAAAAGAAACCTGTTCAACTTGCCTGTGTTACGGGCTATTTGGCGTGTCAAAATTTCTGCTCTTCGCCGCTTTTTGCGGCGGGGAGCCTAACTTTAGAGGAGGAACAATACATGAGTGGATTGAGTATGTTTTTTGCCCAAAATGCAGCAACCGATACAACGGAGGAATTTATCGTATCTTCCCGTTTTAAGGATGAAAAAGGTGAGCCGGTTGCCTGGAAACTGCGCAGCATGACCGAAGACGAGAACCAGGAATGCCGCAAGGCAGCTACTCGCAAAATCAAGGGCAAGAACGGTGTATACACACCCGATATCGATGCGAATGATTATATGGCTCGCCTGATGAGTGCCAGCGTGGTCTATCCCGATCTGAAAAATGCAGAACTTCAGCGCTCGTATGGTGTGATGGGGGCGGAATCGCTTTTGCGGAAAATGCTGTTGCCTGGGGAATTTGCTTCACTCGGTGAACAGGTACAAAAGCTGAACGGCTTCAATCAGGACATGAACGAACTGGTGGATGACGTAAAAAACTAATTAAAGAGGGCGATTCCGAAGCCAATTTGGCTTATTACTCTCTCCATGAATTGAACATCCTCCCGCATGATCTGATGGCCTTCTCCGCACGCGAACGAGCGGCCATATATGCCATGATCTCCATTCGGGTAGAGGAAGAGAAGAAAGAGCGGTCCAAGAGCCGCGCCCGGAAAAAATAAAAGGGAAAGGAGGGAGAAATGAATGTCCGATGCAAGGATCGATGTTATCAATCCTCCATCCATAAATAATCTGATCAACAATTTGAATCTGGTCCAGGTGAGAACAACCGAAATTTTAAATAATTTCAATCAGATTAACCGAATTAATTTGAATCAGTTTAATCAGACGAATATATCTAACCACTTTAATCAAATAAATCAGCAAATGAATGTGACCATTAACTTGATGGAAAAGCTTGAGGATACGGTTGATGATACAAGCGATGCTTTGGGTGATAATCTGAACAAACTCTCCAAGTGGCTGCAAATGTTAAAATCGACTGGGTGTGTCGTGTTAAAAGCGGCTGCTGAAGAAGAAGACTTCAAGTATCGTTATATGGTTGCCGCTGAAGACCCTGTGCTCGGGGAGGGTATCTATAATAAGTTTAGAGATCAAGCCTCCAAGAGCGGCCAAGATTTCAAAGATTCGCTTAAAGCTTCTCTAGGCTTCTTACCGTTGGCACAGAATACAGGGCAGGTAGATCAGTTAAATGAAATGACTCATCGATTGAGTATGTTGTCTCCGGATAACAAGAGTCTGTCAGATGCATCCAAGGCTATTGTTAGTGCCATGAATGGAAAAAATACTGATATGGCTAGTCAATTTAACATCCCAGAAAGTGCATTGACCGGGGCGGGATTGGGTGAATTTATACAGACTAAAGACCTTGACGGTTTTATACAAGGTTTGCAGACGGTTCTTGAAATGCAAGGTTACACACAAGAAGCCTTTAATACGATGCTGGATTCTCCATTGCAAAAATGGACGGCTCTCGTCAATCAGTTCAATGGAATACTGTCTGAAATCGGGACAAGAGCGTTGGAAGTTTTATCTCCAGTGCTTGACCGGTTAAACGAGGCGATAAGCTCAGGACAGTTCAGTGCTTTTATTGAATGGATTGGTGGAGCATTTGCAATTATTGCTCAAGTTGTAGCTTTTATTGTGGAAGGATTCATTAATTTTGCTACAGCTGTACAGGAAAACTGGGCTATCATCGGACCTATATTAACTGCCATTGCTTTAGTGCTACTAGCTAATATCATTATTACGCTCGGAGTTGTAATTGCTCAGGTGTATTCACTGGCAGCGGCATGGTTGGTAGCTAACTGGCCTATCTTGCTTGTAATTGGCGCCATTGCAGGACTCATCTTTATTTTGCAATTATGTGGCGTTACAGCTGGGGATATGGTGGGAGCGATTATAGGTTACTTTTATATGGTTTACGAGCATATGAAATCAATTTTTGCATCCATTCTGAATTATTTCATGTCTTGGGCTGAATTTGTCATTAATGTATTCAGAGATCCAGCCTATGCATTCCAAAAGTTGTTTGTTGACATGGGACTCATTGTACTACAAATTCTGTTCAACATTACAAAGGGAATTGAGGATTTTGCAGGCGGTTTCAAAGATCAAATCAACTGGATGATCGAAGGTATAAACAAATTAATACCCTATCTTAATAAGATTTTCGGTACCAATTGGGGCGGTATTGAAATAGTAACGGACGCTAACATTCATTCGATGAGCGGTAAGATACAGGGTTTGATGAGTGATCTTGAAGCGAGTGTCCCTGAGAGCCAGAAAGATGTTGTTAACTTATGGAGAATGGACGCTTCAGCGGATTATAAAGATGCATACGATGCAGGTTTCGGTAAGGGGCAGGATTTGGTCGATACCACAAAAGGTATATTTTCCAACAGTTCTGTTAAATTACCCGGGAATTTCGGCGGCTCTACTCCCAACACACCTTCCATGCCATCGATGCCAACAGCACCCGCTCCCACGGTCGTTCCCAACAACAATATGAGTAACATCAACAAAATCAACAATATTGGGCAGGTGGACAAAATCGGAGACGTGGATGGCACAGTGGATGTAACCAGTGAAGATTTGAAACTGATGCGTGAGCTTGCTGAGATGCAGGCTATTCAGCGATTTGTCAGTTTGACACCAACCGTTCAGGTCACGACCGGTGATATCAACAGCGGACACGATGTCGACAGCATTATCAGCAAAATCACCGATGGATTGAACAGTCAGATCGTCTCCAGCGCCCAGGGGGTGTACGGTTAAATGGAATATTATATTCAGCTTAGCTTCAACAACCGCTCTGAATACATGTTTTTCCCTGTGACACCGGAAAGTATCGAGTTTTCGGATGCAGGGGATGGCAACACATTTAACGTGAGCGCTTTGGGTGAGATTAACGTGATCAAGTTGCCCAAGCTGCGTGAAGTCAGCTTCAGCGGGATTTTTCCGGCGGACTACAGTCCGTATCATCTGAATTACGATGCAAGCCATCCGGCAGTACAGAAGCAGTTTTACCGTGATCCCTATGAATATGTGAAAAAGATTATCCGCTGGATGCAGACGGGCAGACCCGTCAGGCTGTTCTTTTCCAGTGCCCGATACACGATTAATATGGCTGTTTCCATTGAGAGCTTCGACTGGAAGGAGAAAGCGGGTACGGTGGGCGATATCCAGTATGATATCAAGCTGAAGCAGTTCATTTTTTATGCCGCCAAAAAAGTAGTGCCACTCAAGGACAGTAAGGATACTGCTGCTTCAAAAACAAAAACCAAAGCCTCCCGGCCCAATGAAAAAATCCAGGCCAAGACCGTCACACTTAAAGCTGGAGACTCCTTGTGGTCTGTAGCTAAAGCCAGCCTGGGAGATGGATCTCGCTGGAAAGAGCTGCAAAAGCTAAATGGCATCAAAGATGCACAACTGAAGAAGCTGCCGATTGGACTTGTGATCAAGCTTCCGTGAAAGGAGAGGGAACATGCAGCAGCAGATAAGTTTGGACGATAAGCAGGGAAACATGAAAGAGCGGTTATGGCTCGATGACAAGCAGGGCAACATCTGGGACATTAGCGAGATTGCCGGCGACATTACGTACAAAACCTCCCGTATCGGCAAGCCTTCCTCTCTGGAATTCACGTTGATCAAGGGCAGTCTGTACCAGAATACGAAATTCACATATGAGAATGGATATGTCGTGAAATATACCAGCAACGAGGTAGGCATATTTTACGGATATATCTTTTCGGTGGACAGCGGCAAGGACGAAAGTGTCAAAATCAAAGCCTACGACCAGACCCGCTATCTGACCGCAAATCAGACGTACAAGTTCGTGAACGCGACCGCTACAGATGTAATTAAACGAATTGCTACCGACTTTCGGTTGAAGGTGGGCGAGCTGATTCAACCGACATATGTCATTCCTCGTATGTTGTTTGATAACAAAAAGCTGATCGACATGATTTGTGAGGCGTTGGATCGAACGCTGATCTATGGTGGCAAAAACTACATTTTCTACGATGATTTCGGCAAGCTGGTGCTTCGGGATGTGGAAGAGATGCCTTATGGATTTGTCATAGGGGATAACAGTCTGCTCACGGATTACAGCTATACGCGGTCGATTGACGACCAGACGTATAACAAGATCAAGCTGTATCGGGACAACAAGGATACGGGCAAAAGAGAAACATTTGTGCATCAGGATTCAGGCAGCATCCGTCAATGGGGGCTGCTTTTTTTGTACCAAAAAGCCGATGATGGCCTGAACGAAGGTCAGATTGATGACATGCTGAAAACCCTGATGACCCTCCGTAATCGCGAGACGCAGACGTTGAAAGTGGATGCGCTTGGTGATTTCAAGGTGAGGGCAGGCAGTTTTGTCAACATCCAGATCGATGAACTGAAGATTAATCAATATTTTCTGGTAGACGAATGTACGCATAAGGTACAGGGGGGCGTGCATACGATGTCGCTGGATTTGAAGGTGGTGTAACGATAAATGATGCTGGACGTGATTAAAAAGGCGGCGGTGGCCGCTGTAGATGCCAAGTCTCCCGTTCAGGTAATGTACGGAAGCGTGACAAACACCCAGCCTCTGGAGATCACCGTTGAACAACGGCTGGCATTGGCTGAACCTTTTCTGGTACTGCCGGAATCCGTAGTGAACAAAGCTTGGACCGTGGGTGACCATGTTTTGTTGTTACGTGTTCAAGGCGGAGACAGCTTTGTTGTGCTGGATCGGCTGGTGAATCCATGATTCCACAGGGTGCGCAGATTAGTACAGAAGATCAGGAAGAGGCTGCTGTGCTTCCAAGTTTGACGTATGTGTTTCAAGCTTCAGGACAGCGAATTGGAAGACTGCAACTGGATGGAAAAGATGCGGTAAAACAGGCGGTGTATAAAGCGTTGTCCACACGCCGCTACGAGCATCTAATCTATTCTTCGGATTATGGTATGGAATGGTCCTGGGAAGGAATGGCCGGGAGATCCATGGTTGAATCGGAACTGGAACGCTGGATTCGCGAAGCATTGCTTCCAGATGATCGCATTTCGGATGTAACCGAGTTCGATTTTGTCCACGAGGCTGACGGGGTACGTGTTTCTTTTACCGTGGAAACGGATTTTGGCAGCTTCAGGGAGGAGACGGAGGTGAACATGGATGTATGAAGAGCAGACGTTTGAAGTTATTTTAAACCGAATGCTGGATAGGGTACCAGATGGTGTGGATATACGTGAAGGCAGCATTATCTATGATGCGCTTGCGCCAGCGGCAGTGGAAATGGCTCAGATGTATATCGAGCTGGATGTGAACGCCAATCTGAAGTTTGCAGATACAGCTTCCGGAGAGTATCTGGATCGCGCGGTGGCTTGGTCTGGTATTAGTCGGAAAGCGGCCACGAAGGCACGTTGGGTTGGGAGTTTTCGGGATAACGAAGGTAAGCCTGTTGAGGTTCCTTTGGATAGTCGTTTTTCCACGGGGGATCGGGTGTATGTTGTTGTGGAACGCATCGCGGCAGGGCAATATGTGTTGGAATGTGAGGTCGCGGGAGCGGAAGGAAATGAATATACGGGGGCACTGCTGCCCATCGATTATATTGCGGGCCTTACCACAGCTGAATTGACAAATTTGTTGGTTCCTGGCGAAGACGAGGAAACCGATCAGGCCTTGTACGACCGATATCAGGATAAAGTTTCCCGTCCGGTTACGAGTGCCAACAAATATCAGTATGAACTGTGGGCGCGTGAAAACTCGGGCGTTGGGAAAGCGAAGGCTTTTCCACTATGGGACGGTCCGGGCACGGTAAAAGTGGCACTGCTGAACAACGAAATGCACGCACCCGCTGAGGCGGTGATTGAGGCAGTGCAGAAATATATCGATCCCACGCAGGATGGGATGGGCGAAGGCGCTGCCCCAATTGGTCCCGTGGTCACGGTGGTCGGAGCAGAAGAAGTGTCCATTCATGTCGAGGTGCAGGTCACGCTTGCATCAGGCTCAACGTACGACGGTGTAAAAACGCTGATTGAAGCGGGGGTTACTGCTTATCTGAAAGAATTGGCGTTTGCCGATCCGCTTGTTCGCTGGACGCGTATTGCCAATGTCATTCTGGATATTCCGCCTGTGATTGATTACAGCGATCTGCTGGTGAATGGTGGTATGTCCAACCTGGAGATTGCACCTGGTGCAGTCGCCGTTCTCGGGACGGTGAAGGTGACATGAGCAAAGCAGAGGTATTAATGTCTCTTTTGCCCCCGTTGTATGAAAATGTGGTGGAGATGCAGCTTCTCACGGAAACCGAAGGTGTTGAGCTGGACAACCTTACGGTGGGTTTGGAAAGTGTGCTGGATCAATTCTACCCGGAGTCTGCGACCTGGGCATTGGAACGTTATGAGCGGGATTTGCAGATTCAGACGAATCAAGCCAAGCCGGATGATCAGCGGAGATCCGTAATCATCTCCAAGATGCGCGGCAGCGGCAAAATATCTGGCTCCATGCTCAAAAACGTGGCGCAGGCCTACGAAAGTGGCGGGATTGATGTATCCGTGTCGCCTAAGGAATACTTGATCCGAATTCGTTTCATCGACACATGGGGCTTGCTGCCCAATCTGGATGATCTGAAGGCAGCGATTGAGGATATTAAACCAGCACATATGACCGTGGAGTACCGTCTGCGGTATTTGACGATCTCGGAAGTTGAGAACATGACGCTGGATGAGAGTGAACAGACACGACAGGATAAATTTTTAGGAGGTGGAGCTTAAAATGAATGAACCGAAAACACCGAATCTTGGGTTGAATAAGATTGACCGTACCTCGCCATCGACAACCTATTTTGATCTGAATAAGTATCTGGATCTGAACTGGGAGAAGGTTGATGAAGGTGTGGGGCAAGTCGAAGAAAAGGCTGAGGAAAACGCGGCAAAGGTGAGCAGTATTCAAGAACGGTTGGACACGGAGAAGCGTAGATCCGTTACGTTGGAGTCAGGGTTGCGGATTGTTAATGCTGATTGTGCGTCGGCGTTTAAGTTGGAGGGATTGAAGGGCCGGACACTCGTGAATTTGTTGGGGCGTGCTGGAGGTTGTGAGAGTACTGCTCCATTTAGTTTGATATATGGTTCTGCTTCACCAACCAGTTTTGTAACCTCAACTACAGATCGTACGGAAGGGGGTGCTGGAATTAGAGCAACATGGGATTCGGAAAATACAGGGACCTCAAGGTCTTTTATGATTCCTACTAAATTGGCAGCGGGCAAATACTATATTGGAATTGCAGATTTAAGCACAAGTAACGTCGGTATGGCAGCATTTATTGCTGTTCGTAAAGGAGACGGTAGTTATCATGAAGGAAGCAGAGTTAGTTCTATAGCAAAATCATTAAGTTTTGTTTCTTTTCAAGCCGATGGAACGGAGTTAGCCACCGGTATTTATTGTGTAGTAATGAACCTAAAAGGGAACATTGCTTTCGATTCGATCCGATTATATGAAATTGACTCCGTGCAGTTTAACGATATTACCAGAATGAGCAATGAAATGATTGCTTCTAGTTATCCTTACGTTGATAGCGTTCAACCCGTGCGAAATCCGTATGCGATTCGTTATGGAGAGAATTTGTTGCCTCCGTTTTATGAAGCCGAGATTGCAACTGGCGTAAATTTAACAGCCCCATACTCATTATCCTTTCCGTTAACAGGATCGAGTGTAAACGTTGTAAGATATTGGGTTCCAGTGGTCGAAGGGGAGACTTACACATTGACGCCGGGGTTAGTAAACGGAGATAACTTTCAAGTAATTGGTTTTGCTGATGATAAGAGTAAGATTACCATGAACTCATTGGGCGTAGTCAGGGAGGCGATTACCTTCACTGTTCCAAGCGGATCAGGGACGAAGTATCTCCGACTAACGCTTATATCCGGTAGTTTAACGGGAATTATGGTTGTGGATAACCCGATGCTCGTTGTCGGAACCGAATCCAAACCGTTTGTGCCGCGTGAAGACGCTATGCTCGCATTGCAAACAGATCTATACGCTGATCCAGTAACAGGGGCGAATGCTGACCAACTGTTCGAGAAGGACGGACAATATTTCAAGCTGGCGAAGTGGAAAAGTGTGACACTCGATGGACTTTTATTGTGGCGATTCAGTACGAATTACACAGGATTTAAAAGAGTCGCTATCGATGCGTTTGCACCAGGGCAAACAAGTTTGATGCGATGGGGGAACTACGCGGTTAAATATGACGGTAATTTGCTAATGAATGGTACCTCAAGTACAGCCGCGGACGTTTTTGACGTCTCAACTGACACAGGTTTGTATGTTACGATATCCAACGCTGATAGCGGATGGGGAGACTCATACACACCAACAGCTGACGAGATTAAGGCGTATTTCATGGGATGGATTATGTACCTCTCTGGGACCGGAGGAAGTGGAAAGAACGGTATTACGCCATACAATGGGACAGGAACGAAGTATTGGGCGAGGGTAGCATCTGACGGCAACACTTTAGCAGATGGAACGGCAGTTTTGCCTACAACTCAAGCGCCAAACTACACGTCATACCAACTCGTATACCAGCTTGCTACGCCGAGTGTCGAGCCAATCACGTCAGAAGGACAATTGACGTTAATCGAAGGCAATAATCAGGTGGAAGTGGGAACGGGGATTGTGTTGCGTGAATCGAATAAACCTGGTTATGTTACCAACACTTATTATTTTAATGATACGTATTACGGATCTACTTTAAAATTTAGGGTTGATAAAGTGTTGGGCGTTTACAGAAATAATGTGCGAGATTATAAAGCAATAATTTATTCTGGTAATAACCAGTACGGGAACCAAAAAGCCCGCCTAGACGCTATTAATTACGATCCCTCTGCTGCCTACAGCGTCACATACCTAATGCTGGATTCGTCTCCGGTAGTCGCATTTGTCGGATCAGTACCAGACAATGAAAAGGCGCTACTTACGGATTTGGTACAGGACGTTCAACAAGCGAATGCACGTCTTAGTGTTGTGGAGAACAAAAAGGCTGAGAAGGATGTTCCCGCTCCTGTCTGGATTACGCCAACACTACTAAATTCGTGGGTGCGCCATTCTACAGCTAGACCGACATTAAGGTATTACAAAGATTCGCAAGGTGTTGTTCATTTGGAAGGCGTGATAAGGTCGGGTGTGGTCACATCAGGTACAGCTTTATGTAACCTTCCGGCAGGATATCGTCCGGCGTTAACAGTATCGTGTGTCTCATATTCATCTAACGGTACCACGGTCGCTATCGGGCTTATTGACGTTCTTAATGGCGGGACTATTCAATTAGGAACGACTGGAACCCCTACGTTTTACAACGGACTTATGTTTATTGGACTGTCATTCTTAGCCGAACAATAAAGGAGTGATTATATGAAAGCCGTACCTAAAGTGAATACAGACGGATTCTATATGGAGGACGAGTTGGTGGGCGATGCCTTTAGTGGTGTCGTCCCTTTTTATACAGAGCCTGAACCTAAGGTATTTGACCCTGATCAGATCGAGCAGCTTACAATGCTTGAGGAAGAGATAGAACATGAGATTGCCGGGTATCTGGTCGGCGTGCCGGTTCCTGCTGGGCTGTTTCATCCCCGTTTCAATCTGGCTGATTGGGAAACATACCAGGACGCAGTGCAAGCAGGACCGCAGGGAACTTTTCCTGACCTATGGACTGAGGGGTTGAGTCAGGAAGAGATTGACGAGCTGACCGAGCCACAGCCTGCGGTGACTCCCGAAATGGACAAGATCGGGGAGCAATTGGTTAAAAGCAAACTGGAAGTGTTGGAACTGAAGCAACAATACGAAATTTTGGGTCAGAAGATTGTAATGAGAGAGTTGGAGAACGTAGACCTGAAGGCACAAAATGAAGCTTTGGGCGCGCAGATCGTTGGCATTGAGCTACGTTTGTTGAACATTGAACAACCGAAGGGAGAAGCTACAAATGTTTAAATCTGATTTTGAAAGACTGCAGTATTATTACGAAAAGAAATGGGCAAAGGAACGACATCTTAGGCAATACGTTTCATTTGGAGTCATCACTCCAGATGAGTTCGAACTGATCACATCCCAGAATTACGAGTCTTAATCTGATGGGAGGTGTTTGCTTTGTTCAATGAGGTGGAGTAAATATCATTGATATGTCGAGGCATATCCGGTGGCGCAAAGATGTATACAAAACGTGATTGCGAGTATGAGCTGGGCAATGGAGATGTCTATGTCCTCTGAATTGTCCGCGAAGCGTAGTTGGGTGCTGAAGCTTCAACGCTCTCATGTGGAGTATATCGAATTCGATGATGTGTTTAATCCTGTTGATCAGATCATTATTGATACTGATAAATTTAAATATCGGAAAATGAAGAAATCTGGAGGAGGTGAAACCATGCAACAGGACACCCTATGGAAATGGCTCCTTGCTCTATTAACCAGCTCAGCAACCTACTTTTTCGGAGGCTGGTCCGGCGTACTTGGCGTACTACTCGTATTCGTCATCCTTGATTACCTAACCGGCATCGCGGCGGCAGGAATGACCGGCAAGCTAGAAAGCAATGTCGGCATGTTCGGCATCGCACGAAAGGTATTTATTTTTGCAATGGTATCGGTGGCTCATCTGGTGGACGGTGTTCTGGGAGACGGACATTTGTTCAGGGATGCGGTCGCCTTTTTTTATATCGCAAATGAGTTATTGTCCATTATTGAAAATGGAGGCAAACTGGGAGCACCAATTCCACCTGCGATCCGGCAGGCGATTGAAGTGCTCAAGGGTAAGGGAGGAGACGGGAGGATTACCGACAAGTATACTCCTGATTCCAGAGAATCTTTTGTACAGTCAGATGATAAGGATATCGACAAACAGACCAGAGATGAAACGAAGTAAAGAACATTCATTCATTCAAATGTGCCCTTTATTAAGAGAGGGAGAGAAAATATTTGAATCGATAGTCTGATCCATTGGCTACAAGTACTGAAGGAGACGGAATCGATTCTGAAGAAGCGGTAGCGGTCGCCTTTGTCTCTGAATTTCTAACCTTTAAGAAAATCAATCAAGAAGATTTAGAGACAACAGCGATCGGAAGAACGATCCGTATCTGGAACGGTCACGTACCGACTCGGTATCTTTTCCTTAGTGAGTTAATGGATACCTAGTAGTCTACCAACAGTCGACATAGAATATGAAGCCCTTATATAGCCATATGGGACATACACCATAGCCATCCGAACTTACCTTTTACCAACAATCAGGACACGCACACAAGCAACCCCTGACCCCCAAGCATTAACTATATACAAACGGCAATTTGCCGCATAAAGGGTGTGAGAAACATGCAAACGAGAAGCTCGGGCAACACGCAGGGCATTGACGTCTCCCGGTATCAGGGCACAATCGATTGGGCCAAAGTGAAGGCAAGTGGTATGACGTTTGTGTTCATCAAGGCGACCGAAGGGCAGACGTATACCGATCCAAATTTTCAAAAAAACGTAACCGGCGCACTGGCGGCAGGCATGCTGGTCGGAACGTACCACTTTTTTCGCGCAACGACTACCGATGGTGCCAAGGTAGAAGCGGCACATTATGCCAATACACTGCAAAAAGTAGGAGGCGCCAAGGCGCTGCAATTACCTCCTGTCATGGACTACGAGAACAATCCGGGTAACCTGAGCAAAGCACAGATCAACACGGTAGCTAAGGCTTTTTTAACGGAATTGCAACGTCTCACGGGTGTGAAACCGATCATATACACGGGCAATTCATTTGCCGGCAATTTTGATACAACACTCAGCTCATACGATCTGTGGATCGCACGTTACAGCAACACCCGTGTACCGGATGACCAGCCTGCCTGGAAACGTTGGACGTTCTGGCAGTATACGGACTCGGGCAAGGTGAACGGGATTAGCGGCAATGTGGATATGAACGAGTTCCAAGGATCGGCAGCGGAATTGAAAGCAAGATATGCAACAGCAACACCAAAGCCGCCAGAGCCATCCGAACCAACCAATCCCACCAATCCAACCGAACCACCGAAAGGGGGCGAACCGATGACAGCCGAAGAGAAAGCAGCGTTTGATGCGCTGAAATCCCAAGTGGATAAACTGCAGTCGCGCCAGCAGATGGAAGTTCCAGTCTGGGCAAAAGCTGCCGTAGACGCAGCACTGGCATATGACACCAAAAATCCGTTGTTCACCATCGATGGTGGGGCGAGTTATGATTTTTACCGTTTTATCACGGTCATGTACCGCAGAGGTTTATTCAAAAAATAACCTGACCTAACTTAGAATATAAGTTGTTCATGGTTTTAAAAGAGGGAGCACAACAAGGGACACACGACGCTTTTTGTCGAAAGGTGTTCCTTTTTTGTGTTTTATGTAAGTGATATTAACATATATAATAAAGTTGAAGACTTATGTCCGTAAATCTCTTGTCTAATTGATGAATGTGATGTAAAGTAAGTTACACGAAATCGATTTTCACCACTGTTTATTTACACAATCCTCCTCATCATGACAAGACTTTAACATCAAAAGTTATTGTAATGTCTCCCTGTTGTAAAATCCAACATCTCTAGATCAATTTCACAACGTATTGAAACAATCCAACCTGTCCAACCTGCTTGAGAAACCACTAAATTGTACTGTTTACCAACTTTCTGTTTCAGCTAATGGCCATCATTAGACACTTGCCAATTACACTTTAGCCATGACGTTTAACTCCCAGTCAAATTTTAAGCCAAACTCCACACCAGACAACACCACCGTTCTCTCTAAATCAGCCTTTGTCGCCGCCACCAAGTCAGTACCATTTTACTGTTGCTTATTGACCAAAGTTCAATTGTTACGCAACAAGTTTGTTACAACAACCACAGGCTTTTATAACGTAGCACAACATTCGAAAAATCTAACAAAATGTGCGCGGTTACATCCCGTTTTACATCTTATATACGTCTCAACTTATCTAAACATCCATCACAGGTATCAAAGGCATTTAAAGCCTTTCATATGATACAAAGCACCAAACCGATCGATTGTAATCATTGGAGTTTTTTCACGCCAGTATCACACACATTATGAGACAGGGAAGGGTGTTGTACGTATGCGAATGAGAAAAAAGTGGTTATCCGGGGTCATGGCAATGGCCATGAGCACAGTGTTGATTCTGTCAGGCTGCTCTAGCACCAGTAACGAGGGCACAGGCAATTCCCCCGCTCCGGCGGAGGGTAGCGAGCCTCCGGCAGAAGTGGCAGCACAGGATACGATGATTATGGGACGCGGCGGAGATTCGGTGGCGCTGGACCCGGCAATTGTTACAGACGGGGAGTCGCTGAAGATTGGACATCAGGTATTTGACTCATTGCTGGACTACAAAGAAGGTGGAACCGAGGTTGTTCCTGGACTGGCTGAGAGCTGGGAGATTTCGGCGGATGGACTCAAGTATGACTTCAAGCTGAAGCCCGGCGTGAAATTCCACGATGGTACTGACTTCAACGCAGAGGCTGTGGTGTTCAACTTCAATCGATGGAGTGATCCGGCCAGTGAATATAAATTCGAGGGAGATTCCTTCGACTATTATGACTCCATGTTTGGTCCAGAAGACGGACGTGTGATTAAGGAAGTAAAGGCGATTGACGAGACAACGGTCGAGTTCACCCTGAACCAGCCACAAGCGCCTTTCCTGCAAAACATTGCGATGACGCCATTTGGCATTGCAAGTCCAACCGCGATTCAGGAGAAAAAGGAAAATTTCAAGAGCGAGCCAGTAGGCACAGGCCCATTTGTATTCAAAGAGTGGAAGCGGAACGACTCCATCACCCTGGAGAAAAATCCGAATTATTGGAAAGAGGGACTGCCGAAGCTGAACAAAGTAATCGTGCGTTCCATTCCGGATAACACGGCTCGCTTCAATGCGTTGCAAAACGGCGAGATTGATATTATGGAAGACTTGAACCCGGACGATCTGTCCATCCTTGAGGGGAATAGTGAGCTGCAAAAAATCGAGCGTCCACCATTTAACGTGTCATATATTGGCTTCAACTTTAAGAAAAAACCGTTTGATAACGTGAAAGTAAGACAAGCGCTCAACCACGCGGTGAACAAACAAGGCATTATCGATGCTTTTTTTGCCGGACAAGCGCAGCCAGCGGTAAACCCGATGCCGCCAACGCTTTGGGGGTATAACGACAGTATTGAAGACTATGCTTATGATCTGGAAAAAGCAAAAGCATTACTTGCCGAAGCCGGCTATCCTGATGGATTGCCTGACCCGGTAACATTCTATGCAATGCCGGTATCCAGGCCGTATATGCCTGACGGCAAGAAGGTTGCCGAAGCGATCCAGGCCGATTTTGAGAAAATCGGAGTGACCGTCAACATTGAATCACCAGAGTGGGCAACGTATCTGGATGATGCCAAAGCCGGGGAGAAAGACGACATTTACATGCTCGGCTGGACCGGTGATAACGGTGACCCGGATAACTTCCTGTACACGCTGCTCGATAAGGATGCGATCCCGGGCAACAACCGCAGCTTCTACGTAAACGAAGAATTGCATACGTTGCTGACGAGTGCGCAGAAAGAAACGGATCAGGACAAACGTGCGGAACTGTACAAGCAAGCGCAGGTGATTATTAAGGAAGATGCTCCATGGATTCCACTTGTGCACACCACTCCTATTTTGGCTGGTAAAGCGAACCTGAAAGATTTCGTGCCGTCCCCATTGGGAACGGAATCCTACGCCAATGCCTACTTTGAATAACTTATATACGAGCTGAACTTAGTATTAAATAGGAACCATTAGTTCAAAGCGCTGGCGTACACGCAATGCTTGGCAGAACCCACATCAGGATGTAACGATCTAAAGCATGCATGTCTGCCAGCGCTTTTTATACGTTAAAGGCAGGTGAATGAGGAGTGAACAGTTACATCGTCAAACGTGTACTCGTGTTACTGCCCGTGCTGCTGGGCATGACTCTGATCGTCTTTTCCATTATCCACGCCATTCCAGGTGATCCGGCCGAGACCATACTCGGGCAAAAGGCAACCGAACAATCCAAGCAAGCTCTGCGTGACCAGCTCGGACTGGACAAACCCTGGTTTCAACAATATTTCGCTTATCTGGGTGATCTGTTTAAGGGAGATCTGGGCACATCCATCCGCACTAAGGTTCCCATTGCCCAGGAAATTGTGCCCTATCTGACAGCGACCCTTGAATTAACGATGGCGAGTATGCTGTTTGCGATCATTATTGGCGTGAATGCAGGGATTGTCAGTGCGTGGAAACATAACTCGTGGTTCGATTACTGCTGCATGGTCATTGCATTGGTGGGCGTATCGATGCCGATCTTCTGGCTTGGTCTCATGGAACAGTGGCTGTTTGCGAACAAACTGCACTGGCTGCCATCCATCGGCAGGATGAATGCACGCGATCCCATTGAAGCCATTACGGGCTTGTATGTGCTGGATACGATGATTGCCGGACGCTGGGATCAGCTGTGGACGGTAACGAAACATTTGCTGCTGCCAAGTATCGCTCTCGGCACGATTCCAATGGCCGTTATTGCCCGGATGACGCGTTCCAGCATGCTTGAAGTAATGAGTTCGGATTATATCCGAACCGCGAAGGCGAAGGGACTTGGCCCGTTTTTCGTCATATATGGACATGCATTGAAAAATGCGTTTATTCCCGTGCTCACCGTCATCGGCATACAGACCGGATCTTTGCTGGGTGGAGCCGTACTGACCGAAACGATCTTTGCGTGGCCCGGTGTAGGTCGCTATATATATGAAGCAATTAGTTCGCGGGACTATCCGGTGATCCAGAGTGGCATTCTGATCGTGGCATTTTTCTTCGTAGTGATCAACCTGATTGTGGACTTGCTGTACGCCGTATTCGATCCGCGTATTAGTTATAAATAGGAAATTCATCATTTGGGTTGATGAATGGAACTTAATATAAGATCTTTAAAAAATTACACGACACGAAGAGTGCAGAACCAATCTGTAGAAGCGAAGTGTTCGCATTTATCACCGGATTTTCACCTTTAAAAGGTGGATCAATAAAATCTGGGGATAACAGCGATCGGAAGATGGTGCTGCAATCGTAGTGCTTGGGTGTAATAGAACTCGTTGATCTTGTATTTCATTCATATCCAAGAAGGGAGACGCCGCATGGCCAAATTATCGACCAATACCGGAGCATCCGTTGACGCCGCGTCGGCACCTGCCTCGGGTCCATGGCGGGAAGCCTGGAGAACGTTTCGGAGAAATCGGCTTGCGCTAGCAGGCTTGATTATTATCGTTTTTTTCATCCTGTTGGCCTTTGCTGCCCCGTACATTGCCCCGTATGATTACAAAGAGCAGGTACTCACAGATCGTTTGCAAGCCCCTTCGGCAGAGCATTGGTTCGGTACCGATGATCTGGGGCGTGACGTATTTTCCAGAGTGCTGCATGGAGCGCGCATTTCATTGTGGGTTGGTTTCTTTTCTGTTATTGGCTCTATTATTGCGGGCGCATTGCTCGGTCTGATTGCTGGATATTATGGAAAATGGGCTGATATGCTCATCTCGCGTTTGTTCGATATCTTGCTCGCTTTCCCAGCTATCCTATTGGCAATCGCCATTGTGGCGATTCTCGGCCCGTCTTTGCAAAATGCACTGCTCGCGATAGCAATCGTGAACATCCCGACCTACGGACGACTGGTGCGTTCAAGGGTACTTAGCTTGAGACAGGAGGAATTCATTACGTCAGCGCGTACGCTGGGGGCTGGCAATATGCGAATTTTGTTCCGGCACATCTTGCCCAATAGTCTCACCCCGCTCATCGTACAAGGTACCCTGGGGATTGGAACAGCGATTATTGAAGCAGCTGCGCTTGGGTTCCTCGGCATGGGGGCGCAACCCCCAGACCCGGAATGGGGCAAAATGCTGTCGGATTCCCGCCAGTTTCTACAAAAAGCACCGTGGACGCTTATTTTCCCCGGACTTTCTATCATGTTCACCGTGCTCGGTTTCAACTTGCTCGGGGACGGCCTGCGCGACACCCTTGATCCAAAGATGGCCAAAAAATAGAGGTTTGCAACTCCAACCGTAACTGTAACCATAACCGTAACTGTAACTGTAACTGTAACTGTAACTGTAACTGTAACCCTTTCTCTGTAACTCTAACTTTTACGGTAACGCCGCTTAACGCCAACGCCTAACCGTAAGTGTAACTTGTAGCTGTAACGCTAACTTCTGCCCCAATCTAACGAACCTAGCAAGCCTTATTCTGCAATTTACTGCCCATTTGCCAATCTAACGAATTTCACACACGCTATGTTGCGAAAAACCTGAGGAAAGTCTCGAAAGGCCGAATTAAGGTGAGAAATAGCATCTCTACGATTCGTTAGATAATGAAATCATTCTAAAGGGACCAATTAACGTCAAGGTTCGATAGCGTGTAAATTTCTACTGTTTCTACCCGCCCAAGACAGTCAACCAGCGCACTAGTTGCGACACAGCAAGGTGGATGACCCTTCGAAATACATTAGATGGGAATGATGTGATAATAGCTACTATTCCTACATTACAATCTGTCTCCAAGCCGGTTCGAACTTTGGTTCGAGGCGGCTTTTGTGTTGCATGATGTATTGAGATAAAATGGTTAGAGATGTGCAGAACATGAAGTGTTATTCGATGATTTTGTTAAAATAACCGCCATCGTATTGACACCCAATTTTCCCATATGTTATATAAAAGGAAAGGGTTTAGCACTCCAATAATCAGAGTGCTAACAAATGATATTTTTACTACACGACTACATATGGAATGATTGTGTTTTTGAATATGGTTTTAATTAACCTTGAATAGGACATGAGAGTGGAATGAGCCAGAAAAAGCCTAGTACGCAAAAGAATGATCAATAGATTTTCAATTGATTAAAATCTCAATGTTTAAAATCAGTTGGTGAATGGTGCGGCAATAGTGAAGGGGACGAAATCGATTCTGTAGAAGCGAAGCGTTCGCCTAAAAGCTTTCTGAAGGAAAGCTGCTACGGAAGCATACGCTATCCCCTAATTTCTCCCTTGTTAAAAGGAGATCAAGGAAATTAGGGGATAACAGCGATCGAAAGAACGACTCGTAACCGGAACAGCTAGACCGCACAAAATCATGCGCTTATTTTAAATGAGGAATAGAGTAATCAAAAAAATCTAGGTATCAAAGCGATTGAAGGCTTTTCTAGTAACGTAACATTCTGCATGTGAGGATTCAAAGGTTTACTTTCTATATTTAACCCAATCATTCTATCCCCAATTTGAAAGGAGACACCCATTCATGGCTAAAAAAGAATTTCAGGCTGAATCTAAACGCTTGCTGGATATGATGATCAACTCCATTTACACCCAAAGAGAAATCTTTTTGAGAGAACTGATCTCCAACTCCAGTGACGCCATTGACAAAATATATTACAAAGCACTCACTGACGACACACTCGTCTTTAACAAAGAGGACTACTACATCAAGCTCACCATCGACAAAGAGAACCGTACGCTCACACTGACCGATACAGGAATCGGGATGACCCAGGAAGAGCTGGAGAACAATCTGGGGGTTATCGCGAAGAGTGGCTCATTGGCGTTCAAGAAAGAGAATGAAGCCAAAGACGGACACAACATCATCGGACAATTCGGGGTTGGTTTCTACTCCGCATTTATGGTGGCGGACAAGTTGACGGTAACGAGTAAAACGCTGGGCAGCGATGAAGCTTGGAAATGGGAATCCGAAGGCGCGGACGGGTACACGATCTCTCCAGCCGAGAAAGATTCTGTGGGTACGGAGATCGTCCTGACGATCAAACAAAATACGGAAGAAGATTCGTATGACGAATTTTTGGAAGAGTACCGCCTGAGATCCATCATCAAGAAATACTCCGACTTCATTCGCTACCCGATCAAGATGGATGTGACTGGTCAGCGTCCAAAAGAGGGTACAGAGAACGAATTCGAAGAGTACAAAGAAGAGCAAACTGTGAACAGCATGGTGCCGATCTGGCGTAAAAATAAAAGCGAACTGACCGAAGAAGACTACAACAACTTCTATATGGAAAAACGCT
The DNA here is from genome assembly GCF_050994985.1 of Paenibacillus taichungensis. Lineage (NCBI taxonomy): Bacteria > Bacillati > Bacillota > Bacilli > Caryophanales > Paenibacillaceae > Paenibacillus > Paenibacillus taichungensis. Next base: position 4,645,258 of record NZ_CP194720.1, on the reverse strand, counting down.
ACGGTTTTGACAAACCGCTCAAACATCTGCACATCAGCGCGGATGGCGCAGTGGTATACAATGCGATCCTGTTTATCCCGGAGAACACACCATTTGATTATTATACAAAAGAGTATGAAAAAGGGCTTGAACTGTACTCTAACGGTGTATTGATCATGGACAAATGCGGTGATTTGCTGCCAGATTACTTCGGATTTGTAAAAGGTATGGTCGATTCCGAAGATCTGTCCCTGAACATCTCCCGTGAAATGCTGCAACACGACCGTCAGCTCAGTCTGATTGCGAAGAACATCAAGAACAAGATCAAGAGCCAACTGCAAAGCCTGCTCAAGGACGAGCGTGAGAATTACGAGAAGTTCTATCAAGCGTTTGGCCGTCAGCTGAAATATGGCGTTTACAGCGACTATGGCGTGAACAAGGATACCCTGCAGGATCTGCTCTTGTTCTCTTCTTCCAAAGAGAAGAAGCTGGTTAGCCTGGACGAGTACGTTTCCAGAATGCCGGAAGATCAGAAGTACATCTACTACGCATCCGGTGAATCTATTGAACGGATCGAGAAGCTGCCACAGATCGAGGGTGTACTCGACAAAGGTTATGAAGTATTGTACTTCACCGACGACATTGATGAGTTTGCAATCAAGATGATCACGAATTATAAAGAGAAAGAGTTCAAATCCATCTCCAGCGGTGACCTGGGCATCGAGGACAGTGCAGATAAAGAAGAGACGGACGCACAAGACAACGACAACAAAGAGTTGTTCGAAGCGATGCAAGCGCAGCTTGGCGGCAAAGTAAAAGCTGTTAAAGCTTCCAAACGCCTGAGAAGCCATCCGGTATGTTTGTCCACCGAAGGTGAGCTGACGATTGAGATGGAGAAAATCCTGAAAGCCATGCCGAACAGCGAAAATGTACAGGCGGATAAAGTGCTGGAAATCAACGTAAATCACGATGTCTTCAAATCCCTGAAAGACGCATTCGCACAGGATAAAGAAAAACTAAGCCTTTACACAAGCTTGCTGTATCATCAAGCATTGCTGATCGAAGGACTGCCAATTCAAGACCCGGTAGAGTTCACCAACGATATCTGCAAAGTTATGGTCTAAACTACCTTCTTCACCCGACAGGGCATTTGCCCTGTCGGTTTTTTTATTTTTATCTCCTCACCCATACAGCGGAGGGGACGGGAAGACAGACTATCATTGAAGTAATGAATGAACAATTTAATGGTATTCTTTAGCCTCTCAAAGTCTTGTTTGAAGTCCCCCTTTATAGGGGATGTAATGTCATTTTAGATTGGGTGTGAATCAAACAGCGAAAGTAGTGAAGGGGACGGAATCGATTCTGAAGAAGCGAAGCGTTCGCCTTTATTCCCGAATTTCTCCCTTTTTAAAGGGAATCAAGGAAATTTGGGAATAACAGCGATCAAAAGAACGATCCGTAACCGGAACGGCCACGCAAACTGTATAAGGCACTTTTTTCGTCATAAGTTACTTTCAATATTAATCATTATCATTTAGGTGCACGGATGATAGTCTGGCAGGGTATAATAAGAGAAGACGACTGTGCATCACAAGTTGATGTGAGAAGAGATGACAATCGCAGACAGGTTTTGCTTTTCGAAACTGCAGAATATGTGTATAATCACTCAAAATAGAGACAGTCGGCTAGGAGTGATCAACATGCAATGGAACGATCTGAGAGAACATAGACAATATCCTGAACTAACGAAACTGGATGGGGCTCGTGCAGCCTATGAGCGCGACTATTCCAGACTGATACATTCACCGACCTTTCGTCGGCTGCAAGGCAAATCGCAGGTGTTTGGTGCAGGAACGGGCGATTATTATCGCACACGATTGACCCACTCCCTGGAGGTGGCGCAGATTGCACGAGAAGCGGCAAGAAGCTTGCTGCGTCGCTACCCGGAGGTGGAGTTGAACCAGGCGGACAGCCCCGGACTGATTATTGATTCTGAAGTGGTGGAGTGTGCCGCGATTGCGCATGATTTCGGTCACCCGCCTTTTGGACATAAAGGGGAAGAAGTGCTGGATGGCATCCTCGATGATCTCATCAACACAGAGGTCAAGAAAATCATGAAGAAAAATCGCGGGGCCAAATCGCCTCAACCGGAATCGGAGATTCGTGCAGAGCTCAAGCGGAAGTATGAGCACTTTGAAGGCAACGCGCATAACTTCCGTCTCATTATGTATTTAGAAAAACGGGAAGATATCGATGGGCTGAACCTGTCGGATGCAGTGCTGCTGGGCATTAACAAGTACCCGTATCCTGGCACGGAGAGCAAGAAAGGCATGTATTATCATGAATGGCAGTATATCCGCGAGATTCGCGATCGATGGAACATTCCTGCTGGCAAAAAAACGCTTGAAGCGCAGCTGATGGACCTCTGCGACGATATTGCGTATTCCGCACATGATCTGGAAGATGGCATCAAAGCAGGTAAAATCGAAGTACACGAGCATTTCCTGCAAGATCCGCATATCAATCGACTGATTGTGGATAAGATTACGACACTGGAGGATCTGTTCTGGAACGGATGGACAAGGGAAGCGATTGGCAAAAAAGTTGAAGAAGTCCTCGCTTCGTTCCTGCGCATCTGGAATGAAAAGATGCCGTTCTGCGAGCATGATTACTCACGTACCCGCCGTGAGGTCAAGGCTTACTGGGTCAGCCTTTTTGTCGCTAGCCTGGGGGTTATTGATAACGGAGACTGGAAAAAGGTGACGTTTGTCCGTGAAGGTGCCGAGGACCTCGACATGCTGCGTACGGTGAGTGTGCTTAAGAGCTTTGCCTGGGTGACCATGATTCGTGACCTGCGTGTGCAAAGGTTGCAAAAGCGCAGTGAATGGATGATTAAGCGTCTGTGGGATGCTTTCCTTGACCCGGAAACGTCCAAATCCATTATTCCGTCCGATTGGCTGCAGCGCTATGAGAAGGATCAGGCGAAGGCGAATCCGATCTGGACCTGGGAGCACATGGTGATCGATTATATAGCCGGGATGACGGATGCTTTTGCCGAGAAAATATACAATGAACTATACGGTCTCAAGGTCGGTTCCATCTACGATCTGGATTAGAGATAAGCATGACGAAGGGAGATGAGACGCTTGGGTGCGAACATCAGTGGAAAATACAATCTGGGCGTACTTGACCTTGTTCCAAGGTTGAACGGCGCCACAGCAGAACAGGCGCTACAACAATCCGTTACACTTGCGCAGCATGCTGAAGCCTGGGGCTATTCAAGGTACTGGACGTCGGAGCACCATGACATGGACGAACTTGCATCAGCATCACCGGAAGTGTTGCTTGCCCATATTGGCGCGCGAACGAACACGATCCAGCTTGGCTCCGGTGCCGTACTGTTACCACATTATAGCCCGCTTAAGGTAGCGGAGTCGTTCCGACTGTTGGCGGCGCTCTACCCGGGGCGCATTGAGTTAGGCTGGGGACGTGCTCCTGGGGGCGGTCCCCATGCAACGATGGCCTTGAGTGGCAATTACTTGCAGCATGTGTCCAAGTTGCCTGAATCGCTCGCGGCACTAACCGAACTACTGGAAGATCGATACACTTATGAGGAACATCCGGTGACGGCCCGCCCGATTCCGGAGCTTCCATTATCCTTATGGATGTTGGGTACCAACGTGAAGAGTGCTGAATTTGCCGCTCGCTTCGGTATGGGGTATGTATTCGGACAATTCATGAGTGATGCGGATGGTACGGAAGCTGTGCGGCGTTATCGGGAGGGCTTTATCCCCAGCGCCAATAGGAAAGAGCCGGAGGTTATGGTTGCTGTAAGTGTGCTGTGTGCGGAGACGCAGAAAGAGGCATTGTCCTGGAGTAGCGAAATGGCGGAGAGACGCAGAGCTGTTGGAAAAGAAATTTCAACGCAGTCTGACCATGTCAGCACAAGTACCGGCACCAATGACATGACCGATGCCAATGAGGTGCAACGGCATTATGCCGGTACACCTGAACAAGTCTCGAAACAGTTGCAGCAGGTGTGCCAAAGGCTGAATACGGATCGGTTGCTTGTAGTGACAACTGGACCGGATTACGAGAGAAGGTTGGCCTCCTACAAGTTGCTGGTGAACGCATAGGGGGGCGGCTGCTAGCCGTTATGATACAAAGAATGGCGGGTTCCATTCCGGTCATCTGTATGGATTCAAATCGTAAGAGCTGCAGATCGGATATTTGCCGTATGCTGCAGCTCTTTTTTGCTTCATTTAAGTCTGAATTTTACATCATTCGATTCCGTTCAACAGATGATGTGAAATAATCACAAGATTTTACAAAATAAAGCATGACTAAAATAAAAGAATGTTATAATACTTTACGTCTCTTTTACTATAGATATAATATAGAAAAGAGTAATTTGCAAGATGCCAAAAGAAGGGTAAAACAACGACAAAAGAACCTAAAATACGGAAGTGGCCGAAGATGGGCACAAGGGGGAAATCATATGTTCAGCAGATTCAAGATCAAGAGTATCGGTCTGCGTATCAGCATCGCGTTCTATCTATTAATCCTCTGTTTAATTCTTCTTAGTGTCACGATTGTTACACAAATGAACTCGATGGAAAAAAACACGAATATGATCACCAATAACTGGATGCCCTCCATCCAGCAGATTAACCGATTGAATTATACAACAGAACATATTTTGTCATTAAGCTATCGTCACTTTGATGCACAGGCAGGGGCCAAAGCGGACCTTGCTGAAGAGCGCACCAAATACATTCGCGAAACGGCCCAGGCTATTAAAATATATGATCAGCAGGAGAAGACAGCTGAAGAAAAAGAGCAATGGGAAGCATTAAAGAGCAAGTGGGAAGCTTACCTCAAGATTAACACGCAATCCATCAAGCTGAGTGATGAAGGTCAGGAACAACTGGCTAAGGAAGTATCCGAAAAAGGGGCCGCCTCCTTCGATGCCATGCAAGTCCATCTGGACTATCTGGTGGATTACAATCAGCAGCAGTCCGATCTCTCTGCGGCTCAGACGATCAGATCCGTCCAAGATGGCCGAATCATTATCGTCATTGGTGTTCTTGTGATGATTATCATTACAGCAATTGCGATCCCGATTATCCGTTCACAAGTCGTTAAACCACTGCTTCGGGTGATTAGTGCCGTGAAACTGATTGCGGAAGGTCAATTGAATGTCCAGGACATACATACCAAACATGAAGACGAAGTTGGTGTTCTTGCCAAAGCCGTGAATGACATGAAAGGTAATCTGACGTCCATGGTATTGAATGTTAGACGAATTGCTGAAGCCGTCAACCGCCAAAGTAGTGAATTGGCTATTTCCTCTGAAGAGGTTAAGATCGGCAGTCGCCAAATTGCCATAACGATGGAAGAGTCCGCAAAAGCGGCAGAGAGTCAGGCAGAAACGGCTGTTGAATCCGCCCGTACCGTCGAGGGGCTGAACGCAAATATTCAGCAACATTCGGAACAGGGGAATCAGCTTCGTCTGATGTCAGACCTGATTTTGAAACAAGGACAGACCGGCCGCGAGTCCATGGAGCAATCCGTGAACCAAATGCTACAGATTGCTGGCGCAGTTTCCTCTTCCATGAACAAGATGGAACAGCTAGACCGTAAAAACGAAGATATATCGCAGTTGGTTCAAGTCATTCATGACATTGCGCGCCAGACCAACCTGCTCGCATTGAATGCTTCCATTGAAGCTGCCCGGGCAGGAGAGAGTGGACGCGGATTTGCAGTTGTTGCAGCAGAAGTGCGGAAGTTGTCCGAAGCCGTTCGAACTTCTGTGGAAGAGATTACCGTCATCACGGAGGACATCCAGAAAGATTCTCAGGGCGTTGTTGAGGAATTACGAACAGGTGTACTGGAAACAGAACGTGGGCAGCAGCAAGTACGTAATTCCGGCAATCTGTTCCGTACCATTAGTGAGTCGGTAGAGGGTATGGTTCAAGTCATTGGTACAATGACGGATGGTCTGGAAGGTATGCAGGAAGCGAGCGGACGGATGAATGATTTCAGTCAACAAATTTCGGCAGTATCCGAGGAATCCGCGGCAAGTGTAGAGGAAGTGTCAGCTTCAGCCGAAGAACAGGTGAGTTCAATGGAAACGATTAGCGGCAATATTCAAACCCTGAAAGATCTGTCCGAAGATCTGCTTTCTTCCATTGAAAAATTAAAAATATAAAACCTCTTCTTATAATAGAAGAAACATGAAGGACGGCTACCATATTGAGCTCTACAAACAGCAAAGATTCAGTTGTCGGAAGTTACGTATATACCTTCGCTTGCCATGAGAATGAACGTGCCCTATGTGAATTGGAATTGGAAACGATGCTCGTTCCTGGGACAGATATTGGTTCAGGAGATCACGCCTATGTACGCTCCAATATTTGCATTCCACCAGGTAGAAGTCCATTTGTCCGGGGCAGACTGGATGTGATGGCCGAAGCGGATACAGTAGCAGGTCTGAAACCTGCTGCTTCACAAGTCGCCTTGTCATCTCGTGAAACGTTCAAGGTTGTCTGCTTGAAAGAGGGCGATGACATGCCGGATTATGCGCATTCTCGTTTGCTGGAAAAAGAGCTGGGCATGTGCATTAAAGGCAAAGCTATGATGAAACAGCCTGACGTGACTTTTGGACTAATGCATGTGAATGGAAAATGGCTCTTCGGTCAATGGACAGAAGCCGATCGCTCGTGGCAAACCCATCATCAGAAGCCGCAAAATTACTCCACAGGCCTTGGTGTTACGTTAGCCAGAGCGTTAGTCAATATTGCTATTCCGCAAGTGGAGGGGCATCAGTTGCTCGATCCATGCTGCGGAATGGGAACCGTTGTAATTGAGGCATTGTCGATGGGAATTGAGGTCAAAGGAAATGATTTGAACCCTTTGGCGGTACAGGGTGCACGCATTAATCTTCCTCATTATGGGTATGATCCAACCAGAATTACCCTCGGGGATATGAATGATCTGGAAGGTTTCTACGATGCAGCCATTCTGGACATGCCATATAATCTCTGTTCTGTTCTTCCGGATGAGGAACAACTTGCCATGTTGACGAGTTTGAAGAGACTTGCAGGACGGGCAGTGATCGTTTCCACCGAATGGGTGGAGGGGCACATTCTGGATGCCGGATGGAACATTGATCAGTATCGAACGGTGAGCAAAGGCACGTTTATACGTCACATTTGGCTATGCACTTAGAACGGCTGCGCTGAAAATAACAGAAAAAACCTCCATACCGGAAAAAATCCATTTTCCGGTATGGAGGTTTTTGATTTTCGTAGGGAAACTACCTTACATGAATTTGTACAATTTCACCTAGGATCATCTAGAATTTTTAGTATTTATGACTATAATTCACCAGATTGAGCGGAAGGGTTTTTCCGGCGATATATGCTTCCAAATTTTGAACAAAAATATCAAGTGCCCGCTCGGTGTATTGCTCTGTACTGCCTGCAATATGCGGAGTAATCAAGACGTTATCCTTACCCCATAGTGGATGATCTGCGGGGAGCGGTTCCTCCTCGAATACATCAAGTGCAGCAAAGGCAACCTGTCCACTGTCCAGTGCACCCAGCAGAGCCTCCGTATTTACGCTTGGGCCACGTCCCACGTTGACGAAACAGGAACCTGATTTGAAGTGCTCAAATGCAGACTGATTATAGATATGATGCGTTTCATCTGTGAGTGGCAAAATATTGATGACGTAATCGCCTTGCCCCAGTGCTTCGTGTAAGCCGGACATATTGTACATTTGGTCTACATTTGGAACGTCTTTTCCGGAGCGACGAACCCCAATGACGTTCATGCCTAGTGCTTTGAGAATACGTGCGGTTTCTGTTCCAATCTCTCCAACGCCGACGATAACCGCTGTTTTGCCATGCAATTCCGGAAGTGGTTTGCCTGGGGATTTCCATTCTGCCTGCTGCTGGTGCAGCATCGCTTGTCTGAGCCAGCGGCTGTGGGACAACATCATGCCAAGAATAATTTCGGTTATGGGAATGGCGTGTACGCCATTAGCACTGGTTACCAATATGCTTTTTTGTTCCAAATCTGAGAAAGGAAGGTTGTCCACACCTGCGGACCAGACTTGAACCCATTTTAAAGGGCTGTTTTCTTTCAGTGCATGTTCGGTTACCAGAGGAGACCAGCCTAAGACAATTTCGGCTTCTTTTAACTCCGATGTGTCAATCTCTTTGGCTTTGCCAACCGTAAGTGTATAACCTGGTGCTGCATCCAGAATACGTTGTTGCTGCTTTGTCGACAAGGATGGAAAACATACAATTTTACCCATAGTTAGTGGCCTCCTGAATTGAAATAAGTTGTGGTATTAGTTTAGCAGAAAAGAAGGCGATGTGCGTAAAAGGCAGGAATACAGCCTCATGTGCAAATCCCAAAAATTGTGTCACTCTATACTTAACCAGCTTGAAACTATAGAGACGACTGTGAAATAATAAAACGAACTCTAGAAGAGGTGTATACCATGAATAACTATTCACATTCACATACGGATCTTCCATCCCGACGAGAACGATTGTTTATTGCACTCCGGGTGCCGGCACATATTCAGAATTCACTTCGTATATCTGCGGAACAGGTGCAAGGAAAGCTTGATTTTCGCAAATGGACGGACTACCGGGATTATCATATTACATTGCAATTTCTGGGGGATACCCTTGTTAGTGACATTGGACATCTGCGGAAAGCGCTGCGTTTGGCAACGGTCGGGTTCCGGCCGTTTGAACTGCAATTATCCGGATGGGGAACGTTCGGTTTGGAAGAGGCACCAAAGGTATTGTGGAAAGGTGTTGAAGGAGAAGTGGACCAACTTCATCTTCTGCAAAAACAGATCGTGGGCGCAACTGCTTCCCTTGGATTTGAGGCCGAATTAAGACCTTATTCTCCTCATATTACGATTGCGCGTAAATTTCTGGGCCAGAACCCAGGAAATGAAGATAAAGGAATATTTGGAGTGCTTCCAGGGCAATTTTTAGGTGTTAATTCTTGGATGGTCCAAGATTTTGTGCTTTATGTGACACAGCCAGGTCAGGCGCCGATGTATGAGGTTGTGGATACGTTTTCTTTTTCCTGAAACTCATTGATATGACATAAAATCACATTGACATAACGTTATTCCCTATGTAATATTAGCCATCGTTATTCAAATTCTTTTTTTGTGGTTACTTAGTTTAGGGAATTGTTTCGACAGGAGGAATCTTCGAATGGATATTATAAGCAAGAATCGTTGGGTGGCACCGATGTTATCTGTGCTGCTTGTATGTATAGTGGGGGCTAACGTCGTTCAGGCGACTGGAAAATGGAATGAGGCAAGTGATAGCAAACAGATGACCGAACTTGCGGCATCTGCAGAAAATAGCGAAAATTCTTTTAGCGGAGACAGGCGTATGATGCAAGACGGGACAAGTCTATCTTCTGATGCGTCTACACAGACTGATAACTGGACCAATTCGCTCCCGGCCAAGAACTGGCTGACGGCTGCCCAGGAAGAGCAGGAACAGAAAGAAGCCAAGGCTAAACATGCGGCCAGAGCTGCAGCAGCGGCCAAAGCGAAGAAAGAGGCTGCTCTGAAATTGGCCAAGATAGAGCATGCCAAAGCGGTAGCTGCAATTACGACTCCCCCCCAAAAACTTTACTTTACACGGACCAAACTCCTGAACCAGGAAGACTCGAAACTTGCGACCTGGTCATACAGTGTGTCCGATAAAGAGCTGCTTCTGCTGCAAAAAATTGTCATGGCAGAGGCGGAAGGTGAACCGTACGAAGGCAAAGTGGCAGTTGCCAATGTTGTCTTAAACCGGCTGCGGTCAGCCAATTTTCCCGATACCATTTACAAAGTAATCTACCAGAAATCTCAATTCAGTCCTGTAGCGAACGGGCGCTTGAAACGTGTTACTCCTAATGAGGACAGTATCAAGGCAGTTAATGCAGCGTTGAATGGGAAAAAGGAAGTCGCCGATGATACGTATTATTTCTTGTCATTGACGCTTGCGGACGATCTGACAGTGGCTCGCTCCCAGAAAAAAGTAAAAACGATCGGGCATCATACTTTTTACAAGTAATTGACCTGTAAATTCTGCAAACAGGCAGGGTAGTTAACTATGTATTCGCTACATAGACCTTGAAAAGCCCTGTAATGCAGTTTTATTTCGTCGTTTTTAACTTTATTGGCGATGAGAGTTTGTTATTTAAATTACCCTTTTTTGTAGCAAATCATACGGAGATAAGAATGAAATAAAAGAAGGTTCCTTTCCGGATTAATGGAGGGGAACCTTCTTTGTGCATGTCTTTAAGAGATGAAATACCTTCGTAGAACGACTAGAAGGGGTCATAGAGCTGCTAGAATGGAATTCTGGTACCTGACAGCGAAGTTGCCCCGATTCCGGCTGTGAAGCGCTCCTTGGGCGCCGATGTGACTTCCGCTGTAGCCGGGAACAATAAATCATGGACAGCCTGGGCACAACACGTTGGATCGTAGGTGTTTTTGTTCCCTGGTTTGTGGACTGCTTTCAGCTGGCTTTCAGCTTCACGTGGTGCATAGATCTGCTCACACAAATGCTTGAAGCGATTGGTAATAACGTCAGAAGAGTGAATGATCTGACCATATCCGGCTTGTACAAAATATTCACAGTTCTCTTCTTCCTGTCCCGGCAATGGAGGTACGAATAACATCGGCAAGCCTTTAGCCAATGCTTCTGTACAAGTCATGCCACCTGGTTTCGTAATGAGCACATCGGATACGTCCATCAGTTTGCTGACCTCACGAGTATACCCAAGAATGCGTATATTCGGATGTTGGAAGCAGGACATTTCCTTCAGCTTGGCAATCATTTTCTCATTGCTTCCCAGACAGAAAAGCAGCTGTACCCGATCCGCCCATGACGTGAGGGTCTTCATATGCTCTTCATCAAAGGAAAGTCCCCATCCGCCACCCATTAGCAGAGCAGTGGGCATGTTCTGAAGCCCCATTTCCTGTCGGAGGCTTACCTTGTCTCCTGCTTCCCAGAAGTCAGGATGAACAGGAATACCGGTGATTTGGATGCGAGAGGGTTCAACACCCCTGATCTCAAGCAGAGCCTTAACTTGTGGCGTGGATACCAAATATTTGTTGACCTCGGGATTAATCCACGTTGCATGTACGTCGTAGTCTGTGACCAGTGTATATAGTGGAATATTAAGTCCCTGACGTTTCAGTCGTGAGATGACCGCATTCGGAAATGGATGAGTACAGATCACGGCATCGGGTTTCAATTGGGATACGACCTGAGCCGTCTGTGTATAGAAAATCCGATGCAAGGCCAGTTTGGTAAATCCGTTTAGTGATTTGTTATATTGTGTCCGATACAGCAGACTGACCAGCTTGGGCTGAACGGTTAGTGTCTTGCGGTATGCAGACAGAATAAGCGGAGCCATGGTTGGATTTAAAAATTTGCCGAGCTCAATAACCCGACTATGCACATGTGGACTGACTTTCTTAATGCCGCTTGCGAGCGCATGGGCGGCCTGGGTGTGACCGGTGCCGAAACCTTCGGATAACAAGAGCACTCTTGGTTTTCGCATGAGTTCACCTTTATTCATCAATTTAAATTTAACATTCACAGTCATACCGCACGTTGCATTACTACATGAATATACAGCGAAGCGGAAAATCATGTTCATTCGTTACATATTTACACTATAGTTAATGTTCTGATACATCAAAACTTCGTCTTTATCCGAGTTGTTGGAGTCATCATACACTATAGACGACGATAGAAGCAGTTTCCACTGCATTTCGGTTAAAAAAAATTAACACAATTTTTTAATGTTAGGGTTGCAATCTGATGAGGAGAGTGGTAATCTTGGTTTTGACCGAATGACCGAATTGTATTTATGGTCATTTAAAGAGGACGATCAACGAAAACTAGGAGGGATATGATGGCTCCGATTGACAGGAGACAGCAGGTCATTCATGCAGCCGCGCAGTCTTTTGCCATGTTTGGATACAAGGCAACCACGATGGATCAGGTAGCGAAGATTGCGAATGTTGGCAAGGGAACGATCTACACGTTCTTTACGAATAAGGAACAATTGTTTGATCAGATTTTGGTTGAAGTAATCCAGGAAATGAAAAACATTGCTCATCGTGAAGTTCATCAGGAAAGTGCTTTTTTTGATAATCTGTTTCGTGTGCTTGATTCATTGCTAGAGTTTCGTCGTGATCACGATTTGCTGGTTAAATTGTCCCAGGAGCTTAAGGATTTTGGAACTCTTCAGGCCAAGGAAGGTTTGGAGAAAGTGGAGAAAGTTATCTCCGATTTTCTGGCACGGGAGCTTGAGAAGGCAAGAGACAACGGAGAGATTCGTGATTGTGATCCACAGGTAGTTTCCTTTATGATGATTCGTTTGTACATTGCCCTCACCTCAGACTGGAGCAAGCAACACGAGCCGCTGAGCAAAGAGGAAATCAAGAATTACTTTCGCCTTTTCTTAATGGAAGGAATTGCTGCAGCAACGTAACCCGAATTTATTATTACTATAATATGGGTTAGTCATACGATTGAAGGCAGTGAGGCTTGTCGAGAGACAGGTTTGTTTTTTTGCTCTAAAGTGACCGTTTGAGGAAAGTAGTCACTTCGTGTTTCGGTAAATTTCCGAAACGCATCAAATTAATTTCATTATGGTTATTCTGCTTAGGAAGCAGAGAGAACAAGGGGAGAAAATGACATGAAATCTTTATCCGTGTTTTTCAAGGATGTGGGATCGGCCGTGAGAAACCCGAAGGTGTTGATCCCCGTTATTGCAATTTTGTTTATACCGATTCTATATAGTGGTATCTATTTGGCTGCCTACTGGGACCCATATGGTCATGTCGATGAAATGCCGGTTGCGGTTGTTAACCTTGATAAAGGTGCAGAACTGGAAGGTAAATCATTGCATGTCGGTAGTGACCTCGTGGATGAACTGAAGAAAAATGCAGATTTTAAATGGGATTTTGTCAGTCCCATCCAAGCCAAAGAAGGCATGGAAAACGACAAGTATTATATGCAAATTACGATCCCGGAAAACTTTTCATCCCAGGCAACCACGTTGCTTGATGATAAGCCAGAACCGGCTGATCTGATCTACGAACCAAATGGAAATTACAGCTTTGTGGGTGCGCAGATTGGCAAAACGGCCATCAAAGATCTGAAAGCTAAAGTTTCGGCCAAAGTAACGGAATCCTATGCGGAGACCCTGCTCGACAAATTTTCCGAAGTATCGGACGGATTGGCTGAAGCTGGCGATGGCGCAGGAGACTTGAATACGGGCGCAGGCAAGCTGGATGATGGAGCTGTGAAGCTCAAGGATAATCTGGCGAAACTGGCATCCGGTACATTGGAACTTCAGGATGGCTTGTCTCCATTAAGTGATGGTGTCAATGCACTACACACGGGGGCAACCAAACTTGAAAGTGGTACATCGAATCTGGTATCCGGTTTGCAGCAGCTTCAAGCTGCGGCGACAAGCCAGCTTCAGAGCGGTGCAGACCAGTTGAAGGACGGCAGTGCCAAGCTGGAAACTGGACTTAAATCTTCCGTGGACGGAGCAGGCAAGCTGCAAGCGGGTCTGCAATCGTCAGAGCAAGGCAGTGCGAAGCTGTCTGAGGGTCTGCAAAGTGCATTCCAAGGCAGTGGCACCTTGGCCACTGGCCTTCAATCGGCAGTAGATGGCAGCAGTAAGGTTGCTGACGGTGCTCAGGGCGTTGCTGATGGGTTGAAGCAGTTAGCTGCATCCAACCCTGAACTGGCAGCCAGTGAAGACGTACAGAAGCTGCTGGCAGCTAGTGCAGCAGTCGCTGAAGGCAGTAAGCAACTGCATGAGAGCGAACAGAAGCTTGCGCAAGGTGCAGATCAATTACACCAGGGCAATCAGCAACTGGCAGCAGGTGCGTCCGAGCTGCATGGAGGCCAAGAGCAGCTTCTGACAGGTGCGAACCAGTTGGTGGATGGTCAGCAGCAATTGCTGGCGGGCGCTGGACAGCTTAGCCAAGGCGGAGCGAAACTCTCTGATGGTCTGAAGCAATTTAGCGGCAAGCTGGGCGAGGCTGCAAGTGGCGGCACATTGCTGGCAGATGGAGCCAAGCAACTGGGGTCCGGAACTACAGCCCTGCAAACGGGTGTGGGTAAACTGAGCGGTGGTGTGAGTTCGCTAACGGACGGCTCCAAACAACTCGGTGACGGAGCAGGCAAGCTGGCAGACGGTTTAACTGAGCTGAAAGACGGCTCAAGCGAACTGGCTACCAAGCTGAACGATGCGGCTCAGAAAACATCAGAAGTCAAGAAAACGGACGATGTGGTGAATATGTTCGCTGAACCTGTGAATACGTCCGAGAACACAACAGAGAACGTGAGCAATTATGGTACAGGGTTGACGCCGTTCTTCCTGTCCATCGGTTTGTTTGTTGGATCGCTGATTTCAACGATTGTTTTGAAAATGCGGGAAACTTCCGTACCGGGTGCAACAGGTTGGAACCGTTTTGTCAGCCGTACACTCGTATTCGGTTTTGTGAGCATTATCCAATCCGTGATCGTGGCAAGCTTCATGCTGTACGGTCTTGGACTGGAAACACACAGCGTACCGCTGTTCTATCTATTCACGATCTTTACGGGACTGACCTTTATGTTTATTGTTCAAGCCCTCGTAACTTGGCTTGACTTGCCAGGGCGTTATGTAGTTATCCTGTTATTGGTCTTCCAGCTTGCAGCAAGTGCGGGAACCTTCCCGGTAGAGCTGATTCCGTCATGGCTCCAGTCATTTAGCCCTTGGCTGCCAATGACGCACAGCATTATGGGCTTCAAAGCAGTTGTATCCAGTGGCAATTTCGATGTGATGTGGCATCAGGTCGGCATTTTGGCAATCTATGCAGGTATATCTGTGCTGCTGACCTTGGCTTTCTTCCTTTGGAGCGGGAGACGTCGCAAAAAAGAAGCCGAAGTGGCTGAATCCGGTCAAGTGGTGACGGCATAAGCCGAATTGAACCGGAATAGGACAGAATAGTGAAAATAAACTTTGGACTCAAGTATCAAAATTATGCAATATAGTAGTCAAATAGTGCAAAGAGTCTGCGACCCGAAAATGGGCTGCAGACTCTTTTTGTATACAAATGCATAAGGATGAAGATATTCGCTGGATCATGGCATGAGAAATTGGGCCAACTATGGTTAAACGCAGGCCACATATGGAATGATTTTCTTTTGTCAGCAATTAAAATTAGTTGTACTCTGACATAAAATGTGTATAATTATTCGAAAAAGAGATGAATTTTAGCATCAGTACACTAAAGCTGTACTGCAAAACATTTCTTATCAGAGGTATTAAAAAGTTTAAATTGCGCTGATGTTAGGTCGGTGTTAAAATAATAGAACTATATCAAAAAACGTCGCTCCATATCAGCGGCCGTGCCAGCGGTTGCGTGTTGTTATACCAAGCTGTTTACCGGGTGATCCGGACCAGCTCATCTCATGGATGGCCTCTGCCGCAATAGCAGCATTTATAAGATTGACAGCCCTTATTGCTGTCGCCCTCGTTCATCCAGCAGGCAATTTTTCAGGTTGAAAATGCCCGCCCCTCCCGTTTTATTGTTGCTTGTTGCCTATGTTCTTGATCTTTCCGAAATACTTCACTATAGAAAGGTTGCGTTCCATGAGACACATCGGATTACCTCCTAAACAGGGTCTGTACGACCCACAGTTCGAAAAAGACGCATGCGGAATGGGTTTTGTTGCCAACATCAAAGGAGTACCTTCACACGACATCGTTAGTCAGGCACTGACCATGCTCAGTAACATGGAACACCGCGGAGGACAGGGCAGTGAGCCTAATTCCGGTGACGGAGCTGGTATCTTGATCCAGATTCCACATCGCTATTTTGCACAGGAAGCGGACCGTCTTGGTTTTGCATTACCTGAACAGGGCTTTTACGGCGTAGGGATGCTGTTCCTTTCACAGGACCCTGTCATTCGGAGAGCGCATGAAGAGAGCCTTAAGAAGATCATCGAAGAAGAAGGCCAGACGTTCCTGGGTTTCCGGGATGTGCCTACGTTTGATGAGATGCTGGGACGTTCTGCGCTTGCAGCGAAGCCTTATGTGCGTCAGGTGTTCATTGGAAGATCGGCAGATGTTAAGGATGAATTGGGATTTGAACGGAAATTGTACGTCATTCGTAGACGTGCGGAGCTGGCTATTCGTTATTCGGCGGATGAAGCAGAAGGTGGTTCATTCTACCTGCCAAGCTTGTCCTGTCGCAAAATCGTCTACAAAGGCATGCTGACAACGGAACAGGTGGGACAGTTCTATCTGGATCTTCAGGAAGATCTCGTGGAATCAGCGATTGCGCTTGTTCACTCCCGTTTCAGTACGAATACATTCCCAAGCTGGGAACGTGCCCACCCGTATCGCTTCATGATCCACAACGGTGAGATCAATACGATGCGTGGTAACGTGAATTGGATGCATGCCCGGCAGTCGCTGTTTGAGAGCGAATTGTTCGGTAACGACATCTCGAAAGTAAAACCGGTTATCAATCCGGATGGTTCGGATACGGCCATGTTTGATAACACACTGGAGTTCCTGTATTTGAGCGGCCGTTCATTGCCACACGTGGCCATGATGATGGTTCCTGAGCCGTGGAGTACAGATGAGGGAATGGATCCTGCCAAGAAGGCATTCTATGAATATCACAGCACGATGATGGAGCCGTGGGATGGACCGGCAGCAATGGCCTTTACCGACGGTTTACAGATTGGTGCAACTCTTGACCGTAATGGTCTGCGTCCTGCACGTTACTATGTAACGAAAGACGACCGCATTATTTTGTCCTCTGAGGTTGGGGTACTTGATATCGCTCCTGAAGAAATTCTTTACAAAGATCGTCTGCGTCCTGGACGTATGCTGCTTGTCGATACACAACAAGGACGTATAATTGCGGATGAGGAAGTGAAAGCTCTCATTGCGGCCGAGAATCCGTATCAGGATTGGCTCGATGAGCATCTGATGGATCTGAATGAGCTGCCGGATGCACCGGAACTGCCTGATCCAAAACATGATAACGTGACGCAGCTTCAGCTGGCGTATGGATATACATTTGAAGAGTTGCGCAAAGTGTTGGAGCCAATGGCTTCAACAGGTATGGAAGCTACAGGCTCCATGGGTTATGATGCACCACTGGCGGTTCTATCGGATCGTCCGCAGCGTCTGTATAACTATTTTAAACAAATGTTTGCACAAGTTACCAATCCACCGATCGACGCAATTCGTGAAGAGATTGTAACGTCTACAGCAACAACGATCGGACCTGAGCGTAACCTGCTGAATCCTGAACCGGAGAGCTGTCGTCAGATTCGTTTGGATACACCGGTACTTTCTAATGAAGATTTTGCGAAGATTCGCCATGTTCGTCGTCCGGGCTTCCGTTCCATGACGATTCCGATCTTCTTTACAGCAAAAGAGGGCGCAGAAGGACTTCGCAAAGCGATGGAACTGCTCTTCGAAGCTTCAGACCGTGTCATTGACAAAGGTCACAACATTTTGATCCTGTCTGACCGTGGTGTGGACGCCGAGAATGCGGCTATTCCAGCATTGCTGGCTGTAGCAGGTTTGCATCATCATCTGATTCGTAAAGGAACCAGAACCAAAGTCAGCATTTTGCTGGAATCGGCAGAGCCGCGTGATATTCATCACTATGCCTTGTTGCTTGGTTACGGCGTAAGTGCGGTGAACCCATATCTGGCGTTTGAAACGCTGGATGACATGATTCAGCAAGGGCTGCTGCGTGGCATCTCACATGAGAAAGCCGTGAAGAACTACATTAAAGCCGCTACCAAAGGCGTTATTAAAATATTGTCCAAAATGGGAATTTCGACGATTCAATCCTATCGTGGGGCCCAAATTTTCGAAGCGGTGGGTCTGAAATCGGACTTCGTTGATCGTTACTTTACGTGGACGCCTTCCCGAATTGGCGGGATTGGCCTGGAAGAAGTGGCTGCCGAAGCATTGACTCATCACAACCGTGCCTTTACGGACAAAGATGGCAATGACAAAGTGCTTGATTCCGGCGGGGAATACCAATGGCGTAACGACGGAGAAGAGCATCTTTTCAATCCGCAAACGATCCATACGCTGCAGCATGCAGTACGTACGGGCGATTACAAACTGTATAAAAAGTATTCCAAACTCGTGCAAGGCGAAAATGATCAGTTGCTGACCATTCGCTCCATGCTGAGACTGAAACCAGTCGGTCCTGCGATTCCTTTGGAAGAAGTAGAGTCCGTCGAAGACATTATGCGTCGTTTCAAAACCGGGGCAATGTCCTTCGGTTCGATCAGTAAAGAGGCACACGAAGATCTTGCTATTGCGATGAACCGTGTTGGTGGTAAATCCAATACAGGTGAAGGTGGCGAAGATCCTGCTCGCTTCATTAAAGATAGTAACGGTGATTCTCGCCGCAGTGCGATCAAACAGGTGGCATCCGGACGTTTTGGTGTAACATCCAACTATCTGGTTAATGCCGACGAGATTCAGATCAAGATGGCACAGGGAGCAAAACCGGGTGAAGGTGGACAGTTGCCTGGACGCAAGGTGTACCCTTGGGTTGCTGAAGTTCGTGGATCAACACCGGGTGTAGGTCTGATCTCTCCGCCACCGCATCATGATATCTACTCGATTGAGGATCTGGCCGAGTTGATCTATGACTTAAAAAATGCCAATCCACGTGCAGAGATCAACGTTAAATTGGTATCCGAAGTCGGCGTTGGAACGATTGCTGCTGGTGTTGCTAAAGGTCGTGCCGATATTATCCTCGTCAGCGGTTATGACGGTGGTACAGGTGCATCCCCGCAAGGCTCAATTCGCCACGCGGGAATGCCTTGGGAGCTGGGTCTTGCAGAGACACATCAAACGTTAATGCTGAATAATCTTCGTGACCGTGTCGTACTGGAAACAGACGGAAAAATGCTGAATGGTCGTGACTTGGCTATCGCAGCTTTGCTCGGAGCTGAGGAGTATGGATTCTCTACAGCACCACTCGTTGCACTCGGTTGTATCATGATGCGTGTCTGCCAGATGGATACATGTCCGGTAGGTGTAGCAACACAAAACCCTGAATTGCGTAAAAATTACACGGGAGATCCTGCTCATGTCGTTAACTTCATGCGTTTTGTTGCTGAAGATGTTCGCGAAATCATGGCTGATCTTGGATTCCGTACGATTCAGGAAATGGTAGGTCGTACCGATTGCCTCGAAACGGTAGAGGCTGTAGACCACTGGAAGAAAAAAGGTGTAGATCTGTCGGTATTGTTGCATGTGCCTGAAATGCCAGAAGGCTCTGCACGTTACCGTACACAGCATCAAAACCACCAATTGGAAGAGACGCTGGATATGCAGCAGTTGCTGCCATTGGCGCAACCAGCGCTTGAATCCGGTCAACCGGTTGAAGCGGTGCTCCCAATTACCAATGTAAACCGTGCAGTAGGTACCATTTTGGGTAGTGAAATTACGCGCAAATATGGAATAGCAGGATTGCCCGAAGATACGGTTCAATTCAAATTTGTCGGGTCCGCTGGACAAAGCTTTGGGGCCTTTGTACCTAGAGGTATGACATTGACCGTTGAAGGGGATTCCAATGACTATGTAGGTAAAGGGTTGTCCGGAGGTAAACTGATCGTCATGCCTTCACCGAAAGCCACATTTGATGCCGAAGATAACATCATCATTGGTAACACGGCTCTATACGGTGCAACCAGTGGTGAAGCGTATATTCGTGGTATTGCGGGAGAGCGGTTCGCTGTGCGGAACTCGGGTGCCAAAGTGGTTGTTGAAGGTGTAGGCGACCATGGTTGTGAGTACATGACGGGGGGACGTGTCGTCGTTCTGGGTGATACAGGTCGTAACTTTGCAGCCGGGATGTCCGGAGGTATCGCTTATGTGTATGATCCGAAAGGCACATTCCTGAAACGTTGTAATCTGGAAATGGTACTTTTGGAGCGTATCGAAGATGTCTCTGAGAGTGCAGATCTGCGAGGCATGATTCAACGTCATGTTGCGAACACAGGCAGTGAGGCGGGGCAGCGCATTCTGGATAACTGGCAGCAATCTTTAGATCAATTTGTTCGGGTTATTCCAAAGGACTTCAAACGAATGACCGAGCAAATCGAACGGATTCAGGCAACGGGCCTGACCGGAGAGGCTGCTTTGCTGGCTGCTTTTGAAGCTAACATGCGTGAACTTGCACGTACAGGAGGTTAATATATTCCTGTCCGATTTCATGAACGGGTTGTATTAAGAATAATAGGAGCTTTATGGCGTCCAACGCGGCGCTGTAGAGCTCCTATTTGGTTTTCGACAAAATTAGAACCCGTACAAAAAACGCTATCGCCATGAGACGACAACATTGAAGAACTTTCTCAAGTATAATAAGGCTAGTTTTGGAGTGCAGGGAAAGTATAAAGATAAGAGAGGTTAGCGGAATGAATATGAAGCAACCAAACAGGGGCGATCGTAAGTCGAAAGGTAAACCAGTCGAAGCAACCCAGATGGACATCATGAAAGTTTTACTGCAATGCGGAATCGACCCGGAGCGTTGGAACCATTTCGTATCCTCCGACAACAACAAGCGCGCTTGACAACACATCGACAAGCCTAGAATAGATGGAGGGAAATCAAGACATAAAAAAGCCCAGCAACCGGAGAATGGTATTTCTCGGTACTGGGTCTTCTTTGCGGTTTAATCCATACTGCGCTCCATGCGGACAAAAGCAATAAAACGACGTGCCTCTTCTTCTGTTAAGGGTTTGCCATCAATCATCAGGCCGAAGCGTTCCAGCACTTCCTTATCCGATAATTCAAGGGCGTCCACGAATTCTCTTACGTCCTCATCCATTACGACATCACTTTGTTTCGTCCGTCCAATGAGATAATCAATGGATACACCAAAGATGTCAGCAAGTCTCGTTAACACTTCGAAATCCGGTTTGCGTCGGTTTTTCTCGTAGTGGGAGAGAGCAGCTCTCGTAATATGAATGGAGCTCGCAAGTTCTTCTTGAGTAAGTCCCCGCTGTTCCCTTAATTCAGCAATGCGATTTCCGTAGCTCATATGCTATTTCCCCCTGAACGCCATCAAATATATATTAGAACAATCCTGAGCCAAGTGTTTGATCAGGGCAGCTTTCCTGCATCATCGTAATGCCTTAGTAGTCCTAGTTGTATATAGGTCTGTCTAAGGACATCTCATATTGTCGTAAATCAAAAGAACCATGTCCAAATACTGCTTGACATGATACAAATTGTATCGTAAATTGGACGTATGGAGTTACAAAATGTATCATTTGGGATATTTTAAGTATGACCACGTTGCCTAGCCAATATACCTGTGAGAAGGAGTATAGGCAACTCTTGTAAGCTAATCCATTCTAAAGGAATGAAGCCATGAATTCAATGATTCAGGAATGGGCGGATCTCAAGTTAAATGTCCATATGTACATTCAGGAGTTTCATGGCAAATTGGTAGACCGCAAAAGACGCCCCGTTCTGTTGCTTGGTATGGACACACGAGCGATCACCTTCCTGAGCGACCTGGACTTGCCAATATCATCAGAGATGTTAATTGGTTTGGATGTAGAAGATAGCCATGTATGTGTACGACTTCACGCAAGGTTGCAATGGAAACAGCCCTTCGGAGAGCTCACATTGTATCATTCAAGTTTGCATATTCGGCAAGAGCAGACACTATATATAACGGGACAGTTAAATACAATGATTCGAGAAGTTCAGTTTCCCACGGTTTCCCGCTTTCAATATGAGAAAGCGAGCGAACAACATGCCTTAAAGGAACCCTATCATTACATTGATTTTACCATATGAGTTGAACACATTCTAAACATATTCTGAACAAGCATGTACTTAACGCCATTTTACTATATTTCATAGCGTTATGCATTAGTTCTTTAACACCAAAAGCATTTGCGCAATGAATAAAGGGGCGAGGGGGATCATACTATTTCAGGAAGTTTGGATATGGTTGAAATGCACTGCCACATTTTGTCCGGTCTGGATGATGGTCCTGTTCATATGGAACAGTCCATTGCGATGGCTGAGAAAGCGGCAGCCTCAGGAATTACCTCGATCATTGCTACTCCGCATCACCTGAACGGGCAGTACAACAATCAACCCAACGTGGTCAATCAGGCAGTGGACCTGCTACATGCAGAACTTCGCAAACGCAACATTCGCTTGGAGATCCGTTCCGGACAGGAGATCAGGGTGCATGACCACCTGATTGCAGACTTATACGCAGGAAAGTGCTGCACACTCGCCGGGAGCCGATACATGTTGCTGGAATTGCCCTTTGGTCATATCCCCTCGCAGTTCCCCGGGATACTCCAAGAACTTAAGTTGGCGGGTATCATTCCAATTATTGCTCATCCCGAACGAAATCGTCCAATCCAGAACAATCCCGATTTATTGGTTGAATATGTTGGGCAAGGTGCTCTATGTCAAATCACGGCTCAATCGGTCATAGGACTTTTCGGACGAAAAGTTCAGAGATGGTGTTTTCATTTTTGCAAAGAAAACGGATTTCATTTCATTTCATCAGATGCCCATAATATGGAAGGAAGGGCGTTCTCGATGAAAGCCGCTTATCATTTGCTTCAACGCCGATTTGGAAGTCACTTGGTTCAAAATTTGCAAAATAATGCTTGGTCGGTATGGAACAATCAAATCATAGAGCCGGAAGAACCTGTGATCATGAAGCGTAGATTGTTGTTCTGGTAACCGGCTGAAAATATATAAGACACCGTTCTTCATCATAATTGCTGATTTAAATGGGAGGAATACGAGATGGAGTTAAAAGAGTATATGCAAATTTTACGAAAACGAATTTGGATTATTGTTGCCTTTGTTGCGGTTGCTAGCATAGGGGCAGGTGTTAAAAGCTATTTTCTAACGGTACCTCTATATGAGGCGAACGCTAAATTAATCGTGAACCAGGCATATAATGCTCAAGGTGTACCAAGTCTTGATTATGGTTCAATTCAAACCAACATCAAGGTGATAAACTCCTATATGGAAATTATCAAATCTTCGGCAATCCTCGATAAAGTTGCTGCTACATACCCCGATCTTGGCATGAATGGTAATCAACTGGCACAAAGCATAAGGGTATCTACCGCGAATGAATCCCAAGTTATGAGTTTGACCGCCATCGGTTTATCTTCTGAAAAAGCCGCCAAAACGGTAAATGCCATCGCCAAAGTGTTTGAATCCCAAATCCCCGTAATTATGAAAGTGGATAATGTGACTATTCTGAGTGAAGCTAAACCCACGGATTCCTCTGGACCTATTAATTTCAATCCCGTTATAAACATCTTAATTAGTTTCCTGGTTGGGCTACTCCTATCTATAGGATTTGTGTTTTTGTTGGAATACCTGGACGATACGTTGAAAACGGAGGTTGAATTGGAAAAAGAGCTGGGGATACCTGCACTTGCTGTTATTTCCAGAATCAGAAAAGAAGAAGCGCGCTTTTCTAAACAGTCAACAACATCTCAAAAACAGGTAGGTGATGGCCAGTATGCCACGGTTAACCAATGATAAAGGGAGCCTCGTTACTATGGCTAATCCCAAGTCTACATCATCTGAAGCATATCGGAAGTTAAGAACCAATATCCAATTCTCATCGATTGATAGTCAGATTCAAACGATCATGATTGCCTCGGCCTTATCTGGTGAAGGCAAGACCACTACAATCGGCAATCTGGCAGTTACCTATGCCCAAGAAGGGAAAAAGGTACTCCTTATGGATACGGACCTGCGAAAACCTGCGTTGCATCGTATGTTTAATGTTCCTAACCATGTGGGTCTGACTAGTGTATTGTCCAGCCAATATAAAGTTAAGGAAGTAATTCGGGAAACCGGGGTGGAAGGGCTGCATGTTCTGTCTTCCGGCCCTATACCTCCTAACCCTTCAGAGATGATTGGATCTCGTAAAATGACGGCTTTGCTCCAGGATTTGAAGGAAGAATACGATGTGATTTTATTTGATACCCCTCCTGTTCTGGCAGTTACGGATGCTTTAATTATTAGTTCATTGTGTGATGGCGTCATTCTTGTTGTGAGTGCGGGCAAGGTGAAGAAGGATCTGGTTAAAAAGGCAAAAGCCCATCTTGAACATGTGAACGCACGTATCCTCGGAGCTGTCTTGAACAATGTACAGGTGCCAAAGAGTCGAAATACCTACTATGGGGAAAATGCGTAACGAATGCGCTAATTGATCCACAAATAATATCGCCAAGGTGATGTCTACTATACCTTTATCAAGGTAGGCACTCGGTCACACTGTGGGTAGTGTACCTTAGACGTATATCGTCAAGGGTGTGATGTGAGGCTGGGTTTGATGCCCTTTTATGAAATTAAAAGTAAGAATTGCATCAATTTATTTCATGATTTCATGGATTTTAATAAGTGGTCCAACTCATGCTTTTAAACATAAAAAATATTAATGGATAGGGTGGTATTTATGACTAGAGTGAGGAAAGCAATCATTCCCGCAGCCGGATTGGGAACCCGATTTTTACCCGCTACAAAGGCAATGCCTAAAGAAATGCTCCCTATTGTGGATAAACCAACCATTCAATACATCGTTGAAGAAGCTGTAGCTTCCGGGATTGAGGACATTATTATTGTAACGGGCAAGGGAAAACGTGCGATTGAAGATCATTTTGACAGCGCGTTTGAACTGGAGCAAAATCTGCTCGGAAAAGGAAAGCTCAGCTTACTGGAAGAAGTCCGAAAGTCCTCCAACGTTGATATTCATTACATAAGGCAGAAGGAAGCATTGGGACTTGGGCATGCAGTATGGTGTGCTCGAAACTTTATTGGCAATGAACCGTTTGCTGTATTGCTTGGCGATGATATTGTTGTTTCGGATGTACCGTGCACGAAGCAACTCATTCAGCAATATGAGAAGGTCAACCAGTCTGTACTCGGAGTGAAAACAGTAAGTCCAAGTGAAACCTACCGCTACGGAATTATTGATCCCTTGCATACAGAGGGGCGTTTATCTTCTGTAAACAGCATGGTTGAGAAGCCACCATTGGGTACAGCACCTTCCAACTTGGCTATTATGGGACGTTACATTTTGACACCTAAAGTATTTGAGTATCTGGAAGAACAAAATGTGGGTGCAGGTGGTGAGATCCAACTCACGGATGCGCTGCAAATGTTGAACCGGGATGAAGGAATTAGTGCTTATGATTTTGAAGGGTCCCGGTTTGACGTCGGTGAGAAACTGGGCTATATCCTGACCACACTTGATTTTGCTCTCAAAAATAAAGAATTGCGTGCGCCGGTACTCATGGCGATCGAAGAGATTTTAATGAAGGAACAATTGAACCAAATGCTTGTAGCAGGAGGGGATAGTCTGTGAAACTTTCAAGACCGGAATACTTTGGGAGTGGAGAAGCCCTGGCCAAGGATGGCACTTCGGCAGTATTGGAACAGCCTTACTCCCAGCGTGTTGGCGGATATGCTGACATAATAAAACCGTTTATCGATTTTATTATTGCGGCTATGCTATTGCTGATTACATCACCGGTCATGCTTGTTGCAGCAATTATGATTAAGCTTGATTCCAAAGGGCCTGTAATATTCAAACAAGAACGTTACGGGAAAAACGGAGTTAAATTTAGTATTTATAAATTCAGAACGATGCGTACGGATGCGCCGAAATATGGCGTATCTCCAACGACAAGCAATGATCCGAGAATTACACGACTGGGTAGATTACTGCGTAAAACTAGTCTGGATGAGCTGCCGCAATTGCTTAATATTATCAAGGGTGACATGAGCTTCATAGGCCCAAGACCTGAAATGAAGCGAATCGTAGAAGAAAGCTATACGGATCTGGAGCGCAGACGTTTTCTGGTGAAACCAGGGATTACTGGATTATGGCAAGTAAGTGATGTTCGCAAGGAACCGATTCACCATAATCTGCAATATGATTTTCACTATATCTCCAACGTCTCTATGAAGATGGATATCATTATCATTTTTAAAACCGTTGGCGTTATGATCAAAAGTAATACATTTTAGCCTACTCATTAGATAATATGGAGTGTGATCACATTGAAACATGTTGTAGTGACGGGAGCGGCCGGTTTCCTAGGCTCACATCTAGTCAAATCATTAATTGATCAAGGACATCAGGTTACCGGAATAGATAACCTTTCAACAGGCGTTTCTAAAAATCTGCAAGAGGTGGCTAACAGCCCCCTCTTTTTTTCCGTGAAGCTGATGTTACGTTGCCCGACTCACTGGATTTTCTGATGGATCAGGCTGTAGATGAAGTCTATCATCTTGCCTCACCCGCTTCACCAAAATTCTATCAGGCTGATTCGATCGGAACGATCTGGGTGAACACTCGAGGAACCTATCATTTGCTGGAGCTCGCTCGTACCAAAGGAGCAAAGTTCCTATATTCGAGTACGAGTGAAGCTTATGGAGATCCGGAAGTTCATCCGCAACCTGAGAGTTATCGAGGTAACGTGAACACCTGGGGCCCTAGAGCCTGTTATGATGAGGCCAAGCGTTTGGGTGAAGTGTTTTGTTATGAATACTACACGAAACACAGTGTTCCCGTGAAGGTAGCGCGTATTTTTAATACGTATTCCTCAGGACTACGAAACGATGACGGTCGTGTCATTTCCAACTTTGTAACACAGGCACTGACAGGGCAGGATATTACGGTGTACGGCGACGGATCACAAACACGCTCGTTCTGTTATGTGGATGATAACATTCGAGGACTACAAAAACTGATGGCTGTAGATAGAGCAAATGGGGAAATTATCAACATTGGTAATCCCACGGAATATAGCGTACTTGAAGTTGCTTGTCTGGTTAAAGAGCTTACGCAATCAGACAGCAATCTCGTTTTTTTACCTTTGCCAGAAGATGACCCTAAAGTAAGACGTCCAGTAATTGACAAGGCTCGAGAAATTTTAAATTGGGAACCTGAGATTGGCTTAGAAGAAGGTTTAAAACTTACGATCGGCCATTACCGGGCGATGTTGCAGGAAACTCCATGAAGCTGATTAAAGTGAGTTGAGAAGAATGGAAAAAGTATTAATTGCTCACAGTTTGTATCCACCCCATATCATTGGGGGCGCAGAAATATCAACGCAAATTCTGGCGCAGACGATGAATCGTCATTATGATGTCAAAGTCATTACTGTAGGTGGACACGAAAAAAGGGAAGTACGTACAGAGATAATTAACGGGATTGAAATCTCGCGGCTGCCCTATAACAATCGGTACTGGATTGGGAACTCCGTACAAGAAACATCCGCTGCCAATAAGATGATGTGGAGAGTCCAGGATATCTTTAATATTAAGCAATATCGATACATCAAGGCGTATTTAGCCAGAGTACAACCTGCTATTATTCATACCCAGAATATCCCTGGTTTGAGCCTGGCGATCTGGAAAGCTGCACATGAATTGAATATTCCAGTCGTGCATACGCTACGTGACTTTTCATTAATTGACCCTATTAAAATATCCGCATACTCCAGGTTATATAGACAAATATCAAGAAGATACAGCCGAATGATATCTTCAGTAATTGGTATATCCAACCATATACTTGGGAGTCATACAACGCTTGGATTCTTCGAAAGATCCTCCAAACATGTCATTCATAACATTGTAGAGGAAAATAACAATGTCCAGGAGTTGTATGCAGAGAAGGAGATACACCATCATCAGCCATTGAATATTGGTTACTTTGGGCAATTAACGGAAGTAAAGGGTGTTCATTATCTAATTGATGCGGTAAAAAGTCTTGGACAGGATATTGTGGGTACCTTGCATATTTTTGGGGATGGTCCACTGCTACAGCATTTGAAACAGTTAGTAGGGTCAGAATCACGCATTATTTTTAGAGGGAAACTGGATAAATCTCAGATTTCCCCACAGATGAAAGAGATGGATCTTACCGTTGTTCCCTCTACGTGGGCTGAACCTTTTGGAAGAGTAGTGATCGAATCTTATCAGGTTGGTACGCCTGTGTATG
This sequence comes from Paenibacillus taichungensis, assembly GCF_050994985.1. Lineage (NCBI taxonomy): Bacteria > Bacillati > Bacillota > Bacilli > Caryophanales > Paenibacillaceae > Paenibacillus > Paenibacillus taichungensis. The sequence continues at coordinate 4,617,144 of NZ_CP194720.1, read as the reverse complement.
CTTCTCGTGTTGGAGGGATGGCGGAAATTCTGCTGGATACAGATGAATTTGCCTTTACTTCTCACAGCTCTGAGTCTATTACACAGTCTATTCTTCAGTATTATCACATGAGTGAGCAAAAGAAAATTAATTTAAAGAAGCGATGTTATCAACATAGCCAACTTTTTAATGAGAACTATCTTCTTCAGAAGCATATGGATATATACGAAAAGCTGATCAGGCATGGAGGTTAACATGCAGATTATTTCCATGAATGCAGGGACACCAGTATACTTAAAAGCCAACGTCAAACCTAAGCATGCATTATTTAAGGTCATGATCCATGTATTATTGGTCTATCTGTCATGCTACGGCCTAATTTCCATTTATGTGGATAATATAATCATTCGGTCTCTAAAAGATGCGGGAATGTTATTTCTAGCTGTATTTGCTTTAAGCAAAGTATATCGGAGTCAGCATGAATTCATCATTCCTTTTATTTTCTTGCTTGGTTCAGTTACTGCAATAGGTTCCATGAACCTGTTGCTAGGCGGGAGTATAGTCTCGCTAATCTACGGACTCAAGATTACTTTTCTGCCAATAATGATGATGTTCACGGGAATGTTAATTTCCAGAATTAAGGGTATATATTTATTTGCCAGAATCAATCTAATCATCTTGTTACTGCTTATAACTGGGTGGTTAATTCAGTATTCACTCGGAATACAGCAGTTGATTTCTCTTGGTTTTGTCTATGGGGTTAACATCAAGAACTACCTAGAAGGCGTTCCGCGCCTGTCTTCCATAACCTATTCGCCTGACGGATACGCATATGCTCTGTTGATTACAGGCCTTATCGCGGAAAAAACCCGACTGGCAGAGAGATATCGTCTATTCCGCCTTTTTATTCAAATATTGACGATCAGCTTCTTGCTCTTTTCTACGATCCGTTCGGCCCTAGTTCTCTGGCTCGTTTATCAGATTGTGATGTTTTTCCTCCATGTCCGCAAGTACAATAAAAAAAATATGCTTCTTCTGGCAGGTGTCTTTCTGTTGCTTCCAGCGGTCGCCGTGTTTGTTACCCGGATGCTGGACAGCTACAATCTGCTCTCCGTCAGCTCGTTGTTAGATCGGTTTCAGAGTTGGGGGGTCAATCTGACGTCACCATTTACGATGGCTGGAGTAATTGGGAGTGGCTTAGGTTCTGTAGGAGCAGCCAGTCGGAGAACTCATATTATAGGATTGCAGTCGAACAATTTTGCCGTAGATAACCAATACTTTTCATTTTATGAGCAGACGGGATGGCTGGGTCTTTTGTATTGGTTTGCTCTGTTCATGTGGATCATGATATGCCTTGTAAAACAAATGAATAGGCTACCTGCTACAAAAGTTATGGGATTGCCACAAATGGCGATTGCGCTTGGAATCGGAGTGGCGGCGGCAAGTCTTACAACGAACGTGCTCGAGATGTTTCCTGGTAATATATCGATATGGATAGTTATTGGTATGGCTCTTTATCAGCATCCCGAAACAGAAGTTATACCTTATGAAGCAGGTGAGCTTAAATGAAGGTTCTGCATATAGGAGAATACGTTGTTGGTGGTGTGGCGACATATTTAAACGAGCTTGTTGCATACCAACGTCATATTTTTGATGTTTATTTGTTGATGAGCGACTATAATTCGGCTTCTGATTTCGATTTGGAGCCAGATCGCATTTTTCGTTACAAGTATAAGCGCCATCCCAAACACTTTTTCTCGGCCATGAGACAGATTCACCAAGCCATACGACGTATTCAACCGGATATTATTCATGTTCACAGCTCATTTGCGGGTATGCTCGCAAGGGGCTTGTTTTTTATTTCTCCCCGTAAAGCCAGCGTATTTTATTGCTCACATGGATGGTCCTTTCTAATGGATACTAAGCCTTTACATAAAAAGGCTTATTTCATAATCGAGAAAGTGCTGGAGTTCAAAACAGATTTTATCATCAATATTTCGAAGTATGAGTTGGAACAGTCCGTTCAATTAGGGATGTCTCCTGCCAAATCAAGGTTTGTGTACAGTGGATTGCGGGATCGTAAAAATATCCAGCGACCAGATCAATCTTCATCAGTGGTTCGAGATGATTTGGATAAGACGAGTGTCATTCAGCTCTTATTCGTTGGCAGATATGATCGACAGAAGGGACTAGATATCCTTCTGGATGTCATGGGTAAATATCCTGAACTTCAACAATTGATTCGGCTATATGTTATTGGAGATAGCGTGTTGGAAAAGAATGAGTGGATTTTTCCTGAAAATGTTGTTCGGTTGGGTTGGGTGGACAATGCGGAAATTGACCACTACTACGAGCAATGCGATGCAATTATCATGCCATCCAGGTGGGAGGGATTACCCTTGGTAGCTCTGGAAGCTATGAAGAACCACAAGCCAGTGATCGCAAGCAATCGGGCCTCTTTGCCGGAGTTAGTCTCACATGGCATGAACGGATACATCTTTGATTTGGAACGACCCGAAGAGCTGAGAGAGATTCTTATGAGTTTGGATAAAATGACGCTGGCCGCCATGGGCGAAGTAGGTCATGGCATTTACAAGGAGAAGTTCAGCTCTGATCGAATGAATGAAGAGTTCGTTAGTCTCTATTATGAAGCGAGGAATATCGGGGTTGCCTTCCAGGGGGTTCATCCTGCTTCACGTTTGGAAATTTCAAAGAGAAATGGAGAATAACATGATCAGAATATATATTAATGCCCGCTTCCTAACTCAGACCGTTACCGGAGTACAGCGGTATGCTATTGAGCTTATAAAGGAAATAGACAAACTCATTGAGGCGGGAGAGGTGGATGGAACAAGATATGAGTTTTGTCTGCTTTCCCCCGCAAATGTTATCACTAAACTTGAATTAAAGCATATCCGTCACCAGGTGGTCGGCAGATTCAAGGGACATGTGTGGGAGCAGCTTGAGCTCCCGCTCTATGCGAGGAAAGGATTACTGATCAACCTTTGTAACACAGGCCCGGCGTTCAAACGAAATCAGGTCGTTACAATCCACGATGCATCCGTATTCAGTTATCCGAAGGCATTTTCTTTTGCTTTTCGTTCATGGTATCAGTTTTTGACCGTTAGGTTGGGGAAGATTTCCAAAAAGGTGATCACGGTATCCAATTTCTCCAAAGGAGAACTGATCCAACACTGCAAAATTGCCGCACAGAAAGTAACCGTCACTCATTTGGGCATTGATCATATTCATCATAGGCAAGCTGCTCAAGGAACGCTGGAGAAATACGGGATTAAATCACCGTACGTCCTGGCTGTCAGCACCATGAATCCATATAAGAACTTCAAGCTGATTTTAGAAATTTTGCCTGAGGTGAAGGCGCAAAATTTGAGTGTGGTCATTGTTGGTTCGAAAAACAGCAAGGTATTCAGCAATCACGCATTGAGCGAATCGGATGGCATAAATTGGGTGGGTTATGTGACGGACGAAGAGTTAAAAGCGTTGTACGAACATGCTGCTGGCTTCATTTTCCCGTCGTTGTATGAAGGATTTGGCTTGCCGCCGCTTGAGGCGATGGCGCTCGGGTGTCCGGTGATTGTATCTTCTCGAGGGTCCATTCCGGAAGTATGTGGGGAAGCTGGGCTTTACTTTGATCCTCATCATCCGCAGGAAGCCGCTTCACGCCTAGTCGAGATTATGTCTGACCCGGAGCTTGGCCAGAGATTGTCCATTCAGGGCAGAGAGCATTCGGCTTTTTTTTCCTGGAACAAATGTGCCAAGGATACAGTCAACGTAATCATGAGTACGGTGTAAGAAGGCTTTATGCGGTCTTTCAAGGGAGATAAAACCTATGAATAAGGTATTTGTTGCTATTGATTTCCCGCCCGAAAAAGGAGGGATTCATGATTACGCTTATGGACTTATATCACAGATTCCGGCAGAAGAGACTACGGTTCTAACGAATAAAATAAAGGATGTTGCAGCGTCAGAACAATTTGACCAGAAGACCGATTTCGAGATTATCCGGAAACGAATCTTTTGGAATTCCAATAAGCTCCTGCTCATCGTATCGCAGCTGATCCTATTCTTCCAGCTTATTATTCTGAAATGGCGCAAAAAGGCCGATGAAATACACTTTGTTAACATATTCCCAGTAGGCATCACAGGCCCGTTTATGAAATTTTTTTTCGGGATTAAATATTTCCCTTATGTTCATGGCCTGGATGTAATGGGGATGGTGAATAGCAAGTTGTTTCCACTCTTGTTGTTCATATTGAGGCGGTCTGAAAAGGTGATTGCCAATAGTCAGTACACCAAGTCAAAGTTGGTGGAGCTCGGCATTCCGGAGATGCAGATAGTCATTATTCCACCGGGATTAAACGTAAGTAAACTAATTGGTGGTTCTGAATTCAATGAAGATATCAGGGATAAATATGATCTGCAAGGCAAAAAAGTGATGATAACCGTCTCTCGTTTGGTTGAGCGTAAAGGACATGATGTCACTCTTAAAGCTATTAGTCATGTGATCGAGCGGATTCCTAATCTGAAATATCTAATATGTGGAGAGGGTCCACACAGAGGGGAATTGGAACGTCTGGTGAGGCAGTACGGGTTAGAATCTGTAGTCGTTTTTACAGGCGGCATCACTGACCATGAGCTGCATCAGATATATGAATGTTCTGATCTTTTTGTCATGCCTAGCCGTGATATTAAGGAAAAAGGTGATGTAGAAGGTTTCGGAATCGTATTCCTTGAAGCCAATTACTACAGATTACCTGTGATTGCGGGCAACAGCGGTGGAATTCCTGACGCAGTAAAGGACGAGATAACGGGTTATCTTGTAAATCCTCTGGATGAAAAGGAAATCGCCAATCGTATCGAAGAATTGATTACGGATGAAGGACTGGCCAGAACGATGGGAAATAACGGTTATGACTGGGTTATTAATCATTGCTTATGGTCGCATCGCGGACAGCTGTTGAAGCAATTAGCCTGAACAAATAAAACTGTATATTTGGGGTGAGATAATGAGGGCTTCAGTATCCATTTGCACACACAACAGAGCAATAGACACGATGCAGGCTGTTGAAAGTGTTTTGAATGGGGACACGGGTAATGATGATTACGAGATTCTGGTTATTGATAATAATTCAACTGATAACACAAAAGAATTATTCGACTCTCTTAACATGCCAGCGCATGTTCGCTATATTTTCGAGCCTCAATTAGGATTATCCTATGCAAGAAATAGAGCGATACAGGAAGCGAAAGGAGAGTTCATTTTATTCCTGGATGATGACGCACTAGCGTGTGCTACCTGGATTAAAGAAGTCGTTAGAATTTTTGATATGGATTCCCAAATTGGTTGTGTTGGTGGAAAAATAGTACCTATCTGGGAGGGCGGAAAGCCTGATTGGATACCACATGATATCGTTAGTCTGTACACGCTGATGGATTTTTCTAACGAAATTGTGGAAATGCAGGCACCCTCTATTCCTTTTGGTGCTAATGTAGCTTTCAGGATGAGTATTTTTCAGCAGATTAAACCATTTAGAGAAGATTTGGGACGTGTAGGTAGCAACTTAATGTCAAGTGAAGAAAGCGAGCTAATTGGTCGAGTTCGTCTAGAGTATAAAGTTTTTTACAGTCCATACGCTATTGTAGAGCACAAAATAGCAAAAAGTAGGCTAACTAAACGTTGGTTACTGCGAAGAGTTTACTGGCAAGGCATAAGTGATGCAACACGTTATAAGAAGAGTGGATGGGGAATATTCAAGCATACTGTAAGAATTGTTCAGGCGGCGTTATTAATTTTAATCTCTTTTAATAATGTCCAAAAGGTAATGAGTGAAATGGCTAAGATATCTTATCGTAACGGAACGATCGTAGGGTCTTTCCGGAACAGCAGAGGACTGAACACCTGATGAACATGGCTGTTGCCAAAAATCCAAGACAACGTAGTATGGTCCAGACCATTTTTATGACCAGTGTTGCCAATATTCTTATTATGGCTGTGACGACTCTCACTTCTATTATTACAGCCCGAATGTTCGGGGCAACCGGTAAAGGTGAACTTGCTGCTGTACTGTTCTGGCCCGCCTTTATATCTGGTCTGGCTGCATTTGGCCTGCCAACCTCGTTAATCTACAATGTGAAAAAGAACATAAATCAATTGCCAACGTACATCAGCATGAGTTTTGCGGTTCAAATTCCAATCAGCTTGATAGCTGGGGTTGTAAGTTGGTTTGGCATCTCTTTCTGGCTCTCCGGATATTCGGAATCGGTCGTTTCCATTGCGCGCTGGTATACGGTATCCATGGTTCCTGTAATGCTTTTTATGGGAGTGCTTGCAGCCGCCGCCCAAGGAACGGATAAATTCCATATTTATAATCTATCGAGGCTGTTTGCCCCCTTATTTAATCTTGTTGGTCTGGTGTTGCTGTGGATAACAGGCGTATTGACGGTGGAAAGAGCAATTATTGTTAGTTTTGCAGCCAATGTACTTGTATTAATCTGTTACATGTATGCCATGAGGCAGCAAATATTCAGTTCAGTAAGCAAGCTGGCAGGTCAATTGAGAACCTGTATTCACCTATTCAGTTATGGTATTCGAGTATACGGTGTGGAGCTGCTTGGTACTTTGTATAACCAGTTTGATAAAATAATTATTTTGGCTTTACTTACACCCAAAGATTTTGGGTTATATTCGGTTGTTTTTGCCCTCTCCCGAATGTTTAACGTGGTTCAGACTGCGATAACGAATGTGATCTTTCCGAAGGTCGCAGGCATGGAGCAGCAGAAGGTATTGACTCTAGTAGGCAGAGCCTTCCGTATTAGTATGGTTCTTATGACGATCATCATCATACCTAGTATGCTGATTGGTCGTTTTTTTATTGGAATACTGTTCGGATCGGAATTTCTTGAAGCTAGCGGTGTGTTTTATTTGTTATCTCTGGAATGCATTGTTGGCGGAGGATCCTGGATTCTGGCTTCGGCATTCAATGCGTTGGGAAGACCTGGGGTAATTGTACTCCGGCAGATTGTAGCATTGGCAGTGACCATTACTTTATTTTTTGTGCTCACTCCACTACTGGGCTTATACGGAATAGGGTTAGCATTATTGCTCGGTTCCTTTGTTCGCATGTTAATGTCATTAGCATCTGTATCCATTATTTTCAAAATGCCTATGCATAAGATGCTGTACAACAAGGAAGATATTCCTTTTCTAAAGGAAAGATTGAGAGAGAAAAATATACTCAAAGGAGCCGGAAAAGATGTCAAACGTGCAAAGGATTCATCCCATGGATGAGTTGAAAAAGCAGCTTGAATCCATACTGGAGGTCATACCTTCTAATTCCAAAATTTATTATATTGATTACCCTGTCCATAGCAATTGTGGTGATCTTCTTATTATGAAAGGAACAGAGACTTTTTTTAAGGACCACCGTATTCACGTCACCCATAGATATAGTGTTTATGATTTTGATTATCAGGTTGAAATACCACGAGATGAAATCATTGTACTCCATGGTGGCGGGAATTTTGGCGATTTATACGAAGCACATCAAAAATTGAGAGAAAATATTGTTCAGCAATATCCGAATCATAAGATTGTGATTCTTCCTCAGACGATATTTTATAAGGATCAGTCTGCTCTTCATAGAACCGCTGCCATTTTTAATCAACATCCAGATCTCCATATATATGTTAGAGATGAAATATCGTTTCAAATTGCATCCGAGAATTTCCCCAACTGTGAGGTGGCTTTAATTCCTGATATGGCACATCAATTATGGCCAATTGAATTGAAACGTTCCCCGCGTAAAGAAAAGTTGAATTTCTTTAGAACAGATATTGAACAACTCTCTCTTCAATCTTCGATTTCAACAGAGCAGCAAGGTGACTACTTAGATTGGCCAACATTATATAACAGATATGAAAAGAAACTTATTTACTACATCAGTAAAGGACTGAAAAAGCGGGCTTCACGAGCCATTTCACAGTTTTTATGGATGAAATATAGTGATTATCTGGTGAATAAGGCTATTCGCTGTTTCGCGGACTATCGCATGATTCATTCTTCCAGATTACACGGACACATCTTATCCTGCCTTATGGCAAAACCCAATGTGCTAATTGATAACTCCTACGGGAAAAACTCTGGATATTATCGGATATGGACTCATGAAGTTAACACGGCAAACATGGATACCTCTTCAAAAACGATCTCTCCACCTACAGCTAAGTATTTGGAAACAACCGCAACAGTATAAAAAAACCGGACTCAAATGCGTGTAAAATATAGAGAGTGGAGTGATAACCATGAGAATCGTACTTCTCTCCGGTGGATCAGGCAAGAGATTATGGCCCTTATCCAACGATACGAGATCGAAGCAGTTTCTGAAAGTACTGGAGGGCCCTGAAGGGCAAACTGAATCCATGGTTCAACGGGTGTGGAGGCAACTACAGCATACGGGATTAAGCGAACAGGCCACGATCGCAACGAGTAAGCCGCAGGTGGAGATTTTACGGAGTCAACTGGGAGATGAGGTTGATCTTGTCGTAGAGCCGGAACGCAGAGATACCTTTCCCGCAATTGCCTTGGCAGCTGTGTATCTGTACTCGGTACAGGGTGTCAGTCTGAACGAAACGGTTGCTGTACTTCCCGTTGATCCCTATGTAGAGGAATCCTTTTTCTATAAAGTTACGGAGCTTGAAGGAGTGTTGGCTGAGTCTGGTGCGGAGCTCGCATTAATCGGGGTAAAACCCACGTATCCTTCAGAGAAATACGGTTATATTATTCCTGATCCCCATGAAACCGAAAAACATAACCATTACGCCAAAGTATCACGTTTTCAAGAAAAACCCTGTGAGACTGAAGCGGCAGAGATGATAGAACAATCTGCCCTTTGGAATTGCGGGGTTTTTGCATTCAAGCTGAACTATCTGATTAATCTGCTGATCTCACTTGAACTGCCAATTCAGTATGAAGAGATGCTGAAACAATACGGAAGATTACAGAAAATTAGCTTCGATTATCAGGTAGTCGAAAAAGCCAGTCACATTGTGGTTACACCTTATGAGGGATATTGGAAAGATCTCGGCACATGGAATACGCTGACGGACGAGATGAGTACCCATATTGTGGGCAAAGGTGTAATGACGAACAGCTCTGTAAATACACATCTGATCAATGAGTTGAATATTCCGGTGTGTGTGTTGGGGGTTTCCAATCTTATCGTTGCGACCAGTCCGGATGGAATTCTGGTTAGTGAGAAAGAGGCAAGTCCACAGATTAAAGAGATTCTTAAGGATGATACCCAACGCCCTATGTATGAGGAACGCCGCTGGGGTTGTTACAAAGTGCTTGATTACACGCGTAATGCCAGAGGAGAAGAGGTATTAACCAAACGCATTATCGTTGGGGCGGATAAAAATTTTTCTTATCAATACCATCTCAAACGAAATGAAGTATGGACAGTTGTTTCGGGTCAAGGCGAACTGATTCTGGATGGTGAACTGAGATTGCTTAATCAAGGGGATGTCATTTCGATTCTGGCAGGTAGTAAACACAGTGTAAAAGCCGTAACCGAACTTGAAATTATAGAAGTTCAGATGGGCAGTGAGCTGGTGGAAGAGGATATCGTGCGAATCGAGATGGATTGGGCAGATATTATCCAAAATTGCGTGAATTGGGGGAAAACAAGATGAATATCGCGGTGATTGGAACAGGGTATGTAGGTCTTGTATCAGGAGTATGTTTTTCGGAGATCGGCAACCAAGTCATCTGTGTGGACAACAATGAGGCCAAAGTGGAAATGCTCAACGAGGGCAACGTTCCTATCTATGAGCCAGGCCTCAAAGAGTTGATGGCTTCCAACATGAAAGCAGGAAAACTATCGTTCACCTCCAATATTGCTGAAGCGATTAGCCAGTCGGATATTATCTTTATCGCTGTAGGCACGCCTTCTCTTCCGAGCGGCGAAGCCAACCTGAGCTATGTGGAGCAGGTAGCTATAGAGATTGGAAGCCATATTGAGAGCTACAAAATTATCGTGACCAAAAGCACCGTTCCTGTTGGCACCAATGATCGTGTTCGCGAGCTGATTAGCAGTATTTCATCTCAGCCTTTCGATGTGGCTTCTGTTCCCGAGTTCCTCCGCGAAGGATCTGCGGTTAATGATACGCTGAATCCTGACCGGATTGTCATTGGAACAAACAGTGATCGCGCGATTAAAACACTAAAAAAACTTCATCGGCCATTGACCGAGAACTTGATCATTACAGATATTCGATCAGCCGAAATGATTAAATATGCTTCCAATGCATTTCTCGCAACCAAAATCTCATTCATTAATGAAATCTCGAATATATGCGAAAAAGTAGGAGCTGACGTTACACGAGTAGCCGAAGGCATGGGTTACGATAAGCGTATAGGGGCTTCCTTTTTGAAGGCAGGTATTGGTTATGGAGGTTCATGCTTTCCAAAAGATACACAGGCTTTAATTCAGATCGCAGGCATGGTCGATTATGATTTCAGACTGTTAAAATCCGTTGTCCAAGTAAACCAAGATCAGCGTTTTCATATCATTCACAAACTGGAAGAGGCGCTTGGATCTTTAAAAGGAAAAACAATTGCTGTCTGGGGATTAGCGTTTAAACCGGAGACGGATGACGTGAGGGATGCTCCAGCGATCGATATCATTCAGCATTTAAGTGATGCTGGAGCAGTCATTAAGGCCTATGATCCCATCGCAACTGCAAATTTTCGTAAAGAGGTAGATGTAGCTTCCATCACATGGGAAGAGCATCCACTTCACGCTGCTGAAGGAGCAGACGCCTTGTGCGTGTTGACCGAATGGAAAGAATTCGCTCATATCGATTTGAAAGAACTGGCCAAAATCATGAAGGACCCTATTATGATTGATGGTCGTAATTTGTATAGTGCTGAACAGGTTCAGGCATCTAATCTTCAATATTATTCTGTTGGTCGTCCGGGTTTGACGAAGCTGGAAGGGAAAACGGCAGCAATCATTTAACCGCTATTCATCATCTTGAATGTGAGTGAGGAAGAACCCATGAAAAAGTGGATGAAAGTTACCATCTGGATTGTTTCCTTTTTTGTAGTTGTTGTGTTTGGTTATGCCATATATCTCTACCAATCCGTTAAATCAACCGCTGACCAAATTTATGAGCCTAGAAATCCTGTAAAGCCCGTCTCGGTCACAGATAGCAGAGGTGGGCTACAGGTGGACATCAACAGCAAAGAGCCTTTTAACGCACTGATTTTGGGCGTGGATGAACGTCCGAATGATCGAGGACGCTCGGATACGATGATCGTATTGAGTGTGAACCCCGGGAAAAAACAAGTGCTCATGTTTAATATTCCGAGGGATACACGGACAGACATTGTGGGACACAACACTGTAGATAAGATCAATCATGCTTATGCCTTCGGAGGCGTGGACATGTCGGTAAGTACCGTCGAGCAATTTTTGGGAGTCCCTATTCATTATTATATGAAAGTGGATATGGAGGGCTTTGCCAAAATCATTGACCTGGTCGGTGGCGTGGACGTAAACAATCCTTTTGCATTTGATTATGAGGGCCAGCGTTACGATCAAGGGAATATTCATTTAGATGGTGTTGCTGCGCTCGGTTTTTCAAGAATGCGCTATGATGACCCGAAAGGGGATTTGGGGCGTAATGATCGACAGCGTGAAGTTCTGAAGCAGATGCTTAAGAATACGATGCAATTCTCCAGTGTACTTCATATCCAAAATATGCTGGATGAACTAGGTACTCATGTCAGAACGGATGTTACTTTTGATGAAATGAAGGAACTCCTCCTCGATTATCGTAATGATCTGGAGAATGTAGATACGGTGGAGATTAAGGGTAAAGGCGAGAAAATCAATGGGATTTATTATTACATCGTGGATCAGCAGGAAAGGGATCGCATTCACGGAATAATTGAAGAACATTTGGAGAAATAAACTGAAAATGAAAGGCTTATGAAAGTGGTGAGAACCTTGCTTATGGAGGAGGATTACGGGAAAAGAAGACATAAGCATAGACGTAAACAACGACCTTATGTTTATATATTGTCCGTGCTGCTGATTGTGGCCTGGGTTCTGGTGATTTGGCACTTTTCGACCCAATCTTATCAGCAGCAGACCATCCAGCCTTGGCTGCATAAATGGTCTGAAAAGGTGAAGATCGGATACGCACTACCCGATGTGCAATTCACATACGGTGAGCTTGAATATTCTTTAAGACAGCGACCGTATGGTTTTGTTGAGTTCATTTTTCGGAAAAGTGCACATTTATTTGTATATGCTGTGCTGGCGGTGCTTATCTATGGTGGGCTGAGGTATAGGAAAATGCGCATGTTCACTTGTATGGCTTCAGCCCTGGTCGTAGTAGCGGTTATCGCCTCCATTGATGAATATATTCAGCAGTTCAGCCCTGACCGGACGAGTTCAATCCGTGATGTCGGCGTGGATCTGCTTGGCGGATGTGGCGGAATTGCCTTATATATAGGGGTTAATGTCGTTTTCAGAAGATTCAGGTCTTCAAGGCGATCGGCAGTCAAAAGAAAGTGATTTCCCAGGAAATGCTGCCCGCTAGTTCCCGCTTCTACTTGCTTGCCATCCATCATAAGTATGGAAGTAGGACAAGGGGGACGATGCATGCTGCGAAGAAGGAACCGGAATGCGTTACTTAAAAAGATCGGATTCATTGCACTTGTGCTGCTGCTGTTGTGGCTCATAGTCAGAACCATCCCATATCTGTTTCGTGCAGATGCACCTGATGAAGCTGCTGCCATTGCCCAAGAGTTTTACAAATATGAGCAGACAGGTGATTTCGGCAGTTCATGGGAGTTGTTTCATCCATTAATGAAAGAGCGCTTTCCCAAAAGCGCCTATTTACAGTCCAGAGCGCATATTTTCATGCAGCATTTTGGAGTCGAAACCTTTGATCTGGAGATGGAAAAACCGGAGCGGGAGTTTGACGTTACGGTAATTGATGACGTTAAACCATTTGCAGAGGCGTATCGCATTGGTGTTACCCAGAAGTTTACGGGAACCTTTGGTCAATTTAAAATCGTGCAGAATTGTTATATCGTAAAGGATGGGGACGATTGGACATTGCTTTGGTATTATCCGAAGAATGGAGATACCGAGACTGAGCATGAGAAAACCGAATGATAGTATTAACCCATACTATGTACCGAATTGTATCATTAGTACTTGAAAAGGCTCTATGAATGCGAGACTTTAGTCGCATTTATGGAGCTTTTTTTGCATTTCATTTCTTTTTAAACCTGTAAGGGGTTGACATTAGTCCCGGTGTCAAGTAAATTACGAGTTAGATACAAATTGTATCAAAATTCAGCGTCTAACGACAAATAACAGGGACTTCAATGCTCCTTGTGAGGGGAAGGAATATCATTGATCGAAACGGACCGCTTTTACTGTGTCAGTTGTGGGATGATTGTGTCGGTCGCTAGGGGCTCTGTCGAACTAAAGGAAGAGGACTGTGGAGGCAATCACGTATTTCGCACCGGATTTTATCGGAGTGAGATGCCGCTTGGATGCTGTGAAGCGTGTGTAGTTCATACGAAACGTCAGGGGAAATCCCAGTTTGCGGGACAATATACTAAAGATTATGATACACTATCTTCATATGAGAAGCGGGCATGATGTGAGTGTCCGTTGATGAAGGAGGAAATGGAATGCAACAGGAGCCGGTCGTCCGTCTTCAGGGCGTCAGTAAAATCATCTCCTCCCGATCATTGGTCAGTGACCTGACTCTGGATATTTCTCCGGGGCAGGTTTTTGGTTTTTTAGGACCCAATGGGGCGGGAAAAACAACAACGATTCGAATGATGGTAGGGCTGATGTCCATCAGTCAAGGAGATATCATTATTTCGGGACACAGTGTGAAGAATGAATTTGAGCAAGCCATAGCTCAGGTTGGGGCTATTGTTGAGAATCCAGAAATGTACAAGTTTCTGACTGGATATCAGAATCTCGTTCACTTTGCCCGGATGTCACCTGGTATTACGAAAGAACGCATTGCCGAGACGATTGAACGTGTTGGGCTTACAGCACGCATTCATGACAAGGTAAAGACCTATTCACTAGGTATGCGCCAGCGTTTGGGCGTGGCCCAAGCCATATTACATAAACCAAAGTTATTGGTATTGGATGAACCCACCAACGGACTTGATCCGCAGGGAATACGGGAACTTAGGGATTATTTGCGCCAGCTCTGTCAGGAGGAAGGGATTACAGTCTTTGTATCCAGCCACTTGCTGTCCGAGATGGAATTGATGTGTGATACCGTTGCGATTATCCAAAATGGCAAATTGATTGATGTAAGAAATCTAAAAGCTGAGGCAGGAGTGGACGTACTTACTGAAGTTGCTTTTGAAGTAAATGATGCATCACGTGCAGCCGAACGAATTAGCGAAGCTACAGTTCAGGGCAATGCCATTGTGGTTCGCTTATCTCGTGAGCAGATTCCGGACTTGAATGCGAGGCTGGTCAGTGAAGGGTTTCAGGTATATGGTATCCGTAACGTAACCCATACGCTGGAAGATCAATTTTTGCAGGTGACTGGGGGCGGAAGCATTGAGTAATTTCGGCAATCTCATTATGAATGAAAACATGAAAATTTTCCGTCGTCCGCGTACTTGGATTATGTTATCCATTCTGGCATTGATTTCGCTGTTGATGCCGGTTCTGCTCAAGGAAGGCATGGGATCTAGTGAGGTCCCATACTGGCAAGCAGCTATTACAACCGTTCAGATTGTCTTTTTCCTGAATACCATCTTCTGTGTCGTTATTGCAGCTGAAGCGGTAGCTGGTGAGTTCACCTGGGGAACGATTAAACTTCTGCTGATTCGTCCGTGGTCGCGCAGCAAAATACTGGCATCCAAATATTTGTCCGTGATTGGGTTCAGTATTTTGAGTACGTTACTTGTTGTTATTCTGGCAACCGTAATGTCGTATATGCTGTTCTCTCATTCCGTAACTCCGGATGGAAGCGGTGCTTCTGCATCACATGCATTTGCACTATGGGGATATCTGTACGTGGACTTGTTTATTACGCTCGCTATTGCCTTTATGGTCTCCTCAGTGTTTCGTTCGGGAGCTCTGGCCATCGGTTTGTCTCTATTTATCATGTTTACACAGAATTTGTTCTCATTGATCTTCAATCCCGTTCGTTACGAATGGGCCAAGTATGTTCTGTTCAATAACATGGATCTCAGTCGCTATATGAATTCAGCGGCGGATTATGGATTGCTTGGCGGCGATGGAAATGCAGGTATGACACTTGGCTTTTCTATTGCTGTTCTAGCTGTATATTATGTCATTTTCATGTTGATCTCATGGGTTGTATTCAACAAAAGAGATGTGGCAGGCTAATCGCCTGCTTCTTTTTTTTTGCCCAATTTCTATTTCGGGATAGAAAAGAGAGTATATTCAGCATCCGCTGTGGCATGACTAGCATTTAAGGGTACATATAATAATACATGAGAATACGACTTGGAATGGAACACGCTGCCCAAGCTGTATTAAGTTGCAATACATACATATTATCGCCGCAGTCGTATTTGGCAGAGCAGCGTATGGAGGGATCACGTTTCTTGATAAACAACAAGTTTTACCGTATATGCACAGCAATTATTTTGCTGCTGCTCATCGTGTATTTGGGGGATAAAGTCAACTTTATTTTCAGCCCCCTGACCTCGCTGATTCACATCATCATCATTCCGCTGCTGATTGCCGGTTTTTTCTATTATCTGCTGCGTCCGCTTGTCGACTATATGGAACGGCACAAAATGAAGCGTGCACTGTCAGTTCTTATTATTTACGTGGTGATTGCGCTGATTATGGCAGGATTCAGTGTGCTTGTATGGCCTTCACTGCGTGAACAACTGTTGAATTTTGTGGAGAATGCCCCGGTACTGGTTACTTCGCTCAGTGATCAGTTGGCTGAATTTGAGAAGAGCGGTTTCCTTTCAAAATATATACCTGAGGATTCCGATCTGTTCTCACGTTTCTCTGATTTTCTAAGTCAAGGAATTGCCCAGGTAACGGATTACGTATCCGGATTGTTCTCGGTTGTATCCAATCTGGTTATCATTCTGGCGACGTTCCCGATTATGCTGTATTACATGCTCAAGGAGGGCAGCAAATTTGGAACCAATCTTACACTGTTGCTCCCGAGACGTTACCGTAAAGATGGAGAAGAGACGGTCCATGAAATTGACGAAGCCTTAAGCAGCTACATTGTAGGTCGTGTCATTGTCAATGTAGCATTGGGCATCCTGATGTATATTGGTTTTCTCTTTCTCGGTTTGCCATATGCTTTACTACTGACGGCCGTATCCATTGTTCTGAATTTCATTCCTTATGTAGGGGCCTTGCTGGCAGCCATTCCTGTCGTTATTGTGGGGTTCATCGAATCACCTTCAATGGCGATCTGGTCGCTTGTCATCATTGTCATCGCCCAGCAAATTCAGGACAATCTGATCTCTCCTTATGTCTATGGCAAACAGTTGGACATTCATCCGTTAACTACCGTCATCTTACTGCTTGTAGGTGCAGACCTGGGGAACATTCTTGGTATGATTATCGTTATTCCGCTGTATATGATTCTGAAAATTATAGTTCGCAAAATCCATTATCGGATTGTCGAAGATAAGACTGAAATTTGAATGGAATTTGAAATACAACTCTGTCATGTGTCACCACTAATGTTTACTCTTGAAACACATGGATAAGCCGCATATCAATGGTGAAGGGTCAGGTAACTTGCCCTCGCGATTGATATGCGGCTTTTTTTCATACTTATTGTTCACTCGTGTTATATCTGTTATACTTTATATATAACAGATAACAAAAAAGAAGGTGGACTCTTGATTATTCAACTGGATATGCAATCCGAACTTCCCATCTATTCGCAACTCGTTTATCAAATTATTGAAGGCATTGCCAGTGGGGAGTTACAGCTAGGTGAGGCGCTACCTTCGGTTCGAAATTTGGCAGCAGATATTGGGGTTAACCTTCATACGGTCAATAAGGCTTATACACTACTCAAGCAAGATGGATACATTCTAGTTCATAGACAAAAGGGAGTCGTAGTGAACCCTGATGGAATGCCTGATTTAACAGATGATTTTTTGAAAAAGCAGCAGAGAGAATTAAGACCGATTATTGCCGAAGCGATATGTCGCGGAATGACCAAAGAGGAACTATCTGCGGTATTAGACCAAATGTATGATGATGTAAAGATGGGTCACAACAAAGAGTAAAAGAATCAAGGGAGTGTGTTATATATGCAACTATTTAGTATATTACCTATTATTTTAATCTTTGCTCCATTAGCCTTACTTCTATCCTTTGCACCATATTTGACAAGGGAAACCATCAGCTTTGGGGTTACGGTAAGTGAATATAATTATTACACACCCATCTTACGTAAGCTCCGGAGTATGTTTGCTACAGTAAGCCTGATCGGGAACGGGATTGTTATACTTGTCTGTCTGTATTTACTCCGATCTGCTAATGAAGAGTCTACCGCAATGATTACCGGTGTTTGTACAATGATATTCATTGTGTACTGGGCAGCACTAAATATGATATTTCATTTCAAGATGAAAAAGCTAAAGGGAACACTTACAACTGTAGAAGCACCTCAACGGGTTAAAATTGATACCACCTTCCGCCAAAACAAGCTCACCTATTCCAACTATTGGTTTCTCATTCACTTTGCTATTATTGTAGCCATTGCGATCATTTCGATCGTGAATTATAAGGCACTACCTAACATCATTCCAATGAAATATGATCTTCAGGGCAATGTCACTTCCAGTGTGCCTAAAACCTACCTTTCGGTACTGGCTATTAATCTTGTACAGCTAGGAATCATTGCACTTATGATGTTGGTGAACTGGAGTATTAAAACAAGCAAACAACAGCTTACCCCGTCTGATCCTGCCCGATTTGCTGCTAAAAATATTCAATTCCGCCGTAAATGGTCCCTATTTACGATCATAACAGGGTTACTTCTTACCATTTTATTTGCCTTCATTCAGATCAATATGTTCGTCCCTAATCTGGTCTTGTTGACAGCTATTAGCTTCATCACCCCTGTGGTGATCGTCTTAGGCGCTGTGTTGCTGTCTCTCACAGGCAGACAAGGCGGTGGGGAAATTCGGAATCATCAAGAGGGTCGTGAAAGATCCAAGGAGCAGCCTGTGAATGACGATGATAATTGGAAGTTTGGTTTTATTTACTTCAATAGCAATGATCCTTCTTTTACCGTAGAAAAACGTTATGGAATAGGCTGGACTATTAACTTCGCTCGTCCACTATCTTGGGTCCTGTTGTTATTCATCATTGCTATTGTTGTTATAAGTATAGTCCTGAGCCAATAAACGCTCATATGTCTATGCATATAATAAAAATTGCTTAGGGGGAGTTATTACGATGAACAATTGGAAAAAGCTATTATTTTCTCTTATTTCTGCA
Organism: Paenibacillus taichungensis; assembly: GCF_050994985.1. Lineage (NCBI taxonomy): Bacteria > Bacillati > Bacillota > Bacilli > Caryophanales > Paenibacillaceae > Paenibacillus > Paenibacillus taichungensis. The sequence continues at coordinate 4,598,617 of NZ_CP194720.1, read as the reverse complement.
TGTCTCATCCTGCCAGTAACATCTATCTCAGCAGCTACTGAACAAACCGCTGATGGCAAAGCTTTAGTTCCTATTCGTGAGATTGCAGAAAAGAATGGGGCAGAAGTTTCTTGGCAACAAACAACAGGACAAATCACAATACGAAAAAATGAGCTTACTATTGTAGTTAAGGTAGGAGAGAAACAGGCGATTGTGAATGGGCAAGTCTTACCCTTAGACAATCCTGTTGAGCTAACGAAAGGAGTTACCTTTATGGATGGGAGATTTCTTACCGAGACACTGAAGGCAGCACCTGAGGATATATTCATTTCACTTATTAGTGAGGGCAATGGCAAGGAAGCTGCGAAGTATGTTCATACCTCTGTTAGCGGAGTGTTGTCACCCACGCTGTTGAGTCAGCTATGGGCAGCATTAGAAGGTCAAAATGGAAAAATTTCAAGTGAAGCCATAGCTAAACACGTAGAAAATAACACAGTGCATCGCAATGTTACCTATACTTTTAAAACTGAGCTGACTCGTTTAAATATTACGGTCAGAATGAATCATAACGAACTTGTGGATGACTTGTACATTGCGGCCGCTACGCCAGATGTTTATCAAAAACCAAGCTATGACGATCCATCTGCTTATACAGAGCAAGATATTACCGTTGGTCAGGGTGATTTGGCTTTGCCAGGGACATTAACTTTGCCCAAGGGAGAGGGACCTTTCCCGGTTGTCATTCTGGTACACGGATCTGGGCCTAGCAATCAAGATGCTGCCATTGGTGGTGCAAAGCCATTTCGCGATCTTGCGGTAGGTTTAGCTTCACAAGGAGTTGCTGTATTAAGATATGATAAGGTCACATATGAGCATACCTATAAGGTCGCTTCACAGCCTAAATTCACGTTAAAACAAGAAAGTGTAAATCAGGTAGCCGATGCAGTAGATTTGCTTAAAAAGAATCCAAATATTGATCCTACAGCGATTTTTGTGGCTGGACATAGTCAAGGCGGGTTTGCAGTACCGTTAATCATTGCTGACGATAATCAGCATGATATTGCAGGAAGTGTTCTGCTTGCTGCACCAAGCAGCAGCTTTGTGGATGTGCTTACCGAGCAGCAAGGCGAATTGGTAGACCGGATGGAGCGGCTAGGTTTAGACACGAAGATTATTAAAGAACAAGCTGCTTTTTATAAAAATGTTGCTGCGATCGTTAAAGATTCTCAATACTCTATAGATCATCTTCCTGAGGCATTTCCGCTTCAACCTGCTTATTGGTGGTTTGAACAGAGAGATTATGTGCCTGCGGAACTGGCTAAAACACAAAATACCCCTATGCTTATTATCCAAGGCGAAAATGATGTGCAAGTGTCTATGAATCAATTCGAGAACTGGAAATCGGCTCTTCAAGATCATTCCAATGTGACATACAATAGCTATCCAAAGGTAAATCACCTTTTATCCAGCTATGATGGACTTTCGATTGGTCAAGAGTACACTGAGCCATCTAATGTCTCCAAAGTCATTATCGATGATATTGCGAAGTGGGTATTAAAATCAAATTAAAAAATGGGACGGTAAGTTCCATTCTGGTTGAGTGATAACATGGGGAAGTAACACATTCAGCCAGAAATAATAAGAAGAGCACTTACCAAAGTAGGCAAGTGCTCTTCTTATTATATATGAAGTTGTTGCTTTATTTAGCCCAATTAGGCTCTCTTCTCGTCTTCATCAGTGTAGTCGGACATGGTCAGTGGTTCCTTAGGAACAACGGCGACTTTGTAGAAGCGATTTTTGTCTTTTTCCAGCAAAACGAAGGTCAGATTCTCGAACTCATATTCTTCCTGTTCATTCATCTCTGGACGATGGCTATAAAGCCATCCCCCAATGGTATCCCATTCGTCAGCATCCAGGTTTGACGTGAACATGTCGTTAACCTTGGACAAGGACACCTTGCCATCCATAATGACATAGTTTTCATTGATGACCTGAATATCCTCGACTTCGTCTGCGTCAAACTCATCCCGGATTTCACCGACAATCTGTTCAAGCACATCCTCAATCGTTACAATCCCGGAAGTACCTCCATACTCATCAACCAGAACGGCAATATGCACGCCATCCTTCTGCATTTTTTTGAGCAGATCCTTGACCGGTGTCGTTTCGTGAACAGCCGATACCGGCTGAATCAGGGAAGACAGATCGACAGGTTCGTCGTTTCCGTATAACTCCAGGAAAAATTGTTTGGTATTAATGATACCGATAATATCGTCTTTGCTCTCATTTACTACTGGAAAACGGGTGTATTGTTCTTGCCGGATAATATCCAGGTTTTCCTCGTTCGATCTATTGACATAAAGGCAGACCATATCAGTCCGGGGTACCATGATTTCTTTGGCAAGCATCTCATCAAAAGCAAAAATCCGGCTTACATATCCGAACTCAGCTTGGTTGATTTTGCCGCTCTCAAAGCTTTCATTGATGATAATCTGTAATTCTTCTTCGGAGTGCGCATCTTCATGTTCTGATGCAGGTTTGATTCCGAACAATTTGACCAGTTGATTCGCTGAGCTGTTTAACAGCCAGATAAAAGGATACATAATTCGGTTAAACCAGATGATAGGTGTAGACGTCAGCAGAGCAACGGCTTCGGCTTTACGGATTGCAATCGTTTTAGGTGCAAGTTCACCAACTACCACATGCAAATATGTGATGGCGACAAACGCAATAACAAACGATAAGAATGAAGAAACTGCCTCCGGCATGTGCATGCTTTCGAACACAGGATGAAGAATTTTCTCAACCGTGGGTTCTCCCAGCCAGCCCAGTCCCAGAGATGTAATCGTGATACCCAACTGACAGGCGGACAAATATCCATCCAAGTTGGCAACGGCTTGTTTAACAGCCAAGGCACGCTTGTTTCCTTCTGCAATCATTTGGTCAATCCGGCTCGGGCGAATCCTTACGAGTGCAAATTCCACCGCTACAAAAAATGCCGAAAACCCTATCAAAATCGCAACCAATGCTAAATTTAACGCATACCTCTCACTGTCCATTAACTAGTCTTCTCCTTTAAGTAATAAGTTTTTAACGAATATTATATCTAATTTTACGTAAGAAGACCACCTTCCGATCAAGAAAAGAGGAAGAGTCTGGAAGGCCGTGTGCTCGAAATGGCGATGGAATGCTGATCCGCATACTGGAATGAATCATATGTAGAGGGGAACACAGTCAGAATATACAACGTCGAAGAATGGAATGAACTGGCTGAGCGCCGCTACAATCAGCTGTGTATGTAACATTTTATCTAAGCAAACGTTACGAACAGTGCATACATTGGGTATCTAATGATTAGCTAAAGGCTTTATCGTCAAAGCTTGTACAGTGAGAGAGAACGGCAAGGATACACCTTGCCATGAGGAGGAAGCCGAATGTTTTGGCTGGTCATTATATTGCTCGTATTTACTTTTCAGGCAGCCACCATTCTGTTGCTGGAATTCCGTAATCCGGCGAAAGCTGTGGCATGGCTTTTTATTTTATTCTGTGTACCCTTGATCGGCTTTGTTGTGTATTATTTTGTCGCCCAGGACTACAGCAAACGCAAGAAGGTCCGTAAAGGCGGTTCGCGAATCTTTCGTGAAATACGGGAAACGATCTGGGAGCAGGCTCATATTGTCGAGCATGCGGATCAGATGTCGGGCGGCCGATACAATCATCAGCATCGTTTGTTTAACCTGCTGACACACCTGTCTGAGAGCCCGATTACAGGCTGCAACCGGAGCCAGGTACTGACGAATGGTGAAGAGACATTTGGAACCATGTTGAGGGCCATGGAACAGGCAGAGCACCATCTGCATGTTGAATTTTATATATTTCGAGATGATGTCATCAGTACAAAGTTTCAGGATGTGATGATTCGCAAGGCAAAGGAAGGTGTCAAAGTACGTTTGATCTGCGATGGACTTGGCAGTCACAAGATGAGCTGGAGCTTTATTCGCAAGTTTCAGGACGCAGGCGTGGAGTTTCATTATTTTCTGCCACCGCTCATTGCTACGATTGACCGAAGAGTGAATTACCGGAATCACCGTAAAATTGTTGTGGTGGATGGAAGGATTGGATTTGTGGGTGGGATTAATATAGGTGATGATTATCTTGGGCAATATCCGGAGGTTGGATTCTGGCGTGATACCCATGTACAGATTGAGGGAGATGCCGTATATTTCCTGCAAAGTACGTTCTTGAACGATTGGAAGCTCGCTTCCGGCGAGCAGATTACAGAGCCTCAGCTGACAGAGCTGTTCCCGCCACATATTTGCAGTGGGGAAGAGCGGATTCAGATTCTGTCCAGCGGGCCGGATCAGGACTGGGATGCCATTCAGGAAATGTGCTTTGGGGCGATTTCCGTGGCATGTGAACGCATATACATCACAACACCCTATTTCATTCCGGACCCCGCTTTGTACGAAGCAATCAAGACGGCTGCCGTCAGTGGGGTGGATGTGAAAATCATCATTCCGTATCAATCGGATTCGCGGCTGGTGCATTTGGCTTCTATGTCCTATGTCGAAGAATTGTTGCGTGCGGGAGTGAAGTTCTATCAATATCGCAAAGGTTTTGTGCATGCCAAGGTCTTAATTGTGGATAATTTGCTTGCAACGGTAGGTACAGCCAATATGGATATGCGCAGCTTTTTCTGCAATTTTGAGTTAACCGCAGTGTTGTTCGAGACATCATCTATGGACCGGCTGACTGAGGATTTTGAACGTGATCTGAATGAATGCAGCCAGATTGACGTGAAGGTGTTTCAGCAGCGCTCACGGTGGGAAAAAGGGGCAGAAATGCTTTCTCGCATGCTTTCTCCGCTGCTTTAGCCGTTATAAGGCGGATTTCTCAAGATAAGTTCACTTTTTGTGAATTTATCTTCTTTTTGCTAACTATTTTGCTCAAATTTGATCTTTTATGATATAATGTTTATATAAATTATGTCTTGGCGAAGGAGGGGAGTCTGCGGGAAAACAGGCTCCCTTTTGCTCTCTTTTGCTCTCTTTTGGAATTGTCAACCGGAATTAAGACATACTTGAATACATTTCATATAGCCTTTAGGTGCTTTTATAACGGGTGCATATAGCGTTGGAACGGTGTTGTTCCTCTGTATGTAGGGTTCCTCTGGGTACTTAAATGATTTATGAAATGGATTCACATATTGATCAAAACGGGGGGGATACCATGTCCAATGTATCGGTTAAAGAACTAACATCCAAGCCGGACCGTAATGTGAAGAGCTCGGTGTTTTCACTGAAGCTTCTGCAGCGCATTGTGATGATTCTGGTCGGTGCTGCACTGATGGCTGTGTCACTCGAAGTATTTCTCGTGCCGAATGGCGTTATTGATGGGGGAATAACAGGGATCTCGATTATGGTGTCAGAGCTTACACATCTGCCACTAGGAATTTTCCTGACTTTGCTTAACTTGCCCTTCCTGATTTTGGGGTATAAACAGATTGGTAAAACGTTTGCGTTGTCCACACTGCTCGGGATCGTTGTAATGTCCATTGGAACGTCATTGTTACACCACGTTCCTGCACTGACGCCAGGTGAACCACTGCTTGGGGCTGTATTTGGTGGATTGATCTTGGGGGTTGGAGTTGGTCTCGTCATTCGTTCTGGCGGTTCACTGGATGGTACGGAGATTGTAGCCATACTGTTGAGTGAGAAATCACCATTGTCTGTAGGTCAGATCGTATTGTTCATTAACGTATTTATTTTTGCAGGTGCAGGTTTTGTGTTTGGCTGGCCAAACGCCCTGTATTCCATGATTGCTTATTATATTGCAATGAAGATGATTGATATTGTGAATGAAGGATTGGATCAATCCAAATCGGTATGGATTATCAGTGAGAAGTACCGTGATATTGGTTCAGCCTTAACCGACCGTCTGGGTCGTGGCGTCACTTTTCTGGATGGAGAGGGCGGCTTCAGTGGAGACGAGAAGAAAATTATCTTTGTGGTTATTACCCGTTTGGAAGAAGCTAAGCTGAAGTCCATTGTTGAAGATTGGGACCCACATGCCTTTGTGGCAATAGGTAACATTCACGATGTGAAGGGCGGACGTTTCAAGAAAAAAGGTATACATTAGCGAATCTCATCACGAGTAAACGAAAAAATAGCCGGTACCCTTGGTTTGAGGGTGACCGGCTATTTTTGTTTTAAATGCTGGATAATCAGTTCAACAGGCTGGGGGTCGACAGCTGCGATCAGATCTCCAGTCTCCGTCAAGCGTTCCACGATGTTCATCAAGTGGTAATCCTTAACCGAAACGTTGTTCCGAACTTCATCCCATGTGAGAGGAGTAGACACTGTACCGCCTGGTTTGGCGCGGGGAGTGTAGGGAGCTGCGAGCGTTTTGCCACCGTAATGCTGGAGGTAATCAAAATAAATGCGATCCCCCCGGTCTTTTTTTAGTCGTTCCAGTGTAAATAGATCCGGATGTTTTTGAGTGACGTATTTGCCTACAAAATAACCGATGTCTCTTAATTCATCGAAAGTTACACCTTGGCGGATCGGAACAATAATCTGTACACCTGTGGCACCGGAGGTTTTCGGTACCGATCTAAGGCCAAGCGAAGTTAGCGTTTCCCCCACGATCAGAGCAGCTTGCATGATGCGAGGTTCTTCTTCCTGCGAAGGATCGAGATCAATCATCCACTCGCAAGGCAGATGGCTGCCTACAGCATGTAAGGAAGGGTGAAACTCAAGAGCGGCCAAATTGCCAAGCCATAACAGATCAGGAAGGTCATTCATCACTACATATCGTATCCCATCATGCATCTCAGTTCGTACAAACTCCGGAACGGGCTCCGGGGCATTTTTTTGATAGAAAAACTCGCCACCTGCACCATGTGGATAACGTATCGTGGTGAGCAACCGATTTCGGGTGTACGTCAGTAGATAGGGGGCCAGTGCCGCCAACTTTTGCAAATAGATAGCCTTGGTTACACCCGCTTCGGGCCATAACAACTTGTCCGGATTGGTCACGGTAAGTTCCATTCCATTAATCGTTATGGTGCCCTTTATTGTATGGGCCATGAATATCACCTCCTCTGGTGAGCAAGTATAATTTTAAATGGAAAGCCTTTTTGATGTATCGGGTGTATGGTGAAAGTCGTTTATCGTTCAGGGATAAGATGACTGATCTGGCTGATCGCACACTCATCTCGCTTTACCAAAGCAAAAGCCTGGATGCTTGGGTGACGTAGGGTAAGATGGTGGGTGAGTTCCATGAATTGCACTTTGACGCCGATATGTGGTTCAACCCATGTCGTCTCCGCGCTTCTCTCGGGTATGTTATGAAAAGGTCTATCCTTACGAATAAGAGGTTGTACTTCTTCGGTTAGTTTACGCCAGGAGTCCGAGTTCAATTTACCAGTGCCGACATGACCAATATAGACAAAGTTAGGCCCATCATATACACCGACTGCAATTGCATTGACGAAGCCGCTGCGGTAGGTGACCCCTCCAATCATGGCATATAGGTCGTGGAAAATCTTAACCTTCTGCCAGCGTTGATCTTTGCCGTTGATTCCATAGGTACTGGCAAGGTCTTTACATACAATTCCCTCCATCTGGTGCTGTCTCATCACAGTGAGCAGGGCGTCGGGATCGGTCGTGTTAGTCACCTCTTGAACATGTGGAGCAGAATTCAGAACTTGGTGCAGCAGACGCTGACGATCTGCAAGTGGCTGATCTGTGACCCATTCTCCATCGCAGTAAAGAATATCAAATACCATATAAGTCACCGGAATCTGGTTTACAGCTTGGGCAATGCCATCCGGTCTGCTCATGCGATCTCGCCGCAGCACGTGATAGAAGGACGGTTTTCCTGTATCCGGATCAAGGGCAATAATCTCTCCATCCAAAATATAAGAAGGGACGGAGCATAGGTTGCGTGGCTGAACCAGCTCAGGATATTGTGCAGTTCGGTTGTGCAATCTGCGATTAATTAACTGAATTCCCTCTCCGTCCTCGTAAGCAAGCATGCGGACCCCATCCCATTTGATTTGGGCAATCCAATTTTGCCCGGTAGGGATCACAGCTCGAGATATAGGTTCAAAAGGAACCAGGGGATTGAACATGTGCTTAAAACTCCTTTCCTCTTTCAAATCTGCCTGGAGGTTGATCCTCTAAGTTGAGTAGGGCAGGTTTAGCTCTTCCGCAGCCGTGCTTTCAGCTTATGTACCATAATAAGCAGTAAAGGAATCGCGATACCACAAGTCAAATCCCAATCAATCCAATACGGAATAACAACTTTGAGATAGAAATTTTCGTTGGGTGCTAGCACAATGGACATGGACAGAATCAACATGGCGCCAGGCAAAATGAGTGGACGATAGCTGGACAGTTTGAAGAGATGAGTGATTCCGAGTACAAAGCTGTAGAAGAACAGAATGCTCTTGAAAAAGACGGCAATTATCCAGACGGAAGCCATAAAGGCCTCAATCCGCTGCAAAAAGTTGCCTATATTGATCTTCAGCGACAGATTAAATGCTGCAAACCAATGGTGCTGCGTCATAAATGGACCCATGACCAGCAGACAGATGGTTAGCGTTAGGGTAAGCATCAATCCCCCTATGATGGCTGCTAGAAGGATATCCTTTTCCCAATGTGCTTCCTTTTTGGCATAAGGAAAGAGCATAAGAAAGATGCACAATTCACAATAAGGATAGGTAAGCACAGCGACAAAGCCTTTAAAGGGATTCAGAAAGCCTTCTGCAAGCACGGGCTTGATGTTGTCCAGATGCGAATGCGGGAATAGACAGACGGTCAGAATGAGCAGGAACAGCACGATCAAGGGCAGAAGTACCTCGGCACTTCTGCCTATGGGTTCCAGACCAGAAAAGAGTCCCCAGGCAAGAGTACAAACAAAAAGCAAACTCACAATGAAGAGGGGAGATTCAGGCAGGATCTGGGTCGTCATGAAATCCCCAATTTCTCTTATGAATGCAGATGTACCCATTAGAAAATAGAATAGATAAAAACAGCTGATGAACGCCCCAATCCAGGGGCCAAGCGTATACAATGCATGTTGGATCAGATTCATGCGGGGCTGAAGTTTGTATACAACGAGCATGATGGACAGTACCCCTGCTCCCCCGGCAACCCCCATTAATGCGGATATCCATGCATCCTGATGCGCATATGAGGTAACCATTGAGGGGAAGACGATAATCTGTTCACCTATCGTGCATAAGAACATCAGTGAGCCCAGTTGTCTTACAGTTAAACGCCCCTTTTCAATCATGTGGGTTCTCCTTCGCATGTCGATCTAGATATTTGGTTAGGATACGCCAATTGCACCAATTTTATTAGGAAATGGGTAAAGGAATAGATCTACATAAAAAAGTAGGCAAAAAAGCCCGGACAACGGATTTCCCCATGGTTAGAGCGAGGAAATTGATGTCCGGGCTAATCAGATTGTAATCAACTTAAGGCACAACGTTTACGTCACAGATTCCCCGTCTTAATTCGTTGAAGTTAAGCGAATACGAATATTCTGTGGGTCTATAGTAAACCAGTCCTTACCATGCTGTTCAATCGATGTGTTGGATTGACGTAGTTGTTCTAGAGCTTGTTCCAATTGTTCTTTTCCGTCATAAATGATGGTGAAGTAGTCAATGCCTGTCGCATTGGCCGGATTTACAGGGGCGCCTGTACCAGCCCAAATGTTCAGTCCGATGTGATGGTGATAACCGCCAGCCGATACAAACAGGGCGGACATGTTGGCGAAGTTACCAACGATATCGAATCCAAGTACTCCTGTGTAGAAACGGCGTGACTCTTCCAGACTGCGTACATGGAAGTGAACATGACCAATGACCGTTCCGGCTGGTAATCCCTGCCAAGGTTCGTTCGCGGCGAGAGCAAACAGGCTGTCTACATCAACAGGATCACTTGACATAATGTAGTTATTTTCTGAATCTCGCTTCCAGGTGTCGCGGGCACGGTCTGCATAGATTTCGATACCGTTCTGATCTGGATCGGAAATGTAGAATGCTTCACTGACCAGATGATCACCTTGACCAATTTCGATGCCGGATTCAGCCAGATTACGAAGAGCAAGGCCCAGCGATTTGCGGTCAGGCAGCAGGATGGCGAAGTGATACAGACCTGAAGTGGAGCGAACAGGCATCGTTACTGTATCGGTCAACTGCTCAAGGCGCAGAAGAGACTGCTTTCCATCGGCTGTCAGGGTAGCGACTTTGTCGCTGCGTTCAAGCAGTTTCAGTCCGACCACTTCGGTATAAAATTGAATGGATCGATCCAAATTGCTGATTCGCAAACTTACTTCACCCAGATGGGTTGTAGCAGGGATTTGATAAGTAGAAGTCATAAGGAATTCCTCCTGTATAAAGTTTAGTTGAATTGTTGCGGTTCACTTATTGGCAATGGAATAGGGCTATTGTAATGTCATAGTTCATATAGTTATGAGGCCTAACTGTACATTTATAAATAAGTTACTTTTCATAAGTTAATATAAAATATAAATCAACTTTCGTCAATTGTATTTTCGATTTTGGTATATTCATTCTTGGTTGAGTATTACTTCAATTATGGAGTACAAAACAAAAATCCGGCTGCATGGCCGGATCTCCAATGTTGATGTTAGTGACAAGTGAATCCTGTGTTGTTTGCTGTTTACGCCTTGGGTTTAGGAGCAGCCTTCTTTCTTTTGGCAGGAGCAGGAGTCTCTGTTTCTCCTCCAGCTGCTGCTTGGACTGAAGTTTTCTTGGGAGCACGTTTCTTAGGTTTGGCTGTGGTGGTTCCGGGATCGGTTGGAATGGGCTTCACAGCTTCAATACTTGCTTGCAGTGCTGCCATGAGATCCATGACATTCGCTTCCGGTTTAGCAGGGGCAATTTTGATTTCTTCACCGGCTACTTTGTGATTGATCAGATCCAGCAGTTTGGCGCGGTAGTCGTCCGTATATTTACCAGGTTCAAAAGGAGTAGATAACTGATCGATCAGTAATTTGGCCATCGTCAATTCCTTCTCGTTTACGTTTAGAACCTCGGGCAGGTTGGGAACCTGAGAGACGGGACGAATCTCGTCTGGATAGAAAATGGTTTCCATGGAGAGGCAATCGTCCAGCACACGAATGGCGGCCAAACTACTTTTGGAGCGAATGGATATCTTGGCGATGCCAATCTTTCCTGTATCCCGCATGGCTGTCATTAATAGCTGGTAGGCGTTTCCTCCCGCTTGATCGGGAGAGAGGTAATACGTTTTTTGAAAATAAATCGGATCGATCTCCGTTAAATCCACAAAATCCAGAATGGTAATGGTTTTGCTGCTGGAATCATTTAACGCTTCAAGCTCGTCCTTTTCGAACAAGACGAATTTGCCTTTCTCATATTCATATCCTTTGGTGATCTCTTCCCATTGAACCTCAACTTCACAGGAAGGACATTTACGTACATAAGCAAGTGGACTGCCGCAGACTTTGTGAATGTAACGCATGGAGATGTCTTTGTCTTCGGTAGCCGAAAACATTTTGACAGGAACATGAACCAGACCAAAGCTAATGGCACCTTTCCAGACTGTATGCATGAACGGCTCCTTTCCGAGAACATTTTAGGTATAGTATGGGCATTTCACGGGCGGGATAACCCTATTTTCCCGGATCGGTATGCTTCAGAAAGAGTGGGGGATGATAACAGAAACATCCTTGAAGATTTTCGCTTATATTGTTGTTTTGAAAGAGGATGATGTTAGGTATTAACTATCACGTCAGGAGGTACCCCTATGAAGAACAAACGAGACGAAGCTGAAGCTCACGCCCATACGTTCTCTCCGTATCCTCGTGCCGAGTCGGAAGGGTCTGAAGGTTTTCATACACCTGCAACAGCGGTTAACTGGGAGGCTATCACCTCAGAAGAGCTGCCGCTTGACAGGGAGTCGTTTATGCTGGACATTGACCGGATGGTGAATGAAGGTCTGGGCGGTGGACAAGTTACAGAAGATAACGGATATATTGGTGAGAGTACAACAGATAGCATGGTGCGGGAATCGCATGATGATCCGGAAGGGGAGTATGAATAATAATGATGGATGTGAAACGAGCGAAAGCCATTTATGATTCCAAAGACACGATTGCTGTTACATTGGAAGGAGATCCGGTTTGGATCGAAAATGTGGATGAAGCCAATGGCATGGCAACGGTGCAGGTGGGCAGCAGACCGGGGAATACCCAGACGGTACGTGTAGACCGTTTGGAAGAGTAAAAGAGAACATCTGGTAAAGGATGTCTAGGAAAGGCCGGTGCCGTCAGGTGCCGGTTTATTTGTCATTCGTGTGAATGGTGGCCTATCTTCCGTTCTGCTTCTGATCCTTCGATGTTGCGGGGTGAGAATGGGACCGATATAATAAAGTTCAAAGTGAACTCAGGCGGCTTGACCGCCAAAGGTGGGGCGTATATTGAATCAGACGCATGAGCAGTGGGTGTATCACTCCCATGGCATTGCAGATACAGAAGTACTCGCGTCCGCACTCGCTGAACAGGCAACCGCCGGCATGGTGATTGCACTAGACGGTGATCTGGGCGCGGGCAAAACGGCATTTTCACAAAAGTTTGCGTGGCATTTGGGTGTACGTGATGTGGTTAACAGCCCCACGTTTACATTGATCAAGGAATACGAAGGGCGCCTGCCCTTGTATCACATGGATGTGTATCGCATATCACTGGAAGAAGCGGACGAGCTTGGACTGGATGAGTATTTCTATGGAACCGGAGTTAGTCTGGTGGAATGGTCCAGCATCATTCCCGAATTACTGCCACAGGAACACCTGCATGTGCAGATCGAGACGACGGGCCCGGAGGATCGAACGATTACGCTGGATGGGTATGGCGAGACTTATGCTGCCATGTGCCGACAGTTCAGACAGAATGGAGTCAAATGATGATGGAAGATTTACAAAAACAGCCGCGCCAGCGGTTTTTGGCGTTGGATACCTCGACTGCGGTGATGGCAGCCTCAGTGATGGAAGGCCACGCCCTTCTGGAAGAACGCAATGAACGGGCAGAACGCAATCATTCGGTACACGTCGTGCCTGTAATGGAGCAGCTGCTGGAAGCCAGCAGCACGCAGCCGGGACAGCTGGACGGCATTGCCGTCGGCATTGGCCCGGGCTCGTACACGGGCATCCGTATTGCGGTGACCGCGGCGAAGACGCTAGCCTGGGCGTGGGACATCCCCGTTGTCGGGGTGTCCAGCCTTCAGGCCCTGGCCTGGGGCGGCTGGCACAGCGGCCTCGCCGCCAAGGCCGAAGCTGCGGCAGAGGATGCCGCAGCAGGGGCTGGCGGAACGCTATCCGCAGACCAGGGCGGCACCGGTGCCGCCCCTGTCCACTGGATCGTTCCGCTCGTGGATGCACGGCGCGGCCAAGCCTATACCGCGCTGTTTGCCTCCGCCGGGAGCGCTGCACCCCGGCGGCTGGCGCCAGATGCCATCCGTATGGTAGACGGATGGCTGGAAGCCCTTGCCGCCCGCATGGCGGAAGCGGCGCCGGAAGAGCGGCCCGCTGCCGTCTGGATTGTCGGCGAGACGGGCCCGCATGCTGCGGCAGCGGCTGAGCTTCGCTGCCCCGCAGGAACGGCGCTCCAGCTCGTACCCTATGAGCTGGAGGGCCGCTGGATTGGGCGCTTAGGCGCCGAGGCGCTGCTTGCAGGTCAGCGAGGTGACGTGCATGCACTCGTGCCCAACTACACCCAGCTGGCTGAAGCGGAAGCCAATCTGCTGCGCAAAGGCTAAAAGAGGTTGTTCAAAAAGTCCGCTTTTGATTACGAAGGATGCCTAGTGGCATCATCAGCATGGAATATGGAATTCAGCGGAAATAAGCGGATGCTTACGAAGTATGTTTCCTTCGGAAACATTGTAGTTGCTCACGTAGTTTCCCTACGCTCCGCTACTCCATTTCTAGCTTCATCCCATCTTCTCGGTACTGAAAACCGGTCTTTTTGAACACGCACTAAAAGGGAGGGGAAGCAGATGGACAACGTGGAGAATGACGCGCAGGAAGCAGCGCTTCAGTTCAGGTTCATGACTTTGGGTGATATTCCCGATGTAATGATTATTGAACATGAAGCCTTCACCCTGCCCTGGACGGAAGAAGCATTTCAAAATGAATTGACACACAATCATTTTGCTAAATATATGGTCATGGAATTGGAAGGTACGGCGATCGGCTATGCCGGTATGTGGACAATTATGGATGAAGCCCACATTACCAATATTGCAGTCCGGGAAGCTTATCGTGGGCGCAAGCTCGGTGAGAAGCTGCTGGACGAATTGATGAAAACGGCGGCTTATCTCGGGATGGAACGAATGACGCTGGAAGTCAGGGTTTCGAATCGGATTGCCCAGAGCTTGTATCAGAAAAAAGGGTTTGAATCGGCTGGTCTTCGTAAAGGGTATTACTCCGACAATGGGGAAGATGCGATGATTATGTGGGCGAATTTGCCGCCTGCGAGCCGGAGCGGCGAAGAGGAAGGAAGCGTAACGGATTCATGAAGGATTTCAATGAAAAGGTAAGTTCAGCACCATCTTATATATTGGCAGTGGAGACAAGCTGTGATGAAACATCCGTAGCGGTAGTCAAGGATGGACGGGAAGTGCTGTCCAATCTGATCTCCAGTCAGATTGAGACTCATAAGGCATTTGGCGGGGTTGTGCCTGAAGTCGCTTCGCGTAAACACGTGGAAGTCATTACATTGATGTTGGAACAGGCTATTGAGCAATCCGGCATCCGTCCGCGTGATCTGAGTGCGATCGCCGTGACACAAGGGCCTGGGCTGGTTGGTGCATTGCTGGTCGGCATCGTGGCAGCGAAAACCATGGCCATGGCACTTGGCAAACCGCTCATTGGCACACATCATATTGCGGGACATATCTATGCCAACAGACTTACCCATGAGCTGCAATATCCAGCAATGGCACTGGTGGTTTCAGGTGGTCATACCGAGCTTGTGCATATGGAATCCGAAGGAAAGTTCAAACTGATCGGACGTACGCGTGACGATGCTGTAGGCGAGGCTTATGACAAAGTGGCGCGTGCACTGGGTTGTCCCTATCCGGGAGGACCACATGTGGACCGGATGGCTGCTGAAGCAGAGCAGGCGGTACCTTTGCCTCGTGTCTGGCTGGAAGCCGATTCCTATGATTTCAGCCTTAGCGGTCTGAAGTCTGCTGTACTGAATGTTTTGAATCAAGCCAAAATGCGCGGAGAAACGCTTGAACCATCTGCTGTGGCACGGGGATTCCAGGAATCTGTCGTCGAAGTGCTGGTAGAAAAAGCAGTAAGGGCTGTCCGTGAGTACGGATCACGTCAATTGCTGTTATGCGGTGGCGTCGCGGCAAACCGGGGATTGCGTTCTGCTTTGCAGGAGCGTTGTGCGAAGGAAGGGCTCGAATTGCTGATCCCGCCGATGGAGTATTGCACCGACAATGCAGCGATGATTGGAGCTGCCGCGTATTTGAAGTGGCAGCGGGGAGAAATCTCGGAATTCGATGCCAAAGCTGATCCTGGACTTTCACTTGAAGCATGGTCTGTTCAATCGCTCTAGAATGATTCATGTATATACTTGACAGTCTCAAGTGAAGACTGTATATTAATTACAAATTAAAACAGGAATACGATATGTTCAACTAAACATTTACACGATAGCGGAGAGGACAGAAATAACCTGAAGAAGCGAAGCGTTCGCCTTTATCACCGGATTTTCCCTCTTAGAGAAGGGAATCAAAGAAATCTGGGGATAACAGCGATCGGAAGGTTGTTCTGTCATCGGAGCGCCAGTGTAAATATTCATTTGTTGACTTATATAGATTCCTGAACTGAAACGCAATGAACAGGAACAGTAGGGTATTTCCCGGTCATAGAGAGCTGCGGGGTGGTGCAACGCAGTCGAAGGAAACCTGAAACTCACCTGGAAGCGGAACGATGGAACACGGTAACTCCCTGGGAGAAGCCGAAGGCCGATGATGGCCCAAAGTACATGGTTACGGGTTGCCTCCGTGAATGGGCCGTTGTTGATGGAATCCGGATGACATATCGGTAGAAGATCAACAATAACTGAGGGGGCTTTTGTCACTTTGGGCAATGATAATGGTATGGACGCATACAGGATCAGCTCGAAGGAAATGAAAGTCAACAAGAGTGGTACCGCGAAGGTGAACAGCCTGTCGTCTCTTGCATTATTGCAGGAGATGGCAGGCTTTTTTGATTTTCAAAATGGTGATGAAATTCATGGTCATATATCATAAATGTAATGAACGGGAGCAGTAAAACGATAAAGCGCACAGAGAGCTGCGGGGTGGTGCGACGCAGTGGCTGGAATCGTTCGAATCTCGCCCGGGAACGGAGCTGTGGAAACAGATGAGACTATGTCTCATCCCTTGTCCTATAACCAACAGGGCATTGTGGTACACAGCAACGGTTAACCTCCGTTATAAGGTGTTTCTCCGGCTGGATCGGTTGTTATTGTTGCGTACGCAGCTGCAATGGATCTTGGCTGGAGACGACGAGGTGGATGGTGCCTGGCGCAAGCCTGGACCATCAAGCAAGAGTGGTACCGCGGAGGGATAATAACCCGCCGTCTCTTAGATGAGATGGCGGGTTATTTGTGTTTGCTGCCGGCAGCAGGGTGGGCGATGGGAATCAATAATTATGGTTTAGACAAAGAAATATGTCCGGCGTGCAAGTCGACGTGTACATCGGCATGGAATACAAAATGAATAAACATAGAAAACGGGAAATGAACATCTCGTTCACATCCCCACAATAACCAATATACATTCAAATTTGATGGAGGTTGATGAATATGACAACGAACAATAACAAACGCATGATTGAGATTTTTGATACAACACTGCGCGATGGAGAACAAGCACCGGGAGCGAGTCTGCAGCCTGAACAAAAAATTGAACTGGCACATCAGTTGGCTTCTCTGGGCATTGACGTCATCGAGCCTGGATTCCCGATCTCAAGTCCAGGTGAGTTCGCGGCGGTTCAGGCGATTTCCAGACAACTGCAAAACGTGGAGATTTGCGGATTCGCGCGTGCGGTCAAAGGGGATATTGATGCAGCCGTTCGAGCAACGGCTGACGCAGCACGCCGTCGTATTCATCTGTTTATCTCCTCTTCGGACATCCATATAGAGCATCAATTGCGCCGTCCGCGCAGTGAAGTCGTAGCTACCGCCCGGGAGATGGTCTCCTATGCTCGTCAGTTCACGGATATTGTGGAATTCACTGCCATGGATGCGGCTCGTACGAAGATGGATGATCTGATCGAAATGGTTGAAGTAGCCATTGAAGCGGGAGCAAGTATTATCAATTTGCCAGATACGGTCGGGTACGCACTGCCGCATGAATATGGAGAGATGTTCCGTCAGGTACGTGAGGGAGCAAGAGGTGGAGATAAGGTTCGATACAGCGCACACTGTCATAATGATTTGGGTCTCGCGGTTGCCAACAGTCTGGCTGCGATTGCCAACGGTGCTTCCCAGATCGAAGTAACCATCAACGGTGTGGGAGAACGGACGGGTAACTGTGCATTGGAGGAGCTGATTATGGCTCTGGAGACGCGGGGAGATGTTATTGGCGCAACGACAAATATCAAACTGAACCAGATGTATGAGACATCCCGTCAGATTAGTCGTGCGATGCATTTCCCAATTGCCTACAACAAACCGGTAGTAGGGCGCAATGCCTTCCAGCATGAGTCTGGTATTCACCAGGATGGTCTGCTTAAGAATCGGAGTACGTATGAGATTATGGACCCGGAAGCGCTGGGTATTCCACGCAGTATGATTATTCTGGGCAAACATTCCGGGCGTCACGCTTTGAAAGATCGGGTTCGCAAATATGGCTTTGAACCCGATGAGCAGCAAATGGAACAGCTGTATGAGATATTTAAAGAAACTGCCGATCAACAGAAAGTGGTCAGTGATGACCAGTTATTGCAGATGGTGAGTCAGACCATGAATATTCCTGCGCAGGATTATGAACTGGTTGAATTGCAGGTTACGGCGGGCAGCATGACGGATCGAATGGCAGCAGTTCGCATTCGCACGAGCGCAGGGGAGCAATCCTATTCTGCGGTTGGCGGTGGTCCGGTAGATGCAACGATTCGAGCGATTGGTCAAAGTATCTCGGACGACATTACGTTTGTCGATATGGAAATGCACGCACTGAGCGGAGGAGAGGCTGCGAGTGCAGAAGCTGCGGTTACCGTGGAGCGTGCTGGACGTGAATTCAGAGGAACTGCCACGCACAATGATATTGTCATGGCAGCCGGTCTGGCTTATGTAGCAGCATGCAATGCGGCCGGACTGAAGGCGGAGTCTACTGAAAGTGATGAATCAGTGCACGCGTAATATTACTTCCGCATATCACACCACATAACTTTGTGCTTTGTATTCAAAAGCAAACGAGAGGCAGACCTTAAATACAGAGGTCTGCTTTTGTCCTTTTATAGGAGATGAAATATGAGGGCCAGGATAGGTTTGTCAAGATGTGATTATAGTTATCCACATATTCAGGATAATTTGTGGGTAACTCTAGCAAACCCAAACCAGTAATGTTTTCGAAAATAAATGTCTTTAGGGGATAGAAGTTCCCTGTTATATCCACAAAGTTGTGGATAAAGTGGATAACTTGGTGGATAAATATGGTTTTTGTGCAAAAAAAGCTATTCTACCGCCGTATAATTAAGTTGATTAAGTTGCTTGCTATATTGCTTTCTTGTGGATAAAGGGGAAGGTAATCAACAGAAAAATAATTTCCATGATTCGAGTGAATTTGACAATTATGCAAACACCCTTGTCAAAACTCTACGGTTTATCATTAAAAAAAATGCTGATTCCGTCAAGGAATCAGCTTTTAAGTATTGTTAAATGTTCCACGCCGCATGGCAGCAGGAAATGCACTGGAATGGTCCAATTTTATTCCAAAGCTAATTCTTCCCACTCTTCATAAGCCTTGGCCAGTTGAAGCTTGTGATCCTCTGCTTTCTCCTGGAGTTCTTGCAGCTTCATGTAGTCCTGATATATTTCAGGCAGGGCCATCTGAGCCTCAAGCTCCGTAATCTCCGTTTCCAGCTTCGCAATCTGTTGTTCCAGAGCTTCCTGCTTGCGCTGGCGGTTACGTTCTTCGCGTTTGGCCTGCTTGTCCGCTTCGAATGAGGCGGCTCCGGATTTTTCGGTTGAGGATAGGGCTGGATCAGATTTAGCCGAGTTTTTGGAAGAGGCAAGGCGTGCTTCAGCCGCTTCGCGAGCGATATCTTCAAGCTCCTGTTTCTTCTCCACATAGTCATCATAATTGCCCAGGTAATGTTCTGTTCCACCCGGATGAAGTTCAACAATGCGTTCAGCCATTTTATTGAGGAAATACCGGTCATGCGAGATGAACAGCAACGTGCCTTCATAGTCCATCAGTGCTGCTTCAAGTACTTCTTTGGCGAACAGGTCGAGATGGTTCGTAGGCTCATCCAGAATGAGCATATTGGCTTCCTTGAGCATGAGCTTGGAGAGGGAGACACGTGCTTTTTCACCACCGCTGAGCGATGAGATTTTTTTGAGTACATCATCTCCACTGAACAGGAAGTTGCCTAGCACCGTACGAATCCGTGCTTCCTCCATGCCTGGATAGGCACTCCACAGCTCTTCCAATACCGTATTGGAAGGATTAAGTCCCGTCTGCTCCTGATCATAATAGCCAATCTGCACCTTGGTTCCCCATTGGATATCACCGCTTACAGGACGCAAACTTCCGGTGAGACATTTCAGCAAGGTGGATTTACCTATACCGTTTGGACCGATCAAAGCAACCGTTTCCCCGCGTCTTAGATCAAAAGATACATTGCGGAACAACGGCGAAGCCTCATCGTAGGCAACGGACAGCTGATCCACACGGAGCACTTCTTTACCGGACATGACAGCCGTTTCAAAAGAGAAATGAGCTTTCTTCAGATCTCCCATCGGTTTGTCGAGCCGTTCCATCTTATCGAGTGCCTTGCGGCGGCTCTGTGCCCGTTTGGTCGTTGAAGCACGTACGATATTCTTCTGAACAAAGTCCTCCATTTTGGAGATTTCATCCTGTTGTTTCTCATATTGCTTCATCTGGCTTTCGTACTCGGCAGCTTTCAGTTCCATGTATCGGCTGTAATTGCCCGTATATTTTCTGGAGCGGTGTCGTTCGATCTCCACGATGGTTGTTACAAGCCGGTCAAGGAAATACCGGTCATGGGATACAACCAGCAAGGCGCCTGAATAACCTCTGAGGTAGTCTTCCAGCCACGTGAGGGTGGCGATGTCGAGATAGTTGGTAGGCTCGTCCAGCATGAGTAGGTCAGGGGCCTGAAGCAAAATGCGAGCAAGCGCAAGACGTGTCTTTTGTCCGCCGCTCAGTGTGGCAATCTGAGTATCTGGTGAAAATTCACCGAAGCCCATCCCGTGAAGTACACTGCGAATACGGGTTTCCATCTCATAACCGCCATGATCCTTGAACCAGTCCGAGCGTTTGGCATAACGTTCAAGCAGATCGGCGTATTTTTTTTCGTCTTCCATCTGTGCGGGGTCGGCAATATCCTGTTCCATCTGGCGCAAATCCGCTTCAGCCTGGGTCAGATGGGCGAATACGTTCATCATTTCTTCCCATATGGAGCGATCGGATTGCAGTCCGCTGTTCTGGGCGAGGTAACCAAGCGTTGTTTCCTTGGATTTGAAAATCTGTCCACCATCATAGGACATTTCCCCTGCTACAATTTTGAGCAAAGTGGATTTTCCTGCGCCGTTAACACCAACGAGGCCGATGCGCTCGCGTTCTAATATTTGTAAGTTCACGCCGTCCAGGATTGGATCGACACCAAAACGTTTGATAATTCCGGATACTTGCAGCAGCATAAAATTAAGTTCCTCCATAGGTCCAGTTCTTGATATGACAACTATATCCCAGTTTACATGAAATACAGAGCAATTGCACCGATTAGGAGTGCCTGGGGCGTGTAGTCTTTTTGGTCAATCAATGATAAACTGAAAGAAGGCATGTTAATACATGAGGATTTTGCAGAAAATGAATCATTTTAACGATTCCAACACGATGACAACTGGTGCATAACATATAAATGGTTTTAATTGAGAGCTAGTTTACCTTCCCGATCAACAGGAGGTTATTCAAGGACATGCAGGATCATACGGAACAGAAAATCCGTCTTCGTTCCAAGCTGAGACAGAGCCGGGATCTTATGGATGAAAGCATGCGTCAGCAGGCGATGACTGAGATCAATGATGTGACGAAGCGGGAGCTGGAGCGCCTTAGACGGGACAAATGGAAGCTGGGGAACAAGCGGCTTATGATTTTCAGCTATTTGTCTTATGGAAGCGAAGCATCTACGGCCTTTTTATTTGAAGAAGGCTGGAAGCATGGGGATCGGATGCTCGCACCGAAAGTGCTGGCGAATCCGGCTCGTATGGAGTTGCGGCGTGTCATGGGTGAACAGGATATTCAGCCAGGAATATGGGGGATACCTGAACCCAAGAATTCCTGTGAAGTGCTGCAATCTGATAGCTGGCCGGATATCGATCTTGTCATCGTACCGGGGCTAGGATATGACCTTCAAGGAGGGCGCATTGGTTATGGCGGCGGTTATTATGATCGTTTTGCCGAGACACTTGCAGTGAAATGTGCAATGACGGACAAAAGACCACTGATGGCTGCATTGGTATTGCCAGGCCAGCTTCAAGATGAAATTCCGATGGACCCGCTTGATCTGCGGCTTGATCTGTTGATAACAACCGAAGGTATATTACATATCGTATAAAGGGTTGTGATGTGATTGAATTCAGAAACAAATAACGACCAGGCTTCCGGCAGTAAACTGACTCATTTTAATGAACAGGGACGAGCTCGGATGGTTGATATTTCGGGTAAGGAAAGTACCGTGCGTACAGCTGTTGCGGTATCCAAAGTGACGATGAATCGGACTACGCTTGAAGCGATTCGGGAGGGCCGCATCGGTAAAGGTGACGTTCTGGCTGTGGCCCAAATTGCGGGTATTCAGGGCGCCAAGAAAACGTCGGACTGGATTCCGATGTGCCATCCATTGGCATTGACGGGTGTGGATATTCGTTTTCATGATAACGGTGTCGATGAATTGCAGATTGAAGTTACGGTCAAAACCGAAGGGAAGACAGGTGTCGAGATGGAGGCGCTCACGGCGGCGTCGGCTGCGGCACTGACGATCTATGACATGTGTAAAGCCATGCAAAAAGATATGATTATCGGTCCAACCATGCTTAATTCCAAAAGTGGTGGCAAAAACGGCGATTTCAGCCGATAAGGGACATTTATTTTCATAGAGGAGAAGGGTGATCTTTATGGTGTGGAGAACAGCAATCCTGACAGCCAGCGACAAAGGGGCCCGCGGGGAACGTGAGGATACGAGTGCCCAAGTGATCCGGGAACTTGTGGAAGAAGAACTGGGTGGGGAAATCGTGGAGTACCGCATCGTTCCGGATGAACCCGATGAGATTATTGCGGCTTTGATTGAAATGACAGATTATTTTCACGCTGATTTGGTATTGACCACTGGGGGAACGGAGCTTGCGATTCGTGATATTACTCCAGAAGCGACAAGGCGGGTTATTGAACGGGAAGTTCCAGGCATGGCTGAAGCCATGAGATACAGTGTCATGGGCAAGAATCGTTCTGCCATGCTGTTCCGCGGCGTATGCGGCATTCGCGGACGTACATTGATTGTCAACCTGCCAGGTACACCGAAGGGTGTGCATGAGCATTTGGCGGCCATTATGGATCAGCTTCCGGAAGCGCTGCTGATGGTTACGGGTCAGTTCAAGCAATAAGAGTGAAACATATAGTAGCGGGTGTGAAATCAAGCAGGGAGAAATGATTGGATGTCGAGGTCTCTTTTGTGAATAATGTGGGTTATGTAAGTGGTTACATCTATGGTATGATTGACATAGTTCAAAATGAAGCAATGACATCTATGAGCCTATGGCCAAGCGTGTGCATCTTTGAAGCTTGAAATGAGGAGGAATAATATCAATGTTAAGTTCCATTGGACCAACAGGTTTTATTTTGCTGGCCGTTATCGCGTTGCTTTTGTTTGGACCTAACAAGCTTCCGGAATTGGGGCGGGCAGTCGGACGCACTTTCCGTGAATTCAAAGAAGGCGCACGTGAGATTATTTCGGATGATGATTCATCCAGTCGCAAGGAACAGGAAAAGGCGAAGCCGCTGGCATCTGAGACTGCATCTGCAGACAAGCCTGAGGATAAACGCCTGCCGGAATAACTTTGACGGCAATGAAAGAGAAATCCCTTCCTGCCGGAAGGGTTTTGTATTTTAAGCTGGCAACAATGGGGGGCAGGCATGACGCAGCAGAAGGAAGAAATGACGCTTACAGAACATTTGAGTGAGCTGCGCAAGCGGTTGATTTATGTGTTGAGTATTTTTATTTTGGGACTGGTGGCAGGCTTTCTGGTGGCAGATCCAGTGTATCAATATCTGACGAAGGCAGAGACTGCTCAGGGGTTTGTGCTGCATGCATTCTCGTTCTGGGACGGGATTGGCATCTACATGAAGATTGCCGGACTATTCTCGCTGGTCATTACGCTGCCGTTTACGGTGTTTCAGCTCTGGAAGTTTGTCAGTCCAGGTCTGCGCCCGCGTGAGCGAAAAGCTACGTTGAAGTATGTACCTTATGTATTTCTGTTATTTCTGATCGGGTTAGCTTTCTCGTACTACGTTGTTTTCCCGATGGCACTTTCCTTTACTTCATCGATTACGGAAAAAATGGGGCTTGTCGAGACTTACGGAATGAAGCAGTATTTCAGTTTTTTGTTTGGTATTGTACTGCCGGTGTCCCTTTTGTTCGAACTTCCGTTAATTATTATGTTCCTGACAGGGCTGCGGATATTGAATCCGATCCGGCTTCGCAAAATGCGCAGAGTCGCTTATTTTGTCCTGATTTTCATTGCAGTTGTGGTCACACCACCTGACTTTATTTCCGATTTTCTAGTGATGATTCCGTTGTTACTGTTATATGAGATTAGTGTGTTTCTGTCTGGCTTTGTGTATCGCAAACAGCTTGCAGCTGATGCAGAGGCTGAGTCCCGTTACATCCGTGCCGAGGACAAGCAGAGCGCAGTATAACAAGAGAGATTCCATAGGATGTTGTAATCGTAATAATTTTGCATGGTGCCCGTCCCGGGATAAGGCGGTCAGTTCTTACCCGGGATATGAAAGGCGACAAACTTTTACGGTTATATATTCTGATGGACGGGACAAGCAGGCATATTATGTTCAACAATGGATACAATGGAAAAGGGCTGACTGAGAACGATGCAGGAGGACTTACGGATTCTGTGGAATAAGTAATAAGGTATTATGGCATTTACGCAGGCCAATCGGGAGTTTTTTGACCGGGTTCATGTAAATACAACGTAAAATCTCGCAGGAATTCATGAAAAGGACTTGAAATCATGCTTCAAGTTGAAGTATCATAAAGTTGGTTGTTAGCACTGAACACTGTCGAGTGCTAATACATATGGCTACAACCTACAATGTAACGTTATATAATTTCAAAAGGAGGCTATTTTTCATGATCAGACCTTTAGGTGAACGCGTATTGGTAGAACCACTGGAGCAAGAGCAAACAACTTCTTTCGGGATCGTACTGCCGGACTCCGCTAAAGAAAAACCGCAAGAGGGTAAAATTATTGCTGTTGGCGCTGGAGTATTGAAAGACGGAGTACGTGTAGCTCTGGAAGTGAAAGAAGGAGATCGCGTTATTTTCTCCAAATATGCCGGTACAGAAATCAAGTTCGAAGGTAAAGAATATTTGATTATGAAAGAAAGCGATATTCACGCGATTCTCGACTAATTCAAATTTAATCGGTTAACCGAACCATATAGCAACACCATTTTACACAATATACTAGGGAGGTTTTCTTACCATGGCTAAAGACATTAAATTCAGTGAAGACGCTCGTCGTTCCATGCTTCGTGGTGTGGACGCATTGGCTAATGCAGTTAAAGTAACACTCGGTCCTAAAGGCCGTAACGTGGTTCTGGAGAAAAAATTCGGAAGCCCGCTCATCACGAATGACGGTGTAACGATTGCTAAAGAAATCGAACTGGAAGATGCATTCGAGAACATGGGTGCACAACTGGTTAAAGAAGTAGCAACCAAAACCAATGATGTTGCCGGTGACGGTACAACAACTGCAACTGTATTGGCTCAAGCGCTGATTACAGAAGGTTTGAAAAACGTAACTGCAGGCGCTAGCCCAATCGGTATCCGTAAAGGGATCGACAAAGCGGTTAAAGCTGCTGTAGCTGAACTGCAATCCATCTCCAAACCAGTTGAAACCAAACAATCCATCGCACAAGTTGCAGCAATCTCTGCAGCTGACGAAGAAGTAGGCGAACTGATCGCTGAAGCTATGGAAAAAGTGGGTAAAGACGGTGTTATCACGGTTGAAGAATCCCGTGGATTCGCTACAGAGTTGGAAGTGGTTGAAGGTATGCAATTCGACCGCGGTTACATCTCTCCATACATGATCACGGATACGGACAAAATGGAAGCAGTTTTGGACAACCCGTACATCCTGATCACAGACAAAAAAATCTCCAACACGCAAGAAATCCTGCCATTGCTTGAAAAAATCGTTCAACAAGGCAAACCGCTTGTATTGATCGCTGAAGATATCGAAGGCGAAGCACTGGCGATGCTGGTTGTGAACAAATTGCGTGGTACATTCAACGCTGTAGCTGTTAAAGCTCCTGGCTTTGGTGACCGTCGTAAAGCAATGCTGCAAGATATCGCTGCCCTCACTGGTGGCCAATTGATCACGGAAGAACTGGGTCTGGACCTGAAATCCGCTGTTGTGGAACAACTGGGTACAGCTCGTCAAATCCGTGTAACGAAAGAAAACACAATCATCGTTGACGGTGCTGGTAACAAATCCGATATCGATGCACGTGTAAGCCAAATCCGTACACAACTGGAAGAAACAACTTCCGAGTTCGACAAAGAGAAACTGCAAGAGCGTCTGGCTAAATTGTCCGGCGGTGTAGCAGTAATCAAAGTCGGTGCGGCTACTGAAACAGAATTGAAAGAACGCAAACTGCGCATCGAAGATGCCCTGAACGCAACTCGCGCTGCGGTTGAAGAAGGTATCGTATCCGGTGGTGGTACAGCGCTCATGAACGTATACAACGCGGTTGCAGGCGTAGCCCTGTCCGGTGACGAGCAAACAGGCGTAAACATCGTCCTGCGCGCTTTGGAAGCACCAATCCGTACTATCGCAGCTAACGCTGGCGAAGAAGGTTCCGTAATCGTGGAACGTCTGAAAAAAGAACAAACTGGCGTAGGCTTCAACGCTGCGACTGGCGAGTGGGTTAACATGATCGAAGCGGGTATCGTTGACCCTGCGAAAGTAACACGTTATGCATTGCAAAACGCTGCTTCCGTAGCGGCAATGTTCCTGACTACTGAAGCGGTTATCGCTGACAAACCAGAACCTGCAGGCGCTGCTGGCGTTCCTGACATGGGCGGTATGGGTGGAATGGGCGGCATGATGTAAGGTCATTGACCTTATCTCATGTGTCTAGCAGAGCAAATTTTCGGTCAATTTGATTGAGGGTTTGTGAAGCAGTCACTGTTACAAATTATAAATGATACAATGACCACTTCTTAATATCTTATTAAGGAGTGGTTTTTGTGTTGTTGAAATTTGCATTTCAGGATTTTTTGGATGATCGTAAGTTTAAAAACACAACGAAAGTGAACATCCGTAATTACCTAACTATGCTAGGCGAGTTTGTTGATTACTGCAATGAGAATAAAGTTGTTAATGTAGAGGATATTACGACTTCAACCATTCGAAGTTACTTATTGAAGTGTCAAGACAAAGGTAATAATGCAGGCACAATCAATACCAAGTTGATGAGAATTAGAGCATTTTTTAACTATATGGTTGAATGTGAAGTTGTTAAACTCAGTCCAGCTAAGAAGGTTAAGTTACTCAAGGAAGATGTGAAAATTGAAGTGTTTAGTGACGAGCAGATCAATCAAATGTTGAATTTCTATCGAAGAATTAAGCGTAGAGAGAAAAGCTACTGTGCTTATCGAGACTACATGATTATTGTAACAATACTGGGAACGGGAATAAGACGTGGAGAGTTGATTGGGTTAAAGTGGACAGATATTGACTTTGAGAATCAGTCTATAACCGTCTTTGGTAAAACTAGAAGAAGAGAGACGCTGCCTCTCACGAATAAGCTTACAAAGGAATTCCTGGCTTATAAGACCTATTGTAAACAGCATTGGGGTAAAGGGAATGAATTTGTCTTTACCAAGCGTGATTATACTAAACTTACGGAAAACTCATTAATGCTGGTGTTTAAGTATCTTCGTCAGAAAATGAACTTTCCGAATGTTCGTGTATCGCCTCATACTTTCAGACATACATTCTGCCATAGACTTGCCATGTCGGGAATGAGTGCATTTGCAATTCAGAAACTAATGAGGCACCAAAATATATCGGTGACGATGAAATATGTAGCTATGTGGGGGAATGAGCTTAGGGAACAGAATGATCGGTTTAATCCACTTAACAATTTAGAAATTTGATTAAATAAGTTTTTTGGCTATTTTGTGTGATTTTGTTCTGCTCTTATATAAGTATATATAGGATATTTTCTTTTTATATAAGAGAGGAGGAGCATTAGTGTTCGAGAGAGATTATGTTGTACTAAAGATATGACTTTAATAGTATTCAATACCCTTTGACGTTCCAGAATGGATTCTAAAGCCACTAAAGTGTCCTGATCACATTTATGCTTTATTGCTGATAGGGGCTCAAATGGATGAAAGTGAAAGCTTATAACGTTAGGTCTTGTGAGTGTCCCCTTTACTTCTCATAGCAGATAAAGTTTCTTTCTGATCATGTTGACATAAAGGGATTGCTTTTTGTCTATGGCTGTTTTCTTTCCGCCTCTGACTTTAAGTTTACCACTTTGCTTGTTATTTCATGAAAATTCAGTCCTTCTTGTTGGTTAGTATTTTTTGATATGTATAATTTTTTTTATGATGCGTGGATTTTAAAGTACATTTATATAACTATAATAGAGAGGTTTGAACTCGGGGGTGGTTTACAGTCGAAATTGACTCTCCATGCCCAATAGTAGCCCCGAACTAATACACGCTAATTCTCTAGATTGATATTTCGCGATACGAAAGGGGGACAGCATTTTGATTCGATAATTAGAATCTTTCTATGGATTCTTTAAATATCTATTTAGTCAATTACGAAACTCTTTTAAACAAGCTCGTACTCTACGAAATACTAAGAAAGAGTTTCGTAGAGTTTCAGACTTTACGAAACTAAAACACTACGAAACTTTTCTAAAAAATCTCGTATTCCACGAAAGGCTACGAAAGAGTTTCGTGGAATTTCAAACATTACGAAACTGAAACCGCTCCAAAAATTATATGTGATCCAAAAACCAGTAATTAATATCTAAAAAAACACTATATAAAGCGAATGACTCCGAGAAATCGGAGTTTTTTTTATTTTTGTTCCTTATATCACAGATTCACAAAATTATGAAAGAGAGATGATGGTTATGAATGACAAGAAATTAAGGGGAGCATTACAGAGACTACAGCTGAAATATGGGAAATCAACTACCTTCGTTGCTTACAACATAGGAATCTCGCGAAACCATCTCTCTAAATGGTTGAACAACGAATCATGTGTGGTCTCTGACAGTTTAAAGACTAAGTTGAATAAGTATGTTAAAGGAGAGATGTAATATGACAACAATAAACGTTATCGATGCTCCATGCGGATATGGTAAAACATCGTGGGCTATTCAGTATATGAACTCTGTTCCACTTGATGAATACAAGTTTATTTATGTGACACCATTTCTTGATGAGGTTACTAGAGTCAAAGAATCAGTAGTAAACAGAACTTTTTATGAACCACATGATAAACATGGGGACACTAAATTAGATGATTTACACAGATTACTTGGCGAAGGAAAGGATATTTGTACTACACACAATTTGTTTATGAGATCAGATGATCACACAAGAAAATTGCTTCAAAATAATAAATATATTCTTATACTAGACGAGGTGCTGAATGTCATTAAACAAGTAGAATTAAAGAAAAATGACTTGGAGCTATTGAAGAAAGCTGGAGCAATAAGTTTTGAGAAGAGAGAGAATGGATTAGAATACATTCAATGGCATGAGCATTTAAAACACGAAAGTAGATTCAATGATATAAAGAGGATGGCCCTATCTAATTCTTTACTACATTATCAAAATTCAGCCTTAATATGGTCTTTCCCAGTTGAAATTTTCAGCTTATTCCAAGATGTTTATATACTGACATATCTCTTTAAAGGGCAACTTCAAAGATATTATTTTGATCTATACCAATTACAATATAAATATTTATCTGTTGTATTTTCAAGTGGAGTTTACGACCTTGTACCATATGAAAGTAGGGATAAATTAAATAAGACCTTACTGGCTGAGAAGATGGCAATATATGAAGGTGATCTAAATGATATTGGAAATAAAAGTAGTGCTCTGTCGTATAGCTGGTTTGGAAATGCTGAAAATAAAAAAAACTTTGAAAAATTAAAGAACAATGCATATAACTATCTAACAAATAAAAGAAAGGCAAATAACACTAATGCACTTTGGACAACATTTAAAGGTGGAAGTAAGGAAAAGATTAAGAAGCTTGTTGCCCCAAAATCATACGCAGATTCTTATATTTCAGTTACGTCCAGAGCAACGAATGAATATAGAGAAAAATATAATCTAGTATATTTAGTAAATAGGTATATGAGACCGATAGAAACAGGTTTTTTTAGACAGAATGGCATTATAGTAGATGCTGATGCTTGGGCATTGTCTGAACTTATACAATGGATTTGGAGAAGTCGCATTCGTGAAAATAAACCAATAAATATTTATATCCCTAGTAGACGAATGCGGGGATTATTACAAAGGTATTTAACTAGTGAGGATTTTGAAGTAACTCCAATGAATGCGATTATTAACGAACTACCAAGTGACTGGCATCTCTAATGCACTTAGGCACTAGGACTGCCTAAGTGCATAAGATAAACCCAATAAACATAAGGGTTTTTAAATCGAATCCTTAAGAGAAAGTACAAGAAAGAAAATATAATATGAGTAATACCATGCGAGTCGATGAGCGTAGCGAAACGACTCGTGGACAAGGACAAACGCGGAGCGTTTGCCGCGTCAGGCCTTTTTAGTATACACTACTTTCTTTAGTTTCTTTAAATTATATGCTCATTTACTAAAATATAGTGATTTAAAAATATCTATGCTATCATGTCGTTATATGCATGCTAAAAGAAAGAGATGAGCGAATATGAATTGTTTCATATACCTATATTTCAAATCTAACTTATATGTTTGTGAAAAAGCAGAGAGGCTACTATAGCTTCTCTGCTTTTTTATTTGGATTATTGGATCGCTACTTTCTTTGGCACCATAAGGGGGTGGCTCTAGCGAACATAAAAACTAAATCACAATAACAGTAATCTTGAAAGGACTGAGTTGTACATGGGAAATACTAAGGAAAACAGTAATTTGAACTTTTCTAATGGGGATCAGATGTTTATAGGAGAAATATCAAAAACACCCGCTGTGGGCAAGATATTTGCCAAAAGAAAAGTTTATTTAGTGGCTGTCGAGCAAGTCAGGGAATCAGGCGAATTTCTTGGTTTAACTAATGAAAATGGAAGTTTAACTACGCAAAACTTTTAACAGGAGAATTTGAAGTTGATATCGTCGAAAGAGAAGACTGCGTTTTTCCTAGTGGGTTATAAACAGAATCCATTCATTCTTATTTCTCTGATTTGCAGTGAAACAAATGAAGAAACACTTGTTTTAGGTATAAGAAAAGTCAATTTAAAACACTACCATGAAAGATAATTCTCAATAACTAAATAAAATCGGAATTTTATTTACAAGGAGGTAATTAATCATGACTAGAGACCAACATAATGAAGGGGCTAGAAAGACAATTAAAAACCAAAATTAAATCGACATCGTACGATTTTTTATTTGAAGCAGAGAATAATCAATATGATGAAATCTACAAAGATTATATAGATGATCAAGAGGGCACTTCTCTCCATAATAAAAAAATTGAAGAAATATGGGGGATTCTTTATGGGGAAGTTGGTATCGAGGAACGAAATGAAAAGTATCAAAAACAAGGAGAAAACAATGATTATGGAAGTATTAGTATAGTTGAATGTCCAATGTGCGGCAATAATGAGGTTCCAATTATTGATATTGAAGTAAATGTAAAATTGAGCCTGAGTACATTCAAATCAATATCCTTGGAGGGAGCCGAATGTACTATGTGTAATGAGTTGTTTCTTTCAGAAAGTACAACTGAAGCATTAATAAGACTTAGTAATGTCTTCGATAAATTGTTTGCTAATCTTGAAAATAAATGAGGTGAAAGTGTGGAAGATGAGGGTGTTATTAAAGACAAAATTAAGCAGCTCAAAGAAGAGGTTGGAATATTATCCGAGAATGTAAGTTTAGCTTGTTCTATGACTAATGAACGACTTATTGCCATTGAAAAATTAATGTGGAAGATTGAGAGGAAGCTGATAGATCAAAAGAAGTTCATGAAGTTACTATCTAGTAATGAATTGATAGATAGATTAGTGACGATGAAATACGAGCAAAGTAGAATCAAACCCTTCCACTTGGAAAGTGAAGAGTACCAAATGTCAAGTATAGAAGCTATGTACGACGATGAGGATGATGATGACTAAGTAAAATGTAGATCGTATAGAACGCACTACCAATCCCTATTAAAACGACTTATGATAATTAAATTTAGACAGTCGGTAAGTTAATCGGCTGTCTTTTTCATTAAACTAACGGGCAGGTTAGTTTAATGATGAATTCAACTGAGTAGTAGGATTTTTCACTTAGGGCAAGCTGAAACTGTAATAATTTGCTCAATAAGTAAAACTATTATCTCTTCTTCTTATGCAAACTATACTTGCGAACTAGCTGGAATCTTTACAGGTATCAACATTCAAGACTATCTCTCCGATATAAAGAGTAATAAAATTGGGAGGGGTATACATCAAACATATGAAAATCAAAGCAGGAATTATACTACTCTTCCTTAGTATAATTCTCGTAATCGGTGCGTGCTCAGGGAAAGGGAGCGGTAGTCTCCATGTTGAACTTACCGTAACAGAAGATTTTGATAAGGAAAACCGACTCAAATTCACCGGCATCACTAATTTACCAAATGAAACGAAACTTGTTCTATCTGTAACAGGTGAAGATGAATATTCTGCTCAGGCAAAAGTTCAAGTCAATAACGGTATGATAGAAAGTGAGTGGCTCTCTAATAATGGAGAAGGTTTAGTACCTGGAGTGTATAGTCTTCGAATCACATCTCAAGCAGCTATAATACAGCCCGACTCAGTTCAAAACATAATTGGTAAGCAAGGCGAAAATCTTGAGGGTGAGTTTGTTTTGTCCGAAGAGACCCTTGGAAAAATGATTGGATATACATACGCTTTTAGTACGAGTGATTCTCAGATAGTAGCGATCGAGAGCGAGACAATTTGGGATGAGGTGAACGGCTATTTAGCCACAGGACAATATACACTAATAAGGGAGTTTATTGATAAGATCCAAACACCAAGTCAGGATCTCCAGATGATGTATCACCTTTCTATGTATCATATCTATGAGCAAGCTGGGAGAAGATAAAAAAGCATTAGAGTCCTTGTACAGCATTCCCAAGGGTTACACTGGCCGAAACGAAGATTTAATCAATTATTACAAATACTTGAATGATTTTTATGAGGATGAATCTCCATTTAGCTTTAATGATTACGTAGCACTCTACAGAAAAAAACGAATTACCTCAATTTCCTTTGCATATTATAAAAGTGAAAGCCTACAGACAAGTAATACTCAAAACAGTGATGCTGACATAGTTTACAAGTATATGATGCAGGAGTTCGATGTCTTAACGAATTACGGAAACAATTACGTTCCTGAAATACACGACCCCATTGTACTTGAGAAAGCTAGTAAACATTTTGGGATGTCCGTGAGTGAAGTAGATGAGATTTTTATGGCTAGAGCAATGCAATTACCATAAATTTGGGCTCTCATACTTATTGTTTTTATTTATACACTCACCTGTTTACTATTTGTGAATAATAATAACGATATCTTCAGAAAACGTATAAAATCAATAGCCTTTTGGATTTTATTTATTGGCTCTGTTTATGCTATTATTATTCCTTTTCTTAAAGGAGAAAATCCATTCTAATAAAGCTAACGGGATACGTTAGTTGAAAAATCAATGAGCAGTCTGTAATTTTCTAGACTGCTCATTTTTTTCGTTGAGCTATCTATATGTCCGTGAATGTACCAAGAAAAGAATCATACTGAGGTGCTCATCACTTATTGGAAGCCTAAGTTCTAAGGGGGCGTAGATTGCGTGATAATTGATGTAGGTACTTTTTTATAGATATAGCTAATTGTACAATCTATGGTTTGTTTATTGAAACAAGTTATTCATCCCTTTCTTCTCCTATGAACTGTTGCGAGAAAACTTCGGTATCAAAAAATATGCGATACGAAAGAGATATTCACACCCTCGAATAAAGGTATAGGATCGAGTAATAAACCACCTGAACAGGTTAAAATTCTTCAAAAATAAAGCATGTGAGCTGCACTTTGTAATTCTTTTCACATAATCACAATTATGGGGAAAGTGGATTCGTAGAACAGTTGAAGAGCAAAGCTTTACTCTTGAAAATCCTGTAACACATACTTTCAGCAACTCCGAATTTAATTAACAAGGATATCTTTATTTATAAAATTGATATCGTAGCTACGATAAGGCTCACTCGTATAATCATTAGTTTTTTTCGTTTTAATTTCAATTCTAATCGATATCCAGCGGCTAGACGCTTCCGAGATTAGGAATAAGGGTTTGTAGATTCAACTTGATAATTTATCAAAGAAGATCAATCATTATTTGGATGAGTTGTTTAACAGGGTAGTGGGCTAAATCTAGGTTTATGATATAATAAGAACGTACGTTTTGTATTTCTGAATAAATTATGAAGGGGCTGAATTAAATTGCCAAAAGAAGAATACGATTTGCTTATTGGGGAAAAGCGTCAAGAAATAATTAAAATTAAGACAGAGATGGAACAATTAAGGTTAAGATTTAAGAAAGTCTTATCTGATTTCACAGAGGAATGGTTTAAATCATATGCCAGAAAGCTGATTGTTGATAATCCAGAGACAGCAGGGAAATTGACAGACTCAGAACTTCAGAAGTTAAAAAATGAAGTGGAAAAGTTAGCTAGAAGTGCTAGTGAGTTTGTTGATATCCACTTCGATAAAGATAATTTATGGTGGCATTTAAAAGAGAATACATATGGATACTCGGAATATCGGGATGAAAATATCCCGCCTATTCTTTCAGAAGAGGTGGCATACTTGTTTGGAAGACTCGGTTTATTATTTCAAAATCATAATATAATTAAGACAGGATTAGAATCAGGTTTAAGAAGTGATAGCTATAAATTTGACTTTGTAGTAGATCAAAATAGAAAAAAGAATGAATTGAGAATAAAGGTTGTAGGGAAATTCCCTATTTTTCTTACTAGTATAATGAAGGAGTATGGCAAGTTTCATGAAAGAGCTAAATATGCAGAAAATGAGATTGGAAGATTACTTGAAGAAAAAAGGAGAGCTTCCATTGGTGATTTATGGGATTCCTTATGATTATACATCTCTATCAATGTTGGTGGGAGTTTGATATAAAGGTAGGCGCGCACCTTGTTAACAATCCAACTTGTAAGTTAGGTGTAATAGGATATTGAAAATAGAGACTTAATTCTATAAGGATTGGGGTTATAATATGAAGGTTTACGTTGTTTGTAGAGACTTTCCGCATCACGTATTTCTGTCACGAGAAAAAGCAGAACAATATGTTAAAACCTTTAATACCAGTCCCTCTAAAATTGACCATTATAAAATTCGTGAATTTGAAACAGTTGATGAAATGATGGATAATTTAAAAATTGTAACTAAATGGCTGTTTAAATTAGAGTATCCAAGCCAGTTTTTCTATATAAATTCAATAGAATATAATAACTTGGATAATAAAGTTCAGTTCACAAATGGTTTCTCGTCAGACATTAAATATGAGGAACTAAAGTACCATAATTCAGAAAAGGTGAGAATCAGAAATTTATCTGCTCAATTTTATGTAGATAAATTGGAGAGTAATTTGGATTATGCGCTCATTGAAGAGAAAATAAAGCCTAAAGCAAATGATTTGATGCTAGAGATTATTCAACGAAGGGATAAAAATAAGAATAGTATGGAAGAAGTAGAATTTTGGTTGAAGAAAGAACCTCTTGCCCAAATTGAAAAGATTAATAAGTCTTTATACGATTAAACTCTAGGGCTTTTGTGGTGATTATGATGAAACGCACTTGACTGTAGAACAACGGTCTAGTGTGTTTTTTTTCGTGACCATTGAAGGGAGTCCTGACGGGATGTACCCAATATGAGTCCAAGAGTTGGAAACCCCACGTTTTTTTAGGATAATCAAACTAAGAGAATTATTTTGAACGCAGATTGGCGGTGATTATGTTGGATAGTATCAAACGAGTTACCTTTAATATAACTACAGCACAAGACAAATTTATTGAATTGTTTACTTTAGCTACGGGTTAGGTAATCAGAGGTTATAAGAAATTTGCTTGATGTTGCGCTTTATAAATAAAGAATATATAAAAGAACAGCTCTTGTAAAATGAAAAATATTTAAGGTAAGGGGGTCATTCACTTATGGAATAGTGAAGCCCTGCTTTTTTATCTGAAGCAGCCGTTTTTCTATATATTATCAGTAATTTTTTTTCTGATTTAGCCTCCCTACCTACTACTCCCTTAAGAGGAGGAGATCTCACTCTAGTCTATTGAATTAACCTTTTACAGATCCAGTTTTAATGTGTGACCTTGCGTAGCCCCGACATTCTCGTTCTGATTCCGTTCCGGCGAATATCCCCCTCCCACACTTCAGATAAGGTATATTATCAGAAGCTAATCATTCTGAAAACTGTAACGGAATGTAGTCTTAATATTTATATGAAGATACTTAAAAGGAATGAGAACGCTTGTTCTTATTTTCGTGCTATGATAAAATATGATAACAATCTGTCCCGACAAATAAGCTTAATATCTTCTGATAATGGAAAATATTGATGATTTACTAATTAGAATATGAGATAATATACCTACAATTTCACTAGATGACGGGAAGAAGGACTTATAAATATGATGAATGCTGAAAATTCAATACTGGTTGTAGGTAACCATGAAGTTAAGGAAAATAGTATTTCAAATATGAAAGTCAGTGAAAGTATTAGTCCGGTAGTAACAATAAAGCCATCTGTAGATGAAATCACAACTTTTAGACATTCTTTAAAATTGTTAAATCAACGGGAGTTAACATCTATCATAAACAAATATAAAATTAAAATACCGTCTGATGCACAAAAGGTTAGTGAAGTTACGTATGCTCTCGAGAAGAGCTTTGGGGAGGGAATCTTATCTAAAGAAATATTCCATCAGTTTAGACAAGCGGCATTCAATCCAGAGTTGGACACAACAGATGGTTTTTTTATGTCATTTAATTATAAATTCACAGATATAAGTGAAGTCACGCTAAATAGTAAAATTTCAGAATGGAAAAAGAACCTTGAGCAAGATAGAGATTCGGATAGAAATACCTTTAATGCAGAAATTGAGTTACTCGATTTTGGCTCTAATTCTAAAGGAAGTCTTTTTAAATTTACAAGAAGAAACGAGCGATTTGTTTATAATAGTCAAAATATGTTGAGCAAGAATTATTTCGAGGTACATCAGGTTGTAGTGGAGATATATTTTGATAAACAAATCGTATATTTTCAGACATCTAACTCAGTGAAATTCAATTCGGTAAAGACTATTGTTTCGAATTTTCTTATTTCTTTAGCGGATGATAAACACACTAAAATTAAGCTAACCACACCTAAAATGAGTAAACATCTTAAATTCTCCTTCAGAGAAGATGGAAGGTCAGCCAAAGTTTATGACAATATAAACCCTAACACTATCAAATTGCTGGATTTATTTTTGGAAATTGAAAACTCAACAAGCTTTAGTAGCTTTCAATGTGTTGACATTAAATTTGACCACGAAGATTCACTGAATAAGGATTTGAAGGATAGAATTAAAAGTCAAGCTTATGGTTGTGATATAGGGGATTTGTTTAATAAATCAGAAGTCAAGACACATATACTTAGTAAACGAGTTATTCTCCAAATTGAGTTTAAACTTGTTTACACAACTTTGGATGCAAATGAAATTCCACGAAAACATATAATATTGGCTGGAATTGTGAATGATAAAAGCAAAATAAATGCATTGAGAATTTATATTGAAAATAATGAACATACAATTAAAGATATTGTTAAAGATGCATACAAAGACTTGAAAGATGTTTTTATTGGGAGCTTAATGGATAGTGCTTTAAAAAACGAGGATAAAATAAAAAAAATGCTAGGTATTGGTATTTAATATCCGATAATTGAAAAGAGAAGTGGGAATATGAATGAATTAATAGTGTTCCATTATAAAATGAAAAGAGAAAATAGAAAAAACATCATTCATTTCTTAAATCATCTCAAAAAGGATTATAACAGTAAAGTTTGTGTTAAGCAGAATGGTTTTGAAGAAAAGTTTATTTCAGTTTCATACGAAAATATTATATTGTTAATGTTTGACTCTATCTTTTGGATTATATTGAAAGACGAAAGTCAAAATAATCATCATATTGAGCATTTTGAAGTGGTTCATTCGCTACCAGACTGTCTAATGCCTGTTCAACTAACAAATAAAAAATTGATAGAGTACTTTTTTGAGCATGAATTTAGTAATAATTTGCTCGAGATGTTTATTGATGGTGATGACGATTATGAATATTTCGATAAGTTCTTAATCTACGGTGAAGGATTAAATTATTCAAGTGAGTATAAACAAGCTTTAAAAATACCTGAAATCAACTTTGAGTACATCAAATTACAACCTAAAAACAGTGATTCTGTTTTAACGTTTCGAAATAATCATCTTAATGTAGATGGAACTGCTAGTATTGATGATACGTTAAATGTAGCGCAGTCTTTTAACCGCTTTTATCAAAATTATCTTAAAGAAAATGGAGAAATTCTTACATGAGAAAAATTTCAGTTACTGTTGAGGATAAAAATGAAACACATGTGAAATTAACTAATCATGAAGACCATCATATTAATGATGGTTTATCTATTGATTACTTTTTTAAAAATAATATTCATGACAGTGAAATAGAGTATGTAGTTAATAAGATAATTAAAACGAAAGATTGGATTTCAAATGAGAACGGTATGTACTTCATTGATTTAAAAAAACTTGGAACTGCGTATCCCTCAATTTTTAGTCAATGTCAATGGATGAATGGCTTAATAAATGTTTCCCCTTCTTTTGAAGATGGGTTAGGAGACGTCAGAATTTTTAGTTTGACTATCTCAGAAGACGAAATACGTGAAAAAGCCCCCAAAAAAGTGTTTTTAAGTCACAAGGGAGCCAACAAACCAATGGTCAGAAAGTATTACCAACTTTTAAAAGAACTTGGATTTGATCCATGGATGGATGAAGAAGATATGCCTGCCGGGGTTCAATTAATGAGGTCAATTCGGCAAGGGTTCAAACAATCTTGTGCAGTAGTTTTTTTTATTACTCCGGAATTTAAGGACGAACAATATTTAGAAAGTGAAATCGACTACGCCATAAATGAAAAGCTAAGCAGAAAGCAGTTTACAATTATTACATTACAGTTTGAGGATGGACAAGGTATTAAAGGTGTCATACCAGAAATGTTGGAGAATTACGTTTGGAAATCCCCTAAAACAGAACTTGAAGCATTCAAAGAAATTATCAAGGCACTTCCAATCAAAGTTGGTCAAGCAATATGGAAGTAGATGGGATGCTGAGTATAAGGTTTGAATCTTACAGAGTTATAGAATTTTTATAATAAAAATGTTGACTTATATTTAAGAAGACAATAAAATGTATCAATCCAACGGTCATATACCCAAAAAAACGTTTTAACAAAGACCGCTAAAGCTGTTCAATTATAAAGTGCTATAAAGTCAATCACCATATAGGATGACGGCGTTTTACAGCGAGGGGCGGTCTTGAAAACCGTTAGTGTATAATTGCGTCAGTGACTTTCTTAGCAATTTGTACTTGAAAATGACCAGTTTACCCACCAAGATTGATATACAAAACAACTGGATAATTGACCAGTAATTACATTTAAAAGCTCTCATCATTCCTAAACTGTAGGTTTCAGTGCTGTAACCTCTATCGACGGATGACAGCTGACTGGGCAAGTATTCCTTGGGACGTATTGGAGAAAATCTCCGTGCGGATCGTTAACGAAGTGGATAACGTAAACGTATCGTGTATGACGTAACTTCCAAACCACTAGCAACGATTGAGTGGGAATAACACTCATTGTTTACATCCAACAATCACTGCTTTATACTGAAATTGCAAGCACTTGAAAAAGAAGTGGTCATTGTATATCAATTTAATATAGTAAGAGTGACAAACCCTGCATAACGTTCCAACAAACTGGCGTAGGCTTCAACGCTGCGACTGGCGAGTGGGTTAACATGATCGAAGCGGGTATCGTTGACCCTGCGAAAGTAACACGTTATGCATTGCAAAACGCTGCTTCCGTAGCGGCAATGTTCCTGACTACTGAAGCGGTTATCGCTGACAAACCAGAACCTGCAGGCGCTGCTGGCGTTCCTGACATGGGCGGTATGGGTGGAATGGGCGGCATGATGTAATAAAGGTGTAAAAACCTTTTAATGCCGATAGATGAAAGGCTCCCGAAAGGGAGCCTTTTTTCATTAATTAGATAGGGTGCTTTGAATTTATGTTTTAATAACTGGGGGAGGAAATCATTTGAGAAAGAGTACAAAGTGGACATTATGGATTCTAGGCTTGATGCTCGCTGCAATTTTCATCAACTTCTATATGAATCTATATAGCTTCGCTTATGCGCTGATTACCGTGCTTTTACTTATATTTATGGGGTGGGGATTCTTAGCCAAATTAAAGAACGACGTTCGACAACATGAAGATCATCATAGAAGAGAGCACCAGTCTGCGATCGATGACATCGATCGATACACGAGGTAGTAATCAATGAACCTGCCATACATAGCTTTGTTGTTAACGGACATGTTTACAACTTTTGTCCATCAATAGTTTAAAGGCTCCCACTTGGGAGCCTTTCTTTATTCAGATGCAGGAGTGGATATGAAGGAAAGGCTAACGAAGTTTGCAGAAGGGAGAAGGAATGTTGAGTCGTTCCTATCTAAACGACTGGTTTGCACATTTGCAACTCAATCAACAGTTGTTATTCCAAAAATAGAAACATTGTCTTGAATGCTGAAGTGATATTCAAATCCATTTCGAACATTCGCTCCATCAAATTCACTCTGACTTACATCGCGATCCAATATGCCGATATCCTGAATCACCTCTTGCGCATCATTATATGTGTATTCATTATTGGTTGTCAGAATAAGAGTAGCGATAGCAGTCAACAGGATTCCACCCGTTGGTTCGCTGACATCACCAGTCCCGTATAACCTGACTTCTTTTACTTTTTGATTCGAATTTAATTTACCAACCAATCGTAAATCATCATTAAATACATACTCGAAAGCGCCAGTATCCTGCTCTGAATAGGCTTTCATATTCAAGCGGGTAATACTCAAACCGTTCAGTCGGTATTTGCCCACGGCGCCATTAAACTTGTTTTTGAATTCCTCTGCTGTCATATAGAAGCTAGAGGCATTCGTTTGGGTTAGAGGTGCGTGATCTACCTCTGTTGTATCAGCGCCTGATTCGTGTTTCTCCGTCTGATCTGTTCCAGATGATTGCGGAGGATTTGAAGGTAAAGCCAATATGCCATACATTCCGATCGAAGCAATTGCAAAACATGCCGCCGTTAGCATAACATGCCTTATCGGTATCCGGTTATGTTTCCTCATGGATAAGATCATCAAAACAAGAAATACGAAGAAGGCTATAAAACTAAGGATGAATAGAATTGTAAACAGATATTGCAAATTCTCACCTCATAATGCATCGTTATTTCCTACTTTCATTATAATGTTCCTTCGTGAAACTTTAAACCTGCACTCGTCACCTCAAAAAAGCACTGTCGGCGTTTTAGCCAGCAATGCTATTTTTTCTTATCATCGCTTGGATTTAATTCAGCAAGGAAAGTGTGACTCGAATCGAGTTTTCTATAAATGAACGATTGGGACGGGATTTCATAAAAACGGTCAGTCCAATTAGCGATACGATAAGTGCTTGGGCGACAGCCTTGGCGTCCAGGGAAGGGTTAAGTTCACCTGATCGCATTCCCCGCTCAATATTTTCCTGAAAGATGACCGACAGGTACATCTGATGTTCCCGGGTGAGAATTTCAAATTTCTCATCATGGGGTGCAAGCTCAACCATCGTATTGATGCAAAAGCATCCGCGACTGAGTCGCTCTGCGTTGTATTCTTCATCCACGATTTCTGCAAAAAAAGTACGAAAGGCCTCTTTTACCGATGAAATACCCGCCAGTCTGGTTCGCATCTCTGCGGCACGAGCCATCGTGTACTTCCGTAGCGACGTTTCGAATAATTCTCTTTTATCTCCAAAAGTGGAGTATATACTGGGCCTTTGGATGCCCATTCTCGAAGTCAAATCGCTTAATGAAGTGGCCTCATATCCTTTTTCCCAAAAAAGCTGCATCGCTGCATCCAGTACTTTCTCTTCGTCAAATTCGCGAGTTCTCGCCATAATAAATGCTCCTTGTTACTTATATTTTCTAAAGTATAGATATTTTGTATTGGATCATGTAGATCTTGTTTTGCTAATTGTATTTCTTACTCATCAGTATGATATATACTATATAACTCTCAATTATTTGTCAAACAAACGTCTTTTTGATGATGTATTTAAGAAATATGATATAGATTTGATGCAAATAAAATGATTGACATTAGGCGAAACAGTAAGATATATTAACTACCTAAATAACATACCGATCGGTAATTTATTTTGTCAGTAACAGTCCAATTTTGAATAAAGGAGAAATGAGTTATGGAAATAGGAATTACTTCGTTTGTGGAGACG
This sequence comes from Paenibacillus taichungensis, assembly GCF_050994985.1. Taxonomy (NCBI): domain Bacteria; kingdom Bacillati; phylum Bacillota; class Bacilli; order Caryophanales; family Paenibacillaceae; genus Paenibacillus; species Paenibacillus taichungensis. The sequence continues at coordinate 4,556,184 of NZ_CP194720.1, read as the reverse complement.
ACACCCGATCTTCGCACAGGTGAGGTCATAAGTCATGCACAGCGATTGCGTGAAGTAGTGGAGGAAATCGTACTAGCCGATCAGGTGGGGCTGGATGTATTTGGCGTAGGAGAACATCATCGTAAAGATTATGCCGCTTCTTCTCCTGCGATGGTGTTGTCCGCAGCTGCATCCCTGACCAAGCGTATTAGGCTCACTAGTGCAGTAACAGTACTTTCGTCGGCTGATCCGGTACGTGTGTTTCAGGATTTTGCCACACTGGATGGCATTTCGAATGGACGTGCAGAGATTATGGCAGGGCGGGGCTCCTTTACCGAATCATTCCCATTGTTTGGATACGAGCTTGGTGAGTATGATGAGCTGTTCGATGAACATCTGGAACTGCTGCTCAACCTGCAGAAGTCAGAAATAGTCAATTGGCGAGGTGGGCACAGACCTGCAATACATAATTTAGGCGTTTATCCGCGGCCTGTGCAGAGTCCTTTACCCATATGGATTGGCAGCGGGGGCAATCAGGAATCGGTGGTTCGTGCTGGGTTGCTGGGACTTCCGTTGACGTTGGCTATTATTGGCGGAAGCCCGGAACGTAATTTTGCCCCTCTTGTACAGTTGTACAAGCAGGCAGCGGCACATGCCGGACATGACGCTTCGAAGCTTAACGTAGGGTCGCATTCGCTCGGATTTGTGGCTGAAGATACAGAGCTGGCTGCTGATCTGTTCTTTCCTTCTACTCAGGCGGGCATGAACAAAATCGGCAAGGAACGCGGATGGGGACATTACAGTCGTGCCAGCTTTGATGCTGCACGTAGTCACGACGGTGCTCTGTATGTAGGTGATCCGGAGACGGTTGCCCGGAAGATTGTTCATCTACGCAAGAATGTGGGCATTACACGTTTCATGATGTACGTTCCCATTGCTACGATGCCGCATGATCAGGTGATGAGAGCGATCGAATTGCTCGGAACAGAGGTCGCTCCTCGAGTACGGGCAGAGTTGGCTAAGTGGGAAGCTGAGCATGGACAAAAAGCATAGAAAACATACACTGAAGGAGGAATTGTATATGAGTTTTGTAGATCGGGTGGTACCTGAATTAAGAGATGCATTAACCCAGTTTCCGGGCTTTAATTTGAAGGGTGGACTGAAGGTTAGCCGGGCGATGCTCATGAATCCACCGATTGAGAAGTCGGAAGACGTACGCACCACAAAGAGAATTATTGCAGGGGCAGCAGGAGACATGCAGGTCAAAATATATGAACCGGCTGAGCGTACTGGAGATAAGTTGCCAGCGATGTTGTGGATTCATGGAGGAGGATATGTGCTGGGACATCCGGATATGGATGATGCGTTATGTGAGCGCTTTGTACAAGCGGCACATTGCGTAGTTGTATCGGTTGATTACCGCCTGGCCCCTGAGCATCCTTATCCCGCTGGTCTTGATGACTGCTATGCAGGTCTTGTATGGATGACAGACGAAACAGAGTCACTCGGCATTGATCTCACCAGGGTCGCAATTGCTGGAGCAAGTGGAGGGGGAGGACTGACTGCAGCGCTTGCACAAATGGTCCGTGATAAAGGTGGACCTAGTCTAATCTTCCAAATGCCTTTGTACCCGATGCTTGACGATCGCAATATTTCGGCTTCGAGCCATGAAATTACGGATCAAAATGCTACATGGAATCGGACAAATAACTTGGAGGCATGGAGTATGTACCTTAGAGGAGAGATGGAGGGATTGGGAGAAAACGAAGGACACAACATGCCTTCCTACGCTGTCCCGGCAAGAACTGAAAATCTGGCAGAGTTACCTCCTATGTATACGTGTGTTGGCCAGCTCGATCTATTTCGAGACGAGACAATCGAATATGTGACACGCCTTGCGGCAGCTGGAGTGGATGTCGAAATGCACCTATATCCTGGTGCTTATCATTGCTTCGAAGTGTTTGTACCTGATGCGGAAGTTAGCCAGCGGGCTAGTCAGGATTATATTCGTGCCATGGCTAGAGCGCTTAATCCTTCATGGGAGAAATAAATGTCTCCGGCGTTGTTCATAAAAATTGATGTTCTTTTCATCTTCATTTCAGATTCCGTTAAGGTAGCTGGGGTAAGATAAGTCTTGTAAACCCCTTCTCGTGTTAAATAGATGTGTGACTAGCCCCGTCGGATCGTCCGGCGGGGCACTTTTTTTCTTCATTTTTATCCGTTAATGGTATGATAGATAAATATATACATGCTAGTAACGGAGGGATGGTTCGTGGACCCCAGCCTGCATCCGCTGTTCAGACCCATTCAGATGAATGGGACGGATAGGAAAACGTATTATATTGAGCAAATACCCTCTGTTTCCCTGATGGCTCATGTAGCCTGTTATTGGGAATCGGGTTCTATTCCGCATGAGGGAGAGCGAGATCAGGACACGATCTCAGTGCCCGCTCGGGTATTGCCAGATGGCTGCACGGACATGCTGATTACATACGACTCGGTCCGTTCGGTTCATTCCTATGCGTATTGTGGCAATTATTCGCATCCGTTCGCTCTGCCCGAGTCATCCGATGTCATTCCTTCCGCAGATTACACATTTGGCGTACGTTTTTTTCCGGGTGGAGCATACGTCTTTCACGGTTTGCCATTGGAAGGATTTACGGACATGCGAATTCCGCTTGAGGAATGTTGGCCGCTCAGATTGAATGAGCTTCAGGAGCGGATAGCTGGAACGAAAACCTTTGAAGAACGGGTGCAGGTAATGAATGCCTATCTGATTCCATTATCCGTGCAAACCAGTACATATGAGAATAATCTGATGAAAAATGCATTGCATCGCATCTTTATCGATGGGGGACGTATGAGCGTCAGTGAGCTGGCCATGCGTGAAGTTGTTAGCGAACGCCAGCTGAATCGGAAGTTTGCAGAATGGATCGGAATCAGTCCGAAGCGATTCAGTGAGGTGGTTCGTTTTCACCGCGTCCTGGGCAGTATTCATCAGGGGCATACGGCGGATGGGGCAGCGCTGGCCCTGAATCATGGTTTTTTTGACCAAGCCCACTTGATTCGTCAATTCCGCAAGTTTTATGGAGAAACTCCGCTGACCGCTGCCAAAGAACATCAACAAAGGTTGTCCGATTTGTACAATAACTCGGTTGTCTCTTCCGATATACTTAGATCGTGAGAATAATAGTAAAGGAGATATCATATATGAATGGAACATTGCAAATTCGGGATCATCTGCTCAATGAATTGGAAACGGGAGTACGTACGGGGGCGAGTCTGATCCGCCTGATCCGTCCAGAGGATTGGGCGTACCGCCCGCAGGACAATATGCGTTCACTGGTGGAACTGGTCCATCATTTTATTCAAATCACGGCATCGGACCTTGCCATTATGCAGGAGAAGAGCGAAGCCGAGGTTGGTGTGGTAGAGAATAGCCTGTCAGGGATCGAGGATATTGAAAAACTGGAGGCAACACTTTGGGGCAATTTGGAAGCCTACAAAGCTTATATTGTATCACTGAGCGAAGAAGATCTGTTGAACCGCTCAACCAAAGCTTTCTATATGGAGCATGGTCATTTGCAGGCTCAATGGCAGATTGAAACACTAACGCATGTATTCCATCACCGTTCACAGTTGTATAATTACCTCAAACAGCAGGGGCATGAGCTGAACTTTTTCATGCTGTATGCTTAATAATCTCACAATATGAGTTTCATGTAAGTGGCTCCGCTGGATGATCTGGCGGGGCTTTTTGATTACTTTAGTCTAGCATCTCTATCAAAATGGACGTTATCACACGGTCATTTTACCGTTACATTAATAGATTTCAAGCATAGAATACCGTATCAAAGCAAAAGGAGGTGATTTCCATGGCCATCCTTTTACCGCAACAATTTTACAATTTGGCTGCAAGCGTGGGCAAATCGTACTACGAAAACCTGGCTGGAGGAACCAATGCCAGCATTACGGTTAACAACTTTGGTCCTTTCCCGGTAGACCTGGTTGTGACTCGTGTTAACGCTCCAGTGATCACGTATTTGATCCCTGCTGGCAACAGCCTTACGTTGTCTGTTGATTTGCTGCTCGTAGCTGCTTTGTTGACTACTCCCGCAGGTGCTTCAACAGGTACAATTCAAATCGCAACAGCTGATTTCTAATGAATGTAGCATGCTTTGTGAACCTCTGTCGGACATGTTGTCGGCAGAGGTTTTTCTATTTTTTATGGATGCATCTGGGGTGAAAATGATATTATACTAGGGTATTTATAAATTTAAATAGTTGTTATAGGAATGATTGATATTCTTATATCAAAACGAAAGGGAGATTGAAATTTTGAAAAAGATGTTGTTATACGTTTTGGGATTAACCTTGTGTGTATCATTGTTCATGTCTCCACACACTTCAGATGCAGCCTCTTCAATGAGCACCTTGGAGCTTGGAAATGGAGTAACTTATTATGGTGAAACTAAGAATGGCAAGCCCCATGGCTATGGGACGATGACCTGGGGAAAGAGCAAGACTTATAAAGGAAACTGGGTAGCGGGCAAACGTTCAGGATATGGTGTCTACAAAGCAGTGACAAGTGATAAGGACCGTGTTACAGACCTCAAGTATGATGGCTTTTGGAAGAATGACAAAAAGGATGGAAAGGGTGAACTGGAGATTAGAGAAATATCCTACGAAGCAACTATGCTTGAAAATCGTATTCAGAATGGGACCTTTGCAAAGGACCAATGGATTTCAGGATATGATGTACGACATGGAGAATACGACCCGCCTTATTACTTTGCATACAAGGATTCAAATTTAAGTCTTAAAATACTGGGCGGTGCAGAAAATATTTTAGATGGATTGAAGGTCGGTTATTTCTTTTCATTTACATATCAAAAAGGAAAAGTATACAAAGATGTCGGTGTTGGAGATGAATTCAGTCAGAAGCAATTTAGTTCTTTTATCAAAAGTGTAGAAAAAGAGATTAAGCCTCATATTAATCAGTTTGAGAAACTGGCTCAGAAATTATAGCAATTATTCTTAGAAATATAACGGGTACAATCTAATTTTTTGTTTACTAAGGTAGCTATTCGAGTAATTTATTGTAGAAGTAATAGTAGACTGATGTTGTGAAACAGGAGGGTATTGGACGATGAAAAGACCAACGTTTCTTGAAACCGAGCGGCTTGTTTTCTCGACATGGAATGAAGAAGATCGTGCTCTGGCTTCCGCTCTATGGGGAGATCATGAGGTATCGAAGTGGATTAGCAGCAAGGGATTTCTGAGCGAGGATGAAGTGGAAGCGCGGTTGACGCAGGAAATAAAAAGGCAAGAAGAGGTGGGAGTGCAATACTGGCCACTCTTTGAGAAAGATTCGGAAGTATTTGCTGGTTGCTGTGGTTTGCGCCCGTATTCTCCGGAAGAAGAGATATATGAATTGGGATTTCATCTTACCCGGGATCATTGGGGCAAGGGCTACGCCATGGAGGCGGCACGAGCGGTGATTGACTATGCATTTGGAGAACTGAAGGCTAAAGCGTTGTTTGCTGGGCATCATCCAGACAATGAAGTGTCACGTCATATGCTATCCAAGCTGGGCTTTGAGTATGTACGGGATGAGCGGTATGAACCGACAGGACTGATGCACCCATCCTATTTGCTGAAAAAGGAATAAATATGTTCCACATTCAGGGCAGCACAACGAAACGTTTTTAAATATATAGCTTAAATGTATGGATAGTAGCGGTGACTGTGATTTTTTGGTAAATGGGTTTTCATCGTTTTTTTATTTCATTTTCAGCTTCTATTAAGGTAGCAGAGGTAAGATAATTCTTGTAAACCCCTTCTCGTGTTAGATAGATGTGTGACTGACCTCGCCGGACGCCGGTGAGGTATTTTTTTGCTTTTTTTTATAAATATACACAAAACAAACACAAACAAAAATAAATAAAGCAAATAACGCTGCATATTATTGACTTATAAAAGTAAACAAAGGTATAATGAATGTGAAAAAAAGAACTTACTTTGTACGTGACGGACATTCTATTTTTTATCATGAGGAGAGAATGATGATGAACGTGACCCTTACGAATGAAACAACGCAGGCTGCGGGCTTCCATATCCCATTTGTTCGTGAAATGGCGGAGATTACTCAACATATGTGGAAGAATGGATGGGATGAACGCAATGGCGGCAATGTCAGCTATTTGCTGGAGGAAGAGGAAGTTGCCCAATATATCGATATCAACTATGTGATCCGCAAGATCGAACCAGCATTTTCGATGCATGAGCTGGCAGGCAAGTATTTTATTGTGACTGCTTCGGGCAAATATTTCAAAAATGTATTGGCTGATCCAGAGAACAATCTGGGAGTATTGCGTGTATCGAATGATGGACTAGAGCTCGAAGTGCTGTGGGGGCTAAAGTCGGGAGCTAACCCAACGAGTGAATTGCCTACGCATTTTATGAGTCATATCGAACGTTTGAAAGTCGACCCGAAACACCGTGTTGTGATGCACAACCATGCGACCAACGTTCTGGCGATGACATTTATCCATGAGTTGGATGAAATGAAATTTACAAAGACCTTGTGGCAGATGTGTACGGAATGCGTTGTTGTATTTCCTGACGGTGTTGGTATTATTCCGTGGATGGTGCCTGGGTCGAATGAAATTGGACGGGAAACGGCTGGGAAAATGAAGGAATACCACGCGGTCATTTGGCCGCAGCACGGAATTTTTGGAACAGGTACAACGATTGATGAAGCTTTTGGCCTTATAGAGACCATTGAGAAGGCGGCCCAGGTGTATATGCTGGTTGCAGGTCATGAGATCCAACAGAGAATTACGGATCAGCAGTTAGCTACATTGGCACAGGCTTTTGGTGTCACTCCACGTCCTGGTATATTGGGCATGGAAGTTTGACGGATCGAAATCGTATAAAAGAAAGAGCTCCAACACAGCCTAATATGAATGGTCTTTGGTTTATTAAACCGAAGGCCATTTCCTTTTTTTCGGCAAACAAACGCCGTTTTGGTTCAAAAAAGTTCAAAAAGTGGATAAAGCGCGGCTTTGTTATCGATTATTGAATCGTAGAATGCATTATCACACGCTGGCGAAATTCGGGTGAAATGACGTATTGTCAATGGCTCGGCGATTTTGCATAATAACAATGCTTCACAGATGAAAGACGGAAGGAAGTTATGATCATGCTTGGCAAAATGAAGAGAATCTTAATAGGCAAGCCTATGAAATCGGCTGAATTGGATGCAGAAAAATTGGGGAAATGGAAGGCACTCGCCATCCTGTCCTCCGATGCACTATCGTCCGTTGCCTACGGTACGGAGCAAATCTTACTGGTGCTCGTTGCGGCTGGATTCGCCGCCTTGTGGTACTCTGTTCCAATTTCTATCGCCGTGTTGGGATTACTCGTCATTTTAATTTTTTCCTACCGCCAGACGATTTTTGCTTATCCAACAGGAGGCGGCGCGTACATCGTAGCCAAGGATAATCTCGGTACGGCTCCGAGCTTGATTGCCGGAGGGTCTTTGCTGGTCGATTATATTTTGACTGTTGCGGTAAGTTCGTCCGCAGGGACCGATGCGATTACATCTGCCTTTCCAATGCTTCATGATTACAGCATAGTTATTGCACTGATCATGATTGTATTTCTGACCATTATGAATTTGCGGGGGGTGACGGAATCTGCTTCCGTATTGGCGATCCCCATATATCTATTTATCTTTTCGATTGCGATTCTGATTATCTCCGGGGGTATCAAATTTCTCGCTGGTGGCATGGAAGCTGCTGCCCCTGAATTTGGAACGAGTATGTCCCATGTGAGTTTGTTTCTGCTGCTGAAGGCATTCAGCTCGGGGTGTTCAGCTTTGACCGGGGTTGAGGCGGTGAGTAATGCGATCCCAAACTTTAAGCAGCCTGCCGAGAAAAATGCAGCGGGAACCTTGATGCTTATGGGATGTATTCTGGGAGCCATGTTTATCGGAATCACGTTACTTGCTTATGGTTACGGGGTGAAGCCTGATCCGAAAGCCACAGTCATTTCCCAGATTGCCGAAGCCACGTTTGGCAGGGGCACGATGTATTTTATTATTCAAGGTGTGACGGCACTGATTTTGTTCCTAGCAGCGAATACGGCGTATTCTGCATTCCCGCTGCTGTCCTTCATGATGGCGAAGGATAAATATATGCCGCATATGTTTATGGTTAGAGGAGACCGCCTTGGCTTCTCGAACGGTATTATTTTTCTCAGTGTGATGTCTGCCTTGCTGGTTGTTGGATTCAAAGGAAATACGGAAAGCCTGATTCCGCTCTACGCGGTGGGTGTGTTCATTCCATTCACCCTGTCGCAGCTGGGCATGATGATTCGTTGGATCAAAGTCAAACCAACCGGCTGGGGTGTGAAGCTGCTCGTCAATACGATTGGGATGCTGACCACGCTGTCGATTACATTGATTTTTATATTCACCAAGTTCACGCAAACATGGGTTATCTTTATTTTCCTGCCACTCGTCGTTTATGTGTTCATGCGTATTCACCGACATTACTGCAACATCGCGGATGAATTGCGGATTGATATCAAGCTGGAGAAACCGGTGAGAAAGGGTAATACGATCGTTATTCCGGTGGCTGGCATTACGAGGGTGGTGATGAATACAATCTCTTACGCTCAAACGATGTCAGATCACGTGGTTGCCTTGTATATCGGGTTCGATGATGAAGCTATTCGCAAGATGGAGCAGAAGTGGGAAGAGTGGAACCCTGGCGTTCGCCTGGTTGTCATTAAATCGAGATACCGCAGTATTATGGGACCGCTCAAAAAGTTTATTGATACCGTAGAATGGAAGACGGCCGAGACGGACCATATCACGATTCTAATTCCGCAGTTCATCACCAAGCATTGGTGGCAAAATGTACTGCACAACCAGACCAGCTTCATGATCCGCGCTTATCTGATCAATTACAAAGACGTGATTGTCACGACTGTGCCGTACCATCTCAATCGTTAGTAGGATTCTTCTACAATAGGAAATGGTATGAGAAGAGTATGTAATGTGCTTACGTGTCATCCATTTTCTTATAAAATTTCAACCGAATATTTTTCGTTAACATTAAATATCCAGTTTTCTGTTAAATTTATTAAGATAATATCCATTTGTTCACCTTCTCTTAACACACAAAACCGCACGAACATTCCCGAATCAAGGGAGTTCTTGCGGTTTTTTTGCTGTTTGCTGATCTTGTTTTGAAGTCTATTTAACGTCTCTTGTTTGGTAAAGTCGCTTGTCCACGATTAACGCTGCGTTGATCCAGAACAGATGCTGCTGTGACAGTTGGCTTTTACACTAGTTAATGTGGGTGAAGAAGTTCACACACCGAATGCGTAGATCAAGGGGGAAGAAAATCCGATGAGTGAGCTTGACAACCGGATCAGCTTGCCTGCTGCCAGACGGCGCTTATCCAATACGAGTCAGCGCCGGACAGCTTCGCTGCGTGTACAGCGGATGCGGGAGAATATGCTGGCCTATGGTTTCCTGGCACCATCGCTGCTTTTATTTGCAGTGTTTCTGTTTTATCCGATGTTTAAGTCGGTGTACCTGAGTCTGCATTCCACTGACCCTACCGGACAGATTGCAGCTTATGTGGGGCTGGACAATTTCAAGGCGGTATTCCAGTCCGGACTGTTCCTGCAAGGCATGAAAGTGACGTTGCTATTTGTCCTGTTTACCGTGCCAACCGGCATGCTGGCAGCTCTGATTCTAGCGGCATTAACACACAACCGTTTCAAGGGAATGCGTATATTCCAGTTTGTATTCTCTCTGCCCGTGGTACTGTCTGTCGGTTCATCGGCGGTCATCTGGAAGTTTTTGTTCCACCCGACCTTGGGTATGCTGAATTATTTATTAGGTAAAGTAGGAATCGATCCAATTCCCTGGCTGACCAGCCCGGATTGGGCCTTAATATCGATCTCCATTATGACGATTTGGATGAATCTCGGATTCAATTACATTATTCTATCCAGCGGATTACAGGGTATCCCGGATGAAATTTACGAGAGCGCGAAGATTGATGGCGCAGGTCCATTGCTTACTTTTCGCAAAATCTCGATGCCGCTGTTATCGCCAACCCTGTTTTTCGTCACCGTAGTATCGATCATTGGTGCGTTCCAATCATTTGGTCAAATCAATATTCTAACCCGGGGTGGCCCGATGGACAGTACCAATGTATTCGTATATTCCATCTATCAGGAAGCATTTGTTAATTTCCGCTTCGGAACGGGCAGTGCGCAGGCGCTTATCCTGTTCGCGGTCATTATGCTGCTGACCCTGATTCAGTTCAAATGGGTGGAAAGGAAAGTGCATTACCAATGAGGACACCATGGACCAAAACATTGCTGTATGTGTTGCTTACAATCTGTGCGGCACTTGTACTGTATCCGGTGCTGTACACCTTTTTCATGGCGGTCATGACGCCGGAGGATGCCAGTGCATATCCGCCTCATATCATCCCGCAATCGATAGACCTGTCCAATTTCACGGAAGTATTCGATATCGTTCCGATTGGTTCGTTTATCGGTAATACGTTCCTGGTGGCAGGACTGACGATGCTTGGTCAGCTTGTTACAGCGAGCATGGCAGCCTATGCATTCGCGAAAATGGAGTTTAAGGGCAAGAACGTCATCTTTAGCATGTTTGTGGCGACGATGATGATTCCTTGGGAAGTTACCATGATCCCGAACTATCTGACAGTGCGCAGCTGGGGCTGGCTCGATACGTATCAGGGGCTGACCATTCCGTTCCTAGCAACAGCGTTCGGTACATTCCTATTGAGACAATTCTTCATGCAGCTGCCGAAGGAACTGTTTGAAGCGGCGAAGATCGATGGCTGTGGGCATATCCGGTATTTTGTATCCCATGTCCTGCCATTGTCGCGTCCGGCACTTGGAACATTGGCAATCTATTCGTTTCTGAGCATGTACAACTCCTATCTGTGGCCGCTTCTCGTCACAAATACGCCAGAGATGAGAACGGTACAGATCGGAATCTCGATGCTGGAGTTCCAGGAATCCACAGCATGGAATCTGGTGTTTGCCGGCACAGCGCTTGTTATTTTACCGTCGCTGCTGCTTCTGGTTTTTGGTTTGAAACAGCTTGTCCGCGGTATGGCCGCAGGTGCCCTGAAGGGTTGATTCAGTTAAAAGTGTATGGATTTAACGGGTTTGTGGTTTGGATACCCAGGAGCGAATAAACAAGGCCTCACTCTTGAAATAAGATGTTGAGAAGATAAATCACGTAGTAGTGGAGGGGACGAAATCGATTCTGTAGAAGCGTAGCGTTCGCCTTTATCCCCGGATTTTCCCCTTTGAAGGGAATTGAATGAAATCCGGGGATAACAGCGATCGAAAGAACGATTCGGACCCGTAACGGCCACTCCGTGTCATCTCCAAGGTTTTATTTTGAAGTGAGCCTCAAAAAAAGGAGAGCGATTATGATCGGGTTTCGTTTGAAAAAAAGAGGAACATTTGCATTGATGTTGGCTGCACTTATGCTGGTATTGTCCGCTTGTGGCGGAAAAGCCGAAACAACAAGCACAACGGGCGGAGCGCAGGCAGATGCTGCAGCTGCTGAACCGGTACAATTGACATGGTGGCATTCGATGTCGGGTGCAGGGGAGAAAGCCATTAATCAACTCGCTTCCGATTTCAACGCAAGTCACCCGGACATTCAGGTGAAGGCGATCTATCAAGGGAAATATGATGAGAGCCTGAACAAACTCAAAGCTTCCATGGGATCGGACAGTGGTCCGGACATTATCCAGGTGTACGAGATCGGCAGCAAGTTCATGATCGATTCGGGCATGATTACGCCGGTACAGCAATTTATCGATAAAGACAAGTTCGACCTGTCCCAACTGGAGCCAAATATCATCCGTTATTACACCATCGATGGCAAATTGAACGCGATGCCGTTCAACACATCGAACCCAATTCTGTATTACAACAAAGATATGTTCAAAGCTGCTGGTTTGGACCCGGAGAACCCGCCTAAGACATATGAAGAGTTTGAGCAAGCAGCCAAAGCACTGGCGAAAGACGGCAAACCAGGCGCATCCATGGCCATCTATGGCTGGTTTATGGAACAGTTCTTCGCGAACCAGAATGCAGATTATGTAAACAATGGTAACGGAAGAAATGGTGCAGCGACCGAATCCATGCTGAACTCCGAAGCTGGTGTGAAGACTTTGACATGGTGGAAAAAGATGATGGACGAGAAAACCGTATCCAATCTGGGACGTAGCACGGACGATACGACCGCTGCGTTTACCGCACAGCAAATCGGTATGACGCTGGATTCCACCGCTGGATTGCGCAAAATTGTGGAGGGTGCTGGTGGGAAGTTTGAGCTGGGAACAGGCTTCCTGCCACGTCCAGCAGATGCCAAAGAAGGCGGCGTTGTTGTTGGTGGTGCAAGCTTGTATATCATGAATAACAAATCCGAAGCTCAACAGCAAGCCGCTTGGGAATTTATCAAATACCTGGCTACACCTGAGGTACAAGCCAACTGGAGTGTTGCGACAGGATATTTCCCTATTACGACAGCAGCCTACGATGAGCAAGTATTAAAGGATAATATGGCGAAGTACCCGCAATTCCAGACAGCAGTCGACCAATTGCACGCTTCCGCTAATTCGACAGCAACATCCGGGGCCGTAATGGGTGTATTCCCCGAAGCCCGTCAAATTGTCGAAGGAGCGATCGAGACCGTTCTGAATGGACAAGGTACACCGCAAGACGTATTGGATGCAGCAGCGAAGCAAATTACAGACAAGATTGCACAGTATAACAGCACGGTGAAGAAGTAACTTATTTCTTGAAATAGGACAAACTTGAGGCTGGATATAGCAAAGTTGAAATGTATGGCTTAACTTAGGATGTCATAACGAGTGAGACGTATGCGATGGTCAACCCTGACTGTCGCATCGTTTTGCTGTGAAAAGGTCTTGAACAAAATCGCTTTAAGGCGGATTGGCTATGGGGATATCTATCAATATGTGTCGAATACAGAGATTCGTATCTCTATTATGTCAGTTTAGTTACTCAATATAGGCTGTAGTACACAGAAGTCCACACTAAAGGCAAAAAATATGACATATAAAAGCTATAAAGTAGTGCTTTTTTACTTGTTTCTATACTTTTATTATCAATTTTGTGATGTATATGTTCTATTTTGTATCATTTTAGAAGAATATTGTTTACACGTAATAGAAGTTCAGTTATCTTATATTTGAACTAATGTACAAGCTTCATGAACAAATGATTATAAATTTAAAAATGGAGGTAGGTAAAAGATGCATGTTCTGCAAATGAAGAGGTGGCTCAGGTTGTTCCTGGCCATGGTCCTGCTCATCACGGGTGCCATTCCAGCCGGATTGTTCAGCAGTAAGGCAGCCGCGGCGGACGAGCCGTTAACGGTTGCTCAGGCGATAGCTCGGAATAATGATGGATTACCGGGGACAGTAGAAGGATACGTTATCGGTTACTTTAACAATAATTCTAAAAACCAACTTCAAACCGAAGCTCCGTTTAGTGGAGGAAGTAATTTCGGACTTGCCGATACTCCAGGGGAAACGGATTTAAGCAAGATTATGTCTGTTCAAATTCCCAGTGATACCTCCGTGCGTGACATATTTGGATTAAATAAAAATCCCGAGCTTTTTGGTAAAAAAGTCAGGATAACCAATGGAACGTTATCTTCCTATCTTTCTCTTCCTGGCCTCAAATACATTGACTCCACTTCAACAACCTTCCAACTAATCGATGAGACTCCTGTAACTAAAGTGGCAAACGTCACAGCTAATCCTACTTCCGGCGTTGTTCCAACAGGGACCCAGGTGGCCTTGGAAACAACCACAGTTGGTGCAACGGTATACTACAAGCAGAATACGGAAGTTGATTATCTTCCCTACACCGTGCCCATCACGGTAAATGATGCAACTCACATTGAAACCTACGCAGCCAAAGAAGGGATCGACAATAGCGATGTTACCAGTTTTGACTACACCATCGTCGACAACAGCCCTATTTCCATCTCTGATGCAAGAAATGCAACTGAAAATACGACCGTTACCGTTCAAGGCATTGTAACTTACAGCGAATTATCCGGAAGTGTATCCAATCTGTATATTCAGGATAACGATGCCGGGATCGTTGTGCGCGGTAATGCTTCTGGTGTGGAAGTTGGTGACCGGATTGAAGTCTACGGCCCAATTACGATTTACAACGGCTTAGTACAGGTTGAAGCAAGCAAATCTGGATTTCAGGGTGGATATATTCGAACTGTCGAAAAGTCGCAGGATCTACCTTCACCTGTACCGCTCAATTCTTCCCATTTTGCTCCAGGAGCGGGGGGCAGTAAGGGTTCTGGAGGGCAATATGAAGGGATGCTTGTCGAAGTAAACAATATTCAAGTGACAAAAAGCAACACGCCCACTTACACGGCGACAGATGAACATGGCGGTGAAATGCTGATTTATGCCAAAAACAGCCCGTCTGCTCTCTCCGTTGGCAAATCGTATCATAAAGTGACAGGAGTCTTGACGTACCATTCCACTTACGGTCTGGAGTTGATTCCTCGAACGGCGTCGGATATTCTGGAGGATTTGCTCTCCGTAACAGCGAGTACACCTTCCGGTGGCATTGTAAAAGGAACGGAAGTTACGTTGTCTTCTCCTTATGTAGGTGCCCAAATTTTCTATACACTGGACGGTTCTGAGCCAACTGTGAATTCGACGGAATACACACAGCCTATTACAATCAATCAAGATCAAATCATTAAAGCTGTTGCCACTGCTGATAACAGAGTAAGTAACATTTTTTCTTTTGAGTATACTGCGGTGAATCGATTGGATGGTGTACGTATTCACGAAATTCAGGGGGCAGGCCATTATTCCATTTATGACGGACTGAAAGTCCAGAATGTAGAAGGTGTAGTTACATCTGTAGTTAACGCAGATTCATTCTATATGCAATCCATTCCTGGTCAGGAAGATGGAGATCCGGCAACTTCTGAGGGGATTTTAATCTATAAGAAAGATCATGGAATGAAAATCCAGCATCAAGTTAAGGTTTCAGGTCAAGTCAAAGAGTATACAGCAAGCGCAACAGACCTGCCAACCACTGAAATTGTAGCTTCTGAGATTACGTTGGAACAACCCAATGCTGAATTGCCACAACCCGTAATCATTGGAAAAGGTGGTCGCGTAATACCGAATGTCATTGATTCGGATGGATTGAGCGAATTCAACCCGGACGTGGATGCCATTGATTTCTATGAAAGTCTGGAAGGCATGCGTATTCAGTTAAATGATGCGACTATTCTTGGACCTTATTCCTACAATCCCGGATTAGCAGTGACGGTGGACAACGAACCTAATAATCCATTGCAGACTCCGGCAGGAGGATTGATCTTACGAGGAGACGGAGCTGGAGAGTTTGAAAGTTCTCTAAATCCTCAACGCTTGTTCATTAATAAAAAACCTTCTCAAGCTGTGACCACGGGTGATAAATTTGCAGGCCCGATTAATGGGGTGATTTCTTATTCGAGTGGTAATTATAAGGTCACCCTGGAAGGCGATCTACCTCCTATTACATCCATTGGTTTGAAACAGGCAACAACCTCAATTGAACCACAACAAGACAAGTTGACTATTGCTACGTTCAACGTAGAGAACTTCAGTAAAAAGGATGCAACACGTGGAAATAAAATCGGCAAGATTATCGTTAACAATCTAAAAAGCCCTGATATTATAGGGATCATGGAAGTTCAGGATAACGACGGCGCAACAGATAGCGGAAACACAGACGCGAGTGAAAGCTTCAAAACGCTTCTGGATGCAATTAAAAGCAATAATGGACCAAGTTATCAGTATACCGATATTGCACCGCTAAATAATATGGATGGTGGAGCAACTGGGGGCAACATTCGTGTAGGGTTCCTGTACAATCCGGATCGGGTATCCTTAAAAGCAGGTACCAAAGGTGATGCAATAACAGCGCTTGCCCTCGATGCAATTGGAAACTTGTCGCTGAATCCAGGGCGCATTCAACCAGATAATGTCGCTTTCAAAACTTCAAGAAAACCGCTCACGGCAGAGTTTGAATTTAATGGTGAACGTGTAGTTGTTATCGCTAACCATTTCAACTCCAAAGGTGGGGATTTAGCCCCATTTGGAAATGTCCAGCCTGCAACCCGCAGCAGCGAAGTGCAACGTGCGCAGCAAGCAACGATTGTCAATGAATTTGTAACTGAATTAATCCACAAAGACCCTGAGGTGAATGTCGCTGTTCTTGGCGATTTCAATGACTTCCAGTTCTCCAAAACATTGAATATTGTTGAAGGTAATGAACTGGACAATCTGGTAAACAAACTGCCAGAGAACAAGCGTTATTCCTACATCTATGATGGAAACTCTCAGACACTGGATCATATTCTGGTGAGCAAAAATCTGTCTGAAACAGCGGCTATTGAAGCGGTTCATGTGAATGCTGATTTTGAAGATTCACATGGGCGTGTCAGTGACCATGATCCGCTGCTTGCACAGCTAAGCATTGGAAGCACGGCAGAAGAGGGCGACTTCAACCTGCGTGTATTGCACACCAATGATACGCACGCGCATTTGGATAATATTCCGCGCCGCGTAACAGCGATTAAGGAAACACGTAATGATAACACCCTGGTGCTGGATGCAGGGGACGTATTTTCTGGTACCTTGTACTTTAACCTCTTTAACGGTCTGGCGGATCTGGAATTCATGAACATGATCGGATACGATGCCATGACCTTCGGAAACCATGAGTTTGACAAAGGGCCAAGTGTGCTCAAGACGTTTATTGAAAAAGCGGAATTCCCATTTGTGAGTGCCAATATTGACTATACCAAGGATGCGAGTTTGGGTGGCTTGTACAACAGTACCATCGGAAATCCAGGCGAGAATTCCCAGATCTATCCGGCCATTATTACGGAAGTAAACGGCGAGAAAGTCGGAATCTTTGGCTTGACGACACCGGATACCGTATCCCTTTCATCACCGGGAGATGATCTGAAGTTTAAGGATTACAAAGCTAGTGCTCAGGCGACAGTGAATATGCTTCAAGATGAAGGTATCAACAAAATTATCGCGCTGACGCATCTGGGTTACTCGGAAGACCTGAAACTGGCAGAAGCCGTAGAAGGCATCGACATCGTAGTGGGTGGTCATTCACATACTATTCTGAACAAACCGGTAGTTGTAGATATGCACACCGATCCGACGCTGGTTGTACAGACGGGAGAATATGACGTTTCCCTGGGTCAACTGGATGTAACGTTCAACGAAGCAGGCGTACTGAAAACATGGAACGGCAAATTGCTGAACCTGGATGCGAAGGATGCCGCCGGTAATTATGTTTACGCAGATGATAAGGAAGCAGCCAAGAAATTGGAAAGCTATGCGAAACCTCTGGCTGAGTTCAAAAAAGAAGTTATCGGTAAAACGAATGTATTCCTGGATGGAGAACGCGGCACTGTGCGCAAGCAGGAAACCAACCTCGGGAACCTAATGACAGACGGCATGCTGGAGAAAGTGAAATCCATCGTGAAGGAGAACGACGTTAAAGGATACGTTGCAATCCAAAACGGTGGTGGCATTCGGGCGTCATTCCAAAAAGGAGATATCACGTTGGGTGATTTGTTAACCGTAATGCCATTCGGAAATAATCTGTCTGCGCTTAAAATGACAGGTAAGGAAATTACGGCTGCGCTGGAAAATGGCGTGAGTGGCGTGGAAACAGGCGAAGGGCGCTTCCCGCAAGTTTCAGGCATGCGTTTCTACTACGATTCCACGAAGCCGGGCGAGAAAGTTGACGCTATACCCAATACGGTGACCCAAGTCGGTCAACGCGTACTCAAAGTACAGATTAAGAATGCTAATGGTACGTACACGGATATCGATCCAAACGCATACTACATTGTAGCGACGAATTCGTTTATGGCTAACGGTGGAGACTTCTATCGGTCCATGAGAGCAGCGAAGGATGATAATCGGTACTATGAACTGAATTTGGTCGATTATGAAATCTTCCATGAACATCTGGACCGCGTAGGTACGGTAAACCAGACAGCAGAAGGACGTAGTACCGATCTGAAGGGAGCTCCACTTCCGGGTGATGGGAATGGAAGCAACCCTGGTAATGGCAGTGGAAATAATGGAAGTAATCCGGGCAGTGGTAATAGTGGTGGAGGTACAACGACACCAACCACACCTGTAACACCAACGGATCCAACAACTCCGATCACGCCTACAACACCTTCCGTCCCTGGTAATGGGAATGGAGGAGGTACTACACCAACCAATCCGGGCGTGATTTTGAAAGATATCGGCAATCACTGGGCAGCAGCTGCCATTGAGCAGGCCATTTCCCGGGGAATTGTGAATGGATATCAGGACGGTAATTTCCGTCCAAATGCGCCGGCAACACGCGCCGAGTTCATTGTAATGCTGGCAAGGGCATTTGAACTTCCAGCCAGCAGCAAGGCGTTGACGTTTAAGGATGCTTCCAAAATTCCAGCATGGGCACAATCCTTTATTGCTCAAGCTGTAGAACAAGGGATCATTAGTGGCTATACGGATGAGACGTTCCGTGCAAACGGCAAAGTATCCCGTGTAGAGATGACGGTTATGCTCGTAAGAGCACTCGGACTTCCAGTTGAATCGAATGCCACATTAACCTTTGCAGATGCAAATAAAGTACCTGCATGGGCCGTGCCTTATATCGCAGCTGCATATGATGCAGGACTGGTGAAAGGCACAGGCAAGAACATGTTTAATCCGCTTGTTGAAGCAACTCGTGCTGAAGTTGTAACCCTGTTGATGTCAGCGAGTGAGTTTCAGGCGAAGTAATAAGACTAATCAATCTTCTATGAAAAGGGAGCCAATACTCTAATGAAAACAGCTTGCAGACCTTCATCTGTAAGCTGTTTTTTTTACTAATTAATGACTGTTCATTTTTACCAGAGGAAGGTATAGTAGACAGGATTATATTGAAGGAGTGTTGAAATGCAAGATCAACCGGTTTTAATCGCACTATTGGCTATTGCCGCAGGGATTTTCAGTTTGTTGGGTGGAATCAACAATTGGGATTGGTTTATGAACAGTTTCCGAGCAGGTCTCTTTGTGAAAACCATTGGACGTCAGGGTGCAAGAGTGGTGTATGGGATTTTTGGTATTGTGCTAATTACCATTGGCGTATTATTGTTGCTGATTGGGTAAGTGTAGAAAAAGAAAAGAAATTCGTAGAGCCTGAGTACATAATTCAGTTTCACAGCCTTTAAACACTACTAGCTTTAACCCATTAGCTTACCGATCCAAGAAAAAGTTACACTCAAAAAGAAAGACCACCGAAATTTTTTCGGTGGTCTTTTTTCCAAATTCAGGTTTATCCATCTCAATCTGGTTTAATTATCTTTTAAATCTTCAATGGAATTGATGTCCATATAGGTTGGTACAACCAGACCTGTTTTGGCACCGTCCATATTTGGACCGAGATCATCAATCTGATCCTTGTATTTGTTGAAATAATCTGCAGAGGTGAGCGGCAACCATGCAGCTGGAGTTGCATCTACATCACCATTGGCAATGCCGGTCCACATTGGACCGATTTCCACTTGAAGAGAGGTTACTTTGTAACCCAGTTTTTCTTTAAGGATGTACTCCAGCAAGTTGGTACTTGCAATCTCGGAGTCCCAGGCTACGTAACTCAGTTTAATGGAATCTCCATTCACCGGAGTCAGACCTTTGGTCCATTCAGCCACTTTGTCGCTATGCTTCTCGGCAAAAGCTGCTGCGGCTTTTTGGGGATCTTCTCCGTTTTGAATGGCGACCATGATTTCACCCATATCCTCAGGTGTCCAGGAGAAGCGATCCAGGAATTCATAAGCGACAGGTTTGTCTTCCTTTAACCCTTTACGGGCAATGGTATGAATTTGTTCTGCTTCACCGTAGACGCCTTCCGGATCGTCCAGGTATTTCAGGTCATATGCATTGAACATCCAATGCGGTGTCCAACCGGTAACGATAACCGGTTCCTTATTCTTAACCGCTTTATCCAGCGTAGCTGTCATTGCGGCTCCTGAACCTTCGACCAGTTTCCAGTCAGACAAACCGTATTTCTCAATGGCACTCGCTGTGGATTTCATAATTCCGGCACCTGGATCGATACCGATAATTTGGTGATTCACTTCATTTCCCACATTGGCATTTGCCGATGGAGTGGAGGAAGAAGCACCTGTTTCCAAATCTGCAATCGAATTAACGTCTGTCATGTAGGCAGGAACAACGAGCCCTGTGCGTACACCGGTCATGTTGGCTCCCAGATCATCCACCTGGTCTTTGTAACGTTCCCAGTAGTCAGCGTGAGTTAATGGCAACCAAGCTGCTGGAGAGGCATCTACGTCGCCTGAGGCAACACCCGTCCACATAGGTCCAGCTTCAACTTGCAGGGCGTTAACTTTATAGCCAAGTTTGCTTTCCATGACATATTTCAACAGGTTAGTACTCGCAATCTCAGAATCCCAGGCTACATAGCTAAGTTTAAATGCATCACCGTTAACTGGCGTCAGACCTTTGGTCCATTCGTCAATCTGGTCTGCATGTTTCTCAGCGTAGTCTTTTGCGGCTTCTTCTGGAGATGTACCATTTTGGATGGCACTCATCATTTCGCCCATTTCATCTGATGTCCATTGGAAACGGGACAAGAATTCATAAGCAACCGGGTGATCTCCTTTTAATCCTTTACGTGCGATGGTGTGAATTTCTTCTGCATCACCGAAAGATTTCTCGGGATCATCCAGATATTTCAGATCATATTTGTTGAACATCCAGTGTGGAGTCCAGCCTGTAATAATGATCGGTTCTTCCGCTTTAAGGGCTTTGTCCAGTGTGGCAGTCATCGCTGCACCAGATCCTTCAATCAGGGTCCAGTCCGTCAGATGATAATCTTCAATGGCTTTGGCAGCGGATTTCATAATGCCTGCACCCGGATCAATACCAATGATCTGATATTTGACTTCTTCACCTACAGCATTCGCTGGAGTGTTGTTACCGCCGGCAGAAGTACTGTTGCCGCCAACAAAGTATTGTGAGAAACCAGCTACGAGCACAACGAATGTGGCTGCAGCAGTAATCCAGGCTTTTTGCTTCGCTGAGAAGCGTGAGCTTTTCTTACGGCCTGGCATAAACAGATTTTGAGTGAAACGGTCAAGTACGATCGCAAGAACCACGACAGCCAGACCTGCTTCAAAACCTTTACCAATCTGCAACTGCGTTACCGCACGATAGACTTCCGCACCAATACCCTGTGCACCAATCATGGAAGCAATAACAACCATGGACAGCGACAGCATGATGGTTTGGTTAATCCCTGACATTACGGTAGGCAATGCGAGTGGAAGCTGTACTTTGAACAACTTTTGCATAGACGTGGAACCAAAAGCATCCGCTGCTTCGACCAATTCGCCAGATACCTGCTTAATTCCGAGATGAGTCAGGCGAATCGTTGGTGGAATCGCAAATATAACGGACGCGATAACACCGGGAACCACACCAAGGCTGAAGAAGGTTACCGCTGGCAGCAAGTAGACAAATGCAGGCATGGTCTGCATAAAGTCAAGCAATGGTGTAATAATCCGAGCTGCAGTTTTGCTGTATGCGAGCCAGATACCGATGGGAACACCAAGCAGAATGGAGATTAACCCTGATGTAATAACGAGTCCCAAAGTATCCATCGATTGGGACCAATATCCGAGGTTATCTACGAGCAAGAAACCGATAACTGTAAACAGGGTTAGTGGTATTCGGCCAACAAGATATGCCAATACACCAAGTATCACAATAAACAGGAGCGGATGAGGGAGCATGAACAGCCCGGAGAAAAATCCGACTACCTCCTGAATAACAACAGAAATGACTTTAAATAATCCGGAGAGCGAGGAGCTCATCCAGTCAACAATCGCTTCAATCCACGATGCTAGTGGTATTTTGGGAATCATTCACAAGTTCCTCCTTTACTGCAACTTCACCGCTTAGTGCTCCAAGCAGGGCACCGCGGACGATAACACCTTGCAGACGGCCGGTTTCGCCAACAACAGCGAGCGGCACATGGGCTGAACTTACAATTTCGAACAATTCATGAATCAGGGTTTCAGGCGCTACAGTCGGCCCATCCGTAATCAGAATATCGTTCAACACTTTGTTTTCGCGCATCGCGCGGGTTGCATCTTCTGCTGTAATAACACCAAGCAGCTTTTTCGAACGGTCAATGACAAACAGGTTGGAAATACCACGTTCGCGCATTAATTCGAGGGCAACACGAGGACCACGGTCAAGCGTAATCGTTTCAGGACGTCGCATAACATGAGATGCGGTAAGGACCTTGGACAAGTCCACGTCTTCGACGAAGCGGGCCACATATGAGTTGGCCGGTTGAATCATGATTTCTTCCGGAGTACCGATCTGCACGACTGCGCCGTCTTTCATGAGGGCAATACGATCGCCGATGCGCAGCGCTTCGTCCAAGTCATGGGTAATGAAAATAATGGTCTTTTTCATTTTATCCTGAAGCTCAATCAGCTCATCTTGCATATCACGACGAATCAGTGGATCAAGTGCACTGAATGCTTCATCCATTAGCAGTACTTCCGGGTCATTCGCCAGCGCACGGGCCAAACCTACACGTTGCTGCATCCCGCCACTCAGCTCATCCGGCATTTTGTCTTCCCAGCCTTTGAGGCCAACCAGTTCAAGCGACGTTTTTGCTTTTTCCCGACGTTCATCTTTATCAACCTTCTGAACTTCGAGTCCATACTCCACATTATCAAGAACGGTACGGTGCGGGAATAACGCAAACTTCTGGAATACCATGCTGATCGTTTTCCGACGCACTTCGCGCAATTGTTCTTTATTCATCTTACGTAGATCTTTACCATGGACGAGAATCTCTCCCGATGTCGGTTCAATCAGACGATTGAACATTCGAACAAGTGTGGACTTACCACTTCCGGACAATCCCATGATGACGAAAATTTCACCTTCCTGTATTTCCATGTTGACCCGGTTGACACCAACCGTTATCTGTTTTTCTTTGGCCAACTTTTCTTTGCCCCAACCTTGCTCCAGTAATTGTAGACCTTGCTCGGTTTGGGGGCCAAACAGTTTACTTACATTCTTTACTTCAAGTATGGTCATGTTTTCACCCCTTCTGATGTGTTGTGCACTTCGAACGGCTTTCAGCATCCACAAGCCCATACACTTGTGCGCCCAGCCACGAAATCCGGTAATCGTTGCTTCGCTTCCCGTCTTTCTGGGTAACGTTTTGTATTCTAACAATACTTAACCCGTATAGCAACCGAATAAACAGTACATAATGTTTGTACAGTAAAAACTGTACAAAGTTTTCCGCCCATATGCTCCGTCATTCTCCTTATTCTGGCTAATAAGACACCTTTACATTTGATATCGCTTTTCCTACAATAGAAAATGTGCTGAATCTAAGCAGTTTCTTTTGGTTAAAAGATAGTCGTAGGCGTTTGCAACTTGGTAAAGCTCCCATGATACATGTGGTAACCTAAAGCCTGTTGGCATATAGGATGTCCTGCCGGATACTTTCCCATGTAAGCCGGATCTTAAACAGTTGCAATTATTTTGCCGAGACTGGGAATGTTCAGAATGGAGGTTGCAAGCATGAGCTTGGACCATTTACAAGAGGAACAGCAGGCAACCGTTCTTAGAATCCGTAAACGCGTCATTGAAGCCATTGGGCGTAATATGGATCTCTACGGCGTTACGCTGTCCACGGGACACTTATATGGATTGCTTTTTTTTGCAGACAAACCTATGACCCTTGACGATATGGGCCGGGAAATGGAAATGAGCAAAACGAGCATGAGTACCGGCGTACGTACACTGCTGGATCTAAAAATGGTGAATAAAGTATGGAGCAAAGGCTCCCGGAAAGACCTATATGAAGTGGAGTATGACTGGCATCAGACGTTTACGGATTATTTTGTGATTAAATGGAGAAAAGCCGTGGAGAGTAACCTTCAGATACTGCGCAAATCCGTTGATGAGATGAATCGTTTGATCGCTGACCTGGATGAACAAGCAGATGCTGAGCTTCTTCACATTCTTAAGGAAGACAAGCATAAGGTGCTTCAAGCTGAGGCCTACTACAAATGGCTGGATCGCTTGATTGATACCATGGAAGATGAGGAAATATACAAACTGGTTCCGAAGGAAGAGATCAAGGAACATTAATAACAGCAAAAGCAAAGGGCCCTTTCCGAATTGGAGAGGGCTCTTTTGTCTTGGTGGGTTATATACTTGTACATTTATAATGAAGAAAAAGACATGCTTTACAATTGTCCGATTAATCCCACGTGTGATAAAGTCACAAGCTGCTGAACGATCTGTTCCAATTCGTCCATGATCTGATGGCGTCCGTTTGGGGTCCAGGATAGTACAGACCAATCGGATATATCGTGTACGTTACCTTTCAACACAGCGGAAGAACGATTCCAGGCGGTAGTTTGTTTCATGCGCCGAAGCAGTTTCTCACTTGCTGGAGAGTTAGAGACGCGGTTCATGAACAGATGATCCGTGTCCAGCATGGGAATGCTATCTGCCGCATACTCATCTGTCATGAAGTCTGAAGATATGATCTGTGCAGGGTTCAGTCCAAGTTCACCGTAGATAAGGCGATTCAATGGATGCTCGATATTTTCCTGGAGCCGGATAGACTGATTCGTAACCTGCATAAGCATAATACGTTCTTGCCCGAAATGATGCTTCAAACGCAGTCCGATATCAAGGTTGCGTAGCTCCAGCTGTTTGAAATTCTGCAAGGCCTGTTGCTCCCGTCCGACCAGTTCAGCCAAGCGTAAATGATTTTCTTTCCAGTCATGTGCCTGATCCAGGATAACCGTAGGTGCAATACTTTTGAGCTTATCGTAATAGGTTTGATGATAAAAGTCACCGATAATCAGGTCCGGCTTGGCCTGACGAAATTTCTCCAATTGTGTAGCTAGCCGCTGCTGCTGCTCGACCTCATCAAGCTCCCGATCATGGAACCTGTCCATAGCAGCTACGGGATGTAATCCGAGTGAAGAGAGATTCTCATGAAGTCCCATCTTGGACGCAGTAGCCACACGAATCTGATCTTTTTTCATATATAGGCTGGGTGCGATCCCCAAGGTTTGTTTGAATTTGCGGCTAAAATAATATTCATTGCCATAGCCAACAGAGACCGCGACGTCTTTGAGTACACATGACTCTTGGTTGAGCTGTTTTTTGGCTTCGTCGATCCGTAAGCGATTCAAATAATCGGTAGGTGACATACCTTTGGCTTTCTTGAAGCTGCGAGAATAGGAGCTTGGCGTCAATCCGGCAATTTTGGCCAGTTGATCCATGCTGATACCTTCACTCATGAACCTTCTCATATACATAATGCTGCGTTCAAGCGCCGGATCGACTTTCTCATAATTTTCTTCAAGCCGATTCTCGGAGAGATACTGCAAAAGCTCGTGCAGTTGGCTATGTATACTGATAAAGTGATCGGGGTGAACGCCGCGATAGGCTTCATACAATTGTTCAACTCGCGCTCTGGCTTGTTGGTCATGACGAACCATCAGTCTGCCTGTCTCCCAATCCAGCGGGAAACCAGAGGAGGAGGACATTTTCCATTGGCCGCGCACTTGCTGCAAACATACCGTATCCATGCTAAGTATTATAAACTCCGTAACAGCCGAGCGTGCAGCCGCCTCAATCGTTGTTCCTGGCTTCAGAACATACAGTTGATTGGCTTCGGCGGTATAGACCGTATCGTTCAGGACCAGAACACCGTCTCCTTGTAAAATAAGACAGAGCATGGGCCGGGACACCGTCTTGCCTTGCACACGGAAATGCTCCCCGCGCCGTACACGGCACATGGAAGAGAGGAGCGGTAGAGATGAGGTTTCAGAAATGAAGGGAAGCTGTTCAGTCATACGGACCATCCTTTTGTCTTATTTTCTTAATGATAACAATTATCATTCTCATATGGAAGATGTTTTTGAAAAATAATTTTGGACATAAAAAAGAGGATACCCAGAGCCGTGATGGCTTTAGGGTTATCCTCTTTATTTGAAGCAAGAATGTTAAGATAGCTATAGGTCTCTATAAGTCTCTATAAGTCTCTATAAGTCTATTCCCACATGTGTGGGTTAGTTTGGCACGACCAACAGGATATCATCCAGGAAAACGTCGCTTAGTACCTTTTTGCCTGTGCCATTGGCTTGCACATGATACAGACGATAGAGATCATTTGCGTTGATGTAGAACATGCCCGGAACATCGTCATGAAGCTGGAACGTAGCCCATTCCTCTCCAGCAAGCTTGGTTACTTTGAGGGCTGTGCTCACGGAATAAAGACCATTTGTACCGGATAGATATGCAATAGTTGGTGTTCCGTTGGTCAGCTGAGCAGTTACGAAAGTAACACTGTTCAGATTCAGGTTGGCAGATTTGGATACCTTGTTCCCGGCGATGGTTTTGGCATACGCCTTTTTGTCTGCATCCACAACTACAACCTTATCTGTACCTAGCGGACTTACCTCCCGGATGCTCTTACTATGAATCTGAAGAGTTTTGCCAGAAGTGGTCAATGCAAAGGCTTTGCCTGTTGAATAATCATAATCCTTGTTACTGTCCAGCTTGATGCCTTTGTTATACACATACAGATTGTTGCCCCAGCCGCCGGCATAAACAGCGTTCACGTCCAGCTTTGCTTTTGGATTAACAGCTGTACCTTTGCCTGTATTGTAGTTTACCTTGTACATGATAATGGCGTTGGTTGAGTAGTACTGCTCGTATGGGTCAGTGTTCACCATCAGTTGCAGTTCGTTTTTGGCCATGTTCATAAAATAACGACTTTCTACTGCACCAGCAGCAATTCGTTGCACTGCTCCGCTACCATTGGATGCTTTGGAAACGATCCATGGGTTTCCATTAACGAGCCCGTTATAATATACACGGCCTTTCGTTACGGCGAGCAGCGGAAAATTTGTATCCGCTTTGTCTGCAATTTTGGTGGCAGCGGAAGCTTCGCTATTGCCATTTGCACGATAGATCGTTCCTTTGGAATCCATATAATAGATGAATCCATTATCCGTAAAGTAGCTCAACACATCTGTCGCATACGTTTCAGCAGAATCGCTGGAACCGTCATTGGGAACACGAAGCAGCGTTGTGGAAGACTCGGAACGGGTGTAATAGAGATAGGATCCCGCCGCAGACAGACCATCTCCTTCAAAATCAAGCAATACCTCTGTGGTTCCGCTTCCGTCACCAGATACTTTGTACAATACACCATCGGAATCATAATATACCGTAGTTTGGTTCAGGGAAGCTGCATGAGCATTGGCTCCGCCTCCAAGCACTGCTGCCGCGATCAGTGTGAACAGCAGCAAGGTGCAAACCGTGCGTTGCAAGCGTGTGGACCATTTGTTCATAAATCAATCGTCACCCTTCTTCTTTATGTATGTAATAAACACAATAACACCTTAAGTTATATCGGTAAACTATGGAAAATATGTTATACATCTCAGTATGATAAAAAACGACAGAAGACCAGATCTTCTGCCGTTATATCTCAGCCATATTCCGCCTATATCTGACTTTCAGCCAGCTGTTGGCGACTGTTCCACAAAGTAACTAGACGAAGCAAAATGAAACTGATGAGTAGAAGTACCGCTCCGACCAAGATTAACATGAGAGGACTGATAAGCAACATGCCGCTCGCCTGACCGGCAATCAGCGCGAGCAATGGAATCACGACCAATCCACCGAGTTGATAGGCCTCCTGAAATCCGCGTACCTTCGCCGATATCAGTACATTTAACAAAATGACCACAAGACTGCACGCCGGAACAACCCACAGAACGAGAATGATCCAGTTCAGATTGGGAAACATCCATGCCCCAAACATGGGGTACATGAGGATATTGGCAATGATGCCGTAGATAATGAAGGTAATCCAGGATAATAACAGAGAAGGAATAAGGGCAGCTAACACCTTGCCTTTAAACAACGTATCCATACTCATAGGAGTGAACAGAAGACCTTCCAGGGTCTTGCGTTCCTTCTCGCCTGCAAAACTGTTGGCCGTCAGAATGCTGGATGCCATCACTGGAATGATGAGAAACAGGGGCGCGAACATGTATAAGGCCAGGTAATAGACAATGCGGTGGTTATCCGTAGGCATTGAAGCAAGCTGCGGAATCCGCCCGGTATGGGTTAGGCTATCCAGCGTATCAAGCAGGAAGCTCATATTACCGAGGGAAGCAAGTTCCAACCTTGAGGCTGTCCAAATGAGTATCCCAGGCATGATGATCCCGATAACTAGCGGAACGATCAACATAGGCAGCCAGAGCTGCACGCTGGCCGTGATGGCTCGAATATCTTTACGAACAAGTGCACGTATGGCTTGTCTGTTATTCATGATGGTGTGCCTCCCTGATGGCAAAATAAATACTCTCCAGATCGCTGCCCGTAATCCGGGCCTGATAGACTTGTCCACGCTCTGTCAATTGTCGCAGCAGCAATGGAATATCTTCACGAGTTTGAAGCTGAAAAACGGCTTTGTTCGCGGAAACCATCTCCGGTGTATACCCTGCTACCGTTTGCCAGCCATTCGCCATGGTCGCTTCAACTTCAATCCGGGGCGAGGTCAGGTATCGGTTGATGATCTCCTGCTCCGTACCTTCCTCAACCTTGCGCCCCTTTTCCATAAAAATATATCGATCACACACGGCCGATAGCTGGGATAATACGTGAGACGATACGAGAATCGTCATCTGTTCCTCCTGATTTAGCCGACGGATGATTCGGAGCACCATCTGAATGCCGTCCGGGTCAAGCCCATTGGTTGGCTCATCCAGAAAGAGAATGGAGGGGCGGTGCAGCAGCACCCGTGCTAGACCTACGCGTTTTTTCATGCCTGTGCTGTAAGTGCCTACTTTTCGATGTTGATATTCCTTCAATTCGAACAGATCCACGAGCTCGTCAATCCGTTCTTTGGCGCGTTGTACACCGAAAGCTTCAGCGAAAAAGATCAGGTTGTCACGCCCGCTCATATTTTCATACAATCCGCTCTGCTCGGTTAATGTGCCGCAGAAGGCGAGTACGTTCTCCGTCTCACGGAAGGGATCAAGGCCGTTAATACTCACTTGCCCACCCGAAGCGCCGAGAACACCGTTCATGATGCGGATCAAGGTGGTTTTGCCCGAACCGTTGGGACCAATCAGCCCGGTAACGCTGCCTTGTTCAACCGTGAAGCTGACATCGTTCAGTGCCTGATGCACTTTAAATTGTTTGGAAATGTTGCGAACTTCAATCATGTACATTCACCATCCGATCTGAGTTTGGAGATTATACGTTCAGATGAGCTATATCGTTCAAATGGAGGGCCAGAAAATAAAGATTCTCCGTCTTTAGTCCCAAATGTGAGCATTAACTCCACCCTAAAGTCCGGCGAAATCGGGTCTCAGGTTTGTTTTCACTGTGGTCTATACCATGTATTCTAGTTAAAAGGATGCAATATCTCGTTTCATTGCCCTCCATAACGTGGTAATTAGACTTAAGGCCTCTTACATATCATGAATGCCTGAATATTCATCTAACGCCGGTCTTGGTTAGCCAAGGCCGGTTTGACGTCGTTACTTGGCGTATCCATCCAATGGAACGCCTCATTTCTTGTGATTACATAACTATTTCGTCTAACACATCGTATGAACACTTCCAAGTAGGAAACATCAGATGGGTTTGGACCAGAGGAAGGTGAGCGGAATGACAGCATCCAATGAGTATCGCTTCCAGGTGAACCTGAGCGGTATGATCCAGATTTTATCGAACCATCTATACAGCAGCCCGAAAGTATTTTTACGTGAATTAATGCAAAATGCGACGGATGCCATTACAGCTCGAACAGAAGCGGAACCGGGATTCCAGGGTGAAGTACGTGTGGAACTGACAGGAACAGGCGAGCAGTTGACCATGATGGTGGAGGACAACGGCATTGGCTTGACGGAAGCCGATATCCATGAGTTTCTCGCGATGATAGGTCAATCCTCGAAGCGTGGGCAGCAGGCTTTGCTGGATGGAGAGACTTCGTTTATCGGGCGATTCGGAATCGGATTATTGTCCTGTTTCATGGTGAGTCATGAAATCGTCATGCTGACGCAATCCGCGAAGGGTGGACCTTCGATGGAGTGGCGGGGGAAGCCCGATGGAACGTATACGATTCGGCAATTGGAGACACAGTTGTCTCCGGGAACGAAAGTATATCTGCGTTGTACACCGGACGCAGCCCATTATTTTGAAACGGAATATGTGAAAGAAGCCTTGTTCTATTATGGAGCGTTGCTGCCTTATCCAGTCATTCTGCATAGTGACGGTGTTCAACATAACGTCAATAGCGAGTCACCGATCTGGTTGATGGAGCCTGAGCTTGCACGTGGACGCAGAGCGGAAGTGCTGGCTTTTGGTGAACGATTGCTTGGGGAGAAGTTTCAGGATTTCATTCCACTGACGACGGCTTCAGGCCGTACAGGAGGTATAGCTTTTGTACTGCCCCATGCTGTCAATCTGAATGCCAAGCGTTCTCACCGGGTGTACTTGAAGCGAATGCTGATCTCGGAGAAGGCGGAGAATATTTTGCCGGAATGGGCCTTCTTCGTGAAATGCCTAATCTGGACAGACGAGCTTCAACCAACGGCTTCACGGGAACATTTTTATGAAAATGAAAAGCTGGAAGAGGTTCGCTCCGAACTTGGCGATGCCCTTCGTAAAGGGTTGGCCGACATGGCTGAGAGCCAGACGGAACGGCTGCAAAAGCTGATTCGTCTGCATGCGTTGTCGATGAAAGCACTGGCTGTGCAGGATCAGGAGTTCTACGCGATGATTCACCGCTGGCTTCCATTTGAAAGTACACGTGGTCATCGGGAACTGGGCGAGTTGATGAGCGAGGGAGAGACGTTGTACTTCACTACCACGGTGGATGAGTATCGTCAAATTCATCATGTCGCGTCAGCCCAATCGATGTTGGTCATTAACGGTGGATACATCTACGATAGCGATTTGATGGCAATGCTGCCACAAGTGGTGCAGCATGTACAGACGCAGCGGTTGCAGCCGGATGAGTTATCCATGAGTTTTACCGACGTGCCGCCGGCTGAACGGAATCAGTATTATGATTCCTTGCGCCTTGCTGATTCTGCTTTGCAACGTTTCCGCTGCCGTGCAGAGGTCAAGGGCTTCAAGCCAGCCGATTTGCCAGTGCTGTTCACACTCTCGCAGGAGTCTTCCACGCTGCGTGCATTGGAAAAAGCAAGTGAGGAGAGTACAGAATTGTTTTCATCTGTCCTCGGATCATTGTCATCCGGCATTAGTTCCGCAGGTTATTCGACCCTGTATCTGAACATCAGCAATCCAATTATTCAGCGGGTCCTGACTTCACCGGATGCCCAAATGACTCCGATTGCCATTGAGATGTTGTATGTCAATGCACTAATGATGGGGCATTACGCGATGAATCGGCAGGAGCTTGAGGTGCTGAATCAGGGCATCGTTCGTTTTATTGATTGGGGTTTGCGTGCGAATACAGATCGTAAGGGGGATGCCTGATGAAGACCGAAATGGATTTTGAGGATCTGATGGATGAGGCCTATGGCCTGCCTAATGGAACAGCGAAGCTTGGCATGCTGGAGGAAGCGGCAAGAGTCGCTGATGTGAATGGCATGGAGGAGGAAGCATACGAAGCACGTTCAGAGATTGTGGAGACCGCGACATTTTGCGGTTATCCGATGAAAGCACTGATTGCTTTTTCCTGGCAGCTAGGCAAGTTTGATCAACAGCCTGAACGCTATGACGAAGAAACGTTAATGTGGTCATATAAATGGATTTTAGGTGAGTTATCCAGCTTCCCGGAAGTGTCTCGCGTTAAAATGATGGAGCTGCTGGAGGACTTTGGACGTCGCTTCAAATCATTTGGGTACAGTGAACGTTCGTATTGGTATTATCGATTCCGCATATCTATGGATCTTGGCGAGCTGGAGGAGGCAGGTACCAGCTATACGAAGTTCAGAAGTATGGATCGTGACTTTATGAGTGATTGTGAAGCCTGTGAGCAGGACGAGATCATGCGCTACTGGTTATTGGTAGGTGATGATGAGAAGGTATTGGAAGCGGCGAAGCCCATTTTGAAAGGGCGAATGAGTTGTGCCGAAATTCCGCACCTGACCTTATCAGAGATTTTGATGCCACTATACCGGCTTGGCAGGATTGATGAAGCTGACAAACATCAGGCGAAAGGCTATCGCATGATCAAAGGACATAATGATTTTGTGCAGAGCTTTGCTGAGCAGATGGATTATCTTGCACGCACGAACCCGGCGAAGGGCATCGATGTTCTGGAAGAAAACATAGTGCTTGCGATGGACCATGAAGATCCGTTTGCCAAAATGATGTTCTATGCCAGAGCAGCACAATTGTTGCGCCGCTGGGCTGATGAATCTCCAGGATACCGATTGCGGCTTCCCGCTTCATTCCCTTATGAAGGAGATCCAGGAGATTTGCGTAAACTGGTCGACTATTTTGCGGCATATGCCAAAGCGGCCGCAGACAAATATGACCAGCGGAATGGCAATCAACATGTCTCTTCCATGTTGAGCGAGGTATTTAATTCATAACTTGAGATGACCTCTTAAGTATCATCGCACCATCAAATGGTACACCAGAAGGTCACCACGCTAGCCAAAACAGGCTTGTTCAGAAGGAGGGTTATCCTCCTTTGAACAAGCCTGTTTATCGTTTTTTATACCGTGAATATAAGGTTGGTGCTCCGGTTATTCAGGAGTTACGGTTGCAGGCGCGGTTGTATCTTCGGCAGGTTCCTCATCTGAGGAAGTTTCCGATTGCGGCTGCTTTGTCATCAGGTCAGCTACGATCTTGTCGGTTGGCTGTGTAAACAGCTGGTACATAATTGCTGCTTCTTCCTGGCGAATCAGTGGTTTGCGTGAGAGGAAATCGACTGATCCATCCTCCAGCACCTTCACTTCAGGACCGTGGATGCCTAGCTTAACCATCATCTGGATCGCAGGCACAGCCCAGGCATCTGTCTGCCCGGCCAGCTTCACATCCTCGAACAGTTCATTTGGATATTGCAGCTGGAGAGTTCTCCAGATCATCACCATAGCTTCCTGACGTGTGATGACCTGATCCGGTTTGAACTGTTTCTCATCCGCACCGGCGATCATGCCGGATTCATAACCTAGCTGAATGTAACCGGCAGCAGGGTGAGTTGCCCAGTCGGTATCCGCAGGTGGCGTCGTTTTGCTGGCTTTCAGCCCGCTCATTTTAAGGACATCCTCAATGAATTCAGCCCGTGTAACGGCATTTTTGGGTTGAAAAGCTTCACTTGCATCATTGGTATAGTATCCAAGGGATTGCAAACCATAGATGGCTTCAGCATAAGGACTATTCGCCTGGACATCCCGGAAGCCTTGGGGTTTCTGCCCTTTTTTCTCATAACCCATTGGGTTGAGATAAGGTTCTTTCATATAGATGGTTCCATCAGCATTTTCCTTGAACGCCGTGAACTGGCCTGTTAATTCGTCCTTGAAGAGATTATCTTCAACCTGAATCAGGGTACGTGGGCCAAGGAAGACGTCGGAAATGCTCAATTGTCCAGGTTCTTTGCCGTCATCTTTCAGGGAACTAACAATGGTGCTCAGTCGCAGATCCGCGTATAGCCCAGCGAAGCGTTGCAGCTCATCCGCAGTTTGAGGTGTATAGTCCTTGAACTTAATGGGCTCCGCATATTGCGGGAAGAACGTTTGGATAAAGGCAGGATAAAAGAGATTACGAAGTGCTCCTGTTTGGTTGTAAGTAAGGAAGACACCTGTGTTTTGCTCAGGAATAAGGAAGAGATAAGAGCTGAATCCGATTAGGTCACCAGCCTTGGTGATAATTTTGGAACTGCTGCCTGCACCCGGAAGCTGAAAAGCAGCTTCAAATCCATAAGTGGTATTGGGGAGCAGCGGATGAATGGAAGAACGGTATTGTTCCATGCTTTTTACCGTAGATTCTTTCCAAATACGTTCGTTATCCTTCACGCCATCATTCAGGAAAGCAATCATGAAATTCCCAATATCCTCTGCCGTTGAGAGCATGCCGCCTTGAGGCATAGGTGTTGGGGAAAGGGTGTACAGGTCGAGTGGATTATGGGCCGCATCATAGGCTGTTGCAAGTTGGTTTTTGAACTTGCCGTTCAGCAAGAAACTGCTGTTATCCATACCGAGAGGTTTGAAGATATGCTGCTGCATATACGATTCAAATGGCTCGCCGCTCACATTCTCCACAATCATGCCAAGCAGCAGGAAGGAGAAGTTGTCGTACATGTAGGCGCTACCAGGTTCTCTGACGACAGGAGGCATATGTAACTTGGCATAATCCTCCATCGATACACTTTTGTCAAAGTCATCATGGATGTCTTCCTGCTGTGGGTCGCGAATCTCGAATCCGGTGGTGTGTGTGAGCAGATTCTCTACCGTTACAGGTTTGTCAAAAGGATTATCGAATTCCAGTCCTTTCACATAGGTCTGGAAATCAGCCTTTAAATCCACCTTACCTTGCTCTACGAGCTGCATGACAGCGGCTGATGTGAATGTTTTGGAGACCGAAGCGATACGAAAAGTGGTATTTTTCGGATCAACGGGCTCTTTGCTCTCCAGATCGGAATATCCATACCCTTTCTCTGCCACGACTTTTCCATCTTTGACAACGACTACGGAAGCACCAACATATTGGGCTTTCGCTTCGGCGGAATCAAAAAATGTATCCAGAAAGGCTGTCGCAGAATCTGTTGTCAGCGCTGTCACTTTTCCTTTTTCATTGACCGCAGCAGGTGTGGTCTCCGCCTGCACGGCGGGTGCCCATAGACTGAGGGACAGGACCAACGCCATGAACGCCCCTGTTATGGAGGTGAGCCTGAAGCGGGTGCTTCGATTGGATAAATGCATGTAAACACTCCTTCAAAAGAAAATTTTGTAAAAGGAACTCTCCTGTTTATTACTGATTACTGGACCAATAGGTTTCAAGATAGTAGATTGTGATATCCATTCCTCAATAGAACTCACAACGATCAGGAGCAAAATACAGAATAGAGGAGCCGAATATTTAGGAGGCGTCTGCGCATGGTTGTGGTTCTCTTTGACCCGTTGACGGGCGAAGCGACTGCCGGAAAAATACGAGAGCGCCGATGCCCATCAATATATACAGACCAGCCATTGCATAAGAAGGCAGGAAGGCCCCAATCGTCAGCCCAAGACTACCCAGCAGAGCGGCTGCATTATAACTCATGCCGTCAGCAGCCATATAGGCAGCACGGTCAGATTAAGGAATCATGCCAGCAAGCATAACATGACGAACAGGCGCATACATGAGCTCACCGATGGTTAGCAGTACAGCGGATGTGATAAGCAGCCAGGCCCAATTGCTGAATGCGAGCACGCCAAATCCAGTAGTGTACATACACATGCCGACAGTCATAATAAATCTGGACTGGAACCGCCCCAGCCATTTGGAGAAAGGAATGGCCATGATTACGACGAGTACAGTGTTAATCGCCATGATCAGACTGAACATCTGCAGACCTGAGATATCCCAATGGAACAGTTGGGCGTTGAATTCACTTTTCAGACGAACGGCGATGTATTTATCCATTTGGAATTCCAACGAGACAGCCAGCACTGTTGCGGTGAAAAACACCATAAATCGTTTGTCCCTAAATACACCGCCATACGTTTTCAGTATATTCCTATTAATCGGGACATCAAGCTGATTGGAGTGTCTATTATCCATTGTTTCATGAATATATAACAACAGAATAAATAGTGTAACCAGGCTCTCCATGCATACCAAACTGAACAAAATGAAGCGGAAGGACTCGAACAATAACCCGCCCATGAGCGCTCCAATCGTAATGGCAACGTTGGTGGTCCAATATTGCAGCCCATACACATACTGACGTTCATGCTCACTACTCACGTCTACAATCATGGCATTGGCAATGGGCCCAGTAATGCCAGAACTGATGCTGCTAAGCAGAAACATGACACAAGTTAAAGGAACGGAGTCCATCCACGGGGAGTTGGCGGCAGCCAGCCAGAACAGGGCGAATACCTGCAATATTTGGGCGATGACCATCAGTTTCTTGCGTCCGACTCGGTCAGACCAGTATCCTGCACCCAAGCCAACGATCATGGAGGCCACAATATTAACGGTTAACAGCATACCTGCCCAGCCTGCACCAATCTGGACACTCAGATAAATCGCCATAAAAGGAATAATGGATTTCTGAGTTAGATCCGTAAAAAAATCAGTAATGATACGAATCTTGATGTTGCGATGCAAATCAGTATATTTCATGTGCAGTTCTCTTCCTTCCCGCTGGTGTTGTCGATGTACCTGAGTATAATGGAGGAAAACCTGAAGAAAAACTGTAGAAGCGTAGGAGTCAATTTCGTATTTTACGTAGGGGAATGAAAGGCAGGGATAGTTGTGGAGGTCATGGATCATTATATTCAGCTTCGCATGGCCTTTTCGAATGTAGACGAAGAGGAAGAAATACATACAACAATTGGTGAGTTGGCTAATCATTTATGTTGTACGATGCGCAATATGAATCTGATTATGAACAAATTTATGGATCATGACTGGATCAGATGGAGCCCGCAGCGCGGCAGAGGGAAGACATCAGTGCTCGTTTTTTGCCATCCTCTGTTACAGGCTGTTCAGGAACGATTCGACCGCCTGTTGCAAAGCAACAGGTTGGAAGAGGCCTATGCGCTGGCTTCGGCAATGCCGTTCTCGATGCGAGAAATATTGATGCAAGGGTTGCAAGGCCAGTTCGGTCTGCGTTCCGATCACGGCACTCAGGGAAGAGTTGATACACTGCGAATTCCTCAGGAGACGGCTTTTGAGACATTGGACCCGACCCGGGCTTACATGTGGGGAGAAGTTGGAATTGTTGCGCAGGTATTTGATCGCTTGGTGCAGTACAACGCTGAACGCCAAGTCTGTGAACCGAGTCTTGCCGTTGCATGGGAGAGCAACCCTGAGGGAACAGAGTGGACCTTTTATTTGCACAAAGGCATACTCTTTCACCATGGAAGGATGCTTGATGCAGAGGACGTAAGATATACATTTGAACGAATTATTTCCGATCAGGTGAACCCTTGCAAGTCACTGTTTGGTTCCATTCATCACATAGAAACGTTCGACGAGCTAACGGTGCGTTTTGTATTGCGGTTTCCCAACTTTATGTTCCCGGATCTGATGAGCAGTATGAATGCATCCATCTTGCCCCGTGATGTGGAGTTTGACCCGATGTATCCGATTGGTACCGGGCCGTACCGATTGACACGTAATCATCCCAAGCTGCTTGTGCTGGAGGTGTTCCCTTCCTATTTCAGGGGGCGGGCGTTTATTGATCGGGTTGAAATATGGCAGCTTCCCCAGACGGGTCGAGTGGAGTCGGCGATCAAACAGGACTTGTTTCCAGACGGACAGGCTCGCTTGATTCAACATGAGGTTCAGGGCGGTGTGTTTATGACTTTTAATATGCGAAAAGAAGGCCCACAGCAGGATTTATACTTTCGTCAGGCTGTTCAGCAACTAATGGATCCACAGGAGATGATGGGGGCATTGGCACACACAGGTGTACAGGCTGCATATAGCTTGGTTCGGGACAAGTCCAAGGAAAAGCAGATGCTTGAACGGATTGGATCGAAAACAACAGCCCTCTCAGCTGACTCTTCTCTCGTAAGAGCTTCAGAGTTGTTACAACGCAGCTGTTACGCAGGCCAGATCGTGAATGTGTGGGTAGAGGAAGGCGAGAAAATGGAGACGGACATGGCCTGGTTCGCACAGCGTTGTGCGCTTATTGGACTGAAAGTGAGTGTTACGCCATGTAATCCGGTAGATGCCGTATACCATGATGAATTCGCCTCTTATGATGTGATTTATACGGGTGAAGTGTTCGATGAGCATGTGACGCTGAGTCTACTAACGATGTATACGTTCCATAATACGCTGTTCCTCATGGCACTGGATGACGAGCGAAAAAGCGAGCTGGAACGTGAATGCAGACACGTCGTTATGATTCAGGATAGTGCTGAGCGATTTCGTACGCTTATGAGTTTGGAGGAGCGACTCATTCAAGAGGCGCTGCTCCTGCCTACATACAGCTTTAGGGAAGAACATGCACACCACGTTTCGCTTCAGGATTATCGTGTCGTAGCATACGGTATGCCTGATCTGCGTCGATTGTGGGTGAAGAGAAGTCCAAATACAGAAGAAGATACTGCGAGTTATCCGGCGTATATCCCACTGTGGTAAAAAGTGTAGTTACTACAATGGGATAGGCCGGTGGAGGATGTTTTTATACTGAAGGTGTCTTTATAAATTCAATTGGACTCGTGCCAGGTTCCAGCAGCAGCGGAATGGAGAGAGAGCTTATGGTGTCCTCTTCATCCGTCTTAAACGTAAAAGTGATTTTCAAGCCAAACAGGACAAGCTCTACGGAAAACGTATCTTTTCCAGTGTATTCCATAGGCATTTCAATAGCATTCAATGTGGCCTGTAACCCATCATTCGACTGTTGAATAACGATTTCGCCGTAACCTGGATGGGTATAACTTCCCGCATACGCATGGATAGGACGATCATGGGGATGAACCTGAGTATCCACTGGTTTTTCCTCAACAGAGGTTTCTGGAGTAGTTGGTGTTTCTATGGTGTTTGTTGCTGCTTCGGAATCGGTTGATTCTCCAGTCATTAATTTGGCTAATCTCTCGCTCCAATCTACAGGTTCCAATTCAAGCAAACGATCAATAACGTTAAAAGAAATCGTGTAGGGAAGAATACTCCCATGGGTATTG
The DNA here is from genome assembly GCF_050994985.1 of Paenibacillus taichungensis. Classification (NCBI taxonomy): domain Bacteria; kingdom Bacillati; phylum Bacillota; class Bacilli; order Caryophanales; family Paenibacillaceae; genus Paenibacillus; species Paenibacillus taichungensis. The sequence goes on along the minus strand of NZ_CP194720.1, from coordinate 4,517,129 downwards.
CAAAGGACTACAACACCGATCTGTTCCTCCGGTAAAAAGGCGACCTGAGAAGCGAATCCATCAATTGCCCCACCGTGATGAATCATGGCGTGTCCGCGATAAGAATCAATCATCCAGCCCAGACCATACGTGCTAACAGGCAACTCTTTGCAGTAGAATGGTGAATCACTAGCCATTTGCGGGCTGTGTGTAATAGCCAACTGTTCTTTGGAAATCAGCTGTTTCCCACCCTGTTGCCCTTGATTCAATTGAAATTGCACCCAGGCGATCATATCGACCAGATTGCTGTTAATGGAGCCAGCAGGCCCTACGGCATCTATTTTCCGAAAAGGTATCCGCGTATTCTCACCGTTTTGATCCATATAAGGGAAGGCGAAGTCAGATTGATTCTGCATCTCATCGACAGAGAAGACACTTGAATTCATACCAAGTGGGTTAAACAGGGACTCCTGGACAACATTCTCCCATGAAGTTCCTTTGAGTTGACCTACCAGATAACCAGCAGCCATATACATCAAATTCTGATATTGCCATTTGTTCCGAAAGTCTTCATTAGGCTCCAGATACTGAAGCGCGTTTACAAGTTCTTCTCTGCTCCTTGATGAGTTGTACCAGACCATCTCGTGCCTTGGAAGTCCGGAGCGATGACAGAGCATATCTCGGATGGTGAGTCGTTCTGTAGCTACCGGATCGAACATTTTGAAGTCTTTCAAATACGTTCTGACAGGCGTGTCCCACTTCAGAATGTCCTGATCGACGAGAAGGGCGGCGGTTGATGCTGTGAAGGCCTTGGTACTTGAACCGATCGCGAATAGGGTATGGGGTGTAACTTCAAGCTTGGACTCCAAATCGCGATAACCATATCCTTTTTGCAAAATGACTTCATCCTTGTGGATAACCGCTACAGCCACACCTACTCCTTTCCAACGTTTAAGCTGCTCTTCCACAAAATCATCCAATCCATTCAGCAATGAGTGAAGGTAGGTTGTGTTCATTATTTTCCTCCAATTTAAAATAGAGTTGTACATCAAATTAGCTACATATTAGTGTTATGTAATTACATGGGTTGGGTTGTTATCTGTATTTACTATGAATAATCTGGTTGGATTTTACATCCTACCCGAGACTGATTTTGTTACCAGATAGGGTATTACAGCATTGGATGATGCAATGCTTGTCAAACTAGTCCGCATATATCGAACAAGTCCCTCATAACATGTACTAATCAAGTAGGGGTTCTGCTGTACGCACAATCCTGAAGTGAAAACATGTGCTAAAGGGGATGATGTCATGCGCCGAATATCATGGATGCTTGCCATGGTATTGGTCTTATCGACCTTACTTGCCGCCTGCGGGAAGAAGGATGCGGCAGCCGTGGTCAAAGATCTGAACGAAGTCGTAGGAGAAATGGAAAGTTATCAGGGGGCAGGCGTTATGACGCTGCATACCGGAGATACGCCGCAGCAGTATAAGGTCGAGGTATGGCATCAAAAGCCTTCGTATTATCGTATCGCATTAACGAATGCCAAAAAGGATGTAACACAAATTGTACTGCGCAATGATGAGGGCGTATTTGTCCTGACACCGAGTCAGAACAAAAGCTTCCGTTTCCAGAGTAACTGGCCGGATAACCAAGGCCAGGTTTACCTCTACGAGACGCTGATCCGCAGCATAACAGGTGATTCGACCCGCCAGTTTGCCGATGAGAAGGAAAGCTATGTATTCGATGTAGCTGCCAACTACAATACACATGCATTGGTCAGACAGAAAATATGGTTAAACAAAAGTGATTACGCTCCAAAACAGGTAGAAGTATCCGACTCGAATGCCAATGTGGTGGTCGATGTGAAGTTTGATAGCTTCAAATTTGGTACTGAATTTGAGAAAGACGCGTTTGACATGCAGCGCAATATGACTGCTGCTTCAGAAAATGGTGGCAAGGCTGGTACTGACTCAGGCGCGGCTCCTGCTGGGGATGGTAAAGAGACTACCAATCCTCAAGCTGCAACAGAGGAAGGTTCTGCATCGAATCCGAGCGGAACCGTTAGTGACGGACAGACGGGTGTGAGTGATAACGCCGAGCAGCAAGGTTCAGAAGATCCGGCCAGCGGGCAAGGAACCGAAGAACCTACATCGGCCGAGCCGGAAGGTTCGGATAGCTTCGGAGTTATTCAGCCGACATATGCTCCGGAAGGGGTTAAGCTGAAAGACGATCAGATCGTGGAAGGATCAGGAGACTATTCGGTTATGCTTCGCTACGAAGGAACATATAATTACACGATCTTTGAGGCGCGGCCTCAGGACAGAGCTGTATCGCTTGCACCGTCCAGTGTAGTTGACCTTGGATTCACACTTGGTATGCTGAGCGGAGATGCGTTGCAGACTCTTACTTGGATGACTGACGGGGTGGAATACCGAATTACCAGTGCTGACTTGCCTGTTAATGAGATGATGCAGATTGCAACCTCAATGCAGGAAGAGTCAGGGAAATGATTTGCAAAGTATAGTCGTCCTAACATAAGGAATGCTAAGAAGCATCGGAGATATTCTCCGGTGCTTTGCTGCATATAGAGGTCATCTTTCCTGTTTTATAGCCGTGATTCACAGGATTTGATTTCGGTTGAGCCTGTGTGTATCAACAGCCCATGACCCTGCGTAAGATAAGCAAGGATTAGGTCCGGTGCACTCAATAATGCAAAACACGCTTCTACGCGGGAGGAACCGGGTAAATAATACGATATAAGCAGATAAGTTACGTTATGGAGAGATGAATATCTCATTCATGGTCTGGCTTATGGGTCTTATTCCGATTTTGCTCCCGACTTCAGATAGTGCTCCTGTATGTGTTTTGGACTGCAGATCTTCCGTTCATTTGACAGTCACATGCTTGAGCATTACGATGGAGTCTGACGTGAGCCGGATTAAGATGATTAGAGAAGGTGACTTAACGTGCAAGAACAATATCGGCCGACCCAAGCGGAAATCAATTTGGATCATTTGTGCAACAACGTGGACGCTTTCCGTGAAACATTGCCGCAAGGCAAGAAACTGCTCGCTTGTGTGAAGGCAAACGCCTATGGACATGGAGCAGTGGAGATGGCCAGAGAACTGGAACGAGTTGGCGTGGATTACTTAAGTGTAGCTTTTCTTGACGAAGCGCTTGAATTGCGACAACACGGGATTACCCTTCCGATTCTGGTATTGGGCTACACGCCGCCAGAAGGCATCGCTGAAGCCTGGAAACATGATGTAACCATTACGCTGTTCAGTAAGGAAGTACTCGAAGCCATTCGACATCTGGAGACGGGCACATCCTCTCGTAAGCTCAAGGTTCACATCAAAATCGACAGCGGCATGGGCAGACTTGGGCTGTTGCCTGGCGATGAGGCGCTTGCATTCATTCAGGAAGTAGCCCATCTGAAGCAGGTTATGCTAGAAGGCATGTTTACCCATTTTGCCAAGGCGGATGAAAAAGACAAGACCTATACACTGGAGCAGTATCGACGGTTCCAAGGCGTGGTTGATGCGCTGCGGGATCAGGGATGTGTCATCCCGATTATACATACGGCGAACAGCGCCGCTACCATTGATACGCCGGAGTTGTCCTACAATATGGTACGTGTGGGCATTAGTCTGTACGGATTGTATCCTTCGGGAGAGGTGAATCATCAGGTAGTGAAGCTGTCCCCGGTATTGACACTGAAGACGAAGGCGGTTCTGGTCAAAACGCTGCCACCTCACTGGGGTGTCAGCTACGGAACCCGTTATGTAACACAAGGGAACGAACGAATAGCGACCCTGCCTATCGGCTATGCAGACGGATTTTCAAGAATGCTGTCAGGTAAAGCACAAGTACTTGTGCGCGGCCGCCGCGTTCCCGTCGTCGGTACGATCTGCATGGATCAGTGTATGGTGTCGCTACAATCTTTTGCAGCAGAAGCAGAAGAAATTCAAGCCGGCGAAGAGGTTGTTCTCATCGGTCACCAATCGGGTGCAGTCATAACTGCAGACGAGGTGGCATCTCAACTCGGTACGATTCCCTACGAAGTGGTCTGCATGATGGCGCACCGAATCCCGCGGGTTTATACCCGTAATGGAGCAGTAGTCGCCAGAATCAACCCTCTTTTGACATCCTGATAGCTCGACTGGACGCTATTTCCAATAAACTTTTTTTCAGAACAGAAGGAAAACTGTCGGAGCATCTCGAATTATGAATGATGACTGGGATGAAAAATCCTGAAAAGAGATGTTTGGTCTGTACGAATATTGTTCCCCGTGTTTATAATGGAGTACAGCATACTTGATATACTCGGGGCATATATATTCCTTTGTATAAAAGTTCTGGAAAAACGTAATACTGGTTCACAATGGCGAAAGGTTTGTGGGGGTGGAAGAAAGGTGGCCAACTTGCAGAACACCAAGCGGATCATGATCAGTTTGCCTGATTATCTTTTGCAAGAAGTGGATGGCATCGTAGCGCTGGAGAATTCCAACCGCAGCGAATTGATTAGGCAGGCCATGAAGCTGTATTTGACGGAGCGTAAGAAACGTTACATCCGTGAATCGATGCAGCGAGGGTACATGGAGATGGCGAAGATTAACCTCACCATGGCATCCGAGGCCTTTCACGCGGAGGAAGATGCGGACAGCACTCTGGACCGCTTAGTTAGCGGGGTGTAGACATTGATCGTAAAACGCGGTGACGTTTTTTTTGCGGATCTTTCTCCCGTTGTCGGTTCCGAGCAAGGTGGAGTCAGGCCGGTTCTGGTCATCCAGAATGACATCGGCAACCGATTTAGTCCTACTTGTATTGTGGCGGCGATCACCGCCCAGATCCAAAAGGCAAAGCTGCCGACGCATGTGGAGATTGATGCGGCGGCACACGGCTTTGACCGGGACTCGGTTATTTTGCTCGAACAAATACGGACGATTGATAAGCAGAGGCTGACCGACAAGATTACCCATCTGGACGAGGAGACCATGAAACTGGTTAACGAAGCCTTACAGATCAGCCTAGGTTTAATCGATTTTTAAGGCAGCAGGCAGTTGTTTCTTTGTTCTGCCGTGCCATCCGTAGACAATGGATGTTCCTTACAGGAACACACAATTTCAGACAGCAATCAGAAGAGCGTACAACAGCCTAACGGCCGGGGTACGCTCTTTTGATTAAAGCTTCATGAAAGCGTAGAACATTTTGAAGCTTTTCGTTATAATGATACCTGAGAAACCGTTTACGTAATCGACATATATAGAGGTGGAGGAGACATATGAGCATTTATATTGATCAGGAGAAGCTTCAATTTCATCTACAGACTCAAAAGGCAAGCTATGTATTTCAGGTCCTGCCTTCGGGATATTTGGTACATTTATATTATGGCAAAAAACTGCGTGATACCGATCTGAGCTGGCTTCATGTGCGTACAGAGCGTGCTTCGTTCAGCCCGAATCCGGTGCCGGAAGATCGGACGATCTCTTTCGACACGTTGGCAGTAGAACTGCCGGTGTATGGTACAAGTGATTTCCGTAATCCGGCAATCCAATTGGAGCTTGAGAATGGTTCAACCGTTTCGGAGTTCACGTATACAGGCCATCGACTGATCAAAGGAAAGGCAGCGCTTACTGGACTACCTGCGACTTATGTTGAATCTGACGATGAAGCTGAGACACTCATCGTTGAACTGGAAGATCGTGTTGCAGGGATCAAGATTGAACTTAGCTACACTGCCTTTACGGCATTTAATGCGATTACGCGTTCCATGCGCATCATTAATGAGAGCGCTACCTCGGTGAATATTGCCCGTGCGCTCAGTTCTTCCGTTGATTTCCCGCATGCTGATTACGAATTGCTGCAACTGTCAGGAGCATGGACGCGTGAACGGGACATCGTTCGCAGACCGCTTGCTTCCGGCTTGCAAGGCATCGAGAGCCGTCGCGGCTCAAGCAGTCACCAGCAGAACCCGTTCATTGCACTGATGACACCAGGTACAGACGAAGATCAGGGTGAAGTCTACGGGTTCAGTCTTGTGTATAGCGGCAGCTTCACTGCACAAGCAGAAGTGGACCAGTTCCATACCACTCGTGTAACACTGGGAATCAATCCGTTTGAGTTCAGCTGGAAGCTGGATTCGCAGGAGTCATTCCAGACACCTGAAACGGTTATGGTCTATTCGGACACAGGCCTCGATGGTATGTCCCAGTCGTATCATGAATTGTATCGGGAGCGACTGGCACGCGGACAATTCCGCAATGCAGAGCGCCCGGTTCTGGTTAACAACTGGGAAGCGACCTATTTCGGCTTCAACGCAGATAAGATTGAGCAGATCGCCCAAGCAGGGAAGAAGCTTGGTATTGAACTGTTCGTACTGGATGATGGATGGTTCGGACATCGGGACAGCGATAACTCCTCACTCGGTGACTGGATTGTGGACAAGAATAAACTGCCACAAGGCCTGGATGATTTGGCCAACCGGGTAACCAGTCTGGACATGCAGTTCGGATTATGGTTTGAGCCTGAGATGATTTCGCCAGACAGCGAATTGTACCGTGCTCATCCGGACTGGTGTCTGCATGTGCCGGATCGCCGTCGGACGGAAGGGCGCCAACAATTGGTACTCGATTTCTCCCGTCAGGATGTGCGTGATGAGATTGTACGCATGCTAAGCGATGTGCTTGGATCCGCGCCGATCACTTATGTGAAATGGGACATGAACCGGAATATGACGGAAATAGGTTCTGCATTGCTGCCAGCAGACAGACAGCGCGAGACAGCACATCGTTATATGCTTGGATTGTACGAAGTCATGGAACGGATTACTTCGTCGTTCCCGAATATCCTGTTCGAGAGCTGTTCAGGTGGTGGCGGCCGTTTTGATCCAGGTATGCTGTACTACATGCCGCAAACGTGGACCAGCGATAACACGGACGCGATATCCCGTTTGCGTATTCAGTATGGTACAAGCCTGGTATATCCGGTAAGTTCAATGGGGTCACATATCTCAGCTGTACCTAATCATCAGGTCAACCGAATTACTTCTCTAGAGATTCGTGGACATGTCGCGATGTCTGGTAACTTTGGATACGAGCTGGATTTGACTCGTTTCTCAGAGGAAGAGAATGCCATTGTAAAGGCGCAGGTTGAGCTGTACAAAGAAATTCGGGGAACCATTCAATACGGAACGTTCCGTCGCTTGCTAAGTCCGTTTGAGGGAAATGAAACGGCCTGGATGTTTATTGCACCAGATGGCAGCGAAGCCGTTGTATTCTACTTCCGTGTGCTATCTGAACCGAATGCACCGCTCCAACGTCTGAAGCTGAAGGGCCTCGACCCTGACGCGGATTACCGCCTGAAAGGTGGTTCCGAGACGTTTACCGGGGATGCACTGATGTATGGTGGGATCTCCGTAGGCCGTGCATCGGGAGACTATCTGAGTGAAATGTTCCGCTTCGAACGGGTATAATAAACTGGCGTGATGGCAGTGTTTGTCAGGAGAGACCGGAAGACGTCGGGGAGACGTTTTTCGGTTTTTTCTAATGGCTGAGACGAAGGTTTGATACGTAATCTCAATTGTAAGAACTTGTAACCTGGACGAATGCTGGAAATCTGAACGGGATTTTGTGATAATATAGGGGAGAGGAATCTGCTTGAATGCAGGTTCGATACTGTGATTACAGCAGCAAAGCTGCCCTGAACAAGCTTCAACTGAACGATTCAGGAAGGAAAGAGGGATTTATTTGTCTGAACAGGAAACGGTTCTGGAACCCAATGAAGAAACAATAAAGGCAGAACGCCATGAACGAATCATCAAACAGGTAGCCAAGGAACTGTCACTGTCCTTGAAGCAGGTCCGCACCACGTCGGAGCTTCTGGACGAAGGCAATACGATTCCATTTATCGCCCGCTACCGTAAAGAAATGACTGGAGAGCTGGATGAGAACCAGCTGCGGCTCATTGAAGAGCGCATCGTTTACTTGCGCAATCTGGAAGACCGCAAAGTGGAAGTCATCCGTATTATAGAGGAACAAGGCAAGCTGACCGGAGAACTGAAACAGTCTATCACTCAGGCAGTTAAGCTGCAGGAAGTAGAGGACTTGTACCGTCCGTTTCGTCAGAAGCGGAAAACCCGTGCCAGTGTAGCGAAGGAAAAAGGTCTTGAACCACTCGCTGTCTGGATCTGGGGTCAACCGAAGCAAGGCAATGTCCTGGAGGAAGCTGCGCGTTATATCAATGCTGAACTTGGGGTAGAAGATGCAGAGGTCGCACTTCAGGGAGCCAAAGATATTCTGGCTGAGAATATTGCAGATGATGCTGCTATTCGTGCATGGATTCGTCGTTATACGCTCGATCATGGCATGCTGACTTCGGAAGCGAAGGATGCTGAGCAGGAGTCTGTATATGAGAACTACTATGATTATCGTGAATTAGCCAAAAAAATGCCTCCTCACCGTATTCTCGCAATTAACCGCGGTGAACGTGAAAACATTTTGAAGGTAGGTCTGGACGTGCAGCCTGAACCAGCTCACCGCCACATGGAAGGACAAATCATTAAGGGTGCGTCTGCGGTACAGGACGTTTTGCGTGATGTGATTGAAGATGCTTATAAACGTTTGATTGCCCCTTCGATTGAGCGTGAGGTTCGTGCAGAGCTGACGGAAAAAGGCGAAAACCAAGCAATATCCGTATTCTCGGCTAATCTTCGTAATCTGCTGCTTCAGCCGCCGATTCATGGCAAACGTGTGCTTGGTGTCGATCCTGCCTACCGTACGGGTTGTAAACTGGCTGTCGTTGATGATACGGGCAAGCTGCTGGAAGTGGCTGTTACGTACCCAACGCCACCGCACAACAAGAAGCGTGAAGCTGCCGAGGTTTTCCATCGGATGATCAAGCAATATGATATCGGGTTGATTGTCATCGGTAATGGTACCGGATCCCGTGAAACAGAACAGTTTGTTGCCGAGATTATTCAGGAGAACGGGGACGAAAGTCTCGTGTATCTGATCGTCAATGAAGCTGGAGCGAGTGTATATTCTGCATCCAAGCTGGCCCAGGAAGAATTTCCGGATCTTGACGTTGCTGAACGGAGTGCTGCTTCGATTGCCCGCCGGGTGCAAGACCCGCTGGCTGAGCTGGTTAAGATTGATCCAAAAGCCATTGGTGTAGGCCAATACCAACATGACGTATCTCAAAAAATATTGGAAGAAAGCTTGAAGGCTGTTGTGGAATCCGCAGTTAACCATGTGGGCGTGGATGTGAATACGGCTTCGCCTTCACTGCTGTCCTATGTTGCAGGTGTGAATGCCACCATTGCCAAAAATATTGTGAAGTACCGTGAAGAGAACGGCCGGTTCACGAATCGTCGCCAGTTGCAAAAAGTGCCGCGTCTGGGTGCTAAAACCTATGAGCAATGCGTAGGCTTTATGCGGATTGGTGAAGGCGAGAACCCGCTGGATCGCACACCGATTCACCCTGAATCGTATAAGGTCGTAGACCAGCTCTTTAAGGAACTTCAGGTTGCGCTGGACAAGCTTGGCAGCAAGGAACTGTCTGTTCTCCTGTCTGAGCAACAACCGGAACAGCTGGCTGTGAAACTGGATGTGGGTGTGCCTACACTGCGTGATATTCTGGACAGCTTGCAGCGTCCGGGCCGTGACCCGCGTGAGGAAATGCCGCTACCGATCTTCCGCACAGATGTGCTCAAAATTGAGGATTTGGTGGAAGGCATGGAGCTGCAAGGTACGGTTCGTAACGTAATCGACTTTGGTGCCTTTGTTGATATCGGCATCAAGAGTGACGGACTTGTCCACATCTCACAGCTGAGTAACGGTTATGTCAAACATCCGATGGATGTTGTATCTGTCGGAGATAATGTAACGGTTTGGGTGATGAACGTGGATACCAAAAAAGGCCGTGTCGGCCTCACGATGAAGAAACCTGCTTCTTCTAAGCAGTCTTCCTAATCCAGGCACAATGATCGGAGAACAGCCTTCCCTGTAATGGGAAGGCTGTTTGTTGTCAGTTATAATAGTACTGTTGCCCGTACTGTATTCTTCGAAGGGATTTTATGAAAGAAGTGAGAGCTTGAAGTGGACGGAGAGAGTGGCGTCGGATTCTTAGAGTTCGCTGTCCGCGCTGCGCGGGGTGCCACTTGTCGGTTTGTTTCGGTAAAAGAACCAGCATTCGTTCAGCAGCTTGATCTGTCTGCTGTCCTTTTTGTGAAATGCACGCATCAGTTGATTGCAAAGCCATTGAGGCAAGGGTATCTCCTCCTCTTGCATAATTCATCTGTACGTTAGCATATGTGGCAATAGCCTGGACTGTGCGAATTAACCCGTGATGAACTCGGAAAATTCAATATGTATAAGGATATGGGTTAAAGGACAGAGCCCATGATTGTAGGGGTGAAAAAATGAAAAAAGCGCAACCCCCGCTTTTAGGAGATGCGCTTTTGGTTCCATCCTGCATTAATAATAAGTCCATAAGTAAATCAGAGTGATTCCATCTCTTCTTCATACCATTGCTCTAATTGAGCCTGAAGGGCACGGATCTCAGTGAGCAGGGAAATCAAAGGATATTCGCTCTCTCTTAGTTCTGCAAAGCTTTGTTCAAGCGCATTGATATAATCAAGGCCTCCGATGATGGAGAGTTGCTCGTCCAGAAGATCAAGATTGTCACATTCGGCGATTGCCCAAGGTAGAACAGGTACATCTGCTGCGGTAAGTTTGTCAATTTCTTTGTGCAGGCGCAGGTTGAGCGCACTGAGTTGATAAGCGTAATCGGCAGGCATTTCCACAAACTGCAATTGCTGTTCCTGCTGCAGGATGACGTAGCGCATTGTAGGCATAACGAGTAATAATCTCCCCTCATACATTCTACTTGACAGTGTAGCCTACGAAACGGTTAAAATTCAAGTATTATGGCGGAAAAACAAATGGCTCAAGGAGTGCGAAAGGAGGACAAACCGATGGAAAACGAGGAATTGCAGCAATGGATTGAGCAGGTGTCACTGGATCATTTCGGGGTTCCTTTCACTCATGAGGCGCTGTTTAATCGTCGCTTGACCACTACAGGTGGACGCTATATGCTCAAGAGTCACCGGATAGAGATTAATCCTCATCAGCTCGAAGCTTATGGGCGGGAAGAGGTTGAGAAAATTATCAAGCATGAACTGTGTCACTATCATCTGCACATTCGTGGACGCGGCTACCAACACCGTGATCCTGAATTCAAGGCCTTATTGCAGAAGGTGGGCGGTTCGCGGTTCTGTCAGTCCCTTCCGGATGGAAAGGGCAGAAAGCCATTACCGTATCGCTATAAGCTGGTGTGTAAGAGCTGCGGCACGGAATATTTGCGTAAGCGCAAAGTTGATCCGAAGAGGTATCGCTGTGGTCGATGTGCGGGTAAGTTGGGGATTCATACCATCTGAGGTTAACGTTTATTGGAAACAACACTTCTTAGCACAAGACCCACAAGACTATATGTAATACGCTTCCTGGCGAGCATTTATGGGAGTATCTGAAGCTTATAAAGAAAGTCACCGGAGGCATGTTGACTTGGAATATTAATCATGATAAATTTAGGTTATTCAAGATTATTATTCCCTGATAGCTCAGTTGGTAGAGCACTCGACTGTTAATCGAGTTGTCACAGGTTCGAGCCCTGTTCGGGGAGCCATTCTTGGAGAGATACCCAAGTGGCTATAAGGGGACCCTCTGCTAAGGGGTTAGACTGCGTAAGCGGTGCGAGGGTTCGAATCCCTCTCTCTCCGTTTTGATTTACTTCTCTGTATAAGGGATGAGAACCCTAAAGGTTCATCGAAGCATACGCTTCGTAAGCAATACATCGCAGTCTCGAATGAAGTGAGAGTATGCCTCTCTCTCCGTTCTGAATAAACCAAACAAAATCCCCCTCCTCAGTAACCTTTAACGGATACTGAGGAGGGGGATTTTTGATGTATCGTCATTTTGACAATGTACAAGAAAGAATGCCTGGTTGCCACGCTATAATGAAATACCCAATACCTCGTACAAACCCTTCTTGCCAGCTTCCGTGACTTCCACCGAACGGCTGCCTGCCTTCTGGCGGGTCCAGTCCAGCTCAGACAAACGGCGTCCCAGTTCGTCTCCCAGTACACCGGAAATATGATGACGACGCTCACTCCAGTCCAGACATTTGCGAGCCACAGCGCGGCGTGATCCTGCTTTTCCTTCAAGCATAATGCCAAAAGAAGTGAACCATTCAATCCCTTTCTCTGTAATGTGGTAATCCTTGCCCTGCTCATCCTCAGGTTCTTCGAGATAACCTTCCCGCAATAAAGCTTCACACAGCGCTATCCCTAATTTTCCAGCCAGATGCCCATAACAGGTTCGAGCAAAGCTTAGATGTTGAAGCTGGTTAGACTGTTTGAGAGATCTCACTTGTACTGGTGCGGCGATACTACCCATCGTCTCAATCAGAAAAGCAACCTCTTTTCCTGCGAGACGATAGTATCGATGTCGTCCTTGCTGTTCAACGACGAGCAGCCCGCCTTCGACCAGCTTGGCGAGATGACTGCTTGCTGTTTGAGGAGTAACACCCGCCATGTATGCAAGTTCGCCGGCAGGAAGTGCACGACCATCCAACAAAGCTTCCAAAAAAATAGCACGACTGGGATCAGCAATTAACGATGCAATTACAGAAATATTCGGATATGTATTCATACTTCGATGATACCTTAACTATTGGTGTATTACAATTAATCATGCATGAATTAGAACCCAAGAGATGGAAGGGACGGGTTGAAGAATGGAGGAAGAAGCATTGTATACCAATGATAGAACGCAAAAAGAGTTTGAACCGGTGAAGCATCGGGACTTGAACAGAGAGCTGATACAGCACGAGGTGATAAATCCAAGTATTTTGTACTATGGCACACCTGTATTGCTGCTGAGTACGTTAAATGAAGATGGAACGACAAACCTGTCGCCGCTTTCATCATCCTGGGCACTTGGTGACTGCCTGGTACTTGGAGTTGGTACTCAGGGCAAAGCCTTTGAGAACCTGAGCCGCCATCCCGAATGTGTGATTAATCTGCCGGATGCATCCTTGTGGGAGCAGGTTGAGGGACTCGGGCGTTATACCGGAATATATCCCGTTCCAGAGGAGAAAAGGATGATGGGATTTGAGTTTTGCGATGATAAATTTGCCGTCTCTGGACTGACACCCCAAGGTTCAATTCAAGTTGAGCCGGATAAAATAGCGGAGTGTCCGCTCCAGATTGAAGCCGCGGTAAAACAGATTCGTATCCCCGAACATACACCTTTCATGGCGATTGTGGAAGTAAAGGCGTTGAAGGTACATGTACATACCCGCCTGATCTCAGGTTTGAACAAGATTAACCCGGAGAAGTGGAATCCTTTAATTTATAATTTCCGACATTATTATGGACTTGGAGAAAGGCATGGGGAGAGTTTTCGGGCAGAGAAGTGAAGTAAATGGCCTGTATAGCATAGAAACGAATAAGTAATCCAGAATATATGGAGTGGTGCCGGTTGGGGCGCCGCTTCTTTCTATCTATATTGAGGCTCCATTGAGATTTCATGTGGGCAATCAAATAATTCGGTTATTTTATTAGGCAGGGATTGGGTAAATAGTAAAGAAAGATACATGTAAGCATATACATAAGAGAGGTGATGAACATGGAAATGGAATACTTAATGCGTGTACTCATAGCTGGCATATGCGGCGTGTTGATCGGATATGAGCGCAAGAACCGAATGAAGGAAGCGGGGATACGTACACACTTTGTTGTTGCGGTGGGTGCAGCATTGATGATGATTGTTTCCAAGTATGGCTTTCAGGATCAGGCAGACTGGGCGAATCTCTCGCTTGACCCATCCAGGATTGCCGCACAGGTGGTCAGTGGGGTTGGCTTCATTGGAGCCGGAATGATCTTTACACAACGCCACACGGTCCGGGGATTGACGACAGCGGCGGGAATCTGGGCGACTGCAGGAATGGGACTGGCTGTGGGTTCGGGATTGTATTGGACTGGGGCTGGGGTAACGCTGCTTATTGTAGTGGCACAGATGCTGCTGCATCGGCCGACACGCTGGTTGGTGTCCGCGAGAACAGAGACGCTGACCATTCGACTGCTAAAGGAAGGGGATACCCTCAAAACCGTTTTGGCTCTGCTGGGACAGGAGAAAATCTCGGTGGTCGGATTCAAAACGGAACAGCAAATAAGCACAGACTCCGGAGAGGAGACTGTACTTGAATTCACTCTGCAACTGCCTGGATCATATCGGGCCGAGCAATTAATTGTTTTATTGCAGGATGTGCCTCACGTTCGATCCGTTGATATGAGGTGAGCCTTGGCTATTGTTAGGTCGCTATGCCGAATCATCATGACAATCAGTTACTGACCGCCTTCAACGACGGTCTCCGGCCGGGAAACGGGCTTTCCTTCAAGAACACACTGAATGGCATGTGCGACACCATGCTCCACATTGGTCAAAGAGATAGCCTTGGCAAGCGCCTTAATCTCCGGTTCAGCATTGCCCATGGCAATACCGAGTCCTGCCATTTTCAGCATGGATACATCGTTGAAGTTATCACCAATGGCTGCTGTATCTTCCATGGAGATGTTCAGATGAGCAGCCAGTTTGCTTAAGGCGTTACCTTTGGATACATCAGGATGCTGCATTTCGAAGTTGTGTTCAGAGGATACCACCATGGCTACATCGGACCGAGAAGCAAAGTATTCGCGTCCCTGCTGCAATTGAGCCGGATCCAATGAAAAGGCCATAATATTGTAAATGTAAGCTTCGGAAGGGATTGCCTGATGGGAGTTTACGCGGTGATAGTCTTTCTTGTCATAGTGCTTCTTAACAGCTCGAATAAGGCGTTCAATATCCTCCCCGGGACTCGAACCCAGGATGCGATCCATTTCAGCGAGCATCGCCTCATGGCTGCTTATAGGGGCATATATACCCTGTTGTGTGGAGGCCTCGTAGTAGCAATGATGATCTTCCAGCCACTGCATGACGGATGCGGCCGTTTCACGCTCGAGTGGAAGATGGAATAGGCGTTCGCCGTTGGCATCATGGATGGTAGCTCCGTTGGAGCCGATAACTGGCGTGTTAATTCCACCCTCGCTGCTTATACTTAATACGTCGGAATAGACCCGTCCTGTAGCGATCGTAATCTTTAATCCTTCTTGTTGCGCCTTATGGATTGCAGCTGCGTTTTCCGGGCTGATCTGACTGTCTCTGTTCAACAGGGTTCCATCTAAATCGGTAGCAAATAATTTCATATGTTACAACTCCTTTTCAATTGTAGGTTCAGGAATGAGAATCTCGACTTGTTGTTCGGCTAGAAAAGTCCGCCAATCTTGGGAAGGCCATTGATCTGTGATTAACATGTCAACGAGTGACCAGTCTGCAAAACGATAACCATAACGCTTATCAAACTTGGAATGGTCAGCGAGTACAATAACCTGTTTTGCAGCCTGCATCATTTTGTGCTTGATCTTTCCTTCTTCTTCGGAGGCACTGAAGCCGTCCATCGTAATTCCGCCAATGCCGATAAAGGCTTTGTCTACATAGTAATGGGAAAGAGTTTCTATCACTGAAGTACCGTAGACATAACGTTGCTCCTTATCGACTTTTCCGCCCAGCAAACGAATCTCGACAGCGGTATGATTGGAGAGAAGATCAGCTGAATAAATGGAATTGGTGATGACAGTACAGAACTTGCCATTTAGATTTTCGGCACAAGTCTGCACTGTAGTGGAAGAATCCAGAATAATGTGTTCACCTTGGCGGACGATAGCAGCCGCTAGCTTGCCAATAGCTCTTTTTTCGTCGGAAATGTGGAGCAAACGATCTTTATAAGATCGGCGCTCATCTGGTGGAACGGGGAGAATTGCACCGCCGCGCGTTCGGATAATGGCATCCTGTTCTTCGAGTTTGATCAGATCCCTTCGTGCTGTGTCCCGGGAAACGTCAAAGAGGGATACAATATCATCAGCCGAGATGCGATTGTGTTTACGCAAATGTTCAATAATCAGCTGCATTCGTTCTTCCTGAAACAAACGTGCCGCCTCCTTATACGTAGCTGACCGTGTATATTACTGATAGGTTAATTATAAGTACTAATAATGATATTTGCAATATTATAAGTGAATGTAAGTGTATTTAAGTTTTTTGATACTAATTTTACAAATTGCGATGATTACGGTGATAAATTTGTGAAAGACATTTCAGGCGTGAACATGCTCTTGACCCCATGGAAAAGGGTGAAAAGGAGTGCATAAAAAAAGTTTGAAAAAAAGTGTTGCACATTTAAGTTGGCCTATGATATACTCATTCTTGTCGCCAAGAAAGACAACTTGTTTACAAGGCCCGTTGGTCAAGGGGTTAAGACACCTCCCTTTCACGGAGGTAACAGGGGTTCGAATCCCCTACGGGTCATTATCTTCACCACCTCAGGGATATACAATCCTGATGAGGAATCCTCAAAAAGTCATAGCTCCTATACAAAAGAGTTACGCATGGCACATCCGGTGAAGTTACAGCAAGAGCCATTAGCTCAGTTGGTAGAGCACCTGACTTTTAATCAGGGTGTCGAAGGTTCGAGCCCTTCATGGCTCACCATTTTTACAATTGAATATGCGGTCGTGGTGGAATGGCAGACACGCTATCTTGAGGGGGTAGTGGGTGTATACCCGTGGAGGTTCGAGTCCTCTCGACCGCATCATAATTTACGATTAAGCTCTTCCTAATGGAAGGGCTTTTTATTTTTGATTTGTGAGTATGATTCGGCTTTGTTCGATGGAAAAGCGAACTGAACGAGTAGTTGAATTTGAAGCGCGTGAGGCGCTTTGTATCTTCGAGGAGACTTTCAATAGTTGATAATGATTCTCAATAATGCTACGATCAACTGTATAGGTTTGCTAATGGACTTAGTTCATTACTTGAAGACGAGGTGTTTAATATGGAGCAGATTATTCGGTCGGATAATATACATGGGTACTTTGATAGCCTCTCCGATTATTTGACGGTGATTGGAACAGAAGAAGAGGGAGAACAACAGATCATCCTTCCGCCTCTTTTGGGCATGGGAAGCATTTCCCGCATGAAAATCAGACAAGGATTTGAAGTTGTCATCTCCGATATGACGTTGAAAGAGGATTGGAATCAGTATATCCACGAAAATCGGGTTTTTGAGATCAATTATTGTTTTAGTGGAGATGTGGATTGTATTTTTAAAGGCAACCGCTATTCAACCCAAGTACAATCCGGCAATATATATTCGATGGAGGATAGCGAAATTCATTTGTTCAAGAGAGCCAAACAGAGACATCAATTTCTCGAAATCAGATTTTCGCCCGAACAAGTCCTTCACTATTTTGAAAATGCCGAGGATTATCGAAGCGTAGAGAAGTGGTTGAAGAGTCAGAGGGGACAAATAAGCCCTTTGAAAAATTCTGTCACACTTAAACGCGCCGTGAACGAAATGTTACAATCGTCCTATCTGGGCGCATTGAAGAGATTGCATTTGGAATGCAAGATTATGGAAATCGTTTTACTCGTTTTGGAAAAGTACACGTGCGAGCATCGGTCAAATGTTGCTTCTTATATCAAAAAACCGGATGTAGAGAGGCTTTACGCTACCAAGCAAATCATTCAGGATCGACTCGAAAATCCGCTGTCTTTGAAAGAATTGGCCCGAGCCACGGAATTAAACGAGTTTAAGCTTAAAAAGGGGTTCAAAGCTCTTTTTGGTATGACCGTTTTTGAATATATTCGTGATCAGCGATTGGAAAAAGGCTTATTTCTAATGCAATATGAACAGTTAAACATTGGAGAGGCAGCGGCGGCGGTAGGTTATAGCAATCCGAGCAACTTTTCTGCGGCATTTTATAAAAAGTACGGTTGCAAACCGGGGCGTTATGTGCGCTCGAATCCAGGATGAAGTCCCGTGATCAGCTTCAATCGAAAAATTTCGAGGACAAATGCAATCAGGCATAGTTCTTGCCCGTGGCGGCAAATCTTACCTAAGCACGGACAAGGGCTGCAAGTGCCCAGGTTGTCTGTTCATTGTGGAGCAAGCAGAATCCAAAGATGAGACTTAAGGTGTGGCGTTTCCGGACCCGTTATACAGCGGGCTTGGAAGCGTCTTTGCTATTTTCAAAGAGAGAAGTGAAGGGTTAAAAAATACGTTCACAGCCGAAAATAATCCGCCTATAGGTGGAAGGTTGCCTTCGACAAAGATGATAATCATTATCATAGGATCGGTGCATGAAATCAACTGCTATCGACCAAAAAAATCAGAGGAGGCGTTAGGAATGACTAGCGGAACGAATTCATTTTTTGATGTAACAATTATCGGAGGTGGTCCAACTGGACTCTTTGCAGCTTTCTATGCAGGTATGAGGGATTTGAAAACAAAAATTATTGAGGCCGCCCCGTTTCTTGGTGGGAAGTTGCCCTATTATTCGGAGAAGTTTCTGTATGACGTCGGTGGAGTCGCGGCGATGACGGCCGGAGATTTAAAGTTGGAGCTGGAGAAGCAAGCACGTACATTTGAGCCGGACATTGTCTATTCCCAGTTGATTGAAAGAATGGAACGCCTGGAGGATGGAACCTTTCGTTTAACAAGCAACACTGGGGAAACGCACTTGACGCGTACGATTTTACTTGCGATTGGATTCGGTACGTTGGTTACTAACAAGCTGGAAGTGCCGAATGCAGAACGCTATGAAGGTCGTCATCTACATTATGGAGCTGACAGCGTGGAGCAGTTTCGCGATAAGAGAGTGCTTATATCCGGGGGCGGCGATTCGGCTGTAGATTGGGCACTTGCCCTGGCTCCAATTGCGAAATTCGTTGGGATTGTCCACCGTAGAAATGAATTTCGCGCTCATGAGGGAAATGTTGTTCAACTTCTGAATACGGCAGCTCATATCATGACTTCTTCGCAGGTCAAGGAGATTCACGGAACTAATAATCGCATTAACATGGTGACGATAGAACAGCTTGATACGCAAGAGGATGTTGAGCTGGAAGTGGACGAAATCGTGGTTTGCCACGGCGCAAAACCGGATTTGGGTGAGATCAAGAATTGGGGGCTGAATATAGAACAGGAGCGCATTATTGTAGATGCCTGGATGAAAACTTCGATAGAGGGCATTTTTGCAGCAGGTGATGTCGTTGAGTATACGGGTAAAGTGCCGGGCTTGATTGCGGGAGGGTTTACGGAGGGACCGGCAGCTATTAATCAAATCAAAGCATATTTGAACCCTAGTCAAGAAGTAAAGCCGATCTGGTCTACGGAACATGACAAGCTCCTGTCGATTCACCACGGGTCTTAATGTAACTGTAAAGCCTTGCCAAGCTGAACGTTTTTCGAGCGATGTGAGCACTGTTGTCTCGCGCTGGGTATTGACTCTCATGGTTATCCATGGGGGTCTTTCTTTGTTTACAAATGATAGGATGAACGTATTCCTGGGATTAAAAGGCTGAGGATTCAGGGAGGTTGTGGTATAATTTAGGTACATGTATTGATTATTACGGTTGGAAGGCGGTTCTGTATGCAGTCGATCTATGAGCGAATTGAACACCTGATTGCCGAAAAAGGAATGACCAAGAAGGCTTTCTGCCAACAGCTGAAGATCAGCACGGGCAATCTGGGTGATTGGAAACGCGGTAAATCTATTCCGAGTACGAATAAACTAATTGAGATTGCTTCGTTTTTTGATGTGAGCCTTGACTGGCTCATGATTGGGCGTCCATCCAAGGAGGCGATGGTGCGGGAAAAACGGGAGGATTATTTTTTTGACGTGTTGCGGCAATTGAATTGCCAAGAAAGCGAATTATCGACTGTGGAACAGTCTTTTATCAGTGAATATATTGAATTTACCCGTTATCGCAAATCCAAGGAAAGCAGAGATTCAGGCGACTTTCGTTACAAAGGAGAAGATAAGCCCAAAGGAGACGATCTGTTGTAGTACAAGTTAGTGGAAGCTACGACTTGACTGGATTATCTGCGTATATAAAAAAACCTCTGAACACATCCGAAACCCGTCGGAGAGTTGTTCAGAGGTTTTTTCTTTGGGACTTATTGCAATATAAATATGTGATTCCGAAAGTTAGTCTGATGGAGTAACCCTTCACTTGCGGAATATGAGGTTAGGTTTACCCAAAAGATCGGAGCGAAGGGTGTTCCAGATCTGAAGGCATTGTTCTTGGAGTTCCCAGGCTGCCATTCCGAGCAAACGAACACCAATCCCGCCTGTGGTGAGCAAGCTAGCCCCGGCAAGCATGCGACCATCTGGGGGAAGGATGGACCGTACGGACTCCAATTGTGCTGCGCCCAATCCGGGGGCAATCATCCATAAAGCCGCAGAGTGAGTGTAGGCTAACAACGCAGCAGATGATGTTGGATCGTTCGATTCTGGTTCGAGTCCGAACCGATCCCATACGGCCAACTGCTCTCCTTGCCAGATTTCTGTCAGGCTGCGATATCGCTTGAATTGAAAGACTTCTCCCCGATGAATCCGTCCGGCGGACCAGATATCTGCATACGCAAGTATTGCTTGTTCACCCAACTCGAAGGTCGTGGTGAGTGAGGATGAGCTACCTTTAAACGGGATAACGCATTCAGGGAAGTACTCCAGCACCGCTCCCTGCTCCAGCCGAAAGTGATGGTTCACAGATGACGGAACAGTAGGTGTGGGATGGAGCCTCGTGGCTGATGTGCTGCTTAGCATTAAGTGAGTGTTCTGGCCCAATTGCCATTTGGATTGATAATGATCACCATTCAGCACGCCTGGAGAGACGTCTGAAGTATATACACATAATTCATCTCCGCCACCCGGAGGTCGAAAGGATCGACTGAACCGGAGAGGGGCGCTGTAATACCGATCGGTCATGACGGTGCGCCCGCCTTGGAGGGCAAAAGTGGCCCGAAGCTCGCTGCGGCGTATCACGGCCTCTCCGGTACTGCGGTTCAGTCCATATTCAACTCCATGTAAAGAGGAGGATGAATTAGTGGCTGTGAGTTGTTCCGTGCTCATGGGTGTGTGTATGCAGATGCGCAGCGGAAGCATCGTCATCCATATATTGATGTTCAAGCCAATGGACGATTTCGGATACCCCTTCACCACTCATCAGGTTCGACATCACATAAGGCCGTCCTTCGCGTACCCGTTCAGTATCATCCTTCATGACTTGCAGACTTGCGCCAACATAAGGGGCAAGGTCAGTCTTGTTAATGAGCAGGAGGTCAGAACGCGTAATACCCGGACCACCTTTGCGAGGCAGTTTTTCCCCCTGAGCTACATCAATAATGTAAATGAATACGTCCGCCAGTTCCGGGCTGAACGCAGCAGAGAGGTTGTCGCCGCCACTTTCGATAAATATCAGTTGCAGGTCCGGGAAGCGTTCAATCAACTCATCAACGGCTTCAAAATTCATTGAAGCATCCTCGCGAATAGCTGTATGTGGGCATCCTCCTGTTTCTACACCGATAATACGTTCCGGTGCGAGCGCGTTCTGACGCAGCAAAATCTCGGCATCTTCCTTTGTGTAAATATCATTAGTAATAACGGCCAGGCTGTAGCGTGTACGCAATGCCTTGGACAGCTTCTCTACTAAGGCCGTTTTTCCTGAACCTACCGGCCCACCGATTCCGATTCGCATCGGGCGACTCCGATCAAATACCTTACGTTCCCACTCCGCATGATGCGTATGATTAGCTCCTCCACACATAACAAATTCCTCCTTGGTTTTGAATTAATGAAGTTAGGACATAAACAGACGGGCTGGCAGGCTCTCGTGCCGCATAGCGTAGATTTCCTGGGCAATACCGAAGCTGTGCATATCTTCCGGTTCGTCATCCCGAATTTGAGACCATTCAGAATCAATATCATTCAAAAGTTTTTGGATAAGCATCTGTGCATCGGTTTGCCCGATGGGCAGAAGACGCAGAGCGCTATTAACATAAGCGTTAACAGAGGTATACAAATGTCCGGTGACAGCTTCGTCCATTCCGATTTCCAACTGATAATTGATGTAACCGTGAATCGTTGTAATGCCGCAAAAAGCACCATGTTCCTGTACGGCTTCATCGATTAGAGAAAAGTCCATCCATGGGTAAAGTGATCTCGCGAGTTTGAGTAATCGCTTCCCCATCTTGTGCCCGCTTTCCCGCAGTTCCCTGGGGGTTCGCTGAGCGTGTACACTTTTGTCGTAAAGGGCTAGAAGGGCGGCATCTTGTTGCTCAATGGCCTGGTAGACACCTTTGATGGCTAGACCATCGAGCCGTACGAGGCTGGAATGAAGCTGGCCACGAATGAATTGTTCGAGTTGGGCGATGGTCCGTATCCTGCCATCATGAGTGTATGCCTCCAGACCGAACGAGTGGGAGAACCCGCCAATGGGCAAGGCCGAATCCAGCAGTTGAACATAACGGAGTAATTTCGTGCCGCTGTGCATCATCATGCGTGGCCCCCTTTGTCAAAACATGAAATAGCGTTGTGCCATCGGTAATTCGTCTGCTGGCTCGCAGGTGAGAAGCTCGCCATCAGCCCGTACCTCGTAGGTTTCAGGATCAACTTCAATGATGGGTGTAACGTCGTTGTGAATCATGTCTTTTTTGCTCACCGATCGGCAGCCTTTGACGGGTTCCACACGCTTGTTCAAGCCTAGCGCCTCTTTAATTCCGGCATCTGCTGCGGCTTGGGATACAAAGGTGATCGACCCTTTGGCAAGTGCACTGCCGTAAGCACCAAACATCGGTCTGCCGAATACGGGCTGAGGCGTAGGGATCGATGCGTTGGGGTCACCCATCTGAGCAAAGGTGATCATGCCGCCCTTAATGACCATCTCGGGCTTTACCCCGAAATAGGCCGGTTTCCAGACGATCAGGTCTGCGAGCTTGCCAACTTCCACGGAACCGACGAGATGGCCTATGCCATGAGCGATAGCCGGATTGATCGTATATTTGGCGATATACCTTTTGATCCGATCGTTATCGGAAGGGGAGCCAGAGGTCAGTTCGAGCTTGCCTCGCTGCTTTTTCATCTTGTCTGCGGTTTGCCAGGTGCGAATAATGACTTCGCCAACCCGGCCCATCGCCTGTGAATCGGAACTGATGATGCTGAATACACCGAGATCATGCAAAATGTCTTCGGCCGCGATCGTTTCGGGACGAATCCGCGAATCAGCAAAGGCAACGTCTTCAGGGATCGACGGGTCCAGATGGTGACAAACCATCAGCATATCGAGATGTTCTTCTACGGTATTGCGTGTGTAAGGACGTGTTGGGTTGGTTGAAGAGGGGATGACGTAAGACTCTCCGGCAGCGCGGATAATATCCGGCGCGTGTCCGCCGCCAGCACCTTCCGTATGATAGGTGTGGATTGTGCGTCCGTTAATGGCCGCCAGTGTATTTTCGAGAAATCCGGTCTCGTTCAGCGTATCGGTATGAATGGCTACCTGAACATCATGCTCTCCGGCTGCGGTTAGACAGGCATCGATAGCGCTTGGCGTTGTACCCCAATCTTCATGCAGCTTCAGTCCGATGACACCGGCTTCAATCTGTTCAATTAATGGAGCGGTGCTGGAACTGTTGCCTTTGCCGAGATAACCGATATTCATGGGAAATGCCTCTGCGGACTCCAGCATACGGTGGATATGCCAGGCTCCAGGTGTACAGGTGGTGGCTTTGGTTCCGGTTGCAGGTCCTGTGCCGCCGCCGATCATGGTTGTTACTCCTGAAGATAATGCCGTTTGAATCTGTTGTGGACAAATAAAATGAATATGGGTATCAATGCCTCCTGCGGTCACAATCATGCCTTCCCCGGCAATGATTTCGGTCGAAGCCCCAATAACTAACGCGGGATCAACTCCGTCCATCGTATCCGGGTTACCGGATTTGCCGATTGCGCAGATGAGGCCCTCGCGAATACCGATATCTGCTTTTACAATTCCCCAATGATCAATGATGACCGCGTTGGTAATGACGGTATCAGGTGTGCCATCACTGCGAAGGGCTGATGTGGACTGACCCATCCCGTCACGAATAACCTTGCCACCACCGAATTTGCTTTCATCCCCGTAAACTGCATAATCATGCTCAATCTCTGCCCAAAGTTCCGTATCCGCCAGTCTGACAGCATCCCCGGTTGTTGGTCCGAACATGGACGCGTATTGTTCGCGGCTCATTCGTTTCATAGAGGTTCCCCTCCGTCCTGTACAGGGGGTGCGAATGTCTTCAGAAATGTTTCCAGTTTCTGTGGATCAGGTGGCTGATCTGCCGATCCTTCCGTTAATCCGTTAAATCCATAAATCTGACGTTTGCCGCCAAATGTGGTGAGTTCGACCGGTTTTTCTTCACCAGGTTCAAAACGAACAGCGGTGCCTGCCGGAATATGCAGGCGGTGTCCGAAAGCGGAAGTGCGATCAAAGTCCAGCGCAGCATTGACTTCATAGAAGTGAACGTGAGAGCCAACCTGAACGGGACGGTCGCCGCGGTTCAGTACAATCAGACGCACGGTTAAGCGATCGGGATGACAGATGATCTCATCATCCTGTTTTAAGCGATATTCACCTGGGATCATGGAGTTTTCCTGCCTTTCTCAGCGTATAGGTTCATGGACAGTGACCAGTTTTGTTCCGTCAGGAAAAGTGGCCTCCACCTGTACCTCAGGAATCATATCAGGTACACCTTCCATGCAGTCTTCGCGTGTCAGGATCGTGCCGCCGTATCTCATCAACTCTGCAACACTCATGCCATCGCGTGCGCGTTCCATGAGCTCGGAGGTCAACAATGCGATAGCTTCGGGAACATTCAGTTTAAGTCCGCGTCCTCTGCGTTCGCGGGCGAGGTTAGCAGCCACGGTAATCAGGAGTTTTTCTTTTTCCTGTTCAGTCCAGTGCAAGGTAATCCGACCTTTCCCTTAGATAGTCTATGTCGTCATGGATCATGTTATATGTTAAATATACTCACACAGGGTGGACCCTTTGTCAATATGGTTCCAATTATATTAGCAGCATGCATGAAACGAGTATGCATAAAATAAAATTGTGTAAGCATTATTGACACGGTGAGTGTAAGACTCCATAATTTGGATCAACGAACATTTCGGACATATATGACCTTAATGTTCGTCAATAGACTAAAAAAGGGAGTGTAGGCTATTGAAGAAGAGGTCGGTCAAGTTATGGAGTGTTTTGCTCGGTGCAGTCATTGCGTTGACAGGATGTGTGGAAGGTGGCACGCCGCCTGAGGCGTCGAGTTCCGGTGGGGCGGGAGAGCCAGCTTCATCCGGAGATACGATTAAAGTAGGTGTGCTTCACTCCCTGAGTGGAACGATGGCAATCAGTGAAGTGTCCGTTAAAGATGCGGAGATGCTTGCCATTGAAGAGATCAATGCAGCGGGCGGAGTTCTGGGTAAACAGATCGAGCCTGTGGTCGAGGATGGCGCTTCCGATTGGCCAACATTCGCGGAGAAAGCCGGGAAGCTGCTGCAGCAGGATAAAGTAGCCGCTGTGTTTGGCGGATGGACCTCTGCGAGTAGGAAAGCGATGCTGCCAGTGTTTGAGCAGAACAAGGGTCTGTTGTTTTACCCGGTGCAATATGAAGGATTGGAATCATCACCAAACATTTTTTATACAGGAGCAACAACGAATCAACAGATCGTTCCATCCGTAACCTGGTTGCTGGAGAACAGGGGCAAGAAGATTTATCTGCTTGGTTCCGATTATGTTTTCCCGAAAACGGCCAACCAGGTCATCAAAGCCCAGCTGGCAGCTGAAGGTGGCGAAGTTGTAGGGGAAGAATATACACCGCTGGGACATACGGATTACAGTACAATTATCAGCAAAATCAAGGCTGCCAAGCCGGATATTGTATACAACACGCTGAACGGAGACAGCAATGTCGCCTTTTTCAAACAATTAAAGGATGCCGGGATCTCTTCCGAACAGTTGACAACTCTGTCAGTGAGTGTGGCGGAGGAAGAAATTCGGGGGATTGGTGCGGATGTACTGAAAGGGCATTTGGCCTCCTGGAACTATTATCAGACTACAGATACACCTGAAAATAAAACATTTGTAGAGAAATATAAAGAAAAATATGGAGCTGATCGGGTGACGGCCGATCCGATTGAAGCGGGATATGTTGCAGTTTATCTGTGGAAAGCAGCCGTGGAAAAAGCCGGATCAACCGATGTTGAAAAGGTGAAGGAGGCCGCCAAAGGTCTGGAATTCGATGCACCGGAAGGAAAAGTGACGGTGGACGGAGAGAACCAGCATATTTACAAAACGGTGCGGATTGGCGAAGTGCAGGAAGATGGACAGTTCAAGGAATTGTGGAACTCCGGCGCACCAGTCAAACCTGATCCGTATCTGAAAACGTACGAGTGGGGCGCTTCCCTCAGTACCAAATAGTATGGGTATCTCACTTCAGAACTGCTGAATATCAGACGAGGGTGAGACAACACACCCTCATACAATATTACGGTAAAGCGTTGATGCGGAACGTTAATGATGTCTTCTATAAAATTAGATGTTCACAGCATGGGAGGGAAAAGTGATGGATATGTTTGTCCTGCAAATGTTCAATGGGTTAAGCATCAGTTCCATCCTGTTGCTGATTGCATTGGGACTCGCGGTTACATTTGGATTGATGAATGTCATTAACATGGCTCATGGTGAATTGATCATGATTGGCGCTTACGCTACATATGTGACGCAAAACTTGTTCATTTCGTATGCTCCGCAAGCGTGGTTCGATGTCTACTTTATTGTGGCTCTGCCTATCGCCTTTGGTGTGGCGGCTCTTATAGGCTGGTTGCTGGAAGTGGTGCTGATCAGGCATCTGTATGGGAGGCCGCTCGACAGTCTGCTTGCAACATGGGGCGTAGGCATGATGCTGCAACAATTGGCCCGAACGATATTTGGGGCACCAAATGTAGGGGTATCCAGTCCGGCTTGGCTCAACGGAGGTTTGACCATCGCGGACGGCATTGTGTTTCCATATAAACGTCTTTTCATTATCGCGCTGGTTGCGGTTGTACTGCTGTGCATGTATCTGTACATCTATCGGACTTCTTCCGGGAGACGGATGAGGGCCGTGATGCAGAATCGAAGCATGGCGGGCTGTCTTGGGATTTCCACCAGACGAGTGGATGGCATGACCTTTGCGATTGGTTCGGGCATTGCTGGCATCGCTGGGTGTGCGTTGACACTGATTGGTCCGATTGGCCCCTCGCTGGGCACGTATTATATCGTGGATGCGTTCATGGTGGTTGTATTGGGCGGTGTGGGGAAACTGGTGGGAACCGTGTGTGGTGCGCTTGGAATTGGCATGTTCAATACATTATTCGAAACGTATACCTCAGCTTCTATCGGCAAGGTGCTGGTATTTGTCTGTATTGTTGCTTTTCTGCAATGGAAGCCGCGCGGGCTCGTTGCCATACGGACTCGAAGTTTGGATTAATGCGAAGAAGGGGGTTATATGATGTCGGCACTTCTTAAGACGGGTAGTCTGAAAATGAAGATCATCTGGGCAGTTGTCCTGATCATGATGTGTCTGGCTCCACTCATTTCCACGGAATTCCGACTTAGTCTGTTGGCGAAATTCCTTGCCCTGGCCATTCTGGCGATCGGTCTGGATTTGATCTGGGGATATGGAGGGGTGCTTAGTCTGGGGCATGGCGTTTTCTTCGGACTTGGCGGGTACGCCATGGCGATGTATCTGAAGCTGCAGGCGAGCGGTTCAACACTTCCTGACTTTATGGGATGGAGTGGTCTTAGCGGTCTGCCGTGGTTCTGGGAGCCGTTCAGGTCATTTCCGATGGCGCTATTGCTGGGGATTGCCCTTCCGGCATTGCTGGCCTTTGCCTTGGGGTGGTTCACGTTCCGTAACCGGATTACGGGTGTGTATTTTACAATCCTGACCCAAGCATTAGTCCTCATTACCGTAACGTTATTTGTGGGCAAACAGGAATGGACGGGAGGGACCAACGGTATAACGGGATATAACGCGATCTTTGGTTTTACCCTTCATTCGGCAGGGACAACGATTGCTCTTTACTATATAACGCTTGCCGTTCTGGTGCTCGCCTATCTGCTTTGTCGCCGGGTTGTGAACAGCAGGTTTGGTCAGGTGCTTGAAGCTGCGCGGGATGGGGAAAATCGGGTTCGTTTTCTTGGCTATGACCCGGCAGGCTTCAAAACACTGGCCTTCGCCCTTTCCGGAGCGCTTGCTGGAATCGCTGGTATGTTATTTGTACTCCAGGTAGGGATCATCTCACCTTCCATGATGGGGATCGTGCCATCGATTGAAATGGTGTTATGGGTCGCCTTGGGTGGTCGTGGAACGCTGATTGGTGCGGTAATCGGTGCTGTGGTGCTGAACGCAGCCAAAACGGGCATCAGTGAAGCTTATCCGGAAGGTTGGTTGTTTGTCATTGGTGGGCTCTTTGTAACAGTGGTCTTGTTCATGCCGAATGGGCTTGTTGGTGTATACCGTCATGTGGTGCGCTTGCTGAAACGGAGAGGAGAGGTTGTGCATGTTCCAGTCAGTCAGGAAAAACCAAAAGTCTACTGATGTTCCGGTAGTCCTGGTAGCTGAGGAAATAACGGTGGCATTTGGCGGTTTTGTTGCGGTCAAAGGCATGAATCTGAAGCTGCATGAACATGATCTGCATTTTCTGATCGGTCCCAACGGTGCGGGGAAAACAACGATGCTGGATGTGATTTGCGGCAAAACCAAGCCCTTGTCCGGTACAGTGAAGATGGCCGATGGTACGGATCTGACACGTCTGAAGGAGCACCAGATTGTTCGAAAAGGGGTAGGGCGCAAGTTCCAGGCTCCGTCCATCTTTGCTGGTCTGACCGTGCAGGAGAACCTGATGCTGGCTGCGGAGAATCGTCGTTCTCCTTTACAGGCTCTGGGTATTCAACGGTATTCAAAAATAAGTCCAGCCATGGAGCGGATTACGCTCCAGATTGGTCTGCAGGGCCGTGTGGACGCACGTGCAGGGGCGCTATCACATGGGGAAAAGCAGTGGCTTGAGATTGGCATGCTGCTCCTGCAGGAACCCCGTGTATTGCTGCTGGATGAACCGGCAGCGGGGATGACGGACGAGGAAACACACAAGACGGGCCGCCTACTGCAAGAGATTGCGCGAGAAAGGTCTGTTGTGGTAGTGGAGCATGATATGGAGTTTGTTCGTGAGTATGCAGCCAAAGTGACAGTGATGCATGAAGGCAAGCTTCTAAAAGAAGGTACGATGGCGGAAGTGCAGGAAGATCCGAGAGTGGCTGAAGTGTATCTGGGCAAAAGGAGGGATGACCATGCTGTCGCTGCAACGAATTGAGTCCGGCTACGGGGAGAGCAATGTGCTGCGCGGTGTAAATCTGGATGTTGAGCCAGGTCAGGTGGTATGCCTGATGGGGCGTAATGGTGTAGGGAAAACCACCTTGATGAAGACGTTGATGGGGCTTCTTAAAACGCGCAAAGGAAGTATTCAGTGGAAAGGTCAGGAATTATCCACCCACGATCCGGCCAAACGGGCCAGGTCGGGGATTGGATATGTGCCGCAGGGGCGAGAAATCTTCCCGCAGCTAACAGTAAAGGAAAATCTGCTGCTGGGTCTGGAGACAAGTGCAGCGAGTGTAAAGACGTTCCCAGAGGATGTGCTGGCGATGTTTCCGGTGCTTGCCACGATGTATGGTCGACAGGGTGGTGATCTAAGTGGTGGGCAGCAACAGCAGTTGGCATTTGCCCGCGCACTGGCTGCCCGGCCGGGATTATTGCTTCTAGATGAGCCGACAGAAGGCATCCAGCCTTCCATTGTAGAGGATATCCGGCAGGTCATTTTGCAAATTAAGGCAAAGGGTGAAATCTCCATCTTGCTGGTGGAGCAAAGTATTGATTTTGTGCGCGGTGCTGCAGATTATATCTATGTAATGGACAAAGGGGCAATTGCACTGCAAGGCACACCGCGAGAGCTGGATATGTCGCAGTTTGAGCATCATCTGTCTGTGTAGCTTAGGGTTCTTGGTGTAGGGTGAGTTCAGGAACGCTTGTCCAGAATGTTGGAGTACTTCGGATATAATCTACGGATGCAATCCGGGCAGATATCATGGGTAAATTCGGCATGAGTGTGTTTCTCCAAATAACTCTCAACAGAGTTCCAGCTGTCCTGTTCATCCTTGATCTGTTTGCAGACAGCGCAGATGGGAAGCAGTCCACGCAAAGTACGCACTTCAGACAGGGCCTTCTTCAATTGGCGTTCTGTCTGTTTCTGTTCGGTAACATCCGTGTGTGCAATCAATGCGAGATCAGACAGCAGGGATGGGTCGGCCTGAATCAATGGGGTGAGTTCCAGGCGGAACCACCGCTGTTCGTTGTGGACAGTTTGGACGGCGATGTCGTATGTATAACTGTCTTTAAAAGGTGCAGTGATACTTTTTAACTCCTGAACAATTTTCGCATTCTTTGTTTTCTCCTCGCGTAATGTCCACCCCTCTATAAGGTGAAGGTAATGAGGCGGTTCAGGTGCTGTTCTGGAGGAGCCTGTAACGCTTGGATTTGGAAGCAGCTGCCCGAGTCCGTGTTGCCAAGCGGTGTTGCAGCTTCGAATGATCCAGTTGTGGTCGACGATGATGAGCTGGTGCTGCATGGACTGGAACGATAATCTCTCCAGATCGGATATTAAGTATCTCATGAAATGAGCTCCTCCTTGGCAGAAATTTTATCTTAAATCATCTGGTATTTCCAAAATGTCAGCGACCTGGTGCCTGAACCGGGTTGCTTTGCGTGTGCCGTGAATGAGATTGGACAGACGGTATGGCGGAATGCCATACTGTTCACAAAATGTCTTTTGGTCGACCTGGAGTTCGGTTAGTCGTCGTTTAATGGCCCATCCAAAAGGAGTCACAGGTTTCTTTTTGTTCAAAAGGGTTCACCCCTCGTTGGAATGTAGTGTTCAGCTGGTTATTCTTGGTGTAAAATATATAGATATGCGAGCTGTATATTTTATTATATACGTATTTGCGTCATCTAACAATTAAAAAAGACGTAAAAAAGTGTATTTTAAGATATTAAATGACGTAAATGCGTTAAATAGACAAAATAAATGACATAAAAAACACGCCAGCAAGGAGGTTGCGGCGTGTTTTTTATATTTTTACAGTGTGAGGAGGCGGGTTATGAAGGGATGGGGACAGATTAGGCTCTGTAGGCGTGAAGCCCTGCTCCAAGCATGTGGAAGCTTGGGAACAACGTTTTCATGGACATTGAGGTTGGTTGTACCGGTCCATCGGCAGCGGAGGCGCTGACGGTATGCCATTCATGCTCCAGATCTGCGGCCAGGCGAACCAGCAGGTCCTGGATTGTATCGGTATGAAGAGGAATCACTTTGGAGGCTTCGGTTATGCAGGCACTCATGGCTGAATGCAGATAACCAAGGACCGCCTCCTCGACAGGGATTTCGAGGTGGTGGTTAATCCAGGCGTGAACGGTGGAGAGGCAGCCGACGGATTCATACTTAGCCAGGGTTTGTTCGAGATGGCTAAAATCAATCCAGGGGTGGAGTGCATGAGCCAGCTTAATCAGTCGTTTGCCCATTGTGGAGGCGTGTTCTCTAAGATTGACTGGTGTCCGCTGGACATGGACGAGCTTGTCGATGAGGGCTGTACGCCATGCGTCATTATGATCTGCGGCAGTATATATGCCTTTAATCGCCATGCCTTCCAGACGCACGATGCTGGGGTGCAATTGACAGCGCATGAATGATTCGAGATCTTCGGCGTTACGAATGGTACCTTCAGCGATATGGGTATCCATTCCGAAGGAATGGGTGAAGCCTCCAACCTGGATAGAGGAATCAAGCAGTTTGACGTAATCGAGCAGCTTATTCCCACGGTTCACGATCTTTCGCCTCCTACGTTCGTTAAATGTTATATTAAATAACATTTATACTCCTTTTTAGTTCGTTTTATGTTCGTAAATCCGAATTATATGATATATATATTCACATAAATATCCGCTTTTTGTCAACAGTTTCTTGGTTTTTAAATGTTTAATCTGTTTAATGTTATTTTATATAACTTTATGAGTTATGTTAAACTGAGGGGATGTAAAGGATGGCACTACAAATAAAGTAGAGTAATCAGCCTAATCGGATATACAAACGAGATCAAATTTAATCATATGCACTTCGTAGGAGAAAATGACGAGATTATACGATTTATGGAAGGGAAAGCGCAGTTAAAATGATATTTATAAAAATGCTTTACTTTTAAACATGAACCGGGTATAATCAATTCTGTTGCCGATTATTTACGACATGCGGTCGTGGTGGAATGGCAGACACGCTATCTTGAGGGGGTAGTGGGTGTATACCCGTGGAGGTTCGAGTCCTCTCGACCGCATCATAAGAACGATTAGGAAGAAGCTTCCCATATGGGGAGCTTCTTTTTTATGTTTTTTTACAGTAATGATGAGTCCAGACAAAAAAAGGTCACCCGTTCCCCTGAATGCATGTCATTCTGTCTGCCGGGGGCGGATGGCCTTCAATTGTTATTTAAGCAATTCTTTGATGTCTGCTTCAATTTTATCGGGTGTTGTTTTGGGAGCATACCGTTTCAGAACACGTCCGTTCCGATCCACAAGGAATTTGGTGAAGTTCCATTTGATGGCTTTGGAGCCGAGTACACCCGGTGCTTCTTTGGTAAGATGCTGGAATAGAGGGTGAGCGCTTGAACCATTCACATCGATTTTCTCGAACATCGGGAAGCTGACACCATAGTTCATCTGACAGAACTCGGCAATATCATCAGAAGAGCCTTTTTCCTGTGCAAACTGGTTGCTTGGAAAACCAAGAACTTCAAACGGGGAGTCTTTAAACTTATCCTGAAGTTCTTGCAGACCTTTGAATTGAGGTGTGAGTCCGCATTGGCTTGCTGTATTCACGATAAGCAGTACTTTGTCACGATAGTTGGACATTTCAACTTCCTGACCGCGAAGGGTGTTTACTTTGTAGTCGTAGACTGACATGAAAATCGCCTCCATTTCATATTCTTCTTCCTTCTATTATATTGATTGCAATTAAATATTGCAAAATTAATATTGCTTTTTTAACTCAATTTGAGGCTGTCGTGTATGATCTGTGACTGATTTAACACCTAATTATCGCTAAAGAGAGAATTAGAGAGCTTTGATGAGATGGGTAGAGAATGGATGCGTTGTAAGCGCTATTATTGATGGGAAATGGCAAAAATCCGTCGATTCGGTGATCTGCGCAGACTTTACACCAATATGGCACGGGTGTATGATTCATATCGTAATTCCAATTTAAATTAAATTTTACATGAAAAACGAAACAAACGATAATATCGCTCTGATTATTGATTATAAAAGAACGATGTTTTAATCGCTGAGTTTCCATTCATTCATGGGTGGGAAACGGGGGAACCAACAGGATGAACTGTCCAGGAC
Source organism: Paenibacillus taichungensis (assembly GCF_050994985.1). NCBI lineage: Bacteria > Bacillati > Bacillota > Bacilli > Caryophanales > Paenibacillaceae > Paenibacillus > Paenibacillus taichungensis. The sequence continues at coordinate 4,483,636 of NZ_CP194720.1, read as the reverse complement.
AGTAGGCATCCATGGGGTGAATTTTCCGGTGACAGCCGGAAATAGGGCGACTCTCGCGCCCGAATCCGTCAGCTAACCTCGTAAGCGTTAAAGGGAGAGGCAACAAGCCGTACGCTGGTTCATAGTGTCTTTTTGCTATGGATTATTGAAGAAGCGTCCGGGAGGCCTTGGTCCCCCACGCTTCTTTTTTGTTGTCTTTTCACGCCAAGGGAGGAACGAATGATGGATAAAGAGATGATCTTAGTGACTGCTCCAAATGAAGCAGGACGTAAATTTATCAAATTGCTGATGTACAAAAAAATGCCGTTTGCCGTTCTGACCAATAGTGCAGGGGAAGAGCGCAGGCTCCGGAGAATCGGTGTGGAGCATGTCATTCGCATGAACACGGCTGCAGCTCAGAAATGGTTTTTGCCGCAAGGTAGTGTCGGCAATGTTTTTATTTTTGAAAATAGCCTAAACCTGACCTGTCGATATTTGCAGATCTGCCGCTCCTGGACATCCAAGTCCTTGTGTGTCATTACGGAACAAAGCCACCCCAAAGGGATCTATCGGGGAATGGGAGCAGACCGTATTGTATATTCCTTGAATGGGGAAGTTGGGTTTCTGTTGAATGGCTAGTGGCTAGTACTATTCCTGTGATTGATCCAGTGTCAGCTGCCTGTTATAATTGAAATCATAAATAAACGGAAACTTGAGGAGACTCATGCATGTTGGTGGGTCTTCTTTTTTATGGTTTGGGAAATAGGGATAATTTCCTGTGGCTAACGAGGAGGAATAGGCGTGCCGGATGTACGTGGAATACAATGGTTGTTCTTTGATGTGGGGGATACGCTCGTGGACGAATGGGAGCCGGTAGATGATATTATCGGTCAGTTCGTTCGTGAAGCTTGTGCGCTTGGTTATCAGGTGGAGATGCAGACGGTGCGAGAACTATTTGCCGCCTCCTACCGAAATTACGAGCAATGGCCGATGAAATTGGCTATTCGTACCCTTATCAGCGACGAGGGGCACCGGGAACAGATACAGGAGAAGCTAAAGTTCCGCAAAGAGCTTGAGCGGCCCTTCGCGTCAGCCGACGCTGTTCTCCAGACGTTATCGCAACACTATAAGATTGGTATCATTGCCAATCAGAGCCCGGGGACGGAAAATCGGCTGGATAGCTACGGTTTGCGCAAGTATGTGGATGTGCTGGCCTGTTCGGCTGAAGAAGGAGTGTCCAAGCCTGATCCTGAATTGTATGCTGTAGCGTTGAAACAGGCGGGATGTAAACCCGAGGAAGCGGTCATGATCGGCGACAGGATTGATAATGATATTATTCCAGCTAAGAAGCTAGGTATGCATACGATCAGGATTTTGCAGGGTTATGGCAGGTTCCAGCCGGAGCTTGCGGATGCAGAGCGTCCAGACTGGACTGTTGAATCACTGGAGGAACTTCTTCCATTGCTAATGGTAACTCAAAGTTCAGACAACTAAATAAGAGCAAGCAGTATTTAAGATCTAATTGGTATGAACTAGATGGCTGCTCAAACATATAAAAGGCTGATCGTCTCAAGGGATACATGACTTGAGTTGATCAGCCTTTTTGAGTTAGACAAAATATTGCGTAGTTCCGTTTAACTTAGAATAACAGAATGGTTTGGATAATCAGATACACATTCAGGACAACGATAACTCCGGCAATAATCCAGGAGATGATTTTGAGCCACAGCTTGTTGGCAAAGGCCCCCATGCTTTTTTTGTCACTCGTAAACATCACCAGTGGAATGACGGCAAAGGGTAGCTGTAGCGACAGCACAACCTGGCTCAGAATCAGCAGTTCCTCTGTTCCGTGCTCTCCGGCAATGGCTGTTACGATGACGGCCGGAATGATTGCGATTAGACGTGTAACCAGTCGACGAAGCCATGCTGGGATACGAATGTTCAGAAAGCCTTCCATTACAATCTGTCCGGACAACGTGCCGGTGAGTGTTGAGTTCTGGCCGGAAGCCAGCAAGGCTACACCGAACAGGATGCTGGCGATGGTAGTACCCAGCAGAGGTGTCAGCAGATGGTATGCATCTGTAATTTCCGCGACCTGAGTCATACCTGCACTATGGAACACGGCAGCAGACACAATCAGGATGGCTGCATTGATGAACAGAGCAAGCGTTAAAGCGATGGTTGAATCCATGGTGGAATACAGAATCGCTTCTTTTTTTCCTTTTGGCGTTTGTTCAATCTGACGGGTCTGCACAATGGAAGAATGCAGATACAGATTATGGGGCATGACGGTTGCACCGATAATCCCGATGGCAATGTAGAGCATAGCTGGATTTTGCAAAATCTCGGCACTGGGTACAAAACCATGCATGACGCCGCCCATATCCGGTTTAGCGAGAAACAGGTCAATCCCGAAGCAGAGGGCGATGGTGGCCATCAGCACAATAACGAGCGATTCCAATGCACGGAAGCCTTTGTTTTGCAGCAAAAGAATGACTAGTACATCGACAGCGGTAATAATGACGCCATATAACATGGGGATGTTAAACAGCAGCTTGAGCGCGATTGCCGAACCAATAACCTCGGCAAGGTCGGTGGCTGCAATTGCAAGCTCACACAAGATCCATAACACGATCACAACAGGCATGCTAAATCGTTCGCGGCAGGCTTGCGCCAAATCCCGTCCTGTGACAATCCCGAGCTTGCCAGCGAGAGACTGCAACACAACAGCCATCAGGTTCGAAATCAGAATAACGGATAATAATGTGTATCCGAATTGTGAACCACCCGCAATATCTGTTGCCCAGTTCCCGGGATCCATATATCCAACGGCAACGAGGTAACCCGGTCCAACAAAAGCAAGGAATTTTTTCCACCAAGCAGCGTTCTGAGGCACCTTCATGGAGCTGTGGGCTTCCCCGAGAGATGGGGCCATACCCGCAGCCAATGGTTCATTTGAAGGAGTGTTGAACGGATTTTTTTTACTCATAATATAATCACCCGACTTTGAAGTATTGATATTCTATATGAAGAGGAACGGTGTCATTCCTTTGATTACATTTGAACACTTAAACCAAAATCAAAAGCGTAATTAAACTACTTTTCATATGTCTAAACGTTTATGTTGATACTTACATTGTACTCCTTCAATTATTTTTGTCCAGTGCAACTTTTGTGTATGAGGACAAAATTTACCGGAGAGTGAATTGTGCCTTAGTATATTACCCAACCTTGGATAAATTACCTGTGTTCCTTTCCCGATGCATGAAAAAGATAAAGATGTAAAACCTGAATAAGGATTAACAACGTTTCAAAATGAGCCAGAAGTTTAAATTGAATAGTAGGCAACAAAAAATTAAAGGCGAAGGAGAGATTCTTAATGGAAGCTTTATATACAGCAACAGCGACAGTTAAAGGTGGACGTACAGGTTCGGTGGCTTCTTCGGATGGCGTGCTCAAGCATGATCTGAAAATGCCAAAAGAACTTGGAGGCTCCGGTGGTGAAGGAACCAATCCTGAGCAGCTCTTTGCAGCGGGATACGGTGCTTGTTATGAAAGTGCTCTTGCCAATGTGGCACGCAAAGCGGGCGTGAAGTTGGAGAATGTGGTGGTCACAAGTAATGTATCCATCGGCAAAGATCCGGCGGATGATGGTTTCCAACTGTCTGTACGTTTGGATGTGAGCATGCCTGGCGTGGATCACAGTCAAGCAGAGGATCTAGCTCGCAAGGCACATGATTTCTGTCCTTACTCCAAAGCAACCCGTGGCAATATTGATGTGGTACTTAATGTAGTTTGAGACCTGACTCGTAGGAGTAAAGGGAACATATAGAGCAGGGTATCTTTGGATACCTGATGTTCGAGTACAAGACCCTGCTGGCCTTCGGCAGGGTTTTGTATTTTATAACAATTGCGATGCAGGAGATTGCATGTTGGACAGCGTACTATTTTACATAATCTACTCTTGCTTGAAGTCATACATTCGAATGAGGGGGAACGACAATGAGTATTGAAGAGATGATAGAACGACGATTTGTATGTACCAAATGCAGGGGTACGGATTGCAATATTAAGGAAGTATCCATGTCAGGAGCGGGACTTAGCAAAATGTTTGATATTCAGCACAATCATTATCTCTTCGTCGCCTGTTCTTCCTGTGGATATGTAGAAGTATTCGATCCGGATGTGTTGAAAGGGAAAAAACAGGGTCAGGTGGGTACCATTCTTGATATTCTATTTGGTGGGTAAATGTGCGTGAGTTGACATCGAACTAAAATTTCTTTAATATGATTTAGTACTAAGAAGTGTCAATGCATGAACCAAATTTGAATTAACAGGTGATATCCATGTCTTATAGACCGCGTATTGCAAATTTAGAATTAGCTAGTGGCAACAAGGAAGACGGATTGTATGAATTTAAAATGAAATTGGTAGACGGTACACAATGCCGTGTATTCTACTCCCATTCCCCGGAATGGAAGCTAACCAATATCAGCCGTCTACAGAAAACGCCTTGTCCGGTATGTCGCAAAGATTTCATTTGCAAATGCATGGACCAGTGGGCTGGTGACCTGCACCAACAAATGATTGACGACCAATGGATGGAAAAGGCAATTGCAGAGTAATTGCCAAAACAGATACGAGCGTGGGCATAGAGCCTGCGCTCTTTTTCTATTTTTCGTTACACTTAAATAAAATGTGAAAAAAGCGAACGGGATGACTCAAAACGGGTAAGTTACTCTAATAGCACACATGAGGAGGCCACGATTATGACAGCAAACCAAACGGATCAGCATCAGGGACACCCGATTGTGCTTGTGGACGGAGTCTGTCATTTCTGCCAAGGATTAACGAAGTGGATAATCAAGCGTGACCCTGAGGGGAAGTATCATTTTGCATCACTTCAATCGGATGTAGCGAAAAAATTGCTGGAGAAGGGCAATCTGTCCACGGACAGCATGGATACTTTTGTACTCATTGAGGATGGGAAATATTATACACGTTCAACTGCAGCGCTGCGTCTGGCCAAAGGCTTAAAATTCCCTTATCCATTATTGTACGTGTTGATTATTGTACCGAAATTTATTCGAAATGCCATATATAACATGGTAGCTCGCAATCGATATCGCTGGTTCGGTAAAGATGAAGCGTGTATGCTGCCTACACCCGAAATCAAGGATCGATTCCTTTAAAAAGGCTAAGTGTGACAGATTGTATCGATGCCGATTGATTAATAACGGAAATAATTGGGTAATGAGTACGGATCAATTCTATTTTGGGAGGCAAATAACTTGAAGAAGTGGACTACATTAATTATTGGGGCATTATTAGCAGTAAGCATGACAGCTTGTGGAAGCGATGCAGATAACAGTACAGCAACGCCGCCAGCTGGAAACGAAACGTCTAACGAGGGCAATACAACTGCGGAGCAGGAGACAAAGATCCCTACATTGGATGAGTTAATTGAGAAAACGAATGCAGCGACTAAAGATATGAAAAGCTTCACTACGGAAGCCAATATTGATCAAAATTTAAAAATGGTGGCTGGCGAGCAGTCCCAGGATCAACAGGTGAAAACATCGCTGAAGATGGATATCATCAAAGATCCGATGATGATCTATCAGGAGATGAAAATGGAAATGTCCGGACAGGAAGCGCAAAATGTGAAGCAGTACATCACTTCGGATAAGATTTATTCGCAGGTGGGAGACCAGTGGATTAAAATTCCTGACGAGCAAACGAAACCACTGATCGAGCAGATGAAGGCAAGCATGAATCCGGAAGGTGAGATGGAGCAATTCAAAAAGATTGCCGAAGACACCAAAATAACGGAAGAAGGCGACAACTACGTCCTTAACGCTGACGTATCCGGTGATAACGTAAAGGAACTGGCCAAAGCGGTCATGGAGCAAAACGGATCGGATGCCCAAACTCAAGCGATGCTTGATCAAATGAATATTACCAGCATGAAAATGAAATATATGATTAACAAGGAAACCTATTTGCCTGTAAGTACGGACGTTAACATGGTTATGAATATGGAGCAGGAAGGACAGAAAATTTCGATGGACATGAAAATGACCAGCACGTTCTCTAACCACAATGGCGTGAAAGAGATTAAGATCCCGCAAGAAGCATTGGATAGTGCTAAATAAAAAGCGTGCGGGTAAGCGGTGTGGACTCTCGGATGAGGAGTTAACCTGGTAAAGTTGCTTAAAGATGTGAATCTTCTGGAGATGGCACTTCTGATATGAATTGGTGTGAACCGACAGGTTCGCTGAATTCAATCAGGGGTGTTTTTCTTTTTTTGTATGCGTTGTGGTCAGAGTATTAACAAACGGGTGAGCAGTAGTGGCTTCCGCATGGGGAGTGATAAGCCTATAAACTACAGAATGCGTATTTTAGCGTAATTTCTCTTTGGCACATGATTGATCGAGCGGCGAAGCTGCATCTCTTCCTTCCGCAGCTCTTCTAAGCCTTCTGCGTAGCGCACCAGGCTGCCAAATTCGTTGTCTCGAAGGTGAGGACTGGGAATGACTGAGGTCCCTTACGGAGCGTTTAAGCGTCATAGCAACCAGATAGGTCAGAGGATTTCCTCAAGAGGTCAGCATCACTTCCGTTAACCTAACCCTTTCGTGTCCTCAAATATGACTGACAGAAGATCTCTCCCTTGGTCATACAGGGTTCGGTTGTAGACGACGTTAAGACTGATTATCCTGGCTGTATCCTCATCATGGAAGTATCGGCGTTCGAGAACCGTCTTCCCCACTGCTACGTATTGAAAAAAATCTATTCGAGCTTCTTCCTGGCCAAGAAAGCCAGAGTAAATGTCCCACGTAGCGCAACATACCACAACAAACAGATCGTCAGCGAAGAAAGTTTCGATGGCAATCCCTGCGTGCCGTTCGGTCCGCCGCACGACTTATCACCGCAATTAGGGGAACTGGGCACGCTTCATTATGGCTTTCGCAGCTAGTTGTTGCGAAGGCAGGTCCATAGCTGCTCTATTTTTTGTTTTTCCTGAACTTTTTCCCTTGGCGAAAGCGCTTGGATTTTCTACAATAGTCATGTAAGCGATTGAATTTAGAGTTGGTGGGAAGCTGAAGAAAGTCTATTTCAGGGAAGAAGGTCGAAGAAATGATTGAATATGCACATATACACCACGTGAGTCTGGCTGTACGTAATTTGGAGGTTGCGAAGAAATTCTATTCCGGTTTGCTTCGCATGCAGGAGATTGAACGTCCGCCTTTCAACTCCACGGGCACCTGGTACGCCATTGGTAGTCAACAGCTTCATCTATTACAGCATCCGCAGGGACATACGCTTCGTGAGGCTGGCATTGATACAACAGATGGACATTTTGCGATCTGGGTGAAGAGTTACAAGGAGACTTTGGTCTGGCTGGAACAGCAGGGAATTGAATATGAGGCAAGACCAGATAGTGTTGCCGGGTTTGCACAGATTTTTGTGCTTGATCCTGACCGCAATATTATTGAGTTTGATGCACCTTATCATTCTTGATTTTTTTGAAATAGGGGACAAAGAGATACTAGAAGAACGATTTTATTTTATAATTTTTAAATACCATTTGTATTCTAGATTGAGAGTTATTGATAAAATAGTACTTATGGGAATCGCCTTCCATATACTGCATGTTAATGCGGGTATTGGATGGCGGTTTTTTTCGAGGAAGGGAATTAGAATGAAGGTCTAATAGATTTACTTCTCTAAAATCTATTAAAATATATTACATAAATTATCATAGGAAAGAGGGGATGAGTTACATCCCCTCTGATTAAGTATGAGTTTATCGTACAGTGACAGTGTAGAGTACAGTATCACCGTTAGGTAAATAACCAACTACTGTACAAACTCCAGGTGACAAACCAATTATTAATCCTTGTTGATTTAAATAAATGCCGCCATAGTCCCCGCTAATCCAAAAGTTGGAGCCAGCAACTGTAATGCTCTCGCCAACTCTCAAACTAATAGGAACAGAAATTTGATCTGCAAGAGTTATTACATTGGACGTTTCTGCAGAAGCAGCACTAGGGCTTGGTGTAGCAGCAGTAGCCGCGAAAGATGTAGAACCAACAGTGAAGCACGCAACGACAGTTAATAGACCAGTAATAAGTTTCTTTTTCATCGTTATCATCCTCTCATATTTGGAATACAACTCTATTATATAGAAAATATATCCAATAGTAAACTATATTCGGAAAATAAAGTATTTTATTGGATGAATATTATGTGAACCAAGTATTAATTTTGAGATATTCAATTTTGTGAAACTGATAATGATAATTGATTTATTTCATAGCAAATTGATAAAAATATAAGCTATCGTAATTAACTATTACGAACAGGGATAAGGAATAGAATGCAAATCGACCAATACTTTGTTTAGACAAGGAAATGGTATGACAAATGGATACATTGTGATCTGGATGACCAGCTATAAGGAGTAGGTGATTAGTTGAAGTAGAATAAATCCCTTGCTCCTCCAGAAATTGTATGCTATATTATCCATACATTCATAGCACGTGACGGAAGCACCGTCCATACACTGCATATTTTTGCGGTTATTGGACGGTGCTTTTTTGTGCTTTTTTTTGCAGGGAGGGGAGAAGAATTGATTGTTCTTAAGGCAGTGCTGGCTTCTAAAGACAGAGAGTATATCAGCGCCTGGCTTGATTTTGTACAAGGCAGCCCGTCCGGCTCCAGTATACGATTTACCGCCTTTTCACAATGGGAAGCGTTCAGGGATCACATGAACGAACAGGAAGGTAGGGAACTGCCGGACCTGGTGATTGCGGAACCGGAATTTCTGAACAGCTGGCTGAGTCACGGTGGCGAAACCTCGGGTATTCCATGGTTGATGCTTAGTGAAGGATTAGATGAGGTGGATGAGGATAAACGGCTGATGAAATATCAACCATTGCCTACGCTGATGGATGCTGTTCTTAATGCTTGTCGGCAGCCGCGTCGGAAGAAAACCCATCGTCCAGGACAGGAGACACTTTCTATTGGAGTTGTATCAGCTTCCGGCGGGAGTGGCAAATCTGCGGTAGCGATGCATATGGCGAAGCAGCTGGGGCTTGCAGGATATGCTGTTCTGTATCTCAATCTGGAGACGTTAGATAGCTCGATGCCGTTTCTGGAGAAAGGTCTGTCTAGAAGTGGGCAGCGTACACTCGATGCAGAAACAGGGCTGTCACGTCTTCTTTACGATTTGAAGGTGGGCAGGAAGGAATCGGGCAAACAGGGACAAGCACAGTCTTCCTCCAAAGGGGTGGACGGATATGTACTTCGTCACGAAGTGCTGAAGTCGGATGTATTCTGGCCATTATCGAATCGGAAGGAATTGCTGCAAATGTCCCGTGAGGATACGAAGAGCCTTATTCGGTATTTGGCGGACTGCGGGCAATATGATGTGCTCATTCTGGATGGGGACTCAGGTTGGGATGGACGCAGTGAGGGGATTTTCGATGCTGCCGATGCATTCGTGTGGCTGGTGGAGGATGACATCTCTTCCATGCACCGCTGGGGTCAATGGATTCAGCACATGGAGCGTACGTGGCCGGATCTGCATGAAAGTGTACTGGATCGTGCCCGCTTCATTGTCAACAAGTATCGGGACAGCGTCATCAATGCTTTGCCAAGACCTGATCTGCATCTGGATGCTGTGCTGCCGTATATTCCTTCCTGGAAGCAGCTGAGTCAGGAGGAAGTGATGCTCAGCTCACCGATTTTTCAACGCGAAGTGAAAAGGCTATGCGCCATGATCGTACAGGATGGGGAAGAAGAACTGAAGCAGACAGGACGAATCCAGAAGGGTGATGGGTGGTCACTATGATGGATTCATCCAAGATGATACTGGACCGTGAAGAGCAGTTTCAGATCATGCGTCGTGAGGTCAGGGAAGGCCTGGATTTAACTTCTTCTGCGGGAGACGAAGAACTGTGGCAGGGAATCGAGCGTAAAGTACTTTCTGACCCGAAACTGAATGATCTGACCTCCGGGGAGCGTCATACGCTGGTGCAGCGGTTATTCGACTCCTTTCGAGGCCTGGATATTCTGCAACCCTTGGTGGATCATCCCGAAATTACGGAGATTATGATCAACAGCCACCGGGAAATTTTCGTTGAGCAAGAAGGAGAAGTCAGACAGATCACGCTGGAGTTCGAGTCCAGGGAACGATTGGAAGACATTATCCAGATGATTGTATCCGGGGTGAACCGGATTGTGAATGAGTCTTCTCCAATCGTGGATGCGCGGTTAAAAGACGGCTCGCGGGTTAATATCGTGCTGCCTCCGATTGCGTTGAAGGGTCCAACCATGACGATTCGGAAATTCCCGAGTGAACCGATGAAGATGTCCGATCTGATTGGTAAAGGTGCCCTGCATGAGGAAGCGGCAGAGTTGCTGAAGCAGTTGGTGCGCAGCAAATACAATATTTTTATCGGCGGCGGAACCGGGTCGGGGAAAACCACTTTCCTAAACGCATTATCTCAGTTTATCCCGGCGGATGAACGGATCATCACGATTGAGGACTCTGCTGAATTGCAGATTGTCACCGTACCCAATCTGGTATCGCTGGAGACGCGCAATGCGAATACCGAGGGCAAGGGGCAAATATCTATTCGGGATTTGATCAAGTCATCCCTGCGGATGCGTCCAAATCGAATTGTCATTGGTGAGGTACGTGGCGCAGAAGCGCTGGATATGTTGCAGGCCATGAACACTGGACATGATGGAAGCTTGTCTACCGGACACGCGAACACGATCTCCGATATGATCAGCAGATTGGAGACCATGGTGCTTAGTGGAGCGGATCTTCCCATCGCGGTTGTCCGGCAGCAGATCAGCTCGGCCATTGATATCTTTGTACATTTATCCCGGCTGCGGGACCGTTCACGTCGGGTGACCGAGATTAGTGAAGTGATTGGCATGCAGGATGGAGAAGTGCTGCTCAATTCACTGTTTCGTTTCCAGGAAATCGAAGAAAAAGAAGGCAAAATTATTGGCGGACTCGTGCAAGTTGGAACGCTGAGACAAGTGGATAAAATTCAGATGGCTGGGCTAGGGGAATGGTTGAAAGAGTACATAGAACGCAATAGCGATGAGTTAATTGAATCAGATAACAACGTAAATTAGTTGTTTTTATGGGTAGGTGATGAAGTTGGGTGAGGCCAGACAGGCGTTAACGGACTACACCGTGTATACGCTATCCCGGAGGCAGCGGATGGGCTGCATGCTGATTAGTGGTTTGTTGTTCTTTGGTGTCGGTATTCTATTCTATCATCACTGGTTGGCCGGATTGATATTGGCTGCGGGGTGTATATGGGTACCAAAACATTGGACAAAAGTACTGCTGGAACGAAGAAGAATGACTCTCAGTTTGCATTTTAAGCAGGCATTATATGCGTTGTCCTCCGCGCTGGCTGCGGGAAAATCAGTAGAGAATGGATTTAAGGAATCCGTGGAGGATCTGCGCATGCTGAATCCTGAAGCGGATACAGATCTCATTCGTGAATTCACCATTCTGAGGACGCGGATGGAATATGGTCAGCCCATTGAAGAGGCGCTGCAAGACTTCTCGGATCGGGCCAAAATTGAGGATATCACAAACTTTGCCGATGTGTTCATCACATGTAAGCGAACGGGTGGAGATCTGGTCGAAGTGGTAAGGCGAACCTCGGCGGTAATTGGTGAGAAGCTGGATATTCAGCAGGACATCATGGTAGCGGTGGCACAGAAGAAGTTTGAATCTAAAGTGATGTTTGCCGCTCCATTTATTTTTCTGATTTTTCTAAACTTTACGGCCAAGGATTTTATGGAGCCGTTATACAGCGGGATGGGATATATGATCTCCAGCGGGGCATTGGCGTTACTTGCCTGCTGTTATTTGTGGATTACACGCATTATGGATATCAAAGTATAAGGAGCTGACACGATGCTGCTTCCCGTTATTTTCGGAGGGGTGCTCGGAGCAGGGTGGCTGGTGCTTGATCGAACGCGAGGGCAGACCTACCGACATTTGCGCAAACTGGATATGGAAGGAATACGTCTGAAGAAGCTGCATGGCCCCTTTTTGTTTTTACTGGACAAGTTCGAGGTGGGCCGCAGATTGCCTGTGCTCATGTTCCGTATGCAGCATGCCATTCAGAAAATGTATGGCATACAGCATAGTGGAGAGAAAACGATGCTCTACTGTGCTGAGATGCTGACTTATTCGTGGCTGATGTTGCTCGTAGGCTGCCTTCTGGCGCTCGTTGGGGACATGGGGCTTGGGGGTATGGTAGGTGGATTGGCACTCGGTGCTGCACTGCCCTTTGCGCTCTACAAAGATCTTAACACCAAAGTACAGCGAAGAGATCAGGACATACTCATGGAGCTACCAGAGTTATTGAACCGAATTGTTCTGCTAGTTGGTGCGGGAGAAACGGTGCAGCGTGCAATTGTTCACTGTGTAGCCAGTCAGGGAGAACGGAATCATCCTCTCTATAATGAGCTGCGAAAGACGGTCGGGGATTGGAACAACGGTTACTCGTTTCAACAATCCTTTGAACAGTTCAGTCGTCGCTGTGGTGTACAGGAAGTGACGATTTTTACAACAACAGTGCTGCTGAATTTCCGGCGAGGGGGAGGTGACTTTGTACTGGCGCTGCGTGATCTGTCCCATGTGTTGTGGGAGAAACGAAAGGCTGTTAGTCGGGCTAAGGGAGAACAGGCTTCTTCCAAACTGGTGTTTCCGATGGTACTGATCTTTTTTTCGATTGTGGTGATGATCGGGGCACCTGCTTTTATGATGATGAATATGTAGGAGGAATTGGGGATGCTGGAATTGATGAAAAGCAAGGCAACTGGATTTTGGAAGGAAGAGGATGGGCTTGGTACGTTGGAGCTGATTCTGATCATCGGCGTTATTATCATTATTGCATTAATATTCAAGGATCAAATTAAAAAATTGGTAGAAAGACTGTTAACGAATGTGAGCAATAGGAGTAATGAGTTTTTTGAGTAAAAAATTCAAAAAGGAAGAAGGGAGCTTCACCATTGAAGCCTCCCTGGTCTTCCCTATTGTGTTGTTTATTCTCGTGTTGCTTTTATTTTTCTCCATGTACATGTATCAGAAGACATTTCTGAACCAACATACGTATGCAGCTTCTGAACGTGCCGCCTACAGCTGGGACAACAGCTACAAGCAGGCGATGACGGGTGAAGTTGTGGCTGGGGAACATGACAACTTGTACTGGAGACTGACCGATGATCGATTGCTCGGAGCACTGTTTGGTTGGGCGGGAGCGGACAATGAGGTTGTTGTGTCTGTACCCGCAGGAGAAGGTGGAAGTTTATCGGAAAAGAAGCTGTCCCAAGCAGCACAAGGCATGCCTTCTGGCATGAACGGGACAATTGAATACCAGAACTCGCTGATCCAACGAAAAGTTACAACCAAGCTGGAGCAGGTGATTTCTTTACCGCTGCCTTCTTTTTTGTTTGATTCAGGTAACAATGTGCTAACACAAGGTTCATCTGCAGTTGTAGAACCGACGGAATTTATCCGAACGGTGGATCTGGTCCGTTATTATGCAGCCAAGTTTAAAGGCAAGGGCGGAGCCGCATCCAGTACTGCCGCTGAAGCGGGACAGGTTGTAGAACATTTTGGCAAAACCAAAAAATGAGGAGAGGAGGAGGAAACACTGTTCAGAAAAAAAGACGGTGAATCTGGAGCCGTAACCGTGTTCTTGATCTTGATTTTGGCTGGAATCTTTATGTTTGTTTCCATTTTCATTGATTATGCACGTATCGCTGCCTTCAAAGTACAGGCAGAACGAATGACGCATGCGGCTATGAGATCTGTGATGTCAGCCTATGATACTTCCTTGCGGGAGTATGGTCTATTTGGATACGGTGACAGCAGTGGTGAGTCCATTATGGCCAAGGTGCTGAATGATAGTGTGAAGCCCTCGGCTGTGAAAGATGGGTTTCCCATTCTGGATATCCAATGGGATACGACTTCACTAAGCATGGGGCGTGAACTGGGCAGATACGATATTTTTAATCGCCAGATCCAGGAGGATATGAAATATCGTGCGCCGGTTGATTTTACCCTGGAAGTGGTCAACCGTTTTAAGCCGATGTCAGAAGAGATGAAAGAAGCTGCTCATACTGTGGATCTGCTCAAAAAATTACAAAAACTGTATGACAAACGGGAGGAATTGCTAGACGAAGCAATAGCCAATCAGACGGAATCAGCCGATAAGCTGAAGGGTCTGCCCGCACTGATCATGAATCCGCCTTCCTCTGCCATTTACGATGAGATGTTAATAGATACGCCAGAGACAGCTGCCGAAGTAGCGGCGCGTTATGCGGATTATCTTAACAAAAAACAAATGGATGAGGGACTGCCATTCAACCAGCAACAGTACATGTTAGAGCTGGCTCGTTATCGAACAGGCGTAGGGAATGTGGCGACAGGCATCAGCACGATCATACAACCAGCATTGCAGGCTCACCAGACAAAATTGGAGGAAGCCCAAGTCAAGATTGAAGAAGCTCGCAAAATCAATGAGGAAATGAAGCGGGTAATCGCTGAGGGGGAGAACCGTTCACAGAATGCCAGTTACGAAAAAGTAGGCAACTCAACGCTGCCTGGGACGAGCCCTCCGTCTACCGGATCGGGAAGTGAAGCCAAGAGTACACGCTCCCTTGCTTCGGAACTTGTAAGAGCCGACACACTATTCGAACAGTTAAATGCACATGTACGCTCTCAAAATTCGGATTTTACCAATGTCAGAAATGACAGTATGGAGCTTAATACGCAGCTTCGTTCGGTTACAGTAATGAGTGGTGTCTCCATTAAACCAGCGGTTAGACAGGCTAGTCAGGTCACGGAACGATACATGGATACTTATGTAAGGAGTGGACCTTCCAATGTCATTCTCCAAAGTAAACAGCTGTTGGAAAGCGGTCGTGGATCCGATGCCCAGCGCAAAGCGAATGATAAAGAATCCAAAGGGAAGTTGAAGGATGTTAAACGCATATTATCACAAATCGAAAAGGGGAGCTCCGGCTCCATGGAAGCCTTCAAACAGCTGGAGGAGTACTACAACGCCAACATAACTTTTAACCAAGCGAGCCGTGAGGAAGCCAAGAAGGCAGAGATTGCTGGCGATCCATATGACTCCGGTGGTAACGCCATGAACGGAATGGACAGTTTGTTCGGAGGAATGTCCAATTTGCTGGATAGTCTTGGCGATGAATTGTTTCAGAATGAGTATGCACTGGCGTATTTCAACTCAATGGATTTTGGGCAGTTGCTAAACTGGACTGAAGGTAGTGGAGATGCTGGTGAAGTGTTCAAACTGGAGAATCAGGAACTGGAGTACATCGTATATGGTTTTCATAATCCTTCGGGGAACATTGCTGCTGCATATGCGGAGATCTTTGGCATGCGTCTGGCGATTCGAACTGCAGAAGGATTAATTGAGAATAGCAAGCTGGGGAACCCACTACTTGTATTATCTGCTGCAATTTTATACGGAATTACAAACGCTATAGCAGATATGGTGAAACTGGCTAAAGACGGAAGTGTGGAATTGTCCAAATATATCAAAGTCAAGCTTACATACAGGGACCATCTGCGTTTGTTCCTATTAATGCATAGCAACAATGAACGCAAAATGTCCAGAATGTTGGCTTTGATCCGATTGAATACCGGCGTGAATCCGGAAGAGAAGCAGACATACGCTTCAGGAAACATGCGCAGCAGTATTAAATTGTGGTTTTTACCAGGAGTCACAAGAAGTATAGGCGCTGTCATGGGTAGTGAAGATCAGGTAGAAGATGGGCGATTTTTCATTGATCGAAAGGCCGATTATTCCTATTGAGTAATCTGGATCGTTTCGGTGGAGGGATTATGGATAAGCAGCATCAGCAGGAAAAAATATTGGCACGATTACAGAGTCGACTTACACGAGTGCGTAGACTGGAAAGAATGAAGTTTCTGACTGAGCAAATACATTCTATTTCGAAAGTGTGTTTTCCAAAAAAAGAAGGTTCTCCAAAAAAGACGGGTTCATCAGAAAAGGAAATGGGCAGCATCGTTTTGGAAGCCTCACTGGTTTTGCCTGTATTCCTGTTCTTTGTCATGTTCCTCATGTACATCGTACAGATGACGTTGGTATCGACAGCATTGCAGAGCACGGCAGGAGAGGCAGTAAAGCAGTTATCCACGAAAATATATCCGGTCTCTCTTGTATTCAGCCCCTCTGATTCCGCAGGTAGTGGAGGCTCGGAGAGTGGATGGAAAATACCGGAGCTTTCACTGACGGAATGGGCCGAAGAGTATGCCTCTTCACTGCCGGAGCCGCTAAGTGATTGGGTACGCGCAGCTGCTGCAAGAGGTGAACAACCGTTACAGGAGATCAAGACATCTGTTCTTGAGACTGTTCTTGATCCGACCGTTAAACCGCTGCTTGAGCCTTTTATCAATACTTCTGTACTGGATGTAGAGCGAGTGCATGTTAATGGTGTTTCCATACCTGATCTCAAAAATAAAACGAATCCTTACTTCAGGCTTGAATTGAGCTATGAATTGCCTGTTAAAGTTCCCTTTCTAGGGAAGTCTTTACGCATTCAAGCGGCTGCGGCAGAACGGGTATGGATTGGAGATACCGGAGAAGGCTCCAACAGTAGTGGGGGAGACACGGATTCAGCTGGAGCAGCAACCGTACTATCCAAGCCGGAGCCAGCATACATAGGCAACAACGCGACAATTAAGGTTCAAGTGGAGCCCGGAGCTACAGCTAACTTAACGATATTTTACAAGTCCGGTGAAAGTTCAGCCAAACATATCGGGTGGGCGACTGCTGACGAAAATGGTGTGATTGAGTGGAACTGGTTTGTTGGTACACGTACAACGGAAGGCACATGGACATTTGTGGTAGAGACTGCGGATGGTGCCAAGACGGTGACCGAGTTTAATGTGGCTTCCAGAAAATAAGGAAGGAGATGGTGGAGGTGGAGTGGTTTTACCTGGCCTGTAGTCTGTATGTGATTGCTGCTTTTGTTACAGACGTTCGTTCGATGAAAATACCAAATCGTTTAACCTTACCAGTGACTGTCGCGGGAGTGCTGGCCCATATCATCTGGGGAGGATGGGAGGGTTTTTTGTTCTCCGCAGCCGGATTCGCGATGGGGTTTGGTGTCTTATTTCTAATGTATCTAATCGGCGCAGTGGGTGCGGGAGATGTAAAATTGTTTGGAGGAATTGGAGCTTGGACAGGACTGGCCTTTGGTGTTCACGTTATTATTTACTCCGTTTTGTACGCAGGGGCAATTGGATTAGTCATTCTCTTATTTCGCAGGGATTCAGCGAAGCGGATTCGTGGCATGGCAGGAAATCTTGCTGGTTTCTTCATGCTTGGTTCGCTCAAACTGGTTAATCAGGAAAAGTCACTGAAGTTTCCTTTTATGCTGGCCGTATTGCCGGGATTCATTAGCGCCTATATCTACATGACTTAACTAAGCAATGGAAAGAGAGGATTGGCATGTATGGATTAACGAGAGATTTCATTCGAAACGGCGGATCATTTATGGTTTTGGAGAAAGCGGAAGGGCTGCGAATGGACGAACTGAGCCGTGTACAGATGGGTATGTTGTCTTCCAATCAAATTCCCCGTCTTCTTCCCGTTCATTTTCGAGAGGTAGACCGAAATGTAACGTTACAATATGATATTTCGGGATATAAGATGTTACCTCAAATGTTGAAATCAGGAAAAATGAAGCTGCGTGTGTTATATGGTCTATTGTTTCAGCTGGCAGATACGTTTACGGAATGTAGACAATATATGTTGGATTCACGTCAATTACAGATTCAGGAAGAGTACATATTCATTAATGGTTCACTTGAACTGGGGGAACTCGGTTTAGTATACATCCCGATTATCGATGCAGTTGAGGTCGATCCGACCCCTCAGCAATTCCGCGAACTGGTTATTAGGCTAATGGCCCATGTTCAGGAACTTCAGGGCGAAGGAATTCAGCGTGTCCTTCAACTATGTGACAGTGAACAATGGGATATCAGACAACTGCGTGAACTTTTGCTTGAATTATATGCAGATGAGCAGAGTGGTTCAGGCCAGGCATCGTTTATGTCTTCACGCGGGTCATCCGGCACAATTGACAGTCAATTTGGGATGCCACTTTCTGCAGTTCCAGAGCAGGGAAATGATCTATTTTCCAATAGAAATGGGCAAGATCAGTATCGTCAGTTGGATCGAAATGACGAAGCTGGGCAGCAGTTGAAATCAAATCATCAACCGAGGGAATCTAGAACGGAGGATGAAAAACCACTTAACAAACCCTTTTCAGGATTTTCCGGCAGACGTTCACTGATAGAGTCCTCATTGCAAGCGAAAGGTGTTACGACGAATCCGTCACAGCGCCAAACGTTTGATTCAATACAGGACGATGATATGGAAAAGGATGAGAAGGACAAGAAGCAGAATTCTTCCAAAACGACCTATATCATTCTGGGCTGTATGATTGCCATGGCGCTGGTATGGAGATTCATCTATATGGAGCAACCAGGGCAGACACAAATGATTCTATCTGCAGCATTAAGTGCTGGGTTGCTTGGGATCGCGGGTTGGGTATGGGTGACCAAAGGGGAATTCGGAAATTCGAAATCCAATTTGCTACGCAGAAAGATGCCGAATGAAGAATATACAGATGGCGACTTACAAGAGGGCTCTACCAATAAGAGATCTGCTTTTTTTGGATTGGGAAGAGGCAAAGATAAGCAGAAAGAAAGCGAAGAAGAGATGTTTCAGGAGAGCTGGCGTTGGAATGCATCTGAAATGTCACCAGAAGGTAACACCTATGGACAAGGTTACACGAGTCAACAGAGCTCTGGTGATATGCAAAGTTCTGAATCAGGACGGGGGCATTCTTTTGAATCTAGGTCATCTGTAGCAGGGAATTCTCGCTTTCAAAATCTACATGTACCATCTGAAGTATCTGATGAACCTTTTGTTCAG
Organism: Paenibacillus taichungensis; assembly: GCF_050994985.1. Lineage (NCBI taxonomy): Bacteria > Bacillati > Bacillota > Bacilli > Caryophanales > Paenibacillaceae > Paenibacillus > Paenibacillus taichungensis. The sequence continues at coordinate 4,464,611 of NZ_CP194720.1, read as the reverse complement.
CATACTGTCGAATCCATGGCTGCAACATCGGAACTTGTCCGTCATCATGCGGCGGCTGATGCAACTGTAAACCTGCAAAGTGTTGCTGGCGGAAGCATTACAGGAGCAGGTCCAGTAGCACCTTCTTTTTATCTTGAACGTAGATCAGCAACAGGGGACAAAAATGAACGGATGGATGTCCGTGGAGCATCGTTTGTTATTGGCCGATCGGCGGACATGGTCCAGTGGGTAGATTCAGCAACCGGTGTGTCCCGTGCTCATGTGGAATTGAGCCGGAACAAATCCGGCTATGTTATTAAGGACTTGGGTTCTGTGAATGGAACCATTCTCAAAGGCGATGTTCTTGCTCCGTACAAAGAATATCCACTGGAAGATGGAGATACCTTTACGTTGGCTGAGTCTGTTTACACGTATCGATCAGTCGGATAGACCCCGGTGTTTTAGATCTTCCAATGCATCGGTTAATGTAGGGAAGGTGAACTGAAATCCGTGATCCAACGCTTTTTGTGGGATAACCCGCTGTCCCTGAAGCAGCACGACAGAGAGTTCACCGACCAGTGTTTTGATCAGAATTCCGGGTACGGGGAACCAGTGCGGACGATTATACACTTTGCCTACCGTACGTCCGAATTCATCGTTGGTTACCGGGTTGGGCGAAGAGGCGTTCACCGGACCGGAGATTTCTTTATTTTGGATCGTGAAATCAATCAAACGCACAATATCCATAATATGAATCCAACTGGTCCACTGTTTGCCACTTCCCACCCTGCCCCCAACACCAAGCATATAAGGCAGTTTCATTAATGGAAAAGCACCTTTTTTATGACCAAGCACGAGGCTAACGCGGATTTTCACGAGTCTCACATGTTTGATGGCATCAGCAGCAACTTCCCATTGTTGAGAAACGCGGGATGGGAAATTCACCGATTTTTGAGGACTGCTCTCATCAAATGTTTCTGTGGGAGAGGTCCCATAGATCGCCATGGCAGAAGCCTGTACGACAACCTCCGGTTTGTGTTCCAACGAATCTACCAATTTGGCTACGCGCGCTACTGTAGTCACTCTGGATTCAACGATCTCCAGTTTCGCTTTGGTTGTCCAACGTTGATTCAACGTTTCTCCGGCGAGATTCACCAAGGCATCCATTCCTTCCAGCAAATGAGGCTGTTCCTCTACCTGTTCCCATGAGATATAAGTAAGGTTTTGGCTGGGATTATGTAAATTCGGCAATTTACGTGTAATAACTTTCACATGATGGCCTGCCTGAAGCCAGTAATCAACGAGTGCTCCTCCGACAAAACCGGTACCTCCGCAAATCGCAATCTTCATCATGGCGACCTCCTTGTTATTTTGACTATGCTAACATGTAATATTGGATCGACAAACAGCCCCGGGCGGTAAGCATTACCTTGCTGGGTATAACTTACCTGACGGAGCATGTTTGAATATGTAAGCCTAGTACATGTTAATGTTCGGTTCGGCTGAATTCATTGATCTATTTATTCATCAAATGTTTATAAGGCGAATAGTCAATTTGGTTTTTCTCCAGAAATTTCACCAGAAACTTATTATCCCGCTTCGGTGTGGCTATAATGTATCCTTTAATGCAATGATCTCTGGATACTTCAGGTGCATTATTTTCGTACGCAATTTTGCCGATTTCTGCTGCGATGGAATGTTTGGCGATATCTCGAAATGGGCCGGGAACAGGTTCTACAAGTTGGTCCAGAAAAGCTTTTGCTTCATCTGTCCATAAATGACGGCTGGTTTCAACCCAGTGGTTCTGCCAATCGAGTTTGGACTTCCCGTCTGCCTTCGGAAGCACTTTCAAAAACTTGCGCATCATAAAAAATCCGCCAACACACATACTTCCAAGCAAAAGAACGGTCCAGAATGCGATCGTGTTCATAAACCAATTGCTGGGGGAACTACTAGTAAACGTCCAAGCGTAGGAGCCGAAAATCATTGCGGAGTCACCTCGGTTTATTGATTTTCACGGAAAGACGGATTCCGCCCACCCATGTTCCAAATTACAGCTGTAAAAAATAGCCTATATCCCGAATTATAGCGCATTTCTAGATTTATTTCGATAATCGCGTTAGAATAAGGGATAATTCAGAAAAAGGGGGATTAATGATGCTTAAAATCGGCTCCCATGTGTCCTTTTCGGACAAGGGATTATTGAGTGCAACGAAGGAAGCGTCCTCGTACGGTTCCAGTTCGTTTATGATATATACGGGTGCACCGCAAAATACCCGCCGCAAGCCTATTGAGTCCATGTTTATTGAGGAAGGCAAGCTTGCGATGCAAGAGGGCGGAATGGAAGATATCGTTGTCCATGCGCCATACATTATTAACCTAGGATCATACAAAGAAAACACGTATGAGCTAGCCGTAAGTTTCCTTCAGGAAGAGATTCGTCGCACACATGCGATTGGTGTCAAAAATATCGTGCTGCATCCCGGCGCATTTACGGATAAGGATGCTCACTACGGCATCGGACGTATTGCTGAAGGCTTGAATGAAGTGCTGGACGGAGTGAAGGAGACGGATGTGAATATCGCTCTGGAAACGATGGCTGGTAAAGGAACTGAAATGGGCCGCAGTTTTGAAGAAATTGCTCAGATCATGGAGAAGGTCACACACAATGAACGCCTTACTGTGTGTATGGATACATGTCACATTCACGATGCGGGTTATGATATCGTGAACGACTTGGACGGTGTTCTTGAACAATTTGATCGTACGGTAGGGCTTGACCGCATTGCCGTAATGCATATTAATGATAGTAAGAACCCTGTGGGTGCGCACAAGGACCGTCATACACCGATTGGATCCGGCTGGATTGGTTTTGAGGCGATTAACCGTATCGTGCATCACGAGGCTCTTCAAGGGCGTCCGTTTATTTTGGAAACGCCTTGGATTGGTAAAGAAGCCAAAACTCAGCGTCCTATGTATGAAGCAGAGATTGCATTGCTTCGCGGGGATGTTGCTGGTCGATTTGGTCCTGAGTTCCTGACAGAAGTGGAACAATTGCATCATTTCTTTAAAGGAAAAGAGATTGAGTCCCGTTCATATGTTCTGGATATCTGGACGTTGCTCAAGAATGATGCCAAAGCGAAGAAAGCCGATCCACGTGAGCCGTTGGAACGTCTGTATGACCTCGTGGCTGAAGCCGCATTGTTCCCGCATTTGAATGAAGAACAACTGAATCATCGTTTGATCGCCTGGCTTGCAGGCAAAGAAATTTTTGTCACGGCCTAGTTGAAGGAGGAAAAATAACCCGATGGAGATTCACGCTAAACAAGTACGTCCTGATGTTAAAAACCGCGCCGATCGGGCGCGGATGCTCATTTCCTGTCCGGATGGACCGGGAATTGTTGCCGCAGTATCCCATTTCTTGCACCAGCATGGTGCAAACATTGTACAGTCGGACCAATACACAATGGACCCGGCTGGCGGCATGTTTTTTATGCGGATTGAGTTCGATCTTCCACAATTATCGTTGAACCTGCCTAAGCTGGAAGCTGATTTCGAAGAAGTGGCAAACCGTTTCAAAATGGATTGGAGTCTTTCTGCGGTTAGCCGCAAGAAGAAACTTGCTATCTTTGTATCCAAGGAGGATCACTGTCTGGTTGAGCTGTTGTGGCAATGGCAGGCTGGCGATCTGGATGCAGACATCGCGCTTGTTGTGAGCAATCATCTGGATATGAAGGATTATGTAGAATCATTTGGCATTCCTTATCATCATATTCCGGTTACAGCGGATACGAAGAAGGAAGCGGAACAACGTCAGTTGGACGTCATCGGTAATGATATCGACGTGATTATTCTTGCGCGCTACATGCAGATCATTTCTCCGATGTTCATTGAGCATTACCGCAATCGTATTATTAACATTCATCACTCGTTTCTGCCTGCCTTTGTTGGCGGTAAACCGTATGCCCAAGCGTACAACCGAGGTGTCAAAATTATCGGTGCGACGGCTCACTATGTTACGGAAGAGCTGGATGGCGGACCAATCATTGAGCAGGACGTTCAGCGTGTAAGCCATGGGGATGATGTAACTGAGTTAAAACGCATTGGACGTACCATTGAGCGTGTAGTTCTTGCTCGTGCTGTGAAATGGCATGTTGAAGATCGTGTACTGGTTCATGAAAATAAAACCGTTGTGTTTTAAGCTAATGCTTTAATACTGCGCAAGGTTGATTCGGAAAGATATAGTTCAGTTCTATTCCGAAAAAAGAGAAGGCGATTCCCTATTCATGTCTGAACGGGGGATCGCCTTTTTGGTCTTGCTTCTGGATATGCTTCCACAGATGACCGCATACCCCAACGACCACGCCAAATAACAGATGCCCTGCCAGCCAGTAAAGTATCGCATTTATATCATATAGATCAGGCACACGGCTCGACAGCTGGGAGAGCGGGATATACAGCAGGGAAGAGAAAATGCCGATCAGGACTCCCTTTGCTATCGGATGACCTGCACGCTGAATCCACCATATGTAGAAGATACCAATGATTATGGAAACGATAAGATGCAGCCCAAATTCGATGTATTCAGGTAGTGTAGGCGGAAGCCATGGAACAAAATCAATGTTCAGCAGCAAGGTATAGACTTTTTCACCAGTGTAAGTCTGAATAGCCTTTAAAAAGAACCCGAGCACCAGTCCGGACGTAAGACCTGTTAAAATTCCGGCTTTCCAGGGTAATATGTGCTTTAGCGAATTTGGTGACTTAGCCAAATGTTCCGGCATATGCGAATCCTCCTTTCCATAAGAAGTACAGCCTAATGTGCACAAAAGTCCGATTTTTGCAATCATGATCAAGGACCATTATATGCAAAATCAACTTCGATATCTAAAAAGAGTATGGTTTTCCGCTTAAAGGTTATACTTCATCCGATGGATTTGCGATGCTGGCTGAGCTAGAAGATATGCTGAAATGCTCAGTAGGACACTCTTTTTACGCAACTGGAAGCAAATTCCTCGTCATAAACAGCCGAATTTTCCCGATCTTCTAAAAGAAGGTTATGGAAAACCTTCACGCCAAGTGATACAATACAAAAGTGAATAAGTCAAAATGAAACACTCAAGCGGATTCACTTATTGTGAAATTCGGTTTGCTTGTATGATGAGAGGGATTCGCTTGCGCAACCCGACTTATCTAAAGACATGAGGAGGACAAACCATGACTGACAAGAACGAAGCGATTCAAAAGGAAGAGAACAACACCATCGACAACCTGTCGATCACTACCGTACGTACACTGGCGATTGATGCAATCGAGAAGGCAAATTCCGGACACCCGGGAATGCCTATGGGCTCTGCTCCAATGGGGTACCAACTTTTTGCAAAAACGATGACACATAACCCGGACCACCCAACTTGGGTTAACCGGGACCGTTTTGTTCTGTCCGCAGGACATGGCTCCATGTTGCTGTACAGCTTGCTTCACCTAAGCGGGTATGACCTGCCTATGGAACAATTGAAACAGTTCCGCCAATGGGGAAGCAAAACGCCGGGTCACCCGGAATTCGGACATACTGCAGGCGTTGACGCAACAACTGGGCCACTGGGCCAAGGTATTGCAATGGCTGTAGGTATGGCTATGGCTGAAGCTCAACTGAGCGCAACATATAATAAAGACAAATTCAACGTAATCGACCACCACACTTACGCAATCTGTGGTGACGGTGACTTGATGGAAGGCGTATCCCATGAATCAGCTTCCCTGGCTGGACGTTTGCACCTGGGCAAATTGATCATGTTGTTCGACTCCAATGACATCACTTTGGATGGTAAATTGAACCTGTCTTCTTCTGAAAGCATTGCGAAGCGTTTTGAAGCTTACGGCTGGCAAGTGCTGCGTGTTGAAGATGGTAACGATCTGCCTGCAATCCAAAAAGCAATTGAGGAAGGTCAAGCAGATACGCTTCGTCCTACACTGATTGAAGTTAAAACTGTAATTGGTTACGGTAGCCCGAACAAACAAGGTAAAGGCGGCCACGGCGGTACTCACGGATCTCCACTGGGTTCAGACGAAGCCAAATTGACTAAAGAGTTTTACAAATGGGTTTACGAGGAAGATTTCCACGTTCCAACTGAAGTTCGCGAACACTTTGCACAAGTGAAAGATCGTGGTATCTCTGCAAACAAAGCATGGGACGAGAAGTTTGCTGAGTACAAAAAAGCATTCCCTGAGCTGGCAGCTCAATTCGAAACGGCAATCAATGGCGACCTTCCAGAAGGTTGGGATCGCGATCTGCCTAAATATGCAGCAACAGACAAAGCTGTATCCACTCGTGTAGCATCCGGTAATGCCCTGAACGGTTTGGCTCATAACGTGCCACAACTGACAGGTGGATCTGCTGACCTGGAAAGCTCCACAATGACTCACTTGAACAACCTGGAGAACTTCTCACCTGAAGATTACTCCGGTCGCAACATCTACTTCGGTATCCGTGAATTCGGTATGGCTGGAGCAATGAACGGTATGGCACTGCACAGTGGTGTGAAAGTATTCGGAGGTACATTCTTCGTATTTACAGACTACTTGCGTCCAGCTGTTCGTCTGGCTGCCTTGATGGGTCTGCCTGTAACATACGTACTGACTCACGACAGTATCGCTGTTGGTGAAGACGGTCCTACTCACGAACCAATCGAGCAATTGGCATCCCTGCGTATCATTCCTAACCTGACAGTTATTCGTCCGGCTGACGGTAATGAAACTTCTGCAGCATGGGCTTATGCGCTTGAGAACAAGAGCAACCCGGTTGCACTCGTACTCACTCGTCAAAACTTGCCGATTCTGGACGGTACCGTTGAAGGTTCCCGTGAAAACGTGAAACGTGGTGCGTATGTTGTCTCTGATGCAAAAGAAGGCAAAGCTGTTGCCCAAATCATCGCTACAGGTTCCGAAGTGCAACTGGCTGTCAAAGCCCAAGCAGCACTTGCTGAACAAGGCATCCAAGTTCGTGTAATCAGCATGCCGAGCTGGGATCTATTCGAGAAACAGGACAAAGCGTACAAAGAATCCGTCCTGCTTCCAGATGTTAAAGCTCGTCTGGCGATTGAAATGGCTCACCCAATGGGTTGGGAAAAATATGTCGGCGACCAAGGCGACATTCTCGGAATCAACACATTTGGTGCATCCGCGCCTGGCGACCGTGTTATCCAAGAGTATGGCTTCACTGTGGAAAACGTGGTTAGTCGCGTAAAAGCATTGCTGTAATTGCTTGAAAAATGCTGCAGGAGGGACAGTTAATTTCTGTCCTGCCGGGCAGCAATTGAATTCCGGCAGAGAATGGGTGGACAACCACCCTGATCTGTTTTGCCTTTTGTTTTTATTAACTTCAGGGGGAGCGGGTACGCATGTCACAGTTTGATCAAGTCAGTGTAGTGAAAGAGGCCAACATTTATTATGAGGGCCAGGTAACGAGCAGAACAGTTATTTTGGGGGATGGCAGCAAGGTGACTCTGGGTATTATGCTTCCAGGCAGTTATGAGTTCGGTACAGATTCCCGTGAAATTATGGAGATTCTGTCCGGCGATCTGAGAGTATTACTTCCCGGAGAAGAAGATTGGCAAGAGATTCAAGGTCAAGCTACGTTCCACGTGCCTGCCGAATCCAAATTTAAACTGGAGATACGCAGCGTTACCGACTACTGCTGTTCGTACCCGGCGGAATAATACAAGAAGGGTAACCAGAACCGCGACACGCGGATTCGGTTAACCCTTTTTGCTTCTTAAACTCTAACGACAAAGTTCGTGCTGCAAGCTTGTCAGCCCTGTGGATTTGAAGTATCCTTAGGCTAAGTTGTTTAGAATGGAAAACGGAAAAAAATACGCTACCGATATCAGGAGGTTTTATAGATCATGGCAAAAAAAGTGAAGTTTGACTACAGCACTGCCCTGCAATTCGTCAATCAGCATGAAGTGGACTATTTCGCTGAACCGATTCGTTTGGCTCACGAGCAGCTCCACAACGGAACGGGAACCGGATCGGATTATCTGGGCTGGATCGACCTGCCTACCGCTTATGACAAAGAAGAGTTCTCCCGTATTCAAAAAGCGGCTGCTAAAATCCAAAGCGATTCTGAAGTACTGATCGTTATCGGTATTGGTGGATCATACCTTGGTGCACGTGCAGCGATTGAGATGCTTACGCACTCATTCTACAACAATCTGCCTAAAGACAAACGCAAAACGCCTGAAATCTACTTTGCAGGAAACAACATTAGCTCCACGTATGTTACTCATTTGCTGGATCTGGTTGAAGGCAAAGACTTCTCCGTTAACGTGATCTCCAAATCTGGTACAACAACGGAGCCAGCGATTGCTTTCCGTATCTTCCGTGCAGCACTGGAGAAAAAATACGGTAAAGAAGAAGCTCGCAAACGTATCTATGCTACAACAGATAAAGAGCGCGGCGCACTGAAAAAACTGGCGAATGAAGAAGGTTATGAATCCTTCATTATCCCGGATGATGTAGGTGGACGCTACTCCGTTCTGACGGCTGTAGGTTTGCTGCCAATAGCAGCAGCTGGCATCAGCATCGAAGAAATGATGCAAGGTGCGGCTGACGCTTCCAAAGAATACAGCAACCCGAACGTAGCTGAGAACGAAGCTTATCAATATGCAGCTGTTCGTAACGCACTGTATCGCAAAGGTAAAGGAACAGAAATCCTCGTGAACTACGAGCCATCCTTGCACTTTGTATCCGAATGGTGGAAACAGCTTTACGGAGAGAGTGAAGGTAAGGACTACAAAGGGATTTATCCTGCATCCGTTGATTTCTCGACTGACTTGCACTCCATGGGTCAATTCATTCAAGAGGGTAGCCGGAACATCTTCGAAACAGTGATTCAGGTTGCTGAAGTATCGGAGCATATTTCGATCGAAGCGGATCCAGATGATCTGGATGGTCTGAATTTCCTTGAAGGTAAAACGATGGACTTTGTTAACAAAAAAGCGTTCCAAGGAACACTGCTTGCACACACAGATGGTCAAGTACCAAACTTGATTGTGAACATTCCAGATATGTCTCCATATTCTTTCGGATATCTGGTATACTTCTTTGAAAAAGCATGCGGCATTAGTGGTTACCTACTGGGAGTCAATCCATTTGACCAACCAGGCGTGGAAGCTTACAAGAAAAATATGTTCGCTTTGCTGGGCAAACCAGGCTTTGAAGAAGAGAAAGCAGCGCTTGAAGCGAGACTTTCCGAATAATTCATCGGTCTGCTCATATAGTTAAATAAGGTAATGTAATTACATTCGGGGAGTCATTGTGAAGCAATGGTTTCCCGGATGTTAAACCAAGGCAGTTCGTCCGCGTGCGCGCGGGGAACTGCTTTCTTGTAAAATGGATCAAATTGGTGGAAAGTTGGATAGGGATGATTGAACGTTATCGCACGGTTCGAGGACCGGGCAATCTGGAAATTGTAATCAAAAAGTCGCGATTTATCGGTCACATTATGCCGGTCACGACAGAAGAAGAAGCCAACGCTTTTATTGATGAAATCAAGAAAAAACATTGGAATGCTACTCATAACTGCTCCGCATACATGATTGGTGAGCGGGATGAGATCCAGAAGCAATCCGATGATGGTGAACCAAGCGGAACCGCTGGAAAACCGATTCTTGAAGTCATCAAAAATCAGCAATTGAAAAATGTGGCTATCGTTGTTACACGTTACTTTGGGGGAATTATGCTTGGAGCCGGTGGGTTAATTCGTGCTTATACGGATGGAGCAGTTGCAGCCATAGAAGCCGGGGAAGCGATTACCAAAGTACTCCATCGTGAAGTGTTTGTTGAACTGGATTATACATGGCTGGGCAAAGTGGAAAATGAATTAAGGAGCCGGGAAGTCCGTACAGGTGAAACTGGGTTCACCGATAAGGTTACGTTGACTTGTCTTCCGCCGGATAGTGAAACCGAGGCATTTGTGGCCTGGATCACAGATTTGACGCAAGGGCAATCCCGGATCACGGAGGGACAGCGGCTTTATTTTATTGAAGGGGAATAAAATATATGGCTAGAAGAGCAGTCGAACAGGAGTTGTCGAGGGAGCGGATACTGGAGGCGGCGAGGCATCTTTTTATTACCAAAGGATACCGTGCCATTTCGATGCGAAGCATCGGCCAGCATCTGGGCTATAGTCATGGGTCGCTGTATTATCATTTTAAGGAAAAGGCAGAGCTGTTTTATGCCATCGTGGTTGAAGATTTCAATCATCTGGGGCATTTGCTGCTGCAAGCCATGGTCAGGCCAGTCATGGGCGGCGTGAGCAAGGTGGAGCATATCATGATGGAGTTTATTCGTTTTGGTTTGGAGAATCCGTATCAGTACGAGATCATGTTCATGATTCGGGATGAGGAATTGCTATCGTATTGTCGTACGGAGCAAGGAAGATGCTTTGAATTGTTTGCCTCTATTATTCGGCAATACATGAATGAAGAGGGCTGTACGGAAGAGGATATTCAATGTGTACCACGTACGCTGTTTTTGTCCATGCACGGATTCATATCGTATTATATTCAGGACCGTTTAACCTTTGCAGAGATTGAATCGGCTGCGTTATCTCATGTCAAAGTACTCTGCCGTAATCTCCAACACCAGCCTGGCGTCCAATAAGGCGCTTTTGTCGCACTCCACACTTCAGGGCGGTGAATTGTCATAACATTAATTCTTTATAACGTTGTCTCGCGAAAGTTTTGGCGCGAAGAAGACCATGACAGGCGGGTTACATCCCTAAAAGAGGGTGGACCGCCTGTTTGTTTTTTATTTCCATGGATGGCGAATCATTAGAAATGAGGTGAAATGGAGCTAACCTTCCATGATTTTAAGGAAATATTCCCGCTGACGAGGACCATCAAATTCACAAAAATAGATGCCTTGCCATCTGCCAAGCAGTAATCTGCCCTCATGTATAATCACTGTTTGTGATGGTCCGGTTGTGATCGATTTCAAGTGAGAAGCCGTATTTCCTTCAGCATGCCGATATTCGGGATGTTTCCAAGGATACACTTCGTTCAGACGAAGCAGTACATCATGTTTGACATCAGGGTCTGCATTTTCATTAATTGCAATACCTGCTGTCGTATGTGGACAATAAATCAATACAGTCCCATTCTGCACACCGTTGTCACGGACAACCTGCTCTACTTCCCGCGTAATATCCTTCATCTCATCTCGTCGGGATGTCGATAAATTCTTCGTATATAACATATTACTCCACTCCTTTGCTCCACATTTTGTCCTCTAGATTGTACCTTAACCACAACATACCAAACAAATCTCGTATTACGATGTTATAACAATTACACGATAACGGAGAGGGCAGAAATAACCTGAAGAAGCGAAGCGTTCGCCTTTATCGACGGATTTCTCCCTTTAGAAAAGGGAATCAAAGAAATCTGGGGATAACAGCGATCGGAAGGTTGTTCTGACCGCGTAGTGGCGAGTGTAATTTTTATAAAATCCATCTCATAAGTACGCCGATTTTATTCAATAAAAGCATTGACGATTAGCACTGCAAACTGGTAAAGTATCAGATAAGCAAAAACCAAGTAGACTAATGGGAATAATATTAAAGTAATATAATCCAACTTAGGAAAATGATTGTACGAAAGCAGGAAGACTGCCGACCGGACATAGAACCGGAGGCTGGGAGGGAATGCAGCAATGAATACCGTTCTTCGTCACAAGGGATGGACTTGGGGATTCCGCAGTACCGTATTGTTATATTTTATCGTACTCATTGTACTTCCAATCATCGGTGTGTACGTCAATTCCTTCTCTGAAGGATGGAGCAACTTTATCCAAAGCATTATGGATCCAATTGCTTGGAAAGCTGTGCTGTTAACGATCCGGCTGGCTGTTATAGCTACGGTGATTAACGTCATTTTGGGAACCATGATTGCCTGGGTGCTGACACGTTATCGCTTTTTTGGGAGGTCGTTCCTTAACAGTCTGGTAGATCTTCCTTTTGCTCTTCCAACAGCTGTTGGTGGCCTGATGATTATGCTTCTCCTGGGTCCGATCAGTGCCATAGGCAAACTAGCGGAATCTATGGGGTTTGAAATTGTGTTTCACCAGCCGGCGATTGTGATCGCGATGACATTTGTAACGTTTCCTTTTGTCATCCGTGCGGTGCAGCCTTTGCTCGAGGAGATCGATCCCTCGGAGGAAGAGGCATCCTACACGATGGGAGCATCGAAGGCGCGCACATTCAGGCAGGTCATTCTTCCTTCCATGGCTCCGGGCATGATTAGTGGGGGAATGCTCGCATTCTCCAGAGCACTGGCCGAATTCGGGGCTGTTGTGCTGGTGGCAGGCAATATTCCGGGAAGAACATTGACGGCTTCCGTATTTATTTACGGCGAGATCGAAAGTGACAATCCAACCGGTGCCGCGGCCGTGTCCGTACTGCTCTTAACACTCTCCTTCCTGATCCTCTGGCTCATTAATCTGGTGCAGATGCGGGGGAGAAGACGATGAGGCGACTATTAATCGGACTGACGTTTGTGGTGTTCATTGTACTGCTGATCATCCCGCTTGGACGTATTTTTATTGGTGCATTTGAAGACGGGGCAGGAGGATTCCTGGATGGGCTGTTGCGTCCTGAGGCGCTGCATGCCTTGATGATGACAGGACTTGTTGTACTTGTCGTCACACTGTTAAATACATTGTTTGGCGTTATGATGGCCATCTATCTTGTTCGCGCCGGATGGCTGAGTGACCGGGTGAAAGGGCTGCTGAACAGCATTGTGGATCTGCCCTATGCCGTATCGCCAGTCATTGGTGGATTGATGATTGTACTACTGCTGGGTCCCAACAGCATTATGGGCGCTTTTTTTGAAGGAATCGGATTTAATGTGGTCTATGCCTTCCCGGGTATGGTCATTGCAACGTTGTTTGTCACTTTTCCACTGATGGTTCGAGAGGTGATGCCTGTCTTGCAGGAGCTTGGATCTCAGCAAGAAGAGGCTGCGTCAACGCTTGGTGCATACGGCTGGAGAACGTTCTGGAGTGTTACCTGGCCTTCCATCCGCTGGGCGGTTGTGTACGGTCTTGTGTTGACGGTTGCCCGCTCGCTTGGGGAATTCGGTGCAGTGCTGGTTGTATCGGGTAACATTATGAACAAAACGCAGACGGCAACAACGCTTGTATATCAGGATGTAGAGAATTTTAACGTAGCTGCCGCAAATGGTGTGGCATTGGTACTGGTTACTTTTTCTGTCGGGCTGCTGCTTATGATGGAATGGGCCAAGAAGCGAAAGGAAGTGCATTGAGATGCATGTGGAAGTCCGTGATCTGAACAAACATTTCGGTGATTTTCATGCGGTAAAAGATGTCTCGTTCGATATTGCCAAAGGCCATCTTATCGGTTTGCTGGGACCCAGCGGAGGTGGGAAAACATCCATTCTGCGTATGCTGGCGGGTCTCGAGAATCCGGGTTCCGGAGAGATTCGTTTTCACGGAAAGGTCGTAAATCATCTGCCTCCGCAGGAGCGAGGAATCGGATTTGTATTTCAGAACTATGCTTTGTTCAAACATATGACGGTATTTGATAATATCGCCTTTGGACTCAAGGTCAAAAAGGCTCCCAAAGCCCAGATCCGTGATCGGGTCATGGAGCTGGTTGAATTGACAGGGCTGAAAGGTTTCGAACAGCGTTATCCACATCAATTGTCTGGTGGACAGCGGCAGCGTGTCGCTTTTGCCAGAGCATTGGCCCCTGAGCCGCAGCTGCTGCTGCTGGATGAACCGTTCGCCGCCATTGATGCCAAAATCCGTCAGGAATTGCGTTCATGGTTGAGAGAGCTGATTGAGCGGGTAGGCATTACTTCGATTTTTGTAACCCATGACCAGGATGAAGCGATTGAAGTTGCCGACGAAATCATGATTATCAGCCAAGGGCGCTTAGAGCAGAAGGGTACGCCATGGGATATTTACAAAAATCCAGAGACGCCTTTTGTTGCCACATTTATAGGGGAATCTACCGTTGTGGAAGACGCTTCACAGCTTAAGGGCTTCGAACATGCGGTGGAAGGAGAGCGCACACGTGCACTGATCCGGCCTGAGTATATCGAGATCGGTTTGAAGAACGAGTTTAGCATGCTATCCGCTACTGAAAAAGGTATCGTCAAACACCTTCATTTCCGTGGAAGTGAATGGATGGTGGAAGTGGAAGTTGAGGGCCATAAACTCATTACGTATCGTTCACTGGAGAAAACAACGCTGCAAGTCGGCCAACAGATTCGTGTGCTCGTGCATCGGGCATATCTGTTCAATGATACCCATAGCTGGGTTGTTGAGAACCGATTGAAGGAAGATCCAATGCCGGTCATCATCTAATCGAAGATCACTTGGTTCAAAATTAATTTTTTTAGAATTTTGGAGAGAGGTGCTGCCCATGCAGACGATGAAGAAGAAAATCAACCCTTTATACGTTGTCCTCATGCTTCTGCTCGTCTGCATGACCGTTGGATGTAGCAAGCAGGAGGATGCAAGCGGACAGAGCGGAACCTCGACAGACGACCAATCCAATACATTGGTTATCGGTGCTTACAGTGTAGCCAAAGACGCCGTCGGAGAGTTATTGCCCAAGTTCCAGGCGGAATGGCAAGCCAAGACTGGACAGACGGTTCACTTCCAAGAATCCTATGAAGCCTCAGGGACACAAGCCAGAGCCATTGTTGGTGGATTCGAAGCTGATGTTGCGCTTCTGGCAATGGAAAGTGATATCGATAAGCTGGTCAAAGCTGATCTGGTCAGCTCCAACTGGAAACAGGCACCGAATGATGGCATGATCACCCGCTCGATCGTTGTTCTGGGTACAAGAGCAGGCAACCCGCTGGGAATTCGCGATTTTGAAGATTTGACCAAGCCGGGGGTTAAGGTGCTGTATCCTAATCCCAAGACGTCGGGCGGAGCACAGTGGGACATTAATGCCATCTATGGTGCAGGGTTGAAGTTATCTGAGGAGGAGCAAGGCAAGAAAGATCCTGCCGTGGCCAAAGCCTTTTTGGAAAAAGTGCATGAGAATGTCGAGTCATTGGATAAGAGTGGTCGGTCCTCCATGGCGGCTTTCGAATATGGCGTGGGTGACGTTATCGTCACGTATGAAAATGAATTGCTTGCCCGGATTGCCAAGGGTGTAAATTATGACATCGTGGTTCCCAAAAACACAATCCTGATTGAGAATCCGGCAGTTGTCGTAGACAAATATGCGGATAAGCATGGCAATCGTGAATTGGCGGAGGCTTTTGTAGCCTATCTAAGTACGCCGGAAGCACAGCGTATTTTTGCCAAGCACGGTTTCCGTTCGGTAGACCCGGATGTGTTTGCAGAGACGAAGTCCTCGTTCCCAACGCCTGAAGGTCTGTTCGATATTAACTATCTCGGCGGATGGGACAAAGTACGCAGTACACTATATTCCAAACGAGGCGTATGGTACCAGGTGTTGGCCGGGTTGTAAGCCCGTACGAGCATCATCCTGTTATTGAATTTCAGAAGATTAATTGTTATTCAAACCTTCATTTCACGATACAACGTGAGCTGGAGGTTTTTTGCATTGCTAGACAATAATGTTATTTCATTTAAACCCGATAGGTTAAGTTGGAAAAAATCGTTGCAATTTGTCGAATCCTTGCCTATACTATCTAACAGAACGTTAAATTACAGCGAGGGGAAATATCATAATGAAATCGAAAAAAATGTGGCTGTCATTGATGCTGGTTCTGATTGTAGCAATCATGAGTGCATGCGGAAGCAGCGGTGACGGAACAAGTTCTTCGTCTAATACCGCAGAAAATACAGCGACAACGGATGATGGGCAACCGAAAGACGGCGGAAGCATCATTATTGCTGTTCAGGATGATCCTAAAGTGATGAATCCAATCTATGCGGGTGACCGTGTAACGTTGACGATTGATCAATCTTTATATGCTCCACTGTTCAATGTGAATGATGGCAAAAAAACGTATGTGCTCGCAGATAGCGACAGCTTCTCTGATGATCACCTGACGTATACATTGAAGCTGAAAGACGGTCTGAAATGGCATGACGGACAGCCTCTGACAGCGGATGATATTGTGTTCACAATGGATAGCATCCTTGATGAGAAACAGCACAGTTCTTCCCGTAGTCAGTATGTTTTTGATGGCAAACCGGTTAAAGTAACTAAGGTCGATGACCTGACGGTGGAATTCAAATTGCCGGAAGTATCTGCTGCTTTTGAAGGAGCATTGGTTTCTTTCTCTCCAATCCCTAAACACATTTTCGAAGGCGAAGCCGATATAGAGAAAAGCGACAAAAACAACAACCCGATCGGTTCCGGTCCGTTCAAGTTCAAGGAATACCGTCCGGGCGAATACGTAACACTGGAACGTTTTGATGACTACTTTGCAGGCAAAGCTCATCTGGATAGCGTGACGTATCGTGTAGCGAAAGATCCAAATGCAGCGAACTTGGCTTTGCAAAACGGCGAGATTCAAATGCGTATGGTCGACACACAGGATTACAACAAATTGAACGACACAGGCAAATTCAACATGCTGACTTACCCGGAAGGCCGCTTGCAATACATGGTGTTCAACCTGAACGTGCCTTCGATGCAAAAGAAAGAAGTTCGTCAAGCCATCGCTTATGCTTTGGATAAAAATGAACTGATCACCGCCTCGTATTCCTCAGCTGATTTTGCTGAACCGGCTCCGTCGATTCTGACACCGGACACGCTGTACCAAACGGATGATGTTGAGAAATACGACTACAACGTGGAAAAAGCAAAACAATTGCTGGCTGATGCAGGCGTTAGCAACCTGAAATTGCGTCTTGCTTACACAAATACGAACAAACCACAAACAAGCCAAGCGCTGTACATTCAGCAAAAGCTGAAAGACGTGGGCATTGAAGTGGAATTGCTGCCGATGGATGGAACGGCTTATGGTAACCGTACATTGGACATGAACAATACAGACTTTGAATTGTCCTTTGGTGGATACATCATGGGTTATGAACCAGATGCTTATAAATCTCTCTTCCTGAGCGATGCGGCATATAACTACTCCCATTACAAAAATGCCGATTTCGACAAGCTGTGGAATGAAGCAGCCGTTCAAATTGACGAAACGAAACGTGGCGATTTGTACAAACAAATCCAACAAACTGTAGCAAACGAAATGACGGTATATCCAATCGCCTACACGAAAGCTGTAGTGGCTGTGGATAACACATACGGCGGCGTTGAAGATGCAAATCCAAAACCAGTCGTTATGCTTGAAGATCTGTCCAAAATTTATAAAAAATAATCATATAGAATGAACGTATTGTTTGAACCTTCGAGATTCACAAAGAACGTAGAGAACAGAAATAACCTGAAGAAGCAAAGCGTTCGCCTTTATCCCCAGATTTCCCCTTTTTATAAAGGAATCAAAGAAATCTGGGGGTAACAGCGATCGGAAGGTTGTTCTGTCATCGGAGTGGCCGATGTGAATCCTTGGTTCAATCCACATGCGTTAATTCTATATAACAAGCCAATAACGCCGGCCGCGAGGCCGGCGTTGATTCGGAGGTGCCCATGTGAACAACTATATTGTCCGAAGGATCGCACAAGCGATCCCTCTTCTTTTTGTAATCTCCATCGTATCGTTCACCTTGATCAAGCTGGCGCCGGGCGATCCGGTGCTTTCCTTTGTTACCCCAAATATGGGGGCAGAAGATGTGGAGCGTATTCGGCAAAACCTCGGTCTTGATCAACCGATGTACGTGCAATATGTCGTATGGCTCAAAAATGTACTGTCTGGTGACCTTGGTTAT
Organism: Paenibacillus taichungensis; assembly: GCF_050994985.1. NCBI lineage: Bacteria > Bacillati > Bacillota > Bacilli > Caryophanales > Paenibacillaceae > Paenibacillus > Paenibacillus taichungensis. The sequence goes on along the minus strand of NZ_CP194720.1, from coordinate 4,446,782 downwards.
TCATTGGTTAACCATCGCCCGGTTGCCGAAATGATTATTGAACGTTTGCCCGCTACGTTTGGATTGATGGGGGCATCGCTATTATTGTCTTTGTTGATCTCCATTCCGCTGAGCATGATTGCAGGTTCGCGCCAGAACAGTCTGTTTGACCGTGGACTCAGCTTAATCTCGTATATCGGGATATCGATTCCTAGCTTCTGGTTCGGTATGATGCTGATCTATTTCTTTGCAGTAGAGCTGCACTGGTTACCAAGCATGGGTATGCGAACGGTAGGTATGGACTCCGCTTGGGATATAATCAAACACGGCATTTTGCCATGTACCGTATTGACCTTCATGAACGTGTCCGTGTACATGCGGTATATTCGCTCGAATACAATCAGTCAACTGGAAGAGGACTATGTTCAAATCCAGTATGCCTACGGCGCAACCAAAGGAACGGTACTGCTTCGTCATGTGCTCAAAAATGTACTGCTGCCTGTAATCACCATTCTCGGCATGTCTTTGCCGGAGCTGATTGCGGGAGCGTTTATTACGGAGTCCGTTTTCTCGTGGCCGGGAATGGGATCTCTCGGGATTTCGGCCGTTCACGGTTTGGATTATCCGATTATTATGGGCATTACGATGATGTCCTCTGTGCTGCTGGTCGTCGGAAACCTTGTAGCTGATATCTTATATGGCGTGGTAGATCCACGAATCAAGACAACGGGGTGAGACAAAAATGAATTCAATGCGCTGGCGTAATTTACGGACGCAGTTCCGACAGCAGAAACTGGGCCTTGCGGCTGTCATCATATTGGGCATCTTTGTGCTCGCATCCCTGTTTGCGTTTCTGTCTCCACATGATCCTAATGAAATTGTAGTGATGGAGCGGCTTCAACAGCCAAGTGCAGATCACTGGTTTGGTACGGACGATTACGGACGGGATTATTTGGCTCGGGCGTTATACGGAGGACGAGTGTCTCTCGCCGTAGGTTTCCTGTCGATGGCAATCGCCGTTATTATGGGAACACTGGTAGGTACGGTTAGTGGTTATTTTGGCGGATGGGTGGATAATACGTTGATGCGTATTGTTGACGTGCTCATGTCGATTCCATCCTTTTTCCTGATGCTGATCCTGAACGCTTATCTGAAGCCGGGGATCGGTACGATTATTGTCATTATCGGGGTGCTGAGCTGGATGAATATTGCCCGGATTGTCAGGGCTGAGGCGATGTCGGTCAAGCAGCGGGAATACGTACTGTATGCGCGTGTATCGGGTCAAAAGCCTGGCCGGATCATCATGAAGCACATTATTCCCAACATTATTCCAACCATTATTGTCGCAGCAACCATTAACATCGCGAGTGCGATTCTGATGGAATCGTCACTAAGCTTCCTCGGACTGGGTGTTAAACAACCGAACTCTTCTTGGGGCAGCATGTTGAATGATGCACAGGGATTTATTAGTGAAGCGCCGTATATGGCGATCTTCCCGGGATTGTTTATTTTGCTGACGGTGCTGTCGTTTAACTTCCTGGGGGATGTGTTCCGCGTAGCCTTCGAGCCCAAAGCGAACAAGCGATAAATAATTGAAGTTGAGTTGATCACGTAGTGTTCCAGTGTGAAATTAATCCTTTTAACTTATATAGTCGACAACCCATATCATGTAAACAACGGGGTGAATACAACAATGACAGATTTATTATCGGTCAAACAACTGAAAACGTCCTTTGCAACCCGTGAAGGTGAGGTACAGTCCGTCCGGGGTGTGAGTTTTACGTTAAAAGAAGGCGAAGTGGTTGGGCTGGTCGGCGAGTCCGGCAGTGGCAAAAGTGTAACTGCCCGTTCGCTGATTCGGCTGATCCAGTCGCCGGGCCGGATTACGGATGGTCAGATTCTGTTCCGTGGAGAGGATCTGCTGACCAAGTCGGACAATGAACTGCGCAAAATCCGGGGCAACCGCATCTCGATGATTTTCCAGGACCCGATGACATCACTTAATCCAGTCGTTCGTGTAGGTAAACAGATGACAGAGGTCATTCGTCGTCACCGGAAAATGGACAAGTCGGCTGCACGCAAGGAAGCGATTGAGTTGCTGCGACAAGTGGGCATTCCTTCCCCGGAAGAACGGATTGACCAATACCCACATGAGTTCAGCGGAGGCATGAGACAGCGGGTAATGATCGCCATGGCCCTGTCCTGCAAGCCGGAGTTATTGATCGCGGATGAACCGACGACAGCGCTGGATGTGACCATTCAGGCACAGATTTTGCAGCTGATGCAGGAGCTGAAAGAGTCCACGCAGACTTCCATTCTAATGATTACGCATGACCTTGGTGTCGTTGCTCAGGTCTGTACCCGAGTGATTGTGATGTACGGTGGACTCATTATGGAAGAGGGTCCAGTGGAGCGTATTTTCGCTCATCCGCAGCATCCGTATACTCAAGGATTGCTGCGCTCCATTCCGAAGCACGGCGAGGAGGGTGGACGCCAGCGGCTGGCAACCATTGAAGGTACACCGCCCAATCTGCTTCATCCACCAACTGGATGTCCGTTTATGGAACGTTGCCCACACGCCATGGAAGTATGCAAACAGATGCCTGCGTATACCGAGACTGCACCTGGTCATCGAGCGCTATGCTGGTTGCTGGACGATGAGGGTCGGGAACAACAACAAGTACAAACAGGAGCATCGTCAGAGGAGGTGGAGAAATGAGTACAGGAATCGATCAGCGTGAAGTGCTGCTGGACGTGCGTGGCCTGAAAAAACATTTTCCGGTACGTGGTGCTGGCAAAGGCAAAGACGTCGTGAAAGCCGTGGATAACGTCAGTTTTCATATTCACAAGGGAGAAACGTTCGGACTGGTCGGTGAATCCGGCTGTGGCAAATCAACGACTGGACGCAGCATCGTAAGACTCTACGATGTGACGGACGGAAGCATTATGTTTGGCGGACAGGACGTTGCGAAGATGAATGAACGCCAGTTGAAGCCTTTTCGCAAACGGATGCAGACGATTTTTCAGGACCCCTATTCTTCACTAAATCCGGGTATGAATGTCCTGCAGATTATTAGTGAACCCATGGAAATTCATAATTATGCTTCCAAGGCAGAGATGAAGGGGCGGGCGCTTGACCTGATGAACCGTGTAGGACTGAAGCCAGAGCACGCGGAGCGTTATCCACATGAATTCAGTGGAGGCCAGCGTCAGCGGATTAGCATTGCCCGTGCATTGTCGGTGAACCCGGAGTTCATTTTGTGTGATGAGCCGTTGTCTGCTCTGGATGTGTCCGTACAGGCACAGGTGGTCAATATGCTTGAAGATTTGCAGGCAGAGCTGGGACTGACCTATTTGTTCATTGCCCATGATCTGTCCATGGTACGTCACATCTCGAACCGAATCGGTGTGATGTATCGCGGTAAGCTGGTGGAAGTAGCACCAACAGAAGAACTGTACCGTAATCCGGTTCATCCGTATACCCAGGCATTGCTGGCGGCAATTCCTGTACCTGATCCAACGGTGCGGAACGTGATGCCGCCGATCTACAGTGGGGATACCGACCCATCCGCTCGAGGACGGGATGAAGAACCGGAGTGGATGGAAGTTTCACCAGGACACTTTGTATCCGGCTATCGAGACAGGATATAATGGATTAGGAATATCATGGAATAACGATATATAGTGACAGGAAGGTGTGAGTTGGATGAGTGTTGAGTTTAAGTTGTCCCAAAATACAGCCATTCGGCTGGAACAGGCTCGTAGCAAAGGCATGTCGGATGCAGCTTTGTTGGAAGCGATACAAGCCAAAGATGTGGCTGCTTTTGATGCCGTGTCTGAGGAGCACTACAGATATGATGATCTTTTCTCCTATGCGGACGAGCATGGCGAGAATCTGGAAGGTGCGGTTAAAGACGGCTACCGGATTACCTTTAACACTCGTGGTGGTCTGGGCATCTACTTGCAAAAGTCCTTCGGATTACAGCCGGAGAAAGACTTTACTGTGGGTGAAGGCATCGTAACCGGGTTGAAATTAAAGCAGGAGCAGGCAGATGTGCTATCAAAACGCCTTGCATCAAACTGGGTAATTACCGAATCCAAAGATGTACCTGAGGGCCAAGAGCTGACGTTGAAGCTGCGGGCTTTGGTTTAATGAAACAACAGACTGTCCCGTTTGCAGTGAATAACTGCGGCGGGATGGTCTTTTTTTGCAAAAATAGAGGTGGAAGATTACAATTTACATATCATTAATCGGATGGAACATAAATTTGGGATGTATTGCTTCAGGGATAGAGAGGGGACTTTCATAATGAATCAGCTAACATTTCTGGGAACCGGGGATGCGATGGGTGTTCCGCGGGTGTATTGTGATTGTGACGTCTGCACAGAAGCCCGGCTTACGGGGGTCAACCGCCGCAAACGTGCTGCTGTATTGGTCCATAGTGATGGCGAGCACGAACCTTTCATGATTGACTGTGGACCGGACTGGAGATCACAGATGGAAGACCAGGGGATGCGGATGGTGCAGACATTGCTGATCACACATGCGCATTTTGATCATATTGGAGGCTTGCCTGAATGGGCAGATGCGTGTCGCTGGTTGGGAGTAAAAGGGCAGTTGTATGCACCGCGGGAGGTGATCGCGACCATCCAAAGTCAATTTCCATGGCTCGGTCGTCATATGAATTTCCTGGAAACGGATGCGGATATCGAGCTCGGTGGATGGAAGGTGCACTCCTGGAAAGTTTGCCACGGTCATAATGGCTATTCGTATGCGTATCGATTGGAACGTGAAGGATATACCTGGGCGTATTGCTCGGATGCCATTGATCTGAAGGATTTGGAGAAGCAGCCGTTGTATGGGCTCGATCTGCTGGTACTTGGAACGAGCTTTGTTCATGAACTTGCAGAATTCTCCTCTCGCTCGGTGTACGATATGGTTGAGGCGCAGGAGCTGTTGCAGGATTTGAAGCCGGGTCAGACCTATTTTACACATATGTCTCACGACGTGGATATACGCCAGAATTATGATCTGGATCAGGGAATTACGCTGGCACTTACTGGTCTGAAGGTGGAGCTGGGAGAATAGGACAACAATGTTAAAAATAAATTCAGAAGAGCGTATCCTTTGCCGGAGGTTCTTCGTTTACATAGTGTAAGGCAATTACAGCAAGTGAATTGAAGCAAGATCAATCAGGAACCAACAAAGGGGGGCCCCAAACATGGCCTTTGTGAAGTCCGTGGATTGCAGAATCAACAGACCACATGATGATAAACAGGTTGAACCATTTAGGCATTCCGGTGTCCAAACCGGATATACGTTAGAGCAAACCATTGAAGCTGCGCTTCCGAGCCTGCTGGGTTCGTTGTACGCCTACTGTATGTCATTAACTGGTTCAGTCTGGGAGACGGAGGATCTGGTTCAGGATACATGTGTTAAAGCATTATCCTCTTCAGCTACCCGAAGAACGGGAATGACAGAGGACATGAACTGGGAAGCCTATCTCATCCGTGTTGCACGCAACACCTGGATTGACGCCATACGGAAGCGTGAGAACTTGGCAAGCAAATTGGAAAGCATGAAGCCATTTATGCAAGAATTTGAGGAAGAAGAGCGATTCGAGGAAGTCGAGTCCGCTGTTCAAATCCTTGTGGATGAACTGCCACCGTGGCAGCGAGCGATATATATGTTACGTGATCTGATGGGATACACGACGGTAGAGACTGCTGAACTGTTGGATACGACGGAAGGGGCGGTCAAAGCTGCCCTGAGTCGTGCCCGCTCTGCTCTGGCGAAAGTGAGGCACAGCCTGAACGAAACGGATGCTGATCAGACCAATCAATTGGAAGAGTATCAGCAAAATCGGGAGGAACTGCGCAGCTATTTACTGGCGTTCCGCAGCGGTGATACAGCCCGTTTAATTGATTTATGCCTGAATCAGACCGATGATCCGATGGCTGTGGCGGGAACGATTTTGCAGCAGACTCTGCCGTCTCACTCGATGCAGCCAGTGATGTACAGTTATTCAAGCTCCGGTACGAATTCAATGTTGTATGGGGGAGGATATACGGTCAGCATGGTTGCATAAACCGGGGAGGCAAAATGCATGAACGTGGTACCTTATGTTGTTGAACAGACAGCCCGCGGAGAGCGGAGCTATGATATTTATTCCCGTTTGCTGAAAGATCGGATCATTATGGTATCCGGGGAAATTGAGGATCAGATGGCGAATGCCATCGTAGCCCAATTGTTGTTTCTGACCGCAGAGGACCCGGAGAAGGATATTCAGATGTATATCAACAGTCCTGGTGGTTCCGTGACTGCCGGATTCTCCATCTATGACACGATGCAATTCGTGAAACCTGACATTTCTACGATTTGCACAGGCATGGCGGCTAGCTTTGGTACGATCCTGCTGGTTGGTGGGACAAAAGGGAAACGGCTGGCGTTGCCGAATAGCGAAATTATGATTCACCAGCCGCTTGGCGGAACACGGGGGCAGGCCTCGGATATGTTGATTCATGCCAACCGGATTATCCAGCACCGTCAGCGCCTCAATAAGCTGCTTGCCGATCATACGGGACAGCCGATGGAGCGGATTGAAAAGGATACCGACAGAGATTATTTCCTGACCGCTGCGGAAGCCGTCGAGTATGGTCTTGTGGATAAGGTGATATCCAGTACGTAAGAAAAAAAGGTGCCATTCGTCCCAATAAACAGCGACTAAAAAAAGCAAGAAAAATGAACAACAAAGTAGCCCGGGAGGTCATTCGACTTTTCGGGCTACTTTGCTGTCTTGTCAGTATTGGGAAAAAATTGAATGATTATTGACTCAGCCCATGTATAGTGTATATATTATATATATACACTATACATGGGCTGGATTGAAACCAGTGAGGTGAGAGAACATGAACATACTAATATCAAACGCATCAAGCGATCCCATCTACATGCAGATTCTGACCCAGATTAGACAGAGCATTTTAAGCGGGGAACTGGTTGCAGGGGAGAGTCTCCCCTCCATCCGTCAACTTGCGAAGGATCTGCAGGTCAGTGTAATTACTACCAAACGTGTCTATGAAGAACTGGAGAAAGAGAAACTGATTGATTCTGTCGTAGGCAAAGGCTCCTTTGTTTCCGGGGCCAATCAGGAGTTTATTCGGGAACAGCGGCTGAAACGGATCGAAGATAAAATGCTCGATATCCTTCGTGAGAGCAAGGAACTGGGCATGAGTGTTCAAGATGTAGTTAAGCATTTTACGTTGCTAGTTGAGGAGGAAGAAGCATGATGAACGCAATTGAGTTGCGCAACCTATCCAAAACGTACCCCTTATTCAAGCTGGATCAGATCACTTTGGATGTAAAACAAGGTTATATTACCGGACTTATCGGCCCGAATGGGGCGGGGAAAAGCACACTGATCAACCTGATCACCGGCTTGATTCGTCCGGACTCCGGGAGTATCAAAACATTGGGAAAAGAGATGCCTGCTCAGGAAGTTAACGTCAAAGAACGCATTGGCATTGTTTCAGATGAATGTTTCTATTACGAGCATCTTACGATCCGTGAAATGAAAAGCATGATAGCTCCTTTTTATAAGAAATGGGATGAGAAGCAATTTAACAACTACCTGGAGCAATTCGAATTATCTCCCAAAAAGAAGATTGAAGAACTATCCAAAGGCATGAAAATAAAATTTTCACTTGCTATCGCTTTATCTCACGAGGCTGAGCTACTCATCATGGATGAGCCGACATCCGGGCTTGATCCTGTGTTTCGTAGAGAACTGCTTGACCTGCTTGCAGATGTAATACAGGACGAAACCAGATCCATTATTTTTTCCACTCATATTACGACTGATTTGGAGCGTATAGCAGACTATATTGCATTTATCCATAAAGGAAAGCTTGTCTTTAATGAAGCAAAGGATGATGTGCTTGAGAGATATACGATAGTAAAGGGGGACATGAAGCTGCTTGATGCAGACACCCGAAGGAAATTTGTGGGAATCCGTGAGACAGCGGTTGGTTTTGAAGGCTTGGCAGAAAACAAGGCGGAGGCAGAACGATTATTTGGAAATTATGCTCTTTTACATAGACCCTCCCTCGAAGACCTTATCTATTTTACGGCCAAGGGGGAAAAGCATCATGCTTAACTTGCTTCGCAAAGATTATATCGCTTTGAAAAGCTCGCTATGGTCCATCCTTTTTTATTTTGTTGTATTCAGTGTCGCATTTATCCCGACAGTGGAAATGTCGATGTATTTTGTAGGGATCTATACCGCTTTCGGTTCGATTATGCTTGCAACCATGATTGATATCAAAAACCATAATCATAAATTTCTTGTCACGCTCCCGCTTAGCCGCAGAAACATTGTGCAAGCGAAGTATCTGTCTGCCATTCTCTATACGCTTTTTGGAGTTTTCGCTTCGTCAGGAGCTCACTGGCTTGTTAACTTTCTTTTTCCTGAACTGAACAAGCCCGACTTATCGGTGCTGGACATCCTGATTTCGGTTGGAATGGTGCTGGTTTTAATTTCAATCTATATGCCTCTTTTTTACGCCCTTAGTAAAAAGGGAGCGGGAATAATTAATACGGTTTTCATGATCGTTCTTATTATTTTAGCGCAACCTGTTGCCTCGCTCATGAATATGGCAGGCGAGAACGGAATGGCTCGTGCTTCGGTTTATGTTTTTGTTTCAATTTGCATTCTTCTGTTGTTCATTGCCTCCTATTTTGTAACGGTCCGTCTGTTTGCAAGGAAGGATCTATAGGAAGAATGGAGAGGGATTTCAATAAAAAACAATGATCTAACTAACTTTATCAGTCGAGAACAGAAGCAGCCCAAAAAGTCGCCATACGGCGACTTTTTATGTTACAGAAGATTTATAATTTGCGACCTGCTAGACAAGCTATCGTTAATCTGCAAATGCAGATTTTGCAAAAGTGTCATCACGTATTTTCAGCTAATGCAATGAGTCTGCTCATGCCTTCCCTGATTTGCTGCTCGTGAGCATAGGAGAAGGAGAGACGCAGTTTGCGACTGGCGTTCGCATCCGATGGATCGAATACCGTTCCCGGTACAAAAGCGACGGAATGTTCCATGCATCGGTGAAGCAAGTGCCCCGTATCTATACCTTCCGGAAGCTCCGCCCAGATGTTGAGTCCACCCTCAGGACGAGTCCACGTCCAATTGGTTTGTTGAAGGCACTGTTCCATTACTTCCATCCGCAGTTGAATGGCGGTACGCAGCTTGGACAAGTGCTGGTGCATGCGTGGCGACTGGAAATAACGAAGGAACAGCTTCTGATTCAGCAGAGGTGATCCGTTATCTGTCAGTGCTTTTACGGCCTGTAATCCTGGCATGAATCGGGGGCGGCACATTATGGCGGCAATCCGCAGACCCGGCACGACATATTTGCTATAGCTGCGAATATAGAGTGTATGCCCTGTAGTATCGTATGTGAAGATTGGCGCAGGAGGTTTTTCCTTGAAATAGATATCATAGGTGCTGTCGTCTTCCACCAGAAAACATCCGTACTGTTCCGCCAATTCAGGCAGTTGTTTGCGCTGCTCAGTCGGAATATTGATGCCCGTAGGGTTTTGGAAGGTCGGCGTCATATAAAATACTCTTGGCTTTTCCTGCTTCATCAGGCGTTCAATCTGTTCTAAATCGTAGCCATCAGGATGAATATCCGTAAAAATTAACTTGGCACCCTGTTTGCGAAAAATTTCCATCGCAGGGCCGTACGTTGGCCTCTCCATGAGCACACGGTCACCGGGTCTGACGAGACTTCGGGAGATTACATCAATGGCCTGCTGTGCACCTGAAGTAATCAGCACTTCATCTGCCGAGATGTAGAAACGTTCCTTTGTCGTCAGATGGCTTGCCAGGGCACTACGTAGCTCCAGATCTCCCTGAATAGTGGAGTATGTGCCAAGCAAACGAGGGTAAAGATCCAGTAAATCCCGCATCAATTCTCCCCAATATCGGTTGGGTAGCAGGGCGGGGTCGATCAATGACTTGGAAAATTGGTACTCCGCCTCAAGGGATTGCACGCGGGCAAGTGAATCCCAATGCAGCCAGGCAGACACGGCCGGGTCATCGGCCTGATCGGTCACGGGAGAAGGGTCAGCAGGACTGACATAATAACCGGACTTATCCTTGACGTAAACGTTCCCGCGTTCCTTTAATTCCTGATAGGCCTTAAAAACGGTGAGACGATGTACACCGAGCAGCTCGGACAGGCTGCGCACGGACGGCAGTTTCTCATGCTCTTTCCACTCTCCGGCCTCGATCCGTACAACCAGATAATGTACCACTTGCTCATATAGTTTCAGGCTGTTATCTGTCATCAACATGGCTTTGCCCACCCGGCTCACGCTCCTTTTGAACTCCATTGTAACAGCAAACGGGAACTAACTGTTCTGTTTTATTCATTCTGTTCTGTAGACAGTGCTATATGATGGAGAACAGATGAAGGAGGGGCTAGCATGGTTGCAGTAGCATTTACCGTAATGTGTCTTATTTTTGGAACAACGTTTCTAGCGATTAAAATTGGCGTGGAGGCAGGCATGCCACCTTTTCTGTCGGCCGGACTGCGCTTTATCATTGCAGGTGCTCTAATGTTTGCATGGATGTGGATGAAAGGGAAAGTGAACCTGTCTTTATTATGGCGGAAAGAGATGCTCTTGACGGGGGCGGGACTGACATTTGGTACGTTTGCGACCTTGTATTGGGCTGAACAATATGTGAGCTCCGGTGTTGGTGCGATTCTGTCAGCAACAGGTCCACTGATGATTATGGTGATGCAGACAGCGCTGTTGCGTCAAAAAACGTCTGCACGCATGATTGCGGGCTGCCTGATTGGTTTTGCCGGAGTTATCCTCGTTGTATTGCCTGGTGTATCCATTGGTGGTAATTCCCTGTGGTTATGGGGCTGTATTGCCGTATTGGTGGGTGAAGTCTGTTATTCGGCAGGTGCGTTGTACTCCAAAAAGGTCATTAACCAGTTTAAGGAGGCTAGTCCTGTAGCAATCAATGCGGTTCAAATGATGTACGGAGGTTTGCTGTTATCTGCGCTTTCGGCGGTGACCGAATCGTGGAACACAACTGGACTGGATTGGATGCCAGCGGTATCATCTCTGATCTATCTGACGGTAATCGGTTCGATGGTCGGGCACAGCTTGTTCTACTGGATCATGTCTCGTACCAACCCGTTATTCCCAGCGACCTGGTTATACATTTCTCCTCCGATTGCGGTCGGGCTTGGGGCGGTTCTCTACAATGAACATGTAAGCTGGATTACATGGTTAGGCGTTGCGCTGATCGTTTCAGGTTTGCTGGCGATGAATGAGAAAGTGATGGGGTGGCTTAAAAAGGGAAAACGTACAACTTCATTGGGTCAGACTTCCAAATCCATGGTAAAATAGGGAATATATATTTTACGCAGGAATGAGGCGAGTCATCCATTTGAATAGACAGGGGCTCGGTGCTGTTTTATTGTTTGCGGGAATCGTGCTCTATGGCATGATACATATTGGGACCATAATGCATTTACCTGACGTAACGATCTGGTCCAATCAGTGGGGGCGTTATTTGCAATCTGCTTTTGAAACGGGTGGCATCATTGGACTTATTTTGGCCATTCTTTTATTCATTATAGGAGTTACGCTCCTGCTCCCTTGGCCATTAGCCGATTTATCCCAAGGGAGATTAATGAAGGAGATCAGTGAGCGGAATCGTGAATTTGACGAGAAGTATGGTAATCAGAATAATTAACAGTTTTATCACAGAAACAGCCCTGCACAAGCGATTCATCACCGTGCAGGGCTGTTTCATTGTATCTTGAAATAACATGTTTTATATAGATTTGACTTCTTAAAAAGCTTACTCTGCGTTCAGCACAAACTTCTCAATCACTTGCTTCACGCCGTCTTCGTTATTGCTCGCGGTAATGTAATCTGCCAGCTCTTTCAGAGCAGGGATGGCATTCCCCATCGCTACTCCAAGACCAGCAACTTCCAGCATCTCATGGTCATTCCAGGAATCCCCGATGGCAATGCACTCGCTCAATTGGTGACCGAAGTGATCTGCCAGGAAGGTGAGTGCATGGCCTTTCGTTCCTTCGCGGTGCATGATTTCAAGGAAGTATGGCTTGGACTTGGTGATGTGTACTTCTGATCCGAGCAGTTCGCGCAGGGCAACCGCAACCTCATCGAGGTAATCCGGCTCATCGATGATGAGCAGTTTCGGTGTTTTTTGCTCGATCACTTTGATGAAATCTGGTTCAATGTGGTACTGAGTACCATTCAGTTTGGCGTAGTCACGCAGCTTGTCGTTTTCTTCACGGGCATACAGCTTGTCGTCAATGTACGTTTGCAGGTGCAGATTATGCTCCAGGCAGTAGTCGTATAATTTGCGGGAAGCGTCCTGTGGAACGTAGCGCTCGTAGAGTACTTTTTCGTCCAGCAAGTTTTTCACCAAAGCGCCTTGATACGTAATGATTGGCACGTTCAGCTTCGTTTGACGAGCGAGTGCTTGGGCAGAAGCATAAGCACGTCCAGTTGCCAGTGTTACAACGACACCATGAGCTACCGCTTGTTCCAGGGCAGTCTGTGTTGCAGGCGTTACTTCCTTGTTATCGTTGATCAGGGTATCATCAATGTCAATTGCGATTAATTTGTAGGTCATCTGTGTTTCTCTCCTTTTTTATCTGTATCTATAACAACGAACGAATAGATAGCATTACACGAGGCCACTCCGACTGCAGATTCATCTTTCGATCGCTGTTATCCCCGGATTTTATTGAATCCATTCCCCAGAGGGGAAATCCGGGGATAAAGGCGAACGCTTCGCTTCTTCAGATTGATTCTGCCTTCTCCGTTAACGTGTAATTCTGGAATTCGTTCTAAAATTATATTCACATCTTAATTTTATTCTTCAAGGAAAATGAGGCCAATAAAGTCCTCCAGCTCCAGGTTACCGAAGTAATGTTTTACATCCAGACCCTCAAGTGCAGTACGCACCTCAGATTCCTCGTAACGCTTGCCACGCAGCATATCTTCGATATCTGCTACATCGCCTACGCCGAAGAAATCACCAAAGATTTTGATATCTTCAATCCGTCCATCTTTGATATTCATGCGCAAATCGATGATGCCGACAGGGAATTTACGGGTATGCTTCACATTGCTTTCTGGAGAAAGCCCGTAGTTCCAGTCCCAATTGTTATAACGCTCAGCAGAGATTTCGTTGATCTTGTCCCAGTCTTTCTCTGTGAGTTCATATTGAGGAACATCTTGTGGCTCCATACGGAAAATGTGGCGCAACAGCTCGTCCCGGAATTGTTCTATGGTCAGATTGCTGTCGATAAGATCACGAATATTCGCAACACGACTGCGTACGGATTTGGTGCTCTTGGACTTGAACTTCTCCGGATTAACGTTGAGTGAAGCCTGTACGTGGTCGAGGTTCAGGTTGAACATCAATGTGCCGTGACTGAACATACGGCCACGCGTAGAGAATTGGGCGTTGCCCGAAATTTTCTTCTCTCCGACTTGCAGATCGTTACGTCCCGTCAGTTCGGCATTAACTCCGAGCTCTTGCAGGGCTTCCACCACAGGCTGCGTGAATTTGCGGAAGTTATGGAAGGATTGTCCGTCATCTTTGGTAATAAAGCTGAAATTGAGGTTGCCCAGATCGTGATAAACGGCTCCGCCTCCCGAAAGACGACGTACGACTTGAACACCGTTATCCTGAACATACTCAATGTTGATCTCTTCAATGGTATTCTGGTGTTTTCCGATAATAATGGACGGGCGGTTGATGTAAAACAGCAAATAACTGTCATCCATCGGCAGATGCTTCAGAATGTATTCCTCGATGGCGAGGTTTACAGAAGGATCTGTAATGCCCTGGTTATCAACAAACAGCATGGTCATTCCTCCATTAATGTATGTGAGGGATGTATATCCCTTATGTAGTGATGCTTTACGGAATCGAAATTCCTTCTCTATTGTAAACGAATTGTCGAAAGGACACAAAGAAATTGAAGCCGCAAAGGGCTTGAATAGTCAAATCAGGATTGACCCCTGGCTGCCACGACATCCATAATAAAAAGGACATGCAGAAAGGATGACGGACAGGATGACCGGTTTAATTGAAGTTTTCGGACATGGCGGTGATGTGGAGACGGCCGCGGCACGTTTTGGAGGGAATCCTGTGGATTTCCTCGATTTTAGCGCAAACATTAATCCTCTGGGTCCACCACGGGAAGTGCTAAAGGCTCTGGAGCAAGGAATGCATACGGTACTTCGTTACCCCGATCCGGGTCATCGGGCGTTCAAAATGTTGCTTAGTGACCGACTGGGTTTAACCCCGGATCACATATCTGTGGGTAACGGGGCGGCGGAAAGCATGGCTCTAATCTTACTGGGACTCGCGCCTCGTAGAGTAGGTACTGTAGAGCCCGGCTTTTCGGAGTACAGCACATTATCCAGACAATTTAGAGCAGAAGTCCACCGTGTTCAAGGACGGGAAGAACTGGACTGGCGAGCAGAACCGGAAGATATTGAGAAGCTGATGGAGCGGGTGGACCTGCTGTTCCTTGGACAGCCCAACAACCCCAATGGGGTTCAGTATCCGGTGGACGTTCTACAAAGGCTTGCTCGTAATGCAGAGACAACAGGCACAATATTGGTTGTCGATGAGGCATTTATCGATTTTATTCCTGAATCACAGCGGCAATCGCTTGCATCCAACTTGAAAGAGTATCCGCAAGTGATCATCATTCGTTCCATGACCAAGTTTTATGCGATTCCAGGCCTGCGTCTGGGTTATGCGATGGGGCGTCCCGAACTGATTCGTGCCATGACAGAGAAACAGGTCACCTGGAGTGTGAATGGACTTGCACTGATCGCAGGAGAAGCCTGTCTACGCAGTGGGGAAAATTTTGAACAGGAGACATTGGCACTGGTGTCACACGAGCGAAAGAGATTAACGGAAGGTCTGGAAGCTTTGGGATGTAAGGTAACGCGAGGGGAAGCGAACTTTATACTGGCAGCTCTTCCAGAACCATGGACAGCGACATCCATGCAGGCTGCTCTCGGTGAACGGGGAATACTGATCCGAAGCTGCGCGATGTATCCCGGACTTGGGGAACGACATGTACGTTTTGCGGTTAAGGACGCAGAGGCTAACGGACGTATGCTGGAAACCATGGGAAGCGTAATTACGCCTAATCCGACAACCGGGTTAGAGGCAGGGGGACAAAGCGATGGCACTGCCATTCTATAATTATTACTCCCATGTACTAAAGGACCAGAACGAATACAGATCTTCTGTGTGGCCTGGATTACATGTCTCCGCACATGAGCGGCATATTAAAGCGTCCAGTCCTTCTGCTGTAACAGCCCTTTCCAGTGCCGTGTATGGAGGGGGCATGATTGAACTGGATCGTATATTCAACATCTATGTGGACAGACATTATCGCTGTGACGATCCACCACGTGATATTGCTGATCTGTTGAGTGAATGGCAGGAGCCACAGGATCAATGTGCCGGTCTTCTGACTGCGGTTCGATTGGAGCACACAGCGATCCAGGAATACGAAAGTGATGATTTCGGATTACTTTGCTGCACTACAGCAGGGGTATCCAATGCTGCACGGGCAGGTTCTGCAAGAACCGTATTTGATGCTGCGGGGAATAAGATGAGCAATGGGACGGTGTCCCAGAAAATTGGGAAGGTTTCGGCTTCAACCTATACTCCCGGTACGATCAATATCATGTTGTGGATGAATGGGCGTATGACTGCTGGAGCGATGGTGAATGCCATTCAGACTGCGGTGGAGGCGAAGGCCGCTGCGTTAGCTGATTTCGGTGTGGCGGATTCAGAGAATGGTCTGACTGCAACCGGAACAACAACGGATGCCATCGTACTCGCGGTAAGTCAGGCTGATGTAAATAAACCGCTCATCAGTTACGCCGGGACGGCTACAGTCATGGGTGCAGCGATTGGCAGGCTGGTGTATGACACAATAACGGAAAGCCTGCAAGCCGCGCAGGAGTGGAAAGAGAGGAATAACAAGCAATGACATCTCTGCTGCATCAATGGGCTTCCTGGCCGATCTGGACGGGAATGGCTGGAGCCTGGATTATTATAGGAGCATACATATTGGATCGCTGCATCGGTGATCCACGCTGGATTCCCCACCCGGTGATTGGCATGGGAAAGGCCATCTCTGCACTGGAGCGGGCGATAAGGTCGCGGGTGGACTCGAACCAGGCTCTCAAAAGAGCTGGCGTTGTATTTCCCCTTTTGATTGCAGGCGGTTCTTTTGCACTGACTTGGGGATTAATCTATGTGCTGGGTCTTATTCATCCCGCTGTTTCGGTTGTGGCAGAAGTGGCGCTAATAGCAACCACCATTGCCTCGAAAGGTTTGAAGGATGCAGGCATGGAAGTTTACCGCCATCTGAGTCAACAGGACTGGCCTGCGGCGAGACGTTCACTGGGTATGATTGTAGGACGTGATACGGCTCATCTGGATGAACCGGAGATTGTACGGGGAACGGTGGAGACTGTGGCGGAGAATATCGTGGATGCTATCGTCTCTCCACTGTTCTATGCCCTGATTGGTGGTGCACCCCTTGCCATGGCCTATCGGGCGGTGAATACACTGGATTCCATGGTAGGTTATAAAAATAAAAAATATCTGCATCTCGGCTGGGCGTCTGCCCGTCTGGATGATTGGGCCAATTGGATTCCCGCGCGGCTTACCGCCTTGCTGTTGATTATAGGAGCCTGGTTCATGAAGATGGATGCCAGAGGGGCTGCACGTATGGTGTCCCGGGATGCACGACTGCACCCAAGCCCAAATAGCGGTTTCCCCGAGTCGGCGGTGGCTGGAGCGCTGGGCATAAGACTTGGCGGGCATAACGTATATCACGGCGTGGCTTCATTTCGCGCATATATGGGCGAGCCTACAAGGCGGATGGAAGCAGAAGATATTGTACGAACAACACGGCTTATGTTCTGGTCGGCAGGTTCTTTTGTTTTAGTATGTTGGTTGGTCACCTTAGGGATATGGTCTGCTGGAGGTGCACTGTTATGGAGATAGAAGCTGGACCTAGTGGCATGCAAAGTCGTGAGCTTATTTTGATACGTCACGGGACAACGGCGTGGAATTTGGAAAAAAGATATCTAGGGCATTCCGACATCGGACTGTTGCCCGGAGCAGAGCAGGAGCTATCTTCGCTGCGTGAGCAATTCAGCAATATCACATGCGAAGCCCTGTATTGCAGTGATCTGCTGCGTTGTCAGCAGACACTTACACACATTGCGCCGTCCCAAGCGGGACAGGCCAAGCTTGATCCCCGACTAAGGGAGATTGACTTTGGTCAGTGGGAGGGGTTGACCTACGATCAGCTCAAGGACAATCCGCAGTACCGAGACTGGATCGATGCGCCCCAGGAGGTAACGCCACAGAGTGGCGAGCCTTGGACAGCATTTACTGCGCGGATTGATTCATTTCTGAAAGAGAGTCTGATGTCCTTTTCACCAATACTGCACTCTCGCAGCTTAAACGTGCCAAAGATAGCCGTAATTACACATGGCGGTGTTATTCGTTATATGGTATCACGTCTCATTCCAGATCAAGGATTTTGGGATACGCAGGTGATACCAGGACAAGCGATCAAGATCCGGCTGGATGGTGATGGGGACAACTGGGTTGGAACCAGATTGACTTTTCCGTAAATCGGGTTGTAAGGATGTACAATATAACCTATAATCACAACAGAAGTGTGACTTAGCAAGTGCGTTATTGATGGAGGCTCAACAAGCTCTAGCAAGGATGCAAGATGCTCACTTGAATGGTTGAACAATATTAGCGACCAAGGGTCCCGCGTGCATGCAGCAATGTTTCATGGGTTCATATGAGGCCATGAACGGCAAACGGGTGAAATAGGGAAGCCGGTGTAAATCCGGCACGGTCCCGCCACTGTAAATCAGGATGAATTCCTGTAAGTCAGGTTACCTGCCCTGGACGTATAAACCGGTGTTCCTTCGAGGAAAGGACAGCGTTTCGGGCAGTTCTCTGTGCATATACAGCGCCAAGCTGACCATGCATAGATCGCCACATGCGAGACGTCATCCCTGATCCTGACCCAAGGATTGGGGATTTTATTTTTTCGGAACACAAATTCAAGCGGAATTGGGACAGGAGCACTACTCACTAGAATGGATAGAGAAGGGGAGAATGAACACAATGAATTTCAAGACATGGAAAGGCGTAGCGTCACTGCTGAGCGCAGCGATGCTGGCACTGACGTTGGCCGGATGTGGTACAACAACAACGAACGAGGGCACAGGAACCTCGCAACCTGCACAGGAGCAATCCCAGGAACAGGCGCAGACAGATCTCAAAACACAATATCCACTCACGGTTACAGATGCTACGGGTGAATCATTTACCTTTGACAAAGCACCAGCCAAAATCGTATCTGTATCTCCAGCTGAAACGGAATCCCTGTTCGCACTCGGATTGGACGAGCAGATCGTAGGGGTATCCGACTATGACGATTATCCGGAAGCAGCAACAAAGAAACCAAAAATGGGCGGCATAACAAAGCCTAATGAAGAGTCTATCATTGCGGCTGAAGCAGATATCGTATTTACAGGTATCTCGATGAGCGAAGAGTCTGTTAAGAAACTGCGCGATCTGGGCATTACCATTTTCAAAACAGATCCTAAATCAGTGGATGATGTGATGAATAACATTGAAACATTTGGTAAAATCACGGATCATCAGGAAAAAGCACAGGAGATCACCACTCAGATGAAACAAGATGTGGCTGATGTAACTGAAGCTGTGAAGGCAGTTAAACCAGAAGAAAAGAAAAAAGTATATGTTGAGTTCTCCCCAGGCTGGACTGTGGGTAAAGGCGAATTCATGGATGAATTGATCACACTGGCCGGAGGAAACAACGTAGCTTCCGACTTGACTGGCTGGAATCAGATTAATGAAGAGAACATTATTGCTTCTAACCCGGACGTCATTCTGTATGCGAACGATGTTATTGATGAAAATTCCAAAACATTGGATCAAATCATCAAAGCACGCAGCGGATGGGATCAAATCACGGCTGTGAAGAACGATGCAGTCATCGGTCTAGATGCCAACCTGTTAAGCCGTCCGGGACCACGGGTAACCCAAGGTCTGAAAGAAGTAGCCAAAGCGATCTACCCTGATCTGTTCAAATGAGTAAAAAGCTGGCAGTGTACGGAACGGCCGGAATTGTGCTGCTTGTGTTAACCGTGCTCATCTGCACGGGCATCGGTTCGGTTGCCCTGCCTGCCTTGGACATTGCAGGCATCTTGCTTCATCGCATTCCCTGGCTGGGCGACTGGATTGTTCCTGACTGGAATACAGCAGCAGAACAGATTATATGGAAGGTCAGATTCCCACGTGTACTGCTTGCCGTGCTTGTAGGTGCATCGCTGGCGATTGCCGGAACTGGATTCCAGGGGGTTCTTCGTAACCCTCTGGCTGATCCGTTTACCCTGGGCGTATCGTCCGGTGCATCGGTAGGTGCGGCTTTTCTGATTTTTTTCGGATTGCAGTATGCACTGATTGGGATCTGGACTCTGCCACTGGTCGCGTTTCTGACGGGAGTAGTCACACTGTGGTTTGTGCTGGCCCTCGCTCGTGAGGGACGCAAAATACCGACACACAGCCTCATTCTGGCTGGCGTGGTCATGCAAAGTTTCCTGGGAGCCGTAGTCTCCTTCCTGTCGACCATGTCGAAGCAGACAATCAATGAAATTATATACTGGACGATGGGAAGTCTGGCACTGCGTGGGTGGTCGTATACGGCCATCCTTTTCCCGTATTTTGTGCTGGGGCTGATTTTCCTCTGGAGCCGTGCGCGTTCGTTGAATGTGCTTGCCTTGGGGGAACGACAGGCTGCTCATATCGGGGTTAAGGTGGATGGATTGAAACTGTCGGTGTTAGCTGTGGGTACGCTGCTTACCGCAGGCGCTGTCTCCGTATCCGGCGTGATTGGCTTCGTCGGCTTGGTCATTCCGCATATTCTTCGGCTCATTGTCGGACCTGATTATCGCTTGCTGGTGCCTTTGTCAGCGATTGGGGGAGCCATCTTCATGGTCTGGGCAGATACGATTGCACGCTCATTGCTGGCTCCAACCGAAATTCCGCTGGGTGTGGTTACGGCTTTTGTTGGAGCGCCATTCTTTGCGTATCTGCTGCACCGGAACAAAAAGCTGCGGAAGGGGATGATGCCATGAGTACATTCATGAAAACAGACCTTACCAAGAGTCGGCCGATGATAGAAGTCAAAGAAGCTGGTAAAATGTATGGTAACCATCGGGCTCTGCATGCGGTGGACTGGCAAGTCACAGAGGGTGAATGGTGGGGCGTTGTTGGTCCAAACGGCAGTGGAAAATCGACCCTGCTTCAGCTACTTGCCGGAACCGAACAGCCGAACGTAGGCAGCATACAGATTGATGGACGCGACATTTCCTCATACACCCGTAAAGATCTGTCGCGCATGATTGCTGTCTTGCAGCAGGATGGACTGCCGGCCATCTCTTATCCCGTAAGGGATGTTGTCGAGATGGGACGTTACCCTTACCAGAACTGGCTTGGCAAAGAATCGTCGGATGGAGCAGCGGTAGTTGATAAGGTGTTAGAGGAGTTGGGTCTGAGTGACATGGCCGAACGACCTTTGGATGCACTGAGTGGCGGGCAACGGCAGCGGGTTGCGCTTGCCAAAGTCATGGCTCAGGAACCCAGGCTATTATTGCTGGACGAGCCAACCACCTTTCTCGATATCAAATATCAATTGCAATTCATGGAGTTGTTATCAGCGTGGCGTCAAAAAAATCATATTACGATTGTGGCGGTGCTGCATGATCTGAATCTGGCCGCGCAATTTTGCGATCATATTCTGGCGCTGCGTGACGGGACTTGTGTAGGCAGTGGCACACCCCATTCGTTGATGACGGAAGAGAACATTCGGGAGATCTTCCGGGTGAGCCCGGCCATGGTGAATCATCCCGACAATGGATTGCCACAGCTTTTGCTAAGACGAGAGAAGAAATGAATGAGGCGGGGGAGACCCCATATTTTGATAAAGGAAGTGCTGGCTGTATGAATAATGAACAGGTGTTGGAACAGTTAATGGGTCGGATCGTGGGTCCACATGAGGCAGTTGCGGCTGAGGCTTCCGCGCATGTGGATGCATTGACGAAGCCTCCCGGCAGTCTGGGCAAGCTTGAACAGCTAGTTATTCGTCTGGCGGGAATCACCGGTGAGGCTCGGCCTTGCTTTGATCGAAGAGCTGTCATCGTTATGGCTGCGGATCATGGGGTGGTTGAAGAAGGGATTAGCGCTTTTCCTGCTGAGGTAACGCCGCAGATGGTCCTGAATTTCCTGGCAGGGGGAGCGGCTGTCAATGTGCTTGCGCGCCACGCTGGAGCTCATGTGATCTGTGTGGATATCGGCGTGAATGCGGATCTGGATCATCCAGAACTGGTCTCCCGCAAAGTCCGCAAAGGAACAGCCAACATGGCGAAGGGTGCTGCAATGACCCGGGGCGAAGCGATTGAGGCCATTCTTGCAGGAGCTGAAGTGGTCTCCACCGAGGTTGCGAAGGGAATGCAGTTGTTTGTGACCGGAGAGATGGGGATCGGGAATACAACTGCTAGCGCTGCGGTGATGTGTGCATTAACCGGAACAGCACCTGCTTCAGCGGTTGGCCGGGGAACAGGCGTAGATGATATCGGTTTGCAGCGCAAAGCCGCAGTAGTCAGCCAAGCCCTCAGCGTGAATGCTCCGAATGCAGACGATGCACTCGATGTACTGTGCAAAGTGGGCGGACTGGAGATTGCTGGACTGACAGGCGTGATTCTCGCTGCTGCTGCAAACGGATGCCCCGTTGTCGTGGATGGATTTATCTCCACCGCTGCCGCGTTGATTGCGAGTCAGCTTGCTCCGCTCAGTAAAGAATACATGATTGCTTCCCACACATCGCATGAAAGTGGACATGCAGCGTTGCTGCGTGAGCTGGGTCTAAAGCCCATGCTGGATCTGGACATGCGACTGGGTGAAGGTACCGGAGGCGTTCTTAGTCTTCATCTGATTGATGCATCATGCCGCATTCTGAATGAGATGGCGACATTTGCAAGTGCGGGTGTATCTGGGGGCACCAACGAGACTCAACCTACGGAGTCTTCATCAGCTTCTGCTGATTCCTCTGTACAAGGAGAGGTATCCTCATGAGTGTACTCGTGACAGGCGGGGCGCGAAGTGGCAAAAGTTCGTTTGCCGAGCGTCTCTGTATGCAGCGATCCTCTGAGGCTTGGTATGTCGCTACGGCTCAGGCTTATGATGACGAGATGCGCGAGCGTATACGCCTGCATCAGAGCCAGCGGGATGAAGCAGGATATCTATGGCATACGGTGGAGGAACCGCTGGCATTGCCTGAGTTAATTACACGCATGGGAGAGTCCCATACAGGTACGTCTGCACCGACCGTTCTGGTAGATTGTCTGACACTATGGCTCAGCAATGTGCTGTTAGCGCATGAACATGAACCGGTGCAGGTGCTGTACGATCATATGGACGCGCTGATGGTGGCCATCCAGTCGTACCCGGGTCTGCTCGTGCTTGTCACCAATGAAGTAGGGGACGGTATTGTGCCGGAGTATGCGCTGGGCAGAAGATATCGGGATCTGGCGGGCATTCTCAATCAGCGGATTGCAGCGATTTGCCGCGAAGTTTTTCTGGTGACAGTAGGTATTGCGATTGAGCTGAAAAGCAGGGAGTATCGTTTATGAGTAAAGGCGATCTTGAACAAAAACATGCGGCTGCGGCCGCTTTTCAATTTCTATCCCGGTTTCCGGTAAAAATGCAGCTTGATTTCGCCCCGCCATTATTGCGGGAAAGTGTAGTGTATTACCCGCTGGTTGGTGCGATCATCGGATTATGCGTTTGGCTGGGCGGAGCCCTGACGGGTGCACTGCTTCCATCGTTTCCCGCAGCGGTGTTAACCTTGACGTTATGGGTATGGCTAACCGGAGGCCTTCATTTGGATGGCTGGATGGATACGGCAGATGGGCTGCTTAGTTATCGCACCCGTGAGCGAATGCTGGAGATTATGAAAGACAGCCGCGTCGGGGCCATGGGCGTGATCGCCTGTGTCCTACTGTTGATGATGAAAGCGTCATTGATTGCTGACTTTATCGCACGTGGCAACTGGGCTTATGGAGCTTTGCTTATCCTGCCGATGATCTGGAGCCGTTGGTTCATGGTGTATGCCATGGCGGCCTGGCCGAATGCCCGCAAGGACGATGGACTCGCTGTCCTGTTCAAGGGATTGGGGGAACGGAGGGAAGTCCAGCGTGCGCGCAGCTCCGCGGTTGGGCTAACCATTCTGGCAGGTGTGATCACATGGGCAGTGGTATGGATCTTCCAGCCGGAGACAGCCATGTTCCAATTACTGGCGACGGAGAATGGATTGGGGACGTTACCATGGTGGCTATATCCCGTTGCAGCCATCATTGTGGTGCCACTGGCTGGTTATGTGATTGGCAAATTCGTTGCCGGGCGTATCAGCGAAAGGCTGGGTGGACTTACAGGGGACACATATGGAGCCATGAATGAGCTGCTTGAGGCCGCACTGCTAACGGTACTTAGTCTGTTACAGGGATTCTTTTTGATATAACGCTGAGAGTGGTGGTGAGGGAACGTGGAAGATACTTCTGCACAAACGTCCGAACAAAAGGCAGCAGTATTAATGCTGCAAGGGACGGCGTCAGATGTGGGAAAAAGCGTAATTACGACGGCTTTATGCCGAATATTCAAGCAGGATGGCTTCAGGCCGGCTCCGTTCAAATCACAGAACATGGCACTGAATTCTTACGTCACGGAAGACGGCAAGGAAATCGGAAGAGCCCAGGGAGCACAAGCCGAGGCATGCGGCATTGAAGCGACAACGGATATGAATCCAATCCTGATCAAGCCGGTTCGGGATATGCATTCTCAAATTGTCGTGCACGGTGTGCCTCTTACACAGATGAGTGCGTGGGATTACAGGCAGCATTTTCTACCCGAAGCCAAACAAACGGTCATGGATGCACTGAATCGGTTACGCGCGACATATGATATTGTGCTGATGGAAGGTGCAGGCAGTCCTGCGGAGATCAATCTGAAGGATCGGGATATCGTTAATATGAATCTGGCGGGCTGGGCGGATGCTCCGGTTATTCTGATTTCGGACATTGATCGTGGCGGTGTCTTTGCCTCCATTGTAGGTACTCTGGAGCTGCTTGAGCCGCATGAGGTTCAGCGTGTAAAAGGATTCATCATCAACAAGTTTCGTGGAGATCTGTCCTTGCTGCAGCCTGGGTTGGACTGGCTTGAAGAACGGACAGGCATTCCTGTATTGGGCGTATTGCCTTACATAAGTGATATTCAGATTGAAGCGGAAGACTCCGCGGTGCTGGACTCCATGCGACACGGCAAATCCGGTCAGCAGGAGCTGGACCTGGCAGTAATTCGTTATCCGCGTATTTCAAACTTTACAGACTTTGATGCCCTTTCTAGGGAGCCGGATGTGAATGTACGGTACGTGACTACTCCCGATGAATTGGGGCATCCCGACGCCATTCTGCTTCCAGGTACGAAGGATACGATCGGTGATCTGGCATTTCTGCGTGCGTCGGGACTGGAGCAAGCGATTGCCAGCCAGACGGAGCGTGAACATGTTCAGCTTGTTGGGATATGTGGTGGATATCAGATGCTCGGTCAGCATCTCAAAGATCCATTTGCGGTAGAAGCGAATCAGATTCAGGAAGCCCATGGATTGGGATGGCTGCCCCTATCGACAACATTTCTACAGAACAAACAAACGGTAAGAGCCTCCGGGCATGTTCACAATCATCATCCAATTCGTTTGCCCAAGGAAAGTGATGCAGCAAACTCGTTGAAGATTAATGGATACGAGATTCATATGGGTGTTACCGAGTGTCTTGAGCCTGGACGTGTAACGGCCTTGTTCGAGATCGCCCATCCGGGAGGGCAATCCTTTAATGAAGGGTGGGGAACGACTGACGGCAAAGTGTGGGGAACATACCTGCATGGTTTGTTTGAAAGTGATCAGTTCCGGCGTTCATGGCTCAATGGTCTACGTGAAGGAAAAGGACTTGCTCCGCTACTGGAGACGTACAGCGCACGTGAACGAAAGGAAATGGAGTTTGACCGTGTAGCTGAATCATTACGTTCTTCTTTGGATATGCAGCGTTTATACGAGATTATGGGCGTTCAGCCACCTGAATAAAAAAATGCTTGGGGTAACAGCGATAGGAAGGTTGTTCGATCATCGGAGTGGCGCGTGTAAATATACATTAGTTCAATTTATATAATATGCAGTCCAAAAGAATACCCCCACGCCTGGCGACGTTCTCTGAAATCTGGAACGATGCTGAGCATGGGGGTATTTGAGTATCTAATGTTAAGTTTGATTCGAAAATGGAAACAATGGGTTAAAGGTATTCCGATTAGTTTATTTTGAAGTTCTTCATAGCGGATTGAAGTTCTACCGCTTGTTCATGCAGATGCCGTACGGTACTGGAATGGGAGTCCATCTCATTCAGTTGGAGATCCGCTGTAGAAGCAATCTCTTGCATGCTTTGACGGGACTTGGACGTGATTTGAGCTGTTTCTTCCACGGAAGCACTGACTTGTTCAGCTCCAGCTGATACTTGCTGGGTAGAGGCCGATACCGTCTGAATGGTCAGATTGACGTTCTGAATCAACTCGTTAAGCTGCTGGAACGCAGAGCCTGCCTGTTGAACCACGTGAGTACCTGATCCAATCTCTTGGGTTACCCGGTTCATGGCATCAACGGAACGTTCAGCATCTTCACGGATAGTACCCAGGTAATCGGAGATTTCCTCTGTAGCTGTCTTGGATTGCTCCGCCAGTTTGCGTACTTCTCCGGCAACAACGGCGAACCCACGTCCATGCTCTCCCGCACGTGCTGCTTCAATGGAAGCGTTGAGGGACAGCATGTTAATCTGTTTCGTAATTTCAAAAATGGATTGTACGATGGTCCCTATCGCGATCGAGCGCTCGTTCATCGTTTCTACATAACGCAGAGATTCGCTTGCGGTCTGACCGACACGTTCCATTTGCTGAATGGCATCCTGTGCCAGGCGGTTACCGTTAACAGCTTCGTTCGCAGCATCTCCGATCTGCTCGGATACTTCGGCAGAAGAGGAAGCAATATGCATAATGCCTTGCGTAATTTCTTCCATGGCTCTGGCATTTTCGGCCGCGCTGGAAGCGATGCTTACGCTGCCTTTCTCGGCACTTTCTGCAGAACGACTGGAGTTTTTCACCATACCGGACATGGATTCTACCCGTTTGAGCAAATCATTGGAGCCTTCGACAACTTCATTGGATGTGGAGAGGGCGCGGCTAATCATTTCTTTCAGATTATGAGTCATCGTCTGGAAGCTAGCAGCGAGCTGTGCAATTTCATCCTTACCTTTAATCTGAAGTTCAGCAGTCAGATCTCCTTGTGATATCTGTTTGCTATGTTGAACGAGCTTGATAATCGGTTTGGTTACACGTTTGATCATGCTTGTCGAGATGAGCCATCCGAGCACAAAGACCAATGCTGTGATACCGAGGCACAACCAGAAGATCTGTGCAATCTTGTCCTGAATGAATTGGGCATCCATGCTGACAGCCATGATCATGTTGCTTCCTGCAATCGGTATAAAGGCTGCTTTATGTACACCGAAGGAATCGGCATAAACCTGGCTGATTTCCATTTCTTTTTTCTCAATGGCCTCATTCATTGCTGCTTCTACTTTAATCTCATCTCCGGCTTTCATGCCCGAGGAGGTATTTGCGATGACCACGGTAGCTTTACCATCCTGAATGGACACCACGTATGCTCCGTCCAGATTATGCTCTTTGGCTTTGCCAGCCAAATAGGATTCCACGGTCAGTGCAGCACCCTCAGATCCGGCTCCGCCACTCTGTACTTGCAAAATTTTAGAAGCGGATGTGTTCTTGTATATATCCTGAATGGACGTGCTCAGGACCTTGTCGAACTGTGGAAGCACGTAGCTCTGCATAATATTCATGGAGACAGCATAGAAACTGATACTAAACAACAGGGAAGCAACCAGCAGTACGAGGAACAAAGTGCCTCTAATTTTACCGGCAACGGTGCGGTTTCGAAACATAGGATCATCCTTTCACGTCATGTTCATTAACATTATCGCTTTTCCGTTATCGTAAGACTAAATACCAACGAAGAAAGGCCTAATTTTCACGTTGAGAAAACTTGGGAATAAGCGGATATACCTATATTACAAAATTAACCGGAGGTTGAATACAATAATTTTCACGATTCAGTGTATTTTTTTCAGAAATAGATGAATTTGTTACACGCATATTACATAATATCAATTAATACCTACCAGAATAGTTTGTTATGTGATATATTGTTGAATATCGCTTTTGAGCGAGTAGAAAACCGGAATATCCGGTTACTCACACTGAGGAGGATTTATACAGATGAATACCTTTTTAATCATTTTGAACGTCGTGGTTATGCTCGCTCTTCTGGGTGTCCTGTTCTGGATGCAGAAGAAACATGTTTCGTTTACCAAGCGTGTATTTGCGGGTTTGGGCATTGGGGTTGTATATGGCGTCATTCTGCAACTGATCTACACATCTGATTCTGACATCATTACCAAGTCGGTCGATTGGTTTAATCTGGCCGGTTCAGGATATGTTCGTTTGTTACAAATGGTCGTGATTCCATTGATCATGGTTTCCATCATTTCGGCCATCATGAATCTGAAAGGCAAGCAAAATCTCGGTAAAATGAGCCTTTCGATTATTGCAATCCTGCTCATCACGACAGCGATTGCCGCAAGTGTAAGTATTGTGACTAGCTTGAGCTTCAACCTGACTTCCATTGAGATCGAAGGTGGAGACCGAGAGCTCGCACAGGGGCAGAAGATGGAGGAACGTCTCGTTGACGTGAAGGATCAGACGATTCCACAGCAAGTGCTGGAATTCATTCCGTCGAATCCATTCGCGGACATGACCGGAGAGCGTCGTACATCCACACTGGCTGTTGTTATTTTCTCGGCCTTTATCGGTGTGGCAGTACTGGGATTGGATCGCAAAAAACCACAGCAGGCGGAAACGTTCCGGGGCATGGTTAATGCGGTATATGCGGTGGTTATGCGGATTGTAACGCTGGTGCTGAGGCTGACGCCTTACGGGATTTTGGCGCTGATTACGAAAGTAACCGCCACAACGAACCCGGATGAGATTCTGAAGCTGATCAAATTCGTTATTGCTTCCTACGTGGCGTTGATCGTTATGTTCATCATCCACCTGATTATCATTTCACTGTTTGGATTCAATCCAATTACGTATGTGAAAAAGGTTCTGCCAACACTGATCTTTGCTTTCACATCCCGTTCAAGTGCGGCAGCGATTCCGCTTAACGTGGAGACACAAACGAAGAGATTGGGTGTTTCAGACGGGATTGCGAACCTGTCGGCAAGCTTTGGTGCTACGATTGGTCAAAACGGCTGTGCCGGGATCTATCCGGCCATGCTGGCGGTGATGATTGCTCCTACGGTCGGGATCGACCCGATGAGCTGGGACTTCATCATTACTCTGATCCTGGTAGTCGTGATCAGTTCATTCGGCGTAGCCGGTGTAGGCGGCGGGGCAACCTTCGCTTCCCTGATCGTGTTGTCCACGATGAACCTGCCGGTAGCTTTGGCAGGATTGCTGATCTCGGTTGAACCGCTCATCGACATGGGCCGTACGGCGCTGAACGTGAACGATTCGATGACCGCAGGTCTCGTATCCAGTAAAATTTTGAAAGAAAACGATCAGGATACTTTCAATGATCAAAGTCGTGATCTGGATTCCGCCGTTCAGGTGTAATTCAGATTCATAATAGGCGTATGGCAGTTACTGCCACAAGTCATGCAAGAGCAGCCGTTCTTCGGGTTAATCCGGAGGGCGGCTTTTTGTTTTTAGCATCTGTTGGGTATACCGTAAATATCACCTGAAGCCAGTTGGAGTTATTTAGTGCTGTTCAACCTTGGGGAAATGTGATAGAGTATTCATGTTTTGGCCCAGAGCCAAACCGCGGTTCGTAACCATCCCGCGTAATCAAAACTAGGAAGGCAGTGTATTTATATTGTTTAATTTAGGATGGGGAGCGCTTTTTGTTCTCGTAACGTATGGTTTTTTTCTTTTGTGTTACCGCTTGTTCGGTAAAAAGGGTCTTTATGCCTGGATTGGTGTGGCAACAGTCATTGCCAATATACAGGTGACCAAAACGATAGATATTATGGGTATCGTTCTAACGCTGGGTAATACGATGTATGTTAGCATGTACCTGACCAGTGATCTGCTCAATGAGAAATATGGACCGGGTGAGGCGCGCAAAGCCGTATGGTTCGGGTTCTTCACATTAATCATGACGACAGTGCTGATGCAGATGGTATTGTTCTTTGAGCCAGCATCGACGGATTTTGCACAGGATTCGATGAAAACCCTGTTTGGTCTGCTACCACGGCTAGCACTCGGAAGTCTGACAGCCTATTTCATCAGTCAGTTCCTGGACGTGCGATTGTACACTTGGCTGCGTAAGATGGCGCCAGGGCGCAATCAGTTGTGGATACGTACCAACGGCAGTTCGATCATCAGTTCGTTTGCGGATACACTGGTATTCTGCACGATTGCGTTTGCCTTCATCTATCCATGGGACGTCTGGCTTGAAATTTTCTTGACGACATACGTGATCAAATTTGTATTAACTGCGGTAGGAACGCCGTTTCTATATGCTGCACGAAGCTTTAAATTCAAGGACGAAGCCTAAATTCGTAGTTCATTCGTCCGGAAAATGTTGAAGTCAACACAAAAGTCCCGCAAAGCCATTCATTCATGGTTTCGCGGGACTTTTGGTTAAGGCCAAAAAGGATTAGTCTGTCAGAATTTGCAACTCTTTTGAATAGGACGTCAGCACCTCAACGCCAGTTTCCGTCACAAGTACATCATCCTCGATACGCACACCGCCTGCGCCGGTTACATAAATCCCCGGCTCAATCGTAAACACCGTACCTTCCTCCAGAATGTCCATGTTCTGACCATGCAGTGAAGGATACTCATGCACGTCAATGCCCATTCCATGTCCAACTCTGTGCAGGAAACGTTCGCCGTATCCAGCATCTTCCGTAACCTGGCGTGCTGCACGGTCAATGTCCGCACAGGTGACACCTGGCTTAACTGCCCGAATGGCAGCTTCATTTGCTGCGAGCACAGTGTTATAGATGGTTTTAAGTTCAGGTGAAATGTCACCAAAGGCAAATGTGCGCGTAATATCTGATGCATACCCACCAGCGTAGACACCCATATCAAACATCAACAGATCACCATGCTGCAATTTGCGTTCACCTGGTGTGCCGTGTGGCAAGCCTGTTTTGGGTCCTGTGAGCACCATGGTATCAAAGGAAGGGCCGTCTGCACCCAGTTTCTTCATCTGGTATTCCATTTCGGCAACCAGTTCGATTTCGGTTACACCTGTACGAACGTGAGACAGTCCTTGGCGGAGCGTCTCTTCAATCAGATGAATGGCGTGGCGAATGCGACCGACCTCATCCGGTGTTTTTTTCACACGCAAGGTGCGAAGCAAAGGGCCGACATCTTCAAAGTTGGCAGCGCCCAGTGCGGCGGTCAACTGTTCATAACGTGCGACAGTCACGTATTCTTTTTCGAGACCTACGCGGCCCAGACGTCCTTGATAACGCTCAAATAAGGCGTAAGGATTGTCCGTATCAGTATGCGTGGCAATGTTCGAGACCGAAGAAGCGGCTGCGGCAGCTTCCTCGTCGAGTGCAGGCACGATCAACAGCGGATCTTCGCCCCGTGCAAGGACAAGCCCAAGGAAACGTTCATGCGGATTACTCGCAAAACCTGTTAAATAGTAAATATGTTTCGGATCTGTAATCAGCATGGCGTCCAATCCTTGCGTAGACAGACCAGCTTCCAGCCGGGATAAAGGAGTTTGATTCATTAGTTATATGTCCACCTTTCATTCGTTCTATCTTTCTATTATAGAAGAATGTCGGGGAAATCCAAATGGAGGCGGGAATGATGACCGAAAATTAGCTTTAACTAGCCGTTTGAGTGGCAGGTGGGGAGGGTAATACAGGGCGAAACCGCGTAGGGTTGCCTTACTTATTTATTTACTTACTTTAGAAATGGACAGTCCCTTGAAACTGGGATTACACGATATAACATCGACATTAGAAGGGAGATGTATTCATGAATAATCGACTAAGCGTTCCGTTATATGCTTCTTTACTCAGTATGGCTTTGCTAACTGCTTGTGCTTCGGGTGACCCGACGACAGAGTCGCAGCAAACGTCACAAGGACAGGGTACAGGTCAGGGACAGACAGCGGAAGGTGGTAATAACAGTGCTGGTGGTGGGGAAGAGGAAACAGATGAAAATGCTGTAATTCCTTACGAGGCTTCCGTGCTGGTCGACGGACTCAATGTACCTTGGGAGTTGGTAAGCGTGCCTGATGGACGGATGTTTGTAACAGAGCGACCGGGTACCATTCGGGTCATCGAGAACGGAGAGCTGGCATCTGAACCTCTGATTGAATTTTCTGCACCGTTTAATGAAGAAGGGGAAGGTGGCCTGCTTGGACTTGCTGCTGATCCGGACTTTGACAATAATGGCTATCTGTATGCATACCATTCTTATCTGGAAGGTGGTGGTGACATTGCCAATCGGGTGTTGCGTTTGAAAGTGAGTGATGGGAAAGCGACCATAGACAAGGAGCTGCTCCGTGACATTCCTGGCGGCGTGAATCACAATGGAGGACGGATCAAGATTGGCCCGGACAATCTGCTTTATATTACGACAGGTGAACGGTACGAACCGGAGCTGGCCCAGAACGAAGATAGCTTGGGTGGCAAAATATTGCGGATTGGTCTCGACGGATCGATCCCAGAAGATAACCCTTGGCCTAATTCACCGGTGTACAGCATGGGGCATCGGAACGCACAGGGCCTGGCTTGGAACCTGGACAATGGCTATCTGTATGCCACAGAGCATGGGCAGCGTAATTTTGATGAAATTAACCGGATTGAAGCTGGTGAGAATTATGGCTGGCCAGAGGTAGAGGGAGACGATGATAAGAATGGCACATATCAGGCTCCGCTTGCCCATAGTGGAGATGAAACATGGGCTCCATCGGGCGTAGCCTTTATAGAGGAAGGTCCTTGGGCCGGATCACTACTTGCTGCCAATCTGCGGGGTGAACAACTGCTTAAAATTACTCTGTCCGAAGATGGTACACAAGTAACGCAGGTAGAGACGATTTTTAAAGACGAGTGGGGACGTATTCGCAATGTGACTTCTGGAGAAGACGGGAAGTTATACGTGCTCACGAACAACCGGGATGGCAGGGGATCTCCACGCGATGGAGATGACCAACTGATCGTTTTGACGCCGAAACCGTAACATTTATAATAGAAAAGGGGTTGTCCCGCCATGTTTATGACGTATGGGACAGCCCCTTCGCTTCAATATTTACGTAAATTTAAGTTAGTTGCAGGTACCAATTAGTCCGCACTTTCCGCGAGTTCGGCAATGCGCCGACTCGGCTCATCGGTGTACTCGCCACCATGGTAACAAAGTACCTTCTCCAGCTTCAGGCCAAGCAGCCTTTTCAAGCTGCGAAGTGCTTCAGGCATGTCCGGTGTTGCAGGTGGAGCAGGACCCACCAATTCATCATCGACCACACGCAATTCATCGGCAGCGAGCAGGAATTGTTGCTCCCGGAAGTACAAGCAGATATGTCCAGGGGTGTGTCCTGGTGTATGAATGACCTGGATACCACCTTGTAGAGGCAGCATGTCACCGTCCTCTAACACTTTGGATATTTTGAACTCAGTCCGCTGTGAGATCAATTGTTCCGCCAGCTCCGCTATAGGTTCAGGCAGCAACGCTTTGCGTTCTGGCGTGAACTTGATCATGGGCTCTTTGCCCGTGATAAACGGAATTTCATCGCTATGCGCCCAGATTTCCACTTCCGGAATAGCATTCACCAAGGCACCAAGATTACCAATGTGGTCTATATCGGAATGGGTTACAATAATGCGCTTGATATCAGATAGCTGAACGCCTTCATGCTCCAGTGCGGACTGAAGTTCGGCGAATTGGCCAATCATGCCTGTATCCACAAGCGTAATGCCATCTTCATCGCGCAACATAACAGGGTAGATCGGGTTTTTACCCGCAGGTGTAACAATATGAAGATTTAGAACCGTAATATCCATGGGTTGATTGTTCATATTTGTTTCCGGAGCGAATCCGGAGCACCTCCTTTGTCGTGTATGACCATTTGCATGTATCATGTATTCGTCAGTTCTCTGGCTGATTATATTTCAAGTGTTTTCTATACTTCTTCACCGTATCCAGGGTGGATTCAAACTCTTGCTTTGCATCGTGATTTTCTCTAATAATGGAAGCATAAGAAAAGTTGGAGTGAATAAGTTTATTTCTCAGTTGAAACACTTTGGCTATTTCTTCTTCAATTTTCTCTTCTTCCGATTTTAGGAACAGATGCTGATTTTTCAATTCAGCCTGAAGGATCTCGATATTGGATAATGAGCGGTATGCAGGAGTTTTCATCAACTGGATCGAATTAAATTTTTTTTGATACGTTTGTTGGTATAGTTGATTCAGCAGGTCTTCAATGATCGAGCATAATTCAATCGTCCATGAACTGTATTTTCGTTCTTTCCGTTTTTGGGTAAGCTCACCAATCTCTTCATCGTTCCACAGTTTATCTTTTTCATACAGGGATGAGTCTATCTTTTGCTGGAGATTATGAGCTTCCTGTTCGATGAGTGCAATCTCAAGTTTCGCTTCTTTTTTCAGTTTCTTGAAGTCTTCTTTGGTTAGCATACGTATCCTCCCTATAAGACCAATATGTGATCTTTCAATTATCTCATATTGACGTCAGCAGTGCTTTAAAAACAAGAGGATGACTGTCTCAAAATATGAAGAACCTCTGGTTCAGAAGGGAAGTACCTGATGTCCATTCCAACAGCCGTTGTTACGGGAGCCAACTCAGGCATGGGTCTGGCAACCACCATTGAACTTGCAAGGCAAGGGTATCACGTGATTATGGCATGCCGCAGCGAGAAGCGCGGACAGCAGGCACTGGAGGAGGCACTGCGTCAGTCCGGCTCTACTGCGATTGAACTGATGCTGTGTGACCTGGGGTCACTGGAGAGCATCCGCCATTTTGCCCAATCCTTCCGTGAGCGTTACGACACACTTGACGTTCTCGTTAATAATGCGGGTGTCGTCATGTTGAAGCGCCAGGAAACCTCTGACGGTTTCGAACAAGCCATCGGTATTAACCATCTTGGACATTTCCTGCTTACCTTACTCCTGATCGAACCTTTGAAGTCTGCGAAGCAGGGGCGTATAGTGAATGTTTCGTCTGGTGCCTACAAAGCCGGGAAAATCCATTTCGAAGATCCCCATCTGCACAAAAGTTACAATCCAATCAAAAGTTACGCTCAATCCAAGCTGGCTAACGTGTTGTTCACACGTGTTCTGGCCCGCAAATTAGCGGATACCCGAATCACGGTCAACTGCCTCCATCCCGGTGCGGTGGGTACAAGTATTGGCGTAGACCGCAATACCGGTTTTGGCACACGCATTATGGCTTTGGTGGGCAAACTACCGTTTTTCCTTTCACCAGAAGAAGGGGCACAAACGGCCATCTATCTCGCCACAAGCCCCGAAGTCGCCGGGGTAACCGGGCGTTACTTTTATCAACAAAAGGACCAGGAACTGAAAGCCCATGCGCTGGATGCGGCAGATGCTGAGCGTTTCTGGACATGGAGTGAAGAGCAAGTTGGACTTAGACCCGAAGAGAAATTGTAACTACTGACTGTTTGAAGCGGCAGATGCTGCTTACTTGTTTCCACATAATTAGAGGCAGCCGTTTTCCATACTAACGGGCTGCCTCTAAAGTTAAGTTCCAGCCAATTCCTAATTAAGCGCTCAGGCTTTGGCCTTCACAGCTTGCTGAATCAGCTCCATAAATGCTTCAATGCGATGAATGCCTTGATCGCCCTGACCGTATGCACGGACAGAGGCGGATGAGGCATTTTTCTCATTTTCCCCGAGCACGAGCGAGTAAGGCACTTTTTCCATCTGAGCTTCACGGATTTTGTAGCCGAGCTTCTCACTGCGCAAGTCTGTTTCTACCCGAATACCGGCAGCCCGCAGCTGGTTCTGAACTTGAAGCGCATAATCTGCGTAATGATCTGACACTGGCAGCAGCTTCACTTGCACGGGCGCGAGCCAGAGCGGAAATGCACCTGCATAATGTTCAGTCAGGATGCCGATGAAACGATCAATTGAACCATAGATGGCACGGTGGATCACGACAGGACGGTGTTTCAGGCTATCCTCGCCAATATAAGTGAGATCGAACTTCTCGGGCATTTGGAAATCGAGTTGAATTGTTCCACACTGCCAGCTGCGCTTCAGTGCATCGAGAATGTGGAAGTCAATTTTCGGACCGTAAAAGGCACCATCACCCTCGTTAATGCGGTATTTCACACCGCGCCGATCAAGTACATTCTGCAATGCTCTTTCTGCTTGATCCCACAGCTCTTCCGATCCCATGGAATCTTCCGGACGAGTGGACAACTCAATGTTGTACTCAAATCCAAAGATGTCGTACATACGTCCGATCAATGAAATCGCCTGGTTAATCTCTTCCTCGATCTGCTCTGGCATCACATAGAGATGGGCATCATCCTGACAGAAAGTCCGCACCCGCATCATGCCGTTCAGAGCGCCTGAGAATTCATGGCGGTGGACCTGACCGAATTCCATCATACGAATCGGCAGCTCACGATAGGAATGGAGTGTATTTTTGAAAATCAGCATGTGTCCCGGGCAGTTCATAGGTTTCAGGGCAAAAGTCGCATCGTCCACTTCCGAGAAATACATATTGTCCTTGTAATGTTCCCAGTGCCCCGATTGCTCCCACAGACGGTTGTTCATCATGAGGGGAGTACGAACTTCCTGATAGCCTTCCTGCAGCTGCAATTCACGGGAGAATTGCTCCAGTTCTGTACGAACAGTCATGCCTTTGGGCAGATAGAACGGCATACCGGGTGCTTCTTCAGAGAACATGAACAGTTCAAGCTCCTTACCCAGTTTGCGGTGATCTCGTTTTTTCGCTTCTTCCAGCATGTGTAGATGTTCATCCAATTGGGCTTTGCTCGGGAAAGCAGTGCCGTAGATGCGCTGCAGCATTTTATTGTCCGAGTTGCCGCGCCAGTATGCACCTGCCACATTCAGCAGTTTGAATGCTTTGATCCGACCAGTGGACGGAAGATGAGGGCCGCGACAGAGATCGAAAAACTCTCCTTGGTCATAAATGGAAAGCTCAGCGTCCTCCGGTAAATCCTGAATAAGTTCAAGCTTATACGGGTCCTGAATCTCTCCAAAGATGCGAAGTGCTTCCTCCCGGCTAACTACCCGGCGGCTAATTTTCTCATTTTCTTTTATGATTTTGTTCATTTCTTGCTCAATGGCAGCCAAATCACTGATCGATAGAGCATGTTCCAGATCGACATCGTAATAGAATCCATCTTCAATGACAGGCCCGATGCCCAGCTTGACTTGTTCCGCACCGTAGATGCGTTTGAGAGCCTGCGCGAGTACATGAGCTGTGCTGTGTCGGTAACGATACAGACCTTCCGCGCTGTCCAAAGTAACGATGACGAGTTCACAATCTTGCTCAAGCACCCAGTCGAGATCGACATTCTTACCATTCACGATTCCGCCGATGGCTTGTTTACCCAGACTTGTGCTGATGGATGAGGCGACCGCTCCTACAGTGATGCCTGCGTTGTAAGAACGTACAGCTCCGCCTTGCAGGCGAATTTCAATCGGATGCCCGGGTTGCTGTTGGTCATTCGATTGGTTGCTGGATTGACTGTTATTATTCGGATTACTCATGTGAACCACTCTCCAATATTCAAATTTGAAGCGCAAAAAACACCCGTCCCGGAAAAGGGACGAGTGCGCTCAGCTCGTGGTTCCACCCTAATTTGGTTATGAATGCTCATGAAAACGACCAGCCGCCGCAAACAAGAACATCATAACCCTCATTGGAATCCGTTATCGGGGATCAGGCGGTGAACTCTACTGACAGCTTTGTCCGGAATTCGTGAAGAAAACCGAAAAGCTGAAGTTCGAGGTCACGGCTGCAGAGGGGTAATTCCGGTCCGTTCGCTGAAGAAGGTTTCACCAATCCCTTCTCTCTCTGGGCAGCACGCAAACGGAATCTTGTCTCTGGTCATCGCCAAATATGCAAAATCGATATCAATTGAGTTGATCTTAATATCGTTGAAGTTCATATCAATATTTTGGAACAGGTGTTATTGAGTGTCGATTATATAGATTGAAAATGAAAAGGTCAAGCGGAATGTTTTTTACCCATGTTCTGATTGTCCATCCCATATTAATCGAATGACAGTACCTTCACCAGAAGTCGATTGTACTTCAATACGACCCTTCATCGCTTCAATTAAGCCTTTTGTTACCGCCATGCCAAGGCCTGATCCGACATCGGACGTGCCTGTATCAGTCCCTCGGTAATATCGTTCAAACAGCCTCCAGACCAGTTCCGGGTCCATTCCTTGACCATCATCGGCAAAATGAACACTGAACTCCCCAGCCTGTTTACCCGGATGCACACTAACGGTCAGAGTCGATTCCACTGGATTATGCAGAAGGGCATTAGCGGTCAGGTTATCCACAATGCGTTCAAACGAAGGAATATGCACATGGCCGTATACCGGAACTTTCGCAGGGAGGAACACAATACGTCCCTCGCCATATACCGGGTTGCGTTCTGCACGCTGGACGAGATCATGCAGTAGCGTATTTACGTCAGTTTCTTCCGCAGGTGGCTGGTATCCACCGCTTCGCAATCGGTACGTCATGGCAAGATCATTCACAAGTCGGTCCATGTACATGGATTTGTCCAGCATAATGCCCGCAAATTCTCTCACTTCTTCCGGGGACCAGCTATATTTCTGTGCTTCAAGCATATGGGCGTATCCCTGGATGGAGGATAGCGGTGTCTTGAGATCATGCGTTATTCCGGCGATCCATTCCTCACGCAGAGATTCGGTCTGTTTACGGAGCTCTTCATCTTGTTTCAATGTTGCGGATAATGCCTGCATGGAGCGAAGCACTTCAGCATACACGTGGTATTTCCGTTTCCACTTGCCATTTCGTCGCTGGCTGCGAGGTACGCCGCCAATGCCTTTGGGTTCTTCATAATGTCCTTGTTCCAGTCGTTGGAGCCATTGGAGCATATGCAGCATGGGGGAACCGAAACGATTAGCGTACCATAGGGCCAGCAGAATTAGCAAAATGACAACGGATAGGATCAGCACAATGAGCACAGGGGTCAAAATGAAGTTATAGGGATTTTCTTCCCCTGTAGCAGTTGGATCGACAGGTATACTGAGCATCCAGGTCGTGCCATTCTGTTCATCGTAAAAGGTTGCGATTGATATCCCATATCGATTGGGATAACGAATACGCAAAGCCAGTTCCTGTATGTTGTAACTGCTAGGGACGCCCATGGCAGGTTTATTATAAGAAGCCAGCTCTTGACCGTAGGCATCCAAAATTTGCAGATAGGCACCTTTGGAACGGATG
This sequence comes from Paenibacillus taichungensis, assembly GCF_050994985.1. Lineage (NCBI taxonomy): Bacteria > Bacillati > Bacillota > Bacilli > Caryophanales > Paenibacillaceae > Paenibacillus > Paenibacillus taichungensis. The sequence goes on along the minus strand of NZ_CP194720.1, from coordinate 4,407,933 downwards.
GCATTCTCTTGTTTGGGGAGAAGTACAAGCTCTCCATTGGTGTAATGACTGTCCTCACGGGCTTGATCGAGTAAGGATTTGGCCTGATTGCGTTCGCCATACAGCAAGGTGAACATCTCGCCGTTTTTCTCCCGAATCAGCATGACGATCTGGTACGGGAACGGTTTTTTTGCTTCCCAGTATGCGATCAACTCTCCAGGCTTGTATTGCTTCGGAACGTCATCCGGTGTATCAAAATCATCAATGACGTAGCCTTTTTCATCCACAACCTGAAGCCATCCCTGATTTTTCTCGACCTGCTTCAGCAGCCTGGGATCATAGCGGACCGTCCCATCGGGCATGATTTCTGCGGTATTAATCAGTTGGTCAAGACCACTGGTAGCGAAGTCATCCACCAGGCTTACTTCATTTACCTTTTGAACGACCCAATAGGTGGCTGCAGAACCCAACAGGATGATAAGGACTACTGCGCCAGCAAGCATAACGATAAATCGGGTCATTAACCTGCGACGAATACTCATGCGCGTGACACTTGGTTAGGCAAAATGAGTTTGTATCCCAGCCCCCGGACGTTGACGAGAAAGGCAGGGTTAGAGGGATCAGCTTCAATCCGCTCACGGATACGGTGAATATGAACCATAACGGTGTTGTCATCGCTGATGGCTTCCGAACCCCATACGCGTTCATACAATTCCGATTTGGTGAAAATACGATTGGGATGCTTGCAGAAAAAGAGCAGCAGCTGATAGACAAGAGCCGGACAGTTTACCGGCTGTCCTTCAACCTGAAGCTCACCAGCTTGTTCAAATACTTGAAAACGGCCAAAATCATATACCCCTTCCTGCACAGCAGGAGATGACGAAGTTGCGTCAGAAGAGGGTGGAGTTGCCGTCGTAGCCGTCGCCATTTTGGTAGGTAAATAACGTTTCAGCAGTGATTTGATGCGGGCGACCACTTCCAGTGGATTAAATGGTTTAACGACATAATCATCGCCGCCAACGGCGAATCCGGTTAACTTGTCATAATCCGTAGTTTTGGCAGTCAGAAAAAGAATCGGTGCATCGGTCACTTGCCGCAGAAAGGGACAGATTTCCAGTCCACTTTTGCCAGGCAGCATGATGTCCAGCACGATGCAGTGATAGGTTTTATTTTCGCAGGCGGTAATCGCCTCTTCCCCAGTGGTAACGGTGTCGATGTCTACAAATTGTTCTTTCAGCAGGACGGTTTTGAGCATATGTAAAATGGCTTGTTCATCATCAACTAGCAGTATGGAGACGTGATCCATGATGTGAAATGACCTCCTAGGGCTTCCTGTTTGTTTATTGCTAATCATACCATCCGAGAGGGCTATGTAGTGTGTGAGCTATCTTAACGGAATCTTAATTATGAAGCCATAGAAGACGCGACAGTTTAACTACATGTAAGGAAGAGTTAGACGAAGGATAAGATTCATTCTGTACACTTAACTGGAAAGTATAACGAACACCAGAGGGGATGTAGAGAATGAATAGGTTAAAAGAAGGATTTAAAATTCTTACGGATCACTTAAATGGCGGGGAAAGTCTTCCGAAATCAGGATATGCTGCACATGAGAAATTACAGAGCAATAAGAGCTGGAAGTTGCTTGCCATTGCCCTTGGAGCCTGCGTGATGTTGTCTGCCTGTGGTAACAGTAACTCGATTACATCCGAGCAGGCGGAGCAGCAGTACGAGGAACAGATGACAAATGCCAATGAAGCGAGTGAGAGTAAAAATCAGGAAGAGAATTCGGGTAAAGAGGTGAGCGACATCATTACACCTGAGAATTTCATCGATACGTTAATGAACGGTTCCAAGGATGCCATTTACAGTCAGATGAGTCCCGAGTTGAAGGAAGCACTAACGCTTGAACAGCTTAAAACGTCTGCGGATCAATTCCTTGAGGGAGTAACTTCCTTTGATCTAGTGGTAGATGCCAAAGTGAACCATTTAACTGAGTTCGCCTGGAAGGATCAAACAGGAACCAAAGGGATTCAAGCCTATTTTACCGAAGCTAATCAGATTGAAGGGCTATTAATCCAACCACTGGAACCCCATGTAGATACGGATCAAACGTTCACCAAAACCGAATTTCAATTCCCTATGAAGGGGGAATGGTATGTGTTCTGGGGAGGTAATGATGTGATGTCGAACTATCATTATGAGCATGAAACACAGCGCTATGCGCTAGATATTATTCGCACCAAAGAAGCTTCCAGTTACAACGGAGATGCGAAAGTGAACGAAAACTACTACGCTTTTGGTGAACCGCTCTATGCAGCAGCAGATGGAACCGTAGTCGATATCAAGAATGATATTCCAGATAACATACCAGGTGTTATGAACCCGGAAGAACCAGCGGGTAATAATGTGGTCATTGACCATGGAAACGGAGAATACAGCATCACCGGGCACATTAAGCAAGGCAGTGTGGCCGTCAAAAAAGGGGACAAAGTCAAGCGGGGAGACCTCATTGGAGAGCTGGGTAACTCAGGTAATTCCAGTGAAGCTCATCTGCACTTCCAGGTATCGGACGGCCCGGATCTATTCACTTCCCGTTCTGTTAACATTCGTTGGGCGGATCAGAGCCAGCAGTTAACCCGGGGTAACACGATTCAAGGGTTGTCTGAGTAAATATGGAATTGAGCTGAATGTTGGGGGATGACGTCGACTTCCTTCCTCCGTTATAATACCGTCATAAGATAGAATCGATCTGGATGATGGAGGAGTAGACATGAAGCTGGATAGTGTACAGATTGAGTATGCGCGTCGTGAGGACCTGCCTAGGATTGTGGAGATCTATAATTCTACGATTGAGAGCCGGATGGTAACGGCGGATTTGGAGCCGGTGACCGTGGAGCAACGTATTCCGTGGTTTGATGAGCATTCATCCGATCATCGCCCGCTATGGGTGATGAGACTTGAGGGACAGGTTGTAGCCTGGGCCAGCCTGAGTTCGTTTTATGGACGCCCTGCGTACAATGGGACGGTGGAAGTCAGTGTGTATGTGGATCAGCAGTGCCGGGGAATTGGGGCAGGCGGACGTTTGCTGAACACCATATTTGACGCTTGTCCTGCGCTTGGAATCAAGACGATTCTGGGCTTTGTGTTTGGACATAATGAACCGAGTCTGGGGTTATTACGCAAGCATGGCTTTGAACAGTGGGGCTATTACCCTGAAGTGGCTGTGCTGGATGGCGTCAACCGGGATTTGGCGATTTTGGGCAAAAAAATATAAACATGTTTCACAATAAATGAAAACCTCCAAATCCACATGCGTGGATTGGAGGTTATTTTTGCTTACATCGAGTAAATAGGGGATGACTTAGGTGTGCGACACGCCAAGCCTTTGTTTAATATTTTGAATCTGTGCCAGATGACGCTCTTCATGATAGCTTGCAAAATCGACCCATTGAGCCAGATCCATCTCACCGAAAACCGGGTGAAGAAAGGACTTGCTCCGCAGCAGTTCAGACTCATGATCTTGTGCAACGTGCATCAATGCTTGATGTGAGTCTTCCAGGTCGTGTCGTACATTCGCCAGCGTTTCTGGTTCCGCAGGAGGCTGGAGATGAGACGGGGCGCTGACAGAGTGGCTGCGATCCAGTGTAAGCTCATATGGTTTTTTGTCCACAGCAACGGTCTGTTCTTTCTTTAGAGCGGCGTGGGCTTGCTTCACAATGATGTTTTCCATCAAATTCAGGTGACGGAGAACTTGCATAATACTCCAGTGAGTAGGTGTGGGTTGGAGATTCAATTGCTCTTCATTGAGTCCAGAGACGGCTTCCCAGATTTGGCTCCGAATGTCGTCATTACGAGTGAACATCGTGCGATGCTCTCCTTTAAATGAGTTCTATGATGTCAGCTTGTGTAAGTGTAGTGCCTAAAATGTGGATGCTTAATATACATCATAGAGGATCTGAAAGGTGAATGCGAAGTGGTGGTTAATTTGCTTTGTTAGTTGAAGTTATGTATATGAGAATGAAGCTGTTTTTTATAAACGGGTCATATCAAAATATACCATCGCCAAAAAAAGAATTGACGCTAAGTAGTGCGGGACTCTATAATCGATAACAAGTAACTTGATATGTAAGGAGTCCTGACATGGTATGTTAGTAATTGACGAGGTGTATCACCATACAGCATTGCAAATATCATCGTCCGATTTATTGTACCTTATCCAACAGCTCAAGGTCAAAAAAGAAAATGAGATCGAAACGCTTAAACATAAAATTGAACAATTCGAACAAAAAAAACGTGCGGAAGAAGTGGCTTATCAATCCTTGTCGACTGTACGCAAATGGTTCGCAGGCCGCCCTGCATCCCATCACCAGGCGGTGGAATATATGGTCCAGGTGAAGGAACGTTTTCGCAAAATGGAACAAATCCGGCGGCGGATACGAGAACTGGACCGTATTGCTGAACGAATCAAGCATCCGGACAGCATCGAACGGGACGAAATCGAGCTTACGCCCGAAACGATCCGGGAGATTAGACAGCTTAGGGAAACGGAGGATGTATAAGCATGACTTTGGAGACGTTAAGCTCCGGGATTGATACGGTCTGGGTCGTATTGAGTGCAGCCATGATTTTGTTGATGGAGGGCGGATTCGCGCTCCTGGAGGCTGGCTTTGTACGTTATAAAAATAGCGTGAATATTATTATGAAGGTTTTCGCTGACATTACCATTGGAACGTTGCTTTTCTATGCCATCGGATTTGGCTTGATGTATGGCTCTGATGCTGGAGGTTTTGTAGGCATAACCGGATTTTTCCTCAATGGAGACTTGTCTCACCTGGACGTACCCGTATCATTGGAAACATTCTGGCTGTTCCAGGCCGCGTTCACGATTGCCGTCATTTCCATCGTATCGGGTGCTGTGGCTGAGCGGATTAACTTTCGTGCCTATCTGCTGTACATCATATTGATGACGGCCATTATTTATCCGATTGGTGGACACTGGGCATGGGGCGGCGGTTGGCTCAGCAAGCTGGGGATGCAGGATTTCGCCGGTTCCGCAGTCATTCACGCGTTGGGCGGGTTCTCTGCACTGGCCGCAGCGATTATTATTGGGCCGCGTAAAGGCAAATACACGCCGCATGGCGTAAGTGCCATTGCGCTCCCAAGTAATCTGCCGCTGGCATCTGTAGGTGCATTCCTGCTGTGGTTCGGTTGGTTTGGCTTCAATGCAGGAAGTACGCTCAGTGCAACTGATGTCAGGATCGGTCACATTGCCATCGTTACGATGTTATCTGCTGCTTCAGGCGGTGCGGTTACACTGCTCTACACCTTGTTCCGATTCAATCGTTCAGATGCACCATCGGTCATTAATGGCTCGCTGGCCGGTCTAGTCGGTATTACGGCAGGGTGTGCCTTTGTCGGTGATGTGGCTGCGATATTTATCGGAGCGGTATCCGGATTGCTCATGATGGCTGCAACGAATTGGTTAGACCGCAGGCAGATTGATGATCCTGTGGGTGCGTTCCCTGTTCATGCTGTATCCGGGATGTGGGGTACGATTGCCGTAGGTTTGTTTGCAACCGATGGTGGTTTGTTCATGGGAGGTGGCTGGAGGCTGCTGGGTGTTCAGGCGCTTGGCCTCACGGCTTTGGTCGTCTGGGGATTTGTCATGACCTGGATTGGTCTGAAACTGATTGGCAAGATCGTTCCTGTCCGTTCCACGGAAGAAGAGGAAGAATTAGGTCTGGATATTAGTTATCATGGTGTAATGGCTGCACACCAGTCGCATGAATTTCTGGATGGCGAGGAGCATATTCGTGCTTTCCGGAATGATTCACCGAATCGGGATCGTTAAGAATGAACCGAATGGATAATAAGGAAGGAGGCTGACACCGGATGTCAGTCTCTTTTTTCGCTAGAAGCAGGGAAAGAAGCGTCAGCGGAAGAATATACAGGTGTGAACCTGAATATGTCTCACCATAGGTGTATTGTCAGAAGGGGAGGATCTGTATGATTAAACCTGAACAATGTGAACGTCTGACCAGAAAAGCCAGGAAAACTCTTGAAGAATATGGGTTGGGTAATGCTGCCGATCTGCTGTTATCTTCAAGCCGTTGGGGAATTCGCCTTGATGTATCGACAATCGATGAGTATCGCAGAACAGGAAATTCACGTGTAGGTGGAAATCCCGATCTGCCGAGCAACATGAAATGGCCTTTGACACAGGAGGGGGTGCCCTTGACGTTCCTGGCCCAGTTGAATCTCGTGGATTTGACGCCATATACGCCAAATGATGGGCGCGGGAGTTTGCCCGAACGGGGCATGTTATACTTTTTCATTGGTGTGGATGAACCTGCTTATCATATTGAGCATCGTGTGATTTACGAGCCGGACGCTCATAACCTGACAAGGCGAGAGCCTGATGGCGAAACCGCGCTGGGTGAGGACGATTTTGTAGCACATTCGGTAACAGTACTGCCTAATCTCGAGTTTCCTACATACGCATACATTGATTCTCTGGCTCTGAATGCAATCGTCGCCCCGCTGTCTGGTGGAACGGTAGCTGTTGAAGGGGAGGAAGGTCTGTATGACCGATACCTCGAATTCGAGTCCAGCTGGAATCATCCGAGTACACAGAACTGGGGCGGCATGTTTGGATACCCGGACGGTCAGCATCCGGATGCAGAACATCAGGCGCTGTTACAGATTGTGCTTGATGAAGAGTATGCTTATGACGAGCAGGCGTGTGAGAAGAAGCTGACTGCTCATTATGGCGGGGATGAGAAACGGACACAACAAGAGCTTGCGGATACCTTACTTCTATTAAAAATTGATACGCATGACGCTATCGGTTTTCAATGGTGGGATTGTGGGGAGCTGCAATTTTTCATTCGCAAGGCTGACTTGCTCGCAGGACGATTCGATCAAACGTATTGTTCGTTATATTCAAGTTGAGTTCGTGTTTGTTATCATCGGAGCAACAAAATGTCCCAATTTCCGTCTATATGAGGGAGGAGGGACTTTTTTTTTGTTCATCATTGTTGGTTTTCGAGCAAAGCTGGTTTATATATAAAGGGGGAATTTATAGTTGATTGGCGATCATACGTTCTGTATAATGGAATAAAAAGGGAGTGTTTCTGTTGATTCAGTCTGCATTTAAACATATTGATGTGGCAGTGACATCATTAATTAATTTATGTGACCAACTGTCGGAGCAGGACTTGGCTTTGACTCCGATTGAAGGCAAACGGCCGGTTGGAGAATTGCTTTCTCATCTATCTGTCATTTGTCGTGCAGATGTACATATTTCGGAGGGAGCTTCCCAAGAAGAAATGGCTTTGTTTTACAAGGAACATCAGCCAAATTCACTGAGTGAGATCAAAGAAGCGCTGATTGCGAATCAGATGTACCTCTATCATCGATATAGACAGTTTAATACGGAGGAATTATTACAGGTGACTGACTCCTATTGGGGAGCTTCGTACAGTCGTCTGGAGTGGCTGCTTGAGATCATGGGACATGTGTATCACCACAGGGGTCAACTGCATACGATGCTGACACTGACTGGTATAGAGCCCAAAGTATCGTTGTTTGAATAGATAGACCAAGGTCCGTAATGCTAGGTTCTGCCTGAATATAGAGCAAGATTTAATAGAATACATAGAACATGTTATCCGCACAAGCAACGGTTAAGCAAGGATTAAATCGACGATACTATACGTTAATAATAGAGATTGCCGGATCAGCTACAATTAACGAAAACCAACGTTTAAAAATGCCACATAGTCAATAGAAACTAAAATAGTAAGTTCGGAAAATCTTCTATTAGGGGTGTGTAAAATGAGTTTAAAAGAAAAGTTGATATTAGTAAAAGAGAATGACTACCAAACACCTCTCGATACATTCCAGTTGATACAAGAAATGATGGTTAATATCGGTTCTTTGGATGCCCAACTACGTGATGACCTCATTTATACAACCTTATCAAATTGGATTCCTGATAATACCTTAACAGTAAACGAACTAGAACAACTTCTATCCGTTGTTTTGGATAATAAGCATTTGCTTTTTAGGCTTGGTGAAACGAATACAGACTCTGTCTTTACTCGATCGTTCTCTATGCTAGTTATACCGCTCCTCTTCATGAGGCATAAAGAATCACCATTTCTCTCGAAAGAGCATATTCATCAGATAAAAGAGATCGTGTTTTACAATGTACATAAAGAGCGAGATTACCGCGGGTATGACGAAGAAAAAGGCTGGGCTCATGCCATAGCCCATGCAGCAGATGCTTTAGACGAATTGGCCCAATGTTCCGAGTTGGATAAAAATGATCTCTTAACCATTCTCGATTTGGTTTACGAAAAGATGACCATCACTGATCGAGTTTACTCCGATGGGGAAGATGAAAGAATGATAAAATCCATAATTAGTGTTTTAAATAGAAAAATACTTAGTCAGACTTATGTAGAGCAATGGATTCAACGTTTTGGTGATGTGGAGAAAAATCCAGAATTCCTTCCTGCCTTTAGGCAAAAAAATAATATAAAGAACTTTTTGAAAAGTTTATACTTTCGAATTAAATTTCACAAAGTCGATGCTGATCTCTGCCCAACAATCGAGCATACTTTATATAAAATAGAAAAAGTATATTATTCCTAAAATCCAACGTTTTTGCTTCTTTCCTAGGGCGATGATTTTCGCAGATCCATTTCCTAGTGGTATACTTTGATCAAGTAATGATTCATGGAATGGAAAGGAATAATGCCGTGGCACAGCCAGCAACCATTCTGCTTGTGGATGATGAGCAGGATATTATTAAACTGATGGAGATTTATTTTGGTAATGAAGGATACCGGGTTCTGACAGCCAGTGATGGGATCGAGGCGCTTGAGCAACTGAAGAAAGAGCCAATTGATCTGATCATTCTGGATGTCATGATGCCGAATATGGACGGAATTGAAGCATGTATGAAAATTAGGGAAGAGCAGAAAATGCCGATCATTATGCTGTCCGCCAAAAGCATGGATATGGATAAAATTACAGGGCTGAGCATCGGCGCTGATGATTATGTGACCAAGCCGTTTAACCCGCTTGAACTTGTGGCACGGGCAAAGTCACAGCTTCGCAGGTACCATACCTTCAATGAAGGCCGTGAGAACAAGGAGCATGAATGGGTGATTGACGATCTGGTCATCAACACGGATACGCATGAGGTCTGGCTGGATGAGCAGCCTGTTCGCTTGACTCCCCGTGAATTTGCTGTTCTGGAACTGTTGGCGCGCCATCAAGGCTCTGTGTTGAGTATGGAGCAGATCTACAGGCAGGTCTGGAAAGAAGAGTTTATGGAGTCCAACAATACCGTTATGGTGCATATCCGCAAGATTCGTGAGAAAATCGAACTCGACAGCAAACATCCCAAATTCATACAGACGGTATGGGGTGTTGGTTATAAGATGATCAAACCACAATGAGCACGTGCGTCTATGAGGTTATTTGGATACAAAGCGTGAGCAAGGAGTTCCGAGATGAATTCAAAATTAATTAACACAGTCCGGTGGAAATTTATCTACGCATTTCTGCTGAGTGGCATTTTGACGGGGGCTATTTTGTATGGGGGCAGCAAAGTTGTACACTCCATTCTGGCGGCTCAGACTTATCCTAATTATTCGATCCCTGCAAGGGGCATCAGGTGGCTGGTGAACAATATTGGGTCTATGCCATTAATGATTATGGTTGGCATACTTGGCTTTGTGCTGTTCTTTTTCCTGTTCACGCGCAGGGTGATGCTGGTTCTGGATGAGATTACGGCAGGAATTCAGGAAGTTGCCAAAGGAGAGCTGTCTCATCGGATCGATGTGAAGACATCGGATGAATTTGGCGTTGTGGCTGCCAGTATTAATCAGATGGCTGAACAATTGCAGCTGTCATTGCAAGAGGAGCGTAGTGCAGTTGCTGCCAAAAATGACTTAATTACGGGTATTTCTCATGATTTGAGGACTCCGCTGACCTCCATTCTCGGATTTTTGGAGTACATAGAGAAGGATCGATATCAGGATGAAATTGAGATGCGGTATTACGTGAGCATTGCGTACGAGAAGTCCTTAACATTAAGGAAGCTAATCGACGATTTGTTCGAATATACCCGTGTCAGTGGTGGGAGCCTTCCTTTGTCATTAACTTCTTTGAACCTGAATCCGTTTCTGATGCAGCTCGCTGAAGAGTTCTCTCCGATGCTGGAAGAAGCGGGCATGACATACAAGATCATTGGTGGACAAGAACCTTTATGGATTCAGGCCGCTCCTGGAGAGCTTGTTCGTGCGTATGAGAACCTGTTCAGTAACGCGATCCGTTATGGGGCACAGGGTAAAGTGATGGAGATTGCGTTGTCTCTTGAAGGTGAAGAAGCTGTAGTGCGCATTAGCAATTATGGTGAACCGATTCCAGCGCAGGATTTGCCGCATTTATTCGATCGATTCTACCGGGTGGACAAGTCCCGCTCGCGTGATACGGGCGGCACCGGACTGGGGCTGGCTATTGCCAAATCGATGATTGAATTACATCACGGGAGTATCGCTGCTTACAGTGAACAGGGCCGAACCGATTTTGTTACGCGTTTTCCGCTAACTGCTCCTCCGATGAACAGAGATGCAGAGGAACGGTAACCTGGCAGAATTTTCGTCTACTTATAAGAGAGCTTGCTTGATTCAACATGTAGGCAAATTGCTTAATTAAGAAAATGATAAGAAGTTACCCACTTCTTAATTAAGAAATATTCGGTATTCTTAACCTCAATCGAAAATATGAACTGCAAAATTGAGGAGGATGCCGAATATGAGATTATTATTACGTACAGTCAGATTGAGCTACATATATATTTGCGGAGCAAGCGCGTTACTTAGCGCAGCGCTCCTATTTGTCGTATATCACATGTTACGTTTTACCCACCATCATATCCTATCGGAGACAACAGGAATAACTCGCATTATGTACTGGGTGATAAACCATATCGGTACAACGCCATTGGTTATATTCATCGGTGGGGGTATGTTTGCGTTGTTTTTTTGGATTCGATCCCAGAAGATTGCAGATGACCTCAAGGTGATTGGTCGTGGAACTCATGAACTGGCCAATGGCCGAATTCCAGCACAGATTGAAGTGTTAAACGGAGGAGAGCTGCGGCAGATTGCCGCGGATCTGAATGACGTTGCGATACGTATACAATCGGAGCGCTTGAACAGTTCAGACCAAGAGTGGACAGATCGAGAGCCGAGAGACGAAGAATGGTTCAGTTCTGGTATGTATATGTATGGCGAAGAAAGTAGCCGACAACAAATAGCGTCAGAAAGTGAGAGAAGTCATAAGCAACGTATACAAGCAGATTGGGTTGGATTACAATCTGGTCGCATAAATGCAGATCTGCCGATGAAACTTACTCTCTACGGTGTTCGTTCCTCGCTTGAAACGATCGTGGAAGGACGCTGCCGGGATGAAGCGGAGATTCAGCACTGGGTCAGGCTAGCGTATGAGCAGACGTTAAGGCTGGAGCTTGCTCTGGATTCTATGGAAATGAAGCAACAGGAACATTCAGGCTCCAATCCACATGTATTTAGGGAGCCTGAATGTTGAGATCCAGCATAAGGCGCGGAATTTATCATATATTTGATGCCTCTGTAGTAATTGTTATTTTGCTTGCGGTCGGCTATATCTATCTAGTTACTTACGGCGAAGGTGTCCTTCGCAATCATCCTGAGGCCATTTCGGTGGCCACTTCCACGATCATTACCAATGCGGATGGAACAGAAATTTCAAGATTACAAGTACAAACCAAGGGATATGCGCTGCATGCTGATTTAAAGGATATGCCCGATCTGTTAAAGCAGGCGTTTCTGGCTACGGAAGATCGACGTTTCTATAACCACGATGGCCTGGATTTTATCGGCATTGGCAGGGCGGTTGTGCAGGATGTTTTACATATGAACCTGAGTCAAGGAGGCAGCTCGATTACACAGCAACTGGCCAGAAATCTGTATTTGAACGGAGATAAAACGCTGGTTCGCAAGGTGAATGAAATGTCGATTGCCATGGCGATGGAAAAGAGATTTAGCAAGGATGAGCTATTAGAGCTATATTTGAATCATATTTATATGGGACGCCAGCAATATGGCGTTAAAGCCGCGGCTTGGCGATACTTCGGGATTAAGGATCTACATCAGCTGGAGATCTGGCAAATGGCTACGCTGGCCGGCATTCCGAAGGGACCTTCTATATACAATCCGGTGGATCGGGAAGACCTGTCCAAAGAGAGGCGTTCTGTGGTTCTTGGTATCATGCATGAGCAAGGAATTATTACTAAAAAACAGATGGAGGAAGCGCGAAATGTGGACTATACACCGCTCAATTCTACAGTTGAATCGACTCCAGGCTCAACAGCGCCTGCTTACGTGTCTGCCTTGGATGCGGTAATTGAGGAGGCTTCTCGTCTCACAGGTAAGAGTGGAGCAGAGATTCAATCCGCAGGCTGGACCATTCGTACGGGATTGGATGATCAGGCGCAGCTGGCGATGGAGCAAACATTCCGTGAATCTTCACGGTTCACCGATGATCGTGAGGATGAGCAAGTGCAGGCGAGTATGATCATACTGGACCAGCATAACGGTGAAGTCAAAGCGATGATGGGTGGGAGAGACCCTGTAAAAGGAGGCATTAACCGGGCAACGACGGATGCAAGGCAACCTGGTTCTGCATTTAAGCCTATTATTGCATACGGACCTGCATTGGAATCAGGGCGGTTTAAGCCAGAGAGCATGCTGCCTGATCAACGCATGAAATATGGGAGTTATCAACCAAGCAACTTGGGCGGGCGTTACATAGGTACAGTTACGATGTCGCAAGCCATTGAAAACTCCATTAATGCTCCGGCTGTATGGCTGCTGCATGAGACAGGACTGGGACGCGCACATCAATTTGCAGATCGATTGGGCATTGAACTGGGCAAGGAGGATCTTAATCTGTCGATTGCCCTAGGTGGCTTGCATAAAGGGGTGTCTCCAATAAAAATGGCCCAGGCATATTCCGTGTTTGCCAATAACGGCAAGTTCAATACGGCGCATCTAATTCGTGAAATTAAGGATTCACGCGGTCGGACAATCTATGTTTTTAAGCGAGAGAACAAGCAGGTGATCTCCACCAGCACGGCAACGGCCATGACCGACATGCTTCAAGATGTGGTCAGTCAAGGAACAGGTAGCAGGGCACAACTGAGTCAGCATAAGGTAGCGGGGAAGACAGGAACAACGCAGGCTGCATTACCTGGTGTAAGCAAGGAGGCGAACAGGGATCTGTGGTTTGTAGGATATACGAGCAAGTGGACGGCCGCAGTCTGGATGGGGTTTGATCGTACAGATGCAGAGCATTATATGAGATCCGGAAGTGGTGTGGCGGCGGATTTATTTGCGTCGGTGATGAAGCGTGCTTTGCCATAAAAGAGAATGGTTTACCGTACACCAATGGACAAGGAGTGTCCAACAGACATGGGGAGTTCTTTTTCTGGATCGTACAGTTATCGAACAAATGGGTACAATGATGAAAACAAAACGCTGCATATTAGATGATAACGGATCAACATTGGCTGGAATTTTAGAAGACCCGTGAAGGACAGCGTTTACCCTGTCTCTAACGGGTCTTTATCGTTTAGTTTAGTGATAATATATTCATCTACTGTGTTAGGATTTTGCTCGCAATGATTCAGGTATACGACGAATCATCTGGTTCAACACCTCGGACAATACAAGTCCGATCGCGATGGCACCTGATAACATAAGAGCTTTGGCAGCCATCTCCATGGCAGCGCCGTAGTCATTTTGCACAAAATTACGCATCGCATTATACGCCAGTCCACCGGGAACGAGCGGAATGATACCTGCTACGCTGAAGATAATGACGGGTGCGCGAAACATGCGGGAGAACAGCTGGCTGATGACACCTACCGCGATGGTCGCTGCAAGAGTAGCAGGAACAGCATCCGCAGCATATTCGAGCACAATATAGATGATCCAGCCGATCATGCCGACAAATCCACCGTGAAGCAGCATGCGCCGAGGAGCGTTGAAAATAATACCGAATGCGGCCGAGGCGACAAAGCTGGTCAGGGCCTGTTCAATAAAATGAAGCATAACCTGCAACTCCTCCATCTTACGTAAAAAGTGAAAAAACAACAGCAATGCCGGTACCAATCGCAAAAGCCGTCAGAAACGCCTCGGCTCCCTTGGATAACCCGGACACGAGATGCCCGGCCATCAGGTCACGCACCGCATTGGTAATCAGCAGTCCCGGTACCAAGGGCATGACTGAGCCAATAATAATTTTGTCCCGTTCATGACCCGCGCCCATATAGACAAGCAAAAAGGCGAGCAGACCGATGACAAATGAAGCGGTCAGTTCAGCAAAAAACTTCACCAGTACTAATCGATGGAAGGCAATGACTGCTGCATAGCCAATACCACCGCAGAGAATGGCAGGGAGAAAGTCGACCCAGCCTCCACCAAACATAATGGTAAAGCACCCACTGGATAACGCCGCCGCCGTAAGCCGCACAACCGCAGAATAGGAGGAGGGCTGTCCCTCAATTTGTTGTAACAATTCGTAGGCATCTTCAACGGACAATTCACCTTGTCCAATACGCCGGGAAACGGCATTCACTTCGGATACCTTATGTAAATCCGTGGTTCGTTCAGAGATCCGTATCAGCTTGGCAGGCTCGGTTGCATCAACCGAGAAGAAGATACCTGTGGGCACAACATAACTGTGCGAATGGGGAAGGCCCAGCGCGGCAGCCATGCGTTTCATCGTATCTTCCACACGATAGGTCTCACCGCCACTTTGCAGCATGATCTTGCCTGCCAATAGACAGATTGCAATCACGCGGGATTGTTCAGTATGATTTGTCCCAACCAGCTCCGTCTCAGACTGAGGCACGGGTGGAGGATCATGAGGGATATATTCCAACCGGATCAAGCTCCGTTCATATGAGATAAGGCTTGGTGCCGACACCATTGTATCATATTTCACACGTTAGCAAGGAAACATACCGCACGAATTACAGGAAGTCATCCAGGTTGCAGAGATTAATGCATGCATTCACACCAAATTGATAACCGATCACTCCAAAAACCCAAAAAAGGCTTCGCTCCCAGGGCCGGATGGTCAAAGGGAGAGAAGCTTCTTGGATTAGGCTCGATCGAAACAAAAAACAACTACATCAACAGGGTAATGACCAACAGCTCATACAGCACGAGTGGCAAAATAGTTGGTCCAAACAAGGCGCGTGGCTCGGGATATCCATGCATCGGCGTAACCTGGAGATACAATATTCCCCGATCTGCGCTGATAATGACACCTTCCCATACTTGGCCATCGATATTCTGGACTTGCACCTTCTTGCCTACATGCTGCCGGGCTGTATGATGAAGCATATTCCGCACACTTTGCACGGATTGGAGCATTGGTTGATTGGCTTGGTATACGACCCGTGCGGATGGTGTGGATGTGGATTCGGACATGATGCACAACCCTTCCTCAAAATCATTTCTTACTTCAAGGTATGCATCTGCCTACAAAAGGTGATCACACAAATGCCGTCTCAAGTCTTCCATGCCCATTTTCATAAGCCACATTGCCCAGTGCGCCATTCACAAAAGTTAACTGTGGCGGGATGTGGCCAAGATCCACATCATACAGTACGGGAACATCCATATCTCCGAGAGCCGAAGACAGGGCATCGATGAAGTTGAAATCTCCTGTATCGGAATAACCAGCAGGTCGGCCGAACATGAAGCCTTTTACGCCTGCAAACCAGCCTGCCTGTCTCATCTGCCACAGATGACGGTAGATATCACCCGCATTCATCTCACAGCTTTCCAGATACCAGATTGTTCCTTCTTCTGCACAATACTGATCAAGATACTCTTCAACAGGTGCGTAAGGCGTGCCAATCAAACAGGTGATTGTATCCATACAGCCGCCGATTAACCGACCTAAGAATGTAACCTGCGAGTCTGCTCCTTCGGGTTGCCCAAGCTGTTTCCAGCGAGAAGGAGTATCCAGATTGAACGTCGGCAAATCCGGTTTCCATTCCGATTGATAGTGAGTGGAAGAAGATTGAGTAACCTGCCCTCCCTGGCTAGTCTGTAATACATCAATCCAGCGGGCTGTCACCGGATCGAGTTCATTGGATCTTAGATTTACGTAGTTCGTACCATGTGCCGAAGCCGTTCCGGTGATCAGGGTGTATGCGAATAAAAAGGTGCTGATATCCGAATATCCCATAACCCATTTGGGCGGCAAGGTTTTCAAAGCTTCCCAATCGAGAAGGGGTAGAATATCCATAAGGAACTCTCCACCCCACGGAGGAATAATAGCCTGAATCTCAGGGTCGCGGAAAAATGCATTGATCTCGGCAGCGCGATCTTCCTTGGAGGAACTTACACATTTGGCGTTATGCCGTAGAAATGGGCTCTCCTGAACACCAAAACCAAGGCGCTTCATGTTGTGCCTGCTCCCTTCAAGGTAATGATGCAAGGATTCACTTACACCGCTGGATGGTGCAGCCACGCCAATGGTATTTCCCGGAGCGAGTGGCTGCGGGTAACGGGTTGAACGCTTATTCATTGTGAAAACACCCTTTCCTGTGAACATATCGATTTAATTCTAGATGGTTGATATTTTCATTATAGTGCATGACTACTTCATGTGGCTTGCGGATTATGGCTGTTACATTTCCTTTAGGGAGTCACAGGGATTTCAATAGAGAACGGTGCACGACTTTGATCAGGGTAAGAGAATATTTCCATTGTCAGATTTCCTTCGGCTGCGGCTGCATTTTTAATGAAAATCCTTGCTTCGGAGATCCCATTTTCACCTGAAGGACTCCAGCCTAACTCATTAATTTCGAATGGCTTTCCTTTACTGTCCTTGATATTGGTAAATGACAGAGCAGAAATGGAATCTTGAGCGTCTGCAATAGAAAACTCGATGACCAGATCTTTACCCTTTACCTTGCTATGCAGGAATTTCAAACTCGATGGGCCCCCTTGTATTTCACCTGAAGATGGATTGATACTGATAACCAATTCATCCTTATCCACCGCTGAAAGGCCAGACCCCTGCAGCGTCAGTTTTTTCGGAGTGGAGAAGTACATGCTTTCGAAAAAGACAGAACTTCCAGAGCCTCCGATGGAGGAGGAATCCGTTCGCCATGCTCGGCCTTGCTCATCTACCAACTGCAAATCACGAATTCCGAAGATTTTTTTGGTGTTGTTCCGATCATATTCGATATCAAGTACAAGGCGAGTGGGATACAGAACGGCCTGTTTTACATGAATACGCTGCCCGTCCACGGTCATTGTTTGGTTTACGGGAATGATTTTTTTCATGCCTTTCGTTAAGCTACGATCCACTGGAAAAGTGACCTTCCACTTGTAATTCGTTTCCTTATCTCGTTCCTTAAATACAACGGTCAGCTCTTGTGGCGGTAAAGATTCTATAAATGAGACATCGATTTTATCCTCATAAATGCCACTTTCTGGAGCCGGCTTAGGAGAGGAGTAGCTAAACGCAACAGGCAGCTTTTTTCCATCTCTATCAAGCAAATCGATATCATACATACCCTTGTCTGGATCTTTCATGCCTTTCATCGTGTAAAAAATAACCATGCGTGACTCATCCGTAATGATGCTGTCCACAGTCAAGGAAGCACCATCATGCTCATCGGTCACACCAACCTTCTGCAAGAGGGACTGATCGATAGCCATCATTAACCCCTTATCCTGGCGAATCATACTGACGATGCCCTCCATGCCTGGAAGTTGCTCCACAAAGGATGCAAAGGCGGGGGAGACGCGGATACATCCCGTAAACACGAGGATGATTGCGGCTGCAGATATGGAGCTCATAACCCAGCGCAGCCGGGACTTGCGCTTACGCGCAACCTGACGAATTCCGGTCTGTACAGCCTGATATGCTGCTGCATCCGGTACAGACATGGCGTCGTATTCTGTTTTACGATCATTCAGACGCTGCTCAAGGGTTTCAAATGACTTCATTTCATCGCTCATAATGTTACATCTCCTTTCGTTTCAAGCTGGTTCCGAAGTTGGCCGAGTGCCCGGTGCAGTCGGGATTTTACGGTTCCGGCCGGGATTTCGAGAATATCAGCGACTTCTGTTAAGGAGAAACCTTCGAAATAACTTAGAATAATAATCTGTTTGCAATCCCGATTCAGCGCAGAGACGGCTGTGGCCAGATCAGGGTCTGCGGGCCGGTCCCAGCTGCTGGGTTCATGAATTTCAGTAACGTGGCTGAACCGGCTCTTGCGTTTGCGTTCGTCCGCACAGTAGTTCAGCAGAATGCGGATCAGCCAAGTGGCGAAATAGGAGGGTTCTTTTAATTTCTTGAGCTTTCGATAAGCTCTATAGGTGGATTCCTGTATCGCTTCCAGCGCATCGCCCTCGTTGTGCAGATAGGCATAGGCGATCCGGTACAGTCGGCTCTGATGCATCTCCATTAAGGCTGCAAAAGCCTCGGCATCCCCTTTTTGTGCTGCGATGGTCAGTTGAGCAGGGGTCACATGGCTCCTCCTTTCATGGATGTTGTTGCGTATTAGACCGTGCAAAGGGCCAAACGGTTCTTGATTTTGGAAAAAAGTTATGTATACACTTACCGAAGACTACCAAAAAAAAGAAAATTGCGCAGAAACTGAAAACAACCGCCAAGCTCCCCCTTATGTTAGAGAGAGGAGTTCGGCGGCTGTTATCTTCATATGACTTGTTTAACCGTAGTGAGGTTAGTTTCTCCCGATTTCAATCTTCAGAATAAAGATGGAGTTGTTTCGCAGCTTCCAGACCAGGCACCGCGAAACTAGCGAGCGGCGATGGCAGATCATCCAGCGGGAACCAACCAATCTCACCAATCGCTCCGCCTTCTTCGCAGTTACGAGCAATACCGCCGATAACTCGAGTTGAGTAGAGGACGGAAATCCAATGTTCCTGTTGTTCAGGTCGGATCGTCTCTGCCGTGCAGAGCAGCTTGTCGATGACAATATCCAGATCTACTTCTTCCTTGATCTCCCGAATGACGGTCATTTCAATGGATTCGTATGGGTCCACTTTGCCCCCAGGGATACTCCAGGTGTACTGTTCAGGCTGACGATTTCGCCAAACCAAAAGGACTTCATTACGTTCGTTGAGGATGACCGCTCCGACACCAATCCGAGGTTGGACAGGAGAGTTCTCTGTACCTTTGGCGTTAAGTAAGGACAACGCAGATCCTTCGGCAGCGACCGATCGTGAGTCTGAATGATCTTCGTTCTGTTTAGCTCCTTGGGCATGAGTGGACTGAAACGCGAGCGGAAGTTTGGTCTGAGATGACCATTCTTCTGCAAGAATGCTCATCGAGATCAGATCATAATGCGTGCCATCCCGTAGAACGGCAGAACGCTGGCGGCCTTCCTCACGAAATCCTGCTTTCAGATAGGCGCGTCGGGCAGCCTCATTGTATTCAATTACTTCCAGCGCAATCCGGTTCAGATTCAATTCATGGAATCCATAACGAATAATCAGGGCGAGAGCATCACTGCCGTATCCTTTGCCCCTATCTTTGTCATCACCAATACCAATGGCCAGGCGTGCAGAGCGGTTATTCCACTCAATTCGGTAGAGGGCCGTGAATCCGATGAACCGATTGTCCTCGAGAGTACGCAGTGCAAATTCAAAGCCGTTGTCTCTGCGAACTGCGGATGACCCCGTCTCATCCGGCGTTAGCGGAACAGCAATATCGGTATCCAGATTACGCAAGTAATCATAACTGTCAGTAAAGCGGGAGAGCCGCATGCAGTCTTCTGGGCAAGGAGCGGCTAGCCGGACTTTGGAGCCTTGAAAAGCATTTAAATGACGTGGAGCCATGTTGCACCTCTTTTATTGGATATGAAATCATACATTTTATATCATTATACTACGAAACAGAGAGGATACCGAAAAAGGGCACAAGCAGGGGAGCATATCCTCCTGATTTGGGAAAAGAAAAGCGACGCTAATTGCGGTTAATATAGATCAATATAATTCAACATAGATCCTCTGGATATTTCCGAATATAGACAAAACAAAAAGCAGCCAAAGGGCTGCTCAACCATTCATTATTTCATATCCTGCAACAGGTTTTTCATTTTCTTGTAGTGCCCGCTGACCCGATCAACCATGTAGTTATACATAAGCTGATTCTCCGAAAGATTCGCCATTTCCTTGTCAATATCAACGTTATTGTTGTTATTATTCATGGAGGTTTCGTTGTTGTCGACAATCCGGTAGTTTACGATGGAGTCATTGGGGTTACTGACCGGAAAGTGTTTTTCATGAGTCCGCTTCATATCGAGCTGATCTGTTTTGCCATTCTCAATGATACGTCTGAGCTCTTCCTCAAACTCCACCGATTTCTTTTTGTAATTGGGTGTGTCTGCATTGGCAATATTTTCAGTGGTAACCTTGTGCTGCGCGTTCAGCGCTTGTAACAGAGATTCATTGCGTCTGGAAGTGTTCGTTTCAATCAACGGCTCAGTCTCCTTCAATGGAAATGCAATTGCTTTCATCATAAAAAAATGAGCTGCTGCCTGTCAAGTTAGGCAAAAGAAAAGGACAAGCGCATGCCGGAGGTTTCCATTACGAAATCCTGCTTCATGACATCTTATCCTTGTCCCAGTCCGTATGAATCAGTCCTCACGAATCAGCTATGAAGAAGGACGATTGATGTTTTTGCCATAATAAATCTCATCCATCTCCAACTTCAACCACTCCGTAATTTCCTGTTGCTCGGCCTTGCTCAGTTTATCTTTGGTATAACCAAACAGATAATTATCGAGATCGAATTCTTTCAATTTACACTTGGTGTGAAAAATGTTCTCCTGATAGACGTTCACGTCAATCATGTCGAAGCTGCCCTTGATCTCATCCGGAATGTAATTCTGGATTGAACCGATCTCATGATCAATGAACAGCTTGCGTCCACTCGTATCCCGTGTAAAACCACGTACCCGGTAGTCCATCGTCATGATATCCGTATCGAACGAGTGGATTAGATAGTTCAGTGCCTTTAGTGGTGAGATTTCACCACAGGTGGAGACGTCAATATCTGCCCGGAACGTACTGATGCCTTCGCTCGGGTGGAATTCGGGATACGTATGAACGGTAATATGGCTTTTGTCGAGCTGCATGACAACATTATCGGGTAGGGGGCCTGGAGATTCATCGAAGGATTCTTCGGGGATCTCCACAATGGGGCCTTCCGACACAAGCATCGTCACACTTGCACCCTGGGGAACATAGTCCTGTTGGGCGACATTCAGCACATGGGCACCGATAATGTCAGACACGTTATTCAGGATTTTGCTCAGCCGGGCCGCATTATATTGTTCATCAATATATTCAATGTAAGCTTCGCGTTCATCTTTGGTTTTCGTATAACAGATATCGTACATATTGAAACTCAGCGACTTGGTCAGGTTGTTGAATCCATGCAGTTGAATGCGCTGCTCTGGCGTTAATGTCATGGTTGCAGTTCCCCTTTGTCCCATACGACATGGTAATCGCAGTTTTACTACTACTTATACCCAACCTGCCGCCAAAAAAAACATATGTACTTCATTCTTTGCTACTCCAGTCGTGCACAGATCAGAATGAAGGATCTTCGTAATCCCCGACATCGTTCATCCGTTCATCTTCGGCGACCGATTGAATATCCTCCGAGGTAATGCTGATGATCGTATAATCTTCATTCTGCTGTTTTTTGACCGCTTTTTCCTTTATAAAACGGGGACTGCCATCCCCGGCATCTTCATCATACACGAGCAGAAGACCGTCGCTTTTGCGCAGCAGTAAGTCGTCTCGCGCAGTAAACTGCCAAGGGCCGATATACGGCTGACGACTAATCGCACCATAATAGTCCACACCTTGAAGAATGGAGCGATAATACTCCTGTTTGTCTTCCTTCCATTGTTCCTCGGGATTCTGAAAAGCGGTAATGATCGACAGCTTCAGATCCGGGAATGTCTTCTTCAGCTCAAGCACCACTTCACAGGCCCACAGGTCTACACCGTATTGGCCTGGTGTCAGCACCCACTCCAGCCCGTCTTCGACCAGAGGTGTAAGACGGGAGGAGATCGCCTTTTTGATGAAAGGAATTCCCTCATGCTTCTGTCCAAAAATCTGTAGTTCATGTGCACGATAACCGGTAATTAACACGTTTTTCAGCATCGGTTCCTCCTTTCAGGCGTGGTCAGGCCATCGGCCAGTTCCTGCACCGTGGCATGTCCAGTATCGGCTGAAGTCACTGAGTCAGCGATGCCTGTTCTTTGAATCATCCCGTTAGTTCGCTGATGGAGCATCCGTACGGAATGGATAGAGGAACTGTTTTGGAATATCCGTCTCAAATCTCATCAGCTCACCCGACGTTGGATGGATGAACGAGAGTACCCGTGCATGCAATCCGAGGCGACCCAGTGTTTTGGTATGAGCACCATATTTTTTGTCGCCTGCGATGGGATGGCCCAGATCTTCCATATGCACACGAATCTGATTTTTGCGTCCCGTTTCCAGACGGACCTCCAGCAGGGAGAATTCACGGTTCGATTGTAGACGTTTGTAGTGTGTAATGGCATGTTGTCCATCATTCGGGCGAGAACTGGAATACATTTTGAGCGTCTTGGTTTCTTTCAGCCAAGAGGAAATAGTGCCTTCTTCTTTTGCAACGGCGCCTTCAACAAGGGCAACATACACACGTTCCTGTACATTTTCTTTCCAGTTGTCCTGCAGCTTCTGCTGCACTTCTTCACTCTTCGCGAACATCATGACACCCGAAGTGTCGCGGTCCAGACGATGGACAATAAATATCCGGTTCAGGGCGTCGGTACGGCGAACATGCTCGGTCAGCTGGCGATAAGCGGTAAGATCATCACTCTTGTCAGCGGCAATGGATAACAGTCCAGCTTCCTTGCGAATGACAATGATATCATTGTCTTCATGCAAAATGTTAATGCCCGTCAGGGAAGGAGCGGCAACAGCGCCTTCTTTGCTGATCGTTACAATCTGCCCTGGCGTCAGCTCCAGATTAAACTTGGTCACCACTTTCTGATCAACGGATACTTGTCCGCGTCCCAAAATGGATTTGACGGCGTTCCGGCCGGACTTCAAATGTTTCAGCAAGAAGTTGAGCAGCTCATCCGGTTCGGTAACCTTGTACGGACGTGGTGGTTCTTGCTTGCGATAATAGGAATTGCCCGAACGTTTGGCTGCTTTGGGTTTGGGTGCTACGGCTTTCTTGGGAGCCGCGGAGGATTTGGATGCTACAGGCTTATTCGCCGCTCCTGTATTGCGTGATGTGGATGGTCCTGACGATTTGGCAGAAGTAAAAGTGGACCGACCGGACCGTGCTGTGGACGAACCTGCGGATGTTTTCCCCTTGGCCGATGTATTGCCTGTTGGGCGTTTACGTTTATTCATAAATAGTAATCTCCTTCTGAACAGCCTGTACCGCTTGTGTGCATACGATCCGTTCATTTCGTTATGCAGTCCAATATACCATTAACCGGGGGCAAATAAAAATAGGTGGAGGCAATCTGTTACCCATCCAATCCAAAGAGAGTCGAGATTCATAGAATAACGTATCCCATAGCATTGGAGGTGTTACTCATGGGTGTGTTTCTCGATATGAGAACTTCGATGAACTCGGGAACCGTAGGACAGCCCGGTTTGTCTCTAGGCCCATCGCCAGAAGCGTTTGGCTCCATTGGTCTGCAGACCCTTGGTGTCCCCAATCCCATTATCACCTTGAATGGCACGGTTGGCGTTACCGGAGAAGTGGGGGATACGTTTGTTGTTGAGCTTGTACGGGGCAGCGTTTACGATCCGTTCTATGTGATCTATCGCGCCGAAGGCACGGTAGGTCAGAACGGTGGCGCTGAATTTCATTCATTCACTGCACAGGATCTTTCCGCACCGCCTGCACTGGAAAGTGTGTATACTTCGTTTATTTCCGGCGTGTCCACATCGGTACGGACTGGCCCCGAGGTGTTCCATGGC
Organism: Paenibacillus taichungensis; assembly: GCF_050994985.1. NCBI lineage: Bacteria > Bacillati > Bacillota > Bacilli > Caryophanales > Paenibacillaceae > Paenibacillus > Paenibacillus taichungensis. The sequence goes on along the minus strand of NZ_CP194720.1, from coordinate 4,383,832 downwards.
ATTGCAGCCACCAATTGGTTCCTATGAACAAAAGGTACAGCAGGAAGAGTGTTTACGTAAGCATCTGATGATTAGTAGAACAAAATCCCGGCTCCAAGGAGTCCGGGATTTTTGTTGTAGTATCTACTTTTACAGACTAGTTGGCGCGGCCTTTCAAAATAATGTTGTTGGCTTTGCCGAAGTCGATGGCGACTTTGCCTGCAAGTGCCGCTGTTCGTTCCGCAAGAACAACCGCGTTCACGCCACAGGAGAAAAGAGCTACATCGAAGGTATCCTGATTCGTTTGAATCCATTGCAGCGTTTCCTGCATCTGATCCCAGCTGTCGAACGGCAGCGCAGCTGTGATATCCAGATGGTAGGGCTCCTGAACGAGCATGGCTCGCAGCTGCTCAATCTCGCGGGTAACGAGCAGCACCCGCTTGCCGGCAAGCATATTCCAGAAGCGGGGCACCTGCGCGAGTTCCCGATTGACACAGGCATGGCAAGTTAGTGCCGGAGCGATGCCGAAATGTGCGAACACCGTATCGGTCAGCTGTCTTTTGAGATGCTCCGGCGCTTTGATGGTACTGTCCCCGTGAGGAAGAATACCTACGATATCTGCCCTTTGCAAGGAAGCGGCAACCTCGTCCCGAAGCTGCAGATTGGGTAGACGCAGTCCCTTTTGCCCCAGATTAGCCTTGATGGCCCATCGCTCCTGCAAAACCTGTTCCGTACTCCAGACCGTTTCCTGAGACATGACGATATTTTCTCCATCGCCCACACGGACCAGAGAGAAGGGACGCTTATCCCTCACGGCGGCTTCGAGTTGATCCAACACACCATCCATTTCAAGATAGATTGGACTCATTGTGGTATAAGGCCTCCTTTGAAAATTCAATTGCTCTATTCTATGTTGCGGCTTCGGCAACGTTTTGTGCGTTCGACCTGCAGGGCGCATCTTCGGTTATATATCAATCTACTTTCGGGACCGGAAAGTGTTGATGGGCTTATGTAAAAGCTGATTTATACAAAAACCCGTGCAAGTGTCCGGACCAGTTCTATTATTTTTTCATACGTTATAGAGTCGGCTGGATTGGAGAGAGCTTCTGTATAGCAGTTTCGGGCTGACGGAGGCATTTTTTGCGTGGGAAGGGCTGTAAAAACTATGAAAATAGTCTGACTGAATTGAAAGAAGTTCAACAAAAGATGAGGAGGAAGGGCATGTCCAGAAAAGTGGTTATTGAGATTAACTTCAACAATTACGGAATGGACCCACAGCGCTTGACAAGAGAGTGGCTGGAGCGACGAATGAGCATTTTTCGTACTTTCACTCTTCATTGTCTTAAGGCGCAGACCAATCAGGATTTTCTGACGGTGGTGAAGCTTTCCAAGGAATCAGGGGAATTGATGCAAGACATTTTAGCTGAACAGGAGCCGCTGCCTTCCAATATCCGGTTTGGAACAACCATAGAAAGTGTGCGGGCCATCTTGGCTTTTGCAGAAGGGGCGGAGGAGATCTATATGGCGCGTCTGGACTCGGATGATCTATATCACAGGACCTTTGTTCAGCAGCTCTATGACGTGCAGCCGCAGCCCGGAACGATAGCACTCATCAACCAGAATGGATACTTGTGGGACAGCGTGAATCATGAGATGGCTCCAGCATTTCACCGTTCCCCGCAGTTCTATGTTTACCTGTATAAAACGGCTGAGTACGCTGCGGGATACCGTGTGAAGCTGCCTGGCCGGGGAACACATGGCAATGTCATTGAGCTGCCGCATGAACTGCTGGCTCCGCGCAATTATGTAAATATAGTGCATTCCAACAATACATCCATTAAAAAAGTACCACCGAAAGACCGATTGAGCCGGGAAGAGATGGCTGCAGTATTACGCGAATTCATGATTTGAACAAGGAGGGATTCAACATGATTAAAGGACAAACAATTTTGATCACCGGAGGCACGGGCTCCTGGGGGCAGAAGCTGACCGAGGTACTGCTGGAACAGAATCCAGCCGAGATTCGGATTCTCTCGCGTAATGAGTACGCCCAGATAACGATGCAGCGAGATTTCGGTCATGATGCACGTTTGCGTTTTGTCATCGGAGATATTCGCGACTATCGGGCAGTGGAGGAAGCCTGTCGCGGGGTGGATGTACTCTTCCATCTGGCTGCACTGAAGCATGTTCCGGTATGCGAGGATCAGCCGGATGAAGCGTTCAAGACCAACGTCATCGGCACGCAGAACATTATTCGCGCTGCGATTCGCATGCAGGTTGCCAAAGTCATTGACGTCTCCACTGACAAGGCGGTAGATCCGATTAACGTTTACGGCATGACCAAGGCTTTGGGGGAAAAGATGATGATTCGTGCTAATGGGCTGAGCGAGTCCACCCGTTTTGTATGTATTCGCGGGGGCAATGTGCTCGGAACCAGCGGAAGTGTCGTTCCATTGTTCCGTCGACAGATTGATGAAGGCAAGAGCCTGACCATTACGGACAAAGGCATGACCCGCTTTTTCCTGACGCGGACGGAGGCCATTCATTTGTTGCTGAAGGCGGCTGAGGCAGCGGTGGGCGGCGAGACTTTTGTGATGAAAATGAAGGCCTGCAAAATGACGGATCTGGCTTCGGTCATGCTGGAGCAGGCAGGTCGTCCGGCTCACGACTATAAGGTAACCGGGATTCGACCGGGCGAAAAATTACATGAAGTACTCATTTCTCCATTCGAGGCACCACGTACCTACAAGGTTGACGAACAATATTATGTGATTTTGCCACAGGAACCGGACAAGCGCCTGACAGATCCGTATAGTGGGCTGCCTCGCGTGACGTTTTCCGAGTATCGTTCAGACAGCGCAATGATGAACCGTTCCGCTATTGCCCAGTTTTTACGTGCAGGCGGCTTTATTCATTAATAGAAGGGAGGCGGACCGTTTGGAGGTGGAAGGAATGGTAGAGAGCAGCAAGCATGAAGGAAATAAGGAAACACAGGAACGTACTACGCTTCAAAACCTAAACAACCGCTCCCTCAAAGCCGCCGTCATTGGTCTTGGGTATGTCGGGTTACCGATGGCGGTGGAGATGGCGCAGGCTGGGTATCAGGTGCAAGGAATTGACATCGATGGGGCGAAGGTGGCTAAACTACGTGCTGGGAAATCGTACGTAATCGGCATTGAGGATAAGGTTGTGCAATCCCTTGGGCAGGCTGGATTATTGATGGCGGGGACTGATTTCGCAGCGGTGGGTCAGGCGGATGTAATTGTTATTTGTGTGCCTACGCCTTTGACTGCGGAGCACCAGCCGGACATTTCATTTATCGCTGCAGCAGTGGATGGCATAACGCCTTATCTTCAGGAGGGCTGCCTTGTTATATTGGAAAGTACTACGTATCCCGGCACCACCGAGGAGCGTGTGAAGCACCCGATCGAAGCTGCAAAAGGGTGGAAAGTAGGACAGCAGTTCCATGTCTGTTATTCACCAGAACGAGTAGATCCCGGAAGTGTGCATTACGGGGTGAAAAATACACCGAAGATCATTGGCGGCTCCACGTCGTCCTGTCTATCTTATGGAAAGGCATTCTACGGTTCGTTCCTGAACGAAATCGTTCCCGTTAGTTCAACGACGGTGGCGGAGACGGCAAAGTTGTTCGAAAACACGTTTCGCAGCGTGAACATCGCGCTCGTGAATGAACTGACACCTGCCTGTGAGCAAATGGGCGTAAACATATGGGAGGTGCTGGACGCTGCAGCAACCAAGCCGTTCGGTTATATGCCGTTCTATCCGGGTCCGGGCATTGGTGGACACTGCATTCCAATTGACCCGATCTATCTGTCCTGGGCCGCAGGCCGTCAGGGATCAGAGCTGCAATTCATTTCGCTTGCGGATGCGACCAATCGGCAAATGCCGGAAAGAGTGGTGAAACGTGCTGCCGAGTTGCTCGAACAGAAAGGTTCATCGTTGCAAGGGGCCCGAATTGTATTGGCGGGTATGGCGTACAAAAAAGATATCGACGACTTGCGTGAATCGCCAGCGCTGGATGTCTATAGACTGCTTCATGAAGCAGGGGCAGACGTGGTCTTCACCGATCCTATGGTGCCTGTGTTCCGCAAGGATGATGGCACGATTGCCCAGGCTCAACCAGCATCACCAGCATTGTGGGCAGGGGCGGATCTGGTCATCATTACGACGGATCATACGGGCTTCAACTATCAGGAAATGGCGGATCATGCCAAGCTCATCTTCGACACACGCAATGCGACAGCCGGATGTGTAGGTGGAAACATAGTGGTGCTTGGACAGCCGATCCGACCGGAAGTAAACGTGGTGCAGGACGCCAAGAAAGAACATGAAATACAAATTCACGAGAACATGCGAGTGCCTCGGACGAAGGATGGGGAAAAGCGGGGACACACCGATCCTATCCAGTCAGACAGTAAGGCCAATGTTAAAGCACACATTGAACCGTCCATCGAACCAACCAACGAACACTCGCACGAAAATTCTGGAGGCAGCCATGGCGAATCATGACCGGGTCAACGAGCGTTATTATGGCGAGATCAATTCGGAAGAATCGCACGAAGCCACACGTACACGTGTGCACTGGATGTGCCGGGAAGCAACAGGCAAGCGAATTCTGGATATTGGATGCAGCCAGGGAGTCACCTCCATTTTGCTGGCGCGGGAAGGCTTTCGGGTGACCGGGATTGATCTGGAAGAAGAGAGTATACAATACGCCCGCGAGGAACTGGCGAAGGAGTCCAGACCCGTGCGGAACAATGTGGATTTTCGCCTGCTGGACATTACACAATGGAAAGCCAGAACCACCTTTGATACAGTGCTGCTGGGCGAAGTGCTGGAGCATTTTGCCCATCCGGAGACGTTATTGCTGCAAATTCACCGACTGCTGCAGGAGGAGGGAACCCTGGTTGTGACCGTGCCATATGGTTATCATCCCTTTTACGATCACAAGCAGACGTTCTATGCCGGGAATCTGGCGATGTGCTTGCTGCCGTATTTTGAAGTATTGAAGCTGGAAGTTCATCATAAATATCTATGTTGTGTGGCACGCAAAAGACGGAAAACACAGCTGTATATGTCACCAACCCTGAACCAACTGACGGAATGGATGGAGCTGGATCACGTACATTTTGCCGCTGTGGAGAAGAATCACCTTCGTCTGATGAATCTACGCAAGAAAGCGTTGGATAATGCGGTTGAACAGGTTAAACGTCTGCGACGTCAGGAGAACGGAGAAGGGTAACAGATAAGATTGAGAAGAAAAAAAGACCGCAATACGGGTAAGACAGGAAGGGGCTTAAACCGTGATCACCATCAGTCTGTGTATGATTGTGAAGAACGAACAACGCACGCTTGCGCGCTGTCTCGACTCGGTCGCCGGCATCGCGGACGAGATCGTGATTGTAGATACCGGTTCATCCGATCGTACCTTGGAGATCGCTGCGCAATATACCGACCGGGTCTACACGTGTGAGTGGAAAGATGATTTCGCCGCAGCGCGGAATTATTCATTCGACCAGGCCACACAGGAATATATCCTGTGGCTGGATGCAGATGATGTGCTGTTGCCCGCGGAACGGGCGAAACTGGAAAGGTTGAAGCAGCAGCTGCCGTCAGGCGGTGAGACGGCTGCTGTGATCTTGAGCTATACGCTGGCCGAGGGGCCGGAGGGAAGTCCGCTCGTGACGGACCGACGGTTGCGCCTCGTCAAGCGGGAGGCGGGGTGCCGCTGGCATGGTCGGCTGCACGAGCAGTTAGGCTTCCCGCAGAGCGGTGTCATTACGGCAGACATTGCCGTCACGCACCGCCGCGAAGCGGGCCATCATTCGGCGCGAAACGTGCGCATTCTGCGCAAATGGATCGCCGAAGAGGGCGCAGCCCAGGGACGCCTGCTGTTCTATTATGCAGGCGAATGTTACGACCGCCAGCGTTATGCGGCGGCGGCTCGGGCGTACGTAAAGCTGCTGCTGGAGCCGAGCGGCTATCGCGAGGATCGGCTCATCGCCTGCGCGCGGCTGGCGGAATGTTATGAGCGGCTGGGCGAGCCGGGTCGGAAGCTGGGTGCGCTGTTGCAATCATTTCAATTCGACCTACCGCATGCCGATTTCTGCTGCGCCATCGCTGCCTGCTTCCAGGAGGGGAAGGAGATTGTGTCCGCCATCTACTGGTATATGCAAGCGCTTGATGTCAGCAGCCGCGATCCGGGTCTGCGTCCCGTGCCTGCGGCATGCCGCACTTGGTTGCCCCACGCCCGGCTCTCCCTTTGTTACGCTCACATGGGAAACTGGGAGCACGCGCTTCTGCATAACAGCAAAGCAAGGGAGTATCTGCCGAATGACCCCAGTCTGATTGCCAATCGGCAGAAGATTGAAGCGATGGTGAGTAAGGGGAACAGTGGGCCGGAAGAGAAAGAGAAAGAGAAAGAGAAAGAGTAGTGTTGATCTGTTCGAGAGGTGGAATAAGAGTAGCCCCGCTTGCCGTGACAGTCGGCGAGCTGGGCTGCTTATTTGTGTTTTTATTTTTCTGGTGCTAGGCAGCGAACGTACTGGTCCTTCATACGCAGGCTTTGGCATGCCCAGCCCCGGCCGTCATAGATTTCATCATCGATGTTTAGCGTAATACTTTCATCTACATACTCATTCCAGTTTTCGATCCGGAGGGTATTATCATCTTCCCATTCCAGATGGTTATGTCCGTGGTATCCAGCGCGGTATATGGCCCTTACATTGGAATCATCAAGGGCGTTCGTTTTCTTCACCTCGACCCAGATTGTGACTCCACCTGCGCTCCACCTGCCGCTCCACCATAAGGTACGCCGTAAATCTCGGCGATATATTCTCCGTTCCGTGAAGGCATGGAGTAGCTCAGGTCACCTTGTTCGGATCGATCAAATGTGGAGAAGTAAGGGCGAAGCGTGAAGTAAAGGTATACGGCGGCGAACAGAACAAAAATCAATATCGAAAATGTAGTGAATATCGGGTGTCGGCGTATCCACGATTTTGGTGGTGAGATGTTTGAAGAGTCACTAGCATGTGCATGTTTCTTCATAATACGTTCAACCTCCTTTAGAGGTACGAATTTGATGTGTATTTAGGATCTTTTCTATAGTAAATCATTCATTGATGATAGCATATTGATGATTGAAATTAATAACAAATAAGTGGAATGATTCTAGTTGTAATGGGGAATTTGATCTTATTTAAAGTAGAATAATTTGTAAAGCTTTGATTAACTGGCTTTTGTTCCTGAAAGGTGCTGACAAATCAAATTGGGAGGTGCTACAAATGAATGAACCTACGTTGAAGAAAGCGATGGATACGCTGGAGTTTCTGAGTCAGGATCGTGAAGCACGTCGCTTGTATGAAGAACGGCAAAAGTATTTGCATGATGAAGCCTCAATGATTGAGTGGGCTACGGAAAAGGGCATTGCTAAAGGTATAGTGGAAGGCGAACAAAAGAAGGCGATTGAAATTGCAAAAAATATGCTTTCATTCGGCATCGAAGTTTCAGTCATTGCCAAAACAAGTGGTCTAACTGAGTCTGAAGTTGAGGCACTGAAAGATTAGCAAATGTACTTTAAATTGAAACAATCGTCTTGTCCCCAAAAGGCAGGCGGTTGTTTTTTAATTTGCCCTAGATCGTTTTACAGTAAAACGCGGTTGCTCATTCGGGTCTGGGCCGTTAAACTAAAGGGAGCGGCGTTTGCTTGACGGACAAGTCATGAGAACGCCATTTTGTTGTCAAGGATGCGGTATAAGCCGCTTTCGGATGTCAGAATCGGATCGGACCAAGCTGGTGGAAGAACACCGGTGATAAGTAAGGAGTCTTTACATGAGTGTGCAAACACCTACATTAGAAGAAGCGCAGGGTCTCTTGCAAAAATATTATGGCTACCCCGACTTCCGTGAGGGACAGAAAAAGATCGTAGCCAGCCTGCTCGAACGTGAAGATACGCTGGGGATTATGCCAACCGGGGGCGGGAAATCGATCTGTTATCAGATCCCCGCTTTGTTATATTCGGGATTGACGCTTGTCGTCTCCCCATTGATATCGCTTATGAAGGACCAGGTCGATGCACTGACCACGGCTGGTATTGCAGCCGCTTATATTAATAGTACGCTCAGCGGCAAAGAAGTGAATGATCGCATCCGCGCGGCGCAGCGCGGTGAGCTGAAGCTGCTCTACGTCGCGCCTGAGCGACTGGAGCTAGACTGGTTCCGAGAGGAGATGGGCTATTTGCCAATCTCTTGCGTTGCTGTGGATGAGGCCCACTGTGTGTCGCAGTGGGGGCATGATTTTCGGACAAGCTACCTGGCGGTAGCGCCGTTTGTGGACAGTTTGCCGGAGCGGCCTGTGGTTGCGGCCTTTACGGCTACAGCGACCCCCGAAGTCATGGGAGATATTCTGCGGCTGCTGCGTTTGCAGGACCCGCAGACGTATGTGACCGGACTTGGGCGGGATAATCTGGCGTTCAGCGTGCTGCGCGGTGAGAGCAAAAAGGACTTTGTCCTGAATTACGCGCGCGAGCACGCCAGCGAGCCGGGTATTGTGTACGCCGCGACCCGTAAGGACGTGGACGATTTACATCAGCGTTTGCTGCAGGCGGGATTGCCAGCAGGACGCTATCATGCCGGGATGACGGACGATGAACGGGCCCAGAGCCAGGAAGCTTTTTTGTACGATGATATCCGGGTGATGGTGGCGACAAATGCGTTCGGGATGGGGATTGATAAATCCAACGTACGTTACGTTATTCATAACAGCATGCCGAAGAACATGGAAGCCTATGTGCAGGAAGCCGGGCGTGCGGGACGGGACGGAGAGCCGAGCCAGTGCATTTTGTTATTCGGGGCACAGGACATTATAACCCAGAAGTTCCTGATCGAGCAGAACCCGATGGAGGGTGACCGCAAACAGAACGATTACCGGAAGCTGCAACAGATGGTGGACTACTGTTACACGACGCGTTGTCTACGCAGTGCACAGCTGGATTATTTCGGTGAGGTGCATGAGGACAAGCCGTGCGGTATTTGCAGTTCATGTACGGACGACCGTGAGTTGGTGGATATGACGATTGATGCGCAGAAAATATTCAGCTGCATTCACCGCATGCGTGAACGGTATGGTGTATCGCTGGTCGCTTCGGTGCTCAAAGGCTCCCGTGCCAAAAAAGTACTTGATTACGGCTTCAACTCCCTGCCAACGTACGGCGTGATGGGTAATCGTACGGAACGTGAAATCGCGGAGATCATCAACGTCATGGTATCGGAAGGCTATCTGATGCTGTCAGAGGGGCAGTATCCGGTTGTTCGTTTGCAGCCACTGGCGGTGGAAGTGCTCAAAGGTCAGCGTGAAGTGATGCAGCGGGTGGTGCGCAAGACGGCGGCGACGGCTTCGGGTACAAACTATGGCGGACGTCGTGGACGCGATGCAATGCCATCTGCGGTTAACGAGACGGTATTTGAGCAGCTGCGTCTAATCCGTCGTGATCTGGCGGCGAAAGAGCATGTTCCGTCGTACATTATTTTCAATGACGCGACCTTGCGCGAGATGAGTGTGGTATGCCCACAGACAGAACGTGACATGCTGGATATCAAAGGGGTCGGTGAGGTTAAGTATCGCAAGTACGGACTGCCTTTCCTTGAGTTTTTCCAGAAGCAAACGGGCGAAGAAGTGGATACGGATGATGACGCTTTTTATGAGTATGATTGAGTTGTTGGATTCGTGCTTTCGATTGTGCAAAGTCCAAGTTCAAGTGTTCAAATAGATGAGATAGATGTTTTTAGATTTAGTGATGCTTCGTCCATGATATGGGGAATCGTTCGTTACCGGTGTGGTTAGTGGGCAGTGCGTAGTGCATACAACGTGATTGAGGTTTACCACAGATGGAGCGCGAATGAGGACTTTTACAAGTTGAAGTTGGATGTGTCGTCTCTGAGGTGTGGACAAAATACAGTGAATTGTCTTTCATAAGGTGGACATTGGTCATAGGAATGGCAGACAGTAGCGTATACAGCATGTAGTTTGATTGTGTGTATCTCATACTGTATGTTGTGTTTTGGGTTTGGCGGGGTGGATATGTCTTTTTGAAAGGAGTGTCCACTCTTTGAAAGACAAAAGTTGGATATGTCCATGTGACATGGAATGGCTATCAAAAGAGGTTTGCATGAACAGCATCCGGGGCAGGATGGATGGCTGCGCAGCTTTCCTTTTACCAAAAATATGGTCTGGGTGTCCAGGCAAAGGTTGTGAACCATGAAAGTTATTCTCTCTACATTAAATGCAAAGTACATCCATACCTCGTTGGCCTTGCGGTGTCTGAAGGCGTACAGTGAGAAGGATTTTGATATTGAGCTGGCCGAGTACACGATCAAGGACCCTGTCATGAATATCGTATCCGATCTTTATCAGCGCGGTGCTGACATTATCGGGTTCTCGTGTTACATCTGGAACATTGAAGAGACGATCAAGGTCATTGATATTTTGAAAAAGGTTATGCCTGAGGTCAAAATTCTGCTGGGCGGGCCGGAAGTGTCCTACGACACGGAATATTGGATGAACCGGATTCCCAATGTCGATTTCATCGTGATGGGTGAAGGGGAAGAGACGCTGCATCAGCTTTTGACGGAGCTGGAGGGGGACAAGAAGTTCCACTTCGTATATGGACTGGCGTATCGCAAAGGGGAAGAAGTCATTCTCATGCCAGGACGACCGAAGGCGGATCTGAACGATTTGCCGTCGCCGCACCGTTTTGAAGAGGATATCCCGGAGCTGGGGAAACGTGTTGTTTATTTTGAGACCAGCCGTGGCTGTCCGTTCAGTTGTCAGTTCTGTCTGTCCAGTATTGAGGTCGGCGTGCGGTATTACGATATTGAGCGAACAAAGTCGGATATTCTGTACCTGATCGAGAAGGGCGCGAAGCTGATCAAGTTTGTGGACCGGACATTTAACATCAAGCGGGATTACGCGCTCGAAATGTTCAAATTCCTGATTGAGAATCATCAGGGGACGGTGTTCCAGTTTGAAATTACAGCGGATATTATGCGTCCCGAGGTACTGGACTATTTGGCAGAGAATGCTCCGCCGGGCACATTCCGGTTCGAGATTGGGGTTCAGTCTACCAATGATCCGACCAATGAACTGGTGAAACGTCGCCAGAACTTCTCGAAGCTGAGTCGTACCGTGAACAAGGTGAAAGCCAGCGGAAAAATCGACCAGCATCTGGATCTCATCGCCGGACTGCCGGAGGAAGATTACAATACGTTCCGTAAGACGTTTAACGATGTATTTGCCCTCGGGCCGGAAGAGCTTCAGCTTGGATTCCTCAAAATGCTTCGTGGTACCGGTCTGCGTCTGGATGCGGAGAAGTATAACTACACGTATATGGATCACGCGCCGTATGAGATTCTGGGCAGCGACGTGCTGCCGTTCAGCGACATCGTGCGCCTGAAGCGACTGGAGGATGTGCTGGAGAAATACTGGAACGCACACCGAATGGACCATACGCTGAAGTATCTGATGGAGCAGGAGTTCGATTCGCCATTTGATTTCTTCCAGGCGTTTGGGGATTATTGGGAGGGTCAGGGTTGGCAGAAGATCGGTCACCAGCTGGAGGATCTGTTCACCCGTTTGCACAGCTTCCTGGAGTCGCGCAACACACGGCACATGGATGTTGTGCTTGGCTTGATGAAGCTCGATTATTTCCTCGGTCACAAATACAAACCACGCAAAATCTGGTGGGAAGATCCGCTCCAGAAAGACCAGTGGGCGGGTTATATGAAAACGTTGGCTGAACGTCCGGAAGACGTTCGCCTGCCGCGCGTTGCCGGTGCCGCAGGCACGGCATGGCTGGAAAGCAGCGGCACGAGTGCGATTGCCGCTGCGGGAAGTTCGGCTGCTGCCGGAGAAGACTCTGCCGCAGAAGCGGCTGGTGTGATCGGCAGCGATGGCGCAGCGTCGCTCTCTGCAGGCGACGCATCAGGGTCCGCCGCGGATGGAGCGGCGGACACGGTGGACGGCAACGCTTCGCGTGCGTTGCCGATGACCTCGGCCATGACCGCACAGACGGTCATGGGTGCCCGTGCTTTCGCCGACCTCGGTCTCGGCGAAAAGGAACTGCAGAAGCACACCGTATTGGATGTGCTTCCGTTCCGGCTTGAGCGTGTGCTAGCTGGCGCCAGCCCGCTTGCCGCGAAAGGCCGGACGCTGCTGGTCGTAGTGTACCAGCAGCATGAAGGGCAGCAGGCGCAGTATTACACGCTGCCGCTGGGAGAAGAAGCCGCTGCCATGTAGGTGCAGCGGCATTGGGGAGCTGCATGGCCGATGGTTGCATGCAGTGGGGGATGCACCATGGCTTTGCCGTTCTGGTGCTATAACGGTGAGCACCGCGGTTATGGACGCGGTGCAATCCCGTGAGGTGCTGCCCATTGGGCGCAGCACCTCACCCTGACGCGGCTTGCTATTGCACAAGCCGCGCTCCGCTTCACCTTTTATCAAAACATATATGTTCCGAAAGCATCGGAAGGTCGTCTGATTCCCTAGTGGATGAAGAAGGGCCTTCCTTTTTTTTGAATTTGGTAAAAACATGACCTATCCAAACGAAGGAGAGTTTCCTATGAATAAATATGCTACTACTGAAAAGACGATTACCATAGCTAAAGGTTCCGCTGAGTTCCTGCGCATTCATATCCCGTGTAACCCTGCATATATTGAGCGGATTCGTCGGATTAAGGGCAGAACGTGGGAAGCCAAACAAAAAGTGTGGATCATCCCATACACCATAGCTGCTCTTCAGGAGTTCATGAATCAATTCGATCCAGATGACGTTCTGATTACCCCAGAGTTGTGGGTTGAAAATGAGATTTTACAGCAGTGGAAGGCTAGTAAGGCAAACCATCCATGGAGCAAAGAGCCGTTACAGAAGGCATTAAAGTTACGAGGATACAGCCGCAAAACGATTAAAGCATATTGTAATCAGGTTGAACGTTTTCTGAGTAGCTTTCCCCTTAATGATACCGATGTGACTACTTCCAAAATTCAGACGTATTGTTTAGGTATGCTTGAGCGAGGGATATCCCATTCAAGCGTGAATCAGACGATTAGCGCGCTCCGCTTCTATTGCAAGCATGTACTCCATCACCCTACGGAAATCCAGTATATTCGTCCCAAGAAGCAGACCAAGCTTCCGCAAGTATTGTCGGAAAAGGAAGTCGCTCAATTGCTCAAATCCGTAACCAACCCTAAACATAAGGCCATATTGTTTCTAACCTATTCTTCTGGACTTCGTGTAAGTGAAGTTGTACGTTTGCGGTGCAGCGATCTTGATATTGAAAGGCAAACACTCATCGTGAGACAGGGGAAGGGGCAAAAGGATCGGAGAACGATCCTATCGAGTCTAGCGTGGGATATGGTGCAGAAATATGTCACTGAATATAGACCAACCCGTTGGCTCTTTCCAGGGCAATCTTCTGATCGGCATCTTACGGAGCGGAGTGTGCAGAATGTTTTTGAAGAAGCCAGACAACGTGCAGACATTGTGAAAAAGGTTAGTATTGATGTCTTGAGGCACTCTTTTGCTACTCATTTGTCGGAAAACGGAACAGACCTGCGCTATATTCAGGAACTACTTGGTCACACGAGTGCACGAACAACACAGCGATATACGCATGTTAGTACGAAAAATATTCAGCGTATTCAGAGCCCGTTGGGTCGTTTGGATTTGGGAAATTGAGTGCTTTAATAAATTTACCTTTTTCACCAAATTCTTCTTCGCAAATAACACTGCTTAGGTTATCATATACGTAGTTCAGCTGTGGTATTTACGAAGTACATAAATTAGATGGTTATCGGAAATCGGAAAAATAAAAAATTGATATAGGAGAACTGATGAAGAAATATTCTATTGCAATATCTATACTACTTGTAATGATTATTGTTGCTATTAGTATTCTGTATTATCAAGATGACAAATTGAACGAGGTTAAATCCGATATGGGCTCTAGAATGATAGTGAGTAATATCATTCAACTCGAAGGTGCAATTATGTTTCAAATGCAAAATAATTGGAACGATCCTAATAATGTAATTGAGAAAGTAGAGGATGTAATTGAAGGATTATACATGACTAGAAGTGTAGTTGATCAATTCAATAAATTATCAAGTGAAGATGATGAGGTACTAATGAGATTAATTCGATTTTATGAGAGATTCCCCTCTTACTCAGGCTTTCCCAATTATTCGATCAATGAAAAAGAAATAAAAGCTTTTGAAAAATTACGTGAGAATCTCAGAGATGTTGCTTGGGGAATGAATATTAGTTATTCGAGTAGTTGGTATGAATTAATAGAAAAAGCAAAAAAATTAATGAGTATGTAATTCAAAGTAGTGCCGACATTCGATAACACCACTTTCACGCATCTGGGATGCGCCCTCGGTCCCAGATGCGGATTCAGGGAAGCTGTTGCTGTGGGCACACTCGACTTCGTCGAGCGTCGTGAATATACGAAACTTATCAGAAAGCCTTGCAAACAGACAGTAACATTAATTGAGAGAGGTATTCAATGAAGTCAGAGCAAATTTCAATGTTAACTTCCTTGTTAAGTACATTGGTAGGAACAAGTGCAACAATTATTGGTTTTATTTTTGTGGTATATACTTTTGTAATGGTCAACAGAAAAAACTCCAGGTCTGATAAGAAAGAAAAAAAAGACGAAGGATATATAATGTTTGTCACACTTTTCAATCTAACTGTTCCACTTTTACTTGCTCTGTATTTTTTGAATTTATTTACTTTTAGTTTTATAAATATTTCTAATAAGGGAGTTATTGGACTTAATTATCTTTCATTAATTTATTTAGTGTTTATAGCGCTTAGTGTAGTAATAGTTAACGGTATACTATGTTTCGGGTTCAGAAAATATGTTCTAGTAAAAATAATTAGTTTATTAGTGATTATAATTACTGTTTCGCTAATTATTGTTAATGTATTTGTATTAGGTATTTTTAAGATTGGTCTACCTTTTCTAATAATTCTCATGATCTTCATTATGGATGTAACATTATTACAAATATGGGCTTTCTTAATAATAAAGGACTCTTATAGATTGGACCAAGAAATTTAGGGCTGAACTTGGGTTTAACTTGGAAGGCAAGACCTTCTGATAACAATGAATTCCTACATCGTCGCTAAGCTCCTTGGTCACCAAGATGGAGATTCAAGAAGTTATTCAGGCGACACATTCAATCAGCTAAGTCTGACGACCCGTTCCCTATGATCACTTAAGCTGTTTGAACGTCAGGAATGCGAAACGTTAAGTGAAATTCCAGTGAGAGCTATAGGCTTGTGAAGTGGTATAATATAACCATTAAAATAGAGGAGGGACAATGATGAAATGGCAAGAAGTTCAACAGATTTTTCCAAATCAATTCGTAAAATTTGAAGTTCTTCATTCTGAAGAAACAGACAATCAAGAGATCATTGATGATGTGGCCGTGATTGGCCCGATCAGTGATGAAGAAGCGACTCGCGAACTATTGAACAGTAGGGACAAGACTCTGGTTTACCATACTTCCAAAGATCGAATCGTTGTGAAGGTACGGAAAAATATAGGATTAAGGAGAAATCTTTAAATGAATATTGAATATAGAGATGGGCTGTTATTCACGGAAATAACAGTCCATTTCAATGAGCAGAAGAAAGTGATATCAAACATCGTGATCGATACAGGAGCCAGTCATAGCTTGATTTCACAAGATGAAGTGGATGAGATTGGGATACTAGTGAGT
Organism: Paenibacillus taichungensis; assembly: GCF_050994985.1. Lineage (NCBI taxonomy): Bacteria > Bacillati > Bacillota > Bacilli > Caryophanales > Paenibacillaceae > Paenibacillus > Paenibacillus taichungensis. Next base: position 4,368,049 of record NZ_CP194720.1, on the reverse strand, counting down.
ATGGAAGATGAAATTATAACTAGCTACGGAATCGGAGGTAAAGAGCATGCCTTCAGTAAGCGAATCGACGGTATACAGGTAGGGGATTTCATTTTAAAGGATGTATACATAGACTTTACTTCATTTAAATATCACAACATTAACGGACTTTTGGGACTGGATGTACTGATGGAAGGGAAATTTAATATTGATCTAAAGAAATTTAAATTACTTCGTTCATAAGAGATAAAAGACGCAAGAGGATTGAGTGGTGATTCGAGGAAGACTGAAACATCACTTAACATAATATTCAAGCAGCGGCTCCTTTGGAGCCTTGGTCTGCACGATGGATTTCGAGGAGGGATTTCAACAGACAACCCCTTTGGGGTTCATGAATACAGGAACGTTATAGGAAATCAGAAAACACATAAAGAAAACTTATTTTATTCAAGATTTTTTAAGGGAAGTGATTGAGTGAATAAAGACATTCTACTTGAGTGGGACAGTAAGCATAGTGCGATGAAGAACACGAAAGAAAACTATTGGAAAACCTATAGGAAGATGCGTGACGAGAACAAAAGCGATTATCATGATACTTTCATGGGCAAATTATATGATGAATTTATAAGCGTTGAAGAGCGAGCCATATACCTAAAATATAGTTTTAATACAACAGAAGCCGTAGTATTTTGCTCGATTAATATTTTTTACATAGAAGAGCACATAGGAACTTATGATATAGAGTTCTTTTTGAATGGTGAGATTGCTGATGATTATCTGGATTTTGGAGACGCATTACTTAAAGATCGGATCATTAAAGTAAAGCATAATTTGAAGACTGCAAGAAGTGCTATAAAACTAGGAATTGAAGTATCAGATATTTCGAAAATCACAGAAATTCCACTCAAATATATAGAAATATTAAAAGAAAAATATAGTTGATATAAAGGGAATGTTACAAGAGGGATAAGCAATTCAAAGAAGCTGCTGACATCCTATAACATAATATTCACGCTGCGGACATTCGTCCTTGGTCCGGCATTCGCCGGACACCCGACATACGTCGGGTCGTGAATAAAGGAACGTTAGGCGAAATTAATTCAAGGAGGAAATATATGAATAAATTTGGTTATCAGACTAATTGGGATAGGCTAACAAATAAAGTTGAATATTTAGAAAAGAGTACCTATGAAACAGTTAAACACGCGTATGAGAACTTACTGAGGTTTATATGGTTTGAAGAAAAGTTTAGAGTTCTTCTAGACAATTTTTATGAATTTGAAAAAGATATCTATGATATATATCAAAACTGTGTCTCGGTCAGCATAGTGAAGAATCAAATTGAAATGGGACAGGAAGGAATAAATCTGTTAAATAGGCGACTTCTCAATTTTACAGCAAGTGCAAGAATGTACATTGATGAGATTGAATATGATACTACAAAAATATTTAAGAACTCAACAAATGTAGAAATAAATAAAAATTTAAAAAAGTTTAAAAGTCAGAAGTATGATAGCAATGTAAGCTATCAATTGCTCGAACTAATTAGAAACATATGCCAACACAAAGGTCTTTTAATAAGAGGGATAACTTTAGTTGAACCTTTAACAGGGGAAAGTAGTATCACACCAATATTTGTGAATATACGATATAGCGATTTAAAGCAAAATGATAATTTTAAAAATAAAATTAAGAATAAAGAGGTTTTAGAAAGGTTTAATAGTAATGACTTAAACATAGTGCATCACATTAGGTCGTATATCAAAGATTTATTTTCTATACATGAGCATTACCGTGAACTGATGTCTTCTGATATTGAATTGCGTGTGAATACAATTAAAGATCAATTAAAGCAGATTGAAGCAATAAAACTTAGCTTTGAAGAAGTTGCCTTCTTTGAATCAAATGAAGATTTTTCAAATTATAAAGGTATTTTAATCGACAAACGTTATATTGAAAAATATGAGACGAGTTTATCAAAAAACAAATTGAGTTTTGATAAATATTTTCTGAATAAAGATACTGCTCCATTTAGAATAATAAATGAATCATTTACTAGTAATACTGATATTAATTTGAATATGATTTATTAATCTGAAATTAACTTCGCCTAACATAATATTCACGCGGCGATCATTCGCTCTTGGTCCGACATGCGTCGGACACCCGGCAGATGCCGGGTCGTGAATACAGGAACGTTATGCGAAAGACTGTGAAACACCAGAAAGGAAAGTGAAAATGAATAATGACGAACTACAAAATGAAACAATAAATGATGCCATGTATAAGGAATTAATACACTCTAGCTTAGACGTAGCTATGGATTATGGCGAACTAGCTGTGGATTCAATCTTGAACTATGATGTCATCAGCGAATTACCTATTGTGAAGAGTATAGTAGCTTTGGGGAGAATCGGTCTTTCTATAAAAGAAAAACACTTCACTAAAAAGGTTCTTTGTTTCTTAAAGGAGTTTCATTCAAAAAGTTCCTCCGAAAATATTATGGAGTTTAAAAATAAGCTTAATACTGATCAGATGTTTAAAGACAAAGTAACTGAACAAATTATATTGGTCATTGATAGACTGAAAACAGAACAACGTGCTGTTCTGTTTGCTAAATTGCTTATAGATCTTATACAAGAGAAATATGATTGGGAGACCTTTTGTTATTTCTCAGAATTTTTAGATTTAATACAACTTATTGATATAGCTGTTCTTAGTGATTTGTTTATTAAAAGTTCTAATGAGATCGATAATAATGCTGTAACTACATTTGATAGATATATGATGTTGGCTTCTATTGAAAGGCTAAAGTTATATGGATTTGTTGTTGTGAAAGATTTGGCTTTTATTGGTCCATCGGATGAATTCAAAAAGCAAGCTTACATCAGTAGCTTAGGAACAGTCTTTTACAATGCAATAAAAGTATAGAAAAATCTGAGGAGCACGTTCCTTCGCATAACATAATATTCAAGCTGTGGCTCCGTTGGAGCCTTGGTCTGCTGGATGCATTTAGAGGAGGAATTTCAGCAGACAACCCCTTCGGGGTTCATGAATACAGGAACGTTATAAGAAATAGCCGCAAAGCATATAAGCATAGTTAAACTTTAAGCTAACTGGCAAAATAGTTTGAATTTTTCCACAAAGAACCTTATCATAAATTACACAATTAAATGAACGGACAATGGATTAGATTGAGAATGGGGGAAATAACGTGGAATTTCATTTAAAAGAAAATGGAATAGATTCATTGAGTATGGGGCTATCTTTTTATAATAAGTATTTAAACTATGTGATGATTGAAGACCTCCATACCGAAATACATACTGACGAATTTAGCAAGGACAGCTATTTAAAATTATCTGTCATTTGTATTCATAATGCGATAGAAATATTGACTAAAGACGCCTTATCTCAATTGAACGAATTACTGATCTATAGGGATTTGCCCTCAGATTTATTAGATACATTACTTAAAAGTAAAAAAGAAGGAGTTCAACTGCACAACTTATTGATTTCTAATAATATTGAAGTTAAGACAATTGAGTACGTAGAGTGTATTAACAGAATAGACAAATTATATTCTATTAAGGACTCCTTTTATGTTGATTTAATTGAACTGGGTTACATTAGGAATAAGATAACCCATTTTGGTATTTCAAAAAAGAGTGATTATCATAAGGTGATAAATGTATTAAATAATGCTCTTACATTTATAGTACAAAATTATTTAGAGGTGAAGCAGGATTTTTTAGGTTCTGAAGAAGATACGGTGGAGAATAATCTGGCTAACACTTTATTTACTGCAAGAGTAACTGAAAAACAATTGTGGAAGCATTTTTCCAGAGAGAAGTTAGAAGATACTCTTGAACATCTTCAGGTAGCTGCCCAAATATATAACAATAAAGTTGATAAAGAAGTTGTAAAACCTTATGTAGATATCGATATGATTTGTATTGATATTGATAATTCGGATGAAATAACCATTTACACCCAATCGATCCCATGGTTGGATTCGACTATATTTTATATCGGTTTCAATGATGAAATGAATCTACTTTTATTTGTAATTGATCATACAGAAAACGAAGTAGTATATATTTCGGATGGCGTGACTCTTTATAATGGCAACCCTTTTTATAAAAAAACTTGGATCAAGAATAAGAAATTTAAAAAAAGCAACTATGAGGGGCTTGCCCGGTTGTTTTCTAAATTGCATAATCAAGAATCTTTGATATACACGAAATAACAATTTATTCTGTAAACCCATTATGATTCCGCTAACGGAAACGATAGCGGGAATGCTGCAAAGAACAAACTTGCAATAATTCAAAGAAGGCGGCTACATCTTATAACAAAACATTCATGCGGCGGCGTTCGCCTTGGTCTGCAGAAGAATTTTCAGGGAAGTAAATTCAGGCAGACTCATTGATTTCCCTTAGACATAGCTATCTTAGGGAAATCAACGTCATGAATGCGGAACGTTATAAGAAATCGGGTAATTGCTTAAATTCAGGTGCTATAATAAAACAAAAAAATAGATATGAGATAGGTGAAGAAGCATTAAATTACTATTTATTTGTAGTCGAAACAAATGGCGCAGCTTAACAGCAGAGAAGATTTTTGATGGATACAATGGATATCAAGTGCGATCTGCTGGAACAGAAGAGGGAACTAGAATTAGAGTCACTGAAGGACACATTGGATGGGCAGAAATAATTTTTGTAATGGAGAAAAAGCATGTAAGAAGGCTTAAAGATAAATTCTCAAATACACTAATAAACAAACGCTTGATATGCTTAAATATACCTGATGATTATGAATATATGGATGAAGAATTAATAGAGATATTGAAATCGAAAGTATCGGAATACGTTGAAGTACCAGAATAATAGTTAAGAACAGAAGCAACGGAGTATGAAAAAAAGAGCATTTTGTAAGTAGCCCAAGGGTGACACCGACATCTTATAACATAATATTCAGGCAGCAGCTCCGATGGAGCCTTGGTCTGCAGAAGGGATTCGGAGAAGCATTTCAGCAGACAACCCCTGTGGGGTTCATGAATACAGGAACGTTAGGTGAAATAGACTGTGAAAGGATATATATATGATAACAATCTCATGTACTAAGAAGCTATTTGATTCTAGCTCTTTTATCGAAGAACAGAACAATGAATTAGAGGATGAACTCTACAAATGGCATGCCAATGTATTTCGAATGGCTAAAAAGAATAACTTAATTATTATGAATAATAAGACAAGGTATTGTTTTATTTTGTTTGGAATAAGGAAGGAGCACTATAGGAATTTTAAAGAGATATTCCTCAATGCACTTATAGAAAACTTAAAGGCGGACGGAATCTCTGAACCCTTAATTAATAATTATATTAGTAATGCGAACAGTATTAAGTTCATCAAAACGTATGATAGAAGTGTCCTTGGATCAATGACAGATATGGTTAAAATGACTGAATTCATGATTGAAGATTATTTACCAATACAAGAAATGAATATCATCGAATTAAATAAAATAAACAACAACACTCCATTAGTAAAGCTAAAAAAATTTTCAAATCAATATATGAGGGAGGCTCTTAGTACCTGAGCCTACAGTCTACTCTGTCTAACATAATATTCACGCTGTGGACATACGTCCTTGGTCCGGCATAAGCTGGACACTCGACATGCGTCGAGTCGAGAATACAGGAACGTTAGACGAAATCATTGCAGAACGAAAAGTATTAGTAACATCTATTGAATACATAAAGCAGAAAGTAGGGATTTAATTTTGTATGGAGTAGTCCTTCATTTTGATTTAGAAACAGAACGAAACATAAAAACGCTTTGGAAGGAATTAAGGGATATTGGTATATCTAACTACGCATATGAGATTGAGAATAGAAAACCACATATAACACTAGCGGATTATTCAGAGCTAAAGGAATCGGAGTATAGCGAATTGTTTGATGGTTACTATAAATCGGCTTCCAAAATGCGCCTTAGCTACAACACATTAGGAACCTTTATGAACAGCGGAGCCTTATTCTTATCCCCAAATCCGACCGAGGAACTTATAAACTTTCACTCTAATTATCATAACCACTTCAAAAAATACGATGCGTTTTCCAATCAAATGTATCATCCTGAAAGCTGGATTCCTCATTGTACGATTGCTAACCACTTAGATGATCAAAAACTTTTAGAAGCATTACATTTCACTACAAAAAGATTAGAGAGTATGCAAACTGAAGTACAAGAAATATCATTGATCAAAATTATATACCAGAATAATAAAAGAGTGATTGAAACTGTAATTAGTAAGGCACTTATATAAGATCTTTGTAAGTTAATCGGTGAAGACAATGACATCATCTAACATATTATTCACGCTGCGGGTATACGCCCTTGGTCCGGCATAAGCCGGATACCCGACATGCGTCGGGTCGTGAATACAGGAATGTTATACGAAAATTCAGAAAAGAAAAAAGCAGTTAGGGTTTCCTAACTACCATATCTTTAAAATCGATATTCAATTGCAATGTCGATAAAAAATCCGCACCTAAGATTCCATCAAAACCATAAGGTTCTTTTGTTTGTCCAAGCTGAATGACGAAATCATTTAATGTATGGTGGTTTAAGTTCAACGAGTGAACGGGCTGTTGAAATGAAAGTTCACTTTGACCTCCAATTCCATACATTCGAACGGCACGACCTTGTATAGGATCAATGGTTAGGCCAGTAGGCTCGATTAAATCAATATCAAAGATGGTAGTTGCACAATACATTGGGAAGCAAGACAGATTGATTTTGATAAGTGAATAAAACTTCAATAATAGGAAGGCCATTAACTAATCTTATTCTCATCGAAGACCTCTAATTCCAATGAATTCTTGTTCTTGAACTTCGATGTTCACATTGGCAGTATGAAAGATATAGTACTCACGTGAAGGTTCAGAAGAATGATGTTTTTTGTAAGCATCCCAAGCAAGCTTAGTATCTTCATAATCATTAATGACAGAGAATTCTTCAATATTACGCATGTTATTAGCTGAGTAGGCTGAAATTAACAAGAACCCAACGATTAGGAAACTGAACTCTAGTCTCAGACCATTTCATATCCTTTCCTCCTTTAATTCTTTGTTTTTAATTGTACGTAGAATAGAGGATAAGGGCAATAAAGAAGTTAAAGTATAGTCAAAGGCGTCTGAATCTTTGTATAACATAATATTCACGCTGCGGGCATACGCCCTGGATTCGGCATCCGCCGAACACTCGACGTGCGTCGGGTCGTGAATACAGGAACGTTATCGGAAATACTCAGAACTACAAGCATAATAAAAGGAGAAATGAGAGATGGAAATATATATATCCAATAATGATGATGCTCTGAACAAGTATTCTCAATTAACGGAACTATTCAAAACGCCTGTACAACGTGATTCAAATGCCTATTCGTATGGCTCTATCGATGGAGATTGCCTTTGGTGTGGCCGCTGCTCAGTATCTTGCTGTAGCTTTTCAAACTGCTACAACAGACCGTGACAAGGAATTTGCCTGCTACGCGAACTTGGATGAAATGCACGACGTACAGATTATTTTGCCGACCCTTACTCTTCCTGGCAACGAGGTTCAAATTAGGATGCAAACGGTTTACTTTGTGAGTTTTTTCCCAAGGGCACAGACTTTACTCAAATATTAGATGCAGCATTGGATCGTTCACTTCATTTAATCAACCATCGCCCTCGGAAATGTCTGGGCTGGAAAACCGCCCACGAATCTTTCACAAAGGAACAACTGTTGGCGTATGCAGGATCTGTAAGTATCAAAAACCCACATAAATTGCGGGTTTTTGATACTTTATTGTTGGGAGATGAAAGGCGCTATCCAGTAAATTCCTGAACCCATGTGTTGTTATAATAAGCAATACCGATATGAGTATAACTATTATTCAGTATATTTGCTTTGTGGCCAGGGCTATTCATCCACTCCTTCATAACCTGAGTAGGGGTGGTTTGCCCTTTTGCGATGTTTTCTCCAGCGGTATTATATGTGATCCCGAATTCCTTCATCATATCGAAGGGGGATCCATGTGTTGGCGAATTATGATCAAAGTAACTGTTGTTGTACATATCCTGTGCCTTGACCATAGCCACATTTGACAATTCTTCATTCCTACTCAAGGAACTTAATCCTGTTTTGGCCCTTTCTTGATTGACTAGATCCAGAACCTGCTGCTCAAAATCGGTTTTATCCGTATTATTTTTTTTACCTTCCTGTACTTGTCCTGTTGGCTCCTTATTTTCAGGATTTCCTGCAGGTGCCTGGTTTACTGGATTTCCATCCGGTGTTCGAACCAGATCCAACAAATCCAATGGAATTCCATTTTGGGCTTCTTTTGTTGTAATAGATCTCTCTTGCCAAGATGTAGCTGTTGATGATGCCTGTGTGAGGACAGAGTTTGGTGCAGCAGCATGATCATGAATTGAAATTTGTTTTTGCTCAGGAGTCACTTGTTTTTGCATCATATTGTTATGGGACGAACAGCCTGCCACCAATAATAATATTATTAAAACGAAAAACTTTGCCATTTGACGACCTCCTAGATCCGTTAGTTAATGAAGTTCCCGGATTTATGTTTTCCTGTATGCCATTTACTTATTCCTAATATGATTCTCTCCTTATCCAGTACTTTTTTATGATCGATACCATTTAGATAGCCTTGTCTTTTTTTGTGTCTCGAGGAAAGCGTGTTGCGAATGGTTATGGATAAAGAAGGCCATATCGAGTCATGAATGCATCACGGGATGAATGTTATCTATTTCAATGGGATTCCTGATAATTGGAGTATTTCGATGGATAATTGGGAGAATCTATTCAAACTAATAGACAATTTTATAGAATATAAACCATATGCTGCATCATATAAAACAAACTGAAAGCAAATATTTGATAATTCGATGAAGTCAGAAACTGCGTTTAACACACTATTCAAGCTGTAGGGCTATCGCCCCTTGGTCGAAATGTGTATAATTATGGAAGAAATATCAGTCACGAAACGCCCCAGCCTAAGATAAGAGCTATCTAAGGCCAGGGCGTTTCGTGAATACAAGAAAGTTATGAGAAATCACTGTAAATAAATTACAAGATAGGAACTGTATAATGCTACTCACTATATACAGTTATGGCTAAGTGCTTGAAATATTCGTTTTAACTAATCTTATGAGGTGGTTATTATGCAAATAAGAAAAGCAACGATTAATGATGCAGAAGGCATTGCAAAAGTTCATGTGGATAGTTGGAGAACAACTTACAAAGGTATTATTCCAGATGAATTCTTATATAATCTATCATATAAAAAAAGAACTGAATTATGGATCGAAAATATTGAAAGAGAAGATAATTTTGTAGTTATAGCAGAAAACCCAGAAGGAGAAATTATTGGATTTGCAGATTCTTGGAAGAGAGAAACAAATATAGTAGCCAATTCTAGTGATTTAACATCTATATACATACTTAAGGGATATCACGGAAGAGGTTTAGGGAAAGAATTACTTAAACAACTGTTTCTACAATTTAAATTTTTAGGCTATCAAAAGATATTTGTTGAAGTTCTAGAAGATAATAAGACACGATATTTCTATGAACATTATGGAGCTAAATTATGTAAATCAATTCAAATAATAATCGGAGGAAAAGTTCTAAATGAATTAATTTATGAATGGGATAACATTGATGAGGTTTTAGCGAAATTCAGTAGAACGGAAGCGGACTCAGGCGACAACCACTGAGAGGCCAGGTCCTGACGGACCCAGTCGCTACGTTCCTTTGCGCCCTCTCGGATTCGTAAATACGAGAACGATATCTAAAATCAGGACAAATATGTAATATCAAAATCTAGGAGTGTGATTCGACTTGGAGAACTCAAATTTAAAAGATCTTATTGAAAAATACCTGAGCGCATATAACACGTTTAACATTGATGGAATGATAGGAGTTTTGAATGAAAATATTCATTTTCGTAACATTTCTAAAGGTGAAGTGAATTCGGAAACAAAGGGGATTCAGGAATTTCGCACATTAGCAGAGCAGTCAATTAAGGTATTTTCTCAAAGGCGTCAAGTAATAAAGAACATTATTTTCGCAGGAGATAAAGCAGAGGTTGACATTGATTATGAGGGAATATTGTCCCGTGATCTCCCTAATGGAATGAAGGCAGGAGAAACATTAAAACTTCAAGGGAAATCAATATTTCAAATGAAAGATAAGAAGATAATACTGATTGAAGATCATAGTTGAAACATTATTGAAAGTTATTCATAGATTACCCTGAAATCAGATAACAATATATTCACGGATCGAGCATACGCCATCGGTCCTGCAGAAGTATTTCAGGGAAGCAGAGGCTGCCGGACACACTTGGCATTCGCCAAGCGTCATGAATACACAACGTTAGTCGAAAGAAGTTTTTAGTATAGGAGGAGTCTCTATGATATTAGAAAAAGTTATAAATAGAATTGTAATACAAAGTGAATATAAGGATTTTGTTGATAAGTATATAGATAATATACTTAACGAATTTAAAGGTAAGATTCATAGCATTTATATGTGTGGCTCGATTCCCAAAGGAACGGCTACACCTTTTAAGTCAGATGCAGACTTTACTATTGTATGTGCAAATCCCAAAGATATTGATTACGAAAGATTGTCAAATATTAAAGACAGGCTTTTGGAAGAATATCCAGTGTTAACTAAGATTGATACGACCATTTGTTCGATTGACGATGTATTAAGTAAACCAAATGAGTGGGGTTTTTGGGTTAAGATCATTTGTGTTTGTATATATGGTGATGACGTTGGTGAAAAAGTACCCCCGATAGTTATTTCTCCTGAGTTCATATTAGACTTAAATACAGAGACCAAGGAGGAAGTAGATCGTATACATCGTTTACTTTCTAGTGCTAGTGATAACACAATGAAAACTAGATATATTAAAGGTTACTCTAAGAGATTAATTCGTGCATTATACTCTTTGGTTTTAGTAGATACAGGTGTATGGCAAGATGACATGATTGAGATGAAGAATGCCATATTAAACTATTGCGAGATTGACTCCGCTTTAGTTGAGTATCTGTATGCTTGTTACTTGGATAGTAATGTACTTGTTGAAGAGTTTCTGGGAATTGCAGATGAAGTATATAGCTATTTTGAGAACGCCTTAAATGCAATGGCTGCATCCAGAACTTCCTTCGACTAACAAAATATTGACGCTCCGGGCCACTTTGAGAAGCGAGTGACCACATTCAGCCCCCTAAGCCCGTCGGGACGTGACTGCATTAGGAGTTCGGCAAGCCTCACAACTATAAGCAGCGAGGCCAGGACGTTGTCAACACAAAACGGTTATCTGACATAAACCTATTACATTTTAGGAGCAAATAATGAATATCACTTTCTCGAAATGGGTGCAATATTATCGAAGAAATAATCAAAACCTCAAATATATTCATTGGGATGACAACTATAAATTAACAACTAATGAAAGAAAAATGATCATTAAGTCAATTCAACAGTTTCAATTAGGAGAAAACTCTGAAGGTAAATATCTAATTAAACGTGCGCAAGAATATGTACATCAGACACAAGATCAGGATTACTATGAAGCACTTATAGAATTCATTAAAGAAGAACAGCGGCACGCTAGAGATCTGGGCAGATTTATGAAGGTACAGGGAATCCCACTCCTTCGTAGACATTGGGTGGACAATGTATTTAGAAGATTACGTCGATATGCGAGTCTAGAACAATCAGTCATTGTTCTATTAACTGCTGAGATCATTGCTAAGTTGTACTATAAAGCCTTGCAAAAATCTACAAAGTCAAAAGTATTAATCGATTTATGTAATCAGATTTTAAGTGATGAGGAGAAACATGTTCAGTTTCAATCCGAAACACTTCATAAACTTGCTCAAAATAGAAACGTTCTCTTTAACAGAATAGTTTATATCCTTCGTAGAATCCTTTTTGAAGGAACGCTAATTATAGTATGGCATCAACATAAGCCTGTATTTAAAGCTGGGGGATATAAACTCAAAAGTTATTACTATGAATGCCGTCATGAGTTTAACTTAACAAAGAAGATTATAGCTAATTCACAGTAGAGATTTACGACAGATAACATTATATCCAAGATTTCAAAAAGAGAGGTAAATGTAAAAATAAAAAGAGAACTTTTGGATAAAGCCATACAACTTCGCGAAGAAGGACGAGCTAAGCAGGATCAAGCGATACTTGCTGAAGCGCGTACAATGCTTTTAGATTTGCTTTTCACTTACCCGGACGATGCTGAGATCAATTTTCAGACGGCTGTTGCTCATGACAATTCAGGACTAGGAAAAGAAGCCATTCCATTTTATGTTCGAGCTATTGAACAAGGACTATCCGGGCCAGATCTTGAAAGAGCATTGCTTGGTCTGGGAAGCACATATCGATATTTAGGATTTTATCAGGAAGCAGAGGAAACATTGCGTCGAGGTGTAAAAGAGTTCCCTGATCATAGAGGTCTTCAAGTGTTTCTGGCGATATCTCTTTATAATACGGGAAAATACAAAGAATCAACTGAACTTCTTTTAGCTAATTTGCTAGAAACAACTTCAGATGAAAAACTTCAGTATTTTAGCAGACCGATTCAATACTATGCACTACATCTTGATGAAACCTGGGAATGAGTTAAGAAGGGAGATATTCATATTAGTAATATAGACAAGCGAAATAGACTGAGTGAGGAAGTTTTCTCTTATAAATTAACGTAGGACAATAAAGTCTTTATATACTGGAATGGAAAGCAAGTTTCAATATTATCCGGCAAGGCAAGTAATAAATTTTTAAATTCAATTGAAGGTAAAGATCATAAGGAAATACAGTTAGTCATGGCAAAGATTACTGGGAATTTTAAACGCGGCAATGAGAAAGATAACAAATCTGAGCAGTAAAATGCAGCTGATGCATGAAGGTCTGACATCTCATAATGCCATAGCACGTTGAGGGCATCCTGTTAGGTGATTAAGGTTGTTGGATTCGGGATATATCTAATCTAATGGATATTTATATGATAGACAGGAGCTGGAAACGATGATAAAAGGATTCGGAGGAATTTTCTGGAGAACCAAGAATCTTGAAGTGGTAAAAAAATGGTACAGTGATGTGCTGAAGATTGAAATAGAAGATTGGAATGGGACTGTGATCAAACCCGAAGCAGGTAATGAGACCATCTTTTCTTTCTTTCCGGAGAATGACAGTTATTTTCCGACAGAACAACAAGTGATGTTAAATTTCCAAGTGCATGATATAAACGAGACTATTCAACATCTTGAACATATTGGGGTACCTCTTGTTAAGAAAAAAGAGATTAGTGAATATGGAAAATTTGTCTGGATTGAAGATCCTGAAGGTCGACTGATTGAGCTTTGGGAAAAATAACGTGAATTCAGTTTGCTATCGACTCAATGTTCGAGAAAATGAGTGAGAAGCTTGCACAGATCACATTAGTGATCGTGCAGGCTTTTTTTATTAAAACGAAGGTCATTTACAAAAAAAAGTTGAAAGCGTTTTATAGGTGTGATACTATTTTATCAAGATAATAATTTATTATTTGCACAATAAAAATACATTGTTGAATGAAGAGAAGGGAGTTCAAATTAATGGGGAGTGAGAATCGGCAGTATCTGGAGAGATTTTTTCCGATCGCTTCATTTATTGCGGCAATTATAGGACCTAAATGTGAAGTCGTCGTACATGATATCAGTGATCCGGAGCACTCTATTGTTTTTATTGAGAACGGTTATATTAGCGGACGTGAAGTAGGCGATGCATCCACTGACCTTGTTTTGAAAATTCTCAAATCGGAAGCTTATCATGAGGAACAGTATATAGCCAACTACAAAGCGTCAGGCAAATTCGGTCAGAGTTTCCGATCGTCTACCTACTATATAAAGAATGATGAGAATAAGCTGGTTGGACTGCTCTGCCTGAATATAGACGTTACTCATATGGAAGTAGCGGCTGAATGGGTTCAACATATTTTACAAGGAGGACCTAACCCGTATGTAATGCCTGCTGCTGCTGAAAAGTCGAAGGAAGAAAAGCAAACAACGGAGTACCTGCAGGGAAATGCAGATGATCTGCTGCAGCATATGATAACTTCGGTTATTGGCAAATTAAAAATTCCGCCGGAACGTTTGTCATCGCAGGAGAAGATTGAAGTTGTCCGCGAATTAAACGAGCTTGGAGTTTTCTTACTGAAAGGTGGCGTTTCACAGGTAGCAACTTCTTTATCAATATCTGAACCTACGGTATATCGCTATTTACAAAAGCTGAAATAAACAGAAATCCAGATGGAAAACAAGAAGGTGAGATACATGAGCTATAACTTTGATCAAATGATTAGCAGAGTAGGTACCAATAGCGCGAAGTGGGACGGGGTTGTGAACAGTTTGGGGGAGGATATGATCGTTCTCTCTGTTGCGGATATGGATATCCAAGCGCCTCCTCAAGTCGTGAATAAGGTGAGCGAGATGGCGCGGCACGGAATCTACGGATATACCGATGCGTTCCCTCCGTATTATGAGGTCGTACAACAATGGCTTGATAAAGCTTACAGATGGGATGTACCGAAAGAATGGATTGTGTTCTGCCCGCGAATTGTACAGGCTGTATCGACTATAATCGAAAGATTCACAGAACCTGGTGACCGAATTTTGATGCATACTCCGGCATATCAACCTATCGCTAATGCTGTTGAAATTAATCATAGAAAACTAGTGGAAAGCCGGCTGCTGCTTAGAGATGGACGATATGAGATCGACTTTGATGATATGGAGCGCCAAATGAGTGCAGGGGTCAAGATTGTTCTGTTAATCTCTCCACATAATCCGACCGGGCGTGTATGGACAAAGGCGGAATTGGAACGAATAGCCGAGCTCTGCATTCGTTATGATGCACTGCTCGTATCGGATGACATCCATGCCGATTTTATTCACGAAGGACACGAGCATACGATTATCGCGAAGTTATCAGAGCAGATTGCGGAGCGTTCCATTGTCTGCACTTCGCCAGGTAAAACCTTTAACTTAGCAAGTCTTGAAATCGCTAATATTGTGATCCCGAATATGCAGTTAAGAGAGCGATTCCAACTTGGGTTACGACAGGCCGGCATTCATAATCCTACTTTTTTTGCCATCCCTGCTTTGGAAGTGGCTTATACGGAGTGTGATGATTGGCTTAACGAGCTTCGATCTTATATTACGGACAATATTTCATTTACGGAAGATTTTTTTGCTGAGCATATGCCTGAACTAAAAATCGTGAGAGCAGAAGGAACCTACCTTCTGTGGGTAGATTGTACGGCCCTTAGCAGAAATGAAAGCGATTTAATGGAATGGATTCAACAAAAGAGCCGGGTTAGCGTCAGTTTTGGTTCGTCCTTTGGCGTGGATGGCGAAGGATTTATTCGCCTGAATCTCGGTGCTCCCAGGGCACTATTGCAAGAGGCTTTTGAGCGAATGGTCAGCAATTACCCTTTAAAGTAACAGATAACTTCTTACATCATCGATAGGGGGAACCTTACAATGGCTATGCCAAATAAGGAAAAGACGGTTAAGCAACCTACTCTGTTTTTAGCTTTATTACCGATTGTTACTATGGTTTTACTGTTATGTATAGGATATGTTCTATTCGAATTGCCACCTGAGCCGCTAATCATTATATCCACAGTGGTTGCCGGAATCATCGCCATTAAGCTGGGTCACAACTATGACGACATTATGAATTCCATCGCGCAAAAGATCGCAAAGACCATGCCGGCTATCTTGATCCTGATTACTGTCGGATTTATGATTGGCGCCTGGATGATCGGTGGTACGATACCCATGATGATCTATTATGGACTTAATATTATTAATCCGCAATTTTTGCTGATTACGGCATTCATTGTCACTTCCATTGTCTCCTTATGTACAGGAACCTCTTGGGGATCAGCAGGTACGATCGGCGTAGCATTTATGGGGGTAGGAGCTGGCCTCGATGCGAATCTGGCTGCTGTTGCAGGTGCAGTTGTAGCAGGGGCATATTTTGGAGACAAACTATCTCCTTTATCAGATACAACAAACTTGGCAGCGTTGTCAACAGGAGTTAACTTGTATGAACATATAGGTCATTTGCTGTATACCACGGTCCCATCATTTATCGTAGCTGGAGCGGTCTTCTTGATCACTGGTTTTAATAGTGGTGGCTCGGATATGGCTATTCCTGAGAAGGTTGTTACGATTATGGATACTTTAAGTACAGTGTTCAACTGGAATTTATTATTACTGCTTCCGGTATTGATCGTATTGTACGGTTCAATTCGCAAAAAACCTACCATACCGGTGATGCTGATTTCCTCTTTTGTAGCAATGGCATGTGGCATGATCTTTCAAGGGTTTACACTGCATGATGTAATTACTTCCGTCATTAACGGCTTCGATGTAGCTATGGTACACATTCAAGGCTTCGATGCAGCTGCTGTGATTCCGGATATTCCTCGCCTTCTGAACCGTGGTGGGATGAACTCCATGATGGGTACATTGTTGATTTGCTTCTGTGCTATTACGTTCGCCGGTACCATTTCGTTGACCAAATCTTTGGAATTGATTGTAGGTAAAATCCTTAAATTTGTACATTCGACAGGATCGCTAATTTTGGCAACAATTGCTACCGGTCTGACGATGATCGGGGTAACGAGTAATGGGCAGGTATCAATCCTGATGCCTGGTGAAATGCTGCGAGAGGCTTACATTCGCCGCGGACTGCATCCGAAGAACCTGGGTCGAACCATTGAGGATTCCGCTACCATTATTGAACCGATCTTGCCGTGGACAGCAGCAGGGGCTTATATGGCTGGTACGCTTGGCGTCGCAACTCTGTCATATTTGCCTTGGGCAGTCCTCTGCTGGACAGGTATTATCTTTGCGATCATCTGGGGTTTTACAGGCTTTGGAATCACCAAGCTGACTCCAGAGCAGCAGCAGGAAATGCTCAAGGAATATGATGATGCAAAAGCAGCTAAATCATTATAAGAGAGGGGATCACACCCCTCGCTTGTGTAACAGAAAAAACAAAGCGTATTAATGCGTGGATAAAGGGAGAGAATTTCTATGACAAAACAAGAGAGAAAAACAATCGCAACTTCAAACGCTCCAGGTGCTATTGGTCCTTACTCACAGGCTGTACAATTTGGGAATATGATGATTACTTCCGGGCAGCTTGGAATGAATGCTGCAGGAGAGTTTCCGGATTCTGTATCGGAGCAGGCGAAGCAATCGCTAACTAATGTGAAGGCAATTTTGGAAGCTGCAGATTATGCCATGGAGCATGTAGTGAAAACGACGGTATTTCTAAAAGACATGAACGATTTCCAAACTGTTAATGAAGTATATGCGACTTTCTTTGCGGAGCCTTATCCGGCACGCAGCGCCGTTGAGGTTGCAAAGCTGCCGAAGGACGGACTTGTGGAGATTGAAGTAATCGCGGTAAAATAACTAGTATTCGATGAGCCTCCGGGAAACCGGGGGCTTTTTTATCGTACAGATTGTCAAACAATTTAAAAGCTTATGAAAAGTGGCAAAAATCGCGTGTTGACAGTATAACGGTACTTGCATGGCGGCTTGTTTAATTGACGCCAAAATATTACAATATTATGATATGATCATTGCTAAACATAAATTTTGGCTCCAAATGAAGAGAGCAAGGGGAGGTGCTGTAATGCCAAAATTAAAAGATATCGCAGAACGTGTAGGCGTATCCATATCAACGGTTTCGCGTGCGATCAGCAATGATACCAATCGACCGGTCAATGAAGGGACAAAGCGAAAAATTAGGGAAGCTGCTCTTGAGTTGGGATACATTTTGGATGAATCCTCCAAATCCATTGGCAAAGAGATTACCTCAGCCAAACGGATAGCTTGTATCGTGCCACAGATTTTGATGGATGATCATCCGTACTTTTCACAGGTACTGACAGGTTTTCACGTTAAAATGACGGAACTGGGGCTGCCTCCAGCAATTGTCCGCACTTGCGAAGAACTTAGTGACACTGAACGGATAAAGATGATGCTTCAGGAAACGGGTACTCAAGGTATAGTCGCAATCAGCTGGTACGATGAAAAATTGTTTGAGCTGCTTGAGCAAGAGAATATTACTGTATTGGGTGTAAGTCTCAATGACGAAAGGCTTACTGTACCGGTCGTTGACTGTGACCGAATATTTTCTGCCCGCACAGCAGTCCGTCATTTGATCGAGCAAGGCCATACCCGGATTGGGTTTATCGGTGGCCCCGCATATTCGGAACAAATAGAGAGCGAAGAAAGGTACGTCGGTTATAAATTTGCCATGCTGGAAGCAAACCTGAATCTGAATGAACATTGGATTATCAACACCAACTGGAATGTGAATCTCAGCTACAGCAGATTGACGGATCTCCTGACCGAGACGCCCAAGTCTGATTGGCCGACGGCAATTTTTTGTGCAAGTGATATGCTCGCTATTCCTGCGATGCGGGCAGTGGTTGAACAAAATGGCCGTATTCCTCAAGATATCGCATTCGTGGGCATGGATAATATTTCTATGGCGCAGTATACAACCCCACCTCTGACGTCCGTGCAAGTTCCAAAATATGAAATCGGCAAAGTAGCAGCACAATTAATTAACGATTATCTGGAAGGACGTTATTCATCTCTCCATAAAGTGTTGTTGCCCAGCACCCTTATTGTGAGGGAATCATCTGTTTATGATCGTACAAATCGTATGGATGACTAGATAGTTGTGTGATATTTTGTTACATATGAATCCAGATAACTTTAATATAAAACCTACGAGGAATGCATCCGCGTGGGTTTTTCTTGTTTTATTTAGCCAAATTTAATCCAAATTAAGCCAAAAAAATGTTTGACAACTGTCTGTGGGCTATATTATGATGTATGAAATTAAGCGTTTGGATTTGTTTTCTATGTTTTTGGATTTAGCCAGCAGCTAAGATTTTATCTTAAACCAAATTATTGATTGCGCTTCCATACCCCTTTAAATCAATGTTTATATAAAATAAACAAGAACCCTCTAAAACTCTTACAACCTATTATCCAAACTGATTCCTTTCAATTTACATAAAATAGACTCCAAACTAGAACCGAATATATCCAAATATATATCCAAAAAAAACAAATCCTTTTGCGTTAGATGATGAAGTCATCTATTAACGCTATTCACTCACTTTGTGTAACAACTTCTAACATATAAGTACTTTAAATCAAAACTTAGAAATCAAAAAAGAAAGGTGGGAACTGCTTCGAGCGGCGTAAGCGCTGGTGGTAACACAAAGACATTTTGCCAGGCAGAATTGTAGTGACAATTCCAGGGGGGATGTTCATGGCCAATACAACTGTAAAACCTGCAATGAATGCAGTACATGAAAAGAAGAGAAGAAGACGTCAAAAGTGGAACCCCGTTTTACGAAATTGGCAGCTTTATTTGTTAATCTCGCCAGTTGTTGCGTATTACATTGTCTTTCAGTACTTGCCGATGTATGGCATTCAAATCGCATTTAAGGATTTCATTGCAACGAAGGGAATCTGGGGAAGCCCCTGGATCGGAGTTGAACATTTTGAACGTTTTTTTCACAGTTATTTCTTCTGGAGATTAATTAAAAATACGCTTGGACTTGGGTTGTACAGCTTGGCGGTAGGTTTTCCAGTCCCTATCATTTTGGCGCTTCTGATGAATGAGGTAAGGGCGGAAAAGTTTAAAAAATTTGTTCAGACCATAACCTATGCGCCGCACTTCCTATCAACCGTTGTGGTCGTAGGCATGATGATGATGTTTTTATCGCCGCGATACGGAATCATTAATCACTTCATTGGTATGTTTGGTGGTAATCCCATTAATTTCTTGTCTGAGACATCCTGGTTCAAGACCTTATTTGTGATGTCGGATGTGTGGCAGACCATGGGCTGGAGCTCGATTATTTATTTGGCGGCATTAGCCGGCGTGGACTCTCAGCTTCATGAAGCAGCGCGTGTGGATGGGGCAACCCGGTTGCAGCGGATATGGCATATTAATATACCAAGTATTATGCCGACAATTATCATTTTGTTCATTTTAAATATCGGAAGCATCATGGGTATTGGTTTCGAGAAAGTCCTGCTGATGCAGAACACACTGAATTTAGAAACCTCGGACATTATCTCTACCTACGTTTACCGGAGCGGGATACAAGATGCTGAATACAGCTTCTCGGCGGCGATTGGTCTGTTTAACTCCATAATCAATTTCATCTTACTAGTCACGGTTAACCAGATCTCAAAACGTATGAGTGAAACGAGCCTATGGTAAGGGAGTTGCTGATGCATGCTTGTTGAATCTAGAGGAGATCGTATTTTTAATATAGTTAACCATTTTTTGTTAATTATAATTACGCTTATCGTAATCTACCCGCTTGTTTTTGTGTTAAGTGCTTCGTTCAGTGATCCGCAGGCTGTCCTGCGTGGTGAAATGTTCCTATGGCCCAAGGGCATCAATCTCCATTCTTACGAGAAGATTTTTCAGAACAAAGATATCCTCAGAGGTTATACCAATACACTGATTTATACGTCAGTGGGAACGCTGATTAATCTTGTCATGACGATTCTGGCGGCATATCCGCTATCCCGAAAGGATTTTATAGGCCGCAATGCCATCATGGCCCTGTTTGTTTTCACGATGTTCTTCAGTGGCGGACTAATTCCAACCTATATGCTAATCAAAAACCTTGGCATGTTAAACACATTTTGGGTCATGATCATTCCAAATGCCGTTTCGATCTGGAACATCATCATTATGCGGACATTCTTCCAGCAATCGATTCCAAATGAGTTGCATGAGGCGGCGACGATTGATGGTTGCTCCAATATTCAAACGTTAACCCGGATTATCCTGCCATTATCCATGCCCATTATAGCGGTGACGATTCTGTTCTATGCTGTTGGGCACTGGAACGCCTTCTTTAACGCAATGTTGTATCTGTCAGACAAGGACAAGTTTCCACTTCAACTCATTTTGCGGGAAATTCTGATTCAAGGCCAGACGAACGATATGGTCAAAATGTCAACCGAGTCTGCGATTAAGCAGCAAAGGGAAGTGGAAGGCATCAAATATGCTGTACTCGTCGTTGCCAATATACCGGTGCTCCTGCTTTATCCTTTCCTGCAAAGATATTTTGTGAAAGGCGTAATGATTGGTGCCATTAAGGGATGATTCCTTGTATGGATAACGATGGGACAAAGGGAGGAATTTGAATGACGCTCAAAAAGTGGGGGAGTATCGCTCTGGTTTGTATGATGTCCGTTTCGATGCTGGCCGGGTGCAGTACTAAGGATGCAGATTCGGGAAGTAGCAAGGATAAAGGAGCTGCCAATGGCAAAGTCAATGCGAGCGGATTTCCGATCGTAAATGACACCATTACAGTGAGCGGATTTGCCGGAAAGTTTTTTGCCAATGCAGACTGGAACGATCTCAGACTCTGGAAAGAGTATGAGAAGATGTCCAATGTTCATATCCAGTGGGATACGGTGCAGAAGGATAATTTGAAGGAAAAACGCAATCTCCTGCTGGCAGGCGGCGCTTACCCGGAGCTGTTCTATGCCTCGGCGTTTTCCAGATCGGATCTGCTGAAATACGGCAAGCAGGGCGCATTTATTCCTCTGAATGATCTGATCGACCAATACGCGCCTAACTTTAAGGCTCTAATGAAGAAGTATCCGGTTATTGGCAAAGGGATTACGATGCCGGATGGTAACATATATGGGCTGCCAACCTTGTATGATCCGGAATTCAAGTCGGTTCTGTACGGAACACCTTGGTTGAAGAAAGAGTGGCTTGATAAATTAGGTTTGCAGGAACCGCAGACATTAGATGACTTCTATAATATGTTGAAAGCATTTAAAGAGAAGGACCCGAACGGCAACGGGCAAAAGGACGAGATTGCTTGGGGCGGTGTGGGAACGAATGGTGTGGTGAACTACCTGCGAGGTTCATTTGGGTTGAATAATCATGGCACCTCCAACATTAACATTGATACAGACCCTCAGACGGATAAAGTACGCTTTATTCCAACCGACCCCCAATACAAGGAGCTGCTGCAGTTCGTGAATAAGCTCTACAAGGACGGATTGCTCGAGCAGGACATTGTGTCTGTTAAGAGTACCGAAGTGGATGCTAAAGGTATGGAAGGCCTGATCGGAGTTGTTGATAATGTCGATCCGGTTGCGATATACAATCAGCAAGGTTATATTGGCATGCCAGTACTGAAGGGGCCTCATGGCGATCAGACATACAACGCCTATGGTTCTCCACTCGGTAATATTGGGATGTTCGTACTGACAGATAAAGCCCAAAACCCAGAGGCGATGATCCGCTGGATGGATTATTTCTACAGCGATGAGGGCATCAAGACGTTCTTCATGGGATGGAAAGATGAGACGTATAAAGAAGACGCAGACGGTAACGTAGACTATGTCGACAATATCAAAAACAACCCGGATGGCCTTAATCTGGACCAGGCGGTAGGTCAATACCTGATTTGGCCGGGTGGATACTACCCTGGTTTTGTGAAGCAGAAATACTTCAAGGGTGCTGAAGGTCTGCCAACTTCGGTTGATAATGCGAAAAAAGCAGAGTCTCACATCTTACCACAAGATCAAATTTGGCCTCCATTTAATTTCACGCAGGAAGAACAACGGGATCTGACCACTTTCCAGACGGATATTGAAACGTATGTAGATGAAATGCGTGACAAATTCATTACTGGAAATGAATCCTTTGACAATTGGGATCAGTATGTGGCAGCTCTCCAAAAGATGGGCGTAGAACGATATGTAGCCATCTATCAATCAGCAGCAGACCGTTATACCCAAGCGGATTAGAAGGTTCATCCGTAGATTTCAGATCATAAAGGAGTGAACAAATATGAGTCAACTGAAAGCAGTCCTGATTGGAGCAGGTGCGAGGGGAGCGGGTGGCTATGCACCCTATGCACTTGATTATCCGCATGAGCTTACCTTCATTGCGGTTGCCGAAGCCGATCCAGTGAGAAGAGCAAGATTTGCTGAGAAGCACGGGATTCCGCCGGAACACTGTTATGAGACTTGGGAGCCCCTGTTGGCTGAACCTAAGCTGGCTGATATTGCGGTTATTTGTACACAGGACAGAATGCATTATGGTCCAACGATGCAGGCTTTAGATAAGAAGTATCATGTTATGCTGGAGAAGCCAATGTCACCTGATCCAAAGGAATGTCTTGAGATGGAACAAGCGGCCAGAGATAATGATCGGCTGCTGACGATCTGCCATGTGCTGCGGTACACACCGTTCTGGAATACAATCAAGAAGGTGATACAAGAAGGACGTATCGGAGAAATTGTCTCCATTCAGTTGAATGAGAATGTGGGTTACTGGCATATTGCCCACAGCTTCGTGCGGGGAAATTGGAACAATTCTAACACATCCAGCCCGATGATCCTGTCCAAGTCATGCCATGATATGGACGTATTATCCTGGCTCGTGGATCAGCCTTGCCTTAAGGTCAGTTCGTTCGGATCTCTTAAACATTTTCATGAAGGCAATGCACCGGAAGGTTCCGCTGACCGATGCTTGGATTGTGCTGTAGAACCAACCTGTGCGTATTCTGCACCAAGATTTTATTTGAGTGACCAGTTCAGGGGTTGGGCAGGACATTTTACACAGGAGCTGACGAAAACGAATATCATACAGGGTTTACGTGATACCGATTACGGCCGGTGTGTATACCGTAGTGACAATAATGTGGTAGATCATCAGGTTGTGAATATGGAATTTGACGGTGGAGCTACGGCTATGTTCAGTATGTGCGGCTTTACATTTGAGCAGGAACGTAGAATCCAGATCATGGGGACGAAAGGAGAACTTCGCGGTGAGGAAGATCAAATTACGGTGTACGACTTTTTGACACATCAAAAAACAGAAATCACAATCCCTTCTCAAACCAGTGGCCATGGTGGGGGAGATAGCGGCATTGTGAGGAATTTTCTGAATGAGGTGCGTCACTATAACGGTCAGGAAAGCCTGACATCGGCTGCAGCTTCCGTCCGGAGCCATCTGATTGCATTCGCAGCTGAAAAGTCGCGGCTGAACGGGGGCGAGTCTATCGATCTGAATGAATATGCCCGTCAGCTTATGGTGAAGGAAGAGCTATCTAAATAATCAGCAGTGTATCGATAAGCTGCCCCTCAAGGTATGAATATATTTTGAGGGACGGCTTTTTTTGTTCGTTTGGAATTCGAGAGTTTTCTTCACGGACCTTCAATACCATCACATCCACTAAGATAAACGGGAATCGGCTGTCGACTTAGGGCCAGTTATTCCATGACCCTACCAGGGGGGCTAACTGTAAGGAGAGGTCTGACACAATAGACTTGGAAAACGCCATGCCACAGAAGTTCGCCGGCAATCTGAGTGACTTTGCGAATTACTTCTTGTGTAATATACTTAGTATACTAATATTATGATGTCAGGGTGGTTTTGTGGAATTGCATTTATACGAGCAGATATATGTCTCTATTGTACAAGAGATTAAAGAAGGTCGATTAAAAGAAGGAGACCGAGTCTCTTCTGAAAAAGAGTTGGCTGAAAAATTTGGCGTCAGTCGTATTACATCTAAAAAGGCTCTGGAGAAATTGGCAGATTCTGGGGTTATTAAACGAATACAAGGAAAAGGTTCATATGTGGCCGATGGTATAATTGGAGGACAAGAACCGAAGCACTATTCAGAGGTAATAACGAACTTGGTGCCTGAGGATGATAAGCGGTTGATCGGTTTTATTATACCGAATTTTTCTGACGAGTTTGGCCTACAACTTCTTAGATCGATGGAAAAGCGGAGTGCTGAGCATAATTATCAACTCATTATTAAGCGAACTTGCGGGGATCGGGATGAGGAAAAACGCGCGATCGACTTATTTATTGGTTTGGGCATCAAAGGATTAATTGTGACCCCCATTCATGGTCAACACTATAATTCGGAGCTGCTTCGACTTGTATTAGATCGGTTTCCAATTGTTTTGGTCGATAGATATCTAAAAGGAATTCCGGTTTGTTCGGTATACACAGACAATAAGAAAGCAGCCATGGATCTTACGCGTCATCTGATTAGCAAAGGTCATAAAAAAATTGCCTTTTTATCTCCGCCGGAAGAGAACACGTCAACATTGGAGGAAAGGCTGCTCGGATATACGTTTGCCTTCACCCAAGAAGGAATGAACTTGAACAAAGATTATGTATTGACGAACTTGAAGGGCACCCTTCCCATGAACATAAACGGGACAGCGATTGATAGTGATAAAGAAACAGTAAAGCATTTTTTAAAACAACACCCTGATGTAAAGGCGTTTGTCGCATCGGAATTTCTAATAGCTACCATGCTGGCTCAAGTCATCCACTCCATGGGGAAATCTTTGGAGGAATTCGAGATTGTTTGTTTCGACTCCCTGAACGATCACTTAGGTCAACCCATCTTCACACATATTAAGCAGGATGAGAATCAGATGGGTGAATTGGCAGTGGATATGCTAATCTCTCAGTTGCATGGAACAGCAGTTCCCGAGCTGAACATCATTGAACATCGTATGGTCGTGAAAAATAACAGGTAGGGTTAATACAAGCGCAGCTCAACAAAAGCAAGCATATTGTTCAAGGTGTCGAGAAGTCCCCGGGGGCTTATCGGCACCTTTTTTGATATCAGAAATAAACTTCGAAGCATGGACCTTCCTTACCTGGGAGATTAACGAACCTTGAAACGTCGATTTATATATCTAATTATAACCTTACGTCATGAATATTTATGTCGTAATATTGCAATTGACATGCTTCGTAATGTCATATTAATATACTTAGTATAATTAGTATAGCCAGCAGGATTCTTATAACCAATTCACTTTGTTCGTCATTTTCTGATTTGAATAGTTCATATCACCAGTCTTGTTAGCGCTTACATAAAATGTGGATTGATCAGAAAATGGAGTGGATTCTATAGGAATTCAAGTTAAACTAATTAATTTAACTTAAGGGGGACTTTGAATGAGGAGATCCAAAAAATTCGCATTTCCAATTCTTGTTTACTTTCTGGCTATGTCACTACTTGTAACCGCTTGCTCAACGAAGGGAGACTCAAGTGATCAGGCCGGAGAGGGGAATACAACGGTTACGATGTGGCATGGTCTTACCTCCATTGATTTAGATAATTTGAATAAAGTCGTGAAGGCATTTGAAGAGAAAAACCCTACCATCAAAATGAAATTGGTTTATACAGAATCCAGCGAGGGATCCGATCAGAAGCTGCTAACTGCAGTCGCAGGCGGCAATCCTCCTGACGTTGCACTTTTCGACCGTTTTAAGGTCGGTACTTGGGCTGCGCAAGGTTCTCTGACTGACTTATCCTCGATGGCAGCAGAATCCGGGATTCTTAAGGAAATGTATTATCCATTTGCTTGGGAGGAGTCCAGTTATCAAGGAAAGCTTTATGCAATGCCGATGGATACGGACTCTCGCCTGCTATTTTACAATAAGGATCATTTCACAGAAGTAGGGCTCGATCCCAACAAACCACCACAAACGATCGCCGAGCTTGAAGCGGCCGCCGAAAAGTTAACCATTAAGGATGGTAAACGTTTCAAACGGATCGGGTTCATCCCATGGTATTCGCAAGGCTGGCTGTACACTTGGGGTTGGGCATTTGGAGGAGAATTCCAGGACGCTGCCACCGGCAAAATTACCGCAAATGATCCTAAAGTCGTTGAAGCACTACAATGGATGACCGACTTCGGCAAAAAATACAATGTCGAGGATATTGCCGGATTCACAAGCGCAGCTGGCACGGAGGAAATGGATCCGTTCATTTCCGGTCAAGTCAGCATGAAGATAAGTGGAAACTTTACGGTGAAGGGTATCGAAAAATTTAAGCCGGATTTAAATTACGGTGTTGCACCAATACCGACCCCAACAGGTACTAATTTTACGACATGGTCGGGAGGCGGGTCCGCTATTATCCC
The DNA here is from genome assembly GCF_050994985.1 of Paenibacillus taichungensis. Classification (NCBI taxonomy): domain Bacteria; kingdom Bacillati; phylum Bacillota; class Bacilli; order Caryophanales; family Paenibacillaceae; genus Paenibacillus; species Paenibacillus taichungensis. Next base: position 4,340,931 of record NZ_CP194720.1, on the reverse strand, counting down.
TAAAGGCGCCAAGAACGTTGCTGCTGCTTGGAAATTCCTCGAATTCTTAGGGAAAGAAGAGGGGCAAACGTTATTAAACGCTGACTCTCAAATTTCTGTTATCGATTCGGTTAACGACAAGTACGGTTACAAGGACGATCCGATTATGAAGGAATTTATTGAAATTTTGCCAAATTCACACAACCGCCCGGTTATTCCTGAAGGACAGCTATTGTGGAATGAGTTAGCTTCCGCTACGGAAAAGGCTACCCGCGGTAACGGTACTCCGAAAGAGAACCTGGATAGAGTAACAGAGACTATTAATAAAGCTTTAGAAAAATACGACAAATAGGGTGCTTGGTAGGCAGGGAGAGAACTCTCTCTCCTTGCCTATTAATGAATGACAATTGGAAGGAGAATGCAAATGGCGAAACTGGCCGATTCAGTTCAAGTAAACGCAATTCCATCGGCAAGGAAACGAGCACTCCACAGAACTAACGTGATTGGGTGGCTGTTTGCTTCACCTTGGGCTATAGGGCTGCTATGCTTTTATGCAATTCCGATGCTAATGTCCATCTACTTCAGCTTCACTACTTACAGCATTCTGCAGCCTGGTGAATTTGTCGGAATGAGTAATTATAAAGATCTTTTCCATGATCCTCTGTTTTGGAAATCCATTTACAACACGCTTTATTTCACCGTATTTTTTGTTCCATTAAGTATATTTTTCGGTGTGGCACTCGCTATGATGTTGAATATGAAGGTCAAGGGGATGGCTATATTCAGAACGATCTTTTTCTTGCCTACACTTGTTCCACAAGTGGCTTTGGCTGTTCTGTGGATGTGGCTGTTACATCCAAACTTCGGATTGGTGAACGGGATGTTAGCGAATATCGGTATCGATGGACCTTCTTGGCTTGGTGGTGAGTCGTGGTCCAAGCCTTCGCTCATCTTGATGTCGCTTTGGGGTATTGGGCAAGCCGTCGTCATCTACCTTGCTGGATTAGGAGACATCCCTGATGAATACTATGAAGCAGCGCAAATCGATGGAGCTAACTGGTTTCAGAAAACGAGAAAGGTAACCCTGCCTTTGCTCACTCCCGTTATTTTCTACAACCTTGTCATGGGAATGATCGGTGCATTTCAACAGTTTACTCTTCCCTATACGTTGACCAAAGGGCAAGGAACTCCTGCAAATTCCATGACTTTTTACGTCATGTATTTATATGAGAACGGATTCAGGTATTTCAAAATGGGTTATGCCTCCGCAATGGCCTGGATCTTATTTATTATCGTAATGGCATTAACCGGAATTATTTTTATTACGTCTAAACGCTGGGTTCATTATCAAGGCAAATAAGGAGGGGGAAGTAAGGGATGAATCCTACCGCTATCAAAAGAATCAATCGTGCGTTAGCCTATGTATGTCTAATTGTTGCTTCTGCATTTTTCATTATTCCTTTCATTTGGCTGCTCTCCACTTCTCTTAAACCACTCACACAAATCTTTACATTCCCACCAGAGTGGATTCCGCATCCAATTCTGTGGAGTAATTATTCCCGTGCCGTTGAGTATATCCCTTTCTGGACATATCTGAAAAACACGGCCATTATAACTATCGTTAGTACGCTGGGTGTGATCATATCCTGTCCCTTGGTTGCCTATAGTTTTGCCAAGTTAGAGTACCGTGGGAGAGGTATACTTTTTTTTGTGACCCTTGCTGTGATGATGATTCCCGGACAGGTGACGATGATTCCTCTATTCCTGTTGTTTACTAAATTAGGTTGGGTAGGAACATCTCTTCCACTGATTGTACCCCAATTTTTTGGAGTGCCCATTTACATTTTTCTATTGCGGCAGTTTTTCATGGGACTGCCTGATGCCCTGCGCGAAGCGGCTCGCTTAGACGGCGCTAGTGAATTCCGCATATATTTACAGATCATGTTTCCACTAGCCAAATCCGCCGTTTTAGCCGTGGCATTGTTTCAATTTATGGGGAGCTGGACTGATTTTATGGGGCCCTTGCTCTATTTAACCAATGAACCATCTTACACGGTTTCGCTCGGATTGCAGCAATTCCAGAGTCAAAAGGGATCTGAATGGGGGCTATTAATGGCCGTATCTACCTTGATGACATTACCTATTATTGTTTTGTTCTTTTTTCTTCAAAAGACGTTTATTAGCGGCATTACATTTAGCGGTATAAAAGGTTGAACAATCATACAGGGCGGAATAGATAGCCCCACTATAAATTGTAAAATCAAAAGAAACCGTTCCTTGGTAAATGGGTGTGTAAGCAACCATATACCAAAAGAGACGGTTTCTTTGTACATTCAACATATTATGAATTAACTTTACTTGCCAACCAATGAAAAAAGAAAGTATTTCTATTATACGATTGTATTTTTTATTATCCAAAAATGGATGGTGAAGAGTAACTGTTTGGAGTTGTTTCGACTCAAATTAATCATGTTATAGCTTGTGGTCTGCTATTGAAGTTGCTGTATATTATACTTCTCCATGACAGAGTTACGAAATGTTTCGTATTCTGATAACGCTTGTGCAGTGGAGGATTGAGGTACACTAAATTGAGTTATCCCTTCCAAGCTGAATTTTCCCAAGTTATCATTGATTAATCCATAATCACCAAAAGTATTTTTCATCAAGAAAAGTACACTTCTATCACCCTTCTGTAGTTCCATATAGTCATTAACTGTGTACTTGACGTCTCCTTCCAGACTGACGGGTTCGATGATCGTTAATTCGTTCTGATCTGAAGGGAAATCGTCGGGTTTCTTCAATATCTTATCAATCTTGATGTTTGTATTGGTGTGAAAGGATTGCATGGTCCCATCATCAAATGCAGTTATGATATGCTTGCGATCTTTGAAATTTTCTGTTGCATAGCCAATGACGATCAATTCAGCGAATGCATCCAGCTTATCTATTTCATGAAATGTTAGGGAGTTTGCTGAAAGGTTGACGACATTATGAATGGGCTTCTCCGGTTTTGATTGACCGTTCATATATGCTAATGTACCTATGGAGAAAGCTAGGAATAACAATACAATGGTTAATATTATTTTATTTTTGAAAAGAGACATGATCTCACCCACTCCGTGAATTTGAGTTTCTTGCAAGGATTTTGCTGCATTTCTACTATACACATAACTGAAAATTATTGTAAATTAATTATACAAATATTATAAAATGTAATTATTGAATTCAAAATTCAATAACTCAAGGGAACTATGGAAGGGATTGATTCCAATGACATTACAAAATTTGTTTCATGAAAAACCAACGAAGCTATGGAACGAGAGAATGGTTAAACACGGAGATGAGAGAAGAAGGAGCCAAGCGTTTTTTTATTTTATAGATAAGGGTGATAGATATGGAAAAAGGACTCATTATATTTTTGAACGGAACATCAAGTTCGGGGAAAACAAGCATCGCGATGGAAATGAAGAATCAGGGAGAATTTCCGTTTCATCATCTATCTGTAGATCAATTTCTTCATAATTATGATCAGTTTATCGACACTACATATCCAGATATAAAACCGACAAGAGAAGTGGAACACCATGTGATGACCGATATCCTGTTCGACCCCATCAATTCACTGTACTGTGCAACCATTAAACTGTTTTCGGAGATGGGTCTGAATGTCATCGTGGATACGGTCATCAGCAATGACAAGTGGTTTAATGATTTTTATGATTTATTATCGGATTATCCAATATTGTTTGTAGGTGTGCACTGCTCAAGAGAAGAACTCACCAGAAGAGAGCAGACCAGGGGAGATCGTGAGATTGGACTGGCCCATTCCCAATTCGACTACATTTACGCCTATGATGAATATGATCTGGAAGTGAATACGGAAGAGCTTAGCTCAGCTGCATGTGCGGAAAAGATATTAAGTTATATCAAGTCCGATCAGGAATACTCGGCATTTAGGAAGTTGGGTAGAAGAGAATGAAGCTGATTGCGTCAGATCATATTTGTTCTAATGAAGGTTAGGGATTCGGCCAAATCTTTTTCTTAGAGTTGCCAAGACCTAATAAGTAGATTTCATCAACATTCCCATAAGTATTAGAAAATGAAATTGTGAAGTCTTTACTACCACCGATAGGAAGTTTACTGCCTTTAATCTGAATGAATAATGAATTGTTATGATGTGAGAGGTAGTAGCCCTGATATCTGCTAATACTGTCTGCAAATCCACCTTTTATAGTAATGAGCTCAGGAGAAACTTCAGTTCTCGTAACCATAATCTCGTCAGGATCGATAACCTTGTTCAACATATAAAATCCAATGATAATAGGAAAAAAGACAATAATAACTGCGCTAACAATAATGCCATACTTCATGCTTGGTCGCATACTCATTATTCACCTCCATAATTAGATGATAGGAATCGATGTCTCAATACTCATTGGCATCGATTCCTTGTGTTTCATAAAAACAGAATTCTAGGTTTAGCATTAAGAGGCTCATTTGAATAATATACTAATTCATTTTTTTGTATAGAGATAAGGGGAGGTTACGGATGGAAACTAAAGCTATGAATCCAGAAGACCATATCCAACATATGTTGCAGGCGATCATCGAAAAAAACACAATCCATCATTAAGGATAGCAGTAAACAATTCCTCGGCTCACTGGAATATTTCCTGGGACATATTGTAGACTATCGTGATGTAAAGCAATACCTGACAGATGAGTGGCATATCCGCACACCGCGCTGGCTAGGGGAGTATGGAAATACGCCGAAGGAAGACGAGCTCCTTTCAGACATCTACCGACTGCAAGCGTATATCGCTGAGAAATTAAAGGGCGGATAAGCGGCTGGTGATGTCGCATTAGTCCGACTCAAATGTCGCAAAAGTACATGGTAACGCGATGCGGAGATCGTTTATACTCTCTTTATGTTTCGATAATGAAAATCATTATCAGTATTATACATAAGGGGGATTCATCATGAATCAAGGAACAAAGGGGCAGGCTGCCGGAAGCAAGGCATATGCTGCTCGCAAATCACGATTATTCATGGGCTTGATGTTAGCCCTTATTCTTGTCCTGACGGCTTGCGGTGCCGGAACAAGTACAGATAGCGGCAAGCCGCCTGCGGCAACGCCAGCGGAGACACCTGCGAATGAAGGAACTCAGACGGACGGAGCTTTTCCCGTAACGATCACGCATATGAAGGGTGAGCTGACGCTAAACGAAAAACCTAAGAAAATTGCGGTGCTTGATGTTAAGTTTCTCGATCAAATGTTAGCGGTTGGCGAGAAGCCGGCTGGCAGTGTTATCGCTGGAGGCAACACCGATTTTCCTGAATACTTAGGCGATCAGCCGAGTGATGTACAGGTTCTGGGTACACGGGACGAGCCTAATCTGGAAGCGATTGTAGCGTTGGCCCCGGATCTGATTATCATGACTGATTTCCAGGAGAAGCAGTATGAGAGTGTAAGCAAAATTGCACCTACCCTGGTACTTGATTTTTACGAAGACTGGCGGAATACTTTAGCCACAGTTGCTAAGATTACAGACAAGCAGGACGAGGCAGAGAAAGTGCGCACGGCGTATGAGGAAAAAGTTGCTGGAATGAAGACCAAGCTTGCGGAGAAGCTGGGTGATGAGACGGTAGCGCTGATTCGTCCGCGTAAAGAAGGCATTCGTGTTCATGGGATCGAGCATCGTACAGGTGTTATTCTGTATCAGGATCTGGGCTTGAATATGCCTGCACTGGTTGAGGGAATCAAGGATGATACTTCTGTTGAAATCTCAATGGAGAAGGTGCCTGAGATTGGCGCAGATCGTTATTTTGTACTGTCAGATGAACTGTTTGCGGCAGAAGCTGAGGCTATGGTAAGTAATCCGGTGTGGAAGTCCCTTGATGCTGTGAAAAATAACCGCACGTATGACGTAAACTCAACACTTTGGATCGCATATTACGGACCTCTTGCGATTAATCTAATTGTAGATCAGGCATCGGAAGCTCTGCTCGGATCGAATTAATATGAACTCATATCTCTCGACAGACTTATGGAAAGAGACCGTGGAGGATCATTCGATTTTGCTTGGTGAGCCGCCTGAACATAGTGTCCGTACCATTGCTCTGAGTGAGCTGCGTGACGAAGCGGCATGCCGAGAGTATATCAGTTGGTTTCAGGAGTACATTGATGCGCCTGACATGAAGGTTGCCGCTTCGATGTTAGCCAAGCGAATTGGCTATCTGTGGGCGGCTCCGCTGGTGACCGCGATGACTTTTCATCATCAGCATGTTTCGTTTCAGCTGGAGAACAGCTTTCTCTATCATCCGGCGCTCTCAGATCATGAAGGCGGCACACGATTTCCTTTTCTAGCGGTGAATGGACTTCGGGCAGAACCACTATCGGAAGACAGGGAATTCTCGCGGGAAAAGGTGGTAGAGGAGATGTTTGCAGTACAGCTTACACCGCTGTTAAAGACGCTTGCTGTGATTGCGCCTCTTTCCATGAGTATCCTTTGGGAGAATATCATGGTACGCATTGGCCGCCTATACACAACGGATGAAAACGAGACGGAGCAGGAAAGAGAGCAAATTCAGGCAGACTTTGCCTATCTGACGCAGGTGGCATCCGGGCAGATTTTCGGCGTGAGAAAGAATCCGTTAACTCGCTTCACCGAATGCAAAGACAATGGCTACGTTGCCAAAAGCGAGCGGATCACCTGTTGTTTTTATTATCAGATGTCAGGGGAATATTGCAGAAAATGTCCGAAAATTGACAATGAGAATAAATCTCAATTAAAATGACAACAGCAACCATTTTACCTTTGCTATTGTCAGGAGATGAGAGAAATGCCGCTGCAAGAACAGACAAGTCTATGGAGTGATACGACGATCAAGATGCTTGACGGGTATAGCGGTACTTTGCAGACAGGCAGTGTTCTTAGCGAAACAGAATTAACTTCAAATGTGTTGCTGCTGGTATGCGGAGGGGAAGGGGAGTTTGCAATGAATGGTGAGGTTTGCCACATTGGAGCTTCTTTTGCCTGTCATGTGGTGGAGGGCACATCCTTCACGCTGACCGCCAGATCAGACGAACTTTATTATATAGTGATCAATTATAAGGCTTCTTCTATGGAAGGAGCCTCTCATGTTATACCCTCATATCGCAAACACCCACTGCAAACTTCGTTTATTCAGAATCCGGTGACCCAAGCGGAATGGATCGAGAATGCGGAAAAAATCGTTGCCAAATGGCGTCGTGGCGAAGGGCTGGAACGTTTTCATGCCAATGCGTTGCTCCAGATGATGATCTACGAACTGATCATGGAGTATGAATGTGGTCAAGGCGGAGCAGAGTCCGACATGGTGGATGTTGTCGTGTCATATATATCATCGCATTATCGTCAGAATCTGGAGCTTAAAGAGCTGGCAGCCCTCGCTGGGTGCAGTGTAAGACAGTTGCAGCGACGATTCAAACAAGAGAAGCAGCTCGGACCGATGGAGTACGTCATCCAGCTACGCATGGAGAATGCATCGCGGATGCTGCATCATACGGATGCTCCCATTGGGGAAATTGCTGACAAAATGGGCTACCGTGACATGTATTATTTCAGTAGGGCGTTCAAGAAATATTATGGCGTTCCTCCGCTGCGTTATCGGCTTGCTGCCGCTTCGGAAACAGATGCAAACTATGCTCATTCCTTGCTGCGGAATCGATTGGCTTCTTCGTATGAGTCAGCCCAAGGCCCGGTGATCTGCCATATGCGAGGAGAGTATACTGTCACCGAGTTACCGCAACGTATCGCTGTACTTGATGTCCAGTATGCCGATCATTTGATTGCGCTTGGGTTGTCTCCAGCGGGAAGTGTAGGAGTAGGAAGTGCAACGTTCCATTTCCCGCAATATATCAGGGCAGGACTTCAAACTACCGAATTGCTCGGAACGTATGAGTACCCTGATCTGCTTGCTGTGGAACGACTGTCTCCAGATCTGATTATTTGCACCGAGGTGCATGATCAGCACATTGAACGGTTAAGCCGGATCGCTCCAGTGATTATGTTCAAGCGTAATGAGAGCTGGCAGAACATCCTGAGTCTGTTCGGTGAACTGACAGGCAAGCGGGCAGAGGCCAAGCGTATACTTGCGGATTATCATCGACGTACTGCTTTGCTGTCCGAAGAACTGGCTCCAGTACTGGCAGGTAAAAGTGTGGCATTGATTCGTCCGCTGGACTCTCTCGTTCGGGTTCACTCTGCCGCTCATCGTACAGGTGCTGTGTTGTACCGTGATCTGGGTCTGCCTGTTCCGTTATTTGTATCCGATACCGCTGACACAGCCTATCATATCTCGGTTGATAGATTAACGGCTGTACAAGCCAGTCACTACTTTTTGCTCAGTAATGAGCTTATGCAGGATGGGATATCCGCGACAGAACAGCGTGTGTGGGGGATGCTGGATACGGGTGAGCGACAGCAAATACATTCCGTAGATGCTGCGACATGGATCGGCTGTTATGGACCGACAGGCATTAATGGCATTGTGGATCAGATTGAACAGGCGTTGTTGGCTTGAGGGGTTATGATTTTTTTGTTGTTTGTAAAACGGCAAGGTAGCTCTTTGATACGGCTCATCGTAAATCATATTATAACTTATTGAAATTGCTTGCAGATTTAATATTGACGGTAATTGCAATTTAGCCTCACGTAATGTAAAATTACTTGATGGAAAAAACATGAAGGAGTGGGAGTATGAGGTGGAAACGGAAGACTTACATTCAGTCGACTTGCGTAATTTCATATTTTCATTCCATTAGGACACTAAAGCATTTATTGCTTTAGTGTTTTTATTTTATGGGGGTGTAATAATTGTCAAGGTACAAAAGGGTTCTCGTTAAGCTAAGTGGTGGAGCAGTAGCAGGAAACTCTGAATTTGGTTTTGAGCCAGAAAGGTTAGACCATATTGCGGATGAAATTATGTCAGTAGTAAATTTAGGCGTTGAAGTATCGTTAGTTATAGGTGGGGGTAACATTTTCAGAGGCAATATGGCGGAAAGCTGGGGGATAGAAAGGGCAGAAGCTGATAACATTGGGACGCTTGCGACTGTAGTAAATAGTTTAATGCTTCGTGGAGTTCTTAAAGCCAAGACCAAAAAAGAAGTACGAGTAATGACCGCAATACCTATTACTTCAGTTGCAGAACCATACATCCGTCTAAGAGCAATCCACCATCTAGAAAAAGGCTATATTGTAATTTTTGCAGGGGGGAACGGTCAACCTTACGTTACAACAGACTATCCTTCAGTACAAAGAGCCATCGAGGTTAATTGTGACGCTATATTAGTTGCAAAGCAAGGTGTTAATGGTGTTCTTAATGCAGACCCTAAATTTGATAAAGATGCAAGGAAATTTCGTTCGCTTCATTACAACGACGTTTTAAAACACAACTTAAAGGTAATGGACCAATCAGCTTTCATTTTAGCAAGAGACTACAATCTGCCAATGCATGTGTTTAACTTCGATAAACCAGGCTCGATGAAAGAAATCTGTGAGGGTAAGAATAATGGTACGATAATTAGTGGCGAATCAGTTTCAGAGTTGGAATGAAATATGTTAGCAATACTACTCTCCCTTGATTTAGCGAAACGATAGTTCCACAAAAGAGAAGTTCTATTCAAAATCCCACTCGGCCATGGAGTGGGATTTTGTTTATGGATCAACAAAGTCAGACCTCCCAAGCTTAAAGCAAGTTAGATATTCATAATCTTTTAAGTTGGGGTAATACCAGCGTCACTGTCACCACGTGCAAGCGTATGGGTTAGATTGGAAATTGTTGCTTGTGATTTAGATAACATAAAGTTAACCTTATTCATAAATAATGTAAATTTTATGTCATTCCTTGCTTCAATTGCTCTGATATAATTTCTGCTAGAGCGAGCCTCCCAGTAAACAAGTAACAACTCAACCAGAACAAAACACTGAGGGAAAACTGATAAAGTCATCGGAAAGTAAAGAAAAAGTATCGCCCCATTTGTTATATAGCAATGAAGAATTATTCGCTGTATGGAAGTAGCTAATAGCACATGGTGATATAAAAAGAAGGAACAGAAGATTTCAATCCATACGGGGATTAATTCAGTTAGCAATCGAGTAAACATGCGAAATCATAACTTCATAGTAGGAGTGTGAGATATGAAAAAAACAATATTGGCTTGTATGATGATAATGTTGATGCTAGCATCGGCTTGTGGAAATGTTGAAAAGACATCCAATCCCAATACTTCTAGTGAGCCTAAACCTGAAACTCAGGAGGCTATTATTCAAAAAAACACATCCGATTATTGTACGGTAGACCGTATAAGCTTGGATAGTGAAATTGAAAAATATTTCTATGGAACTTGGAAAGTTGAGAAGCTTTTAGGATTTGCAAATTCATATAATGATGCTTCTGAATATCCAACAGGGCAAAAATTTATTGGAGATAAAGTTATAATCGAAAAAGACTTTTTTTCATCAAAAGGACTTAAAAAGTATAAGAAATATCAATATGAACTAAAAAATCCATTATATCAGATTACGGCGACATGCTATAACTCTGACTCTTTTTATAGATATTATAAAATAGATATCCCAGACTTACATATAAATGATGAAATAAAGGCAATAGATATAAGTGACTCTTCTACAAAAATGAGCATACCTGTAAGTTTAAGCTTTTTAGCTGTTAATAACGATAGGCTTATCTTGTTATCAGAGGCAACTATTTTTGAGCTTAAAAAAATTATTGATTAACTGATTAAATGAATTAAGGTTATGTAATAAGTTCTGTGCTAATTTTTAAACAAGAAAAGGTCAGCCTCTTTAGGCTGATTCTTTTCTTGTTTATGTCGTAAAACGAGTAAACTGCAGTGTATTAACTGGATATTTGCGAGTAAAACCCGTGCCTTTACTAATTTTGAACAATTATCGTTTTCTTCTTTTGATCCGTATGGATAAGGGTTTGAGAAAACTAATGATTATCCCTTATTCGCCAATTCACCTTCGTAAATGTAACAATATGGGTTAATATATACGTAGTTCAGGCACTAGTAGGAGGTGATTCAATGAGAAAAAATATTGCAATAATCATACTAATGGTTGGATTGATAATAAGTATGTACTTCAACTATCAATTCAAAGCGTACAAAGACAATCAAAAAGTTGATTACACGATTAAACTAAATCATGGAACTCAAATTGGTATAAAAGAATCAATCCAGAATTTAGATTATGTGATAAAGAGTTTAAAAGACAATTCTTCGAAGGAAACAGTCATACACGCATTAGGAAATGTGGCAGTATCTTTGAAAGTGGGTGAAGAATCATTCGTCTTTCTGAAATCCGACTTCCGGGAAGATCAATTATCTTCAACCCATTTAATTTATAATGTGTTTAGAGATATGTATACGCATATAAGAGTAGAAATCATAGGCGAAATATTATCGAATAAGGTTTCGCTAGAAAAAGAATCGAGAAATCAACTTATTCAGGATATAGGACTGCTCAAACAAGATTTGGAGTATATTTATAGTCAATTTAACGAGGATATTCTGAAAGAACATAATCCTCAGTGGATTGAAAATAAATGGAAAGAGTTAATTGGAGAGATTGTAAATAGAAATACGGATTATAAGTTATATGAAAGAATGAAAATGAAATACAATCTATAAGTAGTTCTTGTAAGGCGATTGACATCTAAATAACAACATATCTACACCGCTTTGCTTTCGCTTCTTGGTCTGCTGAGAGTATTCGAAGAAGTGAAGTCGGCAGGTAACCCTGCACTATCTAATCGTGTCGCGGCAAGTCGCTGCACTCTTTGAGGTAGTGAGGGTTTGTAGATACACGAACGTTATGTGTAATACCAGAAAACCTAATAAGGAGAAGCTATGAACGAAAAAGCTAAAGGCAAATTAAAAAAGCAATTTCTATTCATCGTTCTATTTATTTTTATAATCGTAATTCAAGTAACTACCAATAACTTAGCATATCATCCTCCTGCATGGACAACTGCGTTATCAATTTTTTGCTTTATTATATTTTGTATACTTGGCCTTGTAACATACCTTGATCTCAAGAAACAAGAGCAGTTCAACACAATTGGACAAATAGTAGAGGTGAATAATAACATCGTAATAGTCAAAGGACTGGGACGAGGTAACACCAAAATTAAAATAAATGATAGTCACATCGTGAATATGATGCAGCCAAATGAACTCATTGAAATAACGAGATTAAAATATTCAAAAATGATAACGAAAATAGTATATAAAGACCAAGAGATCTATCCTTGATCAAGTCATTGAAGAGTGTGGTACTCATAAATAAAAATAGAGGATATATCTTGAAGTCCGTCTGAGGTAGAGGGAGTGAATGTAAATGAACAACATAAATTCTCATAATTGCAACCTAAATATAAGGTATGATCTGCCTGATGAGGTATGGGATAAAGTTTCTAAAGTGTATGAGCGTATGCCAGGGTGGATTGGTTATAAAAGTGGAGTTCCATATTGGTTTGGGTCTGAAGAGGAAGATGTTTTTATTGAGGCATCCGTAGAGCCTAGTGGATTATCATTTTATGCACAGATGAATATTGATGATTGGGTGTCTTGGATAGAAACATTTAAGCTGGAGCGTCAAAAGTGTTGGGCTTTGAAGTTGGTGAACCTGAAGATGGATATATGTGATGAAAGCCTAGTTCCTTCTCCTAATGTTCCCCTTTCGCAACAGGAAAGATGGATCGCAGACTTGGTGGCAAGCTTGCCTTCGATGATGCTGAAGGAACGACATATGAAGGCACCATTACAGAGTTAGAAAAGCCATATGTATTTGGTTTCGGTGAAAGTTGATGATCTGGTTAACATTTCATTGCAGGCAGAAGATCAAGGGTTGGGCAGACAGTTAATGTTTGTTGAGAAAACTCGATGGAGATAAATTTACATTAGTTTTTTGAGATAACAGACACAGATTCAGCATTAGTTGGAGGCGGACCGGAATATTTTGTTGTGTCTATTACAATGGATGATAATATATATACGCTGATGAACGATAAGCAGGGAAATAGTGAAATTTCTCTAGTTATTGGTGGTCAGTTAGGGTTCAAGGGCTTGTAAACACCAAATATTATGTGAAATTGTATTAAAAGAGTTGGAGTAGGTGAGTTCAGTGGTGGAGAGAAAATTCAAAAGTCATTTTTTTACATTATGCTACTGTCAGTTCCATTTGTAGTATTAGAGATTTTACTTTTATTAAAATATCCTAACACCGGATTAGGAAGAATCATAAGCTTGCCCATAACCTTTATGATGAATGGTATGATTATTCTGATCTCTTCTGGTTTAGTTTATTATTTGCTTAAATACACCGGATTTAGAGTCGTTGGACGAGTTATTGTAGGGTTAATGATATGTTTAACTCTTATCGTAACAATATGTTTATACCCGTAGGATTCATCCAAACATATTTCAGAAATTATAGTAGAAGATATTAAAAATTTCTGGATTAAATGAGGATTTCACTTGGTATATATTTTCTGATTAAACAATATTTTTTGGAGTGTTTCAGGTGGAATGAGACATCACATAACAAAAGTTTCGCGCTACGAGCATACGCCCTTGATTGTATGAAATAGATACAGTAGAAGCATAACTTATCCACACAGGTTTTATCCTAAGATAAGAGCTATCTAAAATGAAGCCAGTCGCGAATCTTTGAATGTTAGGCGAAATCCATACATCAATTCTTAAAGAGGTGAAACTCCTGAAAGACAAAACCGAAGTAATGGCTTATTTTAGTTTGTTTGGAGATGAATTCGATCCGAATTATGTAACTTCAATACTTAAAATTGAACCTACGAATACGGCTTATAAAGGCGATATAATTAACAAAAGGCATCGAATAAAAGAAACATCATGGACATTAGGTACAGAGTATGAAGAATCATTAGATGTAAATCACCAATTAACAAAAGTAGTTGATCTATTAAAAAATAAAGTGAAAGAAATCAATTCGATTCGGATTGAACATCGATTATTTACGAAATTTTTCATTGTAATCAGAATAGAAGAGGGCAAAACTCCTGCTCTTTATTTCGATTCTGATTTTATTGAATTTGTTAATATGATTCATGCTGAAATTGATGTTGATTTGTATGCAAATCCATACAATGAAGAATCAGAATAAGAAATAAAGTTTTTAAAACACGCTTCGAAGTAATGGACATCAAATAACATTACACGCTATGGACTTTCGTCCTGGGTCTGGCAAGAGACAACACCCAGCATACGTTGGATCGTGAACACAGGAATGTTATCTGGAACATTCTGATGAGTGATAATTGATAAAATATTAAATACATAATCTCCAGTGAAAATAGTTAATTAAATCTTTAGCAAAAGACTGTATTTAGGTGAGAACATACTAGAAAGATAAAAGTTATGTTGCTTCACTAGGATGAAATAATAATTAATTTATAGCAGGGATGCGGGAATTTTGAGAATATTTTTGAAGTCAATCTACTTATTATCTGCTGTAGGAGTCGGCGTTGGATGTTTTTATTCATTCATATTTTTTATTTTTAACATTGGCGGTGGTTTTATTAGTAATGATAATAAGCCTGCCGCTTTCGGGGTTGCTGCTTTGGCGATAGTAGGAACAATCGTTTTTTTACTGCTTGGCAGACTCATTTACAATTCCAACTCCTATATTGGCCCAAGTATTGTAATCATAGTTGTTACTGCTATTCTGACTTTGCCAGTTGTGGATGTGGCTGATAATGTGATTGATACTTATCAAACAAACCGCGCGAAGCCTTATGTGGAAAGTTATATGAATAACTTAAAAACAGGTTTTGTTGATAAAATAGCACCATTAGAATTTGATTATAACGAAAGCAAGACTGAAACTCTTCGTTACTGGAGTAATAATGGACATGATATTTGGATTAAATTAAGAAAGAAAAATGAAACACTGACATCAGAGGATTTAAATAACGTAATTAATGCCTTACCTTCAGCTAAGTATAAAGTAAGAGTATTCATATATTATAAGAGCTTTAAAGAGTATCCAAACGATCAGTATTCTATTGATTTTACGGTTCGAAATAGCCCAACTGTTCCACCATATTGTAATTCAGATGACTTTGAACATAATCTATGTGATTTTGTAATAGGAAAATAAATCTAAAGGAGTTCCTGAATTGAAGAATCAAAAGCATGCAATGAGTTTAATATTTCTTTTAATAATATTAGCCCTAAGTGGTTGTAGTTCAAACAGTATGAAGGCGGATGAAATTGTTGAGGACGGGTTAATAATAAACTCGATTTCAATTGGACTGGGAGGGAGTGAAGAAGATGCAGGTATAACAGTCGTAACATATAATTTCAATCTATGGAATAGAACCAATAAATCAATAATGCTAAAAACAGTTGAGCCAATCATAAGTAAGGATATTCAGAATCAATTAATCGATAGAGACATTAAATTAAACATAAATGAGAAAATTGATGGTAATAGTTCGGAAGCAGTGGCGGGTACTTTTAGATTAGATACAAAAGGGCTTGATAAAGAAGGAATAATTAAGTTAAACATTAATGTTAAAGAATTTAATATAGCAATTGAACAAGTCATAGGAATGAATGAAGTGAATGAAGTAAATAACTAATTTCAGATAACTCCAAGAAAACATATCTAACAAAGAGGTGTATCTTTATGGAAAGAAAAAAAGAGGAAAACAATCAGATGGGTGTAATTCCAGAGCACCATAGCCCTGTACGACATATCCTTAATGAAGCAAACGGACTACACAACAATCAATTTATAGATAGTTTTAAGAAAGCTGCAGATACTCCAGATGCATATGTAATTATGGAAGGTGATGATGGAGGACAAATCTACTTGTCTTGCCCTATGAAACTAGTCAATTGCAGTGAGGAGACATTACATACTCTATTAAAAGATTTAGATACCATTGCATGGGACTGTAATGAGGGAGAAGGCCAAGGACTATTTTACGAAAAACTCTTTCCTGGTGATGGGATTAGTGGAGGTATGGGGGGAGGAGATGTTGAGGAAGGACTATGGATTCATGAAGAATTTATTGATTTACAATTATATGATGAAATTCATGAAGTCATATTAGGCAATAAAGAAAGAATAACAAAGTAATAAAATGAATGAATCAAAAGGCCCATCAACATCGGATAACAAAGTGTTCATGTGGATGGGCAAACTGTTGTAGTACTGCATACAGAGAAAAAGGAATATGTGAGGTTAGCTATGGGCGTAAGAAAAAAATATAAACGTAAAATCGTTCGATCCAATCGATTATTTTATTGGTATGTTGAACCGGATATTGACGATGAAGGAATAATCAAATTACATATCGTTTCTGAGGATAAGAAGTTAATCGTTACTTATGAAGTGGGACAACACAGTATTAAGAACAAGAGTCCATTTATAGTCATCATCGGAGAAGAATTCGAAGGCTGGACGTTAGAATATATAGGATACAGAAGAGTACTAATACCGAAATGGAGCGATGAGATCATCACGCCAAAATTGATAGGTGAAATCATTGATTGGTGCCTCTTGAAAGATAAAGAAATAAACATCGTTAATTGGAAAGGTGAATATCTTCGGCCTCTCTCATGAATTGAGTGTAATTGCAGTTAAAAAAATTTAGATTCATGTGGACTCTTTTGAAAACGTATACGTGAAAACAAGAGTACGTAATTACATTTAATATAAAAGGAGAGAAGCTAATGCAAATGAATCGTGGATATCACACTTTTAACAAAGTAATCGCTTGTGTTCTTTCATACATATTCATCATTACGGCAGTAGCGGTGCCTGCTCACGCTGAAGAAAAACAGGTTGAGGCTACACCATCCAGGATTCCTTTATCCGAGCTAGAGAAAACGATTGATGCTTATGTTGCCTCGTATGAGAAGTATACGGCTGCCGTTTCGGTTGTGGCGATCAAAGATGGCGAAACCATTATGAATAAGGCATATGGTTATGCAGATATTGAGAATCAGCGAAAGGCGGATACATCGACGGTTTTTGAGTGGGCCTCCATCTCTAAACTGTTGGTCTATACGAGTGTGATGCAGCTTGTCGAACAAGGAAAGCTCGATTTGGAGACGGATATCCAAGAATATCTGCCAGAGGGATTTTTCAAAAATCTCAAATACGATGAACCGATTACCCTAATGAACCTGATGCATCACAATGCGGGTTGGGAAGATCAGACAGTGACCGAAGTGTATTATTACGAAGAGAATAAAAATTATGATTTGGGAGAAACATTGCGTGAAAATGAGCCGAAACAGATATATAAGCCGAATAGCGTCGTTGGTTATTCAAACTATAGCGTTGGATTAGCCGGTTACATCGTGGAATTGGTAAGTGGGCAACCTTATTATGAATATGTTAATCAACATATTTTTGAACCTCTTCATATGAACGACACTACGGTTCATCCAACGGGGCAAGATCGTCCAGACCTTGTGCAAAGAAGGAATGAGGTTAAAGGGTATACGAAAGATTTGAAACGGATCCCTAAGAACAGAGTATACGTAACGTTCTATCCTACAGGGGCAGCCATGGGGACAGCAAAAGATTTAGGAAAATTCCTTGCAGCGCTGATGCCTGTTGATGATAGCCATGTATTATTTGCAAAGAGGGATACGTTAGACGAAATGTTGTCAACAAGTCTATATTATGACGAGACTTCGATTCCTCGGTTTGCGCATGGATTCGTTGAGATGGAATACTGGGCACCAACACTATTGCACGAGGGGAATTTAAAAGGATTTTCAAGTAAAGTTGTCTTTGATCCAGAATCCAAATTTGGAATGGTGGTCATGACAAACATTGCGTTTGAGGAAATCTATTATTATGGACTTATTAGCAAAATCTTCGGTAATAGTACATACGTTAATTCAGTCACTTCTGAAGGAGGATATTTTCAATCCGCACGACGGCCAGCCGCTAGATTTACTGATTTATTCAGGCAGCTTGATATAACCAAATTTTCAAAAGCTGAGTTAAGTAGTCTGTATAATGTGGTTGAGCATAATGGCGTTGTTGAGAAAATTTCCTATACTCCTTACATGGATTACTTGCCTGTATCTAATTTGAAGGTGAACTTGATTGTAATATCTTTTATTCCTGTTGCGCTAGCCATCCTTTTCAGTTTAATTGTGTTGATCGGCTATTTAATCCGGATGCTTCTTTACAAACGAAATAAACGGGGAAATCCTCTAAACCATTTTGATAAATATCATCTTGCAATTAATGTTGCAGGTGCGATACTTCCTCTTAACCTTTTAATCATACACACGAGACTTCCAAGTTATCCCGCTCATTCTTCGCTACGGATCAATTTATTGTTTAACCTACTTTATGTGGTTCTAGCAGTGGCGTATCTTGGCTTGCTTATTTACAAACTGAGGAAGAGCAGTTACAGCAAAAAGCAAAAGGTGATGTACATCATGTCTGGCATCTCAGCGTTCATCTTGGCTGCTTTTATTGTGGGTTGGCATTTGTATGTTTAGAAGGGCAGAAGCTAAATGGATAACTTAAGCATATTGATAGATGCCATGGTTAGACTTCGTAATTCCGATCTTAGGTTGCGAGATGCCAAAGGATAGATCAGAGATAAAGGAGGCCACAGAATGGAAACTAAAATGCTGTTTGGTGTGGGGTTAGTCTTTGATACACCGGAATTCGGAACCATCGTTATGGGGGCCAATGAAGAATTGGATGAACTACTTCCGCCAATAATTAAAGAGATGATCAGTGATCGGATTATCATTAAAAAAACGAATGGGGAAGAGCAAGTATTTGAAGTTGTTTCTACTCAAATTAACCATTCTATAGCCGGAAAAAAGAATATTGGAATATGTTTGGGAAAAGGGATCTCCCCAGACGAAATACCTGCGGGTTCAATCGTCTACTGTAATTCATCAGGACGAATTGATCAGTAGTGCAGGTTCGGGTAAACATGCTATATGAAAGCATCGGAAGGTCATTTGATTCCCTATGAGATGAAGAAAGACCTTCCTTTTTTTTCTTTTTCAATGTCACGTAGAAGGTTCCAACAACATCCAATAAAGCTTCCTCCTTTGATAAATGATGAAAACAAAGACGACATGAGGTTATTCCTAGAGTATTAAAGAATAATTCATCAGGATTTATAACACTACATAGTGATAAGAATTCCGAACAACTCAGGCTGAACGAACAACTGACTGACCCGCTTTACGGGGAATTCAGTAAAAAGGTAATTAAAAAAGCCCTTTAGAGGGGCTTAGAGGGGCTGCTTGAAATAAAGCGCGGTCGGCAGACTTTCATTTCGCCTTTACCAAGCGATAGTTAATAAAACTCTTATGGGGCTGATGAAAGCTATACGCCATGGGGCTAGGAACATTAATTTATATTGTACTTCTCCATTACTGAGTCACGAAATAATTCGTATTCTGATAACTCTTGAGAAGTGAAAGATTGAGACAACTTACTTTGATTAGTCTGTTCTAGGCTGAACTTCCCTAAGTTATCATTAATTAGTCCATAATCTCCAAAAGTGTTCTTCATTAAGAAAATCACACTGTTATCACCCTTCTGTAATTCAACATAATGATCAGCTGTATATTTGACATCACCATCAAGACTGACTGGTTCAATGATTGTTAACTCTTTTTGATCTGAAGGGAAATCTTCTGGCTTTTTCAATATCTTTTCAATTTTTATATTGGTATTCGTGTGGAATGATTGCATTGTTCCATCATCGAAAGCAGTTACCACATGTTCTCTATCTATAAATTCATCTGTAGCATATCCAATGACAACCAATTCAGCAAATTCATCTAGTTTATTAATTTCATTAAATGTTATTGAATTCGCAGAAAGATTCACAACTTTATTGATTTGTGGATCTGTTTCCGAATCTTCATTTAAATATGCAATTGAACCAACAAAGATAATCAATAATAACAATACAGGGATTACTATATATTTCTTTTTTGATAAAGACATGATCTCACCCTCTCAGTTATATTTCAATTTCCCCATTTAAGTCTAATCTCTTGGATATCATATGTTGTGGGTCCTATGTCTTGAATTCCAGATTTCATTACAGAGCTAGAACCAGAGTCTGGTGTGTGATCTAATCCTAATGCATGGCCATATTCGTGAGTAGCGTTAGAAATGATCTGTGAAGTTGTCATGTTAAATCTGTACATATTGTTATGAAAAAGTCTTATATTGCTGAAGCTCCACGTTTCACTGCCAGTTGCAATAACATAACCGCCTGAATTTGATAATTTATATCCCTCCTGCAAACCAATCCATGTTGGATGAGCAGTTGTACCTACATAATACTTGTCTGGCGTTCCGGTTGAGGAGAGAACTCTAGTCAAATTAACTTTTGTTGATGTATCATTCCATTTGAAACGAGCTTCATCTATTGCTGACACATAACCGTACGATGAAACAGAATCAGAGTACCATACATTATACGTAGCACTTGTTCTACCACCTGAAAATCTAACAGCGTCAGCATCTGATTGAAGCAGACCGAGACTTAAAGGAAGAATGGCGAGACTTAGAATAATAATTTTTTTAAACGTTTTAGATGTTCTCATCAATAATGGCACCTTCCTATAGTAGTGAATGTGTCCCAAAATTGTATGTATAGATTGTATATCCTCCTTTTATATAATTATTCCAATTTAGGGATCTAATATATTGTAACTATATATGGAAGCGGATTCAATGTTAGAAATTAAAAAAAATATAAGTGTGATTCTCCCCTACACTATTATGACTATCCAGAAGTTTACGAACCAGTTTGATTGAGATGAAGTGCAGATTATCCTGGAGTTGTGGTTTGAGAGCGAAAGATCTACAGCAATGGAAAGCTAGTAGAGGAAAATCGAATGGACCTAAGAACCGTTAGAGAACGTATTAAAGTTAAGAGGATACAGCCGCAAAAAGGGAGTTGCTCAATTACTCAAATCCGTTACCAACCCTAAACATAAAGCAATTCAGTTCCTGACCTATTCTTCCGGGCTTCGTGTAGGTGAAGTTGTGCGTCTGCGTTGTAGCGATCTCGATAATGAAAGGCAGACACTTATTGTGAGACAGGGAAAGGGTCAAAAGGATCGGAGAACGCTTCTTTCAAGCCTCGCCTGGGATATGGTGCAGAAATACATAGATGAATACAGACCCAATCGTTGGCTATTTCCGGGCCAATCTTCTGATCGACATCTTACTGAGCGGAGCGTACAGAAGGTTTTTGAAGAAGCTAGACAACGCGCAGGAATTATGAAAAAGGTAAGTATTCATGCGCTGAGACACTCCTTCGCTGGAAAACGGGACAGATCTACGAGAAATTAGGAGCTACTCGGTCATACGAGTGCACGAACAACTCAGGACATTTTACCTAATATCGAAGGAGGAAGATTAAAAGATAAAGATATTAAGGATTTCTTTGAACAATTAAAAATGTATTTGACATTTTCTTGGGAACTCAACTCAAGTGTATACTATCTTACTGTACGAGTTTTAGAAGACATTGGTGGTTTAGATGTTCCTAAGTACAGTAAACTATCGCAAATGATCTATTCCGAATTGCAAGAGAAAAGGGTTGTTGAGACGGAGTCTAGTGAGAGGCAGGTCACCATTCTTGATTCTAAAGGAAAACCAATAACACATGATTATTCCGTGCTTGACAAGGGGGGGAAGGCACAGGAAACAAACATATCCGACCAGTTGCTAAAGTTTATTTCAGGTATAAATTGGATGTCATTTAGGACAGCATATTATACTTTGGCAGCAAAGGATCTAAATGTTGATCTTATACTTCACCCTATTAGACAGGGCTTTCAACTGAATCTACTTCAAAATTACATGTATATGATAGTTCGTTACACTCAAGGTTGATATCAGAACTCAATAAAAATGCACAAGAAACTGTATCAAAGATAAATAGATTGACAGATCCGATAATTATGAACAATCCTCTTCCACTGTTTACTGCTTGGATTGCTGATAAAGCAGGTCCGAAAGGTGATTTCATTAATGTGGCGTATGAATTACACAATGATAAACATATTCTAGAAGCTAGAAGTAAACTAAATACACTTGAAGAGTTTATTCGAGCAGGAGAGAGTAAAAAGTACTCTGTGACAGTTAATCAATTGGTACTCGATATAAATAAACAAATGAAGAGATTATGTGAGAAATATAAAATAGAAACTTCACAAGGTATACCATTTTCAAACATTATTTCAGTCTACAATTACGCTGCTCCGATGCATGGGATACCAGCATTACCCAAAATATCTGGAAGCATAAAGGGATTGGATTTTATTAAAGATATGGTACCCAAGAAAGGCTTTGCTGGGTTGTACAGGCGGATAGTTAATGACTTAACAGTAGTTGAACGTTTAGGGAAATATCACGATATTATAGCCTCTAATGTAGTTTTTGCGAAAAATGCAGGATATTACAATGCTAAAACTGATCAATCATCATATCAAAAAGCAAGAACATATTGGAAATTACCATTGTAAGATTATTCGAGAAGACATTAACCTTAGATAACACCGCATTCATGCTTCGGTCGCTATCGCTCCCTCGGTCCGCTGAGGGCATTTCGGAGGAGCTGATTCAGCGGACAACACCTTCGAGGCTAAGACTTCGACCCGGTCTGCACTATCTTTTTGGGAATCTCATTCCATAAAGAAAATGGTATACCAATACCTTAAGAAATGAAGTGGATTTTCCAGTTCTTGATGATTTGTTTTGGCGGACATGGTTAAGTTCTCGTAAGAGGTAATTTTCATATAAACTACATTAATTTGAAGTTTTATCATCCAAATAGAAACATTTTCTCTATGTATCGCGTCTAAACTTACAAATAAGCTTAATTTTAGGAGGATTACAAATGTTCAAGAAAATATCTCTTACAATGTTGGCAGCTTCTATGCTTGTCCTGCCTAACTTCAGCTCATCTAGCTTTGCTGCTGATATACCAATCACTATAGACAGTGGTATTTTAAAAAACAATCGAGTACTCATCCCGCTAAGAGCTGTTTCTGAAAACCTGGGGGCAGACGTGAAGTGGGATCAACAACAAAAAACCATTACCATTACTAAAGAAAATACAGAAATGGTTCTCACCATTAATTCAAATAAAGTAATGCTTAATCAATCGGAGATTCTATTGGATGTTCCAGCAGAACTAAATTACAATTCCACATATGTACCTGCTCGTTTTGTAAGTCAAACTTTAGGAGCAGACGTAAACTGGAATCAACAAGCGAGTCAGGCGACGATTACGTTAGATGGGAAGCAACTCCAAGTAACCATACAAAAACCACAAGTTCAAATTCCAAATGCAAAAAAAATCACGGATAAGCAAAGACAGGTATTCGTAAACAAATTAAATGAAGCAACGGATCTATCATCAATTAAGCAAATCCGAGCGACCTTCAGCCCATATTTTACGGATAAATTTATCAATGAAATCATTCGTAGCAAAGGGTTGAAATATGATTTTAAATTTACAACCGTTTATCAATCGGCCATCAGTTATACCAACACCAATACCGCCAAATTAAGCCAGTCTTCGGGTCCTGATTCTAAATATGCTCCTAATGAAACACTCTACAGAACAGCTAAGCTTGTATATACCAGTAAAGGCTGGAAAGTGGATGGGGTAGATTTCTCCTTGGTCAAAGAAGTATTGAATCCGTAACACTACTTAACAAGAATAAGACGGCTCCACATAGGAGCCGTCTTATTCTTGTTTGTTATTACTGTAGCGTTACTACAGGATTCAACGTAACTTCAAAAGCCCGTTTCCAGAGATAATCAGGATCTCCGTATGCAAGTGTTGAATTGGAATATCCTGCAAACGACCAAGTTCCTCCCGTAATTTGTCGTACATTATAAGAAGTTCCTGTACCGTTAATAAGGAAAGCACTTTTTCCGGAAAGTGTCGTTCGATGCGTTTGAATTCTGTTTCGCAATACACTTTGCAAATGTGAATAATCTGCAGGACTATTAAATAGAAGCATATTCTGATCAGCAATTGTATCAACATTAGTATATAGCGAATTCGCTCTAGAGTAGGTACGAATTTCGTCAATAGCAACCGTTTTGTAATAGTAGTCTTTTAAGAAACGTTTGAACAAGAGAGAACCGTGTGCATTTACTGCTGTGCTAAGCGCATTGAGATCTGTTTCAGTGACCAAATATGCATATCGTGCTTGTCCCATTCCTAAGGCTATACCGATCTTATTTCCTGGTGTATTCCAAGCACTGTAACCTAAGATACGTCCGGTGTGTTGACTACCCAACAGTCCTTCTGTGACCGTAGCGTTTGCTGAACCTCCTCCAACAAAATCAATTACCACGGTCGGAACGCGATTTGTACTATTAGCCACAATTCGATTGACGGCAGCTGTAACTTGAGCAGCATCTGTAACCCCAATGATTTCGACAGTTGGTGAACTGCTCACGGACTGACCGCCAACAATATCAATGTGACGAAGAATATTTTGGTGCACATCCATATATTCATACTGACTAGTAATTGTGGAACCATGAGGGCCGAAGTACTGAACTGTATACCTTGGCTTTACCCCATTAAGATATAGCTGATTTGCCATTCTGGCCATCAAGGCATGACCCAATCCATCCGCATCAGGGAGAATAATTGCTCGGTCCGGATTTTGGCCGTTTGTACCACCAAGCCAGGCATTAATACGACCCTCAACAAAATTAATCTCATTAATCTGCACCCCTTGGGTATTCGCATCATCAACTCCTACAGCTAGAAAATCAATATATCCTGCCTGTGCTAATTGCTCTAGAATGTAACGATTACTTTTAAATTTATGTTGTCTAGTGTTGTAGTACTGTTCTTTATTGAAGTTTGTAGTACTACCATATGAACCGGTAGGCGACATATTGTAACCTGCAATAATATCTGCAAACTGTGAAAAACTTCTTCTCGGCTGCAACATAAACGTACGTGATTCATTGTAAGCGGCAAAAGACAGTCCGCCTGCAAAGGCAGTTGTAGCTAGACGCATAATTGTATCTAACACATAGATTGGCTTACTCGGATAAGATTGTTTTACTAGTCGAATAACATCCAACAGATCCGTTGTGGCGCTATCGTAGGCCGGGTAAGCTCCCCCAGGACTCGTACGCAATCGTCTACTAGCAATGAGACCTCCGTAGGCAAGCATATCTGAAGATATAATAAACCCGTCGACAGAGGCAGCATTATTTAAGATAAACTGACGGATATTCGACGGATTTCCGTAAGTCGGCGAAGATGTCGAGACCAGTGTGGATCCAGAAGCTGTCTTTTGGGAATCCAGACGGTTTGTAATATCACTTAAATTTGGGGTAATTACGTTAATTCCTGCTGATCTACCTAGCACGATGACATCATCCAAATTCACTGGTCTGTCATCCAACGGTACATACAATACATTCTTCATATTCCTATTCTCCCTTAGTTTGATATAGGCTTAATAACAAGGGAAGAAAGAAATGAAAAGGATCTCTTCCCCAATCCCATCTCATTTCTATTTGTTTGTGCCTTCACTTATAAGGTAGTCTGTAGCCCTAAAATACAACCTGAAATATAAAAAAACATAAATTCGTTTTTTAACCGCCTTTTTTTAGACTTCTAAAAATGAGATTTGAGATATAATCAAAAAAAGAACATTTGTTCCTTTTTAAATCTTTGAGGAACATAATCACAATTTTAGGAGGGATCACAACTGGGAGAACAACAAACAATCTACCAACGTTACAAGGAAGAACTATATCGAATTGGATGGAGAGTACAGTATCGTGCTAAAAATATTAGAAAAAGGGAGCTTCCTATATATAATGATCAAATTTTAAATACTAATTTTACTAAGCATGCGGAAAATAAAATATTCGTGGAACAGATATTAAACGATCTTCCTGAATCAGGAAAATATGTGATGATTAAGTTATACATAGAAGGTTATTCAGAAAAAGAAGTTGCGAGTCAAATGAATATAAGTCAACAGGCGGTGGACAAATGGAAGAAAAAGATGCTCAAACATTTATCAGAGACAGTGAATTTGTAAGTATTTTAGGAGCAGCAAAGGACAAAGATGCTGAATCTATTCTTCTTCTCATTGATTTATTCAAAGAAGACATCAAACATATCAGTAGATATATCCGGTTACCCGAAGAGGAAGCTGCTTCAGAAATCATTTGTGAATTCCTTGAATTTGTTTTAGATCATTCTTAGTGGTAGATATAAAGTTTTGGTCAGGCAGATTTGCATTGCATCATCAGAAGAAAATCGTTCTACGATGAGTTACAGGAAAACGTTTTTTAACCATTCATTAAACTAATGGGGCAGGACAGTTAGTTAAACATAAAGAAGAGGACACATCCCATTTAAAGGGAGAGTCCAGTTCTTTTTTTTGTACATCTAATCCTAGAATGTCATGGTATCGCACGGAGCGATTTATTTTCTAATTTAGGCAAAAGGAACGTATCATATTTAGGTAAAAAGAATGTATCATAGTAATATTGAAATTCTCGACTAATTTCCTCCCTTAGGTCGTTTAAGGCAGTGAGGGTTCGTGAATACAAAAATGTTATAGGAAATCAGCAATACAAATTTTAAGTAGGGAAGGACTCATAACTTGAATGATTCCTATGAGACCATTTCAGAATAAGTTGACTTTTTAGCATATAGGTTTATATCTTTTTATGCTATACAATAAAATAAACATTCACAATATATGAGTTTATATTTAATTAAATATTTGCAATTCATTTCCTAAATTTTTTATGGGTATAGTAGTAACTCACAAGCTATACCCAACCCTTTTCTTCCCCAAGCAAATACCCCACAGAAACCTCCAAAGCCTTAGCAATCATCACCACTTCATAATCCTGAACAAGACGATATTGACCTTCTAGACGCGAAAGACTTGTCTGACTGATATCCAAACCCAATGTTTGCAGTCTGGCGAGGAACTCTCGTTGTTTGATGCCCTTACTTTTACGAATAGCTACGACTCGGGAGCCGATTATGTTTTTATCGCCAGGTGGTTCTTGTCTATGCTTCATTAATGTACACCTCTCATTTCAACCAAATTGTATGAGAAATAATAGTTGTTTTAATGCGGATATCGAATTAAAATAAAATAAACCGATATTCGCATTAAAAATGACTGCTCACGTCTAGTCTTAACAAGACATAGTGCAGTTTAGACCCATCAGAGAGGTGGATGTATGAGCCAGTTGCTTGACTTATTGGAAGAGGAACGGCGCAAACTTAATCAGCTAGGTGAGGCATCCTTGAAGCAAGCGATTCCGTTGTGGGACAATCCCGAGGTTCAGGAACAGAGCCGAAGGGTGGATGAACTGGTGGCACGAGTGAGTGAAATGAAGGCGAGACATCACCGAGTTGTACGATGATGAGCGAGGTACATAATGCTTTGGGGAGGGGAAGCAATGGATTTTCCGCCGTGGTTGCAACAAGCGATCCAGGCAAGGTTAGATGAAGTATCTGCCAGAATCGAGCATGACCCTGAATTGAGTCGTGTACGTGAGAAAAAGGACGAAGCGTTCGAAGGATTGTTTGCTGGCAAGGATATCGAGCAGACACCTGAATATATCGAGTGGGAAAATCGTTATATTGTCAGCAAAGGCATAGAAAATGAGCGGTTGTATATGCAGGGACTACGAGATGGCATTCAACTCACAGTATCCTTGCTGGGTCAGTCGATGCTAGAGGAGACCGATACAGAGGATTGATCCACTAAGGCGGACCCATAAGTCAGGGGGAAGCTACCTCGATCTTAACTTAAAAACCGGAGTCGAAGCGTGAATCTATCGCTTCGGCTCCGGTTTTAATGCTCTACTTTTCCAAATTCTAAATTCTAAATTAAGGAAAGGAAGGCGTTAATGATGTGTTAAGCTTAAAGAAACAAAGGCAGAAGTGAGGTATGGGTTATATGAAAAAAAGATCTAAATACTTAATCTTGCTTTTTTTGTTTATTGTGATTGTATCTATTCTTTTTTATTTGAATTTCAACAAAAAAGAAGCCAATGTGCCAGTGGTTAATGGCAATATCATTCAAGTTAAAAACGTTGATCTGGATGCCAAATCAACGAATTTAAAGACAATGACAGAAGGATCGATATTCGTTGAGGGTGAGAAGCAGCATATTGATCATATCAAAATAGTAGCACATGTAGAGATTGACCCCGCTGACTGGGGTGGTGTTGCTTTTTATATCCCTGATCAATGGAGTGTCTCCAGCATCACCAGCAGTTACCCTGAACATCAATCGAAGTTAAAGCCTGCTGAGTATGTATCCACCTGGATGAATTATTCTGATGACTCTTCATGGCGCACGATGATTGAAATTGGGAGAGAACGAAATTACATAGCAAATGGCGGAGGTACTGGAACGATTGTGATCGAATTAAGTCCCGATAAAAAGGGAATGTCCACCTCTGAGTTATTGAAAATTGGTATTGAGGTTGGATCAGAAGAGAAAGATGGAAAGAGAGTTATGGGCACAGATTCTGTTGAAGTTCCTGTATTTTAAAGTGCTAGGTTACCTAGATATAGAAAAACAAGCCGAAGCGATGGCAATGCACGCTTCGGCTTGTTTTTTATACTTTTATTTTGACCCGTGTTACTTTTTCAAATCTTACTTCCCACTCACCGACTTAAACCAGTCATTCACCTCTTGCGTGATCTGATCACCGCCATTGGATTTCCAGTTGGCGACGAATTGGTCAAAGGCATCAACCGGCAGTTGGCCGTAGATGATTTTGTTGAAGGTTTCCATCTCGGACTGGCGGAGCAGGTTCCATTTGGATACCATGGTTGGTGTTGCAGCACCGGTAAAGTAGTTTTGTTTACGGATGTCGATCTGGGACATAACGACTTTACCTGCATACCAGTTTTCCGGTTTACGGAATTCGGCCATTTGTTTCTCGTAAGGTGTTTCAGGCTTCTCGCCGTTGGCCAGCTTCACGAGTGTTTTCATGTACAGATCCGGAATACGAGCCGGGCCAGTCAGGAACGGGAACTCGTTGGAGAAGTCTTTGATCTTCTCTTTGTCACTGGTCGGTTGTCCGTCAATGATATCCCAGTCGTAACCTTTGGCGAAGCCGTATTCATACTCGCTGCCCGCAGTCGGGTTAGCCAGGTTATCGAGCAAGTAGTTGTAGTACAGGAAGATGGCTTCTGGATGCTTCGCATCCTTGTTAATCATGATACTTGCGTTGACACCAGAGTTCTGCCACTTCGTACCGATCTTGCCGTCTGGGCCAGCCGGAACAGGGTAAGCTTTATATTTTGAGCCAGGTACGTTCTTCAGCAGGTCAGGTGCTGGCCAATCGGGTACCCAGTTTGCGCCAGGCAGAATGCCCGCTTTGCCAGCCGTCCAGCTCTCAGCGGATTTACCTTCGTCCCACAGGGCGGAGTCGGTATGGATATAACCTTTGTTCATCCATTCAGCCAGCTTGGCAAGGGCTTGTTTTGCACCCGGGTTAACGGAGCCGTATTCCAGATTGCCGTTTGCGTCTTTGTTCCATTGCTCCTCAATTGTGCCGTATGCACCGAACAACCAGTCGAGCCCGCCCATCCAGGTGTTGGTGTTATTTTTCAGCGAGATAGCCAGCGGGAATACTTTGTCTGGAGACAGACCGTCCGGGTTCTCGTTTTTGAATTTGTCCATGATGTTCTCAAGGTCTGCGATGGTCTTCGGAGCTTCCAGGTTCAGCTTCTCCATCCAGTCCTCGCGGAGCCAGAGCAGCGTATCGTCGTTATCGGTGTACTCCATGATCGGCATGTTGTATTTCTTGCCGTCCTTGGTGAACGGATACCACAGTTCAGGATGTGCAGCTGCGTGATCTTTCAGGGTCTGACTCGCGTACTTGTCGAACAACTCATCAATGGCGATGAATTGACCGGAGTCGATCAACTGATTGGTCAATACCGCATTGGTCGGTACGGATACGAAATCAGGCAGCTTCTCGCCAGAGGCGATAGCCAGTTGCAGCTTTTGTCTGTATTGATCGTCATTGGCCGGATACCAGGTATCTTTATGCTTCATACCCAGCGTTTCCAACATCCAGCGATCGTGAACGTTATTTTCTTTGGTGTCCCCTTGCACGTATTTCTTCGGCATCAATACCGAACTGAATTCGATGGGTGGGTCGTATTTACCTTTGGCAAAAGCAGCTTCTGCTTCAGCTGAACCGACGGTCGCCGGTGTATCATCTTTGGTACCATTGTCACTGGCTGTATCGCCACTGCCGCACGCAGTGATCGTGATGAGCGCGATAACCATGAGCAGTGACCACCATGTTTTAAATTTGATCATTGTTCAATCCCCCTACGATGTATGATCTTTACAAGTGTAACTGTACCAATTTGGGTGGGAGGGCATCTATATGAGTTTGTTAGTTTTGATAGGACTCTATTATGCAAGTTCAAAAAATTCGGTTTTCAGTACCGAGAAGATGGGATAAAGCTAGAAATGGAGTAGCGGAGCGTAGGGTGACTACGTGAGCAACGGACATTTCGGCTGAATCCCATATTCGATGCTGATGATGCCGTGAGGTATCCTTCGTAATCAAAAACGGAATTTTTGAACAACCTCTAAATTATGTTATTTAATGTTGGTCTCGGTACTCTTGCGGCGTGAAGCCGAATTGACGCTTGAACACTTTGATAAAATAAGCCGGGTCCATATATCCAATCTCCATGCTGATTTCATATACTTTTTTGGTGGTCGTAACCAGCTTGTGACAGGCCCGATCCATGCGCAGGCGCGAGATATAATCACTGATGCCTTCACCCGTTTCGATCTTATAGATCTTGGACAAATGGGTTGGATGCAGATTAACATGGTCGGCCAGTACACGCAAAGAAACATCCAGATGCAGGTTTTTATCTGTAAAATCCTGAATCTTCTTCACATACTCGGAACGGATGTCCTTGATCTCGTTGGACGTGCCTTCCTTGAGTTTGCCAAGCACACTAAGCGACCATTTGCGCAGTTTACTGATGGTGGTGAACGCTTCTCCGCTCTGCAACCACTCGATATCGTCACCCATTAAGTTGGCCAAAGTCAGCTTGTTTCGGTGTGCGAGATTGGTGAACGAAGCCGTAATTAGAAATCCAGCCTCCATACAATGCTCCCATGATTCCGACCATTTTTCATCCAGCTCCGCACAGACGGCTAGTATTTTTTCTTCTGCCGCATCCCATTGACCACTCTCTAACAGATGAATGAACGTGGGTGGGGTATACAGAACATCCAGCGGACCTTGTGCCGACGGAGTCTCCACGTCGCTGACCCGCATGACGAATTCACGCTCGTCTCCGACAATTTGCCGAAAATAAGCAGAGGCCTGCCGAAAACGATCATATAGCTGATCGGGAAACGCAAACCACTCGGTGATGACGATGGAGAGGGACCCCTTCAGAAACTGCTTAACTTTGGACTGAAGCTGTACCGAGAGCTTCTCCAGTATGGTTTCTTTGCCAATGTCGGTGTTGTTCACTTTCAGTTGAAGCAAAAACACTAGATATCCATGCTCCTCCTTCACGCCCCACACTTCCATAAACTCACCCATAATCTCTTCCGCCATATTGATGACCGCATATTCGAGCAAGGTTTGATCGTTGTTGTCATATTGCCCGAATTCTTCTTCCATACGTACAAGCATTAACGCACAATCCCCGGCGTGGAAGGGCAGATCGTAATTGGCAAGTTTTCGTGCCCATTCACTCGAGGCAATTCGATGTCCCTGCAAAGCCTCAAGGAGCAGTCGACCCCGCAAATGTGGCAGATTCTCCCGTAGGGTAAACTGGGTTCGTTTCAGTGAACTGACGAGTTCCCATTCGGTATTTAATTGATCGATGGCTTTCTGAACGGCACCCATTAATTCATCATCCGTCGGCGGCTTCAGCAAGTAATCGACGGCCTCGAACTGGATGGCTTTTTTGGCATAATCGAATTCGGAATGTCCGGATAAAAGAATACACTTTATTTTTTTGTCACGGACTCTGATCCGTTCGATCAGTTCAATACCTGTCATTTCGGGCATCTGAATGTCCGAGATCACAATATCTATAGGGTGCGTATCGATCAGTTGAAGTGCTTCGTGTGCCGAGTATGCTTTGTGCACCTGTTCGATCCCCAGCGTATGCCACGGTTTGGTCATGGACAGGTTATCTACCCAGTGTGCTTCATCGTCTACGATGATCATTTGCATGGTGTTTACTCCTTAAAAGTAGAATCTCTTTATTTCACGTGGTCACTACACGGTCAGAACCATCTCTCAATCGCTGTTATCCCCAGATTTTTTTGAATCTCTAATCAATGGGGAAATCCGGGGATAAAGGCGAGCGCTTCGCTTTTCGAGATTTGTTCTGCCCGTTCCGTTTAGCGTGTAATGTAGCTTAACTTAAATTCGTATCGGTATTTCCTTTATCGGAATCAGTATCCTCTTTGGGGATCTCCCAGATCATCTCGGTTCGGAATCCGCCGAGAGGGGATGGGCCGAATAGAAGGTAGGATTGATTGCCGAATAGATGCATGATTCGCTGATTCGTGTTCCATAGGCCACAGCCCATTTCCTCCTGCAGCGGTTGCTGCATTTTCAGATTCAACGCTTCCAACTGTTCCGGGCTCAAGCCAGGTCCGTCATCATCGATGTAAATTTTGCAGAACCCGTTCGAGTTCTCGCCAGTAATCCGGATTTCACCAGATGAATACGACTTCGCTACACCGTGAATGACGGAATTCTCCACAATCGGTTGCAGCATTAATCGTGGTACCGACTGGGCTAGCATATCCTCAGGGATGTCGATATGGTATTCAATTCGGCCATTACGCAGCTTCTGGATATCCAAATAGTTGACGAGCAGATTGATTTCTTCTTTTAGAGAAGATGTCTCCCGCTCCACTCGTGTCGTATAACGATAGTAGGCACTGAGGTTATGCGCCATGGTGACGACGGCTTGCTCGTCCTTCATCTGGGCCATGTTGATGATATAGCCAAGACAGTTATACAGAAAATGCGGATTGATCTGCGCCTGTAGCTGTTTCAGCGTAGCTTCCTTGGCCCTGATTTTTTCCTGGAACACGTTCTCGATCAGGTCTTGAATCTGATGTGACATATCATTGAATCGATGGAACAAAAACGAGAATTCATTCTGATCCTTGCTATGCAGACGTACGGAATAATCTCCGCGCTGCACACGGCGTAAGCCCTGGATCAGCTTTTTGATCGGATATTGAATGTTTCGATATAACAGGATCGAAGCGGAAATGCCCACCACAAACAGCAGAATCATAAACAGATAGAACAAGTTCCGACTGAGCGAGATCGGCTGTAGAATCTGATAGAGGGGAACGACGTCGACCAAATGCCAATCCAGATAGGAGGATTTCACCGAGCTAACCAGATACTTTTTCCCGTTTAGCTTGACGACATCCTGTGTGGTATCCTCTGGCGAGTGTTCATCCAGATAACGAATAAGTTCCTCTGATAGCTGCTTGTCTGCACTGCGATTCAGAATGGGTGAATTTCCTTTGTGATAAAAGAAGGGATCGCCTTGTCCACCTGCCTTATACGTATCCAGCATGTTCTGAATGTTCTCATAACTGAAGCTGGCTTCAATCACCAGATTGCTTCCCGTCAACATGCCCGGCTGGGCCAAGGAATCTGTAAAGAACCAGTAAAAGGATTGCATATCCTCTTGGCTCTCAG
The DNA here is from genome assembly GCF_050994985.1 of Paenibacillus taichungensis. Classification (NCBI taxonomy): domain Bacteria; kingdom Bacillati; phylum Bacillota; class Bacilli; order Caryophanales; family Paenibacillaceae; genus Paenibacillus; species Paenibacillus taichungensis. The sequence goes on along the minus strand of NZ_CP194720.1, from coordinate 4,307,097 downwards.
CACCATTACCGTATGTCCATTGTCCGCTCATATTTCTTTTCAAATAATCCTCATCATAACCGGTTGTTCTATTATAGTTGGCAATGACATCTTGATTCTGCTGTGAATGGACAGCGTATCGAGTGGGCCATATATCGGTAACCCCGGATTGAAGCATCAGCTTTTCCTGAATGACATATCGGGTCTGCATCTTGTCATAACGATCATTCCATATGTTCAAGCCATTAAATGCTCTGACATTGGGATCTCTAGAGAGAATAAGACTGAAATCCATCATCTGATTGATTCGTGAATCGATCTGACTGGATAAAAACGTGAGCTGCTTCGTATTGGAGACCTGTAGCTCTTTGCTTACAACATCATAAGTGACGTTGTTCGAGTAGGTATACATGATAATAATGGGGATGAACAGGACCACAATTAAACAGTTTATTTTGGCAAACAAACTAAACCGGGATCTGGACGTTCTTCCCAAAGTTATAAAGCGCTTCCATGTATTCATAAAAAGTCTCCTTCAAATTCTGTGTAAACAACCTCTTCAGATGATGTTCCTAACAAAACACTATCAAGACTAACAATGTTATATAGTCAGACCTGAGAAATGCCTGATACTATTTATAGCAGAGATCCCCATTACACACAAAAACTTTTTTTGGGAACAGGAGCGCGCTATGGAGGCTAATATGGAAGCTAACCGGGTACCTCAGGCGGACATTGGGAGCAAGCCGAACAGAAAAACAAAAAAACGCTACAAACAACCATGGATTCTGCACTTGATGGTGTTGCCGGCGGCCATTATGGTCTTTATTTTTTCATACATTCCGATGTCCGGGATTTTGATGGCATTTCAAGACTATAAACCTGCACTGGGTTTTTTCGATTCCGAATGGGTCGGACTGAAGCATTTCAGATACATGTGGGAAAATGATTATTTCCTGCAAATCACGTGGAATACGCTGTTTTTTGCCTGTTCCAAGATCATTATGAACCTAATTATTCCGTTTGTCTTCGCCTTATTGCTCAATGAGGTACGGAAGATGGCACTGAAGAGAACGATTCAAACACTCGTGTATCTTCCTCACTTTCTGTCCTGGGTTACGTTATCAGGCATTCTGATCGACATTCTGGCGCAGACGGGTATTGTCAATCAGTTCCTGGTCTCCGTATTCGGCATTAAGCCAATCTTCTTCCTGGGGGATGGCAGCTGGTTCCGATTCACGATTATTGCGAGTGATGTCTGGAAAGAGTTTGGCTTCAACACGATCATCTTCCTCGCGGCACTGTCTGGCATTAACCCTGCACTCTATGAAGCGGCTGAAGTGGATGGGGCAGGACGCTGGAAGCAAACGATGTATATTACCATCCCGGCACTTATTCCGATTGGGATCGTAATCGCAACCCTGGCACTGGGTAATGTGCTTAACGCCAACTTTGACCAGATCTTTAACTTATATAGTCCATTGATTTACCAACAAGGAGATATTATCGATACGTTTGTGTATAGAGAAGGTCTGCTCAGTGGGCAGTTCAGTTTCGCTACCGCCGTGAATCTATTCAAATCGGTCATTAGTTTGATCCTGATTGTGATCTCCTACCGACTGGCTTACCGATTCGCCGGATACCGAATTTTCTAGAAAGGATGACGAACTCATGTATCATAAAACGATGCCTTACCGCATATTCAGCATAATCAACAATGTGTTACTGACCATCCTTTCGCTGCTCTGCTTGCTGCCTTTGTATCACTTACTCATGGTATCACTGAGCGCATCTGCTCCTGCCAATGCTGGACTGGTGACGTTCTGGCCGATTGGTTTTACACTGGAGGCGTACGCTAAGACGTTCGCTAATAGCAATTTCCTTTCCTCCCTGTGGGTGTCCGTAGAGCGGACGGTACTGGGAACAGGGCTCGCGTTAATCGTCAATACGATTGCAGCCTACGCGCTCTCCAAGGAGACGCGGGTGTTCCGTGCACGTAACATCTATCTGTGGTATTTTGTCATCACGATGCTGTTCAGCGGTGGTCTCATTCCGGGGTACATCCTGATTCTGAAGCTGGGACTGATGAATACATTGCTGGCCTTGATCCTGCCGGGATTGGTTGCGGTGTTCAACATTATTCTGCTGCTGAATTTCTTCCGTACCGTTCCCAAGGATCTGGAGGAAGCTGCATTTATTGATGGGGCAGGGCATTTGCAGACGTTTATCAAAATCTATCTGCCCGTCTCCGTACCTGTCATTGCAACCGTTTCTCTCTTCATGATGGTCGGACATTGGAACTCGTACTTTGACGGGATCATCTACATCCGTGATGCAGAAAAGCTGCCACTGGCGACATTCATGCAGACGATCATCGTGCAGGCCGACATGTCGAAGCTTGATCCGGAAGCGGTAGCGAACCTGTCTCAACGGACCATTCGGGCTTCGCAGATCTTTATCAGCGCGCTGCCGATCCTGCTCGTGTACCCGTTCCTGCAACGGTACTTTGTAACGGGGATCGTGGTTGGGGCTGTGAAGGAGTAGAGTCGAGTCGCGGTACGAATAGGTGTGAAAAAGGAGTCACTGAACTGGGGAAGGCCAGGGAGGTGGCTTCTTTTTGTGTGGAAATTAACTAAAGAATACAACGGATGCAGATGTTAAAATAAATGAACGGAGTGAGAACTTCATCTGGAAGATTCATTACAAATATTTTCAAACAAATTAATTTGATGTAAAATAGTACGAATCCATCATGGAAGTGAGGTTTTATACTTGATACCTCCTTATGTTGTAGACCTTTAGGTACTCTACTCATACCTTATTCTTGGTAAATCTAAAGTAAGTGCCGGGGATCTTATTGTTTAATAATAACGATGAAATACAAGCGTGGGAATTGCAACAGCTACAGAAGTATCTGAAAACACAGGAAAAAAACAAAAGAAATTTTGACCCCAGAATAAAGAAATTAAATGAGTATCGAAATCACAGAAAAACCAAGTATTATTACAATAATGAGGTTAAGTGTATTCGTAAACTTACTCAAAGAAGATTCAAAATGAAATTTAAACACAATATTTATTGCGAAGAATATTTCCAGCCAGTACCGCATGATTATCGGACGTATGGTTGGTTGTCCTACTAAAAAGAATGGAGAGAAGAGATTCTCTCTTTTTCTCTTTCCTAAAATGATAGGATTACCGATGTCATCATGATGGAAAAGCATCTTCTCTCGCAGCAAAATAATGTATTAAACAGAAAGGGTCGCCTTAGGAGCGACCCTTTTGTTGTTATCATCTCACTAATAATAACGTGATAGTAGGGTTGATTCATTTTCGCAAAAAAGTGCCCATCAATAGAACTTAAATCATATCGTTCTTACTTCATGTTGAGTTGTGCTGTCCTTGCCGTAATTTAGTCCCAACTGATACGCCTGTTTCAGAAGTGCCTCATAATGCTCAGGCTGCGCATCCAATGTTTCATATAAAAATTCAACGCTCGACTGGGGCACGCCGCAGTAATTGGCAATACCCACATTGAGCAGATTCGTGATCGATTCATCATAGTTTCGCTTCTGCATCTGTTCTTCCGTTACGCCCGCAAGAGCAATCCATAACATCTGCTGATGATGAAGCTTGTTCGAGCCGTAGGCAAACCCGTTGTTCATGACACGATCCACATACCCTTTCAGCATGGCTGGCAGATGCCACCACCAGAGAGGAAACACAAAAGCGACAGCATCGTGCTTCTTCAATCGCTCTATCTCCGCTTCTATCTCAGGGGAGAAAACCTGATGTTCCTTGGTAAAGTCAGGTTCATCTATACCTTGGAGAACAGGGTTGAAGCCAATGCCATGCAAGTCCAATATCTCAAAATCGTGACCAGCCTCGGCAAGGCCCTGCACGAAACGATCAGTAACCTGGAAGGTCAGGGAATCTTTTCTCGAATGCGACACAACGACTAATACATTCATCTTATCTTTCACTACCTTTCTGCATTGCTGTCTTGTAGCCATGAATCGCTGGCTGATGCTATTATAAACAGGTATGAAAACATCTGGAAGTACGCACTTTGATGTTCTATAGGAAGAATGAAGTGCCATAGGAACATCAAAGTACCCTGAATCACTACCTCGAAATGGAGTTCAAATAACGAAACGAAGAGAAATAAGAAGGTTATGATTTTACCTCGGCAACAGCTTGATGAAGGAGGGATAAAAGTTGACGGAACATGGTAAAACGAGCACTCCAAAGAAATATAAAGTCGGCGTGGAGGCGGCCTTGGAAGTGATGGGCGGGAAGTGGAAGCCTTTGATTATTTATCATTTGATGACAGGGCGAAAACGTACATCGGAGCTGCGTCGGTTGATACCGGACATCACGCAGAAAGTGTTGACAACGCAGCTCAGAGGTTTGGAAAAGGACGAGATCGTGCAGCGAAAGGTGTATTCGGAGGTTCCTCCAAAAGTGGAATATGAGTTAACGAGTTACGGTTGGGGACTCAAACCTGCTTTGGACTTCTTGTGCTATTGGGGAGAGGAGCACCTCGAAAAGGTTTACGGGGATAAGTTTAAGGTGTTGGAGGAGTTTGACTCTCCAGAATGTTGAAGAGGCGAATTTGGTCCAGTTCAGTGATGGATGATAACGCTAATCCATTTATATGTTGGTGTTCTGTCAACCAAATTAGTCGGATAGAGAGGGATGAGTAGGTAAACGTAGAGACTTTAATCAGGGATTTCCATAGATATGTAGACGAGAGCCAGTCTGTCCGACTAAATCTTGAACATAGCAAGTACCAATGGAGAGAAAGAATAGGAGGAATATCTTATCACATATTCGACGACTTACCCCAGAGCTGTACTGAATTTAATATGCATGCTGGCCATTGAGGTTATTTTTTTCAGAAATGTTATATTCGACGAAAATGGTATTCTGAAGTATTCCCTGATCACTATATTGATCTTTATTCTGGGTTATATCATTTTTTTGATCCGGCGTTTGTTATTTACCAAACCGAGCATTACGCTGGAAAGCGATCATGTGATCTCTACAAAACATCGGAAATACGATGCATCCCAGATTGAGTGTATTTATGTGAATTACAGACGGATTGGTATTAAACTCTATGGAAAACGGTTAGTTCCGATGGATTTATGCTTTTATTTCCAAAGAAATCAGGAGTCCGAAGGATTAGAGGAGTTACATGCATGGGCGGCACGGAATCATAAAGATATGAAACACAAGTTCTTTCAAACCTTGGCGTAGAATCGTAGTTTATTGTATTGAGACCGTATGTCATGAGGATGATGAGAGCGTATATTGTTCCTTTTGCCGAATAAAATTTAAAATTTCTGGAGGTGTACACGTTGAAAACAATAGAACAATTACTAACAAGTGATTGGTATAAAAACGTCATTGCCGAGCTCGTTCAGCTAAAACCCCACGTCAAGTTTGTCGAGCATGCCAACTATGAAGCAGCGCTATTAATGGATTCTTTTAGAGAGCGGAAATATGTTCTGGAGGGCTTTGGGGTCTCGTCTCCAATAGAGGAAGAATGTGTTCAGTGGATCATGGAGCAGATCGCCGAAGACAAGGACAAGATTATGTCTTATGTGGCGGCTCGATTAACGTTCAGTGAGCAATTAGACGATGATCCGGACGGGGAATTCCCAGAGGGAGAGGAGCCTGATGAAGGAGATCGATCTGAAGTTGTCGAGGTTTTAGGCTTTACGAGGTCTGTCATCGCTAAAACCATTATTGAATATGATATGGTCAAAAATCATACTAAACAATTAACAGTTTATTTTAAACGCACACGAATTCCAGGTGCAGCTAAATTCTCAACACAAATTAAAAAGCTCTACGCCTCAATAGCAAAATAGATTTTAAAAATCAGCAGGAGAGATGCATATGAAATATCGAACAAAAGAATGGTATGAGACGTGTGAACGGACTGGACTTCATTTTGGTTTAAGAGTACATAGCGGAGCATACGAATTGGACGAGGAACTTTTTCTGAGGCTGTACAAAAGAAAAGAAAAAGCCCATGTAAATGTGGAACGTGAAGTGTATAACATTGATCCTCGTTCTATGCTGAAGCATGATGGTACGGTTCTTGTGCGTGCTGACCAGTTTTTTAGTGAGGAAGCGGTAGCTGAAGAGGATAAGATGATTTATCATATGCCTCCAGAACAAAGAGCGCATATTGAGAAGCTTATTGCGGAGTATGATGTCCGCCCACCTTTTGACGAGAAAAAATGCAAAGAAGAGTATAAAGAAACGATGGAATGGAGTGTCCAAAGCCAGAAAGAGCGTTTAACCCAAAACATCGTTGAGCAAATTGCAGATATCCGTGTATTTACGCTCGGTTATTGCACAAGAGAAATATTGCTTCAGTTGAAGAAACAGAGTGCGGAAAATACGAGAGAGATGGACCGCGTATCGAAAGAATACAGGGAGGCCATTTTAGCGCAGGATATTCCGGATGAAATTCGTAGCCGGGTTCAGTTTCATGATTGTACAGTGACGGAACTGCTGACGGGAGAGGAAGTTGTCATTCGTTTTGATACTAGTGGAGGCTTCACTAATATGAATAAACTTACGCTGATTGCACCCGAAATCATCAAGCGAGAAGGAGAGATTGTAGGCAGTTACTGGCTGTATCAAGAGCTGTACCAGATTGATAACGGATATGAGCTTCATGTTCTATTTTATGGAGAAGATATGCCTGAACTTATTGTTCGCTGTGAAGATATTCTCGCAGAAGAAGAGTGAGGCAGAGCCCAAGAGGTTGAGTATGGAGGGAATGTATTGAACATCAGTACAATAGAAACCAAATGTTCTTCAAGATACGATGAGTTCGATCCTGAACAAGACGGAAATAAAAACACGAAATTTGCTGACATTATTATCGATGGTAGATCGCTCTATCAAAGATTGAAAAAACATGATTTGGTACCTTGTCTAGGATGGGGAAGCGACGAATATCAACGACTTCTTATTGACTATTTTCTACTTAATAAGCCACATGAATCCATGTATTATAGATATCCGATTTTAGTATGCGCTTGGTGTGGTGATGAAGAATGTGGATTTATCTCTGTAAAGATTGATAGAGAAGATGATGTTGTAATCTGGAGTGATTTCTTATTGAACGACAATAAAATAGATGTGGGCCCATTTTATTTTCATTGGGAAAATTATAAACAAGCCATTGAAGATACCTATGGTACAGCGGGAATTCAGTAACTGAAAGAAGGAGGTATACTCTACATGGGCATGTCTGACTATTATAAAAACCTTAGGGAAAAGATCGGAAACGAGCTGATTTTTATGCCGGGTGTGGCTGGGGTTATCCGAAATGACCATGGAGAGATCTTGTTCGGTCGTAAACATAATGAAACCAACTGGGGCTTAATTGCTGGGGCAATCGAGCTCGGTGAGACACCTGCTCAAGCGATGATAAGAGAAGCATGGGAAGAGACAGGACTTATCATAGAACCGGAGAAAGTGATAGGGATCTATGGTGGTGAAGAGCAGCGGTTTACTTACAGTAATGGTCATCAGGTTGAATATTTAACGATCGTATTTGAATGCAGTATCAAGTCTGGACAACTGGCATCCGATAATGAAGAGATGAAAGATCTGCAATTTTTCCCCGAGCATGAGCTTCCACCTATTGCAAACAAGTATCCAGACTATATTTTTAGTTCTTATCAAGAAGAAAGGACGCATTTTATTAAATAATTCTATGAATCTATATGGGAAGAAACCAAATGGTATTGATATTGAATGGACAACCAGCACATTTGGTTATTTATCCATTCCGGTGTTTGTCTTGGGGATTGTGTTTTATTTCTTTCCTGATATTTTATATAGATGCTTTGTTCTGATGAGATATAGGGGAATCAAACCAAATAGGGAATTTGAGGACAACCCGCCCAACAGAGATATTCCAAAATTGATAGAAGTGATATTAAAAGCATTAGGTTGCATCATGGTGATATTAGGAATCATATGGTTTTGGTTTTCGGAAGAGTTTTATCGTTTTTGGTTTGTTTAGCAATAGTACGCATCTTATAAGCAGGAGTGAAATGAATGAAAGCATGGTTGTTAGATTACTATCCACCGAATAATACGATTGAGTTTAGCGATTCGGAGGAATCAGATCAGGTTTATGAGGCATTAGGCAGTGATAAGCCGATTATTCAGGAATGGTCTGCACCTAACGTAGAATTTAAAGATGTGGGCAAACCAGCCGATATTTTAAACAGATACACAGGAGCGCTTGTCATTAGTAGGAAAGTGAAAGAACTATTGGAACAGAACCACATTGAACATATCGAGTTTTTGCCACTCTCAACGGCTACTGAAGAGGAATACTATATTTTACACGTGCTGAGTGTTATCGATTGCATAGACCCGGTAAACTCTAAAGTAAGGAATTATTATGACGACGTTCCTCAGTTTGATGAGTATTCACTCGTTTTAGATCAAAAAGCTTTACAAGGACAACACATATTCAGAATTAAACTACCAAGCGAGGATAGAGAGTTATCTTACATATATGTTTCAGATTTTTTGCAAGAGATATTAAGTCAATCCATCGTGGGTTATCAATTGGTGGAGATCTGGGATTCGGAATTTTCCTGGAAAGCCAAAGAAGAAAAGCATGAGCGGATGGGTCAGGAAATTGATAGCTCCTTGCTAGAAGTGTTTGATTTTGATAAAGCCAAGAAGTTCGCTCGTAAAAATAAAGGCCATATGGTGTACTCCGGTGAGTGGGCGATCAAGGCAGATAAGGATAAGCAAATTTGGTTAGGGAACCTTCAATTGGATGGGAGCTACTCATGGATCAACCCCATCTACTATCCTCCCATTTTGTTGGAACTTCAGTGGGGAATTCCAGAAAGAAGTAAAACGATGTTTAGTCGTTTGAAAGAGAGTATAGGGTTTAAGTAACAAAAATATTTAGCTATGAATTACCTGGAAGGAGGAAGGCTCATGAGAAGCTCCAGGTTTACACCGTATTTAAGTTTCATTGGTTTAGGATTAATTATTATGACTTTGGCCATAAATCTTATTTTTCATTATGGAAGGGGATTGGATGAAGGTTCCCTTATGCTTTTGTCGGTTGCCAATGCCGTCTCATTGTTTTTCACTTTAGTATGGGGATTGTTTGGGATTATTGAGTTGTATTTATTATTGATATCGAACAAGAAACTTAAATCCAGATTGGACACTGGGGGGATAGGTAAAGAAGAGTATATGAAATTAGCCAAAAATCATAAATTCAGTTTCGTTGTAAATATAAGTTATCTAGTTATGTTTTTATTTCAACTTGCATATGTCATTATGAATTGGGATGAAGTTAATATATAGGGGGAATTATAATTGAAAGTATTGTCAATTATCGGTATCGTGTTATTCACATTAACGTTTTTAATGATATTCGGGCTAGTGCCAGAAGATTCCGATAGCGCAGCAATCTTGGGACTTTTAAGCATGCTGTACGCCATACCCTTCTCAATTATTGCTTTGGTTGTATCTTCTCGGAGGAAAAAACAACCTGTAAATGTCCATGAACAACTTTTGCAGCTAGGTGAGTTAAAGGAAAAAAATATTATTTCCGAATATGAATTTGATCAAAAGAAAGAGAAGCTGCTTTTTAAGATCAAATAGTTCAGAGACAACTACATACAAAAATAATGGAGGCCTACCTAAAATAATAGTTATCGGGGGAGGCCTCCATTATTAATAAATATCTTCGTTAATTAAATGATCTAAATCATCCTTACTCATTCGTAATATTTAACGTTTCATCGGTAATGGTCTTACCATCACTCCCCAATGCCTGAACAATCACATGGTGATGCACAGACTTACCCGCAATATCCCACGTTATCTTCCAACCATCGTCCTCGTTAATATCATACCCAATAAGTTCTCGTTCTCCCCAAGTCTCAGTTCCTGTTAGGACGGCCCAGAACAGAAGTGTTTCCGCGTTAGTGGACTCTACTGTGACATTTAACTCTGTGCTATCTGTAGGAACTATAATCCAACCTTCTTTTTCGGGAAAGTTAGTCTTAACATTCGTAATTATGGGCAGAGCTTCATTTCTTAGCATAACTTCAGTGTCATGATTTTCAGCAGGAACTTCTGAAGCACAGGCTGTGAGAAGAAGGAAGAGCAGAAGAATCGAGAAAAATGCTCTATTTGTCATGATGATTAGCTCTTTCTATATAGTGGTATTCACTAATCCTTCAGGGTAATTCCGTCGTACTTGGTTTGACAATACGTTATATGCATGTAAACATAACAGTTAATCAATTACAGTTTACTATAAGTAAGGAGTTGTAATTCAGGATGGAATTCTTTGGAGCTCTTATAGCGTTGATCCTATGTTTTATTGTGTTTCTTATCGTTGCTGCAGTTATACGTTATGCGATAGATTCATCAAAAACATCGAAAAGACTTGAGGATCTAATAAAAGAAGTACACTATTTGAGAACTGAAATTAAAAAACAAAATAACAATAAACAAGGTGATAATAAATATTTCATTGACGAGAAAGTATAGTATAGGTGCCTATTCAAGAAGCAATACCTTGCATCATGCAGGTCGTTCTATGGAAGGAGGGTTAAGATGCAAAGTGATTTCATTGAGCTCTTGGAAGAGAGTGATGAGAGGTACAAATGTTATGTTTTGAAAAATACAGTCCAAATATTTAAGCAATCCATTAAGGATGAGGATTTAAATGATGTTCGACTCTATATATCGACGACTATTCAGCTAGATGCAATTGCTGATGTAGTAGAGTCATATCTGCATTGGTTTACGGAGTGTGAGGCCGTATTTCGGAATTACTATGAGAACGAACTTCGCGAACAAGTACATAAGGATTGGTTTAATGAAATTGAAGTATATCAAGTAGATATCACATTTAATAGTAAAGAGGACTACGGAGCAACGATAGCCTGTGGAGACAATGTATTACAAGGTCACATTATGATTATTGATTTTGATCGAGAACATATCCAGGCCATCCACTTAAATGGATAAGCTAATTATATATTCCTTTAATGATGATGACTTGTAGTCTATTGTTTTCTCTTAGCTCCAGGTAGTTAAGAAATAGAAGAAGCGTTATCAGTACAAGGATCACTGACGCGAACTTTTGGAATTTCCCCATGGTAGATTTAACCTCCTCGTTATATTAAGTAAATTACGGTGTAAAACAAGTTAATTCGATACTGCCATCTGTATTACATAACACCTGAATGGAATTAAAGTTACGTGCAAAATGAAAAACAGGACTATTCCTCTAACGGGAATAAGTCCTGTTTCTATTTACAACTATTAATCTCAATGATGATGATGCGCATGAGCATCCGGTTCGTCGCCTTTGACGGTGCATAATACCGAGGTGTCGTGAAGATGCTTCTCAGACTCGACTTGCAATGTCACATGTTTGATTTCTTTATGCTCCAACAGATGCTCAATCTTCTGAACAAGCACCTCTGATGCGTATACATCCATCGTTCCGTCCACCACGATATGTGCGGTCAGTGCATTCAGGTTGCTGGTGATGGACCAGACATGTACATCGTGCACGCCTTTGACGCCATCGACTTGTTTGATGGTCTGAACAAGGTCATTTACATCCACATTCGCTGGCGTTCCCTCCATCAAGATATGCAGGGATGATTTGGTGACAAAGAATCCACTGCGCAGAACCAGTACAGCAACAATGACACTCGCGAGTGGATCGGCCCAACCCCAGCCGAAGAACATCATGAGCAGTGCCGCCGCAATAGCCCCAACCGATCCCAACATGTCACTAATGACATGGAGATAAGCACCGCGCATATTCAGGTTATTCTCCGTATCGCTACCGCGCATCATGATCCATGCCACCAGGATATTAATGAGCAAGCCGATGATACTGATGATCAACATACCGACTGTTGCGACTTCTGGTGGGTTGATGAAGCGACCAATTGCTTCGTAAAAGATGTAAAGTGAGATGGCGATTAAGGTGACCCCATTTAACGTGGCTGCCAAAATCTCAAAGCGTCTGTACCCGTACGTTTTGCCTGTATTCACCGCTTTTTCGCCAAAGGTGAACGCCAGCAAGGCGATCCCCAAAGCTATGGAATCAGACAACATATGACCTGCATCGGAGATGAGGGCTAAGCTGTTAGTCATGAATCCACCAACGGCTTCAACAATCATATAAACGGTAATAATAATGAAGGAAAACAACAGTACTTTCTTGTTATTGGTACTACCATGATTGTGTCCATGGTCGTGGTTGTGATGATGTCCGGACATATGAGATCCTCTCCTTTGGAGCCGTGCTCCGTTATGTAATTGATTTCTTTTGTGACTACAAGTGATCTTCGGAAATGATAATACATGAACATGTGAGCAGTTATTCATATGTTATAGTTTTATTATAGGTACACCTAATAATAGTGTCAACCAGATTCGAGAAAATATAAACATGACCTGTAAGCTCATCGCATGTGCGCTGGCGGTTTACGTTACTTTTGTGCTACCATCTGTGCAGGATGAATGTCGAGGAAGTTCCCGCTACAAATAATAAAATGAAGTAAATATAAGTTTAAAATAATATTTACACGGTAACGGAGAGGTCAGAAAAAATCTGGAGAAGCGGAGCGTTCGCCTTTATCCCCGGATTTTAACCTTTGAATAGGAAATAAAAAAATCTGGGGATAACAGCGATCAGAAGATTGTTCTGACCTTGTAGTGGCTAGTGTAAAAATGATTCATTTCAACTTAACAGAAAAGGGGCGGACAACAATATGAAGAATCTGCTTCTGGCGGACGACGACGCCAATATTAGAGCACTCCTCCGGCATGTCATGACCAAGGAAGGGTATCGGGTGCATGAAGCACAAGATGGAGTGGAAGCGGTCAAGGTTATGCAAGCAACACCAATCGATCTTGCGATTCTGGATGTGATGATGCCAGGTATGGACGGACTGGAGTTATGTGATTTCATTCGCCAACATTATGACATTCCGATCATGCTGTTGACAGCACGGGATCAGCTTTCCGACAAGCGGGATGGGTACTTGAGAGGTACAGATGAATATGTGACGAAGCCATTTGAACCTGAGGAACTGGTCTACCGGGTTAAGGCATTATTTCGTCGTTACCATCGTACGTCCAGTGATATCATTCGCATGAATCGTATCGTAATTGATCGGAACAATGTCGAGGTCTCCGATGGGCAATCGATTCTCTTTTTACCAATGAAGGAGTTCGAGCTACTCTCTCAACTTGCTCAGTTTCCGGGGCGCTTATTCTCGCGTGATGAACTAATTCGGTTGGTCTGGGGAGCGGATTATGAAGGCGATGACCGCACCGTGGATGTACATATCAAGCGGCTGCGTGATCGTTTTGCCGATTATGGGGATGATTTTGTCATTCAGACGGTACGGGGGATTGGTTATAAGATTGAGGTGAAAGCGCATTGAGATCACTGTACTTTCGGGTATTTATGATTACAATCGCGGTGATTCTGGTCAGCGCCATGCTGGGTTTTCTTTTATCCAATATTTATTATCATGCGAAGCTGAAGTCTTTCAATGACGAGAAGTTGGTGGGCATCGCGACACAAATGAAGCAGTTTGTGGAACAGGAGCCCGCGACGGTAGAGCATTATCTGAACAATGCCGCAGCGCTCGGTTACGAAATTTATGTAACGGATGGAAAAGGGAATGACCAATTCTATGGCCGCGAATTCCGCCAGAAAGATCTGGACAAGCAGGCTGTAGATCAGGTGCTCAGTGGTGAGATATACCACGGCGTCGCTGAGTTTCCCAGCAAACCTTTCATTACCGGTTTCTTCGATAATCAATTGAGCAATACCGTTGGTGTTCATCTAGAGATGGGCAATGCAAGTTATGCGTTGTTTATGCGCCCGGATGTCATTTTGCAATTCGGTGAGCTGCGTATCTTTTTTGCGTTGATTGGAGCGTTTACGGTGGGCATTAGCATCCTGCTCTTTATAATCAGTACCCGCTATCTGGTGAATCCGATTGAACGTCTGTCCGAGGCGACCAAACGCATTGCGCAAGGGAACTATAATCTGAAATTGTCCACGACTAGGCGTGATGAGATTGGACAGCTGGCCCAGCATTTCATGACCATGAGTCGTGAATTGGAGCGAGTGGATCAGGCACGTCAGCAGTTTGTTTCCAACGTATCACATGAGATTCAATCGCCGCTGACCTCGATTCAGGGATTTGCCCAACTGGTAGCAGATCAGGATCTGCCTGAACAAAAACGGGAGCACTATGCCTCCATTATTGAAGAGGAGAGCCGCCATCTCTCGTTGCTCAGTAAACAATTGCTGCTGTTGTCCTCTCTGGAACAAGGTCATGAGGATTTGACGAAAGTGAGATTTTCTCTACGAGATCAATTCCGCCAAGCGGTTCAGGTGCTGCAATGGCAGTTGGAAGAAAAAGAACTGTTGCTAAGGATCTCGGTACCCGAATCCATCCAGTTATATGGCAATGAAGTGTTGCTCATGCAAGTATGGATGAATCTACTGGGGAATGCCGTGAATCATCTTCCACAGGGGAGAAGCATCGAGATTCGTGCAGAAGAGACCAATGCCCAGTGCGTAATCCATATTCGGGATACAGGAGATGGGATTGCGGCAGAGCATTTGCCTTTCCTGTTTGATCGTTTCTACCGGGTTGACCGTGCAAGAGAACGTTCTTCCGGCCGAACCGGGCTGGGGCTTGCTATTGTGCAGAAAATTATCCGCATTCATGACGGTACGATTGAGGTCTCCAGTTCGACCGAAGGAACGGTCTTTACCGTGACGCTCCCGCAGATGTAATCTGTTATTCATTTGCCGTTCATTTTCGCCTCCTATACTTGGGTTATCAAGAGGAGGTCAGAGAATATGTACTTGGCTATTAGAGAGATGAGATTTGCCAAAGGGCGATATGCATTAATTGCTACAATTATGGTGCTTGTATCATTTCTGGTTTTGTTTGTTACAGGCCTGGCACAGGGGCTTGCGTATGATAACGCGGCATCCATCAAAAATATGGCAGCAACCCATTTTGTTCTGGAGCAGGATTCGAATCATCGGTTTACCCGCTCCCAGGTGAATCAGGACGAGCTGGAGCAGACACGCTCCGTTGTGGGGCAAGAGAATGCTGAACCGCTGGGTGTAAAAATGACAACAGTCAGTCCAGCTGGCGATACAAAGAAGATTGATGTAACGCTATTCATGGTGAACCCGGAAGGTTGGCTGGCTCCAACCGTAACGGATGGCTCTCCAATCACGGATCTGAAAGACGGGCAGGTTGTAGTGGATCAAAAGCTGTCTGAATCTGGCGTGACGATTGGAACGGTTCTGGTCGATCAAGCCTCGGGAACGGAGTGGACCGTGGGTGGATTTGTGGAAAATGAGTCCTTCAGTCACTCACCAGTTGTGTTCTTAAACGAGCAGGAATGGCTCGCTATTCAAGAAGGTTCTCGTACTTCGCAAGGAACAGCAAACTCTAATGCTCCGGTATACAATGCGATTGCCGTTAAGGATGCAGGCGAGAAGGTGGATAACCTTAGTACCGCTTTGCCGAATACAGAGGTAATTACGAAGTCCGATGCGGTATCGGCCATTCCTGGGTACAAGGAAGAACAGGGCTCGCTGCTCATGATGATTGCCTTTTTATTTGTCATCTCGGCGTTTGTGCTTGCAGTATTCTTCTACGTCATCACGATTCAGAAAACGAGTCAATTCGGTATTTTGAAAGCTATTGGGACTCGA
Organism: Paenibacillus taichungensis; assembly: GCF_050994985.1. Taxonomy (NCBI): domain Bacteria; kingdom Bacillati; phylum Bacillota; class Bacilli; order Caryophanales; family Paenibacillaceae; genus Paenibacillus; species Paenibacillus taichungensis. Next base: position 4,291,305 of record NZ_CP194720.1, on the reverse strand, counting down.
AATTCGTATCTGGTGGGCAGTGTTTCATTGCAAGTATTGCTTCTGTCCATCGGCAGTCTGGTGATCAGTGTGCTGTTGGTTCAGCTATTTGAATCGATCTTGCCAGCTTCAATGCCGTTTCAATTAAGCTTATCCACCCTGGCACTAACCTGTGTGTTATTCGTGGTGATGTCCATGGCAGGTTCGTTATTCTCGGTGTGGAAGGTTACCAAAATTGATGCGCTTGATGCGATTGGGAGGACAGCAGCATGAGAAACCGACTGGTATTGCAGGGAATTACACAGACATTCGAAGATGGCGGGGTCAAACGGACGATATTGGATAAATTGGATCTTAAGGTGGCCGAAGGAGAGCTCGTCGCGGTCATGGGGCCTTCTGGCTCAGGCAAAAGTACATTTCTGTCCATCGCGGGTGCACTGCTTGAACCGACGGAAGGACAGGTTATGCTGGATGGCGCATCGATTATGGGCAAAAACAAACAGGACATTTCCGATGTACGGCTTCAGCAACTCGGGTTTATTTTTCAAAGTGCCAACCTCATTCCGTATCTGAAAGTGGAAGAACAACTGATGGTGATCGCCAAGCTCGTTGGAACGGACAAAAACAAAGCAGAGAAGCGGGTCGATGAGTTGCTGGATACGGTAGGTTTATCGCATCGACGTAAGGCATATGCAGAGAAGCTTTCTGGCGGAGAACGCCAGCGGGTTGCCATTGCCAGAGCTTTGATGAATGATCCAGCCGTCCTGCTCGCGGACGAACCGACAGCCAGTCTGGATGCGGAACGTGGACTGGATATTGTGAGCATGATTGCACGGCTCGTGAAGGAGCAGGGTAAGAGTGCAGTCATGGTTACGCATGATGAGCGGATTTTGCCGCTATGTGATCGGGTTCTCTTTTTGGAAAACGGGAAACTGGTACACCATTAGTGGTCAGAGTGAATAGTATAGACATTCTTTAGTTCAACTGAAATAACAATAGAAGGTCCATGGATTCCCGATGGGAAAAGTGGCCTTCTTTTTTCTTTTTTGATCTATAATGAGAGATAGAACTTATAATGGAAGATTTATTTTACATAGAGAGGATCGGATAGAAAAATGAAGACTTTGGATCGGGAACAGTTCCCGGCGCTCAGCACATCGATTTATTGGGGAATTGTTAAAGCGGAGTTTAGATTGAATGACATCGTGGATGAAACGCTGGTAAGCAATGTGAGCATTATCCCGTTTGTGGGGGAACGAGTGGTTGTTTTTCAGATCGATAACGGAAAATGGGAGCTGCCCGGAGGAACGTTGGAGGTAGGAGAGAAGTATATGGATGGACTGCAACGTGAAGTGATGGAGGAGCTCGGAGCCAAGTTGGTCACGTATCGGGTGTTTGGACAATTTCATTGCATGTCTAGTGCACCAGAGCCGTATAGACCGCATATTCCTCATCCTCATTTTGTGAGAATTATTGGCTATGGAGAAGTTGAGCTGGTCGGTAAACCATTGAATCCGGCAGATGGGGAACAGGTAATTGCTGTAGAGGTTGTGGAGATGGGTGAAGCGATTAAGAGATTTGAAGAACAGAATAGATATGATATCGCGGAAATGTACCGATTAGCCTATTTGCTTCGAGAAGAAGCAAATGGTGAGTAACTGGAATGATAGTGTATTCTAAATCTTAAATCTTAAATCCAATAAACTTCGGAGGTTATGATGATTAGAGATGAAATTAATGAGTTACTGGATGCTCTACCGGACCATGAACTGAATGTGGTTTACTCGCGAATCGAGCTTGTGCACCGCAAATATATGTATAACAAAAATTTGGAGGACAAGGGGGTCCTTGTGACTGAATTGTGCGAGGAATCCGAAGAAATGATACAGAAGTGGGATAACACATTTGCCAAGAGCATCAGTGAAGAGGTAAAAGAGGCTATCTATTATAGCCAGTACAAGTGGCATATGTTCAGTTATGAGAAACAGGATTGCCTAACAGACGATGCAGCACGAGATGCTTTTTATGCCGAAAATAATAACGAGTTGTATGTCATGTATCAACATACACCATTCATACAGGTATTTCAGAATGCGAATAAGGTCATCGCAGAAGATTTTGATTCGGAACAGGACATTTATATTTTTGACCAAGCGTTCACGTGGACGTATGTACATACCCATGAATCCATGTGCGGACCGTATTTTTATAAAGTGAAGTAACAAGGAGCAGTAAGGAGTCACGAGTGAGGAGTTTAGATTCAGCTTTTTAAACACACGAATAATCTCCGGAGGAGCCATCTCATGCGTAAGAGGTCGATTAAAATATTCAGACGCACCATGCTTAGTATTCTTTTACTCGTAATAATCGCTCTGATCTTTCCCACATGGACACCTGGGATCAAGGGAGAGAATAGTATCAGCACGTTAGGACAGGTCGAGATCAATGGTGCAGGTCATGAGGTTATGATTCGCGGGATGGATCGGAACAATCCTATCCTTCTTTTTGTGCATGGTGGTCCTGGTTGCTCCGAGATTCCTTATGTAAGGAAGTATCAGCAGGAGCTTGAGCAACATTTTACTATTGTGCATTATGATCAACGTGGAAGTGGAAAGTCATATCATTTCATGGAGGATTATTCGGATGTGACTTCAGATGTGCTTGTAGATGATTTGCTGGCATTAACGGATTACGTCACTGCCGAACTGGGGCAAAGAAAGGTTACGCTGGTCGGTCATTCATTTGGTACATACATAGGGACAAAATCGGCGGCCAAAGCACCTGAAAAATTCGTTGCTTATATAGGTATTGGACAAGTAGCTGATACTGTGCAGAGCGAGTTGGATAGTTTGGAATATACGATCACACAAGCGAAACAAGCCGACAGTACAGCTGATGCGGAAAGTCTGGAACGTCTTCGGGGTCCGATTGAGCGAGGCGAGAAATACACACCAAGAAAGTTGGTTCGCAAATACGGCGGTGCGGCTAGGATTATTGATGATAACAGGGACTATATGCTCGGCTTTCTTTTGGGAACCGAATATAATGCACTGGATGTGATTCGGTATTCGATGGGAGTGCAGGCTACACAAGAAATTCTCCTGAAGGAGGGGTCCACCAACCATTTGCCAGACATTGTAGATCAGCTGGAGATACCGACTTTTTTTGTTATGGGAAAGTATGATTATATGACGTCTGTGGATGCGGCAAGGGATTATTTCGATGAGCTTGGAGCACCCGAAAAAGATTTTGTTGTATTTGAAGAATCGGCTCATTACCCACAGTTCGAGGAGAAAGAACGATTTGCAGCGTGGTTGATGGGGGTATTAAACTTTTGAATAAGCGAGGGATCTTGATGGAGCAAATTAATACTAAACTCATAACTAGACTTGCGTTACCGGAGGAAGCTTCCATTGTGTTGAACCTATGGCAGGAGTCTGCCCGATGGCTGAACTCCAAAGAGATATTTCAATGGCGTCCTGAGTATTTCAATTTGGAACAAGTAAATGAATTCATGACGGATGGATCTGACGTATATCTTGCTGAAATAAATCATGAAATCGTAGGGACGTATACCTTAACGTGGTCAGATCCCCTGATTTGGGAAGAGCTCGACAACACCAATTCCGGATACATACACCGATTTGCAGTGAATAGAGATTTTAAAGGGCAAAATATAGGCCTGCTCCTTCTAAAATCAGCAGAAGAGAACATTAGGCAAAAAGGTAAAACCTTGATCAGGCTGGATTGCATGGCAGATAACCTGAGACTTAATCAATATTATAAGGATTATGGATTCCAATACATCCGCAGAATGAAACAAGGGAACTGGAGTGCCAGTCTGTATGAAAAAGAATGATGGTGTCTCTATCGACTTCATTAAACCCGTAAGTGTATAAAAAGGGGGACTATTCATGCTTTTATCCTATCATCCAATGAAAATAGTTGATGCAGAAAAAATCGCTACCTGGAAGTACGAACATGAATATGCGATGTACAGTTTCTCTGAATCCAATGAAGATATTCAAGAATTGATGAATGGGGAGTACTTTTCAGTCCTGAATGAACTGGAGAGGGTAGTGGGATTTATTTGTTGTGGGGAATCAGCACGTGTACCGGGAGGAACCTCAATCGGACTGTATCAAGAAGAAGGATATCTGGATATAGGCCTTGGATTAGATCCAGATCTGACAGGGCAAAAGATAGGATCGGTATTCCTTAAACAAAGTTTAGCATTCTTGCAAAACCAATTTAATAGTTCTCATTTTCGACTGGTGGTTGCCACATTCAACGAACGAGCAATTAAAGTGTATGAGCGGATAGGCTTTAAAAGAGATAAGGAGTTTTATAGCAAAGTGCATGACGAGGACATGTTATTTATCAGTATGAAAATGGAAATGCCCTGCTACTCTTTTGAAGAAATAACGGAGCAGGATTTGACTGAAGTCAGAGAAATATATAATTACTACGTTTCCAACACGACTATCTCGTTTCATACTGAAGAATTGACCCTGGAAGAAATCAAGGCATCTGTCATAAACAGAGATCCGCGCTTTAAATCGTTTGTCATTAAAGAAGAGAACGAAATTAAAGGGTATGTGCTAATTACGCAATACAAGAGCAAACAAGCCTATGACTTCTCGGGAGAAGTAACCATTTATTTGAAACCGGATATTGTAGGGAAGGGCATTGGTGAAACGGCACTGCGATTTATAGAGAATGTTGCGCGCGAGCAAGGGTTCTACACCTTAATTGCTACGGTATGCATGGAAAACACACGCAGCAAGTCCCTGTTCGAAAAGCATGGGTATGAGCAATGTGCGATGTTTAAAGGCGTGGGATATAAATTTGATCGCAGATTGGATATTGGTAGTTTCCAAAAGGTGTTGTAACGTATGAATAATATTCAATATAATCTAAAATTCGAAAAACTCGTCGCTGAATTAGAACTTGGTGAGTTGAACAGTAAGCCCAAGGCAATCTCGGGTGGGCTTTTACATCGCATGTATGCCATTGAAACTACACATGCCAAATATGCTGTGAAAGCACTGAATCCTCAAATTATGAGTAGACCTACAGCTATGCAGAATTATATCCAATCCGAAAAAATAGCAAACGTGGCAGCAAATTTTATCCATGCTCAACCTGCCAAAGTGATAAACGGTTCTTCAATGCAGATCTTAAATCATCAATGTTATCTTATATTTGACTGGATCGATGGTAAAAGTCTGGAGCTTCATGAAGTAACCGAAACCCATTGTGAGCATATGGGCATGATTCTTGCGGATATTCATAAAACTGATTTTTCACAGCTTCATATTCCTGACCTTCAGTTGGATGATTCCAAAGAAACCGATTGGAATGATTATTTAAACAAAGGGCAGACAGAAAATTCGGATTGGACAATCTTATTAGCTGATAACATTCAAAAGCTCTATGAGTGGAGTGCTCAGGCAAAAAATGCATCAGTGATACTGGCTTCAGATGCAGTTATTAGCCATAGAGATCTTGAACCTAAGAACGTGATGTGGCAGCAGGACAACCCCATCATTATTGATTGGGAATCAGCGGGTTATATCAATCCGATGCATGATCTGTTGGAAACAGCGATGTATTGGTCTATGGATCAGACCGGAAACGTGGGCAAAGAAAGGTTCTTGGCTTTTATAAATGGATATCGGTCTCGAGTGGGGAATTTAAACGCCAATTGGAGAAGGGTTCTCGAAAATGGTTTTTCCGGGAAATTGGATTGGCTCGAATACAGTCTGAAACGCTCTTTGTGGATTGAATGCACAGACGGTGAAGAGCAACAGTTGGGAACATCACAAGTTACATGGACTATAGAGGCTTTAAAACAATACGAGGATATGATCTCCGATGTTGAGAACTGGTTGAGTAGCTAAATCCGAGATACGAGATAATTGTTATCCCATAAACATAAAACGGAAAGGTGTGAACTGCATGGTAAACGCAAAAGGAACACTAAGAACATGCGAACAAGGGCATTCCTATTACAAAAGTAGCGATTGTCCGACCTGTCCTGTCTGTGAGAAGGAACGGAAACCGAAAGAGGGATTTCTTTCCTTGTTGTCTGCACCCGCCAGACGTGCGCTGGAGAATCAGGGAATTACGACGTTGCAGCTACTCTCGCAATACTCCGAAAAAGAGATTTTGAAGCTGCACGGGATCGGGCCTTCTGCAATGCCAAAACTTCGACAAGCACTTGAAGAAGAGGGATTATCTTTTAAAGTGTAACCCTCTTTTGTTGGTCAATGGCTTTAATTGGAGAAATTGGTATCGTATCTCTTCCTCGCATTGTATAATAATACAGTTGTGTAAAAGTTTACACGAGAAAGAGGAGTCATCTCAGAATAACAAAACAGAATAGGAGGTGTTATTTAGTGGAACCACAAATTGAAGAAAAGAAGGTTGATTATCGACCTTTGGGTATATCAGGACTTGGGGGATGGTTGATTCTTGTCCATATTGGACTTTATCTCACCATCATTATGCTTGTTGTGCAATTATTTCAATACCTTGTACCTTCAATGACGAGAGAGACTTGGGAGCTCTTAACTTCCAAACAATCTGACTATTATCACGCATGGTGGGGCCCGGTTCTCATTTTTGAAACGGTATATAATGTGCTATTTTTAGTATTTAGCGTATACACGCTGATTACGTTTTATAGAAAGAAATCGATATTCCCTCGTCTTATGATTATGTTTTACAGTGTCAGTCTAGCCGTGGGCATTATTGATTATCTGTTATTACTTCAGATTCCTATGGCGGTAGAACTTGAGGATGGAAGTTCGTTAAAAGGGATAGGCAGGTCGGTACTCACCTGTGCCATATGGATTCCTTATTTTATCAAATCAGTTCGAGTTCACAATACGTTTGTCAGATAAAAACATAAGCCCCGACCTAAGATGGAAGATCTAAGGCCGGGGTTTGTTATAAGGGTTTCAAATAGAGGAGGAGATATCTTGAAGATTTTCTTGGTAAGGCATGGGATGGATGAGGAGGGCTACAGAGGTGGTTGGAGTCAGCGAGGGCTCATTGAAGAAGGTGTTACTCAATCGTCGAGGCTCGGAGAATACCTGTACCATCATTCAGAGCAATATGAGATAAACACAGTGATTAGCAGTGATCTTCCGCGTGCAGTACAGACTGCTAAAGAGCTTGAAAAAAGACTGTACATAAAGGGGCTTTATCTGAAAGACTGGAGAGAAATGAACAACGGACATTTGGCTGGAATGCCAAATAAGGAAGCAGAAGTGAAATATGCAGGAGTTTATTTGAACACTCTTGGCATGGACACTCCGTTTCCAGGAGGAGAAAGTCCTCGGAATTTTTATAATAGAATATGTACATCCTTTCGGGATTTATGCCGAAGTATAGAGGAGCAACAGATCAAATCGAATGTTCTACTGGTCACGCACGGCGGAGTAATCAACATCCTTTATTATCTCTTAGGAAACCAAAATTGGACCAATACATCGGTGTTTCATTCTATTGGGAATACCAGTGTTCATACGCTTGAAAAAGGAGTAAATGGTTGGGAGTTTAGCAGCATGAATATGATGAGTCATCTAGGTTAGAAAAGGGAGTATATAAAAGCAGCAATTTTCACAACAATTAATTCTTTTTCAGTCATAATAAAGACTGCCGACAGGTGCCGTCAGTCTTTATATATATTATTTAGTTTATCTGAAGCAGACGTACTATTTCACCATCTATTACTTCTTCACTAGTTTTTATAAACCCTAAAGATTCATACAACTTTCCTGCAATTAGATTGTCTGGTCGGTGTCCAATCATGATTCTTGTGTAATTTGAAATACGCATAAGCTGAATCAAAGTTTTCATTGCTGCCTTGCCATAACCTTTTCCTTGATGCTTCTCGTCAATCATTATGGCAGGAATCCAGTAGTTATCATCCTTGTCTGGGTTCGCACAGAATACGAGAAAACCGACTAAAACCTCTTCCGAGTAAATAGCACGTAATTCAAAATCATTAACATATTTAGATTCAGCAATCCAATAAACGACAGGTGCAGGAAAGATATGAAGCTGTTCTGGCTTAACTTTAAGCTGGGTACATTCATACCAATTTTCATTAGACACTGGCTTTAATACAACTACCATACAAAATTCCTCCCAAATTTTACTTTGCAGAGGAATTTATCCTCTGCACTTACTTCGTATCCTTCCTAAAAATCATTGCAACATGGTTATTCTTCATACCACATCACTCCTTTCGAAATGAAAAAACTCTAATGTAGGTTATTTGCTATTTTGTTTAATATATCCTTCTTTTATCAGTGAAAATAGATTGAACATATCAATCATTTCAAAACAAATAGTTGAGAAAATGGCCTACTACGCTACAATGGAATGAAATGGAAGTATAAGGAGGTTGCAGATATGATTAATAAACCAAGTGATTTGTTGCGTGAGTTGAAGTCCTTGTCTGGACCTTTTCCGACTTGGGATACCGAACAGTTACCGGATCGACCAGGGGATCTTTTTCTGGAATGGTTGAGACTGGCCATTGATTATGAGGTAAAGGAACCCCATGCGATGACGATCTCGACGGTGGACTCGAATGGTTTTCCAGATGCACGAGTATTGATAATGAAAGACGTAGTTGACGAAGCTTTTTATTTTGCATCTGGCTCGGAGAGTCGAAAAGGACAGCAGCTGGAGAACAATCCGCATGTGGCACTGACCTTTTACTGGCCTACATTGGGCAGACAGATCCGCATAAGAGGAGAAGCCGTGGATATGGGCGAGGAAGCAGGTGCAGCGGATTTTCGGAAAAGATCGGCAGGTGCGCGCGCAGTTGCGATGACAGGACGACAGAGTCAGGAGCTGGAGAGTGAGGAAGAATTGGAACGCGCCATTGCCGCTCAGAAAGAGCGGATCAGCCGGGATCCTGATGTCATTACACCGAATTGGAGACTGTACGCCGTGAACGCAAAGGAAGTTGAGTTCTGGCAGGGAGACCCGGAGCGAAAGCATGTGCGAATCCAATATGTTCTGCAACATGGGCAATGGAAGCACCAGAGGTTATGGCCGTGATTTTATAAAGGGGGGAATTGTGTGAGTCGTAGAACTACAGGGACACTACTGCTGGTCATAGCGGCATTTCTGTACAGTGTTCGATATTTGAGTGCTGCCATTTTTGGTTCTGGTGTGGCTTCGTGGAATTCGGAATTGTTTCAGGAGATGCTGAATTATGTGGGAACCGCTCCGCAAAGTTGGAGTATAGCTGCTTTAATCCTGGGTTTGTTCTATTTAGTATGGGCGGAATATGAAGCAACCAGCTCCAAAACCAAAGAAAGTCTCAAGCGTTTTGTGAGTTATGAATCTGTAGATCAAGAAGCGGGAAGCCAGAACAAAACAGATTAACTGGATAGTGTGAGTTCTTATCAGCAACAGTTGCTAAATTAATTTGTATAAGCTGGGGAGGCATACATATGAAGTTCATTGAAAGTTATTTTGACCCATTTCCGGTATTGGAAACAGAACGATTGCTCCTTAGGCCCATTACCTATGCTGATCTGGATGAGATGTACCGTTATTGCGCGGTTCCTGCTGTATCGGAGTACACAACTTGGGACGCACATCAGAGCAAGGAGGATACGAAAGGCTTTATTGATTTTGTCATGAGTCGATATGAGGTGGATAAGCTGGGACCATGGGGGATTGAGGATAAACAAACGAAGAAGTTGATTGGCAGCTGCAATTATTTAGGATGCGACAGCAACAGTATGAGGGTGGAATTAGGTTATGTGTTATCCAATGAGTACTGGGGCCAAGGCATCATGACGGAAGCGGTTAGCCGAATCATTCAATTTGGATTTGAAGACATCGGGTTGGAACGAATTCAGGCTAAATGTCTGGTGGGTAACATCGGCTCCGCAATGGTCATGGAAAAGACAGGCATGAAATTCGAGGGGCTTTTACGGAGTTATATGAAAATTAAAAACGAAATGCAGGATTTGAATTTGTATGCGATGACCAGAGAAGATTTTCAATCGTTATAACCTGCTGAACATGTTTGAAAGGAATGTTAATGTTGACCAAAGGAATACTATTTGTTGTCCTTTTTATGACTCTTTTAAGTAACTCTGAAGTATCCGATAGTCTATCCGAAGTCTCTAATCTGTCTCCTGCGCCTACGATATTTACAGAAGAAGAATTTAAAGTGCAGAATAAAGCAAAGAATATCACCATTCAAATCGGAGATACTCGAGCAGAGGTTGAGCAGCAGTTGGGGAAACACGTGGATTATTATTATCATACGAATGTTTACCAGTATAAAGGGATGTGGATTCATTATAAAGAAGGAATTGTGGATGGAATCGTGATCGATGATGCGGCTGCAAATTCCAAAAAATATAAAACGCCAAGTGGCATAGGTTATGGCAGTACAATTCAAGAAGTAATCCAGCAATACGGAAAGAAAGCCTTTATTGATTCTAATCAAAGAAAAGTACGCTCAATTACGTATCTCATGGAGAGAGATAAACAAGGCAACTACAGTGTAATAACGTCATTTGATAAATTCGTACTTGAAGGTGGCTATGAAAATTTGATGATTTTATCCATGGTGCTCGATCAGCAAAGTCGTGTGTCATTCTTGATGATCGCAGACTATGAATTTGCATATCATCCTGAGCATAGATGGACTGAAACTCAATAAAATGGCTGGGGGGTACTCTGTTTTTAACATCCCAACGTACATAATGTCATATCGAGCATCGACCGGGATCCGCTATAATCTCCAAGTTGAAAAAACATGGATAAGGAATCGGGAGGTACATTGAATTGACAGCGAAAAACAAATATAAATCACTTGAACTTGAAACACCCGGCGTATATGAACTGGAAGGACTGGAGGTCGGCGTGACCTCCAATTGCAATTACAAATGCGACTATTGCTGCGCCTACAATCGGGACGATGGGCAATGCATCAGCGGTCAGGAGGTTATCCGAATCATCCGTGAGCTTCCGCGGCTCAAGCGGGTGCGTTTGTCCGGGGGAGAGGTGACTCTGAAATATCAGGATTGCCTGGAGATTGTGACGTATTGTGGGGAACATGGCATCGACACGCAATTAAATACCAATGCCAGCCTGCTAACGGAAGAACGAATTCATGCTTTGCGGGATGCAGGCTTGTCCAATATTCATATATCTTTTAACTATACAGACCGGGAGGCTTATGCAGCCTATTACCGTGTACACCCGCGCATGTATGAGCGATTGGAGCATAACATTCGTCTTTGTACTGAAGCGGGGCTGGAAACTGTGCTTGAAACGCTGTTATTTGAAGGAACCCAAGCGAACATGCAAGCTATTAGCGATAAAGTCTATGAACTGGGTGTGCGCATCCATGAGATTCAGAACAGCATCGTGATGCCACACAGTAAATGGAGCAAGATTGCCTCCAAGGAGTCCCTCATCCAGTCCGTAAATGATCTGATCAAGCACAAGAAAGAAGATACGACATTATATTTTACCTGTATGGATCGTTTCGCGGAGCAATTGGGGTTACGAGAACAACCGGGTGTGTATTTCTCCAATTGTGTGGATGGGACGAAGCAGCTGCATTTACACGGTAATGGGGATATTCTCATCTGTGAGTTATGCCAACCAGTCGTGATCGGCAATATCTACGAGGGTACGTCTTTGAAGGATATTTATACCAAGCAACCACAAGCATTAATGGATTATCTAGAAAAGCAGCCCTGCCCTGCATACGATGCTCTTTTTGCCGGTGAACAGTCACGTTTATAGAAAGTTGTTTAGCATCGTACTTGTCCCTATTTGGGGTACATATATAGATTGAGATCCATCATTATCACTTATATGGAAGGTTGTCTGTTTTCCTCTCGGGGGAAAGGTTGACCTTCTTTTTTTGCGTTCAGCCTGTTTCAGATTCATTTAAGCTAGCCCGCCTATGATGAGCCATAAGAACTTAGATGAAGAGGTGAACTTCACATGATGAAGATCTATCCAAAAACCAACGAGAACGACCCATATAAAAATGCAAAACCAAGGCGCAAATGGCTGATGATTATCCTTGTTATTGTTCTGGGCCTTGGTACCGTGATATACAGCCTGGCAGATCGCTACTTAATCCGGCATGTACAGGTTGTTGTAGCGGATGACAATACATCAGTAACCAGCACCTCTAATGATACTTCAACCCCGACGACTGAAGTAAATGCAACGTCAGATGACTGGAACTATTCCAGCGATGATATGCAGGTCAAAATCGACAAGGTGCAGACGGGGTCCGGCTCAGATCAGATTACGTATTACGTCGCAGATGTACAGCTAACAGATGCGAGCAGCCTGCGCTCGGCTCTGGCAGATAACAGCTTTGGCACGAATATTACCGAAAACACTTCAGAGATAGCATTGGCCAACAATGCCATCTTTGCTATCAATGGTGACTATTACGGCTTCCGTGATGATGGCGTAATTATCCGCAATGGTACGGTATATCGGGATGATCCGGTGCGTGATGCGATGGCATTGTTCAGTGATGGCACGATGAAGACATATAACGAGACGGAAGTATCCTCATCGGAATTGCTGGCTGAAGGTGCGACCAATACGCTATCTTTTGGACCAATTCTGATTCAGGACGGTGAGATTGTAAGTGACTTCAGCAGTGTGAAAATCGATAACAACTTTGGCAACCGGTCGATCCAGGATGCCAATCCGAGAACTGCAATCGGCATGATCGCCCCGAATCATTATGTATTTGTTGTGGTTGACGGACGGCAGGATGACAGCCGTGGCATGACGCTGGCAGAGCTTGCCGATGTCATGAAAGGTCTTGGAGCAACGGAAGCCTACAATCTGGACGGCGGCGGTTCATCCACAATGTATTTCATGGGTCGGGTTGTTAATAATCCGCTGGGGAGAAACCAGGAACGAGGCGTAAGTGACATCCTTTATCTGAAAGAGGGACAATGATCATGACTATATTAATTCCATCATACGAACCGGATGTTCGTTTATTGAATCTCGTGTTGCAGTTGCAGACGTTTCAGTTAGGACCCATTGTCATTGTAGATGATGGTAGCGGACCAGGTTACAGGGGGATTTTCGAGACGGCAGAAGCCTATGGGTGTACAGTCCTGACACATACAGTTAATCTGGGCAAGGGACGTGCACTCAAGACAGGATTTCAATATATTAAGGAACATGGCCCACAGGGCGGTATTGTGTGCGCAGACAGTGACGGCCAACATCTGCCGCATGATATCAAACGCATCTTTGATGTACTATTGGAGCAAACGAATCCGGGGATTGTACTGGGTAGCCGTCGGTTCAGTGGAACCATTCCAGCGCGTAGTCGTTTTGGCAACACGGTCACACGAGGTGTCTTTTCTCTCACGACAGGTACGAAAGTATACGATACACAGACAGGCCTGCGAGGTTTTCCGTACTCAATGCTGGACTGGCTGTGCCAGATACCGGGGGAAAGATTTGAATATGAAATGAACATGCTGCTAACAGCACATAAAGAAGGGTATGAGATTACAGAGGAGTTTATTGATACGGTCTATCTGGATCATAACAAATCTTCTCATTTTCGCCCATTGGTAGATTCATTCCGCATTTATATGCCGATTCTGATGTTCAGTACGTCTTCGGTGTTATCGGCCTTGATCGATTTTGGCTTACTGTTCGTGATCCAGTACTTCACGCATAATCTGTTCCTATCGGTCGTTGCAGCGAGACTGTGCAGCTCCATCTTCAACTATACGATCAATCGGAAATATGTATTTTCAGCTGGAAAAACGTCCAGAGTCCGTCAGTCTTTACCGAAGTACTTCTCACTGGTCATTCTGGTGCTGTTATTAAATTACGGATTGTTGTACTTCTACAATGAAAAATTGATTATCCCGCTGATTGCAGCCAAGCTATTAACAGAGGTATCGATCTTTGTGTTCAGCTATTGGGCGCAGCGCAGATTTGTATATTAACTTTGTATATTAAAACTCATAGACCAAAAGAAGACACGGCCACTCAAAAGAAGATCATGCGCTTCTTGGTAATAAAAAAGGTCGAGAACAGGGTAAAGCATACCCCTGTTCTCGACCTTTTGAACTCAAAGGAGGACGAGCGTTACATCAGTTTCTTAATCTCATCCTTCAGAATTTCGGACTGGGTGCCGAAGATGACCTGCACAGCTCCGCCACCAAGCCTCATGATGCCGGAAGCGCCAAGTTGTTTGAGCGCCTGGTCGTTGACGGCTTTGTCGTCTTTAACAACAAGACGGAGGCGAGTGATGCAAGCATCGATGCTCTCGATATTATCTGTTCCACCGATCTCGGCGAGCACTTTGCCAGCCTTGGTGTCGCCAGACGCCGCTGCCACGGCGGAAGCATGAGTGGGGCCATCGGCATCATAAGCGTCATCCTCGCGTCCCGGCGTTTTCAGGTTGAACTTGAGAATCATGAACCGGAACAGGAAATAATAGACGACCGCAAATGCGAGTCCGACTGGAATCATGAGCAGCGGATTGGTCGACAGCTTCAAGTTCACGAGGTAATCAATCAGACCTGCGGAGAAGGCGAAGCCCAGCTTAACATCCAGCAGGTACATGATCAGGGCCGCTACACCGGTAAGAATAGCGTGCACCACATACAGCAGAGGCGCCGCGAACATGAAGGAGAACTCGAGCGGTTCGGTAATACCCGTTAAGAACGAAGCCACCGCTGCGCCGATAAAGATCGAAGCGACCATTTTGCGCTTTTCAGGCCTGGCTGTATGAATCAAGGCAAGCGCCGCCGCCGGAAGAGCGAACATCATAATCGGGAAGAATCCAGACATGAACATGCCTGCCGTAGGGTCTCCGTTGAAGAAGCGGGTTAGGTCCCCGTGCACGACTTCCCCGGCTGCATTGGTATAATCCCCGATCTGGAACCAGGCGATGGAGTTCAGAACATGATGCAGACCGAGCGGGATGAGCAGGCGGTTGGCGATCATGAACACCATGGAGCCAAAGCCGCCAAAGCCTACAATCCAGGCGCCGAAAGCGCCGATGGCATCCTGAATTGGGCTCCAGATCATGCCGATCAGGATGGCCAACACCAGCATGGAGCCGGCGGTGACCATCGGCACAAAGCGTTTGCCGGAGAAGAAGCCGAGCCAGTCAGGAAGCTTGATATTGTGGTATTTATTATACATATAGGCTGCAAGCAGTCCGGCAAATATCCCGCCCAAAACGCCCGTATCCAGCTTGACATCGTCAGGAATATAACCGAATACACCTGGAACGGCTCCCAGAATCCGTATCAGCACCATATAAGCGATCAGGGCGGAAAGAGCGGCGACCGCATCCCCCGCAAGTCCGATTGCCACCCCGATGGCGAAGATGAGCGCAAGGTTGCCGAAGATCGCCCCCGCTCCCTCATTCATGAATGGAACGACATACTGATTGAGAAATCCCCCTATCACGGGTCCAAGCGGAATGTCCTTTTCATAATTAAGAAGACCCAAGCCTTGAAGAATACCTGCTGCAGGCAGGGTTGCTACAGGAAGCATCAGGGATTTCCCTAGCTTTTGCAATGCTTTCAGCATATTGTTCTTCCTTTCTTTTTTAGATTCATGTTATTTGGGCAAGCTGACTTTCATGATAGTTCCCAAGCCCGCTTCTACGTTGCCATACGTCGGGTGTGACTCCCACGGCTGTTCTGCCGCATTCGCAACGATGACAGGGGTGATGACCGGATAACCAGCCGAAACGATAGCATTCAGGTCAAATTCGATCAGGGTCTGACCGACAGCGACCTGATCCCCGGTCTGCACTTGGGGTGTGAAGCCCTGTCCTTTCAGACTGACAGTATTCATACCGATATGCAGCAGCAGCTGTAGCCCAGAAGCATGCTCAATCATTACGGCATGATGCGATTTAATCAGGTGCACCACAGTGCCGTCGATAGGTGCGACCAGCCTGCCCTCCTGGGGAATCACTGCAACTCCTGGACCCATTAGTCCTTGCGCGAACGCTTCGTCAGGCACTTCTTCCAAACTGACGCAGGTTCCGGTGAGTGGGGAGACGACGGATATTGTCTCAGATGTTTTGGCAGATTTATTGTTTTTCCATTTCCAGATCATTGTGTGTTATCCTCTCTGTTGTTGGTTTTGGCTTGGGTTTGAAAAAGCCGGTATAAATGCATGGCGAGAAAAGCCGTTTCTTCCTCGGGTACCTCTGTACCCAAATCCTCGGCCATTACAGCACTTAGCTTTCTGGCCAGCTGGTATTCGGACGGATATTCATTTTTCACATATTGTGCGAAGGTGGGGGCCGTCATCGGCTGCTGATACAGGCGTTCCATGGAGAAGCGCAGGTGTATCAGGAGTCTTGCCTGGCTAAGGCTGCCCTGCTCAAAGCGAACGCCACCCTGCTCTTCAATAATGGACTGAAGCTTGCTGATCACATTGGATACCTTAACCAACTGTCCGACAGGGACGTGATTCACGGAGGAGTACACATGGTATGTCAGGAACCCGGCCTCATCCTCCGGTACCTCTACGCCAAATGCCTCTCCGATCATGGCCGCCGCTTCCGAGGCGATTTCGAATTCTTTCGGAAAACTGAGCTTTGTCTCCGTGAGGAAAGGATTCAGAATCTCCATCCCGTTGCGGATACGATATAAGGTGAACTGAATATGACTTGGAAGAGCAAGGTAGATCTTGTCATTCAGCTTGCCAGGAAACTGATCAGCGATGAGACGGATAATCTGATCAGAGATGTCGATGACATTGGGGTCCAAGTCCTTCATCAACTCCTGCGCCTGCCCCCACTCCTCCCGGTCCTCCAGCCGGAACCTTTTCTCAATCCGCGGATCATCGGACTGAATGGTGCTTTCCACCTTGAACGCAAATCCCAACCCTTTGCCGATCAGTACGTACTCCTTGGTATTCTGGTGCGACCGGGCCAGAACAATATTGCTGCCGACGACCCGCTCCACCTGCAGCATCATTCCTTTACTCACGGTTCACCGCCTCCTCGTTTCTAAAGTTAACGCTTCCAGGTCTCCGGAACGCAAAAAGAGCCAAGAAGCGAGTATAGTCTCATGTTCGCTTCTTGGCTCATGCCCTCTGGGGTGGTAACACGCCAATTCATTTTATGTTTTTATGCAGAACGTTCTTCCTACATAATATAGAAGCTGATCTGCCGCCGTCAACCATAATTTTGTCATCCGTTTGTTCGTCGTTTAATATAGGGGATGTGTAAATGAAAAGCTACCTTCGCCATGAAAGACTGATGCGGGGAAGCAACTGCGTCTATTCGGCTTCGATGCTCATGGATTATCTGACGGACTGCGCGCTTCTCGGGCACACCCGCTTTTAGCATATGAACGCTTTGCAATTCGATCCAGACTATCAGAGGGTCAACGAAATCAAGCGATTCCCGGACGAAAGCACGTGACGAACGGCCTCAATCCCCGCTATCAAGGTCGTCCTTCGTACAAGGTGTGGCAGGAACGGGAGAACTCATCCACATTCCGAATTCATGTTAAAAAGATATGGGAGGAATAATTTATGGTTCCACAACGAGTGAGTCTGGTCACCATTGGTGCAATGCATCTGCCTGAGCTGCGTTCGTTCTATCAGAAGCTTGGGTGGAGTGAGACCGCAATCAGTTCAGATCAATACAGTGTTTTTGAAACAACAGGTGTATTGCTATCGTTATATCCCATTCAGGAGCTGGAGAAAGATACGGGGATGATATTCAGTGTATCTGATGGGTTGAAAGGAACGCTGCTGGCCATCAATGTGGATCAAGCGGAAGACGTTGACGATACCATTGTGAATATCCGCGCTGCCGGAGGCAATGTAATCAGAGAGCCATATGACGCTGCCTGGGGCGGGAGAATCGCTTATTTCCTGGACCCGGAGAATAACTGCTGGGAAGTCACTTGGAATCCAACCGCCGTATTTGATGAAAAAGGAGCCATGATCACATTTTAGGGTGAAATGAGTGTGACCGGATGTTGAATCGTGTTCGCAAAGATTTGCGTTATTATCTTCAGGAACATCAGGATCGGAACAACCTCATCTTGCATTATTTCGCATTTTTATCGGCGTTTGCGGCTTGGATTTTCTTGTTTATAAATTTTAAAGTCATGCTGGTTCTGGCACTTATCCATTACGCCCTTTCCTGGATTGGGCACTTCTATTTCGAAGGCAACAAACCGGCGGCATTCCGATATCCGCATATCGGTTTTTATGCCGGGTTCACCTGGTTTTTTATCAGGACCATTGAGATCATCACCCGCAAAGAAATCATCCATCCGTGGATCAATAAACAGGACTGAAACCACAGGAGTCGAACTTTATAAAATAGGAGTGTGTCTATGTATCTTCGAAGTGTGGAGTTACTGTCTGCTAAAGTCGAGAATCCGGATCAATATCCGTTTCACATACCGTCCATACAGTCTCTGGAGCGATTGGAATTCAACAATAACATTACTTTCTTTGTTGGTGAGAATGGATCGGGTAAGTCCACACTGCTCGAAGGTATCGCTCATCAATGTGGATTTAACACAGCAGGGGGCGGGAAAAATAATGCATTTGAGATTGATGCTGCTGAATCATCATTAGGTGACTATTTGCGGCTATCCTGGTTGCCCAAAATCACGAATGGTTTCTTCATGCGCTCGGAGTCCTTTTATCAATTTGCATCGCATGTAGATGAATTGGGGCCGGAGTCGCTCAAGTATTATGGTGGGCGTTCGTTGCATGAACAATCCCACGGGGAGTCTTTTCTCAATCTGTTCGTGAACCGATTCAATTCCAAAGGCATTTATCTGCTCGATGAGCCCGAAGCCGCCTTATCGCCAGCCCGTCAACTCTCCTTATTGCGCATTCTTCATGATCTATCAGGCACTTCCCAATTCATTATCGCGACGCATTCGCCGATTCTATTGGGTTATCCGGGTGCACGCATTTTGAGTTTTGACGATGGTGGTATTCAGGACGTAGAGTATGAAGATACAGAACATTATCAGATCACCCGCAGTTTCCTGGAAAATCGCAACCGGATGCTGAATGAGTTGTTCAAGGACTAATTGTTTTTTATTTTGAAAGGAGACAGGAGCCGAACATGAGTATCAAATTGGTGCTGTTGGACCAACTCGCTGCCTGTCATCATGACAAGAGCTGGTTTGTGCCGCTGGATGAGATGTTACGTGATGTAACCGCTACGCAGGCCTTATCGCTGAATGATGAGGGGCAATCCATCTGGAGGTTGGTGAATCATCTGACTTTCTGGAATGAAACTTGGTTGGAGCGGTTTATCAAGGGTGATGTGGGTTCGGACAATAGCATAAATAATGATGAGACGTTCATTATTAACCCATCCCAGGTAAGTGAAGAAGATTGGCAGAAAAGCATTGCACACGTTGGTGCAACATTTAGTCGCTGGATACAGGCTGTAGAGGAAAGTGATGATGCAAAATTAGGGATGACCATTCCATCGTACTTCAATGCCCCATGGTGGAATGTCATATCCAATCTGTGTATTCATAATGCGTATCATATTGGACAGATCATGATGCTGAGAAAGAAAGTAAGAGGAGAGATGATATGAAAATAGGTTTTCTGATCGTGGATATGCAAGAGAGTATTGTACGAGATAAGTTAGATCAAAAAGCAATAGACCGCGCTTGTGAATATATCAACCATGTTGCAGACGTGCTTCGTTCGAGCGGCCATGTGGTCGTTCATGTACAAGACGTGGAAGGGATGGAGAATTCAAATTCTGAGGCGTATCGTATTATTTCTGAGGTTGATGTGACTGAGAAGGATCTGACAGTGACGAAGGAGAGTTCCAATGCATTCTGGCAGACTGACTTGGAGCAGATTCTGAAGAGTCACGGTGTTGAGCTGTTGATCATTTCGGGATTTGCCGCCGAAGAATGTGTTTTGTTTACCTATAATGGCGCGATGGAGCGAGGATTTAGACCGGTCATGTTGCAAAATGGGATTCTAAGTACGCATTCCGAAGCGGTGATTTCAACCTATAGAGACCGGAATGTGATTTCTTATCCTGTAGTTAATTATCTAATCAAATAAGTGAGATTACTCATGGACGCGACGATGTCGTGTCCGTTTTTGGTTAAACATATCCTTTTATGATGGGAAGGATTCTTCATCGTTTAAATTAAACTTTACCTATATTTACTGGAGTTGAAGCGATACATTTAAGTGGAAAGCAGGGGCGTGATATGGAACTAAAGATGGGGAATTGCGGTTTATTAATAAAGTGAGGTGTAATGACATGAATGTACAGATCACCAGAATCGATAAAAGTCAGAAAGAATTATTTTTAAACTTGTACAACCTTTATCTGTATGATCTTTCCGAATTCTCGGGTGAGGATTTGCTAGAAGAGGGGAAATTCGATCCAACGAATACCTATCTCTATCTGGAACGGGCGGAATTACATCCGTTTTTTATCCAATATGATGGAAAGGTAATCGGATTTGTGCTGGTTTGCTCTCCTCCTTATGTAGATGATGATGTCGATTATACGGTACAAGAGCTGTTTCTGGTCAAAAAGTATCGTGGACAAGGATTAGCGGCTCAGGCGGTTGATCTGGTGTTTGCACAATTTCAGGGCAGATTCAAAGTGGAGCAACTGGCTAATAACCGATCAGCTGTTTCATTCTGGAGAAAATACTATGAATATCATCACATTGAATATGTAGAGTCTGAGTATAGCATTGAAATTGAAAACATCGCTGGAAGCCATCGGATTCTGTCTCAAACTTTTGGACGTGCAAGAACGAACTAGATTTTCCCATTTACCAATACATGGTTATAATGAATGAAAGATTCACTAGAGGGGAAGCGAGCCATTAGAGAGGAGAATGATGAATGACAAGCCGCATTGTGGTTACGGGCGGAGCTATTATTCGTGATCATATGGGTAGAATACTGCTGCAAAAACGATCAGATTATGGTGATTGGGGATTACCTGGTGGTGGTATGGAGCCCGGTGAGAGTATTGAAGAAACTATGATTAGAGAAGTAAAAGAAGAAACGGGGCTTGACGTCAGTTCATATGAACTGGCATCCATCTACACAGGTGAGAAAATGAAATATACATATCCGGATGGCAACGAGGTTGTATTTGTAATGTTCCTGTTCAACGTCACCGCGGAGTTGGATGGGAAACTTGATTATGATCAAACAACCCTTTTATTTAAAGATAAACAGAATGAATCGCTAGAGCTTGTTTTTAAAAGTCTAGATGAAATTGATATTTCCACAATCAACAAGGTACAGAAGCCTGTATTGGTAGATTTGATGCAAGGGGAACTCACAATTCTGCGTTAAGCCCTAGAGGATATAAAGAAGATCTGCAGAGGGAATAGGACAATATATTTCAAGAGTAATATAAATCGCTATTTTAATAGAGATAGGAGCATTATTATGCCTTGGCCCATGGTTCATTTTGCAATCGCATCGGAATTATTATCTGATCCAACCCCTGAATTTATAGTGGGAAGTCTTGCCCCTGACTCCATTCATGTGAGAACGAATGAAAGAGCCGAAAAGGCAAAAACTCATCTCATGCCAGAGGCAGGACGTTTCGCAACAGACGAAGAGCTCAGGGCATTTTTCAATTCCAACAAGAAACGTGCGCAGAGTGATCCTAAGTTCATGCAATATTTGTGCGGCTACATTGCTCATGTATATACGGATCGGGTATGGACTTTCGAGATTTATCCTGCATATGAAGAACACCCTGATGGAAGAAGTATTTATACGGAGGATGTTACGAAGCTGGAATTTATGATTTTGAGAAAAGGGTCTGATGGCCATGATCTATTGAATAAACTGGAAGCAGGTAAAGCTTTTGACTTAGGTGGGTTGCTGGAGCAAGAGGTGTACCAGTATAGAAAAGAAAAAGTAGACTTTTTGAATAACCTTGAAAATGAGCCCTTAGATGATTTGAACATTATATCTATGGAAGCTATAGAAGAGTTTATACAAACAACGGCCCAGAGACTTAGACAATTGTTTGCAAAGTGGGAGGTGTTTGAAGATTTATGCTGCATTGCTAGAGCAAGGAGTGATATTTATGAAGGTATACAAGAAACAAATCCGTAAAATGGTGATAAAAGATATTTTGTTCCTGTACGTTGTAGACGAGCAAGCACAAGACATATAAATTGTATATTTTCGAATACGTATAAATCTACATTCGTGGAGTTTGTTGTCCCTTGGGAAGATACGTGGGATATATTTGTCTATGAACCCAAGCTGATATCTAATCTCATCCAACATGCATTAGAACAAGGATGGGACTGCCACCAGAAAAATAATCGGATGAAATTCGTCAACGCAACAAGTATCATAAGGGTGTTAATGGCAAAGAAAGAAGCTTGATGATGGGCATGGTTATACCATCTGATTCACTAAAGACCTTAATAAGGAAAGTGGGAGGTATTCTAAATGGAAAAACGGATTAGCCTCGCCCCATATAATGAGAAGTACAATCAAGAGTTGGCTAATTTTTCGTTAAGTGATGAACAGGTTCAGTTTACTGCAATGCCTGCGGAAGTGATGGATGAGGCATTCCAAAATCCGAACAAATATCCGGTAGTGATTTTAAATGATGAGACTCCAGTTGGTTTCTTCATATTACATAAAAATTCTGAATACGTAGAGGAAAGTGATACTTCCCGTACGATACTGGTACGTGCGTTATCCATCACGTTAGAACATCAGGGGAACGGGTATGCACTCACTGCCATGAGGGAACTGCCTACACTGGTTAAGCAGCTTGATCCGAAAGTCGATGAAATTATTTTAGCTGTGAATGAGGGGAATATTGCAGCACAAAAGCTGTATCTAAAAGCAGGTTTTCTGGATATGGGCGAGCGGAAAATGGGCATCAATGGTCTTCAACTAATTTTGCAATACAGAATGGTGTAGGGCATGAATTACGGCAAATAAGACGGCATAGTTGATAAAAAGGAGGACTAATGTGGCGAACATACACAAGGGAAGATATTCGGCTGAGATCGAAGGAGAGTTTGTTGTTTTTATTATTGGAATGAGAGTTAATCGCTTGTGGGCCATACATAAGTGGTTACCTGTTTTTAAATCCATGGGCCCGATGATTAAAGAACTGTACATGAACCCAGATACCGGGTTTCTGGGGACGGAATTTTTTATGAGCTGGCGTGGAGTGACTCTGCTGCAATATTGGAGATCTTATGATGAATTGGAGAAATACGCACGCGGTGGCCTACACTTGGAGGCTTGGAAACGATTTAACAGATCCATTGGATCGGATGGAAGTGTGGGGATTTATCATGAAACGTACAAAGCTCAATCCGGTTCATATGAGACCATCTATGCGAATATGCCCAAATTCGGATTGGCTAAAGTGTCTAACCATGTTCCAGCAACAGGCAGGAAAGAAACGTCCAGACGTAGAATGGGTGGAGAGAGTGATCCCGCAGTAGAAACACCAAAGAATCCTTAACAAATGACTAGTGAAGTTCGAATGTACAATCATCGCAAGTAGAGAGGAGCATGTTATTGAAAGTTAATGTCAAACCAGAAGATTTAGGCTCTGAGCAGCTTAGCTGGCTGTGTGTCCAACCGATGTTAATCTCCGTTCGGGGTAAAGATGTTGCAGCAAAAGTAGAGGTATATCGGCGATTACATGAAGGACAACAAGCGATATTTTTGTTCTACTCCTATCATAACCATACGAAGAGCTTGGCGGAGTTTTATTGGTTTTCGGCGTACAACATTATTGACATGAAGAGCTGGAATGGAATTAAGAACGGGATGCGCTATTTTAACCAAAATGAAATGGTAACTCTGCTGGATGACATCGAGCGTTTGATTACAGATAAAAATAAAGTTGGAGACACGTGGCGTGAGGTCCTGCCTACGGATTTGGAGAAAGACCCAATCCTGCTGCAAAGAACGGAAGAACTATACGCTAAATATCGAGCCGCTGCTCAGGAAGCTATTTTACACATGAATGAAATAATTCGGCAAAATCAGGAGATGTATCTGGAGAACAGTTCGGTAACCTGATTCCAGATGACAGTCTGAAAGAGAGACACGGAGGGCTACTCTTGAATGAGTAGTCCTTTTTATCGTGTCTATACGCTGAAAAATAAGTACCGATGTAACAAACCTGCAATTTCATGCAACAAAACGCAATACTGTGGGTTTGTCGTGGCTTTGCTTGTAATATGAGTTGTGAGAGGAGGAACAGCAAATGAAAGTCATTTTTGAAGAGGAACTGTTAATGGAAAAAAGCATGGCCAAGGTCATAACCCATCCTGATGAGAAGTCCCATTGGGACAGTATCCAAGAAGCGATCTGCCAATCGGAAACAAAACTTGTTGTCATCAATGCCAAGAACAATCGCAATGTGCAAATCGAGTTGAGTTCGGTGGTCGCGATTGAATCAGAGGATCGGTTGTGCTGTGTACGTGTCATCACAGGCGAAAGGTATTTGCTCAACAAACGTCTGAAGTTTGTGGAACAGGATTTGGGATCATCCCATTTTGTGAAAATTAACAATCAAACGATCATCAACACACGTTGTATTAGCGAATTTTCATCAACAGACCATGCCAGGATCCAGGTTGATCTGAACGATGGTTCCAGTTACTTTGTTAGCCGATTCTATATTAAAAACTTTAGGGGGAAATTATCATGATTAGTCAGTTGAAGCATTCATTTTTTCAGGTTTTTACAGTAACTTCGTTGTGGGTCACCTTGTTATTGACACTATTCTCTAAAAGTCAGTCCTTTGAAATGGGTTACCTATGGAATATTGCCGGGATTTCAGCTATTGCCGCTATACTGTTTGGCGTAATGTACAATGCACTTTGGAACTACTTTACGATGAAACCGGTGTGGAATATCGTCATTTCTTCCACATTTAATATTGCAGGAGGAATGGCGATCGTATGGTTATTTTCTACAGACATGTTCCTATTGATTGCTCCCTGGTTCCCTGGAATGTGGGTCCTATCCATCGTACTGCACATTATTGGTTTCTATTTCTATGCTAGAATAGATAGCAGGAAAAAAGCGGAAGAATTAAATAATATTCTGAAGTAAGCAAGGGGTACTGAAATGAACGAAGAAAAGGTTTTGGAGTTGTATGGTTTAGATCCAGATACCAAACATAGGCAGCAAATCAGAGAGTTGTTGCAGCAAGAGATTGAGAATCAAGAAGCAGTAGATCATGAGTATCTCAAAACCTTATGTATTTTGTTATTCTGCATCGGAAATGTAGAGGACACTGTGCTGATCTGGCAGGCAAAACGCAAGAATCAGGATACGGGCAGTTATATTGATGTGCAGCTTCTGTGTGGTGCCGGTTATGAGAAGACAGTGACCTATCTGGAACAGAAGGATGGGGATCAAGTGAGAGAACAGTTGAACTATCTTAGACAGTGTGAGCCATATGACTTTGTTGATTTTTCCAAGGAGGAATGGGTCTCTTACTATAAACAATATTATGAAGAACCTTAGTCATATCCAACATGTGAGAAGTGAGGTGATTAATGATGACAAATGCTGATTCCATCCAGGAACAGATGCAGATGTGTCAGAAATATAATGCCGACTATGTACCGAGCGAACTACACCATAAGATCGGAATCGCCTGGAACGTCAAAGAGAAGTTGGAACCGATCCACGGCATGCGTATTCAGCCCGTGGGAGATACAACAGGATGGTATATTTGGGCGGATGAATACTCGGAGGCAGATGACTTTTTCGTACCTTTACATGTCATACACATCGATGACTGGGACCCCAAAATCAAGAAGTACCTCGGACTTGCGCCGGGATGGCGGTTTGTGATTGCAGAAGATTATGAGGATGTATGGTTTGACGATCAGTTGCTTAACAGATCATAGTCAGAGCAAGCAAATGAGCTAATTAAACATTGAAAGGAGTGGGATGATGCCGAGTGTTCATGATAACATCATATTAAGTTACGAAGTCGATTTGGAGAATGAGAGGATTAGGATGCGTACCCGTTCGTATCACTCTGATTTGTCTGAAGATACTGATATCCTTTTCTCAGGTGTATTAGCACATTCATTTGAAACACCGTTGCAAGGCAGCATTATCTTCGATATTGACGACGTTGGTTTGGATTGTTTTATTAGTTACAATCGCGATTTGTTGGAGAAAGGGAAAGGTCAGGGCTGGCCTATCATGTATGAAACTGATGAAGAACTGGAAACCAAGTTGATCGAGGGGGACTATCTGTACTTTGTCATTTCATCATCGTATGGATTAAGTGGCTGGGTTTTGGCTAAAAAGGTTGAGATGATAACGAAGATGCGGAATGAACAAGATGAAGAATAGATTTGGTCATGAACCGAACATGATCCGTAAATTACCAGTAGTTATGGGTCTTGTCACTTTCGTTGTCATTATGATTATTACCAATCCAACCAGAAGTGATTTTTATACTTGGCTGGAAAGCGAGTATGGTATACATGTCTCCTACGACATCAATGAAACGACGTATACACAGATCACGAACGGCCAGGAAAAAAGTCTTAATTTCAGAAGCGGGCATATACAGCATGTGGGAATCTTTACTACGTACAATGAGACTTTTATGAATGCTGAGGGTAATGAGATCAACATTAAAGCCACTGGTGTAATGAACATGTTTTTTAAAAGATAGTTGGTTGCTGTTCAGATGTTGGAAAGGGGTTATACATACCACGCTTCTTTGTATGATGAAAACATGCAGAGCATCGTGGTTTTTGTGTTGAGCAAAATCCGTAAGGAGGGGGAGGATTACGTTATTTGGTTCATTCGCAAATTCCACATTATGGGTTATGATGTACCTACAGAGAAAATTTAACATACATAGGAAGTTTTTTGGGGATTGAGATTATTCCAGTAGGAGGAATAGAATGAAAGCTATTTTCCTTGATTTTTATGGGACAGTTGTTCATGAAGATGATGATATTCTACCCGTAATTTATAAACAAGTTCAAGCGACAGCGCAGGTGGAGTGTACAACGGATGAGATCGGTGCTTACTGGTGGAAGGCTTTTTCTACATTGTTTTATGCAAGCCACGGCAGCCAGTTTACCACGCAAAGAATGCTGAATGTGCAATCTCTGGCAGAAACGCTTCTCCATTTCAAATCGGAGCTACAAGCTGAGTCGCTTAATCAGGAACAGTTGGCACATTGGCGTAACCCTGGCATATTTGCTGATTCAATTCCCTTCCTTCATTCTCTTAAAATTCCAGTATATATTCTGTCCAATATCGATACGGATGACGTGAAAGCTGCAATGAAGGCACATAACATTGAAGTGGCCGGAGTAATTACCAGTGAGGATGTTCGTTCTTATAAACCAAGGTCAGAGATGTTTGATGAAGCGATCAACAGGTATGGTTTGCAGCGAGATGAGGTGATCCATATAGGCGATTCTCTGGTCAGTGATGTACAAGGAGCGCAAAATGCGGGAATTAAGGCTATCTGGTTGAATCGAAAAGGAAAACTCAAATCGCAACAGATTACACCGGATTATGAGTGCAAAGATCTTGGCGAAGTTGTGCATATGTTTGAGGCTTGGATATGAAAAAGTTAACCGTGTTGTCGTTACTATTTCTATTCTTAATCGCCTGTCAGGATAAAACAACCCATGAAGCTGTGCAGAAACCAACGATTCCAGTGACGGAAAGCGTTACTGATGAAGCAATCGAGCAGAAGGACGATGAAGCAGAAGCACCCAAAAAAGACAAAGGCACCCCTCCTGTTTACCTAGATGAAACGAAGTATACAGGTGATGAACTGGAAATCGTCAAACTGATGAACGTGCGCATGCGTTATATATGGGAAGAGGATGAGGAGGGCTATATGAGCCTTTTTGATCCACAATCGCCAGTCTCAGGCATGCCAGTTTCAAAAGTTCGCAAGGTGATCTCTATGAGCAAGATCAAGATTCGAGAGCAAAAGAAGCTCTATGAGGCACTTGTGATGGTTACTGAATTAAGAGAGAACGGGGAAGAGTTCGGCCCTAGCATGGTGTTTTGGAAGAAGAAAGCGGATGGCGATGCTGCGAAGTGGATTTTTGCAGACATCGTTTAACAACAACTGAAGGAAATGAAGTAAAGGGTGATGAAATCATGACAAAACAATTGATACTTATTGAGGGATTACCGGGTTCAGGAAAGTCGACGATTGCCAAGATGGTTTCCGAGATTCTGACTGAGCAAGGCAAAAGGGTACAACTCATCCAGGAAGGGAATCTGGATCACCCTGCTGATTATGATGGTGTGGCCTTTTTTACTGCGGAAGAGTTCAGGTCTTTGGTGGATGCTCACGAGGAATGTAAACATATATTGGAGAGCAAAGCTACAGCCTATCAGGATGGTTTCCTGATTCCGTATCGCAAAATGAAAGAGGAATTCGGAGTGGATTTCCCTGATTATGTGGTGCAGGAGATATTTAACAAAGATATTTATGAACTGCCTTTTGAACAAAATTTGAAGCTGATCATCGAAAAATGGCGGAGTTTTGCCGAAAGCGTGATAAGTGCGGATGATGATTCCATCACCATATTCGAATGTTGTTTCATTCAAAATCCACTGACCATAGGTATGGTGAAAACCAATCAATCCAGAGAAGAAAACGTGCAATATGTTCTGGAATTGGAGCGCATCGTTCAACCATTGAATCCGCTCCTAATCTATATTCATCAGGAGGATCTTGCACATACCTTTGACAAGGCGATCCAGGAAAGACCCAAGGAATGGTCAGCTGGATTCGTACAATATTACACAAATCAAGGATGGGGACTCGCGAAAGGATATCATGGTGTTGAAGGCACGGTGAAAGTTCTTCAGGCAAGAAAAGAGTTGGAAACCGAAATTTATCAGTTACTGAAGATGGACAAGCACTGGCTGGACAATTCAGAATATAACCGCGCTGCTTGCCAGGAGGAACTGGAGAAGATTCTGAAAATTTCACTTTGAGATACTAAAGTACAAGTACGAGATTTCTTCGTGCGGTAATACAATACATAATGGAGGTTTATTTTCATGTTATTTCTCGAGGCAACACTAATCGTCATTACCGCTATATTGTTCATCATAGGTGTAAGGAGCAAACGCAAAACATGGATTAGATGGGGTATAGGGAGTTTAATTTTGTTGATTGTACTTTTTATTCCATCGTTTGTTAATGGATTTGTGGAGGGATTATCTTCGGGCTGGTCGGCAAAGTAACTTGGAAGCAGTTAAAATTATGGGAGCCTTAAGCATTACGTTCAGAAATAGGAGGGGCATGTGGATCTCACATTTATTCGTCATGGTCACGCTGAACATTTGCTTCATTATCCTCATCAGCTAAACCAGTTGCATCCGGGACTTACTGAACAAGGAAAGAGGCAGGCTACTGAATTACGAAATCAGATTAAAATCTTACCAGAAGACATAGTGTTGGTGAGTCCTACGAAACGAACAATAGAAACGGCATCCCTCTTAACATCAAGAGCTAAACTGACGGTCTGTCCACTCGTTGGCCCGAGAATGTTCCCTCAAAATCCGGAGTTCTCTGTTCTGCGCTGTGATCAAATCTATTCGAAAGACGAATTAAATACTCAGTATACAGGGTTGCAAATTCTTGATTTTGAACTTGACTGCTGGTTGGATGGTATTAATCGAATGGAAGAACATCTATTTGAGGTTTATGCTGGACAGCTAATTCAATGGTGCAGAAAGCAGGGCGGGAGTACTTTTATCATTTCACATGATGGTACGATAACAAGTTATAGAGCTTTTCTTGGAGAGCAGGGGTTAACCCGAAGTGACTTTCTAGGCGAAGCTGGGCATTACACGATTAGAGATCTCTAATATAAAAGATCAATATCTAAACTAAGGGGGATTTTTCGTGAGATTATCGGACTATGAATATTTAGTTTTGGCTCTGGAAGAAGCAGATCAGGCGCTAATAGAAGGAACATATCCGATTGGTGCGATAATTGTGGATGCGGATGGGGATGTCGTTAGTAAAGGAAGAAACCGAGTCTTCTCCGAATGTGATCCTACCGCACATGCTGAAGTCGATGCTATTCGTCAGGCAGGGCAACATTTGCTGGATGTAAGTAAGAAGCGCTACACGAAGAATGACCTGACTCTCTACACCACATGTGAACCTTGTCCCATGTGTTCATGCACCATATTAATGTCGGGGATCAAAAAGATCGTATGGGCTGCGGATGATGAAGGGTATGGCGGGCTTAGACGTTTTAAGGAGGGCCCTCATTTTATCCATCTGTTCGACACACTTTCCTGTATTGCAGCACCATATCTTGATTTGGAAAATAGACAGCGAGCATTGCTTGCCCAATGGAATATTGGTAGAGGTATGCTTAATACAGAGTGGGAGACTCCCAAACAATGAAATCTATTCCGATCTCCATTTTACTAGCCAGTGTCATTTTGGGAATATCGTTCATAGTTGGCTGCCTGTTGCTATCAAATCAGGGGAGAGCTAGTGAATCGACTCAGGCAGTGGAACAGGATGTGCCGAACAATAATAAAACATTAATGACGATCCAAGAAACGGCGGAGTATTTGAGTATGACTAAAGAACAGGTGATGGACATTATTAAGGCCGAACAAGGAAGTTTCTCGGCATCCGGTTTCTTTGAAGGAAAAATGTTTCCTTTCATCAAGGTTCAAGATCAATTTTTGGTTAGTAGAATCGAGTTGGAATTGTGGGCTCAGGACGCATCTTCAAGTCATAGAAGATATATTAATGGGCAGATGCAATAGTCCTAGGGGACGACGGCCTAAACAATCAAAGGAGATAATTTGAAATGGAGTTCGCAGGACAGAAAATAAGAATAACACCTGTCACAGAACATGACCTCGACTTTATAAGCAAAATTGAATGTGATGCGAGTATATGGAGTTTTGAGGAGACCGTTGAAACGGATACGGAGAAAGTTCGCGATAAATATCGTAGTCATTTTTTTACTGTGGAGGAAAAGCCGTATGCCTATGATTTCATTATTCGTCGTTTGGAAGATCCAGAAGGTGAACCAGTTGGCCTTATCCAAATGTGGAGCTATGTAGGTCATAGAAAAAGCTGGGAACTCGGATTCGCGCTGCTTCCGAATTATGTAGGGGAGGGCTATGGAAGTGAGGCTACGAATCTTTTATTAGAATTTGCATTCAACGGGTTACACGCCCATAAAGTGATAGGTATGTGCAATGCTCAGAATGTCAGATCTGCTGCGCTGATGCAGCATGTGGGTATGACACGGGAAGCTGTGTTCAAGGAAGAACTTTGGTGGAACAATCAATGGACGGATCAATATTTCTTCTCCATTTTAGAAAAAGAGTTTAGTGAACAAAGAGGGAGAAATTCAGATGACCAAGCTGGTTTTGTTAAGTGATTTATATTTCGAATCTAACCACCAACTAAATCAGAGGATATTGAGCTTGTTCAACTCTGACCAGCCTTCCATGGGTTATGTACCTTCGTGTTCCGACCCGGAACGGAAATATTTCGAGCATACGAGACGTTACTATAATGAACTGGGTATCAAATCAATTGATTATTATGATCTAGACCTAGAATACGAGGAAAACAGATTTAATACGATTTTTGAAACCGACGCGATTCATTTATCTGGAGGGAATACATTTTATTTTCTAAGTTTATTGCAGAAGAGAAATGCAATGGGATTGTTGCGTTCCTATGTGAACAAGGGCGGCATTCTGATTGGAGTTAGCGCGGGTAGTATTCTAACTACACCAACGATTGAAATGGCCGGATATGGTAAACATGCAGACGAGAACCATGTTGGATTAATGGACAAGCAGGCTCTGGCGCTCGTTGATTTTGAATTTTCACCACATTGGGATGGAACGGAAGAAGCTCCGGAATCATTACGAGATTACGTGCGTGCCAACTCTACAACAATCTATGCTTGCAAAGATGGTAGCGGGATTATTATCAATGGTGAAGTGGTAGAGTCATATGGCGATGCATATCGTATAAACTGAAAATAAGGTGGGTCTACAATGAGTGAAATCACTGTATATCATTATGATGCTTTTTCGACGGTTCCTGGTAAAGGAAATCCGGCTGGAGTCGTCTTTCATGCCGATTCGCTCAGTGAAGAAGCGATGCAGCAGATTGCGCATAAAGTTGGCTTTAATGAAACGGTCTTCGTGATGAGATCCGAGTTGGCAGACGTTAGGTTACGATATTTCACACCGGGTCATGAGATTAATCTGTGTGGGCATGCCACAATGGCATCCATGTATGGGTTAAAGACTAGAGGGCTACTGGAGGATAAGCAGTCGATTACCATTGAGACTAATGTAGGCATATTGCCGATTCAGTTCCAGCAGGATGGCGATACGATCAACATTGAGATGAAGCAGGATCAACCCCGTTTCATGCCATTCCAAGGTGACATAGAGAAGCTGGCAAAATCCATTAATCTAACCACGGATGATATTGATCTATCCGCACCTATAGTTTATGGAAGTACAGGCACCTGGACTTTGTTGATACCGATTTGCAAACTGACTTCTTTCCAACAAATGAAACCGGATTCTTCTCTATTTCCTGAGATATTAGATGAAAATCCGAAAGCTTCTCTGCATCCATTTGCTTTGGAAACCCGCGATTCAGATGCGCTAATGCATGCCAGACATTTTTCCTCGCCTTTTTCGGGAACTACGGAGGATCCGGTTACGGGAACAGCATCCGGTGTGATGGGTGCCTATTATTTGGAGTATATGAATTCTGGGATGGATCAGACTCATTTTGTTGTGGAGCAAGGGCATGAGATTGGCAGAGATGGGAAAGTTCATGTCAGTGTGGTCAGAAATGGACAGGACATGGATGTCAGAATACGAGGCACGGCTGTTTTTGTGGAAGAAATGAAAGTGGAGTTGAATACGTAACAACGTAAATGAAGGAGAGGGTTTAGGTGGATGAACAGGCGGTACTACATACAGTTTCTCATTTGTTACAAGAAGAATGTTCGGACTCTTTGGTAGGAATTTATTTGCACGGGTCCATGGCTATGGGGTGCTTCCATCCCAATCAAAGCGATATCGATATACTGGTGGTATGCCGGGAGCAGCTGTCTGCTGATACCTATCGAAGGATTGCGAAGAGATTGATGCAGACCGAAGATGAAATGCATATTGTCACAGGGTTTGAACTTAGTATTGTTTTGGAGTCTACGGTTGCTAAACTGACATTTCCGACTCCATTTGAGTTTCATTACTCGGGGTATCACCGGGAAAAGTATAGAACTGATGATCAATATCTTTGCGGTGGATACGAAGATCCGGATCTGGTAGCACACCTGGCCGTTATTGTCGACCGTGGAATTGTGCTTGTCGGCAAACCGATTAAGGAGTTATTCCAGCCCGTAAAACGTGAATATATGTTGGCCTCTATTACATCTGACGTTGGTTCAGCTATGGAAGAAATAACGGAGAATCCTGTCTACTATGTTCTGAACCTATCACGGGTTCTATTGTATGTGAAAGAGTCGGTTATATACTCCAAGCGAGAAGCAGGCGAGTGGGCACTCATTCATATTTTACCGAAGTACAAAGAAGTCATCTCACAATGTATAGCAAAAT
This sequence comes from Paenibacillus taichungensis, assembly GCF_050994985.1. Lineage (NCBI taxonomy): Bacteria > Bacillati > Bacillota > Bacilli > Caryophanales > Paenibacillaceae > Paenibacillus > Paenibacillus taichungensis. The sequence goes on along the minus strand of NZ_CP194720.1, from coordinate 4,257,630 downwards.
ATAACGGAGAGCTGGAAAGCGTGAATCTAAGTGATGATTTACTTCTGGATTATGCGAAGTACATGTTGGATGAAATAAAAAGGAGACATCATGATGATTATAACGACAGAGGATCTGGAACTGATTGAAGCAGCAAAGAACGTAATTTTGCGTTTGTATCAGGAGGGCAAGCATCACGTTGGGGCAGCAGTACGAACTCGATCTGGAAAAATATTTACGGCGGTACATCTGGAAGCCTATATCGGTCGTGTCTCAGTATGCGCGGAAGCGATTGCTATAGGTAAAGCCATTTCGGAAGGGGAACATGAATTCGAAACGATCGTGGCCGTAAGACATCCCGAAGTTGATCCTAATGATGCACCGAACGGAGCGGAAATCCAGTTAGATGTGGTATCTCCTTGCGGTTTTTGCAGAGAACTGATTAGTGATTATGGGAAGGACACACAGGTCATCTTGCAGGGAGAAGAGGGTTATTCTAAAACAACGATTGGGCAGCTATTACCACAAAAATATACAAGAACATAATAAGGAAGGTAGACTGTGATGTTTGAGATAGTTGATATTCGGCAAAAGCCGGACATGCTGCAGACAGCTGTACAATACTTTTGGAAGCAGTGGGGCTCGGAATCAAGTTATCATTTTTACCGGGATTGCATTGAGCGTTCCGTGGAAACCGAGAGTGATGTACCCCGATTTTATGTACTGTTGGATGGAGACAGGATTGTTGGAGGATATGCTCTGTTAAGGAGTGATTTGAATAGCCGCCAGGATCTGTTCCCGTGGTTTGCGTGCCTTCATGTTGATCCAGAATACCGAGGCAAGAACCTTGGTGGGCAACTACAGAATCATGCGATTAATGAGGTGAAGACGAAGGGCTACGATAAGCTGTATTTATGTACGGATTTGACGGACTATTATGAAAAAAATAACTGGGCGTATATCGGTAAAGGATATTTGCTAGATGATGAAGAGACTCGGATCTATGAACATCAAATTTGATGAAGTTCTTCAACATTATTTCTGTGAAGCGAAGTATGTCTTGAAAGCCGTCCCATTTGGACTGACCAATACAACCCAAGTTCTTGAAATGAATGGGCAGAAGTATATCGTTCGAATCTATAATAAGTACATGAAAACGATCGATAGTATTGAGCTCGAAACTCAAGTGACGACATTTCTTGATGGCAGACATTTATCGTTTCAGGTACCTGTCTTTCTTCATACTTTATCTGGAGAGAATTTCGTCGTTTTAAACGATGGGTCTCTTGCAGCTATTACTAATTTTATAGAGGGCTATATACCTCCTTTGTCTGATCTGAAAAAAGCTAAACATTTTGGTAGATTGGTGGGAACGTTCTCTTCTGAGATGAGTAAGCTTCAAACCAAAAAAGACGGCTATCATGGGATATCATTTAGCAAAATATATGATATTCATCCTTTAGCTAATCGTCAGTCAATTAAGACTTTTTTTGAAAATACACCTCTTGAATTATCAGATGAAATGTACTCTTTTTACCAAAGGATGATTACTGATGTGGAGACATCCAACCTTTCTTTGGAAGTGCTGCCGAGTCAACTCGTTCATCATGATTTGTTGATATATAATTTGCTCTCTCGTGACGATGAGATCATAGGCGTACTGGATTTTGATTTTATGGGGATGGATGCTGCGTTCATGGAATTGGCGATTAGCTTCAATCATATGATTCAGGAATCCGAAGGGGCATTGGATATGATTGAGGCTTTTCTTCAAGGGCATTCAACTGAACGTAAACACTCCACTCTGGAAATCAATTACTTACCGTTACTTACCCAAATCTATTTTATAGCGGTGCTTCATTTTTATATTGGTCAGCATTATGCGGGAGTGACGATTGAGCAAAACTTTAACTTTATGCTTAATCAATTTGAGCGGAATATAAACTGGCTACATAAGCATGATTTAAAAATTCAAGAATTGTTTCATAGATACTTGGTCTGATTCAAGAACGATTATTATGAGTCAGAGACTGAGGGTTTCCATAAAGGATCAACCTATACCCAATAAGATTGAAAAACATATCCCCTAGCAGTTCACTCAATGCAAAGACGGATGCCAAAAGAGCCTTGTCCAGAATACGGAAAGACTATCAAGTAACCGAACGGAGTGATTGTCATCGAACAAACCATTCGTTTAGCTCAAGACCTTGCGGAGAGAGTCATTCGAAGAGCAGGAAAAGTTGCCAAAGATCATTTTGATCAGATCACCTGCGCAGAGGAGAAGGGCATCTTTGGGGATGTCGTTACTGAAGTAGATCATGAAGCAGAGCGGATAATATGTGATGAAATTAGCATAAGTTTTCCCGCTCATGAGATCCATAGTGAAGAGCGGGGGCATAACGGACAGAAGAGTGACTGGCTGTGGATGATTGATCCGTTAGACGGAACAAACAACTTTGCCATTGGTCTACCGATATTTTCCGTCTCGATTACATTAATGTATCGTTTAGAACCCGTCCTCGGGGTTATTTACGAACCTCTGGTGGATCGTTTGTTTGTGACATCACGTGGGAATGGAGCAAGTTGTAATCTGAACCCCATGAAAGTCCAAAAGAAAGAGCATATTCATAAAGGGACCATTGGCTGGATTCAGGGACATCAGGTGCAAAATGAGGAGAAGGCTGTACGGCTACGTCAACATCTGGATGTTCGTTTCAAACGAATGATGCGATTATGGGCTCCAACCTTACAGTGGTGCATGTTAGCTAAGGGGGATATTGACGGCATTGTGCTCTACAATTCGGAAGGAGACGATTTGTATTCAGGCATATTAATGGCGAAAGAAGCAGGTGCCATTGTTATGGATTTTGAAGGGATTCCCTTTGAAGGCATGAATTCAGAGCCATATCTGATTGCCTGCCATCCGGATCATCGTGAGTATTTCCTGAGTGTCGTTCGGGAGGGAATGAACTCATGATTAGCGAGCTTAATAAGCATGAATTCTATAAGTTGAGGCACTTCACGGACTTATACAGAAATATTGAGGTGAAGGCCGTGGTATCTGGGTTGAATCCTGGCCGAATCTACGTTGATGATGCAGCAAATATCACAGCAGCGTTAATTTGGGTGAAGGGACAAAACGGTTTTCAGTTGGTCGGAGACGCTCGAAGTGAACCCTTCCTGAACGAATTGGAAGATTTCATGAAAGAACACATAGAACCTGAGTTATTAAGATTAAATATCCACACAGTCGAGGTAGGTGTGGCGGATGAAAGCTGGGAAGATGTGCTTCATCATATGGCCGTGAATAAAGAGCTCCATAGCGATATTCAGCATGTATTCACATTGGATTCAGACCAAGGTATGACTGAACATCTAAGTCATCCGGGTATTCATGAAGGGTATGTTTCTCAGAATGAGGTTGTCAGGCTTCTCAAATTAGACGAGGCATTACTGAAAGCTGGGAAGTTCAACAATCTATCTTTTCTGAAGGACAAAGTCTCACGCTTTTGGGATAACATGGATGAGTTCTTGGAACATGGCTTTGGATACATTGCAGTACAAGGCGAGGATATCGCGAGTGTTTGCTTTTCGGCGTTTATATCAGATCAGTGGCATGCAATTGATATTGAAACTATCGAAGCATACAAGAGAAGGAATTACGGTGCACGGGTAGCGCAAGCATTTGTAGAAGAATGCAGGATTAAAGGTATGCAGGTTCAATACGTTTGGCAGAGGGTGTGGGTATGTCTCTGAACTTTGATTACAGAGTTTACTGGTACAATCTCTCTTGATAGGGTTTGGAAAAAAATGCTGAAAGGAGACTAAAATGAACGAATCATTACAGAGTCAGATTCAATTTCTTATTGAGATTGATAAGCTGAAAACGATTGAACGAAAAACGAGAATCATCCATGGTGACAGACACGAAAATGATGCAGAGCATTCCTGGCATCTGGCGATGATGGCCCTGATTTTGCAGAGTCACTCCAACAAGGAGGTGGATATTCTCAAAGTCATTAAGATGCTTCTTGTTCATGACCTCGTTGAGATCGATGCCGGAGATACATTTGCCTACGATACGGTAGGGCATGCGGATAAATATGACCGAGAGATCAAGGCTGCGCATCGACTATTTGGGATTTTACCTGAGGAACAAGCCGAAGAACTGTTGAACCTATGGCTGGAGTTTGAGGCAAAGGAGACCAACGAAGCGCAGTTTGCCTCGTCGATGGATCGGTTGCAGCCGTTGATCCACAATCATCAGAATGAGGGAGATACGTGGCAGAAATATAATATTACAAGTGAGCAGGTATTAAATAGAAATCGGGAGATTGAGAACGGTTCCGAAACATTGTGGACGTACGCACAACAGATTATCCAAAATTCCGTAGACAAAGGAATCTTGACTAAATCCAAATCTTAGAGCACATTGCTGAACTTATCTGATTACAGACGGGGGAAAATCTTTATGGGTTATATCATGGAGTTGAGAAAGCTGGTGGGTTCGCGTCCTCTAATCATGGCTGGTTCATGTGTGTTGGTCTTCAATGAGCAGGGCCATCTGCTGTTGCAAAGACGTACAGATAGTCTGGATTGGGGAACCCTTGGCGGATCATTGGAACCGGGAGAATCTTTGGAGGAAGCTGCTGCCCGTGAATTAAATGAGGAAGCTGGACTGAGAGCGGGTGCATATAAACTCATTACCGTTTTCTCAGGTCAGGACATGTATTACAAGTATCCGCATGGAGATGAAGTGTATAATGTCATGGCAGTCTATGAAGCTACTGAAATTCAGGGCGAACCAACCGTCATGGATGATGAAGGACTGGAACTGCGTTATTTTGATCTGAGTATACCCATCCCAGAGATCAACCCGTTCACGGAATATGTGCTGAAAAAAGCGGGATATATTAACTGAGTAATGAAAGGAGATCGTATATGACACAGGATTTTTATTGTGATGAAGTGCTTAGTGGTAATACCAAAGTAAATATCGTCATGGAAACAGACAAGGTGCTGGCTTATCATCATACTCGACCATACTACAAGCATCATATTGTTGTTATTCCAAAGATCCATATCCAATCGTTCATTTCACAGGAAGAAGCTAATAATGATGAACTATTATTGGAAATTATGCGCGTTATCAAAAAGGTTGCTGCGGACATGGTTGTCCAGACGGGTTCTTCCAAAATCGTAACCAACCTGGGCACTTACCAGGATTCGAAGCATCAACACTGGCATGTGGTAAGCGGTGAACGTATCCAATAAAATAAGTCTTAAGTAGAGTCTTCCTGCCGGATGTTCGGGGGAAGACTTTTTGAATTTAATGATTAGAATTCACTCTATCAAGAATGAGGAATTTGATTGGAGAAAGTAAATGGAGGTAAAATATGCTAAAATAGTTTGGTGAATTAATAAATTGAACTATTTATCAATCATGATGATCATATGAATTATGAATTCAGTACGTTGATAAAAAAGGAGGAATTGTGATGAGCTTTTCATTCATTTCAACATTCGCAGTTTTATTTAACTTGGTGTTATTCGGTTTGGGTGTATATGCCCTCATTTTATTTATCAAACTTGCTAAACGCGGGATTCAGGCGTTGGACATTTATCTATATGAGAAACGAGGAGAACGGTTCTAAGCTGTAGAAATATCACTCAACAATAGAATTATCATTTTTCTCTCAGTGTTTTATTGTTGCTCTATTGATATGATTAACTCATTATTCAACTAAAGAGAGGGTAAATGACATGGATACTTTTTTAGAGCAAATCAACGAATTGCAGGAGCTTCAAAAAGATTTGGTCAGTATACATCCTTTATTCGCAGACTATTATCCCGTGGTTGTGGCATTTGAAACTTTATTATATATCTATGATTATTCGTCCAAGACACAGCAATATGAATGGGTGAAAACCGTCCCGGATGACCTGAATATTCCCGAAGGATGCCTTGCGGCGTTTCGAGTGCATCACATGGATGAGCGGATGTGCGCAGTGGTGACGGATGCGGCGTTCCAAAATTTTGAGCAGAAAGTCTATCTCTTTCATGAATTTGTCCATTGTTACGTAAATGAGCATTACACCGACATGGGTGACCGACTTGAGATCAAACATAAGATGGAGCAAATCAAACGTGTAACATGGGAACTGGATTATGAGTTTCCTTATGACAATGAGATGGTTGTCCAGCGGATCACTTCGTTGCTGTCAGCCTTGAAGAATAAGGATCTCTTGCAAGTGAAAGAGGCAAGAGTAGCCCTGTTCAGCTCTTTGAGTGAAGAACAAGGGGAGTACTTCAACTGGCTGGAATGGAACGAAGGTTACGCGCGCTATCTGGAGAATCGAATTCGGGAGAAATTTGGACTGGAAATCAATCATATTGGGGATACAGCTCCGTTTAATCGTCTTGTTTTCTATGAGTGCGGGTCGGAATACATAAGCCTGCTCGTTAACGAACAGCCGGATCTTCATACGGATTTGGAGCAGTTATTTGTGAGGATACAAACAGAGCGAGTGCAGGCTTGAACACCGGGTATAATTCCCAAATTCATTACGGACATAAAGATAAGTGCTTTCATGGCCGATACCTCCCAGCGTTTCTAAGTACTGCTCCAAGGATGGGACACTGAGCTGCAGCATGTCAGCATAAGCATCTAGAGCTAAATACAGATGATTACGTAGAGCGTTTACGCTCATGTTCTAAGTAAGAATCGGGAGGTTCATATGCTAATGAAAAAAGCAGGGATTCTCTTAGGACTCTTTGTAGTGCTCCTTGCAGGCTGCAATCCTACCAATGGAAATAATTCTAATCCGAAAGAAGCTCTGCCTTCGCTCATTACATTAACCTGCAACCCCAACTTCACGATTGAAGCGTGTGAGGATGTGGAATTCAAAGATCCGGTTGAGATTGGAATCGTAATCGAGGCTATAAACAAAGCGGAGCGCATAGCGGGAAGTCTTGATTATAGCGCGGAGTACAAGATGATCTTAACAGATGCCGATGGGTCCTTAACCCAGTATGCTTTTTCCATAGGCAAAGATCCCAAGCAGTCAGCCCTTCTGGTTAACCACGAGGATACCCACGTAGGATACAGCATACCCATAGAGGATGCAAACCGAGTGAGGAAACTGATTCAAAGTCATACGGACTGACACAGAAGATTACAGATTACCTTCGGTAAGTCAGTTTACTATATAGGTTCAACAAAAAATTACACGATACCGGAGAGGACAGAAAAAACCTAAAGAAGTGAAGCTAAAAGCTTTCTGAAAGAAAGCTGCATCGGAAGCATCAGCTTCGCCTTTATCCCCGGATTTTACCCTTTGAAAATAGGAATCAAAAAAATCTGGGGATAACAGCGATCGGAAGGTTGTTCTGTCATCGGAGTGGCAAGTGTAAATATTCTTTGGTTTAATTTATATATCTATTGAAACGGAGAGACGGTCATATGAGTCACCTGATTACCATTCAACCTTTAACAGCATCGAATATGGAGGGTGCCTGGCGGGTATTCGAGACATCCATAACGAATGCATTTACACAGGAAGGGCTGGGTTCCCTGCACGAAGACATACGCGATGAAATTGAACACAAAAAAGCGATGCTTTACTCAGCTTTGCATCCTGACAACAAACAGGAATCGAATGTTTTCTTCTTGCTGGCCAAAAGGGAAGATACGGTCGTAGGCACTATTTCGTATGGACCTTGCGGCGAGGAGATTCAAGAATGCACCGACCTCCAACTGAACTACGTAGGGGAATTGGGTAGTCTCTACGTTCTGCCAGAGGTTCAGGGTCGGGGAATTGGCTCTGCTCTCATTCATGCCTTGGCTACTGAACTTCAGAGACGTGAGATTACGCAATTTTGCCTGGATAGTGGATACCGGATAGCCCAGAAGAAATGGCAGCGGAAGTTTGGAGAACCCTATGCCGTGGCAAAGAACTACTGGGGTGAAGGCACGGACCATATGGTGTGGTTATGTAATGTGAAGGATTTTGCTGCAATAAATGACTAAGAGATGACGACCTGTACTGAACAGGGGTCATCTCTTTTATTAAGTCAATCTTTCTGCATCGATAGAGGACTATTCTTCGTACAGTAAGAAAAAGGAGTGAAGATATGCAGTACATACAGAGTACACCCGAGCAACGTTTATCGCCGGATGCCATAACCATATGGAGAATCAGTGCGATTATATTGAACGGAATAGGGTTGATTGTGCTTGCAGCACTGCTGATTCTGGATTCCGTCTTTGGATGGAGGGCGGGGATTGGTTGGTTGCTGTGGGGAGTGACTGCCATATCAGTGCTGTATGCGGTGTGGGAGGTTTTTATCCGGCCTTCATTGTTATACAAGCATTGGTATTACGATGCGAATGAGGAGTTCTTGCAATTGAAACACGGCGCTTTGAAAAAGGTACATCAGATCGTTCCTATGGCCAAAGTACAATCCGTCACGACGAACCAAGGTCCTCTTTTGAGAAAATATGGCCTATATTCTGTATCGATTGGCACGATGGGTTCATCTCATACGATCCCGGCGCTACCAGAGGAAGTGGCGCTTGAACTGCGTAATCAGATTGCGTCCTATGCAAGGATTAATGAGGTGGATGAATGAACGAGATGAAAAGACAACACCCGTTAGCCATGCTCTGGAGTTTGTGGAAACTGGTGAAAAATTCTTTTGCATTTATCGTTTTTTTATTTATTCTCCGTCATGGGTCGGCGTCCACGTGGATTATGTATGGCAGAATCGTCTTCTATGTGGCTATCGCGTTTAGTGTGATAAGCATCATCTGGAGTTGGTTTACACTACGTTATACCGCTGATGATAAGGCTTTTCAGATCTACAGTGGGGTATTTAATCGCACAAGAAGAACGATACCCTATACCAAAATTCAGAACGTAAACCGGCATACGTCGCTGTTTCATCGTTTGTTCCGAGTCACATCCATTCGTTTTGAGACGGGTATCAAGGGAGAAGATGCTACTTTTCAGCTGCAAGTCGTTTCACTTTCGGAATCGGAGCGGCTTGAAAAGGTAGTAGCAGGGCATATGTCGGAAACGAATGTCGCCAGTGATGCTGTAGAACCAAATGAGGAACCAGTGATGCGACCTGAACACGTAACACTGGAAGAAGATATTCAACTACCTGTAAAAGAAGAGCTTGAACGGAATGACCATTACAAGTCCACTCGAAAAGATATATTCAAAGCTTCGTTTACGTCGCTCAGCTTTCTGGTACTTATTCCGATTCTGGGATCGCTCTATTCGTCGATAAAAGATTTCTTTCCCGATGAAAAAGTGACGGAGAGCATCCTATTAACGTGGCTGGATACCTGGTGGATTACCGCATTGATCATTACAGGACTAATTGCTGTTTCCATTATGCTAGGGATTGTCAGAACCTTTGTGAAGTATGGTGATTTCCAAATCTCCTCGGATCGCAAACGTATCTACATTACGAAGGGGATGTTGGAACAGACCGCATTTTCGATCCTGAAAGAACGAGTACAGGCGGTGAAAATCACACAGTCTCCGATGAAAAGACTGCTAGGATTGGCAGAAGTGGAACTAACGACAGCAGGTGGTGTGGGAGAATCCGAACAGGAAGTTAACTCGCTCTATCCTTTTCTGCCTGTGAAGCAAGCTGACGATATGATCTCGGAGATTTTGCCATCCTATCAGGTCACGCAGGAGATGCAGAAGCTTCCACGCAAATCATTATGGCTGCGCATGCTGACACCAAGCTGGGTGTGGATCATTGCAACAGGGTTACTGTTTTATTTCAAACCGCCGATTCTGGGACAGAATCAGGCATGGTGGATGATTTCCGCTATTCTGTTTCTGTGGATTGGCATATGCAGAATAACTGATTTTCTCCATACACGATACATCCTGAATGAGAACTTTATCCAATTGCGAACGGGTGCATTAACCTCGACACTATACATCTCCAAGCGAGAGAAAGTCATTGAGGTACAGATCACCCGGAATCTACTGCAACGTTGGTTTGGAGTTGCTTCGATTCAAACCGTGAATCGTGCCAAACCTGTTCTGCATCATACGCTAAACGATATACCGCTTGAAGCGGTAGAGGCGTTTCAGCTGTGGTATATGGAGCGGAGCCAGAACGTCCAGACTCGATAATGTAAAGGCAAGTGCAGGAAGACTACTAAGTTTACTGTGCACTTGCCTTTTGAATTGAAATTTTTAATTTCTATATCAATTGAACTAAACAGTTACAAGAGAACGGAGAGGACAGAAATAACCTGAAGAAGCGAAGTGTTCGCCTTTATTCCGGGAGTTTCCCCTTTGAAAATAGTAATCAAAAAAAATCTGGGGATAACAGCGATCGGAAGGTTGTTCTGTCATCGGAGTGGCAGGTGTAAATATGCTTTAGTTCAATTGATATAGCTAAGGAGGTATCCTTTTGATTAAAATCGTATTTATGGACGTGGACGGTACGCTACTCAGTGAGAAGGATCGAAGTCTCTCTCCAAGTACAGAGGATTCCATTCGAAAATTGGTTCAGAGGGGCATAGAGGTCGTGCTGGTCACTGGCAGACCGTACAATTTATGCCGAGATTTCAGAAAACTCGGGATTGATACCATGATTTCGGCTAACGGGGCATTGATCAAGAGTGGTGAAGAAGTGATACATAAATCGGTGCTTTCTACACGAATGGTTAGAGAAATCAGTGAATTTGCCGAGCTGAACGGCAGCAGTATTTCTTATTTTACAGAGTCATTCGAAATGAATGGTTTATGCACAGCGGATGTACGTGTCACCGATGCATTGAGAGATACGCTCGGTCTGATGGAGTACCCATTGAGCATCAGTTCTTTGGACCAGGAAGTGTATTGCATTTGTTTATATGCCGATCAAGCCGAAGCGGAGAAATTCCATTCCAGATTTCCAGCATTAAAATTCGTGAGGTTTCATCCTTACGTGTCTAACGTACTGGAAGAGAATGAAGTATCCAAATCGATAGCGGCAGGGAAAGTGCTCGACCACCTGAATATATCGAAAGAGGAAGCAATGGCTTTTGGCGATGGTGAAAATGATATTGATTTGCTAGAGTATGTGGGTCTTGGCATTGCGATGGGAAACGGAGGAGAGCGCGTCAAACAAAGTGCCGACTATGTCACACTGCGAGCAAGTGAGGATGGCATCACACATGCGTTGAGGAAGTTTAAAATCATAGAATAAGCAAATTTTGGAGTAATAAGGATATCCTAATTATGGGTTTTCATGTAGAATGATGGAGGATGAATTAAGCCCTAAAGCATAGGGTGTGATCGAAGGGTGACTTATGAAAAAGGTTGTCATTGTAATCTTGTCTTTTGTCGTACTTATTGGTGTATCTTCTTCAGCTTATGCCCATCCAGGTAGACTGGACAAAAATGGTGGACATAATTGTTCCGCGAAATCCAAACAAAAGGGCCTTTGCACAGGCTACCATTATCACAAAAAGAAGAAATGAATGAAAATGAGTTTTACAAGGTAAACCCAGCCCTGGTCTGATCTAAGGTTGGGTTTGCATGTTTATAATTCATGGTAGTCGCAGCTAACAGAATAGAATAAACATTACGTTAGAGGTGAGTAGTATTATGGGCTTTATTGGAATAGTTTGTGTAATTATTATGACGGTCACACTCATCAGCATAGAAAGTAATACGAAACGGTTAATTCAAGAGCAGGCCGAAACCAATCGGAAACTGGAGCAACTATTAAGGAAAGAACGTTTTTAAGACCAGACAGGAGGAGTATGACGATGGATCATATTAAAGCAATTATTTTTGATCTAGACAATACGATTCTCAACAGAACAAGTACCTTTGAAGGCTTCAGCCAGAGCTTGATCAACACTTATTTTGCTCATCTTGAGACTACGGATGATATTCTTAAACGAATTATTGAGCTGGATGAGGACGGTTACAAGGACAAAGATGTGTTGTTCAATGAGTTGCTCCATGAATTACCTTGGGCTGAGAATCCACCTCACGCGGAGCTTATGGAGTTCTATGGCAGAGAGTATGTGAGAAGTGCTGTATTGATGGAGCAGGCGCGAGAAGTGGTTCAGCATCTAAGAGGAAAATATAAAACAGGTTTAATCACCAATGGTAAAACCGAGATTCAATACGGCAAAATCGATCAACTTGGTATCCGGGATGATTTTGATCATATTATCGTTTCGGAAGAGGCTGGAGTCAAAAAGCCCGATCCTCGTATTTTCAAATTGGCATTGGATCATTTCAACCTCTCTGCCGAGCAGTGTATCTACATTGGAGATCATCCCGTCAATGATGTTGAAGGAGCGGCAAAAGTAGGCATGAGCACGGTCTGGATGAAGGTCAATCAGCCTTGGCAGGATAGCATTACAACCAAACCATTGCATGCTATTGAGCATCTTGGTGAACTAAAAGGCCTACTCTAGAAAATATCGTCAGATTAGATTCAAACCACACAATATTACATAACAGAACAGTGAGGTAGGTGCACATGGAGATCAGACAAATGGCTACGGCGTTTTTGAGTCATGGCAACGACATGTTGATGATGAAGAAGGCAGGCAGCAGGCTGTTCGATTTTGAGTTCTGGGGTGGTATTGGCGGGCATTTGGAGCACGGCGAGCTTAATTCACCAATGACTGCCAGTTACCGGGAGATTGAAGAAGAGACGGGGTTCAAGCAAGCGGAAATTGAAAATTTCCGTCTTCGATATGTTTTGATGCAGTATAGCGACGGTGAAGTTCGGCAGCAGTTTGTATATTTTGGTGAGACGACACATCGAGCCTTTATTCCATCAGATGAAGGGGAGTTATTTTGGGTACCTTTGGATGAGCTATTGGATTTACACACATCCATTCTGATTAAAGCAGCGATCCGGCACTTTTTGCAGAATCAGGAGACCGACGAGATATGGATCGGTAATGTCCTAAAGGGGGAAGGGGCAACGGGTAAACCAAGGGTGGAATGGAGTATTATGCAAGACACGATATCCTTTGAACCCGTTGTGTAATGTTAGACGTCTTGACCGGGAAAGGGACCTATCTCTGATCGAAAAAGCCATACGTTTAAACGTCTGTAGGCGACTGTTATAAAGAGCGAGGATATTAGCCACCCCCGCTCTTTTTTAATACCTCGTATTGAATATAAATTCTCTTTTTTAAAAAGCATGATGGATATTGATATTCAAACTCCAACAGGTGGGTCTTGGAGCGGCAGTGATCATCCATTATTCAATTCGGTTTATTAAATGAAAATCAAGCTGTGATGATTCGATCTTTCGTGCGTTTTCTCCGATTCTCAATGGCTTCCTCATAATCTCTGACCAACCTGTCAAAAATATGATCCCACGAACGCTGCTCAGCAAGTTTTCGGCCTTCAAGACCCATAGTCCTCAGTTGATCCATATGATCTCCCCAGAGGCATATCTCTCGAATCAATGCATCCGTATTACCCGGCTCGAACAGAACACCGCTTCGATGATGTGTGACCAAGTCTTTTACACCGCCACCATTCGCAGCGAGAACCGGCAATCCCGAAGCCATCGCTTCCAGCACCACATTGCCAAATGTTTCTGTTGAGGAAGGAAACACAAAGAGATCTGCCGAAGCATACATAGCAGCAAGATCTTTACCATGTAGATACCCCGTAAAGGTGACATTGGGTGGGGCTTGCATACGCATCTTGGGAAGCAATGGCCCATCGCCTACAATGATCCAGTGTACACGGGATTGCATATGTTCTGGCAACTGCTGCATGGCAAGGGTGAGGGTAGCGATATCTTTTTCCGGGGCAATTCGTCCAACGTAGAGTAAAATTAGAGGAGCCGTTATGTTGTAGCGAGTACGCATATCGGAGCTTCGTTTATCAGGTGAATACAGACTGCAATCGATCCCGCGGGACCATAACTTCAGACGTTGAATGCCTTTTGATTGCAATGCGTTTAAGGTCTCCTGAGACGGTGTCAATGTTGCATCACAGGCTCGGTGAAACCATTGGATATACTTCCAGTACAGAGGAATGACACTTTTCAACTTGTAGTATTCGAGGTACCGATCGAAGTGAGTGTGGTAGGAGATGACATGTGGAAGCTGATACTTGAGCGCATATCTGAGACCAAAAAGACCCATATTGAACGGAGTGGCGATATGCAGCAGATCTGGCTGAAAGGTATTTAGCTCTCGATGGATGGATGCTCGATTAGGTAAGGCAATGCGACATTCCGGATAGAGGAAAAGGGGATGTTGGTAACCGAACGGACCGGAGCGGCATCATTGCCTTCAATAACAGACTGCGGTGTGAATAACAGATGCTCAATGCCTTTGCGGTTCAAGTGATTACTCAAGCGGTGCAGCGTACCGGCAACACCATTGGTTTCCGGAACATAGGTGTCAGTGAACAAGGCCAGGCGCATCATAACCCCTCCCAAGACTCTTGATGACAAGATCATAACAGCGGATCATTTTCCAAAGGTCAAGTGAAGGTTAACTTTATCCATATTCCGTGTAAAGTGTGCGGGGAAGTAATCTGGGGCAAACTTACATCGGATAAACTTATATAACATATTCTGCTATGATATATAGGCGTTTAGTTATAGTGGACCCGTGTGAAATCATTCGTCCAACTTATATAGATAGAGAGATACAGGAGGCAGAGAGATGAACAAATTACAGGAAGAATTGCAGCAATTATTACCCTTGGATCAGTTTGACAGCATGTCGGGTGAGGAAGTGGTGGGGAGTGTTGCCATGGATCTGTATCGCGCGGAATTTGCGACCATTCGGGAGTGTGGACCTGAACTTCCACAGGTATTGCGAGATACCATCCTGATCATAGATCTGGATACAGAGCTATCCATGAGCGGCATTACTGGTTTTCTTGAAAATTTGAGTGGGCGCTTTCTGGGTGAAACGACGGAAGCGATGCAGCGCATAGGCAATGATGCTGATGCAGAGATTCTGAAGAACATCCAGCATATGTTATCCGAAAGTGGTGTAACACCTGAGCAGTTAAGAGAAAATGTGAATGCACTCTCCGAACAGGATGTAACGACGACCCTGAATACGCATGGACAGCAGATCCATGAGGTTTTGCAACGGGTTGAGCTGGAAGCGGGTAATTTAAGCATGCAATCGGATAATGAAGAGGTATTTGAACTCCTTTATCAATATGTGGATACGAACAAAGATCGCCTGAAACAGGAGTTGGAGCACCTCTTGTCTAATTCAATCTGACACGCAGGAGGACTTCACTATGATTGTGATGATTAATGGGGCATTTGGCTCGGGTAAAACCTCTGCTGCAACCAAGCTGCAGCCGTTAATTCCGAACAGCATGATCTACGATCCAGAAGAGATTGGATACATGTTAAGAAACGTGATTGTGGATGACGTCCGAATGGATGTGGAGAAAACGGACGATTTTCAGGATATGGAGCTGTGGAAAGTCCTTACCGTGAAAGTCGCCCGTGAAATCAGGCAGAAGTATAACAAACATCTGATTGTTCCAATGACCATCTACAAGTCAGAGCAGTTCAGTTACATCCATCGGGGTCTGAAAGAGCTAGATACTGACCTTTTTCATTTTACCCTGATGACATCTATGGAAACATTACATGAGAGATTGTTGAAGCGCGGGGATAAGCCTGATGGATGGACTTTTCAACAAGCGATTAAGTGTGTCGAAGCATTCCATGGAGCACGCTTTGAAGAGCACATTCAGACGGATGGCCAAACGACAGATGATGTAGTAAATTTTATAACTTCCAAAGTGTTGTCAAACCGTAAATGAGGAGGCAAAATGATGACTATCAACAAACGATTAGGTATGGAGTCCCTGTTGGTAACTTTGCTATTCACGCTGGGTTTTATGGCTTGGAATGTCATTCAAGGCATGTTAATGACGCTGAATCATACACCTGAAATGATGAACACTGATTCATCTACCAGCACGTTGCAGTCCAGAGTTGCTTTTGGTTCCATTGCCCGTTGGGATATGACTTCCATTCTGATCGCTGCTGTTGGATTTCTCTTGCTTGCTGCTGCATACTATGGACTTCGATCGGGGATACAGCGCTGGACACAGCGTTCCTGATTGTTTATTAATAAAAGAAAAGCATAGCCAAAAAACAGTTCTATACCAATGAAGTTGGTAGGAGAACTGTTTTTTGTTTTTGAATCTATTATTAAAAGATTATAGATGCTTGGAGATGATTTCTTCCAGACCTTGGGCAACCGAATCCGCACCCCGTGCAAGGTGTCTCTCGTAGAGATGCAGCCGGACAAAGCTCTCATCCGTCCCCATCGCCTCCGAAAAAATGCCACCGAGCCCACGTGCACGGCGGTCGATCTGAAGCAACAGTTCCAGTGAATCTCCCATCGGGTAAAACAATACTTCCAACTCATCCAAATAACCGCGGAATTTACTCGTTGGCACGAATTCAAATTCCTGTACAAATGGAAGATTGCCACCAAGCTTTGGAGCATAGTCATTGGTCACTTCCCGCAGTTTGAAACCAAGGAGATCAATCGCATCAAGCACAGTGTTCATATCTTTTGTAGGAACTACATGGAGTCTGTCCCGGTCAGAGGGGTCCATGGCGCTTGAGATATCGAGGCCAGTTTCAACCCACACCTCTGCACGATGCAGTGTAATTGGAAGGTTTTCTGGTAGTTCAAATGAGAAGGACTTCTCCAGTTTGGCGCCAGGCTGTAATATAAAACCTTCGGTAAGCAAGTATTTGGCTACAACGGCAGTTTCATTTACTTTTCGATCATTGTGCTCCCGTATGTAATGGGTTTTGATCGTAAGGTAGATGCGGTCTACATTCTGTTCCACGTCTCCACCCTCGATGTACACGATCCCAGAGATGACTCCTCCAGGCGTAACCTCAGGTGTATGTAATTCTGTATTTACTTTGGCTGCTCCAACACCTACACTGGCTAACATTTTCTTAAAAAAAGACATTCATTCGACCTCCACATCCTATTGGTTTATCCAAGTGGCAAAATACGACTTCGAGCATAATACGGCGCCTACGAGAGAAGCGTTTCAAATTTTAACAAGCACAAGATGAGAATAGATAAAACTCTTTAAATGAGAAAAAAGTTAACTTATGGACAGGGAAATCGACTTGTCTGTGTCGAATGTTGTTTAATATGGGATTTTCTTCTGGGGGGATATCTATTGGGCATGGAATGGTATGACATGATCGCACGGCGTAACGGAGGATACAAAGGCAGATCGGTATTAACCTGGGAGGGCAATTCAGCAGAAGATGTATTTGAAGCGCGCTTGATACAGTTGCTGCCTCAGTATAAATCTGTGCTTGATGCAGGTTGTGGTCATGGTGAATTCACATTTAAAATGTCGGCCTATACCGATCATATTACGGGTTTTGAAAACTCGAAGGAACTACTGCGTATCGCTCAGGCTGGGCTTGTGGCCAGTGACGTTGGCAATGTTGAATTTGTCTACGCTACAACCAAAACAGAGTTGCCCTTCGAAGACGAACAGTTCGACCTGATTTATGACCGCAGAGGACCTACGTCGATAATTGAACATAGGAGATTGCTGCGAAAGGGTGGCGTGATCTTTGGCATTCATACCGATGTAAGCAAGGTACGAGAAAGGCTGCATACAAATCAGTATGAAAACATTGAGATTGAGGAATTCAACGAGGCTCTAATGGTCTTCCCTGATGAAAAAGAGTTTGCTATCTTTCTTTCCGATATCCCTGGCAACCCGGATTACACACAGCCTGAGTACCAGGAGCAGCTTCAAGTTAAGCTGAAGGAAAATCAGATTGATGGGAGACTTGCTGTGCGTGAGCACAAATATATCTGGAAGGCCGTAAGGCGTTAAAGAAAGATTATAGAGTTTGAATGCCCCTTTGTATTTCAGATCTGGAGGTTGTGTTTTGGATAGAGAAACTTTAGAACGGAATTTAGGACCAGATAATGTGAATACCAGCTTCGAGCAGATGGCTAACGGGGAACGGAAATACAAGATGGTTTCAGAGGATGGCAGTTATTATTGCAGAACGATAGCTTCATCTCAGGGAGCATGGCAAAATAGCCATTTTCATAACCATATAACCGAGTTCTATGTTGTGCAGTCTGGTTGGATTGCTTATGCAAATTTTGTGAAAGATCAGACGCTTGAAATCAGAGTTATGGGCGAAGGAGATCATATCATTGTGGAACCGGGAGTACACCATAATTTATATATGTCAGCTAATAGCGTTATCCATACGATTAAATATGGTTTGAATACAGATAGTGATTGGTCTGCTTCTCCGGAACTGGACAGCGTTACACAGAAGCTAATGGAGAGTGAATTACTTCAGACTTACGGTTAATCAGCTTGGGGGTTAAAAACATGCGGAAAAGTACGATATTTTGGCTTACAGGCATTGCGATTATTATTGTAGCAGCTTTCATTGTATATAATAATCTGGCTCCAAGCGTTACAGCGCAGCAGGTTAACATGAAGGGCACGATTCGGCAGACAGCTACGGATGAATACGAGGTGCAATTAACCATTACACGCACAAAAGAAGACAAGGGGCAGCACACCGTATATCCGCTTGTACCTGGCTGGGGTTCAATATCTTTTGATGACAAACAGGACAACCGATTTATTAGACCTACTTCCGTCGGCAGCACAGGTGCAATGGAAGAGATTCTTCGTCAAGTGTTACAGAGGCAGTCATCAACAGCGATTACTGAATTTGTAGGGTTTTCCATACCTGATGCGGTGGGCACGTACAAGGTGCGTTTTACCATTCATCCTTTGGGTGAGGAGGCAGAACTGATTCGGCAACCGATGATCTATTATGTTCATCAGGAAAAATTACTGGGCAAAGACCTGAGCTGGGTCTCAGGAGAGCCTCTGGAAATCATTAAGGAGTATGCAGAGTGATGCTAATCTATCAATGGAATGAGATTACGGTACGTTTACTGGATGAAAAGGATGAACAGCGCCTTGCTCAATGGTTGTCTGACCCAGCAGTACTTCAATATTACGAAGGCCGTGATCGGCCGCATGATCTGAATTTGGTCAGAGAGCACTTTTATAGACAAGAGGATACGGCACATCGTTGTATGGTTGAACACGAAGGTAAACCGATCGGCTATATCCAGTTCTATGAACTGGAGGAGGAAGAACGGAATGAGTATGGTTATGGAGACACCGATGAAATCATCTATGGAACAGATCAGTTTATTGGAGAAGCTGATTACTGGAACCGCGGTATTGGTACACAACTAGTAAAATCCATGTTGGGCTATCTAGTCAACGAAAAGCAAGCTCGGAAAGTGGTCATGGACCCGCAATCCTGGAACGAACGAGCCATATCCTGTTACGAGAAGTGTGGTCTCAGGAAGGTCAGACTGTTACCAGAACATGAGCTGCATGAAGGGCAGATGAGAGACTGCTGGCTGATGGAGTATACCCCATAGGTAGTGCGTGGTGCTATATAAACCATTTAACCAAGGAGGAATGATCGATGGATTTGAGGTACCCGATTGGAACATTTGAACATACAGGCGAGGTTACATTAGAGCAGCGGAAGCAGTGGATTCAAGATATTGCGGAGTTGCCGGAGCGCGCCCGCGAAGCGGTCAAAGGATTGAGTGAAGAACAATTGAGGTTACCCTACCGGGAAGGTGGCTGGATGCTCAAACAGGTCATACACCATATGGCAGATAGCCATATGAATAGCATGGTTCGTTTCAAGCTGGCACTGACGGAGGATAACCCTACGATAAGACCATATTACGAGGAACGATGGGCTGAACTGAGTGATTCGCGGGAGCTGGATATCGAGTTTTCTCTGCAAATCCTGGATGCGCTGCACCGTCGTTGGGTAGCGCTATTAAACACATTAACGGATACAGACTATGCCAAAACCTTTTATCATCCCGCTTCCAAAGAAACGACCAGACTGGACTATAATTTGGGCGTATATGCATGGCATGGCAGACACCACATTGCCCATATTACCTCGCTTAGAAGCAGATTGGGAATCTAGTGGTGAAATAAATAACTTATTAAGGAGATTACATCGATGAATATACATATCAGACTTTTGGATGAGGGCGATCCGGTCGTAATTTCGCAGGCGTTTCAGGAACAGGGTTGGGCGAAATCGGCGGAGCAGTACATTCAATATCTTGCAGAGCAGCAGAATGGTGAGCGAGTGACTTTGATAGCGGAATTGGATGGAGCTTTTGCCGGTTACGTGAATGTATTGTGGAATTCGTATTACCCTTCGTTCAGGGAACAGGGTATTCCGGAAATTAATGATTTCAATGTGCTGATCAAGTATCAGCGTCAGGGAATTGGATCACGTTTGATGGACCGGGCAGAAGAAGTCATTCATGAGCGAACCGAAACTGCCGGGATTGGTGTCGGGGTGTTCTCCGATTATGGCAAAGCTCAAATTCTGTATGCCCGTCGTGGATATATACCAGATGGACAGGGCATTCACAAGCATGATCGTTATCTAAAATGGGGCGATGAAACGATCATCGACGACGATGTAGTGCTCTATTTAACGAAGAAGTTAAGCTGATCGAATCCTGAATAAAAAGGATTATAACGCTGTTGAGAGGACAGGGAATTACTTTCTTCTTAACAGCGTTTTTTACATATAATCGGACTGTTTTCGGCTCGAATCTTACAAGAAAAATAGAGTTGGATTGGGTGAAAATGTTATAATAGAGGGTAGTTGATTTAGCGTATAAACCGTGATGAAGCGGGCGATTTAAAGGGAAAGAGATCAATACATAAGAGGGAATGTGCAGGATATTTTGTATGAATTCGAGGAGGAATGTGTTCGTGGAGAAGACGATTAAAAATGTCCAGGATCTATATGACATGCTTGACGCAGAATTCAGATCAGCGAAGCAATTTTGGGAACCTTTTTACGCGGATCGGGAGCGACCAATCCCCTTCTTTCCAAACAAACCGGATGAAAATCTGGTAGCACATGTGAACTCAGGAATATTACCTGGGGGCAAAGCATTGGAGCTCGGTTGTGGCCCGGGAAGAAATGCAATATATCTAACACGTCAGGGTTATAAAGTAGATGCTTATGATCTTTCAGAGACAGCCATTGCCTGGGCCAAGGAAAGAGCTGTGGAGGAACAGCTTGAAGTGAATTTCGAATGCAAATCAGCATTTGAACTCACGCCACATGAAGAGTACGATCTCGTCTATGATTCGGGCTGTCTTCACCATCTGCTGCCACATCAGCGAATTCCCTACATACAGAAGATTCAGAACGGACTTAAACCTGGAGGGTATTTTGGAATGACCTGCTTTGCTCCAGGATTTGGCGGTCAGGGTGGACCGGAGAGCGTTATGGACGATTGGGAGGTATACCGTGAGAAGTCGATGAAAGGTGGTCTGGCTTTTACGGAAGAAAAGCTTCGCTATTTGCTGGAAGATCCTTTTGAATGCGTGGAGCTGCGACCGATGAAGGCGATGGATCAGGATGAAGATTGTTTTGGCTTGCCCATCCTATGGGTGACATTGTGGAGAAAACCAAACGTGTAGTCATAGATGAAGGATCATAGATTTGACGTGTTTAACCAATATTGCACAGAGTGAGAGAAAGGCGGGGAGAATATGGGACAAAGGTATTTTATCATTACAGGTACATCCAAAGGAATCGGCAAACAGCTTGCGGAATTGTTATTGGAAAAGGGAGATCACGTCTACGGTATTGCACGCGGAACGTCTGACTTGGAGGAAGCTTACGAGCGTTACCAGCATGTTCAGTTTGATCTGGCAGATATTCATAGCATCGACGATCTTGTCTCAGGCATATTGGAACAGATTCCACCGCAAGAAGTTGAATTCATCGGGCTCATTAACAATGCAGCGATGCTGGAACCGTTGAAATCGATAGATCGGTGCAGTGCAGAGGAGATCAGTCTTAATCTGAACATCAGTTTGGCAGCGCCTATGATTCTGACTTCATCATTTATACAACATACCAGCCACCTGACCACTCGCAGAAAAATAGCCAATGTATCATCAGGGTCAGGAAGTTATCCGGCACCTTCAATGGCATCTTACTGTGCCTCCAAATCTGGAATAAACATGTTCACCCAGTGCGTAGCGATGGAGCAATCCGGGCAACCCAATCCCGTTGAAGTGATTGCATTCGATCCAGGGATGGTAGATACTGAGCTACAGGCTGTGGCAAGAGGCAAAAATGCAGAGGAATTTGCACTGTCTGAGGTATTCGGTCAGGTCTATGAAGCAGGCCAATTAAGATCGCCACAAGATGTCGCAAAGCAATTAATCGAACGGATGGAAGAAATCAGTGATCCAAGCAAGGTCCTCCATACTATGGAGGGATAATAGATTAACAGTTATAAACGTTTAGATTCATCTAAATTGGTTAGAGATTATGGATTTATTTTGTCTCGAAATTTGTATTGATCTATTAATAGCGGCCGGAGTGGAAGAGACGGAATCGATTCTGAAGAAGCGGTAGCGTTCGCCTTTGTCACCTAATTTCTACATTTAATAAATCTAATAAAGGAAATTTGGGGACAACTGCGATCGGAAGAACGATCCGTATCTGGAACGGTCCCTCGTAGATTGTCAAACAATATGCTTCGGGCAATGCCCAAGAAGAACAGAAACGTGGTGAAGGTATATGTTTAAAATTATGCTCATTGAAGACGATGAATCGTTATTCAGTGAAATCAAAGAACGGTTATCCCAGTGGTCATATGACGTGTATGGCGTGCAGGATTTTGGCAAAGTGATGCAGGAATACAGTGCCATTCAGCCACAGCTGGTCATTATTGATATTCAGCTTCCCCAGTATGACGGATTTCATTGGTGTCGCATGATCCGAGCCCATTCCAATGTGCCGATTATCTTTTTGTCCTCACGTGATCATCCTACGGATATGGTCATGTCGATGCATCTGGGCGCAGATGATTTTATCCAGAAGCCCTTCCATTTCGATGTGCTGATTGCCAAGATCCAGGCGATCCTGCGTAGGGTATATAACTACAATACAGAGCGGATTGAGCTGCGCACATGGCGTGGGGCTACCATTGAATATGTGAAAAATACACTTACCTATAACAATGAATCTGTCCTTTTGACCAAAAATGAAATGTTCATTCTCAAAGTGCTAGTGGAGCACAAAAATCAGATTGTGACCCGGGAAGACCTGATTCGCAGTCTGTGGGATCATGAACATTTTGTGAGTGACAACACACTCACGGTCAACGTGAATCGCCTACGCAAGAAGTTGGAGCCGCTAAATCTGGATGGCTATATCGAAACGAAAGTTGGTCAGGGCTACATGGCAACAGAAGAGGCGGAAATATGATTGGTAAGTACATACGGGAAAAGCTAAGCTGGTTAGTGTTGCTTATAAGCATGCAGCTCATCTTTTTATTTGTAGCCTATATCGACACGTCCATTCCATTCCGATCCGTATCCTATATCGTCGTGCTGAATGTGGTGGTATGCATCGTTTTTATCTGGGCGAGATATCCAAGAGAGACTCGTTTCTACAAAAGATTAACTGCCTGGGATCATACCTATGATCCAGGGGATTTGGATATCGCTGAAAGTCCTTATGAACGGATTGTGCACGATGCCGTGACTTCCCAGACCGAACGTTATCGGAAGGAGTCCTCATCTCATTTTATTTTGCTGGAGCAAGAAAAGGATGAGATGCTGTCCTGGATTCATGAGGTGAAGACGCCCTTAACCGCGCTGCAATTAATGATTGAGCGAATGCATGATGACAAGCTGCAGGGTCAGATGACGTATGAATGGCTGCGAATTCACCAACTGCTCGATCAGCAGCTTCACCAGAAGCGTATTCCATTTATGCATAATGATTTGTTTGTGGAAGAGACAGAGCTTGAACCGATTTTGAACGGCGAGATTAGAGCTTTGAAGTCATGGTGTATATCCAAACGGATTGGCTTCGACGTGTCATTAGATGTGACAAAGGTGCTGACCGACAGCAAATGGTTAGGTTTTATCATACGGCAGCTGCTTAGCAATGCGGTGAAATATAGTCATTCCTCTGACATTGTCATTGAAAGCAAGGAACAGGATGGGCACATCATACTGACTGTTCAAGATTATGGACGAGGGATCGAGGCGCAGGATTTACCACGTATCTTTGATAAAGGCTTCACTTCAACTCAGGGTAGACTGGAAGGAACGGCAACGGGAATGGGCTTGTATTTGACCCGACAGGTGGCACAAGCACTTCGTATAGACGTTAAAGTACAGTCTGCTCCCGGAGAGGGCACTAGTGTCAAGCTAACCTTCCCGAGAAAAAATGACATGATCCACCTAGCAGGCGTGTGACAACATTGTCACATGCTTTTTGGTTTTGTTCGGTGAATCGCACGATTAATTGGAGCATCCCGCCTATGATAAAGATATACCAAAGAGGAGTGAGTGGGATATGTGGATACTGGAAGCCAAAAAAATTCATAAAGTCTATGGCAACAAATTAAATAAACAGGAAGTCCTCAAGGGGATTGATCTCGGGGTAAGTAAAGGCGAATTTGTTGGGATTATGGGGCCCTCGGGTTCGGGGAAAACGACGCTGCTGAATGTTCTTTCTTCGATCGATCGGGTAAGTCAGGGCACAATTGAAATCGAAGGCCAGGAGTTTACCGGCATGAAGGAGAAAAGGCTGGCTGAGTTCCGCAAAGACTATCTCGGTTTTATTTTTCAGGATTATAATCTGCTGGATACCCTCACGGTGAAGGAAAATGTATTGCTGCCGCTCTCGATTACGAGTATTCCGAAGCATGAGGCACACCTGAAGTTCGAACAAATCGCCCGTGAACTGGGCATATACGAGTTGAAAGACAAATATCCGTCCGAAATCTCGGGTGGACAAAAGCAGCGGACTTCGGCTGCGCGTGCGTTTGTGCATGATCCGAGCATTATTTTCGCTGACGAGCCGACAGGTGCACTCGATTCCAAATCGGCTTCGGACCTGCTTGGCAAAATGAGTGATATGAACAGGAAGCATCAGGCTACGATTATTATGGTCACACATGATCCGTTTGCCGCAAGTTATTGCAGCAGGGTGATTTTCATCCGGGACGGTCAGATCTACACCCAATTAAATAAAGGAGACGAGTCCCGGCAATCCTTCTTCAACGATATCATCAAAACTCAGGGCGTATTGGGTGGTGTGCAGCCATGAGCCTGAACTACATCATCTTTCGCAATCTGAGGAAAAATCTGAAAAATTATTATCTTTACGTCTTTGCCCTGATTTTTAGCGTGGCCCTGTATTTTTCCTTTGTGACCTTACAGTATGATCCCTCCATGGATGAGGTTGCTGAATCAACCAAAGGAGCGGCTGCGATCGGCGCATCCTCCGTGTTACTGATTGTCATTGTGGGCATTTTTCTGCTCTATGCCAATACGATCTTTATCAAGCGACGCAGTAAGGAGATCGGTTTGTTTCAGCTGATCGGACTCACGAAGGGGAGAATATTTGGCATCTTGAGTGCGGAGAATTGCATTCTCTACTTTGGTTCCATGGTAATCGGTATTCTAATCGGGTTTCTGGGTTCCAAGCTGATATTGATGATTTTGTTCAAAATTATTGGCGTTGATGTGATCACGAAGCTATACTTCTCACCGATGGCGCTAGTGCAAACGCTGATTGTTTTTGCCGTCATGTATCTGCTTATCATGTTGATGAATTACACATTTATCCGAGCACAGAGTATTCTATCACTCTTTCGGGTGTCTTCTACAACAGAGCAGCAGGTAAAGAAGTTATCTGTGGGGCAGATTCTGATGGGCATCTTGGGTATTGCTCTGATCGTGTTCGGTTACATACTGTCTGCACGGCTGTTCAGCGTTGAGAAATTGGATATGCAGCAGTTAATGTACACGATGATTTTGATTTTGTTTTCGGTTATTTTGGGGACTTATCTATTCTATAAAGGTTCCGTCAGTTTCATTTTTAATATGATTCGCAAAAGCAAAAAAGGCTACCTCTCCATTAACGAGGTATTGTCGTTATCCTCCATCATGTTTCGCATGAAGTCGAATGCCTTGCTGCTGACCATTATTACTACTGTATCGGCACTCGCCATAGGTATGCTGTCGCTCAGTTACATTTCCTATTATTCGGCAGAGGCACAAGCCAAGGAAAGCTTGCCGGAAGATTTTTCATTTGCTCAGGCTGAGGTGAAGGATCGTTTTGTAGCGGAGTTGGATAACAAACAGATTCCATACGAAGAAAAGCACAGACAACCTTTATATATTGAAATTGATGCACATAAGGTGATGAATGACTCCACAATGGAGGAGCTGTTGTTCAGCAGTGTAGTAAGTGACAGCATGGTGGATAACATTGATCTGAAACCAGGTGAAGTCATTTTCATGGGATATGGCAATGTGATTCAGCAATTCTTTTCCATTCGGGATGAAGGTCCCATTGTTCTGCACGGATTGAAAAATACGATTGACCAGCAATTGATTGGAACCGTCAAACAGAGCGTGCTTCCCGTGTATTACACCAAAGGAACGCCTGTAGCGGTTGTGGATGAATCGGTTTATGCGGAGCTTGCGCAGGATCTTGATCCGACAATTCAGGAGGTGGAAAGGACAGATTATTACGGTGTGCAAATTACAGATTCGGGGCAAGACGAGAATGCGTATGCCATTTTTGCAGATCTGAAATTGAAAGCTCCAAGCTTCTCCCAGATTGAATTCAGAAATAATCAACGTACCAGTATGGGCCTAATCATGTTCATTGTTGGTTTTCTGGGACTGACTTTCTTGATTACATCCGGGTGTATCCTCTATTTCAAACAAATGAATGAGAGCGAAGAAGAGAAATCAAATTATACCATTCTGCGCAAACTTGGATTTACTCAAGGCAATTTGTTACGCGGAATTCAGTTCAAGCAGTTGTTTAATTTCGGCATTCCCCTTGTTGTGGGACTGAGCCATAGTTATTTTGCCGTGAAATCAGGCTGGTTCTTCTTTGGCACCGAACTTGCCACACCAACTGTAATCGTTATGATTGTGTATACGTTGTTGTATTCAATCTTCGGCCTGTTGTCCATATGGTATTACAAACGTGTGATCAAGGAATCATTGTAGATCAGAGGATGAGCAACAGAGGAATACAGTAAAGAATTCCGAAGAAGGGGTAACTGTATGATATACAGTCTGCCCTTTCTTTTTTTTGTGAAAAAAAGGAGGATGACGCAAGACTTCCGTTCAAAAATGTGTGGGGCATGGCCGTGGTTCCTTGTATACTTAGGGTATCTGAATGTACATAGAATGAATCGGAAAACGGGCACCATGGTGCTGATTCAGGAGGATCTCATGCAACTGGAACATACCGCTGGTCTCCACGGAGACTGGCTTCAATTTATGATTTTAACAACCAAACTGGAATTGCCACCCTTGCCAGCGGATACAATGGACCGTCCACGGCTCAGTTTGCAGCGCAAAGAATTGTTTCGATCCAAAGTCACTTTGTTAACTGCCCCGGCCGGTTCAGGGAAATCCACACTTCTAGGCAGCTGGGTGAGAAATGAAGCAGTACATGCGGCCAGTGTCTGCCTGGATGATAAAGATCAGGACCCACTTCAGTTTTGGCTCTACATTATTCATGCATTGGATCGAGTGAGAGAGGGGCTCTGCGGAGATGTTCTGCCACACTTTTTGCAACGGTATCCGATAGATCCAAGGTCAGCTTTAATATTATTGTTGAACCGTGTTGCCCAGGCCAATCAACAGGCACTGCTTATTCTGGATGACTATCATGCAGTAACTCAGCCTGAGATTCATGAGCAGATGCAATACTTTATCGAAAATCTTCCCCTGTCCATTCATCTGGTACTGTCAAGTCGCACCTATCCTCCATTCAAGCTTGAGAAGCTGCGTCTGAGAGGTGAATTGAAGCACTTCACGCTTCAGGAACTGGCGTTTACGACAGAGGAGGGCATTGAATTTTGCCAGGAGATTATGCAATTGGATATTGCGGGGGAGGATGCGCGTTGTTGGGTACAGCAGACGGAGGGATGGGCTGCCGGATTGAAGCTGCTGGCTTTATCTCACGCATGGGGTGCAGACTCTTTGGTCAGTCCATCCACTTCCCTGTCTCGTGAAGATCACGGGCAGCCTGGGGAGAGGACAATTTCGGATTACCTGCTTGAAGAGGTGTTTCAGCGTCAGTCACCCGAAATGCAGCAATTTCTGCTCCGGACAGCGATCACTAGAAGAATGAACAACAGTTTGTGTCAGGTATTAAGTGATATGCAGGAAGCTCCGCACTTGTTAAGGCAGCTGGAAAAGGAACATCTCTTCCTTGTTCCACTGGATCGGGAAAGGCACTGGTATCGGTATCATCATTTGTTCTCTGCATTTCTAAAGCGTGAGTTGGCTCGTTATGGCACAGAACAGGTGAATGATTTACATGCCCTTGCTGCACTTTGGTATGAGCAGCAAGGGTACCCGGCTGAAGCACTGGATCATTATATTCTTGGACAGCACATGCAGGATGCAGCCAGACTGCTGGAAGAGCTGTTTGCCCACTTTATTATGGGAGAGTGGTGGACGCTCCGGCGATACTTCGATGTTTTGCCACTGGAGATCGTGAAAGCACGTCCGAAGTTATATATGTCCTACCTGTTTCTAGTCGCGCGCGAAATGCCTTATGGACAGATGGTGAAGCAGCTTGATGAACTGGAACACGTCATCCGGGTGCATCTTCAAGGGCAGCTTGAACCTGAGATTATCGGGTATTTGCTGCAAGTCATTTGTGTGATGCGAGCCTACATGGCTTATCTGAACAGAGATTTGGATGGGCTCGCTCATTATTTGGTGTCCTATATCGATCAGGGATATCCCGAT
Organism: Paenibacillus taichungensis; assembly: GCF_050994985.1. Lineage (NCBI taxonomy): Bacteria > Bacillati > Bacillota > Bacilli > Caryophanales > Paenibacillaceae > Paenibacillus > Paenibacillus taichungensis. Next base: position 4,228,719 of record NZ_CP194720.1, on the reverse strand, counting down.
GATATTGCCTTTCAGTATATGGATTATGATCGGAGAGAGAGCATGCGCCTACGCAGCTTTCATGGCGTTAATGGCTATTTACGGCGTGCGGAAGCTTGCTTTGGGGCGATTACGGAACGTTGGTTAGCTGAACATGCCTATGTAACGTCCTACTATGGTGTCGGATATGGTGAAATTTTAATGGAACAGGATCGGTTATCAGAAGCGGTAAGTTATGCAGATCGAGCCCTTGAAGTGGCTTTGCAGATCAAGGTAGCTGCGCTGCTCGTTCCTGCGTATGTACTCAAAGCCAGACTTGAACTTACATTGGGTCGACCCGAGGAAGGCATGAAGCTGCTTCAACAGGTCACAGGATTGTTATCTGTGAAGGACATGGACTACTGGCAGCCAGCACTGGAAGCACATCAACATCGAATTTTACTTGAAGTGAGTCCCGTGGAATCGGCTCAAACCATTCTGGTTAAACCAGCAGGCGAAGGCAGTATGGCAGCTGAGACCAGCTGTGATCAAATCTTCCATTCCATGGTTCGCATTCGTGCAATGATTGTCCTTGAGCAGTATGATTTTGCACAAGAGGAACTGGGACGAATCCGTAACCAGGCTGAAGAACGGGATTGGCTGACTGAACAGATAGAGTGTGCTCTGCTGGAATCCATCATGCTGCAAAAGCAAGGATCCACAGATGCCAGTGTTGCAGCATTATCTCGTGCCTTGGTATTGGGGGGACCGGAAGGATATATACGTTCATTCGTTGCAGAAGGTGAGCAGATTAGGCGGTTGTTGCAGGACTACCTGTATTTACGTCGTACGAAGGCGATACAGGATGATGGTGTGAAAATGGCTTATGTGAAGCAGTTATTATCGGCATTCGCAAGAGACAAACGGGCAAGGGGCCTCTCCTCTGTAGGGGAGGCAAACCTGGATACGAAGGAAGTGGGGCTCAGCCCGATGGAGCAAAAAATATTCGGTTATATCGCTGAGGGCCTGACCAGCAAACAAATTGCTGCCGAGTTTGGTATCTCACCCGGCACTGTTAATACACACATTCGCCGAGTGTTCGCGAAGCTGGGTGCGAGTAGTCGCACTCATGCTGTACAAATTGCTGAGCAGCGGGGATTGTTATGATGAGCTGAAACGCTGTCTACTCTTTTGTAGACTGTTTTCCAACTATAGTCTCTCCTACAATGAAAATAATCAAATAACGCTGACGAGTCTTTGCTGACTCCAGGGTTATGTTCATGTAGGAGGTAACGTTAAGAGATGACAACACGTATATCCAAACAAAAATTTTGTTCTAAAAATAAGAACCGCAGGGTCTCGCCTTATTTGGCGGCTCTTCTGTCTTTATCCGTCATTACTGTTCCCGGAACAGTGAGCGCAGCGACCGATGCAGTAAGTATTCGTGACTTGCATCAGGCAGCACCGTGGGCAAGGAAAGCCATTGAAATAGCTGCTGAGCAACAGATGATTCTGGCGGACGAAGCAGGGAACTTCAACCCGAGCGCAACGTTGACAAGAGGGGACCTTGCGTACACACTGGCACAACTAATGGAAATGAACATGTTGTCGTCAGCTCAGCTTCCAGATCTGTTATTTAAAGATCTGGATAGTAACGTTGAGAATGGATCCTATATTCATGCTCTCAAATTAGCCGGAATCATGAATGGTTATCCGGATGGTACGTTTCGTCCAGGCGGTCTGGTGACAAGGGAAGAGCTGGCAACGACGATTATACGAATGCTCAAGAGTAAGGGATATGATGAAGCGTTACAACTGACCAAAGAGTTGTCATTTAAGGACACGTCCAGCATCAGTACCTGGGCTTTGCCAAGTGTACAACAGGCCGTTGAATTGGGGATTTTGAAAGGGGACAATGGAAACTTTGCTCCGAAGCGCTCCACTTCCAGACAGGAAATGGCCGTGATCGCACTACGCACAACTGAAGTGATTAAAGCGCTTGAAGAAGCTGCGAGTCCAGAGGGCGCCAATCCGGAATCCAATGCTAATGAACCAGGAAAGGTAACTGAGGTGCAGGGTACAACTTCAGGCGGCAATGACGCAGGAAACGGTAAAGGAAACACAAACGGTAATTCCGAGGCGACGCCAGGAAGTGGAAATGGAAGTTCGGGTGGAGGAAGTGGATCTGCACCAACAACTCCGACGAATCCTTCCACTCCGTCCAATCCAGGTACGGGAAACAGGGCTCCAGTGATCGTTAGTGGCGGTTTGCCTGATCAGGAAATTACATTGGATCACGCCTCACTGGACTGGCAAGCCTCCTCTTATTTTAGTGATCCAGATGGTGATGAATTGCAGTTCAGTGTCATAGCAGGAGATGAAACCATCGTTTCCTCCAGTGTGGTGGGCCAAGTAATTCGACTTGTACCACAGGCTGTTGGTGAAATAACGCTGACGATCAAAGCTGTCGATGATCAGGGCGCAAGTGTCACGGCGAAACTCAAAGTTAAGGTACTGGCCAATACGATAAGTCGACAATTTCCTGATCCATATTTGGCTGGAGCCATTGCATATTGGTTGCAAAAGGATGTGGATGATCCGCTGACCAAAGATGAATTGGCGGAAGCTCTCGTTCAGACAAATGGGGGGTTGTATGCGAGGAATGCAGGCATTTCCGATCTGACAGGAGTCGAGATATTCAAGGGGTTAAATATAACCGAGATAGATCTGTCCGGAAACGAAATAAGCAAGGCCGATGCCTCCGGATTCGATCGCTTGAATTGGCTGGATTTATCCGGTAACCAACTGACGGAGATCAATGTTACGGAACTGGATCAGCTGGAATATCTGAATCTCGCGAATAATCGACTGGCTTTCGTGGATGTTAGCGGACTACATTCCTTACAGGAACTTGATATGAACAGTAATGAGCTTGTTCATTTACCCATTGGAATTGCTGAACTGTCTGATCTGCAATACTTGGATGTGAGCAACAATTCCATATCCCTGAGAGAAGAGCCTGATTTCACACTGCATCACACGTTGCTGCAACGTGTGTACATGTATGATTTTGATGATGCTCCCCCCGTGCTGGTGGAGGCACCTGCGGGTAATACCGCTTATGTTAATGGAGATGAGATTGAGATCGACCTGTCCTTCATGTTTGAGGATGAAGATGACGCTAGGTCAAGCCTCAAACTTATGGCTGACTCACCTGATCCACAATTGGCAGATGTCAGAATGGTTGGACAGAAATTATATGTTAGAGCACTGGGGACGAGTATTGAGCCTATTCAGATTGAGGTGAAGGCTACGGACCCACTGGGCAAAATGGCTATAGGTCACGTGTACGTTGATCTAAGAGAATTAGAATAGAGTATTCTACATCAGGTATAACTGGACTATAGTAAGTTAAACTAACGTGCCTTCCCTATATGGAAGGTGCGTTGTTTTTATTTTGTAGGAGATAAGTTCATGTTAAAATATGCAAGAAACGAATGTGGCTTCGAGTGACATCGTCAAACGATGATCAACTGGAAAGAAGGAAATAATCTCATGTTATCGATTCATCAAGCGGAGTACCAACAGAAATCAACTTTGCGCAATCTGATGGAATTGTACAAATACGATTTTAGTGAGTATGACCCGGAAGATGTTAACGAAAACGGGTTATATGAGTATGTGTACCTGGACCATTATTGGACAGAAGCGGGCAGACATCCTTTTTTGTTTCGAGTAGAAGGACAATTGGCGGGATTCGCACTGATTCGTGAAATTGAGAGTGAACAGGGGACGAGTGTATACGAAATGGCAGAGTTTTTTGTAATGAGAAAATACAGAAAGCTGGGAGTGGGTGCGCAAGCCGCCATTCATGTGTTCAATCTTTTTCCCGGAACATGGAAAGTAGCGGAGATGGAGACAAATGAGCCTGCTCAGATTTTCTGGCGTAAGGTCATTGCACGCTACACCGATAATAAATACCAAGAGCTTAGAGAACCTGACTGGGATGGTCCTATTCAGATATTTACTACGAAGTAAGCACGAGAAAGGGAGAAGATGATGACCCAAATCAATATCTATCCAAGTACTCCGGAGGATTCAGAGTATGTTCGCCAGCAACTTATCGCATTTAATGCTGCGCATGTGAGCGAGGAATTAAGGCATCGTTACGAAGAACTGAATTTCAATATCAAAAATGAGACCGGCGAGATTGTTGCAGGTGTGCTTACTACACTTTGCTGGAATTGGCTGGAGGTTGATATACTTTGGGTGAATTCTGAACAACGGCATCGGGGATATGGTTCTCGGTTGTTGCTTGAAGTTGAGCGAATTGCGCGAGAGAAATCTTGTGATTTTGTCATGTTGAACACATTCTCATATCAAGCACCGGAATTTTACAAGAAGCATGGCTACCAATTGATCACAACGATCGACAATGCACCGACCGGACACAGTCATTATTATTTTAAGAAGGACCTAACTTAAGCAATGTATGCGAAATAGGACAAATCAGGAGGATTATTATGGTTACCATTAAAGCAATCGAACTTGAGGATCTACCGGCGCTAAGTCAGTTATACAACGAATTGATGGGTACACCGACTAATGAACAACAGATGCAGAAGATGTTTCACTATATCCAGCAAAATGGACACTACCATGTACTCGGTGCATTTTACAATGGCGAACTGGCCGGATCAGTTATGGGTATTGAATGTATGGATTTGGCAGGTCAGTGCAATCCCTTCATGGTTGTGGAGAATGTGATTGTATCCGATCAGGTACGCAGACAAGGAATTGGTCAGAAGCTTATGCTTCAGATTGAGCACATTGCGAGAGATCTTGGATGTGAATACATGATTCTGGTGTCTGGTGATCAGCGTAAAGAGGCTCATATTTTTTATGAAAAGCTGGGCTTTAAAGATGAGAAAGTTCAGGGTTATCGGAAGCATTTTAATTAATCAATATAGCACGGAAAATGTCTAATCGGTAGAAGGACTACTTAAGGAGCAGGGCGAATAAGGCATAGTCTTGAAATAAATGAACTGATATGAGGGAGGCACTCTCGTGTTCAAAAAATGGGCTAATGTCTTGATGATTCTGAGTTTGGTATTCGCTGTATGTTCCCCAACATCCTATGCCGCTGCCAAGACGGTTAAAGTAACCGTGACGCTTGTCAGTGCAGAACTGGTGGAAAACAATTCCGTTGGTAATGAATGGGCCATTGGGGCAAGTGTGAACGGCAAGAGCCTGAAGGAGGGTTCGTCGGTCACGTTGAATCTGAAACCTACAGATACGCTTAAATTACAAGCGAATGCCGAAGAGCAGGACAAAATTCCTGATCTGGGAAGCAAAAGTATGAACGTTAAGGTTTCCTCCATTTCCAAATCAACCAACAAGACTCTATCGGTTGTCGTGACGGAGAACAGAGGCCGTTATTCGGGTAACACAGCGACGTGGGAGTTCAAGTTTAAGATCAGTAAGAAATAAAATAGGGCCCGATCATGTAAAAGAGAGCCTAGCGCTCTTTTTTTTACTTTATACGGATAACCTTGAACTGAAGGAATGTATAGTTTCGGGAAGGATCTCTCTTTGGTAAAATAAAGAAAGTTATGGGCAGGGACGTATATATTTAATTAAAGTTGTAGTGAAGACAAAAGGAGGTTAACCAAATCATGCGTATCGTAGATAACATTAAAGTCTGGGGGGAGCCGCTGGAGAATGCGGTAAGTCAGGCGGTGACTTGCTCGCAGTATGGAGATGTACTGGGCGTGGCTCTAATGGCGGACCATCACAAAGGATATTCACAGCCCATTGGGGGCGTGGTCGCCTACCGGAACATGATCAGTCCGTCAGGGGTTGGATATGATATTGCCTGCGGCAACAAGGCTGTGCGCACCAACCTGATGTGGGATGATATCCGGAATCAGATTGCTGTCATTATGGATGACATTAATGCAACTATATCCTTCGGTGTAGGACGCAACAATCCAAATCCTGTGGAGCATGAGTTGTTCGATGATGCCAGCTGGAAGCTGTTTGATTCCATTGAGCATGGGCTACAGCACAAGTTGAAGACACTCGCACGCAACCAGCTCGGGACGGTAGGTAGTGGCAATCACTTTGTCGACATTTTTGTGGAAGAGGCGACGGGTAAAGTATGGATTGCAAACCACTTTGGCAGCCGTGGTTTTGGGCATAAGGTGGCCAGTGGTTTCCTGAACCTGGCTGCCGGACGTGCATTTAGTGGCAAAGCGCCGGGAGAATCGATGGACCAACCACCAACACTGTTTGACCTCAAGAGTGAAATGGGTGATATGTATTGGGACGGGATGACTTTGGCCGGCCGGTATGCATACGCAGGGCGAGATTATGTGATTGAACAGGTGCTCGGCATTCTCGGGGCGAGCGCAGAGTATTCGGTTCATAACCATCATAACTTTGCCTGGAAAGAACAGCATATGGGCGAAGAAGTGGTGGTGGTCCGCAAAGGAGCAACGCCGCTGGCACCGGGCCAACTCGGTTTTGTGGGCGGAAGCATGGGAGATATCTCGGTAATCGTGGAAGGAATCCACAGCGAAGAGAATACCGAGTCTTTCCGCAGCACCGTGCATGGTGCAGGTCGGATTATGAGCCGAACCCAAGCGGCTGGCAAAATGAATTACAAGCTGCGCACACGCATGGGTGGCGAGATCAGCGAGGAACAGATGCGAGCGGCGATTCGTGCATATGGTGTGGAGCTTCGGGGTGCAGGAACGGATGAAAGTCCTTTTGTGTACAAGAAACTGCAGGATGTGCTGAATGCGCATGCGCATACCTTGAAAATCAACCATACCCTTCGCCCCGTAGGTGTCGCGATGGCCGGGGGCAACGAATTCGACCCGTATAAGGACTAGTTAGATATGTTCAACTCAACATTTACACAACAACGGAGAGGACAGAAATAACTTGAAGAAGCGAAGCTAAAAGCTTTCTGAAAGAAAGCTGCATCGGAAGCATAGACCTCGCCTTTATCCCCGGATTTTTCCCTTTGGAGAAGGGAATCAACAAAATCTGGGGATAACAGCGATCGGAAGGTTGTTCTGTCATCGGAGTGCCAGTGTAAATTTATTAGTTGAACTTATATAGAAAGAAGAAGGTGAACCTCATGAGAAATTGTGCGATATACAGCTCGCAGTTTGACCTAGATCAGTTGTTTGAAATAATTCAATCCATATACCCTCAGGATACAATTGAACGTAAGGAAGACAAAACCCATATTCAAGTTACACGCAAAAAGTTATTTAGTAAGAAGACAAAGGGCTTCAATATCATGACGAGCCAGACCCACCCTGAAGAATTTACGGCTATGATTCAAGGGATGCTGGGGTTTCTGAGTCAAATTGAGGGAAAGAATGCTTCGCTGCAGGAGAAGGTACTGATTAAATGCTCTACACTGAATATGGTTGTTGGCATCGAGACGGAAGAGGACATTTCCGAAGAATTCTTTAATGAATTATTACATCTGGCCGATGCCCTGGATGCAGTCATTTTCTGGGGAGGTGGCTCCTTGCTGAATGCGCAAGGTCAGCTGCTGTTGGATATCAACGGAGAATCCGAAGTAGAGGATTACAAAGTGACAGCGCACACCAGTTTTCTGGATGATGTCAGACCCCCGTCGGAATCTGCAATGCTGCGCAAAGAGCGCTCCGAGCAGCTTCTAAACGAGCAAGGAATCCCATTCAATGTTCATTTGCCTGCAAGAGCGGGGGATGAGCATACTACAATCCGTAGTGTGGAACAAGTTGCAGAGCGCGCGGTAGCCCTTTGTATTGCAGCTCTCAAAGGTGAATGCCTTGGAGCGGGGGAGAGCGCAGAAGATACAACAGCGCTGGTCCAGGAAGTAATCGACAAGTATGATGCAGCTTCATTCTTTTCACCTGTGGAGAGAAGATTTGTGGAGCAGCATGGGGCAGAGCATCAGGAGGTTATCTCCTTTTCATGGGGATATGAGGCTTATCATGTGATGTTATGGGCGCTTGGCTACGTCAAAGAACTTGGAGCACCGGTAAATCTTTGTAACGTAGGACAAGATGTAGGATATTTGCAGCAATGTGACGATGTTGAAGCCTTTGTAGCCGGGGCACAATTTCGCTCCAAAAGCGAGATTTTGGATGCAGCGGATCTAATCTACCGGTACAACTGGGTTTGTGTAGACAGTCGTGTGAAGGAGCAAACACCTCCTGGGGGTCTGAATGGCGGAGTGGCCTACGAACGTCACCGTGCGCTCAATTGGTTGATCTGTTATCTGGATCAAGATTGGGATGATGTACGGACAGATACGTAGAATGGACTTTTAACATCAACTATTTTTTATATGGCATTCAAATTCAAATACCCCCAAGCCAGTCGAATACTGGTTATGGGGGTGTTTTGCTGTCTATGGGTACCTTATCTTTTAGCCGTTATGTCTTCCATACTGTTCCCGAATCATCACATCAGCAAGAATCAGCTTTTTCTCTACATTACTCTCCGGGTTTACAATTCGCCATAACATCTGGTCGACCGCACGTGCACCAAGCAGTTCCTTGTTCACATTAACTGTGGCGAGTACAGGGATATTATCATACACATTATCGAAACCGGTGACTACGCACTGATCGGGTACACTAATCCCTATGCTCTCCAGAGCCTCGATGGTGTATAGCGCATAGAAGTCATTGGCACAGACAAAAACCTCAGGCAAATTCCCCTCATGAATGACCGAAGTGAACGTCTTGTGAAAATCATCCACATCCGGGCTGCTTAGTTCGGGGATCTGATTCATTTCCAATCCATGACCCATCAATACGGAAGTATAGGCGACCCATCGTTCATAGAAGCTGTGAGCGTCACTGGTGTTTCCAACAAACTGAAACCGCTTGAATCCCTTGCGTAGAAGGTAGAGCATAATGTCACGCATGGAAGCAAAATTGTCTGTGAAAATACTGTCACTGTGAAAGACAGGGTCGAGGTGATCCACCATGACAACAGGAATGCCCAGACGTTTAATTTCAAGAAGAATGGGTGTTGAGATGGAGCCAACCGTAATAATGCCCCGAATGGCATCCGGATTCAGCAATGTGAATAGTTGATCCGCCGAAGGCTCTGTCAGAGTAAGAATATTGATGCTTTTCTGGTTCAGTCTGGAGGATATCCCGTTAAAGACAGGCCCCCAGTATACGGATTCCTGATTCTGATAACGAACATTAGGAAACAAAATCAAAATGGTGCCACTCCACCGCGTGTTTTGCGGGTCCTGAAGTTCATTGCTGCTATACATATCACCAGACAACATGCTGTTATCTTTGAAATATCCAAGTTTGCCAGCGGCCTTAAGAATAACGTCCCGTGTCTGCTCACTAACACCTGATTTTCCGGACAGTGCTCGTGAGACCGCAAATTTCGACAGACCTGTAAAATGTGCAATTTCCTGAATTGTTACCTTCGTCTTCATCATACCATCCTTACACTCGTAGTTCTGCCGTATTCCTTACATTGTGCAATAAAGCTGTTTCTAGTATATCATGTTGTATTTCTCTTAATCTAATAACGGCTGTAGAAGTTAAAATGTTAGTGTCCCATACATGTAACGACGGAGATAGACCACGGTGATGGACATGTTGCAGGAGAAAAAGGCGAATTTTGAATAGTTTATTATCTTTTTGTTATTTTATAAAATAACAAAATAATCAAAATGATTTTCGTTTTGGATATGGGAGTACTCAGAAAGGTATTCGGATAATATGCTATATGATAAGCTTTTAAAGCGATATAACAGCATTTTATCAGAATAATTAGAAAATGTTAACAATAAAAATGTTGACGCTTACATTATGCTATGTTAAATTTTGTTTGTCAAAACCAAACGATAAAATAACAAATGGTGGTGATCATAGAATTTCATTAGGATAAATGGGAGACAGGGAGTTATGCCGGACCATGATTTGTATACACATTCGGGGAGGTTGTTAAAATCGTGACTAAAAAATGGAACGTTTTGCCGCTCATGTTATTGGCCGTAATGCTTTTTGTATCCGCTTGCAGTGGTGGGGGGACGGCTCAATCGGCTGATGATGCTCCAGCGAATACGGGCAATAGCACTGGAACCGTCGAGACAGACAAAGAAGGCGGAACAGAAGAAGTGGCAGTCGATGTACCTGATTTGGGTGGGCGTGTCATCAAGGTTGCGGCCTGGTGGGATCTGAAGCCAGCGGGGGAGACCGCTTCGGATAAAGCGAGACTAGATAAAATCGCTGAAGTCGAGAAGAAATACAACGTAAAAATCGAGTTCGTGAATGTACCATTCGAAGAATACATGAACAAATTTACAACGACAGCGCTGGCTGGCGAACCGTTCGCAGACATCGTTCAGATGGAGTACAAATCCGCATTACCCGCCATCCTCAAAGGGCAACTGCTTCCGATCTCCGAATTCACCACAGCTGAGAATAACATCAACCAAGAGGCAAATCTGATCGCAAAATACCCTGCCATTGCAGGCAACTACTACGCATTTGAATCTCCAACCAGCATCGGTCTGGGACTTCACTATAACCGTGACTTGTTCAAGAAGCTGTCGTTACCTGATCCTCAGGAGCTTTATAACAAAGGCGAATGGAACTGGGATAAATTCTTGGAACTGGCGAAACAAGCGACCAAGGATACGGATAACGACGGAAAAATTGACGTATACGGGTTCTCCGGCTGGGCTATTGACGTGCTTCGTCACTTTACTGCAGCCAATGGCGGCACGATTGTAGATGACGAACATTCAAAAGAAGGATTGTCCGATCCGAAAACGATTGAAGCTGCCGAATTTGTCAAACGCTTGTATAACGTCGAGAATGTTGTAAAAGTCAAAACAGGTGACAAAACGAACTGGGAGGAAAGCAACACATTCAAGGATGGAGATGTGGCTTTGTTCACTGCTGCGGAATGGCAGTTGGGCGATATCACCTTTGCTGCCGGAGTCGTACCAATTCCGAACGGTCCTCAGGGCAGCAAGGATGTAACATACGCCAACAACGCTGCCTCAGCAAAATTCATTCCTAAAGGTGTGGAAGATCCTAAAATTGTATACCAAATCTATGAAGAAACCTTCGACATTCCACAGATCGAAGAGTACCCAGGTCAGGATTACCTGGAAAGCCGTTATACCGACGAGAAGGACATCGCCATGATTCGGGAGCATATCGCTGGAACGGGCCGCATCCTGCTGGATGACGCCTACGCGGGTTATCCAATCGGTGACTATGTTAACGACATTATCAAAAACAATGCTTCCGTTACAGCAACAGCCGAGAAGTATAAAGCGCAGGCACAAGCAGCAGTCGATAAGCTTGGCAAACAGTAATTTCAGCATGATTCAGACAGGGGTGCCTCGTGTCCGGGCTCACGCACGGGTACCTCTTTTTCTGTATCACGAACTAAGTATTGCTGGCATCAGCCTTGATGAGGAGGGCTCGTAAGATGGCTGGAATTCTACAACGAAAGAAATGGATCCTGCCCATAGTCATTGCAGCAGTAGCTGCCTGCGTCATACTTTTGCTTACTTCCGGTGCAGGTGTAAAGAGTGCAGTTGTGCCTTCTGGCAGTTTGCCTGCCATTGAGGTGGATGCCATTTTGCAGCAGACGAGGCAGAAGAACGGATATGAACAATATTTGTCCCAAGCAGGTGAGGCCTCAAGACCGAATGTGGATATGACCATCGAAGCAGGAGACTACATACGGGCAGAGGGTGAAGAGGTACGTAAACTGAAGGATTATGAAGGCAGGCCGGGTGTATCGCTTCATACTGGGGAGACAGGCGAGATCGACTGGGTAGTTGACGTACCGGAAACCGGGCTGTACAACCTCTCTGCTGTCTATTTTCCCGTAGAAGGCAAGAGTTCGGCCATTGAGCGTGCATTGTACATTGACGGTGAACTTCCGTTTGCGGAAGCCGCCTATTTGCAGTTTGATCGGGTATGGGGCAATGAGAAACAAGCTGTTGAACAGGATAATCAGGGCAATGATCTTCGTCCAAAACAAGTGGAGAAGCCCCGCTGGATGGAGGAAACATTTCAGGACTCGGATGGGTATGAACAGGTTCCATTCAGATTCTATCTGGAAAAGGGAAAGCACACGTTAACGCTGAAATCCTCTCGCGAACCCATGGTAATTCGATCCATACGACTATTCAACGAGAAGCCAGCCGTTGCTTATGCGGAAACCGCAGGGGCTAAGCAGACGGATTCTTCCGGTCAGCCTAAGGATGTGCTCATCCGAATTGAAGGGGAAGCGGCAGTTGCCAAATCTTCACCTACGTTATATCCAACCAGTGAAAGATCAAGTTCAGCCGTATCTCCGTACAGCGCTTCCCAGGTGCGTATTAATACGATTGGTGGCTTTAACTGGCGTCTGCCAGGACAGTGGATCGAATGGGAAGTGGACGTGCCGGAGAGTGGACTTTATCATATCGGTTTTACCGTTCAGCAAAATTTTGTCAAAGGCATCTATTCCACACGCAAGCTGACCATCGATGGCGAGATTCCGTTTGCGGAGATGACGAAAGCCCCGTTCCGTTACCAAAGCGACTATCGCATTGATGTGCTGGGCGGTGAGGATGCTTACAAGTTTCAGTTGGATAAAGGCAAACATGTCATTCGGCTGGAGAACAGCCTGGGCGACTTCGCACCACTTATTCGCAATGTGGAGGACAGCCTGTACAACCTGAACTCCATGTACCGGAGAATTCTGATGATTACAGGCACCAAGCCGGATGAATTCCGGGATTATCGGGTGGAGAAGCAGATTCCGAATCTGTTGGAGGTATTTAGCGGAGAAAGCAAACGCCTGAAGGAAGTGGCAAGGCAACTTCGTCTTCTGTCAGGCCAGTCCAGCGATCAGGAAGCGTTGATCAAAACGATGGCCCAACAGCTGGATGAGATGATCGATAAGCCGGATACCATTCCAAGAAGACTTGCTGCTTACAAAACGAACACGGGCGGACTGGGGACTTGGGTGCAGCAGGCTCGCGAGCAACCGCTTGAGATTGATGCCCTCTATGTAGCTTCATTAGACAGTAGCATTCCCGGAACGGGTATGGGTCCGCTGGCGAAGCTTGGTCATGAAGCGAAGACATTCTATCATTCGTTCTTCATTGATTATAACCAGATCGGGAACGTAGCCACTTCAGAGGATCAGCGCACGGTGACGGTCTGGATCGGCAGTGGTCGTGATCAGGCGAACACGATGAAAGCGATGATTGATGAGACATTCACACCGGAGAGCGGCATCAACGTCAATTTGAAGCTGGTCAACATGGGTACGCTGTTGCCAGCCACCTTGTCGGGTGAAGGACCTGATGTAGCGATGCAGATCGGCAATGATCTGCCCGTGAACTTTGCGATGCGGAACTCGGCGGTGGATCTCACCCAGTTTAGTGACTATACCACGGTGGAACAGGAGTTTAGAGATAGTGCCATCGTACCGTACGCCTATGATTCAGGCGTGTACGCCCTGCCGGAGACACAGACCTTTAATATGTTGTTTTATCGAAAAGATGTGCTTGCAGAGCTGGGGCTTGAAGTTCCTCAAACGTGGGATGATGTCGAGAGCCTGCTGGCGATTCTGAGCAAAAATCATATGGAATTTGGCATGCCGGTGGTAGCCCAGGCCAACATGCAGGGGGTCAATATCCCGCCTAATTCGCAGTATGCAACGATGCTGCTGCAGAACGGCGGCTCCTTCTATCGGAATGACGACAAGGAATCGGATCTGGATTCGCGCATCGGCATCGAGACCTTTAAGAAGTGGACAGAGTTTTATACCGATTACAAGCTGGAGCGGGAGTATGACTTTGCCAACCGTTTCCGGACCGGACAGATGCCGATTGGTCTGACGGATTACACGATGTATAACCAGTTGTCCGTATTTGCACCGGAGATCCGTGGATTATGGGGATTTGTTCCTGTTCCGGGGACTGTGCAGCCGGATGGAACATTGAATCGGGACGTTCCGGGTGGCGGCAGTGCGGTCATGATGCTGGAAAGTGCCAAGGATCAGGAGGCGGCGTGGGAGTTCATGAAATGGTGGACCAGTACACCGGTTCAGGCTGAGTTTGGCCGCGAGATGGAAGGGCTGATGGGTGCGGCTGCGCGTTATCCGACGGCCAACATCAAGGCACTCGATTCACTTCCATGGCCTGCTGAGGACTATGCGAATCTGAAGGCACAATTCGAGACAGTAAAGGGCATTCCCGAAGTACCTGGTGGTTATTTTACCGGACGTCATCTGTTCAATGCATTTTACAAGACGGTTGTTGGTCAAGTGGAAGCCAGGGAATCCATCATGGATTACACCCAGTACATTCAGGACGAGATTCGAGTCAAGCGTAATGAATTTGGTCTTCCGTAAGCAGAGGGAGGGTTAACAGTGTCACAAATATCACTCCGAGACGGACAAAACAGTCCTCCTGAGAAAACACCAGGCATGGGCATGAAATCATGGTGGTCCTGGAAGCTCAAGGAAATGAAGGCCAGCAAACATTCCTATGTACTGCTAGCTCCTTATATGATCCTATTCATCATGTTTACTGTGATTCCGGTGGTCATCTCCATCATACTCAGCTTCACCTATTTCAACATGCTGGAGTTTCCGCGTTTTATTGGCTGGCAGAACTATACCCGGCTGTTTCTGGAGGATGACGTATTTCTGATTGCCATCAAAAACACGTTGCTGTTTGCCATTATTACCGGACCCATCAGTTATATTGCCTGTTTCGTATTTGCCTGGATCATTAATGAATTAACGCCCAAATGGAGAGCGTTCATGACGCTGATCTTCTATGCGCCATCCATTTCGGGGAATGTCTATTTTATCTGGTTGATGATTTTCTCGGGGGATCGCTACGGTATAGCCAATGGATTACTGATCAAATGGGGATTTCTGCTGGAGCCAATCCAGTGGTTGAAAACGGAAGCCTACATTATGCCAATCCTCATTCTGGTGCAATTGTGGCTCAGTCTTGGCACAGGCTTTCTGGCTTTTATCGCCGGTTTGCAGACCGTAGACCGGACGTTATATGAAGCAGGTGCGGTAGACGGGATCAAAAATCGCTGGCAGGAGCTCTGGTATATTACCCTGCCTTCAATGCGTCCGCAACTGATGTTCGGTGCGGTCATTCAACTTACGACCTCATTCGCCGTGGCCGATGTATCTATTGCGCTGGCGGGGTTCCCAAGTGTGAACTATGCGGCGGAGACGGTGGTGACCCATTTGATCGACTTTGGTACAACGCGGTTTGAGATGGGATACGCCTCGGCGATTGCAACCGTACTGTTCATGATTATGGTGGGCACCAACTTGCTGGTACAGAAACTGCTTCGAAGGGTGGGGGAATAGCTATGGCTGCAATTGCAACAGGCAAAAAGCGGGTGAACCGCTCCTTATCGGGCAGCATCTCCCTGTTTACCCTTCTGCTCGTATTTGGTGCTTTCATGGTGCTGCCGCTGATCTATGCGATCAATAATGCGTTCAAACCGCTGGATGAGATTTTTACTTTTCCACCAACGCTATTTGTCAAAAATCCAACGTTCAGCAATTTCACGGATTTGCTGAATCTGCTGAGTGACTCGTGGGTTCCGTTCTCACGTTATATATTCAATACGGTATTTATTACAGGCATTGGCATCGTGGGACATGTGCTGCTCGCATCGGCAGCGGCGTACCCACTCGCCAAGCACAAATTTCCGGGCAAAGTGTTCATGTTCCAGGTTGTTGTGCTTTCCCTGATGTTCACGCCTGCCGTGACGGCCATTCCCAATTATATGATCATGTCATGGCTGGGTTGGATTGATACGTATTGGGCCGTCATTATTCCGGCATTTGCCTATTCATTGGGTCTGTATCTGATGAAGCAGTTCATGGAGCAGATCCCGGATGCGTTGCTGGAAGCAGCCAAAATTGACGGTGCCAGTGAATACCGAATTTTCTGGTCCATTGTCATGCCGAATGTAAAGCCAGCTTGGCTCACATTGATCATTCTGCTGTTCCAGATGCTGTGGGGCAGTGATGGCAATGGGTACATCTACAGTGAACAGCTCAAGACCTTGCACTATGCGGCGGGTCAGATCATTCAGGGCGGGATATCCCGGGCTGGGGCAGGTGCTGCGGTAGCACTTATTTTGATGAGTGTGCCCATTACGCTATTCATTTTCTCCCAGAGCCGCATCATTGAGACGATGGCGAGTTCGGGCATGAAGGAATAAGGGGGAACGATATGGCACGCACAGTGAAAAGATGGCTTGTTCTCCTGGCGGCAGTATCGCTGCTGCTGGTGAATTCCGTGCCTGCGGCGGCCTCCCCGGCGCCGTATGAGAGTTATAACTACAACTACTGGAAAGAGGCCGTTCCGTCACCGGATGCCTATCTGCCCAAGCAAACCATTTCGGGCAGCGACCTGGGCATTGGCGAATTCAAAGACCCCGGTGATGTAAACGTTTCTCCCTCCGGGCAGATTTATATTTTGGACAGTGGCAACAGCCGAATTGTTGTCCTTGACGCGCAGTATAAGCTGTTGCGGGTAATCGAAGGATTTATGATGGACGGCAGCAAGGAGAGTTTTAATACGCCAGGTGGATTATTCGTGGATGAAGAGGATCGAGTATACATCGCAGATACAGGGAACAGCCGCGTAGTTGTCCTGGATGCGGAAGGTCAGCTGGTCCATACCATTGCGAAGCCAGAGTCTGATATCCTCGCGACCAATTTTCAATTCCAACCGTTGAAATTGACTGTGGATCGGGTAGGCCGGGTGTATGTGGTGGCTCAGGGTGTCTACGAAGGAATTATGCAGTTTGACGAGCACGGTCAGTTCATTGGATACGTTGGTACGAACAAGGTGGAACGCGACTACGGCGAATACATTTGGCGGATGCTCTCAACCAAAGCCCAGCGGGCGCAGATGGTTTTGTTTGTACCGACCGAGTTTTCCAATGTGGATATCGACTCCAAAGGGTTCGTATATGCGACCAATATCGACCCGGGTTCCAGCGAACCGATTAAACGTCTCAATCCATCCGGTGAGGATGTGCTGAAGAGGTTTGGTTATTTTGAAGTCAAAGGAGATATCAGATTCCGCAATAACCCGGGTCCGTCCAAGCTGATTGATGTGAAGGTACTGGGTAACGGTATGTACAGTGTGCTGGATGCGACGCAGAACCGGGTGTTTACTTACGATGATGAAGGTCATCTGCTCTACGTATATGGAGGCAAAGGAAATCAGGTGGGAACGCTCAAAACACCAGTCGCCATGGAACAGTCCGGGGATCATCAATTAGTGTTGGATCGGGGAAAAAGCAATCTGGTTATCTATGAGCCAACACGGTTTGGAGCCAGCGTGAATGAGGCGGTTGCCCTTCATTATCAGGGCGAGGATACAGAGGCTGTTCATATCTGGAAAGAAGTGCTGAAGCTGAACGCCAACTATGATATCGCTTATATCGGTATCGGCAAGTCCTTGCTGATGGAGAAGAAAAACGAGGAAGCTCTGGGTTACTTCGAACTGGGAATGGATCGCAAAAGTTATTCTGTCGCGTTCAAAAGATATCGGCGAGAGATGATGAAGGAACATTTCGGCACCTTTCTGACGCTTGCCATCGCACTGATTTTCATGCTGATCCTGGTCCGAGTGGCGGTTAAATGGAGACGGAGGAGGCAGATTGACAGTGAAGCAGGATTACATTAAGTTTCCGCTGCATCTCATTTTTCACCCCATTGATGCATTCTGGGATATCAAGTCGGATCAGCGGGGAAGGTTGACCGTTGCTTTTGGAGCACTGGCGCTTACCATTATCATGATGATTTTGCAAAAACAATACGCGGGGTTTCTCGTCAATTACGTCGATCCTCGCACAATCAACAGCATAGGGGAGATCGCTACGGTTGCAGTGCCATTCTTTCTTTGGTGCATAGCCAATTGGGCTGTAACCACCCTGATGGAAGGTGAAGGGAAGTTCAAGGAGATTTTTCTGGCAACAGGATACTCGCTTATTCCGATTATTTTGATCTATGTCCCGATGATTATCATCAGCCGCTTTATGGTACAGGAAGAGACGGCTTTTTATTATTTATTTAATAGCATCGCGTTCTTCTGGTTCGTGCTGCTGCTCTTCATTGGCACGATGACGGTACACCAGTACACCGTGATCAAAACGATTCTGACGATGCTGCTGACGGTAATTGTCATGGGCATAATCGTGTTCCTCGGAGCATTGGTGTTCAGCATGTTGCAGCAGTTATATGAATTCGGTTACAACATCTACCGCGAGTTGATTTTTCGGACCTAAAGGAGGCGGCATCCGTGAACAAAAGGCAACGAATATATACGGTGCTGGCCAGTGGTGCTGCTGTGATTCTGATCGCGGCTGGACTGCTGTATATCAATAACAGGGGAGTACCTGCTGTGGAAGCAACGGCTTATCTTGAAGCAACAACAGAGGCTATGCCAACCGAGACGGAATCATTGCAATTCCTTACCGATTCTTCAGAGGGTGTGCCGGGTATGCAACTGGTCGTCGAAGACCAGGGACTGGCGCTGTATTACAACGAGGAAACGACGGAAATTGCCGTTCGTGATGGAGCGAGTGGTCAGATCTGGTACAGCAATCCGAACGAACGTAATCAGGATGGCCTGGCTTCTGCTTATGAAAAGGAGGTGCTGTCCTCCCAGCTGAACGTGTCATTTCGGGATGCAATTGGTACGCTGGAGAATTTTCCGAACTTTAGCTCCAGTATCAGCAACAAACAGTTCGCAGCTGCCAATGTGGATCAGGGCATTCGTGTTACATACACGCTTGGGGATACCTCGCTAGGCATTGATGCTCTGCCCAAACTGATCAGCAAACAGCGCCTGGAGGAGAAGGTCCTTTCGAAATTGGATGCGACAGTTGCAAGATACACATCGGCTCGTTATTATCCAACCAAAAACAACCCGGATGTGCTGGAACGCTTGGATGGACAGATATCTAAGCAGCTTGTGCTGAACAAGATGCTGGATGCCTTTGAGGCGGCGGGGTACACTGCTGACGATCTTGCTTTTGACAATGAGGAGAATGGAGTCGAAGGCGGGGGCTCATCGGATAAACCAAGCTTCGTCATTCCGGTGGAATATCGGCTGGATCAAGGTTCGCTGGTTGTAACCGTGCCACTAAGTCAGGTGAAAGAGAGCGGTCAATACCGCATTCGTAATATCGATCTGCTCGCTTATTTTGGTGCCGCGGATACGAAAGGTGAAGGTTATATGTTTGTACCTGACGGTTCAGGCAGTCTGATTCATCTGAATAACGGAAAGGTCAAAGAGGAGCAGTACGTACAGCGTGTGTACGGTGCAGATCCGAGTGACAATTCACTCAGTCGCCCGCAGGTTAGTGAATCTGTGCATATGCCTGTCTTTGGTTTGAAGAACGGTGAACATGCCTGGTTTGCCGTGATTGAAAAAGGGGATGGCATGGCCAGTATCTCTGCGGATATTGGAGGTAGGCAAAATAGCTACAACCACGTCTACGGCACGTTCTCCCTGCGGGGTGAGGATGAGCTGGAGATGTATACCTCGCAAAAGATGCAGGAGATTCAGCTATTAAGCGAGGAACCATTCCGCGGGGATATTCAGGTGAGATACCATTTTCTTAATGGTAAGGATGCCAGCTATTCCGGTATGGCCCGTATGTATCAGCAGCAATTGGTGAAGCAGAACGTACTGAAACCGCTGGAGGACGTATCAGCCTTGCCTTTTTACGTGGATGTGTTAGGTGCAGTGGACAAAAAAGCTTCATTCCTGGGTGTACCTTATCGGACCACATTGGCTATGACGACGTATGAACAAGCGGCTGAAATGGCTGCGAAGCTGCAGCAGGAAGGTGTGAACCGCGTGCAGATGCGGTATCAGGGATGGTTTGGCGGAGGTTTCAGCCACCATACACCTACCCAGGTCAAGCTGGACAGTGAAGTGGGCAGTCGTTCCGAGTTGCAGGATCTGTCTGAACAACTGAATCAGTCCGGTGGAGCGTTATTCCCTGATGTGGCGTTCCAGCGTATCTATCACGACGATTGGAACTTTGCTCCTTCCTCCGATGCAGCGCGATTTGTCACCAAGGAGACGGCTGAATTGTATCCATACAGTCCTGCCCTCAACCGGATGGATCAGAGCAAAGATAGTTATTATCTGTTGTCGGCCGCCAAGCTGCCGTATGTGGTGAGCGAGTTTGCCGGGAAAATCAACAGACTGGAATTCAGCGCATTATCGCTACGTGATCTCGGGCAGGTATTGAGCTCGGATTATCGGGATAGTCGTGTCATCCACCGTGAAACCGCGAAGAACATCGTGAAGGAGCAACTGGGCAAGCTGCAGCAGGAATATCCGAACATAATGTTATCATCCGCTAATGCGTATGCGTGGGGATATACGCAGCATATTGTTAATGCTCCCTCAGGCTCCAGCCGGTTCAACATTACCGACGAGGAAGTTCCTTTTTATGAGATGGTCATTCATGGATATATGGACTACGCTGCTTCCACAATGAATACGTCAGGGGATCAAGATCTGCGCAAACAGCTGCTCCGCATTCTGGAGCTGGGCTCAGCTCCGCAATTTCAATGGACGTATGAACCATCATCCAAGCTGAAGCTGACCAATTATGATTCGGCTTATGCCACTGACTTTGCATATTGGGTAGATGACGCAGCTGCATTATACAAGGAAGCGAATGAAGTATTAGGTCATTTGCGGAACCATCCAATAACCGAGCATGAACGAGTTCAGGATGGCGTAGTGCGTGTCACTTATAGTGGCGGTGCAACGATTTTGGTGAATTACACGGCTGATCCGGTAACGATTAATGGAATTACCGTTGGCGGGGCGGACTATGCAGTGGAAGGAGTGAACCAATGAGAAGCCTTCGTTTATCTTTGAAATCACGGAGAGCGCTGCTTGGACTTGCGTTTATTTCGCCATGGCTGATTGGTTTCATCTTCCTGTTCGCTACGCCGCTGCTGCAATCGATCCGGTTCAGTTTGAGCAATCTGTCGGTTGCCCCGGGAGGATATGTACTGGATTTTGTCGGGCTGAAAAATTTCAAGGATGCCATCCTGGTCGATGCAACATTCAACCGGATCTTGGTGGATTCGGTCGGAGCGATGCTGCTGAATGTGCCGATGATTCTATTCTTCAGTTTATTTACGGCGACATTGCTTAACCAGAAATTTAAAGGGAGAACGATGGCACGTGCGATTTTCTTCCTGCCAGTCATACTGGCCTCCAGTGCGGTGGCGGCGGCCGAGTCCGCAGGTTTGATCAATCTGATGGGGGACGCCAGTGCGATTGAATCGTCTACCGAAGGGGGAGCTTCGTTCAACGTCGTTTCAATCGTGCGAATGCTGAATGATGTGGGGCTGCCAATGGCATATGTCGATTACATCGTGGAAGCCATTATGCGCATCTACGATATTGTCAGCAGCTCTGGCGTACAGATTCTGATCTTCCTCGCTGCGCTGCAATCGGTACCTGGTTCCATGTACGAAGTGGCCAAAATTGAAGGGGCAACGGCCTATGAATCCTTCTGGAAAATTACGTTTCCGATGGTGAGTCCATTGATCCTGACAAATGTCATCTATACGATTATTGATTCCTTTGCAGGCAGCCCGGTGACGGAGGCCATTTACCAGACGGCGTTTAAAACCCAGAACTTCGGTCTGAGCTCAGCCATGTCCTGGCTGTATACGCTGGTCATCGGCCTGGTATTAGTTGTTGTCGGATGGGTGCTGTCACGACGGGTTCATTACAACTGAAAGCTAACGAACGTAGAAGGAGGCATGAGACTATGGCTGTGTCGGGAACGGATCGTATGGTGGTGGTTCCGAAAGAGAACTACCGCATGCAGAGGGTACGAAACAAGACATCGGACCTCCTGTATTCCATCTTCAGATATGCATTGATTATTGGTATTTCATTTATTATTTTGTATCCATTGTTTCTTAAAATCTCGGTTGCGTTCAAGGATAAACAGGATATCTATAATCCGACCATCTATATGATTCCCCAGCATTTTACGCTGGATAATATCAAGCTTGCGGCGCAGGTGATGGATTATTTGCCTTTGCTGGCGAATACGCTCTTGTTCGTCACGATTACAACGCTGCTCACAGCGATATCCTGTGCGTTAGCCGGGTACGGCTTCGCCCGCTTTTCTTTTCCCGGCAGCAATGTGCTGTTTGTATTGGTCATCCTCACTATTTTGGTGCCAACAAGCACCCTGATGGTGCCGATGTATCTGCATTTCCGCAACTTTGACATCCTTGGAATGGTTCATCTGTTCACGGGACGAGAGGGGATCAACCTGCTGAATACATACTGGCCGTCCATGATTACTGCGGCTACGGCTGGTGGGCTGAAGGCGGGGCTGTTCATTTATATTTTCCGCCAGTTCTTCAAGGGCATGCCCAAGGAAATTGAAGAAGCTGCACTGATTGATGGAGCGGGCGGATTTCGGACATTTGCCCGAATTATGCTGCCGAACGCCATTTCGCCGCTGATCACAGTCATTCTGTTCTCGTTTGTCTGGCAGTACAACGATACGTTCTATTCCGCGCTATTCATGAGTGAAAGCCCGCTTATCTCGCTGAAGGTGGCTTCATTGCCTGCCCAGGCGAACCAGTTAATTCCCCAATTGATGGGTTTTGGTTCGAACTCGGGCATGAAGGCAGACCCTAATTATGTTGCCATGATCGTGGATACAGGCATTCTGCTGGCGATTGCACCGCTCATTATTTTGTATTTGTTTGTACAACGCTATTTCGTCGAGAGTATTGAACGTTCAGGTGTAGTTGGTTAACCGGGTTTGGAGTAGTCGTATAGGATGCGTAATTCGGGTGTTTTTGATATTTGGGTCGCTATGTGCCCTGCATGGGAATGGGGGATTATCAATGACGGAGCAAAAGATAAGCAGTAATTTAGTGAATAAAGATGCGACTTCCGAGGCTAGAGAACTGATGAAGTATTTGGCGGAGCGTTATGGAAAAGGGGTACTGTCAGGTCAACAGGATTACGGCAATCTGAACTGGATTAATGAGAATACAGGCCGCAAGCCGGCGGTAATTGGATTCGATCTCATGGATTATTCTCCATCAAGGACAGAACGCGGCGCGATCTCTCAGGAGATTCGGGATGCGATTGCATGGCATCAGCAAGGCGGAATTGTGACATTATGTTGGCACTGGAATGCACCTGCTAATCTGATCAATGAACCCGGTAAAGAATGGTGGCGCGGCTTCTATACGGATGCCACCACCTACGATCTCGCGTCAGCGCTGGCTCACCCTGAATCGGAAGAGTATACCTTATTGATCCGGGATATCGATGCAATTGCAGTACATCTGCAAGAACTCAAGGAGGCTGGGGTGCCAGTGTTATTCCGGCCGCTTCATGAAGCGGAAGGAGGCTGGTTCTGGTGGGGAGCCAAAGGACCTGAACCTGCCAAACAGTTATATCGCCTAATGTATGATCAATTGGTCAACAAGTATGAGCTGGGTAATCTGATCTGGGTGTGGAACTCGGAAAAGCCGGATTGGTATCCGGGTGACGATGTGGTGGACATTGTGAGTGTGGATGTGTATCCAGAAGCAGGCGATCACAGCCCATTAGCTAAGCGTTATGAAAATCTGCGTGAACTGGTGAATGACAGCAAAATCATTGCCTTAGCCGAGAACGGCTCCATTCCAGATCCAAAGCAGATGAAAGAGCAAGGTGTACATTGGAGCTGGTTTTGTACCTGGACGGGAGAATTCCTACAGGGTGGTAATCATAATACCGTGGCGTATTTGAAGGAAGTATATAATAGTGAAGAAGTCATTACGCTGGATCAATTACCGAAGTGGAGTTGGAGATAGGGATATCATTTGAACTTCTACCGACGTGAAAAAAAAGGGGACTGTTCCACAAGTCATGAACATGACGGTGGACGCCCCTTGTTCGCGTTAATTTGGCCTGCCTTGAGAATCGGACCTTTAAGGTGCGCTAGATTCGTTAGCACGTTGCAAGTTTGACGCATTCCGCTTCACCTGAATTATTGGATAGCATGGCACTGATTTTTGGAAATAAAGTCTCACTGGAAGTGAACAGGATATAGTGTTGATTGGTTGTACGGATTAGAATTGTTTCGGAAGAGCCATACGCTGCGCCGATTCGAACGGCTGAAGGCTCACTTCCACCATATGTATCATCAAGGGTAACTGTTTTAATATCTGAGAGGGGAATCTCTATTTTGGAAAGCTGCCAACGGATGATGAGTTGATTCTCTACTTGCTGTACTTTGATGCCTAGCATACACACAACCTCCTCCCTTTAAGTCTGTTGAAGATAAATGCTCTTTTTTTAGTTTAGTTTATCACTTAATGGACGGTGAGTGCTGGATCGTTCTGGAGAAGCGAAGCAGCGATCGGAAGATGGTACTGTAATTGAAATGGCATAGTGTACCAGAGGAAATGGTTAGCTACAGTTATTTCCATACATGTTGGCATGATGTACACTATGACTAACGAAAACGGGGGACGAAGAGATATACATGGAGGTGGTGCCATATGACAGATCTGAACGCGTATCATTATTTTGAAAAAAATGTTGGACCATTCCGCAATCTCTCCAGTTTGTCCGAGCAGGATGCAGAAGCCGTTGCGCAGCATATCAGGCAGGGAGGCCGGAATTTTGCCAGTCAGCGATCAGCAGATTACATGATGATTCGAAGAGAACTTGAGCGGAAAGCGTACGAGCAGTTTATCTCCAAAGGTGGGAAACCGACCAACCGTTATCCTCACTATATGACCCTGGGTGCATGCGCGTGGTTGGAATCTTGGTATACCGAACCGGATTGGGTCACGATCTCATGGGAGAATCTGCCTGCTGATTCCGTAAGTTTTACCTACGGCGATTTGTTTCCAACGATGCGTTATATCGATGATAAACCTTATCGTAAGCAGGTCTACACGAAAGATGAAATACTGGACATTATTCAATCCTATGGCTGGCCTCAGGAATGGAATCAACAGGGTGATCTCGGACCGGAGCGTTATATCGAAGTACAGGTGTGGAACGAGAGAATTATCAGACCATATCGTTACCTTGATTGATATGCGAAATGGATGAAGAAATTCAGTTGAATGGACTGTTCAAAAAAGTAGGAGCAGGAATGATAACACCACCGTATCCGAATATTCGTCCTGCCGTGTACAATAGGGGGAAAAAGTCTTAAACCTAACCATAGAAGGGGATGCTTGAGATGCATGATCGGCTGCCAAAGAAACCCTCTTCCTGCTGCTGCGCTGCAAGCCGAGACGGTAAGTTGGAGGAAAAGAGTCTGCCAGAGGAAACGGCTGCAGCGGTAGAGGCTGTTGAGGACAAACCATCCAGTCATACCAGTTATACAGCTGATTTCACGATAGCTCTAACCAATAGAGCAGAGAAGAAAGAAAGCATTCGTATTGAAGGTGGGCGTTTCTTGATGGGTACGAATGACCCCGAAGCTTTTGAAGCAGATGGGGAAGGCCCCGTCAGGGAAGTTCAGGTGAAATCCTTTTATCTGGATGCCTGTACGGTAACCAATGCAGAATTTGCACAGTTTGTTCGTGAGACGGGGTATCGGACTGAGGCGGAGCGGTTTGGCTGGTCTTTTGTTTTTCATCTGTTCGTTTCTCCGGAAACGGCGACTCAAGTTCGAAACGTGGTTCAACAGACACCCTGGTGGTGGGTTGTTGAAGGTGCGGATTGGGCTCATCCCGAAGGACCCGAATCTCATGTGAATGATCGCTCTGATCATCCGGTTCTTCATATCTCATGGAATGATGCCAATGCCTATTGCCGCTGGGCGGGTAAACGTCTGCCCACAGAAGCCGAATGGGAGTACGCAGCCCGAGGTGGCCTAATTCAGAAAAAATATCCCTGGGGCGATACGTTAAGGCCAGATGGACAGCACTATTGCAACATTTGGCAGGGGGTATTTCCAACGAAAAATAATGCAGCCGACGGTTATGCAGGCACCGCTCCATCTCAATCGTTTCCTCCCAATGCATACGGACTTTATAATATGTCAGGCAATGTATGGGAGTGGTGCGCAGACAACTACGTTACGGATCATGAGAAGGCTACGGCTGCTGACACGGAATTATCTCCTCATGAAGATCGCAAGGTGTTAAAAGGCGGTTCCTACCTATGCCACCGTTCCTACTGCAATCGCTATAGAGTGGCGGCGAGAATTCCCAACACGCCTGATACATCTACTGGGCATATTGGTTTCAGATGCGCAGCGGATGTATAGTATGTTGGTCGGCTTGTTTGAGAATAAGGCTCGGTCTATTTCACCCGAATGAGTAATCCAAACAGACCCAGTACAGAAAAGGCCAGAAATGCTGTAGTGTTGGAGAACATCTCAATGGTGTAACCCGCTATCGATGAACCTATGAACTGCCCCGCACCAAGCGCGAGAAAAGCAAGGCTGATCCCAATGGACGTATTTGGACGAAATAGCCTGGTCGCCCACACGATGAATACACTGGTCAGGAAGATATAGGTACTGCCAAACATAACGGCTGAGACCAGGCTGGCGGCCATCGATGGAAGAAGGATAATGCCAAGTGAAACAGATAACAGCAGAAGGCCTATCCGATAGGACCATCCAATTCCGATGCGTTCAATAATGCGGCCAGCACACCCGCCGAGAATCCCCATAATCCCCATCACAATCCAGAACAGCACGGCTTCCGAATCGGAGGCCCCCTTTTCGTCCGTAAGGAAGTTTCGGGCAAAGGTCCAATAGATCGCAGAACTGATACCTGTCAGAAGGGAAGCCATGAGCAGAGCTACACCGGGTCTGGTCGGCTTCATGCATCTCCAAAGGGACTTGGTACAAGGCTCTGTTTTGCGTGGGGAAAGAACACGTCTATTCCACAGCACCACCACAACACCGAGTACAGCGAAGAAGATGTAGGTCAAACGCCAATACTCGGTGAATAGCCAGTAGATCGGACCAGATACGATAATGCCAAAGCTGGTACCTGTGTTAATCCAGCTGTTTCCTCTGGCTTGCTGATCAGGCGCAAGCTCAGCATAGACGGTGTTACCCAATGCAGGAGAGGCTAAGCCTGTACTTAATCCGGCAAGAAATACGCCTAGTGTGAGAACAAACACGTTTGGAGACAAGGCAATGCCCAATAAACCGAGCACAGCACTAACACCCGCTATTTGAATGACATGATAGTGCCCGATGCGATTAATTAACAGTGGAGCACTAAGTAGAGAAAGGCAATAAGCAATGTAGGTTGCGGAATTGATTGCTCCGGATTGGGCATCGTCCAGTTGGAGTGCTTCCGAGATCTCCGGCATAAACAGCCCATAGCTGAATCTCCCGAATGCATAACATACAGCTATAAGGGCAATCCCTGGGAAAATAATTTTTTTCATCAAATCCACCGCCTTTTAGATAGAACGATCATTATATTTTCTTTGAAATAAAAAAGTGAGTTGAACTACTAACTCACCCGGTGTGGGACTACTTGAAACTATTTTGCGTCATGTCAATGAGTTCCCGACATACGCTATTTACATTTTCTGTCTCAGCGAGTGCAGTAGAACCCTCCAGCAGCAGGTTAAATTGCAGCACTGCACGATCACTTGCGGCAGGATCAAGATTTTTGATCAAGGTCATCACATGTTTCTTATGCGCGTTGACAGTTTGTACTATGACGTTGTCTGGATCTCCGCCAAATTCCTCCTTGGCACGCAGAAACAAACATCCTCTTGACTCATGCTCCATCAACCAGCGTGAATGTCCTTCCGCCAGATTGAGGAATACGTGCTGCGCTTTGTTGTCGGCATACTGCCGCAACTGTTCCAGATAGCGCTGTTCTCGCCGCCGAAGTACTTCAACAATGAGATCATCCTTGGAGTTGAAGTGATTATATAATGTCATGATGGCAATCCCGGCATCTGTGATGATTCGCTTCAAGCCGATAGAATGAAAGCCGTGCAGGTAGAATAATTCCTCAGCCACGTTCAACAGCATTTCCTTTTTGCTGCTCATAGGAAGTAATACGCTCCTTTCAGAATAAGATAGAACGATCATTATACTTCTAAAATATAGAAAATGGCTCACATTGTCAAATGCTGTGAACCATTTCGATTTCCATTTGGTGAAGAGCATCTGTCCATTCTGTGGGACATCCAGAATCTGTGATCACCATGGATATTTGATTTATTGGTGCAATCTGGGCGAAGGTGGAACGTCCAAACTTGGTATGATCAGCTACCAAAATGGCTTCCTCCGCACGCTCCATCATTTTGCGGGAGATGAGTGCCTCTTCCAGCACATAATCTGTGATCCCATCCGTTAACGAAACGCCGCCTGCTGAGATGAACGCCTTGTTGACTTTGAATTGACTGAGTAATTCATGAGCAATGGGTCCAGTAGAGGCTTGTACGACCGGGGTGACTTCTCCTCCTGCGAAAATGATTTTGCCTGCAAACTCCTCCAGTGCACAGGTAAGAATGGGGACGGAGTTGGTTATGACGGTCACCTGAGACCGATGTCGCAACTGTCGCATGATCTCTAGCGTTGTTGTGCCGTTGTCCAGCATTACGGTCTCTCCATCCTCAATCAGAGAGGCAGCTGCCACGCCAATGGCCTGCTTTTCGTTCAGTTGAAGCTGCGCACGCTTTTGAAATGGAGCTTCGATCATGCCTGAACGTACACGTACAGCACCTCCGTATACTTTGCGCAATTCGCCTTCCTTTTCAAGTCGGTCCAGATCCCGCCGAATCGTCTCCGTGGATACCTGGAACAGATCCGCCAGAACCTGTACCTGAACTTTGCCCTGGGTAGCAAGTTGGATAAGAATGGTGTGTCTGCGTTCTTCATATGTTAAAGACATGTTTGTGCCTCCTGAAGTTTCGATTCTAAGTTCTATTTATTCTACAGTTGTGAGATAGTGTGGATTGTTGTTGTTTTAATAGTTTATGTTGGAGAGAAGACCTTGTCAATTTTGAAATGGATATAGTGAATATATTCTGTTCTTAATATGTATTGACAGCAATATGATGTGACGATAAGATCATATAAAACAACGTAAAACCACAACAAACAACATTGGAAACTTTAGTCCATAGTACATGGATCAACAGGGAGGAAAAAGGGTGAAACGTCAGCTTGGTTTTCAAAAAAATGGAACATTCAAAATCGTGCAATTTACAGATCTACACTGGAAGGATGGGCGACCTGAAGATCTTCGGACCGGGCAGTTAATGAAGACGGTCATTGAAGCGGAACAACCCGATCTGGTTGTCTTTACAGGCGACGTCATTTACACGGGACCGGTTGATCCTGGCAATAAGGAATGTGAACACCCGGAGCAGGCATTCCGGGATGCTGTGTCTGTAGTGGAAGAGCGTGGTATTCCGTGGGCTTTTGTATATGGCAACCATGATACAGAGAATCGGATTACCCCCGATGGATTAATGGATGTGATTCAGGAGCATGCCCATAATGTGACAGAACCTGGTCCACGTGAAATTGCGGGACTAGGCAATTACACACTGGAGATTGCCGGAGCGGATGGCCGTCCGGCAGCAGTGTTGTATTTACTCGATTCAGGGAACTATTCCCAGTTCGAGTCCATTCCCGGTTATGGGTGGATTCAGCCCAATCAGATCCAGTGGCTGATGTCTGAATCCACACGCGTCAATCCCGGCCGCAGCCGCGGGGAGAAGCTCCCAGCCTTGGCGTTTTTCCATATCCCGATTCCTGAATATCAGTCCATGTGGGACACACAGACCTGTTACGGCAGCAAATACGAACCTGTCTGCTCTGCCCAAGTGAACTCGGGTCTGTTCTCTGCACTGCTGGAGATGGGCGATGTGATGGGGACCTTTTGCGGACATGATCATGTGAATGATTTTCAGGGGACTTACCATGGCATTCGTCTCTGCTACGGGCGTTCGAGCGGGCACAGCACATATGGAAGGGAAGGCATGCTGCGCGGAGGACGGGTCATTCAATTGCAGGCGGGACAACGCAGCTTTGATACCTGGCTTCGTCTGGAAGACGGATCGGTCGTGAAGGAACAGCCAGAACATCAACCTGAGAGCACTTCGGCACATTAGAGAATATAGAAGAGCAAGGCATTAGAGAGGAACGTTTTGATTATGATTTTACCTATAGTTCTGGTGCTCGCTTCCGGGATGGCTCACGCTGTCTGGAGTATGTTCACCAAACGCAGTTTAAACAAAAGTGTGTTTTTATGGTCCATCATGATGATTCCAACCGTAATACTACTGCCTGTGCTTATTGTGGAATTGGTACGGGAACCTTTATCCATGCCAGCCTATGCACTACTCGTGTTATCGATGGCGCTGCAAGCCTTGTATTCCTGGCTGCTATCGCAGACGTATGAATTGGGCGATTTGTCGCAGATTTATCCGATTATGCGGGGAACGAGCACCTTGTTGGTGCCATTGATCGGTGTTGCTTTTCTGGGGGAAACGTTATCCATGTTCGGCTGGCTAGGTATTGCCTGCATGATTGTAGGATTTACGGTGCTGAGTGGTGTGGGAAGAGTTGGCAAATCTGGCTCAAGTGTAACAAGATCAAAGCCGGTGCTTATGGCCTTATGTGTCGGGTTATGTACAACCAGTTATGTGTTCGTGGACAAATTAAATCTAGAGCATATTTCACCCGTGTCGTTACTTGAAGTGACGAACATTGGCTTTGTTGCCGGCTTGACTCCGGCGCTGCTCGCTTCCCGCCAACTGCGTCAGGAGTGGCAGAAGAACCGATCAACCATTATGCTGGGAGCGCTGCTGAATCCGGGCTCGTACTTGTTGTTTCTGTTTGCATTGCAGCAGGCGCCAATGGCTAGACTGGGCCCGCTTCGGGAAGTAGGAACGGTATTCGCGGCCTTCCTCGGTATTTTGTTATTGAAAGAACAGCAGGGGAAGAAGCGCATTCTCTGTTCCATCGTTATTTTTGGCGGCATATTGCTGATTGGTATGTGGGGTTAATGGAATTCCAGTAGGCCTAATTGCTTTATTTAATCTCTTCAATTGATCCCCTCAGGGTAAATGATCTTAAGGAACATCTGTTCAGATGAGCCTAGGATGACTGCCTGAGGGGATTTGTTTATTTTATCGCAGGTACTCAAACATGATATATTGGAAGGAGTAGCGTGTCGGTAATGTAAAAGCGAGCAATGATAGCTCTATAATGAAATGGACAGAGTGACGGGGAGAGACGTTATATGCTGCATGAGGAAAAGTTGATTCAGGCGATTACGGAGCATGACCAATTAATGCACGACCTGCGGCGGGTTCGCAGTCTTGATCTGCCTCAGTGTTACATAGGTGCGGGGTATATTCGCAATTATATCTGGGATGTGCTTCATGGCTATCCTGTACGCGAACTACACAGCGATATTGATGTGGTTTACTACGATACGGAAGACATGCGTGAGGAGCGGGACCTGCTGCTGGAACAAGGGCTTCGCGATCAGACAGGCAATTCCAAATGGTCGGTGAAAAATCAGGCGAGGATGCATCTGCGCAATGGAAACGAGCCCTATCAATCCACAGAAGATGCCCTTCGATATTGGCCAGAAATCGTCACAGCCATAGGTGTGCGGTTAGATGAACAGGGTCAGGTGCGTATCTGTGCCCCACATGGGCTGGAGGATCTGTATGCGTTAATCGTACGCCAAAGTCCGTTTTTCTCGGATGCAGACTACTATAATCATCGTGTTGAGAAGAAATGTTGGCAACAGCAGTGGTCCAAGCTCACGATCATAAAATCCTGAATCAAGGCATGTGACGGAAGTGAAGGTCCGAGAAGGAGTGTTACTGGATTTATGAAAAAGTTTATACGAGAAAAAGGCCTGATCCTTGATCTTATTTTCATTGCATGTTTTGTGTTCTTCCTTGTTTTCTGGGGCTGGAACTTCGCGGTGAAGTTTTTTGGCATGATCACTGTAGCCTTTATCGTGTTAAGGCGAATTGATTATCAAAAGCATATCCTGTTGAAACGCATTCTGCTTACTGGCTTCGGGATTGCTGCAGTTTCATTTGTTATTATTGAAGCCCTTGTGTTTACTCAGCTTAACGCGAATGATCCGGAAGAAGCGGACTATGTCATTATTCTTGGTTCGGGCATCAAGGGAACAGAATTGTCATTGACTTTGAAACAAAGACTGGATGCCAGTCTGGACTATATCCGCAGTCATCCTCAGACGCCTGTGATTGTATCCGGCGGTCAGGGGCCGGGGGAATCCATTCCTGAAGCACTCGCCATGAAAAACTACCTTGTTGATCAGGGGATCAGCCCCACACAAGTCATTATGGAAGATCGATCGACGAGCACTCAGGAGAATATGGCTTTTTCCAAAAAAATCATTGATGCATCCGGGCTGGAGCATCCCAAGATCATGATTGTCACAAGTGATTATCATATGTTCAGATCCAAGTACCTGGCCGCCAAGAACGGTTACGCTGCCGAATACGGCATCTCCGCTCCTTCACCGGGTTATTTGAAACCGATCAATATGATACGGGAGTATTTTGCATCGGTTAAAGCATTTATTTAGATGCTGTTTGCTTTTCCTATAAGAACAGATAGGCAACCTATGCTCTCTTGAAAGAGTTAGGTTGCCTTTTTTGTCATCGTTAAAGTGAATTCAAGGATAACCCGCCAAATCATGATATAATATACGTCATTAATAGAAGAACGATCTAGGAGTGAATGATCATTACAGCATATATGTTACCTGCTCTCTATGAGAAAAAGAAAGTTTCAGCGCACGACATGGAAGAGATTGTACGTCTGTTGGCACACGCACCATTACTATACGATGACGGGCTGACAATTCAAGTTCAGGACTTCATGGAAGGGTTGGAAATCGAGCTTGAGCATGAGGTGCGGCGCGCAGTTATCGAGTTGTATGAGCTGGCTGTGCAAGCTTGTCGTCCCTTCTCCGAGCCATCTGCTTATGAGCAGCTTCAGGATGCACTTGGATTACAGGCCGAACTATGGCAGGCAGAAGTGCTGACGCTTGCCGAATGGATGGAATGGTTGAAGCAGATCGGTAAAGGTCAAAGAAAACTGCCTGAGTACAATTTTACAGCCTTGCTGGGGAATTTGCCTGAAGGGTTCATGATTCATGATTTCCATGATGAGCTCATGTATCAGTTGGAGCAAAACCCAGCGAATACATGGGCGATTGAAGAACGCAATCGCTTATACGCAGCATTGGGCACAAATTAAAATTAAAATCAAACAAAACGGTCGCAGACAGTGTTAGTCCATATATAGTGTAGTTGCTTTACCCAGTATGGGGAAATGAGGGGATACCGTGAAAAAGGTTGTGTTGGCGGGTGGAACAGGGTTTGTTGGTCAGGATTTTGCCGACAGATTCAAGAAGCTTGGTTATGAGGTGCTCATTATCTCACGCCAGCCCGGTCATATTGCCTGGGAGGACCAGGCTGGAATCATACAGGCACTTGAAGGTGCAGAATTGCTGATTAACCTGGCTGGAAAATCCGTAAACTGCCGTTACACGGATGAGAACCGCAAAATCATTTTGGAATCCAGAACACGCACAACCCGCATTTTGGGCGAGTCTGTTCTGGCTTGTAGCAATCCTCCTGAACTATGGATTAATTCAAGCACCGCCACCATATACAGACATGCAGAAGATCGTCCCATGACGGAGAAAGAGGGCGAGATTGGCTCTGGATTTTCGGTGGATGTCGCCAAGGCGTGGGAAAAGGCTTTTTTTGAATTCAGTCTGCCGTCTACACGTCAGATTGCATTACGGATTGCCATTGTGCTTGGAGAAGGTGGCGTCATGGAGCCACTGACCAATCTGGTCCGCTTTGGGCTGGGTGGATCACAAGGACCTGGAACCCAGCAGTTTAGCTGGATCCATATAGAGGATTTGTTCCGCATGGTTATCTATGTTCAGCAGCATCCGCAACTGGAGGGTGTATTTAATGCTTCCTCTCCGCATCCTGTCACGAACCGCCAGCTTATGGAGAGTCTGCGGCGGCAGATGGGAGTTCGGATTGGACTTCCTTCACCTCGCTGGATGTTGGAACTGGGAGCACGATTCATTCGGACCGAAACAGAACTGGTTCTCAAAAGCCGTTGGGTTATTCCCGAGAGGCTGGAAAGAGAAGGATTTACATTCAGATATGATACGCTCGATCTTGCACTGGCCGAGATCTTGAAGTAAGGAAATGAATCAACATGACTGAATAAAAAAAGATAACACAACGGGAGGGCAGAGATATCTGCCCTTCTGCTGTATTTTCTTCACTTCGTCATGGCGTTTAGCCAGGCGGAGTGAAGTGTAAATTCAATTAGATATATCTGCTAAACATCTACACGATAACAGCGAGCGAAAGGTTGTTCTGTCATCGGAGTGTTAGTGTAAATATTTATTAGTTGAACTTATATCGTCAGTCAGAAGAAGAGAAAGAGGTAGGTCATATGCAGCTTAGAAGAGTGAGAATTGTTGGAACAGGCAAGTATTTGCCTGAACAGGAAGTAACCGACGAGGAGTTAGATCGCCGTTTGCAGGTGCCTGCGGGCTGGGTCAGCAAAGCAACAGGTGTAGGTGTCCGCCATTACGCTTCGGGTGTAGAGACCTCTTCCTTCATGGGAGCGAGGGCTGCCGAAGCTGCACTTGCCGATGCGGGATTGACGTTCGCAGATATAGACTGTCTGGTGTGCACGAGCGGTACGAAGGAACAACCTTTACCCAGTACGGCGGTATTCATTCAGCAGGCGATGGGACAGCAGGATTCAGGTGTACCGGCTTTTGACATCGATGCGACCTGCTTAAGTTTCCTGAACGGGTTGGATGTTATCTCCTATATGGTGGATGCCGGGCGTTATAAAAGGGTGCTGCTTGTAGCTACGGAGATCGCTTCAAAGGGGTTGAATTGGTCGAACAAGGAGAGTGCTGCCCTGTTCGGTGATGGAGCTGCTGCTGTCATTATTGAACGCTCTGCTGAAGGAGAGTCTTCGCAGATTGTGCATGCCTCGCTGAAAACGTACAGCCGCGGCGCGCGGTTATCAGAAATTGCTGGTGGGGGCACTCGTCTGCATGCCTCGAATTATGTGGCAGAGCAGCCGGATCCCTATCTTTTTCATATGGATGGACAGGCCATCTTCCGTATGGCTTCCAGGTTGCTGCCAGCATTTATTGACGATATGTTGCAGGCAACCGGTAATCAGATGAAGGATTTCCAATTGGTAATTCCGCATCAGGGAAGTGCCATGGCGATGAGGCTGATCCGCAAGAAGCTGGGAATCGAAGAGGACCGTTTTATGGACATTACACGAAATCATGGCAATACCATTGCAGCTTCCATTCCAATGGGGCTGCATGAAGCGATCAAGCAGCAGCGCATTCAGAGGGGAGATCGGGTGCTAATGATCGGAACAGCCGCCGGATTATCACTGGGAGGACTTATTTTTGACTACTAGATTCATGAAGAATGAACATCAAGCATCTACGTCCTTAAATGTGCTGCTCACGGGCGGCCGGGCTCCGGTAACCCTCGATTTGGCGCGAATGTTTCATCGTGCAGGTCACCGAGTTTACGTCGCGGAGAGCATGGTGCATCATTTGTGCAGATTGTCGAGTGCGGTGGAGCAGTGCTTCATGGTTCCATCTCCACGTCATGAAACAGAGAATTACTTGTTAGAGATGGAGAGTCTGGTTCAAACCTGGCAGATCGACTTGTTGATTCCAATGTGTGAAGAAGTTTTTTATATTGCTCAAGGAGCAGAGCGACTGCGTGATCACTGCCGTGTACTTGTTTCGCTTATAGAGCAGCTGCATGATTTGCATCATAAATATCACTTTATCCAGCTTGCAAAGTCGCTTGGTCTTTCGGTTCCAGATACCCGTCTGATCAACAGTCGGCAGGAGTGGAGGGAAGCGCAGGCTGTTCTAGAAATAGAGGGGGAATGGGTATGGAAGCCCGTATACTCCCGCTTTGCTGCAAGAGTTCGTATGCCGATATCCTCCACAGCAGACTTTGAGGGAGACGCACCTGATCAGAAGATATACGCAGGTAAAATGAAGCAGCAACGTTTACAGAATGATCCTCCTGGTGACACGGAAATATCCTCGGCTTCCCCTTGGGTTGCACAGGCTTATGTTGCCGGGCAAATGTTATGTACATACAGCGTAGCTTATGAAGGGAAAATCGTTGCACATACGACCTACGACAGTCGCTATCGAACGGGCAGCGTAGGGGCGAGTGTTTTTTTTGAACATGTGGAGCATGAAGGAATTTACGAGTGGGTAAGGCAATTTGTACAGGCGACAGGGTTTAGCGGGCAGATTGGTTTTGATTTTATCGAAACAGAGGACGGACAAGTGTATGCTATTGAGTGTAATCCGAGGGCGACCAGTGGAATCCATTTGTTTCACCCTGGTGATGGCTTGGTACGTGCTTTAATTGCACCAGAAGAACTGGTGAAAGCAGCAAAGGTGATCATCCCCAAGCAAGGAAGCAAAGCGATGTTGATGCTTCCGATGTTGGGAAGTGGATTGCAGCAGCTCTGGGGGAAGGGCAGCCTGCGGACATGGATGACAGCCTGGCGGGGAACGAGAGATGTGGTATATCTGAGACTCGATATGAAACCTTTGTTTGAGCAATTTGCAATTGTACTCTCCGCCTGGCGTCTGGCAAGGAAACATAAGTTTTCGCTGACTGAAGCTTTGACTCACGACATAGAATGGAACGGTGAACAACGATGAATAGAGCTTTGGTTACAGGAGCAACCGGATGTCTGGGCAGGCATCTGGCGATACGGCTTGCAGAGCAAGGCTGGGAAGTTACGGGTATGGGGCGCCAGCTAAAGCACGGTGCACAGCTTGAGGCAGCAGGCATTCGATTTTATAACGGAGATATACGGGATCAGGCGGCGGTGATTGAGGCCTCTTCGGGTCAGGATGTTGTGTTTCACTGTGCGGCGTTATCGTCTCCATGGGGCAAATATCGGGATTTTTACAGCAGCAATGTGGAGGGGACACAGCATTTGGTGGACCGTTGTATGAAAGGTGGCATACAGCGCTTCATTCATGTATCAACGCCGAGCTTATATTTTAACTATAGTCCGCGATATGACATACATGAGAATGACCCCTTGCCATCCAAACCAGCTAATCATTATGCAGCCACCAAGCGGCTCGCTGAGCAGGTGGTTTTACAGGCTCATGCCAAGGGACTTCCATCGATCATGATTCGTCCG
Source organism: Paenibacillus taichungensis (assembly GCF_050994985.1). NCBI lineage: Bacteria > Bacillati > Bacillota > Bacilli > Caryophanales > Paenibacillaceae > Paenibacillus > Paenibacillus taichungensis. The sequence goes on along the minus strand of NZ_CP194720.1, from coordinate 4,191,409 downwards.
AGAGCTATTTTTGGCCCGTATGACCAGACCCTTTTTCCCAGAATCGTAGCAGCAAATGGCAAATCGGGTGTACCTATGATCGGAGGCGGACAGGCACTCATTGATCTGACTTGTGTGGATAACGTGGTGGATGCGCTGTTGTTATGCAGGGATGCCAAGACAGAAGCGTTGGGTCGTGCCTACAATATTTCCAATGGAGATCCGAGACCGTTCCAGGATTTGGTGAGCACGTTATTTGGAATGCTGGAAATGCCTTTACGCCGTCGAAACATTCCCTACAGAGCAGCATACGGAGCAGCCTCAGTGCTGGAACGTGTACATCGCTTGATTCCTGCGTTAGGTGAACCTCAATTGACGCGTTATACGGTTGGTTCGTTATCTATCCCGCAGACGCTGGATATTACGGATGCCCGTGAGAAGCTGGGGTATGTACCTAGGTTGACCATTGATGAGGGGTTACAACAATTTGCAAACTGGTGGAGGGCTGAATCATGCTGACAACAACTTCGGTAAAGCTTCATCTGGGCGCAGCAGGTTACTGTACACATCCGGAGTTTCTGACGCTGCGTGGTGGAAGTTTGCGTCCGGTGGCCTTTCCGGCCGGCTTTGCGTGTATCATTCATCCTGTACATGGTCCGATTCTGTTGGACACGGGATATAGCTCCCGTTTTTCCAAGGAAACCGCTCATTTGCCAAACGCGCTGTACCGTCATATTACACCTGTGGTCTATCGTGAAGAAGACAGTGCGGTACATTTTCTGGCTCGTTTAGGGCTGAAAGCATCGGATATTCGGTACATTATCCTCTCGCACTTTCATGGGGATCATATTGCAGGTGTGCGGGATTTCCCACAGGCGCAATTGATCTATCTGCCAAGAGCCTATGACGCCGTCCGTTCACTTGGACCCATTGCGGCTGTAAAGGCAGGCTTTCTGCCCGGCCTGCTGCCAGAGGACTTTGATGCCCGATCATTGCCTGTTACGAAGCAGCCGGAGCGATGGGTGAGAGCGGGTGAGGATTTTCCCTTTTCCGAGGTATACGATATTTTCGGTGATGGCAGTCTGCTGGGTGTTGACGTATCGGGTCATGCGGAAGGCATGATGGGGATTTTGCTTAGTACGGAGTCGCATGACTATTTTCTGTGTGCGGACTCGGTGTGGTCGAGTCGTGCTTTTCAGGAACAACGCAGACCTCACAAACTCGCTGGAATTATTATGTCGGATCGTCAGGCGTATCGAAGAAACTTTGACAGACTCGTTCAGTTGTATCAGCAGTTTCCAGCGATTCGGATTGTGCCCAGTCATTGCCGTGAAGCGCTGAATGCTTGGGGTACAGAGGGTGAGCACATATGAGCAGTACACTGCGGATTGTCTATCATTATGTACTTGCACGGGGATTGAGAAAATGGAAAACACGAGCGCAGCTTGAACGATGGCAGGAACGCCAGATCATTCAGCAAGTGGAGCGAGTTCGTAAAAAGTCGCCTTTTTACCGGGAGTGGTGGGGTGACGTTGATGCAGCCAACTGGAGAAGCTTTCCGCTAATTGACAAAACGATCATGATGCAGCATTTCGATCGGCTCAACACGGTGGGCATTTCCAAGGACGAGGCGATGGATCTCGCCGGGGAGAGCGAGGAAACGCGTGATTTCAAGCCATCGGTTCAGGGCGTGACGGTAGGCTTGTCCTCAGGCACATCAGGCAACCGGGGGGTGTTCCTGGTGAGTGATCGGGAGCAGGATGCGTGGACAGGGACGGTGCTGGCCAAGCTCCTGCCTGGCGGACTGTGGAAACCTGCCAAGATTTCCTTTTCCTCCGGGCCAACAGTAATCTGTATGAATCGGTGCAGCGGGGTAAGCTGCAATTTCAATATTTTGATCTGTTAGAGCCTGTCGACACCTTGGTTGAACGTATGGAAACATACCGACCCACCATATGGGTAGCGCCGCCCTCCATGCTGAGAATGTTGGCTGACGCTTATACGTCAGGCACATTGACCACTGTACCGGACAAAATCATTTCGGTTGCTGAAGTGCTGGACCCCCTGGATCGCAAGGTGCTGGAGAGTGTTTTTGGGCAAACCATTCATCAGGTGTACCAGTGTACTGAGGGATTTCTGGGCGCAACCTGCCGCTTCGGCACTTTGCATTTGAATGAAGATATCGTTCATATTGAAAAAGAGTTCATTGATCCCGCGACCCGGAGGTTCGTGCCTGTGATCACGGACTTCTCCAGAACCTCACAGCCGATTATCCGGTATCGGCTGAACGACATTCTGACCGAGGCAGCGGTTCCTTGTGCCTGTGGGTCTTCGTTCACTGCCATTGAGCGGATCGAAGGCCGCTGTGATGACACGCTTTATTTTCCACATCGACAAACGGGCGAAGCTGTACCTGTATTTCCGGATTTTGTTACGCGTGCAGTGATTGCAGCCTCTCCGGCTATTGAGCATTATCGCGTCGTTCAGCGGGGTAACGGGGTGTTGGAAGTATCACTTCGGCTTGCAGGAAAAGGGATGCAGCAGGTGGAAGTTGGTGTGAAGCGGGAGCTGATGAATCTGGGAGAGCGGCTGGAATGCATCGTACCTGATATCAGATTTGTCCCTTATACGTTTGAACCGGGAATAACGAAGCTGCGCCGAGTGGAGAGACAACACACTTAAGTGAAGCGTTTTGATGATAGTGTTAACGATAATAAATCTACTAAATCCATCGAGGGAAGAGGTGAAGCAGATGACAGAACAGAAGATACAGACAGAGGACGATCATATACAGGGCGAAACAGGTTCAACCGTGGGGAAATCGAAAGAGTTCAACCCAAACGCCCCTGTGGCGTTAATAACGGGTACATCGAGTGGGTTCGGTATGCTTACGGCGGTTACGCTGGCTAAGCAAGGATATCGTGTTGTGGCAACGATGCGAGATTTGAGTCGGAATGTGGAATTGGCAAGGTTGGCGGAGCAGGCGGGCATTTCGGATCGGTTACAGGTTATTCGGCTGGATGTGACGGATGCTGATTCGGTGCAGGAGGCTGTTCGGACGGTACTTCAAAACTATGGGCGGATCGATATGCTGGTGAACAATGCAGGATTTGCACTTGGCGGATTTATTGAGGAAGTATCCATGGATGATTGGCGTCGGCAAATGGAAACGAATCTGTTCGGCTTGATTGCCGTTACACGTGCGGTCCTGCCTGTCATGCGTGAGCAAAAGCAGGGATTAATCATCAACTTGTCCAGCGTCAGTGGATTGTCCGGTTTTCCAGGTTATGCGCCGTATGCTGCATCCAAATTCGCCGTGGAAGGTTTCACGGAAAGTCTGCGTCATGAGATGTCTTCGTTCGGCGTCCGGGTTGTGCTCGTAGAGCCTGGTGCTTATCGCACACCCATATGGAGTAAAGGTTTGGGTGAAATTCACAGGAGCGAACATTCTCCATATAAAGATAAGCTGGATGCGGTTCTTCGTTATTCCCAGCATGCTGGGAATACTGCACCTGATCCGCAGGAAGTGGCCGATCTGATTGCTCGCATTGCACGGATGCGTGCACCAAGGCTTCGTTATGCGCTGGGCAAAGGTTCGCGTTTGCTTATCATCGGCAAGCTGCTGCTTCCCTGGAAATGGCTGGAGTGGATTATTGCGCGTGGACTGAAGTAGGGCAAAATGCACTCAACTAATATGCTGGGGGTAAAGAGCTATGTTCGAAATCATCGTCATTATTTTACTGCTATCCATTGTTGGTCTGCTCTTCCGTATCAACAGTAAACTACCAGAACGTGATTGGGTGAAAGAAGCTATGGAGCGGGATGCGTCGAAATAAAAAACACTGGAGGACTTCATATGAAAATCGCTTTTGTTTTGTTTGACGGTTTGACTTTCCTTGATTTTGCAGGATTCTATGATGTGATCAATCGGTTGAATTTCTTTGAACAAACCAAAGGCACGACGTGGGACACATGTGCGATGACAGATCAGGTTACGGACGAATCAGGCCTAACGTTGAAGGTGGATCGGGTGAAGCCTAATTTGGCGGAATATGATCTCGTTTTTGTGCCTGGTGGCATGGGAACACGCAAGCTTCGATTCGATGAGGCTTTTGTGGGCTGGCTGAGACAGGCCGAGAATGTTCCACTGAAGGTATCTGTGTGCACAGGCTCTCTGCTGATGGGGGCAGCGGGGTTTTTAACAGGTAAAAAAGCAACAACGCATCCCAATGTCTATGAACTGCTTGAGCCATACGTTGCCGAGGTGATTCAAACCCGGATTGTGAAAGACGGAAATGTGATTACAGCCGGCGGGGTAGCGACGTCCATTGATCTTGGGGTCTATGTTGTAGGTTTGCTTGCAGGCCAGGAAGCTGCAGATAATGTGAAGCTCCAGATCGATTATCCTTATGACATGCAGGGAGTGGTTGAAGCATGAATGAAGGTCAAAAGGAGAACGTGTTCATCCTTCGCAATTTACGCAGAGATGAGGCAGAGAAATATTGGCCTTTACGGCTGGAAGCGCTGAAAAATCACCCGGAAGCCTTCGGGGCTTCATTTGAAATGTCCATTCAGCTTCCCATGAGTGAAGTGCAGGAAGGTATACATAATGAAGCTGAAAATTACATTCTGGGTGCATATACAGAAGAAGGCATCCTCGCAGGAACGATGGGGTTCAAAAGAGAACATGGACTGAAGCTGAGGCACAAAGGATACATCTGGGGAGTTTATGTCTCACCGTCTTATCGTGGATGTGGACTTGCTTCCCGCTTGCTCCGCGAAGTGTTGGATCGGGGCAGGGAATTGGAAGGCATAGAGCAAATCAATCTCAGTGTGGTTACCACAAACGGGTCAGCAAGGCGATTGTATGAGCAGCATGGATTTGAAACCTATGGCATTGAGCGCAATGCACTGGTCGTTCAGGGAAAAGGTTACGATGAAGCGCATATGACGTACTTTTATGCTGAGCGTCGTTTGAATATGAGCGATGAGCATGTTGAAGCAGGTGGTGACTTATGACGGACACGGTTCAGCTTGAACTTGACGGCATTTCTTTTGAGTTAAAAGAACCTCATTCATTCGAGTGGATCGCGCGCCTGGGTACTGTATTTCGTGTGTATGAGCAGCAGGATTCCGGCAATTTGTCCTTTGGTATTCTGGGTCTGGACGGAAAGCGGATATTCGTGAAATATGCTGGAGCATGCACGATACATGCGAATAGTATAAGTGCACCTGCCGAAGCGATTCATTATTTGAAATCATCCGTTTCCATATACGAAGATTTGACACATGACAGCTTGATTCATTTAAAAGACCATTTTGCAACGGAACATGGCTACGCCTGTGTATTCGATTGGGTGGAAGGGGAATGTCTGCATTCCCATTTGGATTTTCCACCACCAGCCAAGTATGAGGACCCTCGTTCCCCTTATTATCGATTCAGACATCTTTCGGTAAAGACACGTATTCAGGCGATGGAGCGTATTTTGGATTTTCACATCGAAGTGCAACGGAGAGGATATGTGGCTGTCGATTTTTACGATGGTAGTCTGATCTATGATTTTGACAAACAAACGATGAAAATATGTGATATTGATTTGTATCGAAAGGGCTCTTTCACGAATACGATGGGACGGATGTGGGGATCATCCCGGTTTATGTCTCCTGAGGAATTTGAATTGGGTGCACCAATGGATGGAATCACGAATGTGTTCAACTTAGGAGCGATGGCTTTCTCCCTGCTGGGTGGAGAGTTGGATCGTTCATATGCCAGATGGGATGCGGGAGAAGCGTTGTACCAGGTGGTTATTCGAGCAGTAGACCCTGAGCGGGCAAGTCGTTATACATCGGTTGCTGAATTGGGTGAAGCATGGAAAAAAGCCGTGCTGCAGGATCAATAAACGATATTGAATCACTGTCTAGATTTTAAAGTCCTCTAATATATTACTCATACGCAATTGTGCACATTTGATTCGTATCTGCACGGGATATACCGTATAATGGAAATTAATGAGGGGGTATAGCCAATGTGCAAATATACGATATCAGGATTAATAACTGATTTTCTGAAGAAGCATGACGCTCGAAAAAGAAGTGTAGGCGAACCATTATTACAGAGGTTCATACCGTAGTTATGGATCCCATTTCAAACTTTTCACCCATGGATATGATGAAAATTCAGGCAAATACATTGTATACGTTGGACAATCAGAAGCGTCTGTTAAGTATTAACGAACCGGATGGTGGGCAGGCTCCAGCCTTATTTATAGGGATAACTTCTGTCGGGCAATGCTCTTATTATCATGAGCAGTTGCCGCTCACTCTGATTGAGGAGCTAGGCTGTGACACTGAGCTTCCGCTCGATATTGCGAAGCTGATTCGGAGAGTGGAGACGTTTAAGCCAGTGAAGAGTGTATGGATGGGCCCGGCTTATGCATTTCCCGAGAAGTGCGGCGAATGGCATCCGAATGTTCAGCTTATAGAGAGTCATCGTACTTTTCTGCTGGAAAAGCATTTTCCTAATTTAATAGAGCATCTGCATGAAAAAATGCCCGTTATTGCTTATGTTATGGAGGATTCGGCTGTCGCTGTATGTTGTTCGGCCCGTGTATCCCAACAGGGTGCTGAGGCTAGTCTGTATACGGCGCCTAATTTCAGAGGACAGGGTTATGCAGCGGAGGCGGTAAAGTGCTGGCAGTATTATGTTAAAGAGAGCGGGCGCATTCCAATCTATAGTACATCATGGGATAATATAGCTTCACAAACTGTTGCCCGGAAACTGGGACTAATCCAGTTTGGTGTGGATTTCAACATCACGACTTCGTCATAAAAGATGCAATCATTTGTGTTAAATGAAGGACATCAATCCGCTGTGTTGAAACTCGGGATCAAAAGTTGTTGTTGCAGCAATGATTAGGAATTTTGTACAAAAGAACCTGCAATAAGTCATTGTAGCGCATATCCGTATCTATCGGGATGAGTATAATTATGATCATAGCTTTGTCGAGTTTATTGAGAGTGCCGTTCATAAGCTTGAGCAGGGACAGGAGTGATTCCATGATTCGCAAACGTATTGCAAGCGGCACGGTGATGCTGTGTGCAGTGTGGATGTTGGTAGCATGCTCGAATCAGGTGGAAAGTCATGACGTGAGCTGGAAAATTGATAGCAATCTTCAGCAAATCGTGAACGAAACTGAGATTCTGACCAGCAGTAATCCAGGTGACTATATTGCTGCTAATACAGAGGCGTATGCACAGATTCTGGATACGGGTGAAGAGGGACTGAACGTTCTGATTCAGCAACTGGAGTCCAGTGCAGATAATGGTCTTAAGGAATGGCTTATGGCTCAGGCAAGTACGGAGCTGCTCGGAGAGCGTAACCCTGTGGAACGCTGGCAAAGTGGCAAAGACTGGCTCAGACAGTATAAAATAAAGGTAGAATAATGGCTCATCATCATTAGTGCATGACTTACAGCGAAGGTTGTGGAGGGAACGGAATCGATTCTGAAGAAGCTCAAGAAAATTTGGAGATAACAGCGATCGAAAGAACGATCCGTAACCGAAACGATCACCGCAGGTCGTCAAACGTTAACGTCTGTGATGACCCAGAATAACATAACTCACCTCCCAGTCATCATGAGCAGGAATGAGAGGTTCTAGGAACCTGAAAGAATACGTTATAGAGGTGAAACCCTTGAAGAAGAAAATTGCATTTTTTGACTCGGGAATCGGTGGTTTAACCGTATTGCATAAGGCTTTGCATCAATTCCCTGAAGAAGCGTTTCTGTATTATGCTGATACATTGCATGTTCCTTATGGGACCAAGTCCGCCGATGAGGTTAGAGGACATATCTTCAATTGTGTGGAGGCTATTGTTCAGGAAAATGTGCAAGCGATCGTGATTGCCTGCAATACAGCGACCAGTCTGACCGTAAAGGATTTGCGTGCCAAGTATGATATCCCCGTTATCGGGATGGAGCCTGCTGTGAAACCAGCTGTGGAAATGAATCGAAGAACCGGCAAAAGAGTGCTTGTATTTGCTACAGCCCTGACTTTGAGTCAAACGAAATATCATGAATTGGTATCCCGTGTGGATGATCACCATAGTGTTGATTCCATTCCATTACCAGAACTAGTGGAATGGTGTGAACAGTTGGATTTTGATCCACAGAAGATTGCGGCATATTTCCGCCTCAAACTGGCTGATCTTGATCTGAACTTATACGGTACAGTTGTACTTGGCTGCACGCATTATCCGTTCTACACTTCGATTCTTCGTACGGTTCTGCCAGATCATATTCAGATTATTGATGGTAGTACGGGAACAGTTAACCGCTTGAAGCAGCTTCTTGGGTTGGCAGAACAAAAGGGCGTGTGGACAGAGGATAAGGTTACTTTTCTTAGTTCATCTGGCCGTTCGGAAGACCAGGAGAATATGAGAATTGCACTCCAATATCTGGAGAAGTATTGAATGTAAATTGAATCAACAGGAGGTGAGGGGCGATGCAGGCTATTTATCTCATTCGTCATGCCAAAGCAACAGGGCAAGAACCAGACGCCGAGCTTACGGATGAAGGACTTCGTCAGGCCGAAGAACTTGCTGAGATGTTGGCGGAGCACCCAATCCAATACATTGTGTCGAGTCCGTGGAAAAGGGCACTTCAGACCGCTGCCCCACTGGGCAAAACCGTCCTGCAACATATACATACGGATGAACGTCTTCAAGAAAGGGTGCTTAGTTCCCTTCATCTGGATAATTGGATGGATGTGCTTGAACGTACATACACGGACGAAGACTGGACAGAAGAAGGTGGTGAATCTTCTCGTTTGGCGACAGCTCGGGGCCTTGAGGTGCTGGACGAGCTGTGGAGCAGGCCGGAGCATAGCGGGGCTGTGATTACACACGGCAATCTGTTATCTCTGCTCATCCGCAGTCATAATGCATCCTTTGGATTCGAGGAGTGGAAAAATCTATCTAATCCTGATGTATATGTCCTGGAAAAACAGCAGGGGGATAAAGTTACACACAGCATTCGCCGTATATGGCGAAGTTAAACATAAAGAGAGTGCTCCAGCGATTTTTGAGATCGGCTAGAACACTCTTTTCAGTTTACGATGTTGGTTTTACAAAGCGGCAACTAATAACATTACCCAACCGGCCAAGAAAGCTACTCCGCCCAGGGGTGTGATCGCCCCCAGTTTTCGAACGCCAGTTACGCTTAGGACATATAGACTGCCTGAGAACAAGAGGATGCCGGCGAATAGTAACCATCCAGCCAGCAACACAAGAGATGGCTGCTCCAGTCGATCAGCGAGCAGTCCGAGCAGGATGATTCCGATTCCGTGAACAAGGTGATACTGAACGCCAGTCTCGTATATTTTGATCATGTCAGCAGACAATCTGCGTTTGAGCGCATGTGCACCGAAAGCTCCAAGGGCAACAGCAAGAAACATCATGATACTTCCAAGTATAATCAAGGTCTGCATGTGGTCTTGTCTCCTTTTAATAGTATTAAGCAGAATATTTCTGCTCATTATGACGCTTATAGCTTACGCAATTGAATGCGCTGAATCGAATGGTCCGCTTCTTTTTTCAAAATGAGTCTGGCTCGTCCTTTAGTTGGCAGGATATTTTCGTGCAGGTTTTTGGCATTGATATCTTTCCATATCTGACTTGCCGTAAGAACAGCCTCATCTTCTTCCAGATTGGCAAAACGACTGTGGAAGAAGGAATTCTCATTCTGAAACGCTGTATTGCGTAGCAGCTTGAAACGCTCAATGTACCAGTGACGGATATGCTCCTCTTCCGCATCGATATAGATGGAGAAGTCAAAAAAATCACTGACCAACAGTGGGGTTTCCTTTTTAACCTGGAGCACGTTAATTCCTTCAATAATGAGGATATCCGGCTGACATATGGCATTCTCTTCACCTGCAATGACGTCGTAGGCAAGATGGGAGTATACGGGAGCCATTACTTCGGGTTTACCTGATTTGACATCACCCATGAATTGAATCAGTGACTTGATATCGTAGCTTTCTGGAAATCCCTTCCGGTTCATGATGCCTTTCTCTTGCAGCACGGCATTGGGATACAGGAAACCATCCGTAGTGACCAGATCCACCTTGGGATTTCCTTTACCTCTTGCAAGCATAGCCTGGAGCAGGCGGGCAGTTGTACTTTTGCCCACGGCAACACTGCCCCCAATACCGATAATGTAGGGAGCGTGATGTGCTTCTTTTTTTAAAAAAGATGCCGTTAAGCGATTCAGCTCTCGTGAAGCTCCTGCATATAAGTCAATAAAGTGGGTAAGAGGTAGATAAATATCCTCAACTTCTTGAATGGATACCTCTTCATTTAATCCCTTTAGCTGTTCCAATTCCGCTTTCGTTAGTGGAAGAGTGGTCTGATATTTCTTCAAGTCAGCCCATTCCTTGCGGTTAAACTCGGTGTAAGGAGAGTATAAATTCATGAGATCCCGCTTTCTGTATGTAATGTTATGTTGGCACAATCATTAGTGTACCAAATTTCAGGGAACTGACAACACCTTTACATTGATGGCTCCATTAGTATATTCCCTGAAAGTTGAATGAAAAGCAACTTATAGGAAATTGTAAACCAAATTATGTTAAAGTCAACGTATACCATGCGGGAGGGTGACAGCAAATGATCGTATATGAGAGAGAGCATGATTTTGTTTTGACCGCACAGCATGAACATGGACTAGTAGCCGGAGAAATGGCTTCCCATTGGAAAACGGAATTGTTAACTGATGAAGCTCATCGAGAAGATCTGATTTTTGCCGCAAAAGAGCATGATCGGGGATGGATTGAACTGGATTCTGCTCCATTCTGGAATGATTATAGTCAGATACCGTATTCGTTTCGTGATTTTCCGCTACGTCCACGATTTGTATTTTACCGTAAAGGTATTGAAGAGGTTCGGGAGAAAAACTTGTACGCCGGGTTGTTGTGCAGCATGATGTATACAGATTTGTTTCAAAACAACCTGGGTGCTAACGCCAATGATGATGAAGACATTAGGGAATATCTGAACGATGAACGGGAGCATCAGTTACGTATGGAACAGCAGCTTAGTGGTGGTGAAGCGTTGAAGCTTAGGCTGAAACATGATTTAGAAATTATGCTATTTTGTGATCAGCTCAGCCTTTTTCTCTGTATGGAGGAACCCGGAACACCTGCTGCACGTTATGATTTTTTCGCTGATGGACTGGGCTCTACCTTCGATGCCTGTTCAAGGCAGCCCATTCAGGCCGAGTGGCTTTCCAATGAGAAAGTAGGATTGTCTTTTGTGCCGTTTGATGAGGACTTTACAGTCGTTATGCCTTACAAATCGGTGCCGAAAGCAAGTATTCGCAAATTTGGTCTGCTGCAGGCTTATCGCCGTGCCGAGTGGAAAGAGCGTCGGGTGTTAATTACAGGCATGAGCTGAGTGGCGCATATTTGATATTTGGTTCAGTATTGCATACATCATAAATAGGCGGGCTTCCGAAATTTCCGGTGTCCGTCTTTCGTATGCGTTTATATCAAAATTGACGTTGCAGATAATCAGGAAAGTTTAGAGAGATTCGGAATAGAGATTGAAGCAGGAGAATCTATCTATGTACCAGAAGTGTTAGTGTACAACGAAGTATATAAGCTTAATTCTATGTATGAATTGCAATGGATTAGGTTCTGTATAAGGCAACTGGGAGGATAAACATGGACATTAGAACTGAGATTTTAACGATGTGTATGATATGGGACAAACAAAATGATCAGGTACTATTAATGAATCGACCCAACCAAAAAGGATTTCCGGGATACATTGCTCCTGGAGGGAAAGTTGATTTTCCAGAAAGTATTGTGGATGGTGCCGTGCGAGAAGTTAAAGAGGAAACAGGACTTGTGGTGAAAGAAATTACATACAAAGGTCTTGATGAATTTTGTGATCCGGAGCAAGGATTGCGTTATATGGTATTTAATTACGTGGCTACTTCTTATGAGGGGGAGCTACTGAGCGAGCCGCCTGAAGGTGAACTGTTGTGGGTGTCTTTAGGTCAAGCGCTAGAACTGCCTATGCAGGATTGGTTTGAGGAACGTTTCCCGCGATTTTTTCAAGCAGGTACGTTTGAGCGGAGTGTAATATGGGAGAAATCAACCGGACGTACACTGAAAGAGACGTTTATGGTGTATAGTGATTCGGTTCTTGAACAGAGTATAGTCAAATAATTCAAAACGCTCAGGAGGCGGAAGAAATTATGGGATACCAGCATGCACTGGAAGGATACATTACAGCGACAAATACACATGACTTTGATGAGGTAAGCAAATGGTTATCACCGGATGCCGTATATTGGTTTACGGGAACGTCTTGTACTACCCTTAACGAAATTCGGGCTTATTTTGAAAACGCATGGGAGACAGTCAAGGATGAGGTATATCGTGCAGAAGATGTCACTTGGATTACGACTGGCGAAGAGCAGGCAGTCTGTATTTATACCTATCACTGGAAAGGACTGTATCAAGGGCAGCTGGCTGCTGGAAAAGGTCGGGCTACCAATGTATTTGTTGCAGGCATCAACGGAGAATGGAAATTAATCCATGAACATTTAAGTGCGGGTGAATAACGTGAGGAATAGAACGTTGCGTTGTTATAACAGTCTACTTGAATAAAGCTAATAATTAAGCTTCTATCTGATGCATGCCTCATATTTTATCAGCCAATTCTATATATTTATATCCAGATATTATGATATAATGAAGTTTACTTTTAAAAAGGAGAGGACTTGCTATTATGGATATTACATTTCGTGAATCGCTTGAGGGAATAGAAATCGACCAACTTAGCGGGGCTTTTTTCGAAGGTTGGCCAAACCCTCCATCTACGCCTACATTTCTGAAGTTGCTGGAACAATCCTATGCTGTCGAACTGGCTATTGATGAAGAAACCGGAAATGTGGTGGGCTTTATTCAAGCGATTTCAGATGGAGTTCTTAGTGCATATATTCCCTTATTGGAAGTGCTTCCGGAGTATCAGGGTAAAGGTATCGGAACAGATCTCATCAAGCGTATGTTTAATCGTCTGGGTGATCTCTATATGATTGATCTTTTGTGCGATAACGAACTCCAGGAGTTCTATGAGAAACAGGGCATGCAAAAAGCATCTGGCATGGTGATTCGTCATTATCAAAATCAGGCTGGAGCGGTAAATAGCTAATAGATTTGGTGAAATAGATGGTTGAAATAAAGTATAAAAATCGTTCCGGAGTAACCTGAAGTTATAAAAAGAGAAAAATGTGAATTCAGACTAAAACATTTATATACGGAAGGTTGTTATATATTTGGTGACTAGCCATACATAGGCTTCTGCAAACGGGACGTAAATGAATATGTACGAGGAAAAGGTGGAGATTGGTGTGAAATTGTCGTTCCGGATTTTGGACTGGGAAGAAGAAAAACCTTATGAACTTTTATTGATGGCTGATCCGTCCAAAGCCATAGTTGACGAATATCTGAGTCGCGGTGTTTGCTTTATCGCTGAATATGAAGGAGAAATGGTGGGAGAGTTTGTTTTGCTTAAGACGCGTCCAGAGACGGTAGAGATTGTTAATATTGCCGTACAGGAAGAGTTACAGGGACAGGGCGTTGGCAAACACATGATCAAGGAAGCGATTGAAGCAGCACGCAAGCTCGGTGGTCGAACGATAGAAATTGGGACAGGCAACTCAAGTTTTCATCAGTTGAAGCTGTATCAACGCTGCGGTTTTCGCATTATAGGGGTCGACCGGGACTTTTTTGTGAAACATTATGAAGAAGAGATTATAGAAGATGGTATTCGCTGCGTCGATATGATTCGTTTGGCTCTGGATCTGGATAACGTGGCAGAGGAGAACAAGAAGTGAAGATATACCGCCTGAAATCAGAGGATAGTCGCAGCATTACCGCTTATGGCAGTGAGGGAGCAGAGATTACGCCGATACTCCGATACTCCGAAGCACAACAGCCTGCCACGTAGCACAACTGAAACTGTCTGCAGGAGGAAGTGTAGGTTTGCATCCAGCAGTGGGTGAGCAGGTGTTTCTGGTGCTTGAAGGGGAAGGTTGGGTGGAAGGTGAGACAGGCGGACGGGTAGCTGTACGATCGGGAGAAGCCGCGTATTGGACTAACGGAGAGAATCATCAATCTGGCTCGAACAAAGGACTAACCGCATTGTTGTTTGAGGGTGAAGAACTAATTGTTCGGTTTTCGCTAGAGGAGGGAGACTCTTAGATAGGGGCTGATGATTTGAGTGTTTGGGTCATTGTTATTATTATTGGGGTGATTTTTACTCCATCGTTCTATCAGATGAATAAGCGTATTCGTAGATTGGAAGAGCAAGTTAGGCATCTTTCAGACGAGAGGAAGAACCTTTAAATGGATCGGTACACACACATGGGGGTATACGGTTTAGTCACTTGGGAGCAAAAATTCCTGTTAGTTCATAAGGCAAGAGGAGCCTATATGGGGAGATGGGATTTGCCTGGAGGAAGGTTGGAATTTGGTGAGCAACCGGAGACCGCCCTACATCGTGAGATTGAAGAGGAGACGGGCCTTTCCAATCTACAATTGGTGATTCGTTCTGCGGAATCGAAAATATTGGAGTGGGTTTACGAAGGTGATCCGGAAGAGCTGCACCATATTGGAATTCTATACGATGTATATTTGACAAGCGAAAGTCGGCCTTATGAGATCAAAAGGGAACCGGATGGCGAAGATTCGCTGAGCGCACAATGGTTTACTATGGAAGAGGTTGGAACGTTATCGTTGACGCCATTTGCAGAGCATATGATTAACAATTTTAATAAAAACCTACGTTGATTTGAATTTTAGGACTGGTCAAATGGAACAGAATCGTTTATTCTGTGATAGATAGATTACAATTTTTTTCAACTGAATAGGACTGACACCTTAAAGCATAAGGCTATGAATCTGCGGATTCGTGGCCTTTTTTTGTGTTTTTTAGGGGTGAATTGGGCCTTTGGAAGGGGAGGTTGCATGCCTTGTAGGGATGGGGATTGCTGAAAAATAATACCAATAGCCTAGATTTGCATGGTAGAATATTGATGATTATGACAAATTTAGGTTTTGGAATGAAGAGTAGTACGAGTGCTGAAGAAGCAGAATTTTGCCCCATACTAAGGTTACATAGGAGAGTGAGTAGATTGAAGAAACAGATGAGATTAGCTGATAGTAAGTCAAAAAGGAATGTGTTGATAGTCGGATTGTTGACGACGGCTTTGCTGGCAGGAACGCTGCTGACTACTGGAACCGTGGGTCTGATGTCTACTGTGGAGGCTGCTACAAGCACGAATGGAGCGGGCACAACGGCTTCTGCACTTACGAAGTTCAAAGATATCAAAGGGCACTGGGCGCAAGCTACAATTGTTAAAGCTTATGATAAAAATCTGATCTCCGGCTATCAGGATGGTACGTTCCGCCCCAATGCCAAAATCACCCGTGGTGAGTATGCCACCCTTCTCAGCCGTGCAACCAGCTTGGAAAAGGTACAAGGCGAGAATCCTTTTGCTGATCTCAAGGGACACTGGTCTGAATCCGCTGTGACACAGTTGGTGGGCCAAGGCTTTATAAACGCTAATGATTATCCGAAAGGATTCAACCCCAATGCAGAGCTGACACGCTACGAGATGATGAAATGGATTGCGAACGGACTGATCAAGTCCGGAACTAGTTTCAAGGATGCTTTTGACGATAGCAAAAATACACTGCTACCTACCCCTGAAGTAAATCGGGGAACGATTCGTGCAGAACAAATTCCTTATCTTGCACTTGTTCGCGGCACTGGCATTGTGGGTGGATTTGAGGACGGTTCCTTGAAGCCTGCTGATCCAACAACGCGAGCCGAAGTGTCTGCTATTTTGCTGCGTTATATGGATGTTGAGGGCACAGATGCAGGGAAGTACAGTGATTTGAATGAAATGCGCGAGGTTGGTACGACTGGAACGAATTTAACGACGATTTCAAACTATAAATATATCAAAGGTAGCTTTGCAGATATCGTTAACACCGATTACACATTGAAAAACAATGTTGGTGTTGTGAAATACCATAGATTTATTGTAGTGGATACAAGAGGAAGTGAGCCGAAGGGTCTGTACGCTTCGCTGTTTGTAGATGAAAAGAACTTAACCCGTGCACAAAAGGGACAATTTTCTACCTATGCTGAGATTACGTTCACATCAAAGCTTGAAAAGTCAAATCTCTTAACTTTTGCTAGAGCGAATGATAACATTTCTATTCCAATTCAACGACTATTTAACGTAGATTATTTGAAGGCCAAAGGGTTTATTACTTTACCAGATGATTCAAATGGAATGCTTAAAAAGGAAAGGCCAGCAAAGTTTTGGACGTCACATACTTTGGACCCTGTAAAAGGGGGGTATATGTTGAAGAATGATGCTGGAAAAGAGGTTCAGATCTATCAATAGAATTTTTGGTGGTGTTTAATTTCAATATTAAATTTTTTGGACGAGGTTACTTCCGAACTTCATTCAGAGCGGTAATGGTCTTATTAATGATCACAATAATCTATAACATTACCCCTCATACCCTTTCTACAGTTAGTGCTGTAGAACAGCCTTATGGGCCTAAATCTATGAAAGGACCTCCAGTGACTGTAGATGCTAATGCAACGGAAGGAACGCCCGGAGTATACTGGTACCAACTTGATTCAGGAGAATTTAGAGCCGATTTTCAGGGAACCTACAAAATTGTAGATAATGGAGGTTCCGATGATGACGCATATCCAATAAAAACGGAAATACCGGATAATGTTGATATGAGTAGGTGGCCGCCACTAAGCTGGAAACCGTACAAAGGGATAGCAGTTAATAATTCTGTTGTTACTGATATCAAACTAAAAGATAACCCTGACGGTGTAAAATATAAGCAGGTTAACAGTTATGAAGGAATAGGGACTCCGAGAGTTACAAGTGAAAAAAATGCTGACTTAAGAACATACACGGGAAAAGGTTTTGATTTCTTTGAAAGAGAACGTTATGGAACCAGACCTGGTGATAAACCAAAATTCAAGATGGTATATCATACTCCAGTTAGTATTTTCTGGGAAGGGAAGATCCATGAAGAAAAAGAGATCGACGTAACCCCAGATTCCACCCTAACGGTTGGAGAAACCAAACAGATGGTAGCCAAAGTTAAAACGAAAAACTACGGAGCTACTCAATTTAGTGAAGGCATCGATGTAAGTCGTCGCGAGGCTGAGACCACCTGGTGGTCATCTGATCCGAGTATTGTGAGTATTGAACCCAAAACCGGAATGGTGAAGGCTGAAAAGCCGGGTACTGCTTTTGTACGTGCAATCTGGAACAATGGTACATATCTTATCTCGGATACGGCTGACATTACAGTAACGTCCGAACCAGGACTCATTGTGAACCTGCCAAACGCTTGTAAAGCAGACACAGCAACACCGCTGCAAGCTAAAGCTATCCTGACCAAGTCAGATCTTTCTGTTCATGAGCTTACCGCTCATCCCAAATTGACCTGGCAAAGCTCCAATCCAGCAGTAGCGACCATAGGTGCAGATGGGAAAATGACGATCAAAGGTATTGTCGGCAGCACCACCATCACTGCGCGCTTTTTGGACATTGCCCAGCAGTTGGATGAGCAAGGAACGCAGGTTTTAGATGTAAAGGATTGCACAGGCAACGGAGGAGACGGGGGAAATGATCCAGGTAACGGCGGTGTTGTGGGTTGCCCCGTGACCATCAGTCCACCTAATAAAGGAGCGTTAATCGAATCGACTGCCATGGACCCATCCGTCCGGGGCGTGCTGAAAGCTGATGATCGGGGATCTGAGAAGTTTGATGTCACCCGTGGCATCCCGACTTCTGAAGATCTCTATGCAAATGTCATGGCTAGAGGCTACTTGTTCCAGCACCGTTGGGTGAACATGACGGGAACAGTGACTTATACGGTCAACGTAAAAAAGAAGTATCACAAAACATGGACGATTCCGGGCAGAGCCTCGACAGGACCGAATGATCCAGGCACACCTCCACAACCTAAGGAACTAGACGTTCCAGTTGAAAAACCAATGCAGGTCATCCGACAATATAGTTATTGGCAGATTGATAATTTGGAAGTCTATCAGCTAAATCAAGCTACAATATCCAATTATGCACTTGGTGGCTACGGTGGTACAGTAACGCTGATTCCAAACGGATATACACCGCCGACCTTACAATCGGCTAATGATGATGCTGTTACCGCACATGTGAAACCAGCACCTTGCAAGGAAATCGACCTTGGCACTGAAACAAAGTCAGGCGGTGACAGCGAGCCGCCTACACCTGATGAGACGTCGTTATTCCAATCCAAAGCCGAGGCTGAGGTCAAAGAGAACACTGTAAATAATGACAAGGTGGTGTTTAATGGTGCCACTGTGATGGATCCTGCTCCGATGGATAAGACTGCTCCGCGACCTGAGACAATCCCTCAGCCTGATATGATCGGCGACAACGTGCTGTACCAGAATCGTTTAACTATTCAGAATACACTGGTCAACAAGGCGGACCAACCGACAACGGGCGAGATCGCATATGGCTTGATTCCTGGAAATATTAAAGGCGGTCAGGATCAGAACTTTTCTATTCAAGGGATCAATTCTGTCACGGTGCACACGCCTGTCGTTAACTACGCCTCAGTGTCTGATGATCAGCCGCATAA
Organism: Paenibacillus taichungensis; assembly: GCF_050994985.1. NCBI lineage: Bacteria > Bacillati > Bacillota > Bacilli > Caryophanales > Paenibacillaceae > Paenibacillus > Paenibacillus taichungensis. The sequence goes on along the minus strand of NZ_CP194720.1, from coordinate 4,172,683 downwards.
CCAGAAAACAGTGCCTGATCCGACCAGTTCGGCACTTATTTTGGAACGACCGTTTATCGTACGCATCCCGACCTCAGGGCAGCATCTGGACGTAACCAGTTACCCGGGTTATGGCAATAGGGAATATGCCAAGTATTTTCGCATCAAGCAGGTTCGTTTCCCCTTTGATGTCTATAACGCCGATAGAAGTCAGTTTATTCCAGCCAAGACATGGGTGGATATTCCGGTCAGCCAATTGGATACCGTTTTCTATCTTCCAGTATGGGTGGATGAAGGACATTACCGAATTGAATTTCGCAATATTGCGGAAAATGCTCCTTCTACATTCACCGAACAGCAGGATGCCAACACGAATCTGACCCACCATGTTGCGGCAGATACGGTTCCGGTGGAGGTTATTGGGCGATTGTATGATTTTCACGTTACGGATATCGCTGATTATAATTGGGAAAATGTGTTCCGCAAGCAGCTCGGAAGTTCAGAGCCGATAGGGGTGAGTTACTGGACAGGACTTAATAGTATTGATGGTGATCCGCGAGGGAATCTGGCACCATTCGTGTTACCTGTTCGCCCAGGTAGTCACCCTGTGCAGGGTTTTAGTAATATTGCGGTGAAAACGGGTTACCATATCAAGTTCGACCTGAAAACAAAAGGAAATATGTTTGGCAAACAGGATGGTGTTCGAATTACTCCAACATTCTACTTTGTGAGCAAAGACGGCTCTTCCAGACAAGAAGTTGATCTATACTACCACCGCGGTCAAGAGCGACTTATTCGGATAGGATCGGCGCAGGATTTGGAGAAAAGGTTTGTTGTCCTGAACTCGAGGTTGCGTAACGTACCCGGTACGGAATTGGGGGACACGGCGCGTTATCAGTATACGTATGAACTGGCTGCCGATGAATGCAATCAGAGTTCGCTCGCTGATTATATGGTTACGCTTGTAGATCAAATCTCTCACCAGAAAACGTGGGTAGGCCGCTATGATTGGATGATTTTGCCCGCTTCCATTCGTACACTGATTGGACCCAAGACAGACATTCCCTCGGGTGTTAGTGTAGACCGTGCGAATGCGGCAATCCAACGTTGGTACGGAGAATACAGCCTGCCTGCAGATGTATACACCGTGCCAAAGGGAACCAATCTTGAATTGCTCGCCAGACAAAATCAACTGGATGAAAAGGCTTCTGTATTTATGAAGGACGGATATATCGTGGTCAACTTTAATATCGAGACACTTCGAGATGGGAATACAGAAGCTCCACACCTGCAATACATTTATGCTCCACTGATGAATCAGTGGCAGATGGAAGGTTTCAACAATCGCCCAGTAGACAGTCAAGGCCGAACTTGGCCCTTGAAGGATGGTGATGTGGTCTTTTACCATGCAGATCAGTCCAGCCGGAGCGATTTTCAGTCTCAGGTGCCACATTAAAAATAAAAAGACTGTCAGCCTAAATAAACCAATCCAAAAAGAAGCCGCCCGGATGCTTTTACGCATTCAGGCGGCTTTTGGTTTAAAACATTGAATTGCAAGAGACACCCATTTTTTTGTTGAATATCAAGCCAAATGGTTAATATTTATCTTGACGGTTTGTTTTTGAACATTATGGACCACAATTCTAAATAAGGAGGCTACAAATCGGGCGAAATCTGAAAATGTGTAGAAACCATCGCAGGATAAGCGATTACCAACAAAACGCCATACAATCAGAGCACATTTGTGGGTCGGAAATGTTCCAATTATTCGATTCATCTAATTTATGCATCAATTGAACTAAAAATAGGAAATGCTCCTGAGCGTAAAAGTTTATAGAATAGATATTAGAACACGGACTTCACTTGAAAAAGTTGAGGAAAGTGTAACCCTCGAACGGATCAGGACAGTATTCGACATCTGTGCGACGGTATATACAATCATCAGTTTACTATGATTTTGAAAACGCAGACAAACCTTGACGGGAGCGTCGGAACAACGTTACTACCACCAACAGCACGATTATTGGACTTCATGAAAAATTTAGCTTAAAATGTTGAACGAACGCAAATTACGGCTTAGTCAATGATTTCCGTCAAAAACTTATGACTAAATCAAGACGGAGGGAACGTCGATGACGATCGAGGAAGGCAACAAGAAACCCTGGGAAAGTTACTATGGCCCGAATATGGGATACGTACAGGAACAATATGAATTATACTCCCAAGACCCGGGTGCAGTTACACCGGCATATCGGGAATTATTTGAACAATGGGGTGCACCGCCGATGTCTGGCAGGGATGCACATACAGCCTCGTTTTCTGGCAATGCACAAAAGGCTTCCGGAAGCGTGGATATTCAACTATTACAGAAAGCGGTTACAGCAGGGAAACTGGTAATGAATATTCGTACCTATGGTCACCTTGCGGCCGATATTGATCCCCTTGGAATCAGTGAGGATTCAGATACTTCTTTGCTAGAACCGAAGCATTTTGAATTGAATGAAGAAGATTTGAAAGCTCTGCCAGCTTCCCTGATCTGGGAAGGTGCAGATGGACAGACGGTAACAGGATTGGATGCCATCCAGCGCCTGCGGCAAATATATACTGGTCCTATCGCTTATGAATTCAGCCATGTGCATGAAGTTCATGAGCGGGAGTGGCTGAACCGCCGTGCAGAATCTCGTACTTCGCCGGCACCGCTTAATCCAGAGGAGCGTAAAGCTTTGCTGGAACGTTTGGTTGAAGTGGAGCAATTTGAAGATTTCCTCCACAAAACATTTGTTGGGCAAAAACGTTTTTCCATTGAAGGTAACGATGTGTTAGTCCCTATGCTGGATGAAGCAGTCCGAATTATGGCACACGCTGGTTCAAGCCATATTCTGATGGGGATGGCTCACCGTGGTCGATTGAACGTACTGGCTCATGTACTGGGCAAGCCGTATAGCAAAATTTTCTCTGAATTCCATCATTCTCCGAACAAGGATTTGGTTCCTTCCGAAGGGTCAACAGGAATCAATTACGGTTGGACGGGGGATGTCAAATATCATCTGGGCGCAAACCGTTATGTAAAAGACGGGGAAACAGTACAAGCGCGTCTTACGCTTGCCAATAACCCGAGTCACCTGGAATATGTAAACCCGGTTGTACAGGGTTTTGCACGTGCAGCACAGGATGACCGCCGTGATCCGGGATATCCGAAGCAGGATGTAACCAAAGCGGCAACTATTCTGATGCATGGTGATGCGGCTTTCCCTGGGGAAGGTATTGTAGCAGAAACGCTCAATTTCAAAGCATTGCCTGGTTACCAAAATGGCGGAACAATTCATATTATCGTGAACAACCGTCTTGGATTCACAACAGACAGCAGCGATTCACGCTCAACGTATTATGCGAGTGACCTTGCCAAAGGATATGAAATTCCGATTGTGCATGTCAATGCAGACAATCCGGATGCGTGTATTGCAGCTATTCGTATGGCAGCAGAATACCGTAACCTGTTCAAAAAGGACTTCCTGATTGACCTGATCGGTTACCGTCGTTATGGACATAACGAAACAGATGATCCGGAAACAACACAGCCGACGGTGTATGACAAAGTAAAAGCTCATCCAACGGTTAGCCATTTGTACCAGGATCATCTGAAAGAGGAATCGGTTATCGACGATGCTTCCATTAACAGCATTCGTGAAGCTGTAACGAATCGTTTAAAAGAAGCGTACGAGCAGATGAAGAACAATGAAGTACATGAATATTATCAACGTCAAATTAGCGAGCCAGAAGCCGTTTCGATTATTCCAACTGCGGTACCATTGGAAAATCTGCGGACAATTAACGCAGACTTGCTGAAATGGCCAGAGAATTTTAATGTGTATCCGAAGTTGCAGCGTATTTTACAGCGCAGAAGCACATCTCTGAACGAAGGCGAGAAAGTAGACTGGAGTCTTGCAGAGACGCTTGCGTTTGCTACCATTCTTGCGGATGGCAAACCAATCCGGATTAGTGGACAGGATGCAGAGCGTGCAACGTTTGCTCATCGGAACTTGGTGTTGCATGACTCCGAGAATGGTGCGAAATTCTGCCCACTGCATCATCTGCCACAGGCAAGAGCATCTTTTGCCATCTACAACAGTCCGTTGTCTGAGGAGTCCGTTGTTGGTTTTGAATACGGATATAACGTCTATTCACCAGATACGCTTGTAATTTGGGAAGCACAATTCGGAGATTTTGCCAACTGTGCACAGGTTATTTTTGACCAGTTCGTATCTGCCGGCCGTGCCAAATGGTCACAAAAATCCAGTCTGGTCATGCTGCTTCCGCATGCGAACGAAGGTCAGGGACCTGAGCATACAAGTGCTCGTCTGGAACGTTTCCTGCAGCTTTGTGCAGAAGACAATATGACCGTTGCGAATTTGACAAGTGCATCGCAATATTTCCATCTGCTGCGTCGTCAGGCTTCGTTGACTGAAACGGAAGATGCTCGACCGCTGGTTATGATGTCGCCGAAAAGTCTGATTCGTAATCCGCGTGTCGCTTCACCTGCAACAGAGTTCAGCGAAGGCAAGTTCGAGCCTGTGCTGGAGCAAGCAGGATTGGGCACGAAACCGGATCGCGTAGAGCGTATCATTTTGTGCAGTGGTAAAATCGCCATCGATCTGGAAGATGCTTTTGAGAAGGATAAAGCAGATTGGTCTTGGCTTCACATTATTCGTGTCGAACAGCTGTATCCGTTCCCGGCGGAAGAAATCAAGCGTGTACTTGCACGTTTCAGCAAGCTGAAAGAGCTGGTGTGGGTACAGGAAGAAAACAAAAACATGGGTGCCTGGACATACATGGAGCCTCGTCTTCGTGAAATTGCGCCAGAAGGAACAACCGTTAAATACGAAGGTCGTCCGGAACATGCCAGTCCTTCCAGCGGTTATCAACTTGTGCATGGCATGGAACAGCAACAGATCATTACATCCGCATTGAAGCAAACGACGAAGAATAATATTCCACTGGGGAGGTAACAGCTGTGAGTGAAATTAAAGTACCTGCAATGGGTGAGTCGATAACGGAAGGAACTGTATCCAGATGGCTGGTCAAAGAAGGCGAAACCGTTAATCAGGGTGATGTTCTTCTGGAACTGGAAACGGATAAAGTAAATATTGAGATCAGTGCTGAAGAGAGCGGTGTTCTTGAGAAAATTGTTCGCCAGGAAGGCGAGACTGTAGAAATTGGTGAAACGATTGGAACACTTTCAGCTGGAACTGGAGGAGGAAGCGGCGCGTCCGCTTCCCAACCAGCAGCAACGGAGCAGAAACAATCAGCTCCTGCACCGGAAGCTCCAACTCCGCCACCAACACCAGTTGCTGCAGCACCAGAATCTTCGGATAGCAGCTCGAAGACAGCTTCACCGTCTGCTCGCAAACTTGCACGTGAGCGTGGTATTGAGCTGGATCAGGTACAGAGCAAGGATCCGATTGGCCGTGTTTATCAGGATGATGTGAAAACTCACAACACCCAGGCTGCGGCTCCTTCAGCGCCTCCTGCTAAAGCTCCCGCTGCAGCACCTAGTGCTCCGGCAGCAGGTGGTACCACGTATACCAAACCAGTAGAGCGTCAACGTATGTCCCGCCGTCGTGCTACCATTGCGAAACGCCTGGTAGAAGCACAGCAGACTGCAGCGATGTTGACTACGTTTAACGAAGTGGATATGACGGCAATCATGGATGTACGTAAACGCCGTAAGGACAAGTTCAAAGAGAAACATGAAATCAATCTCGGATTCATGTCCTTCTTTACCAAAGCAGTTGTAGGTGCACTGAAAAAGTTCCCAACCATCAACGCGGAAATTGATGGTGAAGATGTTGTACTCAAAAAGTACTATGATATCGGCATTGCGGTATCTGCCAAAGAAGGTCTTGTTGTACCGGTTGTACGTGATGCAGATCGTCTTGGCTTCGCTGAGATCGAGAAAAGCATTGCTGATCTGGCATCCAAAGCTCGTTCCAACACGCTGGCTTTGTCTGATCTGCAAGGAGGAACCTTTACCATTACCAATGGCGGAACGTTTGGCTCCCTGTTGTCCACACCAATTTTGAATACACCTCAAGTGGGTATTCTGGGTATGCACAAAATCCAGCTTCGTCCAGTAGCGATTGATGCAGAGCGGATGGAGAACCGTCCGATGATGTATATCGCTCTGTCGTACGATCACCGTATCATTGATGGTAGCGAAGCCGTTCGTTTCCTCGTGACGGTGAAAGAATTGCTTGAAGATCCAGAGTCTTTGCTGATCGAAGGGTAATCCATAACGTTTAATATTAAATTGCCATCTTATAAATAAAAAAGAAAACCCCTGAACGAGCACAGTGTAGGCTGTGCACCCGTTCAGGGGTTTTCTTCATTGTATAAGTAATTTATGCCGCATTATATGGAATCGGCTGTTTCTGCATGTGCTGTGGAATGATGGGCACTGTAGTCGGACGTATGCCTCTCCAGCCACTCCACGACATGTCCTGCAACCTCAGTCCGATTTGTCTCATGCAGCATTTCATGGCGTCCCCCTGGATAGAGGCGGTATTCAATATCCTCAAGCTGAAGCTCCCGATATTGGGCGACCAGGTTAAGCACCCCTTTGCCATGAAGCCCCACCGGATCTTGTTCACCTGAGAACAGATATACAGATTTATCCTTGGGAATACGTTTCATGTTGCGTGGCAAATGAATGTCCAACAGGAGTTTGAAAAAGTCGCGGAAAAAACCTGCGGAGCAGACGGCACCACATAAAGGGTCATCAATAAATCGCTTGACCTCTTCGGAGTCCCGAGACAGCCAGTCAAACGGCGTTGTTGCCGGACGGAAAGAACGGTTGAATCCGCCAAATACGAGCGCATTGAGCAGCATACTTGGATGACCCGTCCCCTGAATGCCACACTGCAAGAAAGCCAGCTTCTCTCCGATACGAAGAAGACCGCGCTTGCCATTGGTGCCGGACAAAATAAATGCATGGTAACGCTCGTGGCCAGCATACATTAGATGCTGTACCAAAAACGACCCCATGCTATGCCCCATGAGAAAGAGGGGCACATCAGGGTTTTCTTTGGCGGCAACTTCGCCCAGATTCATCATGTCACTCGCCATCCAGCGGAAAGCATCGACGCCGGCATTGCCCAACAAATCCGAGTTTTCGACCGTTTTACCATGACCACGATGGTCATTCGCGTAGACCGCATACCCGTGCGTGGTGAGATGTTGAGCAAATTCAGTATATCGGGCAGCGGTCTCGCTCATACCATGTGCAATCTGGACCACACCTTTGATGTTGCACTCCGGATCGGGAAGCCAGCGGTACACATGAATACGGGTACCTTCATTGCCAACTAGGCTAAAGGTAGATTCCTGCATCTCGTGTAAATCCTCCTTCACAGGTCACATTAAAGCCAGTTCAAATCAGGGAATTCACCCTTGAATAGATAGTTGATTATTCAATTAAGGCAAATAAGAACGAAGAACAGTAGTGTTACCATCCAGCGTATAGGAGCCCAAGTTAGCAGGCAGTAAGTAACATTGTCCAGCTTTTAGTTCAATCTTATCCGATTCCGCGTTATCCCACTCCAGCGTTCCGCTACCTTCACAGACCACAAGGATAGTGAAGCTTTCAGCACTTGTAGAGAGCTCCCAACGTCCTGTAACAATCCCTTTTTCCACTACAAAATAAGGGCATTCCGCAAGCTTCAGCCACTCACCTGGAGTTGCGTTGTTGGTTTTCATCGTCGTGGCGCCAGCGCCCTCATAAGCTGTTACATTCAATGAATCCTCAACATGTAGCTCACGTGGTTTGCCATCCAGGCCCGGACGATTATAATCGTAAATCCGGTATGTTGTATCCGAGTTTTGCTGGATCTCAGCAACAACGACACCTGCACATAAAGCGTGTACCGTTCCCGCAGGAATAAAGAACGTATCTCCAGCCTCTACAGGTACTTGACGAAGAGTATCCATGACCGTACCATTTTCAAGCGCTTCCTTCAGTACTTCACGATCGACGCCTTCATTTAAACCGTAGATGATATGTGCTCCTGGTTTGGCATCCAGCACATACCACATTTCCGTTTTGCCAAGCTCGCCGGGAGGGAGCGCTTCGTAGTCATCTGTTGGGTGAACTTGTACGGACAGATCATCGTTACAGTCAAGCAGTTTGATCAGAAGCGGGAATCGTCCTCCCTTTTCCGAAACTCCTTTAGTTCCAAGCCATGCTGTGCCCAGCTGTTCACGAACTTCGTCCAGGCCTTTTCCGGCAAGTGCTCCATTTAATACTTTGGTTGTACCATTGGGATGATCCGCAATCATCCAGCCTTCTCCTATATGTCCTTCAGGTGGCGTCAGGCCGAATTGCTCCAGCGCGCGACCTCCCCATACACGTTCTTTAAACTCTGGTTGAAATTGCAGTGGGTATGGCGTAGGCATTCCTAATCTCTCCTCTAGTATATGAAATGGTGGATCGCTTTAATCAATCATGACCGCGTAATTGGCATGAATGTAACAGTGAATACGGTTGCACGTCTTTATGTAGAACACAAATCGCATAAATTGAACCCAAAGAGTGCTTTGTTGCGATTGTGTCTAGTTTATTGCATTTGTGGAACAAAGGAAATTATTTTTTCTCGATGCCAATCAGAAAAGGGGAGGTATCACGCTGCAATTGGCGATAAATCACCACTTGTACCTGCTCTACAGGTAGAGCAGAGGACCACTCCAATACCGCATCCGCTTCCTGTGATCCTCCATCATGACCTGGATACAGCACAACGGTAATAATGCCGCGCGGCTTGAGCAATGCCAGTGCAGCCTGGAGAGCAGCAATAGTACTGTCTGTTTCCGTAATTATGGTGGAGTCCGCACCTTCCGAAGGCAGGTACCCCAGGTTGAACATTACAGCACCCACATTACCCTGCCATGTTTCAGGAACGGCCTCAGTCATTCGATCATGGCTTAATTGAAGCATGGAGATGGAGCCTAATTTGGCAGTGTCCTCTTGTTTCCGAATACGGGCTTGTGCCAAGGTAAGTGCCTCGCTCTGAATATCGAAACCAATAACTTGCCCGCGTTTACCAACTTTTTGTGCCAGAAATAGAGTGTCCGCCCCCGTTCCAACCGTTGCATCAATAGCTAAATCTCCAGGCTGTAGACGGGAAGAAATCCATTGATGGGCACAACTTAAAACCGAAAGAAAACCCATCTTAAGCACCCCTCCAGTATTTACCTTGCCAGGAATCCCGCTCACGCAGCACACGATCAATGGAATTCAACACTTCCCATTTGTTCATGGACCACATCGGCCCAATTAGTAAATCACGCGGTGCATCCCCTGTAAGGCGGTGTACAATCATTTCGGGTGGAAGCATCTCCAGCGTATCGACGATCAGTTTAATGTACTCGTCTTGTTCGAGGAAACGAAGGAGCCCGGCTTCATACTGCTTCACCATTGGTGTTTTGCGCATCAGATGAAGTAGATGAATTTTGATTCCCTGCACATCCATGTTGGCAACAGCTCGTCCGGTATCCAGCATCATTTCATGGGTTTCCTGCGGCAGTCCGTAAATAATATGTGTGCACACCCGAATATTCCGTTTGCGCAGCTTCGCAACGGCTTCCTCATAGCAATGAGTATCATGTGCACGGTTAATTAGGGTTGACGTGGACTCGTGAATGGTTTGCAGACCCATCTCAACCCAGAGGTAGGTGCGTTCATTCAATTCAGCCAAATAATCAACGACGTCATCCGGTAAACAGTCAGGCCGAGTGGCGATGGACAGACCGACAACACCGGGCTGCTTCAAAATTTCTTCAAAATATTCACGCAGTTCTTCAACGGGTGCGTATGTGTTCGTATAGGCTTGGAAATAGCCAATGTAGTGAGCTGTAGGCCATTTCAGATGCTGTTTATCCCGAATGGTATTAAATTGGGTGACCAAATCATCCCGTCTGCTACCGGCGAAATCACCCGATCCACGAGCGCTGCAAAATGTACAGCCCCCTTTGGCGATAGATCCATCTCGGTTCGGGCAGGTGAAACCCGCATCCAGCATCACTTTGAAGACCTTATTGTTAAATTCGTCTCTCATTTCGTAATTCCAGGTATGGAATCGTTTATCTCCCCATAGGAGAGGAGGTTGTATTGAAGGTGCATTCATCTTCAGGGTACTCCTTTGACTTACCTAATGGCTTGCTTATTATATTACCGAATTCGACTCTTTTTGAACTTTTACCATTGTATCAAAAAACTCAAAAAAAGGGGAATCTAGTCGCAAAAATAGGCCGTATAAACGAGGTTTTATCCTTGCTATAGTTTACACATTATGTTATATTTAAACCAGCGTCAGACACCATCTAATGGGTACTATTCATCATAGCATTTGAATCAATGTTGACGTCATGGACCATACTATACCGTGAGGTGATATGAATGAATTCCCAAGTTAAAAATAATGATCTTCATCATGTTTCTGTAGAACTGACGGCAGAAGAAGCTCTGGCTTTGACAGGTGTTCGTTTCAATGGCAATCCGAAAGTGAAAGCGGCTGCAAGACAAAAAGTTCGCGATGCTTTCGAAAAGACATTTGATTTTTCACACCAAGATAAGGTAGACTATGAACTATTAAAGTAGTTGGACCCCAATTCCAAATAAATCGAAGAGGGAATCTTTGAGATTTGCCCCAAAGTGGCAGATCCGAAGATTCCTTTTTCATTGCTCTTTACAATTAGCCAGTTCTTCGGCAAAATGATTCTGAGACAAGTATGGATAAACGGAGGAATAAGATGCGTTTACGTGGCAGAAAAGGGATTCGTGAAAATTTGGAGCAACAAGTTGACCTCGTTGTTCTTGATCCCAAACAGTACAAAGGACAATGGTCTGAATTGTTTGGCAATGACCATCCGATCTTTGTGGAATTTGGCATGGGTAAAGGTCAATTTATCAGCCAAATGAGTTATAAATATCCGGAATTTAATTTTATTGGTATTGATATGTATGATGAATTGGTACGTCGTGCCAGCGAGAAGGCTCGGAAAGCATGGAGTCAGGCAGAAGTGGAGACACCACCCAACCTGAAGCTGGCGCTTGCTAATATCGAACAGATTGAAGATGTATTTGAACCGGAAGAACTGGAACGGATTTATCTGAACTTCAGCGATCCTTGGCCAAAAGCCAAGCATGCACGCCGTCGTTTGACACATCCACGTTTCCTGAAGAAATATACGGAACTGCTTAACACCAAAGGACAGATTCATTTCAAAACAGATTCGGAGACATTGTTTGATTTCTCTCTCAATGCGATTGCCGACTTTGGCCTGCAAATGACCAATTTGTCCCTGAACCTGCACCGTGATGGATTGAATGAAGAGCATGTCATGACGGAGTATGAGCAGAAATTCATGGGTAAAGGCATGAACATTCACCGGGTTGAAGTCATCGTTGGTGAAGAAGCCTTGCGCGAGTATCAAGAGATCCGCTTGGACAAGTATAAAGTTCGGGAAGCTGCGGACGAGTCTGGCGAAGATCAAGAGTAATATTATAAAAAAGCGTGATATGCATCTGGCTACCAGACTCTCATATCACGCTTTTTTGCTATTTTGGATGAACTAAACCTCATGCCGTAACTTGTGGATGTCCATTTTACTTCTGCTAAAGCTCCGAATGAAGCTCCTTACGTCGATAATCGTTGGGAGTAACCCCGTTGAATTTCTTAAACATCCGATAGAAATAAGAACTGTTGGTGAATCCGGTTTGCTCGGCAATATCAGCTACAGAGTTTTCCGTCTTAATGAGCAGGAATTGCGCTTTGGCTATGCGAGTCTCGTTAATAACATCGGTTAGACCTTTTAACGTTAGTTGTTTATAGAGTCTGCTGACATAGATGGGTGACATGGCTAGTTCATCTGCAATCGAGGTCAGACAAAGATTGGTGTCTGCGTAATCTCTCTCAATAATGCAGTTAATTTTGCGAATGAGTTCTTCATGTCTAAGCGTTCTTTTTTCCTCAACTTTGGATCCAAGCTCGTCGAACATGCGATAGAAGTGTGCGTGAACTTCACTGAGATCCTCGGCATCATGGATCGGCAGCATTGAACGATCGGAGATGGATTCAAGTGTAAGCTGGTTGTTCTTTTTGAGTGTGTTTCTTACATGATTCAGGGTCATGGTCAGATGGGACAGAGCCAGTTGAAATACGGTAAATGGATATGTTGCCGTTTCGCTCACGATCTCTGCATAGACCTGTTTGGCTTCGCCTGTTTTGCCTGTCATCAGGCAATCAATCAGCTGTCTCTCTTTTCCAACAGGGAAAGCATATTCTTTGGCATGGTACGCCATGATGTCCGAGGTATAAATCAGGCATCCAGGACCCATGAACAAACGATGAAGAGATGCTTCTGCTGATCGGGTATAAGAAGCAATACTGTTTTCCAGTGAATCTTCCACAGGTCCAATGGTAAATGAAATGGAACATCTTAGATGTGTCATCACGGCAGCCTGCATCATGCGCAGCAGGTCCTCAATAGGGTTATTTTCATAATCAGCTTCATCCTGAACTTTATCATTAAAGATAAGTGTGATCAGATCGCCGCCCATATCCACAGCTTCGGTGTGGTAGTAAAGGTCAGCCGTTTCCGTGCAAATGTTCATCATCGCGTATTTTATAAGTTGGACTTCATCCCGGTAGGTATCATTGAAATCGGTAAAATGATCAATACGAAGCAGTACGAGTCTGGTTAGACAATGAACATCAACAGAAGAGCCATAAAACTTCATTCGGTCCTCCAGCATAGCTCCTGTTACGGTTTCACGTCCTTGCAAAGCCCCGCGTAGAAAGTCCTGTCGTAATAGATGCAGACTGCCACGACGCTCTGCTTCCATCACACGCATACGGACAAGTACTTTATCAATAGGATGATATAGCTTTCGGGACACGAGGTAGGACAAGAACACACCGGCAATTAATAGCCCGAGACAAAACAGAACAGTGTGTGTCCGCATATTACGAATATCTGAGGTGATCAGGTCATATGGCGTGATTCGTACATAGCGCCACCCTAGGTTATCAGGAGCGGTGTAGGTAATAAGTGACTTTTTTCCATCAACCTCTGCGGTAAAGTAGGCGGACTGCTCCTTGTTTTCCAGAATTGGCTGCATAAACGTTTCATTGGACAAATCTTTCATCAACGCACGATTGCTGAAATCGGACAATAACTGTCCCTGTTCATTGATAATAAACGTTTTCCCAGGCTGATCGGCTGAGTTCATATTGGGACTTAGCCAGTCGTCCTTGATATTTACGACGACCGCATAATACAATGTGGCATTGTCATTGATCGTGTCATAACAGAGGTACGTATAACTGCTGACCTGAGTTTCCTCTGTGGAGCCAACCTGGTATGTACGCGGAATGGGGACAAATGGTTTGTAGTCATGGAACCTGTCGAGGATGCTTGTAATCCCCTGATCGTCAATTTCCGAGATGGACTGTTGTCCATTGCGAACTTCATTTGAACTGATAAAGAACTCATCATTTTTGGAGTTATAAACATAGATGGATTCGATAAAAGGGAGGGACATGCGATAGTTGTCGAGTTGTTCCATCGCTGATGTAATTTCATAGATACTCGGATTCGAATAGAGCAGGAGGGCAGAGATGGTGTAATCCTGATAAATCTGGTAAGACAGTGATTTGGCGGTCTCGGTCATCTTGGAGACTTCCCGACTGGTCTGGGTAAGACCATTCATATCAGTTCGGTAGACCTGACGAAGGGCAATACGATTATAGTTGACGTACAAAATGGTAGAAGCCACAAGCAAGGTGGCAACGGTGCTAACAATAATGCCGATGAGAATCCGTGCAAACACCTTCTGGCTGTCCTCTGAACGTTTGCGCATGACCTTTCCTCCCGTGGACCTCCTGTTTTGGATGAACAAAGTTAGACTTCATAGCGAAGGATAAGACTTCATATATGGGCGTGGTGAATCACGGATGTATCTTGAATTATATATTATGTATGCGTTTACATCAACGAAGAACGGCTGCTATGTCCGATTTCCTTAGCTAAAGTTCAACTTTCGCTTTATTGTTCACTAGGTTCAACCTATGCACGATATCAACTTTTGTGAACGCTCAGGCATCATTTCAGTGTTCGTTCATATTGTTCATATTCTGTTTCGCAGAATCGTTCATGATCCGGCCGAATGATTCAGTATCCGGTAGCACTTAGGGCAACTACAATAAAAACAGAGCTCCACTGCGCGCCGCGCCGTAAGAAATTCGGGAGGGATCGAGCCATGCTCAAAGAATTGAACAAAAACAAAATCATGTTCCTGATGCTGCTGCCTACATTGATCTTTTTTCTGATTAACTCGTATTTTCCGATGGTCGGCATCTATTATGCGTTTACTCGTTATGATTTTGAAGGTGGTTTGTTCGGCAGTCCATTTGTTGGACTGGAGAACTTCAAGTTCCTGTGGCAATCCGGAATGCTGCTCAAGCTGACAACCAACACGGTGGGGTACAATCTGGCCTTCATTATATTAGGAAACGGGCTAGCGATCTTCTGTGCGATTTTGCTCAGTGAAATTCGGGGAAAAGTGTTTAAGAAAATTACGCAGTCGGTCATGTTTTTACCGTACTTCATCTCGTTTGTACTATTAAGTGTAATCGCTTACAACATGTTCAACTATGAATCCGGTTTTGTGAACACGGTACTCAAACGTTTTGAGGCAGGCCCAATCGATATTTACAATACACCTTGGATATGGGTGTTCCTTATCATCATTTTTTATCTGTGGAAAAATCTCGGATACAGCATGGTCATCTACCTTGCAGCTATTACAGGGATTAGCGATGAGTATTACGAGGCAGCCCGGATTGATGGGGCCAATATCTTTCAGCGTATTTGGTATATCACCGTACCAATGCTAAAACCGACCTTTGTCATCCTGTTGTTATTCTCGCTCGGAAGCATTATGAAGGGACAGTTTGATCTCTTTTACCAACTCATTGGAAACAACGGTGTCTTATATAACGCTACAGATATCATCGATACGTATGTGTATCGTTCCCTGAAAGTGACGTTTGATATCGGAATGGCTACCGCGGCTGGTTTGTATCAATCGCTGTTCGGTTTTATCCTGATCATGACCGTCAACTATATCATCCGTAAAGTGAATGAGGACTACGCCTTGTTCTAAAACGCCTATAGGCAGAAGGGAGAGCTAATATGCATACTCGTGCCCGAGATACGGAATTCACCTTGTTGTTTCAAATCATCGCTTACAGCATGATCCTGATTCTTTCCTTAATCTGTATCATTCCATTTCTTTTAATTTTATCCGGCTCATTCAGCAGCAACGAATCCATTGTAAGAGATGGGTATCACCTCTTTCCCACCGATTTCTCCCTGGAAGGTTATAAGATGGTGTTCAAATTTCCGACCCAGGTGCTTAAAGCTTATGGCGTGACGGTATTTACAACCGTTGTGGGTACGGCTCTTGGACTATTTCTCATTACGATGGCGGGATTTGTACTGCAACGCAAAGATTTCAGGTACCGGAACGCCTTCTCATTTTTCATATACTTTACAACTCTCTTTGGTGGGGGATTGGTTCCTTGGTACATCATGCTGGCAAACTATTTCAATCTTACGGACACGTATACCGTGTTGATTTTTCCCGGACTGATGACGCCATTTCTCATTATTCTGATGAAAAACTTCATTCGTTCAGCCGTACCGGATGAGCTGATTGAGTCAGCCAAAATTGATGGAGCGAATGACTTCCGCATTTATTTTAGCGTAGTGCTGAAACTGGCGATGCCCGGCATTGCCACTGTAGGGTTATTTCTGGCACTGGGATACTGGAATGACTGGTTCACATCATCCTTGTTCATTAACAACCCGGATATGTACCAGCTGCAATTCTATTTATATAACACCATGAACACGATTACCTTCATTGACCAGATGGCGATTGGAACCGGCATAACACTTAGCCAGGATGTACCTACCGAATCGACCAAAATGGCGATGGCTATTGTGGTTACTGGCCCGATCTTGTTCCTGTATCCATTTGTGCAGCGTTACTTTGTCAAGGGTCTTACCATTGGTGCGGTAAAAGGTTAGAACGTGCACGCGTTGTGGGTGCAGATTGCGGGATAGCTGTCTGTCCGTCTGCGTCTGAACTATGGCGAGTCTGCGCTAACATATAAGGTTGACCACAAAAAGGGAGGATGCGTATGCGTAACAAAACAATTCGGCACCTGTCTATGGTACTTGCCCTGATGTTGTTTGCCGGGGTGCTTGCTGCATGTAATAGCGGTTCGGGGGGATCTGTGCAAGGAAGTGAGCAGGGAGGTTCTTCTGAAAACAAAGGGGAGAAGGTAACACTGCAATTCTACATGCTTGGTGATGCACCTAAGGATCTGCCTGTGATTGAGTCGGAAATCAATAAGCTGGCTGAGGCCGATCTGAACGTCAATGTGAAATTTAACTATACCTCTTGGACAGACTGGGACCAAAAATATAAACTGCTGCTGTCCTCCGGTCAACCGATTGATCTGATCTTTACCGCAGATTGGACATTTTATCAGTCCTATGCGAAAAAAGGAGCATTCCTGCCTCTGGATGAACTACTGCCTAAGGCAGCACCAACGCTCAAAGCTTATGTACCTGATGACATGTGGAAAGCGGTAAAAGTCAATGACAAGATCTATACTGTACCATCGACATGGACTGAATATGTTACTGAGGGTATTGCGTACCGAGAGGATTTGCGTGAGAAGTACAATCTGCCCAAACCGGAATCTCTGGAGACACTCGAAGCCTATCTGGATGGAATCAAAGCTAATGAACCGAGTATGATTCCAATTGCGGATAGCAATGCGAACCATACCCATGGTATTCGACAATTGACGTCCAAGCTGGTGAATACGGCAGGTCAGCTCCCTTATGGCCTGGATATCATGTATGATACACCATCCAATATCACTTCCTATTGGGGATCTGCACAGCATCTGGAAGACCTGAAAACGTACAAACGTTGGATGGACAAAGGCTTTTTCCCGAAAAACGTGCTGAATGTGAAGGATACATCCAACTCATTGCTGCAAAATGGAAAATCTGCCGTTGTACTGTCGGGTGAGAACCCGAACAAATTTAATGCGGATGTGATCAAGGTCCAGTCCACCCACCCGGATTGGAAGCTCGGTTATTTCCCTTACCCGAATGCCAAAGGATTTGCACAACCAGTTCACCCGATCCACAATGGTTTTGCAATTCCGCGCAGCAGCAAAAACCCGGAGAAAGCACTCGCATTCTATGAGAAACTGGTTACCGACAAACGTTACAACTGGCTTACCGAATATGGTGTGGAAGGCAAGAACTTTGAAGTTCAAGACGGTTATTATAAAATGGTGGGCGATGCCCAGACCAATGGCTTCCCGCGCGAAGGCATGAATGGCTGGGCTTGGCGTAATCCGGAATTCATGCTCTATGATAAGAGTTTTGATGATGTGCTGGCTATTTTCAAAGAGCTGGACAAAATGAAAAAGCCGGATATCTTTACTGGATTTGCTGAAGATTGGACGCCATTCCAAGCTGAGAAAGCTGCACTGGAGCAGGTAGAAAAGCAGTATCTCTATCCGTTGAATGTGGGATTGGTAGAGGATGTAGAAGCAGGTTTGAATACATTCATGGAAAAAGCCAAACAAGCAGGCCTTGAGAAAATTCAGACTGAGTATACCAAACAGTGGCAGGAATACTTGAAGTCCGCTGGGATTCAATAGTTTGTACTTTTCTTCATATTAAAAAAAGGTGCCTTCGATTCGAAGGCACCTTTACTGTGTATATGCAAGCTTGTTTGAAGCCGTTACAGTCCGGCTTGGTCTGCAGAGTAGGGACGCAGGTCCAAAAGGTCGATAATACTTTGTGCGCTCTGCATGGGGTGATACTTGGCAATCTGCGCCATGTGGCGTTTACGTTTGCGGACAATGTCAGGGTAGTTATGAAGCAGTTTATTCATCCATTTTACAACAACGTCGAGGGAAGTAATGGGCTCTCCCAAACCTCGTGCGGTGAAATACTGAACATTTTCTTCTTCCTGACCCGGTATCGGATTATGGAAAAGCATGGGGATTCCTTTTGCCAACCCTTCACTGCATGTCATTCCGCCCGGCTTGGTGATCAGGAGATCAGATACTTCCATTAATTTGTCCACTTCATTGGTGTAACCGATGATATGAATATTATCTTTTTGATACAACGGATTCTGTTCCATATTGATACGGCTTTTGTCATTGCGGCCAAGACAGAAAATAATCTGAACATCCTCATGCCAGCGTGTCAATAATTGGTTAACCACTTCATCACTAAGCATTCCCCAACCACCGCCCATCACAAGTACAGTAGGCATGTTCTTCAGATTAAATTTGCCTCGGATCTCATCCCGCCCGGGATGTTCCCAGAAGTTGGGGTGGATCGGAATGCCGGTAACCCGAATTTTGTCTAAAGATACACCCCGCAGCATTAATTTGGACTTTACCTCATCTGTAGAAACAAGATACAGATCCACTTCTGGGCTAATCCATGTCCCGTGTGCGTCATAATCGGTGATGACTGTACAAAGTGGAACCTGCACACCCAGACGTTTCAGTCTGGATATGACGGCACTGGGAATAGGGTGGGTGCATACAATAACATTCGGACGAAGCTGACGGACAATGCTGCGTGTATGGGTATAAAACAGTTTATGCAACGCGAGTGTAGTCAGCCGATTCAAGGATTTTTTATATTGGTGCTTGTATACATACCCGATGAGCTTGGGCTGGTTAATGACCGTTTTTTTGTACGCTGTAATGATGAGTGGCGCAACTCTGGGGTTCAGAAAACTTCCCAACTCAAGTACTTTGGTTTGCACATTCGGCGAAAGTTTTCGCAAACTGCTGGACAGCGCATAAGCGGCTTGAGTATGACCAGCGCCAAAGCCTTCAGATAATAGTAATACTCTTTTTTTCTCCACGCTTGCTTCACCTGTTCCTGCTAGGTTTTCCTTAGTCTAACATATTCACATTATGTCCATAAAGCAACTGTTGCAAGTGCGACTAAAGTACCGATCGTAGCACCTGCGAGCACATCTGAGGGATAGTGTAATCCCAGGTAAATTCGTGAAAATCCGACAATTAATGCAACAGGGAGTAACAACAGCAACAGGAACGGCTCCATCGTCATAAAAGGGACCGTAACTGAGAATACGGCAGTAGTATGCCCTGAAGGGAACGAATGGTCCGTCAGGGGGTTGCGGAACGTAATCGTATCCGGTAGAGCCAGGTAAGGCCGAATGCGCGGATACAGTTTTTTGGCGATTGCTACGGGAATGTGGCTAACCGCTAGAGCGATACATGCCTGAAGTCCTGTTGTGCTCCAAGGAGCAGGAGCAAGCAGCCAAATTAGTAAGGATACTGCAATAGAAGAAGTTGCTCCGCCCAGATGGGTGAAATAATACAGCCAAAAGTTCATAAATCGATTATGAAGTCGACCATTAATCCACATAAATACATTTCGATCATACTCTTGAAACTTTACGAATAAACGGCTCATATTGGCCTCCTGCCAGTCAGGCCCCATGTTGGCGGCAGTATTTCCGGTAAATTGCTGTGTCCGGTTTCGTCCTGATTAGTATATAACCGTTTTTTCGTGAACTTGAGGTTATTTCAGGTATATGTTTATCATATTTTTAAATGTTGTCCTTTTCAAGAAGAACACATGTGAATAAGGTAAAATTCATGTTAAAGAGTGGATATACACCCAACTTAACTTTTTGACTCGGACGATCTAAAAAAGATACAATGATTCAACATGGCTGAAATGCGGTTAAAAAAATGTGAGTTTAAGACTGAACTTTTTGAGGTCTGTTTACGTTATTTGATATAGAGCCTCTGTCGATATGTATCAGCCTGATGAAAAAAGCAGGGACTTTAGAAATAAAAATCAAGTAAACGGCTGAAAATAAGATATAACAGGCATGAATGCGAGGTTGGAGTATCACGAGGTGCCTATTCAGCGTTTAAAGTTCACATTTCTGCTTCAGGAAGTGGAATTGCGGTTTTGACAAATGGCTGAAAAGAATACAAAATCGATAAAGCAGCCAACTGGCATCAACCATGCTTGAAACATTGTCTGAAATATTTGCGTAGTAAACAAAAGAACAGGGTCATATTCTGTGCATCACAAAAAAAATAAAAAGTGCAGAATCCAGGAAGAGAAACGTTTTAAAGTAATCTGGTTTTGAAAAAAAGGGGGTAACAGAGAACGATGTTGGACGCTATATTCGTCACGATGCAGGTCATTCTGGCACTGCTAGCCGTGTACCAATTCACGTTTTCGCTGTTCGGTCTGATTAAGAAAAAGAAAAAGAAGCATTATCCGGCGACAAAATCTTTCGCTGTACTCGTCGCAGCACACAATGAGGAACAAGTTATTGGTGCTTTGATGGAGAACTTGAAACAACTGGATTACCCAGAAGATCTGTACGATGTGTTTGTCATTTGTGACAACTGTACGGATGGAACGGCTCAAATTGTAAGACAGCATGGATTGAATGCTTGTGTACGTACGAATGCTGATCTCAGAGGTAAAGGGTATGCCATTGAATGGATGCTTAAATACCTGTGGAAATTGCCACGCCAGTATGACGCAGTTGTCATGTTTGACGCGGATAACTTGGTTGACCGTAACTTCTTGCTCGAGATGAATGACGACTTGTGCAATGGTTCGCGTGTAATTCAAGGATACATCGATACGAAAAATCCAGAGGATTCATGGATCACTGCAGCTTATGGCGTATCTTACTGGTACATCAACCGTCTGTGGCAGTTGTCCCGTCATAATTTGAATATGGCGAATTTCCTCGGAGGTACTGGAATGTGCTTCGAGACTAACCTGCTGAAGGAAATTGGTTGGGGCGCTACAAGTCTGGTTGAGGATTTGGAGTTTACGATGCGCAGTGTTCAGCGTAATGTATATCCTGTCTTTAACTATGATGCCAAAGTATTTGATGAGAAGCCGTTAACCTTTAAAGCTTCAGCAAGACAACGTCTTCGCTGGATGCAAGGTCACTTTACAGTTGCGCGTAGATATTTTTTCCCGCTGCTGTGGCAAAGTATCAAGGAAAGAAGCTTGGTGAAATTTGACCTTGCTGTGTATGGAGCAAACGTGTACGTTGTTTTGCTTACGTTCCTGATGACAGCTGTCCTGTGGGTGGATACAGCGATATTCAGTGGTCCACATATCGCAAACATATACGGATATTTCCCGCTTTGGGTAGGATTCGTAGCGATTGGTCTGAATGTCCTGACATTCTTGTTGTCCATGGCGTTGGAAAAGGTTACTTTTGCCAAAGTGTATCTGTACCTGATCTTGTTCCCGATTTACCTTCTTTCATGGTACCCAATTACGTTCTACGCGTTCTTTACGCAGAACAACAAACAATGGAGCCATACCCAACATACACGTGTTGTACGTTTGGATGAGGTACAGAGTAAGCAGGGATAATGACAGGTCGCCTTGGATGAAAGCATGTCTGTAAAAAAAATATTGTAGAGACGTTGACAATAGTTTTACAGGATGTTATAGTATTCAAGTGCGTTAAATGAATAGCTATGGAATCACAAGTAGAAGTCCGACTTCTCACCTGATCAACAAATATGTTGGCTGGTCAACGATCCCAATAATTTATGAAGTGTTTACTCATGAAGAATTGTGTTGATTACAGGGATGTCGGTAGCTTAACCGGCATCCCTTTTATTTTTGTGTAACAGGATATTCAAAATGACCTGGAGGTGGACGGTTATTAGTAAAGATCACATGATTAATGATGAGATTCGGGCGAAGGAAGTACGCCTTGTCGGAGCTGAAGGAGAACAAATTGGGATCACGCCGATTCGGGAAGCACTGCAAATGGCGATTGACCTGAACTTGGACCTGGTCAATGTGGCACCACAGGCTAAACCGCCGGTATGCCGCATCATGGACTATGGCAAATTCCGCTATGAGCAACAAAAGAAAGACAAAGAAGCCCGTAAGAACCAGAAAATTGTTGACATTAAAGAAGTATGGTTCCGTTCCAATATTGAGGAGCATGATTATCAAACGAAGCTTCGTAATGTAGTTAAGTTCTTGAAAGAAGGCGACAAGGTAAAATGTTCCGTTCGTTACCGCGGACGTGAAATTGCGCATGCCGCCATTGGTCAACGGATTTTGGAACGCGTTAAGGTGGAGGTTGCAGAACTTTGCACCATCGAACGTCAACCAAAATTGGAAGGCCGCAGTATGATCATGATTCTGGCTCCTAAAGCCTGATAACATTGGAGGAGGAAACACAAAATGCCTAAAATGAAAACACACAGCAGTTTGAAAGGACGCTTCAAAATTACCGGTTCCGGTAAAGTCCTGCGTTACAAAGCTCACAAAAACCACTTGCTTTCCCACAAATCAAAACGTGCTAAGCGCGTTCTGAACGGCAACCCAGTTATGGCTGCCGGGGACGTAAGACGTTTGAAACAAGGTTTGGCTAACTTGAAAGGCTAATTCTAATTAGTACATTCCGTATGGGGGATCGGCTACGGCCGTACACATACCACGGATACATTTATATTTATTTGGGAGGTTCTTTAATATGGCAAGAGTAAAAGGCGGTTTTGTAGTACGTCGTCGTCATAAAAAGGTTTTGAAACTGGCAAGAGGTTATTTCGGTTCCAAACACCGTATTTTTAAAACAGCTAACGAGCAAGTAATGAAATCCCTGGTATACGCATACCGTGACCGTCGCAACACAAAACGTAACTTCCGCAGACTGTGGATCGTTCGTATCAATGCTGCAGCACGTATGAATGGTTTGTCTTACAACAAACTGATCCATGGATTGAAACTTGCTGGAGTAGACATGAACCGCAAAATGTTGGCTGATCTGGCCGTTAACGACATCAATGCGTTCAACTCTTTGGCTACTGTAGCTAAAGGCAAAATCAACGCTTAAAATTGTTTATGCAAGCCGCCGTACCTATGGCGGCTTTTTTTACGGCTTGAAGATTGATTTACTCCAAAGAGCAGGGTCGTGTGAAACGAATATGCTGCAGCCTGTAAGGGAACAATGAAAGCATATAACGGGTGAATAACAGGCTATGATAATACATAAAATACGAACGGTGAAATAATACAAACGAAAACAGGTGAATTCCACATCTTTCTAGGAAGAGTGATATGTATTTGTTATATAACATCACATCGTTGTAACGTTAGTGTGTTAAATCGTTAAATTATTAAGCGCTTTCAATAAAAAAAGAGCAAAAATAAGTGAGATTTGGTGATGAAACATCTGGATTTTACCACGGGTTGAATGTATAATCACCTCTAGTAGGCTAGTCCTAAAATTTTCTCTTCAAGTCATAATGTTCGGTTTTTCGACAGGTGACACAATCTTTAAGGGGTAAGAATGCGCTTTTAATGTCGAAGAAACCATACATTCTGCATAAAAGCCATATTATCGATCTGTTGATCCGTTCCATTTTGGCCTGGACAGGAATTAGGTATATATCATTAAGGGGGAACAAGAGAAATGAAGAAGATGCTCAGCTTGTCTTTGGTCATGTTGCTGGCAGTATCGGTTATGCTCGCAGGTTGCGGTAGCAAACCGAAAGAGGAAACAAATGCCGGAGGAACTACAGGTGGCGAAAACACTGAAGCTAAATCCGATTTGAAAATCGGTATGGTTACTGACGTAGGTGGAGTTAACGACAAATCGTTTAACCAATCCGCTTGGGAAGCTCTGCAAGCAACTGAAACTGAAACAGGTGTAGCTGTTAAATACCTGCAAAGTAAATCCGATGAAGAGTACATTCCAAACCTGAACGAGTTCGTTAAAGGTGGATATGATCTGACTTGGGGTATCGGTTTCCAATTGGCTGATGCGATCAAGACTGTAGCTGAACAAAATCCTGAATCCAAACTCGCGATCATCGACAGTGTTGTTGATGCTCCTAACGTTAAATCGGTAACATTTGCTGAAGAAGAAGGTTCTTACTTGGTAGGTGTTGTAGCTGGTCTGACAACTAAATCGAACAAAATTGGTTTTGTTGGCGGTATGGAAAGCCCACTGATCAAAAAGTTTGAAGTAGGTTTCAGAGAAGGCGTTAAAGCTGTTAATCCTAATGCTGAATTCATTCCGAACTACACAGGTGCATTTGATAAACCTGACCTTGGTAAAGCAGCAGCAGCTACACTTTACAACAAAGGCGTAGATATCATTTTCCACGCTTCCGGTGCTACTGGTAATGGTGTGTTCAACGAAGCAATCGCTCGTAAGAAACAAGGTCAAGACGTTTGGGTTATCGGTGTAGATAAAGACCAATCCCTGGAGTTTGGTGATGAAGTAACACTGACTTCCATGATCAAAAAAGTTGACGAAGCTGTTAAGCGCGTAAACCAAGAAATCATCGATGGTACATTCAAAGGCGGAGCTGAGAACCTGACTTTGAAAGAAAACGGTGTAGGTGTCGCTGATACTTCTACGAAAAATGTTTCTGCTGATGTACTTGCCAAAGTGGACGAGTACAAAGAAAAAATCATCAACGGCGAAATCAAAGTTCCTACAGAGTAATCTGATTCTGCTGTAAAAATGAATAATCATCGAGGCCGGTCTTGACCGGCCTTATGATTGTCAAAGTAGGAAAATTTGCTCAGATCATCATAACAATTGTACAAGCTATGTATTATGTGATTGGGGATTAGCCCAAGGCAAAAGCAAGAAGACTTCGTATCAACGCTCCGGTAGGAGCTTTTCTTAAGATTATGGAATGCAGAAGTTTCGGTGAAACTGAAGGATTCGATGATCCTAAGAAAAAGTACCGCTAAAATGCGGTCATCTTCCTTGGATAAACGTCGTTAGACGTTTTTCTTACGTTTGCGGAACCACACTATATCAGGTATAAGGGTGATTACATGGGTGCAGCAACCCCCGTCGTTGAGTTGAAACAAATCACGAAGCGTTTCCCAGGCATTGTTGCCAACGACGCCATCAGCCTTCAGCTTCGTAAAGGCGAGATCCATGCTCTACTGGGCGAAAACGGCGCTGGTAAATCAACGTTGATGAATATTGTCTTTGGTCTCTATCAGCCGGATGAAGGTTCCATTGAAGTGAATGGCAAGCCTGTCATCATCGACAGCCCTAACAAAGCAATCGATCTTGGCATCGGCATGGTGCATCAGCACTTTAAGCTTGTACAGCCGTTCACGGTAACAGAGAACATTATTTTGGGATCTGAACCAAGGAAAGGTCTCAACATTAATTATAAAAAAGCTGCTGCTGAAGTGCAGCGTCTGTCTGAACAGTATGGACTCAAAGTGAATCCGCATGCCAAAATTCATGACATTTCCGTCGGAATGCAGCAACGTGTTGAAATTGTAAAAACGTTGTATCGTGGTGCAGACATTCTTATTTTTGACGAGCCTACTGCTGTATTAACACCTCAGGAAATCAAAGAACTGATGGTAATCATGAAAAAATTGGTGGCCGAAGGCAAGTCCATTATTCTGATTACACACAAACTGAAAGAAATCATGGAAATCTCCGATACGGTGACGATTATTCGTCGTGGTAAAGTGATTGATTCAGTTATAACATCAGAAACGAATCCGAATGAGTTGGCAGAAAAAATGGTTGGCCGCAATGTCACTTTTAAAGTGGACAAAAAGCCAGCTACTCCAGGAAACAATGTGCTTGAAGTTAGCAAATTGACCGCCAAGAATAAAGAAGGTATCTCGGTACTGAATGAACTCAACCTGAATGTACGTGCAGGAGAGATTGTAGGAATCGCAGGTGTTGATGGTAATGGACAGAGCGAACTGATTGAGGCTCTTACCGGACTGCGTAAAGTAGATAGCGGCTCGATTCGCCTCGAGGGTAAAGAACTGTCTAATCATTCTCCGCGCCATATTTCGGAGTCAGGTGTAGCTCATATTCCGGAAGACCGGCACAAACATGGACTTGTACTAGATTTTTCGGTGAGTGAAAATATTGTTCTGGAATCATATTATAAAGCTCCTTATACACGTAAAGGATTCCTTAATTTCGATGCGATCAAGAAGCAAGCGAAGCGTCTTGTCGAGGCATTTGATGTGCGTACACCAAGCATTGAAACGAAGGCCCGCTCTTTATCGGGAGGGAACCAACAGAAAGCCATAATCGCACGTGAGGTTGATAAGAACCCTGAACTGCTTATTGCTGCTCAGCCAACTCGTGGTCTGGACGTAGGTGCTATTGAGTTTGTTCAAAAACAATTGATTGCACAACGTGATCAGGGCAAAGCGGTATTGCTGATCTCATTCGAGCTGGATGAAATTATCAACGTATCCGACCGAATTGCTGTCATCTACGAAGGACAGATTGTTGGCGAGGTGCTGCCGGAAGAAACCAATGACAGGGAGCTCGGCTTGATGATGGCGGGCAGCACCCAAAAGAGAGGTACTGTGCATGAATAACGTATTAAAATGGTTTACCCGTGATTCATTTATATTACCTATTGTAGCCATCGTAATGGGTCTGATCCTCGGTGGTATTGTCATGCTGATCGGCGGATACAATCCGATTGAGGCGTACAGTGCATTGTTTACGAAGGTTTTCGGAGACATGTACAACTTTGGTGAAGCAGTCCGGGAAATGACACCGCTGATTATGACAGGACTTGCATTTGCATTTGCGTCACGTGCAGGACTGTTTAATATCGGGGGAGAAGGACAATTTCTCGTTGGTATGACTGCGGCGACTTTTGTAGGTGTGAAGTTTGCAGGTCTGCCAATCTACATTCATGCTCCACTGGCATTGATTGCTGGTGCAGTATTTGGTGGACTGTGGGCAGCTATTGCTGGTTACCTGAAAGCAGCGCGTGGGGTAAACGAAGTTATCAGTAGTATCATGCTGAACTGGATTGGTCTGTATCTGGCCAACCTGATCGTGCGCCAATTCCTGCTGTTAAAAGGTGAAAATCGTTCGGTGGATATCAGTGATACCGCATCGATTAGTCTGACATGGCTTTCTGAGCTGATGGGCAACTCCCGTGTTCACATGGGAACATTGATTGCTCTTGTCATGGCTGTACTCTTTTATATCTACATGTGGAAAACCAAACAAGGGTACGAGATTCGTGCTGTAGGATATAACCCGAATGCGGCAGAGTATGCGGGTATGCATGTCAATCGCAATATCGTTAAAGCTATGTTTATCAGTGGTATGCTTGCAGGTCTTGGCGGTGCATTCCAGGTTCTTGGTGTGTTCCAATACCAGACCGTTATGTCTGGCTCGCCAGGAACAGGTTTTGACGGCATCGCGGTTGCACTGATTGGTTTGAATCATCCGTTTGGTGTGTTGCTGGGTGCATTGTTATTCGGTACGCTCACTTATGGATCTGCGGGAATGAGCTTTGCTGCGGATGTACCGCCCGAGATTATTCGGATTGTTATCGGTTCGATTATCTTCTTCATTGCGGCACAAGGCATCGTGCGCTGGGTACTTAAACCGTTCTATTCCAAGCGCAAGAAAGAGAAGGTGTTGTAGATGGACTTGTTGACAATTGGGCAAATTATCAATACGACGCTTGTCTTTGCCACGGCATTGATTTTTGCATCCCTGGGCGGGATATTCTCGGAAAAATCCGGTGTGACCAACCTTGGACTTGAAGGTTTCATGGTGTTTGGTGCGTTTGCTGCAGGGATTGCTGCGCATTATGCACAAGAAGCTGGCATGGGTGGAACGACGTCTGCCTGGATGGGGATTTTGTTCGCGGTTGTGCTGGGTGTAGTGGTTTCACTGATCCATGCGGTTGCTTCCATTACGTTTAAGGCTGACCAAATTATTAGTGGTATCGTTATTAACTTTCTAGCAGCAGGAAGCACACTCTATCTGGTAAAGTTGCTGTTTGAAGGATCAGGCGATTCACCATTGGTACAAGGATTCAGCAAGTTTGATGTGCCACTGTTAAAAGATATTCCTTTGCTTGGGGAAGCTTTCTTCAAGAATGTGTATCCGACAACATATCTGGCTGTTTTGTTCGTCTTTCTGACGTATTACATTATGTACAAAACCCCATTCGGTCTTCGTCTTCGCTCGGTTGGTGAACATCCAAGTGCTGCGGATACCGTAGGTGTTAAAGTGCGTCGTTATCGTTACGTTGCGGTAATGATCAGTGGTGCGCTGGCTGCTATTGGTGGAGCTGCAATCACGCTGACTACGACAGGCACATTCTCTCATAATACCGTTTCCGGCCAAGGTTACATTGCGATTGCAGCAATGATCTTTGGTAAGTGGAATCCGATTGGTGCCTTTGGGGCGGCTGTGTTCTTTGGTTTCTCGCAAGCTATCCGGAACTATGTACAGTTGTTCGAATGGTCTCAAAGTATTCCCCAGGAAATTATTTATATGCTGCCTTACCTGCTCACCATCATCGTGCTCGTTGCGGCTGTTGGACGCTCTTCTGCTCCGTCCGCACTCGGGGAACCGTATGATCCCGGGAAAAGGTAACGACAGAATAATGATTTCCCACATAATGCTTTACTTGAAAAGGTTCGCCTCGTGCGAACCTTTTTTTGTTTCACAAAGAAAAATATCAGATTACTAGTTTTTAAACTGTTATAGAGAAAGGCACCCATATTTTCATTTAGGGACAAAGAAACAGGCGAAGCCGGCTCTGGACGAATACACTGTTTTGAACGATCCGAGGAGGAGGGGAAAGTATGAAACAACATGTTACGCGTGATGCAGCGATGAAATTAATAGGCAAAAATATTGTCGCGATCAAAAAAGACGGTACTCGGGTAACCGGAAGACTGTTGAAAGTATCGGGTAATAAATTGGTGCTGAAACGTCACGTTGGCAAAAAAGTACACACTAAAGCTATTTTGCCATTGGTATTATTTGATTTACTCGCCATCGCTACGCTTCCTTATGCTTACGGCCCTGGCCCTGGATTCGGTTTTGGTCCAGGTGGTGGTCCGGGATATGGCCCAGGGCCAAAACCAGGACCGGGGTATGGACCGGGATTTGGTGGTGGATATGGCCCAGGCCCAGGATATGGACCCTATGGACCACGGCCACCGGGCTTTTTCTAAACAGATTTATAATGTTTTTTCTAACTCGTAACAGCGGCTTAACATAATGTATCGAATGGTGCTATATCCATTTTTCTGGTAAAATCGAAGACCTTTGGTATTGCCTTCGTCCACCATCACTTTGGATCTTTTGCAACCACGAGATGCCGCAAAATTTTCCGCTTTGAGCAGCAAGGTCTGACCGTATTTCTTTCGCTGTTCTTTTGTGGCAACAGCCATCATATCCACATACAGCAGTTCACCGTGCATGAGAAAATGGATGAATGCGACGGCTTCGTTGTCAGGATTCGATGAGACAACAAAGGTCATGCCCCTGTTCATTCGCAGGGGTATTTCTTTGCGTATTTTATTGATTTCACTTTCACTCATATGAGATAGAGGAACAAGTTGAGAGTCAATCAGCCTCATTATGGCGACATCATCCAGCTTGGATTTACGTTGCCGAATCACCATCGGAAGCCTCCTTTCAGGACCAGTCGTGCTGCTCGTATATCCTATGCCTGAGGCAAGTTGAAAGGTGACTGAATGAAGCGTTGGGATTGGGGTAACGTTAAAGATGGAGAGTGAAGGATTAAGGACGTTCTGAATTTTTATACAAAAGGGGTATTGACTTATCGGTTGGAGGAATCATATAATGTTCCTAACATTTAACGAGAATATTTCATCGGCTATGAAGAGGACGAAGTTTTAAGGGCTCTTTTGCTCAGAGAGTGGCTGGAATTGCTGAAACCACCACCATTACCCCTTATATACGAGCTCACCTCGGAGCTGTTTTCCTGAAAAGCATTGGATGTCACTCCATTGGGTTATTAGGGAAAATCGTATGTCTGCGTTACAGACAACAGGTATGGAGAACGGGTATATCCGTTTGATCTATCGTTTTTTGTACCTGGTAAGGTCCGTTATTGCGAAATTTCGGACAAAGTTGGGTGGTACCACGGAAGCAACAACCTTTCGTCCCTCGCAAGCATAAACTTGTTTGCAGGGATGGAAGGTTTTTTTTGTAACTTTAAATGTCAGAATGATGTAAATTCCGAGAGGAGGATGACTGATGGGAGCTCAAATTCCAGAAGTACGATCGACAGATGAATTACGTGAAAAATGGATGAAGCCGGAGGTCATTAGCGGTTCCGAAATTCTGCTGAGAAGCTTGTTGCTGGAAGGTGTAGAGTGTGTTTTTGGTTACCCGGGCGGCGCAGTGTTGTACATTTACGATGCGATGTATGGTTTCGAGGATTTCAAGCACGTGTTAACTCGTCACGAACAAGGCGCCATTCATGCAGCTGACGGATATGCACGGGCGAGCGGAAAAGTGGGTGTCTGTATCGCTACCTCCGGACCTGGAGCAACGAATCTAGTTACGGGTATTGCAACAGCGTATATGGATTCCGTACCACTCGTAGTCATTACGGGGAATGTAATTTCCAGCCTTATCGGCTCAGATGCTTTCCAGGAAGCGGACATTACCGGAATCACAATGCCAATCACCAAACACAGTTACCTGGTAAAAGATGTAGAAGATCTGCCACGTGTCATTCATGAGGCGTTCCATATTGCGAATACTGGTCGTAAAGGTCCCGTATTGATCGACATTCCGAAGGATGTATCGGCAAACAAAACGTTGTTTGAACCCGTGACTGAACCTGTTATATTGAGAGGGTACAACCCACGGACAGTACCGAACAAACTTCAGGTTGATCGTCTGGCTCAGGCGATTCAGGAAGCAGAACGTCCGATGATTCTGGCAGGCGGCGGTGTAGTTTACTCCGGTGGACACGAAGCGCTGTTCGAATTTGTGGAGAAGACAGGCATTCCAATCACGACAACACTTCTCGGACTTGGAGCATTCCCAAGTGGGCACGAATTGTGGACCGGTATGCCGGGTATGCACGGAACATACACTTCCAATCAGGCGATACAAAAATCGGATTTGCTGATTAACATCGGAGCACGCTTTGATGACAGGGTAACAGGCAAGCTGGACGGATTCGCTCCACATGCCAAAATTGTACACATTGATATTGATCCGGCTGAAATTGGCAAAAACATCGCAACCGATATTCCAATCGTTGGTGATGTGAAAACGGTTCTCGAAATAGCGAACAAAGAGGTTCAACGTGCTGAACGTGCGGATGCTTGGAGAGATCAGATCAAACAATGGAAACAAGAGAAACCTTACAGCTATACAGATTCAGATGAAGTATTAAAACCGCAGTGGGTTGTAGAAATGCTGAATGATACAACCAAAGGCGAAGCAATCGTGACTACGGACGTTGGACAGCATCAAATGTGGGCTGCTCAGTATTACAAATTCAACCAACCACGTTCATGGGTAACCTCTGGTGGACTGGGAACGATGGGTTTTGGATTCCCTTCTGCAATCGGTGCTCAAATGGCCAACCCGGACAGACTCGTTATTTCCATCAACGGTGACGGTGGAATGCAGATGTGTTCTCAAGAACTCGCAATTTGTGCCATTAACAATATCCCGGTGAAAATTGTTATTATCAACAATCAGGTCCTTGGAATGGTACGTCAGTGGCAAGAGATCATCTATGAGAACCGTTACAGTCATATCGATCTGGCAGGCAGCCCTGATTTTGTAAAACTTGCTGAAGCTTATGGCGTAAAAGGATTGCGTGCAACCAACAAGGAAGAAGCCGAGCGTGCTTGGCAAGAAGCCCTGGATACACCAGGACCGGTCGTTGTTGAATTCGTAGTACGCAAGGAAGAAAATGTATATCCAATGGTTCCGCAAGGAGCGACAATCGATCAAATGCTGATGGGGGATGCTGAGGAATGATAAGACATACGATTTCGATATTGGTCAACGATCAGCCTGGCGTCCTGCAGCGGGTATCGGGGTTGTTCGGTCGACGGGGATTCAACATTGAGAGTATCACGGTAGGTCAATCCGAGGAACCGGGTTTGTCCCGGATGGTCATTGTGACGATTGGTGATGACAAAACGCTGGAACAGATTGAAAAGCAACTGTACAAAATCATCGATGTCATCAAAGTGGTTGATTTCAGTCTGAAGCCGATGGTTGCCCGTGAACTTGCATTGATCAAGGTAAAGGCAGAGCCATCAGAACGTCCAGAAATTCTGGGTGTGGTGGAGACTTTCCGCGCATCTGTTGTGGATGTTGGTCCAGGCAGCCTGATTGTACAGGTGGTCGGGGATACAGATAAAATCGATGCGATGATTGAATTGCTTAAGCCATACGGCATTCGCGAACTGTCACGTACAGGCGTAACTGCATTGGTACGAGGCAACGTTTAAACAGTCATATTGAAAAAACATGGTCTGATGCTTATCCAACGGAACGACAAAGGTGTGTTAGCAGCATTAAGCTGAGAAATACCGTTCATCTTAGATGAGGTGCCAGTCCCGTACAAGTTGCAATTTAACATTTTAGTGATGTAACGCTTGACAATATAGCCACACACCCGCATTAACGGGCGGGTGTCTGAACGGATCGGATCAGACCAGAGACGCTAAAGCAGGAAAAGCGTGCCGGTCCCTTGAGACACCCGCTCATTAATGAAGGGTTCTTTACAATACAAAGGAGGACTTATAAACATGCCAGTAACTACTTATTATGAACAGGATGCAGAGCTTAGCGTATTGAAAGGAAAAACGATTGCGGTCATCGGTTACGGTAGCCAGGGCCATGCCCAAGCTCAAAACCTGCGTGACAGTGGATTGAACGTAGTCATCGGACTTCGTGAAGGTAAATCTTTTGACACTGCAAAAAATGACGGATTTGAAGTTCTGTCCCCGGCTGAAGCTACTAGCCGCGCAGACGTAGTTCAAATTTTGCTGCCTGACGAAACACAAGCTTCTGTATACAAAAACGAAATCGAACCAAACCTGAAAAAGGGCGCTGCATTGCTCTTCTCCCACGGTTTCAACGTTCATTTCGGTCAAATCGTTGCTCCAAAAGACAGCGATGTATTGCTGGTAGCTCCTAAGTCCCCTGGCCACATGGTACGTCGTACCTACGTGGAAGGATTCGGTGTACCGGGCCTGATCGCAATTGAGCAAGATGCAACAGGTAAAGCAAAAGATATCGGTTTGGCTTATGCTAAAGGTATCGGTTGCACGCGTGCAGGGGTTATCGAAACTTCCTTCCGTGAAGAAACAGAAACAGACCTGTTCGGTGAGCAAGCTGTTCTGTGTGGCGGTGTAAGCGCCCTGGTAAAAGCTGGATTCGAAACATTGACAGAAGCGGGTTACGCTCCTGAAATGGCATATTTCGAGTGTCTGCACGAATTGAAATTGATCGTTGACC
Organism: Paenibacillus taichungensis; assembly: GCF_050994985.1. Taxonomy (NCBI): domain Bacteria; kingdom Bacillati; phylum Bacillota; class Bacilli; order Caryophanales; family Paenibacillaceae; genus Paenibacillus; species Paenibacillus taichungensis. The sequence goes on along the minus strand of NZ_CP194720.1, from coordinate 4,139,235 downwards.
TGATGTATGAAGGTGGACTTGCAAGCATGCGTGATTCCATCAGTAACACAGCTGAGTACGGTGACTATGTAACTGGACCTCGCGTGGTAACTGAAGATACGAAGAAAGCAATGAAAGAAGTCCTGACAGATATCCAACAAGGTAAATTTGCACGTGACTTCATCCTGGAAAACCAATCCGGCCGTGCATTCCTGACAGCAACTCGTCGCAACGAAGCTGAACACCCAATCGAAGTGGTTGGCGGACAATTGCGTGAGATGATGCACTGGATCAAGAAGTAAGCATTCATTTTAAGTATTCTAGTAAACTTACAGCTTTAACCGGGAATAGCGGCCGTGCATATGCGTGTGCCGCTATTACTGGTTTAGAGGAACATAAAATACAAGTCTAGGAGGTGCGAGGCGTGCGTAAAATCTATGTATTTGACACAACGCTGCGTGATGGAGAACAATCCCCGGGGGTCAATCTGAATACTCGTGAAAAGGTGGAAATTGCGCACCAGCTCGAGCGGCTTGGTATTGACCGGATGGAAGCCGGTTTCCCCGCGGCCTCTCCAGGCGATTTGGCGGCAGTTAATGCAGTAGCCAAAGCGGTCAAAAACGTTACCGTCATTGGCTTGTCCCGCTCCAGAGAGCAGGATATTGATGCGGTAAAAGAAGCGTTGAAGGGTGCTCAAGACCCGTGTATCCATATCTTTTTGGCAACTTCCCCCATTCATCGTCAGCACAAATTGCGTATGGACAGAGCCCAGGTCCTCGATACAGCTCGTTCCGCAATTCGTTATGCGAAGAAAACTTTTTCGAAGCTTGAATTCTCGTTGGAGGACGCAGGTCGTACCGAGTATGATTTCCTCGTTGAGATGGTAAATATGGCTGTGGAAGAAGGCGCAGCTGTTGTAAACATCCCGGATACGGTGGGCTATCTGAGCCCATATGAATACGGTAATATTTTTAAACATCTCAAGGAGAACGTACACAACATTGATAAAGTGCAGCTGAGTGCACACTGTCATAATGATCTGGGGATGGCAACTGCCAACACGCTTGCAGCCATTCTGAATGGAGCCGATCAAATTGAGGGTACCATTAACGGCATTGGTGAACGTGCAGGTAATACCGCGATTGAAGAGATTGCTATGGCACTGGAGACACGTCAGGAATTTTTCCAGGCGAAAACTTCGTTGCAACTTTCTGAAATTGCTCGGACCAGTCGTCTGGTGAGTCGTTTGACGGGGATGGTTGTACCTGGAAATAAAGCGATTGTTGGTGCGAATGCGTTTGCACACGAATCCGGAATTCACCAAGATGGCATGCTGAAGGAGAAAACAACGTACGAAATTATGACGCCAGAGACCATCGGTCTGAAGGAAAGTAAGCTCGTACTGGGTAAACACTCGGGACGTCATGCCTTCCGTGAGCGCTTGATTGAGCTCGGTTATGAACTGGAAGATGAAGCCTTGAACCGTGCTTTTGCCCAATTCAAAGATCTGGCTGATAAGAAAAAAGAAGTGACAGATGAGGATTTGCTGGCGGTCATTGAAGAGAAATTGCAGGATGCACCTGAGGTGTTTAAACTGGAATCCATCTTTGTAACGTATGGTGATGAATCCACTCCAACGGCTAAAGTTCGTATTGCTACACTTGATGGTGATACGGTGGAACAACAAGCAGAAGGAAATGGATCGGTAGATGCTATCTATAATGCGATTGACCAAGTGAGCGGAGAAGAAGTAACGTTATCCGACTACTCGATCAAATCGGTTACACATGGTAAGGATGCATTGGGTGAGGTACACGTCGTACTTACTCAAAACCAAATATCTGTACAAGGACGTGGTGTAAGCACCGATATTCTGGGTGCCAGTGCACGTGCTTATGTCGATGGATTGAACAAGTTGATTGAAAAACGCAAGACTTATACGAATCGCGTTAATGTGAACCTGTAACACATCATTTGCAGCAAGCAAAGCTCTTCATTGGACTGGAATTCGTCTGGCTGGAGAAGCTGAGATGGAGTTCCCAGCCCTAAGTATTGTAGTTCAGTGAGGTACATAAAAAGTCTGACCCTCAACATTTGAAGGTCAGACTTTTTTGTTGTTACGTATAGGATAATTGCATTATTATTTAGAGCATTTTTATCGAAATGACGTACTCAGTTAAGCCGATATGCTCTTACCAAGCATAAGCGTTCGGAGCATGTCCTCCCGGACCTGGGAAGATTTCATCCAAACGTTTGAGGACAGCTTCATCCAAAGTAACATCCAAACATTTGAGCGCAGTTTCAAACTGCTCTAGTGTACGCGGCCCAATAATGGGTGCGGTAACTGCCGGATTGGCGGCAACCCAAGCCAAAGCTATGGTATCCTGCGGTTCGCCGAGTTCGCGGCAAAGTGCTGCGAATTGTTCCAACTGAGTTTGATGGGACTCAATCCGTTCAGCAATGCCACCACTGCGTGTACCTTCCAGCTTCTGGAGAGCATTGCGTCCAAGTAACCCACCGTCAAGCGGACTCCATGGAATAACGCCAAGGCCCAGTTCTTTCGCTGCGGGCAGCACTTCGAGCTCAGGCAAACGGCAGTTAAGACTGTATTTATGCTGCTCGGATACAAGACCGAGGAAGTGGCGATTTTTGGCTTCACTTTGGGCAACGGCAATCTGCCAGCCAGCAAAGTTACTTGAACCTACGTAACCAATTTTGCCTTGATGAACAGCGTTCTCAAACGCGCCCCAAAGCTCGTCCCATGAGATGGCGGGATCAACGTGGTGCATCTGGTACAGTTCAACATGATCAGTTTGCAGGCGGCGGAGGGAACCCTCCAGATGTCGTCTGATTTTGTATGCGGAGAGACCTGCATCATTGTTTGGACCGTCCGTATCATCATGCATGGAGCCATAAACTTTGGTTGCAAGAACGACTTTTTCTCGTCTGCCGCCGCCTTGTTTAAACCATCGTCCAATGATCTCCTCGGTGAGACCTGAATTTTCGCCCCAGCCGTAAATGTTAGCGGTATCAAAAAAGTTCACACCGGCATCGAGTGCCGCATCCATGATGCGGAATGCCTCTTTTTCGTCTGTCGCAGGACCAAAGTTCATCGTGCCGAGACAGATCCGGCTGACTTTAAGACCTGATTTTCCCAAGTACGTGTATTGCATGATTGCAATCCCTCCTGAGTTACCTGAATTTGTCTTCAGGCTTTATTTTAACTCAGTCAGAGGTACAGAACAACCAATCTTAAACCGCTTATAGGTAAAAACTATTAAAGTCATAGATTGTATATCTTGGTCAAATGACCTCCAAATATGATACAAAAGAGAGAGTTAAAAATGACACGTTAATCATTGAAGTGAATAACCGAATGAATGGATATAAGGAGTGGACAACCCATGGCAGACGTGAAAAAAATTGCAGTTATCGCAGGTGACGGAATTGGTCCTGAAGTTGTAGCGGAGGCAGAGAAAGTTCTCAAACGTACGGAGGAAGTGTTCGGATACCGTTTTGAGACAGAGCATGCGTTGTTTGGTGGAATCGCTATTGATGAAAAAGGTACACCACTTCCAGAAGAAACACTGACAGTATGTAAGAGTGCAGATGCTGTGCTTCTCGGAGCCGTTGGTGGTCCAAAATGGGACAACAACAGTAAGGAATTGCGTCCGGAAACAGGCTTGCTTGGCATTCGCAAAGCGCTCGGATTGTTCTCAAATCTGCGTCCGGCAGTGGTATTTGATTGCTTGAAGGATGCTTCCACATTGAAACCTGAAGTGCTGGAAGGTACGGATCTGATGGTCGTGCGTGAGTTGACTGGTGGAATCTACTTTGGTGAGAAGTTCAGACGTGAAGGTGCACAAGGCGAAGAAGCAGTAGATACTTGCGTATATAATGTAACCGAAGTGGAGCGCATTGTTCGTCAGGCATTTGTAATTGCCCAAGGACGTAGCAAAAGATTGGCTTCAGTAGATAAAGCCAACGTGCTGGAAACTTCCCGTCTTTGGAGAGAAGTTGTTAACCGTGTAGCACCGGAATATCCGGATGTTGAAGTGGAACATGTACTTGTAGACAACTGTGCAATGCAGTTGCTGCGTCGTCCATCCAGCTTTGATGTTATCGTGACTGAAAATATGTTCGGAGATATCCTTAGTGATGAAGCAGCGATGCTGACAGGTTCAATCGGCATGCTCGCATCTGCATCACTGGGTGAAGGCAGTTTTGGTCTGTATGAGCCAGTGCACGGTTCAGCGCCGGATATCGCAGGTCAAGGACTGGCGAATCCGATCGCAACGATCCTTTCGTTGGCATTGATGTTCCGTACAACCTTTGGTTATGCAGAAGGTGCTGACGCAATTGAAGCAGCTGTGTCTGATGTGCTGAATGCGGGCCATCGTACAAGCGATATCGCTGTAGACAAGAGCAAAGCGATCAGTACGACGGAAATGGGCGATCTGATCGTCGCGGCAATTCAGAAACAGGCTTAATAATAGTAAGAACAGTACAGCCCTTTGCTCCGATCCGGAATTGCAGAGGGCTGTTCCTTTATGATTTTTTGCCACGAAAAATCCTTATTTATAATTATTATAATAAAACAACGATTATAATCTTGACTTTGAGAAGTCCGGATGATAACATTTTACTTGTACTTGTTATCAAGTAACAAACCCATTTTAATTACAGGAAAAGCGTTCTCGTTTTTCTTGATGATGAGCATTCAAACTTGAGTGCTTACATAATCCCAAAGGAGGAATTGTTAGTTATGGCAGAACGTTTGGTTGGTAGACCCGCACCGGATTTTGCAATGGAAACAGTATCGGGAGATGGACAAGACTTTGGTTCCGTAAAACTGTCCGATTATCGTGGCAAATGGCTCGTATTTTTCTTTTATCCTTTGGATTTCACTTTTGTGTGCCCAACTGAAATTACAGCTTTGAGTGATGCTGCTGAGCAATTCAAAGCTTTGGATACTGAAGTTCTTGGCGTGAGCGTTGACTCCGTACACAGCCACAAAGCTTGGATCAACACACCTAAAGACAGCAATGGTCTTGGTCAATTGAACTTCCCACTTGCTTCCGACATCACGAAACAAGTTGCTAAAGATTATGGCATTCTGATCGAAGAAGAAGGCGTTGCACTGCGCGGCTTGTTCATCATCGATCCAGAAGGCGAATTGAAATACCAAGTCGTTAACCACAATGATGTAGGCCGTAGTGTTGAAGAAACACTTCGTGTACTGCAAGCTTTGCAATCCGGTGGATTGTGTGCAATGAACTGGAAACCAGGCGACAACAACCTGTAAGCCTGATTGAACTTGAACGTTTATTGTTCAAGCCCTCATCCCTCATGGGATTGAGGGCTTTTTGCACCCTTTTGCGAGAATATAAGGCCTAAAGGGAGAAAAGTGTTTAAACAGGGACGTAAACGTGGTAATGATGTAATATAAGAAAGCCTTCATTTTATCTCTGGAAAGAGGAATCGAAGGGCCTTAAGGCGAATAGGGTATGGAAACCCGGTAAATATTCCGGTGCTCTGCATTTATAATTTGTACATGAATGTGATACACTGATGGAACTATTCCTTTTTCGGAAGTGCTTGAAGTGTACGGGACTGCAATCCATTATAAAGTCTCGGCACGTTATAAGGAGGGTGAACAAAAATGAGTTACTGTTGTGGGGCAAGTATGGTGGGAACAAAGGGCACGCTGAAGCATTACCGCACCCAGGTTCATAATGTTCCCCTGCTGTTTTGTCCGGTGTGTCACCGGGTAGAAGTGCATTATAAAGTGGAAAATGAATATGAAATTTTGGCTGAATATGCGCATGGAGATGGTGCGTCGGAGATTGATTTTCAAGATTACGTGACGGAAGATGAAGATGCGATTTTTGAAAATTGCGTGAATCGTGAAAGCGAAGATGCTATGGTCATTGTGCAGCGTCAGATCGACATGTCTCTGGATCTACTTCGTCTTGCCAAGGAAATGAAGGATGAGAAGTGGGAAAGTGAACTCAAGCGTCGCTTAGCCGTCATGAGTCAGCGCAGACTCAAAATTCAGCATAACAAGAGTGGACTATAGATTGAATTTAATTATTTAAAATTTAAACTATACGAACGGAGCTTATTCGCTAATCGAGCGAAAAAGCTTCGTTTTTGTTGTATATAGAAACTAATTCACGGTTTTTCTTAAAATAATTTCCATTCGACACTTTCTCCGATTGACTCCCTTCTATAAACTTGTCTATGATAAAAACAGACTTGCAAAAGAGGCGGAGCAAAAAATGTTCGTGTTTGGGAATAGGAGAAGGTTAGAATGGAACAGACGTATAATGTTTTCCGGATCGACTCTTGGTTACCCGGAATAGACCAGCTTGGGTTCCGGACATGCCATCCATATTTTCGGCTCAGCCCCCTAATGAAAGGGCACCGGTAATGAAAAATAAAATCGGCCCTTCCTGTTTCTGTGATGATATGATGTCCGAATGGCAAGTTTATCATTTACGTGAAAAGGAGGAACCTGACATGATTAGTGAATTTCAGGATACAGTGCCTCGACCAACGAATGGATTCCCGCCTGTACATCTGGATAACAACAAGTATGAGAATGTCCTGGAGCATCTGGATAGCGGTATAATGTTGTTTGACAGTAATGGTGTATTGACGTTTATTAACGTTCAAATGGCAAAATTGTTGGAGCTTCCTAGGAGTCTATTGAGCGGCTGCACCCTGATGCAGATGCTGCATCATCCACAGATGAGCCGATTCAAGAAAAAGAAAATTTTACGCATCTATCGGGAAACTATCTTTCATCGTAAGCGCTATCATGAATTGATTGACGAGTATGGCAGGCATTGGCTGGTTACAGTAACGTACGGGGATCAGATGGATGGGGACTTCCTTTTCAGTGTGAAGGATGTCTCCGATTATAAACAGATTGAGCAGACCGCTTATCAAAATGACAAACTTGCAATGTTGGGGCGGATTTCGGCATCGATTGCCCATGAAATTCGCAATCCTTTGACGGCTATCCGCGGATTTATCCAGTTGCTTCGTCCTCATTTGCTGCAATTGGGGAAAGATGAGTACGCTCGAATCATTCTAACGGAGATTGACAGGGCGAACGACATTATCTACGAATTTCTGAATTCCTCGAAACCGTCAGCTCCTCAGAAGACCATTATGTCTGTTAACTCTTTGCTCAAAGAGGTGGTCTTGCTGACAGAAAGCGAAGGATTAATGAAGGGGTGCGAGATAACCCTGGATGAAGCAGAAGTCCCGTTAAATGTGTCCATTGATGTCAAACAGATTAAGCAGGTAATTTTGAATATGGTTAAAAACGCAATGGATGCCATCGAGGATGTGGGCGAAGAGCATACTGGCTTGATTCAGATTTCCACGGGAACCGAGAACAAGTATGTGCAGATCTCTATTGCTGATAATGGACAGGGGATGGACCACAACACCCTTGTGCGCCTGTTTGACCCATTTTTCACCACCAAGGAGAGCGGAACAGGACTGGGGCTTTCCGTGAGTTATCGCATTATCAAAAATCACGGAGGCAACATCTCTGTGGATAGCAAAAAAGGGGAAGGCACCCGGTTCATCATCATGCTTCCCTTAGTGTAAAGACAGAGTTATGCGAACAGGAATTGGCCTACCTGCCGATTCCTGTTGTTTTTTGTTGGGACGATTAGGGTTATAGTTAGAATGAATGCGAATACATAGCTCAATTTACGGGAGGAAGAACCAATTATGAATATCCAGGGAATGGAACAAATGAACAAACAGCTAATGGACCATGTAGGGAAGATCATTGTGGGCAAAGACCATACGATTGAGCTTGTGATGACAGCAATCATTGCCTCAGGGCATGTCCTGCTGGAGGACGTACCTGGTACGGGGAAAACCATGTTGGCCAAATCAGTAGCCTCTTCACTGGATTGTACCTTCCAGCGTATTCAGTTCACACCGGATCTGTTGCCATCTGATTTGACGGGTATTCATTTTTTCAATCAAAAAGAAGGTGACTTTGAATTCAGACCTGGCCCCCTGTTTGCCAACCTGGTGCTGGCAGATGAGATTAATCGGGCTACACCGCGTACCCAGTCCAGTTTGCTAGAGTGTATGGAGGAACGGCAGATTAGTATTGATGGTTCGACCAGACAGCTGGAACGGCCATTTATCGTCATTGCCACCCAAAACCCGGTAGATAACCAGGGAACTTTTCCATTACCCGAGGCACAGATGGATCGTTTCATGATGAAGATCCGAATGGGCTATCCAAGCAGTGAAGAAAGTGTAGAAATTCTGAGACGTACGGTAGCGAGCCGATCTGTTGCCGATCTGTCCGCTATCATTAGTCGCGAGCAGCTGCTTGAGGCACAGAGCACCTATACATCGGTCCAAATTGACGAAGATCTATTGCGATATATTATCCGTCTGACAGAAGCGACTAGGCAGCATCCCGAGCTTTCACTGGGCGTAAGTCCACGAGGAGCTCAGGCGTTGCTCAAGGCAAGTCAGGCCTGGGCTGCTTTACATGGCAGAGACTTCGTTCTCCCTGATGATATTAAAATATTGGCGGAGCCCGTGTTAGCCCATCGGCTTGTATTCCGCAACCGGGTGAGACAACAAGAGGGCTTGGCGGAGCGTATTATTCAGGAACTTCTGAGCCAGACTGAAGTGCCGACGGAGAATTTTGCTACAGGCAGCGGGCGATAACATATGGCATTACTATGGCTAGTCATTGTCGGAGGCATTGTTATTGGAGTACACGGCATATGGTTCGGCCGTCCGGCTTTACGCAAGCTGAAGTACACCAGAGAATTCAGCAAAATGCGTTGTTATGCTGGGGATGAGCTGGAGATGGTTGAGACGATTGCGAATGAAAAACGAATATCGGTTCCATGGCTCAGACTTGAAGCTATGATGCCAGTTTCATTTGTGTTTCGTTCGGGCTCAGGCATGGATATCAGTCAGGGAGATATTTATCAGAATCATAAAAGTATCTTCACTTTGAAACCGTTTACCCGTATTACGCGCAAGCATCCTTTTGTATGCAGTAGACGTGGGATCTACATGTTAAACACCGTAACCATGACCGGAGGGGACTTGTTCGGCCTTTGGCGTACCTCGAAGCCTGTTCCCGTTCATCTGTCCATGGTCGTATATCCTTCACTTGTTCATGCGGAGGATCTGCCTGCGATCTATCAAGTATGGCAAGGTGAGGTTGAGGTATCCCGTTGGATTGTTGAAGATCCTTTTCTGATTCTCGGGGTACGACCGTATGGTGCGGGTGATCCGATGAACCGTATTCATTGGAAAGCGAGTGCACGCACAGGAGAATTGCAGGTTTATAAGCAGGGATGGACTGCGGACCCTCAATCCTGGATTGTGGTTAACATTCAGGAGTCAGCGGACATGTGGAGTGTCGTTACCCGCCCGGAGATGATCGAACGGGCACTTCGTTATGCAGCAACAGCAGCGGTAGATGCAATTGGAAGAGGGTTACCCGCGGGATTTGCTCATAATGGCTATCGTGTGAGTGGAGGGCGCGATCCATTGCGGATTGAGCCGGATTACGGTAGTCCTCATCTGGAAATGTTACTGGAAGCTATGGCAGAGACGGAGCTGAAATGCATGGTTCCCATGGAGCAGTTCCTGAGTGATGAAGTAGAACGGAATGAAGAGGCTCAGCAGGTTCGCAGTTATCTCTTAATTACGTCCTATGTATCTCCAGCTATGGAACATGAAATTGTGCGTTTGCATGAGCAAGGCCACCGTGTGACCATACTCCCCGTAGAGGGCGGGAAAAGCGATTTCAAGGCGGTGAGTGCATGAATGAGACCAAAAGCAACAATACCAAGGGAAAAGTACTTATATCCATGTCGGCCGTTCTATTGATTGGGGTATATTTTTATCCGCTATTAACGCTTACTTCTCTCTATGCAACGGGTCATTTTCCATACACATTAATGGCTATCTTTGTTATTGCTGGCTGGTTAGGTCAATGGGTACAGCACAGGTTACCAACCATCAGTGAAAAGAACACGTTTATTCGATGGGGTGCAGCGTTGCTTTTGGGGCTGTTAATCTCATTGGTAATTGCATTAGTGTGGGCGTTTCCTTTACCTGAGTTGCTGACGGCAGTTGTATGGGGAGTTATATCAGCCTATATTGGGTTGAATTTTCAACCTGTCTTCCGTTCGATTTTGATTTGGCGCTTGCAGATTTGGGGTGTTGCCAGTGCAATTGTGCTCAGTGGGGCGGCCAATGGAATTGAATTCATGCAGCCTCTGCTTGCTTACACCGGCACCATATATGCAGCGGGAGTAATCAGTTTTGTTGGTTGGTTGGTAGGTCAATACAGTGTGCAGCTGGATCGTGCGATATTAAATGATGGCTCAAAAAGAATTGTGTTACGTGAGTTTGCCCGGGCGAATCACCAGCGTCTGTTATGGATGCTGATTGTGATCGCGGGAATTGGTGCTTTTCCCAGTCTTGTTGCCTGGCTAGGACCACTGCGTGACCGTCTGCTTGCATGGATCAGAGGTTTAATAGGCTCGAGTTCCAATCAGGAGCCGCCGATTACGCCTACAGCTCCAAATGAACCGCCAATGATACCTGAAGGAATGGAACCGGCAGGGGAGCCCTCTATTTTCTGGGATATCCTGGGGTGGGTCGTCATGGGGGCTGTCGCAGTTGTGATCTTGTGGCTTATCCTGCGTTTGGGTCAGAAGGCGATAAACAAACTTATGGAGCGTTTCAAAGGGCTGCTGCAGCCCGGTCAGAAGAAGGCAGAGCCTCGGACAGAGTATGTGGACATTAGCGAAACGTTAGAGGCGCCTGCAAAAACGCGCAAATCCTGGTTCCGCAAGAAGGAGTCGCTACCCTCACATGATGACGAACGTGTTCGATTTTATTATCGGAAGTGGATCGACAGAGCTGCACACCGGGGCGTGCATATACAGGGTGCACATACGCCACTGGAGGCTGCAGAGACAATTGTTCAGCATGGGGCCAGAGAAGATGATCAGAAGCTCTCTGCTATGCTACCAGATACCTATAACGCTGTGCGCTATGGGAAGAAATCTCCAGACGATTCCGAGATGAGTGAGATTGATCGGATATGGAAATCTTATCGAAGTAAATAAGTCGGGAATCCCTTTACTTTTCTTGTTACGTTCAAGTATCATGAGAGGAATACACAAGTTGGTCAGAAAAGGAGCAGACATTAATGAAGACAAATCATTGCAAAATAGTAGATTGTACAATCCGTGATGGTGGATTGGTAAATAACTGGGACTTTAGCGTGGACTTTGTTCAACAGCTATATGCTGGATTGAATGAAGCCGGCGTTGATTATATGGAAATTGGATACAAAAACTCACCTAAGCTCTTGAAAGGTGCAGAAGAAGCAGGTCCATGGCGTTTTCTGAATGATGATTTCCTGCGCAAAGTAATTCCGCAAAAAGGAAATACCAAACTGTCTGCACTCGTTGACGTTGGACGTGTGGACGAGAATGACATTCTGCCGCGCAGCGAAAGCATGCTGGATCTGATCCGTGTAGCTTGCTACAGCAAAGATGTAGACAAGGCACTTGCTCTGGTTCAAACATTCCACGATCGTGGATATGAAACAACGCTGAACATTATGGCATTGTCTAATGTTATGGAAAATGAACTGTTGGAAGCTTTTGAACTGATCAAGGAAAGTTCTGTGGATGTTGTATACATAGTAGACTCCTATGGAAGCCTGGATCATAACGATGTGAAATATCTGGTGGAGAAGTTCAAGACTCATCTGCCGAACAAACGTCTTGGCGTTCACACACACAATAACATGCAACTGGCGTTCTCGAACTCGTTGGTAGCAGCTGAGCTTGGTGTTGAACTGCTGGATGCTTCCGTATACGGTATGGGACGTGCTGCAGGAAACTGTCCTACTGAACTGCTCGTTGCTCATTTGAAAGGAACAAAATACAACCTGCGTCCAGTACTTGGTGTATTGGAGCAATTGATGGTGCCTCTCCGTGAAAAAGAAGAGTGGGGTTACATTTTGCCTTATATGATTACAGGTACATTGGACGAGCATCCTCGCTCGGCGATGGCACTGCGTTCGTCGGAAGACAAAGATAAGGTTGTTGATTTCTATGACAAATTGACAACACCAGAAGTTAATTTTGACAAATAAGCTTGTTGCATAATTCTTGAAATTGACTTCAAGTCAACAAGAGAAGGGATCTAATACGTCTATAACTTTAGCGCATTAGCGTTTTAAGTCGAAAAGTACACATATGGCGAAAATTAGTCTGAAATACAGTTGCAAACTAAAGAAACATGGACTCCAATGGGGAGTTCATGTTTTTTTAGTTCTTATTGCCTTGTTTTTCTACATATCTATGAATAAATATTCCTAGGAATGCTCATTTTTTTTGTTCACGTCTGCGGAAATAAATGTTATTATGTACCAGATAGCATGTTTTCACATGTGAATTGAACGTTGATAGAGATGAAAATGTCGAATATTGTAACAAATTAGAGTTATATCGTTAAGGTTATTTCAGGATAGGCGATCCCGGGAAGGAAAAAACACGGCATGAAGGCTAATCAGCAAGATCAGAGAAAAATAGGTTGGGTCGCAATAGGCGGCTTATTGTGTTTCCTCGCAAGTCAATGGTTTCGTTCCTCCGCAAGCTCTGATCTGATCATATCGGGTTACCCGGTTTTGACACTCTTGGGTGGCTTCGCTGCAGCAGCGGCCTGTATCGGCATTTATAATCAAAGCTGGTTATTTCAGACTCAAAGACTGACCCTCCGTAGGGTCCTCATGACTACGTTATTTTTATTGATTGGTTTGTTTGAGTTGGTTCACATCGTTTCTTTTGCCGAAGAAATGCCAAATGGGGCGATGGTGGAATCGGAATTCTCGTTGAAGATGATTTCGCTTGGATCTCTTGTTTGTGCGGCAGGTTTGCTGTTCATATATGCAGTCAACGAGAGGGAAATTGCGTTACCACGCAAATTTTTAATTTTCAGTGGAACACTCGGTATTTTTGTTGTTTTGTATACAGTTGCAATTCAGGAATGGGCTATACTGCCGAACTTGTTGGAGGGGAATGTGCTTGGTGGCATGTTTACCCGAATTCATTTTCTGATCGGAATGCTGTATGGCGTGACTGCGGTCGTGTTATTCGTTCAATGGAAAAAAGGCAAAGATGGTGATCTGCCTACCATTCTTTGTGCAATCCTTTGTTTTTTCTTTGGGGAATGTTACTTTGTCTCTGCTACGAAGATTAATGATCTCAATCTGTTGCTAGGTCTGTTAAGCGATTGTTTGGGCTATTTCTTCATCCAGAAGGGACTGTATTCGTCTGTGGTAGATACGCCTTTCCTGAAACAGCAGGTGGCGGAAGCGAAAATGAACTTTATTGCTCACCATGATGATGTGACAGGGCTGCCGAATCGCCGTCGTCTTTCTCAGCGACTGAAAGTGATGATGAATGCAGCTATGGTAGAGGAGCAGCTTGTCGGTGTCTTGGTATTGAATATCAACCGGTTCAAAACGATTAATGATTCATTAGGCCAACAAGCGGCTAACCGTGTGCTTCGTCAGGTAGGACAACGTCTGAAGCATTCTTCGCTCCCAGGAGAGGAAGTGTTCGGACTAGGAAGAGACGAGTTCGTATTGACAATGACAGACTTCTGCACAACAGATACGGCGTTGCGGCGGACAAGATCGATCTTACAACTGTTCGAAAAACCTGTAACGGTGGATGGGAACGAGTATCATCTTACGTTGGGTATTGGTATGGCGATATTCCCGCATGACGGAGACACACCGGAAGAGATTATTCAGAATGCGGATACGGCGCTGCATAATGCCAAAGAGCAAGGAATAGAGCTAAACCGATATGCCCATGCGATGCAGATGAAAGCCCAGGAGCGTTTGCAGCTTGAGAATGATTTGCGCAAAGCATTGGATCGTGGGCAGTTCTATCTTGTGTATCAGCCGCAGGTTAATCTGGCGAGTGGGTTGATTGTGGGTATGGAGGCTTTGGTGCGTTGGCAGCATCCGCTGAGAGGCTCAGTATCCCCTGGGGAATTTATTCCTCTTGCTGAGGAGAGCGGGCTGATCGTGCCGCTGGGAGAATGGGTATTGCGTGAGGCCTGTGCACAGAACAAGCGCTGGCAAGAAGCAGGTTATCGCAAGCTTTGTGTGTCGGTTAACCTGTCTATGAGACAATTCAGGCATTCCCATCTGCTGGACAACATCAGCGGTATTCTCAAAGAGACAGGCTTGGAACCTGTGTGGCTTGAACTCGAGATTACGGAGAGCATGACGTTTGACAAGGATCGTGCGTTTGAGCAGTTGCGCAAGATTAAGGAAATTGGTGTGCACATTAGTATTGATGATTTTGGCACCGGGTACAGTTCACTGCACTATTTGAAAGACCTTCCGATTGACCGCCTCAAGATTGACCGTTCCTTTGTCAATGAAGTGATGGAGGACAGCAATAACGCGGCAATTGTGTCGACCATTACGTCGATGGCTCATCACCTGCAGTTGAAAGTAACTGCTGAGGGCGTTGAAAATGAGGATCAGCTTTCATTTCTTCGTGATCAGCATTGTCATGAGGCTCAAGGGTACTTTTTCAGCAAACCGATTGTGGCAGCCGATTTTGAAAAAAAGTTTTTGAGAGATGTGGATAAACCCACGGGGTAAGGATAGACAGGGGCGTGGACACGCTTCTGTCTTGTTTTGTTTCGAAAGGTTAGAGGGAAAATGGTAAAAAGAAGTTGCAAGCGTTGGATGATCATGGTATATTAATTTTGTAAAATTCATGTTAATGTTCCTCGGAACTTGACGGGACGTAGCTCAGCTTGGTAGAGCACCTGGTTTGGGACCAGGGGGTCGCATGTTCAAATCGTGTCGTCCCGATCGTCATTCGCGCGGGTGTAGTTCAATGGTAGAACTTTAGCCTTCCAAGCTAATAGCGTGGGTTCGATTCCCATCACCCGCTTAACTAATGTAACACCTGAAATCCTTGTGAAAACAAGGGTTTTTTCTTTTTCAAGAAGTTAGTTAGTGTATTTTAAGTCATGTTTGAGTGAGAATATCATGGCGCTGAATTGAAAACCTTTGCTTTTTCCCCATCATCTGGTACAATAACGGAGAAATTGATACTACACATGAATGAGAGGTAACCATACGTCCCATGAAGTAAAACACATGAATTCAACCCCAGTAACTGCAGAGAGTTTATGACGCAGTCAGCCAAAAAGCGGCTGAGCAATGAGGGGATTCGTGTGTCCAAATTCAGCTATGGGATCAGGTATGGAAACAGGCAGGCTGTTCTGGCTTAGCTTGTGTATACCCTTTTAAGGGTTCTTTGTTCATACCGTGGGGTATCTTATGCTTGTTTTTTGACGCTTTATCCAATCCTGAATTGCCAGACCGCCGGC
This sequence comes from Paenibacillus taichungensis, assembly GCF_050994985.1. Classification (NCBI taxonomy): domain Bacteria; kingdom Bacillati; phylum Bacillota; class Bacilli; order Caryophanales; family Paenibacillaceae; genus Paenibacillus; species Paenibacillus taichungensis. Next base: position 4,123,791 of record NZ_CP194720.1, on the reverse strand, counting down.
TGATGCCAGCGGTTTTTTTATTTTGAATTGCAGGAAGGATGAGGCCTCATGATGACAATGGTACGCCTACATGAAGTATCGAAAGAGTGGAACGGGAATGAGTTGTTTGCAGGATTAAATCTTGAAATAAATGAAGGTGAGCGGCTAGCCATTCTAGGTCGCAACGGCTGTGGCAAGACCACCTTATTAAGCATCATTCTTGGAGAAGAAGAGGGTGGCGGACGCATCGAACGTCACATTCCGCAGCAGGAGTGGGGTTTCATGCGCCAGCGCTCATTGATCAAGCCTGAGATGAATGTGCTTGATGCTGTCCGGCAGGAAAGTGGACGGATTTACGAGGTGAAGCGGGACCTGGAATTACTGGAACAACGGATGAGCAACAGTGGAGCGGCAGATGAGCAGCGGCTGCTCGAAGCTTATACGATAGCGATGGAGCAATATGAGCAATTGAACGGGTATATGTGGGAGACTGAGGTAGAGAAGGTACTGACGCGTCTGGGGTTATCGTCGGAACATTGGAATCGGCCGTATCATTCTTTGAGTGGTGGGCAAAAAACGAAGGCCCGTCTCGCAGGATTACTGGTCAGTAAACCCAAATTTCTGATTTTGGATGAACCGACGAATCATCTGGATGAAGAGAGCATGCGCTGGCTTGAAGAATGGCTTTCCGCCTATGCTGGAACATTGTTGTTTGTTTCTCATGACCGGACCTTTATTGATCAGGTCGCAACGGGTGTCATTGAGTTTAGTCCGGATGCACTGACCAAATATAAAGGCGGTTACACGGATTACAAAGGGCATAAGGAACGCGAATTACGTGAGCAGGAAGCAACCTATCGCAAGCAGGAGCTGGAACGGAAAGCGCTAGAAGAGACGATCCGCAATTATCAGCAGTGGTTTCATCAGGCTCATAATTCAGCAAGCGATGTGGAAGTGAAAATAACTCAGAGCTTCTACAAAGCGAAAGCCAACAAGAACATTTCCCGCTACCATGCCAAGCAAAAGCAACTGGAGCGCCTGGAGAAAGAACGCGTGGATAAACCCCGCGAAACTACAAAATTGAACATGGAGCTGCAAGTGAACACGCTGGCTGCCCGCCAACTCCTTGCACTGGAAGACGTTAGCTTTGCTTATCCGGGGAGCCCGACATTGCTTCACCATATCCGGATTACTCTCGAACGTGGAGATCGTCTTGCCGTACGTGGTTCGAATGGCACAGGCAAGACGACACTGCTCAAACTGATGATTGGAGAGCTGGAACCATCCCAGGGCAAAGTGACACGACATCCACAACTGAAGATCGGTTATTTTTCGCAAGAGCTTGAGGGGTTACCGGAAAGTGAGATACTACTGGATAGTTTGCTCAGTCTTCCATCCATGACACAAAGTGCTGCACGTACCATTCTCGGATGCTTTTTGTTCTCAAGAGATGATGTGTTTAAGCGTATTGGGGATCTAAGCATGGGAGAGAAGTGCAGAGTTGCATTCCTACGGTTGTATTTCGGAGGATCTAACATGCTGGTGCTGGATGAACCGACCAATTATCTGGATATTGACACACAGGAAGTGATGGAGAATATATTGAAGCAGGCATCCGGAGCACTGGTGCTCGTATCCCATGACCGCATGTTGACCAAAGTACTCGCCAGCCGCTTGCTTGATTTAGAACCCGGCGGGAAGGCTACACTGTATGAAGGTGGAGTGGAGGATTGGGAGCAATCCATCAAATTGCGAGAGTCCGCCCTTGAGGTTCGGGAGTCAGATGATGAACGGTTGCGGCTTGAAATGCGTTTATCCGAGTTATTATCTCCCATGAACAGTGCGGGCAATGATGTGTTGACTAAGCCTGATGATGTAATTGAACGGGCGGCTGAAGTTGCCGAGGTTCGCGAAATTCAGCGTCGTTTGAAACAGTTGCACGAGCTGCGAAAACATAAGTAATCTATTGATGAAGCTTATGCTGTTTTACTTTTTGGCTTAACGTTTGAACATGTGGCTTTACGGCTTGCTATTTCGAGCGATTTTGCATATAATAATGGACGATCATCAGTAAATTTGAAGGTTTATCTGACATGTAAACGTGTTGATGGAGACAAGTAAGCAGTGCCTCTGTACAGGGAGGAAGCGCCGTAGATTGAGAGCGCTTCTGTAGAACAAGGCTGCTGAAATTCACTCCGGAGCGGTTCCCTGAACCAAATCTTGCGATACATCGCAAGAGTCAGTAGGGGGTAACGGTTAACGGTCGTTATTCCGTATAGAGTGAGGCAAACATGTTGCAGGCCGGAAGGGCCGGGCAGTACTGAATGTCTAACAAGGGTGGTACCACGGTCTTTTCGTCCCTTCAGGGGAGAGAAGGCCTTTTTTTGTTGCATTTAACCACATAAAGGGGGCATTTACACATGAAAGAACGTTTGGAAGCATTAAAGATCGAAGCGCTGGAGCAACTGTCTGGCGTGAACGATCCACAGACGCTAAGTGATCTGCGTGTAAAGTATTTGGGGAAAAAGGGTGCATTAACCGAGATTTTGCGCGGCATGGGTGCGCTTAGTGCAGAGGAACGTCCGGTGATTGGTCAGGTTGCCAATGATGTTCGCGGCGCGATTGAAGAAGTCATTGATAGCAAGCAGGAGCAGTTCCAGAAGGAAGAGACGGCGAAACGTCTGCAATCCGAAAAAATTGATGTGACCCTGCCAGGACGTCGCGGACGTCAAGGTGGACTGCATCCACTGACCAAAGTGGTACAGGAAATCGAAGATATTTTCATCGGTATGGGATACCGCGTAGCGGAAGGTCCTGAGGTTGAAATGGATTATTACAACTTCGAAGCACTGAACCTGCCGAAGAACCACCCGGCGCGTGATATGCAGGATTCTTTCTATGTAACAGAAGACCTGTTGATGCGTACGCATACGTCTCCGGTTCAGGTTCGCACGATGCAAAGCATGAAAGGTGAAGTGCCTGTTAAAGTCATCTGTCCGGGTAAAGTATACCGTCGGGACGATGATGATGCGACGCATTCGTTCCAGTTCAATCAGGTTGAAGGTTTGGTTATTAGCGAGAACATTCGCATGAGTGACCTGAAAGGTACCTTGCTGCAATTCGTACGCGAAATGTTCGGTTCACACACCGAGATTCGTCTGCGTCCAAGCTTCTTCCCGTTCACAGAGCCAAGTGCTGAAGTGGATGTGACTTGTGTGCAATGTGGTGGCAGTGGCTGCCGTGTATGTAAACAGACAGGTTGGCTTGAGATTTTGGGCGGCGGTATGGTTCACCCGAAAGTACTCGAGATGGGCGGTTATGATCCGGAGAAATACAGTGGGTTTGCATTCGGAATGGGCGTAGAACGTATCGCCATGCTGAAATATGGCATTGATGACATTCGTCATTTCTACAACAGTGATATGGCGTTCCTGAAACAATTCGGACGACTGTAATTACCGAAGTAGCATACAGGGCGAACGCCCGTCATTTGCAACACCAATTCATAGATTAGGAAGTGAACGTCCATGAGAGTATCGACAGATTGGCTGTCTGATTATATCGCGCTGGAAGGCGTGGAACCGCAGGAGTTGGCAGAGAAATTCACCCGTGCGGGGATTGAGATTGATGTAGTGGAGAACCGGAACCAGGGCGTAAACAAAGTGGTTGTTGGTTACGTGAAGAGTAAGGAGAAACACCCTGACGCTGATAAGCTGAATGTATGTGTGATTGATGCTGGACAGGAAGAAGATCTGCAAATCGTATGTGGTGCGAAAAATGTGGATGCCGGTCAAAAGGTAGTCGTTGCCCTGGTAGGAGCTAAGCTCCCTGGTGGACTCGATATCAAAAAAGCCAAGCTGCGCGGCGTTGTATCCCTCGGCATGATCTGCTCTGCGAAAGAACTGGGCATGAACGACAAGTTGCTGCCGAAGGACCAACAGGAAGGCATTCTCGTATTGCCGGCACAAACGGAAATTGGCACACCAATCAGCCAAGTGCTTGGTCTCGACGGTCATGTTCTTGAACTGGACCTGACACCGAACCGCTCCGACTGTTTGAGCATGCTGGGTGCTGCTTATGAAGTAGGTGCAATTCTCGGTCGTGAAGTGAAACTGCCTGATCCAACTCAAAAGTTGGTGGAAATCGGTGATGCGGCTGCGAATCATATCTCGGTTGAGATTACGGCTGGCGAACAATGCAGTCATTATGCAGCTCGCTATGTAACTGGGATCAAGCTGGGAGCTTCCCCGCAGTGGATGCAAAACCGTTTGATGGCCGCTGGCATCCGTCCGATCAATAATATCGTTGACATCACGAACTATGTCATGCTGGAATACGGACAGCCGCTGCATGCTTTTGATGCAGATAAGCTGGAGAAGGGCCACATTGAAGTGCGAATGGCCAAAGAAGGCGAAACGATCGTGACGTTGGATAGCCAAGAGCGCAAGCTGGAGCCGCATATGCTGCTCATTACGGATGGCGTAAAACCGGTAGCCATCGCAGGTGTTATGGGTGGCGAGAATTCCGAGGTAACGGAAACTACAGTGAATCTGTTGCTGGAATCCGCCAAGTTCGACGGTGGAACCGTTCGGAAAACGTCGCGCCAACTGGGGCTGCGTTCCGAAGCAAGCATGCGTTTTGAGAAAGAAGTCGATCCGGCTGCTGTCATTACGGCATTGAACCGTGCGGCTGAATTGATCCAGCGTTATGCGGAAGGCGAAGTTCATCAAGGGATCGTGGAAGCTGGAACAGCCGCAGCGGATAAACATGTTGTTCAGCTGTCGCTGGATAAACTGAATCGCTATCTGGGAACTGAGTTGTCCCTGCTTGAAGTGAAAACCATTTTCGCTCGTTTGCACTTTGCGTGTGGTGATGCGCAGCAAGGCTTGCTTGATGTTGAAGTGCCTAGCCGCAGAGGGGATATTACACTTGATGTGGATCTGTTTGAAGAGATTGCTCGTCTGTACGGATACGACAATATTCCAACTACTTTGATCGAAGGACCAACAACACCGGGTGCATATACACGTTCGCAAGCAATGCGTCGTACCATTCGTGGCCTGTTTGCAGGTAGTGGCTGGCAGGAAATGATCAGCTATTCATTCGTACACCCAGATAAAGTATCTTTGTTCCCTGCTCTAACAGAAGGTAGTAAAGCCGTGAAGTTGGCTATGCCAATGAGTGAGGACCGCAGCGTGCTTCGTAAGAGCATCTTGCCTCAAATGCTGGATGCAACGGTGTATAACATGAACCGCAAACATGATTCACTAGCTGTATTTGAAGTAGGCAGTGTGTTCTTCACTGAAGAAGAAAAGCTGACGAAGCAACCGCATGAGATTCCGGTTCTGAGCTTGTTGCTTACCGGAAATCGTGCATCCCAGCAGTGGAATGTGGGAGCAGAGAAAGTGGACTTCTTCGATCTGAAAGGTGCACTTGAGAACCTGTTCGCCTATGTGGGCCTGGAGCAGCGCATTCGCCTGGTAGCAAACAGCCCAGAAGGCTTCCACCCTGGTCGTTCCGCATCGGTATACCTTGAAGCAAAAGATGGCGGAGAGAGCAAACTGATTGGTACGATGGGTCAATTGCATCCTGAACTGCAACAGCAATATGATTTGAACGATGTATATCTCGCAGAGATCGGGCTTGAAGCGATCTATAGTGAAGCGGATGCGGATATCCGTTATCGTGAGCTTCCACGATTCCCGGCAGTTGAGCGAGATATCGCGGTTGTTGTGAGTAAAGATATCGAAGCTGGGGATATGCTGCGTTCGATTCGTGAATCTGCTGGCGAACTGTTGCAAACTGTACAGGTATTCGACGTGTTCACAGGCAGCAAGTTAGGTGAAGACAAGAAGAGCGTAGCGATGGCTCTCGTTTATCGCAACCGTGAACGCACATTGACGGATGAGGAAATTACTGAGGTTCATGCTCGAGTTGTTGCTCGTCTGGAGGAGCAATTTGGAGCCGAATTGCGTAAATAGAACATAAGTCAATTTTTTGAACAAAGATTAGCAGGAATTGCTTGAAGTCACATCGAATCCTTAGCATTAGAGGATCGATGTGACTTTTTTTGTTTTACAGCTTAGAATCAACATACAGACTTTAAGGAGGGCACAACTGTGACTATACCTGATCGTACACGCGTCACCGTAGAGATCTACGGGACTTCCTATAAACTGGTTGGCAGCAGTGCCGACTATATGAAACAAGTAGCTAACCTGGTGGATGAGCGAATGAGCGCCATCTCCAAACATAATTCCCGACTGGATACCCCGCGTATTGCAGTTCTAGCAGCTGTACATATGGCTGAGCAGTCTCTTCAGACTCAGGAAATTCGGAATGAGCTGAAAATGCTGACCGGTGAACGTACCGAAATGAGAAATGAACTTAATCGGCTGAATGCCATACAAAATGAACATCAGCAGGAACTGGAACGCAGGGACCAGGAACTCGCTGAAGCAATGAAGCTTAAGGCTGAGGTGGAACAGGCCATCGCGAAACTCCAGAAGGATCAGCAGGCAGAAGTAGCCAAGCTGAATACATTATTGGAGCAGGAACGCGCTCAGGCAGCAAGTCGCGAGCAAAAGCTTCAAGCCCAAACTGCTGCACAGCTGAAAGCGTCTGAGGAGAAGGCGCAGGCGCGTCTCAAAGAAGCAGAAGAAAAAGCAGCGAATCAAATCAAGAATGCACAGACTCAGGCGGCAGCGCAGCTGAAGGAAGCACAGACACGTTCAGCAAATGAGATGCAGCAAGCCCAGGCCAAAGCGGCTGCACAATACAAGGAGCTGCAGGAGAAGACGGCAGTTCAACTGAAAGAAGCCGAAGCTCGGGCCGTAGCAGAACGTCAAAAAATCGAGATGCAGGCTGCACAGCAGGTACAAATGGCGAAGGAACAAGCGGAAGCGGCAATTTTGTCTGAACTGGAACAAGCCGAAGCTCAATTGCAGAAGGTTCAGGATGAAGCCCAGCTTCAATATCGTGAACTTCAAACTAAGATGGAGCAGCGTATACAGCAGGCAGAGCAAGCTGCCGTCAATCAGGCTCAAGAACTGACTGAGAAGGCAAAAGAAGAACAAGTCGCACTGCAGCAACGAGCAGAGCAGAAGCGATTGGCTGAAATTGAACAGCTGAATGCAGCATTCAAGGAGTCATCCGAACTGGCGGAATTGGAATGGATGGAAAAAGAAGCGGCTTATGAAGAACAGCTTCAGCAAATCCATGAAGCAGCCCAGACTCAGGCGAACGAAGCTGCGGCAACTGCTGAAGCTTTGCTACAAGAAGAGCAAGGCAAGCTGAAGCAGCAGTTGGAAGAAGAGCGTAAACAGGCCAAATCGCGCTTAATCGATGTTGAAGCCCAATTAACCGAGGTACGTAAGCAGCTCAAGAATGCTCAAGAGGTGGTTGTGGATCAGGAGCAACAGCTCCAACACGAGCGTAATCAAACTGAAACGTTGCGCAGTGAACAAGCCGTATACAAACAGGAGCAAGATGTTCAGCTTCGTCGAATTACGGAATTGGAGCAGCAACTGGAACAATTAAAAGCAGATAGTGCTCTGCTGACTGAACAACTCCGCAACACAGAAGCTGAGGCCGAACATTTCCGGGAAGCGGAACAGCAATGGAAACAGCAGTATAACGAGACCGTTGAACGTGAATCTTCTCTGACAGCACAGCTGCGAAAAGTACAGGAGCAGCACAGTCAACTGGAGCAGGAAATCAAGAAACTTCGTGAAGCCGAAGCGAAATCCGAGGATGAGCAGCGCAGGCTGCAAAAAGTGCTTGAGCAGGCCCATGCGGCAGTACGCACATTACAACATGAACTTGGCGCACTGACGCAGAGCGAGCTGTCCTGGAAAGAGCAGGCTGAACAACGTCTGATCGAGATCGGCGAATTGGAGACACAGGTGCTTGAAGCTGCAGAACAGAATGAAACGTTGGAGTCAGGTGTACAGTCTCTTCATGATGAATTATCCGTTGTTAAAGAAGAAGCTCGTCACGCCAGCGAAGAAGCGGAACGTTACATTGCACAAGCTGGTCGTCTGGAGCTACAACATAAAGAGCTTGATGGTGAATTGAATGATGCACGTGAAGAACTGAGCAAGCTGCAGGAAAATTATAAACAAATCCGCAAGGATTATGGTGATGCTCTGCAGCGCGAAGAGGACTATACTCGCAAGCTGAATGAGATGAGCGAAGAAAAGAGAGAGATTGAGCGTGCGCTTGAAGAATCAAGACAGAATGCCAATCAGCTATCTGCTCGGATCGATGAGCAAGGCAGCTTACTGACTCAGACAGAAGAAGAAGCACTTGAGTGGCAGATTAAGCATGAAGAATTGTCTGCCCAACAGGCAGAGCTCTCCTCTCGCCTGCAAGAGCTGACTGCACGGGAAGTTGAACTGAAATCCAGAGTAGAACAAGCTGAACAACAAGCAGAACAACAAGATCAGGTTTGGCAACGTCGTGCTGATGAATGGGCGGCTCAGGAACAGTCCTGGCAAGATCGATGGGCTGCACTGGAGAATGAATTGAATCTCTGGCAGAAAGAAAGTGCTGCCAGTGTGGAGAAGGTAGAAGAGTTGGAACACGAGCGGCAGCAGCTTGCCCAGCAGCGTGCAGAAGCAATCGAAGAAAAGCAGACGATGGAAAATGAACTGCTGGATATCGGTGAGCGGTATGAACTTGCGGCCAATCAGTTACGTTTGCTGCAAGTTGAACGTGAGATGGAGCAGGAGAAGGCGGAGCAACTGAATACGGATTACCGCCAATTGCGGGATGAATATACGAAATTGCAGACGGAATATAACGAATGGATTGAATTGATTGAGCAGGATCAGACCTAGCTGATGATTATGTCATAACTGGAATCCTGGACAGCGCACTCTTGTACAATTTGTTATAATGAAGAAAGAGCTCCCGTCGCTACGGGGGCTCCTTGTCTTGAACACTATTCTTCAACAATAATTTTGGAGATCATACTGCCGTGACCGCTTCCGCAATAGACGGAACAGGACATTTCAAATTCCCCTGCTTTGTCGGGAGTGATCACTTTGGAACTGTTCTGGGTATCCAGCCGAAGGTTCAGCTCAGGTACTAGAACACCATGGTTTCCGTTTGTATTTTCATAAACAATCTTAACCGGGACACCTTTTTTTAAATGGTATTCAGGTTGGTCAAATTCATAGTTGCTTGCTTTGATTACCAGTTCTTCGCTTGCAGTTGCACCCGAGTCGGACTCACCGTTTGATTCTGCGGATTGTCCAGTTCCACCACATGCAGCAAGGACCAGAATCAACATACAGGCTGCAAGCCATGCCAGGCCTTTCTTCATCATATGCCTCCTCAAAAAGCGTGATATGGATAAAATTTGAATGATTTCTCCAGTCATCATACCGCAAATTGAAGATGCCTGTACATGCTGCCTATGTCGTTTTTTTGAACATCAGCATGCGCACAACCTAAAAAAATAAACCTCATCAGGCGTTTAAGCCATCAGAGGTTTAGGGGAAGCCTATGGAGAGTAGGTACGTTGGAGCCTATGCGTGATCTTTGGATCTTCTTCCGGCATCAAAAGGGGTGGAAACCGGGATGAACAGATCAATGATCCCAATGACCAATGCAGCCAGAACAGCACCAAGCAGACTGACATGTACATGATCTACGACATATTGACCAATCCAGATCACCAGTGCGCTGACGATGAAGCCGACTATACCGCGGCCAAAAGGATTAACCCTTTTACCGAAGATGCCTTCAACAACCCAGCCAAGCAGAGCAATAACCAGAGCAAGCATCAGTGCGCTCCAGAAACCACCGACGGCGAATCCGGGTACGATCCAGCTGACGACCATCAATACAATTGCGGCGATGATAAATCGCACGACATGTCCCAGAAAATTCATGGTGTTATACCTCCTTTATTCAAATCGGATTGAGCATTGTACATCCTGTTCACTGGTGAGGTTGCACAATCCTGACACCTGTAGTTTGCGGCGCTATGTCCCAAGTTATGTGTGGAAGGATTCGTTAAATAGCGCTAGAAAGTTTCTTTCGTTATAATACAGTTATAGTTTGGAAGGAGTTGTACACTTGGACACGAAAATTTTACAAACATTGGAATATCGCAAAATTTTAAATACATTGCAAAGCTTTGCCCAGACTACGATGGGAAAAAAGAAAGCGGAACAATTGGAGCCGATCAGTGAACTGGAAGAAGTTAAGAGACTGCTCCAGCAAACCGATGAAGCTTTTACGTTTGATCGTCTGAAAGGCTCTCCATCTTTTGGGGGAATTGTGGATATTACCGCGTCGATCAAACGTGCTGAAATAGGGGGCACGTTGAACCCGCATGAGTTACTGGGAATTTCCAACACCACTTTGGCAGCACGTCGATTGAAACGTCAGATCGCTGCCCTCCACGATGATGAAAAAGTGGAATCCATTTTCTATATCAGTGATCAGTTATCTGAGCAAAAAACGCTGGAAGATGCGATTCGTATCTGTATTGACGACAATGCTGAAGTTTCAGACAGCGCGAGTGTAACACTGGCGCAGATTCGTCGTGAGTTGCGCGGCGGTGAAGCTCGCATCCGTGAGAAACTGGATTCAATGATCCGTTCTTCTACGGTATCCAAAATGCTGCAGGACCAGCTGATTACAATTCGGGGAGACCGTTTCGTGATTCCCGTAAAATCGGAATATCGCTCGTACTTTGGTGGGATTGTACATGATCAATCCGGTTCGGGAGCAACGCTGTTTATTGAGCCAGAGTCCATCGTTGCGATGAATAACAAATTGCGCGAGACCCGAATCCGGGAAGAACGCGAAATTGAAGTGATTTTGCAGAAATTAACAGCACTTGTCAGTGAACAGGCAGAATGGTTATTGTATGATGTTGACCTGCTGGGATCGCTTGATTTCATTTTTGCCAAAGCACGTCTTGCCCGTGAACTGAAAGCCACATTGCCACGTATGAACGATCGCGGATTCATCAAGCTCAAAAAGGGACGCCATCCTCTGATCTCGATTGAAAATGTGGTGCCAACCGACATTGAACTCGGCAACGATTATACGTCCATTATCGTAACGGGTCCAAACACAGGTGGTAAGACAGTAACGCTCAAAACGATTGGGTTACTGAGCCTTATGGCGATGTCGGGTTTGTTCGTTCCGGCCGAAGACGGCAGCCAGCTCTGCGTATTTGATGCGATTTATGCGGATATCGGTGATGAACAAAGTATTGAACAGAACCTGAGTACGTTCTCCAGTCATATGACTAACATCATTCGGATATTGAAAAACATGACGACCAAAAGTCTGGTGCTGCTCGACGAACTTGGGGCAGGTACCGACCCAGCAGAAGGTTCTGCGCTGGCGATCTCCATTCTGGAGCATATGCATCAGACTGGATGCCGCATGGTAGCAACAACGCATTACAGTGAGTTGAAAGCTTACGCTTATGAGCGAAAAGGTGTTATTAATGCCAGCATGGAATTCGACGTTAACACTCTGAGCCCTACCTACCGACTGCTCGTTGGTGTGCCGGGACGGAGTAACGCTTTCGCAATTGCGGAGCGGCTCGGCCTGCCAGGATACATTCTGGATTACGCGCGTGGCGAAGTGAAAGAGGAAGACCAGCGCGTAGAGCATATGATCGCTTCCCTGGAAGAAAATCGGCTTACTGCGGAGCAAGAACGTGAGAGTGCAGAGCGTTTGCGCCAAGATATGGAGAAATTACGCAGCCGTCATCAAGCTGAACTGGAGAAATTGGAACAGCAGCGTGACCGACGCATTGAAAAAGCGGAAGAAGATGCCCGCAACATTGTGGACAAGGCCAGAGCAGAAGCTGAGAAGATTATATCTGATCTTCGCCAGCTCGCCATGGAAGAAGGCGCATCCGTGAAAGAGCACAAACTTATTGCTGCTCGCAAACAACTGGATGAAGCTGAACCTGAGAAACGCAAGAAGACAGTTAAACGCACTTCAACGGCAACGAAGTCTCGGGCCATCGGACCGGGCGATGAAGTTCTTGTCTACAGTTTGAATCAAAAAGGTCATGTGGTGGAGATGTCAGGCACCAAGGATGCCATGGTTCAATTGGGGATCATGAAAATGAAAGTATCCCTGAATGATCTTGAATTACAACAGTCTGTACCAGCAGAAGCCAAACCGAAGCAGAAACCCGTAACTGGCGTGAAACGAACTCGCGATGATAATGTGAAAAGTGAACTGGATCTGCGGGGGACGAATCTGGAAGAAGCCTTGATGGAGACAGATCGTTTTATTGATGAAGCTTTCCTTGCTAATCTGGGTCAGGTTTATATTATTCACGGTAAAGGAACAGGAATTTTACGTTCTGGTATTCAGGATTACCTGCGTAAGCATAGACATATAAAAAGTTACCGGCTGGGCAATTACGGAGAAGGCGGAAACGGTGTGACCGTCGCAGAATTGGAATAGCCCGACCAGGAATCAAAGAAGTTCTGCCGCCTGACGAGTTCAGGCAGCAGAATGGGGAAGGGGAACGGTGAGTGAAAGGGACGATTGACGAATTGCTGTCTCATCCCTTGGGGATGGTGCTCGGATTTTTCTCCGTAGCGATTATGGAGCTGCTTGTATTTCTGGCTTGCTTTGAACTGGTGACCAAGTACAAATGCTGGCATGAAATCAAGAAGGGCAATGTGGCGGTTGCGATGGCTACAGGAGGCAAAATCTTCGGAATCTGCAACGTGCTTCATTTCTGCATTCAGGCCAAATCATCGGTGTATGAAGCGATGACGTGGTCATTTGTAGGATTTGTCCTTCTGCTCATTGCCTATTTTCTATTCGAGTTTCTGACACCGGTGTTCTCCATTGACAAGGAGATTGAAGCGGATAACCGGGCCGTTGGATTGATATCTATGATTATTTCCGTCTCGTTGTCATTTGTTATTGGCGCGAGCATCATGTAGGGGGACCGTTCATGAAAATATTGATACGGATTCTGTTTGCTGCATCGATTGTATTTTTTGCCATTGGCGTCATTTATGTTTTAAACACATGATTATTCGAAAGAGAAAGGTTGATTCAATATGGAACCAACAGTATGTCCGTGGTGCCACACCGAGATTGTATGGGATGAGGAGCTAGGTCCTGAAGAAGAATGCCCTTACTGTCACAATGAATTAAAGGGATACCGTACACTAAACATCAATATCGGTGATGAAGAGAGCAATGAATCTGAGGAAGACATCTATGATATGGATGAAGTTGAGGACGATGAACAAACTACCGATCTCGCCAATCTGTGGGGTGATGAAGTAGAGCTGAAAATGCCGGAGCTTCGCACATTGACGAAGTATGCGGATGAGGGCAATGATCTGATTCAATACGAAGAAGGCGTGGAGAAGCAACTTGATTTGCAAGAAGAAGTTCCAGAATGTCCACACTGCCGTGAATTCATGATTCTTACGGGTACACAGAAGGCAAGCAAGGATACGTTCAATCCTGTTGCCAATGCCGTAACTGGTACGGATTCGTTGCTTGATGCGCCGTTCTCTGTACAAATGTATGTATGCTCAGGCTGCTTCCAGGTTCAATATAACCTGTCCGAGGATGACCGTCTGCGTCTGATCCAGAATTTGAGTGCGCGGAAATAAGGGAGTATACTGCTCTGAAAATATATAATATTCCGGAAATTCATCATGTTTTCCTTCTGCTTGGGGTACGTTAACCCTGAGACCTTGCCTGTGAAGTGCTGACTTCAGGTGGAATAAGGAGGGAGCAGATGAAGATTTCTCTGGGCCGACAATCCATTCTGCTACTAGGCGTGAATGGATTGTTTGTGTTAGCCGGAGCTTTGTCGGGGACGTTTCTGAACGTGTATCTATGGAAAAGCCGCCCGGATTACGCCATGCTGGGATGGTTCACGATAAGCCAGCAAATTGCACTGGGACTCACATTTTGGCTTGCGGGAAAGTGGGTCAAGGAACATAACAAAATGAGTGCGTTGCGCTTGGGAACAGCCTTGTCAGGTATTTTTTACATGCTTGTGTTATGGGCAGGGCCAAAAGCGGTTGACTGGATATGGCCTCTGGGGATTTTGTTTGGATGTGCACTGGGATTGTTCTGGATTGCGTTCAATGTGGTTTATTTTGAGGTGACTGACCGGGAGAATCGGGACCTGTTCAATGGTTGGGTGGGTTTACTGGGTTCGATGACAGGTATTATCGGTCCTTGGTTCTCAGGTCTAATTATTTCACGAATGGTTGATAATTCGGGTTATCGCCTTATTTTTACAGTGTCGTTGGTAATTTATGTGATTGCCGTTGTGTTCAGTTTTTTTCTGAAAAAAAGGGAGGTCAGCGGAACATACCGCTGGTCTGAACCGTGGCGACAGCTGTCTGCCAAAGATAGCGCTTGGAGGCCGCTTGGCATGGGATTGTTTGCGCAAGGCGTGCGAGAAGGCGTATTTGCCTTTCTGATTGCGTTGCTCGTCTATGTGGCAACTAAGCAGGAATATAAGCTTGGGCAGTTCTCACTAATCACTTCTGCCGTAGCACTGGTGAGTTACTGGGCTGCAGGAAAATGGTTTAAGCCGCAATACAGGTCCAGGGGGATGTTAGCCGGTGCGATATTGTTATTCATCGTGTTGATTCCGCTATTATGGAAGGTCAGTTATGGTACGCTTTTAATTATGGGAATTGGATCTGCCTTGTCGATGCCGTTGTATATTTTGCCGATGATTTCGGCAGGATTCGACCTGATGGGGGCGAACGGCGAAAATGTAGAGAAAAGGGTTGAACTTGTCGTATTAAGGGAGCTTTGTTTGATGGTCGGTCGTTTATTTGGCCTTGCTGTATTTATTCTGACGGTTATGAATGGCCCTTCGTTACAAACGTTAACCTGGCTTATTGTGGCACTTGGAGCTTTCCCGCTCATTGGCTGGATATTTATGCGCAACATGTTAGTGCATCCCGATCAGCAGGAACCCTCAGTGTAGGGAAAAGGGTACAGTCCAGGATTTTAATCCTGAGCTGTACCCTTATTTATTTGAGACGTATTTTTTACACAGGAGACGGTTTATTCGTTCTCGTTAATGAGAAAAGTTCCATATCGCCATTCTCAACTCCTGTAACAGCATCGGCCAAAATGGAAGCAGCGAACATGCTGTACACTGTCCCATTACCACCATAACCCTCAAGGAAATAAGAATGCGGGTATTGAGGATGTGGGCCGATAAATGGAAGACCGTCATGTGTATTGCCAAACACGGCACCCCATGCATAATCAACTTCAAGACCCTTCAATGGGAAATAAGAGCGAACTTCTTCAAGGAGTGTATCTCCACGGTGTTTTACCCGGATCTCACGCTGATCTTCCCTTGGTGTCTCTTCATCTAGCCCCCCAGCAATGATCCGTCCATCTGGTGTGGTTCTCATATACAGGTAAGGGCGTGCTGTCTCCCAGATTAAACTGTGCTCATACCATTCCTTCAGGTCTGGCAAAGGTTTAGTAGCAATAGCATAGGTGGTTTGAAGATAGGCTCCCTGATCCTTTTTGATGTCCTGCGTCTCATAACCGGCAGCAAAAATAACCTTACTGGCCCGGATTTTTCCACCAGAAGTATGACACAAGACACCAGCATCATCGAATTCACAATGAATCATCTCAGTCTGTCCATAGATTCGTGCTCCTCGTTTGCTTGCCGATTCAAACAAGGCATGAACAAAACGATACGGGTTCACTTCAGCATCCCCCAACGTATATAATGCGGCAGGTTTGCTGAAGGGGAAATGGGTGCTGATTTTGTGGGAATTCCACAGTTCAGCTTCAAAGCCATAATGCTTCAACGTTTGATATTCTTCCTCCAGCATGGCTACATCATCAATGCTGCTGGCAAAACAGAGACTGGTCCGTGGAATAAACCAGGGATCAGTATCCAGCCTGTCCGCAATTTGTGTGAGTTTCTGCATGGCTTCACGACATAGTTCATAGAAGCGCACGCCTGTCTTTTCACCAAAGGTATTGATACAGGAGGTCAGTGTTTTGTCGTTTGTGTACTGCAAAAGTCCTGTATTGGCTGAACTACTGCCATGCGCAATCTTTCTCTTATCAATAACAACCGTATTAACTCCACGCTCCGTAAGCAATTCGGAAGTCAGTGCCCCCCCCATACCACCACCTATGATCAAGCAGTCACAGGAGATGTCGGTTTGTAGCGAGGGATAGTTAGAATTTGGGTTAAAAGTGGAAGGCCAGAACGGTGTACCATAGACCAGATCCATTAGAAACATCTCCTTCATGATTACGTTTGTATACTTTTGAGTGACCGGGTTAACAATAATTGCGCATAAACTTTATGCCGAGGAGGTCAACCAGAACATGCAGAATCAATCCATGCAAGCGCTGAGTCCGAAAGAGTTAAATTATATTGCGGATTCAATAACCAATGAAGAATTGCTAATCAAACAGTGTGCGGCTACAGCTTCCATCTCACATAATCCGCAAATCCAGCAGGCACTGAATCACTATGTTCGTTCCCATGAACAGCATCTGAACACACTTGTCAATGCTTTGCAGCAACATCAATCTATTGCTCCAACACAAGCACAGTAATAGAAGTCGAATCTAACCGTATAGGAGGAAACTTTGTGTATTCTCAATCTTTATCATCTAATGGATCATTTATGCAGGAGCAGGATTTGTTGAAGTCGATTCTTGCGGATTTAAGACGAACCGCGCGCGAATATACGACAGCAACTACCGAAGCTTCCTGTCCTATTACACGTCGGATGTTCACAGACTTGACCAATGATACACTCCGTTTGCAAGGTGAGCTGTTCAATGTGATGCAGCAGAACAACATGTATTCGGTAGGTTCGAAGGCATTGCGCCAGGATGTGGACAAGCAGATTCAATCGGCCCACCAGACCCAACAGAAATGTCAACAGTTCATTCAGGAAAAGAATACGCAGACGAGTGCTTACAGCCAGGCGCCTAATGTACCCCAGCATCAACCGAATTACGGTAACCCTTATTACATGTAACCTTTGTCATTATGGTTTGAAGCAGGTGCTGTTGCAGACCATACCACCGCTTGCCCGAATTCAGGGCGGGCGGTTTTTGTCTTTGCATGATCGTTGAATTCATGTAATATAAGTATTAATTCATTTTCAGGAACCTGAATGACGCTGGAGGGAAAGACATGAAGGATCTGAACGATCTGCAATTAAAAGTTCTGGATTTGTTGAAGGAAGACGCGAGAAGGACTCCCGCACTGCTGTCGACGCTGCTGGGGGAGTCGGAAGATAAGATCAAGAACGCCGTGGCCCAGCTTGAACAGGACCACGTGATTGTAAAATACGCAACCGTTGTGAACTGGAGCAAGATTGATGATGAGAAAGTAACAGCCTTGATTGAAGTACAGATTACGCCTGAGCGTGGTCGTGGCTTCGAAGGGATCGCTGAACGCATTTATCTGTATCCGCAAGTGAAATCGGTATATCTCATGTCAGGTGCATATGATCTGCTCGTAGAAGTAGAAGGTGGCAACCTGCGTGAAGTCGCTAATTTTGTATCGGAGAAATTGTCTCCGATTGACTCTGTACTTTCAACCAAAACGAATTTTATTCTTAAAAAATATAAGCAGGACGGGATTATTTTTGAAGACCATCAGGAAGACAACCGTCTCATGATCTCGCCGTAAAGGAAGATGTGTCATGATAGTGAATGAACAGACAACAGGAAACAACAAGAAAATGACTTCGTACTTGGCTCCATTGGTTCAACAGATACCGCCATCCGGCATACGCAAATTTTTTGATCTAGTTGGCGATAACAAAGATATCATCACACTGGGTGTAGGTGAACCGGACTTTGTAACACCATGGCATATGCGTGAAGCTTGTGTGTACTCACTCGAAAGAGGAATGACCAGTTACACTTCCAATGCAGGGATGCCGAAACTGAGGGAAGCCATTAGCGAGTACCTGGATACTCAGTTTGATACCAAGTATGATCCAAAAGACGAAATTATTGTTACCGTTGGTGGCAGTGAAGCCATTGATTTGGCATTACGTGCCTTGATCGTACCCGGAGACGAAATTCTGATTCCAGAACCTTCGTATGTAGCATATTCACCGATCGCTTCGATTGGTGGAGGTATACCGGTTGGTGTAGAAACGTATGCGAAGGATCAGTTTAAACTGACTGCCGAGGCGCTGGAAGCGGGAATTACGCCGAAGTCCAAGGTTCTTATTCTATGTTATCCGAGCAATCCTACAGGTGCCATCATGACCTATGAAGAATGGTTACCGATTGCTGAAGTGATCAAAAAGCATGACCTGATCGTCATTGCGGATGAGATTTATGCTGAGCTGACATATACGCAAAAACATGTTAGTTTCGCTTCGATTCCGGATATGAAGGAACGAACCATTTTGGTGAGTGGGTTTTCCAAGGCTTTTGCCATGACCGGCTGGCGGATCGGGTATATGTGCGGACATCCTGAACTAATTGCAGCCATGCTCAAAATTCATCAGTATACGGTGATGTGTGCACCTGCCATGGGACAGGTGGCCGCGCTTGAGGCATTGACAAACGGTTTAGGTGAGAAGGATAGAATGGTTGAATCCTATAATCAGCGCAGACGCCTTATCGTGCAGGGTTTTAGAGATATCGGGCTGGACTGTCATGAACCCCAGGGAGCATTTTATGCATTTCCTAGTATCCAGAAGACGGGGCTGAGTTCGGATCTGTTTGCTGAGCGTTTGCTAACGGAAAATAAAGTGGCGGCTGTTCCGGGTAATGTATTTGGTCCACAAGGTGAGGGATTTCTTCGTTGTTCCTATGCAACATCGGTGACCCAATTGAATGAAGCACTGGAACGAATCGGAAACTTTGTTTACAAACTGCAAAAAGAGGGTTAATAGGGATTAGAAGCCTTTGAGTAATATGAACATTTTTCAAACTAGAAAAAAATAACTTTCTTTTACAAAATATTGTGATATAATTTCAATTTGAAATATGTTTTTCTTGTATTTGGAAACTAATTTTTCCAAGGAGGGGTTGGCTTTGTTTTGTGTTGAATATGATTTACCGACTAATCGTGGGCATTATTTGGCAGAAGGCGATCATGGCGACCGATGGTCGGTGAAACCGGATCACGCATCTTTGCATAACGTTTCCTTGGAAGATGAGATCCATATGCTACGCCGCAAGATGGAACAGATATTCCTTGAAGAGAAATCATTCACATCCGATATTGTAATAGAAATTAGCAGTTTACTAGATTTGAAGATTAATGAATACATGAAGGCTAATCCGATCAAAGGAAAGTAATTTTTCGTTGTATCGAAACGTTACGCATATGCAATTCAAAGAAGACCCGGCAGGGGTCTTTTTTTTGATCTATGAATAGATTGCTTCGGATAGGCAGGGTTATTTTTTTGCGTGGAACAATTGTGATATATTGTACATAGGAGACTAAAGGGGGAACTGGAATGAAGAGATTTTGGGGGCTTACCGCAATCATTTCTATGATTTTTCTGCTTGCTGGCTGTGGCGGTAAGGACGGTTTTACAATTTTTATCATTGATAACCAAGGAAATCCATCCGTGATCTCGGAGCAGTTGCAAGCTAATTTGCAGCAGAAGCTGGGCGAGGAGCCCAAGGTGGAGGTCATCACCAGTGCGATGTATGATGTGCAGAAAATTATGGTAGAGTACGCGGCCGGTGGTCATGATATTTTCATTTTGCCTGAGGCTGATATGAAGCAGTACGGAAGTAACGGCTCCAATATTCCGCTGGATGATACATTTGATGCGGAGAAGTATAAGCGCGGTGTATTTGAAGGCGGGGTCCTGGTTGAAAAGGGTGAAGGAGATGACGGTTCAGATATCAAGACAGAATCACATCTCTATGGCATTCCGCTGGAAGATATGAAAATGTTCAAAGATGTAGATTATGCTGCGCAAAATCTGTTTGCTACCATTCCAGTGTCGGCGTCTAATGTCGAAGAATCCAAGAAAGTGCTGAAGGCGCTAACAGAGTAAATGCAATCTAGTATGGCTACTGAAGGAGGGGAGCGGATTGCTAATTACGGTCACAGGCGGCATAGGCAGTGGTAAAACCCGATTTGCGCTTGGATACGCAGCCCGGATTAGCCGGGAGGGCATCTATTTATCCACTGGTGATCATGATCCCGTGATTCCCGAATTGCCATCCGCTCATTATCGTGCCATCCAGGCTGGGAATGGCCAGCACCTGACGGAGGTGCTTCACCAGATTAATCGGGAATCCAATCTCTTCCTGGCAGATCAGCGTATTGTCATTGTGGATAGTCTGACCGCATGGATGGCAGCCGGGTTCAGGGCAAGTGATGATCTGGATCAGCAGCGTTCAGAGACACAGCTGTTGCTGGACGCCCTTCTGTCTTACCAGGGAAAACTGCTTGTGATTACCAATGAAATGCACGGCTCTTTGTATCCTTCAGAGGAAGAACGAATTTTTGCAGCAAGAATGGCGTCAGTTAACCGGGCGTTGCAGGCGCATTCGGAACAGATGTATCTGTTAATATCTGGCCTGCCTGTAGATCTCAAAGATCGAGGGCTGCGCTATGAAGATTAACATTTCATTATGTTAACGATGGACGAGCCTAAAGAAGCCTCCGTCACCACAAATGTGGTGCGGAGGCTTTATTTTATGACAAATGTGGTGCGTGTAAATTTCTTTATTTCCGAGTTTTATTTCTTCTGATCCACCAAATTATACAGCCCACAACAATAATCGCTAGAAGTACATATACGACCAGGGAGTACACGTCCATAAAGTGCAGGATACTCTCCCATGACGCACCGAGAGCCGCACCAACCGAGACGAGAATAATATTCCAGGCCAGTGTTCCAATGGTTGTGAAGAGCAGGAATAAACCAAATTTCATGTTGGACATGCCGGCAGGAATCGAAATCAGGCTGCGAACAAGGGGGACCATGCGACAGAATAATACGGTCCACATTCCATATTTGTCAAACCATGCATCGACACGGTGGATATCTTCTTTTTTGATCCGCAGAATATGACCCCAACGTTTTACAATCTTCTCCAGCCGATTAACATCAATCAGCAGTCCGATCCCATAGAGAATGACTGCCCCAAGCACAGAACCAATGGTAGCAGCAAGAATAACACCGGGAAGGGTCAAGCTGGTGTAGGTGGTCATGAAGCCGCCAAAAGGTAATATGATTTCGGAGGGGATGGGGGGAAATACGTTTTCAAGCGCAATAATGAGTGCAATGCCTATGTAGCCGTATTGTTCCATGAAATCGGTTATCCAGTTTTGCATAATCGTCTCCTCTACTTTTGGTTTGCAAGGATTTGGCGTATACTCGGCAGAGTACACCAACTCATATATACGTGTGAAGGATCTCACTGGTTTCTGAAAATAATAGCATTCCCGTATTCATAGTAGGTCAAGTATACTGATTAAGTTAAACTCTAAAAGGGCATGCATTTATATTTAACCCCAGCGTTCTACCATGCGAATGATATTAACAATAGGAGGGATTACAATGGGCATATATACACGAACAGGTGACGAGGGACAAACCTCAGTCATTGGTGGACGGGTCATCAAGGACGATGACCGGGTTGAAGCTTACGGGACAATTGATGAGCTGAATTGTTTTGTTGGGCAGGCAATTAGTTTTATTGATCAAGCAAACGGAAAATTTGAGGATTTGCGTGAACACTTGCTCGAAATTCAGCAAGAATTGTTTGATTGCGGGTCCGATCTCGCCTTTGTAAAAATTAGCGAAACCAAATATAAAGTACGGGATGAGATGGTCACCCGGCTTGAGCAATGGATAGATCTGTATGATGCGGAAAATCCGAAGGTGGAGCGGTTTATTTTGCCTGGGGGCAGTCTGCTCTCTTCCACATTACATGTCTGCCGTACAGTATGTCGTCGCGCTGAACGCCGCGCCGTAACACTCGGACAACATACGGATATCAACCCTTCTGTACGACGTTATTTGAATCGTCTGTCTGATTATTTCTTCGTTGTAGCTCGGACTGCCAATGCGAGACAACAGGTAGCTGACATTGAATATGTGCGGAGCAAAAAAGTATTCCGCCGCAAAGACAAAGAATGAGCGATTATTATTCACCACTTACTTACACGGTTCCCGAAAATGAAGATGGCTGGCTGCTGAAGACCGTGCTTCAGCGGCGCCTACAGGTTTCGCGCAAGCTCCTGTCGAGAATCAAACTTACAGAGCAGGGAATTATGTTGAATGGCGAGCGAGTATACATCAGCGTCAAAGTTAGCACAGGTGACGTCCTGGAAGTCCGGATGGAACAGGAAGAGTCGGATGATATTTTACCTGAGCCGATTCCCTTTACGATACTGTATGAAGATGAGCACTTGCTTATAGTGAACAAAGATTCTGGTGTCATCGTACATCCAACACATGGGCATTACACAGGTACATTGGCAAACGGGGTTGTCCATTATTGGAAGTCCAAGAGCGAGCGTTTCCGCTTCAGACCAATTCATCGACTAGATCAGGAAACATCGGGTGTGCTGGCAATCGCAAAAAATCCATATGTGCACCAGCATGTGTCTGAACAGATGATCGCTGGAACGGTGGATAAACAATATATTGCCTTTGTGCACGGTAGTCCTGCCCAAGAAGAGGGGGCCATCGATGGGCCGATTGATCGTGATCCCGAAGAGCCGCATCGTCGAATCGTTACACCTGACGGTTATGCGGCAAGAACGTTATACACGACCGTTGCAAGGTGGGCGGGCGGAAGCGCCAGTGCGGTGAACCTGAAGCTGGAGAGCGGCAGAACCCATCAAATAAGGGTGCATATGACATCGATTGGCTGCCCTTTAATTGGGGATCGGATGTACAAGACCCTTCCTGTACATGAGATCGATGAGCAGACCATGGCTGTTCGAGATGAACGAGACACTTGGATTGCCCGTCAGGCATTGCACGCATGTGAGCTGGCGTTTGACCATCCCATTTTGCAAAGTCGGATGACGTTCCAAGCCCCGTTGCCCGCTGATATGGCAGCCCTGGAGGCACGTTTGGATGCCGAGGCATCTCCTAGAGAACCACTATAAAATGCTGTTAAACGGCCAGTGTTTTGCGCTGTATATTACATCAGTTCAATGTGTCCTACTGTATGTTCAACGATTAGTCAACTAAATGCTTGTGAGGAATGCAAACTGCATCCGAACAAAATGCCACAGGCTAATTTTTGAAATTTTCAGGTTGTAGGATTTTTATGTTTTAGGCTTTTGATCCTAAAGCAGAATGGACATTTTTTCATTCACGAAAAGGTTTGAAGTAAAAACTACATTGCGATGGTATCGGGTTGGAGCAACTTTTGGATTTGCGAAGCAAACCAAGGGAAGCGAGAAGTCGAAACAGGAGCAATTTTAGGAGGACAAGCAACGATGAGTAATCTAAAAGTATACCAATATGCCAAATGTGGCACGTGCCGTAAAGCCGTAAAATGGCTGGAAGCTCAGGGGCATGAGCTGGAATTAATCCCTATTTTCGACACACCTCCATCCGAAACAGAATTAACGGAATTGATTCAGAAGAGCGGACTTGAAGTGAAGAAGTTCTTCAATACGAGTGGGGAAGTATACAAGGAGCAGCAATTGAAGGACAAGCTGCCGGGGTTGTCCACAGAAGAGCAGATTCGTTTGCTGGCTTCCAATGGTCGTCTGATTAAACGTCCAATCGTTACGGATGGTCACAAAGTGACCGTAGGTTTCAAGGAAGATACGTATGAGCAGGAATGGAACAACGCGTGAGCAGGAATGGAACAACGCGTAATTTGTTGATTAATGATTTCATTGATTGTTAAATGAACCAAGGTAAAAAAGGCTCTGAATGTTCAAATTTCAGGGCTTTTTTGGCTGGTCGATCCTTGGCGGAACTATGCTATAATGATAGAATTAGATCGATATTTTATTTGGCTATAGAAACTTAGCTAAGGATTTACACGAGAACGGAGAGGACAGAAATAACCTGAGGAAGCGGAGCGTTCGCCTTTATCACCGGATTTTCCCTTCTGAAGAAGGGGATCAAAAAAATTTGGGGATAACAGCGATCAGAAGGTTGTTCTGTCATCGGAGTGGCAAGTGTAAATATTCTTTAGTTCGATTTTCTATGGAATCAGGACAGGAGAGAACAAATTCAAGTGAATCAACGTAATGAACCTACTTTGTTGCTGGTAGATGGTATGGCGGTGTTGTTCCGTGCATTCTATGCAACATCTGCAAGCGGATATATCAGACGTACAAAGGCAGGCGTGCCAACCAACGCAGTATACGGATTTATCCGTTATTTCTGGGATGCGGTTCAGACCTTTGGGCCAAGTCATGTCGTATGCTGTTGGGATATGGGGGGCAAGACGTTTCGCGGTGAAGAGTATGCAGCGTACAAGGGGAACCGTCCGGAAGCTCCGGATGATCTGATTCCTCAGTTTGCTCTGATTCGCGAAGTGATGGATAGTTTGAACATTCCGAATATTGGCGCACAAGGATATGAAGCTGATGATTGCATCGGTACACTTGCCAAATACTACACCGAGCAGACGGATATGAACGTGATGGTACTTACGGGTGACCATGATATGCTGCAACTGATTGATGATCGCACAAGCATTATTATTATGAAAAAAGGTCATGGCAATTACATGGTGTATACGCCTGAATCTCTAATGACGGAGAAACAACTGACACCTCGTCAAGTGATTGACATGAAAGGTCTGATGGGCGATGCCAGTGACAATTATCCTGGGGTACGGGGCATTGGGGAGAAGACGGCTTTGAAACTTGTGCAGGAGTTTGGCTCCATTGAAGGTATTTTGGACAATATGGATAAGCTTACCCCTTCGGTACGTAACAAGATTGAGAATGATCTCGACATGCTTCATCTGTCCCGCAAACTGGCAGAGATTCACTGTGCTGTTCCGGTAGCATGTGCACTGGATGTATGTGAATTGCGTCTTGATCCGGATATGGTGATGGACAAGTTCGAACAACTTGAGATGAAGAGCCTGGGCTCTTGGATGGGAGTGGCAATAGGGTGAGTAGCATGCAGACAAAACGGACGGGCAAAAAGTGGTGGACAGGGGCTATAGCCCTCGTCCTTGCTTTGCCTGTAGTCCTTTCAGGAGCAGTGAGTGTTCCACAGACAGCAGATGCCAAAGCGGCAATTAGCACCAAGGTACAGAAAGTAAAAGCAGCAGGACGCAGTTTTACCGTGCAGACGGTTAGTATTCCCAAGGGTACACCAGTTACCGTAGGATTAGCGAAGAAGCAGGTTGGTCAGACTGCAACATTACCTTCGATTGTTAAGGCATATGGCGCGCAAGCGGCCATTAACGGAGCGTTTTTTGAAGCGTATAACGGAGCTCCAGATCCATACGGCATGTTAATAGCAAACGGCAAAGTTATACATATTGGAAGATACGGAACAACGATTGGATTTAAGGAAGATGGCTCAGCCATCATGGATTCGCTTCAAGTGAGCCTGACAGGTAAAGTAACAGATAAAGAAGGGAAATCGCGCAGTTGGTATGCGACCTTTATTAACCGAACACCTTCCGCGAATGCGAGTATTACGATGTTATACACACCAGAGCGGGGATCTACAGTCGGGTTCAAAGGGGGCACGGCGGTTGTGATGGAGAAAGGGATTGTCACCAAGAAAGTACCGAATACCGATGTAGCCATTCCGAAGAATGGCTCGGTGCTGGTCTTCACGGGGAATCAGAAATCTTCGTCCGACCGCTTTACCGTTGGATCAACTGTAGAGATGAATTATAAGTACACCAATGCAGCGGGCAAGGAGATCCCTTGGCAAGATGTAGTCACCGCTGTGGGCGCAGGTCCACGTCTGGTGAAAGACGGCAAAGTTGCCGTAAATCCAGCAAGTGAGGGCTTCAAGGATACCAAAATTCTCAATGCCTCCGGCGCAAGAAGCGGTATTGCCATAATGGCCGACGGTTCGGTTATGTTGGCTACCGTGTCAGGAGCGACAATTAAGGAATGGGCTGCTGTCATGCAGAAGCTTGGAGCCAAACAGGCAATGAACCTGGATGGTGGTGCATCTTCTGGCATGTATGCTGGCGGCAAAATGCTTACTTCCCCGGGCCGCTTGTTAAGTAATACACTTGTTTTTGGGGGCTCTGTTCGTTAAAAGAAAGCTAATATGGGAGGTAGGATCAGATGACACTCACACATAACCGGAAGCCAGATGAAAGCAAAACAGCGGTATTAGCTGTAAACGTAGGGCAAGTTCAGGCCTTGCCTGGCCAGAAGCGCGAAGTGATGAGCGGCATTGTGAAACATCCCATACCCAGCCCGGTCTTTCTGTCATTCACCGGAATGACAGGGGATGCCCAGGCTGATCTGGAGCATCATGGTGGGCCTGACAAGGCGGTTTGTGTATACGATTACAGTCGCTATGCGGCGCTTGAACAACTGATGGATCGCAAGCTGGACTGGGGAGCTTGTGGAGAAAATCTGACAGTTGAAGGCTGTATGGAGGAAGAAGTCCGCATTGGTGATGTGTATGAATTGGGGAAAGCCACGGTACAGGTCAGCCAGCCGAGACAGCCTTGCTTCAAGCTTGGTGCACGGTATGATTACAAAGAGCTGCCTGTTTATTTCCAGGATAGCGGGCATACCGGATTTTATTTTCGGGTGTTGCAAGAGGGCGAGGTAACTCCTTCTGCAACTTTCAGACGAATAAGCACGGATCCTGCATCAATGACCATTCTGGAAGCTAATCGAATTATGCATCAGGGGAAGCAGGATGTCGCTGCTATGCGTGCTTTGCTGGACATTCCAACGTTAGCCGACAGCTGGAAGCAAACCTTATTGAAGCGACTGGCTAAGCTCGAAACTGCTGAACAGGATTAATTCATGCCCTTGTTTAGAGAACAGATTCGAAGATCCATTTTAATTTTAAACTACTTGGGAGTGTGACTAACATGACGATTTTAGGCGCAATTGAAGCTGGAGGAACCAAATTTGTATGTGGTATCGGTACGGAAGAAGGAGAAGTTCTTGAACGCGTAAGTTTTCCAACGACGACACCGGAAGAGACGATGGCTCAAGTAATCGCTTTTTTTGAAGGTAAAGGTATTGAAGCATTAGGTGTAGGTTCATTTGGTCCGATTGATCCGATTGAAGGAAGCCCGACTTATGGTTACATCACAACAACACCAAAACCACATTGGGGTCAGTACAACCTGATTGGTAAGCTCAAAGAGCACTTTGATGTACCGATGACGTTCGACACCGATGTAAACGGTGCTGCGCTTGGGGAAGCAACCTGGGGGGCTGCACAAGGCCTAGATAGCTGTCTGTATATTACTGTCGGAACGGGTATTGGTGCAGGCGCAGTTGTAGGTGGCAAAATGGTCCATGGATTGTCACATCCAGAGATGGGACACATCATTGTACGCAGACATCCTGAGGATACGTATGAAGGGTTCTGTCCGTATCATGGAGACTGTCTGGAAGGGCTTGCCGCAGGTCCTGCCATCAATAAACGTTGGGAGCAACCGGCTTACGAACTGCCAGCCGATCACAAGGCTTGGGAGATTGAAGCACATTACCTGGCGCATGCTCTGATGAATTATGTATTGATCCTCACACCTCAGAAAATTGTAATGGGTGGCGGTGTGATGAAGCAGGAGCATCTGTTCCCAATGGTTCGCAGCAAACTGCAGGAATTACTCGCTGGATACGTTCAGCATCCTGCACTTCAGTCCGAAATTGACCAGTATGTCGTTTCACCTGGACTTGGCGATAACGCAGGACTGTGTGGTTCACTTGCTTTGGCGAAACTAGCTTTGAACAAGTAAATAGCTTTACAAACAAGTAGTTGACGAATTTTTCCATTGTGGTAATATATGAGCAACAGCATAGCACGGTTAATGAGGAAGCACCTCTCTTGCATGGATTTTGCAGGAGAGGTGTTTTTTTGTGCTGCCTAATTTAGCACAATACAGACTGTGTCGAGCTGAACTATTGAAGGAGGGACAAGATATGGAAGTCATTTTCATGAACAGATTATCCAGAATGTCAGGTCAGAATGAAGAGCATGCGCAGTTGTGGATTGGTGAAGAAGAAGGGGCGTGGCATCTGGGGTGGAGCCGATATGAGGAAGGAGATCGTACGGATGCCATCTGGTATGATGGCAGTTCGTGGGACGAGCTGTTGCATGTGTATCGCCATCAGTTAGCCATACAGATGGGCGAAGGATATCGTCCGTTGCTGCAAGGTTTGTTTCACGAAAATGATGATTTGAAGTCGCGCAGTTATGGCGGTCAACGTCTTCATTGTTACAGTGAATTATATGGCAATGAGGGGCTGTATATGGACCTGTGCATATGGCGCAGGAAGAGAGCAGCGTCTGACCGGAAGGCCCCCTATTTTATTGCAACGAACCGGTTGCTGCGCATGATCAGTGCATTTGTTCCACAAACCATCGATGAATTGATGCAACTGCCTGGCGTAGGGGAGAGCAAGGCTTCCGAGTACGGAGAGCAATGGCTGGAGCTTACGAATGGACTGGAACGTTCCACATCTTTCCCGCTAGATTGGGTGTACTCGGTTCTGAAAGAACAAGAATATGAGAGCTGGCTGTACAAACAGAGAGAGCAGAAGTACAAGCAGGAGCTAGACAGATTCACCACACGGAAGCAGGTACTTGAGGGTATGAAAGAAGGATATACATTGGAGGAGATTGTGAATCGTTCCGGATTGTCCCGTCGGGAGCTAATTGAACTGTTGGAGACACTGGATTTGGAGGGGTATGACACCGATTGTCTACTTGATGCGGAGCTTGCTGTCATGTCTGAAGAGGAGCAAGAGGCGGTATGGAGTGCCTACGAGGAGCTGGGAGATACGTTCCTGAAGCCCGTGTTACATAAGGTGTATGGAGAAGAGAAGCCTGGCGGGAGCAATCTGGAGCAGGTCTACGAAAGACTGCGCATGATTCGCATCCGGTTTCGTCGTCACATAGAGACGGAGCAGAATGCAGGCTAGATTGGAAATAGGACGTTAGTTGTCATACATTAAGCGGATAATAAAAAAAAGACGAGACGTCTCCAGAAGTGGAGCGCTTCGTCTTTTGCTATTTCAAACCCAATCTTTTTTGCGGAAAATAAAGAACATACTCAGGCCCAGTGTAACCATCAGGCCAATAACCACAAAATAACCATACTTCCAGTCCAACTCGGGCATGTTCGTAAAGTTCATCCCATAGATGCCAGTGATAACCGTCAGCGGCATGAACACCGTCGTAATGGCGGTGAACACACGCATGATTTCATTCGCCCGGTTGGCGATACTGGATTGATAAGCTTCTCGTAAGTTCCCCATCAAGTCGCGATAAGTCTCAAAGGTTTCGGATATTTTCACAGCATTCTCATAAATGTCACTAAAATACTTTTGCAGTTGATCATCAATAAGACGCAGATCTTTTTTATTGAGTGTGTTAATGACCTCTTTCTGAGGTCCAAGCACTTTCTTCAGCCACAAAATCTCACTGCGCAGCCCGATAATCTCATTCAGATGTGACTTCTTGGTATGCATCAGAATGTCCTCTTCAAGCTTCTCAATGCGCGCTTCAATTCGGTCACCGACAGTAAAATAATTATCAACAATCAAGTCAACCAGCAGATACAGCAGCTTATCTGGCGTACTAATTTCCTGTTCCCAAAGGATCGGTTTCAATGTCCGCAATTCGCTGACTTTCTGTTTGGTAACACTGATAATAAAGTGTCTGCCAAGGAACAAGTTGACGGCACGTAAAAAAATCTCTTCATCATCAAAACGAATGCTATTAATAACAATAAAATAATGGCTCTCATAAATTTCAATCTTCGGACGTTGTTCTTCGTCACTCAAACAGTCTTCCACAGCCAGATCATGCATCATGAACAACGGTTGAAGTACCGCCAAATCGTCTACGTCCGCATCAATCCAGTAAAACCCCTCCGCTGGTGGAGTCAGCGCCTGCTGAATGTCGTCCACCGGAATAAATACACCGTTATTTACCAACCGGATTTTCATTATTCATCTACTCCTTCTGCACCCGCCAAATGGGCGGATTTCATCAATATGGGCGCAAAAAGAACAGATCAGCCGGTCGGCAGCGGAGCCTGGAAGTCAGGACTGCGTTCGCTCTATAATCAAACGGAAGTAACGTCCCGCTGCCGGCATGCTGATATCAATTCTCTATGCAGTTTGTCGGAATTCGGCTGCCAGTCAGGCCTCGGGTCGCCATCCATTGAATATGTCACCTCTCACATAAGGGTTTATAACACTTGTCTAGTATACCGCTGGTACAGGGTCCTTTCAAGCGCAAAAATGTGTCGATTTCGCGCCCTGGAGCAGTGTATGACAACGGATGATGAACGGTTCCGATCCTGAGGAACAGACATTGAACTACACCTTGACGTGAGGGGATTAATGTCTTAAAGTAAAAGGTGAACCACACTAGTTTTTACAATTGAATAAAGCGAAATCTTATCAAGAGTAGGTGGAGGGACTGGCCCGATGAAACCCGGCAACCGGCGGTATACCGCACGGTGCTAATTCTTGCAGCGACCAAGTGTCCAAGTGACACTGTTGTAACTGAGAGATGAGAGAGGCGCATATCTATTTACATATGACCTTTCTCGGAATCCGAGGAAGGTCTTTGTTATATGCACCGACTTCTCAGCAGTGATTTTCGCTAAGGAACTTGAGCTTGCCGCCAGCAATGTGGTTGCAATTCAGCGCCTGCAGGCAAGCTCATGGCAGCCTAAAACTGTACGGATGCGAATCGTATCGAGTCCGCAGTGGCTGCATCTATTTATGCACAAGGAGGAGTTAGAACTACCATGCCAATCAAAATTCCAGACACACTGCCTGCCAAAGAAGTACTTGCAGGAGAGAACATCTTTGTCATGGACGAGACATCTGCTTACCAGCAGGACATTCGTCCACTACGTATCGCTATATTAAACCTGATGCCCACAAAGGAAACGACAGAAACTCAATTGCTTCGTCTGGTGGGTAACACACCAATTCAGGTAGATATCGTTC
Organism: Paenibacillus taichungensis; assembly: GCF_050994985.1. NCBI lineage: Bacteria > Bacillati > Bacillota > Bacilli > Caryophanales > Paenibacillaceae > Paenibacillus > Paenibacillus taichungensis. The sequence goes on along the minus strand of NZ_CP194720.1, from coordinate 4,092,701 downwards.
TGGTTCATCCGAAGTCTCATACGTCCAAGAACACTTCCCAGGAATATTTGGACTTGTTCTACAAAACCTTTGATGAGATCGAACACCGCCGTTTTGACGGTATGATCATTACAGGTGCTCCTGTAGAGCAAATGGACTTTGAAGACGTGAACTATTGGAAAGAAATTCAGGAGATCTTCGAATGGACCAAAACCAATGTGACTTCGACCATGCATATATGTTGGGCTTCCCAAGCGGGGTTATACCATCATTTCGGAGTTCCCAAAGTTCCGCTGGATGAAAAATGTTTTGGCGTATTCTCACATACGATCAACAGATCCAATGTGCAGCTGCTGCGCGGATTTGATGAAGTATTCAACGTCCCGCATTCCCGCCATACGGAAGTGCGACGTGAAGATATTGAAAAAAATGAAAACCTTGAAATATTGGCTGAATCAGAGGAAGCGGGTATTTTCCTCGTTGCTACCAAAGACGGCAAACAGATTTTTGCAACCGGACATGCCGAGTATGACCCGCTTTCATTGAAATGGGAATATGACCGTGATGCAGCTAAAGGTATGGACATTGCGCTGCCGAGACATTATTTCCCGAATGACGATCCTTCCCGTGTTCCCCCGGCCACTTGGCGAGCACATGCAAACTTATTATTCTCTAATTGGCTCAATTACTATGTGTATCAAGAGACACCTTACGATATTGGTCCGCAAATTTAATCGACATTACAGGAGGATGCTGCAATGGAAGACAACAAGTTGAAAATCGAAAGTCGATTGGCCCAAATTGGGTCTATCAATGAACCGGTAACGGGCGCCATTAATTTTCCGATCTATCAATCCACTGCGTTTCGCCACCCAAAGCTTGGACAAAGCACGGGATTTGATTATATTCGTACGACCAATCCAACCCGTAAAGTGTTGGAAGAAGCAGCGGCAGCGTTGGAATCCGGTGATGCAGGTTTTGCCTGTAGCTCCGGCATGGCTGCTTTGCAAACGATTTTCGCTTTATTCGGACAAGGGGATCATCTGATTGTATCGCTGGATCTGTACGGCGGAACGTATCGTTTGCTTGAACGCATCCTGTCTCGATTTGGTGTGACGGCAAGTTACGTTGATACTAATGACTTGGCAGCTCTAGAAAATATTCGTCAACCAAATACAAAAGCGGTATTTATTGAAACACCAACCAATCCACTAATGATGATTACGGATGTAGAAGCGGTATGCTCCTGGGCCAAGAGCCACAACTTGCTCACCATTGTGGATAATACACTACTGACTCCGTTCTTCCAGCGTCCAATTGAACTTGGTGCTGATATCATCATTCATAGTGCCACGAAGTATCTGGGTGGTCATAATGATGTACTTGCCGGATTAATTATTACCAAAGGTGAGGAATTGTCGGCCGAAATGGCATTCCTGCACAATTCCATTGGAGCCGTATTGTCTCCAAGTGACTCCTATCAGCTGATGAAAGGCATGAAGACACTCGCTCTTCGCATGGAGCGGCATGAGTATAATGCTCTGACGATTGCCAAGTACCTTTTGGAGCACCCAGCCGTTAATGAAGTGTATCATCCTGGTTTGTCGGATCATCCCGGATTTGAAATACAGAATAAACAATCCAGTGGAAATACAGGCATTTTCTCCTTTAAGGTAAAGGATGCTCGTTATGTTGAACCATTGCTTCGTCACATTAAACTGATTGCTTTTGCGGAAAGCCTCGGGGGTGTAGAGTCATTGATGACTTATCCTGCGGTGCAGACCCATGCGGATATTCCGATTGAAATTCGTGACGCTGTAGGTGTAGATGACCGTCTGTTGCGCTTCTCAGTAGGGATCGAGCATGCCGAAGATCTGATTGCCGATCTGGGCAATGCACTTACAGCTGCACAACAGGAGATAGAAGGGGGAACCGCATCATGAGTGAGCAAAACAATAATGCCAACAATCATGAACGGAATGTTCATTCCGACCTGAAGTTCGATACCAAGCTGCTGCATTTCGGTGACGAAATCGATAAAACCACTGGGGCTTCCAGTGTGCCAATTTACCAGGCCTCCACATTCCATCATTTTGATATTTTTAATCCACCCCAACATGATTATAGTCGTTCCGGTAACCCGACTCGTCAGGCATTGGAGGATTACATTACATTATTGGAAGGTGGGGCACGTGGATTTGCCTATTCCTCAGGAATGGCTGCCATCTCCAGTGTGTTCATGATGTTCTCGGCAGGCGATCACATGATTGTGACGGAAGACGTATATGGAGGAACGTATCGACTGCTTACTTCCATTCTGAGCCGGATGCAGATTGAGACTACCTTTGTGGATATGACCAATATTGAGGAAGTAAAGGCAGCGCTCAAACCGAACACGAAGGCAGTCTATATGGAGACACCATCCAACCCGACACTTCGGATCACGGATATTGCTGCGGTCACCTCCTGGGCAAAGGAACATGAACTAATCTCCATTCTCGATAACACCTTCATGACGCCTTATTACCAACGGCCGATCGAGCTTGGTGTGGATATTGTCGTACATAGTGCGACCAAGTTCCTTGGCGGGCACAGTGATGTGCTGGCAGGTTTAGCCGTTGCTCGTACGGATTCATTGGGTACACAGCTAAAACAATTGCAGAATGGACTTGGAACCGTGCTTGGTGCCCAGGAATCCTGGCTGCTGATGCGTGGCATGAAAACTTTGGGTGCGCGCATGGCACACAGTGAACAAAGCACAGCGAAGCTGGCTGCTTGGCTTAGTGGACGCAGTGATATTACGGCTGTATTTTATCCGGGGCTGCTGGATCATCCCGGCCGTGAAGCTCATGAACGTCAGTCAAGCGGATACGGCGCTGTCGTGTCGTTTGACGTTGGGTCGGGAGATCGTGCCAAGGCTGTACTCAACCGTGTGAAATTGCCAATTGTTGCCGTGAGTCTGGGTGCGGTTGAAAGTATCTTGTCTTATCCTGCGATGATGTCTCATGCGGCTATGCCGGCTGAGGTTCGCCGTGATCGAGGTATAACTGACGGATTACTGCGCTTCTCGGTAGGTCTGGAAGACATCGATGACCTGATTGCAGATCTGGATCAGGCACTTCAGGATTCGTAAGTCGGCTGTATTGAAACACGGGTGTTAGAGCCCGCTGAAAAAGAAATGAAATAGATGGCATATGTAAACATTTTTATTAATTTTTAAAGCACCTGCTCATAAGGTGCTTTTTTTCACATGTAACCTGTGTTACGATATGTGGAGTACGGAAATGCGATGTTGCCACCAAAACTTTCATCTATATGAGCAAGTTGGGACGGATCGTGATTATATTTTCTCTTCATGAGGGAGGCTTTTTTACGATGAGTACGGTAGACCGTATCTTAGATAAAGCCCTTTGGGGCGAACGTTTGGACTTGGAAGACACGATTCAGCTGTTTGAATCCAATGAAGTAGACAAAATTGGGGCAGCCGCCAATGTGATTGTAAAACGCATGCACCCCGAACCATACAGAACTTTTGTTATTGGGCGTAACGTCAACTACACGAACGTGTGTGATGTGTACTGCCGTTTTTGTGCTTTCTACCGCAGACCTGGCTCTGACGAAGGATATGTACTTCCCGATGAAGTCATCTTCCAGAAGATCCAAGAAACCGAAGACGTGAATGGTACCGAGATTCTGATGCAAGGCGGAACGAATCCGAATCTGCCTTTTAGTTATTACACCGACCTGCTCAAAGCGATCAAGGAGCGTTTCCCTAATATTACGATGCACTCCTTCTCGCCAGCCGAAATTATGAAAATGGTTGAAGTGTCGGACGGTCTTACTTTGGAAGAGGTTGTACGCGCAATTCACGAAGCGGGACTGGATTCCCTGCCTGGTGGTGGTGCCGAAATCCTGGATGACCGTACACGCCGCAAAATCAGCCGTTTGAAAGGTTCATGGCGCGATTGGATGGACGTTATGCAGACAGCTCACCGTATCGGTATGAACACAACGGCAACGATGGTTATCGGTCTTGGTGAAACGATGGAAGAGCGCGCACTGCATCTGCTTCGTGTACGTGAAGCTCAGGATGAGTGCATTGCGAACAAGTATGATTCCGAAGGATTCCTGGCGTTCATTCCTTGGACATTCCAACCGGATAATACGAATCTGAAGTTGGAGCGTCAGACGCCAGAAGAGTACCTGAAGACGGTAGCGATCAGCCGACTGGTATTGGACAACATCAAAAACATTCAATCCTCATGGGTAACGATGGGACCTGAAGTCGGCAAAAAATCACTTGAATTTGGCTGCAACGACTTTGGTAGCACCATGATTGAAGAGAACGTGGTATCTGCTGCAGGCGCAACGTACAAAGTCAACATTGGTTCCATTACGCAACTGATTCGGGAGTCCGGTTATATTCCAGCACAGCGTAACACGAGATATGATATCCTGCGGACGTTTGATGAGAATAATGCCATTCAACAAGATTTTGTAATGCAGAACTAATATTTATTTTATAGTACATCACGCTGATGAAATGAATGGATAAGATCATTCAGTCAGTGTGGATATGAAGTCCGTTGATTACCCTTTATAAGGGGAATCGGCGGACTTTTTAATTTCACTTCACACCAAGTGATTATTCTCAGATCATCAAACAGTACATATTACGCATTTGGCGATATTTTAGTTTGAAATTCAACTGTTACAATGAAAGAACACGTGAGTATGCAGACATGCTGGGAAGGGGCAGGCCGATGAAAACGAGAAGACTTGGTAAGACTGGACTGGAAGTACCTGTGCTGAGCTTTGGAGCATCCTCTCTAGGTTCAGTATTTCGTGATATTGACCGAGGTGAGGGTGTTCGTACGGTTCACGCCGCTGTAGATGCAGGGATGAACTATATAGATGTTTCGCCCTATTATGGATTAACGAAGGCTGAATCGGTGCTTGGAGAAGCCATCCGTAGTTTGCCACGTAGCTCGTTTACGTTGTCGACCAAGGCTGGACGTTATGGGGAGAATGCATTTGATTTTTCGCGTAAGCGGATACATGATAGTGTACAAGAAAGTCTGGGTCGACTGCATACTGATTATATCGATATCCTGTTCTTGCATGACATTGAGTTTGTCCCTGCCGATATTATTATTGAAGAAGCTTTTCCAACCTTGCTTCGCCTGAAAGAGCAGGGAGTCATTCGCCATGCAGGGATTTGTGGCTTACCGCTGCCGTTATTCGAAACAGTGTTGCCACAGATTGATGCTGACGCCATCATTTCCTACTGCCATTATGCATTAAATGATACTTCACTGCTGTCCTTGCTGCCCCTTTTGGAAAAGAAAGAAGTTGGCCTTGTGAATGCTTCGCCACTTTCTATGGGCTTATTAAGCACAAGAGGAGCTCCTGCCTGGCACCCGGCAGATGATCGCGTGAAGCAGATCTGCCAGCAAGCGGCACAGTTCTGCGCGGAACAGGGCACTGATATTGCGAAGCTTGCCGTGCAATTTGCAACAGCCAATGAACGGATTCCAACAACACTGGTCAGCAGTGCAAGTGAACATAATATCCGCAACAATGCAGCCTGGATTGAGGAACCATTTGACCAGGAACTGTTATCAGAGGTGCTGCGTATTCTGGCTCCAATTCGTAATGAGAGCTGGGCCAGCGGACGCCCTGAATATAACATTGAACATAACATGAAGTCACAAGCATCATCCGAGGGGGAACAGGAATGAGAGCTGTTATATGTGAAGAAATAAATCGTTTGGCGTTGCGAGACATAGCTGAACCTGAAAGAAACGAGAATCAGGCGCTGGTAACCATCCGCCGAATTGGAATCTGTGGCACAGATCTGCATGCCTACAAAGGTAATCAGCCTTTTTTTACCTATCCTCGTGTACTGGGTCATGAGCTTGCAGGGATTATTGAAGAAATCGGGGAGAATGGAGCGGGCCTGAAGGCGGGAGATCAGGTTAGTATTATTCCATATTTGCATTGTGGTCATTGTATCGCTTGTCGATCAGGGAAAACGAATTGTTGTGTGTCAATGCAGGTGATGGGTGTACATGTGGACGGCGGCATGCGAGAGAGAATCGTTGTGCCTGTCTCCCATCTGATCCAAGCTGAAGGACTTACACTGGATGAAACTGCGATGGTAGAACCGCTCAGTATTGGTGCTCACGCGGTCAGAAGAGCAGCCCTAAGGCCTGGTGAACAGGTTGTTGTCGTTGGAGCTGGACCTATTGGTCTGGGTGTGATGGCATTTGCCAAACAGGCGGGTGCTCGGGTCATTGCTATTGACCGGAATCTGGACAGGCTGGAACTTAGCCGCACATGGGCCGGAGTGGATGCTATGGTTCAGGCCAATGAACAAGCGGCACAGCAAGTTGCTGAAATCACGAATGGGGACTATGCGACGGCTGTCTTTGATGCAACAGGAAACATGCAATCGATGAATAATGCCATCCAGTACGTGGCTCATGGTGGACAATTAATCTTTGTTGGACTAGTCAAAGCCGATATTTCCTTTCATGATCCAGACTTTCACAAGCGTGAGATGAGCATTTTAGGTAGCCGAAACGCCACACGGGAAGATTTTGAACAGGTCATGTCGATCTTGCGGGAGAAGAAGTTGAACATGGACGGCTACATCACACACAGGACGAGTTTTGATCAATTGCCTGATTCGATCGACACCTGGTTACAACCGGATTCGCATGTAGTGAAAGCGATAGTGGAGTTATAAAAAGAATAACTGAAAAAAACTCTCTCTGATCCTGAATGAATGGTTAACATCCATGGGAAACAGAGAGAGTTTTTGTGCGCCTAGCCTATAGAAATCTTGATTATTTTTCCGGGTTCGTCACAATACCTGCATGTGGATCAATATGACGCACAATGGATTTGAGCCAGATCATTTCAAGGAAATGAATCTCATAGTAGAGTGCTCCCGGAACGTGTTGGATCCAACCTTCAGCTACAGCAGGGTGTCCTGAATCCGCTGAAGGATCCAATGTTCCAGGTTCACGGCGCAGCCGTTTACGGATGGCTTTTTCAACTTGAGCGCTTTGTGTGGTTAAAATACATATTTTGCGCTTAGCTGTGAATCCGCGGAATGCAATATACACCATTTCATATGCAATGAGATAAGCAATTACCGAGTACATCGCTTGATCCCAACCGAAGACAACACCAGCGGCGGTTAGAATCAACAAGTTGAGCAGCATGATTATTTTTTCGATAAGCATCCGTTTCCCGCTAAATACACGTTCAGGTGGACGGGAGGACGGATCACCGATTTCCAGCGTATCCAGTGTCCCACCATACCGCACGACTAGACCGATTCCTAGACCGAGACATAATCCGCCAAACATGGCGGCAGCCAGGGGGTGCTCGACAAGCGGCGGCATGGGATGAAGCACAATGGCACCAATCGAAAAGACAACCAAACCCAGAACAGTGACCAGTACGAATTTCTTTTGCACGAGTCTATAGGACAGAAAAATAAATGGAACGTTGAACAAAAACAGGAACAAACCAATCCTCATTTCGGTCCAGTGGGCGAACAACGAAGAGATGCCTGTAATGCCTCCAATAATGATCTTATTGGGATGTAGAAACAATTCAAGTCCCACGGAGGCCAGAATTCCACCCGCTATTACAAACAATAAATTCAACATGCGACGGGCAGATGATAATCTGGTCTTGGCGGTTTGTGGTACCGGATTAGCCGATATCAGAGGTGCTTTCATAGGTCATCCTCCTTTGTGCGGCTTTCGTGCAATTCTCCCTGGGTTAATCACAGAAAGATCGGCGGTAGAGCCGCGATTACGATACGTTGTCTGTCTGAACAGACAAGGGGGTTACCCTTCTTTCTGTAAAACCTTCGGTTCTTCTTTCTTTTTCCGTGGATCCTTGAACTTGAATATTTTATCCAGTAAACGGAATACATGTTTGGATTCTTTGGTTAATAAAGGACCCAGAATGGCCAGAATTAGGACATAGAGCGCGGCAAACGGTTGAATCATTGGCAACAGTCCCCCGGCTTTACCCATGTTGGCCAATATGATGGAAAATTCACCCCGTGACACAATGGTTAATCCAATATTCGCCGATGCTTTGGGAGATAGTCCTGCACTGCGTCCGGCCATCATACCTGCCAGGAAGTTACCGAACAATGTAATAACAACTGCAATCAGAGCTAACCATACGGCTTCGCCACCCAAGGACAACGGATCAATGGACAATCCAAAGCTGAAGAAGAAGATTGCTCCGAAGAAGTCACGGAACGGTAGAATCAAGTGCTCAATCCGTTTTGCGTGTTCTGTTTCAGCAAGCACCAGACCAACCAGTAATGCACCAATCGCTTCGGCAACATGAATGGTTTCAGAGAAGCCGGCTACCAGGAACAAGGCTCCGAATACAACGAGAGAGAATAGCTCATTCGATCGAATTTTAAGCAATTTGTTTAGTAGCGGTGTTGCTTTGCGTCCAAGGATAATCACGATAAGCATGAATCCGAGAGCAATAAGTGCGGACATGATGACGCCTCCGATGGAGGATGAATCACTAAGCACAAGTCCAGACAAGATCGAGATATATACAGCGAGGAATACATCTTCGAACATAATAATACCCAATATCATCTCTGTTTCCGGATTGGCCGTTCGTTTCAAATCCACGAGTACCTTGGCCACGATGGCACTGGAAGAGATGGTAGTTATACCTGCGATAATAAGTGCTTCTGCAACTGGGAAACCGGACATAAAACCGAATATTAATCCCAGCGTAAAGTTAATGCCGATGTAGATCGAGCCGCCAACTGCAATAGAGCGACCCGATTTAATTAAACGACCTACCGAGAATTCAAGTCCAAGGTAGAAGAGAAGGAACAGGATACCGATCCGGCCCATAAATTCAATAAAAGGCTGACTCTCAATAAAGCGGAAGTCCAGATGCCAGATTTTCATAGCATGTGGCCCAACAGCCATCCCGATCAGAATATAAAACGGAACGACCGAAAATCTTAGTTTTGCCGATAAAAGGCCGGCTGCCGCAATGAGCACAAGGGCCAGACCTACTTCGAATATCAAATGATCCATCTATTTACCCCCTTCCAGTCAGGAGGAGGGATTTAAACAGTTTCTGCTGATTGCGTTCGCCAACGGCTACTACCGTGGACTCTGCACTAATCACGACCTCCGGACCGGGGCTGATATGTTTTTTGTGATTCTTCTCTACAACGGCAATAACCGTTGCCCCTGAGTTTTGACGTACGTCCAGTTCACCAATTGATTTACCGATACATCCGTAGGATGGCTCGATTTTGTACCATTCAATAATCAGATCGTCAAACGTTACTTCAATATTTTCAAGCTGCTTTGGTTTATAGGTCAATCCACCAACGATGGCAGCAATCTGTCTTGCTTCATAGTCATCAAGTGTAATCATGGAGATGCTTTGGTCTGGATCATCGTACTCAAAATGGTACATTTCCCGGCGACCGTCATCGTGAATAATGACAATAATTTTATCTCCACTGCTTGTTTCAATCTGAAATTTCTTGCCGATTCCCGGCAAATCTGTTTCGCGTACATCCATGGATAGTATGCCTCCTTATATTGAGGGCTGGCCACAGAAGACAGGCTTATTTCCCGAAAATAGAATGAACTGTTGCGCTTAGGAACATTAAATGATGCGGGTAAACAGAGCCAGGGACTCCTGACACACAGCCTTGTGTTGTGAATTTTTAGAAGATGGGGATAACAAAATAGACGTTAACAAACAGGTGTTACCAAATAAAACTGATCGATATCTAACATTTGCTAAAAGGATTAAAAATTATGCACAAGCACACCGTCTCACAGACAGAGGTGTCTCCATGCAAAGCAACCTAAATTACGGTGTAACGGCTAGCTAAGAGCGTTCACGTAAATTGGTGCTATCGGGGTGGGAGATACATACATACTGGTGAATTTGATGGGTAGCAGAAATAATCTGCGTTTAAACAGACAAATCAACGGTTTAAAGGGTAGACGCGGTGTAGGAATTCGCAGCATTAGCAACAAAGCGAGCACAAGAAAGACAGGTTTGTTATGCGTGACCGCAATCAACTTCGACATGACTTGTGGGTATTTGCGAATGGCAGGTTTCTGCTGAGACTCCAAAGTGTGGACAAGCACTTCCTTGTTGGAAGTCGTCTCAACGGTTACCTCGACAGCGGATTCCGACTGCATCGGAATAGGGAAGGAAAACGCTTGGAATACGCACAAAATGATAATAAAGGCGTAACGGAGTATTCTTGGTTGTTGTCTCATTTTGGCTTCCCCCCTTTTCCGTGAAACATACTGTTATAAAAATAATAACACATTTTTGTCTTAACTCCAAACAGATTGATAATATACTGAGAAATCATGACACGCTTTCCATCAATCCGCTTCGTATATCCCTATCAGCCTTGCCATATACTTTGAACAGGAAGGAAAGGAGTGATTCTTATGGAACTGTTCGCCGTATGGACCGATGTATCAGGGCAGGAAGAAGCGGATCAATTTTATCGTTGTGTGAAGGAAAAAACCAAAGGTTTACATATAAGCAAAAGAGGATTTCGGCTCACCTTCAAACATAATGACGGAAGAGCGGCCTGGGTATGCAGAGGCAATGAGAATCACGCTGACTTCCAGCAGTGGTTGCCCCAGATCAGTGATTTGCTTGCCAACGGACTTGCAGATTTCATTATGGATACGCGTGAACGTATTATGGTGGAAGAGATGATCTCAAAGGCATGCTCAGTCATGGATGAACATGAGGTGGAGAAGGTAAACCGGATATGCATGCCTTTATTATTCAATGGTGACTTGGATCAGCCAGGCCTGCGCGAGCGTCGCCGTAACACTTTGGCCAATGGATTGAAGCAGGATTTGGAAGAGGTGCATTTTTTTCATCTTGAAGGCATTCTTAATTTCCGGATTCGGCCATATAAGCAGGAACTTCACGAGCTGGTAGAATATGCACTGGATGAATTCTGGATGGATCGTCAATATGAAGAGTTTATGGGGCTGCTCAAATATTTTGTGTTCTTTCAGGAGGCGAAAGTACCTCTTGTACATTTGATACACAAAGGATTACATGAATTTCAAGTATTGGATGCTGCGCTTAATGTGCTGCCCGTACAAAAGGATGAACAGGTCGTCGTGGAGATGCCGGGGCTTGAATTGGAAATGGATATTGAAGATATGATCGTGAGTACGCTGATCTCCATCTCACCTGAAAAGGTCATGCTGCATACACGTACTCCTGATCTGCCTATCATCTCTACGATCCGTCAGATCTTTGAAGACAAGGTGCAATTATGCCATCATTGTCCTGAGTGTGAAGTCCTGCGCTCCGGATTGTTGACAGGTCTTGACGCAAGTGATATCGGCAATTATAATAACTGTTGATCCATGATTTATTTGAGTTGTTATGGAACAATAAACAAAAGCGTTGACAAAGACAAGAACCATACGCACGGTCGGTGCAGAGAGAGGGAACCAGGCTGAAATTTCCTCCGGATGCCACGTTTGGTTTACCCCTTTGGAGCTGCAGTTTTGAAAATGGATATAAATATTGCCTCTATAATACAGGTAGTCATCCATGAGTAAGGATATGCCGGGTCATGCCCGTTACCGTCATGCCAATAAGGGCTGTACTTCCAATATGGATGAAGCAGCTGAATTAGGGTGGAACCACGAGAGTATACAACACTCGTCCCTTTGCCGGGACGGGTGTTTTTTGCGTTCCTTTGCAAAATTGCAGGAACAGCAATAGATTATCCATCCATGAAATACATGGACAGAGGTTGAATTTACAGGAGGAATGAGACAAATGGCAGTTAACATTAAACTACCCGATGGTTCGGTTCGTGAGTATGCCGACGGAAGCAGCATTGAAGATGTGGCCGCTTCGATTAGCAGCGGACTTCGCAAAAATGCCGTAGCCGGCAAACTGGATGGAATCGTAGTGGACTTGTCCACAACACTTCATGAGGGAGCATTGGTGGAGATCGTAACACTGGATTCACCAGAAGGTCTGGAAGTGATGCGTCACAGTACAGCTCACTTGCTCGCTCAAGCTGTGAAGCGTTTATATGGAAACAAAGAGGTTCATCTCGGCGTTGGTCCTGTCATTGAAGATGGTTTCTACTATGATATGGATCTGGAACAACCGCTCAATCCAGAAGATCTGCAAAAGATTGAGAAGGAAATGGAACGTATTGTTAATGAGAACTTGCCAATTGTACGTAAGGAAGTTAGCCGCGAGGAAGCGATCAAAATCTTCGAAGAAGTGGGCGATCCTTACAAGCTGGAATTGATTCGTGACTTACCAGAAGACAGTGTTATCACTATTTATGAGCAAGGTGAATTCTTCGACTTGTGTCGTGGACCACACGTGCCATCCACCAGCAAAATCAAAGTATTTAAACTGATGAATGTTGCCGGTGCTTACTGGCGTGGAGATAGCAAAAACAAAATGCTGCAACGTATTTACGGTACAGCTTTTGTGAAAAAAGCACAGCTTGATGAGCATTTGCACTTCCTGGAAGAAGCACGTAAACGGGATCACCGTAAATTGGGTAAGGAACTCGAAATCTTCACATTTTCCCAACTGGTTGGACAAGGCTTGCCAATCTGGTTACCTAACGGTGCGAAGCTGCGCCGGACGTTGGAGCGTTATATCGTGGATCTGGAAGAGAGCCTCGGATATCAGCATGTATACACACCGGTGCTTGGTAATGTTGAGTTATACAAAACATCCGGACACTGGGAGCACTATCAGGAAGACATGTTCCCTAAAATGGTTATGGACAATGAGGAACTCGTTCTTCGTCCAATGAACTGTCCTCACCACATGATGGTGTACAAGTCCAGCATGCACAGCTACCGTGATCTGCCGATCCGGATTGCCGAGCTTGGCATGATGCATCGTTACGAAATGTCGGGCGCGTTGACAGGTCTGCATCGTGTACGTGCGATGACGCTGAACGACTCTCACATATTCGCACGCCCGGATCAGATCAAGGAAGAGTTTGCTCGTGTTATTGAGCTGATTCAAACGGTTTATAAAGATTTCGGCATTCACGAATATCGTTTCCGTTTGTCCTATCGCGATCCTCAGGATACCGAGAAATACTTCCAAAACGACGAGATGTGGGAAATGTCCCAACGCATGCTTCGTGAAGTTGTGGAAGAACTTAACCTTCCATTCTATGAAGCAGAAGGCGAAGCGGCATTCTATGGTCCAAAACTGGACGTTCAGATCAAGACAGCACTGGGCAAAGAAGAGACATTGTCTACTGTTCAATTGGACTTCCTCTTGCCAGAGCGGTTTGAGCTTGAATATGTGGGAGATGATGGACAGAAACATCGTCCGGTCGTTATTCACCGCGGTGTAATCAGTACGATGGAGCGTTTCACTGCATTCTTGCTGGAGAACTTTGCAGGGGCTCTGCCACTGTGGTTGTCTCCTGTACAGGCGAAGGTTATTCCGGTATCCGGCAACTTCGACGACTATGCACGTGAAGTGGAAGCGAAGCTGAAACGTGCGGGTATCTCTGCTGAAGCGGATCTGCGTAACGAGAAGCTTGGTTATAAAATCCGTGAAGCACAGCTTGAGAAAATGCCTTACATGTTCGTCGTTGGTGAAAATGAACGTAATGCAGAGGGTGTATCTGTGCGGAAACGTGGAGAAGGCGATCTCGGCATGAAACCTGTGGACGAAATTGTAGCCCAACTTAAAGAAGAGATTGCAACAAGACTGGTGTAATCCTGAATTGTAGCTTCTATAATAAAGAACCGTTTAAATCGTATTGGAGTAAAATCCAATGGTTTAGACGGTTTTTTTGTTGTTTTAAGGTTTTCTGGATATCCGATTTAAAAGCCTTAATAGGTGAAAAGTATAGAATTTTTTCATTTTGGAAAACCTTTGCAGTAAGGGGGAGGTTCTATAATGAAAAAGCAATTCTTAATTCAGAAGAAAAACATAAGGTTCATCATCTCTTGCTGTGTGGTGCTCACTGGAATAGTCTTAGGCTTGAATCAGGCAGAAGCATATACCTTTGAAGAGGAAAATGAAGTCATGTATGTGGAGAATCGGCATAGCGAAACTTTAGGAGAGCTTGAAGGTGTACATTCAGAAGCGGCAGTTTATGAATACAGCGATCAGGCTCAACTCACTACTTTGGTCTATATGGGTTTTTTGTGGTCTCCACAGCCTATTGTTATCCCACGGCCGGAAGTTCCGGAGAAGCAGACCGGAGTTGACCCATCCATGCCGGTACTCGCTCCGCGTACAGAACAGGTGTTGGATACACACAAGGTGACGGCTACCGGATACACTGCAGGTGTGGAATCAACCGGAAAAGGTCCGAAACATCCTCAATACGGAATTACGTATTCAGGTGTAAAGGTGCGCCGTGATAAAGAAACAGTTTCGACAATTGCAGCTGATCCAAAGCTGTTCCCACTGGGTTCCATTTTATATATTCCCGGTTATGGTTACGGCATCGTTGCAGATACGGGCTCGGCGATCAAGGGCAATAAAATTGATCTTTATTTCCCAACAATAAAGCAAGTATATAAAGAATGGGGCAAAAAGGACGTCGAAGTACAGGTGATCAAACAAGGTGCTGGAAAATGCACTGAAAAAATGCTGGAAGAGTTATCGGAAGCTATCGATGTGTACAAATCCGTACCCGATTCATGGCTGGACAAGGCCGTATAATGATGATGAATTTTAATACATGAATAACGCACGCGCACTCTTCACATAATACTCTCTGGGGACGAACCCCGCGTTGCAGACATGCAATGTAAATATGAAGAGAGAGGTGATCGTCGTGGCTAAGAAATCTCAAGGTTCACAAACGCCAAACGAGAAGTACAATGCAGAGTTTGGAGAAGAGAATGCAGCAAGCAAAGTGAAACAATCGCACCAAAACAAAGTGAAGGATAACTTCCAAACACCTGATGAAAAATACAATGCTGAGTTCGGTACTGAGAACACAGGCAAAACACAAAAGTAAATCAATGCACAAACACCTTGGAGAATTTCTCCAGGGTGTTTTTAATATTTTACATAAATAACCTTCCGCCTCGGTCTGGAGACCGAGATCAATTCCATCTGCCGCCGCTGTTAACCAATCCTTGTCTGATGTAAACTGGATACACAATACAGACAAAGGAGACATGAGCGATGAAACGATCTACGCGGGACCGCTGGTGGGTTGGCATTCCTCTTATTGCGATTGGCGCAATAATATTGTTCAGGCAATTGGGCTATGACATAGATATCGGATACATGTTCAGAACATATTGGCCGTTATTTTTGATTTGGTGGGGTGTAAAAGGGTTAACCGAAATTCGGCGTAATGGGAGTCATGCATTGATTGGACCGGCCATTGTACTGGCGATTGGTGGATACTTCTTGGCACGCAATCTGGGGTGGATTGATTATTCCATGGGCGAGTTCATTCGCTACCTAATTCCGGTAATGCTGATTGGTGGGGGATTGTTCGTTCTGATCGGACCCCGTCGTCGTGACCGGAAACACCATGACCAAGTACCACCGCCTCCTCCACCGGAGCCACCTTATAAGCCATTGTCCCCTGAGGACCTGGAAATGCCGTCTTCGTTTGATGAACAGTTCGAGAAAACATTTGGCAAACCGGAACAGGAACACAAGAATGATTCACATGGCTCATTCTATACAGATAAGGAAGACCCTAAAACACACGGACATCAACACCATCATAAACATCAACATCAACATCACAAGCATAAAGGTTACGGTTCAAGTAAAAAGGAATATGGAACATTTGATCACGATGACCACTATGATGATGATCCGAATTACTATGGTGGCCATGGGAATACAATTAACAAATCGGCATTTATCGGTGATATGTATATGGGACAGGAAGTGTTCTCCCTGAAACCGATGAATATTTCGGCATTTATTGGCGATACGGTGATTGATTTGACGAAGGCGCAAATACCTTACGGTGAGACGAAAATTAACATTTCCTCTTTTATTGGGGATGTGAAGGTATTTGTTCCTGAAGATATGGATCTCGGTGTGACTGTGACGACAAACTCGTTTATTGGGGACATGTCGCTGTTAAATCAAAAACGAGGCGGATTCCTAAGCAGTGCTCAGGCTGAAACGGCGCATTATCGCGAAGCAGGAAAAAAAGTACGGATTGTCGTTAGTGTGTTTATTGGAGATGTCAAAGTGAATAAGGTGGGTTAACGCATGATTCGAACGATTCTCAAAGCAAATAAGTGGGAACTGATGATGTATTTTGCGCTGACCGGACTCATTACTTTGGGCGGGTTTTACTTGCTGTACGGGGAAGTGCTAATGGGAACAGGGCGACAGCGTGCGTGGACCTATGTTGCTGTTGTCCTTCTGGCTACCGTAATCACGGGGTATATTGCTGCTTTGCGACTTCAACGTAAGATTGATCTACTGGATCTCAACATGCTGAAAGTGTCAAAAGGCAATCTTGCTGTTCGTATGCCTGAGGCAGATGATGCCTCATTCGGGCGGGTATATCAGGAATTCAATGTCATGATGGATTCGATTGAGAAAAAAATGAGATTGCTTCAGCGGCTCGGTGAGCAGGAAGTCATTGAAAAGGAACAGGCATCTGAGCGCGCTGTAATTGAAGAGCGTAAACGGATGGCAAGGGATTTGCATGATACGGTCAGCCAGCAGCTTTTCGCCATGCATATGTCGGCTTCCTCCTTACCACGTCTGCTGGAGATGAATCCCGAGCATGGCAGCAAAGTGCTGGATCAACTTATTCAGATGTCGCATATTGCCCAGAGGCAGATGCGTGGGCTTATCGCTCAGCTTCGCCCAGTGGAGTTGGAGGGAAGGAATCTTGGCGAAGCGCTGGATAGCTGGTTCCCTGATTATTGCAGGCAGAATGGTTTAAAAGGAGTGAAAGAGCTGGAACTGGATGGCGGAATTTCCGATGCCATCGAGCACCAGCTGTTTCTTGTTATTCAGGAAGCGGTCGCTAATGTGGTCAAACATGCGGAAGCGGGTCTGGTCAGTCTGTCCATACGAGAGAGTGAACATCAGATCAGCATGAGCATTAGCGATGACGGTCAAGGGTTTTTGCAGCAAGCGGAACGGCCTGGCTCATACGGATTATCAACGATGCGTGAACGGGCAGAGAAGCTTGGGGGTCAGGTTCAGATTATATCGAAGCCGGGAGCGGGGACGACGGTGCGGGTATTCATCCCGAAATTCCCGAAAGAACCAGAGGGGGAAACAGAATGAGCGTAAAAGTGAATGTAATGATTGTGGATGATCATGATATGGTGCGAATGGGATTGAAAACGTATCTTATGTTGGAACCCACATTTCATGTGATGGGGGAAGCAAGTAACGGACAGGATGCATTGAATCAGTTACGCAAGCTGGGAGAAAACGAACTGCCTGACCTGATCCTGATGGACCTGATGATGCCGGTGATGAATGGTGCGGAAGCGACACAAGCGATCATGGCCGAATTTCCGGGCATGAAAATTGTGATGCTGACCAGTTTTCTGGAGGATGACCTTGTGGTACAAGCGATTGAAGCTGGAGCGGTCAGTTATGTGCTGAAGACGGTATCTGCTGAAGAGTTAATCTATGCTCTGCAAGGAGCATACCGAGGTATGCCTGTAATGACAGGCGACGTATCACAGGCATTGACCCGTGGTATCAGGCAGCGCACGGCAAGAGAGAACGAATCCGGCCTGACGGAACGGGAAAAGGAAGTGCTTTTGCTGATTGCAGAGGGCAAGACCAATAAGGACATCGGGGAAGAACTACATATTAGTATCAAAACTGTCAAAACCCATGTGAGCAATCTGCTGATGAAGTGTGAAATGGACGATCGGACACAGCTGGCAATCTACGCTCATCGTCAGGGCTGGGTGAAGAAATAAGGGTTAGAATGCAGATTTGGCGGGAAAAATGTTCTATAACAGCGTGCTTTTATCTCCTTTTTAATTGTTTTTAAGGTACGGTTAAGGTTTAAAGTACAAAATAAGGACAGTTAAAGAATATCTCTTGCGAAGAAGAGATTGGGAGGTAGAGAGGCATGGACGAACGTAATTACAGAGCGAACCGTCAAGACGAGGAAAATGAAACTAAACAAGCGGAGAATCGCAATTCATCCGGGACGGACGATTCCTCCTATTATTATTCTTATGGACCTTTTCAGTCCGTGAATCAGGAAGATACAGCAAGTCATAATGGGGAACATAATCTACGTGAAGAAGGAAATGTAGAGATTACAAGACCTGACCCCGTGAAGCCCGTACCTACTTACTACAGTAATTACAGTAACGAATCATCTGATCAAGCCAATACGTCCTCCAGAGGGGGCGGCGGCAACGGTTCAGGTGGCAACGGAGGAGATCAGGGGAACGGAGGCAAGAACAATGGCAATTGGAATTATAATAACCGTCGGCCACGTTCTTCCGTAAGATCGCTCCTGTTCTCTTTCATCGCCGGGATGCTGGTCATTACAGTGCTGATGTACACAGCGGACAGAACAAATATGTTTACACCACAGGAAGCGCTGACAAGTGCAGACAATGAAAGCTCCAGTCAGTCATCTTCTCCTACTAACTCAGGCAGCAGCAATAACGTGACAGCGTCATTACTGCCAACGGGCAAAGAGGATGTATCCTCTGTAGTAACGAGTACAAGTCCGGCTGTCGTCAAAATCGAAACACTAGCGAAGCAGTCTTCACGCAGCAGCAGCCAGGGCGGTTCTACGATGAGTGATCCATTGTACCAATACTTCTTTGGTAATGGAAGCAATGGCGGAACAGATAGCTACCAAGGCCAAAATCAGCAGCAACAGCAACAAAGCAGCAATCAGTTGGTTCCACTCGGCATTGGCTCCGGATTTATTTTTGACAAAGAAGGCTACATCCTGACGAACCAACACGTGGTTCAGGGTGCAGATGTGATTCAAGTAACGCTGGAGAACAACAGCAAACCATATGAAGCGAAATTGCTGGGAAGCAGCTTCGACCTTGACCTTGCCGTATTGAAAATCGAGAAAAACAGCGGTGATGATGCTTTCCCTGTTGCTCCATTGGGTGATTCCAACAGCACACAAGTGGGTGAATGGCTTGTAGCTATTGGTAACCCTGAAGGATTTGAACACACAGTTACTGCAGGTGTGTTGAGTGCGAAAGAACGTACGATCAGTATTCCGGACGAAGAAACAGGCAAAACCCGTGAGTACAGCCACTTGTTACAAACGGATGCTTCCATCAATCCTGGTAACTCCGGTGGACCATTGCTTAACCTGAATGGTGAAGTCATTGGTATGAACGTTGCGGTTAGCGCGGATGCACAGGGTATTGGGTTTGCCATTCCTTCGAGTGTAATCTCGGATGCGGTTAAATATCTGAAAGAAAACAAAGAAGTTCCCAAAGAGCCCGTACCGTTCATTGGTGCATCTCTGATGGCCCTCACGCCTGAAGTGGCTAAACAGATGGGAACGGATATCACTGAAGGTTCAGTTGTAGCCAGCACGATCTATCAATCCCCTGCTTACCAAGCAGACCTGCGTGCTTATGACATCATCACAGGTGCCAATGGTACAGCGTACAGCACAAGTCAGGATTTGATTGATTTCATCAAGAAACAGGAAATCGGCAGTGAAGTGACACTGAATGTTGTTCGGGACGGCAAAAAAATGGATGTGAAACTCAAAATCGGCAACAAAAACGATTACGATACTACACAAACGACGGATCAACAACAGCAACAACAACCATAATGCTGAAACATGGGTTATAAAATAAGGTTTAGAAGAGCGGAAGGGTTCGAGGGCCCTTTCGCTTTTTTGCACTATATACGTTTGTACTCCATCAAGGTGTTTGGAAAGATGCAGATTGCGCTTTTGGCTGTTACAATGAGATTAAAACGTTAAGGGATAAAGGAGAAAGACCATGCGCTCAACTATTTTGATTGTTGATGATGATGAAAAAATCGTGTCCATGCTTCGGCGGGGACTTGCTTTTGAAGGATATGATGTACAGACAGCTTCGAATGGGGCGGAGGGCCTCAGTAAGCTGATGGATAAAGAGCCGGATATTGTGGTTCTTGATGTCATGATGCCGCAAATTGACGGGTTTGAGGTATGCCGCAGACTCAGAGAAGCGGGGAGCAAGGTACCCGTGCTGATGCTTACTGCCAAAGATGAAGTACAGAGCCGGGTAATTGGGCTGGATACAGGTGCAGATGATTATCTCGTGAAGCCGTTTGCGCTTGAAGAACTGTTGGCTCGTGTCCGTGCCTTATTGCGTCGTAAAGCGGATATAGCAGACACGCCTGATAATCGACTAATGTATGAGGATATTATTCTGGATAATGATTCTCGTGAGGTGTTGCGTGACGGTCAGCGTCTGGAACTGACTGCCAAGGAGTTCGAATTGCTGAATCTGTTCATGCAAAATCCGAAACG
This sequence comes from Paenibacillus taichungensis, assembly GCF_050994985.1. NCBI lineage: Bacteria > Bacillati > Bacillota > Bacilli > Caryophanales > Paenibacillaceae > Paenibacillus > Paenibacillus taichungensis. Next base: position 4,072,192 of record NZ_CP194720.1, on the reverse strand, counting down.
TGTGCTGTCCCGTGATCTGATTATGGATAAAATCTGGGGTTATGATTACAGTGGTGAGTCCAATGTGCTCGAAGTGTATATTGCCATGCTCAGACAAAAAACCGAAGAATACGGCGGCAAACGTTTGATCCAGACCATCCGGGGAGCCGGCTATATTTTGAGAGGTGACTCCTGACATGTCCATTCGGTTAAGATTAACCGCGTGGTATTCAGGCATCTTGGCAGCCGTGCTCATTTTTTGGGGAGTTGTGATCTACGCTTTTGTTTATTTTAATACGTATCAAGAAGTGGAACAGCAACTGAAAGATAAAAGTGAACGAATTACGAATCAGATTGGTGTCAATCCACTTTCACAATCGCTGGACCTGGACCCTTTTACGGAAAGTCAGCTTCAGGAAGCTCAAATATACATCCAGTTGTGGGACTACCAGAGCAGATCTGGTAAAATCTCAGGCAATATGGAGAAACTTCAGATTCAATTTCCTGTTGTGAAATCCAATGAGATCCAGAAAAAGCGTGGAATATCCAAGATCTATGTGAATGGGACCCCTTTCTTGGTGAATCAACAGCCCCTGTCTCTTCAGGGAACCAATGAAATAAGGGGGCTTCTTCAAGTCGGCGCCAATGTTAGTTCCCAGGAACGACTGCTGGAAGCTTTACGAAATATTCTGGTTTTTGGCTGGCTTGTCGCAATGGCGCTTGCCATTACTTCGGGGCTGATTCTGGCTCGCAAATCCATGCGTCCGCTCGTCAATGTGATTGATGCGGCCAATCAGATTCAGTCCGGGGATGACCTTAGTGTGCGCATTCAATATACGGGTCCCATGGATGAGATTGGACGTCTGATTGAAACAGTCAATAATATGCTTGAACGAACAGAGCTGTCATTCAGAGGGCTCGAGGAGACGAATAAAGCTCAGCGCAGATTTGTATCTGATGCCTCGCATGAGCTGCGTACACCGTTGACCACGATCCGTGGAAATGTGGACTTCCTTAAGAAGCTGTGGGATCAGGAGAGCACGGACCGACCGAATCTGGACGAAGAAACGGTTAAACAAATGTCGCTCGAAGCGATAGAGGACATGGCGGATGAAGGAAAACGCATGAGTAGACTGATCAGTGATATGCTGTCTTTGGCCAGAGCCGATACAGGACAGAAAATCGAACTGAATCCGATCCCGTTGCAGATTCTGGTACAGGAAGTGGCTCGCAGGTCGCAATTCCTTGATCATCAGGCAGACTGGCGTCCAGGAGATCTATCGATTCTGAATGGCATATATGTGAACGGCAGCAAGGACTATTTGCAGCAGATGTTGTTTATTTTTATCGAGAATGCCTTCAAGTACACTCCAGATGGCTCGGTTACGCTTGATGCAATACTTTATAAAGGTCAGGTAGGACTACGCATCAGTGATACGGGAATCGGAATGGATCGGGATGAAGTTCCATTTATCTTTGACCGGTTCTATCGGGCGGATGAGTCACGCGGTGCCACACCAGGTATAGGTCTGGGACTGTCGATTGCCAAGTGGATCATTGAGGAACACCAAGGGTCTGTCGAGGTTGTAACCAGACGTGGAGAAGGAACGACCTTTATCATTTGGTTGCCGGTAGTCTTTGCTCCGCCTATCGAATAAGGTTATAATAGACAGGACTGCAATTACATCGGCTATCTTTGCCGAGAAAGAAAGCGGGTGGCAACCAAGTGGAAGTACTGCGAATTTCGCCGCGGGGATATTGTTACGGAGTTGTGGATGCGATGGTGCTCGCGCGCCAGGCGGCACGCAATCTGGACCTACCACGGCCTATTTATATATTGGGTATGATTGTGCATAACCAACATGTGACGGACTCTTTTGAAGATGAGGGCATTATTACACTGGACGGACCGAATCGGATTGATATTTTGAGCCAGGTCGAGAGTGGAACAGTGATCTTTACGGCCCATGGTGTATCTCCAGAAGTGCGCAAGATGGCACGTGATAAAGGTTTAACTACAGTGGATGCAACATGTCCGGATGTAACCAAAACCCATGACCTTATTCGGGAGAAGACGGCAGAGGGATATGACATTATCTATATTGGGAAAAAGAATCATCCAGAGCCGGAAGGCGCGGTTGGTGTTGCACCCGATCATGTTCATCTGATCGAGAAGGAAGAGGAGATTGACGGTCTGAACGTACCTCCTGGCAAAATCCTTATCACAAATCAGACAACGATGAGTCAATGGGACATTAAACACATTATGAGCCGTCTTCTGGAGAAGTATCCAGGCGCAGAGATTCATAATGAGATATGCTTGGCAACCCAAGTCCGTCAGGAAGCTGTTGCCGAACAGGCAGGGCAGGCAGATCTGGTCATTGTTGTAGGTGATCCTCGCAGTAATAACTCCAACCGACTTGCACAAGTATCGGAGGAAATTGCGGGTGTAACGGCATATCGTGTATCAGATGTGGCTGAGATACAGCAGGAATGGCTGAAAGGTGTGAATAAGGTGGCGGTTACTTCAGGCGCTTCTACGCCAACTCCGATCACGAAGGAAGTCATTCTATATCTGGAGCAATATGAACATGACAAGCCGGAAACATGGGAAATCAAACGTACGGTGAATATGAGCAAGCTACTACCTCCTGTAAGGGAAAAGACTCGTACGACGTAAACAAAACATGAATATAAGAATCTTGCAGCACAGAGCCGAAATTTGGTGACTGACTGCAGGATTCTTTTTTTTGTAGGGGATAAGAGTCGGCTTGACTGAAAAGGGTGAATATGTTATATTTACTTTAGTGGATAAAAGCTTAAAAGCGAACAAGCGTTTAAGTGGAGAAGAGTTTTGAGGATTAAATCAGACGCGCTTAGGCGCTCTCATACAAGGAAGGATGGGAATTATAATGATCGTTATTGCAGGTAAAGCTACTCCGGAGGAACATATTCAGGATATCGTCGCTACAATTGAAAAGGAAGGACTTCAGGTCCATATCTCGCGTGGAGAGGACCGCACCATCATTGGCCTTATTGGTAAAGTAGAACCGAAAATGGCTGAGCATCTCCGTCAAATGAAAGGTGTAGAGAATGTCGTTAAGATTTCGAAGTCTTACAAATTGGCAAGCCGTGATTTCCATCCTCAAGATACCGTGATCTCCATCAAAGGTGTAGATATTGGCGGGAAAGAACTCGTCGTTATGGGCGGACCGTGTGCGGTTGAATCAGCTGCACAGATTGATGAGATTGCCGGGCTGGTTAAGGCTGCCGGTGGACAGGTGCTTCGCGGTGGTGCATTTAAGCCACGTACAGGTCCGTACAGCTTCCAGGGAACGGGCGTTGAAGGTCTGATCATGATGGCAGAAGCAGGGAAGAAACATGACCTGCTGACGATTACAGAAGTCATGACGCCTGAATATGTGGATATCTGTGCCGAGTACGCAGACATTCTGCAAGTAGGTACACGTAATATGCAGAACTTCGATTTGCTACGTAAATTGGGTGAGTGTGGCAAACCGGTATTGCTGAAACGTGGCTTCAGTGCAACTTACGATGAGCTGTTGAATGCCGCTGAATACATTCTTGCGGGTGGCAACCCGAATGTAATGCTGTGTGAACGTGGTATTCGTACATTCGAATCCTACACACGTAATACGCTCGACCTCTCGGCCATTCCTGTCTTGCAGTCTCTCAGTCATCTACCAGTTATTTCGGACCCAAGTCATGGTACGGGGCGCCGTGAGCTGGTTGAACCAATGACGAAGGCATCTGTCGCTGCTGGTGCTAACGGCCTAATTATCGAAATGCATACGGACCCCGATAACTCTATGACGGGTGACGGCGTGCAGTCTCTGTTCCCTGACCAATTTGCCAACCTGCTTCAGGATCTGGAGAAATTGGCACCAATCGTCGGTAAAACATTCAATACAGCCAAACAGCCGGCGGAGTTCTTTCCAGCACGAGTTGGCGTATAACTGATCTTCATAGTATAGGTAATATAGTTCACCCGGGCATCTGCCCTGGCTCCGTTCAATGAGAATGGGGCTAGGACAAAATGTCCGGTTTTTGTGTTATTTGGAGCTTTGAACGCATTTATTAATCATAGGTGATAAGAAACATTTATGATGTAATGTTATTTCCATAATTTAGGCTAAATATAGCCTTGCTTTACCGCATTAAACCAGTTAAATGTAATGTATATACGTTGTTAAGTGAAATCAATAGGTTTATAAAATGTGAGCATAGCTTACATAGTTGCAAAAAATACCTTACATAAGTATTGACGATGTCACATTTGAGATTTTATAATGACGACAGAAAAAAATTCGAATATGGACATTTTCTTAGCGGGGTTGTTTAATGTTCGGAATATTTGGGAGGACGAATACATGTCGGTTGAAAACGTATTGAAATCAATTCAAGAGAACAACATCGAGTGGGTAGATTTTCGTTTTGTAGATTTATCCGGTCGTGCGCACCACATCTCGTTACCAGCTTCGGCAGTTGACGCAGACACTTTTGTAAATGGAGTAGCCTTTGATGGTTCTTCTATTCAAGGTTTCCGCGGAATTGAAGAGTCCGATATGGTTATGATTCCAGATCCTGAAGCGACTTTTGTCGATCCGTTCACAGCACACCCTACATTGAATGTTATGTGTGATATCTTCACTCCGGATGGCGAGCGTTATGAGCGTGACCCACGCGGTATCGCAGTCAAAGCGGAAGAATTCCTGAAAGAAAGCGGAGTAGGTACAGCAGCATTCTTCGCACCTGAATCCGAGTTCTTCATTTTCGACGATGTACGTTATGAGAGCGGCACGAACAGCTCTTCCTATTTCGTAGATTCCGAAGAAGCTTCTTGGAACACCAACCGTAAGGAAGATGGCGGTAACCTGGGCTTCAAAGTTCGCACTAAAGGCGGATATGTTCCTGTAGCTCCAGTGGATACACAACAAGATATTCGTAGTGAAATGTGTCGCATTTTGGAAGAAGCGGGCCTGTCGATTGAACGTCACCACCACGAAGTGGCGACAGCTGGTCAAGCCGAAATCAACTTCCGTTTTGATACGTTGAAGAAAACAGCAGACAACCTGCTTGTATACAAATACATCGTGCATAACACTGCACGTCAATATGGTAAAGTAGCAACATTCATGCCAAAACCACTGTTTGGTGATAATGGTAGCGGAATGCACGTTCACCAATCCATCTTCGATGGTGATTCCCCATTGTTCTATGACAAAGCGGGATATGCAAACCTGAGCGAAATGGCTCTGCATTACATTGGAGGAATTCTGTACCACGCACCGGCTTTGATTGCTTTGACTAACCCTAGTACGAACTCATTCAAACGTCTCGTACCTGGTTATGAAGCACCGGTTAACCTGGTTTACTCCAAAGGTAACCGTTCAGCAGCAGTACGTATTCCGGTTGCGGCTGTGACACCAAAAGGTTGTCGTATCGAGTTCCGTACACCGGACTCCACAGCTAACCCTTACCTGGCATTCGCTGCAATGCTGATGGCGGGTCTGGATGGTATCAAACGCAAAATCAACCCAACTGAGCTTGGATATGGTCCACTCGACAAAAACATCTATGATTTGTCTGATGCAGACAAAGAAAATATCCGCAGTGTGCCAGCTTCCCTGGAAGAAGCGCTTGACGCTCTGGCAGCGGACAACGAATTCTTGACTGAAGGCGGCGTCTTCACGAAAGAATTCATCGACAACTACATCAACCTCAAACGTGACGAAGCGAAAGCAGTAGCAATTCGCATTCATCCGCATGAGTACAGCCTCTACTTCGACTGCTAATCCAGTCGGAACAGAAACTGTTCCCAATGTATAGCCTCCGGGACTCGCTCTCGGAGGCTTTTCCTTGAATTGAACGATGTAGTGCATTAACTTTGCAGGGTGATAAAGGAATTTGATAACCCTGATTCGCAGCTTCGGTGCTTATTGCCCTTGAAGCAGATAGGGAATACTGATATCATAGCGATAATATTCACTTCATATGTCAGCTACGGATGGAAAGGGCGGGGGATTTTGTGACAAAGAGAGCGTATAATTTCAATGCAGGACCTGCGGCGTTGCCACTTGAGGTTCTGGAGCGTGCTCAGGCAGAATTTGTTGATTTTCGGAATACAGGAATGTCGATTATGGAGATGTCTCACCGTGGAGCGGTGTACGAATCTGTACATAATGAAGCTCAGGAACGTTTGTTGTCGCTTCTAGGCAATCCAAAAGGATATAAGGTCCTCTTCCTGCAAGGCGGAGCCAGCACTCAGTTCGCCATGCTGCCGATGAACCTGCTCGGGGAAGGGCAGACAGCCAGTTACGTCATGACAGGCAGCTGGGCCAAGAAGGCACTGTCTGAGGCGAAACTGATTGGGGAGACGCAGGTCGCTGCATCTTCCGAAGCGGATAAATATATGAAATTGCCGGATGTGTCGAATCTTAGCTTCCCGGATCGCACAGCTTATGTTCATTTGACGTCTAATGAAACAATTGAGGGAACTCAATTCAAGTCATTCCCGGATACCGGTTCAGTTCCACTTATTGCCGACATGTCGAGTGACATCTTCTGCAAACCGTTTGATCTTAATCAATTCGGCATGATCTATGCAGGTGCACAGAAGAACCTGGGCCCATCAGGAATTACGGTTGTTATTGCTCGCGAAGAACTGGTTAGTGAATCTCCTAAAACGATTCCGACGATGCTTCGATATAGTACACATGTGGATAACAATTCTCTCTATAATACACCACCGTCCTTCTCCGTATACATGGTGAATGAGGTTCTGAAATGGATCGAAGAACAAGGTGGATTGGCTGGAATTGAACAGAAGAACATGAAGAAAGCTGATTTGCTCTATAATGCGATCGATTCATCCGGAGACTTCTACCGTGGTTGTGTAGATCCGGCAGATCGTTCCCTGATGAATGTGACCTTCCGCCTGGCTAACGAGGAGCTGGAGAAACAGTTTATCAAGGCTTCAGAGCAAGAAGGATTTGTTGGTCTGAAAGGGCATCGGAGTGTTGGTGGCCTGCGTGCTTCCATTTACAATGCTGCTCCATATGAAAGTGTTAAGGCACTTACGGACTTCATGAGCCACTTCCAGAAGACAAATGGTTAAACAACCTGGCAGCGAGTTGTGAATTCAAGCATTCACACTTGTGCTTTACCAGAGCCTTCCACATTGACGTGTGGAGGGCTTTTCTTTAAGATTAGAGAATTGTCGTTTACATGAAATGAAAAGGAGATTGAACACATATGGCTTTACATATCGTTCTGGTTGAACCGGAGATTCCGGCAAATACAGGAAATATTTCCCGTACATGTGCGGCTACCGGTACACATTTGCATCTCGTGCGTCCACTCGGATTCCGTACGGATGATGCCACACTGAAACGCGCGGGTCTGGATTACTGGCATGCCGTTCATATTGAATATCATGATTCGTTTGCTGAGGTTCAAGAACAGTACCCTGAAGGGCGTTTCTTCTACGCAACCACGAAGGCGAAGAACCGTTATAGCGATTTTAATTTTCAGGATGGAGATTTTCTAGTGTTCGGTAAGGAGACGAAAGGCCTTCCTCCAGAATTAATTGCTGCTAATCCAGATACTTGTATGAAGATGCCAATGACAGGTGATGTCAGATCATTGAACTTGTCAAACTCAGCAGCAATCATTGTGTATGAGGCGTTGCGTCAACTTAATTTCCCGGGTCTGGATTAGTCTAATTCGCGTTTAAGTGACGGTTAGAATTCGCTAAAAAAACATTTTTCAAAAAAAAGGACAAAAAATGTTTATTTCCAGCAGGATTCGACAAAATCTTGGCGAATTAATAAACATAGTACAAATGTACCTAGAAATTTAGAGTAAGATAGGAGAGGTGTGCCGTAGCTATGAAGCCAGCTGGAGTCGTTCGCAAAGTTGACCAATTGGGTAGGATCGTATTGCCTAAATCTTTGCGTAAAAGGTATCAAATGAATGAGGGAGATCCTGTAGAGATCTTAGTACAAGGGGACCATATCATTCTGGAGAGATACCGTCCAAAATGTATTTTTTGTGGATCGATGGAAGAAGTCAATGAGTTCAAAGAGCGTTACATATGCGCACAATGTTTAGATGAAATGACCCAGCTTCCACAGCACGGGTAAAATAAAAAGTATCATGGCCTCTAAAGGTCATGATACTTTTTTTGTGTGGAAAAATCATGTCAACTTCCAATTTACCGGGATCAAACGAATGGATTCAGCTATTCGTGTTGTATTCCATCACCCAATATTTCTCTCCGGGTGTACCTTCTTCAATGACTTTTTTCCAACCCTGTCGTTCGTAAAAGCCAATTGCTTTATAATTATCAGATACACATTTCAATCGAACAGGCTGCTGCATGAGTGAAACTGACGCATCAAGTAAGCGTGAACCTGTACCCCCGCCGATAAAACCGGGATGAATAAACAGAAGGTGGATAAAGTTCTCGGGAAGGTACAGCGAAGCGAAGCCGAGAAGCGGTCCATCTTCATTTTCAGCCACAAGGATATGCTCATCCACGGTATCTGTATCAAAATCCTGCAGAGACAGTTCTTCCGGCTTAGCCCAGTGGAATCGGGCACGTCGCGACTCCAGATAAATGTTTCTCAACTCCGCATAATCTGCCTCAGTGGCTGGCCGTATAATCAAATGTTCCCCTCCAGAATAGGCAGTATATCCGACCATACATTGTCAAGAATGGCTTGCATATTTTGTTCATCACTATTGATGGCAACGACGGACTCCAGCTCCGGTAGGACAACGCATAGTTGACCATTGGCGCCATCAGCACGGTAAGCGTTATGGGAACATCTCCAGAATTGATATCCATAACCTTGTCCCCAGTCGCCGTCTCCTGGTGTAGGGATCTGTTGTGTTGTCGCTAACCGGATCCATTCCGCAGGAATGAGTTGCTTGCCATTCCAGTGGCCCTCCTGAAGCAACAGTTGACCGAATCTACCTAATTCCTCATTGGTGAGCTGCAGGCCCGCACAGCCCAATGTAATGCCCAAGGGAGAAGTCTCCCACTCTACATGCGTAATGCCCAGTGGTTCAAATAGCCGGGGAATCAGATAGTTCTTAACGGTTTGACCGGTGGCTGCCTGAAACATGGCGGAGATCATAAACGTATCTGCACTGCTGTATGTAAACGTTTCACCAGGAACTCTATCCAAAGGAAGGGACATGTAATATTTTGCCCAATCTTTCTCAGGCAGGGTGGCTCGCTCTTCTGCCCATAACACAGGTACGTCATGCCCCGAGGACATTCGCAGCAAATCGTACAGGGTGAGGTCCGCAGGAGGGAAGGCTGTTAAATGGGAAGCAGGTGTTGGTGAAGTGAAGTAGTCCCCTACTTTGGATTCAAGTGTAAGTGTGCCCTCATCCAAAGCTAGGCCAATCGCCATACAGGTGAACGATTTGCTGACAGAGTGTTGTAAGCGGCGCATATCGCCGGTGCGATCCCACGCTCCGATTGTAACCCCTTTCTGCAATACCCGAACAGAATGAACGTTTAACTGCTGCTCATCTATATGATGAACAAAAGAATTAATAATACTCGACATCTTAACATCCTTTCTAAAAAAAGAAGAATTTTAACTCTTGGTGAAACGTTTCCGCAATCTGGATCAAAAATTAGAACTTATGTTATTACAAACGAGGTTCAATGTCAATGAATAGGTGCAAACGGTTACTTAAAGGAAAATGTTTTACTTTAAAAGTGCCTTTTGACGCAAATTTCATCACGAAAAATCAGTTTTTTGAGAAAAAAGCGCGAAATTTGTAAAAAGGTTATTGACAGGGTTTGTACTTCGGGATTATGATTTATTCGAAACGATTCGAAGAAATCGCTTCCACATAAAAAGTGTTGTAATCAAGTCCAAGTAAATCAACGTTGGCTATGTTTTGAAACGATTCGAGAAAATCGTTTCGATAACCGAGCGAAATACGGGGGAATCACTGGAATTTGCAACAAAAAGGCAGAGAAACAGAAGTTTACAGACAGCAGCCGACGATGAAAGGGGTTACTTATGGCGCATATAACGATCGAAACCGGATCGCCTACGTTATGCATGAACACAAGCATACATGTAGTGTCCAGTGACTCCGGAGACACTTCAGGCGGTACGCTATATTTGCTGCATGGGGCAGGCGATAATGCAAGTACATGGCAACGTTTGACTACAATTGAAATGTACGCGCAACAATATGGCTGTACCATCATTATGCCGGAAGCGAACCGAAGCTATTACACCGATATGGAATACGGCCTGAATTACTTCCATTACATCACTCAGGAGCTGCCTGAATTCTGCAGGCGCCAGCTCAATCTCAATACAGACCCGGCAAAGAACTTCGTCGCCGGTCTATCCATGGGTGGGTATGGTGCATTGAAATGTGCACTGACATATCCCGAGAGGTACCGCAAGGCGGTGTCCTTATCAGGTGTAACTGATATTCAGACCCGGCTTCACGATCCGGAAATGCCATCAGGCATGATCAAGGAAATGAAAGCGGTTTTTGGAGAACGGTTACAGGTAAAACCTGATCAGGACCTGTACGCACTGTCTGCCAAGCTGTTGAAGCAAGGTGGAGATTTACCGGATATTCTGAGTTGTTGTGGTGATATTGATCCGTTTGTGGATATGAATCGCAAATTCGCGGAATACATGCAGGAAACGGATTTTGAGTTTCAGTATGTGGAGACGCCGGGTACCCATGAATGGAGATTCTGGGAGCAACACCTGAGAACAATGTTTGATTTTCTGTATAACGACAAGACCAAAGTAGAGTGAGGAGATGCAATTTGAAACCTGCAGCCGAAGGACCTAGCAAAAAGCTGAAGGGAAACTTGAAAGGCAATTCGCTCTGGAGTGAAATCTGGAAGCACAGAATGACGTACACCCTGCTTATTCCAGGGCTCGTCTGGCTGATCCTGTTTGCCTACATGCCAATGGGTGGCCTGTCTCTTGCGTTTAAAGACTACAAGGCAAACCTGGGGATCTGGGGAAGCCCATGGAGCGGATTTGAGAATTTCAAATACGTTTTCCGGGATCCAACCTTTATTGACGCCGTATGGCGGACGCTGTACATCAACATTCTAAAACTGATTATTCAGTTCCCGTTCCCGATTATTCTGGCCCTGTTGCTGAATGAATTGCGGATGCGCAGAGGGAAAAAGTGGTTCCAGACAGTTCTTACGTTCCCTCACTTCCTTTCATGGATCATCGTATCCGGGGTAGTCATCAACGTCCTGGCTTATGACGGACTGGTAAACAGTGCACTTGGTTTGCTTGGATTGCCAACCATTAACTTCCTGGGTTCCGAGTCCAACTTTGTACCGATGCTGCTGTTGACGGACATCTGGAAATCAAGTGGATGGGGTGCGATTATCTTCCTGGCTGCCATTTCTGGTATCGATCAGGATCAGTATGAATCAGCACAGATTGACGGAGCATCCCGTATGCAACAGATGTTCCGCATCACATTGCCAAACATTCTTCCTACAATCACCGTCATGTTCATCCTGTCGGTTGGTGGATTGATGTCTTCCGGTTTCGACCAGATCTTCAACTTGGCAAATGCCGCAACTAAAAATGTATCGGAAGTATTGGATGTATATATCTATCGGATTACGTTCCAGTCCTCAACGGACTTCTCATTCTCGACAGCGGTCAGCTTGTTCCGTTCCCTCGTGAATATGGTCTTGCTGCTTCTCGCAGACAGATTTGCCAAGTGGCTTGGCGGAGACGGTTTGTTCCGATAAGAGAGGAGGAAAAATGAAATGAGTAAGAAAGCTAACAAAAAGCCGAGAATTGGTACAGAAAAAATGACATTTCTCGATTACATTATTTTCGCCATTTTACTTGTGCTTGCTCTGATGATTCTGATTCCGTTCTGGAATGTCATCATGATCTCGTTCGCAACACAAAAAGAATATGCTGACAATCCATTTTTGATGTTCCCTAAAGAATGGACATTGGATTCCTATAAGGCGTTGTTCGCTGACGGAACGATTCTGTCGGGGTACAAAAATACAATTATTTTGCTAGTTATCGGTTTGCCACTTAGCTTGTTCCTGACAACAAGCATGGCATATGGCCTTAGTCGCAACAAATTTCCGTTCAAGAAATTTCTCTTTTTCCTAGTGCTGTTCACCATGATCTTTAATGGTGGTATTGTACCGCTGTACCTGATCATGAAATCACTTCACCTTACAGGTACGCTGTGGTCTGTTATCCTGGCGGGAAGCTTCAGTGCGTTCAACATGATTCTGATGATGAACTACTTCTATACCTTGCCTGAGTCGCTTATGGAATCGGCGAGATTGGATGGAGCAGGAGAGTGGAGAATTCTGTTCTCTGTTGTTCTTCCGCTGGCTACACCAATTATGGCTACAATCACGTTGTTCTACGGTGTGGCGTACTGGAACAGTTGGTACGACGCGATGATATTCCTGCGAAAAGCGGATCAGTTGCCGCTCCAGAATGTTCTCAGAAACATTATCGTCACATCCCAGACGAACGCATCTAATGCATCCAGTGTCGATGCTGCCCAAGCAAGCAATTTCTCAATGGGTATGAAGATGGCGGCAGTATTTGTCACCATGGTACCAATTATGTGTTTCTTCCCAATGCTGCAAAAACACTTTGCCAAAGGGGTATTAACAGGGGCTATCAAGACCTGATTATACGTATAGGATTTTGCATTAAAATTCTACTAAAAAACATGGGGGTAAAACATGAAAACGAACAAAAAGTTGTCAGTAAGAGCTCTCTTTGCCATCACGCTTAGTGTAGTTATGCTGATGGTGACCGCTTGTTCCAGCCAAGGAGCTTCAGGTGGTAACGAAAAAGATGCAGAGGGAAATTACAAAGATAACCTGACCATCTCTGTAGCTAACCTGACAGAAATTAAAAACGGGAACTTGGATAATGACTTCCACAAGTTCTGGACAGACAAGTTCAATGTAACATGGGATTACAACTATATCGATTGGGATTCATGGGGCGAGAAGCTTCGTCTATGGATCAACTCTGGCGATTTGCCGGATGTAGCAGTATGGAACTATGTGCATGGCGATGCCATGAACAGTATTGATCAAGGCCTGTTCTACAAATTCCCGGATGACTGGAAAGAACGCTGGCCTAACGTGGCAGCAGCCTACAAGTTGACCGGTCTTGGAGACAAGCTGGAAGAACTGACGGGTGGAACATACGTCCTGCCAAGACCAATCTATTTCGAGAACAAACCTGCTGACCCATTGACGAACCAAATTGGTGTCATTGCACTTCGTAAAGACTGGGCTGAAGCGGTTGGTTTCGAACTGAAAGATGCATATACAACAACTGAATTGAATGAATACGCTGAGCTTGTAAAAGAAAAAGATCCAGGCAAAGTGGGCAACAAACTTGTACCTCTGTCCTACAATGCGGCAGATGCTATGACGAATATCATTATGCCGAACAGTGTGCATGCCATGACCGACACGCCGTTCTACAAAGGTGAAGATGGTCAGTTCCACTGGGGACCAGCAGATCCTGAAACTCTGACAGGTCTTAAATTGATGCAAAAAGCCTACAAAGATGGTTTGCTCAATCCTGAATTCTACACATGGAAAAACAATGAAGGACAAAACAACTTCAAAGTAACAGGTACAGCTGCAGTAACAAGTCTGGGCGGACTGGCTTCGTACAGACAAGGTCTGGATTCTGATATGAGAAAGAATCTGGGTGTAGATAGTGATGAACTGGTACACACAGCAATCGTAGTGGGCGACGATGGAAAATACCGTAACATGGAGCAAGCTAACTTCTGGTCTGCATTGATCTTCAATCCAGACATCAGCGACGAGAAATTCGAACGGATCATGGATCTGATCGACTACTCGACTACCAAAGAAGGACAACTGCTCATCAACATGGGCTTCGAAGGAACAGATTGGAAATATGATGAAAACAAAGAACTGGTTAGCTTGCTGCCAGAAGGTACTGTTCTGGAAGACAAATACCCAGCACGTTTCGAAGGTCTGTATCTTCTGGGTGACGACTTCAGTGTTGTAAACCCTGCAATTAAAAAGGATTATCGTGATAGAGCTGTGAAACTGTTCGAGGAAAAAGCAAAACTCGGTACAGAAGGTCAATCACTCGCAACATACGACTGGGATGTCAACCTGTACGATTCCAAAGCTAAAAGTCAGGCTTCATTCGACTACCAGAATGAATATGCCAACTTGATCCTCAAAAATGGAGATCTGGAAGCGAACTGGAAAGAATGGGTAAACAGCAAAATGTCCCTGGTTCAACCTTACCTGGATGAACTGAACAAAGAATTCAAGTAATCATTCAGTAATTAGCAAGATGGGATATGACAGGTGTGTTCTGTCTGTCCCATCCAATCGAACCCGGTGCGCGGTCTCTCCCCGAACGCAGCCGGGTTCTTTATTTCTACAACATGTAGTGGAGGATAATGTCTATGAATAACGAGCAGTTGCTAGACCTTGTAAAACAAATGACCTTGGAAGAAAAAACGGCCCAGCTGCTTCAGCTGACCGCTAACTTTTATGAAGGAACCAGTGTTGAAGGTCAGATCACAGGTCCAATGGAAGAGATGGGAATCACGGAGCAGTCCGTGGATGCCAGTGGCTCCATTCTGGGATTGTCCGGTGCACAGGCCATTATTGATGTACAACAAGCATACCTGAAAAAAAGTCGTCTCGGCATTCCGCTCTTGTTCATGGCGGACGTTGTGCATGGTTTTAAAACTATTTTCCCCATCCCACTAGCCATTGGCTGTTCATGGGACACTGAATTGGCAGAGAAAAGTGCTGAGATTGCAGCACGTGAATCCGCCGTATCTGGCCTCCATGTTACTTTTGCACCGATGGTCGATCTTGTTCGTGATCCGCGCTGGGGTCGTGTAATGGAGACAACAGGCGAAGATCCTTATTTGAACAGTCTGTTCTCTGCGGCATTTGTACGTGGATATCAGGGCGACAATTTGAAGGATGAGCCGGATCGTCTGGCGGCTTGTGTAAAACACTTTGCAGCATATGGGGCAGCAGAAGGTGGTCGTGATTACAACACGGTCGACATGTCTGAACGCAACTTGCGTGAGTACTACTTACCGGCTTACAAGGCAGCACTGGATGCAGGCGTAGAAATGGTTATGGCTTCATTCAATACCGTAGAGGGTATTCCAGCGAGCGGAAATGAGAAGCTTATGCGTGACATTTTGCGTGACGAGTGGGGCTTTGATGGTGTATTGATCTCCGATTGGGCTTCCATTCGCGAGATGATTGCTCATGGCGCTGCTGAAGATGATCGTGAAGCCGCGTACCGCGCCATTCGTGCTGGAGTGGATATCGAGATGATGACACCTTGTTATGTCCATCATCTTCCAGAGTTGATCAATAACGGAGAAGTGGAAGAAACGCTCATTGATGAAGCGGTGCTGCGTATTCTGCAACTGAAAGAAAAGCTGGGATTGTTCGATAATCCACTGCGTGCAGCTGATCCGGAGCGTGAGCGTGAGATTGTCTTCTCAAAAGAACATCGTCAGGTATCGTATGAGCTTGCAACCAAATCCGCTGTATTGTTGAAAAATGATAATGACGTTCTTCCGCTGAAGCCAGAAGCCAATGTAGCGTTAATTGGACCTTTTGCTCAAAGTGAAGACATTCTCGGATGGTGGTCCTGTGAAGGTGTCAAAGAGGATGCCGTTAAAATCGGAGCTGCTTTGCAGGAACGTCTTACTGCAGGAAAAGTTCATATGGCTCAAGGCAGCAACGTTCACACGATCACCGCTGAACAGATTGCTGAAGCACTTGAAATAGCAAGCAAAGCTGATCTGATCGTGCTTGCACTTGGTGAAGATTCCGAAATGAGTGGTGAAGGTGGATCGCGTACGGATATTCGTTTGCCAGCAGCTCAACTGGAATTGGTTAAACAGCTCAAAGCAGCGGGTAAACCAATCGCCACCGTTATTTTCAACGGTCGTCCTCTGGACTTACATGGTGTATTTGAAGAATCCGATGCTGTGCTTGAAGCGTGGTTCCCGGGCAGTGAGGGTGGAGCGGCCATTGCCGATGTATTGACAGGTGTGGTGAATCCATCTGCGCGTCTGACAATGTCCTTCCCGCAATCTGTAGGTCAGATACCGGTATATTACAATCATTTTAATACAGGACGTCCACTCAATCCGCAAAAGACGGAAGAGCGTTATGTTTCCAAATATATTGATAGTCCGAATGATCCACTGCTTCCGTTTGGCTACGGCTTGTCATACACCTCGTTTGAGTATGGTGACCTGGAAGTTTCGAGCAATGAAATGACTGCTGATCAACCTCTGACGATCCAAGTGCGTGTAACCAATGCTGGCGAGCGTGCTGGTGTGGAGACAGTTCAGTTGTACGTACGTGATGTCACTGGTGAAGTTGTGCGTCCAATGCGTGAGCTGAAAGGGTATGTTAAGCTGTCACTCGCACCGGGTGAAAGTGGTACGGCTACATTTACATTAAACGAAGAACAGCTTCGTTATCATCATTCCGATTTGAGTCATCGCAGTGATAAAGGAACATTCCACATTTTCGTAGGGCCGAATAGCCGCGATACATTGGAGAGTACGTTCAAGCTGGTGTAATGGGATACACCTCATATCGATGAATGATTGAACTCATCATACAAAAGCAGCAAAACTGCACTGCCTTCTTCTCTTCTGTTCAGCAGCGGGGAACAAGGCAGGATAGGAGGATATGAATAGATATATGAAGACCATGAATAAATCTCAAATCAACGTACAATCCGGCGATCTGTGCTTTACGTTCTGGGAAAGCGGTGATTTGTTCAAGGCTGTAAGTGGAACAACGATGATTAATCAGTGGATGGCTAGTCCAGTGGACGGCTCCATGAACAATCTGTACTTGCGTTTTCACAGTGAATCTGCCATTCGGTTTGTGCCAATGCTTGGCATTCACTCCGACAGCCAGGTGAGCACCGACGGTAGCCGTATAGTATGGACAGGTACCGCTGAGGGCGTAGGCTATCAGGTTGTATTTGCTCCAACAACCCGAGGTGTATGGTTCTGGGATGTAACCGTAAACGGTAATGGAGAAGAGGTCGACGTGGTCTATGGCCAGGATGTCGGCAATGCCGATCCAGGTGCGGTACGTAGCAATGAGGCTTACTTGTCGCAATACATTGACCATGCCGTATTTGAGGATACGAAGCTGGGATATATCGTAGCCTCACGGCAGAATCAGCCACAAGGCGGGGCTTTTCCTTATCTTCAACAGGGTTCATTAACCCGTGCAACAGGTTACTCCACAGATGGATTTCAGTTCTTTGGCTTGAGTTACAAGGAAACGAATGTCCCTGAAAGTCTGAGCAAGCCAACACTTGCAAATGAAGTGTATCAGTATGAATTTGCATACACAGCACTACAGTCCGAAAAAGTGGTGTTGAGTGGCGAAGCTCGCTTTGTGTTCTATGGACTCTTTCAGGCCAACCATCCTGAAGCGGTGAAGGAACTTGAATACCAGGATGTTGTACAACAGGCTTGGGACGAGTATGAAGCGAAGCGTCAAGAGAATACAAGCACGGTACAGGCAGTAACCAACGTATTCCCAAAAGTATCTCTCCATCCGGTAATGGGTGAACCCTTGCCTACTTTATCGATGACTGAAGAAGAAGTGAATTCCCGCTTCCCGGCTTCGAAGAGACATCAGGAAGAGCGTGCGGATGGCGAATTGCTGGCGTTCTTTACAGATACGTATGAGCATATTGTGCTGAAGGAAAAGGAAATGCGTGTGGAACGTCCACATGGACACATTCTGATGAGTGGCAACAATGTGAAGCTGGGTCAGAACGTAATCACTACGTCTTCCTATATGTATGGTATTTTCAATTCCCATGTGGTTGTAGGAAATACGAACTTCAATAAAATGATGAGCAACGCACGTAGTGCACTCAACATACCGAAAACATCCGGTCAGCGGATCTACGTTGAGATGGAGGGAATCTTCCACCTACTCACGATGCCTTCCCTGTTTGAAATGGGCTTCAACTATGTTCGCTGGTATTACAAAACAGCTGAGGATACGCTGATCATCACAAATTATACAACTTTGGATACTCCTGAAGTACATCTTCATGTGAAGTCGGAAAAAGGAATAGCTTATCGATACCTAATCACCAATCAGATTACGATGAATGTGAATGAATATGAACTTCCTGTTCATGTTTCCGAGCAGAATGGTGAACTGAGCTTCAAGGCAGATCACAGCTCCCTCAGTGCGGAAGTATATCCGAATCTGGAGTACCGCATGCGGGTAAGCGGAGCAGGAGTGAAGGTTGGCGATGAGACTGAGCTGGCTAGTGGAGTAAACGCAGGCGACGACTCACTGACGACTTTACGTCTGGACAGCAGCGCTGAATGGACATTGACCATTCAAGGTCTGTTGGAAGGAGGACAGACTGCATCCTCGACGCGCAGCTTCGAAGAGGAAGTGTCAGCTTATCGTACCTTCTATGCAGAAGTAATGAATGGATTCCATTTGTCCCAACCTCAGAAGCAAGGAGCGGACGAGTTGTTCAAAGTGAATGCTCTTGCATGGTGGTACACCCACAATATGCTGGTGCATTACTCTGTTCCTCACGGACTGGAGCAATATGGCGGTGCAGCTTGGGGAACACGGGATGTCTGCCAGGGGCCGGTCGAATACTTTATGGCTACACAAAAGTATGAGCAGGTTCGCGATATTCTGAAGACAGTTTACTCGCATCAGTATGAGGATGACGGCAACTGGCCGCAATGGTTTATGTTCGATCGTTATTTCAAAGTTCAGCAGGAAGAAAGCCATGGTGACATTATTGTTTGGCCTCTTAAAGTGCTAAGTGATTATCTGATTGCTACCAAGGATTATTCGATTCTGAATGAGGAAGTACCTTATACCGTAAAACATGGTTTTGATTTTACTGATCAGACAGCCAGCGTGCTGGAGCATGCCCAGAAAGAGCTGGAGTATATCCGCAGCCATTTCCTGCATGATACATTCCTCTCTTCATATGGTGACGGGGACTGGGACGATACATTACAGCCTGCCAATGCTCAATTGAAGCAATATATGGTCAGCAGCTGGACTGTGGCACTCACCTATCAAACGTTGAAGCAGCTATCCAGAGCGCTTGCGCCTGTGAAACCGGAGCTTTCTTCCGAGTTAAGTGACATGGCAGCGGGTGTGAAAAGAGACTTCAGCAAGTATATGCTGGATACCGATGTGATTCCAGGATTTGTATATATGGAAGACCCGGCACAAGCAAAACGCATGCTGCATCCGGATGACAGCGAGACAGGTATTCAGTACCGTTTGCTGCCGATGACACGCAGCATGATCGCCGAGCTGCTTGAGCCTGAGCAAGCGCAATCCCATTATGAACTGATCAAGGACAAGCTGTACTGCCCGGATGGTGTCAGATTGATGAATCGTCCAGCACAGTATGATGGCGGCGTCAGCACTCATTTCAAACGTGCAGAGCAGGCATCCAACTTCGGACGTGAAGTGGGCTTGCAATATGTTCATGCTCACATCCGTTATATTGAAGCCATGGCGAAGCTGGGCAACCCGGATGAAGTATGGAACGGCCTTGGCATTATCAATCCAGTGGGTATTCAGGAAGCTGTTCCTAACGCAGATTTGCGTCAAAGTAATGCCTATTTCAGCAGCTCTGACGGGAAATTCAACAACCGTTATGCAGCGCAGGAGCAATTCGATAAGCTTCGCACCGGAGATGTACAGGTGAAGGGTGGCTGGAGAATCTATTCCAGTGGACCGGGAATCTACATGAATCAGCTCATTTCGAACGCTCTGGGTATTCGTCAGGAGGAAGAAGATCTGGTTCTGGACCCTGTGTTACCTGTCAGCTTGGATGGATTACATTTTGATTTCCAATTTGCGGGCAAAAAAGTAACCTTCGTTTATCATCTCAGTGGAGAGGCCGTACAACGTATTGTGCTGAATGGCAAGGAACTGGATGCGACTAGGCTGCAACAACCTTATCGTCTTGGTGGACTGCGTATTTCACGTAAGGAGCTTGAACAGAGCCTGAGCGAGAATAACGTGATTGATATTTACAGTTAATGGTGTAAACATTAGTCCATTTTATCAAGTATAAATATTTTAGATGTCAGGTCCTTCGATTTCGAAGGGCCTGATGAACATAACAGGGGAGCGAAGAATGTGGTCAGTATCAAGGATATCGCCAAACAGGCGGGAGTTTCGATCTCTACCGTGTCATATGCTCTGAATGGTAGCAACAAAGTGACAGATGAGACCCGTTCCAAAATTTTGGCTATCGCCAAAGAGCTGAACTATGTTCCCAATGCTGCTGCCAGAACATTGAAGAAGAGAGAATCCAAAATTCTGGGTGTATTTCTGACGGATTTTAGCGGGGATGTATATGGAGACTTGCTTAGTGGTATGAAATCTGTATGTAATGCGCAAGGGTACGACCTAATTGTGTGCAGCGGGAAACAATCTCATCGAATGCTTCCGGAGCGAATGATTGATGGTGCTGTCATTCTGGATCATACATTTGCGAGCAAGGAACTAATGCAATATGCAGACAGAGGACACAAGATTGTCGTTCTTGACCGGGAACTGGATCACCCCAATATTAATCAGGTTCTGCTGGATAACAAGGCAGGAGCAACCCTTGCGATGGAGCATTTGATTGAACAGGGACACACGAAGATCTATGTCGTGACAGGTCCTGAAGGTTCATTTGACTCAGCTCAGCGGTTGAAGGCTGTAAGGCAAGTATCGGAGCGGGAAGCGAACGTGGAATGGATTGAGATCACCGGAGATTTCGAGAAGAGTGGCGGTGAACGGGCAGCGGAACGTATTATTCAGGAATATACTCAACCAGTTGGGGTGTTTTGTCTCAATGACGAGATGGCGATTGGGATGTGTGACCGGCTTGCTGATAGCGAGTTAAACATAGGTCAGGAGATTGATATTATTGGATTCGATAATATTGAACTTAGCAAATATGTGCAGCCAAGACTGGTCACAATTGATTATTCCAAACGAAAATGGGGCGCACTCGCAGCCGAACAATTAATCAAGATTATTGCCGGAGAGCCTGTCGATCATGAACGCATCTACGTGACACTGGTGGAGGGCGGGTCGGTAAACAGCAAGGTTCAGTCAGAATATCTTGCACAAGCCCAAGGTGAAAAGGCGGTTAGCTATTGACAACGCTGCCCCCTCTTCATTTCATGCATATTGTGTTGAACGACGACTGTACAGCAAGAGACAAGGCTTAGAAGAATTGAAGCATTCTTTTAAGCCTTGTCTCTTGTTTAGTTCTTTATTTGACCCAGACCCATTATAAAATAAAAAAACCTCTCACCAGGAGAGGCTTGGCCCTTAAAGGCCCTTGGTTTTGTCATTGTTGTAGGATGAAGTGAGAATGCCTGTAAGGAAGAGAGCCAATACAATTGCAATAATCCAAAATGTCAGTGAAAATGACATACCATAGCACCTCCTGCAAAATCTTTACTTCTATTATAACCATTATAGGAAGAAAAGAAATGCTTCATTCCATCATTTGTAAAATAAAAAGTGAGTAGGTACAGGTCGGAGGCTCCCGTCCGAGGGGTTATTCACAACCCGGTTGTTCACGATGAGTGAGGACGATCCGCCGCCATCCAGATTATAGGCGTCCACGACGCCAAGCTTGTACAAACGTCCTTGCAGCTCTTCCAAGGTGGCTCCTGAGCTTCCACCTTCGTTATACCCGTCAACAACGATAATCAACAATTGATCGTCTTTGTAATTGCCGATCACGGTGCGTGGAGCCCGCTTGGGTGACACTTTCCATTTGGCGGGAATGACCGTTTTTTGCCCATTCTGCAAAAGCACGGGTACAAATGTGGCACCAAATTGTGGTTGTAGGCGATCCAAGGAACTTTTGTCGAAAAATTTACCGCCTACCAGCTTACCGGCATCATCAAGACCTACAAAAAACAGATCCTTAAAGCTGGCCTGAAAACCATTCACATACTTGCCATCCATAACTGTTGTACTCAGCGGATACCGTTTACCGCCACTGTCGGCAAACCCGCCGGCATTAATTCCGGCAATGGCACCGCTGCGCTTGACCGCCTGCATGGTTGTCTCAGATCGGCCTGGCTCGCTGTCCAGAGCCATCTTCATGGCCGTGGGATCTTTTAGCTTGATTTTCATCGCATAGCCTTTATAGGGGCCTGGATTGACCCTATAGAGTTCAATCGTAAGTCGATCACTGTCTATCCGTTCAAACGGAACGCCCAGCTTGGATGAGATTCGTTGATTATAGATCGTTTCCGGGCGAGCGGCTTGAACCGTAGCCTTCTGTACAAGCGTCGACATCGTACTTGTTGTCTGATTGTACAGCTGTGTTGTTCTTTTAATAGAAGAAGAAGTCTGAACAGCAGCTTCTTTTGCCCCTGAAAGCTCATGGCTAATTGCCTGGGTCCGGGGTGTAACATTCTCTTCAGCCAGACCGGAATGAATGAAATCTCCGGGGTCAAGCGGAGGACGAATCAGCAGCATGCATAATATCAATCCAACAAAAGGAGCAAGTGCAAGCATAAATAAACGATTAACCTTTTTTACGGGTGTAATCATTTGAGCAGGTCCATCTTTTTCTGGAGTGTCTCCAGTTGTTTTTTGACTTCGCTCAGCTGAGTATACAATTTGTTGCTGTTGTCGGTTTTATCGTTTGCATTATCCTTGGTGAAAGTCAGTAATTCATTAAAGGACTGCACCTGGCCCTGCAGGTCCGCTACTTCCTTGGATATCGTTGTTAGCTGCTTTTCGTAGTCGGCTTTGAGCGCTGCAATCTGCTGTTGATTATGGGTCTGAAGCTGATTAATCATCTGTTGCTGGAGGTGGTTACTATAATAGTAGGTTCCGAGTACTCCAAGTGCAATGAGAACAATCCACATGACCAGAAACAGCTTGACTGAAGATCCGGCCTTACCTTTGGCGCTCCGGGTGTGATGGATGTCAGAGGGTTGGACAGAAGGTTTCATATCATCACTCCTGGTTATTTATAGGTACAAAAAAATTTCCAGTCCTCATTCTATCACGCCACTATTGATTACGCAAAAATGAAATTCTTTGAGTAATAGGATAAAAAGAGATTGCATCGGAAGGAAGTCCTAGGATACAATTTCTTATAGATGCAATAAGTAGGAACTTTGGGCAAGTTTTTCGACTTTTTTAGATAGAAATGCAGGAAATTTATACTATATTTTGATCTTTCTTCACTCGGGAAGACAAAAGTCCTGATGTGATGACAGCAAAATACAGTAGAAATAGAGCTGTTCTTACAGCTGTATCAAGTGTTTTTCTATTTTTCGACATTATCCGACTTTTACTTCTTCTATACACGGACTGTCGCAAGGGTAGAGGCATCATCATGGCTGATGGTGGAAAAGGAATTTGTACAATACATAACAGGGGGAACAACAATGAAAAAAGTATGGCAGGTGGTCATCGTAGATATCCACCCCACCAGCATGCTGGGTACGAAATTGATTT
This sequence comes from Paenibacillus taichungensis, assembly GCF_050994985.1. NCBI lineage: Bacteria > Bacillati > Bacillota > Bacilli > Caryophanales > Paenibacillaceae > Paenibacillus > Paenibacillus taichungensis. The sequence continues at coordinate 4,048,587 of NZ_CP194720.1, read as the reverse complement.
TGGAAGAACAGCAGGATCTGTTGGTACGGGGGATGACTTCGACTGGGTCCGAAGGTCTTGAACTGGTGAACATTCACCAGCCCGATCTGATTTTGATGGATTATCGGCTTCCTGAGGGCCAGGCAGATCAGTATATATCCCAAATGAAAAATCTGTCGGCTCATAGTCACATCATTATTCTAACGGACGAGGATAATGTAAAATTATTTCGTCATCTAATCAGTCTAGGTGCAAGTGGCATGCTGTCCAAACAGGCTTCCCCTAGCCAGCTGATTCATCTGATATCTGGGCTGCGTGAGGGATGTGTATCCATCCCATTATCCTGGTTAGCCAGTTCGGAATGGGCCCAACCCGTCGAATCTCCGGCAGAAGAACTTATTGTTGAATTAACAGAAACCGAAACTTTTATCATGGAAAGAATTGTTCAGGGCGTAACCTATGATAAAATAGCCAGTGAGATTAACGTTAGCAGACGTTCGATTGATAATTACCTGCGTAAAATATACGTCAAGCTGGATGTAAGCAGCAGGGCACAGGCGATTGAACGGTACGCTTTATATGCGAGGCAGACCAAAACCGTATCCTGACGAGTATGGCTCCATGAATCTCTATGTACGAATGCTCGTCAAGTGTCCGGTCTGGTCATATTTAGTGTCCAACAAGAATAGGTTGTAGGGGCTACGGACTGCGAGCACAGTTCGGATTAGGGATGAAAGGGGAACGGACCGATGAAATATTTCTTCGCCTCCCGTACAAACAGGCTTTTGACATCACCGCTGAGGGACATACGTGAGATGTCTGGTCGGGATTATTTCATTTCTCTGGCAGAAGAACTGCCTGCGGAGGAGCTGTTTCCATTCAAATTGCTGGAAGAAGCAGCGGTGTCTGTATTTAGTTCCGGACCCTCCGCATTGCAGTATGGTGAACCGGCAGGGTATAGACCGTTGAGAGAATGGCTGGACAACGATTGGAATGCTCGCAAGGGCATACGGACAGTCCCGGAGCAGATTCTATTGACTACAGGGACCCAGCAGGCGATCGATCTTGTGATGCGTTTGCTGCTTGAGCCTGGAGATTCCGTGTTGGTTGAGCATCCTACTTCTCCAGGCTGTCTCGAGGTTTTGGAGATGCAAGGTGCCAAAATCGTGCCCGTCACAGGCGATGGGGATGGCATTTTGCCTGACCTTTTGGAGCATCACATGCAGCAGGTGAGACCGAAGCTGCTTTTTGCTGCACCCAGTTTTTCCAATCCAACCGGCGCGCTGTGGAGTATGAAACGGCGTGAGGCTGTGCTTGATCTGTGTTCACGCTACGGCGTGCTGCTCGTGGAGGATGATTCCTATGGCGAACTTCATTTCGATGGATTGGAGCCGGGAGACTTCTACCGGAAGTATCCTTCCCTCTTTGCGCTGGATACAGCGGATCAGGGTGGACATGTTCTCTACATTGGTTCGTTTAGCAAAACTGTAGCACCTGCCCTGCGTACAGGTTGGGCTGCCGGGCATCCGGCCTTGATCCAGGCTATGGCCTCGGTGAAACGGATAGCAGACGGACAGTCCAGTCCCATGAATCAGAGATTATTGTATCAATTGCTCGCCCATTCTCCTTTTAAGTGGAGTGATCATCTCTCCATGCTGAACCGGGAGTATAAGACTAGGCTCAAGCTTATGCTCGAATTATTGAAGCGTCCGGGATGGAAAGGGAGCCAGTACAGCATTCCTGAAGGGGGAATGTATCTGTGGGTACAGTTGCCGGACGGATTGGACAGCGGAGCTCTGCTCAAGGCAGCGTTGTTAAAAGGAGTATCTTTTCTTCCAGGTTCCCTATGCTCCACGGGTGAACAGGATCATCGGTACATCCGATTGAACTTCAGCCATCCCGGCCGGGATGAGTTGCTGCTTGGTATGAATCTGATCAGTGAGTCCATAACAGAGTTTACAGCCCGGAGCTAATCCGGATATAGAAAAGATAGAATGTAGGGTCAAATTCATGCCTGGAACCTGTGACAGCATAAGTTCCAGGCATTGGATTTGGAAGCAAATAAGTTTCCCCCAAAGTAATTACGTTATTGCATCCACTAACATTTTTATATATAATATGTATTAATGAGTTGTTGTTTTCTTTATATAAGCTGCATTCATTGCAAGTTCAGGAGAAGCACTCATATATTTTAACTAACGGGGGAACGAACATGTCTAACATTTTATTTGTCAAAGCAAACGACCGTCCTGCAGATCAAGCAGTCAGCGTACAATTGTACGATGCATTTTTGAGCGCATACAAAGAATCCCACCCAGGTGACACAGTTACCGAACTGGATCTCTACAATACAGATATTCCTTACTACGGCAACACTGTAATTACAGGTGGATACAAAGCCGCTAATGGTATCGAAGCAACTGCTGAAGAGCAAAAAGCAGCTGCACTGGCAGCACAATTGCAAGATCAATTCTTGGCAGCAGACAAAGTAGTATTTGCATTCCCACTGTGGAACTTCACTGTTCCAGCACCACTGGTAAACTACATTTCCTACTTGAGTCAAGCTGGAAAAATGTTCAAATACACTGCTGAAGGCCCTGTAGGTCTGGTAGGCGACAAAAAAGTGGCATTGTTGAACGCGCGTGGCGGAGTTTACTCCGTTGAGCCAATGGCATCCGCTGAAATGTCCGTTAAATATGTAACAAATGTACTGAACTTCTGGGGTATTCAAAACCCTGAACTGGTTATCGTTGAAGGCCACAATGCTTCACCTGACCGTTCCCAAGAGATCGTAGCAGCAGGTCTGAAATTGGCTTCCGAAGTAGCAGCAAGCTTCTAATAGCTTATATATAGAAACACGAAAAAGCCCATTATCTCCGTTGGAGATGATGGGCTTTTTTTGCATCTGCATTTTGCATGGAGCTACACTGCCTGTTGCCTCAGTCATCCCTTCCATGGATCAGGTAGGGCTCCGCTACTTCCGCAATATGTTCAAGCTCACTGTCTTCATGTTGATTCAAGGAAAAATCTATTTCTAGTTCATTTATACTCCGTTTAATCATATCATTATCCTCAAGCATGTGAGCATGCTCGGTTAGTGCCTGCACACCCTTAACCGTCAGCACATATCGTCCACGGGATAGCCGCTCGAACCAGCCATAATAGTTTTTTTGCAAAATGGCCGCAGCGGAGCCAACACTTGTCTGTTTGCTGATCGAGGCTGGGGAGGCTTCTCCCTGAGCGCGAAGGGCGAAAGCTACACGTAATGCCTTTTCTCTGTAAGCGGTGACCAGCTGCCTGCGTGTGCTTCCTCCCGTGTTGTAGTCACCACTGCGCTCGTCAAATTCCTTCAGCAGTCGCTGCCGCCGGATACCGCCTTTACGGACAACGGTGCCGCTACCAGGTATAAGAGATTGGACAGCAGGTTCACACAGCACATCAATCAGAGGTGATTTGGTTTTGTAGAACGTAACGGTGATAAGGCCCAGCCCAAGTTGTCTGCATAGTGCTGTCAATTCGCCCCAACGCTGGTTCACAGCACCACGCTTGCTACGATTCCGCTCAACAGCCAGATACACGAAGGGGCTGAGCTTCAGGCGCTGCATTCCCTGTAGCAGCAGAGACAGATTAAATGTTTTTTTCATCTCCACAATGAGTGGTTCGTTTTGATCCGATTTGACCCCAACCAGGTCACAATGTTTGACTTCAGCCTTCACGTCGTAGCCGCGTCGTTCGAAAAAAGCCTTTACAGGTGAATATAACTCAGTTTCGTACTTTACTGCCATCGTTTCTGCTCCTTCCCTGAAGTGGCTCGTATCTGGCCATCTATTGTCCCGTTTTCTGAATTTAGAACCTTCATTATATCATATCCGTTCTTTTTTTTCTGAGTGCACAAGATGTCTGATAGAACAGGGAAAGCCTCAAATTAAGACCCGCGGATTGAAAAAAAGAGGTCAACTTATCCGATTTGCCGCATAGGTATGTAATACACTTTTCACAACAATACATGATGTTTGGACAGAGGGTGGCGGGACTAATCCGGACCGCAAGATTGGTATTCAAGCACAAGCCGTAATTCTATTGATTTCTTCATACCATTCGGAATGGTTGACAATCACACTAAAGGAGCCATGGGAGGTACCAAGCATGAATATTTTTGAACGCGTTGCGGAACATCGGGCAGAGAGTGACCGTTTATCATGGAACGGGACATTTGAAGATTATATTGCACTGCTGAGAGAGGACCCGACTCCGGCAATGACGGCTCACGCACGAGTGTACCAGATGATTGAATCGTTTGGCGTGGAAGAAGTTGGGGGGCACAAACGGTACAAGTTTTTTGAACAGGAGATTTTTGGGCTGGATCGTTCCATTGAAAAGCTGGTGGAAGAATATTTCCACTCGGCAGCACGTCGTTTGGATGTTCGTAAACGTATTCTGCTGCTGATGGGCCCAGTCAGCGGAGGTAAGTCAACACTGGTAACGCTGCTGAAACGTGGCCTTGAACAATTCTCCCGCACAGAGAAGGGTGCTGTATACGCCATTGAAGGATGCCCAATGCATGAGGAGCCTCTGCATCTGATTCCGCTGGAGCTTCGTCCCGAAGTGGAAAAGGAGATCGGTGTCCGCATTGAGGGCAATCTCTGCCCATCCTGCCAGATGCGTCTTCGGACGGAATATGGGGGTGATATCAGTAAGGTGCGGGTAGAACGGGTCATCATTTCCGAGGATAACCGGGTGGGAATCGGAACATTCAGTCCATCCGATCCCAAATCCCAAGATATTGCCGATCTGACAGGAAGTATCGACTTCTCAACCATTACCGAATTCGGCTCTGAGTCTGATCCGCGCGCCTATCGTTTTGACGGTGAATTGAACAAGGCCAACCGTGGATTGATGGAATTTCAGGAGATGCTGAAATGTGATGAGAAGTTTCTGTGGAACCTGTTATCGCTGACGCAGGAAGGTAATTTTAAAGCAGGCCGATTTGCCTTGATCAGTGCGGATGAAATGATTGTGGCGCATACGAATGAATCCGAGTACAAATCATTTATCTCCAACAAAAAGAATGAAGCCTTGCAATCCCGGATGATCGTCATGCCGATTCCCTACAACCTGAAGGTCTCCGAGGAAGAGAAGATTTACGGCAAGCTCATTCAGCAAAGTGATATGAAGCATGTCCATATTGCACCGCATGCCCTGCGGACTGCAGCCATTTTCTCCATACTTACCCGCTTGAAAGAAACGAAGAAACAAGGCATGGATCTGGTCAAAAAAATGCGGATGTATGACGGTGAAGAAGTCGAAGGGTACAAAGAAGCTGATCTGCGCGAGATGCAAAATGAATATTTGGATGAGGGCATGTCGGGCATTGATCCACGTTATGTCATCAACCGGATATCCAGTGCTTTGATTAAGCAAAACCTTCAGTGCATTAACGCGTTGGATATTCTCCGGGCGATCAAGGATGGTCTGGATCAGCATGCTTCGATTACAAAAGAGGAACGCGAGCGTTACCTGAACTTTATTGCCCTGGCTCGGAAAGAGTATGATGAGCTGGCGAAGAAGGAAGTGCAGAAAGCATTTGTCTACTCGTTCGAAGAATCGGCCAGAACGCTGTTCGAAAATTACCTCGATAATATCGAGGCATTCTGCAACTGGTCCAAAATTCGTGATCCACTGACGGATGAGGAGATGGACCCGGATGAGCGTTTGATGCGTTCGATAGAAGAACAGATCGGTATTTCCGAAAATGCTAAAAAAGCTTTCAGGGAAGAGATATTGATCCGCATCTCGGCTTATTCCCGGAAGGAACGGAAATTCGAATACAGCAGCCATGATCGTTTGCGTGAAGCGATTGAAAAGAAACTGTTCACTGACTTGAAGGATATTGTGAAGATCACAACTTCAACCAAGACACCAGATGCCACTCAACTGAAACGAATGAATGAAGTAATTAAACGGTTGATTGAAGAACATGGATATACCGCAGCTAGTGCGAATGAACTGCTCCGTTATGTGGGTAGTCTGTTGAATCGCTAATTCTGCAACGAACCATTCCGGATCAGGCTCCTGACGCCTGCTGTGAGGCTCCTTCACAGCAGGGTCAGGGGTCTTTTTATATAGGTATTTGTACAATTATGACTAGTAAAATGACAGAGAAGGTCAATTCCATGACAAATTAGTTCTAATGGTATATGTAAAATTAGGTCATTTAGTCTATAATCGGTAAACAGATATTTACAATTTAATATTTTTTGTGGTTATTAAGGAGCTGACAGAACTAGTTATGAGTATTACTATAGCAAGACAACAACAACTTGATTATATTGGGTTGACCGCCGGAGATCTACAATTGCTTGCGGATCATCGACCTGCTTTTGAGAAAGTCGTGGACGAAGTGGTGGACCATTTCTACAATCATGTAGGCAATTATCCGAATTTGGTCGATCTGATTGCCCGGTTCTCGTCCATTGACCGTTTGAAGGAAACACAAAAGCTATACTGGTTATCCATGACCGATGGTGTAGTTGATGATGCATACATTGAACAGCGCATTGCAATCGGACTGGTCCATTCCCGCATTGGTTTGTCCGAAGATTATTATCTGGGCACGTATATGGTTTACCTCGATATTGCAACAAGTATATTCCAGCAAGTCATCCCCGAACACTGGCATCTGGTCATCCAGGCTCTTAGTAAAATGTTCAATCTCGATTCACAGCTTGTATTGGAGGCTTACGAGAAGAAGGAAAAGGAAAAATTAAATCAACTTGCTGAAGATCAGCAGCATACGTTGCTGGCCATCACGGAGATTACCCAGCAGTTGACGGGCATGATTAGTGAATTGAATGAAAATGCTCAGGCGATCTCTGATGTGGCCAGAGAAACGGCTGCCTCTCAGGATCAGGCAAATGGATTGTTGGAAGAGCTGACTAAGGAAATTCATCAGATTGGCAAAATGGGTGAGATCATTCGTGAAATCTCGGATCAGAGTCATCTCGTGGGTTTGAATGCCGCCATTGAAGCTGCACATGCAGGAGAATTTGGCCGGGGATTCGAGGTGGTTGCCAGTGAGGTTCGCAAGCTTGCGGCTAGTTCCCGAGAGGCTCAAGGGAAAATTCAGTCGAACTTGGCACAGATCATGAAGAAGCTAGGTAGTGTTCAACAGGAGTCGGAGCACACTGCTTCGGGAGCAAGGCGTCAGGCATCCCGATCAGAAGAGCTTGCGGTTTTTGCTACCACTATGGAGAAACTGGCACTTGATCTCAGGAAATTGGATCATCAGGAATAGACGGTAATACTGGCTGGAAGCTGTGATACCGTTTCTGGCTGTTTTAAGCTATAATGGGTAGACAAACCTGCCGATGTTATAGTGAATGCAGCCGGAGACAGGGGATTTGAAAGAGGTTGAGGTGATCAGGTGGCTTCTATCCATGATGTGGCCAAAGAGGCGGGCGTATCTGTTGCAACCGTTTCCAAAGTGCTGAACGATTATCCCGATGTAAGTGACAAAACTCGCAAAAAAGTCAATATAGCCATCGAACTATTGAAATATCAACCAAATGTGGTTGCACGTGGACTTGTAAAACGCCGTTCTTGGACGGTAGGTGTGTTGTTGACGGTTCCTTTTACCAATCCGTTTGTATCGGAGCTGCTTGAAGGAATCAAAACAGCACTGGAAAACAGTGGATACGATCTTGTTCGCTTATCTACACGTTTTGATGATCCAACATACTCGTTTATTAAACATTGCCGCAGCCGAAATGTAGATGGCGTCGTTGTATTCGGGGAAGGAAGAGACAACAAGAGTCTTCAGGAATTGGTTACTGCGGAGATTCCGACGATGTTCATCGATACCGACTTGTTTGGCAAGCGGGCAGGATACATAACGACGGATAATGCCAATGCCATTGCCATGAGTGTGAAGCATTTGCATGAACTGGGTCACCAGAAAATTGCTTATATTTCAGGTACACTTGGGCCTGCGGTAGCGAATCTTCGACTGGATGGATATCGGGAAGGCTTACGTGTCTGCGGCATTCCATATTCTACGGTGTACCTGGAGGTTTGTGACTATTCTTTCGATGGCGGCAGTAAGGCAGCTCGCCGATTGCTTGCATTGAAGGACCAGCCTACGGGGATTGTCTGTGCTTCAGATATGTCTGCTTTTGGTGCGATCCACGAAATTGAGAAGCATGGTTTACGGGTGCCCGAGGATGTATCTGTTGTCGGATTTGATAACACATACTATGCGGAAGTGTTCAAACCAGGGTTGACCACGATTAATCAAAATATTCATTCCATTGGGATCAAATCGATTGAATATCTGATCGCCATGATTGAAAATCCTGCTTATACGCCACCAGTTATTACGGAGCCATCCAATCTGGTGATTCGTCAAACGACTGCACCTGCGCAAGCGTAAAGATCTTCCAACCAGCACAGCCTATGGGCTGTGCTTTTTTGGTATGTCGTTTCATTTTAAGAAATAACGGGGTTCAGAAGTTGCTGAGCAAAGCTGGTAAGAAAAGCTGTTGACTTTTTGCCACACAGACCCTAACAATAAAAGGCAGAATAATACAAAAACTCATGTAATCGCTTACTTTTACTGATGGATATAGGGAAACTGCAATTGTCATTCAATGGGAAGGGTGATGGTCATGCATCGGGTACTGCTGGTTGATGATGAAGTATATGCTCGCAAAGGACTTCGAAAACTGATCCGCTGGGAAGCATGCGGGTTCGAGGTGGCTGGAGAGGCGAATGATGGGGATGAGGCTTGTACCCGGATTGAAGAGCTGCAGCCAGACGTTGTCATTACGGACATACGTATGCCGGAGACGGATGGACTGGAATTGATCCGGCGTACGGTTGAGCGTGATGAGCAGGTTCTAACCATGCGCAAACAGCCCTATTTTATCATCGTGAGTGGATATAATGATTTTGCTTATGCCCAGCAGGCTGTAAGATATGGGGTGCAGGATTATATTTTGAAGCCAATTGATGAAATTGAACTGGAAGGGACTTTACGCAAGCTGGCGGAGGAGTTGAATCGTCACAAACATGCTGAACAAACCAGACGTGAGCAGGAATACGTCAGACTACTTGATCAGTTTATCTATGGCGAATCGGAATTGGGAACGCTTGAACAGTGGACTGAACTGACGGGTACACGTGCTGGCGACGCACTGGCATATCTGCTGTTTGAGAATAACACACCACATTTCCGAGTTTCGGATAATGCTCAAGAAGAGGAGCCGGGAGCCAGGAACGGAGAGAATTTTGGCCGGATTGTGCAGTCTGTTCTTGGAATGATGTATGCAAATCGCTCGTATCTTCATGTAAAAGAGCATGGAGAACGTATCGGAGTTCTGTTAACTGCGGAACATCTGCACCCCTATTCAATGAATCTTCATGAGGTTGCCAGGCAGATGCAATCTTGCTTCGCCGAAATGGGTCATGACTCTGTAAGCATATATATCGGAAAGGTTTGTTATGAACCTTTACTTATTGGACATGCCTATCAGACCGCACTCAAGGCTATTTCCTATAAATTCATTTCAGAGAAGAGTGGGATCGTGCTGTATGATGACATGCAGCATGAACCTGTACAGTGGGTGCATACCGATCATGAAAAGGAGCAGGAACTCCTGACACTTATGGAGGAACAACGGGTTGAGGCGTTGGAGAATGCAGTGGGTGAATGGTTCAACGGAATGAGAACGGCCAATTACGCTCCTGTTGCCGTGACGTCAGCAATTCACCAATTGATCTCAGCGGTTCTATCCATTCTGAAATCCGCTGAGGCGAATGTGAAAGAGATACCTTCGTTCAAGCTAATTTTGGCATGGCAAGCAGATCGGGGAACGTTGGCTGAAGCTAGACAGTTGTTGACGGTTTTTATGTTGGATTCAGCACGTAAACTGGCGGAACAGCGTCAGTACAATCACAGGGGAGCCATGACTAAAATCAAACATTATATTGAAGCCAACTACAGCAGCAATATTAGTTTGAGAAGTATTGCCTCCGAATTTTACATGAACCCGGTCTATTTGGGTCAACGCTTCCGCAAGGTGTATGGCGTGTATTTCAATGACTTCCTGCTTCAGCTTCGGATGGAGGAAGCCAAGAAGCTGCTGCGTCAGACGGATATGCGAGTATATGAAATTGCCGAGAGGGTTGGGTTCGGAAGCAGTGACTATTTCGCGACTCAATTTGAGAAAAAGGAATCATGTTCCCCTACGGAATATCGAAATCGCATCCTGGATGAAGGGTAGGGAGATGACACCGTGAAGCTCAACTTTTTTAATAATATCCGCCTACGGGATAAAATGCTGATTTTGTATCTTTTCTTTGTACTCGTACCCGTTATCCTGACGAATGTTATTTTCTATCAGGTGACCATAGCGAACGTGAAATCCCAGCGAATGGCAGACCTCTCCAAAGGAATGGAACAGATTCGAAGTCAATTTATGGGGGAGATTCGCAATGCGGCCGATTTTTCCTCAAGCTTTTATACGGACAGTATATTAAATGACATGCTGGATGTGAATTATACAAATCCGGTTCAGTATATCGAAGCCTACGATTCTTATCTTCGCAAAATCCTGAATACCTATTACTCCGGCTACCGCTCCCTCCAAGGCTTGACGATATATGTGGATAACAAAAGTGTACTGCCTTCCGGGGGAGTTGAGTTTCTGACTGAAGAGGTTCGACAGTCCGAGCCATACAGGCTGCTGGCAAACAGTGAACACTCCGCACCGATTCTGATGAGATCCGGTCCTGAAGGGAATCGGCAGACGTTCAGCATTTTACGCAAACTCAATTATTATGATGCTCTTCCCGGATGGAAGGAAAAGTTCGTACGACTGGATCTGAAGCCGTCGACGATTCGCCAAATTTTCACCAACCTTAACGTTCAGGGCAGCCTGTATCTGATTAATCCGGCTGGACAAATAGACTACTCGACGGATTCTGGTATCCCATGGACCAGTCAACTCGTGAATTATGGCGATGTCATGGATCAACAAAGTAAGAAAGAGTTCGAAATGGCCTATCCATTGTCCGGTGAAATGGAGGGATGGAAAATCAACGGAGTGTTCGATGAATCCGAAATTTACAAGGAATTGGGCAAACCCAGTCACCTTGTCGTTGTACTGGCCTGTATCAATCTGATTCTGCCAACCTGGATCATTATCTGGATGACACGTACAATCCACGTGAGGCTGGCACGAATATTGAAACACATGGAAAAAGTGAAGCATCAGCGATTTGAACCGATCAGACAGCCGGAATCGTCGGACGAAATTGGGCAGCTTACAGCCGAATTCAATCGCATGACGATGACGATCCATCGTTTGATTAACGACGTCTACGTGGCAGACATTCAACATAAAAATTTGGAGTTACAGCGGCGGCATGCCCAATTAAACGCATTGCAGAGCCAGATTAATCCACACTTTTTATTCAATGCGCTGGAGACCATCCGCATGCGTAGTCTCATGAAAGATGAGGATGAGACGGCACGAATTATTTATCATATGGCTAAGATTTTTCGAAATGCCCTAACCTGGAATCGGGATAAAGTCAGCATTCAGGAAGAATTGGAGTATGTGACCTGTTTTCTTGAAATCCAGAAATATCGTTTCGGTCACAAGTTGAATTATAGGATTGATTTGGACCCAGAGGCAGCGGATTGTTCCATTCCCAAGATGACATTGTTGCCTTTTGTTGAAAATGCCAGCATTCATGGGATCGAACCACTGAAGGAAGGTGGGGAGATTCGGCTTTGTATTCGGCGAACAGGTACAGAACTAATCTGTGTGGTGGAGGATTCCGGGGCAGGTATGACAGAGGACAAAAGAAAGCAGCTACTTTCTTACGTGGAAACGGAAGATTCAATGGGTGATCGCGTAGGAGTACAGAATGTCATCTATCGTCTGAAGCTGATCTACGATAGTCGGTTCCATATTCAGATCGATAGCGCTCCTAGGACTGGCACACGTGTCGAGATTGGTTTACCCCTCGAAGATTAACCAAATACGTTAAAGTATTAAAGATTATAAGGCAATAATATATAGTTTATCGGGTAAACAAAGTTTGTCATCAACCTTATAATGAGAGTGCTTACATCAGTGGGGGGAGAAAGAGGGGGCGTTCATATTGGTTAACCATATGCTGAAGCGCTGGCTACCGGCAGTATTAGCTTTAACCATGATGACGGCTTGTTCCTGGGGAAGAAGCGAGATTAATCCGGAATCCGGAGCAGTGCGAGACGGTAAAGAAAGCACAGAGAAAGTGACATTCACCTATTTTAAAGCGGGTTCCGGCAAGGACATCAATACAAACGAAACTACAATCGGCAAAAAGCTGGAGGAACAAACGGGGGTTAATTTCAAAATTGAATACCTTGTAGGTGATATTAATACCAAAATCGGAACGATGATTGCAAGTAACAAGTACCCCGATGTGATGGTCCCGGACGGGGCTATTGACAAAATTGTGGATGCGGGTGCATTTATTCCTCTCAACGATCTGATTGATCAGTATGGCCCCAACATTAAACGGGTGTATGAGTCGTACTACAACCTGATGAAAGAGGAAGATGGCAACATTTATTTTCTGCCCATGAGCGCAGTGGTTGGAGACTATCTGCCTAATCCGAATGTGGATCAAGGTGCATTCTGGATACAGCGGCGTGTATTAAAGGAGACTGGATATCCAAAGATCACCACACTGGATGAATACATGGATCTGATTAAACAATACGCTGACAAACACAAAGATGAAGGAATGACTGGATTCCTGTCATTGACGTATGATGATAAATTTTTTACGATCACTAACCCGGCCATGCATCTTGCAGGTTATCCGAATGATGGAGCCATTATGGTGGATATGCAGACACAGGAAGCCAAGGACTATGGGCTTACCGAAGAGACCAAACGCTGGATGCAGAAGTTGAATGAAATGAATTCATTAGGGCTATTTGATAAGTCCTCCTTTGTCGATAACTATGACCAGTATCTTGCGAAAGTGACCAGTGGGAAAGTGCTTGGATTCTTTGATTATGCCTGGCAGGTAGGGCAGGAAATGAACAATCTGAAGGAAGCCGGTAATGACGATTTGCGTTATATGGCACTGCCGATTGTGTACGACGCAAACACCAAGGATCAATATACTGATCCGCCGAGCTTTGTTAATAACCGGGGGATTGGCATTACCGTAAGCGCAGAAGATCCTGTCCGTATCATCCAATTCTTCGATAACCTATTAACGGATGAGAATCAAATTCTGTCCAACTGGGGGATCGAAGGAGAGACCTACGAAGTGGATGACAAGGGGCGATTTACGCGCTCTGCGGAAATGATCCAGAAAACAGATTCAGATGAGTTCCGTGAATCGTTCGGATTCAAATATTTTGAGTACAGCTGGCCGCGTTACGGTAATGGTTCGACTCTGCCTGACGGTAATTCTGTCGGTGTAGAACGACAACCCGAAGTTGCCCAATTCTCCTATACGGATGGAGATAAGCTCATTCTGGAGAAGTATGGCGTGGAGACGTTCTCCCAATTGTTTGCTGCGCCAGATGAACGTCCATGGTACCCGGCTTGGAGCATTGCTTTTGATCAAGGTTCCCCAACCCATATCTATGGACAGAAACGTACAGATTTGCAAAAGAAATATGTACCCAAACTAGTCCTCTCCAGTCCGTCTGACTTTAACAAGCTCTGGGATGAATATGTGAAGGAATTCAACAAGCTTGATGTGAAGGACTATGAACAGACGATGACCGAAGAAGTTCGCAAGAAGGCAAAATTGGTCCAAGGTGAATAAGGTGGCGAGTAAAGGATGGCGCGGAGGGATAAACGCCTGCAAGGCGCGTGGTGAATGGGAATTCGACAATATTAAACATTCGTTTTATCTGGAAAAAAGTGTTGATTTTCACGTCTGGGACGTTTAGACTATATACATCAATATTAACGGGTTAGAGATGTATGACTTTGGCTTTATAACAAGTCGGTGGTCTCCAGACAAATGATGTGGAGGGAGTGCCTGTCATCCAGACAGCGCACTCGCTTTTTTTTACATTTTGCATACATACAAGGCATTTCCCGGTTGAAAGGACAAAGTGAGTGGAGCACCTACATGGAACGTACAACTTAGAACTGGTTATTTTATCTTACATTATTGCAGCGTTGGCTTCTTATGCAGCGCTTGACCTTGCGGGCCGGGTAAGTCTGGCTAAAGGCATGTCCCGAAATATCTGGCTTACCTGCGGGGCAGTCTCAATGGGTTTGGGAATCTGGTCCATGCATTTTGTGGGCATGCTAGCTTTTGTTCTTCCTATGCATGTGTCGTATTCCACAGGTGAGGTCTTTCTATCCGTTCTGCTTGCAATTATTGCATCTGGTGTAGCGTTAAATATTGCAGGTCAGCAGTCAGGTAAAATAAGCAAACTCCTGATTGCAGGAGTGCTCATGACCGCAGGCATTAGCAGCATGCATTATATTGGAATGGCTGCCATGTCGGTTACCATTACTTATGAACCAGGCATAGTGTTATTATCCATCCTGATCGCAGCTTTAGCTTCATTTGCTGCCTTGTGGCTCATGTTTTTCTTCCGGCAGCATCAGTCACGTTATACATGGGTGTACAAGATGGGCAGCGGACTCATTATGGGGCTGGGCATCTGGGGCATGCATTATACAGGGATGTCAGCTGCACAGTTTCATCATGCACATGATGCAATGGCTGGTTCGGGGATGCAGATTGAACCTTCGCTTCTCGCATATCTGATCGCTGCGGGTACTTTTATTGCCTTGGGGTTGACCTTGTTCGGTATCTTTATTAATCAACGTCTAACTCAGAAGGATCGACGGATTCATGAAAATGAACAGTGGTATCAAGCCCTGTACGAAAACCATTCAGATGCCATTATTTCGGTGGATAAACAAGGGGCTATCAAGGGGATTAATGCTGCAGTCACACGTATTACAGGGTATCAAGAAAGAGAGATCATTCATCATTCTATTGATGAGATTTCAAAGCATGTTGACATTCATTGGGCAAGTGAAATGCATCATGTGGAATGGGATGATGATAGCCGTGAGCAGCAGCATTTCATGGGGAATATGAAAAACGTTCATGGAAACCTGATTGATCTAAGTATCGCTGTAGTGCCTGTACTGATTGATGGTAAACACCAGGGAAGCCACATTCTGATCAAAGATATCACCGAGGAGAAACAGGCTCAGGAGAGCATCCGCCATCAGGCTCTGCATGATCCGCTGACCGGGCTTCCCAATCGACGCAAGCTGGATGATGTGCTGGAGAGCACGATCACGACATCTGGGGCAACAGGAAGTTCATTTGCGGTTATGGTGATGGATATCGATCGTTTCAAAATGATTAATGACTCTCTGGGACATTCCATTGGAGATGTGTTTCTTCGAGAAGTGAGCAGCAGAATCATGAGTGCAATCCAGGATTCAGACCCGAACGCGACGGATAATGTCATGCTTGCCCGTATGGGGGGCGATGAATTCACACTGGTTGTTACGAATGAGCAGGGGAATGAGGAACTGGTCGCTGAACTGGCAGAACGGATTGTTCGAGCGATTCAGCTACCTTATCGATTAAAGGAAAATGACTTTTACGTTACAGCCAGCATTGGAATTGCAATGTATCCGTATCATGGAACAGGAGCGGATGCGTTGTTGAAGCATGCAGACTCTGCCATGTATGAGGTCAAGAAAAATGGCAAGAATGGTTTTCAGTTTTACACGGCCCAGCTGGATTCGGAGCTATATGAACGAATTGAACTGGAAGGGTATTTGCGCAAAGCACTGGAACGGGACGAGCTGGTCCTGTATTATCAACCTCAGATACGTACAGAAGACAGCCGTATGATTGGCGTAGAGGCTTTGATTCGCTGGAATCATCCAGACAAGGGTATTCTGTCTCCGAATGTGTTCATTCCACTGGCAGAAGAGACCGGCTTGATCTATGAGATCGGGAACTGGACACTGCGCGAAGCGTGCAGACAGATGAAACTTTGGCATGCGAGTGGTGGGCCGCTCATTCCGGTATCTGTTAACTTGTCTAGTCAGCAGTTTCATCAATCCAATCTGGTGGAGCAGGTCAAAAATGCACTCACGGAGACGGGCCTTGATGCCCGTTATCTTGAATTGGAAATTACAGAGAGTATGATGATGGATGCATCCGTATCCACAGGTATTCTGAATGAACTTACAGCGCTTGGAGTCAAAATCAGCCTGGATGATTTCGGAACAGGATATAGCTCGCTGAGTTATTTGAAGCATTTTCCAATTCATAAACTGAAGATTGACCGTTCCTTCGTGACGGATATTACGGAGAGCCGAAGTGACCAGGCGATTGTGGCCACGATCATATCAATGGCTCAGAATCTCAAGATGGAAGTGATCGCGGAAGGGATCGAAACGAAAGGACAGTTGGATATTCTGATGCAAAATGATTGCCGCGAAATTCAGGGATATTATTTCAGCCGTCCATTACCGGCAAGTGAAGTGGAGCATGACTTTTTTGTGCCGCTGCGGCTGCATGGAGCTCCAACAATTCTCTAAGTCCAATACTGACAACAGAAAAATGGATTGAAATGCTGAAGCGTTGGAGATGATGGGAATAGTTAGGCACGGGGCTGTAGGCGGTTATAATGTTATTATTTCATGGCTGAGTTGCAACACGGTTGTATGCTATAATTCAGATTAAGGTTCTCATCAGCAGGTTTAGCGATATCATCGAAGGAGGTTGCAAGGGATGAATTTTAGTCTGAAAGCTCCTGATGGCACCGTCATTGAATCCTATGAGAAAGATCATAAGGAATTCATTCGTATTGCCGGCTTGGAATATGAAGTGTATAACCCGGTGGATGAGCTGGATTCTGATCCGGAATTACGACAAATGATTGAAGCATCCGAGAAAGACATCAAGCAAGGCAAGTTGTATTCGACAGATGACCTCATTGAACTGGTGAAGCGTGGTGAGTTGTAATTGATGGTTCAATGGACCGCCACGGCGATGAACCGACTTCGCCAGATCAAGAGCGAACATTTTACAGATCAAGAAACAATGGAATATAAAATGAATCTCATTCGCCGAGTGGAACAGAAAGTGGTCACCATGGGCACATTAATGCCGTCACGTGAGTATCGAAACACATATTACTGTATCGTGGATCAATACGTTGTATCTTACAAAGTGTTGGACAAAGGTGAGCGCTATGTGATAACTTCATTGAAGCACGGTGCAATGAAACGCAATTTTAAATATTGATTTTAACACGTGCCTGATTCTATTGATTTGCAAACTACTATTCACTTAATTGCCAAGCGGCAAGTCCCCGCCATATGCCAGGGACTTGCCGCTTTTTTGTGTTCTTATGATAAAAACTTGCGGTGATGCTTCTTGCCATCATATGTGAACCAGATCGGTTTATCTTCCACCCGTGTTTCTACATGGACGGTACGCCCCCAGAGACGGTACAGATAAGGAAGGGTCCGTTCCATATATTTCAGATCCAGCTCGATGCCCTCGTATTGATGCTTGAGCACGAGTTCTCCTGTTCGCAGATAATCGGCGTCCTGAACGACGAGATACGGAGAACCACCGTTGATGCGTGAAAATACAAGCTGATCCCGTATGTTTTGCCAGGACTTGTCGGTAATTTTCCAGTCCGGGCCCTTTTTCTCGAATACATAGAGGTCGAGGTCTTCGGTTAATTGCTTGGTCATGTAATTGCGGATAAATGAAGTATCGGAATCGAATTCACGTACCTCAAACATTTTGGTACGACCTTGCCCGGGTTGACGTCCAAAACGTTCTCGTTCTTCTTTGGACGGGTTATCCCAGCGACGTTCAATATCCTCGAATATTTTCAGCCCCAAATAGTAGGGATTCAAACTTTGCTTGGATGGCTGCACGACGGAAGAGTTTAGTTTGGCAAATTCAATCGTATCCTCACTGTTCAGGTCGAGCTCCCGTATAATACGTTGATGCCAGTAGGAGGCCCAGCCTTCATTCATAATTTTCGTTTCCATCTGCGGCCAGAAATAGAGCATTTCCTCACGCATCATACTCATAATATCCCGCTGCCAATCCGTCAACACTTCAGAAAATTCCTGGATAAACCACATAACATCCTTTTCCGGTTCTGGTGGAAAGTGATGCACTTGTATTCCTTCCGCAGGTGTTTCCTCGATCTGGGTATCATCAAGGGACCACAAGTCATCATAGCGACCTTCCGGCCTTGGCGTTTTCTCCCCACGCTGCTCCCGCATTTTCATCTCCATATAACGTTGTTTGTCCAAGTGGCGGGGTTTGATCAACTGTGGATCGACATGTTCCTGAATCGCTATAACGGCATCAATGAACGCTTCAACGGCCTCTGTACCATATTCCATCTCATAGTTGCTGATCCGATCAGCCGTCGCTGCCATGCTCTCCACCATATTACGATTCGACTTGGAGAAGCGGGCGTTGTTTTTGAAGAAATCGCAGTGAGCCAGCACGTGTGCGACGATCAGCTTGTTCTGGATCAGCGAGTTGCCATCCAGTAGGAAGGCGTAACAAGGGTTGGAATTGATGACGAGCTCATAAATTTTACTGAGTCCAAAATCATATTGCATCTTCATTTTATGAAAAGTCTTCCCGAAGCTCCAATGACTGAACCGGGTCGGCATACCATACGCTCCAAAGGTATAGATGATATCGGCAGGGCATATTTCATAACGCATCGGATAATAATCCAGGCCGAATCCATCGGCAATCTCCATAATCTCGGCAATGGCGTATTCAAGGTCGCGGATTTCATCTGTCATCTTACGCTGCCTCCTTCCCGTTTCTGGAAAAAGCTGCGCAAAGCTTTGTACACTTCGCCTTTTTCTTTGATCACATAATACATGAACTGGTCGATCTTGATATGACGATAGGCGGACATGAGTGTGCTGCTGCGGTTGTACTGGTTCACCTCGCCATATCCAAACATATTGCTGCGCTTCATCAATTCCCCAATCAGTTTGACACACCGCTCATTATCCGAGGTCAGGTTATCTCCGTCCGAGAAATGGAAAGGGTAGATATTGTAGCTGGAAGGTGGATAACGGCTATCGATAATTTCCAGTGCCTTCATATATACAGAGGAGCAGATGGTGCCTCCACTTTCCCCTCGTGTGAAGAATTCTTCCTCGGTCACTTCCTTGGCTTCGGTATGATGGGCGAGGAAAACAATCTCGACCTTCTCATACTGACGGCGGAGGAAGCGGGTCATCCAGAAGAAAAAGCTCCGAGCGCAATATTTCTCAAAGGAGCCCATGGACCCGGATGTGTCCATCATGGCGATAATGACTGCATTGGACTGTGGAATGATTTTGTCTTCCCACGTCTTGTAACGCAGATCATCCGGACTGATATGGTGAATACCCGGATTGCCGGTAGTGGCGTTGCGACGCAGGTTCTCCAATATGGTGCGTTTCTTGTCAATATTGGACTGCATGCCTTTTTTGCGAATATCGTTGAATACCACTGTATGTGTCTCAATCTGATCCTTATCTTTTTGCTTCAGATCCGGAAGCTCCAGTTCCGCAAAAAGCATATCTTCCAATTCCTCGATGCTCACCTCGGCTTCAACAATGTCATGCCCGGGTTGATCTCCGGCCTTCTCACCTTTGCCTGGTTTCTTCGAAGCGGGATCACGACCGATGACATCCCCGACCTGACTGTCACCATCTCCCTGCCCCACATGTTTTTGCTTTTGGTAGTTATACACAAAACGGTACTCATCCAGGCTGCGGATTGGTACCTTGATGATTTGTTGTCCATCGGACATAATGATGTTCTCTTCAGTAATCAAATCAGGCAGATTCTGCTTGATGACATCTTTAACCTTTTGCTGATGGCGTTGCTGGTCCTGGTACCCTTTGCGGTGAAGCGACCAATCTTCCCGGGATACGACGAACGAGTAAGGCTGGTGTGAATTTGACATGTAGGCACCCCCCATTGATTACGCGGCACAGTTTGGCCTGTCGGTAATTAAGTATATTCACGGGCGGGGACGATATGTGATGCGTGAGTAGATAAAATGATACAATTACGCGAGTTTGCCTTACGGGATCATCTAAAATTGTACAGATCGTCCGGAACTTTTTTACAGAAACGATGAACAAGTGTGACGAACTTCCTTTACAATAGGGACAGGTGTTTACTTGGCATCCCTCAGAGGGATGTGTGTAAAGGAAGGATACCATTTGGATAAAAGGGCAGTTAAGGCATGGATTATGTATGATTGGGCCAACTCGGCCTATGCGACGACGGTACTTGCTGCCGTTCTCCCCGTCTTCTACGCTTCCGTGGCTGCAGCTACACTCGATGCAGATACCGCAGCATCTTATCTGGCATACACCCATTCCATCGGTATGTTATGTGTAGCGCTGTTAACCCCTTTGCTGGGGACATTAGCGGATTTATCGGGACGCAAAGGTGATTTTCTGCGTGTATTCTCAATTATTGGCATCGTCGCAACACTCGGTTTCAGTTTCATTGGGGAGGGAGACTGGCTGCTCGCTTCTGCACTGCTGGTCATTTCGACGATCGGATTTGCAGGTGGAAATACATTCTATGATGCAATGCTACCTGATCTGGTGTCTGCCGATCGAAGAGATATGATCTCCTCCAAAGGCTATGCTTATGGTTATATTGGTGGAGGATTGTTGCTTGCGATCAATATGCTCATGATTCAGCAGCCAGGGTGGTTTGGGATGGCTAGCACACTTGAGGGAACAAGACTTGCTTTTATTTCCGTAGCGTTGTGGTGGTTGGTATTTTCCATTCCTTTATTCCGCCATGCCCCGCGTCGACCTGCTGCACCGGATATGCCCAAGTCATGGAAAGGGTATGCAGGAGTGGGTGTACGCAGACTCGGCCAAACTTTTCGCCAGATACGGCGTTTTCCGCAGCTGATGCGCATGCTGGTTGCTTTCTGGTTTTTCAATGACGGCATTAACACGATTATCTTGATGGCAACGATCTATGGAACAAGCATTGGGATCGGAACAGCAGATCTGATGCTTGCTTTGTTACTGACCCAGTTTATCGGATTTCCTTGCACATTGTTGCTGGGGGCATGGGCACAGCGTTGGGGCGCAAAGCAGGTGTTGATGGTAAGCTTGTCTATTTACATATGCATCGTTATCTTAGGGTATTTCATGACGTCAGCCATCCATTTTTATCTGCTCGCTGGGCTGGTTGGTGTAGTGCAGGGCGTAAGTCAATCGACAGCGCGTTCCTTGTTCAGTAATTTGATACCTGCTGGTAGAACTGGAGAGTATTTTGGATTTGTGAATATTACAGGAAAATTTTCTTCCATTTTTGGGCCGTTTGTATTTGGTTGGGTGGGCCAATTAACAGGGTCAACCCGTTGGGGGATTCTGTCTTTAATTTTCTTTTTCGCTGCGGGGATTGCAGTGCTGGTGACTGTGAAAGTGCAGCAGGGGATGTCGGATGCGATTCAGGCGGATCAGGAAGAAGGGCAGGGCTGGATGCATCATCCCATTTCGGGAAAAAGCTCAGAGGAAAGATCGACTGGATAAGTGGTTATTAACGTTTTATAGCTAATTCTCATCATTAATAATAGTAGCTCCATGGACATGTTTATTCGTAAACTGCTCTGGAGCTTTTTCATGTTCATGCAATAGATACAAATGATAAGGGTCATAGAATAAGTATAAGTGCTTAAACGACAGAAAACAGAATAGAGTGGATAGAAAGATATTATGAAAAGGTGAAAATAAAAGATTGACATGATACATTTTGTATCATAGAGTAAAAGCATGAATACATATCGTATCTAAAGATTGTCGAAAGTACATCATCCATTTTACCTATTCCCGTATGGGAATATTAGCGGATATTGATATAAAGAGCTATACCAACTGCATGCTTATTTTAATTTTACAGAGGAGAGGCTGCCATTGGTAGATGTTCATGGTAACGGACTTGTCTTACTACTATGTGTACCTCGCAGTGGAAGTTCGCTATCCACCGTGATGCTGCAAAACCACAGCCGTGTATTTGCCACACAGGAGATGTGGTTTCTGATGAATCTTGTAGATTTGCAGAAGGCTGATTCCCGCCCCTATGGTGGAAGTGCCATTATCCGTCAGTTTTACAGCGCTATGGTTTCAGACGAAGGTTTTGAGAAGGCGTGCAGAAGCTTTGCTCTTGAAATCTATAACGGATTTCTGGAGGGGAGCGGGGCAGACTTCATCGTAGATAAATCTCCTCGTTACTATTATATGCTGGAATGGCTTGATCGCCTGTTTCCACAGTCCAAGCGCATTCATCTCCAGCGTAACCCCCTTGCCATAGCTGCTTCCTACAAAAAGGTAAACCGCCATACCGGAGAAGGATTCGAACTGATTCGCAGCTTGCAGAGTCCAAACCTTAATATGAAAGCAGTTGATCTCACACTGGGCATGCTCCGTTTAAATGATTATTTTGCGGACAAACACACGAATGCCTATGAAGTTCAGTACGAACAACTTGTCTCCAACCCTCGGGACGAAATGGAAAAGTTATGCGGTTTTCTTGGCATCGGATATGAAGAGGGAATAGAGCAATATGGACGCTTTGTGGACAGTACAAAGTCCAATATGTTCTATAGTATGGGTGTCGGTGATCCGTTTCTATCCTCGCATCAGGAAGCTCATAAAGATTCTGTTAACAACTGGAAAAAAATACTCGATCCACAGGAAGTTGAATTCTATTGCCGGGTGATAGGCACAGATCTATTCCATCGGATGGGCTACAGTGAACAGCTCGAAGAAGCCGAGCAATGGACGGGTGTACGTTACGAAGCTGGCCCGGATGAGGAAGTCATCTCCAAGTTAACGCATCAATTCTCAGAAGCAACGGGCAGCAGCTGGCAGCAAGGTTACCGGATGCAGCCTGTAGACCTAGCGAGCAACACTCCAGATGGAAACAAGGATAATCAGGCAGCGAATGAACCCGATGCAATTGACCCGACACTGGCCGCACTGGCAACGATCAGGCAGTTGGAAGCCGCATTACGTGCAGCCGATAATCGGCTGGAGCGAGGGTACAATGAGCGGGAACGGTTGAAGGTACAGCTTGCGTCTGCTCACAGCAAGATTCAGCGTATCAAATCCTTGATTCCGTTTGGGAACCAGATAAGCGCCTGGGCTTCACAGCGCAAGATACTCCGGGGAGGAAAGTCATGAGCGCTATAGCAGGAATTGTTCACACCGATGGTCAGCAAGCGTTATGGGAGGACAGCTGGCGCTTATATGCCAGTCTGGGCCACGTTCCGGCGGATACAACGGGAGTATGGAAAGGCAATGAAGCTTTTCTAAGCTGCCACGCCCAGTGGATTACGCCGGAGTCGGTCAACGAGCAATTGCCCTTATATGATGAAGTGAGTGGTCTGACTATCACAGCGGATGCCATTTTGGATAATCGGGAGCAGCTGGCAGATCAACTGTCCATATCGAGGGCGGAGTTAGCCGGATTGTCGGATAGTGAACTGATCTTGCGAGCTTATCAGCGGTGGGATGAACATATGGCAGAGAAACTGCTTGGCGATTTCGCTTTCGCAATCTGGGATGATCGCAAGCGTAGACTCTTCGCTGCCAGAGATATTACGGGCATGAGATCCTTTTATTTTCGGCATGATGGTGAGCGGTTTGCCTTCTGTACCTTAATGAATCCGCTGCTGCAATTGGAAGGTGTACATAAAGAATTGGACGAAATCTGGTTGTCCGAATTTCTTGCCATTCCCGACATGCATGACTCAGCAGATATCCATTCGACCGTCTATCGGGGAGTGAGCCAGCTGCCCCCTGCCCATACGCTTAGCTTTAGGGATGGCAGGCTGGAACAGAAGCAATATCATCGCTGGGACGAAGTGGAGCCTCTACGGCTCAAGTCCGACGGGGAATATGTAGAAGCATTCCGTGAGGTATTTGGTCAAGCTGTTGGATCGCGTTTGCGAACGCATCGACAGGTGGCTGCTGCTTTAAGCGGAGGACTGGATTCTGGGGCTGTGGTTGGATATGCATCAGGAACTCTGCGGAGTCAAGGGAAAACATTAAATGCCTACAGCTACGTTCCGGTGTCTGATTTTACGGATTACACATCGAAAACACTGTTAGCAGATGAACGCCCGTTTATCCAGTCTACAGTTAATCATGTCGGTAATATCAAGGAGAATTATCTTGATTTTGAGGGTAGAAGCCCACTTAGTGAAGTGGACACTTGGCTTGATATTATGGAAATGCCTTATAAATACTTTGAGAATTCATTCTGGATTCGTGGTTTTTATGAAAAAGCGAGCCAGCAGGATGCAGGCATTCTATTGACTGGAGCGCGGGGCAACTTCACGGTCTCCTGGGGCCCAGCACTAGATTATTACGCCAGTTTGCTAAAAAGCGGACGTTGGTTCCGGTGGCTCCGGGAAATGCAGCAGTACAGTGAACGTACCGGGATGAAGTTCTCGCGAATTGCCAAAATTACGGGTCGTAAAGCGTATCCGGAATTGTTCAAATCCATGGCAAAGGGGGCTGCCCAAGCTGCGTCGGTGCAATTAATCCATCCGGAGTTTGCTAGACGAACAGGCGTATTGGAACGGCTCAAATCCATTATTGTTCTGCAAGGTGGTGCTCAGGCAGATGCGCTCAAAGTACGGGCAGAGAAGTTCAACAATCTGGCCATTGCGAACAAAAATGGTGCTGTCGCCACCAAATGCTCTCTACGTTATCGGGCGTGGGAGCGTGATCCTACGAGCGACGCTAGAGTGATCCGTTTCTGTCTGTCAGTCCCGATTGAACAATATGTTAATCAAGGGACGGATCGTGCTTTGATTCGGCGGGCTACATCACCTGAGTTGCCTGACAAAGTTAGGTTAAACCAGCGAGTGCGTGGTGTTCAGCCCGCGGATTGGTTGCACCGCATGATTCCAAATTGGGGCGATTTTACTGCCGAATTGCGTGCGTTATGTTCTGACAGCCGGGTCGCTGGCATATTGAACACAGAGCGAATCAAGTCCGCACTTGCTAATTTTCCAAACCCTCGGCCGGAGCTTGCTTCCCACCCCGACTTGCGGTTGATGATGCATAGCCTGATCGTGTATCGATTCATTCGAAAGTTCTGATGTAGCTAATGGATGTAGCGATATGAACTAGGCTACAGGTTCATTGGTCAGTTGACACATGAGAGGAGGTGAACACGATGCAAATGGAAAAAAAGGAATGGCAAGCACCAGCACTGGAAGTATTGGAAGTGAACCAAACGATGGCAGGAGTAGGTTACAGACAGATCGACTGGATCACTGTCCACGATGCTGATCTCTACGATCCAACTTCCTAAGTTGTTTAGTTTTAACATGTGCCATCATACTTAGAAGGGCGGAAAGGACAATATTCCAACTTTTCGCCTCCGCCCTTATATTGAGCAATGCGAATATAAGGGCTTTTTTACTTACAAGCAGAATTGCGAAGGAGGAGTCATTCATTGTTGCCTGTGCAGTATGAAGCGTATGGCTTGCGTTGGTTGAGCCAATTCCCAATGCCTGAACTCCAAATCGTACAGAGCGGTACAGATTCTCTAACTGCCCATACGGATGTACACATTGAAATAGCTGATTTGGCGGCACAGTGGGAAGCGTGGGATGTGGGGAGCGATAACTTTGTATCCCGAAATGGCAGTCTTTTTTTTCGGATCGAGGATACGGGACTGTTTCTTATGGAACAAGGACGCCGCATCGTGGTATCCCCTCAAACGGGAGCTGATGACAAAAAGGTTAGGTTATTTGTGCTGGGCACATGTATGGCCGTCATTATGATGCAGCGCGGCATTCTTCCGCTGCACGGAAGTTCGGTGGTCATTGATGGTTGGGCTTATGCATTTGTTGGACACTCGGGTGCAGGCAAATCCACTTTATCAGCTGCACTTGCCTCACGCGGCTTTCCGCTCTTAACGGATGATGTCGTGGCACTGACATGGGATGCAGGAGGAAGAGCAATCGTATCACCGGGTTATCCGCAGCAAAAGTTATGGCAGCCTAGTCTAGACGGATTCGGCATGAAGGAACAGGATTACGCAACGGTTCATGCTGAAATTACGAAATACGCGATACCGGTTCAGCACTATTTTTATGATAGACCTGTTCCGCTTGCCGCTGTTTTTGAACTTGATCCGAAGCCGGAAGAGATGCTTAAACCCGTACAAATGAAGGAGGTTGCCGGATTGGAACGCCTTCACATGTTGTGCTCTCATACATTTCGTAGTGGACTTGTTTCCAGACAGGGTCTGGCACAATGGCTGTTCGAGACGGTCTCACGGCTGTCTGCCGGTATTGAAGTTTTTAGAATCACGAGGTCAGGCTCTGATTTTACGGCATTTGAGATGGCTGACCGAATTACAGAATATGCGCGCAAAGGAGTGTATACGGGACAATGACAGCAACGAAGCCAATGAATGGGGAAGACCGTGTGTTGCGTAAGGAAGGCAATCTTGTCAGTGACATGGGCGGGGAAAAAGTCATGATGAGCATCCATAACGGCAAGTACTATAATCTGGGCAGCACAGGTGGACGAATCTGGGATCTAATCAGCCAAGAACGAACATTGACTGAATTGGTTGAAGTGTTAGCTTCAGAATATGAGATTGAACCAGACATATGCCGTGAGCAGGTTGTACAATTTCTAGAGCATTTGACGCATGAAGGATTAATTGACGTTACCCGCGGAGAGTAGACCATGTTGCGAAAAATAAAAGCATATCGTTCATTGCCGCGTGAAATTCGTGGATTGGTATGGGAAGCTTATGTCCACCTTGGATGGGCACGAATACTAAAGGCGATGCCTTTTGCCAAGATTGCTCCTGGTCTCGGTACACCCATGTACGAAACGCCGATGACGGGACTCAATCGAAGTGATGTGACGACAATACGAAATATTTCTAAAGCTATACTCATTGCTAGCAGGTATACATTATGGGAGAGTCGTTGCCTTGTCATGGCAATCGCAGCGATGAAGATGCTGGAACGCCGCAAAGTGGAGACTACTCTATATATGGGTACTGCACGGAATGAACAAGGCCAAATGATGGCTCATGCATGGCTGCGAAGTGGGAAATTGATTGTGACTGGAGCAGATACAATGGACCAATATACGGTTGTCGGCGTGTTTGGCAAACGGTGTCCTGAGAAGGGAGCTGGGGAGATTGTCTACGATACATGAGTGGGAACAATATACAGCGGATTTTCCGCAGGAGCTTAAGCTGATTTTGAGCATGATTAAAGGCGATCTAACAGCAATAACCTCTGAGGACGCCCAAATACGGATGAAGGACATGGACTGGCAGCTCTTTTTGCAGCTCGCCCATCATCATCGACTGTACTCTGTTCTATATCTGAAAATAAAAGAGTTGTATTCAGCGGTTATTCCCGCTTTTGTAGTGGAGAACCTGAGGCAGCAATATACAACTAATACGTTCCGTATGTTACATCTGACAGCCGAGATGGAGCAGGTATGTGGTGCTTTTCGTGAACGAGGCATACGGAATATTACGCTCAAAGGGCCTGCGCTGGCACATGATCTATACGGAGATATTTCTTTGCGGACCTCTAAAGATCTGGACATTCTCATTCCCTTCGATGATGTGGAGTTTGCGGAAGAGATTCTTGAATCGCTTGGTTATGAATCGAAGGAAGGCAAGAGAACACCAACTGTTTCCAGCTGGAAATGGCGGGAACATCATATCTGTTACAAACACCCGGTCAAAAGAACCCAAGTCGAGATCCATTGGCGGCTTAACCCGGACTCCGGAAGAGAAACCGATTTTGAATTATTGTGGAAACGCAGCCGATTCAGCACCTATACCCAGACGCCTGTCCGTATGCTGGAAAGGGAGGATCTGTGGGCATATTTGGTGACGCACGGCGCAAGACACGGGTGGTTCAGACTGCGCTGGTTACTGGATATCGACCAGATGATTCGCAATATGCCACTGGATGTCAAAAAAGTGGAGCGACGCCTGAAAGCAGAAGGCAGATTATCTATAGGATCACAAGCTCTTCATCTGTCTTCGGTATTACTGGACACCCCGTTGGATGCTAATTATGTAGCTTTGTTGTCTTCTCACGAACGTGTGGGAGAGAAATTAGCCAGACGCGGCGTAGTGTTCATGAATGAGATGATTGAGAGCCCGGCAGATGTAAAAAGTTATCGTTCCTATCTGTTCGCACTGCGAAGCACAAGGCAGAAGCTGTTTTTCTTTATCGAACGTTTGTATCCGAGTACCTGGGATGTAGACCAACTACCACTTCCGCGTTCACTGCATTTTTTGTATTTTCCGTTACGTCCGTTTCTCTGGTTCTGGCGGCGAATCAAAAGGAACACGATGACGGAGAGGGGATAACGTATGATTTTGGAACTACAATTTTTTATGCGGAAATTGCATCGTGTAACGGGCCCAGTGTTGTATTGGAACCTGCTGGGCATGATCTGTATCAGTCTGATGGAAGGAATCGGCATATATATGCTCGTTCCGATGTTAAGTCTTATTGGTATTTTTGAAATGGGTTCAACAGGTCTGCACTTACCCTGGATTTCAGAATTTTTAAATCGTTTTCCGGAAAATGGCCGGCTGCTGCTGGTATTGTTGACCTTTGTCCTCATTGTCTCTGGACAGGCGTGGCTACAACGTCTTCAGACGATTCGCAACACTCGAATTCAGCAGCAATTTGTTCGAACGCTGCGCATGGAAACCTATCGTGCCATCATTATGGCGCAGTGGTCTTTTTTTCTCCAAAAACGAAAATCCGATTTTAATCATATATTAACGACCGAACTCGCCCGTGTCAGTCAGGGAACGAATATTATGCTGCAAATGGCGGCTTCCTTGATCTTCACCGGCATTCAAATCGGCCTGGCATTCTGGTTGTCTGCCAAATTAACCGCCCTTGTCCTGGTCTGCGGATTGGTATTGTTTATTGTCTTAAGAAAATTCGTGAAACGGGCAAAACAGATCGGGGATCAAACATCGGAATATTCCCAGAGCTATTATAACGGTATTACAGAGCACTTTAACGGTATCAAGGATATTAAGAGCAATATGCTCGAAAAATCACATATTAGCTGGTTTGAACGTATGTGTGGGCGAATTGAACGTAACGTGATTCAGTTCAGCCAGTTGAACAGCGGCACACAATTGATTCATCGAATATCCGCAGCTGTCATTATTGCTGCTTTTATCTATTTATCCCTGCATGTGCTCGCTGTCCCTCCGGCAAGTTTGTTGCTCATCATTCTGATCTTTTCACGGTTGTGGCCACGTTTCACGTCCATTCAATCTAATCTGGAGTATATGAGTTCGATGCTGCCCGCGTTTCAGATTGTGAGAGAGTTACAGACAGAAACCGAGAAAAGTCGTGAGATTAGCGAAAAAACGGGTAATGCTGGTGAACCATATGATGAGGAGTTAACGGTTCCCGGTCCACGTTCCGTTAGAATGAAGGCCCAGGTCAAGCCGAATGAGCAGGAAGATGACGCTGTGCGTATTATTGAACCCTTGGTACTTCAGGAATCCATCGAGTGTCAGCATGTGAATTATCGCTACGAAGGCAGTGATGCCTACTCGTTACTCGAAGCGAATGCATCCATCCCTGCGAAAGGCATGACGGCTATTGTAGGCAAGTCGGGAGCCGGGAAGAGCACGATGATTGATCTGATTATGGGACTCATACGTCCGGAGAGTGGTCAGATTTTAGTGGATGGGGTGCCGTTAACCGAGAATCGATTGTTAGCCTGGAGAAGTTCAATCGGATATGTCTCTCAGGACCCTTTTCTGTTTCATACAAGTATTCGTGAAAATTTGCGCCTGGTTGATCCAAATGCCAGTGAGGAACAGATGTGGCATGCATTACAGTTTTCTTCGTCTGCAGCGTTTGTCCGCAAACTTCCACAAGGACTGGATACCATTATCGGTGATCGGGGCATCCGCCTGTCTGGTGGTGAACGTCAGCGTTTGGTGCTTGCCCGCGCCATGCTTCGGAACCCTTCTGTATTGGTATTGGATGAGGCGACAAGTGCGCTGGATAGTGAGAACGAACAGCATATTCATGAGGCTCTTGAACGCCTGAAAGGGCATGTTACCGTAATTGTTATCGCACACCGACTATCCACTATTCGAACAGCGGATCGAGTGATTGTATTGGATGAGGGCCGGGTTATCCAACAAGGGGGTTATCAGCAATTGTCTACTGATCCGGTGGGCACGTTCAGCAAACTGTTGAATATGCAGGCAGGTGTCGTGGGGCAATAATTCTCTCTGTAAATCTGGAAATGAACAAAGCAAAAAGGCGCGCCATTAAAGGCAGCGCCTTTGAAGTATGTGTAGTAGGAAAGTAATTCAATCTGATCGCCATTTGCAGTTAGTGAACGATGGCATTGCTAACAGGTTGCGGCAGCTGAAAAGCACCAACACGTTCCAGATGCTGCACAATTTCATGCACGGCCTCTTCGATGGACAGCTCTTCGGTATCAATAATCAGTGTAGGATCTTCTGGAATATCGTAAGGGGCAGAAATGCCTGTGAAATGTGGAATAACACCGCTGCGGGCCTTTTTGTAAAGTCCCTTCGGATCACGGCGTTCGCATTCTTCGATCGAACAACGAACATAAATTTCAATGAAATCATCAGCTTCAAAGAGCTGTTTAACCATATTCCGGTCTTGTGCATCTGGCGAGATAAAGGCGGAAAGAACAAATAACCCGGCATCTACCATCAGCTTGGATACTTCACCAATCCGTCGCAGATTTTCTTGCCGATCCTCGGCCGTGAACCCAAGATCCCGATTCAGTCCATGACGTACGTTATCCCCATCAAGTACGTAACAATGAACCCCTTTTTCATACAGGTACTGCTCTAGGGCAAATGCAAGCGAGGATTTTCCTGCACCGGATAGGCCGGTGAACCATAAGGCTCGACTGCGATGACCATTATGTTTTTCCCTGTCCTGCCTGTTTAAGCTGGATTGCTGCCAGGTAATGTTACGCTCTTCCTTTGACATGGGTATCCGCCTCTTCCTACTTATGATATGTATAATATTTTAACATATTTACAAGATTATAGCACCTTCTGAATTTGGCGGAATATAGCGTGAATCAACAACAATTCGGGTATAGATGTAGTACATACATAGCAGGAGGAAGACCAAGATGAACAATAACATACACAACATACAGGTATATTTTCAGTGCGCGGATTGTGATCAGGATATTCGGGCAATCTTTGCTCAAGAGCAGGTCAGTGCGGTTCGCTGTTCAGAGTGTGGTAGAGCATACACATTGATGAAGCCTACCATTGGTGACGAGATTTTACTTGATTGGGAGCAGGAGGCTCTATATCATAAATTGCGCGCAGATCGCTCTGAGCATGATAATCATAATATGTCTGCCCTGATTATTAAAGTCATTGAGCTGCTCACCTGGCGGGATAGTGGTGATGGTCAGACACGTGCAATAGAGATGGTTAGAGAATGGTTGGCTTCCAGTGGAAAACCTCAGACCTTACTTGAATTGTTTCATCATCCCGAGCGAGACAATAAACGGTTTTGAACGGAGAAATGAGAACTGGGCTCTATGGTGTATAAGTATGTGAAGCGATCTGTAATCGGAATTTACATACATTAGCTGTTCCTGTGGCATATTACCTGAAGGTGTTCGTGATAGGAAACGACAAACCGAATTTTTCAGGAACAGGAGCGGATAGCAATGAAGCGAATGGTTCTTTACATGCTGCTGGCTGTATTGACGTTCGGTATATTACCGGCACATACTGAAGCATCGCCAATAAATGGAGCTTATCATTTTGGCTTCAAAAAGAGCCAAAACGGCCAGTTGCCTTCCATTGATCAGGAAGGATTTAAGGAGATATTGCAGCATAACGATGCCATTTTCCTGGGGGATACAAAACAGAAAGAGCTGTATCTTACGTTTGATAACGGTTATGAAAATGGGTTTACGCCAGCTATATTGGATGTTCTGCGCGACAAAAAAGTGCCAGCTGCTTTTTTTGTCACCGGACATTATCTGAAAGACCAGCCTGAATTGGTGAAGCGAATGTCGGCAGAAGGCCATATTGTGGGTAACCACTCCTGGAGCCATCCCGATATGACCCGAGTTTCCAATGAAAAAATAAGAACAGAGCTTGATCAGGTACGATCTGAGGTCAATCGGTTGACTGGACAGCAAGCGACCTTCTTGCGGCCACCACGTGGCATTTTTAACAACCGGACGCTTGCAGAGAGCCACGCCCAAGGTTACGTTAATGTGTTTTGGTCTGTTGCTTATAAAGATTGGGATACCAAAGTGCAGCGTGGGACAGATTATGCACGGCAGCAAGTCCTGAAACAGCTTCATCCGGGAGCAGTCATTCTGCTTCACTCTGTGTCGAAGGATAACACGGAGGCACTTGCTTCCATCATCGATGAGGCACGTAAGCAAGGATATTCGTTCAAAAGTTTAAATGACCTGAAAACAAAAAGTTATTAATGTTTCATGTTTACAATAGAAAAAGGGCATCCTGAGCTACGGTAGCTTGGGATGCCCTTTCTGGCTTGGTCTTTGAGCCCTTTTATAGAACTGTGTTGTAAATGATACCGATCGTTTTGGGACCACAATGGCTACATATAACGCAACCAGCCGTAGTTAATTCCACTCGTGCTCCAGTCTGCTCCTGCAGAGACTTTTGCAAATCAAGCGCGTCTTCTTCGGCCATGGTATGCACGACGATAACGAGATCACGATCGATCTGTTCCTTATGGTTCAGTGTGTTTTGCAGCATTTGTTCCAGCGCCTTTTCCCGTTTGCCACGGACTTTGTAGGCAGGAGACATCTTGCCATCGGCTACTCGAATGACCGGGCGAATTTTTAGCAGACTGCCAATCAGGTTTTGCATGCCAGAGCAGCGTCCACCTTTATAGAGATACTCCAACGTATCGATGACAAACTCCGTTCGCACATTTGGCTTGATGGCTTCAACGAGATGTGTAATTTCCATCAGGCTTTGCCCTTTTTCTGCTGCATGAACTGCCTTCATGACCATCAGACCAATCCCGGAAGAAAGATTCAGAGAATCCACGACAGAGATGCGACCTTCTGGAAATTCGGAACTGGCCAATCTTGCATTTTGGTAAGTTGATGAAAGTTCAGAGGACAAGCTGATATATAAGATATCATACCCTTGTTCTATGTAAGGTTGAAATGCCGTCATGAAATCAGCAGGTGAAGGTGCTGCCGTTTTGGGCAGACGCCCATCCCTGCTTACACGTTCATAGAGCTGCTCCGGCTTAATTTCAGCACCGTCCTTCAGTGATTCCTCACCGAACACGACATATAAAGGGATGATACCGATATCGTGCTGCTGGATCCATGCTGGGGCCAGATCACTTGTGCTGTCCGTGAAAATTTTGATTCGTGACATGTCAATCTCCTTTGGATACGAAAATTTGGCAATAGAATAGATCATATGGATCAGTGTTAACATTTTCAAGAATGAGAATGAAGCGGAGTTACGCTTTTACATCATATAGATCCCTGCAATTATAAGCCCTGCAAACGCCAGGATCATGACTCCACTGAGAATGGTTCCGATGATAGCAAAGACTTTTTTACGATTTTTGAGAATGAGCCCGATCACACCGAGAATGAGTCCAGCCAGATTAAGAATCAGACAAACCAGAACAGCCAGAGAAGCCAGAACAACTGCTGGATGTAATGCGATCTCTTCCACTTGGATCGGTGTAGTTACGACGCCAATTGTACTGTTGATAGCCATTGTGGCAATACCTAAAGTCAGCATGTAACCAATGATCGAGACCAATCCAATCACAAAACTTGCAATACCAGGCCCGGAATGTTTCAATCGACCCATGGATGGATCTTCAAGGTCGGAGGGGTAAGGTGTAAACAGATTATCATGATTGGGATCTGAATAATCCGCAGCGGAACTGGATTGGTAAGGATGATGGTTAGTCTTGTTATTTTGATTATCCATAAATGGGTTATCCCTCCCTTAATCGTGGTCATGAGTGTAATTAACCTAATCCGGGTATTATGATTCTCATCAAGAGGATGAAGGCATTCCTTTTTACTTTTCCATAAAAATCGATAAAAATCAAGGTTTAACGCCAGTTTTCGTCGATTTTGAGGCAAAAGCGCAACAAAGTATATATAACCAGACATATAAATGCCTTCGCATCGTAGCTGGCTGGTAAACACTGCAAGGATTCGCTAAAATAATAGTTGAGAGATGAATTAAGGGAGAGAAGTTAAATGCAACGGAAATGGATGATGCTTGGTGCTGTAATGACAATGCTTTCGGTAGCTATTGGTGCGTTTGGTGCACATATGTTAAAGGAAAAAATTGGTGCAGACGCCATAGCCGTGTATGAAACCGGAGTGCAGTACCACATCATACATGCAATCGCACTGCTGATTATTGGTCTTACAGCGGGCCAGCTTGGTCCGTCCACCAAGCTCAAGTGGGCAGCACGCCTGCTGTTTATTGGAATTATCATATTCTCGGGCAGTCTGTATGTACTGAGTATTTCGGGTATTAAAATATTGGGAGCCATCACGCCAATCGGCGGGGTAGCCTTTATTGTCGGATGGTTGTTATTAGCAATAGACGTATGGCAGCGGGGAAAAGATCGCTCATGATGACGGATTTACAATAGCTGGGCGTAGTTATGGAGAACTTATGATGTAGCAGTTCATTGTTACATGAATGATTACCTAAAAAAGCAACTTGCCTGGGAAATGTTGTGGAATTCCCCTGTAAGTTGCTTTTTGATTGAATACACATTGAGTTAGAGAAACTCATCAATTTCATTGGTTCGGAACGTATACACTTGTTTTT
This sequence comes from Paenibacillus taichungensis, assembly GCF_050994985.1. Taxonomy (NCBI): domain Bacteria; kingdom Bacillati; phylum Bacillota; class Bacilli; order Caryophanales; family Paenibacillaceae; genus Paenibacillus; species Paenibacillus taichungensis. The sequence goes on along the minus strand of NZ_CP194720.1, from coordinate 4,013,625 downwards.
CATCCACATGGTAGACGCTTACAATGCTGGTATCCCGATCAAAATTCAAGATTCGGCATGGAATGCTCTGATGCCGGCCGTTCTTGTTGTTCACAACGATCCGAGTAAGACGGTTTTCTTTGATAAGGGTATCAATCCATACATCGAATGAATTTCCGTTGGTAGTGTTGGATGCTTCGGTTGAAGGAGCTATCTGGGAATCAGGTGTTTCGATTTCACTTGGTGGTTTGACTGGAACGGTTGAAGCCGTCGCTTGATTTGGTGAAGAGTTCTTCTGTCTTGCATTGGATTGTGATTTTTTTCTTTCTTTATGAAGAAAGGCGAATGAGTCCTTTTTGGACTGCAGTGTCACTTCAATAATTTTGCCAAGCTCTATGCCGGATTGAATCCGGAAGTCCGCAATTTGTTCCTCTTTGTTTATGAACTCCAACAGGGACTGCAGTGCCAATGCATTCGAGCGGCTCTTAATAAGAATATCGACATTGAATAAAAAGCCGATTTCTTCTTCGTTGGATAAGGTTTCTTTCATTCATCCCAGCCCCGTTAAAAGATATGTCAGCAAAAACATGCTTCAATACACTATATCATTAAAAAGGCAATAATCATAGTGCTGGAGACATAGAAAATGAGCGATGCAATTAGGATCATTCAAGTAAAACCATATGCATTTCCAATCCTTTTCCGCAGGTGTCCACACGGCTATCCAGAATGAGGCATACAATTATCGTGACCTGTGAAAGAGGAGGTGTATCGGGAAATTATGGTGACGATGGAGCCGATTGTGGTTGGAGAACATGTTCTGGTCGGGGTAGAGGTAAAGCTGCCTAAAACGACATTATTGACGATTAATACATCCAAAGGATATATCATGTGCGGAGCACTCGATGTGGGATTACTTAATGAGAAGCTTGGGGATCGCAAGATTATTGCAGCTCGGGCGGTTGGCGTGCGCACATTGGAACAGCTACTGCATGCACCAATGGAGTCGGTGACAACAGAAGCCGAAGCCATGGGCATTACGGTTGGCATGACGGGTGTAGAAGCATTGCTCAAGATGATCTAATCCCTGAATATTAGACGATTAAAAAGGCTCCCCTACTGGGGAGCCCTTTCTTTAATTTACATGTACCAATCCTATATCAAACAATCAAACTTACTTCTATTAATTAAGCTTCATCCTTGGCGAACAAGGCAGCCAGATTCTCTTTGAAAGGAGCGCGAACGACGCCTTTTTCCGTAATAATGGCCGTTACATATTCGTTAGGTGTGACATCAAACGCCGGGTTGAATACTTTCACACCTTGTGGTGCCGTACGTTTGCCAAATCCTTCGGTTACTTCTTCCGCAGCACGTTCCTCAATCGGAATGAGATCTCCGGATGGCGTAGACAGGTCAATAGTGGACAGTGGGCTGGCAACATAGAAAGGAATGTTGTGCGCTTTGGCCAGGACCGCTACGCTGTAAGTTCCGATTTTATTAGCTACATCCCCATTGGCAGCGACGCGGTCTGTACCCACGATAACTGCCTGAATCCAGCCTTTGGACATCACCATGCCAGCCATGTTGTCGCAGATCAGAGTAACGTCAATACCGGCTTGCTGGAGTTCGAAGGCCGTAAGGCGTGCACCCTGAAGGACAGGACGCGTTTCGTCTGCGAATACTTTCAGGTTGATGCCACGCTCATGAGCGAGGTACATCGGTGCAGTCGCCGTTCCGTATTTCGCGGTTGCAAGTCCGCCTGCATTACAGTGTGTGAGCACACCCATACCGTCTGCGAACAAAGGAAGAGCATTTTCACCGATAAGGCGGCACACTTCTTCGTCTTCTTTTTGAATCAAAAGTGCTTCCGCTTCTAGAGCAGCATTGCTATCTTCGATGCTTGCACCGGATTCAGCGAGGTCACTGGCTTTTTGCATCATACGATCCAATGCCCAGAACAGGTTCACAGCCGTTGGACGGGAAGTGGCAAGATGAGCACAGATGGATTTTACATGATCGAGCCAGCCTTGTACGGCAAGTCCGTCATATGCCTTGGCACCGAGCACGACACCAAATGCAGCAGCAATTCCGATCGCCGGAGCACCGCGTACTTTCATCGAGTGTATGGATTCCCATACCTCTTCGGGCGTGTACAGTTTCAGCATCAGAATTGTTTCAGGCAGCAGACGCTGGTCAAGCATTTCAAGCTTGTCCTGTTTCCATATAAGGGAGGACAGAGGCTGATGTTCAGGGGTTGTCATGGATGTTCCTCCGTTCCTTGAGTTAAGCCGTATCATTCTTTGAGTTAGGCTTTAATAGAAGTAACCGCAGTAGCTACTGTATCTAAAAGTTCACCAATGGTATTCAGATTGCGATTACGCTTGATGAGTGCTTTACCGATTGCCAGCGCTTTGCGCTGAGCACGTTCGCGTTGTGTTGCATCTTCAATCGTATCGATATCTGCGACATGCGCAAGTCCGACAATACGGCGGACCATTTTCGCGCCCGCAAAGCCAGCAGAATCTCTGAATAATTGTTGTACATAAAGATCTTCGTATCCAGGCGCCTTAGCCATAGGATCAACCAGATCTGAAGCCCACAGGCTGCGGAAACGGGATTCGAATTCAGTCCATACGTCGCGAACCATATCCAGCAATATCGTTTCACGTTCATGAAGAGCCGTCTGATCCTGGATTCGACCTGGCAGCGAGGCGTAGTGGAGTAGCAGATTGGCAAGCACGGCTCCTACATCAAATCCCATTGGACCGAAATAGGCAAATTCGGGATCAATGACTTTCGTGGATTCAGCTGTGACAAAAATACTGCCTGTGTGTAAATCACCATGAAGTAGAGCTTGACCATGGGTGAGAAATTTCTCGCGCAGCAAAGCCACTTCAAGATGGAGTTCTCCATCTGTACGAAGTGCTTCCGCTTCGTCTTCAATGGCAGCCTCATAATTATTTTTCTCCGCAATGCGATAGGGTTCATCAAAGATCAGATCTTCGGTTATTTTACATTGATCCGGATTGACGAATCTTCCCTGTTTTTCTTTCTTCAGCTGCTGGTTCATACCAAGATCTGAAGTGAAAAACAGCGTTCTTGCCATGAACTCCCCGATATGTTGTGCAAAAAGAGGATATGTTCCGCCATCGATGAGGCCTTTACGCATAATCACATGATCGCTCAAGTCTTCCATCACGGTTAAGGCGAGATCATCATCATAATGGTACACTTCCGGTACCATTCCCGGACATAGACGATACTCTTCCTGTAGAATTTCCCGTTCAATTCTGGCACGCACCAGAGACAATGGCCATGATTCTCCGACCACTTTCGCATAAGGAAGAGCTTGTTTGATAATGATACTTTTATCGGAGTTCTGATCCGTGATATGGAAGACCAAATTCAGATTGCCGTCACCGATCTCACGACATTCCAGATTCGCATCTGCCGCAAACGGACCCGGTAAAGTTTTGGCCAGTTCGATTGCATCCTGGGGTGTAAAAGGGTGATATTGGGACAAGAATGCCACCTCCATATATATGAAGAAACAGGAAAACCCACTTCTTTGCTTGGTATATGTCAGTATATCGGAAATAACTGTGATTTTGTACCCTTTTTTTGAGACAAACTATACCGGTCTTGTTTCGAACTTCCGGTGTACGGGTAAAAACAAATAGGCCGGACGGTTGATAGAAATGCCGCCGACAAGGCTCCCCACCACTTGGTGGTGCCGAAATGTTAAATCTCTGTCATTTACGGCAGGATACCCTGCTTATAGTGAATGTCAGACTAATTTTATAATAAAAGGATGGGATTAAGATGGCTACAAAAAACAAAACAGATCAAGCAAAATCGGTGGAACAAGTACTTAATCGTCAGGTGGCAAACCTGAACGTCCTGTATGTTAAAATCCATAATTATCACTGGTATGTAAAAGGACCTAACTTTTTCACACTGCACGTAAAATTCGAAGAATTCTACAATGAAGTGACTGTACAAATGGATGAAATCGCTGAACGTATTATAACCCTCAAAGGTAGCCCAGCAGCTACGATGAAAGAATATCTTGAGCTGTCCTCCATTCAAGAGGCTGCTGGTGGCGAAGATGCCAACACAATGGTACAGAATCTAATCGAGGATTTTGCTACATTGTCGAACGAGTACCAGGAAGGTATTGAAGTGGCAGACGCTGCAGAAGACCAACCAACTTCTGATATGCTGACAGGTTTCAAGGCTGATCTGGAGAAACATATGTGGATGTTGCGCTCTTTCTTGGGCTAATTCCATTCTCGTTTACGAGTTCGTTGGCTTATAAACCATAAAGTTACTCTAACCACCTTTCACGTTGTCAGGACGACGCCGAGCGTCTATACTGCTGACAAGACTGACTTGGGGAGGAGAACTTTATGATAGGCACAACGATACCGGCATTAAAAGAATGGGCCTCCGCAATCAAAGCGCTGGAAACGGGTCGCCAGATTATGGTTATGCGCAAAGGCGGGATTGTGGAGGAAACCCGACGTTTTGAGTTGAAAAGTCCAGCGTTCTATCTGTATCCGACTTATGAACATCAGCGTAAAGAACTGATAAAGTCCTCTGATCATTTCTATGTTGAGGAATCATTGGCCGAATGGGTGCCTGAAGCCTCGACGATCCGTCTCACAGCATATGCTGAAGTGGCACAGGATTTGGAGATCAAGGATCAGGAGATGCTGGATCGACTTCTTGACTTTCATATGTGGACTGCTGATTTTGCCGAAGACCGCCTAAAGTGGAAACGCAAAGATCCACTCCACGTATTGATACTCCGAGTGTACCGTTTGAAGGAACCGATGGAGATTCCCGTATTACCTGAATACAACGGATGCCGTTCTTGGATTTCCATTCCGAATGGTCCGGTGCCGCGCGAAATGACGCCGGTGGTGGACGTTGCGGATTTTGACGAACAGGTACAGAAGATTAACGAGACGCTCAAAATGTAATGTTATTTATCGGAAGGACTTGTCCATGATATGGATAGGTCCTTTTTCGATTGAGAGGAGCAGATTGGATAAAAGGTTGAATTCCTGTGATTTTTCTCACTGTCTATTTATGACGAAGAAGTTTTGTCATTTGATTCAATCTGGCTTTTATTATAGAATCAGATAGAATAATGTTTCCTGTAAGGGACAAGAGTTCTTAGGAAATGACTTGATAATCATTGAGAATCAGTTTAGAATTATTCTAAAGTGATTCTTGCTTTGGAGATTGGAGTACAGGAGAAATTCAGGGGAAGCCCTGTTCAGATATTAATAGGTGCTTTTTCGTTTTCGACAGTAAACATCAATTTAATCAATGGAGGGAAACAATACACATGGCTACGAATTTCGTCATTGAAGGTCTGAAAGCGACGATCGAAGGTAAGGAAATCCTGAAAGGCATCAACCTGGAAATGAAAGGTGGAGAAATCCACGCAATCATGGGTCCTAACGGAACTGGTAAATCAACACTGGCTTCAGCACTTATGGGGCACCCTAAATATGAAGTAACAGACGGTACGATTACACTTGACGGTGAAGATGTACTGGATATGGCTGTAGACGAGCGTGCTCGTGCAGGTCTGTTCCTGGCTATGCAATACCCGAGTGAAATTGCTGGTGTAACGAATTCCGACTTCCTGCGTAGCGCAATCAACGCACGTCGTGGTGAAGGTAACGAGATCTCCCTGATCAAGTTTATTCGCCAAATGGAAGGTAAAATGAAAGAACTTGATATGAATCCTGAATTTGCTCACCGTTACCTGAATGAAGGTTTCTCCGGTGGTGAGAAAAAACGGAACGAGATTCTGCAAATGATGCTGCTTGATCCAAAAATCGTAGTACTCGATGAAATTGACTCCGGTCTGGATATCGATGCTCTGAAAATTGTGGCAAACGGTGTAAACGCAATGAAGAGCGAAGATCGCGGCTTCCTGATCATCACTCACTACCAACGCCTGTTGAACTACATTACTCCTGACTATGTACACGTAATGATGCAAGGTCGTATCGTGAAGTCTGGCGGACCTGAACTGGCACACCGTCTGGAAGCTGAAGGATATGACTGGGTTAAGGAAGAGCTGGGAATCACAGACGAAACTGTAGGTCAAGCGTAAAGACAAAACGGAGGAGGATAATCAATGACTACACAAACAATTCTTCCGGTTGAATCTGAAGCGCTTCGCGCCTTGTCGGAAAGCAACAATGAACCCGGCTGGTTGACCGAGCAGCGTCTCGAAGCCCTTAAGCTAGCAAGTGGGCTTGCGCTTCCCAAACTGGAAAAACAAAAAATCGAACGCTGGAATGTCAGCGAGTACGGCACATACAAAGCTAGTGAAGCGATTGCTTCCCTTGAGGAAGTACCAGCTTCCATTAAAGATCTGGTTAAGGACCAAGCGGAAGGCAGTCTGGTTATCCAGCGTAATTCCGGTACGGTATATTCCAAGTTGTCTGCTGATCTTGCAGCAAAAGGAGTTATCTTCACAGATCTGGCTACAGCAGTTCGCGAACATAGCGATTTGGTAAAACCATATCTGAATACGGCTGTAAAAGCAGATGAGCATTCCCTTGCTGCACTGCATGCAGCACTTTGGAACGGTGGGGTATTCCTCTATGTTCCAAAAAACGTAGAGATTGAAGTTCCGCTGCAAGCAGTACTGCTCACAGATGATGCTACTGCAACATTTGCACCACACGTGCTTGTCGTTGCTGAGTCCAACAGCTCCGTTACTTATGTGGATAACTATGTATCTGGCGAACTGTCTTCACCTGTGTTCCATAACGGTGTTGTGGAAGTATTCGTGAAAGCTGGTGCCAAAGTCCGTTTCGCATCAGTTCACCAACTGAGCACAAGTGTTACTGACGTATCTTTCCGCCGTGCAGTGGTGGAGAACGACGGTTCGATCGAGTGGATCGTTGGTGAGATGAACAACGGTGATACTGCAAGCAACACGATGACGGTTCTTAAAGGGAACGGCTCAAGCTCCGATTCCAAAGTGATCGCAGTAGGTTCCGGTTCCCAAAAACTGAACTACACAACAGAAGCTCGTCACTTTGGCAAAAACACGCCAAGTCAGATGATTACACGTGCAGTTATGCGTGAAGAGGCTTCTGCGATCATTAACGGAATCACGAAGATTGAGAAAGGTGCTACCAAAGCGGACGGACAGCAAACAGAGAAAGTACTGATGCTGAGCCCGAAAGCACGTGGAGACGCCAACCCAATCCTTCTCATTGATGAGGATGATGTAACAGCAGGTCACGCGGCTTCTGTAGGTCAAGTCAATGTGGAGCAAATTCATTACTTGATGTCGCGCGGGATTAACCGTACGGATGCGGAACGCCTGATCATTTACGGCTTCCTGGCTCCGGTGGTGGCGGATATTCCTCTGGAAGCACTGCGTACCCAATTGCAGTCTCTCATCGAACGGAAACTGGGACAATGAACCCGGCTATCCGCGAGCAGTTCCCGATCCTCCACCAGGAAATCAACGGACACCCGCTCGTATACCTAGATAACGCAGCGACTTCCCAGAAGCCGCTGGCTGTAATCGAAGCGATTAAACATTATTATGAATATGAGAACTCCAATGTGCATCGTGGTGTTCATACGCTTGGAAGCCGTGCAACGGATGCTTATGAAGGCGCACGTGAAAAGGTTGCCAAGTTTATCAACGCACGCCGCACACAGGAGATTATTTTTACCCGTGGGACAACGACCGCTCTGAATTTGGTGGCTTCGTCCTACGGACGCTCAGTTTGCAAAGAAGGCGACGAAATTGTTATTACGCAGATGGAACACCATAGCAATCTGATTCCATGGCAGCAGGTAGCCAAAGAAACGGGTGCGACACTGAAATACATTCCGCTTCAGCCGGATGGCAACATTGATTTGGCTGATGTGGAGAAGACGATTACGAACAATACTAAAATTGTAGCAATCGCTTATGTATCCAATGTTATGGGTGTTGTTCATCCGGTAAAACAAATCGCTGAAATTGCACACCGCAAAGGTGCTGTCATTGTTGTGGATGGCGCACAGAGCACACCGCACATGAAGGTGGATGTGCAGGATCTGGACTGTGATTTCTACGCATTATCCGGCCATAAAATGTGCGGACCAACCGGGATCGGTGCACTTTACGGCAAAAAGGCGCTGCTGGAGTCCATGGAGCCGGTTGAGTTCGGCGGTGAAATGATTGATGATGTGGGTCTCTATGAATCCAATTGGAAAGAGCTTCCTTGGAAATTTGAAGGCGGAACGCCGATTATCGCAGGTGCGGTTGGATTGGGCGCTGCTATCGATTTCCTGGAGCAGATTGGCATGGATGAGATTGCTCATCATGAAAGTGTGCTGGCAGCTTATGCAACGGAACGTATGGCCGAGATTGACGGACTGACCATTTATGGACCAGCCAAGCGTCATGTTGGAGTGGTTACATTTAACCTCGGTGATGTACACCCACATGATGTGGCAACTGTGCTGGATGCGAGTGGAGTAGCCATTCGTGCCGGACACCACTGTTGCCAACCGCTGATGCGCTGGCTTGAAGTCAGTTCAACAGCTCGTGCCAGTTTCTATCTATATAATAACGAACAAGATGTGGACCGGCTTGTCAGCGCCTTAATCCAGACAAAGGAGTATTTTGGCGATGCAACTTGATGATCTGTACCGGCGTGTCATAATGGACCACTACAAAAACCCGCGGAACCGCGGAACGTTTGATAATGAAGCTGTCACGGTGAATTTGAACAATCCAACGTGCGGCGACCGGATTTCACTGCAACTTTTGCTGAAAGACGGAATCGTTCAGGAAGCCAAGTATACGGGGGAAGGTTGTTCCATCAGCATGTCCTCGGCATCAATGATGACGGAGGCAGTCAAAGGCAAAACGATGGATCAGGCACTCGACATGGCTAACCGTTTCTCCTCACTGATGAAAGGGGAAGAAGTCGATTTCGACGATTATGAAGATCTCGAAGCCCTATCCGGTGTGAACAAGTTCCCTGCACGCATCAAATGTGCCACATTGGCCTGGAATGCACTACGCAAAGGAATTGACGAAGAGGACAATGTACAATAACGATAGGGAGGTAGAGCAAGATGGCTAAAAAAGCACCAGAAATGGAAGAGTATAAATATGGTTTTCGCGACGAACACAAATCCATCTTTCAAACCGGTAAAGGTCTGACTGCAGAAGTCGTTACGGAGATTTCCAAAATCAAGAACGAACCGGAATGGATGTTGGAATTCCGTTTGAAATCCCTGAAACAATTCGAAAAAATGCCGATGCCTAAATGGGGCGGAGATCTCGACGGATTGGATTTCAACGATATTCAGTACTATGTTCGTCCTTCTGAAAAACAAGGGAAAACATGGGAAGAGGTACCTTCCGAAATCAAGGAAACTTTTGATAAACTGGGTATCCCTGAAGCGGAACAAAAATTCCTCGCAGGTGTATCGGCTCAATATGAGTCCGAAGTTGTTTACCACAACATGCAAAAAGAATTGGAAGATCAGGGCGTAATCTTCATGGATACGGATACTGCACTTAGAGAGCATCCGGAAATCCTGCGTGAATATTTCGCAACCGTTATTCCACCAGCAGATAACAAATTTGCTGCATTGAATAGTGCGGTATGGTCCGGAGGAAGCTTCATCTACGTGCCTAAAGGCGTAAAATGTGAAGTGCCTCTGCAAGCCTACTTCCGGATTAACTCCGAAAATATGGGACAATTCGAGCGTACACTCATCATTGCGGACGAAGACAGCTTCGTTCACTATGTAGAGGGTTGTACAGCTCCAATCTACAGCACGAACTCACTGCATAGTGCGGTTGTTGAGATCATCTGTAAGAAAAATGCCCGTGTTCGTTACACAACGATTCAAAACTGGGCACCAAACATCTACAACCTGGTTACTAAACGTGCCGTTGCTGAAGAAAATGCAACGATGGAATGGGTCGATGGCAACATCGGTTCCAAACTGACGATGAAATATCCAGCAGTTGTACTGAAAGGCCGCGGAGCTAAAGGTTCGGTTCTGTCCATCGCTGTAGCTGGTAAAAATCAGCATCAGGATGCAGGTGCGAAAATGATTCACTTGGCTCCAGATACAACATCAACAATTGTATCCAAGTCGATCAGTAAACATGGTGGTAAAGTAACCTACCGTGGTCTGGCTTCCTTTGGTCGCCAAGCGGAAGGTGCAAAATCCAATATCAAATGTGATACACTCATTCTGGATAATGAGTCCACATCCGATACCATTCCTTACAATGAAATCATGAATGATAACATCATGCTGGAGCATGAAGCTACGGTATCCAAAGTGTCCGAAGATCAACTCTTCTACCTGATGAGCCGTGGTTTGACTGATGCAGAAGCAACACAGATGATCATCATGGGCTTTATTGAACCGTTCACGAAGGAATTGCCGATGGAATATGCGGTAGAGATGAACAGATTGATCAAGTTTGAAATGGAAGGGTCTATTGGTTAATCCACCTGCCCTAGCACGTTTCGAAAACGTCGATTTTGATTGTGGCGAAGTTATGCTGAATCAGTTTCACGTGATCTATATACAGCATCAAGAAAGATCGAGGGAGTTTATTCCTCGATCTTTTTTTATTGCAGTAAAAAACATACTTGAATGCTCTATCTGGGTTTATTTGTAATGAAATAGGATCAATAGCACAAGCCATTTACTAGATTTAAGCATCTAATGATAGAAAAGGATGTGAATACATGAGCATAAATCCGTTTAAGGGATATCGGATTACAAGTTCATTTGGCTACCGAATCCATCCTATTTCTGGCGGCCAGACATTTCATCGCGGAATCGATCTCGTCACAGAGCCATGGAATGGCCCCATCCATGCATTTATGGACGGGACTGTACGCTTTGCTTCGGAAGGTGCTACAGGCTCAGGATTCGGCGGCTACGGGCTTACGGTTGCGGTAAAGGATCATAGGGGCTACTTACATTGTTATGCTCACCTTTCCCGAATTGCAGTGAAAGTTGGACAGCAAGTAAAACAAGGGCAGCTTCTTGGCAATCAGGGAAGTACAGGTGAAAGCACGGGTCCGCATGTGCATTATGAGGTACGCAAAACGAGCTCCCCTTCGTATGGATACACGGCTAGTGAGAATGGTGTTGTTGATCCAGGAATCTACTTGCAATCTGAATATAGTTCAACGGTTGAAGGACAGGAGGGAACCCCAATGACGACGGAGGAAAGAGAGCGGTTAACAGCGATGGAGAAGATGCTGGAATCCCAGTCGGCCTGGATCCAGCAGCAGAAAAACATTTCAAGTATGGCTTGTCCGTCCTGGGCTGAGGAAGCTTATCATTATTACCAATCGTATATAAATAACGAAACAGGTAGTTATGACTTTTGGAGATTGCTTGTCATCATGTATCGCAAGGAGAAGGGCATTAAGGTCTCTTCCGCTTCCTCAAGTTAACAGGCAAAGCAGGCAGATAACTATTTATTGAATGTTGCCAGTTCGCCCGGTTCATCCATACGCAAACGTCATATGTTAGGGTATACCTGATGAAGAGGAGGCAATCACATGAGCGAAGTTGGATATGGCTGTGGTGGCAACGTAGGCGGCGTAGGCGGATACAATATGTTCACTAACACAGGTGCGATTTTGGTACTGTTCATTCTGTTGGTTATCATCACTAAAGCATTCTGCGTTTAATCGGAATGAACGATTAATAATAAAACAAAGGGAAGCCTTAAGGGCTTCCCTTTGTTTACATGTAAAGCATGTAAACGTGACATGTTCTCTCTTGAATTTGATTACTCTAACTGCTGCTGTGCATAACTGAATGCTAATGCTTACTGGATATAAATTTCAACGATAGCTACATCTCTTTCCTTTGCTAAATCAATGAAGGCTGTAGAGGTCTGAACGAGTGGGCGGAAGTAATCCGCAGGGTTGTTCAAGACAATCAGACCGGTTTCGCCGGTCGTGAGCAGAACCCTTTTGCCAATAAAATTGGGTAGCATATGTTTGATGAGTTCCTGCGTAACTTCAGCATTCAACTGACCGAAACTGAGGCTGTACAATTCGCATAGCACGGAGATTAGTTCTTGCTTGGTCTGATACACCCGAGTGGTCGTCATCGCGCTGTAAACATCGGCTACAGCCGTTATACGGGCAAATGGATGTATCTCGTCACCTTTCAGTCCATGAGGGTAGCCGCTTCCATCCTCGCGCTCATGATGCTGGAGGGCAACGGTTGCAAGGATCTCGTCCTGAGTGGACTCTTTAACAATCTCATAACCATATAACGTATGTTTCTTCATTTCTTCGAATTCTTCGGGCGTTAATTTGCCCGGCTTATGTAAAATTTCAGAAGGAATCTTGGACTTGCCAATATCGTGAAGATATCCTGCTTTGGCTACAGTTAGACACTCCTCAGGGTTGTATCCCATCCAGCCGGCAATATAAAAAGCGAGCATTCCGACTTGTAAGGAATGGTTGTAGGTGTAGTCGTTATCTCCGTCAAGCATCAGCAGCAAGGAGACAACGTCCTTTTGTTTTTCAAGTTGTCCCGTTAAGGTTATCAAAATTTCATCGACCTGAGTCTCATCAATAAAACCCTTCTCCATGGCTTGTTCAAATAGAGATTCTGTACCTTTGATCGTATCGTTAAACAGGTTAGTTAACAGACGGGTTTGATCGGAAGGTAAGGTTTGTGCATCAGAGTGTAGGTCAGATGTTGTATGTTCTACATCTGCGTAATCGATTCCGTGCTGCAGCAGCTTGGCAATATCATCGTCGCTGAGTGTGGAACCTTTCATCAGCATGTGGAGACCCGAACTGTTGTACACATCATTTTTTAACAGGTCGCCAGTTTTAAGATCAGTAACATGCACTCTCACGTATAAACCACCTTTTCCTCGACTAATATCGACATATATGATTATAATAACAAGAAAAAAATGGGTTGACAACGACTTATTTACTAATTTCATCACCTTTTGGACAGGTCGAATGACTAGTTAATTAATTGTCTGTGGGGTTCCAGGGTCCTAATTGATGACCTTTCCACTCGGAACCATCTTCCCATATTTCTTTTTTCCAGATGGGCACATTCTGTTTGAGTCTTTCAATCGCGTAACGGCTTGCGTCGTAACAGTCACTGCGATGAGGGGAGGAAACGGCAATAACGACGCTGATCTCTGCTACGTCTACCTTCCCAATCCGATGGCTAATCGCACATTTTACGCCTGGCCAGCGTTCAGTAATTTCATTACCGATAGCTGCCATCTGAGAAAGTGCCATAGGTACATAGGCCTCATATTCAAGATGAACCGTTCGTTGCTGTCCGGTCATTTCGCGGGTGGTGCCAACAAAGGTAAGGGCTGCTCCATGGTTTGCAGTGATGACGAGCTCCGTTGTAGCTTCCACGGACAGTGGGGACTGGGTGATCAGGAATAATCCATCATCCGTACGATGCTCAGGATGGGATGAACGATGTCCGTCACCATTCAAATGGGTACCATCTCCTCCCGATACAGGGGGAATTAAGGCAAGTTCATCCTGAGCCTTGATTATAATATCGGCAGAAGCATACTGCTGGTTCACTGCCAGAAAAGAAACACGTATTTGATCTGCCGCTTCAGGATAAGCAAGGCCCAGTTTTTCTTTTAATTGCACAGGAGTTGGATCCGTTCCGGGGTATTCATATTCAAGCAGGGATGTGCCCAGACGTTCAGCGATTCCTGCAAATAGTTGAATTGTTAATTTCATGGAAATTACTCACCTCTTTTTAATCTCTAAACCCTATAAATATATCATAACGACGCGGAAAATGTTATGCTTATCCATTAGAGGAATGTACGTTATCGACGATAAGAGGGAGGCGGTGTGATGAGCACCAAGAAGGCGCAAACATTAACGATTCTACACACCAATGACATCCATAGTCATTTTGGCTCCATGAGCTCCATCGCCGCCATGATTGGACATGAGAAAGAACAGGCTGGAGAATTTCTGGTCGTGGATATCGGAGATCATATGGACCGGATGGCAGTTGAGACGGAGGGAACCCTAGGGGCGGCCAACGTGGATATCATTAATCTGACCGGTTATGATGCGATAACGATCGGGAACAACGAAGGACTAACATTTACACCCGAACAACTGACGCAGTCATATTCTGGACTTCTGTGCCCTGTTGTTTGTGGAAATGTTGTGGATCAGGCTACGGGCCTGCCACCAGTCTGGATGAAATCCTCTCTCATATTGGAGAAGGGGCCATTTCGCATCGGCTTGCTTGGTGCTACAGCACCCTTTACTGCCTTTTATGAATTGTTGGGTTGGGATGTATTGGACCCAGTAGAGACGCTGCGTGAGCAAGTTGGAGCTTTACGTTCTCAGGTGGATGTAGTCGTTATCTTGTCCCATCTGGGGCTTTCCACAGATCGCAGATTGGCCGAACAGATTCAGGGCATCAATGTCATTCTGGGCGGTCATACACATCATATACTGGAAGAACCTTTAGTCATTGGTCAGACGGTGCTTGGAGCGGCAGGAAAGTTTGGCCAGTGGCTGGGTAAGGTGGTACTGGAGCGGGAATATGAAGCGAATGAACTTACACTGGTGAGCAGCGGCTGTGTTCCAGTCCAGAACATGTTGCTCGAAGAAAGCGTGTCGCTGGCTATAGATACACACCGGACGGAAGCTGAGCGTTCGCTGGGCCAAACAGCCGTTATTACGGATAGGACGCTGACCATTGATTACGATCATGAGTCTCCGTTTGCGTCTTTGCTTGCCCAAGCAGTTCGTCAATTCACTGGAGCACAGCTGTCTCTGGTTAACGCGGGGCAGCTTCTTGGAGATCTTCCGCAGGGGAATATCACAAAGGGAATGTTACATTCCCTATGTCCATCTCCCATTAATGCCTGTACAATATGCTTGAATGGAATTCAAATTCGGGAAGCTCTGGAGCAGTCCCTGTTGTCAGAGTTTTCACGTAAACCGATTATCGGATTTGGATTTCGCGGTGAGATTTTAGGAACATTGTGCATGGATGGAATGGATGTGGAGTATGATCCCCATTCGCCTCCATACGAGAAAATTCGTGCCATATATATTGGGGGCGAGCCGATGCGCGATGAACAAGAATATGTCGTAGGAACACTCGACATGTTTACGTTTAACGTAGGTTATACGTCCCTTGCTCTTGGAACGGATACAGCGTATCGACTTCCTGAATTCATACGTGATCTGCTCGAATCGGAACTAAAAAGGCCAGGGGCGCTGGATGACAGCCTGCGGTCCCGTTGGCATGAAATCTAACAAGTTACTTGCCTTCTGCTGAAGCGGCGGCTAGTGGAAATTACATCTACGGAGCGGGAGAGGATAGGCTGTGCGTTTAGTACATATAAACCTATTGCAGCCTGGCATGAAGCTGGGGAAACGAATTTATAGTGAAGAGGGTTTGGTGCTGCTCAGTGAGGGAGTAGAGCTGACCAGTCGGTTGATTGGACGTCTAAAGGACCTGGGGATTGGATATGTGTATATATCGGATGCAGCAACAGAGGATATCATTATTCCGGATATGCTGCAGGAAGAGACTAGGCGCAGAGCGCTAGTTGAGATCAAACAGCAGTTTCAGAGCATGTCGGGTCTCAAAACCAAAAGCCGAATCCCACACTTCGGAAAAGCACTTAGCGGATTAATGAATACGATTCTGGAGGACATTGGCAGTCAAAAGGAAGCGATGATTATGCTGATGGATATGAACGCCAGTGATTTTGATCTGTATAATCATTCACTTAATGTATGTGTGTATACGCTGGTTCTTGGTGTGGCATCAGGCTATACTCGGCAGCAGTTAATGGAGATTGGACTAGGAGCTCTGTTGCATGATATCGGTAAAACGCAGATTGCTCCAGAAATTCTGCACAAGCCGGCCAAATTGAGCGATGAGGAATTTAAAATCATACAGCAGCATACTACATATGGACATCGTATTCTCAAAGATGAACCGGGTATACCGCTCCTTGCTGCCCATTGCGCATTACAACACCATGAACGGATTGATGGCAGCGGCTATCCTTTTGGTTTGAAAGACAAAGAGATTCATGAGTACGCCAAGTGGCTGGCCCTTGCCGACTCGTATGATGCGATGACAACCAATCGGGTATACAAACAAGCTTTGCTGCCACATCAAGCTGTGGAAGTATTATACACGGGTTCAGGGACTTTATATGAACAGCGAATGCTGGAGAAATTCCGTGATTGCGTAGCCATTTATCCCTTAGGTATCTCCGTCACGCTGAGTACAGGGGAGGTCGGGGTTGTTGCAGACATCCATACGCGCGTTCCGCAACGACCACGCATTCGTGTTCTCAAGGATGCAGACGGCCAGACATTAAGTGCACCCTACGAGATCGATCTGTCCACAGCGTTGTCTGTTATGATTACAGGCGTTGAAGGTGTGGAAGACGCTACGCCAGCTTCAGTACGTGGCGAATTATTTTGATAACCTGACGTCAATGGATAATGGGTAACGCTCATATTGTAATATCAGGACCGAGCCGGCCTGATATTACACGGGCGTTTTTTGTCATGTAATGGACAGAGCATGCTCATGCCAGAGCACAGGAAATTGTGCTATGATTAAAGATAACTCCAAAAGTTGAAGACGGGGTATGTTGTAAATAAAACTTTTTAGGTTAATAAAAGGAATAAGGTGAAGAACAATGACCATGCTAAACTCAGGATCGGTAGAACCGATGCCTTTATCGCCGACTAATGATCCTTGGGATCCGATCGGCTCTTTGCGTACATATGGACGCCATGTGCTGACCAGTGTAGAAATGACCGTGACTCATCTGTGCAATATGCGCTGCGAGCATTGTGCGGTAGGAGATATGTTAACGATGCGCGAAGCACCTGCGCTTCCGCTGCCTTTGATGCTTAAAAGGCTGGATGAGGTTGAGCACCTTCAGACGATTAGTCTGACGGGTGGTGAGCCGAGCTTTAGCCAGAAGACCGTGGATGAGATGATCATTCCGCTCCTCAAATATGCCAAGGAACGGGGCATTCGTACCCAGATCAACTCGAATCTGACGCTGGATTACCGTCGCTATGAGCAACTTCTGCCTTATCTGGACGTAATGCATATCTCATTCAATTATCTGAATGCCGATGATTTTCACCAAGTCGGGTTTGCCAACAGTGGTAGACCTGTAAAGCGGGAAGTTGCGGTGAAGATGTATGAGAAAATGATTGAAAATTCCCGTAAACTCAGTGAAGCGGGCATGTTTATCTCTGCGGAGTCCATGATTAATTTCCGTACCCATGACAAGCTTGAGGGCATTCATCAATTGATCCGTGAGATGGGCTGTGTCCGTCATGAAGTGCATCCGATGTATAATTCGAATTTTGCTTCTTCGCTGCCGGTACTTTCCCTTGATCATATGAGAGCGGCTATTCATCGTTTGTTGGATGCGCGTGACAAGGATATGTGGATGCTGTTTGGTACACTTCCGTTCTTCGCATGCAGTGCAGCAAAGCAGGATCGTGAACTGATTAACCGCCTGTATAGCGAGCCTAAAGTCACGGTTCGTAATGATCCCGACGGTCGTAACCGCGTTAACGTCAACATGTTCACCGGGAACGTGTATGTGACCGATTTTGCCGACATCCCGGCGTTTGGCAACATTCGTGACCGGAAGCTGGATGATGTATTCCATGAGTGGTCAGCGGAACATCCCTTGAATCAGACAGTGAACTGTCATTGTGATGCTGCTTCTTGCTGCGGTCCGAATCTGCTAGTGGCAGATATGTATTATAAAGGTGTGGATTTCAAATCGAGAAAAGCAATTACACGTTGATATTCCAGGTGTATTCCTGAAATAGATAGAAAAGGGGAGTTTCGACTTGGGTATTCATACCGAATTTCATCTTGGGCAGTTGGTATTTAATCTGGTCTGTGTGTTTCTGCTCGTATTTTTGAATGGCGTATTTGTCGCAGCGGAATTTTCTCTGGTCAAAGTTAGACAAACACGCCTCACTCAATTACAGAGTGAAGGGAATAAGTTGGCTGGTTATGCCCTGAAGGTGAATGGTAAATTGGATGCCTATCTATCGGCAACCCAGTTCGGAATCACGTTGACATCGCTGGGGCTTGGTTGGCTCGGTGAACCGGCCATTTCCGAATTACTGGTCGAGCCTCTGATGTTCAAGCTTGGTGTAGCAGATACAGGACTTATATCCACGGTATCGGTCATCATCGGTTTCTGTATCATTACGTTTTTGCACATTGTGCTGGGTGAGCTTGCGCCCAAATCTCTGGCAATCCAAAAAACAGACGGAGTGGCTTTGCTGCTATCGGCACCGTTGCTGTTATTTTATAAAATTTTCTTCCCATTCATCTGGGTACTGAACGCGTCAGCCAATGCACTGCTGCGATTGGCAGGCATTGAACCCGCCAGCGAAGGAGAGGCCCATTCGGAAGATGAGCTTCGAATTTTGATGAAGCAAAGTGCGAAAAGTGGCGTCATCGATAAGGATGAAATCAAACTGATGGATAACATCTTTGATTTCTCGGATATGCTGGCACGTGAAATTATGCTGCCACGTACGGATATGGACTGTCTGTATACTCATATGTCGCTGGAAGAAAACCTGAAAATCATTAATGCAACGAAGCATTCCCGTTATCCTGTGGCTGTTGAGGATAAGGATGAGATTATCGGATTTATCCACATTACCGATCTGCTTCTTGCTGAACCTGACCAGCAGCATGATCTGGCTGCGCTTGTTCGTCCGATTCTGAATGTTCCTGAATCGATGGAGATCAGTCATGTACTTCGTCTGATGCAGAAAAAGCACTCCCAGATGACACTGGTGGTCGACGAATATGGCGGTACAGCGGGCTTGCTGACTGCTGAAGAGATTTTGGAAGAGATCGTTGGCGATCTGTATGATGAGTTCGAAGACGAACGTCCGCATATGGAGCGCAGTGGAGAAGCCTTTTCCATTGATGGTCGCTCCCTGATTGAAGAGGTTCATGAATGGACCGGTGCTGTCATTGAGGATGAGGAAGTCGATACGATTGGCGGCTGGCTGTTCAAGGAATTGGAAGGCAGCGTGGTCAAAGGTAAAACACGGGAGCAAAACGGTTATGTCTTTGAAGTGGAAGAATCCACCCGTCTCCGAATTACCAGAGTGAAGGTATATAAGCGACCTGATCCTGAAGAAAATAAGGTCGAAATAGGAGAACAGGAACCAGGTTCGATGCAGGATGATCGTGAACGTGACAGGGACTGAGTATTGATGAAATAATCATTGGGCACATAGCCTCCATATCAAATGAAGTGACCTTTGGACACTGCCCAGCGGGGTAAGTCGTTCGAAGGTCTTTTTTTGCGTTCAGCTAAATATGGGATTAACTTGGGGGACAGCGACATATGGTTATAGAGACGGGAAATGAAAGCTTGGAATGAAGCGATGTCGAATGTACCAAATCAGTGATGGAGGAGGCGTTGTTCTGTGTCAGATCCGCAGCTTCGTGCTTACGCCCCTTTTGTGGGGCCGTTTGATCCATGTCCACCGAAGACGATTCGGACGTACCTAGTTCCTCCGCAATTGTTTATCCCATTTCAGCCGATGGGCTGGCCGCAGTTCAGTCCCGCAGAAGCCTTAAGAGTTGGAACGTTGTGGCCTGCTTTATACAGTCCTTATACACCTGCGAGCTCGAAGGGAAGGAAGGTGGAAGCAGATGGAACCTGAAGCGCCTAAAGCCTGTGATGCAAAATACTATGAGCTGCTGGAGGAACTTCAGGCACTCGATTTTGTATTGGTTGAGTTGAATCTGTATCTGGACACCCACCCGGGCGACTATCAAAGCATCGAGCAATACAACAAATTCAGCCAGGAGCGGATGAGGGTGGCGCATGAGTTTCAGCAATTGTACGGACCTCTGATGAATTTTGGGCATGCTTTCTCCAAATATCCGTGGGAATGGTCCCAGACGCCATGGCCTTGGCAAGTATGAGATAACAGCCTCGGGTTTCCTTGCAGACGTTCCAGGCTAGGAGCTCGAGGGATCGTAACAGGTTGAATTTGATTTTATAGAGGAGGCGTCTGCATGTGGGTGTATGAGAAAAAATTGCAATATCCCGTTCGGGTTAGCAAATGTGATCCTCATATGGCGAAATTGCTGGCGGAACAGTATGGGGGCGCAGACGGAGAACTGGCGGCTGCCCTGCGGTATTTGAACCAGCGGTATACGATTCCGGACAAGATTATCGGGCTGTTGAATGATATAGGAACCGAGGAATTCGCTCACTTGGAAATGATTGCAACAATGATATATAAATTGACAAAAGATGCATCGGTGGAGCAACTGGAAGCAGCGGGGCTTGGTCCAAACTACGCACAGCGTGACTCTGCACTGTTTTATACCAATTCTTCCGGTGTGCCATTTACAGCAGCCTATATTGCCTCGAAGGGAGATCCTATCGCGGATTTGTACGAGGATATTGCAGCGGAAGAGAAGGCACGGGCTACATATCAGTGGTTGATCGATCTTACGGATGACGTTGATCTACAGGATAGCCTCAAGTTTCTGAGGGAACGGGAGATTGTGCATTCCTTGCGTTTTCGTGAGGCAGTCGAGATTCTGAAGGATGATCGGGAGACGAAGAAGATTTTCTGAAAAGGACAACATATTGTTCTCATTGCCGTTCTCTGTCAAGAGAGCGGTTTTTGCGATGAAAGGAATTGTTCAGATCATGCTCCTCATTGGTTTTGAGGTAAGGGTAATGGGATGTATCCAGTAAAAGTTATCATCTCAAAAAAATAATAAAAAAACAGGACCGTCCTTTTTTATTAAAAAAGGCTGCCCTGCTTTTTGGGGTTCCGTGTCAAACTCTCAGTATTCAACGACCATGGCAACATTTTGCCACCCAGCGCCAACGGTCCAGAACAGCACTTTATCACCACGCTGAATTTGGCCGGATGTTATGGCTTGATGCAATGCAATAAACGGACTGCTGGTTGAGGTGTATCCGAATTCGTCTCCAATGTAGACGGCAATATCTTCGCCAATGCCAATGTTCTCGGATACAGCACGTATATTGCCAATGGATAATTGGGAGAAACAAGCGGCTTTGATCTCATCTGCACCGATTTCATTACGACTTAGCAAAGTTCGAATCGAATCAGAGGCAGCGCCTACACAGATGGAATCATCAAACGGTATGAATTTTACATGGAAGGCACCTGCGTCAACACCGGTTTGGCCTAGTTTTGCAAGACCTTTTGCCGGGAAGAGAGAATTGCCGTACACACAGGTATCAGTCTGGTAAATCGAGTCAATAAATCCGACTGCCTGCTCGTCCCGTTCAACAATAACAGCTGCTGCTGCGTCCCCAAAATTCGCGAAGTACACAGGATCGTCTGGACTGGCGTGAGGAGCGATGTAATCCGAGCCAATAATCAAAGCACGACGAATTCTGGGATTGCCCAGCATCTGACGGCTAACTTGTTCAAAGGCTGCGGTCATGCCCGCACAGTTGGCATTGCTGTCAATGCAGATGGTATGGGATGCCCCGTTAATCAGGCGATGAATCATTAAGGAATTCGTAGGAAAGATGTATTCCGGCGTTTGACTTGCATAAGCAATGAGATCGATGTCGGAACCGGTGAGTCCGGTCTTTTCGAGCAAATTACTGGCGGCCTCAAAGGCCATGCTTAGTGAGTTTTCATCATCGTTGTCAATTTTGTAACGTGTATCACGCCCAAGTGCCTTTAACAATCCCCGAATATCTACACCTCTTGCATCAAAATGTTCAATATAAAAGTCATTGCCCACCTTGTTCGTTGGATGATAGATATCGATATCTACAATACGAATTCCAGCCATCTTCATTCTCCTCTTGAGCGGATGGGTGAACCCTCAGCATGTCCGCCTGGTTTATTATGTCGTTACCGTGGAGATGATCTCAAGATTGTCCAATCCGACAGACCGTCCAAGACGGGACAGCTGCATTTTCAGAATGGCATTATTCTCAAGCGTCAACACCACTTTTTTATATTCATCTTTTTTGAACATTTGCAGGCAGCCCTCGAGAAGAGGCACAATTTCCGGAGCAGTAACATTCAACTTTTTGCAATCAATATTCAGCTCATACTCCTTGGTGTTAATCGGAGCGATCGTATCCTGATATGCCGAGATGGAACGTAAACCGTCTTCTTGAGAGAAAGAGCCCTCCAGTTCAATGTTCAACACCTTGTTCGGAACGTCAGTTTTCAGTATAAAACTTCCCATGATTGTTTTCTCTCCTTTAAATGAGTTAAGGCTATCCTGCTAACCAAGACATAGGCCTTGAGGCCCTCGCTGACTGCTTCTGAGATGTAGCTGATTCGAAGGATAATTTAACCATATTATAAAGGTAGAGATGTAATAAGATCAATAAAAAAGTCGAATCGTGTATAAAAATGTAGAAGAGTGAATTATTGGATTTCATCCAGTGTAGTGAGCAATATATTAAAAGCACTGATGATTCGTGGGGCGCCAACACAAGGTGCCAGATGCAGCAAAATTCCTTTGAGCTGATCCACGGTTACACCGACACTTAACGCCATCGTATAATGAACCCCCAACTGCTCATACTGCCCCTGTGAGATCAGTGAGGAGATAATCGCAACTTCCTTCCATTGATCGGTGATGGTTGTACGCTGAAAAATATCCCCGTAAGCTGTTCCCATAATAAACTCGGCGAGCTCAGGGAACTGATCCTTAATCGGTGCCAGTGCTTTTGCACCATATTCACCGGAAAGTTTTGCAAAACGCTCCAATCCTTGAGTCACTTGTTCACTCATGCTATGTTCCTCCTAATTCAAAGTCACGGTACGGTGAGCCGTGGGTGGGATCTCGTCGCGATCGGTAAGAAGCTCAATGACAGTAACTTGGTTCAGTTGCTGCGCGGCCTGGAGAGCTGAGGTGAACTCAGCCCGTGTTTCTGCCCGAAAAGCAACAGCGCCGAGCGACTCGGCAAACTTTGCCGCATCCACGGGAACCTCAAATAAAGTGCCATCAATTCGACCTGTTGTTTTTTCCATGCCTTTCAGTGCCATATCCAGCTGTTTATTGTTTACAACGATGAAGATGACCGGCAGATTGTTGCATACAGCGGTGTTAATCTCGGTTCCAAGCATCATAAAGCATCCGTCACCTGTAATGCATACAATGGTTTCTTCCGGTGCGGCAGTCTTGGCCCCAATAGCCATACCTATGGCATTGCCCATGCAGGCAAAGTAGGCGTCAAACACAAAGCTGCCGGGTTTCTTGACTTTATACCGTTGAACCGCATGAAAACCATGACTGCCATCATCCACAAACAGCTTATGATCATATGGAAGCAGTTCACTCATTTCTTCCAAGATGGAAGCCAAGGACAGATGCGGCAGATCCGGGAGAGGTACGGTGTAATCCACAGTGGTCGTTTCTCTTGGAACAACAGGACGTTCTGTCAGTGTGCCTAGCAAAAACTGCAGGTTGTCCTTCAGGTCGCCGGTGATATGTAAGGTTTGAGCGTTAAGTATTTTACCAACGAATGTAGGATCAGCATCGAATTGAATCAGATGTGCAGGGTGGTTTGCAGGTTTCAAATTACAGATTGTCATATCACTCAGACGTGAACCGAGTACGATATAAAGATCACTTTGATTCAGCAGTTCATCTGCATGAGGGAAGCCGCCAACACCGCAGGGCCCATGATATAGGGGATGATCCCAGGCAATGGCACCTTTTCCTCCTGGAGAAGTAATGACAGGAATATTGAAATGTTCAGCAAAATGGAGCAATTCATCATGGGCTCTGGCGCGGCTGACACCTTTGCCTGCAATAATTAAAGGATGACTGGACTGTTGAAGTAAGGGAAGGATACGATTCAGGTTGGATACGCTAATCAGGGGTTCTGGCTCCGGGATGACCACCCGGAAATCAGCGAGCTGTTCAGTTTGTACATCAAACGGAAGACAGAGATGGACCGGACCTTTGTTGGGACCGAGTGCAATGGAAAGGGCGTGATTCAATATGGTGCTGAAATGATCACCGCGCTCCACGAGCTTGCTGAACAGGGTGGCAGGACGAAACATTTCCGCCAAATCAGCCAAGTAGGAAGAGGAGTCCTGACATTGCGGAAGCCCCAATTCCTGAATGGATTGATGACCTGTAATAAACAGGACGGGCAAATTATTGGCCTTTGCATGAGCAGCAGCGGTGAGTAAGTTGGTTCCGCCTGGACCAGAAGTGGCGAAGGCCACACCCAGTTTTCCTGTTTGGAGGGCATAGCCCGATGCGGCAAAGCCTGAACTGGACTCATGGCGACCTGGAATGAATTCCAAACCGTAATCAACCATTTTCAGGACAGCAGGACATATGGATTTTCCGATAATACCAAAGACATGAGTAACGCCTAAATTACGCAGAGCTTCTGCCAAATAGTCCGCAACTGTTCTCATGCGGGACACCTCGCTTCACAAAATAGGTTTTTGGACCCACAGGTCAAGTTCCATTTTTGGGATGTATGTCGTTATCTAAGGTTGTAAAAGGAAATAAATCCTTGTTAATAGGAAGAGTAGCTTTTTTTGTGGTTTTTTGTCAACCGATTTTATGAGTATAAGTTCCTGATTCTTAGGTTGGAAACGCTTAATGTCTTACCCTATAAGAGAAAATAAATTGGTTATATATTCCTGCAACAATTTACCTATGAACAAGATTTATAGAATAAAATGTAAAATAAAGTGGAATATGATGGATTTGTTTTATATGTATCCAATGAAGATCATATGCTTTTCATTTCGCATCCGTGCAAAGATTGGCAATGTTAAGCTTTCTGTTATACTGAAATTCGATGGGAGTGAGTTGAATGACAATGATAAAAATGGCTGTAATTGGGCTGGGCAAAATGGGATTACATATGATACATCAGGCAACACAGGTAGAACTATCCGAAAAAGTAGAGATTGTAGCGGTATGCGATGCCAGTGAGGAAAATTTGACCTCGTTTGCTTCCTCTCATCCAGAGACGAAGACGTATACGGATTTCAAGCAATTACTAGACACACATGCGGTTGATCTGCTGTACGTTGCGGTCCCGCCTAAATATCACTATGCCGTCGTTATGGAGGCCCTAAAGCGCAAGATTCATGTATTCTGTGAGAAACCACTGGCAAACAGCGTGGAGGAAGCCAGAGCAATGCTGAAGGCAGCCGAGAAGGCCGGTGTAGTACATGCAATCCATTTCTCCATGCCGCATGAACCATCAGTATTGAAGCTGCAAGAGTTGATTCGTCAGGAAACGATTGGCGAGATTCGCAAAATTGATCTGATCCTGCAATTCCCTCAGTGGCCTCGAGCGTGGCAGCAAAATACCTGGATTACCAGCCGCGAGCAGGGCGGATTTATTCTTGAAGTGGGGATTCACTGGATTCATATGATCCAAAAAGTGTTTGGTGCTATCCGCGTGATTAATAGTCAGGTTCAATTTCCTCAAAATACAGTTGAATGTGAACATGAGGTTCAGGCTGCGATGGAGCTGGAGGATGGAACCCGAATCCAGTTAAATGGGATTGCTCATTTTGCAGGTGAAGAGCGTGTATCTATGGTGGTCTACGGTACTGAAGGAACAATTGCCTTGGAAAACTGGGATCAACTATGGAATGGACGCATCGGAGAGCCACTTGTTCCCGTCGAAGTTAATGAATCCTTAAGCCAGTTGCCTGTACTTAAACACGTCATCGCCCGTATTCAAAGCCAACCTGCCCAAATATACGATTTCAACGATGGTTATCATGCACAGCTTGTCCTTGAAGCGCTGCGTAATTCGGATCAATCCTGATCCAATAAGGTACTGAGCTAGAAGAGGGTTCGTGTTAAATGTTCTTTCTTTTTGAATAAAAGAAGCAGATCCCTGTAGAGTAGGGATCTGCTTCTTTGTGTTATCTGGATCTATCCATAAGATCAAGACAATTTGAATCGGTTAACCAGTTGATCAAGCGCATCGGACATTTCGTTTAACTGCTTGGAGGTGTCTGTCATTTCCTGTAGAGAAGCAAGTTGTTCTTCGGTCATAGCGGATACCTCTTCCGTCGCTGATGCAGTATCTTCAACTACGGCGGATACTTCGTTAATGGACTTCATCACCGTTTCACTGCCGGATGTCAGTTGTTCTACAACAGCGGATACGTCCTGAACTTCACCGCTGAGATCATGAATGTGCTGGGTAATATTTGTGAATGCATGCCCTGCATCTTCAATCGTCCGTAATCCTTCGTTGACATGGAGTGTACTTTCGTCCACAACCTGCGCTGTGTTTTGGACTCCGGAAACAACGGTTTCCAATATGCTTGTAATTTCTTTCGCTGATGTGGCACTTTGATCGGCCAGATTACGGATTTCAGAGGCAACGACAGCAAATCCACGTCCATGTTCCCCCGCACGAGCAGCTTCAATTCCTGCATTGAGCGCGAGCAGATTCGTTTGTCTTGCGATCCCTGACATAGAATCGGCAATGTTAATAACTTGATCAGACATTTCGGAGATTTCGTTAATCGCTTCCTGCACAGACAAGAAGGATTGTTCAATGAACGTTATTTTCCCTACGGCATTATCGATACGCTGTTGTCCATCAACGGCAATGGATTCGGTGCGCACGGCACGTTCAGCCACGTCAGCAGTTGAAGCCGCTACTCGATTAAGTCCGATGAGCGATTGTTCCATGGCAGCGACCATGGTCTGGGTAAGGGCAACTTGTTCATCAGCACCCTCAGCGACTCGCTCCATGGCAGTGGCCACTTCTTTTCCTGCGATGTGATTGTCAGAAACGCCTTTATCCAGTCGATCAGAGGCTGTGCTCAGAATGGTGGCATTACTTTGAATGTCGAGCATCATTTGTTGCAGACCCAAGAGCATGGTATTGGCAGCTTCAGCCAATTCTCGTGTCTCGTCTTTCATCGGAGTAGCAATTCGCAAGGTCAGATCACCATTGGAGGAGCCGATATCATTCAGTGCATGTGTAACTGCACGGATGTTTCTTACAATGGACCGGGACAGGACTAAGGCAGCGATGACTGAGATTAAGGCAACAAGGACCAATGCTCCGTACAACTCCCAGTTGAGCACCTTGTTTTTCTGTTTCAGTTCTTCTGTACGGGTTTCAGTCAGAGCCAGTTCATTGGTACGGAATGTAATCAGAGATTGCCGAATTTGGTCCATATCCTGTTTACCGGGATCTGTTGTGAAAAATTGTCGGATCGAAGGTAGGTCATTGGCCTGGCGCAGCGTAACAACCGGTTCTCCTGCGATTTGAATCCAGTGTTCCATGGTCTTATGTATATCTTCCAACAGCTTCAACTGTGAGGGGTTGTCCGAGATCAAAGTAGCGAGTTGATCCTTAAGTACAACCATCTGTTCTTTTCCATGGGTATACGGATCAAGATAATTCTCCTGCCCTGTAATAACGTAGCCTCGTTGGCCTGTTTCCATATCGACCATGTTCTTTTCAATCTCATAAGTCAGGGCGTGTACATTCATATCGTGATCCACGAGAAAATCCAATTCGCTTTGAAGTTTGCTGGTACTGTTCTGGATCAAAAGAATGCAACCCGCCAAAACAGCAAGTACGAGCAAATAGCCCAAACCAATCTTATAAAAAATTTTGAAGGTTCTGTGCTTTTTCATGTTTGTTATGCCTCTCCTTGGGGTATATGTATTTGTCGAAAAAACTTGGATGAGAGCTATTTTAGTTCTTTGGATGTGGTGTCTAAAGAACTATTTTCAGTATTATACTTAATGAAAGTTAAATTGTATATAGTTTGTTTAATTTAAGTATAATGTTTGTATATTTTGTATAACGTTGATGACACAGATGTTTTACATTGCACGGTTTACACTGCCAAACGTTTATGTTTATCATGGAAGGGGAACGATTCCGAATACATATCCCAATCCGAAAGGAACATTGGACATGACAAAAGAGACGGTATTACGTAAACCGGAAGCAATGATTTTTGATATGGATGGTACTTTGTTTCAGACGGAAACACTGTTGTTGCCAGCCTATCATCAGTTGTTTGATACATTGCGGGCTGAAGGGCATTTTGAGGGAGAGACTCCTCCTGAAGAACGAATGCTGGGAAGCCTGGGGATGTTGCTAGAAGATATATGGAAAGTGGTTATGCCTGAAGCTTCAGTTGCGGCCCATCGACGTGCAGATGAACTGCTGCTTCAGTTGGAGATTGAAGGGCTGGATGGGGGAAGCTCGCAGCTGTACCCACATGTAAAAGAGACGCTGGAAGCATTGAAAGAACAAGGTGTGCGGTTGTTTGTCGCCAGCAACGGGCTGGAGGACTATGTTAAAGGTGTGGCCTTTGCCCATGAGATCATGCCGCTCTTTGAAGGTGTCTATAGTGCAGGACAGTACAAGACCCCTTCCAAAGTTAACTTGGTTCAGATTCTGCTTGAGAAGCATCGGATTCAGGATGCATGGATGGTCGGGGACCGCTCTTCGGATGTGGAAGCAGGTAAAATGAACAACCAGACCGTCATCGGCTGTGCTTATGCAGGGTTCGGACGAGATGAAGAACTTGCAGGATCAGATGTACTAATCTCTGATTTTACGGAACTGCTTCGTTTATATCGGGAAGCAGAATAGAAAAAAATGACCACCCTAAATCCATTCGGATGTTGGATGGTCATTTTTTTGGTTCAAGGAGAAGTTGGTTCACTACTAATGAAGTCTGACGATCATAACCGGGATCTTCTGGTCCTTTTGAGGGTGGCAGACTTACCTTTTACGCGTTTGACTGGTTTGGTTACCTTTACGCCACGAGGGGGACGATTCGCACTTGGATGGTTGTGGTACACCCATAGAGCGTACTCCAGTGGTTGAGTGATTGCCTTGGAATAAGTATCTTTCTCTCCAATGCGGGCAAATACTTCACGTGCAGGTTTTGGATTCACTTCGAGCAGATAGATACGTCCACTCTTGTCAATCGCCAGATCCAGAGCCAACTCACACAAGGTGCCATAGGTACTCTCCAGAAATGAAGCAACGTCAATCCCGAATTTCTCGGCAGTGGTGTTGATCTCAGCCCGTTCCTTCTCATCAGTAATCCACTGTTTCATCAATTTGTGCATCGCAATGGCCTGGCCACCGCCATGCAGATTAGAGGTAACACTTTTCTCCGCACCCATACGTCCAGCGCATCCAGTTAATTCCCACTGCCCTTCACCATTCTTCTGGACCAGCATTCGATAATCATGAACCCGGCCATTCGGAAGCTGAAGCTGAATGCCCTGCTGAACGAGGTATTTATCTTTCATATTCCAATGCTGTAGCAGTGAACCCAAGCGTGACAGATGGACTTTACGTGGGGTGATGATCCTTCGCTTCTGGTCCCGTCCCTGTACAAGAACCGTATTGGCCTCGCTGCCACTGCGTTCGATGCGAAGGATTCCGCGCCCTCCGGTTCCATTGATGGGTTTCAGATAGATGAGGGAGGAGGCTTTCAGCATACGATTCACATCGGACATATCCTGAAACAGAACGGTATCTGGCAGATGTTCACGGAAGGCTGATTTGGCCGAGAGCGTTTGATGAATGGTCCATTTATTTCGCAGAGGACGGTTTAGAAAAAGCAGATGTCCATACTTTTCCCGAAAGGCAAGCAGTTGCTGGAATCTGCGATTGCGCTGTATACGGCAGCGATCGAAGATCATGTCCGGGAATGAACGCCATTCCCGGGACCAGCCTTTTTCCGAATGAAAGACCATAGCCTCAATCTGTTTGCCTCCTGAGTGTACATCGGCAGGTGTGAACACATAGATATCGAGTCCCCGCTTGCGCCCTTCAAGGATCATTCTGCGGTATATGCTCCGTTCTTCCAGAGCGCGATGTTCATTTAAGTACAACGTCATAATGCCCAGAACAGGTGAGGACACAAACAATCACCTTCTTTTGCTGTTATTCCTGTTCATCATCGTTTCGATTGGCGGGCAAGGTAGGCGCTGTACTGAAAAATGCGTTCCAATGACCTGCGTCGAATCTGCGGTTCATCGAACTTCATCGGCTTCGCATTCGCTTCAAAGAACCAGATCTCGCCCAGATCGTCAATGCCCAGGTCCATGGACATTTCACCAAGCGTATGCCCTGAACCTCGTTCCACTTGACGCGCGATCAACAATGAAGTGGATTTCACCCGCTTCATCAATGTATTCGACATTTCTTCTCCGAAAAGGTCGGTAAGCAGCTTTTCAGGGTCCTCTACACTGCCGCCACGCGGCACATGGGTCGTAATGCTTCGAGAGCCGGCGAGCCGTGCCCCGACCCCTGTTACGCTCCACTGTCCTTTACCGTTTTTCTGCACAAGTACACGTAGATCGAATGGACGCTTCCGGGACGAAGCCAGCTCAATACCCTGTTGCATGATATAAGGCGTGTGTCCGGTCTCCTTACGAATTCTCGCCCATAATTTGGAAAGGGTAGCGGCTTTGTACGTGGTGCTTTTTCGGGTACTCTGTATTTTAAGCCGGTAAGGGAGACGTTCTTTTTCCTGAAACTTGAGCATCATGATTCCTTTGCCGGCTTTACCGCTTTCTGGTTTCAGATACAGATAAGGATACGATCGAAGGACCGTCCCCAAAGCGGTTGCTGTTCGCATTCGGCGAGTATAGGGAATCAGCTGCTGGGTAGACTTGGATTTCTTGAGCCATTCGAACAAATTCCATTTATTGAAGAAAAACGGGTTGTATAGTTCGATTCCGGAATGCATGCACTCTTCAATTTTTCGCTGTACTGAAGGTTTGCGTTCATCTTCCCGATTGGGAATCCGATTGTAGAGTACATGGGGAAGGGGGAAGGACTGTGAAGTCCATCTCCCAATCCCATTGTTGTACGTGTACCCTTTCACAGTGGGGCCGCTCACATTTAAATCTCGTACAGTCACGACGTACACCACATATCCCATATTTTCGCCCGTTTGTACAATATCTAAGAAGTTTTGCTGGTTTCCTCTGAACATCCGACGATCATCATGCATGGTCAAGACAGCAATAACGGGTCTAAAATCATCCTGCAAGCTCATCAAATGCCGTCTTTCTTCCGGAATTTGCTCAAATACAGGCAATGTTCCAGGATGTGCTCCACCGATGATTTTCCTTCCAGCCGCAGCGAAGGGTGACGGAAAATGGAGCGGCCGGGTTTGGCGTTCGCTTCGAACATCCATACATGTTCCTCCTGATCAATGCCCAGATCAAAGCCAATCTCACCAATTAGATGCTGGTGCTGGGTTTCAATCGCCTGGGCCAGTGTTATTGCGACAGATTTGGCATGCTGAAGCACTTCTCCAGAGCGGTCACCAAAGTTCCGCTTGAGAGCCTGCTCGGGTGTCATCAGGGAGCCGCCGTTTTTAATATGGGTGGTTACACTGCCGCGACCAGCTTTTTTGGCGCCGATGCCAACGACGACCCATTGGTTGTTTCCATTTTTATGCATGTGAAAACGAAAATCAATCGGACATTCGTCAATCTCAATGAGCCGGATACCCTGTTGAACGACATAACCGCGAAGTTGTTTGCCGTGTCTGCCTTGAAGCATGCGCATCAGGCTGTTGAATGAACCAAAACGAAGCAGGGCGTTGCCGCCTTTTTTACGATAACGGGCGAAATATCCACGTTTGGGCGAATAGGTCAATCGATAGATCCCGTTGCCCAGACTTCCTGCTGTTGGTTTGTAATAGACAAACTGATGGCGTTCCAGCATTTCTTTCATCTGCTCTACCGTCGGGTTGGTGATGGATTCAGGAATATAACGTCCTGCCGCCGGGTCGTTCTCCAGCAGTTTATAAATATCTGACTTGTTGAAGAAACTCCAATTGAAGAAAGGGATCTTGCGTCGGATAAATCGCTCCCGCAGCTGGTTGATCGCCGGTGAGAAGTCAGAGCGACGGCTGGGTAATCGGTTATACACGACATCGGGCAGAGGTACGGTTTTGCGGCTGAAGCTTCCATTGTCGTTAAGGAAAAAACCGGACACTGTTTCGTTCTGCCAGTTGATATCTCTTGGAGTGAACGCATAAATATAGGATTTACGGCTGCCTTCTCGGAGCAGTTGTTTGATAAAACCGGTACGGGAACCAAACGGGTTGGAGCCAGACGAAGGTCCGTCAGACAGCACGCCGATCAGTGGACCCAACTGGACTTCATCGTTCTGCAAGTTGCGGAGGTAGATGCTACCCCGTTTCGGAACGTTCATCAGATTACGTATGCCCGAAGCGAGATAGAGATGTTTGCCAGCCTTTTTGATTGGTTTGATGGTTGCGGGCACCCGGTCACGGCCAAACCGCAGATGAATCGTTTTTTTGCCGGATAGATTTAGGCTTTTCATTAATGCGTTGGATACATAAACCACTTTATCCGGCTGCTGTGTGAAATGCAGATTGCAAAAGGTCAAACTCATGATTTATCCTCCTATCCTGAAAAGATCCTTCGGCTCCATGGCAAGCGGGGCGCTGCGTGCCTCAACCGCCGTGAATCGGGATGGGTTTCAGGCCAGCTGTGCTGGATGTATTCGGCATTTTCGTTGGACGCTTCACGTCCGTGAGAACATGTTGTTGCAGCAAATAACGGGCATAGGCAAGCGGCCGGGCGTAGGTCAGACTGTGCATACGGGGGTCACCCGCCTCTGCGAATGAGGAGCGTCCCGGCCTGGAGTTCACTTCAAGCAGCCAAAGGCGACCATCAACATCTGCTCCAAAATCAAGGCCCAGTTCGGCCAGTCTGCCAAATCGGCCCTCCAACAGGGTAGGGATGCGGGCAGCAGCCTGCCTGATCGTCTCGAGCAGAGCGTTGGATTGCTTGCTCCCATATCGTTCCAGTAGATAAGGATGCACGGGGTATGCTTTTCCCCCTCCATGCAAATTGGAAGTGAGTGAGCCAGCCGGTCCTTCCCGTACCATACATCCGGTTAGAGACCAGTGTCCTCGCCCATTTTTTTGCACCAAGGCCCTAATGTCGAACGGTCGTTCATGATGACTTAGTTCCAGGTAAGGCTGTAAGATCATCTTTTTACTGGCCTTGTGTGAATCCAGCCAGGCAGAGACATCCTGGCGATGCTCAAATGTACGGTGTATCAATTCATTGCGAGTATTTCTGCCCTCCATAATCCAGGAGGTGTGGCGATCTTCACGATAGAGGCGAAACGTATCCTTACCATGGGTGCCCGATACAGGTTTAAAGAAAATACCTTTCGGCCAGCGCTCCAGCCATTGCTCCCATAGGGTATCCGACTTAAGAAGTGTCGTAGGCGCAAGAAGAGCACGAAGTCTTATATCAGTAGACAAGGCGCGATATACCTTCCATTTACCAGGTAAAGAAGCAGACCAGTAACGTGCAGGGTGTCCGTTTCCTGAGGATGCTAGCTGCTGAAGCTGTTGTTTGAATGTTCTGGGAAGTGGCAGTAGACAGCGGTCCATGATCAGGTCTACAGCAGGAAGAGGCACGATGTTCCATTCACCTCTGTCGAATACATAGCCCTGCGTGAGACGAGACACGCTAGGGTTATTCGATACGGCCAGAACAATGATATTTAGGCCGTAACGATGGCTTTCCAAACTGAGACGACGACAGAAGAGTTCATCTACGAAAGGAGGCGAGCCTTCTGTTGCCCGAACCAGGATAGCAACTGTGTTTGTCTGATGTTGCAGGAACATTCCGCTGCACCTCCTCTAATGGATGACTCTTCAGAATCCGGCCAGATAGGTGGAGTATTCCAGCATCGCTTTGACCGAAGGCCGGATTTTACTCTCGCTAAGTGGCGTGTTATCGTTCTTGGATGGTTTGGAGTTCACTTCAAGAAGCCAGACCCTTCCATTGGTGTCCAAGGCCAAATCGATGCCGAGTTCGCCGAAATGAGCGGGGATGGCACCTTCAATGCCTTTGGCGATATCCAGCGCCGCCGTATGCAATCCTGCATAAGCAGAAGCTTTAGCTGATCCGGACAATTGGGTTTTGGCTACAGCTTCCTTGACGGTGCTGAGACTTCCACCTCGTGCCAAGTTGGATACATAGTGACTGCCGCCTGCAATACGTGCGACGATGGAAGTGACACTCCATTTGCCCGTACGGTTTTTTTGCACAAGCGCACGGAAGTCTACGGGTCTGCCGCTGTTATCAATCAGGGAAAGACCCTGTTGGATCTGGTAGCGCGTTGTTTTCATTTTCCCGGACAGACTGGCATACAGTTTATCCAGTGAAGCATACGTTTGTTTTCGGGTACCCCCAACGCTTGTAGCGAGGGTGAGGAAGCTGCCGTCGCTTTGACGGGAGACCCGGATGATACCTTTGCCAAGCGACCCACGAACCGGTTTCAGAAAGACAACCGGATATCGATTGCACATCGTTTTGAGTGTGGCGGAAGCTTTGAGCAAATGGGATTCGGGTAGCACTTTCTTCAGTGTTGAAATGGACTTCAAGGCATCGAATACTTCATTTTTGTCCAGAAACTTTTCATTGAAGGTTTGTGTACCGTAGAGCGATTTTACTTCTTTCATAAAATGCTGTACGCTAGGTTTGTTCTCAAGCTTACGGGACGTCAGCCGGTTATTGACGACGTCTGCTATAGGCAGAACGGTCTTTTTCCAGCCGTCATCATACACCCAGCCTTTCATATAACCCGTTACCGCTCCAATATCCTCCGGTGTGAAAAAGGATACATAGGCGCCCTGCTTCCGGCAGGCGTTCACCAGTTCTTGACAGAACATCGTGATGGAGCCAAAGGGCCGATCGGGCTGATCGGGGTAATCCTGGCTAACTAATACACTGATGTAAGGTCCGAGGCGCAGCGTGCGGCTGGCTGAACGATAAGATATCCTCAGGACCGAACGGGGAACAAGGCCGGTCTTGCTGGCTACCGTCTGATTGATGCGCAGACCGTCATACCTAGGAACAGGGATGACAGTGACCTCACGGCGGAAAGAGCCGAATTGTAACTGAAGCGGTCGGCCTGAAGGGATTTTAAGTGCCTTGAGCACCCCTTCGCCCAGCATGATGACGTCGTCCTGCAGGATGCCCGAGCCGGTAACCTGAATCGTTACTTTTTTAGTGGACATCACGGATCTCCTTCCGGGCGGCAACTTGATGTCTGATCTCGAAGTTGAACGGCATCTGAACATGGCATGTGCTTCATCATATGAGGACATATAACCCTTGGTGATTGACCCATTTGGATTAAATGCATTTGATGCCCAGTAGGTAATGAATGGCATGTTTCCGCAATCTTTGTTTGACGGAAGTGAAATACGTGTATTAACACGGGTGAACGTTGCGATGAGAATGCGAATGAATACGAATGGATAACAGAAGAACAACCCAATTTGAGGAGGAATTATAGTGAACATTTATGACAAAGCCAATGATTTGGCCAAAGCACTGAGAGAAAGCAGCGAGGTGGAAGAAATTACTTCTGCGATGAAGCTGATTGAAGCAGACCCGGAAGCAAAGGCTATGCTGGATAATTTCCGTGATCAACAGATGGAATTGCAACAACGTATGATGAGTGGGGATATGCCTGCACCGGACGAAATGGAGAAAATGGAGAAACTGTTTGAGGTACTGAGCCTGAACCTGAATATCCGTCGTCTGTTTGACGCTGAACGTCGCCTGAGTGTTATTATCGAAGACGTGAACAAAATTATTGCAGACAGCCTGGGTCATCTGTACGGTGGCGCTGAAGCCTAAACCGAAAACCTTGTCCCGTTTTTTTGCCAGAACCTCTCATATTAGCTCCTTATCGTTCATAGACTAGACATATAGAGTCGATCAAGAACGAAGGAGCTGTGAATGGTGAAAAGGTTGAAGAAAGCAAAACATGTGATCTATCTGCTTATCGCGTTGTCGATGCTAGTCATTGCGTTGCCGCGGATTTCCTTTGCTGGTGGAATGGACTGGGTTAATATTTTTGGCATCGTATGGGTGCTGTTCTCCTTATTAATCATTGGTGCACATCTACATTTTATTCTTGGTGTGGATGAAGAGAAGAAGCGTGCACTAGAAGCTGTTCGGCGAGCAAAGCTGCGGCAGTGGGAGATGAAACTGGTGGACAAGCAGGAGCAGAGCAAATCTGTATAAGGTTTGGAACACAGATGACATGGTGATAGAGATGGTTCTATCTGCCTAAGTAAGGCCGGATTCCCTTTGGTATGAAAGGGACCGGTCTTTTTTTATACCCGTAATTAGCTGTTCCGATTATTCAGATCAATGTAGCGCAGATCTTTAGGAGAATGGTGCGTAGAATGGGGTTATTTTCCTAAGGTCGTGTTATAATAGATACAGAATAGTACAGATGCATCTTCGGGGGTGGTACAGATGGACGGACAGGAAGAAAACGTGACGAAGCACGAACAATTGCTTCAACATATTGAACAACTGAAGGTAGGCAGCAAAATATCGGTGCGTGGACTAGCGCGGGAATTGGGCGTAAGCGAAGGAACAGCGTACCGTGCAGTAAAAGAGGCAGAGAACTTCGGCCTGGTCGTGACCAAGGAACGAATTGGAACAGTGCGGATCGAGAAAAGACCTCGCGGTATGACCGAGCAGCTGACTTTTGCCGATGTGGTAACCATCGTCGAAGGTCATGTGCTGGGTGGAAGTGACGGTCTGGCCAAACCGCTTCACAAGTACGTGATCGGTGCGATGAAAGAGCAGGCCATGGCCCGATACATTGACGCGGGAAGCCTGTTGATTGTTGGTAACCGGGACAATGCACATTCCCTCGCACTCGAACAGGGTGCAGGTGTATTAATTACAGGTGGCTTCGGTACAAGCCGTGAAGTGAGAGTGATGGCTGATGAGTTGGGTCTTCCCATCATTTCCTCCAGACATGACACGTTTACAGTAGCTTCAATGATTAACCGTGCGATCTTCGATCGACTGATTAAGAAAAAGATTATGTTGGTGGAGGACATTATCGGTCAAAAGCCACGTCTTCAGGTGCTAAAGGTGACCAGTTCAGCCGCGGATTTTCATCTGCTGGTCTCCGAAACGGGAGAGCATCGCTTTCCGGTAGTAGATGAATGGAACCGGGTTATCGGTATCGTAAGTCTCAAAGATGTGAGCGAGTTAAAAGAGGATCAGAGTATTGAGAAGTGTGTCGTACGTCGCCCAATCACAGCCTCGCTGCAAACCTCACTGGCTTCGGCTGCACAGATCATGACCTGGGAGGGTATTGACTTCCTACCAATTGTGGATCGGAATCGTAAACTGATTGCATCCGTCACACGTAAGGAAGTGCTGCAGGCGATGCGTGATGCACAGAAGCAGCCACAGCTTGGAGAGACGTTTGATCATCTGATCTGGAACGGGTTTGCGGAAGAGCGCGGAGAGCAGAACGAATTGTTTTTCCACGGATTCATCATTCCACAGATGGCGACAGACCTCGGTACGATCTCGGAAGGTGTTCTGTTGAATGTGATGACACAGGCGGGACGGCGTGCCGCATGGGACGTTACAGGTAACGACCATGTGGTGGATAATGTAACAACGTATTTTGTTCGTCCGGTACAGATTGAAGATCAGATTCTGGTTCGTCCCATTATTTTGGAGACAAGTCGCCGGACCTGCAAAATGGATATTGTCATTTCCCGTGATGGGAATGTTGTATGCAAAGCGGTGATGACCCTGCAATCCATCGACCATGCCTAGAAAAGCGAGAAATCCTGGATTTGAAAAATATTATAAGTTCGGAAAAAAGAGAGTATCCTCTTATCGAAATAGCGCACTGTACCCGAAATCAACGTGGCTCAGGCTTGTTCGATAGATGAGGATACTCTTTTTTTGGTAAAACGTAATGACATCGTGCTAATGCATCAGGCAGATTGTCCGGATGTCTTGCCAGTTGCACCGTCTGCATGCTGCTGAAGACGGGCATAGTAACTGCGGTTACGTAAACCGGCGAACAGGTTGTACGCTCCCATAATTAGAAATAGCGCTTCCACAACGACGGATAGCGTAGAACCGGTAAACACAAACATCAGGATGAGGGAAAGAATAATCAGCATGCTACCCATCCAGACGTTGGTCCATGAGCGATAAAGACCTGTCGCGATGGGATCAGTGGTTCTGCGGGAACGAATGCTGTTCAGAGCTGAACAGACCATGGCCAGGGCAAAGATGGCGATTAGGACATATTTGAGTACATCGATGAACACAAAGACGCAGCTCCTTTTCTGGAAAGCATTTACTGCCCTTATTGTACCATGCAGGCAGAGGGCAAGGGCAGTTTTTTTCCGGGGCTATCATCTATTTCTAAGCCGGAACGTGCATCCGAATCTGTACCCAAACTTGCAGCACACCTTCCATCACCAGCATTGTTTTCACCTGAACGGTATATTCCTTTTCTCTGACCGTGTACACTTTTTGGTTCAGCATGATGCGCGTCATTTTGCTGTACTCATCGATGTTGAATACGTCGCGGCCCCGGAGCACCTCAAGTTCATCGCCCAGTTTCTGTAACATCACTTTCAGGGAGGCCTCGTCCGGACCTTTGTCAGAATCTTCTGCACGGACCTTGATTTCCTTAATGACGGTTTGGCGTTTACTGTATTTTTTCAGCGTTTTAATATCCTCCTCATTCTGATGCAGCTGAAGCTGCAACTCCTGATTGTTGAGCCACAACTCGTTGTAACTCAAGTGAAATACACCGTTGTACACGACACAACCGGCGATCATTCCCAGAACAAAGACAGCAGTCATGCGCATAAGCGGGCGGTAACGTGCAAAAGGCGGGATTCTCATGGGCGCTGTTCTGGAGTCATGCTAACCCCGTCCTCCACCACATACCCATTTCACCAGTTCGGTGCCCATGTGGGCGCCCATAAATGCGGATATTAAATACAAAATTTGTTTGACTGCCGGAGACAGATTGCCGTCCAGCACGTTGCTTTCGATCACCCGCATCGGATCGATTGTACCGCCAACGGCCGCCGCGAGCGCCCAAATTTTTATTTTCCCAGCGACGTCAAGCATCGTCTGTGTCGGAGGCTGGAGAGAGACCACCGCTCCAATACCTCCAATCATCGCGCCGCCCAGCACGATCCCAAACGCAATGAAGAAATCAAGAATAGCTTTGGACAAAAATGTGCTCATCCGGCAACACCCCTTTCAGACCCAGCAGCACACCTCCTGTCTTCGGTCCGTAACAGGGGGAGCGGCTTGTACTTCTATTGTATGGGCGTGCCCCCGAACGTTATGATAAAATAGAATAATAAAACACTCTTCAATAGGATGAATCCTTATATTTTCATTCATTTCATTAATAGAGCATTTTACATGAAAACAGAAAGCAACTTTCGGTCTGAACCGAAGGATGAAAAATACGGATAGAAGAAGATAGTGCTGTAACCTGATTCAAGAAGGTTGCTGCGACTATCCATGGCGAAAGGAAGAAAAAAACATGAGTTCTTTTGTGCATTTGCACGTTCACAGTGAATATAGTTTGCTGGACGGCGCTGCGCGTATACCGGATCTCGTGAATAAAGCCGCGGATCTCGGAATGACTACGCTGGCATTGACCGACCACGGTGTAATGTATGGTGCTATTCCTTTCTATAAAGCATGCGTCGAGCGGGGAATTAAGCCGATCATTGGATGTGAGGCTTATATGACTGCCGGGTCTCGCAAAGAGCGGGGAAGCCGGAAGGATCAGCCGATCCATCATCTGATTTTACTGGCCAAAAATATGACGGGTTATCGCAATCTGATGAAACTATGCTCCATCGGTCATTTGGAAGGCTTCCATTACAAACCACGTATTGATATGGAGAGTCTGGCTGCTCATCACGAGGGTATCATCTGTTTAAGTGCTTGTCTGGGAGGCGAGGTTCCCCAGCATTTGCTGC
Organism: Paenibacillus taichungensis; assembly: GCF_050994985.1. Classification (NCBI taxonomy): domain Bacteria; kingdom Bacillati; phylum Bacillota; class Bacilli; order Caryophanales; family Paenibacillaceae; genus Paenibacillus; species Paenibacillus taichungensis. The sequence goes on along the minus strand of NZ_CP194720.1, from coordinate 3,973,690 downwards.
ATGGACGCGAGGAAGAGGCGAAGCGTGCGGCGCTGCGTTACAAACATATTTTTGGTGCCGATTTCTATCTGGAACTGCAGGATCACGGGCTATCTGAGCAAAAAAGAGTGAACCCCCAACTGATCCGTCTGGCAGCAGAGCTTGATATTCCACTGGTGGCGACCAATGATGCGCACTATCTGTCCGAAGAGGACGCCGAGCTTCAGGATGTGTTGATCTGCATCGGAACAGGGAAAACGGTAGATGACGAGAATCGGCTGCGCATCGGAACCAATCAGCTCTATCTTAAAAGTGAAAAAGAAATGGCGCGTTTGTTCCCCCATGTGCCCGAGGCTTTGACGAATACGGTTCGCATCGCGGAGTCGTGTGAGTTGCAGCTGGAGTTCGGTAAATCCATTTTGCCGGAATATAGACCGCTTCCTGAAGGGAAAACTCCTTCTGCCTATCTGCGTCAGTTGTGCGAAGAGGGAATGGAAGAGCGCTATAGTGAATCATCACGTTGGATGGATACGGAGCTCAGAGTCGAACTTGAACAGCGGCTGGATTATGAGCTCCGGGTTATAGACAGTATGGGATTCTCGGATTATTTCCTGATCGTATGGGATTTTATCGCCTATTCTCACCAGCAGGGAATTGTCACCGGACCGGGTCGTGGCTCCTCGGCAGGTAGTCTGGTTGCCTACACCTTGCGTATTACAGACGTTGATCCCATGAAATATAACCTGCTCTTCGAGCGGTTTTTGAATCCGGAGAGGATCTCCATGCCGGATATTGATATCGACTTCAGCGATGAACGTCGGGACGAAGTCATTGAGTATGTTGCGAAAAAATACGGTAAAGCCCATGTCGCCCAAATTATTACCTTTGGTACGATGGCTGCCCGTGCTGCTGTTCGGGACGTTGGACGTGCACTGAATGTGCCTTACGGCGAGGTGGACAAGGCAGCGAAGCTGATTCCTGCACAGCTTGGTATTAACATTCAGCGGGCAATGGAAGCCACCCCTGAACTGAAGGCTTTGTATGAGACCAAGCCGAAAACACGTGAATTGCTCGATATGGCTATGAAGGTGGAAGGCATGCCTCGTCATGCTTCCACGCATGCGGCGGGGGTTGTCATCTCCCGTGATCCGCTGACGGATGCTGTTCCGCTTCAGGAGGGCAGTGAGGGAACGGCCCTAACGCAATATTCCATGGAAAACCTGGAGTCTATTGGACTGCTCAAAATGGACTTCCTCGGTCTGCGTACCCTTTCAATTATTGAACGATGTCTGCGCTGGATTGGTGAAAATGGCGAAATTCCGGATTTTCGTCATATTCCGGACGATGATGCACTCACGTATGAGATGCTTGGTCGAGGTGACACGATGGGTATATTCCAGCTCGAATCCGCAGGAGTGCGTCGTGTCCTGAAGGAGCTGAAGCCGAGTGTATTTGAAGATATTATTTCCGTACTGGCCTTGTATCGTCCGGGCCCGATGGAGTTCATATCCAAATACATTCAGGGCAAACACGGACAGATCGAAGTGGATTATCCACATGCGGATTTGGAGTCCATTCTCAAGGATACGTATGGCATCATTGTATATCAGGAACAAATTATGCAGATTGCTTCCCGGATGGCAGGCTTCTCTCTTGGTGAAGCGGATTTGCTCCGTAGAGCGGTTTCCAAGAAGAAACGGGAAGTACTGGATCTCGAACGTGGGCATTTTGTTCAGGGCAGTCTTAAGCAAGGATACACTGAAGCGGAGGCAGACCTGGTCTATGACATGATCGTCAAGTTTGCCAACTATGGTTTCCCGCGTGCTCATGCCGCTGCGTATGGCGTGCTTGCTTTCCAGACGGCTTATCTGAAAGCACATTATCCCATTCATTTTATGGCATCCATGTTAACAGCCGTTATGGGCAGTCACCGTAAAGTAGCGGAGTACGTTGTGGAATGCAGACGCATGAATATTGAAGTGCTTCCACCGGATGTGAATGAGAGCGGCATTCTGTTTACACCTGTGCTTGCATCATCTAGCAGAACTAGTGCTGGACAAGCGGCAGAAACCCAACGTTTAGGGGGAGAAAGTGGTGAGAACGGTACAGCAGGTTCTACGGTGGAACGTGCTGTACATGATGATCATTATTCCGGACAAGCAGAGTACGGTGAAGCACCTCTGCCGGATGACCCGGGTCCCGAACCAGACGAAGACGGTAGTGGTGCATATGAGTGGCAGGCAGCGACGACAGTGCAAGAGCAGTCCGAAGATCGAAATAATTCTGGCGTAGTGACTGTTTCTACAGCAGAACGCCTGCATGGGACTGGGGAAGAGGAGTCCTCGCATTCCGAACAGCATGGAATGTCCGCTGTACAGGAGAAAGATGGATTGTCGAATCAGAACTCTGATGCAGATACAGCAACCGGGGCGATACGTTTTGGTCTGGCTGCGGTGAAAAATGTAGGTACCCAGGCGATGGAGAGTATCATGATTGTACGGCAGGAAAGACCGTTCGACAGCCTGCTCGATTTTTGTCGTCGCGTCGATTTGCGTGTATGCAACAAACGTGTAATTGAATCGCTTATTCAGGCGGGAGCCTTTGACACATTGCCTGGGCACCGTGCCCAATTACTGGCGATGCTGGATGAGACCGTGGAAGCCGCACTGAAATGGCGCAAGGAACGCGAGGATCTGCAAATTCAATTGTTTGATTTTGTCGAGACGCCGAACTGGGAGATTGAATATCCCGAAATTCCGCCTTATTCCGGGAGCCAGCAGTTGGAGCTGGAGCGTGAGCTGTTAGGTTTGTATCTGTCTGGTCATCCACTGGATGATTACGAAGATGTGCTTGAATCCAGCGGCGCAGATCGCATTATGGAACTGACGGAAGCGGCTGACGATACGATGGCCGTCGCAGCCGGTATGGTTGTGTCTGTGAAGTCGATTACGACGAAACAGGGCAAGGCTATGGCGTTCATGGAGCTGGAAGACCAGATCGAACGCTGTGAAGTGGTTCTCTTTCCCGAAGTATGGCGGCGCAGCCAGCAGCATGTCGGGAAAGGTGAACTGCTCGTCGTGCGCGCCAAGGTGCAGCAGCAGGACGAAGGGTTCAAGCTGCTGGCTGAGGAAGTGGCGCCGTTGTCATCGGCGGCACTGGAACAGCAGCTGCGCAGCCGCGAACGGCGCGGTAAGCCCGGCAGCGGCAGTGCTTCGCGCCCGGCGGCTCCACCACGGCAGGCGGCTGGCGCGGGAGCCGGAGCACAGCGCAGCAGCGGAAGCCAAGGCCCGTCAGCGACGCACAGCGCTGCGGGTGGATCTGGAGCGGCCGATGCTAATGGGGCTGCTTCCGTGGCTCGCCGGGCCGATGAGGCCGCTGGCGGCACGGAGCAGAGTCGTGGGCCGCGAGTGATGGAGCAGCGAGTGTTCGTGAAGATCACTCCGCAGGCGGAGAATCCAGAGCTCCTCGCCCGACTGAAACAATTGCTTCAGCAGCATTCGGGTCCGGTTGCGACGGTGCTCTTCTATGAACAGCAGCAGAAGCTGCTCGCATTGAGTGATGCCTACCGGATTAAACCTTCGCCCTCTTTGTTCTCCGAGATGGAGAAGATGCTGGGTGAGGGGACGGTCAAAATAAAATAATTGGTTTTCATGCACGTAATTGTTTTCTCGATTCAAAGCGCTAACGAAACTACCGCGCCTTAACAGGCGGATGATCGTAAAACGCGAAGTTTAACGAACTACAGTAACGTCACTCAGGTACAAAACTGCGGCACGACCTATAGAATGACGAAAAAACATCTCTGTAATTGTTAAACCGCAGTTTTGTGAAAAATTGGAGCTTATCGCGTGCGTTGATTTCATTTGGTCCGAATCGAATAAAACTAAAAAGGTATCCCAGGCCATGTTCATGACTTTGAGAACCCCCTCTTATTCCCAAGATGAAGCCTGTTCGGCCAAATGCCGAGCAGGTTTTTTGTATTTATTTTACCAAATTAAATCAAGAATGAAGGGGAAGGAGATATTGAACACAAGCATGTAATATGTGAATTTTTTACATAATTTATAGGATAAGCAGACTGCCAAAGCGAATGCGCGTTTCGCATTTTTTATGAACATTTTGCGAGTTTGCCGCATACACTTGAGAACACCGAAGGACCTGGGGGTCCTCGGGGGAGCGATGCGGGAGGTCGAGATATGTCATATGAAATCGTAGAAGCCATGCTGGCCCGGCGGGGTGTACAGATTGATGCAATCGCGGAAATTGTATATCGTCTGCAAAAAGGGTACCACCCGGAACTGACTATGGATGACTGTGTCACGAGTGTAAAATCGGTACTGCAGAAACGTGAGGTGCAATATACGCTATACACAGGTATAGCCCTCGACGAGCTTGCTGAGAAACGCCTTTTGCCGCAACCTTTGCAGGCAATTATGGAGGCGGATGAATCCCTGTATGGAGTGGACGAGACTCTTGCTCTTGGCATTACCCATGTGTATGGTATGATCGGTTTAACCAGTTTTGGTTATCTGGATAAAGAAAAGATTGGTGTCATTCATGATCTGAATGAAGCAGGACCAGCTATACATGTTTTTCTGGACGACCTGGTTGCCGGGCTCGCCGCTGCTGCTTCTGCCCGAATTGCTCACAAAAATATTAAAGCCAAGAAATATCCATCGGATATCTGATTTTCTTCATTTGTGTTTTCATTCATTTGGTATCTTTTGTTTGTTCAATGGAAGGTCATCCAGGGTGGCTGTTGCTGCCCTGAGCGGCCTGAAATCCCTTTTTTGAAAAGGAAAGTCCTAGGATCATTGCATCACCATATCGGTTATCCTCGCGGGACAAATGTCCCTATAGATCTCGTTTTCTCCCCAAAGGTCCCGAACCCTTCCTTGCAGAAAAAAAGTGAGGTATGTTATCATTAGTCCAATATACGGGCTCTGAACATTAGCTTAGGGGGCGGACATGGCATGTGGACGGTGATTTACATTGCACCGACAGCAAAGGTTGCGGACAAGATTAAGACCAAGCTTTCGGAAGAAGGTTTTCTGGTACAGACCCGTCCCATCAGTTTATCCAAGCAGCAATTTGAGATTCGCGTCCCTTCAGGGGAATTGGAAGAGGTTCAGGAAGTGCTGAATTCGATTCTGCATTCCTGATTCATTCGATATCAGACGTGCCTTGGCAGATGAAGAAGTACCAATGGTACATAAGGGACTGACCGCGTAAGCGGAGTGAGGAATCGACTTGCATGTATTGTATGCTGCTGTCCTTCCTTCTTTTTTTGTTAGGACAAGGACCGACCAGATTGCTCCCAGAGACCCTACCAAGACAGATTCAAACATCGGCGCAACAATCTTTCGGTTATTGCAGGTAACATCAATCGTGCTGACAGAAGCCGCTGATCCTTGCCTTATACCGGCGGATTTTTTTGTTGTGAATGCTGGACAAGGCCCATGGCAGCGTATGGGTCGTAAGCGGTTTACCGCAGCGCGCGGATGAAGTTGCTACATGCAACGGACTGCAGGTTGCGGCCATCAAATCAACGGCTGGAGAGGTGTAGTTGTGTTCAAAGATATATTCCAAAAAAAACGGAAGTACGCCACCATACCTTCCGAGCGTGCGCTTCGTGGCGAAGGTCAGGAAGCTGGAGAACGTCCAAAACGGGAAATACCTGAAGGGCTTATGAACAAGTGCAGCAAATGCGGCACGATTCAATATAGCAAGGAATTGGAAAAAAATTTAAAAGTATGTCCGGCTTGCGGTTACCATATGCGGTTGAACGCAATGGAACGTATTGCTATGGTTCTAGATGAGCAAGGGTTTGTGGAGCATGACGCTGATATGATCTCGGTTGATCCGCTCGACTTCCCTGGATATAGCAACAAACTGGAACAACAGCGCCTGAAGTCTGGACTGAAGGAAGCTGTCATTACGGGTGAGGGAACCATAGAAGGTTTGCCTGTGGTTGTTGCTGTCATGAGCTTCGACTTCTTCACAGGCAGTATGGGTTCGGTAGTAGGGGAGAAAATTACTCGTGCGATTGAGCATGCAACAGAGAAACGCTTGCCTTTGATCATTTTCTCAACATCTGGGGGTGCCCGGATGCAAGAGAGTATTCTTAGCCTTATGCAAATGGCAAAAACAAGCGCGGCTTTGTCCCGTTTGGATGAACAGGGTGGGTTATATATTTCGGTCATCACCGATCCGACGACAGGTGGAGTTTCGGCCAGTTTTGCGAGCCTTGGTGATATCATCATTGCTGAGCCGGGAGCTGTATTTGGCTTCGCCGGTAGAATCGTCATTGAGCAGACAATCCGTCAGAAACTGCCTGATGATTTCCAGACGGCAGAATTTAATTTGCAGCACGGCCAGCTGGACATGGTGGTCCATCGCAAAGAACTTCGAGCCACCCTTGGCAAGCTTCTAGACATGCATAGTGAAAAAGGAGGGGTCTAAATGGCGGGTGAGTTGCCATATGAAGCGCCTCTGGTTGAGATGCGCAAAAAGATCGAAGAGCTCGTACAGTTTGGACAGGAAAAAGGCATCGACTTCACCGATGAAATTGCCCGCCTGGAAGAACGTTATCATAGACTCGAAGAAGAGATTTATTCCGGCATAACGGCTGCCCAGAAAATGCATTTGGCGCGGCATCAGCAGCGTCCGACGGCACTGGATCTGATCCAATTGATATTTACCGATTTCATGGAGTTGCACGGTGATCGCATGTTCGGAGATGATCTTGCGGTCGTTGGCGGACTGGCGAAGCTGAACGGAAAAACAGTAACGGTTATCGGCCAACAGCGGGGGAAAGATACAAAAGATAATATCGCCCGTTTTTTTGGGAGCGCACATCCGGAAGGTTTCCGAAAAGGGCTGCGTCTGATGAAGCAAGCGAACAAATTTGGTCGTCCAATTATTACATTCGTTGATACTAAAGGGGCGTATCCGGGTAATACTGCTGAAGAGAGAGGTCAATCGGAAGCTATTGCCCGTAACCTGCTTGAAATGGCGAAGCTCTCGGTGCCCGTTATCATAGTGGTCATCGGCGAAGGCGGCAGCGGCGGGGCTCTAGCTATGGCTGTGGGTAATCGTGTGTTGATGCTGGAGCATGCGATTTACTCTGCGATCTCTCCGAACGGTGCTGCGTCCATTCTTTGGAAAGATGCATCCAAGGCAGATCAGGCGGCCGAAGCGATGAAAATAACGGCCAAAGACCTTCTGGAGATGGAGGTCATTGAAGAAATAATTCCTGAGCCACGCGGCGGTGCTCATCGGGATTATGAAGAATCTGCGGCTGCGATAAGCGAGGCTTTGGTTCGTCATCTGGACGAGATGAAAGGTTGGAGTGGTGACCAATTGAAACAGGATCGGTATGAGAAATTCCGTAAAATTGGATCAGTCACGTTTGAACCTGAAGTGCAGATAGAAGTTCCCCAAGTGCCAGTTGAAGTCGATACAGCAGGTAATTTGTCGGGAAATGCAGAATGATGTGACGAATTTCCTATACAAATGAGCAAAAGTATAGTAAATTTAATAGTTGGAAAAAGAAAAAGAGATAAAAAGATAGACCTTTAAAATCGGAGGAAACCCAAAATGCGCAAAACAAAGATTGTATGTACGATTGGTCCATCCAGTGAATCATTGGAAAATACCAAAAAATTGATTATGGCCGGTATGAACGTGGCCCGTTTGAACTTCTCCCACGGTGATTTCGATGAGCACGGCGGACGGATCACAGCAATTCGCCAAGCGTGCGAAGAGCTGAACAAGACAGTAGCGATCTTGCTGGACACCAAAGGACCGGAAATTCGGACAGGTAAACTCGAAGTGGAGCCTATCGAATTGGTTCAAGACGAGTACATCACTTTGACAACAGAAGAAATTCTGGGCACCAAAGAACGTCTTTCCATTACGTATGCAGATCTTCCGAGTGATGTTGAACCGGGATCTACAATTCTGATCGACGACGGTCTGATCGGACTGACTGTGGTGGAAGTGCAAGGCACCGAGATCAAATGCCGTATCGTTAACGGTGGTACGATCAAAAGCAAAAAAGGTGTTAACGTTCCGGGAGTTGCTATTTCTCTGCCGGGTATCACTGAAAAAGATGCCAACGATATCGTATTCGGTATCGAACAAGGTGTCGATTTCATCGCGGCTTCTTTTGTTCGTAAAGCAAGCGACGTCCTTGAGATTCGTGAATTGCTTGAAAAACACAATGCCGGACATATCCAAATCATCTCTAAAATTGAGAACCAACAAGGTGTGGACAACTTGGATGAAATCCTTGAAGTGTCCGATGGCCTGATGGTTGCTCGTGGAGACCTGGGTGTAGAGATTCCTGCGGAAGAAGTACCACTGGTACAAAAACGCATGATCGAAAAATGTAACGTTGCAGGCAAACCGGTTATCACAGCTACACAAATGTTGGATTCCATGCAACGCAACCCGCGTCCAACACGTGCAGAAGCAAGTGACGTGGCTAATGCGATCTTTGACGGTACAGATGCAATCATGTTGTCAGGTGAAACAGCTGCGGGTAAATACCCAGTTGAATCCGTTCTGACAATGTCCCGTATTGCCGAAAAAGCAGAATCCGCTCTGCCTTACCAAGAGCTGTATCTGAAACAACGTGTTGCTCAACAAACAACAGTTACTGAAGCAATCAGCCAATCTGTTGCCCTGTCAGCTCAAGATCTGAACGCTAAAGCGATCATTACTTCGACTGAATCCGGTCATACAGCACGCATGATTTCTAAATATCGTCCAGAATCTCCAATCATCGCGGTGACAACGGAAGACAGAACTTCCCGTCGCCTTGCATTGGCTTGGGGTGTAACACCAGTCAAAGGAAGACTTGTGGATTCCACTGACGCTTTGTTTGAAAATGCAATTGAAGGCGGCGTGAAATCCGGACTTGTAAAAGAAGGAGACCTTGTTGTTATTACAGCGGGTGTACCTTTGGGTCGTTCGGGTTCCACTAACCTGATCAAAGTAAGCCAAATTCCAAACAACGCATAATTGTGTTTGGACGAGAAGCAACAGGAATGAAGCAATGGGGCGTTTGCGTCCCGTTGCTTTTTTTCCATCTTTATGACACTTTAACGCCGCTAGATACGTAAGCATTGGTATATCGAAGGAGGCCTGTAACATGCAACAACAAAGCAATGGCAGTTGGTACACTGCACGCCTTCGCGTGCGTTATCAAGAAAGTGATCAGATGGGTGTTGTCTATCACGCTAACTATTTGAATTGGTTTGAAATCGGTCGAACCGAGATGATTCGCCAAATGGGGTATACATATCGTAAAATGGAGGAACAGGGGTTACTGCTTCCGGTAACCGGACTTGATGTGAAATATCATAAACCTGCCCGGTATGATGATGACATTGTCATTTTCACCCGTATTGCTGCATTTAGTGGTCTGCGACTGAACTATGAGTATGACATAAGGCGCATGACTCCAGACCTTAATGAGCAGATAGACGTTGGGCAACGAGTATGGTCATCTGAGGAGTCCCTTCCTGGTGAACGGTTGGTTACAGGCTCTACCCAGCATGTATGGGTCAATGGGGACTGGAAGCCAGTCAGGCTGGATAAGGCAGCTTCTGAGCTCTACAGCGCGCTTGAGAAAGTGTGGCTTTCAGGAAAGGGGTAATACGTAATGCGAAAATGGATGTGGGCCCTGCTATTAATCATTCCGGTGATTGAACTGTTTGGTTTCATTCTTATGAGTGACTGGATTGGAGCCGGAAAGACACTGCTTCTCATGATTCTCACGTCCTTGATCGGTATAGCAATGTTGCAGTTTGAAGGACGAAAAGTACTTATTGATGCCAAATCCGAGATGGAGCGCGGTAAGGTGCCCGGAAGGAAAATGGTAGATGGACTATTTATTTTTGTCGGTGGTTTCCTACTGTTGATTCCGGGATTTATCACAGATCTGATCGGTTTTACACTGTTGTTTCCAGTAACACGTTCAGTATACCGTCTATTCTTCCTGGGCTGGCTGGAGAAAAAAATGAGAAACGGAAGTATTAAGTTTTATCGTGGTCCGAAAAAATAGGACATACCAGCACGAGTTAAAGAAAGGCACCCACCACCAGATTCGTTCTGATGAGCGGTGCCTTTTTTAATTTTGATGATATGCGGATAACAGAAAACAGAAATCATGAATTCATCGGACACGTCCGTTAATAATGTATGTTCGGAGATCGCGGAATACGTTCGCTCGATTGAATGCATCAAGGATAACGAGGCTGACAGGACCGATGATCAAACCGAGTACACCAAATAGCTTCAATCCGACGAACATGCCAACCAATGTGGCGAGAGGGTCCAACCCAACACTGCTGGCAAGCACTTTGGGTTCAATGATTTGGCGGGCAATCAGCACAATAAGATATACAATACTGATGCCGATCCCCAGGTAGAGATCTCCATTCATAAGCAGGTATGCGGCCCAGGGAACCATCACCAAGCCGACGCCGAGATAAGGAAGCAGATCCACCAGACCGATGAGTAAAGCAATTGTGAAGGCAGACTTAACCTGGAGCACAAGCAATCCGATCATGACAAATAATGCGGTGATGGAGATCATGATCAACTGGGCTCGTGCATAACCGAACAGTGCTTTTTTGAGATCATTCCATATGTCAGTAATCGGTTTGCGAATGGAAGAGGGCACCCAGCCCGATACGGTAATGCTATGTCTGGTCCAACTTTTGCTAATAAAGAAAGTTGACAGCAGGACCACGATTAATACGGCTCCCATATTGGGTAGAGAAGTGAGCAGGTTCAGGATCATGTTGAAAAATCCGGTGACCAGATCCGTTACTGCTGTACCTACCGTTTCGGTTGTTTTGCTAATATTGCTGTTAATGGTCTCCTGATAATTGGGATTTTCTTTGTAAAATTCATTAATTTGTCCAATTAAACTCTGAATCGTATCATTCTGAGTCCAGCGGACGAACGTAGCTTTTATCTCATCGACATGAAGGTCGAAGCTCGTCGTTAGTGAAATAACTTCCTTGACCATACGGGTTACCGCGGCAGATAATACGACGACAATGGCCCCGAAATAAATGATTAGTGATAAGGTTACAGCCAGCCAGCGGGGAAATCGGGCCTTGTATTGAAGCAACTTCACCAGAGGATTCATCGCATAGGCGATAATCCAGGCGATGGCAAAAGGATATAACAGAGGGAACAGCAGGTATATGGCAACGGCAATGAGTATGGTCGCGATAATCACCCATAAGCCGCGCAACAGGCGTTTCATTATGATTCTATCCAAGCATCAACTCTCCTTATTCCATTTCAAGCTACCATGAGGGAAGCACAGGAAGCTATCTAGTTAATATAGAGCAAATACACTGATTTGAAACGCCAGGATGTCGTCGAATTATATCTTTTCTTTTGCCTAGAGTATGCCTCATGTTCACAAAATATAGCAATAAAAACTTGATTTATAGCACGGATTTATATAAAAAGAATAAAATGTCAACCTTGTTTTTGTAAAGGTTTTCAAAAATGCTTTATCGGTCTGATAAAGAAGTTTGATGTGCGGATGACCTCGCATCATGTTCACATAAACGACAAAATCCAGTATGATGAGATAAGGAAATACCGATTGACAGATATGAAAACCGGATATTGAGGTATTTATTAATTTTAAAATGTAAATGGTTACAAAAGAAGGACGAGTGCGTTTAAGCACGTAGATGACACTCTGGATGGGTTCTTGATTTCGTTTATTAAAGGAGAGATGTAATATGACAGCTACCAAAGGTCTGGAAGGCATCGTTGCAACAACCTCTTCGATCAGCTCCATTGTAGACGGTGTGCTTACATACCGTGGTTACGATATTGACGATCTGGCAGAACATGCAAGCTTTGAAGAAGTTGCCTATTTACTGTGGTTTGGTAAATTGCCAACTACGGATGAACTGAAATCCCTTCGCAAAAGCCTGAGCGATTACGCGCCGATTCCGAGCGAGTTGATTGCACAAATCCAATTGTATCCGAAAAACATGAGTACCATGGCAGCACTGCGTTCCGCAGTATCCGCACTGGCTCTGTACGATGAGCAGGCTGACGAGATGACAGCGGAAGCGAATGAGAACAAAGCGGTTAAGCTGCAAGCGCAGTTGCCAACCATTGTGGCAGCCATAGCCCGTATCCGTCAGGGCAAAGAACCTGTGGCCCCAAAAGAAGGCGCTTCCATCGCAGAAAACTTTTTATATATGATGACTGGAGAACAACCAGCCGAGACCGCTGTTAAAGCCCTTGATCAAGCGCTTGTCCTGCATGCGGATCACGAGTTGAACGCTTCTACATTTGCAGCACGTGTAACAGTAGCTACGCTGTCCGACATCTATTCGGGAGTAACTTCTGCGATTGGCGCATTGAAGGGACCATTGCATGGCGGTGCAAATGAAGCCGTTATGAAAATGCTGAATGAGATTGGTACACCTGATCGTCTGGAGGCGGCTATTCAAGAAAAATTGAACAACCGTGAGAAGATCATGGGCTTTGGACACCGTGTATACAAAAATGGAGACCCACGTGCAAAACATCTGCAAAAGATGTCCAAGGAACTGGGAGAAATGAACAACGATACACGCCTGTACGAAATGTCGGTGAAGATCGAAGAACTGGTAACAGGACAAAAAGGTCTGAAACCAAATGTAGATTTCTATTCCGCTTCCGTATACACCCAATTGGGTATTGAAGAGGTACTGTTTACACCAATCTTTGCGATTAGCCGTGTATCAGGTTGGACTGCTCATATTCTGGAACAACTTGCGGATAACCGTATTATTCGTCCGCGCGCCGAGTACACAGGCCCAACAGATCAGAAGTACGTTTCAATCGAACTTCGCTAATGGCATCAAAACCAGTATAATAAAAAAGGATGAAGGGTATAACCTGTTGGCTAATACGGTCAGCCTGTTCATAACCCTTCCTCCAACAAGACAAGCGGTATGTTATCATACTGCATCTACGAAACCCAAGGAGGAATTATACTAATGAAATTAGAAAAATTTGCTCACCCAACTGAAGGCGAAAAAATTCAAATTGATAACGGTACACTGCAAGTACCTAATAACCCGATCATTCCATTTATCGAAGGTGACGGTACAGGCCGTGACATCTGGAAGGCTTCCAAACGTGTATTGGATGCAGCTGTTGAAAAAGCATATGACGGCAACAAAAAAATCGCATGGTACGAAGTGTTTGCTGGCGAGAAAGCATTCAATACATACGGGGAGTGGCTGCCAAACGATACGCTTGAAGCCATTCGCGAGTATATCGTAGCGATTAAAGGACCACTGACTACACCTATCGGCGGCGGAATTCGTTCCCTGAACGTAGCGCTTCGTCAAGAACTGGATCTGTACACTTGCTTGCGTCCTGTTCGTTATTTTGATGGTGTACCTTCTCCGGTTAAACGTCCTGAGCTGGTAGACATGGTCATTTTCCGTGAGAATACGGAAGATATCTATGCGGGTATTGAATACGCAGAAGGTTCCGAAGAAGTGAAAAAAGTAATCCAATTCCTGCAACAGGAGATGGGAGCAAACAAAATCCGCTTCCCTGAAACTTCCGGTATTGGTATCAAGCCAGTATCCTCTGAAGGTTCCAAACGTTTGGTACGTGCAGCAGTACAATATGCCATCGATCACAACCGTAAGAGCGTTACATTGGTACACAAAGGTAATATCATGAAATTTACAGAAGGTGCCTTCAAAAACTGGGGTTATGAAGTTGCTGAAGAAGAGTTCGCTGATAAAGTGTTCACTTGGGCACAATACGATATCATTAAAGAAAAAGACGGTACGGATGCAGCTAATGCAGCTCAAAAAGCAGCTGAAGATGCTGGCAAAATCATCGTGAAAGATGCTATTGCCGATATCGCTCTGCAACAAGTATTGACTCGTCCAGGTGAGTTCGATGTAATCGCAACGTTGAACCTGAATGGTGACTATCTGTCCGATGCACTTGCTGCACAAGTTGGCGGAATTGGTATCGCTCCAGGAGCGAACATCAACTATGTAACAGGACATGCTATCTTCGAAGCTACTCATGGTACTGCACCTAAATATGCAGACAAAGATGTCGTGAACCCTGGTTCCGTTATTCTGTCCGGCGTTATGTTGCTTGAGCACCTGGGATGGCAAGAAGCAGCTAACCTGATCTACAAAGGTATGGAAACTTCCATCAACAACAAAACAGTAACTTATGACTTTGCACGTCTGATGGACGGCGCTACTGAAGTGAAATGTTCTGAATTTGCTGATCAAATCATTAAAAACCTGTAAGGGGAGATGTGAATCGTGACTATTCAGCGCAAAAAAATCACAGTAGTCGGCGCCGGATTTACCGGAGCTACAACGGCTTTGATGCTTGCCCAAAAAGAACTCGGGGATGTAATTCTGGTTGATATTCCACAACTGGAAAACCCGACTAAAGGTAAAGCGCTCGACATGTGGGAAGCTAGTCCTGTTCAGGGCTTCGACAGCAATATCGTCGGTACTTCCAACTACGAGGATACTGCAGGTTCGGAGATTGTTATTATTACGGCAGGTATTGCCCGTAAACCGGGTATGAGCCGTGATGATCTGGTCAACACGAATGCAGGAATCGTGAAGTCTGTTTGTGAAAATGTGAAAAAATATTGCCCTGATTCCATCGTCATTATTCTAAGCAACCCGGTAGATGCAATGACATATGCAGCTTATCAGACGCTTGGTTTTCCTAAAAACCGCGTAATCGGTCAGTCCGGTGTACTGGATACTGCACGTTATTGTACATTCATTGCACAAGAGCTGAATGTATCGGTTGAAGACGTCCGTGGATTCGTGCTTGGCGGACACGGAGACGATATGGTACCACTCGTTCGTTATTCCAGCGTTGGCGGGATTCCAATCGATACCCTCATCCCGGCAGATCGCATTGAAGCCATCGTACAACGCACACGTGTTGGCGGCGGTGAGATCGTGAACCTGCTTGGAAATGGCAGCGCATATTATGCACCAGCAGCTTCATTGGTGCAAATGACCGAAGCCATTTTGAAAGACAAAAAACGAATCATTCCGGTTATTGCTTACCTTGAAGGGGAATATGGCTACAACGACTTGTTCCTTGGTGTGCCAACCGTTCTGGGTGGTAACGGAATCGAAAAAATATTTGAACTGGAACTGACTGCTGAAGAAAAAGCGGGACTAGACAAATCTGCGGATTCGGTTCGTAACGTCATTTCAGTAGTAAACTTGTAAGTTTGAAATTTTTTTGACAGGAACAGACAGAAAACCTCCGGATCATCCGGAGGTTTTCTTTTCTTTGGATAAGTTCCCCAGTATAATGAGATGTGATGTATAGCACACTGAATGAAATTTTTGAGGAGGATGGACATTTTGACAATGATTATGTATTTGCTCCATATTATTGGAGCACTGGCGATGGGCTTCTATCTGATCTTGCCATTCGTAGTTGGCAAAATCCGGACCTTGAGTGTCGCCGCTCAAGAGGGAGCATTTGCATCGCTCCGTTCATTGAACCGTATCGCACAGTACGGACTTGTGATTCAGCTTCTTACGGGTGGTTACTTGATGACCAAGGGTGACTATTCCTATGTGTGGATGGGCGTAGTAGTGGTATTGTTGCTGGCTATCGCAGCAATTGGTGGCATTATGGGGAAACCGCTACGGTTGGCAGCAGAGGCTGTGAAAAGCAATCGTGACGTCAGTGCAGAGCAGAGCAAGATTCGTACGTTCAGCACATTACTGGCCGTATTCCTGCTCATTATGGTATATCTGATGGTGAACAACCAGGTAATCTAATAACTGCTGCGAACAAGTTTTATTGGCGAGCTTAACTTAAAACGTTTGCACTTCTAACGTTGGGACAAGCTGAATAAGAAAGTGAAATCTTGAATCGTAGTGAAATAGACAGCCCAGAGGCTGTCTATTTTTGTTCGCTTTATTTTGGCAAAATGTCTGACAAGAAGCGAGGTGGTGGTGTTGAACTAGCGGCATGTATAGGTTCACTTTGTTTACTCTACATTTAGTTAACTCAGGCTCACAGCGTGGGCAAATACGGTGTTACGACCGTTACGCTTGGATTCATATAGTGCTGTATCGGCATCACGCAGTAAGGATTCCAAAGAATCGGACCCTCCATTATATTGCGCCACTCCAAAGCTTGAAGTCAGTGGAATACGAGTACCTTGTACCTCCAGCGGGTCATTCAACAAAGCCACGCGTAACTTCTCAGCAAGCTGCTCACCGTCTTGGAGGGAGGCATTGGGTACCGCGATAACAAACTCTTCTCCTCCATAACGTGCAAACAACATCTCCGAATTCAGATAACGATTACATACAGAGACCACATGAATGATCGCCTGATCGCCAACGTCATGTCCATAGGTATCGTTAATTCGTTTGAAAAAATCAATGTCAAATAATATAAAGGCTGCAGGCCGCAGATTAAGCTGGGCTTCGCTCAGTATCTCTCGACCTCTAAGTAGGAACTGCGTACGGTTATAAATTTTGGTGAGACCATCAAAGTAAGCCATTTGTTTCAGTTGTTCCTGAAGGAAACGTTGCTCTGTAATATCAATCAGCATAATCAGAGTGCCAACGGCCTGTCCTTCTTTGTTATAAACATAAGAGGTCCTTACTTGATAACAGACGGTCTCTCCGCTCAATTGCCAGTACAAATCGGTTTGCAGACCTTCTCGGCCATATTCTACTGGAAAGGTCTCGCCGGCAAGGGATAGCCATATATCGTTCAGATGTTGACCCACCATGCTGAAATCAAGCTCTGGAAGCATATCACGCAGAGATTTGTTGTAATCGACGAGACGATTGGAACTATCCAGCACAATAACGCCTTCACGCATGCTCTCAAAGATACTATCTTTGGCAATAGGTACGATGGTTAGCAGTCGGGATGATAGAATGGCCCAGATGTACATTGCGGATGTAATGCACATGAGAACCGGAACCGGGTCCATACCACCTGGGGTCAGACCAAGCAAATACACAAAGGCCGCTACCATAGGAATAAGTTGTGAAGTGATCAGTGTGAGTAACTGACGACGATACATCTTTTTGGTATGTTTCCATTGTCCGACGAGAATAAGGCAGGCACATAGCAGACAGGAAAAGGTGAATGCACCATGAACAACGTACCATTGCCCTATGGCAATATCCATTAGAGGGACGGGACTATCTTCTCTTAGCCATACTCTTTTATAGAAAAGATGATGAAAATCATTTGTTGCGACCATGAACAAGGTAATGGAAGGGATTACAAACAGCGCCGCAGAAGCTTTTTTGGATAACTTTTTACCTGTGTATTGCATCATGAGCATCAGTCCAAGAGAGGCGGAGAAAGGCATGCCGATGTATTCGACGACCGTCCAGAATTTCATCTGCTCCAGTGTATTGCTGGCGAGCTCAATCGCGTATCCGAAGGTGTAAACAGACAGAGCTGCTGTATAGAGAATGAATATCTTCGAACTGGGGATTTCTGCTCTTCTAACATAAGTATATAAACACAGAAAAACATTCAGCACAGCTGAAGTAGTTACAAGTGTTATATAAGAATTAATGTGCGATTCCATGGGTTAGGTCTCCATATTAGATCAGAATATTTGCTAAGTTGGAAGTACGACAGTCTCATTCAAACTGAATTAATGCTGTTTAAAGCTTATCTGTATACTGTACATTGTACATCAGCCCCTACGGCATAGGAATACAATTTGGGTGGTGAATCGGTCAATTTCGAAAAAATTTCGAATGTTTGGAAATATAGATCGAATTCAATGCGGCTTTGCCTCAGTTACAGCATGTTTACGAGAGAAGATAAAGAAACAACCATTTTAGTATAGGGAATTTGTTGTTTAACCGCCAAAAGCGAGTGGTAAGTATGTATCGAGGCAATAGATCAGGGACTTTGAAGCATGACTGTTGAAAAAGGGAATAATCTGTAATGTTCATGCCATCCTACAGAATGAGACTAGATCAGATATTCCATTTTGAGAGGAGAAATGCCAGATGTCAACCAACACACAAAACAAAAAGACGATGCCAGCCCAACATCAGAATCAGCGCCCGGGTATTGAATCGGAGATGCACCCCAAGCCAGAGTTTGAGAAACCTGAATATAAAGCAGCCGGTAAATTGTTGGATAAGGTTGCTCTGATCACGGGTGGAGACAGCGGAATTGGACGTGCTGTTGCCGTTACATATGCGAAAGAAGGCGCAGATGTAGCGATTATATACCTGAGTGAACATGAGGATGCAGAAGAGACCAAACGTCAGGTCGAGCAGGAAGGACGCAAATGTATTTTGATTGCCGGTGACATTGGTGACAATGCCTTTGCCAAGAAATCCGTGCAACAGACAGTAGATCAGCTGGGCAAGCTGGATATTGTCGTGAATAATGCAGCGGAGCAGCATCCCCAGCAGCAGCTGGAGGATATTACTCCAGAACAGTTGGAGCGTACGTTCCGCACAAATATTTTTGGCATGTTTTATATTACACAGGCTGCTCTGCCACATCTTAAGAAAGGCAGTACAATCATTAATACAACCTCCATTACCGCATATCGCGGAAATCCGACGTTAATTGATTATTCATCTACGAAAGGAGCTATCACTTCATTTACACGCTCCTTGTCGATGAACGTTGTGGAGAAGGGAATTCGTGTGAATGCTGTCGCTCCAGGGCCGATTTGGACCCCGCTCATTCCATCCACATTTGATGAGAAAAAAGTGAGCGAATTTGGTGCAACTCAGCCGATGAAACGTCCAGGGCAACCGGATGAACTGGCTCCAGCTTACGTGTATCTCGCTTCGGACGATTCTTCCTACGTGAGCGGTCAGGTGATGCACGTTAATGGCGGCGAAGTGGTCAACGGATAATCCATTGACGGCGTAATTCGAATGAAGGCGTATCGTTTACCAGCACGACTGGTCGATACGTCTTTTTTTATGAGTATATTGCGAAATGGATTTAATTTTGATCCTATTTACAAAAGTCGGGATCGGCGTTGATACAATCATGATATTTTATCATTAGGCTTGCCAGTGGATAGTTCTAGAACAGCTGCCGCTCTGCTGCTTATCAAAAATGGCAGGGTCTCCATGCTATCTGTGATATGATATAGACCGAACAAGTAAGCTTCGGGGGCGGTCATATGAAGATTAGCAAACAAAATGCAGCACACTATATATGGGGTGGACAATGTGATGGCTGGCATCTCGTCCAAAATGAAGCACTGAGCGTTATTCATGAACGTATGCCTGCAGGAACATCTGAAACCCGGCATTATCATTTGATAAGTCGTCAGTTCTTTTTCATCCTTAGTGGTGAGGCCTGTATGGAACTTAACGGGGAAGAGTTCATGCTCGGACCCCATGAAGGGATAGAAATTGCGCCGAAGATGCCACATCAGATGCAGAATCGTGGAGAAGCAGATGTGGAGTTTCTTGTTATTTCACAGCCCACCACTCGTGGTGATCGAATAGAAATGGATATGTAATTATTAATTTTATAACAAAGGAAGAGATAGATGAGACCGTTCCGAATTCGCCTTGCCATCATTATGATGGTGCTGATCGGTATTTCCGTCATTGTTGCGGGTTATACGATGGGCAGAGTTTTTAAGACTACTCACATTACCGCACTGGAGCAAACGATGGTGCGTGAGATTAACTTGCTCAAAGCAACGTTCCCGTTTCATGATGCAACTGATCCAAACAATGCAGAGACACAGAAATATTACTCTGAACGTGCTGTCGAGCTGGATCGACTGACGGATTCACGGGTAACCTTTATCAATAAAGACGGAACGGTCATTGGTGACTCGGAGAGCGATCCCAATTCAATGGACAACCACTTGAACCGTCAAGAGATTAAAGAAGCGGTTGGACAAAACTATGGTCAGTCAATTCGTTATAGTGCAACATTAGGACAGGACATGCTGTATGTTGCGCTTCCTGTGAATTCGGATCAAAGCGACATGATTGAGTTACCCAATGGGAAATTTGACGGTTACATTCGACTATCCATGAGCCTTGAAGCTGTAGATCAGGGCCTTCAGCAGGGATGGATTTTGATGTTCTTCACCCTGGGCCTTCTGTTTCTGATTGTGGCTCTGGTAAGTTACCGGGTTGCGCGGGGACTGACATCACCCATTGAGCATATTACGAAGGTGGCTCACCGGATCACCAAGCTGGATTATGATGCGAGAGTGGATGTAACTCGAAATGATGAGATCGGTCAACTGGGACTTGCCATTAATGGAATGGCAGACAGCCTTCAGATGCAGCTAAAAACGATTAGAGATAATGAAGCGCTGCTGCAAAGCGTGCTTGCCAACATGACAGGCGGCATTATCATGATTGATGCAGGTCAATCCATTGCGCTGGTTAACCGGGAAGCGGAGCGTATGCTTGGCATTCAGGCGGAGCGGGTTACCGGGAAACCTTATATTGAATTGAAGCGGCATTATGAGCTGACGCGCACGATTGAAGAAAGTGTTGCATTGCGAGAACCAATGCATGAAGAAGTAAGTGTGTTCAATCCGGTGGAAAAATTGATTCGTATTGATGGAGTACCGATGTCTGAAGATGACGGCGCTTATCGGGGAATGCTCTTCCTCCTTCAGGATGTAACAGCAATCCGCAGGCTGGAATCGATGCGCAGTGAGTTCGTAGCAAATGTATCTCATGAACTTAAGACGCCGGTAGCTGCAGTCAAAGGTTTTGCCGAAACGCTTCTTAGCGGTGGCGTACAGGATAAAGAGACAGAGCGTTCATTCTTGCAAATCATATATGATGAAGGTGACAGACTGAACCGATTGATCGGAGATATTCTGGAATTGTCCAAAATTGAGTCCAAACGGGCTCCGCTGCAGTGTTCACCTGTGCATGTGCATTCGTTCTTCGAGATGGTTCTGGGTACCTTGTCCAAGGTGGCGGAGAAGAAAGAGATTCGGCTGGAGATGAATGTTCCCGAAGAATTGTATATTGAAGCTGATGAGGATAAAATGAAGCAGATCTTTATTAATCTGTTATCCAACGGCATTAATTACACTCCTGAGGGTGGACGGGTAAAACTACAAGTGTCGGTTGAACATAATGAGGACGAAGAAGAAGTTGTATTTGCAGTATCCGACACAGGAATTGGTATTCCGAAGAAAGATTTGCCGCGGATTTTTGAACGCTTCTATCGGGTAGACAAGGGCAGATCCCGTAATTCGGGAGGAACTGGACTTGGACTTTCAATTGTGAAACATCTGGTAGAATTGCACCATGGCAAACTGTCTGTAGAGAGTGAACTTGGCATGGGGACTACGTTTCGTGTTATCCTTCCATTAATTCAGGATGAAGAAATCTAGTGCAATGGAAGTGAAATGTAAAAGGAATGCGCTGTTTTACACAGAGTTAACAATTAGGTGCTATGATAAACAAAGTGTTGTGGCAACAGACAACCTATAGGAGAGAAGGGGTATCATGGCGCAGCGTTTGCTCGTTATTGAAGATGAACCAACATTATCAAGATTGCTTACGTACAACCTGACACAAGAGGGCTATGATGTTATTGCTGAGGATCACGGATCTTCAGGTTATGATCGGGCGTTGTCCCAGGAATTTGATCTGATTCTGCTGGATCTGATGCTTCCTGGAATGAATGGTCTGGATATTCTGAACAAGTTACGAATTCAGGGTGTCAGCACACCGGTCATTATTCTCACAGCCAAAAACGGTGAAGCCGAAGTTGTACAAGGCTTAAAATCAGGTGCCGATGATTATATTACGAAGCCATTTGGTGTATCTGAATTGCTTGCACGTGTAGATGCAGTATTAAGACGTTATTCGAACGGTGAAGATTTGCCGCAGCCAGAGGATAAGGACGGGTCACGTATTATTCTGGGAGAGCTTGAGATTTATCCTTTGAAGTATGAAGTGACACTGGGTGGACAATCCATCAGTCTTCGTCCCAAGGAATTCGAGGTACTGCTTTATCTGGCCAAGAAGCCGGGTGTTGTGCTTACTCGGGATGATCTGATGAATGCGGTCTGGGGCTTCGATTATATCGGAGGACAGCGCACGGTGGACGTTCATGTCAGTTCATTACGGAAAAAGTTGGAGCTTGATCCGGAATCGGTTCACATTGATTCAATTCGCGGTGTAGGTTATAAATTAGTTGTAAAAAGAAAAACTCCCCATCATTCAAGTTAACAATGATCGGGGAGTTTTATTTTACATTCCGTTAACACAAACAATTATTTTCCTTTACGTATAGGGAGTAGGATGAAGCTGTCTGAGTGATACTTTGTACCTACATATCCCACCTCAGGACGGAGCTCATACGTAAAGGAGATTGCGCATTTATGCCCATGTTGCTCGAAGTGAAGCCCGACCAGCCCGAAGAAATAATAGATACGCAACAGGATCAAGTTATAGCTCCCATGGGAGAGCAAAAAGATGATGATAAAGTTGGGGTCACCAAAGAGAATGTAATCTCATTAAGGGATTATTGCCGTCAAATACCTGTAATTGACGTTCACACTACCTGTGGGGAAGCGGCAAGCCTGCTCAATCAGGATCAGGAGTACCCTTGTATTGTATTATGTGCTGATCACATGCAGCCATTAGGTTTGTTGATGCGAGAGACGTTATACCGGATGTTGAATGGACGCTTCGCGGCAGATCTCTTCTATCGGAAGCCGGTTGTTCATGTAGCGGACTCTTCTCCTGTTATTGTCGATGTGCATGCAGAAGCGACTGCGATTATTGACATTGCCTTGGCGCGCAGTGAGCAATATTTCTACGATTGTTTGATCGTTACGGAAGAAGACCGATTGCTGGGTGTGCTGACGATGAGGGATGTCATGTCCCTTTCCCGTAAGCTGCAGCATGTGGCTTCGGAAGAACGTGTACATATTATTACACAGAGCAGGCAGGAAATAACGAGAATTAACGACTCTGTCACCAAACTGGTTCAAGCAGCTCGAAAGGCGGGGCAAGAAGCGTCTCAGATCATGCAGTTATCCGAACGGGGAGCAAGCAGTCTCAATCAGGTTGATGCTTCCTATAACCGTGTATATCAGCATATGGAGGGTCAGCAGAAGCACGCGGATGACATGCTTCGCTCCATCGATATGGGTTCCGGGATGGCGCGTTCCATTCGTTCATTGGCTGACCAAAGCGGGCTACTCGCCATGAATGCTTCCATTGAAGCGGCACATGCGGGGGAGTATGGACGGGGTTTCCAGGTCGTCGCTGGTGAGATTCGCGCACTAGCCAAGCAGACCCGTGAGGTTGCGGGTAATATGTCCTCTTTACTGGATGATATCGGAGGATTGACCAGACAGACTGTAGAACTGGTGAGAGCAAGCTCGGCAGAGATTGATAACAGCTCTGTTCATGTAAACGAAGGTGGGGCTGCGTTCAAACAATTGAACACGGCTGTAGCTGGCATGTCCCATATTGCAGCGGATATCGCGATGGAAGGCAATACGGCGGGAGAATTGGCTGGGCACATTCGGGAGAGACTGCAAGATATGGTTCAGGCGGATGACTAAACGAAGGTAGGATGGACATCATTCATACACAATGACCGGATAGGAGGGTCGTGGGTGTGAAAGATGTCTCTTTTTACATTCCGTTAACATGAAAGTGATACTGTTTTTACAATGAGAGGGTAGGATATTATAGATGACCGAGAGCCAAGTTCAATCATTGGCATCGGTCTACGTAAGGGAATCTGGTTGTCCCTGCCGCGAAGGAGAAGTGAACATCCATGAAGGACCTCATTCACATTGAAGGACTTAATTTATACTATGATACGCATCACGCGCTTAAAAATATATCGATGGACCTGCCGGAGAAGACGGTTACTGCATTTATTGGTCCGTCGGGCTGTGGTAAATCGACCTTGCTTCGTACATTGAATCGGATGAATGACATGATTCCAGGCGTACGTGTGGAAGGACAAGTTATGTTGGACGGTTCTGACATTTATAGCAATGAGATTGAAGTAGAGACGCTGCGCAAGCGGGTCGGAATGGTATTTCAGCAGCCTAACCCTTTTCCAAAATCCATTTACGATAACGTGGCCTATGGACCACGACTTCACGGGGTGACGCAAAAAGCCGAACTGGATCGTTTGGTTGAGCAGAGTCTTGTTCATGCTGCACTGTGGGATGAAGTAAAGGATGTGCTCAAAAAATCAGCACTCAGTCTCTCTGGTGGACAACAGCAGCGCCTCTGTATTGCGCGTGCTCTGGCCGTGCAGCCTGACGTACTGTTGATGGATGAAGCAACATCTGCACTTGATCCAATCTCAACGCTTAAAATTGAGGAACTGGTCAAGGAATTGCACCACAAATACACGATTGTAATGGTAACCCACAACATGCACCAAGCTGCACGTGTATCGGGTCGTACAGTATTTTTCCTGAACGGAGAAGTGGTGGAGGCAGCAGATACAGAAACGTTGTTCTCCACACCGCAGGATTCCAGAACCGAGGATTATATATCCGGACGGTTCGGATAAGCAAGCTGAGTTCGAACGATCCCGGCATGTCCGGAGATGATGGATAAGGAGGACATGGAATCTATGATTCGCAGAAAAGAATTTGATCAGGAGCTTGAGGAACTGCGCACACTGCTTCGGCAAATGGGTGAGCATGTAGGCACAGCTTTGGATGGTGCTATTGAAAGTTTACAGACGATGGATGCCGAGAAAGCTCAGGTCATCATCAAGAATGATGCGAATCTGAATGCCCTGGAAGACAAGATTATGGAACTGGGTTCCAAGCTCATCATTACACAACAGCCGGTAGCGAAGGATTTGCGACGCATTATTGTTGCCTTCAAAATCTCAAGTGACTTGGAGCGTATGGGTGACCTTGCGCTGGATGTGGCCAAAGTGACCCTTCGTATGGATGGGCAGGAGCTCATTAAACCGCTTGTGGATATTCCAAGAATGGCGGAAATCGTGAAGTCCATGATTGAGGAATCCATTGAATCCTTCCTGAAAGAAAATACGGATCTGGCCTACAAAATGGCTCAGACCGATGATCAGGTTGACCAATTGTACAGTCATATGATCAGTGATCTCTACTCGTTTATGACAGACCATCCAAATAAGGCTTCCCAAGCGATGCTTTTGATGTTGGTAGGACGTTATATCGAACGGATTGGTGACCACGCAACAAATATTGGTGAGAGCACGGTGTATCTGGTAACAGGAAAACGCCCTGATTTGAATCAATAGGTAACCGCTTATAGTGGAATTGGGGTATTATTCGTAGCGAAATGAAGGGACTTTCTCTCGGTCGGCCTGTGAACAGGTCACCCGCTGAGGGAGTTCCTTTTTTTGCAGGCCAAATCATGACCTATAAAGATGACTAATTTTTTTGTTGTAACTGGTGTGTATGGTATCATGAGAGTAGATGTAATTGAAGGATTGACCATACGATACGCGAGGTGCTGGAATGGACAAGTTTATTCTTATAGATGGAAATAGCATTATTTACAGGGCATTTTTTGCAATGCCGCCGCTAACTAACTCGAAAGGCTTGCACACCAATGCGGTGTACGGCTTCACCACGATGCTGCTGCGCTTGCTGGAAGAGCATAAACCGACACATGTGATGGTGGCATTTGATGCAGGCAAAGTTACGTTCCGGCACGAAGGTTACCAGGAATATAAGGGTGGTCGTGAGAAAACACCACCGGAGTTGTCCGAGCAATTTCCGCTGCTGAAAGAGCTGCTTCAGGGCTTCGGGATTGCCCAGTTTGAGCTTGCAGGGTTTGAAGCGGATGACATTATCGGAACATTAACGAAACGTGCGGACGAAGCTGGAAGACAGGTTCTCGTTGTGTCGGGTGACAAAGATATGTTGCAGCTTGCCTCTGAACATGTGCATATCGGGCTTACGCGTAAAGGGGTAACCGAGATTGAGCTATACGATCCCGCTCAGATTAAGGAGCGCTATGGTCTGACCCCGCTGCAAATCATTGACCTCAAAGGTCTGATGGGCGATGCGTCCGACAATATTCCGGGCATTCCTGGCGTCGGAGAGAAAACGGCTCTGAAACTGCTGCACCAGTTCGGTTCGGTTGAAGAAGTTCTTAACGGTACAGGTGAGCTAAAGGGAAAAATGAAAGAAAAGATTGAGGCTCACGCCGAAGATGCACGTATGAGTAAGCAGCTTGCCACGATCCACCGTGAAGTTCCATTGGAACAAACTTGGGAAGATATGCAGTTTGCTGGCTTAAAAGAGGAACTGGCAGGTCCGGCTTTGGCCAAGCTCGAATTCAAGTCTTTGCTTGAGCGCCTGTCATTCCGTGCAAGTGTAGTTTCTGAACAGGAAGCCGTTCCGGCTGCCGCAGTGGAATCCTCCATTGCAACAGAAGAAACGATTAGTGAACTGTTCGGTTCACTCGAATCCATTGATGTGCTGCATGTGGAGACACATGGCGATAACCCGCATCAGGCGAAACTAATTGGACTTGCTGTCGGTTCAGCCGGAACCTATACATTCCTGTCTCCCGAATTGCTTCAGTCTGAGGCAGCGGCCCCAGTGAGAGAGTGGCTTGGCAATGCAGATCAACCCAAGCGTGGTTATGATCTGCACCGTGTTGATCTGGCATTGCATGCGCATGGCATTGAGTTTGCTGGAGCGTCATTTGATGTGCAGCTGGCTGCCTATTTGCTTGATCCAACCGAATCGAATCAGACGATCAGTGGCCTGACCACGAAGTATGGTCTGCCTTCCCTTGTGGAGGATGATACGGTTATGGGCAAAGGTGCAAAATACCGGGTGCCTGAGGCGGATATACTGGGCGATTTTCTATGTCGCAAAGCGGCCGCAGTAGCAGCCATTATTCCAC
Source organism: Paenibacillus taichungensis (assembly GCF_050994985.1). Lineage (NCBI taxonomy): Bacteria > Bacillati > Bacillota > Bacilli > Caryophanales > Paenibacillaceae > Paenibacillus > Paenibacillus taichungensis. The sequence continues at coordinate 3,946,781 of NZ_CP194720.1, read as the reverse complement.
TCCAGGAGCAGGCACTGGAGAGCAATGAGATGAACGCACTTTTCCATGAACTCGAAATGCCGTTGTCACGTATTCTTGCAGATATGGAGAAACAGGGCATTAAGGCTAATACGGCAGATTTGCAGGCTTTGGGTAGTGAGTTCGAAGAAAATATCAGCAGGTTGATGGCGGAAATCTACAAGCTTTCCGGCACGGAATTCAATCTGAATTCACCGAAACAGCTGGGTGAGATTTTATTCGATAAACTAGGTCTGCCTGTGGTGAAGAAAACAAAAACAGGATACTCTACGGATGCCGAAGTATTAGAGAAGCTGGCTCCATATAATGATGTGGTCAAACATATTCTGCAATATCGTCAACTTGCCAAGTTACAGTCCACATATGTAGAAGGACTGCTCAAAGAGATTTCAGATAAGGATGGCAAGGTGCATACGTTTTACCGTCAGACGATCGCGGCTACTGGGCGTCTGAGCAGCCAGTTCCCGAACTTGCAGAACATTCCGATTCGGATGGAGGAAGGTCGTAAAATCAGGAAGGTATTTGTTCCTTCCGAGCCGGGCTGGTCCATTTTGGCAGCAGACTATTCGCAGATTGAACTGCGCGTCCTTGCACATATTTCAGATGATGAGCGGCTGAAGGAAGCTTTTGTTCAGGACATGGATATCCATACGAAGACGGCCTCCGATGTGTTTGGTGTGAAGCCAGAAGAGGTGGATGGAGACATGCGTCGTTCTGCCAAGGCGGTTAACTTCGGAATTGTTTATGGCATCAGTGATTACGGCCTTTCGCAGAACCTGCACATCACGCGGAAAGAGGCAGCACAGTTTATCGATCAATACTTTGAAGTATTTCAGGGTGTTCGCCGATATATGGATGATATTGTGAAGGAAGCCCGTCAGGATGGTTATGTCAAAACGTTGCTGGAACGCCGTCGTTATCTGCCAGAAATCAATGCAAGCAACTTTAACCTGCGTTCCTTCGCGGAACGGACAGCGATGAATACACCGATTCAGGGAACTGCGGCAGATATCATCAAGCTTGCCATGGTACAGATGGATGAAGCACTGCGTGAACGCAAGCTGAAGAGCCGCATGCTATTACAGGTGCACGATGAGCTTGTATTCGAAGTGCCTGCGGATGAAATGGAACTGATGAAAGAGCTGGTTCCTTCGGTGATGGAAAAAGCATTGGAGCTGTCAGTGCCGCTAAAAGCGGAAGTCAGCTACGGAGAAAACTGGTACGAGGCTAAATAATAGATCCCAAGCGGGTTTTCCGTTATTTTACAAAATATTTTTCAACTGTTTTCGACACAAGAAGGGGTCCCGCTGAGCGCCATCTTCCGTTATAATATAGGGGAGGTGAGAACATCATGCCGGAATTACCGGAAGTCGAAACAGTCAGAAGAACATTGAATCAACTTATTGTTGGCAAGACCATTGACTCCGTTACCGTTAGCTTGCCGCGGATTATTCAGCGGCCGGACGACATAGATGCATTTGCAATGGAACTTAAGGGACATACCGTGATCGGTGTGGAGCGCAGAGGCAAGTTTTTGCGTATTTTGCTGGACGGGCTGGTGCTTGTCTCCCATCTGCGGATGGAAGGCAGGTACGGGGTATACCAACAGCATGAGGAAGTGGAGAAGCATACCCATGTTATCTTTCACTTTACCGATGGTACAGAATTACGTTACAAGGATGTCCGTCAATTCGGTACAATGCATCTCTTCAATGCAGGGGAGGAACTGGTATCCAAACCTTTGTTAAAACTGGGGCTGGAGCCGCTTGATCCTGCGTTTACTGTAGCTGCATTCCGTGATGCTGTTGGCAAACGCACGACCAAAATTAAAGCCGTCTTGTTAAATCAGGCATATGTGGTCGGCATCGGGAATATTTATGTGGACGAGGCCTTGTTCCGCGCTGGAATTCATCCAGAAACCATTGCCAAGACATTAACCGAAGCCCAGTTAACCGTGCTGCATGAAGCGATCGTGGTTACGCTCCAGGATGCGGTGAATGCAGGAGGTTCCTCCATTAAGTCCTATGTCAATGGACAGGGCGAGATGGGAATGTTCCAGCATCAGTTGAAAATATATGGACGCAAGTCTGAACCTTGTGCAACGTGTGGCACATTAATCGAGAAGAGTGTTGTAGGTGGTAGGGGCACGCATTACTGTCCAAACTGTCAACCGCTGCTCTAAATCGTTGATGGGTTTGGTAGCATGAACGAAATCGTCAAATTGTAGCACCCTTGGATTCCTCCCTCCATATACTGATATGGCAGAAATAAGCGGGCGTATACCCATACTGGCAGCCGCCAGTTGGAACGAGTTCCGCACAGGGGAGGAATCCGGGGTGCTGCATCATTTTATTTCATTACTGGCGCTTGCTTTGGCGCTTAGTTTAGATGGTTTTGGAGTCGGGATTACATATGGGCTGCGGAGAACTAAAATTCCGCTGTTATCCATTGTCGTCATTTCCATCTGTTCGGGTCTGGTTATTGCATTATCGATGCAAGTAGGTGTACTTCTGTCTCATGTCGTATCTCCGGACGTGGCTTCAATTGTTGGAGCGGTTATTCTGATCGGTATTGGCGCATGGTCGTTGCTGCAACTCATTCGAAAACGGGGCAAGGAACAGCTGGAAACGGACAATGGAGTGGGTGAGGGAACAGCAGCAGGAACAATCCGCAGTAGTACGCAAGCCTCACCAGAAGCTCAGCCGAAGGGCAGAAATCAGGTGCTCGCGCTTGAACTTGAGCCATCTGCTTCTGGAGGATCTCTGGAACGAATGGTCTTTACACTTGAGCTGCGGAAGCTGGGTGTAGTTATACAAATTCTGCGGAGTCCCTCGAAGGCAGATATGGATAACTCGGGCAGTATATCCGTCCAAGAAGCGATGTGGCTTGGTATAGCCCTTTCTCTGGATGCTTTCGGTGCAGGATTAGGGGCAGCGTTATTGGGATTCCCAACTTTGTGGACAGCATTAGTTATTGCGTTGTTCAGCGGAGCATTTCTGTCTCTGGGCATGAAAGTTGGATTACGCTTTGCTGCTTTGCGGTGGATGCGAAGATTATCTGTATTACCTGCGCTTTTATTAATGTTTATGGGAATAATGAAGTTGTTGTGAGGTGAAATAATGAATATTGGCTTAACCGGCGGGATCGCGACAGGCAAAAGCAGCGTGTCCGCCTTTCTCGCCAGTAAGGGAGCGTTGCTCATTGATGCAGATGTGATTGCCCGGGAAGTAATGCTGCCCGGGCATCCCGTTTTGGCTGCGGCTGTACAGCGGTTCGGACAAGCCATATTGAATGAGGACGGAACATTGGATCGGAAAAAGCTTGGCAGTATTGTGTTTCAGAATCCAGAGGAACGTAAGGCACTTGAGGCGATTACACATCCTGCGATCCGCAAGGAGATGCGCGAGCGCGCTGCACTGTATGAGCTTGAACATCCGGAAAAGCTGGTCGTATCGGATATTCCGTTATTGTACGAGTCAGGGCTGGAGGATGGCTTCGAAGAAGTGATGGTTGTTTACGTTCCGAGATCAGTGCAGCGGGAACGACTGATGGGCAGGGATGGAATGACGGCGGAACAGGCAGACGCCCGTATCGACGTGCAGATGGATATTGAAGATAAGAAGCAGCGTGCTGACGTGGTTATTGATAACAGCGGCTTGTGGTCAGAGACGGAGCAGCAACTCATTTCTTTTTTGCATCGTAAGGGCCTAATATGAGATTGCTGCGTAAGAAACGGGTATTGTTGTTGATGTTTGTGTCTTTTGTATTGGTGCTGTTCCTGAATACCAATTGGATGTCATGGTTCTATCCGATTCATTATAAGGAAGAGATTCGTGCCCAGTCTCAGAGTTATGAGGTTGATCCGTTTCTCATCGCTTCCATCATCAAGGTGGAGACCAATTTTAAGACAAGCAAGGAATCCAAGAGAGGTGCCATCGGGTTAATGCAGCTAATGCCTGACACTGCTAACTGGATTATGGAGCAGGCCAAAATTCCGGGCACCTCACTGGAAGAATTGAAGCACGAGCCTGAAAGGAATATTCAGCTGGGTACCTGGTATCTACGCAACCTGTCAGATCAATTTGACGGGAATGAAGCGGCTATGATTGCTGCTTACAATGCAGGTCCAGGTAAAGTGAACTCATGGCTAAGGGATGGCGTATGGGATGGTTCATTCGAGACGGTCAAAGATATTCCGTTTGGTGAAACCCGGCACTATGTACAACGCGTCATTTATTATTATAATCAGTATGTAAAGATCTATAATACGTTCTAAGTTAATACAATCTGGATTCATGGTCTAAAATAAGTAGAAGCACCGAGCAGGCCGGTTGTTCACCGGCCGCTCCATGCTCCTCTGTGTACCGTATTACGATGCAGATATTATTGGTATTGACCTGCCAATTGCTGTTCTGCAATTGTTACCAGACGCTTCGTGATGTATCCACCGATCGAACCGTTCTCGTAAGAAGTCATGTTACCTTGGTATCCGTCTTGTGGGATGCTGATTCCGAGTTCTTGAGCAACTTCATATTTCAGTTGTTCGAGAGCTGCGGAAGCTTTAGTTACCACCAGGTTGTTGGAGTTACCATTGCTTTGTGCCATTGCTGTTCACCTCCTCGCGGTTGGTAAAAGTATTATGTGTCGGCAATACGATTTTCATAACTAAATGCATGTAGGCAATTTCTGGTAAAAAGTAAAACATGGGAAGTGATCTGATTTGAAATGTCCTTATTGCGCCTATCTGGGCACAAAGGTGCTTGATTCAAGGCCGGCCAATGAATCGAAATCGATTCGTCGTCGTCGTGAGTGTGAGCAATGTAGCCGTCGATTTACAACTTTTGAAATGGTGGAAGAAACACCGCTGATCGTCATCAAGAAGGACGGCAGTCGTGAGGAATTTAGCCGGGACAAGATTCTTCGTGGCCTGATCCGGGCTTGTGAGAAACGTCCGGTCTCTGTGGAGACACTTGAAATGATGGTATCTGAGGTAGAGAAGTCTCTGCGAAATACAGCCGATGCTGAAGTAGAGAGCCGTCAGATTGGCGAACTACTGATGGAACAGCTATTTCCAGTGGATGAAGTAGCCTATGTGCGCTTCGCTTCGGTGTACCGTCAATTCAAAGACATCAATATGTTTATGAAAGAACTCAAATCCCTATTGTCCAAAGATGACAACGTGGATTAGTGAAACGGGTAAAAGGGGAAGAGCATTCTGGGGTTACCATCTGTGTGTTCCAGTAAAAAGGTTGTTCTTCTCCAATCACTTTAGCTTCAAGAAAAAGTTGTTGACAGCAAAAGCTGTATTTTATATGATATAGGAGTCGCCTGCGGAGCATTGCAGATTTGGACAACTTGTTATATTCATAATTTGGGGCCTTAGCTCAGCTGGGAGAGCGCATCGCTGGCAGCGATGAGGTCAGGGGTTCGATCCCCCTAGGCTCCATACAAGAACATCATATGGACTCTTAGCTCAGTTGGTAGAGCAGTTGACTCTTAATCAATTGGTCCAGGGTTCGAGTCCCTGAGAGTCCATCAAAAAGAACGGCAGAGATGCCGTTCTTTTTTTATTAGGAGACAACTTGATTGCTTTTATACAGTTACAGAGTCTTTAAGTGGCAAAATGCTTAACTATATGACGAAATTGTCGTGCTGCGCCACGGGAAGAAAAACAAATTCCTGACCCGACTTGAATAGAAAAACAAAAACCAGGGTGCTGTAAATTAGCAGCCTGGTTTTTTGGGGAGATTTGAATTACGCACAAGTCTCGACTAGGCTGCATTTTACTTCTTCGCGGCGTTTGCGCAAGTAGGAAATACGGAAGAAGGTAGCAGCAGTTACAGCAGCCAGAATGACGCTCGTTGCGCCGATCCAACTGATGTAGCTCAGTGATGCCTGCTCGACGACAACACCGCCAAGACCAGCACCAGCGGCCATGCCAAGATGCAAAACGGAGGTATTCATACTAAGCATAATGCCCGATGCCTCTGGAGCAAGTGACAATAAATAAAACTGCTGGGTTGGGCTCGAAGACCAAACGGTGAAAGACCAAAACATCAGAAGTGGGAATACGATCAACGGCGTTTGCCCATCTAGTGAGAGCAGAACTAGAGCCATGGTATTAAACAGCATTCCGATGACTAATGTGCGGGGAGCTCCCCATCTATCGGTGCTGTAACCGCCGAATTTAGAACCAAACAAGCTAGCGATACCGAAAGAGAAGAGTGCGATGCTTACGCTTTGCTCGCTTAATTTGGTTATGGTCAGCAAGTAGGGCGAAATATAGGTGTAAACAACCGAGTATCCACCAATCCACATGAAGGCGACAACCAACGCGATCGCAATTTCAGGTTTCTTCAACAGTGCAAACTGTTTGCGAATCGGAACAGGCGCCTCGCCATTGGATTGGGGTATAGCAATAAGGATTAAGAACATGGCAAACAAACCTAGTAGACCGATAACGCCAAAAATGAGCTTCCAATCATAAACCGAAGCGGCGACTCTTCCAAGTGGAACTCCGATAATTAAGGAGGCACTGAAACCCATTATAAGAGTTGCAATTGCACTTCCTTGTTTGCCAGGTGCAGCGAGCTTGGCAGCAACCGTCAATGAGGTAACGAGAAACACGCCGGTACTAATCGCGAGAACAATACGCGATACGAGCAAGAATGTAAAGCCGGGTAACGCGACGGCAATCAGGTTGCCTACTGCAAATACACCAAGCGCATAAAGGAGAAGTTTACGTCTCTCCATACGTGCAGTGACGGCTATGACGATCGGTGTGCCGAAGGCATAGGCCAGAGAAAAAACGGTAATCAGCTGACCTGCGACCGATACGGAGACACCTACATCTGCAGCCACCTTATCCAAAATCCCTGCAATAATATATTCGGATGTCCCAACTAGAAAGCTAATAATAGCCAGCATATAAATTTTCAATGCATTCGACATACTGGTAAAGCTCCTCTCTATACTTCAATGTTTTATATTTCTAGTTCTATAGAAATAATGTTCAAAAAAAATTACTCCAGCAAATAAGGCGCATATTTCTGTGCCATTTCGCGGTTTACGCTGTAGTAGATATACGTTCCTTCCTTGCGGAGGTTCAACAGTCCACAGTCTGTCAATTGCTTCAAGTGATGGGAAAGCGTTGAGCTGGCCACTGATTCCAGCTTAGACTCGATATCAGAGCAACACAAAGTTGTCTCCTCCGTAAGGAGTAAGGCAATTTTGATTCTCGTGGGTTCTCCGAGCGCTTTGTACACTTTAATAGCTTGACGCACATTCGCATTTTCTTCTACCATCGTAAATTCACCTTTTTTCTAACTGTAGTTATTTCTATATCCGTAAAAATAATGTAGCTCACCTTTTTTTGAATGTAAACAGAGAATAAGACTGTGTAGTTATTTTAACAGATGAGTCGCTTGGGCTTTCCGTCAAAATAGCTACCACTTTGCCAGGCTCTCATGCCGGGAACACCTGAAATCTGGTGCTTCCGGCTTCTTGGGTTCGCAGCCTGAATCGGCTCTCCCCGCAACATGATTAAACTTTGAGTTAAAAAAGGATAGGATGGAATGTTTTATTTGAGACCATTATGTAAAAGTAACTTGCGTTGTAGAATACGGTTGAAATTTTTGCCATACTTATGGCGACAATCGTAAAAGCTATTTATAATTGAACGCTAGTATTCTGGAGGAAGCCACAATGTTAAAATAGTCATACAGAGACGTTTATCAGGCATCATCCCTCATCAGTAAGTGGAATGAGTGACCCCAGAACGGACGATTAGTTTAGTTTCCCGCTAACAGGCATAACAGTCACGGAGGATAAGAAAATGAACAACTCGGAATGGGCAGAGTCCTATTTTCCAATATATATAGCAGACAGCATTCAATCATTATATAGTACGTCAACCATGCCGATACATAGAATCCATGAGAACTTGACCGTTCTATTGGCTGTTTCAAGTGGCAAGGGCTCACTTCATCTCGACGATCACATCTACGAACTCACCGATGGGATAGTAATCCTTATTCCGGCGAAGAGTGATGTTGTAATACAGGGGAATCAGATGCATCCTCTTCATATATACACGCTATCCATCAGCACACAAGAACAGAAGAGATCACTGCCCGTGCAAGCCATGGGGCGGTCCAGTGTGCTTGCGTCAGGAACCCTTATTGAGTTCTATGAACCAACGATTGCAGCTCAGCTTGAGGAGCTCTATATGTATCGTTTACCTGGCAATGAAGTCAGGCATATGCGTAACCAGATTCTGTTTCATCAAGTACTGATGAGTCTTTTGGAACGAATGGAAGCAAAATATATTGCGAGTGAGCAACCGTCTATGGAACGCAGCATCGTATTTATGGAGAACCATTTTAGTGAGAAAATAACAACTGAAGGACTTTCCGAAATTGCGGGGGTCAGTCGATCTCACTACTCCACTCTTTTTAAGCAGCTAACTGGATTCGCACCGAATGAGTATCTCTCACGCTTGCGTGTTCACCGTGCCAAAGAGTTATTGATTGGCGGGTCCACTTCACTTCGTGAGATCGCGCTGAAGGTTGGATATAAAGATGAATTCTATCTTAGTCGTCGTTTCAAGCAGCAAACAGGAGAGAGTCCATCAGGTTACACACGTCGCAGACCTTCTCAACAAGTGGCTGTGTGGTGTGCACCTTATGCAAGCCATCTAATGTTACTTGGAGTGGAACCAGCGGTCGTAATCTCAGAAAGCAGCGAATATGTAAGCACAGAGGGAGTTAGCCCACCTCAAACGATACATTTTATCCATTCTGACAGTTCACCTGAACAAATAAAGTCCGTATTACTAGATGCTAATATTGAGCTCATCATTGCAGCGAATCAGCATCTACATATGAACGGATTAAGTTCTGAACGTCTGAGATCCATCGCTCCTATTGTTGAAATTGCGTGGATGGAGCTTGGGTGGAAAGAACATCTGCGGTTTATCGCACAGGCAATTCAAAGATTGGAGAAGGCAGAACAATGGCTGGCAGACTTTGAAAGGGAAGAACAGCAGGCACGTGAAGCCATTCAAACAAGCCCGATTGTGAATGAGACACTGACCATTCTCGTCATAAAACCGGATACCTTACAAATATATGGAATTAGAAATGTCGGATATGTGATGTATCAATCGCTCGGATTACGACCTTCGGCCAAGATTGCCCAGGAAATAGAGAGGTTTGGCGACCAATTTCATTCGGTTACTATCCAACTGTCGCAACTTCAGGATTACGAGGGCACTCGTATGCTCGTCATTGTTTTTCCAGATGAAAAAGGGTCAAAGGCTCATTCAGAAGGTATATTTAACTCGGAATACTGGAAAGGGCTTGAGGCAGTGAAGCGAAATCGGATCTATCATCTGGAGCAGGAAGAGTGGATACCCTACAATCCGGTTTCCATTCGTTTGCAGCTCGGACGGGCTGTATCCTTGTGGACTGCCATCCAATAATCCAAAGGTTTTCTCAAACAAAAAGGCATGGTTAGGTTCATCCTGCATGCCTATAATTAGCTATTGTAATGAGAATGATTTTCATATTCAAAGAGAAAAGGGAGAGAGTCATCTAATGAGAAAGCTTTTTGTTCCATTTATATTAGTTCTGGTATTATTGCTTAGCGCTTGTGGAAGCAACTCAGCCAAAGATACAACGGAGAATGCAACTACATCCAACGAATCCAATTCTTCGAACACGGATTCAGCAGGTTCTTCATCCGAGTCAGATTCGGGCACGTTCACTTATCAATCGGAGACAGGTCCTGTGGAAGTTCCCTCCCACCCGCAACGTGTGGTTGTGCTGACCCGATTCCTGACAGGAAACGTGATGGCACTGGATGTACCGCTGGTCGGTGTGGATGAAATGTCCAAGGAGAACCCAAATTTCAAAGATAAACTAGCGAATACAGAGGCGGTTACCGATGAAAGTCTGGAGAAAATTATTGAATTGAACCCAGATCTAATTATCGGCCTGTCTGATATCAAGAACGTAGACAAGCTGAAGCAAATTGCTCCAACAGTCACCTATACATATGGTAAGGTGGACTTCCTCAAGCAACAACTGGAGATCGGAAAACTTGTGAACAAAGAAAAAGAAGCACAGGCTTGGGTTGAAGATTTTGACGCTCGAAGCAAAAAAGTAGGGGAAGAAATCAAAGCTAAAATTGGCGCGAATGCGACTGTATCCGTTATTGAAACGTTCAATAAACAACTTTATGTTTATGGCGAGAAATTCGGACGTGGAACGGAAATACTGTATGATCAATTCGGTTTAGGCATGCCAAATAAGGTCAAGGAAGCTACCAAGAAAGACGGATTCTTTGCTGTATCGAACGAAGTATTGAAAGACTACATGGGAGACTATGTAATATTCAGTAAAAATGCCGATGAGGACAATTCGTTCCAAAATACCGAAACATACAAAAATATTGATGCGGTGAAAAATAATCGAGTATTCGAAGCGGATGCCAAGGCATTTTACTTCAATGATCCACTGAGCATGGAATACCAGCTGGAATTCTTTATCGAACATTTTCTTGGCAAGTAAACCTTGAACGCGATGAAAAATAAACGACTTCCTTTTCGGTTTGCAACCAAGCTGCTGGGTAGTGTACTCGTACTTATCGTGTGTTTCATCATCGCCATGATGTTTGGCGCAGAAGAAACGACATTTCGCAATCTGTGGCTGACCCTGACCTCTGCGACGAAGAACGATAATATTCTTATTCTGCGAGAGATCAGACTTCCACGGGAACTCGCTGCCATGCTGATTGGAGCGGCTCTCGCCGTCTCCGGAGGCATCATGCAAGGAATTACTCGCAATCCGCTGGCTGATCCTGGACTGCTTGGTCTGACTTCAGGGGCCAATATGGCACTCGCCCTGGCTTTTGTTTTTATGCCATCACTCGGATATTTTGGAATTATGGTTGCTTGTTTTGTTGGTGCTGCACTTGGAGCAGTTTTGGTTATTGTGCTTGGCTCGATGCGGAGGGGGAGCTTGTCTCCAATTCGGGTAGTGCTGGCTGGGGCAGCGGTATCCGCTTTTATGTATGCCATCTCGGATGGTATCAGTATCTTTTTCAAAATTTCCAAGGATGTATCCATGTGGACTTCGGGAGGACTCATCGGAACGACATGGGGGCAGATTCAAGCTATTGCGCCTGTCATACTGATTGGTTTAGCTGTAGTTCCGTTTCTTTCCAACCAGATTAACATTCTTAGCTTGAGCGATGAAGTGGCGACTGGACTGGGGCAGAAGCTTGTACTCGTCAAAACTGTTCTGTTCCTGCTGGTCATCGTACTTACCGGAGCGTCGGTTGCATTGATCGGAAATATGGCCTTTGTCGGCTTAATGATCCCGCATATTGTCCGTAAATTGGTAGGCACGGACTATCGGTATATTATACCCGTATCCATTTTTGCCGGAGCATCGTTTATGCTGCTTGCCGAAACACTGGGTCGAACGATAAATGCACCTTACGAAACACCGGTGGTCGCCATTGCTTCCATGCTTGGTTTACCTTTCTTCCTGTTCGTTGTGCGTAGAGGGGGCAAAGCATTCTCATGACAATGTCTGCGCGAATTCGCAAGCAACGACTGATTCTGCTCGTGTGTTTGCTGCTGATCCTCATTACAGCTGTGGTAGGTATGAGCTGGGGTTATTCCTCGTTGTCTTTCAAAAGGGTAATTCCGGTGTTATTTGGCCAAGGCACATTCAAAGAAGACTTTGTTCTGTTTTCGGTCCGATTACCTCGAATTTTTATTACATTACTAGCTGGTATGGCGCTTGCGCTGTCAGGCTCTATTTTGCAAAGTATTACGCGTAATGATTTGGCCGATCCAGGCATCATCGGAATCAATTCAGGTGCAGGTGTTGCTGTTGCGATCTTCTTTCTGTATTTCCCGATTGAAGCGGGCACGTTCGTTTATATGTTGCCGTTAGCTGCTTTTATCGGTGCATTACTGACTGCGGCGCTCATCTATCTGTTCTCCTATAGTCGGACTAAGGGACTTGATCCCCTAAAAATGGTGCTGGTCGGGGTTGGATTCTCGATGGCGCTATCAGGTATCATGATTGTCATCATCTCTTCCGCGGAGCGATCCAAGGTCGACTTTATTGCCAAATGGATATCCGGAAACATATGGGGGGCAGACTGGCCATTCATATGGGCTTTGCTGCCTTGGCTGATTGTGTTAATCCCGCTTACTTTGTTCAGAACCAGACGGCTTGATCTGATGGGGCTGAACGAAGAAACAGCGATCGGAGTGGGTTTGAAGCTTGAGCGGGAACGCTTGGTACTCATGGTGATTGCTGTTGCAGCCGCCGCATCTGCTGTATCGGTTACGGGAGGGATCGCGTTTATCGGTTTGATGGCTCCACACATTGCCAAAGCGCTGGTCGGTCCACGTAATTCGTTATTTATTCCTGTTGCCGTTCTGCTTGGAGGATGGCTTCTATTAATTGCCGATACGGTTGGGCGCAACCTGGTTGACCCTGATGGAATTGCAGCTGGAATTATGGTCTCCCTAATCGGTGTGCCGTATTTTGTCTATTTATTATTGAAGAAATAATCTAAAAAAGTTTTAGACTAATTCAATACTCAGCTAATCAGGCTATCTTTTTGTCGTCAAGACAAGGGATGGCCTTTGTTTGTAGTTTTGACGGTGGAGGGTGAACTCAGGCAACCCAATATGACTTGATTTGTGTGATAAGATAAAATAGGCACAGTTTAAACCGATTCTAAAAGATAGGTGGAATTACCATGACAGATGTGGGCCAATTAGCTTCAATATTTGCAGATTATTCTTATAAAATAGATGGAATCAATCGATTGGTTTTGCAACCCAAAAGTATATTGCGTGAATTCAGAACATTAAATCATGGATTTCTTTTTGTGGTACGGGGAGAAGCCAGTATGTCAGTAGATGGAACGTTATACGAGTTACAGCCCGGGTCTGTTTTTCATGCAGCACCTGGCATGCAGCTGGACTCACAAGTGAAAGGCCATTCGGAGTATGAATATTATTTACTGTTTTATAGTTTTGACCAATTGGAAAAGGGCGACAGTGTTCAGGAATGCGACTCTCATTTCAAATTGGAATCCGGTGCCAATCCAAGGGTTGTTGAATTACTGGTCATGCTGCAGGAACAATTGCACGCGCAAGGGGGAATTGGCAAACTGCGAGTCAAAGAATTATTTTTGAGCATCATGGTTCAGGTTTTTACAGGCTGCAGTCAACGGGAAAGTGGAACTTCGCCGAGTGAAAAGGTGATTGAGCAAGCCATCTCTTATATACATGGACATTACATGAATCTGCTGACACTGGATGAGCTAGCAGAGTTACATGGCATGAGTTCAAAGCGTTTCTCATACTTTTTTCACAAATACACGGGATTCCGCCCAATTGACTATGTCATCCATTATCGCATGGAGAGGGCAGGGGAGCTGTTGAAATCAGGTAGTTATTTGATTCGCGATGTTGCGATCAGTGTTGGTTATACCAATCCGCTCTATTTCAGTCGAATTTTTAAAAGTAAATTTGGTGTTTCTCCTTCGGAATACATGCATCTTGATTAAGCCTCCATTAGACAATAGTACATCCCAAATTGGTGATTTGTGCATTCGCATTTTCAATGATCCTTGCTATAGTATTAAATGATAATGAGAATCATTATTATAAAAGGTTGGAAGGTTGACTGAGATGAATACAATAAAAGCTCTTTTTTCTCTCGATGCGTCCTCGGTCGTTCTAACCATGCAGGAATAAATTGAAGAATGTTGGACAAACCAATTCGGAAATGAGGGTATTCAAGATGAAAGATCATGAAGTGTTTGATGTAACGATTATTGGTGGTGGGCCTGCCGGATTATTTTCAGCTTTTTATAGCGGTTTGCGTGAAATGAAAACCAAAATCATGGAATTTCAGCCCTATCTGGGCGGTAAGGTGCATGTGTATCCTGAAAAAATGATCTGGGATATAGGGGGATTACAACCCGTTCCGGGCGCACAACTAATCGAACAAATGGTCAATCAGGGGCTGACTTTCCAGCCAGAGGTTGTTCTTGGAGAAAAGGTCACCTCCATATCCAAGGATGAGCAAGGACACTTCGTACTGCACACCGCTTCTGAGGAAAAACATTACTCCAAAACTGTGATTTTAGCTATTGGTGGAGGAATTCTGAAGCCGATTAAACTGGAAATTGAAGGTGCAGAACGTTTCGAGGTTACGAACTTACATTATACAGTCAAATCACTGTCCCGTTTCAAGGACAAAACGGTTCTGATCTCGGGTGGCGGTAATGCGGCGATTGATTGGGCAAACGAGCTTGCCCTTATTGCCAAACAAGTCTATTTAACGTATCGGAAAGATACGCTGAAAGGCCATGAAGCTGAAATATCACGTCTTGAGAACAGTTCAGTCGAATGCCTGCTTAATACAACGATTGAGAGGCTGGTCGCTACAGACGATCATCAACAGATTGAGACGGTTGTGCTAAAACGTAATGAGGACGGAGCTTCATTGGAGCTGGCCGTGGATGAGGTCATCATTAACTACGGTTATGAGCGGGACAAGGCATTGCTGGTGAATAGTCATATTAAAATTGATATGAAGGATCATTGGATCGCAGGCACACCAGTCAGCGAAACATCTGTTCCGGGCATTTTTGCTGCCGGAGATATTTTGCATCATGAAGGGAAGCTTCATTTGATCGCAGGAGCGTTCCAGGACGCAGCCAATGCCGTGAACAAAGCCAAACTATACGTAACACCCGAAGCCAATACACATGGAATGGTTTCCTCACACAATGACTTGTTCACGCAGAAAAACCGTGAGCTGATGAAGCATCTATACACCAAATAAAATACACAAACTAAAATGGTCATCATAAAAATCTTCGTTCAATATCAAAAAAGCCGCTCACCGTCAGCATGACGAGGAGCGGTTTCTTTTTCACAAGCCGACGATCTCGTCGGTCTGCTTAATTAATTAGTGTAAGGCTCATGTTTTAGCGTTTAACCGCTTCTCCAGCGAATACTTCAACGTTCATTGGAGCGGCCATGAATGCTGCTGCTTGTTGAACGAAAGCCTGGAAATGGGCGCTTGCATTATGGGAAGCTGTAGCGGCTTCGTCTTTCCACAGCTCAATCATCGTGTAGTGATGTTCGCGTTCAGTACTTTTGGCGAGATCATAGCTGATGTTGCCTTCTTCATTACGTGTTGCAGGGATCAGCACTTTTGTAGCTTCCAAAAAAGCTTGTTCCTGGTCTGGTTTAACTTGCAAGTGAGCGTGAATGATAATCATAATATTCAACCTCCATTAGTGTATTTAGAATGTTGTTATTGTTTGAAATGTAACTGGTGCTGGAGCACGTAAAACATTGACTGATATTATGCCCAAGTCGTAATTGTCTCAACAGGCAGACGGTAGGAAGGGTGACCTTCTTTGGCCGATTTACCGATCGAGATCAGCATAACGGGTTGGTAACGATCTTTATCCATACCGAATGCTTCAGCAATTTGATCTTTCTCATAACCACCGATTGGGTTAGTATCATAACCATGAGCACGTGCAGCGAGCATCAATTGCATGGAAGCCAGACCTGCGTCAATCAGATTGACATCGCGAAGAGCGGAAGCGGGCATATTTTCGTAATAAGGCATTACAGTTTTGAGCTGCATATCCTTGACTTCCTGTGGCATATAACCAAGCTCTACCGCTTTACCAAAAATTTCGTCCATGTACTCGACATTGTTCATATCAATAAATACACCAACGACTGCTGCGGAAGTCAAAACCTGATTTTGGTTGAATCTGGCGAGAGGAGCAAGTTTTTCTTTGCCTTCAGCCGTATCTACAACAAGAAAACGCCAAGGCTGTAAATTGATGGAAGATGGGGCGCGAGAAGCTTCTGACAGAATTTCTGTCATTTCTTCACGGCTGATTTTAACTTCAGGATCGTATAGTTTTACAGACCGGCGGCCGTAAGTAATTTCGTTAAAATCATTTGTCTTTTGAAAAGTGCTTTGGAATGTACTCATGTATGATTCTCTCCTCTATATATGGGTTTAGAAATTGTTTTGCATTCGTTCCAGGAAATCGGCGAGAGCGTAAACTTCATCTTCGTTGAACCCCTGTAAAATCTGGTTAATATAATTGGTTTTCTCTGCCTTGTAGCCTTCAATCTGCTTCCGACCATGGTCCGTCAGACGAACAAACGTTACCCGGTTATCATCGGGATTTTTACGTCTCGTGACCATCAGGTCCGCCTCAAGCTGTTTCAAGTGACGTGTGATTGCAGCACTATCGATGTTGATGATTTTCTGGAGCATGGACTGGTTAATCTCGTCCACCTGATCCAACTCATGCAAAATCTCAAAGCGAGAGGAACTGATACCAGTACAGCGTTCGAATTTGGGACTAATTTTATTCCCCAGTACGTTCAGCAGATTGATAATCTGCTCTTCTTTGGAAACAATACGTGTCATGACTAGACCTCCCGGGTGAATCTCGACCATGAACAACGGCTTATGTGAACAAAATACATAAAGTGCCATTATACAGTGCCATTGCTTAGTCAGTGAAATCTGCTAAGTTAATCTTTGACGTATCAATATTTGATGCATCAATCATTGATGGCTCAATTAATATATCATGAGTATTTTGATTTTGCAACAGGGTAGTCATGAGAAGATAAATCCATCTATTCCAAAGCGAAAGTCTTCTTAGTTCCGTAGGTGTAGGTTATCCAATTAAGTAACTATATATCGATTTCCTGCCGGACGATAATAGCATGTGGGAGCGCTGCACGAGTCGGTTCAGTTTATCCTGGATTAGAGTGATGAGTCTCTTTGCAATGCATTAGACTTTCCTATATACTTCAAGCTATTGATCAATTAATTACTAATGAATGGAGGCGTGATTACCATGGCTAAAGATGCAGCGGTGTCGGTTAATCGACGTAGTGATATCATATCCGCAGCTATTGAGGTGTTTGCTGAAATCGGCTATTTTCGGGCGACCACAGCTCAAGTAGCAGAAAGGGCAAATATTTCGCAACCGTATATCTTTCGTTTTTTTAAAAGTAAAGAGGCTTTGCTTCTAACAGCGCTGGAGGTATCTTGGACGCGAGTAATTGATTCATTCCGAGCGGTGGTGGAGACAGCTACTCCAGATCAATTGGAGAACGAGTTAACAGAAGCCTATGAGGAGATTCTTAAATCTCACAAGAACGAAATTTTGCTGCAAATGCAGGCTCAGACGATTCAGGAGGAAGTCATCCGTCAAGCCATGCAAAAAGGGTTCACTGAGGTGCGAGATATGGTATTGGAAGCTTTCACAGCAGCAGGCAGTGCCAACCCAAAGCAAAGAACGTTAATATTCCTGGCAATTGGCATGTTATGTAATATATCGACCTCACTGCATATGCCAGAGCTTATGGATAGATAGAAAGGGAAGAATCCCTTTTTGCATTTTAGTTATTGATCAATCACTAAATATACGTTATATTGTGTTTAAGTAAGTAATTGATTAATAACTAATTGAGAGAAAGAGGTTGAGATGAAATGAACAGAGCAATCGTAGTTGGGGCAACAGGTGGAACGGGCGCAGCAATTACAGAGGAATTGATTAAACGTGGCATTTCTACAACCATTTTTGGTCGCTCACGTCAAAAACTGGAGCAACTTGCGGTAAAGCTTGGTTCCCCTGATTACCTTCAAATCGCTGTGGGAGATGCGTTCCGACCTGATGATATAGTAGCTGCTTCACTAGGAGCTGATGTAATGTTTCACTGTGCGAATGTACCTTATAACGAAATGGAGAGTAAGCTGATCCCTTTGGGTGAATCCGTTATGGAGGCGGCAGAACAACTGGGCCTGAAGGTGGTCGTCATTGACGGGATTTATCCTTATGGCAGAAGACAAATGAAAGAAGTGACTGAAGAACATCCAAAGCAGCCGCATACTCGAAAAGGCAAAACTCGACTTGCCTTTGAGCAGATGTTATTTAGCGGTCAATGGCGCAAAGCGCAAGTGATGATTGTTCGATTGCCTGATTATTATGGCCCTACTGCCAATCAGGCTTCATACCTGGGGTCTACGCTTGAAGCAATAGCGGAAGGGAAAATGACTTTTTTTATCGGAACTATGAAAACGCCACGAGAATATGTCTATTTGCCAGATGCGGCGGTCATGGTTGTGGAGTTGGCGAGCAGAGATGATGCCTACGGGCAGAACTGGAATATTCCTGGTGCTGGCGTAATATCGGGCAAGGAAATCGTACGTATTGCACAAGAGGTCGCGGGTAAAGCGAAACCGGTCATAGCCCTCGGCAAAACAGGACTTTCGCTGCTTGGATTGGCCGTACCGGTAATGAAAGAAATTGTTGAAATGTTATATTTGACAGAAGAACCGCTGGTGTTGAGTAAAACGAAATACGAGGCCAACATTGGGCCGGTGAAGATGACTTCTTTTGAAGAAGGGATTACACAGACGATAGGTGAGCTGCAAAAGAAATAATTGTGTTATGTTCAATTGTAATTGATCAATCAATAATTAAAATACTTTATGACTCGGTTAATGCTTACGACCTAAACCCAAATGATGCATGGTGATATGACTTCATTAATGGGCGGTGCACAAGACCTGTCCTAGACATAGAGTGTAGTATTGCAAAAGCGGAGAATTGATACGGTGTACAAGGAGGGGGGATTTTCTTGTGAGCTATATATCCAAAAAGGAGCGCAAAATGTCCTCCATCAGTACAACCAGACGCAAATTAAAAAAAGCAGGCACTCGCGTTTCTAAAAAAGGAAAAGTCAAATGTAAATCTAAAAAGAAGCTTATGCTAAAAAAGAAAAGAGCACTCAGATCCAGATGTCGTGTGCTTCGTGGACCGAGGGGATATAGAGGGTTTCAAGGAAAGACAGGAGCGATTGGAGCTACGGGAACCACAGGAGATATGGGATTAGCAGGTAAGATGGGGAGTACGGGAGCTACTGGCTCGATAGGAATAACAGAATTGACTGGAGTAACCGGTAAAGCTGGTGGCCGGGGAGTTACAGGAAGTACAGGGGTAACTGGGTCAACCGGAATCCCAGGCATAACTGGTGTGACAGGTGCAACAGGAATTACTGGTGATCCAGGAGTCACAGGTGCAACAGGCTCGACAGGGGTAACAGGAGCGATGGGCGATCCTGGGGTGACCGGAGTGACAGGTAATACAGGTTCGACCGGAGCTACCGGAGCCGTGGGATCAATGGGTACAACAGGTGTAACCGGTGTAACTGGAATGGGAGCTACGGGAGTAACGGGTAACACAGGTAGCACAGGAGTGACGGGTACGACAGGTATAACTGGGTCCACAGGCGATCCTGGAGAAACAGGCGTTACAGGTACCGCAGGTGTGACTGGGGCAACTGGAGCTATCGGAAGCCCAGGAGCAACGGGAGCCACCGGAGCCACCGGCGCGACGGGGCTTACTGGGATAACCGGTACGACCGGAGCAACTGGAACAGGAACGACTGGGGCCACTGGTACAACAGGATCTACGGGTATAACTGGTGTGACCGGCGATCCTGGAGTGACCGGAATTACAGGCGTTACAGGTTCGACTGGAGCAACTGGAGCCGTTGGAGCAATGGGCACAACAGGTGTTACAGGTAATACAGGTGTGACTGGGGCTACTGGAGTAACGGGGCTTGATGGGGTAACTGGTGCAACCGGGGCAACGGGAACGACAGGTGCGACTGGCTTAGCTGGGATAACCGGTACGACAGGATCAACGGGAACAACAGGAACCAGTGGCGCGACAGGATCTGCTGGGGTAACAGGTGTGACAGGTGCCACCGGAATAGGAACAACTGGAGCCACCGGCGTGACGGGATCAACGGGTGTGACAGGCGCAACCGGAAGCGGAACAACTGGAGTTACAGGTGCAACTGGAGCTACTGGTGCAACTGGACTTACTGGGATAACTGGTGTGACAGGTGCAACCGGAACAGGAACAACTGGAGCCACCGGCGTGACGGGATCAACGGGTGTAACCGGAGGAACGGGGCTTGATGGGGTAACTGGTGCAACCGGCGCAACGGGAGCGACAGGTACGACGGGCTTAGCTGGGGTCACCGGTACGACAGGATCAACGGGAACGGGAATAACCGGCGCCACCGGCGCGACGGGTTCAACTGGGGTAACAGGTGCGACAGGTGCAACGGGAACAGGAACAACCGGCGCGACGGGGTTTACTGGTGAAACTGGTGCGACAGGTGCAACCGGGACAGGAACAACTGGGGCCACCGGCGTGACGGGATCAACGGGTGTAACCGGAGGAACGGGGCTTGATGGGGTAACTGGTGCAACCGGCGCAACGGGAGCGACAGGTACGACGGGCTTAGCTGGGGTCACCGGTACGACAGGATCAACGGGAACGGGAATAACCGGCGCCACCGGCGCGACGGGTTCAACTGGGGTAACAGGTGCGACAGGTGCAACGGGAACAGGAACAACCGGCGCGACGGGGTTTACTGGTGAAACTGGTGCGACAGGTGCAACCGGGACAGGAACAACTGGGGCCACCGGCGCGACAGGATCTACTGGGGTAACAGGTGTGACAGGTGCCACCGGAATAGGAACAACTGGAGCCACTGGTGTGACAGGTTCCACCGGAACAGGAACAACTGGAGCCACCGGCGTGACGGGATCAACGGGTGTAACCGGAGGAACGGGGCTTGATGGGGTAACTGGTGCAACCGGCGCAACGGGAACGACAGGTACGACGGGCTTAGCTGGGGTCACCGGTACGACAGGATCAACGGGAACGGGAATAACCGGCGCCACCGGCGCGACGGGTTTAACTGGTATAACTGGTGTGACAGGTGCAACAGGTGTGATTGGAGCAACTGGAATAGGAGTCACCGGGGCTACTGGAACTACAGGAGCCATAGGTACGACAGGATCTACTGGGGTAACAGGTGAGACAGGCGCAACCGGGACGGGAACGACTGGGGCCACCGGAGCCACAGGATCTACGGGTATAACAGGTGCGACAGGCGCCATCGGAACAGGAACAACTGGAGCTACAGGAGCAACGGGTCTTACAGGAGTAACTGGTGAGACAGGTGCAACCGGAAACGGAGCAACTGGGGCCACCGGCGCAACGGGTTTAACAGGTGCAACAGGTGTGACAGGCGCTACCGGAGCCACAGGTACGACAGGGTTTACTGGTGAAACTGGTGCAATCGGCGCGACGGGTTCAACAGGTGTAACTGGTGCGACAGGTTCCACCGGAACAGGAACAACTGGTGCAACCGGCGCGACGGGTTTAACAGGTGCGACAGGCGCAACCGGAACGGGAACAATGGGAGCTACTGGTGCAACGGGTCTTACTGGTGAAACAGGTGTGTCAGGCGCAACCGGGGCTACCGGAACAACTGGAGTCACCGGTGAGACAGGATCTACGGGTATAACAGGTGCAACGGGGTTTACTGGTGAAACTGGTCCGACAGGCGCAACCGGAACGGGAACAACAGGAGCTACCGGAGCAACGGGTCTTACTGGAGTAACGGGTGCGACAGGTGCCACTGGAACAGGAACAACGGGAGCCACCGGAGCAACGGGTCTTACTGGGGTAACTGGTGCAACAGGCGCCACCGGAACCGGAGCTACGGGAGTCACAGGTGCGACGGGTTCAACTGGTGTAACCGGAGTGACAGGAGCAACGGGAACAGGAACGACAGGCTCTACTGGTGCAACTGGTCCGACAGGTGCAACAGGAACGGGAACAACTGGTGCAACGGGTTTAACAGGTGTAACTGGTGAAACAGGTGTGACTGGAGCAACAGGAATTGGAGTCACCGGAGCAACGGGTCTTACTGGGGTAACTGGTGCGACAGGTGCCACCGGAATAGGAACAACCGGAGCTACCGGAGCAACGGGTCTTACTGGAGTAACTGGTGAGACAGGGGCAACGGGAACGGGAGCCACTGGTGCAACTGGTGTGACAGGAGCAACCGGGACCGGAACGACAGGAGTCACCGGAGCAACAGGATTTACAGGTGCAACAGGTGTGACTGGCACAACCGGAATAGGAATCACGGGAGCCACAGGTACGACAGGGTCTAGTGGTGAAACTGGTGCGACAGGCGCAACCGGGACAGGAACAACTGGGGCCACCGGCGCAACAGGTGCGACAGGCGAAACCGGAACGGGAACAACTGGAGCCACTGGTGCAACGGGTCTTACTGGAGTAACAGGTGAGACAGGTGCCACCGGAACCGGAACAACGGGAGCCACCGGTGCAACGGGGTTTACTGGAGCTACTGGAGCAACAGGATTTACAGGTGCAACTGGTGTGACTGGCGTAACCGGAGTAACTGGTACAACAGGAGCCATCGGAACCACCGGACCCACAGGATCTACGGGTATAACCGGTGAGACAGGTGCCACTGGAACCGGAACAACTGGAGCCACAGGCGCGACGGGTTTAACAGGTATAACTGGTGCAACAGGTGCTACCGGAACGGGAACAACAGGAACAACCGGAGCAACTGGTCTTACCGGTGTAACTGGAGCTACAGGTGCAACGGGTTCAACTGGGGTCACCGGTACGACAGGATCAACCGGAACGGGAATAACCGGAGCGACCGGCGCAACGGGCATTACTGGGGTAACTGGTGTGACAGGTGCAACGGGAACAGGAACAACCGGAGCAACTGGTCTTACCGGTGTAACTGGAGCTACAGGTGCAACGGGTTCAACTGGGGTCACCGGTACGACAGGATCAACCGGAACGGGAATAACCGGAGCGACCGGCGCAACGGGCATTACTGGGGTAACTGGTGTGACAGGTGCAACGGGAACAGGAACAACCGGAGCAACTGGTCTTACCGGTGTAACTGGAGCTACAGGTGCAACGGGCTTAACTGGGGTCACCGGTACGACAGGATCAACGGGAACAACCGGAGCCACGGGAGTAACGGGTCTTACTGGGGTAACTGGTGCGACAGGGGCAACCGGAACCGGAGCTACGGGAGCCACGGGTGCAACGGGTCTTACTGGAGTAACTGGTGCAACAGGCGCAACCGGAACAGGAGCAACTGGAGCCACAGGTGCAACGGGTTTTACTGGAGTAACAGGAGTGACAGGAGCAACGGGAACAGGAACGACGGGAGCTACTGGTGCAACGGGTCTTACTGGGGTAACAGGTGCGACAGGAGCCACCGGAACAGGAGCAACGGGAACTACTGGTGCAACGGGGATTACTGGGGTAGCTGGTGCGACAGGTGCAACCGGAACGGGAACAACCGGAGCCACAGGTGAAACGGGTCTTACTGGGGTAACAGGTGTGACAGGTGCCACCGGAATAGGAACAACCGGAGCCACTGGTGCGACGGGTGTAACTGGAGTGACAGGCGCAACCGGAACAGGAACAACAGGAACCACCGGCGCGACAGGATCTACTGGGGTAACAGGTGTGACAGGTGCCACCGGAATAGGAACAACCGGAGCCACGGGTGCAACCGGTCTTACTGGAGTAACTGGAGCCACAGGTGCAACGGGTCTTACCGGAGCTACCGGAGCAACGGGAACAGGAACGACAGGAGCCACAGGCGCGACGGGTTTAACAGGTATAACTGGTGTGACAGGTGCAACGGGCTTAACTGGGGTAACCGGTGTGACAGGTGTTACAGGAACGGGAACAACCGGAGCTACAGGTGCAACGGGTCTTACTGGGGTAACTGGCGTGACAGGTGCAACAGGAACGGGAGCTACAGGGGCTACTGGAGCCACAGGCGCGACTGGTTCAACGGGTGTAACTGGTGCTACAGGCGCAACGGGTACAGGAACAACTGGAGCTACTGGTGCGACGGGATCTACGGGTGTAACCGGAGTTACCGGCGCAACCGGAACGGGAACAACCGGAGCAACGGGGCTTACCGGGGTAACGGGTGTGACAGGTGCAACCGGAACGGGAACAACTGGAGCCACAGGCACGACGGGACTTACTGGAGTAACTGGTGTGACAGGGGCAACAGGAACCGGAACAACTGGAGCCACTGGAGCAACGGGTCTTACTGGGGTAACAGGTGCGACAGGGGCAACAGGAACCGGAGCTACGGGAGCCACTGGTCCAACGGGTCTTACTGGGGTAACAGGTGCGACAGGGGTCACAGGAACCGGAACGACTGGAGCCACAGGCGCGACGGGTTCAACGGGTGTAACGAGTGCAACTGGTGCTACCGGGGCGACTGGAGTTACTGGATCCACAGGAGCCACAGGGGCTACGGGTGCATCAGGGCCCAATCTAGCTGCACAAGGATTTTCTGCATTTTTGGCTAATCTATCAACAACAACCAGTGCACAGTTAACCAACTGGAGCACAGCAAGTCCCTACTATGGTAATGCAAATTTTAATGCAACTACAGGCAATTACACGGCGCCCAATACTGGGACCTACTCGATTGTGGCAACAATCAATTTTTCTACAACTGCCGCGATCGCCATCTCATTGGGTGCTGGGGTCAATCCGGCGTTTCTGGTGCAAAGAACATCCCCCACTACGACTACATTGGTCAATGGACTATTGCCAATCCTGAATATTAGTGTAACGCTACTCACGTTGCGGGCAGTGCTTGGGAGTGGAGCCGTAACGCTAGCTGCGCAGGTTACGCTGAACGCAGGCGATGTGATCGGGTTGTTTTACGCAGCGAATGGATTAACGATTACTCTGAACTTGGGCATTGGAGCAACGAACGGTATTGTATGGTCAGTACACGAATTGACATGAGGTGTTGATTTCCAGCACCCCACCTATTTGAAAATAAGACAAAACGAAAACAGATCCAGGTTGGATCGACCATTAATATCCAACCTGATCTGTCTTTTTTACATACAGGACGAAGTCATTAAAATTTGGTTTCGTTATAGTTAACAAGCATGTTAGATATTTTTAGGTCTGATGACAAGAAATCTGTCGTGATATTCAAAAAAGTGACCCCAACTCATATAATAACGCTAATCCTCATGAAAATGATGTAAGGGATTGAGACGAAATCATCGGCTTCATCCATATGGTAAATGAATTAGGCTGTTTTGAACTTACAGAATATCCATTAACGAAATAAATTATTACACAAACATAACATTAAACGGGCGGTTCGTAGCAGCATACGAGTGGACATTGAAAGGGTTGATGAATGATGAGCCTTGAAACATTAAACCAACGAGTACAAGATGATCTGGCTTATCTCGCATATGGAGGTGCGGATTGGATTCGCCCACGCGAACATGACGAAGGCCATATCTATGATGTCGTTATTGTAGGTGGTGGGCAGAGCGGTTTGGGGGTTGCTTTTGGATTCCTACGTGAGCGGATATCCAACATTCTGGTCATTGATGAAAATGCCGCAGGGTTGGAGGGACCTTGGGAAACTTACGCGCGTATGGTCACGTTACGTACACCAAAACATCTGACTTCCATTGATCTCGGTATTCCTTCGCTGACGTTTCGAGCATGGTGGGAAGCGCAAGCGGGTCCTTCGGGATGGGATGAGGTTGATAAAATTCCGCGCAGCGAATGGATGAACTATCTGCGTTGGTACAGGGATGTGCTTAAACTACCTGTCGTGAATGAAGTGAAACTGAGACTGATTGAACCTGCAGATGGAGGCTTACACCGGCTACACATTACGGGCGCAGGGGCTCCAAGTAATATGTTGCTGGCACGAAAGGTTGTCTTGGCTACGGGCATCCAGGGTGGTGGAGAGTGGCATGTACCGCCGATGATCGCTGAGAAAGTACCTAGACATCTGTACGCTCACACGTCCGAGCTAATTGATTATGAGCGGTTAAAAGGAAAAAGGATTGCCATACTTGGTGGCGGGGCGTCTGCCTTTGATAATGCCAACTTTGCACTTGCCACAGGCGTGGCTGAGGCTCACGTATTTGTGCGGCGGGAACAATTGCCAAGCGTTAACCCGATACGTCAGATGGAACAATCCGGTATGATCGAACGTTTTCACGTATTGTCGGACGAGGATAAGTATGCGACCATTTCCCATTTTTTTAAATACAATCAGCCACCAACCAATGATACCTTCAACCGGGCCGCTGCATGGCCAGGCTTCCAATTACATCTTCATGCGCCTTGGCTGGATGTACAGATGAAGGATGGGAAAGCGGTAGTGACTACGCCACAGGGCCAGCACTCCTTTGATTTTCTGGTCATCAGCACGGGTATGGTGAGTGATCCGTCACTGCGCCCCGAGCTCAGAATGGTGGAGGCACACATTGCACGCTGGGCAGACCGTTTTCAAGCTCCGATGGAACAAAGGAATGCATTACTTGACGCACATCCCTACCTTAGTCCCGGATTTGCAATGACCAGCAGAGATGAGGAGGGACAGGTTAAACTGCGTGGGTTGTTTGTCTTTAACTACTCTGCACTTGCAAGTTGCGGCCTCTCTGCCTCGGCAATATCGGGGACAAAGAATGCTGTGCCGAAGTTGGTTTCAGCTGTAGCTGATCAGCTTTTCCTGGATGACCGTGAGCAGATCTTGGAGCAATTTTTGAAGTATAACGAACAGGAATTTACTGCGAGTTGGGTGAAGAGTGAAGTTGGAATCTGAGTATTCAAAATGACCGTACAGCGGAGTAAGATGCTGTACGGTTTTCCTTTTTCTAAAGTTACATTTACGGGTGCTTATATAATGCTGTAAAATATCGAATTATACAGCGTTAAGGCAGGCGATAGATTATTGTGAGAATCATGGATTATGAGGGGTTCAGAACTCATTTGAAGAAAGCGTCACGCAAACGAAATGAACCCTTGATCAAAATTGTGGCTTTTCAGGAAAAGTATATGAAGATTGATGAGATCCAATATTATGATGTAGAGCAGAACTATATGAGTGTTCAGGCGTGTAATACGCTGTGGATGAACTTGAAAGATAAATCGTTCCGCAATCTGGTGTCCCATGATCTGAAGTATTTCCAAACCATGGACAACCTCGGGCGTCATTCATTGGAAAATCTAATTAGAGAACTGTACGACATGGCTGTTCCAATTCTGCTGGATTATGATCCAAGTGATTTTTATAGTTTGCAGCAGTTGTCCGAAATTCTGGTGCTGGATGAGATGAAGCTAATAGAGAAATTGGAGATGGGGCGTTTCAAGGGAGCATTTATTAATGAAGAAGGAAATTGGGTAAAACCCAAACCAGACAGGGCTGAGCTATTCTTATAATTGAAAAAAGAGACTCGTGTCAATTCCACAATGACCGAATATCCATTCTGCAATGGTACGCCGAATACGGCTCATTGCAGTTTTTTTTCATTAACGAATCTGTCAACGAAGAAGTCTTAGCCGTTTCGTTTCACGACGAAAGAGTCTCCGCGTGGTCCCGGTGCTCCTGGAATGGAAACAACCTGTTTTTGCTGAATCATGATACCTTTCTCTTTGGCAACGAAGCCGGGGGAGCAACCATTCAGGCGACAACATTTGAAGGTGACAGGCGTAATTTTTGCCATCTTGGAGATGGAACTTCCCACTGATGGGGCTTCTACAATCCACTCCGCGGATGATTGTTGGCCTGTATATTGCTGAACGGTGCGGAAAGTCCAACTTTGAGTCAGGTTATGGAGTGTGATACACCAGCGGGTACGATTGATTTTATAAATGGCAGCTCTGATCCGATCTCCTGGTGATACAGGAAAAGGGATGACCGTTTCAACGTCCGGAAGAATTTCCCACCAGGCATAATAACTAGCTTGGCCGTTAACCCAGTCATGGCCTGTTCCAGTCTGAATGAGATTGGAATTCTCGTATCCATCAATACCGATCCAGGCTGAGGAGTATGAGGACTTGGATGATGGTAGAACAAAGGGCACGTTCCATTCAGCCGAGATACGTCTGAATTTAGCTTTGTCACTCGCTCGGGCATAACCGCTCCAGTTGGAGGAAATCCACCCGAAGCGTAGTGAAGAATTTATTTTACCTGTATGAGGAATACAAGGTCTTCGGTGTTTATTTCTACTATTCGTCATACGGCCACCTCCCATGTGGAAATAGAGACGAAATCATTCGTTCGATATTATCAAATGCATGGAAGAAGAAAGAGGATATGGACATTCTGAAAAAGAAATAAGATTTGAACGATTTTGAACGATATTTAGGGTTGAATGCGATGTTTGATGTCTATTAAATGTCGAATGTTGATGGTTTTTGGATGTTTTTAAATTAATTTGAATGAAAGTAATTGTTTTTTACGGATTTTATGTTACTATAAAAGCAGTTGGAGGAATGAAAATGCTAACTGAAGAACGATATGCTGCAATTATAGAGCGCTTACACGAAAGAGGAATTGTGAAACTGCAAGAGCTTGTCGATTTGCTTGGTGCTTCTGAATCAACGATACGGCGCGATTTGATTGATCTGGAGAGCCGTCAGATGCTGAAACGCATACATGGTGGTGCTGCTCTAGTGAATGAAAAGACGCCAGAACCAGGTATGGAAGAAAAAACGTTCAAAAACATTCAACAGAAAACGGCGATTGCTCGTTTAGCTGCGCAGGAGATCAACAATGGTGAATGTATCTATCTGGATGCAGGGACGACAACATTAGCCATGATTCCCTATATTGAAGCCAAGGACGTTACGGTAGTGACGAACGGGCTTTCTCATGTAGAAGCGCTGGTAAGTAAACGAATACGCAGCTATCTGCTTGGCGGAATGATGAAAATTCACACCAAAGCCGTGATTGGCAGTATCGCATTACAGAACATGGACAACTTCCGTTTTGATAAATGTTTTATTGGAACCAACGGAGTGGACGCCGAAATGGGGTATACAACTCCTGATCCGGAGGAAGCCTTGATTAAAAGGCGTGCACATCAATTGTCCGGTAAATCTTACGTGCTGGCTGATTCCAGCAAAATTGGAGAAATTACTTTTGCCAAACTGTTTGACCTTGAGGAGGCAGACTTGATCACAGAACGTATGCCGGAACACTGGCGCTCTGTAATCGCCGAGAAAACTAAAATAATTGAGGGATAGCCATGATATATACCGTAACACTTAACCCTTCCATTGATTACATCGTGGAAGTGCATGATCTGAAGCTTGGTGATTTGAATCGCATGAATCGGGACCTGAAACTTCCTGGAGGCAAAGGTATTAACGTATCGCGAGTGCTTAATCAACTGGGAGCCGAAAACACTGCACTCGGATTTCTGGGAGGGTTCACAGGCCGTTTCATTAATGACAAATTGCAGGAAGATAAGATCCTGACGGATTTCGTTACCATCGCAGATGATACCCGGATTAACATCAAGCTGAAGCATGGAGACGAGACAGAGATTAACGGATTGGGACCAGCCATTCGACCAGAGGAAGTAGAAGAGTTGCTTAACAAGCTATCCGCACTGCAAAAAGGAGATATCGTCATTCTTTCGGGAAGTGTACCACCTTCGCTGGGAGCCGATTTCTACGATCGTCTGATCAACGTGTGCAAACAAACAAGTGCCGATTTTGTAATCGATACGACAGGCCCCGCTTTATTGGATGCTTTAGTACATGAACCGCTGCTGGTGAAGCCGAACCATCACGAACTGGCTGAACTTTTCGGGGTGACGATTGACTCTCAAGAGGAACTGGTGACGTATGGTCGCAAGCTTTTGGAAGCAGGTGCCAAACATGTGTTGATCTCCATGGCAGGAGAAGGAGCGCTGTTGATTACCAAAACAGATGTCTACCATGCGAGTGTGCCAAAAGGAGTCGTGAAGAACTCGGTTGGTGCTGGAGATTCCATGATCGGTGGATTCGTAGGGACATTTGGACTAAACGAAGACCTGCTTGAAGCGTTCCGAACAGGGGTTGCTTCGGGGAGTGCGACGGCTTTCTCGGATGATCTGGCAACTCGGGAACTCATTGAACAGCTGCGTACTCAAGTCACGATAACCCAAATATAGTCCGTACAAAATGAATGGAATGCATGCCCCTTTTAGAAGAGGGGATTCAATGGATAGCATATAACAGCGCAAGAAGTACAATTATAAGTCGGTCTGCATCACAGAGGCCGACTGAATTTAAGGGAGTGTACCAAAATGAGAATAACAGACCTGATGATCCAGGAAACGATGATCATGGACCTGCAAGCCACAACGAAAGAAGAGGCTATCGATGAACTCATTGCAAGCTTAAACCGTAGCGGACGTATTAATGATCCAATTCTGTTTAAGGAAATGATTTATAAACGTGAAGCGGAATCCAGCACAGGGATCGGTGGCGGTATTGCCATGCCTCATGCCAAGACAACAGCAGTTAATGAACCAACAGTTGTATTCGCCAAGAGTCGAAAAGGTCTTGATTTTGAAGCACTTGATGATGAACCGGCCCATATTTTCTTCATGATTGCAGCTCCAGAAGGGGCGGCCAATACACATCTTCGTACACTTGCGGCTCTTTCCAGGCTGTTGATTGATAGCGATTTCATCTCGCAGCTGATGAGCACGGACACTCCTGAAGAAGTGACTGCATTATTCGATGCCAAACAGGCGGAGGAAGCGGAGAAAAAAGCTGCCAAAGAAAAAGCTGAAGCGGAAAAAGCAGCAAAAGCTGCAAATGGAACAAACGCTGTATCTGGCTCGGACAATGCGAATGGACAGAAGCAAAATACATCAGGCCTTATTGTTGGTGATGCGGCATCTGAAGATTTTGTCGTTGCAGTAACAGCATGCCCAACAGGTATTGCTCACACGTTCATGGCTGAAGACGCTCTCAAAAAGAAAGCACAGGAAATGGGCGTTAATATCCGCGTGGAAACCAACGGTTCCGAAGGAGCACAGAACGTACTGACAGCTGATGAAATCGCGCGTGCCAAAGGGGTTATCGTTGCGGCGGATAAAAATGTGGAAATGGCGCGCTTTGATGGCAAACCGGTATTGCAAAGACCTGTAAGTGATGGCATTCGCAAATCCGAAGAACTTATTCGTAAGGCAGTTAATGGGGACGCTCCGATCTACCGAAGCCAGGGCGGTAACGGTGGCAAGAGTGAAGGAGAAAACCAAGGCAAAGTGAGCATGGGCAGCAAGATTTATAAAGATTTGATGAACGGGATCTCGCATATGCTTCCATTTGTCGTGGGTGGCGGGATTTTGCTCGCTATATCCTTCTTGTTTGAACAAATTGCAAGTCCGGAAAATCCTATTGTGCAACTGCTGCAAACCATTGGTGGCGGGACTGGTGCATTCCACTTCCTGATTCCTGTTCTAGCCGGATTTATTGCGATGAGTATTGGTGATCGTCCGGCCCTGATGCCTGGTATGGTCGGTGGATTGATGGCCGTGAATTCAAACGCCGGTTTCCTTGGTGGTCTGGCTGCCGGTTTCCTGGCAGGTTACGTTGTAATTGGTCTGCGCAAGCTGTTTAAAGGACTGCCTAAAGCAATTGATGGTTTGAAACCGATCCTGCTGTATCCTGTGTTCGGATTGCTTATCGTTGGTGCAATCAGTTTCTATGTCTTTGATCCAATCTTCGGTTCCCTTAACACATGGCTTGTAGATGCGCTTGGCAATCTGGGTACTGGAAATGCTGTATTGCTTGGCTTGCTGCTTGGTGGCATGATGTCCATCGATATGGGTGGACCGTTTAACAAAGCGGCTTATACGTTTGCTATCGGTGTATTCACATCGAGCGGCAATACGGATGGTGCTTGGATGGCAGCTGTTATGGCAGGCGGTATGGTACCGCCACTGGCGATTGCACTCGCTACAACGTTCTTCAAATCGAAATTTACGGAACAAGAACGTAAATCAGGTTTGACGAATTATGTGCTCGGATTTTCCTTCATCACAGAAGGTGCCATTCCATTTGCTGCGGCTGACCCGCTGCGTGTCCTGACATCCTGTATTCTCGGTTCTGCTGTTGCAGGTGGACTGACTCAACTGTGGAGCATTAACGTACCTGCTCCGCATGGAGGAATTTTCGTTGCGGCACTGGCGAATCACGCATTACTCTTCCTGCTCGCTGTAGCAATCGGTGCAGTAATCTCCGGTCTGATTCTCGGACTATGGAAAAAATCGCCGACCGTTGTGAAATAAGTCAAAGAGTAAAGTTTCCTTAAAAGTTAAAAACAATCTCTATCTCATAGTTTGTTTAAAATAAGATGGCATCTTCTCAGTGAAATTCACTGGGGAGATGCTTTTTTATTTCGCTCCAGGTCATTCTGTGATAAGATATATATTATCAAAATAATGAAACATAGTTTCATCTAATGAAACTCAAAGGAGGAGAGAGTATGTCTAATGATCAGATTAAAGGACAGGTGCGGAAACAATTTGCTAAAAATGCAGAGAAATATGTGACTAGTGCCGGTCATGCTAAGGGGGATGATCTGGCATTGCTTGTGGCTTCATCTCAAGCGAGCTTGGATATGAAGGTGCTGGATATTGCCACTGGAGGAGGACATGTTGCCAATGCGTTAGCTCCGCTTGTGGAGCAGGTTATCGCATTGGATCTAACAGATGAGATGTTACAAGTGGCTGAACGCTTTATCCGGGGAAACGGGCACCAGAATGTGGATTTTGTTGCAGGAGATGCTGAACATATCCCTTTCGAGGATGATTTCTTTGACCTTGTGACCTGTCGCATTGCTGCACACCATTTTCCAGACGTGCAATCCTTTGTATCAGAGGCGCTTCGGGTAATGAAACCTGGTGGCAGACTGTTATTAATTGATAATGTGGCACCTGAACGTGATGAGAGCGACCAATTTTACAATGAAATCGAGAAGTGGCGTGATGGAAGTCATGTTCGGGCATGGCGTAAGACGGAATGGATTCGGATGTTGGAGCTTGCCGGATTTCGAATGGAAACGATGGTTTCCTTTGAGAAACACTTTACATTTGAAGACTGGTGCATCAGGGCTGGACTTCCGGAGACGCAGAGTAAAGAGCTTGAAGCAAGCATGCTGAGCGCGCCATCTGTAATTAAGAAGTATTTCAATTTTGAAGTGACGCAGTCTGGCAGACTCGTTAGCTTCAAAGGAGAGAGTGTTTACATTCAGGCGGTAAAAGCGAAATAAGGTTTATTCGCATTATCATATTGATCCTTTGTAGGAGCAATAGTTAAAGTGAGCAAAAGCAAAATCAAAAAAGGCAGAGGTCCCGTGTATGGGACTTCTGCTTTTTTAATCGTTATACAATCAAATCAAGGCTTCAGTATAACTTTGGTACATTTGTCTTCGTGTTCGTAGAAAATCCGGTAAGCTTCCTTCGCATTTTCCAGCGCAATGCGGTGGGAGATGATCTCGGTAGGGTCGAATTCGCCAGCCGTGATTTTGCGGAAAAGCTCCGGCATATAGTGAATGACAGGAGCTTGTCCCATTCTAAGGTTAATGTTTCGTTCAAACAGATTGCCTAGGGGGAACATGTTATAGGACGAGCCGTAAACCCCCGTCAGTTGCATCGTCCCGAATTTGCGTACAGCCTTGATGCCGATTTCAATCGCACTCAATGAACCGCCATGAATTTTCAGCTTCTGTCCGATTTCCTCCAAAGTGGATTTCTTGCCATCCATGCCTACACAGTCGATGACAACATCCGCTCCGCCTCGGGTTATTTCGCGAATATGTTCACCCATATCATCGTAATCTTCGAAATTAAATACTTCGGAATCATTCATTCGTTTGGCTTTTTCCAGTCGATATGGAAGACGATCCACTGCAATTACTCGCTTGGCACCTTTCATCCAAGCGAATTTTTGTGCCATAAGACCAATCGGCCCGCTGCCCAATACGGTTACAGTGTCTCCTGGCTTCACCCCAGCATTCTCAACACTCCAGTACGCAGTAGGAAGCACATCGGACAGGAATAACAGAGCTTCATCCTCCAGTTCACATGATTCGGGAATGACAAAAGGCATGAAATTCCCATAAGGAACACGCAAAAATTCAGCCTGACCGCCAGGATAATTTCCGTACCGTTCCGTGAAGCCAAAATAACCTCCGGTATGAACCTCCGGATTGCGGTTCGAGTTATCGCACTGGCTCTCCATGTCGTGATTGCAATAAAAACATTCGCCGCAGGAGATGTTAAATGGTACCACCACACGATCTCCTTTTTTTACTCGCGTTACCTCGGGCCCCACTTCCTCAACAATGCCCATAGGCTCATGACCGATGACATAATCCTTTTGGGCGGGCAGTGCTCCCTGATATATATGTAGATCTGATCCACATATGGCTGTAGAAGTAATACGGACGATGATGTCATCCTTTTGCTGTAATCTCGGGTCTTCAACCTCTTTTACTTGAATATCCTTGGTTCCTTGAAAAGTAACGGCTTTCATCTTTATATTCCACCTCCGTATTGGGATTATTTAACTTTTAACCGATTTGCCTCTATTTGATAGAGGTGTAGCTCCACTAAACAACGGGCCATTTTTCTTTACGCAATGCATGAAGTAGTTCAGGGGAAGCGTTCAGGTTGTCACGTACAAGCTCTTCCGGGGTTAATGCCATCCATTGATTTAGGGAGATATCCTCAAACCGATCACTTCTAAACATCTCCAAAAACCATAACGTGTCGGTGCCCGTATTCTGAATATAATGCCCCATAGCTACAGGTACGTATCCAACATCTCCAGCCCGATAGTCAAATGTGCGTGCAATGCCATTCCCTCCAAAAACCGTCATCCTTCCTTGCCCAGTCAAATAGTATTGCCATTCATCCGCATTAGGATGCCAATGAAGCTCGCGCATACCTCCAGGCTTTATTTCCACGAGTGCTGCGGCAACGGTTGTGGAGATCGGAAAGTTGGTGGAGTCTACAATGCGCACACTACCTCCTGGTGTAATGATCGGTTTTTGGGCTAACAGCCGATGTTTGAAGGAGAGTGGAACTGTGCCATAGGGGGAGTGAACTTCCTGGCTAGCGAGGGAACCAGGGACCTGATCCTGAAAAATGTAAACCTGTTCTTTTGGCATGGATTGGAATGCAGATTCGGGTACGCCAAAATTGACGGATAACACCTCTGGTGGCGTATGTGCAAACCAATCAGAGATGGATAATGTATTCAGATCGGAAAAGGACCCATCATCAAAAACAAGCAAAAACTCACACCCATCAGCTAAGCCCTGAATGGAATGCGGCAGACCTTTTGGAAAAAACCACAGATCTCCCGGCCCCACATCTGCAATAAAATTACGTCCTTGCTGATCCACGGACGTAATTCGTGCCGTCCCCCAGATCATATACGCCCATTCCGATTGTTGATGCCAGTGCAGCTCTCTTACACCTCCAGGTGTAAGACTCATATTTACACCGGCCAGTGTCGTAGCGATGGGCAGGTCCCGTACTGTAATTTCGCGGGACCAACCGCCATGGTTCAACTGCATATGTGTATCGGAAAAAGACATTCTCAGGTTGGGTAATAAGCCGTTGTCGGTTTCCGGAGGCACCAGCATATCCGGATTTTGTAAATCTCTCATCACATCCCGAGGTCCCAGATCGGGTCCTCCGGCACCGTCTTTTCGTATTGGCTGCGGTATAATTAATGGCTTGCCATTGTTGTTGTTTTCATTTTTCATATGCAGATTCCTCCAGTTCATTACTTCATCCCATGACAGATGTCGGTATAGAGAAGTTATGAACCAGAGCCTGTCAATTATGAGGGACGGGGAATTATATCCAAAGTACAGAAGAAAGCTCAGACACTTTTTTTGCTTACTGGATCAGTCTTGGAGTCAAGCTGCAAAAATTCATGCTCATAAATTTCATGCACTCTGTTCAAAATGGCTGGGCCTTGCTCCGTAAACCGGAGATTAGTGGGTTTGTTTTTCATCAGAAACGTACCGGATGTAAGACTGGTTTGCGCAATGGCAGCCTTATACAGCAGAGAAGCTCCGTGACTTGGATGTGGGAAGAACAGCTTCATGATTGGTTTGATATAAAAGGGTAGTCCGGATGTTTTGTTACCTCTGAGTGTATTGTTGCCTCCAGGGTCCACGCTGAGTAACCGGATTCCCTTAGCCGCAGGGTAAGCGGCAGCTTCGCGTGTCCATAAAGACAGTGCGAGCTTCGAAGTCGCATAAGGACCGAACAACTTTTTGAACTCGGCTGGATGTTCCAGGATGTCCAGGTTAAACTGTTTGACCATATTAAACGCACTGGTGGATGTATTAATAACGGTTTTCAAGGTGCTTTTGTGAAGGAGATCCTGTAGTTCCATGTAAATGATGTACGGCACCACGGTCTGTAATTCAAAGTGCATTTCATGCCCCTGATCGGACAAACGGAGATCATTACCGCTACCTCCGGCATTATTAAACAATACATCTATGGAATCCGTTTCGGATTTAATCTGGTTGAATGCTTTTCTCAGACTATCGTACTGCGTAAGGTTAGCTTGAACCCAACGGAGCTGGCCAGAGCGCAATCCGTCCTGAATATCACTGTCTTCCTTCGGAAAAGCGGAACGATTGAGGCCGATAACCTGCCAGCCTTCGGCTAACAAACTGCGGGTCAGTTCAAGACCGATTCCCGAAGTTGATCCTGTAATTAAGGCTGTATGACGTGTATGGTTTGAATTCATATAAATACCTCCTGAGTGAATGGGATGACAGAGCCAATCTGTCTAATGCGCTCATTCTATAATTTGGAGTCGACTCCAAGTCAAGCGTACTGTTGGTTTATATTTTAAATTTTTAGGATGTAGTATCGATGAACTCAAAACAACCTTGACTTGGAGCTGACTCCAAGTTGTAAGATAGAGTTCAATGAAAGCGGAGGAGGTCGACGATGATGAGTGATACTGAAGTGTTCTCCATTAAAGAGACGTCAGAACAGGCCGGATTATCGGAAGATACCATTCGTTATTATGAGAAGATTGGACTTCTTCCCCGGGCTGAACGCAAGGCCAATCGTCATCGGGTATACCGTTCGGAGGATATCCAGACGATGAAGCTTATTACTTGTTTGAAAAAAACAGGCATGTCTCTGGAGGAGATGAAGCCTTATTTACAGATGTCGATGGATTCGGACCTGGAAGATTTCCCGGATGAGCGTGAAATGCTGCTGAACCATCGGAAGAAAATTGAATCACAGATTGCATCCTTGCAACAGATCGTCGATTTTATAGATGAGAAGATGGAGAAGCGAAGCATGTTTCCGGATGAGTGCCCCATTATCGGGGAGAATCAGATGTCTGTATTTGAAAAGAAGAACATCTTCTCCTGAAGGCTGCTAGCCAACAAAACCCAAAAACCACGTCATTATGACGTGGTTTTTTTGCTTATATTTAGCATTCGATATGGAGTGTATGGCGAAGGCGTTTGATATCACTTTTGGGAGGAAGACCATACATGCGAGCGTACTCCCGACTGAATTGGGAAGGACTCTCGTACCCAACCTGGAATGCAGCATCGGCTGCATCGGTTGAACCTGCAAGCAGCATTCGCCGTGCCTCCTGCAATCGAATCTGTTTTTGATATTGCAGTGGGCTCATGGCGGTAATGGCTTTGAAATGATAATGCAATGAGGATGTACTCATGTTGATCATGGAAGCCAATTGCTCGATTCGTAGCGGATGGGCGTAGTCTGATTGAATCAAATCAATGACTTGAGCAATATGCTGTGCGTGACTGTTCTGGACTGCAAATTGCCTGATGGAATGTCCATGTTCATCCTGAATCAGGCGATATAGAATTTCGCGGATCATAAGCGGTGCAAGTATAGGAATGTCTTCAGGTGTATCCAGTAACCTGACCAATCGGATTACAGCTTCCAGAAGCGGAGGTTTGGTTGAGCTTACAAACAACCCACGACGTGTTGAATTGTCGGGTTTGGTTTGTGTAGAAGGAGCTTCCTGAATAAGATCAAAAATCTGCCCTGAATCAAAATCAAGTCTCAGGCAGAGATAGGGATGTTCTGTCGTAGCCTGTACAACTTGCCCTGAAATAGGCAAATTTATGGAAGCAACCAAATACTGTGAAGAGTCATAGGTGTAGCTCTCCTGTCCGAGAATAACCACTTTGGACCCTTGGGCCACAATACACAGGGCGGGTTCGTGCACGGCATGAATGGGCTCTGAAACCTGGGAAGCACGGATCAAAGCAAGCGAAGGTATTGCTGTTAGATTAACCCCGTCTTCGTGGTTGAAACGGCTAATCAGACGGGCCAATTCCTGCTGCTGCTGAATAATAGCGGTATCCTGTTCCATTTTTGAAAGCATGGATTGCTGGCCCTCCTTTCCTCGTACTCGTTTAACTATTTTAGAATGTACTGGACGAATAGGCAAGAATACTGTGGGATTCTTCTATCGGATAGAGACTGATTCCTTACATAATGAAGGTAAGCAATTAAATCTGTTGGCAACAGAAAGGAGTGTCGTGGAAATATGGCAGGCAACACTACAGGAAATATACAAGAAGTGAAGCACCCGTATGTTGGAATGTGGGTGACGAAGGACGGGTACATCAGACATGAACTTCTCCCTGACGGTCGCTATGATGAAGCGCGGGGAAATAGGCAAAGTGCATATCAAGGTCGGTATGCAGTCGATGGAGACCATATTGAATATGTCGATGATACTGGCTTTACTGCGGATGGAGACTTTAAGGGCGACGTGCTTTATCATGCGGGCATGGTGTTGTACAGAGAAAATGCACAATAAAATATCTAATAGGGAGAGAAATCAAAATGTCTAATGTAAAAGGGAAAGTTGTTGTGATCACAGGTGCAAGCAGCGGAATTGGGGAAGCAACGGCGCGTCTGTTAGCAGAGCAGGGTGCACATGTTGTCATGGGTGCAAGACGAGTGGATCGTCTGGAGACGCTGGCTTCCTCCATTCTCTCTGAAGGTGGTTCAGTAGAATATCATACCCTTGATGTTACACAGCTGGAAGAAATGCAAACGATCGTAGAGCTTGCGCTCAGTCGTTATGGACGTTTGGATGTGATCGTTAATAATGCCGGAGTCATGCCACTATCACCTCTTGAAGCACTAAAAGTAGACGAGTGGAATCGTATGATTGATGTTAACATTCGTGGTGTTCTACACGGCATTGCTGTTGGGCTGCCCGTTATGAAAGAACAGGGCTACGGCCAGTTTATTAATATCGCCTCCATCGGAGCCTACGCTGTGACACCAACAGCCGCGGTATATTGTGCAACCAAGTACGCGGTTCGTGCGATCTCGGAGGGTTTGCGCCAGGAGGTAGGCGCAGATATCCGTGTGACCCTCGTATCGCCAGGTGTAACTGAATCCGAACTTGCCGAATCGATCTCTGATGATGAAGCGCGCGAGCTTATGAAAGATTATCGGCGCATATCCATTCCGGCCGCGGCTATTGCTCAGAGCATTCTGTACGCGATCAACCAGCCGGCTGAGGTAGATGTGAATGAAATCGTGGTGAGACCCACAGCAAGCATGGCTTAAACCTCGATATAAGACTCCAATGATGTCCCCAACCATATGTACTGGTTGGGGGCGTCTTTTTGTCCTCTGAAAGAGAGATCGTCTAGGTTACAATATGGTATAGTATGTTCAAGTAACGCACCAGAGAGAGGGGAATAATGCATTGACGCTGCAACAGCTAAAATATGTGATTGAAGTCGCCACGCGTGGCTCGATGAATGAAGCCGCCAAACGGCTGTTTATTTCCCAGCCCAGCCTGTCGAATGCCATTCGGGATCTGGAGCAGGAGCTACGGATTACCATTTTTGAACGCACGAATAAAGGGATAACCTTGTCCAAAGAAGGCGTGGAATTTCTAAGTTATGCGCGCCAGGTGGTGGAGCAGGCGGAATTGCTGGAGAATCGTTATTTGAACGCGAAGCCGTCTCCGCAACATTTTTCCGTCTCCACACAGCACTACGCGTTTGCAGTAAATGCCTTCGTCAAGCTGGTGCAGCAGTATGGACAGGATGAATATGAACTGGCTCTGCGGGAAACGAAAACGTATGAGATTATCCAGGATGTAAAAAGCCTACGCAGCGAAATTGGCATACTATATCTGAATGAGTTCAATTCCAAGGTTATTAACAAGCTGCTTAAGGATGCGGGGCTGGTGTTTAACAGTCTGTTTATTGCCAAGCCGCATATTTTTATCAGTGTGCAAAATCCGCTGGCGAAGCAGGAATCGGTTGCGATTGAACAACTTCAGGATTATCCGTACCTGTCCTTTGACCAGGGGGAATATAACTCCTTCCATTTTTCAGAGGAGATCCTAAGCACGCTTTCTCATCCCAAAAGCATACAGGTTAACGATCGAGCTACGCTGTTTAATCTGCTGATCGGTTTGAACGGATACACTATCTCGACAGGTGTGCTTAGTGCCGACCTGAATGGGAATGAGATCATCCCTGTCCCGCTGGAGTGTGAAGAGACCATTAATGTTGGCTGGATCAGCCATAAGAATGCTTCGCTTTCCAATCTGGGCGTGGAGTATGTCCAGGCTCTGCATGAGGCGATTCAATCCTAATTGGTCATGGAAAAACCGTTTCCGTTCAAGCGGAGTCGGTTTTTTTTTAGAAACACATGTATAATCATTTGCGTAAAAGTACGAAGGGAGAACGGTCAGTGCGAGTTTTATACCGAAATAAGAGTGAACAGCATGAGTTGACGATATATGATACATCCAAGCTTTATGGGGAAAAGGGCCGATTTCGTGTGCTGGAATTCTCCAATGCTGCAGTACAGGGGGCGATGGATCTGGACGAGCCATCCCGAATGGTGCTTGAGTATCCAAGAGCGATGGTTCACCTGATGGAACGAAATAATCCCGAATATCAATCAGTTTTTGT
The DNA here is from genome assembly GCF_050994985.1 of Paenibacillus taichungensis. Classification (NCBI taxonomy): domain Bacteria; kingdom Bacillati; phylum Bacillota; class Bacilli; order Caryophanales; family Paenibacillaceae; genus Paenibacillus; species Paenibacillus taichungensis. The sequence continues at coordinate 3,905,938 of NZ_CP194720.1, read as the reverse complement.
AATTGGCCACGGCATTGGAACCTTAACAAGCTATTTGTCTAACCGTCAAGTAAAAGTCGCCGAACTTGATGCTGAAGTCGTTGAGCTCAGCAGAACTTTCTTTGGATATCGTGGAGATCAAGTGCTGGTTGGTGACGGTCGTGAACTGTTGGAGCAGGAAACCTCAGGCTCATATCATTATATTATTGTAGATGCTTTTACGGCTGCGGGAACACCTGCACAGTTTACTTCTAGCTCATTTTTCACGATGCTAAAAGACAAAATGCATTCTGGTGGTATCGTATTGCTGAATGTATTTGGTCGTGCAGGCAATGACAGACTGGTGAATGCGATTCATACCACGTTACAGGAACACTTCGCTTATACGCGCTCGTTTGCATTACCAGCTGAAACAACTGATGAAATCCAAAATCGTATTTTGGTGGGTTGTGACGGACCCATTTCGTTTCAATCACGTCATATGGCTGGGTTTGTAGAACAGCAGCCTGGCGAGGGATATGTTATTGTGGATTCAAATGAATTTTAATCTCGAATACAGATCCAGTAGATTTCGAAGAAAGTGTCATATCATGTAATCAATTGTCATTAATTCGTCAATGTTCCTATGTAATTATTCGAACTTCACAAACTATTTATTTCTTCTTAACAACTTTCGTATAAGATAGAAGGAATATGCCTTTTTATGAAAAACCGGGGGACGCAATAATGATCGCAAAGAATAAAACATCCAGATTAAGAAGAAAAGTAAGGGAGATCAAAAAAATCAGCCTTACCGCTCTGTTGAGTGGATTGGTCACCATTGCCGTTTTGATGACATTGACCATTATGTTTATTTCGTCTTATACATCCCAGAAGCAATCGCTGATTGATAATACACTCTCACTTAATTATTCAAGTGCCGTGCAAATGAGCCAAACTCTGGACTCGTTGTTTCAATCCATGCAGGGCAGTTTGAAGTATTCAGCCAACTATTTTCCGGACATAGACTATGCAGACGCCAAAAAACTGGATTCCACACTAGATTTGATTCGAAACAGCAGTAACTACTTCAATTCGGTTTCTCTTATAGATGCATCGGGAATTATTCGAGGTTCATCTCCTTATTTGGAAAAAAGCCTGGGACAGCCTATAACTTCTAATGCAGCGAAGAATGCGTTTAAATCGAGGGCTTCCTTTATATCCGAAGCGTATCGTGCGCCTTATTCGGAACGCATAGTCGTTTTTGTAAGTGAACCGATCTTCAGTCCATCAGGTGAATTCAAAGGTTTAATTAGTGGGAGTATCTATCTGCAGGAAAACAACATTTTGAACCTGTCATTTGGCAGTCAGCTGAGGACCAGTAATGGCTCTTATTTTTATATTGTTGATGCCAAAGGGACGTTGTTGTTTCACCCGGATACGGAAAGAATCGGTGAAAATCTAAGCAAAAATCAAGTTGTGCAGAAATTGCTTAACGACCAAACAGGCAAAGAACAATACAAGAATCTGGCGGGTGTGGATTCACTCGCAGGTTATTATAAGGTCCCGACAACAGATTGGGGAGTTGTCGTTGTATCTCCAACCCAAATGGTATACGATCAGCTGAATCAACATATTCGTATGTTGTTGTTGTACACTTCAATTCCGTTTATCATTCTGACGCTTATCGTTATTCGTGTAGCTCGCAAGCTGGCTAGTCCGTTTGTTTACCTTGCGGATTTGGTTAACCAGGTGGATCAGGGTAAAGTAGATCTGCCTGTAATGAAGCCGCATTGGAACAGGGAAGCGGACTTATTAACACGCACTGTCCTAAGTGCACTGGCGAACTTTCGAAAGCAAAAGGACCAGCTAACTTATGATGCCAGAACGGATGTATTGACCGGAATGACCAATCGCAGGACATTTGAAGAAGTTATTCAGCAGTGGATTGATGAAGAAGTTCCGTTCTCCATAGTAGTACTGGATATAGATCGCTTCAAATCCATAAATGATACGTATGGGCATCATGCGGGGGATCAGGTTCTGAAGCATATCGCGAATATCATTAAACTGTCGGTTCGGACACAGGATGTATGTTCCCGGTTTGGGGGAGAGGAGTTTGTTGTGTTATTGCGACATACGAATTCCAAAACAGCGTATCAGATTGCCGAGCATATCCGTGTATCGGTGGAACAGAGTATATTGCCCATTGATCGTTCTGTGACGATTTCGGCAGGCATTGCCGAATATCCGCTGCATTCCACAACGGCGACAGAGTTGTTCCATTTGGCGGATAATGCGTTATATCAAGCCAAGGAAGAGGGACGTAATCGTACCATTACCATTCAAACGGTCATAAAATAAGGTTTGCGTACCTTCTATCTTGAAATAAAAAGAAGCTAATCCCATCTAAGAGAGGGATAGCTTCTTTTGTTTAGACCTCTTGTGATCTGGCCTGGACTTCATTTGTATACTGTTCTCCCCAGTCTCGCATGCTGTAAATAATCGGCTGGAGCGTTTCTCCAAACGGTGTAAGCGAATATTCCACTTTGGGTGGAACTTGAGGATAGATTTCCCTGTGAACAATTCCGCTGCTTTCCAGCTCTCTTAATTGGAGAGTTAACATCCGCTGAGTAATATCAGGGAATAACTTTCTGATCTCGTTGAATCTTAACGAGCCGGAGAATAGGTGATATAGAATCGCACCTTTCCATTTGCCTCCAATGACGCTCAGCGTGACTTCGACGGAACAGCCATATGGCGAGGGGCACCCATCGGCCGGGTTTTTTCTCATTATAATTGCACCTCCAGTTCGTGGTGGTTATTTATAGTATCAATTTTAGTACTACAGCACATAAATGTACATATTACTCATCTATGAGCATATCACTTCTCCCTTGGATTATAAACCCCATCCCATACATCTACATGAAGATAAAACAACAAAGAACCCCGGTTTCGTATCACGAAACACCGAGGTTCTCAGGAATGAAAGGCTTGATTAGATTAAAGTGTCCAGGGAGTAAGCTCCAGCACCCGCAAGTGCAACACCGATCAGTGATCCGAGCATAACCAGATTGTACTCGAATCCTCCGTTCAGATTCCAAAGTCCTTTACCTGCATGGACTTTTGCTATGGCAACAACCATAGGGATGATGAGCAAAATGACAGCAAAATCAGTCCACAGACCTGCCCCAAACAGGAACCCGCCGATCAACTCAATAAGGCCTCCACAGACAGCCATAACTCTTGCGGGCCTCAGACCAATCGCCCCGAAAAATTCGGCTGTTCCTGATATGCCTTCTCCACCAAACCAGCCAAACAGTTTCTTGCATGCATGACCCATCATAATGAAACCAATAACAAGTCGAATGATAAGTAATCCGGCGTCTAACATGTGCTTCTTTCCTCTTCTCTAGTTGTATAAAATGATTGGTCTTATATATCGTATGAACGTCAGATCAGCGACGCCAGAATGGTATCACATAACGCCATGGTTTCAATATTATCCTTACCACTGGAATGTGGATCAGATTTGTTCTGGCAGCATTCCATAAAATGAGCCATCTCACCAACAAATCCTCGTAAGTAGAGATCGCGATAAGCCCCTGACATGGGAGAGCCCGACGGGGTGAAAACAGTATCCTGCTCCTCAAGGGATTTCCAGGGAAGGTTTTCCCCTGTACGAGATTGATGAACCGTAAGCGTGTTGATTTCATCTGCTAACGCAAATCCGTTGTCAAAGGTGACAAGTACATTTTCGCTTTCGCGTGACCATGCACTCATGCCAACAAAGTAGGCACTGCCTACCACACCATGATCAAATTTCAGGGAAATGCTCTGGTTAATATCTTCTCCGTCCTTAACCGTTGTGCCTGTTACCTGTATGGCTTCCCCGAACAGAAAACGCATCAGATCGACCATATGAATGGCAGCGAGCTTTATGAATTGTTCCTCATCCTTGCAGAATGGTGTGCTGTCTACAGCGAATTTCATTTGGAAAGAACGTGCTCTGCCCAATGATCCACCATCAATCAGTTCCTTGAGTTTCATGTAGATCGGAGCATATCGTTTCATAAATCCAACCATGACAACCACACCTGCCTTTTGGGCAGCTTCAGCCACAGCAGCAGCTTCGGCAGCATTCCATCCGAGGGGTTTATCCACGTATACATTTTTGCCAGCCCGGATGCATTCAAGGGCAAGTGCTGTCTGATCCTCTGGTTGCGCCACAACAACGACGCCGTCACAGTCTTCATTCTGCAACATCAGCTGAGTATTATCATACGCTTTCCCGCTGCTCCCGAAACGGAGGAGAGCATCCCTTGACCGTTCAATACTGCGGGTGGCGATGGCCTGAATGTCTGCTCCTGCTTCAACAACAGATGGATATATATTCGTGGATGCATGGAATCCTGCACCGATAAAACAAAGTTTCGCTTTTTTCATGTGAATCTCTCCTTTAAATGCAGATCACCAATCACACTGATTAGATTTTGTAGCTTAAATGCTTCAACATCTGTCCTGCAATGGTGTTGTTAACGCTATGAGGAACCGGCTGTGGTCCGAGGGTGAGATGCTGGCGTTGCTGTACAAGATATAGGAGGGAGGCGGCTTGTAGGGACAAGCCTAGATCCATCGTTTCGGCAGGGTTACCGCTGCCACCAGCCAGGTTCAGCATCTCGCCTTGAGTAAGCAGCATGAGTCGACGTCCATTGGCTAATGTAAATTGTTCGATATCCGCGGTCAGTTGTTCCGTATGCTTCGCATCCTGACGGAGACTTTCCAGATCCATCTCCCAAGAAAAATGTCCGGCATTGGCGAGGATCGTTCCATCATTCATTTGATTAAAATGTTCCTTCAGAATGGCGTTAGGACGTCCAGTGACAGTGATATACACTTGGGCAAATGCAAAAGTATCCTCCAGTCGCGCCACTCTGAATCCATCCAGTGCCGCTTCCAAGCCAGCAATCGGATCGGTTTCAACAACGACGACCTGACTGCCCAAATTCCGCAAATACCTGGCAATGCCTCGTCCACAGGTTCCATAACCTACGATGACGAAACGACGTGTGGGCAGAATCAGGTTTGTAGTACGCATAAAACCTTCAATAATGGTCTGTCCAACACCGTGTTCATTTTCCATAATTCGTTTGAGTGGGCTGTCATTAATAACAATGATCGGGAAAGGAATGTTCTCACCCGTCTCTTCACGCAGCAGATTGGCACCAGTCGTCGTCTCCTCCGTACCACCAATAAGAGAGTTAGGATCATACTGTTGAATGAGCGTGCGCGCCAGATCAGCTCCATTATCCATAAGGAGATGGGGGTGGTGACGAAGTACGCTGTGGATATTTTGCAGGTGCTCATTGCGTCTGTCCGCACGTTGACCATATACCGTGATGCCTTCTTCTTGCAGAGCTGCTGCGACGGCGTCTTTGGTTGTGCCCGGGCTGCCAGTCAATACAACGTTGGCTCCACCTGCCTGGAGTGTGCGGCATAGCACAGCTGTTTTGGGCTCCACATGAATACATATACCGATGGTTAAGCCAGCAAAAGGCCGCTCTTTGGCAAACTGGGTTTTCAATTCGCCGAGTAGGGGCATATGCATTTCCGTCCAGTGAATGCTGCGTTTTCCTTCTTCAATACGTTCATGTGTTGTGTTCTTGATCGTCATGAAAAACTCCCCTTTTCTATGCAAGGTATAGCGTGTCCAGCAGGACACATGATCTGCTTAATGTCTACGATAGGGAGTTTGATGGGGTTAAAAAAGGACATATGTCCTTTTCATTGCAGCTTGGAAAAAAGGTATTGCAAACTTATTTGAGAGCATGTATACTCTTAATTACGGTAAAACAAGCAATTGCTTGACCGGGATGCTTTTCATCCATGATGAGAAGATACATATTATGCGGTCGTGGCGGAATTGGCAGACGCGCACGGTTCAGGTCCGTGTGGGCTAACCCCCGTGGAGGTTCGAGTCCTCTCGACCGCATCGAAGAAAAAAGCTCGCGAAATTGCTCTAAAAGCAATTCGCGAGCTTTTTTTGTTTTTTTATTTATTGAATATGAATTGCTGCACACATAGGCCTGCTATCGCTCCAGCAATACCAAAGAGTGCAACACTGGCCATCACCTCATATGCTTGAAAGCGAAACAAAAAGGCGATGCCGCTGCCAAATGTCGTTCCTGCGAGAAATCCGAGAGAAATTCCTATTTCTTTGGTTAATTTCATAGGTTCACCTGCTTGGGAATGTGAGTTTAGGATTTGCAAATTTTGGATACAGGAAGTAAAGTGTGATCAGGAAAATACTCACATTTTATTTCCTTTTTTCATTTTGTGGTTTTCTCCATGTAATTATGCATGATATTTCTTAAGGGAGGTTAAGAGCGAAATGAATATGAACGAGCGGATTGCCGCATGGAACGAAGAAGCGCAGAATTGTACTTGTGGGCATGATCATCGGTTGGTAGAAATGCAGGTCTATCTGGAGCATGGAGCTATTCAGCAGTTACCTGGTTATTTGTCCAAGCAAGGATACAGACATGTAACAGTTGTATATGATCGATTTACAGGTCCGGCAGCAGGACACGAGGTGGTAAAGAACATCCGAGAAGCTGGCGTTTATGTGGATGCGATATGCATGCCAGAGAACAAAGCAGGCGACGTGATCGCCGATGAGGGCGGGATTGTGCAGGTACTGCTAGGTGTGAAACAGGAAAGTCAGGCGATCATTGCTACTGGTTCAGGGACCATTCATGACCTGGTACGATTTGTTTGCTCCAAAATGAACAAGCCTTTTCTGTCAGTACCTACAGCAGCTTCGGTTGACGGATTTACTTCGGCAGGTGCTCCTCTTATTGTAAGCGGCGTCAAACAGACGTTCCAGGCGGTGCCGCCTGAAGCTATTTTTGCGGATATCGATATTTTGGAGCAAGCTCCCCAAGAGATGAATGCCGCCGGATTCGGAGATATGCTTGGTAAATATACTTCACTGGCGGACTGGCTGGTTTCCAGGGATTTGGGTGGGGAACCGTTCTGCCCCGTTGCTTATCGCATGACGGAAGAAGCACTAACGTCCTGTGTGGAACATGTGCAAGGTATCGCTGAAGGACGGGCCGATGGTGTGACTGTATTAATGGATGCGCTGATCGCTTCCGGCATTTCTATGCTAATCATCGATCATTCCCGTCCTGCATCTGGTGGAGAACATCATCTGTCTCATCGGTGGGAGATGGACCTGATGGAGGCAGGGCACAAGCCTGTTTTGCATGGAGCCAAGGTGGGAGTAGCCTGTGCACTGCTTACCGTAAAATACAAAGATCTTGCACAAAAATCCGAAGAGCCGATTTTCCGTATTTATAATAATCTGCCGGATGCTTCTCAGCTTATGGCTTGGCTTGAGCAAGTTGGGGGACCTACGACGACTGAACAACTGGGTGTATCCATGGAGATGGTGGAACATGCTTTCACCACAGCTCATTTGCTACGGGATCGTTATACGGGACTGAAATATATCAATGAGATTCTAAATGTCGGTTCGAAATAAAGAAGGAAGAAACAGTATGAACAGTGTTATCTTATACAATTAGTTGTACGTACAAATTAAGAATGAATCCTGTAATGTACGAGACAGGATAGCGTCGTTGTATACAATAGAGGTATTGGTGCTTGATTGGAAAGCAATATATCCAGATGAATTTCTGAAGAACAAGGTCATATAAGGGTTTAGAATAGATCTGATCAAACGTTATTCAAACTGAATTAGAGGATGAATTAAAGCCTACTCCCTTAAGGGACAGGCTTTTTTTATACTTCATATAAAGCGTTGGATTAAATTGTTCGTACAAATAGATCGGGGGATGGAGCAAACGATGAAGTTTTATTTCTTTAAATGATCAATGATTTAATGGAATGGTTGGTTAGCATGGTTAGCATGGATGAGGTATATATGGGCATATGAGTATAAGTCGCGCGTCTTTCGACAATGGGGTTTTCGCCTCGTTCAGAGAGCACGCTGTACCGGCCCAGGTTAAGGAGTGACTGGGAATGAAGGGAATGATGCACCCAAAGCTGTTGGTGGGCAAGTGGGCCGCTTATCGCCCCTGAGAGACGATGCTGAGTGCAAGCGATTGGAGAAATGGTAACTTAATATAATCTGTACGATGAAAATGGTATTTTAAAAAGGCTCTGTCTTTCCCATTGGGAGAGGACAGAGCCTTTTGGTTGTTCGCTAATTTAGTTATTGTGGCGATCTTTCAAGATGACATCTGCGAACAAAATAGTTTTCGGGATGCGGAAAAATTGTTCCGCTTGTTCCTGAAACGCAGCAGAAGGCAGCGTTCCCTGATGCAGCCATTTGCGGAAAGTGCCGGGGTGAACCCCGATCCAGTGGCTGACATCTGTCACCGACAAATCATGGACCATACACAAGCCTGTCAGAATACGGTTGCTAACCGGAGAACGGGTCACCGTACGCTTCATGAAGCGGGAAGGCTCGGGCTGACAAATGACAGGGCTTTTGCGTACCACTTCTTCATTAAAAAGAATGTGGCGCGGGTAGCCGAGCAATTGGCATGCCTTGTCCAAATTGGTACTGCCGGGTATCCGTCCTTCATACACCCACGCGCTGACGCTGCGTGAAGAGATGGATAGATCTTCGGCGAGCTGAGACAACTTGATATCATTGGCCATCAGCACGGCAAGAAGAACACGGTTGCGGATTTGACAGCGTGTCGGTTTTCGGAATCGTTTAACACGGACGCCTTTTCCCAAATATTTACGGTTGATCAGAGACCACGCCTGGATGGAATGTTGTTCTGGTTGATTAGGCATATTTCCTCCGATTTTTTTAACCAAATACTACAATAAGTACGGGGGTACTTTCAAGTGCCGGGTGCACCTGTTTCAAATGAGTGGATGCGCGAATCCGCTACAAAGGAGGAATTATGAACTAGACCAGACGCAATTCACATCCTAGTATATTCCTAGATTACAATGTTTCACTAAATTTAAGGGATCAAATAGATAATGAATAAAAATAAAATGAGTCTAATTACCTATTAGTGAGACTTTAGTACTTTTATCTATTTTTTGTTGATATGATGCGGTTTATTTCCCTGATTTAACCATAAATATTCGATTTCCGTTAAAGGAACCCATTTCCAATGTGCACAAATCTGAAATTAGAAATCCGCGTGTTCAGCAAGGCATGTGGACTGTCAAAATCTCTTATTCTTACATATCTTGTATGGAGATCAATGAGAGGGAGAGGTGAGAAACGTGAGTCCATCCGTGAGTACCTTTGCTGCCATTTCAGGGGCGTTCATGACGTTTGCTTTTGGTGGATGGGATCAGCTACTTAGCTTGCTGGCCGTTGCAATGGCTGTGGATTATATTACGGGTCTCGCTGCGGCAGTAAGAACGGGAAAAGGATTGAATAGTAATGTTGGATTCTGGGGGCTTGCGCGCAAAGGTCTCATGCTGACGGTTATTTTGCTTGCCCACCGAATTGACATGCTCATGGGAACTGACATCATTAAAGGGGGAGCCATCTACTTTTATCTGGTGAATGAGCTAATATCCATTACCGAAAATTATGCCCGCATTGGGCTTCCTTTGCCTGACAAGCTCAGACAGGCTATAGCGGTGCTGAAAAAACAGGAGGGGTTGTCTGACAGGGAATGGCCTCCACCACAGCCAAACGTGGAGAATAAGGAGACAAAAGAACAAGCAACAGAAGTCGTACCGGAAAAACAGACAAACCAAATTGAACAGACGGATAATATGTCTCAGGAGAAATCCAAGGCGAATGAAAGCAGCCCCGATTAGGTTGTCTTTTAAGAGAACGTTTCCAAGTATCCTTTCGTAATAGAGGACGTTATGATATATTTTGGATACAAGAAAATTCATTCATACCAATTATTATACTTAAATGAGGTGCTTGTCTGATGATTAAACATATTGTTCTGTTTAAAATGAAAGATCGTTCTCCTGAAAGTATCGAAGCGGCTGCGAATGTTCTTCGCAATCTGCAAGGAAAAATTGATGTTCTGGTCTCGCTTGAAGTGGGTATTGACGTGCTTCGTTCGGACAGATCTTTTGACATCTCACTTACGGCAGAATTTGCCTCACTGGAAGATCTTCAAGCATATCAGGTGCATCCGCTGCATCAGGAAGTCATCAAGTATATGAACGAGGTCAGAGAGCAGTCGATTGCAGTGGACTACGAAATCTAATCTGTTATTCATTCTACTTTGGATAGGGGACTCTGCATGAGCGATTTAAGAGACGTTATGGAATTTTTATATATTTTTGTCGTGTTTCTGATCGCTTGTCCTGTGATGTTATTTTGGCTGAAGCGAAGAGGAAAAAGGAACCGATAATTCACTGAACGGGAAGTGAACATATTGTATTACGTAAACAGAGAACAGATTGCCCGCCGGCTTGCTGCCGTACCGGAGGTGGCTGAAGGTCTTCGCCGCGCATCACAAGCCTGGGATGGTAGTCTGATGCTGGGTCTGGTACAGGAACGTTGTCTTCATCTGGCAATTGAAATCGTTACGGATGTTGGAAGTTATCTCATTGATGGCTTCATCATGCGTGATGCGAGCAGTTATGACGATATTATTCAGATTAACCACGAAGAGAAGGTTTTTGATCATGCAACCTATGAGGTGCTTAGTCGCCTCGTATCGTTGCGCAAGCCGCTCGTTCAGGACTATTACAGCTGGGAGCGGTCTGAACTGCATCCACTGAGCAGTGACTTGCCGGGCGTGCTTGAACATTTTTCCCATCAGGTCAATACCTATGTGGAAAAAGAACTCGGACCTTTCCAGACTACACAGGCCGAGGGACAGAGCAAGGAATGAGGGGAAGCAGCATGACGAACGAATGGAAAGAAGATCGAGAAGTAAATAATGAAACGAATGACATACCTTCCGGGTTTCATCCGGTATATATGATTGAGCTGTTATTTCAGGAACGTCCCGTTATAGATCAGGGGCGTCTGCAGGATGCACTGAGCCGTCATACCGGACAAGTCCGGCTTGATGTGAAGAAGGGTAATGAGGAGCATAAACCTGAGATGCTGGTTTTCTACCATCTGGACCATAAGGTTTCTTTTCAGGAAGGTAACATTCCGGCTCAGACTTGCATGCTCCCCATTACTGAAATTGTAGATCGCGCCCGCTTTGGAGGGGCTTTGCAGCAAGCCTGGCATTGGCCAGAAGCAGGACAAGCTATGGATACGATCCAATATTCCATCCGACTTCATGATATGTTCACTGCTGCCATGCCGCGTAAACAGCGGCTCGAATTGTTCCAAAAGACGATTCAGGCTGTCATGGAAGTGTTGCCTTGTGAGGCGTTATACTGGTACGGCAGTGACAAATTAGTTGAACCGGAAGCCTATGTGCTGTCACAGGAACGTGAGGAGCATCTGTACGCTGCGATGAATGTGCGCATGTATCAGGCTGGAGGCACAGAGGAACAGCGTCAGCTGGTTATGGACACGGTAGGTTTGTCAGCACTTGGCGTGCCTGATGTACAGTGTCATTTCATTGGACTCGATCCGGATACGGTAGCCCAGACATTACTGGGTGCCGCCTATTACATATTTGATCAGGGGGATGTTCTACAAGATGGACAGACGCTGGGATCTTCCGGTGGACGACGCTGGCGTTGTGAGCATCAGGCTGCATTGATTGCACCAGGAAGATATGTAATTGATCTGGACCCGGGTGATGAACATGCTGCTGCTCCGCTTGAGCCGGCGCGGCAGACTTGAGACATATCTCGATTACGTCAGAAGGTGCGAAAGACGGTATCCAGAATTTTTTTTTGGTATCCGAGTGTCAGGTCAAGCCCTTGCTGCTTATACTGCATCAACAGAGTAGGCATTCGCCCGGATTGACGAGCAACAGTCCGTTGCTTGGTTATTCGGTACTTCATTTAAGGTAAAGGGAGAGATGCGACGTGAAGGATTCTAACAAAAGTTTGTTGTGGGGAGCATTAATCGGTTCAGTTGTAGGTTCGGTGACAGCGCTGCTGCTGGCACCAAAATCTGGACGTGAGCTGCGTCAGGACATTTCGGAAGGTGCACGTCAGGTGAGTGAGAAAGGTCAGGAGCTGGCTACTAAGGTGGGCGAACAAAGCGCACAGATCGTATCCAAAGTAAAAGAGACGGCAGATGTTGTTATCCAGGATATCCAATCCTGGCGCAATTGCGCTGAAGGTAAAGAAGTGCGCGTATCCGCCGTCATTACTGATTCCGATTCTTCCATCGATGCAGATGCAGCGAATGAGTCAGGTATTGAAGTCATCGCGAAGCTACCTGCCGACGACTCCAAAGATAACATCTAAAACTAAGCTTGAACGCGAGCGGGCTTTCCTCCATCTGGAGGGGAGCCTGCTTTGTTGTGCGTGGTCGTACAGGAGTTGTACGATACGGTATTTTGTTTGAACCCTGCGATGAAATCGGGTAAGATGTAGGTACCTTTTTGCCTGGAAATTCATACGGTAGGAAAGAAAGCTCTGGGAACCAATTTGTTAACAGAACCAAATCAATGAAGAAGGAAGCGGTGTGTTCGTGCAGCAAGCAATCGCTATATTAGACTCCGGTGTAGGGGGATTGACCGTCGCCAAGGAAGTGATGCGTCAGCTCCCACGGGAAAAGATCATCTATTTTGGAGATACTGCCCGGACACCGTACGGACCCCGTTCGTCCGAACAAGTTAAACAATTCACGGAACAAATCGTTGATTTCTTGATCCAGTTCGATCCGAAAGTTATCGTTATCGCCTGTAATACGGCTACGGCAGCAGCGCTCGATTATATTCGAGCCAAGGTGAATGTGCCTGTCATTGGTGTTATTCATCCGGGAGCACGAGCAGCCATCACAGCGACACGCACAGGACGCATCGGTGTCATTGGCACCGTGGGAACTATTGGTAGTGGTGCGTATACATCTGCACTCAAACAGTTGTCTCCCTATATTGATGTGGTCAGTCAGGCTTGTCCGGCACTTGTGCCACTGGTGGAGCAAGGCGAATTCCGTTCCGAGCAAACGACAAGTACGGTGGAGCAATCTTTAGGCGAAATTAAGCAGCAGCCAATTGATTGTCTTATTCTGGGTTGTACGCACTATCCTTTTCTCATGGATACCATCCAGGAGGTTATGGGGCAGGAAGTGAAGCTGATTAGTTCGGCAGATGAAACGGCGAGGGAAATTAGTACGATTTTGTATGATAAACGAAAGCTGGCCAGTGGAAATGAGACGCCAGTCCATCAGTTTTTTTGCACAGGGGACCCACGCATGTTCCAGAATATTACCCGCCAATGGTTAGGAGAGCAGATCTCCAAAACGCCAGTTGTATGGCAGGTTACGCAATTATCATAGCTTTTTTGATTTCTAGGCTTATAAGAATCCCGGAGCAGTTAGTGTTCCGGGATTTTTTTCAATCCAAAAAGTAAAAGAACTCCGGATGATCATCACGTTTTTATTATGTTAAAGGGATATACGCGATTCATGTCACATGACGGACAACCAGATTGGCATACATATTACATACAGTAAGGACAAAAGCGAGAAAAGGACAGGAGATTACACAATTTCCTAAGGGAAAGGAGATCGACATGGAACTGCAATGGATTATTGTTCATCAGGGAGATACCTTGTCGCGTATTGCGGCAGCGAACCATATGACGAAGGAGTTACTGGCTGCTCTCAACCCGGAAGCAGCGTCCCAGCCCTATTTACTGACAGGACAGATGTTGCGCATTACGCCGGGGACGGGGCGCAGGTATGCAGTACAGCCTGGGGAGAAAGTGGCCGTGATTGCATTACGTTTTGGACTGAATGAAGAAGAATTGCGCGAGGCCAATCCAGAAATAGCGAACATTCCGGACTGGTGCGGGCGATGTATTCATATTCCGGATTCAAATGGAAAAACTATCGTCAAGCTGCAGGGAGAGTATGGTTATCGTGAAATGAGCCGTGATATCGGTTTGCTCGAAAAGAAGTATCCATTTATCGAGATTGGCTCGATTGGCAGTAGTGTCATGGGCAAGGCTTTGCCTTATCTACGTTTGGGTCAAGGCCCCAGACATATTCATGTCAACGCATCTGTTCATGCAAATGAGTGGCTGACAACGGCCGTTCTGATGCGGTTCATTGAAGAATATGCGAAGGCCTACAGTACACATATGCCATGGCATCAATTCCAGACGGAACGCTGGATGCAGGAAACTACACTGTGGGCTGTGCCCATGGTCAACCCGGATGGAGTTGAATTGGTGCAAGAGGGCGTGGTCAATGATCATCCCCATGCAGAAGATTTGCTGGAATGGAATGCCGGACGCTCCCATTTTACGCATTGGAAGTCCAATATCAGGGGAGTGGACCTGAACGATCAATTCCCGGCTTATTGGGAGGAAGAGGCGGCTAGAAGAGGGATAACGTCCCCAGGGCCAAGAGATTATGCAGGAACCGCTCCTTTATCGGAACCGGAGGCATGGGCACTTGCACAGTGGACCGAGCAGCATCCTTTTGATGCTGTCGTTTCGCTGCACAGCCAGGGACAAGAAATATATTGGAACTACCGAGATTTGGAGCCAAAGGAGAGTGCCCCGCTGTCTCGCAGACTGGCAAAGGCTTCAGGATACAAGGCAGTTAAGCTGGGTGGAAGTGATGCAGGGTACAAAGACTGGTTCATTCAGAAGTTTCGGAAGCCTGGCTTCACGGTAGAAGTGGGACTCGGGGTCAACCCGCTGCCCTTGGATCAGTTCGATGACATCTGCGTAGAGGTTGGCATGCTGTTGGCTGAATTATTATCAGATCGAGAGCGCTAACAGGGAAGATCGGGAATCCTCGAATCCTGACTTCACATAATCTGGATGGGGGAACATGAAACTTACGGGTTGTCCACTCGTATAACAGGAACGGGCGCTGTTACCGGCGTTCGTTTTTTAATCTGCATGTTGCATCATTCGTTCCGGATCGCTCTGGAACGGGTAATGATGGGTGTGACTATAACATGTGCTGTTTTATTTCAGTGCATTAATCATACGGAGGGGTTCATATGAAGTGGAGAAGACTGCTGTCATTCAAACGATGGACACAAGTATTCAAACGGCTGCCGCGTCTGTTGAGGGCTCCGCAGATCTCTTTGGGTGAGAAGCTGCTGTTCATCATCCCGGCGCTGCTCTACTGGGTGCTTCCTGACGTGATGCCGTTTATGCCTATAGATGATATCGGGGTTACGTTGTTGCTGATGAACTGGTTTGTAAGTCGTGCGGAGCGCAAATATCCGGTGCTTACAGCGGGTGCGTCGTCTTAATCCGACACAAAATGGGTGGTTTTAACATCGATTTTGCATCAATGTTATTGCGAAGCGCAGTAATTTTCTTTACAATAGATGCTGGAGTTTAGAAATACTGAAAAATTGTTGGGACCAGCAATTACGATATAGGAGATGAATGAAATGAACTGCAAAATTACACGTAATGCCGCGAAAGTATTGAAACTTGAACTGGACAAGCCTGAGAACGAAGGTAAATTGCTGCGCGTTGTGATTACACATGCACATGGAGATCATGCCCACTACGGCCTCGATATCGATACGCCAAAAGAAAATGATACGGTTGTATCTACCGATAAAGAGATCGACGTTATTCTTGAGAATGATCAGCCTTTGCTGGATGGCGTTAAAATTGATTACCTCTACTTCCCTGAAGAAGGCTTCGTTATTACGAACCCATCCCAAGGCAACCACGGCGACCACTAAGGGAGCGAAGAAGGGGAACTCATGGCTAACGATATCCGCGTATGCGAAAAATGTAATCATATCAGACTAAAATCGATTGTAGCCAAGTTGGAGAAAATGGCTCCGGATACGGAGATCAAAATTGGTTGCAAATCGTATTGCGGTCCTTGCGCGAAGCGTGCTTTTGTCTTCATCAACGGTAGGTACATCAGTGCTCCGTCAGAAGAAGAAGTGCTTGCAAAAGTAGCGAAATTCGTAAAGTAATTGTATGGGTATGCAGTGGGCAAACTTGTCCACGACAGGGAAGAGAGGCCGCGGCCTCTCTTTTTTTAGTTGTTGATGAGGAATTGTACGAAATTAGAACGTAAAGTCCTGCCTCATTTCAAAAATCTCAAAGGTATCCTCTCGAATCTCTATGGCGATGATAGTATCACTTTTTTTCAGAAAATGAACATGTCCTATACGCTCTTCTTCCACCTCAACCCATCCGGCTTTGGATAACTTCTCAAAATAATCGGATGGTACATGTAATCCCTGTTCTCCCCCGATATGTTTCAATTCATATTTAATGCCTGTTTGAATGTTTGGATTGTCTGAATGTGTCGTTATGCTTAGCTGCTTTGCATTCACGGGGACCGGAATCTCGTTATTAATGGAGGAGCCTGTATATCCCGTTATTTCATACGTCGAAGGTGTACAGCCGCTGATGAGCAGTAATAAAAGTACCAGTATGAACACAATCCCAAAGTTCTTCAAATACACACCTCCTTGTGAAAAAGTACTTATCAAATAAACGCAGTCAGACCGGAAAAGGTTATACACTTCATTAATATTCATCTTTAATCTTACATAGGGAACATTGAGGCTATTCGTTATTGTTTCAACAAAAGAAGAATAAGGAAGGCCGATGTCAACCATCCTAAAGGGGTAACAGGAACATGATCCCAAGGAGGAATACTCATGCCGAAGCGTTATGATTCCAGTTTGCAAGCCGATACGACCGTATCCCAGGCGCAGAATGCAGTGAACAAACTTCATTTTGCCGTTTCACAGGCAATGTCACATCCAACAGAACAGACCATTGAACAGGCAGAACGTCGTTTGGCGCATACCGAGCAGGCTATGCTTCAAGCAGAACGTTCACTTGGAGGTCAGGGCGTTGAGCTGGCAGAAGAGATGTTCATTGAGGAGAAGAGAAGATTGAACTCGATCCAGAGTCAGAATGGGCAAGGGGATCTATAGGCGTTCCTGTCACACCAGAACCCGCAGAGCAGCAGTGCTTTGCGGGGTATTTATGTTTCCTTTGAAAGACCCGCAAAATGGATATCAGCCAAACTGTATGCAAAGTGCCGCTTAAAATTTGGTGAGAAGGTTAATAGACCAAGAGCAGGCAAATTTCACACAGGAGGTACAGAATGACAAAACATATTACAGATTGTACGATTCTGAACAACGGCGTGACGATGCCATGGCTGGGATTTGGGACTTATCGAGCAAAGGGCAAGGAACTACAGCAAGCGGTGGAGACTGCATTGGAAGTCGGATATCGGAGCATTGATACGGCGTCCGTTTATGGAAATGAAGAGGAAGTGGGACAAGCCATTGCGAGCAGCGGTATTGCCCGTAATGAGCTGTTTGTGACAACCAAGCTGTGGAATGAGGACCAAGGGTTTGATTCAACTTTGAGAGCCTTTGAGGCCAGTCAGAAGGCGCTTGGATTGAATGTCATTGATCTATATTTAATCCACTGGCCTGGCAGAGACCAGTATAAAGAGACGTGGAGAGCATTCGAACGTCTATATAGCGAAGGAAGTGTACGTGCTATTGGTGTAAGTAATTTCGAAGTGCACCATCTGCGCGATATTATAGATGAAGGTGGAACGGTACCCGCGGTGAATCAGGTGGAACTGCATCCGGGTCTGATTCAACAGGAGTTACAGGACTTCTGCGGGGAACAGGGCATTCAACTGGAGGCATGGAGCCCCATTATGAGAGGTAAACTGAACAAGGAATCGGCTTTGAAAAGTCTGGCCCAGAAATATGGGAAAACACCAGCACAGGTTATTCTGCGTTGGGATATCCAGAACCAGATTGTGACGATTCCGAAATCGGTTACCCCGGAGCGGATTCGCGAGAATGCGGACATCTTTGATTTTGAATTGACTCCTGATGAGCTGAAACTGATTGATGCGCTGGATTCGGATAAACGGACGGGACCACATCCGGATCAGCTGTTTTGGGATTGAGTGTGTAGCTCAATTCCAAAATGAGTGTTTAATGATCTGCTTGGAGTTGTTCCGGTTACGACTAAAACTTTATAATGAACTTGAGTTGTAGATTGTAAAAAAAGCAGCAGGTTCAGGGGATTACCCTTGATCCTGCTGCTTTTGTGTTATTTGGATTGTTCCGGTTGCGGAACCTCGCAGCCGTCTTCGGTGCATACTCCACTGCCATCCGCGTCAGTGGTGCTGGACTCTACCATGGTGAAAGGGGAGCGCTCATCCCATGCTTTCTGGATAGCGTCAAGGAACACCTCATCCGGTTGAGCGCCAGATACAGCGAACTTGCGATCAAATACGAAGAACGGTACACCCCGGATGCCTAACTGTTCGCCTTCGGCCTGATCGGCACGAACCTGTTCTGCGAATTGATTACTGGACAACACTTCTGTTGCGGCATTGCGATCCAGACCCACTTCTTCAGCCAACTCGATCAGTACATCGGTATTGCCGACATGTTTGCCTTCAATGAAGATTGCTTGAAATAGTCGTTCGCTCAGCTCAAGCATTTTTCCTTGTGTTTCTGCCCAATGCGTCAGACGATGAGCAGAAAAAGAGTTGGTAGGGATCATTTCATCAATGTTGTATTCCAGTCCAGCTGTACGAGCATTGGCATTCATTTGGGCATTCATGCCGCGTGCCTGCTCCACACTCATATTGTATTTGGCAGCCAGATATTCCGCGTTGGTTTTGCCACTGTTCAATTCAGCATTTGGATCCAGCTCAAAACTTTTGAACTGCAATTTCACTTCATCGCGGTGTGGGAATTGTGCCAATACATTCTCCAAACGACGTTTACCAATATAACAGAAAGGACACATAAAGTCGGACCATATTTCAATATTCATTCATTAAAACCTCCATCATCTATAAATGAAACCAATACAGTTACAATTATATAGCGACTTTCCATCATTCGCAAGCTTGTGGTTAATGCCAGCCTCGAAAAAAGAAGTGCTGAAGCATGCAATGGATTGCAGCCACAACACTTGTAGTTTAACTTCTTACTTATCCCGGTATGCTTTGGTCCAATGGTAAGGCTGAATTTCGTCCAACCTCTTGTAAATTAAAGCTCCATCTGGATCGTACACGGCAGCCTTCACGTCTTCTCCCCAGAAAAACAGTCGTTCCTGGCACACACCACAAGGGGTGAGGACCTTGAATTCCGAATGCTCATCGTCACGTGCTACACAGATCGAGTGGGTGACCCGCTCATTTAATTTGTGGGCTTCCAGATAGGCTCCTGTTTCCATACATAAGTGCGTGGCGTCATTAATCACTTCTGGAGCTACGCTGATTAACAGCGAGCCAGCTACAGTATAAACGGCAGCTGCGCCACCCCACCCTTGGGGGTAGCGATGTTTTACAAAGTTTGCAGCTTCATCGAACAGTTTTTGCTCGATATTGAATTGATCTGGATGTGACGTCATGGTAATGCACTAGCTCCATTTCATTGTAGTGTCGGGTTAGCTTTAATAATTGATTTATACCGTTCCCTCAGCGTACCGTCCCATATCTGTTAGGATTCGGAATCAGACGCTTGCTCCTCACGAAAATGCGAGATTAAGTCAAACGTATTAACCGTATCTGACACATGTAGTCGCTTTGTTGCTTCATCATGACCAGCTCGGCAAGCATTAATATCCGTTTTGTTTCCTGTAGACAGATCGTAACAGGAGCCGCTGTCATAGATGTAATCATCCGAAGGAATATAGAACAGGGAGCCATCTGTAAATGCACCACTGCGCAATACCACCATGCGGGAGGAACCGTCGTACACATCGTTGCCCATGTGGTAGTAGGATTGATCTGAAATACCCAGCAGATGCAGTACTGAAGGTGTAACATCCAGTTGTCCGGCAGGCTCGTCAATCGTTCCCGCTGCGGCTCCGTCAGGCAGATGCACCAGCAAAGGCACTTCGTTCATAATCTGCTCCATATCCAGATCAGTTAGTGAACGCCCGAGAAATTTCTCGTATTGTGGCTGTTCCTTTATAGAATTATCGTGATCCCCATAGAACATGAAGATCGTTTTGTCCCATAATCCCCGATTTTTCAGGTCTTCCACCATGTTGCCGAGCGCAGAATCCACGTAATGAACAGATTGCAGATAGTTGCCAAACATCGTTCCTTTGAATTCGCCCACATCCAGCTGCTGTTTATCTTGGGGTAACGCGTATGGATGATGACTGCTGAGAGTAATCAGGAAAGAATAGAATGGCTCTGTAACCTCACTGCTCATTTTTTCAACTGATTGGCGGAAAAAGGACTCATCCGACAGTGACCAGCCAAGCGGGTCATCCTGTTCAAAATCATTTTTACTGTAAAATTTGTCATACTTCATATTCTGATACATCGTATAGCGATTCCAAAATCCACTCTCATAGGCATGAAATACATTCGTACTATAACTATGATCCTTCAAGATAGAAGGCAGGGAATCATAACTGTGGTCTGCGTAACGGACAAACGCGGATCCAACCGACAGTGGATGTAATGAAATATTGGCCCCAAAGTCAGCATCCGATGTCCGCCCCTGACCTGTCTGATGATAAAAATGACTGTAGTACTGGCTTTCCTTCATCAGCTCGTTAAAATGAGGCGTAATTTCCTGTCCGCCAATGCTCTGACCAATCATGAAATTCATGAAGGCTTCACCTTGGACAATAATCACATTGCTGTCTTTGTACTTGCCAAACATCGCATCCTTCAGTGGATCAGCCTGTTGTCTGCTGGCGAAATAAGCTTCAGCCTGCTCCAAATCGGCAGGATCGACCTCCGGTCCAGAGCCGAGCTGGTCTTTGGCATAGTTGTACAGATCATAGCCATGAAAAGCAAGAAGTCCGGTAACATTGTACATGGATACATTCCACCAGTTGTTATCAAACAACCCTTTTGCCCAGGTTTTACTATAAAAATAAATCGGACCAACTGCGAGCCCTAGACCCAACACTAGGGCAATGCTGCCTGCGGTGAGTCGACGACGCATGCTTGATTTGCGGGAATTTGATGAGTAAGAGTTCAACCCGTTCGAATATGCGCTGAAACGTCCACGACGGTTACGTTTGCTGAACAGCAGGATCGCCGCATAGGGGATAATCACCAGCCAATCGACGAAGAACCACAGATCACTGGCGTAAATAAGCGTAGCAATACTTTCTCCCAAAGCGTCGACCTGTCTGGCTTGCATCAGCACAGGGATTGTTAGGAAATCCTGAAAGTAGCGATAATAAACCATATCCGCATAGATCAGTGCAGTGAGCAGCAGATTGAGTATAACGAGTGATATAATCATGCCCCGACGAGGCAGCCACCAGGTCCAGAAGGACAGAAGCAGCAGCGAACCAATGGCAATCACTTTGTCCAGAAGCCCCATTGTAATGTTGTAAGCGTGCAGATTGTGGTGGAGCCACATTAATTTGAGCAGCATGAGTACAAGAAAAATAAGATATAACGTAAGTGGATGATTCAGAAGCCCACGCGGCGTAAGGCTGCGTGTTGGCTTAGTGACAAACATATATGTCTCCCCCCTGATGAATGGATTTGTTAACGGAATGTAAAATAGGACTTTATCCATTATAGCGTGGTGTCATGGCTTTTCAACTATGCCCAAGGGAGAAAAACTTCATGCGGAAACAATATCACCAAGATCAATCATAGGTCACCGGCAATACATACAAAAAAAACGCCCCAGCCGTGGAAGGCAGGAGCGCTGATCATTCTGATATTATTATTGTTGTGGTGTTTTATTGCGTGGAGGCAGTGGCCCCAAATACTGATAATATTGGGTTTCAATACGTCCATTGAACAACTTACGACGTTTGTCTGCCTTGTGGCCAAAGTCTTCCTCGAAAGATTTGGTCGACGTGATGGCAAAAAAGGACCATGTAGGCAAATCGAGGTAACTGCGCCCTAAAGAACGCAGCAGCTTCTGCACTTCTTTCTCTTCACTCAAACGTTCACCATATGGGGGGTTGGTAATAATGACACCATATTCGCCTTGTGGTCTTGCACGATGAGCGGGCAGGACGCTGACTTCAATCTCTTTGGCGAAGCCGGCACTCTTGATTGCTGCCTGTGCAACTTCAATGGCTTCCGGATCGATGTCGCTGCCCGAAATTTGCAATGGAATATCGTCGCGAACCGCGTCAAATGCTTCTTCGCGCGCCTGTTCCCACAATTCTTCAGGAATGACAGCCCAGTCCTCGGAGTTAAACGTACGACGCAGTCCTGGTGCAATGTTCCAGCCGATCATGGCGGCTTCAATCAGCATGGTGCCTGATCCACAACATGGATCATAGAAGGGGCGGGATACATTCCAGCGACTGAGCTGAATAAGTGCCGCAGCAAGCGTTTCTTTGAGTGGTGCTTCGGTTACGAGTTTACGATAACCCCGTTTATGCAGACCTGGTCCCGTCGTATCTAAAGTAAGCAGAGCGCGATCGTTCAGCAGAATGACCTCAATCACATAACGAGACCCATCCTCTGGGAACCACTCAGTGTCATAAGTCAGCTTCAGTTTCTCTACGATTGCTTTCTTCACGATCCCTTGTGATGCAGGCACGCTGCTTAGCTGAGACTTGTGGGAGCGACCTTCTACCGGAAATTCGCCATCGGCTGGAATCCATTCCTCCCAAGGTAATGCTTTGGTACCTTCAAATAATTCATCGAAAGTTGTCGCCGGGAATTCACCCATTTTGATCAACACCCGATCAGAACTTCTCAGCCATAGATTACACCGGCAAATATCAATATAATCTCCAGTGAAGAAAACCCGGCCGTTGTCGATCGTAACATCCTCATACCCCAGCTGCTTCAGTTCCCGGGCGACAACAGCCTCGAGTCCCATCGCCGAGGTCGCAATCAATTGCAATTGAGCCATGTGATTCATTTCAACTCCATTTCAAGCTGGAGAAGGAATATCCTTCTCTCAGCTGTATAGTGACGGTGCGGCCTTGCCGCTTTCCGTGAAAAAACTTACAATGAGAAATGCGGTGAGCTAATGCATTTATCTTTCGAGTCGATGCAGCAGTTCAACCGCCTGTGTTTGACAACAAACATTTATTATAGAACATTGGCATCCATATGGAAAGCAGTCCAAGTGTCCAAGGAGGATTTTAGCGGTGAATCTGACCCCTGATGAATATGTAAATCAATTATTTCAAGAGGATGATCTCTTGTTAAAGGTAAAAGAAGCCATCCGATCGAACGGCATGCCGGAAGTTTCGGTGGCAGCAGCCTATGGCCGTTTGCTCACTTTTCTCGCGAAGACATCGAAAGCGGAGGCTGTACTCGAAATCGGTGTACTGGGCGGATACAGCGGTATCTGTCTTGCTCGTGGTTTAAGTGACGGGGGAACCCTGACTTCGCTGGAACTGAAAGAGGAATACGCAGCGATGGCACGTGGTCATCTGGAGGAAGGAGGTTTTGGGGATAAAGTCGAATATCGAATTGGCCCCGCAGCCGACAGTTTAGAGCAGTTGGCGCAGGAAGGACGTACCTTCGATTTCTTCTTCATTGATGCAGACAAGGAGAATTATCCCGTATACCTCGATTACGCCATTAAGCTCGCGCGGCCTGGGGCGGTCATTGTGGGAGATAACTGTTTCCTGCGCGGCCGTACGCTGAATCCAGACAAGCAGGGTCCGGCTGTCCTCGCGGTTCGGCGCTTCAACGAACAGATGGCCAGTGACCCGCGGCTCGTAACGACGATGCTTCCGGATTATGATGGTCTGGCTCTGGCCTGGGTGAAGTAAGCATATCAGCTTACAGGAGAAAACTTCGGATGGATCGACATTCAAGCGGTTATTTCTGTTTTGGAATCATCCAATGAAATAAATAACTCAGTATATAGATGAAACGAAATCCGTGTTGCACCTAAATCTTAAATGCAGGAGATGGAGGGGCAATTACACAAAATACAAGAGACGATCACAACCCTGAGACAGGGAGTGGATCGTCTCTTGTTTTCTTTAAAGATATAAAGTGATGAGAGCCTTATTAAACTTCCGGCGTTCCGTAAGTCTCGAACCATTTTTTGATCGTGTCAAAATCATCGCTGAACGACAGTCCGAGCATCAACAAAATACGTGCTTGCTGAGGACTGAGGTTGTCACCGGCGATAACGCCTTTCCCTCCGCCATATACACTGCCTGAACCTGTCCGAGTGGTCGTTACGAAAATTACGCCATCCTCCACCGCTTGGGTACGTGCTTGTCCCATCGCTCTGGAGATACCGCCTGCTCCTGTGCCGGACGTTACGATTCCCTTGGCGCCGCCTTTCACAAATCCTTCAATAGCCTCGCCGCCAGCTTCCTGATAGGAAATCGCAATTTCCACCTTGGCGAGATCTGCCTTCGTGATTTTGCTCAGGTCGAATGCCGGTTTCAATGTACCTTCAGGCTTCAAGGCGCGTGCAGGAGCACGGTAAATTCGAATGTTTTCTTCATCAATATAACCTACTGCACCAAGCATCGGGGTTTCGAACGTGTCTGTTCGATAATCATTCGTTTTGGTCACGCCGCGTGCCAATTGAATGGTATCGTTCAACATCAGCACGGTTCCAAATGAAGTGGTGCGCCCGCTGCCTGCGAGCTTGATGGCGTTGTATAGATTGGCTTGTGCATCTGAGCCGATAACTGTCCAAGGGCGCATGGACCCTGTAATGACGACGGGTTTGTCACTTTGTACGGTCATGTCAAGGAAGTAGGCGATTTCCTCCATGGTATCTGTACCAGTGGTAACTACAACGCTGTCATACTGAGCCAGAGCCTTATCTACCGTCTGAGATAAGTCATAGAGATCAGCCATGGTATAAGAACCTGAACCTGAATTTCCAAATTGGAGTGTGCTAACATCTGCAATCTTCTGTTTGTCCGGTAAGGCGTCGACCATTTCTCCAATCGGGAGTGTACCAGCTTTATAGTTCTGGAAGCTGGTTGCATCCTCGGATTGACCAGCAATCGTACCACCCGTTCCAATGACCAGAACGTTAGGTAGTGCGGATTGTTTGGACGAATCTGATAGAGCAGGGATGGCCGTATTGCGAGCCGGCGTGGATGATGCAGTCTGAACCGCACTAGTTGTACCGCTCACTTCTACCGTAGCCGCGTGAGCCGCATAGGTCCCGATGGGGGACAGGGAAATGGTCAGAGCTGTCAAAGCGGCTGTGCTCCATACAGCCCAAGGACGAAGATTTGAAGTTTTTTTCATGAATAGCACTCTCCTTCAGGTTAGTTTCGTGTGATGTTTGTTGATGATGATATGTATATGAATTCAAATTGATTGTATTTCATGTTAAATAATATGACAATTAAAGATAAAGCTAGAGTAATCGGTTACATTGATAGAAATGTAGAGTATATAGCGTGTTTATAAGGTTTTATGGATAAATGTAAGAAGATAAAAAAGAGAAAGAGGAATATGAAATCATGATAAATGATTTTTGTGTCATATTTTATTACACATGAGTCTTTGGGCCTGGTAGATGTAGAAGGGGATTTTGGGGAAAGTGTTGCAGGATCGTCCATAGCAGAAGTGATCTTATCCAAAACGAATAATAGGGGTGTAAGTTAGCAAGTCTTAACGATTTTTGTAATACGGTCTAGGAAAAGAGGCTCAATTATTGCCAAATATTTGTATGCCCGCAGTGTTGAGTCTATAATATATGGTGATTTCAATATGTAAATAAATATATATCATTGATTGGAGGAGAAACGATGAACCGAGCACCCAGAAAGTATGCCAATTACATTCCGATCCGGGAGCTGGAGGTGGTGGAGCACCAATTACTTCCCTTCCAGGTGTACGCTGAACTTCGTGAAAATACTCCAGTCCGCTATGACAACCATCGAGAATGCTGGGATGTTTTCCGATATGAAGATGTGCAATATGTGTTGAAAAACCCTAAACTGTTCTCTTCTGAACGTGATCGTGCCAACGCCAGCATGCTTACTACAGATCCGCCGAAGCACAAACAACTGCGGGATCTGGTTAATCAGGCGTTCACACCTAGAGCGATCGAAGCATTAGCTCCGCGTATTCAGGAAATCGCTGATGAATTATTGACTCCGCACTTTTCAGAAGGCCATATGCGTCTTATCGATGATCTTGCTACTCCACTTCCGGTTATCGTGATTGCCGAATTGATTGGCGTCCCTGCTTCAGATCGCCAAAAGTTTAAAGACTGGTCTGATGCACTTGTGAAGGGTGCGCGGGATGTCAGTGATGAAGCTTTCCAGGAATTGATGGAAGAAAAGAAACGGAACCAGCAGGAACTGGCGAGCTACTTCACGACCATTATCGAAGAAAGACGTCAGAGACCAGAGGAGGATCTGATCTCTTTACTGCTTGCGGCGGAGATTGAAGGGGAGAAGCTAACAGCAAGGGAAGTGGTCGGATTTTGCATCTTGTTACTTGCTGCCGGTAATGAAACTACAACCAATCTAATTACCAATGCCGTTCGTATTCTGTCAGAGCAGCCTGAGCTTCAGCAGCAGCTGCGAGAACATCCTGAACTTATCCCGACTGCGGTAGAAGAAACGTTGCGATATTATCCGCCAATTGTGGCTATTGGGCGTATTGCCAAAGAAAACGTAGAATTGAACGGACAAACGATTCAGGCGGGGGAACAGGTGATATCCTGGGTAGGATCGGCAAACCGGGACAGCGCTCAATTCGATCAGGCAGAGAAATTCGTGCCTGACCGCAAGCCGAACAGACATATGGGTTTTGGATTTGGTATTCACTTCTGTCTCGGTGCGCCGCTTGCACGACTTGAGGCGAGGGTTGTACTTCAGACGATGCTTCGCCAAATGGAAGACATTCAGCTTGTGCCGGAAACGGTTTTGCAGCCGATTCAAAGTGCTTTTGTATTTGGCGTTAAAGAATATCCGATTCAATTCACAAGCTCAATCAATTCAAAAGCCATCTGACACACAATGGATCCATGTTGAGGTTTGAGCAAATGAATGTGAAAAGCCGCTTTCATGCCTGATAAGGCGCTGAAAGCGGCTTTTTCTTAAGAACAAAATATCATTTGAATCCAAGCGTCACGATTCTCTGATCAGAGGGGGCTTTTTGTACAGCTTGAATCTTACCCATACCATGTTGAGCAGCAGCAGCCCACCAGAGACGATGAACAGTCCTTCGATGCCGATGAACCCGGCCATAAAGCCGCCGATTACGGCTCCAAGCATGTTACCCAATGCGAGTGTGCTCGTATTAAAGCTGAACGCCCGGCTAATCATGCTGTCTGGCGTATAGGAGCGAATGAGCGCGTTGACACTCGGAAGCAGGCCACCCATGAACACACCCATCATGAAACGGACGATGATGAGCTGCCATACCGTCTGCACGAAAGCTTGCGGTATAAGCATGAGCCCTGTTCCTATAAGAGAGAATGTAAGTACCTTGTGTGAACCTACCCTGTCACTGAGCTTCCCGAGAATTGGGGACATGGCCATGTTGGATAGTCCCGTGACTGCGCCGACAAGTCCTGCCCAGAAGGCGACGTTGACATCCGAACCGTGTAACTTCTGTACATATAGCGGCAAGAGTGACATCGGGCTGATCATGGCAAATTGCAATAGGAATGTTACAGCAAATAGCGCAGGTAACTGGGGAGACTTGTTCAGTTCCTTCAGACCGGACAATACGGATTGTTCCGGCAGTTTGGCCGCTTCCTTGCGGTCAAACTTCTCTCTGACCAGGAACATGGCGAGCATTGAAGCCGCAAAGATCAGTCCGCCAGTAATATAGAAGATAGGGCGGAAGCCCACTGCATCAGCAAGCAAACCGCCGATCAGCGGACCCAGAATCGTACCGGCCACTTGGCCGGATTGGCTGATGCCCATGGCAAAACCCATGCGATCTTTCGGCGTTGTACCCGAGATCAATGCAACTGCTGCCGGGTTGAAGCCGGAGATCGTACCGTTGAGCAGTCGTAATAAAAGGAGCTGCCATGGGTTCTGTGCAAAACCCATCAAGGCAATAACAATCGCCATCCCGAATCCGGAACGCAGCAACATAATTTTCCGTCCGTACTTGTCAGACAATTTGCCCCACAAGGGCTGGAACAAAAATGAGGTGAGGAAGTTGGCAGCAAATATAAATCCCGCCCATATGCCAATTTCATGCTCACCAACCACGCCAAGATCCCTGGCGAGATAAAGGGACAAAAACGGGGTGATCATGGTCATTCCCGAGTTGACCAGAAATTGTCCAAACCAAAGCACAATGAGGTTTACTTTCCACGTTTTCAAAGTGCTTTCACTTCCTTTCCGATCGTTTCTGCAACGTTTCAAAAAAACACGATTCTTTCATTATAACATAATTTGCATATGGATGAGGGGATGTAAGGAATGTCATAGTATTGTCATCGGAACAGATCGACACGTGGTTGTTACCGCTCTTTAAAAAGGGCATAATGTTATTTATGAGTCCAAAAACTATTGGAGGCTTCTTACATGAGCTATAATGATCGTCTGATTCAGGCCAGCTTCAAACAGCAGGTGGACCGTGTTCCCGTGTGGTACATGCGTCAGGCTGGGCGTTATGATCCCGAATATCGCAAGATTAAGGAAAAGTATTCTTTGCTCGAAATTTGCCGTCAACCTGAGCTAGCAGCTGAAGTTACACTCATGCCGGTACGTAAACTTGGTGTGGATGCGGCTATTTTGTATTCCGATATTATGAATCCGGTTGCTTCCCTCGGTATAGATTTTGATATTGTTAAAAATATTGGACCTGTCATAGACAATCCAATCCGCACGGCGGCAGATGTGGATCGTTTGCGTCCCATTGATGTTGAAGGAGATCTGTCTCATATTTTGGAGACGATTCGAATTCTGGACAAGGAACTGGATGTACCTCTGATTACGTTTGCCGGTGCACCTTTTACCATTGCCAGTTATTTGATTGAAGGCCGACCTTCCAAAGGGTACATACGGACCAAAACGATGATGTACAGTGAACCTGAAGTGTGGCATAAATTAATGCAAAAACTGGGCGATATGGTGATTACATATGTCCGTGCACACATTGCGAACGGCGGTAAGGCATTCCAACTGTTCGACAGCTGGGTTGGCGCGCTTTCGCCAAACGACTTTAGAACGTATGTGTTGCCGACGATTACTCGTATCTTTACCGAATTATCGGATTTGAATGTACCGAAAATTTATTTCCCGGGTGTGGCTTCTGGTGAATTGCTGCCAACATTGCACGATCTGCAAGCTGATGTGATTGGGCTGGATTGGAGAGTATCAATCTCCGAGGGGCGTAAACGACTGGGCGGAAAATTTGCTGTACAAGGCAACTTGGACCCTTATGTGCTGACAGCTCCGATGGATCTGATCAAGCAGCATGCCAAATTGATTATTGACGAAGGTATCAAGGAGCCGGGGTATATTTTCAATCTGGGGCACGGACTATTTCCTGAAGCATCTTTGGATAAATTAAGAGAACTCACGGCGTATATTCATGAATATTCAGCTGAAGCACTGAAGACTGGGGTGACGGTTACTAATGACTAATACAGTAGGTGTACTGGTGATGTCGTATGGCACACCTGAGAATATGGAAAGTATTGAAGCGTATTACACACATATCCGGAGAGGACGTCCGCCTGAACCGGAACAACTGAAAGAATTGACCGACCGTTATGAAGCGATCGTTGGGGGGGTATTCCCACTTCGGGAAAACACGGATAATCAGGTTAAGGCTCTCCAGGAGACGTTAAACAAGGATGACCGTTCCAATGAGGTTGAATTCCGTTGTTATCAAGGGTTGAAGCATGCGTATCCGTTCATTGAGGATGGCGTGGAACAGATGGCGAAGGATGGAATTCAGACTGCAATAGGCATCGTGCTGGCACCACATTTCTCCACGATGAGTGTAGGGAGCTACATTAAGCGTGCTCGTGAGAAAGCGGAAGAACTGGGTATTCAGATGTCCTTCATTGAGAGTTATCACCTGCATCCGAAGTTGATTCAGGCTCTCTCCACA
The DNA here is from genome assembly GCF_050994985.1 of Paenibacillus taichungensis. NCBI lineage: Bacteria > Bacillati > Bacillota > Bacilli > Caryophanales > Paenibacillaceae > Paenibacillus > Paenibacillus taichungensis. Next base: position 3,875,934 of record NZ_CP194720.1, on the reverse strand, counting down.
CGTGTTAGTGCCAAATTGGATGCTTTCGAGGAAGCGGGAGCTAAACGCGGGGATGTGCGAGTGCTGTTCAGTGCACACAGTCTGCCTGCACGAATTGTAGATATCGGTGATCCATATCCGCAGCAACTGATGGAGACTTCGGAAGTCATTGCTTCCCGTTTAGGTATTACGAACTGGCAGTTCACGTGGCAAAGTGCGGGACGGACGGCGGAGCCGTGGCTGGGCCCTGATATTCTGGACACGCTTCAGGATCTTGCTCGTGAACAGGTGGAAGATGTGCTTGTAGCACCGATTGGATTCGTATCGGATCATCTGGAAGTGCTCTATGATCTTGATATTGAAGCTAAAGCGATTGCCAAAGAGATCGACATGCGCCTTATGCGTATCGATTCTCTTAATAGTGACCCACTTTACATGGAAACGTTAAGTGACGTCATTATTAACCAGTGGCAGCAAGGAACGGATGAGTAATGGAAGACCATAAACGTCGTGTCGTTGTTGTCGGCGGAGGTCTGACCGGCCTAAGCGCGGCATTTTATATTCGGAAGCATTACCGGGAAGCAGGGGTTGAACCTGTCATTACCTTGGTTGAGAAGAGTTCTTCCATGGGTGGCATGATTGAAACGCTACACCGGGATGGGTTCGTCATTGAGAAGGGCCCAGATTCTTTCCTTGCCCGCAAAACGGCGATGATTGATTTGGCTAAAGAGCTGGAAATTGACCATGAACTGGTCAGTCAAAATCCGGAATCCAAGAAAACGTACATCATGCAGCGTGGCAAGCTGCATCCTATGCCGGCAGGACTCATTCTCGGTATTCCGACGGAGTTGAGACCTTTTCTGAGAAGTGGTCTTGTATCTCCGGCAGGCAAGCTGCGCGCATTAATGGATTTTGTCATCCCTCCCCGTCGTACAACGGAGGATGAATCGCTTGGTTATATGATTGAGCGCCGCCTTGGAGCGGAAGTGCTGGAAAACCTGACTGAACCGTTGCTCGCAGGCATCTATGCTGGTGATATGCGGCGATTGAGTCTTCAGGCAACCTTTCCGCAATTCGGTGAAGTGGAGCGGGATTATGGTAGTTTGATCCGAGGAATGATGACTGGCCGCAAACCGACAGAGACCCATACGGGAACGAAGAAAAGTGCTTTTCTGAACTTCCGTCAGGGCTTGCAGAGCCTGGTTCATGCGCTTGTACATGAGTTGCAGGACGTGGATCAACGGCTGAACACTTCCGTGAAATCTCTGGAGGTTCAGACTGGAGATTCGGCCAGGTATAGCATTCAACTGGATAACGGAGAGCGTCTTGAAGCAGATGATGTAGTCATTACCGTGCCTACGTATGTTGCATCTGAACTGCTGCAACCACATGTGGATACAGCTGCTCTGGATGCAATTAATTACGTATCGGTAGCGAATGTGGTGCTGGCTTTTGAGAAAAAGGATATTGAACATGTATTTGATGGGTCTGGTTTCCTCGTTCCGCGTAAGGAAGGCCGCAATATTACAGCATGTACTTGGACATCAACTAAGTGGCTGCACACCAGCCCGGATGACAAAGTACTGCTTCGTTGTTATGTTGGCCGTTCCGGAGACGAACAGAATGTGGAACTTCCGGATGATGCACTGACAGATCTAGTACTCAAGGATTTGCGCGAAACAATGGGCGTAGAGGCCGTTCCGATCTTCTCGGAAATTACTCGGCTTCGCAAATCCATGCCGCAGTATCCAGTAGGTCACCTGCAGCAGATTGCAGCACTCCGGGAGGAACTTGGCAGCAAATTGCCGGGGGTATACATTGCGGGTGCTGGTTATGAAGGGGTAGGCTTGCCTGACTGTATCAGACAGGCGAAAGAAATGTCAGTGCAAGCTACGCAACTCATTGCTGCAAAATAATTAACGTACATGGCTGTCTCGATCGTAGAGTTTTTCTACAGGGGAGACGGCCTTTTTTTTGCACCATAAAGCGAAAAGGGGAGAGAGATGAATTCTTTCAATGTTCGCACTTCCAAGGAATGATGGAAATCCAGAATATGCCTGATATAATATGATAAGGATTGCTGTGAACAAGAAGAGGAGTTGCCTATGTATCCCCCAAGATCAAAACGAAGTGTACAAAAGAAAAAAGTAAAACGTGCCCGCAAACGTATGGTCTGGATCATTAATTTGGTATTGATTGTGGCTATCGGACTTGTCTGCCTCTATTATGCAGTTGGAATGAAGGAACAGCAGGCGGATCCGGAAGTAAAAGAAACGGTTGTGAATCAGGAATCTGTGAATGAAGAGAGCCCTCAAGGCGGTGAGCAGGTAAGTTTACCTGATACTGACACGGAGGCAGGTAATACTTCGGATGAGGGGTCGGAGGGTTCTACTGAACAGGTAACTGAAAATTCCGGCGGTAAGTCTGGTGAGAAAAAGCCTGATGCTGCAGACTCCAAGGCAAATGGAAAGACAGATACGGGAACGAAAAAAACGACGGATACTTCTGCTTCTTCCGGCTCCAAGGGGAGTGAAGGTACAGGAACTGAGACGACACAGCCATCTACTTCGGCAAACGATGTAACCATTAACTTTGTTGGGGATATCCAGTTTTCGGGCAAAGTGGCTGAATTGTTGGATAAGAATGGTTATGACTATCCCTTTGCAAAGCTCGGCAACTTGTTCAAGGAAGATGATCTGACCATTGGAAACCTCGAAACCCCCGTAACCCTTGGTGGAACTGGTGCAGCAAACAAAACCTATGTATACAAGTCTTCGCCAAAAGCGCTCGAAGCGATGGCTTCAGCAGGTTTTGACGCCGTGAATCTCGCCAACAATCATATTCTGGATCAAGGTGTAGAAGGTCTGGTTGATACGTTAACTTACCTTGAGCAATACGGTATAGCGCACACAGGAGCGGGTATGAACAGGGATGAGGCTTATGCACCAGCTTATCTGGAGCGCAAAGGCATGAAGATTGCACTGCTTGGATTCAGTCGGGTTGTGCCTGAAACAAGCTGGAAAGCGGAAGGGAATCGGGCAGGTGTTGCCGAGACCTACGATTCTACTGGAGCTGTAAAAGCAATTCAGGAAGCCCGCCAAAAGGCTGATCTGGTCATCGTTGTTGCACACTGGGGAGAAGAACGGGTCAGCACTCCGAATAATGATCAGACCCGACTGGCTCATGAATTTGTAGATGCAGGTGCTGACCTGGTTATAGGTGGGCATCCCCATGTCTTGCAAGGTGTGGAGTACTACAAGGGCAAATGGATTGCATATAGTACAGGCAACTTTATTTTCTCGAAATCAACAACAGAGGAAACGTGGAAAACAGCAGTTTTTCAGGCGAGCTGTAGTAAGGATGCCAAATGCAGCATGAAGGTTATCCCTTATGAGGCAGGGTTGGGTCAGGCCATTCCTATGGTGGACCAAGCCAACAAACCTCTGCTGGAGCAGATGACCCAGCTCTCGCCAGGTATTCGTTTTGATGCGAACGGATTCGCATCGGTAAATTAAGGTTCGATTTATTTATTTATTTAGGAGGGGATGAAATGAACAACCTTTGTGTAGCGCACCGTGGTTTTTCGTCCATTGCACCAGAAAATACGATGGCTGCATTTCTGCTTGCCATGGAACAGCCGGAAGTTCAGTGGATGGAGTTGGATGTACAGCTGTCACGTGATGGTGTACCGGTGGTTATTCATGATTTTACTTTTGATCGGACTACGAATGGAAAAGGATTAGTTCGGGAAAAGGACTGGGCAGATATTCAACAGCTGGATGCGGGATCTTGGAAAGGAAAAGCTTATAAAGGGGAACGTGTTCCTTCGCTTAGTGAAGTGCTGGAACGCACCTGTGGCAAAGTGAGATTGAATATCGAACTGAAAACGCAAGGCAATATGTATCCCGGCCTGCCGGCAGCGGTTATTCATGAGGTGAGGAAGAGACATATGCAGCATGATGTGGTCATCACTTCGTTTGAACCTGCGGCTCTGGTTGAAGTGAAGAAACTGGCCCCGGAGTTCAAAACAGGTTTGATTATTGATGCACGTCCAGGGGATCTGGCAGCAGTTCTGCGGCAGATGAATTGCAGTTTTCTTTCCATCGGTTACACCAATGTGGACAAATCGCTGATGCGCGAGATGCGAAATGAAGGCATTCAGGTCATGGCCTGGACAGTGGATGACAAAATCATCATGAAGCGTCTTGCAGCGATTGATCCGGAGCTGATGTTATGCACAAACCGGCCTGATGTGTGGGAACAGGCTTTTCAGGAAACGAGCAGCCGATTTTTCAGACCCTAAACTCCAATTTTTTGAATAGCGAAAATATGATATGTACTTATATAATAAAAAGATGAATATGCTCCATATACGCTAATGAATCCGATAAAGGTGGTCGTAAAATCCATGCTGACAAACATTCGCAATGTATACTGTGTAGGACGAAATTATAAACTTCATGCAGAAGAACTGGGTAACGCGGTTCCGGATGAACCGATGATCTTTATGAAACCTTCCCATGCGGTTGTGGCCTTGAATAGTGAAACGCTGCAATTGCCTGCGACAAAGGGCGAAGTTCATTATGAGGCTGAACTGGTCATCCAAATCGGGCGGGATTATGAACCGGGTATGGCTGTGGATGAATTGGTTGACGCGTATGCGTTTGGCATTGATTTTACATTACGTGACGTACAGACGGTCATTAAGAAAAAGGGCCATCCGTGGACGGCAGCCAAAGGGTTCAAGAACTCGGCTCCGGTTACTGCATTCCAGCCATTTCCGGGGTCCCAGGCTCTTCTTGAGAAAGACTTTACACTCACCAAGAACGGTGCCGAAGTCCAACGTGGCAATATTCGTAACATGATCTTCAGTCTACAGGATATTGTGGATTATGTAGGTCATCATTACGGACTGGGACCTGGAGATATCATCTTTACAGGCACACCAGAAGGGGTTGGACCAACGGCAGCAGGAGATGTGCTTGAACTAGCCTGGGACGGCGAATCTTTGGGCAAATGCACGATTGCAGCAGCGGTTCAGTAAGTATCATACATCATCAATTTGCTTATTTAGAGTAAATATGAAACAGATAAGGGGCGTTTCGACGCTCCTTTTTGGCGTGCCCTCATTCTCTGCCTTAGCACATGGGAGACTATTCATTCACGCGAAGCTGTATGCTGTATTGGCACTCTCCGTGACCAACTCTTCCAATTCACTGCTTTGCACTGCGTGCTGCTCCGCGCTAATACTCCCACTTGCGAGTCGTTGATCTAACTGCTCCTTGAGCTGCCTTATTTGCAATGCGACAACCTCGTTGAAGTCACCAGCGTTCTCATCTGCAATCATCCTCAGCGATTTACCCGCGTATAGATCCTGAACCAAGTCATCTTCAGAATGTTGATTCAGAGCACTCAGCAACTCATCCTCGCTATTGTCTTTGGTATCTATGTTAACGATGGACCATTTCGTCAAAGGTATCGGGGTTATCGCTGATCTGCCCCAGGCTGTTCCGGCGAAAGACATGGTGACAATCATTGTTCCGACAATGATTACGCGCTTCATATTCATATGTGTCATCCTCATTTCTATGGTTAAGTACGAACTGAATCGTAGCTGGTTTGATGTAACGCTCTGAGGATAGTGTAACCGGGAAAGCTGAAGTGAAACTTAAAACCGGATAAGTAATCTAGATATGAGGGACATCGAGCCACAAAAAATAAATCTAAATTCACACTTGACAGGTTGGGTTAGTGGGTTATATGATGAACTCAATTATTTTAACACTAATTAAATGAACAGTGAAATAAATTGAACTGAAGCGAGCTGATTGGACCACCAAAGGCTCCCGGGACTACTCCACTATGGAATGTCCGCGGGAGCCTTTTTTCGTATTTACTGCCGTTTTCAGTTAGACAGGGAGGATGAAATGAGCAATAACGACTGGGAAGCGTTGGAGAAGACAGATTGGTTGTTTCGTAAAATGGTCAGACGATTCGTGAAAGAACGAGATCGTATATCGGTAGAGGGGGTCAGTTTACCTGGTATGCTCATCCTGCACAAAATCATTCGTGAAGGGGAACAACGGTTGGGGGATTTGGCTGAACAACTGGACTTCACTTCAGGTGCCATTACAGCGTTAACAGACAAGTTGGAGAAAAAGGGACTTACGATCCGCAGGCGCAAGGAAGATGACCGCCGGACAGTTCTGCTGGACATTACTGCCAGTGGACGGGAGATGTTTGCACGTAACAGCAATATCGGTGCCCGATGTATCACGCTTCTGTTTGAGGGCTTTACGACGGAGGAACTGGAGCAGCAAAGCCAATTTTATGAGCGGGTGATAGCGAATCTGGAGGGATTCTCGGATACGCTGCTGGAATTGGCAGAGAACAACGGGAGGCAGGAACACGATCCATCCACCGAAAGTGACCCTGAACAGAAGCAGAGGGAGAATACCGGAAAGAGCAACTATCTCAGTTATTAAGGTTTGATCCGATGTGAAAACAAACAATCCAAGGGAGAGATGATCAATGGGGCATTCAACAATTTATCCAACCGGGGCAACCGTATATAACCCTGATAAGGCTTGGGGCGGTTATACCGTCTATCAGGCAGGCGAGGAAGGGGTTGTACTGATTGATATGAATGGTAAGGAGGTTCACCTGTGGAAAGGGCTACTGGGTTTTCCGGCCAAAGTTTTCCCCGGTGGCTTCGTATTGGGCAGCACAGGGCGAAGAGATCCGAAGTTCGGTATCCAGGACAACGTCGATTTGGTTCAGGTGGATTGGGAAGGCAATATTGTATGGAAGTACAACAGCTACGAACACATTGAAGATCCGGGATATGAACCGCTGTGGTACGCTCGTCAGCACCATGATTTTCAGCGTGAAGGCAATCCGGTCGGCTATTACGCCCCTGGGCTTGCACCTAAGACCCAGAGCGGGAAGACACTGATTCTTGCTCATAAAAATGTGAACAACCCGTCCATTTCGGATAAACCTCTGCTTGATGATGCGATTATAGAAGTCGATTGGGAAGGGAATGTATTATGGGAATGGCTGCCGAACGAGCACTTTGAGGAACTTGGATTTGATGAGGCCGCCCGTAATGTTCTGTACCGTGACCCGAACACACGCTCATTCGGACATCTCGGTGGTGGTGTGGGCGATTGGCTACATATTAATTCAGCTTCTTATGTTGGTCCAAACCATTTCTATGAAAATGGAGACGAGCGGTTCCATCCCGACAATATTATCTGGGATGCCAGAGAAGCAAATATTATCGCAATAACCGACAGACAGAGTGGAAAGATCGTATGGAGACTAGGGCCGGATTACTCTTTGCCTGAAGTAAAGCATATTAGCACCATAATTGGACAGCACCATGCACATATCATTCCCAAAGGTTTGCCTGGAGAGGGGAATCTGCTGGTATTCGACAATGGTGGCTGGGCCGGTTATGGCCTGCCCAATCCGGCTTCTCCATACGGCTTGAAACATGCTGTTCGCGATCATTCACGCATACTGGAGATCAATCCGGTGACGCTGGAGATCGTTTGGCAATATACATCCGCAGAAGCCGGATTTTCCGTTCCGACAGATTCCTATAAATTTTATAGTCCGTATATCAGCTCCGCTCAGCGCCTGCCTAATGGTAACACGCTAATTACGGAAGGCTCCAATGGTAGATTGTTCGAGGTTACATCTGAGTATGAGCTGGTTTGGGAATATATTTCCCCTTATAAGGATGGACGGAACACCAATATGGTCTATCGTTCGTATCGCGTGCCTTATCACTGGGTACCACAGCTGGAGAAGCCCCAAGAGGTTGCTATTGAAGCCATTGATGTTTCCGCCTACAGAGTGCCGGGAGCAGCGCCCAAAGGTTCTTCATCCGTTGTAAGTGTTGAAGTAACACTGCCGTTTGTTGAAGGTGCAGCCTGTGTGGCAACGTCAGATGAAGGCAAGTAAGGTGGCGCAGAGCGACGAACAATGATTAGAACGAATGGGGTGCATATTGTGAGAAAACAATCCACCTTAACTGGTGCGTTATTAATGCTCTTATCCATGTTATTGATATTATCGGGATGTTCTGCAAACGAATCGGTATCCGAAGCAAAGGGTGCCTCCGGCACAGAGGCCAAAAAAGTGAAAATCCGGATCGCAGATACAAGTACTAACCCAACGTTCAGGGTAGCTATTGCCAAAGGTTTCTTTGCAAGCCACGGTATTGATGCAGAGAGCATTACGTTTGGTTCGCCAGCGGAAGGTGTAAATGCGCTATTTATCAAGCAGGTGGATATTGCGTACGGAGCTGACTTTCCTGTATTAAACGCTTTGGCAAAAGGGGATTACTCCGTCATTGCTTCCGCAGGTCAGGCTACGAATGAAGCAGCAGCTGCGTGGAAGTTGTATGCCAAGAACGATATACAGAGTGGTGCAGATCTGAAGGGTAAAAAAGTAAGTTTCATCCGTGGTACATTTATTCCTTACCTGTGGGATGAATATTTGAAGGACCAGGGATTGGAGTTAGGTGCAGTAACTCAGGTCGGTCAGGGAGCATTTGACGAAGCGTACATTGCACTAAAGCAGGGCGATCTAGATGCAACCTGGGTCATTGGTTCCGCCTTGACTGATAAGTTCGATGCGCTTGAAGGCGTACATCAGCTCACCGATATGTCCCAAACCCCTGTACGCCTTGGAATGGGGCTTGTAGCAAGCAATGAGTTCATCCAGGCGAACCCTGAAACGGTGAGTGGTTTTCTCGCAGCGCTGAATGAAGCCTCCGTATATGCCCAGGCACATCCTGAAGAGGTTGCAGACCTGATGTATAAGGAAACCAAGCAGCCTAAGGAGGCCACCTTGAAGGATCTTCCAATCAATCCATGGGAAGTTGGATTTACCCAGGCAGCTTATGACAGTCTGGCAGGGCAGAAGCAGTATATGGTGGACAACGGAATCATCGAACACGATTTTGATCTCGATAGCAAACTGAACCTGGAGCCCCTGAAGCAGACACTGCCAGATAAAGTGACTTATAGTAAATAACTCGCAAATTGAATGGAGGTGTTCTCATGTCCTTACCTGCAGATGAGCATACGATTCGTATCGAGCAGCTTCGCAAAACATACAATGCCCCCACCCATGGGGATGTACACTATATTATCAAGGATGTCGATCTGATCATCAAGGGAGGGGAATTCTTTGTCCTGCTTGGCCCCAGCGGATGTGGCAAGTCCACGCTTCTAAATATGATTGCAGGCTTTATCTCCAAGTCTGGCGGTCAGCTCAAGGTGGATAATAAGGAGATCGATAGACCGGGCAAGGATCGGGCCATGGTATTCCAGCAGGCGGATTCTTCTCTCTTTCCATGGCTTACCGTAAGGGAGAATGTGGAGTTTGGACTTCGGATGGCCAAGGTGCCCAAGTCTCAGCGGCGTACAATATCAGACCGATACATCGAGCTTGTTGGACTGGGTAGTCATGAAGCAAAATTTCCAAAGGAACTGTCAGGTGGCATGAAGCAGCGGGTGCAATTGGCCCGGGTGCTAGCTAACGATTCGGCCATCCTGTTGATGGATGAACCCTTTGGAGCGTTGGATGCAATGACTCGGCGTACGATGCAGAAAGAGCTGGTCAATATTTGGCAGGAAACTCACAAGACCGTTATTTTTGTCACTCATGATATTCAGGAGGCGCTCTTGCTGGGTCAGCGGATAGGAATTATGTCAGTAGGACCTTCATCCAAGATAACGGATATATATGACAATGCTCTGTCTTATCCGAGGAACATTGCTTCATCGGAGTTCAACATTCTATATGACCAGATTCAAAGCCATTTTGAAGAATAATTGAGGTGATAGCAAGATGAGGTGGTTGGAGAAAAAGTGGGTGTCTATCCCTCTATTGTGGGTGACGGTAATTCTGATTTGGCAGCTAGGGGCCATGCTCTATGGTCCTGAAGTGATTCCCGGTCCGTGGGATACCATTCTTGGTGCCCGTGAACTGCTTGCTGACGGTACACTGATGCAGTATATCGGAATTAGTTTTACACGTGTGCTTGCGGGTTGGGTGCTTGGCAGTGTGATAGCGATCCCGGTAGGGCTTATCATCGGCAAGGTTCATATGATCCGGCTGTTCGCCGAACCTTTCCTTAATTTTATCCGCTTTATTCCGCCGATTGCATTCATTACCCTATTCCTGGTCTGGTTCGGGATTGGGGAGCAATCGAAGATTGCACTCATCATGTATGCAACGTTCTTCATCGTTGTGTTAAACACGCTGACAGGTGTACTCTCCATTGAAGAAGACAAGATCCGGTCAGCCCGCAGCATGGGAGCAAACGAATGGCAGATTTTGCTGCATGTCGTTGTTCCGGCGACGACTCCGTATATTTTCACGGGGGTACGACTGGCAATGGGCACTTCCTATATGGCTATTATCGGAGCAGAAATGATTGCTGCAAATGAAGGCGTGGGTTATCTGATCTGGAATTCTCGATTATTCTTTCGCACAGATTGGATCTTTGTCGGCCTGATTTCTCTGGGCTTTATGGGCTTTCTCACCGATCGGTTGTTCAATTGGTTTGGTCGCAGCGTGCTCTACCGTTATGGTGTAATTGGTGGAACGAAGCGTGTCTGAACTGGCACTTGAGTTGATGGCATCCTCGAATCCTTGATTAAACGGAAGCAGGATCATTCATCACAGTTTTATCACAATATCATAAACCTGATTTGGCAGCTTTCAAAGTTGCCAAATCAGGTTTTTTGTATGCGGGGTCAGGGAGTTTCGGCATTGGGTTCAAACCGTGGTATAATTAAATTTCAAAAATATAAAACGTCATGTGGGCCATAGATGCTGCCACATGCAGGAGAACTTATGGACTGGATTATTGGCGCCGTATGCGCTTTTATTGTAGCGGGTGCTGCTTACGCGAAGAAGTCGTTAACCCTGTCCGGCTGCCTGGCGGCTGTGATCATGGGGACGATATATTACGGAGCGGGCAACCTGTTCTGGTTTGGAACACTGCTGCTGTTTTTCATTACCTCAACACTGTTCTCCAAATTTCGCAAGGATCGCAAGCAGGAGCTTGAGAAATCGTATGCCAAGACGGGCAATCGTGATGCTGGACAGGTCATGGCTAACGGTGGAATCGGCATGTTTCTTGTTCTGGGGAACTGGATCCTTCCACACCCGGCCTGGATGTATGCTTTTATTGGTGTCATGGCTACCGTTACTTCAGATACATGGGCAACCGAGTGGGGAAGTCTCAGCCGTAAGCCACCGCGCTCTGTCGTGACGTGGAAGGTGCTGACTCCAGGTACCTCTGGAGGTGTTTCATTACTTGGGACGCTGGCTGCTGCCATAGGTGGAGCTTTGATCGGCGTGGGTGCGTTTTTCTTTTCCTGGATTGCCGGGATCGGAGGATTGAGTCTGCTCAGCTGGACGTGTGTCGGCCTTGTAGGCGGATTGGCAGGAGCTTTTGCCGATTCTTATCTGGGCGCAACGGTTCAGTATATGTATCGTTGTACTGTGTGCGGCCGTGAGGTCGAGGTTAGTGAACATTGTGGACACAGAACCGTTCGAGCGCGTGGCTGGACTTGGATGAGTAATGATCTGGTGAACGTGCTCAGTTCGGTGATCGGCGGATGTTTAGCGATCGGTTTGGGTATCATTTTGGCGTCGTAGGGAGGGAGTGCGTTTGAGCACTGTGCAAGGAGACAAATCGGAGGCAATTCTGGATGCAGCTTATGGTATTTTCGGTTCAAAAGGATTCTATGAGACGAAAATGTCCGATATTGCGGACGAAGCAGGCATCGCGAAAGGCACCATTTATTTATATTTCAAAAATAAGGAACAATTATTTATCGCCGTATCCAAGCGAGATTGCGACAGTTTTATCAGTCGCCTGGATTATGCATTGAAATCACATGAGAGTACGGGGGATAAGCTGGGTGCGATCGCCAAGACTCACCTTACGTATTATTATGAGCGTCGCAATCATACCAAGCTGTTTTTTATGGCACCCAATAATGATCCGGATCTGATGAAATTCATGAAGGCATTTATGAATGAATATATGAGCATGGTGCGTGAGGTGTTAGAGAATGCTGGTGTGCCTGAGCCTGTGCTGCTCGCAGAAGCTTATATCGGTATTCTCGATCGGCTAAAGATGGATATCATGTTGAATCCGGAATTTAATGAGGAGCACCTGAACAAACGAATTGCCTTTGCAGCAGCTCTGTTTCTGGACGGATGTCGTTCCTTTCTGCAAGTATAGCGTGAGTGAGCGTAGTTGCATCTTATGTGCAGCCTCATATTTGAATACATTTTACAGAGAAGTAGGTTACGAGCAATGAACATAATGACGGTAGAGCAAGTTGCGAAAAGCTATGGTGAGAAAATATTGTTTAAAGACGCCTCATTCGGTATGGGCGATCAGGACAAGATTGGTGTCGTTGGTGTCAATGGAACCGGGAAGTCCACATTTTTGCGTGTCATTGCAGGTATGGAGCCAGCGGATGAGGGACAGATCTCGATTGGGAATGACGTGCGTATACAGTTCCTGGCACAGAATCCGCAGTTTAACCCGGATAATACAGTCTTGCAACAAGTATTTGAGGGCGACAGCCCGGAGATGAAAACAGTACGTGAGTATACAGAAACAATGGAGCTACTGGAACTTAATCCTTCCGATCCGGCACTGCAAGAGCGTTTATTGCGTTTGAACCAGCAAATGGAGCAGCTCCAGGTTTGGCAGATGGAAAGTGAAGCGAAGAGCATTCTGTCCAAACTGGGCATTCGTCAATTCGATGCGCTGATGGGCACATTGTCTGGTGGACAACGTAAACGGGTGGCGCTTGCTTCTGCGCTGATTCATCCCTGCGAATTGCTCATTCTGGATGAGCCTACGAACCATATTGATAATGATTCTGTAGTTTGGCTGGAACAGTATTTGCAAAAAAGGCGCGGCGCCCTGCTCATGATCACGCATGATCGTTATTTCTTGGATCGTGTAGCCAATGTGATGCTGGAGCTGGATCATGGACGTTTATTCCGTTATGAGGCCAACTATACCCGTTTCCTGGAACTGAAGGCTGAGCGTGAAGAGCGTGAATCCGCATCCGAACAAAAACGGCAAAATCTGCTGCGTACGGAGCTCGCCTGGATTCGTCGCGGTGCAAAAGCACGGACCACGAAACAAAAAGCGAGAATTGATCGCTTTGAACAGTTGAAGGATCAACAGGGACCCAATCGTTCAGGCTCATTAGAGGTATCTGTGGGTTCCACTCGTTTGGGTAAAAAAATACTGGAGATTGAGCATCTGTCCAAATCGGCAGATGGCCGCAAATTGATTGAAGATCTCAGTTACATTGCGGTACCAGGTGACCGGGTAGGTATTGTCGGCCCGAACGGCAGCGGTAAATCAACCTTGCTGCAAATGATTTCTGGTAAGCTGGAACCCGATGCCGGTGAGGTTGTTGTGGGCCCGACGGTTAATCTGGGCTACTTCACTCAGGAGCATCAGGAGATGAATGAATCTCTGCGGGTTATTGAGTACATCAAGGAAGTGGCCGAGAATATAAAAACGGCTGATGGATCTCTTATTACAGCAGCTCAGATGCTGGAGCGTTTCCTCTTCACCCCTGCGTCACAGTGGACACCCATCTCCCGTCTGTCTGGCGGAGAAAAGCGTCGTCTGTACCTGCTGCGTGTGCTGATGGCTGCACCGAATGTCCTGCTGCTGGATGAGCCGACGAACGACCTGGACATTCAAACACTTGCAGTACTCGAAGATTACCTGGATGATTTCCCGGGTGTTGTATTTGTCGTATCCCATGATCGGTACTTCCTGGATCGGACGGTGGATAAAGTACTGTCTTTTGAAGGTGGCGGTGCTGTGCGTGTGCATGTTGGGGACTACAGTGAATATGCAGAATGGATGTTGAAAAATGCCCCTGCATCTTCTCAGGATAGTGCGACGGGAGCAGCTGCTAAATTGAAACCGGCAGCAACGGAAGAAAGTAAACCTGCTGCCTCGGCCGCTAAACCTAAGTTGAAGTTCAGCTTCAAGGAACAGCGTGAATATGACCAGATTGATGAGAATATTGAGAAAGCTGAAGCCAATATCGCCCGCATTAATAAAGAGATGGAAGAATCGTTCAGCGATTCAGCCCGTCTGCAGGAGTTAATGGCAGAGCAGGCGGAGGCGGAGCGTCATCTGGACGAACTGATGGAACGGTGGACCGTTCTGAATGAGCTTGCGGAACAGATTGAAAACAGCAAGTCTTAAAGTATATTTCAGTGAATCGTCTTCTCTTCAAAAGCGACTTGTAGTCGTCTTTTGGGGGAGGGCGATTTTTTTTGCATTGATGAAAATGAATTTATATGAAACGTTAACCATATTCAAACCGTTTATTAAATAAAGAATTCCATAGAAGGGGGAGAACTCCACATCCATGCACAGAGAACTGAATGAACAATTGGCAGTGATCAAGGAAAAGGGAAGAATGTACGATAAATGGAATGATCGGCTGGAGAAGCTGAATGAGGAGGAAGCGGAATGGAAAAGGAAAGTACAGCAGCGTCTGGAGCATCTACAGAAGGAACAAAACGATGTGGATCGCCTCAACAACATGACGTTATCAGCATTCTTTTATCATTTAATCGGCAAAAAAGAGGATCGACTGGAAAAAGAAGAACTGGAGTTGATGGAAAGTAAGGCAGAGTACGATACAGCATGCCAGATGTTAACGGATATCCAGAAGCAGCGCCCGCAAGTTAAGCAGCAACTGGACGGACAGCGGCAATACCAATTCTGGCAAAGTGATTACAAGGTGTTATTGGGCAAGAAGGAAAACGATTTGCTCGATAAAGATGCAGAATTGCAGCAGATGGCTGAGGATCGGGAACATCTCTCGGGAGAGCTTCAGGAGCTAAATGAAGCGGATCGAGAAGGTCAGTATCTGCTCGATGCACTTGAACGTGCTGAAAAGGCTTTGTCCTCTGCGGGAAATTGGGGAGTATACGACATGATGGGTGGGGGGATGATCTCGACCCATATTAAGCGCAGCAGAATGGATGACGCTCAGGTTGCTATTGTCGATGCCGGAAGACGTCTTCGCCGATTTCAGAAGGAGCTGGAGGATGTGAAGATGGCTGTAAACACGGAATTACACCTTGGAGGCCTGCTTTCATTCGCAGACTATTTCTTCGATAATCTCTTTGTGGATTGGATGGTACAAGACAAAATTCGCAAAGCTGAAACTCAGGTGAAGGATGGATTGAGTGCAGTGCGAAGCACGTTGCGTGTGCTGAAGGATGAGATCCGGGATCACAAAGTGAAGCTGGAGCTTCTGGAACGTAGGTATTGCGAATATATTGAACGAGCAAATTGAGACATTTCAAATAAGAAGGACACTTCCGGCTTGCGCCTAAACGGCGCAGCAGAAGTGTCCTTTTTTACATGATAAAAAGTGAATCATAGTATCCAAGTCGGCATGCCCGACAAAATTGAGATCACAACTCTGATCATTTATTCAAATGCTGTATTTCCATTCGACTGGCGTATGACCATGTCACAATTTACTTGGTCGTAATATATGCAGCAAGCAGTCTCGCTGTATTCAGGACAGCGTCTTTATGCGTGCGTTCCATGGAGTGGGAAGCATGAACGCCTGGACCAATCAATGCAGCACGAATGTTATTTCCTCCACGTAATGCTGCACTGCCATCGGAGCCGTATTGTGGATAAATATCAACGACATAATCAAGGCTTGCTTGTTTGGCCAGTTCGATCAGTCGCGAGGTCATATCGTAGTCATATGGTCCGGATGAATCCTTGGCACAGATGGATACATCCGTCTCCTTGCAGCTAAGGTCGTCACCCATTGCGCCCATGTCTACAGCAATCAATTCGCTGATTTCCGCAGGAATATAAGATGCGCCGTGTCCAACTTCTTCATAGTTCGAGATGAGCAGCGAAACGTTATGCAGTGGTTTCCAGTTTTCCCGATGTGCAGATTCCAGGATACCGAACAAAGCAGCTACGCTGGCTTTATCATCAAGGTGACGCGATTTGATATATCCGCTGGGTGTAATGACCGCACGGGCATCGAAGGAAATAAAGTCCCCTACAGAGATACCCAATGCCAGAACATCTTCCTTGGAAGAGACCACTTCATCAATGCGTACTTCCATATGGCTCTCGCTTCGCTCAAACGTACGTGCATCCGGATAGACGTGTACAGAAGGGTGCAGGGAAAGGATGGTGCCTGTGTAGGTCTTTCCATCGCGTGTGTGGATGGTGCAATACTCATTCTCGATACTGTTCATGGTAAATCCACCGACAGAGGTAAGCTTCAGTGTGCCGTAGGATGTGATGGAACGCACCATAGCTCCCAATGTATCCACATGTGCACTCAATCCGATCGTTCTGGAAGAGTCCTGCCCAGGCAATGTGAGCACAGCTCCACCCTTGTTGTTCAATTCAAAATCAACATGAAGTGATTCAGCTTCCTTGCGGATCATCTCAATAATATCGTGGGTATAGCCACTAGGGCTGGGAGTATCGAGTAACTTTTTCAGAAAAGACAGGACATAGGATTCGTCAATGGTAAAACTCATATGGAAATTTCCTCCTCGTTAATAATTGTGCAGTAAGTTGTTCTTAAAACAGAATACAGCCTGTCTGGCAGAATGTACAATTCCATTCTTGATAGCCAGCAGGCTGCTCTGATGTGTTACAGCGTACCCGAAGGATTTCCTTTTCGTTGACTCTGAATGGAATCGGACTCCACAGAAACGTTGTCCGAATCGATCGTTCCGAATGTATCCATGGATTTAAACGAATCCAGAGAAGAGGTAGAGCTGCTTGCTGCGGAGTTTTCCAACTCGGATACACGCAGCTTCAATTGTTTGTTCTCGCGTTGCAGTCGATATTGGCGGAAGATGCCATAAGAACCTACAATGATTCCACCGATTAGGGTGCAGCCAAGAATGAGCAGAATCAGCGGGATTTGAACCGTGTTAAATAGCAGGTTGACTTGTACGGAATCCACATTAATGACCGCAAAAATTCCGGTAAGTAATGCAAAAACGAGACCTGCGATGAGTGCCCATTGCATTTTCATGGTGGTGCCTCCTTGTTAAACAATTCAGGACTATGTATGCAATTACCCTAATTTATGGAGCTTGCATCTTGCTTGATTATAAAATCCCTTGCCCGAATGGGCAAGGGACACAGGTCACATGGACGAAAAAGCAACCTTATTTCGTTAGTTGTTCCATTTGCTCAATCAATTCCTTGAACACACTCATAGCTTCGCGAATCGGCTCTGGCGTTGACATATCCACTCCTGCTTTTTTCAGGATGTTGATGGAATAGTCACTGCCACCGCTCTTGAGGAATCCAAGATAACGGTCTACAGCAGGTTGCCCCTCTTCCAGAATTTGCTTGGAGAAACTGGTCGCTGCTGAGAAGCCGGTCGCATATTTGTACACGTAGAAGCTGTTATAGAAGTGGGGAATACGCGCCCATTCCATTTCAATATCTTTGTCCACCACCATGCTATCTCCATGGTATTTGACATTAAGGTCATAATAAATCTCGGAAAGCAGCTGAGGTGTGAGAGCTTCACCCTGTTCCGCACGCTCGTGAATGATTTTTTCGAATTCTGCAAACATGGTTTGACGGAATACCGTGGTACGGAACTGATCTGCATAATACGTCAGCAAGTATAGCTTTTCCTTCGGATCTGTCGATTTATTGAGCAGATAATCCATTAACAAAGCTTCATTCGTTGTAGATGCAACCTCAGCCAGGAAAATGGTGTATTGTGCATCACGATATGGAAGCGTAGTGTCTGAATAGTGGGAATGCAGTGCGTGGCCCATTTCATGTGCCAGTGTAAACATGCTATTCAGGTTATCTTTGTGATTCAACAAGACGTAAGGGTGGGTGCCGTAGGCTCCCCAACTGTACGCGCCTGAACGTTTATTCTCATTTTCGTATACATCAATCCAGCGATCATCATAGCCGGCCTGTAATGCGTCTGCATAATCCTTGCCAAGCGGCTTCAAGCCATCTTTAACCGTTTGTTTGGCTTCCTCGTAGGTAATGTCCATTTTGTATTCATCCACCAGTGGGGCGAAAAGGTCATACATATGCAGCTTATCTACGCCGAGCAATTTTTTGCGCAGGTCCATATAACGGTGTAACAGCGGAAGGCTCTCATGAATTGTATCCACAAGATTGGTATAGACATCCTTCGGAATGTTGTCGCCGTAAAGGGACATATCCATGACGGAAGGGTATTTCCGAACATCGGCATAAAACATATTTTTAGTTACGTTAGCGTTCAGAGCTGCAGCAATGGTGTTCTTTTGCTTGCCATAGGTTTCATACACCGCTTTGAAGGCACGTTCGCGAACTTCCCGATTCGGATTTTCCAAGAACTGAATATAGCTGCCATGAGTCAGTTCCACTTCGTTTCCATGCTCATCCTTGATTTTTGGGAACTTGAGATCGGCGTTGTTCAACATGCTAAAGATGGTCTGTGGTGCCTGGGATAGATTACCCACCTGTGCAAGCAATGCTTCCTCGGCTTGGCTCAGTACATGAGCCTTTTCACGTTTCATCTCTTCCAGTGTGAACTTATAGGCAGAGAGTTTCTCGTTGGAGATGAGGGCATCCAACTGATCATCCGGAAGGGACAAGATTTCGGGTGTAACATAAGATAGTGCTTCACCAACCTGCACGCTTAACTTTTGTGCTTTTTGGGACAGGTTTTGATATGTAGGGTTAGCTGTGTCTTCATCTTGATGCATCCGTGCATACACAAAGAGGCGTTCGGTTTTGAGACTGATCTCATCTTCGAGTTCAAAACAGTTTTTGAGTGTCTCAGGTTTGTTCAGTTTGCCTTGGAATTCGGAGGCTTTCTTAGTCAAAGACGATACTTCTTCATATTCCTGATCCCAAGCTTTCTGATCGGCGAATAGATCTTCCAGTTTCCAGGTTTGTTCAGTAGGTACCTCGGAACGTTTCAATAGTTGACTCATGGGAATCCTCCTTTGATGAAGTGATGAATATATAGACGAAGCTGCCTTCGTCCCACTCGCTTGTGCGGAGAGAGACGAAGGAATCAGACTAAGTACCAGCAAAATGAACAGCGATTTGCGGTATTTCAACGGCCTTCCTCCTCACTATACGAATAATCCCGTATAGTATGACCTGAGGGGCATTGAAATATTTGATGAAGCTAGGCTCCCATATTGACCAAAAAGTAAACGATCAGGAAAAATGCGAAACAGATCAGCAGGGTGGCAATCAAAGCCATGCCCCGTCTTAGACGATCCGGGATGGAGTTGCGTCCCAGAATCAGCACGATTCCTAAGGAAAAAGCAAGAATAATAAAGATGACAACATTGCTTGAGTCAAGCTGCATGGGCTAGACCCCTTTGAAGGCAGCCATCAGTTGACGCCATTCGTCCTCGCGGTTCTCGAAATCTTCTTTCGGGAAGCGGCGTTCAGCCCAGTGCATCAACGCAGGACGGCTGAGGAAGGTATGGCATTCTTCGCCCCATTCTTCCGAGATTTCACGAAGCACCAGATATTTGCCTTGAACTTCTACGGTCATCATATTCCACTTGTCTGTTTTGTATATTTCATGTTTTTTTATCATAGGTAGTCTCCAAACTAACGGTTTTGGTAAAATGATACCGTACCCTTGGATTCAAAGCAAATTTTTTCGACTTTTATGGAAAAGATAAATTGCAATGTAGAAGGTCATACAGTATAATGAGGGTATTCGCCATAGATGGCGATATTTTTAGGAGGTTGTTCATTTGAAAGGTACAGTTAAATGGTTTAACGCAGAAAAAGGCTATGGCTTTATTTCAGTTGAAGGCGGCGAGGACGTATTCGTACATTTCTCCGCAATCCAAGGCGACGGCTTTAAAACATTGGAAGAAGGTCAAGCGGTAGAATTCGAAATCACTGATGGAAACCGTGGTCCTCAAGCAGCTAACGTAAACAAATTGTAAGAATTTTTCCGATCATACGGATTTCTTATAAATGATTGGCTTCTAGCTGAATATACGAACCCAAGCACAGTCCCCCCATGGGAGACTGTGCTTTTTTTGATATATTTGATAAGTGGAGTTCCATATGGGAAATCCTTTTTGGATGTTTATGTGCGGCTAGTCATGCTTGACCAAAGCTTCATACAAAATCCAACAAGTGCCGCCAGAGAAAACGCCATCGCAGTGAGATAGAAGGTGTTTCTGTTGGTATGCTCCAGCAGCAATCCTCCCAGCGTTCCGCTGAGCAGACCGGAAGCGCTGGACCACACAATGGTGAACAAGGCCATACCAGTGGCGCGATAGCCATCCGGAACAAGGCGGGTAATATAACGGACTGCCGTCACGTAGAAGATGCCAAAGGTCACGCTGTGCATCGTCTGAATGGCAACGACCGCCGCGGGTGTATCCGAGATGGACATCAGAAATAAGCGAATCGTATACATCAGCGCAGCGATCGTCAGCAAAGGAAGTTCTTTGTAGCGATTGCCGTATCTGCTTAGCAGCAAAAACACCGGAATTTCACTGACCGAAGAGATCAACAGGGACCAGCCGATGAGCCCTTCACTGGCACCTAGATCTTTCAGTGTGATGGTGAGAAAAGCTTCATTCATCCGGTGACCCAGAGCGAGCAGAAAAACGCATCCGAAAAAGGTGAGGACATCCCTTCGTTTCAAGATGGACCATAGTCCCGAAAGATCCATTTTAGTGCTGCTGCCCGAAGGCTGATCTTTTAATCGAAAACCGATTAGGAGAGTAGTCGCGGCCAGAGCGATACATACCCACATCGTCCATCCTGGTCCGAAAGATCCGAGAAAATATCCAATGCTTAAGGCAAAGAACGCATATCCGATCGAGCCAAATACACGAATGGAAGTGAAATTTCGCCCATACTTGCTTGCGGTTGTAATCGCCATCGTATCCGAAAGTGGATAAACCGGGTAGTAGAAAAAGTAAAACAGGGTCACCAGTACAAACACCTGACCAAAGGTTGTGGCATTGGCAAGCATGACACCTGTGATCAGTTGCCCGGCAAGCAGGATGATCATCACTTTGCGTACAGTTTTGTAACGGTCACTGGCCATACTCCAGAACATGTTGGAGAATACGGAGACGAGAGGACCGATTCCGTAAAGGTAACCGATTTCGGCCCGACTGAACCCCAGATGACTGAAATAAAGCTGGAAATACGATACCACCAGAACGGTGGAACCGAAGATGGTGAACATAAGTGCCCGCAGCCAGTTTTGATCTGGCCGGGCAGTATGACTTGATTTCATGATGAAAGGCTCCATTCTTGATTACAGTTCAAATTTATTATCCCTTGAGGGAAGATGATTTCCCGGATGAGTGTACAGACATGCTAGGTTCCTTCTGCGTACGCCGGATGACAAGCCAGACAATGACAAGCTCGGCAAGCAGGCCTAGGGATTGAGCCACTGCACCGATCATGCCGTTCCACGCAGGGAATATGCTAACTAGAATGAGCAGGACGATCACCGTACATATGGCATTGGCCGTCTGGGAGCGAAACATCGTTTTGGTCTGTCCGCGCAGTAGAATCAAACCATTACTGAAGTCGAGAAAAGGTGAAATCAGCGGAAAGAGCACAAACGCACGTAGTGTCCACAAACTTTGCTGTAGCAGATTGCCCTGAACGCTCATTACATTTTCCAATACCCACGGTCCAAGCGGGGTGTAGGCAATCGACACGGTCATGGCAAAAGGAACAAATCCGGTGACCAGTGCGAACTTCTTCACTAGTTTGGCATCAACAAGATAGAAATTTAGCACGATTTGGTGGATGTATGTAAAAAAGCTAAGCATCAGCTGCATCAGGCTACTCGCAACGGCAAAGGAAGAGATGGCTAGAGCAATCCCGGTCGTTTTGCCAAGTACGATATTAATGACGGGTCCGATAAACAGTGCCACAAAACTGGATAATAACAGCGGTTTGTAAAAGCGAAAGACGTCTGCCTTGTTTTCAACAGGATGATCTTCCAGCTTGGCTGGCATCTTGCGTTTAATGCTGTTACCTTCAAGAAAACTGACCAAAGCCTCAATCATCATTCCTGCCGCAAAAATGATAGCGCCTACACGTCCACTATCAATGCTGTCAGTAAATATGAAATACAAGGACAGGCCATACATGCCAGCAAGGCGGAATAACATACCGATTGTCAGCCATTTCGTACGGTTATTCGTAATAATGATGCCTTGATAGATATTGCGGATGACCGAAAAGATGCTGACATACATGAGAATCTCGTAGACGTCGATCACTTTGGATAACAGATCCGGGCTTACGCCAAACAGATATTTGAATACACCTGTACCAATGGGAGAATATACGATGAGAAATCCGATTAGAAGTACACAAGCGAGAAATATTTTGGTCACAAACGTGAGGGCCTGAAAGGAAAGGCGGTCCCGAACCAGCGCCGAACAGGTTTGACGCAGTAGGGTTGAAGGGCGCTCGGTGAGGGTTAGCAGGCTACCAGCGATGGCGTAGCTGGCAATGACCGTCTCGGGATGAGCGGAACGTGCGAGTGTACTGTTAATGATTACGTGCGAAATGGTAACGAGAGAGGCGGATATGCCCAGCGGCACAAAAAATGCAAATAACCGTCTCCACGAAAGTGGTTCACTTGACGTCATGTCAACGACTCCTTTGATGGATGAAATATGCCTAGTATATCACAAAGCCTTGAAAGCGGATGCGATTTTTTGTGCGGAATATGCGGGAGATCATTTGTACAATTAAGGGGATCATATTATAATAGGATTGGTTAAAAATCGCTCTAATACGTATTCAACCAAGTGGAGGCACATTTATTTTGAGCCAATCAAATCGAAATCGTCATCAATATCCGCGTGGACCGTTGGCATTGATGAGAGGGGTGTACAAATACACCATTCCGGAAACGCGGAAGGAATTGGATGGATGGCGTGCCCAAGCTGAGAAAATTCCGAATGAGGAATTGCGCAATCAGGCACTGGCCAGTCTCAGGGACAAGCAGTTCCACTGTGAAGGCGGGACCGTTTATGCTTTACCTGATTTGCCGAACAGGCACATTCTGATTCCACTGATCGTTTCATATCAGACTATTAGTGATTATTTGGACAATCTGTGTGATCGCAGTACATCGATGGACCCGAATGACTTTCGGCTTCTCCATCAATCTATGCTTGATGCGGTAGATCCCGAAGCAACCCCTGTCAATTATTACGCGCTCCGTGAGGAGCAGGATGATGGTGGATACCTAAGGAATCTGGTGACCTCATGTCAGGAGCTGACTCGTCAGCTGCCAGGCTATGCATCCGCCAAGCCTCAAATTCAGGATCTGGCAGGCCTATACACGGACCTGCAGGTATATAAGCACATCAAGCCGGAACTGAGAGAAACGGCTTTGCTGGAATGGTGGTCGGAACATCGCCACCGCACACCTCAGTTCCGTTGGAACGAATTTGCCGCCGCTACCGGCTCTACGCTGGGTGTATTCATGCTGTTTCTGGCTGCGAGTGATGATCAGCTGACAGAGGAGCAGGCGGCTTCGATCCACACTGCCTATTTTCCTCATGTATGTGCTCTGCATATTATGCTCGATTATTTAATCGATCAGGATGAAGATCGTATCGGAGGAGATCTCAACTTCTGCAATTATTATGAGAATGTGGAGACAATGCTGGACCGAATTGCTTTTATTGTGGAGATGGCCCGCAGTGATGTGCAGAAGATTCCGGGAAGTTCGTTCCACCGGATGATTATCGAAGGACTGCTTGCCATTTACCTGTCTGATCCCAAAGTCAGCGAACAACAGGAAGTTCGCGTCGTTTCCAAGCGTTTGATGAAGAATAGTCCGATGACAAGAGTATTTTTCTTTATTTTTAGCCGCTGGATTCGTAAGCATATGTAAGTCAGGCGTATTGGTGGGAGCCTGAAGTGAAACTAGAGGAGGAAGAAACATCATGACAGCAGTAAAGAAAATCGCAGTTTTAACGAGCGGTGGTGATTCACAAGGGATGAACGCGGCTGTTCGTGCGGTTGTTCGCAGCGGACTGTTTCACGGTCTCGAAGTGTACGGGGTTCAACGTGGATACCAGGGTCTTTTGAATAACGATATTTTCCCGATGGATTTGCGGAGTGTAGGGGATATCATCCAGCGTGGGGGAACGGTTCTGCAATCGGCACGCTGCAAGGAATTCTATACCGCTGAAGGTCAGCAAAAAGGTGCAGACATTCTGCGTGCACGCGGCATTGACGGCCTGGTTGTTATTGGTGGAGACGGTTCATATAACGGTGCCAACAAACTGAGCAAGCTGGGCATCAACACGATGGGTCTTCCGGGAACGATTGATAATGACGTTTCTTTCACCGATTATACGATCGGATTCGATACAGCAGTAAGTGTAGTAGTAGATGCAGTAAACAAATTGCGCGATACCATGTCTTCACACGAACGCTCTTCCATCGTTGAAGTAATGGGCCGTCACTGTGGCGATATCGCTTTACATGCAGGACTCGCATCGGGTGCAGAAACGATTCTTGTACCGGAAGTTCCGTTTGACATGGACGAAGTGGCAGATCGGATGAAAGCCAATTTTGCACATGGCAAACGCCACAGTATCATCATCGTTGCTGAAGGCGTGGGCAAAGGTGAAGATGTAGCGAAAGAACTGATGGAACGCTGCCCAACGTATGAGCCACGTGTAACTGTTTTGGGTCACATTCAGCGTGGAGGTACGCCAACTCCGTTTGACCGTAACCTTGCCAGTCGTCTGGGAGATTTCGCCGTACGCAGTCTGATCGCAGGTGAGACAGACAAAGGTTGCGGTATTATCAAGGGAGAACTGACCCTGACGGATATTGATAAAGTTGTTAATACGAAAAAAGACTTCGATATGGAGACTTATCAGCTTGCACAGCGTTTGTCCCAATAATCCAGTCATCAACAAAAGTTTAAATTAAATGAGCACAGTCCCGTTTTATCGCGGGCTGTGCTCTTTGTTATATTTCCATTATTTATTTTCAGCCATACGAACCGAGGCTTGCTTCTGAACAAGGAACAATCTCCAGAGAAGCGCTGTTGCTCCAACGGCGAGGCCGGCAATGAGTCCAACCCAGTATCCAAAGGCACCGAGTGAGGTATACGTAGCCGTGATGTAGCCGACCGGTAGACCGATGATCCAATACGCGACAAACGTTATAATCAATGCAGGATTCACGTCCTTGTAACCCCTAAGTGCTCCCTGCGTTGGGGTGGCAATGGCATCAGAGATTTGAAAGAAGATGGCGTAAATCAGGAAATGCTGTGTCAAAGCAATAACTTCGCGATCATTCGAGTACACGCCTGCAATTTGTTCCCCGAATACCAGTAATACCACAGCTGTTAACAGAGAGAGCCCAATGGCTCCTCCGATACCCAGGAGGCTGTATTGCTTTGCGTCTCTCACACGCCCTGCGCCCGCCTCATAGCCCACAAGAATCGTAAGGGCCATACATATACTCACAGGCAGCATATACAGCGTAGAAGCGAAATTCAGGGCTGCCTGATGGGCAGCAATCGTAATAGTGTCGAACCGGCTCATTAATAATGTGACCGCTGCAAAGATAGAGGTTTCAAAAAAAGTAGCGAAACCGATGGGAACACCGATCTTGAGCAGCTCTTTCCATTTGGTCAATGAAATGTTGGGCAATTTTCGAAAGATCCCATATTGGGCAAAGGGCTCAATTCGGTGTACGAAAAAGAGGCTGAGGAGAAAAATGAGCCAGTATGTACTTGCTGTAGCTACACCTGCTCCGACACCTCCCAGTTGAGGGAAGCCCCAGCGTCCAAAGATAAGCAAATAGTTCAGGAAGATGTTTACAGGCAGCGAAACCAGCGTAATCATCATGGTGATCCGTGTCTGGCCCAGTGCATCCATAAAACTCCGCAGCACAGTGTAGCCGAAAAGGGGGATTACCCCAAAAGCCAAAGCACACAGAAAATAGAAGGCGACTTGGGCAACCCGCGGCTCCAAAGGCATTCCGTTAAGAATGGGACTGAGCAGTAATGTACCTGCTGCAAGAACGACGATTCCGACCGCCACACCGAGATATAAGGCTTGAATGACGCTATGACCAATCTTGTCATTACGATTCGAACCGAGCAGGTGTGAGACAACAGGTGTAATGCCAATCAGAATACCACTGAGTCCTGTCTGTACCGGCAACCACAGGCTTGCACCAATGGCGACACCCGCGAGATCAGCAGGGGAGAACTTGCCTGACATATTGGTATCGAAAAACGACATGGCAGAGAGGGCGATTTGTGTGGTGAAGATGGGTAGAAATATAATCAGGAATTGCTTTACTTTTTGAGAAAAGCTGGTGGTGGTCATGTTCACTGGCAGTGCCTCACTATTCTTAAGAGTTATCACTAAACTGTCATGTACGGACAGCTATTTATTGTAGTGGATTTTGCCCAATTTGAATAGGGAGGGGAATATGGTTGTGCGGAAGGTAAGGTTGAGATCATAGTAAAAAACCTCGCTCCAGAGAATACGGAACGAGGTTATTGGAGTATAGTGGACAAAAATAAGAGTGCATTATTTATAGTTTACATCTGGTGTATATCGATTGGAAGCATTCCAGAGCAGGTACTCATCCACATCCATGTCTTTCATCGCACGAATTTGGTCTTCTACCTGTTTTTTGCCGTATTTGATGTAATGTCCGCTGCCTAACCAGCTTGCTGTAAAGTCCTGAATCCATGGGCGGATAACGGGTTTCAGCTCCTTGGTTGGATCGAGTTTCTTATGTGTATCTTTCATGGAGCCTTTGATGGTCGTATAGGGATCTTTGTCAGGGTCCTTCACACCGTACCAGCCGGTGGAGTAGTGACTCGGGTAAACCATCGGCGAAATGACATCCACGTTTTCAGATATCTTCACAAAATCCTGTCCAATACCCTCGGCTGCTGGTACTGAGGCTGCGTAACCGAATATATCTACCGAGACTCGGACACCCAGCGGTGCGAGCTCTTTGCGTGCATACTGCACGAATTCGGCTACAATGTCGACCCGGGACTTGTCGGACTTGGTGTATTTCAATGCGTCTGCACGCGTTTCAAAACCTTCCGGAAAGCGAACATAGTCGAACTGAATTTCCTTAAATCCCAATTTAGCAGCTTCTTTGGCGATCTCTATGTTGTAATCCCATACTTCCTTACTGTAGGGATTCACGAAGCTGTCGCCTTTGCCATTGGCCCATACAGAACCGTCCTTGTTGCGGAAAGAGAGCTCCGGATTTTTTTTGGCGAGAATCGTATCCTTGAATACAACCACTCGTGCGATCGGGTAAACATCATGTTTTTGCAGGCGTTTCATCAAGGCATCCATATCACGGATAAAAGGCTGAGATTTGCCCATTTCCTGTAATGTCTTGTTCTCCGTAGGGTAGGTTATGTATCCGAGATCGTCCTTGATATCAATGACCATGGAATTGAGCTCTGTGTTATCCATCAGATCGAGTAATGATGTCATGCGTGCACCACCGGCGCTGTAAGCCGTCACATAGATGCCTTTGACAACGGGGGCATCGGGTTGAGGGTCAATTTTGGCAGGTGGGTTATCCGCATCAATAACGACTTGATCTTTTTGAGATTGAATAATGGCGGTATTGAAGCTGTTTGTTAAAGATTGAAAAGGTTGATTCCCTTGATCGGCTGTAGCGGGTGCACCACTGATAGTTCCCCAGGCCATAGCCAGTAAAGCCCAAAACATGTTCATTCATTTCCACTCCCCTATGTGCATTCCATGTTTGAATTATACATTAAAGCCTCTGGGCTTTTAACCATATTATTCAAGTGATGAAACACATGGGGAAAATGAAAACCGCTTCCTGTTGAGGGGTAACCCCCACAAGAAGCGGCGTGATCAATCTAAAAAAAATTATTGAATGTAAATCTCATTTTGATGCTCACAAATACTGTACTGAATGATTTCCATTGCGTCTCCCTGTTCCAAGATGCCCAGCCCATCCCGGAGAACAATCAGTGAGTCGAGCTCATTCGGTTTTAAGAAAGGGAGCATTTCCGGGCACCATCTGTTGACGATTTCAAACAGTTTTACCGTTTCCATATCCACAATAATCACCCTTTCCTACTCGAATTCCAAAATGGTAAGTCATTCGGCGCGAATCGGAAAAGCACATGGTTCTGTGAAATTGAAGGGCACATCCTGCTATACAACATATTTAGGAGCCGTACACCGTTATTATACCACAATGTTTAGAATTGTTAACCGTACATCTGTCTCAACTTCGGCGGAAAGAGCCCATAACTCCAACCGTTTCCACAATATTAACAAAGGCGTTCGGATCCGTTTCCTTGATAATTCGTTTGATTTCAACGAGTTCGTAGCGAGTAGTTACTGTCATTAACATGTCCTTTTCGATGTCTGTATATGCTCCCTGGGTTTTGATTTTGGTGACCCCACGAGGGCGAACAAGCAATTTTTTCAACATCGCTTCGGTTTCATTGGTAATGATGTACAATGTGACTTTGACATGGCTGATGTGAATCAAATCCAGCACTTTGCCTGTGATATAGATCGATACCATGGAGGCAAGCGCGATGTTCCAGTCATCATTCAGATAGCCTGCGAGCATAATAATGGCTCCGTTCATGCCAGCCATTACCGTACCAATCGGGAAATCACGATTACGGGTGAAAATGGAACCAACAATGTCGAGCCCGCCCGTCGAGCCGCCGACTCGGAAGGAAACTCCGGTACCCAATCCCACTAACACGCCGCCAAAAACACAGCTCAGAAGGGGGTCTGTTGCCACAGCAAAAACAGGCAGAAGCCCGATGAACCATGAAGTGGCTGCTACCGAAACAATACTTAATGTAATGAAACGTCGTCCAAGAATAAACCAACCTGCAACCAGCAGAGGAATGTTTAGAACAAAATACATTATACTAAGATTCAAATTCGTAAAATAGCCGAGAAGCATGGAAATACCGGATACTCCGCCGCTAAGAAGCTGATGGGGAACCAAAAACCAGTTGAAGCCGCAGGCAATAGCTGCAGCACCCAATACGATCACTAAAAAGTGCCAAACCATTTTGGGCAATTTAATCACCTCATTTATATTTAAAACCAGATTGCTGGTAATCTTGAATTGTTTTGTGATATAATGATTTGTGGATATTCTTGAGTAGGAAACTTTTTCCAAATGGAACTATAAAATTTGAAATGTTTCAAACGCATGTATGTAGTTTTAGTCTTATGTTGGGGACCCATTCACGAATTATGTTCGTTTGTGAAAATAATTCGACTTGATGGGATAACCTATAAATATTAACGCTACTTAAGAATACAGACAACAAAGTGGATTGTCCACCATGTCCACCATATAGAAGGAGTATGAATAATTTTGACAAATTTAAATTTCACAGATTTCAATCTTGAACCACTGGTGCTGCAAGCGATCACCGAACTTGGTTTTGAAGAGGCAACTCCGATTCAATCCAAATCAATCCCTCTTGCTCTTGAAGGCAGAGACTTGATCGGTCAAGCTCAAACGGGTACTGGTAAAACCGCTGCATTTGGTATTCCATTGATCAGCAAAATCTCCAAAAGTGATGAAAAAATCCGCGCCCTCATTATGGCACCTACACGTGAACTCGCGATCCAAGTTGCCGAAGAAATCGAAAAACTCACCCGCTTCAAAGGTTTGCGCTCCCTGCCAATTTACGGAGGACAAGATATCGTTCGTCAAATCCGTGCACTGAAAAGAAAACCACAGATCATCATTGGTACACCAGGACGTCTCTTGGACCATATCAACCGCAAAACAATCAAACTTGATGATGTACAAACTGTTGTATTGGATGAAGCAGATGAAATGCTCGACATGGGTTTCATGGAGGATATTCAATCCATCCTGAAACAAGTTCCAGACGAGCGTCAAACGATGCTGTTCTCAGCAACAATGCCTCCTAACATTCAAAAATTGGCTCAACAATTCTTGAACAACCCTGAGCACGTTTCCGTAATCCCTAAACAAGTAAGCGCGCCTTTGATTGACCAAGCTTACATCGAAGTGCCTGAGCGTCAAAAATTCGAAGCACTCAGCCGTTTGTTGGATATGGAATCTCCCGAACTGGCGATCGTATTCGGACGTACTAAACGTCGTGTTGACGAATTGGCTGAAGCTCTGCAAAAACGTGGATACTCTGCTGACGGTCTTCATGGTGACTTGTCGCAAAACCAACGTGATACAGTAATGCGTAAGTTCCGTGACGGCAGCATTGATGTACTCGTTGCAACAGACGTAGCTGCACGTGGACTCGACGTATCCGGCGTAACTCACGTTGTTAACTTTGACCTTCCACAAGATCCGGAGAGCTATGTTCACCGTATCGGCCGTACAGGTCGTGCGGGTAAAGAGGGTGCTGCATGGTCTTTCGTAACTCCGCGTGAAATCGACCACCTGCACTTCATTGAGCGTGTAACACGTCACCGTATTCCGCGCAAACCACTGCCAACAATGGCTGAGGCTGTAGAAGGAAAACAACGTTTGACAGCTGAGCGTTTGCTCGAAATCGTACAATCTGGCGAACTGAACGAATACAAAGGTATCGCGATTCAAATGCTTGAGCAATATGATTCTGTTCAACTGTTGTCAGCTGCGCTGAAGCTCCTGACAGGTGACAAAAAAGATGCTCAAGTTGATCTGACTCCTGAAGATCCGATCCGTGCAAAACGTCGTAAACCGGATGTTCGCTCAGGCGGACGTAAACCATCTGGTTACAGCGGCAACCGCAGCAGCAGTGGTGGCGGTGGTTACAACCGTGATCGCAACAGCAGTGGCGGCGGACGTGGCGGATACAACCGCGATCGTAACAGCAGTGGAAGCGGAAGTGGAAGCAGAGAAGGTGGTTACAACCGTGACCGCAAACCACGTCCAAGCAACAACGAAGGACGTCGTCCTGCCAAAGATTCTTCTTTCGAATAATATACAAGTGTGAACTGGAAAATGGAGCAGGGCGACTGCTCCATTTTTTTATGTGCAGATTATGCGAAACCACTATGCTGTTGATCTCTTTTCGGGAAGGGCTGGCTTTTCCTATCTATAATAAGGTATATTAATATTATTAGAATTAAGGCTAGACGCAAGGCTGCGGAGGAGGAGAATTGTTTGGAATTTAAAGGAGCTATGGGTGGGATCTACCGACTTACAGAGTGGATTACGAGACTGGCCGCAACCAATTTGTTGTGGGCTATTTGTTCGTCTCCGTTCTTGTTTTTCTTGTTTATGAAACTGCTCGTGATGCAGCAGAACCTGGCTAACGAATCACTACAAATGAACTGGGCTATAGCCATTGTGGCACCGCTTACACTATTCCCGGCGACGTCGGCGCTGTTTACGGTTGTTCGTAAATGGAATATGGGTGATACGGATGTGCCGATCTTCCGTACTTTCTTTGTAGGTTACAAAGAGAACTACAAACAGAGTTTAATCGGAGGCGTCTTCTATACCTTGCTGTTTGCCATCATGTATCTGGATTACACAGTATACATGACACAATTCAAGAATATGCAGCTGGTCGGAATTATTATGCTCGTACTGCTGCTGCTGCTGTTTGTTTCTCTCTTTAACTTCTTCTCGATGGTTGTGCATTACCACATGTCCATCGGAATGATTATCAAAAATGCAGTTCTATTGACGCTGATCAGACCATTCCGTGTATTTTCCACGTTGCTGGGAAGTGGATTGTTGTTCTATATCGGTTTTCGTTATCCGGTCTTGTTCATCTTCTTCATTATTAGTATTGTTGCTTGGTTTGCTTTCTTCAACTTCTACGCTACGTTTAATAAGATGCAGGAGCAGATGGAGAAGATGCAACTAAAGAAAGAAGAAGAGGAAGCTGCACAAGCCGCTGAACAGGCAGGGGAGTCAGTTGAGACGATAGAGACGGCTGAACCATCTGAGCTTAAGTCATCTGACGAAAAACAAGATAATATCCAAAAATAAAACATGAGCTGTCACCATTTACTTTTTACACAGTTAGGGATATAATAATTGTACATCCTGCGATGTACGTTTCGGTTATTCGTTGTTTTGAACCAATGATGATGTCTTCGGGAGATCAATACAGAATGTTGCTGAAACGCCCTGTCTATATGACATGGGGACTTCAAAAAACATTTTTGCGGCCACCCACCTGCCAAGCAGGTTCATAAGACAATGTAGCCGGACGGCATAGGCGGGTTCCTATTTTATCATGTACAGCACCCTGACTCTTTCCTCTAATCCAGGAATTTCAGGGTGCTTTTTATTTGAGCTTATTTTGTTGAATTGGCTGTATTTTGTTAAAAGTGTCGCTTGCCCTTTTGTTACTACATGAACAATGTTACACTAGTATACATAAATGGAACGGTTACATTCAAAGGAGGAAGGGTCTTGACCTTAAAGAGAACGCTCGTCGGTATCATCCGCAGCATGGAGGGAACCAGCGATCGAGCCAAGGATCCCAAATTAAAAACACGGTATTATAACTTATCCAAAGACAGAGCCTGGGAAGAGGTTTCTTCGACACTCAAAAAAATTCCGGGTTATAAAGTG
This sequence comes from Paenibacillus taichungensis, assembly GCF_050994985.1. Lineage (NCBI taxonomy): Bacteria > Bacillati > Bacillota > Bacilli > Caryophanales > Paenibacillaceae > Paenibacillus > Paenibacillus taichungensis. Next base: position 3,843,260 of record NZ_CP194720.1, on the reverse strand, counting down.
CTGCATGAAGTGCCTTCTGTGGGAGAGGTCATACTGGAGAAGCGGACTACCTTTGGACGGACGATGGATATTACAGTTTCCATTATATCGGTAAGTCCTGTTCGTAGTGCGGTCGATATGTATTCGGCTTCACGTGGTTCACTTGGAGATCTGGGTTCTAATTATCGCACGATCATGAACTTGTTCTCCGTATTGGATAAGAAGCTGAGTAAGTATAAGTCAAATGATTGAAATAGATGGTTGAATAACAAAAAGCGAGAGAAGGTTAACCTTCCTCGCTTTTGTTCTGAACGTGAACTACCTTTTACAGCAAGGCTTTTACAGCGGAAATCGCTTGCTCGAAGTTAGGGGAGTCTGTCATTTCAGGCAGATATTCCACATATGTAATTCGGTCTTCAGCATCCAACACGAAGATGGAGCGCATGTCCAATTGGAATTCTTTGATCAGAACACCGTAGTCTTCACCGAATGAACGTGTTTTGTAATCGGAAAGTGTTACGACGCGGTCAACTCCGGCTGCTCCACACCAGCGTGCTTGTGCAAATGGAAGGTCAACGCTTACTGTCAATACGACAACATTGTCTCCAAGATCTCCTGCTTCAACATTGAAGCGACGAGTTTGGGCATCGCATACGCCAGTATCCAGTGAAGGAACAACGCTGATTAATTTGATTTTACCTGCGAAGTCTTTCAGGGATGCATCTTCAACCAGGTTTTTACTCAGTGTAAAATCGGGTGCTTGATCGCCCACTTTCAACTCGGGTCCGATCAATGTAATAGGGTTGCCTTTAAAGGTGGCTGCGCCTGTACGTTCTTGTGCCATAATAATGTTCCTCCTTATAAGTTGGTGATCCGTGCCAAAATCCATTATAATCTTTTATGAAAGGCATTGTCCAATTCGGACGAGGATCATTAAAATGGGCCATACTTGAAGGCTGATCTGAACAGGGTGGAGTGAAAGCAGAAACTTATGATATTTATAAGGTATGAGAACTGGAAAAGTTATTTGAAATTTTTCCCTTTGACGTCGATTCTTTTAATTGCCAATGTTGTTATGTTTATTGTGTTGAGTTTGAACGGTGGTTCCACAAACAGTATGACGCTGCTTAAGTTTGGAGCGCTTGTTAACCATGAGTTGTTTGCAGCAGAATGGTGGCGTTATATTACGTCGATGTTCTTGCATGCTGGTTTCAGCCATTTGTTGTTTAACAGTTTTGCTCTCATCGTATTTGCACCACCAATGGAACGCTTGCTTGGTTCAGTAAGATATGGTGTGTTGTACTTGGGTGGAGGCATTTTGGGCAACATTCTGGCTGTTGCGTGGTATAACTCGGTTGGGGCGACGACAATCTCAGTAGGTGCTTCAGGAGCAATCTATGCAATCTATGGTGCATTTCTGTATGTTGCCTTGTTCCAGCGAACAATGATGGACGAAACCTCACGTAAAACGTTGTATACACTGCTTGTATTCGGAATTATTTTTTCCTTTGCCATGACAGGCATTAACTGGATGGCGCATTTGGGTGGGTTGTTAGGTGGATTCTTCATTTATGGACTGCTCATCCGCTTGTGGAAACCCCGCAGCTTTAAGCAGTAGTCGGATTGGTCTGAAGACGGAATGCAATCAAGGATAAGTAGGGTATAGTAGATTGGAGAGATCAGTGGCAGTGGAATTAAGACAGTTGCATTACTTTTTGAAAGTGGCACAGAAGGAGCATGTTACGCAGGCGGCGGAGGAATTGCACGTAGCGCAGTCTGCGGTGAGTCGTCAGATTCATCAGCTGGAGGAAGAACTGGGAGTAGACCTCTTTATGCAAAAAGGGCGAAATCTGCAGTTGACCGCAGTCGGGCAGCTCTTTTGCAAACGGGTTGAAGGCATATTGAAAGATCTGGACAAAGCGGTCGGTGAGGTTCATGAGTTTCTCGACCCAGAGCATGGTGAAATTCGTATCGGTTTTCCTCACAGTCTCGGTATTCACTTGATTCCTTCGGTTGTAGCAGCGTTCCGTCAGCGTTATCCTAACGTCAAATTCAGATTCAAGCAAGGCATGTTCCCAACGCTCATTCGCGATGTGTTATCGGCTGAAGTGGACTTGGCCTTCATATCTCCATTTCCGGAAAAACATGACCAGGTAGATGGAGACATTGTGCTTACGGAAGAGCTGCATGCAATCCTTCCACCCAATCATCCGTTGGCCGGTGAAGAGAGCATTGCGTTAGAGCAACTTAAAGATGATAAGTTTGTATTATTCAGCAAAGGGTATTCTCTACGTCCGATTGTTTGGCACGCGTGTCTCGAAGCTGGGTTTACCCCCAAGATTGCTTTTGAGGGTGAAGAGACGGATACCATTCGTGGGCTGGTTGCCGCCGGCATGGGTGTGAGTTTGCTGCCGGAAATGGCCCTTTTCCAGACGAACCCGCTGCAACCGGCGCATGTAGCCATTTCTCATCCAAAAGTGACACGTACGATTGGGTTGATCCATCGCGCGGATGACAAGCTTCCACTTGTTGCGCAGTCATTTCGTTCATTCTTGCTTAATTATTTCGGTTTACAGCAAAACAATACCCCATCCGATTAACGGTGGGGTATTGTTGTTTTTGTTTGTGTATTCAATTAGTCACGGCTATTGAAAATTCCAATGTAACGAACCAGTTCCAGTAATGAGATTAAGGCTGCAGCGACGTAAGTTAATGCTGCGGCATTCAGTACTTTGGCGACGCCTCTTTCTTCTTCGTTCCGGATATAACCTTCCGATACCATAATCTCTCTTGCACGATTACTAGCATTGAACTCGACCGGCAACGTAATGAGTTGGAACGCAACGGTTACGGAGAAGAAAATAATACCAATTCCGACTAGGTTCATTGCATTAAAGATGAATCCGGCAATGAGCAAGAAGGGTGCGAGTCCGGATGCAAAGTTGACGATCGGGAAAATCCGGTGACGTAGTGCCAACATCGGATAACTTTCCTTATGCTGGATCGCATGGCCAACTTCATGGCACGCAACGGAGACAGCCGAGATTGAGTTTTCATAATATACAGGCTCAGACAACCTCACGACACGATTGATTGGATCGTAGTGATCGGAGAGTGCTCCACGCACCGGTTCAATAGGAACGTCGTGTAGGCCGTTAGAGTCCAGCATATGACGAGCAGCATCGTAACCGGTCATTCCATTCAGGTTTTTAACATCAGACCAACGATTGAATGTGCTCTTAACGCGGAATTGCGCCCACAAGGAGAGCACAAAGGCGATAATGATCAAAACGAACATACCGTTATTAAAACTCATATTCATTCCTCCGCTTTCTAAATATTAAGTTACATCATGGTGTTCTCAAGCAAGATTTTTAAAGCTTCCATCGTACCAGCACTTTTGGCGAGCAGTCCGGCCATCATCTTACGTGCTTGTACAGGTTTCATCTCGCCTAGCAGCGGTTTAAGCTCATTTACCTCTCGCTCAAGCTGTTGCACATGGAGTTCCAATGTTGTCAGTTTGCTGGCAACCTGTTCTTCCGTGCTCACCATACTCCACTTCTCAAGAGATTGTTTAATCTCGTCGAGACTATACTTCTCTTGTTTCATGTGTACAATACGTTCGAGCCTGGTTAAAGTTTCATTACTATAAAGACGATAGTTTTTTTCTGTGCGCTCTTCTGGAGCAATGAGACCGAGCTTTGTGTAATAATCAATCGTCCGTTCGCTCACACCTGCGGTTTTGGCAAGTTCGCCAATCCGAAACAATTTCATATCCCCAATGATATTCACCTCGCTTGCAAGTTCAAATGTAGGGAATTGTAGATTCCAGTTGCGGCTTTGCATAACCCGCCCAATTTTTTTCTTACTAATAGTTATGATACATGATCTTTAACCATACAGTCAAACGTTACGCTTTGGCGGCAGTCAGGCTGCGTTTCTATATCTATGTACTCATAGGACATGAATATGTACTTAAGTGCAAGAAAAAGACGTAAGACTTTATTCCCAGAAATATTTTTCATTTTTGATGAAAATACTCTTGTCAACTTTCCTGTCTTCTGCTTATAATGGCATTAAGAGTTTCACGATATGTGAAGAAACTTAACATAAGAGGGAGTGGGGTATATGAGAAAGAAATGGTTGGTTTCGGTGTTAATAATGCTTACTTTATTGGCTTTCCCGGTCAGCGCATTTGCAGCTGCGGAGGGGCCGACTAACATCGAGCTTCAAAGCGGTCTGAACTCAGCCTTTACGTTTCTGGCTGTTGTGCTGGTTTTCCTGATGCAAGGGGGATTTGCTTTACTTGAAGCGGGTTCGAGTCGAATGAAAAACGCAGGGCACATTGCGGGTAAAACAATCCTAACATTGGGAATATCGGTTATTGCCTTCTGGGCTCTAGGCTTCGGTCTTGGTTTCGGTAATGGTAACAGTTTCTTCGGAACAACTGGATTTTTCCTGAGTGGGGACGGAATGGCGGCTTCTTTCGAATCATTGGCCTTCTCTGATGTTCCGCTAACAATTAAGTTTGTATTCCACCTTGCCTTTGCGGCAGTATCCCTGGCCATCGCCTGCGGTGGTATGGCTGAACGTGCAAAGATGAGTGTATATATCGTTTTCGGTACGTTGTATACCATTATCATGTATCCGGTTGTTGCTCACTGGGTATGGGGCGGCGGCTGGTTGGCTGAGCTTGGTATGCAAGACTTTGCAGGTTCGACGGTTGTCCACTTGACGGGTGCAACTGCTGCACTGGTAGCTACTATCTTGTTGAAGCCACGTATCGGCAAATATAACAAAGATGGTAAACCTAACATCATTCCAGGTCATAACCAAGTATACTCCGTACTTGGTGTAATTATCCTATGGATCGGTTGGTTCGGTTTCAACCCAGGTAGTACATTATCTGCCATGGGTGATGGATTCTTCGGTTATGTAGCATTGACTACAAACGTAGCTGCGGCTGCTGGTGGCGTTGCGGCACTGTTGATCTCATGGGCTGTATTGGGTAAATCCGATATTCCGAGCATGCTGAACGGCGTGCTTGCGGCACTCGTTGCCATCACAGGTGCTTGTGCTTTCGTAGAACCATGGGCAGCGTTGGTTATTGGTGCTCTGGCAGGTATTATCACATTCTTCACTGCTCAATTCTTTGAACGTAAAGGAATTGACGATCCAATCTATGCTTTCTCTGTACATGGTATTGCCGGTATGTGGGGAGCGATCTCCACAGGTCTGTTCGCAACACCAGAACTTGCTGAGAATGCAGGTGTAGGTCAAGCGGGATTGTTCTACGGTGGCGGTTTCCACCAACTGGGCGTTCAGCTTCTGGGTCTGGCAGGCGCATTTGCCTTCGTACTGATCATGTCCTTCATTATTCTTGGTGGTATGAAAGCTGTCATGGGTATCCGTGTAACGGAAGAAGAAGAAACAATGGGTCTGGATTTAAGTGAGCATGGTACTTACGGGTACCCTGAACAAATGAAAAATGTAGAAACTAAATCCAATGGCGGTACGTTCAGCTCCTAAGAGGAATGATTGCTGAATCATGCTTCAAGGAGGCTGGACATGATGGAACTCATCCCGTATATAAATCAATCCTGGTCCTATCAGGGAATAGATGGTGCGGCATCTTCTCAAGAACTGCGCCAGGCACGTGTGATATTGCAGAATGAGCTCCAGGAACTGTTGTCCGCTTCCTTGTCGCCGATTGAATGGTACCAGACGGTAAATGAACTGCATGACCGGGTTGCTCGGCGAGCAGTAGAGTTATGCATCCAGGGGATGGTAGAGGAAGGCTTAGGCCGACCTCCCGTCCCCTATGCCTTTATCGTTTTTGGCAGTTCCGGCAGGCAAGAAGCGACGTTATGGAGTGATCAGGATAATGGCATGATTATCAGCGATTTCCCTCATGAGGGGAAAGAGGCATATTTCGCTGAACTCGGACTTCGAATGACCGATATGTTGGAGGCACTTGGTTACGCCAAATGTGAAGGCAAAGTGATGTGTTCAGAGCCTTTATGGAGGAAAACGCTGGAATCCTGGAAGGAACAACTGAAAACATGGGGATCGGACCTGTCATGGGAGCCGGTTCGCAATCTAATTATCGCTTCAGACATGCGCTTTGTTGCAGGTGAGCCAGAACTCGCGGAGGAATGGATTTCTGCATTTTATGAAGGGTTCAGATCGCTTCCTGATCTTTCCGATGCTGTGTTGCGCAATACCGTTAAACACAAGGCGACACTGAACATTCTTGGAAGGGTCGTAACGGAACGATTCGGTGAACATGCAGGTGGATTTGATGTGAAATACGGCTTGTATATTCCTCTGGTGAACAGTGCGCGTTTTCTGGCTTTACAGCATGGTATCAAAGAAACGTCCACGCTGAAGAGAATTCAGAGGTTGGTGTCACTTGAAGCAGTTCCGCTTACTTTGCTGGATGCAGCTCAGCGTGCATTTATGACGGCTTTGAAGCTGCGCCGCAGTACACCCATTGTGATGAAACAAGGGTTGCAGCATAGCGGTGGTTTTCTGAATGAGAAACAGTTGAAGGAAAAACAAATGCTTTATGAACTAAGGGATACGTTAGGGTTGGTGCGGCGAGTACATCGTGCGCTGCAAAGACAACTTCGTTTTGCAGAAAGGAGACGTCCATGAGAGAGCCGGCAAGGGGCAATACTGGATTCTGGAATTCGCTGCGCCAGGGAGGGGTTCCTTCCGCCATCGCTTCCATAATGGGAGCCCCTACGGCGCAACATATGGCGTTTATCCGTTCGATGATGAGAGAACAGCGCAGACCCGAGGTGCTGCACACGCCCTTGAATGAATTGAATGCTGTCGTATTTGATCTGGAAACGACGGGCTTCTCTCCCCAGCACGGGGATGAGATCCTTTCCTTTGGGGCGGTGCGAATTAATGGTGGTGTGATGCTGGATAATGAGCAGTTCTATACCTTGGTTCAGTCCAAAGTCTCCGTTCCGGAACACATTACGGAACTGACAGGAATTACACAGCAAATGACGATGGATGCTCCGTCGCTGCTGGAAGGCTTGCATGACTTCATGTCTTTTGTTGGTGGAAGTGTACTGGTTGCTCATGCAAGCGCGCATGATCGGGCTTTTCTGAATGCGGCCTTGTGGCGGACATCCAAAGTAAGGTTAACGCACCGGCTCATCGATACGATGATGCTGGCACGTTGGCTTGAGCCGAGTAGGCCTGGTTATGGACTGGATGAATTGCTGGAATCCAAAGGCATTCCCATCTATGGGCGCCACCACGCTTTGGAGGACGCTAAAATGACTGCACAGCTATGGTCCTGTTATCTGGAGGATATGTCTCGCAAAAATGTAGAAACATTGGGTGATCTGTACACCCAGTTAAGTCACGCATAGTGGGGTGGGCTGTAAGCTGTATGGTTGGCCGAGGCTCGTTACAATGCTCGAATCAACATTTGAATGAATTTGATAACCATTTAGAAGCATCTTTGATTGTGTGTCAGCTGTAAGGTCTGGTGAGCCTATAAAATAGACCTGGAGTAGTCCAGCGAAAATCGGTAGGTTGCGCAGATCCTCATTGGAAGGTATGGGAGTGGTTCGAGGGTGGGAGTGAAAGAGCCCGATAAGTTGCGGCTCATTGAACACACATCGGATCCATTCTGCATCTTCCAATGCGAAATGGTGCAGCGGGTCAGGCGCTACGTTACGAATGGGCTGAAACCGACTGATTCGTATGCCGCCCGCTGCGGCTTCACCCAGCACAACCCCGCAGGCTTCCAGCGGCAGCGAAGCAAACATGTACTTAGACATCTCCTGCTCTACGAAGGAAGGGATGTAGAAGGTGTTTTGCTGCCCGTGAAGTGCTGCCATTTGTATTCACCCCTCTCTCTTTGGCTCCTGCTTCGGCAGGAGTCCTTTTTTATTTTATTTTGTGTGACTCGGATTGTAAAATTTTAAAGGAAAAGGGTACAATATGAGAGAGAGCTTGAAATATCTCACATGTTATAAAAGCGTAAATCTCGATATGTTTGATTATACAAAAGGGTGGCTGGTCATGAAACGAAATATATACATACTGCTGGGTGTTGTATTGCTGGTGGGCATTGCTTTGGCTCAAAATGCAGACAATGGAATCGCAGCTGTGTTTAAGCAGGAGGAGCCGATGCCCACGGAGACGGGACCGAAAGCGGGTTTACTGGCACCAGCGTTCTCTTTGCAAGCCATGGATGGGAAAACCTATTCTGTAGGCGGAGCCAAGGAAAAGGCCATCTTCGTCAGTTTCTGGGCATCATGGTGTGAACCGTGCAAGCAAGAAGCTCCTGCGCTCAATACATTGGCAGCAAAATACAAGGATAAACTGGATCTCTACGGTGTGAATGTAACCACGTACGACAAAATCAGAGATGCCAAAGCTTTTGTAGATGAATACAAACTGACGTTCCCTATTCTGCTTGATGAAGACGGAACAGCATATGCCAAATATAACGGTTTAGCTTTTCCAACGAATGTACTGATTGATTCCCGAGGAGTCGTTCAGGAAATTATCTTGGGGATTTTGCCTGAGAAAGAGCTGGAGCGAAAAATCAAGGAGTTAATTGCCGATTAACTAAGCAAGAAGCTAGCCGAGCGAGAAGCAAAAGCGCCTGTCTTCCAATGTTTTTGAAAACAGGCGCTTCTTTTATTTTCCGGGAAATATGCATTAATGGTTGCTTAGACCGTGAGCTGGAATGTTGACTACATCAGGCTCGTCCTGCAATTTTTCTTGAAGAAGGGCATAACGGAAACTGTGTACGAGAGCTTCCCAACTCGCTTCAATCACGTTCTCGGATACACCGACCGTATTCCAGGTGTTTTCTGTGTTTTTGGATTCAATTAATACACGAACCTTCGCGGCAGTAGCATCTTTTTCATCCAGAACACGTACTTTATAGTCGGACAGATGCATGTTGGCAAGGGAAGGGAAGTACTGCACAAGTGCTTTCCGAAGTGCGTTATCCAGTGCGTTGACCGGACCGTTGCCTTCAGCTGCGGTATACGCACTTGTTCCACCTACGTTAAGTTTAACAAAGGCTTCCGAAACAACTGACTTGCCAGCCACTTTTTCAACAAGCATCTTGAACGATTCAAAGGTAAATAATTCTTTCATGTCACCGTTGGCTTCACGGATCAACAATTCAAGAGAGGCATCAGCGCCTTCGAACTGATAACCCTGATGTTCCAGATCTTTGATTTTCTCAATGATCTGACGTGAATTGGCACTGCTTGGATCAAATTCAAGACCCAGTTCCTGTGCTTTGGACACAATGTTACTTTGTCCGGCCAGTTCGGAGACGAGCACACGCTGTTTGTTACCAACCAACTCAGGAACGATATGTTCGTAGGTCCGCGAATCACGCAGTATGGCAGAGACGTGAATACCGCCCTTGTGAGCGAAAGCCGCATTTCCGACATAAGGCTGGTTGATTGGCATATTTACGTTGGCAATCTCACTGACATAACGGGCAACATTTGTGAGCTGTCTCATCGAATCCTCAGAAACGCACTCATATCCAAGCTTCAGTTGCAGGTTAGGGATAATCGAAGCCAGATTGGCATTGCCACATCGCTCTCCATACCCGTTCATTGTACCTTGCACCTGTCTGGCACCGGCTTGTACTGCGCTTAAGGTGTTGGCTACAGCAAGTTCACAGTCATTATGTGTATGAATGCCCAGATGGGCTTGTGGAAGCCGTCCAGCGAGTGAGGATACGATCTTGTACACCTCATGAGGCATCGTTCCACCATTGGTGTCACACATTACAAGCCAGTCCGCTCCAGCTTCATGGGCTTTGGTCAATACAGCCTGTGCATATTCCGGATTGTGTTTAAATCCATCGAAGAAATGCTCTGCATCGAAGATGACTTCCATACCGTTTTGTTTCAGATAGGCAATGGAGTCGTAGATCATGGACAGATTTTCTTCCAAAGTGGTCTGCAAAGCAGTGTGTACGTGGAAATCCCATGACTTGCCTACCAGAGTCGCTGCCTGAGCACCGGATTCAATCATGCGCTTCAAGTTCGCGTCTTCACTTGCGATGCTGCCTTTACGACGTGTACTACCAAAGGCGACAACCTTCGCGCTCAGGTTCAGTTCCTTGACTCTTTTGAAAAACTCAATGTCCTTGGTGTTGCTGCCTGGAATTCCGCCTTCAATATAATGAGCACCCAGGTCATCGAGCTTCTTGGCAATTTTGAGCTTGTCATCTGCCGATAAGCTGACTCCCTCCCCTTGTGTGCCGTCACGTAAAGTCGTATCGAAGATGGAGATGGCCTTTGACATGAAGATCCTCCTTTAAGATGAAGCGCTTTTTTTAGAAAGTTTAATGGTGTGTTTAAAAAACATATGAGCATGTTGGTGACGAATCCTTCGATTCTGTACCGCTACACTGTATTAAATTCAAAGTGTAGATTTGTCCTAAAATCGTGAATTTGTATAATTAATTATTATAGCACCATTATCGCCAAATGCTACATCGAATTCACCATTTGGTGTAACAAATGATGGATTGTAGAGTTAAGTGAGCTGTGAACGTAGTCTTGTAATATGTTATGCTTCATCTAAATACAAGTATTCCAGGATTGAATATGGATTCAAATCTTGTCTTTATAAATGGAGGGAAGAGAATGCATTTTGTGTGGGAGAATACAATTATTTCATTCATTATTATTGCTATTATTGTCGTTGCCGTGTGGGGTATCATTCGATCGATCGTTAAACCTCGCCGATAATAAGGGAATATAAATGATTTTTACATAAGGGACTTTGATATAATAGAGTAGATTGCATTTAACGGAATTGTGTATACGAAAGGGCGTTGGTGGATCATGTCTTCGAACGAGACGCATAACAACATAAATGTAGATCGATATTATCCTACCGCCGGACGAGTGATTTTGCATGTCGATATGAATGCTTTTTATTGCTCTGTACATGAAGCCGAGGAACCGGAATTATATAGAGGAAAAGCGACGGCCGTTGCTGGCAGTAGTGAAGTGCGCAAAGGTGTCATAGTAACTTGTTCATACACAGCTCGAAGCAGGGGGATTTCTACAGGCATGGTTGTTCATCAAGCATTGAAGAAATGTCCTGATTTAATTGTGATTCGTCCGGATTTTCATTTATATCGTCGTTATTCGAAAGAATTCATGAAAATAGCTTACAGTTATACACCGCTACTTGAAGCGACCTCAATTGATGAGTGTTATCTCGATATTACGGGGTCCAGACAGTTCGGTACACCGCTGGAAATTGCGGAAAGTATTCAGACCAGAATCCGGGATGAGTTGGGGATGCCCTGTTCGATCGGAATTGCACCCAACAAGCTGCTTGCCAAGATGGCCTCTGATTTGAAAAAGCCAAATGGCATTTCGATCTTGCGGATGAGGGATGTACCTCAGATTTTATGGCATAGACCTTGTAACGAGATGTTTGGAATTGGCAAAAAGACAGCGGAAAAGCTGAAGAAACTGGGCATTGAAACCATAGGACAGCTTGCCAAATCAGACGAGCGGATGTTAACCGATGTGTTTGGAATTAATGGCTCCTGGTTAAAAAATTCAGCAAACGGCATTAATCATTCGGCAGTTCAGGCTGAACGTGAAGCGAACAAATCGATTGGACACACGACAACGTTACCCGCGGATATATCTGAAATGGATGATGTACATCGGGTGTTACTGAATATAAGTGACCAGGTTGCAAGACGGTTGCGCAAACACGAAATGCTTAGTCAGGGCATTCAGATTACGATTCGTACACCGGATATGAAGACGATTACGAGATCACGGATGATGGAGGTGCCTACTGAAGATGCATCCATCATATACCGGGAGGCCTGTGCTTTATTTGCAAAACATTGGGGCGGCGGGAAGCCAGTTCGTATGTTGGGTGTGACCCTTCAAACGCTGATTCCGCGTGAGGAGTCCGCGATACAGCTGGATCTGTTTGAATATGAGCAGAAGCCGAAGAAGGAAAATCTGATTCGCATCATGGATCAGTTACGTGACAAATTTGGCGAAAATGCTGTCGTTACTGCTGGCATGCTGGGGGATGATCCTTCCGTATTACTGCGCAATCATAAAGTCCGGGGAACATCGCTGCAAAAAGATAATTTGCAAAGTCTCGATTAAATAGGGCATAATGAAGTCTTGAGGCTGTTAAAATTATTTGTAATAACTCTTACTTTGTATTAATATGTTTCTAGATAAAAATACTGTACGTTTTTGAATAATAGGAGGAGAGATTGGTAATGAGTAAATTTACTTGGGTAGAAAAAGATACATGTATTGCGTGCGGAGCATGCGGAGCAACGGCGCCAGACATTTATGATTATGATGATGAAGGTTTGGCAGAAGTAATCTTCGATGGAGATGCTAACCAAGGGATCAAAGCAATTCCGGATGACTTGTTCGACGACATGCAGGATGCTTGTGACGGCTGCCCTACGGACTCCATTAAAGTTGCAGATGAACCTTTCAACAAAGAAGGTTAATTTCTTTCATATGAACATACAAAAGCACATTCTTCTGTCTTTGGGACAGTGGAATGTGCTTTTTTTGTCGAATGTAGAGGCTTACATCCGGGTACTCAAGTCCTATGGATTTCTTGTCATCATTTGCCGATATATATATAAACGGAAAAAGGCGAAATGATGGAGGATCGGATGCAAAATACTCACCTACGAACATATGTAAAGAAACATCCTGATAATAAAATGGCCTGGTATTTACTCGGTAAGGAATATTTGGGTGAAGGGCAGGAAGCCAAGGCGAACTATTGTTTTCAACAGGCGGGTGAAGTCTACGAGGCTTTCGAGCGAAGCAAGGCACCGGCAGATATATGGGTGGATTATCAGGAGAAGCTGGTTGAGATGGTTGAGCAAAAAGAGAAAAAACATCGTGTTCGCAAGATGTGGCTTACCCTGCTGATGCTGCTTGTACTGGTAGGATTACCACCTGCGGATGCTCCTGGTTTCAATCGTGATGCAGCCGAGGCGTTGGCTTCTGCTTTGGAATCGACGGACGATTCCATGGATAACGAATCAGGTAATAACCCGAAGGAAGATTTGGCTCTTGTTGTGAACTCCAATGTGTTTACAGCTGGAGCATTCGGTGGAGGTGACCAGGGGGAGGTTGCACTTGCAGCTGCATGGTCGGGTTCTGGTGCGAAAGTGCAGACATCGGCTGTGCTTGGAATGCAGGTCGCAGGTAACTGGACATTATGGAAGCGAAATATGGCGGTGAAATATATCGTTCAGACGAACAGCAGTGGCAAATTAACGGCACAGAGTTATGATGCCAAACAGTGTAACTGTGAACCGCCGGAAGTATCACCGGAGATCAAGCGTCTGGCGCAAGCCTGGACAGCCAAACAGGAATCCGCTGCAGCTCTGTCGAGTGCAATGATTACATATAAGAAACGAAACGGAAACTGGCCGAAAAGTGTTGAGCAACTTGCCCAGCCATTTCCAAATAATATTCTGGGCGAGACTGCACCTGGCATGACCCGGATGTTTCCGGAACTACTAGCCATGCATCAACAAGGACAAATGGGTAAAGGAAAAAACACAGCCGAGGGAAAACGTGAAGGTTCAGATTCGCAACAAGGCAAAAACGCTGCGTTTGTGGATACGTTAGGCGGAAAGCCTTTTTTGCAGGATCGGCTTGAGATTATCGTGGACAAGAGCAGACATAAGCTTGCACTGATTAGTGGCGACACCATTATTCGGAATTACGAGGTAGGGCTTGGGGGAGATCGTACTCCAGAGGGTTCGTTTGTCATTTCAGACAAAGTTGTAAATCCCAATGGCCGCTCCAATGGCGAATTTGGAAGTAGGGGCATGCAGCTATCGGATACGAATTATGCCATCCATGGGACCAACGAGCCAAACAGTATCGGGCTGGATGAATCCCTTGGATGTGTGAGGATGAGTACTGAAGATGTGGAAGAGCTATTTGCTCTTGCTCCTCAGGGAACTCCGGTACGCATCGGGAAAGATCTGCTGCCAGAGACAGCTATGGTTCCAGAAGCGAAGGATCGCTACCGGTACACACTTGTTCCCAAGCAAAATAATCCGAATAAGACGTATCATTGGTTGAATTAAACGATAAACCAAGTGATTCAGACCGAAGAAAACGTAAAATCTATGCTGGATTGGTATGTAGATGCAGAAACAGTAGGTTGAAGCATTTACAGGTTGGCGATAATAATAAGCGCACCAATGATAATGATCAGTCCACCGACGCTGGCTGCGGTCCAGATAATGGCTTTCCGGTTGACCTCATCTTTCTTTTGCTGCAAAGTAGGTGGTTTGCGTTTGGGAGCCATGGGCTGTTCCTCCTTCATGGAATAAGGCTATATAGATGTAGCCATGCTCCCATTGTAAAGAATTCAACTCGCCATTTCCAGTAGGCGGGTGGATTTCTTGTGAGCATTTTGCATATTACGAATCCTTCTGTCTATGCTCAAACTACTTTCCTTTTGAAGAAGAAACGGATAGACTTGTGTATAGAGTGTTTTTTTACATATGAAAAAGACGGAAAGCATTTTTTCAGCGTACCGGACCAGAACGGAGTGAGTGATTTGTTATACAGAAGTCTTGCTAAACCCTTGTTGTTCAAAATGGACCCTGAGCAGGCCCATCATCTAATTATCGGCGGCCTTAGTGGAATGGGGAGTATTCGCCCGGTTCCTTCCGGTTTGCGTGTCATGTATGGTGTGCGTGAAACATCGGATCTGGCTGTGGATATGTTCGGCTGTCATTTCCCTACACCTGTAGGACTTGCGGCTGGTTTGGACAAAAACGGACAGGCTGTAACGGGCTTTTCTTCCATCGGGTTTGGCTTCATGGAAGTGGGTACAGTCACACCGCTTGCACAGCCAGGTAACGACCAGCCAAGGTTATTCCGCTTGCCTCCCGATGAGGCATTGGTGAACCGGATGGGCTTCAATAACCTTGGCGCCGAAGCGATGGCGGGTGAATTGGCACGCCTCTCGGAGCGTCGTATTCCAGTGGCCGTAAATATAGGTAAAAATAAGGCGACATCGAATGAAGAAGCGCATTTGGATTATGCGAAATGCATTCGGGCGCTATACGATTATGCGGACCTGTTTGTGGTCAATATTAGTTCACCAAATACACCGGATTTGCGTAATCTGCAACATGGGAATGAACTGAAAGAATTGCTTGCCGCTGTGATGAATGAGATGGAGACGCAACGCAAGAGAGCAGGCGGTTCTGTTAAATCGGTACTGGTCAAAATCGCACCTGATGTGAATGACCAGGAGCTCGAATATATGGTGAGTACCATTGCAGATAGTGGAGTTGCCGGTATCATTGCAACGAATACAACGATCAGCCGCGAGGGTCTGTCTCATCAGCATGCCAAAGAGACAGGTGGACTAAGTGGCAAGCCGCTGCGTGATCGTTCCACAGAAATCATTCGCCAAATCTATCGCCAGACCGAAGGCAAACTGCCAATCATTGGATCGGGGGGCATTTTCACAAGCGAAGATGCTTACGAAAAGATTAAAGCAGGTGCCAGCCTGGTGGAAATATATACGGCATTGATCTATGAAGGACCTGAAGTGAACCGGCGCATTCATGCCGGACTGCGTGAATTGCTGCGCAAAGACGGTTATAGTCATATTTCGGAAGCTGTCGGTGCAGAGCATCGTTAAGCAATGTTTCGGAGTTCCCCGGATTGAAAATTAGAAGCGTGGAAGAGGGTAATGTCGTACGGAACTCTTCCCCCCGCTTAACATCATGTATAATGGATAAGAACAGGGGAAGCTATAGAGACAGGAGGCATAAGCATGGACGGTAGAGACTGGGGTACATTTTTACTTCCTTATGAACAAGCGGTAGAGGAATTGAAAGTTAAGTTTAAAACGATGCGGGCGGAGCTTAAGAAAAGGGAAGAATACGCCCCGATCGAATTCGTTACCGGTCGTGTCAAAAAAATATCCAGCATTCTGGAGAAATCCAGACGCCTGAATGTGCCGCTTGATCAGGTGGAAACAGGCATTGAGGATATTGCAGGTATCCGCATTATGTGCCAGTTTGTGGATGATATTCGGCGGGTAGCCGAGTATATTCGTGGTCGTAAGGATTTGACGGTATTAATCGAGAAAGATTATATCACCAATTTCAAAGAGAGCGGCTACCGCAGTTTCCATATGATTATTGAGTATCCTGTTCAGAC
Source organism: Paenibacillus taichungensis (assembly GCF_050994985.1). Taxonomy (NCBI): domain Bacteria; kingdom Bacillati; phylum Bacillota; class Bacilli; order Caryophanales; family Paenibacillaceae; genus Paenibacillus; species Paenibacillus taichungensis. The sequence goes on along the minus strand of NZ_CP194720.1, from coordinate 3,827,043 downwards.
GGCTCTAGGGCAGAAAAATGTGCTGGCCGAGATTCAGATTCGGACGCTGGCGATGAACTTCTGGGCCACGATCGAGCACTCCCTAAGTTACAAGTTTCGGGAGAGTCTGCCGGATGATATGCGTGCAAGATTGAAAAAGACGGCCGAAGCCGCTTTTGTACTCGATAATGAGATGTCGGCGATCCGTCTGCAAATTCTGGAGGCGCAAAAGGCCTTTGAAGATGACTCCAATATTGTATCAAGAACGCTGAACATCATACATCAATTGTACTTCTACCACCTCGTGAACGAAGCAATAGAGGCACAAAAGCGCTTCAATGACTGCTGGGAGCGTCATGATATGGAAGGGTTAAAAGACCTTCTGGATGATGTGAAAGCACTTCTGAATGCGGCTAGAAAGGGCGAAAACCCGGATGAGCAGCTATGAGCCGCTGTATGTGGACTATCTGATCTACTTCAACCGGGATCAGGACTACTTTGAATGCCATGAGGTATTGGAAGAACTATGGCTTGAACGGGATCGGGATTCTCTGTATAAAGGATTGCTGCAGATTGCAGTGGGGCTGTATCATTTCAGGAATGATAACCTTCGCGGAGGACGCATGATGTTACAGAGTTCGGTAGATCTGTTAAAATCATATCCGGAAACTTCGCGAGGCATTGCCCTTGGGCCGTTGGTGCAGGAAGTACAGGAGCTGGTTCATGGACTTTCCGGTCCTGAGCCGCAGAATTTTCCTTACAGAGACTTGCATATTCAGATTCAGGATGAGGTGCTGGTGCAGGAAGTTCGAGAACGAGCTCTTGAACTGAAGCCTAATATTCCCCAACGCCGAAGTCCTACACGTGGACGAATCTATGAAGAGAAGATGAAAGCATTGCAGCAAGAGCAGAACTTGCAGAGCGAGTAAGCTTGTAATGTAAAGACATCATTCATTTCATCATTAACATATTTTCAGACATATGATATTAAAAAACACCCCGGCAGTTCCTATAGAGGAATTGGCCGGGGTGTTCAATATTAAAGGACATCATTAAAGTTTGGAATGATTCCAGAGCTTGTCCATACAAAGGACAATATGATCCATGCGGGTCCATCGCAACCACGAAGAGTTATATGATTAGCTTGCTGATGGAGTGGTACTGCCTTTATATTTTTCGAAAAATTGCTTGTAGTCATCCAGGGTATAACCGTTGTCACTGCCATTTTCCTGCAGCCCGCCAACCATGCGGTCTTTCTCAATACCATCCTGATAATATACCAGAGTTGGTGTGTACTCAATGTTATAATCGGTCCAACCGGAATCGAATTCGCGCAGATTGAACTGTGGTAGTTGAATCCCTTCCTCATCGACCAGTGGCATCAACTGAGGTGTTGTCGCACGGCAGTGTGAGCAGTCGGAGGCAAAGAAATAGACAAAGAAGCTGTCTTTGTTATCAATTCTAGCTTTCAGATCGTCAGGCAAAATAATTTGTTGGTAGTTCGGATCGTTCAGCAGTTCGCGTGTTGCAGGATTAAGCTTGGAGGCGGCGATGCCATAAGCATTCCCCACGGCGTCCATTTGTTTCTTGGATTGCTGGTTCACCAGGACAAGTGCTGCAATCAAAACGACGAAAATACCCAGGAAAATAAGGATCGCAGCGCTTTTCTTTTTCTTCTTGGATTTCATTAAGACATCCCCCATCGATCATATCGAAATATAGTTTTGGCAAAAATACAGGATGGGATAATATGCATAAACACCCGAATTTTTGCACATCAATCAATCTACTTGCCATTATACTACATTACACGCTGTAGTGGAATATGTATGAAGCAATAGGAAAGCATTGCCCGGATATGATAACATAGAACTATATGCAATTTTAACAAGACAGGATGAGTGGGATTATGGCTGTACAGCTGCCTTCGATATTTGCCGAGCGGATGAAAAGCTTGTTAGGCGATGAATTTGAACAATTTATGAAATCTTATGAGCAGTCGCCACATGCGGGGCTGAGAGTGAATACGTTAAAAATATCGCTGGAACAATTCAAGGAAATTGCTCCATTTGATATGCGACCCATTCCGTGGTGCGGAACGGGTTTTTATGTGCCTCATGGAGTTAAGCCGGGGTTACACCCTTATTATCATGCGGGTTTGTATTATATCCAGGAACCAAGCGCTATGGCCCCAGTTGAATTATTGGATGTGAAACCCGGGGAACGCGTGCTGGATCTATGTGCGGCTCCTGGCGGGAAAACAACCCAGATTGCTGCCAAGCTTCAGGGGAAAGGTGTGCTCGTTACGAATGATATCCATGCGGAACGTACGAAAGCCCTCGCCAAAAACGTGGAACTGTATGGAGTACGCAATGCTGTTGTATTGAATGAATCACCGGAACGGATTGCGAATGCATTTCCTCATTATTTTGATAAAGTGTTAATCGATGCGCCTTGTTCGGGTGAGGGTATGTTCCGTAAAGATGAGGACATGGTGAAATCCTGGGAAAATCATTCGGTGGAAAAATGTGTGCTGATGCAGCGCGATATTCTGGAGACTGCGGCCAAGCTGCTTGCTCCAGGGGGGACCATCGTATATTCCACATGTACATTTGCACCAGAGGAAAATGAAGCGATGATAGCGGAATTTCTGAACATCAATCCTGATTTTGTGGTGAATGACATCCCGGGAAGTGCTGGATTTGCTCCAGGACGACCGGATTGGGTGCGTCAGATGTTGCCCGAAAAAGCAGAAGAGACGGGATCTGTACTGGAGCAAACGCGCGGCACTGCTAGGTTGTGGCCCCACCTGTTGGAGGGAGAAGGTCATTATGTTGCTGTATTGCAGCATCGTTCCGAATCTCTTACTGAAGAAGATGGAAATCAAAAAGAGGGTAGCGTTTTACAAATTGGACAGGCAGTGGACACAGATTCCATCGAACCAAATGAATCGGTAGAACCATTTATCCGTGCATCCGCACCAATCAGTAAAGAAGAGCGGAAACGGGAACGTCTAATGAGAACCGAATCCAGAGAACGCAATGATAAGCATACCCGTGGTGGCAAGGCTCAGGGAAAACAGGGTAAAGGAAACGAACGTGGTGGTCGCAAAAACGAACGGACTCAAGGACGAGGAACCGACCAGGCAAATGTCGATCCAGGAACGGTGTATGCTCAATTTGTACAAGAAAATTTGGGAATCGAGCTTGCTGGAGAAACCGTGTTTTACGGTGATCGTGTGTATCAATCTTCTGTGGGTGCTGCTCGTCTGGAAGGGCTCAAGGTTATTCGACCAGGGTGGTTTGTGGGTACCGTGAAGAATGGGCGATTTGTGCCCTCTCATCCGCTTGCATGTGCTTTGAATGCAGCTGAGGCCCAGAGATCCGTTAACCTATCTTCCGCAGAGGGTGAAGCGGTAAGGTATCTCAAAGGAGAAACGTTGAACATCGAAGAAGCACGAGTAGAACGTCAAGCAGATACAGCGGCCAAAGGTTTCGTGCTGGTATGTGTGGACGGTTTTGCGGCTGGCTGGGGCAAATGGCTGGATGGTGTACTGAAAAATGAATATCCAGCAGGCTGGAGGTGGACATCGGTATGAGTGGAAAAGGAAAACAAACGCTGCGTCTGGATAAAATATTAAGCCATATGGGTGTGGGGTCTCGAAGTGAGCTCAAAAAGATGGTCAAGCAGGGCAGAATTCGTGTGGACGGGAAACCGGTAAAAGACAGCGGTGTGCAGGTTAATCCAGACGTAAACGTAATTGAAGCTGATGGAGAACGGATCGTCTATCGGGAAATGATCTACCTGATGCTGCACAAACCACCTGGCGTGGTGTCGGCAACCGAAGATAATCGGGATAAAACGGTGATTGATCTGCTGCGTAAAGAGGAGCGTGTCTTCGATCCGTTCCCTGTGGGACGACTCGACAAAGATACCGAGGGTCTGCTCATTCTTACTAATGATGGGCCACTTGCCCATGATCTGTTGTCCCCGCGTAAACATGTGCCCAAGACGTATGAAGCTCGTGTGCTGGGGAACGTTGATGAAGAAGATATCGAAAAATTCAAAGCCGGCATTCAGCTGGATGATGGATATGAGACGTTGCCAGCGGAACTGACTGTGCTGGAACGTGAGGAAACGGAAGAGGGCGTATTCTCTTCCATTTCATTGATCATTCATGAGGGCAAGTTCCACCAGGTGAAAAGAATGTTCCAGGCTGTTGGCAAACGTGTGGTTTATTTGAAACGTGTTGCCATGGGTGACCTGGAGCTGGATGCCAATCTGGAAATTGGCAGTTATCGTGAACTAACCGCAGACGAGTTAAATCGTCTGCGGAAGTAATAGCTCCCGTCCTTCGCGAAGCGGAGCAGGGAGCCCGGGCAGGAGGCGAAGTCCTGCCCACCGCACCAAAGGTGCAGCAGCTCCCGTCCTTCGCGAAGCGAAGCAGGGAGCCCGGGCAGAAGGCGAAGCCCTGCCCGTAATGGTCCCGCTTGAGCTTGGGCGGGACCGCCGCTGTTAAGCGGCAGACCCGGCAACCAAGCGTTCCCACACCGACCGTCACATAGCAAGCTCCTACCTGCCGCCGGTAAACGAGACGGGAGTCCAGAGGGCAGAGCCCTCTGGGGCCCTCCCTCGGAAGGGAGGGTTTGGGTGGGTGCGACTCTTTTACAGATAAGGAATGAAGACAAATGACAATTAAATTAATCGCACTGGATGTTGATGGAACGCTGCTTAATGATCATCATGAACTTACCGAAATGACGCAAGAGACCTTAATTCGTGCTTCCCGTCAGGGAGCTGAGATTGTCCTGTGTTCAGGCAGAGGTCCTGCGAACACGATCCCGTTTATGGAGCAGATGGGACTTGACGGATATGTCATTACACATAATGGAGCGGTAACTGCACAGGTTCAGACTCGTGAAGTGGTGCACCATTTTGCCATGGATGGACAGGGGCTGGAGCCTTTCATAACTTACTGCCGCACGCAAGGTGTGCATTTTGATATCAACACAGCGTTTGGACTCTATGTGGATCAGCCGGAAGGTTTGGAGTTGCAGGTACGCGAGATGTATCAAAACTTTATGGCAGAGCCATTAAAGCTGCCGCAATGGGCGGATATGACAGAGCCGCTTGCGAAATTCACTGCGTTTGGACCGATTGAGCAAATGAACGCAGTGCAGCAGGAGTGGTCAACCTGGAATCTTCCATATTATATGACTCGTAGCGGTGATTTTTTCATTGATCTGATGCATCCCGAAGCCTCCAAAGGTGCAGCTCTAAAAAGACTGGCCGAAGCAAAAGGAATCCTGCCTTCCGAGATCATGGCGGTAGGTAACTACTATAATGACATCACCATGTTGACCTTTGCAGGCAAAGGGGTGGCGATGGACAATTCCCCGGAGGAAGTTAAGGCTGCTGCGGATGAGGTTACACTTTCCAACAACGATCAGGGTGTGGCCCACGCTATCCAAAAATATGTGTTGTCCGTCTAATAGTTCGCTCTTAAAATCTGAATATCGTTGTATCTTATAAACTGTCGCTCTCAAGGGTAACCTAATAGAATAACGTTAGGAACCGAGGAGGACAGGTGCATGGAACTGAAAGTAGAGCTGATTCCTGATCTTCGTACATCAGGCGGCGAAGTGCAGGATATTATGGTGGACGGTCAATATGCGGGTTCATTGCTGCTCGTGTTCAGGGAAGGGGATCGGGTATCCGGCAGCCTTCAGATTGAGCAAAATTCACTACCTGACGAGACAGAACAGTATATAGTTGAGCAGGTGCACGAATATATTCGTTCTCTCGCGGATGCGGTAAGTGCTGCTGAATATGAAGTGCTTGTAAGCTGCGGTACACTGTATTCTGTGTTACAGAAGCCAGAGTCTCAAACGGATGTGTTCATTCAGTCGTCACGGTCTGAAGATACGTATAATCACGATGGACAGAATGGTCGAACTGATGTAAATGAAGTACACGTCATTCCTGGCTCACAAGCCGAATCATTTACATATGAAGACCCCGAACATTTGCTTGAGATGGAGCTTGTAAGCGCCGGACGCAGCATTTCCACCTATGTATTTAATGACGCCAATGGACAGGAACTGGCCGAAGCCTCTCTGAAACAATATGGTGCAGATGTACAGGGTGAGATCCACTGGTATGATGAACCAGCAGAGAATTATCAGGATGCGGCTGCCGAGCTGCTGGTACGAGAGCTGGATGAAGAAATCATCGATACGATTACGATCCGCATGTGGCATCAAGGGCAGGAGCTGGAATCTGCGGAATGGGTACACCGAGATTTTGCGGATGATGATCAGATAGCGTCCGAAGAAGATCTCGAAGAGATTGAAGCTGCTGAAGAAGCTTGTTATGTCATGTTGGTACGCAAAGATCGGGAGTTTCGGGTATATGAACTGTTCCTACAAGAACGCGGAGGGCTACCTGTAGGTACAGCAACGATTGATACCTCACAAGCAGATTTGTCAGGCTATATCGATTATCAGGTTCCCGGCACAAGTGTTCAGCGAAAGAGTTTGGTTGAAGTTCTGATGCGAGAGCTGGAAAAAGAGCTTGAGTTTGATACATTACATCTGACGATGTTATACCGAAATCAAATTATTGATGAAGCGAAGATTGAAGGGTAAGAGGCACAGCCTCTTGCCTTTTTTTGTTTTCTTTTTTGACGAAAAAGCCATTTCCCGGTATAGTACCATTAGTTTAAGAGAGACCTGGAAGTGGAGGAGAATCATGAAGCACTCATTCAGTATCACAACAGACTACATTAATGATGAATTTAAGGCATTGCAGGCTCAGCCGGAAGACACGGAGGATGTGATGTCTCTGCTTATGGAAACAGCCGAATGGCTGCGGAGCCAGGGGTCTTCTCAATGGAATGCGTTGTTAAAAGGTGAGGATTCTCATAATACGGCGGAGGCTATTCAGCGTGGCGACGTATTTGTATTTAAAAAGGGTTCTGACGTAGCTGGCATGGTTATTTTGATGAGCCAGCCAAGTGCGTGGGATGTGCATTTGTGGGGAAGCAAAGCGCATGCCGGGGATGGCGCACTTTATTTGCACCGATTAGCCATTCGCAGAAAGTATGCCCAGAGTGGATTGGGAAGGGCGATTTTGCAATGGTCCAGCAGCGGGATAGAGTTTGAGGACAAACATATCGTCCGATTGGATTGTGGAGCCGAGAACGCAACATTGAACGCATTCTATGTGCGTAATGACTATACTTTTGTGGGAGAGACAGACGGCTTCAGTACGTATGAGAAGGCGGTCACACATCTGTCTGTATAACACTGTATGCAACATATCGGGTGCATTCAAAAGCCGGGAGCTACCACTGCTCACCGGCTTTCATTTGCATGTGGGCAAAGAGGTTTAACTTTCAATCCATACATCCGCTTCTTAGCCGAGCATCTTCTGAATATGTTGTATATACGACTCCGGAGTAAGGGCTTTCGCTCAAACAAGATGAAAAAGATAACGTATAGTAGAATAATGGCAGTCAGATAGCGATTACTTCAAGTGGAATTCCTCAGTACCTAACAGTATTCGTAATGTCGTCAGCGTCAGATGCAACATGGTACAATTGATATTGAAATGAATTCTAGTATTCGGCTGTAAATGAGCGAGTGATAAGGAATCTCATTTTGTACCTTTACTGAACATATGTTCTGATATATCATGATTGAAGATGTAATGAAAAGATTTATGCTAGAAAGGGGGAACTAACGGTGAGATTGCTGCAGGCGCTTTTCTTTCCTCCGGAGCAGCCCGGAGGTGTATCCTCTATGATTCCGTATATGCAAGAGAGGTTTACAACCCCGAGGTGGGAGATGGATCTATTCTCGTTGCCTAAGCGAATTCGCAACAAGGGCAGGGAAGATATCCAGTTTGAGACGTTCGATTGGACTGCGTATCAGGATAGTCCTGTTGTGCAAAAATATATGCAAACCTACCGGGATTATTTGTGGTGGACCAAGCTGCGTATTCAGAAGCCTTACGATCTGATTCATGCCCATCACCCTATTGCGGGGCTTGCAATGAAGAAGGTTTTCCCGGATGTTCCTCTAATTCAAACCATCCACTCCAGTTATGAGCGAGAGCTGATACTGAATGGACGCATTGAGCCAAACGGACCAGAGCATCAATTCCTGCTGGCCATCTATGGTGAACTGGAGTACCAGGCAGAGCGGTTATTAACGGTATCGGATTCTTTCCGTCGTTATCTGGCGCCTCATGTACAGCATCCCGATGTTATCGGTGTGATTCCGAATGGTTTTGATGAGAAAAGGTTCAAGCCAATTCCCCATGAGAATACGATACCACAGCTGGTCACCGTATGCCGTCTGGTTCCGGCGAAAGGGCTGGATATTCTGTTCAAAGCCTGTGCCGAGTTGAAAGCGCGGGGACATGATTATGTGCTTCATATTATCGGGGACGGACCGATCCGTCCAGATTTGGAAGAATTAGCCCAGCGGCTGGGCATTTATAATGAGACTATTTTTTATGGTTACACGCTGCACCCGGAGGAATTCATGCCATTTTTTGATATCTTTGTACTTCCTTCGCGGGCGGAGGCATTCGGATCTGTTTTCGCGGAAGCAGCGCTTAGCTGTCTTGCTCTTGTAGGTACAGATGTTGGCGGCATACCAGAGCAGATCGAGAACGGCAGTAACGGCTTGCTGGTGCCTTCAGAAGATCCATCTGCACTGGCAGAAGCGCTGGAGAAGGTGATGGTTGACCCGGCGTACCGTTATGAGCTCGCTCGTTCGGCCTGTGAGAAGGCCAAAACCCATTACTCTTTGGGCAGATCGGTCAATGAACTGAAAAAAATGTATTTGCAATTTCCGAGCCAGTTCTAACTTCTGGAAAGGGAAAAGAAGGAAGCCGCTGTATGAACAGCGGCTTTTTTATATTTAGGGAAATGATGTTTCCCAACAAAAATACGTTGTTATAGGTGTTTGTTACGACCTCGAAAGCTTCCCCATCGATCCATTACTAATTTTGCACCCCAGATAAGTGCCAAACTGCCGAAAATGGGGTAAAGGATAGAGAGCAGGGAACTGAATCCAAACTGGCTGAGCGAATAACATAGCAGCATGATGGCCAGTATGATTAGTTTGGGATGTACGTGGACATGCTGTCTGAGTTGGAGGGTCATTCCATAAATATCGGCTACAAATGTACTGAAGATTTCCATAAAAATCAGGGATACATAGATAGACTGGACTACCCATCCAAGTTGAAAGGCAATGCTGCCCATCGGAATTTCAAATTGTGTGATGCCAGGCATCTGGGCTGACATGGCGAAGTGGGCTGCCATAAGCATGAATCCTACACCAATCCCGCCCAGAACGCCGCCCCATTTGAGTACCTTTCGGCTGCGAATCTGATTCCCCACCGGAACGAGCACTGCTTGGGCAAGTGCCAGGTTGAATGAAGTATACAAAAGAGGAGATAACCAGACCTGGATTGGATTGCTGTCCGTGGTTAATGTAATAAATCGGTTTGCGCCGGGATGATGTATGGTGCTGGTGATCATAAGCAGAGAGAGCAGGAGCATCATAGGCACCACGATACTGTTCATTTGTAGAATAGCCTGAATACCCCGTCCAAGCAGCAGATAAGTACCGATAAGGGTAACAATCAGTCCGGTCTGATAATGAAGTCCCAGATGCTCTACAAAGACCGACCCTGCTCCGGCCAGCATGACACTGTTTACTCCAATGAGTATCACAAGGGTAACCCATGTAATCCAGTTTCCTGCTTTATGACCGAATAGATGCTTGTTGAGATCTTCGTAAGAGCGCGAGCCGGTATCATGGGCAATCAGCATCATTTTTGTACCTAACCAGACAAAGAGCATGGTCGATAAGCCAATGGTAATGGTGGCCCATTTGCCATACTGGGTAAAGAACTGCAATATCTCTTGCCCTGTTGCAAAGCCGGCTCCTACTACCGTTCCAATGTATGTAAATGCGATCTGCAGCACCCGAAATGCCTGTTTCATGCGTTTCCCCTCTCAGGCCCCTGAATAGTTTGGACATGCGGGTGCCATGGTACAAGGTATGCTTGACCCGTCAAAGTCATGACAATTGAAGTGTGGCAAAGGGTCATTTAACATGCTCTGAACAAGAGCAAAGGCAATTTCGCTTGAACTGAGAGCCGGATCTATGATACTTTTACGTCATAGGATAGGCTTGGGAGGTCAAATTATGGAAGTATTGAAACAACGAATTTTACAAGAAGGTGTAGTCATGTCGGATCAGGTGCTGAAGCTGGATGGTCTGCTGAATCACCAGATTGACCCTGCACTGACGATGGAAATGGGACGGGAATTTGCCGCTCGTTTTCGTGAAAGTGGTGTAACCCGGGTCATTACAGTGGAGTCTTCCGGGATTCCGGTCGCTTTTGCTGCTGCACATGAACTGGGTGTTCCACTGGTATTTGCCCGGCGAAAAAAAACACTTTTGGCTGACCCCGACGCTTACTGTGAAAGAGTACCTTCTTTTACCAAAGGGATCGTAACGGATATTATGGTGTCCCGTGAATATATTCATGAGAATGACCGTATTTTGTTTATTGACGATATCATTGCAAATGGCGATGCCGCTCGTGGTGTCATCAAAATTATCGAACGTTCGGGTGCAGAACTGGTCGGATTCGGTGTCGTGGTCGAAAAATGTTTCCAGGCCGGAGCGCGCACCATTCGTGAGCAGGGTATCCCGGTTGAAGCGTTGGTGCGCATTCGTTCACTGAACGATGGCACTGTACAATTCGACGATAACGAATTGTGACTTTTTAAAGGAAAAAGTGCCTATTTTTATAACAATGCCTTTGCATGACCGCTGATTTCATTTATAATGGGGTTATGTTAGGGAGAGGAGGCAACACCATGGGTAACCAACCGGCAACAGAACAATTTTTTATTGATAAGCTGGCGGAATCGAAAGTACATTTTGAGCGTGCCCTGGATTGTAAACATACGGAATTCGATGACCTTTATCCCTATATGATTGAACATCCTCAATTTTTCTGGTACAAACGCTACGTTGCTTGGTCAGAATTGCTGACGATTGTAGGCTTGTGCGAAGAGTTGTCCTTCTCTTGGAAAGAACAATTTACACCGCATCAAGTGGAGTACCTTGAAGAACGTGTGATGTCCGCCAAAGTGCTTGATTTTTGGTTTGAGAAGAACGACAGCAAAGAGCACGCGCAGCGGTAACTTTCAGTCGGGACATATTTCGAATGACATGACAGTCCAATACAGTCACGTGAGACCTAAATGACTTTTCATTTAGGTCTCTTTTTGTAAATAATTTTTTTGGGAAAGTAGGCGCCATAAATATGATCAGTGATGCAGAATTGGATGCACTGCGTTTATCGGGTGAAAAAGTAAGGGTAGTACGGGATGAGATTCAGTCCAATGATGTGACAGGCATTGTAGTGGCCTGGGACGGGGAGCAGGTGCTCATTCGCCGTCAGAATCGTCGTGTGGTTAAGCTTGATCGGAATTATCAGTATCAGTTGTTCAGCGAACCACGTAAGAGCCCGCTCGAAGAATAGGACATGCGTTTTTAGGTTCATTTACCATGGATGTTTTGGCATAATTGCACCTCTCGGGAGAGAAGATAGGTACAGTGAGAGCTTGTAACATATCAGCCGAGAGGATGTGCGGTAACCATGACACTGATGAATGATAAGGTTCATGCCTATAAAGATCAGATTGGTGAATTAAGCGACGTGCTGCCAGCTGTGGTGAAGTCTTATCATGAGTTCACTGGAGAGTGCTTTCAGGCAGGGGCGATTGATGCCAAGACCAAACAGCTGATTGCGCTGGGCATTGGACTGTTTGCAAACAATGAGGTATGTACGTTTTACCATGTGGAAGAAGCGCGTGCCAAAGGAGCAACCGATCAGGAGATTATGGAGACGGTTGCTGTGGCTGGAGCAGTTGGCGGAGGCCATGCGTTGTCTCAGGGTGCAATGAGAGTACAGAAGGCTTTACATTAAAAGCTTTGGTTAAGACGGATGATGACCTTGTGTACCTCTAGAAAATCAATATTAATGTAGACAAAGATAGACAAAGAAAAGGCTCCGGTTATAACCGAAGCCTTTTCGTGTTAACTTATATTTTGCCCAGCATTTTGTTATACATAAACTGTCCTGTTACCCGGCGTGCTGTTACGTAACGATCGTTGAAGTAAGGATTAGATAATTGAGTGATGCTGACACCCTTGCTGCTTGAAGCATGAGCGAACTGTCCGCCCCCGATATATACACCTGTATGTGAAATGCCACTGCCCATCGTATTAAAGAATACCAGGTCACCCGTACGCAGATTAGCTTTGGATACCGGCGTTCCGGCCTTAGCTTGTTGCTGGGAAGTGCGTGGTAATTCAATGCTATATTTGTTGAAAATATATCTCATAAATCCAGAGCAATCAAACCCGGCGAGTGTAGTACCACCCCATTTGTAAGGTATGCCTGTCATGTTGTTAACGACGGTGTTAATACTGCTTGCCTCTGTGCTTGCTGCACCAGATGTAAATAATACTGCTGCTCCAAAAATGGAGATGATAAGCTTTTTCAAAATTTTTGTTCTCCCTTCGATGCCTACGGAGTTAGCTAAGGGTTCGGTAGAAGGTTCCCTATATTTCCTATGTATAAGAATAATTCACCCAAAATGGTTCCCCCGTTTTCAAACATGAAACTCGGCAAATGAATAATTAAGTTTTTGTAACCTTTTGAAACTATATTGCATAAATGCGAAAATGTCAAACCGTTCTTGAACACTTCTTATCATCTCAATGTTAACGGAATTATCGCTATTTATGTAGAAATAACTCGAAGGTTGAGTTTTGATAGATGACAAAAAAGTAACTACTGTTTCAAATGCAGGATTCCAGCTTCCTAAACATTAAAGAGGAGGTGGGTATGCCTGGTACGGAACTGGCCTTCCAACATATAATTCATTTAGACAGTTTTTTATCATCAATTGTATTGGCCTTAGTTTTTTGTTTTGCATGAAATGATGGATGAGTACAGCTTTACAAATTAAATAAGGAATTATTTTTTTGTTGACACTAATTACCTGCACATGATATATTACTTCTTGTCGCCGCGATGTAATTTCTCGGAGATACAACATACGCGGTCGTGGCGGAATTGGCAGACGCGCACGGTTCAGGTCCGTGTGGGCTAACCCCCGTGGAGGTTCGAGTCCTCTCGACCGCATCATATGTAATACAAAAAAAGGTTCCTAGAATGGCATTACTGCCACTCTAGGAACCTTTTTTCTTTGTTTACGGATTAGAGTGATGGCTCATCCTGGTTGTCTTCAACCCATTCCCTTAATTTGAGCAAAGATGAAGTTTTTATTTGTTTATTTATCCATTAATGGAAATATGTTTGTTCTGCGACGGTTTGCCCCTATATTTCAGGTGAATTGTACGTAAAATACCGAATTGTACCTATCCTGGAAATCCACTATACACTATTCTCTTCTCGTATGGAAGCGCTATCAACAGGAATTTGATTGACCAAATTCAGAGGGGGTAGGGATAATTTGAAACGAATCGGAAAAAGGATGGCAATGTGTTTCATGGTGTTCATGATTGCGGCAGTTCAGTTCGGAATTATGGGAACGACAGGTAATGTGGCACAAGCAGCAGATAAGAGTCTGGCCCAAAAGCCGTATATGGGGTGGAGTAGTTACAGCATGCAAGTATATGACGGGGCGGGTAACTGGACATCTGCCGAGAGTATTAAGAAGCAATCGGATGCCATGCGCGAGAAGCTGCAAGCCCATGGATATGAATACATTAATATTGATGCTGGCTGGAACGGTGACGAAGATGAATACGGCCGTCCTATTCCGAGTACTGTTCTTTATCCAAATGGATTTCAGGAGGTCATCGATTATGTCCATAATAATGGACAGAAGATCGGAATCTATCTGATTCCGGGATTATCCATTACAGCCTATGATAAAAATCTTGAGGTGTATGGAACGGGCGGGGCATGTCGTATGCAAGATATTGCAGTAAAACCGCTCGTTGTTATGGATGCTTGGGATTCGTACACGTACAAAATTGATTTTTCGAACCCTTGCTCACAGAAGTACATTGACTCCATCGCGGATCTTCTTGGAGAGTGGGGTATCAATTTTGTCAAATTCGATAGTGTGACGCCAGGATCGGGAATTAATAACCTGAGCCGCGATGCACGTGGTGATGTGGAGGCTTGGTCCAAAGCCCTGGACAGAAATAACATCTGGTTTGAGCTTTCCTGGGCGCTTGACCACAATTACGTGGACTTCTGGAAAAAGTATGCGAACGGCTGGAGGATCGACTGGGATGTTGAAGCCTATGACAGCAGTAAGGGATTGACCGAATGGTCGAGTATTTCCCGCTTGTTCCCCATCGCTGCCCTCTGGTGGCGGGATGCAGGTCCCGGAGGCTGGAACGACTTCGATTCACTGAATGTCGGGAATGGCTCGATGGATGGTCTGACCAGGGACGAGCGGAAGACCGCTACCACGTTCTGGGCAATCTCTTCAGCACCGCTTTATACAGGTAATGATCTGACCAGGCTGGACAGCTATGGGCTGGAACTGCTGACGAATGACGAAGTCATTGCGGTCAATCAGGCTGGTCGTCCAGCCCATCCGGTTTCCATGGACACCAAACAGCAGGTTTGGTATGCCAATAACGGAGATGGTACGTACAATGTAGCTCTGTTCAATCTGGGCAATCGGAGTGCCGAGGTCAAAGTGAAATGGAGTGATATTGGCCTCGAAGGTACGGCTTCGGTCCGTGATCTCTGGAGCCATTCCGAACTGGGGAATTTTAATCATGAATTCAGTGGCGGCGTACTGGAACCTCATGCTTCCCGGATGCTTAAGGTAACCGCATTAAGCGGTACATCAGCTGTTAATGATGATGATACGGGCATGCGCTATAGTGGAGATTGGAAGCGGAACGGGGGCAAGGAGCAAATCGATGGCAGACAGGATCTGAGCATCGCTATTACGGATTCCTCGACCACTGGTCCAGCGAATATGAATACGCAACAAGGAGCTGACTTGGAAGCTGAAGTTGACCCAACCGCGAATACAGAAAATGTAGCAAATGCTGCTTCCATGGATGCGGCTGCTGTTACCGATGTGGTTTATATTAATGATGATGATAGCCATATTCAGTACAACGGTTCATGGAGTCCAAATAGCAGCAGAGGTTTCGGAGATTACAAAGATGATGTACATTTTACTGAGGATGACGGCGATTATTTTGAATATACCTTCACGGGCACAGGTATTGATTTGCTGACGGAGAAGGACAAGGGTCTGGGAGACATGATAGTCACACTCGACAATGGAACGCCTGAAACGGTTAGCGCTTATACCGATGATGAACGAGAAGCCCAACAGGTGCAGTATAGTGCTGCTGGGTTGACTAACGGTTCACATACCTTGAAAGTCGTCAAAAAATCAGGCCAGTATATGCTGCTGGATGCGCTTAGAGTAACAAGGGAAATTCCTACAGGAGAGCAGAACAGCACCATTAATCCGGCTTCTGCTGACTTTGACAAGGCAACAGAACAACAGAAGGACATTACTGTCACGCTCACATTGAACGGAAATACATTAACTGGCATTGAAAATGACGGAGTAATGCTCAGTGAAGACGACTACACGGTGGTCGATGACCAAGTGAACATCAAAAAAGAATATCTCACCCAACTGCATGTAGGAACAACAGACTTCGTTATCAATTTCAGTGCTGGTGATCCGCAAACTCTTACTGTTCGAGTTAGCGATACAACGGGCATTCTTTATGTCCTGATCAATAACGACGATCCGGCAATTAAATACAATGGCTCATGGTCCCGCAGTACTGGTAGAGGCATGGGCGACTATAAGGATGATGTACAGTATACCGAGACGAATGGTGATTCTTTTGAATATACCTTCAGAGGAACAGGGATCCAACTGTTCACGGAGGTAGACCAGTCACAGGGAGATATGGATATCTATGTGGATGGTCAATTCAAGGAAACGGTCAGTGCGTATCGCAACGGAAGATTGGCACAGCAGAATCTATACAGCATATCGGGCTTGCCTGATGGGCAGCACACGCTGAAGGCCGTCAAGAAATCGGGTAGATTTATGCTGCTTGATATGCTCAAGGTTGAGCTCCCGAATATGATTAATCCGGTGAATGCGAGCTTTGACAAATTAGCTTCTGCTCAGGCTGACATTGATGTCACGCTGCTGATCCAGGCGGGAAGCTTTAAGGGCATTACCAACGGCTCCAATGAACTGACACGAGGGACTGATTATACGGTTAATGGCGACCGCGTTACACTGAGCAAAACATATCTTGCTGCCCAGCCTGTGGGAACGTTAAATCTCAGTTTCTCCTTCGGCGGTGATTATCTCAATGACGTACATTCTACGACGGCGGATGGAGATTTCTTCGAGTACACCTTCAAGGGTACCGGAATAAGCTTGATTACACCTACTGGACCGGAGCAGGGAGAAGTAGATATTTATGTCGACGGACAACTGAAGCAAACCGTGAACGCATACAGTCCGAGTCGCCAAATGATGCAGGAGATTTACAGCATCTCAGGACTGGCAAAAGGTCAGCATACACTCAAAGTTGTGAAGAAATCCGGTGATCTTATGCTGGTCGATCAACTGAAATTTACTGTCCCTACTGGAAACGGAAACGGAGAACCAACGAATCCGTCCAATCCGTCGAATCCGTCGAATCCAGGTGGTCCATCCAATCCAGGCGGACCATCGACTCCAGTCGTCCAGCCTTCAGACCCTTCTGTGCCAACGCCAACTCCTGAATCCGGAACTACTGACGGGACAACAGGAACGGATGATGGTCAGGATATTCCGTACAAGGCGTATATTCAAGGATATCCGGGCGGTTTGTTCAAGCCAGATAACAAGCTCACCCGTGCAGAGATGGCAACCATACTCGCATTGGTATCTGAGAAAGAAGCCACGGGATCTGCTGTTGCATTCAGTGACGTTAAATCTGAATATTGGGGAGCCGACGCCATTGCTAAGGTAAGCAAGATGGGGCTGATGAATGGCTACAAGGATGGCACGTTTAAGCCAGATCAGTCATTGACTCGTGCGGAGATGGCCACTCTTGTGTCCCTTCTTGGTCCGGCTTCCGAGAATTCAGGCGATGGATTCTCGGATATCGGTAGTCACTGGGCCAAGGAAGCCATTTTGAAAGCGCAAAGCGCAGGCATTCTGAGAGGCTATAAAGATGGAACTTTTCGACCGAATGCTTTACTGACAAGAGCGGAAGCCGTTGTAGCAATCAACAGAGCTTTGGGCAGAGCACCGCTCACGAACGTTTCGCAGCCACAGTGGAAGGACGTTCCTTCCACACACTGGGCCTTTGGTGATGTTGAAGCAGCATCCGTCGATCAGGTTGTAAAAGCCCGATCAGAGGTGGAAGAACCGAAGAAGAAATGATGTGAACTAGGAATGGGGGCCATCTCGGCCCCTTTTTTCTGAATGTTAAGGAGTTATGGAAAAGGAGGCTTACTATACAAAAAATACACTATTGGAGACGCACGTCATCTCAAACCAAAGAACTTCGGAAATGTTAAAAAAAGCAATGATAATCGTCTTTTGATCGTTGCCTTTTATTCATTCCCGAATGAAACATGATTGAAGAATGAGATAAAACAATTGACTAACCCGGAAAATATTATTATCTTTGATAACGCTACCAATACCTCAAGGAGGGGGAGGAGGGTTACCCATTAAATATTCCAATGTTTTTCGTAAATTTTTAATTTCCTACGTGATCATTTTGGTGATACCCAGCATTGGCGGTTATATGTCTTATCTGACGTCCATCTCCGTAACACAGTCCATTTCCATTGAGAATAGTGTTACCCAACTTCAGAAAAGCCAGGAAATATTGGAGGGCCGCATGGCGGAAGTGGAGGGCTTCACCCGACAGCTTGCGGTCAATCAGGAATTGAACGTTCTTATGAATGAAAGGGACAACGAAACCAACGTATATGGGATATGGAGAACGATGGAGAATGTGTTGACCTTTGGACAGACCAATGATTTTCTGCAAAATTATTATATTTATCTAGCGAATTACAATCTAATTTTGACCCCGGGCTCTTCTTACAGACCGAATCACTATTACGCTGATTTCCGTTATAACGATCTTTCGTTGGAAGAATGGATGAAGGACGTGTTGGGGAAGACCCATCGGAGTGAAATTAAACCGCTTAGTTCCTATGTCAGTAGGGGGAAGCAGACTTCCGTAATCACATATATGCAGTCATTGCCTCTGGACAGCTTCAATGATTCTTCACCGGCTGTTGCCGTTGTAATTATTGACGAGAAAATGATTCTTAGTCCATTGTCCAGTCTGAATGACCGATACGGTGGCTGGGTTCATATCAGCGATGCGGAGGGCAATACCATTGCGCTGCAAGGGAGCTCCGAGCCCGAGATGGTAAGAATGGCCGCTGACTCTCATTTTGACCCAAGTAGGGTCAGCCAGTTCTATGGGGATGATCTTGTGATTACTACAAAATCCGATAAGAACGGATGGGTATACCAGGCGGGTATTCCCCGTCATGTCCTGATGGAGAATGCAAACAGGATCAAGGGGATGACGATGCTGATTACAGGCGGCACACTGCTCATCGGACTGATTGTTGGACTTGTGCTGGCTTATCGCAACAGCGTTCCAATCAATCGACTGTTAAGTGTAATGAAAGAGCAGTTTGGGAAGGATGAATCGGCTCCCAAAAATGAATTTGACTTTTTGAGTGGAAATATCGCTGATATGCTTACCAAGAACAAGCTGCTTGAATCCGAATTAAATCGCCAGCTCCCACTGGTCAGGGATGCCTTCCTGAAGCGGCTGATCTCCGGCGAATTCAAATCGCGTGATGAGATTCTTTCCGCGGCCGAACAGGCGGATATTAATTTGTATCAAGGCACGGGATATGCGGGAATTGTCCAGATTAAGGGGTATGCCAGTATGGACAGCGTAGAGATCCTGAATGAATTGAATGCCTCCCGACTTCTGTTGAAGCAGGCTTTGGCTGAACTGGGCGTAGATGTCCTGATGACGGATATGGGCTCGGATAAAGTGGTCATCCTGTTTTTTTCCAAGGAAACTGACTCCGGAAATGATCGTGAAAAGGAAGATATCACACATATCATGGAGAATCTGGCACAGTATGTGTTTAATGAATACAGGATCACCATCCAGTCAGGATTCGGAAATCTCTTCACATCGTTGACAGAGGTCAGTCTTTCCTTTGATCAGGCCAATCAGGCGCTGGAGTATGCAGTTTACATGAACAAAAAAGGCATGATGTGGAACAATGAAGCCCAAACCGAAAATACAACGTATTATTACCCGCTGGATTCGGAGCAGCGACTGATTGGCACGATTCGTGCAGGAGAACTTGAAGAGGCCAAACGGATTGTCGATGCAATCATCGTGCAGAACATGGAGCAGCGGGAGTTGTCCATGGAAATGAAGCATCAACTTGTTGGAGAAATGAAGGGGACTTTTCTCAAGTTGCTGGATCAAAAGGCGTTTACGGAATATGCCTCCATCGAGAATGTGAAACGGCGTGTCATTGATATTGGTTCCTCGGAGCCGCTTGAAACGATAAAAGCTGAGTTTTATGAAATCATGGAAGAGCTGTGCTCCGTTATTGCAAACAAGAAGAAGGATGCCCATATTCAAATCATCAAACAGATTAAGGAATATACTGCGACAATGTATTCCGATACAGAGCTGACTCTGTATCGCGTGGCAGAGCATGTGGAGCGGCCCGAGAAATACATTTCTCAATTATTCAAAGAGTTTACCGGTGTTAATTTCTCCGATCACCTGATCAAAGTCCGAATGGATCAGGCTGTGATTTTGTTAAAAGAGAGCAATTATACAGTGGATGAGATTGCGTCACGGGTAGGTTATAATAGTTCTCACTCCTTCAGGAGGGCCTTCAAGAGATTGAATGGCGTTTCGCCCAGTGTGTATAGACAATCGGTTGACGATTAAATGAAAGGAAGACCTACAGGCTGTGTTGTCCGTGTTCCGGACAATACGGTCTTTTTTTACGAATACGCCCCCGTAATGGAAAAATGGCTGTCGTACTGCGGATTTGTGCCCCCAAAAACAGGATAACTGTACGTTTAACGGCGCAGGTGTACCTGTTTATGGGACATTAAAATCGACTATGATCAGAATCAAGAAAGCGCTATCAAAATTTACGCATCGCAGACAGCTAGTAAGGGGGGATTGTTCTGGAGAAGGAAATCGTATTAAATCACAAGACATCAACACAGCCGAAGGCACCTGGTTTTCTGACCAATGCCCGCAAAAGAATGATGAAGCACTGGCAGTTACATCTACTGGTGATTCCGCCCTTGCTATTTTTTCTCATCTTCAAGTATTATCCGATGATCAATGCGGTTCTTGCCTTTAAGGACTATAACGTCATCAAGGGAATATGGGGAAGTGATTGGGTTGGTTTTCAAAACTTTCGTCTGTTCTTTGAGAACCCATTATTTTGGACCCTGGTGAAGAACACCATTTTACTTAGCGGTTATTTAGTGTTGGCCGGATTTCCAATTCCGATTGTGCTCGCACTCATGATAAATGAGGTGCGCGGAGCCAAGTTCAAGAAATTCGTCCAACTCGTATCCTTTGCACCCTATTTCATCTCAACAGTCGTGATGGTATCCATGATCATGCTGTTCCTGGCACCACGGCTTGGATTTGTGAACATCGCCATGAACTTCTTTGGGTTGGATTCCGTGAATTTTCTGGGTGAGCCAGGCATGTTCCGCTCAATTTACGTCTGGTCCGACATTTGGCAGACTGCGGGCTACAGTGCGGTAATTTATTTGGCAGCACTTGCCGGAATCGATCCCACATTGTACGAAGCGGCCAAAGTTGATGGGGCCTCGCGTTTTCAAAAAATCCGTCACGTGGATCTGCCAGGGCTGGTGCCAACCATTGTCATTATTTTGATCCTGAATGTCGGAAATGTCATGGCGATTGGCTTTGAGAAAGTCTACCTGCTACAAAATCCGCTCAATCTGGCTAATTCTGAAATCATTGCAACTTATGTCTACCGAGTCGGCCTGTTGAATGCCAACTATAGCTTTGCAACTGCCGTAGGGCTGTTCAACTCACTGATCAATCTGGTCTTACTGGTTACGGTGAATGGTTTGGCGAAGAGAGTTACTAAGAATAGCATTTGGTAGGAAAGGAGTTCACCTATGGCTGCAAACGTTCAAACCAAGATTAAAGAGTCCGCCGTCGACAAAACGTTTCTGATTACAATCTACATTTTGCTCAGTCTCGTGGCGCTGGTGGTTATTTACCCCCTGATATTTATCGTCAGCAGTTCAATTAGCAGTCCGGCAGCAGTAACTTCCGGCCGGGTATGGCTATGGCCTGTAGATATTTCCTTCAATGGTTACAAGGCATTATTTAATACACCTGAGATTCTCATCGGCTACGGTAACTCCATTTTCTATACGGCCGCTGGTACGCTGATCAGTGTAGCGTTGACCATCATGATCGCCTATCCGTTGTCACGCAAAACTTTTTTCGGCAGAAACACCCTGATGATGATCATCACCTTCACCATGATTTTCAGTGGAGGGCTGATTCCGACTTATATGGTGGTGAAGCAGCTTCATCTGATTGATACCCGCTGGGCGTTACTGATCCCGAATGCAATCTGGGTATGGCAGGTTATTATTGCTCGTTCGTTCTTTCAATCTTCTATTCCGGGGGAGCTTCTGGAAGCCAGTGAAATTGACGGCTGTAGTGATATGCGGTTCATCTGGAGTGTTGTACTCCCATTATCGAAGCCGATTATCGCCGTGCTGGTTCTCATGTATGCTGTGGGGCAGTGGAATGCGTACTTTGATGCCCTGATCTATCTCAAATCGGCAGACTTGTTCCCGCTGCAACTCATCTTGCGAAGTATCATCATTCAAAACAACGGTTCGGGTGCCATGGACGTGGCGAAAATGGTGGAAAGACAGCAGCTTACCGAACTGTTAAAATATTCGTTAATTGTGGTCGCCACTTTGCCTGTACTTGTCATCTATCCATTTGTACAGCGTCATTTTGTACAGGGGATGCTGGTAGGTTCCGTTAAGGGTTGATCCTTAGATTCGGTGTATGGAGAAAGAAGATATAGACAGTTCATACGCAAGGTACCATCGTCTCAACTGGTAAACTACAAAAAGGGAGTGATCAGATTTGAAGAAAAGTATGGTAACGTTATTGATGCTGGTAGTGGCATTCACAGTTGTCATGAGCGGGTGTTCCAATGGCAGCTCGACCTCACAACAGGGGAGCTCGGAAGAGGGCGGCAAGGTGAATATCAGCGTGTTCGCGGTTCAGGATTCCAGCATTGATATTCCGACCAATAAATTTACAGCATTTGTGGAAGACAAATTCAATATCAAATTCAATTGGGAGATCAATCCATCGGATGGAGCCAAGGAAAAGCGCCAAATCTCACTTGCAAGCGGCGACTATCCCGATGCCTATCTGCTGACCCACTATATAGACCAATTCTCTCAAGCAGATCTGCTGAAGTATGGCAAGCAGGGTGTGCTCGTTCCTTTGAACGATCTCATTGATCAATACGCTCCCAACATCAAAGCGGCCATGGAGAAGAACCCTAATTTGAAAACGCTTAATACAGCGCCTGACGGTAATATCTATGGACTTGTTGCGTATACAGAATGTTTCCACTGCTCCTATCCGAGCAAGATGTGGATTAATACCGAGTGGCTGAAAAAGCTGAATCTGGAAATGCCAAAGACGACCGAAGAATTCAAAAACGTGCTGCAAGCTTTCAAAACGCAGGACCCGAACGGAAACGGCAAAGCAGATGAGGTACCGCTGAGTGGTTCCATAGAGGAGTTTGGCGTACGAATTATTCCTTTCCTGATGAATGCATTTGTCTATGACGATGACCGGAACTATCTGCAAATGGAAAATGGAAAAGTTCAATCTGCGGCAATTACACCTGAATGGAAAGAAGGATTGACTTACATCAAGTCCCTCTATGATGCAGGTCTTATTGACCCTGGTGCATTCACACAAAACGCAGAAGCATTCAAGAAAATCGGTGAGAATGCTGACGCTGAAATTCTGGGTGCCGGTGCAGCTATGCATCCCGCGATCTTCGTAAACATTGACGAAGGCAATACTCGTTCGGCGCACTATAACCCGCTGCCACCGATTTCTGGACCACAGGGTGTGTCCTATGCAACGCATGATGCGGGGGGTGTATCTCCAGGAGCAAAATTTGTAATCACAAACAAGGCAAGTGAAGAAGCGCAGATTGCCCTGATCAAAATGGTTGACTACATGTTCACACCAGAAGGCCAAACGAACGGTGCAAGCGGTATGAAGGGGATTGACTGGACTGATCCGGTGGATGGTGATGTGGCACTGGGTAAAGACGTTAAACCTGTAGTGAAACAAATCCCTATGGCTGAAGGTGAGGCACCACGTAATGCGGGCTGGAGCGGCATGGCTCACTTCTATATGCCAAAAGAATACCGTGATACATTCGTACAGGGCACAGATATTTATGCATCCAATGGTTATGAGCGCAGATTATATGATGCATCGCTGTTGTACGAAGGGCATGAGCCCAAAGAGTTGTTCCCGATCTGGTCCGTCTGGATTGATCCAAATGAAATTGATGAAGCCAGCTTGCTGCAAACCAATATTAGAAACTACATTGAGCAAAATGAATTACAATTCATCACAGGCAACAAGGATTTGAATAAGGACTGGGATGCTTATGTGAAAGGTTTACAGAACCTGAAGCTCGATCGTTATCTGGAAATTTTGCAAAAAGCATATGACACAAGCAAGTAATTAACAGGGATATCGGAATCAGGTGCCTATGATGTACCGGCACCTGATTTTCCTTGTATTTAGGCAGAAGGTTACATACCAAGAAGGGTGGGATCAGCATTCCTGTGACTGAACAAGAACATATCACGAATTCCACGACGATAAGACTGACGGATTATGGCGCTGTGCCAGACTCTGAGTTGGACACCCAGCCAGCTATGGCTCGTGCCATTCAGGCGGCGGCTGAAATCCCTGGTCCGGTGGTGCTGGACTGTGCGAGAGGCAGGTATCATTTCTACCCGGAAGAGGCGATTCGGGCTGCTTATTATATCTCCAATACAACGAGTGAAGAAGAGAACCCGGACATAACCAAGACCATTGCCATTTTGCTTAAAGGAATGAATGATGTAACACTGGAGGGCAACGGCTCCCTGTTTATTTTCCACGGCAAACAGACCCTGTTTTTGTTGGATAATTGCACCAATGTAGAGATTCGCAACCTGCGTACAGACTATCACCAGCCGACAGTGACGGAGATGACGATTATCTCCAGCGGAAGGCATTATTTCGATGGGCGGGTTCACCCCGATTCCCGTTATCACATTCGGGACAACAGGCTAACCTGGCTCGGTGAAGGCTGGAGTTTTGCGGAAGGTCCTATGCAAACCTATGATCCATTGCGGAATACAACCTGGCGAATCGACAATTGGTTGGAGTTGGCCCAATCTGTGGAAGAACTTGAGCCCATGACCATCCGTTTGCATTTTGATTTTCAACCTGATGTGGTCCCTGGTCATGTACTACAAAACCGCGATGGCATTCGTGATCAAGTTGGAGCTTTTATGACCGAATGCTCGGATATAACGTGGAGAGACGTGAGTCTGCATTTCCTGCACGGACTCGGTGTTGTTGGACAGTTCAGCACAAATCTGACTTTCTCAAGGATGAACCTGGCTCCCCGCACCGAAACAGAACGTACAGTTGCCGGTTTTGCGGATTTTCTGCACATCTCCAGCTGCAGAGGTAAGGTAGCCGTAAGAGACAGCTATTTTTCCGGTTCGCATGATGATCCTGTCAATGTCCACGGTACCTATTTACGAATTGTAGATCAGCCGGCGGTGGATCGCGTGAAAGTTCGATTCATGCATCCCCAGACGTATGGGCTTCCGGCCTTTTATCCTGGTGATGAGATCGAATTTGTCCGTTCCGGTTCGTTGACGACCTACGCTTCTAACAATGTGGTTGCGGTAGAGCGTTTAAGTGCTCGTGAGCTCTTGCTGACTCTTGCTCATCCAATACCTGATGGTATTGGCAGCCATGATGTCATTGAGAATGTAACCTGGACACCAGAAGTGGAAATTACAAATAATCATTTTGCTCGAGTGCCAACACGAGGAATACTCGTAACGACTCGTCGGAAAGTGCTGATTACCGGGAATACGTTTGAACGCATGTCCATGAACGCTATTTTGATTGCGGTGGATGCCGAGTCCTGGTATGAGTCAGGAAGGGTAGAGGATGTGACGATCTCCGATAACCATTTTATTGAATGTGGCGGCAGTGATCATCCCGTGATATTCATATCCCCGGAGAATGTGGTGGTTGATGAGAGCGCTCCCGTTCACCGACAGGTCGTTATCCAGAATAACCATTTCGAAACTTGTAGTGATGTCCCGATTCTAAGGGCCAAGTCCACTTGTGGGTTGGTTTTCAAATCGAATAAAATATATTCCTCCAGCGAGACAGGAAAGTCATCTTGCGTTGAAGAAGCAGTCTATGCAACCGCCTGCAGCGAGGTTGACATTGCGGATAATACGTTCACTAATGTTCCAGAGGAACAGACTAGAAATTGAGAAATCATGAGGGAGAGTGCACATGAAACTTCAATATGACAAACCTGCACATGTATGGACGGAAGGGCTTCCCATAGGTAATGGCCGTCTTGGCGGCATGATTTTTGGTGGGGTGGAGCAGGAGAAAATCAGCTTGAATGAGGACACACTGTGGTCCGGTTATCCGAAGAACGGCAGTAATCCTGGCGCAAAGGACGCTCTACCAAAGGTTCGCAAGCTGTTACAGGAGGAACGTTATACGGAAGCAGACACGCTGACCAAAGAGATGTTGGGTCCGTACACCCAGTCCTATCTTCCTTTCGGGAATTTACTCCTGCGCTTTGAACACGGGGACATCCACCATTCTTACAAGCGGACGCTGGATGTAGAAAATGCAGTGCACAGCCTTGAATATCAGATTGGCCATGTTATCTATACCCGTGAAATGTTTGCGTCGCATCCTGATCAGGTACTTGTACTGCGGCTGGCTGCAAGTGCGGAAGGTGCGCTGAATGTACATGCGTCACTGGATAGCCCGCTTCGGCATGCGATTAGTGTTAGGGAAGGCCGCTTTGTTCTGGAAGGAATAGCCCCGGAGCATGTCGATCCCAGCTACGTTGCGAGCGATGAGCCGATCCGATACGGTGATCCCGGAAATAACAAGGGCATGGTCTTTGAAGGCCAGCTAGCGGTGAAGACAGAGGACGGACAGGTAACGGTAGATGGCAGTGGAATTCATGTATTGGGTGCGACAACGGCAACCTTTTATTTCAGTGCGGCTACAAGTTTTAATGGTATGGATGCCATTCCGGGAATCGAGGGAAAAGATGCTTCCTTCACTGCAAGTTCATTTCTGAATGAGGCGGTAGCCAAGCCATATGACAGCCTGCTTGACTCACATATTGCGGATTACCGTTTGCTATTCGATCGGGTGAAGCTTCAGCTTGGAAATTCACCTGCTCCGGAGCAGATGTCCACTGAACAGCGGATTACAACCTATGGGGCGGAGGATCCAGGGCTTGTGGAGCTTCTCTTTCATTATGGGCGTTACTTGCTGATCTCAAGCTCCCGTCCTGGAACGCAGGCTGCAAATCTTCAGGGCATATGGAATGCAGTAACTCGTCCTCCCTGGAGCAGCAATTACACGCTCAATATTAATACTGAGATGAACTATTGGCCGGCTGAAATATGCAATCTGGCTGAATGCCATGAGCCCTTGCTGGACTTGATCAGCAATTTGGCGAAGAAGGGCGTTGAGACCGCACAGGTCAACTATGGCACTCGCGGCTGGACCACGCATCATAACACGGATATCTGGGGACAGACGGCACCAGTGGGCAATTATGGTGACGGTGATCCAAGCTGGGCCTTCTGGCCGATGGGAGGTATTTGGCTGACCCAGCATTTATGGGAGCATTATGCCTTCAGCGGAGATGAGACGTATTTGCGAAATTCAGCTTATCCAGTGATGAAGGAAGCTGCGCTGTTCGCACTGGACTGGCTCATTGACGATGGTAGCGGTAACCTTGTGACCTCACCTTCGACTTCGCCGGAGCATAAATTCCGGACAGCGGAAGGCGTAGCAGCGGTCAGTCCGGGTTCAACGATGGATATCTCATTAATCTGGGAGTTGTTCACTAACTGTATTGAAGCCTCCGAAATACTTGGAACAGACCCGGATTTCAGAAAAGAACTGGTGAGCATTCGCGATCGTCTTCTGCCGCTGCAAGTCGGGAAATATGGCCAATTGCAGGAGTGGTCGAAGGACTATGAGGATGAAGACATTTACCACCGGCATACCTCGCATCTGGTAGGCGTTTATCCGGGTCGACAGCTTTCGGACGAAGAGACACCAGAGTTGTTTGTCGCCGCCAGAACCTCCCTTGAGCGGCGGGGAGACGAAAGCACGGGTTGGAGCCTGGGATGGCGTGTTGCGCTTTGGAGTCGTTTCGGGGAAGGAAATCGTTCCCTGCATCTGCTCTCCAACATGCTGCGTCTGGTCAGAGATGGAGCGTCGGAACAATATAACCATGGCGGTGTATATCCGAATCTTCTGGGCGCACATCCTCCGTTTCAGATCGACGGCAACTTCGCGGCCTCTGCCGGGATAGCCGAGATGCTGCTGCAATCTCACCGTCCTTATATGGAACTTCTACCTGCATTGCCGGATGCTTGGCAGCAGGGCAATGTTTCCGGCCTGCGTGCCCGAGGCGGATTTGAGATCAGCATTCGATGGGACAACGGAAAACTTGCAGAAGCGCACATCACTTCACACCTGGGCCGGGACTGTGTGCTTAGAAGTGAAGACCCAATTGTGGTAACGCTTGACGGTAGCGTGGTTAAAACGGAGGACACCGATTCAAATATCATAAGTTTCCCTACATCTGCAGGACGTACCTACAAGATTAAGTTGAGTTAAATCGCGTTATGGATCGGAAGATCGTTGCATGGAAAATGCTCTATTCGGTCTTTATAATGAGGGCAGACTTGGGCAGGAGAGCATAATCAGCTCCGCTCAGGGCACAGCATGCAACAATAAGGAGGCATATGATGCTAACTAGCGATACAGCCGTACAAGTGCAGCAACAGAATGTTAATCTTGTAAGCGTTACAAATGGCCACGTGAGCCTGGAGATCAATCTTGAAAATGGTGAAGTGTCCTTCATCGGCAACCATTCTTCCCATGTGAAGGGCATTCGTAGTGCTTTTCGCTGGCAGGGCCGGGAATACAGCACGGATCATTATCAGAACCATGAGCTGACGGCACAGGAAGATATTGTTCGAGAAGGATTTGGAAAAGGCATCCGCTTGGTCGTTCTGCATAAAGCTTCGTTGCTGCCGCAACTGGAGCAGCATTTCTATATGTATGAATCCTCACCGTATGTACTGGTGCAGACCGCTATAGTCGGTGATGAAGAGCTTAAGGCGAATCGCATGGCTGTCATCCAATCCAAAACCATATCTATCGGTGGAGAATCCGGCCAGGATGAACCAAGCATTCTGCGTGTTCCGTTTGACAACGATAAATGGGTCAGATATACGGTTGTTAAGCCACCGCTTGATGTGGAGAGTTACGAGGCGACAGCCTTGTTTGCGCCCGACAGCCGCCGGGGAATTGTGATGGGTTCCCTTACGCATAAGGTATGGAAAACAGGGATTCGTATGCAAAGCGAAAAAAGCGGACATATCGAGGGACTTGATCTGTATGGCGGTGCCGTGAGTGAACTGACTCGCGATTCCCAGCCTCATGGTTATGTGAAGGGAAAAAGAGTTGAATCCCCATTGGTATTCGTCGGGTTCTATGAAGACTACCGTGACGGTCTTGAAGCCTACGGTCAGGCGAATGCCTGGATTGAGGCTCAATTACCTTGGGAGGGCGGTGTTCCGATCGGATGGAACAGCTGGTCCGCGGCCATGAGTGATCTGGACTATGATCTGTATACAGCGACCAGCGATTTTCTGAAAAATGAAGTACAGCCGCTTGGATTCGAGAATGAGGAAACGTTATACATCAACTTTGATGCTTTCTGGGACAATTTTACGCCGGAAGAGATGAAGAGCGCGCTGGACCGGGTGCGGCAAAATGGACATAGAGCGGGAACGTACTGGACCCCATTTGCCTTCTGGGGAGGGCCAGATCAGTTCGGTCAGGCGGTTGAAGGAACGAACGGCAAATACACCTATGCAGATATCCTGCTGCGTGACAGTGAGGGCGAAATTCTGCCAGATGTAGACGGTGGTCTGGCGATAGACCCGACACATCCTGGCAACCTGCAAAGAATCGATTGGTTCACGGATAAATTCATCGCGGAAGGTTTCGAATATATCAAACTGGATTTCTTGGCACATGGCTCGTTGGAAGGACAGCACCACAATTCGGATATTACAACAGGGATAGCGGCTTATCACTATGGCATGTCTTATTTGCAGCATAAGATCTCACCAGAAGTAATCGGACGGCCATTTTTCATAAACTTGTCCATCGCTCCATTATTTCCATATGCCTTTGCCCACAGCCGCCGTATTTCCTGTGATGTCTTCGGTACACTTGCGGATACGGAATATATGCTGAACTCGCTGACACACGGTTGGTGGATGAGCAATACGCTCTATCGCTACAATGATCCGGATCATTCGGTGTTATACAAGAGCTTTAACCAGGAAGCTACCGGCTGGCATGAAGGACGTAGCCGTCTGACTGCTTCAGTCATTGCCGGGACGGTGCTTCTACTCGGAGATGACTTCCGTAAAGAGGAAGCTGCCGAACGAGCAAGAGAGTGGCTTGGCAACAAGGATATTTTGAACGTTGCTCGTATGGGCAAAACCTTCCGTCCAGTTGAAGGTGATTTTGGGAAACTATCTTCTGATGTGTTTGTCCTTGAATCGCCGGAAGAGAAGAGTTTCTATCTCGCTGTCTTCAATTTTGATGCTGAACAAGCTGCGGTTAAATCCATCTCGCTGGAGCGGGCCGGACTAAACACCAATGCCGTATACCTCTTGCAGGATCTGTGGGAAGGCTCACAAGGGGAAACGTCTGGAGAGCTTACGGTATCACTGGAACCGGCGGAATCCAAAATCTTTAGATTGACCGTGAAGGGAAACTGACCTGGGCGAAAAGACAACCCAGAGCTGTGATCGTTTTTAGGATATAAAAACAAAGTCAAACGCGCGCTTTTGTATCTTACAGATCGCGCGTTTGTCTATTTTGGGAATGAGTCTATTTCAAAAATAATCATTATTGGACTGGAGGACATGATATGAACGATTTTACTTTGTGGTATTCAACCCCTGCAGCGGATTGGTCTCAAGGCCTGCCGCTGGGCAATGGAAGAATAGGGGCAGTTGTTATGGCGTCATCGCATCGTGAGGTATGGAGTATGAGCGAGGTTACCTTCTGGTCGGGTCGGATTGACCCGGAGCATCCTTCCGAAGGAGGCAAGGCTACACTGGAAGAGATGCGCAGCTATTTCTTCTCCGGCGATTATGATGAAGGAGATCGACTTGCCAAACAACATTTGCAGCCAAAGAAGCGTAATTTCGGCACCCATCTTGGATTATGTGATGTTGTTATTGATTTTGGGAAGAAGAATTCGAGTTCTGATGAAATTGGAAGCTTCCAACGTGAGCTGGATCTGACTCATGCGCTGGCCGGAGCGTTCTGGAAGGATGATGACATCACGATTCTTCGTGAAGTTTTCGCTTCTCACGCCGATGATATAGTGGCCTCCCGAATTTGGAGCGATGCCCCGGGTGGAGTATCCTTTACACTTGGCTTGCAGGCAGGCACGGAATCATTCAAGGTTGTAGCCTTAGATGACAACACGCTTGAATTCCAAGGACAGGCAACGGAAAATGTACATAGTGATGGGACTTGCGGCGTATGGGCCAAGGGTTTGGTCAAGTTGGTTATATCCGGAGGGACTGTCGCAAGTAGAGATGATCGATTGACTGTGACCGGAGCGGATGAGGCATGGATTTATTTTAGTGTGAGCACAGATTATCGCCGTACAGATCAGGAGTGGGAAACAGAGAACGAGTCTACGCTTATGAAGGCGTTAGAGAAGGGTTATGCCTTGCTGAGGGAGGATCATATCCGTGATTACGGTGATCAATATGACAAGGTAGATATTCAGTTGGGGCACAAGGGGAAATCCGGTCTGGCTACAGACCAACGCATTCGTTTGTTGGAACAGGGTGAGGGGAATGAAGATCCGCAGTTGTTTGCATTGTTTTTTCAATATGGCCGGTATCTGACTATTGCGGGCTCTCGCGAGAACTCTCCACTGCCACTCCATCTCCAAGGAATTTGGAATGATGGTGAAGCGTGCCGAATGGGCTGGAGCTGTGATTATCACCTTGATATGAATACCCAGATGAATTATTACCCCACAGAAATTACGAATCTTGGAGAGAGCCATCTTCCGTTATTTCGGTATGTTGAGGACCTTGCACAGGCGGGCAGGGAAACGGCTCGTAATGTATATGGATGCGAAGGATGGGTCGCTCATGTCTTCTCTAATGTATGGGGCTTTACGTTGCCTGGGTGGGAGACCTCATGGGGGCTGAACGTTACAGGCGGATTATGGCTGGCTACGCACCTGATTGAGCATTATGAGTATAGTCAGGATCGTGTTTTCCTAGAGAATGTGGCCTATCCTGTACTTAAGGAATCCGCGGCCTTCTATCTGGACTACATGTGTGAGCATCCTCGGAACGGTTGGCTGGTGACGGGTCCTTCTAATTCGCCGGAGAATCATTTTTATCCCGATAATTCGAGAGAGACGGCACAGCAGCTGTCTATGGGAACAACAATGGACCAGATGCTGGTGCGCAGGCTCTTCGAATTTTGTCTTCATTCAGTTGAACTTTTGAATAAAGACGAGGAACTCGGACGCAAGCTGGAAGAAGCAATCAGCAAGCTTCCACCTCTACAGATCGGCAAGAAAGGCCAGTTACAGGAGTGGCTGGAAGATTATGAAGAGGTGCAGCCGGAACATCGGCATTTGTCTCATATGTATGCGCTGTATCCGGACAATCAGATTACACCTGACCATACACCGGAACTCAGTGCGGCAGCACGAGTAACGCTGGAGAACCGCATGGTCCAGGAAGAGCTGGAGGATGTTGAATTTACAGCTGCTTTGTTTGGACTGGGTTTTGCGAGATTGCACGATGGAGAGACGGCATATAAACACCTCTCACATTTGATCGGCGGCCTGTGCTTCGATAATCTGTTCACCTATTCCAAATCCGGAATTGCTGGAGCAGAGAGTAATATTTTCGTCGTTGATGGGAATTTCGGCGGTACAGCTGTCTTAGCAGAGATGCTGCTGCAAAGTTATGCGGGCGAGATTCACCTTCTCCCAGCGCTGCCACAGGCATGGAGCACCGGCTCGATAACCGGGCTGAGAGCAAAAGGAAATGCCGAAATTGACATCGTCTGGGAGAATGGAAAGCCGACCTCTACGAACATCCACACGTTCTCGCCGGGAACGTTCACCATTTGTTGGGGCAACCAAAGAACGATCCTTCATGCCGAAGCAGGCGAAAGTTACTATTTCAATAGTGAGCTGGAGTTGGTAAAATAACGATCTATACTTGAAAATAACTTTCATTTATATGGACCATGGTCCCACGGGGGGAAAAACATATAATAGAGATAGACAGAGACAAAGGGAGGGGACGTTGATGTACAGTATTTTTTTGGTAGACGATGAAGAACTGGGACTTGAGATGATGAGAGATTATATCCGTTGGGAAGAGATGGGTATCTATATCATGGGAACGGCGAGTAACGGCAGGGAGGCCTTGGAGAAGATCGAGGCCACCCAGCCTGATATCGTTCTTACCGATGTTCAGATGCCGATAATGAACGGTATTGATCTGGCGAGAAAGATACATGATAGCTACGACTCGATCCAAGTGATGTTTCTGACCGGGCACGATGAATTTCAATATGTAAAATCGGCTATCAACGTAGGGGCCGTGGGATATATGCTAAAACCTTTGGATTTAAATGAAATTGAAAGCGTTATCAGTAAAGTTAAACAGCGTTGTGAAGAAGTTGCAATGAAGAACCGTTCCATGGAGGCGGCCAAAGCCAATATCCTGAAGGAGTTATCTTACGAAAAAAATGAGGATCGTGCTCTTGATCTCGCTTTTAGTTTCAGCCGTCTAAACCGACAATCGGAGACCACCCGATATGCAATGGCCTTGTTCAGTATCGATCCCAAGGAGGCTGAAGAGGAACAGCAAAGTCTGGAGGAATGTACAGCTCGGCTGGTGTCTTTTCTCGATCATTTCTTCAAAGCGAAGAACCTGAAAGCGATCTTTGTGGATTACAAGGAAGGAGAGACCGGTGTATTTATGGAAGCGGCCCAGCAGCCGGGACATTATGCGTGGGAAGACTTGGCGGAGGCTATTCGTAGTGCTCTGGATTTTACGGTAACGGCAGCTGTAGGCGGACAAGAGACCGAGTTAGCCTATATTCACTGTCTGTACGAACAGACGCGAACCATCTTGAACGAGCGTTTCTATGAAGGTACAGGCACGATAATTCATGCTGAGACGCTTTCGAACCAATTTTATACGGAGCATATGCCCCCTTTTGAACAAAAGGAATGGTTTGAGGCTATTAACCGACTGGATTTTGAATGGGCCGCACAGAAGCTGCACGGGTATATTGAGGGATTGGCAACATTGCGAGTCAAGAAGAAAATCATCTGCGACTGGTCGATAGATCTCGTTAATGAGCTGCTGGAGCAGCTTCACAAACCTGTTCCGAAGCGGGCTGAGCTATATCACTCCATCTATAATGCACTGACTCTGCATGAGATCGAAGATCTGATTCTCGGTACTGCGGAAGATGCCGTGAGTATGCTAGGTGAGCGGTTTATGGACAAAAATGCAAAATTGATTCACAAGGTCCGTACCCTCATCGATCAGAATTACAATCAGCCAATTACCATCAACAGCCTGTCTGATCAGGTCTATTTGTCACCGAACTATTTGAGATCCATTTTTAAAGAAAAAACAGGAGTGACCATTCATGATTATCTGACACGCATCAGACTGGATAAAGCCAGGGAACTGCTGGCAGATGGCTCGCTCAAGATTCACGATATCGCGCAGAACGTGGGCTATGAAAGTACATCCTATTTTATTTCTCTTTTCTTGAAGACACAGGGCGTAACACCCAACGAATACAGGAAAAGTATATGACGATACAGGCTGTTTGGTAATGATGATGTTGATCCTCCTGTTTTCCTTGAACATGATTTGGATAGGCTCCCTCTTACTAACCCATGATATGGCAAATGAAAGAGGCTTTCCTGTATGAATAGTAACATTGTGGTATGGAACATCCCCCTCCTCCTTTTTACAATTAGGCATATAGGAAAGGAAGGAGGAGAGAGGGGATTTAACAGATTTTTATGAAAGCGATTACAGATAAAGGCTGTGAACCACCGCAGGATAGGCATATGGAGACCTAACTCAATCATAAGAAAATGGAGGCATGTTATGTTGGGACGGATGATGAAAAAAGGATTTGTGTTCTTTATCATTTTTTGCTTGGTAGTTGGCGGGGGCCAGTTCGTCCGAACAGCTCACGCCGATGATATGAATACCTATGAAGCCGAGGCCGAGGGGAATATTTTGCTTGGTAACGCGAAAATCTCCGATAGCCCGACGGCTTCAGGCGGCAAAAAGGTCGGAGGCATGTACCAAGGCAGTTCCTTGCAATTTAACAATGTTACTGTAAGTGAGGCAGGAAATTATAAGATTTCCGTTTACTACATTTCAGGTGATTCGCGGCCGTTTAATATTAGTGTGAATGGCGGGGAAAAGCAATTTGAAGAACCACCCAAGACAGTCGACTGGGATACGGTGGGAACGTATGATGTGACTCTTCCGTTGAACGCGGGTACCAACACAATCCTGATTGATGACAACAACTGGTATTCTCCCGACATCGACAAGATTGTGATCCGCGGTTTGGACAGTGACATGCCGGGAGAAGGTGGCGGAGACGACTGGAAGAAAAATCTGCATGGTGCAATCATTGAGGCAGAAGCAGCCGACAATATTTTGAAAGGCAATGCCAAGGTGGTGGACAGCAGTATCAGTTCAGGCGGAAAAAAAGTAACGGATATGAACAAAAAAAGTTCACTGCAATTTACGAATGTAAACGTACCGGCAGATGGTACATATTTGATCCGGATATCTTATATTTCTGGTGATCAGCGACCTGTCTATATGCAGGTGAACAATGGCACGGATGAGATGATTGATCTGCCCAAAACGGCAAGCTGGAATACGGTAGGCACGTATGATGCGGAAGCTTCCCTCCATAAGGGAGTTAATACCATCACGTTCTCGGATCATGATTGGTACTCCCCCGATTTTGACCGAATTGAAGTGATCCCGTATACGCTTAGCTATGAAGCCGAAGATTCGGGCAATACACTGACTGGTGAAGCACGCGTAACAGAGAGCCCGAATGCTTCCGGCGGCAAAAAGGTCGGCTATCTGAATGGCGGGAGCTCCTTGACTTTCAATAAAATTATAGCCCCCATGACAGGTGATTACCGCGTTAAGGTAGATTATTTTTCCGGTGATCCGCGGAGTTTCTATGTCCATGCGAATGATGGGGAAGAGCAGTTCCACGACCTGCCCAAAACCCCGGACTGGGATACGGTAGGTACGTATGATCTTACACTCCCATTAACTGAAGGCGAGAATACGATTACCTTTTCAGACAACAATGGCTATTCTCCCGATCTGGACCGGATTATCGTAGAGCCTGCGATAGAGACAGAACCTGAAAATCCAGGTGAAGGAGATGACGATCTGGGAACACCGGGTGACTCTCAACGATACGGGGATATCACGGTGACTGATTACACGTATGGCCTTCTGGTATCGAACGGACAATATGAAGTGTCTTATAATACCCAGACTGGATTCGTCGGCTATAGCTGGGCAGAAGGGCAGAAGATGCGGGGGATTTTCAGCAGCATTAAACTTGGTGAGAGTCTTGTGGAAACCAAAGGTTATGAGAGTCATGCGAGCGGTGGAACACCTGTGGAGATTCAGGATGGATTCGGCAAAGGCATTGAGTTGAACTTTGTTCATACGTCAACTGGCAAACCAACCCTGAAGCAGGTCTATCGGTTTTATGAAGATAAATCGTATTTCCTCAACCGTCTGGATGCCTTCAGTGATACAGAGATCCAAAGTAATTACATGTCACCAATTACTGTGAAAAATACGAGTGGTGTGGATATCGGCGTCAGCTCGGATAATCGCGTGCTTACAGTACCTTTTGACAATGACGCCTGGATTCGCTATAAATCTCAAACGATGAACCGGGCGGATACCAGTTACGAAATGACAACGGTATTCAATAACTCAACACGTAACGGTCTCGTGATCGGTTCAGTAACCCATGATACCTGGAAGACCGGTATTGACTGGAAAGGCTCAGCTAATCGTCTGAATGAATTTGCTGTGTATGGTGGTGCAGCGAGTGACGTTACTCGTGATACCCAGCCACATGGCAGCCTGACTGGTACTGAACTGTCTTCACCACTGATTATGGTAGGTGGTTTCAGTGACTACCGTACAGGACTTGAAGAATACGGTAAAGCAAATGCGATTATTACACCTCCGCTGGCGTTGAATCCGGAGCTGCCACAAGGTGTTCCAGTAGGTTGGAATAGCTGGGGAGCTTATGATAGCGGGCTTTCGTATCAGAACGTAGTGGATGTGTCCAATTATTTCAAGAACAATCTTAAGAAGTTCAACAATAACGGCAATGTATTCATTAATATGGATTCCTACTGGGATAATCTAAGTGATGCAGAGCTTGCCCAAGCCGTATCTGTAATTAAGGACAATGGTCAGCATGCAGGCATCTATTGGGGACCATTTGTGTATTGGGGCAACGATATGAGCCAAAAAGTAGATGGTACCAACGGGCAATATACGTATGGTGATATTGTGCTTAAGGATGCTGAAGGGAAACCTCTGCCTACACTGGATGGAGCATATGCACTGGATGTGACACATCCGGGGAGTCAAATGCGTATGGATTATTTTCTGGATAAGTTTAAATCACTTGGATTCACATTCATTAAACTGGATTTCCTGACCCATGGCTCACTGGAAGGCCAACACTATGACACTACCGTGACGACAGGAATCCAGGCATACAATGAAGGGATGCGTTATGTTGAAGAGCGATTGGATGGAAAAATGTTTATTAGTGCGTCCATTGCACCGATTTTTCCAAGTCAGTATGCGCATAGCAGACGGATCTCTTGTGACACCTATGGCAAAATCAATGAGACGGAGTACATGCTCAATTCATTGACATATGGCTTCTGGCAAAATGGAACGATCTATTCTTATACAGACCCAGATCATTTGGCATTAAGCAGTGCTTCAAGCCTGGAGGAAGCCCGCAGCCGGGTTAATTCCGGTGTGATTGCCGGCACGGTGATGATGGATTCTGATGATGTGAACGATCCCAAGGCACAGGAATACATGACAGCATTGTACAATAATACGGATGTTCTTCAGGTAGCGCTGAAAGGAAAAGCATTCAAGCCGCTTGAAGGGAATACGAATGCAAATGCGGCAGATACGTTTGTTCTGAAAGACGGCAATGATTATTACCTCGCTGTATTTAATTACAGCGGCAATAGTTCAGCGAACAAAACAATTAACTTGGGTCGTGCCGGATTGAATGAATCCAAATCCTACACGTTACAAGATTTGTGGACAGGTGAAT
The DNA here is from genome assembly GCF_050994985.1 of Paenibacillus taichungensis. Classification (NCBI taxonomy): domain Bacteria; kingdom Bacillati; phylum Bacillota; class Bacilli; order Caryophanales; family Paenibacillaceae; genus Paenibacillus; species Paenibacillus taichungensis. The sequence goes on along the minus strand of NZ_CP194720.1, from coordinate 3,788,992 downwards.
CTTCGTCAGCCACCGGTTCATGGTCCATCTCGCTTGGACCGGCTGAATCGAAGTTGGTTAAATTGACCGAAAAACCAGTCAATCCGGAAAATCCAGGAAACCCAGGAAACCCAGGAAACCCAGGAAACCCAGGAAACCCAGGTAACCCTGGCGACAATGGCAATACCAATAATACTAGCGGGAACTCCGGCAACAGCTCGGCTCAGGAGAACGATACAGCAAAACTGGTCATCACGGCCGATATGCTGAAAGTGGACAATGGGGCAGGGAAAGCCGTTGTAGACATCAAGGCTGGTACTCCAGAGCTACAATTGTCATCTGCTGTTTTACGTCAGCTCGGCGACCATGTACTGGAAGTTAAATCAGGTAAGTTAACCCTGCAAGTACCTGCGAGTTTGTTCCAGCAGCTGTTGAGCAAGCTACCAGCGGGGCAACAGGAAGATAGTACGATTTCTTTGAAAATGGTTCCGCTTGGCAGCAAGGCCAAGGAGGTCGTTGCTGCAGCGGAATCATCTTCCCGGGCAACGGTTTCCCTTAAGGGTGAAATCTATGAATTCAGCCTTTTGGTAACAACTAAATCTGGTGCAACCGAAACACTCTCTGCGTTTGATCATCCGGTTACGCTGAGTCTGGCAGCGGCTGAAGGCTTCGATCCTTCACAGGGAGGAATATATTATATTAACGAAAATGGGGAATTGGAATTTCTCAAATCGGATTACGTGAATGGCATATTAACGACTAAAGTGAGCCACTTCAGCAAGTATGCCGTTCTGGAACTGAATCGGACGTTTGCCGATGTTCCGGCCAATCATTGGGCCAGCTCTGTAATCAAGGAGTTAGCAGCAAAGGGGTATGTTGAAGGCACAAACGAAGATCAATTTGAGCCAGGACGTGCAGTCACTCGCGCTGAATTCACCGCCATGCTCGTTCATTCTCTGGGACTGACCGTAGCGGGAAAAGTACAATTTACAGATGTAGCGACAGATGCCTGGTACGCGGAACCCATCTCGATTGCGAACCAAGCAGGTATTGTCAACGGCCGAAGCGCAGCCAGTTTCCAGCCAGACGCACAGATTACCCGGGAAGAAATTACGGTGATGCTGATGAAGGCATATAAACTGAATGATGGGAAAGTGCCTGTTGGTTCTTCAGATATCTTATTTACCGATATGGCTCAGGTTTCTTCATGGGCAACTGCTTCGGTAAAGGATGCAGCCCAACTAGGACTGGTTCAAGGCCAAAGACAGGGGCAGTTTGTGCCTAAAGGGATTGCTTCCCGTGCAGAGGCGGCTCAGGTCATCTATAACCTGATTTTGAAGTAAGTTTATAAGGCTGCGAATTGCATCGCAGCCTTATTTTCATAACTTAGAATGACAGATGATTTCCCCTATGGATTGTAAGAATGCGATATGGCTAATTTAACTCCTGCTTCCTACAATAATATGTATGTTCACAACACACAGCACGAGGGTAACAGGAACTCGAAAGGATGATAGACTTGACGATTCAATATAATGAACAACTACGTATATTTGCAATACAGACGCAAAATTCGTCCTACATTTTCGGAATTAATGAGAGGGAACACCTCCAGCATCTATATTGGGGTAACCCCGTGGACATCGAGGACAGCGCTCCGTTGCTCCATCTACAATCCCACAGCTCTTTTGACGCGGAAGTGGAAGGAGAGGTGGAGGAGTACAGCTTCTGGGGAGGTGCATCTTATACAGAGCCATCTCTGAAGCTGCGTATGTCTGATGGTGTCCGCGATCTTCATGTAAAGTATGACCGTCACGAGATCATTGAACAAGATGGCAGACAGACGTTGATTATTACGTTGAAGGATCAGGTATATGCACTTGAAACGCAGCTGATATATCGGGTCATCCCGGAATTCGACCTGGTGGAGCGTTATGCCAATATCGTAAATAAGGGACAAGAGGATATCGTGCTGGAAAGCATGCAATCCGCAGCCTGGACTTTGCCATATCTCCAGGATTACCGCCTAACTCATGTTACGGGGAAATGGTCGGGTGAATTCCAACTGCGCAATACCATTTTGACAGAGGGAAAGAAGGTACTTGAATCGCGGAGAGGTTTCACGGACGGTCATGCCAACCCATGGTTTGCGATTGATGATGGTCTTTCGACAGAAAGCGGCGGTGGGGTATGGTTTGGTGCTCTGGCCTGGAGCGGCAACTGGAAGATTGTTGCGGAGAAGACCCCATTCACGCATGTACGGGTAACAGGTGGCATCAATGATTTTGACAATGAATGGTTGCTGGGTGCGGGCGAAACGTTTGAGACGCCTGTCTTTGTCGGCGGATTCAGCCCAGAAGGCTTTGGCGGAATGAGCCACCGCTTGCATCAATATCAATACAATTACATACTGCCTCGCAGTGAAATCGGGAAAGTGCTGTACAACTCCTGGGAAGCTACCTACTTCGATGTGAACGCACAGGACCAAATGGCGCTTGCCGAGCGGGCAGCCAAGATGGGCGTGGAGCTATTCGTCGTGGATGACGGCTGGTTTGGACAGCGGCATTCCGACCGAGCGGGGTTGGGCGACTGGAACGTGAATAAAGAGAAGTTCCCGAACGGACTTGTTGAGCTGATTGATCAGGTTCACGGACTTGGGATGGAATTCGGCATATGGGTAGAGCCGGAGTCGGTCAACCCGGATAGTGATCTCTATAGAGAACATCCAGACTGGGTATATCATTTTGAGACTCGGGGACGTACGGAGCTTCGCAATCAGTTGCTGCTGAATATTTCCAAGCCGGAGGTTAAGCAATACATTCTCAATTTTATGACCGAACTGCTTGGCAACCATGAGATTAAGTTCATTAAATGGGATATGAACCGGACCATCACGGAGCCTGGCATGAAGGGTCACCCCATAAACCGTCAGAAGGAAGTATGGGTAAGGCATGTCCAGAGTCTCTATGATATATGGGCACAGCTGAGAGCCAAGTTCCCGGATGTGGAATTTGAGACCTGCGCAGGAGGTGGCTCGCGGATTGATCTGGGCATCTTCCGTTATGCCGACCAATCCTGGCCGAGTGACAATACGGATGCGTTCGACCGTCTGAGCATTCAGGAAGGCTTCTCCTATACGTATGCACCACGTATGATGACCTGTTGGGTAACCGAGTCACCTACAGGAATGAACGGTCGAAACGTCTCCCTGAAGTATCGTTTCCACAGTGCAATGATGGGCACGCTTGGTATTGGCTCCAATCTGAACGAGTGGAGTGATGAATGGATCGAACAGTCCGGGGAATTCATCGGACAGTACAAAGCCATTCGCCACCTCGTACAATTCGGCAGACAATTCCGCCTGACTGCGCTTCGCGATAAGGGGGTTACGGCTGTCCAGTACAGCGATGCTACCGCAAGTGAACATGTTCTGTTCGCTTTTCTTCACTCGCAGAAGCTAGGTGAACCGTTGCCTAGACTGCGTTTGGCGGGTCTTCAGGCTGACAAGACCTATCTCATTGAAGAACTGGGATTATCGATCAGTGGCCGTGCGCTGATGAACATCGGGGTGGAGCTATCTCTACGTGGCGATTTCGACAGTCTGGTATACCGTATCCGTGAGCAGGTATAAAAGGATGCTGTAGAATGGATTAAAAGGAGTGCTTTGCAAGCCAATAGTGGCTGCATTGCACTCCTTTTTTATTGGATCTCTTTTTGTGGCAGACGAATTTGGACCGTGGTTCCCATGCCTAGTTTGCTGTACACTTTAACACCGTAATATTCACCGAATTTCAGCTTAATTCTCCGATCCACATTTGAAATGCCATAGCCGCGTCCTTCTTTCTCTTCAAACAAAGACTGAAGCATCTCACGCCGCATGCCCATTCCATCGTCTATAACAGATAAGATGATACTATTGTTCTCGATGACGCCCTTGATATGGATATTTAGGGGCCGATCCTGATTCCAAAGAGCGTGAATGACTGCATTCTCCACAAAAGGCTGTAACGCAAGCTTTACGGTCGAGTAGGGAAGGATCGATTGATCTATCGTGTAGATGATATTCAGCTTGCCTTTAAATCGAATAAGCTGAATGGCATTATAGCTCTGCGTCAATTTCAATTCCTCATTGATAGTCAGGATGCTCTTTCCTTTATTCAGGGATATCCGATAAAATTTGGCCAGGTGAAGGACCATATCCTGAATCTGGGGATCCTGATGTTTTACGGCCAGAGAGGAGATCGAGCCGAGTGTGTTATACAGAAAGTGAGGATTGATCTGAGCTTGAAGCAGGTCAAGCTCGGCTTCCTTGCTCTGTAGCTCCTTCTGGTAGACCTCCGTAACCAGACTTTTCAGCCGGGTTGTCATCTGTTCGAATGCAAAGTGAAGCTGTCCTATCTCATCACTGCCCATTTGTTCCTCATGGGTAGGGTTGAAATCTCCCCGTTCAATGCGCCGAATCATCCGTATTAACGTCCTGATGCGTTTGCTGAACAGCGATGCGGTAATATAAATGAGCAACAGCGCCACGCCGATGAAGCCCAGTGAAATTTTGATAATAAGCTGAGAGAGAGATTTAGCATCCTTAATAATACTGTCATAAGGGAAGATGGATACCGTTTTCCAGCCGTTTTTGAGCGTGTTATAAACCGCTAGAGCCTTCACACCTTGATACGTTGTATCAAATCTGCCTGAAGGTGTCTCGTCAAAATTCTGATGAAGCAATTCGGGCAGGCTTGTGTTGATTAACTGCTTGTCTGCTGAAGATAGAATAATGCCCTTGTCATTGATAATAAAAATATCTTTGCCACCTGCTTCTTTTTCCATGAGAGAGTAGATGACAGACTCGGAAATTTGAAAGACCAGCATCCCGTAGGGATACTGATTACTATTGTTGTTCAGCAGCCGGGCAAGCGTAAACATGGCGGGACCATTCTCGGTCTGCGGCGATGAGAGATGAATAATGTTCCCATAGGATTGTTTCAATTTGTGGAACAGTTCCGTGTTCTGAACTTCGGGTGTAATCGGCCTGATATAATAATTGTCTTTGGGCAGCGATGGATTGTCTGAATAAATGAATGCGCTATCAAAATCAGGGTAGGCAGCCATCACGGTGTCGATTCGATTGCCAATGTAGTTATAGACGTCCAAATAGGATGGATCATCCTGATACTCGTTCGTAAGGTAATTGGCAAGACGATTATCCAAATAAATGGAGGCGGAAATATGTTCGTAGCTATCCAGTTTATTTTCCAGATTTTTAGTGATCTGAGCTGTTGAGTTCGTCATGTTGATGTAGATCTGCTCAGTAAGTTTTGTTTTGGTAAGTTCATAGGAAAAATAAACCAATAACATCATCGGAATGATGGTGACGAGTACAAATACCATAAATAGTTTGGAACGAAAGGTCAGGTTAACAAAAGGCATGTATATGTATTTTCGATAGAATTGGCGCATTAGGTAGCCCTCTCTTGACTGATTATTCGTTGCACAGTTCATCATAGCAGAGTGATTATGGAAATCCAATCCTCTCTTTGCACAAAAACATCTTTAAAAAGCGGTATCTTTCGGAGAATTCGACTATGGCAAGCGATCTGCGTCAAATTTATGATAAATAGGAGAGAAGTTGATCAAGATATGGCTGGCCATGCTGCTGTATAGAAAAAGGGAGGGTATTTAATGCATAAGGTAAGCGCTATCAAAACAGTCAGGAGCAATAATCTGATAAGCAGACTAAGAGAGCAAAAATGGTTATTCGTGCTTATGCTTCCTGCCTTCATTGCGACATTGCTATTTTCCTATGGTCCGATGTTTGGACTATATATGGCGTTTACAAATTATCAGCCGGGTGGGGGATCGTTTTTTTACCAGTTCTTCCATGCCGAATTTGTAGGTTTCCAGTGGTTTGAGTATTTCTTTACTACAGGGGACTTCTATCGGGTTATGCGTAATACGCTTGCGACAAGCTTGCTGACGCTGTTCTTCGGATTTCCTGCTCCGATCATTCTCGCGCTTGTGTTGAATGAAGCGAGACAGGGATTTTTCAAGCGTTTTGTACAGACGGTTTCTTATCTGCCGCATTTTATCTCATGGGTAATTGCAGCCAACATTGTAATTACGCTGCTGGCTTCGGATGGAATGCTTAACAATATTCTGGTTTTGCTGGGTATTGTCAAAGAACCAGTTGCATTTTTGCAAAACGGGCCTCTATTCTGGTGGATAATCGCATTATCGAATATGTGGAAAGAGATGGGTTTCAGTGCCATTATGTATCTCGCCGCAATCGCTTCCATAAATCCTGAACTCTACGAAGCGGCCAGGGTAGACGGAGCCAGCCGATTTAAGCAAATGTGGCATATTACGCTGCCATCCATGCGCCCTACAATTGTTATATTGGCTATTCTTGCGGTCGGAGGCATTTTGAATGCAGGATTTGAACAGCAATACCTGCTGCAAAATAATACCGTACTTGAATACTCCGAAGTTATCGATATTTATGCCTACAAATACGGACTACAGAACAGCATGTTCTCTTACGGGGCTGCCGTGGGGATGTTCAAATCCGTTGTTGCCTTTATTCTTGTTCTCATCGTGAACCGGATTTCCAGAAAAGTGAACGACCAGGCGTTGTTCTAACTATAAAAGACAGAGGGGAGCGCTTGTGATGATTCTGAACAGATTCGGGGATCGTATTTTCAAAATTATTGTGTATTTCATTCTAATTCTCGTATTACTGGTTACATTTCTTCCGTTTTGGAATATACTCGTTCTTTCATTGAACAGCGCGGAGGATACGGTAAGGGGCGGCGTTTACTTGTGGCCTAGGGACTTGACCTTGGACAGCTATCAGCAGATTTTGAAAGATAGCGAGATTTTAAACGGGCTGTGGGTAACCGTCAAACGAACGCTGATTGGCGCACCGCTATCGGTTCTCGTCATTACGATGCTTGCGTATCCGCTAAGTCGGCGGAATCTGGTTGGTCGCAAAGGCTGGAACCTGTACTTTATCTTTACCATGTATTTCAGTGGTGGGCTCATTCCGTTCTACATGGTGCTTAAGGCACTGAACATGATCGATACATTTTCGGTCTTCATTTTACCAAGTTTGATGAATGTTTTCTATATGATCATTGTCCGTACCTTTATGGAGCAGCTTCCCCATGAGATTGAAGAATCGGCGAGGGTGGATGGCGCTAACGATCTGACCATTTTCTTCCGGATTGTGATGCCGCTGACAACACCTGTACTTGCAACAGTGGGGCTTTTTCAAGCAATTGGGCATTGGAATGCCTGGTTTGATTCCTATGCATTTACCTACAGCTCGGACCTGAAGACCTTACAAGCCGTGCTTGTCAAAATATTGAATCAATTTCAGACTGGCGGCATGATCTCACAAACGCAAATGCTGGCCAACTCGGCCAAACGAAATGCAGTTTCCAGCGATACCATTCGAATGGCTGCTACGATGGTAGCCACCTTACCAATCGTTATGGTGTATCCGTTCCTGCAAAAATACTTTGTTAAAGGCATGACTTTGGGAGCGGTGAAGAGTTAATCTATTCCATAATCCGGTTGCAGGAAAGGCTTGTGTGGTGGCCTCTCCTGAAAGGGGGTGGGCAAAGATCGTTTTGGAAATGCTCAATCAATCACTACAGGAATTTATTCATTGGGAGGAATTAGGGTGTCAATGACAAAGACAAAAAAATGGATGACCATGGGGATTACGGCTGCATTAGTCGTTGGTTTGCTTGCGGGCTGCTCCTCCAGTGATGCGGAGAACAACACAGCGGGAAAAGATGGGGAACAAGGGCCGATTACGCTGTCCTGGTTTGATGGTAATACCAAAGGAGAGCCTTTTACCGATGCGGTTGCCCAGGAAATTACCAAAAAGACAGGCATAGAGATTTCCATACAACAGCCAACGGGTAATCCAACGGAAAAACTGAGCCTGATGCTTGCCAGTGGTGACTATCCGGATGTGGTGGTCATGAGCCGGGGAGATGCTTCCCTCGATAAATATATTTCAAGCGGCGCATTCATTCCACTGGATGAGTTAATTGAAAAGTATGGTTCTGATCTGAAAGAAATGTATGGCGAAACATTGACCAAAACACGTTATACAGACGGCAAAAACTACTATCTGGCAAACTGGTATGGACTCGACAGTGATCCGGTCTTCGGTATGCTGATGAGACAGAGTCTGTTGGAAGAGTTCCTTCCAGACAAAGCAGATGGTTCACAGCCCCTCACCACGGACGAGTTTGAAGCACTCCTGAAAAATTTCAAAGAAAAATACAATACGATTGATGGCAAAGAGTCTATTCCCATGACGATGAACGGTGAAAACATGGGCGCGAATCTGGGAACATTCAAAGGCATGTGGGGCTTAAAAACGTATTATGACAACAATGGACGTCTGCAATATGATGTTAAGGACCCTAAATATCGTGAAATGCTGTTATATATGAATCGGTTATATAGAGAAGGTCTGATTGAGAAGGAATTTGCCATTAGCAAAACGCAGACATGGATTCAAAAGCTGACGACCGGCGCGGTATTCGCTACCCCTGGAGCATATTGGGACCCAGGTAACGGCAATGCGGCCCTGAAGAAGGATGGCGGGGAAAAGAATCAGTTGTTCGCATACAAGGTTGTTGCTCCAGGTGTAGATCCGGCCCAAACCACATTTGGCCCAAGAAGCTCGCTTGGATGGGATGCAATCGCCATTACCAAAAATAACAAGCACCCGGAAGAAACGATCAAACTGTTTAATTATCTGGCGAGTGATGAAGGACAGCATTTGCTGCTGTGGGGCAAGGAAGGCGAACAATACACCATGGTGGATGGCAAGCGCCAACCAGACCCTGCATTCCTGCAGAGTTTCAAGGATAACTGGGATGATACAGTGAAGAAAAGTGGCGTTCGTAAATGGTTATGGTTTGTCAAAAATGGTCTGGATCCAAATGGACAGCCGTATGACATGGCCGTTAAATTCCAACGCAGTGAAGTGGATGAACTGGCCCTCAAGAGTCTTGGTGATTCCGTATGGGATACAGCACAGTATGATAACCTGAATCCGGATGGGGGGACACCTCAAGCACTGACGGCCCAGAAGGTGAAGGATATTATGGATCAGAGCATTACGAGAGCCATTATTGCTCCAAGTGAAGCTGAAGCCAACTCCGTATTTGACAAAATGCTGGAAGATATGAAGAAGGCTGGCGATGAGAAAGTGGAAGATATCATTAACGAGAAATATGCTCAGCGTATGGAACTGTGGTCTTCCAAGTAATTGAAAAGCAATTTATAAATAAGAAGCGTCCCGGGATAGTCCGGGACGCTTCTTATTTATGGACACATTCCACAAGATGAGCTAAACCGTTGCTTTAACAATGGAGATGAAATCCCCTGCTACTGTGGTGATCTTGCCAACCTGACCAGACAGTATATATTGCTCACCAGAAGAAACTGTGCATAATGCCCCTTCTGCCCAAGGGATATAGAAGGTTAGACAAGCACCAGCTTCGCTCTCAATCTCGATCCAATCCGTCTCCCCATCCACAAAAGCTGCACTGACAAGGAAGCCTCCCACAGCACGTAGAGTATGGAACTCTGCCTTCTGTTCGCTCGGCCAGTTGGGGAAGAAGCGCAGGTTTCCATTATAACTTTGAAGAAGGCATTCATTGATCACGGTAGGCAGGGAGAAATTTTCGAACCAGATACCCATCCGGGACATGAAATCGAAGTTCTCCTTGTCAGCATAGCGACCACCGCTCATGAGGACCCGATCTGTGCAAGTGCCGTTTGGTAGCAGACAATACTGGATTTGACGCTTGAAGCGTTCCAAATCCAACACGCCAAGCCGGGCTCCGGCAAGATGATAGAATACCAGTTCATTCCCGCCTTCGTTGCGGTGATTAAGGTAGGAGTTCACCGCGGTCTGGTATTCCTCCTCTGGCGAATGAAGTCCGTGCTCTTCACCTGGAAATACGGTCGTAATAGGAATGGGGACGTTATACACCACATCAGGATCCTCACCCTCCACCGACACAAAGACTGAACCGTTGCGGGATTCGGCTTTCGGATAAGAAGGGAAATGGCTCAAAATCTCTTTTACTTTCTCTAGCAGATCGTGCTCGGATTCCATCCTATCAAGGACATCGCAAGCCTGGGTGTACGCATTGAACAGAAATCGCGTTAGTGTAAGGTCAATCAGGCAGTCTTTGTTTTTGGCAAAGCCAGGTGAAATCTCATATAGCTCCGGCACCACCGTCGGAAAAATGTGATAATTACGATCTCCCCAGCGTTCACCCTGTGATTCGGGGCGATTCAAGTAATCGACCATAAACAGCACGGCTTCTTTCATGGGTTGAAATGCACGATCACGCAGGAACGTCTCGTCCATGGAATATAGATAGTGCCACCATAGACTTTGTACGGTCCAAGGCGTCTCACAGATTTCCCATCCCCAGTGCGGGACAGGGTAGGGCATCATGGACATTTCAACAGGATAGGCCGAGTGGGGGAAATAAGCTCCGCTCAGTCCGTAATAATCACGTGCCCACGCTCGGCTGACGGGAAGTACATGATCAACCATATCCACGTAGGGAAGATGTTTGTCGAGATGATTGCTGGAGAATGCGAGCCAGAATGGCTGCTGTGTGTTGTAATTCATGTGGTAATCCCCATGCCAGTCTGCACCGATGGTACGATAGCTCCAGTTGGCAAATAGACCTGGACAGGTAACGCCCTCTTTCACGGCACAATTAAAAAAGTACAGATTGTGGTACCAGATACGCTCCAGAAATTCATCTTCCAGTGCGACGGAGGAGCGGCTCCAATAATCACGCCACATGGCATTGGATTCTTCCTTAGCTTGACTAAAAAAAGATAGTTCTGGCGGGTGGGCCTCATTATTCAGTTCGCTATAAAGGCCCTCCCAGAGCTCTGCGCAAGCCAAAAAGCCATGTACAGGTTCTCCCAGAGGGAAGCCGTTGACTGCGGGCTTCTGATGATGCAAAGCATATTCTTTCATTGCAGATAATCCAGACGAGCGAACAGCGAGCCGGAAAGCTCTATCTTTTTCATGTGTGATATAGGGCACAGCGGGATGCTCCACGTACGGCAAAATTTGCGTAAATGACTGTTTACCCGTAATTTCGCTGGTAACGACTGCGGCTTGAGGAAATTCAGGCGGTGTTTCAGGGTCAGGAATCAGCTTGATCTCCTCGAATAAGGGGATCAGATCACCCGTCGCGGTATCACTTACCTTCATCCAGACCCGGTCGTGCTCTCCTTCTACAAAGAGTTCGAATACAGCAGGTTCACCATCGATCAGGAAATCAATTGTGCAAAGGCCATTGGCAATATCCATGGTATGGCCGATGACTTCGGCCTTTCGCCGATCATACCGCAGCAGCAGTGACCCGCAGGGCATGGGCTTGGGATAAGCTTTGCTGTAATTTTGGCCAGCCATCTCACAATATTGTTTGTACCACGGATGATCCGTTAATTGCGGCAAATCTGCTGGCAGTGCAGCGAATCTGTCATATACCTCTTGGAAAGTCATGAGCTCTTCACGGTGTTCTTCGGCGAGACGAATATCCCATACATTGTTGTGTCCAAAATGGAGCATCACAGCGTCAGGGCGGGTTGTTACGACAATACCCAGTCCTCCATTGCCCAGTAGTGCGCCTTCAAAAAAATCCGGTGCAGGACCATCGAAGGAAATGGAATGCTGCTTTGCACGTTCATAGCCTCTGTTCTTATTTATCTCGTATCTTCTATTCGGCTGCTTATCATTCTTCTGCACAAGTTTTCCTCCTCATAAAGTCATGCGATGTACAGTTATTACTGTATCTGAACAGCAGTTTGCTGTATTTAGCAAGACGTCCATGATTTGCACGATCGTCAGATCAATTGGCGCACGATGATATGTACCTCTAGTCTCCAATTGTACCTTTCGGTGAAGGAGATGAAAGGTTAACATCGAGAAAAACGGAGTCGGAAAGGAAACTTCCAATGAATTTTGCTTCCTTGCATCCCTATGTATATTTGGCAACCCGGTACCCTTTTGCGAAGGGTCAGTCGAGTTCTCCGCGAATTTGTTATACCAGCTCCATTTACTTGATCAGCGAAGGGTATGGGGTATTAAGTACAAATGGAAAGAGCAGCAGACTTGGCCCCGGTTCACTGATCTATATTCCAGCAGGTCAACTGCATGAATGGGTGGCTGATTCGGATAACCCTATGGTTCACCTGTGTTGTTATTTTGATTGGCATTATGTGGAGAGAGAAGATGTATTTGATACGGCTTGTCCGGTCTGTTATCCACCAAATGTGTTACAGCAAGCTTATGTGGGCCCGACTTTTCCGTATGCGCTAAAAGAAATATCAAAGGTGGAATCTCTGCAGATTTGGCAGGATCTTTTTGAGGATTTTTATAAAAGCGGGGCATACACCAATGAGCAGACTTTTATGTGGAGCTTGATGATTCAGCGTAATTTCCAGACGTTTATCGACTATTTTCTGAACTGTTGCATGGGGAATGACTATGTAATCCCTGATCGCCGGATATCTCAAATGCTTAAAAGTATGGAGCAGGACTTACTTCACGGAGCGCCCAAGCAACTGGATAGCTATTACAAAAGCCTCAATATGAGCCGTGGACATTTTTTTGAGCTGTTCAGGAAGTCTACAGGATACTCTCCCAGTAAATATATGAATCACTTTCGTATTGGACGAGCGAAGTACGATTTGCTTCACACCACATTAAGTATCACTCAAATTGCAGAAAAATATCACTTTAAGTCTGTTCATTATTTCTCCCGCCTCTTTCATCAACTGACAGGTCAGGCTCCGCGCCAATATCGCTTATTAAGTCAGTCCAACACTAGGGCCTCAAGCGCTTCATTGGAATGAACAGGCTTTTTTTGTCTACATATTCCCCCTTCATTGTTCAAATAATGATGGGACAGAACAAAGGAGGGAACGATGGATGAATAAGGCCGGACGAAAAGGGTGGTCCAGCACCTGGAAATTTAAAATGTCAGTGGTAATCACAGGTACGATATTCATGGTTTACGGTGTAGGCCTCTCTGCCAGCAGTGCGGAACCACATATTCCTTCAGGGCAAACCCCAGAGCAAATGTTAACGGAGCTGACCTCAACACAAGTACCTGGTTCAACTTCAGGTAAGATATCACCAACTCCGACAGACAAATCGCAGCGTAAACGAATGGCGATCATCATTGATGATGCGGGGAATGACATGAAAGGGACTTCTGAAATTTTGGCGACCCCGGTTAAACTCACATTGGCCGTGATGCCATTCTTGCCAACGACGAAGAAAGATGCGATTGCCGCACATGAAAAAGGAATGGATGTGATTGTTCACATGCCAATGGAGCCCAAAAAGGGCAGACCGGAATGGCTCGGTCCAGGAGCGATCACATCCAATCTGACGGATGAAGAAGTGCGTGAACGAGTCGAGAAAGCCATAGATGAAGTTCCTTATGCCGTCGGCATGAACAACCACATGGGTTCCAAAATTACGTCTGATAAACGCATCATGTCCATTGTATTGGATGTATGTCGAGAACGTGGATTGTTTTTTGTGGATAGTCGAACCAATTTTCGCTCTGTGGTAGGGGAATTGGCCATCACCAAAAACATGCCACCCGTCGGCAACGATATTTTTCTGGATGACCACAATTCCAAACAACAAATACGCAAGCAAATGGATTTGGCAGCCCAACGTGCTTTGGCCAAAGATGTGTGTGTAGTGATTGGTCACGTTGGCCATACCGGATTAAATACCTCTGCTATCGTCCATGAATCCGTATCTCGGCTCAAAGATCAGATTGAGTTCGTCGGTATTAGCGATCTGGTTCGAGATGTGTGGCATTGGCAAGCAGAGCCTAAACTGCCGACAGATAATAAATAATGCCATTAGCAATGGACTGTGCAATCCGTTTCTGTTCGCTTGGGTCGCTGATCATTGCGCGATCATGTGCATTGCTCAGAAATCCGGTTTCAACAATTACAGCGGGTTGCTTCACATGATTTAACAGGTAAAAGGGCTTGCCCCATACAACATCGCGCTCCGTCTCGTACAATTGATTTAGCTGATTCTGAATGGAGCTTGCGAGCATGTAGCTTCGTCCTTCGTTCTGATGTAGAACAACAGGGCCTCGCGCAGCTGATCTCGGACTCCAGTTGGCATGGATGCTGACGACGATGTCGGTACTAACCTCTTCGCTAAGGCTTTTGCGTTGAGCCAAATCTCTGCGATGGCGTGAGCGACTGTTTAACCAGCGATTCTCGTCACTCAGCGCATAATCGCCGAGTCGGTTGATGATGACTGCATAACCCTTGCTGCGAAGCAGGAGATACACCTTTTGGCTAATGGCTAGATTGATGTCTTTTTCCAGTACACCATGGTCTGTTGTTCCACCGTCAATGCCGCCATGACCAACGTCCAGAAGGATGACAGGTGCTGCAAACGCATGATGAGTGGAGTGATAGGCATCTCCATCGGTTACCGGCAACATGGATGGGCTTATGGGCGATCGTTGTGAATGCAATGTAGGTAGGTCGGTCAGGGCGAATGTCGCCGCACTGGCATGTGTGGTTAGAGGGATGGAACTGATGCTGATTAGCAATGCCATCAACGCGGCCAGCAGCTTATACATGAGAATACACGCTCCTTCTTGAAATAGGCATCTTATGTCATAAAGTGAGTGGATGGATACCTTTGGCATTAGACTGTGCATTCTTCTGTTTTTCATACTCTTTGCAGCAAAAAAAATGTTTATTGATGATCCCTTCTGCACACAATAGAAATAACATAAGCCCCGGCTTTGCCGGAGCTAAGGGAGGCAGAGGTTATGGCCAAAAGTGATGAACTGGTGAAATACATTACAGAGCGAGTTGTTCATTATATCGATACTCCGAAGGATGAGCGTAAAGGACGCACCAAAGCCAAAGAGCCGTGGACAATGAAATGGTTTGGAATGATTCCTTTTGCCGTATCTCTATGGGTTGGGAAAAAGGAAAAAGCAATGGATTCGCAGGGGAAAATGCAGAAACGAAGCTCTTCAGGTAAAGGTTAATCAAAGAACCAGCGTAGTAGTAGCTTCTTCCAAAGAAAAAGACGCATTCCTATCAAGAATTAGAGGAAGGCGTCTTATTTGTTGTGAGGATCGGTCACGGTTTCACAGCATAGAAATGCCCGTCGCGCAGCAAGGTCTGAAGAGGTACAAATCGTCTTACCGAAGTATTCCCGCCAATAGCTACATATTGTTTTTGAACGGTTCCACGATCGTCACGCCAGATCTGATAACCACTGACAGGCAAAGGCCCACTATACAAGACATTTTGCTGATCTGCAGAGAAAACGATCTTTTTATGCTCTTTCCATTGCTGATTCAATGTCTTTACGCCGCTTATCGAAAGTGCTTTTGAAGTGATCCATAACAGATTGTCCGCGGGATCAAACAGAGGTTGCAGATCCATGGAGTCAACGGACAACGAGGAGACTTGTGGTGAATCTTCGGGCGTTATCACGACAGCTTGTACAGATATTGACCTTATGGACTTTATTCGTTTCGTAGCCTGCTGTGAGTCCCTATCCAATGCATTCAGAACACCCGTTGGCAAGGTATCGCCGTTAGTTGCGTCAATATAGATTGCATCATCGTTAGGCCTTTCCACTTTCCAATAAGTGAGCAGGGGTGGCGCATAGTGTAATTGAAGCCCTCCTCCGTTAGTAATTAGCTCCTTCAAGTCCAGTTGCTGCCGATTCAGAGCTTGGTCCAACAAGGAAAAGTTGTACGGTCGTTGTTCTCCATGACCATACTCGCTAAGTTGAAATTGTCCTTGGTCGTTAGCTGAAATGATCATATAACCAACGGGTGACTGTCCAACATTAGCGTATACCAACCAGCTACGTGTGCCTGGACCGAGGGGATAAAAGTCCAATTGGGCATGATCCCAATGGTTCCCTGCATGTTCAGTATTTAGAATGATGGCTTGCTCGCGAGCAAATTGTTGTACTGCATCAGGAGCTAGTGTATCGGAATGAAGTTCCGCCGTACTTGTGGCCAATGTAGTGGGGAGTACGGATCTAAATGCAGTTTGAATTCCAGCACCTTCAGCTTGCAGTAAGGGGAGCAGGATGATTACACAAAGAAGGCACATTACAATTCCGGTTATTCGGCGAATCACGTTCCATCCCTTATGGAAGGGTCTTTTCATGCTAACACCTACTTTTCTGGGGTACATATCCTGACAAAACGGACTCCATTTTCGCTGCGTGATCGTTTCTAGTTCCATTTTAGAGGACAGGTTATGCAAAGGTTGCTGCAACCTGTCGGGATGCCACTCATGAATAAACACTACTTTTGCCGTCATTTGCGGGAAAAGTAGTGTCTTCGTCGTCTATCTTAAATGAAACATGCCACTGCTAATCGCAGTCACCTTCACTTTGGGCTCATATTGCCAGATCATCTCGGTACGGCGTGTCTCGTATTGCAGCTTCATGGCTTCCCGGTCCAAGACCGCTTGGCGGGCTTTATCCTGTTCCGGGTCCGTTTCTGATTCTGCCTGAACAGCAGCTTCAGCAGCGAGTTCGACATCTGATCCGATTGTCACATTAGTTGATTCAACGGGCTGCAGACGTGCATTCTGGATACGGGAAGGGCCGGAGCGGGAAGTCTGAATTGGAGCAGATGATCCGGTCCCCGCATATTCCTGATCCGTTGAACCGTCTGTGCTGGAGGAGGTTGTATCTACGTCGACGTCGACCTCAGGGGTGTCTTCTCTAAGAACTGCTTCATAGTACGTGTCGACAACAGCAAGCTCCAGATCAAGCCGTTCTTTGGCTTTCTCTGCCCAGCTATAGTCGAGTTCCAGCAAGCGGTTTGTCAAATGCGATTCCAGAGCTGCCCCGGCATCGGATAACGATACTTTGGCAGTCTGTACGTGCATATTCTCAGCCAGCCTTGGGCTAAGGTCACGCCTGTTCAGCTTCGAGCCGAACTTCTCGACAATTTCCCCTGTTTTGAGGGAGATGCCGATAAAATGAAGTTCCTCTTTTTTCAGATCACAGGCAAATTCCACTTTAAAACACACCCCAAGCCATGGCTCGTATACTGCTGGTGCGGTAGCGCGCAATTGCCTTTTTGCAGCCTGTTCAAACAGGTTCACGAACGCACCACCTTCACGCGCTGCATTGAAGATCTGCTGCAACCTGCGGCTGCCATATACAACATCTTCTTTCAAAATCCGTCCGGGTCCCAGCTGAGGCAGAGAAGGGACAATACCGAAGTATCGACCTAGAATAGTCTCTTTGGGAGCCTCGGGGGTACCGGGATCGGCACCTGGTGAGGCTGGTGGAGCTAACTGTGCAGCTTTTGCTTCTTCAGCTTCCAAAGCTTGCTGATAGGCATCCGGATCAAAGACGAATGTAAAGGACATCGTCTCCGCAGGTGCGCCGGTTCGCTCCACAAATCCCCAATAATACGGACGGTTGGTTAACGCCTTGTCAGCTTCAGGTGAAAGTTTTACCGTAACATGGGCAGGAGAACGCTCCATAATCTGACAATCAAGTGTTTCCAGGTAAGTGAGCACATACGCCTGCACTTCATGGGGTGACATGGTCATAATCAGAGGCCTCCTTTACGAATATCAAGCCCGGATACGGCTGGTGCCTCATCTGCAACTTCGCGCTGAATGGAGTTCAGCGATTGTCCGAGCGAGTCCATTTTACGGCGGATATCCTCTTCGTTTTGTGATTCAAGCATGATTTTGTACAAACTTTTTTCGATTGACTCCTTCTTCTCCAGCCGCTCCAGAATGACATCCAATCCACCAATGACCATCTCGAACATATTGATCTTCTCATGAAGCAGATTCAGAATATGCTCCTCGATTGTGCCGGTCGTCGAAAGGTTGTAAATGTTTACATCATTCTGCTGTCCCAATCGGTGAACGCGACCGATCCGCTGCTCAACACGCATGGGATTCCAGGGCAGGTCGAAGTTGATCATGTGATGGCAAAATTGCAGGTTGATACCTTCACCGCCCGCCTCGGTTGCAATCATTGCCTGTACGCGGCCACGGAAGAGGTCCATCATCCAGTCTTTTTTACCCCGGTTCATGCCGCCCCGGTAGGGAACTGCGGTCAGGCCGTTGTTACGAAAATAATTGAGCAAGTACTCCTGCGTGGCACGGTATTCGGTGAAAATAATAACCTTCTCATTCATGTCACGAACAAGTTCCATCGTTTTTTCCGCTTTGGTATTTTCCTTGATCGCTTTAATATGAGCAACGAGCTCCCAAATCTTATCCCGCAGTGGGGAGTCCAGTGGAAGCTTCTTCGACAGATTGACCAACGTCACAAACACGGCATCCCGGCTGCTGCATACTTCGCGCTGCAACGTCACTAGGGAAAGCATGCTGCTCAGATTGCCGCCCGCTTCCTGGTACTGATCCTTCACAAAGGAAGTCACCCCATCGTAAAGGGCCTGTTCTTCAGGAGAAAGCTGCAAATTCACATTGGACACGTTCCGTTTGGTAAATTGAACAGGTCCTTCACCGCGACGGTTACGGATCATGACTTTGGACAACTCATCCTTGAGCTGCTCCTGATTTTTCGGAATGCGTTTGTCGACGACAAAGTTGGCTGCAAAATCACCCTGACGGCCAAGCTGTCCCGGCTTGAGCAAGTTAATGAGGTTGAACAGCTCGCTCATATCATTCTGCACCGGTGTAGCCGTAAGCAGCAGGCAGTACTTTTTCCGTAATTTCAGCATGAATTGATAGTTGGTCGTTTTTTTATTTTTGAGTTTATGAGCCTCGTCGATAATAATCATGTCGTAATCCGTATTCAGCAGCATATCTTTATGCGGGTCACGCTTTGCTGTATCCATCGAGGCAACCACAATTTCGTTCTGCCAGGAATACGCCTTTTTCTGTGCAACCGCAGGGATGCCAAATTTGGAATTTAACTCCCGAACCCATTGCAGTACAAGGGACGCAGGCACGAGAATGAGCACTTTGGATACAAGTCCACGAACCATATATTCTTTCAAAATCAGGCCGGCTTCAATCGTTTTGCCAAGTCCAACCTCATCGGCGAGAATGGCACGACCTGACATTTCAAACAGTACTCTGCGTGCAGTATCCATCTGGTGTGGAAGAGGGGTGAGTCCCTGTAAATGCTTCAGACATTGGATTTCATCAAAGTTGGGAATCAGATTCGTCTCTTCCGCTTGAATGCCAAGTTGAAAGAGTCTGTAATCGCACCAAGGGCCGCCTTTATCGAGTCTGGACTCCAGTTGGGTGATCCAGCTGCGATCGAATTCAAGCGGAACGGGTAGTTCTGCTGCAGGTTGATTAATTTGATGCGGGTTTTTCCGGTTCATGGTGCTTCCTCCCCTGCCATTCGTGATGACGGTTTATTCGTAGGTAATAGTATGGACGAATGAGAGGCAGTTCATAACCAACCTTGGAATAAGGGGTGATTTCAATCAGAAAGTATGGAAGGGTTGTAAAATGATAGGTATTCACGTATGTTGATGAATAGTCACTTTACTTAAGTAGAGTGACTATTATGTCTCAAACTATATCCTGAATATGAAGGAGGAGAATCTGTTTATGCTTTCATTGATTTTTGATATGGATGGTACGTTATTTCAGACAGATCGAATATTGGAGACTTCTCTGCATGACACTTTTAATCATCTGAGATCAAAGGGATTGTGGGAGCAGAATACACCAATAGAAAAGTATCGTGAGATTATGGGAGTTCCTCTGCCCGTCGTCTGGGAGAATTTATTGCCCGGATACTCGGACCAGATTAGACAACAAGCAAATGAATGGTTTCATGAGAAGTTGATTGCGAATATCGACGCAGGCCATGGTGCCCTGTACCCGTATGTAGAAGAGTTCTTTCACTACTGCAAAGAGAAGAGTATACCGATATACATAGCGAGTAATGGACAAATCGAATACTTGAATGCCATCGTAAACTATTATCATCTGAATGAGTGGGTAAAGGAAACATTCAGTATACAGCAGATTTCATCACAAAATAAGTCTGATCTCGTACGCTCCATCGTGGAGAAATATAATATCACTCATGGGATGGTTATCGGAGATCGATTGTCTGACATTAAGGCTGCGAAGGATAGTAAATTAATTTCCATTGGATGTAATTTTGACTTTGCTCAAGCCGATGAGCTAGCTCAGGCTGATCGGGTTATTGATAGCATTGAGGAGTTGAAGGCTATAATCGGTGTACTGTAAAATGGATGCAACAAAAAAAGCGGCCAATGTGGCCGCTTTATGATTTAAAGAAGTTAACTCCAATATTTCTTGATAATTTCATCGCGTCCGGAATAAATTCGGGATTCTTTATAATATTTCGGATCTTTGCGATGGAAATTTTGATGATATTCTTCTGCCGGATAAAATACGGATGCTTCCTCAATAGCGGTAACGACAGGTTTATCGAATCGGCCTGTTTTGGCCAGTTCCTCTCGTGATTTCAGGGCCAATTGGCGTTGCTCTTCATTGTGATACAGGATGGCAGCCCGATATTGGCTTTTGCGATCATTACCCTGACCCGTGGCATCTGTAGGATCGATCTGCGGCCAGTACAGCTCAAGCAACTTCTCATATGGGAAAATGGCTGGATCAAACGAGATTTGCACGACTTCCAAATGCCCTGTTTCCCCGGTCAACACTTGTTCATATGTAGGGTTTTCTACGGATCCACCCATGTATCCGGATATAATCCCGTGAATGCCGGGCTGCTCTTCAAAAGGACTTACCATACACCAGAAACATCCCCCGGCAAACGTTGCTTTTTCAATCACTGCTATTCCCCATTTCTCAGTTGTGTTTAATCAAGATTACTATGAATGCTAGTCATAACGCAATCCATTTGATAGTTCATCCACCCGCTCCCAATCGAGCACAACAAACCCTTTTCTTTTTTTGCACAGGATTTCCAGATCGGACAGTTTCTGAATGAGGCGATTTAAGTGACGGGGCGTTGTACCGATTACGGATGCTATTTCTGGAATGTTAGGCGTGCTAATTTCTTTGCCAAACTCTTTGGGTAGACGAGTGGACATCAAATAGATGGCAAACCGTTCTTCAACGGAGGAAAGTGAGTTGATTCGGGATGCCGCTGTACATGTCTGCAATTTATAGGACAGATGTTTAAGTAATTCATTCAAAAAACGGTAATCCTGCATTAAGTTTCGTTCAACGGTTTGTATATCTATAAACAGGAATTTGGAGGGCTGTACAGCTTGAACCTGTGATTGTACAACCACCTTCTGAATCAATTCAATATCACCAAAGATGGATAAGGGGTGGCAGAAACGCAGCAAAAGAGACTTGCCAGTCTCAACACTTGAGGAGACTCTGGTCAGACCTTCCACTTGGAAATAAAGCCCTTCTAGTTCATCGCCTTCCGTAAGAACATATTCATCTGAATCATACTCCCGAAGCTGAATGGGAAGCAAAGCAGCGTCAGCAAAGATTTGTTCCAAATTAAAAAGGGACATATAAGGTTGTATTTTTTCGTATCCCCTGTACATTTTCATTTTTTTCACCTCGAATGGACATCGGTCCTTTTCATTATATATGAACTTGATATGATTAGAAAAACGAGGGGGAATGATGATGAAGTTTGTATTTGATCTGGATGGAACCATCTGTTTTCAGGGGAAACCGTTAACCAGAGAAATGGTTCAGACATTGGACTTTCTTGTGGAGAAAGGTCATGAACTTATTTTTGCATCTGCACGACCGATTCGTGATTTATTGCCTATACTGCCTGTCCATATGCAGCAATTTCCGCTGGTAGGCGGTAATGGAGGATTTGTGTATCGCAGCGGGCTTGAGATTTCCACAGTTTATTTGGAAGCATCTATTGCTGACCATATACTGGCGTTATTGAAGCAGCATGAAGCAGAGTATCTCATTGATTGTCAATGGGATTACTGTTATTCAGGCAAGCCGGAGCATCCCATTCGAAGAAATCTGGACCCCGAGTGCAGAGCGAAGAACGTGCTGCTGGAGGAATTAACCGAGATAGTGAAGGTAGTGGTCTTAAGCAGCCGCAA
The DNA here is from genome assembly GCF_050994985.1 of Paenibacillus taichungensis. Taxonomy (NCBI): domain Bacteria; kingdom Bacillati; phylum Bacillota; class Bacilli; order Caryophanales; family Paenibacillaceae; genus Paenibacillus; species Paenibacillus taichungensis. Next base: position 3,766,871 of record NZ_CP194720.1, on the reverse strand, counting down.
TCACCAGGAGATGCTGGAGGCATTGCACAACCTTCCTGTGGTTACATACATGCATGGAACAGAGAACATTATTGATATTAGTCCTAAGGGTGTGAATAAATGGACAGGTTTGCAAGCACTTGGGGTCTCTCCCCATGATTTTATTGCTTTTGGAAATGATGCGAATGATTTTCCCATGTTTGAGTATGCCAGTCGTTCCATTTGCGTTGGGCAACATGAGAAGCTTGCTCAGATTGCGAATGAAAGGGTTGAGAGCCAAGAGAAGAATGTCATCGACAAAATCATTGAAATTGCAGAAAGATTGGAAGAAGAGGGAAGTGTATTTGGAAAAGCTAGGGTAAAAGTCGAAAACATTGCGGCAGGATGATCACTATCGGGATATGCATTCATTAGAGATAATCAAAAAAATGAAGAAGGAGTCCGCCAGTAGCGGACTCCTTCTTCACATAACAAGCATCTCTCTTCTAAACGTAACCGACGATCCCCATGATGAACTCATAGAGGAAGTATAGGGAAAATCCAAACAGTAGTATTCCGGCTATGACGGAGACCCAGCGAATCATGGAGCGACTCATCACTCTTCTGGTGACAGACACCACCGACAAAAGCCCTAGATCATGAATTAAAATACCACTCATTACGCCGCATGCTGCGAAAGCAAAGCTGCCTGAATGTGATGAGCTATAGGAATCAGATAACACTGCACCGAATACGGAAACCCAAAAAATCAAATTCCCTGGAGATACGGCGACAAGCAACCCATTGCGATATGTACTAAAGAATGATTTCTGAGTCTTTTCGTCTGCGGGTGTAATATCTTTATCCGCATTTTTAATGGAATCGTAGCCCAGATAGGCCAAAAATCCTGCACCTACCAGCCAAAGCGGGATCTGCACGTAAGGCAAGGCCAGTACAGAAGCGAAGCCAAAGTACATGGCGAGTATAAGCGTGACATCAATTGTCATACCGCCGAGACCAACTGCCCATCCATGGATAAACCCATTTTTTAAACCTTGTTTTGTCATTTCTACAGTAATTGCTCCGACTGGCATGGCAATGGCAAGACCAATCAAGAAATATTTTAGATAAACTTCCATTTCACAATCCTTTCATCTCAGTTGATTCATCTTACTGATGTATAGTAAAAATGTATTTTTTAATTTAATACACCTATCTTCGAATATCAAGAGAAAAATAATTGGTGAAATACAGCAGTGGCCCCGTTTTCGGTAATATTTTCGTATATTCAAATAGTGATTAGCGATGGAGGAAGTAATTCTTTTTCATCCTTTACTTATATTGTATAATTATGGATGAGAAAAAGCCTATTATATCTCATGGGCCTATTGAAAACGAAGAGGTGATCAGATGCGAAAACCGATAGATGAACCTATGTTTTATTCGTATCCCGGCATGGTGGCGGTAGTGACATCCCGTCATAAGGGGATTCAGAATGTGATGGCCTCAGGCTGGCATACCTATATTGGATCGTCTCCCGGAATTTACGGGATATCGCTGAGGAAGGAAACGTACTCTTATGAATTGATTGAGCAGAGTGGAGTATTCGGGGTACACTTCCTTCCGGGTCATCATTCGGAGTGGATTCAGGCTGCGGGAACCTTCAGTGGAAGAGACACAGACAAATTCTCGAAATTCGGGATTACATACGAAGAAGGAATCAAAGTGAATGTACCCATTCTGACCGAAGCTTATTTTGCTTACGAGTGCAAGGTAATCGATATCACAACATATGGGGATCATGAATGGATTGCAGGTGAAGTGGTACAGCGGTATCAAGACCCGGAATACTTCTTAGAAAATGGAATGGTTAATCTGGACAAATTGCAGATTCCAATGTATGTAGGACGATCCTCTTATCGGATTCTTGATGGGAGTGCGGAAGAGAAGGTTCATCCGTTTTACCTCTAGGGGACTAGGCACCAAGATGCAATTATGAGCAAAACTTTCAATCCGGCAAGAGATAGGTTTATAATGGTTATTGGCTGCTGAGCAAGTCGGCAGCCTTTTCCTATTGGCTCAAGCGTACACTCCAGACCCTCAGAAGGATCTGCTCATATATGAAATAAAAGGCAAGGTAATATTAGCCATTCCATGAAAAATGCTGTATTTAACAATAAAATTAGAGTATGATTTTACAGCTATATATGCTTGGCAGGAAAGGTTACATCGTTTCACTGGATTGTAACTATTGCTGTAATTTGTGAATAATCTTTCGGGCGTATAATGCTAAACGGGAGATAACAACAAAGATATAAAGAAATCGTAATCATAAACATCATGGTTAAGTAACTCGTCTTCTTTATGTTGTAAATGAATGATGGAAGGTGCAATACGTATGTTAATGACAACCAGAACCACAAGGAGTTCTCGAACGCCCCAGACATGGATGATGTCGACTCACATTGTCAAGGAGGGGCTCGCATGTCACAATCGTTAAAAAGCAAGCGGCATATGAACGGACTGGATGGTTTGCGAGCCATCGCTGTGCTTGCAGTCATAGGGTATCATCTGAATTTAAGTTTTATTCCGGGTGGTTTGCTCGGTGTAGGCATTTTCTTTGTTCTATCAGGGTATTTGATTACAGACATTCTTTTGACACAATGGCAGGAGCAAGGCCGGATATCGCTCGGTGATTTCTGGGTGCGAAGAGTAAGGCGCTTGTTACCTGGCATGATCACGATGACAGCAGTGGTGATGATTTGGTTGCTCTGCACAGATCCATCTCGACTCGCTGCGTTGCGTGGTGACATTGTCTCGGGAGTATTATACATAAGCAATTGGTGGTATATCTTTCATAACGTTTCCTATTTCGAAAGTTTCGGCCCTCCATCACCCTTTGGGCATTTCTGGTCGCTGGCTGTGGAAGAACAGTTTTACATTGTATGGCCCCTTCTACTGGTCGCAGCAATCATTTTGTTCAAAAGAAAGGGATGGCTGGTCGTCTTTATTGTCGTGGCAGCTGAATTGTCTGCTGGTGCAATGGCCATCATGTATAATCCGGATCTGGACCCGAGCCGTGTTTATTATGGAACAGACACAAGAGCATTTGCTCTACTGGCTGGTGCTGCACTGGCCGTGGTATGGCCGAGTCGCAAGCTATCGTCATCCCTAGCCCGCATCAATCGCCTTGTCCTGGATGCGTTAGGTTTAGCTGCGCTTGCTTGGTTAATCTACATGATGCTGAATAGCAGCGAGTACGACCCTTCATTGTATCGAGGAGGAATGGTACTTCAGGCCATAGCGACGACATTGCTCGTAGCTGTACTGGCTCATCCATCATCTTTCCTGGCAAGGCTCATTGGCGCTAAGCCATTGCGCTGGATTGGGGAAAGGTCCTATGGTTTATATTTGTGGCACTATCCTGTTATTATTCTAACGAGTCCAACGGTAGACACGGGTGGAGCACATCCTGTGCGAATGGTTTTGCAGGTTGCAGCAACGGTTGCACTGGCCTCCTTGTCACTTAAATATATTGAAAATCCAATACGTCATAACGGATTTCGTGATTCCTGGTCCCGGTTATGGGGAAGAGGGCGCAATACAACAGGTATTCGCAACGTATGGTGGAAGCGAGCTGGCTTGCTGATGAGCATTCTGTTGATGTGCTTTACGGTGTCACAGATGATGATTACGTCTGCAGCGAATTCTGATTCCCATTCGGTATCAATGTCGGCCACGCTGAATGGAGAACATTCCGTAACGGAGGAAAAAGGGCAGGACGTTCTTCCAGCAACAGTGAGCACTTCTGGGGCTGACAATCAACCTGCGCCTCAGAAAAACGACAAACCAGCGGCGAACGCTGGAGATCCAGCAGGCAAAGAAGAACAGCAAACGGTGAAGCCAGATAATGCTCCCAAATCGGAGGAACCAATCTCAGGTGAGCAGAAAGGATCAACTCCTGGCGATTCGAACCACGCTATTGGTAAACCCAGAGGCAGCACCGACAATCCAGGAAATCCAGAAGACAACGGTAATGAACATCCAGAGGATCCTGTAAATACGTCAGATTCGTCCAAAGAACAAGAGGAAACAGCTCCTCCAGCCAAAGACGGCAAGATTCACTATACGGTCATTGGAGATTCGGTTATTTTGGACGCCAAGCCTTACCTTGAACAAACCATATCGGGTGTGCACGTGGATGGTCATATCGGCCGTCAGATGTGGGAAGCTGCCGATGTACTGGATGGCCTGAAGAGAAATAACCAAATGGGCAGTCAGGTCGTATTGGAGCTTGGAACGAACGGTTCCTTTAATTCCAAAAGTCTGAATTCTGTGCTGGATTATTTGAAAGATGAAGAACATGTTTATCTGGTTACCGTGCGAGTCCCTCGCCCATGGGAACGAACCGTGAATAAAGCACTGAACGAAGCTGCTTCCGATTATAGCAATGTATCTCTTATTGATTGGCACACTGCAAGCGAGGGGCATGACGAATATTTCGAAAAAGATGGCGTACATCTAACGAAGGAAGGTTCGGAAGCTTTTGCAGCACTTGTGAAAGACAGTATGAAATAAATCAGAACTTATCTATTCATTTATTTATAAATTCATGAATGTTTACGGACCCAAATTAGAGACATTCAGGTTAACTCCACAAAGAACAAAACAGCCGATGCTTCCCAACTGGGAGTCATCGGCTGTTTGTTGATTACGCGGTGCTTGAATACACGCATCATTATTGAAAAGATTCGTACCGCTGCTGGAACGAAGACTCCATTTCCAGTTGCCTAGCCAACTGCTGCTTCACTTTTTCTCCACGTCTGGCCTGCAGCTCTTGCAGCCGCTCTGTAGAAGTGAATTGATCGGCGGCCATATCAATGAGTAGCTCAGCGAGCACGTCTGCATCTTCCAATGCTGCATTCAATCCAAAAGCGCCCGTTGGAGTCATCGTGTGAGCGGCATCACCAAGCAAGACCACGTTGTCCTGCACCCATAATTCGGCGAAACTGCTCTCTACGGATAACAAAACAAAATCACTCCATGTCTGGATATGTTGAGCTACCGAATCAGCGAGACAGGGGAAGGCCGCCACGAGTTTCTGTACAAAGGGAGCAAAAGGCTGTTCACGCAACTTGGAGAAGGACCCTTGCGGAATGTTCCATCCAATCTGCACGTATCCTCCGAATTGTGAGAATAACGCCAACTGCTGACCATCCATACTGGCCATTCGAACAGCAGGTTCCCAGCCTGTTGGAGCAGGAATGCGAGCCCATAACAGGTCGTATCCATGTTTGCGGATATCCGGGGTCAGACCAGCGTGTTTGCGTACAGCTGAATATCTGCCATCTGCCCCAACGATTACCGCTGCTTCAATGGAAGCAGGCCGTCCTTCTTGCCGAATGTTGATGCCAACCGTATGGTCAGCCTTATTTCGTAACAATCCAGTCATAACCGTATTATAAAGAACCTGTTCGTTTCTCTGTTGCTGTGATTGTGACACGATGACTTCAAGCAGATGATCCTGCGGCACATGAATGCCTACATGGGATTCTTGCTTGCCAGGGAAAATGGTGTGGATGATCTGACCATTCTCCCAGTATTGAATTTGCTCCAGGGGTAGCACGCCACGCTGGGTAACAGAAGAGTATAACCCATGCTTATTCAATACATGTTCACCATCTGCATTAAGTACTTCGCCACGAAACGACTTAAGCAGGTGCGGCTGGCGCTCGATCAGAATGGTGGATATTCCCTGTCGTTTCAGCAGGAATGAGAGTAGAGCCCCACCAGGACCAGCTCCGACAATACAAACGTCAGTTTTTAAATGCGTATTTTGATTCATGTGTAAAATTCCCTTGCAATATAATGGATGAATATCGTATTACTTTATAATAACAGATTTATAAAAATCATTAAGTAACTAAAAGTAACTTTAAAGATATACGTTATTATAAACAAATTCAATCCAATATTGCAACAGAATCATTCTATTTCTATACAGGAAGAGGAGTTCAAGCCTGCGGTATTGCTTTTTAGCTTATGAGCGCAGGCTTGATAAGAACAGCAATTTCTTTTATGTGAAATACTCTGATTTCTATGTGATCAATCGGTTGGTTATGCGAGCCACGCGTTCTCCCAGAGCTTTACCCAGTGCTATGCCCTGTTCGCTGAGCAGATCATCACTGTCCACCGGACAAGTCACTCCAACACCATAATAGGAGCCATATAATGCGTTATCTGCAAAGTTGCCAGGTAGCCCGGTAATAATCATGCCCTGATGGAGCATCGGTGTCAGCAAATGAATCAACGTTGACTCCAGTCCACCATGCTCGGTCGCGATGGTACAGAACACCGCACCGACTTTGTCGACAAGCTTGCCCTCTGCCCAGAGGTAGCCCAGCTTGTCGATCCACTTTTTCAACCCGGAGCTGATGGAGCCAAAATGTCCGGGGCAGCCCCAGATAATGGCGTCCATTTCCACCAGCTTGTAGATGTCGGCTTCTTCTGTGGAATGCAAATGAACGGTTGCACCATGCACACTGGCTGCGCCAGCAGCAATCGATTCGGCAAGCGCTCGTGTATGCCCGCCTTCACTATCGAAAACAATATAAATGTTCATTGCTTGATTCCTCCTTGTGTGGTTATCTGTTCATGCTATAAGGTAGCTTGTCACATGAAACCGCAAAATAAGCATGAACTTTACAGACAAGTAAAGGGTTCTGGGAAACAAGCGCATTTTTCACAAACAAAATAGTACAAATATGTTACAATATAAGGTAGGTTATGATCAAAGGTAGGAGGAACGTTTATGAGCCCGGATACGGAGCGAAACTCTCAATTGGCAAATGTGGATCAATTGTTGGAGGCCTTCTTCAGATATAAAAATAAAGTATTGGATCAGCAGCAAAAGAATGAAACAAACTGCAAATTGAACCCGACGAAAAGTCATATATTGGGCATGATTTTACGTGAAGAACGCTGCATGGCTGTAGATGTGGCCAGACAACTTAGTCTATCTTCTGGAGCAACCACAATTGTACTGAATCAACTGGAGAGCGAAGGTCTGATTCAGCGGGTGCGCAGTGAAGAGGACCGAAGAATTGTATGGTTATCCTTAACAGAAGATGGGCAGCAGCTTGCAAAAACGTTAATTAATAATCGCGGTCGAATGACATGGGAACTTTTGCAGGCGCTTACGGAAGAGGAACAACTGCAGATGTTTGGCATGCTGAAGAAAATTGAGCTAAAACTGTTAGAGAAAATGAAAACGTTGGAACAAACGCATCGCTAAATATTTGGGATGTAAAAAGCCAGCCTTCAAGAAAGAGCCCGTTTTGGGACTTAATTCTTGAAGGCTGGCTTTTAATTTTTCCAGTCAGAGATGGAAGCGTTGAATGTGATCGGTCAGCCCTTCCTGGATCAGAATTTCCTTCTGTTTTTTACCGAGCAGGTCAAAATGGGGAAAAGGCTGACGCCGATGGATATAACGTGGGTCGAGTTCATGCTCTCTACACCAATCCTCAAGCCGTTTCAGATCCGAACAGCCTACTTTGGTCACACTGGTAATGCCCGGAAAACGGTTGTCGATCCAGAAATGAGTGAGATAGGCAAGGTCGCCACGAGATACAAGTTCTTTCCACTCGGCTAGTTCCTGTCGTTTAATTCCAAATGCCATAGACACCAAGTTCCTTTCCAAACGGGTATTGTCCTGAGCATATTGTAACATCTTATAAACAGAACCAATCAGAAATCTGCAATCGGACTGTTGTGCGTTCGCATTAGACGGGGATTGAATATGACAACATTTTTATAATAAACTTTGGTTTATGCTAAAATAAGGCTATACAAAATGGTTTTCACCACTTCATTTTTCGGAAAGGGATTGTCATCATGGAACTATTTATCGCCGTGCTTGTTTTGCTGGTACTGATCGGTTTATCGAATATTTTGAACCGGTTTGTACCCTTTATCCCCGTTCCGTTGATTCAGATTGTTCTCGGTGTAGCCATTGCACTATTACCTGCGGGTGTGCATCTGCCACTGAATCCGGAATTGTTTTTCGTGCTCTTTATCGCTCCGTTGCTGTACAACGACGGGAAGCGAACACCGAGGCACGAGCTGTGGAATCTAAGAGCACCCATCCTTTTGCTGGCCCTGGGCCTTGTATTTGTTACGGTTGTCGTGGCAGGATATGCCATTCACTGGCTCATTCCAACCATTCCGCTTCCTGCGGCTTTTGCACTCGCAGCAATTCTGTCCCCGACAGACGCTGTGGCAGTAGGCGCTATGGCAGGTCGTGTGCATTTACCCAAGAGCATACATAGGCTTCTTGAGGGAGAAGCATTGATGAATGATGCATCCGGTCTGGTTGCATTCAAATTTGCGATTGCCGCCACGGTTACAGGGGTGTTTTCCCTGGCTCAGGCGTCATTTAGTTTTATACTTATCGCGATTGGCGGGTTGCTGATTGGTGCCTTGTTATCGTTCTTGTTGATCCGACTCGGTGTCTGGATTCGGCGTCTGGGGATGGAAGATGTCACCATTCATATGTTATTGCAAATTCTTACGCCCTTCGTCATCTATCTGGTAAGTGAAGAGGTGGGTGTTTCGGGCATTCTTGCGGTCGTCGCAGGCGGAATCATTCATGCAATTGAGCGAGACCGGACCGAGTCCGTACAACTGAAGATGCAGGTGGTATCTGCCAGTACCTGGTCAGTTATTTTATTTATTTTGAACGGGTTGGTCTTTGTCATTTTGGGGGTACAGATCCCGGATGTACTGAGTACCATCTTCGAGAATGTCTCGTTTGATAACCTCCAAGTACTCGGCTATGTGGGCCTCATTTCTGTGCTATTGTTGGTGCTTCGTTTTGTCTGGATCTATCTGTTCTGGAAAGGTAATGAAAATTCCGGTGAGGCGTTGTCTAGCGGGAAGCCTCGGCTGAAAGAAATTACGATTATTACTCTTTCGGGTGTGAGAGGGGCTGTAACACTGGCGGGGGCCTTCTCCATCCCGTATGTTCTCCAAGACGGGTCTCCTTTTCCGGAAAGGGATCTGATCATATTCCTGGCGGCAGGTGTGATTCTGTTCACTCTGATTGCTGCAAGTGTGTTCCTTCCTATTCTTGCGAAGAACGAAGAAAAAGCCGAAGAAGGTACACCGCAAACGACGGAACGAAAAGCACAGGATATTATGCTGAATGCTGCCATTCGTGCAGTGAAGTCGGAAATGAACGACCAGAACAAAGCTGCTGCGCTGGCGGTTGTTTCCGATCTGTCGAAATATATCAGGCAGGCGGCTGGCGAGCTTACTGCCGGTAAGCGCAAGGACATTTTGAAACAGGAAACAGCAATAAATCTCATCGCTACGCGGGCTGAACGTAAAGAGATTGAGAAGATGATGGATGAAAATGTAATTGCTTCGGAAGCCGCGTTTAGATGTAACAGCTGGTTGGATCGGAAGGAAATGATGCTTGCGAACCGTACGAATACCCAGATGATGTTCTCGCTCAGTGAAATTGGTCGCGTGTTTGGTCATGTGTTTATGAATCGTTCAAAAAAGCCGGATCAGCCATTTATGATTGAGAATGCGGATCTGTTCCGTCAAGTGAAGATGCGTACCTCTGAAGCGGCGATCAAGGCGATTCGTGCAAACATGAACGATAGTAACCGGATTGTGGCTCTGTCGGTCATCTCTAGATATGAGCGGGTTATTGCCAAATTACGCACCTGGAACCAGGGCAAAACGGAAGATCCATTTGATCAGGAAAAGCTGGAATTGCAAATGGTGGCCATGCAGGAGCAGCGCAATACCATACAGCAGCTGTACGAAAATGGTGAAATTAATCGCGATGTGGCTGCAAAACTCCGTCGATTCATTAATGACGTGGAAGCCACTGCGCTGAAAAACACCTAATCCGATAAACCCGATATTTTAAATATGCTTAATCCTTTGATATAATATATGTGAGTTACCAACGCTCAGAAAAGGAGATGGATGAGACATGGCAGAACAACGTACTCGCTTGGGCAAAACCGATCTGATTGTTAACCCGATTGGATTGGGGGCAAATGCAGTAGGAGGACATAACATCTATCCGAATATGCTGAATGATGAGACAGGCAAAGATGTTGTTCGTACGGCTTTGAAACAGGGCATTAACTTTTTGGATACTGCTTTCATCTATGGACCTGAGCATTCAGAACGGTTAATTGGTGAAGTGCTGAAAGAAACGGGTCAGCGCCAAGATACCATCATTGCAACGAAAGCTGCACATAAATTCGTGGATGGCAAGGTAGTTTTTGATAACTCACCTGCTTTCCTCAAAACCTCGGTTGATGAGGCATTGAAACGTCTGCAGACAGACTACATCGACTTATTTTATATTCACTTCCCGGATGAACATACACCGAAGGATGAGGCTGTAGGGGCGCTGAAACGTTTGAAGGACGAAGGTAAAATCCGTGCCATCGGAGTCTCTAACTTCTCCATTGACCAGTTGCGTGAGGCGAATCAGGATGGAGCTGTGGATGTACTGCAGTCTGAATATAATTTGTTCAAAAGAGAAGCGGAGAAAGAATTGCTGCCTTATACGGCAGAGCATGACATTTCTTTTGTACCTTACTTCCCTCTGGCAGCAGGGCTGCTGGGTGGCAAATATAATCGGGATACAACCTTTCAGGATGGGCGGGCGAAGAACCCGTTATTCACAGGGGAAGCCTTTATTCAGAATCTGGACAAGGTGGAACAACTACGCAGCATTGCACAGTCCAAGGACACTGAGGTCGCACATCTCGTTCTGGCCTGGTATCTGACTCAGCCGTCCATTGATGCGCTCATTCCTGGTGCCAAGAAACCGGAGCAGGTCATCAACAATCTGAAAACACTGGATGTTGAGCTCACAGCTGAGGAAATTGCAGTCATTGATCAAATATTTCGTTAAATAGTTCTGGTGAATCGGGAAATGCTAACAGGGAGTTTACGTTTGAAGATAAAGAGAGGACATAAACATGAACCTGAAGGCAGCCCGATGCATCGGATTGTGTGCGCTTGTTTTTTTGCTTGGAAGTAGCTCTGCCTACGCCAAACCTGTGCAGAAGAATCGACAGTATTATGAGGAACGGGGAGAGATTGTGTGGGAGGTTCCCACACATGATAAACTCATCGCACTTACCTTTGATGATGGGCCCGATCCGGTCCAGACCCCGCAGATTCTGGCTTTACTCGAGCAGTATCAGGCCAAAGGCACTTTTTTTGTGCTTGGCAAATGGGCGGAAAAATTTCCTGATCTGATAAAGCAGGAGCAACGGGAAGGACATGAAATCGCCAATCATACGTATGCACATACGTACGCGGTCAGGTCAACAAGGGCGGATAAGTACAGCCACGAAATGAACATAGCGGAGAAATCCATTGTTGGAGCAGGGGCGCAGCGTCCCACGTTGTTTAGACCCCCGGGAGGCTATTACAATGACATGGTCATTCAGGTCGCCAAGCAGCAAGGCTATACGATTGTGCTATGGTCCTGGCATCAGGACACACGTGATTGGGCTTCACCAGGTGTATCCGCCATTGTGAACAAAGTGCTGAAGAACGCACGTAACGGGGATATTGTTCTGTTTCATGACAAGGTGGAGGGCAAGTCCCAGACGGTTGCTGCGTTAAAAACGATTCTGCCCAAGTTGCAGGAACAAGGTTATCGTTTTGTAACTGTATCGGAACTGCTTGCCGTTAAGGCGAGAGAGGCTGCAAAGGATGACAATTCATCCTTACCACAGCATCCATAGTACAAGCCAAAAACCGCACGTCTCTGGATTGAAGAGACGTGCGGTTTTTTATTATTTCGTTTTATCTAAATAGGGTAGGTATGGTTTGCCCAAGGCCATTTTAGCGTTCAGGCTTGACTTTACGAGGACGGGAGCGAGCTCGCCGCAGGAATAATGAGAGAAACAGACCAATGATTGAAATCCAGGTCGCTACAATGAAAGCATCATTAATGCCTTCAATCGTTGATGTCTGAACAGCGATACCATAGAGCTGCTGTAATGCAAGGCTTGAACCTTGTTCAGGCGGCATTCCAGCCGCAGTAGCCATCTGCGTGCCGAGTATACCCACTTGTTCTGTCAGTGCGACATTGGTTGTGGTCACGGTGTTGCTGTAATCCGCCAAATGAATACCTGCACGTGTCGCCATCACGGTGATGAGCAGGGCGGTCCCGATCGAACCAGCGACCTGTCTGACCGTATTGGACATGGCCGTACCATGACTGGTGAGATGAGGCGGCAATTGATTTAGCCCCTCTGTCTGTACAGACATCATCAGCATGGACATGCCGAAGCTACGAAACGTGTATAGCATCATGATGTGACCATAGGGCGTCTCCCCCGTCAATTTGCTAAACTCAAAGGTTGAGATGGCGGTAATGATCAAACCGACAATGGCAAGCGGGCGAGAGCCAATCCGGTCAAACAGCGCTCCTGAGATGGGAGACATAACGCCCATTAGCAATGCACCAGGCAGCAGCAACAATCCGGATTGCAGGGGAGAGAATCCCCTTATATTTTGCAGATAGATCGGTAACAGCAGCATTCCGCCAAAGAGTGCCATGTTAATCGTTGCACTGACCAGCGTTGAGATGGTGAAAATATCGTATTTGAATACACGAAATTCTAGCAGAGGGTTCTTCATGGCCGTTTCTCTGAGTACAAAGAAGACGATGAAGAGCACGCCGATAATCAGTGTCAACAGCACAGTTGCACTGGTCCAGCCTTTATCTCCGGCAGAGCTGAATCCATATAGTAGAAAGCCGAAACCGATGGTGGAGAATAAAGCGCCAAAACCATCAAATTTCGGCGAAGTAAGTTTGGACACATTTTTCAGCCAAATGAAGGCAAACAAAATATCAAGCAAGGCAAGCGGGATGACCATATAAAACAGAATCCGCCATGTATAATGTTCCACGATCCATCCAGATAACGTCGGGCCAATGGCTGGAGCAAACATCATGGCAATGCCCATCGTGCCCATGGCAGTTCCCCGTTTCTCAGGAGGGAAAACAGTCAGAAACACGTTCATAACCAAAGGCATAATAATACCAGCCCCACTGGCTTGTACGATACGACCGATGAGCATGACCGTAAATCCAGGACTGATGGCACAGATCAGCGAACCTAACGTAAACAACAGCATCGCAGTCACGAATAATTTGCGGGTTCCAAACGATTCAATCAAGTAGGCGGTAATCGGAATGAGTACCCCGTTCACCAGCAAATAGGCTGTGGACAGCCACTGCACGGTCGTTGCTGATACGTTAAAGTCATTCATCAGATGGGGGATGGCTACATTGAGCAAAGTCTGGTTCAGAATGGCGATAAAGGCGCCGAGCAGCAGGACAGCGATGGTTTTCCCAAGAGGTACTTGATTATCCATCAGCAGCCTTAGATATGAACGCGCACGGTAGCGCTCATGCCGGGAACCACACCCAGTCCTTTATATCCTTCGATCGTAATGATGATCGGGATGACTTGTGTTACTTTAGTGTAATTCGCATTAGTATTGGACGACGGTAGCAGCGAAAAGGAGGACGCAGTGGCAAGTCCGATCTGGTCTACTTTGCCTGTCAATGTCGTATCCGGAAAAGCATCGACATATACATCGACGATCTGACCCGCTTTAATTTTATCAATCGCGGTCTCGTCCACATTGGCCGTCACGTACAGGTTATTGAAATCATAGGCCCGTGCGAGGGGTGTACCCGCAGATACTAGTGAATTTTCGACGGCGGTCTGTTGTACAATGGTACCATCAACCGGCATTGTCACGGATGTTGATTTTCCCGCAGCGGTAACGGTGGCAACGGTATCGCCTGCATTAAATGTTGTACCTACCTTACCTTTCCAGGATCTAAGCTCACCGCCTACTGCGGAAGCCACGGAGATCGGCTGCCCGGTAACAAGCGCATTATCGGTTTTAACGTAACTGGTGGATTGGTTGTAATAGTAGATCCCGGCGGCCCCGGCTCCCAAAATCACCAGTATAACAATGATATTGATCAAAATGGCACGTGAATTCATGCTGATCATTCCCTCCTCAATTCGGTTTTCTGTAAACATTCTCTTCGCTAGGTGTTGAAAGTCTTCTGCTGACAATCCTGTTTGGAGCATTCCCGCTACTTTGTCGCTCTATACGAAACAAGATGAAATATTATTCGCAGAATAGGGCACCAATATATTGATTAAGGCTGCCTACAGGCGGATGATAAGGAGGATGCTCATATGTTGATCATTTTGGCGGTAATCGTTGTTATCGGGGTTGTGTTTCTGATGATTTATAACTCCAGATCGTCCCGCAAGGCTGCAGAAGCACGAGCTTCCAAAATAGCAGAAGTGGATGAAGGGCCTGTCCTACTACATGAAGAAGACCAAGCCCAAAAGGAAGACCGAATTTACGCAGAGGCAGAGCATGCAGAGGTTTTGGAACATGCGGATCATAGGCAAACGGAGACTCACCAGATGGATTCTACATCGGAAGTGACCCCTTCACCACAGAAAAGAGAGATGCAGACTACAGATGGTGATCAAGCTTATCGCCAAGCATTGCTTCATTTCCGTAAACCTGCCGAAGTGGAAGACGAAACGGTGCTGACGGAGACAAAAGAACCTGAACAGAGTGCAGATGAAGTCTATCGATCAGCTCTGAAAGTGATGAAAAGCAAATCTTCTGATCCCTCTCCAAAGCGAAAATAACAGTTCAGTTATGTTTTTGAACATGGGACATGGCTTTCGTTTTCAATTCAAAACGTCTACAATAGATGAAGCTTTGTAAATTATGGCTACATGACATGGAATACGTTGAAGAGGAGAGAGAAAACCATGAATGGACAACAACGAGTAAATATCAAACCGGGTCTTGAAGTGGATATCGTGCTCAAGCAAGATCAGCCGACAGGCAAACTGACACGCGGTATCGTGAAGGATTTGTTGACCAAATCGCCCACACACCCGCATGGGATCAAAGTACGTTTGACCAGTGGACAGGTGGGACGAGTGAAACAAGTCGTTACAGGAGCGTCGGAATGAGCCGCTTCCCGAGGTTGTGACATGATTACAACTACGGATGTAATGGTACATCTGGCCTCGGGTAACGAGCGTCAGCAGGATGCGTATAAGGTGTTGCAATCCAGTGGATTGTTCAGCATATTGGCTGCTTACCAGCCTTATCCGGCTGGAACAGTGCCAATTGATATTGATATTCCCGGAAGTGATCTTGATCTATTATGTGAGGCAGCGGATCTGGAGGCGTTCGAAACCTTGGTGTACCAACAACTAAGCGGAATGCAGGGTTTTCGATGCGACCGGGGGGATGGCCGTGCTGGCCAGCGTCCTTATGTGACCTGTAGTATGGAAATTGGAAACTGGCCTATAGAGATTTTCGCTCAATCCCTATCTGTACGCAAGCAGAATGCTTATATTCACATGTTGGTAGAGTGGGAATTATTGCAACTCTGGGGTGCAGCAGGACATCGGGAGATTCGCAAATTGAAGCTGGAAGGCTGGAAGACGGAGCCTGCATTCGCTGCGGTCCTGGGACTTCAGGGAGACCCTTATGAGGAGATGCTTCATCTGGCCTCAATGAGCAAGGATGAGCTTTGGCAATGGGCACGCTTGCGCACGTCTTTTCAGTTCGAATAGCACGGTTAAGCAATTAGATTAGAAAGATAGCCACAATAGTAGTAACGGTTAACCCCAACAGTACAGGTTTCAGATTGCGGCGTGCCAGTTCAAATGGACTGACTCCGCAAATGGCCGCAGCTGGAATTAAGGCCCATGGAATTAAGGTCCCACCGCCTACCCATATGGCGGCGACCTGACCCAGTGCCGTCAATATAGGTGCGGAATCTGCCGATCCTGCAAACATGGACGCAATAGAGCCGACGAGGGATATTCCAGAGAACCCCGAACCATCCATTCCCGTGACCGCTCCGGTCACAGTCATCGTTATAGCACCTACCGTATTATTCAGTGGCACTAGCCCTGCAAGAGCAACCCCCAAATCATTCACAATACCGTGTGATCCAGCAGGAAGCGGGTTGTTGAACAGTTCTGTGATCGCAGCATCCCCAAGATAAAAGAAAGCGGCAATCGGGATGACAGGACCAAACACCTTGAATCCGAATTGAAATCCTTCAATTAAATAGTTTGTTGTTTCTTCCGGACCTGTATGACGATGCGCGGCAAGTGATACGGCAATCAGAATGAGCACGGCCGTTCCACCAATTAGTGCTGTGGCATCACCGCCTTGTAATTTAAGTAAAAACATCAGAATGACGTCGACTAAGAATAACAATGGGATGATCAGAGCGAATGCCTTTTGCAAACGTGGGGGAATTGCTTGACGTTGAACGGCTGGCTCCTCGGAAATCGGCGCAGAGTCTGACGAAGGTGGATGAACGGTTACTGCTTCACCAGAGATCGGATCACTGAGTTTAACGTGGGAACCTGACTTCATCTCCTTGCGCAGCATCCAGAATGCCGTTACGGTAGACACCGTCCCCATAACTATGACAAGTGGGATACTTGCAGTCATAACAGCGGTAACGGGAAGCCCAGCTGCATCAGCTGTCAGTTTGGGTGCCCCTTGGATAATGTAGTCCCCTGATAAGGCAATGCCGTGACCGAACAGATTCATGGCAATGGCAGCGCCGATGGGAGGAAGTCCGACTCGTACAGCTACCGGAAGAAGTACAGCCCCAACCAGGGCAACAGCAGGAGAGGGCCAGAAAAACAATGATACAATCATCATAATGAATCCAATTCCCCAATAGGCGACCTGTGGAGAACGGATGAACCGGGTGAGTGGTGTCACCATGACTTCATTGATCCCTGTCCGAATTAACACCCGGCTCATTGCAACAATGATCGAGATGATAAAAATGGTGCTGAGCAGCTCCTTGGCTGCGTAGATAAAACTGTTGAAGATTCCGGAAACCGATCCGCTTAATGTTTCAGTTGCGAGGAGTCCAATGGTCATGATACCCGCGACACAAATGATGGTTGTGTCTCTACGCCGTACCATCACGGCGATAATCAAGACGATAAATGCCAGATATACATAATGCAATGGGACGAGTTGAATATTCATCGGACATGCCTCCTTACATCCTTGGTGTCAATCCAAGGAGTGATATATCGTATGCATGTCATCACCGAGCGTTCGTGGAGGATGGAGAAGGATTTTTTTTACAGATGGAGAACTAATTAGAGCATAGACCCTCGAACACGCACTAAAGCCAAGAAGTGCAAGTCACCAGAGTTGACAGTGACAGGTCACGGAACCACATAGACAGATGCAAGCAAGTATGACTACAATAAACATGCCATTATAAGGAAGAAGATGGAAGGAAAGCAGAGGTACAGCATCAGAACACGGAAAAAATCGCTTAATATTGATAGCGGTTACAACGATGTGCAACAGAACTGAAATTCAGATTACACAAAAGGGCGGGAATTCATGAACTTCATCCGTTCACTGCGCTTTAAGTTTATCGTGGGTCTGACATTGATCATGCTGCCACTATTCATGCTGCTATATTACAACAACGTATACGCCATGAAAGTTGTACGTGATCAAGTGTCTCTCACCAATATGAATCATCTTGCAAAAAGTGTGGAGCAGAACGAGCGTGTGCTGCAGGAGACCAATCGTTATTTATACAGTCTGGGCGAGCGAGACCCGGACATTATCTCCCTGTTTTTTCTCAAATACGGCAGCGGCGATTATATTATTGCCAAACAGCGTATTATGAACAAATTCATGACCGATATCGG
Organism: Paenibacillus taichungensis; assembly: GCF_050994985.1. Taxonomy (NCBI): domain Bacteria; kingdom Bacillati; phylum Bacillota; class Bacilli; order Caryophanales; family Paenibacillaceae; genus Paenibacillus; species Paenibacillus taichungensis. The sequence goes on along the minus strand of NZ_CP194720.1, from coordinate 3,749,085 downwards.
ATTTTATAATCTGATCGATTCATTTTTTCTGTACGATGCTGTGAATGACGATCTGTTACTCGCTACTTCAGGCAATTATGATGTCAAAATGTCGATTGTGCAGGAGAGCATGCCGGTCCAGATGCAGCAGCTGGAGGGGGAAATCCAAAAGCCAGAGTGGAGCATCGTTCGGGGAGGCACATGGAATGCCTTGGTCAAAACGGTGCGGATCAACGCCCAGTTCTATGCGGGGGCTCTTGTGGACATGAATGCACTGAATCACCCCGAACAATTTACGGAGTCCGGTGACCGGGGAGGCGCAGTCATCGTGGGAGCAGATGGCGGGGCACTGTCCGATTCAGCCCTGAACCCGGCACAAATCAAATTGGCCGCAGCCCATATCAATGGATTGAATAATCCCTACCAGGTGATCTCTGAAGTAACGTCCACAGGCAGTGCACGTCAGTATCTGATGCTTGGCATTGCCTCAGCCATGTCTGAGATGAATTATATCGTCCTGCTGCCCGAAGAGGACATGATGCGAAACCTGCCATTTTTTCAGCAGATCATTCGCCTGCTTCCAATTGGTGCAGCGGTCATCCTGATCACAGCTATGATTTTTCTCAGACAGCTCCTATTCCGTCCGATGAATGTGCTCATACGTGGGATGAGGAGGGTTAGCCGAGGAGAACTTGATGTGAGGCTTGAGACGCCAGCTTCATCTGAACTGGAGTTTGTCACGCACAGCTTCAATCAGATGACAAGTGAGATCCAGCATCTGAAGATAGATGTGTATGAGGAGCAATTGCGCACGAGAGAAGCAGAGTTTAAACAATTGCAGATGCAGATCAATCCTCATTTTTACCTGAATTCATTGAATATCATTCATAGCCTGGCTTCGTTGCAAAAGCATGAGTTAGTGCAGCAGATGGCTGGTCATCTGGCAGATTATTTCAGGTTCAGCCTGCGTGCAGGCAAACGTGTCATTCGATTGGATGAAGAATTGGAACATATCAGTCATTATTTGGAGATCCAAAAGCTGCGGTTTCCCAACAAGCTGGATTTCGTACTGGATGTTGGACCGGATCTTGGGCAGTATGTGCTGCCGCCCTTAACGATTCAACCTTTTGTGGAGAATGCCATTATTCATGGCTTTCAGCGTCGCAAAGAACCTTTTGTTATTTGCATAACAGTACGGAAGTCGAAAACGTTATCTGATCCTGAAGCATCTTCGGTTCTTCAACTTTCGATTACAGACAACGGTGTTGGATTTGAGCAAGACATACTGGAGCGCCTGCAGCAAGGGCAATACGCCGAAGATCCGGGTGGACAGCACATTGGCATCTGGAACGTTATCCATCGGCTGCTTGTAAAGTACGGCGAACATGCCGGATTGCAGTTTAGCAATCAGACTGAAGGAGGGGCGGCAGTCCATATTCATATGCCTGCCCAGACGGAAGAAGAAGAAGGGAGAGCCTATGCGGAACCTGTTGATCGTGGATGATGAAGTATACGCCCTGCAAGCGATGGTGGAAGGGGTGGACTGGAGCCTGGCCGGAATTGACCAGGTATTCAGTGCTGGTGATGCGGAAGAAGCAAGAATGCTGATGAAAGCCCATCCCATTGATATTATGATCTGTGATATTGAGATGCCGGGTGAAACGGGACTGGATCTGCAGAGCTGGGTGTTAAAGCATGATCCCGGCATGCTGACGATTTTTCTTACAGGTCATGCCCTGTTCGATTATGCCCAAACGGCAATCAAGCTGAACAGCTTCGATTATGTACTGAAGCCTGCTCCCGCAGACCAGCTGCTCAAGGTTGTGAGCCAGGCAATGGACAAAATCAAGGATGACGAGCAGCGTTCCCGCACCAATGAAGTATATGAGACCGTGTATAAACGCTGGCAAACGCATAAACCCCTGTTGACCGAGCGTTTCTGGAAAGACGCCATCTCACAGCGTGTAACCTTAACCCAGCAAAAGCTTCAGGAGCTGGCCGAGGTATATGGAGCCGAGATTGATCCGCAAGTGCGCGTGTTGCCGATTGTTATATCCGTCGAAGAATGGGTGCGAGACTTCGATCTGCGTGACGAGGAGGTGCTGGAATATGCGCTCCGCAATGCTGCCAAGGAAATGCTGCTTGGTGACAAACCTGGGGAAGTGTTTCAGGATCACAGTGGACTAAATATTGTGCTTGCATACGAACAGAACGGTATCATACCTACGGCGAGTGAAATGGCACAAGGATGTCAGAGTTATATTCAGGAGTGCGGTACCTACTTTTATTGCCGATTGTCCTGTTACGTCGGAGTCCCGGTAGCAGTTACAGATTTACAGGGGATGCTGAATGAGCTGATGGACATGGAGCGTCGCAATATCAACGAGCTTGAAGGGGTCTTTATCTATGACGAGGTGGGCCGAGATACGGAGGATCGTTTTCTGCCAATACCGTGGTTCTCCGAGCTGTCCATCCTGTTCGAAACGGGAAAGTTTGACGACCTGCGCGAGCGTGTGGACGAAATCTTTGAATTACTGGCTTCACAGGAGCGTTTGTCACCCGAAATTCTGCGCTTGTATTATCATGCAATGCTGCATGTAATCTACCCGTTGCTGCATCAGAAAAATGTATCCGTACGCAGTCTGTATCCCGGAGAACGGGAGCCGGAAGAAAACGTTGTGACACGTTCGCTGCCTCAACTGAAGCAGTGGACATCAGACCTGATTAGTCGTGCCATCCCGGTATTGTACCCGGACGATCACAGTCCAATGACGATTGTGGACCAGTTATGCATTTACATTGAAAATCATATTGGTGAAGAGCTGATGCGAGAAGAACTTGCATCCTTTGCCGGATTTAATCCAGCCTATCTATCCCGCCTGTTTCGTAAAGAAAAGGGCATGTCACTTTCCGAATTTATTCTCCAGCGCAGAGTAGCCAAAGCGAAGACATTATTGTCCCAGTCTACCGTGAAGGTGACGGATATCGCAGGCAAGGTCGGGTATTACAATTACTCTCATTTTACGAAAATGTTCAAAAAGTGCACGGGCATTACCCCACAGGAGTTTCGCAAACAGTCCCGAACGGTACAGATTTGACGCAGCATGCTGCGTCTTTTGTTTTTTTGTGCCCTAAAGTCATAATTTGATAAGTGAACAGGTCACCACAGCAGATAGTGGACCTGAACGCCCCGCCGTATACTTGAACCACAGGAGACACAGCGGTGTTTCATCCTGAGGATGAAATTCAAGAGGAGTGAGGGAGAACAAGTTATGAAGACACAACCCCAGGTGGGTAAGGCAGCACGTCTATCGGATGGAAGGGACATACCGGTTCGAAAACGAAAGTCTGTCCTGTACAATCTAGGTAAATTCAAGGTTTTGTATCTCATGTTTTTGCCAGGCATTCTATTTCTGCTGGTAAACAACTATATGCCGATGTTTGGCGTTCTGATTGCATTCAAAAATGTAAACTATGCCGACGGTATTTGGGGCAGTCCGTGGAGCGGCTGGGATAATTTTAAGTATTTATTCTCCACCAGCGATGCTTGGGAGATCACACGTAATACGCTCGCTTATAACACGGTATTTATTGCGCTGAATTTATTTGTAGGTGTAGGGCTTGCGATTTTGTTAAATGAAGTGAAAAACAAGGCGATGTCCAAATTGTATCAGTCACTCATGCTGCTTCCGTATTTTCTGTCGATGATTGTAGTCAGCTATCTGGTGCTCGCGTTTCTCGGCAAGGATTCGGGCTTCATGAACTCAACGATTCTTCAGCTCTTTGGCGGACAACCAATTGACTGGTATTCAGAGCCTAAGTATTGGCCGTACATTTTGCCGTTGGTGAATACATGGAAAAATATTGGTTATTATGCCGTCATTTATCTTGCAGCAGTGGTAGGTATCGATGAGGAATATTATGAAGCGGCCGTGCTGGATGGCGCGAGTAAGTGGCATCAGATTCGCTTCATTACCGTTCCGTTTCTCGTACCGCTAATCGTGATTATGACATTGCTGCAGATCGGTCGTATTTTCTACGCGGATTTCAGTCTGTTCTACCAGGTTCCGCTGGAATCGGGCGCATTGTTCCCGGTGACGAACGTTCTGGATACGTATGTGTACCGAACCTTCCTTATTGGCGGTGATATCGGGATGTCCTCGGCAGCCGGGCTGTATCAGGCTGTTGTCGGATTTGTACTTGTTCTCGTATCCAATACCATCGTTAGGAGAATGGACAAAGATAATGCATTATTTTGAGAGGAGGCAAGCCAGCTGTGAAATCACGTGATCCATTAGCCGTGTCGCGGCGTTCCGCGTCTATCATACACGCTATGTTTATATTCTATGCCATTGCCTGCATCGTGCCGATCCTGCTTGTCTTTGCAATCTCATTCTCGGACGAGACGACGGTCATTGCGAACGGGTATAAGCTGATTCCGGAGAAGTTTAGCCTTACTGCCTATGAGTTTCTGTTCAAGGACATGGATCAGATCATCCATTCCTATGGCATTTCAATTATCGTGACCGTGATAGGTACAATAACGAGTGTAGCGCTGACGGCATTGTACGCGTACCCACTTTCCCGGAGGGATTTGCCGTATCGAGGATGGTTCGCCTTTTTCATCTTTTTCACCATGCTATTCAATGGCGGTCTGGTCCCGTGGTATCTCGTTTATGTGAACGTACTGGATTTGAAAAACTCGATTCTGGCACTGATCATGCCGCTACTGTTGTCACCATTCTTCGTGCTGGTCATGCGTACATTCTTCGCTAACTCCATTCCGGTATCGATTCTTGAATCGGCACGGATTGATGGAGCGGGTGAATTGAGAACGTTTACACGTATCGTGCTTCCGCTCTCCCTTCCGGTGATGGCGACCGTTGCACTGTTCAGCACATTGAATTACTGGAACGATTGGTATCTCAGCATGATTTTTATATCTGATAACCGGACGATCAGTCTTCAGTACCTTATGTACCGGACGCTGCTCGATATTCAATATTTAACATCCAACTCCAATGTCTCTTCACAGATTTCCTCGCAGGGCGGATTGCTGAATCTGCCAAATAAAACACTGCAAATGGCGATGGCTGTAGTCGGTATTGGTCCAATCGTACTGGCATATCCATTCTTCCAGCGGTATTTCATCAAAGGCCTAACCGTAGGCGCAGTGAAGGGGTAACTCCGGCCGGTTAGCGGAGAGGGCAACGGATAATTGAAGATGGACCTGAGAGGGCATATACAAAAAGCAGCGAGTACAGACACGCCGGAGGGCCGGCAAGCGAACGGACTTTTGCAGATTGGGGAACATTGCGAATTGGGGCAATCGGTTGCAGGGTCCAACATATGACGGGAGGGGTTCACTTGGTTAGAACGTTTAAGGTATGGCCGCGTTTCGCGGCAGCAGTTATGGCGCTGAGCCTGGTGCTGGCAGGTTGCTCATCAGACAAAGGCGGAACAACACCGGAAGCACAGGGTGGTGGCGCAGCGGAGAGTGGGGGCAAGCCCTATGAAGTGACGTTGTATTATCCAGGGACACCACAGAAAGATGTAGCTCTGGTCGAAGCCGAGATTAACAAAAAGATGGAGCCAAAGATCGGGGCAACTCTCAAGATCAATGCGATCGACTGGGGTCAGTGGGACAACAAGTTGAATCTTATGATCTCTTCCGGCGAAAAATCAGATATTATTTTCACAGCGGCTTGGCAGAATTATACGGTCAATGTAGCAAAAGGTGCGTTCTTGCCGCTCAATGATCTGCTTGACCAGTATGGGCAGGATATCAAGAAGAATCTCGATCCAGCCTTTCTGGAAGGTTCTCAGGTGGATGGCGTGAATTACGGCGTTCCTACCAACAAAGAGCTGGCAGCGACGCGTGGTGTACTGGTGCGCAAAGATCTGGCTGACAAATACAAGCTCGATCTGACCGCAGTGAAAACGTGGGCTGACCTGGAGCCACTGCTCAAAACGATCAAGGAAAACGAACCAGGCATCACTCCATTCTATATGTCCAATACCAATGGTAACGGTTTGCTGGAAAATCTGGACTGGGATTATCTCGGTGATGCATCCGTTCCAGGCGTCATCTCCAAAACAGCGGGTACAACGACGGTACTGAACGAAGTGGAGACCCCCGAATTTAAGGAAGCGGCTGAGCTTGCACGCAAGTGGTATCAGGCTGGATACATTAACAGTGATGCAGCTACTTCCAATGTGTTCCCAAAAGATCAGGCGAAGGCAGGTAAGGCTTTCCTGTGGACCGATGGCATGAAGCCGGGCAAGGATAAGGAAGAAGAAGGGTATGTCGGATATCCATTGACTCAGATTGAGATGACCCAGCCTACGATTACAACCGGTGATGCTTCCGGTGCGATGCTGGCGATCTCCCGTTCCTCTGAGCAGCCAGAGAAGGCGATGCAAGTCATTAACCTGCTGCATTCCGACAAAGAAATCAACAACCTGCTCAACTTCGGTATTGAAGGCACACATTATGTGAAAAAAGACGGACAGGACAACATTATTACCCTCCCGGAAGGGGTGGATGCGAACAGTCGCACCTACAATCCGGGCGCACAATGGCAGCTCGGTAACCAGTTCCTGAACTATCTCTGGGATAATGAAGATCCGCAGAAATGGGAAAAGTTCAAGGAGTTTAATGCCAAAGGCGTTAAGTCACCTGCACTGGGCTTTACGTTCAATAGCCAATCCGTCAAAAACGAAATTGCTGCGGTCAACAACGTGAACAAACAGTTCAAACCGGGCATGACCTCGGGTGCAGTAGATCCGAACGAGATGATCCCGAAATATCTGGAGAAACTGAAAGCCGCAGGTATTGATAAAATCATTGCAGCCAAACAAGAACAGCTCGACGCATTCCTGTCCAAAAAGTAGACTTGAGTTGCAAAACCCAAGACGTCTTCGGTTAAAAACCGGAGCGTCTTTTTTTATTTGGATCACAAACCATAATAAGGAAAAATATGATATAATCAGGTGGTTGATTAGGGGGTGTTCGTGTGTCGAGAACCAGACTTGTGTTCTCTGCGATGTTATTGCTGTTTGGCATCATTTTTACGTTTAAGCATCACCTTGGTTTCTCAGTGGGGGATACGATGCTGTCTGCTATAGGCATGTCGCCTTATACCACATCCTACGTAAGTGGTGTGCATATCACGTTATTTTTTGGAATGGGCATATTAGCATCCAGCTACTATCTTACACGCAAAGAAATCATGTCATTACATCCTGTTCTGGCTAAACGGCTCTGGCTAATCGTTCTCGCTATCGTTCTCAGTTATTCCTACATGACGGATAAATTAATGTACGTAGCCAAATGGGGGGCTTCCGGTATCGATGGAGTTTCCTATGTCCAAAATGATAGCTCCTGTACCTATGACGTACTGGACAATGGTATTACACGAGTAAACTGTGACCTGACACTCAAAAATTACACCCGAGAGCCTGTAGCAGCTGTTCTCTTGCCTGACTTGGGCCGCAGTTACAAACAACATGATGATCCGCTCTATGAATCCCTGCAGTCTGTCGAGCTCAAACCTGTACATATAGAGATTGAGCCGTATGGAACATTTAAGGGTCAACTGGCGTTTTCCGGATTAGCTGACTCCCCGTTGCAAGTGAATGGAAAGCTAACCGATATAGTTTTGGATGTCGCCGTGGATGGAGAGAATACGGTGTTTGATTACGATATTCCATAATAGATACTGCGTTAGCAAGATAGAATGAATACATAAGAAGAGTATTTGGATTAAAAGAGATTAAGCCATATATTGTCTTTAGAAAAGAGCTGACTTTTGTCAGCTCTTTTTTGCGTGGAAGTTGCAATTAGTGCAGAAAAGTTGGTTTTGTCACCTTTATGCATGTATATGGTAACGCTTACGATATATAGATAGCCTCTTTAAAGAGGTTAAGTCAGGAGTAACAGATGAGCTGTGAAGCGAATTCGCCCAGAAAAAACAGTTTATGTTTAACGCTTTCATCGTTAAAATTAGATTCACTGACTAATGAAGGCAAGGTGAGGTAAGAAGATGTCATACCGGACGAATCTATTTTCCAAAATGGTCATTTTAATTCTAATTATGCTGGTTCCAGTCGTACTGCTGTACTGGTATTCCAACCATAAAACAACAGCAGTTCTACGGGATGAACTCAATCGCTCCAACAGTAACCAACTTGAATTTTTTCAAAATCAGGTGAATACGCACATCGAGTTGTTATCCTCATGGCCGAATCTGCTCATTCATGATCCCGATATTGCGAGCTTTCGGCGGATCTACGCGGATTCCAAATATTTCGATCTGGATACGATCAATTTGGTAAAACGTATTCAGAACAAGCTGAGTATCCAGGAAAGTTCATCCAACTGGACAACGAAATTGTACCTTTATTCGCCGACGCTTGGCAGGGTCGTCTCTGAACGAGATGCCGGTTATTACGATCAGCAAACGCTGCGAGGCAACATATCATCCGGATGGAATGTTCGAAAGACTCAGGAGGGGGAAGATGATAAATTCATCTTCAGCTGGATCACCGTATCTCCATACGGCATTAGCGATCCCGCAGCCAATGCGCAGACCGTAATTAAGCTTGAATTCGATAGTGACAACATTCGAGATATGCTGGACAAATTCAAGGATGATGGTCGCCATGACCCCTTCTATTACCGGGAAGAGACGGGGGTTATCTATAACCGAACCTCGGATCGAGCTCTGACAGGTGAGCTGATGGATAATCTGGCCATTGATAAGCTTAAAGATGTTGATAACCGGACGGTAGTTATCGACGGTGAACCTTACATGGTTAATACGGTAAAGTCCAGCACGACAGGCTGGTATCTGGTTGATTACATGCCACTATCAGCTATTCTGAAGCCGATTCATCAGTCCAATATTCTATTTTATTCGGCCATGATCTGTCTGCTATTGATGAGCTTTGCCGTAGCCTATCTGTTGTATGTACAGGTTCAAGTCCCTGTCAAACAGTTGATTCGTGGATTCCAACGATTGAAGCAGGAGGATTATTCAGTCCGAATTACGCCCAAGGGACGCAATGAATTCAGCTTTTTGTCCGAACGATTCAACTCCATGGTGGCGCAGATTCAGCAGTTGTTTGAACACGTGTATCTGGAACAGATTCATGTGCGTGAAGCCCGGCTGAAACAGCTGCAATCTCAGATTAATCCACACTTTTTCTATAATTGTTTCTCATTCATTACGAGCATGGCCAAGCTGAAGCGTGTCGATGCTGTCGTTGCCATGTCGCATAATCTGTCCCGATACTATCGCTATACAACGAGGCAGGAACGTGATGTGGTGCCGCTCACAGAAGAAATCGAGTTCGTCACCTGTTATCTGGAGATTCAGCAGATGCGTATGGACCGAATACGTTTCAAAATTGACTTATCCGAAGACATCCTGAGGCAGGAGGTACCACCTCTCATCGTACAACCACTGGTAGAGAATGCGGTTATCCACGGGATTGAAATCGATGCCGAAGCTGGGGAAATTCGGGTGTCGGGAGAACAAAGAAATGGCATGATGATTCTTACCGTCGATGACGACGGACAAGGTATGGATGAACTGGCTCGGCAGATGCTGCTCCACAAACTCACAGGAGGTATGGATCAAGAAATGGGTTGTGGGTTATGGAACGTCAACCAGCGTCTTCAGCTCAGATATGGGGAGCAGGCGGGAATTAGCATTATGGAATCACCTCTTGGTGGGCTGCGTGTTACCTTGTCCTGGCCCGCTGACGAAGAACATCTTCTTGAATAGCAGGATAGAACTAGTGTGTTTATATGACTACAGCATAAGAACGATAGATCTCATTGTATAACGAAGCGGATAGGGAGTGACTGTCTTGATTGATATCTTATTGGTGGATGATGAAACGTATGTAACGGAAAGTCTGGAATTGACCATTCCCTGGGGAGAGCTCGGTGTTACGACGGTTTTGCGTGCGGCATCTGGCAAGGAAGCGCTGCGGATATTGGAAGAGAATGCAGTGGACCTCGTGGTGACCGATATTCGAATGCCGGGCATGTCCGGGCTGGAGCTGGTTGAGGAGGTAAGCAGTCGGTGGGCGCATATCCGCTGTATTCTGCTGACCGGACACAGTGATTTTCAATATGCCAAAAAAGCTATTCAACTGCAGGCTGCCGATTATATTCTCAAGCCGGTGAACGATGAGGAATTCATGGCTTCGGTCTCTGCTGCCATCACGTCCCTTCGGGATGATTGGGATGAATTTGATAAATACCATCGGTTGTTATACAGCCGGAAGTCAGATTATAAAATTTTGCGGGAGAATCTGATGCATGATTTGTTATTGGGCCGCGAGATTACAGCACGAGCACTGGGTGAACAGCTTGAAAAGTATGAGATTCTGCTTCAGCCGGATCAACCGGCAGTTATGATGCTAATTCGCCTTACAGGCCGGTTCTCTGCAATGGATCAGCAATCACTGGATTTGATGGAGTTTGCGGTTGGTAATATTGCAGAAGAGGTGTTTGGTCCCCATTTCAACGTGTGGTTTGGACGAGGTCCTCATGAGAGTCTAGTCATGATTATACAGAATCAGGGTTGGACGGAGCCTGCTCAGACCAATGTGGAAGAATTGAAGCAACCAGTTGGGACGTTCCGTGAGCATGTTATTCGATATCTGCAAGGCGATCTATCCATGGTGGTCACAGCACCGTTTCAATTTGCCGATCTGACGACCGCTTATCGTAAAGGTTTGGGATCACTCGTTCTATCGGGCCCAGAGGAAAATACGATTATTTACATGGATAAAGAGCTGTCGAAACGGCCGGAAAACGATGCGGCTCAAGCGCTTGAAGAGCTCTATAAGCCACCCGTACTGCCTCAGTTGCTTGAAACTAAACAGTGGGAGGCAGCGGCACGTAAACTGAATGCCGTATTTGATGCAGCAGAACGTGTATGTCTCTCAAGAGAGCATGTATATGAGATGTATTTATCTGTAACGAATGCCTTTATGTATATCGCGCATAAGCAGGGGCATCTCGTACATGAGATTGATCATGCGGGATTTGACCTGTTGCTCGCGCATCAGTTGATTCAATCACCTGACAAACTTCGCCGCTGGGCGACTGAGATGCTTGCCAAGTTGCAGGAGGAGCTGTCGGACCAGGAAGGCGTACAGAGCCGCAGACACGTCATCAAGCAGGTTCAGGAGATGGTAACGAGAGACGCAGGACAGGATCTGTCCGTGAAGATGATCGCAGACAAGGTGTATTTGCATCCGGTCTACTTGTCCAAGATCTACAAAGCAGAGACCGGTGAGGGGTTGGGCGATTATATGATTCGCATGCGGATGGAGCGTGCATTGTATTTGCTGAAAAACACCAACAAAAAGATATACGAGATTACGAGTGAACTGGGGTACCAAAATCCGCAATATTTCAGCAAAATGTTCAAAAAGCATTACGGGATGACACCGAATGAATATCGGGATCAGGCATAATTTCAACATCATTCCAATATATAGGTTGCCAAAGGTGCAGAAATCTTGTTTTCGTGACATAGGCTGAAAGACCCGGCAGGCCTATAATGAAAGGGTAACCAAAATGATTGAAGGGGGAACAACATTGAGAGCGAAATCCACGAAAAAGAGATTACTGTCGCTTCTCGCAACGGCGGTGTGTCTGACCGGCGTCCTTGCAGGCTGTACAGGAGGAAATAGCGGAGGAGATAGCGAGGCATCAAGTGCGCCAGCTGTTGAAAACGAATACAAAGAAAAATATGATCCTGCAGTTACTATTACAACGGCATGGGGAATTGACCCTGAGCTAAAATTCAAAAATGGCGAATCGATGGAAAATAACGTGGCAACCAAGTGGGCCAAAGATCAATTCGGAATCGACATCAAATCCTTGTGGTCTGTGACGGATACGAACAACGCATTCGCCACAAAACTTCGTCTTGCGATGTCATCCGGGCAGGAGATGCCTGAAGTGGTAGTGGTAGGGGACAACCTGCTTGCACAGGATCTGATTGATTCTGGCATGTATCAGGAAGCGGGTCCGCTGTTCGACAAATACGCTTCCGACACCTGGAAAAAAGCGATGGAGCAGGATCCCAATGTATGGAACCAGTATAGCCGTGACGGTAAAAGAATGGGTATTCCCGTGCTGGACTATGCGTACAACAATGATTACCTACTGTGGATTCGCCAAGACTGGTTGGACAAGCTGAATCTGGAGGCGCCAAAAACGATTGATGAACTGGAAAAAGTCATGGATGCGTTCAAAAATCAAAATCCGGATGGCTTAGCACCAGACAAGGTCATTCCACTCAGCATCGGTTTCAAAACATCTATGAACACATGGATGGGTGATCCATCCTGGATTTTCGGTGCATACGGAACACTGCCATTCCAGTGGAATGTAGCTGAAGATGGCAAGCTGGAGTATGGTTCCATCAATCCTGGCATGAAGCAAGGTCTGACCAAATTGAGCGAATGGCTCAAAAAAGGTTACATCCCGCAGGAAGCAGCATTATGGGATGAAAACAAAACAGCAGAGCCAGCAGTGGCAGGTACAGCGGGTATTATCCCAGGTCCATACTGGATGAGTGGATGGCCGCTTCTGGATACAGTGAAAAATGTGCCAAGTGCCGTTTGGAAACCGATTGAAATCCCGACCGGTCCAGAAGGCAAAGCTATGCGTCATGGTACACAGTTTGTTAACGGCGTCATTCTGATCAAGAAAGACATGGAGCACCCTGAAGCATTCTTCACGTATGAGAACTACCTATTCGACAATTATGCAGACCCGGCACCAGGTAGCCAATATGATAACGGTCTATTTGCAAAGTATGACTATCAATTGGATGCCAATGGAAAACAAATGCCGATTGACCAAATTGAAGGCGGTTATGTGAACGTTGTACGTTATTTGCTCGTTCGTGACGGCGCCCGTATTCCGGATGCTCAGATGAAAGCCCTGCTGAATCTGGCAGATGGCAAAGAGCCGGAAACTAAGTTGGAGAAAGACGTAGCCGTTAACTATGGGCCAGAAACCCCTGCTGCTGCAAAAGTTTTGCTCAGTCAGGAAGAAATCTCGTTCAAAAACATGTTCACAGGTCCTACAACAGCGACAATGAAATCCAAGCTCGACTACCTGAACAAAATTGAGAATCAAGCATTCAACGAAATTATTTATGGCAAAAATCCGGTAGATGCGTTCGATACATTTGTACAAACGTGGAAATCGGGTGGCGGTGACCAAATCACACAAGAGGTCAACGAATGGTATGACAGTGTGAAAAAATAAGGATCTAAGGGCGTGCAGACCAACCAGGTCTGCACGCTTTTTTTGTCGTTATGAGAGCCTGATTTGCTTCGGAAAGGTGTGGGTCAGCAGTGGATGAATGATTGAAAAGACAGCGAGTCCAAACTGGTTGCTTTTGTGCCATTTATATTGCTTTTATGTGCTGTTTGACCTATGCAAACGGTTGATATAATCGCAGTATAAGCCACTCAGGGAGCACTTGAGTAGGAAGAATTACAGGGGGAGCAATCATGAGAACTTTAAAACGAACTTGGCCATTTCACGTAATGCTGCTGCCAGCCATCATCTTTCTGATTATATTCAGTTATGTGCCTATGGGCGGAATCGTTATGGCATTTCAGAACTACAAACCATGGCTCGGCATCAGCGGCTCGGAGTGGGTCGGGCTAGATAATTTTAGATATTTGTTTGAACGCGAGGACAGTCTACAAGTCATTTGGAACACACTGATCATTGCTGTGCTCAAACTCATCTTTAACTTGTTTGTCCCGTTTGTGTTCGCAATTTTGTTGAATGAAGTTCGCAAGATGGCGATCCAGCGAACGATCCAAACCTTGGTGTATCTGCCTCACTTCTTGTCTTGGGTTATCCTGGGCGGAATTTTGATTGATCTGTTATCCACCGGTGGACTGGTGAACCGGGTACTCGGAACATTCGGACTTGGGCCATACTTCTTCCTTGGAGATAACAGCTGGTTCCGACCAACAATTATTCTAACGGATGTGTGGAAGGAATTCGGCTATAACATGATTGTCTTCTTGGCTGCCCTTGCCGGCATTAACCCGGCGCTGTATGAAGCAGCAGAGATTGACGGAGCGGGTCGTTGGAAGCAGACGCTGCATATCACCATCCCGTCTCTTGTACCGATGCTAATGGTGGTTGGAACACTGGCATTGGGTAACGTGCTTAACGCCGGGTTCGATCAGATTTTCAATCTGTACAACCCGCTTGTATATCAAACGGGTGACATTATTGATACATTCGTTTATCGCTCGGCGCTGGAAAATGGAGAGATGGGCTTCGCGACCGCAATTGGATTATTTAAATCGGTCATCAGCATGGTCTTGATCCTTGTATCATACAGCCTAGCCAAAAAATACGCCGGATATCGCATATTCTAATCGAATGAACAGAGAAAGAAGGGACCACGATGTATCATAAATCAACGCCTTACCGCGTGTTCAATGTCATCAATATTTGTTTTCTCATTTTGGTTGCCATTATGTGTATTGTACCGATGATTCACGTTCTGGCTGTATCCTTCAGTAACAAGGCTGCCGCAGATGCCAATCTCGTCAATCTCTGGCCGGTAGGGTTCTCACTTGAAGCATACAAAAAAACGATGAATAATCCGATTTTCCTAAACTCTCTCTGGATTTCCTTGTTGCGGACAGTCATTGGTACAGGAATTACGTTGCTGATTACCTTTTTGGCGGCGTACCCGTTGTCGAAAGAAAATAGTGAATTTAAAGGCAGAACCGTATATTCATGGATTTTTGTTTTTAGTATGATCTTTAATGGGGGACTCGTTCCTTTCTACATGGTCATCCAGAAGATCGGCCTGATGGATTCCTTCTGGGTGCTGGTGCTTCCAGGAGCTGTCAACACCTTCCTCGTCATTCTGATGCTAAACTTCTTCCGGGGCATTCCGAAAGAGCTTGAGGAAGCGGCGCTGATGGATGGTGCCAATCACTTCAGAACGTTGTTCAGTATCTTCCTGCCGATTTCCATGCCATCTATCGCAACGATTGCACTGTTCAGCATGGTGTTTCACTGGAACTCATGGTTTGACGGATTACTCTACATGAACAATGCCAAGGATTATCCGCTGGCTACTTTCATGCAGACCGTAATTATCAAACGTGATATGAGTACGATGGCCATGAACCCGAAAGAGATGGAAACCATTTCTCAAACCACAGTAAGAGCGGCACAGATTTTTATCGGAAGTGCGCCAATCCTCATTGTATATCCATTCCTGCAGCGCTTCTTTGTCAAAGGTATGACCTTGGGTTCGGTTAAAGGCTGAGCCTGCATCTAAATTAAACGGAGGTTGATGAAGTGAGCAATTTAAAGGAAGAGGCATTCATTCTCGGAATGGATGTGTCATTTATGGATGAAATTGAGCAGCATGGTGGGAGCTATCGTGATGAGCAAGGGCAGCAGGCGGACCTGTTAACCCTTCTCAAGCTGGGTGATGCCAATGCAATCCGATTGCGAATCTGGAATGATCCTGTAGGCGGTTTCTGTAATCTGGAGCGGACGGTAGCGGTAGCCAAACGGATTAAGGAACAAGGCTTGCAATTTTTACTGGATTTTCATTATTCCGATCGTTGGGCTGATCCAGCCAATCAATGGAAGCCAAAGGCGTGGGAGAAGCTCTCCTATGAAGAACTGCAGCGTGAGGTATGTACCTATACGGCAGATGTACTGAGAACACTCAAGGAGCATGATGCGTTACCGGACATGGTGCAGGTGGGCAACGAAATAACACCGGGCATGTTATGGGATGAGGGACGTGTGAGCGGAGAAGAGCATGATACGGATGAACAATGGGAACGTTTTGCCGGACTTGTGAAATATGGGATAGCTGCGGTTAAATCCATCGATCCTGATATCAAGATCATGATTCATATAGACCGCGGTGGTGACAATGCAGAGAGTCGCAAGTTCTATGATCGGTTTGAGGCGCTAGGTGTGGAGTTCGATATCATTGGGCTCTCCTATTACCCTTGGTGGCACGGAACACTGGATGCACTGCGGGATAATCTGCATGACCTGGCTCAACGCTACGGCAAACCAATCAATGTGGTTGAAACCGCTTATCCTTGGACATTGGAGCAGCCTGAAGGCCACGAGTGGATTCTGAATCAGGAAGACCTGTTGCTGCCAGGATATCCGGCGAGTGTGGAAGGACAGACACGTTATCTGAAGGATCTGCTGCAGATTATTCGTGAGGTTCCCGGCGGTCTCGGAGCGGGATTCTATTACTGGGAGCCTGCCTGGATTCCTAGCAAGGAAGAGTGGTCTGTTGGACATCCGAATAACTGGGGCAACCTGACGATGTTTGACTTCAAGGGTCAGAAATTGCAATCGTTTTCAGCGCTGAAGGCTGGAGAGGAAAATGACACTACATTGGATGAGCAGCCGAGTGCTGCATTGATCAAATAGATTAATTAAAATGAAATGAATAAGGAGTTGTCAGCATGACATACAAATATCCACCTGTAAGTTCCAAAGCACCTCATATGTTACATGGTGCAGACTATAACCCGGAGCAATGGCTCCGCTATCCTGAAATTCTCGACGAGGATATCCGCCTGATGAAGCTTGCCAAATGTAACGTGATGTCCGTTGGCATCTTCTCATGGGTATCCCTTGAACCAGAAGAAGGTGTATACACGTTTAACTGGCTGGATCATATTTTGGACACGTTTGCAGCGAATGGAATCTATGCATTTCTGGCTACCCCAAGCGGTGCAAGACCTGCCTGGATGTCGGCCAAGTATCCTGAAGTGTTGCGTGTTGGGGCCAATCGGGTTCGCAACCTGCATGGCTTCCGTCACAACCATTGTTATACGTCTCCGGTATACCGGGAGAAGGTTACGGCAATCAATACCAAGCTTGCAGAACGTTACTCGGATCATCCCGCAGTCATTGGCTGGCACATTTCCAATGAATTCGGCGGGGACTGCCACTGTGATTATTGCCAGGATGCTTTTCGCGGCTGGGTGAAAAACAAATACGGCACACTGGATGAGTTGAATCACTCCTGGTGGACGACATTCTGGAGCCATACCGTGACAGACTGGAAGCAAGTGGAGTCTCCTGCCCCGCACGGAGAGACACAGGTCCATGCGATGAATCTGGACTGGCGCAGGTTTGTCACCGATCAGACTGCTGATTTTATCGTGCACGAAACGAAACCGCTGAAGGCCAAAAATCCCGATCTGCCGGTAACGACCAACCTGATGGAATTTTATGAAGGATTGAACTACTGGAAGTTCGCTGACATTCTGGATTTCCTGTCATGGGACAGTTACCCGACATGGCATGATGCGGATGAAGAAGATACGCTGGCATCCAGAGTGGCGATGATGCATGATATCGTACGTTCCATCAAGGGCGGGCAGCCGTTTCTATTGATGGAAAGTACACCAAGCTCAACCAACTGGCAAGAGACCAGCAAATTGAAACGTCCGGGCATGCATTTGCTGGCATCTCTGCAAGCTGTAGCACACGGCTCGGACAGTGTACAGTACTTCCAGTGGAGAAAGAGTCGGGGGTCCAGTGAAAAGCTTCATGGAGCAGTTGTGGACCATGTTGGACATGAACAGACCCGTGTGTTCCAGGATGTTACTGACGTAGGAACGGCGCTGGAAGGAATGCAGGCGGTGGTTGGAACGTCCGTTCCGGCTGAAGTTGCCATCATCTTCGACTGGGAAAACCGCTGGGCAGTAAAGGATTCCCAAGGACCACGTAACATCGGAGTGAAGTACGAGCAGACGGTAGAATGGCATTATGATGCCTTTTGGAAAAAAGGTGTGCCTGTGGACGTCATCGACATGGATGCTGATCTCTCCAAGTACAAACTGCTCATCGCACCTATGCTCTATCTGGTACGTGAAGGAGTCGGCGAACGCATTGAGCGATTCGTAGAAAATGGCGGTACATTTGTAGCCACGTATTGGTCAGGTATCGTAAATGAGAATGATCTATGCTTCCTGGGAGGATTCCCTGGACCGCTTCGCAAGACGCTGGGAATTTGGTCAGAAGAGATTGACGGCTTGCATGACCGTGATCTGAATGGGGTTGTGCCTGTGAAGGACAACGAGCTTCAACTGAATGCCGAGTATGATGCTTTCGAATTATGCGACCTGATTCATCTGGAAGGTGCAGAAGCGCTAGCGACATATCGCTCCGACTTCTATGCTGGACGGCCTGCTTTGACCGTTAATCGTCTTGGTTCAGGTAAAGCTTATTATATGGCTACACGTTTCAAAGCTCCATTTTACGATGATTTCTATGGCAGTTTAATCGCTGATCTGGGTATTGAGCGTGCTCTTGAAACTCAGCTTCCTGCTGGAGTTACAGCACACATTCGTACTGATGGAACAGCAGATTATGTATTTGTGCAGAACTACACACCGGAGCCGAAGCAAGTACAACTGGATAACCAGTCCTATCGTGATCTGCTGAGTGATGATGCTGTGGAGGGCAGCCTGGATTTGCAGCCATATGACATCCGGGTACTGCGCAGAGCGGCTGAGCGTAAATAATATAATATTACTCAATTGACTGGAAAATCTGGGGATAAAACGAGTGGAAGGTTGTTCTGTCATCAGAGTGGCAAGTGTAAATATTCTTAGTTCAACTTATATATAGCACGCAGAAGGGTCACCCTTAACGTCTCGATCAGACGGAGAGGGTGGTCCTTTTTGTCGTATTTAGATCACGTTGAGTACTTTTTCTGGGCAAGATAAAGGATAAACGTGTCCGCGCAGCGAAGACAAACAGGTAACATTGCAACTCATGACTTTCAGTCTGGGAGGAATTGGAATGAATCAAAGGAATTTAGACGGTAACAGCTTTATTATTCGGCTGGAAATGACAACAAAAGACATCAAGTTTGGCGAAGTGGCTTCGGCCATCTCGGAAGCCGGCGGGGACATCATCGCCATCGACGTAATTTCGACCAATCAGGATGTTAGTGTGCGCGACTTAACTGTCGCTGTAACGGATGCACAAGATAACAACAAAATTATAGAAGGGGTGCGTCAGCTAAAAGGGGCATCCATCATAAACGTATCGGACCGGACGTTCCTGCTGCACTTGGGCGGCAAGATCGAGGTTACTCCGAAGGTCCCGATTCATAACCGGGAAGATCTGTCACGCGTATATACACCGGATGTGGCCCGGGTATGTTCGGCTATATCAGAAGAGCCTGGAAAGGCATTTTCGCTGACAATCAAGCGGAATACGGTTGCCGTAGTATCGGATGGCAGTGCAGTGCTCGGACTTGGCAATATTGGACCACGTGCCGCGATGCCGGTCATGGAAGGTAAAGCGATGTTGTTCAAACAGTTTGCAGGAGTGGATGCTTTTCCAATCTGCCTGGATACACAGGATACCGAGGAAATTATTCGAACTGTGAAAGCGATCTCACCGGCATTTGGCGGGATTAATCTGGAGGATATTTCTTCACCACGTTGCTTCGAAATTGAGCGTCGCCTGAATGAGGAACTGGACATTCCAGTATTTCATGACGATCAGCATGGTACAGCAGTTGTATTGTATGCAGGTCTGATTAATGCGCTCAAGCTGGTTGGCAAGTCCATCACGGATGTGAAAATAGTTGTCTGTGGTATCGGTGCAGCAGGTGTGGCATGCAGTAATATTCTGCTGTCCGCTGGTGCGAGTCGGGTTGTCGGGGTCGATCGTGAAGGTGCATTGGTACGGACGACTACCTATGAAAATGAAGTATGGAGCGACTATGCAGCGCGTACCAACCCGGAACTGGAGACAGGTTCACTTCGTGACGTGATTCGCGGAGCAGACGTCTTCATCGGCTTGTCACGCGGTAATCTGTTAACCCGGGAAGATGTGCAAACTATGGCCGCTGACCCGATTGTCTTCGCCATGGCGAATCCGGTACCGGAGATTATGCCATCTGTGGTAGAAGACATCGTGGCTGTCATGGCGACAGGCCGCTCGGATTATCCGAATCAGATCAATAATGTATTGTGTTTCCCGGGGATGTTCAGAGCCGTTCTGGATTGCCGTGCCAGTGAGATTAATGAGGAGATGAAGCTCGCAGCAGCTCAGGCGATTGCTTCAGCCATTTCGGATGAAGAGCGCACCCGTTATTATATTATTCCGAGTGTGTTTAACGATAAAATTGTCAAATCGATGCGCAATCGCGTGATTGAAGCAGCGGTCAAGACCGGTGTGGCAAGACGTATACCACGTGAACAAACTCGCGAAGGCGGGGACGTGTAAGATGCAAGAGAAATCCCCTCAACATCTGAACCTAGGCACGCAACAATCAGGGTATGGGGATCAGGTTGATGGAACGTTAACAGGAGAGGCTATTCTTCGGGCGGCTCGTGCTTTTGTACAGGGAGATGCGGCCGCACATACAGATGGTCATGACTGGCCTCATATCGAGCGGGTGACCGCACTTGCGGTCGAGCTCGCACACCGTATGGGTGCCGATCCCTTTATCTGTGAACTCGCTGCATTGCTTCATGATGTGCCGGATGAGAAGTTGAACGAAAGTCTCGAAGCCGGGATGGCGAAGCTGAATGCATGGCTGGATACCCAGCCGCTTGAAGCGGGTACACGGGAAGCTGTGATACACATTATTAGTTCTATTTCCTATGCAGGAGGACAGCGCCCTGCTGTTTCATCCCTGGAAGCTCAGGTCGTGCAGGATGCGGATCGCCTGGATGCGTTGGGCGCCATTGGAATTGCTCGTACTTTTGCTTTTGCCGGTGCGAGAGGTCGTGAGATGTATGATCCTGCCCTTCCGCCACGAGAGCAGATGACGCGGGAAGAATACCGGAATGGACGCAGTACAACGATCAATCACTTTTACGAAAAGCTGTTTAAGCTAAAAGATCTGATGAACACGTCCTACGGCAAGGAACTGGCGGAGCAGCGTCATGACTTTATGATGCAGTTTGTGGAGCAGTTCAAGCGTGAATGGGAAGGAAGGTTTTCATAACTTTCTCCGTTTGAGTTAAACATACAATACCCCCTACTTCCGAAAGTGGAGTGTGGGGTATTGTTTTGTGTACATAGAAGTAGTAGGAAATTGAATTTAACTCATCAACAGGATACAAGGCATGGTAACCCAAAGGCTTCCATGATACAATAAATCGTTCTCCTGAATTGATTCGGGCAAAAAAAGAAATATGGGGTAATAATGATAATGATCATCCAACGAATGAAATCAGTTTCGAAAAAGAGGAGGGGTCACCATGTCATTTGGTGCACGTGTACTTAAGACAGGGATTGCGGTCACGCTGGCCCTGTACCTTAGCAGCATGTTCCTGAACCCGCAATCTCCCGTTCCCGCCGCGATTGCGGCCATCTTTGCGATGCAGCCATCCATTTATCGTTCCTGGAAGTATTTCCTCGATCAGCTGCAAACCACCACACTTGGGGCAATTGTGGCCTTGCTGGGAGGCATGGTGCTGTCCAATGAGCCGATTGCCGTCGGGTTAATTATTGTGCTGGTTATTATGATTTGTCTTAAATTGAATATGGGCGAAACGGTTGGTCTGACGCTGGTAACCGTTGTATCGATTATGGAAGCGTCCGGTGACTGGCATTTTGCATTGAACCGTTTCCTGCTGACACTTGTCGGCATTGTATCTGCGTTTCTTATTAACATTACGGTATTTCCACCCAAGCCGAAGATTCAGTTCGTGAAGCAGATTCAGAGTGTGTTCAGTGGCATGTCACTGCTACTGCGTACATCGATCTCGGATGAGATTAAGGAAGTAGTGTTCCGGGATGAGAAAAACAATCTAGGCGGTTCGATTAAATCTTTGTCAGATAAATATAATTTGTTTGAAGAAGAACAGAAGAAGATGAAACGTTCCAAATTCAGTGAGACCCGGCAGATGGTCGTATACAAACAGATGCTACTGAGCCTGCAAAAAGGATTCGATGTGCTGGATTCGGTAGAACGCCATTATTTTCAGGCACAGCGCACGCCCGAAATGGATCAGTTCTTTGATACACATCTGGAGCTTGTAATCAAATTCCATGAACATGCGCTGCTCAAATTCGAGGATAAGCTGAAACCGAACGGAGAAGAAGCGGCACAGTTCATTTTGGATAATGATCGTTTTATGGAGCAGGCCATTTCCCAGTTTGATATCGATCAGGAAGGGATGCTGAGACTGTCCATCGTTGCAGCTGCAATCTACGATTATGGCTATCAGCTGGAACGATTAAACCGGCTTGCCGAACATGTGCATAGTGCCAGTGAAGACAAGGAGTCACAGGATAAAATTCTGAATTGGCTTAAATGGCCGTAAACATGGTAATACGGTTTGCGGTGATGTGGTTTGTCATATACAATGGAACCACAACCAGCCCGGACAGCGTGTCCGGGTTGTTTTGTATACATAGCGCAAACCTTGCGCAACCAACTCAATCGAACCGAGGTAGATACGTATGAATGTAACACAGCTTAGCACTGAATGGATGGAGTGGTTCAATGGACAGGATCTGGAGCAGAAGCAACACGAAGCGATGCAATTGCTCACTGTGTCCGAAGATGGCTGGCCGCATCAGGCGATGATTAGTATGGGGGAAGTCATTGCTATTGCGCCCAACTTGCTGAGACTGGCTTTATGGCCGGGAACACAGACAAGTATGAATATGAGTCGAACAGGTAAGGCTACCTTGATTGCTGTCCATCAGCAAAGCTTGTTATCTATTCGTCTGGATGTGACTTCACTGCCACAACTCATGGAAGCTGTGCATCCGAGAGATCGTTTTGAGGCTCAGGTGTTAAACATTCGAGTAGATCATGCACCCTATGCGGAGATTACTTCAGGGATCACATTTCAATTAAAAGATGAGTCTGGGGCAATTACACGTTGGAGAGAGACCATTGAAGAATTACGACAATAGAATGGTAAACGTTCTATATTCACCCTATTCGAGGGTAATAATAGAATGAAAACAACAAAAAACGCCTCCGCTTGCATCGGGACGTTGTCACTGGTACAATAAAAAATGGTTTTCAGAAAATTAGAACTAATTAACATAAAATAAAAATGTTTACTTTCTAATTAATTATACCATAGCCTTTTCGGGCTTGTCAAATGGGCTTTTGAGGACACAATCCGGGGAAAGAGAGGCGTATTAACATATGAGTACAGACCAGCAATGGAGCGAGGAGCAACAGCGGGTCAACGTTGTAACGGAACAGATTGATCGGAAAATCGACATCCTAGAAAAAGAGGTAGGTTCCTTCAGGGACGAAGTTGTGGGGATGAGAAAAGACTTCTGGGACGAAGTCACCATGAACTTCAGCGAAGCGGATGACGTGGGTGAGACCTCCACCAGTATGAGGCAGCAATCACAGGTTCTATCGGATCGGGAGCGCAGTCATCTGAATACGGCAGCAGCGCTGGACAAAATGAAACGGCTGCATCATTCACCGTATTTTGGACGCATTGATTTTAAGGAAAATGGCTATCCAAATGCAGAGCGAATCTATCTGGGGATCGCATCATTGTTGGATGAGAAGGAGGAATCCTTCCTTGTCTATGACTGGCGTGCACCCATATCGAACCTGTATTACGATGGTGCGCCAGGTCCGGTCACGTATCATACACCTAGCGGTGAGATAAGTGGCGATATTGAGATGAAGCGGCAGTTTGTCATTCGGGATGGACGTATCCGCTTTATGTTCGACACCGGAGTTACCATTGGGGACGAACTGTTACAGGCCGTTCTCAGTCGAACCTCAGATGCACAGATGAAAAGTATTGTGGCGACCATCCAGAAGGAGCAGAACCGAATTATCCGTAATGACCGGACTCGCATGCTGATCGTGCAGGGAGCTGCTGGCAGTGGTAAAACATCTGCTGCACTTCAGCGTGTGGCGTACCTTCTCTATAAATACCGCGAGCATCTGCAAGCGGATCAGATGGTCCTTTTTTCGCCAAACCCAATGTTCAACAGTTATGTTTCCACCGTACTGCCTGAGCTTGGGGAGGAAAATATGCTGCAAACGACCTTCCAGGAATATCTGGAACGCCGTCTGGGCCGAGAATATCAGCTGGAAGACCCATTCATTCAGCTTGAATACGTACTGACCGGAACAGAAGATCCTGAGTATGAAGCGCGTATGTCTGGCATTCGATTCAAGTCATCCGAATCCTTCCTGAAGGTGATAACGCGTTATAAGGACAGCATGATGTCTGAAGGTATGAAATTCAAGCCAGTTCGTTTCCAGGGACGGGCTGTGGTTACAGCTGAGGCCATGGCGGAGAAATTCTATAGCTTCGAGCCATCCGTCAAACTGGTGAATCGATTGGAAATCCTGCGGGACTGGATGCTGAAAGAGTTATCGGCCTTTGGCAAAGGTGAATTGGAAGCCCCTTGGGTAGATCAACAAATGGATCTGATGGAGCCGGAAGATTTGCAGCGGGCCTATCAGCGTCTCAAGCGAAAGCAAAAAGGGAAGGCAGACACGTTCGATGATTTCCAGCAGGAAAGGGAGATCCTTGCCCGGATGGTGGTCAGTGATCGGCTCAAGCCTTTGCGCAAATGGATCAAATCGTTACGTTTTGTCGATGTCCGTCAACTGTACGCCAACTTATTCAACGACCGGGCTCAGATGGTTCGCCTGTTGGGAGAGGAAGCACTGCCTTCACACTGGGAAGAGATTGGTGAGATGACACTTCGCAGATTAAAAGTACAGGAGCTGGCCTATGAGGATATCACACCATATTTGTATTTGCGTGAGTTACTGCTCGGTTTCCATATTAACTCCAATATCCGCCATGTGATCATTGACGAGGCACAGGATTACTCTGCCTTTCAACTGGCCTTTATGAAGAGATTGTTCCCGAGATCCAAAATCACCGCACTTGGAGATTTTAATCAAGCTATCTATGCCCACTCTTCGGTATTAAGTGGGACGGGGCCGCTGACCAACCTGTATGGACCGGAAAATACGGAAGTGATCGAGCTGACGAGAAGTTATCGTTCAACACAGGAGATCGTGGAGTTTACACGCGGCATGGTTCCGGGTGGAGAAGAGATTGTTCCATTTAATCGGGGTGGGGAGAAACCGAAAGTGATCGTTTCCTCCAATGAACAGAAGCATCTGGATGTTATTACAGCCGATCTCAAACATCTGATTCAGGAAGGGTATGAATCGGTTGCGGTCATATGTAAAACCGCGGAAGAGAGCAAGGACATCTATGAAGCGTTAAGCAAAGTACTGCCTACGGCACCGAAGCTGATTAAGAAAACAACGTTAGCCTTTGAACGGGGTGTGCATGTCATCCCAGCATATCTGGCCAAAGGTGTGGAGTTTGATGCCGTTTTGATCTATGACGGATCTGCATCGCAATATGCGCAGGAACATGAACGCAAGCTGTTCTATACGGCATGTACCCGTGCCATGCATTTGCTGCATGTCTATTGCATGGGTAAACCGAGCCCATTCATTACGTCCCAGTCCGAGGAATTGTATGATATGGGTAAGGTGTCTGCGGTTCAAACCGATTGATTTTGTCTTTCATGTTCATGAAGAAGGCTTCCGTTCGAAGGGACGGGAGTCTTTCTGTGTATTTTGGAATACGATGTGGGGAATAAGAAGCTCCATGAGGTTGGGCTTTGCTGTGAGTGGTACAAAGTAGATCACTGGACATAGATAATTGCATCTCTTCTGACATGAGATCAGAAGGATTAGGTTTTATGGATAAAAAATGATCCATCCTTTGTGTGCATGCACAATAGGTGTTAATTTTCTTTACACATGACGGCGAGACTCATATAATCGTAACAATCTATTTTTTTGGATCGTTTATTTAATGAAGGAGGCAGCAGCATGAATACACCATCTTTTGAACGCCCATTAATGGCGGATTGCGTACCGGATCTGGTGGCAACAGCACGGGGAGACTTACCTGCGACCTTGGTCATTCGGGGCGGAACACTGGTTAATGTGGTTTCGGGTGAAATTATACCGGGCATGTCTGTAGCGGTACAGGGAGCCCGGATTGCATATGTTGGCAAAGATGTAAGCCATACGATCGGAGAGCATACACGTATTATTGAGGCAGAAGGCAAATATATTGCTCCCGGATTGCTGGATGGGCACTGTCACATAGAAAGTACACAAATGAAAGTAACCGAGTTTGCAAGAGCCGTTCTGCCTTCCGGTACAACGGGAGGATTCTTTGACCCGCATGAAATCTCGAATGTGCTTGGACTCAAAGGTTTGCGATTGATGCTGGATGAAGCTCGGACGACACCAATGGCTGCTTATATGCAGGTGGCTTCCTGTGTTCCTTCCACACATCCTGGACTAGAGACAACAGGCGCTTATATTGGACCGGAAGAAGTG
Organism: Paenibacillus taichungensis; assembly: GCF_050994985.1. Classification (NCBI taxonomy): domain Bacteria; kingdom Bacillati; phylum Bacillota; class Bacilli; order Caryophanales; family Paenibacillaceae; genus Paenibacillus; species Paenibacillus taichungensis. Next base: position 3,722,671 of record NZ_CP194720.1, on the reverse strand, counting down.
GCCGAAGCCCTCTCCTGGGGTCCGGATATGATTGGTCTAGGTGAAGTAATGAACTTCCCTGGGGTCGTGTACGGGGACGAGACGATGATCGGTGAGATCCAGGCGACGCTCCGAGCAGGGAAGGTGGCAGATGGTCACTTTACCTGGGCAGCGGATGACTGGCGGCTGCCAGCCTACGCTGCAAGCGGCGTTACGGGGGATCATGAATGTGTTACGAAGGAAGATGTGGTGGAACGTCTGCGGCTTGGCATGTATGCCAAAATGCGTCAGGGCTCTGCATGGCATGACGTGGCGGAAACGATCAAAGCCTGCACAGAACTTGGCCTGGATACACGTCGCATGATGCTGGTGACGGATGACCGGAGCTCTGAATCACTGCTCAAAGAAGGTCATATGGACTTTGTTGTGCGTTTGGCCATTTCTCAAGGGGTGAAGCCGGTTACCGCTTTCCAGATGGCGACGATTAATACGGCTGAACGTTTCGGCGTAGCACGCGACATTGGTGCGGTTATTCCAGGGAATATCGCCGACATTATTTTGCTGGATGGACGCTTGGCTGATGTCCATGTAGGCATGACGATTGCCGCAGGGCATGTCGTGGCAGAGAACGGCAAAATGACAGCAGTCTGGGACAGCTTCACATACCCGGAAGAGGCGTTGAACACCGTGAAACTGCAAGCCAACATCCAGCCGAAGGACATGGAACTGTCAGCGCCGATTACCGAAGGGACGATTGGAGCAAAAGTGATTCATGTGACGGAGAATCATGTGGATACCAAAGAGAAGCATGTTAATGTCACGGTGGAACATGGCAATGTCGTCGTTTCAACATCAGGTGAAATCTGCAAAATTGCAGTGCTGGAGCGTCACAAACAAACCGGCAATCGCGCCGTTGCTCTTGTTGGGGGAATTGGCTTCACAGGTCCTGCGGCCATTGCGATGACCGTTGCACATGACAGCCACAATCTGCTCATTATCGGTAATGATGACGCATTGATGGCCGAGGCGGGCAACCGGGTCGTTGGGATGCAGGGAGGCGTAGCCGTCGTGACTGCCTCTGGTGTGACCGAATTTCCGCTGCGCATTGCAGGCCTGATGTCCACGGAATCTTTTGAAGTGGTAGCAGCTCAATCTGCAGCTATAAGTGAAGCGTTACGGTCTGCTGGTTGTACGTTAAATAACGCATTTATGACGCTGTCTCTGCTGGCGCTTGTCGTTATTCCGGAATTGCGCTTGTCTGATAAAGGCTTGGTACGCATTTCGGCAGAAGGCATTGAGCTGGTATCTTTGTTTGATGACATGGTGGAGAATACACCGGCTGCTCCGGCAGGTAATTAACGAATTAAAGAATAATAGCGTGTCCATTCTTCCTTGAACCGGGAGAGAAGTATAGGTCGCCTTTGGGCGGCCTTTTTTTATTTTCACAGGAAAACGCTTACTAGGTCTTGAGTCGTCTGTTGTACATATGCAAAAAATGACCCATGTTAGAGTGAAATTAGGATAAAATTAAATTCTTTTTCATAAATGAGACTTTAGGACTATAAATACAGAAGTGTGAATACCCGAAATAATGTTATATGATTCTTTCGTCGTAAGTCTAAGAGATGATGTTGCATATAAAAGCAATGTAAATAGTCGTACATCGAAATTGTATCCAATGAATGAATATAAAACGACAGAATTTCATCGAGATTTGCACGATAGAGCTGCATAACATCAAAGGGAGTGTACAAATATGAAAAGCAAAAAGAGATACCAATTCATTTTGTTAATTAGTTGTTTCATGCTGTTTACGGGAAATACTTATGTTTGCAAAGCCACTGCACTTGGCTCAGTCGACAGTTATGAAACCATCCATGGAACGGTTCAGGGATCGGTAAGAGCAACCTGGGTATGGGATACCACACAGATTCAAAATAACCCTCAGCTAGTGCTGAAGTTTGCCACAACGAACAAAATCAATACGATCTACCTACAAATGAATCGGGATGTAAAGCTTCCGTACTATACATCTTTCATTCGTCAAGCCAGAGAGAAAAATATTGCCGTTGACGTTATGGATGGAAGACCTGCTTGGGGACTGACGGAGAGTCGGGGTCAAATTGCAGATTTTCTGGACTGGGTTGAAGCGTATCAAAATCAAGTAGAGCCTAATGAGAAATTTGCCGGCATCCATCTGGACATTGAACCTCATGTACATCCAGAGTGGAAAACCAATCAGGCCAGTGTGATCACGCAGTGGCAGGGGAACGTTGAATACATCGTCGATCGGGCCGCACGGATGAAGATGCCGGTAGCCGCTGACCTGCCTTTCTGGCTGGATGGTTACAAGATTCCGGGTTCCACGATGAATGTAAGCAGCTGGATGATCCGCAAGTTTGACTCGATTACCATTATGGCTTACCGGGATACGGCTACGGCCATCTATAATGTGGCCAAGGATGAACTTGAGGAAGCGTCACTTTTGGGTAAAACGGTATCGATCGCCGTGGAGACCAAGCAAAGCAAAGAAGGCGATTTTATTACCTTTTATGAAGAGGGTACAGCATATATGGAAGCACAGCTCAAGGTGGTAGAGAAAATGGCAAGTGTGCATTCGTCTTTTAACGGATTCTCGGTGCATGAGTACAGCTCATGGGAGACATTGAAAAAGTAAAATGAAATTCCAATACATCAGAAATTAAAGGAGGTGCTACGGCCGAACGGGCTGAAGCACCTTCTTTGCATCTGTTAACTCATATAAAAGTGGAGAACAGTGAAGTATCATCAGTTCAGAGTGCCGAATGCTGGTCCTGAAAGATGTTTAAGCTTAGACCAGTGCAGGTTCCATCGCCACTTTCTCATAAAACATTTTGCGATATTGGGACGGGGTAATATTCTTGTGTTTCTTGAATGTTGTAATGAAGTAGCTCAAATGCTCGAACCCAACGTCCATGGCAATATCCACAATTTTGTGATCGGTATTCTCAAGCTGAACACAGGCCTGCTGGATGCGATAATAGTTGATATAGTCGACCGGACTTTTCTGAACCATCTGTTTGAAAAAGCGGCAAAAATGTCCTTCGCTCATATTGGCCTCATCTGCCAGTTCTTTTAGCTTGAGTGGTTCGGGGTAACGCTTGTGAATATAGCTTAACACTGATTTCAGACGCTCCACTTTATCATGACTGCCTGACGGAATGGTCCCTTTGAGTGCAGCAGGTCTCATATGTTCAAACATTTGTGCAAATATTAAATAGAGGTAAGCTTTGGTTGTCATCTCGCAGGTTGGTGTCCCGGCGGCATGATCGGCGAAAATCCGTTTCAAATGTAAAATGATTTCTTGGCCCCACGCTTCATCCGTTTGGATATGGTAAGGGGGGAGAACCGTTTTGTGCACCAGTGGGCCAACGAATTTCTCCTGTACAGCATCGAATGTACGGCTGCCTAATAGCTCCGGGTTAAATACGATGGATGAAAAAACACAAGGGATATCACCTTTCAGATAGCCGGCGTGAATTTCGCCCCGATTGATAAAGATGGCTTCTCCCGCTTGGACTTCTACCGTATTCATATCAATTTGAAAAACAGCACTGCCCTGAGTCACCATGGTGAACTCCATCTCATCGTGCCAATGGCAATCGAGAATGCTGTCCCCATTCAATTGTTGAATATCCGGGTATACACTGACTGGATACATGGCATTGCCGTGAATCCGGTCTTCCCGTAATCGTTCACGTTCCATATGAGAATCTCCTTTGCATCATTATTAATGTAAACGTTCCCATAGATTGGTGGTGTTTATAAAGAATCGGATAAGAAATATCAGAATCGTGATATATTTGGTCAAAATATGAGAAGAAATTCGTTATTAATGTCAATATTATTATAGTATAACCGAAGGGGGAAAGAAAACATGAAATTTACTGATGGATTCTGGATGACTCGTGAAGGGTACCACATTCAAAACCCGACTGACATTCGTGATATTGTGCAAAAAGAGGATTCTTTGACCGTATATGCGGCAACTAAATATATTCGCACCAAAGGCGACACGTTGAATGGTACATTGCTTAAAGCAACGTACAGTTCACCTATGCCTAACGTTATTCGTGTAACTTTGAATCACCATAAAGGCGGAGTGAAAAAAGGGCCTGTATTTGAGCTTAATACTCAAGATGCAAACGTTGACATCTCGAAAAATGAACAAGGTGCTGTTTTGAAAAGCGGCAATCTGGAAGTTCAAATCGACAAAACGAACGGTTGGGACGTCAGCTTCCTGTATGGAGGAAAACGGATTACAGGTAGCGGTCAAAGAGCGGCTGGTTATATTACTGGTCCAAGTAAGGAAGCGTACTTCCGCGAGCAGCTTGATCTCGGCATTGGTGAATACGTATATGGACTCGGTGAGCGCTTCACGCCGTTTGTTAAGAATGGTCAAGTGGTTGACACTTGGAATGAGGACGGCGGTACAAGCAGTGAGCAGTCATATAAGAACATTCCTTTCTACTTGTCCAACAAAGGATATGGCGTATTTGTAAACCATCCTGAACGCGTATCGTATGAGATTGCATCTGAGAATGTATCTAAAGTGCAGTTCAGCGTAGAAGGGGAGACTTTGGAATACTTCATTATCGGCGGTGACAATCCAAAGGATGTACTTGATAATTATACAAAATTAACAGGTAAACCAGCGCTTCCACCAGCATGGACGTTTGGTCTGTGGCTGACCACATCATTCACAACGGATTATGATGAAGCAACGGTTAACCATTTCGTGGATGGCATGGCTGAGCGTGATCTTCCGCTGTCTGTATTCCATTTTGACTGCTTCTGGATGAAGGAATACCAATGGTCTGATTTCGTATGGGATGAAGCGATGTTCCCAGATCCGGAAGGCATGCTTGCACGTCTGAAAGAGAAAGGACTCAAAATCTGTGCGTGGATCAATCCATATATTGCAGAAAAATCCTACTTGTTCGATGAAGGAATGGAGAACGGTTATCTGGTAAAAACAGCGGATGGCAGCGTATGGCAATGGGATATGTGGCAAGCAGGTATGGCTCTGGTTGATTTCACGAATCCGGATGCTGTTAATTGGTATAAGAGTAAGCTGGAAGTTCTGCTTGATCAAGGTGTTGATTCATTCAAAACAGACTTCGGTGAAAGAATTCCGACAGATGTCGTGTACTTCGATGGCTCTGATCCGGTTAAAATGCACAACTATTATACACAGCTCTATAACAAAGCTGTATTTGAATTGCTCGAAGAAAAGATTGGCAAAAACGAAGCTGCCCTGTTTGCACGCTCTGCAACAGCAGGTGGTCAACAGTTCCCAGTTCACTGGGGTGGAGACTGCTCTTCTACTTATGAATCCATGGCTGAATCACTTCGGGGCGGTCTCTCGCTTGGACTTTCCGGTTTCGGATTCTGGAGCCATGATATCAGCGGATTTGAAAGTACAGCAACCCCTGACGTATACAAACGCTGGGTACAATTCGGACTTTTATCTTCTCACAGCCGCCTACACGGAAGCACTTCGTATCGTGTGCCTTGGCTGTTCGACGAGGAATCCGTGGACGTTGTTCGTGACTTTACCAAACTCAAAATCAGCTTGATGCCGTATCTCTACAATTCTGCGGTGGAGTCGACTGTAAAAGGTATTCCGATGATGCGCGCTATGCTGCTGGATTTCCCAGAGGATCCAACAACATTCAGCCTGGATACACAATACATGTTTGGTGATTCGATCCTGGTGGCTCCAATCTTCAACAAGGAGGGTGATGTTCGTTATTACCTGCCCGAAGGTACATGGACCAACTATCTGACAGGTGCTAAAGTTGAAGGTGGACGCTGGATTAGCGAAAATCATGACTTCAAAACACTGCCAATGATGGTTAAGCCAAACAGCCTGATTGCTGTTGGTGCTGTGGATAGCAAACCGGATTATGACTTTGCGGATAATGTGTCCCTTCACTTGTTCGAACTGGCTGACGGCAACTCCGCTCAAGCGGTGGTTGTAAACCAAAGTGCTGAGCAGGAGCTGGTTGTTAACGTATCCCGTAACGGCTCTGTTCTGGAAGTTCGTGCTGAAGGTGCAGGCAAACCATGGAATATCGTGCTGCGTGGCATCGAAAGTGTATCCGGCGTAGAGGGCGGTTCCCAAGCGTCTGGTACAAATGGTGTTGTCGTTACGGCAGCAGCAGGTGCTAGCTCGCTTACAATTCAACTGTAAAATTTATTGGATAAACAGAAGGACGGTGCCGCAAGGTTCCGTCTGTTTGTCTACTGTCGTGCCATTGGAAGATATGGTTATAGAAAAGAAATGGTAGTATCATTTATAGATTGAACTAAATTTTTACATGATCGGAAGGTTGTTCTGTCATCGAGGTGGAAATGTAAATATTCTTTAGTTCAATTTATAAAGCGACAGATAAAGATAGGGGATTATATCTAATGAGTACAACGAATTCAGGTTTACACCAAACCATTACTGCCGAGATGCTGTATAAGTTGGTAGAGAACACTTTTGGAACCGCTACCATTGTGAAGAGTTTTGCACTTTTGCAGGGTGGACTTTTTAATACAACGTATCGAATTCAGCTTGAACATGCGTCATACGCGGATGTGATATTACGTTTGGCTCCAGAGCGGGTAGAGATGCCGCTCGGCTCTGCTGGCGATCCGTTATTTTCATTTGAATGTACAATGATGTCTGCTGAACCTGTTGTTTATGAATATTACCGTAAAGCAGGCATTCCTGCTCCGAACATTATTGCCTGTGATGACAGTGGATCGATCATTCCGAGAACCTATATGTTTATGGAGTTCATACCCAGTAAGCAGCTGGATCATTCATCGATTTCGGAAGCGGATAAAGAACGATTATATCATCAGCTCGGCGCTTATACGGCTGTTATGCATCAGATTGAGGGTGAATCGTTTGGCTGGCCGCAGGGCGATGGGACGATTAAAGGCTCGGATCATTGGTCCGAGGTGCTGCACGCTTTTGCAGGAGAGACGGCACTCAAAGCGTCACAAGTTGGCTATATGCCAGGTGTGGGAGAAGCAATCGCAGATATGTTCATAACAAATAAGGATTTATTTGATCAGGTGACTGTTCCGGTTCTTGTTCATAACGATCTGTGGGAAGCTAACGTGCTTGTTCATGAGGAGAACGGGCAGCTAAACATAGCCGCCATCATTGATGGGGATCGTTCCATGTTTGCGGACAGGCAGTTTGAGGCTATTTTATCGACAGAATCATCAGCTGGTTTTCATGAAGGCTATGGCCAGTCACAGAATATGACAGATGAGGGTCAGGCACGCCTTTTGGCCTACCGCATACTTTCCTCTTTCTTTAACGCATATGTGCATGAACATCAGGTTGATCAGCCGGAGGCAGGCCAGAAGTATCGCGAGCGTACACTGGATCTATTGGAAGAATGGAAGGGACTCAAACTTAACGAATAAGTAGGAGGGGTTAGTATGAAAGAGTATACTCAATATCCGATGTGGGACGCAACATTGCCATTGGAAGAACGATTAAATGACTTGATTGCGCGTCTGACAACGGAGGAGAAAATCCGATTAATTCCTACACGCGAAGCAGCAGTACCCCGATTGGGAATACCCGGCTACAATGTGGGTGGCGAAGCGGCTCACGGGGTTGCCTGGATAGGTGAGGCTACCGTTTTTCCGCAGCCGCTCGGTCTGTCGAGCACCTGGAATACCAAGCTCATGCGCGAAATTGGTTCCGTCATCGGAGATGAAGCCAGAGCATACCACCATCGTGCACCCGAGCGTCACGGCTTGACCTTATGGGCGCCAACCGTCGATCTGGAACGAGATCCGCGTTGGGGCAGAACGGAAGAAGGTTATGGTGAAGATCCCGTACTGACAGGTGAAATGTCAGCTGCTCTTGTGAAGGGCATGCAGGGTAACCACTCTTTCTATCTTAAAATGGTTGCGACGCTTAAGCACTTTTTTGCCAATAATAATGAGAAGGACCGGTTGAATTGTTCATCCAGCATCGATCCGCGTAACTTGCGTGAATATTATTTAAAAGCCTTCGAGACGCCTTTCGTAGAAGGTGGGGCCTTGTCCATGATGACAGCCTACAATTCGATCAACGGTACACCCGCCATTGAAAGCCCATATGTGAATGATGTGGTCAAGGGTGAGTGGGCCATGCCTGGATTTATCGTGTGTGACGGGGGAGATTTGTCCCAGACGGTCAATTATCACGGTTATCATGCCACGCATGCGGAATCGGCGGCAGGGGCTTTAAAGGCAGGTGTGGACTGTCTGACGGACGAGGTTGACTTAGTCGTATCTGCCTTGGAAGAGGCGCTTGAGCGAAACTTGCTGGAGGTCGAGGATCTTGACCGGGCCATTCGAAATATTTTTGGCGTGCGGATGCGGCTTGGACAACTGGATCAGACGGGACTTAACCCGTATGCTTCGATATCGGAATCTGTATTGTGCGCGCCTGAACATGCCAAATTAAGTTATAGAGCAGCAGCAGAATCTATCGTTTTACTTAAAAATAATGGACTGCTTCCTCTCCAATCGGAAAGATTGCAGAAGGTTAGCGTAATCGGTCCCCTTGCGGATGTAGTCTATACCGATTGGTACAGTGGCACACTGCCTTATCGTGTTACCGTTTTGGAAGGGCTGCGTAAGAAGCTTGGCGGTGCGGAAGTATCTTTTGCAGATGGGAATGATCGTATCAGTCTGAAGACAGCCGATGGCAAGGTAATCACGCTTGGGGCAGAAGGAAAGCTTGTTGCCGTGCCGGAAGGCAGTGCAGAAGCTACTGAATTCATTCATCAGGACTGGGGCTGGGGAAGTCACTCGCTTCGCAGTGTGAAAAACAATCGCTTTGTCTCGTTAACCGAACAGGGTATCTATCAGGCGAATGCACCGGAGATTGGTGGTTGGTTCGTCAAGGAAGTGGTACAGATTGATTCACAGCCGGATGGAAAAAGTACGCTGCGAACGTGGAACGGACTGCCACTAAGGTTGGATGAACATCAGGGGCAACTGGTGCTATCCCCAGCGACGGAACAAACAGACGAAGACCTGATTTCATCTGGTAATCCGGACGCCGTAGAAGGGAAGAAGCAACCTGCTGTGTTTAAGCTGGACGTTGTTGCTAACGGAATAGAACAGGCGAAAAAAGCTGCACAGAATAGCGATGTTTCTGTCGTTGTTGTTGGTAATAGTCCCTATATTAACGGTAAAGAGGAAATTGATCGCCCAAGTCTACAGCTTCCGCCTGAGCAGGCCCGACTGGTAAGAGAAGTCTGCCAAGTGAATCCTAATACGGTCGTTGTCATTGTTGGCAGTTATCCATTCGCACTGCAAGAGTTAAAAGACGTGGCTCCGGCAATCGTATACCTTACGCATGCAGGCCAGGAACTGGGGAATGCGGTTGCGGATGTTCTGCTCGGAAACTATGCTCCTGCTGGTAGACTGAACATGACATGGTATGAGGATGAATCGCAGCTTCCAGACATCATGGATTATGACGTTATTCATAACAGTACAACCTATATGTATCATGAAGGTCCAGTCCTGTATCCCTTTGGTCATGGATTAACCTATTCCGACTTTGAGTATAAGGCGATTCGAGTGGAGCGGACAGAGGGATCTTCTGGAGATGATGTGCTGAAGATTGAAGTGCAGGTTGAGAACAAAGGGGAACGTGCCAGCGATGAAGTGGTGCAGCTGTATGGGCACGCCCAAACTTCACGGGTGAAACGCCCACAACGTCAGTTGATCGGCTTCCGGCGGATTCATCTTGCTTCCGGCGCCGTGGAAAATCTTTCTTTCGAAATTCCTGTTCAGAAACTGGCTTTCTGGGATGTCACTCGAGACAAATATTGTCTTGAAACCGCCGCCTGGTCGATCATGGCTGGACGTTCCTCAGCAGATATTCGTCAGACCGCAGAAATTCTCATCGAGGGTGAAACCATTCCTCAACGAGCACTGAACCTACCTACGTTTGCGGAAAATTACGATGCTTATGCAGGCGTTCTGTTGGATGAGTGTCTGGAAGGCCGTTCAGCCATCCGTGCCATTGTTTCAGGTGAACCGCTGTATAATGAAGGTCGTTCTTCCTGGATTTCATTCCACGACAATGGCTTCCGGCAAGCTAGTGGGTTTGAAGGTCGTGTGGCAGCCTTCGGAGTAAGTGGCGAATTGGAGATTCGGGCTGAAGGTCCAGAAGGCCCGCTGCTCGGCACTTGTGTCGTTCCCGGTTCTGCTGGAACAGTCAACGGAAAGGATCTTCAGTGGAGCACAGTTCGCTGTTCCCTGAAGGCAGAGCGTGAGATTGAACAGCTCTGCATCGTTTTCAAGGGCGGTGCAGCTCTTCAGCAATTTGTACTGAAATAAATGTTGATTTGTTGATCTTCATAATGATAGTGAAAAGGGCTGTCCCGACACTGAATTTAGTGCGACAGTCTTTTTGCGCTGTCATCCCAAGTGACCTTTTTTACATAAGCCGTATATTCAACTGCAGAACAACCCACAATAACGTTGTTGTTTTCTGATTCTGTAAAGGTGGTTGAGGCATGAACGATAAAAAGTGGGACCTCGTCGCACTTGCTTCCATTCCGGTAATAATGACGCTGGGCAACTCCATGCTGATTCCCATCCTACCGCAAATTGAGCGTGAATTGAAAGTGTCCTCATTTAAGGTCAGCATGTTAATTACGGTTTATGCGGTCGTCGCAATCCTGCTCATTCCACTTGCAGGATATCTGTCGGATCGTTTCGGCAGAAAAGCCGTCATTATTCCCAGTCTCATCATTGCAGCTGTAGGAGGCGCGGTAGCAGGTGGAGCAGCCTGGATGCTGAATGGAAATGCGGCATACTGGGCCATTCTTGGTGGCAGACTTTTGCAAGGGATAGGAGCAGCCGGAGCTTTCCCGATTGTCATACCATTGGTTGGTGACATGTTTGATGATGAGAACGAGGTGAGTAAAAGCCTTGGCATTATTGAAACCTCCAACACCTTTGGCAAGGTACTAAGTCCGATATTGGGTGCAGCTCTGGCTGTGTGGATTTGGTATTTACCTTTTATGGCTATTCCGGTACTCTGTGTGCTTTCCCTGGTTCTGGTTATTTTCTTAGTGAAAACACCGAAGCGGAAGGAAGAACCAAAGAGTTTTCCCGAGTTTGTGGCTTCCATCCGCAGTGTACTCAAAGAAAAGGGCCGCTGGCTGTATGCGATTTTTGCGATCGGCGGTATTTGTATGTTTGTTCTCTTTGGTGTGCTCTTTTATCTGTCGGAGACATTGGAATCAGAGTTCAAATTAAAAGGGGTACTTAAAGGACTTGTACTTGCCATACCACTGGCTGCCTTATGTCTGGCGTCTTTTTTTGCTGGAAAATGGATAGGAAAGAACAAGACACGGATGAAATGGCTTGGGTTTATCGGACTTGCTGTTTTAACGGTATCCCTCGGTATAATCGGACTTTTTGACAACATCTATGTAGTCGTCGGTTTGTTCACCCTTGGCGGGGCAGGAATAGGGGCTACACTGCCATGTCTGGATGCTATGGTTACTGAAGGGGTGGACAAGGAACAACGGGGCACCATCACGGCGTTATTCAGCAGCATGCGTTTTATCGGCGTGTCTCTCGGCCCTCCTGTCGTGTCATTGTTGATCTCTTCCCACCATTTCCTTTTATTTGGTATTCTCGCCGCGTCCGGAGCGGTGGGGGGATTGCTCACCTTATTGGCAGTCAAGCCAGACCAGGGGAACCAGCCCACATCAGGTAGTGGTCAAAATAATCATGAACTTGAGTATGATGAAGTAAAACAGCCCAGTGGTTATCTGCCAGGGAGACGGAAGAAAAGTCCATTCTGAATTATTTTAAGATAAAAAACGCGTTTACTCTGAGGAATGTATTTTCCCTCACAGAGTAAACGCGTTTTTAATGAATTGAAATACAGCAGTGTAGTTGCATCAACTATCTTTTTGCTGAGTAGTTGTGTTTTTTTCGGTTGCAGTCTCAGTAAGCTCATGCCGATCGGAATCCTGCGCAGTGATATGTGTATGAGTCAATAACGGATGCACAGGTACCGCAAAACCTCCATTACGTTTCCCTTGAATCAGGTATATCAGGAGAAATAGAATCATGAACACAACGGAATAACGGTACATATCGGTATAACTGGTTATGGATGCAATAGCGCCCAGCAGAAGTGCTCCCAGAGCAATCCCCAGATCGAGCGTATTCAGAAACATGCCGTTAGCCATACCGCGCTGTGAAGGGGAGACAATCTGAATCATCCAGGTCTGCATGGAAGACTGTATCGAACCATATCCGATTCCATATAAAAATGCAGCGACAAACAAAATGGACATCGACGAGGCGTATGAGAGCATGATCAGTCCAGCAGCGATGAATATCGCTCCGGGAATCAGTAATGCTTTGGGACCTTTACTGTCATAAATCCGTCCTGCAAACGGTCTGACCAGCAGTACAGCGAGAGCATTAAACAAGAAGAACAGTGCAGGATTAGCCAGGTTGGCTTCTTTTCCGTACAAAACGATGAATCCGACCAGTCCGCCATACGTGATGGATAATAAACAATTCAGTATACTTGGCAGAATCAATTTGCGGTTGAAAGGTGTCTTTACTTTGGTGCCTGATATCGCAGCTGTTCCAACTGGTGGAGTGGGGACCACCTCATCATTGAGCCTGCGAGCTTTCTTGCGTGTCAGTGAATAGCTGAGCGGATAGATGACCGCGATAACACCTGCCGTACATAACATTAGTGTCACGAAACCGGCACCTTGAAGCACGGTGACCCCAATAATGGGACCCATGGACATAGCGAGACTTGTGGAAAGGCCGAAATAGCCCATGCCCTCACCCATTCGTTTCACAGGCACAATATCCGATGCCATTGTGGGGAAAGCCGTGCTACTCATACCGAATCCGATACCGAACACCATGCGCAGCAATAAAAGGACAGCAATCCCGGCGGCAAAGTAATATCCGAGTGTAGCGAGTAAGGCAATTGTCAGGCCAATATAGATCATGGCATTACGAAGACCCTTCTCCAATGCTTTGGCTGAATAGAGCCGGGCAGCAATGGCGCTAAGGGCAAAAAGACAGGTAAAGAGGCTGACTTCAAAGGCATTGGCATGAAAACGGTCCTGCACATAAGAAGGCAGTGGGGACACAATCATGTGAAGTTGCAGAAAGAGTAGAAAGTTACATAACATGAGCAGAATAAAATCGGTGGTCCATAGTTTGACTTGTGCTGATTGTGATTTCATTAGTTGTTCATTCCCCCTGGTGTTAAAGTTCGTTACAAGTTGCTGTTCATGAGGGAAAGAGTATGCCTAAATGCTTCCATCTGGTCTTCGGGAATACCTTCAATCAGATTTTTATTCATTTCTCTTTCGAGCGGAACAAGCTGGTCGAGCAATTTTTTTCCTTCTTCGGTCAAGTAGAGCAAGTAGGCTCTGCGATCCTGTTCGCTGGTCCGACGATCGACCCAGCCTTTCTTTTCCAACAGATCAATAATACGGGCAGTTGTGGGCTGATCTTTATAGACGCGAGTAGCGACTTCCTTCTGATTTACGCCTTCGCCTCTACCGATGTTGAACAGAACGGAAAATTGCTCTGTTGTAATATCATAGGGCTTGAAACGTATGGCTAGTAAAGCCGACGCCTTGCGATGTGTCATGCCCAGCATGAACCCAATGGATTGATCGAGCGAATAGTCGTTCCCCATATAATCCTCTCTTTCTTTAAGCAAAATAGCCTCAACTCATTTACTTGTTATAACAACTATATGCTAAACAATTAATTTTGTCAAAACGGATTTATGAACATCAGCGCAGTGATAAGATCCGTTCATATGTGAATTCACATTGGAATAACCGTTATGCGAACATTGAAATATGCAAACCTTGGAAATTACTGATAAAATGGAAGTGCCGCTGTATCGCGGTAATTAGGCTACATGATGGTGAGGTTACGAAGACGAATCTGCTCCAGCTAATTCTGGAGCTGACTGAGGAGAGCTGAGTATGCTGAAGAACATTCCCGCAATAATACCTCCGGAACTGCTAAAGATCATGTCTGAAATGGGCCATGGAGACGAGCTGGTACTGGCTGATGGCAACTTCCCCGCAGCTAGTCATGCCCAGCGGCTGATTCGCTGTGATGCGCTCGGTACAGTGGAGTTACTGGATGCCATTTTAAGCTTGTATCCACTGGATACGTACGCTGAGCGGCCGGCAGCCGTTATGCAGGTCGTCAAGGGGGATCAGGTGGTGCCCATCATTTGGGAAGATTACCGCAGGCTGATCCTTGACCATGAGGGTATCACGGAAGCATTTGATCATGAAGAGCGTTTCGCGTTTTATGAAAGAGCTTCTCGCGCCTATGTCATTGTTGCAACCGGTGAACGTGCGCAGTATGCCAATTTGATTTTGAAAAAAGGGGTCATTTTCCCAGATACAGATCCTTTCCCACAAGCGAAAAAAGTTGAACTGAACTGAATCCAAAGTCAAGGCGACGGGGCGGGAGAAGCCTCGCTCGTCTTTTTGCCTTTCCCGAAACGCAGCCAGTAAACAACAACATACAATATAGGCATGCATTCGATAAGAACGCCATATGTAGCAATGGCGAAAGAACGAATGGCTAATTCATAAGAAGCCGCGTCTTTTGCATACTGAAGTACATATGAAGCCGCTGTTCCTGCCAGCAGATAGACGACCGTTCTATCCTTCCGGACTCCAGTAAGTTTAGCAAGACAAATGGATGCGACGTATAACAGAAACGAGCTGCGCGTGAACATGGTCGTAGACCAGATGGCGATCAGGAAGGGATCCAGGTTATCCAGAAAATCGCCGTAACGGGCAAAACGTATCATCTCCAGTAAAGGGTAGCGAAGACTGCTGGCTTCGTAAGGTCCAAAATTCATTAAAGTAAACATCCAGAACACGATAATGAATAATGCAAGTGTAGAGCCTGCAAATAACATACTTCGTAGAAGCGGCCGCCTGAAAGCAATGGCAGGGGCGAGGAACAGGAACATCATCCATTCTGAAAACCAAGGCATGGTTGAAATCGAGCCTGTCAATATTTCTTTCAGATCATGATGAGTTACCATGGCAAGAAGTACGTCAGGATTTCCTCCACCCATTACAGCAGGCATGAGAAAAGTAGATGTGAAGACTTGCACCAGAAATATCCCTTCTGATAAATAGACAATGGTAATTAAACCCGAGCGTGCTGAAAGGCTGATACATAAAATGGTTATAGTTGCTGTCAGCCATATTGGTGTCTCGGGTAGATACATGGATTGCAGAAAAACGATGAAATTCTCTACGTCAACTGATATCAAATACAGGCACAGCAACACGATGAGACCGAGGAACAGCTTGTGAACAATCTTGCCCACAATTTCTTCACCAAAATCAATCCAGGGTCGATCCGGGTGAACCGCTCCCAATCTGTATGTGAAAAAGAGAAGGATCAGACTGATTGCAAACCCACCAAGGATGGATATCCACCCTTGATACCCGCTCATTTTGAACAAGCGCTGCAGAAGAAAAGCAATGGGTTCGGAGTAAAGGTAGACAAACATAAAACGGTACGCTTGTCCGGCTGACAATTTGATCATGGCGTGTTCCTTTCTTAGCCAAACAAGCGGTCTGCCCAGCCAAAGACCAGCCTGATGACATCATTGGGATTAGGCCAGCCCGGTACAGAGACAGCCAACGTATTCCACAGCAGAAATATTCCCAGCAGAACGAAATAGGTCTTTTTCATTCCCTTTTTGCTGGACTTGATCATGGGCCACTCCAGTATGTACAATACGGCAAACAATACAACAGCAATCATTGGTTTACCTCCTAAAGTGGCCTGACGCTTCCTCTGTTCCTATTAGTAGCTGGATTCCGAACCTACAAACTGGATGTTAATCTGGGCATGCACCTTAAACTGCAATTCGTTTTTGACATAATCATTCCAAACGGGACGTAACTGTTCCCAGATGTGAGGATATGCCCATTCCAGGCGATAACCGAGCATCAGAATATCTGCTTTTTTACGTTGGCCGGTTCGTATGGCGTCTGTCAGATGGGCACTTACTTTTTCATTAGCCTTTTGCTCGATCTGTTTGACACCCACAATATCTTTTACCTTGAGAATCGGGATTACGGAATTCAGTTCTGCTTGCCCCCGTAAAGTGATATCAAAGAAAGGCTGTCCATTTACAAGTCTAACCTTGATTTTGGAACTCGTATTATAGACCGTCATACTTGCTTTTTCATCCTCGGTTTCCACGGAGACAGCCAAGGTATCCAATTTACGATTGGCCCAGGCTATACCCCTTGTTTCATCGGCAGAGATTGAATCGACCATTTTCATCTGTTTGAAAAGAGCACCCCCTACCTGGCTGGTCCATTGCTTTCGTTTATTATCCTCACTTGCCATCGCGGTTGATTTTGATTCCAGTAAGGGAGCGACAAAGCCCTGATTCATTTTGTCAGCCATAAGTACACTGAGCATTTGCGTCTTTAACATGTTTTCTTCAGTTGCAAATTCCCTTAACACATCACTGGGTGTTTCTTCGAAAACCGGTGTCAGATCAGCCACGTCTCTGGCTCTGCCTTTGGCAACCATGACGTAACTGCTAAGATGGAACAAAGGTTCACGTGAGATCCATTCCATCGCATCTTGAATTCCCTCTCTGGCGTATGCCTCACCGAATACCACTACTCGTGTGTGCCCCCAGGAAATCTTTCGTGTGAGATCTGTTTGAATTCTCTCCATGGCATCAGCGATGGTGGATGCGGTAGCCGAAACGAGAGCATATGGGTTTTTTCCAGGTCCTCCCGTTCCTTCCGGAGAGATGCGGTTCGGCAGTGGCATACTTAGTGAAATATCAATTTCACCCGGCTTTTCCCCTTTATCCACATACATGGTCGTAATAAATGTACGTTCATTTATCTCCACTTTGGACCAGCAGCCACTGCACAGTAAAACGCACATCAAAGCGACAGTCAGTTTGGGTGTAATCATTAACCTTTTCATGTCTTTTGCCTTTTCTTATTAGCATCTTCGTAAGCTGCAGGTCGCTTCTTCATTAAGAACCAGGGCACACGAACGATCGTATCTTTGATATCACGCAGCACGAGGGGGGCAAATGGCTGCATATATGGCACGCCAAATGAACGGAGACTAACCATATACCAATAAATCATAAAGATTGAAATCACGATGCCGAACAGACCCAATGTTCCACCCATAAAAAGCACCGGAAAACGAAGCAGCCGGAATGCCAGTCCGAGCTCGAAGTGCGGGATGATAAAGGCGGCAATCCCTGTGATGGACACCACAATGACCAGTGGAGCTGAGACTATTCCAGCCTGTACGGCCGCCTGACCAATAACAATCCCGCCAATAATGGACACCGTTTGCCCCAGCGGCTTCGGAATACGAATCCCCGCTTCGCGCAAACCTTCGAAGGTCACTTCCATAATGAGCGCTTCAATCAGGGCAGGGAAGGGAATGTTTTCTCTCGCAGAAGCGATCGTAATCAGCAGGTTGGTCGGAATGATTTCCGGGTGAAATGTAGTAACGGCGACATAAAAGGATGGAAGCAGAAAAGCTATAAAGGCAAACAAGAGACGAATAATCCTGATAAAAGAGGCAGAATAAAATCGTTGATAATAGTCTTCCGAGGACTGCATTAAAGAGAAAAAAGTAACCGGAATGAGCAGGGAGAAAGGTGTTCCGTCCTGCATGACCCCGATCCGCCCTTCAACCAGTGCAGCTGCAACCGTATCGGGACGTTCGGTATATTGATATTGTGGAAAAGGAGAGAGGGGATGGTCCTCCAGAAATTCAGATAGATAACTGACGCCCAAACTACTATCCATATCAATATTACCAAGGCTCTCCAATACATTTTCCAAAATGTCTGGCTTGCATAATCCTTGGATATAGACTACAAACACCTCGGTTTTGGTATATTTTCCAACGGTGAATTTGATCATCTTCAAATCAGGGTGTTTAATTTTGTGCCGAAGCAGAGACATATTCACATGAATATCTTCAATAAAGGCTTCCTGAGGGCCAACAATTACAACTTCGTTGGTTGATTCCGCTACGGAACGCCTTTGATAATTTTGAAGTGCAAAATGAATCATTCCCGAAATGCCTTCGATGTATAAGGCTGCATTGCCCGATACGATATCAGTAACGATAGCTTCTGGTGAATTCGAGTGATGGCTGTTCAGTGTGAAAAATGATCCGGTCACGACACGAGTAATGAATTGATGATCTATTTCATTTCGAGAGGCTTCCTCAAGCAATGGTTTAACGATGGCTTCCCGCATAGTAGGGGTATCCACAATGGACTGAATATAGATGAGTTCACAATGAAAAGGTCCAATTTGAAAAGGCTGATAGATCATGTCGGCAACACCCAACAGACTAGCTCTAACCTGTTCATAGATATTGTCTTTTTCCATTTCAGTTTCGCCTCCCTATGCTGTAATGCTGAGCCTGTAATCTGACTATAGTGTGCGACGCTTCCAATGAAATATACTTTTAAGTTTAGATTATCGAAATATATTACAAACTTTGATGCAGAAGATGAATGGGGAGATCGTGAAATCTGCTTTAAAATAAGAGGGTGGAATTAAGCAGGGAGACGTTTTATATAAGGAGTTGAGTTAAAGATGGCGTATCGGATTAGACGTGCCGAGCTTAGCGATGTTAACGGAGTAGCACAGTTGTTCAATGAGTATAGGATGTTTTACGATCAGCTTACTGATTTGAACGGAGCGAATGAATATATTAGAGAACGTATGGAACGCAATGAATCCGTTATTTTAATTGCAGAATCGGAAGTGGAGTGCAGTTTGACGGATAAACTTTTAACGGGTGATTTTGGTGGATTTGTACAGCTGTATCCCAGCTTTAGTTCAGTATCCATGAGGACAATCTGGGTACTTAATGATCTGTACGTACATGTGGATTATCGACAGCGGGGAATTGCGCGTAAGCTGCTGCAAGCTGCAAGACGATGGGGAAATGAGAGTGGAGCTGTGCGAATAGTGCTCTCTACGGCGATCAGCAACAAGAAAGCTCGGGCATTATATGAGTCGGAAGGCTATACGCTGGACACCAAGTTCATGTATTATGAACTTCAGATATAAGAAAGACTTGGAGAACCCTGAAGTTCAGGATAAGCAGGAGGGATTAGCACAAAATGATGCAATGGATAGCCATGATCACGATGTTGATCGATCATATAGGGGCCGTCTTTTATCCACAGGTGGGGGAGCTAAGAATCATAGGGCGGATTGCTTTCCCAATCTATGCTTTTGCCGTTTATATCGGTTATAAACATACTCGCAACGTACAAAAATACATATGGCGGTTGTTCTGGATAGCAGTGATCTCTCAATTACCTTTTATGGCGGCTTTTAATCATTTTTCGCTGAATGTGGTATGGACATTATGGTCTTCTCTACTTGTATTGCTTGTGCTCGATAAACTTCCGGTCCGTTTGCTGGGAATTCCGATTGTGATCGTGGCTGGTTTGGTCATGGAGATGACCCATATGGATTATGGTATGTATGGCTTACTGCTTGTATTGCTATTCCGTTACTTCCAGGGCCCAGTATTGGTAATGGCTCATTTGCTCTTAAATGTGCTCTATATTTACCTGCACAGCAGCTCTATTCAGATGTACAGCGTGATTGCTACAGCGGGAATTGCATTGGCCCAGTATTATAACGCAGGCTTCCGTCTGAAAGGTCCGCGTTGGATTTGGCGTTATTTCTATCCTGCACATTTGGCTGTCATTGCTTTGATCCGCTTGATTTGAGAATTCTTCACGAAGAAAAGAAGCCACCTTATCCGTCATCACTGACGTTGGGGTGGCTTCTTTATATTCATTAATGGATGCAATATAGGCATTCACTTTATTGAATTTATTCCATCGTTGGAGAAGTGCCAAACTGCTGTCGAACGGCCTTAGGGAAATAACCAATCTCGATGGCATGTTCCAGCATTTTTGAGATGAAACGGTCATCTGTTTTTGCACATATAATGCCGGCTGGTTCCACATAAGCAGTTGTTACAGGAGAGGCATACACGTATGCAGAATCCTTTGCACCGTCTCCTTCAAGCTGGGCGATAGCCAGTTGAAGCGCCTCAGGGTCCTTACTGACACTGCCATCGAACAACCAGTTGGTATACTCTGCAAAAGGCAGAGTCTCCACTTCATAACCGGCCCGATTCACAGAACGAATCAGATCATCGTAGCTGATAGGCTCCGGATTACAGATGTGGAATACACGTCCTGCTGTATCCTGGCGTAATGCCAGATGTACAATGGCCTGACTTGCATAATTAATAGGTGTAAAATCAACCATCCAGTCGGCTGCCGGTGCTTTACCCAGCAATAACATTGCTTTAATCATACGATAAAAGGCATTACTATCGATATTAGATTGGAAACGACCCGTCTCGGAATGACATGTCAGGTTACCTGCACGATAGATGCTCACAGGTACACCTTCTTCAGCAGCAATCATAAGCATTTTCTCAGCTTCAAGCTTGCTGTCGGAGTATAGGTTTTCCACATGCAAGTCGGCTGGGAAGCGATCGTATTGCAATGAGGATTCCCACTGTCCACTGAGTGCAAGATCTTCCGGTATGCCCATCGTGGATACATGGTGGAAGGAGGCACCTGGCTTGCTACGAACGAGCTTAAGCAATGCGGTGGTTCCATCCACATTGGTTTTGGCGAATTGTGCTGCATCCCCGAAATGTCGTACATCCGCAGCACAGTGTATTACACGGTCAATTCGTTCTTGAACGTAAGTTGTCTGCTCGACTGAAAGACCAAGATTCGGTTGCTCCAGATCGCCTTCGATAATCTCGACGCGGGATACGAGGAGGGGGAGCAGTTCTGGTCCAAAGTAACTTTTCATAACGCTGCTCAGTCGTTCCATCGCAGAGCTTCCATCTGCTGGGCGGCGAACAAGAGTATAGATGCGTGTATTCGAAGTTAGAATCAACTGTTGCAGCACATGGGATCCAAGATATCCGGTAGCCCCGGTCAGGAGTACATGCTCGGGATTCAGAATTTCAGGATATCCGATCTGGGATTTCAGCTCTACAGGATGTTCAGACAATTGGGTAATTACGCCGTTATTCCCTGAGGAATGGGCAGTTTCTTCTGTAGTTTGAGCCAGCTTCTCCACGCGTTGCGCCAAGGCACGAATCGTCTTCTCGGCAAAAAAGTCGGCAATTTTCAGCAACGGATAATGCGGTTTAAGAATGACCAGCACATGGATGACCCGTAGAGAGTCACCGCCAATGGCGAAGAAGCTATCCTCCACACCAAAGTCATCGTGCTGAAGAATTTCTTTCCATGCTTCCAGAATAATCGCTTCGGTTTCCGTCTCTGGCAGTACCCGATCAGGTCGATCTTCATGACGCTCTACGTGAGGCAGAGCTACCATCGCTTTGCGATTGATTTTGCCTGTCGGTGCAATCGGCATTTCATCAAGCTGGCAGATCCATTTGGGTACAAAATAGGAAGGAAGCTTCACCGTTAGCTCCGCTTTAATGTCCGCAACGGAAAGTGTACTGCCATCTTTAGAAGTAAAGTATCCTACGAGCATGTTTTGACCATCAGATTCCTTCTTGGGAATCACGGCAACATCCTGAACCTGATCCAGACGGGCAAAATGATCCTCGATCTCTCCAATCTCAATCCGGTGACCCCGGATTTTTAACTGAGAGTCGCTGCGTCCTACATATTCCAGCAGTCCGCTATCGAGCATTTTGGCAATATCGCCAGACTTATAGATTTTCTCATCGATTGCAAATGGATTATCAACGAATGCCTGTTCTGTACGCTCCGGCTGGTTCAGGTAACCTTTGGCCAGAGCGGGTGTTGCTATATATACCTCGCCAGGAACGCCTACCGGGCATAACTGCTGTTCTTCATTAACGATATACACTTTATAGTTATGAATCGGTCTGCCGATTGGAATGTTAACAACACTTTCCGGAACTTGCTCGCTAATTCGGTGAGTCGCTGTTGCTACTGTACATTCCGTAGGTCCGTATACATTGACGATATCAATTTGGTTGCCGAATTTGCGCTGGAAGGCGCGAACCTGCTCACCATACAGTGCTTCTCCAGCCACGGTAATGATTTTGACTTTGGCCAGCTTGTGGAAGCCTTCATCAGACAGGAAGGAAGCAAGCTGGTTGAAAAAGATAGTTGGCAGTATTGTAATAATCGTTGTACCTGTGCGCTCAATGGCACTTGCAAATTCTTCAACGGATACACGTTCTTCCGCCGACAACAGGTACAGTTCTGCTCCGTAGAACAAGGCGCCAATCGTATCCCACACTGATGCATCGAAGCTGTATGTAGCAAACTGGGTTAATACGTCACCTGGCTGAATATCGCAATCCCGTTGCACGACACTACCAAGATTGGCAACACCTCGATGGGCGATAAGTGCACCTTTCGGTTTGCCAGTAGATCCCGAGGTATAGATGATATACGCCAGGTCGTCTGGTTGAATATCCAGATTGGGATTGCTTGCTGCGAATCCGGCAAGGCGTCCATCCACGGCCAGGATTTGGCGAACGGTAGTAATTCCTGAGAATAACCGTGAAGCTTCAGGTAAAGAGGACTCTTTGGTTAGGACAAAGGATGAAGCTGTATCTTCGACAATATAACTGTTGCGTTCTTGTGGATGCTCAGGATCGACAGGGACGTATACTCCGCCAGCTTTGAGAATACCGAGCAAAGATATAATCGTTTCCAGACTCCGCTCCATAAAGATGCTGACGAATTCTCCTTTTTGCAATCCGTTGGATAACAGCACACGGGCTACCTGATTGGCACGTTCGTTCAATTCTCTATAGGTGTACCGGCCAGTTGGTGAAGTAATTGCTGGAGATTCAGGATATTCGGCTGCTGTTGCTTCGAACCAGCCATGAATTGTCTGATGCTCTGGTTCGAGAACGGCGGTATCATTCATTTCTCGGTATAGCAATCGGTCTGAAGCGGATAAAATGTCCACTGTACCGATGGCCTTGTCTTGGTCACGCAGCATAGCCAAAAGAAGAGTCTGATAATACTCTGCATATCTTGTGACCGTAGATTCATTTAGAAGTGAACTGTCATAGAACAGATCCAGTGTGAGCATATCCTGATCATCACGGATATTCCAATTTAACAATTGAGGAGCTTTAGGCAGCTGCACACTGTTATACATGAACAGCGTTTCCGGATTTCCTCCCGCTTGCAGCGTGTAATGAAGCTGGAGTTGATCGGAAATCTGATGAATCAGTTCATTAAAGGTTAATTTGCCTTGAATTTGCAATAACACAGGGGAGGCTGCCTGATCGGGAGCCAGCGTGCCGATGGCAAGTTCCTGCTCAGCTGATAAAC
Organism: Paenibacillus taichungensis; assembly: GCF_050994985.1. Taxonomy (NCBI): domain Bacteria; kingdom Bacillati; phylum Bacillota; class Bacilli; order Caryophanales; family Paenibacillaceae; genus Paenibacillus; species Paenibacillus taichungensis. The sequence goes on along the minus strand of NZ_CP194720.1, from coordinate 3,699,207 downwards.
GGAACAACAGGGCTGCGTAGGCAGACAATAATGCTGGATACACACCCTCTGACCCGAATTTTTGTTTCAGTTCCCGACCCAGGGACGATTCCAGTGAAAGATGAGCAGACTCATAAGTGAATGATTGTTGACGGCGCCCAAAATCCAGTGGAATCTGAAGAACCGGCAGGCTAGATTCCACTGTTTGGGGAGATGATGATTGATTTTCGACCACTTCAGTTGTTCCTCCTTGGTTCAAACCGTTCAAGTTGTGGGTTGAATTATTGTTTACTTACATTAAAATGCGAAATCAGTTCTTGCAGTTCCTCAGACATGCTGTTCAAACGGGTAGAGGAATCAACAAGTGTAATCAGTGATGCTTTTTGTTCATCAACAGATGAAGAAATCCGTTCACTATTATCAGCTGTCTTACTCACACTCGCAGACAAATCATCCGCAGTTGCGGTCATTTCTTCTGTACCTGCAGAGATTTCTTCTGTAGCACTGGATACTTCCTGGATCTGATTCGATACTTTCTTGGCTGCTTCCAGAATCTCTTCGAACAACTGACCCGTTTGATCAGCTACGCTGAGCCCTGTATCCACTTCAGACGTTCCTTGTTCCATCGCACGAACGGCTTGTCTAATTTCAGCCTGAATCTCCTGGATCAGTACGGCAACCTGGCTCGTGGATTCTTCAGACTGCTCAGCAAGCTTACGTACTTCACCTGCTACAACCGCGAATCCTCGACCTTCTTCACCAACACGTGCTGCTTCAATCGATGCGTTGAGTGCAAGCAAGTTCGTCTGGCTGGAAATGCCTGAGATGATACTTAGAATATCGCCAATTTCCTGCGAGCGGCTCTCCAGAACCTGAATGGCCGATGCGGTGTTTTTAACAGATTCCGTAATCAGATTCATCTGTTCGGATACCTGACGAACCACACTGTTTCCTTGTTGAGATCGACGTTCCATCTCATAGGCCTCGTCAGCTACACTCGCTGAACTGCTGGCAATAGTCTGAATGACGACAGCCATCTCGGACATCGCACGGGCACTATCGCGGGTCGCCTGTTCCTGCGCACGAATGTTGGATGTAATCTGAGTAACATTACTATTAATAGTATCAGCATTCTCGCTGTTTCTCTCGGAGACTTCATACAGTTCCTTGGCAGACTCGTTAACTTCTTGCGAAGTGATTTGTACTTTGACGATGGTATCGTTGATCTTGCGAACCATGGTATTGAACTTTTCGTTCACAATGCCCAGATCGTCTTTGCCTGTCGGAATTTTGACATTCAAATTACCCCGGCTTACGTCATCAATCCCTTTGATCAGGTGACGAATAGGGGAGAGCGTGTTTTTGACAACAAGATATTGGATAATCAGGAACAACAGGAGGAACGCTACCAGGATGATTATTCCGTTCTTAAGCAATTTGTTCAGTCCGGCAGGTACTGCTGATGCGTCTGCATCGACTGCAAAGTAAGAGTAAATCTTGCCATTACTATCCTTGATCGGATAAGCAATGGTTGTCCAGGTTCCGAAGTCGTCGGAATAAAATGTGGTGAACGTTGGGCGATCCGTATTCACCATTTCTTTCAGTGCATTTGCCACAACGACAGGCTGTTCATACATGTCGCCGATATTTACATTTTCACTCTGGAAGGCTTCCTTCAGATTGGTTGGCATGGCAACCAGGGAAGTTAACCGCTTGTTATCTCCACCCAGCTCTACACCAAAGATGTAGGCTTGTGCAATGTTGGGATAATATTGTTGCATTTCATCGAAATAGGCACGCAATTTGGTTTGTGCTTTTCCATCGTAATTGGCTTCTGTAATAGCAGCCTGTACTTCGGTGGAATCAATGCCCTCTGCCCATTTTTTGGTGATTTGTTCTACTTGACCATGTAGCTGGTCAACGAGAATCGTTTTTTGAAAGTAATAGCTGCTGGCAATAAGTGCCACGCCGATAATAATGATGTTAGTAAATGAAAGTAACAGATTTTTGGAGAAAAAAGACATGCTTTTCCAACTTAATGATTTCACTAAAGTCCACTCCTGATCTTCTTTGAATTGATAATATGCTGAAGTCTTCATGATGCAAATTAAGTCATTCCCGTATCCCCTCCAAAGGTATAATATGCGACCATCGTCTTGGGTTTCTAGTCGCTATGTAGAGATATTTTTACCTAGATACCCATGGGTGTCTAATTATTAAAACACATCTATACTTAATATGTCGTATAAAATGTCGTCAAATTGAATAGTTTTGTTAAAACTTTTTTAATATTTTACGTATTTATGGACATATGAAGGAGTGATTTAGGTATTTAGAACTGTTTATTTAAAATAATTCCCATTTTTTAGTTTCATTCTGTATTCTATAACATGGTGGGTTAAAAAACATCCTAAAACATTGAAAAAATAGTGAAAACGACAGAAAACGGACTTTCTTCTGCCACACAAATCAGATATCAGGGAGGAGAAGCTAACCAAGAATGTACATAAGCAACATCAATGATACATGTGAAGCGGAGAAACAGGCCAAGTTTTCCAGTTCAACAAGTCATGCACAGATATACATCGGAAGCGGTTTTATCTATAATAACTACAGTATGCATTTCTCAAATCATGAGCAGGCGGGGGTTTATAGATGAATCTTAAACAGATAGCAGCTGAGCGCGCGGCAGAATATGTTCAAGATGGAATGAAGGTTGGATTGGGTACAGGATCAACGGCGTATTACGCTATTTGTCGAATTGGTGAGCGAGTACGTGAAGGGTTGAACATTCAGGCTGTAGCTACTTCGGAAGCATCGGACAAGCTCGCCAAAGAGTGGGGAATTCCGATCGTTCCATTTGATCAAATTGGACGTCTGGATCTTACCATTGACGGTGCAGATGAAGTTGATCCTGAGTTTAACCTGATCAAAGGTGGCGGCGGGGCGCTTTTGCGTGAGAAAATTGTAGCTGCAAACAGTGACAAACTGATTATTGTGGCCGATGGCAGCAAAGCCGTACAAAAGCTGGGGAAATTCCCGTTGCCAGTTGAAGTGGTTCCGTTTGCTTCAGAATGGACCTTCCAGGCGCTGGAGAAACTCGGATGTCATCCGGAATGGCGTATGGATGGGGATCAACGTTATCTTACGGATAATGGAAACCTCATTGCAGATTGCCGCATGGAAGCCATAGAACATGCTGCGGAGCTTAACGTTCAGTTAAATATGCTCCCAGGTGTTGTCGATAATGGATTGTTTATCAAAATGGCGGACACCGTCATTCTTGCGAAGGATGATGGCAGCATCGATGAGCGTCATCGTTCATGAACGGAAAGTGAGGTCATTGCATAGATGAGGGAAAACCCGTTAGTGGATGGTGAGATTGTTCTTCGATGTGTGGAGAAAGAAGATCTGACTGAACTCTATGAATTGATCTACAGTGAAGACGTACCGGAATGGAAGCAATGGGATGCGCCATATTATGCCCTTGAACATGAGAGCTACGAAGACTTCGAACGGAGCATGTTAAGAAGACTTGAAGCAACTCAGAGCAATGCTGATCCGGACTCCATTCGAATTATTGAGCTGAATGGACGAATCGTCGGTACAATCAGCTACTATTGGGAACATCGTCCATCCATGTGGCTGGAAATGGGAATAGTGCTGTATCGTTCAGCCCAATGGGGGCACGGGATCGGCACGCGAGTACTTCAGATATGGTCCAGCTACTTATTCGAGCAATTGCCACTGGCCCGGGTTGGGTTGACGACCTGGTCAGGCAATGAACGGATGATGCGTTCAGCTTCGAAGTCGGGACTGCAGGTAGAAGGACGCATGCGCAAATGCCGCATTGTGGATGGCAAGTATTATGATTCGATTCGTATGGGAATGCTGCGCGAAGAGTGGGAGCAGATACGATCTTCAGGCGCAGATCGAAATGTAAACAAGTGATGGAGGATTAAGAAATGCCGAACAACGAGGACAATCGGGAACTGTCTTTACAATTATTTGTGGTTCTCGCTCGCGCATATAATTCCGTTACATCCAGATCCAATCGGGATATCCAGAGTCATGGACTGAATACAACAGAATTTGGCGTGCTTGATTTGTTATACCATAAAGGGCCGCAGGCGTTGCAAAAGATCGGTGAAAAAGTGTTAATGTCCAGCGGCAATATCACGTATGTTGTGGACAAGCTTCAGAACAAAAATCTGCTGATTCGTCGAGCATCCAAGGAAGATCGGCGTGTCATATACGCTGAATTGACGGAGGAAGGAAGACATCTGTTCACACAAATCTTTCCTCAGCACCACCAGGTGATCATTGATGCGGTGGATGGGCTGGAACCTTCGGAAAAGGCGGATGCGATTCGTTTGTTAAAAAAGCTTGGTCTCGCCGCAGAGGGGAAAACTGACTTGCGTTAATAACGCAGGTCAGTTTTTTTATATGAATGTATGCCATTCGTCGTTCATGTATAATGAATAAATAGGTTGTATTTGAACGGGGACGATCGAGGCTGCTGAAGCTGCTGCAAGAGATTGAGAAAGCCTTTGTATAAGCAGTAGGGCTTAATTCGCGATTAGGAGAGTGATCATGTGATGTCTAATGAACATGGAGAGAAGAACTCATCGCACAAAACGATTGAACCGTTATCCAATCAGATGGTTCACGGCAAGGGGAGCCAAGAGCAGAGTTGTATATCTCTTCCGATATCAATCTTGCTTGCAGATGATAACGTCATCAATCGGCAAGTTGTGAAGATGCAACTCAAAAGGCTGGGCATGACGCAAGTGGATGCCGTCTCTAATGGGGAAGAGGCTAGCGAGGCCTTTCTTAGCAATAAGTATAGTATGATCCTGATGGATAACATGATGCCTGTAATGGATGGACTGGAGGCTACACGTCATATCAGAGCCATAGAACAGGATAAGATGTGGCACCCTATTCCGATTATTGCGATGACAGGAAATGTGATGGATGGAGAGAAAGAGAAATGTTTTGAAGCCGGGATGAATGATTTTATTGGTAAACCCTTCACGCTTGAATCTCTAAACAACGTGATTCAGAAGTGGCAACAAGCATCTCAGCCCAGAGAAATTACGTAATGATAGATAGTATACATACTTGTTTCACGTGGAAGATCGACTGAAAGAGAGGGGGATGTTCATGTTATTATACAGCCTTGCGGTTCTGGTGCTGATCGTTCTTGCCTTACTATGGTTAGGTGGACTTTACTTCTTCAAAACCGCCATTCGGCGTGCTCCAAAATCATTTCTGGTTGACAATCCAAATCTGATGCCCGAACCGGATAACGAAATAATAAGCAGTGCGTCTGACTTGACGTGGCTTGATACGCAGCCAATCGAAGATATATATGTTGAATCCCATGATGGATTAAAGCTGCATGGAACATGGCTTCCTTCTCCCAACGGATCGCAGCATCCAACGGTTATCCTGGCGCATGGTTATTCGGGAAAAGGCAGAGAGATGGCGGGCTTTGCCCGCTTTTATGCTGAAAAGCGGGGCTACAATGTGCTGATGCCGGATGATCGGGGTCATGGCCAAAGTGAAGGCAATATCATCGGATTCGGCTGGCTGGACCGTAGAGATTATGTTCAGTGGGTCCATTGGGTTCTGGGCAAGGTTGGCACAGAGACGGAGATCATCTTGCATGGAATTTCGATGGGAGGCGCTACAGTATTGATGACAGGTGGTGAAGCTCTCCCTGATCAGGTAAAGGCCATCGTATCGGATTGTGCGTATACCTCAGTGAAGGATGAACTGACCTTCCAGCTCAAGCAGCTATACAAGCTGCCCGCATTTCCGTTTATACCCGTTACCAGTCTTATCTCTAAATGGAAGGCAGGTTACTTCTTTGGGGAGGCATCGGCACTCAATCAACTCACCAAAGTTCAAGTTCCTGTTCTTTTTATTCATGGTGAGGCAGATAGGTTTGTTCCGACAGAAATGGTTTACAGACTATATGAAGCTTGTCCGACAGAAAAAGAACTGTTGACTATCCCCCGTGCGGGTCATGGAACAGCGTTTCAAGTGGATCGTCCCCGATACGAGGAGGTGCTGGAATCCTTTTTGACAAAGAACCTATCGAATTCTTCTGCAGTATCATCATTCATCTGATTCCAATAAAGCAACCTGGGTATTAAGTAGAAGATGTCCTTAAGGGGAGGTGCGAGATGCCATATACACCTAGAGTTTGTTCATATTGTCATGAAAAAATGGCAGAGAATGAGTTCAAATGCAAATCTTGTGGCAATCTGGTTACTACCAAAACGGTTCAGCCTGAACAACCGCACATGATTGAAAATGATGAATTGATATTGGATCCATATTCAATTGTGTTGCTTGTTCTGATGACACTGTTTCTTCCTCCGGTAGCCATGACCATCGGCGGCGTGATGTTATTTAGTGACAATACGTATAAGCAGGATACAGGTAAATTACTCGTAACTGGGGCATTTGTAGTGATGGTCATTCTCACCATTATTCTGTTTGCAGTTTCGGGGACATTGACGATTAATATCTAATCTATGGAGGTGCTTTTATGGCAAATGAACAATTTGAGGCTGCACGGAAAGCAGAGGCAGGTTACCATTCTAACTTCTATCAGAATAATGAATTATTCGCGTCCGGTACCTGGATGGCGAGGCCCATGCCTATGGTTATGGATATGTTGGAGCGTCTACTTGCCCATAAGACGGAACTGCGAGTTCTCGATTTGGGATGTGGTGTAGGCAGACATACGATACCCATTGCACAGCGTCTCGGGCAAACAAACAGTGAAGTGATCGGGGTGGATTTGCTGGATGAGGCTGTAGATGGACTTCGCAAATATGCGAAAGAATATCAGGTTGATCATATCGTGCAAGCAGAGAAAGCAGATGTTGAGCATTACGCTATCAAGCCGGATCATTTTGATTATATTGTTGCTTGCTCTTGTCTGGAACATGTTTCAAATAAACAAGCTTTAGTGGAAGCTATTGAACGTTTGCAAGCGGGAACCCGTACAGGCGGCATTCATTGTATCACGATGAGTACAAGTGTAGAGGAAAAGGAAATCAACACAGGACGGGAGCTTGAGCCGTTGATTGAATTGAATCTGCCCACAGCGGAGGCTATCGCATTACTGGAGAAGGCTTATACGGATTGGAATATTCTTCTTCAGGAACATGTAACACAGACGATCGAAGAGGAAAAATATGATGAACCGACACAGTTCCGTTGTGAACTGCTTCGTTTCGCTGCACAGAAGCAGTAGCAGCCTGCCGGGATCGCGTAGTAAGGTCCCGGCAGTTCGTATTACTCGGTAGCTTAATAGGAACATCACGAGAAGCATCATGGGACAGGGGACATCATCACACCAGAACATGGGGGATCAGAATGAGTACATATGTGATTGGGATGGATGGCGGGGGAAGCCATACACGTGTGGCATTAGCCGATGAGAACGGGAAGGTTTTGACTTATGTGCAAAAAGGCGGTTGCAACCGCTATCATGATGCCAATGCAGAGCAGAATGTATTGGAGGGCATTGCTGAAGCCATTCGCGGAGCTGGGTTAGAAGTGAATCAGATTGCTTCCATTCAGGCGGGGATGGCAGGCCTGGATCGGCCTGAAGATACAGTCTGGGCTGAAGCGTTACTCGCCCAAACCGGTATATTAGGCAGAATCAGTGCAGTAAATGACACACATATTGCACATACGGCAGCTTTTGGCGGTGAGCCGGGCATTGTAGCTATTGGAGGCACAGGCTCTCTGATTCTGGGTAAAACGGAACAAGGGACCTGGCTCCGCAATGACCAGTTTGGCCACTATGCGCCAACAGCAGCTCGTTTTTTGGCTTATGACGCGGTGCATTCCATCCTTGCGGGACGTTATGGTCGGCAGGACCAACCCTGGATCGAACAGCTATTAGCCTATTGGAATGTAACTTCGATTCCGGAGCTTGCTGCACTGGGCGTATCAGGTTTTGCTGAAAATAGACAGGCCATCAATCGGATATTTGGTCAAATGGCTCCTTTAGTTACCGAAGCAGCAGCCGAAAATATTCCCCTTGCGGTCAGAGTATGTGATTCAGCAGCGGATACGGCCGTTGTGGGTATTCTCATGCTTGCATCATGTTTTGAAGATCAACAAGTGCGCATGACGCTTACAGGAAGTTGTCTGAGTACACCTTATATGGTGGAGGCCGTTCGAAAGGGGCTGGATGCAGCCTATACACCGGGTGGACAACAGATTCATTACATTACCAGCCATGTGCCGGCAGTCGGAGGTGCGCTGCTGGATGCATATCATTTGGCAGGAATTCAGGTGCCTGAAGGCATCACGTCTGATCTCCAATCGGAACTGAAACGGCATACGACTTGAACTTTTAAAGGCTAACGACTACAATACGATAACGGAATCAAGCAAGTTATAGGAGGAATCAGGGTGTTAATTCAATTGAAATCACGCATACAGGAGCCGGAAGTACAGGAGCTGTTGTCCTACTCGGTCTTTCCCGACCCGGATCACCTGAATCGTGCGTTACAACAGTATGTTGATAAGGAAGAGCTGCATTTGGACGGTTATGAAGACGAAGGCCAGCTGATCGGTCTGATTGGATATGAATCTACAGGAACGAGTGAGATCACCATTCATCATATTGCAGTTCTGCCTGAGAATCGTTTTAAAAATTATGGTCGTGGCATGATATCACAGGTGCTGGCCAAATATAACCCCGACAGATTGATCGCAGAGACCGATGTGGAAGCGGTAGAGTTTTATCGAAATACGGGATTCGTAGTGTACAGCCTGGGTGAGCTGTATCCGGGTGTGGAGCGATTCCGCTGTGTGCTGGAAAAAGAAGAGGAGCAAGACGAAGACTAGTAACTGTCTACTACTGTGTAACGTAAAGAGAGCATAATCATAACAGGATGTTGGATTTGGCGAAGCAGCTGAGTCGGACGTCCTGTTTTTTTGTCGTTTGTTTAAAAAAAATAGGAAAAACGTATTGCTTTGCAATATAGTTTCATTATAGAATAGTTTCATTGGAGAATAGTTCTATAAGTGAACTATATTTTGAGGGAAGGAGAATGAAGAATGAACACACCAGATGCTAGAAGTTTGGTTAACCGCTATTTGGATGCTTCTTTCCTGGTAACCAAACGGTTTGATACCCAGATACGTGAACGCTTGGGGCAAACGATTACTACTGATCAGTTCTGTGCACTTCGTTTGATCGAAGAGAAGCCGTTATGCACGCCCTCTGATCTGGCAGAGCTTTTATGTGTGGGCAAGAGCAGTATCACTGCTCTGGTTAACAAGCTGGTGGATCGGGATCTGGTCCATCGGGCCGGGGATGAGCGCGACCGTAGAGTGGTCTATTTGACTCTGACAGACAATGGACGTGAAGTATACAAGGAAACGGAACAGGAAATACAGCAGCTTCTGGAGCCGTATTTGGTCCATTTCAAACCGGAAGAGGTTCAGAATTTCATTGAATCTTTTGAGAAGCTGGCAGCTCTACTAACGCATGAAGGAGGACAGGAGAACGAATGAGAACGATTTTGAAAGCGCGATGGTGGTTGATGGGGCTATGGGTTGTTGTGGCTGCTGTATTAATGTTCACCGCCCCTAACATGAGTGAATTGATTCGGGAAAAGGGGCAGTTTTCGGTTCCTGAAGGACACTCTTCCACCCAGGCAGCCGCGATTTTGGAAGAAGCTGCAGCACAAAAGGGTGAGCAGCAGGGCAGCCAGTTGGCTCTTGTCTTTTATAATCCGGATGGTTTGGGTGCCGAGGGTAAAGAAGAGGCAGAACAGGCCGTTAAGAAACTGGAGGCAGAAAAGGAGAAGCTTGGCATTCTGTCCATACTGGAACCTTTCTCTCAGCCTGAATTATCAGACAAAATGATCTCTGCGGATGGCAAGACGATCTTGACGTCGCTTTCTATTGATCAGGGAGACCGTACAGTCAAGGAAATGCGCGAAGACCTCAATGAAGCTTTGTCATCGGTCAATGTGGAGCATTACATAACCGGTAAAGGTTTGATTGATGAGGATACGGTGGAAAGTTCCCAAGAAGGACTCAAAAAATCGGAGTACATTACTGTAGTATTTATTTTGCTCATCTTGTTTCTTGTATTCCGCTCTTTTGTCGCTCCATTTGTTCCACTGCTTACGGTGGGAATCAGCTACATTGTTTCACAGCAGATTGTCGCGTTCCTTGTGGACGGACTTGACTTCCCTATATCGACGTTTACGCAGATCTTTATGGTGGCAGTCATGTTCGGGATCGGTACGGACTATTGCATCCTGTTGATTAGCCGGTTTAAGGAAGAATTGGCTCATCATGAAAATACTTGGGATGCCATTATTGCAACGTACCGCACAGCAGGCAAAACGGTATTCTTCTCAGCACTGGCCGTGCTGGTTGGATTCATTGCCATTGGTTTTGCGCAGTTTATGTTGTATCGTTCCGCGGTAGCAGTTGCTGTCGGTATTGCGGTGATGATGCTGGCATTAGTCACGATTGTTCCATTTTTCATGGCAGTACTGGGCAAAAGGTTGTTCTGGCCTTCCAAGGGTTCACTGGAACATGCCGAGAGCAAGATTTATGGTGCAGCCGGCCGTTTCTCCCTAAAACGTCCATGGGCAGCCCTGCTCATCGTTGCAGCGGTATGTGTGCCTTTGCTGGCAACTTACGATGGCAAACTGTCGTTCAACAGTCTCGATGAGATTGGTGAGAAATATGATTCGGTCAAAGCATTCAATATCATTTCGGACAGCTTCGGTCCGGGTGAATCTTTACCAGGTCAGGTCGTGATCCAGAATGATGAAGCTATGGATAACGCCAAGTACATGGCGCTCGCTGAAAAAATCAGCCGGGAAGTGGAGAAGGTGCCAGGGATCTCTGGTGTCCGCAGTATGACACGTCCAACCGGTGATGAGATCAAGGATTTTGAAGTGACACAACAAGTAGGGACATTGTCTGATGGTTTGGGCGAAGGTAAAACGGGTCTGGATAAAATCCGTGATGGCCTGAGCGAAGCCAGCAGTCAGTTAAGCAAAAATGAACCACAACTTAAAGAAGCTGCGGATGGGGCTGGAGAACTGACCAAAGGTACTTCCCAACTGCAGTCTGGTATTACACAGTTGTCGGAAGGACTTCAGCAGATTGAAAAAGGAATTCGTGACGGCTCCTCGGGTGCCGGTGATCTAAAAGCAGGTCTGCAGAAAGCCAAAACGAGTGCAGATCAACTTGCACAGGCCAACAATCAGCTGCTTCAAGCCTATCGTCAGGCAGGAGCAGGTGTCGCAGCGCTGGGTGATGGTGTAGGTGAACTGCAACAACAACTCAAAGGTGTATCTACAGCGTTGACCAGCTTGAATGAATCGTTCACAGCGCTTGAAGAGCGCTATCCTGATTTGCTGCAAGACGCCGATTATCAGCGGGTCAAAGGCACCCTTGGTGAAACAGGTACCGGCACGGCACAGCTTGCTCAAGGTTTGGGTCAAATTCAAACCAAGCTGGGAGAAGCCGCGGCTGGAATTAATCAGGCGAACGTTGGCTTTGCCTCCGCAGCTTCCGGACAGAAGGCACTTGCCGATGGTCTGGGTCAGATTGTGACGGGAATCAGTCAGTTGCAATCCGGTCTCAAACAGGCCGCTGACGGTCAAGGTAAAGTGATTAGTGAAATTCCTTCAATTCAGAAAGGACTTGGTCAGCTTCAGGGCGGCCAAGAGAAAATTCAGCAAGGCTTCTCGGATCTGAGTGGTCAACTGACTCAATTGACAGATGGTCTTAATCAGAGTGTAGATGGAATCGAACAGGTTTCAGGTGGACTCGATTCAGCACAGGACTACCTGACACAATTGCAAAACTCTCCTGATTCCGATCTGGCAGGCTGGTATGTTCCTGAAGAAGCACTGAATAGTAAAGACTTTACACAGGTATTCGATACGTATCTGTCCAAAGATCGGAAAACGATGACGATTGACGTTATTTTTGCGGAAAATCCATATGGAACTGAAGCGATTGATCGTGTTCCGGATATTGAAGCTGCTGTACATCGTGCCGTACAAGGTAGTGCACTTGAAAAAGCGGATATTGCAATTGGTGGGGTAACTAGTACCTTTGCAGATCTGCAGGAAGTCTCCAACAACGACTACACGCGCACAGTTATGCTGATGCTTGCAGGAACGTTTATCATTCTGGTTCTGCTGCTCCGTTCAGTTATTATGCCGCTGTATCTGATCGTCTCGTTGCTGCTGGCGTATTTCACATCGATGGCCCTGACTGAAGCGATCTTTGTGAATATACTTGGGTTCTCGGGTATCAGTTGGGTTACGCCGTTCTTCGGCTTTGTCATGCTGATTGCACTGGGTGTGGATTACAGCATCTTCCTGATGGACCGTTTCAATGAGAACAAAGGTATGAGAGTCCAGGATGCCATACTGTACGCCATGAAAAACATGGGTACGGTCATCCTGTCTGCAGCCGTCATTCTGAGTGGTACCTTTGCCGCAATGTATCCATCGGGAGTTCTTTCGATGATGCAAATTGCGACGGTTGTACTCAGCGGACTGATCTTGTATTCTCTGCTATTCCTACCATTCTTCGTTCCTGTAATGGTGAAAATGTTTGGCCGTGCCAACTGGTGGCCATTCCCGAACAAGGAACAGGCAGATTCCGTTGATTCGGATCGTAATATAGGCATGTAATGTAATGATATATGAAAGCCCCGCTGGATCCCCGGCGGGGCTTTCTGTGTTGTTTTGAACAATCTTTTATGAAACGGACAAATAAATGTGTATGCCTACGGACACCATCCCGCGCCTTGTCTCCGTTACTCTCATACGATATATAGGAATTGTATATGGAGTGGTTTATAACACAGCAGAGAGGGGCGGCGGGATGGTATATCGATATGTGGCTATAGGAGATTCATTAACGGTAGGTACAGGAGCGCTGCTGGGCACCGGCTTTGTTCCTTTATATCGGAGAATGGCAGAAACGAATGTGCGTACGTTTGTATCCATGGAGAATTTGGGCGTGAATGGACTTACGTCAGGGGAAATGCTGCAGATGATATCCAACAATCCAAGAGTACGCCAATCACTGCGTGAGGCGGATATTATTACGTTGTCTATTGGTGGGAACGATCTCATTCGTACATTCAAAGCAAGTGGCGGGATCCCGAATGCAAGTAAAATGACACAGGTGCTTGGGGATACTCGCAGTAACGTGTCCCAGATTATGAGGCATATCCGGCAGTTGAAAGGAAACAGTGTATATATGGTCCGTACGATTGGGTTGTACAACCCGTATCCACAAGCGGCGGAAGCTGCATATTGGGTGCGGCAGTATAATTCCTTTCTGAATAGTGCAGGATCGGGGAACTATGCCTGTGCTCAGGTCTATGACCGGTTTGAAGGGCGTGAACGTGAACTGTTATTTTGGGACAGGGTTCATCCAAATGCAAAAGGCTATCGCGTGATTGCAGAACAGCTGAATCGTACAGGATACTATCCATTTGCCTGATCAGCAGGCAGTTAAGCTTAGAATGAGTATTCACTTGGAGCTGACTAGACCGTAAGAAATACTTCCGTTAAGATGAGGACATATAGAGGTTGTATTATCTGAGGTAAAGGAGTTATTTTTGGTGCACATCATCGATTCAGGTTCCCTAAATGATTCAGAACAGCAGCTCATATCCACCGTTTTATCCTCATATGGCTTCACGTCCAACTGGAAAGCTCAGCGTGGAAAGGGAGGCATGAACAACTCTACCTTCATGGTAGAGATAGACGAAGAATGTTACGTGCTGAGGCAGTATGAAACGCATAATGATCAAATGAAAATTGCTTTTGAACATGAGGTGCTGTCTGCCTTGTCACGTTCAGAGTTTGAGCTTCATGTGCCTACGCCCGTTAGCCTTCCTGTTGATAAGCATGCAACATTTCTAGCTGTGCAGGATCGTTCCTCGGGCCGTAGCAAAATTGTGACGTTGTTCCATTATCGTGAGGGACATAATCCCGTGTGGAATACACCAGAGCAGCTGCGCGGACTGGGCAGGGCGGCTGGCATGCTGTCTTCCGTTATGGCGCACATTCCCATATCCCTGGCTCCCGTTTATCCGCCCTATTATCAGATTCAGGAGGCTTACCCGCTCTGTTCACCGGAGAAATTGTTACAACTATGCACCTCACCCCCGGATACGCTGATGGCATGTGCAGATGATCTGCAGAAGCTGAAAGTTGTATTGCCAGACTTATTCAATACGCTGCGAGGTATGGAGCTTTTGCCACATCAATTGGTCCATGGGGATTTGAATGCATCCAATGTATTGGCAGACTCTCAGGATATCATATGTGCTATTTTGGATTTTGAATTTGCCACATGGGATCTGCGGGTAATGGAGCTTGCTGTGCCCATGTCTGACCTGCTGACGATGGACAAGGAGCAGGCATGGATGTGGGAGGCTTTGGAGGGAATGATTCAGGGATTCAGGCAACAGGTCAACTTAAAACCAGAGGAGCTGGACGTGATTCCAGCGCTTATTTTACTTCGAAGTCTGGATGTGGTGATGCATTTTATCAGTCGATTGTTCGAAGGTACAGATGGGCCTGAAGTGGCTGTGCAGCAAATCAGGAAGCTGAGGGATCGGATAGACTGGATGAAAGGTAATGAGGAACGGCTGCGTAAGCTGCTGATTTAACTCTGCAACATGTGGATGTATAACAAAAGAGCACTGATTTCTGCCTTGAGGCAAGAATCAGTGCTCTTTTTATTTGGTGAAATTTTTATCACGAATGAATGGAAGGGATGCGTTCATTGCAAATTCACGACGTCGAATCCAATGTCCAATCTAACGTAATCAAGTACCCTTACAGTCCACGCTTGCGGAACCAGCTGCGAACAGCCCAGCGACGTTCCTGGCGCTTCTTATATTTTGGCAGGGAGCGATACACGTTCAGTGATTGCTCATAGGCTTGCTTGGCATCTGCGGTACGTCCAAGGGAGCGGTACACCGAGCCGAGCAGATAATACGCTTCACTGGATGAGGAATGAATCTCTTGGAATTGCTGAACGTATGCCAGCGCTTTGTCCCGGTGGCTATCCTTGAATGCACCTGCAAGTGTCAGATAAGGACGTCCATATTTCACCCTTGGATTAATATCCAGTGCCTGCAAAATATGACGCTCGCCTTCTTCCGTTTGGCCCAGATGGAGTTCAGTTGTGCCTAGCGCCTCCCAATATTCGGCTGATTGTTCATAAGGACGCTCCAGTTCCAGCAGCAAGGCATGAGCTTCGCTATAACGTTTGCGTTCAATCAACAGACGGGCCAGATCCAGCTTGGAAGAGACTTCATTCGGACTCATGGCAAGCTGCTGCCGGAGCCGTGAGATGTTACGCATACGTTTAAGTGGCTTCATGAAGCTTGGCATCACCCCAACATAGCGACGATCCAGGAAATACAGAATGATGAGGAAAATAATAACCGCCAAGAATGGATTGCCTACAATCCGCCACAGCAGGCCAAAGATTAGAAATTTAATCAGCACGACAAAGTCAACTCCATTTATGATGTAATCGCATTTCGAACACTTAAAATATATTTGGATTGGTCCAGCGGGTTAACTCCTCTGCGCTTCCGCGTATGGGTCTGATCCGAAGGGCAATCCTGGTACCCGGCAAAAGAAGTCGTGAGTACCCCGCGTCCGCTCGTCTCTGAACGCAGCTTCACCGGATAATCCATGGAGCTTGCCAGAGGCATACGTCCTTCAACGATGCATCGTCCGCCTCCGATGATCGGCGCTTCAAAGGTTGCTCGCATATGTACCAGATCACTAAGCGCTTTGCCGCCGTACTCCTCCGGAACCGTTAACCGGAAATTCAGGATGGGTTCCAGCAGGGTTGTACCTGTGTTTGCCAACCCATCCATAATTCCCATCGGCGTAGCTACTACAAAATCCAGGGGATGGGTATGCCAGACATGGTGCTCTCCTTCGATTAGCGTAATGCGCAGGTCGGTAACTTCCCACCCCAACAAACCCTGAGATAGCGCTTCGGGAATACGGCGTTCTACTTCATTCTGATAACGGAGCAGGAGATGATCTGTCCGGACAGTGGATGAGTAGATCAGACCGCTGCCACGTGGCAAAGGCTCAATGCTGAATCGAAGAATGGCCCAGCAGGGCTTGGGCATCGTATATGCGATGAATCCTTCCCCGGAAGAACGAGGGGTTTCCTTATAGATGACGGACGGTGGGTCAAATACGACATCCAGTCCGAAACGACTCATCAACAGGCTGGACAGAATCTCAAGCTGAATGGTTCCCATGACTTTAAGATGCAGTTCCCGTTCTTCAGGCAACCATTGCAAATCGAGTAGAGGATCTTCATCCGTCAGCTCTTGCAATGCCGCTACAAGGTCAGGATAACGAGCTGTGTCTTTACCATGGACCTGCACGGTCAACAAGGGAACAGCCAGCTGGGGTACAGGAGGCACACCTTCGGGGCTGCCAATAATATCACCAACATGGGTTTCGCTTAGTCCGTACAGTGCGGCGATCTGTCCGGCATGAACAGCACCGGTATCCGCCCATTTCCGACCATCCATTCGGCGAATCTGTGTCACTTTCTCTTCCAGCTTCCGAGTGGAGTTATAGATCGTATCCCGATTATGCACGCTGCCACCATACATGCGAACATAGGCTGTACGGCCCATCGTTTTATCCCGTTCAATTTTGAATACAACCCCGGATACTGAAGGTTCTTGAGGCTGTGCAGGTGCTGGAAGAAATTCGATGATGGCATCCAACAGTTCCGTTACGCCGATCCCTTTGCCAGAAGCACCATAACAAATGGGGAACACTTCACCCTGATGCACCTTTTTGCGAAATGATTCATCTAGCTGGTCAGCAGGCAGCGTTTCACCATTAATGTAGGCTTCCATCAAATCTTCGTCCAGTTCGGCAAGTAATTCAAAAAGGCCAGGGATAGATGAAGAAGAACCCTTCACTTGCGTTTGGCTCTCATTCCATAAGGAGTCAATGCCCTCAAATACATCTTCATTCATACGAAAGGATTGGACCTCGCATACGAAAGGAGATAGGCTGGAGCGGATCTGATCAATAACCGTCTCAGCAGAGGCACCAACCCGATCCATTTTGTTCATATAAATCAGGGTAGGAATTCCAAGCGAGCGGAGAGCATGCCAGATGGTCTCGCTTTGGGATTGGACCCCTTCCACGGCGGACACAATCAGTACGGCTCCGTCCATAACACGCAGGGCTCGCTCTACCTCAGAGCTGAAATCGATATGTCCCGGCGTATCAATCAGATCAATAATCGTATCTTTCCAGATCAAAGAGGTCATAGCTGCCTGCACGGAAATGCCTCGTTCCTTTTCAATATCCAGAGAGTCTGTGGCTGTAGTTCCGTCATCTACGCGACCTGGACTGCGTACGACACCGCTTTGAAATAACATATGTTCTGTCGTTGTTGTTTTCCCTGCATCGACGTGTGCGAAGATGCCGATATTTCTGCGATTCAATTCGTTTAACATGGGATGTAAGGCTCCTCTGGCAGCAGAAACGCATCGTTTCCGACATTGTAATTCAGTATTATAACATACCACACGAATAGTATGGAAGAATATGTTACACACAGACAAATCTCTACATTTCAGGATGTCGTGACAATCACGTTTGATCCTGATTCTTCATGGTTTTACGGTAGGCAGCGGGTGTGGTACCCGTCAGTTTCTTGAATTGTCTATAAAAATGGGGCAGGCTCTCAAAACCGCAAGCATCGGCAACAACGGCCATCGTCTCATCACTTCGAAGCAGATGCTCTTTTGCCATAATGACCCGGCGGGCCAATGCATAGTCAGTTAGTGTCATGCCGGTATACCTTTTGAAGGCACGGCTGAAGTGCGCCGGGGATACGGCTGCTTGCCGTGCCAGTTCCGGCAAGGAAAGGCCACTGCGCAGCTCTTCATCCATATGAGCCAGTGTAGAGGAGAGCCAGCTTGGTCCAGGAACAGTTCTGGCAGGACTTGCAGGACCAACTGCCTCCAATCGCTCCAGATATATAAGTAAGAGCTGCAACCGCAGCAGAGCGGCGTGGGCACTCAGGTGATGTTCTAACTGGAATTCTGCATGAATGTCGTCAATTAATGCAGCCACCTGTGCTTGCTCCGTGGCTTCCAGATGCCTCTTGTACACCCTGCGTTTGCGGCAGCGTTCAAATAGAGAGAGCATGGCTGACGCACTGCCTCCCGCTGTGGAGGCCAGTAATCCTGGGCTGAAGAACAAGGCCGACGAAGTCACCGGATTTCCGGCATCCGGTAATGCGCGGTGTACCGTGCTGCCAGGAATGATAAACAAATCGCCCTCCTGCATGTCTTCAAGACCAGTATCAATGAAAATGGTGCCCTGACCCCGATATACATAAATAATTTCATGCCAGTCATGAAGATGATCCGGCAACTCGTTCTGGGGGGACTTGGTATCTGCATACACCAGACGAAAGGGAATCCCCGATTCCGCCTGAATGGTTGTACGAACGGGCGAACGTTCCATTCGATCTCCTTTCAAAACAGTGCTTAGAAAAAAGTGGTTACATCTGATCATGAAAGAGTACATTTACCGCAATATAAGCAATTAAATTTCCTTTTATTGATGATACAATGAATTTAAAGCGTTTTCAATGGAAGTGTAAGCAGCTGTTTCTGTGCAGCGTGACATCTGATATTGACAAATAAAACGATGAGGTGAGTGTTCATGTCGGCGAGCACGAAAAGACCACGGCTAAAGCTGAATCTGCTTGGAAGTGATAACCAGCGCAAGTGCAAAGAAGTGATGGAACGTCCCGTAAAGGTACTACAGATTGGGGAAGGCAACTTTTTGCGTGGGTTTGTAGACTGGATGCTTCATGAAAGTGCCAGACAAGGCAAATTCCATGGCAGTGTTGCCGTGACCCAACCTCGACCTGGGGGAAAGGCAAAGCTGGAACAAATTCGTGATCAGGATGGATTGTACACGATGATTACCCGGGGACTGTCACAGGGAAAAGCGGTGGAGCGTACAGAAATGATCTCGATTTTTTCACAGTGTATTAATCCGTACGAAGAATGGCAGGATTTTCTGAAACTAGCGGAATTGCCCTCCCTAGAGTTTGTCATCTCCAATACAACCGAATCGGGATTGAAATATACGTATTCAGAGTACACGCAGTGTGAGCCGGTAGAATCGTTTCCAGGTAAACTGACAGTCTTCTTGCATCAACGTTATCTGCGGTTTGATGGGGACCCTTCCCGAGGATTGATTCACCTGCCGTGTGAGTTGCTTGAGGGCAACGGGGATGTACTGCGCAGTTGTGTGCTGCGGCATAGTGAGGATTTTGGTTATTCTGAAGGCTTTCGTTCATGGATTGAGAACCATAACTTGTTCCTGAACAATCTGGTTGACCGGATTGTCACGGGTGCACCGACTACGGAAGAAGCCGATTCCCTGACCAATCGCTGGGGATACGAGGATCAACTGGTCAATACGGCTGAGCCATATCATTTCTGGGCCATTCAGGCAGATGAAGTACTGGACAAGAAACTCCCCCTGAAACAGGCGGGGCTCAACGTACATTGGGTGAAGGATTTGAAACCTTTTCAGTTGCGCAAAGTTCGTATTCTGAATGGTGCTCATACTCTCATGTCATCGCTCGGCATTCTGCAAGGCAAGGAATATGTGAGAGAGACGATGGAAGACCCAGAGTTTGGCTCTTGGGTCAGAGAAGCGGTACATCAGGAGATCGTGCCTGCACTGGATATGCCGGATCATAATCTGGATCAGTACGCAGGGGAAGTGTTTGAACGTTTCCTCAATCCGTATATTAATCACAAGCTGCAGGATATTGCATTAAATACAGTAGGAAAGTTCAAGGTCCGTGTGTTGCCTACACTTTTGGCCTATGAGCAAAATCAGGGAACCTGGCCTTACCGGCTCGTAAAGGGGTTTGCGGGATTATTGTGTCTGTATCGTCCAGTGAACACGCCGGATGGTTATATGGCACAGCGACTGAACGGTGAATCTGTCCTGCTTCGGGATGATGCGGATGTACTGGCTGCACTCGCCAAGCATTGGGATAGTTATGATCCTTTGAAGCGGGATAAGCAGCAATTAGACCAGAGTGTCGCTGCTGTATTATCTGATGTATCGATCTGGGGAGAGAATCTGGATGATCGAGAGGGGCTTCGCGAAGCACTCGTTCACGAAATTGGTTTGCTGGAAGGTGAGAGTTAATGAACACAACACGTACAGTTAATGACTGGATCGCGATTCAACCGCAGGATGATGTCATTATAGCTCTTCGGGATTATGTAAAAGGGGAACATATTACCCTGCCAGACAGCACTGCTTTTACATTAAGGGAAGACGTACCCAAAGGCCATAAAATTGCTGTGCATACCCTCGCACCGGGTGAGGATGTGATGAAATATGGTTTTTCCATTGGGATAGCCAAGGAACAGATCGAACAGGGTAGCTGGATTCACAGTCACAATCTAAAAACAGGACTTCACGGTTTACTTGAATACCAGTATCAGCCGGGACCACCTGTCCAGACTGACATGCCTCCTGAACATCTGCGTTCATTTGATGGGTATCTGCGCCCTAACGGTGAAGCAGGTATTCGTAATGAAATCTGGATTGTAAATACGGTCGGCTGCATTAATAAAGTGTGTGAGGCTTTGGCTCGGATGGGGCAGTCTCAGTTCGGCAGCAGGGTGGATGGCGTATATCATTTCCCACACCCGTTCGGCTGCTCGCAGCTTGGAGATGACCTGAAATATACGCAGCAGGTATTGGCTTCCCTGGTGGAACACCCGAATGCTGGCGGCGTGCTGGTCATTGGTCTAGGTTGCGAAAATAACCAGGTAGAACAGTTCCGCGAATGTATCGCACCGGAATATCAGGGGAAAGTCCGTTTTCTCAAAGCACAGGAAACAGATGACGAACTTGAGGAAGGACTGCGTCTGATGGAAGAGCTCGTGGAGCTCGTCGAACATGAACAGCGTCAGCCGCTACCTTTGAGCAAGCTCAAAATTGGATTGAAGTGCGGCGGTTCGGACGGTCTGTCCGGGATTACGGCGAACCCGCTCGTAGGCTCCGTTGCGGATATGCTGGTTGCTGCCGGCGGTACGGCCATATTGACCGAAGTTCCCGAGATGTTTGGTGCAGAGACCATTCTGATGAATCGGGCGGCCAATGAGCAAGTATTTGATGATTTGGTAGACTTGGTGAACGGTTTCAAACAATACTTTGTGAACCACGGTCAGAATATATATGAAAATCCTTCACCAGGGAATAAAGCAGGCGGGATTACCACGTTGGAAGAAAAGTCTTTGGGATGTACGCAAAAGGGAGGACGTTCTTCCGTAGTTGATGTACTTCGTTACGGCAAACGTGTCACTCAAACCGGCCTGAACATTGTGGAAGCTCCGGGGAATGATCTCGTGTCTGTTACAGCACTGTCAGCTGCGGGTGCGCACATTGTTCTTTTCACGACAGGTCGCGGAACGCCGTTTGGAGGCCCGGTACCTACCGTCAAAATTGCAACCCAATCTGACCTCGCAAATCGGAAAAAGCACTGGATCGACTTTAACGCAGGTCAACTGCTGGAAGGGAAGATGATGGAGGACGTGAAAGTGCAGCTGTTCAGCCAACTGATCGATATTGCTTCAGGACGGGCGCATACACTCAGCGAGCAGCATGGATTTCGGGAAATTGCGATATTCAAGGATGGAGTCATCCTGTAATTGTATTCGTTCGTTGCTTTATATCTGTTGCATGTATGGTAAAAGTATATACAATAAATCCCGGTGGCCCTCTTCGGCTACCGGGATTTGTTGTTCAAAGGGCGTTTCAATCACTTTATGGCAAAGGATTTTTTGATTTTGGTCAGTGCGGCAGCAGAAGTGTGTTTCTCCAATTGTTGTACCAGAAGTTCGCTCGCATCTGCAACGCTGCCCTCAAACGGTTCAATACCTTGACGCTTCATCCAGCAGCCTGAGGTCTCATAAGCAGAGCTGTTCCAAGCCACCTTGCCTTCAGCGAGGCCTTCTTTTTCTTTGGTGCCGCAGATGACAATGGCACACATGCTTTGAAGGTCCAGCAGCCCCTGGTCAAATACTTTTTTGTCCTCTTTGGCTCCAAAACCTGCCAGTGAACGTAATTTCCGTCCATCAATCCCCTCCTGCTTCTCGATTATCTCATACAGTTTGAATGCTTCTCGAGAGAGGAGACCCGCGTCATATTGTTCTTCCATGACTCTGGAGTCCGCTAGCAGACGGTGCACCCATGGGAAATATTCGCGTGAGACAAGAATGGCTTTCTTTTTGAGAAATTTGCCGTAGGCAGCGATCCCTTCCTCAGCCAGACGTGAACGCCACAACCAAGGATCAAGCTCGTTATCCTTGTGCCAGTTTTCTTGAGGCGTTATAGAGGACAATGAAGGGTATTCAGGAAATAAAGGGGCGAGTGGGAGCAGTCCCACAGCCTCTATTCGCTGCACAGCTTCTTCGTAAGTAACGATCGATTCATGCTCATTCATCATGATTTGGCAGGCTCCTTTTTAGCGTGTGTTACAACGATTATTGTTGGAAGTAAGATACTTCTGGTAGACTTCCTCGGCATGTTTGCGAATATCGCAGCGGAGGTTCTCGGGTTCAAGTACTTCTGCTTCACGTCCAAGTCGATAAAAGAATCGTACAGCCCAGGCCCACTCACCAGGAGGGCAAAGAAAGGACAGTTCCCAGACATCCGGAGCAATCTCGGTCATCCGTTCTCCAATATGCTTGTCCTGTTCTGCCTCGATCATTCCGCTGTAACTCAGACGTGCGGTAACACGGGTCGGAGAAGGATCGGGAGATTTCGGTTTGCTGCGCTGTCGCTTTGCCTTTTCTGCCAGCTGTTGTGATTCAAGCAGCTCAACTGGCGTAACGTCCAGAATGCGGTCTGCCCTGAACAGGCGCTGTTCACCGTGCTCCTCCGAATACGCTTCACAATACCAGAAACCGGCTGAAGCATAGACTCGAATGGGGCAGATTGTTAGCCAGCGTTGACGGGAAGCAGAGCGGTACAACATACGCAGCCACCCTTGTTCCGGGATACAAGCCAGAAGCGGTTCCAGATGATGAAGGATGTAGTTTCGCTCGGGAACATCATGCTGCAGTTGTTTGAGCATGGGGTCCATCCTTGCTTTGACATCATCCGGAATAATGCTTTTGATTTTGTCCATTAATGTCCAGCGTTTCTCTTGAAAAGGGGTATCTGCATAATGGCTTAGGCCTTCGAGAGCAAAGATGAGAGTAGCTGCTTCAACCGGGTCTAATTGCAGTGGGGGCAGTACATACCCCTCCATAAGTCTGAAGCCGCCTCCGGGACCGGAGATAGCAATGATCGGGACATTCATCTCTGAGAGAGATTGGATATCCCGCAGGATGGTACGGCGGGAAACTTCAAACTTTTCTGCAAGTGAATGTGCCGTTTCGTGACCGTGCTGCAATGCCATAACGATGGCGGCAAGCCGATTTGTTCTATTCATGTCAGCCACTCCGTTTCGAGGGTTGCGCCGCCGGAAAGGATGCTGGAGTGTTCCTCTCATTGTAGCAGTGTATAAGTGACATCATGATTGTCACCAATATTTCGCAGCATTATATTATTTATTTTTTACAGTGCAGCGCCTACTTTAGGAGGGTCGCTTCCTTTTCCCGGCGGGGCGTCGTTAAATTGTGTGTCTCGTCCAATTCGCTTCGCTTCTCGGTATTTCCTTCTAACCGATAGCCTCACAAATAATGACAAAAACCCGTATCCGGTCTAAACGGATACGGGAAGTAGCAGATTGAAACAAGTTCAATCATATAATACTTTAAATTTTAACAATTGACACGTTTTTAAGCCACGGATAGTGATCGGTGCGATTTCCATGTAACATGTTGTATCATTAATTTTCGAATATTATTTCATTTCAAGCAGCTGCACACCACGTCCTTCAATCTCGATCGTACCTGAAAGTGACCGATCTGTGAGCAAATCATGAGCCTTAGCTTTGCCCAAATCATAGGATTGAGTGGTAGCATTGTGATTCATGACAAACAGGTACTGTTGTCCATCCTTGGTACGAGCAGTCACTTCAACACCTTCTGGAGTATCCAGAAGAGAAGCAATATTTTTGTTTGCAGCCAGTTGTCCCAGCAAGCCGTCCAGGAATCGATCTTCCGGATCGGAAGCTACATACCAGGCTTCACCTTGACCAAAGGTGTTACGGGTTACCACAGGCATGCCTTTGTAGAAATCGTCCCCGTACTCGGCAATGATATCTGCACCTTCACTGTGCAGCAAGTCACACAACATGCCGCAACCAAATTCTCCTTCAAGATCCCCATAAGCCTCTTTCATGACAATACGGTTTCTTTGCTCAGGCAGCAGTGCATCAATTTCTTCGACCCAGATACCGAGCAGTTTGCGAAGTTCGCCAGGATAACCACCGGTTGTTACGATGTCACTCTCATTGACGATACCACTGAAGAAGGTTGTCAGGAATGTACCGCCTGCTTCAACATACTTCTCCAGCTTGGCCGCAAAGCCTGGTTTAACCATATAGAGTACCGGAGCGAGCACGATGTCGTATTTGCTGATATCGGTATCCACACTAACGATGTCCACCTGAATGTTGCGGCGGAAGAAGGCAGCGTAGTATTTGTGAATTTGATCTACATAGTTCAGTGCAACCGTAGGCCCGCTGGATTTCTCGATTGCCCACCAGTTATCCCAGTCAAACACAATCGCCACTTTGGCATCCACGGTAGCATCCAGCGTTTTGTCTCCCAGCAACTGCAATTCCTTGCCCAGCTCCGCGACTTCACGGAATACACGGGTATGTTCATGGCCGACATGTTCAATAACTGCACCGTGATATTTCTCGCAGGCGCCAACCGAACGGCGGAGCTGGAAGAACATGATCGTATCCGCGCCATGAGCAACGGACTGGTAGCTCCACAGGCGCATAACGCCTGGGCGTTTCAATGAGTTATAAGGCTGCCAGTTTTGCTGGCTTGGTGTCTGCTCCATGAGCATGAACGGCTGTCCGTCCTTCAATCCACGCATCAGATCATGAGCCATAGCTGTGAAACTTACCGGAGTCGCAAGACCCGGATAGCTGTCCCAGGAGACGATATCCATATATTTAGCCCATTTGAAATAATCCAGCTGTTTGAAGAATCCCATCAGATTGGTTGTAACGACCGAATCCGGGATATGTTTTTTGATCGCATCATATTCCAGACGGTAACAATCAAGCATACTGTCGGAGTTGAAGCGGGAGTAATCAAGCGAGATGCCCTGGAAGGTGGAATTGTTGTTTCCCCAGTGCTCACTCAGATTGCTTGGCAGTACAATCTCATCCCAATCGTAGAATGTGTGCCCCCAGAAATTGGTGTTCCATGCCTTGTTGAGCTGCTCCAGGGTCTGATAACGTTCTTTGAGATACACGCGGAACGCTTTCTCGCAGTTATCACAATAACAGTCGCCGCCATATTCGTTGGAGATATGCCATACAAGCACAGCCGGGTGATCCTTGTAACGTTCCGCCAGCTTGTCTGCAATTTTCTCGGAGTATTTGCGGTAGGTTGGGCTATTCGGACAGGAGTTATGCCGTCCACCGAATTTGCGTTTGCGTCCATCGGCATCCACACGCAGTACATCCGGGTATTTCTTCGCCATCCATGCTGGATGGGCAGCAGTGCTTGTCGCGAGACAAATGTAAACACCGCTTTCATAGAGACTATTAATTAACTGGTCGAGTCCTTCAAAATTATAAGTAACTTCATCAGGCTGAATCAGTGCCCATGAAAATACGTTGATGGTCGCAATATCAATACCTGCCAATTGGAACATGCGCAGATCTTCAAGATGTGTCTCATGATCCCATTGTTCAGGGTTATAGTCGCCGCCGTAGAACATTTTGGGTAACTTGCTGCTAATCAAATGTGTTCACCTCTTGTATAAGAATAAATCTATACTATATGATGGATATGACTTTTAAAATATAAGAAAAGTAATGAAACATATAAGAATATGGAACTGTAATTTTGGTTTTTGTTCAAAGGAGAGAATCCCTATGCTCATCACACCCGATCATCGGCGCTATTTTATGACCCCACGCGATCAGCCGCTTCCGCTCTACATCGAAAGTATAGGGTATAACGGCAATCAGGAGAATGTGTACAGACCTGCCGGATATCCTTGTTATCACTGGCTTCAGACGGTGAAGGGAGCTGGAGAGTTCAAGTTTGCAGGTTCCACTGTACTGCTGGGAGAGACTTCCGGCATTTTGCTACCGCCGAATGAGCCGCACGAGTATGTACGCTCGCAAGGAGAATGGGAGACACTTTACATTACATTTGGAGGCGGCCAGTGCCCGGCCATTACAGAGTCGCTTGGTTTGGGGGAGGCAGCCCTTCACCAGTGGGATTCAGAGAGCCCGCTTGAATACTATGGCAGGGAAGTGCTGGGTTCCATCAGCAGTGACCAGGATTTATCCGGGTTGGAAGCGTCAGCGGACATGTATCGATTTCTGATTTTGCTCAAAAAACATGGCATGACGGGCAGTCGTTCTTCAATTTCCCATGCCGTGGAACGGCTGGCTCCGTTAATTTCGTTTATGAATGAACACTATGCCGATCCCGAAATCGGTCTTGAACAGATGGCCGCCATACCCGGCATTACGCCTAGGCATCTGAATACTCTTTTTAAACAATCTTTTGGTATGACCGCCTACAGTTATTTCATTCTCCTCCGTATTCGCAAATCGAAAGAATGGATGACAGGGGACAGCAAACTGACCGTCAAGGAAACGGCAGCGAAGGTTGGTTTTCGGGATGCGAGTCATTTTGTGGCTACATTTCGGCGGATTGAAGGCGTAACTCCGGAGCAGTATCGAACGTTATATTAATCCGTCTGAGGTACAAATGTGCTATAAAACACTGTTCAAGCATGAGGATTCCGTGTAACCTGTTACAAATTGAACAAAAAGTGATGCCAGGAAGGTATTGATGCGCAAGGGTGCTACCCGTTATGATGATATCGATTCCTTAGATTGGAAAATGACTATACGGATCAACGTATCCGTTCAACTTAGAGAGGATGATTGAAGTGACATCAACTATACCATTGTGGGACCATGCAGCACCTTATGCGGCCAAGGGTCATGAGGATGAAATGCCCCATCTGA
Organism: Paenibacillus taichungensis; assembly: GCF_050994985.1. Taxonomy (NCBI): domain Bacteria; kingdom Bacillati; phylum Bacillota; class Bacilli; order Caryophanales; family Paenibacillaceae; genus Paenibacillus; species Paenibacillus taichungensis. The sequence continues at coordinate 3,671,934 of NZ_CP194720.1, read as the reverse complement.
TTCCATTTATTCAGCCTGGTTCCGAGAGCGCTGTCATTATCTGTCCAGGTGGAGGCTATGGATTTTTGGCCGATCATGAAGGAGCTCCAATCGCTGAATTGCTGAACCGTGCGGGAATTAGCGCATTTGTGCTGAAATACCGTGTGGCGCCTCACCAGCATCCGGCACCCATGACAGATGGTCAGCGTGCGATCCGTTATGTACGGGCTCATGCCGAGCAATATGGCATTCAGCCTTCCAAAATTGCCGTGCTTGGTTTCTCGGCGGGCGGTCATCTTACAGCCACGTTGGGAACCTTGTATGACGAGGGCCAACCAGATAATGAAGACCCTATTGAACGGGAGAGTTCGCGTCCGGATCGGGTTATTCTTTGTTATCCGGTAATTACGATGGACTCCTATGGACATGCCGGTTCTCGTGAAAATCTGCTTGGGCCAGATGTGTCTGCTGAACAGATCAAGGCTTTCAGTGCGGAGCAGCAGGTGAGAGCCGACGCTCCTGAAGCATTCATCTGGCATACGAGTGATGATCAGGCGGTCCCTGTAGAGAACAGTTTGCGTTACGCGATTGCCCTGGGTGCACACGGCATTCCTTATGACTTGCATGTATTTGAAAAAGGTTCACATGGTTTGGGATTGGCAGAGGATGACCATGCCGTTCGGGCCTGGTCTGATCTGTGCCTGACCTGGCTTAAGAATCAAGGGTGGTAACCCGGCACCTGGCTGATCTATGTCTTTCCTGAATATGAAATATGAATACGAGTGAACTCACATATTTTAACGCTTATGAGAGCGAAGGAGAAAACGATAATGAAATTGCAAAAGAATGATAAGCTGCTTTTTATCGGAGATTCAATCACAGATTGTGGCCGTGAACATCCTGTTGGTGAAGGTAGTTCTGGACTGGGGCATGGCTATGTGGCGCAAGTGTATGCCTTGCTGCGCTCCATCTACCCGGAATTGATGTTACGGATTCAGAATGTGGGTAATAGTGGGAATACGATCCGTGATTTGAAGCAGCGCTGGGACCGAGATGTGCTAGATCTCAAACCAGATTGGCTAACAATCATGATCGGGATCAATGATGTATGGCGTCAATTTGACAATCCGTTATCCACAGACTCGCAAGTTTTTCTGGAAGAGTATGAATCCACACTACGAGATCTGGTTGCTTCTGTTCGTCCTGGGTTGAAAGGACTTGTTCTGATGTCTCCTTATTATTTGGAAGCCAATCCGGAAGATCCGATGCGGGCTACGATGGATATATACGGAGAGGCTGTTCGTAGAGTAGCTGCTGAATATGACGCCATTTTCGTGGATACTCAGGCTGCATTTACTCCATTCTGGGATCATTTCTATACGTCTGTGCTGACTTACGATCGGGTTCATCCCGATGCAACAGGCCATATGGTGCTTTCCAAAGCGTTCTTGGATGCTATTGGTTTCGAATGGTCAGGCGGCGTCAAATCTTAAAAAGGACGTGATGGCATGAGCGATTTGAACATTGCAGTACATACCCCGGCACTGTTGGGCGAAGGTCCAAGCTGGGATGCTGAACACAATCGATTATTATGGGTGGATATTGAAAGCTATAAGATCCATGTATACGTTCTGGCTACAGGAGAGGATCGAACTTATGATGTTGGCGAGCATGTAGGTGCGGTTGTGCCATACCATGATGATGAGGTTGTCGTTGCTTTGCGAAGTGGCTTCCACACCTATAACTTGCTCACGAGAGAGTTACAGCCGATTGAAGATCCGGAGAAAGGCAAGGACAACAACCGTTTCAATGACGGGAAGTGTGACGCTCTTGGACGCTTCTGGGCAGGGACGATGAGTATGAACAATGAAAGCAAGGCGGGGGCATTTTATTGTCTGGAGGAAGGACAGCCTGTTCGAACGTTGTTCAGGGATGTATCCACATCCAATGGTTTGGGCTGGAGCCCGGATCAACAAAATATGTATTACATTGATACGCCGACACGATCCATTGACCGTTTTGATTTTGATTTGGCTGCTGGAGAGATAACAAACCGGACAAGTGTAATTGCTATACCGGAAGAATTTGGCTATCCGGATGGAATGACTGTAGACAGTGAGGGAATGCTGTGGGTTGCCCACTGGGGCGGAGGAAGAGTCACTCGTTGGAATCCGCATACAGCAGAGCTGATGCAACAGATTGAGGTACCTGCAGATCAGGTGACATCCTGCTGTTTCGGAGGACCTGAATTGGAGGACTTATATATTACGACTGCTCGCATTGGTATTCGAGAAGAGCGGCTGACAGAGACGCCGAATGCTGGATCTCTATTTGTAGTCAGACCGGGTGTGAAAGGGCAGAAAACCTACGCATTTGGCGGGGGAGCAGCAAAGTCGGATACGAAATGAGAGAAGGACCGTGTTACTAGAACGTTGTTCTTCGTCTATAAAATATTTATCAATGAAGAAGGATGCTGTTTTAAACAGCATTCTTTTTTTATATTTTTAAAAGCGATACGCAGAAAAAATCACAAAAAATAAATTGGAGCAGAAGGGGATTTTTAATTGCCATCGAATGTTATTTATTGCAAGTATAATCCAATGGATGGTAATCGTAATTTGATTTATGAAAGCGTTTTATAAAATTGGAGAGGAGGTGGGGCTGGTTGTCTGATCCAATGCATTAAATGTCTGACACTGCACTCATCAACATGATGACACAGCGGGGTTTACCGGATGCGATGAACATATTGAAGAGGAGGCTAAGTAATTATGAAAACGTTTTTGGGAAAGCTGCGGGTGATGAGCCTCACGGTTGCTGTTGCAGCAGTTTCGTTGGGAGTACTCGCTGGAACAACACATGCGGCACCTAGTGATCCATACCAGTGGAAAAATGTCGTGACCGGGGCAGGTGGAGGTTTTGTACCGGGGATTATTTTCAATGAGTCAGAGAAAGATTTGATCTATGCCCGGACGGATATTGGGGGAGCCTATCGCTGGAATCCTGCGAATGAGAGTTGGATTCCACTCACCGATTTTGTCGGCTGGGATGACTGGAACAAAAACGGAGTCGATGCGCTGGCAACAGACCCGGTTGACCCCAATCGAGTGTATATGGCTGTCGGCACGTACACGAATTCTTGGGACAATAACAACGGTTCCATCCTGCGCTCTACGGATCGCGGTGATACTTGGCAGACAACAACTTTTCCGTTCAAAGTCGGAGGTAACATGCCGGGACGTTCCATGGGGGAACGCCTGACCGTTGATCCGAATAAAAATAGCATTTTGTATTTTGGTGCACGCAGTGGCAACGGACTCTGGAAAAGTACGGATTACGGCGTAACGTGGAACAAAGTAACGAGCTTCCCGAATCCGGGTACGTATGTGGAAGATCCGTCTTATGAGTATACGAGTGACATCGTGGGTCTTTCTTGGATCACATTTGACAAATCAACAGGTTCTGCTGGACAGGCAACACAGACCATCTATGTCGGGGTAGCCGACAAAAATCAAAGTATATACCGCAGTACGAATGGAGGCGCAACGTGGACTGCTGTTGCTGGACAGCCTACAGGGTATTTGCCTCATCACGGAGAACTGGATGCCAATGGAAATCTTTATATCTCTTACAGCGATGGTGCGGGCCCTTATGATGGGGAAAAGGGAGACCTCTGGAAATTAAATACAACTACAGGAGTATGGACCAACATTAGTCCAGTACCAAGCAGCAGCACGGACAATTACTTTGGATACGGCGGACTGGCTGTAGATGCTCAGCATCCTGGTACACTGATGGTGGCAACCCTCAACTCCTGGTGGCCTGATGCCAATTTGTTCCGCAGTACGGACAGTGGAGCTACTTGGACCCGCATTTGGGAATTTGAAGGATATCCAAACCGTAAAATGCGCTATACACAGGATATTTCGGCCGCTCCTTGGTTGACCTTTGGGACGAATCCTGCACCGCCTGAAGTTTCTCCAAAGCTGGGCTGGATGATTGGCGATCTGGAGATTGACCCGTTTGACTCTGACCGCATGATGTATGGAACAGGTGCGACCATCTACGGAACGAAAAATCTGACAGACTGGGATGACGGGAACAAAATCAATATTTCAGTAATGGCCAAAGGGGTCGAGGAGATCGCAGTTCTGGATCTGATCAGCCCGCCAAACGGAGCACATTTGTTAAGTGGGGTAGGGGATGTCTCGGGATTCCGTCATAACGATCTGGATCAGGCACCAGCTACGATGTTTACCAGTCCCAACTACTCTTCTACGGAAAGTCTGGATTTTGCAGAATTAAGTCCCAACACCATGGTTCGCGTAGGGAAAGCAGACTACAGTGCTGATCCGAACGCAAAATCTATTGGTTTATCCAGCGACGGTGGGACCACGTGGTATAAGGCGAACGCAGAGCCTGCCGGTACAACCGGAGGAGGAACCGTAGCTATCTCTGCAAATGGTAACCGACTTGTATGGAGCACGTCAGACAAGGGAGTGCATTATTCTACTGGCGGCAACTCATGGACAGCGAGTTCAGGTATACCTGCACAGGCAAAAGTGATCTCTGACCGAGTAAACCCGAACAAATTCTATGGATTTGCTGCCGGTAAAGTCTATGTGAGCACCAATGGTGGTGCCTCCTTTACTGCATCTGCGGCTACCGGGCTTCCGGTAGAAGGAAATGCAGATCTGGACGCTGTTCCAGGTACGGAAGGCGAACTTTGGTTTGCAGGTGGCAGTGAAGAAGAAGGGCCATATGGTCTATGGCATTCCACCGATTCAGGAGCGACCTTTACCAAGCTTGCAAATGTGGAGGAAGCGGACAGTATCGGTTTTGGTAAAGCGGCACCTGGGAAGAATGTGGTCGCGCTGTACACGATTGCAAAGATCGACGGAACACGTGGATTTTTCCGTTCCGATGACGGTGGGGCGAATTGGGTACGGATTAACGATAATCAGCATCAATATGCACGTGTGACCACGATTACAGGTGATCCACGTCTATATGGAAGAGTGTATCTGGGTACAAATGGACGAGGCATTTTATATGCTGACCGCATTGGTGGGAACAATGGTGGTGGAGAAGGTGGAGGCGTGACTCCGGTGACCAGTTCGGCCATCACACCAGTGAATGCGGAATTTGACAAGAATACAGGCAATCAGGTAGATATTCCTGTAACGCTGACACTGAACGGAAATACGCTTAGTGCAATACGTAATGGCAATACAACGCTGGTTTCAGGTACGGATTACACATTATCGGGCAATCAGGTTGTGTTGAGTAAAAACTATTTGGCTTCGTTGTCCAAGGGAAGCGCAGCGTTAACCTTTCATTTCAGTGCAGGCAATGATGCGATCCTGAATCTGAATATTAAGGACACAACGGCTGTACCTGCGGGAGCTATTCGAATTGAGATGTTTAATGGAACGACTTCAGCAACGGGTAACTCCATTAATCCCAAGATCAAATTAACGAATACAGGCACTTCGGCCATTAATCTTTCCGATGTCAAAATTCGTTACTATTATACGATCAATGGCGCTCAAACCCAAAACTTTTTCTGTGACTGGGCAACAGCTGGAAACGACAATGTTACAGGCACGTTTAGTGCGCTGCCGACCCCAGTAACCGGAGCAGATTCTGTGCTGGAGATTGGCTTCAAAACTTCTGCGGGTTCATTGGCAGCGGGGCAAAGTACTGAAATTCAGGCACGGTTCTCCAAAACAGACTGGACCAACTACACTCAGACGGATGATTATTCTTTTGCTCCAAGTCAAACAGCCTATACTGACTGGAACAAAGTAACGGGATATATTGCCGGAAGTCTTCAGTGGGGGATCGAACCTTAGACCTGAACTTAAGTAAAGTTGGAGTTAATCTAAACGTACATTGATAAAAAGTCCTGGCTCGCCGAAAATGATTCATGGCGGACCGGGGCTTCTTATTTTGTCGAAATATAGTGTACACTAAAGAGAGTTTCCGTTAGCATTTTGCATTATTCGAATCAACTCACTCCCGGGTACAAGATAAAGACGAATAGATGCATTTCGATCTATATCTTGCTGATTGAAAGTCGCTCTATGGATTTATGCAAAATGCCTACCATTGCTTAAACGTTCGTTTTGAGATATAAAAAGAAGTACAAAACTTTTAAATTAATGTAACCGCTAACACGGGGAGGCCATTCTATTCGATTTATGATGGTGTAACCTGCACAGACATAGAAGAGAGATTAGACAAGGGGGTCAAGGGTCATGAACCGGTTGTGTAAGGTGCTGATTGTTGACGATGAGTTTCTTGTAAGGCAAGGCATTAAGCACCATATGAACTGGGAAGCTGAAGGTTTTCAGATTGTAGGTGAAGCTTCCAACGGGGAAGAAGGGCTTGCACAGGTACAATCGTTACAGCCGGATATTGTCATTACGGACATCGTGATGCCTGTGATGGATGGGGAAACATTTGTCCGGACGTTAAAAGCCAGTCACCCGCAGATTGAGGTTATCGTACTTAGCAGCTTCAGTGAATTTGAATATGTACGTTCAACGCTCCAAAATGGAGCAGCAGACTATATTTTGAAACCTAAACTGGATACCAATGAATTATTACAAGTACTTCAGCGTACGGCTGGCAAAATTCCCGAATTGCAGTTTGAGCCTTCACATGATGGGTGGAAGCTCGGACAACTGATGGAGAAGATGCTGTCCGGTTTTACGTTGGATGAAGAAAACGAGATGCATATGATAAGGGAGACGTTTCCTCACCGATGTTTCCGTCTACTCGTATATAAGCCGCAGGATACGCAAGTACATGTGCACAAGCTGGATAACCAGCAGTTGGAGTCCAGGTTACGAGACCTGCTCCCTGATGTGGAGTGCGCAATCGTTCCGGCCGAAGGCACGTCGCCAGTGGTGCTTCTTAATGTTGAGCCTGCGAAGGATGAATGGATGGTTCAGCGAATTAAGGAGTTGGCGAGCGAGAATAAGGATGGGCAGGACGGACTTTGCTGGGTGCTGAGCGACAGTTTCTCTTCATTTGAAGAGATGGGGGACGTATATCGAACACGTCTGATCAAGCTAATGGAGTATCGCTTTTATTATGAGGACCGATCTATTCTGGTGTATGGCGAACTTCCGCCTCTTCACCCTGCCGGGTATCAGTTCAATGTGAACATGTTTTTGCAGCATGTGAAGCGAAATCGAACCGAAGCGGCAAGAGAATATTTGCAGGAGCATGCCCTTACGTTGGGACGGGATTATATTGCGGATGTGTTTGAAATTAAGTCCTTTCTGGGCAATCTGATTTTTAACGTAACCATTACGTTGGCGGATATGGATGTGCAATCTGCTGCGTTGGAAGAGAGCAAGTATGCCTATTTCAAACATGTGGATGGTGCTTCAAGTCTGACAGAAGCGATGAACGTACTTGATCAGTTTATGGCTGAGGTACAGGAGTGCACGACTGGAGAGGGCGCAAAACGAAGTGATCCGAATATGAAAATGCTACTGGAATATATGCATCAGCACTTTGATCAGCCGCTCGGACTTGCCGAAGTAGCCAAGCATTTTCATTTTAATCCATCGTACTTGTCCAGTTATTTCTCTTCACACAAAAAAGAAGGCTTTAACGAATATTTGAATAAAATTCGGATTGAAAAGGCAGAGGAACTTCTGCGCTCGGACGATGTCACCATCTCCGAAATTAGCAGTATGGTGGGGTATTCCGATCACAGTTACTTTTGCAAGGTGTTCAAAAAATTTACCGGGCTGTCACCGAGCCGATACCGGCGAAAATTCTGGGCATAACGTCAGAAGGAAGAACTAAATGAAGAAATGGATGAATGCATTTTCAAGGCTAGGACTTTTCCCTAAACTGTTCCTCGTTATGTTCGTTAGCATCATTCTTGTCTCCGTGCTCATCCTATGGACATCGATTCATATGTCGACCAAGCTGTTTACCGAGACGTTCAGCATTACGAACTCGAAGGTACTTAGCCAGATCAAAACGAACTTTGAATCTTTTAACGATGCGATTGCTGCTGTATCCAATAATGTTAGCCAAAGCGGGGCAATTCGTGGTTATCTGTCTGAGGGGGAGGGGGACTCCCTCACGATGGCAAAATCCTACTACAATATGAGGGAAACGATGGATCGGATTCAATCGATTACAGAGTCCTATGAAGTCGGTATAACGATTAGCGGTATTAATGGGCGTACGTATTCCACCGATCGGTCTCATCTTCGTTTATCAGCGGATGAATTGAAAGAACAACCGATTACGCTGGAAGCAGCGGCCAGTCCGAATCGCATCATTTTTGACGATTATCAGACGAATGATGAGACTGCCCAGCAGATGATCTCAGCGACCAAGGCATTGACGGATCGTGCCCAAAACCGACTCTATGGTACGTTGTATGTCACCATGAGAGAGAACGCATTTCGTCAGTTCTACAGCAGCTTCACGAGCAGAGGCAATGATGTGGTTATTCTGAATGATGCAGGTGAGATTGTATCGTCCAATCGTGAAGAATGGATCGGTACCACTCAACTCGAATTGCTGACCTATGCCAGAGAAATGAACAACGAAAGTGTAAAAGGTGTAAATGCACGGGTCATGGATCAGGACAGTGTGGTGCTGTCCGAGTACTTGCCCTTTTATCGGTTTTATATCGTAAACGTCGTCGATAAGGATCTAGCGATGGGGCAGCTGATTGACATGAAGACGATTGCCCTGATCTGTGCAGCCATTGTAGCCGGAGCGCTCATACTTGTGTTCCTTATTACGAATCAGATCACCAAGTCACTGCGCCGACTTGTGAAGCAGATGTCCAATATAACCAAAAGTGATCTGGACAACTATATTCCAGTCAGTGGGAGTTATGAGAGTCGACAGTTAGGTCACGCCTATAACTACATGCTGGACGAACTTCATGACTATGTGGATCAGCTAGTACTTACACAGCGGGAGCAACGAAATGCCGAGCTGGCGGCGCTGCAAAGCCAGATTAATCCTCATTTCCTGTACAATACCCTGGCTTCCGTGAAAGTTCTGGTTCAGCAGGGCAATAAGGATAGGGCTGCCGAAACCATTAATGCGCTGATCTCCTTACTGCAAAATACGATTAGTAACGTGAGTGAGACGATAACGGTGGAGCAAGAGGTCGAAAACCTGAAGAACTATGTATTCATTAATCATGTCCGATACGGAGGGCGTATTAAAGCAGCCTTCTACGTAGCTCCGGATTGTACGCATTATCATGTGCCCAAACTGGTGATTCAGCCCTTTATCGAGAATGCCTTCTTCCATGGATTCATTTCCAAGGAAACAGGCACCATCCATGTGATGGTCTCCAGAGCCGGAGAGTCATTGATATGCGAGATTATGGATAACGGGGACGGGATCGAAGGATTCTCCATGGGGGAGTCGCTGCCCAATCCGAAGAATAATCGGCAATTGTTTAGTGGTATCGGTATTCGGAATGTACATGATCGCATAGAGCTTTTGTATGGAGCCCCTTATGGTGTAACCATAATGAGCAAACCGGGAGAGGGGACAAGAGTTACTGTTACACTCCCGTTGATTACAAGCTGAGCAATAGGATTGGATTGAAAGCAAGCTCGTTATTTTTATGAAAAGATGGCTTTAATAGAAGGTCTTCCTAGGTTGTCGATGACAACACGGGAAGGCCTTTTTGGTGCTCAGAACGTAAGAATTCAGCCAGGCTTGTAAAATATTCAGATCAAAAAAATACAAAATCAAAAGAAATTACAAAAAAACAAATTTAATGCAAGCGGTTTCTGTAAAGGTTTTCATTGTGGCAATAAGATGACAAATCCACACAAAATTATTACTAACGAATGAAGATTTGGGAATGATAAGATGACTATATCGAAAGCAACCGCTTTCAGAAAACGCAAACAAATTACACATAAAGAGGTCGAAGGGGAGTTGAATCTTTTGAAAAAAATGTGGGTACTTATGCTCGTTACTGTCCTGCTGTTGTCGGCATGTTCTTCCGGTGGTGGAGGGAACACGGCAAGTGAGGGTGAAAAAACCTCCAATGAAATTACGATTTGGGCTTGGGATAAGGCGTTTAACGTCGCTGCGTTAGAAACAGCAAAAGAAGCTTATCAGAAACAAAACCCTGATCTGAAAATCAACATCATTGAATATGCTCAAGCTGACATTATCCAAAAGCTGAACACAGGTTTGAACTCAGGAACAAGCAGCGGTCTTCCGAACATCGTTCTGATTGAAGATTATCGTGCGCAAAGTTTCCTGAACGCTTACCCTGATGCGTTTAAAGATATGTCTTCTACCATTAAAGCTTCCGATTTCGCGGAATACAAACTGGGACCAACTGCTTTTGATGGCAAACAGTTCGGTGTTCCGTTTGACTCTGGTGTAACAGGTCTCTATTACAGAACAGATCTGCTGGAACAAGCAGGCTATAAAGCAGCTGACCTTCAGGACATCACATGGGATGATTACATCAAAATCGGTAAAGATGTGAAAGCCAAAACAGGCAAAGATCTGATCACACTTGATCCTAACGACTTGGGTCTGATTCGGATGATGATCCAATCCGCAGGTTCATGGTATTCCAAAGAAGATGGCAAAACACCTGATCTGGCTGGCAATGCAGCACTGAAAGAAGCATTTGTAACTTATAAAGCAATGATGGATGCAAATGTCGTGAAGTTGAACTCCGACTGGAGCCAATTCGTGGCAGCATTCAACAATGGTGATGTGGCTACCATTCCTACAGGAAACTGGATTACACCATCTGTTCGTCAAGAAGCATCCCAATCCGGCAAATGGGCGGTAGCTCCGCTTCCTAAAATGGCTGGACAATCGAATTCTGTACACGCATCCAACTTGGGTGGTAGCTCTTGGTACGTCATGAATAATGTTGCTGGTGCAGACCAAGCTGCTGATTTCATGGGTAAAACATTCGGTTCTGACAAACAATTGTATCAAGATTTGCTGAACAACATTGGTGCGATCGGCACATACAAACCGGCAGCAGAAGGTGAAGCGTTTGATAAAGCCGACGAGTTCTTCGGTGGACAAAAAGTGTTTGCTGATTTTGCAAAATGGACGCAAGAAATCCCTAGCGTAAACTACGGTATCAACACATATGCCATCGAGGACATTCTGGTTGTTGAAATGCAAAACTTCCTGAACGGCAAAGCGATTGATGACGTTCTGGCTGATGCACAGAAACAAGCTGAAGCACAATTAAACTAAGATGATCCACGGTAACTTATAGAACCCAAGGAAGCATCGGAGCCGTTCCACTGTCTGGCACAAGCAACAGCCGACCCGGACATGGTAGAGGCTCCCTGGGTTCTATCCATGTTACACGGAGAGAGAGGAGCCACACTGTGAAAGCCAAAGCCATGAATACAGGAGACAGTCTGCAAAAGAAAAATAATTTGACTGGATGGGCTTTTATATCGCTCGCTGTTATCGGGATCGTTGCATTTTACTTTTATCCGATGCTGCAAGCGCTGCTCTTATCGTTCAAGTCGGGTGTAGGAGCCAATCTTGAATTTACGGGCCTAGCTAACTATAAAAGATTATTCATTGATACAACGTTCCGTACTGCCGTATCCAATACATTTCTGTACTTGATTATTCAAGTGCCTGTCATGATTATTCTCGGTTTGTTTATTTCCGTTTTATTGAATGACAGTACGTTGCGCTTCCGCAGCTTCTTCCGTACTGCCATCTTCCTGCCTTGTGTAACCTCATTGGTTGCCTACTCTGTCGTATTCAAATATCTGTTCTCTTCTGACGGAATGGTTAACCAATTCCTGATGAATCTGCACGTGATTGCTGAACCGATTCAATGGATCACTGACCCGTTCTGGGCTAAAATTACGATTATAATCGCCGTTACTTGGCGTTGGACCGGATATAACATGATTTTCTATCTGTCATCTCTTCAGAACATTGATCAGTCGATCTATGAAGCTGCACGGATTGATGGCGCGAATGCTTTCACGCAATTTTTCAAAATTACCGTTCCATTGCTCAAACCGATTATCCTGTTCACCTCCATTACATCGACGATTGGTACATTGCAAATTTTCGATGAGATTATGAACATTACCAAAGGTGGTCCGGGTAATGCGACGATGTCCATCTCCCAGTACATCTATAACCTTTCGTTCAAATATTCGCCGGACTTCGGATATGCGGCAACCGTTTCGTATTCCATCGTGCTGATGATTATCGTATTGTCCATTATCCAGTTCAAAGTGGCAGGTGAGAGAAATGGCTAAAGCAAAAGCAAAACGTATATTCACATATGTCTTTCTGTCCATCGTTGCATTTGTGTCCATCTTCCCGTTCTTCTGGATGCTTGTCAGTTCGACTAATGCTTCTGTAGATGTCACCAAAGGCAGACTGCTTCCTGGATCGGTTTTCCTTGATAACTTCAACAAATTGCTGGATTCAACGAATCTGGTACAGGCTCTTGGAAATTCGGCGATTGTTTCTGTTATTTCCACGATTCTTGCCCTGTTGATTGGCTCCCTGGCCGGTTATGGATTCGAAGTATATCGGACGAAATCACGTGATATTGTATTTAACATTCTGTTGCTGTCCATGATGATTCCTTTCGCAGCGCTGATGGTTCCTTTATACCGGATGTTTGCTACGATCTCTGGTTTTGCACCGTTCATTGGAATCAACACCATGGCCGCAGTTATTCTGCCGACCATCACAACGGCGTTCCTGATCTTCTTCTTCCGTCAGAACACTAAAATGTTCCCGAAAGAAATGCTTGAAGCAGGCCGGATTGATGGTTTGAGCGAAATAGGCATCTTCCTGAAGATCTACATGCCTACGATGAAAACAACATATGCAGCTGCTGCGATCATCACCTTCATGAGTAGCTGGAATAACTACCTGTGGCCGCTCGTGGTGCTGCAAACGCCAGACCAACAGACAATACCGTTGTTAATCTCGAACCTCGGTTCCAGTTATTCACCGGATTATGGTGTCATCATGACCGCCATCGTCATCGCAACATTACCGACAGCCCTTGTATTCTTCATTATGCAAAAACACTTTGTGGCAGGTATGGTTGGTTCCGTCAAATAATGCATCATCAACAAACCGTCTGAATGGACGTCAATGCAGAAAAGAGAGAGGAGGGCGCCTGAATTGGTGTTCCTCTGTCTTTCTGTTTGTTTATGTTTGTTTCGTAAAAGGAAAATAAGAATCTGTACTGAATAAGTAATAAATATATTTGTTTTATGAGGGAGAGAGAGCCGAATGAAAGCAACACATGCAGATATTAACTGGCTGGGCGATGTGAGCGTATTTGAAGTAAACCGCCTTAACGCTTACTCGGATCATCGCTATTACCGTACTATGGAAGAAGCGAAAGCATCCGGTGCAATGGCTATGCGCTACAATCTTAACGGAACGTGGAAATTTAATTATGCGATCCGACCGGATTGCCGCCCCGAAGCTTTTTACAAGCAGGAATTCTCCAGTGCCGGTTGGGATGATATCGAAGTGCCGGGGCATATTCAGCTCCAAGGGTACGGTCAGATTCAATACGTAAATACACAGTATCCTTGGGATGGTTTAAACGATCTGCGTCCACCTGCATTGCCGCAGGACCAAAACCCGGTAGGCAGTTATATTCGCACTTTCCATTTGCCAACAGGCTGGCAGAACAGTCCGGTATATATTTCGTTTCAGGGTGTGGAATCTGCATTCTATGTATGGCTTAACGGACAATTTGTTGGATATGGAGAAGACAGCTTCACGCCATCCGATTTTGATCTGACACCATTCCTCCAGGATGGAGAGAATAAACTGGCTGTGGAAGTGTATCAACGCAGCACAGGCAGTTGGTTGGAGGATCAGGATTTTTGGCGGTTCTCCGGCATTTTCAGAGACGTATATCTGTATACAGTGCCAGCTGCGCATATTCGCGATGTGCGGGTTGTGACGGATCTGGACAAGTCTTATACCAATGGTACATTAAACGTAGATCTTAAGCTTGAAGGGAAAGCTACTGACGGAGCCAAAGTGGAGGCTGAACTGCGGGATGCTGAAGGCAACACGGTGAAAACATTTGGTGGTATTGAAGTTACCAATGGTCTGGTGAGTCTTCGTGAGGAGATTGGCCAAGTAAACTTGTGGAGTGCGGAGATTCCTTATCTGTATCGTCTGTATATTCAAGTATATGATGCAGCGGGCGAACTGGTGGAAGTTGTACCTCAGGCCGTTGGCTTCCGTACATTTGAAATGATCGATAAAGTGATGCACATCAACGGTAAACGTATTGTCTTCAAAGGGGTAAACCGTCACGAATTCAATCCACGTCGCGGACGTGCTGTAACCAAGGAAGACATGCTGTGGGACGTTCAGACGATCAAACAAAACAATATGAACGCTGTTCGTACATCTCACTATCCAAACCAAAGCCTATGGTATGAATTGTGTGATGAATATGGATTGTATGTGATTGATGAAATGAACCTGGAGACACACGGATCATGGCAGAAACTGGGTGCAGTTGAGCCTTCGTGGGTTATTCCTGGCGACCGTCCAGAGTGGCATGATATCGTTATGGATCGTGCGGTGTCGATGGTAGAGCGGGATAAAAACCATCCGTCCATTCTGATCTGGTCTTGTGGTAACGAGTCCCATGGTGGTGAAGTGATCTATAAAGTGTCTCAGTACTTTAAAACAGCAGACCCGACTCGTCTCGTTCACTATGAAGGAGTCTTCCATGACCGTCGTTTTAACGATACGAGTGATATGGAATCACGCATGTATGCCAAACCGGCGGACATTGAGGAATTCTTGAACGCAAATCCGGAAAAACCATATATCAGCTGTGAGTACATGCATGCCATGGGTAACTCCATTGGCGGTATGCATAAGTATACGGAACTCGAAGACAAGTATCCAATGTACCAAGGCGGCTTTATTTGGGATTACATTGATCAAGCCATTTACAAAAAAGATCGTTACGGCAAAGAGTTCCTTGCTTATGGTGGAGATTTCGGTGATCGTCCTTCGGACTATTCGTTCTGTGGAGACGGCATTGTGCACGCAGACCGCAGAGTGTCTGCCAAGATGCAGGAAGTCAAATTCCTGTATCAAAACATCAAGCTGTTCCCGGATCGGGAAGGTGTGAAAATCGTTAACGGTAATTTGTTCGCGGACACGTCTGAATTCGAACTGGTATACAGTCTGGACCGTGAAGGTCATGAAGTGCTGCGTGGAACGCTGGAGGTAAATGTGGGCCCACAAAGCGAAACCATTGTGAAACTTCCACTTGATGTGGAATCTCTTGCTGGTGGGGAATATGCAGTGAATACCGCGTTTGTATTAAAAGCAGCAACATTGTGGGCAGAAAAAGGCGAGGAAGTTGCCTTTGGACAGTTTGTATTTATTCAGGAGAAGTCGGAAACTGCGGTGTCGGATCTGAACCTGACAAATGAAATTCAGGTTGTTGAAGGGGACGTTAATATCGGGGTAAGGGTAGGCCAGACCCATGTCCTGTTCTCCAAGGCTTTTGGAACATTGGTATCCCTGAAGCTGTCAGGTCAGGAGACGATTTCACAGCCTCCAATGCCGTTGTTTTGGCGTGCGACCACCGATAATGATAAGGGTACTGCCATGGGCTTCGAGCTTGGGGCTTGGTATGCTGCAAGTCTGCTGCCTAGATGTGTGAACTGGAAAGCGGAACAAAACCCGGATCAATATCGGATTGAATTCACATACAAACTTAATATTTCGGCAGATGTACAAGTGAAAGTGGCTTATACCGTGCGTGCAGATGGTAGTGTGCATGTGCATAATACGTATAAAGGAGCGGCAGGTCTGCCAGATCTTCCGATTCATGCGCTTTCCTTCAAGACATCACCGGAGTTTGAAAATGTAGAATGGCTGGCGATGGGACCGGAAGAAAATTATGCGGACCGTGCATTTGGAGCTCGTCTGGGTATCCATGACAGCAAGGTAGCAGATACCGTTGCTCCATATCTTGTACCGCAGGAGTCGGGCAACCGTACGGGGGTACGATGGGCTAAATTGACCGACAACGCGGGGCGTGGCTTCAAAATCGAATCTGCTGCAGCTCCAGTCGAGCTGAATGTATCTCCATATACCGCATTTGAGCTGGAGAATGCACAACATGCATATGAACTGCCTCCGGTGCATTATACGGTTGTCACTGTATCCGGCAAACAAATGGGCGTAGGCGGTGACGACAGCTGGGGTGCACCGGTTCATCCGGAATACCGCATCGCCTCGGACGGCGAACTGCAATTTGAATTTGTCATTCGTGCGCTGTATAAGATGTAGCTAAGGATAGAGGTCTCCAACACTGGGGGCCTCTGTTTGCTGTTATCAGATGATGATCTATGAAACCGCTACCGTATCTGTCTCGTACTGTACTGGACATGGATAAAGGAGGGGCTTATTTTGAGCAGAAAAGCAAAGACAGGTGTATGGGTAACGATTCTCGTCATACTAGGCATCATCGTAGGATGCTTAATCTGGTATTTCAACACGGCTTCAGGTGAACGTGCACTGAAAACGATGCGATCCAACAACTCCGGGGGTCTGGAGCGTGTGGTCAACGTATACAGTAATTCGGGAGAATTGATTCATACGTATGAGGGTAAAATTGATTTGCAAGATACGGAGTATGGAAATAAGGTACTTTTTGATCTGGATGGCAAACGGATTGTGATCTATAACGCGACAGTGATTAGTGAAGAGAAGTAAATGAGGGTGTTGTGGAGATTCAGGCAGGAGCATTCCGATGACACTCTTTCGCTCATATGGTAAAATTAAGGGAATGAAGTTGAGAGGTGATGAGAGGCATGTTCATGGAGATGTTGTTGGCCTTGATTGCCATACTGGGAATGGGCGCATTTTATTTCTTAATCGCTTATTTCCTAATTCGTCTCATTTTCAGAAAAGCATTCAAGCGCACGTTAACCAAGTATGAGACAATTGAAATATTGGTATGGGTAGCAATGGTGTTCTTTGCTATTGTGATGATTAAGAATCAGTCATGGAATATGTTGTTGCCTGTAGTTCTCCTTATGGTTTCAATGATTAACCTGCGCCGTTCAAATCGGAAATACAGTGAGATGAGCAAAGAGATGAAAAAAGAGGGACTTTAATATGATACTGGATAAGTCGACAGACACCTCAGGGTTAACACAGGTTGCCGCACTTTCGGATGAATTACAGCCTGTGTTTGATAAAGCAGAAAGTAAGTATCAAGCGTGTGGCATTGAGCTGTTCTTTGTTTTCAGATGTTTGCCTGAAGAATATGAGAGGAAATCGACGGTCAGATACGCAAAGAAGGACAATACGATTTACTTTGATATGACAGTCAGTGAGGATCAGTATAAAACGTTTAGCAAAAGCAGACAGCGATATGAGCTGAGTCATTATTTCTATGCTTTTCTGAGCGACAAACTGAAGAAATATAAGATCGAACACTTGATTCATACGGAATTTATGAATGACATGGAAGAATGGCTTAAAGATATTGGATGGTTACAATCCGAATCCGAGGTCAGTATGGATGAATATGGGAAATAGTGCTGTCTGAGGGCAACATTTTTATAATTGGTCAATGCGGTTATGGTACATAATATTGGATAACAAAAAGAAGCCCTCTTTCGAGAGCTTCTTTTTCATGGGAGAGGAGAAACCGGACGAAGAGCTTATGGGGAAACGTAAGTCTTCTCCGCGGTTGTCTACGACACTTGTGATGTCGATAATTACAGGATGGCCGGAAAGTTTCCTTTTTATACATATGCGTCAACAATTCGTCAACAATATTTCGACGAGAAAGCAGACGGACTATTTTTCAAACTGAACCCGATTGTGGTACGATAGCTTTATCAATAAACTTACATAGAGAGAAAAGGTGACTCATCAGTGAGAGTGGTATCTGGGAGTGCGAAAGGCAGACCGCTGAAGGCTGTTCCTGGCACAGGGACGCGGCCGACCACCGACAAGGTGAAGGAAGCGTTGTTTAGTATGATTGGCCCGTATTTTGAGGGCGGTACAGCATTGGATCTGTTTGCAGGCAGTGGTGGTCTCGGTATTGAGGCACTGAGCCGCGGCATGGACAAGGCTGTTTTTGTTGACTTGGAATCGAAAAGTATTGAAGTGATCCGTGCAAATCTGAAAGCAACCAAGCTGGAAGATCAGGCGGCCATATACCGGAATGATGCCAGTCGTGCATTGAAGGCGCTCGCCAAGCGAAGCACAAAATTTGATCTCGTATTTCTTGATCCTCCCTACCGTATGAAAAATGGGGACGAGTTAATGCTTACAATGCATGAACTGGATCTGCTTGAACCGGAAGCGACCATCGTGCTTGAATATGAATCCCAATATAGTTACCCTGAGCAATTCGGCCCGTTTGAACAAACGCGCAAGGCATTGTATGGGGAGACAGCTGTATCCATCTATTATTATGCACCTGCTGCAACAACAACAGAAGATGGAGAACCAAGCACAGCGGAAGAGGAGGCTCCTCATGAGTGAAATGATACATCGTCAGGAACGAATTGCCGTATATCCAGGCAGTTTTGATCCCGTAACTATGGGCCATCTGGACATTATTGCCCGGGCGTCGAAGCAGTTCGATCGAGTCATCGTGGCTGTATTGAATAATATGAGCAAAAATCCATTATTTACGGTGGAAGAACGCAAGAGTCTTATTACGGAAGTCACGAGTCATCTGCCTAATGTGGAGGTGGACAGCTTCCGTGATCTGACGGCAAATTATGTACGGCAAAAAGATGCTCAGGTCATTGTCCGTGGTATCCGCTCGGTGACAGATTTTGAATATGAGCTTCAGCTGGCTTCGACGAACAGCAAGTTAAATCCGGATGCGGAAACCATTTTCATGATGACCAATCCGAAATATTCTTATCTGAGCTCCAGCATCGTTAAGGAAATTGCCCACTACCACGGAGATGTCACCGATCTGGTCTCACCTGAAGTAGAAGCTGCGTTGCGTCAGAAAATTAGCGAGAAAACCGGCGGTTAAACCAGAAGGTCAGCCCGGATAGGCAGATCATGACGGTGAGCAGCAATGCCAGACCGATAGAGGCAGCAGGGAAACCAATCCAGACGGCATCGATGATGTCGGAGGTATTCATGCCTACCAGGGACTGCTCGGTTAGGAAAGGATTCAAACCATTGCCCGGATTGTTCTGAAACGTAGCCCAGACTTCGGAGCTGTAACGGCTGAATGGTAGCCACAGCAGCAAGCTGATGAAAAATGCAACCAATGCATGAAGCAGGCGGATTCCGGCAAAATACAACATGGACGTTGTGGCAAGTCCCGCAGCTTTCAGCACGGCGGAGACTTGCAGATGAGAGCACAGACCACCCCAGCCGAGAACAGCTGCAAGCAAAGACATTAGCAGAAAGGGTGTCAGTGGGCTCTGACTCAGATGATAAGTTCCGAGATGCAGTTCCAGAAGTGAGGGCCAAAAAACAACTGAAGTACCGGGGGTGATATAGAGGGTGAGCAGCCGAACAAACACGGCAAACACAATCATATATCCTCCGGTCATCATTAAGGTTTGCACAGCTTGGGAGACCGTGTCACCAAGCAATTTGCCGAACCCGCGTCCGTCACGTTCCTGGGCTTCACGCGCTGCAAGCATCATTTGTGACCCTAGGCTCCGTCGTTTATACGAAGAAGGGGTTGCAGTTGAGGATTTTTTTCCTTTTAATTCCTTGGGTAGGAGTCGTACTCCGATCATGGTGGCAATCCAGCCACTAACCCAGTGAACAATCAGAAGGAAATATCCGGCAGCAGGCTGATGAAGAAAAGCTGCACCGATGACAAGTATAATCATCAATGGATTGGCGAAATGAGATGCTGCTGCGACAATACCCGCCTGTTTGGCGGTAATTTGTTGATCCTGCACTAAGCGGGAGGCGGTATCTGCTCCTGCCGGAAAACCGCCGCACATGCCGACAACAATGGCAAGTCCGGCTTTGCCCGGCAGACGGAACCAGCGCTGCATTAATGGCCCTAATAAGACGCCAAGTGCGTGGGTAAAGCCGAATGCAGTCAGCATTTGGGATAACATCAGGAATGGAAGCATGGCTGGAAAGATGATTTTCCACCAGATATCCAAACCTTGAATAGAGGCATCGAATGCATCTTTCGGAGACACAACTACTGCAATTACCAGCAATAAAGCGCCTGTACTCATAAGTACCGTTCGTAACGGTCCAGAGCCCGTAACTTCGCTCTGCATTGTCATTGTTTCACCTCATATGGATCGTGCCGCATACACTCGGCCAGGATTAGTTGTGGACGGCCGAATGACGTCCGTGGACGCTTCGGCCTTGACCGGATAAGCGACTGTAAACAGCGGCCTATCCGGCCTGTACCATTGTATGCAAAAGCATGAGAGTGTTAGACTTATAATTATTGAAAGATACGCAAAGAACGGGGGCTCATGCAATGAATCAGATTCGGAAATCTGGCGGATTCAGAGCTTCGATCTTTGTGATCGTGGTGGCTCTGGTCGTCTATGTTGCGGTGTATATGCCAACGCCATATATCATTTATATGCCTGGTAGTGCCGACGAAGTAAAACCCATGGTTACCGTGAAAGAGGGGGATAAGGAAGAACGCGGAGTTTTTATGATGACGACAGTGTCGGCAACATACGCCAATGTGTTTTTGCTAGGAACCTCCTTGTTTAATCGAAATGCTCAAGTGGATAAAAAAGAAGATCGGCTGCGCGGCAAAAGCGAAGCGGAATATTCTGCCGAACAGGTCTGGTTCATGAGTGATTCACAATCCTCGGCCATGGAGGCAGCTTATGAGCAGGCGGGAGTGAAATACTCCATTGTTCCTGAGCATATTTTTGTATTTGGGTTGTCTGAGGATCCCAAGCCTAAAGGAGATATTGAGCCCGGAGATATTATTTTGGGTGTAAATGGAACGGCAACTCCGGACAATACGGTGCTGTCTGAGCAGTTAAAGAACAAAAAGGTCGGAGATACGGTTGAGATGCAATTGGAGCGAGGCGGAGAAACGATCAGCCGCGACGTTCAACTGATTGAAGTGAAAGATAGCAAAACGGGTGAAGTTCGCCCGGCACTGGGTGTCATGATCGGAGCGGTTCAGAAAGTGAAAGCAGAAGATCCGGATAAACAGATATCCTTTACGGATACTCAGGTAGGTGGTCCATCTGCCGGACTGATGTTCACCCTGGAAATTTACAATCAGTTGACCCCAGGAGATTTGACGAAAGGTCACCGGATTGCTGGCACAGGCACCATTAACAAAGAAGGTGTGGTTGGCGCTATTGGTGGCGTTGTGCACAAAATTGTTGCGGCAGATCGGAAAGAAGCAGAGTTTTTCTTTGTGCCGAAGGACAATTATAAAGAAGCTGAAGCCAAGGCTGAACAGATTGGTACCAAAATGAAACTTATTCCTGTCAGCACGGTGGATGATGCGCTGGCTTATCTGAAAACCTTGTCTGTCAAATCCTAAAACGATCCTTATTAGTGATTAGCATGACTAAAAGAATACCAGGATGATGTAAAATCCCCCTATTGCAACGATGCCGAATCGGTGTGCAATAGGGGGATTTTGTGTGAGTGATCGATATAAAATAACGCATGATCAACGAGAGTCCGATCGATTTTATAATAATAGATCAGGATTGCATCAATCGATGGTTAAGCGTTGGCTCCAGCAAAAGCTTGTGAGTCGATATATTGAACTTGTGTTTCGAAATCGTTTATGTTGAACCAGCTTTGGATAGGACTGAACGTAGAGTTAGAGCCTCACAGGCGGGTCATAGTAGTCGCTGTACATCATACGTGTATCGGTGTGTTCGCAGGCGAGTGCATATGCTGCCTGAGCCTGTACATCCAGCTCCAACTGATTATGGACAAAGGTTGATGGTTTCAGCAGAACGGGCAAAGAAGCCGTCTTTTTCATCTGTTTCAACAGGCCCTGTCCTTGTGCATTAAACCCAAGCACTCGAAGATATGCGGGCCCTTCAGCCAGCTTCTCGGACGAACATTCGACCTTGGTATGATTCAGCAGGATATGGGTCAGCATGCGTTGTAGTTTTGTGCGTGTGTACCGTTTCGTTTTGAGTGCGTTCAGCAACGCCTCGACTGAAGGCTCCGGGAGCTGAGCGAGAGTGCGGCTCAGCCTGTGTTCGAGTCCTTCCGTGACCTCGGCGATCTGCTCCAGTTCGGAGGCACGGCGTGTGGCCGCGATGTGCAGCAGCGGCTGTGCAAAGCGCTCCCAGTGCACGGGAGCGCGCCCTTCCTGCCATTCGCGCTGCAGAATGGCAAGGGTTGCCGCCGGCACGTATGGCGCGGCGGCTTCGGGCCCGTCCGCCATCAACAGGCGGCGGACGGCGGTTGCACTGGCGATCGCCCCCGGTCCGGGCGTCGCCTCATGATACGCGGCACCGGTACGCGCCGCTGTAAAGGGCCTGATCGCGCTGCCCAGCCGTTGCAGCGCGATCAGGTAATGCAGCCCAAGCGAATTGTTGGGCTGCCCCAGCAGTGCAGCGGCGTCGTTCGCATCGACGCCGCCAGGCGCCAGCGCTGCCGCCGCACCTGCGTATGCGGTGGGGTAGCTGGCGCCTTCCCGCAGGCGGCGCGCGATATCTTTGCGCAGCCCTGCGGGCTCCACAGCCAGCACGCGCGCAATGCGCTGCAGGCTGTCCAGGTCGCCGGACTCGCTGCCAAAGCAGAGCGAGTCCACCACGCCTGTGCGGTGCAGCAGGGACACCGCACCATAGGCGAACCACTCGGCCGGTTGTACAGCATAGGCAACCGGCAGTTCAATTACAAGATCGGCGCCAGCATGCAGCGCCATCTCAGTCCGTGCCCTTTTGCCCACGATGGCGGGTTCGCCGCGCTGGAGGAAAGGGCCGCTCATCACAGCTACAACAACATCTGCTCCACTGAGCCGTCTGGCTTCGCTTAGATGATAGACATGTCCGTTATGTAAAGGGTTATATTCAACAATGACGCCAACGGCTTTCATATGAGAACGCGCTCCTTTCGTTAAATATTCAATTGCGGTTCAATCCTTTACTCCTAGCCCGATTATATCCGAGCTCATCTTGTTCCATAATAGGACATGGGTATACCTTTGTTCAAATCATATCGCAGTGTACACCCGAAAAAGAAAAGAATCCTTTTCGTCGATATAGCCCGAACCTACCTTCAAAATGCATGACTTGTAGTTTAACTTATAGTAAGCCTATAATGTATCAGAGATCGAAAGCGGATTAGGATCGTCATTTTTAAAAAAGGGTGTAAAGTTAAAAGTGTTGACAAACGTCTTGAAAAATCGGTATAATGATTTTTGTTTGTTAAGTCAATTTCATAATACTTTTAACGAGGAATCGTCAGAATACATACAGTCAGGAATATGATGTGTTGCAAGAGTCAGGCTTGACCTGTATAACTGTCGTAAGGCGTTTAACTTTAATTATGAGATTGGTTTCGTTTGGAGTGATGGGAAATGTTAATGCCATTTCGCAAAGTGGCTACCAGTGACCGACCCCTGCAGTTTAATGAACAGTGGGATATCAAGGAACTGGTTTCTAACCGACAGGATATCACAGCCGTTACCCCGCTGACTGCGGATTTATCTGCAGAATACAGAGAGGGCGACGTTGTGGATGTTCATGGCAAACTGACAGTAGGAGTGGACATGTTATGCTCCCGATGTCTTAAGCCGATTAATGAACATTTTCATATTGATTTTCATGAGCAATTCAAGCAGGGGAAACAGCCAGAGGAATTGCCTGAAGACGACGATACTTTCTACGTGGATGGAGAGAGCGTTGATCTGAAAGGTTATGCCGAGGAAGCTTTTCTGCTGGATCTTCCGTTTATACCGCTATGCAGCGATACATGCAAAGGGTTATGCCCCAAGTGTGGCCATGAGCTGAACGAAGGTGACTGCGGTTGTGATAACCAAGTTATCGATCCGCGGCTTGCAGGGCTCAAGGATTTTTTTAAATGAGCATGAGTGAAAATCGAACATTGTAACAACTACCTGCAAAGGTTGATTTTGATAAGGAGGTGGGAATAATGGCAGTACCTCAACGGAGAACGTCCAAGACGCGTCGCGACAAACGTCGCACTCACTTTAAATTGGCTGTACCGGGCATGGTGAAATGTGAACAATGTGGCGAACTTAAACTTAGTCACCACGTGTGCAAAGTGTGCGGAACGTACAAAGCAAGAGAGATCATCTCTCAATAATAGCTAGACATCAAGTAGCACTTCATTTCGATGAGGTGCTACTTTTTTTAGACTATAGCATCGCAAAAAAGACCCTTTCTACCTGTACTCTATCTTCTTGAATAAAGTTCAATATACGTATTTGATATTTTAGTAAGGCTCATTACGGGTTGTATTCAGGACTGTGAAGCCAGGCTCCGCAAGGCAGGATTGTTTTTGTTCAGCCAGCCTTTCTTTTTGACACGGGATGAGATATACTATAGTTTAGTACCAGGTTCTAAGATTTGACGTTACATAAACATGAACCATAATATGTGTGAGAACGACCCTGCTGAACAGGGATGCAACTATAGAAGCAACGTGAAAGAATATATTGAACTGACCGGATTAGGCGGTTCCTTAAACGATACAGCGGGGGGTGTCAGGCATCGAACGTGTACCGAAGAGACAGAGGCAGCAGCAGTTAACCAAAATGATCGAAGACAACCCGTTTGTGACGGATCAGGAACTTACACGCCAATTGAAGGTGAGTATTCAGACGATTCGTCTCGACAGACTGGAGCTTGGGATTCCCGAGCTTCGGGAGCGGATGAAACTGATGGCGGAGCGTTCCTATGATCAGGTGCGCTCCTTGCCCCTGCATGAGATTATCGGTGATATTGTGGACTTGCAGCTGGACAAGAGTGGGATCTCCTTGTTTGAGATTAAGGAAGAACACGTATTTTCGAGAACGGGCATTGCTCGGGGACACTATGTTTTTGCACAGGCCAACTCATTGGCTGTAGCCGTTATTAATGACGAGATTGCACTGACGGCTTCCGCAGACATTCGTTTTGTCCGTTCGGTCCATTTGTCTGAGAAATGTATTGCGAAGGCTTATGTGAGATCGATCTCGGGTCAAAAGGGCAAAGCCAAAGTGGAAGTATTCACATATGTGGGTGAAGAAATGGTGTTTCAAGGCAACTTTGTAATCTACCGTTCAGGTGGAGAAGACAGCGTAGAAGGAGGTCATTTGGGATGAAAATCGTCATTGATGCCATGGGAGGCGATAACGCACCTGCGGCAACAGTAGAAGGTGCGATCGCCGCGGCAACGGAATGGGCGGATACACAGATCGTCCTGGTCGGCGATGAAGCCAAGCTGGAACCTCTTCTGAGTCAGTCAGGTGCCAAACCTGCTAATCTGACTATTCGGCATGCTTCCGAAGTGATCGGTTCGGATGACGAACCGGTGAAGGCAGTCCGTCGCAAGAAGGATGCCTCCATGGTGGTTGCAGGTCGTATGCTTAAGGAAGGCGAAGCAGACGCCATGATCTCAGCGGGCAATACCGGAGCGCTGATGACAGCCGGCTTGCTGGTGGTAGGCCGTATGGAAGGTATTGAGCGCCCGGCGCTTGCGCCCATGATTCCAACGATCGATGATGTGGGTGTACTTGCACTTGATCTCGGCGCGAATATGGATGCTAAACCAGAGCACCTCGCACAATATGGTCTGATGGGAAGCTTGTATCGGCAAAAAGTGCAGGGAATCGCGTCACCAAGAGTGGGTCTGCTCAATGTGGGAACGGAGCCTGGTAAGGGGAATGAGTTAACCAAACATGCTTATCCATTGCTCGAGCAACTTCCAATTCGTTTTGTTGGTAACGTAGAGGCCCGTGACGTGCTTACAGGCGCATGTGATGTGCTTGTATGTGATGGATTTGCCGGGAATATATTGCTCAAATCCCTCGAAGGCACAGCGGGTGCCATTTTCGCTCTGCTTAAGGAACAATTCTCATCGTCGCTCAAAAGCAAACTGGCTGCTGCTGTGCTCATGCCTGAGCTGCGCGGTTTGAAGCGGAAACTGGATTATACCGAGCATGGTGGTGCACCACTCCTCGGTTTGAGCAGACTTGTGGTGAAAAGTCATGGATCGGCTGATGGCAATGCCATCAAAAATGCTGTGCGCCAAGCACGGATTGCAGTACAGAACCAGCTGGTGGAGAGCATATCTAAGGAAATTAGCGGGAAGTGAGTGACGACATGAATAATTTGCGCCCGGTAGGGGTTATCGGTACAGGTAAATATGTACCAGAGAAAATTTTGACAAACAGCGATTTGGAGAAAATGGTCGATACGAATGATGAGTGGATTGTCAGTCGTACAGGAATCAAGGAACGTCACATCGCTGCACCGGATCAGGCGACTTCGGACCTGGCATACGAGGCAGCTATTAAAGCACTTGAATCTGCTGGCATGACTGGCAGTGATCTTGATCTGATTATTGTGGCAACTATTACACCGGATTCTTCATTCCCTTCTACTGCTTGTATTTTGCAAGATAAACTTGGTGCCAAGGGCGCTGCGGCATTTGACTTGTCTGCTGCCTGCTCCGGATTTGTATACGGTCTGGCAACAGCAACGAGCTTTATCCAAAGCGGCATGTACAACAATGCACTTGTTATTGGTGCAGATTGTTTGTCTCGTATTACTGACTATACCGACCGTAATACCTGTGTGCTGTTTGGCGACGGAGCGGGCGCGGTTATCGTTGGTGAAGTGCCGGAAGGCCGTGGATTTAAATCATTCGATCTCGGAGCTGAAGGTGCGGGTGGAAGCCTGCTTCAAATGGAGGGCGGCGGTTCCCGTCTGCCTGCATCCGTAGAAACAGTTGAGAACAAAAAACATTACATTTACATGAATGGCCGTGAAGTGTTTAAATTTGCAGTACGGGTGATGGGTACAGCGACAATCGAAGTACTGCGCAAGGCTGGCCTGGAGCGTACGGACGTGGATCTGTTTGTTCCTCACCAAGCCAATATTCGGATTATCCAATCTGCAATGCAGCGACTTGAGCTTCCAGAAGAGAAAGTTGTAGTCAATGTGGATAAATACGCGAACACATCTGCAGCCTCCATTCCGCTTGCTTTGGTAGAAGCTGCTGAAGAAGGCCGCATGAAAGCCGGAGATACCGTGCTTATGGTTGGTTTTGGTGGCGGTTTGACGTGGGGCGCATCGGTACTCGTTTGGTAAATTAGACAGCTGGGAGAGATGAATTGGATGGGTAAAATAGCATTTGTATTTCCCGGACAGGGATCGCAGACTGTGGGCATGGCCAAGGACGCATATGAGTCTGTGCCTGCGGCAACAGAAATTTTCCGTACAGCCGATGAGACGCTGGGTTTCTCGCTGAGCAATCTTGTTTTTGAGGGACCAGAGACCGAGTTGAAACAGACATCAAATACGCAACCGGCTCTGCTGACAGCAAGTATTGCATTGTTTGAGGCTTTTAAAGAAAAAGGAATTCAGCCTGATTATATGGCTGGACACAGTTTGGGTGAATACAGTGCACTGGTCGCGGCGGGCGTTCTTTCGTTCGCGGACGCGGTAAGCATTGTGCGGGCACGCGGTCAATATATGGAACAGGCTGTTCCTGGTGGACAGGGTGCGATGGCTGCGGTATTGGGTGCGGATCGGGAAGCGCTGGGGGTGCTTTGCCGGGACGTATCCGAAAGTGGTCATGCAGTTGAACTTGCTAATATCAACTGTCCGGGACAAATCGTGATTTCCGGTGTGAAGGAAGGGGTAGCTGCTGTCGCTGAACGGGTTAAGGAAGCAGGCGGCAAACGTGCCATCACACTTGAAGTAAGCGGTCCGTTCCATTCTTCCTTAATGAAGGGTGCAGCAGAGAAGCTGGCTGAGAAACTGAAAACTGTTTCGTTCTCACCCGGAGCGGTCCCTGTAGTCGCGAATGTGACTGCAAGACCTGTGGAGGACGGTAAGGTTCAGGATTTATTGACAGCTCAGGTCTATTCTCCGGTTTTATGGGAAGACAGTGTGACATGGCTTATTGAGCAAGGTGTAGATACTTTTATCGAGATTGGCTCTGGCAGTGTGTTAACAGGTTTGATTAAAAAAACAGATAAAACCGTTAAACTGTACAATGTAAACAGTCTTGAGACGCTCGAAGCAACGGCAGCTGCACTAATTTGATTAACAATGATTAGATTTGGGGAAAGGAGGAATGATTATGTCTAAACCATTACAAGGCAAAAATGCGCTCGTTACTGGTGCGTCCCGTGGTATCGGGCGTAGTATTGCACTCGCTTTAGCCGAGGCAGGTGCCAACGTGGCCGTGAATTATGCGGGCAGTCAAGCGGCAGCTGAGGAAGTAGCTGAAGCGATTCGCGCCAAAGGTGTCCAGGCAATTACGATTCAAGCGAATGTGGGCCAGATGGATGAAGCCGAACAAATGGTCAAAGCAACGATTGAAGCGTGGGGCAATGTTGATATTCTTGTCAACAATGCTGGAATTACCCGTGATAATCTGATCATGCGTATGAAAGAAGAGGAATTTGATCAGGTAATCGAAACCAATCTCAAAGGGGTGTTTAACTGTCTTAAGGCGGTTACGCGTCCAATGATGAAGCAACGGTCTGGTAGAATTATCAATATCTCCTCTGTTGTGGGTGTGCTCGGAAATGCTGGACAAGCAAACTATGTTGCTGCCAAGGCAGGGGTCATCGGTTTAACGAAGGCATCTGCACGTGAGCTTGCCTCCCGCGGCATCACAGTTAACTGCGTTGCACCAGGATTTATTGAGACCGATATGACGAAGGAATTGTCCCAGGAGATCGTGGACAACATGTTGAACGGTATTCCGTTGTCCCGTCTGGGCCAGCCGGATGAAATCGCCGGTGTTGTCACGTTCCTGGCTTCAGAAGCTTCATCTTATATGACAGGGCAGACACTGCATGTTGATGGTGGCATGTACATGTAATTCTTCCCGGACTTGAACAATAGTCGGGGAACAGGCGCTGGACGATCCGAAATGCCGGAAAAAGGCCGGGTTCCCCGGCCGGGAGCCGCATATGTCTTCTATGGCATTTTGCCTGCGATTCTCGTATAATACCAAGGAGGAGGTGAACCGGATGTCCGATGTATTGGAGCGTGTAAAACGCATCGTCGTCGACCGCTTGGGCGCAGACGAAGCTGAAGTTACACTTGAAGCATCTTTCAAAGAAGATTTGGGTGCTGATTCTTTGGATGTAGTGGAATTGGTCATGGAATTGGAAGATGAATTCGATTTGGAAATCTCTGATGAAGATGCAGAAAAAATCACGACCGTAGGTGAAGTTGTAAACTACATACAATCTCATACCTAAAGTCAATTCAGTCCCGCACCTGTTTTCGAACAGGCGGGACTTCTCATCATTCATTGGTTTTTCTCATTCCGCAAGCGGCGCAGGTCAAACGGATCTTCGGGTCCTGCTTGGCTAGACGTCTGCTTGCGGATATTCCCACAAAATACTTGCGTAATGCAGTCGATATAGAGGTGAGTCGGTTTGAAACAAAGAGTTGTAATTACCGGAATGGGCGTAATGACATCGCTCGGAAAAGATTTAGAAACGTTCTGGGGCAGTTTAATGGCAGGCAAGTCCGGAATCTCTCAGATTGAGGCGTTTGATGTAAGTGAATACACCACTCAAATTGCAGCCGAGATCAAGGATTTCAACCCGGAAGAGTACATGGATCGCAAAGATGCACGTAAAATGGACCGTTTTGTTCAGTTCGCTGTAGCAGCTGGCTTCAAGGCCGTTGAAGACAGTGGTCTGAAAATTGACGAGAACATTGATGCAGAGCGTTTCGGTGTGTCGATCGGATCGGGTATCGGTGGATTGGGTACTTGGGAGGACCAACATAATGCATTGCTGCAAAAAGGTCCTAAACGCGTAAGCCCATTTTTCATTCCGATGATGATATCCAACATGGCTTCTGGCCAGATGTCGATTTCTCTCGGGGCGAAAGGTCCTAACATCAACGTGGTAACGGCATGTGCTACAGGAACACACTCCATTGGAGATTCCTTCAAGCTGATTGCAAACGGTGATGCGGATGCGATGATTTGTGGCGGTGCGGAAGCTACCATTAGACCAACTGGTCTGGCTGGGTTCTGCGCAATGCGTGCCATGTCTACACGTAACGATGATCCGGCTAAGTCGAGCCGTCCTTTTGATACAGAACGTGACGGGTTTGTTATGGGCGAGGGCGCAGGTGTTCTGATCCTTGAATCCCTAGAACATGCTCAAAAACGTGGTGCTCGTATTTATGGCGAAGTGATTGGTTACGGTCTCACTGGCGATGCACATCACATGACGGAGCCTGATCCGGATGGAGCAGCTCGTTGCATGAAGATGGCTCTTCGTAATGCGGGTATCGAACCAGAAGAAGTGGACTATATCAATGCACATGGTACATCAACACCTGTGGGTGACAGATCCGAAACGCTTGCGATCAAAAAAGCGTTTGGTGATCATGCGTACAAGCTTGCGGTGAGTTCAACCAAATCGATGACAGGTCATATGCTTGGTGCTGCTGGTGGCGTGGAAGCCGTAATCTGCGGATTGTCGTTGACACATCAGACGCTTGCTCCAACGATCAACCTGGAAAATCAGGACCCGGAATGTGATTTGGATTATGTTCCAAACGTTCCACGTCAAACTAAAGTCAATATTGCCATGTCCAATTCATTTGGGTTCGGCGGTCACAATGCCACCATTATTCTCAAAAAATTTGAAGCATAAGGGGCTAGTTCGTTTGAGTGAAGATCTGAAGCAGTTACAACACAAACTTCAAATCAAATTTGACAACAGGCAGCTTTTAAAACAAGCGTTTACCCATGCTTCTTATGTAAACGAACACCGGTTCAGTCAGCATCAGGATAACGAGCGTCTGGAGTTTCTGGGCGATGCCGTACTGGAACTGACTGTGTCGGAATACTTGTATCATTTGTTTCCTAACCGGCCGGAAGGTGAATTAACTAAGCTGCGGGCATCCATTGTCTGCGAGCCTTCCCTCGTCAAATTTGCTGAAGCGTTGGGTTTTGGGCAGTATGTACTTCTTGGTAAAGGTGAGGAACTGACGGGAGGACGAACTAGACCGGCTTTGCTAGCGGATGTGTTTGAATCTTTCATCGGTGCATTATATCTGGATCAGGGATTGGCGCCTGTCCGGACATTTCTGGATCAGCATGTATTTCCGTTGATCGTTCTGGGCAGCAAGTTGCAGATGAGCGATTACAAAACGGAATTGCAGGAACTCACTCAGCATCACAATATGGGAGCTCTGGAATACCGTATTGTTGAGGAACGGGGCCCTGCCCATGAACGGGAGTTTGTCTCCGAGGTCCATATGGGTCAAGAACGGCTAGGCAGAGGTACAGGACGTTCCAAAAAGGAAGCCGAACAACAGGCTGCATCTGCAGCGCTGGATCGACTGAAGCTTCCGGAAGCCTGAGCTTTACCGTAAGCGCATAGACAAACGAAGAGCAAAGAGCAGCCCGCGGGTCCGCCTGGCGGAATTTATCGGCCGGACTGCTTTTTGCTCTTTTTTTTGTAAAGAAGACCAGGGGAGGTTGCCTGATCTTAACTAAATAAGTTGGACCTTATTTTTACACAAAACGAAGAGTGCAGAACCAATCTTAAGAAGCGAAGCGTGCGCCTTTATCACCGGATTTTTCCCTCGGACCAATGGAATAAAGAAAATCTTGGGATAAGAGCGATCGAAAGATGGTACTGCAATTGAAGTGACAAGGTGTAACATTTCTACCCAACTTATATAGGCGCTGAATGCAACATTTGAAATTTGCAAGAGGAGGTGACGGGAAACCCTATGTTTTTGAAACGGATTGAACTGGGTGGATTCAAGTCATTCGCCGACAAAACGGAAATGGAGTTCGTTCGTGGTATAACCGCGGTTGTGGGCCCGAACGGAAGTGGGAAAAGTAACATTTCAGACGGCATACGCTGGGTTCTTGGGGAACAAAGCGCCAAATCACTGCGTGGTGGCAAGATGGAAGATATTATTTTTGCCGGCAGTGATGCACGGAAGGCTGTTAATTATGGTGAAGTTTCGTTGACGCTGGATAACGAAGATCATGCGCTTGCTTTGGATTTTGGCGAAGTAACGGTAACGCGTCGCGTACATCGCAGCGGAGACAGTGAATATTTTATTAACAAGCAGTCGTGTCGGTTGAAGGATATTACCGAATTGTTTATGGATACCGGAATCGGCAAGGAAGCTTACTCGATTATTGGACAGGGACGAATCGAAGAGATTCTGAGTACCCGTTCAGAGGATCGCAGGGGGATCTTTGAAGAGGCATCAGGTATTGTTAAATATAAATCTCGCAAACGGGATGCTACTCGCAAACTGGATGAGACGGAACAGAATTTATTACGTATTCATGACCTGGTCACCGAATTGGAAGACCAGATTGGTCCGTTAAAGGAACAATCGGAGAAAGCAATCCACTACAAGGAATTGCGTGGACAGCTGAAGTCACAGGAAATCTCCATGTATGTGTATCAGATTGAACAAATTCATGCTTCCTGGAGCAAGGCGAATCAACGACTTGAATCATTGAAAGAGGAAGAAGTCGGATTGGCGGCAATCGTCTCCACTCATGATGCCAAGCTGGAAAGTGACCGCAATGCACTACGTACGCTGGAAACGGAGACGGAACAGCTGCAATCGGCCTTATTGCAATTCAGTGAAGCAACAGAGAAAAGTGAAGGACTTGGGGAACTGCTCAAGGAGCGTTCGCGTCATCTGCAGACAAATCAGGAACAGCTCAAAGTGACCCTTGCAGCGAGTGAAGAGAGACATCGGGAGCGTGAAGCCGAGTTACTTGCATTACGCGAAAAGTTTGCCAAGCTTGAACTGGAATTGAGTGACGTAAGAAATCGTCTGTCCGAAGAAGAAGCCAAACTTATCGGTGTCACTGGTGGTATTAGCCAACAGCAGGAGGAAAGCCTTAAGGGCAACTTGCTGGAACTGATGAATCAGATGGCTCAGACAAGAAATGAAATTCGTTACGCAGACCAACAGAAAGAAACGCTGGAACGGCGAATGAACCGAGCGACTGAGGAATCCGGCAAGTGGGAAGGCCAGAAGGAAACGCTGGAAGCCCGCAAAACGGAGATTGAGAAAAAAGTTGTTCGTTTAGGCAAGGAAATCAGTGATCTGCGCGGTGGTTATATTACGGAAAGTGAACGTCTCCAATCGCTGCAGAAGCTGCTCGAAGAAAGCCGGGGCACTGTCCGTAAATGGGAACAGAAGCGTGAAGCCCAGGTCTCCCGTCGCGATACAATGAAAGAAATGCAGGATGATTTTGACGGTTTCATGTTGGGTGTCAAAGAAGTTCTTAAGGCATCACGCAAAGGTACACTGAACGGGGTTCATGGAGCTGTTGCAGAGCTCGTTAAAGTGCCTGAGAAGATTGAACTTGCGGTAGAGACGGCGATGGGCGCTTCCCTGCAGCATGTCGTCATGGAGAATGAGTCGGTTTCCAGACAGGCGATTGCTTTTCTGAAACAACGTCAATTGGGCAGAGCTACGTTCCTCCCGCTGGATGTTATTCGTGCACGTACCATTGGTGCAGGGGAACGTTCGATGATCGAAGGCATGGATGGTTTTGTGGGAATTGGTGCGGATCTTGTACAATACGAATCCCGTTATGCTGCGATCATTGGAAGTCTGCTCGGAAATGTCATTATTGCAGAAAAGCTGGAGGATGCCAATAAGATCGCAGCTCGCTGCCAATATCGTTTCAGGGTCGTAACCCTGGAAGGCGATGTGGTTAATGCGGGTGGTTCGATGACCGGTGGTAGCCAGCATAAGAAAAATGGTAGTCTGCTCAGCCGCAAACGGCAGCTGGATCAGCTGGATCAAGATATTTTGGATACCGAAAATCAGATCGTAAAACTGCATCGCAGTGTGGAGGATGTAAAGACTCAGCTGGAGCAGTGCCAAGATAAGCTGGACGAGCTGCGTCAGTCTGGAGACGACACCCGGAATGCAGAACAGCAGGCTTCAATGGAAATGAAGCAGGTTGAGCATGAACTGCGTCACGTACTGGAACAGGTTGCCGTAGCCGGGCAGGAAAAGAGCGGGTTTACTGAAGAAATCAAAGAAATGGATACAGCCCGCGATGTTGCTGTGAAGAAGCTGGAGCAACTTGAGGAAGAAGAGAAGGCGACTCATCGTGCCATTCATGCCGCAGAATTTGCGCGTAAAGCGAATGAATCCGCGAAGGAGGAATTGCAGACCCAACTCACCGATCTGAAAGTCCGAGAGGGGAAACTGGATCAGGAGCGATTCTCCAACGAGGAGCAGTTACGGCGTCTGGAGCGCGAAGTGGATTCACTGGTGAAGGATCTTCGTCAAAATCGCACGTTGCTGGCCTCCATGGAAGCCGATCTGAAGAAAACAGAGACTGAGAGTGTTAAACAGATTGAAGATCTTAACCAATATAAGCTGAAAAAAGCGGAATCTGCACAGGAGCTGGACTTCAAACGTGCTGCCCGAAGCGAGCTGTCGAAGAAGCTTGAGCTTGCCGAGAGTGAAACGAAGGAACAGCGCACACAGCTGAAAGCTGTGGAGGAACAGATGCGACAAACGGAAATTTCCGTGAACAGACTTGATGTTGAGTTGGAAAACATTCTGCGCAAACTGATGGATGAGTATGAGCTCGGCTATGAACTTGCCAAGGAGCGTTATCCAGTACCGGAAGATGTGGAGAGCACACAAGCTGAGGTTCAGAAACTGAAGCGCAGCATTGCGGCTCTCGGTGACGTCAATCTGGGAGCCATCGAGGAATTCCAGCGGGTTAACGAGCGGTATGAGTTCCTCAGCACGCAGAAGAATGACCTGGTCGAAGCCAAAACAACGTTGTATCAGGTTATTCGAGAAATGGAAGATGAGATGGCCAAACGATTCAAGGCAACATTTGATGCGATTCGCCGGGAGTTCGGCACGGTCTTCACCAAGCTGTTTGGCGGAGGGCGCGCGGATCTTGTATTGATGGACCCTGAGCGTTTGCTCGATACGGGCATAGATATCGTCGCCCAGCCACCAGGCAAAAAGCTGCAAAACCTGCAGCTATTATCCGGCGGGGAACGAGCGTTGACCGCAATGGCCCTTTTATTCGCTATACTGCATGTTAAGCCTGTACCGTTCTGCGTACTGGATGAAGTGGAAGCGGCACTGGATGAAGCCAACGTGGTGCGTTTTGCCCAGTATTTACGTGAGTTCTCGGAACAAACACAATTCATCGTTGTTACACATCGCAAAGGCACAATGGAAGAAGCGGATGTGCTGTATGGCGTCACGATGGAAGAGGGCGGAGTATCCAAGCTCGTTTCGGTTAAACTGGAAGATGAGGAAGCTGTCATTGCCTAATCTTTGAGTTGGTTGTCACGCATGAACTCATCTAATATCATTTAAACTAAGAAATGTACACGATGGAGGGGCTTTATGAGTTTTTTTAAAAAGCTGAGAGACAGCATTGCAAGCAAAACGGAGTCGGTTACCAAACAGTTCAAGGACGGGTTGGAAAAGACACGTAAAGGCCTTGTAGAGAAAGTGTCGGATCTCGTTATCCGCCGCAAAAAAATCGACGAGGAATTCTATGAAGAATTGGAAGAGATTCTGATTGGAGCCGACGTAGGTGTCAATACGGTCATGAAACTGATTGAAGATCTGCGTGAAGAAGTCAAAAAACGCAAAATTGAGGACGCGGCTGAACTTCAGCCTGTATTGTCCGAAAAACTGACGGCTTTGCTTCGTGGCGAGCAGAATAATGAACTGAAAATGAATCCGGATGGCATCACGGTCATTTTGTTTGTTGGTGTTAATGGTGTTGGTAAAACAACAACGATTGGCAAGCTGGCCCATCGCTTCAAACAGCAGGGTAAAAAGGTCATCATGGCAGCAGGAGATACGTTCCGTGCCGGAGCAATTGAACAACTCGAAGTATGGGGACAACGTGCCGGTGTGGAAGTGATCAAGCAACAATCAGGTTCTGACCCTGCCGCTGTAATGTATGATGCTGTACAGGCTGCGAAGCAACGGGGTGCTGATGTATTGCTCTGTGATACTGCGGGCCGTCTGCAAAATAAATCCAATCTGATGGACGAACTCAACAAAATCTATCGTGTCATTCAACGCGAAATTCCGGAAGCACCTCATGAAGTATTAATGGTGCTGGATGCAACTACAGGTCAGAATGCACTGAATCAGGCCAAACTCTTCGGAGAGAAGAGCGGGGTAACTGGACTTGTACTGACGAAACTGGATGGTACCGCCAAAGGTGGTATTGTTGTTGCGATTCGTCAGGAGTTGGATCTGCCTGTGAAGCTGGTCGGACTTGGTGAGAAAATTGATGATCTGCAGCCATTCGACTCGGAGCAATTCGTGCATGCGTTGTTTGCGGGACTGATTCAGGAACAGCCAGCTGAAAGTGCTGAAGAAGAGGAAGCTAATTCCTAGAACCATTAATAAATAGCATGAATGAATAGCTTTAACCGTATTGCCAGTGATATACGTGATAAGTGTCACGTGTAATGTCACTGGCAATACGTGTATAATGGGAATAAAGAAGGCAAGGCTAAAGGGCTAGAAAGGACGGTTGATATGGCCAATACCTATACCTATTCCCGTCGTGAGGAAGTCGCCAATGCGGTAACTCATGGAATCGGCGCTGCACTCAGCGTAGCTGCACTGGTGCTATTGATTGTATTTTCGAGTATGAAAGGCACGGCTTGGCATGTGGTCAGTTTCACGATCTACGGGATCACCATGCTGCTGCTCTATACGAGCTCCACACTCGTGCATGCATGGAAAGATGGGAAAGTGAAAGATTTATTTGAGATTTTTGACCATTCATCCATTTATTTGTTTATTGCCGGATCGTACACTCCGCTTTTGTTTATTGCTGTTCGTGGCACACTTGGTTGGACCCTGTTCGGTGTGATCTGGGGAATCGCATTATTCGGTGTGATCTTTAAGGCATTTTTCACGAAAAAGTTTCTATTCATGTCCACGATTTTCTATATTGCAATGGGCTGGCTCATCGTTATTGCCTGGCAACCGCTTATGGCTGCCATTCCTACAGGCGGAATCGTGTTGCTGGTTGCTGGAGGTCTGATGTATACACTGGGGACGCTTTTTTATGTGTGGCGTGGATTTCCATACCACCATGCGATTTGGCATCTCTTTGTGCTAGCAGGCAGTATTCTTCATTTCTTCATGGTACTGTTGTACCTGACACCACTTCGCTAGAACGGTAGATAACGTTAAACGAATCGGCTCCATCTGTGGAGACCCATTCGTTTTTTGTTTTATATAATGGTTGCAGCAGGTCGTATTCAACTGTAGAGGAACGGCTAAGAGTAACCATGTAGGCAGGAAAAATGAGTGTAAAATGAACGTTTTTATTGTGACAAGTATTTTTGCTTGACAACCTGATTTGTTTTAGGTATTATTAGGAACGTTGCAAGAGTGTAAAGTGTTTTTCCTTGACGAAGGGAGTGCCCCGTTATGAGTCAAGAAAACCGGCTTGAGAAGACAAACCGGATTAACTTGCTGTTTGCTTTCTATGAACGGTTGCTTACCGAGAAACAGCAGACGTTTCTAAAGTATTACTTTCATGATGATTTCTCGCTGGGCGAGATTGCAGCCGAGTTCGAGATCAGCCGCCAGGCGGTATACGAGCATATCAAACGTGCCGAACAAGTGTTGGAAAATTACGAAAGCAAGCTTGGCTTGCTGGAGAAGCACGAACGGCGCAACCGTAATCTTGAAGATTTGCAAAATGCATTGGAGCGCGCAGGCGTTTCCATTGATAACAACCAACAAATAAACGATATTATTCAACAGCTCAGAGAGTAGTTTATAAGAGTTGAACGAAACGTATCGGTCCTGAAAACAGTATTACAGCTTAAGGAGGTGGGATCATGGCATTTGAAGGATTAACGACCCGATTGCAGAATGTGTTCAGCAAGCTGCGCGGCAAAGGCAAGGTGTCTGATGAAGATGTTGCTGAAGCTATGCGCGAGGTACGTCTGGCATTGCTCGAAGCGGATGTAAACTTCAAAGTGGTCAAGGAATTCATCGCCAAGGTGAAAGAGAAGGCTGTCGGCAAAGAAGTGATGGAGAGCTTCACGCCCGGAATGGTCATTATCGACATCGTAAACAAGGAACTGACGGATTTGATGGGGGGAAGCCAGTCGAAACTGGCCAAAGCCAACAAACCGCCTACGGTACTGATGATGGTTGGTTTGCAGGGTGCAGGTAAAACGACTACATCCGGTAAACTGGCTAAGATGCTGCAAAAGCAAAATAGCAGACCGTTACTTGTTGCAGGAGATATTTATCGTCCAGCAGCGATCAAACAGTTGCAAGTTCTCGGCGAGCAGATCAAAGCGCCAGTATTTACACTGGGAGATCAGACAAGCCCTGTAGAGATCGCACGTCAGGGTCTGCAGCACGCCAAGGATAACGGTAATGACTACGTCATTATCGATACAGCTGGACGTCTGCATGTCGATGAAGAACTGATGGAAGAACTTCGTCAGATTCACAGCGTAGTGAACCCGGATGAAGTACTGCTTGTCGTAGACAGCATGACTGGTCAGGATGCAGTTAATGTGGCAGAACACTTTAACCAGCAACTTGATCTGACCGGGGTGGTTCTGACTAAGCTTGATGGAGATACTCGTGGTGGTGCTGCACTGTCTGTTAAAGCAGTCACTGGTTGTCCAATCAAATTTGCTTCCCTTGGAGAGAAACTGGACGCACTTGAGCCTTTCCATCCAGAACGTATGGCTTCACGTATTCTTGGTATGGGTGACATGCTCTCTCTGATTGAGAAGGCGCAGTCCAACATTGATACCGAAAAAGCCAAGGAAATGGAACGGAAGATGCGTAATGCAGAATTCACGTTCGAAGATTTCCTTGAGCAAATGGATCAAGTGAAAAAGCTGGGGCCAATCGATCAGATCATGGATATGATTCCTGGTATGGGCAAGATGAAACAAGCCAAGGACCTGAAAGTTGATGATAAACAGATGGGCCGGATCGAAGCGATCGTGTACTCTATGACGACCGAAGAGAAACGCAACCCGGATATGATCAACCATAGCCGCCGGAAGCGGATTGCTACAGGTAGTGGAACATCCCTGGCCGAAGTAAACCGTCTGATCAAGCAGTTTGATGAGATGCGCCGCATGATGAAACAGTTCTCAGATATGATGGGACCTAAAGGTGGCAAAAATAAAGCGATGAAGCAGCTTAAGGGTCTGGGTAAAGGGATGAAGTTTCCTTTCCGTTGATTCCAATGGCAGCTGAACGATATACAGATTTCATTGAAGGAGGTGAATTTTCAAATGGCAGTTCGTATTCGTCTGAAACGTATGGGTGCTCACAAAGCTCCTTTCTACCGCGTAGTGGTATCGGATTCCCGTTCCCCACGTGACGGTCGTTTTATCGAGGAGATCGGTTACTACAACCCGGTTGAACAACCGGCTGTTGTTAAGATCGATGAAGATAAAGCATTGCAATGGCTTCAAAACGGTGCACAAGCATCCGACACTGTCCGCAACTTGCTGAGCAAAGCGGGCGTGATGAAGAAGTTCCACGAGTCTAAATTGACTAAATAAGGTGCTGATTCGGAGGGTCATCTATGGAAGAATTAGTAAGCATAATTGCTAAGGCTTTGGTCGATCATCCGGAAGATGTGGCGGTTCGGACGGTTGAGAAAGACCGGCTTGTCGTTTATGAGTTAACCGTTCATCCTGACGATGTTGGGAAAGTGATTGGTAAACAGGGACGAATCGCAAAGTCTCTTCGTACGGTCGTCACATCAGCAGCAGTTAAGATGGATAAACGGGTAACCGTTGATATCATATCTTAAAGATATACGAAAGGGGGTTAGGATGCATGTCCTAGCCCCTTTTCGTGCATGCTGAAACTTAAATCATAGGATTGAAATAGCTCGTCAAGTATGATGTTCTGCGGAAGAATTGAAGGGTAACGGAATCGATTCTGAAGAAGCGTTAAGATAACAGCGATCCGAAGAACGATTCGTAACCGGAGGGGCGCAGGAAGATCATCACATATGAGTACCAATATGAATGGAGTGTAGGAGGAAAGTATGGCAGAGTTTATGAATGTAGGTAAAATTGTCAATACCCATGGAATTCGCGGCGAGGTGAGAATCATGCCTCTAACTGATTTCCCGGAAGTGCGTTTTGCGAAAAATGCAGAGTTGTTTTTCTTTACACCAGATAATCATCCAGTCATGGTTAACGTGGAATCTGCACGTTTGCATAAGAATATGTATATTCTTCGTCTGAAAGAGTATGGCAACATTAATGAAGTAGAGAAGTTTAAAGGCGGCATGGCCAAAGTGTTAAAAGAGAATCTGGCAGAGCTGGAGGAAGGTGAGTACTACTTCCATCAAATCGTTGGGTGTTCTGTCATCACCGAAGAGGGTGAAACACTTGGAACCATCTCTGAGATTTTGACTCCTGGAGCGAATGATGTATGGGTTGTCAAAACGCCTGCAGGTAAAGAAATTCTGCTTCCGGTTATTGATGATGTTGTTCTTGACGTGGACGTTGCAGAGAAGCAAGTCAAGGTTCACCTGATGGAAGGGCTGCTGTAACATGAAAGTGGATGTATTAACCCTATTCCCGGAAATGTTTGACGGTGTGTTCGGAATTAGCATTCTGGGCAAAGCCCAAACCAAAGGACTTGTATCTTTGGGAGCAACAAACTTTCGAAATTTTGCGACCAACAAACATAATACAGTTGACGATGCACCTTACGGCGGAGGTGGGGGTATGGTATTGAAGCCAGATCCCATCTTTGCTGCTGTCGAGGATGTATTAGAACAACGGGGCGAAGCTGCGGCAACGATGAAACCCCCACGTATCATTCTAATGTGCCCGCAAGGTGAGACGTTCACACAGAAAAAAGCAGAGGAACTTGTACAAGAAGATCATCTGATTTTTATTTGCGGACATTATGAAGGCTACGATGAGCGTATCCGAGAGTTTCTCGTAACGGACGAATTGTCAATTGGTGATTACGTGCTGACGGGTGGCGAACTGCCTGCGATGGTGGCGATTGACAGTATTGTACGCCTTATTCCGGGTGTACTGGGTAATGAGACAAGTGCTGTAACGGATTCATTCAGTACCGGATTGCTTGAATACCCGCACTACACACGTCCTCCGGAATTCAGAGGTATGAAGGTTCCAGATATGCTGTTATCCGGACATCATCTGAATATTGAGGCATGGCGCAGGGAGCAATCCTTGCTTCGTACGCTGGAACGCAGACCGGATATGTTGGAGACGGCGGACTTGACGGACAAAGAACGGATTTGGCTAAATAAACTTCGTTCCGAACGTGAAAAGAATGTAGAGTAATTTGATGATATTTCGTTTGAGCACGTAAATAATCTCTTTCGAAAGCCTGAAAGACCAGCCTTGTGTTATATAGGTTGGTCTTTTTCTATATTGAACATTTTTGCCGCTTTGAACATTTTTGCATGTTCCGAAATAGGGTTGTATAAACTGAAAAATTTCTTTATCGTGATCTCAGCTAGAAGCGTATGAAGACGACATGCTGAGGAGGAAGAATATGAATCATCAGCCGTATGAAGTTGGAAGAGTGAATATTAGCGAAGCTGGAGAGCGCTGCAAGATGCTTCTGGGAGATCTGAATGGAGATGGCAGGCTTGAGATGCTGTTGGTGCAGGCAGATGGTGGCATAGATGACCGTTACGTCCCGCATCAGGTATGCTGCTTGTCGGCATATGATCTGGATGGAGCTTTAATATGGCAGGTCGGGACACCGGACCCGAATGCTGGCGGTCCAGGATCAGACTATCCCGCTCAGATTGCAGATTGGGATGGGGACGGAAATAATGAAGTGCTGTGTGTAATGAACAAACAATTGCTTATCCTGGACGGAAGAACCGGAGAGATAAAGAAGCGTCATGAGTTGCCTGGAGAGCAAGCGCATGACTGTATTATTCTTGCAAATCTGACTGGTGACCAACACACAATGGATATCCTGCTGAAGGATCGGTATAAGACATTATGGGCATTAGATCATGATTTTAATTTGCTGTGGAAGCATGAAGGCAATATAGGTCATTTTCCGTGGGTCTACGATATCGATGGGGATGGTAAAGATGAAGTGATGGCCGGGTATGACATGCTGGATCATGATGGAGCATAATTATGGTCCTGTCAGAATCTTGATGATCACGCAGACTGTATATGGTTTGGCGATGTGGACGAGGACGGGGAGGTTGAAATTGTTATCGGTGGCAGTGTCACGGTGATGATGGATCGGAACGGTAATGAAAAATGGCGTTATGAGGATACGATTGAATCACAGCATATTGCATTGGGGAAATTTTATGGAGAAAGACAAGGATTACAGATTGCTGGCCTGGATCGGATTATTCGTGGAGATGAGAATGGTAAGGATGGAATGTTTATGCTGGATAGCGACGGAAAGGAACTTTGGAAAGAAGATCGTAAAACTCGTGGGTGGTTAACCATTATTGAGCCTGTACGCAACTGGGATGACAGCGGGCTTGACTATATCCTGGTTTATCGTCGAGGTGGAGGTGTCCTACCATCTTTGATTAATGGTAATATGCAAACGGTTGCAGCGTTTGGAAAAGAGGGCTACGCCGTACATGCAGACTTGTGTCAGAGCGGAAGGGAACAGGTCATCATCTATGATGCACATGAGGCGGTGATCTATTCCAGCTCAGTGATGGAGGTAACCACTCCAACCTCTTTGGGCATAAAAAGAGCCCAGCTTCAGCCAAAAAGGCTGTATAGCTCGACTCTTTATCCAGGCGGGGAAGTTTCAATCTAGCTTAATGACTGATCTCTACGACAGGAAGGATTTCCTGTTGTTGGTCTGATTCAGGATGGAGCAATGCAGCCAAATCGGTTCCTGTCGTAACCGTTAATCGTGGGAGCTTCATAGGATTATCCCCAGGTCGAACAAATCCTGAACGTACGGAAAAGGCCATGCGATACCCATTTTGCTGCAGCTGATAGATCATCTGCGTGCTGGTATAACCGAAAGGGTAGGCAAGATACGGCGTATCAATACCAGTTTCTTTCATCAGCTTGACGTCATCATTGAGCAAGCTTGTATCGAGTCCGACGGGCACGTTGTCGCCGCAACGCATATATCCCTTGTGATGCAGGTTATAGGTATGGCTGTTAAACTCAAAGACGTCTTTAGCGGCATGCATCTCCTGTTTGGAGATAAACGTATTTTTGGCAGGATCAAAAGGTGAAGGCTGATCCTGAATTTTGCTGCCGATTACAAACAGGGAAGCATGGAAATTATATTTTTTGAGCACAGGGTAGGCTAAAGTATAATTGTTCTGATACCCATCATCAAAGGTGATGACAATGGATTTTTTGGGCAGGGAGATCTGTCCATTCACGTATTGCTCTAGCTGCTCCAGTGTAATTG
Organism: Paenibacillus taichungensis; assembly: GCF_050994985.1. Lineage (NCBI taxonomy): Bacteria > Bacillati > Bacillota > Bacilli > Caryophanales > Paenibacillaceae > Paenibacillus > Paenibacillus taichungensis. The sequence goes on along the minus strand of NZ_CP194720.1, from coordinate 3,628,336 downwards.
TGTTGTAGCCTTCTTCATGCAAATATTTCATATTTTCTTCGAAGTCTTCCAGATTAATGATCGATTTGTTGTTTGTTTCATGATTATTAATTTTGGGCTGTATGTAATGATACATCAGTACAGGTACTTCAGTAGCCGAATCTTGTGCGATGTGAAAGGTAGCCAGATCAAGTGCAGGTTTGCTGGAATAATCGGAGTGAGACATTAGAAATGCCTTACGTTTGACCATATCCCAGGACGTGCATGCTTTGTGAGACATTGCATTGGTAGGATGAGTTACCGCATACGCATACATTGTAATGGTACAAGTGAGTAATGCGAGTGCAGCAAGAGCAATTTTTTTGAAGTATTTCATAATTCGTTTGGTTCTCCTTTTGCCATTTCATTTCTTCGTGGAATTACATTTTTAGATGCATCACCATGTAATCCAACAAGCTATATCATAGACGATCTTTCTTGACAGAAAGTTACAGTATTTTTTCCGTCTAATACTTGACTTATTCATGGATACTAATTATGACAATCCATAGGGCGAAGCTTTGATGTCCATAAAGGAATTGTGCAGAAAAGCGCATGGACAGGTGTATTTTAATGGAATTGTAATGTGACTATAATAAAATTCAGGACGTATTTAAAATGAACGTTATAGCGGATAACGTCTATACTGGAGTAAAGGAAATTAATGAGAATTAAAGGGCATTGAAAAATCAAAGAGTTCTGTCAGCAATTTGTTTATTTTTCCTTGTGTTTTGTTATGGTGCGTGATACAATAAGTCTGTTATGTGGAATACGGCGGTCCTCTATGGATAATGAAGGAGACAAGGTGTTCTCTGGAAGAAGTATGAACGCCTGTACGGAAGGAGGGAGTCATAGATGAATATCGTTCAAGCGATTACACAAGAACAACTTCGTAAAGATATTCCGAGTTTTCGTCCTGGTGACACTTTGAAAGTGCACGTTAAGGTAATCGAGGGAACTCGTGAGCGTATCCAATTGTTCGAAGGTGTTGTGATTAAACGCCGTGGTGGTGGAATCAGTGAGACTTTTACAGTTCGTAAAATTTCTTACGGTGTAGGTGTGGAAAGAGCTTTCCCGCTTCATTCCCCTAAAATCGATAGAATCGAAGTGGCTCGCCGTGGTAAAGTGCGTCGTGCGAAGCTTTATTATCTTCGTGAACTACGCGGTAAAGCAGCGAGAATTAAAGAAATTCGTTAATATAACGGATACCGGGGAGGGCTTGGAGACAAGCCCTTTTCGTTTTTGTCCGGGAAAAGTTGAACCGGAGGTGCACTTCCGAGTAAAATGGTATGGCGGCACACGCGCGAATAGTCCGGGAGGCTTGTGAAATCAGTTATTGAAGGACATTTGAATTGTGGATTAAATGTACTGGTAATGCTTGCGTGTAAGATTACATAACTGATGATGTGTAAAAACTGCTATAACATGTACTGTGAAGAGAGGAAGATCATTAATGGAACAGGAAGTTCAACAGGACCAGGGCAATACTGCCGAAGAGAAAGGCAGTCGATCCAAAAAAGCCAAAAATGAAATTTTCGAATGGCTTAAAGCCATCGTGATCGCACTAGTACTTGTCATTTTAATTCGGTGGTTACTGTTCAAACCGTTTGTTGTGGACGGGCCTTCCATGCAGCCGAATTTTCATACAGGTGAACGTGTAATCGTCAATGAAATTTTATATGATATTAGGGAACCACAGCGCGGAGAAGTAATTGTATTCCACGTTCCTACCGAAGGCCGTGATTTCATTAAACGTGTCATTGCTGTCGCTGGTGATACCGTTGAGGTTCAGGACGATACAGTTCTCGTCAATGGTAAAAAAGTCGATGAGACTTACATTCAGGGAGCCATCGATGCTGCAGAAGCGAACGGTGGAACCTATAACGTGAAGGACTTCCCTAATGAACAATTCCCGGATGGGAAAGTACCTGAAGGTCATGTTTTTGTAATGGGGGATAACCGTCCGAACAGTACGGATAGCCGAATGATCGGTTATGTATCACTGAAGGATATTGTAGGTCGTGCAGATGTGATTTTCTGGCCGATCGGCGATATCAAATGGATTAACCATTAATATGAATGCAGGATATATAAGCAAAATATAAAATGTACACCAAAACGTAGAGGGTTGAACTAATCTGGGGATAATAGAGATCTAAGATGGTTTTACCAGCGAAGTGATGCGGTGTGCATGTTATAGAAAAAAGTTTATATATCAACAAATAATGAGGTGAAGACAAGGTGACGATTCAATGGTTTCCAGGTCATATGACCCGAGCCAGACGCCAGATTCAGGATAAGTTAAAGCTGATTGACGTGGTCATCGAACTGCTGGATGCCCGTCTGCCTGTCTCCAGCCGCAACCCGATGATTGACGAGATTTTACAGGGCAAACCCCGGATGATTTTGTTGAATAAGTCCGACTTGGCGGATGCGAAAGTAACGCAAGAATGGATTGAATATTTCAAAAAAGAGGGAATCACTGCTTTCCCTGTAGATGCTTCAACAGGTACCAACGTGAAAGACATTCCAACACAAGCAAAGCTTCTCCTAAAAGAAAAAATTGACCGTCAAATAGCTAAAGGGATTAACCCTAGAGCGGTTCGTGGACTGATTGTTGGTATTCCAAACGTGGGTAAATCCACGCTGATTAACCGACTGGCTGGACGGAACATTGCGGCAACGGGAGATCGTCCTGGTGTGACAAAGGGACAACAGTGGATCAAAGTTGGTAAAGAGATGGAACTGCTGGATACCCCCGGTATTCTGTGGCCGAAATTTGAAGATCAAAACGTGGGTTATCGTCTTGCGGTAACAGGTGCAATTAAGGAAGAGATTCTGAATGCAGAAGACATCGCCTTTTTTGGCATCAGTTATCTAATGCGTTATTACTGGGAATCTCTTGAAGAACGATACGGACTTCAGGAGTTCTCCAAGGATGCGGATGATTCTGACAGCGTTGTTGCGATCATGGAACAGGTTGGTCGTATACGTGGTTGTGTGGTAAGTGGTGGGCGTATCGATTTGGAAAAGGCATCGCGAGCTTTTCTGCGTGAACTGCGTGCGGGCAAAATGGGACGTTTCTCTATGGAAGCTCCTTATTAAATAAGAGACAACTGCCGAAAGAAGCGGCCGTTACCGGATTACCGGGAGCGGTCGCTTTTTGTCATATTGGAATTTAGATTAGAGGAACTTTGATTGATCTGGAAGGTGATTCTAGAAAATTGCACTTAATGGGATTGTATTGTACGTATATCTGGGTCTCTTAAATCATGCTATGATGAATGATGAAGATTTAGCCTGCTCAGTGCTGAATATCTTCAATTTAAGCCAACAGATACCGATAAAATAATAACTCATCATCGTATTATCATATATGCTTTACAGAAGTTTATTTCTTATTTAATAGGATCTGATAGAACAAAAATCGGGAATCTACGTCTATATAATAAAATGATATAAAGTGATGCGTTAAGCAAGAGTGGGCAGAGGAGATGACACCGTAATGAATGAAATGAAGGAGTTAACTGAATTGACGCAACTGGATGCCCTGGTTGAACCGAAAAAGAAGAAAAAAGAATTGGTGGAGCCCAAAGATCTGCTGATCTATGAGCGTGAATATTGGGAAAGCGGATTTGAACATATTGCCGGAATTGATGAAGTGGGACGTGGTTGTTTATTTGGAGATGTAGTAGCGGCAGCCGTTATTTTACCTCGTGAGCTGATTCTGGAAGGCGTTAATGATTCCAAGAAATTAACGGAGAAAAAGCGCGACGCATTATATGACATCATAATGGAAAAGGCGTTGGCAGTGGGAATTGGTTATGCGGATGCGGAAACGATTGATCAACTGAATATTAAACAGGCTGCAAGGCTTGCCATGAAACGTGCGGTAGAGGCCCTTGAGGACGTGCCGGACTACCTGTTGGTGGATGCCGAAAAGGTAGATGTGAATATACCACAGTTATCCATTATTAAAGGTGATGCAAATAGTCAATCCATTGCGGCAGCATCCATTATTGCGAAGGTTACCCGGGATAGGCTTTGCAAGGAGGATTGGGATACGTTATATCCGGAATATGGTTTATCGATACATAAGGGATATGCAACGAAATTTCATCGTGAACAAATTATGGCTCTTGGTGCTACACCCATGCATCGTCGCAGTTTTCTCGGCAATCTGCTCGGAGAACAGCACACTTTATTTTAATTAGACCATACGCGGAGGGAGGGGAAGGTTATGAATATAAGTTCCGTGATTCGTGGGTTACTGGGGGATAGTAAACCGGGAAATGCCAAGCCATTGGAGTTAAAGGAAGGCCAGGTTGTACGTGGTTCTGTGGTTAGTGTATCCGATGATGGAGCAGATGCGGTTCTTCAGATTCAGGGTGTGCAGGTGCGTGCAAAACTAGAAACCCCGCTTCGCCCAGGTGAAACAACTCTGCTTCAGGTTCAGCCTCCAGGTGAAAATGGCGTAACGGTAATGAAACCACTGACGGGTACATTAGCAGAGCTGCCACAGGCATCTCTGAACAATTTGCTTCAGGAGGTAGGCTTGCCGGATACCAAGGGGAATCGGGAACTGTTGTTAGCTATGCAGCGAAGTGGATTACCTTTAACCAAGGATAATGTAGCCATGGTTCAAAATATGATAACAGCAAAACCTGCACAAGTGCCTGTCGAAGAATGGGTTCAGGCGACAGGTATTGCTTTTCAGCGTGGTCTTCCGGTTACAGCGGAAACGGTAAAGGGCTTGCATCAAGCTGTATTTGGCCCGCCACTACATCAGTTGTTGAAGGGTTTGGCTGAACAGCTGGAGTCCATGCTGACCCAAACCGCAGGTAAACCGCTGCCGACTGCTGAACAGGCAGCTACAGTGAAGAATAACATTACGGCTGGAGTGCCTATACCTTCAAACGGAGAGCAGACGGGAGGAAACTTAGCTGCGTCAGGCGGTAACCGTCAGGTAGGAGGAACAACCGGATTGTCCGGGCAACCCGTGCCTGGAGCGACTGCTGGTGGTACTCCAATGGCTGATGGATCTGTGGAAACAGCTGGTGGTGCGGTTAAAGGCAATGGGCAGACTGGAGCAGGGACTGCCGAGAGTGCTGGGATAAAAGCAGGGACTAGCCATGTTGAAACTGCTGGCAAGGTGGGTACAGGTATTCCGGCAGGAACCGGAATACCTGGTGAGAGCCCGCGTGCAGTTGACGCGGGTGTTGCTGGGAGCCGCCCAGGTACGCCGGGTGCTGCTGTGGATGTTACGGCTGGCCGAGTGATAGCGGGCCAGCCTGAGGGGGGCGCGGCCGGGCGAACTGACGGCCACGTTGAAACGCCTGCTGCTGCGGGGTCTACCGCTTCCGCAGCAGGGCAGGCGGCGCCAGCAGCTCCATCGGCAGCGCAGCTGGCACCCAAGCTGCTGGCGCTTCTGGACGCGCTGCGCAGCGCGTCCACAGCCGCACCGGCACAGCCAGGTGCGGCGACACAGGCCGCCCCTGCATCGCAGGGCGGCTCGGTGGCTGCGGCTGCCGGAGGCGTGCCGCAGCCTTTGCCAGCCGGCGCAGACGCGCTGCCGGCTGGCGGTAGTGCCGCAGCGCCTGCGGGAGCTGCGGCGGCGCCCGTCACCCACGAGGGGGACCCGTGGGTGGGGCGTGTGTTGAAGCTGCTCGGTGCGGAGCACGAGCAGCAGGCAGTTCACGGCGCGGCTGCGCAGGCGCGCGTGGGGGATGTGGCGAGTCCGGGAACCGCGGATTCGCTCAAGGGCTTGCTGCTGCAGCTTGCCAGCAGCGATGGTGCACCGGCGGCACTCAAGGATGTCGCCGGACAGGCTGTGCAATTTCTGACAGGTCAGCAGTTATTGCTAACAACAGATCGCAGTGCTACCTTTGCCCAGATGCACTGGTTTATCCCCATTACCGGACCTGACGGAGAAGAGACGGCTTCCGTTCAGATTCAATCACGCCGTGGGCAACGCGGTGAATTGGATGCATCCAACTGCCGCCTTTGGTTTGATCTGGACATGAAAAGTCTTGGTCCGACATTGGTGGATGTGCATGTTGTTAATAATATCGTCAGTCTGCGTGTACTAAATGATGGCGAAGGAATGGGACCGCTCTTGGAAAGTGGGCGCGAAGAGATCCATAAGGCGCTGGACAAGCTGGGTTATCAGTTGCTGACTTTCAAGGCGGAACCCTGGCCTATTGGCCAGGAACCGGGTGCCGAACGGAAAATGACTGCCTCGGACTACAGTCCTGAACGATACAAAGGGGTGGACATGCGGGTATGAAAGAGGATTCGCAACCGGACCTGATGTCCAAAAAGGCCGTTGCTTTAAAATATGTACCTGGTGAGAGTGAAGCACCAGTGGTCGTAGCCAAAGGCCGTGGCAAAGTGGCAGAAGCCATTTTGGATAAAGCCAAGGAAAATGGTGTGCCTGTTCAGGAGGATGCCGCACTTGTGGAAGTGCTTTCTAAACTGGATTTGGACGAACAAATCCCGGCGGAACTGTATCAGCTGGTGGCGGAAGTGTTGACCTACATTTATCGTGCTGACCGTCTAGCTTCTGGACGAGAGGAAGAGGAATCATGGTAGAGCACGGATCAGAACAGGGTCCAGCTTCAAAACTGACACGTCAGCAAAAAGGACGATTGGGTGAAGAAGCTGCTTGCGACTGGCTTCGGGAGCATGATTATCGCATTTTGAAGCGCAATTGGCGCTGCCGACGCGGAGAGATTGATATCGTTGCTTCTCGTGAAGACATGATCATTTTTATTGAAGTCCGCAGCAGAAGCGGAACTGCACAGTATGGTACACCCCAGGAGTCAGTAGATATTCGTAAAATGCAGCAGGTACGTGCAACTGCATCTGTATATTTGCAAATGACTGGAGAAACGACTCATCAAATCCGTTTTGATGTGATCGCAGTCATGCTGGATAAAGCAGGCGAAATTGTTTCAATTGATCATATTATGAATGCATTCTGAGTTTCTGCTACATAAACGATTCTTCTAAATGTGTTAACCCACAAGAAAGACACTTAAAATAGTGACTCTCTTGTGGGTTATTTTTTTGGACAAGTTATTGGTAAGAAAGAAATTAAGAAAACATAACTAATATACATGCGACAAACAACGATACATATTGTATCGTATTATGGATTATTAAAATTATCCTCGTTGTGATTATTTACTTTTTCTATTGTTAATGGACTACATTCTAATTATTAATTCTCTAATAGAAGCTCAAACGATGTGTGTAAATCCAGTCTAAATTATAGAGTTACCTGTGATAAAATGCCCTTTTTCTCTTTATCATGCATATGTCCTTACTCATGTTCGTTTTAATTCCATAAACAATGAAGCCTCGCTGTATCTTCTAACTTGTTGCTAGACGGCGAAAGAGAATGGAGCGCTTAAAATAAATAGATACAAAATGTATCATTTATAATAAAATGAGAAAAGCAAATATGAAAAAGAGGTGTGAACTATGAAAGAAATTCAATCTATTGCGGCAAACAAAATCAAACAGGAGTGGGTGACACCACAATTGGAAGTGTTGGATATTAGCAAAACCATGAATGGTGGTGAAGGGATTTGGCAATATGTTTGGGGCGGGGAATTTTGGAAGCTCGAAATGTTGGTTAGTTAGATAGATAAAACGAGTTCATATGGTCACCGGACTTACTACTATATTTGGATGAGGTGAACGATTGTCATGAGTATTCAATGGAAATGGATGATTCGTTTAAGTGTGTTTTTATTATTTTTTGGGGTGTGTGGTCTGCTGCATTCTGGAACGACATATGCTGCATCCAAAAATGCTTCTGCGGAGGGGCAAGTTAATAATCTTGCTCAAACTTCAAAAATTTATGGGGAAATTACTGATATGGATGGTTTTCCGGTGAAAGATGTAAATGTAAATATTAAGATGCACACATTCGAAAGCAGCGAAATAGCAACCAAAACAGTTAAAACCAATTCCAAGGGAGAGTACAGTTTTGAAACAACGATAAGTGAAAGCATATACATCATTATTAGTCCGGTTGCCAAGGGGTATTTGGGAACCATCAATAAGTATAATAACTTTTATTTGTTTCCGGGAGAAACAACGGAAAAGAATTTTGTCCTTTATGAGCCTTCGACAATTGTAGGCAAAGTTACTGATCAATCAGGAAAACCTGTTGTGGGTGCTATCATTAAAGCAACAACAGTCAGCCAATCTGTAAAGACAGACAAGGAGGGCAACTATGCGATTACAGGAATAGATAATTATGCCTACAATGAAATTACGATACAGGTTGATGCAAAAGGCTATGTACTTTACACAACAAATGGATCTCCAGGCATTGGGAGGACAATGAAATTGAACATAGTACTGCAAGATGCAGCGGATGTTAGTGGTTTGGTACAAGATGAACAGGGGAGGCCAGTGGTAGGGGCCACGGTATCTATTTATAATCTTAAGATGATAACAGACAAACAAGGCAAGTATTCCATAAATCGACTGTCTCCGGGATCAAGCACAATCTCTGTTGAAGCGGATGGTTATATCAAGCAAACGATTAGGGTAACTTTGGTCAAAGGACCTAACAATACTTTTGATTTTTTTCTCAAGAATAATGTGGATAATACCCCGCCTGTAACCAAATATACTTTAGTTCCTTTGACAGAGGTATCCAATGGAAAACAATATATTAATGGTTTTAATTTTAAGTTAAAGGCAACGGACGAAGTTAACGGATCAGGTTTGAAAATGACCCAGTACAGAATCAATGGGGGTGAATGGATCACGTTTACCGTACCAATAAAAATCTATGCTCCTGATGTCAAAACAGTGGAGTATTTCAGCACGGATATCGCCGGCAACCAAGAAAAAATAAACAAAATGGATTTTGTGAATGGGAAATATGAAGGAGCAGGATCATACCCTTATTGATTAAATAGCTATTTATAATGAAGAAAGGCGACGTTGACTCTAAGAATCCCTCCGCGGGGGAAGAGTCGAAGTCGCCTTTTTGCATCCGAAATAATCAGAACGAAATAATGTTAATCGCATTCCTTTGAATCCAATGAACAGATCAGTGTATAATCAAGAGGGTAATCCAGTTTTGCTGCACCGTTTGATTTTTCATAAATGAGTCGATTCACATCGCAGGCTCGAACTGCGGTCACGGATAATTTTTTATAATCTGGGAGGCATGGTCATGAGTAAATCTACCCAAACGGGTAACGCCGTAAGAGAAGCCATTCAAAATCGTCGTACAGTCAAAAAGTTTAAAAAAGAAGCTGTTCCCACACAGCAGATTATTGATTTGTTGGACACAGCCGTATGGGCACCCAATCATAAATTGCGTGAGCCGTGGCGGTTTTTATTGTTTAGCGGAAATGGACTGAACAAGCTGGCAGACGCTATTGATGCAGAGATGGGAGAGGATAACAAGTTCTCTGCCAATATCAAGCAGGTCCCTGCCGTCATGCTTGTTGTTATGGAAGAAGATCCGCGCCAAAATATCTGGGATGAAGATTTTGCAGCAGTAAGTGCATTGGTGCAAAACTTCCTACTCGCGGCATGGAGTGAAGACATTGGAACGTTCTGGGTAACCAAGCCTTTCCTCTATGGACCCAAATTCCGTAAGACACTTGGGATTCAGGCTGGGGAAAAAATTATAGGCATGGTTTACATGGGGTATCCAGAGGTTATTCCTTCTGCCAAAGAACGTACACCAGCCAAAGACAAGCTGACTATATTTGAATAATTGATATCTTGTTCGCTATTCATTCGAACGTAATGCTCTATGCAAAGCCCCTGCACGTATATCTCTTCTCTTATAAAGAGGATATATATGCAGGGGTGTTTGATTTGTAAAACTATTTAGCCATAAATTTGAAATCTATAAATATCTCGATTGAACCTTTCATGAAGGTAAATGGCGAAGGCACGTATTTCACCTTATAGCCCTTATAGCCTTATTTCCTTGATGACCCTCGCTCAAAATAAATTCAAATCCAACTGCCGATACTGTATCGCTTCAGCCACATGAGCTGTCAAAATGACGCCTTCATCATCCAAGTCTGCGATCGTCTGGGCCATCTTAATAATTCGATCATGTGCACGCATGCTCAGGTTCAGTGCTTGCAGTGTCTGCTGTAGCAGTTGGTCTGCTTCTTCAGGCAGGCGGATTGTTCGACGCAAAAGGGTTCCTGAGAGCTGGCTATTCCAACGAACTGAACTATTAGCATATCTTGCGGCCTGAATATGATGAGCATGAATGACTTTGGCCTGCATTTCCGCAGATGAAGGAGAAGCGCCAGCCTTGCGCCACTCGCTCGGGGGAGGAACTTCGACCTGAAGGTCGATGCGATCTAGCAACGGACCCGAGATTTTGGCACGGTAGGCGGCAACACGGGCAGGACTGCATATACAGCGTTGATCCTCCGATTGAGCAGAGAGATATCCGCAAGGACAGGGATTCATAGAACAGGCGAGCATAAATTGTGCTGGAAATGTGAACGCGGCTCTCGCACGGCTAATGGTGACTTTGCGATCCTCCAATGGTTGTCTCAACACTTCTAGGACTTGCCGCTGAAACTCTGGCAGCTCATCCAGAAACAATATCCCCCGGTGAGCAAGACTTACTTCGCCAGGTTTGGGGATGCCGCCGCCTCCAATGAGACCTGATGTGGAGATCGTATGGTGTGGAGAGCGAAAGGGTCTGTCTGCGATGAGACCATTTGAGGTATCTTTAAGCTTGCCTGCGGCACTTAGCACTTTGGTTACTTCCAGCGCTTCGTCTTCGGACAATGGTGGGAGAATCGTAGGCAGCCGTTTAATTAACATGGTTTTCCCTGTGCCCGGAGGTCCGACCAGCAAAATATTATGCATACCAGCTGCGGCAATCATGAGTGCACGCTTTACGTGATGCTGTCCCAGAACATCACTATAATCATCGTCCAACGACGGAGATCGCATTGGGCCCTCATGGCGCTCCATATCACCGACATTGGGATTCAGAGCAGAGAGATGGGCGTAATCTTTTAAAACAACAGGCCCCGTATTCTGCATCATTCCTTTCCTCTGCTTTGAATTCGTTTCCTGTTCAGGAACGATATCTTGCAAATGACGAACACCATATACCTGAATACCCCGAATCAACGAAGCCTCTTCCAGATTGTCGGCGGGCAGAAGAATGGAGGTAAAGCCTTGCCGTTTTGCCAAATCTACCATAGACAAAATACCAGGCACAGATCTTACTGAACCGTCCAATGCCAGCTCACCTACCACCAATGTCCGTTCCTCTACTGGAAGAACCAGCTGACCACTTGTTGAAAGTAAACCAATAGCGATGGCAAGATCGAAAGAAGATCCTTCCTTGCGCAGATCAGCAGGAGCCAGATTTATCGTAATCCGTTGCAACGGATACTGATAGCCACAGTTTTTTATAGCGGCACGAACGCGTTCAACCGCTTCACGAATAGCTGAATCCGGTAATCCAATAATTGAAGTCTGGGGTAAACCATTCGATAGATCTGTTTCCACTTCAATTAAAACGCCGTCAATTCCATATAAACAAGCACTATGCAGTTTTCCGTACATAATAAAAGAAACACCTCACTTCGTCCTTGGCGCGCATAATACAGGCCAGTCTACGAATTAAGGTGCTTCCTCAGCTTCTAACAAGCATTTTATATAAAAGAAATCAGGGCGTCAACCCGTCATCGTCATAGCTGCTGTATATCTATCCCTGACTCCTGAATTGTTTACAGTTTCCGCATGTAGTTTCTAGCAGAAGTATAGAATGTTCAGTTCTGAATCAATGTCGCGCTGTTGTGAAAATGGATGTAGATGCTGGTTGCTGTTATAACATATAAAGAGATCTTTTTATTACGTTGTCATATGATATCGATCGTATATGCTCCAAATTATATTTTATACAATTAAATTTATCACTATTAAATGGAAAAGTAAAATCATTTGTGCTCAATTATTCTGTTTTTTTTATAATTTATGATAAGATAGATGAGGGGCTCCTAATAATTCGCAAATTCTAGCGATTATAACAGTTGTAAGCCTCTATTATTAAGGAATATAGAATGCACAATAGGTAGGTGGGACAGATCTATGCAGAATGAAAGTTTGAAGCTGGATAACCAATTATGCTTTGCCATATACGCTTGTTCACGTGAAATTACGAAGATGTACCAACCCTATCTTGAGGTGCTTGGGGTAACCTACTCTCAATATCTGGTCTTGATGGTATTGTGGGAACGTGAAGAATGTACGGTTAAGGAAATCGGAGAGGCACTTTACCTCGATTCAGGCACTTTGACGCCTCTTCTGAAACGTTTGCAGTCAGCAGGACTTATTCATCGCGAACGTTCAGCTCAGGACGAACGGAAAGTATTGATTACACTTACAGACGCTGGGCGGGAACTTCGCCATAAAGCCTTGTCTATACCTGAAGCGATCCAGGAAGATGCATGTCTGAACAGTACTGAGTTCGAATCTTTACTGGGACAGTTCAAGGGACTGCTGGAGAAAGTACATCAAACCAACACCAAAGAAGCCAAAAAATAAAATGTAACATCGTATTACTATTAAGAAACCTTGGCTTATTAGCTGAGGTTTTTTCCATTAATATCCAAGCATTCACAATATGGGATCATACCCATATCAAAATACTGTCTATTAACCATTACTTTTTTAAGGAAAGCGTTTTAAAAACATGTTACAATGAATTGGGTTTAAGTGAAAATAGTCAACATTTGTCTTTTGTTAGTCTACCAACCCGCCTTGTTGCAGTCATGTTGATAGGAGGATTCGAGAATGAATATCCATGAATATCAAGGAAAAGAAGTACTGAAACAGTATGGAGTCACCGTTCCAAACGGAAAGGTTGCTTATACAGTCGATGAAGCGGTTGCGGCCGCAGAGGCACTGGGCAGTCCGGTGACTGTAGTCAAAGCGCAAATTCATGCAGGTGGCCGGGGGAAAGCCGGCGGCGTGAAAGTAGCGAAAAGTATCGACGAAGTTCGTGCTTACGCATCCGAAATTTTGGGAAAAGTATTGGTAACACACCAGACTGGACCTGAAGGTAAAGAAGTGAAGCGTCTTCTGATTGAAGAGGGATGCGATATCCGCAAAGAGTATTATGTGGGTGTTGTTGTGGACCGTGCCACAGGCCGCGTCGTAATGATGGCTTCCGAAGAAGGCGGTACAGAGATCGAAGAAGTAGCTGAAGCTACACCTGAGAAAATTTTTAAAGAAATTATTGACCCTGCAATTGGATTGCAAGTGTTCCAGGCGCGTAAACTGGCGTACAGCATTCGTATTCCGAATGAGTTGGTGAACAAAGCGGTTAAGTTTATGCTTGCGTTGTACAAAGCATTTGTCGAAAAAGATTGCTCCATTGCTGAGATCAATCCACTCGTTGTTACCGGAGATGGAAACGTTATCGCGCTGGATGCAAAATTGAATTTTGATTCCAACGCCTTGTTCCGTCACAAAGACATTTTGGAACTTCGTGATCTGGATGAAGAAGACGAAAAAGAAATCGAAGCTTCCAAATACGACCTGAGCTACATAGCACTTGATGGCAACATCGGCTGTATGGTCAATGGCGCGGGACTTGCGATGGCGACGATGGATATCATCAAATACTATGGCGGCGACCCGGCCAACTTCCTCGATGTTGGGGGCGGTGCGACAACAGAGAAAGTGACCGAAGCTTTCAAAATCATTTTGTCTGACGCCAAAGTGGCGGGTATCTTCGTTAACATTTTTGGCGGCATTATGCGTTGTGATGTCATTGCCAATGGTGTTGTTGAAGCCGCGAAGCAGCTTGGCCTGACTAAACCGCTGGTTGTTCGTCTTGAAGGAACTAACGTGGAGCTTGGTAAACGTATTTTGGGTGAATCCGGCCTGAATATCGTTCCTGCTGATTCCATGGCCGATGGTGCACAGAAAATTGTTGCCCTCGTAAAATAAGTTCATTCCTGGGCAAATTGCTGCCTTAGTTCCGGAGCTGTCCGGCACTTGAAAAATAACCGTAAGGATGTGAAGCAACGTGAGTATTTTGATTGATAAAAATACAAAAGTCATTACGCAAGGCATTACGGGTTCAACGGGAATGTTCCACACGAAGGGCGCATTGGACTACGGAACCCAGATGGTAGGCGGCGTTACACCGGGTAAAGGCGGAACCAATGTTGATATTACGCTGGAAGATGGCAAAGTAGTTAGTCTGCCGGTGTTTAATACAGTACAGGAAGCGAAGGAAGCTACTGGCGCAACAGCGAGCGTCATCTACGTTCCTCCGGCATTTGCAGCGGATTCCATCATGGAAGCCGTTGACGCAGAGCTGGATCTCGTGATCTGTATTACAGAAGGTATCCCGGTACTTGATATGGTCAAGGTTGACCGTTTCATGGAAGGCAAAGATACCGTTCTGATCGGACCAAACTGTCCGGGCGTTATTACACCAGGTGAATGCAAAATTGGCATCATGCCGGGTTATATTCATATGCCTGGCCACGTTGGCGTGGTCTCCCGTAGTGGAACACTCACGTATGAAGCCGTTCATCAATTGTCTGCGCGTGGAATTGGACAATCTTCTGCTGTGGGAATCGGGGGAGACCCGGTTAAAGGTTCTGAGTTCATTGATATCCTGAAACGGTTCAATGAAGACCCACAGACACATGCTGTAATCATGATTGGTGAAATCGGTGGTACGGCTGAAGAAGATGCTGCAGAGTGGGTACGCGAAAACATGACCAAACCGGTGGTTGGATTTATCGGTGGTGTTACGGCGCCTCCAGGCAAACGCATGGGTCATGCCGGTGCTATTATCTCTGGTGGTAAAGGTACAGCCAAAGAAAAAATTGCGAAACTGGAATCTTGCGGAATCAAAGTTGCTCCGACGCCAGCTGAAATGGGCTCGACTCTTGTGAGCGTACTTGAAGAACGTGGAATTCTGAATTTGTGCACGACACATTAATTCTTTTCCGTTATAATAGAAGAAACGGTGCAGGAAATTTATTTTTCTGGTGAGCCGACTATTGAAATGCGGAAAAGGTAAGCAACCTTTTGTCCTGAACAGGGCGAAGGGTTGCTTTTTTGCGTTTTTTTACAGGATGTAAAAGGGAGCTGTTGTCTGCCTGTATTGGTAAACGCTTGCAATCCGTTGTCACTTATCACACAATATGAGGGAAGATTTTCTTCCCGTTATGGGAGGTTTCTAATTATGGAAGAGAGATGGATTTTGATTGGACTGCATGAAACGGATGGTATTGGTAAGAAAACGATCTCCAAACTGCTATCAGGACAACATCAACTGACGGATTTTCTGGATTATAAAGAAGGGGATTGGACTGCCGCGGGTTTACGCAAGGATCAGGCTGTGCGTCTAACCAAGCAATTCAATATCGACTGGATTGAGCAGAGACAAGAGAGTGTTTATAAACAGGGCATTGAAGTCGTTACCTATTTGGATCATAATTACCCCATATTAATGAAGGAAACCGTTCAGCCACCCTGGGTGATGTATGGTCGCGGAGATCTGAATCTGTTGCACGCTCAATCCATTGCGATGGTAGGAACACGTATGCCTACGGTATATGGACGTAAAATTGGTGAGAAGCTGGCAGAGCAACTATGCAAGGCAGGGCTGACCATTGTAAGCGGGCTTGCAAGAGGAATAGATAGTGTGTGCCACGATGCGACTCTTCGTGCAAACGGCAAAACTATTGCGGTATTTGGGACAGGAATTGATAACATCTATCCGCCGGAAAATACAAGTCTTGCCGAACGAATTGCCGAAACAGGGCTGCTTTTGTCAGAATATCCTCCGGGTACACGTGCACGTCAGGGATTATTCCCGGAACGTAATCGGATCATTGCAGGGTTAACCCTCGGTACGCTAGTTGTAGAGGCTGATATCCGAAGCGGATCACTCATTACAGCAGATGCTGCACTCGAAGCGGGAAGAGACGTGTTTGCAGTCCCAGGACCCATTACTTCTCCCAAAAGCCGAGGCTCGCACAATCTGATTCGTCAGGGGGCAAAATTGGTGACCTGTGCCACAGATTTATTGGAAGAGTTTCGATTGGACTTGCCAAATGCCGAACAACTTCCTTACAATAGAGGACGTTCGGCTGAAAGCAGTGAAACTTCTAATGAAGGAATTTTCCCAGTTGTAAAACTATCTTCAGATGAACAACGTGTTATTTATCTGCTAGAGCAGGAAGAGCAATCACTGGATCAACTTGTGGAACAGCTCAACTGGGATTTTGGACATTTGCATTCAGTTCTGTTATCTTTAATCATAAAAAAGCAGATTAGCCAATTACCTGGAACCAAATACGCAAGGGTATGACGATGCTGCGATCAAGGCAGCATGTGAAAATAGATTATTAGCGGAAGTTAGTCCTGCTGCTAATGAAGTATGAATTATAAAAACAAGCAGCAGTTTCATGACTGAGAGGAGGATGAACCTATGGCGGATGCACTCGTAATCGTGGAGTCGCCCTCAAAGGCGAAGACGATCGGCAAATATTTAGGCAGCAAGTTCATCGTAAAAGCTTCGATGGGACATGTACGCGATTTGCCAAAGAGTCAGATCGGCGTTGAGGTGGAGAATGATTTTAATCCGAAATATATTACGATCCGCGGCAAAGGTTCAATTTTGAAAGAACTGAAGGATGCACGAAAGAAAGTGAAAAAAGTGTATCTCGCAGCTGACCCGGATCGCGAAGGTGAGGCTATTGCTTGGCATTTGGCCCATGCACTTGAACTGGATGAAACTGCGGATTGCCGAGTGGTATTTAATGAAATTACGAAACAGGCTGTCAAAGATGCGTTCAAAACGCCGCGTAAGATCAATATGGATCTGGTTAACGCGCAGCAGGCCAGACGTATTCTGGATAGGCTTGTAGGATATAAAATTAGTCCGTTATTATGGAAGAAAGTCAAAAAAGGATTGTCCGCTGGCCGCGTTCAGTCCGTGGCCGTCAAAATCATTTTAGATCGTGAAAATGAAATTAATGATTTTGAACCGGAAGAGTACTGGAGCATTACTGCCAAACTGACAGCGGACGGAAATCCGTTTGAAGCCAAGTTCCATCAGTTGAACGGTACCAAAACCGAACTTGGCAGTGAGGCAGAAGTACAGGCCATTTTAAAACAGATCGAAGGCGCTTCTTTTACAGTCAAAGAAGTTAAAGAGAAGGAACGTAGCCGTAACCCTTCTGCTCCTTTTACAACAAGTTCCTTGCAGCAGGAAGCCGCTCGTAAATTGAATTTCAGAGCTTCCAAGACGATGTCTGTCGCACAACAGCTGTATGAAGGTGTAGACCTCGGAAAAGAAGGCACAGTCGGTCTCATTACGTATATGCGTACAGACTCTACTCGAATTGCAGCATCGGCTCAGGAAGAAGCCAAGGAATATATTATTGGCAAGTACGGTGAGCCATTTGCACCGGAGACGCCTAGAAACTATTCCAAAAAAGCAGCCAATGCTCAAGACGCGCATGAAGCGATCCGTCCAACGTCAATTTTGCGTGATCCGGATTCCATTAAATCGTTTATGAGTCGTGATCAATTCCGGTTGTACAAACTGGTTTGGGAACGTTTTATAGCGAGCCAGATGTCATCTGCCGTTCTGGATACACTCTCCGTTGACATTGCTGCAGGTGATACAATTTTCCGTGCAGCGGGTTCAAAGGTTCGTTTCCAGGGATTCATGAAGGTATATGTAGAAGGTAATGATGACGGTACAACGGAAGAAGATCGTCTTTTGCCTCCGCTGAAAAATGGAGATGTGCTGGAGAATCGGGAGATCGAGCCGAAACAGCACTTTACACAGCCGCCACCACGTTATACGGAAGCAAGGTTAGTTAAAACGCTTGAGGAACTGGGCATAGGGCGTCCGAGTACATATGCGCCAACGCTGGAGACCATTCAGAAGCGCGGATATGTTGCCATTGAAGAGAAGAAATTCATGCCTACAGAACTGGGCGAACTTGTCATCGAACAGATGGAGGAGTTTTTCCCGGAGATCCTGAATGTGGAGTTCACCGCGAACATGGAAGGTGATCTTGACCATGTGGAGGAAGGGTCGGAAGATTGGGTCAAAGTACTCGCAGAATTCTACGAATCTTTTGAGAAGCGGCTTGAGTTTGCAGAAGAAGAAATGAAAGAAATCGAGATTGAAGATGAAGTATCGGATGAAATATGTGAGAAGTGCGGCAAACCGCTCGTTTATAAGCTAGGCCGTTTCGGCAAGTTTCTCGCATGTTCTGGGTTTCCGGATTGCCGGAATACCAAACCGATCATCAAGGATATAGGTGTGACTTGTCCGAAATGTAAAGAAGGGCATGTTGTTGAGCGCCGCAGTAAAAAGGGACGTATTTTCTATGGTTGCGACAAGTATCCTGAATGTGATTTTGTATCATGGGATAGACCGTCAGCGAAACCATGTCCAAGTTGCGGATCACTAATGATTGAGAAACGGAACAAACAGGGAACACGATTACAGTGTACTTCGTGTGATCATCAAGAACCGGTAGAGGAACCGGAAGAAGAATGAGCGGATTAGCTTAATGGGGGTAAATGATTTTGACGAATGAACAACAAGTAACCGTTATTGGCGCCGGGCTCGCAGGAACAGAAGCAGCTTGGCAGATCGCAAGTCGCGGTGTGCGCGTAAAACTATACGAGATGAGACCGGTTGTGAAAACGCCGGCTCACCATACAGATAAATTTGCAGAACTGGTGTGCAGCAACTCGCTTCGTGCCAATGGGTTGACCAATGCAGTTGGTGTATTGAAGGAAGAAATGAGAATGCTTAATTCTCTGGTCTTGGGTGCAGCAGACCGTCATGCCGTTCCAGCGGGTGGAGCACTTGCAGTGGACCGGGACGGATTCTCAGGCGAGATCACATCTACGCTTCATCAGCATCCACTCATTGAAGTTGTTAATGAAGAGCTGACTTCTTTGCCGGAAGATGGAATCGTTGTAGTTGCAACGGGGCCTTTGACTTCACCAGCATTGTCCGAGCAAATCAAAGCCCTTATGGGTGAAGAATACTTCTACTTCTATGATGCGGCTGCGCCAATTATCGAAAAAGATTCTATTGATATGAATAAAGTCTATCTGGCTTCACGTTATGATAAAGGCGAAGCGGCGTACTTGAACTGTCCTATGACAGAAGAGGAATTCGATGTGTTCTATGAAGCGTTGATCACAGCGGAAGTTGCTCAACTGAAAGAGTTTGAGAAAGAAATTTACTTCGAAGGCTGTATGCCGATTGAAGTCATGATGAAACGTGGCAAACAAACGGCTTTGTTTGGTCCGATGAAACCTGTAGGACTCGTCAATCCGCATACTGGAGAACTGCCGCATGCTGTTGTTCAGCTTAGACAGGACAATGCAGCAGGAACGCTGTACAATCTGGTCGGATTCCAGACGCATCTGAAATGGGGAGAACAAAAGCGGGTCTTTTCTTTGATCCCAGGACTTGAAAATGCGGAATTC
This sequence comes from Paenibacillus taichungensis, assembly GCF_050994985.1. Classification (NCBI taxonomy): domain Bacteria; kingdom Bacillati; phylum Bacillota; class Bacilli; order Caryophanales; family Paenibacillaceae; genus Paenibacillus; species Paenibacillus taichungensis. The sequence goes on along the minus strand of NZ_CP194720.1, from coordinate 3,608,791 downwards.
GTTCGTTATGGCGTAATGCACCGTAACACATTTATCAATTCTCCCAAACTGCTTCGTCCAACGTATCAGTTCAAAGACCGTCCAAACCTGTTCTTTGCAGGTCAAATGACGGGAGTAGAAGGCTATGTAGAATCTGCGGCATCCGGTCTAATCGCGGGTATGAATGCGGCCAAAGCAGCGCTTGGACAGGAACTGGTGGTATTACCGGTGGAGACCACGCTGGGCAGTATGGCACAGTATATTACAACAGCTGATTTCAAACATTTCCAGCCAATGAACGCAAACTTTGGATTGCTGCCGAAGATGGAAACTAAAATACGCAATAAAAAGGAAAAGAATGAAGCACTTGCGCAACGTGCACTGGATGGCATTGCCCGTTTTGCAGCAACAGAAGGTCTAACCGTTCCAGAACGCGTGTAAATTAATCGTGGGAGGAGGCTGATATCATGGATATGTCATTTCATGCTACAACGATCTGTGCAGTTCGTCATAATGGCAAAGCAGCCATTGCCGGTGATGGTCAGGTGACCATGGGGCAAAGTGTTGTGATGAAAAATACAGCCAAAAAGGTAAGACGTTTATATCGAGGACAGGTAGTGGCAGGTTTTGCAGGTTCCGTAGCGGATGCTATTACCTTGTTTGAGAAATTCGAAGGTAAGCTGGAGGAGCACCATGGTAATCTGCAGCGGGCAGCGGTAGAACTTGCCAAGGATTGGCGTCAGGATCGGATTTTGCGCAAACTCGAAGCACTCCTTATTGTAATGGATAAAACGGGTATGCTGCTGATTTCTGGTGGGGGAGAAATTATCGAGCCGGATGATGATGTTATCGCTATTGGCTCGGGAGGAAACTTCGCGTTGTCTGCTGCACGCGCGTTAAAACGTCATGCGCTGGATCTGGAAGCAAAAGACATTGCTCGTGAAGCACTCCAGATTGCTTCAGAGTTATGTGTATATACCAACAATAATATTATTGTTGAAGAGTTGTAAGGAAAGCAATCTCCCGTGATGGGGCATGATGATTAAATCGGCTCCAGTTACTTCGTGGAGATTCTTTGTCCTTGTAGCTAATCTATAATGTTCTATCTCATAATCAAGGTTTGCATACTGTTAGGAGGGAAGCTATATGGATACTCAAGCGTTAACGCCAAGACAAATCGTTGCAGAGCTTGATAAGTACATTGTAGGTCAAAAACAGGCTAAAAAATCGGTAGCGGTCGCCCTTCGCAATCGTTATCGCCGTAGCCTTTTGCCAGAACATACCCAAGATGATATTGTACCAAAAAATATTCTGATGATTGGACCTACTGGTGTAGGTAAAACCGAGATTGCACGCCGACTGGCTAAGTTGGTAGGAGCCCCATTCGTAAAGGTGGAGGCTACGAAGTTCACAGAAGTGGGTTATGTTGGCCGTGACGTGGAATCTATGATTCGTGATTTGATTGAAACATCACTGCGGATGGTCAAGCTGGAACGTACAGAAAAGGTCAAAGACAAAGCGGAAGAGGCTGCCAATGAGCGGATCGTACATATTTTGGCCCCTTCACAATCCAAATCCAAAAATCAGCGGAATCCGTTCGAAATGATTTTTGGTAATAATGGCAACAACACGCCAGAAACCGATGAGCAAGAACCGGATACCGGAGTAGCCGAGCGGCGACGTAAAATCAAATTTGATTTGTTATCAGGCAAGCTGGAAGATGACGTTATCGAAATTGATGTGGAAGATACCACGCCTAACATGATGGACATGTTCGCTGGTCAAGGAAATGATCAGATGGGGATGAACATGCAGGAGATGTTTGGCAGTTTATTACCTCGTCGTACCAAAAAACGTAAACTGGCGATTAAGGAAGCTCGCAAAGTATTAATTCAGGAAGAAGCGGGCAAGTTGATCGATATGGATGATGTTACTCAGGAGTCCATTCGCCGGGCGGAACAAACAGGTATCATATTCATTGACGAAATTGATAAAGTGGCCAGTCAAGGACGCGGTAGCGGCCCAGACGTATCCCGTGAAGGGGTACAGCGTGATATTCTGCCAATCGTGGAAGGATCTACGGTAATGACCAAGTATGGCCCTGTCAAAACGGATTACATCCTGTTTATGGCAGCTGGCGCATTTCACGTAGCAAAGCCCTCAGATCTCATTCCAGAGCTCCAGGGGCGTTTCCCAATCCGTGTAGAACTGAACAGCCTGACGCTTGATGAATTTGTGTCGATTCTCACTGAACCTAAAAATGCGTTAACCAAGCAGTATGTGGATTTGCTGCGTACGGAGAATATTGAGATTGAGTTCTCGGATGATGCCATTCGTGAGATTGCCAAGCTGGCTGAGTCCGTGAATCAGAATACCGAAAATATCGGTGCACGGCGCCTGCATACTATTCTGGAGAAACTTCTTGAGGATTTGTCTTTTGAAGCGCCAGAGCTTACGCTGGAGCGTATGGTAATCACTCCGGAATATGTACGTGAGAAATTGAATGACATTGCACTTGATCGTGATTTAAGTCAATATATCCTGTAACATAGGTGTAATGCGCTGTTAGAGCGATTGAAGTATAAATGACGGTATACAATGGATGAATAAAGATCAGACGACTACACGGAAATGGGATATTCGATCCTGGTTCGGACTGTAGTAGACTGTATTCAATCCATCTGTATACCGTTTATTTTTGTTTTAGCCTAATACAATGCTGTTTTTTAACCGATAAAAGAGATGGAGTTGTATAAGACGAAAGATAATCTAGGACTTGTGCCGCAGAGATAATGTATTTAAGCCCTAAAGTTGTGTTTACAACTCATATTTGATACTTCTATAAATACCAATAATAGGATTTTATTTTTCCAAGTCTGGTTATCGGTTTAATTAGAAGCTCGAGAAAAAATTGCATAAATGCGCAAAAAAATGAATGAGGTGGTATTGCGAATGTGACAATTTATTTTTGTGGAATATAAATGAGCTTGCTCAGTTTAAATGTTAAAAAAGTGTTTTAGATATGAAGCTGAAACAAGTAATCCGAAATGGATATTTTGTCAATTAGCAATTTCATTGAATAGAGAAGATTCCATGAAACATTATAAGAAAGCCTATTATATCGGTAAATATTTCTAATGAGAAATCGTTTGAAGCTTTTCGATAGATTCCTTGTTTGTATTATTATGATGTGCTCAAACGAGTTGATGCATAGTATAAATTTTAAGAATGTTTAAGAGCTCAATTCGAGCACTTAAGCTTATTTTTGTTTTGGGCCCCAACATTTACGAAAAAATTCATAATTTGCAGAAAATACACAAAAAGCTCTGTCTTTCAGAAAAGATAGGGCTTTTTTCTTATTGTAATATATCCCAATCTCGAAGAAACTTATGTTATACGACAACATCAGAGTTAATTCTACTTAAGTCCTAGAAAACCGTGTGAAAGTGAATGTTTTTTGTCGAAAAAACATAAGCATCCTGAGGGAAAAGATTGAATCTATTTCCATAATTTCTAAAGAGAGGAGGGCGATTATGAATCTTTTGAATGATATTAGTTTTCAAAGGCTGCAAGGTGCACTCGATGCCTCCAACATTAGACAACGAACAATTGCTGACAACATTGCGAATGCGGACACCCCGTATTTCAAGCGTTCGGACGTTGCTTTTGAAGAAATGCTACAGGAACAAATGAATGGAGATATGCCTGTTCTTAAAGGAAAAGTAACGGATTCAAGGCATTTTGTCATAGGTCCTTCCTCTTCCATACCTACACCAGTAGTTAATATGGACCAGTCAACATCCATGAATAACAACCAGAACAACGTCGATGTAGACAAAGAAATGAGTCTTCTGGCGGAGAATCAGCTGCGTTACAACGCTTATATTCAGCAAGTGAATGAACAGATCAAAATGATGCGTGTTGGAGTCGAAGGGAGATAACTTAGGTGAACATCAGTAACAGTTTCAGTATCAGTGCATCGGCTCTAACAGCTCAGCGTTTGCGGATGGATGTTATATCATCCAACATTGCCAACGCGGAGACGACGCGCGCGAGTGTGACCAATGGCGAGGCGGTTCCTTACAAGCGCAAAATGGTTGTGCTTGAACCCAACAAAACTTCCTTCAACAGCTTGCTTCAAAATCAGATGAAAAGCAGTGGGTCTGGAGAGGGAGTAAGAGTATCGGAGATTCGTGAAGATCAGTCCCCTCTGAAGCCGGTCTACGACCCTACACATCCGGATGCCAACGCTGAGGGATATGTGTACATGCCTAATGTGGATATCGCGAAAGAAATGGTGGACATGATCTCGGCTTCACGCTCATATGAAGCAAACGTCACTGCTTTGAACTCAACCAAAGCAATGATATCCAAGGCATTGGAGATTGGAAGAGCCTAGTTTATTGCTTAAAGGTGGAAATAGCCATAAAACCAAAGAACAAAAATGAAAGGGAGGGACATTAATGATTCAGAACAACATGTTTAGCACACAGGGGATTCAACCGCTTCAGATGCAAAGTACGGCACAAAGTAAACCATCTACACCAGCCGAAACCATTCAGAGCTTCGGTACATACCTACAGGATGCGCTAGGGTCTGTAGCTGCACAGGAGACCCAGGCACATGAAATGTCAAACCAATTCCTGGTTGGAAAAGTGAACGTTGATCAGGTGATGATCGCTTCTGAACAGGCCCTGTTGAGTCTGCAACTTACGACTCAAGTCCGAAACAAAGTAGTCGAAGCATATCAGGAGATTATGCGTACGCAATTATAAAATGTCTTAAATGCGCTTCGACAACGGCGCTGATTATTACAACAAGCAGCTGCGATGCTGCTCCTGACCGTTAAACTTTAGAACCTATAAAGATTGCGGAAGGACAGACCAAGCAAAGTTTCGGATGGGGTGACAGAGTGAATGAGAGAATTGCCCAATACAGGGATAAGGCATCCCAGTATTGGAATAGTTTTAGCAAAAAGCAAAAAGTATTATTTATTTCCACCTTCCTGTTTTTAATTTTGGCTGCAGTTGTACTAACCATGCAATTGTCAAAGACGGAATATGAAGTTGCTTTCACTGATTTGAATGCAAGTGACTCTGCAGGCGTCATTAATTATCTGGATTCATCGAGTATTCCATACAAATTAAGTGCAGACGGTAAGACCATATCTGTACCGAGCACGGATGTAGCTATTGCAAAAGTAAATATCGGATCACAAGGAATTATTCAGAATGGTTCATTAGGGTATAAGTCATTTGAGGAGTCATCATCTCCAATCGGGATGACGGATAAAGAGTTCGATGTGAAGTATAACAACGCATTGAACGGAGAAGTGGAGCAGTTGCTTCAACGAATGCAAGGCATACAGGATGCTAAAGTATTGGTCAATATGCCAAAAGATAATATCTTTGCTGGCCTAGAAGAGCAGGATAAAGCATCAGCATCAGTGGCCCTGCAGTTTAAACCGGGTTATCACCCCAATCAGGCTGCGGTAGATGGATATTTTAATTTGGTCAAAACAGCCATTCCCAATCTACCTATTGAAAATATAACGATTACGAACACGGATGAAGCGGAACTGATTCCGACCGCCCGAGGTGGTAGCGGGGGATTATCTTCTGAAGTCCAAGAAAATATGGCGTTACAGAAGAAATTCGAAAATGATGTTCGCAATAATGTGAAACAATTTCTTTCCCAGATTGTTGGTGACGAGAACGTCAATGTTCTGGTTGCTTCCAAGCTTAATTTTGACAAGGAAACACGGAAAGAAAACCTGGTTCAACCGGTCGATGTAGATAATATGAAAGGCATCGAGATCAGTGTGCAAGAGATTCAAAAAAGTTACACTGGGGCAAGCAATCCGACAGGTGGTGTTGCTGGCACAGGTCAAGAGGAAGTTCCCGGTTATCCATCATCGGATGCATCAGGCAACTCAACCTCGGAGGAAACATCCAGCACCAAAAACTACGATGTTAACCGAATTGTTAAAGATATTGTTTCCAGTCCGTATACTGTAAAAGATTTAACCATTAACGTTGCGGTTGAACCACCGGCAGGACAAACAGAAATACAAGCACCGGTTCAGGATGCGATTGAAAATATTTTGGTTAACATTGTTCGTGCATCATTGGCGGACTCAGGCACTGTAATAAGTGACGCAGACTTGGCCAAAAAAGTTTCGGTAATGTCTCAAGGATTCCAGACTGCAGCGGCAACAAATACAGGCTTCAAGCTTTCCACCGGAATGATGTGGGGCATAGGAGCACTGGTGGCAGCATTGATTGCAACGGTTGTTATTTTGTTAGTGCGCCGTCGTCGCAAACAAAACGAAATAGAAGAAGAGGACATTCCTCTTCCAGTAGCAACAGAGTTTCCGTCCATTACGTTGGACAGTGTAACGAACGAAAGTCAAGTGCGCAAACAATTGGAGAGTTTGGCAAAGAAAAAGCCAGACGAATTCGTCAATCTGCTGCGTACGTGGCTGGCTGACGAATAGAGGTGAACGCATTGGCGAAGGCAAGCAGTCAAGGTCTGACTGGAAGACAAAAAGCAGCAATTTTGTTGATTACATTAGGTCCGGAAGTATCCGCGCAAATCTTCAAACATTTGCGGGACGAGGAGATTGAACAACTAACGTTGGAAATTGCCAATGTTCGTAAAGTGGATGCTTCCGAAAAAGATATGATTATGTCTGAGTTTCACCAGATCTGTTTGGCACAGGAATATATCTCACAGGGCGGTATTACGTACGCGAGAGAAATTCTGGAGAAAGCACTCGGGTCGCAAAAAGCACTTGAAGTTATTAACCGTTTGACGGCTACGCTGCAAGTTAGACCCTTTGACTTTGCGCGTAAGGCGGATCCGAATCAAATATTGAACTTCATTCAGAACGAAAGCCCGCAAACAATTGCTCTGGTATTATCGTATCTGCAATTTGAGCAGGCAGCAGCAATTTTGTCCTCGTTACCACAAGAGAAGCAAGCCGATGTAGCACGCAGAGTTGCTGTTATGGACAGTACGTCTCCAGAAGTCATTTCTCAAGTGGAACGGGTGCTCGAGCAGAAATTATCTTCTACTGTTACGCAGGATTATACAAATGCGGGTGGTATCGAATCCATCGTTCAGATCTTGAACGGCGTCGACCGTGGTACGGAACGTACTATTCTCGACTCGTTAGAAATTCAAGATCCGGAACTTGCAGAAGAAATCAAAAAACGCATGTTTGTATTCGAAGATATCGTCAATGTCGACGATCGTTCGATCCAGCGTATTATCCGGGATATCGACAACGCAGATTTGCAGTTGGCACTCAAAGTGGCAAGCGAAGAAGTACGGGATGCTATATTCCGAAATATGTCGAAACGGATGTCCGAGACATTCAAGGAAGAAATGGAATTCATGGGACCTGTTCGGTTGCGTGATGTTGAGGAAGCTCAGACCCGTATCGTAGGAACGATCCGTAGATTGGAAGAAGCTGGTGAGATCATTATCGCTCGCGGTGGAGGAGATGATATCATTGTCTAATTTGATTAAATCTTTCCAGTATGTACCGGTCGATGACCACAAACGACTCGAAAATCATCATCATTATGGTGGATCGGAGTCTGATGCGGAGTTAGATGGTGAACGTGCTGAAGGTTCTGAAGCTGAGATGCTTCAGGCACGCGTGGACGAAGAAACACAACGTCTTACCGCGGAGATGCTGGAGGATGCCAAGGAGTTTGCAGAAAAGCAGGTACGTGATGCTTCGGAGGAAGCGGAACGATTGCTTCAAGAAGCCCGTGAACAGATAGATAGCTGGTGGCAGGAGCAGCGTCAGCAGGATGAACATCTGACTGAAGCGCTTCGTTCACAAGGTTTCCAGCAGGGTTTTGAAGAAGGCAAAGTACAGGCAGAACTGGATCTCCAGGTGAAGATCGAAGAGATGATGAAGGAAGCACGCGGGGTGCTTGAAGAAGCTTACATTGCCAAAGATCAGATTATACAGGAAGCAGAGCCTTTCCTTGTGGATCTCGCCTGTGGTATCGCTGAGAAGGTGATTGACAAACAACTCTCGGTTGAACCAGAACACACACTTGAACTGATTCGTCAGAGTTTGTCTCGCAAACGTGAACAGGGGATGATCACCTTATGTGTGGCACCTGATCAATTTGCTTTTGTGCAGGCCGCACGGGAAGAGTTGGCTATGGCAATTGACTCTCAGGCAGAATTGCAGATTTTGCCTGATGCTACGGTAAAAGACAAGGGATGTGTTATACGGTCGTCGTTTGGAAGCGTAGATGCCAGAATTGATACCCAGCTCGCTGAAATTAAAAAAGAACTGATCCGCATAGCACTTGAGGATGAGGGGCGAAAAAATCAACATGAAGATTCTTAGCTCACAGCGATACATGGAACATCTTAAGCAATTTGATCCCGTTCGTATTAACGGTAAGGTCACTCAGGTCATTGGTCTTATGGTTGAGTCGGAAGGTCCGGATGCAAGTATTGGCGATGTATGTTACATCTACCCTGGAAAATCTGCCAAGCCACTCCAGGCAGAGGTTGTTGGGTTCCGGGATAACAAAGTATTGCTCATGCCACTCGGTGAACTTCAATCTATTGGTCCTGGATGTGATGTGGTCGGAACGGGTAAACCACTTGGCGTTCAGGTTGGATCAGAATTGCTTGGTAAGGTGTTAGATGGATTGGGACAACCTTTGGACGGTTCCTTGTTACCCTCCAGAATGCCGATGTACTCCACATCCAATACGCCAGTGAATCCGATGGACCGACCACGTGTACTCGAAACGATGAGTGTAGGTGTGAGAGCCATTGACGGTCTGTTGACGGTAGGCAAAGGACAGAGGGTCGGCATATTTGCCGGATCGGGTGTTGGTAAAAGTACGCTGATGGGCATGATCGCCCGCAATACAGCAGCAGACGTCAATGTAATTGCTTTGGTAGGCGAGCGGGGCCGCGAGGTTCGTGACTTTATTGAACGGGATCTGGGTCCGGAAGGACTGGAACGATCTGTCGTTATTGTCGCTACCTCTGATCAACCTGCTCTGATTCGAATCAAGGGCGCGGTCATCGCAACTACGATTGCGGAGTATTTCAGAGACAGAGGCATGAATGTCATGTTGATGATGGACTCCGTTACACGTTATGCCATGGCACAGAGGGAAGTAGGACTTGCCGTGGGGGAACCTCCTGCAATGAGAGGATACACTCCTTCTGTTTTTGCGAGTTTGCCCAAGCTGCTTGAGCGAGCGGGGACTGGACCCACAGGCTCGATTACTGCTTTTTACACCGTCCTTGTCGACGGGGATGATATGAACGAACCGATTGCAGATGCGGTGAGAGGTATATTGGATGGTCATATTGTATTAAATCGGTCCATCGCAAATAAAGGTCATTTCCCTGCCATTGATGTGCTTGCGAGCATTAGTCGGGTTATGAAGGATATTGCTCCTGAAGAGCAGCTGGAAGCCGTTAATAATATGAAGAGACTGATGGCTGTGTACAAGGAATCAGAGGATTTAATCAACATTGGGGCTTATCAAAGAGGTTCAAATGCTGCCATTGATGAATCCATTGACCAGATTGATAGCATCTGGGACTTTACCAGGCAGAAAGTCGATGAAAAAGTAACGTTGAGTGAAGTGCAGGAACGTTTGATTCTTGAATTTGCAAGGAGATGAATGGGTAAACGATGAAATTTCGATATCATTTCCAGAAGGTTGTCGACCTGAAAAGCAATGAAAAAACGCAAGCGGAGTGGATGTTATCCACAGCCATCGGGAAACTTCAGACTGAGGAAGAGCATCTTTTACAACTATTGAATGATAAAAAGGAACTGATAGATGTCATTCAATCCGCTACGGAAAGTACGGCTTCCGTATCCAGCTTGCAAGAGATGCAGCGGTATGTCCATCACCTTGACGAGTGCATTTCACGCAAAAGTAGTGATGTCAGACATGCTGAGGTCAATGTGCAACGGAATCAGACGTTTCTGAACGGCAAAATGATGGACGAAAAAGTATGGCTTGGGGCGAGAGACAAGGCCAAAATCAAATTTCAGCAGGAGATGCTCCTCCGGGAACAGAACGATCTGGACGAGATGGCTACTGTACGCTTCGCTGCCAAAGCCGGACGCGCGAATTGATGTGGCCGGACGCGAAGTTGTCTCGTGAAGGAGGAAAGAACAATGGCTGTTAAAGACACAGATATGGAAAAAGAGTCGAGCGGCGGTTGGGAAAAGTTCTTGATGATTTCAATCCCAATTGTGTTCACTGTGGTTTTGTTAGGTGTATTGCTTACTCTATTTAATGTAGATATTCGCAACAACCTGCTTGATGTAGCTAACAAAATACCTGTCGTGAAGGACTGGGTACCTGATCCTGTGCTAGATCCAGAGAAAAAGAAACTGGAGAAGAGTGAGCAGCAGGTCGAGAGTGCAGAAGCGACAATAGATAAACTGAAGGCACAAGTAAGCGAGAAAGAAACAGAACTCAAAGCAGCGAAAGATGCCACGACCACAGAGGCGAAGAAAGCAAGCGATTTACAAAAGAAATTAGATGATGCGGAAAAAGCGGCTGAAACCGCTGCGCAGAATCCAGAGACAGAGTCTGATTATCAGAAACAAATTAAAGATTTGGCGAAGATGTATGCGGACATGAGTCCCAGTAAGGCCGCACCGATTTTGCAAAATATGACGAATGAAGAGATGGTGCTGCTTCTGAGTGCGATGCAATCAACTGCACGAACCAAGGTGCTGGAAAAGATGGACCCAAAAACAGCGGCTGATGTCACGATGATGATGAAGGATGCAAAACCATCCGGTGATCTGGCCCTGGATGCACTGCAATCCCGCTTAAAGAAAGAAACTGCATCGACATCAACGGCGACTACAACTAACTCCAAAAACTTGGATAAAAATCAGCTTAGTCAAACGTTTGCTTCCATGTCGGCCTCTAGTGGAGCTAAACTATTGCTCGAAACATATAAGCTGAGTCCGGATAAAACCTTGACCATTTTAAATTCTGTCGACGATGCTACACGGTCTCAATTGCTTGAAAATATGTCGACTGAAAATTCAGTTGAAACTGCAAAAATATTAAATAAACTAATGGGTAACAAGTAGAATAGTAGCGTCTGTTTACTCCGGAGAGGAGGTGAAAATAAATGTCGATTGTATATCAAATGACAACCACATCATCCGCTAAGACAACAGCAGCGCAGACAACTGGAACAGGATCCAAAGGTGCAACTGCTGGAAGCGGTGATTTTCTGCAAACTCTTGCCCAATCATTGAATGGTGGTGCAACGGCGGAGAATGACTCGGCTACAGCAACGAGCTTAACAGCGAATCCGCTGATGTTTACCTTTGCAGCTAGTGAAGATGGGGAACAAACATCGATCACCGATATCTTAAGTTCGTTATTCGCAGATTTGGATTCGCTAGATGAAGCTTTGGAAAATGATCCGTCACTACTTGCTGATTTACAAAGTCTGATTCAGCAGATGTACGCTCAATTAGATGCTAATCCTGGTATTCAAGCCGAAGGTTCTGATGAGCCTACAAGTGAAGCGGGAAATGCAGCATCAGCAATTGATTTGGCGGAACATCCAGCAGCAGTGCGCTTTGTATTACAGGATGTGCTTACACAGTTAATTGCGGGTATGAATGAGCCTAATAGTACTGTTGTCAAGAACGCTCCAGAATTCAAGCACCTGCTACAATCTCTTCAAAGTCAGTTGCAAGATGCTGGCGTTGACACCAGTCTTAACAAAGGGTGGACTGAACTTAAATCCATTCTGGATACATTAGCAGTGGCTAAGGATCAGTCTGTGCAAGTGGCTCCAACAAATCAAACGTCCAAGCAAGACTCAGTGGCATCACAAGTTCTTGTTGCGGCCGCTTCAAATACTGGACCTAAAGTTTCAGTTGAAACGGATTCAGCACCTACAGCGAATGAAGTAGGAGAAGTGGACCATTCAAGTATCATTACGGCAGGAGAGTTGTCCTTACGTTCATCAGGTACATCAGCAGGCAAACCGGCGGAACCTGTCATGCAAGCCTCCCAGTTTGCAAAAGAGATGACACAATTTGTTGTGAACAAGCTGGATATCGTGCAGCAAAAGGGATTTTCGGAGGCAACTATCTCACTACGTCCGGAGCATCTAGGTAAGCTGGATGTACAAATTACTTTGCAAAACGGACAATTGGTTGCACGGTTTATGACAGAGCATACGATGGCGAAAGACATGCTAGAACAGCAAATGATGCAACTGCGTAGCTCGCTTCAAGCTCAAGGCATTCAAGTGGAACGACTTGAAGTTACTCAGAACAGCTCACTTGGTTCACAAATGTACCAGGATGGGGGACGCCAACCAGGAAGCAATTCTCAGCAGCAACGTCGCTCACGTGAACGTGAAGAACAATCGGATGATGCTGTAACTACAGCAACTCTCCAGGAAGAGTTGCGCAACTGGCGTAGTGAGCATGAGGAAGGCAGCGACCTGCGGAGAGACACGTTTACAGCAGAAGCTTAAACAGAAATGAGGTGAAAATATGGCTAATGAAGCGATTTCTACCAATAATACCTGGCCTAACTATTCGGCAGCGAATAAAGCCACAACAAGCGCTGCAACAAAAGAGCTGGGCAAGGATCAGTTTCTTAAAATATTGATCACTCAGCTACAAAACCAGGATCCGATGCAGCCAATGGAAGATAAGGAATTTATCGCTCAGATGGCTCAGTTCAGTTCGGTAGAACAACTGGTGAATATCTCTTCTCAGCTAAAGACTTTGAATCAGTCTCTTGGGACAGTTTCGGGCATGATTGGCCGCGAGATTAGTTGGCTTTCTTCTAATAAAGAGGATAACGGAACCCTCCGTCAGGGTATTGTGGATTCCATTATTGTACGAGATGGTGTTCAGTACGCAAAAGTGGGCAATGACGAAATCAAGCTGGATGAAATTATTCAAGTAACTAATCCAACACAGGCTGAGGAAAATGAAACTCCAGTTCAGGACGCTGCAGATTCAGCTGTAACGAACGAAACCAAGGAACCAGAACCATCAGCACAGCCTGAAGACAATGGAAACCTGTTATGAGTGACCGCATAACAGTAGGCCAATTGTACACAGGTCCAATTACACCTAATTTGCTTAACCGTTCCAAAGCGGGAGAAGCATCCAATGTACCTGAACGCCCTTTTGCACAGGTATTGGAAGACAACCTCCTGAAATTGAGTAATCATGCTGCCAAAAGGTTGGAACAGCGCGGTATTGAACTCAAGACTGAGCAGATGCAGCAGATTGGAAATGCACTGGATAAGGCTGCTGCCAAAGGAGCCAAGGAATCCTTGATTTTGATGAAAGATATGGCTTTTATCGTTAATGTCAAAAATCGTACTGTTGTTACAGCCATGGATAGTGAAAGCATGAAGGATAATGTATTCACCCAGATTGATAGTGCTGTAATCATTTCTTGACCGGCTGGCCCTTCTCGGGAGCCGGAATGCCGCTGACCGACTGACGCGGTAACCAAACTAAGGCTGGGAGGATTTTTAAAAAATGTTGAAATCAATGTACTCAGGCGTTTCCGGGATGCGGGGTTTTCAAACGAAACTTGATGTAATCGGTAATAATATTGCGAACGTGAATACGGTTGGCTTTAAAGGTAGCCGTGTCATGTTCAAAGATATTATGAGCCAAACAACGGCGGGGGTGACAGCGCCAGGAGATGAAAACGGTGGTGTAAATGCAAAGCAGATTGGTTTGGGTGTATCGGTGGGATCGATTGATACGCTGCATCTCGCAGGCAGCCCAATGACAACTAATAATCCAACCGACCTGCGTCTAAATGGTGATGGTTTCTTCCTGGTGACCCTTGGTGGGGAACAAGAAGTTCCTTTTTTAACCCGTGCAGGAGATTTCCATGTGGATGCTAACCGTAACCTCGTGACATCCGATGGTCTGTTCGTTGTTGATAGTGGTGGAGAACCTATCACACTGGACGAAACAGTCGTTTCTTTCACGATTGGTCAAGATGGAATTATCAACCAGACGATGGATGATGGAACAACTGAAGCTGGAGCACAACTCGGCATAGGGAAAGTAACAAATCCGGAAGGCCTGGAAAAAATCGGTGGCAACTTGTATCGCATTACTGCAAATGCCAATGCTGATGGGGAATTTGAAATTGTCACTGCCAATAGTACTGAATTTGGTACAGGATCCGTTATTGCAGGACAACTTGAAATGTCCAACGTGGATCTAACTGGTGAATTCACAGAGATGATCGTTGCTCAGCGTGGATTCCAGGCGAACTCACGTATTATTACAACGTCCGATGAAGTGCTTCAGGAAGTTGTTAACCTGAAACGTTAATAACTGATTAGTAATTTTTAATGCGTGGGGGGGCTTGCTCCTCCACTCTGATCGAGGGGGCTTAGCATGATTTCGGTTACGCGGTTAAACGGTTCTCCCATGTGGTTAAATGCGCTGATGGTTGAAATTGTGGAAGAGACACCAGACACGTATATTACTCTGGTAACCGGAAAGAGACTTATTGTGCTTGAGAAAGCCGATGAGGTTATTTCCAAAATTAAAGATTACAACCGTGAAATCGGGGTTCAGGCAGCCACTATTAAAGTGCAGCAAACGGAGGAGTCCTGATGAAAAAGATGTTGCCTTGGCTTGCAACAAGCTTGCTAGCTATAACACTCATTGTGGTGGTTGTGTTTGTATTTATGCAAGGACAGAACGGGAATAAGGTTGACACACATACGGCAGCCGCGGCAGAGAAGAAGATGACTGCGGATGAGATTGTTGCAGTTTCCTCAGAGCTTGGAGAAATTAAAACCAATTTGGCTGATATAGACCATGTTGTAGTTGTAAGTTTTTCTTTCAAATTATCCGACAAAAAGGCTAAAGAAGATTTTGAGAAAATCAAGGAAATCACGGTGAAGCCTATTATCATCCAGACTTTTGCGGATACCAAGTCTGATGAGCTGGCTACAGCGAAAGGTCGCATTCAATTTAATAAAAAATTGACTGAGCTTATTAATGAAGCTTTACCAGAAGGTAAGCTGGCCAGCACTAGTTTTTCTGCTTTTGTGATGGCGCCAATGTAATGAACAGGACACGCTGTAAATCTGTAAGGGGGTGAGAACATGGTGGATGTATTATCACAAAATGAGATTGACGCCCTATTAGCTGCCCTTTCCTCTGGTGAGATGGATGCTGAGGAATTGAAAAAGGAAGAAACTCAAAAGAAAATTAGGTCGTACGATTTTAAGCGGGCAGTTCGTTTTTCCAAAGATCATATTCGAAGCTTGACCCGTATTCACGAAAATTTTGCACGCTTTCTCACCACTTATTTTTCAGCCCAACTGCGGACGTTCGTTCAGATCAATGTCGTTCAGGTTGAACAGTTGCCTTATGACGAGTTTATCCGTTCTATTCCGAAGATGACGATATTGAACATATTTGAGGCGGAGCCATTACAGGGACGGATGGTGATGGAGGTTCATCCCAACGTGGGTTATGCAATGCTGGATCGTCTGCTTGGCGGAACAGGAAATGCACCGACAAAGATCGCATCGATGACGGAAATTGAGACGACGATTATGGAGCGGATTTTCAGCCGTGCGTTTGAAAGTTTGCAGGAAGCATGGAAGACTGTGTTGGATATTTCTCCAAGGATGGAAGCACTGGAGACCAATCCGCAATTTATGCAGATTGTATCACCTAACGAGACCATCGCTTTGATCTCACTGAGTACCAAAATCGGTGACACCACAGGCATGATCAATTTGTGTATCCCACATGTCGTTCTTGAACCAATTATGTCCCGGTTGTCGACTCATCAGTGGTTTGTTTCGGAGAAAAAGACGAGAGCTCCTGAAGAATATGATGCTCTCAAAGAGCGTGTGAACAAAGCCAAATTGCCCGTCGTTGCGGAGTTGGGCGAATCCAGAATTTCAATTGCTGAATTTTTGGGTCTGTCTGTTGGCGATGTCATTACGTTGAACAAACCCGTTGATGAGGGACTGTCCATTAAAGTTGGAGACAGGCTGAAGTATATGGGTAGCCCGGGAACGATCAAGGATCGTGTGGCTGTGCAAATAGACAAGATTGTCACCGAAGGAGTTGAAGAATTTGACGAGTAAGGATTATTTATCCCAAGAAGAAATCGATGCTTTGCTCAGACAATCGGAATCGATGAACAGTTCGGAACCGGCTGTGAAAACAGTTGATGATTTTTTGACCGAGCTGGAACAGGATGCCTTGGGGGAGATTGGTAACATTACATTTGGTAGCGCGGCGACAGCTTTGTCCACGCTATTAGGCCTAAAAGTAGATATTACAACACCTAAAGTATCCATCATCAGCCGGACACAGTTTGATGAAGCATTTCCTAAGCCTCATGTTGCTGTTCATGTGAATTACGTAGATGGATTTGAAGGGATTAACTCACTAGTCATCAAAAAACGGGATGCTCAAGTCATAGCGGATCTGATGCTTGGCGGCGAAGGTAATCCGGTCGATGAAGAACTGAATGAAATCCATATCAGTGCAGTACAAGAAGCGATGAATCAGATGATGGGTTCGTCTGCTACTTCCATGTCTACCATCTTTAACCGTTTTGTGAATATTTCTCCTCCGGGGATTGATATTCTCAATATGGAAAGTGGCGAGGGAGTCAGCAATCTGCCAGAAGATGAGACGTTGATCCAAGTATCATTCCGTCTGTTGATTGGCGATCTGATTGATTCCAATCTCATGCAGCTGCTTCCAGTCCATTTTGCCAAAGAAATGGTAGAGATGTTGATTGGAGGAGCTCAAGAGTCTACTGCTAGTGCACCAGTTGCGTCAACACCTGAGCCAGCACCAGCACCGGTAGCAGCACCAGTTGCCCCTGAGCAACCTCCGGTTCAGCAACAGATACCACCACAGGCGCAGCAGCCGCCTGTTCAAGATTATAATGGCTATGGGCAGGGCCCGATGGGAATGCCTCAAGGAATGCCGCCACAGCAGCCGTATGGCATGCCTCCGCAGCAACCTTATGGTGTACCGCAGCATTACGGCGGTGTGCCGAATAGGAATGTAAACGTACAACCGGTTCAATTCGCCAATTTGCAAAATGGGGCGTTCGGCCAGGTAGACGAAAACAATTTGAATTTATTGATGGACATTCCCCTTAAAGTCACCGTAGAATTAGGAAGGACCCAGAAGCAAATTAAGGATATTTTAGAACTGTCACAAGGTTCAATTGTCGAGCTGGACAAACTGGCCGGTGAACCTGTCGATATTTTGGTAAATAACAAGTTGATTGCCAAAGGTGAGGTTGTCGTAATCGACGAAAACTTTGGTGTTCGTGTTATAGATATCGTAAGCCAATGGGACCGAATACAGAAATTACAATAAGCACAATTTAGGGAGGACTTGAATCAAGATGGCAAACCGAATTTTAGTCGTGGACGACGCTGCATTTATGAGAATGATGATCCGGGACATTTTGTCCAAAAACGGATACGAGGTCGTTGGCGAAGCACAGGATGGATCACAAGCAATTGAGAAGTTTAAGGAGCTTCGTCCTGATCTGATCACAATGGATATTACCATGCCTGAGATGGATGGTATTGCAGCTTTGAAAGAAATCAAAAAAATTGATGCTAACGCAAAAGTGATTATGTGCTCTGCGATGGGTCAACAAGCGATGGTTATTGATGCAATCCAAGCTGGAGCTAAAGATTTCATTGTGAAGCCGTTCCAATCTGACCGGGTTATCGAAGCAATCAGCAAAACGCTGGGCGTTTAAGAGACATGATGATGGCTCAGGATAAGATTCCAGATGATGTTGGCACGGGAGTCAATTATTATTTTCAGCTTGTATGGGTGATTGTTGTCCTGGCCGTCATTCTGGTTCTTATAGTCTATCTGATTCGTTTTCTAAACAAACGGAATCAGCGATGGTTCCGGAACGGCACAATTCGTATTTTGGGTGGAGTCGGACTGGGACCAAACAAGTCGCTGCAAATTATAGAAATTGGCGGTAGCGTTTATCTACTCGGTGTGGGTGATGACATACAGCTGGTGGATAAGGTTTCGGATCTTGAAGAGGCACAGCGAATCATTGATTCATTTGAACGGGATGCTTCAGCACAACAGGGAAGCCTTTCGCCTCTCATTGCAAAGCTGGCAGCCCGATTGCGCAAAGATGAACCGCCGCGGGAAATGGAACTCGAGGATACAACCTCTTTTCACGAACTGTTTGAATCTAAACTTCGGCAGATGCCTAACCGTAAAGAGAAGATGGAGAAGGTTCTGGAAGAAGACAATACTACAGATCGGTCGAGGGATTCATGAAGAAAAAGATTTGGTTAGCGTGTTTTTTCATAGGACTCATCAGTCTGGCATCCGTCACTGTTGCCTTTGCCGAACCGATTCCGAATATTGATATTCAAATTGGAAACGGGGATGGGGGCACTCCAAGCACGAGTTCATTGTCCATTATCCTGCTGATCACGGTACTTAGTATCGCACCAGCTTTGCTAGTACTAATGACCAGCTTTACCCGGATTGTTATCGTTCTCGGTTTTGTGCGGACATCCTTGGGTACGCAGCAAATGCCACCCAATCAGGTGCTGGTCGGTTTGGCACTTTTTCTAACACTGTTCATCATGTCACCGACGTTGTCATCCATCAATCAGGTAGCGCTTCAGCCCTATCTCAAGGGTGACATCACACAAACCGAAGCGTTGGAAAAAGCTGCGGATCCTATGAAGAAGTTTATGTTCTCCCACACTAGGGAGAAAGACCTGCTGCTGTTTATGAAGTACAATCAAACCGAAAAGCCAAGCACATACCAGGATATCCCGATTACTGTGATGGTACCGGCATATGCAATCAGTGAGTTGAAGACAGCATTCCAGATGGGATTCATGATCTTTATTCCATTCTTGGTTATAGACATTGTAGTTGCGAGTACACTCATGGCTATGGGCATGATGATGCTTCCACCTGTCATGATCTCATTACCTTTCAAAATACTGCTATTTGTACTTGTCGATGGCTGGTATCTGGTCGTGAAGTCACTGTTGCTGAGTTTTAACACTTGAGCCGGCATATTAAAGGAGGACGGTCATGACTTCGGAGTTTATTATCGGTCTGGCCGGGAAAGCGGTTTATACTTCACTGCTGGCCAGCGCACCTATGCTTATTCTAGCTCTGGTTGTAGGACTCATTATCAGTGTGTTTCAGGCAACCACTCAAATTCAGGAGCAAACCCTGGCCTTTGTGCCTAAAATCATTGCTGTACTTCTGGCAGTACTTTTGTTTGGTCCTTGGATATTGAATATACTGGTCGATTTCACGTATAACATTCTCGATAATTTATACAGATACATAGGGTAGGCTGTTGCAGATGGAGACATTGTTGCAAAGTTTTCCTGTCGCTCTGCTTATGTTTTGTCGAATAGCATCATTTTTTGTAACTGCACCGGTCTTCTCGGCTCGGAATGTGCCGAATTCTCTTAAAATTGGCTTATCGGCATTTGTAACCTTTACTGTGTATATGGTATACGGCATAGACCAGGTTGTACCTACAGATCTGAGTTATATCCTGCTGGTTATCCGAGAGATATTGATTGGCTTGCTCCTAGGCTTTGTTGCTTATCTGTTAATGACGGCTATACAGACCGCAGGAACATTTATTGATCTTCAGATTGGTTTTGGTATGGCCAACGTATATGATCCAATGACAGGTGCTTCTGCTCCGCTTACAGGTAACTTCAAATATGCTTTTGCGGTATTGCTTTTTCTGACAATGAACGGACATCATTATCTGCTCGATGCCATTGTATACAGCTATCGTTGGATTCCCTTGTCGAATGTATTCTTTCTACGATTGGCAGACGGAAGTATTGCTGAATTTTTGGTGCGTACTTTAGGTCAATCATTTATGTTGGCTTTTCAGATGTCTGCGCCGATTGTAGTTGCTCTGTTTTTGACAGATGTAGGATTGGGATTTTTAGCGAAGACGGCTCCTCAATTCAACGTATTTGCCGTCGGAATGCCACTTAAGGTACTCGTAGGGCTTGCTATTTTGCTTTTGCTGGTTCCCAGCTTTGCCTTTGTGTTTAGTCAATTGTTCGAAGTAATGTTCAGATCCATGGAAAACTTGCTTGGGACCATTGGACAGAGGCCGGGCTGAGTGAAACGGAGGACAAGATTCGAATGAAATATCAACTCGACCTCCAAATGTTTGCGGGGGAAAAAACAGAGAAGGCTACCCCGAAAAAAAGACAGGATACGCGAAAAAAAGGACAGGTTGTCAAAAGTATGGAGCTGTCCGGCGCATCCATTCTCCTATTCACGTTTTTGATTATGATGATGTTCAGTAACTTTTATAAAGAACGAATAGTTCGACTGTTTACGGACATCTTCATAAATCGACTGAGTATGGAGATCACCGGGGAGAATGTTGTCGCTCTGATGATGCGATATGGTATCGAGGTAATGCTGTTGCTTGCTCCTGCTTTGCTAGGTGCGGTACTTGTTGCGTTAATCGTTAATTACATGCAGGTTGGTTTTCTTCTTGTAGGGGAAGGTTTGAAGCCAAAACTTGAGAAATTGGATCCGATAAAAGGGTTCAAAAATATTTTTTCTCTACGTTCTTTGGTTGAATTCGCTAAATCGATTCTGAAAATGTCAATTATCGGTTTTCTCGTTTACAGTACAATCACAAGTTACCAATCAGACATTGCTTCACTGTCACATTTTTCACTGGATGCGATTCTTCATTTTGCTGCTTCGATTACCTTAAGCTTAGGAATTAAAATTGCCGTAGCGCTCCTGGTGCTTGCAGTATTCGATTACATGTATCAGAAGTACGATTATGAGAAGAACATACGTATGTCCAAGCAAGATATCAAGGACGAATACAAAAAAATGGAAGGTGACCCACTGATCAAGGGGAAAATCAGGGAGCGTCAGCGTCGTATGGCTGTTCAGCGCATGATGCAGGAAGTTCCCAAAGCGGATGTAATTATCACCAACCCGACTCACTTTGCCGTTGCGCTTAAGTATGAAGGCTCGGAGATGGAAGCGCCGCAGATAATAGCCAAAGGTCAGGATTACGTTGCCTTGCGTATTAAGGAAATTGCCAAAGAGCACGGTGTCATTACTATGGAAAACAAGCCGCTGGCACGGGCATTGTTCCAGAGAGCCGAGATTGGTGACGCCATACCGGCTGATTTGTTTCAAGCGGTAGCCGAAGTGCTGGCTTATGTATATAAATTAAAGGGCAGAACGAAATAACAAGGGATCGGAGGCCGTACATTCATTGAAAACAAAAGATATAGCTGTCCTTGCGGGTATCATCGGCATCGTGTTGATGATGATTCTCCCGATCCCAACCTGGTTGTTGGACATGTTGCTTGTCATCAATATCTCAATTGCACTGATGATACTGCTTGTTGCAATGAACAGCAAAGAGGCACTGCAATTTTCTATCTTTCCTGCATTGTTGCTAATCACGACGTTGTTTCGATTGGCACTCAATATATCGACAACGAAGCTGATTCTGGGAGAAGGAGACGCTGGTTCGGTAGTTGCTACCTTTGGTAGCTGGATAGCTGGTGGACAGATTGCAATTGGATTCATTGTGTTTCTGATTCTCGTCGTTGTTCAATTTATCGTTATTACGAAGGGTTCGGAGCGTGTAGCTGAAGTAGCAGCACGATTTACCCTCGATGCGATGCCTGGTAAACAGATGAGTATCGACGCAGATTTGAATGCTGGTCTGATCAATGAGCAGCAAGCACGTGAACGTCGTTCCAAAATTGAACGCGAAGCTGACTTCTACGGAGCCATGGATGGAGCGAGTAAATTTGTAAAAGGAGACGCTATAGCGAGTATCATTATTCTCCTGATTAATCTCATTGGTGGATTTATCATCGGAATGACGGTTCATGGTCTCGATTTTGCAGAATCGCTTTCTACCTATTCTGTGTTAACGATCGGGGATGGACTGGTAAGCCAGATTCCTGCACTCCTGATATCTACAGCAGCAGGTCTTATCGTAACAAGAGCCTCATCGGAAGGGAATTTGGCCGATGACATTACGGGACAATTGTTTACATACCCGACGCTCCTTTATATTGTAGCTTTTGTAATAGCAATGCTCGGTTTTTTTACACCGATTCATGTTATTACAACGTTGCCGCTTGCAGGTTTGCTGGCTTTTGCCGGATGGAGGATGCAGAATAATCTGAATCAGAAGCAAGAGGCAGAGGAGCAAATGGAAGAGGAGCAGCAGATTGAAGAAGTTAGAAGTCCGGAGAGCGTAATCAACCTTCTTCAGGTTGACCCAATTGAGTTTGAATTTGGTTACGGTTTGATTCCTCTGGCTGACAATCAGCAGGGTGGGGACTTATTGGATCGGATCATTATGATTCGTAGGCAATGTGCTCTTGAACTGGGGTTAGTCGTTCCGGTTATCCGGATTAGGGATAATATCCAATTAAGACCGAATGAATATGTCATCAAAATTAAGGGTAATGTTGTTGGCGGCGGAGAACTGTTGTTGAATCATTATCTGGCCATGAGTCCGGGTTATGAAGAAGAATCTGTTACAGGGATCGAAACGACAGAACCAGCTTTTGGTCTTCCAGCGTTATGGATTGATGAAGTAACCAAAGATAGAGCTGAACTTGCAGGATATACGGTTGTAGATCCTCCTTCAGTTGTAGCTACACATCTGACTGAATTGATTAAGAAGCATGCGCATGAGTTACTTGGCAGACAAGAAACAAAAGCACTCGTGGATAATCTCAGAGAGAATTATGCTGCGCTGGTGGATGAACTCATCCCATCCGTCCTGTCCATTGGAGATGTACAGAAAGTGCTCGCCAAGTTGTTGCGTGAGAAAGTTTCCATTCGTGATATGGTTACAATTTTCGAGACACTGGCGGACTACGGAACGTACACCAAAGACCCGGATGTACTGACAGAATATGTGAGACAATCCCTTTCTCGTCAGATTACCCAGCAATTCTCCCAAAAAGGAGAGACGCTTAGAGTTATCACTGTTGGACCTGGCCTGGAGAAGAAAATTGCCGAGAGTGTACAGCAATCCGATCAAGGCAGTTATCTTGCACTGGATCCGGCTTCAACACAAAGTGTATATCAAAAGTTGACTGAACAAGTCAATCGATTGATCCAGTCGGGCCAGCAGCCTGTTGTATTAACTTCTCCAACTATTCGTATGTATCTGCGTCAGGTGATTGAGCGTACCATGCAGGATATACCAGTGCTTTCCTATAGTGAGTTGGAGCCGAATGTTGAAATTCAAAGTGTCGGGGTGGTGAACTTATGAGAGTAAAACAATACGTCGTTGAAACCATGCCCGAAGCTATGCTTCAAATTCGCAAAGACCTGGGAAGTGATGCCGTCATTCTGTCCACCAAGGAAATCAAGGTGGGGGGGGTGCTGGGGATGTTCCGTAAGAAAAGGATTGAAGTTGTAGCTGCTGTAGATAAGGAAGAAAAAAAACAGACTACAAATCAAGTTCAAAATCAATTTTCACCCGTACCTCGCGCATTTGTACCTGAAGCATATCGACAAACGGCTCGCTCGTTTGTCGTTGCTTCTGACGAATCAGCTGCGAGTATCGCTGAAAAAAATGTGCAAGAGAAAGCTACGGATGCCACAGCTGTGTCTGAATCGAGTAAACTCGGTTCAGACATGAGCAGCGGCAGATCTTCTTTGAGTATCGAGCATAAACCGCGACCGCAAGGGGCGGATTTTTCGGGTTTAACATCAGCCAGTGGGCAGCAGGAGCAGGCGAACGATCTGCAGCAGGGCCAACTAATGTCTGAATTGCAGGAGCTCAAACTGATGATGACCAAGTTGTCTAAGCAAGGAGAAACGGCAGATCCGTTATCAGAGAAGTTTCATGCTCTTCGAGAAAGGTTGATGGAGCAAGACATTTGGCCAGAAGTATGGGAATCTTGGTTTGAGGTTGTTCAGACAAATCTCTCTGAAAAAGAATTAGATGAAGTAGAAGCTGTTCAAGCAGTGCAATTGGAAATATCACATTTTTTGGAGAAACGTATCGACGTGGGCATTTTGCCAACCACACGCATTGTGTATGTAGCTGGGCCAACTGGCGTTGGTAAAACAACGACCATTGCCAAGCTGGCTGCTGAACAGATGTTCAACAAACAGCGAAAGGTAGGGTTCATCACTTCCGATACCTATCGTATCTCAGCTGTAGAACAACTTAGAACGTACGCATCCATTTTAAATGTCCCGCTTGAGGTCGTACAATCCCCAGGTGATACACAACGTGCGATCTCCCGTCTTGAGGAATGTGATTTGATCTTCATGGATACAGCCGGAAGAAACTACAGAAATGAGCTGCTTGTTTCAGAACTGCAAAGTTTACTCGCACCTGTGGAAAATAGTGAAACTTTTTTGGTTTTGAGCATGACTTCCAAAAGTTCCGATATGGTTCAAATAACCGAGCATTTTAGTAAATATGGGCTGGATAAGGTTATTTTTACGAAGATGGATGAGACCGGAAGCTGCGGCCCTATGTTTAACCTACTGCATCGTTTTCCACTTAAACTTGCTTATGTGGCGAACGGACAAAATGTGCCTGATGATCTACTCAAACCTGATGCGGATTCTCTGACCAAACAATTGTTAGGAGAGCTTGTACGATGAAGGACCAGGCAGCCTCACTCAGAAGTATGGTCTCCATGCCTAACGGAGTGGAGGGAAGTGGTCGTGATTCACGCTCCTCCAAAATCATAACCGTTGCCAGTGGAAAAGGAGGGGTTGGTAAATCCAACTTCACACTTAATTTTGCACTGAGCTTACAGGCAATGGGGCAGAAGGTATTGGTGTTTGATGCAGATATAGGGATGGCTAATATCGATGTCCTAATGGGAACCTCATCTCCCTATAATCTGTACCATCTGTTATACCGACAGAAATCCATACAGGAAATCATACAGCTTGGTGCAAGCGGGTTGCCTTATATCGCCGGAGGTTCGGGGATGAAAGAATTGTTCTCATTGTCAGATCGAGATCTGGAGTTTTTTGCTGGACAAGTTGAAGAAATTGCACAGGAGATGGACTATGTCATTTTTGATACTGGGGCAGGACTTTCCAGAGAAAACATGAAATTTATCGGTGCAGCCGATGAATGCCTGATCATCACCACACCTGAACCAACTTCAATAACCGATGCTTACGCTTTAGTTAAAGTTATGCATGGCCAGGAATATGCCACACCCTTTCGGATGATCGTTAACCGGGTTGAAGACCAGCAAGAGGCGGAAAGGGTGGCGGATAAAATAGCTGGAGTGGCTAAGAGATTTTTACAGATCGATATCCCCCTGCTTGGATATATTTCCGAAGATGCCCAGGTTGTAAAGGCAGTTAAAAGGCAAGTGCCATACAGTCTGGCATATCCGAATGCAAAAGCTTCCAGGGATATATTGAAACTCGCACATCACTATTTAGCTGCACCTGCTGCTCCGGGATCCGAAACCTTGACAGGAATCAGAGGATTTATGAAAAAGTGGCTAAAGCGGACAACATGATTTCTGAATAAAGGAAACAGGGGTGGAAACAACATGGCGGTGTATCAAGTATTGGTTGTCGATGATTCCGCTTTTATGCGTAAAATTGTTTCAGATTTAATTGAAGCAGATTCGGAGTTTAAGGTTACGGCAACAGCGTCAAATGGTAAGGAAGCTATTCAAAAAGCAAAAGATTTGAAGCCCGATGTCATCACAATGGATGTTGAGATGCCTGAAATGAATGGGTTGGACGCATTAAAATCGATCATGAAGCAATCTTTCGTCCCGGTGATTATGCTTTCAGGTATCAATGAACAAGGTATGAAAGAGACCATCATGGCGCTTGAGGCCGGTGCGTTTGACTTCATTCGTAAGCCATCGATTGTGCATGATCAGGATATTGCCCAAGTCGGTAAAGCACTGGTTGAGCGGATGCGAGCAGCTATGGATGAAATCAAGCGAAAAGCCGATCGTGAAGCATCCATGAAGAAACGGGATGAAGCACAGAGCAAACTGCTGCAACAGTCTCAGCGAGTTCAGGTTGATCCTTCTTTACCAGATCGTAAAGGTCTTTTGAAGAAAACGATAGAACCTGCTCAGCCAGGAACACGTCTAGGTAGCGGACAAACTGAATCCTTACGAGCAAAACCGAAGCATCCCACTATTCCACTGACGAAGCAGAATACAGGACGCCTGGACAAAAAGCAGGAGCCTTTGCGAGATTCAAATCGAGCTTCGGATGCCAGCAATGACAAATTAGCAAAGCTAAACAAGCCAACGCAATCTCCTAAGGAAAAACGTTTGTCCAATATATCTCGATTGGCAGAACAGGAAACTGCTGCAGCTTCAGCTGATCCATCCAAAGATATTTCGAAGGTAATTCCTTCTCATAAGGGAGCAGGACCGGAAGGATCATTCAACAAACTTGTGGCTATTGGTTGTTCAACTGGTGGACCGAGAGCCCTCAAGACTTTGCTGGAGCAACTGCCAGGTGATTTACCTGCTCCAGTCATTATTGTACAGCATATGCCCCCTAACTTTACTCGATCCCTTGCCCAGCGATTGAATACGTTCAGTGAACTGCATGTGGTTGAAGCTGAGGAAGGCATGGTTTTACGAAAAGGAACGGCTTATATTGCTCCTGGCGGCTTCCATGTCAAAGTCAACAAAACTGCTGATGGAAGGTTCACCATAAAGCTGACAGAGGAAGAACCAGTCAATGGACACCGGCCCTCAGTAGATACGATGTTTGAGTCGCTGCTGCCGTACACGTCATTGCAACGACATTTGGTTTTGCTGACAGGGATGGGCAGTGATGGTGCTCGTATGATGAAAAAATTGTATGAAGCGGGTGTCACATCAACCTTTGCAGAGAATGAAGAAACTTGTGTTGTTTATGGTATGCCGCGTTCTGCTGTAGAGCTGCAATGCGTGCATCATCTTCTACCCTTGCAGGAGATTGCGCCTAAACTTGTTCAAGCTGTGAAATAAACGGAGTAAACTCATGGAGGAGGTGCCTCACAATGGACATGAATCAATATTTATCTATGTTTATTGATGAGTCTAATGATCATCTGCAGTCCCTTAACGAAAATATGCTTCAACTCGAAGGCAGTCCGGAGGATCTGGGAATTGTTCAGGTCATATTCCGCTCTGCTCATACATTGAAGGGTATGGCTGCTACAATGGGGTTTGAGGATTTGGCATCATTGACGCACAAAATGGAAAATGTGCTGGATCTGGTGCGTAACGAAAAGTTGAAAATGCAGGATTTCATTTTTGATACCCTGTTCAAAAGTTTGGATGCCTTGGAGAATATGGTTCAGGATATTACCGGAGGTGGAGAGGGGAAAGCAGATGTCTCCTCCATCGTAGCTTCTCTCCAAGCCATTGAGAGTGGTGAATGGACGGGAGGTACTGCTCCAGTAGCCGAAGTAAATCAATCATCAAGTACAGTAACACCAAGTGCGGTTGAACTGGACGAATTCCAGTACTCCGTATTGGATCAGTCCATAGCTGAAGGTCACCGTGTGCTCTATATTGAAGTTCTTGTCAGCGAGCAGAGCCAGCTGAAGGGCGTACGTGCATATATGGTCTTCGATCTGTTAGAACGCTCGGGTGAAATTGTTAAATCGTTTCCAACCGTTCAGGATATTGAGCAAGAGAAGTTTGAGCGCAGTTTTTCGTTGTATTACATAACGACCAAAGAGGCGCAGGAACTTGAAAAAGGCATTATGAGCATCTCTGAAATTGAAAGTGCCAAGGTCATTCAGCTGGATCAAGAGACTCTTCAGCAAATGACCAATCAGGCAGCGGCAACAGCTGAAGTGGAAGCTGCACCTGTTCCTGCTCCAGTAGATGCATCCCCGGAATCGGATTCTTCATCGAAAGAAGAACCAAAGAAACTGGCGGCCACTAAAACTGCACCTAAACAAGCTGCTGCACCTTCACGTACCATCCGTGTGGATATAGAACGTCTGGATGTACTGATGAATTTGTTCAGCGAGTTATTGATTGACCGTTCACGCCTGGAGCAGTTGGCCAGTGAGACGGGTAATAATGATTTATCGGATACTGTAGCTCATCTGAGCAGAGTCAGTACAGATTTGCAAAATATTGTACTGAAGTTGCGTATGGTCCCTGTAGATACCGTATTCAACCGTTTCCCGCGTATGATTCGTGACCTTGCTAAAACACTGGACAAAAAAATCGATCTGGTCATTACGGGTGCCGAAACGGAACTTGATCGGACGGTAATCGATGAGATCGGCGATCCGTTGGTACATTTGCTGCGTAACGCAGTTGACCATGGTGTTGAATCGATCGCAGAGCGTGTAGCAGCAGGTAAACCTGAATTGGGAACAGTTAACCTTCGGGCCTTCCATAGCGGGAATCATGTATTTATTGAGATCGAAGATGATGGTAAAGGTATTTACCGGGACAACCTTTTGAGAACAGCAGTCAAGCGTGGAGTTGTTACCGAAGAACAAGGTGCCAAGATGAGCGATGATGAAGTGAACCAGCTGCTGTTTGCACCAGGCTTCAGTACCGCTGATAAAATCTCGGATATCTCCGGCCGTGGAGTAGGCTTGGATGTTGTAAAATCCAAAATCACTTCTCTGGGTGGTAATGTAACCATTCATTCGACACCGGGTAAAGGGACCAACTTCTCTGTTCAGTTACCATTGACCCTGTCCATTATCGCTGCGATGCTTGTTCGACTGGGATCTGAGAAATATGCCGTTCCTTTGTCTTCCATTGTGGAGACAGCCATTGTACAGCGTGAACAGGTTCGCAACATTCATGGTAATAAAATGATCACATTCCGTGAGACTCTAATTCCGTACCTGTCGTTGAGCGAAGTTTTTGGAGTGCCTGATTTCAATGACGCGGATGAACAAGAGACTGAAATCGTGGTCATTCGCAAAGGTGAACGTCTTGCAGCTGTAGCCGTTGAAGAATTTATTGGACAAAGTGAGATTGTTCTTAAATCGATGGGTACTTATCTTCCTGCCATTGAAGGAATCTCTGGTGCAACGATTCTGGGAGACGGACAAGTAGCTCTGATTCTTGATCCTAATGCATTTATTAAATAAGCACACAAGATAAGTCTTACATTTAATAGGGAGGTTTTTTACATGGAAGAAGAGTTGAAAGTCATTGTCTTTAAATTAGGATCCGAAGAGTATGGTATTGAGGTAGACAAGGTTCAGACGATAGAGCGTATGATGCCTATTACCCGTGTTCCGAAGACCTTCTCTTTTGTAAAAGGAGTTATTAACTTACGCGGTGTTGTTATTCCCGTCATTGATCTGCGTGGTCGATTCTCTTTGCCGGAAACAGAATATACCGATCAAACACGTATTGTCATTGTAGGTGTAGACGACATGCAAGTTGGCTTTATCGTTGACTCTGCCAATGATGTTATTGACATCAAACGTGATGCAATTGATAGTCCGCCTGAAGTGGTTGGTGGAGTTAAAGCAAGATACCTGCGTGGTGTAGCCAAGCTGGAGGATGCTCGCTTGTTGATTATGCTTAACCTGAACGAAGTATTAAATAAAAGCGAGGTTGTACAGCTGGAAAGTATTGAGGGCTAACACCGTGGAACTGTTCAACCGATTTGAGGGATTCCAAATGGATGTGCTCAAAGAGGTCGGTAACATTGGAGCAGGCAACGCCGCAACGGCGTTGTCTCAGCTTCTTAATAGACCGATTGACATGGGTGTACCTACAGTGCAGATGCTTCCTTTTGAAGAAGTTGCTGAAAAAGTGGGCGGGGATGAACGTATTGTTGTTACTGTATTTCTTCGTGTTGAAGGCGAAGCGCCAGGCAATCTGTTCTTTATGATGGCACCTGAGGCTGCCAAAATGCTGTTGAACCGTCTTGCTGGTTTTGATCTGAAGGAAGGTCTTGCATTCACGGAAATGGAACAATCGGCTCTATCCGAAATCGGAAATATTTTGGCGGGTTCATACCTTTCTTCATTGGCAGATTTCACGAAACTATCTATGTATCCGACTGTTCCTGGACTTGCTATTGATATGGCAGGAGCCATTTTGAGTTATGGTTTGTTGCAGTTTGGTGAAATGGGCGACGATGCATTATTGATTGACACTTCTTTCTTTGAAGGCAAAGATCAGGTAGAGGGTCAATTTTTCCTGATTCCGGATCCGCCATCTTTTGCTAAGATATTTGAATCTCTAGGGGTGCCACTGGATCATGATTGAGGACAAAAGCGTCGTTAAAGTCGGTATGGCGGATTTGAACATTGCTCATCTTCCCGGCGTAATCCGTACGACTGGCTTGGGCTCTTGTGTAGGATTAACAATGTATGATCCGCATTTGAAGCTTGCCGGAATGGCGCATGTCATGCTCCCCACTTCAGAGATTGCTCGTGAAGGAACTTTGAACAAAGCCAAATATGCGGATACGGCATTGCCGGAATTGTTACAAAGAATGATACAACTCGGTGCATCTCGTTCACGTATTGTGTCCAAAATGGCTGGAGGGTCTCAGATGTTTGCCTTCGCGGGAGCAGGGGATACGATGCGTATCGGACCGAGGAATGCGGATTCTTGTCGTGAATGGTTAGAAAAGCTTGGGATTCCACTTCTTGCCGAAGACACCGGTGGGAATTACGGACGAACGATTGAAATGGACTGTGAAACTGGACTTTTGACTATTCGAAGTGTCCAAATGGGTGTAAAGGAACTATAAGACATGATAGGAAACTACCGTATTAATCTTGGAGCAGGCATAGTCGGATTTATTCTGACTTTTTTTGTAGCATACAGCAGCAATGTGTTGATGACCAGCTTAATACGCGGGTTGATCGGCTTTGTAGCCTGGTTTGTCCTTGCTTATGGTTTACGCTGGGGACTGGGATTGCTGCTGAACCCTTCAGTAGAGGGGAATGGGTATGGTTATGATTCACCGGGCGCTCAAGAACTAAGAGGTTCACAGGTGGACATTAAACTCGAAGACGATGGACAAGAACTGAATGACTTGCTCAAACATGGACAGAACGCCTCCTCTGGGGAGAACCTTCCACCATCTGAGACGAAAGCTCCAACGGGATTTGCCCCTTTGGATCCGCCTAAACTTGTCCGGACCAAAGAGCCGGAGGAGTTGGCGCAGGCCGTTCGTCACCTGACAGACAAATAAGGAGGGTGAAAGCAATTGAACGAGCGTAAAGCTTCACATTTGAACCACGCTGACTTGTGGGAAAAGTGGAAAGAACAAGGCGATCTTGAAGCCAAGAAAAGTTTGATCGAAAAGTATCTTCATATTGTAAACTATGTATCCGGGCGTTTGGCTGTTGGTCTGCCCAAAAATGTCCCGAAAGATGATCTGGAGAGCAATGGAGTTATGGGATTGATTGATGCGTTGGAGAAATTTGACTATGAACGTGGTCTGCAATTTGAGACGTACGCATCATGGCGTGTGCGCGGTGCAATTCTTGATGGTTTGCGTCAAGGAGATTGGGTTCCTCGTTCCGTGCGGGAGAAAGCAAAACGAATTGAAGATGCTTACCAGCAGCTAGAGCAAACATACTTGCGTTCTGTTAGTGATGAAGAAATGAGCCAGTATCTCGACGTGTCTACGAAAGACTTTCAACATATGCTTCAAGAAGTGGCAGTTATGTCGCTTTGCTCTCTGGAAGACCCAATCCGGGAAGAAGAGTCCGAGACTCGACTTTCATTAATGGTCGATGAAAAAGCCAAAAACCCGGATTACAAAGTAAATGAATTCTACTTAAAAGAAGCTTTAGTGCAGGGGCTTGAAAAATTGACGGTCAAAGAGAGAACGGTTGTTTCACTTTTATATTATGAAGATCTCTCTCTTAGTGAAATTGCTGAAGTAATGTCTCTTTCTCCGTCACGTATCTCGCAATTGCACTCAAAGGCCATTTTACGATTACGTGGAACACTGGATAAACAGAAAGACTTGCTTATGCGTAAAGATTAATATAGTAATATATGAATAGAGAGCATTAACATTGGATATTGGGGAGTGGAAAGCCTAAAAGGGGGAAGAAATGCATTGACACAGCAGACTGTTTTGGAACAGTGTTTGAGCATTGTTTTATCAGATGATAAAAGTACGGCCTACCTTGAATTTTCCAAACAGGAAGAAGGTTTTGCCTGTACACCGGATGAGCTCGAAAAATTTATAGCGAGTCAGGGTATTAAGTATGGTGTGCTGCGCGAAGCGTTGCTTGTTTTTGTGAGTCATCCTGAGACGTACGTGAAGGATCGATATAAGATTGCCGAAGGTATTAAACCAGTACCTGGAACTAATGGCTTTATTAAAGTGCTGGTGGGCATGGACGATTCCAATGAACGGCGACCTTTGGAAGCAGAGAACGGAACAGTCGATTACAAAGAAGTGACTCGCTTAAACAATGTTCGAACAGGTCAAATCATTGCCGAACGAATTCCTCCTGTGGATGGCACGATGGGAAGGGCTGTAACAGGTGAAGAAATACCGTTTCGTCCAGGGAAAGAAGCACGCTTCAAAGTGGGGAAAAATGTTGTCGTTAATCCTGATGGATCCGCGATGTATGCCGCTCTGGATGGATTGGTTACCAAAACAGAAGGCAACAAATTGAATGTGTTTCCGGTGTACGAGATCAATGGAGATGTGGATTATAACACTGGTAACATCGATTTTGTAGGTACAGTTGTCATCCGCGGCAATGTGCTTACCGGATTTAAAGTAAAAGCTGCGGGGGATATACGTGTCGTCGGAGGTGTCGAGGGGGCGGAGTTGGAAGCTGGTGGCTCTGTCGAAATTACCGGCGGTATTATTGGTTATAACAAAGGGCTTATACAAGCAGGGCATAACGTGAAATGTACCTTTATTCAAGAAGGCAACGTCGATGCGGCTGAAAATGTACTGGTATCCCAAAGTATTATGCATTCCACGATTCGTGCAGGTCATGCGGTAATCTGTGAAGGTACCAAAGGACTTATCGTCGGCGGGTCGATCCAGGCTGGAGAAAAGGTCTCAGCACGCGTCGTCGGCAACAGTATGTCTACTGTAACTTCCATTGAAGTAGGGGTACTGCCTAAGCTCCGTAATGAGTTGAGTGAATTACGTAAGGAAGTCAAAGAGCAGATGGATGCTTTGGATAAAACGAAAAAAGCTTTGACATTATTGGATCAGTTAGCTGCTGCAGGCCAACTGACCCCGGATAGAATGTCCATGCGAATCAAACTGAGTGCGACTCAAAAATCTGCCCTTCGTCTTAGCGAGGAAACGAAAACACGTATCTTTGAAATTGAGAAGGTTCTTGAAGATACAAGTAGGGCTCGCGTCGATATTCATAAGATGATTTATGGAGGCTCTAGAATAGTTATCGGCAGATACACCAAATTTATTAAAGATCCGGTAAGTCGAATATCTTTTTATTATCATGATGGGGATATAACGATGGTTCCATTCGTTTAAGTACAGCATTCAAGCACATAAAGAAATCCATTCGATACCGTGAGGTGAGCGTATGAGTTTCAAAGCAGTTGAGTTGCAGATTGCCGTACCTAGAACAAGTGAGGCGGGGCGTTATCAGAATGAAGCCCAGCAGAGACCGGTCATTGACCAGAACCTGCTAGCGGAACAAACGGCCAAAGAAGCAAATGAAGCAAGGCAACGAAGCGAGGCGCTGGATGAAACAGCGCACACAGATGTACGCGATGGTCAATCTAGAAACAAAGAGCAGCAGAGCGGCTCCAACGAACCTGAAGTTACTTCAGCGCTGGAAACTGTCAAACCTGCTGAGCATCCCTACAAAGGAAAACATATTGACCTGTCGTTGTAATGGATGACATGTGACTCACATGTAGTCTTAAACACCGATGGCTGCATTAAAAGGAGAGAACCCAAATTGTCACCATGGATCATTATTGTCATATTAGGAGCCTGCGCAATTGCATATGCGCTTATCATGCCCAAGAAAAACAAAGTGCAGGAGCCTGGGCATCACCTGGTGCAAGAGATGGAATCTACGCTTGAACATTATATGGCTGAGATAGAGAACGATAATGATGCTCTCATTCAGCGTGTTGCTGAAATGAAGGGTGAGGCGACGGCGGCAGATCAGCGTATGCAGTCACAGCTTCAGGAATTACAGCGGAGGCTGGATCAACTGGAAGAAAGTAAAACGATAAAAACAGACATACCCTCCAATATAATTCCGGTACATAGCACAAGCGGATTGCAAGCACAGGCGCTTGTAGACAGTGTGCGAGCAGATTCGGCCCAACAGGTGTCAGAAGCAGAACAGCAGGCCGCTGTACAAGAACCTAAACCTGTACGTGAATCCATTAAGGACCGATATGCAGAGCTGTTTAATCTACATGCTGAAGGAAAGTCAGTGGATGCCATTGCCAAGCAGACGGGCATACAACGTGGAGAAGTTCAGCTGATTTTACAGCTGGCAGAACGGGAGGAGAGCTAACAGATGGACAAGCGCTCCTTATGGATTGGACTTGGAAGTGGCATGATTGTTGGTGCAGTATTGCTGCAGCTTGCAACGGTTGGACAAAACGCACTGTCTGAGAGTAATCTCGACCCTGAGTTGGCTACGGCCAATCTGACAATGGAACAGCTTGAAGCAGCTGCAAAGAGCATGGACATGAAGCTTGTAGCTTCTGATGATGAGTTGTTTACAGAAGCTGAGTGGGTAGCGAAGAAGAAACAAGAAGGCAGTGAACTACAGGGGAAAACGGCAACGGCACCTGAAGCGGCAGAATCAGCTGTGAAACCGGAGCAACCTGACGATCCAAAGCAACCTGTCACTAATGAAAGCGACAAACAGGACGAAGTCGATCAGCCAAAAACGACCGAACCGTCAAGTCCTAACAGTCCCGAAGCTGCGGCTACTGTATCGTTCAAAGTACGTTCAGGCAATAGTCTGGCCATCGTGGCCGGGAATCTGGAGAAAGCCGGGATTGTCGATAGTGCACAAGCTTTCATAAAGGCAGGCAGAGCAGAGCGAATTAACACTAAAATACAAGTTGGTACCTATGACTTGGAAAAAGGCGAAAGTTTCAAATCCATTATTGCCAAGATTACAAAAGAACCGTCAAACTGAGTGCGCTCAGGCAGGGCGGTTTTTTTGTATAAATAATGACAAGTTCTGTATCGCTATGAAGGAACGGAAATTTGCTTTGAAAGACTGTTGCATCAGGCAATCAGTTATGATATATTAGATAACGGTGTTAAAACACACGCATGTGCTAATTTTGTTGAGGGTGCTTTCCTGATGGAGAGTCTTGGCGAAAAATGATGCCGGCGGAGGACACAATAAAACCATATTAGGAGGTGTGTGAAGATGGCAGTAATCTCCATGAAGCAGCTTCTCGAAGCTGGGGTACACTTCGGTCACCAAACTCGTCGTTGGAACCCAAAAATGGATCGTTATATCTTCACTGAAAGAAACGGAATTTATATCATTGACTTGCAAAAGACAGTGAAAAAAGTCGAAGAGGCTTACAACTTCGTTAAAGGAATCGCAGGAGAGAATGGTACAATTCTTTTCGTGGGTACTAAGAAACAAGCTCAAGATTCAGTTAAAGAAGAAGCTGAACGCGCTGGTCAATTCTACATTAACCAACGTTGGCTCGGCGGTACCCTGACTAACTTCTCAACTATTCAAAAACGTATTGATCGTTTGAAACAGTTGGAAGCTTGGGAAGAAGACGGTACTTTCGCTGTATTGCCTAAAAAAGAAGTAATCTTGCTTCGCAAAGAGAAAGATCGTCTGGAGAAATTCCTCGGCGGTATTAAAAATATGAAAGGCCTGCCAAGCGCCCTGTTCATCATCGATCCACGCAAAGAGCGTATCGCTGTTGCGGAAGCTCGCAAATTGGGTATTCCAATTGTAGGTATCGTTGATACTAACTGCGATCCGGACGAGATCGATTATGTTATCCCGGGTAATGACGACGCAATCCGCGCCGTTAAGCTGTTGACAGGTAAAATGGCTGATGCCGTTATCGAAGCTAACCAAGGCGAAGAAACTTCCGCTTAATAGATTCGAACATATCTAATGAATTAAATGAAAAGGGTGGTTGGTAGGTGGATAACCTCTCACTGCCCTTTTTTTAGAGTGTACGTACAATTACTTATTTTTGGAGGGAATTAATAATGGCAGTTAATGCGAGTGCAGTAAAAGAACTCCGTGAAAAAACGGGCGCAGGTATGCTCGATTGCAAAAAAGCACTGGAAGAAGCAAACGGTGACATCACGAAAGCAGCTGAATTGCTGCGTGAAAAAGGGCTTTCAGCAGCAGCAAGCAAAGCTGGCCGTGCAGCAACTGAAGGCGTTGTAGAATCTTATATCCACGCTGGTGGCCGTATTGGTGTACTGGTAGAAGTGAACTGTGAAACTGACTTTGTTGGTAAAACAGATCAATTCAAAGATTTCGTTAAGGACATCGCTATGCAAATCGCAGCAGCGAGCCCGAAATTTGTTACTCGTGAAGAAGTTCCTACAGAAGAGCTGGAAAAAGAGAAAGAAATTCTGAAAGCTCAAGCTCTGAACGAAGGCAAACCAGAAAAAATCGTTGAGAAAATGGTTGAAGGCCGTATCGGTAAATATTACGAAGAATTCTGCCTGTTGGAGCAAACCTTTGTTAAAGATCCTGACAAAACGATCTCCCAACTGCTGAACGAAAAAATCAGCCAAATCGGTGAAAATATCTCCATCCGTCGTTTCGTTCGTTATGAACTGGGTGAAGGTCTTGAGAAAAAAGTAGACAACTTCGTAGAAGAAGTTATGTCCCAAGTGAACAAATAAGACGGTTTTCAAACCGGCAAGCAGGAATGATTTTCGAAGATATAAGAATGATGAAACTTCGAAGCGCTACTCCCTTATATCCCAGGAAAACTATGCCTTACCGGTTGAATGTTTTTCCTAAAAGAGCGGAACACAACTGTGTTCCTTTCTTTTTAAGCAGGAGGCCATGCGCGAGAAGTTTTGTTGGTTGAACGCCGAGGGTGTTCAATTCAAAGTGGAGGGTGAATAATTGGAACAGCCAGTATTTAAACGTGTTGTCTTAAAGGTCAGCGGAGAGTCTCTTTCCGGTCAAAATGGCTACGGTATTGATGCAGAGACGATCTCGTCGATTGCCCAGCAAGTAAAAGAAGTAGTTGAACTAGGTGTACAGGTTGCTATCGTGTGCGGCGGCGGAAACATCTGGCGCGGAATTGCCGGTAGCGAAAACGGCATCGATAGAGCAACTGCCGATTATATGGGGATGCTGGCGACGGTTATGAACTCGCTCGCCCTGCAAGATGCACTGGAACAGATTGAAGTTCCTACTCGCGTACAGACATCGATTGCCATGCAACAAATTGCGGAGCCTTATATTCGTCGTAGAGCTATCCGTCATCTGGAGAAAGGCCGGGTCGTTATTTTTGCAGCAGGTACAGGTAACCCGTTCTTCTCCACCGATACAACAGCAGCACTGCGCGCAGCAGAGATCGAAGCAGAAGTCATCTTAATGGCCAAAAATAAAGTTGATGGTGTATACTCAGCAGATCCGTTTAAAGACAGCACAGCTGTCAAGTTTGATCAGTTGACTTACATGGATATACTTAACAAAGATCTTGGTGTAATGGACTCAACGGCGTCCTCGCTGTGTAAGGACAACAACATTCCGTTGATCGTATTTGCCATTACGGAACAAGGTAACATCAAACGTGTTGTTCTTGGTGAACGCATCGGGACAATCGTTAAAGGGAGTGTAGATTAATGCCACAAGCGGTTAAAAAACATGCCGAAGAACGTATGGATAAAGCGATTCAAGCGTTACGACGTGATCTTGCCACTTTGCGTGCAGGTCGTGCAACTCCGGCTCTTCTCGACCGGATTCAAGTAGAGTATTACGGTGCAATGACTCCGCTCAACCAATTGGCTAATATCAGTACACCGGATTCCCGGACACTGATGATCCAGCCGTGGGATAAATCCTCCATGGGGGATATTGAGCGTGCAATTATGAAATCGGATCTTGGCCTTACGCCAGCGAACGACGGAACTATGATTCGTCTGTCCATTCCGGCACTTACGGAAGAACGCAGACAAGAACTTGTGAAGTTGACGAAAAAGTTCGGTGAAGAAGGCAAAGTAGCCATTCGTAATATTCGCCGTGATGCGAATGATGATATTAAAAAAATGGAGAAGTCAGACATTTCCGAGGACGAGTCCCGGAGACATCAAGACGACATCCAAAAATCGACCGATAAGTTTATTGCTGAAGTCGATAAGGTACTCGCTGCCAAAGAAAAAGAAATCATGGAAGTGTAAGACAAGCGCAGCCCCTCCAATACGGTGGGGTTTTGTCTCTTTTTCCAAGCTTCAGGTGAAGAAACTTCAGGGATTTTGGAGGAACAGGAATGATCAAACGGGTTCGGTCGTGGTGGAATGGGGCTGACAAGCAGGAAACGCTGACTATATCCGAGGATAATATCCCGCAGCACGTCGCCATCATTATGGACGGCAATGGACGATGGGCGAAACGTTTGGGTCTCCCACGAATAGCTGGCCACCAGAATGGGATGAAGGCGGTCAAACGTGCGACCATCGCGGCGGATGAACTGGGCATCAAATATCTGACGATGTACGCTTTTTCGACAGAAAACTGGACGCGTCCAAAAGAAGAAGTGGATTTTCTGATGCGGCTTCCGCAAGAATTTTTGGCGATAGAGCTGGATGAGCTTATAGAAAAAAATGTACGCATCCGTATGATGGGCCAGGAAGAACATTTGCCTTCCCATACCATTAATGCTTTGCGTGAAGCTATTCGTCTTACGGAACATAACACAGGGCTTGTTTTGAATTTTGCAATGAACTACGGAAGTCGTCGCGAAATGACGGACTGTGTCAAACAGATCGCTCTGCAGGTAAAGTCGGGGGAACTATCGGCAGACGACATTACGCCTGAACTCATTGACAGACATATGCTCACTGGGGATATGCCTGATCCGGATTTGCTGATCCGGACGAGCGGAGAGTTGAGATTAAGCAATTTCATGCTTTGGCAGCTCGCATATAGCGAACTATGGTTTACGGATATATACTGGCCCGAATTTGGCAAAAAGCATTTGCTTGAAGCAGTAGCCGAATATCAGCGCAGAACAAGGCGTTACGGCGGTTTGAAATAGATGGAGGATGAAGCCGTTGAAACAGCGATTAACGACAGGAATCATAGCAGGTGTGTTGTTTTTGGGTTTTTGCATGCTGGGCGGACCCTGGTACCATGGCTTGGTATTGCTCATGGCTCTCATCGGTTATTATGAATTTGTTAAAATGACCGGGGTACAGCCTTTTTCGGGTGTAGCCCTAATTGGTTATGCAGGTATCTTTGCGATTGTGTTTCCTTGGGAAATGATTTGGGAAGTTAGACCACTAACGTTATTCCAGATCGGATGGCTTGTGATGCTTGTATTAATGACTGCCTCTGTGGTAACTAAAAACAAGATTCCTGTAAACACTGTTGCCATGCTCTTTCTGGGAGTAATGTATATTGGAATCGGTTTTTATTACATCGCGGAATCCAGACATTTGCATCATGGGTTGTTCTGGACGTTTCTGCTTCTGGGCTCCATATGGGCAAGTGATGCAGGTGCCTATTTTGTAGGGAAACTTATCGGGAAGAACAAACTTTGGCCGTCGATCAGTCCTAATAAAACGGTGGAAGGTGCACTGGGTGGTATTGTGATCGCTGTAATCACTTCTGTTGTTTTTGCATTGGTGTCAGACGGCTTGTTGTCTTGGCAAAGAGCGGTATGGATTGGGATTGCATGTGCGGTTGTAGGACAAATGGGAGATCTGATTCAATCTGCTTACAAACGTGTGTATAACATCAAAGATTCCGGCACTTTGCTCCCGGGGCATGGCGGTATTCTGGATCGATGCGACAGCTGGATTGTCGTTTTTCCATTCGTACATATACTAATGCTTCTGCCCTATTAAAAATGAGCACAAGCCATATAACGAACTATTCGTCATAGGCATTGGATAAATAAAGATGAGGTGCAGCATGAAAAAAATTGCGATTCTTGGGTCAACCGGTTCCATTGGAACTCAGACACTGGATGTAGTCGATATGCATCCCGAACGCTTTCAAGTAGAGGGATTGGCTGCTGGGAGCAATATAGAGTTGCTGATTGAGCAAGCGAAGCGTTATCGACCCAAAAAGGTATCAGTTGGCTCAAAGGAACTAGCAGAGACAGTGGCACCGCACTTACCTATCGAAACACAGCTTTTTTATGGCAAAGAAGGACTGGTGGAGGTCGCTGCCGGGACGGATGCAGATACGGTTGTCACTGCTGTAATGGGGAGTGTTGGGCTTGAGTCGACCCTGGCTGCTATTGATGCAGGCAAACAGATTGGGCTGGCTAACAAAGAGACGCTAATTACAGCGGGACATATTGTTACTGCCAGAGCGGCTGCGAAAGGGGTACCGATTCTGCCTGTGGATAGTGAGCACTCGGCTATCTTCCAATGCTTGAATGGAGAACCTCGTGAACGCGTGATGGGAATTACACTTACGGCTTCTGGAGGATCATTCCGTGATTTGACTCGTGAACAGCTGAAGGAAGTTACCGTAGAAGATGCACTCAAACATCCCAACTGGTCGATGGGGTCGAAGATTACGATAGACTCGGCGACGATGGTCAATAAAGGGCTGGAAGTTATTGAAGCGCATTGGCTGTTTGGACTAAGTTATGATCAGATTGATGTGTTGCATCACCCGGAGAGCATCATTCATTCCTACGTGGAGTTTAATGATACAAGCATTATTGCCCAGCTTGGCAATCCGGACATGCGTGTTCCCATTCAGTATGCACTGACCTATCCTGACCGCTTACCATCGCCTTCACAACGTCTATCCCTAACACAAGTGGGCAAGCTGCATTTCCGTGAGATGGATATGGAACGGTTCCCTTGTTTAAGAATGGCATACGAGTGTGGTAAAATGGGAGGAACCGCAGCAACGGCGTTTAATGCAGCCAACGAGGTTGCTGTAGCACGTTTCTTGCGTAAAGAGATTTCGTTCCTTAAAATAGAGGATATTATTGCTTCTGTGCTGGAGGCACACCGCAATGTGGACGAGCCTGATCTGGAGGAAATCGCAAGATGTGATCAGGAGAGCCGGCAACTTGCGTTCAGTCTGTAATCTCTTTTTTCAAGATAAAATGGAAGAAGTGATTCTCTTGTGCGGCATCAGAGAATAATGATAATCTAAAGGGACAGACTGCGGTTCGTGCCGTGAAGGAGGATGGATAGGGATTGGAAACCATACAAGTGGTATTTCTAACGGTGCTCATGTTCTTTGTCATCGTGACGGTTCATGAATGGGGACATTATTATTTTGCCAAACGCGCCGGTATTCTTGTACGGGAATTTGCGATCGGTTTTGGTCCCAAATTGTTCTCATATAAAAGAAACGAGACCCAGTTCACACTGCGT
Organism: Paenibacillus taichungensis; assembly: GCF_050994985.1. Lineage (NCBI taxonomy): Bacteria > Bacillati > Bacillota > Bacilli > Caryophanales > Paenibacillaceae > Paenibacillus > Paenibacillus taichungensis. The sequence goes on along the minus strand of NZ_CP194720.1, from coordinate 3,567,237 downwards.
CTGCTGCCTTTTGGCGGGTATGCACGTATGGCTGGGGAAGATCCGGAACTGGTAGAAATTCAAGAAGGTCAGACCATTGCGGTAAGATCAGCTGATGACCAAGTCAAAATGATCTACCTCGATCAATTGGATAATCGCAAAAATGTAATTCGAGGTGAAGTCATCTCCATTGATATGGAGAATGCACTGAAATTGCAACTCGATGTGGATGGCGAAATTCAGCAGTACCGGATTCATCCGCAAGCGATGTTGGTGAGTCGGGGCAAACAAACCCAAATTGCACCTAAAGATCGTCAATTCGGCAGTAAAACGGTTGGTCAGCGGGCAATGGCGATTTTTGCCGGACCACTCATGAATTTCATCCTGGCATTTGTTTTATTTGCAGTCTATGCACAAATGGCTGGGGTTCCAGTTGAGAATCCGAAAAATCTGGAAATTGGCGAAGTGCTTGAAGGTGGAGCTGCCTACCAAGCGAACCTGCAAAAGGGAGATATCATTGAGACAATCAATGGTACGGCCATCGGCACGGATTCGCAAAAAATGGTGAGCATGATAGCTGATTCCAAAGACAAGCCGATGGAATGGACACTGCGTCGGGGGAATGAAACGTTTAATATTACGATCACACCTCGCGCGGTAGAAGGCCAGGAAGGCGGTAAAGTTGGTATTGTACCTACCCTGCCAACTCGTTCTGTTGGATTCGTGGAAACATTTAAAGTGTCCGGAGTAGCTATGGTAGATACGACCAGAGTAATCTTTGAAGGATTCAGACATCTCATTAATCAATTTAACATGGACGATATCGGTGGTCCGGTGCGTACGTTTGAGGTTACGGGCCAGATTGCAAAACAGGGTATTGAGCAATTAACCAGATGGGCTGCCATTTTGAGCCTTTATCTCGGTATCTTCAACCTGTTGCCTATCCCTGCGCTTGACGGTAGCCGTTTGGTTTTCCTGGGGATTGAGGCGCTTCGTGGCAGACCTGTTGACCCGAACCGGGAAGGTATGGTTCATTTTGTCGGCTTCGCCATGTTGTTTGTACTGATGCTGGCAGTAACATATAATGATATATTACGATTAATTAACGGATAATTATGGTTTGACTACGCTCTGTTTATTCAGAGATAGTCGTAATGGGAGGACGCTGGAGTCTTATGTCAAAGGAAAATGATAAACAGTTCGTGACTGAAATTACACCTCAGGGCGAGGATTTCTCACGCTGGTACATTGATGTTATTAAAAAAGCTGATCTCATGGACTATGCACCCGTACGCGGTTGTATTGTTTTCAAACCAGACGGATTTGAGATCTGGGAACATATTAAGGATGAGTTGGATCGTCGTTTCCGTGAAACGGGCCATCGCAATGCTTACTTCCCGATGTTCATTCCTGAGAGCTTTTTCCAAAAAGAAAAAGAACATGTTGAAGGCTTCAATCCCGAATTGCCTTGGGTTACGGAAGCTGGGGGAGAGAAGCTGGAAGAACGTCTGGCAATCCGTCCTACATCCGAAACGATTATTGGTCACATGTATTCCAAGTGGATTCAGTCTTATCGGGATCTTCCGGTATTGATCAACCAGTGGGCTAACGTAGTCCGTTGGGAAAAAAGAACGTTGCCTTTCCTTCGCACAAGTGAGTTCCTGTGGCAGGAAGGTCACACTGCGCATGAGACCGAAGAAGAAGCACGTGAAGAAACAATGAAGATGCTTCAGATTTATCGTGAAGTGGTTGAAGAGTATTTGGCTATTCCGGTAATTGTAGGTCAGAAAACCAAATCCGAGAAGTTTGCGGGTGCGGTGGATACGTACTCGATCGAAGCCATGATGAAGGATGGACGTGCTGTACAAGCAGGTACATCACACTACATGGGAACTAACTTTGCAAAAGCATTTGAAATTCAGTATCTTAGCCGTAATAATGTGCTGGAGCTGGCTTACACCACTTCATGGGGGGTAAGCACACGTTTAATCGGTGCGTTAATTATGGTTCACGGAGATGACCGTGGTCTGGTTCTTCCTCCTAAAGTTGCACCAACGCAAGTGGTTATGATTCCAATTGGACCGCCAAAAACACGTGATGCCGTTGTAGGCCGTGCGGACGAGTTGTTCGCTGAACTGAAACAAGCGGGAATTCGTGTGAAAATGGATGATCGCAGTGATGTTCGTCCAGGCTGGAAATTCAACGAATATGAGATGCGTGGTGTTCCGATTCGTCTCGAAATTGGTCCGCGTGATATGGAGAACGGTGTATGTGTTCTCGTTTCCCGGATTACTGGAGAGAAGAAAGTCGTTGAACAAGCAAATCTGGTGGAAGAAATCCAGACTATGCTGACTCAAGTGCAAGCCGATATGCTGCAACGTGCTCGCACGTTTATGTCGGACAACTTCTACTCTGTAGATACGCTTGATGAGATGAAGGAATTGATGGAAAACAAACGTGGGTTCACACTGGCTGGATGGTGCGGTTCTGAAGCTTGCGAAGATAAAGTAAGAGAAGTAACAGGTGCAACAAGCCGGAACATTCCGTTCCAGCCTGCGGAAGAAAAGCATACGTGCCTGGCTTGTGGTGAAGAGGCGAAACACACGGTAGTGTTTGCAAGAGCGTACTAAGTCAGGATAACCTGACTAACGGCACTTATTCACCGTAAGAGTAAGGAATGGAGAGCTTCTGTCGGATAAAATGAGTCGGTGCGGGTTCGGATCGGGGACATTTTTGAATGCAGAGGCTTTTCCTGTTTTAAGGGGGTACAAGGAGGAACACGATGAGTGGATTCGAGGAGAAGAGAAAACGGTTTGAGTTGTTGATGAAACAGACGGAACTTCCGGCTGGTCTAATAGAGCCCTACTTTTTGGATGGATGGATTGAACGGGTGGAGACAAGCCGTAGCAACCGCGACTGGACTATTGTGATTGCAAAAGATACCTTGGTTCCTGCTCCAATCTATCGAACATTTTGCCTGCACATCCAGGAGAAAATGAATCACATTTCCAAGATCACGTTTGGTTTCAAATATAGTGATCAGGTCGAGATTGGTGATATTGTCAGTGAGTATTGGAACTTGTTCCTTGAATGGGTTACAAGGGAAATTCCATCTGTTAATGGTTGGATGAACCGCACCAAGTTCGAATGTGAAGCAGATCTGCTGCAATTGACCATGAGTGATGCCATGTCGATGGAGCTTGCGAAGAAGAAACAGATCGATCAAGCTATAACTACTTTTTATGATAAGTATTTTCAACTGCCCTTGCGGGTCAAATTGCTGGTTGGTGAGGTTGAAAGCAACAAAGAGGCGATGGAACAATTCCAGCTCAAGAAGCGGGAAGAAGAGCTTCAAGTTATTGAGCAGATGATGAGTGAAGTGGACTCGGAAATGCCTGAAGAGGAAGAACAGGGCGATGTTCGTTTACAGATGGGATATGATATCAAGGAACCACCTGTACCTATGCAGGAAATTCAGGATGAAGAGAAAAAGGTTACGTTGCAGGGAACGGTCTTCGGTCTGGATCGCAAGGAGTTGCGGAACGGGAATACGTTGTTTACTTTTTATCTCACGGATTTCACGGATTCCATGCAAATGAAGATGTTTGCCAAAACAAAAGAGGATGTCAAAATCCTGAGCTTGCTGGCCAATGGAAAATGGGTGAAAGTGCGTGGCCGTGTAGAATACGACCGGTTTATGCAAATTCCGGAACTTGCCATGATTCCTTCAGATTTGGTTGAAGTAAAGGCACCGCCATCCCGTAAGGATAATGCAGCTGAGAAACGGGTTGAGTTCCATCTGCACTCCACAATGAGTACAATGGATGCCGTAACTTCGATCGACAAATACGTAAAGACTGCAGCGGAATGGGGACACAAGGCAATCGCAGTAAGTGATCATGGCGGTGTGCAGGTGTATCCGGAGGCGTCCAAAGCTGCCAAGAAAAACGGAATTAAAATGATCTACGGCCTTGAGGCTAATGTGGTGAATGATTCGGTTGCTGTTGTTATGGCACCACAGCCGTTGGAACTCAAATCAGCGACATATATCGTGTTTGATATTGAGACCACAGGTCTGTCTGTAACCCAGAACAAGATCATCGAAATTGCGGCAGTGAAGGTAGAGGACGGTAAAGAAATTGACCGCTTTGCTACGTTTGTAAATCCGCATGAGCGCATCCCATATAACATTCAGCAGTTGACTAATATTAACGATGAAATGGTGAAGGATGCACCTGAGCTAGAACCGGTTATTCATGATTTTGTGAAGTTTGCCGGAGATGGCGTACTGGTTGCACATAATGCGCGATTCGATATGGGCTTTATTCAGGCTTCGCTGAAACAGCTTGGCATGCCTGAGCTTCAGAACCCTGTACTCGATACTTTGGAACTGGCACGGTTGTTATATCCAAAAATGAAGAACCACCGTCTGAATACGCTGGCGGATAAATATAAAGTAGCACTGGAAAGTCATCACCGGGCGATTGATGATACGATTGCGCTCGCTGGTATACTGAATGGATTGGTTAATGATGCCGCTCAGATGAAAGGCCTGACCATGCTTGATCGGCTTAATGATTATGTCGGAGTTGATCTTTCAAATACGCGTCCATTCCATTGCGGCATCTATGCTTTGAATGATGTCGGCAAAAAGAATCTCTATAAACTGGTATCACTTTCTCATACAGAGCATTTCAAACGGGTGCCTTGTATTCCAAAATCGAAGCTGATCAATTTGCGTGAAGGTCTCATTATTTTATCGGGTTGTGAAAAAGGTGAGTTTTTCGAGGCTGTGTTGAACAAATCGCTTGAAGAGGCGGAAGAGATAGCGCATTTCTATGACATTCTGGAGATCCAGCCTTTGACAATGTATATGCATTTGGTGGACAAAGGGCTCGTGGCTACGCCAGAGGAATTGAAGCTCGCTGTTCGTAAAGTTGTTGACATTGGTCAAAAATTGGGGAAACCGGTAATAGCCACAGGTAACGTGCATTATCTCGAGCCGCGCGACAAGCTATATCGGGATATCACGATTCACGGAATTACGGGGTTCAGCCCGCTCAAAGATCAACGTAAACCGGATGCTCATCTAAGAACGACGGATGAAATGCTGGAAGAGTTCCAGTACCTGGGCCAAGATAAAGCCTACGAAGTCGTTGTTACGAATACGGTTGAATTGGCAGATCGGTTCGAGGAAATCAAGCTGTTCCCGGACAAGCTGTTCACTCCGATTTTGGAAGGCGCAGACGATGAGATCCGTAATACCTGCTATAATACCGCCAAGTCGATTTATGGTGAGGAACTGCCGGAAGTCATTGTGGCACGACTGGAGAAAGAATTGAATCCAATTATCAAATACGGTTTTTCTGCCAACTATCTGATCTCGGAACGTTTGGTTAAAAAATCGAATCAGGATGGGTACCTTGTCGGATCACGGGGATCAGTTGGTTCTTCTGTAGTTGCTACTTTCCTGGGGATTTCCGAGGTTAATCCGTTGCCAGCGCACTATATTTGTGTAAATCCGGAGTGTAAGCACAGTGAGTGGTTCCTCGACGGAAGTGTGCCGAGTGGATTTGACCTTCCTGAGAAAGAATGCCCTGATTGTGGAGGCCGATTAAAAGGCGAAGGGCAGGATATTCCGTTTGAGACGTTCCTTGGTTTTAAAGGGGACAAGGTTCCCGATATTGACTTGAACTTCTCGGGTGATTATCAGCCGCATGCCCATAACTATACGAAGGTGCTTTTCAGCGAAAAGAGTGTGTTCCGTGCGGGCACAATTGGTACGGTAGCTGAAAAAACAGCATTTGGTTTTGCCAAGAAATATGAGGAGGAACATCATAAGAAATGGCGAGGAGCAGAACTGAACCGTTTGGCCTCCGGTTGTACCGGGGTTAAACGTAGTACAGGACAGCATCCCGGTGGTATTGTTGTTGTACCGGATTATATTGAAGTGGAAGATGTAACGCCTGTGCAATTCCCGGCGGATGACGTTAATGCGGAGTGGAAAACAACACACTTTGACTATCACGCCTTCGAAGAGAACTTGCTAAAACTCGATATTCTGGGGCACGATGATCCAACTATGATGCGGATGCTGCAGGATTTGACAGGTATCGATCCAACGACCATTCCGATGAATGATCCTAAGGTCATGAGCATGTTCAACTCTACCGAAGCACTCGGCGTTACGCCAGAGCAGATTCGTTCACCAGTTGCCACTTTTGGTGTACCAGAGATGGGGACTAAGTTTGTACGTCAGATGCTTATTGAATCCCAGCCTTCGTCTTTTGCCGATCTACTCCAAATCTCCGGATTGTCTCATGGTACGGGGGTATGGCTTGGTAATGCACAAGATCTAATCAAAAATGGAACTTGTAACATCAAAACGGTGATTGGTTGCCGGGATGATATCATGTTGTTCCTGATCTATAAGGCGGGCATGGACGCCAGTCTTGCCTTTAAAATTACGGAGAGTGTGCGTAAGGGACGTGGTTTGCCGCAGGAATGGATTGATGAGATGAAAAATTGCAAGGTGCCGCAATGGTACATTGATTCCTGTCTTAAAATCCAGTACATGTTTCCAAAGGCCCACGCGGCCGCTTATGTTATCTCAGCAGTGCGTACAGCTTTCTTTAAGCTGTATCACCCAATTGAATACTACGCGACATACTTCACAGTTCGTGCCGATGAGTTTGACATTGAACTGGTATGTCAGGGCTATGAGCCCATCTATCGGAAGATCGTAGAAATTGAACAATTAGGTTTCCAGGCACCGCCAAAAGAAAAAAACATGCTGCCTGTCCTTGAGATGGCATTGGAAATGGCAGCACGCGGATTCTCACTCAAGCCGATTGATCTGTATCGCTCGGAAGCAACGAAGTTTATTGTTGACGGAAATTCTCTTATTCCTCCGTTTTCGGCACTGGGAGGAATCGGGGATAATGCTGCACGCAATATCGCTGCAGCAAGAGAGCATGGAGAATTCCTGTCAATTGAAGATTTCCAGCAAAAGTCTAAAGCAAGTAAAACAATTGTTGAGTTGCTGACGGGCATGGGATGCTTCCGCGGTTTGCCGGAAAGCAATCAATTATCCTTGTTCTAAAATGGCATTTTGAGTATCTATTTATGGTCTGTAATGTGATTACGTAAATTTTTCTTCATTAGTGGTTAAAATGGCTGAGTGATCGCTTACTTGTCACTATTACCAGACTATGTTATAATTTTTGAAGTGAACGAGATAGTACGAATTTCTAAAGAGTGGGGAAACCCACTCTTTAGTCTTTGGTATACAAGAATCTTGGGTAATGAAGAAATTGCCAGCCATTATTTGCTGGTGTAACCTAAGTTGGAGGTTATCGGTTTTGAGCACAACGAACATTAAATCTACCGTGGAAGAAATGATCCAACCCTACTTGAACGAACAAGGCTTCGAGCTGGTTGACATCGAATACGTCAAAGAAGGCAGCAACTGGTTTTTACGGGTGTATGTCGACAAAGAGGGTGGCATCGACATCGATGATTGTGTCTTGATCAGCGAAAAGCTAAGCGCCAAGCTGGATGAGAACGATCCGATTCCGACCATCTATTTCCTTGAAGTGTCTTCTCCCGGTGCGGAGCGTCCACTGAAAAAACCGGAGGACGTTGCCAAATCCGTAGGTAAAAACGTATTTGTTACAACCTACGAGCCGGTAAATGGTATAAAGGAATTTGAAGGCAAGCTGCTTTCCTTTGATGACGGGGAACTTGTGATCGAAGCAGGCAAGAAACAGCATGCCATTCTTTATGACAAGGTTGCGAGTGCGCGCCTGGCCATTCTGTTTTAAGTGCCTTGTTCACTTATTAATGAAAAAAGACACATCTCACGATAACGGCAAGGTGCTCATGAGTTTAGAGCCTTTCGCCGTTTTACGTATGAGATGCCATGTTTGAAAGGGGGATCAACATTCATGAGTATGGATTTTATTGAAGCAATGAATGAATTGGAGCGGGAAAAAGGGATCAGTAAGGATGTGCTGTTTGAAGCGATCGAGGCAGCACTCATCTCCAGCTACAAGCGTAATTTCAACACCGCCCAGAATGTGCGTGTTGACATGAACCGTAATACGGGTGTTATCCGGGTGTATGCCCGCAAATTGATCGTGGAAGAAGTCCTGGATTCACGTACCGAAATTTCATTGCCTGCTGCACGAGAGATCAACCCACACTTCCAGCTGGAAGATATTGCGGAGATTGAAGTTACGCCGCGTGATTTCGGACGTATCGCCGCACAAACTGCCAAACAGGTAGTGACCCAGCGGATTCGTGAAGCCGAACGCGGCCTGATCTACAACGCTTTCGTTGATAAGGAAGAAGATATCGTTACGGGAGTGGTGCAGCGTCAGGATTTGCGCAATATCTACATCGATCTGGGCAAAATCGAAGCGGCATTGCCGCTGACCGAATTGATGCCGAACGAGAAGTTTGTTCATGGTGACCGTATTAAAGCGTACATCACCAAGGTCGAGAATACGACCAAAGGGCCGCAAATCATTTTGTCCCGTACACATCCGGGCTTGTTGAAACGTCTCTTTGAACTGGAAGTACCTGAAATTTTTGACGGTGTAGTCGAGATCCGCTCCGTCGCACGTGAAGCGGGCTTCCGCTCCAAAATTGCTGTTCATTCCCGCAATGAGGAAGTTGATCCAGTTGGATCATGTGTAGGTCCTAAGGGAATGCGCGTGCAGACCATTGTGGGTGAGCTGCGCGGTGAAAAAATTGACATCGTTCGTTTCTCCGACCAGGTAGACGAATATGTGGCAAATGCACTTAGTCCTTCCAAAGTATTGGAAGTTCAAGTATTCGAGGAAGAAAAGATGGCTCGGGTTATTGTTCCTGACTATCAGCTGTCCCTCGCCATTGGGATCAAAGGCCAAAATGCCCGATTGGCAGCCAAACTGACCGGCTGGAAAATCGACATTAAGAGCGAGAGCCAGGCGGAACAGGAATTCGGCAGAGAGAAAGATTCTTCTTCGGAAATGCACCAAGATTCCGTCTCCGTCGACTAAAGTAAAGCACGGGGGGGCGCTAACGTATGAAAACTAAAAAAGTACCGCTGCGCAAATGTGTGGCGTGTCAGGAAATGATGCCCAAAAAGCAGCTGATCCGTATCGTTAAAACGCCAGAGGATGAAGTGCTGATCGATTTGACTGGCAAAAAGTCCGGACGTGGTGCTTATTTATGCGGCAAAGAGTCCTGTTTTAAGCTTGCACTCAAAAACCGGTCTTTGGATCGGGCGCTCAAGAGCAAAGTCTCACCGGAAATTTATGAGCAATTGGCAGCTGATTTCGTTGCGGTAGAGGACGAATTCATAGCAGCACAGGAGCGTGAACATGATGAATAATAAAACATTGTCTTATCTGGGACTCTCCATGCGTGCAGGCAAACTTGTAACAGGTGAAGAAATTGTACTTAAAGCGATCCGTTCTTCCGAAGCTAAAATGGTTATTGTTGCGGGTGACGCCTCGGCCAATACACAAAAGAAATTTCGCGACAAATGCGGGACATATAAAGTTCCACTGGTGATCGGATTTGACCGGGATAGTCTGGGTTCAAGTATCGGTAAAGAAACGCGGGTTGTTCTTGCAGTAACGGATCGAGGGTTTGCAAAAATGATCTCCAAGCAAGTCGGTATAATGTCGGAGGTGGAGTATATTGAGTAAACAGGAAAACAAGGATAAATTGCGAGTTTATGAATATGCGAAGTCCCTTAATATGAGTAGTAAAGAAATTATAACCATTCTTAAAAAGCTGGATATTCCCGTAAACAATCATATGAGTGTCATGGAGAATGGTTCAGTCGGTAAGGTGGAACAATTTTTTAAAGATATAAAATCCACTGCCGCTTCCAAACAAAGTAACGAAGCAAAATCCGTTGCTACTTCGTCAGTGCGCAGTGACAAAACAGTGGACAGCAACAAGCCGGCCGGCGGAGTGAACACGCCGAATAGCAGCAACCCATCCGGTAGTCCCGTACAAACAAAAATACAACAGGAAAAGCAGGTAGGTATGAACAATAGACCAAATTCCAACAATAACAATGGCTCCCAAAGACCTAGCGGCCAAGACAGCCGCAACAGAACGAACTCTTCCCAAGGCTCAAGCCAAGGAGGACAATCAAGTAATCGTCCAAGACCAGCTCAAGGTGGACAAAGCAGTACAGCATCCCGTCCGCAAAGTACGGGTCAACGTCCAGCGAATAGTGGTGGCGGTCAAACAAGAAGCGCAGGACCGAACGGCGGTGGCAATACTGGCACTGGCGGCAACCGTACTGGTGGCCAAGGACAGAGCTCAGGACAAGGCCAACGCAGAGGTGGCCAAGGTAATTCCGGCAATAACAACAATAGCGGCAACCGTTCAAACAGCGGTGGCGGTGGACGTCGTTATGACGACAACCGTGGCGGCAACTTCCGCGGTAATCGTGGTGGCAAGAACAATCGCAACAGAAATCAACAACAGTACCAACAACGTGAGAAAATTGATAACACACCTAAGAAAATCATCGTACGTGGTGACATGACTGTTGGTGAAACAGCGAAGTTGCTCCATAAAGATGCTTCTGAAGTTATCAAAAAACTCATTGCAATGGGTGTAATGGCAACGATTAACCAAGAGCTTGATATCGAAACAATCCTGCTGCTTGCTGGAGAATTCGGTGTTGAGGTTGAAGTGAAAATTGTCCTTGAAGATGACCGCTTCGAAACACTTGAAGAGAATGATGATCCTGCTGACTTGCAGTCCCGTCCTCCGGTAGTTACGATCATGGGTCACGTTGACCATGGTAAAACAACATTACTTGATGCGATTCGTTCAACGAATGTAACGGGTGGAGAAGCAGGCGGTATCACGCAGCATATCGGTGCTTATCAAGTTGAAATTAACAACAAAAAAATCACGTTCTTGGATACACCAGGTCACGAAGCGTTTACTGCTATGCGTGCACGTGGAGCACAGGTTACGGATATTACAATTATTGTTGTAGCTGCAGATGACGGTGTTATGCCACAAACGGTTGAGGCGATTAACCATGCCAAAGCTGCTGGACTGCCAATTATCGTAGCTGTCAACAAAATTGATAAGCCGGGTGCAGATGCGGATAAAGTAAAACAAGAATTGACCAACTATGAACTCGTTCCGGAAGAGTGGGGCGGTGACACCATCTTTGTTAACGTTTCGGCGAAACAAAGAATTGGTCTAGAAGGTCTGCTTGAAATGATCCTGCTCGTTGCAGAAGTGAACGAGTACAAAGCGAACCCGGACAAACGTGCCCGTGGTACAGTGATCGAAGCCGAGCTGGATAAAGGACGTGGCCCAGTTGCCCGTATTCTAGTACAGCACGGTACATTGAAAGTCGGAGATGCTTTTGTAGCAGGTAACTGCTTCGGTCGTGTACGTGCGATGGTGAATGACAAAGGTCGCCGTTTAAAAGAAGCTGGACCTTCAACACCTGTAGAAATTACGGGTCTGACTGAAGTTCCAGGTGCGGGAGATCCGTTCATGGTGTTTGAAGATGAGCGTAAAGCGCGTTCTATCGCCGACAAACGTGCCATTACACAACGTGAATCCGATCTGGGTACAAACACACGTGTGACATTGGATGATTTGTTCCAACACATCAAAGACGGTGAAATCAAAGACTTGAACGTAATTATCAAAGGTGACGTACAAGGTTCGGTTGAAGCATTGAAAGGTTCCCTTGCGAAGATCGAAGTTGAAGGTGTACGCGTGAAGATTATTCATAGCGGCGCTGGTGCAATCACAGAGTCTGACATCATTTTGGCTGCAGCATCCAATGCCATCGTGATTGGTTTCAACGTTCGTCCTGATAATCAGGCGAAAGCGACTGCAGATCAAGAGCAAGTAGACATTCGTCTGCATCGCGTTATCTACAGCGTTATCGAAGAAATTGAACAAGCAATGAAAGGCATGCTTGATCCGATTTACAAAGAAAAAGTAATCGGTCATGCTGAAGTTCGGAGCACGTTCTCCATCAGTAAAGTCGGCACCATTGCTGGATGTATGGTTACCTCGGGTAAAATTACGCGTTCCGCGGAAGCACGCCTGATTCGTGATGGCATCGTCCTTTACGAAGGCAAGCTGGATTCCCTGAAACGTTACAAAGATGATGCCAAAGAAGTAGCCCAAGGTTACGAGTGCGGTATCACGCTGGATAAATACAATGATCTCAAAGAAGGCGACGTTATCGAAGCCTTCATTATGGAGACAGTACAACGATAAGCAAGGAAGCATGAGGTGAACAACGATGGCTAAGATTCGTACAGGTAGAGTGGGCGAGCAGATCAAGAAAGAATTAAGTCTGCTCATCCAGTCTGAACTGAAAGATCCTCGTATCGGCTTTATTACCGTAACGGGAGTCGAAGTGACAGGCGACTTGTCGCAAGCCAAAGTTTATCTGAGTGTCTTTGGTGAACAGGATCAAAAGGATAACTCGCTTAAAGCGCTGGCAAAAGCAAATGGATTTTTGCGTTCAGAACTGGGCAAGCGTATCCGTTTTAGACACGTTCCCGAGTTGATATTCAAGATTGACGAATCTATTGCATATGGCAGCCGAATTGAGAAGCTGCTTGGTGATATCGGTACCGACAAGAACGAATCCGAGTAACAGAATAAAGGAGACGGCAATGCACACTTATGAACAGGCGCTTCAGGACGGAAAGCAATTTCTGCTGGAGCATGATGATTACCTGGTCGTGTCGCATGTACAGCCGGACGGTGACGCAGTCAGCTCGACGGTAACGGTGGGCTGGCTGCTGTCATGTCTGGGCAAGACATTCACGATGATTAATGAAGGTGAAATTCCACAACGCATGAACTTTCTGTGGGAAGCTGGCAAGATCGTGAACATGACCGAACAACCACCGGCGCGGAAATATAAAGCGATTATCTGTGTGGATTGTGCAGACTTTTCCAGAGTAGGCCTGACTCGTCATTATTTTGAAGATGATGCTGTTATTTTAAATATTGATCATCATCCAACCAATGACGCGTATGGAACAGTAAACATCATTAAGCCAGACGCAGCAGCAACGGCTGAAATTCTGTTTGATTTCCTCAATCTTTTCCCAGTGAAGTGGAATAAAGATGTGGCTACTGCAGTCTATACAGGATTGCTAACAGATACAGGTGGATTCCGCTATGCGAATACGAGTCCTAATGTGATGACCACTGCATCCAAATTGCTTGAACATGGTGTGAATGGACCTTATCTTGCACAGATTTTGCTTGAGCAGGTTACGCTCCCACAAGTCCGTATATTGAATCAGGCACTCTCAAGCCTGCAAATGACTGACGATGGCAAGATTGCCTGGGTGGTCATTACGCCTGAAGACATGATTGCTTGTGGAGCGGCTAATGAAGATCTTGAAGGGGTAGTCAATTACCCGCGTAACATTCAAGGTGTGGAAGTGGGCATCTTTTTTAAAGTAATCAATGACAATGCGGTGAAAGTATCTCTTCGGTCAGCTGGTAAGGTTGATGTCGCCTCGCTTGCACAGAACTTTGGTGGAGGCGGACATGTACTTGCAGCTGGATGTCGCGTAGAGGGCAAGTTGGAAGATATCGTCGAACTAGTGCTGAAGCAGGTGAATGCTCAATGGTAAAACCATTTGAAGGTGTACTTCCAGTGTATAAACCAGCGGGATTTACTTCTCATGATGTTGTGGCTAAAATGCGTCGCATCCTCAAAATGAAACGTATTGGTCATACAGGCACATTGGACCCGCAAGTTACTGGCGTACTGCCGCTTTGCCTAGGACGGGCAACACGTGTGGTGGAGTACATGCAGGAGCTTCCCAAGGAATACCTGGCAACGCTACGACTGGGTCTGTCTACTGACACGGAGGATATGACAGGTGAAGTTATTGAGCGGTCGGAGACAGCAGTTAAGGTGACACAGGAGCAGGTTCAGCAGGTGCTGGAGCAATTCCTGGGCACCATCTCACAGGTTCCACCTATGTATTCTGCGGTCAAAGTGGATGGGAAACGTCTCTACGAGCTTGCTCGCGAAGGAAAAACGGTAGAGCGTAAGAGTCGTGAAGTTACGATCTATGAACTGGAATTGACAGGAATTGAGATTCAAGGCGATACTACGGATATATCGTTCCGTGCTTTATGTTCCAAAGGAACCTATATTCGAACGTTATGCGTGGATATCGGCAAAAAATTGGGATATCCATCCACCATGCTACATCTGGAGCGTACGATATCGGCTGGAATCTCTGCTGATCATTGCCTTCATTTTGAAGAAGTGGAACAACGCATGATCGATGGAACGTTAGCCGAGGTGTTGATTCCGGTTGATGAAGCTATCTCTTCCATTCCAGCACATACGGTGGGTGCGGATCAGGCCAAGGGAGCCCTCCAGGGCCAGAAATTATCGGCGCGTTTGCTCGAACCGCCTGCAGAGCAACCTGGTCTACTGCGGTTATATGATCAGGATGGGACGTTTCTGGGGATATTTGAGCGGGATGAATTGAAAGCAACGGTGAGAGCTGTTAAAGTCTTTTTACCGGAATAAAGAGGTTCCTGGTTTGAGTGGTGGTACTCAAGCCTGGCCTATCAAGTGAAATGCAGGTGAATGATTGTGAAAACCGTAATGCTAACCTATCCGCAGACGTTACAATCGGCTGTTCAGGGCACACATCCCCAAGTGCTTGCGATCGGTCAATTTGACGGGCTGCATCTCGGACATGCAAGTGTCATTTTGTCAGCTGTCCGCATTGCACGCGAAACGGGCATGCAGGCAGCGGTGATGACCTTTCATCCTCATCCGAAGGAAGTTATGCGCAAAGGGGATTACGAGGGTTATTTAACTCCCTTGAGAGATAAAGAAGACATCCTGGCAGGGATGGGTGTAGACGTACTCTATGTGGTCGAATTCAATGAGGAGTTCTCAAGATTGACGCCACAGCAATTTGCACATGATCTGCTGCTTCCGCTTCAGACTCGAACAGCGGTAGTTGGTTTTGACTTCCGCTTCGGTCACAAGGGAGCAGGGGATGAGCAGCTTCTTCGCGCATTGGGAGAAGGTGAAATGACGGTCGAAACTGTGCCTCCATTCCTGTTAAATGGTGAGAAGGTAAGCAGTTCTCTCATTCGTGGCCTGTTGAAGCGTGGAGAAATGGACGAAGCCAGCCAATGGCTCGGTCGACCTTATAGTATCAGGGGAATTGTAATTCATGGAGAGAAACGTGGGCGGACCATTGGTTTTCCTACCGCTAACCTTGAACTTACGGATCATTATGTTACGCCAGCGAAAGGTGTTTACGCTGTTCGTGTGCAGTATGGGGAGCAGGAACTGCGCGGCGTCATGAACCTTGGTGTGAAACCTACCTTTCACGAAAACGGGATGAAACCTACGTTTGAGGTGCACTTGCTTGATTTTGATGGGCAGATATATGACCAGGAATTAAAGGTTGATCTCGTTCATTACATTCGTGCAGAGCGAAAATTTGACTCGATTGATGCCTTGATCAGTCAGATTCGTGAAGATGCATTAACCGCCGCCCGTCTGTTATCCTAAGGTCCAGGACAAAATACATGTTTACATTTACTTTGTCTGGGCAACTATGATATAATGTACTACGTTGTCGTTTGAGACAACACATAACCTTGGCTTGGTTACTTGCTCTCACCGGCGGTGACGAGGCTAATGGCGATTATAATGAAGGAGGTGAATAGGATGGCATTGACTCAAGAACGTAAACAACAACTGATCGACGAGCACAAAACTCATGAGTCCGATACTGGATCACCTGAGGTGCAAGTTGCTATCCTTACGGAAAACATCAGAAGTTTGACAGACCACTTGCGTACGCACAAGAAAGACCACCACTCACGTCGTGGACTTTTGAAAATGGTAGGTCAACGTCGTAAGCTTTTGGCTTACGTGAAAAACAAAGATGTTAAACGTTACAGCGCACTGATCGAAAAACTCGGATTGCGTCGTTAATTATCGTACATGTTTTCAAAATCAACCTGGCTGTTATCCGTCATTCCTTTGTCTAAAAGGACAAGCGGAGCTTACAGCCGGGTTGTTTTGTAGATGAACATGTTGCCATATATTTGTAGCTGATGGCTCCGCAAGGAGCTTTTGTTTTGCAAGTGAGCATGTTGCTGTGGAGTTAATGAATGCAGGACAAGCAGGAAATACTGTGAAAATGCAGAATCCATTGTGTTAGGAACGAATAAAAGGAGGGATTTCATGGAACAGCGTGTTGAAATGCAGCTTGGTGGAAGAACGCTTACGCTTGAAACAGGGCGTTTGGCCAAGCAGGCTAATGCTGCCGTTAAGGTAACATACGGGGATACCGTTGTATTGTGTACCGTGACAGCATCAAGTGAGCCTAAAGATCTGGACTTTTTCCCATTAACGGTAAACTATGAAGAAAGATTGTATGCCGTAGGTAAAATCCCAGGTGGATTTATTAAACGTGAAGGCAGACCAAGTGAGAAAGCGATTCTTTCGAGCCGTTTGACAGACCGTCCGATTCGTCCTTTGTTCCCTGAAGGTTTCCGGAATGATGTACAAGTTCTGAATATCGTTATGAGTGTGGATCAGGACTGCGAACCGCAAATTGCTGCCATGATCGGTACATCGGCTGCACTGAGCATTTCAGATGTTCCATTCAGCGGACCGATTGGTGGCGTAAAAGTTGGACGTATTAATGGTGAGTTCATCATCAACCCAACGATTGCACAGCTTGAGGTAAGTGAGATTGAACTCGTTGTTGCAGGAACCAAAGATGCCATTATGATGGTTGAAGCGGAAGCGAACGAAGTTCCGGAAGAAGTAATGCTGGAAGCAATCATGTTCGGACATGACGAGATCAAGAACATTGTTGCAGTCATTGAACAACTCGTACAAGTGGCCGGTAAAGAAAAAATGGCAGTTAAATTGCATGCCGTTAATGCTGAAGTTAACAGCAGTGTACGTGAGTTCGCCAGTGCTCGTCTGGTTGAAGCTGTTAAAATTGCTGAAAAACATGCACGTCAGGATGCAATCGATCTTGTGAATGACGAAACCGTTGCTCACTTCGAAGAGAAGTATATTGAGACTCCAGAACTGCTCAAAGATGTGAAAGAAGTGCTGCACGATATCGTTAAAGAAGAAGTGCGTCGCCTAATCACTCATGATAAAGTTCGTCCGGATGGACGTGGACTCGCTGAGATCCGTCCAATTGAATGTGATACTTCCCTGCTGCCACGTACTCACGGTTCAGGTTTGTTCACTCGTGGTCAAACACAGGCGCTCAGCATTTGTACACTTGGTGCACTGGGTGATGTTCAAATTTTGGATGGAATCAGTCTTGAAGAAACGAAACGTTTCATGCATCACTATAACTTCCCACCGTTCAGCGTAGGTGAAGCTCGTCCATTGCGTGCTCCAGGCCGTCGCGAAATCGGACATGGTGCACTGGGTGAACGTGCTCTTTCTAAAGTAATTCCTTCCGAAACAGACTTCCCATACACGATTCGTCTGGTATCCGAAGTATTGGAATCTAACGGTTCAACTTCACAGGCAAGTATCTGTGCCAGCACATTGGCTATGATGGATGCAGGTGTACCAATCAAAGCTCCGGTTGCGGGTGTAGCTATGGGTCTGATTAAAGACGGAGATCATGTATCCATCCTGAGTGATATTCAAGGTATGGAAGATCACCTCGGTGACATGGACTTCAAAGTAGCAGGAACACCTGATGGTGTAACAGCAATTCAAATGGACATCAAAATTGATGGAATTGATCGTCAAATTTTGTCTGAAGCATTGGCTCAAGCCAAAGAAGGTCGTATGCACATCTTGAGCAAAATGACCGAAGTGATGAAAACTCCACGTGAGCAGTTGTCACAATATGCCCCTAAAATTACAACCATGCATATCAATCCGGACAAAATCCGTGATGTTATTGGTGCAGGTGGTAAAATTATCAATAAAATCATCGAGGAAACCGGTGTTAAAATTGATATTGAACAGGATGGACGTGTCTTTATCGCCTCTTCTAACCAAGAGATGAATGATAAAGCTAAATCGATCATCGAAGGCATTGTACGTGAAGTACTGGTCGGCGAGATTTATGTAGGTAAAGTAAAACGTGTTGAGAAGTTTGGTGCATTCGTTGAAGTGCTGCCGAACAAAGAAGGTCTGGTACACATCTCACAATTGTCCACAGAGCGTGTTGCTAAAGTGGAAGATGTTGTTGCTATCGGTGATTCCATTACGGTAAAAGTAACGGAAATTGACCCACAAGGCCGTATCAACTTGTCCCGCAAAGCCGTATTGACTGCTGAAGCTCCAGCTCAATCATAGGCTGCGTGCCATCGTTTTTTTGAAAAGATAGATTGAATGAAGAGACAGAATGTGAATTTCTGGCTCTTTTTTTAACGTTTAAATATCTTTATGACATCGATTGTCTACTCATAAGGCCTTTGAATCCAGCTTTGTAGATACTTTACATGAACAGCTTGTTTTATTCATATTCTTGCACTTGTCCTCATATGATGGGGACAAAGACGGCGGGAGGATGGAGCTGTGGGAAACCAATCCAAAAAGCTGGCGGCTGTTCTGGTAGGTATGGCAGCTGTCATACTGGTCGGACAAGTGGGCAGTGTACGTACATACATTACGGAAATTCGTGATGGACCAGGCACGCAAAATGCATTTGATATGTTCAAAGAGGCAACCGGAGAAGATCAGCTGTTGTCGGCGATCCGGGATAAAGCGGCCGAAACGAAAATCGCTCCGGTAAATGCCAGAGTGGATCGGGTCTGGAAAGCGATACCCGGGTATAACGGAATAGAAATTGATGTGGAAGCCACGTATCGCAAAGCACTTGGTGGCACGCTGAATACCAAGATAGCGTATGTCTATCGGCAGACTGTACCTGAAATCCAACTTAAAGATTTGGGTGCACACCCGATTTACCGGGGGAATGCCGAGAAACCAATGGTATCTTTCATGATTAATGTAGCGTGGGGCAATGAATTCATTATCCCAATGCTAGATACGCTTGACGCCGAAAAAGTCAAAGCTACTTTTTTTCTGGATGGAAGCTGGTTGAGCAAAAACGAGGAACTGGCCAAGGAAATCCAAAAGCGTGGACATGAGTTATCGAATCATGCATACTCACATCCGAATATGAGTCGGTTGAGTACGGAGCGAGCCAAGCTGGAAATCAGTAAAACCCAGGACCTGCTCAAACAAAAGTTGGGTGTGGAGAACCATTGGTTTGCTCCACCTTCCGGTGATTTTAATCAACAAACGGTCGACATTGCTTCCGGCATGGGACTTCAAACGGTACTTTGGACACTGGATACGGTGGATTGGCGCAAACCAAGTTCTGCTTCTGTTGTAGCCAAGATCGCCAAAAACGTAGAAGCCGGTACATTAATTCTGATGCACCCCACGGCTGCTTCTTCAGGAGCTTTAAAAGGTATGATTGATTCCATACGGGCCAAGGGTTTGACGCTTGGAACCGTTAGCGAAACACTGTCATCCGAGCGCGTGAAGGGATCAGCGGTTGAGTGAATGATGTTTTTTTGTTACTATCAAACAGTTGGAACCAAATGTCGATTTCAATTTTACGTTGAAATCCAGGCAATTATAGAGATGTAGGAGGGCCAACCGTGAAAAAAATTCAGCTGGGCAATGGCCTCAGAGTTGTCATGGAACAGATTCCGACCTGTCGTTCCGTGTCATTTGGAATATGGGTCAAGACAGGTTCTCGCAATGAGCAGCCTGCAAGCAACGGAGTGTCCCATTTTATTGAGCACATGCTGTTCAAAGGAACGGATCGTTATGATGCCAAAGCGATTGCGGAGCAATTTGATGCCATTGGTGGTAACGTGAATGCGTTCACTTCAAAAGAATACACTTGTTATTACGCCAAAGTATTGGATGAACATCTGCCAATAGCTGTAGATGTGTTGTCCGATATGTTCTTCCGCTCTAAAATGGATGATGGTGAACTGCTCAAGGAGAAAAACGTCATTCTGGAAGAAATATCGATGTATGAGGATACGCCGGATGACATGGTCCATGATCTTATGGCTTTGGCCGCCTATGGTGAGCATCCGCTCGCTTATCCGATTCTGGGTACAGAAGAGCGTCTCAAGGCGATGGACTCCAGCCATTTGCGTGCATATATGAAGGAGCACTACACGATTGAGAATACCGTTATTAGTATTGCAGGTAACATTGATGACAGTGTGATTGATTTGATGGAAAAGCATTTTGGTGCTTTTGATGTCAACGGTGTAGCTGAACAAGTCACACTGCCTGCATTCCAGAGCGGACAACTCTTTCACAAAAAGAAAACGGAACAGAATCATATCTGCATCTCGTTCCCGGGATGTAAGATTGGAGATCCGCTCCAATTCGCCATGGTCGTGTTGAATAATGCGATTGGCGGAGGCATGAGCTCCAGACTCTTCCAGGAAATTCGGGAGAAACGCGGCCTTGCTTATTCCGTTTACTCGTATCATAGTTCCCATGCGGATAGTGGACTCTTCACCATCTATGCAGGTACAGCGCCGAAACAGACGAAAGAAGTTCTGGATCTGACCAAAGAGGTTCTACACGATCTGGCTGTAAATGGATTGTCTGAAGATGAACTTCGTAAAGGAAAAGAACAGCTGAAAGGAAGTCTGATCCTCAGTTTGGAAAGCACGGGCAGCCGGATGAACCGTCTGGGTAAAAACGAGCTGATGCTGGGCAGACACCACACGCTGGACGAAATGATTGCCAAAATTGAAGAAGTAACGATGGACGATGTTGATGCTGTGCTGGACCTGATGTTTGCAGAGCCATTTGCGCTTGCTATGGTCGGTGCTTCGGATCGTACGATCGCTGGATTAAGAAGGGATGATTTTGTTGCATTACGTTCAAATTCAAAAGTTACCGGGCAATGAAGATATTAAGTTGCCTCAAAAAATGTCAGAGCTGGCCTCCGGCTTTGATGTAGTTGCGGCATTACAAGAAGAGGTTGTATTGCAGCCGGGACAGCGTACGTTGATTCCTACGGGACTCGCGATGGCAATGCCTGCTGGATTGGAGGCACAGGTTCGCCCTCGTAGCGGTCTCGCTTTCAAACATGGGATTACGTGTCTGAACACACCTGGCACCATTGATGCCGATTATCGCGGTGAGGTTAAGGTACTTCTGATTAATCTGGGTCAGGAGCCATTCACCATTGTACGTGGGGAGCGAATTGCCCAAATCGTCTTTCAAACCGTTCCTGCAGTTGAATTAACCGAAGTCGCTGAACTGTCGGAAACTGTACGTGGAGAAGGCGGATTCGGTCATACCGGAAAATAAATGCTCTGAAACTAAGTTGTAAATAGGAGCATCTTCTGTAATTAGAGCTTTAAAGTTTGATTTACTGAGCATGTTCTCGAAGAGTCGTCCCTGAGGGGCGGCTCTTTTTTCTTTTTTTGAACGATAGAGACAATGTTTTCTTTGCATGCTTCAATTTTAATGTTTCACCCCCCTGTGGGCCACTGCATACGATAAGGCATACATGTGGTGAAAGGAGTGACGTCCCGATGCTGACCGGTGTCCGGATTATAGTCCTGGGCGGAGATGCGCGGCAGCTTGAAGTCATTCAAAAATGCGCAGAGCTGGATGCTACGGTAAGTGTGGTGGGCTTCGACAAGCTGGAGCGTTCCATACCGGGTATCGAACACCAGGAATTGGAGGACGATGTATTTGCTTCGGCAGATGTGCTGGTGCTTCCTGTGGTCGGGTGTGATGATCAGGGTAAAGTGAGCACTTCGTTCAGTGATACACCGATTTTTCTGAAAAAGGAACATGTTGCGGCATTGCCGGAGCATTGTATTGTGTTCACAGGTATGGCGAAGCCTTTTTTACGTGATTTGTGCCGGGAAAATGGTCTACGGCTTGTTGAAGTACTCGATCGTGATGACATCGCGCTCTACAACTCCATTCCGACTGCTGAAGGCGCAATTGCTATGGCGATTCGGGAGACGGACTTCACGATCCACGGCTCGGAATGCATTGTGCTTGGCTTGGGTCGAACAGGTTTCACAATGGCCAAAACGCTTCAGGGACTTGGGGCAAATGTACGGGTGGGAATCAGGCGCGAAGAGGATGCTGCTCGAGCAGCCATAATGGGCTGGAAGCCTTTCATGACAACGGATTTGGCCGCTCAAACCGGGGAAGTTGACTTGCTTTTTAATACGATACCGACTATGATAATCACAGCACAAATCCTGTCCAAAATGCCGCAAAAAGCAGTCATTATCGACCTCGCATCCGCTCCTGGCGGCTGTGATTTCCGATATGCCGAAAAACGCGGTATCAAAGCGCTACTTGCGCCTGGCCTCCCCGGCATTGTTGCTCCCAAAACGGCTGGCGGCATTATTGCCGACGTGTTAATCCGTTTGCTTTTGGAAGAACAAAACGCACGGGAGGTTGAACAATGAACTGGCAGGGAAAAACGGTAGGTTACGCAATTACAGGTTCTCATTGTACGTTTGAAGAGGTTATGCCGGTGATTAGCCGCTTCGTGGCCGAAGGTGCCAATGTTGTCCCGATTATTTCCAATTCGGTTCTGACTACGGATACACGCTTTGGGACCGCGCAAAATTGGCAAAAACAGTTGAAAGATATAACGGGGAATGATATCATTTCTACAATTGTTGAGGCAGAGCCGTTAGGGCCTTCCAAGTTGCTCGATGTGCTCGTAATTGCTCCATGCACAGGCAACACGACGAGTAAACTGGCTAACGCCATGACGGACAGTCCGGTTTTAATGGCAGCCAAAGCCCAGATGCGAAATCAGCGTCCGCTGGTACTCGCCATTTCCACCAATGATGGCCTTGGGTTGAATGCTGCGAACATCGCCAAACTGCTGGTGGCCAAATATCTGTATTTTGTGCCATTTGGGCAGGATGATCCGGTGAAAAAACCGAACTCGTTAGTGGCCAAAATGGAGCTCATTCCGGAGGCATGCTGGAGTGCGCTTGAAGGCAAACAGTTACAGCCAATGATTGTGCAGCGTTCTGCACAGGCTTGATAGTTCTTGGGTCCGCCGTAACATTAGTTTGTTTATAGACATGGTTCTGTACAGACTTAGTTAAGGGGATAACGGTTATTCGCTTGAAGAAATGAAGATGGTTCGAGAGACAAAGAAAATCATGAGGGACGTTATGCTGGCATAAACAGCTACCTGTGTCCACGTTCCTTTCATTAAAAGGGAATTCCTGCTTGCAACGATTAGGTTAGGCAAGCGGGATCAGTGCACGGGGAACGTGTGCGACATGATCTCGATAACAACCGCGGCCTTCATATGGGATTGTTTCACTAATCTTTGATGAGGAGCGGCATGAAATGCCGTATAAAATGCTGAAATTATCGCATCGGAACGCTCCCTAGGGTGATCCATTTGTTGATTTGACCCGTGTCCAGTCTTCTTGCGTACACAAATGGAGGAATAAAGATGCGCATCATGGTACAGAAATTCGGAGGTACATCTCTCTCTACCGTTCAGGCGAGAGAGCATGTGCTCCGTCATGTTAAACGTGAACTTGAAGCAGGATTTAGTCTGGTCATTGTTGTGTCAGCGATGGGTCGCCGTGGTGAGCCTTATGCGACTGATACGTTACTGGACTGGGCTGCACAGAACGGAAATGCACTCTCCGCACGCGAAAAGGATTTACTGCTGTGCTGTGGTGAAATTATTTCTGCGACGACTTTAAGCAGTCTGCTCGAACATGAAGGCATTCCAACTACAGTGCTGACCGGTGCACAAGCAGGTTTTGTGACGGACGACAATTTCGGGAATGCCCGAATTTTGGATGTCCGTCCTGTTCGTGTGCTGGAGCAGCTACAGAGTGGGCGTGTTGTCATTGTTACAGGGTTCCAGGGGCAGACCGAAAATGGTGACTTTACGACCCTTGGTCGTGGAGGAAGTGATACGTCAGCCACAGCTCTTGGTGCAGCATTACACGCTGAGATGGTGGACATATACACGGATGTAAATGGAATACTGACAGCAGATCCACGTATCGTGGAGGACGCTCGTCCGTTGACTGTTGTGAGTTATGCCGAGATATGTAATATGGCCCATCAAGGAGCCAAAGTAATTCACCCACGTGCAGTCGAGATTGCGATGCAATCCCAGATTCCAGTGCGTGTGAGATCTACCTTTGCAGATAGTGAAGGGACGCTGGTAACGCATCCAGAAGGATTCCAGGATGTGCAGACAGGCATTGTCGACCGATATGTAACAGGGATTGCCTATGTAAGTAATGTTACGCAAATAACGGTGGAAGTGCCGGGTGGTGCAGATCGTTTGCAGCTGAAAGTGTTTAAAACGATGGCTGAAAATTCGATCAGCGTAGATTTTATTAATGTTACCCCTCTGGGGGTTGTCTATACCGTTTTCGATAGTGATTCCGAGAAAGCTATACAGGTACTGCAGGAAATTGGTCTTAAACCGCAAAGTCTCTCCGGTTGTGCCAAAGTTTCCGTCATCGGCGGAGGTATCAACGGAGTGCCAGGCATTATGGCACGGATCGTGGAATCCTTGACTCTTGCGGACATCCAGATCCTGCAATCTGCAGATTCCAATACAACGATTTGGGTACTTGTGAAAAAAGAAGATATGGTTCAAGCTCTGAGGGCACTTCACGCCTCATTCGAACTTCACTTGTAGTACTTTGAAGTCAGCGGAGCCGGACCTGTTTTGAAGGAGGAATCGAATTGGACTTTGGAAGATTGATTACAGCAATGGTCACTCCGTTCAACGAACAAGGGGAGATCCATTGGGAGGAAACTGCACGTCTGATTGATTATTTGATTGATGATCAAAAGTCAGAGACGCTCGTTATTTCAGGAACAACTGGAGAATCTCCCACGCTTAGCGACAAAGAAAAAGTAGAACTATTCGAATTCGCGGTAAAACATGCGGCTGGACGGTGCAAAATCATTGCTGGAACGGGTAGCAATAACACCGCTCATTCAATCCATCTGACTCAGGACGCTGAACGTGCTGGTGTAGATGGTGTTTTGCTGGTTGTTCCTTATTACAACAAACCAAGTCAAGAGGGAATGTTTAGACATTTTGAAGCGATCGCGAACGCGACGAAACTGCCAATTATGTTGTATAACGTTCCTGGACGTACAGCAGCTAGTCTTTCGGCTGCAACAACGATTCGTTTGGCACAGATTCCTAACATAGTAGCTACGAAGGAATGTGTATCGTTGGAGCAAGTCACGCAGATTGCTGCGGGTGCACCGGGACATTTCAGGGTGTATTCCGGTGACGATGCTGCTGGCTTGCCAGCCATTGCTGTAGGTGCTTACGGGATCGTTAGCGTTGCTAGCCATGTGGTAGGCGCTGAGATGAAACAAATGATTGATTCCTACTTCGGTGGTGCACCTGTACAGGCGGCTCAGATACATCAGAAGCTGTTTCCGGTGTTCAAAGGTCTATTTGAGTGCCCACAGCCTTTACCGAACCCTGTAGCGGTGAAATACGCTCTGACATTACGTGGTCTGAACGTAGGATCTGTACGCCTGCCGCTTATAGCTGCAACAGAGGATGAGCAAGGCTTTATTCGTACCTTGTTCAACTAGCAATAATAGATATTGAACTGATTCGTTAACTTTTATAGACCCATAGAAATTGCAGAAGAACCGCTCCTCATTTAAGAGGAGGCGGTTCTTTTTTTTGACGACGATGGTTAGGTTTCTTTTCACAACTGGAGGCAAACCTAGAGGTTAACGAGAGAGTGACTTGTTTTTTTTGTTTTTAATCATGTATAATGATGTCAAGTGACTGGGTGCGGTATTTTTTTGAAATTGAAAGCGACATCGTTTCTTGGTGTAGCTTTGTGGTGAAAAAGGAAGGAACGGCTAAGAAGGATCATTTCAAAATCCATCTTGTTGGTGAAGGGGAATAACTTCGAAGAACTTCTTCCAAATATCGTGAATAAAGGTGCTCTTTTGCATTCATCCCTATTTACGGGCATGGGTGTGATGGACTGCTTTTCTTAACTTACAATAAAATAATAAGGTACGACGTCCAACTACCATAGGAGGTTTAGATTCATTTGTCTAAGAAAAATAACAACGATAAACTGATGATTTTTGCTTTGGGCGGCGTAGGCGAGATTGGTAAAAATATGTACGTCATCCAATACGCGAACGACATTGTAGTCGTAGATGCTGGTCTTAAATTCCCGGAAGAAGATATGCTTGGAATCGACATCGTCATTCCTGACATCTCTTATCTAACTGAAAACCGTGACAAAGTAAGAGGTATTATTTTGACTCACGGACATGAGGATCATATTGGTGGTCTGCCATATGTTCTGAAACACTTGAATGTTCCTGTATACGGAACAAAGCTCACTCTCGGACTTGTGGAGAACAAGCTGAAAGAAGCCAATTTGCTGGGTGAAACAAAACGCATTCTGATTGATGCGGATTCCGAGATTCAACTCGGCTCTGTATTGAAAGCAACGTTCTTCGCTACTAACCATAGTATTCCGGATTCCGTCGGCGTATGTGTCGAAACACCGGAAGGCGCTGTTGTTCATACAGGTGACTTCAAATTTGATCACACTCCAGTAAATGGTCAATATGCAGATCTCCAGCGTATGGCACAGATCGGAACCAATGGCGTACTCGCCCTCTTGTCCGATAGTACCAACGCAGAGAAACCTGGATTTACACCTTCGGAGAAAAATGTGGGTATCGTTCTGGAAGATATCTTCCGTAAAGCAAGCCAACGTGTCGTTGTAGCAACATTTGCTTCCAACGTACACCGGATTCAACAGGTTATCAATGCAGCTGAAGTAACTGGACGTAAAGTCGCAGTTATTGGACGCAGTATGGTAAATGTGGTGGGTATTGCTTCTGAACTGGGTTACCTTGAGATTCCAGACGGCATGATCATTGAGCCGGAAGAAGTAGGCAAAATGGCTGCTGACCGTGTAGTAATTCTCTGCACAGGTAGCCAAGGCGAGCCAATGTCAGCATTGACACGTATGGCTCGTTCCACTCATCGTAAAGTAGATATTTTGCCTGGTGATACAGTAATTATTGCTGCAACTCCAGTTCCAGGTAATGAGAAATATGTAGGCCGTACGATTGACGAACTGTTCCGTCTGGGTGCCAACGTGCATTACAGCGGTGCAAACAGTGGCGTTCACGTATCCGGTCACGGTAGTCAGGAAGAGCTGAAACTGATGCTTAACCTGATGAAACCGAAATATTTCCTGCCGATTCACGGTGAATTCCGTATGCAGCGCCGTCACGCGGTATTGGCTGAATCTGTAGGTATTGATCCAGACAACATTTTCATTACGGATATCGGTGAAGTGGTTGAAATTCAAGGCGGAGCAGCACGCAAGGCAGGTAAAGTTACTGCAGGTAACGTGTTGATCGACGGCTTGGGTGTAGGTGATGTAGGTAACATCGTATTGCGTGACCGTAAATTGCTGTCACAGGATGGCATTCTGGTTGTCGTGGTAACACTGAGCAAACAGGATGGCAAAATTGTTTCCGGTCCAGACATCATCTCCCGTGGATTTGTCTATGTACGCGAATCGGAAGGACTGCTTGATGAAGCCAATCGCATTGTCAGCAGCACACTGCAGAAGTTGATGAGTGAGAACGTTAACGAATGGGCTTCACTCAAAACGAATGTTAAAGATGCACTCGGACGCTTCTTGTATGAGCAAACTCGTCGTAGACCGATGATTTTGCCAATCATTATGGAAGTTTAAAATAAATCAAACAAAAACATAAATTCAGGCACACAGTCGCCCCTTCTCTACGAGTAATATTGGACGGTTCCTCGTAGAGAAGGGGCTTTTTTTGTTGTTTTCTGGCCCTACACCAGATTGTGGAGAAATTGATGAATAATCGGGTATAAGTCAGCTGGAACATTCCCCATACTAAGGAAATACATTACATGTTTCTGGAGAAGGGGAGTAATCGAATGAGCGAATACATGAAAAACAAGCAAACACCGAAATCGGAACAACCGGGCACCGAGGCACCGGAAGTGCCTGCACAAGAGGAAAAGGGTATGTCACCTGTAACGGAGGCTATTCAGCAATTTGGACAGACGCAGTCACCTGCAGCTGAATCGAACATTTTCTGTATGACCATTATCGGTCAGGTGGAAGGGCATTTAATTTTACCTCCGCAAAACAAAACAACAAAGTATGAACACCTCATTCCTCAGCTGGTTGCAGCAGAGCAGAATCAGCGAATCGAAGGCATTTTGATCATTTTAAATACGGTAGGAGGAGATGTGGAGGCGGGCCTGGCTATTGCCGAAATGATTGCTTCACTTAGTAAACCTACGGTTACCGTCGTCATTGGAGGAGGGCACAGCATTGGGGTTCCGATCGCGGTTGCCTCAACCTATTCCCTGATTGCGGGTAGTGCAACAATGACCATTCATCCGATCCGTATGAACGGACTCGTGATAGGCGTGCCTCAGACGTTTGAGTACATGGAGAAGATGCAGGAACGTGTCGTAAGATTTGTTACATCGCACTCCAATATCTCTGAAGAAATGTTCAAGGAACTGATGTTTAAAACGGGTGAACTCAACCGCGATATCGGAACAGCTGTGGGTAGCGCTGATGCAGTTAAATATGGATTGATGGATGCCGTAGGCGGGATCGGACAGGCCATCGCTCAGTTGAATCAACTCATAGGAGACAAAAGACAGACGCTGCAGGCAGGAGGCTATACCCAATGACACTTTACACAGTGATGCCACCTGAACTGCTGTGGTCAGGGATGTGGAATGAAGGAGAAGACACCCGTGAGATCAAGATGAACGGATTATTGATGCAGGTCAGACCTGTTAATGAAAATGAGGCTGTTATAGTACGTTTACTTGAATGCCCCTTGGAAGCTTATCTGAATCCCGCTAATATGCCCGGATCTATCGTTCCACTTTCGGGTAACCCGGGACCAACATAACGCGACCAAATAAGACAAATTGAGCAGAAAAAGAACATATGTACGGATTATATTTGTATGGTATAATATTCTTCTGGGGGTGACCTGATTTTGGCCAGAAGAAAAAAGAGGAAAAAAAAGGCCGCAGCTTTTAGCGGCGTTTTAAAATATGAAATTTACGGCATTGTGCTTATAACCCTTGCCGTCATTGCTTTGTCGGGTGAAGCAACCGTAGGGCGCTCGCTTTCCAAGATGTTTGGGTTGATGCTTGGCAAGTTCTATTTTGCGATTCCGCTTATAGGGATCTATTATGGCTTAATGGTGATGATTCATCGAAAATGGCCGAGCGGCTGGACAACGCGCAAGACAGGGCTCGTATTGCTGGTGTTTGCTTTAACACTGATGAGTACCGTCTCTGCCATGCACCAGAAACTTATACCAGTTGGAGCCCTGGAGCCAGGTGCTGTACTTACACAGATACATAATGATATGCAAATCGAGTTGCTCACGCCTGCTGCGCCAGGCGAACGGGATTCGATGCTCAATAAGGACATTAGCGGCGGTTATATAGGAGCGGCGCAGTTTGCCTTGTTCTTGTGGTTGTTTGGCAGCTTGGGAGCCCGATTGATTATGATCGTCATGTTCGTTATCAGTTTCATGTTGATTACCAATCTTTCTTATGTCGATCTGATTCGCATTTTCAGAACGAAGATATGGGATGCAGGTAGTGCGATGTACAAAAAGCTGGAGGCTAGACCAGCAGCACGTGCTACTTCAAGCTCTGCGAGCAAGAAAAACGGGAATGTTCGCAAAGTGGTACCTGTTCCAGTAGACGACGAGGAAGATGATGACGATTACGATGATCTGCAGAATCAACAGCTACCGAAACGAAAAGCACCGATTTTTTTCCAACTCTTTGGAAAATGGGGTTCTGATCGGGAACGGACGAAGGCTGAGCGTGGAGTGGACGAGGATGATTCTTTAGACGCGGAACATGTCGTCTACCGTGCGGAGCAGGAAACTCCTGCGGATTCATGGCATGATGAGCCAATCATCGCATCCGATGTAATGGCTCCTGCAGCAGTTCCTGTGCAATCAAGACCTAATTCGGCACCAATCATTCGTGACTTCTTTGAACATGTCAGATCCGAGGATGCTGGTAAAGATGATGATCTGGATGATGCGTATCCTTTCCCAGATGATCTAACGGATAACATGCAGGCGAAAGAGCCTCCAATCAAGATCTCAGATGAACTTGTGGATAACAATGAGTGGCCTGAAGCGGCGGATGCTGGAATAGCTACGATGGATGCTGTTGAGGGTAGTTCGGACGTTGGGTCTACGTTGAGTAATGGGGCTCAAGGTTCGGTTGTTTCAGATACGGAGGGGCAGGAAGTGCAGCCAGTTAAGCCACCACCACCTCCTCCGAAACCTTATAAACTTCCGTCATTCAGACTTCTTTCCAAGCCTAACAATGGAGGTAAGGGTGGCGACCAGAAGGATTACATGCAGACTGCACGCAAGCTGGAAGCAACGCTGGAAAGCTTCGGTGTTCGTGCCAAAGTACTTGAAGTAGTCAGAGGCCCTGCTGTTACACGTTATGAGATCCAACCGGATATTGGTGTGAAGGTTAGCAGAATTGTAAGTCTGACAGACGATATTGCTTTAGCCCTGGCGGCTAAGGATATCCGAATGGAAGCACCAATTCCCGGCAAATCCGCAATTGGTATTGAAGTACCTAATGGAGAGGTATCCGTAGTAACAATGCGGGAGGTTATGGAGACTGCCACATTCCAGGAAGCCGAATCCAAAGTGACCATTGCATTTGGAAGAGATATCTCTGGACAGACGATCATCGGTAATCTGGCTCGTATGCCCCATTTGCTGGTGGCTGGTGCGACGGGTTCAGGTAAATCAGTATGTATCAATGGTATTATTACGAGCATCCTGTACAAAGCGAAGCCAGATGAAGTGAAATTTTTGATGGTCGATCCCAAAATGGTCGAGCTAAACGTATATAACGGTATTCCGCATCTGATGGCACCGGTCGTAACGGATCCTAAAAGGGCCTCACTTGCTCTCAAGAAGATCGTTGTTGAGATGGAGAAAAGATATGAGTTGTTCTCCAAATCCGGTACACGTAACGTTGAAGGTTATAACAATCTGATGAAAGACAACCCAGCGGCGGTTTTGCCTTACATCGTTGTTATCGTGGACGAGCTGGCTGACCTCATGATGGTTGCCGCCGGTGACGTGGAAGATGCGATTGCTCGATTGGCTCAGATGGCGCGTGCAGCGGGTATCCATCTGATCATTGCCACACAGCGCCCTTCTGTGGATGTTATCACTGGTGTAATCAAAGCCAACATTCCGTCCCGGATTGCCTTTGGTGTATCCTCTCAAGTGGATTCTCGAACCATTCTGGATATGGGTGGGGCCGAGAAGTTGTTGGGCCGAGGAGATATGCTGTTTATGCCTATGGGAGCTTCGAAGCCGGTTCGTGTACAAGGCGCTTTCATGAGTGATGAGGAAGTTGAAAATATCGTGAATTACGTGCGTGGTCAAGGTGAAGCGCAGTATGACGAATCCATTGTTCCTGAGGTGGATGATTCCGTTCAGGCAGCAGAAGAAGTGCAGGATGAGTTATATGAACAAGCAGTACAGATTATTTTGGAGGCGAAGCAAGCTTCCGTTTCTCTATTGCAGCGCCGAATGCGAGTGGGTTACACGCGCGCAGCACGTTTGATTGATTCCATGGAGGCCCGAGGTGTGATTGGTCCTTACGAGGGCAGTAAACCAAGGGAAGTATTGATCTCACTGGAACAGTATCAACAGAATAAAATAAGCTCGTAATACACATATGTGTAAAAGATCCAAGCCCTTAACCTTACTGGTTGAGGGCTTTTTGCATGCCATTTGACTGAAGATTTGCCATGATGTCCAATGATCGGAGGATTTGGTGCATAGGAACGAAGTATGCTTGTCATAATAACCTTAGCGATTCTGTTAATCCCACAAGAGAAAGGTAGAGCACAGTCGATGCGAAAAATGAACATATGGCTTTTCACTGCTATTTTGCTGATGTCCGCATTGGGAATTCGTTATTTGCTTCCTGGGAATACAGCAACCGAAAGTCCAAACCCAAGTACCCCGCAAGTCGAAGAGCAGTCGTTACCCACCTTTAGCACCAATGCTGTGAAATATGGAAGTTACGGTCAGGATGTATACGAGCTTCAAGGCCGGCTAAAATATTTGGGATTTTACAATGGTAAAATTGACAGTAATTTCGGCAGCACCACATTGAAATCAGTAAAATGGTTTCAATCGGAATTCGGCATGAAGGCAGATGGTGTGGTTGGAGCCAAAACCAAGCTGAAACTTTACAATGCTTCAAAACAATGGTCGCCAACAGAAACACCGTTGCATAAGGATCAAACCTCAGGAGATAGTGGCAACAA
Organism: Paenibacillus taichungensis; assembly: GCF_050994985.1. Lineage (NCBI taxonomy): Bacteria > Bacillati > Bacillota > Bacilli > Caryophanales > Paenibacillaceae > Paenibacillus > Paenibacillus taichungensis. The sequence continues at coordinate 3,534,798 of NZ_CP194720.1, read as the reverse complement.
TAACAATACTGCGGATAAAGAGCAGGACAATATGGGCTCTGCCAATTCCATGGGATTGTCAGAGAACGAAATCAAAATTATGGCTAACGCGGTATATGGTGAATCTCGCGGAGAGCCATTTGAAGGTCAAGTGGCAGTAGCGGCAGTTATCCTGAATCGTGTGAAATCGCCGAGTTTCCCGAACACACCATCAGGAGTGATTTTCCAGCCGGGTGCGTTTACTGCCGTTGCAGACGGCCAGATTTATCTGGAACCGAATGCTCAAGCTAAAAAAGCAGTTGAACAGGCGATGAATGGTTGGGACCCATCCGGTGGATGCCTCTATTATTTTAATCCGAAGACAGCTACATCCAAATGGATCTGGACACGTCCTCAGGTAAAAACAATTGGGCAGCATATATTCTGTATGTGATGATCTTGGAAGCAACCAGAAGGCGTGACTTCGGTTGCTTCTTGCCTTTTGAATGGGTTAAAATGGTTGTTACGTTTAAGCTTCACTTATTGCATGATAAATGACGCCATAAAGGGGTTTTGACATTTGAATACATCAGGATTTGAACGAGGAAACCGGAAAGAATTCCGCATACATGTTCTTCCTACGAAACGTTTTAAGACATTTGCGATCTCGCTTTACGCAGGGGTTCCCCTGCAGGAAGATACGGTTACCAAAGTAGCCTTAACACCTTTCGTACTTCGGCGCGGGACCGAATCCTATCCGGAAACAACGCAATTTCGTGAACAATTGGAACATTTGTATGGAGCGGGTTTTGGCTTTGATGTCTATAAACGTGGCGATTACCAGATTGTACAGTTCCGTATGGATACCATTAATGATTCCTTTGTTGGCGGAGACGAGCAGCTGTTGGATCGTTCTTTTGCTTTTCTAGGTGAGGTCCTCACACGCCCTGCACAGGAAAATGGACATTTCAGAACTTCTTATGTACAAGCTGAGCGGGAGACTGTTCGCAAAATGCTGGAGTCCATCGTCAATGACAAGATGCGTTATGCTGCGGAACGTAGTATTGAGGAGATGTGTAAAAACGAACCTTACCGCTTGCACCCGCTTGGTGAACGCAAGGATTTGCCGGGCATTGATCCAGATACATTGACAGCTTCGTATCAGGAATGGTTGCAGCAGGCAAGTATGGACTTGTATGTGGTGGGCGACACCACGCTGGAAGAGGTAGAGAATCTGGTTCAGCGTTATTTCAATGTAGAACGAGCGACCTCTTCTGACTATCATACACAGGAAGCTATTCGTGGAGATAAAGAAGTGGAAACCGTTGTAGAACGACTTAATGTTAATCAGGGTAAGCTCAATATGGGGCTTCGCACGTCTATCACTTATGGTGACCCTCAGTATGCAGCTGCTTTGATGTATAACGGCATTCTCGGAGGATATCCTCATTCCAAGCTGTTTGTTAATGTTCGTGAAAAAGAAAGTCTGGCGTACTATGCCTCTTCGCGTTATGACGGACATAAAGGGATTGCAACGATCCAATCCGGGATAGAAATCCCCAATTACGAAAAAGCCGTCATGATTATCAAGCAGCAGCTGGATGAAATGAAGAAAGGGAATATCACTGACCTGGAGATGTCTCAGACCAAGGCGATGATCCGTAATTTGCTCAAGGAAATGCAGGATTCTGCATTTGAGCTGATTGCTTATGATTTTAATCGACAATTATCCGGCAAAGAACGAACCGCCGAGGAACTGCTGGCCCAGGTAGAACAGATCAGCAAAGAAAATGTTCGTGAGGCGGCAGAGAAATTCCGTCTGGATACGATTTATTTCTTGCGTGATGAGAAGGGGGAATAGTCGGTGGAGAGCATAACATACGATCGTTTGCAGGAAACGCTGTATTACGAAGTGATGGATAACGGGCTGCATGTTTATATTCTGCCTAAACCGGGTTTCCAGAAAACATATGCCACATTTGCAACCAAATACGGCTCGGTGGACAATCATTTTAAGGTTGAAGGACAAGAGGAAGTGAAGGTTCCGGACGGAATTGCTCATTTCCTGGAACACAAAATGTTTGAAGAACCAACAGGCGATATTTTCGCTACATTTGCTTCTCATGGAGCTTCTGCCAATGCTTTTACCAGTTTCGATCAGACGGTTTATTTGTTTTCGGCAACGGAACATGTCAATGAAAATATACAAACATTAGTTGATTTTGTGCAAAATCCTTACTTCACCGATCAGAATGTGGAAAAGGAAAAAGGGATCATCGCACAGGAAATTAATATGTATGCCGATAATCCGGATTGGCGCGTTTATTTTGGCCTGATTGAGGCGATGTATCAGAAACATCCTGTGCATATTGATATCGCCGGAACCGTTGAATCCATTGGTACTATAACCAAAGAAACGTTGTACACGTGTTACAACTCTTTTTATCATCCAAGCAATATGCTTCTGTTTGTCGTGGGTGGAGTAGATCCGCAGGAAGTGATCGATATGGTTCGTTCGAACCAGGCGAAGAAAAATTACAAGCCTCAAGGGAAAATCGAGCGGATTTTTGAACCGGAACCTAAGCAAGTGGGCGAAGCTAGACGTGAATCCAAATTGGCCGTTTCCCTGCCCAAATGTTTGTTTGGTTTTAAGGAAACTGAAGTGGGACTTACTGGAGAAGACCTGCTGCGCCGGGATATGACAACTAAACTAATGATGGATCTGTTATTTGGTTCCAGTACCCCGCTATTTCAAAAATTGTACGATGAAGACCTGATTTCGGACAGCTTTGGGCATGAATATAACAGTTCGCCGCAATATGCTTTTTCTGCTATTGGCGGGGATACCAAAGACCCGGATCAACTGCTTGCGCGTATTCGTGAAGAAGTCGATGCTATTGTGGAAAAGGGATTTGATGCAACCGACTTTGAGCGCGCACGCAAAAAGAAAATAGGTGGATATTTGCGTATGCTCAATTCACCAGAAAACATTGCGAATGAATTCACGCGTCAGCAATTCCGTGGTGGTGATTTTTTCAACATGCTCTCGTTGTATGAATCGCTCACACTGGAAGAGGTAAACCGTAGATTGAAAGAGCATATTCGTTGGGATCAACTGGCGATATCGCTTGTCGTGAGTCCTTAATATGGAGAGGGGAACAGGACAATTGAAGCCAATTGGAGAAATGACAGTACTTGTAACAGGCGCGAGCGGAGGCATTGGAGCAGCTATCGCAGAGCGTTTTGCCAAGGTGGGCATGAATGTAGTGATTCACTATATGAAATCGCATGAAGCAGCTAATGAAGCGGCGAGAAGGTGCATGGAACAAGGCAGTGGTAAAGTGATGACGGTGTCTGCTGATCTACGCAGTCGGGAGCAAATTGAACGTATGCGTGAGAAGCTGGAATCACATGGGCTGATGCCGGATATTCTGGTGAATAATGCAGGGATATCTCATTATGGAATGCTGTCTGATGTTACGGAAGAAATCTGGGACGAAGTGATGGCGATCAATCTGAAGGGCACGTTCTTGTGCACACAGGAAATGATGCCTCACATGATCTCCCAAAGATATGGTCGAATTATTAACGTGTCGTCTATCTGGGGACTGTCGGGTGCCTCTTGTGAGGTGTTGTATTCTACAACCAAAGGCGGTGTAAATGCTTTCACCAAGGCTCTTGCCAAAGAGCTGGCTCCATCTGGCGTAACGGTGAATGCTGTAGCTCCTGGTGCAGTTCAAACATCCATGTTGAACCATCTGGACCAGGATGAACTAAAAATGCTGGAAGAGGAAATTCCGGCAGGAAGACTTGCCCAGCCAGATGAAATCTCATCACTGGTCTACTTCCTTGCACTTCCCGAGTCTGGATACATTAATGGGCAGATTATAAGTCCAAATGGTGGCTGGCTCACTTAATATATGGGGGAGCGCAATCAATTTTGTTTTAAATACGGGGTAGTTTCTTGATGGAAATTAATGATTTGTAGATGATCTTCGATTAATTCAAAAATGCTCGTATATAAAATGTCCGGGAAGCACATATTACAACTGTTGATTTTAAATCTCATGCGTCAGCTAAGGAGGATTTATCATGTCAACAGAAAAAACAGTGCTCTCAAGTTTTGACACATGGAAGAAGTTTTTGGGTGACCGCGTGCTGCAAGCAGAGAAGATGGGGATGAGTGAAGATACCATCAACAAACTTGCATACGAAATCGGTGACTTCCTGGATGAGAAAGTCGATCCGGCGAACCATTCCAACCGGGCATTGAAAGAATTATGGGATGTCGGCGATGCAGATGAGCGTCGTACGATCGCGTGCCTGATGGTCAAATTGGCCAAACAAAACGCATAAGATTACAGATGGAAAGCTCCCGCAAGGGGGCTTTTCTCTAATGATTACACATTGATTACAGACCTGTTCTTGTAATTCATTTTCATTTTATATATCATTAACGTGACCCATTTTTAGAAGATATCTCAGATTGTCGTCCAATGGACGCGTTCTGTTACTGTCGAATAATGTGGAATAATGCTTTACGGGGTGTTTAAATGGAATCTAAACAATGGTATATGGAGTATAAAATACATAAGAACAGACCCGGCCTTTTGGGGGATATTGCCTCTATGCTGGGGATGCTTGAAGTAAATATATTGACCATCAACGGTGTTGAAGGCAAGACCCGGGGGATGCTTTTGGAATCAGACGATGATGAGAAGATCCGTCTGCTGGGTGAAATGCTTGGCAAAGTGAACAGCATAACTGTGTCTGCTTTGCGTCAACCGAAACTGGTAGATATTCTCGCTGTCCGTCATGGTCGTTATATTGATCGTGATTCGGATGATCGCAAAACATTTCGTTTTACGCGGGACGAACTTGGGTTACTTGTGGACTTTTTGGGTGAAGTATTTAAGAGGGAAGGCAATCAAGTCATTGGTTTGCGTGGAATGCCGCGTGTAGGCAAAACGGAATCCATTATTGCAGGCAGCGTATGTGCGATGAAGCGCTGGACGTTTGTTTCCTCCACACTTCTTCGTCAGACCATAAGAAGCCAGATGTCAGAGGACGAATTGAATCCAAACAATGTGTTTATCATTGACGGAATTGTCAGTACGATTCGTTCAAGCGAACGGCATTATAATCTGTTACAGGACATCATGACGATGCCAAGTACCAAGGTTATTGAACATCCGGATATTTTTGTGCAGGAGTCTGAATATGATTTTAATGATTTTGACATTATTATTGAACTGCGCAACAATCCGAATGAAGAAATTATTTATGATACGTTTACGGCCAGCTACACCGACGAACTGTAACGCTCCGTACGGGATCATGAAATAGATAAGCAACAACCATAGAGATAAACATAAGGAGGAGATGGCATGTCTGAACTGGGTCAGCAGTTAAGGGAGGCCCGGCTGCAAAAAGGGATGAGTCTTGACGATGTACAGGAAATGACTAAAATTCGCAAGAGGTATTTGGAGGCAATAGAGGCAGGAGACTACAAAGTGCTGCCTGGCAGCTTCTATGTGCGTGCATTTATCAAAACCTATGCGGAAACGGTGGGACTAAATCCTGATGAGCTGCTGGAGGGACATAAGAAAGATGTACCTGCAGAAGAAACGGAAGCAACCATGGAGCCAGTTATTCAAAAGCGTTCAAGCCGCCCGGTAGAGCGCAGTAACCGCTGGATGTCTGTTGCGCTGATGTGGACTTTTCCGGTATTAATTCTTGTACTGTTGTACGTGTATGTAGTGATGAACAAAGATGATTCGGATACACAAGGGCTGGATCAGACGAAGATCACAGACAGCCAGCAGCAACCTCAAGATAAACCGGATGAGCCTACAGATAATGGCCAAGCTTCTAATCCTCCAACTAATGAACCAGGTAGCGGAGAAACGAATGAAGGCGAAGCAGGCGGTAACGGTGGCGGAACAGCAGAGGGGCAGCCTGACGGACAAACTGACGGACAGACGGATGGTCAAACAACGGGTGAAGATGAAGAGAACCCAACAGACAATCAGCCAGCTTCTGTAACTGTTGCTGAAGACGGAAAATCAGGCAATATTACGAACTTCAAAGTGAACGGCAGTGCAGGGCAGCCTGTGACGGTTACAATTAAAGCAACGGGGCATAGTTGGCTGGAAGTATACAAGGGCGAGAACTCTAGTGGCGAGAAGTTGGAATACGGCAACACCGCTGAGGGAGACAGTTATACTTTTGAATTGGACAGTGCAGGAATGTATATTAAGTCCGGTTACGCTGCAGCGACCACAATTGAGGTTGCAGGGCAGGTTGTGACAGACGGGAAAGCGACGAACCGCATTCGGTTAAGACTTGGTGAGGATACGTCCTCCACTGGTACTGAAGGCACAACGACGAATGAAACAGGAAGCAATACTGAAGGAAGCACCGGCACTAGCGGCGAATAACCAAAGTTTCTGCGGGAGACACTAACCTTGTCTTCAACTTGCAGTCAACTTTTGGTGAAGTGAGGTGGATGGCTGTGACAGTCAGCTGGATCGTAACAGGTTTGGGGATCATTGTCAGCCTCCTGGGTTATTACTTGACTCCAACTGCTTGGGGTTACGGAATTTTGGGTTTTGGACTTGCACATGTACTTCTGGGTGTGCTTGACATGTTCAGACAACCTAATCGCAGCCGTTATTAGAAGGACAGCCGCACAAAAAGCATTTTTGGCAACCATCATAAGTGGCAGCCAAAAATGCTTTTTTATTTTGAAAAACCTCATAAAATTAGACTTTTGCTTGGCGTATCCTCTATAATGTTACAGAACATATGATTAACTGAAAGGGTGACTGGTTTGAGTTCAGAAAATTCATTTGATATCGTGTCCAAAATGGACTTGCAGGAATTGACAAATGCCGTTACACAAACGGAAAAGGAAATTGGCACGCGTTATGACTTCAAGGGCAGCAAGAGCAGTCTGAAACTGGATAAGGATGCGTTAACGATCGTATCTGATGATGAGACCAAACTCAAGGCTGTTATCGATGTATTGCAATCCAAGATGGCTAAGCGGGGTTTACCTCTAAAAAACATTGATTATGCAAAAGTAGAACCAGCTTCTTCAGGTACAGTCCGCCAGCGTTTGAATTTCAAGCAGGGGATTGATCAGGATATCGCTAAAAAAATTAATATTCTGATTCGTGACTCTAAGATGAAGGTGAAGAGTCAGATTCAGGGAGATCAGCTCCGGGTAACAGGTAAAAGTAAGAATGATTTGCAAGCAGTTATGCAGTTGTTAAACGGTGCCAATCTACCTCTGGATCTGCAATATACAAACTTTAAGTAATATCTCCTCTTTGTAGCAAGGTATGTTTTTTGACACTACAATTGGCGTATATTATACTAAGTGTGCATTGCTGGCAGATAAGCATCAAAGCCCAGTCATCATCGTTTGCTGACTTTGTGAAAAGCAGTACATCTTCTGAAAGTCACCGGAACGTTTAAAACGGTTTTGCGTTTGAACGGTTGACTTTATTTTTTGCGTTTTTACATAGTGAGAGCACTTTAGTGCTGATTGACAGTGAAACTGTACATTTCATGTTCCGGATGATGAATACGGGATTAAGATGAATGTTTGGAGTAATGGAGGATAAGAGGGAGGGCGTCTTGTGAATTTACCCAACCGGATTACGCTTGCACGAATTTGCTTAATCCCTTTTTTGATGGTGTTCCTGCTCGTAGATTTTCCGTTTTATCCAGAGCCGTTGCAATTGGGAAGTTTATCACTTCCGTATAATCAGTTGATTGCTGCTGTCATTTTTATCATTGCAGCAAGCACGGATGGAATTGATGGCTATCTGGCGCGGAAAAATAATATGGTTACCAACCTAGGGAAATTGCTTGATCCGCTGGCTGACAAGTTGTTGGTTACTGCGGTGCTGATTTCACTTGTGGAAATGGGCAAGTTGGATTCCTGGATTGCTGTGGTCATTATTAGTCGTGAGTTTGCGGTTACCGGCTTGCGTCAGATTGCATTATTGGATGGTTCGGTTGTTGCAGCAAGTGCCTGGGGCAAACTGAAAACCGTCGTGCAAATTGTGGCGATTGTGCTGCTGTTGTTGAATAATTTCCCGTTCTCATTTACGGGTATTCACATGGACGTTATTGCCGTTTGGGCTGCAGCGATCATTACAATTTGGTCAGGTATTGATTACTTTATCAAAAACAAAAATTTGCTTCATTTATCAAAAGCGTAACGTTTGAGGTTGAATGGGTAAGCATGAAGAAATCATTTGTACGAAGGGCAATAGGAAATTATCCTATTGCCCTTTGATCACTCACCACGTGTACAGGAGGATGCTGAATGAAGGCAGAAATCATTGCAGTTGGCACAGAATTGTTGCTTGGACAAATTGTGAATACCAATGCCCGATATCTATCCCGTGAATTGGCTGCGATCGGGATTGATGTATATTTCCAAACGGTGGTTGGTGATAACCTTAATCGACTAAGTGACGCTATTCGCATCGCCCAGGGTCGTGCAGACGTCATTTTATTTTCCGGGGGCATCGGTCCCACACAGGATGATCTGACCAAGGATGCGATCGCGGCGGTCTTGAACCGCAAGCTGCATATAGATCGAATGGCTATGGACAAAATCGAGAGCTTCTTCAGAGATCGTAATGTGGACATGACCGAAAATAATCGCCGTCAGGCGATCGTTATAGAGGGTGGGACACCGCTGGCGAACGAAACAGGCCTTGCCGCAGGAAATGCGATTTCTGACAATGGCAAACATTATGTAGTGATGCCTGGACCGCCGAAAGAGCTGATTCCAATGTTTGAACAGGAAGTTAAACCTTGGCTGTTCCAGCATGTACTAACAGAAGAAATGCCGATTTACTCAAAAATGCTGAAGTTTGCAGGGATCGGAGAATCGGCATTGGAAGACCGACTCCTGGATCTGATTGATACGCAGACAGATCCAACGATTGCTCCTTATGCCAGTGAGGGAGAAGTTACGGTACGTGTATCTACAAAGGCTCCAAGTGAGAGTGAGGCGAAGCTGAAGCTGGACGCAATGGAAGTTCAGATCCGGGAACGATTGCCAGAGCATCTCTACGCGAACGAGGATGTGCCTATAGAGTACACAATCGTAACGATGATGTCTGATATGGGTCTGACCCTTAGCGCGGCTGAGAGCTGCACAGGAGGGCTCGTCATGCAAAGTCTGACGTCAGTTCCTGGCAGTGCTTCGATGCTTAAGGGCGGAATAGTATGTTACTCCAATGAAATTAAGGAGAAGCTGCTCCATGTGCCACATGCCTATCTAGAAGGTGAAGATGCACCGGGCGCAGTGAGTCCGGAAGTCGCCAAAGTGCTGGCAGAACAGATTCGCATGATTGGGGATGCCGACTTCGGTCTGTCGGTTACAGGTGTAGCGGGACCTGGTTATTCTGAACGCAAACCACCAGGACTTGTTTTCATCGCTCTGGCTCAACGTGGTAAAGAGACAGAAATTCATGAACTGCGCATTAATGGCAATCGGGAGACGGTGCGGATCCGTTCTGCGAAGGCGATTCTTTACCGTTTGTGGCGCAAACTTGTGGAGATGGACTAGTTCATAGCTCGGATTGCATTTGCTAAGGCAAGCAAGTATAATAAAGGAAGACGGAAGAACCGTAGAATCAGGCTTTACAGCCTTGTTTACGGTTCTTTTTTCTGTTTAATGGAAAGTTTGTTTGAGGAAGAGGCGCCTCGGCCTTCACAAAAAAAACGAATGTATGTTCGAAAAAAAGCTTGGCAAACGTGTTAAAACAAGGTATCATTATCTTATAAACAGTAAAGGGTGTGAGCTTATTGTCAGACCGTCGTGCCGCGCTTGATATGGCGCTCCGTCAAATAGAGAAGCAATTTGGTAAAGGATCCATCATGAAACTGGGTGAGTCGACTCACATGCAAGTGGAAATCATACCCAGCGGTTCCTTGGCTCTGGATATTGCATTAGGAACAGGCGGCTTGCCTAAAGGCCGTATTGTTGAAATATATGGACCAGAATCTTCCGGTAAAACAACTGTAGCATTGCATGCGATTGCTGAAGTACAACGGGTGGGTGGACAAGCTGCATTTATCGATGCAGAGCATGCTCTTGACCCGCAATACGCAAGCAAACTGGGTGTTAACATTGATGAGTTGCTTCTGTCTCAGCCAGATACGGGTGAGCAAGGGCTTGAAATTGCAGAAGCGCTTGTACGTAGTGGAGCTGTAGATATTGTCGTTATTGACTCGGTTGCTGCATTGGTACCAAAAGCGGAAATTGAAGGCGAAATGGGTGATTCCCATGTCGGTTTGCAAGCACGTCTGATGTCTCAGGCGCTGCGTAAACTGTCTGGTGCAATCAGCAAATCCAAAACCATCGCAATCTTCATCAACCAGCTTCGTGAAAAAGTCGGTGTTATGTTTGGTAACCCGGAGACAACACCTGGTGGTCGTGCCCTGAAATTCTACTCTACAGTACGTTTGGATGTACGTCGTATTGAGAGTATTAAATCAGGCAATGACATCATCGGTAACCGTACTCGTATCAAAGTTGTAAAAAACAAAGTGGCACCACCGTTTAAACAAGCGGAAGTGGACATTATGTACGGTGAAGGTATTTCGAGAGAAGGCAGTATCATTGATATTGGTACAGAGCTGGACATCGTGAACAAAAGTGGTGCGTGGTACTCTTACGAAGGCGAGCGTTTAGGTCAAGGACGTGAGAACGCCAAGCAGTTCATGAAAGAGCATCAAGATATTGCTCAAGTAATCGAGCAAAAAATCCGTGTAGCCAGCAACTTGACTACTGCAGTTCCTGTGCCTACGACTGAAGATCAACAAAAAGAAGCGGCAGAAGAACAAGAATTGTTTGAAATTAACGAGTAATGCTCTGAATCCCCGAAACTTGTCTGAGTGATCTTGGCTCGATCTAGATCTAGGCTAATGGGGTAAGGTGTGCGCTCGCGCTGTCCAACAGCCTCTGTCCGAATGGGCAGGGGCTGTTAGTACGTTTTCTGTTAGGGAGAGGCCGGACATTGTTTCCGGCCTTTTGTATTACATCTGGTGTCTCTGTGAAATTACGCTCTAAACGTATGCAGTTTATCTGTGTTATCTCCGTCGGAGATCTGCTAATCGGATTCAAGAAAGTCTTTTGTTTTGTTCTGTGCTATCAGTAGACACCATGTGATACAAGTATCAAATGATGTGGAAGGGGAGACCGAAATGGATCAACATGAAGATGATTTATATGAAGAAGCCAAGCTGGAGGGAATCTCCCAATTCCCGGATAACGAAGAACTTATCATTACACGAGTTGAACGAACGAAGAGCAGGGAAGCTCGTTACCGAATTACCTTTGGTTTATATTCAATTACGGTGCTTGAAGATGTAATGATTAAATATCGGATGACCCGGGGAAATACGTTTCTGAAAAAGGACTTGGAAGATATCATTATTGCTGACGAGCGACAGCGGACGTATGTGCAGTCTTTGCGATATCTGGAGCATAAACCCCGCACACGCCACGAATTAAGTCAGAAGCTGCGTCAGAAAGAGTTTGCTGCATCGTTGATTGAAGAGGCCCTGGATCGGCTTGAGCGGGAGAATTTGGTCGATGACGAACTGTTTGCGAAGGAATGGACTCGTCAGCGTATGGAGGGCCAGCGGAAGGGAAAACTGTGGATAAGGCAAGAGCTGCGTCAGAAGGGCATTGCCAATGAGCTAATTGCTGAAGCGCTGGAAGGTGTAAGTACAGATGCGGAATATGAGACGGCTCTAACCGCCGGACGCAAAAAATGGAATCAGGTCAAAGGAGACATCCAGGAGAAGAAACGTAAAACGCTTCCCTTCTTGATGCGACGAGGTTTTTCCATGGATATGGTGCGTCGGGTTGTGAATTGTTTAATTGAAGAAGACGAGGCTAAAGACCTCGAAGATGACGAAGCGTTGTTATGGGATTAGCAGACTGGACCCACTATACTGCATTCTCTTGACAATTTCTTTCGTCAAATACTAAAATGGACATGAGTCTGTAAGAAATGGACAACCCTTTTTCCTTCCAAAAAAGCGGTTTCTGTTTTTTAAGATTTATACCATTCATGATTATGGGTTCGCTGGAAACGGTGAATAGTACATGGAAGCATGTACATGTGAAATGAAAATCGGCGGGGGATCGCCGTGAGTATTCGTTATTCCCAAAAATATGTAAGGCTTGAAAACAACAAATTGACCCAAGGAGTGCCTTGGAGGAACCAACGAGGAGGTGAACAGTATGGACATCGTAATCACGATCGTTCTCGTTGTGGCCGCGCTCGTTATTGGGTTCGGAGTAGGGTATTTTATTCGCAAATCTCTTGCAGAGGCTAAAATCTCCAGTGCGGAACAAGCTGCCGTGCAAATCGTGGAGAACGCGAAGAAAGAGGCAGAGGCACTGAAGAAAGAAACGGTGCTGGAAGCGAAGGACGAAATCCACCGCATTCGCGCCGAAGCTGAAAAAGACACTCGTGAACGTCGGAACGAAATTCAACGACAAGAAAGACGATTGTTGCAAAAAGAAGAGTCGCTGGATAAAAAATTGGAATCACTCGAACGTAAAGAAGAGCAAGTGGCTAACAAAGAGAAACGAATTGATGAGACACAGCAGCAGATCGAGATGATCTACAAAAACCAGGTGACGGAGCTGGAGCGCATATCCAACCTCACTATGGAAGACGCACGCAGTATCATACTGTCCAACGTAGAACAGGAAGTTCGTCATGAGACGGCTCAAATGATCAAGGACATTGAACAGCAAGCGAAGGAAGAAGCGGACAAAAAGTCCCGCGAGATTATTACACTCGCTATCCAACGCTGTGCGGCTGACCACGTGGCTGAAACAACGGTATCCGTTGTTACTTTGCCAAATGAAGAAATGAAAGGCCGGATTATCGGTCGTGAAGGACGTAACATCCGTGCGCTTGAAACCCTTACAGGGATTGACCTCATTATCGATGATACGCCAGAAGCTGTTATTCTGTCGGGCTTTGACCCGATTCGCCGTGAAATCGCCCGTACTGCCCTCGAAAAACTGGTGGCTGATGGACGTATTCACCCGGCACGGATTGAAGAGATGGTGGAGAAATCCCGCAAAGAAGTGGATGAGCGTATCCGTGAATACGGTGAGCAAGCTACCTTTGAAGTGGGCGTGCATGGTCTGCATCCGGACTTGATTAAAATTCTGGGCCGGTTGAAGTTCCGTACAAGCTACGGTCAAAACGTCTTGAAACATTCGATGGAAGTCGCTTATCTGGCTGGATTGATGGCTGGCGAACTCGGAGAAGACGTAACCCTAGCAAGACGTGCAGGTCTATTGCATGACATTGGTAAAGCGCTGGATCACGAAGTGGAAGGATCACACGTCGAAATCGGCGTGGAACTAGCGAAGAAATACAAAGAACATCCGGTTGTAATCAACAGTATCGCGTCCCATCACGGGGATTGCGAAGCGACTTCGGTTATTGCCATGTTGGTTGGCGCAGCAGATGCGCTCTCCGCAGCAAGACCAGGCGCACGCCGCGAAACGCTGGAAACGTATATCAAACGACTGGAGAAGCTGGAAGAAATTTCGGAATCGTTCGAAGGTGTCGAGAAATCGTATGCCATTCAGGCCGGACGTGAAGTTCGCGTCATGGTACAGCCTGAGAAAATCGACGATGCTGAAGCCTTCCGCCTCGCACGTGACATCACGAAGATGATCGAGAACGAACTCGATTATCCGGGTCACATCAAGGTCACCGTCATCCGGGAAACCCGTGCGGTTGAATACGCAAAATAGAGCATTACGGAAAAGTGGCCGCAGTAGTGGGCCACTTTTCCTGTTGATAGCCTGTTAAAAGGCATTTTTATAATAAAATTGATGAGCAAGAGATAGAGGTCCTGCGAAGTTTCGGATGCTTTGAAGAAGGCTGCGCTTGGTAGGGATTAAGGAGGCAGTAAAATGAAAGTTTTGTTTATTGGTGATATTGTGGGGAATGTGGGGCGTAAGGCACTGAAGGAAAACTTGCCCTACCTCAAAACGAAGTATAAGCCACATGTGGTCATTGTAAATGGGGAAAATGCAGCGGCAGGCCGGGGAATTACCGGGGCAATTGCGAATGAATTTTTCAACTGGGGTGTGCATGGCATCACCCTTGGTAACCATACCTGGGACAATAAGGATATATTTGATTTTATAGATGATGAGCCACGTATGATTCGTCCTGCGAACTTCCCTCCGGGAACGCCAGGCAGAGGGTACACGGTAGTCAAAGGAGAAGGCAAGGAGCTGGCGATTGTCAACCTGCAGGGCCGGACGTTCCTGCCTGCTCTGGATTGTCCATTCCGCGTTGCCGATGAGATTGTGGATGAACTGCGTCAAGACCATAAATGCATACTAGTCGATATGCATGCTGAAGCCACGTCAGAGAAGATTGCCATGGGCTGGCATCTGGATGGACGTGCATCGCTGGTCGTAGGTACACATACACATGTGCAGAGCAACGATGATCGTATTTTGCCTGGAGGAACAGCTTATTTAACGGACGCGGGTATGGTGGGGCCGCGTGACGGCATATTGGGCATGGAGCGTGAAGCGGTGCTTCGCAAGTTCTACACTCAGCTTCCGGTACGATTTGTTGTTGATGATGGCAAATGGCATTTCCACGGTGTATTTGTGGAGATTGATGAAGCCACAGGTGCTGCAACACGCATTGAGAAAATTCGTCTGATGGAGGACGAGTGGCGCATGGAATAGGGGTATTGTCCCATTTTGCAGGGAAACCCGTCTAAAAAGAAGGAATTTTTTTGCCTCCCGCGAATAACATCTAGTAAGTGGAAACAAACATTCAACATTCCCAGGGAGGTACTTACCATGGAAGTATTAAAAGTTTCAGCAAAGTCCAATCCCAATTCCGTAGCCGGCGCTCTTGCAGGTGTTCTTCGTGAACGTGGAAATGCTGAACTGCAGGCAATTGGAGCGGGAGCACTGAACCAAGCCATTAAAGCGGTAGCGATAGCCCGGGGATTTGTAGCACCAAGCGGAGTTGACTTGATTTGTATTCCAGCTTTTACAGACATTGTGATCGACGGCGAGGACCGAACGGCCATTAAGCTGATTGTGGAGCCCAGATAATACATGCGTTTATGCATTGAACCTGTTTACGAAGTAGACAGGTTTTTTTGCGTTTTAATTCCATAACATAACCGTGTAGAAGGAGAGATTGTGATGCACAACTGGCGAGTAGCCGATTTTCATTGTGATGCTTTGAGTAAAATGCTGATGAACCCTAGCCATTCATTTGAAAATGCTTCACAGCTGGATGTGAATCTGGAACGTATGAGGGAAGGTAACATTGGTTTACAGGCCTTTGCAATCTATTTGCCCGAAGTGCTTGGCAGAGGCAAGTTTGAACATGTGATGGGACAGTTGGACATCTACCGCAAGCGAGTGGAGATAACCAAAGAACGAACTGAAGGCACACATACATTATTATGGCGAGAACAGCTTACGCAGATCGGGCAGACGGACAGACCATGGGGGCTACTCACACTTGAGGGTGTAGATGGACTGGAAGGCAATCTCTTTTATCTGGAGTTATGTTATCAAATGGGTGTACGGATCGTTGGGCTTACCTGGAACTATGCCAATTGGGCAGCTGATGGTGTACTAGAGAAGCGTGGAGCGGGACTTACGGAGAAGGGCAGGGAGCTGGTTCAACTGTGTAACCAAATCGGCATGCTGCTGGATGTTTCGCATCTGACCGAAAAAGGCTTTTGGGAACTTGCTGACCTTAGTGAACGTCCTTTTATCGCTTCGCATTCCAACAGTTATGCCATCTGCCCGCATGTGCGTAATTTGAAGGATGATCAGATTCGAGCTATTATTGCCCGGGAAGGGCGCATCGGACTGACGTTTGTGCCGTGGTTTGTGAAGCAAGAAGGCGAAGTATGTATTGAGGATCTATTGCCTCATATTGAGCGGATATGTTCCCTGGGTGGGGAGCATCATCTGATGATGGGGTCTGATTTTGACGGAATTGCTACGTATATCCATGAGCTTGAACATACCGGGCAGTATCCAAAGCTGATAAATACGCTGCTCAAGCACTACGACGAATCAATCGTTCGAGGTTGGATGTGGGGCAATGCGATGAGTTATTTAGGAGAAAACTTGCCGGAGAAAAATTTGAAGATGGAACATGGGAAATCATGATACTGTTGGCCATCTGAATAAAACGAACTGAAAGAAAAAGTCGTACATCTTAGACGGATTTACCAAATGTTAGGCATTAATGATTGCAAAATAAGTGTATTTCATGAATTTTCAGCAGTTCGTTTTCATTTCACCTCAAAAAGGGGTATAATACCATAGGATTGTTAAGAGCCTGGCTACAGGCCATAGATAAACAAGGAGTGAAATTCACAATGAGCAAAACAGTACCTGTGGGCGTGTCTGCCCGTCACATTCATGTATCTCAAGAGCACGTTGAAATTTTGTTTGGTAAAGGCTACGAATTGACTGAGTTTAAACCTCTGTCCCAACCAGGACAATATGCTGCTAACGAAACCGTAGCGGTTATTGGTTCAAAAGGACAGTTTGATAAAGTGCGTATCCTTGGACCTGTTCGTCCGGAAACGCAACTGGAAATCTCAATGACAGACTCTTTCGCTATTGGTGTTAAGGCACCTGTACGTGAATCCGGAAGCATCGAAGGTACTCCAGGTATCACAATTAAAGGACCTGCTGGCGAAGTTACAATCGATAAAGGTGTTATCGTTGCTGCTCGTCACATCCACTTCCATACTTCTGATGCTGCTAAATGGGGTATTGAGGACAAACAATTGCTGAAAGTTCGTCTGGGTGGAGATCGTGGTCTGGTACTGGAAAATGTACTGGCTCGTGTATCGGATTCCTTTGCACTGGACATGCATATTGATACGGATGAAGCTAATGCAGCTGGCGCTCGTAACGGCGATACTGCTGAAATCATCGACTAATCACATGGAACCAATCTTCAGCCGTGATCCTGGCGGTTTGAATGAACGTATAAACCTGAGTATATCCACAGCGTCGCTACATTCGACCTGAGGATAGCTCAGGTTTTTGTGTTTTCGGGCTGTTTAGCACACCGGCGGGATTTCGAATGAGGCGAAGAGGCAGCGGCTTTGGATGTGGAACTACAGCCCAATTCATGTTATAATTTGCTGTAATGCTCTTTTGATGTATAAAGCGTGCAAATCACGTGAAACAAGATGAAATAACGATTTTTTATTAATAGAGGCTGTAAGGAGTGACCGAAGGAAATGGCTAAAGACTCAAAAAAGGATTACTCCCAATATTTTGATTTCTCCGATGCCAAAGTAATTTCGCAAGATGAATTCAGCAAAAAGATAAGAATCCGGGGCCGGGAGATTAACATCAAGTCGGAACCCAATCATCGTCAGGAGAAACAACGGGGCAAGGAAGACGTCCAGGTGCTTTATGAAACGGCCGTACCCGATGAACTGAAAAACGTGGGGAAAGGCAAACACTATATCGTATATACGTACGGATGCCAGATGAACGAGCATGATTCGGAGACCATTAAAGGGTTACTTGAATCAATGGGGTATCAGGCTACCGAGGATCGCAAAGAGGCAGATATCATTCTGTTAAACACATGTGCGATTCGGGAAAATGCGGAAGATAAAGTGTTTGGTGAGCTGGGCCATCTGAAAACCTTGAAAACCGAACGTCCAGGCTTATTGCTGGGTGTGTGTGGTTGTATGTCGCAGGAAGAAGGCGTCGTGAACCGGATCATGCAGAAGCATGGCTTTGTGGATATGATTTTTGGTACACACAACGTGCATCGGCTGCCACATCTGATTCAGGAAGCACTGTTCAGTAAAGAAATGGTTGTTGAGGTATGGTCCAAGGAAGGCGACATCATTGAGAACCTACCGAAAAAACGTGAGGGCATGCGCGGCTGGGTGAACATTATGTATGGTTGCGACAAGTTCTGTACATATTGTATCGTCCCGTTCACACGGGGAAAAGAGCGCAGTCGACGTCCGGAAGATGTCATTGCTGAAGTTCGCGAACTGGCAAGACAAGGCTTCAAGGAAATCACGCTCCTCGGCCAGAACGTCAATGCTTATGGCAAGGATTTTACGGATCTGAAATACAGTTTCGGTGACCTGATGGATGATATCCGCAAAATCGATATTCCACGGGTTCGGTTTACAACCAGTCATCCACGTGACTTCGATGATCATCTGATTGAGGTGCTTGCGAAGGGCGGGAACCTGGTGGAACATATCCATCTGCCTGTGCAGTCTGGCAGCACGGAAGTGCTGAAACGTATGAGCCGCAAGTACAGTCGGGAACACTACCTGAAGCTTGCTGACAAAATTAAAACTGCAATTCCAGATGTCGTGTTAACCACTGATATTATCGTAGGTTTTCCGGGGGAGACGGAAGAACAGTTCGAAGATACGCTGTCACTCGTCAAGGAAGTTGGCTATGACTTTGCTTATACATTTATCTACTCTCCGCGCGAAGGTACACCTGCTGCAGTGATGGAGGATAACGTGCCTATGGACGTGAAGAAGGAACGTTTGAAACGTTTGAACGAGACGATCAACGCATACAGCCATAGCAGCAATGAAAAGCAGCGCGGCAAGGTTGTTGAGGTGCTGGTCGAAGGTGAGAGCAAACGGAATTCCAATGTTCTGGCAGGACGTACACGCAGCAACAAGCTGGTGCACTTTGAAGGACCTAAAGAATTGATCGGTACTTTTGTACATGTAGAAATCACCGATCCAATGACTTTCTATATTCGGGGTAACCTGCTCACAGAGCCAGTAGCCGCCAATCAGTAATACACAAACCTAATAAGATGAAATTCTTTTTGCACTTGGCGGGTTACGGCCTAGCGTAGCGAAGGTGACGGAATCGATTCTGTAGAAGCGAAGCGTTCGCCTTTGTCTCCAAATTTTAACCACGGACTATTACAATCAGAAAATTTGGAGACAACAGCGATCGAAAGAACGATCCGAAACCGTAGCGGTCACTCGAGCAGTCACTAAGCTTAGTGCAACATCGAGTAGTTCATCTTATATCATCTCATAGAATGGAGCGATTTCGAGTGGCGCAGGAAGAAGTGCAGTACAACCATTATGGAATGCCTACCTACGATACGCGCAATCTGGTCATACGCGACGACATTATGGGAAAAGCCAAAGAATTGGCTGATATGCTTGGAACGAGCGAAGAAGTTAAACAGTTCCAACAGGCTGAGTCCAAAATTCGTGATCATGAACGCATCCAGCAATTGATTGCAACGATTAAGAAGAAACAAAAGGAAATTGTTGCTTTTGAAAGCTTCAAAAATGCAGACATGGTCAGCAAAATTGAACAGGAAATTGAAGATCTGCAGGCAGAGTTGGACGGCATTCCACTCGTTACAGAATTCCAGCAAAGTCAAAGCGATATCAATTATTTGCTGCAGCTTGTTATTTCTGTAATCCGGGATACCGTCTCCGAGAAAGTGAATGTGGAGGCAGGTACGGATTCACCTCCGACTAGCTGCGGGTAAGTGAACGGAAGGGTGCGGACGCAGTCCGCGCCTTTTTTGATCATCTCAGACTCCACGTGGTGGGGTTATTTTGTGTGGTGGGCTTGATCAAGACAACTTCACTGGATAAGACCTGTTCCGTAAGAGCAGGCTTAATATAATAACCAAGCACTTTAGATCAACTACGAAAAGAATCAATGCTGGTAAAATCATCAACAACATACATCATGGGCTTTATACTTAAAGTGCACTAAAGGGGAAATCAATATGGGTATTTTGGACAAAATGGTTGCAGAAGGAAACGGAAGATTTTGGGGCTTCCTCGGTTGTCAGTTTATTAAAGGTGACGGAGAAGAAGTACAGATCGCGCTGACAGCGGGTGAACACCACACTAACTCTATGGGGATTATTCATGGTGGAGTGCTGACGTCTCTGATGGATCAGGCGATGGGCATGGTAGCTACAGCCGCAATGGCAGTAGACAGTTGTGTGACCACCAATCTGAATGTTCATTTCTTGGCACCCATGAAACAAGGGGAATTAATCGTGACATCAACGATCCTGCATCAAGCGGGGCGCAGTGTGACGGCGCAATCCGAGGTCCGGGATGCATCTGGCACGTTGGGGTGTATGGCAACAGCTACATTCCGTATAGCGCGAGTAAAAGCGCAGAACACGGAATCCCGAGGTTGACAAAAGATATTATTATGTCATAATGAAAATATCAAAATGAGAATAGTCGGTGGTGCCCATGAGCGAAAACTACGAACAATTCAATGCTGAAAGCGATGAACAGGCAGCACGTGCCTATAGTTCCAAGAAATATCGTACACCCGATGGTGTTCCCGCGGATATCGTTATGTTCACCTTGACCAAGCGGGAGCGTAAGACGGTAACCAAGACACTTCCCATCCGGGAGTTGAAGGTCATGCTGATCAAACGCAAAGGATGGCCTTTTGCGGGAAGATGGGCGTTGCCAGGTGGATTTTGCCAGGAAAATGAATCCATCTATGGTGCTGCAAAGCGCGAGTTGATGGAAGAGACAGGTGTGGACGGCGGACATCTGGAGTATTTGAATGTATATAGTCAGCCTGGGCGTGACCCCAGAGGATGGATTATCTCACATGCGTTTTTTGCGCTGGTAGAGGAATGGATGCTGGAGCACCGTCAGGCGGCAGATGATGCTGAGGATGTTGGATTATTTACGATTCAGGAAGCTTTGCAAGAACTCGAGCTTGCCTTTGATCACCGGACGATTATAGAAGATGCGTACCGGCGTATTCAACAGCAAATGCTGGAAACGACGATTGCACGACAGTTCCTGCCTCGGGATTTTACACTAAGCGAGTTATACCAAGTGATTCAGAGTGTTGTACCTGACTTTGAAGAACCGAATTTTATTCGGAAGATCACTTCAACTCGCAGCCGCAAAGGCATTGTGGAAGAGGTTCGGGATGAAGAGGGCAACCTGCTAAGCTCCAATCAATACTCACAGCGTCCAGCGCAGCTATACCGTTTTACCGAGCTTGTACCTCGGCTTTCCATCTATACTTAATTCGTAAGGGAATCATGATGGATTGAATCAGGATCAACCTATTCTCAAAAGGGAGTGTGGACGATGAAAGCACTGATTGTAATCGATTTTACACGTGATTTTGTGACAGGTTCGTTGCCTGTTGGCCAGCCTGCTGTGGAGATTGAGGAGACGATTGCTGCTATAACCCAGGCTTATTGCAATAACAAGCATGAGGTTGTTATGGCTGTGGACTTACATGAAGAGAATGATCCTTACCATCCGGAAACGGCTCTTTTTCCGCCCCATAACATCAGGGGTACGGAGGGAAGACAACTTTACGGTCGTCTGGCTCAGGTTATGGAAGAACGGGAATCCCAGATTCACTGGATGGATAAAACAAGATACAGCGCATTCTGCGGTACAGATCTGGAACTGCGGCTGCGTGAACGTGGAATAACAGACATTGCACTGATCGGTGTATGTACAGATATTTGCGTACTGCACACAGCAGTGGATGCTTATAATAAAGGTTTTCACATAACGGTATATGAAGACGCCGTGGCGAGCTTCAATCAAGCAGGACATGATTGGGCGCTTGGACATTTTCGTGCAAGCCTTGGGGCTCAGGTGGTCAAAGCGAGCGATACCGTTCTCGCAGGCTTGAACCTATAAACGAACCTGTGATCCATCATATTCTGTTGGTTGAACAAGTGTTATGTTACAGGGGAATATGGTGAATAGGAATAAACCGGAGACTTATGCAATGGTACGTAACCATAATCATGAATCATGTGCAATAAGTCTCCACATGTTGACCCGTGTAAGCAGGCAGAGCCTGCCGGCACAAGCGGAAGTCAGAGAGGATGAGACAAATGCAGACGACTAGCCTGGCTTTACATACGGATAAATATCAAATCAATATGATGTACGCCCATTGGGTGAATGGAACTCACAAACGGAAAGCGGTGTTTGAAGCCTATTTCCGCAAGCTTCCTTTTGGCAATGGATATGCCGTTTTTGCCGGCTTGGAACGTATTGTGAATTATATCAGCCAGCTTCGTTTTACGATGGAGGACATCAAATATTTATCCAAACAAGAGGAAAATTACGATCCGGTCTTTCTGGAAGAGTTGCTCCAGTTTTCATTTCAGGGGACGATTCATTCCATGAAGGAAGGCGCGCTTGTTTTCCCTGATGAACCGCTCATTCGGGTAGAAGGCTCCATTATGGAGACACAACTGGTGGAGACGGCGATACTTAACTTCATGAATTATCAGACGTTAATTGCAACCAAGGCTTCCCGGATCAAACAGGTGGCAAGTCAGGACACTCTGCTCGAATTCGGAACACGGCGTGCACAGGAAGCGGATGCGGCCATTTGGGGGGCGCGTGCCTCTTATGTAGCAGGATTCCATGCAACGTCTAATATGCTGGCTGGAGAACGCTTTGGAATTCCGACAGCAGGGACACATGCCCATTCTTGGGTGCAGAGTTTTATGAGTGAGCAGGAGGCGTTTGACGTCTATGCCAAGGTGCTACCAGATCAAGTGACACTACTGGTGGATACCTTTGATACATTGAACAGTGGTGTTCCTCATGCAATTAAGACCGCCAAGAAGCTGGAGAGCCAAGGCAAAAAGATGAACGCCATTCGTCTGGATAGCGGGGACCTTGCGTATCTATCTATTCAAGCTCGGCAGATGCTGGATGACGCCGGACTGGATTACGTGAAGATTGTAGCTTCCAACGACTTGGATGAAAATACGATTTTCAACCTTAAGGCGCAAGGAGCTCGCATCGATACATGGGGAGTAGGTACACAGCTAATTACCGCTTCTGACCAGCCTTCTTTGGGTGGCGTGTACAAATTGGTGGAGCGCGAAGTGGATGGTGCCATGCTGCCTACGATCAAAATTTCAGCGAATCCCGAAAAAGTCTCCACACCAGGTAAAAAAGAAGTCTTCCGGATCATTGATCCGAAACATGGCAAGGCGATTGCAGATTATATCTGCTATCCAGGAGAAGAGCAGCCGCTACAGGGGGGGCCGCTCAAGCTGTTCAACCCGCTACACCCTTATCTGAAAAAGACGGTAACCCGCTACGAAGCAGTGAACATGCTGGAACCGATCTTTGTGAATGGGCGCAAAGTGTATGAATTGCCTACCCTGGATGAGATTCGCAGTTATCACCGTGAGCAGATGGATCTCTTCTGGCCGGAATATCTGCGTAAACTCAATCCTGAGATTTACCGCGTAAATATCAGTCCTGCGGCCTGGAATATGAAGCAGAAGCTCATTGCTGAACACGTGCAATCCACCGAAGAATAAATCAAATAAAGGGGCATAACCGGAAGCAAGTAGGCCGGGTTATGCCTTTTTGGTTTCCTTTTTACTGCTAATTGTCCCACATGACGAATGACTGTGTGTGAAATATCATGGACGGACATTCCATGAACTGAGGTATACTGTACCTTCAAAGGACACAGGTTCATAAGGGAAATAAACCAATTATTTCTCGGGAAAGCGCAGGAGACGTCAAATGCTGCATCTTTCCGAGCCTGCCTTTCGACAGGATCCGTTTCAGTGGCTGTTTCAATTGCACATTAGCCGGGGATGAATGAAAGAGGAGGTGCAACGCAACCATGAGATGGATTTTGGCACTGACCTGGCTGGCCTTCATTGCGTATGCCTGGATTTGGGCACCTGGGCAGCCTCTTGGGAGTGACCCTGTGTTTAAAGAGCTGGTTACACTGCAAAGCAAGGAACCCTGGCTACTAACCGTATTTTCGTGGCTTGGGATTTTTCCGGCCATTTTTGCTTGCCTGCTGTTAAGGAGGTCAGGGAAAGCGAGAGGATCTCGTGTACCTGCTTGGCCCTTTGTATTGCTGTCTTTTGGATTGGGAGCCTTTGCGCTGCTGCCTTATTTTGCGTGGTTCTCGCAAACACACAGAGGTTCGGGGTACGAACAACTGTCTTTTGCCAGGCAGCGTGAATCAGGTATCGGACGTGTGGCAGCTCATAAGCTGACCCATATGGTTCTTTTGCTGCTTACACTGGGAACAGGCTTCTATGCAGTGACTCAAGGTAATCCTGATGTATATATGGAAGCGTTCAGAGAGTCTTCCTTTGTACATATTATGACGATTGATTTCGTCATCCTGACTTTGCTTTCCGTGATCGCATTGTTCAGGGATGCTTCTCTCAATCGTCGTTCTTGTGGGTGGGCCGTTGCAGGGTTGATCCCATTGATAGGCCCTCTCATTTATTTAATGACAGCCCGGAGAGATTGAGTTTGACGGAGGCCGCCCTTATACTTGTTTAACTGAAGGCGAATAATTCATGATATGAATAGAAAAATATGTAAATCTTAATTAAGGAGAGGGTAACGAATGAAGAATACTTTTCCAGCCTATGTCGTGCGTAAAGAAGAACAGGGCGGCGTGAAGGCGGCTATGGAGCAGTTGACGAAAGAAGACTTGCCTAATGGTGACGTAACCCTACAGGTTCAATACTCAAGCGTCAATTTTAAAGATGGACTCGCCACAACAGAAAAGGGCGGTGTGGTTCGTGAATATCCGATCGTACCGGGAATTGATCTCGCAGGGATTGTAGAGGAATCCGTGAGTGGCCGATTTGCACCGGGGGATCGGGTGATCAGCACAGGCTTCGAGCCAGGCGTGTCTCATTTTGGAGGGTATAGTCAATATGCGCGTCTGCGCAGCGAATGGCTTGTTCCTCTGCCGCATGGACTGAGTGAGAAGGAAGCGATGGCGATTGGAACGGCAGGGTTCACGGCAGCACTTTCGGTAGATGCTTTGTTGCGGGCTGGAGTGACTCCGGAGATGGGCAATATTCTGGTGACGGGAGCTACCGGAGGAGTAGGCAGTATGGCGGTGGCTATTTTGTCGAAGTTGGGATTTGAAGTGACAGCAAGTACAGGCAAAAAAGATCAACAGGAGCAGTTGCTTCGGAATCTGGGTGCCTCACATGTCATTTCACGCGAAGAAGCGGACGCGCCAGCCAAAGGAGCAATGGGCAAACAGCTCTGGTCAGGTGTAATTGATCCTGCAGCAGGTCCGGCACTGGCCGAGCGTCTGAAACAGATTCAATACGGAGGGGCTGTTGCCGTATCAGGCTTAACCGGAGGGGCTGCGTTCGAGTCCACCGTATTTCCGTTTATTTTGCGGGGGATTCAATTGATTGGGATTGATTCAGTCTATTGCCCGATGGAACGGCGGGAACGAATATGGAAGCTGCTTGGGGGAGAATGGAAGCCGGATCGGGCGCTGGAGTTGGGGATTCAGGAAATCTCATGGGCACAACTGCCTCAGACACTGGAAACGATCCTCAAGGGCGGTGCTGTAGGCCGTACTGTAGTGAATACGATGTCCGATACGCCTGCCGAATAAGATTCTTTTCTCCTAGACATGCTAACTCTACCTGAGAGCGTCACCGTGCATGTGGCGGGAAAGGAAGGATGAGTATGCGTGTTAACGGAAAAGGATTGCATTATAGATCTGGACGTGTAAAGTCTATGCTGGTCAGTATGGTCGTGGTGCTATGTACAATATCGGTAGTAGCGTGTTCAGCATCGAATGTTGAGCAGGAACGAAAAATATATACCCGACAAGCGACGGATGAAGGAATTGTTCGGGCAAAGAGTCAAGGTCACGGGTTAAATGGTCCATTAATTCAGGAGCTGGATGAAGCTTTTGCTGCAAAAGGCATAAAGTTGATGAATAATATGTCTGCGGATGATGGTGAGGACGGCATATCTTACATGTACTTGCTGAATGGAAGTGGCAGACATATTGTAAAAGTCCACATTTTCAGTGATGCCCCTACAAGAGTAGCCCGGATGAACGAAATGTACGGTAATGATGGCAATGAGGCTGTGATGGAAAATGTACTTGGCAAAACAACGATTCGCAGCAAAGACTACGTGTCACTGGTCTATACGGCTTCAGGTGGAGAAAAGGACGATTATGAAGAAGACGTTATGCAAGTATTCCAGCATGTGCTTGAGCAACTGAAGTAATCGACTCCACTAAAATAAATCCGATAAACCCGTCTGATTATTCAGACGGGTTTATATATTTCACGCATGACATGCCTCAGCTCAGGCAAAATGAGTTTTTCCATTGCCAGTTTGACAGCTCCCTTGGAACCTGGCATGGAGAATACGGCTGTACGCCCAATCGTTCCGGCTATCGCTCGGCTTAGAATGGCAGCAGAACCGATATCCTCGGTATAGCTGAGGAAGCGGAAGATTTCTCCAAACCCCGGCAGCTCCTTATCGAGTAGTGAAGACACTGCCTCGTATGTTGTATCTCGGGGTGCAATTCCGGTCCCTCCGCTGAGCAGCACCGCTTCGATATCGTCACGAACGGCTGCATCCTGCAGGATGCTTCGAATGGTTTCAGTTTCATCCGGTGTAATGATATATTCGACGATCTGGTAGCCTGAATCGGTCAGCAGCTTATGCATAAGTTGTCCGCTTGTATCAGTGTCCTTCGTGCGGGTATCTGATACGGTTACAATCATACATGATACCGTGTCAGGGGCTTCCTGACGATGTTGTTCTACTGAATTGGTCATAATACATCCTCCTCCAATCAACATGTTCTCATAGCATAGACCATTCAGTAGAATGAGGCAATGGACTTGCAAATAGAAGGCCAGGATTGCGCAAAGATTGCAGGATAGTGTACACTCGCTAGGATAGAGATAGATCAGTTCCATTGGAGAAATAGAGAGGTGAACAACGATGAGTGAATTAAAAACAAATGAATCATCCATACCTGTATATATATTGTCAGGCTTCTTGGGCAGTGGTAAAACGACACTGCTTGTTCAACTGATTGAACATTGGCAGCAACAAGGTCTCCGGCCCGCCGTGGTCATGAATGAATTGGGTGAAGTCAATCTGGATGGTCAGATTGTGGATGCTTCCGTGCCCATGACGGAAATGTTGGGAGGATGCATTTGCTGTACCGTACGCGGTGACTTGGGGCTGCAGCTTGCTGATCTTGTGCAGGAGGAATCGCCTGATGTCATTATCATCGAAGCAACGGGAGCAGCAAACCCGATGGAGATTCTGGATGCAGTAACGGAAACATCCCTCTATATGCGACTGGAATTGAGAAGCCTGATTACTGTAGTAGATGCTGCGCATCTGTCAGGGCTGTACCAGGAGCAGAAGGGACAAACCTTCAAGCTGATGCAGGAGCAGATTCGCTGTGCGTCTGTACTTCTCCTGAACAAAACGGACCGGGTGAATCAGCAGCAGCTTGCAGATCTGCAGGATCTGTTGGCACGCTGGAACGGTTTCGCTCCGGTACTGCCTACGGTGAAGTGTAAAGTCGATATGGATGTGCTGCTTCGTAGTGGAGACAATGTGCATGCCTATCAATCTGTTGAGGAAACGAGTAAACACGCGGAGAAGCAACATCACGTGCATTCCGAGGCTTGCGCAGAGCATGGATGCAGCCATGATTATGGACATGAACATCATGAGCATGTGGATCATGATCACGAAGAACATCAACATTCTCAGGGGAATGACCATGAACATCCTCATGATCACAACCATAGACATAATCATCCCCATGCTTCGCATGAGCATGTCATGGTATATACACACTATTTCACCCAGCCGGTGAACAGTGAGGCCTTCGAGCGTTTGATAGCTGAGTTACCACGCGATGTGTATCGGGCAAAAGGGATTTTATCCTTTAGCGATACGTCCAGCCGGTTTTGGTTCCAATATGCTTACCGGGAATCGGATTATATGAAGATTACGCCTCAGGGGGATGTGCCTAACGTAGCTGTGTTTATAGGTGAACATTTCGATCAGTCGGTTATTCGCAACCAATTGCTGGAATTAGAGGCAGCAAATCAGGTTTAATGATTCAAGGTTCCTCCAGACGGGGTATTAAGAAGCATAGCAAACTTAGTCTGGGAGGTAACTTTAAATGACACAACAACAATATCAACAATGTATCGATGCTTGCCTGGAGTGTATGAATGCTTGCAACGTATGTTACATATCGAGTCTGAAAGAATATGATCTGGCAATGCTGCGTGATTGCATTCGTTTGGATCGGGAATGTGCAGAAATCTGCAGTTTTGCTGCTCAAGCCATGACACGCGGAAGTGATTTCATCGCCGAAATTTGCGCACTGTGTGTGAAAGCATGTGAAGCTTGTGCTGCTGAGTGTGGCAAACATCAACATGATCACTGCCAGGCTTGCGCAGAAGCTTGCCGCAAATGTGCAGAGGCTTGCCGCATGATGGCCGCAGTAGCGTAAATATAACTCCATTGAATTAAATTGAATTGAAAAATAAAAAGCCTGGGCAATCTGCAAAGATGCTTGGCTAATCCCCTCACAAAAGAGAACGTAATAAGACATCCGATAAGATGTACTTCAACGTTTTCTGCTGGAGGGGATTTTTTATCGATACAGCATAGTAACGTCTTTCTCAACCAGATGGCGAGAACCTCTATCGCAAGCAGGCCCTCCATTGGGAAATGCACGTAACAGGTTGCCAAAACAGAGCTTGATCTGTATAATGATGGCAATGAATTGAAACGATGAATATCCGTGATCGGGAGAGTAGCCAGAATCCATGCATGACAGCGAGCCGGGGCAGGTGGAAGCCGGTATACATGACCTGAGTGAAGCGCACCCGTGAGATGGTTGTCCGAAGGCATGTTTACATCCTTGAGAGGGTGCAGAGCATGGACTAGAGGGCAATCCGGTAGGCGGCCGTTAATCGCACCGAGCGGAGCAGGCAGTGAATGCACTATGATGTACATTTACAACCTGCTCACCTAGAGTGGTACCGCGGGAACTGTGAAGATCAGCTCTCGTCTCTGATATAGAGATGAGGGCTTTTTTTGTTTTCTATAGTATGGCTAAATATGATAATGACTAGGAGTGTTCGACATGTTGATGAATCAGGCAGCAGCACAACTTGCTCCGTTAACGGGATTGAAGCAAGACGAGGTGTTGAGATTACTGGAGGTTCCACCACAGGCGGAGATGGGAGATGCAGCGTTTCCCTGCTTTATTCTGGCCAAGTCGTTGAAAAAAGCACCCGCGGTTATCGCCATGGATATCGCTGCTGAATTACAGACCGTTGGGCTGGATGCTTCAGCAGCAGGACCTTATGTGAATATACGCTTCAATCGGGAAGATTTGGCGCCGAAGTTGCTGCAAGAACTGGGACTTAAAACATTTGGCAAGCTGCAGCTGGGGGCAGGTGCACGCGTGGTGATCGACATGTCATCGCCTAACATTGCCAAGCCATTCGGAATTGGTCATCTGCGCTCCACCGTGATTGGGGCAGCATTGTATCGTTTATATAACGAGGCAGGCTATACTTCGGTCAGTGTGAATCATCTGGGGGATTGGGGAACACAATTCGGTAAACAGATTGCAGCCTACAAACGTTGGGGTAATGATGAAGCGCTACAGGCTGAGCCGATTCGTACATCTTTGGAGCTGTATGTGCGTTTTCACGATGAGGCGGAGAGCGATCCATCTCTGGAGATCGAGGCACGAAATTGGTTCCGCAAGCTGGAGCAAGGGGATGAAGAGGCACAGCGGTTGTGGACCTTTTTTGTAGAAGTGAGCATGAAAGAATTCAACCGGATGTATGAGCGTCTGAATGTACAGTTTGACCATACGCTGGGTGAGAGCTTTTATAACGACAAGATGGGTGCAATAGTTGAAGAACTGAAAGCCAAAGGATTGCTCGAAGAGAGCGAAGGCGCATTGGTGGTACGTTTGGAGGAGGAGAATATACCACCTTGCCTGATTATCAAAACCGATGGAACAACCATCTACCCAACACGGGATCTGGCAACAGCCGTTTATCGTCATGATGTGATGAAGGCGGATAAAATGCTGTATGTAGTCGGGGGGGAGCAGAAGCTTCATTTCCATCAGGTATTTGCGGTATTATCCCGGATGGGGTATGCGTGGTCTGAGATTTGTGAACATATTCCGTTTGGCTTGATGCGTTTCGAAGGACGGAAGATGTCTACCCGCCGGGGGAAAGTTGTCTTTTTGCAGGAGGTACTGGACGAGGCGGTCGCTCGGGCATTACAGATAATTCAGGAGAAAAATCCGGATCTGCCGAATTCGCAAGAGGTTGCGGAAGCGGTTGGTGTAGGTGCGATTGTATTCGGAGATCTGCGCAATAACCGGTTGAACGATGTCGATTTCTCGCTCGAAGATGCGGTGAGTTTTGAAGGGGAGACAGGACCTTATGTGCAATACACACATGCTCGGATTAACAGTGTGCTTGCGAAGGCAGTAGAGGCAGAAAGCGTGGAAAAAGAAAATCAATTAGAGAATGTTCGTAGCAGTAGTAGTAACAATGCTGGGGCAAACTCAGATAACAAGTCGGTCAGGGTCGGTGACACTTCATGGGGATTGCTGAAACTGCTGGCGGATTATCCGCAGTATCTGGAAAAAGCAATTCATCGTAACGAGCCTTCGATCATTGCCAAGTATGCGATAGATGTTGCCCAAGCGTTCAACCGCTTTTACCATGCGGAACGGATTGCGGATGCGCCGGCTGACGTCAAACCCTTCCGGGTGGCGTTAACAGAGCGTACGGCGGAGCGTCTTGCCTACAGCCTATATTTACTGGGCGTTCAGGCTCCTGAACGGATGTGATTCTATGGGATGGAGGACAAGTAGATTCTTCGATAAAGCAGGAAAAACAGCAGCAGGCTCAAACGGACGAATCATATCGCTACAACAGGTGAGCAAACGACTTGGGGATGTGCAGGTATTGAATGATATCAATCTGGAAGTAGGTCAGGGGGAGTGCATCGTCCTGGTAGGCAGGAATGGCTCAGGCAAAAGCACATTGCTGCGTGTGCTGGCAGGTATGTTACTGCCTGACTCAGGCTCGCTGTGCAAGTCCAGGCATGGGCGGATTATGTATGCACTGGATGGACTGTCACGCCTGCCCTTCACATCAAGAGAGTACCTGTGGGAAATGGGACGTATTCGTGGCATGCGACCTGAGGTATTGCGTCAACGGATAGGCGAATTAAGTGAGCTGTTATTCGTGGGCGCGGCGCTGGATCAGAACCTGCCTCAGTTATCCAAAGGTACTTTGCAGAAGGTGAATTTGATTCAGGCTTTGCTGCCTGGACCTGATGGGTTATTGCTGCTTGATGAACCATTGTCCGGTCTAGACGTTCCGGCACAGGAAGCAATTGTAGCTTTGCTCAGACAGTGGAAACAGGAAGGAAGCCAGATTGTTACAGCTTGCCATGAGCCATTGCTAATTGAACGTCTCGCGGATCAGGTCATCGTGTTACAGAAGGGAACGGTGCTGCGTCGCTGGAGCCAGGAAGATTTGCAGCAAGCAGCTGAACCCACTGTAAGTATTCAAAGTGTGATGGAAGGGCTGGAACAATCCGTTATCGATGCGCTGCTTGTTGAACAACCAGGAATTATTACATGCCATCGCAGCATGGTTCATCAGAACTATGGTCGAGAAGTGTGGGATTGGAAGGTGTCACGCAGTTCGGCAGATCGGATTCTTGGAATGATTCTGGCAACTGGCGGTTCCATTGTGTCTGTACAGCCGGAAGAGAGCCGATTAAATATGGAAGGGTTGATGGAGGGGCGGCACCCAGGTGAGGCTATAAGCAGGGAAGTTGCTGAGAACCTTTCCTCCATATCTACGGCAGGAGGCGACCTCCAATGATCTACTTGACTCGTTATTTGTTAAAACATTACATACGTTCACAGAAATATGTTGCGCCGGTGATCTTTTATATCATTACGATGCTGCTTATCTATTCCTACAAACCTAATC
The DNA here is from genome assembly GCF_050994985.1 of Paenibacillus taichungensis. NCBI lineage: Bacteria > Bacillati > Bacillota > Bacilli > Caryophanales > Paenibacillaceae > Paenibacillus > Paenibacillus taichungensis. Next base: position 3,502,891 of record NZ_CP194720.1, on the reverse strand, counting down.
CGGTTGCGGACAGTTACAGCGTTACGGCCATGCTGCTCTTTTTTGGTGCGGCCTGGCTGGGCTTGACGGTAATGAATACGGAACCTGCGGGGCAGTATCAATTGCTTGTTCTGCATGCAGGAAGCAAACGCAAGGTTGTCTTCGCACAATTAATTTGTGCGTTGATCATGCAGTTCGGCCTGACTGCAATTACCGTGTTATATCCGGTTGTTACGGGCATGTTTGGAAGGATACCGAGTACTGGGGAGTGGATCATGGCTTGGGCCGGACATTTGGCGTTGTCGCTCCTGGGTCTGGGGCTCAGTGTGTTCTTCCAAAAATCATACATTCCCATGCTGAGCCGCAGCATGCCGCCTTTCATTGTGGTGATATTATTATCGTTTGTTCAAGGTTCATTAAGCGGACATTTGCCTGAATCCATACAGTGGGTTGTCAAGATTCTGCCTCCGGCCTTTTATCTGGTTCGTGAGATGATGTTATTTGAAGAATCGGAGTTGGGGGCTGTGGTTTTGACGACAGTGTGGGCTGTACTCTATGCCATAGTTCTACTTATCATTCATGTATGGTTATCGGGAAGAAGGGATATACGGAGTTAGAGGCTATTATCCCGCTTAACTTGAATGTTGGTCCATGTTTCGTTACCATAGAGGGACGTTAGAATGGAATGTATTGTACGGAGATAAAGGGGGCGCTCGCTTATGCAAAATTCAGACATGCAGCAGGGTGACATGCTGGACAGCGAACACTCCAGGGAATTGTTTGCATATTACGGATTGGCTGTATATTATGGACAGGCGCTTGAACAGCAACTGGTCAATCTGATTTTATTAATGAAAATGTCCCAGGGCAAAGTTGTTTCCGAAGAAGATCTGGAAGATCTGTACGAACGGAAGATGAGCAGTTCACTCGGGCAACTCATTCATGAGGTGCGTCATCATTTTACTTTTTCGGAGGAAGAGACTCGTCAGTTGAATGAACTATGGAAGCAGCGTAATAGCATTGTACATCACTATTTCAAGGAACGAATTCATGAGACATTCAGTCCTGAAGGACGATCACGCATGATCAAGGAGCTGGAAGATTTCAAAGACCGTGCACAGGAACTGGAGATTAGTCTTCAGCAGTACACAGGTGCCTGGATTGCAGAGCTGGGGTTGGATGCTGAATCCGCGGCGGCGCTGCAGACACTCGAACGTATGCATGCAGAGAGCATGCACGCCCGGGCACTGGAAGAGGATGAATCATTGTGATGGAAGGCAAGTCCCGGATACGTAAAATAAAAAGCAGACGCTGGCTTGTAATATCCATTACATTGCTCGTGTTGCTTGGGGTTATATGGACGTTAACTACGGCCTCGCTCATCTGGACCTACACCGATGAGGAATCATCCAGACAAAGTGATGTGGCTATAATCCTCGGTGCAGCCGTAGAAGGGGATAACCCTTCACCCGTATTTCGCGAACGTATTGAGCATGCCATTTTATTATATCGCCAGGGGACGATCAGCCATCTGCTCTTTACTGGTGGTTCTGGCAGTGCAGGAGAACGAGCCGAAGCCGAAGTAGGACGAGATTATGCTGTTGCACATGGTGTAGATCCTGCAGATATTCAAATGGAAACAGAGTCAAGAATTACGGAGGAGAATCTGGTGAACTCGCTTAGCGTTGGGAAACAGGCGGGGTTTCACACCTACACCATTGTAAGTGACCCGCTGCACATGAAACGGGCGATGAAGCTCGCTAGTGGACTCGGTATGGATGCTGTTCCGTCCCCAACACGAACGACGGCTTACCAGACCTGGCGCAGCCAATTTCCTTTTCTGGCAAGAGAAACGATATTATATATGGGATATACGGTCAAAGAATGGATAGATGGATAGATGGATAGACAATCCGCAGCAGCACGGAAAGTGACTGGTCTGCGCGATTGTCTTTTTTGCACATGGTGATGAGGCGTTTCTAAGTTCCGGGATAATTAATCGCTGCACTAACCAGTGCGGCTACCCCGAAACCGATGAACCACCAAGGCCAGCGCCGATGATTGCTTTTGCGTATACCGATGAACAAACTGATGATCCCCGCAAGTAATACCACGGTAGCCAAGCTGCTGCCAACGATCCAGCCAATGCTCATATGTTTACCTCCTCTATATGGAATGTTAAGAAAAGCTCCCTATGGAGAGCTTCCCACCTCTGACCTCTGCTTGGAATGGATAAGTACCGTTACGATACGTATGTTGATTATGATTGGATTGAAGCGGGAGATCACTTCTGAATCGGCCCCCGGCTTGCTTGAAGTCTAACTTGAATCCTTCGTTATCTGCTGGGATTCGCACTTCAACGTTACAACCTGTGGAGCGACTATCCAGAGATTGAAGCATCGTTGAGGAGTGAATGGTGAGTTGGCTGCCTGTCACTTTGGATTGAATATGGGTGAACTGGCCGGATAACTGAACAGGTGAAGAAGTAGCTTGCAGTTGCATATGTTCTGCATGGAGGTCTGTTGATGTAACCCGACTGCCCACTGATCGTAGGCGGATATGCTGGGCATGGCCAGTTAAGGTGAGCTTGCCGGATGTACAGTCACAATCCCATTGTTCGGAAGAAACGTTATCTACAAGAAAGTGGGAACCAACTCCGTTGATCGATAGCCTTTTCAATGCCGCAGGCGGCAGTATAATGTGGAGCGATGTGCGATGGAAGTTAATGCCCAGCGGAAAAGCTTGTTTTCGTCCATCGATCAGATATAATAAACCGTGGCTGACGGTAGCTTCAAAATATCTAGTTTTTGGAAAACGAGCGGAGCCCCATTGAATAACACGGATAACCGCTTCTGTGCCCTGGCTAATATGCACTTCGCCTTGCATCCATTCCAGAGAAAGGGCCAGAAGGGGTTCTTCAGACAACCATTCTTTGCAAATCATATGATTAGGTTTCAAAATGGTTATCCCTCATTTCTGTCATCGTCTTCATCCAGAATAGGATAAGCATCCATCGCAGCATGTTGGTCTAGAATACGTTTAATTAGTGATTCACTCACAATATCGGCACCAAGCATGTTCATCAACCGCTGTAAAAAATAAAGACGTTGCTTTGTTTCGCTTGAATTGCGGCCGAACAGTGTTGGATTAATCCATATATTGACCAGCATCATGAATACTTCTGCACAAGCTTCGGGATCTTCGGTTTGAATAGATCCATCTGTAATGCCTTCACGCAAAATCGCTGCAATCACCGGGGCATCAATCCGCACAGCCTGTTGAATCCCTCGTACAATGAACACTGGATTTTTGATCTGGGTTCGAAGTACGTGATCCAGGGAATGGGCCTGTTGATCAGAAACGACATACTCCAAAATCTGAATTAACTTCTCTCGTGCTGGTGTGGTCGTTGTATTTGTAACTAATTGATCCAGCATCTGAGCGGAATAGTTGAACTGTTGTTCCATGACCGCGTCCAGTATTTCCTCTTTGGATCTAAAGTGATGGTACACAGCACCCTTGGACATGCCGAGGGTAACAATGATGTCCTGAATACTCGTTTTTTCAAATCCTTTATCTGTGAACAACTGCGCAGCGACGTTCAGAATCTGTTGTACCGTCTGTTCAGGGTGCTTGTTTCTGGCCATAATAACCTCCTTATATTTTAGATACCGACCGTTGGTATGTATAATACAGAGAGATGTTTCCATTGTCAATAAGAGGAAATCAGAAGGAGTGATACACGTAGGAAGTTTATATGGATCAAATCTGAGATAATTGAGAAAAGGTAAGATCAAGAAAAAATAAATAAGAGCGGAGAAAAGTGAAGTGGGACCAGAAAAGTAGATAGAGCAACCAACCTTCTTTCGTATTTTGGGTCATGGACGAAATAAAACCGATATGCCTACAGACCAAGAGGTCCGCGGGCATATCGGTTATTTGTTGAAGTATATCTGCATTTATTCCCGGTTTACTTACACGCCGCCTCCAGCAAAGGAGGAAGTGGTTCGAATGGCCTCGCCTATTGGGTTGTTTCCATTCGTATCCGGTGCTGTTTGAGCACCTTGCTGTAGCTGATACATCTGATAATAGCGACCTTTAAGTTCCATCAATTCATCATGTGCACCTTGTTCAACGATCCGTCCGCGATGCAGGACCAGAATCTGGTCTGCTGAACGAATGGTGGACAGACGGTGGGCGATGATGAAAGTGGTCCGTCCCTTTTTGAGGACTTCGAGCGCATTTTGAATTAATGCTTCCGTTTCGGTATCAATATTCGCCGTAGCTTCATCGAGAATCAGGATGGCTGGATCGAATGCCAGTGCACGAGCAAAGGAGATCAATTGCCGTTGTCCGGCAGATAATGTGCTTCCTTTTTCGATAACCGGCTCGTCGAATCCTTGCGGTAGATGGGCGAGAATTCGCTCAGCACCTACATCGCGCAGCGCCTGTTCAATCTGTGCACGAGTAATCTGTTCATCTCCGAGACTGACATTGGAAGCCACGGTACCCGTGAACAGGTACGGGTCTTGCAGTACAATGCCCATATGTTCGCGAATCCACTGTTTAGGCAGATCCTTCACGTTCTGACCGTCAATCGTGATCTTGCCCTTCTGTGGATCATAGAACCGGAACAGCAGGTTGATGATCGAGCTTTTACCGGAACCGGTATGGCCCACCAGGGCAACCGTTTGACCTTGCGAGGCTTTGAACGAGATGTTGTTTAGCACATAATCTTTTTTATAGGCAAAAGATACATCGTCAAACACAACATTTCCTTTGTACCTCGGCATCGAGCCATCGGTTACCGGTTCACCTTTCTCATCCATCAGTTCAAATACACGTCCGGCGGATACCATAGAGGAGTCCAGGTTTGCGAGTTGGTTCACCATACCTGTAATTGGCTGGAACAAACGTCCGAGAACGTCAACGAATGCATACAGTACACCAAGCGAGATGATACTCGTGCCGTCCAGCACACTAGAGCCGAAGTACCACAGGACAACGGCAAAAGCCATATTCCGCAGGACGTTAACCAGGTTGTGTGAGGTGAAAGCGTTCAGGTTGAGCATTTTGTTCTGGTGTTTCATATAATCATCATTCAGATCCTCGAATTCCTGCTTGGTCTGTTTCTGATGACGGAATACCCGGATAATGGACATCCCCTGAATGGACTCGTTAATAATCGCATTAATTTCACTCAGACGTGAACGAATGATCGTGTTGTACCGAGTTGCGATTTTACGATAAAGCACAATCCACAGAACCAGCATCGGCACAACGAACAGCGAGATCAATCCGAGGCGGAAATCCAGCAGGAAGAGCGCAACGTACACTCCAGTAATCGTAATGATGCCAGAGAAAAAGTTCGACAGAACGGCAACGAACAGATCCTTGACGGCTTCGGTATCGTTGGTGACCCGGGAGACCACTTTGCCTGCGGGCAGGTTGTCGAAAAAATGTACGGGCAATCGCTGGATGTGTGCATACACATCGTTACGGAGTCTTTGAATGACTTTGTTGGCAGATGATTGTAACCAGTATGTTTTACCAAACTCCATAATGACTGAGATGACAAGGAAGATCATGTAATACACAATCAGCTGATAGATGCTTGGCATTTCCGGTTTGTAAAAGGCAAAGAGTTCACCAGCGGATAAAGGCACCGCCGCATATTGACCCGTCACTTCGCCTGCGCGTGTAACCGTCAGTGTTCCGTCCGCGTATGTTCGATCCCCATCGGGGGCACTAACGGGTTCATTTACAAAATAAAAACTTCTACCGGCTTGCAGTACGCGTACTTCGGTACCTTTCGTTTCTTCCGGTTCAAACCGGCCTTCACGTTTGTAGTTCTTTCCATTGTAGACCGCTGCTTCGCTAGAAGCAGTAGTCTCATAGAAAGGCTGCTCAATAGCAAGCAAATGATTGTCGATCATGGACTTGGCGATGAAAGGGCCGGCAAGCTCGGCGGCAACTCCAATCGTAAGCATAATTAAAGCGGCAATAAACGTGCCTTTGGCTTTTAGGGCATATTGAAGCAGCCGTTTGCCTGTATTAGACTTCAAAGCGTTAACCTCCTACGTGGACAAATTAGACTCCACCTGCTGCCGTTCATACTGTTCACGGTACCAGCCGTTCATAGCAAGCAGTTCCTGATGGGTTCCTTCTTCCGTTATTTTCCCGTGCTCCAGTACGATGATTCGGTCTGCGTGTTCAATAGCGGACAGGCGGTGAGTCGAGATCAGCGTAGTTTTGCCCGAGCGTTTGTTGCGTATATTTTCGATAATTTTAGCTTCGGTTCTTGCATCGACGGCGGATAAAGCATCATCCAAAATCAAAATGTCTGGATCGGCGATAAAGGCACGCGCCAGCGATACACGCTGTTTCTGTCCACCGGACAGCGCAATTCCTTTTTCACCAACGAGTGTGTCCAGACCATCGGATAAAGTGCCCAGATCTCCGTCAAAGGCTGCGGTGCGAATCGCTTCCATAATTACATTATCATCAGCACCAGGCTTACCGAATTGAATGTTCTGACGGACTGATTTGGAGAACAGCACCTGTTCCTGTGGAACATATCCAATCCAGCTGTGCAGGTCATCTTTGGCGATATCCTGAATCGGATGACCGGAGATGCTTAACTTACCCGATCCGGCCGGGTATTCATGAAGCAATTGTTTGAGCAGGGTGGATTTCCCGCTACCTGTACGTCCCACGATCCCCAGTGTCTGCCCGCGTCGAAGTGAAAAGCTGACATGACTTAGATTGTCTACAGTAGAACTAGGATAACGGAAGGTAACATCCTGCATGGCGATTTCTTCAGGATTAGTAATATGAGCAGGCTGCTCAACATCTTTCACGGCAGGTTCTACAGATAGCGTCTCGTTAACACGATCTAGTGAGGCACTACCACGCTGCATCAGGTTAATCAATTCGCCAATCGCAAACATTGGCCAAATCATCATCCCCAGGTACATATTGAACGATACGAGATCCCCTAGGGTAATTTCATTATGGAAAACAAGATAAATACCGTAGGCAAGTGCAATCACATAACTGAGTCCGACACATAACCGGATGGTAGGTTCGAACAGTGCATCCATCTTGGCAACGGCCAGATTTTTGCGGTACACATCTTCAGTGACATCAGCGAACCTTTTCTCGTCCAGACGTTCCTGAACATAGGCACGCACAACTCGAATGCCGGCAATAGACTCAAGCACCTGATCGTTCATATCCCCGAATGCATCCTGTGCCAGTGTGTATCGTTGATGGACAGCTTTACCATAGATCATCATGGCGATGGCGATAAAAGGCAGAGGCAGAATTGCGGCCAGGGTCAGTTTCCAGCTAACCAGAAAACCCATGGCGAATAATACGGTTGCCAGAAAAGCAGTGGAGTCGGTTAACGTCAGCATGCCGAAGCCTGCTGTGGTAGCAATGGAACGAAGATCATTTGTGGCACGCGCCATCAGATCGCCGGTTCTGTTTTTCTCAAAAAAGGGCGGGGTCATTCGCAGCAAATGGTCCATAAAGCGTGATCGCAGCAAGCGTTCAACCAGATTGGCACCACCAAACAGTTTGTGCATCCATATGTACGTTGTCAAATAGATAATGATGACCGATCCTAGAATAAGTAAAATGTAACGTGTGAGTGAGGCGCCGGTGATGGAACCGCGTACAATCTCGTCAATGGCATTGCCCAGAAGACGAGGTGGCAGCAGTTCAATGATGCCCACCATAATAAGCAAGGTGACACCAATGAGGTATCGTTTGCGTTCCAGCCGGAAAAACCAGGCCAGATTTTTAAGTACAGAGAACAAGTGGTATCCCTTCCTTTCGAGTTCGTGAAATGCATGTTCCGTTCATGTTCAGCCATTTGAGCCCACAAAAAAAGACATACCGCACGCAGGCGGTATGTCTTGGGTATCATTCATACGGCAGCATGGCTCCGAGAGCAGAGCCACCACCGTAGATAAAGTTCGATTGTGAGAGTACAAAACAGCAAACCTGAGTAGAGGCTTCTGTGATGCGGTCTTATGAACGGAATAACGATTTCATGGGTGCTCCGGTATTTAGTTGTATGCTGAATTGATGTAGATCGTCATTGTTAAACACCGTAACCACCCTTTCTTTTTTGGTAATAAATTGCATGTAGATCTCGTATGTTTGCATCTTAACACCGAGTTTTACAATCTGTCAAACGTTTTTCCAAAACAGAAGATGCAGCGCAATGTGATGGAATTATGACAAGTAAATGAACTTTTTTTGCGTATTTGGGGTGGTTGAGGTTTGTAATCAGGCCATTGTAGCGATATGATGGAACATATATATAGAGAAGGAGCTGACACCAAATGAGTACCATACATGTATCTGACCGCGCTGCTCGCTGGTATAAGGAAGAACTGAATTTGAACGAAGGAGACAGCATTCGATTCTTCGCCCGTTATAGCTCCGGCGGAGGTCTTCATCCTGGCTTCTCCCTCGGAATCGCCGTGGAGGAACCGAGACATCCTGCTGATCAAACGAAGGTATCGGGTATCCAATTTTTTATGGAAGATCATGATTACTGGTATCTGAAAGGTCATCAACTTCATGTAGATGTTGTTGAAGAAGGACAGGATATCGAATATCGCTACACCGAGATTTAACGTAATATCTCTGCGTATATAGAATGGCTCATCACCGGTCGCACCGATTTTCGAACAGGAGGAGATACGACATGAATCCGCCAGCCCGAGATTTGGCCCAGTATATCGCGAATCGCTCTCATATTGTTGTTAAGGCGGCGGTTCGGGCCGAGAATGAACAAGGTGAATTATTGCTGATCCAGCATGCTGAACACGGACATTGGCGTATTCCTGCGGGACAGATGCGCCCGGGAGAAGCCATTGAGGACACCGCGCACAGGGAACTGTGGGAAGAGACGGGGTGGACCACCAATCATATGATACTTGAAGGTTTGCATTCCGGTCCGAATCTGAGACATTTGCATGCCAGTGGGGATGAAGAATATTTTGTGATTGCCATGTTCAGGGCACAAATTGTTCAGGATTCGCTTGTAGAATCACGAGTAAATAGCGAGGCCGGGCTGAAGTTTTTTGATCTCAAGTCATTGCCCAGGCTGAATGATCTTAGCCGCTTGCTGCTGAGGTCTTTCGAAATAGAATAAACGGAACAAAGAAGAAGCCTTTCCTGCCCGGAAGGCTTCTTCTTTGTTGTGGAAATCACAATCTAAATGGACCAATGTCCATGAGTAGGATAATCACTCTCGTGAATCAGCAGTTCCTGGCCTAACTAGACTTGATCAAGCGGTTCTTCATCATCCATCGCAAAATCAAAATCGTCAATATCGAAGACCTGCACGGGAGATGCCGATTCAATAATACGTGCGATCAATTCGACCTGATCGGTAAGTATAGGGGTATCCAGGCGCTGTGAAGTGAGAAGCAGCTCGGTCTCAATGGGATCAAAATATTCACCATATTGTGCGGTATCAACCGCATTAATAATGGCGATGGAGACCTGGTCACCGAACAAAATGGACGGACTTTTGGCCCAGGGAACAGCCAGGGCACGCTCTATTTTTTTCTTATTCAATGGTTCTTCAAAATAAGAAATCATTTCATTAATCTTGGATTTCACATGCTGGTCATCCGCCGGATTATCCATCAAAGGGTCAGGGCTGGTCTGAAATTCATATAACTCCAGGATGGTGGTGTAAGGAACAATATATTCAACAGGCGCCGGCGGCGCGAGTAATTGACCGTAAATTGCCACCATCACGGCTTCTGTAACAAACTGACGTGACATGGGTTCCTGAATCCTCCTGCGGCCATTAATAGTTGCGAGATGAATCAATTTTCTTTTGTATGATGGATCATCAAATTGATTTCTCTGCTATGGACTTTGGTGCTTGAATTGCATGAATAGAAGTATATCATACAACGGTGGGAAAAACAGCCAGTCCGCAGAAGGATGTCAAGTCCCAACTTTGATCATGATTTTCCGAGCAGTAAGGATAAAATTCCTGCTGCAATCAGGGGACCAACCGGTACACCTTTGAACAAGGCAACCCCAAGCACCGTACCAATAAGCAGCCCGGCAACGACGGTTGGCTGTGTACTCATCAGAGTAGCTCCTCGTCCTCCCAGATGGGCGACAAGTAATCCTACACCAATGGCGAGCAGCGATTTCCAGTGCAGAAAAGACTCTCCAATCGTCTGTAAACTGATTTTGCCGCTGGCGAGTGGTGCCATAACACCAATGGTCAGGACGATGATACCGATTGTAAGTCCATACTTTTCCAGCCACGGAAAAGCCTGATTAAGGTTCAGCACCCGCAGCAGCAACAGAAATACCATGGCTACGGTTACGGGTGTATTACTGCTGATAATACCTAGCGCGGCAAACACGAGCAACAGCAGTGAGGTCATATCCATCGATTTCATTCCCCTTCGGTCTGCCCGCGATGACGACCTACAATATGTTCTGCAATATATCTTCCATGCCAGCGCCCGGATTCAATAAACACTTCATTGGCATTGCGGCCTGAAGCGATTACTCCACCAACGTATACGCCTGGTACACTACTCTCCATTGTCTGTGGGTCATATACGGGTTTATCCATATCCTCAGACATCTCCACACCTACCGAAGAAAGCAGCTTGCGATCAGGACGGAAACCGGTCAAGGCCAGCACAAAGTCATTGTCGAGTTCACTTGTGGAGCCATCAGAATGGAGCAAACGAATGGAATCATCCAAAATTTCATTTACACGTGAGCCAAGGTGCAGTGAGATTTTGCCTTTTTGCACCATGCTTTCGAACAATGGACGAACCCATGGTTTAATATGTTCCGAAACACCGCTCCCACGATAAACCATGTCAATATGTGCACCGACACGAACCAGTTCCATGGCAGCATCGACAGCTGAATTACTGCCTCCAATAATGGCGACACGTGTGCGTGTGTAAGGATGAGCTTCACGGAAATAATGAGTGACTTTATCCTTGTCTTCGCCAGGGATGCCAAGATAGTTAGGGTGGTCAAAATAACCTGTAGCAACAACGACATTTCGTCCTTTATGAACGATTGTCTGCCCACGCCGATTGACCGTATGTACCTCGAACGTGCCATCGTCTTTACGTTTGATTTCTTGGGCTTCTTCATAGTTATGAACACGCAGGCCGAAATGTTCGGCTACCTTGCGATAATAGGCGAGTGCCTCGTAACGAAAAGGTTTGTCGTTCGGTGTGCTGAATGGAACATTCCCGATCTCAAGCAATTCCGCTGTACTGAAAAACTGCATATGGGTTGGATACAGATAAATAGATTGGACGATATTGTACTTCTCAACAATTACAGCGGACAGTCCCAGCCGCTCGCATTCAATGGCAGCAGATAGACCGCATGGGCCTCCGCCGATAATAATGACATCTTCCATGTTCTTAATCCTCCTTATTTCAAGCACTATAATCCTACCGTAAATATGGGTTTAATGCCAGTTCAAGAAGGATACGGACGTAAAGAATTGATCTTGATCCTGGGGAATTGACTTAAGAAAGGGAAAAGATTAATATCAAATTAGATGATTATCTAACGAAAGTGAGTTGAACGAAATGCAACTGGAGAAGATTGTGGCTTACCATAAAGCCCTGGCTGATCCGACTCGACTTCGGATGCTACTGCTGTTATCCCAGGGAGAACTGCATGGTCAAGCGCTTGCCGAGAAGCTTAACTTGTCTCAGCCAACCGTTACACATCATGCATCCAAGCTAAGAGAAGCAGCGCTAATCAAGGAACGCAGAGAGAAAAATACGGTGTTTTTCTCGCTCAATCCCTATTTTATCCGGGAGCACGCGCAGGCTTCAGTTGATTTTATTTTTAGACAAGAGGAGGTTGCCGATATGAGTGATGTGAATGAGACGCTGAAGGCATCTGTAATGCGGAATTTCTTCTCGAAGGATGGACGATTGCGTCAGATCCCGGCTCAATATAAGAAAAAGCTGATTGTACTGGGTCATTTGGTGGAGCAACTGGAATTCGGACGGAAATATACGGAGAAAGAGATCAATGCATTCATTCAAAACTATCATGAGGATTTTGCCACTATTCGTCGGGAGTTTATCATGCACCAGTTCATGTACCGGGAAGATGGGATCTATGAACTGAATCCGAAGGAAATGTGGACAAAATGGGATCAAGTGAAATAATTGAAAAATAATTAAACTTGACAAAAGCGGTTGAAGCTGTGTAACATGATGGATAATTCTACAAGGGAGGCGATGTTAAATGACAAATCTAATGGCAGTATACGTTAATTTGAATATGAACAGCGTCTCCGGAACGGATCAATGCATGTAATTTTTTACGGCAGTTGGACAGTATTGTTCGCAATATTGTCCATATGTACGTAACATAGGATAACATGCACAGATGAAGCCACGGGTGACGTACCCGTGGCTTTTTGTATGCCAAAAATGGGTTGTTTCTGGATAACGAGTATCGGATTGGCGTAATGATGCTTCTGATATGAATGCCATAAAAACAATCATCTATTCGGCTAACTTCTTGTTTCCGCGGGTGTATTGCCGATCGTGGCTTATTTGTTTTTGATACCGGACCGGAGCGTTCATTGTTGATTGTTGTCAATGTCAATAAAGGATAACACACCAATTATCGGGAGGAATTTTTATTTTGAATAACACGATGGAGAAATACGGCTGGTCTACAAAGTGGCAGGAGTTGTGGCAGCAGACGGGTATGGAAGAACAATTAAGAAAACCAGCAAGAATTATTGCGGATCACGGGCAATTGCTTCGCCTGATTACGGCTGAGGGAGAGTGCTGGGGACGGATATCGGGACGGATGCGTCATGATAATGAAGAGACTGGCATTGTACCAGCCGTTGGGGATTGGGTGGCTGTTACAGGGCAAGCTGGAGAAGAAGCCATCATTCACAGCATTGTGCCACGTCAGAGCAGGGTATCCAGACAAGCCGCTGGACCAGTGACCAAAGAGCAATTGATTGCGGCGAATGTGGATACATTGCTGATTGTTGCCGCTCTTAATCATGATTTTAATCTGAGACGGCTCGAAAGATACATTATGATGGCTTGGAATGGTGGAGTCAGACCTGTCATCATTCTAAGCAAAAGTGATCTGAGCGAGAATGTGGAAGAACAAATTTCGCTGGTGGAAGGTATTGCTCCTGGAATTGAAGTGTTGGCAATATCGGCTGTTCAGGATCAGGGCAAAACTTTACTTGAAAAATTTCTGTCTCCAGGCACAACGGTAGCCTTGACGGGTTCTTCCGGTAGTGGCAAGTCTACCCTGGTCAACTGGATGATGGGCGAAAGTGTACAGATTACGCAGGCCGTTCGTGAGGACGACAGCCGTGGACGACATACGACCACTCATCGGGAAATATTTGTACTGCCGCAGGGAGCAGTATTGATTGACACGCCGGGAATGCGTGAACTCAATCTGTGGGATGAAGGTCAGGATGGTTTGTCACATGCCTTTGGTGAAATTGAGCAGCTTGCAACGGAATGCAGGTTTCAGGATTGCACGCATACCCGGGAAGCCGGTTGCGCCGTGAAGGAGGCTATTCAGGAAGGTTCGTTGGATGAAAAAAGGCTGGGCAACTACTTGAAAATGCAAAAGGAACTGAAATTTCAGCAGCGCAAGGAAGATGCCGCATCTAAACGACGTACTGCTTCAAGCAAACCCGTCAGTTCACGCAAACCGAAACATGTCCGCAGTACAAAAGACTGGGAAGAGGCCTGAGACCAGGTGGGCATCCCTCTATATCCTGCATAGGATAGATTAGGAGGGATGCCATCATGCCAGATTACAGCATCATCGTGGACCTGTCGGATCATATGTTATATCTTTTGGATGGCTCACAGGTGGTTAAGGGCTATCCTGTCGCTATAGGCAAGGTGCTCACGCAGACGCCTAACGGCGTGTTTACGATTATTAACAAACAAGAGAACCCTGGAGGGCCATTTGGCGTTCTTTGGATGGGGTTGTCGGCGCCGCATTATGGGATTCATGGAACCAATGATCCTTCATCTATTGGCAAGTCCGTTTCTCATGGATGCATACGCATGTATAACTCGGATGTGCTGGACCTTTCTTCCAAAGTGTCAGTCGGTACACAAGTAACGATCCGGCCCTAGGGCCGGATTTATCTGATGAAGGGGATTGTAAAGTCACGGCTTGGCCGAGAGAAAGGGAGTAATAACATGCAAATCAGACCAGCGCGTGAAGGGGATGCGGAAGCCGTAGCCCATGTACATACAGAGAGTTGGAAGACAACATATCGAGGGATCGTGCCGGATGATTTTTTGGACAATCTGACTACAGAATCAAGGTTGTCCCAATGGGAACGAAATATCCGTTCTGGCGAAAAGGATCAGATTCTGGTGGTGGCTGAGCAGGAAGATGGGAAAATTGTCGGATTCGCCTGCGGTGGAAAGGAACGTGAAGGCAAATTGCCTTACGATGCTGAGTTGTATGCTATTTATTTACTGAAAGAAGTACAACAAACGGGTATCGGCCAGCAGCTGGCGAAACACGTCGTTCGTTATCTCCATTCCCTGGACATGAGAAACTTGTTGATCTGGGCACTGGAGCAAAATTCAGCCTGTCGTTTCTATGAAAAAATGGGCGGAATCCCTGTCCAAACACAGCAAATCCGAATTGGGGGTCAAGATCTGTTAGAGGTTGCTTATGGTTGGGAGGACTTGACTCTATTTGGAGAGAACGGTTCCCAGTAGTTGAATAAATGCAAATTTAGATTAATCTATTAGGCTTTGAGAAGCATCTTCCCTTCTGAGGATGCAAGGATTTCATCTGTTCTTCACGTTTGCGCAATCCTTAACAAGGTTAATGAACTACTACACCGTTTTGAGGTGAGATATTCAATCTTGATTGGGAGGCGTTATTCAGATGACTTTAATGGAGACAGAACATACAACATGGACGAAACAATTTATTAATGGCGAATGGGTAGAAGGCTCCGGCGAGAAAACAGTGGAAAATAAAAATCCGTATACGGGAGAGGTCATCGCAACCTGGCGATCCTCGAACAAGGAAGATATAGATCAGGCATATGAGGCGGCTCAAAAGAGTTTGATGGAATGGAAGAAATCCCTGCCGGCGGTAAAAGAAGGTGTACTCCGCAAAGTTTCGGCTCTAATGGTAGAGCGCAAAGAGGAAATTGTAAAACTGCTTATTACGGAGTCCGGGAGCACACGCATCAAGGCGGAGGCGGAGTTTGCTTCTGCGAAACGGATTGTGGATGAAGCAGCTTCGTTCCCTTATCGGATGAAGGGGGAGATTCTGCCCTCAAATACACCTGGGAAAGAGAATCGAGTTTTGCGTGAGCCCAAGGGAGTTATCGGCGTGATCGGCCCTTGGAATTTTCCTTTGCACCTGTGTCTGCGTTCCGTAGCTCCGGCTATTGCTCTGGGTAATGGAGTCGTTATTAAGCCTGCGTCCGATACGCCGATTACGGCTGGTTGGCTTATTGCTGATCTTTTTGAGCAGGCTGGATTGCCTGAAGGTGTACTGAATGTGGTTGCTGGAAGCGGGAGTGAGATTGGGGATTATTTTGTAGCGCATCCGGTACCCAAAGTCATTTCCTTTACTGGCTCCACAGAGGTGGGGCAGGGCATCGGTAAACTCGCAGGTGAGCATTTGAAAGAAACTGCGCTTGAACTTGGTGGGAACAATGCGATGGTTGTCCTGGAAGATGCGGATATCGAACGTGCTGCAGAGTCTGCGGTGTTCGGTAAATTCCTGCATCAGGGGCAAATCTGTATGGCACTTAATCGTATTATTGTGCATGCTGATATTTACGATAAGTTTGTGGAATCCTTTGTCGCCAAAACGAAAAAAATTCAGGCAGGTGATCCTTCGGATTCCCAAACGCTGGTAGGTCCGCTCATTCGTGAGAAGGAAGTGGAGCGCCTGCTGGACTTGATTAAGGGAGCCAAGGCAGAAGGAGCAAGATTGCTGCTGGGCGGTACTAGCAAAGGCAGTATGCTGGAGCCGACCATACTCGCAGATGTGAAACCGGAGCAGCATATTGTGCAACAGGAACTGTTTGGACCTGTCGCGGTATTAATGAAAGCGAAGGATGAGCAGGAGGCCGTGCGTTTGGCGAATGATACGCCTTATGGATTGAGCGGCTCCGTATTCACCGGAAATCTGGAGAGAGGGTATCAAGTTGCCCAGCAGATTGAATCGGGCATGGTGCATGTAAATGATCAATCCGTGAACGATGAGGCGCATGTGATGTTTGGTGGTGAGAAATCATCGGGTATTGGTCGTTTCGGTGGCGATTGGGCGATTGAAAAGTTCACACGGACTCGCTGGATCAGCATTCAGCATCAATATCGGGAATATCCCGGAGTTCAATAATTCGACAGTGAACATGGATTAGAAAACGTTCTGTTTTATAATCAGCTAGGGTTCGAGAAAGAGTGACAAAGATTGCGCAGAGTCCGCCACACACTTGATGAGGCGGCCTTTTGCATGTTTTTACACGTTTGAAAAACAGGCGAGGAAATGGTGTGAATAAGCTGTTTGGTATACCTGTAATCTGGTTATTTATGGATACACGGGCAGAACAGATCCGTAAATCCAATAGGTAAAGGGGCCTGAACTTCATGTCCATTGACCGTTTCATTCTGAGAAAGCTGAATACTTGTCAGGAAGAAAATACGCGTGATAATCTGGTTCGGTTGTTTGTCATTCGAATCCAAAAGGCCGAGATGGAAGAAGAACATGAAAATGCTTATGTCGTCAGCCGATTGCATTAGAAATAGATAAAAGAGATGTGGTACACAAAAAAGGAAGCTTGTCCTTAGCGGCAAGCTTCCTTTTCCTTATGTTCGCGAATGAATGAATTCGCAGTTTCCATGTTGAATTAAACAACTGACTCATCTTAATAAAGCGATAAGGCGAGGGAGTCATTTTCGCTACGGCTGTGAAGAATGGCTTCACCACCGACAATCTCAATACTAATCAAAGATTGCAGACATTTCTGTAAAGCACGTTTACCATTGCTAATCTTGTTCTCAAGTGCACTGCTAAGCAATCGTAGTGTCTTTTGTACAGGTTGTTTGTTTTCTTGATTGAAATATACAGGGATTGATTTGTTTTGAAAAGTTATTAGTGTTCTCACTAGAAATCACCTCACGAGAGTTATTTCTTACTGGTTATATTAAATTCCAATGCTTAAAATTACCTTAAAATCAGCTTATGAAAACATAAAGGTGAGCAATGTTTGAAAAGTGTTCACAATTCAATTGTGGGCGAAGCATTAAAAAGTCCCGAAAAATCAATTCGTAGCTCCCATTTATATGGAAGAAACACGCATAGTTTCGCATCCTTGCAATAATTAACGTGACTACTGCCTCGAAAGTTCTGAGTCGAATGGACGATATTTTAATATATACGTGGGTCATATGTAACAAAATTACAGGTTGCACATTGCAAACAGGGTGTTTATGTAAGAAAATAGGGATGGAATAGCGTTTCATCTGCATTATTTTGATTTAATTTGACACTAGGACAATTTACATATGAGACCATGGGAGGGATTATTTTGATTCTTACCGTGTATTCCGGCCGGGAGGAAGGCGAGTGGTTCGACATCGAGGTCCCGGATGAATGTACTATTGAACATCTGAAGACATTGCTGGGGGTCCGTATTTTCGGTCAGGCACCGGGAGAGGGCATTCAGTACATCCTTGAAGCCAAATTTCCGGAAGGGTTGTGGTTCTCGCCACAGAACACACAACAGTTAATGGAAACAGGGCTGCGTCAAGGAAGTTGTGTACGGGTCCAGCGGGCGTTTTCCACCACTTCTGAAGAAGCGCCGGTGTATGGAAGACGTTCATTGTTTCAGCAGGACAGCAACGAATGAACAATCTGAACGTATATATTGTTTACGGCAATGAAATATAAGGAGGTCTTCTCTTCGTGAATGTGTTATATCAGCGTTCTCCAAGAATGACACCGGTTCTCAAGGAAGAAAGGCTGGAAATTCTAAGGCCTCCTGCAGAACCAAACAAACCTACATTTTCAATGATTTCTATTATTGTACCGATCATGATGACGATGGTCAGCATCGGTTTCTACGTATATATCAATATGAGCGGCAAAATGAACAATAGCAATTATATGATGTTTCAGATGATGACGGTTATGATGATGCTTACTTCATACACGATTCCGTTTTTTGTATATCTGAGCAACAAGAAGTCCTATCGCAAAAAGTTGGAAGAGCGTACTACCATGTATCGTGCACAACTGGAGAAACATCGTGAAGAGCTGAAGGAAGCTCAAGCGGAGCAAGTGAAGAGTCTGTATGAAATTCATGGGGATCCCAATGTATGTCTTCAGTTGGTGAAGAATCGCAACAGTTCGTTATGGGAACGTTCCCCGGAAGATGATGACTTCTTGCAGGTGCGAATCGGCACAGGCGAAATTCCGTTTCGAATCAAACTTCAGGTTCCTCGTGTGGACGGTTATGAAAAGGATGAGTTAATTGAAGCGGCTCATGAATTGGCAGCTGAGTTCGAGACGGTGCCCGAAGCATCGATTACACTGCCCTTATTTCAGTCGAAAGTGATGGGGTTGGTCGGCAATCGTGAGGAAGTACTCGCTTCATTGCGCGTAATTATTTCACAACTGACCGTCCGTCATTCACCGGATGAATTAAAGATTGCTGCCTTTTATGAAGAAAAGGAATCCAAGGAATGGGATTGGCTGCGCTGGTTGCCCCACATTTGGGATGAAGATCAGGGACAACGCTATATGGCCGACAGGCACAGCGGTGCGCATCAATTGGCGGACAGCTTGTTTTCCGTGTTGAACCGACGGCGCAATAATAAGGAAGATCGCTACAAGAAAACCGTGCAAACTCCTTGTTATGTGGTGGTTCTCTCGGATACGCAATTAATAGAAGAAGAGCCGTTGCTTCCCCTGCTGCTGGAATCAGCTCAGGAGATCGATGTATGTACCATCATATTGGCAAACCGTAAGGAATCGCTACCCATGCATTGTCAGTTAATTATGGAGGCTTCCAAAGGCAAGGGGCTTTATATCAAAAAAACCGAGGATGCTGACGTGATCAGGCAAACATACACGCCAGATGTGATTTCCAGAGAGTCCGCAGAGGCGCTCTCGCGTTATATGTCACCGATTCGTCTGAAACGTTCATCCGCTTCGGATATACCTCAGGTGCTTCCGTTGTTCGACATGTTAAGCACATCACGAGTAGAGGATCTGGATGTGGTCACACGCTGGAGCCAGACACGATATCCGGACACACTTCCCGTACCTATGGGCGTGCGAGCTGGCGGCAAGAAAATTGCGATTAACTTACATGATAAAATCGAACGTCAGGGGCACGGCCCACATGGTCTGATCGCAGGGACAACGGGTTCGGGCAAAAGTGAAGTCATCCAGTCAATTGTGGCTTCTCTGGCTGCCGAGTTCCATCCACATGATCTGGCTTTTATGTTAATTGACTATAAGGGCGGAGGCATGTCGAATACATTTGTGGGCTTGCCTCACGTCGTCGGCACGATCACCAATCTGGATGGGAATTTGATTGAACGAGCCAATATCTCACTGCGGGCCGAACTGGTCAGAAGGCAAAAAATATTAAATGATGCAGGAAATCTCCAGCACATTGATGAGTATTACAAAATTCTGCGTTCCAGACATGAACAGCCGTTGCCGCACTTAGTTATCATCATTGATGAGTTTGCGCAATTGAAGCGGGATCAGCCGGAGTTCATGGATGAATTAATCAGCATAGCGGCCATCGGTCGGACACTGGGTGTACATCTTATATTGGCAACTCAGAAGCCTGCAGGTGTGGTCGATGATAAAATCTGGAGCAATTCGCGTTTCCGTATCTGTCTTCGCGTTCAAAGCGAAGGGGACAGTCGGGATATGATCAAAATTCCGAATGCGGCCTGGATCACCAAGCCTGGTCGTGGATATTTCCAGGTAGGCAGTGATGAAGTATTTGAGGAAATGCAATTCGCCTGGAGCGGTGCGCCGTATAATCAGCAGGAAGATACAACGACGGTACTGCCTGTTATGGAAGTTCGTTTGAATGGGAAACGGGAACCACTATTGACTGGAGAGCGCAGGGCTGTGCTCAAAGGGGAGGATGCGCCCAAGCAGCTTCAGGTATTTATTGATTATGTGGCAGAAGCGGCAGCAGAGGCGGGGATCACCCGATTACCTGGGCCCTGGTTGCCACCCTTGCCTGAGACACTGGAATGGGAAAGCCTCAATGACTGGCAGGAAGAAGAGAATCGTGAAGTATTGCTTGACGGCGGTGCCGCTGGCCTGAAACCTATAGTTGGCCTGCTGGATGATCTGCCTAATCAACGACAGCAGCCGCTCGCACTTCCGGTGGATCAGGGACATCTGGTTGTATACGGTATGCCAGGTCTGGGGAAAACGACGTTTGTGCAAACCTTGTTGATGTCACTGGCCCGTTCTAAACGGACTGAACCTTGGCATGGCTATATTATTGATATGGGGCGGATGATGAAGGATTTCGCAGGTTTGCCTCAGATCGGTGCGGTAATGATGTCTGAAGAGGAAGATCGGATCAAGCGGTTATTCCGATACATCCTGAAACTGTGTGCACAACGCAAGGACATGATCTCGGAAGCTGGGGTTAAGACAATATCAGCTTATCGTCGTACAGCTCATGCAGCCGTGCCGCAGATTGTAGTTGTTATCGATGGTTATCTTTCTTTCCGAAATGCGTATCCCGAGGAGAATGAACTTCTGGAAACGATTCTTCGTGAAGGCGGCAGTTTGGGAATCACATTTATTCTCACGGCCAACCGTGTTACGGATGTATTTGAAAAATTCAGAAGTAATATTCCTAATGCGGTTTCGTTTGAATTATCTGATCCAAGCGACTATTATTACGCAGTGGGTCGGCCGTCCAAGGCACCTAGCCAGCTTCCACCTGGAAGAGGACTAGTCAAAGGACAGGTTCCTCCATTGATGTTCCAGGCGGCTTTGCCGTCATCCGGAGCAGATGAAGGCAAGCGTTCTTCCGCTCTGCGCCGCATGATTGCAGAGATCAGAGAAAGCTGGAACGGAGAAGAAGCGCCGCAGATTGCGCCGCTCCCGGAAGAGGTTAAGCTCAAAGATGTGCTTATCCGTACAGGAACCTTCGGGCAAGTCGGAGACGTATCATCCTTAACAGTACCCGTAGGTTTGCTGACTGATGATCTTGAACCCTTCCAGCTGAATTTGCGTGAAGGGCCACATTTCATGGTTGCGAGTCCGATGGAAGGTGGCAAAACGACATTTTTGCTGACCTGGATGTTATCACTTGCCTATCATGCGTCTCCTGAAGACGTGCAAATATACACGGTAGATATGCGGTATGGTTCCGGAGGACTGGGGGAAATCAGCAGTTTGCCCCATGTCCGCGGACATGTATCCCGTGAAGAACAGCTTGCACCTGTGATCCAACAGTTGTACGATGAAGTTCTAAAAAGAGGCGAGTTAACCGGTGGACCGGAGATCGTTCTTGTTATTGACGATGCGGATACGTTATCCAAGCAATTAAATGATTTTAACGTGAAGGATCAATTGGGAGCGATCGTTCGTCAAGGACGAGATCGAGGTATACATGTGATTCTGTCAGGAGTTCCGGCAGACTTTCCAACCTTTGGTTCTGACTGGGTGAACGATGTGAAGGCTTCCCAGAGCGGATTGTTGTTCGGGACTTTAGACCCTAATGATCTCTCGTTCTTCCGTATTCCTTATTCGGAATCCGGTGGGAGTTCAAATGGGCTGAAGGTACTGCCTCCGGGTCAAGGTTATTATGTTAAACGTAAATATTCCAGGGTTAAAGGTGCAATTCCATGTGATGGCACCTGGAAAATGACTGATTGGATTTCTGAAATTCGTGACCGATGGCATGTTGTAGTTTGAGGGGAGGTGGCTCATAATGTTGACGGTTCATGATTCCAAGCAAAAGGTAGTCACTTTGCAAATAAAAGAGCTTTTTTTCCTGGCCGGGATTCTCGGTTCAGACCGATTGCTTGGCGTGGAAGATCCGTTCCGCGGATATATGGCGGAAGACATTGCTTTGGAGTGGGAACGTGTGAAAACATCCCTGCTTGACAAAGGATATCTGATTCAGGATCAGGACAGCAATGAGCTGATCATGACACCGACCGTTTTCTCCAGGGTAGCCATTGCGGGACTGTCCGACAGGGCTTGCTGGATTCGCTACACGCACAGCGGCAAGTCGTATGAAAGTTATGTGCACTGCACGGATGAACGGGTCGTTGAAGTATCTCGTGTTGCAGACGAACCGGATTCGTTCCGGCTGAGTGATTTGGGGAATGTTCGTGAAGCGATTGATTTTCTGATTCAACGGATGAATTGGAGTGGTCATTCTCCGGCGGAAAAGCCGGCTCTGATGTGCTCCAAGAAAAAATTCTATGATGTGATGAATGATCTGAAGAACAAAGAATTACAGGCAGTGGCTGATGAGTTGGTACAAGAGACGAGCGATCCCGAGGGGTCACTTGCGCTTGCGCGCTGTCTGGTGAACAAGGAATCAGAAGGAGAACTGCGGTTGCTTGTATGGAACGGAGAAGGATGGAAATCACAGTCTGCGGCTTTTGCTGCAAGTACGGTATCCAACTGGCTGTTTCGCATGAGTACTGCGGCCTCGGATGATTGGCTTGTTGCAGCACTGACGACGAGAGAACAGTTTCACGAGATGCTGCTGGACTGGCTTAAACAGCCTGCAGGGGAAGAGGAAAGGTGATGGTAAATGCGCATTCGTGTGGAACCGGATGTGCTTCGGGCACTGAGCAGGCAGATTCAGTATGCGGCGGAGCAAATACAACAAAAGATGACAGTATTGGATCAGGCCATTCATTCGTTGGAGTGGGATCTTGAAGCCCGCGCCGCGATCATGAATGAATGGAATCACAGTAAGCGACTCTGCGAAGCGGCAGTACGTCGTTTTATGGACTTGAGCGTACAGCTGGGACGCAAGGCCTTGTTATTCCAGCAGGTGGACATGGAGTATCGTACAGTGTTGAGTCATGTGAACACAGCCTATGGCAATGCGGTCAATATGTTGAATGTTCTTCAGACGGAGCGTGCAGGGGAGATTATGCCTGCGCATTCGGCAACTGCTGCTGTTGTATCCGATCCATTTTCCGCGGTAGCGGCAGTGTACCGTGTACAGGATGCCGCACCGCCTGATGGCTCACCGGCGACCCTGATTCAGGCTATGCAGCCTGAACCTGTGGCGTGGAGATTCACAGATCCCTCCTTTCGTGGGAGAAGAGGAACCGAACCTGTGGTTTCCTGAGCTCACGGAGGACAAGGTTGAATAAGCAAGACAGCAGAAAGTGAATTTTTTTATAAATAGGCTGTTAGGGGAAGTTTCGAATGCCAAAAATGGGGTAAATAGGATTAGGTCCTTCGGCTTTTGTCCGATCGATCCTTGTATAGTACAATTTGAACAAGCGAATTTAATTGCACAAACCAAGGAGGAATTTACAAATGGCAGGACGTATTTTAGTTACCCCAGAACAGCTTGATCAGGTTTCCAACCAATTTAAACAAAGCGGTGAGCAAAGTCAGCAAATCGTTTCTACATTGACTCAATCCATCACAAGCATGGAAGGACAATGGGAAGGTATGACGAAGCAACGCTTCTTCCAGGAATTCCAGGAAGCTAGCAAACAAATGCAATCTTTCGTTCAGACGCTGAATAGCATCAGCGCGGAACTGACGGCTATTGCCAACAAATTCCGTACGGCTGACCAAGCTCGCTAATCTGCGATACATAGTTCGGGCAGGTTCCATATCCGAATTCGCCCAGAATCATATGCAGGAAGCAAGCTGAAGATTTACAACTACAGCAAAAACCGGGCGTTTTCACAACACCCGGTTTTTGTTGCACTATGACAGAATGACAGAGAGAGGGATGAGCATGTCTTTTCAACCAAATCCCGGGGATGAAGTGGTGATTAACGACATTGCCTATATCATTGGGCAGCATCCGGCTGCACCTGGCCTGGCTTACGCCCAAGCTGGAAGGCAGGGTATCGTCTATCAGTTGTTACCCCGTAACGGTTCCATAAGTGGGGCTAAAGCACTAAAAGTATTTTTTCCTAAATTCCGTATCCCGGCTATGGTGTATCAGTCTGAGCATATGGAGTCTTATAGTGAACTGCCAGGTTTGCAGGTATGCAAGCGTGATGTGCTCACTCCGGAAAGAAACGGAGCGCTCATTGGAGAACATCCTGATCTGTTGTATGCGGTATTGATGCCGTGGGTGCATGGTCTGACCTGGTTCGATGTAATCAGCGATCAGAAGCAGCTGACAGCAGAGGAAAGTCTGAAGCTGGCGAGAGCTCTGGCCGGGACCGGTTCAGCCATGGAACAGCGTGGGCTGGCTCATTGTGATTTGTCCGCACCCAATGTGATGATTCCGTTTTTTTCCGAAGTGGAGAACCTGCGAGGGGTTTCAGCAGTAGAACTGGTAGACGTTGAACAGATGTACGGTTCCAGAATGGATCGTCCGGATGCTTTGCTTGCCGGCTCACCGGGCTATGCGGCCCATCGGACAGTGAACAGCGGTTTGTGGAGTGCGTATGCCGATCGTTTTGCCGGAGCAGTTATCATTGCTGAGATGTTAAGTTGGTCTGATGCAGCGATTGTGGAAAAAGCATGGGGAGAAAGTTATTTTGACCAGCACGAAATGCAGACGGTAAATGAACGTTATTATGCCATGAGAGAATCGCTCCAGAAGCGCTGGGGCTCCAAGGTGTCAGATCTGTTTATTCGTGCCTGGGAGAGTCATGATCTCAGCAGCTGCCCTACGTTTGGCGAATGGTTTGTGGCGCTGGCTGCTGTGGATATCCATCTGGCAAGCGCAGCATCTGTTGAAGAATCTGAAGTTAAGGTTTCAGACCAGACAAATGCAGTCGAGACGAACCCGATTAAAGGGACAGGAGCAGGAAACGGTATATCGGATAAACAGGGAATTATGGATCAGAACGTGCCCGCCACGGAACCTTCACCTGGTCAGGAAGCGGTAGTCAATCGTCTCTTCCTTCAGGCGAGAGCATTGGAGGATGAAGGCAAACCGGCTGCGGCGCTCGAAGTGTATCGTTCACTACATCATTTCATTCCGGATAACAGTGCGATGCAGGTGGAAGTTGAGGCTGCGATTCAAGAGCTGGACGCGAAGCTAAATCCCAAGCATGATGATGCAGCTCAGCCAGCCAAGATACCTTTTTACCGATCCAAAAAGTTTATGATTTCTTCGGCGGTGCTGATTGTTCTGCTAGCTGGAACCGTACCAACGGTTAAAATATTGGCCGATCAGGCTGAGGTTAAACAGAAGGAGCAGGCGGCGGCTGCCAAGCAGGCCGAACAAAAGGTTGCGGAAGAGGCCGAAGCTGCGAGGCTGACTGCTCTGAAGCAGCAGGAAGAAGAAAAGAAACAAAAAGCGGCAGATGCGGCGAAACTGGATGCAGAGGAAAAGAAAAAGCTGGCTGAAGCGGAGAAAAAGAAGGCAGAGGCCAAGAAGAAAGAAGAAGAGCGTAAAGCACTTCAGGCCAAGTATGATAAGCAAGCGAAATATGAGGCTTATCTGGCCAAGCAGAAACAACAGAAGCTTGAAGCAGCCAAGAAGGCTGAACAGGAAAAGTACGACAAACAGGCGAAATATGAGGCTTATCTAGTCTGGAAAAAAGAAAATGACGCCAAAATTGCGAAGCAGGAAGCGGAGCGTAAGGCAGCAGCCGAGGCTCAGCGCAAACAGGAGGCGGCTCAGAAAGCTGCGCTCAAGAAAAAACGTGCCCAGAATGTCGTCACACTGATTGCCCATTACAATAAAGCGTATAATGCGCAAAAAGGCAGAAAAATTGAGAATGCCGAATCCTACGCGCGTGATTTTAAAAATCTGTACAATACCGATGCTACCTATTTCAAAGGTGTAGGTAAAGTGGCAGCACGAATGAATGCAATCAATAAATTCCTAAGCAATACGGATTATACATTACCCAACTTGTAAAATAACGTCAACGACGGAGGTGACACATCCCAGATGAACTATACTATTCAAGCATCCCAGCGCACACCCGCACTGATTATCTATCTAATTGATATTAGCGCCTCCATGAACATGGTTCTGGACAACCGTCGGCGGATTGATGTCGTCTATGATGCCTTATCTTTGGCTATTCGCCAAATGGTGTTTCGTTCGACCAAGGGCAACCGACTGACACCCCGTTACAGGATCGCGATTCTGGCATACAGCGACGATGTGTACGATCTGTTGAACGGGATAAAAGGAATTGACGAGATCGCTGCTGTAGGTTCCTTACCCGACTTAACACCGAAAAGATTCTCGGATTCAGCGAAAGCTTTCTTGCAGGCCGAGAAAATTCTGCAGGCTGAAATTCCAAATATGCAGGATTGTCCTGCACCGCTTGTATGTCATATGACCGATGGGGTAGCTACAGGCGAAGATCCGGAGCCCATTGCCAAAAGAATCATGGGTATGAGCGTGCCTGATGGCAATGTACTCGTCGAGAATATTTTTATATCCGATCATCTGCTGGAGGGCCCCATTCCGGAGCCGCGAAGATGGAAGGGAATATCCCAGGAGACAGTCCTCCAGGATGAACATGGGGAAAAGCTGCGCAATATGTCCTCGGTTCTGCCGGAAAGTTATCGTGAAATGCTGGTTGAGGCGGATTATTTGCTTTCACCTGGTGCATTGATGATGCTTCCTGGTACTTGTGCAGAACTGGTATCCATCGGGTTTCAGATGTCCGCTGCTACGCCTGTGAGATAGGAGGGGAAATCATGAGAGCGATGCGTTTGGCAACATTGTCTGCTGGAGATAAGGGAAGCCGTGCGGACCATTATCAGGGCAACTTTCGCTATGTGAGTGTCCAGACCAGGGAACAGCCGTTGACCCGATATCAAGGTACTTTCAAGTGCAGGTACGGTTATGGAAGAGCGGCGGAGACTGTTAATCAAGGAGACACCGGACAGGATTTTGCTGCTGTTCGCATGAATGGTAATGTATGTACTTTCGTATTATGTGATGGGGTAGGCATGAGTTACCTTGGTGATTTTGCTGCACGCTTTCTGGGGAACGCCTTGTTGGAATGGCTGGAAACGACACAGCATCCTTCTTTGGATACTATGGAGCGTCTGCTTCATGATTTGACCGGTCCGGCATCCGAACAGCTGGAGAAGTTGCAGCCTTTGGAAAATTCACCTGTACTGCTGCGGGAAGTGCTGATGGAGAAGCGGAGCAAGGGAAGTCAGGCCATGTATGTGTGTGGACGCATCGAGCTCTCGGCGGGCAATCGAAAAAGCAAAGTTTGGCTAGCCTGGCAAGGGGACTCCCGCATCCGTCTCTGGCGTAACGGTCAAGAACAATCGGCAGCATTTCAGGTGAACTGCCGTACGAATGAACGTTGGTCTACACTGGAGGGTCCGGTTGGTGGCCAACCGCATATCTATGAGGCTAAACTGTCTGCCAATGAAGTAGTTCGTCTTCAACTGTACACGGATGGCCTGAATGACCTGGATGCGATTCAGGCTTATATACCAGATGAGCACATCCAGGTACTGCTGGATGCCAGACATACCGGTGGGCTTGAAGATGATGCCGCTTTCATTGAGCTGGAATGGTAAGGTCGGGTGAAGCATTACGGGATGATCTGATCATGCTACTAAAAATGGTGAGCCTCAACTGCGAAAAAACTTATCCGTATTGATTTAAAAGACACTCTTTTTGGGTAATCTTGTGAAGAATCTACTTACAGATATTGCATGAACGTACATTCTTACATAATTACTGAGCGAGAAGGAGTGGAATGGATAATGACACAACATAACGGCAAACCAAGATTCGAAGGCAAAGTCGCCATTATTACAGGTGCTGGTTCGGGGATTGGCAAAGCCGCAGCACTCAAACTGGCGAGTGAGGGAGCACATGTTGCACTGCTCGATCTGGTTAATGATCGGATTTCGGAGACGGAAGCCGAAATTAATAAGCTGCGTGCAGGTGCGGCAAGAGCATTCGATGTAGATATTTCCGATCCTGCCCGGGTGGAAAAAGCAGTTCTGGAGACCATTGAATTGTTCGGCGGTCTGGATATCGTTTTTGCCAACGCAGGTATTAATGGTGTATCGGCACCGATTGAGGAAATTCAGGTTGAGGATTGGCAGCAGATTATTACGACCAATCTGAACGGGACTTTTTTTACGGTCAAGTATGCACTGCCTCATATGAAGAAACGTGGTGGCGGTAGTATCATTATCACGAGCTCCATTAACGGTAATCAGCGCTTCTCCAGCTTCGGCATGTCGGCGTACAGTACATCTAAGGCGGGGCAGGTTGCTTTTGCGAAGATGGCTGCGCTGGAATTGGCGAAGTTCAAGATTCGTGTCAATGTCATCTGTCCTGGAGCGATTGCCACAAATATTGACCAAAGTACGGTCAAAACGGATGAGTTGCATCAAATCGTCATTCCGATGGAGTTTCCGGAAGGCCAGCAACCGCTTGCGGACGGACCGGGTCAGCCAGAGCATGTCGCTGATCTGGTAGCTTTCCTGGCTTCTGCGGAGTCCAGACACATTACAGGTGCGGAAATTGTCATTGACGGTGCAGAATCTCTGCTGAGCTAAATGAGCATTTTGTATCCATCCTTAGAGCGACTTTCAATCAGCGTCGTGGCAAGTTAAATGGAAGGATGTAAAATGTTGAAAATGGATGTATCTATGAAGTCGTTCCTCTGGAACGGCTTTTTTTGTTATAATGCTAACATTCGAATAGACACGTGGAACATTAATTAGGAGAGATGAGATGAAGACGGATTTACCGATACAACAGATTATTCCTGAGCTAAGGCAGTTATTTCAGGAAAAGGATACGGGTGTGTTAATTGCGGAACCAGGTGCGGGTAAAACGACCGTAGTCCCGCTCGCACTGCTGGAGGAGCCATGGGTTGCTGGACGGAAAATCATTATGCTGGAGCCCCGCAGGCTCGCCGCTCGCTCGGCAGCTGCACGAATGGCAGCTTCACTAGGTGAAAAAGCAGGACAGACCGTAGGGCATCGGGTGCGGATGGATACGCGTGTAAGTCAGTCCACTCGCATAGAAGTGGTGACGGAGGGTGTATTGACCCGGATGCTTCAACAGGACCAGGGCCTGGAAGACACGGCGATGATTATCTTTGATGAATTTCATGAGCGGCATCTACATGGTGACCTTGGTTTAGCGCTTGCGCTTGAATCCCGGGCCATGCTGCGTCCAGATCTGAAACTGCTGGTGATGTCGGCCACACTGGACCCCGCTCCTGTCTGTACGCTGCTTGGTGAGGGGACCCAATGGATTGACTGTCCTGGACGAACATTTCCGGTGGATACCCGATATGTATCCAAACCGGCATCCGAGCAGGTCGAAACTTTTACGGCTGAGGCCGTCGTTAAGGCATTGGCAGAACAGGAAGGGGATGTGCTGGTTTTCCTACCGGGTGCAAAAGAAATCCATCGCACAGAGCGAGAGCTGTCCAACCGTATGATTCCTGCTTATGTTGAGGTACATGCTCTATATGGCAGCATGCCTGTAGAACGGCAGGATGAAGCTGTGCGACCCGCAGATGAAGGTAAACGGAAGGTTGTGCTGTCCACGTCGATTGCCGAATCCAGTCTTACCTTGGCTGGAGTCAAAGTCGTGGTGGACGCAGGGCTGAGCCGTGCGTCTGTATTTTCGCCGCGGACCGGCATGAGTCGGCTCGTTACCCTGCCGGTATCCAAGGCGTCAGCCGATCAGCGGCGAGGGCGCGCAGGGCGGATTGCACCGGGCGTGTGTTACCGGCTATGGAGCGAAGAGGCCCATGGCGCACTGCCTGAGGCAGCAAAGCCGGAGATTGCCTCCGCGGACCTTGCGCCGCTGGCGCTGGAGCTTGCCGCCTGGGGTGTCCAGTCCCCTGCAGAGCTGCAGTGGCTGGACACCCCGCCTGCCGCAGCCTACGGCCAGGCACAGGCGCTGCTGCGCCAGCTGGGCGGCCTGGACGAAGCAGGCCGCATCACGCCCTTCGGGCGGCGGATGAACACGCTTGGCGTGCATCCGCGACTGGCCAGCATGCTGCTCCGCGCGGCGGAGCTTGGGCTGGCCAGCTACGCCAGCATGCTGGCGGCACTGCTGCAGGAGCCTGCGGGCCTCCGCAGCAGTGGCAGTGCAGGCGCGGGCACCGATCTGCGCCCGCGCGTGGAAGCGCTGCTGACTGCGGACAGCAGCGGTATGCCGCAAGCGGCAGCGTCTGTCGCAGACGTCGCTGCCGTGCGGCGCATGCTCCTGGAGAGCCGCCAGCTGCGCTCGGCGCTCGGCCCGGCGGCCGATTCGGTACGGCCGGATGAGGACAGCTGCGGATGCCTGCTGTCCTTCGCTTATCCGGACCGGATCGGGCAGCGCCGGGAGGACGGCCGCTATTTGCTGAGCAGCGGCCGTGGGGTGCGGCTCGCAGCGACAGAATCGCTGAGCCGTTCAGCCTATCTGGTCGCAGCCGAAGCCGACGACCAGGGCGCGGATGCGTGCATCCTGCTGGCTGCGCCGGTGCAGGAGAAGAGATTGCTGGAGCTGGGGCCACACCTGCTTCATGAAGAAGTGCAAGTGGCCTGGGACCGAAACACGCGCAGTGTGCGGGCACATAAAAGGCTGCAAATTGGAGCCATAACATTGAAAGAAAGTAGCATTGCACAGCCACCCGAAGATCAGGTGCTCCAAGCATTACTCTCAGGAATACGTATCGAAGGGCTGGATTGCCTGCCCTGGACAAAATCATCGCGACAGCTGGCGGACAGGATGCGCTTTTTGCATCATCATTTGCCAGAATGGCCTGATCTCATCGAAGATCATCTGACCGAAGAACTGGCAGAACATCTCAGCCCTTTTCTGACAGGTATGCGATCTGCTGCGGATCTCAAGAGATTGTCGATGCAGGATGTGCTGCTCGGCGGACTGAGCTGGGAACAGCGACAGCAATTGGATCGTGAAGCTCCTACACATATTCAGGTGCCTAGTGGTTCACGTATTCCAGTGGACTATAGCCGACCTGAAGATCCTACGCTCGCGGTGAGACTGCAGGAGATGTTTGGACAGCAGGAGACCCCGCGTATTGGTGGTGGTCGAGTACCACTGACCATACATTTGCTTTCCCCGGCGCAGCGGCCTGTACAGGTCACACGAGATCTGGCCAACTTTTGGCGGGAGACTTATTTTGAGGTGAAGAAAGACTTGAAAGGTCGTTATCCCAAACATTATTGGCCGGATGATCCGCTCGAAGCGATAGCGACTAACCGGGCTAAACCACGAATTTAGCTAGAATGTGTTTTCCAACTTTGGTCTGAAATTTGGGCTGAACGCGCTCTGATATTGCGGTGGAAGGGTTTGAAAGAAAACAAGGCGGGTAATAACATAGCGAACCACTCAATTAGATGAGGAGGGATTCACTATGCAGAAGAAAATCGTAGGTGTGTTTAATACAGAACGTGAGGCATCATCCGCAATCGAGGGACTGAAAGCGCAAGGGTTTACTTCAGATGAAATCTCGGTAGTTACACAGGATCGGGATGAACTGAAAGCTATTCGCGAAGAGACGGGTACAAAAGCGCCCGAAGGTGTAGCTGCAGGTGCGGCAACAGGCGGAGTGCTAGGTGGAGTCGCTGGATTGCTCGCTGGTATTGGCGCATTGGCGATTCCGGGCATCGGTCCTATTCTGGCCGCAGGCCCTATTGCCGCAGCCTTTACGGGTGCAGCTGTAGGTGCAGGAGCAGGCGGACTTGTAGGTGGACTCGTGGGTCTCGGCATTCCGGAAGAGGATGCAAGACAGTATGAGGAATACGTGCAAAGTGGTAAAATCCTGCTACTCGTGGACTCTACGGATCGGGACACGGATGTTTATGACGTGTTTAGCAGTAACAGTTATGTGAACCGAGACAGAATCGATGTCAATCGGGATGATGTTACGGTTGAGCGCACGGATCTCGATATGGAAAATCAAAGATTGGAAGCTCGGGATAAGGCCGCTCGACTTGGCAACAATACTTTTCTATAATAAATCGGTTCAGTAAAGACAGGAATCTTCAACTGGAATGACATAAGTGAGCCACCAGGTGGTCATCAGCCGGTTTCCTTTAGAGGAAGCCGGCTTTTGTCCCTGTTTTAACTTCCTGCTGTAGCAAGGTTCAGGTGTTAAACCTGCCAGGCAGGGAATAACAATACATACAGTAATACGGCCAGGGCCAGTCCGATCACCAGCAGCATCAGCGTCAGGAACCGAATCAATTTCGTGGATGCCTGGAATGTTTGTGAATTAATCTGATTGCGTTTTCGGTGATAAGCGGAAGCAGAGCACAGGATGATCAGAATACCACTGACCAAGGAAGTAATACCAATGATGATTGCCGCGATATGGGCCATCCGATCATAGGCCGTTGAACTGAAGCCGAAGCCGGCTGCAAGAAAGCCGATCCCAACCATGGCAATGCCGGTACGAACCCAGGCCAAAAAGGTCCGCTCGTTAGCCAGATGCTGTTGTACATATTTGGAGTCAATGGTAGTTATGTCTTGGTCTGTATCTGAGATGTGAATCACCCCGTTCATCAATATATGGCTTCATTGTACGTCGTTTTCATGGCAAAACCAAGAAAGGAGGCTGTCTGTTATGCCTCGTAAAGAACGAATTACAGAAATTGAGAGTCTGAGGGGAATTGCTTTTGCGGCGGTCGTCCTTCAGCACTCCATAGCACATTATTCCGTGGTCCCAGAAGCGGGACTGGAAGACGGCGTATTGCTCGCGATCCTGCTAATGCTGTCCAAATTTGCAGTACCCCTGTTTATTTTCATCACAGGTATGGTGCTTTTCTATAATACAGGAGACAAGTTGCATTATGGACGTTTCATGCAAAAGCGTTTAACCGATGTCATCGTCCCCTATATGATCTGGTCACTGATCTACTTCACACTCGCGCCTCGCGGCTGGAACGGATTTGGTTGGCAGGATATCCCTGACCTTGGTTTAAAATTAATCACGGGTAAAACGACCTCGCATTTTTGGTACATTATTATGCTTATTCAGTTTTATCTGTTGTTTCCCCTGTTTTTGCGAGCAATCCGTTATGTCTATAACCGATATGAGGCGAAGGGGCGCACAATAGCTTTTCTGATTTCCGGTGTGGTGTACCTTGTGCTCGCGGATCAATTGCGAAATATCGCCAGGTTTATGGAATGGTTGAATGTCCCGGTGCTGACCGATGCCTTTACAACCTATGCCGATCGAAATTTTCTGTATTTCTTTTTTTATTTTGTGCTTGGTGCGGTAGCCGGGCTATCGGTTCAACGCTGGAATGAGTGGATTCAACGTTTGCGTTGGGGATACTGGACCGTGTTTATAGTCCTTGGTCTTCGGTTTATATATAAGTTAATGCAGGAGTTCCAGAAGCCGGAGGGTATACAGATTACCTTCTATACCGTTAGTCTCATCCGGCCGGATATGATCTTATTCCTCATTGCTTCCATCATGGTGATGTACCAGCTGGCTAGCAAGCTCCACAATATCAGAGTAACACGATTGCTGGCATGGATTGGCGGGGTTTCATACGGGGGCTACCTGATGCACATGCTGATGTTGCGCTACAGCTACATTCCCGATGAACAGTTTTATGTGGCATTGGGTTTAAACCCCGTAGTGCGCATGATCATCACCTGGCTGCTTGCGCTTACGTTATCCTGTGTACTCACATGGCTCATCTCCCGTGCAAGCTGGGGCAAGTGGATTGTGGGAACCGTACCGAAGTCCAAACCTGATTAACAGGTGAATACATCATCATATGAAAAATTCAGAACAACAGTGAGTTTAGGGCAAAAAAAATGAAGGCAACAACCTGAAAAAAAGTGACGCCAATAACACGACGAACACTTTTGAAATAAATTTTAAAATTTCATTGCATGAAAAATTCATAATAGAAAACCCAAATTCTCGCTCTACCTTACGTTCCTGCCTATCCATCATTTCTCCTTCTTGCCTTCCAAT
The DNA here is from genome assembly GCF_050994985.1 of Paenibacillus taichungensis. Lineage (NCBI taxonomy): Bacteria > Bacillati > Bacillota > Bacilli > Caryophanales > Paenibacillaceae > Paenibacillus > Paenibacillus taichungensis. Next base: position 3,468,743 of record NZ_CP194720.1, on the reverse strand, counting down.
TTCCATGGACTAAAGGAAGAAAGACGGATAAAGATGGCAGAAGGGGAACATAAGTTTTATAATACTAGATATATAGAGCTGACAGGAGGGGAATGAACGTGGCTTTTATGATTGCGCAGCGGGCATTTATTAAGCTGTATCTGATTACGATGGTTGAACAGCATAGGGGATACGGCTATGAAATGCTGGAGGCAATGAAGCAGGAATTCAAAGCCTACGGTTATGTACCACCCCAGAGCGAGATATACCGGGCGCTGCATGAATTGGTTCAACAGGGTGTCTTTTATCGTACGAAGAAGCTGAAGGGCAGTGATCCCAAAGTCGATTTTCAGGAAATCGTTTTATATCACTTCACGGATGATGGTGCGGAGAAAGCTGAATTATATAAAAAACAGGTTAAAGCCGATCTCGATCGTTGTCTCGGCATGTTACACAAGGCAGAAGAGGACAATTACGGAGTGAAAGGAAGATAAGCATGGACAGACACTTACAGTGGGGTGTACTTGGTACATCTACAATCGCGAAAAATGCAGTCATTCCGGCGATTCAACAATCCGAACGTGGTGAAGTCTTGGCGATTGCCAGCCGCAGCAAGGAGAAGGCGGAAGCCCTTGCGAATGAACTCGACATTGCCAGAGCGTATGGTAGTTATGATGAACTCATTGCGGACCCGGATATTGAAGCTGTGTATATTCCTCTGCCGAACCACATGCACAAGGAGTGGACAATTAAGGCTGCTCAGGCTGGAAAACATGTATTATGTGAGAAACCAGCTGCTCTGAATTCAGAGGAAGCGGCGGAAATGATTGAGGTATGTCAACAGCACGGCGTACTGTTTGCAGAAGCCATTATGTATCGATACCATCCGAAGCATAGACGTGTGCAAGAGATTATAGCCAGTGGGGAGATTGGTACGGTCAGAGCCCTCCATGGCAATTTCACCTGTAATACTGCTGACGATAAAGATAATGTAAGGTTCAAAAGGGAAATGGGCGGAGGATCATTATTTGATCTTGGCGTATATCCTATCTCGGCAGCTCGCATGTATCTGGGGCAGGAGCCGGAAGCGGTAACGGTACATGCACTATTCTCGGAAGAACATGATGGCGTCGATATGATGGCCTCAGGACTTGTGGAGTTTCCCAATTCAGTAGCATTAACGTTTGACTGCGGCATGTGGGCTTCTGGACGAGCCGAGATGGAGATACTTGGTACCGATGGTCGGATTGAACTGCCCAAAGTGTTCGGCTGGGAGAACAGTGATATTCCACCACAGATTATCGTGCACACCGATTCCGTCAGCCGTGAGGAACGTGTATCGGTGTCCAACTCCTACGTTTTGCAGGTGGAGACCTTTGCAGCCGCAGTGCTTGAAGGAAAAGCGTTACCGTTTAGTCCGCAAAATACCATTCAGAATATGCGTGTTATTGATGCATGTCTGGAATCGGCAAGAACCCGTCAACGGGTGCAATTATAGATTAAAGCAAGAGCTAACATGATAGCATGATAGATGATAAGAAATGATCGAAATGGTAGACTCCATCCGCGGGATGTGAGTCTTTTGTTATATTTAAATGTTATATTTATATATTTTTACAATAATAACGGTTAAATTTGATATTTCCTCCAAAATGATGTGATATAAATAGTAAATAGATGGCTTGTTCACTATAATCTAGCAGAACGTACATCCTGGCAGAATTCACATCTCATATCACTTACATAGTGGCAACGTTCATCCATTTTAGAGTCATTGGGAGGCTGGATTTATGAAAAAGTTTTTGTCTTCAGCTCTGCTTGCGGTTATGTTAACGATTGTTTTCTTCACAGGTTCACAGATCGCTCCGGTTGGACAACAGAAGGCTTCAGCTGCAACGTGTACCATTATCAATACGTTTACTGGTGTGGCCAACTATCTCAGCGCTAACGGACAACTGCCATGTAACTACATTACCAAAGCACAGGCAACGGCACTAGGCTGGGTATCGTCGCAAGGTAATCTCGCTACGGTCGCTCCAGGCAAAAGTATCGGTGGAGACGTATTTAGCAACCGGGAAGGCTTGCTTCCAGCAGCGAGTGGCCGCACTTGGCGTGAAGCGGATATCAACTACACTTCCGGTTTCCGTAATTCTGACCGTATCCTGTACTCCAATGACGGCTTGATTTACAAAACGACAGACCACTATGCATCCTTTACTCGCTTGAAATAAGGAAGGACAAGACAGACATGAAGAGGGTAGTACTTAACGGTGAGGACTTTTACAGCACGACAGAGTTACATGAGCTATTGAAGCAAAAGCTTGAACTGCCAGACTTTTACGGTGCAAATCTGGACGCCTTGTGGGACTGCCTTACAGGCATGATTGAGCTGCCGCTTGAATTAATCTGGACGAACTACCAGATCAGCAAGGAACGGCTGGGTAGTGAGGCAGAGAAGGTGTACCAGTTGATGCTGGAGGCGGATGAAGAGAGTATTGGATTTCAATTCAAGACGGAGGACTAGTACATGAATTACGAATCATAGCAGCAAATATTGGTGCAAAGAGAACAGACCCTTCGGTCTGTTTTTTGTATTTTATAGGGAGATATACAACGTTAAAAATATTTTCACGAAAGGGTTGATTTTCGCATATCATACGTTAAAATAAAATAAACATTAAAAATATTTTCACGTTGAGAGGCGGAGTAATCATGAGCGAAGGTACAGTCGCACACAAACAAGGGATCGGGGAATTAATTCGGATTAAACCATATGTGCAGTTTATGGTGAGCAAGGTAGTATCCAGATTCGGCGATTCGATTGATTCCATTGCCTATAGCTGGATGGTGTACATTCTTACAGGTTCAAAGCTGCTAATGGGAACACTGCTGGCTGTTAACTTTTTGCCGAGTATCTTTCTGGGGCTGTTTGTCGGCGCACTGGTTGATCGCATGTCGCCCAAAAAGGTGATTGTGCTCACGAATACTGGTCGAGGATTATTTGTTGGCATTACAGCACTATTGTTTGGTCTGGGTGAGCTGCAAGTCTGGCATCTGTTCGTCATCACCATTTTGAATTCCCTTCTGGAATGTTTCGCGTCACCCGCAGAGGTATCCAGTGTACCGCGATTACTTCCCAAATCAATGCTGCTGTCTGGTAATGCCATGGCCTCATCTGCAACCCGGGTTGCAGAACTCGCAGGACTTGCAGTGGCGGGAACGTTAATTGCAACGGCAGGGATTACATGGACGATATTGATCGATGCGGGCTTGTTTGCTTTAAGTGCACTCCTGATGAGCCGTGTGGGGTACCCGAAAACTCAAACATCATCTAACAATGAAAATAAAACATTAGAATCATCTGATTCTCCTCCAGCAAGAAAAAGTATTTTTTCTGAAATGACAGAAGCCTTTCATTTTATGCGTAAACATGTGTTGTTACTGATCGTTTCCATTCTGTTTGCCTTCGTTAACTTCTGTCTGATGCCATTCAATGTTCTTCGCACGCCATATGTCATTGAAACGTTGCACGCCGGAGCAGGAGGGTTAAGTCTACTCAGTGGGCTGATTGTGGCAGGCATGGTACTGAGTGGCTTGTGGCTGTCTCACCGAGGATCGAATTACCGTAAAAGTGTGCTGGTCATCGTCGGCATTGTCATGTTGGGGCTCAGTTATGCCATGACTGCAATCCCGGCTTACATGACGTCCTACCAGCTGCCTGTTGCTGCTGCCTTTTGTCTGATGATGGGCATGGGGATTCCACTCGCTACAACACCCCTTGCGTCCTATCTGATGGAAGTTACGCCTTCCGATATGCTTGGCAGAGTGTATGCCCTTCAAAGTATGCTCGTTGTGAGTGTTGCTCCATTAGGCAGCTTGGTTTCAGGAGCCCTTGCCGATTGGGTGGCATTGCCGATTCTGTTTATCGTGTTTGGTGTTTTGCTTGCTATGTCAGCCGCTTTGGTACTTCTGAGCAAGACTTTCCGCACCGTTCTATAAAAAGGCTTCAGGAAGCCTGTTATCTTCAGCCTGTTTTGACCGAAACCCTGTTCGGACGGTATAATATACACATGATGGGCAACAGGTACCCCGGAAATGAGGATACAGGTATGCAGCGCAAAGTACTTTCAACGATTGAAGAAATCAAGGTCTACTCCGATCCGTATCGGATACAGATCATGAATATGTTTAATAAACAGGGTAGACCCTCTACGGTTAAAGAGATCGCAGACCAGATGGGCGAAGTGCCAGCCAAGGTACATTATCATGTGAAAAAACTGGAGAAAATCGGTCTGCTCACCATCGTATCCACTCGTGAAATTAATGGAATCATCGCCAAATATTATGAGCCCTTCAAGGGAGAAATCCAGCTCCGTAACGAAGATGAAGAGAATTCACCTTTGAAGGAGGTATTTCGTTCCGAAACCTTCAAATTGTTAAATGAAATGTTTGAGCAGAGCCGTCGGCGATTCATGAATCAGGCGGAAAACGGGGACCGTATGTTTATCTCAGATATGACGTTGTATGCTAGCCGGGAAGAAGTAGAGCAGTTGTACAACAACATTACGAAGATGTGTGAACCCTATTTAACGAAAGACAGGCATGATGCGGACCAAGAGGTCTTTCATTTATTCAGTGCCCTATCCAAAGATACGGTGAATAAGCCTGCTTCGGGAACCACTGGGAAATTGAAAAAGAAAGCTTCACCCGATAAGGGCAAGTCCGCTGCCAAAACGTCAAGACCTGCTAAAAAGCAGAAGGAATCCTCGTCTGGTGGTCAGGCGGAAGAGTAACCGAAGCATATTCATCGGCTTTATTGAAGTTCCGTCTGTGTAAAGATGATATGCTGGACCAAGAAAAAAGCCGCCATTGGCGGCTTTTTCATGCGTAATTTGGCATGGTGAAAGACATGTACCTATCTAAGCGTAAACGACCTTAATTCGTTCATAAACTACATGTTTTCATCATAATCTTTCACGTCACGTTTGGCTGCAGTTGCGGGGGAGTTCGATGTGCCATATTCCTCGACGGCTTCCCAGGCGTCAGCGTTATCGAACTTGCCAGCATTGCGCTGTCTTACTTCACCGGCACCGCTTGGCGGCATCGTCATGACTTCCTCCTCAACGGGCCGTTCGTTGCTTAACTCGCGGTTAGGCGTATCATCGATACAGTAGGCTGTGTAAGGGATCGCTTCGAGTCGTTCAAAGGGAATATCCTTACCACAGGTCACACATGAGCCATACGTTCCCTGTTCGATTCGCTCCAACGCTTCATTCACCTGGTTGAACTCGTCGGTTAACGTATCATCTATCGCCAAGTCACGGCTTCGCTCAAACGTCTCCGTACCAGCATCTGCTGGGTGATTATCGTATGATGACAGCTCGCCAGTTGAATCTTTCAGGGACTCGGCTGGAGCACCGTCTTCCATGCTGGATTCAAAATGACGCTGTAGGTTTTCACGTTGTTCCAAAAGAGCGTTTTTCATCTCTTGAAGTTGATCTTTGGTTAATGTACTCATAAGGACATGCTCCTTTCCCGCAATGGGGTTGTAGTCAGTCCTTACCCGAATTTCATAAGAAGCAATCAGTTTCATGTGTAAAGAGGGTCGTTCGATTTTATATCTGACGGATAATGTGTTATAAAAAATATAGAGAGAAAATGCGGCGGTATCGAAGATCTTCTTGTGCTTACCGCGGCGCGTTTGATAATGGAGGGTTGTCAATATGGATGAGCATATGAAACGAAGATTGGACAAACAAAGACAATTGTTCAAGCAATTGGGCGTGCAGCTCGACGCTTTATCGATTCATGAAAAACAATTCAATTATAAACTTCGTGGTTATGATCCGGATGAGGTGGATGCCTATCTAGATTTGGTTATTAAAGATTACGAACGTTTCTATGCCAATATAGCGGATCTGATGGACAAGTGGCAAGAGCAGCAGTTAACGATTCGGGATCTGAAGTCATCGGCAAAGCCAGTGGAAGATCCAACGAAGATTGATCGCAAACAACTGGATGATATTGTGAAGCAATTGGAGTACAGCGTTCGGCAATTAAAAATCCGGGCACGCCCTGAACAGGACCTGTTTTCCGAGTAAGTCTACACATCTGGGATGATATAAAATCAGCATTATAATGCTCAAATAAAAGGTGGTTAATCATGAGTACTCATTTTTCGGTCAGTGTGCATTGTTTGTTGTTGTTGTCTTTCAGCGCGCCTGAACGAATCACTTCGGCACTGATTGCAGGTAGTGTGAATACCAACCCTGTTGTGGTCAGACGTATTCTCGGCGGATTGAAAAAGGCAGGACTTGTGGACTCCTCACCGGGAACAAGAGGATTTTACCTCGCCAAGCCGTCAAGCGAAATCACATTAGCCATGATCTATCAGGCTGCCAAGGATGAAGGCCCATTGTTTCCGATTCACGGTAACTGTAATCCGAATTGTGATGTTGGCCTTCGTATTGATAGCCTTCTGACCAATTTGTATCAGGTTGCCGAAGCAAAGGTGGAACAGTTTTTCGCATCCATTACCCTTGAAGATATGGAGCGTTCCTGTTCCCAACTTGAAGTTCTTCCAACACATGCCGAATAAAGCGTAATGTAAGGGAAAGGGAAGGTGTGCTGTACTATGAAAATTATTGTCATCTCGGACACTCATTTACCTCGAAGAGCACGTAAATTACCCGATCCCTTGGTTGAGGCGCTATCAGATGCTGATCTGATTCTCCATGCGGGGGATTGGTCGGACTGGAGTGTACACAAGCTGCTTAGCGCTTATGCACCCGTTGAAGGTGTTGCCGGTAATACGGATCCGCCTGAAATAGGTCAAAAACTCGGGTTCTCCCGCATCGTTGAAGCGGACGGTTTACGTCTTGGTCTTGTACATGGTCATCTGGGATCGAAGTCTACAGAGCAGAATGCGATCCACACTTTTGCAGGACAGCAGGTGGATGCTGTAATTTTTGGACATTCGCACATTCCAGTGATGCATACGGTCAATGATGTGCTGATATTTAATCCGGGCTCTCCTACGGATCGGCGCTTTCAGCCCCAATATTCTTTTGGTATCATGAAGACACATTTAGGGAAGTTGCAGGCGGAACATGTTTTTTATGATGTAAAATAGAAGTTGCAAACCAGGCATCTCGAATCAGAAGGATCTTCTGTTATTCGGGGTGCTTTTTGCTATGTATGCATTCAAAAGGGAACTTGCAAGTTATCTCTGAATGGGGAATATGGTCTGCTGTTTATCTGTCATTCATCTCTTCTCGTTCCCCCCTATGGAGGCATTCGTATGAATGATACAATGCGTTTACAACAATAAATTGAATACGTTTACATAAGGAGATGAATGTTGATGAAATTGTCTGTATTCACTGTTGCCACACCGGACTTGACCGCAGAAGAATTGGCTTCTGCTGCAGCCGCAGCAGGCATTGAAGGGATCGAATGGAGATATCGTGGAATACCGGCGGATGCTTTGTCCGAAGAACCTTCTTATTGGAGACATAATCGTTGCTCGATAGATCCGGATCAATGGGAGGAACAGGTACCTGCATTTCGTGAAGCGGCAAAAAAGCATGGCAGACAGTCGATTGCATTGGTGCCATATCTGAGCTGTGGAGATCTGCTTGCCACGGAGCAAGCATTTCAAACGGCACAAGCCTTAGGAGCATCCATGATGCGTGTTGGAGTTCCTGGTTATGATCGCAAAACCAGCTATCCTGAATTATACAAACAAGCTGTGCATTATCTGAATGAGGTTCAAGAGATGGCCCAACAGTATAAGGTAAAAGCTGTAGTAGAGACCCATCACCAAACGATTGCCCCCACTGCATCACTGGCTTATCGGCTCGTGCAATCGCTGGATTCACAGCATGTAGGAGTATTGTACGATCCAGGTAACATGGTCCATGAAGGATATGAGAACCATCGTATGGGACTGGAATTACTGGGACCTTATCTGGCACATGTGCATGTGAAGAATGCGGCCTGGTTCAAGGATGCATCTAACATGAATTCGAATTCCAGTGTGAATGAACAAAATACAGAAATCTCGCTAACATCAAACTGGCATTGTCAGTGGGCCCCCTTGACTGAAGGCGTGGTGAACTGGTTGCAAGTATTCCGTGACCTCAAATCCGTTGGATATGATGGATATTACGGGATTGAGGATTTTAGCGGAGTCTTGGAATCGAAGGTTATGTTACAGCATTTTGCAGATGTTTTTGCCGAAATTGAACGTCGTGTGGAAGAGGAGGTACAGGTATGAGTTTGGTTCGAGTAGCCGTCATTGGAATTGGGAATATGGGTGCAGCCCATGCCAGAACGTTGGTAGCAGGAGAAGTACCTGGTGCAGAACTGGTGGCTGTGTGTGATGTGAGACAAGAAATGGAGAGCTGGGTATCCAGCAACCTTCCGGCTTCAGTCACTTATTGGCAGGATGCGGAGCAGATGTTGTCATCAGGGACGATTGATGCGGTAATTATAGCAACTCCGCATTATGACCATCCCGAAAAGGCCATTCAGGCTTTTCAGTATGGCCTGCATGTCATGATCGAGAAACCTGCCGGTGTATACACCAAACAGGTACGCAAGATGAATGAAGCGGCGGCTGCCAGCGGCAAAGTGTTTTCCATGATGTATAACCAGCGAACCAACCCTTTATATATCAAACTAAAAGATCTGATTGCCTCGGGAGAACTGGGTGAGATACGTCGCACCAACTGGATTATTACGAACTGGTATCGCTCTCAGAGCTATTATGATTCAGGCGGCTGGCGGGCAACGTGGGCTGGTGAAGGGGGCGGTGTCCTGATCAACCAGGACCCTCATCAACTGGACTTGTGGCAATGGACCATCGGCATGATGCCGGTGCGTATGCGTGCCTTCTGTTCATTCGGCAAATACCGGAACATTGAAGTGGAAGATGATGTAACGGCATATGTCGAGTATGAAAATGGAGCAACAGGTGTATTCGTGACCACAACGGGTGAAGCACCAGGCACCAACCGATTTGAAGTCAATGGGGATCGAGGCAAAATTGTCATTGAAGATGGTCAGTTGACCTTCTGGCGTCTTCGTGAACCCGAACCTGAATTCAATCAGAGATTTACCGGAGGATTTGGACAGCCAGAATGCTGGAAATGCGAGGTGCCAATTACGGGTGTGGAAACCGGTCATCCTGGCCTGATTCGCAACTGGATCGATGCCATCCTGAACGGGACTCCGCTTATTGCTCCCGGTGAAGAGGGTATCCATGGTTTGACTTTGTCTAATGCTATGCTGCTGTCAACCTGGACGGATAACTGGGTAGATCTGCCGATCGATGAGGATTTGTTCTATGAGCATTTGCAGCAGCGGATTGCCAGTTCAAATACAAAGAAAGACAAGGCAGAGAGTGGTAGTCAACCTGCCGATCTGTCACAGACATTTAAGTAAGGTAATTGTGTAGCTGGTTATTCACGAATCCCAGACGGAAGGACGGAGAAGACATGGCAAAAGACGGAATGTTCTATGCTCCAAAGAGTCTGAAAAAAGAGGTCGTATGCGGTCCAGGGGAGTTTACCATTGCTGCTGTTGCGTTGGACCATGGACATATCTACGGTATGGTTGGCGGGCTGGTGGAGGCTGGGGCAACGCTCAAATGGGTATATGATCCTGACCCGGCTAAAGTCGAGGCCTTTCGGAAACAGTTCCCACAGGCACAGATCGCGGCATCTGAAGCGGAGGTACTTGCTGACGATGAAGTGAAGCTCGTAGCCGGAGCAGCCATTACATCGGAACGTGCACCACTCGGCATGAGAGTCATGGCCGCAGGCAAAGATTATTTTACGGACAAAGCCCCCTTTACCACACTGGATCAACTGGCCCTTGCGCGTGAAGAGGTTAAACGCACTGGGAAGAAGTATATGGTCTATTACAGTGAGCGTCTGCACGTGGAAAGTGCAATCTATGCCGGACAACTGATCGAACAGGGAGCCATCGGCAAAGTTGTACAGGTTATGGGGACAGGGCCGCATCGATTGAATGCGGGTGGTCGGCCTGAATGGTTCTTCCAGCATGAAAAGTATGGTGGCATCCTCTGTGATATTGGAAGTCATCAGATCGAGCAGTTTCTGACCTTTGCTTCATGTACGGATGCAGAAGTGGCGTTCAGTCGGGTGAACAACTTCAATCATCCACAATTTCCGGAACTGGAGGACTTTGGCGAAGCATCACTCATCGGCAACAACGGGGCTTCAGGTTACTTCCGCGTTGACTGGTTTACACCGGATGGTCTGGGTACCTGGGGCGATGGGCGAACGGTTATTTTGGGAACGGACGGATACATTGAACTGCGTAAGTATATCGACGTGGCGAGAGAGCCTGAAGGCGATCAGGTATACCTGGTTAACCATGAAGGGGAATACCGTTATAGCGTCAAAGGACAGGTAGGTTATCCATTCTTCGGTGAACTGATCCGGGACTGTCTCGATCGAACAGAAATCGCGATGACACAAGAGCATGCGTTTAAGGCGGCAGAACTCTGCTTGATTGCGCAGCATAAGGCAATGAGTGAGAGAGTGGTATGGAGTAGTGGTGCGAAGTAAATGCATTATTTAAGATAGTAATAGATTATGTAGGTGGAGAGCGGCCTGATGTATAGGCTGCTCTTTTGTTTGTTGTAGTACCTTCGCAAATGGAACAATATGGTTTATTATGTATGTAGTTCAGAAATTGAGTTAAATGTGGTGTTTACGAAGTGCATAAATTAGATGTTAGATGAAATCATCGGAACAACATTCAACACTAACTAAAGGAGTGACCTGAATGATAAAGTCGCCTGGAGGTTCACTTTTTCCATATTATTATAAGGGTGGAGAAATCCATTGCCTTAAATATGGAAGTAAGTATAAAAAATACGAAGAGCTTTTTGAATTAATGAGACTGGAAGAAGAATTTATTTTTAAAGCGAATAAAAAACTGAAGATATGGATTGATCTGTATGAAACATCTATAACAGAAATGGTTCTTCAAGAACTTGTGAACAATCTAAATAACTTGAATGGCTATGTAAAGAAAATCTCATTTGTTGGACTTTCAAGTATAAGTAAATGGAAGTTAAAACGCAAAATAAAGAATTTAAAGCTAGAATACCCTGTTTCATATTTCTCAGATCCGGAGGAAGCAAAGACTTGGTTGATAAGTGAAAGATAGTGAATGTAGCTCAAGAAGGCGATGAATCTGATAACACATCATTCACGCATCGGGCATACGGCCCTTGGTGCGCAGAAGCAGCCGGACACTTCCGACTCCGTCGGACGTCGTGAATACAGGAACGTTATATGTAATAGCTGCAAAGAAATAATAAAAAAATTTAAATTACTTTGGAGGTATGTCGAGGTGGAGAACAAAAAAATCGATATTAATGAATTCCCGATATTGGAATTTGATGAATCGCGAGTTGCAATAATAGAGGCAACTAATTTTATCAAGCCAAAAGAAGAATTTGAATACTGTGTCATAACATTTTTTCGAGATGTAATTGAAAAAATGAAAACGGAGGGGAAGTTGAAAGAAGTTGCATGTCTACATTGCGAGACTTTAGATTTACCAATATATGAAACATATTATCAAGGAAAAAAAGTACATATTACTTTGGGGTATTTAGGAGCTGCAGGTTCAGCAGGATTCTTAGAAGAACTGATAGCCTATGGTTTTCAGAAATTTATAGTTTGTGGTGGTGCAGGTGTATTACAAAAAGACATTGCTGTTGGACATGTAATAGTACCATTTTCGGCAGTGAGAGATGAAGGAGTATCATACCATTACATTAATATACATAATATAAAGTATATTAAGGCCAAAACTTGGACGACAGATTCATTTTATAGAGAGACTAAAGAAAAGGTTGAGTTGCGGAAAGCAGAAGGGTGTATAACTGTAGAAATGGAAGCAGCAGCATTTATGGCTGTCTCACAATTTAGAAATGTAAAATTAGGTGTTATCTTGTATGGCGGTGATGATTTAAGTGGTGTCGAATGGGATAGTCGAAGTTGGAATAGCAGATCAGAAATAAGAGAAAACCTTGTTCAAATATCAATGCGGATATGCAGTTCCTTATAATGAAATAGCTATAATCCATTTATTAATCCATTTATAAAAATGGAAATGCTAAATAGACAACACCGTATTCACGCTGCGGCCCCTGATGGGTCTTTGGTCTGCAAGGCGCATTTCGGAGAGACATGGATTCAGCAGACAACCCTGTGAGGCTAAGTGGCGGAGCCACCCGGTCTTAGCAGACCTTAAGCCTCTCGGGTTCGTGAATACAACAACGTTATGCGCCATTACCGGTAAATATTAAAGATAATATTTAAGGAGATAATTTATGAAAGGTAAGATACTCTTCTTATTTTTTATTACGATAATGTTTTCATCTTGTCAAAATATTAGTCAATCGACTAATAGCGAAACTAAATCAATAATGAATTCTGAACTACATCCTGATGTAGAGAGTAAAGGTAATGGAACAGAATCGAAAGAAATAACTGAAGGTCGATCAGAGCCTTCTAACAATGAAGTGTTATCCATGAGAATTGGGAACTACGATTTAAAAGGAGAATTTTATGATGAAATGCTTCGAAATCCTATAGATCATGATTATGAAGTAGAATTTAATGAATTTCAAAATTCCAAAGAGATTATTACAACAATGGCATGGGGAGCGTTGGAAAGCAAATATACAGAAATTTGGGATAAAGAGTTGAATCAAATATATAATAAGCTTCTTTCTAAGTTGGATAGAGAACCAAGAGAAGCACTAATCGAATCGCAGAAAGAATGGTTACAGTATCACTTAAGGGAAACAACATTTGTAGAGAAGACATTTATTAATAATGGTTACCTTGGATCAAAAGGATCGGTAAGCCTAGGCACGGTTATACGGGAGAGAATTAGGGAAAGAACAATGCAATTATTTGAATATCGATATTTGCTAGATAGTGAAGTTGAGTTTTTATACCAAAGTGAAAAATAGAGTTGGAATCTTGATCAAAGGTTTTTAGGTGATGTTTCGAAGACAGTAACGGCGCTTAACAATGTATTCATGTTGTGGGGCTAGCACCCGTTGGTTGTCAGATGTATAATCATGGAAGAACACTCAGACAACAAACGAGCCAGTCTAAGATAATTGCTATCTAAGGCTGGCTCGTTTCGTGAATACGAGAATGTATATGAAACTGGCTAAACCCTGAAAAAACACAAAACCCAGGAGGGAATTTTTTTGAATAACTTGATTGAGAATGTTGATCATATTCAAATACCTGTTAAAGACGTTGATCAGGCTGTAGGATGGTATAGTGAAGTGTTAGGATTAGAACTACTGAGAGTTTATCCTCATGCAGCATGGCTGAAATTCAATTCAGGCCCTGTACTGATGCTTCACTTCAGTTCGAAAAATGATAAGACATTATGGTTATCCAATGATGGTTTTCCTATGCCATCATTTATGTTTCTAACAAAGGACATTGAATTATTACACACAACGTTACAAACACATGATGTAAAGGTAAGACTATATGAAGATCATGGGTTTGGATGGGTAATTAAGTTTACAGACCCATTTGGAAATGAGTTAGGAGCATATCAACCAAAGAAATGACCGCAATATAAAGAGAATCTGTAAGTATATCAAGAAAGAGCCAGCATTATATAACACCGCATTCACGCGGTGGGTCGTATCGCGCCCCTTGGTCCGCCCGAGGATTTTCAAAGAGGTGGAGTCAGGCGGATAACCCAGCACCACCTAACCGCATCGCGGCCTTATGATCTGGGAGGCTAAGATAAGATCTATCTAATCCTTTCAGATTTACTTAAGGTGGTGAGGATTCGTGAATGAAGTAAAGTTATATGAAAGATAATCAGATCTAAATCAGAAGGGAAGCCAAACATAATGATCAGAGTCGATGTAGCTTATTCCTTAATTACTGACCCAACCAATTCCAAAATATTAATGGTAAGGAATGTAGATGATTCTAGTGACCGATGGTCACTTCCAGGTGGCGCTGTTGAAAGAGAAGAATCATTAGACCAAGCAGCAATAAGGGAAGCTAAAGAAGAAACTGGACTAGATATTAAAGTTCATGGAATACTGGCAGTAAATGAATGTAAATTTCCGGAAAAAGAAGAACATGTAATATTTATAACATTTAAAGGTGAGGTAATCGGCGGGAATGAAGAAATAGTTAGACCTAATGAAATTTCTGAAATAGCTTGGGTTGATATAGAGAAGGCTGAACAATTAATGCCTTACTATAAAGATGGATTAAGAAGACTAATAGATGGACATGAAATAACATATTTTAACGAAGGCAATAAGTAATTTTGTTAGTTGTTCGCGAGGTCCATTTCCCTAAGATAAGAGCTCTCTATGGGGAATGGACCTCGCGAATACAGAAACGTTATTTGAAACTTTGGAATGGCGGAAAAAAGAAAAAACAATAAAGGAGATTACCTCAATGTGTACTAGTTTCGCTGTTCATTTAGACAAGACATTTATTGGTATGAACTTCGATATTTCTCCAAGACCAATCAAAATTATTATGATTGGCGAAGATCAACTATCAGTCCTTCAGAATGATGATGGACAATTTTATCCAGCCTTCGGTTTGAATAGTAGTGGTACATTCATGAATTTATTAATGGTCGATCCAAATTGAAGAAGGCAAATATAGACGTGGCAAGAATTGCGTACATATTATGAAATTGTTTGAAGAAATTCTTTCAGGACGGATCGAGTTATCTCAATTAAGTGAATATTTAACCAATAACGTAATTGTTAATGTCCCTAGTCATAGTGTCCACAGTTTGATAGCCGGGAGAAATCGGAAGACATATATTGTTGAGCCTGGAAGAAAGAACATTGATATTAACTCTTCGTATAGGGACTTCATGGTACTAACTAATTTTCCAGTATCGGATAATTTCAATAATGAATATAAGAATGTTGAAGGACCAGGAAAGGATAGATATATAAAGGCTTATGAAGTCATTACAAATAACAAAGAAACATTTAATATTGAAACAGGCCTTAACTTGCTTAAGGGTACTGCTCAGCAAAGTGGGGATTATCCAACCCTAATTTCGCTTATATTTGTTCCAGAAGAAAGTAAAGTTCATTTTACTTTGAATGGAGATTTTACAAAGATATTTGAATTCTCATTTATCCATAAGCAAATTCAGAGTTTTGAAGGTTTTACAAGCAATAAAAGTCTTAAACTTACCAAAAAAGGTGTATTACTTTCAGAACTTGAAGATTGGTAATGAATGTACAGATATAGGAATAGGAATTCGAGAGTAATTCAAATGAAGTCTTAAGCATCACATCACATTCACATCACACTATATTCATGCATAGGGCCACTAGGCACTCGTTCCGACCAGGTGATGAGACGTTGTGGATACGAGAACTTTAAGTGAGGGTCCGGTAAAAACCATAATAGAAATAGGAGAGATTCTTATGGACCGCTTGGTAGTCATGACGGTAGGAAAAACTCATAGTGGCAAAACCACCTTTGCCAAAGAATTAGAATCTGTATTACAACAAGCTATTGTAATTGATCAAGATAATCATGCTGAATTTATTAATGAGCATTACAAGAAACTTCGCCCTATAGAAGGCCCAAACACTTTAAAATTCTCTGTAACTGATGCAATTGTTAACTACGCTACGGAGCAAAGCAATTTCCACATTATCTTAAGTAACTCTAATTTGAATAAATCAGGAAGAGCAAAAGTTCTCCGATATTTTCATAACAAAGAATTTAAAAGTATCATTGTGTATTTTGATTTACCCGATGATTTATTGAAAGATCGCGTTATACGCACGCAAAGAAGCAAGGCTATATTTAGAAGTGCATCAAGCTTTTTGGAAGTATTGGAGAGACAAGAAAATTTGTTAGAAATACAACCTAGTAAAGATGAAGCAAATTATATATTTATCATTAAGGACCCAAATAATATAGCGGAAGTTATTCAACAAATAATAGCAATCATAGGTACTAGATGATTCGATGAAGGCTGATCCTTCAGATAACATTATATCCACGCTGTGAGGTTTACGCCCCTTGTTCGTCCCGATGTATAATCATGGTAGATATCGGACGACACACGAGCCGACTTAAGATAGGAGCTATCTAAGGCCGGCTCGCGTCGTGAATACAGTAACGTTAGGTGAAATTACCGTAAAGCAGGTCAGATAGGAAAAACAAAGATGGAAGACCTGCAAGAAGACGGTCAAATCACCTAACATCATATTCGAACTGAGGTCTATACGGCCCTTGATCTACCAGAAGTATATTCGAGAAGAGTAATCAGGCTGGTACCCATTCCCCTAAGATAAGAGCTATATATAGAGAATGGACGTCGCGAATATATCAACTTTATGTGAAATCATAGTGTGATTTTTATGAAAGCATCTAAAGGAGGCTTGTATGAAGACAATTATCTATATGGTTAGGCATGGAGAATCACCATACAACGAAGGAAATGAAAGAACAAGAGGGCTTACCCCAAAAGGAAAGATCGATATTGAAAAAGTAACGAAGTTACTTATAGGTGAAGAAATAGACATGATTATATCAAGTCCTTACACTCGAGCAATTCTGAGTGTTGAAGGATTGGCCAAGCACTTAAAGTTAGATATTAAAGCATTTGAAGATCTTAGAGAACGACATTTTGCATCTTATAATATTGAAAATGCAGAGTTAATGTCTAGTATCAGAGAGAGTTTTAATGATTTTGATTATACCTTGCCGGGTGGAGAGTCCAATGCTGATTGTCAGAAAAGAGCAATCTCAGTTCTAAAACCCTTACTAAAAGAGAATAGAGGGAAGAAAATAGCAATCGGGACTCATGGTCTTGTGATGACTTTGATGATGAATCATTTTGATTCAGCTTTTGGTTTGGAGTTTTTGAATCAATTAAAGAAACCAGATATTTATAAAATGCAATTCGAGGACTTAGAATTAGAAGAAGTAACAAGAATGTGGAATGATTAGAATTCCTGAGGTATATAAAGAAAACTGTGACATTACATGTCAGAGTATTCACGCTGCCTTGGTCTTGCTGGAAGCAATTCAGTGAAGTGTAAAACATCTAAGAAGGATGAAAAGAAAAAATGATAAAATCTATTAGTATTGATGCATGGAATGGGGCCACATTTAAGGAAGAAATCGTTGTGAATCCTACATGGACGGACGCTTTAAGTTTTTTAAGAAAACTCGATGGAGATAAATTTACATTAGTATTTTTTGAGGTATCAGACACCGATTCAGCATTAGTTGGGGGCGGACCTGAATATTTCATTGTGTCTATTACAATTGATGATACTATATATACTCTTATAAACGATAAACAGGGTAACTGTGAAATTCCTCTGGTTGTTGGTGGTCAGTTAGGCAATTATTGTGATAACATTTGTATAGAATTAATTCCCATGCTTGAAGCCATAAAGTATTTTTATGAAACCGGAAAACTACTCGAATTACATAAATGGAAACAACAATAAAATTACTCTGAATGTAACTCGAAGAAATGAGTGACATCATCTAATGGGCAGCAGGGTTCGTGGTCCGGAAGAGCAGATTCACCGGACACTTTCAACCTGCTAATTGGCAAAGCCACCTGTCACTAAGTGCCTAAAGCCACTTAAACATTGTGACTTAAAAAAAACTGCGAACGCTTACATAAAGGCTATGAAATTATGCGTTACTGCAGGGAGTGATGATGCTCCTAATAGCCTTGTTTTTAAAAGTAGGTAGAGGTCTCAATTTTAGAAAAGGATGGTGTTTCTTGTGTCGAACAACAGACAACTTACAAGATCTCAGAACGCAGCGATTGAATATATAAGTAATGACGCAAGATCCCAAAAAAGAGAAGCTCAAGCATCACTCAAAGAAATTTTTCATTTTTCGAATATTCCTTGGAACACCTTTGAAGAAGCAGTTCATAAGATTAAATCCCATGCAAGGGTGGCTTTGCATTTTCATCCGGATCGTCCGGTTTTAGATATGAAAAGTGTAGCTCAATCTTTATTAGCGCAGGGAATCTATAAAAGTCAGTTCGAGACTTTTATATCCAATGGGAGCGTATCTGCATACGTAGGTGGTGCAAGAGATCTTTGGGAGGAAAAACTATTTGGCGGAGCATATCAGTTAGAAGGTGCAACCAACTTTGAACGGCCAAAGTATGGTGCTCTTCATTTGTTGTTACATCCGGATGGACCGTCTCCACGATTCGGCTCTTGTTATTTTCTTTTAAAACCGAATGCTTCATATCGCTGTACGTTCACTTACGGTGGCTCTCAAGATGCTCCAAAGGAAAAGGGGACATATGAGGAATTAGACGATATTTTATCTGCGCTTTTTACGGATGCTTTCTTTCGGGATTATGCTATAGGAGAAAAAGATCTTACTCCTAAAAAATTGATAGATCAGCTATTGTACAATCTGGAACGTTCGTTAGAGGATCCGTCAAAACTGACCCCACATCGGAATCTTAACCATTTTATCGAAACTCAAATTCATGGAGATATATATCTTGAAGATGATGTGGAAATTTTAGTAGCTGACCCATCGTTCAAAGGAACGGAAATAGGGAATTATTTAGAGCAAATCTGCATCAAATATTCCATTGAACTATTTTGGCATATGGGATTTGCGATGCGTGCAGAGGAAGTGCCCTCTGATTTTAGGGGTCCAACCATGCCATCATTAGCGAAGCGAATTGCAAGCAACGGTAATATTGACGCAAGTGTAATTGGGAATGCTGTCAACGATTTGAAGCACAATCCTGATCTCTGGTCTGACAGAGGTAATTACGAAGAAGTGCTTCAGGAATTAAAATACATGTGGCATATACTTGTTAGATATGGTAAATCGATTGATAAGCTGTATATAGGATGATTCTAATGAAGAAATCATTATTTATAAAACTAACAAGTGCTGTATTATCAACGATTATTATGTCTTTTATGTGCGCAACGATATTCTTTCCTGATGAGTTCGGAAGTACATTTTTATTGGGGATAATAAACTCAAACATAACCGATGCAAAGGAAGATGAGAAAATGGATAAAGGGAAAATTATTTTTCTGAATGGCGTAACCAGTTCAGGTTAAACTTCCATCGTAGAAGCTATGCAAAATTACGATGAACCCTTTTTTTATGTTGTGGCCAATGATCTTTTTGAAAATACGATTGGTGATAAACATTTGCAAACAGACTACTGGAAGTATTTAAGTGAAGCGATCATTCTAATGTATCACACAGCAAAATTATTTTCGGATCATGGAAAGAATGTTTTAATCGATGGGATACTTGTTGAAAGACCGGAATTGAAGCCGCATTATGATAAAGTCCAAGATATATTCGATGGATATCCTTTGGATATCGTTGAGGTTTACTGCCTGTTAGATCTTTGTCGTAAGCGAAATATAGAACGTGGTGACAGAAGAGAAGATCAATCCGATGAGCAAAATAAAATAATGTCGCAACACATTCGCTATAGCTTTTCAGTCGATACGAGTTTGAATACGCCGGAATGTGCAGAAATGATTATCACATCAGTATTCAAAAAATAATTTAATGATTGAAAATATCAGTTCAAGGAAGCAGAATCAGACAAACACACTTCAAACTTTCATTGAGGGGAGGAAGAAGTATGGGTTCAAGAATAATGCATCTGATTGTGGCAAATAGAATCGCAGATTCCTTATCTATTGTAGATAAGACGCCGTTTTTACTTGGAAATATTGCACCGGATGCTGTTACAACAAAAGATTCATCACATTTTTTTGCTGGTGAAATTCAGGATTATTCAAGGAACGTAGACTATAAAGGATTTTTACATAAGTACCGATCACAGGCAGAAGACCTTTACGTTCTGGGTTATTTCACACATTTAATTGCAGATGACATATGGTTGAAAGGTTTTAATTTACCTTGGTTAAGGAACAGAATGGAAGCTAATGAGGGACTATATAAACAGTATCATAACGAATTTAGATTATTGAATGGGAAGTTGCTTGAACATTATGGATATAAAGAGGAATTAAGAAACAGGCTCATTCACATTCCAACAATACCGGATTTAGAGGAAGTTAAATCTACAGATGTCGAAAAGTTTGTGCCATATATAATTGACGATTTGAATTATGACAAAGAAATTTTGATAGAAGCACTTAATGTTTTTACTTTTGAGCAGATCATTGGATACTTAGAGACATCAGTCGATATGGGAATATTGAATATGAAGTATATAAAGATAAAGTACAATTTGTAAATAATTTTGTAAAGTCTGAGGTGTCCCTTAACAATGCATCCACGTATCGCACCCGCATGGTAGCTGTTCGATCTAAAGACATGAGATAAAGTCAATCGCAATGTCATGTAGCTCGAAATTGTAAATATAATAATTAATCTAACGGGTCAGGCTACCGATATTAGGTAGCCTGTTTAAATAACGGAGACATGTTAGTTTGTTCATAGTGAATTATAAAATCAGGCACCTCCTGACGTCCTGTCTTTAGTCAAGGATATGAGCCGAAATCAGATAACAATATGTTTACGCAGCGGCTTCTTACGGAACCTTGGTCTGCAGAATGAATTTCAGGGAAGCTGGCTCAGTAAAACATTCGACTTCGTCGGACATCGTTAATACAGGAGCGTTATGTGAGATGCCGGATATATATACAAGGAGCGAAAAATGAAAAAATGTATAGTGTTTATATTATTCATTTCAACCTTATTAATGGGATGTAACAAGAACGAGCTAATATATAACGCCCCAACCAATGAACAAATCACTGATTATGTAAATAGTCATCGTTTAGATTTACAAGATAGTATATGGATTAAGGACTCAGCAATCATTTTGCTCGAAAACTCATTAATTACCCTTTATACAGATCAACATGGGAAGGTATATGACCAAAAATTATCATGGGGAATAAATTATTCAAATCCTGTGTTTGTAGGAAACGGAAACCCATATATAGCAGTGATAGTTAATAACAAAATGTTAAGCTCTGGAGCTGATCGTATTTTAATTACTTATACTGATGGGAAGTTCTATTCAAGAGGGATTACGGAAAAGAAGGGATATTTGATTCCTAATACTCAAATTAATGAAGTAGAGAACTTAGTAATATTCGACAATGAGGGTAAAGAACTTTACAAAAAGTAAACGGAATAGCCCCAATATACCACTACTACTCGCAGTAATGAAAATGGCGTTGGGATTGCAGTGAATGACAAAGATACTCACGCTCTAGATTTATTGCGCAGTAAGAAGTTTGTGGAGAATGATCTGTCTGAAAACATACGATGGTACAGTAAAAAAACGAATTATGTTTATGTTGAACCTGTATGTACAATTCCGGAGTATCAGCAGAAGGGGCTTGGAAAAGCAGTGGTATTAGAAGCCTTGAAAAGAGGTCGGTCCTTAGGTACTGAAAAAGCATATGTTATTTCGGATAGTTCTTTTTATAAATCAATAGGCTTTCAACAGCATTCTTACTATACTTTCTATTGGCATATCTTTTGATACTTTCTTGAGCCTCTCGGGTTCTTAGGGAACGTTATCTAAAAGAGAGAGAATTGTGAGAAAGGATGAATGCATGAATATTCAGGACCTCCCAATTGAAATAATAGAACAAATCGGAAAAGTTCAGAGAATTACTTTTCCCAGGCAAGGTCATACTTCTATCGTAGCTATTTTGGATACGCCCGATAAAAAGTATGTGATCAAAAAGACAGAAAACGATCTCTATAATGAATCGTTGTCAGATGAATACAAGGTGCTTCAATCTCTTTACCATACGGGACTACCTGTTCCGCGCGCACATTCATATCATGTCGAGAATAAATCGAGATGGCTTTTAATGGATTATATTGATGGAATAAGTTTGAGAGAATTTCTATCTAAAGAGCCCGATCTCAAAGATAAAGAAAAAGCTATTTTTAACTTTGGACTTTGTTTAAAGAAAATACATGAATGTTCTTGTCCTATTGAATTATTGAAGAATGATAATCCTTGGTTAGATACAATGCTAAATAAAGCAGAATATAATCTGACTCACTTTGCAGTAGACGGAACAGAAGAACTACTTAAACGATTGAAAGAAGTAAGACCTAAACCAATAGATAACACTTTGATTCATGGCGATTTTACAATAGATAATGTATTAGTTAATGAAGGCAATATAGTTGGAGTTATCGATTGGTCAGGAGCTACGAACGGGGATCCAAGATATGATGTAGCATTGGCAATTAGACCAAAATATAATGCTTTCGATAATGATAGAGATAAAGAAATATTTTTTAACGCATATGGCAAGTTAAGAATAACGGATGAAGAGTATAACTACTTTGAAGACGGGGTATATAGCTTCTTTTAGTATCCTTTCGCAATGTGTACAGCAGATAACAACATGTTCAGGCATCGAACCATTTGGCCTTTAAGTTGGTGAAGTTTATGAATTCAGGAACACTGCATGATGAAAATAATGATCTCGTAAAAAGAGCGAAGATGTTTCCTGTAACCTTCGTTATCAAAGCAAGAAAACTTTGAAATTACTGAATAGATCCAAAAAAATATTATCTATGGGGGTTACTTATGATAACGTTAAAATTACATACAGAGAGACCGATTCTCCAATCTGAACTAATGGGTCTTTATCAAGATGCTGGTTGGTGGCCTAACCGAGATGAGAATGGAATATTACAGCTACTTGTTAGCGGTGTTGCAGTAGGAGCTTGGAAAGATGATATATTAGTTGGTTTCTGCAGGTCTATTTCAGACGGAATATATCGGGCTTATGTAGAAGATGTTGTTGTATTAAGTACTTACAGAAATAAAGGAATAGGAGAACTAATGGTCAAAAGACTTTTAGATGAATTGAAAGATATTGACGTTATTAGTTTGTTTTGTACAGAGGATTTGGGTGGCTTCTACGAATTGTCAGGTTTTAAACGGACAAAGCAAATTGTAATGCATTATAAGAATCAAGGAATTTAAAAAAATATTCAAAGAAGATGGGTACTTACTTAGGAATAAGGGAGAATGCGACAATGTTTAAATACGAAATTGATGATTCTTCTTATTTATCGCTATTGAAAATTAAAGATGCAGAACAATTATATAATTTGATTAACAGTAATAGGGAGCATATAGGTGAGTGGCTGAAGTTTCCTAGTATTACTGTAGAAGCGGATGATTCAAAAACCTTTATAGAAAGAACACGGATAAGATATGCCAAGGAAGAGGGTTACTGGTTAGGAATATGGAGTGAGGATAAACTTGTGGGTTCTATTGGTTACTTATATCTAGATCAAGAGAACAAAAAAACTGAAATTGGATATTGGCTAGGTAAAGAATATGAGGGTAAGGGATTAATTACTAAATCTATTAAAGTATTAATAAATCATGCTTTTGACGAACTGAAATTAAATAAAATTGAGATAGGAGCAGCTACAAACAATTTAAAGAGCCGTGCAATTCCTGAGAAATTAGGGTTTAAACGTGAAGGTGAACTAAGAGATTACGAGTATATCAATGGAAGGTTTCTAGATAGAATAATCTATGGATTGAAAGCCAATGAATGGATATTGGAATAGTACTTTTTATAGAAAGTATATGATATCATCCGAGATTAAACTTTTTACAGCGGTGCTTATGCCCCTTTTCATTCAATGAACAATCAGGGAAGTTGACTCTGACGACATGCGAGCCGACCTTAGATAGTAGCTATCTAAATCTAATATAGTGACAGGAGGCGAAAGTTTGATTTCACAGAAAAAGCTTAAACGGGTTGAATTTGTTCGTACTCTTGTTTTTGAAACGCTACTTACTATAGAGAATACCTCCAAGAAAGAGGAAGCATTGGTTAATCTTTTCGGGGTTTCTAGCTTCGCTTCTTTACTTGCCATACGAAGAGAAGAAAATTCGGAAATTGCGGCGATCGCAGGGTTGCTCCATGATTTTTATTTCTATAAAACCGGCATAAAATACTTCCCTGGCCTTAACAGTGCGGATTCGGTAAGACCGATTTTGCGTAGCACCCAAATCTTTACCGACGAAGAG
The DNA here is from genome assembly GCF_050994985.1 of Paenibacillus taichungensis. Classification (NCBI taxonomy): domain Bacteria; kingdom Bacillati; phylum Bacillota; class Bacilli; order Caryophanales; family Paenibacillaceae; genus Paenibacillus; species Paenibacillus taichungensis. Next base: position 3,444,632 of record NZ_CP194720.1, on the reverse strand, counting down.
CTATCTGTCATTCTTCGATCGATCCTTTATCAAAACGATAAAAATCAGGTCCATGGACCATATGAAGAAATTATTAAAGACGCCATACTTATACAGATGTATGTTCAGAATCCGGAGGATCTTTTTTCTGATATTGAGATAAATAGATTACAAAAAAGTTTTGTTGAATTAGGGATTCCGATAGAACAGGTAGAGGTGAAGTGCAAGATTAACAGAGAACCGATAAACAAAAGAACGATAATCAAAGGAACTGAAGATAGACGTCTTAAGTTGGCTGAAATTGCGGAAGCGCTTGCAGTTCAAAGGATTATGGGAATTCCGGAGGATGAAGACTATCGGGAAATATGCAAGTACTGGCCGGACTCGGATATCTATAAAGTACTGGAAGCAAATTGGTGTGCCGCATTCATCTATCATTGCTGCATGCAGGCTGGCATCATACTCCCTATTCGATACCCGAATCACAGTTATCGATTAGCTGGGGTTGGCGCCTGGTTAGATTGGGCTCAGCTACCTGAAACAAATTTTTTATATCAAGATGGATACCAGGGTTTTAAACCAAAGCGTGGTGATATTGTCATTTTTGAAAAGCTTCTATCCGATAATTCTCATGATCATATTGGAATTGTTTTGGCATGTGAGGGAAACCGATTATTGGTTGCAGAAGGTAACAAAGACAATAAAAACTTCTCCAGCGTTGTTTACAGGAATAGAGAACATTGTATTTACGGATATATACGTATAGACAACAGCTATCAATTTCATTTTAAAGGGGATATATACCAATTGTTTCTAAATTGAGTAAAAAACTTTAAAACCGAAGGAGATGGTCACTATACTCCTAGTATATTGGCGGTATTATCTTTATGTTTTGGATCATAAATTAAACGTTCTTATCGAATGTTGGAAAGAAGGATTATATCTTCAAGGGATAATCCATGACATGTCTAAATTCTCTCCTCACGAATTTTTTCCTTATGCACGTAAATTCTATTCAAATCAGAAGGACGAGGATACCGAGCTGAGATGGAAGAATGCGTGGCTGCACCATCAAAATCATAATAAACACCACTGGGAGTATTGGATAGTAAATAAAAATACTAGAGAAGCCTTACCAATGCCAAAGAAATATTTGATAGAAATGGTATGTGACTGGCGGGCTTTCTCAAGAAAATGGGGGCGTAAAGTTAAAGAAACTAATTTACCAGAAAGAATGATGACATCTGAAAGTATAATATTACACCCAAAGACAAGGGAAGAACTTGAAAATTTCATGAAGAAAAAACAACAACAATAAACATAGTGAAGAAGGTGCACCTTTCATTGTTTAACCTAAAAATATCAAATAATAAAGCATTCATTGAACTGAATGATTATGTCTTACAGGTAAAGAATAAAATATCTGCTACCGCTGCTGCGACATATATTATTCATAATGATCGTATCGTGAATGAATGGTACTCAGGAGTACATGACAATTCTAAACCTAGTCGATTAGTTGATGAGGAATCACAATTTAATGTTGCTTCAGTTCGAAAAACATTTTTAGGATTTGCTATTAGTCTTGCATTACATGAAGGTAAGGTCAGAAGTATAGATGATCTTGTTGTGGACTACTTGAATGAGTTAGATAGGAAAGCACTAAGGCATATAACAATACGACATTTGTTAACCCACACTCATGGTTTAGGTGATCTGCATAATAGATTGTTTCTTCAAGGAACCGACTGGAAGTACAATAATACTGGTGTTAATCTGCTAATCGAGATTATTCGGAAATTATATAAAATCCCTGTATCACAATTACTCGAAGAGCGTTTATTCTCACCTATGGGCTTTAACCAAACAGGATGGAGGAAGGAAAATAATGAAAAATTAGTATGGCTCAATGAACAATATAAGGATGATCAAGGTAACCAGGCCAACTTATTTATGAGCACAAAGGAACTAGCATATTGGGGTTATCTGCATTTGAATAAGGGAGCTATAAACGGGAATCAGATACTTCCTAAAGAAATATTTGAGCAGACAACCACTATAATTAGTCCTCCTGATCTGGAACAACAATTGCCGAGAAACGGTTTTTTTTGGTTTGTGCAAGATGAACCGCGGTCTTTTACAGAATTAGGTGATAAACTTCCACACGGTTCTTTCCAGTCTCTGGGCGCCACTGGATGTGCCTGTCTTGTCATTCCTAAGTGTAAAACTGTTGCGGTAAGAATGTATAATCAGACTGGACAAAATCCGTTAGGGTACGACTATCTTGAGGATATCAAAACATTTGGGGATTTGGTCTGTAAGTACATAGAAGATCTATAAACCGTGAACTTGGCTTAAAAGATATCAGGCATTCCATTTAAAAGATAATGATAAATTTTTACTGAATAAGAATATATGTTCTGATATAATTGAACTGAGAATAGTAAGTCTCTTCCTCTAAATTTGGTACAAATAAAAACAGTGAGGTGAATGAGATGGAACAAAGGAATTCGCCAGAGGTAAGAATTGAACTATGGGACGAAGGAGATTTAGATTTGCTTCGCCAATTAAATTCGCCTGAGATGACAGTACACTTCGGAGGACCAGAGACTGAGGAGAAAATACTAGCTCGCCATAAGCGCTATTATGAAATCGCCCAAAATGGAACAGGGAAAATGTTTAAGATTCTCTTACTTCCGCATCTTGAAGTCGTGGGTAGTGTAGGGTATTGGGATCAGTCGTGGAAAGAAGAATCTATTTTCGAGATAGGTTGGAGTGTTTTATCGGAATATCAAGGTAGAGGAATAGCGACAGAAGCAACAGCAAAAGCCATAGCTTCTATCCGTTCTGAAAAGAAGAAACATAAATTCATTCACGCTTTTCCTAAAACCAAGAATCCCGCTTCAAATGCCATTTGTCGCAAGCTGGGCTTTTCGTATATTGGCGAGTGTGATTTTGAATACCCTATTGGGACTACCATACGATGTAATGACTGGAGATTGGCAGTCGAGGAAAATTAAGATCAAGAGCATGGAGGGGGATTTTAAATCAGCTGCATGGCTTTCTCCCATATTTCAGGGCAGATGAGAGACCATCTGCTTTTTTTTTTGCTTGATTTACTTCATATATGTAATAATATGGTTAGCGCTTAGTGCATATAATTTCCTCATTAAAGGACATAAAAGATCCCAGTTTCTATAGATTTATTTTTATTTGAATCCTAGAGATGCTGAGTGAAACAACTTAAACCATTAAGGAGAACTAAAATGTCGCAGTTTCCCAAGTTAGAAACAAAAAGACTTGTATTAAGAGAGCTAACAAAGAATGATTCCAAAGATATATTTCAATGTTTTTCATTGGATGAAGTTACGAAGTTTTATGATGTGGAGAGTTTCACAAACATTAAACAAGCAGAAGAATTAATTCAAAGGTGGAATGAAAGATTTGAATCAGGTCAAGCTATTCGTTGGGGAATCACTTTGAAGTCGGAAAACAAAGTCATCGGAACATGTGGCTTTCATGGCTGGATGAAAAATCATTATAAGGCTGTCATTGGATATGAACTATCACCAGAATATTGGCATCAAGGTTTTATGACCGAGGTGGTTGAAAAGGTAATTGAATATGGATTTAACACGCTTGGTTTAAACCGAATTGAAGCATTTGTAGAACCGGAGAATGTGGGATCAAGAAAGGTTCTTGAGAAAATCGGCTTCAGAGAAGAAGGCATATTGAAGGGGAATTTTTATTGGAAGAATCGATTTGTTGATAATGCTATTTATGCATTTCTCAAGAGTGACTATAAAGTTCATTAATTAATAACGAAAGAAGGATAGCCAGATGATAACAATTAGGTTTGTCTCACATGAGGATATCCCACACATTCAATCCATAGCTCAAGAAACATGGAATTATACTTATCAAGGCATATACTCCGAAGGCTACATACAAGATTTTCTAAGTAGAGCATATTCAGATGAGAATTTAAGTCGATCTATCGATAGAGATATTCAAAGTGCTAAACGGAGTTTTTTAATAGCAGAATTTAATGGCAGAGTCGGTGGATATGCTCAAACAAGACAAGTCAAAGAAGAAGAATATGAATTACTAAGAATCTATATACGACCTGAATATCACAAAATGGGAATAGGAAAAGAATTTATTCAGAGATTCACTCAAGATTTAAAGCCAATAAATAAACTGTTTGCCTGGGTAGGGAAAGAGAATTATATAGGAAGAGCATTTTATGAGAAAAGTGGATTTAAAGAAATAGAAGAAATGATTGAAACCATAGAAGGGCACAGCAAAACGCAAGTTAAATATGAATTGGAAATCTCAAAGGGAAAGGTGGTTTCATAGATGTTTTTTCTTCAAATGTCGGGATTTCCTGGTTCCGGTAAGTCGACTCTTTCAAGAAGGATCGCTAAAATTACGGGTGCCATAATTATTGATCATGATATCTCAAAGTCTTCCATATTAAAATCCATTGGGGATAGTAATTTAGAATTAAAAGTTTTAGGTATGACTTCATATAATATTGATTGGGCCCTGATAGAGTTTTATCTCTCCCAAAGCTATGACGTAATATTCGATAGTCCATGCTTTTATCCTGAGATGATTGAAAGAGGTTCGTCATTAAGTAAGAAGTATAATGCTAAATATAAGTACGTTGAATGTTACCTGAATGACTATCAGGAAATAAGTAAAAGATTACAAAATCGAGAACGGATGATAAGTCAGATTTCGGATACATCTGAAGAAGAGTTTAAAAATAATGTTAATGAAAGTAAGAGACCTAATGATATTCAATGTTTGCGTGTTGATTCGTCACAACCTATAGAGAAGTATTTAAATAACGTTTTAAATTATATTGATGAAGAATAAGGGATGTCTCGTGAAATCGAAAATCCAATGATCCAATGTGAAAAAATGCAAACGATTTAAAACATTTCCCGAAAGTCATGATTCTAAGAATAAAGAAAGAAGGCTGAATTTGGTGCATGACATCTTATTACATTGGAATATTTCAGAATGTATATGGTTTAATCGTGAATACATTATTTTTAGCAAAACCGATTGGTGGAAAAATTGAATATTGTTTAAGGCCGTAGAAAATATGTGAAGAACTGAGTCGCTTAAACTTTGCGATTTCTTCAATATATAATTACATAAAGAATAATGGAGAGCTAATGGATAGTTATTATGAACAATTAATTGCGCGGATTCCTTGTATATGGATTAAGCCTAACTGTCAATCTAAAGGGATACTCATTTTATATCATGGATGGGTTTCAAACATTAAGGATTACATTTTCTTTGGTTCGTTGATTTCTGATTGGGGATACACGGTTATCATACCTGAAATTCCATATCACGGTACCAGAGGGGAGCTTAACTATTTTGATCCTAAAGAAATACAAAAATATTTTTGGAATGTAGTCATTCAGACAGTTGAAGAGGCTGGAGATCTTATTTCTGAATTAACCTTACATGACAAGATAGTGGGAGTTGTCGGTAATTCTACTGGCGGTTTTGCAGCGGCAGGTGTTTATGCAAATAACATAAGTATCAAATCTGCAATAATAATGAACGGTTCATGCGCTTGGGAAAGATTTGAAGAACTCATTTGTGAAAGAGATAGAAGAACACCTTGGACTTCAATAGATAAGGATACAATCTTAAAGCTAGATCCGGCTAAATTAACAAGGAATATGAAGAATAAAGCGATGCTTATTTTACATGGAACAGAAGATACAACTATTCCAATTGATAGTCAGAAGTATTTTATGAATGTCATTGAACAGAACAATAATCTAAATAATTCAGTGCAATTTGTTGAGTACTCCAAAGTAAATCATCAAATTACTTTAGGCATGTTAGAAGAATCAAAGAGATGGTTAGATGAGCGGACACATAATTAAATCCTGAAGATAGTAGTAGCTACTTATAACAAAATAGTCCCATATCAGGGCATTTGCACATCCAGGTCTGGCAGGAGTTCGAGGAGTATTAGAAGAACTAATTGGCAGAGGTTGCAATTGATCCGTTTGCTGAACAACAACATTATAGGAAATCAGCGCAAGGATGTAATGAATTAAAGGAAATACTTTTTCGGTTGTTTAGTAGATTAGCTGAAAAATTATAGACTGGAGTGTGCTCATGGAAATTGAATTAGAAGTAATTCAGAGTATGTTAGTGAAATTTATATCTGAAAGAAAATGGACTCTCCAAGCGATCTCACAATTATCAGAAGAAGATATCACCTGGTCACCAAATCAAGAAAGTAATAGTATTGCAAATCTCGTTGCACATATAAGAGGTTGTGTTCACTCAAGAATTGAAACGATATTTTATGATATTGCTGATTCAAGAGACAGGGATAAGGAATTTGAATTAGGACTTAAAATGTCGATAGAAGAAGCCTATAACATGACCAAGGAATCATTCGATATTATGATTAAATATCTTGAACACCTCAGTTTCAACCCAAGCTTGTTGTTATCTCAACCTTTCATTAATCGTCCCCCTCTTACATTCAGTCAAGTAAATAATGAAACAACGGTTTTGAATCTAATGATAGCAATGGTAAGAGAAATTCATTATCACACGGGTCAAATCATATATGCAGCCAAAACAAGGAGAGGACAGCTGATTTGGCAATACGATTGATATTAACAGAATGTAATAACAAATGTCTGACCTAAAAAGGAGATGGCACCCTATCTATTCTTATAGATCTCTAATGAATGAAGACTTAAAAAGTATAAGTTCTTTTCCTCAGTCAAAGGAAGAATTGTTTTATATTAGTCCCCGGTTTAAATATCCTTTAACACCAGATCAGATATTAAAGCTTCTTAAGAATCGATACGAACCAACAGTTATTGTTAATGAGGAGTCAGGTCAAGCTGTAGCTTATGCCAATTTATATGACTATAAAGATGATGTATGTTGGTTGGGCAACGTTATTGTATCGAAGGATTTTAGAGGAAAAGGTGCTGCTAATTATTTGTTGGAAACGATGATAATGAAGGCGAAATCGATTTATAAAGTTAAACACTTATTATTATCATGTCATAGCACGAATTCAAGAGGACTAGCATTTTATCACAAGCAAGGATTTAAACCCTTTGATATGCGAATAACGGATTTAAATGAACAAAAAATAATAACTATACAAATGAAGTTAAAGATTTAGAATGCATTCAAGAAGAACGAAACCGCATATTATACGTGTATTGTTGGGAACTAACATAGAAGCAAAACACTTAATTAGCTTTTATAACGGAGGATGATATGAAATGGAAATCTCATTATCCAAAGCAGGTCTTAAAGAAGCTTCAATTATTCACGAAATGCAAATAAAAGCATTCATGCCTCTTTTAAATAAGTATAAAGACTATGAAACAAGCCCAGCAAATCAAACGGTAGAACAAATAGAAGATCGAATAAATCAAAGCTATACAGATTATTACCTAATAAGAGAAGCAAATATTCCTGTGGGGGCCATTAGAGTAGTAAAAAAAGAGAATAAAATCTATCGAGTAAGCCCCGTATTTATTTTACCCGATTACCAAGGGAGAGGGATTGCACAAAAAGTATTTTCAATGATAGAAGATAGGTATAGCGATGCGAGAATATGGGAGTTGGCTACAATCTCAGAAGAGCAGAGGAATTGTTACCTTTATGAGAAATTAGGATATAGACAGAAGGGAGATACGAAACAAATTAACGACAAGATGACGATTGTGATTTATGAAAAATGCATGATTTAGGTAATCAAGAAAAAGGTCAAACATTCTAGGTGACAACATTAAAACTGATGAGCAGCTGATAACGTCCCTTGAGTTATAAAGAAAATTTGAAACTAATAAAGGACTGATTGCATGTTCTATGTTAATTCAAGAGCGATCATTGAAAGACCTGGTAACGAAGCAACAGAGATTGTTATACAAAGAAGAACAAAGATAGATTCCTCTTTTCAGTTTGAACTTCCTGGAGGTAGAATTGAACCGTTTGAATCGTTGATCCAAGCTCTGGTAAGAGAGGTTAAAGAAGAAACCGGATTAGATGTTTATGAAATTGAAGGTACTGAAACAAGAATTGATACAACTGGAATTAATCCTGAATTTGAAGTGGAATGTCTTAGACCATTCGCTGCTTATCAAACCATTAAGGGACCAATTGATTCTGTTGGATATTATTTTAGATGTAAGGCAAGTGGAGATTTGCTAGAAGCTGGTGACGAAACAATAGATATTCAATGGATTGACATTAAGAAACTAAATAAATTATTTATGGAGAATTCATTAGATTTTTCTGATGTTGATCGTGCCGGAATTAAGTATTACTTGAATCATCAAGGATTTTGAGAGGAGCTGGGATTGATGGATTTTATATATGGAGAATATCTTATCAGTGATAACAAAGAACTTATGGATATCCATGCGGTAAAGGGTTTCTTAGCTAGAAGCTATTGGGCCAATAAGAGATCCGATGAAAAAATTGAAAAGTCCATCCATTCTTCAATATGTTTTGGGATATATAAAGAGGCAATTCAAGTTGGTTTTGCAAGGGTTGTCACAGATGATGCGACAATGTATTGGCTTTGTGATGTTTTTATTCATGAGGAATATAGGGGCCAAGGACTTGGTAAGAAACTAATTGAAGTGATAACACAATCGGATCGCTTTAAAGATTTAATGGGGTTACTCGGAACATTGGATGCACATGAATTATATGAACAATATCAATTTAATAGAAATAGTGAACGCTTCATGATAAGACTTCCTGATTATTTGAGGGCGTGATGGCATTGAAGAGAGCTGTTTATTTTCTTTCTTTGATCATTGGATTCGTTTTTACAGCCCTAGGAGTACTACCAGCTATTTTTGACCTTCCATACAATGATGAACCAAACTCCGGGCCGGCAAGTTTTTGGGAACTGATTCTAATCATTAGTTACGAACAATGGATATTGTTTCTGATTGTTGGTCTGATATTAAGTCTGTTCCCTGCGTTAAAGCAACGGAAGACATGAAGGGAGATTTTATCAATGTACAAACTTAAAACAAAAGAAACAGACAACAGCGTCATTGAATTTATTGAAAGTGTTGATAGTCCCAAAAAACGTGAAGACGCGTATCAGCTATTAGATATTTTCACTGAAACAACAGGGTATACAGCAAAGATGTGGGGACCGAGTATTATTGGATTCGGCTCCTATCATTATAAATATGAATCTGGTCATGAAGGTGACGCACCCCTGGTGGGCTTTTCTCCTCGAAAAGCAAAAATCAGTTTGTATTTTGCGACAGGTGATACAGAGAGAGAGAATCTGTTAAAAGACTTTGGAAAACATACGACAGGAAAAGCATGTGTATACGTCAATAAACTTGCAGATATCAATCTAGATGTATTACAAGCGTTGATCAACCAATCCATCAAGTTCTTGAAAGAAACCTATCCGGATCATTAATTTCTGTACACTGTTATTATTGGAGGTCACGTAATGAAAGAAGAGAACATTCATATACGTTGGGCGAACGAAAATGATGCAGAGGACCTTCTTAAGCTCAATGATGCTTTTAATGGCATAGGTACATCCGTAGAAGAAGTAATAGATAGCCTTGTTTTATCTAATGAGTTGATTGCTCTAGCTGTGATTGACGATCAGGCAGTTGGATTCGCTTGTGCTCAATATTTTAAATCTTTTTGTTATCTTGCACTCCAGGGAGAAATCACAGAAATGTATATTGCCGAAGTTGCCCGGAGAAGAGGATTAGCTACGTTGCTAATTGCTTTTATAGAGGAGGAACTCAAAGCACGAGGTGTTACCAGTGTAAAAATTCTGACGGGCCAAAGTAATGAAAGGGCTATAAAGACATACGAAAAATCAAACTATGCCAGAACGGAAGAAGTATTGCTACAAAAGAAACTATAAATCACAAAAATATTGGATGATCCAGAGGGGATTTTGGATTAGATATTGCTCTTTGAAATCTAAAACATAAAAAACGGAGGACTTTAAATGAAATTTATTGTGTCTGCAAGTGTGATTGTCCTTAATGAGAACGATGAAATCTTACTTATGAAGGGAAGGAGAGGCTGGGAAATGCCTCAAGGCTGTGTGGAAGAAGGCGAGACCATCACACAAGCTGCTATTCGAGAGGTGAAAGAAGAGACTGGCATTGATATTGAACTTATTAAGTTTTGTGGCCTATATCAGAATACTACGCGGGGAGTATGTAACAATATATTCACTGAAAAACCGATTGGAGGAACTCTAACTACAAGTATTGAAAGTGATGAGGTTGGTTTCTTTGCATTAGAACAAGCCGATGAAATGATAACCTGGGGGAATTTCAAGGAGAGAATTCACAAAGCATTGGATGAGAGCACTCATCCCATTTTAGTTGAGTTCTCTGAATAACATATGGGTGAAGGTATCTTGAAAAACAACATCGTTGTTGTGGTTAAGGGAGTCATTGAAAATAAAGGCAGGGTATTGATATTAAAACGTTCAGGTGCAGATGAAGTTGCCGCTGGGAGCTGGGAAACCGTTGGTGGAAAGATCGATTTTGGAGAAGAATTAGAAGAAGCTTTGGCTCGTGAAGTGAAAGAAGAAGCTGGGCTTAAAGTGAGTGTTGAGAAGTTACTATTTGCTACTACTTTTTTTACGGATCCGCATAGACAGATCGTATTACTGACATATTTGTGCAGAGCGACAGATGACCGAGTGATACTTTCAGAAGAACATAGCGAGTATATGTGGGCAACCCGATCAGAGTTATATGACTATTTACCACAGACTATTTTAAATGATTTTAAAAAATATAACGTAAACGATACAGTTGAAATCATAGCTAAACAATATGGACTCAAGTAACTCATTAATCTACTCCAATGAAATATAATTCGGCAAACGAAAGGGATATTTGAATGAACCCAATTACTATAGAACCAATCGATAAAACGAATTGGGAAGAGGCGATCGCGATATCTTTACTTGAAACGCAAGTAAATCTTGTACCGACGGTCATCGAATCTTTAGCATATGCCTACGTGAAGCCGTGGGATGCAGCTTTTGATCCATATCTTTTGCGTGAAGGCGATAAAGCTTTCGGTTTTTTCTATTTATCCTACACACCAGCAAGTACGGATAATTATTGGATTGGAGGATTTCAAATAGATAAGGACTATCAAGGAAAAGGATTAGGGAATCAATCACTTTATACGATACTTGAATGTATCCAGGAAAAGCATCCCCAATGTCAAATCATCTCACTAACCGTAGAAAAAAGTAATGCACATGCAAGAGCCTTATATGAGAAGATAGGATTTATTGATCAGGAATTGGAAAATCAGGATGGTGAAGTGATATATAAAATGAAATTGAAATAAACAGAAATCGGTCATTTTGAAGGTGCAATGATCCATTTTCATAAAAAAAGGCGGGGATAGTATGGTGTACAACGATCTCAATAAAACGATGACCACAGAAAGGCTGCTGTTAAGATTATTTACGTAATCAGATGCTGAAACCGTTACCAGACTATGTAATGACTACAACATTTATAAGAGCACACTCACATTACCCTACCCATATACATTAGATTGTGCATTGTCTTGGATAGAGCACCATAACGAAAATTTTAATGCGGATAAATGTTATGAATTTGCTATTTGTGATAGGGAAACAGGTGATTTGTACGGGGCAATAGCATTATCTAATCAACAACGTTACGATAACGGGGAGGTATCTTATTGGGTAGGTCAGCCGTTTTGGGGAAAAGGTTATGCAACGGAAGCAGCTAAAGCCATGTTAGACTTCGCTTTTGATGTAAAAAAATATCATAAGGTATATGCGCGACACTTTGCTTCTAACCCGGCATCCGGACAAGTTATACAGAAGATTGGCATGATACAAGAAGGAATACTGATGGATCATGTCAAGAAAGAAGACCGGTATGAGGATCTGATTTACTACGGAGTAGTGAGAAATAAAGTGGAAATATAAAATTCAAACCCAACGCGGAGGAATACATATTGAAAATTAAACCGGGTAAAAAAGTTTTACTTTCATGGATGGATTGTTATGTACCGGAAAAAGATTTGTTTTTCCTATCAAAAGAACATCTTGATTATGAATTTGACTTTACCGATGTACTTTTAATGCCAAAAGAGGAGTTCTATAACCACAGCACATATAGGCAAGTGAATTATGTGAACGGTTATGAGTACTGGAATATTAAGAACGATGATTATGTAATCATTGCGGATAAAGAATGGATAGAAGCGATTCCCGAAGAACAGAAACGATTTTTATTAAATGCACAAGTGGACAGTGGTAGAGGGCATGTTTTCCCTGTTAAATTTGTACATGATTTGGCGGAAATACCTGCAAGCTATGTGATTGATGGGCACGTTATCCTTCAGCGCTTCATGTGGGAAAATCTAGACAAATCTTGTAAAGAACAGATACTTACGACATTGGTTTACGAATGGTGGGATAAAGGGGAATGTGAGAAGCCACCTGAGTCGCTACCTGATTTTCTAAAACCATATGCCAATTCGTTTGCTAGTTCCCAAGGTGCAAATTGCCTCGCAGCTGTCTTGTTTGCAATCTCCAAAGGGAAACAGGAGTGGTTTATCTATGAATGGGTACATCAAAAAACGTTTCTAGAGAAATTAAAAAAGTATGATTACGAGGAGTTATTAACTGACGAACTACATCATGGGGACGTTGTCCTATGGACAGATGAGAATGGGATCATTCAACATGCAGCATATCATCTGGGAGAAGAACTATATTTCAATAAAGATGGGCAAACGATATTCAACCCATGGAAGATACTCTCTAAAGAGCAGCTGTATAAGGAGTGGGAGCATCTTACCATTGTAAAGTATAGGCCATGTAATGAATTATTTTGATGGGGATTAAAATGGAGTTCCCGTACTTTTATTTGGAGGTAAAGACATGAATCGACTGATTCCATCCATAGATTTAATTAAAGAAATTGAACTCTCTGAAATCGATTATATGACAGATCGGATGCTTGCTATTCAGAGTCGGGACAACAATCCGGAAGGAATTGAGGTTCAGCAATTTGGAAATGCCATCTGTTTCTACAGTAAAACCATGCCATGGCCCACGTTCAATACAGTGAAGGGCTTAACGAATAATGATCTGGAACATCTGGATGCTATCATTGATTTTTATAGACAGCGTGATCGAAAGGTTCAGTTCGAAGTCATTCCATCTGTGGTGGATCAGAACTTCTTGAAACATTTAACCGACTTAGGCATGTATACATCGGGATTTCATTCATCTCTGATCATCAAACCAGAAGAAAAAAAGAATCACTCAGATCATATCCATATTCAAGAACTTGAAGAGGATCAATTCGAGCTATACGCGACCATTCATTGCAGGGGGACCGGTTTGTCGGATGATGGTATCCCTTATGTCGCCCAGAATAATAAGGTTCTTTATCACCGTCCAGGTTGGAAATTTTACATCGCATATGTCAATGACATTCCTGCAGCGGTAAGTGTTCTGTTTATTAAAAATCAAAAGGCATCCTTAACCTTTGCAGCAACATTACCTGAGTTTAGAAATCAGGGTGTACATCAGCAGCTTTTGAATAGAAGAATAACGGAAGCCTTGAATAAGGAATGTAATCTGGTGGTAGGGCAATGTTCTTTTTTATCTCAAAGCCATCGAAATATGGAGCATGTGGGCATGAAGTTGGGATATATCCGAACAGCATGGACGGAAAGATAAAAACTGGATTGAATTAGGAGGTAGCTCATGAACAATACAAATAAAATCCTGGGTGCGGTTCTCATGATTAGCAGTATTTTTATTTCAACCTTAGATAGAATTTCCGTGAGAATATCTACAGCCATAGTGGAAGCGGGATACGCTTCAGGTGGGAAAACACGCGAGATAATCCCAGCAAGTGATAATGGTTTCACAGGTTTTCTCGTATATTTCTTATTTTTCGTCGGATTTGTGTTATTGATTGCTGGATTCCCTGGGAATCCCAGAAAGGATAAAACAAATAGGTACACACAAAACCGATCTTAGGAGGGGTTCATTTTGCCTGAGTACGAAGAAGCCCTAAACGGAGGCAATGTGAATAAGGTTGTAAAAGTAGGTAGCACAGTTCGGCGTGATGCTATACCGAATCCGTATATATATGAATTGCTTAAGCACCTTGAAAAGGTGGGCTATGCGCATTCCCCTAAATATTTGGGAGTAGATGAGCATGGCAGAGAAATCCTTTCTTACCTGGATGGTGTGGTTTCGGGGAATGAATATCCTGAGATTGAAAGTTATATGTGGTCTGATGAGACCTTAGACAAAATAGCGAAACTTTTAAAAAGCTATCATGATGCTACAGTGGATTTTGTTACATCTACGGTTTCTTTAAATAATTGCCCATTGATATCTTCAGAGGAAGAAGTAGTCTGCCATAACGATTTTGCATTGTATAACGTTGTATTTAAAGATCGGCTGCCTGTAGGAATCATCGATTTTGACATGGCAGGGCCTGGTCCGCGTCTATGGGATATCGTTTACAGCTTGTATACCTCTGTCCCATTAGCAGGTTTTTCACCGGGTAAAGATGAAAGAGAAGTCGTTCCATATAATAAACAGGATCATGCATCTGAGCGGAAAAGACGTATAGCGTTATTTTTTAACGCTTATGGTATGGATGTGCCGACAGATCTGAAGGAATGGGTGATTTCTCGAATTCATTTCATGTGTACCACACTATCTGATCGGGCGGCGTCAGGAGAAACAGCTTTTATCAAAATGGTTGAAGAGGGTCATCTGGCTCATTATGAGAAGGAAGTAAGGTTCCTTGAGAAACATTTTGGTGACTGGGGTTAATTGAAATAAAAAAAACGAAACGAGTGATATATTGTGATCAGATTAATACCTACTACTAGAGAGAATTGGAAAGATGCATTAAATTTACAAGTTCAAGCCAATCAAAATCATTATGTTCCATCAGTAGCCGTGTCCCTAGCGAAGGTGCACATTCGTCCAGATGGGGATGAGTACAAGTATCTACCATTTTGCATATATAACACGGAGGATACCTTAGTGGGTTTTGTTATGATCACAGTCGATGAAACAACAGCTTGGTCCTATTGGTTAAATGGTTTTATGATCGATGTAAGCTACCAAGGTAAAGGATATGGAAGAGCAACGCTAGATGCAGTACTTAGCTATATAAAAGAGAACTATGTCCATAGCAAGTGTCTGAATTTAACGGTGTGTGCAGATAATGGAGTTGCCAGAAAACTTTATGAAAAAATGGGATTTTCAGAGACCGGAGACGTATATGATGATGAAATTGTATATCGATTCGTTTTTTAATTTAACGAAAGAGGTGCAGTGATGATATATCGGAGAAAGACTCCTACTTCTGTTTAACCAGTACAACACCGATGATGATGACCACAAGCCCAATCCACGTTTTCCAAGAAGGTACTTCCTTCATAAACCAATATCCCATCCATATGGAGATGAGCACTTCTATGCATTTGGCAATGACCAGAACATAGCCCAGTTGGCTGACAGCTTTCATTCCAAACTTGACGCCGTATCCTACGCTCAGATTAGCGGCGAGAAATAAAGGCAGCATCCAAAGATGGAATTTAAATGTGGACCAGAACTGAGTGTCAATATGCTTACTTTGATATGAAAAAATAATGTTGATACAGGCTAAGCCAGCAAACATGAGCACAAAGCTGATAAGGTACAGCATAACATCACTCCCAAGGATAAGTAGTATGATTAATGTTTCCTCGAACCAAAAATTTTATCCATGGGCATGAAATGATGTTAGCGAAGATGAGTGGACTAGCTAAACCGATGATAGTGAGGTTGTTTCGACGGGTCAATGATTCCAAAAATCAGACGATATTCGTTACGTTCAGTCAAGTAATCTGGAAAACATTTCTATGATGAATTTTACATAAAAGCAATATAGAATTCATTAAATTCCACACGTCCTTTTATATACTTAGTTTGTTTGACTCAGCGAACTAAAAGGACTAGGTGGTCGTTTAAATGTTAAAAAAACGAGACTTGCACGAATGCCACTCACTGCATGATTTAATGGTCGACCCCGCTGTTTTTCCATACGTTCGTCATAAGTGCCGATCTTATGAGGAATATTTATTTGCTACTAAACAGGTGATTGATGAAGAAGAGCAAAACACATGTATTTCCAGAACGATCCTTAATGAGCTGGGACATCCCATCGGAACCATTGATTTATATCACATGGAACATAATACAGGTTTTCTTGCAACATGGATTGGAGCCCCTTATTTCGGAAAAGGTTACAATCAACGAGCAAAGGAAGCCTTCTTCGCTGAGTTGTTTCTTCAACATGAAATTGAAACAGTCTTTCTTAAAATTCGAAAACAAAACATTCGATCCAAGAAAGCGGTTGGAAAATTGCCTTATGTCAAATTAGTCATTGATATTCACCACGAAGTGTATAAGTTGATAAACAATACGGAACAAATCTATGATTTGTATTATGTGAATCGTTCTGACTTTATGGCAAATGAAGAGATGAACCATGTAGTTGCTACGTAACAACTAATTTCGATATCTATTCAAACGAAATCCCGCCAGGTTTGTCCTGTCGGGATTATTATTATTTTCTTTTGAGAATTATTAATTTTGCAGATAGGAAACAATAAGTAGGGATGCAGGAATATGGAAATTAAGGTCGAAAGAAGAGATATAAGCAAGAATGAAACAACGTTATAAGCAAATCGTAAAGTATTTTAATTCTGAGGTGATGTAATGGAGATCAAAAAAATAGAGAAACTATCCAATGAAGATTGGCTTCAACTTGGAAGCTTTGGATATAAATCAACTCAAAAATATGAGCTTACCAGAAAAGAGACACAAGATTCCTTTAGTATGAATTTAAAGTTGATAAATTTGGATGACATCTACGAAAAAGAAGAATTGAACAGCACAGATGATTTGGAACGATATGAAGAAATCATACAACTGGGATTTTCTTATGGAATATATATAGATGGGAAAATCATAGCGCTCGCCATTTCTGAACCACAAACTTGGAATAATACGCTGATGATATGGCATCTTCAGGTGAATGAAAAATACATAAGAAAAGGATATGGGAGACTGTTGATCAATAAAGTGAATGAGATTGCCCAGGAACAAGGTTTCAGAGCGATCACGTTAGAAACCCAGAATACGAATGTTCCAGCCATTCATTTTTACAAGCAATGTGGTTATCAAATTGAAGGAATTGATGTATCACTATATTCAAATAATCATAGTCAAAACGAAGAAATAGCTTTGTATATGAGAAAGAAGATCCAATAAGAGTAACTGGGTATTACCTTGAAACCGCTTAAATCTATAATGTTTGGTGAGGAGAGAGTCTGCATGATTACGCTCAGAAAAATAACACTAGATAACCGACGATCTATATTTAACTTGGAAGTTTCAGAAGAGCAGCGACAATATGTTGCATCAAACCTATCAAGTGTAGCATCGTGTTATGTTCTTGCAACCAATGGCGGCTCCCCATTCCCACTTGCAATTTACGCAGATGAGCAACCTGTAGGTTTTGTAATGATAACTTACGGAATCACGGGTTATGATCTTCCTGTCATTGCTGACAATAGCTATTGTATTTTGCGACTGATGATTGACAAGCAGTACCAGAGTATGGGTTATGGCCGGGAAGCATTAAAGAAAATATTGGAGTTTATTCGAACTTTCCCAGCTGGACCTGCACGTTATTGTTGGATTCCATATAGTCCTGATAACTTGGCTGCCAAAAAGCTATATGAGAGCTTTGGATTCCTTGAAAATGGTGAAGTGTGCCATGACGAGCTCATAACAGTATTGGAACTTTGATCTCTATTTTTAGATGAGAATTTTATAACAAAGGTTTCACGCTCAGTTTAATAACTCTTGCTTTCCTATGTTATAAAGTAGAAGTTCAATAGTTGTATTATTTTACCATAAATGATAACGTGATATTAAAACCAACTAATTTAGTTGGAAATGTATTTTGGAGGTATGACCATGACTAATATTGCGAAGAATCTTACAGATCTGATTGGAAATACACCGCTATTTGAGCTTTCTAATTTTGCGAGAAAGTATCAAGTCGAGGCGAAGATCATTGCTAAATTGGAATACTTTAATCCAGCAGGTAGTGTAAAAGATAGAATCGGATATGGAATGATTAAAGATGCTGAAGAGAAGGGGTTAATTAACCAAAATTCAGTGATCATAGAACCGACTAGCGGAAATACAGGTGTAGGACTTGCTTTTGCAGCTGCTGCATTAGGATACAGATTAATCATAACACTACCTGAGAGTTTCAGTGTAGAACGTAGGAAGCTGTTGATCGCTCTGGGAGCAGAACTAGTTCTTACACCTGCCACAGAAGGAATGTCTGGAGCCATCAAAAAGGCTGAAGAAATTGCGGCTACAATCCCTAATTCATTTATACCTCAACAGTTTAAAAATCCAGCAAATCCACAAGTACATAAGGTAACAACCGCAGAGGAGATTTGGAGAGATACCGAAGGCAAAGTGGATATTTTTATTGGTGGAGTTGGTACAGGCGGAACCATATCAGGAGTTGGCGAAGCACTTAAACAAAGAAAAGAAGATGTGAAGATTATAGCTGTAGAGCCTTCGGATTCCCCGGTACTTTCTGGAGGTACTAAAGGAGTGCATACCATTCAAGGAATTGGTGCCGGTTTTGTTCCCGACAATTTTAATAGATCTGTAGTTGATGAGATCGTACAGGTAAGCAATGAAGATGCATTTGAAACAGCACGTTTTTTAGCTAAATCCGAAGGGTTATTAGTTGGTATTTCGTCTGGTGCTGCTGCATATGCAGCAGTGCAAATTGCAAAAAGGCCAGAGAATAAAAATAAAAGTATAGTTGTTCTATTTCCGGATACAGGTGAACGATATTTATCAACAGACCTTTATCCAGAAGCATAAGACGGAAATGTTAAGCTGCCCTCACCGCTTAAAAGCATCGTTGCCGTTTCTTTGAAGAATTTAAACTGGTGAGGGCATGGATTAACAAACATAATATGCAACCTGGAAAATATTGGAGGTATTTTCGGTGAAGAGAAGGCGGAAGATAGTAGTTGCTTTATCACTCATTGTATCTGGAATCATTGGTGTATATTTAATATTGAATCAATACATAGTGCTTGATCGAACGAGTCAAGAATTGGCCATTTATGAATTCGTTTCATCCCAAGCTGATGTGGAGGTTTTAGTTGAAGGAACAGGTAAACAAAATATACTAGGAGACAGAGTCTCTACCAAGATAAAAATTGTAAACATCTTATTTAATAATACCTCCAGTAATCTTGTTGAGGGAAATGAAATTAAAGCTAATGAGTATTTAGTAGTGCATCATAATAGACAAGTGAGTGGACTGCAATGGACCCCAGGAAGAAGTATCTTCAGTATGGGCACAAGCTACAAACGCTTGAAGAAAGGTGAACAACAAACAATTCACTTAAAACTTAATAAAGAAACAAATCAATTTTGGATAATGCCTGAAGAGTTAATTATAAAATGAATTTAAGGCTAATCAATGAAGTTATGGAATCATACATTCAAGTCAATCTACAAATATTATAAGGGTGAATGCAATGACTGTTGGAAAAAAGGTTTTTGTTTTAAAGGATGAATCACGTATTGATCCGATAAGTAAGGAAACCAGAGAAGTGCTCATTAGTATATACTATCCTTCCAATCCAGTGGAGCATGAGTCGAAGTATATTTCGTTATTTGAACCTAATATCTCTTCCGCTGTTGATATGCTCTCTAGTATGGGAGTGGATAAGGATTATATATGTAATCTGGATACAAAAATACATAATGATGAGAGTGTTGATATTACGGCTAAAAACTGTCCCATTATTTTTGTAGCTCCGGCTTTTGGTGTCGTTAGAGATATGTATTCCTTTTGTGTAGAACATTTAGTCGGGTGCGGATTTGTTGTCATTACTATAGGAGCCACTCATGAATCTATATTTTCCATTTTTCCTGACGGTCGCTTTGTCCAGCAATCCAAAGAGATATCCGAAATAGAAAGTTTAGATATTCATTCTTGGAAACAATTATTGAAGCTTAGAGTTGAAGATATCAGTTGGGTTTTGAAAAATGTAGATAAAGTCTTGGATTCAGATAAGGGTCTTAAGGCCATAGTGGATGTGAATGAAATGGGGATCATTGGTCATTCATTAGGTGGGGCTGCTGCTTATGAATTGCTTAAAAGAGAAAAGAGAATTAAGGCTAGCATTCTATTAGATCCTAGTTTCCATTTAATGACGACGAGTAAGGAAGAGAGAGTAACTATTCCGTTATTGGTAGCTCGGCAAGAGAAATGCTCGTTTGAAGAACTGGAAAATGAAATCTCTCCAGACCTATTGCCTTTGTTACTAGGTAGGTATGAGTCTTTGTTTAACTCGAGTGATCTGAATAGTTCATTTATTAAATTAAACGGTACTCATCATATGACTTTTAGCGATATTCCGATACATTACAACGAAGATGGGATAGAACAAAAGCATTCCACTATTAATAAGTATATCTCTGCTTTCCTTGAGGAGCATTTAAAGAAGGAAGAAAGTAAATTTCATGAGCTGCTGAAAAATAAGATTAATGATGGAATTGATCAATTAAATAGCAAAGGACATGTTATTTAAGGAGGGGACTAGAAATGTTCAGATAACACATGCCTTAAATATTTTGTGGGTAGTTAGCATTGATGAGGAGGAATGACGCATGGAATTAAATAATTGGTCTGAGGAACTTTATTCTTATGATTTATCAAATGAATATTCCATTCAAAAGGCTGAGCCCGAAGAATGGGGACTGTATTGTTCCGTCTATTATAATATGGCCTATACTGGATTTTTTAGAGAGGAAGACTACTTCAATGTTTCGCGGAATAACTCTTTCTGGATTTATAAAGGAGAGTCAAAAATCGGTGGGGTAAGGATGGCACCCAATACGTTATATCATCTATTCTTTATGCCCCCATTCAATGATTCATTTGAGGTACTGAAGCTTCTTAAAAGAATACTCATAAAATGGTCTGATGCAACTCAACGTATCAAGATATATGAAATTCTCCCCGATCAAGTACATTTATTTACGAGGGCTGGATTCTGGCCAGATGAGTTCAGATGTCGCTGGATGCAGCGCCCGACAGATCATTTCAATGTGCGTTGGGATCATGATTTTATAGTTAAGAGCCCCGAAATTATTGAGAATGAAACGGGTGCTAAGCAATACATTAATGAAGATGAAATCGCTCAGTGTGACTTTGACAGCTTTGTAGGAGGTTTTGAAGCCTTACGCAGAAAGAAAACATCCCTTGAAGACTTTATCCCGAACGAAGAAATCTATTTTACCAACGAGGACCTAACGCAAGCTTCTACACTTGTATATGATAAGGTTACTGGACAGCTCGTAGCCAACTGTCGCCTTTGTTTGCAGGATAATCAAGCAGCAGTATACAGCATCGGAGTCAACCCCGCTTACAGAGGAAAAGGACTTGCTACACACATGCTGCAAAGAGCCCTGACTTCTCTTAAAGACAAGTATCCAGTTCTAAGGTTATATGTCATGGAAGGCAATGATGCCGAATCAGTTTATTTTAATCTTGGATTTGTTCCTGGCGTTCAAGAGATACAAACGATGTATGTTCCTGTACATGAGTAGTCACGGTTAAATAATCAACTATCAACCCGAATGGATCTCTTTGAATGGGGCAGCATCGCTGTTTCTAATCTCTCGGGTTTCTGTTGCTTGAGGAAAGGATGGTTATTATTGGGAATATATTAATGTTGGTAGTGTCTATGTTTTTTGGTATTTTTGTTGTGAAAATCGGAATGGATAATTCCAAGAGTAATCAGTACACCAAAGAAATATTGCAAGAACTAAGAGAAATCAAGGAGATTCTAAGGGAAGAACGATGAAGACAACCTCAAGGAGGCGTTAGGGTGCTTTATGATTTAAAAGGCGAAGCCAATATGTCACCTGTTGTTGGGTTGTTATTTGCTGCGGTTATAGAAAACAGCCAACGACTCCAACGAATCACGGAAGGTATGTCGCAAGAAGAAATAGATTATAAAGGACCTAATAACAACTTCAATAGTACCGCTCAATTAATAAAACATATCACCTACGTCGATCTGAATTGGGCTTATCGAATAAAGGGACGACCACTTCCTCAAAACTTAAGAGAGCAACATGGTCCTATGATTGATGAAAATGGCAGACTTCCGATGGTTCAGGAAATATCTTTGAGTACACTTATGTCGACGTATGTAGGTGTCATAACCATGTTAAAGGACGCGTGTACACAATTAACGGATGATGATCTAGCGAGGATTGTCACTTTTGGACATGAGAATGAGAAGCAAGCGACCATACGCTGGGGTATTTGGCATATGGCTGACCACAGTCGTTATCATCAAGCCCACATTAATCAACTTCGAAGATCGTATCATGAGGCTCACTAAAGAACGTTGAAAAAGTGGTATTCGTATTGCATTTGCTTTTGAACAGCTAACAGCTCATAGAAAAAAGCCGAACTTATAACATTGGAAGAGCGTCTAATATATAACATCGTTAAAATTTCGGTTTTTAGGAGCTATTCAATAATGAAGAAAATAAGTACTTATATTATAGTTTTATTAACATTGAGCTTAATCATTCTGGGTTTTAAATTTGTTGAATCTCAAAATCAAAGAAGAGAGCTTCAGAATTCTATTGATAATTCATTCAGATATGAAATAAGTAATGTCCTGCACAGCTTTAGTATGGTTGTTAATGATTATACGTATAGATCAATGATATCAAGTGTGTCTAATGCAGCTGCGATATCGGAACTAACTTCTTTTGAGAAACTGAATGATGATTTAGATATTAGTTTGAACCAATTATATATCTCTCTTAGAGAGGAAAGATCCAAAGACAAAGTCTTATCACGAATAGAAGAACTTAGAGAAATATTTAGTATGTTGGTCAGGGATCCGATAAACCATGAGGCAACAGACAGAATATTTCAGATCACCAATGATACATTTTTTAATGCAAAAGAAAAATGAGCATCTGGTGAGATGAGGAACATTCAGTTCATGTGAAAAACAAAGGAGGTGATTCCATTGGTAAACAAATAAAATGAGAAAATCTAAATGTTGATTTAAATAAGCATGCAGATTTTCTCTCTTATGATCAAGAATTTATTATAGAGGAGAATGAACATGCTAAATCAATTAAGTGAAACGATCTATTATCTATCTAACCAAAATGATAAAGAAAGACCGACATTGGGGTTAGTTTGCGGTGATAAATACAGCCTCGTCGTTGACGCTGGAAATTCGGTTCAACATGCAAGGGATTTCTTACATGAGATAGAGAAGTTAAACGTTCCGCCCGTTAAATATGTGGCCATCACTCATGCCCATTGGGATCATTTTTTAGGAATGAATGAATACGGAGCTACGATTATTATGAATAGTCTAACTAACCAAAAGATGAATGATTGGCGGAACTATTCTTACGATGACCACTCTCTACAGGAGTATGTGCATTCCAAGAAGATGACCACACTGTGCATGGAAACGATACAACATGAAATACCGGACAGAGACACATTTCAATTAAGCCACCCGGATATCATTTTTGAAGAATCACTTCATGTGGATTTAGGAAATAAAGTGTGTATTCTGGAAACCATTCGCAGCACCCATACCGATGATTCAACCATTGTATATATTCCGGATGAAAAGGTCATTTTTCTGGGCGACAGTGCTTACAACACAACTACAAATTCGTTATATCATGTCAAGCAAGACAAGTTATTGCCTATGATTGAGGACATTCAGCAATATGATGCGGTTCATTTCTTGCTTGGTCATGAGTCGATCTGTGACGTGGAGGAGATGGCTACGTATTGGAGAGAGCTCATCTCCGCCAATAATGCTGTGAAATCCACATCCTTAGAGGAAGCGATTGAGCGATTTGAGGCAGCCAATGATCGGAAAGCAAATGACAATGAGCTTTTCTTCTTACAAGGATTTGTGAATGATCAGATATTACAATCAAAAACAACGGCATAAAAGAACATCCATGAAAACTCATTTCAATTGATCCATATGAAGTTCTCTGATATACTTTTCGCATGATATTTGATTGGGGGTTACTCAGATGGCAATGCTGAATTGCTCGTTAGCTAGAAATAACTCATGCAAAGCCTGATCGGGGGCGATACTTTGCGTGGGGCGCGATAGCTTAGATTCTTTCGCCCATACTTAATATTATCGTTTCTAATAACAGGCTTTGCCCTTATTGATTTTTTTTACAAAAAATAAGGAGCTGAAAGCTATGAGTACACCATTTATTAGAAACCACCAATATAATTTGATTAAAAGACAAGCGGAATTTGTTCGCAAAACCGTGCAATCCGCCGCGGATCGCAGGGTTCTGGAGACTGTAAGATACAGTGCTGCAACAAACATCATTGATGCATTTACGGATCTGACAGAGAATCAGCAGCAAATGCTGGAGCAAATCTCGTCGCTGGAGACAACAGACGATTTTCAACGGTATATGAAAGCACTAGAACCATACCTGGAGTTGTATCCACCGATTACGTTGAAACAAATTCAGAAGTTATTTCCGAAGAACAAAAAGATGAAAATGCCTGATTTAACATCCATTGATTTTCGATATGTAACATATCTGAGCTGGGTAGATATTGCAACGAATAAATTATTCGTTGTGTATCCGTTCGAAGGACAGTTTATCGGTATTGAGGGAAGAATAACGCCGACACACAAGAAGGGGTACTGCCTATTCTGTAATCGGCATCAAGAGCTTGCATTCTTCACGGTCAAGACCAAGAACGCTTTACCGGATAATTATTCTGCGATTGGTCAATACGTATGCATGGAGAACCAAGGATGTAATCACAGCATTACCAATACAGAATCGCTGGAGAAGTTCATTCTCTCCGTTCGTAAATAAGGTTATATCAAGTAAAGGGCTGCCTGCAAAGGCGGCCTTTTTTGCTTAAGTTTTCATTTTTCAAGGGTATTCAGAAATCATTGGAAAAAGAGGTTGAACATTGTTAACATGTAATCATAGACAAATACTATGAAATCGTGAGGACATCAAAAATGAATAACCCTGCTGTTAACGACGAATTGAAAATTGTAATTGAAGATCATGAGGAGGATTACCATGCTGTCTGTAGCAATCTGTATCAATACAATCTAAGAGAAACAAATGGTCTGTTAAAGAAACCTGGCAAAAGCATCAATTTGTTTCTAAGGGAAAAGACAGGCAAAGCAGTAGGTGGGATCTTCTGTGCTACGTACTGTTATACTTTATATATTGATAACTTTTGGATTGATGAAGAATACAGGGAAAATGGGTATGGGAAATCATTAATCATGCAAGCAGAGAGCATTGCTGTTAGTGAGGGTTGCAAACTTTCACATACAAGTACATTTTCTTATCAGTCTCCTGAATTTTACAAGAAGATGGGTTACGAAGTGTTTGGAATGATCGATGAATACCCGGAAGGAATTATTCAGTACTTCTTGAAGAAAAGATTATAGACCTACATAGGAATCTCAGCAACATTATATAACATCTACAAAGGAGAAATGATATGACGGTCGTTGGAATCTTGGGGACAATTCATAATCAAGAATTAAGAGAAAAATATAATAGTTCACTTACCCTGTATGAGGATCTGATTACAGAATTCAACCCGGATATGATCTGCGGTGAAGTGCATCCCCAGAGTTGGAAGAAGTATATCAAGGATAAACAGGATAAGGGATACTGGGGGGAGCCAGCCAGTGAGTATTGGGAGCTTATCTTTCCATTATGCGAAGAACGAAATATAGAGTTTGTGCCTATTGACTGGTTTGAGTTAGATGTCTGGAATGATTTTGATCCATTTAACGGATTCTCAGAAGAGCAGCGTAAAACGTTGGAGAAGATCGATGATGAATGGTTTGCTAAACAAATGAATACACATGACGTTGGGTTGATTCCCTTCAACTCGGATGCGTTTGATACTATGACGAAACAAAAATATGAATGGTTGGATCAGATTAATCCAAAAGCAAATAACTTTAGATGGATCGTACGAAATCAGATCATGATTCAACGTGTGAAGAACACGTATCATTTGAATCCGGGTAAGAAAATTCTATGTGTTGTGGGAGCAGATCATAATTATATTTTCAAAGAGGAATTGATCAATGAACCTATTGAATTAGTATATCCATTAAGATAGTTCAATGAATAGATTATAACCTTCAGGAGGTATATTCCATGATCAGATTGTGCAACAGCATGGACGCAGATACAATGGTTGAGATCATTAATGATGCAGCAAAGGCATACCAGGGTGTAATTCCTGAGGATCGCTATCACGAACCCTACATGCCATTGCAAGAATTGAATCAGGAAATCCATGATGGCGTTGTATTCTGGGGCTTTGAAGAAAATAATAGATTATGGGGCGTTATGGGAATTCAGGATAAAGGTGATGTTGCTTTAATCAGGCACGCATATGTAAGAACTCACCAACGCGGTAGCGGAATAGGCACAAAGTTGTTGGCTCATCTGGTGGCATCCACCGATAAACCGATATTAATAGGAACCTGGAACTCAGCAGAATGGGCTATAAAATTCTATTTGAAAAATGGTTTCACCCTAGTTTCATCGGATGAGAAGAAGCAGTTATTAACTCGATACTGGAACGTCCCCGAAAGACAAATCGAAACCTCTGTCGTTTTATGTGACGGGAAGTGGGGCGCTGTTGGAATGTAAGAGCATTCATGAATATTCATATTACTTTCTAAGAGATTGCCCGAGAATCATCTGTAAAAAGACAGACACTTTAAGTGATGAGAATAACGAGAAGTTTTTCAAACATTCTAATGCGGATATCATCATTACGGTTGAAAGTTCATGGTATCCGAGGATTATGAATCAGGTTATATATAGGTACCATTTCGATGACACTAATTTTGAACGCTTTGATGCAACGGCGGGATACTACATTTCTTATCAAGTTACCAAACCTCTACATATAGACCGCATGGAGGGTTTAATAGAGAGATTATTTAAGAAAGGAATCGAACTCAGATTTACTCCAAATCTGTACCCACTGAGAGAGGCGATACTTACATCGGATTTCAAAGAATTTGGAATACATAGATTCAATAACGCAACGAAAGTTTAGAGTGATTACATTTCGCTTTGATTCATTGAGTTATGACATGTTCTAAAAGGAGGGGATCATATATGGAAGCTAAAGTTGTGACTTTGCCCGCTTTTCAGGTGGTAGGGTATAAAATTGAAGCCACGGTTGAAGCATTTGAAGCGGGTCTTGGCAAGATACATCATGAACAACTGCACAAAAGAAAAGAGGAGATTCAGCTTCGGAAAAATGATAATGTCATATTGATGCAGATTTATCCTATGGACGCAGATTTCAATCCCAAGGAGGATGTATTTACACATCTGATTGGTTATGAGGTACTCGCAGACAGCGCTGCCCCACCTGATATGATTCTTCATGCAGTCAAAGAAAGCCAATATGTGACTTGTACGCACAAAGGGTTTGAATCGGAGCTTGATGCTACATATGATTATTTATATGGCCAATGGATAAGTGAAACGGGATATGAACTGAAGGACTATGATTTTGAAATTTGGGATGAACGATATCAACCTGATCATCCCAATAAGGAGATTGATTTGTTCGTAGCGTTGCAGTAGTTATAGGCTTTTTTTACGATACAGAATCTTCTATTTCGTATATAATAGAAATTCATATGAGTCTATATAACTACATAACATCGCGAGGTGCACCAATTTTATGCCAACCATCTATGACTTTAGCGTAACCAAAACGAGTGGAGAACGTTTCCCACTCTATCAATACGAAGGAAAACCTGTATTGATTGTGAATACAGCGAGCAAGTGTAAGTACACACATCAGTTCGACGATATGCAGAAGCTTTATGATCGGTATAAAGAGCAAGGGCTTCAGATCATTGGTTTCCCGTGTAATCAGTTTGCGGAGCAAGAACCGGGAAGTAGTGAAGAGGCGGAGTCCTTTTGTCAGATTAACTATGGTGTGAAATTCCCCATGTTCTCCAAGATGGATGTCAATGGAGAAGCGGCGCATCCGTTGTATGACTTTTTGAAAAAGTCGGGACCTTTTGCAGGTTTTGATGAGTCAGATGTGCAAGCGAAACTGCTAAAGCTGATGGTGGCGGACAAAGCGCCGGAATGGTTGCATGGTGATGCGATCAAGTGGAACTTCACGAAGTTTCTGATTGATGGCGAAGGGCATGTGGTTAAACGTTTTGAACCTGTTGATTCGATTGACGAGATCCAGACGAGTATTGAACAACTACTGTAAGTTATCTTTCACAATCCTAAAGGGCCATGACACGTACCGTACAAACAAACGGATATGTGCATGGCCTTCTATATTTCAAGTTTGTCCAGTACTATCCGACATGATGTGAAACGGGTAAAATGGTAAGAAACCTCTCCAGAACAGGAGGTACTTGAACGTGCCAAGTGTAATGCAATTTAGTGGTCCATTGGAATATAGCTATCGCTCCACCAGCACGTACGACCCAGGAGCATCGGATGGATTTCATTCGCATCCGCAATATGAGGTGTACTATTTTCATGATGGCGAATGCACCTATCTGATTGGAGATCGAGTCTACAACCTTGAACCGGGTGACCTGGTCCTGATGCATGGCATGACCCTTCATCGGCCACATCCGATGCCAGGCAGACCTTATGTGCGAACGACGCTGCACTTTGATCCCTCGGCCATCCGCAGCAGTCTGCACCCGGACCGGGTGAGCGAAGTGTTAAAGCCGTTCGAAGAACTGAGAAACTGCCGGATCAATCTCACAGGCAATATTCGCTCCGAATTCGAAGCCTTGCTGCTGAGTATGCATCAGCTAATGGTGAATTCGGGTGATTTCAAAGAGGAACGCATGAACGTTCGCTTATGTGACCTGCTGTATGTTATAGCTGGAATCTGCCGAGGCAGGGTCGAGGACCACCTTCCCTCTTCCGATAAGGAGCGGCATGTACAGCATATCATTGGTTATGTCGAAACTCATTATATGGAGGACATTGGGCTGGATGATCTGGCAAGTGAGCTTCATCTGTCCAAGCCTTATCTGGCCGGATTGTTTAAAGAAATGACAGGCAGTACCATATTTAAATATGTGTATGACCGCCGCATTAATCAGGCCAAGCTGTTATTCCAATACCAGCCGGATATCAGTGTGACAGAGGCTAGCCGGTTGGCCGGGTTCAAACGTTTATCCCACTTCAGTCGCATGTTCAAACAAAGCGTAGGGTGTGCACCTGATCTGTACCGCAGTCGATTACATCGATCGTTTGATTAATGTAGTGTTACCGATCAGAAATTATTTCTGCACAGCCTGAGGAGGTTACTAAGTGCAATCAGAAAAACCATTCAAGCTTGATTACCGAATTGGATCAGCCGATGCCGATTACAGATCACAATGTCGTGTATCTGCTTTACTGGAACATATGCAGTTGGCAGCAGACCGCGATTTAGCAGGCATGGGAGTTACCGTATCGGAGATGCTCGATCAGGGATTGGGCTGGATGCTATTAACGACAGATGTCACGATCATACGCCCAGCCCGCTTGGAAGAAGAAGTATCCTTGCAGACGTGGCATAAAGAAAATAAAGGTGTGACATGGTTAAGGGATTATATCCTCACAGATCGAGAGGGCACACATCTGGCTGAAGCTCGTACGGCTTGGGCATTGGTCGATCTAAAGAGACGCAGAGTCGTCAGACCTTCAGCTTTACCTTTTGAAGTGAAATCGCATCCTGATTTATCTTTAGGTGAAGCCCCTGCTAAAGTGACAGTTCCCTCTGAACTCAGCTTGCAGGAACAATATCGTTTAACTGTACAATACAGCAGCACAGACAGTAATGGTCATATGAACAACGCCCGATATGCAGACGTATGTTGTGATGCATTAACACTGGATGAACTGGCTTCAGGTATGAGCCGCCTGCAAATTTCATATCATCGTGAGATTCGTATGCAGGAGCAAATGATTGTTGAGCGTTCAGAGGTTACAGAGGGAACTGTGTGGGTCCGAGGAAGATTGGCTGAAGAGAATGAGAGCATTATTTTTGAAGCCAAATTAAGTCTCGCAGACTCAACCGCTTCGCCCAGTAATCAATAAAATGGAACTGAATACAAGTAGATGAAGTCAACCAGTCCGTTCTGGTTGGCTTTTTTTCTATTTTTACCTCCTGATGCAGATATAGATGCACCTGTTACGTTCATCGCATAGTTCGCGCCGTGTTTAGAAGGCAGACAGAAAAGGTAAAAGAAGGGTAAATGAAAACTGAGGAGGAATCACGAATGAAAGAGCGCACACCGGATCAAAATATCAAGGATGCACATATGGATCGTTCCCATGATAATCCGGAGCAGTATCCAACAGAGAAGGAAAGTTTGCTTGATCGGCATGAAGAAGAGCAGACGGTGGACCCCATTCCGATGGAAGATCTGAACATGGAGAAGCAGGAAGAGAAGAATAAAGATCAGACCAAGAGCAATTCGTCAACGGAAGAGAAATATCGCGCAGATTACCGCGAAACCAAGTGATCAGATTTATGCAATAGCTGTTTGAAAAAAATAAAATGTACATTTAGTGAAAATAAAATAGTTTGTTGACTAATGTATGTTACTATATTATAGTTACTGTGTTGGCAAATTAGGAAATACCATTTTGGGAGGCGAATGTTTAATGTCTAAATCTTTCTTTGAAGCGTTGAAAAACAGAAGATCTTATTATGGAATCAGCAAGGAATCCACAATCTCGGATGCTAAAATCCAGGAAATCGTGGAAGAAGCGGTAAAATACACTCCGACTTCATTCAACTCACAAACATCTCGTGCCGTAGTATTGCTCGGTGAACAACACGACAAATTGTGGAATCACACCGAAGAAATTTTGCGTGAAGTGGTTGGCAATGAAGAGGCGTTTAAATCTACAGCTGAAAAAATGGCCGGATTCCGCAGCGGATACGGTACAGTACTCTTCTTCGAAGACAACAATGTGATTGCGCAGCTTCAACAAAATTTTGCAGCTTATGCGGATAACTTCCCGATCTGGGCGAACCAATCCAACGGTATGTTGCAACTGGTGATCTGGACTGCTTTGGAACAAGAAGGTCTGGGCGCTTCCCTGCAGCACTATAACCCGTTAATTGACGAGAAGGTCAAACAAGAGTGGAACATTCCGGAGAACTGGAGACTGATCGCACAAATGCCATTCGGCAAACCAACAGCAACACCAGGCGAGAAAGAATTCCAACCGATTGAAGAGCGTGTAAAAGTACACAAGTAAGACTTTCGCCAGAAGCCGAAGGTGACCTCGATTCACAAAAAATGGAGGAGCACTCGCTCTGCGAATTTCCCAATATTTAACCACATACGGCCTCGCTTCAATTTGATACGATGATGTAGATCGTACTCCAATGAAGCGAGGCTTTTTGATGTGAATAATAGAATATTTAAACGTACCCGGCGAAAGCTATGGAATGCTATTTTGTGCGGTGTACTGGTGATAGTATCAATCTCCATCGGTGAATCCACAGCTCAGGCAGCAGCAACACAACAGGTGTTCAAGGATACAAGCTCCAGTTATGCCAAGGATGCCATTGCACATCTGGTTAAGGCGGGAATTGCTGCCGGCACCTCCGAGAATACGTTTGAACCCAAAAAGGCAGTCACTCGTGCTGAATTTTCAACATTTGCTGTGAGACTACTGGGTCTGAAACCTGTTAAAAACAATATTAATCCTTATAACGATGTTAGCATGAGTGCTTGGTACTACGGAAACGTTGCAGCCATGACCAATCTTTTCATACTTGAGGGCAAAAGTCAGGGCGTGTTCCAGCCCAACGCTTCCATTACTCGGGAAGAGGCGGCTGCATTGCTGGTGAGGATGCTGAAACAATCCTCCAAATCAACGAATCTTCTGTCATCCACGTATGACGATGCAGCTGAGATATCCGACTGGGCGCGTCCTTATGTGCAGACCGTATATCAACTTGGCTTGATGCGCGGCAGTGATGGCAAGTTTCGACCTCATGACCAAGTGACCAGAGAAGAGGCAGCAGTGATGCTGGATGCCATTTTGCAAAAGAAAACCTGGTCAGATCAGCTGAAAAGCGAGGATCAGCTCGGTATTCAGCTAGGATGGCAATATAACGCCTCTACTGCTGAGTTCAAGAAACAGATCGAACAGTCGGAAGCAAACACACTGGTTCCCCGTTGGTTTTTCCTGAATAGCAGCATGAAAGTCACAGATCTCACGGACACGTCGTTAGTATCATGGGCATCTGCTACAGACCGACAGGTATGGCCGTTGCTTGGCAATCGTTCGAACCCCGACCTTACTCACCAGATGTTATCGAGCTCATCCAACCGGGCGTCGGTGATCTCACAGGTCACATCTTATGTGAAAACATATAAACTGGATGGCATTAACGTGGATTTCGAGAACGTACTGCCAGCTGATCGTGAAGGAATGACTGCATTTATTACTTCCCTGACAACGGCTCTGCATGCGCTGGGTGCTGTTGTGTCTGTAGATGTATCACCCGATCTGGGGACAGACTGGACCGATGCATTTGATTATGCGAAATTGGGCGCCGTATCGGATTATATGGTACTGATGGGATATGAGGAGCACTGGAACGGCGATCCACAAGCAGGGTCTGTGGCATCTCTTCCTTGGGTTGAAAGGGCTCTGGATACGATGCTCGCTGAGGTCGTTCGCGCCAAAACAATTCTGGCTTTACCTTTGTATACACGGGATTGGTCTTCCGTTAATGCGGCTGCCAGTTCATGGGACATCACCTTGTCAGAACAGGGCACTCGTGCACGAGCTTCAGGTTCCGTGAGACGATGGGATGCAGAGCTGGTTCAATATGTCATCGGCTACAACAGTAATGGGACACCGAGATATATTTGGGCAGAGGATAGTCGTTCATTATCCGCGAAAGTAATGATGAGCGGAGAACGTAACATTGCCGGATTGGCCTACTGGTATATGGGCGGAGAGACGGCAGATGTATGGAATGCCATTTCGAATGCTTCACGATTTGAATCATACATTTTCTAAATTCCGGTATTATAATCCTTCCTAAATTTCGACCCAAACGCACCGTTATTTAGACGGATGGTTTGGGTTGTTTTATTTTGGTAAAAGCTAAGTTGTAATGGATCACGTTTGATTTTGGTTGAACGGTGTAAATGGATAGAAGGATAGTGAACTGTCCAATAACATATAAGAGATAGAAGCATAGGAGGGAGATGGAGCATGCGAGAGTATGATTGCATCATAGTAGGTGGAGGACTCGCAGGACTTCAGGCAGCCATTCAGATGGGGCGTTACTCTTGCCATCGGGTGTTGGTAGTGGACGCAGGAGAAGGCAGATCAACGTTATGCCGAACCTATCATAATATTCTTGGTTTTCCTGATGGAGTATCCGGTGAAGAGCTGCGCTCCAAAGGAAGAATGCAGGCAGAGCGGACAGGAGTGTTTTTTGAGAAAGACCGTATCATAAAGGCAGGACGCCGGGGAGAACAAATTCAATTGTTCGGCTCTTCCGGCTCTGAATATATGGCAAAAACAGTCCTACTAGCAACTGGACTAACGGACAGGATACCGGCCATTCCGGGATTAAGGCCTACGTTGGGACGAACAGTATATGTGTGCCCGGATTGCGATGGATATGAGATTCAGGATCAGCGCACGATATTGCTGGGTGCAGGCGAAGCCGGTGCAAATATGGCTATGGTTTTGATTCAACGTACGACTGAATTGTTGTACATTAACCATGAGCAGTCGCCAATCTCTGCTGAGCTTCATCGAAGCATGAAAGAGGCAGGAGTTCGTTACCTTGAAGCCGCCGTCCAAGAAGTGCAACAGATGGAAGATGGTCATATTACGGGTGTGCTGACGGAAGATGGACAGATTTATGAGTCAGAGCGTGGATTCATCGCGTTTGGAGGCAATCGTGTACATTATGAACTGGCAGAGCAGCTTGGAGCCGTCATCGCGGATAATAAACACGTGGAAACCAACCCACGCAGTATGCAGGCCGCGCCTAATGTATGGATTGCCGGGGATCTGGGCCTTCACGCGGAACAAGCTACGGTTGCCATGTGCGAAGGTTCGATTGCTGCGATCTGGATTCACAAGGCATTGCAATAGATGAAAAAGGAAAACAAGGTGAATCAGATTTAAAAGCAAATTAAAAAGCAGATGGTGAACATCCATATTCATAGAAAAAACAAAAAAGTCCCCGACCGTTGTGACTAAGGTTGGAGGACTTTTTGCGTTGTACGCAAGCTGTTTGCAAAAGGAGGGTCTGAATTTATTTGCTGTTTGTATCGCGGGTCTCGGCCGTTTTGCCTTTGTGAGGATGGGTGATATTGTCTACGATTTCTCCTACGGCCTCTTCAATCATATCGGTTGGGCCGGGATTGTCCGGATCTGGGTGCAGAATTGTATTAACACCAGGCTCAAGATCTTTGTTTTTTCGCTCTTTTTTATATTCATTCATGGAAAATCCCTCCTTATTCAGGTATGTTTAAGGTGTTCCTTAACATATCCAATCCTTGTAATCTATATGTAAACGATTAACCAATTGAATCAAATTGAAACGCTAAGTGTTAGGGGAGGGGTTCATCTGGTCAAAAAAATGAGCATGCTCCTGTTACTTCTGATTTTATGTATGTGGACATATTGGAGAACGGATAGCGATGATCAGAATCCGTATCTGATTACCGACTACAGCCGCCTTCATCCGGTTAAGGTTGAACGTGTAGTTGAAGGTCATGAAGAGCAGCAGCTCGTTGAACTTCTTCGGGACGCCCGAGAGCGGAACCTGACGATATCGATTGCCGGGCAGCGGCATAGTCAGGGAGGACACACCTATTATAAAGATGGCATTGTCATAGACATGACCTCGTATAACAAAGTGCTGGAAGTCAATATCGATGCCAAAAAGGTGTGTGTGCAGGCTGGGGCGACCTGGGCTGATGTACAGCGAGCCATTAACCCATATGGACTGGCGGTCAAAAATATGCAGTCCCAAAATATTTTCACCGTAGGCGGATCTATCAGTGTAAATGCACACGGTCGTGAACTTCAGCAGGGTTCCTTGATTGAAAGTGTCGATTCCTTTCATCTCTTGACAGCAGATGGTCAGATTCGGCTAGTCAGTCGCACCGAGAATGCCGAGCTTTTCCAGCTTGTTCTCGGCGGTTACGGACTGTTTGGCGTGATTCTGGACGTTACGTTGACGTTAACGGATGACGAAGTCTACCGTCTCACAACTGATCAGGTGCAGGTTGAGGAGTATCCGTCTTATTTTCAAAAGAATGTCCTGGGAGATCCGATGATGCGAATGCATCTGGCCCGAATTTCAGTTCAGCCTGGTGCAGGCTACTTTCGCGAGATGTATGCATTGAATTATGCCTCTGATCCAACGGTTTCACTGGATGATTATAATCATCTGGATGAACGTGAAAGGGGCGTGCTTCCCAGCAAACTTCTGTTCAACCTGAATCGTGAATTCGAATGGGGGCGGGCCTGGTTTTGGCCGCTGCAGCAGCGGTACTTCGAGTCACAAGATGGCAAGAGGCTCAGCCGCAATAATGCCATGGCTTCTGCGTCTGCCTTCATGGAGTATCATCAGCCGGGTGAAAATGATCTGCTGCAGGAATATTTTATTCCGGTTGAAGCCTTTCCCGCATTTGTTCAGGAGATGGGTGAGATCGTATCACAGGAGCAATTGGATCTGCTTAACATTACAGTCAGGTATGTGAAACACGATGAAGAAGCTGTGCTTTCCTATGCGACGCAGGATATGTTTGGTCTTGTCTGTTTATTTCACGCTTCATTGTCCGAGGAAGAACAAGGGAAGTTCAAGGACAGTATGCAGCAGCTGATAGATGTCGTCCTTCGTTATAACGGAACATATTATCTGCCCTATGCAGGTTATGCAACTTCAGAGCAATTCGAACAGGCCTATCCACGAAAGAATGAGTTTTTTGCAGCTAAAGAAAAAATTGACCCCAATCATCTTTTTATGAACTATTTTATGGAGCAGTATGGAGGAAATCATCCATGAATATCAAGTGGCTTGTTCGATCTCAAAGTATTGTTACGCTCGCTTCGGGCATGATCTATCCGTATTATCTTTTGTTTCTCAAAAATCTGGGTAACAGCTTCTCCAAATATGGGCTTGCCTTTGCCGTATTTACAATCAGCTCGGCTGCTGCTTCACAATGGCTCGCTCCCCGGATGGATCGACACGCCAAGCAGTGGCTCATTGTAAGTTCGATGGGGATGGCTGCAGCCATGATTGCCTTTCCATGGGTCATATCCTATATCTGGGTGCTGCTGCTGCAAATGATGATGGGGATATGCAATGCGATGCAGCGAATGAGTGAACGGGTGCTGCTCGCCGATTATACGGTGGCTGGGCAACGAGGCCCAGCTGTAGGTAACTATCATTTCTGGACATCCGCCGCGTCTGGATTTGCGGTTATTGTTGGCGGTGTGCTGATTGATTGGCTGACGATCGATGTATTATTTTATCTGAGTGCCATACTGTATATGTGGGGAGCTCTGGTAGTATGGCGATTACGAAGCATTTCTGAGGAAGCAGTAAATGGATAAAGGATAGAAATGGTCTGATTAATCTCCAGCGAGAAGTTTATATTATAGATAACCTGGTATGATTAAGCATTTTGCTTACATTCCACAAAGCGATTATACTCAAGGAGGTTTTTCAGATGAATGAACAAAATCATGTTATCCATAAAGATGGCCAAGTTTCAACGGACAAAGTAGACAATGCGATTGATAAGATTGCGCCGGAGGAACGGGAACAGATTTTACAGAATTTTGATGCCTTTAAAGGATATCTCGGCAAACGAATTGCAATGGGAGAATCGATTGGACTGGGTGAGGAGCAGATGGCCAAAATCGCCGAGAAAGTAGCCGACTATTTGGCAGCCCGGGAAGAGCCGCGTAACCGTGAAGAGAAGTTGCTGCAAGAACTGTGGAATGTCGGGAAAGAGGAAGAACGCCATATGCTGGCTCATATGCTGGTGCGTCTAGCACAAGGTTCAACCCCGAATCATTAAGATTGAGCTGAAACTAAAGCTAAGCCAATAGAGACTCTGGATGCCGTGGCATTTGGGGTCTCTTTTTTTGATGACATCTATTGTAACTATTTTTCATCTGGCTGATACTTTTACAGTGTGTACACCCAGTATGATAGGGAGAGTAGAAAGAAAGATTAAATATTCATATGAGCGTTTGAAGAGAAAGCCTTCCGGTTAAGGAATAGTAACGTTCATAATAAGGAGAGATGCTGCCTATGAAGAACGCGGCGAAACAATGGAAATTACGAATGCTGGGTGCGGCTGTTGCATTGCTTGGCATGATTGTGCTTGCTACATATTTGCTTACACCAGCGAACGCTGAGGAGAGCTCAGACTCTGTACAGGCTTCTGCCAAAGCGCAGGCTGCAAACTCTGAGATGTTTACAGCGTATGTGGAAGACATACAGCATGAGGATGGTAAATTGTACTTGATTGTGGACAAGATTGGCTGGTATCAAGGTGCAGAGGCTGATAAAGTTTTTGAACAACGCAATCCGGACTCCGGTATAGATGGTGCTCCTGATGGTTATTATATTGTCAATGACAGCAAAGAGCAGGAAAAAGTAGAAGTAAGTGCTAATGCTGAAGTGTTGATGCAGTTGTATGATCGTGATGGAACAGTGTCGGGTACCAACATTCAATGGAATGAGTCAGTGGCGCTCAGCAAATTCGAATCCTTGTATGAGAATACCAATATTCTCGATCTGTCCGTATTCCCATATCACCTCACTGTGCAGGATGGCAAAGTGACCAAAATTGTACAGCAGTACATTCCATAACTTTAGATTAAAATGCAACGGTTAAGCATTCCTCCGGTTCCGTTGAACCGGCAGGGATGCTTTTTGGTTATGACAAATTCATGAAGGAGATTGTAATTCATGGTATGTACATGTATCATTATAGGAATGGTGTTTTTACATAGTTCAGGAGGCTTCTCATGCTTAAAGACATGATTGCGTTAACGAAACCCGGACTTTTGCGGCTGAATGTGTTTGCGGTAGCGGTAGGGTTCTGGGTCGCTTCAAAATGGGATATCTCTTGGGTATCTCTGCTCATGGTGTTGATTGGATCAACCTTGGTCATCGCTTCGGCTTGTGTCATTAACAACTATTGGGATCGTGAATTGGATCAGAAGATGGAGCGTACCAAAAAACGGATTGATTACATCAATCATCTCAAACCCAAGTTTGTATTGGGGTATGGAATTGTTCTTGGAGTGGCCGGTTTTGTACTGCTCTACTTCCTGGTCAATCCGTTATCCGGTTGGATGGCACTGCTCGGATGGTTTGCTTATATCGTGATCTACACGATGTGGCTCAAACGCAGTTCGACCTGGAGTACTTCATTGGGTGGAATTGCGGGGGCTATGCCGCCTGTAATCGGTTATTGTGCGGTAACCAATCAGATTGATGTAGGTGCCTGGTTGCTGTTTGCGCTGTTATTCCTGTGGCAGCCACCTCACTTCTGGTCACTCGGGATTCGCAGGGTGGAAGAATATCGTGCAGCCGGTTTCCCACTGTTGCCGGTAGTCAAAGGTGTGAAGCGTACAAAGGTGCAGATGATTCCTTACGTGTTTCTGTTGCTTCCTGCTGTATTTCTGTTGTATTACTACAACTACGTTGGACTTGTGTTTCTGCTTGTATCCGTTATTGGTGGTCTGATCTGGTTTGTCCATACATTAAGCGGATTGAAAACTCAGGATAATGAGAAATGGGCCAAGGTTAACTTTCTGATCTCCGTCAATTATCTCATGGTTGTATTCATTGTCATGGTGGCAAATACAACCTGGTCCTGAGCAATTCATCACTTTTGTATGTTTGTGAAATATTCGAATATGAAGACGCCGAGTTAGCTGTGGCATCTTACGAAAAAGCACGCTGTAGAACAGGCTTGGACAACCTCTGGTTGTCCCGGGCGTACTTCTCGGGGTGTTTTTTTGCTATAATTATACTATGGAAAATGATTTTGGAAGAATGGGAAGTGGAGTAGAAGAATGATTTACAGCAGGCTATCCTCTTGAGAACGGAGGGGAAAATGCAGGAGGCGATAGAGCTGCTGCAGGAACTGGCGTTACAGGAACCGGACAATGCACAAGTTTGGTACCAGCTGGCTTGGGCTCATGATTCACTTGGACTGGAGCGGGAAGCGGTACCGCATTATGAGAAGGCTCTAAGTCTTCGGCTTCCGGTTGAGGACAGGACAGGTGCCATACTTGGACTTGGCAGCACGTATCGGACTCTGGGGCAGTACGAGCAGGCGAAGGCCTGGTTTGAAAAGGGGTTAAGTGAATTCCCGGAGAACCGGGAATTTGAAGTTTTTCTTGCCATGGTGCTCTACAATCTGGGCGAGCATGCGGAGGCTATGAGACGGCTGCTTGTACAACTGGCCGATACATCAAAGGATAAGGGAATAAACGACTACAGCAGAGCCATCCGTTTCTATGCAGATCAACTGGATCGAGTATGGGATTAGAACTGTTGTATTCGAGCGATAACACCTAATCTAAAGGAGAGGCTTGGATGAATTCGAATCACGAACAAGAACAAGTGCACGAAAGACTTGACCGGCTTGAGCAGAAGTTGGATTACCTGGCAGAAGCTCAACAGGCGAACAGACGCTCACCCGGTGTACGCTTTCTGATTGGTTTTGCAATTGTGATTGCCGTTGTATTTATTCTCATGCTGGTCATTGGCATTATACAGTTTATTAGTAGTGGCAGTTGAGTCAACGGAGGACCGATTATAACGATGGAGCTAGCCATTCCTGTACCGCTTCAATGAAACGACGTGAAGCGGGGGACAGATTGGTGAGAGACGGGCAAGCGATGCCAATGGTACGATAAGGATTTCCAGTGAGTGGAACAAGAGCGAGTTCATTCGTATGGTGTTGAAGAACCATTTCAGGCAAAAGACTGATGCCAAGACCGTTTCGAACCATCGCCATGATGGCCTGATCTTCGGCGACCTCATAGACCACATTCAGCTTGGCCGCATGCTGTCGGATCAACCGTTCGATCTCGTTATCACCGCCCCATTTAGGCAAAATAAAGGGCTGTTCCAGCAGTACATCAAATGAGACAGCCTTCTCCGTAGCGAGTGGATGTTCCAGAGGCAGGATGCACATCATCCTGTCTTTTTGTAATGGAATCGTCTCAAAAGGCGAAGAATCGCCAAGGGACAGAAAGCCAAGATCGATGGCACCTCCAGCCAGCCAGCCTTCAATTTCTGCGTAGTCCCCTTCCCACAGCTTAATTTCGATTCCAGGATGACGGAGGCGAAATTGCTTCAGGATGCCAGGCAGCCACTGCGTGGATACACTGGCGAATGTGCCAATACGAACGGTTCCAATCTCGGCGCCGCGAATTAGTGAAATTTCCTGGTTCATCAGTTCCGTCCAACGCAGAATTTCACGAGTATAGCCCAGAATGCGTTCCCCTTCAGCAGTAAGTCGTACACCGGAGCGGCCTCGATTCAGCAGCGAAAAACCACACTCGGTCTCCAAACTGGCGATCGCATGACTGACCGCTGATTGGGTAATATTCAATGCTTCTGCTGCTTTGGTGAGGCTGCCGTATTCCACTACGGCATTCAAAATTTCGTATTTGACCAATGACATGAAAGATTCCGTTCCTCTCTTCATTTAATACATGAGTTCGTTTCATATATATCATTATAAATATTCATTTTTATAATGCAAAGGGATCGTTTATACTTGCCAAGGCGAGTTAGTTCGACAGAGCCTCGGTTAGATTACAATACATAGAATGAAGGTAGAAGCAAGATGAACGGAGTACGTGCACCACAAGGTCAGGCATCAAGAAGAGCGGATTTGCAGATGCTGCTCGCAACGGTAATATGGGGATCATCCTATCTATTTATGAAATCAGGACTGGAGTCCATGCAGGAATTGAATCTGGTCGCTTTCCGGTTTGGAATTGCCTTTATTGCGGCAGCTGTCCTTTTCCATCGGCGACTGTTCAGAATGGATCGAGGAACGCTTGCAGCAGGGGCTATTATGGGAACAGCGTTATTCGCGGCCTTTGTATTTATCACTTATGGAGTACAGCGCACAACGGCTTCCCAGGCAGGATTTTTGATCAGTTTGGCAGTGATCTTTGTGCCCATCCTGACGACAATTCTGCATCGACGAATGCCAGACTTGCGGTTAACGATAAGTATTATCGTGGCGGTAATTGGGCTCGCATTGTTGACACTTCAACATGAGCTTAGCCTGCATATGGGGGATATCCTTTGCATTCTCGCAGCATTAATGTACGCGATCTACATTATGATTGCTGGCAAGTATACGCCGAAGCATGATCCACTAACGCTGGGGACGGTGCAACTGGGCGTTGCAGCCCTGTGGGGGCTGGCTGCTACATTTGTGCTGGAGACACCACGTTTACCTGACACACCTCAATCTTGGGCAGCCATTCTGGGTCTGGGAGTACTGTGCAGCGGTATTGGTTACATTTTGCAGACTCTTGCCCAGCGGCATGCTTCACCAACGAGAACGAGTCTGATCTTTTCGCTCGAACCGTTGTTTGCCGCAGCATTTGCTTTTAGCTTTCAAGGGGAGTCCCTTACGCTGCAAGGGTATGCGGGTGCAGCACTGATGCTCATTGGTGTTCTGATTACAGAGATCAGAGTCCCCTATCCGGTATTCTGGCGCAGAAAGCGGACAGCATTACAGACCGAACTGGGAGATCAGGGAGCACCGGGCGTATAATTTAGAAATAAAGCAAGAGTTCTTCCATCAACTTCATTGTGAAGGTGGTGGAGGACTTTTTTTTTGTTATTTATTTGAGGAATTTTAAGAATTTATAGCAAGTCCTCAACCTAACAAAATGAAACTTTTCATAACTTGTTTTGTTGAATCTCTTTTTTTATGCTACACTAAATGAAAAATAAAGGAAAAACGGGTGAGAAAGATGGCCAAAAGAGTAACCATGCAGCAAATTGCCGACGCTGCGGGGGTATCCAAATTCGCAGTCTCTCGTGCGTTGACCGGTAAACCTGGTGTCAGTGAACATACCCGGGAGATGATTGTCAGGACGGCAGGACAGCTCGGATATTTCAAAGCGGAACCGAAACGTTATCTAGTGGAAACCCCTGCTGAACAGGAGATGAAGATAGATAGACAGGGGACTATTCTGATCTTGTTTCCTAACATTCGATCGCAGAATCGTTCCTCCCTGTACTGGGGTCCTATCTTTGACGGAATATCTGCACGC
The DNA here is from genome assembly GCF_050994985.1 of Paenibacillus taichungensis. Classification (NCBI taxonomy): domain Bacteria; kingdom Bacillati; phylum Bacillota; class Bacilli; order Caryophanales; family Paenibacillaceae; genus Paenibacillus; species Paenibacillus taichungensis. The sequence goes on along the minus strand of NZ_CP194720.1, from coordinate 3,402,037 downwards.
CTGAATGAGAAGGGCATGGATATCCTGACCTTGACGGAACCTTCCTCGGATCGTATGTTTTCGGTGCTGAATCCCGAAGCTATTAGCGGAATTATTACCGTAGGTTCCATCTCCACATCCGTATTGCTTGAGATTTATCGACTGCACATTCCACTTGTGATGGTTGATCATGAAGATCCGGCAATTCATGGAGATACGATATTTACAGATAACATGAAATGCATGCAGGAACTGGTTTTGATGCTCGTTGGAAAGGGCTACAGACGGCTACAGTTTGCTGGCGAATTGCCTGATGCAGCCAGTTTCAGAGAGCGATGGCTCGGCTATCGTTCAGTACTGGAAGAGATGCAGCTGCAGGTCTCGCAGCAAGCAGATTTGCTGGGACCTGATCTGGATCACATTCGAGAATCGATTGTCGCCATGAAGATGGAGGATATCCCCGAAGTGATGGTATGTGCCAACGACCACATGGCCGCTGTTGTGATTGGTGCACTCCAAAGCAGGGGCATCGAGGTGCCGGAGCGCTGTGCAGTAACCGGATTCGATAATACCCGTACAGAAGAGCCGATTCTTGCTACGATGCATATCGATAAGGAGAATCTGGGCAGACGTGCGGTGGACCAATTATTGTGGCGGTTGGAACATCTGGACGGGCCTTTTGAAAGAAAGCTGATCTATTCCGAACTAATCATTCGTGATGAGTACAATGCTATTTTGCCGTGAAGCTAACGAACGTGAATTTAGAAATGATAAAAATAACACACGCCATCACGCTATAAACATGGGGTGAGAAGACATGGAGAGTATGCTTCATGTCTTTTTTTGTTATCGGATATGTTTATTTAAATAATCCACAAAACGGATTGACTAAATTGAGTATATCGTGTTAATTTTGTTTTGTAAGTTATTTGTTTTTATAATAACAAAACCTAACAAATTGTTTTTTTAAACTACTTCAATAATGATAACGGAGGCTGTCATGAGCAAATTACAATCGCAGACTTTTCAGAATTGGACGTTCAAGGCTTGTGAGGATCAGGAATGGATGCCGGCTCACGTACCCGGCTGTGTGCATACGGATTTGCTGAAATTGGATAAAATACCGGACCCTTTCTATGGAACTAACGAAAAAGAAATTCAATGGGTCGATAAGAAAGACTGGGAATATCGCACGGAATTTGATGTGAATGAAGCACTACTGTCGCAGCAGCATCTGGAGCTGGTCTTTGATGGTCTGGATACATATGCAGATGTTTACGTGAATGAACAACATGTGTTGTCGGCAGACAATATGTTTCGGGTGTGGACAGTCGATGTGAAATCTGTTGTAAAGGCAAGTGGCAACGTTCTCCGAATACGTTTTCGTTCCCCGATCAATGAAGATCTGCCGAAGCTGGAGAAGCTCGGATATGCCCTGCCTGCATCGAATGATCAATCTGACGTGGGGGGACTAGGCGACAAAAGAGTGAGTATTTTTGCACGAAAAGCCCCGTATCACTATGGTTGGGACTGGGGTCCACGTTTTGTAACCAGTGGAATCTGGCGTGAAGCACGCCTTGAAGGATGGACAGACGTACGAATTAATGATGTATTCATTCAACAAAATGAAGTAACCGCTGCTTCCGCTTCGCTCACTGCAGTCGTGGAAGTGGAGTCTACGCAATCGATAGAAACGCTTATTCGAGTAGGAACGGATGAACAGAGCTGGGAGCAGGTTGTAACCCTGAAACCGGGTGTCCAGACTGTGGAAGTTTCAATCTCCATTGATGAACCGAAGCTGTGGTGGAGCCGCGGATTGGGTGACCCGCATATGTATTCTTTCCATACGAAAGTGATCCAGGGCGAACAGGCTGTGGCTGAGTCCACAGTAAAAACGGGTATTCGGTCCATTCGTCTGGTTCGTGACAAAGATGAAGCGGGAGCATCCTTTTATTTTGAGTTAAACGGAGTTGCTGTGTTTGCCAAAGGTGCGAACCACATTCCCAATGATAGCTTCATAACAGAAGTGACACGTGAGCGCTATCTGCATGAGATTGTATCTGCTGCCGAGTCGAACATGAATATGCTCCGTGTATGGGGTGGTGGCTTCTATGAAGAAGACGTATTCTACGAATTGTGTGACGAATATGGTTTGCTCGTATGGCAGGACTTTATGTTTGCATGCAGCATGTATCCTGGAGACGAGGCTTTCCTGAACAGTGTGAAGCATGAGGCGATTGACAATGTGAAACGTCTGCGTAATCATCCAAGCATTGTACTGTGGTGTGGCAATAACGAGATTGATTCAGCGTGGGCACATTACATTGAGGATGGCGGCTGGGGTTGGAAAAAAGATTACAACGTGGAGCAAAGAGAACGCATTTGGGCGGATTACGAAGCTATTTTCCATGATCTTTTGCCAGAAGTGGTTGAAGCTTATGCTCCTGGTGTGGATTATTGGCCTTCTTCACCATTGGTATCACTGTCGGGAGACGAGAAACAGCATGCTCACCCATCCACATCAGAAGGGGATATCCATTATTGGGGTGTGTGGCATAATGTGGAGCCCTTTGAGAACTACAACGTTCATGTTGGACGCTTCATGAGTGAGTATGGCTTCCAGTCCTTCCCTGAATACGATTCGGTTCGCAAGTATGCGGAGGAAGAGGATCTGGCATTGGAGTCTGAAGTCATGCTGGCGCATCAGAAGAACGGGGCAGGTAATCGTCTGATCAAACAATACATGGATATGTACATGCATGAACCGAAAGATTTCCCATCCTTCCTCTATATGAGCCAAGTGCTTCAGGCTGAGGCAATGAAAACAGCCATTGAAGCTCACCGTCGTCGCAAACCGTTCTGTATGGGAACGCTCTACTGGCAGATGAACGATTGCTGGCCGGTTGCTTCCTGGGCGGGTATGGATTACTTTGGACGCTGGAAAGCATTGCAATATTACGCAAAACGCAGCTTCAGCGATATTTTGGTATCGGTAGATGGTACGAAGGAAGATGTGACAGATATTTACCTCATCTCGGATCAGATTGAACCTGTGAAAGGCAAACTCCAGGTACGCCTGATTGGCTTTGATGGCACAGTATATCGTGAGGAAGAGCATGAAGTCGCTCTGGCATCCAACTCTGGTCAACAGGTGCTGTCATTGAGCCAGGCGGAATGGCTGGAAGGCCGCGATGCTGCAACAACATTGCTGCGTATTGATCTGAAGCAGGATGGGGTAGCCGACATCGTACAGGAGCATTATTTTGCACCATCAAAGGACATTTCACTGCAACCAGCGCAAATTAAAGTAACTGAGGTTACTGAGAATGATGGCGTGCATCTGGTTTTGGAAAGTGATGTGCTTGCAAAACAAGTATGGATTTCTACTGAGGCAGAAGGGGTGTTCTCGGACAATTTCTTCGACCTCATTCCTGGCATTCCGGTGAAGGTCAAGTTTACATCCAGAGAGAAATTGCAAGGATCTAATGGTGCTGTCTCCAAGGCGGGGGCCATCCAGGTTCGTTCCATGGCTGATTTTATCAAATTGTAATTATAGACGAAGCAGCAAAATCGTTGAGATCTCCCATAGGGGGATTTCGACGGTTTTTTATTTTCCAGTGCTAAAAGGGAAATGGACTTCAAAGTTATGAACAAGATTGTTATAATTGATAATCATTATCAATTATAAGTGAGTTCTCTGTCACAATGGTTGGGCATTGGGCGTGTTATATCGCTTAAGAAAGGAAGTCTATATGGGAATTCAGGATGATATCAAGCTGTGGGATCAGGTTCAGGTACGGGTGCTTGATGTCCGTCTTATATCATTAACAACGAACGAAAGTTATCGAAATTATGTATTACCAACCAGTGCATTTGTGTATGTAAATGGCAAGAGTCAAATTTGGTTGGATGAAGAGGTGTGGTCTACAGGCAGATTTCTATTGGTGCATGGAGGCAAAGGAAGGCGTCTGACGCTTGAAGCAACCGGAGTTATAGAGGTATATCTGATTTTCTACAAATCAACGCTGCCCTCCAACGTTCTTCTGGACTACCGGATGATGCTGTTACAGAGCAATCCCTTTGAACGTTCCTGGGGACTAGAGCCGGACACTGCGCTTCAGTTGCATGAACTTGTTCGGAATATACATATTTGCTGGACCCGACAGGAGCAACTGGGTCTAATCCAGGTGAAAGGGTATTTCTTTCAACTGATACAGCTTGTATTGAACCAGCAGATTCGAGTGGCATATGAAGGTCAACAACTTTCTTTGACGGATCAGGTTTTACGTTACATAACAACTCATTTTCGTGAATCGATCTCGCTTGATTTCCTTGCTCAGTCTTTGAATTACAGCCCGCAATATTTGTCACGAAAATTCAAAGAACAGACCGGCGTTACACCGACCGAATATTTGATCCGGTTGAGAATTGGAGAGGCTAGGTCTCTGCTGTCCGCTACGGAGGCTTCACTACAAGAGATTGCAACCTATGTGGGTTATCCGGACCCTTTTTATTTCAATCGTATTTTTAAGAAAGAGATGGGAATCACTCCAGGACAATATCGAGTGAAGCAGCGGGAGAACACGAGTGGAGTTTCAAAAAGTACAGTAAATGCAACAAATGAATCCATTGTAACAGGAGGAACAGAACGTTATCCTTTAATTGATGATGATTATCATTATCAATACAATGGAGATGAGGAAATCAACATGTTTAACCAGTTAAGATCAGCCATCATGTCACTAGTGCTTGTGTTTACATTAAGTGCTTGTGGGACAACCGGGCAAGAGGCAGAAACACCAGAGACTGCGGCTGAACCCGAACAACCGACAACGATGGAAACGAAAACCGTAAATACAACATTTGGAGAGGTGGAGGTTCCTGTACATCCAGAGCGAGTCGCTGCCATTGACTATTTGGGAACGGTTCTTGCTCTTGGTGTCAAACCCATTGCTGGAGGACAATTTCTCATGAATAGCCCTTATCTGGAAGGGCATTTGGATGGATTAGAAACGATCGGTGACTCCATTGAACAGCTCATGGAACTGGAGCCAGATCTTATTATTACCTTGAATCCAGACAAAGCGGCTTTTGAAAAATACAGCAAGATTGCACCAACAGTCTCTATTGCATCGATTACTTTCCCAACACTGAAGGAAGAGGTCACTTATTTTGGCGATGTACTTGGCAAACAGGCTGAGGCGAAGCAATGGCTCGAGGAATTCGATCAAGAGATTGCTAAAATAAAGCAGGAAGTGCATGACGTTGTTCCAGCTGATACTACATTCTCTGTGATGCAAGAATATGATCGCCAAGTATTTATTTTTGGCAATCAGTCGGGCCGAGGAGGGCGTAACATCTACGAGTTGCTTGGTTTGCAGGCACCCGCAGTTGTACCTGCCGATTTGATGCAAGGCGCCTATCATGAATTTTCAATTGAGCTGCTCTCCAAATACGCGGGCGATTACATCATTCTGACCAGTGAATCAAAGCTTGAAGATTTAAAGGCAGACCCTGTATGGGGGTCATTGCCTGCTGTCAAAAATGGAAGAGTGTACATATGGACGGAGGAGCAGTCTTGGTTCCGTGACCCAATTGCTCTCCTGAAACAGACACAGGATTTGGCTGAATGGATTATTAAAATGAAAAAAGAAACACAATGAGGACAGGCTGTTTCTGCCCATTCTTTAAGGCCCGGATGCACTTGATGTGCATACCCGGGCCTTTTCGTGGTTCATTTTCTTTTAAACTGCAGAGAGGTTACATATTATTGAATCTCCAAGATTTCGATATCATACGGTCCCAGTTCCAATCGAGGTCCTTTCACAGTTCCATCCAATGCACTGGTGTATGATGCTTGCAACGGAATGGAGACAGTTTCAGGACTTAAATTCAGGATGAAACGAAACGTTCCATTCGGTCCTGAGCGGGTTGTCACCTGGACACCGTCTGGTAGGGATTGCATCTCGGACAGCCCACATTGTTCAGCGATGGTTCGCAGTAACTGGCTCAGATAAGCTTCATCCGGCTGGGTCGCTACATAATAGACCGCACCTTTACCCCAGTTGTTCTGGGTAACAGCTGCACTTTCGGCGTAAAATTGATCCACATAAACTGCAATCGCCTGTGCCGTGTCCAGTTCCAACACATCAGCCCATTGTGAGGCAGCATATGTATTGCCCTTCTCATCCCGAATCTGAATTTGGTCAGCACCGATGGGATCATATTCGGCAACCCGCACGCCCGAGCAAGCAGATAACATACCTGGAAGTGGCGCCATGATACAGACGTTGTTATCGTTTTTGACACCGGTGCGATGCGTTAAGACCAATATGCCACCATCCGCTGCAAAAGCTTGCAGACGCTCTGCGGTGTTCTCATCCAGCAGATACAAATGCGGTGCGATGATGATTTTGTAGCCATCCAGCGCTTCCGAGGAATGAATAACATCTGTACTGATTCCCCATTTGGTCAGGGCACGATGCCATACTTTTATATTTTCGTAGTACTCCAGTCCTTCAGCCTGTGGCTGAATTCGTAGAGCGTTTAACTGATCATGCGAATGCAGGATGGCGACTTCGTTCTGCAATGTAGAGCCTTGAAGGCGTTCACCCAGACTGTTCACTTCGGTACACAACTGCTGAAACTCCTTGAACCGTCGCCCTGGAACATTGCTGTGATCAATTAGTCCATGCCAGAACTGTTCTGCTCCTATAGTGGCACTGCGCCAGCGGAAATGCACGACCGTATCCGCTCCACGGGCAATAGTCTGCCATGAGTAAGCACGCAAGAAGCCGGGCTGGGGTGTGCGCCACATCGGAAACCAGCATCCTGGAGGTCCGCTAAGTTGCTCCATAATCCAGAAATTGCGGCGTTTGATGCCACGTGTCAGATCTAACGACAAAGCACCACTGTAAGGTGCGGTGTCCGTTTTGTTCGGTGAAGGGTTGGGATAGTAATCAAAAGAAGCGAAATCCAGATCCTGACCGATTTTATATTGATCTGCCTTTTGCGGATAGCTATGAAAATTATGAGTGACAAAATGATCGGGACAGTTATGCCGAATAATCTCGATTTGGATGCTTTGAAAAGCCACAATGGAATCCGACTGAAAACGGGAGTAGTCCAGCAGGAACGAAGGATTCTGAAACGGAGAGCCGCCATATGGTGGCGTCACCTGTTTCCAATCGCTGTATTCTCCACTCCAGACAACCGTACCCCAAGCCTGGTTGAGCTGTCCTAATGAAATGTAACGGGCACGAACCCACTCGCGAAAAGCCTCTGAACAAGCAGTACACTGACAATCCGTGAAACTGAACTCATTATCAGTCTGCCAGCCAATCACAGCCGGATGTCCTGCATATCGCTCGCTCAGTTTCTGGACAATTCGTGCACTGTACGTCCGCATGCTCGGACTGTTATAACAGCGGTGACCGCGGACTCCTTCGTGGTACAACTGTCCACTTGCTAAGACCGGCAGAATATCAGGACATTTTTCAGTGAGCCAGCGTGGTGGTGTCATCGTTGGTGTACCGATCACCACCTGGAGCCCATTGCGCTGAAGGGTATCGAGCGCCTGATCAAGCCATGTCCAATCGAATTGTCCATCGGCAGGCTCCATTCGACTCCAGGCAAATTCACCCACACGTACAATACGTACACCACTATCGGCCATTAATCGGGCATCCTGCTCCCACAGATTAGGGTCCCAATGTTCAGGATAATAATCAACACCCATTTGAATAGGTCGGTTTTGGTTCATGTATGTTACTCTCCTTTGATCTGGAACTTAATGATTTTCGTGCACGATCAAGGCCGTGCTTAATGACTCCACTATCATCATCTTGTGGAAGAGTGTCGAGTCTATTTCATTTTATAATGGATAATGAGAGGGGAATATAATAACATGTTGCGATAGGGTATCATGATCTTGCTATTTTTGGGGGAAGACATATGCGAAACCATTGGTTTATGCCGGAGCCTGGGCATGCAGGGTATGCATGTTATCCAGTAGCCTACGGAAGATATCTCGATCCAGAGCACAGGGAACATCGTCCGCACGGAATACGAGAGTATAATTTGCATCTGGTTTTCAACGGACAGGGTGAAGTGAGAACCGAGCAGGGCAGTGTTCGATTAACGGCTGGACAAGGTTTTCTATATGCGCCGGGACAGGCGCAACATTATAATGCCGATCCATCTGATCCCTGGGATATCAGATGGATTCATCTGCAAGCCCACGATCTGGAGCGGCTGCTAGGCTTGCGGAATTCGGATAAAGTGTGGCTCTTTTCATTCTCTGGAGAGGACCGTTTCGAGGAGCTGCATGAACAATTATGCCAGCTCGGTGAAGGTTATGAGAGTGTGCATGAACCGAAGTTGTCGGCGGTACTGTATGAGTTGCTAGTTGAATTGGCACGAAATTCGGAGTCCATCGAAGGGACGTCTTTACTGAACCATCAGGATACAATCCGCTCAACAGCCGATTATATTCGTCGTCACTGCACACAACCGCTAAGTCTTGCTGAAATGGCGGAAATAGCGGGATACAGCGTGTATTATTTTAATCGCATGTTCAAGAGTATCATGGGTGTCCCACCCGGCAGGTATCTGCTGGACTGCCGCATTCTGGCCGCGAAGAAAATGCTTGTAGACTCGGAACTATCCGTAAAACAAATTGCTTCTCAGTGTGGATTTACACACAGCAGTTATTTTATTCGTATGTTCCGGACGGATATCGGGATGACCCCGCAGCAGTTCAGGCTTCTCTATAGCTCAGGCAGTGGGAAATAGGAAGATTTCACACGATTACTAATGCTTTCTATACAAGCATGCATAATTTCCCTGCAATAACAAACAATACAATCAAATTCAATTCAAGCAGGGAAAGGAAGTGCCTGAGCATGTGTAACCGTTTTTCATTGGCAGCCGATTTGGATGAGGTCAGGGATCATTTTAAGATTCAACGGGTGATGTATTATTACAAAAACCGTTACAATATCAGCCCAACCCAGCATACACCGATTATTTTGCATCAGGATGGTGAGCGGGTATTGGACGAGTTTCGATGGGGATTCATTCCGTTCTGGGGACGCGATGCAGTCAACGCCAACCTTATGACGGTGCATGAGAATCCAGCCTATTACAAGCTGGTAGAGACGAAGCGTTGTGTTATCCCATGCAATGGTTTGTATTACTGGCGTCAGGAAGGTAAGAAAAGCTATGCGGTGCGTGTCGTTATGCCGGATCGCGGATTGTTTGGCATTGCGGGATTATACGAGGTATGGAAAGATACACGCAAACAGCCACTGCGCACCTGCACGATGCTGATGGCGGGGGCAAACATGGTTACACGGGAGTTTGGTAGCAAAATGCCGGCCATTCTGTCTGAAGAAGAGATCAATACCTGGCTGGATCCGGCGAACACACGTGTGACACAGCTGCTGCCGTTGTTGAAATCCTACAACAGTACAGAGATGAATCTGTATCCGGTTACTCCGATGGTAGCCAATGATGAGCATGACTGCTATGAATGTGTGGAAGAGATGGATCAGAAGCTGGCATACGTACGCAGTTTCTAAGCTGAGCAAGCAGTTTTATGAGGCGGAGAGTCGTAAGACACTCCGTCTTTTTGGGTTGAGAAAGAAGAAAAAAGTGTAATGGACAAAAGGCGGGAAGTGAATGGAGCAGCGAGCCTTTAAGCATGGAATGGATATGGGTGGAAAATGAAAAGTTGCAATGTGAGCGAAACGTAACTATAATCATTACAGTAAGCAAACGCATATATTCATATATCTATTAAAAGAGATATTTAATCAGGAGGGAACCACGAATGAATCCAAAGTATAGCCCATTGTTTGAACAAGTTTCACTGCCAAGCGGCATTACGCTGAAAAATCGGATCGTGCTCGCTCCCATGACTCATATGTCCTCGAATCCAGATGGTACTGTCTCAGACGCTGAACTTGCTTATTATGCACGTCGTACTGGCGGTGCGGGTATGTCTGTTACAGCGGTTACTCATGTAACTCCGAATGGAATTGGTTTTCCGGCTCAATTTGGTAGTTATGACGACAGCTTTATTCCCGGTCTGAAACGTCTGGCTGATACGATTAAGCAGCAAGGTTCCAAAGCCGTACTCCAAATCTTCCATGCAGGTCGTCTCACACCAGAACAAGCGGTGCCAGCAGGTCAAGTTGCTGCTCCAAGTGCTGTTGCTAGTGAGCGTCCGGGATCTCCTGTACCAAGAGAGTTGTCTGACGACGAAATTACGTCCATCATCAAGGACTTTGGGGAAGCAACCCGCCGCGCCATTGAAGCTGGTTTCGATGGTGTTGAGATTCATGGTGCGAACGGTTATTTGATCCAGCAGTTCTTCTCTCCGCATTCCAACCGACGTGAAGATCGTTGGGGTGGAGGCATCGAGAAACGTCTCACATTCCCGCTGGCTGTAGTGGATGAAGTCCAGAAGGCTGTAGCTACACATACGAAACTGCCGTTTATCGTTGGATACCGTTTCTCACCAGAAGAGCCGGAAACACCGGGATTGACCATGGAAGAGACGTATGCATTGGTGGATGCGCTGAAAGATAAAAATCTGGATTACCTGCATGTATCCGTCAACGAGTTCTGGTCCAAGCCAAGACGAGGAGAGGCAGATACTCGCTCCAGAATTGAATTTATCCTTGACCGTGTTGGTGGTAAAGTGCCTGTGATTGGCGTAGGAGCCATCCATACCGCAGATGAGGCAGCAGAAGCTCTTCAAAGTGGTGTGGCATTGCTTGCAATCGGTCGTGAGCTGATTATCGAACCTGACTGGGTTGAGAAAATCGAAAGCGGACGTGAGGAAGATATCGAGACGATTCTCACCAAATCGGATCAGGAACGTCTGGTTATCCCTGACGGTTTGTGGAATGCAATTATTCACACCCCGGGCTGGTTCCCTATGGCTGACGATAAATAAGACACAATTTCATTCGAAATAGAGGGAGCGTAAGCTCCCTCTTTTTTGCACCCTCTGCGCCCTTGATGAAATTCTCCTTCCGGGGTCACTGTGGTATGATGGGATGAACAGGATTCATCTTGGATAATCAACGGTTTGGAGTGAATGAAGATGCTCGTGGCTGAACGTTATGAGAAAATTGTGGAATGGGTAGATGCGCAGGGAAGCATGCGCGTAACCGAGCTTAGTGAGCGCTGCGGTGTGACGGAAGAGACGATCCGTCGTGATCTGGACAAGCTGGAGCAGGCAGGAAGGCTCAGACGTTCCCATGGCGGGGCTGTCAGCGTAAAATATAAAGAAGAGGGGCAGTCGGAAATCCCTTATCCGGAGCGGGCTGTAACTCATGCAGAAGAGAAACGCAGAATTGCGGACGAAGCGGTGAAAATGGTAGAGCCTGGTGACCGGATAGCACTGGATGCCAGTACAACGGCGTGGTATATGGCTGCTGGACTGCCAAACATCCCACTCACAGTGTTGACCAACTCCATTAAGGTCGCAGCGGAGCTGAGTAACAAGGAACAGATCCGTGTAATCGCGACAGGCGGGCAGCTTGCTTCGAAGTCCCTATCGTTTGTAGGGCCGCTAGCTGAACGGTCGCTTGATGCTTATCATGTGGATAAAGTTTTCTTATCCTGCAAAGGTGTACATCTGACCAAGGGCATCAGTGAGTCGAATGAATTGCAGGCGCTGGTGAAGCAGAAGATGATCAGCATAGCTGATGAAGTTATATTGCTGGCGGATTCGAGCAAGTTTGGCGTGCAGGCTTTTACAAGAGTGGCGGAACTCAGCAGTGTGGAAAAAGTAATAACTGATCTAGGCTTAGCTGAAGAACAGGTTAGTGCATTGAATGAACAATCCATAGCATGTGTCCGTGTCTAATTAGAAAGGAATGAATATAATGAAACATCCTTTTCATCTGAAAGCTACTTGGAATGGTGGACGTAACAGTGAAGGGCATATTGATGCAGGTGGGTTAAAAACAGTTATTTCGATTCCACAGGAGATGGGTGGCCCGGGCACCGGAACCAATCCAGATGAAATGCTGCTGGGTGCAGCGTCTACCTGTTATTTGATTACGCTGGCAGCAATGCTGGAGCGATCGGATATTACACCGAATGAGCTGACACTGGAGTCCGAAGCGACGGTGGATGTTACAAATAATATATTTACGTACGAACGGATCATACACAGACCTCGCATTGTGCTCAAAGCCGATGCATCTGATGCTGATGTGACGAAGGCAGAGCGCCTGGCACATAAAGCAGAAGAGTCCTGCATGATCTCCAGAGCGGTGGCAGGTAACGTTGCCATCCAGACACAGCCAGTGATAATAACAGCAGGCGTTAACGCGGTGTGATATACTGAAGAATAGGCGGCTTGAGCCGTCATTTGTGTAAGATAAGGGGAAGTTCGGTATGAACCTACAGAAAAGCAAAAACTCACGTTTTGCGCGTTTAACACGTGCTTTGAAGCTTAATTTTCTCAAATTGTTACGTGCTCCCGGCGGGGCACATAAAGTATCTACCGGATTTGCTTTGGGTTTTGGTTTGGAACTGATTGTTATTTCCACTGCATCACTGGTTTATCTCGTGTTCTATCCAATTGTACGTTTGTCCGGTGGCTCGCTGCCAGCGGCTATTGTCGGCAACGTGGTCGGCAAGCTAACATTCCTGCCCATCATATTGATGCCGCTTGCCAAGCAAATTGGTTCCTGGATATTGCCGGCGCACAGTATGGGGCAGGGGCTTGTTCATGAGAGTGCCTTTATGGAGCTGTTTCGCGGCAACTGGTCCGCATTAAGCGAACTATTGCTGGGTGGTTTGGATATTCTCGCAGGCATGTCCGTCTTTGGAGTCATCCTGGGTGTGATTTCTTATTTTGTCGTCAAATTCTTCTATGTCAGAGCACTCAACCGTCGCTTTGAACGCCGGTTGGAGAAACGCAAGCAGGCAGCGATGTCTCCAACTTCTGCTTCCGTGCTGATCAGGAAGACATCACAATCATAATCGGCAGAATGACCATGGAGGCAGCGGTTGTCCATAGAATACAGCGGGACACAAACTGCGGAGATGCATTGAATTGCTCGGCCAAAATGACTGCGTTCACTGCGGTTGGCATGGAAGCCAAGATCAGCAACACACTGAATAACGTTCCTTCTATCTGAAGTGCGGTTAGGATTAGATACGAAAGTACTGGTGCTGCGGCAAGCCTTACTACAAGTCCAGTCCAGAACGCTTTGCGAACATTAGGTTTCCAAGGTTCCACCGCACCACGTGGTCTGAGCATCTGTGCACCGAGAATGGCCAGTACGATAGGAGAGTAACCGGCTGCGAGCATGGAGACGCCTCCATCCAGTGCCATTGGTAAGCTCAGATTGGATGCACGCAGGATGATGGCTATCGCAGCAGCATAGATGGAAGGCATACGGAAGACGGACAGAATCGCATTTTTGACCGTGAATTCGGATCTGGCAGCAAAAAAGATACCTACCGTGTTTACAATGATCATCTGTCCGATGACATATACCGAAGCCTTATCCAATCCAAGCTGTCCAAAGGCAAGCAACACAAGCGGGAGCCCATAATTCACGCAGTTCGTAAACGTGGAGACAAGGGTGAGTCCCGCTTTTTCGCTTGCCCCAAGATGGAATACTCGGCTCAGCAGTTCAGCCAGTGCCCACAGGGCGATCAGATTGATGATGGAGAACCAGAATGTGCCGGTTACGTCTGTCCATGTAATATCAGCATGCAGCAGTGTATCAAAGATAAGCGCAGGGCTCAAAATATAGAGGGAAAAGGTCGACAGCGGCCGAGTATCCCAATTTTTGAAGCGTTTTAACAATATGCCTCCGATCACGGGAAGTGATATCGGCAGAAATACATGATATAACGTAAGCAGAAACGAATTAAACAACCGAATTCAGTCCTTTCTGGATGAAAAACCTATTTTATCATAGCAGAAGTTGACCTTTGTCGGAATGGATATTGGTGTTGGCTTATTTCATGAGCATATGTTTGAGGGCACTTGTTTGATGGCTGCACAGGGGCGGTGGATTGCTATTTTGATATGGCAGATTTATTATAGAAGAGGTGCAACCAGATTACATACACATAGAGGAGGAAACTGTAATGAGTGAATCAAAACGCTTGCTCGTATTGGTCGGCTCTTATGCCGAAGCGGAAAATGAGGGCATTTACGCATATGAATTGAATGAGGATACAGGTAACCTCTCCAAGCTTGATGGCATCTCCGGCGTGAAAAATCCAACGTTTGTAAACGTGGATGCTGAAGGTAACAAACTGTATGCGATCGGTGAGACGGTGTCTGCCGAAGGTAATAAAATGTCTGAAGCTGTAGCTCTGAGCATTGATCCTTCTACAGGAAAATTATCATTGCTGAATCGTCATGACTCCATTTCGGCTCCACCATGTCATATCCAACGTGATCCTTCCGGACGTTACTTGATCCTTTCCAGCTACCATGGTGGTCTGGTGGGTCTTCAAGCCTTGACGGATAACGGTGAAGTTGGAGCGCTTCTGGATGAGAAGAAACATGAAGGCAAAGGTGCGCATCCTGAGCGTCAGGACAAGCCTCACGTCCATTCTGCATTCTTCAGCCCGGATGGCAAATACATGATGGTACAGGATCTGGGTGCGGACAAAATCGCAATCTACTCCATTGATGCAGACAAGAATGAACTCGTACTGCACAGTGAAACCAAAACACATCCGGGTGCAGGACCTCGTCACTTGGCGTTCCATCCGAACGGTCAATTCGCCTATGTTATTAACGAGGTAGATTCTTCCATTACAACTTTCCGTTATGATGCAGCAGCAGGCACATTGACAGAGGTTTCTACCGTGTCCACATTGCCTGACGGCTATGACGGCAGTGAAAACACAACAGCTGAAATCGCCGTATCAAACGATGGTCGTTTCGTATACGGTTCAAACCGCGGGCATGACAGCATCGTGGTATTTGCAGTAGACGCTGAAACAGGACATTTGAAATTGGTTGAGCATGTATCTGCTGAGGGTGAACACCCACGTCACTTTGCATTGACTCCGAATGGCAAACTGCTGATTGCAGCTAACCGCGATACCAACAATCTCGTTTCCTTTACAGTAGATCAGGAGAGCGGGCGTCTGAAATACACAGGTCACAGCACAGGTGTATCCAAGCCGGTATGCGTGAAACCTGTTTATCTGTAAACCAAGGATTTGAATGATTAACCGAAAAGTTTAAATAAGTTTTCAGGATCAATATATGTGATCTTGTTGACCTGAAGCTTTGGAAAGACCCTGTCCTTGTGGCGGGGTCTTTTTTGATGAGAAGAGCACAGGAATTCGCGGGTGATCTCATATGTGGATTGTGGACGATAACTTATTTTCAAGATTTCGATTCATATAACAATGTAATTTAATCAATAGTATCGTGCAAGTAACTACCTGACTTCAAAGTGCGTACTTCCTGATCGGATAGTCAGGCTCTACAATGAATGAGTAGCCATGACAAACATTGCATGCATCTGAACTGGCTGTACGGTGCAGGCTAAATATTTTAACATCCTTTACAGGATATATACTCATACTCGAACAATAAAGGAGAAATGAATCGTGAAATTGCAATTGGCATTGGACTTGGTAAACATCCCTGAAGGTATTGCACTTGTTAAAGAAGTTGAACAATATATTGATATCGTTGAGATTGGTACGCCGATCGTTATTAATGAAGGTTTGCACGCGGTAAAAGCGATGAAAGAAGCATTCCCTAATCTGCAAGTTCTTGCAGACCTTAAAATTATGGACGCTGGTGGTTATGAAATCATGAAAGCAGCTGAAGCTGGTGCGGATCTGATCACTGTGCTTGGGGCAACGAATGATAGTACGATCAAAGGTGCAGTAGCAGAAGCGAAGAAACAAAACAAACAAGTTCTTGTGGACATGATCAACGTGCCTAACCTTGAACAGCGTGCTCGTGAAGTTGATTCGCTTGGCGTAGATTACATCTGTGTACACACAGGTTATGACCTGCAAGCTGAAGGACAAAGCCCGTTCGAAGATCTGCAAACGATCAAAGCTGCTGTGAAAAACGCTAAAACGGCTGTCGCTGGTGGCATCAAGCTGGAAACATTGCCTGAAGTGATCAAGGCACAACCGGATCTGGTGATTGTGGGTGGCGGCATTACGGGCCAAGCAGACAAAGCCAAAGTAGCAGCTGAGATGCAACGTCTGGTTCAACAAGGGTAAGACAGATGAGCACAGGGCAATACGCAGTGGACATCTTGAAGGAGCTGGAACGTACGCTAAGCCAGATCGACGACTCGGAGATGCAGGCCATGGCGGAACATATTCTGGCTGCCGAACAGGTTTTTGTCGCAGGCGCAGGCCGATCCGGTCTGATGGGAAAGGCTTTTGCCATGAGATTGATGCAGATGGGTCTTCGGGTATATGTAGTTGGGGAGACCGTTACACCAGGAATCTCTCCGAAAGACTTCCTCTTGTTATGCTCAGGCTCTGGGGAGACAGGCAGTCTGGCAGCAATGGCTCAGAAGGCCAATAAAGCAGGTGCTCCTGTGGGTCTGATCACCATTAAACTAGAGTCCACCATTGGACAGCTGTCAGATACCGTGGTTCGTCTTCCAGCTTCTGCCAAAGAGGATACAGCGAGCGCCGGAGCCGAAGTGACCATTCAGCCGATGGGCTCCCTGTTTGAACAGGGGCTGCTGCTGAGCCTGGATGCACTGGTGCTCACCATGATGGAAATGAAGAGTATGACTGGAGCAGACATGTTTGGGCGTCATGCGAACCTGGAATAGACCATATGCCATAGACTTCATGAATTAGAATCTATAAGTTGAACTAAACATCTACACAACAACGTAGAGGACAGAAATAAGCTGGAGAAGCGGAGCTAAAAGCTTTCTGAAAGAAAGCTACATCGGAAGCATACGCTTCGCCTTTATGACCAGATTTTCACTTTTGATAAAGAGGATGAAAAAATCTGGGCATAACAGCGATCGGAAGATTGTTCTGTCATCGGAGTGGTTAGTGTAAATATTCATTAGTTCAACTTATAGATCGAAGACCGGAATTCCCTTAAACAAGTGGGAGTTCCGGTCTTTTCTGCTATCGTTGTCTGTGGTCTGATTCGGGTCTGCTTAACATCAGGGTTGTACTGTAGTAGAATGTATACAAGCTGTATCGAACCAATGAACCCGTTATATGATACAAGAGAGCGGCAAGTTCTCCTATTGCGGATTGTTCTTGTGATATGCGAAATGCATTTTAGTGATAAAAGATTAAGTGGAAGAAAAGGGGGCTCGGAGCCATGGCAGCCGAAGTCAAGGAACGCATCAACTTGAAAGAGATCAACTGTGAGAAAGAATTGACCCTTGCTGTGATTGGCGGCAAATGGAAACTGATTATTTTATGGCATCTGGGTCTTGAAGGCACCAAACGTTTCAGTGAATTGAAGCGATTGATTCCTCATATTACCCAAAAGATGCTGACCAACCAGTTGCGTGAGCTGGAGGAAGACAAGCTAATTGAGCGCAAGGTGTATGCAGAAGTACCTCCTCGTGTGGAATATACGTTGACGGATCACGGACAGAGCCTGATGCCCGTGCTGCATGCGATGTATAACTGGGGTAAAAACTATGGTGAAAATGTAATTTGGAAATCAGAATAAGTTATAGTCAGAACGAACCGCCGGGTAAATGGATACTTCCATTACCCGGCGGTTTTTCTTTCCCCCTAATTCACTAACAGTTTAACAAAAGTTTTCTTGAAACGTAGAGGGCAGAAGTATCCTGAAGAAGCGAAGCGTTCGCCTAAAAGCTTTCTGAAAGAAAGCTACATCGGAAGCATATGCTTATCCCCGGATTTCCCCTTTAAAAAAGGGATCAAAAAATCTGGGGAAAACAGCAATCGGAAGGTTATTCTGCCGGCGGAGTGACGCGAGCAAACTAAATTTTCCAACATGGTTGTGAATCCCTTGTACCAAAAGGCTCATTTTAGGATATGTAAGGCATAAATGCTCCGAATATGATACGATGAGAGATATTGGAAATGCAAGGAGGAGGACATTTAACGATGGAAAAAATACGTACACGCGATGAAGTAAGCCAAGAGACTACCTGGGACTTGCGAGACTTGTTTGGGACTGACGAAGAGTGGGAGCAGGAGCTTAGATCATTGACTGAAGCTGCTGCTCATATCGAAACATTCAAAGGACATCTGGGCGAAGGCGCTGAGCAGCTGCTGGCCTGTCTGGATGCCCGTGAAGCACTTCATGAACGGATTGGAAAAACAGCTTCATATGCCCGACTTAAACAGTCGGAGGACAGTACCAATCCCGTGAATATTGAGAATTCAGCCAAGGCAGGAGATATTTTATCGAATTTGTCGTCGTCCTTGTCTTTTGTTAATTCCGAGATCGTGAATCTTCCCGATGGAACGATTAAACGTTATATTGAAGAACTTCCGGGTTTGCAGCCGTATGCTCGAAGTCTGGATCGTCTAATTCAGGAAAAAGCACATCGTCTCTCGCCCGAAACGGAGAAGGTACTCGCTTCCCTTGGGGAAGTGCTGGACTCACCATACCGGATCTATCTGCGCGGCAAACTGGCAGACATGACGTTTGACGATGCACTTGACAGTGATGACAATAATCGTCCGCTTTCCTGGTCATTTTATGAGAACAATTATGAAATGTCTTCGGATACGAAGCTGCGCCGCTCTGCGTATGCCGCGTTCAGCTCCAAACTGAGCGATTACAAAAATATGTTCGCTGAAGGTTACGCCACCGAAGTGAAGAAACAGGTCGTTATGTCCAGGCTGCGTGGATATGATGATGTTACGGATATGTTGCTCAGCCCGCAGCAGGTGAGCAAAGACATGTACAACAATGTACTGGATATCATCCAGAAGGAACTTGCACCTCATATGCGCAGACTGGCAGCTCTCAAGAAACGTGAGCTAGGCCTGGACAAGCTGATGTTCTGTGATCTGAAAGCACCACTGGACCCTGAATTCAGCCCTGCCATTACATATGAGGAAGCCTGCACACTCATTCGTGAAGCTCTTGCGGTGATGGGACCGGAATATGGCGACATTGTGGAACGTGCATTTAGTGAGCGGTGGGTAGATTACGCTGATAATGCGGGCAAATCGACAGGAGCTTTTTGTTCGTCTATATATGGTTCTCATTCCTATATCCTCATCTCATGGGCAAACAATATGCGCGGAGCGTTTACACTTGCCCATGAAGTTGGACATGCCGGACATTTCATGCTTGCCGGGCATTACCAACGTCTTACGAATACACGACCGTCTCTCTACTTCATAGAGGCGCCTTCAACGATGAATGAAATGCTGCTGGCAGATCATTTGTTGAAACGTTCTGATAATCCGAGAATGCGTCGTTGGGTCATTTTGCAATTGCTCAATACGTACTACCATAACTTTGTTACGCATCTGCTTGAGGGTGAATTGCAGCGTCAGGTGTACGCACTTGCAACCAAAGATGAACCTATTACTGCGAAGACGTTAAGTCAGTTGAAAGGCAATATCCTCTCCGAGTTCTGGGGGCCTGATCTAGTTATTGACGAAGGGGCGAAACTGACCTGGATGAGACAGCCTCATTATTATATGGGATTGTATCCATATACCTATGCAGCAGGTCTGACGGCATCTACCGCTGCTGCACAGCTGATTCGGGAAGAGGGACAGCCTGCCGTAGATCGCTGGCTTGATGCATTGAAAGCGGGAGGAGGCCTTGATCCGCAAGAGCTGATGAAGCTTGCGGGTGTAGACATGTCTGGACCTGAGCCGATTCGTGCTGCTGTTGCCTATGTTGGCAGTCTGGTCGATGAACTTGAACGTCTGTATTTGTAATCAGGTTCATATAGTATACGGACAAGGCTTGTAGGGTTGTCTACGTGCACCGTCTCCTTGGCAGGGGGGCGGTGCATCTTAATTTGCAGGGAGAAGGGAACGATGATGAATGACGTCATTGAGCATATCTTCATCACTGGGCTGGTTAAGCATGGATGGTTTCGGTATTTTTGATGACATGAATGATGTTCCGGGATTTGAGGGCAATCAGAGTGGTTTTTTTGCTGGATTCAATGAGATTGGTGCAATGAGTGCGTTTGGATCCATTTTTATCGGTGGCATTTTTCTCATCATTGCTGGTGTCATTGTTTATGCCATTATTTCAGGGGTACGCACATGGTCATCGAATAATGCTTCAGCGCTGTTAACCTTGCATTCAACGATTGTGGCAAAGCGAACGAGAGTTAGTGGAGGATCAGGGGACAGCAGTGCTTCAACTTACTATTACATTACATTTGAGCTGGACAACGGTGAACGGGTAGAACTGAACGTAGGTGGGAGTGACTACGGTATGCTTGTGGAACATGACCGAGGCATGCTGACATATCAGGGGACAAGGTTTAAGCATTTTGAAAGAGATGTTCAGCCTCAGTCCGGTGTTAACAAAAACAGCTTTTATACGTGAAATAACAGGAAGGCGGCTCCTCCCGAGTGGAGAGAGTCGTTTTTGGTATGAGTAAAAGAAACCAATCACAGGGTATTCAAACGCTTACATTGATGATATACTCGTAAAATAAAGCTAAACAGTATAAAACAAAAATAAACAAACAAAAAATAAAGAATAAAGTACAGAGCAGTCATCATTGAAATCAAGAAATGTTCAAGGGCGAAATATAGTATGGGATGAAGGGCTGGTGAAGAGCGGTGAGTGTGCTGGCGTATGATTTGGGTGCTGGAAGCGGGAGAGCACTGCTGGGTCATCTGAATGATCGGGGAATGGAAACGTTGGAGATCCATCGGTTCAAGAATGAGCCGGTAAAAGTGGGGGAGCGGCTGCACTGGGATATATTGAGGCTGCACCATGAATTGCTGGAAGGGCTGAACCTTGTTAAACAAAAGGGGGAGCAGCCTGAAAGTCTGGGGATTGATTCCTGGGCGGTTGATTTTGGACTGGTTGGAAGTCATGGTGAATTGTTGGGCAATCCATATCATTACCGTGATGCACAGTTTAACGGCATGATGGATCAGGTGCGTAAGGAATTGACCTCTCAGCGAATTTTCGAACGCACAGGCATCCAGTTTCTTAGCTTTAACACTCTGTATCAGTTGGCTATGCTTAAGCGAAGTGGCTCCCCACTGCTTAACGAAGCGGAGCGTTTCCTCATGATCCCTGATCTGCTTCGTTACTTTCTAACCGGTGAAGCGGTGAATGAGTTTACCAACGCCACCACAACACAGCTGTACAATCCAACCATAGGGCATTGGGACGGTGAACTGCTTGCACATATTGGTATTTCAGAGACGCTGTTCGGAGAAGCAGTCATGCCAGGCACTCGAGTGGGGCAGCTGCGCAGCAGCATTTGCAGTGATCTTGGCTTATCTGCCATTCCCGTTATTGCGGTTGCAGAGCATGACACAGGTTCGGCGGTTGTGGCTGTTCCGGCAACAGAGCGTTCATTTGCCTACCTAAGCTGCGGAACCTGGTCACTAATGGGCACGGAGATTGATCACCCCGCCATCAGTTCCGAGAGTTTGGCGCTCAATTTTACGAATGAGGGCGGGGCAGGAGGCACGTTCCGTTTGCTTAAGAACATCATGGGCCTGTGGATTTTGCAGGAATGCATGCGTGAATGGGAACGGAAGGGACAGGGAATCAGCTATGCGGAGTTACTAAGCAGGGCGGAACTTGCTTCTCCATTTGCGAGCCTGTTTGATCCCGATGATGATCGGTTTATGCCAGCAGGGGATATGACCTCTCGCATACAACAATATTGCCGTGATACATGGCAGGCTGAGCCGCAAGACCAGGGGGCCATTGCCCGTTCTATTTTGGAGAGCCTTGCATTAAAGTATCGGCGAGTGCTGGAATGGACAGAACAACTGTCCAGACAGTCTTTTAATGGATTGCATATGGTCGGTGGTGGCATTCAGAATCGACTGTTATGTCAGTGGACAGCCAATTCCATTGGCAAACCGGTATGGGCGGGGCCAGCAGAAGGTAGTGCGATCGGGAACATGGCTGTACAGTGGATGGCAAGCGGAGCCTTTAAGGATATATGGGAAGCCCGCAAGGTCATACGTGATTCATTCCCAGTTACCGATTATGAGCCAAAGGACAGACCAATCTGGGAAGAGGCCTACGGTAGATTCCTAAGGTTGACGGCTTCGCCCAAATCACAGGCTGGAAGCGAGGTGTAACATGCTGGCAGCAGAGCGCTATGACCGAATTGTGGAGATGGTTAATGTTAAGGGCAGTATGCGTGTATCCGAACTTAGTGAGCACTGCCGGGTAACAGAAGAGACCATTCGGCGTGATCTCGACCGGCTGGAGCAAGCAGGGCGACTGCGCCGTTCCCATGGTGGCGCTGTCAGCGTGAAGGAAGAGCAGCCGGAGATCCCTTACCGGGTAAGGGAGACAACACATGCTGAGGAAAAGAAAAGAATTGCCCTGTCTGCTCTATCCATGATTCGTCCGGGTGATCGAATTCTACTGGATGCCAGCACGACAGCAGGTTATATGGCGGCCAATATGCCAGATATGCCATTGACCGTATTGACCAACTCCATACAGGTAGCCACGGAACTTAGCAGCAGGGACAAGATTGAGGTCATCTCGACTGGTGGCCAGTTGGCCCAACGATCTCTGTCTTTTGTTGGACCGCTCGCCGAACGTTCTCTGGAGACATATCATGTCGATAAATTGTTCCTGTCTTGTAAAGGTGTGCATCTGGAAGGCGGCGGAATCAGTGAATCCAATGAGCTTCAGGCACGGTTGAAGCAGAAAATGGTCGGTATATCCGACCAGGTCATTTTGCTTGCAGATACGAGCAAGTTTGGGGTTCGTGCATTTGCCCGGGTAACCGGGTTAAATGCGGTTCATGCGGTGATCACGGATCAGTCACTTGGTGATGATTTGATAGAACGACTGAACAGCTATGATATCTCAATCACAAGGGTGTAAAACAATACGGTACTCGATACTTATAAGTGTTATAACAACAATTCATCAGTTATAGGAGCGTGTAATCATGAAGGTCTCCTTATTCATTACCTGCCTCAGCGATGCCATATATCCCCGCGTGGGGGAGGCGATGGTGAGATTGCTCGCCGCTCATGGCGTTCGGTTGGATTTCCCGCCCGTGCAGACCTGCTGCGGTCAGCCTTCTTACAACAGCGGGTATTGGGATGAGACACGGGTAGCCGCCAAAACGATTCTGGAAGCCTTTGATGACAGCGATTTTGTCGTCTGTCCCTCGGGCTCCTGTACGTACATGATTCATCATTATCCCGAGCTGTTTGTCGATGAACCTGTATGGCTGGAGAAGGCTAAACGTTTGGAAGCCAAAGCCTATGAATTCACGCAGTTTCTCGTTCAGGTGCTTGGCATCTCGGATTTGGGTGCACATTTTCCGCATAAGGTTACATACCACCCCTCCTGTCATGGCAGCCGTTTGTTAGGCGTTAAGGATGAGCCTATGGCATTACTTTCGGCAGTAAAAGGTTTGGAATTTGTTCCCCTTCCTTACGGAGAGGACTGCTGCGGCTTTGGGGGTACCTTTGCGATCAAAATGCCGGATATATCTGGGGCCATGGTCACAGAAAAGGTAGATCATATCAAAGAGACGGAAGCTGAAGTATTAGTAGGACTGGATATGGCCTGTCTAATGAATATCGCAGGTAACCTGCGGTATCGGAACGAACCAGTGCGTGTGATGCATTTGGCTGAACTGCTGTATGAGGGGGTGCAAACAGGATGAGTCAACCCGGTGTAATGGATGTTACCGTCAAAGAACGTGCAGAATTGGCTTTGAATGATGATTTCCTGCGGAAAGCCGTCAAGTTTACGACAGAACGATTGCGTAATGGCAAGAAGTCCGCATCCGAAGAACATGGCAACTGGGAAGAATGGCGCGAACGCGGACGTCAGATTCGTCTGCATACGATCGCACATCTGGATTATTACCTGAATGAATTTGTCAATAATGCACGTGCCAATGGAGTTCATATTCATTTTGCCGATACTTCGGTAGAGGCAGCAGCGATTGCACTTGATATTGCGGCTCACAAGCAGGCTTCTACCGTGGTAAAATCCAAGTCCATGGTGTCCGAGGAAGTGCATCTCAACCATGTATTGGAATCCGCAGGTATTGAAGCAATAGAGACCGATCTGGGCGAATATATCATTCAATTGGCGGGTGAAGCCCCATCTCATATCGTCATTCCGGCTATTCACAAGAACCGATACCAGATTGCGGACCTGTTATCCAAGGAAGCGGGAGAAATTCTGGAACCGGACACCACCGTACTTGCCGGATTTGTACGCAAAAAGCTGCGTGAGAAGTTCCTTGAAGCAGATATAGGCATGACCGGCTGCAATTTTGCGATTGCGGAGACGGGTTCCATGGTCCTATTTGAAAATGAAGGCAATGCCCGCATGGTATCCACCGTGCCAAAAACACAGATTACCTTAATGGGCATGGAGCGTATCATTCCATCCTGGACGGATCTGGAGGTGATGGCAACCTTACTGCCACGCTCCGCGACAGGTCAAAAATTGACGATGTATATGTCAGGCATAACCGGCCCTCGCCGAACAGAAGACGGGGACGGGCCAGATGAAATGCACATTATTATCGTGGATAATGGACGTTCACTTCAGTTGGGTGATCCCGAGTTTCAGGAGCTGTTGAACTGTATTCGCTGTGGTGCATGTCTGAACGCTTGTCCGGTATATCGTCATATCGGCGGGCATGCCTATGGTGGAACCTACAGTGGACCGATTGGAGCGGTACTTACACCTGCACTGAATGGCAATATCGATGAATGGAACGACATCGCGGGTGCTTCCAGTCTGTGCGGAGCCTGTTATGAAGCCTGTCCGGTCAAAATTCCGCTGCATGATATGCTCGTATATTTACGCAGACGCAAGGTGGAAGAGGGCCATGGCAATAAACTTGAGAGCGCTGGTATGAAAGGTTTTGCAGCGGTTGTATCCAATTCTAAACGATTCGGAGCGGCTATACGTCTCGGACAGATTGGTCAGAAAGCCGTTGTACGGAATAACGGAATTTCACTTAAACTTGGGCCCCTCAAAGGCTGGAACAGCTATCGGGTTGCGCCAAGCCTCGCGAAGCGTTCCTTCCGGCAGCAATGGAACAAGCTGGATCAAGAGCTGAATCAAGATAAAAAAGAGATGGATTCTTCCGTTCGGGATCGAATGGAACAGATTCTGCGTGAGCGCGAGGGGGGCGGTGGTCAACATGAACACTGAACATCAGGAATGGCTAGAGCAATTGGAGAAAAAGTCTCGTGCGAAGCAGGAGCACTTTATGAATGACATTGCGTCCAAATTGAGAAGACCACGGCAGACACATGCTCCGACTCAACCTTTTCGAGGTGCACCCGCATTCTGGACGGATTTGGAGTGGGACATAGATAAGCGCATACAGGCATTCACCGATAATTTTGTGAGTGTAGGGGCTCATATTGCGCGGGTAAGAGACATTGGCGAAGCTTCAGACTTTATCGCTAATAAATCTCATGAATTGAGTGCGAAATATATCATACGTCAGAATGAACAGGCACTGACGGATCTTGGATTGGAAGAGCAACTTCCCGATGTGCAGATTTCTGTATGGAACAGCCAAGCAGAGGAGAACTGGAAGGCACGGGCAGCCGAGGCAGATATCGGTGTAGTAATGGCGGATTATGCCACAGCATATACGGGTTCCGTCACTGTGCTTTCTTCGCCAGAAAAGGGACGCTCAGTGAGTCTATTGCCCACCGTACTCATCATTATTATTCCAGTTGAACGGCTCTACACCAGACTTGGTGAAACGCTTGATCGATTCGATGAAGCGGGAAGAGAGAATCTTCCGGCAGGCATACATTTTATTTCCGGTCCTAGTCGTTCTTCTGATATTGAAAATGATTTGACGATTGGTGTTCATGGGCCGGGGATTGTATATGGTCTTATTATGGGTTAGCTACATTTCGAAATGCACAACCTTAACGAATGACTGTCCAAAAGCAGCTTGTTGTCTGCGAAGGGCAGTTTTTTCTATGTTTAGTATTTCTATTATGAAAAGCATAATGAGCCATTCAATCATATGGCAGCAGACAAGATAGTTTATAGATAAAAACTATTAATATTATAATAGTTATATATTTAACCTATCAATAGAAGCGGTGTATAATCCATTTCAAGAGAGGGTTCATGTGAGAAACGACCAAGGAGGCGTTATGAATGAGTATATTTAACTATCCGGTTCCATTCATGGATGGAGGTACGGGTGATTTATCTGTTTTGAGGGGGAAAGTACTGCTTATTGTGAATACAGCCAGCAAGTGCAGTTACTCTCGACAATTTACGGAGCTTCAGCACTTGTATGAGCAGTATCGTGATCAAGGGCTGGAGATCCTGGCGTTTCCCTGTGATCAGTTTAATCACAAGGAACCGGGCAGTAATGATGAGATAGCTCAGTATTGCAGAAATCATTTTCATATTTCCTTTCCGATTTTTGAGAAGATCGAGGTTACCGGACCATTCATACATCCTTTGTTTCGCGATCTGGTCGAAACAGTCCCATTTGAGGGTTATGATATGGAATCGGAAGAAGGTCGGTGGATGAATCAGTTCCTCAAGGAGAAACATCCCGAATTATACCGGGGAGACGGGATCAAATGGAATTTCACCAAGTTTCTGATTGATCGAACAGGGGAAGTGAGTGGTCGATATGAGACTACGGTTACACCGAAAGAGATGGAGTCCGCGATTCGGGATTTGCTGAGACAGGCCTAGTTTGAGTTTGAGCGAACTGTGTATCTTCAAAATTCTAGTGTTCGTTCAGAGCAAAATATTCTCTATTTTAATGGACCAAAGGGGAAATTTACTCATGCCAATTCGGATGGATACCCATTGGTCCTAAGACTTTGAGACTGTTGAAGATTAGGACTGGAAATGTTAGGGTAAAAGAAAGATAACGAAGGAGCCCATTTTTTTTAATCTAAACTGACCAATATACCATTTTGGTCAGTTGGTTCCGGTATGATTTTCAGGTTATCTGGATGAAATATGAAAATTTGCAGAAAATGTAGTCGTGTCTGTTGATCTGAAGTCGTAGTTGAACGAAGGTATTATTTTTTAGTCGAACGTAACACTTGGAAGAGGAGTGAGTATTATGGCGCAAATTTCAGTTCCCCAACCCAAAACTTTTGGACCTTTAGGAAACTTACCACAGTTAAACACCGATGAGCCTGTACAATCCCTAGTGAAGCTCGCTGAAGAGTATGGCCCCATTTTTCGAATGGATTATCCTGGCCGAAGTGAATTGTATATTTCAGGTCATAAACTGGTAGCTGAGGTTACCGACGAATCCAAATTCGATAAACGTGTATGGGCACCGCTGGAGAAGGTACGTGCATTTGCCGGAGATGGCCTGTTTACGAGTTGGACTCAAGAACCGAATTGGAAAAAAGCTCACAATGTGTTGCTGCCCAGCTTTAGCCAGCGTGCGATGCAGGGATATCACAACAAAATGATTGATCTCGCTGTACAGCTCGTGCAGAAGTGGTCCAGATTAAACCCGGATGAGACGGTTAACGTACCTGATGATATGACTCGTCTCACCCTGGATACGATTGGATTGTGCGGATTCAACTACCGATTTAACAGCTTTTACCGGGAAGAACCGCATCCCTTCATTACCAGTATGGTTCGAGCGTTGGACGAATCGATGAGTTCGTTGCAGCGTTTGCGTCTGCAAGACAAGCTGATGATCACCAAAAAGAAACAGTTTGAGCAGGATATCCGTTCGATGTACTCACTAGTGGATCATATTATTGCGGAGCGTAAGGAGCAGCCCCAGGAAGGGGCGGACGATCTGTTATCCCACATGCTTAGTGGCAAGGACCCGGAAACCGGGGAAACGCTGGACGATGAAAATATCCGTTACCAGATCATCACCTTCCTGATTGCTGGACATGAGACGACGAGTGGCTTGTTGTCCTTTGCCATCTATTATTTAATGAAAAATCCGGATACACTTGCCAAGGCTCAAGCTGAAGCAGATCAGATTCTAAAAGATCCGGTTCCAACATACAATCAGGTCCGCAATCTGAAATATGTTCGCATGGTTTTGAACGAAGCATTACGGTTGTGGCCTACGGCTCCAGCATTCTCCTTATACGCGAAGAAAGACCTTGTTCTGGACGGGAAATATCCTTTGCAAAAAGGGGATAGTGTCAGTGTACTTATTCCCAAGCTGCACCGGGACAAAGAAGCATGGGGCGAAGACGTCGAGGCATTCCGTCCAGAACGGTTCGAAGATCCGAGCAAGGTGCCACATGATGCCTATAAACCGTTTGGTAATGGTCAGCGGGCCTGCATTGGCCAGCAGTTCGCCCTTCAGGAAGCAACGCTTGTGCTAGGTATGGTCCTGAAGCATTTTGAATTCATCGATCATGCGGACTATCAGTTGAAAGTGAAAGAAACGTTGACGCTCAAACCCGATAACTTCACGATTCGTGTTCGTGCACGCGGGGGGCAACCGGTCATGGCTGTGCCGGGTGTTGCCGTGGAGGAACCGACTCCGGTTGCCAAACGACAAGAGCAGGATACAGCAAATGCCCATCACACCCCGATGCTCGTCCTGTATGGATCCAATCTCGGGACTGCGGAAGGTATTGCGCGTGAAATCGCAGATACCGCAAGATATCAGGGCTTCCGCAGCGAGGTGGCTACCCTGGATGATCGTGTAGGTAAACTTCCGAAGGAAGGCGTCGTCATCATTGTGAGTGCATCCTACAATGGTCAGCCACCAAGCAATGCCAAGGATTTTGTTGAATGGATTGAACATGCGGATGCAGGGGAATTCCAAGGCGTTCGATTCTCTGTTCTCGGATGTGGGGATCACAACTGGGCCAGCACGTACCAGCGTATCCCACGTTTGATTGATGAGCAGTTATCTTCTAAAGGAGCAGAACGGTTATCACCCATCGGAGAAAGTGATGCCAGCGGGGACTTTGAGAAACAGGTTGGAGACTGGACTGAGCAACTATGGCCGGATCTGGCACGAACTCTGGGCCTCAAGTTGAACACAAGCTCAGGTAGTGAGCGCAGTTCCTTGTCAGTACAGTTTGTCAGCGGACTGGCAGTAACGCCGCTCGCGGATACGTATGATGCACATGTTGCTGAAGTGCTTGAGAATCGGGAACTTCATGATGCGGGCAGTGAACGAAGCACACGTCATCTGGAGATTAAACTGCCTGAAGGCGCAACCTATAAGGAAGGCGACCACCTGGGCATTTTACCGCAAAACCCGTCTGAGCTCGTAGAACGAGTACTGAAACGATATGGATTTACAGGTACGGAACATCTGGTTCTGGATGCCTCTGGTCGCAGCGCAGCTCATCTGCCATTGCACCAACCGGTTAATCTGGTCGATCTGCTCAGTCACAGTGTGGAGCTTCAGGAAGCGGCAACTCGGGCCCAACTGAGGGAACTCGCGGCGTACACGGTATGTCCACCGCATAAGAAGGAGCTCGAAGCGCTTCTTGATGAGTCTGTATACATGGAAGAAGTACGTAAGAAACGTATATCCATGCTGGATTATTTGGTGAAATACGAAGCATGTGAGCTGCCTTTCGAACGGTTCTTGGAACTGCTGCCTTCCCTGAAAGCCCGATATTATTCAATCTCCAGCTCACCACGAGTGCAACCTGAGCAGGCCAGCATTACCGTCAGCGTAGTGCGTGCTCCGGCGTGGAGTGGTCAGGGAGAATATAAAGGTATAGCGTCTAACTATCTAGCCAACTTGAAGCCGGGTGAAGAGGTAGTCATGTTCATACGTACGCCTGAGTCCGGGTTCGAACTACCAGAAAATGCAGAGGCTCCAATTATTATGGTTGGTCCGGGGACGGGCGTAGCTCCATTCCGTGGTTTCCTGCAGGCAAGACGTGTATTGAAGGAAAAAGGTCAGCAGGTTGGCGAGGCCCATCTGTATTTTGGATGTCGCAACCCTGAACATGACTATTTGTATAAAAATGAACTCGAAACAGCCGAACAAGAGGGGCTTGTCCAGCTTCATACCGCTTTCTCCCGTGTGGACGGGGAAGAGAAATGTTACGTGCAGCATCTAATGAGAGATGATACCCACAAATTGATTCCTCTGCTTGAGCAGGGTGGACATCTGTATGTTTGCGGCGATGGCAGCAAGATGGCACCTGATGTTGAAGCAACACTCAAGAAAGCGTACTCTGATGTCAGCGGCAACTCCACGGAGCAAGCCGATGCGTGGTTAGAACGTTTGCAGCAGGAAGGTCGTTATGCCAAAGATGTGTGGACAGGTATCTGAGTGATACGTTCCTGATTTCAATCATTGATAGGCATCTACGCGGTGAGACACAGAAGGATCCTGTGCTCACCGCTTTTTGCTATGGCACAATATCCGAGCAGACTAATGCACCTATGAGTTATACTAGGGAAGAGAAATATGCATATCATGACATGGGATAGATCCAGGGTATGGATCGTTCTTTAATCAAGATTGCAAGTACAGACAGATATGAATTCAGCGAAGTCTGGTCTCATTATTTCTTCTTTTTATTCGTTGGGCGATAGATCGATTCGACCTGAGTTAGCGGAAAGAGAATACGTGAGGAGAATTTACCCTTTCCCTGCAGCTCAATGTAATCCAGTCCAACACCAACAAGTCGGATATTGTTAAATGCATTTCGAGATGGGAATACCGTGCGGATGCCTACCCGTATGCCTCGCCGTGCTCGTGGTACATCAAATACACGAATGGAAAACAAGCTGAGTGGAATAAATAACTGCCGATTAACTTTGATGAAATTGCGCGGATATACTTTTCTAATTATTCCAGGTTCCAGACCAGACAATGGAGCATTCAGTTCTGCCAGATGTCCCTGGAACTCGGCCAGACGCTGCTGAAGTGTTTTTCCTGTATGAAGTTGGTGCCAATTCATAAGCAATCCTCCGTTCGCCATTTATACCTACTATATGAATGGACGAGGGCAAGAGGTGAGCGAAATGGCGCCCATGTTACTCATGATAAGGTACAACTTAAGATATAGGGAGTGATTCAGATGGACGTGGAAATGTATAAAGACCTCATTCGGGATGAACGTGGCAACTATTATATCGCGGTACAGATGGAGGGTAATGAACTTACGCTTGTTAACGCATTTGTTGAAGCATCGTTTACACCGGAACTGATCTATAATGAAGAATTTCGCAATAAACATAAAGAGATGGAAGGCGGCTTTGTAGGCAAAATCGCAATGGACCTTCTCCGACATGATGTGGTCATGGGTTTGAAACAAATGGACAGAAAGCTGCTGGAGCTGTCGGATGTTGAACAGAAGTACACGGTGAACTATATAGATACGATTGAGTTCTATCGCCACCCTGCGTGGGAGCGGAAAGCATAAGAAAATGTTGGCTTTCTCGTATAAATAAAGGGAGTCTTCAAAAGTTAACTTCTCTTCATCCGTCGTGGACAGTCCATACGATATTAAATTGTAAAAGCGCAAGTACAGGGGATTTCCTCCTGCTACTTGCGCTTTTGCTGTTGCAACTCTATATCGGCCAATGGGCCTGATTAATGCTCCTGAAGAAAGGATACTTTTTTAACCCACTAGCAATAAGAAGGATAGATGATGCCAATATCCCGTTCTGTTTTCA
This sequence comes from Paenibacillus taichungensis, assembly GCF_050994985.1. NCBI lineage: Bacteria > Bacillati > Bacillota > Bacilli > Caryophanales > Paenibacillaceae > Paenibacillus > Paenibacillus taichungensis. The sequence goes on along the minus strand of NZ_CP194720.1, from coordinate 3,370,293 downwards.
AGTTTCCCTCAATATATCGCTGGAGTTCATTTCCTTTGATTCGAAACGGAATGCATTTTCCTCGATAGATCAGTTCACCTTCAATCGTGCGCACGCTCATTCCGATGATGCCTTCCAAATGTCCACTACGATCCGTAATGAATCGAATTCCCGCTGGTCCTTCCATAAAAACCTTACCATCCTGATATACCGTTACCCGTTCTGGCGTGTTCACCAATTCAAAATGCAGTCCATTCATCGTGCGGCTGTACGCCGTATGACCAGCTACTTCTTCGCCATGATCCATGTCGATGGGGAGAAGACCGGTAAACCACAGTTGATCCGATCCAACCGGCATGATGCCGCATAACCGTTCCACATAATCAAGCAGGCAAAGAATGGAGGGGGAATAGGTTTCGGTAAAACCTTCCTCCCCGGTCCATGGACTTAAAGCCTGCGGAAAGCGCGTTGCTTTGGAAAGGGACGACAAGATGGGTTGCAGCACCCAGGTCAATTCCACATAGCGATGGTGATATTCAAATGCATGTGGTGCACGGATCAGACTCAGGAAATTGGATGCTCCACCCCAACTGTTATAAGAGGAGAACGGATCGAACCTTGGATCATCCATCGACATGGAGGTAAACGGGTATTTGGCGAAAAACTTGCTTGTGTTCAGCAAATACCTGCGCAGCATGTTATCAAACAATTCACGGTCGCCCACCTCGCAGGCCATCACACGCAGTAGCACATCGGACTGTACCCTGACGAATTCGTCGTTGCGATCCCGGTCGTAGAAGAACATATCCTCTTCGTCATAACAGTAGCGGAAGAGACTTTCGAGACTAGTTTCAGCTTTTGCTTTCCAATCACCACTAGACTCCCCAAGTTCCTCAGCCATTTGGGATAAATATATGCGCTGGCAATATATATTGGCGGTTAAGTCTGGTGCCAAAAAAGGCAGGACCGGAGAGTCCGGATGGTAGGACGCAGCATCATTCATATAAGGTGTATCCGGGACATGCCAGAACCGGGGGGACAGATCATGCCCGGTATCAAAGGTGCTAAATGCCTCCACACAGCCTTTCCCCCGGGTATTACGATACGTTGCAATCCATTCGTCGTATTGTACCATTGCCTTGTACATGGTCTTCAGGAAGGAGCGGTTCTTTCCATGAAGTTGGTAGTGGTTCCATACGCTTCGTGCCAATGGTGTAACGAGTTGAATCTGACGAAAGGAAGGACCGTTCTCCGTTAGCTTATAAGGCAGCAATCCATCTTCTCTTTGGTGTCGGGCAAAAGCTAGATAGGTCGTTTCCGATACGGAAGGAATCAGACGTGACAGCAGCTCCGCATTAATGGTGCCCGTACTCTCCAGCCAGCAGCCCAGATAGATGCCACCTTCCTGAAGAATGGGCTCACTGCCGTTCAGAGGCACAATGCAAGTCAGTAACTTCTCCAATGCGGAATAATAAGTCGCTTCCAAACGTCCGCCGGATGCCGCGAATCGAACACCCGACGCCTGCCATTCCTGTATTAACTTTTGATCCTCCGGTTTACCTGGCTGCACATGATCGTGGATCGAGATCTGCCGCAGCTTGTTCAGCAGGGCTTCTGTCATGTTGACCTCCTTGAAGCGGTTAATTATTGATTGGATTCAAAAATTCGTACGGTGCCATTATAGAAGTCAGTCACGGCTTGCTCCACACTTTTTCGGCCAAAGCCGATTTCCTGGTTGGTTGTCTGGGCCAACTTGGAGAATTCAGCGAATCCCGGAGGATTATAGCTCACGTCAAAAGGCTCCGTTTTTGTAGCTTCAGATACAAAGCTGGTGTAATTATATACAATCTCCTCGACAGGTCCCGCTTCTTGTTGAAGCAGATTGCGGTTGGCTTCCGTAACGGGCACGCCGCGGTCGTTGCCGAGAATTTTGGCTGCGTCCGGATCATTAATCCAGAAATCCATCAGGATCGCGACTTCTTTTGCATGTTTGGTATTTGCATAACCGGACAACCCCTGACTGGATTCAAATACAACCCCAGTTCCTTTTGGACCCCGTGGTACAGGCAAAAGAATTAACTTATCTTCCGTGAGACTCTGGAAAGCAGCCAGTTGATTCGAAGGAAGCAAGCTCATAGCCGCCTTGCCCGTAATAAGCAAGGATTTACTCGTATCATCCGGTGGATTGGAAACCTGCAATTCAGGCGTGACCACACCTCCGGATTTGGAAGCCTGCTCCCAGTAAATGAACCATTCCAAAATGTCTTCTTTTGCAAATCCGAGCGTGCCGTTCTTCATATCATATAGCTGTTTGCCGCGTTGTTTCAAAAAGATGTCCATACCGTCAACCGTGAAATTATAGGTTCCATAAAAGCCCTTGCCGAGCTTGTCGGACAGCTCCTTGCTGATTGCAGCATAATCTTTCCAAGTCCAATCCGAAGCTGGCAAAGGGATTCCCGCTTGATCGAACAGCGCCTGATTGACGACAATGCCCCGTGCATTCGCACCCGCGGAAATATGCTGCAACTTTCCATCAAGACGCCCATACTCAACCATGGTGGCATCCATGCCATCCAGATTCAGTTCACTACCGACATAAGGGTCCAGGTTCAAAAGCACATCCTTCTTGGCGTAGTCAACCACGTTACCTCCAAGGAAGAAAATATCCGGTGCTGTGCCTGACGCGAGCTGTGTATTCAACTTGTCAAAATATCCGGAGGAAGGCGCAAATTCACCTACAATTTTAATATTCGGATGTTTCTCCTGAAAAACCTTCAGGGCTTCATTCGTAATATCTGCCCGTTTTTGATCGCCCCACCACATCATGCGCAATTCGACTTGCCCGTCTTCCGCGGTTTCCGTTCCTTTTTGCTCATCAGCGCCGGTATGATCCGTTCCAGAGCAGGCAGTTACCAATAACAGGAGCGAAGCTATAACAGTGATCATTAATCGTTTGAACATGAGAAATCCCCCTGACGATGGATAATGAAAAACATAATATCTGTTGTACACGTATTGCGTCTGGACAGGTATTTTCGTAATTTCGTAATCACTTCAGCCCAGTCGTTGCAATTCCCTCTAGAAAATAACGCTGAAATACCAGAAAGATAATGGTCACAGGCAGCAGAGACAGCGTGGACATGGCGAGCAGTGCGCCCCAATCCGATTGTCCCGATGGATCGAATAACGACCGAATCCCAAGCTGTACGGTAAACAGATCAATTTTGCTCAGGTAGATCATCTGACTAAAGAAGTCATCCCAGCTCCAGATGAAGGTGAAGATCGCTGTTGTGATCAGGGCAGGAACGAGAAGAGGCACCACGATTCTGAAAAAAATCTGCGATTGCCCGCAACCGTCAATAGTTGCACTCTCGTCCAGCTCCCGTGGGATACCACGGATGAATTGAACCATGAGCAGAATGAAGAAGGAATCCTGTGCCAGCCACTTGGGCAGAATGAGCGGGAAATACGTATTAATCCAATGCAGCTCGTTATACAGAATGTACTGAGGTACCAGGGTTACATGGTAAGGAAGCATGATTGTGACCAGCATAATGCTGAACCACAGGCCTTTGAACTTGAACTTCAATCTGGAAAAAGCGTAGGCTGCAAAGGAACAAGAAATCACATTTCCCAACACACTCATGACCGAGATCAACGCCGAGTTGCCGAAGAAGCGGCCAAACGACACCCCTTGCAATCCTTTCCAGCCATTCACAAAATGTTCAAGAGTAAAGCTGGTTGGAATCAGGCTACTATTCGTGAAGATGAGATGATTTGGTTTAAACGAACTGAGAATTAACCATAACACCGGATACAACATCAGCAGACCGAAGAGGATAATGGCGGCATGCCTCCCGGCTTGAACCAAACGTCGCTTTAGTGGCATGTGTACTATCTCCCTTCCTGATTGTCGCCGTAGAACACCCAGAATTTCGAGGTGAGAAAGACGATTGCGGTGAATACCCCGATAATGACCAGCATGATCCACGCCAGGGCAGAAGCATAACCCATATCAAAGAACGAGAAGCCTTTCAGATACAGGTACAAGGTATAGAACATTGTGGCGTCGAGCGGACCTCCGCGTCCATCCCCGATCACATAAGCGGGTGTAAAGGCTTGAAACGAATTGATCATGCTCATGATCAGGTTGAAAAAAATAACAGGCGAGAGCATCGGAAGTGTGATGCCGAAGAATTGGCGTACCTTTCCGGCCCCGTCGACGTCCGAAGCTTCATATAAATCGGCTGGAATTTGCTTTAGGCCAGCCAGGAAGATAACCATGGCCGAACCGAACTGCCATACAGAGAGTGTGATGATCGTATAGACCACATAATCGGGATGTGCAATCCAGGCGGGTCCGGTGATTCCGAACCAACTCAGAAACTGATTGACCAAGCCACTTCCTTCGAAAATCTGACGCCAGACGATCGCAATAGCGACGCTGCCTCCCAATAGGGAAGGGATGTAATACACGGTTCGGTATAAGCCGAGTCCCCGAATCCCTTTGTTCAGCGCCATTGCTACAAGCAGGGCGAAGGCAAGCCTGAGCGGAACGGATAGAAATACATAATAAAATGTTAGCCCCAAAGATCTGCGAAAGGTATCGTCTTCGGTAAAAATCTGGACATAGTTGCTAAGCCCCGTCCACGTGGGTGATGATAACAAATTAAATTTAGTCAAGGACAGGTAGAGCGACGCAACCATCGGTCCGAGTGTCAGACAGAAAAGTCCGATGAGCCAGGGCAGCAGAAACAAATAGGCAGTCATATTCTGCTGGCCGTATAACGGCTTGGACAGCTTTCTCATCATAGGCCTCCCTTCAGGATTGGATGTGAATTCGTGATCACCGCGGAATTGAATCCGCTTACAATATTTGCGGTGATTCTCTTGGTAAATTCATCATACCGGGGAGGAGGAGAAGCCGGAATCTCATTTCTTCGGATCATGATTATCAATTTTTTCGGAATGCAGCAAACGATAATCTGAAGGACTTATGTTGAACATTTTTTTGAATTTTGAACTGAAATAGCTTGGGGAACGGAAGCCTGTCAGCTCTGTAACATCCCAGACGGTTAGTTGGGTTTCCCTCAGTAAACGTATGGCATGTTTCATTCGCACCTCGGTTACATATTGAATAAAAGAGATGCCGGCAGCTTCTTTGAATATCTCTGAAAAATAGGTAGAGTTGTAGTTATAATGGTCAGCTAACGAAGTTAATGTCAGTTCCAGCATGTAATTTTCCTCAATATATCGTTTGGCCGATTCAATAACCGTATCTTCTCCAACCTCGGATGGCTGCTGTTGATTCACAAAATCTTCCGCCCAATGCATCAGCAGCAGTTCTGCCTGATCTGGAGTCTTTAGCCAAAGCACCCATTCCGGGGAAATCCACGAGGATTCCTGTTCGAACAATAATGAAATTTGAAAAAGGCTTCGGATCATATGGGAAGTGGATATCCGAAATGAGTCAGTAAGCTCCTTTCGAATCACGGTGCGGAAGGAATCCAGCTCTCCACGAATGAGGCAACGATGCAGCATGCGACTGGTTTCCTCAGGCAGTAATGGACTATGATCTACTACGGGCACACGGTCCTGTGCACCTTTGCGCCCAGCAGAGTTCCAAGCCAAGAGGGAATGAATATAGCCTTCTTTCCAGCGCTCAAACCCAGACACGGACAATCCCAATCCAACTTGTACATCTATCGTTAAGATAGAGCGGGTCTGTGCTGTGATCTGCTGAGCAAATTCGTGCTGAATACCTTCCAATGTTATGAAATGCATGATTCCAGGGTGGGCTCCGTCATGGAACACTTGCACGTTATCTGGATAGGATTGAGCCATTTCGTGACAAAGCAGCTCAAAGGGTAGGTGGAGCTTTTCGGGAATACGTTCCACTGAGGCAGTCTGTATACCGGAGTTTCGCATGCCAGCGGTGATGAAACAGACGCTGTGATCCTGCCAGGATTCCAGATGAAACAGCCGCATTCGTTCTGGCAGTGAAGAAGGTGGGAGGCGATGTCCCCTAACAAGATCAAGCAGGAAACGTTGCTTCATTTCTTTGTAATACTGGGAGAGACGCCATTGCATCATTTCGGAATCGCCGTGCAGCTGTTTCTTTTTATCCAACTCATCTTTGATTTTATTTAAAGTGGTTTTCAGTTCATCCCGGGTTACAGGCTTCAGCAAATAGTCCATGGCCTGGCTGCGCACACCTGCTCTGGCATAGTGGAAATCTTCATATCCAGTGATGATCATAATTTGAATGGAAGGATTAAGGCTTCGGCAAACGTCCAGTAATTGGACGCCATCCATGACCGGCATGTTCATGTCTGTAATTAACAAGTCAAAATGTTCAGTTTTCAGAAGCTCTTCCGCTTCGATGCCGTTTGCTGCTTCACCTGAAATGATAAAGCCCATGTCTTGCCAGTTCACTTTCAATTTTAGTCCTTCGCGAACCTCGATCTCGTCATCTGCGATCAATACGTTGTACATCATATTCCTCCTGTGCGGGTAGAATCAGTTCAATAGACGTGCCGTTATGCTCTCCGTTCTCGATCTGAATGTTAAACAGACTTCCGTAATGCAAGCGGCAGCGTGCAACTACATTACCGAGCCCAATGTGCCAGCTTTGGCTTCGCAATAGGGGTTCCAGCTGAGATGCTTCAACAGGATCATGAATTTTCTGGATGATTTCGGCTGGAATCCCGGGCCCATTGTCTGAAATGTTGAAATGAAGGTGGTTATTCCGTCTGGAGATCAGGATGTGTACCTCTGCCGTCGTCTGATGCTGGAAGCTGTATTTGACGGCATTCTCGATAAGCGGCTGAAGAATAAATTTAATGATGACCAGAGAATTCAGCCTGCCTTCCTGTGTCAGAGTAACGTCCAGCTTATGACCGAAACGGGTTTGCAGAATGGAGATATAGTGGCGGATATAAGCCAGTTCCTCTGCAAGCTGTACCCTGTCGTCACTTGTATTCATGGAGAATCGCATCATTTTGCCCAGATCCTCAATGACCTGAACTGTATCATCCGTTCGGCGCTGCATGGCGAGACTGCTCACCAGTTCCAGCGTGTTAAACATAAAATGGGGATTAATCTGCATGAGCAGCGCTTTATACTCAGCTTGCTGGCGGAGAAGCTTCAGCTCGAATTCGTTCTGGATGTGCTGTCGCAATCGGCTGATCATGTAGCGGAAAGTGGAGATGACATAACTGACTTCGCTTTTTACATTTTTGTCCGGAGGCAGAAGGGACTCTGCTTGATCGAATGCGCCGCGCTGTACCTGTCTCATGGCCAATACCAGTCGTGTTAAAGGTTTGGTGACGCCATAAGAGAGCCAGGCAGCGGCAAACAAAGAGACGAAAATGAGAACAATGGTGACCACCAGAATGGTACTCTGAAGTTTGTGAAGAGAAGAATATAGCTCTTTTTCCGGTGCCAGACCAGCCAGCATCCAGCCCGTACGCCCCAGCTTTTTGTATACCAGAATGTCACGCTGTCCTTCATCATTGTTCAGGTACACCACACCCGATTTGAGCGAGTTGTTCCGGATCTGATCGATTTCTGCTAAAGCCTCGGCACCAAGCTGATTGGCCTGTTGGGAAAGAATGGGACTTCCTTGTTGGCCCAGTAGAAAAATAGTGCTGCTCTCAGCCAGATGGATTCGGTTAAGCGGTTCCAGAAAGTAAGATTCGCTGACGTTAATTTTCATCACATTTTGGGCTGTAGCATGGTGAAAGGTCCCGATGGGCATTAGCAGACTAACTACCGGGTTGCCGTGATCCCTTATATTTTCATGTTGATCGGTATGTGCAGGCAGCCAGTGATTCTCTGAGATAAAGAAATTTTTGTACCATGATTCCTGCAAAAAGAGAGCGTCGGTCGTTACTTGATTTTCACTGCCAATCCTCAGTCCATTTCGTCGATAGATGGATACATCGGAGATACTGGTGTAGCTGTTCGTAGCCTGGGTCAGAAAACGGCTCATCGCCAGATTGACAAGCATCTTTTCCCCTTCAGGAAGGTTGGAGTCACTTATTGCGTTATCCCAGTTCTTGGCGGTATCGCTGTTGAAAATAAGAGAGGCTACATCATAGATCTGCATTTGAACCATATCGACATAGGAACCGTATTCCTCCATCTTCTCAAGAGCAGAGGATTCAATGTAAGAGCGGATTACAGTACGTGATTCCTTAAAAAGTAGGAAAGAGAGTGCGCCAAAACAGAGAACGAAGAGCACAATGATAAAGGCGATCAGACGACTTTTTAATGAGAAAAACATGGATTCCTCCTTAAGCGAATAGACTTCAAGACCGTCGTCAAAATGGGAAAAAGACTGCGTATTACACGCAGTCTTTGAATTAAATGTGGTTGGAGCGGCCTTGCGTTCCTAGAAACGAACCAGATTGTTGATGCGAACAGGTAAGCCGGTTGCGATGGCGCGGTTGGCTGCAATTCCGGTGAGGATGGATCTTGCTCCGTCGAATTGGTTGGCAGCGCGGTGGTATGGATCTTCCGCTGGCTCTCCAAACAGATCATTCAGAAGTACAGGATCACCTCCGCCATGACCGCCTTCTTTTTCCTCGACCTGAACCTCGTATGGGGCATCGAACATGGGAAGGACACGCAGTGTTTTGCCAATCAATGCACCTTCAAGATTTTTGTCACCCAGCGAGTTAACATAGGATTGTTCTACAATGTTCATTTCGATCCGGCCTTTGGTGCCATTAATGGCGATGCGATAGCCTTCCCACGGCTGGTATGCAACCAGTGAATAGGTCAAAATGGCTTTGTTCTGATACTGGACAAGAACGCCCATCGTATCCTCGATGTTGATGCCATCTCCGAATACGCTTTGATCCCGCTGGTAGCCGTCTTCCGGTTCAGCATCCAGATACATGGCTTTGAGATGTGCATCCGAATCCAGATGCAGGGCAAAAGGATCTTCTTGCGCAATCGGGTTGCCCGTTGCACGAGTGTAAAACTGGGTCACGCCTCGTTCCTCTGCGTTCTCTCTACCATAATACATGAGATCGCCGAATGCGAAGACGGTCTCAGGCTGCGAACCGATCCAGAAATTGACCAAGTCGAAGTGATGCGTGGATTTGTGCACGAGCAGTCCGCCACTATTACGCTTGTCCCGGTGCCAGCGGCGGAAGTAATCTGCGCCATGGCGCGTATTCAGCAGCCATTCGAAGTGGACCGAAGTCACTTTTCCGATTGTGTCATTCTGAATCAGTTCCCGTATTTTGGTATGGTGCGGCGCATAACGGTAGTTAAAGGTGACGCGTATATTTTGTCCAGTCCGCTTGACGGCATCAAGAATATCCTGACATTTGTGTTCATCGATGGTCATGGGCTTCTCAGTCACAACATCACAGCCAAGCTCCATTGCTCGAATGATATATTTGTGGTGGGTGCGGTCGATGCTGGTTACAATGACGAAGTCCGGCTTCTCGTTCTCAATCATCTGATCAAACTGATCTGCAGGATAGGTTGGCACCTCATTGTATTTATATTTTTCCCTCAGCAGCTGATTGGCGTAATTCATGCGTGTCTGGTTAATATCACAAAAAGCTGCAAGTTCGGATGTTTCCCTGAAATTTTGGGCTAATGCTCCATAGAAAAATTCAGCACGGCCGCCTGTTCCGACCAATACGTAGCGTTTTTTGTTACTCATGTCTATCGCCTCCTTGAATATAGCTTTAGACTATAACAAGGAAGCACTTCATTCGCCGCTTTTTGTGCGTAATCGCTTTCAAATGCCGCTTATTTTGCTATAATTCAACTAAAGGGGGCAGCTGCATGATACAGACATTTCAAGCGGATTACCATGATCCCACCGGATATTTGAATATCGAATATGATCGCCGCCTTGGATATTTTTCCATGACCGATGACCATCTGCATGACCATTATGAGCTGTACTACCTGCTATCGGGTGAGCGCATTTACTTCATTAAGGATCGAACTTATCGAATCAAAGCCGGAGACTTCGTATTCATTAACCGGAATACCGTTCATAAAACAATGGAGAGTGGAAGACCAGACCATGATCGAATTGTTCTGTATATCAAGCCAGAGCTGTTCAACGAATTGGCTATTTTACCCGAGCTGGCTGAGGGACTGAAGGAGCCATTCGGCTGGAATATTCCCATTCTGAGGCTTCCTTCACAGGTAAGTGAAACAGCGGAGCGAATGGTCAGTGAAATGATTGATGAGATGGTCCATACCAGAGCTGGAAGCAGTCTGCTGCTGCGTCACCGATCCGTTGAACTGCTGTTGTTTGCTTACCGTAACAAACATTTGAGCACCGTGCACTCGGCCGACAGTGAGCCGGTTCTGCATCCCAAGGCACAGGCAGTGGTGCGTTATCTCAACGATAACTATCAGCAGGATTTAGCGCTGCCTGAGGTTGCTGCATTATTTCGAATTAGTCCCCATTATCTAAGCCGTTTGTTCAAACAGACTACAGGTTTCACGTTCAGCGATTATCTCAATCTGCTTCGTGTGAAGGAGGCGCAGCGTTTGCTGCGTGAAAGCGAGGATTCCATAACCGAGATCGCTCTGCGAGCGGGATTCAGCAATTTTTCACATTTCGGGAAGATGTTCAAGCGTACGGTTCAGGTGTCACCGAGGACATATCGTCAGAAGTTTAGAGAAGTAGGTTCGACGAGAGTGCTGAGATAGGGTGGGTTTATTTCAAACGTTGGAGTCCCTTAATAATGATGTTTGTTTTATCACTTACCTTTTGTAATTCTTTCAATGAAAGCTTCGCATAGGCTGGAGGGACTACATGCCAGTACTGATGGAAAAGGTCACTTCGTTCAGTATATAACCTTTGGGCTGTTCCATCGACCATATTAGTAATGAGCCCATAATATTCGAAAGCGTTCTTAATATTGTTCGTATAGATGCTCAGGTTTGTTTCATCTGTTGTTTTGTTGCTTTTGATGTATCGATCCAGCTCTTTTTTATAATGTATACTTTCCAGAATAACACTGCGGTAAGCTGAGTCGGCAGAAGACTCGATACGATGTTTGAGTTCACGATACTTATGAAAAAAGATGGATGCAATAATCAGAATGATAGTGAATAAAATCAGAATAATATGTCGTGTTTTTGTACTCATAAATACGTCCTTGTTTATGTATTTAGTATGTTCCCATTTTGAAAATGGAGTTCTACATAATAACATGTAACGACACTTAAACCTATAGGTAAATACAGGAAGGGAATTCTTGACGACACGCGATCCGAAGTCGAACATGTAAAAAAAGAACCTGAGCAATCCTGCGTGCGCAGACATTGGTTCAGGTCCTTTATTATGACGTTGTAAAACAGTGTTTAAATCTCACTTTAGGAAAAACGCAGCTCAAACCGAAATTTGACTTGTATCGTTCTCCGGTCGCAACTTCATCTTTAACTCTTCATCTCGTGGACAGACCATCACACCATCAATGACATCGAGACGTGCGGCCTGAATGGAGGAACGACGTGCGGGTTCGCTGGCATGATCGATACCTTCGATCCGGTCCGGGTGGGTAAAATAAAAGATATAGGCTTCATCATCCTGTACGACGACATCTGCATGCAAACCGATTACACCATCATCCTCACGATTTCCTGGCTGATCGAGAATCAGACTGTTCCATTCCCAATGCTCCAGGTCATCCGACTTGTAAACAGCCTGTCCTCTCCATTCGTCAACAATCATCCAATACGAATCACGGAAACGAAATACGTTAGGCCCTTCATGCGCACGCCCTGTAATAACCGGACCGATGACTTCCCATTGATAGAGATCCGGGCTGTCTGCTGCATACGTATGGGATGAATTAGCTTCATCCTTGTACCACATCCGGAATTTTCCGTTCGGCAGCGGGTAAATACACGCATCAATCACACGCTCCGAGCTAAGCACCAGTTTGCCATGGAATGTCCAAGAGAGCAGATCCGTACTGGTGTAATGCAAAATGTGACGATCATGGCCAGCCCAGTCATGAGGCACCCCTTGAATGTAACTGACATACATGTGATACGTGCCCTCATGCCAGAAAATTTCGGGAGCCCAGAACGTATTATGTCCCCATTCATGCTCCAACCCGGTTAACGTACCACGATAAGTCCAAGACTGTCCACCGTCAGCTGAAGAAGCTACGCCCAAATCCGTGCCATGCACCCAGGCGAACTTTGGCCCTCCGGCTGTGGCTCTGCGATTGGTATAGATCATCCACCAGGTTTGCTCGGAACGATTCCATACAACGACCGGATCAGCAGCTCCATCAAAGATGGGATCACGAAACAATGGTGCACTCATGATGATTCCTCCTTATATTCAATCCCAGTGATTTTAGAGTTATTGCTTCTATCGTAAAAGAAATGATTTGAAATTACAATCTGACGTTTTCAATATTTAAGGAATTATATATTTATTAATTCATTTAAAATATCAATAAAAATATCAATTGAATCTAACATCGTAAACTGCACCCTGTATCCTAGTTTAGAGCATTTAATGCTGATCGACATTTGAAATGTAATTAATTACTTATATAGAAGGAAAATATCCTTCAACCCATTTTACATCTTGCAGTTCAAGAGCAACCGGCGTATATTGAGATTTAACTAAATTAGGAATAAATTGAAAGATTGATAGCTTGTAAAGACATTTTTATACATAAAGGAGAAGCCGATGATACAGACCAGATTGGATGAATTGGGCATTGTATTGCCCCAAGCAAGTACGCCGGCAGCAAAGTATACCAATGCGGTGATTGTAAATGGAATCATGTATGTGTCCGGTAAAGGGCCGGATACGCAAGAGCGTGGCAAACTGGGGGAGCAGTTCACGACGGAGCAGGGATATGAATTTGCCCGAAATGCTGCCATCGAGGTGTTGGCTGTCGTTCAGGAAGTGCTTGGTTCACTGGATCGGGTGAAACGGGTGGTTAAAGTGCAGGGGTTCATCAATGCGACCGCCTCGTATGAGGAGCACCATAAAGTGTTAAACGGGTTCTCGGATCTGATGCTGGAAGTGTTTGGAGAACAGGGCGCGCACGCCCGTTCCGTATTTGGCGCTGTATCCGTGAGGGACAACTTGCCGCTGATCATTGACTCGATTTTCCAAGTGGAGGAGTAGAGTTCATGACCAATCCCGCTTCAATGAATCCGTTAATGCTGTCTTTTCCCGAAAGTTTCGAAACACCGCGTTTGACCATTCGTGCCCCGAGGTGGGGAGATGGAGCGGCAGTGAATGAGGCAATTTGTGAAAGTGCGGAGCAATTACGTTTGTGGTTGCCTTTTGCCGAGAACATACCTTCACTGGAGGAATCGGAAGCGCATGCCCGCAAAGCCAGGCTGCAATTTCTGGAGCGTACCGACATGATGCTTCATTTACGTGACAGGTTTACGGATGATTTCGTGGGCAGCAGCGGACTGCATCGAATCGACTGGAATGCACGTTGTTTCGAAATCGGTTATTGGATCAGAACTTCGCGTGCCGGTGAGGGTCTCATGACAGAAGCAGTCAGAGGTATTGAGCAGTTCGCAATAACCTATATGGAGGCGAACCGGCTGGAAATCCGCTGTGATGCCCGCAATGTGCGAAGTGCCAAAGTGGCTGAGCGCGCAGGCTATACGCTTGAAGGTGTACTGCGCAAGATGCGGCGTGACAGTACAGGTACGTTGGTAGATATGATGGTGTTTGCCAAGGTAAGAGGAGATGAGTTTGAATAAATAGGTTGAAAAAAGATAAGAAATGAATCGGAAAATGATTTAAAAGAAAGAAAGAAACGGCTTCTGGAAGAACACGTTGTGTTGTTCTCCAGGGCCGTTTTTTGATATGCAAATATTGGAGGCTGGGAGATACTGCTGGATGAATTGGAGCAGATAAAAGGAACCTCCTTATCTCATTGGATTGGGAATGTTGACGTATAACGGCGTCTCACCACGCTGATGGAAGCGGCTGAGCAGATTGGCTTTGGCTGGTAAGGTCTCGGTGGTCAACAGATCACGAATGACGTCGTTGATGTGCGAGGATTCGGCTGTCTTTTTCCGAAGCTCCTCTAATGTATTTCTCACCACCCTCCAGTATGGCTGCTCCTGTTGACCAGTATAATATGCCAGACGCTGCACCACATGACTGAGGTGATTGACAAAGAAATAATATTTCAATCGATGACGTGATTCTTCTTCGGTATACAAGACAGGACTGTTGGCATTGACTACCTGATCGATCCAACCTTGCTGTTCCGCTAAGGCTCGATTGACACTGATGCCCTCCAGATCCCTAACCACAAAAGTGGCAGGCATACCATCTTCAAGACGCAGCATGGAATTCTGTACATGAGCTTCCAGACTAATGCCTGTCTCGGCATACAGTTCCACAAGTGGAACCATGGACAACTCCAGATATTGACGAAGCCATTCATACCAGTCTGTCTGCACCCTCGCATCATTTACACGATCCGGCGACGAGGATGATTGGAGACTTTCCCGGACGGCCCGGAACAACAGCGGTTCGGTTTCTCCGGGAAGTACCTCCATCAGAGATGCCACAACATAAGGAGCCCCTGAAGCAGAGCGGCAAGACTCTGGTGCTTCGCGCAGGATCATGGAGAATCCGGAGATCAGCGCCTCCTGAGTGGGCGAAGGTATCTCCGGTACCTTCAAGCTACGGTAGCCTTTTTCCAGCAAAATTTGAAATTTCTCTGACGTCCAGCGATCCTGAATCTGCTGTACAATTCTGGATGCATCCAGTGTGCGCAGCAACTGCTCTTCATTGTTCTCGCGAATAAAATTTGTAATTCGAATATGAAGAGACAGCTTATAGAAACAACTTTCCTTTGGATTCCAGACCGTGCGCACCGATGAGGTAGGATACACGGAAGGTCCGGTAGAGCCCAGATCAATCAAAGTGTCTTGTCGTAATAAGGACTTTACAGGTTCAAGTGTCCGCAAATAGGCGGCCTGCCAAGGATGACAAGGGAGGAGGACATAATGTTTGCTTTCCAGAGAGAGGTGCTTCCAAGCGGCCTCGGCCATTTCCGCAGGAACCCAGGGTGCTTCACTGCCATAGTCCACGGTATCCAGCCAATCCTCCAACACAAGTTCAGGTGCGACCGCAAAACAGCTGAGCGGAAAGCTTACGCCAAATTCTGGCGAATAGGCATGCGAATCCGAAGAACTGAAGCCCTCCAGACTTTTCGGAGTTGGATGAAATGGATGACCACATAGCAGTGTCTGTTCTAGATAGCGAAAATCCAATGTTACAGGAGATGTTGTACTCAGGGCATGCTCCAGATAAGAGGTCATATGCTCCAAACTGTTGTAAACCATCTGCTCCAGCTCTGCTCTTTTCAACATTCGGGCTTTAAGATTGGGTTCTACAGATGATATTTCATCGAGCAACAGCGTTGTTATTTGTTCAAAAGAAACTTCTCTCCAACCATCGGGCTGTGCCCCGCCTGATTCTGCAATGTGAAACTTGTCGCCATAGACATGATGTCCAGCGGCGGAACGATGAAGCAGATTTCCATATATCCTCTGACCAGTACGCGGAAGCTCAATAACAAGTGAAAAGTTTGGCCGCGTGGTAATTCGAACATAAGGATCATGCTGTTCGGTTTCTCGGAGATAGGCGTTCAATATACGGCTTAGCATCTCCTGACGAGCAATTCCGCTCGGCGATACTAAAGAGGGATGAACAGTCTGCTGGAATGAATCGATGGTGATGTTATCCTTGGTCATGATTGATTATCATCCTTTCACAAATTATTGGAGTGGCAGTTGTACGGGAGCTTTTGGCTCATGAACCGCTGGGCGGCGTACAGCAAGCGAAGCGGCAAGCATGACTGTCCCCATGACGAGAAATACAGCTGGAATTCCCCAGATACCTCCGATTAGAACCCCAATGGACGGACCGGCAATCTGACCAGCCATTAACATACTGTTGGTAGCTCCGATGCGCACGCCCCGATCCTGATCGGTGGAGGATTTCAGCACGTTGAGCATGACCGTCTGCAACAGGGCGCTGTAGAAGAATCCTTGCAGAAAACGTACAACTAGCAGCCAGGCCACCCCGAGTGGAAGTGTATGTGCAAGCAGACACAAGCCGCATAACAAACCAGCCAGCCGGAGATTGCGTTCGGGTAAGTAACGATCGTTTCGCTTACCCCACCACGATGCGCCAACCAATTCACCAACCGAAGACATCGCGAGCAGAACCCCGACGGTAAGCGCAGCTGCACCTGAGGAAGGGACGATTTCACGAATAAACGGAGTAAACATCGTAAATGTTGCAAAATCTGCGAGCTTAAAAATGATGCCTGCGATAACGAGTCTTCGGGCAATCGGATGCGTAATCAGCGAAACGAAGGCATGGATAATTCCGCTCTTGTTTCTGTTTTTGCCATGGTTATTCAACAGAGCGGCCGAAGGCTGGTGCTGTTCCACAGGAGATACTTGAGTATTGTTCTTGGCCGTACGCGTTCGATGAGTCGTCGCCCCCGTTAATACGATTGCGGCAAGCACAGCAAAGCTCAATGTCAACGAGGCCGTAATGAACAATAGCGGACGACTTCCCCATGTGTTTACACATATGCTTCCTAGTAGTGGTCCCACGAGCAGACCTGCTGCCGATGCCCGCTCCAACTGTCCGAGCGCAGAACCCTGCTTTTGGTCAGGGGCATGGGTTCCCACAAACGCACTGCTTGCATCAGATATGCCACCGAAAGCCCCCTGGCAGAGACGGAACAAAAAGAATTGAAAGGGCGTCTGGGCAACGCCCATCAGAAACATGCTAAGGGCCAGTCCGACCAGCGCTCTGACAACCATCCATTTTCGACTCCAACGATCTCCGATCTTACCCCAAAAAGGGGTCAGAAGTGCGTAGGACAAAGCAGGCGCAGATACGGACAGACCTGTCCACATCAGCACCTCTTCCGGCGTTCCCGCGTTCAGATGCTCCATGTAGTAGGGTATAAAAGGGCTGATTCCAGTCAGCCCGGCACTGGAAAGAAAGCGTCCACCCCACAAAATGCGGACGCTCTGTTTCCATGCCATTTGAGACATCATGTGTCTACTTCACCACCTTGATTTTGGCAATTTGAAACCAATTGCTGATCAGATTATCAAGAATGATTCTCAATGTCAATCTTATTTTTTTCAAAAACTTTCCAAAAATTTTAGTGTTGACAGGAAAAAAAAGGATATGCATAATAGGCCCTGTGTCCAATTTTGAAAATGATAATCATTATCAATAAAACGATTTTGGACAACAATATGCCCAGAAAGCTGGTGTAAAAACATGGAACAAAGTACCCTGCAAATCAAGGATCGCTCGCTTAAAGTTGCGGATTCCATTATCGATTGTATCGGTCAAACACCACTGGTTCGCTTGAATTCCCTGTTCGGATCTTCAGGAGCGTCGGTGTATGCCAAGCTGGAAATGATGAACCCCGGCGGCAGCATGAAAGACCGACCTGCACGATACATTATCGAGCAGGGTCTGCGAGAAGGAACGATCAAACCAGATACGCATCTCATCGAGAGCACTTCAGGAAATCTGGGAATTGGTCTCGCATTAACCGCAAAACGATATGGCCTGAAATTCACCTGTGTGGTTGATCCAAAAATCACATCGACGAATCTGAGAATGATAACCTACCTCGGGGCACAGGTTGACATGGTGACTGAACCGGACGAATACGGAAGTTATTTGCAATCCCGTATTCGCAGGGTCAAGGAGTTAGCCAGTCAGGACCCGGCAGGTTACTGGATCAACCAGTATGCCAACCCTTTGAACTGGCAAGCTCACTATCATGGTGCAGGTCAGGAGATTGTGGAGCAGATGGATGGACAGATAGACGTACTAGTGTGTGCAGTGAGTACGACTGGAAGTATTCTGGGCATATCCCGCCGTGTGAAAGAGGCAAATCCGCATGCGCGGATCGTAGCCGTTGATGCAGTTGGCTCGATCATTTTTGGCACACCATCACGTCAGCGTGAATTGCCAGGTATCGGCGCCAACCGTGTCCCTGAGTTATTCAGCCCGAACGAGATTGACCAAGTTATTCATGTGGATGATCGGGAATCTGTGCTGGGCTGCCAGAAGCTGCTGGAACGGGAAGGCATTTTTGCAGGAGGTTCGTCCGGATCACTGGTTGCTGCACTGGAAAAACTGGTTCCAACCTTGCGGCCTT
Organism: Paenibacillus taichungensis; assembly: GCF_050994985.1. Taxonomy (NCBI): domain Bacteria; kingdom Bacillati; phylum Bacillota; class Bacilli; order Caryophanales; family Paenibacillaceae; genus Paenibacillus; species Paenibacillus taichungensis. Next base: position 3,352,105 of record NZ_CP194720.1, on the reverse strand, counting down.
CAGCCAAAGTGGTTACTGTTTTCGCAGATCGTGGAGAACGTTATCTGGACAGTGTGTATGACGAGCAATGGGTTAATCAATTGCCGCCAAGCCAAGCTATTAAGAGTATTTAAAAATTTATCTCAGAGGAGAGATCAAATATGAGCACCGTTCAGGATCATAGCCTTTTGTATATGAGTAAACAGGATATTATAGATCTGGGAGGGCTGTATTCAGAGCCATATGTCAAAGCAGTAACCCGTGCACTGGAGCTTCATGCCAAGCGGGATATCGTGCAACCGTTGAAGCCTTATCTGCGGGTTAACGAGAAGAGCGGTCATATTGCCGATCGCATTATTGCGATGCCTGCGTATGTGGGTGGCGATGTAGCGATCAGTGGTCTCAAGTGGATTGGAAGCAAACATGATAATCCGGCTAAGCGTCATAAGGAACGTGCAAGCGCTCTTATTATCCTCAATGATCCGGAAAGCAACTATCCGGTGGCGGTGATGGAAGGCAGCGTGATCAGTGGGATGCGCACGGCAGCGGTTACAGCCATTGGGGCAAGATATTTAGCCAGAGAAAGTTTCCGCACAGTGAGCGTAATCGGCTGCGGGGTAATCGCCAGAATGCAGATCACCTCGCTGCTTGAACAATTTGACTCCATTCGGACCATACATCTGTATGACCTGAATGACGATACGGCCCGCCAGCTTGCCGATGAAATTGGTTCGCGTTTTGATCAGGTTGAAGTGCTGGTGGAAGATTCGTCAGAACAAGCGGTACGACAAGCGGAAGTACTTGTAACGGCTACGGTAGCCTCATCGCCCCATATTCCGTATGAATGGATTGCCAAAGGTACCTTTGTCAGTAACATCTCGATTATGGATTTGCACAAGGATGTATTTACGCAGGCAGACAAAGTGGTCGTGGACGACTGGGATCAATCCAATCGGGAGAAAAAGATTATTAATCAGCTGGTGCTGGAAGGGAAATTCTCCCGTGAGCAGCTTCATGCTGAACTCGGCGAGATCCTGATTGGGGCAAAGTCAGGACGAGAACATGAGGATGAGATTATTGTGCTGAACCCGATGGGGATGGCGATTGAGGATATCTCCAGTGCGGCAGAGATGTATGCAAGAGCCGTTGAACAAGGAAAGGGCACACGTTTATGGCTATAGAGCTGAAGATAGGACGTATGCCTCAGGTTGCAAGAGTTCGTGAGCACCTATTGGCACTGAAAGAACAGCAGACCGAACCGGTATGTGCCTACATCCGGGATGTAACAGCACTCGTCGCTCATGTGCATCAACGTGTACAATCCATGCCGGAATCTAGTCAGCTGTTCTATGCCATCAAAGCCAACTCGGAAGAAGAGGTGCTTCGAGCGCTGGCCCCTGTAGTTCATGGCTTTGAAGTGGCATCTTTGGGCGAGATCGTGAAGGTGAGACAAGTCTCAGCGGATATTCCGATTCTGTTTGGTGGACCAGGCAAGACGGAAGTCGAGCTTCGGGGAGCGATAGAGCATAAAGTGCAGCTTATTCATGTGGAGAGTATGCACGAGCTAAACAAGCTGAACGAGATTGCTCGTCAAAACGACGTTCGGGTATCCGTATTGCTGCGGATTAACCTGAAAGGTCCACTGCCGCAGGCGACACTGGCTATGGGCGGTCGTCCGACCCAGTTCGGAATCGACGAGGTTATGCTGCCACAAGTCATGAACCAGCTCCGACACTTGCCACATATTCAGGTGGAAGGCTTTCATTTTCACTCCCTTTCGAACAATCTGGATGCGGAGCAGCATGTGAAACTGGTTGAGTATTACTGCACGATCGCACGGGATTGGGCGAGGCAATATGGTTTCACGCTTCGGTATTTGAATGCCGGGGGTGGAATTGGTGTGAACTATGCCCATCTGGAGCAACAGTTTGACTGGAACACATTTGTGAATGGGATTGCACCGGTATTGCAAAAGGAACTGCCTTCGGAAACGACTTTGTTGTTCGAATGTGGGCGTTACCTTACGGCGTCGAGTGGGTATTATGCAACCGAGGTGCTTGACGTTAAAGTCAACCATGGTAAAACATATGTCATCGTGCGTGGCGGTACACATCATTTTCGCCTACCCGTTTCTTGGCAGCACAGTCATCCGTTCGAAGTGATTGAGGTGGAGAACTGGACGCATCCGTATGACAGACCCGAGGTGAAGGAAACCGCTTTTACAGTGGCAGGCCAGCTATGTACTCCGAAAGATATTTTGGCAAGTGATATTATGTCAGGCAGGGTTCGGGCAGGAGACATTTTGCTGTTCCAATATGCGGGTGCTTATGGCTGGGCGATCTCGCATCATGACTTTTTGAGTCATCCACACCCGCAGCACATTTATTTGCAGTAGCACATGAAATGGTTTGAGGCAGTGCAATCATGGGAGGTGTCATATGAACGGTCTAACAGCAGAATTGGTCAGGTCCGAAGAGTGGATAATGGTGCGGCGACGTATTTTCAGGCAATTGGTGGAGTCATTTCTGTATGAGCAAATCTTGAGTGAACCGGTGATCGGGCCTTATGCGGAGGCAGAGTATACACTGCGAGGGGAGACGGAGACAGGAGAGAAGGTGGAATACACCTTTTGGGCTGTACGAAAAGAGAGCTTTGATCGCATTCGGTTGTCAGATAAACCAATTATGCGGGTAACATCGAAAAATCGAGCTGAAGCAGATTCTATTCCTCGTTTTTTACTGGAGATGGCTGCGCATATTCCCACATCCGAAGCTCAGCTGGGGCAATTCATGGATGAGCTTCAGCAAACCCATCTGAAGGACACGCTGTCTTTGCGATGGCGTGCTGGTCAGCCCGAACCTCGGGTATCAGAATATGATGAGTGGGAATCTGCCCTGATTGAAGGGCATCCGTATCATCCTTGTTACAAATCCAGAGTTGGATTCACGCTTTCTGACAATGAAGCCTATGGACCGGAGTTCGGACCCGAATTCAAGCTGGTCTGGATTGCGATTAAACAGGATTCAGCCCAGATATCCATTTCGTCTTCACTGGACACGTATGCTGAGTTTATTCATAACGAGCTGGGGCAGGAGCTACAGACATTCAAGTTGATTTTGCAGGAAGTTATATCGTCTGCGAACTTGAAATTGAACTCGGCTGCCAATGCCGAGGAGAAAGTGAATACGGATGGGGCTGCAAGTGTTGATGAATATGTATTCGTTCCTGTGCATCCCTGGCAGTGGGAACGAATAATATCGGTGGCGTGTGCGGAGCAACTCCGAACAGGGGAAATTATATATCTGGGTCAAGCAGGTGACCCCTACTGTCCTCAACAATCCATTCGCACATTGACGAATGTGAGTCATCGCGATAAACCGTATGTCAAACTGCCACTGAATATGGTGAATACGTCATCCGGCCGAATTCTGGCACAGCACACGATCATGAATGCAGCCCGTATCTCGGACTGGCTTGGTCGTGTGGTGGCAGAAGATTCGTTTTTGCAGGATGAGCTTGGTCTGATTGTGCTGAAGGAGATTGCGGGGGTATCGTACCATCACCAGAAACTGCCCAATATACTGGAGCAAAAAATATACGGATCACTTGGAGTGATCTGGCGTGAAAGTCTGCATCCACGCTTGCGGGCAGGAGAAGATGCTTTGCCCTTCAATGCTTTGTGTCATCTCGATCAGCAGGGCACTCCGGTCATTAAACCGTGGATAAGCGCATATGGCCTGGATCGCTGGACCCGGCAATTGCTGAATGTTGCGGTGGTACCGTTGATACATCTGCTGTACGCACATGGAGCGGCGCTGGAATCGCATGCGCAGAATATGATTATCGTGCTGAAAAAAGGATGGCCCAGCCGGATTGCGCTTAAGGATTTCCATGACGGAATCCGTTACTGCCCATCCATTCCTCACCCGTTTGGATACCCGGATATTGAATATCCACCTGCCAACCATCAGCGGGTGAATCGCAATTCGTTTGTGGAGAAGGAAGACCCTTCTGAGGTGAAGGACTTTATGTTAGACGCGTTGTGTTTTATCAACCTGACTGAAGTGGCATTGTTTCTGGAGAAGCACTTTGACCTGAGCGAAAAGCAATGGTGGCGCATGGCTGCCGAAGTGATTTTGAATTACCAGGAACGGTTCCCGGAGCTACAGACGCGATTTGAACAGTTTGACGTTTTTGCATCCGAGATCGAAGTGGAACAGCTGACCAGACGGCGAATTCATGAAGGGCCGGGGGATTGTGTGCATCGGGTAAGTAATCCACTGCATGTCTACAGGCCAATATGGCAGAGTTAATCAGGAGGGGAGGAAGCATGCGCATGGAAAGTACGAGAATATCGGAATATCAGAGCCATGATGAGGATCAGGACGGGCAAACGTTTTGCATAGATGAATCCTCTAGCCACTCAGGAAATGGTGTGGCACGCTCTAGAGTTGGAGTGGAGAAGGAGCATTGGCAAGAGCAGCTAAGAAAATTTTACACCGCATCCCTGTCTTCACACCACTATACCGATGCACGCAGACGCATATTCAAGCAGTTGGTTGAATCCTTGATGTACGAAGGTGTTATCGAATATACCTCAAGGGAGGAGCAGGGGTTCAACGTTTGGGAAATAGAGGGTCTTGGTCTGAACGGCGAACGGGTTTTCTACGCATGCAGGGGAACGAGCCATCTCACCTTTGGTCGTTTACGGCTGAACCATGAACCGATTACAAGACGTGTCTTTATGGATGAGACTCCGGCTTGGGGTTCGGGAAGTAGCAGCATTCAAAAGGGAGAACGTATTCAGGCTGTAGAAGTTGGGCAAGAAGCGGAGTCGATTTCTCTATTTTTGCTGGAAGTCGGACCTGCGATAGGCGCCGATGAAGGAAAGCTGCTGCATTTCGTTAAAGAACTGGAACAGACGCTGATCAATGACACACTGGCGAGATATGTACGGGCTGAGCGGCAGACTGATCTCCATGCTCTTCCCGATGAGGACTGGGAAAGTGGAATTATCGAGGGTCATCCATACCATCCAAGTTATAAATCCCGTATCGGCTTCCGAATCGAAGATCAGCTTGAATATGGACCCGAGTTCCGCGGATGCATTAAACCGATATGGGTGGGAATTCATAAGCAAAACGCACGGATAAGTCATGGCACGAATGAACATGGACCGGCTGCAAGGGAATGGCTTCAGAATCAACTTGGCGAACAAGTGTTGGATCGCTTCCTCACGGCACTACAGGAAATGGGTGCTGATCCGGCAGAGTATGTGATGATGCCAGTCCATCCGTGGCAATGGCGAACAACGATCAGTTCTGTACTTGCAGAAGATATTCGTAAAGGGAGCATCGTACCGCTTGGCAGCAGCGAAGACCGATATACTGCTCAACAGTCGATTCGCACGCTAGCTAACCGATCACGTCCCAATTCACCGTACTTGAAGCTGTCGCTTAGTATGATCAACACATCAACTAGTAGGGTGATCGCCCCACATACGGTTGAGAATGCACCTCGCATTACCGATTGGCTGCAGGGAATTAGTAAGCAAGATCCCTACTTGAGGGATGAACTGCGTGTCATTCTTTTGGGAGAGATTGCTGGCGTTGCATACGACAATCATCAGATACCGGATGTTTTGAAGCCACTCTCGTATGGTGTGTTGTCCTGCATTTGGAGAGAAAGTGTACATTCCTGGCTGGAACCGGGTGAATCAGCGATCCCGTTTAATGCATTGTCTACACTGGACTATGCAGGGCGCCCGGCGATTGATCCTTGGGTGAAAAAGCTGGGTGCTGATGAATGGCTGTCCGAGCTACTGCTGACTGCGGTACGACCGCTCATTCACTGGTTATTCGCTCATGGGATTGCGCTAGAGTCTCATGCACAGAATATGCTGCTCATTCACCGGGAAGGCAGACCCTCACGCATTGCGCTGAAGGATTTTCACGATGGAATTCGATTTACAAGAGAGGCACTTGCCGATCCAAAGCTCTGTCCAGCGCTTGTCGAGGTACCAGAATATCACCGCCGTGTGAACCGTAATTCATTCCTGGAGACGGAAGAACCGACAGAAGTGCGGGATTTCATACATGATGCCTTTTTCTTTATCAATCTTGGAGAGCTGGCTTTGTTCATGCACGAGCATTACCAGATCAGAGAGCAGACCTTCTGGAACAAAGTTCGTAAGATTATTACTGACTATCAACAACATTTCCCTGAATTTCATGAGCGTTACGAACGGTATTCCTTGTTTGATCCTGAGATCGGAGTAGAGCAATTGACCAAGCGTCGTATGTTCCCAGATGATGAATTGCGCATTCATCAGGTTCCGAATCCACTGGCGCACCGGATTATGGATAAATTTGGGTCTAATGAGGATGAATTAAAAAATAGTATATGAGATCAAAAGAATATTGCATGGACAGAAACTGGAATTGTGGGATATTGTTTTAATAATGATAATCATTATTGATTAGGTTATTAAATAGGATCAGGGGGTTGGATGGGATGCAAGTAGAGAGAAAGAGGATTGGAATGAAATCATGGGTACATTTTGCTATGTTGGCAGTACTGATGCTGGTGCTAGCGGGTTGTGGAAATTCGGGATCGGGTGCAGCCAATGGTACAGCAGCGGAAACAGCACCAACCGAACCAAAGCAAGAAGAAACCATAGCCAATACTGGCGATACACGTACCGTCAAAGATGCATATGGTGAGGTACAGGTTCCAACCAATGCAAGTCGAATTGTGGTACTGGACATTGGGGCCTTGGATAATTTGCTCGAGTTGGGCATTAAACCTGTAGGCGCACCTTCCATCCTGGCAGCAGGCGATCCGTATCCGGCTTATCTAAAAGGCACAGAAGGCATTGAGAATATCGGATCGGTGAATGAACCAAGCCTGGAGGCTATCGATGCAATGAAGCCGGATTTGATCATTGGTAATAAAGATACACATGATGCTATCCATGATCAGTTAAAACAAATCGCGCCTACGGTGTTTGTAGAAACACTCGGGGTTACCTGGAAAGAAAATCTGCAGCTTCATGCCGATGCAGTAAACAAGCTGGAAGATGGCAAGAAGCTGTTGGATACATATCAGCAGCGCATTGAGGAATTGAAATCCACGCTTGCAGGCAAAGATGCCAAGGAAGTATCGCTGTTCCGTCCCCGTGAAGACAAAATTCAGGTCTATCTGAAAGAAACCTTTGCAGGTACGATTATGGAAGATGCCGGAATTACTCGTCCCGCCGCACAGCAGGATGCAGGCTTCTCCAAGGATATTACGGAAGAACAGATTGCTGATCTCGATGGTGACGTAATCTTCTGGTTTAACCGTGAGCCGGATGCATTCGCCAAGCTGGAGAAAAGTAAATTGTGGGCAACGTTGAAAGGAGTCCAAAACGAAGCTGTGCACCCGGTTGACTGGGAGTACTGGATGAGTGGCCTGGGCATCCAGGCTGTAAACAAGGTCGTGGATGACCTGAACACCTATGTAGCCAACTAAACGCAAACATGCTGCACCTTTGCCAGAGACAATGGATTGTGAAATCAGCACTTTATCAATTGCAATTATGCTTCCAAGTGGTCATAGCTTAACTGTAAAATTGGGTCGTCGAATGTGACGATCCAATTTTTCTGATTTTACTGCATAGGACTCGTGCCACGGTTATATTCGTGCTCTATATTTATCCCTATATAATAGAAGGAAAAATTTTGACAGTCCGTTTTTTTAACTGTTGTATACAACATATTGAAGTACATAAATCAAGCAGCATGCAGGTCGGAGGCGTAAAAATGAACATAAACACCAGGTTTAAAATCACTGGTTTAGCAACGATCATCGTGTTGACACTTCTCGCGTTTCTATTCAGCATCATGTATGGCATTGTACAGATTCCATTGCGTTCTGTTGTGGATACGTTCTATGCCTTTGACGGATCGCGTGAACACCTGATCATTCAAACCGTTAGGCTGCCAAGAGCGGTTATTGCCGCAGTGGTTGGCAGCTCACTGGCTGTGGCCGGGTGCCTAATGCAGGGGATTAGCCGCAATGCTCTGGCAGGCCCTGAACTGTTCGGTATTAATTATGGCGCGGCACTTACCGCGGTGCTTGCTTCCTTTTGGCTGGGAACGACGTCTCTACAATTATTTGCATGGTCTGCGCTGTTGGGGGCCGCGGTTGCAGGCGTGATGGTTTTCCTTCTCAGTTCCACGGGCAGACAACCCTTATCTTCCGTAAAAATAGTTCTGGCAGGGGCTACATTAAATTTGTTATTTGCTTCACTGACACAAGGAATTCTTATCCTGAATGAGCAGTCTTTGGATACGATGCGTTTCTGGTTGGCGGGTTCATTGACAGGCAGAGATCTCGATCTGTTTATTCAAATTCTGCCTTATCTGATCCTTGGCATCGTCGGTTCGTTTGCATTAAGCAGTCAATTGAACATTTTTGGATTAGGAGATGAAGTGGCTCAAGGATTAGGACAGCGAATGAAGATGATTAGGATCATCTGTATTATCTCGATTGTTCTGCTGGCTGGCAGTGCCGTGGCACTTGCCGGACCAATCGGATTTATCGGGTTAGCCGTTCCGCATATTGCAAGATCAATAACAGGCAGTGATTATCGCTGGGTAGTTCCGTACTCTGCTGTTCTGGGGGCACTACTGCTGCTCACAGCAGATATTGGAGCGAGATTTGTGTTGCCTGGGCAGGAAATTCCTGTTGGGGTGGTTACAGCCTTCTTCGGTGCTCCTTTCCTCATCTATTTGGCCCAAAGAAAGGAGAGATCAATATGATTTCTTCTATTATAAAGAGACGTGCAATCACCCTTATTCTGATCCTGTTGTTATTGAATGTGGGGGTGCTTGTGCTTAATGTGATGTTGGGAGATCGCTCCATCCCTCCGGTTGAAGTATTGCGTAGCTTGATGGGCAGGGGAGATCAGGAATATCACTTCACCATTCATCAGTTAAGGCTGCCCCGGGTACTGACCGGTTTTCTGGTTGGGTGCGGCCTGGCATTGGCGGGTACAATCCTACAGGTCATTACGAGGAATCCTCTGGCATCACCTGGCGTAATTGGGCTGAATTCGGGTGCGGCTGCGGCGGTGGTTGCCGTCATGGTGCTGGTTCCTACCTTTCCAATGCGGCACATGCCTTGGATTGCATTCGTTGGAGCCTTTCTCGCGGCCACGGTAATCTATGGATTGTCATGGAGAAAAGGAGAGGCGAGTTCCACGGTTCGCATGCTGCTGATTGGTGTGGGCATCTCTGCAATGGCTGGCGCATTAATCACCTATTTGCTGACGGTGGGCAAAATATTCCGGGTCTCTCAGGCTTCCGTGTGGATGGCAGGCAGTCTATACGGACGAACGTGGGAACACTTTTGGCCTTTATTGCCGTGGATGCTGCTCCTGTTTCTTCTATTAATATGGATGTCCAGACGGCTGGATATGTTTCTGCTCGATGTCCAGTCGGCAGCTGGATTGGGTCTGCGGGTAGAGACTATGCGGGTGTTGTTCCTTCTGATGAGTGTAGGGCTCGCTGGGTCAGCGGTGTCGATGGCAGGAACGATTGGCTTTGTTGGCTTAATGGCTCCTCACATGGCAAAACATCTGGCAGGAAGCCGGAGTCTCGTTCGTTTGCCGATTGCAGCGTTGCTTGGAGGACTGATCGTCATGCTCGCAGATCTCGCCGGACGGACATGTTTCGCTCCGTATGAAATTCCAGCCGGATTAATTACGGCGATTATCGGGGCTCCATATATGATGTATTTGCTGTTACGACACAGAGGGATATAATGAAGAAAAGGATTCAGAATGCAAGAAAGGCTGGTGCATTTTTTCATGCCATCATATGTGAACGAAGCCAATCTAATCTATCTTTTATCTTCAGTACGTAAACGAAAGTTTCCCATGACCCGACAAGCCAAACATGTTCGGGTCCCTGTATACATATTATGCTTTATTACAGAGGGCGAAGGAGTTGTTGTACTGGATGGTGCGCTCCAGAAGGTTCGTCCTCTCCAGTTATATTTGCTTGTACCCGGCATGATTGTGGAATTCCCGGAACAAGGCAGCACGTTTGAATACTATGGCATATGGTTTGAACCGATCCGGCTTACCAAGGCCAGAGGTAGATATGAAGCATTGCCTTCCTTATCCTTATCCGGTGCACTCTCACCAGGACATATTCCCGTGCATCATCCACAACAGATCCTCCAACAGATCGTGCAGTTGTATCATCACAGTCGGCAGGAACGAAATCGGGATTCATTGAATTTGAGAATTCAGTTAGAGGAATTGATCCAGAATATTATGAAAAATGAACCGGAACAGCCGACTACCGTAATGGATGAACGGGTTGAACGCAGCATCCTTTATATGGAGCAGCACTATACGGACAAAGTAAGCATTGAACAGCTGGCTGAAGCAGCAGGTGGCATGCCGCCGGTTGCTTTTTCACGTTTGTTCCGAAGTGAAACAGGTCTGCCGCCAGTCGAGTACCTGAGCAACGTGCGTATGACCCGGGCGAAGCAGATGCTGAATACGAAGAACAGTCGAGTGAAAGAAGTCGCAGCTGCGGTTGGTTTTCGAAGTGAATTTTACTTTAGCCGCATGTTTCAGCGCATGGTGGGTGTATCCCCTACATTATATATGAAGCGAGGCAAGCTAAAGGTGGCTGTAGCATCCTCGCTCGGTTTCGACGACCATCTGAAATCAGTTGGAATCGAGCCGGTCTGTGTGGTGGATTTATTCCAGTATCCAGGACAGAGCAATGAACAGTATGCGGAACAATTGCACAGCCAACTGCTGGAATTGGAGCAGTCCAATCCAGATATGATCATTGCCGATCATTATCATACAGAGTTCAGAGAGCAGTTTAAACAAACGGCTGCGCCTGTATTTCTGGATTTCTCTGTGTGGGACTGGAAAGGAAACTTTGAGAAAATTGCCGAGTTGGTGAACCGGGAACGTGAGGCTGCGGAGATGCTGACTCGTCTGGATGTGCAGACTGAGACAACAGGCCAGACATTGCGCCGGATACTGGGCCAGGAACGGATGACCATCATGCAAGTGAGCCACCGGACGATTGGCATTCAGGGCAGGGTGAATCATCCGCTCAATGAATTGGTATACGGCGAGCTTGGTCTGCGGCCGGGTAATCAGGCTCCAGCAGAACTGTGGCGTATGGAGCTGCAACCGGAGGCCATGCCTGTATTGGAGACGGAACATTTGTTAATTCATCATCATCATATTCTCGCCGGTAGTGACAAAATGTATGACCAGTTGACCAGAACGGCAGCATGGCCCCAGATTCCGGCGGTGAAGGATGGAAAAGTTAAGCGTATTCCCAATTGGTTTGTAATGAGCTGGACTCCACTGGGGAGACAACGAATCATGAATGAATTGATGGCAGCCGTGGGTGAACATCAACAGCGATAAACAGCACTGAATTAGTAGTGTTTCAACAGGGATCGTACTGCAATAGGTAGTCTACTCATGTCAGGGAGAGTGAAGAATGAGACGGATTGGGCAAGGAAGAACGGCTGAGATCTATGAGTACCCATCAAATCAGATTATGAAATTATACCATGCGGATTTTTCAACCGAAGCTGTCCAGAATGAGTTTCGAATTACCGAGGCGGTATTCCAAAAGGGCCTACCTGTGCCACAGGCAAGATTGTATATGGATGATGAATCGCGTAAAGGGATTATATTTGAACGGATTGAAGGCAACACGATGTTATCCCTCATGATTCAGGAGCCCGTGTTGATCGAAGAACTATCGCGTCAAATGGCAGTCTGTCATCATAGCCTTCACGCCCAACAGGATGATGAAGGAGCACTCCCCACACAAAAGCAGATTCTTACTGGCGCCATTCGCAATACCTCTCTATTGTCGGAAGAAGATAAGGTGCAGGTTATCAATTATATGTCGTCGCTTCCGGAGCGAAAGCAAATTTGTCATGGCGACTTTCATCCCGATAATGTCATGTTAAATGAAATGAGAGATCAATATTGGGTTATAGACTGGATGACAGGCATGTCGGGTGATCCAGCGGGTGATGTGGCACGAAGCTGGGTAATATTAATGAGCGGCACGTTGCCGGAGGATACAGACCCGGCTGTTCATAAGGGATTTGAATTGGCTCGCAATGTAATGCTGGATCATTATATCCAACATTACATCCAGATTTCCGGGATATCTCGCCAGGAGCTGGATGCCTGGATTTTGCCTGTCGCGGCTGCACGTCTAGACGAGAGGTTACCTGCAGTGGAAGCGGATCAGTTAATTAAGCTTGTGCAGGATCGTATTCGTCTGCTGAAATGACATATTTAGTGTAACTAATAAGGATAACGAGGTGAAGAAATTCATGCTGAACGCATTAAAGGCCATACAATCTTACAAGTCAGGCCATCTCCCGGAGGGGGAGCAGCCACTGTGGCTACAGCTGCTGGCAGCGGCAGAGCAGCCGAATATTAACCTGGAACGCATTCATTCTATAGCTGAACTGGAAGGCACGAATCCGGTACTGGATTACGTAGAACGTACACTCCTGGTGCTGGAGCAACTTCAGGTTTCTTTTTGGATGCGAGAAATTCTGGAGGATGTGTTGGTCTGGTCGGAAACGGCCAAGGCAGGATCACCGAAACAGCGGCGAAAATGGCAGAAACAGGGGGTTAACCTGTTCGTGCACAATGTGGGTTCAGCACAGGTATATGACATGTACGGAAGTGTTGGACATTTGCATGGCAAGCAAGGCCATCGTGAGGAGGAACATTCATCTCGATCAGAATCCTCACGTGATTTATCAAATGATGATCCAAGCGGTAGTACACAAATTGCGCAAACTGCATATGGTTCACCCACACCTCGGCATGAAATCATTCGTACCCTTATTGCCACACACGGACTTATTGGTCAGTACATAAGAGGAGAAATTCCATTTGCCGAAAATGCCCCACTGCACTCGTTCATAACGCAAGGGTGGCTGACCGCAAATGAAATGCAGGCCATCCTGATCGCATTAAATGAATGTATCATTGCTGGTGTTGATCCAGCGTTGTGGAATCAAGTTCAGGCTGAAGTGCAGCGTATCGTAGGTTGGATTATTACAAAGCCGGATCATACAGACTGGAATGTGAAGGAGCGGCTGTCACGCTTACGGAGCTCATCTATACGTCAGGGAGAAGCGATGGATGAAGCATATGCGAAACTTCAAGCTCAGCTTGAGATAGAGAAACTTCTCGCTCCTCTGGCTCATCGGACCTTATGGTATGTGGAGTCAGCGATGCATGATTTTTCGTTGCAGGAGATGGTTAAGATCTTCCTTTTGACGCTGCACAGTGAAGCTATGGTGTTATCTGTAGATGATTTGACGATGAACAGCACAGGCATAGGCAGAGTAACCGAAGAAGAAGGAGTGGGCTTGAACTCGACTTCGCAGGAGCAACAAGGGGATATGGTAAGGCATATCAGCTTCGAACCATTAATGAACACGATGTATTACGATTATAAAGGTGTCAAGAAACTGAATGTTTACAAGAAACGAATGATTGAAAAGTATTTGGAGCAATATTCGTGGGAGCAGATTGAAGCAGGTGAGACGATTACTTACCCCCATCTGACACATCGGATTGAGCGGCACCCGGATTTGCGGGATACGGTATTTGTGACATTTGAATTTTCCCCGGCGGCCGAGAAGCTAATTGCATTTTGTATTGAAGCAGAAAAGTCTCCGTTATACGAAAAGGCTGTGCTGTTGTTATTTGACCTATTTGGACTCCGTCGGGATGCGTATGATCGGTTCCATAATGAAGAGACGTATCTGGCCGACATGAATAGCTCAGGTGATTACAAGAAAGTACTGCTGGATTACATGGTTGGCAAACGTGTGCTCGATATCGGTCCCGGCGGTGGAATATTACTCGATCTGATTGAGCAGGAACGACCTGAGATGGAACCAATCGGCATTGATATTTCAGCGAATGTTATTGAGGCGTTGGAGCGCAAAAAGCAGCGGGAGGCACATCGCTGGCAAGTATTGAAGGGAGATGCTCTCCAACTGGATCAATACGTGCAGCCAGGTACGGTGGATACGGTTATTTTTTCATCCATTCTGCATGAACTGTATTCGTATATTGAACGTGACGGACGAAGATTTAACAGGGATACGGTCGTTGCTGCGCTAAGAAGTTCATTTAACGTGTTATCCCCCGGGGGCCGAATTCTGATCAGGGATGGCATCATGACTGAACCCGAAGCGCAGAAGCGTCGAATTCGTTTCCTTGAACCGGATGGGATGCGATGGCTGGAGCGGTATACGCAGGATTTCCAGGGACGCAGCATTGAATTCGAGCGAATCTCTGAGGACGAAGCGCTGCTGGATATCAACGATGCGATGGAATTTCTGTACACCTATACATGGGGCGAAGAAGCATATGTCCATGAGATTCAGGAACAATTCGGCATATTTACCCCATCGGCATATGAGCAAAGTATTCGCGAAGCGCTGGGTGAGCAAGCCGAGATTATTACATTAAGACACTTTCTTCAAGAAGGATATACGGAGGCGCTTGGAGAACGAATTATATTTATGGATGAAAAGGGTCAACCTGCACCTTTGCCAGACAGCACCTGCCTGATTGTGATTGAAAAGAAGAAAGGAATGGCGGACAGATGACGAATGAAGCCAACACGGCTTTATATTTTGTAAGGCATGCGGAATCTGAATATATGGAAGAGCAGGAACGTGAGCGAGGTCTGACGGAACAAGGAAAAAGGGATGCGGCGACCGTCGCGGGTCTGCTCCACCGGGAGCAGATACAATCGTTTTATTCCAGCCCGTATAGACGGGCCGTGGATACGATTCAGGGGTTGGCTGAAGTGTCAGGTGGCATAGTGATCACCGAAGAGGATTTACGTGAGCGTGAGCTATCAGGTCCTGAAGTGAAGCATGAACATTTTCGGGAAGCCAAACAAAGGCTCTATGATGATCCTGCATTCGCTTATTCAGGTGGAGAATCCGGCGAAGTCGCTGGGGCGCGGGCAATTGCTGTTATACAGCGAATTCTGGATAGGCATCCGGGACAAAAAATAGTGATTGGCACCCATGGGGATATCATGACGTTGATTCTCAATTATTTTGATTCGTCCTACGGTTATGACTTCTGGGCAAATACAACGATGCCGGACATCTACAAGCTGGAGTTTGATCGTGAAGGTAGGTTGGTTCAGGTAACACGATTGTGGGAAGAACAGGTTTAGTCCTTTGAAATATGCGTTCTATAGATGAAAAAGGGGAGAGTCGAATGAAGATTACGTTTATGCCGGATACGTACACTGTTGAAGAGCTAAAAGTCTCTCACTTGCAAGATAGGATGTACTGCATATTTGATCTAGAGGGCACAGGGATTAATCCGGCAGAGGAGAGTGTGACCCAATTTGGGGCAATGAACTACAAAAAAGGAGAATCATTAGATTCATCGTTCACTTCACTTGCATGTGCCACTAAACCGATTCCGGAAGCGGTCGCGAAGTTAACGGGTATTTCAAATGAGGATATGATCCAGGCTCCCTCATTTGCAGAAGCATACCAGGCTTTTCTGGAATTCATCGGTGATAAGGTATTAGTAACGCAGGCGGGTTATGAGTATGATTTGCCCATATTGAAACGACATTGTGATTTGAATGGGCTGATGATGTTTTCCAATCCGGTGTTGGATACAAAAGCGATGTTCACATATATTCATCCTGAAATCTCCGAGGTTATGTCTACCGATTTCCTGATCCAGTATTATGACCTGAATACAGACGGAATTCACAGGCACCATGCCTTGGCCGATTGTGGTGTGATTGCTCGTATATTTGAACATGTCCTGAACGAATATCAGGCTCTTGCATTGGATCACTTTACTGCGGATGGGAAACATGAGATGAAGCGTTTTGTAATTCCCGAGATGTATTTAACAGCACCGATTGGAGGAGGGTACCCAGATGAGTAGAGTGGATGCGGATAAATTGCTTGCTGATATGAATAAGGGACGGATTCTTAGTCAACAGACATTCGAAGGACTGGATGTGGAAGCCTATCTGGATCAACGGGATGCTTCCGAATTTGCCGATGAGTGGATGCAGGCATTTGAACGGTTTGCTCAGTCTGACGTCGTGGAAGAAGAAGTGCTTCGTGCAAGCAGGGAATTGGCTTTCAAACGAACGATTGCTCTTGCGGGCGATCCTGAACTGGCCGGATATGTCAGTGATGATATTGGATTGATTGGCGCTGCCCTGTTACAGGACGAAATGCAAGATTCATTTGTTATGCAATTACTTGAACGTTATCAACAAGGTACATTGCCCCTGCGTTAAGCGGGGGTGACGGTTGTATATTCTTTTCGTTTGTATAAAAAAATAGCTGCGAATGTGTATTGTGAGTTTTGCACAGCATAAGGTACAATTCATCTAAGCATTGAGTGAGAATGATAATCATTATTCGTAAAACATGTTCTCACCGATACAACAACAGATTACATAGGGGTGAAGGGTATCATGGTAAGCTTCAGTAAAGGCTTCAAAGGGTGGACGATCATACTGCTACTCATAGTGGTAGTTATATCGGGGTGTAGTGCAAATTCTGAGTCAAAAGCAGAAGAGGCTCCTGCATCTGAGACAGCGGTTTCGGATGGCAGTACATCTGAAACAACAGAAACAGAAGCAGAGACACGTGTCGTTCAGGATGAATTCGGTGATGTGACGATCCCGGTGCATCCACAGCGGATTGCTGGTATTTATGTGGAAGATTATCTCAAGGCTCTCGATATCACACCTGTAGTACAGTGGTATAATCCGATGTGGGGTGTGCAGGAATATCTGGATCTGGATGTGCCTCAATTCGATACTACAGGTAGCATTGAGGCTTTGTTGGAGTATGATCCGGATCTCATCATTGTGGATGGCGGAGCGGACATGGAGAAATATGAGATGTATTCAAAGGTGGCACCGACGTATCGTCTGTCTGAAGATATTTTGCAGGATTCCAATCAAATCTTGACGACTATTGCCGATGTTGTCGGTAAACCGGACAAGGGTAAAGAAGTTGTTGCGGCATTTGATGCCAAGATTGCAGATGCTAAGGCGAAACTTCAGGAAGCCGTAGGAGATGAGACCGTAGCGGTTGTCCGATTGAATATCAGCAATAATACATTGGCATTGTTCGGTGTAAAAAATCGATTTACCGGATTTCTTTATTCGGAGCTTGGTCTAACACCTCATCCTCTGGTCGCCAAGATGGAAGAATATCAGGAAATTCTGTCCGAAGAGGCTTTTCCAGAGCTTGATGCGGATCATATTATTGTATTTCCATCCAATGGAGAGTGGTCATCTCCAGAGAACAAGGAAGCTTTGAAGGTGCTGGATAGCAAGTTGTGGAAATCTCTCCCGGCAGTCAAAAACAACCATGTGTACATGATGGAAAGATCGTATTGGCAATCAGGTGCGATTACGGCAAACACGATGAAGATTGATGATCTCTTGCAAAAAATGACGCCATAATCCCTTTTCCATAAGAAAGTTCTTCCCTCAGGGTTGAAGAGCTTTCTTTTTTCGTTTACACTATTGTAAATGATAACAATTCTCAATTAAGGAAGATGAATATGTGTCCCACGATTGTACAACTGATTCCCAAGCCCTGGTTATGCTTGATTCAACATATGAAATACATGGATTATAACCAAGTCGATATCGCCAACAGGCAGACATACAACAAGACATCATCACACGCTCTTTTCGTAGTGACGGGTGGGCAAGGCTCAATAGACTCTTTGGACAATAGGCACACTCGTCTGGAAAAAGGGATGATTATGTTTGTTCCAGCTGGACGTACCATTGTGATTGAAGGCTCCTGTGAGCTGCAATATTATAAAATTGAGCTGATGGTAGCTGAGGTGAAAGAAGATAAGGCCAGTAGGTTGAGTATAACAGGTGAAACGGTGCAACACGAGCCGCCAGCCTTTATATCAGATCCAGATCGGTTGCCTCTTATTGAACTGAATTATAGTCCATGGAGTTCCTGTCTGAAATCGTTGGAACAGATATTGCATGGGCTGACTGCTCAAGACTGGTTGGACCAATGGGAGATACAACTGCGTTTTCAGGAGTGGTTCCGTGTGCTGCTTCGACAAAATGATCCCGAGATTGAATCGTCGGATGACCGTGCACGGCTTCAAAGCTCGATTCGTTATATTCGCGAACACTATGATCAGCCCATAACGGTTGACGATCTGGCAGCAGAGATCCGGCTTACCAGATCCAGTTATACCCGACAATTCAAGGAGATTACAGGCAAGCTTCCGCTTGATTATGTAAATGCTGTACGATTGGAGCATTCCAAACTGCTGTTACAGATGACCGATGATCGCTTGCATGATATTGCACAGAATGTGGGATTTAATAACGAATATTATTTTGGTCGCCGATTCAAGCAATATACAGGTGTTTCACCAGGATTATATCGGCGACATCACCGTCAAGAGGTGCGTGTGTTTGCTCCGTATCTGGAGGACTTTGTTCTTGCCCTTGGAATAAAACCGATACTGCAAACTTCCCATCGTTCTTGGGGAAGACAGCAATATTTAGGGTTGGAAGATGTTCCTGATTTTGATGTTACTCAGCTGGACATAGGGTTTAATGAGACGAATGTACCTGAATTTATTATGCTGAACAACGGATACCAACGCTGGAATCTGGAGCGGTTTGAGCAAATAGCCCCGACATTTTATATGGAGCACGAGGGAGAGGATTGGCGTTCCATTTTGAAATCGACAGCAGATATATTGGGGAAAGTAAATCGGGTTCAGGATGTAATAGGTGCCTATGAGGATAAAGCCGTTGAGGCCAAGGGACAGTTGGCACGTCATGCGCGGGGACAAACGGTAGCTCTTTTACGTATTACGTCATCTGAAATTATACTCTACGGGAACCAATATGGTTACGTAGGACCGGTATTGTATCAAGATCTCGGATTGACCCCGCATTTTCGTGTACAGCAATGGGCGAGTCAAAGTAGAAGAGTCGGTATTGGGCTTGAGCAGCTGAGTCAGCTTGAAGCAGATCATCTCTTTATTACATTTGACAATATGGATTCTGCCTATCCCGGAGAGGAACGGAAGCTCCTGGAAAGAGATGAGTGGAGACGGCTGCCTGCAGTGATAAGCGGTCATGTATATGAGGTGGATTTTATGACCTGGATGAATTATGGTGTCATCTCCCACGGAAAGAAAATCGACGATATACTGCAGTATTTGGGATGAATTAGGCAACACGGGAGGACTAAATTAATTCAAAAAATCACGAGGAAAATCACATTCTCTGCTAAATCTCACAATTGAATTATACTTGAGTAATCGTATACAATCGTTGACATGGCTGAGAATATGGAATCCTTAGAGCTTAATGATATATCTCTATTAATTCATTACATAAAGGAGCAGAGGGGATAACCTCGCTGCTCCTTTTTATTCTTAACTGACCTCTTTGATCAATTCCTCGTTATTATTTCGCACATTACCTACTGCAGAATCCACCTTGTATGCTATCATTTCATCGGCCTCATGCGGGCTGAGAAGCCTCAGAACGCTTTCCTTGTCCGATTCCTTGTTTAGCCAATCTGCTTCATCTTGCGGCCGGAGAATGACTGGCATACGATCGTGGATGTCCGCCATAAGATTGTTAGGTTCCGTAGTAATGATAGTGCAAGTTGAAAGCTTGTTACCTTCTGGATCAATCCAAGTATCGTATAGACCAGCAAGCGAGAAGATGGAGGCATCTTTCATTAAAATCCGCATGGGTTGCTTTACGGATCCATCCTTTTTCCATTCATAAAATCCCGAGCATGGGATAATACAACGCTTGGAACTGATCAGGCGCTTAAAGGCAGGTTTCTCTGTGAGGGTCTCTGCACGGGCGTTAATCATTTTATTTCCTATTTTTTCATCCTTGGCCCAATTAGGAACTAAACCCCATCGGAGCGCCCCCAATCGATTACCGTCTTTGCTACCGATAATTGTCGGGATGAATTGCATAGGTGCAGCGTTGTAATTAGGTTTGTACTCATATCCTTCAGCAATAGAAGCATAGTACCTGTCCATAATTTTTTCGATTGGATCTGTAATCGTGAATCTTCCGCACATATCGAAGCCTCCTTTAAAACGCTATAGTATGTAATTTAACTCAAATATTTAACGTTAGAAACGGGTAATATGTGGAGTTGTATATCCAATTAAAAATAAATATGCAAAAAATCACGTGGAATTACTGCGCAACAACATGGGAAAACAGCAACGTATGCAGGCAGGTTTGCATATGAGCAAAATATATAGAAAAAAGCCTGTTCACTACTGAACGGGCTTTTTGATGTGGTATTACTCAGGTGATCCAGGAGATTTAATTTTTCTCCATAACAGCAAAGTAATTGTTTTCGTCATCTGCAAAGTTGAATACTCTTCCGCCAGGCATCGTTACAATCTCGCCAACCGTAACTTGTTTATTGGATAAGTGAGTGTATAGTTGATCCAAGTTATCTGTGAAAAGCATGAGAGATGGTGTGCCAAGGTTTAATTCAGGGGACATTTTGGCAACGAATTCTTTGTCGTGCAGGATAATGGTGGTTTGAGCATCCTTCACAGGGGCAATCTCGATCCAGCGCATGCCATTCCCATTGACTTCGTTAACGATATGGAAACCTGCTTTTTCCGTCCAAAATTGAAGAGCCTTATCCTGATCGTTTACATACAACATAATTTGCCCGACTTGAGTAAACATTGATTTACACTCCTTATATACGTAGTTGATCATGGTTGAAGCAGGTATGCGTTTGAATGTAGCTTTTTTAGATTGAGTCAAGCTTTATATTACCATATACGAGCGCCCAACATACAACTTCAATTCAAGCACAAAAAGAGGAAGCAAATGTCCTTGACTGCCGTATTGCGACATACCATTAGATAAAGGACAATTCGAGTGATTGAATTGCCTTTTAAGCACAGCCATGTAATGGCAGATGGGAGCGCTGTAATGACAAAACGGGTAGTTCTATTGGAAGAAGGTACGGCAGAGATGAAAGGGCTGATGGGTAGTAAAGGGGCTGGACTTGCGGCGTTGCTCCAGGCAGGTTGGCCCGTTCCGGCCGGATTCATTGTAACAAAGGAAGGCTGTCGCACGTTCTGTACCCGTCTTGCACATCTTTCAGCTGAAGGAGCCCAAGAGATTGGCAGCGCAATTCAGCATCTTGAGAAGCATTCCGGCAAAATCTTCGGTGATTCCTCAGCACCGCTGCTGCTTGCCGTCCGGTCAAGTGAAACGTGTCCCCGTGGTACAGCATCCCATGCTTTGCTTCATGTAGGACTGAATGATGTGACCGTGGAGGGTTTCGCAAGGCAAACGAATGATCGTCCGTATGCCCTTAATTGTTATCGAATTTTATTGCAGGATTATGGTCAACTGGTGCACGACATTCCGTATGCCCTATTTGAAGAAAAATGGGGAGACATCTCGATACTCGATGAAGCGAAGTTAGCATTCGCCATCGCGGAATATAAACGCTTAATAGAAGAGAAAGGACGTCATCCTTTCCCTCAAGATGTTCAGTTACAACTAAAAGAAGTGATGCGTGCAGTTTCTGATTCACAGCATGTTATACGGTCCAACTCCCAACAAGAACTTCTTCGTAATCCTTCTCTTTTCTCCGATGAAACTCAAGGAGCAGCTGTTCTTATACAGGTGATGGTCAATGGCGAGCGTGGTGACCGCAGCGGGTTCGGAACGGTATATTCTCGTCATCCAGGTACAGGGGAACGAGGTATGACAGGGGATTACGTTTCAATTGCTGCTTCTCGGCCTTCGAATGAAGGACTGGATCAACTGCGGAGTGAAGAGTCTGAACTGTATGGTCTTTTGCAGGACGCTTGCGGTTATCTGGAGTCTCACACGAGAGAGGTACAGGAAGTCCAATTTGTTGTGGATACTGGGACCCTGTATCTTGTGGAAATCAGTGAAGCGAGGTTAACCTCACAGGCGACGCTGAGGAGTACTGTAGATCTCGTGGATGAAGGGGTAATCACCAAAGAGGATGCCATATTACGTATCCAGCCTTGGCATGTGAAGGAATTGCTGAAATTATCTCCAACTTTATCACCAGAGCTGCAGCTTCTACTTGAATGGGCAGATGAAATGAAGGGGCTTACAATACTTTCGAATGTGGATCATCCCAAGGACGCCGTGAAGGCCCGTGCGTTAGGGGCTGAGGGCATTGGATTGTGTCGGACAGAACAACTGTTGGTGTCTGCTTCGAGATTTCCTTTTGTACAGAAAATGATTCTGGCAGACAGCGAAGCTGAGCGCAAACGCGGACTGGAACGTCTGTTGCCGATGCAGCAGGCTGATTTTGAACAACTCTTCGAAGCGATGGATGGTTATCCGGTAACCATTCGATTGCTTGATCCGCCGCTGCATGAGCTGCTGCCTGATATTGAAAGGTTAAACGAACGACGTGAACAGTTGGCTCTCAGTGCATTGGAGGAAAACAGCACTGAGGTGCAGGAGCTTGAGCGTGTCATTCGCAGGGTGCTGGAATTACATGAACAATATCCGTTGCTAGGGCAGCAGGACTGTCGACTGGGAACCGTGTTCCCGGAAATCTACGATATGCAGCTTGAAGCCATTTTTCGTGCAGCCGTGAAGGGCATTCGCCAAGGGCAGTGGGTACGGCCTGAGATCATGATTCCTTTGGTGGGTCATGCCAATGAACTTCAGGTCATGAGAGATCTGGTGGATCATGTAGCGGACCAGGTGCTTGGAGAGGAGAAGCGTCACTGTCTCTACAGAGTGGGGGCACGGATTGAAGTTCCTCGAGCGGCACTGACCGCAGCTCCTATTGCGCGTCATGCGGACTTCTTCTCGTTTGGCACCGATGAGCTGACACAGATGACGTTTGGTTACAGCCGTCACAATACGGAGAAGCCATTCCTTCATTTTGTTGAGCCACAGCGCTCACTGCCCAGCAATCCATTTCAGGTACTGGATATCGACGGAGTGGGGCAGTTGGTGGAGATGGCTCTCGTTCAGGGTCGAATCCGGAAACCTCATCTAAAAGCAGGCATCTGTGGTGAGAATGCAGCTGATCCGGCATCCATTGCTTTTTGTCACCGTATTGGTCTGGATTATGTAAGCTGTCTGCCAGAACAGGTACCGCTTGCTCGTATTGCTGCCGCTCAGGCAGCACTCCTTGCTCAGAAGCAGGACCCAAATGTGAACAGGCAGGACGGCGATATATCGACGATTGCGTAATGTTTCTGGTAAGCGATTAATGAGGTAATTGGATCGGCAGATGGTATAATACGGAAATGATAGAGAGGCAAAAGCTTTTGTGGACATAACTTGTTTATGGTGTTCACTTGTCTGCTGTCAACGTATGACGATCACCTTGCGGATTCGTTACCTCTTTTTAATTTGAAATAAAAACGGAATTCATTTTCGTCCACAATGAAGCATAAGGAGAGACATCCAATATGACTACTTATGATAATCCCCCTATCCAGGCTATCTTTATCGACCGGGATGGCACCATTGGAGGTACAGATGAAATACGATACCCTGGTGAACTGGAGCTGTATCATGGAGTTGAAGAATCCATCCGGAAACTATCTGGACAGGGTATCCGATTATTTGGATTCACGAATCAACCGGGCATTACAAAAGGTAAGTCAACGATCAAAGCTTTTCAGCAGGAGATGAGGCTTTTTGGCATTGAGCACACTTATGTATGTCCTCACCCTGCCGAGGCTCAATGTGAATGCCGTAAACCACAACCAACGATGTTCAAACAGGCAGCACTAGAACATGATTTGAATCTTGAACAATGCATTGTTATTGGAGATCGGTGGTCTGACATGACTGCTGGGCGTGCAGCTGGCTGTTTATGCATATTGGTGTTGACCGGAGCAGGCATAGAGTCGCTTGAGGAGAACCGTACCCGATGGGAAGCGCTGGAGGCAGACTTTTTGGCTACTGATTTTAACGCTGCGGTACAGTGGATTTTACAAATGAGGGAGAAGCCAATCGGGGATGTTATTATTCGCCAAGCCTGTGCCGAAGATGCGGCTCGTCTGCTGGAACTACATCGGGCACTGGATCGTGAAAGTACTTATATGCTCTATAATCCGGGCGAGCGCAAGACCACGTTGGGCGGGCAGGCTCGTTTTATAGATCAGTTGAACGCTACTTCGAATAGTACAATATGGATCGCGGAGCATCAGGGCAAGATCATCGGCCATCTTACGGTCATTGGAGGCACAGCAGAACGTATCCGACATCGGGCAAGTATCTTTATTGGAATAAGACAGGCTCATACCGGCCAAGGCATTGGCAAAAATCTAATATCAGCAATGGAAGAGTGGAGACCTACTGCGGGTATTACTCGTCTTGAGCTGACTGTTATGAGCCATAATTTTAATGCGATAGCTTTATATCATAAGGTTGGTTTTAAACAGGAAGGAATCAAGCCTAAGTCTTTATTGGTAAATGGTACATATGTGGATGAAATTATTATGGGTAAGCTGTATGAGGACATGAACAAGAGCAGCTTAACTTTGTAGAAACGAGAGATTTCAGAAGAAGGAGTTTGCTTAAACTTTTTTTGTCTGCTGCCACCCCTCATGGAATACCAACCCCAAAACTGTTATACTAAAATATGCGTTTTGTAAAAGGAACGTAAAAATTTCAGATAAGGGTTGAAAGCGACCATGTTTAATTCCAAAAATGAGCGGACCTCATCACGGACCTTATTTGCCGTGTTATTCATTCTGATGCTGCTGAAGCTGTCGCTTTTGCGGTATTTCTTTTTCCAGGGTCTGTCCGGCATCGGTTTCGTTACTGACGCATTGGGGGCCCTGACAGTGGTATGTATCCTTGATCTGATCGTGCCAAAAGCCTGGAAGCGTTCAGTGTACGCAGGTTTTAATGTGTTGTTCTCGCTGGTATTGTTCGCAGCGACACTCTATAACGTACATTTCAGTTCGGTTCCCACATATACGGCACTCAGCGAACTGGGCCAAGTCGCCCAAGTGAGAGGCAGTATCGGACCTTTGGTAAGACCTGAGCACTTCCTGTTTTTTGTAGATATCGTACTGGCACTGCCCGTATGGTTTATCTTGCGCAGTCGTCGTGCCTCAGCTCGTAACAACAGCTATCGCGACAGTGGACTCCATTTCGGCAGAAGCCGGAGACGGTATTGGGGCAAGTTGGGTGTAGCCCTTACGGCTGCATTTTGTATCGTGCTGTCAGGCAGCTTCATTGTCAAAGGAGAAACCATTGATAATGAACTGGTTCGTGCCGAAAATCTTGGTTTCCTGAATTATCAGGTGTCATCTGCGATTCTGACGAGCAAAGAGAATGAAGCCATTGCGAATGGCAATATTAACGA
This sequence comes from Paenibacillus taichungensis, assembly GCF_050994985.1. Lineage (NCBI taxonomy): Bacteria > Bacillati > Bacillota > Bacilli > Caryophanales > Paenibacillaceae > Paenibacillus > Paenibacillus taichungensis. Next base: position 3,326,641 of record NZ_CP194720.1, on the reverse strand, counting down.
AACCATCGACAAGATTAATCAACTGGTTAGCAAGTATCCGTATCAGGATAAATCGAGTCAGGGCACTGCTATCAAAACCAAATATTTTGGTCAGGCTAAAGGAAGTAACCTGATTGTTCTCCAACTGGAGTCATTTCAAAACTTCCCGATTAATGCTTCTCTCGACGGTCAGGTATTAACCCCCGTTCTGAATGATCTGGCAAAAGAAAGCTATTATTTCTCTCATTTTTTCCAACAGATCGGACAGGGAAATACGTCGGATGCCGAGTTCATGTCGAACACATCCATCTATCCAACCGGTGTTGTACCCATGTCAGCAGGGTATAGTGACCGTGATCTGCCAAGTCTTCCAAAACTGCTTGGTAAAGAAGGATATGAGTCAGAAACGTTCCACGTCAATGACGTCACCTTCTGGAACCGGAACAAAATGTATCCAGCGCTTGGATTTAATCGATACTTCGACAAACCTAGCTTCAAGAATGATAAGTTTAATGATTTTGGACCATCGGATGAGGAATTATATCGTGTAGGTGTGGAAAAAATGGCTGCGCATCAGGCTGCTAATCAGCCGTTCTATGCTCAGTTCATTACAGCTTCCAGCCACTCACCGTTTACGGTTCCTGCGGACCGGGCGAGAATTACCATCCCGGCCACAATCACCAATACGCTGCTGCATGATTACCTGCAAGCGATCAATTATACGGATTATGCAGTAGGTCAACTGATCAATGAACTCAAGGCAAACGGGTTATGGGATAATACAACACTCGTTATATATGGTGACCATTTCGGACTGCCGGCAAACGATGAGATTACTCAGCAGATCCAGACCAATCTGGGCGTGCCCTATGACGGTAAAGTTAGCCGCTTCAACATTCCACTCTTGATCCACACGCCAAAACAGGCGAAAGGTCAAGTTATAGAACAGCCTGGTGGTCAATTGGATATACTGCCAACGGTGATGAACCTGATGGGTGTCTCTTTGAAGGAAGAGAAATTCACAGCCTTTGGACACGATCTGCTTAACATGGACCATAATGCGTTCGGTATCCGGTATTACTTGCCGACAGGTTCATTTGTGAATAATGACATTATGTTTATTCCGGGTGCGGGCTTTGATGATGGAACAGCCTACTCGTTAAAAACGTATGAACCCGTCACGGATTTGGAGCCGTACCGTTCTGATTATGAGCACGTGCTCAGTTTGATGAAGCTGTCTGACGAGTATGTGAAGCTGTTACCCAAACGTGCACCGTAATTTAATTCTTATATGTATGAAATACTATAGCGTCACTGGCTCACGAGCTGGTGGCGTTATTTGTTTATTCATCGTACATCTTTACGTGTAATGAACGTGTAACTGAGAAGCAGATATCCTTTGAAACTGTAATCAATAATGTTACAATGGGAGATGCAGCCACTAACGCAGGATGACGAAAGGAATGAATATAGATGAAACTTAGTGTACTTGAACATGGACATATTAATGAAGGACGGACGGTACAGGATACTCTTCAGGAGACGGTAACGCTTGCCAAACATGCAGATGAATTGGGATTCTCCCGCTTCTGGATGTCGGAGCATCATGGCAGCGGAGCACTGTCATTTTCCAGTCCGGAAGTTATGATTGCACACGTTGCAGCACATACAGATCGAATTCGGGTAGGTTCAGGCGGCGTTATGCTGCCCCATTACAGTGCATATAAAGTTGCCGAGAACTTCCGTTTGCTGGAAGCGCTACACCCCGGCCGAATCGACCTTGGCATTGGCAGAGCACCGGGCGGTATGCCGATTGCCAGTAGAGCTCTGAATGAAGGGAAGTCATCGAATGTGCAATTCTTCCCGCAGCAGATTGCCGATCTGGGTGGATACTTTCATGAACAGCTGCCGGAGGATCATCGTTTTGCTTCCCTAGTAGCCGGACCATCCGTAACCACTGTTCCGGAAGTATGGTTGCTTGGCTCCAGTTCCGAAGGAGCAAGAATCGCTGCGGCACAAGGGACCGCATACGCGTTTGCCCAATTTTTCGGAACGCCGGGTGGGGAGGAAGCGATGAAGCATTATCGCAGACATTTCAAGCCTTCCATCCTCAATGACAAACCACATTCCATGATTGCGGTGTCGGCATTTTGTGCAGAGACCGAGGAAACGGCTGCTGAACTGGCTCGCAGCAATGAGTTATTTTTCCTGCGGCTTGGCCGGGGTCTGGAACAGAACTCATTCCCATCCCTAGAAACGGTGAACAACTATCCATTTACGGCCATGGAGATGGAACAGATCCGTCAACGCCGCTCTTTTTCCATTGTGGGTACACCGGATCAAGTGAAGGGAAAAATTACGGCAATGGCTGAACGCTATGAAGCGGATGAAGTTATTATTGCATCAGCGATTCACTCATTCGAGGATCGTTTGCGTTCATTCAGCTTGATAGCGGAAGCCTTTAATTTAAAGCAGGATTAATCGGTACTGAACGGGAATTATATTCTGAAATGGCTGGAACCTTGTTTAGCAAGGTTCCGGTTAACTCTTGCGTGATCAGGGAGAGGAGAGATTCACATTCGCAGATGTGTCATTAGTGATATTCATGGCTGTTACGACGAATTCAATGCTCTGCTTGAGCAGGCAGCATACGATCCGAAGCAGGACGAGCTGATTTTGTTAGGTGATTATGTCGACCGCGGACCGAAGAGCAAAGAGGTCGTGGAACAGATTATGCAGATGCATGAGCAGTACAACATTATTGCGATCAAAGGAAATCATGATGCGATGATGGTCAAGGCGCTGAATCATGATGTCGAGGAGTATGACAAACATTGGATTCGTAATGGTGGCTTACAGACGCTGGCCAGCTATGCCGAGGTTTCTTTGGATGATGAGCAATTGGACTGGGATGTTTATACTGAAGCCAAACAGTGGCTCCGTACACACTATGAGCATCATCTTCGTTTTCTGGAACAGCTTCCCCTTGTATACGAAATTCCTGGTTATATCTTTGTACATGCCGGGATTAATCCGGATGTGGAGGATTGGCGGACCCAGTCAGAGCGTGACTTCATTTGGATTCGGGAGCCGTTCTATTCCAGACCAACATCGCTCAAGGAGACGGTGGTATTCGGTCATACTCCAGTCAAAAATTTGCATAACGAGCCAGGTGTCTGGTTTGACCCCACGGGGGACAAGATTGGTATTGATGGCGGATGTGCTTATGGTGCTCGACTGAACTTGCTGGAGATCAGCGAAGACGGAAGTGTGCAGACTCTTTTTGTGAAAAGAGGAGAGACCCGTCAGGGTCCCGAGGTTTAATCCACGCGGCGAATTTCAAATAAATCCCTTAAACAAGAGTATAAATTAAATCCCGTTGAAGCTCTAACTTTTTACTTTCTTGAGAAAGTGGATTGGTATACATACCGACAATGGATCGAAGCTGGTGGAACGGCAGAGTTGTGCATTCGTTTACGGAGTATAAAGACAAGACCCTGACATGATTTTGTAATTAATTCGCTGTAAAGGGATTGGAATTAAGCCTTATTAACGCTATAATCAGTAAGGGTATGATTGAAATATTACATTTTATTCATCTAAATCAGAATTGACGGAGGGCTATTAATATGGAAAAAGCATTAATCTTCGGTCACAAAAATCCCGATACGGATACGATCTGCTCGGCCATTGCCTATGCAGACTTGAAAACAAAATTGGGTCAGGACGTTGAAGCTGTTCGTCTCGGTGAAGTAAATGGCGAAACTCAATTTGCACTGGACCAATTCAAAGTGGCAGCGCCACGTCTGATCAAAACAGCAGCTAACGAAGTGAATAAGGTCATCCTGGTTGACCACAACGAGCGTCAGCAAAGTGTCAGCGATATTGAGGACGTGACGGTTGTTGAAGTTATCGACCATCACCGGATCGCGAACTTTGAGACAAGCCAACCTTTGTATTTCCGTGCAGAACCTGTAGGTTGTACAGCAACCATTTTGAATAAATTGTACAAAGAAAACGGCGTGGAAATCAGCGCACCGATTGCTGGTCTGATGCTGTCCGCGATTATTTCCGACTCCCTGTTGTTCAAATCTCCAACATGCACAGAGCAGGATGTAGCAGCAGCACGTGAACTGGCTGCCATTGCTGGTGTAGATGCAGACAGCTATGGTCTGGATATGCTGAAAGCGGGCGCAGACCTGAGCCAGAAAACGATTGCTGAACTGATCTCCCTGGATGCAAAAGAATTCGCTATGGGTCAAGCAAAAGTGGAGATTGCACAAGTGAACGCGGTTGACGTGAATGATGTGCTTGTGAAGCAACCTGAGCTTGAAGCAGCGATTGAAGCCATTATTTCCAGCAAAGGTCTTGACCTGTTTGTATTTGTCGTAACCGACATCCTGAACAACGATTCCGTTGCATTGGCTTATGGTGCTTCCACCAAAGCTGTAGAAAAAGCGTACAATGTAACATTGTCGGATAGCAGAGCGCTGCTCAAAGGCGTAGTATCCCGCAAATCGCAAATTGTTCCAGTTCTGACCGAAGCGTTCAACTCGTTGTAAGATGCACAAAACCGACGTATAACCATTACGTTCAGATATACGATGAATATTCAGTTACAACATCCAAGCCTGCTCTTGATCTGTCATAGGTCAGGACAGGCTTTTGTTGTAGAGGAGGATGTACCATGATCAAAAATGAAAAGATTAAAGCGACTGAAGTCCAGTTGACCGGCCTGAACGGTGAAGATCTCGGCATCATGTCTACGCGAGACGCACTTGCACTTGCGAAGCAGCACAAGGTCGATCTGATCTGTATGTCTCTAATGACCAGCCCGCCGCCTTGCAAACTGATGGGCGCTGGAGCAGCAAAACAGGAAAAGCAGCAAGAGAAGAAGAAAGCTGCGAAAACACCGGATAAACGTAAAGTGAAGGAGATCCGACTGAATCTGCAGATGGAAGACCACGACCGGGAGACCAAGCAATCTCAGGCAGAGCGTATCTTGACGAAGGGTGATTCAGTGAAGCTCGTCATCCAGGTGCATGGAGCCAAGGAAGGGACAGCAGGTAAAGAATGGGCAGAACAGCTGTGCAAATCTCTGGCTGAGTATGGCAGTAAAACGACGGGTATTCAGGTAAGTGGCAAGCAGGTCGTTGTACAGTTAGACCCCATCGAATAATAACGATGAACGAATTCAGCTAAATAACAAGGAACGGTGGGACAATCCGGTTGTTATTAGGCTGGCTTATCTCAAATGCTCCAAAAACCCCGTGAAGCAACAGTTGTGCTGTTGCTTCACGGGGTTTTCAGCATGTAATATTGTTACAGCACTTTAACACCTAATGAATTACGCTTCAAGCCGGTTTAGGTTCGCAAATAACGGCTACTGCCAATGCGTACGTACAACTGTCCTGGCAGGACCGGGGTAGATGAGGCTGTCTGTGAATTCGCGTTACTGTTTTTAGCGTAGCGGGATAGATATAGAAAGTCAGGATAAATAACCGTATCCATTAAATAGGCTGACACTGTACTTCCAGGAATGCGATTTTGATTCAGTGAACGAATGATTTCTTCCCCGCTTGCAATTCCGATTCCATGACCATAATATAAGTCTTCACGCAGCATAACGGTATTCTCCCCCTGCCACTCTGGTGTTTCAGGGGAAACGTCCGGATTTTTGAAGTACAATACATCTCCAGGAAGCGCTGAGTCGCTGCCGTTCTTCTCCGTTAATCGCAGATCGCTGTCATAGTGCCAATCGTAGAGCAGCAGGTCGCGGAATAATGAATTGAAATCATCTTCCCGAATACTGTTCAATACACCGCCATAAAGGACAATGACAGTCGCTGTTGCACATTCAAAAGCATACAAATGACCATTCTTCCAAATGTCCCGGATTCCTTCAGCAGGCGTTACCTCAGATCTTAACTCAAAGCCACCTTCAGCATTTCGGTTCCAATAGGCAGGGTTACATCTGGATTTCTCAAACGAGGCAAAGCTGACCCCACTTCGATCGAGCGCTTCCGCTGCATCCACCAGAGACTCGCGCAACGTCCATTCAAAGTGGAGATGATCCATGGATTGATATGTGTATACGGTTGGACTGTTCTGTAGTTGTTGTAACCAATGCCATGCAAAAGCAGACCAATCCGAACGCACCAGCTCAATCGGTTGATTCGCAACAATGATCATAATCATAACCTCCAGTATCATTTGGATGTTCAGCCTTGTACAAACGGATATGCACGCGTATTCTGTAGTATATGACGCCACTTATATGGTTTTGTATGTCTACCAAGTACAGACAGCTTGAACACACGATAAGATTGTCGATAATTGCCTGGATTTTTGTTGATCTCGTTTATAAATCATGACATTTGGGGTACTACTCTTATAGATGAAGTTATGTTCAGGTCGATCTGTTCATACGGAATATATTCAGATTCCCCATAAAGGAGGATATGTGGTGTCGAATCCAATTGCAGAGAATCGCTCTCTGTTCGGGCAGTTATACACACATGCACCGATCGGCATTGCTGTTGCTTCGCATGTGAATGGACGTTGGCTTCAGCTTAATCCGGCATTTTGTGAAATGCTGGGGTGCAGTGAAGATGAATTGATTGACTCTCCGATTGTACATATGATCCATGAGGAAGACTTAGAGATGGAGGAGTTTAGGTCCCATTTCTGGGATATGACCAATGGAATAAGTCTGATGTATGAAACAGAGTTACGGCTTAAGCGCAAGGATGATTCTCTTCTGTGGGCCACGGTAAGAGCCTGCATCGTTAGGGATGAAACGAGCGGCGAGCCGCTTTATTTGCTTGTGCAGACAGCGGATATTTCGAAGCAGAAGGATGCAGAGAGTCGACTCATTATACAACGCAAGCAGTTGGAGGAGAGCAGTCGAATCTCAAGATTGCTGGTTGAATCCTCGCTTGACCTGATTGCCATTCACCATGCCGATCCGGAACGGACGTTCAAGTACGTATCTCCAGCCAGCCAAAGCATGTTGGGATATGATCCTGAAGAAGTCGTTGGTCAATCTGGAATGTTCTGCATTCACCCCAGCGATATACCTCTTGTCGAAGCTTACGTGGCGGGTCAAATTCAGGGCCTTGCTCCTGATCGAATGAGCTATCGGCTCCTGCATAAAGATGGTTCTGTTGTATGGGCAGATACCATCACTCATTATCTATATGACAAACAGGGGAATTTGCAGGAAATGATCGCGGTGACCCGTGATATTACAGCAAGTATGCAACAGCAGTTAAGTCTTCAAGAATACCAATCATTGTTCGACAGTAATCCACTTGGAGTTGCTTCATTGGATCTGGAAGGAAACCTGTTGAAGGCCAATGCAGGTCAGGAGCAGTTGACTGGCCACACCAAGGAGGAACTGCTTAGCGGGCCGTTTGATCATCTTATTGATCCGGTGGACCTGGATAAGACAAGGTATCATTTTGAACAGACCGTAAAAGGAACTGCACAGAGCTATGAGGTAGGACTGATTCACAAGAACGGACAGCGTATTGAAACGAGTGTGATTAATGTTCCGATTTTGCTCGAGGATCGGGTCGTAGGCGTCTATGGAATAACCAGCGATATTACGGAGTCCAAAAGGTATGTAGAGGAAATTGAAAATCTCAGTTATGAAAGGGCGTTGATTCTCAATGCCATGTCTGAGGGTGTCATTGGCCTGGATCAGAAAGGAAATCTGATATTTGCCAACCCGATTGCAACAGAGATGATGGATTTCTGTCCGTCTGAGATGAATGGCAAGCCGCTTGAAGAGATTATGTTACAAATGCAAAGTGAGGGTATCCCTTATCCATCCAATGGCACTCCAATTCTTCAAGCTGTACGTGAAGGGCGAAGCCTGCCGCGATCTGAGTCTGTATTTTGGAAGCAGGATGGCTCCAGCTTCTTGGCGGAGTTTCAATTAAAACCGATTATGGAGCAGGGGGACAATCGTGGGGCAGTTCTGGTTTTCCGCGATATGACATCGGTGAAGGAAATCATTCGTGCCAAAGAAGTGGCAGAACATGCGGATCGAGCCAAATCCGAGTTCCTGGCAATTATGAGTCATGAGCTTCGTACACCTCTGAATGGAATCATGGGCATGGCTCACCTTCTAAAAGAAACTGAACTGGATGAGGAGCAGAACGGCTTCGCTGATATCATCATCGACAGTGGTGAATCACTGCTGCATATTTTGAATGAAATTTTGGATTTCAGCAAGATTGAAGCAGGCAAAATGGATCTCGAACGACAGCCAGTGGATCTCAAGGCCGTTCTTGGCGGGGTTATGGAACTATTTGCGCTTAGAGCTTCCGAAAAGAATATTGAACTATACTGTGAAATGTCAGATCAGATTCCCGAACGCGTAAGAGGCGATGAAACACGGATTCGTCAGATTCTAATAAATCTGGTAGGCAATGCCGTCAAATTCACGGAGAAGGGAAGCATTCAGGTTCATGTGAACGTTAAGCCGGCGGAATTTTACAATGAGAATCACCTTATCTTGTTAGTTTCGGTCAAAGATACGGGCATTGGCATTCCGTTCAACAAGCAGCATCAACTTTTCCAGTCCTTCTCGCAGCTCGATCCGGCTATTAATCGGAAATATGGAGGTACAGGTCTGGGGCTGGCTATCAGCAAGAAGCTTGTGGAACTCATGGGAGGCGCCATTGGTGTACAGAGTGAGACAGGGGAGGGAGCGAATTTCCAATTCACCCTGTTACTTGAACGTTGGCAAGACGAGTCCACGGATCGGATTGAAGAGGTGGCTGATCACGACCTGAGGCTGGATCGTACAAGTCTTGCAGCGGGGATCAAAATTCTTATAGCTGAGGACCAGTCATTGAACAGTCATTTGCTGGAGGAAATGCTTCGTAAGCTCGGCGGTGTATGTGATATTGTGGAGAACGGTGCTGAAGCGGTGAAAGCATTGGAAAGGGAAACATACGACCTTCTCTTTATGGATATCCAAATGCCTGTTATGGATGGGATTGAAGCGACCTGTCGAATTAGGCAAAGCCATCCTGAAACTCCCGTCATTGCAGCCATCACAGCATTTGCAGGAGCGAACGACCGGGAAGCCTGTCTAAAATGCGGCATGCAGGACTTTATCAGCAAGCCGTTCAGCTCTACGGAAATAAGTCGTGTGCTAAACACATGGGTTCCGTATATTCGGTCCCAGCAAGAGCGCTGATGGTCTTTTGCACTAGGAATATAGAGATAAGAAAATAACCTGCCCCTAATTGAGGGAGCAGGTTATTTTGCATATCGTCGGTACTGCCCTGACAGATATCAGGACCATCCTCCAATTAACCCCGAAAGGGTTACGCACTCGTCATCTTCCAGTTCTGCAATTAAGGTAAGTTCTTCATTGTCATTGGGGTCCACCGAGAATAATTCACGGCGTCCATCTTCGTGGACAATTATGACCAACTTATTACCGCTTTTTGTATCAAACTGGTACTTTACTCCGATACCAGGCAAAGGGCATTCCCGGATATTCATGAAACCTGTCACCTCTTTAGCTTTTCCATAGTTAAGTTAACCGTTCACACAGTACGGATGTATTCTACTATCCATAACACCGTTTGGCAAGTCGGAAATGAAATCGTAGTCATCTCATCCAAACTTCTTGAGCTGAGGTTAGTTATACATTTCTACCCTGACGGGTTCGTCTGCGACGGACCATAAACCAGATAAGTAATGCAATGATCAGCACCAAGGCAATGCCCCCCGTAATTATGATGTTCCGAATATTCGGGACCTGTACGGTTAAATCCAGTTTATTCGTATTCAGTGGGGAGACGTGCCAAATAAGGGTTTTTCCATGATCTTCGACCAGATCTGCATTGGAATCCTGCACCTTGATTGGCAGTGTCAGCTTGAAATCAAAATTGACATCTTTCAACAGCAAGTTTTTGAGAAATCCGGGGACCTTGCTGATTTGGTCTTTGACTTCTCCATCAGGTATAGTCTGCAACAGGTCTGCTTCAGCAGCAATATGCAATTTGGAAGTGAAAAAGCCAGGTGTAGTGGATTGCTCCACCTTGATTCCATCAGGCAGATCCGACATGCTGAAGGTAGAGACGGTATTACTTTTCTCATAATGGGTTGTCGCTTTGAGTTGTGTCCGATCTCCCTGGTCTGAAACTTCGGCCTGGAAATTATTCTGTTTCAACGTATTTGCGAGCATTGTCATGAGATTCTCTTGTCCCATCATTCCCAAGGCTGAGTCGGTTACGCTGAGATTCAGATCCAGATCGGATGAACCGTCCATATTAACCGTGACATGAGCTTCACCATCAGCACAGGCGGATAGTAAAAACAGCATAAGAGTTAGTGAAAAAGCGAATAATAGCTGACGAAAATAGGTTGTGCGAGTCGACATTCAGTTCAAACCTTTCTGCGTGTAATCCAATTCCAATTCATAGATTTATAGTATACACCGTATGTATGGCGGATGAAACTTTTGCGAACTGTGAATCTGTGTTTTGAATATTTGGATGCAGATACGGTGGATGTGGAATAATCGAATTAGTAAGATGACGGTTGGAATTACAATGAAAAAGGACACAATATGTTGAGTGAAAATGAAGATTTCGTATTTTTGTCAATGTTCAGTCAATTCAAAATGGGTTTCACCGTGTAAACTGGTAGTAGTGTGAAGAAATACGGAGCAGGGGGGTTACATTCATGACATATATCATTATTATGGCAATCATTATGGTTGTGGGAATGGTCGGAATGGGCTGGTTCTACAAGATTATGGACAACGATCAACACTAGAGAGTATTAAGAAAAATGTCAAAAGACAAGCCTATAAGCTGGCTTCGCAATGGATGCGAGGCGGGCTTATTTGTATATAATGCCAAAAAGTCTAAATATAGCATGAAATAATGTTGGATTTAAGTGGTATGCTTGTATATGGAAATGTTTTACACTTAAATCTGTAAGCGTTTACATTAAAATTTATGGGAGGCTAACATTATGGGTTTGAAGATGAAGAAAAGATCAGGCAAGAAAGCATGGATGCTGCTGGTTATGTCATTACTGATTGCGGCCGTTCCAATTACAGCCAGCGCAGCATCGGATTCCACAGCGTACGCCAAACTTAATTTCAGCAACAACAAGTATTATATATTCAACAATAGCTGGGGAAGCTCAAGTGTCAGTGGCTGGTCCCAGTCCGTGTATGTGAACAGCAATACTGATCTGGGTTACGTTTGGAACTGGCCAACGACTGTGGGTGGGGTCAAAGCTTATCCTTCACTAGTCAGCGGCTGGCACTGGACAGAGGGCTACACACCAGGCAGTGGGCTGCCAACGAGATTGTCTGCGAACAAAAGTATCAATACCGGAGTAAGTTATTCTAAGGCGTCCAACACCACTGGGGAGTATAATAATGCGTATGATATCTGGCTGCACGACATCGGCAATGCGACCTGGTCAAGCACACCCACCGAGGAGATTATGATCTGGAACGATTGGACTTCCGGTGTAGGGCCTATTGGTTCCAAAGTGTTCTCGGATGTGTCCATTGGTGGACAAACCTATGATCTGTATCGCGGTGAGATTACCGACAACGGAGTGCATCAGTGGTGGGTATACTCGTTCCTGAAAAAGTCAAAATCCCCTAACAACTATAGCATCAATGTCAAAAACTTCACTGATTACCTCATCTCCAAAAGTTATTTTACCAACAGCAAATATGTCAGCAGTGTTGAATATGGAACCGAAATTACGAAAGGCAGCGGCCAGATCAATTACTCTAATTGGTACGTGAACGTTCAGTAACGGTCTGTTTATCACGCCTTTTCATGATTTAATGAGATGCTGCTTGGAGGAAAACCCATTTCCTGCTGATGCAGCATCTTCTACTTGTGTATTGTATCTAACATTCATCCGTAACATATGTAACGAGTGATGTAGCTCCATTTGACCGATGGACAAATATTTTTCGTAAAGTTGGGATTTTTAGGCTGCTCTTTTGTATAATAGGGTTTAGTTCAACTCGGGGAATCCCGAAATATGCCTAACAGGAAAGGGTGTACATAAATGAAATTTAGTGAGTATACGTATACACGTCCCGATCTGGAACAAATCAAAACGTCATTCCGTGAGCTTCTGAGTGGTTTTGAAGCCGCAACTACGGTTGAAGAGCAGAGTGGATATATGGACAAGATTAACGCTTTGCGCAGTGACTTTGAGACTCAGGCACAATTGGTCTACATCCGTCATTCGATTGATACCAATGATACATTTTACAAAGAAGAAAATGAATTTCTGGATGAAAGCTCTCCGATCATTCAAGAATACATCACCGATTATTATCGAGCATTGGTAAATTCCAAATTCCGTGCTGAACTGGAACAAAAATGGGGCTCACAGCTGTTCCAGCTGGCGGATCAGTCTCTGAAAACATTCAGCCCGGAAATTATCGAGGACCTTCAGAAAGAGAACAAACTTTCTACGGAATACAATCAGCTGATTGCTTCGGCCAAAATCCCGTTTGAAGGTGAAGAACGCACATTGCCGCAGCTGCATCCTTTTGAGTTGTCCACAGATCGCTCCATGCGAGAACGCGCATCGGAAGCAAGATATACGTTCATGGCTGAACATGAGGCTGAATTCGATCGCATTTACGACGAATTGGTGAAAGTGCGTACACAGATCGCGAAGAAGCTCGGATACCCATCGTATGTGGAACTCGGCTATGACCGTATGAACCGCACGGATTACAACGCGGAGATGGTGTCCAATTTCAGAGCACAAGTCCGTGATTATATCGTGCCTGTAGCGACGAAGCTCAGAGAGCGTCAGCGCAGCCGGATTGATGTGGATACCCTCTATTTTTACGATCAGGGTTTCAGCTTTAAGACGGGGAACCCGACACCTAAAGGGGATGCGGACTGGATCATTGACAATGGTAAGAAGATGTACGCTGAATTGTCACCAGAAACGGATACGTTTTTCCAGATGATGACCGACAATGAACTGATGGATCTGGTGAGCAAAAAAGGCAAGCAGGGTGGGGGCTATTGCACCTTCCTGAATGATTACAAAGTGCCGTTTATTTTCTCCAACTTTAACGGTACATCAGGCGATATCGACGTGTTGACACACGAAGCGGGTCACGCGTTCCAGGTCTATGAGAGCCGTCACTTCGAAGTACCTGAGTACAACTGGCCGACCTATGAATCCGCAGAGATCCATTCCATGAGCATGGAATTCTTCACTTGGCCGTGGATGGAATTGTTCTTCAAGGAAGATACGGACAAATACAAGTTTGATCACCTGTCTTCCGGACTGCTCTTCATTCCTTACGGCGTAGCAGTCGATGAATTCCAGCATTTTGTTTATGCAAACCCGGATGCAACACCAGCGGAGCGTAAGCAGGCTTGGCGCAATATTGAGAAGACTTACCTGCCGCACATCAATTACAAGGATAACGCTTATTTGGAACAAGGCGGATTCTGGCACAAACAGGGTCATATCTTCTCGTCGCCGTTCTATTACATCGACTACACCCTGGCACAAATCTGTGCATTCCAGTTCTGGAAACGCAGTAATCAGGATATGAAGTCTGCATGGGCTGACTACCTGACATTGTGTAAAGCCGGAGGAAGCCTGTCCTTCACAGGATTGGTAGAACTGGCAGGTCTGAATTCTCCGTTTGAAGACGGCTGCGTATCCTCTGTCATCGGAGATATCGAAGCATGGTTGGATGCAGTAGACGATAAAGCACTGTAAGCGAAAAATAAAAATAAAGGTCGAAGAGGTGAAAGGGAACGAGGAATACACCTGACGTTACAGCATTCTGAGGCAGGGCGGATTTGAATGTTTTTTTCACCCACCCTATACAAAGAATGCGAGGTTATACCATGTTGGTTTTACTGGATCAACCGTCCCAAAGGAAGCAATTGACGCCCTTCATCTCGGGTACAAACGGGCATGTGGTTATGGGTGGAGTACTTGCAGGACTTCAATGCGGGCGTGTCTATGCAGACCAGCTTCATGCTCCGAAAAGCGCCCTGATTTGGGCCAAAAACGAAATGTTTTACCTAATCGGAAGATCGGATAATGAACATTTCAATAGCCTTATCAGGGAGGTACTTGTTCAGGAGCTATTGCCTGAAGCGTTAGATGCTGGCGAAGACATGCTGAATCTTGAAGTTTACCCAGAGCCCGGCTCGGATTGGTCTCCAGTCCTGGATCACATATTCAACGGACGTTTGCGAGAAGGATTACGAGTTCCTTTTCAATTCAATCTTACGAAGTATGGACAGTGGCTGGAACGCAGTTCCAGCTCCTTGTTCGTCCCTCGTGGATATGAGCTTCAAGTTATCGATCGAGCTGCAATGCTGGAGGACAAAAGCTGTATCATTGAGCAGGAAATTTTGAAATTCTGGCATTCGGTGGAGGACTTTTTTCAATACGGAGTTGGAACATGCACGGTGCATCAAGGGAAGGTTGTAGGTACATGTATCTCAGTGTTTGTCAGTGGCATTCACCATGAAACAGGCATCAACACCTACGATCCGATACACCGTGGCAAAGGTCTGGCTACGGCCCTGGCAAGCGCTTATGTGCAATCCGTTCTGGAACGGAAATGCGTTCCACACTGGACGACAGAGGATTTCCGTCATGATTCCATTACGATTGCGAGTAAGCTTGGTTTTGAACAAGGTAGAGCCTATCCCGTCTATTACATGCCGATCCAGGAGCTTCTGGATTGCTGAACATCATCTGCAGGGGCTGTCCTAAAGTCATGAAAATGACCAGGGGCGGCCCCTGTTTTTTAATTCGAGAGGCGAAACCTGTGAATCCAAGATTAACAAGCTCTTTTTAATACACGCACAGATAAGCCAGTTAATGAAGAACAGACATAATCATTGAATAATTCTTGGATAATTCCGTGCAAAAGAAACATTTATCAACTTGGTTGTGATTTATTTCACTATATCTGAAAACGGATTCAGTTACAATAAAGATAGTAAATCAGGGGTAACAGGAGGCTGGTTCAGATGGCAACACACGCTTATTATGTTCCGCCCGTGAACTTGATGGGTAGAGGATGTTTACACGAAGCAGGAAAAATGATTGAGAAAATGGGTATTCGCAAAGCGCTCGTCGTAAGTGATCGTCGATTGATTTCTTCCGGCGTTGCTGAACAAGTGCTGTCTATACTAAGAAAATCAGGGTTAGACTATGTGGTATATGATGAG
This sequence comes from Paenibacillus taichungensis, assembly GCF_050994985.1. NCBI lineage: Bacteria > Bacillati > Bacillota > Bacilli > Caryophanales > Paenibacillaceae > Paenibacillus > Paenibacillus taichungensis. The sequence continues at coordinate 3,311,417 of NZ_CP194720.1, read as the reverse complement.
GTTCAGCCTAATCCAACCTGTCAGAATGTACATGACGGACTTCACGTATTTATGGATCATGGCTGTGACGCCATTATATCGATAGGCGGAGGTTCACCTCAGGATGCTGCCAAAGGGATTGGTATTGTAGCAACTAACGGTGGGCATATCCGTGATTATGAAGGTTTGCATCAATCGAAACACAAGTCCGTGCCGCTTGTTGCAATTAACACAACAGCTGGCACGTCCAGTGAGGTGACCATGAACTACGTGATTACAGATGAGGAACGCAAGGTGAAAATGGTGATGGTGGATCGAAACAGTCTCGTCGACCTATCAGTGAATGACCCGGAACTGATGCTGAGCAAGCCGGCCAGTCTTACTGCGGCCACGGGCATGGATGCATTAACCCATGCGGTGGAAGCCATGGTCACGCCTGGTGGGTTTACGGTAACGAGCGCTACAGCAGCGGCTGCCGTTGAGCTGATCTTTGAATATTTACCCAGAGCCGTCAGGGACGGCAGTGATCTGGAAGCAAGAGAGCATATGACGTATGCGTGTTTTCTTGGCGGGATTGCTTTTAACAATGCAGGCTTGGGTTATGTTCATGCGATGGCCCATCAACTTGGTGGAGTCTATGATCTGCCGCATGGGGTATGTAACGCGATGTTGCTCCCTTATGTAGAAGAATTGAATGCAAAGCATGTGCCAGGTAAATTCCGTCATATAGCCAAAGCAATCGGTATGGATGTAAAAGGCAAACGAGATGAGGAGTGCTCGGAGTATGTGATTGAAGCCATTCGTCAGCTTTCCAAGGAGGTTGGCATTCCTGAGAGACTGTCTGAATTGGGTGTGAAAGACCCTGATGTTGAATTGCTGGCGGATAATGCCATGAAAGATGCCTGTGCACCGGGTAATCCGTATCAACCTTCCAGGGATGAAGTGATGGAGCTATTCCGCAAAATCATATAAAGTTAAGAACAAAGAGAGCCAGAATATATTCTGGCTTTTTTGGTGTGTCAAGTGCTTCTGAGCCTTATGAATACGGATTCATTTCCTTCATTGGATAAAATAGTTTTATCTCGTAATGGTCATTATTTTTTGTTTGACAGAGGGGGTGCTTTAATCCATAATCAATCCATACTAAACACATAAGCTTTATTGGAAGGGGAGAGTCAGTCATGTCACAGTTTAAATCATCAACGAGAAAGTCATTATGGGTAGGAGCGTTAGCCGTTCTATTATTGGTAATCGTTAGCGGTTGCTCCGGATCGTCCAATGATCCTGCTCCCAATGCAGCAGCCCAGCCTGGGACGAACCAAGGTACGGATGAAAATTCAAAGACGGACGAGACTGCAACGGGGGGGACTTTTGTATATGGTCGGCCGGCTTCCGTAACCTCGTTTGATTTGCATAATCAGATTACATCGAACAACGCTTTCGCCATTGATAAAGTATTTGAATCTCTGGTTGCTTTTGATAGCAAAGGCGAGATTGTGGATTGGCTTGCCAAATCGCATAACATCAGTGATGACGGTCTGACGTATACGTTTGTGTTGCGTGATGGCTTGAAGTTCTCTAATGGCACAGATGTTACGGCAGATGATGCCGTATTCTCGCTGGAGCGGCATTTGAAGGTTGGTGGCCCGCTTGCAATATCCGCGAAGGTGGATACGATCAAAGCCAAAGATAGCCACACACTTGTAATTACACTTAAAGAGCCGTATACGCCGTTTATTTCCGAGCTGTCCAACTTCTCGAACGGTATTATTCCTAACAATTTTGGCGGAGTTACCGAGGAAGAATTTTTCAAGAAACCGGTAGGTACAGGACCGTTTGTAGTTGAGCAGTGGGACCCTGCAGGCGATGTGACCTTTACGAAGAACACTCACTACTGGCAAGAAGGAAAGCCATCGGTTGATAAGCTTGTTTACAAGCTGATAGAAGATGACAGCCAAGCAATCAATCAATTGAAAGCAGGAGAAGTGGACGCGATTGAGTCGCTGGCTCTGCAAAATGCCGATGAAATCAAAAATGGCGCGGATACAACTGTTGTAACCAACGGCAGCTGGGTGACAGAGCAATTGTTCTTTAACACGCTGGATAAGCATTTTTCGGATGTGCATGTTCGTCGGGCATTGGCTCTGGCACTTGATCGTGACGGTCTGACTAAGGCGCTTACCTTTGGTTATGCACAGACCGCTAATTCATTGCTGCCGACAACGATTCCTTACAATTCGAATGATACACTCAAGGCGCTGAATTTTGATGTAAATGCAGCCAAAGCGGAACTTGCCAAATCGGCCTTCCCTGATGGATTTACTACAAAACTGCTTGTAGCTTCAGGCAACAGCACCAGAGCGCAAGAAGCGCAAATCATTCAGGCAGCGGGGAAACAAATTGGCATTAACATCGAGATTGAATCGATTGAACTCGCTACCTTCCGTGAACGATTCTTTGCTTATGATTTCGCAGCGATGCTGAACAGTGGGCAAGCCGATTCTCCGGAAGCGAACTCAATCATTGCGTTCCAGACCGACCCTGATGGTTTCAGCAAATCTTACTGGACGCATTACACCAATGATGAAGTAACCAAGCTTTTGTATAAAGGCCAACAAACACCGGACGGCGATGGCCGTGCCGAAATATACTCCAAACTGCTTCAAACGCTTGCCGATGAAGTGCCTTACATTCCGCTTTATTATCCGGATATTCTGATTGGTGTTCGTTCTTCAGTAGATGGCATTGTTGTTTTGCCTAACGGCAGTGTGCGTTTTGAAGACGTTCGTATTCAGAAATGAAGAAGTTCTGGTTGATCAGTACTGTGGGAAGAGCGTTGGCAGTGATCCTTTGTGTGATGACAGCAGTCTTTTTTCTCATCAGAATGGTACCAGGAGATCCTGCCAAAATGATTCTTGGCGAGTACAGCACCCCAGAGGCCGTTGAGAGCATGCACCATGCTCTCGGGCTGGATCTGCCGCTGGGGGAACAATTCATACGGTTTGTGAAGACACTGTTCACTCAGGGGGATACCGGCAACTCCATTATTAACGGAACCTCCACTAGAGAACTGATTGCTGATCGTGCACCCGTTACCTTGCTGCTCATTGCCATGGCATGTGCATTGGCAATTGTCATTGCTCTCGTGCTTGCTACACTGGCCGCTACACACAAGGATAAGCTGCTGGACCATTTGATACGTATTTTTCCTACGGTAACGCTAGGTATGCCAATCTTCTGGGTTGGCATCCTTTTGATTCTGCTGCTGAGTGTTCATCTTCACTGGTTTCCCGTTGGTGGAGTCGGCGAAGGGTGGTGGGGCACCTTATACAGTTTGACACTTCCCGCCATTACCGTAGCTTTTTCACAGATTCCAACATTGGTTCGTTCATTAAGAGCCCAGATGCTTGAAGTACTGGAATCTGATTTTGTAGTTACATTGAAGGCTGCGAGATTACCTAGCCGGGTCATTCTATTCAAACATGTCCTGCGCAATGCGGCACTTCCGACGCTGATCCTTCTTGGCGTTAATATCTCTTATCTCATTGGCGGCACATTGGTCGTTGAACAGGTATTTGGTATCAAAGGAATTGGCAGTCTTTTGTTTAGTTCCATTTCCAAACGGGATTTCCCGGTCATTCAAGGCATAGCCCTTTACTGTGCTGTATCTGTCGTGATCATCAGTCTCCTGATAGAGCTTCTGTCCAGGTGGCTAGATCCCAGAACGAAAGGAAGACCATGAAAACGATACGAATTGAACCTCAGTTATATGAAGACAGCCAAAACACCAGTCTCTTGAATCGCATATTGAAAACTCCTAGCCTGCTTGTGGGAAGTGTGATGTTTGCTGTGCTGATCATCTTGGCTGTGATCATACCGTGGGTGAGTCCTTATGACCCTTCGGAGCAAAATTTGAGTGCCTTTTTGCAACCGCCGTCTGCTGAACATTGGTTGGGCACAGACCAACTGGGACGTGATTTGTTCACTAGACTGATTTATGCCGCGCGAACCGACTTGAGCATTATGGTGCTGGCGGAAATTGTACCCTTTTGCATGGGCGTATTTCTGGGGATGCTCGCAGGGTATTACGGAAAATGGATTGATAAGATCATATCGTTAGTTACCGATACCCTTATCGCTTTCCCTTTTTATCTCATTGTCATTATCGTGGCTTTTGCCAGCGGAGCAGGTGAGAGGGGGATTTATATTACGTTTATGCTCGTTGGCTGGATTGTCTTTGCCCGTGTCGTCAGAGGGCTGAGTGCATCCTACCGCAAGCAGGAATGGATCGCATCCGCACAGACGTTGGGTTTGCCGGGAATACGGATTATCCTTCGTCATCTCCTGCCCAATGTATTGCCTCAGGCGATCGTTGTCCTCATGACGGATATGGTTGGGCTGCTGGTGGCGATTGTTACGCTTGGATACCTGGGCATTGGCATCGCACCACCGACCCCAGATTGGGGCACGATGATCTCGGATGGACAATCCTTTATCACGACAGCCTGGTGGCTCTCGGCAGTTCCGGGATTTGCAGTCGTTTACACGGGAATTGCTTTGTCGCTTGTCGGTGATGGATTGGCCGATGTATGGAGGAAAAAATAATGTCCACTGAACCGATTCTTGAAGTCAAGGCGCTATCTCTTTCAACCAAGTCAAATCAAAAATTAGTTCAAGATGTACATTTCTCGCTTGGGCGAGGGGAGAGCTTGGGATTAGTAGGTGAATCCGGCTCCGGTAAATCACTAACTCTTCGTTCCATTCTGGGACTGTTGCCAAGCGGTGTAGAGCAGACGGGTGGAACCATTCGAAGTGACGTGAACAGCGCGATGGTGTTTCAAGACCCGAGAGGTGCGCTCGATCCGCTCTGCCCCGTTGTTAAACAGCTGGCGGAAGTTGTTTATTACAGGCAAAAGTTAAGCAGGAAGGCCTCCAGGGTAGCAGCGCTGGAATTACTTGAACTGTTGGGGCTTCCCGACTCGTTGAAGCGTGAGGACCGATACCCTAGCCAGCTGTCAGGTGGGCAGTGTCAGCGGGTAGTCATTGCACTGGCCCTGGCGTGCAAGCCAGGCATTCTGCTCTGTGATGAGCCAACAACGGCTTTGGACGTTACTGTGCAGCGTCAAATTATGGAGACGATCCAACGTTTGCAGCATGAACTGGGATTCGCCATGGTCTTTGTAACACATAATTTGGCGATTGCAGCGACGCTGTGCTCGAAGCTGTGCGTGATGAAGCAGGGGCAGATTGTGGAGCACGGAGATTCGCTTAGCGTACTGCAAAACCCGCAAGATCCTTACACCCAGATGCTTATTAACTCGGTGCTTCCTTTACCGAAGCTTGAAGGGAGCGAATAACAATGGAACTTTCTTTGCAAGTCCGGAATGTCACGGTTCAATATGGTGACTTTACTGCGCTGGACAATATCACGCTAAATCTTCAGAGGCATACCACGCTTGGTCTTGTTGGTGAGTCCGGTTCGGGTAAATCTACCCTTGCGCGAGTCATTGTCGGTTTGATCACGCCGGATGAGGGGCAGATTTTGCTGGGGGATCAGCAATTAAAGAAGAAGAGAAGTCGTGAGCAGTATAAAAGCATACAGATGATCTTCCAAAATCCGGATGCTTCACTGAATCCCAAACATTCCATTCGGCAGATTCTTGCTGAAGCGCTGTTGTTTCATCGCATTGTAGACCGTTCACAGGTGGAGAAAAGATCGAGAGAGCTTCTGGCCCGTGTCCAGCTGGAAAGCAGGGCACTGGACAAGTATCCGCATGAATTCTCCGGCGGTCAGCGCCAACGTATCGCCATTGCACGCGCTTTAAGCGTAGAGCCGAGTCTGCTGATTGCGGATGAGCCGACAAGTGCACTTGATGTTTCCGTGCAGCGGAGTGTGCTCGATCTGTTCAATTCACTTAAGAGGGAACTTAATCTTACGCTACTGTTCATTTCTCATGATCTTGGAGTTATCCATGCCATTAGCGATACGGTAGCAGTCATGCGGCAGGGTCAGCTGGTGGAGATTAGTCCCAAAGATCAATTCTTCACACGACCTGAAACGGCATACAGCCGAGAGCTGTTGTCCGCAGTTCCAAAGATGCCGAAATCAAGTTCTTTAGGAGGTTTATATGAGCCAACAATATAAAGGAAACATCCCCCTTACCTTGTCAGAGTACGATACACTTACACAATTGCTCTCCAGGCTTTTGAATACAAAGTATCCTCCGGTGATCATTCCGGGAGAGGCTATCTTGGGTATAGAGGCCGTGGCAGCTGGAATATCTGCGCCGGGTCGTACAATTGTCAATGTCGTAACAGGGCCATATGGCAGTTTGTTTGGTCAGTGGCTTGAACGCGGAGGGGCAACAGTTATTGAAGTCAAAGTTCCTTTTGATGAAGTTGTACCTGTGGAGAAGGTCGCTGCCGCGATTGAAAAGCATCAACCGTCCGCACTATCCTTTGTTCAAGCAGAAGTGGTTACGGGTGGGTCGAATCCAACAGAAGAAATTATAAAGATTGCGCGTGCCCATAACCTGATTACAGTGAGCGACTCTGTCTCAGCAATTGGGGGAGAGCCTCTGCTGGTCGATGACTGGGGCATTGATTTTGTAGCAGTGGGTGCACAAAAAGCTCTGGCCGGGCCTAACGGCATCAGCGCAGTAAGCATTTCACCGCGTGGATGGGAATTTCTCGAATCCAATGCGCATGCACCGCGCAACTCCATCCTGTCTTTGCTTGACCTAAAGCCCTCCGGCGAAGGGTCTGCACCGGTCCGCGTTCCTCCCAACATTCCAACGCTGGAAGCCAGAGCACTGATTCTGGCTTTGACAGCTATTGAGTCTGAAGGATTGGAGCAGGTAATCAAGCGTCATGAACAGGCTGCGTTATCTGCTATAGCGGGAATTCAGGCCCTGGGTCTGGAGCCTTGGCAAAAAGATAACAGAACATATTCGACACTGACTACGACAGTTCGAATCTCCGGGGAGAAGAAGTTGCATATCGATCAGCCGATCGGCATCGTTGCTCCGGGGGATGGAGAACTTTTTGGTCAGCTTCTGCGAATTAATCATTTTGGAGTTAATGCGTCCTTGGCAGGTGTGGAGGAAGCTGTTGCGACCATTGCAGCATTATTGAATCAGGACCATGAGCAAGCCGTTCAGGCTGTTCGTCTCGTTTGGGGGGAATGAATATGACCCAGGTAAAATCGGAGGAGCAAAGCTTCAAACATATCTTTATAGCAGGCATTGAAGGCAAACGGTTCGATGTCTCCATTCAAAATGGACGGTTTGCATCTGTTACAGAATCCGTGCCGCAGAATGATGGCTCATCGTCTACGGGTACAGATCAATGGATAAGTCCCGGAGTTATTGATCTTCATACACATCTGGCCTGGACAGACTTTGACCATGCGGATCAATTGAAACGGGACAGCCACGAGGTAGAAGTGATGCAGGCGCAAGCTTTTGCAGCTACCCTCAAGACGGGGGTAACCACGGCGCGAGATGCGGGCGGATTGTTACCAAGCACCGCTCGACATCTCGCTCAGCACTATCAACACCCCTTAAGAGTTGAAACCAGCAGTGAAATGCTGGGAGCGGCAGATGCCCGTGGTGTAAAGCATCTGGAACAACGGCTGAACGGAATTTTTGATACAGGCGCGGGATGGGTTAAAATTATGGCTACAGGTGGACTGGGAACCCCTACGGAACAAGTGCTCGATCCTGTATTTTCGGAGGAAGAGTTCGAGTTCATCGTTCGCTATGCGCATGCCCACCATAAAAAGGTACTGGTTCATGCCTGGGGTGGCGTGACGGTAGACTGGTCCATTCAGGCAGGAGTGGAGTCTGTGGAGCATGGCATGTTCTTAACTGAGGATCAGGCCGGCAGACTTGCCGAGTCTCGAACGGCCTTTGTCCCTACCACATCGATATATCGTATTGCCGCAGATCCAAAAGGCGTTCTGGCGTTGCCTATTGTTATCAGTGATCGTGCAGCGCGCGCTGCTGAAGCTCATTCTACAGCCATCGGATATGCCAAAAGAGCAGGAGTCCGTTTCGGTTTCGGTACCGATTACGCCACACCTTCACTTCATGGCTATAATTTGCAAGAGTTGGATACACTGATCGATTATGGCTTGACCCGGGCAGAGGCGTGGCAATCTGCGACGACCAATGCTGCTGAGATTTTGGGGCGTGGCAACGAATTGGGACAGATTGCAGAAGGCTATATTGCGGATGCTATTATTTTCAATGCCGATCCGTATCAAACGAAAAATGAAGATCAGCTGCGAGAGAGTATCGTGTCCGTAATTACTGGAGCGCAGAAACCATGAAATTGGTTTCTGCGTTTTTTTCTTTACTTGTGAATACAGTGAGCGCTATGTTGCTTTCGAAGGAGCAGGTTAGCTGGCGAATATTGAGCGATAATTAAATCCCCAAAAGTTTTCCAAAAGGATTTTGCAGACCCATCAGCGAATACAATATTTAATAACAGCGGCATAAAGGAAGGAGTGATATCCACTTAAACTTTTGTCGAAGTTTTCCAGCAAGATTCCTCAGCCCGTTTCGTGTTTAATGTTATATAGGAGTAGTGTATTGCATTTCTCACGGGGTACACCTTAATTTTTACATCCACCTATCACCTCTACACAACAAGTACAGGCAGTTCTGCACGTATCATCTACTTTCAGACATTACAAAGAACAACGTTCGGCGCAATTCTAAGTAACACAGTCTGTACAGCATGCTCCTAATCATGACAAAAGTGTCCACACAACAGCATATCGGATTATGGGCTCTGAAATGATTTAGAACGAATGCACATGGAGGAGGCTGTAATGATGGCAAAAAAAGAAGTTGTAGCGATGCTGCTCGCTGGAGGGCAAGGCAAAAGATTAAAGGGACTGACCAAATCACTGGCCAAGCCTGCTGTTTATTTTGGCGGAACCTACCGCATCATTGATTTTCCTCTAAGTAATTGCTCCAATTCTGGCATCGACACGGTCGGTGTATTAACCCAATACGAACCTCTGGTGCTGCACTCCTATATCGGCATTGGCAGTGATTGGGATCTGGACCGCAAAAATGGCGGGGTATATGTACTTCCTCCTCATGAACGTGAAGATGGTAGTAACTGGTACCGCGGTACGGCGGATGCGATCTACCGTAACCTGAATTTTATCGAACAATTCGATCCTGAGCATGTGCTCATCTTGTCAGGGGATCATATCTATAAAATGGATTACGAGAAGATGCTTCAATATCATAAAGAAAAGGATGCAGATTGCACCATATCGGTCATTGACGTTCCGTTGGAAGAAGCCAGCCGGTTCGGGTTGCTCAACACCCACGATGATTATCGCATCTATGAATTCGAAGAAAAACCTCCTGAACCCAAGAGCACGCTTGCTTCCATGGGTATCTATCTCTTCAAGTGGGATGTGCTGAAACGCTTCCTGATCCAGGACGAACAGCAGGCATCCACCTCCTATGATTTTGGCAAAGATATCATTCCCTTGCTGCTTGAAAATGAAAAATCACTATACGCTTATCCGTTTGAAGGGTATTGGAAAGACGTCGGTACAATCCACAGTCTGTGGGAATCCAATATGGACCTGTTGGATGAAGAAACGCCGTTTAATCTGAACGATCCGGATTGGCGTATCTATACCCGGAATCCAAATCAGCCTGCGCAATATATTTCTCCATCGGCGAAGGTGCGGAATTGCATCATCAGTGAAGGCAGTGTGGTACATGGTGAGGTTAAACACTCGGTGTTGTTCTACGGTATTGAGGTGGGAGAGAACAGTTCCGTAACCGATTCAGTGATCATGCCAAAAGTGAAGATCGGTCAAAATGTACGCATTCACAAAGCTATTATTGCCGAAGGATTGGTGATCCCGGATGGAGTACATCTGTCGCCCGCCCCTGAGGATGAAAGTGATATATTGCTAGTCGATCAGGAAGAACTGGAACGTCAGCTTCTCGAGGGAATGACAAGCAAAGCCTAATCTAAACCCCAAAGGACGGTGCATGCGATGAAACCATTGATCGGAGTTATTAACCTTGACCATGAGCTTGAGGAATTGAAGGAATTGACGTACTTTCGCTGTGGAGCCGCGGTGCCTTATGCCGGGCGTTACCGTCTGATTGATTTTGTATTATCCAATATGATGAATGCTGGCATTGAGAGTATCGGTGTATTTGTGCGTCGTAAGTACCGTTCACTCATGGATCATCTGGGAGACGGTAAGCCTTGGGATCTGGATCGCAAGCATGGCGGTATGTTTATTTTACCACCAGACTGGAACGATCCAACCGATACGTCACAAGGGGATTTGCAGCATTTTCACAATAATCTCGATTTCTTCCGCCGGGGTTCAGGGCAATATGTAGTCCACGCAGGTAGTCGGCATGTAACCAAAGCAGATCTGCAGGATGTATACAGGTACCATATAAGCAAAGGCGCGGATGTAACGCTGGTCTGCAAAAAAGTGGATCAACTGCTGCCTGAGCATGACGCCTGTGTCAAAGTTGAAGATGACGGGAACGGTAATGTGGTGGACATTCACCAAAGCACCGATCACCCGAATATATATACAGAAATTTTCATTATGGAAAAAGAATTGTTCCTGCGCCAGGTGCAGCGCTGCATCGCTCATGGCGAAAGCCATTTCTTCCGTGATGTAATTCAGAAAAACCCGGATGGCTTGAACATTGCGGCGTATGCCTATGATGGCTATCACGCCGTGATCAATTCGATCGATAGCTATTACCGCAACAGTCTTGAATTGTTGAATAGCGGATTGTATGAGCAGCTGTTCAAGGAACAGCCTGTTCAAACCAAGATTAAATACGAGGCTCCAGCCAAATACCTGGACACTGCTGAGGTGAAACATTCCTTGCTCGCGAATGGCTGTATTGTGGGCGGAGAAGTTGAAGACAGCATCCTGTTCCGTGGGGTGCATGTGGCGAAAGGTGCCAAAATTAAAGGTTCCATTATTATGCAGAAATGCTACATCGGAGAAGGCGCCGTTCTGGAGAACGTCATTCTCGACAAAGATGTAAAGTTAAGTGGTGGCCAGACGCTGATCGGCGACCCGTCGAACCCGTATATTCTGGCGAAGAGTACTATTATCTAATACCAACACTTAACCGATATCATCTATAAATATATATAAAATAAAAATCCTGTAGGATGGATTTAAGGTTCATGAGCGAAAGTTGAAATGCAACTTCGATTGTGCTTGCCAACGTGCAAACGTAGTGGAGGGAACGAAATCGATTCTGAAGAAGCGTAGCGTTCGCCTTTATCACTGTATTTTCACATCTGAATAATAGAATAAAGAAAATACAGGGATAACAGCGATCGAAAGAACGATTCGTACCCGTAACGGCCACTTTGCAGAACATTGAGCACTTGAGTGTATGAACCGCTACCACCCTACAGGATTTCACCGGGAGGAACCTTCTTTTGTTTGACAACAAGGAAACGTTCAAGAGTATTTTTAGACGCAATCTGGTTAGCAAATTGGGCAAACCACTAGCAGAAGCAACGCAAGAGGATGTCTATCACGTACTTGGAAGCATGATTCGCGAATACGCGGGTCAAGATTGGGCGGCGTCGAATCAGGGGTTTAAGCAGCGCCAGGATAAACAGGTCTATTACTTCTCGCTGGAATTCCTGATTGGACGTCTGCTCGGCAACAACCTGTTAAATGTGAATGAATTGGAACTCGTCCGAGACAGTCTGGCTGAACTGGGCTTCTCTTTGGAAGAAGTGGAAGAGCAGGAGGCGGATGCAGGGCTCGGCAACGGAGGTCTGGGAAGACTCGCAGCCTGTTTTCTGGATTCACTGGCTTCCCTCGGCTATGCAGGACATGGATGCGGAATCCGTTATAAATATGGCTTGTTTGAGCAAAAAATTATTAATGGCAATCAGGTGGAATTACCCGATAATTGGCTCGAGAAGGGCAATGAATGGGAAGTGCGCCGTCCGGACAAAAAGGTGGAAGTGCAGTTCTGGGGCCGTGTGGAAGCCTATGAACAGGATGGACATTACCAATTTGTCACGAAGGATGCCGAATCGGTTGTAGCTGTTCCTTATGATGTGCCTGTGATTGGTTATGGCCAACCCCATGTAAATACCTTGCGATTGTGGAGTGCGGAGCCCAAGCGTGAGACTTCACTCGATACCCCTTCGAACTATTACGGATATCTGGATTACAGCCGTTCGGTAGAATCGATCTCGGAGTTTTTGTACCCGGATGATTCCCAATACGAGGGCAAGCTGCTTCGTCTGAAACAGCAATATTTCATGTGTTCGGCAGGCGTACAGAGTGCTTTGCGTACATTTAACAAGCTTGATCTTTCGTATGATCGATTGCCGGATAAAGTGGCGTTCCATATTAACGATACGCATCCAACACTCGTGATTCCCGAACTGATGCGCATTCTGATTGATGTCAAAGGCTACGGATGGGATGAAGCGTGGGATATTACAACCCGCACCGTATCGTATACCAACCATACAACGTTAAGTGAGGCGCTTGAAAAATGGCCTGTGGCCATGATCAGCAAGCTGCTGCCACGCATTTACATGATTATTGAAGAGATCAACAAACGTTTCTGCGGCATGCTGCTTGAACGTTATCCCGGAGACCAGGATCGTATCCAGCATCTGGCGATTGTTGCGAACGATCAGGTGCGGATGGCTCATCTGGCCATTGTGGGCAGTCATAGCGTTAACGGTGTTGCGGCATTGCATACCGAAATATTGAAGGAACGGGAAATGGCTCCGTTCTATGCACTCTATCCGGAGCGCTTCAATAACAAAACGAATGGCATTACCCATCGCCGCTGGCTGATGCATGCCAATCCGAAGCTGTCGAATCTGATCACAGATACGATTGGAAGTGAGTGGATTAGGGAGCCGGGCAGACTGAATGAGCTGGTAGGCGTTGCAGACGATGCTTCATTCCAGCAGCAGTTCCATTCCATTAAACGTAATAATAAGGAGCGACTGGCCGCGTACATCCTGGATCATACCGGGAAGGCTGTCAATCCGGATTCCATCTTTGATGTACAGGTGAAAAGGCTGCATGGGTACAAACGGCAGCTGCTGAACATTCTGCATGTTATGCATTTGTATAACCGTCTCAAGAGCGATGCTTCGTTTGATATCGTGCCACGTACGTTCATTTTTGGAGCAAAGGCCGCGCCAAGTTATTATTTTGCCAAGAAAATTATCAAATTGATTAACACAGTGGCAGATACGGTCAATCGCGATGCGGCCGTGAAAGATCGTCTACAGGTATTTTTCCTGGAAAACTACTCGGTCTCTCTTGCCGAGAAAATTATACCTGCTGCGGACGTTAGCGAACAGATTTCAACCGCAGGCAAGGAAGCCTCCGGTACGGGGAACATGAAGTTTATGATGAACGGTGCGTTGACCATTGGTACTATGGACGGCGCGAATGTGGAGATGGCAGAGCAGGTTGGTCAAGACAATATGTTTATCTTTGGTCTGAGTGCAGACGAGGTGCTTGAATATTACCGCTCCGGCAGTTATCGGCCAAATGAGATTGTACAGCAGGATGAACGAATTAGGGAGGTAGTGGAGCAGCTGGTACATCCGGGAACGTTCTGTGAGCGTGATGGTGAATTCTGGGATATCTATGATTCCTTGCTGGCCCATGGTGACGAGTACTTTGTATTGCGTGACTTTGCTGCCTACGCCGATGCGCATGCTGCCATTGATTTGGCATACCGCGATGTAGCGGGCTGGACACGTAAGGCGGTGCTAAATACCGCTCAATCCGGCATTTTCTCCAGTGATCGCACTATTAGTGAATATGCGACTGATATCTGGGGCATTCATCCGGTTTCCGGACACTGGAAAGGTTAAATAATTATTGTTTAACAATTAAATCCCCTTGTACACTAGGTGGATCTCTGTTGGGTTCATAAACCTTTGTCAGAGATCACTCCTTGTTGCACAAGGGGATTTTTGTATGAATCAGCCGATTGGTCGGGACACACTTTGTTTGCTATCACGCCGCCTTTCACGACGAAGGATGATCGGAACTGTGATCACTGCAGCGATCACCAACAACGGAGCTAATAAACCAGCGATGGGTAACGCCGATGCGCCATTCGCTGAGAAGACGCTCAAGTCCCAGAACCCGTGCAGGAATATGGAGGCCACGAGTGATCCGGTAGACCGCCGAGCGAGGTAGAAGATCGAACCGAGGCCAAAAGCGATCATTACCTGGAACAGGGCACCCGCTCCAATGCCCAAAAACATGTTCGGCAGGTGGAAGACTGCGAACATCGCTGTTGAGAGCAGCCAGACCCCGGTTTCCCCGAATCGGCTGCGCAGAGCAACCATTAACTGACCTCGATTGATCATCTCCTCATTGAAGCCGACCATGATACTGCCGAAAATGAGATACAGCCACATGAGGGGGGTGACACGGGTGAAATCACCGATCAGCATGTTCACGATCGCGATGACCATCATGATGATCGGGAGAGTCATTGTCGATCGAGAAAGACGCCGCCGTTCAACCAGGCTAGGACGCCACCATCCGTAGATCGTGACCATTGTGATGGTCAGCACGGCACCGCCGGACAGCGGTGCTATGTACCAGAGAAGAAGGGTCCGCTCACTCTCACCCACTCGCGTGTAATCAATGCCGTTGAGCAAGAAGATCGCGTAGAAGACTGCGCTGTATAGGAAATATGTGAGAACACCCCATCCTACGCGGGGACGAACCCGAAGGGCAGGGTCCAAAGTTTCTTGAATCTTGTCCCTATTAATTGACATGATAAACACTCCCACTATCCAATAATATTTTTTAATTTGCTCATTTTTCTTATGATTTTAACTTCGATTAAGTCAAGATATAGTCCCGCAAAGTCTTTGGTAACAGTGCCGACAATTTTGCGGAGTTTCATACCGAGGATGCGAACGTCCAGTCCTTTCATTTCACCCCACCTTCGACGCGCGCTTTTAAATGGTTAGGACCATGCGTCCTCCTTCCCGTAAATTCTATTATCTCTTGTGTTAATTCTTCGAATGATCCAGAAATCCAACAAGAAGCTTCGGTGACGAGGAGCATATTTTGATTACTGGCTTATTTAAAATTCTAGTTGCCCAAGTTAAATAGAAGCTAACCAAATGGATAAAAACCAGCTAAATTTTCACTGCTGTAGTTTAGGTTCTGTTTAGGTAACGATGTGGTATAAAGGATGAGGCAGACTGGGCCGAAGTCTAACTATGAACGAAGGGAAGGACAGGATTTTGAGGTGACAGATATACGGAAGTCCACGCCTGAGCAGCTGGACATGAAGATCTGTATCCCTTTAAAATAGACCTACCGCTCTGCGGGAAAAAAAGTCGGAGGAATTCAGACAATGAACGAACGTTCGTGGCTCCACTCCAGGTGGATGCTTGCTATCGTTGCCTGCATGGCAGTACTGTACACGTTGATTATGGGCAACTTGCTATTTGTCAGCGGGAGGACGCCTGGCGTGAATTATCAATATAATCTGGTACCATTAGAGACAATTAAGCCCTTACTATTTGAAAAGAACAGATACCATACGGAAGCTTGGGTGAAGAATCTGTTCGGGAACATTGTTTTATTCATACCTCTTGGAATATGGATACCATGGTTATTCCGCATGTGCCGAAAGTTTTTACCTTTTACAGGTATTGTTGCCTTGCTTTTGTTAGCTGTTGAGATTACGCAATTAATTACCCGTGTTGGTTCGTTTGATGTCGATGACATTATTTTGAATACGTTGGGTGCCTGGATTGGATACATAGGGTTTGCCTTATTCATATATTCACAGAGAAAGACTCGAAAATAAACTGCGAATAGCGGTCAAAGATCGGGTCTTTTTGTGTTCATGGATCTTTTCTGTTTATAAGAAGAGCATTTCGGATAAAACATACTAACGGGTTATATAGTAAAGAGTAAAGAAAGCGAGGTGGTCTATATCGTTTGGTGGAAAGAGAGTGTGGTGTACCAGATCTATCCCAACAGCTTCAAAGATTCCGATGGGGACGGTCAGGGTGACTTGCAGGGGATATATGATAAGCTCGATTATTTGACTGATCTGGGCGTGGATGTAATCTGGATCTGTCCTATTTACGATTCACCTGGTCATGATAACGGATACGATATCCGTGATTATTACTCCATTTTACGTAAGTACGGCACGATGGAGGATTTCGACCGTTTGCTGGCGGAAGCGCACAAGCGTGGTCTCAAGATCATGATGGATCTGGTACTGAATCATACGTCGGATGAACATGCGTGGTTTGCCGAGTCACGTTCATCGAAAGTGAACCCGAAACGGGATTATTATATTTGGCGTTCAGGTAAAAATGGTCAGGTTCCAAACAACTGGGAGTCCTACTTTGGGGGTTCTGTGTGGAAGCATGATCCGGAGACGAATGAATATTATTTGCATCTCTATACTGAACACCAGCCTGACCTGAATTGGAACAATCCACAGATGGCAGAAGAGATGTATGAGATGGTGCATTGGTGGTTGCAAAAAGGTGTGGATGGTTTCCGTTTCGATGCGGTGGCCCATATCGCCAAGGCAGAGGGGTTACCCAGCGCACATAATCCGGATAATCTGCCGGTCGTTCCTGCGTACCAGCTTTTTTCCAACCTCGAGCAAGTACATTCGATTCTGAACAAACTTAACGACATGATCCTGAAGCCTTATGGTCCAATGACTGTTGGGGAGACTTCCGGGCTTGGACCGGAACAGGCGCTGGCCTATGTTGGGACAGATCGGAATGAGCTCAATATGGTGTTCCAGTTTGAGCATATGTTTGTGGATGCTCAATCATCCGGAATCGGCAAATGGAACTATCGGGAATGGAGGCTGCCCGAGTTGAAAGAAATAATGAGCCGCTGGCAAACCGTACTGCATAACAGAGGCTGGAATGCCAATTACATGGGCAATCATGACCAGCCGCGCCCAGTATCCCGTTTCGGTGATGATGGAAAGTACAGAGTGCGCTCTGCCCAAATGCTGGCTACGTGG
Organism: Paenibacillus taichungensis; assembly: GCF_050994985.1. Taxonomy (NCBI): domain Bacteria; kingdom Bacillati; phylum Bacillota; class Bacilli; order Caryophanales; family Paenibacillaceae; genus Paenibacillus; species Paenibacillus taichungensis. The sequence goes on along the minus strand of NZ_CP194720.1, from coordinate 3,294,369 downwards.
ATGCTCACCCTGGAAGGTACTCCCTACATTTATCAAGGGGAAGAGATTGGCATGACCAATGTTGCTTTTCTTGATATTGAGGATTATCGTGATATTGAAACGATGAATTATTATCGGCAGCATATTGGTCAGGGGCGAGCGAAACATGAAGTCATGCAAGCGATCTGGCGCAAGAGTCGTGATAATGCACGTACACCGATGCAGTGGGATGATACGAAACATGCCGGATTTACCGATGGTGAGCCATGGATTCAGGTGAATGCGAACTATTCTGAGATTAATGTGGAGGATGCCGAACGTGATCCCCAGTCCATTTTGCATTATTACCGTAAACTAATCGCTCTTCGCAAACAACATAAAGTACTCATCTATGGGGCATATGAGCTGCTTTTGCCCGATGATCCCGATATTTATGCCTATACCCGGACGCTGGATGATGAGCAGATGCTGGTTATTCTGAATTTCCGGCAACATGAGCCTGAGATGCAATGGCCTGAAGGGTGGAACGAGGAGAATGCCAAGATGGTCATCAGCAATGTCAGTAAACGATATTCCACCGATAAGGGCGAGATTCTTCTTCAGCCTTATGAAGCACGGGTTTATCGAATGCAACGATGAGGCGTTATTTTGCTTTGGCGAAGAGTTTTGAATTATAATATAGGTTGAAAATCAAACTAAGGAACGCATATGTCAGGAGGATACCAAGTTGCTGAATATTACTTACCACGGACACTCCAGTGTACAACTGGGCACAGAAGAAAAGTCGTTAATCATTGATCCTTTCCTGCGTGGCAATGAACTTGCTGTCACCAAACCGGAAGACATCAAGACCGATGCCGTTTTACTGACACATGCACATATGGATCACATTTTGGATGCTGAACCGATCGCCAAAGCCAACAATGCCAAGGTGGTTGCGATTGTGGAACTGGCTACATATATGTCCTGGAAAGGTCTGGACACTCTTGGCATGAACATGGGTGGAACGGTGGATCTTGGTTTTGCGCAAGCCAAAATGATTCAGGCTTTCCATACATCCGGGATCGTGCTGGAAGAGGAACAACGGATCATGTACGCAGGGCTGCCTGCAGGATACATTATTAATATTGGTGGCAAAACCATTTTGCATGCCGGTGATACTAGTCTGTTCGGTGATATGAAAATGATTGGTGATCGCCATGATATCGACGTAGCACTATTGCCTATTGGTGGACATTTCACCATGGGACCGGAGGATGCTTTGCAGGCTGCTGAATGGTTTAATGCCAAGCTGACGATTCCAGTGCATTATGATACGTTCCCGGTGATTCGTCAAGATGCCGAGAAGTTTGTGGAGCAGCTTGCTTCCAAAGGTCTGGAAGGCCGTGTGCTGGCACCGGGACAATCTCTTACCTTGTAATGCTCTATTAATCACTGTTCAATCATAAAAGCAATACAAAGCTAAAGACGAATATCACGTCAAGATAATTGACGTGATATTCGTCTTTTTTCGGTTCCAAGTTCAATTTAGCACGCCTCAGTTGGTCCGAATGACAAAAATCTTGAAATCCCATTGTTGAGGTTCAAGTTGCAATGTTATAAAAAATTACACGGAAACCAAACGGAAATCCGAATTGACCGAAAAACAGGGGGAGCGTTCATGTCATTTGTGAAATCATTGTTTTTTCAAATTATTGTAGCGGTTATCATCGGGATTGGTGTAGGCATTCTGTGGCCTGATCTGGGCAGTCTGCTGCAGCCGCTCGGAACAGGTTTCATCAAGTTGATCAAAATGATCATTGCTCCATTAATCTTTATGGTGATCGTGACAGGCATTGCCAAAATCGGTGATCTGAAATCAGTCGGACGCATTGGGTTTAAAGCCATTCTGTGGTTCGAAATCGCTACGACGGTTGCGCTGGTCCTTGGACTCGGCACAGCGAACCTGCTTCGTCCGGGTGCAAGCATGAACGTGGACCCCTCGACCCTTGATGCAAGTGGCATCGAAGCCAAAACCAATGGCTCTGAACTGCCGCATGTCGTCGACTTTATCATGAATATTATTCCAACAAGTGTTGTAGATGCATTTGCACAAAATGCATTGCTGCAAGTGCTGCTCGTTGCCTGTTTGTTCGGGGTAGCCTTGGCAGCAACTGAAAGTAAGGCGAAGGAGAATGTGCTGACGCTAATTGAAAATGTACTGGGTATCTTGTTCCGTATTATTGGGTACATTATGAAACTGGCACCGATTGGAGCATTCGGAGCCATGGCATACACTGTTGGAGCATATGGTGCATCCACGCTGTCCTCCTTCGGCTTGCTGATTATTGCCTGTTACGGAGCTGCGTTACTGTTTCTGGTGATGCTTGCACTAGCTGCCTGGTGGATTACAGGACTGAACTTTTTGCAATTTGTAAAATATACACGTTCCGAAGTGATGCTGGCGATTGGTACAGGCTCCTCGGAAGTCGTTATGCCTCGCATGATGGACAAGCTGACCAAAGCAGGCTGTGATCGTGCTGTCGTCGGCCTTGTGGTTCCAACAGGGTACTCCTTCAATCTGGACGGAGCCTCGATCTACCTGTCGCTGGCGACCGTTTTTCTGGCTCAGGCGGTTGGCATTGATCTGACACTGGGACAAGAGATTACGATTTTACTGGTGTTAATGCTTAGCTCCAAAGGAATGGCGGGTGTACCTGGCTCCGCATTCCTTGCTTTGTCTGCTACAGCAGCGGCTCTGAATGCATTCCCGGTAGCTGCTGTTGCCTTACTGCTCGGTGCGGATCGTTTCATGGACACCATGCGAGTATTCACGAATCTAATGGGTAACTGTGTTGCGGCATTTGTCGTGGCGAAGTGGGAAGGGCTGCTGGACCAAAAACGCATGCGGGCTGTACTGTCTGGCGAGATCAGTGCCGAAGAGCTGGAGAGAGAAGAACAAGCGTCGATATCCTCGGTGAAGTTGAACAAAATGGAACAGGGAAAAGGAATGGTTTCGACGGACATGCTGTAATAAACAGGAAGTGAAAGGGCTTCGTATGAACTTTTAACTGATCCTATCTTTAAATTTGAACCGTCTGTTTACCCGCATGAAATCATGGGGTAACAGACGGTTTTTTCGTTTCAGATACAGATATCATGGAGTTCTCGAACGCATGCAGCAAAATAATTGTTACAGAGGAATCATTAATGGGGAATGTGTAGAAGAGGAAAAAGATAGCATATTGAAGTTTCAACTTGTATATACATGTTTAGTTATGTAATATATAAATGGAGTTAGGCCAAGAGAACCACATAAGCAATACAATTTATTGGAGGCGTTAACATGAGTTCAACCAACACAACTTCATCATCGTGGTGGAAAACTTCCACGGTGTATCAGGTATATCCCAAGAGTTTCAACGATACAACTGGATCGGGCACCGGAGACATTCGGGGATTGACCGAAAAGCTGGATTACTTGCAACATCTCGGTATTGATATCGTGTGGCTGCAGCCCGTATATGTCTCTCCACAGCATGATAACGGTTATGACGTAGCGGACTATTATCGGATTAATCCTGATTTTGGTACGATGGAGGATTTTGACGAACTGCTTAAAGGTCTGAAGGCACGTGACATGAAGCTGATGATTGATATTGTGGTGAATCACTCTTCTACGGATCATGAGTGGTTCCAGCAATCGCGTTCTTCCAAGGATAACCCATACCGCGATTATTATATTTGGAAGGACCCTGCTCCGGACGGCGGTGTGCCGAATAACTGGCAATCCAAGTTCGGCGGACCTGCTTGGCAGTATGATGAGCAGACAGGACAATATTTCCTAACGTTGTTTGACAAAACACAGGCTGATTTGAATTGGGAGAACGAGCAAGTACGCAAGGCAGTACGGGACATGATCAAGTTCTGGGCGGAGAAGGGTGTGGATGGTTTCCGTATGGACGTCATCAATCTGATCTCCAAGGACCAGCGTTTCCCCGACGATGATGGTAGCGTTTCCCCAGGCGACGGACGTAAGTTCTATACCGATGGACCACGTGTGCATGAATACATTACAGAGATGTATGAAGAGGTATTTGGACCACACAATATGGTAACGGTTGGGGAGATGTCCTCGACTACGCTGGAGCACTGCATTAAATATTCAAACCCTGCTTCCCGGGAATTCTCGATGACGTTTAACTTCCACCATCTGAAAGTGGATTATCCGAATGGACAGAAGTGGGAACTGATGCCTTACGATTTTGAAGCGATGAAACAGTTATTTAGTGAGTGGCAGACAGGTATGCAGGCAGGTGGCGGATGGAATGCGTTGTTCCTGAATAACCATGATCAACCGCGGGCGTTGTCTCGTTTCGCAGATGATGGCGATTATCGTGCTGAGAGTGCCAAAATGCTCGCTACGACCATTCATGGCATGCAGGGAACACCTTACGTATACCAAGGCGAAGAGATCGGGATGCCGAATCCAGTCTGGAACGACGTTAGCGAGTTCCGTGATATTGAATCGACCAATATGTATCGACTGCTTCAGGAAGAACGGGGCAAATCCGCGGAGGAAGCATTCCAAATTGTGAAAGAGCGTTCCCGAGACAATTCCCGGACACCGATGCAATGGGATGGAAGCGAGAATGCCGGATTTACAACGGGTACACCGTGGATCAAAGTGGATGAACGATATCCGTCGATTCATGTGGCTCAGCAGATGGCTGACCCGAATTCGATCTATTATCACTATCGCAAGCTGATTGCTCTTCGCAAACAGGTTGGTGTGCTGACCGACGGTCTGTATGAACGTTTGGACGATGCACATCCGGATGTATTCGCATACGCGCGGACCAATGGAAGCGAAACGCTGCTAGTGGTATCGAACTTCAGCAAGCGGGACGTAAAATTTGCTTTCTCTGAAGCCGTCTGGAATGACCACATTGCAGGTAAATCAGCAGAGCTGCTGATTGGAAATACGGAGGTATCGCCTGCACTCGAGCAAGAAATCTCCCTGAGCCCGTATTCATCCTATATGTGGCTTGTACCGCAACAGGACTAATTCACATTATATAAATGGGAAGTGACAATATGGCAATTGATAAAAAACAGGTTGAGGAGATCGTACGCGCGGTCGGCGGCAAAGAAAATATTGAAGCTGCAACGCATTGTGTCACACGCCTCCGTTTTGCCCTGTACGACGAAAGTAAAGTAGATACGGAAAGTCTGGAACAGAACGATCTGGTCAAAGGCCAGTTCTCCTCTCAAGGACAATTTCAGGTAGTCATTGGACCTGGGCTTGTGGATAAAGTGTATGATGAAATGATTCAGATTACCGGGGGCGAACGTGCTTCCAAGGATGACGTGAAGGCTGTTGCGGGTAAAAAGCAAAACCCGATTCAGCGTGCGATCAAAACGCTATCTGACATCTTCATCCCGATCCTGCCAGCCATCATCACAGCCGGTCTCTTGCTCGGTATTAATAACATTCTGACAGGGCCAGGCATATTCTTTGATGGAAAATCACTGGTGGATGTATATCCAGCATGGAAGGATCTCGCATCTATTATTAATACCATCGCGAGCACAGCCTTTACCTTCCTGCCTGCGTTAATTGGTTGGTCCGCTGTAACAAGGTTCGGCGGCAGTCCGTTGCTCGGGATTGTACTTGGTCTGATCCTGGTTCATCCCGACCTACTGAGTGCTTATGGCTATGCCAATGCAGTCAACGAAGGCACCGTGCCTACGTGGAATCTGTTCGGTTGGCATATTGAGAAGATCGGTTATCAGGGGCAGGTTCTGCCGGTATTGGTATCAGCCTATCTGCTTGCCAAGCTGGAGATTTTCCTGAACAAAAGGGTGCATGATTCGATCAAACTGCTGGTCGTTGCACCTGTCACTTTATTGATTACAGGGTTCCTGGCATTTACAATCATTGGTCCGGTTACATTTGCCATTGCGAATGGAATTACATCCGGCTTGATCTATATTTACGATTCATACGCGGCTCTGGGGGGTCTGATCTATGGTGGACTGTACGCATTGCTCGTTATTACAGGGATGCACCATACGTTCCTGGCGGTCGACGTACAGCTGATTGGTAGCCAGGGCGGAACGTTCCTGTGGCCGATGCTGGCGCTGTCCAATATCGCGCAAGGTTCAGCCGCACTTGCCATGATGCTTGTGCTTCGTGAGAAGAAAATGAGAGGACTGGCTGCAACTTCATCCGTCTCCGCCTTCCTCGGCGTAACCGAGCCGGCGATCTTCGGGGTGAATATCCGTTATCGTTACCCGTTTATCTTCGGTATGGTCGGTTCTGCGATCGGCGGTGTACTGCTTACGATGAATAATGTTCAGGCCACCTCTATCGGTGTAGGTGGCGTACCTGGATTCCTGTCCATTTTCCCGAATAAATGGGGAGTATTCTTCATCGGTATGGCGATTGTATTAGTTGTTCCGTTCGTGCTGACTGTTCTTTTTGGAAGAGCGAAGTTGAAAAAAGAAGACCGCAACGCAGATCAAGCTACTGTAGCTGGTGGTCAAACACCTTCAGCGAAATCCACTTCTAGCACAACTACAACAAATACAGTTGCAGAGCCACGCACACGTAGTGCTGCTCAGGTGGCGGATGAGCCTGTGAATACACTGGAAATCATGGCACCATTAACAGGTAAAGCGGTTCCGCTTGAACAAGTACCTGATCCAGCGTTTGCAGAGAAACAAATGGGTGAAGGGGTTGCCATTGAACCTTCTGGCAATCAGGTCGTTGCCCCGTTTGATGCTCAGGTTGCCCATGTCATCAAGAGCAAACATGCAGTCATTCTTGAGCACGCGAGTGGTTTGCAGATTCTGATTCATGTCGGGATTAATACGGTATCGCTCAAAGGCGAAGGTTTTAACATGCATGTTGAAACTGGAGAGAAGGTAAGAGCTGGGCAAACGTTGCTTGAATTCGACCGTAAAGTGATTGAAGCTGCGGGATATCCGCTCATTACGCCAATCATTATTCCGGATGGTCAGGACATGGTTGATCGGGTGGAGGTCACTACAGGTGATGTTACATCCAATCAGAACGGTGTGCTTAAGGTTCATTTGAAAGGTTAAGTATACGAACAAATGGGGAGCTGCGATATTCGCAGCTTCTTTTTTCATCCTGAGACCGAGATCAAGCTGAACGCATGTCAATTTGTGTGGGGTGACCTTGATGCAGGTCGTTTTTTTTATTTATATCGTGGTAAACTGTATCTAGGATACATGTGGCAAAATCTCATGTTCACAGCGATCGGAAAGCTTGTTCATCAGGACTATGCATGTTCAGGTTGAGAAGTTCATATGGTTCAAAGAGAGTGGCTAGTCAATGGACGGAGGGGGAGAGCCATGACTCGTGTTGCGGTAATGGTCATTCATGGTCTGGGTATGCAAAAGGAAAATTATGCGGATACACTGATTTCGCGTTTGCATAAGGAATTGGATCAAGTTATGGTGTTGCCGGGAGCAGCCAAACAGATGCTGGATATTGAGCCTGTATTTTGGGCTGACGTATTTGAGGATCGGGAAGAGGCGCTGTTTCAGCAGCTTGTCAGCTCTCAAGGATTGAACTATCAAGTGTTACGTCGATTTGTAATACATTATCTGGCGGATGCCGTCGCGTATCAACCTGTGGAAAATCAAGGGCATAACTATGATGCGGTACATTATTCGCTGAATCGGGCGATGCACGCACTTGCACAGCGGAATGGGCCAGAAGCTCCACTCTGTATCATTGCACATAGTTTGGGCGCGGTGATTGCAAGTAATTTTTTCTATGATCTGCAATATCCGTCTACTCGTACACCTTCCATCGTGGATGTTACTTCCGCATTGGAACGGGGAGATACCTTAACGAACTTTTATTCCTTTGGAACGACGTTGCCATTATGGAGCTTACGGTATCATGATTTTAGCCGGCCGATTCAGGTGCCTTCACCACTGGCAGGGCAGTACTTTCCTGGGCTGAAAGGGGAATGGATTAACTTTTATGATCGGGATGATATTCTGGGTTACCCGCTGCGCCCTATTGATCCTGCCTATGAGGCAGCGGTCAACGAAGACGTGGAAATTAACTCTGGCGGTGTAATTGGGAGCTGGAATCCGTTGAGTCATGGTGGATATTTCTCGAATGGAACCATGAATCGGAGAATCGCACAAGGTTTGGCGCGAACATGGACGTGGGTGAATCGTGGATCAGGTTAAATGTCAGTTATGGAAGGAGGACAATAATTATGGAATGCAGGACAGGCTGTGCCGCATGCTGTATCGCAATTTCGATCTCATCGCCGATACCCGGGATGGCTAACGGCAAGCCCGCAGGTGTGCGTTGTGTACAGCTGACGGAGGACAATCGCTGCGGAATCTTTGGTCAGAAAGAACGCCCCACTGTATGCAGCGGATTACAGGCCTCGGAAGAGATGTGTGGCAGCACGGACCAGGAGGCGTTTGAACGTTTGAGCTGGCTGGAGCAGGAAACTGCCCCGAGTTCAGCGTGACTGTCGGGTCTATTCATAAAATGAGCAAACACATAAAAGAGAGTATCCGTACGCTGGAAATCAGTCGGATACTCTTTTTGGTATGTCCACTTCCTATTTTACGTGACCGAAGAGTGGGTGCTCATTACTTTTTTCCTCAACATATGCATGAGAATTATCTTAAGGAGCGAAGAGACGATAAAGAAAATAAATAAGATGCGAAACAACTGATATCCGGACACCACCGATAGGTTGGCATTGACTTCATGAGCCATGATACTCATTTGGTCCATTCCGCCAGGTGCCATGCTCAGCAATGATGTAGCCGCGGAGAGGGAGAACATCTTCATTAATATATAGCTCAAGCCAAGCGAACCTGCAATGAGGAGAACACTGCTCGTGATTGCGAGTGTTATGGTTTGCATTTTGCGTTGCAGCTGCTGAGGACGAAGCATCAGACCCACATGGCTGCCAATCATCAATTGCGAAATGTTAAGCAGGGACGACGGCAGATTGGGTGTGTGCATTGTTGTGCTTAATTGAATAACACACATGACGATCATGGGCCCAAGCATAAACGCTGTCGGAAACCGAAGCTTGCGTGCAATCCACGCACCAGCGACACAGAGCGGGGCATAGAGCAAGATTTCGGGAAAGAGTGTTGCCCAAGTTGCTGTCTCGATCATTGGTTGGTGCAAGCCTCCACCTGTCGTTCCGCCGATCCATGGACTAAACAGCAGGAACGGAACACAGAATACAATCATGATCAGGCGCGTGACCTGCAAAAAAGTAACGAGCGTCAGATTGATGGATTTCATCTCATCCGCAAGGGAGACCATCTGCGACAGCCCACCAGGAATGCTGCCAACCAGCAGGGAGGGAAAGTCAAAGTCTGTCAGCTTTGAAGCAACATAGGCGGTCAATGTACATAATCCGATTAAGAGCAGGGTCATGAGCAACATCATAGGTAACTGGTGCAGAATGCCTTGCAGTGCTTCTCTCGTCAGTGTTAATCCGATGGAGTAACCCACGATTAGAATACCATAGTCCCGAATGGAAGCGGGCCACATGAGCGGCAGCTTGGCAATCTGTGAACCAACCAGCATAAAAATCATCGGGCCAAGAAGCCAAGGAATAGGAGTGTGGATCACTGTAAATAGTAACCCGCCAATAACGGAGACACCCAAACTTAGAAAAAACCGAAAGACAACGTGGGAACCGAGCTTGTGCATCAGTTCCATCCGCGTTGTCTTCCGGCTGCATGAGGTAGATTGAAGTACATGTAAGATCACTCCTGATGATATGATACAATGATTGATCCTTGGACGGTGATTGGTTCATTACGAAGCAGGACAGGCAGCTGATTTATCCACTGTCCTGCTGAATGGTTATCATTTATCTGTTCGCCGCGAGAACACGGGCAGATGGCTTCGGTTCTTTGAACATCATATAGTACATCAGCGATGAAATCACGTATAAACTGCCTGTAATGCTGAACGTGATCGCGTAACCCCAATACGTGCCATAAGTGGTTACGAGGTAGGATTGAACGGGCCCCATCGTAGCCCATCCAATCATAAAGGCGGTCTGCATCAGTGAATTGGCGATTCCACGGCGTTTGTCCGATACTCTGTCCACCAGAATGGCGGATTGAATCGGATTAGCTGCATTCATCAGCGCTTGTCTGAATAGGAAACTCACCGAAGCGATGAGCAGCAGATTCGTGAAGCCGGTCAACAGCAGGAAGGGCAGTGACATGATCTGAAAGATGACGACAGCTCGAACACTGCCCACCTTGGCCGCAAGTGTAGGTCCAATCAGCATCGATACAATGGTCATGATCTGACCCAATGAAATGAGCAGACTCATGGCACTTAAGGATACCGAAAAACGGTTAGTGAAATACAGATTCAAATAAGGCACAACCAGTCCAGAACCAAATCCAATTAATAATTGGGTTATGACAAATTGACCGATCAAACGGGAATCTTTCTTTTGGTTAAGAGTATCGTTATTACTGCCTTGTTCTACGGAATGAACGACATCCTGTTTGCCATCGGTTGCAGATGTTGCAGATTCAATGACAGGCTGCGCCGGAGTATCCGCTTGTGGAGCCTTCTTATCTTCGGATACAAATAACATCGGAATAAACGCAACCAGTGTAGCTGCACCACCTACGAACAATACTGTCTGCAAACCCGTGACTTTGGCAAGGCCGGCCGTATGAAGCAGGTCTGCAAAAACGCCACCACCTAAGCTGCCGAGTACCTGAGAAGCGAGTACGAGGGAGGAGTAGTAGCTGAACATCTTCAGTCGTTGACTTTTCTTCACATTCTCAGCGAGGAAAGGAATGGCCAGTACTTGAAATACGCCAGCGAAAAGTCCTGAAAATACAGCAAACCAGATCAGTCCGCTGGCAGAATAATCGAAGGAACGGCCAATCAGAAAGATTCCGCTGAACAATGCGCCGGTAATCAGCAGCCGCTTACGGCTGAAGAAATCGCCGCATAGTCCGATGGGAACAAACATAATCGCTGTCGCAAGTGATTGAATACTTACAATCTGGCCGTTCATTGTATCATTGTAGCCTAGACCCTGAATGTACAAATTGTACAAGACAGAGAACATGCCGTTTCCGATCTGATACAAGATGCTTGCCAGAAAAAACAATTGAATATTGCGGGACCAGCCCCGAATTTCAGCATGAATCTGTTGTAGAAGTCTCAAGTGGTTTCCCCCAGTCTGCCTGTGCAGTGATTTTAGTTTAACAGGAATGGGGGATTTGAGGAAGAATTGACCACCGTTTATTTTGCAGTAGGGGATTCCAGCACTCGGGCAATCACGAATCCATCGTAGCCTTTAGTGCCTACAGTCTGCAGTGCTGTAGCTTCAAGACGCGGGTTATCTGCAATTAATTTCAGGAAAGACTGAACGCCCTGAACTCTATTGTCCGTACTGTCTGCATTGATAACTTCGCCGTCCCTGACGATATTGTCACCAATAATCAGACTTCCCGGACGAGCCAGACGCAGCGCCCATCGCAAATAGTCGGGATTACTCGGTTTGTCAGCATCAATGAAGATGAAATCAAAGGGTTCTCTGTACTCTTCCTGAACGTCGGGAAGAGTAGTCAGGGCAGGACCTACTCGAAGATCAACCTTGTGCATAAGTCCTGCACGCGTGAGGTTGGTTCGTGCCATCTCTGCATGGCGTGGCTCTGCTTCCAGTGTAACGATACGTCCGTGGTCGGGAAGGGCTCTGGCCATCCAGATCGTACTGTATCCGCCAAGCGTCCCGATTTCCAGCACACGAGTTGCGCCTTGTATTTGAAGCAGGAGCTGAAGCAATTTCCCTTGATTAGGTGCTACATCATGAGCGGGCAAGCCGGCTTCCGCATTGGTACGTAGTGCCTGCTCCAGCAGGGAATCCGAGGGGATTAAAAAGGTGTTCAAATAGTTGTCGACTTGACTCCAGGTTTGCTGTAGAGCAGAACCATTCACATTGTTCATCGTTATCTGTTCCTTTCCGATTGCATGTATTGGATTTCATACTTAAACTATAAAGTGAACAGATGCATAAATAAAATATATATTATGTATGTTAATATAACTTTAGATTATATATTTCAAGTGAAGGAGGTGTAGCGGTTGAATTTGCACGGATTACGTTTGTTTCATGCTATTGTGAGATATGGGGGAGTTACGCGTGCGGCGGAAGAACTCAACATTAGTCAGCCAGCGGTATCCTCTCAGGTAAAGAAATTTGAGCGGGAATTGGGCATTCCATTATTTGCTTCAGAAGGGAGAAAATTGGTTCTTACCGATGCTGGAATGCAATTAACAGGCTACGCGGAACGTCTGTTCATGCTGGAGCAGGATGTCGAGAACTTTGTGCAGGATTTTCGGGCAGGCAAGAAGGGGTTGATTCGTCTTACCGCAACCTATTTGCCCTCGAATTTTCTTCTGCCGGGCTGGATTGCCCGCTTCAAGCAAATGCATGAGGATGTGGAGCTGGTTGTGAGCACAACCAATACTCGGATGGCTTTTGACCAACTGCTGCGTTATGAGGCCGAGATTGCAGTTTATGGTGGAAGTGGCATTACACATTCAGGTGTTCATTGGGACGAATTGTTTGAAGATGAAATGTGGTTTGTGGTACATCCCGATCATCCTTATGCGGGAAAGGAAATTGAGCTTCGGGAGATGGTGGCAGAGCCCTTCATTATGCGTGAAGAAGGCAGCGCTACACGGGAGCGTCTCGTCTCTCTTTGCACAACAAATAACCTGGCCGCTCCCCGCATTGCGCTTCAGTTCAATGGGTTGAACGAAACAATTAGTGCGGTGAAGGCAGGTTACGGGGCCAACTTTATTTCTTCTCTGGTCGTAAAGGAAGATGTACAACAGGGCAGGTTGGCACGTGTATTCGTTCGAGGTGTACAGTTGAAAAACACGGTAGCCGTATGTACACGAGCAGGTGAAGTGTTATCTCCTGCCGCACAGCATCTGGTTGAACTCATCAGACAGGAAGCATCATTAATGAAATGAAATAAACTAGTTGAAAAATTGCATGAGAGCTAACGTTGAACGTCCTCCGTCGCTGTTTTGTTCGTTCCTCTGGAGTATAATCGGGCGTACAGGGTGACTCCACCAACGATCAGAACAGGTATCCATACTGCCATCATAGGTACGTGGTGGAACAACATCGCAGCTAGAATAACGCCGCCCAAATAGATCACAACGGCACCTGCACGAAGGTAGGAATCTACTGATAGCGCTTTGACCAGCGAGCGGATATTGGCGTGTCGCAGTCGCTGAAGGATGCTTACCGCATCCTCAACCACGGCGGCCAGATTATTGGTGAGCACGGTTGTCGAAATACCGGCAATTCCAATGCGGCGTGCTGCAGTCGTTTGCATCCCCATGGCTGTGGCCAGCATGGCAATCAGCAGATAGGATAGTTGTTCCGAATATGGACTGATTATGGCGATGGCAAAGAGCAGAAGCAATATACTTTCTACAGTGAACACGGTGGTGACTCGCGAAGACCAGCCATTTTTCGTCTGCACATGTCCAATCATGTGTGCAGCGATGGCATTTCCGGCAATAAAACCAATGAGGGCAAGGAGTGCACGCAGCACAACAAATTCCTGAGCACGGGCAATTGCGATCCCCAGCAGTACAATATTGCCCGTCATATTGGCTGTGAGCACATGCCCCAGTCCCAGGTATCCGATCACATCTACCATTCCAGCAGACATGCATAACAGCAGCATTGCGTACTTTTGGAGGGTATTTTGATTCATAATCATCCGTCCTTTCCAAAAACGTAACCCCTCCAGTATACATCTACAACGCATGATCCTTCAAAATGAAGTTTATGATGCCAGCCAAATTTTCCATAGCAGCAAACATGTTTAAATCTTCCCCATCTTGAAGCTAAGGAGCTGCGAGCCAATCAAACATATTGTTCACTGCCGCCTCATGCGCGCTTTCCTGAAAGCGATGATCCTGTCCCCCATAAGCGTGAAACGTAACGTTGGCACCTCTGCGTTTCAGCCAATGATACATCCGGGTTCCATGACTGTAGTTCACTTGCGTATCAGACGTGCCATGCATGATCAGCACAGGACAATGGAGTTTGTGTGCCTTCGACAAGGGGGAACGGGCGAGATAAGCCTCCGGAACTGAACGTGGTGTACCGCCCAGCACTCTTTTCAAAGTACGTCTCAAGTCGGTTCGTTCATGATAGGTGCGTTCCACATCGGCGACACCGCTCCAAAGCACCAGTTTATGTACCTGCTGAGGCCCTTCATTGTAGGTTGTTGCTGTATGTACGGCATTAATGGCTCCACGTGAAAATCCCATCATTGAAATTCGCTTCGTATCGGCAAAGGGCCACTCTTGTACAAGTCGATAAGCGGCATGTACATCCTCGGCATCTCGTCCGCCATATTCGTCATGTCCTTCACCACCCTCGTTACCACGATATGATGGAGCGAACACGATATAACCTTTACGGACAAATTGCTCCAGCCAAGTGGTATTTACCCCACCATAGTTGCCCAGCCCACCCCGGCAATAGATCAGAACCGGCCAACGTGTATCAATACTGTCCATGGTGTGTTGTTCTACAGGAGGGTAGCGGCTAGCGAGCTGTTGCATTTGCATGGATTCTTGGGTCACGGTGAAGCTTTGGAAGGCAGAGCTGGTATGGGGGTCTTCTAATTGCGAGAAGGCGGGTAAGGAGCACCCGTCAGGCAGGCATAAATAGCCTTTTACCCGAAGCGCATCGGACGAATACGTCACATGATAGAGCAGGGGAATCGACCTCTTTCATCGGAAATGGCGTGCCAATTGACAATGATTCTTCTTTAGGATGCGCCTAAAAGAGATTCCCATACCTTTCCGTCAGCAACAGCCGTTCGGTGCGAGAAATTCGTTTATTGGCTCCATATGATTTATAATGGTTCAGGAGACATGTGGATTGACCTCTGTCCTCTTATTTATAAAACTAACTTTAGTGTGCACGAAGAAAGGAAGAAAACCATGATGAACGCTCCACATCCGATTGATCAATTCAAGAAATTTAAATATGAAATTACGAGATTTATGATGATCTATAAATTTGCTTTGGATCAAATGGAGACCAAAATTGAAGTGCTGAAGGAAGAATTTCAGTCGCTGCATGATTACAGCCCGATCGAACATACGAAATCCAGATTAAAGTCACCTGAGAGTATTATGAACAAGATGTTTCGTAAAAATCATGAGTTAACTTTTGAAAGTATCAAGGAAAATATTAAGGATATCGCCGGTGTACGTATTACCTGCTCCTTTATCTCCGATATCTACCGCATTAAGGATATGCTGTGCAATCAAAGTGACCTGCGTGTGCTGGAAGTGAAAGATTATATCCAGAATCCGAAGCCAAACGGTTACCAGAGCCTTCATCTTCTGGTTGAGGTGCCTGTTTACATGTCTAATGGACAAGAGCGGGCGTGTGTGGAAATCCAGATTCGTACCATCGCGATGGATTTCTGGGCGAGCCTGGAGCATAAGATCTTTTATAAATACAATAAGGATGTTCCTGAGCGTTTAACGAAAGAACTGAAAAGTGCAGCAGACTCTGCCAATGCATTGGATCAGCAAATGGAGAGACTTCACCGGGAGATTCAGGAGATCAAGGACGCCGAGAACGAACGTGATGAAGAAGAACTGCGCCGGATCATCATTAACAATCAACAATTCACACTACCTTCCAACCTGCTCAAGCTGCTGGGAGACGGGGAACACTAAGGAAACGAGAACTACCGCAGGGAAAGGAATATGTTATTCATATGAAAAGTACACCAGCTTCATTAAGCACCAATTCTACATCCCGTGTACGTATGGCATTGATTCTGGGGACACTGTCGGCCTTTGGCCCGCTGTCCCTGGATATGTATTTGCCGGCGCTGCCCACACTGGCCGATGAGTTCCAGTCATCCACTTCCTATGCGCAGCTTAGTCTAACTGCATGTATGGTCGGACTGGCGGTAGGGCAGCTGCTGGCTGGACCTTTAAGTGATGTGCGTGGTCGTCGTACACCGCTTATTGCGGGCCTTATACTTTATACGATTGCTTCCATACTCTGCCTGGTCAGCCCAACGATGGGCTCCTTTGTTGTGCTGCGTTTCATTCAGGGTGCAGCGGGAGCTGCGGGAATAGTCATCTCGCGCGCAGTGGTGAGGGATGTGTATTCCGGTCCAGAACTTACCCGTTTCTTCTCCCTCTTAATGCTGATTAATGGGGTCGCACCGATTGCTGCACCAATTATAGGCGGGCAATTGCTTGCGTATACGTCGTGGCGCGGCGTATTTATTTTGCTGAGTATCATCGGTATTTTGACTTTAGTTGCTGTCGTGGTTGGTCTTGGTGAGACACTGCCTACAGAACGACGATCCAGCGGAGGACTGAAGCAGACGCTGGTTACATTCCGCAAAATCGCAGGGGATCGCCTGTTCATGGGATACGCTTTAACCCAAGGGTTTGTATCTGCTGGCATGTTTGCCTACATATCGGGTTCGCCGTTCGTGCTTCAAAAAATATATGGCATCTCCCCGCAAATGTTCAGTGTCTGCTTTGCCATTAACGGTCTCGGTATCATACTGGCAAGTCAGATTGCCGGAAGACTTGCGGGTAAAGTATCTGAAACCCGTCTATTAGTCGCAGGACTGATAACTGCTGCTCTGGGAGGAACATCACTGCTCATCGCCATTCTGGCGGGAGGTAATCTGATTTCGGTCCTGATCCCGTTATTTCTTGTGGTATCCAGTGTGGGTCTGGTTAATACGGCTTCCTTCGCACTGGCGATGGCCAATCAGGAGAAATCAGCAGGCAGTGCATCAGCACTTATCGGAGTGATGACGTTCCTGTTCGGTGGTATTGTCGCTCCACTTGTGGGTCTTGGAGGAGAAGGCACAGCCGTGCCAATGGGCATTGTAATCGCTTGTGCGGATCTTGGCGCATTGCTGATATACTTTTTGATGGTAAGCAAAGGCAAGAGGGGTATACGTCGGGATAAACAACGGTTGGCGTGAAATATATTGTATTGTTGTTCTGATTTGAAAAATGTATTGCTCGCAATAAAGAAATTTGACTATAAAAAAGCGCTCCAATTGGAAGGCTCATTCCTTCAACTGGGGCGCTTGTTCTATGTCTGAACGTGCTTTAGCAGAGAGCAAACAAAATCTGTGTATTAAGCAGGATACCTGGAGTAAGGAACGGATAGAAGTAACCGATGACAAAACCGAACAGATTGGTGGAAGGCCACATTAAGTAAACGTCATTGTACGTGAATACAAGAGACCAGCGGTTATAACAGAAATTTTGCAGTACACGTTGCTCGGGATCACGAGGTGTTGCTACTCCTGTTTGGGCAAATTGCACAGCCTGGGTCAGATTCTGGGGCTGTTGCTGGATAAATAGTGGTAGAAGACCAGGGCTGCTTTTGATCAAGTTATACAGAAAAACCATTTCTGCCGGGGGCTGACCTACTGGGCGAGGATAGGCACCAAGCAAGGTAGGCAGATTGCCTTGTGTTAGCTGAGCGGGTATACCCGGTGCCGTACCGGGGACGCCTCCAGGAAAGTAAGGAGGTTGACCACCACTAGCTCCGCCCGGAATGAATGGGGGATAGGAACCTGGTGCTCCTGGGAAACCTGGCACTGGCTGACCTCCTGGAGCGCCTCCCGGGAACAGCGGCGGCAATTGAAACGAACGATCCTCATCATATCCTGAATAAGTGTTATAAACGTAATCCATGTACGAACATCCTTCCTGTCATCGTATTCTGGAATCAGCATATGGCGGCATCCGCCTAAATGTGAATCGTTGGAATGAAGGTGTCTTCGACCTTAAAAGACAAAAGCTGCATTGACAACTTCGTTGATAACAATTATCATTGTCAATGGAATTGGACAAAAGTACATACCTGTATTATATGCATGAATAATGTATAAACGTCTAAGTCTGTCATAACAACTCAATCCATTGAGGTGTTCATATTGAAAGGGGATAGTCACGTGTTTAAGAAAAATAAAAAAATGATCATGCTTCTGATCACCGTAATGGTCATGTCCATCTGGCTGGCAGCATGCGGATCGAAACCAGCAGATAACGGTACAGCAGCAGGAGAGAACAATACAGCAACGGAGACAGAGACACAGACAGAAGCTCCGACAGAACGTACATTGACAGATGCAATGGGGCATGAAGTGAAAATTCCTGCTAATCCGGAGCGTATCATCGCTTCGTATCTGGAAGATAACCTGGTTACACTCGGCGTTAAGCCAGTTGCTCAATGGTCTGTAGCCAACGGAATCCAAGAGTATTTGCAAAAAGATTTGGACGGCATTCCTACGATTGCTTTCGATCTTCCTTTCGAAGCGGTAACAAGCTTCAACCCGGATCTGATTATTATCGGTTCCGAAAGTGTGGTTGAGGGTGAGAAATACGCTCAATACAGCAAGATCGCTCCTACTTATGTACTTGGCGATGAGATCAATAGTGATTGGCGCAAAACCCTGTTGAAAATCGGCGAAATTTTGAATAAAGGCGATGAAGCACAAAAAGCGCTGGATGAATACGAAGTGAAAGCCACAGAAATCAAGGGAAAAATCAACACAGTCACAGGTGGAACGAAATCGGCAGCGGCCATCTGGTTGGTTAGTGGCAAATTCTTCATCGTAAGTGACAATGTATCCAGTGGTGAAGTGATGTACAAGGAACTGGGACTTGCTGAGCCTGAAGTAGTGAAAGAAATCTCTGCTAATGCGACAGGTAACTGGTCTTCCATCTCGCTGGAAAAATTGGCGGAAATGGATGTAGACTACTTGTTCTTTGTGAATAGTGATGAAGGTACAGGTTCAGAAGCACTGAAAGATCCGGTATGGCAAAGCATCCCGGCAGTGAAAAACGGTAACTTGTTTGAATTTACCCGTTCGAGCAGCTGGTTGTATAGCGGAGTTCAAGCGAACCTTCAAATTATGGAAGACATTCAGAACAGTATTGTAAAATAATAGAGATCAAATACGAAACTGAATGTATACACTCCTTGGTGCGATGGGCACCAGGGAGTTTTTTGTGATTTCAACATTTTACGATATATAATAAATGAAGCGAAGATCGTGAGAAAGTAAGTATCGTTTTACGATCATGGAAGGGGATAGCTTATGATGCATACTTTGGACCCACGAGAACTGACGGGCAGAGATAACTATAAACTGATGAGTGGTTCGATTGTGCCACGCCCAATCGCATTTGTGACAACACTTTCTCATGACGGCAGCGTCATTAATGCAGCACCCTTTAGTTTTTTTAATATCGTTAGCTCTGACCCACCGATATTATCAATATCCATCGCTCGCAAGGATGGCGTTATGAAAGATACGGCTCGCAATGTGCTTTCCGGGAAAGAACTCGTTGTACATATCTGTGATGAATCGATCGCTCTTGACATGAACGAGACGGCTGCCTTGCTGGAGCCCCACGAGAGTGAGCTGGAACGGACAAACCTGACGACTGTACCAAGTACTGTGGTTTCCGTACCATCAATACAGGAAGCACTCATTCGGATGGAGTGTAAGTTGTATCAGCATATTCCGATATCGAACGATGAGGGAAAACCTGTGAGTGATCTGATTCTGGTTCGAATTGTACAATATCATTTCAGTGAAAACGTGTATGATCCTGCCACCAATTATATATTGATGGATCAGCTCAAACCGATCAGCAGGCTGGCCGGGAATGACTATGCCAAACTTGGCGAGAGATTTACCGTGGTCAGGCCGGAGTAACAGTGGAGCGGGTTGAACGACCTGTTGAAGGAAGGGTCGGGATAACATAATAGTAATCATCCTTTAATAAGACGGACAACATGTGCGGAATTCGCATGTGTTGTCCGTCTTTGCGTGTTTCGTGAACATAAAGGGGGCAAGCCTCGAATAGACTTGTACTATATCCTGCACATGTGACATGAACCTATTTTATATATAAGGAGGTTGGAGCCGATGAACCAACTTGATGGAACTGTACCCGCAGCAAGTATTATGGGAATTGGAACGGCATTGCCTGTTCACCGCATTGAGCAAAAGGATGTGTCTGCTCGGCTCGCACAAGCGCTGGAGCATGAGCCGGATTCCAGACGATGGGCCAAGCGAATATTCAACCAGTGTGGTGTTGAGACACGTTATACATGTGAACCGAATCTGCTGGAGCCAGTTGAGTCTTGCCGTTATCTGCCTTTTACCCAGAGGGAGAACGTTCCGACTACAGCCGAACGTATGGGAAAATATAAGGAAGCAGCCGTTCCGCTTGGAATTCAGGCAGCACGTCTGGCACTCGAGGATGCCGTCGTTTCGACCTCGGAGATTACACATCTCATTACCGTTAGTTGTACAGGGCAATTCCTGCCCGGTCTCGATGTTCGGCTGATTCAGCAGCTTGAACTATCGCCGCGTATTAACCGAATTCCGCTTGTATTTCAGGGGTGCGCAGCCGGTCTGAAAGCTGTACAGTTGGCGAATTCGATTGTGACGAGTGACAAAGACGCTACCGTTCTTATCGTATGTGTGGAGCTGTGCACCCTTCATTTTCAGCCTTCCGCCAAGCGGGATGATCTGTTCGCGGCGTCCTTCTTCGGGGATGGCGCATCTGCTTGTGTTGTGGGCCTGTCCGGATTAGGACGTAAAGAGCTGTTCAGATTGGGTAGCGGGGATTCCGTATTGCTGCCAGACTGTTCAGAAGAGATGATCTGGGAGGTGGGCAATACCGGCTTCGATCTATATCTCTCTCCACAGATCCCAAAACTGCTCGGCTTACATCTTGGTCCAGAGGTTGAACGATTGCTGGACGGCAGCGATCTACCGGAGATCTGGGCGATCCATCCTGGGGGCAGAGGTATTGTGGATGCGGTGCAGAAGCTGTATCAGCTGTCAGATGAGCAGGTTGCATACAGCCGAAACATTTTACGGGATTATGGAAATCTATCCTCTGTGACGATTTTGTTTGTTTTACAAGCCATCCGCGATGATTATCGCAAAAGGGAGGAAGCTTCCAGCGGAATTGCACTTGCATTTGGACCGGGACTGACGGCGGAATTGCTTCCTTTTACTTATGTTCCTGCATCCGTTGAAGAAAGAGAACCAGTGAATCAAGGCATGATTTAAAAAGAGAACGGAAATACCAATCTGATAGCAGAGGAGCTTGGGTATGGGTTATCGCAGCCTTGCTGTCCTCATTAGCCGATATCCGCGGTTCATCATTCTCTGCTGGGTGTTTGTCATCGGGATGTCAGCCGTCTGGGCATGGAAATTGCCTGGCATTGTTCAGGATCATGGGTTGAACTTGGATCAGGGAGATGCTCATGCTGTAGAGCTTATTCTGGAAAAAGAGTTCCATGTTCCTGCTGATCCGGTTATTCTTCTATTTGAAAAAAAGACCGGCACTACCCCCGCCGAATTCCGGGGCTGGATTAAAGATCGTCTGCAACAGGTGAGTAAACTGTCAGGTGTAACGTCCATAATTTCTCCGCTTGAAGCACGGGGAAGCCGGATGCTGAGGGGGGACGTGGCCTATGCTTTGCTGGCGTTTGATGTACCGTCTCACAAGATGGGTCCGCCACTTGAACAGCTGCGTTCTGTGCTTACAACAGACGGTCCGGGAACGATCCAAATCACAGGGAAATCCGTTGTACAGCAAGATGTGAACCGTCTCAGTTTTCGCGATTTGGAACGGGCAGAGGTTGTGGGATTGCCACTTGCCTTCGTCATTTTGTGTTTTGCATTCAGAGGTATTTATGCAGCGCTGCTTGCAGTCATTATGGGAGTGTCCGGCGTCATAACGGCAATGGGAGTTACATCCCTGATGGGTTACCATCTGGCGCTCTCCAACTTTGTGATCAACGTTATTCCGATGGTGGGAATGGCGCTCAGCATAGACTTTGCTCTGATTATTCTCAGCAGATACAGGGAAGAACTCCAGCGAGGTCAGAATAGTGAAGCAGCAGGTTCGGGCGACGAAGAGGTTCTCCAAAGAATGCTGCGTACAGCAGGAAGAGCCGTATTCTTTTCTGTGGCTTGTGTGCTGTTAGGACTGCTTGGTCTACTATGGATTAGATTGCCGATGTTTCTGAGTGTATCCCTTGGAGCCATTGTTGTGCTCGTCATATCGGTCCTGCTGAATATAACACTGCTGCCAGCCATTCTATCCCTCTATTCTGTGCGAATCTTTAGACAGCATTCCAGGAATTCCATCTCTTCAAAACAGGGCCAGCATCAACAATCGTTGCCGTCACGTTCGATCTGGTCATTCTGGTCAGGCATGATTATGAAGCGGCCGATTAGGATGGCGCTGATTGGAACAGGTGCGCTGCTTCTCTTTGTTCTACCGGTTGCCCGGTTAGAGATCGCCATCCCGGATGCTACTTCCTTGCCTGACAGAATGGAGTCTCGCCAAGCGACTGAGCAGATTCAGCGCATTTTTGGACAAACGAACGTCTCTGCTGTAGAGATTGTAATTGGTGGAACGGGAGAGCCGTTGACCACATACCATTGGCGAATGGCGTTGAGTAAAATGCAAGAGCTCCAGCAGGATTCGAATGTGGTGGCTATTGAGTCCGCATGGGGGATCATGGTGCCGGACAAGCTGTCGGGCCAAGCTCAAACTAATATTAAAACTCAAATGAACATTCCATCACCTTCTTTGAGTGAAGCACTGAAAGAAACCCAATCTCAACAGCCTGCATGGCTGCGTTCATATGTGTCCGACCATTCCATTCGTATGGTGGCTACCATTCACGGAGCACCGGGCTCCGATGAGGCTGCATCCTGGCTCGAACAGATGAGGGCAAAGGACATCGCTAACTCCATGTCTTTCATACCCCTGCGTTACGGGGGAGAAGCAGTTATGCAGCATGAAATCATGCAAGAAGTTTCAGGTCAACTGCCCAAAGTGTTGGTGTTTGTTGTGGTATCGAATTATCTCGTATTGCTCGCAGCATTCCGGTCACTGCTCATCCCAATCAAAGCCATTCTGATGAATCTGCTCAGCTTGGCTGCTTCATTCGGCGTGCTCGTACTAGTCTTTAATCAGGGCCATTTTGGCATGGAGCCATCTGCCATTGCCATTATGATACCTGTGTTCATTGCCGGGCTTGTCTTCGGTATTTCGATGGACTATGGCGTTTTTATGCTGACCCGTATCCAGGAGGTTTACAGACGAACAGGGGATAGTGATCTGGCCGTACAGCAAGGACTGGCCTCAACCGGACGTCTCATTACTTCGGCGGCAGCGATTCTGCTGGCAGTGACTATACCATTTGCCTTTGCTGACGTGGCGGGTGTCAAACAGCTGGGAATCGGAATTACAGCGGCGGTGTTCATTGATGTAACCATTATCCGCCTAGTGCTGGTGCCTGCACTAATGAAACTGATGGGTAGATGGAACTGGTGGCTACCAGGGCACAGGGAATAAAAGGCCAGATTAAGAAGGATGTTCACGGAGCCTGCAGTTCAGGTATTCGAGAACATCCTTTTTTCATCAAAAAGGTGTGAATTCAGCCCAAAACAGGCAATAATGTTCAATTCATGGGCTGTACCGTGATTTATAATAGACTGGACAAGTCCGACATATATCTTTTTACATACGTCTATCATTTGAATCCACAGGAGGGATGAACGGTAATGTCTGATATTGAATCTTATTTGCAAAAACAAACAAGCCCGCGTGGACGCTCTGCGTACCAGACGGGTCAATCTCTTGAGCAATGGCGCAGCCAGTTGCGAGCACGGATTATAGATCGGCTGGGCGGCTTCCCATCCGTGGTGTCGGAGCTGAATCCTGTATTGCTCGAACGCACTGTATGTGACGGATATATCCGAGAACGGGTTGAGATTACGACCTATGCGGGTTTGCGCATGCCCATCTATTTGCTGATACCGGATATGGTAAGCGCTACCAAAGAATCACGCCCAGCCATTATAGCCTGTCATGGACACGGGTATGGCAGCCGGGAGATCTCAGGCATGGAACCCGATGGTTCACCGCGTAGAGGAGAGCCTGGTTTGCATAAAGACTTTGCCGTCGCCCTTGTACAGCGTGGATATGTGGTTGCCGCTCCTGAATTGCTTGGATTTGGTGACCGAAGGCTGGAGGAGGATCGAGAAGCACCACCCGGCGCAAGCTCCTGTACCAAAATTGCCGCCCATCTGCTCATGACAGGGCATACGCTTGCTGGGCACCGAATCTATGAAACGATGCGTGTGCTGGATTACGTAACCACACGTCCTGAAGCTGATCCAGCACGTATCGGAAGCATGGGCATCTCGGGTGGTGGACTCGTGACGGCATTCACAGCTGCATTGGATGAACGCTGTCGTGCGGCTGTCGTGAGCGGTTACGCAAGTACATTCCAGGGTAGCATATTGGACAGAAATCATTGCCTCGACAATTATATTCCAGGAATTCTGAGGGAAGCAGAGCTGCCGGATATCATAGGTCTGATCGCACCGAGGCCGCTATTTATTGAAGCCGGAAGTGAAGATCAGGTATTTCCACTACCAACAGCCAAAGAAGCTTATGCACGATTGACAGAGATCTATGAACAAGCGGGAGCACAGAAATGGCTCGATGCAGACTTTTTTACAGGAGGCCATGAGATCAGTGGAGCGAAAGCCTATGACTGGCTGGATAACGTTCTGTAAGGCAATCATATATAAATGAACCTTTGAGAGGAGAGTTTAGTTATGAAATGGTCAAAATCCGTGCGTTATCTGCTCTGCCTAACCCTGTTTACTAGTCTGATTGGAGGTGCTCTGACAGCTAATGGAGGACAGGTCGCCCAAGCTGCGGCGAATGAGTACAAATTTGACTTTGGCGCAGGTGCAGTTGAGAACGGTTACACAGGTGTATCGGCAACAGAGGCCTACACTTCAGCGAAAGGTTATGGATTCAATACACCTGCCAACATGCGTAATGTATCGGCATCTGGAACAGGTGTTGCAAGCGATGCCGTACAGTTTGTCACCTTTGGAACGAAAAGTACGAATACGTTTAATGTGGATCTGTCCAACGGTCTTTACGAGGTTAAGGTGGTCCTGGGCAATACAGCCAGATCGAGTGTGGCAGCAGAAGGTGTATACCAGATCATTAATATGACGGGTAATGGGGCGAGCGATCAATTTCAAATTCCGGTGACGGATGGACAGTTAAATCTGTTGGTTACGGAAGGGAAAGAAGGCACCGCATTTACACTTAGCGCACTTGAAATCCGGAAAATTTCGAATCAGACGGTGACGAACCGTACGATCTATATTGGCGGCGATTCAACGGTCTGCAATTACTATCCGCTCAGCAGCAGTGTACAGGGTGGCTGGGGGCAGCTGTTTCCTTCCTACGTAAATACGAGTACGTTTCAGGTTCGCAATATGGCCTCTAGTGGTCAATTTGCAAGAGGTTTCCGCGATGATGGGCAGATGGAAGCGATTCTGAAGTATATTAAGCCGGGAGACTACTTCATTTTGCAATTAGGGATTAATGATACCAATGCCAAGAACAATACAACCGAAGCAGAGTTCAAGGAGATCATGCGTGACATGGTCCGTCAGGCCAAAAATAAAGGAGCTACCGTCGTTCTATCGACGCCTCAGGGTCGGGCAACTGATTTCAATTCAGCCAATGTGCATACTGCAGAAAATCGCTGGTACAATGCATCTACACGTGCACTTGCTCAGGAAGAGGGCGTGACGCTTGTAGAACTGAACAAACTCAGTTCGGCCTATTTTACTTCCATTGGACCGGCTGCAACACTGGCCTTGTATATGACAGGCGATACGCTTCATCCGAATCGTGAAGGGGCAGCCCAGCTTGCACGAATCGTTGCTGCTGATCTGAGAAGGCAGGGACTGAATGGATTTTGATCTGGTTAAAATAAAGCTTCGTTCCGCTGCTCCTTGAACATAGATTGGACTTAACTGAATCGTATAGCCAAAAATACCCCCGGGACAGCCAATTAATCTACGGCTTGTCCCGGGGGTATTTGATTGTAAACCAAGTGACTATTCCATCATATCCTTGGCTTCATGGTTGACCTTTTTACCTTTCAAGAGTGGTTCAAGTTCATCCTGTACACTCTGTTCCCATAGGGGCACGTCTGTACGATAGGCAGCCCGTCCGTTGAGATGTCCGGCTACTGGTGCTGTGATAAATACAAACACAATGCCAAGCAATACCCGAGCACTGATATAGTTATCGAAATACCAGAAGAAGAGAAACGTTCCGCTCAGTACACAAAGTACGCCGAGTGTAGTACTTTTGGTGGCGGCATGTGCTCGTAAATATACATCTGGCAGTCGGATCAGTCCGAACGCGCTAAATGCGCTCAGTAGTGCTCCCAGCAAGACAATGAGCCCAATGACAATTCCGGCGGTTCCATCAACGATCTCCTTCATTTTTGAATACCGCCCCCCGTTCAATATATCGTGCAAATGCAACTGTGCTTAGAAAAGCGAGAATGCCGATCAACAGAATGATATCCAGATAAGCTTGGGTATGAAGCATCATGGACAGAACAGCAACGATGGCAATGACGTTAATACCGATCGTATCCAGTGCCGTAATCCGGTCGGCCATGGATGGTCCCCGTAGCACCCGGTACAGACAACCCAGGATTGCGAGGGAGAGAATAAGCAAGGATATGAACAACATTGAGGATAACATTATCGTGTCACCTCCATAATGGCTTTTTCGAACGTATTTTTGATATCATCACTCATTTTCTGTTCGTCTTTGATATCCAGCGCGTGTATAAATAATTTGCGTTGATTCCCTGAAATTTCAAGTGGGAGGGAACCTGGCGTCAGTGAGATGAGAAGACACAGGAGTGTAACTTCCCAGTCAGAGGACAGCTGTGTCTGATAGGTAAATATGCCGGGCCGAATATCAAGCTTCGGCTTCACGATCTGGCGAATAACTTCAATACTGGCCCGTACCAGTTCCTTGAACAGCAAGGCAATCAGCTTGATGATCGCCCAGACACGAACAATATAGAAGCGTTGCGGAAAGAAACGTCGCATACTCCCAATCAGCAGTAGACCCAGCAGGTAACCCGTGAGAAAGCCAACCCCATTCCACGCATTATTCAGAAACATCCATACAAAGCCAATGATCAAATTAAGTACAATCTGAAAGGCCATACGCATCTACTCCTTCAAGACTGCATCAATATAAACATTGGGATGCAGCAGAATGTCGCCTGCGCGGGAGGTCAGTTGGAACATGCCCTCAGCCCCCACACCCATTGCGATGATGAACACAAACAGAATTCCGGCAGGGATGAGCAGGCCGTTCACGGCGTAAGGTCTTCTCACTGCGCCTGCCGGCGGTTCACCCCAGAACGCCTGGATGAAGATGCGAAGAACCGAATACAACATCAGCAGGCTGGAAAGGACGGCAATGCCTGTCAGTCCGTAGAGACCTGCCTGCAACCCGCCTTCAAATAACAACAATTTCCCAGGAAATCCACTGAACGGAGGAATACCTGCCAGCGCAAGTGCACTGATGAAGAACATCCAACCAAGCAGTGGGTAGCGGTGGATCAGCCCGCCCATATTGTCGAGTTTGGAGGTGCCTGCGACCGCGATCAGAGCGCCTCCGAGCAGGAATAGCAGTGTTTTGATGAGCATATCATGCAGCATGTAGAAGAGTAGACCTTCCAGTGCAGGACGGCTGGCAGCAGCCATCCCGAAAGCTACAAATCCCACCCCTGCGATCACGTTGTAGATCAGTATTTTATTGACGTCACGATAGGAAATCGCCCCGATTACCCCGAGTACCATGGTCGCTCCAGCCATCCAGCCGATAAGGGCATGGAAGAAATCAGGATCATGATAGAATATCAGTGTGAATGTTCGCACAATGGCGTACAGACCTACTTTGGTCAGCAAACCGGCGAATAGAGCAGTGACCACTGCCGGAGGGGCTGCGTAAGAGCCGGACAACCAGAAGAACAGGAACAGTCCGGCCTTGATGCTGAAAACGATCAGGAAGAGGACAGCGATCAGGGTGATCACTCCGCTCTGTCCGACTTCAGCGATCCGATTGGACAAGTCGGCCATGTTTAAAGTGCCGGTAACAGAGTAGAGAAAACCAATAGAGGCAACAAATAGCGCAGAAGAGACAATGTTAATCAAGACATACTTGATCGTTTCTCGTAGTTGTCTTTCCGTACCTCCCAATACAATTAGTGCATAAGAAGAGATAAGCATCAGTTCAAAGCATACAAACAGGTTAAACAGGTCTCCAGTCAGAAAGGAACCGTTCACGCCTGCAATCAGGAAATGAAAGAACGGGTAAAAATGATGTTCTTCCCGTTCCTTATTTACACTTCGGAAAGCGTAGAGCAGGCATGCCAGTGCAATGATTGAAGCAGCCACGACGAGCAATGCCGATACCATATCTGCAACAAGTACAATGCCATAAGGCGGTTCCCATCCTCCCATATTGAGCGTCTGTATCCCGGATTGTGTCACTTGGGTAATCAGTACGGTTGAAGCGGCTGCCGTCAGTAAAAGGCCAATAACACTCACAACCCGCTGAATATTTACCCGCCGGAAGAATAGAAGGGCTATAACCCCGGTAATCAGTGGCAGCAGAATGGGCAGAACAACGAGATTATTCATAAGGACGCCCCCTAACTTCTTCCATATCGTCTGTTTTCAGCTTCAGATAGGAACGATAGGAGAGTACAAAGAAAAAGGCGGTTAGTCCGAAATTAATGACAATGGATGTCAATATCAGCGCCTGGGGAAGTGGATCGACATAGCGTTCAGCTTGCTCCCCAAGCAGCGGTGGTGCTCCAGTTTTGAGACGGGACATCGTGATCAGCAGTAGATGAACTCCGTGAGTGAGTATGGACATACCGAGCACGATTCGGAGCAGGCTCCGCGATAAGATTAAAAAGACGGCGACTGCAAACAAAATGCCAACGGCCACACACATCAATATTTCCATATCAGCGATCCTCCCCGATCTGTAGAATGATATTCATGGTGACTCCCAGGACGGCGAGATATACGCCGAGGTCAAATAGCATCGCGGTTGCAAGTTCTGTTTCTCCAAGTATGGGGAGATCGAAATAACCAAAGGTCTGGCTCAGGAAGGGTACGCCGAACAAAAAAGAGCCAGCTCCAGTCAATAAGGCAATGCCCAGCCCGATGGCCGTCAAGGTGCGGAAATCGATAGGTAACGCTTTGCGTACAGTATCCGTACTGAATGCCAGCGCGATTAAAACCAGGCCAGCTGCCGTTACCAGGCCGCCAATGAACCCGCCACCCGGGTTATGATGTCCTGCGAAGAACAGATGCAGCGCGAAGGTCAGAATGATAAAGACAACAACTTTAGTCGTCGTTTGCAACAACACATCGTTGCTTTGAAGTGGTACGGTATCCCAGGTTGATGAGCTGCGTTCACGGTTGCCATACTTTTTCGTATTGTCCGCTTTGTCATCCGCATCTTCTTCGGTTTCTTCAGTCTGTTCTTTCTTGCGGAATTTCAGTCTAGCGCCAAGGTCCCTCGCTTCGAGATTCAGATTAATCATGGAGTAGATGGACAACGAAGCTACCCCCAGTACCATAATCTCCAGTAGGGTATCGAATCCACGGAAATCCACCAGCAGCACGTTGACAACATTTTTGCCGCCAGCCAGATTGTAACTTTCCTGAATGAAAAAGTCGGAGATGCTATCCAGTGATGCGGTTCCGCTCGCTGCTAATGCAACAAAGGTCATGACCACACCTACTGCAATCGCAACAACCATATTCACACTGAGGTAGCGGCGGCTAGATTTGCCCCGTTGTAGCTCCGGCAGATGGTAGAAGCAAAGCAGGAACAGTGCAACCGAGACCGTTTCGACAATCATCTGGGTCAATGCCAGATCCGGCGCTCGGAACAGCACGAATAGTAATGTGACGAGGTAACCCACTGCGCCAGTCATTATGACTGCGGATAGTCTGTTCTTCGCAAAAGGGATCGAAACCGCTGCTGCGATCAGTGCGATGAGCAGTACTGCTTCATAGAAAGAAAAAGGGGCATTACCCTTGAAGTTCCACGTAATATTTTCCCCTGAGCGGAAAAAGGCATAAACCAGCAATGCAACGGTGAACGAGAAAATATATACCAGATAGTTACGAACCGAGCCATTCATATAGGCTTCTGTCCATTTACGTGCATAATGCTGAAGATTATCGAGTACGACATGGTACATATTGTTTATCGTTAACCCTTGTGGGTAATGCTCATAAATCGTTCTCCAGCGCGGCAGCAGTTTGTACAAAGTAATACCGAGGGCGATTACACCAATGGTCATGATTAATTCTGGTGTGATGCCATGCCATAGGGAGAAGTGAACATCAAAGTGTTCATTTCCGTTCAGCAGTGATGGAAGTACAGCAGCCATCGCTGGTTCAATTAATGATCCAGCCAGCAGATTCGGGAATAGACCGAATATGATCACCAGTATCCCGAGAATAACCGGAGGAATCAACATGCCAACGGGAGCTTCATGCAGCTTCTCAGCAGGAATCTCGCTGCGGGTGCGACCGAGGAATGTTTTGAACACAATAATAAGCGCATAGATCAGAGTGAACACACTTGCGAGCCAGGCGAACACAGGCAAGAGTACACTCCATGATCCGAGTCCAAAGATGCGGAGGTGTGTTACTTCCACCATAGCCTGGAAGAACAGCTCCTTGCTCAGAAATCCGTTAAACGGCGGAATTCCGGCCATGGCGAGTGCTCCGACGAGCGCTACCGTAAAGGTCACTGGCATAAATGAAGCAAGTCCGCCAAGTTTCCTTATATCCCGCGTGCCTGTCTCATGATCCACAATGCCAACGACCATGAACAGTGCCGCCTTGAAGGTAGCGTGATTGAACAGATGAAGCAGTGCTGCCGTAATGGCAACCGTGTACATCGCGGAGGATTCGCCATATCCGAAATAGATGGCTGCCGAGCCAACGCCGAGCAGAGACATGATCAGACCAAGCTGTGAGATGGTAGAATAGGCCAGGATCGCTTTAAGGTCATTTTTTTTCACGGCAAGGAATGATCCATAACATAGAGTGAGCAGTCCAACCCCGGTGACAAGCCAGAACCATAATCCCTGTCCACCAAAGATGGGTGTAAACCGGGCTACGACATACAGCCCCGCCTTGACCATGGTCGCCGAATGCAGATAGGCGCTGACAGGTGTTGGAGCTTCCATGGCGTCAGGCAGCCAGATGTGGAACGGGAACTGAGCGGATTTGGTAAAAGCCCCGATCAGAATCAGTACAAGAGCAGGCAAGAATAGTGAACTGTCCTGAATCTGGCCCCATTCCGTAATCGTTGCGCGAATACTGAACGTACCCGTCATGAGGTACATCAGCATGAATCCGGCAAGCATGGCAAAACCACCAAAAACGGTAATGAGGAACGACTTTTGTGCGCCCGAAGTGGACGCCTTGCGTTTGTAATGAAAAGCGATCAGGAGAAAGGACGTTATACTGGTCAACTCCCAGAATCCATACAGTACAATCATATTGTCTGACAGTACCACGCCAAGCATGGCTCCCATAAACATCAGCAGATACAAATAAAAGCGGTTTAAAGCTTCTTTGGTATCCATGTAGAAAATGGAGTAGAGCACCACCAGTGTTCCTACACCGGTGATTAACAATGTCAGCAGCAAACTTAGACCATCCAGATATAGATTAAATCCAATGTCCAGTGACGGAATCCAAGGGATATACCCGGATACTGTATTTCGCTGAGACACGGCGGGTACGAGGCTCGCAAAATAAACAAATAATAGGGCCGGGACAAGTAAAACCAGCCATCCCATATGTATTTTACGGAAGAAACGATGCAGCATGGCAAGTACAATACCAGCGGCAAAAGGCAGAATCACAGCAACATGAAGCAGGCTCAACATTACACCCCCAATGACTGAATTTCTAATGCTCTTTATTGTGACAAACAGTGCTCATATGGCTCTGTGAGCATGCTTGCTCTCTATATTCATAACCCAAGTATGTATATACAGAATCGTGACTATTCTTTGAATGGAAGAAACACGGTGTGAATAGCGTCCCCATATTGTATGGATATATATAATGAAAAAAGACATTATTTCCGATAAAGATGAAAACGAATAGGTGACATCCCGTAGTTCTTAACAGCATGAATGATGTTGAAAAAAGCAAGCTGGTTCACCGTTTATTGGAGGAAGTTATGTCATTCAAGCTTAAAACTGTTCTCACCATGACCTTCGCTGTGTTATCCCTGTTGGTTACACTCACGATTGGTTATATTCTAAGTCAAAAATCATCCATAGCTGTTGAAACGGAGATTGGTCATTCCCTCATCAGCACAGCTTCTCAGACTTCAGACAAGCTGGATCGCTTCATGTGGTCGCGTTCAGGAGAATTGGATCTTCTGGGCCGAATGATTGCCCTAGAGGACCGTTTCGAGCCTGCCGAAATGCAGATGCTGCTGAATCAGCTTCAAGATAGCTTTCCCACATTCTCATGGGTTGGATTCATGAATCCCAAAGGAAAAGTGCTGGCTTCCACAGACGGCATATTGCGCAGTGAAAATTTATCGGAACGACCTGTGTATCAGGAGGGAATCAAGGGTAAATTTATCGGAGATGTCCATGATGCTGTCCTTCTGGCGAAGCTTCTTCCGAACCCAACCGGCGAACCACTTCAATTTGTCGATATCAGCTTTCCGGTAAACTACAAGAACGGAGAGATTGCTGGCGTGCTTGCGGCACATTTGAGCTGGGCCTGGGCGAAGGAACTGGAGGAAAGTATCCTTGAGCCTCTAAAACACGAGGAAAAGCATATCGAAATGTTTATTGTCAGTCAAAAGGAAAATACGGTGCTGCTTGGTCCAAAAGAATGGATTGGTCGTCCTTTGAAGCTATCGGGTATTGAAGGGGCAAGACTGAACAAAAGCAGCTGGTCTATAGAAGAATGGCCGGATGGAAAAGAATATGTAACAGGGTTTGCTACTAGCCAGGGGCATCTGGACTATCCCGGTCTTGGGTGGACGGTGGTTATTCGTCAGCTCAAGTCAGCAGCGTTTGCTTCCGTGACCGACATGCTCTGGTTCAATGTCTGGGCAGGGCTCTCGGTTACGGCGCTGTTTGCATGGATTGGTTGGCTAATCTCCCGACAGATCGCGGCTCCGATTGCACGGCTGACTCAAGTGGCGAATCGACTTGGTGCTGGAGAACAAGTACAGATTCCGGAAAATCGGGGTTTTAGGGAAATCGAAGTATTGTCACGTTCCCTCGGAGATATGCTGACTACGCTAACAAATAAGGACTCGGAACTGGTTATTATGCAGAATCTGGCCCACTACGACCAATTGACTGGACTGCCAAACCGGACAGCGCTCGAGCTCTATCTGGAAGAATCCTTGGAGATGGAAAGTGAAAATCACACATTAACATTCCTTTACCTTGATCTGGATGGATTCAAAAGTGTGAATGATACGCTTGGGCATCAGACCGGAGATATTCTGCTGCAGAAAGTGGCTCAGCGTTTGACCAGTATCCGTCATGACAAGGGCATCACGGTAAGGCTTGGCGGAGATGAGTTCCTCATTGTGCTCCGCTCTGTGGGAAGCAATCCAAGAGAAGAAGCTCGTACCTATGCGGAAGAAATCATCCAGAGCCTGAATAAGCCGTTTATTATTGAATATGAACGAATTCATATTGGCTGCAGCATTGGGGGTGCTGAATATCCTACCAACAGTGGCAATCCGAGTGAAATTATCCGTATGGCAGATGAGGCGCTGTATGAATCGAAACGTGCGGGCAAAAATAGAATGACATTCTATCCAGAATTGAAGAACACAGTTAGAGAATAATATAATATAAATTGCAGTAACTGATCCGCATACAGGCAAGGAGCGATGAGATGTCTGGAAAATATACCAATGTACCCTATGGTTATGAACCTCCACCGGCTACCCGGAAAGGCACGCTGATTTTCTATGATTCATTTGAGCACATAACAGATGAACAGCTTGAACACGCCGCTGATATTGCGGACACACGTTCCTTTGTGCAACTTGTGCTCTATCCGCTGCATGAGAATACAGTGAAGCGAATGAGCAAGGATGGTGTGCAACCTTTTTACAAAAGGGAAGATCGCCTTCATGACTGGAGAAGGGAGCATGCATCCTCCCGCATACGGGTGGAAGGCTGGGAAGGCAAGAGGAAGAAGTATACGCCGATCGAAGCAGCCCTGCGTCATATGGCAGAAGAATATCCCGCTCCCCATTTTCTGTATCTCACGGTGGAGATGGCGAATCAGTTCGCATCATTTGATTCGTTCAAAGATTGGATTAAGGAAGTACGTCTGATAATTGATGGAGCTGCCGTTAAGCTCCACCCGAAACTGGAGCAAAATGCACATCGCTGGGAATGGGCAGAATGAATCGATACATTCGAATTGACGATTAGGCAGTAAAAAAAGTAGTGCTGCACAGCCGGCTTCCCGGTGAACAGCACTACTTTTTTTGCATTTTTTATGGAGTACTATACCAGATCAAGGGACGTCATCGTTTTATTTTTTCCTGTTCGTTTGGCTGCATAGAGACACGCATCCACTTCCTCAAACAGCTTGTCCTTCGACAGATGGGCGCTGTAGCTTTTGAGTCCGACACTTACCGTAATATAAGCGCCTTCAAGCTCCAAATGAACATGACGGGCGATCTTCTTGCGGATCTGCTCCACCAAGGCATATGCCTGCTCGAAAGGTTGCTCAAACATTAACAGTGCAAATTCTTCTCCACCATAACGTGCTGCAATATCGCTTGAGGTAATGTTCTCCTGGATGACCTGAGAGACTCTCTCCAGAATGGCGTCTCCAACCCGGTGCCCATATGTATCATTAATTGACTTGAAGTTGTCAATATCAATCAGAGCTAAATGCAGACTCATGCCATTATTCGCATATTCAAACGCTTTTTCATAGTAGTCCTTAAAGGAGCTTTGATTATACAGATTGGTTAACCCGTCTGTCTTGGACTGCTTGGTCATAATTGCGTTTCGCACAATCAGATCCTGCTTGGCAAGCATACTGGCCTGAAGATCATCCAGTACCTCCACACCGCTCGTAACAATTAACTGTGCAACATATGTACCTACAATAAGAAAAGCGGGAATGGAAACCATGTCAAACGAAGATAAGTACAGCCGATAGGCTGGGTCGCAGAGTACGATGACATAACCAATCATCTGCATGAGGCATACCGTCCATACTCTTTTCTTGCTGAAGAACAGAACCGAAGCAAAGATCGGCAACAGACAGATGGCCAGGATGATCCGAATATCGTAATTGACATGAATGATAGTCCAGGCAATGACTGTGCTGGCCATGGACATGGAATAGAAGGAAAATGAACTGAAACGGCGTTCTACCCAACTGGCAATCAGAATAGCTAAAGCGCTGGATATCGTAGGCCAAAATAAAACGTAGATCATGAAATCTTCTGGAGTGCGATCATAATCGAGAAACAGAAAGCAGCCTATTTGAATGACAACATGCGTTAATACGACGACCCAGTAAGCACGAAGCATTTTTTTGATCCATTTGGAATGCTTGAATTCGTACTCGGTTGGGATATGGTTGCTATGTAAGTTGGGACTCTTCAATATATCACCGCTGACTGCATCATAATGATACGACAGACACTGCTCTCGTATGCTTTAATTATAAAACACATTGCACGAAACGCAAATCATTTAATTTGTATTATGAAAACAAAGCTTACATAAGTGCAAATCGCATAAAGTTCTTTTATAGGACAAACAAAAATCCAAATCAGGCTCATAGACTGTGTGTGAAGGCTCCAATTCATATGATTCCAATTAAGATGAAGGGGAGGTGAGATCAATTCCTCTTGTCGTTCGTTCAACCGTTAATGCTACGGGAGCAATTACATTTACAGGTAACACGCTTGGACTGAGTCGTTCAGACACAGCCGGAGTACCCGGAACACAGGACAGTATTGGAGCTTTTACGACAACCAACGCTTCCGTCCAGTACGGAACCTATCCGCTAGGCACCACGAGCCTGTATCAGAGCAACAGTTCAGCGGCAATACTCGTTCTTCCTGCTGGCAGCACTGTCTTGTATGCAGAATTGATCTGGGGTGGAAGTTACATCAATGGGACAGTCAATCTGAGTGCTGCAATCAATAATCCGGTTACGTTTACTACACCAGCAGGTACATCCAGTGTTACTCCTGATCCAGCTACTTATAATCAATTTGATCTGGGGAACGGCGCTGCCGGCTATGTGCGTTCAGCCAATGTTACTTCGCTTGTACAAAATGGGGGAGCGGGTACATATACCACCGGAGCAGTTGTAGGAACGATTGTCATCACTAATGATGCTACAGCCAATCATGCAGGCTGGACACTTGGAGTCATTTATCAGAACCCCAGCCTGCCCTTTCGCAACATGTCCTTACGTGCAGGTGGAGTACTCGTCCAGTCTACATCGGCGCCAGTTGTTACCACACTGACTGGATTTGCTACTCCGCTTTCGGGTGCATTGGGAGGCAGAGCCCTGTTCAGTGCACAGGAAGGGGACGCGAACCGGACCGGGGATCAGGCACTATTCGGGCCAACCTCGGCAACTTCGGTTGCCTTGTCCGGACCAAACAATCTGGCTGCAAACTTTTTTGCTTCTCAAATCAACGGCGATACAGGAACCCTTAATACAACAGGGACTTTCGGAACGCGGAACCAGACGAACGGGGCTCCAGGCACCAATATTATTGGCGGACGTCAAGGCTGGGATATTACCAATGTGGATGTGTCAGCGAGACTAATCAATAACCAGTCTTCTGCGGTGTTGACGTTAACGACCTCCGGGGATGCATACATTGTCAATGCCAATGCGATTCAGGTTGATATCAATGCACCCAAAATTTCAGTGGCCAAAGCATCCGTAGCCTCTGGTGCGGTAGCGGGGGATA
Source organism: Paenibacillus taichungensis (assembly GCF_050994985.1). Classification (NCBI taxonomy): domain Bacteria; kingdom Bacillati; phylum Bacillota; class Bacilli; order Caryophanales; family Paenibacillaceae; genus Paenibacillus; species Paenibacillus taichungensis. The sequence continues at coordinate 3,257,327 of NZ_CP194720.1, read as the reverse complement.
GCATTCTTTATACCGTTACCGTCAGCAATGCAGGTACAGCCAGTGCGGCCAGCGTTGTGCTATCTGATTCATTGCCTGTAGGGCTCACCTTCATTCCAGGGAGTGTGACGGTCGCTGGTGTGTCTCGCCCAACACTCGATGTAACCGCCGGCATTCCGCTTGGTTCATTAAACCTATCCAACAGTATTGTTGTAACCTATCGTGCACTCATTGGTCAGGATGCAAGCATACTGCAACTGGTGAACTCAGCGAATGCCGCCTTTACGTTTCAAAGTGTGGCAGGGGGCTCAGTGATTACGGGAGTCATTCCGTCCAATAACTCTACACTTCCTGTTTATTCACCAAACCTGTCTATTGTGAAGTCAGCGAGCACAACCAACGCTACGGTGGGTGATCAGGTCACGTATACGCTTCAGGTGAACAACGGGGGGAATGTTGCTGCCAACGTTACATTAACGGATAACATTCCGAGTGGCAGCTCGTACGTGGCTGGCAGCTTCCGACTAAATGGAAATGTGATTGCTGGTGCTAATCCTGCGACTGGCGTTAATTTGGGGAGCCTCGCGGCAGGAAGTACAAATACAGTAACCTTCCAGGTACTCGTAACAAGCTTGCCTACGCCTCCAACCCTTGTGGATCAGGCCACGGCCACCTATTCCTTTAACTCTCCTGATGGTCGGACTATTAACGGCACAGTAGCTTCGAACACCTTGACGATTCCCGTTACATTGCCCAATGTAACCACGGTAAAATCGGCATCAGTCATTGATGTTGCAGTTGGGGAGACGTTTACGTACACCATAGTTACTACCAATAGCGGCATCCAGGTAATTAATAATGTGGTACTCACGGATACTCTCCCCGCTGGAACTACGTTCGTACCCGGCAGTGTGACCGTCAGAGGGACTGTCATACCAGCGGCCAATCCGAGCAGTGGAATTTCGCTAGGAACGCTGACAGCCGGAAGTTCTGCGACGGTGACGTTTCAGATTAATGTGCAGTCCCTGCCCACATCAGGTTCGCTGGTCAACCGGGCTTCCGTATCCTATAGCTCAGGTGCGTTCACGGGCATTTCCAACTCTAATTCAATCACAACCCCTGTATACCAGCCGATCATCGGTATCAACAAGTCGGCGAGTCAAACGAATGCCACACTGGGAGATCAGCTTGCATATACACTAGTGGTGACGAACACTGGAAACTTAGGGGCACAAGTAACAGTGACCGATACGATACCATCAGGCCTGACATTTATCCCGGATTCGGTAACCGTGAATGGTACTGCGCGTCCTGGGACCAATCCATTAACCGGAATAACGCTGGGAAGTCTCCTGCCAGGAGCAACTGCAACGGTAGTGTTCCGAGCTACACTCACTACACTCCCATCTCCGCCAACGCTGGAGAATCAGGGGACTGCTAGTTATACGTACCAGCTTCCGAGTGGACGGAATCTCTCAGGCAGCAGCCAATCCAATCTCGTTCGCATACCTGCATCAAGCCCCAATATATTGATTAGCAAAACAGTAAGTACGCCGGACGCTACCGTAGGGGATGTACTTACCTATACGGTTGTTGCAACAAATGCTGGGAGCAGTGCGGTACAAAATCTGGTGATCTCGGATACGCCAACCGGTTCGGAATTCGTCTCTGGCAGTGTCACTATTAATGGAGCTGCTGCAAGGAATGCAAGTCCGCTTTCGGGCATTGCTGTCGGTGCATTGAACAGTTCAAGCAGCGTTACAGTGACCTATCAAACAAGAGTGACATCCGTTCCGTCCACAGGTTCAGTCAGCAACCGGGCAAGTGCAGCATTTACGTCAGGCAGTTTTAATGGCGTTTCTTCGTCTGTCACGGTGAATACACCCATATATCAACCAGTCATCCAAGTAGCTAAAACAGCTAGCACCTCGAATTTGACAGTAGGGGATTCCTTTAATTACTCCATTCAAATCAACAATTCAGGCAATATTGCTGCAACGGTTACCTTGACGGATCCGATTCCTGCGGGAGCTGTATTCAGTACCAACAGCGTCATTATTAATGGTGTACCTACACCGGGTGTTAGCCCGGTAACAGGAATTAATTTGGGGCCGATTGCTGCAGGCTCGAACGTAACGGTCACTTTTGTTGCCACGGTCACAAGTTTGCCTGATTCAAGGCAGTTGACTAACCAAGCAGTTGCATCATTTGCCTACACTCTTCCAAGTGGGAGAACAGTTGCCGGTTCTTCGTTATCGAACACCGTTAACATTCCCGTATCCTTGCCCAATGTAACGATAGTAAACAGTGACAATGTAGAGTACGGCGTGGTCGGGGATGTCATTCGATACACATCTGTTATTCGTAACAATGGAACAGTAGCCGTTAACAATGTGGTATATGTCAACCCTCTTCCTCCGAATACCCCATTTGTACCCGGAAGCGTCATTGTGAACGGGACTTCATTCCCGCTCTCCAATCCGACCGCCGGCATTCCAATCGGTACGTTGGCTCCAGGAGCCGAGGTTACCGTAACTTTTGAGGTGACGATTACTATGCCGATCCCTTCACAGATTAACAATCAGTCGACGGTCAGCTTCACATCCGGTTCATTTTCGGGGTCATCATCATCCAATACAACACAGACTCCGGTCATACAACCGCAAATTTCACTCATCAAAACAGCAAATACAGTTAATGCGACCGTAGGCGACACGGTTGTATATACAGTAACTGTCAGCAACACAGGCAATCTGGAGGCAAACGTTACAGTGACAGATACGATTCCTACTGTCACAACTTTTGTACCCAATAGCCTCGTGGTATCTGGTGTACCACAGCCTGGAGCAACACCAGGAACGGGTATTCCTGTAGGCATTGTGGCAGCGGGAGCGACAGCTGTTGTTACATTTGCCGTTGTTGTGGATTCACTTCCATCTCCGCAGCAACTTAGCAATTTTGCGACGTCATCTTTTACTTTCACACCTCCTGACGGGCGAACGTTAACAGGGACAGCCACCTCAAATACACTGACGTTTCCAGTCTCGTCGCCAAACGTTGCCGTAGTTAAAAGTACAGTTTCTACTGCGGCTGCCGTAGGGGATACTGTTACTTACTCCATTTTGGTAACGAACAGCGGAATAGCACCGGTAAATAATATTCAGTTTTCGGATCCAATTCCTACGGGGGCCTCTTTTGTTGCAGGAAGTGTCACTATAAATGGGGTAGTGCAGCCCGCTTCCAATCCGGCAGGGGGGATATCACTAGGTACGCTCGCTCCCGGAACGTCTGCAACTGTGACTTTCAGTATCAATGTCAATGCGATCCCACCAAGTGGACAATTAAGCAATCGATCCACAGTGAGTTTTACCTCGGGGACATTCTCAAGCACAACGTTCTCCAATACTGTGGTAACACCGGTATTTCAGCCCATTCTATCAGCACAAAAAACGGCGAGTACACAAAATGCTACCGTTGGGGATACCGTCAGTTACACGATTACCGTCAACAATCAGGGTAACTATGGTGCCCAGATTAACTTAACGGACAATATTCCTACAGGAACCATACTTGTTCCGAACAGTGTGATTGTAAATGGTCAGCCATTACCTGCAGCCAATCCTGCAACAGGCATTCCGGCAGGCACTGTTGCTGCTGGGGCAACAACAACGGTTACCTTTTCCGTAGTTATTGATACTTTGCCGACCCCGCAACAGCTGGTGAATCAGGCTTCGGTTGCTCTTTCCTTTACGCTGCCTGATGGACGCAACATCACGGGTTCTGTTTTGTCTAATATACTTACCATTTCAGTGTCGGCTCCCGATGTCGATGTGGTGAAATCTACGACATCCACGTCTGTATCTGTTGGTGATGTTGTGACGTACAGCATTGCAGTAACTAATAACGGAATAGCGACTGTCAGCAATGTGGTCTTCACGGATGCATTGCCGGCAAGTACTGTTCTTACAGCAAACAGCGTGTTTATTGATGGAGTTCCTCGACCGGGTGTCAATCCTTCAACCGGAATAACGCTTGGTTCCATTGCGCCTGGAGTTACCGTGACCGTTGTGTTTAGTGTGCAGGTTACAGCACTCCCATCCAGTGCAGTATTAAACAATCAGTCTACAGTGAGCTTTACATCAGGTGTTTTTTCAGCTACCACATTTTCTAATACGGTCACTACCCCGGTATACCAACCGATTCTGTCGGCAGTCAAAACGGGAGACCAGGCTATAGCAACGGTAGGAGATACGGTCGTTTACAGCATCGCGATTACCAATGCAGGGAACTTTGGGGCATCTGTCACGTTAACGGATACCATTCCGACAGGAACAGAACTTGTGCCAAATAGCGTCATTATTAATGGAGCTTCAGCACCAGGAGCCGATCCGGCTTCAGGGATTCCACTGGGTGTAGTCTCCACAACAACTGTAGTCATGTTCTCGGTCGTGATCATCACCCTACCTTTAAGCCAGGCCATAACCAATCAGGCCTCAGCAACCTATTCCTACACGCTGCCGGATGGAAGAACACTGGGAGGCAGCCTTTCGTCTAATTCTCTCAATATTCAGGTGTCTGCTCCGAACGTCAGTGTCGTCAAGACGACACCAGTAATTGATGCTGTAGTGGGTGATACGATTGTATATGAGATGGTCGTAACCAATAACGGAATTGATCCTGTCAACAATGTCGTGTTAACCGATCCAATCAGTTCAGCTGTTACATTTGTCACGGGCAGTGTCCTGGTTGACGGCGTTCCGCGTCTCTCGGCTAACCCGACACTGGGGATAGCGCTTGGTTCTTTGGCACCTGGAGCATCTGTATCCGTTTCGTATGCGGTTCGGGTCAACACGCTGCCTGCACCACCGCAAGTGAGCAGTCAGTCATCGGTAAGTTTCACATCGGGTGTATTCTCGGGAGCGGCCTATTCAAATACCGTGGTAACACCAATTTATCAGCCGATTATTGCCGTAACCAAAACAGCGAGTACGTCCAATGCCACCATCGGAGACATCATTACCTATTCTTTTACCATTTCCAATAGTGGGAATTTAGCAGCCAATTTGACACTTACGGATAACATTCCGAATGGAGCAGTACTACTCCCCAACAGCGTCCTGATTGATGGTGTTCCACAGCCAGGTGCAAATCCGGAATCAGGGATTGTTGTTGGGACGATACCTCCAGGAGGGTCCGTTAATGTAACGGTCACTCTGGAAGTGACTGTGGATTCATTGCCGCAGAATCAGCAGCTGGTCAATCAGGCGGTAGCCAATTATACATTTAGTCCGCCGGATGGACGTCAGTTGACAGGTACGGTATCCTCCAACGTTCTGGTGATTCCTGTATCTGCACCAAATGTCGTTGTGATCAAAAGCACAAGTGCAGTTGATGCTGTTGTCGGCGATGTGATCACCTATACAGTTGTGGTAACCAATAGTGGTATCGAGGTAGTCAATAGCGTGGTTATGGTAGACCCTGTACCAACAGGCACCGTATTTGTAGCGGGAAGTGTTACGGTGGATGGCGTGGCAAGGCCTACGGGGAATCCGAATACAGGGATAACACTTGGTTCAATTGCCGCCGGTGCTTCAGTTACCGTTACATTCAGAGTGGAGGTTGTGGTGATATGAGCCAATCTTCCGGTCCGTTGTCCCACACGCTACAGAATCAGTCACTGGTTCGATTCAGCTCGGGTACGACTGAACTGGAACAGGTGGCCTATTCTAATACGGTAGTTACACCATGGATCGGCCCCAGGCTGGAAGTACACAAGTTTTGCAACGTTGCTGAGGCTGCTCTGGGGCAGACACTGACCTATCTGATTGAAATTGTGAATTCGGGTAATTGTGCTGCCATGGTCCATGTATTGGATTCGCTCTCGTCGGAAACATCACTTCTCCCCAACAGTGTACTCCTGGATGGAACTCCGCTGCCAGGAGTATCACCGGAGAGAGGGATTCCTGCGCAGGAAATCGTACCTGGAGCGACGTTGCGAATTCATTTTCAGGTGATCATCGTCGGTCTTCCTCAGGACTTGAAACTGGTGAATCAAGCGAAGATACGTTATACATTTGTGACGCCGGAAGGACGAATGGTTGAGGGAGAAGAGCAATCCAACGTGGTAGAAGTAAACCTGGTCTCATCAAGTCTGTCGTTGGTTTTGAATGCAGATCGTGTGCAAACCTTTGTCGGAGATATCGTCACTTACAACCTTTTGGTGAGTAACCCGGGTTTTATAATAGGAAACGATGCCAGGGTAACGATCCCATTACCCAAAGGTATTGAATTTCTTCCGGGAAGTGTCATTGTGAATGAGATTTTTGTTCCCGAGACGACGCCTGACTCCGGGATTATGATAGGCGAGGTACTGCCCGGAGAATCTGTTCCAATTCAATTTCGAGTACAGGTCACGGGAGGAAGCATAGCTGAGAAATTAACAATTCAGGCAGTGCTAGAGTACGTTTCAGGTGACACATTGGAGAATGTATACTCGAACGTAGCAACTTTACAAATCATTCAACCTCGGATTTCGATTGCGAAAAGTGTGAATCCACCCATCGCTACTCCTGGGGATACCGTTCAATACCAAATAACGGTACACAATGAAGGTTCTTTTGCAGTAGATGCTATCGTGACGGATTTTCTTCCGTCAGGTATGCGCTATGTTGAGGGGAGCCTGGGGTGGAACGGTGTGAAACGGCTTGGAACAAATCCAGTCAAAGGCATCAATCTGGGAACGTTGACTGCACGTTCCGTGGTTAATATCCAATTTGAAGTGCATCTCACAGAGCAGGAGCGGGGTGTACCTGCAGTCTTCGAACTGATGAATCAGGCTCGCCTGATCTATACATTTCGCTTGCCAGATTCGCGTTCTGTGCAACGAATAATTTCCTCCAATACGGCTGTCATTCAGTTGAAGTTTCCTATCATCTCGGTTCATGTGGAAGTGAAGCCAGACTTGATCGAAAGGGGAGGAAATGTAACCTTTCATGTACATGTAACCAACACAGGGTCCTGGCCCGCGCGGGTGCAGCTGGCTGATGTGCTCCCTCCAGGTGCCAAATGGATTGGGGAAGCAGAAGTACGGGATCGAGCGATCATTTCAGAGTATTCATCACCAAGATTTTTACATTTGGGTGAGATGGAACCTGGAGCGGAGAAATGGGTCAATTACATTGCACAAATATCCTCCACTGAACAACTGGGAATCCAGCAGGGTACCGTAACTGCAATGTATACCTACGAGTGGAACGGTCAGAGGCATTCAGGACAGTCCATTTCGAATGTATACACCATTATTGTTGAAGATGGCGATGAATGAAGGGGGATACTAGCTTTTTCCTGTAAATGTAAGGGATTTTTTGCTTCGTTATGGAGTCATGACATTACACGAACGTGAATGAATGGTATACTAATTAAATATGACCTCGGCAAATAACCCGTGGATTCGGGACGTCGGATTAGCTATAGAGGAGGCCGCTACATTGGCAAAAGCAAAAGTTGCAAAAAGACCTACCCGGGACGAGTTTGAACTGGAAGAGCTGGGGAACCAACTGGTTGAGGCGTTTCATGAACGTTCGGAAGTGTTGCTGACCGTATGGGGCAAGGAAGATCAGGTTCATGGAGTCATTGTGAAGTTGGACTCACGTACTCGGCTAGTACATGTTGAGTATACAGAGGAAGAATTTACGGCCAAAGTGCCATTCTTGGATATTATGCGCATTGATTCTCCACGGTATTGAAAAAATGATAAACAGGATCTGAAACAGGGCATCCGCCCTGTCAAATCTGTTCTCCCTGCATAAGATAACCCATACCTGTTGCAGAGGAGGTACGGTCAATGAGCGAAGTATTAGGTGGAGAAACAAGAGGAGGCTACGGATACGGAGGTTTTACTTCTGTAGGCGCCATTCTGGTTCTGTTCATCCTGTTGGTTATCATCTCCAAAGCGTTCCTGGTATAATGATTTTTTCCAGATGAATAAAGGAAGCTCTGCCATCGCGGCAGAGCTTTTTTTGTTTATATTTTGTCTTGTCGTTTGCGGCTGACTAAGCCGTAGATGACAACGATCACCACAGGGTAGAGAACGGCCCACCCGGCAAAAGGGAACACAATGGCCGTCGCCACAAAGGAAATCCAACTGATGGTTATCCCAGTACGACTGCCCTTGAGTAAACGTATTCCGGCTGCGCATCCGCCAAGATAGGTGAGAATAAAGGTTGCATTGGGCAACTGAATAAGTGTCGTGAGTGACACGAGGCCTGATCCGTATATGCACAACACTAGAGTAAAGCAGATAGCCAGGAAGCCAATTGCAGCAATGGGTGTATGGTACCGACGGGATAAGCGGGACATCCATTGCGGGGCAGATCCTTGTCTTGCCAGTGCATAGGCGACTCGGGATGCAGCACCAGCATATGCAATGACGGTAGCAGTGCAAATAAATATGCCAGTCAGCCCAGCAAGTAATCCACCCCAGGAACCGAGAGCCTGACTAATAATCCATACAAGAGAGACATCTGCTCCGCCATGAAGATAGCTTTGAGTTCCGACTGTCGCCAGTGCAGTCAGGAAATAGATCACACCTACAATGATGGCTGCAATCGTTACACCTTTAATAGCTGCCTTGCGTGGATCAGTAAATTCTTCAGACAGGTGAGATACAGCTTCCCAACCGATAAAACACCAGAATAGAATGGCTCCAGCCTGTCCCACGCTGACCCAACCACTTGGCATAAATGGTGTGAAATGTATGGATTCCATATTCGGAATAGCAAATACAAATGCCATGACGAGCACGATAATAATCGCTAGCACAACGCCGATCTGTACCTTTCCGGCGACCTGCATACCTACGATATTAATGATCAGTCCAGCCGCCAGCATGAGGGCGGCAATCGCTGTTCTATATCCTTCCCCGAGTCCCAGTGCAGCTGTCATGTAGCCTGCACCTGTAAGTGCAGCTACTGGAGCACCGATGGGAACGGACATTAGAAAAAACCAGCCAACTACGGCTCCTGCCCGTTGCCCAAAAGCGAGGGTAACGAAATGGGATACACCGCCTGCGTCCGGGTATCGGGCTGAGAGTAATCCCATGGACAGGGCAAGCGGAAGAATTAGCAGCACCATGCCTCCCCAGGCGAGAAGTGAAGCCGGCCCTGCCAGTTCGGCAGCAAGTCCGGGTACAATCAGGACACCTGAACCGAGAACTGCACTTATATAAAGCGCAACAGCTTGCGGCATACCTATTGTTTTTTTGAGCTGCGAAGAAGATGTGTTCATGAAATAAAAAGGCCTGCCTTCCAGATTGAAATGATTTTAGAGCGAGAACTATGTAATTATATAGGAAGAGATGCAATCAGTCATTGGCGAATTTTGTAGAAGTTTCGATATCGGTCATGCGGACGTTATGATAAAATAAAACCATCCCTAGAGAAAGAATGAGGTGTACCTCCTAATGAGTAAAGAGTTGACAGAAGCTTTGAACGAACAGATGAACTTCGAATTTTATTCGGCTCACGTATATCAGGCGATGGCTGCATACTGTTCCGGCGAAAGCTTGGACGGATTTGCCAACTTCTTCATCGTACAAGCTGAGGAAGAGCGGTTCCACGCGATGAAAATATACAAATTCCTGAATGACCGCGGACAACGCGCTACGCTTGCTGCATTGCCAGAACCGAAGAATGAATATTCCTCGATGCTGGATGTGTTCGAACATGGATATGCACACGAGCAGCAAAATACGAAGAAATTCTACAATCTGGCTGACATTGCCTTGAATGAGCGTGAACATGCCACGATGTATTTCCTGAAATGGTTCATCGATGAGCAAGTCGAAGAGGAAGCACTGTTTGATAATATCATCCAGAAATTGCGCCGAATCGAAAAAGACAGCAATGCTTTCTACATGCTGGACGCCGAATTTGGTAAACGTTCGTTCACAGCTCCTGCGGAGTAAGAGGGAACTAAGCAAAGCAATCAGGATTGATCCGAACGACAAGAAAATCGATCTACATATGAAAAGTCTGCTCTCGAGCAGGCTTTTTTGTTATACCATTTTAAGCTTCTTCGCTTGCTTCATATAAATTCCAGAAATGACTCTATCAGAAACCACAATTTGGGTTAATAGAATATATGTCAACATTAATCTATCCCGACGGATGTTCTTTTTCGAGCAAATCTATCAAATTCGTTTTATTTTTTTGGGTAATCTGACAAAAGTGTAACTCGAACGTAGCATTTGAAGCGAGAATGGGACGCACTCTTTTTGATAGTATTAGGATTATCGCCAAGGGCTGCAATGAGAGAAACATAGACACCCGGGGAAATACAAGACATAAGGGAGAATTTTATTATGCTACATATTCGTAAAACGTTCATCACCGCACTTGCTATTCTATTGATCATTCCATTGTTATTGCCGCAGTCGGCTTCAGCTGCCTCATCCGCATCCAAGCATGCTGGAAATAAAGCGAGCTCCAAGATCATATATCTAACTTTCGATGATGGGCCGACCGCCCACACGGGACAATTACTGGATATCCTGGATCAGTACAATGCCAAGGCGACATTCTTCATGCTTGGACCTCAAATGGAGAAGTTTCAGAAGGCTACTAAGCGTATTGTTGCAGACGGACATGGACTGGGCTTGCACGGCGTAACGCATGTTCCCGGTAAATTTTATAAATCCGCATACAGCGGCTTGAAAGAAATGCAGCAGGCCAATGAAAGCTTGAACAAAGTGGCAGGCGTCAAAACCAGCCTCGTTCGTACTCCGTACGGCAGCAAACCATATCTCAAACCGGCATATCGCAATGTTCTACTAGGTCAAGGGGGATTCCATCTGTGGGATTGGAATGTTGATTCCGAGGATTGGAAATACAAGAAGGATCACCAGAAAGTCTACAACAGCGTGATGAAGCAGATTCATAATGTGCAAAAGAGCGGAACCACCCCTGTGGTACTGATGCACGACCAGGAAGCGACATTGAAAGTACTTCCGCAAGTGTTAAAAACACTGAAAGCAGAAGGCTACCAGTTTGAAGTGCTGACCAAGAAAGTACAGCCCGTGAATTTCTGGAATGACAAACGTTAAAAATTCAGGCTAGACAACAATGTAAACTGATTCTAATAATGGCTTCAAGGAGGACAACAACATGAGTAAACCTAAATTATGGATGACGATTTCTGTGACAACAGCAGTGCTGCTTGCTCTTGCGGGGTGTGGTGGCCAGGATACCAAACCATCATCAGCGGACAACACGTCCCACGCGGCCGGCGAACAGGCTCAGTCAGGCAGTGGAGGAGCCGATTTCTCCAATGGAACGAAAGATAGCGGAACATATACCACAGGAACACCGGGGACCGAAGGTTCTGCAGGAAGCGGGACACCGAATTCGGAAACGAGCAGTAAAGGTCAAACCCAGCAAAGTGCGAACGATGTCATTAAGGACATTCGCAGTCAGCTGAAGATGAAGAACGCTTCGTTACCTACTTCATTTTCTCTGGAAAAGGGAAAACATCTGACTGCATCGATCACATCGAATACTTCAGATGCGTTTCACATTAACTTTTATTCCACTGACCAGCCTGTTGCGGTGAATGATGCTTCATTGACGGCCTCTGGCAGCAAAGTGCCTGTTCTGGCATCCTATGAAGTGAAGACATATAAAGATTCGAACAGCACCGATATTTTCCCTGAGACAGATTTGAAAGACTTTCCGAAGGATATGACAGTGGATCTGGGACATGGTATCAAGGGTATGACTGAAGGCGCGGCGGGCAGTCAGTATCTGACTTGGACAGAAGGTAGATGGACGTTACAGATTCGTTCCATTTCCGAAGATAAGATGAATAATCCGGGCATTGCGAAGAGAATGGTGGAGTATTTGGAGTCCCATACACTGCCTGCACCAAAGGATAAAGGATTCGTGAACGTGCAGTACCCAAGCGGTGGTAAAAGCGTTAATGTAACGATTTCCTGGCAAGATGGCAAGCAGATTCATCAGCTCCAGACCGAGCAGGTGCCACTGGAAGCTTTGGGCATGGTTGTTTCTGTAAAATAGAATGGCTTCAAAAAAACATCAAAAGGAATAGGCTGGCCCGGGGCGAATGCTCCAGACCAACCTATCCTTGTATAAGCAAGGTGCACCGATGGGAAGGTGTGCCTTGCTTATTTATGTTTCATTGGGTTAAAGCGGTACTTTCATTTAAACCACCCTTTTTCTTTGGAACGGGTGATGGCTTCAATGCGGTTACTTGCATTTAACTTGTTGAGGATAATAGAGATGTAATTTCGCACCGTACCGGTTGTAATAAATAAATGTCCGGCTATTTCCTTTGTATTTTTACCGTCAGCCATCAGGCCCAGAACGGCATTTTCACGTTCGGTCAGAGGGTTCTCCTGAACATAAGCCTCGTCCACCAGGTCGGGTGCAAAAATACGTCTTCCATTCATGACCTGACGGATTGCTTCGGCCAGTTCCTCGATCGGGCTATCCTTTAACAGATAACCGCGTACACCACCTTTTAAAGCACGTTCGAAATATCCGGTCCGGGCAAAGGTTGTTAAAATAATGACTTTACAGTTCATTCCTTTAAGTTCCTCAGCGGCCTCCAGGCCACTTTTGACGGGCATTTCAATGTCCATCAGACAGATATCTGGTGAATGCTCCCTGACGAGAGCAAGGGCTTCCTGTCCATTGCTTGCGCGTCCTACCACCTCCATATCCTCTTCCAGATTGAGTAGGGAAGACAATGCCCCCAGCATCATACGTTGGTCTTCGGCGATTACGATCCTGATCATTGTTCAACCTCCTTTATCGGTTTGCGGACCAGCTTGGGAACATGGATGACAATGCCTGTACCTTCCATGTCTGCTCCGGAACGAATATCCAGACAACCGTTCACAAATTCAAGTCGTTCTTTCATCCCCAAGATTCCGGTTCCACGCCGTTCTTGCTTGCGAGTACGTTCGATTCCGACCCCGTTATCCTGAACCGTTAATACATTATCGGCCAGTGTTTCCTCAATACGAATGGTGCATACCGCTGCTTGACTGTGTTTGACCACATTTGTAACAGCTTCTTTCAGACACATGCCGAGTACATTTTCATTGAGCTGTGACGTATCCTGTAACTTCGGATTGCCTTCAAGTACAAATTCAATGGAAGCGGCCTTCAAAATTTGTTCGGCACGGAACAGTTCATCCACCAGTTGTGTTCCACGCATAGTCGTTACCATTTCCCGGACTTCTTTCAGGGCCGTACTTGCCGTCTGTCTCAGATCGTTCAGTTCAATCTCGGCCTGATCAGGATTCATGCGAAGCAGACGCTTCGCCAGATCGGTTTTCAGACCGATAAGAGAGAGCTTCTGTCCAAGTGTATCGTGCAGATCGCGTGCGATACGTTGCCGCTCTTCCATTTTTACAAGATCATCCAGCCGTTTGTGGGCATTCTCCAGTTGGCCTTCCAGCTGTTCACGCTTATTTTTGTTATACGTACTGATCGGAAGCAGAATGGATGCCATAAGAGTAATGAATACAAACGGGAACTGACTGAGCAACAGGGTACTCTGTTTGATGAAACTATAATTAATGGTTAGAAAACTGGCTGCCAGGTTCACCGAATAGAGGGTGAAGAAACCAGCTTTATTTTTAATATTCCCAATAAAAAAAGCAAGAAACAATGAGAAATAGGCATAATCATAAGCGATGGTCATCGTAATCGATATGGCGATCAAGAGTCCAATCCACATATAGACTTGCCAGCCCTTTGTGATAAAGGCAAGCAGATAACAAACAAAGAAGAACAGAATGATGAAAATGCCCGCAACCATAGGCCACAATTTGGAATATTGCGAAATATAATAGAAGGGCAGGATGAAAAAGACGAGCCATACATACGGATTTAAACCTGTATTTTTATAAAAGAGCTGCATCCACTTTTGAATGAAAATTCTCCTCCTCGGACTTGCATTGTACTCAAACTTAGCCTGACTGTAGCATGACTTTAGCCTGAATACAAGAAAACGAATCCGACAGAGTTAAGGCTTCTCTGTCAGACCCGCTTGGTTGTTTACTCGAATTGGTGGTTGAACGTAAGGCTTGCGAGATAAGCGTTTGATCTCTCTGAAACTGACAAATTGCTTGGATTCTTCGTCCCACAGACGGAAGCGCAGGGCAGCCAGACTGGAACGTAGCGTAATCGTTGTAGCCTTTTGCAGTGGCGGTGTTGCGTTATGTGCTTCTTCCAAATAATAGTTGGGAACACGTGGGCTCAAGTGATGCACATGGTGGAACCCGATATTGCCGCTGATCCATTGCAGCAGTTTAGGCAATTTGTAATATGAACTACCTTCTACAGCAGCCTTCACATAACTCCATTCATCTTCATTCTCAAAGTACGTATCTTCAAATTGATGTTGTACGTAGAACAGCCAGATGCCGAAGAAGCCGGAGAAGAAAAAGACGGGTGCCTGCACCAGGACAAAAGCCTGCCAACCGACTAGCCAGCACATAAAAGCGTACAGGACAACGATCAGAACTGTTGATAGATGCGTATTGATGCGCTCTTTACGTCTTGCGCCTTTGCGGTTAAAGCGGTAGGCAAAAAGGAACACATAGATGGGACCAATACCGAACATGACAAACGGATTACGATAAATCCGGTAGAATAGACGACCCCAAGGGGAAGCGGCTTTATATTCCTCAACTGTCATCACCCAGATATCGCCAACTCCACGTTTGTCCAGATTGCCGCTGGTGGCGTGGTGAATGGAATGTTCGTTTTTCCATTGCAGGTAAGGCGTAAGGGTTAGTACACCTGTAATGGTGCCGAGAATGTCGTTGGCACGTTTGCTTTTGAAGAATGAACCATGACAGCAGTCATGGAAAATGATAAATGTTCTAAGTACAAATCCCGAGGCTACGAGGGCAATCGGAAATGTTAACCAGTAGGACACGGACAAGCTATAGTACGCTGCGGCCCATAATAATAATAATGGCAGTATGGAATTCACTAATTGTTGGATACTCAGGCGAAGATTGTTTTTCTCATAAGGGGTAACTTCTTTTTTTAGCGCCATTTCCTTGGATCTGCTCATTGACGTACGTCCTCCTTCAATGGTCAATAACTGTAATCAGTTATAACCTAACGCTTCCTGGGAAGATGTCTCCAAGTGAGGCGTTTTTATCATTGTATAAGAATGCGTCCAGTGCAGTAAGTCATAAACGTCAGTACACTGTAATGATGAATATCAATGATGACCCATGACATTTGTCATGGGTGGATGAAGTTAAACTGCTTTGCAGAGCCTAAGTAAGCACTGATTTCGAATTCCTTTGTACAATTCGCGCAACAATTTGTATTATGTATACAAATTTTGTTCATGGCATGGTAGAATCTATCATTGAGTGGTTATGACAACTTATGAAATTGGTTGATAGGTTGATTTTCTGATGGATTGGATGGAGTGCATGATGAAGAAAAGAATAACGGATATTCTATTTATTATGGCGGGTGCATTTCTGTTTGCACTTGCAGTAAACCTGTTCGTCATCCCGAATGATCTGGCTGAAGGCGGCGTTACGGGGATTACTATTATTTTGTATTACCTTTTTGAGTGGTCTCCGGGATTGATGAACTTGCTCCTGAATGGTATTTTGCTACTTGTGGGGTATAAGTTTCTGGACAGAACAACAACGGTGTATACCATTATTGCGGTGGTATTCAACTCGCTGTTCCTGCACCTGACCGAGAGCTGGACGATTGCATCGGACGAGCTTTGGATCAATACCATTTTTGGTGGATTATTTGCCGGTCTGGGTATCGGCTTGATTGTTAGAGTAGGCGGCACAACGGCGGGCACGGTTATTCTGGCCCGACTTGCCAACAAATATTTGGATTGGAACATCAGTTATGGACTGTTATTCTTCGATTTGATCGTGGCGTTCTCGTCTTTCTTCATTATAGGGCCGCAAGGTTTGATGTGTACGATTGTCATGTTGTTCGTCGGCACCAAAACGATGGAGTTCATTATTGAAGGGCTCAATCCGAAAAAAGCAGTTACGATTATATCTACCAAACAGGATGCTATTGCACAGCAGGTCATTGAGAAGATGGATCGGGGAGTCACTGTCCTGTCTGGTCATGGCTACTATACAAAGAACCCGAAAGAGATCTTATATATTGTCATTAGCAAACAAGAAGTTCCAATGCTGAAGAAGATTGTGCGAGCGGAGGACGAAATTGCTTTCATAACGATCCATGATGTGCGTGACGTATTTGGTGAAGGGTTCATCGAATTGTCCAAATCGTAATAAAGCGTATATATAAGAAAGTAAGGAGCTGCGGTGTTTATCACTGCGGCTTTTTTTGATTTATGTGGTGTAAATTCGAAATTAAATGATCACGATGAGATCAGGCCTTGATTTTGAAATCAGATCATCCGATACTGACAAAAAGCTGTACACGTATCAAGCCCGATGATATATTGAATTTAATTCGTTAAGAAACTTAACTAACTATAAAAGGAGGCGATAAAATGGCTGGCTCACCGCAATATATCCGCAATCTGAACGAGAATTTGATTATGGATGCTCTGATCGCAACTGGTGCGATGTCCAGGGCAGATATCAGTCGTCAGACCGGACTCAGCAAACCTACGGTGTCGTCAGCAATTGAACATCTCATTGAACGAAACTTGGTGCTGGAAACTGGTAGAGCCGATAATGCTCAGGGTCGCAAAGCAACACTCATTCAATTCAACAAATCAGCTTATTATGTCTGTGGCATCGATATTGGGGCAACCCGAATTCGGATCGAACTCTCTAATCTGAATGGTGAGATTATGGAGTACAGAACGTATCCAACGTTATCGGTCCAAAGTGGTGATCGAGCAGAGACGGCAACCCTTGATGTTCTTCGAAGCCACATGGATGACTTGCTGTCGGAGAATCAATTGAATTGGGATCAGATTCGATGTGTTGGTTTTGGCATTCCTGGCGTTGTACTGCCGGACTCTGGAGATATTGATCGAATCGTTGCCCCTTTAGAGGGATTGGAAAAGTTGCTCTCGCTTGAATCATTGTCGGGGGCCTTCCCGTGTGAAGTGATTCTGGAGAACGATGTAAACCTGGCTGCACTGGGGGAGTACAGGAGGGGAGCTGCAGCAGAAGATTCCAATCTGTTTGTTTTTTTCTCCATCGGTACTGGAACGGGCGCAGGCATCATGGTGAACGGGCAATTGCTTCGAGGTATGGGCGGGTTGACAGGCGAGCTCGCGGAGATGTTGTTGGAAGAGGGCCATCGATTGGAGGATGTCCTATCTGCTGATGGTCTGATGGAACTGGCCAAGCGTCAGTTGGATGCCAGTCTACTTGAGGATCCTGATTCTGGTATAGAAGCTCTTCGTGAATACCTGACTCCTGAGAAACTGTTCGAAGCTGCGCGAAGTGGAGAAACGCAGGCTGTGCAGATTCTGAAACAATACAGCCAAATGATTGCTTCGGCTCTGCGGCATATTTGCGTCGTTCTTGCTCCCCATCTCATTGTACTTGGCGGAGGCATTGGGGGAAATGGGGATGTGTTATTGCCGCATCTCAGACAGATCGTATCTGATCAATTCCCGGCGAAGCCTGCACTGATCTGTTCAGAGCTTGGCGAGCGGGCTGTAGTCACTGGAGCAGTGCAGGTGGCGTTACAACAAACGATGTTGAATCTTCAGCAAGAGTCATTGGAATAAGGGCGTTACTTCAATAATTATAAAGGTAAGTTGGATGGATGGAACGAGATCGAAATTGGCTTAACCGTTAACGCGGACAAAATGAGATTTGAATTAAACATCAGCTAGGCTGATTTAAAAATAGAGAAGATTAATCAGACATTGAACGGGTTGAACATCGCATATAGGAGGACAAAGCTATGTTTACCGACAAAAAGGAATATTCATTTTCAACTTGCTGGAACATCAAACGACACACTACGGGTCAGGGCATGATGGAGGAGATCAAATCCCTAGGGTTCAGACAGGTGGAGCTGAACTATAACGTTACGGACGAATTGTTGCATACAATTGAACCGATGATTGAGCGGGGGGAAATCGGCATATCCAGTGTGCACAACACGTTCCCACATGTAGCTGATCCCGATTATGGGACCGATTCAGTTCTGCTCGGTTTCGACGATGAGCCTCGTCGTAAGCGGGCCATTGAACTGCTGCTCCGTTCAGCCGAGTATGCACACCGGTATGGTGCGAAGGCAGTCGTCGTGCATCCAGGTGAGGTGCCGTTTGAATATAACATTGATGAAGCATTGAAAAAGATATATCACGATCAAGGGCCGGACTCCTCGGACTATCAATCATTGTGGCAAGAGATGCTGGAGAAGCGTGAGGCGAGTAGCGCACATTACCTGAAGCGAATTCAGGAGAGTCTGGAAGAAGTGTGTGAATTGTCTGAACAGCGGGGATACGGAGTGAATTTCGGCATTGAGACTCGATCACGCTGTTACCAAATGCCGACGCTGCAGGAGGCGGGCGCACTTATCCGCGGTATGAAAGGGGCTCCACTCGGCTTATGGTACGATATTGGTCACGGTATGATGATGGACCGAATGGGGCTCTATGATAATGCACGCGAAGCAAATGAATTGATCGACCATGTCGTTGGGGTTCATATCCATGAGACGGTAGGCTTGTCGGATCATTGGTGTCCATATATCCATAGTAAGGACATGGCGTTTTTTGATTCATTCCTGGATATCATTGATCGTTCTCCGGTCAAAGTATATGAGTTGAAAGCAGCCTGCACACCGGAAGAGATTGATGAGAGTCACCGATTAATTACAGCTCGGATCGCCGGACGTCAAGCGGCACGTCAGCACGGATAATCTGGCAAGTGAATAGCGGTGAAAAATAAACGTAAAGAGAGCGGTCAGAATAACTTTATCTTTCGGGTGAAGTGGTATTCTGCCGCTCTCTTTTCGATGTGATATTCTCTAATCTGCAATTATAAGATATAATATGCATTAATCAGGCTATGGTATCCCTTCCTTCTGAACTCTTACAATGGTATTAGGGGTACCGCTTCCCTGATTTTTTTAGTTTTTGGATTGTGTCATACATATGAAGAACCGCCACAAGCTAGGCCAAGTATACCAATGCTGAATATATTATCGTCATGTGGGAGAGTACAAGTGATGGACTTATTCTCAATCTATTTCAGCAGGAATTTGAAAGTGATCATTGCAGAGCGCAAGGGCAAGCTGCCTGTGCGTATATTGGCGACTGCACTGAGAAATTTGGAATCGCTGGGATATACGTTTTCGACGAAACTGATAGATGTGCTGAATACCTGGGAACGTGAGAGATTCGTTTTCTGGTTTGATCAATTGATGGAAGAGCTTCGAAAGATGAAAGGAATCAATTTAAAGGAAATCCTCGTGTATCCGAAATTTCCTAAGCGAAAAATGAATATTCAGGAAAGTAAATTTTATTTAAATGCTTTGATGCATTCCTGGAGACAGCAGTCTTTTGAACAGGAGCAGCGCATATTACTGCTGAACAAGTTGCGACTGCGTGTGATTCATCTCGGCAGTGAAGCAGATTTTTACCAAGTGGGAATGAACCTGCTTACAGCGAAATCAGCGTTATCGCCAGTTGCAAAAGAGCAGTTGGTCTGGTTTGCAACAAAGTACGAAGGCTGGTCCGCATTTGAGCCAGAGGCAGGGCAAATACCTGTGAGGGAAAATGCCGCCGTTTATTGTGCTGCTTTATTAAATGCGGGGCGTGCTTCGGTGGAGCAATTCCAGCGGCATTTGCGCACGGCAACAGATATATTGCGGCTGGCGGTGGCGTGTTCCGATGGAGATGTCAGTTTGAAGGAGAATACCCGTTTCCGTTCATTTACCCGATCTGAACGACGGGTAATATTTGCTTTATTGGAGAGTGCTTCGGACCCGTTGGAAGATTTGTTTCGATATAAAGGAAGCTGGCAGAGATTGGCCGAGCGGCTGCATCCGGGTGAATATCGATACCGTTATCCAGTGGCAGTAGCAGCGCTGGACCAGTTGCGACTTGGGGAACACCCGCTTACCTTTCATGGCAGAGTGGAGCGGGCATTTGAACAGAAGGATAACAAGCTTATTGTGGAGACGCTCGCGGAACGTCCGGGAGAGATGGTCGGTCAGCTGGACCGAATGATACGTTCCGGTGTTCCGGTACAGCAAGTGATCGGGAAAATGGAAACTGTGGAAGAGAAGGTATCGATAAGAGCGCTGCTTCGAGTGTTGGCCCATTTCAGCACACGGACGCAGTTTCAGGTCAGGAGGAGCTTTTTCCCCCAAGGCAACACGGCAAATCTGTATGTCTCCACTCAGCCGCTGCCGCCACTCAACGTTGAGGATGTTCATGCGGTGATATCGGCGGTAGAGCATACACTGTTGAAACGATTTGCGGTACTTCCACCACTCGGTAATGTATACATTGATGAAAGACTTCAAGAGTTTTCAGTTCCATCGGGAAAACTTAGGGTGAGCGAATCTCTTCGAGCTCTATCGCGTGCGTCATGGATATCGTTACCCACAGGAGATACCGTTCGTTTTTTTCTGTCGTGGAGAGAAGGCTTGGGCGGTGAGGAGCGAATCGAATGTGTGAATACCGATCTGTCAAGTGTTCTGTATGATCCGAACTGGCGTGATATGGGTCAAACAACCCGGACCCCTTTGCAATCGAATGAATATGTAGCTGCAAATAGCGGGCTTAAGGTGACTGCACCGGATGGAAAGGCGAAGTATTTGGATATGCATTTGCCGTCCGTTTCTAAGTTAGGCGCACGTTATATTGTAATCATGGTTAACGCATTCAGGGATAATGCTTTCAAGGATTTGCCGGAGTGTTATGCTGGCTGGATGATGCGTCAGGCGCCACAGTCGGATGAAATGTTCGAACCTTCAACGGTACAGGAGCGAATCGATCTGACGGCAGATTCCCGTAGTTGTATACCAGCCATTATTGATGTGCAGGAGCGGCGCATTTTGTGGTGCGATTTTGGCTTAAAGAGACAGCCTAAAGCGCATCCTCCGATGGGGGACAACATAGCCTATTTGGCTTTGATCGCCCGGGCAATGACGGAGTTGAAAAGACCGGATTTATATACCTTATTCATGCTTCACGCTAAAGCGCGGGGAACATTGGTTGAGACATTAGGGATGGCCAATCTCGTATTTACAGCGGAGCTGGAGTCCAATCGTGTGGCTGAAGTGGCAGAGTATCTGACAGAAGGTCCACCCGTGGAGCGCACCGTGATTACACCTCTGGAGCAGGAGTATATTATGAAGCAGTTTTTGTAACGATGCAGGTTCGAATGTTTGGTCATAGATCATTGTAAAAGGGGTATTTGTCACGTTCGACCTGATCGGGTCACCATGACAAGTACCCCTTTTGGGTGTGAATTAGTTTTATTGAGCGTATAAGCAGCACGAAAAGAGAATAGAGAAGTTAAGGTCGTTCCATTCCATTCGATTACACATTTTATTCGTACATTCGTTGTTCGACTTCAGCAAAAGCGATATCAGGGTTCTCATCGGAATTATCGATATAAGCTACGGCTGAGGCGGGCAAGGGCCAGGCTACTTGTTTACGTGCAAGTGAAGCTGTGAAGGCATCCCAGTTCTCCAGCTTCCACTCATCCAGCTGTGATTGTCTGGCTGTAATCCGCTCTCGATACAAAGCTTCATTTGCAAGATAAATATAGGCCACACGTACATCTGTATCATTCAGGGAACGTCCAATCTGTGCGAGTTCCTGCTCGATCCAGTCCGGAGTTCCGATTTCTTTGGTAAAGGGTCCTACAACAACCGTATCGATACCCAATTGCACATTGTCTAGTGCTGCGTCCATCGTAATACGGTATCCCAAATCACGGCACAGCCGTTTGTATTCCGGTGAATCCCTATCGGATGGATCGAGTCCCTGCAGGGTCATTATTGCTTCAGCAGCTGGACGCAGCAGGATATCCATATCCAAAAAAGCAGCTTTATGTTTACGCGAGAGGGCTTTAGCAAGGGTTGTTTTGCCGCTCCCGGCCCCGCCAAGAAAGAAAATCAGTTTGCTCATGGTTTGAATTGCCTCCTCATAATCGATAGAAAGAATATGTAATGTGTGAGTACGAATAAGAGATTCATAATGGCACCTCAGGTGTGAAATGACTTGTTTATTTTATCATAAACGCCTTCAATTGATAGCTAGACAGAAAAGGAAGAATCAGGTAATATTATACCTAGTATTACTATGCATAGATTTCCGATGTATAAAGCCAAGTGGTTTTATTAGGTTCATTTGAAGTTTTAAGAAGTGTGGTAAAAGTAGCTATTGTTAATGGACGTGGAAGCATGAACCAAAGGGAGTGACAGCTTTGCAGGTAAACAAACAAATGATTAAAGGCAGCACGGAGACATTGATTCTTACGTTATTGAAGGAACAGCCGCTTTACGGTTATGAATTGATCAAGGAACTCCATCGTCAATCCGAGGGTGTGTTTAATTTAAAAGAAGGTACGTTATATCCCATTCTGCACGCGATGGAGCTTGAGGGATGGGTGGAGTCTTACTGGATGGAGGTTGAAGGTAGGAAACGTAAATATTATTCCATTTGTGACAAGGGTGTGGAGGCGTTACAGCATAAAAAAGCCGAGTGGCTTTTATTCCGCGGTGCCGTGGATCGGGTGCTTGGAGAGGGAGGCTTAACATGACGGATCGACATGAGAAGATTAAACATTATCTTGATCAACTGTGTAGTCAGGTTAAGGCACGTGAAGTACATACTGATCTGCGTGATGAGCTTGGCAACCACATGGAAGAAATGATGTTGGACAAGGAGCAAGAGGGACTGAGCCAGGAAGAGGCAGCTGCATACGCCATTGAGCAGATGGGTGATCCTGCAGTGGTGGGCAAAAGTATGCACAGATTGCATCGTCATCGTATGCATTGGGGGCTGTTAGTTGGAATAATTGGATTGGCTACAGTTAGCCTGTTGTTAATGTGGATTTTTACAACCAATGTTACAGTAGAAATATATAAGGAGTTATATAGCAATCATGTAATATACACCGTTATGGGTTTCATATTTATGTTGTTCTTTATTTACTTTGATTATCGAAAGTTTAAAAGAGCGGCCTGGTGGATCTATATTCTACTTAATGCTATGCTGTGGATCAATCCAGCATTATCTTCAACTTACAATGGTATAAATAGATTTTGGACGTTACCATTCGGCTTTGTTCTAGATGTGACGACGGTTTCAATGTGGGTAGTACCACTTGCCATTGGCACAATTATGCTGGACAAGCTTCGTTCCAATTGTAATATGCAATCCATATTGACCTACATTGCAATGGTAGCGTTACCGTTAGTGCTACTATTTCAAATGTCGGACTGGGTTCGCATGTTTCTGTTTGGCACAATGTGCATTATTTTATTTGGCTGGCTCACGAAAAAATGGCTTTATACAGCCATAGGTGCTGTTGTAACAGGAAGTATTTTTGTATTGTTATTGTTTTTTGCAGATCAGTACGGCCGCCTGGAGAGGCTCTCTGTCGTTTTGAATCTTCAGGATGACCCTCACGGGAGTGGATATAGCAATTATTCCATTATTGAAATTATTCGATCAGCCGGCTGGTGGGGAAATGGGATTGATACAACGTTCGACATGTTTAAAACGAGTTATTATAATTACCCAGGTGTGCTGCTCATTGATGTGTTTGGCTGGTCAGCCGGGATCCTGTTATTGGTGGGGATCATCTGGTTTGTTATCAGTATGATGAAGATGCTTCCTCGCATCCGGGATGATTTTGGTCGTATGATTATTGTCAGTATCACCGCCGTTTTTGCATTGCAAATCATCTATTCGTTGGCGATGACCACTGGGAAGGCTCCGATTCTTAGTATTTCTTTTCCTTTTATTGGATACGGCAATCATCTGATGTTTGATTATGCCATGCTCGGTTTACTCCTCGGTGTGTACCGTCGGAAGGATACCATTTCGAAGAGAAATGAAAAAATACGTCACAAGGTGGATGCCGACCCAATGACCAGTTTATAAGCATGCAACATCATTACCGCATCTTGAAACGAATGGATTGTTATGCTCATTTAACGAGCATTCATGGGAACCAGATATGTCTGAGGTTTACCCATCCCTGGCTGTTAAAGGAGAGGCCACGAACGGAAGGCAGGTAGGCAGTCTCCACAGGTTTTTCAGTTAAATGGAATAATAAACTCTGCTGCACCAGAAATTGTTCGATCCGATCCAGCTCGGCAGTTCGGTCTGCTGCTATTTGCGAAGCAACAACAGTTTGCAGCATCTCTTGAACACTCTTCTTGGAAGATTCCTCCAGATGTTCGGATAAAGTGAGATAGAGATCGTACCTGCGTAATTCTTCGTCCCGGTCCCGAATCAGGGAGAAGAGAATCAGATCGGATTCCAGTCTCAGGTTCCCTTTGAATTGCTCCATCGTGCCTATGCGGACAGTACATGTGAAGCCGTACATTTCCAATGACGATGCCAAACGTCTAGCATCCATCCGATACTGAGGAATGGTTGTGATGTGTAAGGGGATAGGTAGATCAAAAGTAGAGTGCTGAGACAAATAAGTCAATTCTTCTGCATTCATCAACACTTTATCAGCATCTCCTGGATCACCTTCATTACTTTCATTCATGCCATTCCCATACAATTTAGTAATACACGCCTGAACATGTGCTCTTACATCCGGATCGCTTAGCGGTCCGGTTTTTTGTGTATTACAAGTGAGTAATTTGCGTACCATCACGCCTGCACTAATCTGTGTCCAGTCTCTACCCTCAGACGAGGATGGATTATGAACAAGGTGGAAGAAAGGAGATTCGATATCTTGTTTTTCATCCAAATGTGCAGGAGCACTCCACGGGATTTGTAGAATATCTACACGGTCCAGATGGGCTCTGCCTTGAAAATACATCGGAAAAGCTTCAAGTCTGCACAAGTGATCATCCCAGGTTGTAACCTTGAAAGGCCCGGTTCCTATAGGCCTTTGCATGGTATTCGGTACATCTGGTTCCTTGTCTCCATCTTTATGTTGCCCGTACGTGGCTTGTGAAACAATCGCTGCACGGCTCGTAGAAAGAAAGGGCAAAAACAATTCGTGAGGGGCTTTGAGTTTGAAACAAACGGTCAAGGGATCTGTTGCTTCAAGCGATAGAATTTGTTTGCTCACATCGCGGTATAATGTCCGCCGTTCTGTGGATTGCAGTCGTTCAAATGTATACACTACATCCGCGGCTGTCAGCAGGTGTCCATTGTGAAAAGTAATCCCTTTACGCAAATAAAAGAACCATGTTTTCCGATCTGAACTGATATCCCAGGTATGAGACAGACAAGGAACAATCTCCCCATGTTCATTACGTTGAACCAGCCCGTCGAACACATGACTGGTGACAAAAGATTCTGCCAGCAAATTGATAAAAAGAGGATCAAGCGCATGCAGTTGTTGGCGGATTGGTAACCTGAGCGTATCAATTCGCTCATAATGGCTACCAGTTTCCGTATGGTGTCCAGAATAACCAAGCAGCCACTGGTTTAGATGATCTTGCATCGTCGTAGAACTAGAATAAGCACCAACCTGTTCGGCGGCTTGCTGCAACTCGCGGCGATTCATGGCCTGCATCATGTATTCTGCAGCAATTTGATCAGCCGGAATAAGCAGGGTCAGCGTAGAACGCCGTCCACGTCCGCGCTGGGACACCCACCGTATCCAGTCTTGGGCAATCATTTTTTTGACGATCGTTAATGTGTTACGGTGTGTACACTCGAGCAGTTCCGCAAGGTCAGAAAGCGTTACTTCATGCTCTACAAGTTGACCAAACTGGCTATGGAGCAGCAAATATTGCTGATGTAATTTCAAGGTTTGGATTCCTCCTGGAGGTTGTAGCTGATGCAATATAATAAAATAAGAAGTTTTATCGTTTTTAATTTCTATTTATATTCTTATTTTATCATCTAGAATTAAACCTAGAAAGTTAATGGAGGTATTTCCCATGATTGATAAGATAATGGTTTCACCCAATCGCGCTTTAATTACGCTACTATCGGCATTAATGTTAGCTATCATTCATCAGTATTTGTTTTATGGCAAGGAGCCTGGTGTTTCTTATCCCATCTTTGTTATCCTCTTTTATGGCTTTATGTTCTTGTTTGCCAGAGACCGCATGCGGTCATTGACCATGATTAATGCTTTTGTGGCTGGGGTGGTACTGATGCTGGCGCTGACGTTTCTGTTACACGACAATAAACCGTTGCGTATACTTAATTTCCTGGTCGTACCAGGGCTTATTATCTTACATATGACTTATCTAGTCGGCAGAAAACAGAGACAATGGTGGAATATTGGATTGATCGGTACCGCATTGGACCATTTGCTGCCACAATCCATCCGTCATTGGGGAACGGTCGCAAGCATTATTATGAAAACAGGAGGACGTGGCTTGGGCAATACGCAGAAAACGGTTGCTTTCAAAGTATTCATTGGCCTTATCGCATCCGTT
Source organism: Paenibacillus taichungensis (assembly GCF_050994985.1). Taxonomy (NCBI): domain Bacteria; kingdom Bacillati; phylum Bacillota; class Bacilli; order Caryophanales; family Paenibacillaceae; genus Paenibacillus; species Paenibacillus taichungensis. Next base: position 3,230,766 of record NZ_CP194720.1, on the reverse strand, counting down.
CCCATCCTCATCGTAGTCGTAGCACTGCTCTCCTCTGCAGATGGGATTTTTAATCAGTATTTATCTGGTTTTCCGGAATGGTTAAATCAACTGACACTGACACCAGGGCTGCCGAGAGTGATCTGGACTCTCATTGCGGGCGTTTTATTGTTCAGTTACGTATGGGGATTTGTGCAGCCGATGCAATATGAAGCGGAGAAAAGAGAGAATGCACATTGGAAAAATGGAAAAGCAGATACGGTTGCTTCAGAAATCGAAAAGCGAGAAGGCGTTTCCATGAATTCCTTACAAGAGAATCCTTCCTTGAACTCAATCATTGAGGGTCAGACAGCAAATAAGATCTCATCAGAGGCAATTTCTACTCAAGCTCATCGTGAACCTTTTAGATTGGACCCCGTCATTATGGGCACGATGCTGATGGTTATCAACTGTGTATACGTTCTGTTTGTGCTTGTACAATTTTCTTATCTTTTTGGAGCGGGTGAGGGGCATCTTCCGTCAGACTTGTCCTATGCGGAATATGCAAGAAGTGGATTTGTGGAGCTGATACTGGTAACAGGCATTAATTTTCTCATCCTGATCATCGCCCTTCAGTTCACGCGTTCAAGCGGCAAAATAGGTTCAGTTGTGCATCAGGTACTGCTCTTTGTCCTGGTGGGTTGTTCCGCAATCATGCTGTACTCGGCGTTTATACGCCTCAACCTGTATGAACAGGCTTACGGATATACCTACATTCGATTTCTCGTACATGCATTTATGATTTTTCTGGCCCTGCTGCTGCTTATTGCCGCTCTTCGAATCCGATATACATCCATACCGTTGATCCGCTGGTATATTGTACTGTCCCTTACAGCATATGTGATAGTCAACTATGTGGGTATGGATAAACGAATTGCGGAGCTCAATATTGCACGATATCATCAGACAGGCATTATTGATACATCCTACTTGGCGAGTTTATCTGCAGAGGCCGTTCCGCTATTGCGGGAATTTGCCCAGAGAGAGTATCCGAATTTGAAAGGGGAAATGTTGGATCGTCAAGCCAACTTCGACTTGGGTGAAGAGAGTTCATGGACTTCTTTTAATATGGCAAGACATAGAGCTAATCTAGAATTGTCCAAATTGAGAATGGAATGAATTCATCAACCTGTTTTCCAACAATGAATTTATGCAAAATCAATATGTAAGTGTTATACTATAAAAACTAACCTATAAAGGGGGTGAATCCCTTGTTTGAACTTCAGGAATTGATACCGTATATATTTTCACTCGGACTCATTTTCACAGTCAGTTACGCTTATATTGCCCATCTGCATTGTGGCATAACAGAGTACTGGATGGAAGGTGGGGCCGGAGGTGGTCTGGAGCCTGGATTGCCAACCTTGTCCTTGGACGGACAACACAGACCTGAAGCTTTAAGTCGAATCGTCAGACGAAGAGAATCCCCGGATGAAGATGAACCAGATTGCCATTCCTCGTTGTATGTACTTTCTACAAAACAACGAGGAGGATATATATGGGACATAAGACAAGCAAGGGGTTCACTTTTACATCTGGCAAGGGACGGATCTATGGCCTAATTGCAATTCTTTTTGCAGTGATGCTACTGGCCGGATGCAGTAACAACGTCTCAGAGATTAATTCATCAACACCAGGGTTCTTTAACCATTATGTTGTATTTCCGCTGTCGTATCTCATTCAGCACATCGCAACGATATTTAATGGAAGTTATGGGGTAGCCATTATTGTGATTACCCTCGTTATTCGTCTTGCGTTGTTGCCATTGATGATGCGACAAGCAAAATCTCAGCAAGGCACCCGAGTGATCATGAATGCTATGAAGCCGGAGATGGATGCGCTCAAGAAAAAGTATGAGGGCAAAAACGACCCAGCCGATAAGCAGAAGCTTTCGCAGGAAACGATGGAGCTGTACAAGAAGCACAAGTTCAATCCGCTGAATATTGGATGCTTGCCACTGCTGATTCAGTTGCCCATTCTGTCAGGTATCTACACGGCTATTCGGCTTACGCCGGAGTTGTCATCTCACTCCTTTCTGTGGTTCAAATTAGGAGCGCCTGACTATGTGCTTGCAGTCGTGGTAGCAATAATTTATCTGATCCAAGCCAAGGTATCGCAAGCCAATATGGCGCCGGAACAGCGAAAACAATTCGCAATCATGGGATATATCTCTCCTTTGATGATGGCCTTTTTCTCGCTTTCGGCACCTGCAGCGATGCCACTGTATTGGACGATCGGCGGTTCATTCCTGGTCTTGCAGACGTTATTGTTCCGCAAATTGTATCCAGTTGAACACCCGCAAGAGCCCGTGGCTGTGCAGGTAAAGAACAAAAACATCAAACCTGCGAAGCCCGCTAAGTCCTAAGTTTTCACTCATGAGAATGGTGCACTAGAATTATATAAATTTAACGTATGTGTTGATATAACGGATGTTCTGCACCATCATGTAGCGCAAAGATGCCTTGTCCCATGGGACAAGGCATCTTTTTGTATGTCCAGGTTATGACATTCAAATTGCCGGCATATCAGACAACTGGAAACGGGATACAAAATACCAGATTAGCTCACGGCGGGAGGATACGTCTGTTTTGGCAAAAATGGATTTCAAATGATCCTGTACCGTGTAGGCTGATATATGCATCGCTTCCGCAATTTCTTTGGAAGAATAACTGCGCAGCACGTAACCCAATAGTTCCCGTTCCCGAATGGACAACCCATGACTCTCGGCGAGTAAAGGCAGTAAGTCCTGGGGCATAGCCTGTTCAAGCCTGATCGCAATCTGATCCGGACCTGAGAACTGTTGCATGCGGCTGGCATGAAGCACAAGGTAACGGCCATCCAGGAGTTGAATGCAAACTTTGGAAGGCGAATGAAGGATAGGTTCTTGCGCAACCATCAGGTCGGAATCTGTACGAATCTGACGCTGTAAATGCGAACTGACTGCCCGGACTGGGCGTGGCAATACATCTGGTCCCACATGCTCCAGTAAACGTAATTGCGATAGCCAATACTGAGCAGGAGCGTTCACGGATAACAGCTCGAAAGCGTCCGATGTGATCATAATACCTGGATCCGTGGGACTTCCGCTCTTAATCTCGTCCACAAGAGTCAGACTTGTGGATCGTAACATCGATGCAATAGAAGGAGTCCAGGCCTGAATGCTCAGTCGCTCCTCTTCCGTGAATAAGGGTTGTTCCGTCTTGCGATATAGTGTCAGATACCCCCAACAGGCTCCGCCACTGACCAGTACAGCCCGAAGTTCATCACCGAAACCTGCGGGTTGAAGGATGTTATGATATCGAGCGCTGGATACTGGGTTTCCGCTTATCGATGCATGAAGGATCGCTGTATACTCACCGCTGCGAATCAGATCAGCATACTTATGTATGTCTTCTTCCATGTATTCATTAACGAACAGCCGATCATGAATGGCTTCAATGCCGTCTTCTGTCACGGCACCCGTTGAGAGAAGAGTTTGTGGATCAACCGTTGTGAAGCAATACGCGTCATAGGGAACGATATTCTGAATTTGTTTTAGGACAGCTTCCCGGTAGGTACGTGAGGTCCAGGTTCCTTTTTCGAGAGAAGTAATGAGTCGCAGGTTCGGTTCCATACTTGATGTCATTAAAGCTATCTCCTCTCCTCATGCAGATATCCCATTGTTCTGGGATTGTAGGCTCTGCGTATCCTTTTATAATGAAATTAGACGAATGAAGAGTCAAGTCTAACTTGAATCCATGAGGAGTGTAGTATTGATGGACCATAATCAACCATCTATGAGCTGGGATACGGCAGATGAAAACCGTTACGAACAATCGATAGCCCTGAAAATTCCGGGTTATTCTCATATGCATGATCTGATGGAGCAGCTGCTTGTCGCTTCTATCACGGATAACAACGAGGCTAAAATACTAATTGTCGGAGCCGGTGGAGGTAAGGAAATAGCTCTGCTTGGTTCTCGCCATGCGGGATGGACGTTTACTGGAGTAGATTCTTCCCAGCCGATGCTTCAGTTAGCAGAGAGAAGAGTCCAGGAAGCGGGAATCGAAGCCAGAGTTCAACTTAAATTCATGATGCTTGAAGCGTTACCGGAAGATGAGGTCTACGACGGGGCAACAAGTATGCTAATGCTGCATTTTATTCAGGGGATCGAGTCCAAAAGACGGTTCCTGTCCAATCTAGCGGCCAGACTCAAGCCTGGGGCGCCACTCATTATTGCAGCAGTGAATGCCGATCTTCATTCGCCTGTATATCCAACCATGATGCAAGCCTGGCAGGATCACATGTTAAGTAATGGTATTCAGCTTGAAGAATGGGAGCGGTTTGCAGCTTCCCTTGGCCGAGAATCGGATCCAATCTCATCTGAACAAATGATTGGGCTGATGAAAGAATGCGGATTCTCGCACATTACACGTTATTTCGGAGCATTTTGGGTGGAGGGATATTATGCGAAACGAGACTAAAACAGATTCTGTGAAAGACCAGATTTGGGTTGTTGGCGGATACGGTCAGGTGGGGCAAATGATATGTACGCAACTGGGACGATTGTTTCCCGGCAAGGTATGGGCGGCAGGTACGCGGATGAATCGGGCTGAGGAATTCAGCCGATCTACGGGTGGTATAGTCCAGCCGCTTCAATTGGATGTACGAAAAGCGATTGATCCTGTTGTGCTTCAATCGGTCAAGTTGGTGGTCATGTGTGTGGACCAGACGGATACCCGATTTGTCGAGGCTTGTGCGAAAGCAGGGACAGATTATATCGATATTTCAGCCAATTATGACTTTCTGGGTCAGGTCGAACAGCTGCATTCCAAAATGCAGCGTTCCAAAGCAACAGCCATGCTTAGTGTGGGACTGTCGCCTGGTGTGACCAATCTGCTTGTGCGTGAAGCAGGTGCCCATATGGAACGAGTAGACAAAGCGGACATTACCGTTATGCTGGGACTGGGTGAGAAACACGGGAAAGCCGCGGTGGAGTGGACTGTGGATCAAATGAATGCTACCTATCAGGTCATGAAAAAGGGCAAGCCAGTCGAAGTGCAAAGTTTTCACGATGGTAAATGGATTGATTTTGGGGCAGACCTGGGCCGCAGGAAAGCGTATCGGTTTAACTTTTCGGATCAACACGTCGTTGCTCGTACACTTCGTATTCCAACGGTTTCCACTCGGTTATGTCTCGATTCCCGTTGGATGACCAGATCCATGGCAATCTCGAAACGTATTGGGCTGTTCAAACTACTGCATATTCCCTCCCTTCGTAATGGTACGGTCAAGGCTTTTGGGGTTATTCCCGGAGGGGAGCCGATGTTTGCAGTTAAGATAGATGCAGTGGGATGGAAAAAGGGCAAACAAGTCCATGTCGAGCAGCTGCTGGTTGGTGAGCGTGAAGCAGATGCAACAGCAGCAGTTGCGGCAGCAGTAGCGGAGCGAATGTATCGGACGGAACTGCCGCATGGTGTTTATCACATTGAACAATGTCTTTCTTTGCAGCATATTCAGGAAGCACTTCGTTTTCCATTGAAAGTAACAACGAAGATCACGTAAATCATATATGTGTTTGGATCATTTTTTTTGCTCAGGCTCTCCGATCTGCTATGATGGAACAAATAATCATGCTAGAACGGAGGGAGATCATGAACTGCATTGCTGTATTGCCTTATTACAAAGTACAGAGAGAAGTGACGGGTCTCGCACAGGAAGTACTGCAGAGCGATCGGTCCATGATCCTTTACTCGGACAAGATTGTAACGAAATACCGCGAGTTTAACATTACGGAAGTGTTCGACATGTCCTTTCGGAGAATGGGGAATGAAGGTGGTTTCTTCTATCTACATACCAGCACCGGAGTCTATCCTTATATGGTCAACATAGATCCCAAACCTTTTATCCAAAGTTTCAGAACAATGACGACTCAAAAATTAACTTAATCTTGACCTTGACCTTGCCGTTACGTGAAGGCTTATCCTCGGATTTGGAAGTAAGACAATCCAAACCTAGAGGAGTTGGAAAACGAATGAGTATTTTAATCCAGCAAGCCACAATCTTAACGATGAAAGACACCGATTCCCCCTTCAAGGGGGATATTCGCATTGTAGGTGACCGTATCGCAGAGATTGCTCCCCACATTCAGGCTCAACCGGGTGATGACATTATGGATGGTCAACATAAAGTGGCAATGCCGGGCTTGATCAATGCTCACCAGCATACACCGATGAGTCTGTTACGAGCATTCTCGGATGATCTGAAGCTGATGGACTGGCTTGACCGTAAGATGCTGCCTGCAGAAGCCCGGATGACACCCGAAGATATATACTGGGGAGCACAATTATCCATCGCCGAGATGATCCGTTCAGGAACTACAGCTTACGCTGATATGTACATTCACATGAATGAAATTGCAGAAGCGGTAACGAAAACTGGTATTCGGGCATCGCTCACACGCGGCATGGTATTCGTGGAGGATGACGGGGGGCGCAGATTACAGGAAGCTGTCGATTTGGTGCAGCGTTGGTCGGGTAAGGCAGAGGGTCGAATTACGACGATGTATGGCCCGCATTCTCCCTATACTTGCCCAGTAGAACCTTTGCGGGAAGTCATCACGATGGCGGAACAGGAGCACGTGCCTATCCACATTCATCTGGCTGAGACGAAAGAGGAAGTTGTGAAGATTCGTGAACGCTATGGCATGACGCCAACGGAGTACTTGGAAGAGGCAGGTATGTTCGAAAAGGCACATGTACTGCTTGCCCATGGCGTACACCTGAATCGCAGAGATATTGGCAGATTGAAAGGCATGCGTGGTGGAGTAGCGCACAATCCGGTCAGCAATCTGAAGCTGGGCTGCGGAATTGCTCCAATTACCGAGATGATTGCACAGGGAATTAACGTGGGTCTTGGAACCGATGGGGCAGGAAGTGCGACAACCATCGATATGTTTGAAGAGATCAAGGCTGCAACCTGGCTGCAAAAGCTGGATTATGGTGACCCTACCCGCTTGTCGGCAAGAGAGGTACTACACATGTCTACACGGGGAAGTGCAGGTCTGTTGAACCTTCAGGATGAAGTGGGTGTGCTGGAAGCTGGGCGCAAGGCAGACCTGATTCTGATTGATCTGCAGAAACCGCATTTGCAGCCGGTTCACGAGCTGGAATCATTGCTTGCATACAGCGTGAATGGAGCTGATGTAGATACCACCATTGTGAATGGTCGTGTACTGATGAGAGGCAGGCAGCTGCTAACGATAGATGAGGAAGAACTTTTCCGTCAGGTAGAGGTTCGGGCGAAGCGTATTGTTGAAGGGATTTAATGTCCCGAGCGAAACTAACAAACGGAGTCCTAATGAATGTAGGGCTCCGTTTGCTTTTTCTTACATCGTGTATTTCTTTTGCCAGGCAGACGCGGATTGTCCAGTTCATTATCAGTTCACACAAATTTGTTAGAATGTGAAATGGCCAATATAGATAGGGTGTATGACTTGGAGAGGAAGAGATCAAGATGACTATATTAGAAGTTAAACATGTGAAGAAATCATACACGCTGTATGGTAAGGAAAAGGTCCCTGTGCTCCACGATGTGAATTTGAGCTTTGAAACAGGAGAATTCGTCTCGATCCTTGGTGAATCGGGTTGCGGAAAGTCAACCCTTATGAATATTATTGGTGGAATGGACTCCGATTTTGAAGGGGAGATCCTTGTTCGTGGAAAGAATTTAAGTGCCATGACTGAGAAGGAAATGGATGATTATCGGAAAAATAATATCGGCTTTGTGTTTCAAAATTTCAATCTGATCCCGCATCTGTCTGTGCTGGAGAATGTTACGATTGCCATGCAAATGACGGACACAAGTGAAAAGGAACGCAATAAGCGCGCTATAGATATTTTGACCGAGGTCGGGCTGAAGAATCATCTGAATAAACGGCCCAACCAGCTGTCGGGTGGACAGAAGCAACGGGTTTCCATTGCTCGTGCACTATCAAACAATCCAGACATTATTTTGGCGGATGAACCAACAGGTGCTTTGGATAAGGAAAATGGAGATCAAATCCTGGCTTTGCTGGACAGTATTGCGCAAAAAGGAATGCTGGTCATTGCGGTAACTCACTCGCAGAAAGTAGCTGATTCCGGTACGCGTATTGTAAAGGTAGAAGAGGGGCGGATTAAGGATGATATTCATCTAAAAGATCGTTCCTTGACCACTTATGAAGGCAGTCGTGGTGCTTCCAGAAACTTGGGCTTACTGGCTTCTTTCAAAATGGCTCTCAAAAATATGAAACTTAACGGCAAGCGTAATGTACTGGTTGCATTGGGTGGGTCGATCGGGATTTTAAGCGTACTCCTGATGCTCTCCTTGGGTAATGGGATAACGAGTTATATGAACGACGAAATCAATTCAAGTATGGACCCTTTGCTTGTGGATATAACGAAGCCCAGTGCAGATGCCAAAGATATGCAAGGCCCGCAAGCCTTGATGGCAGCAGGCGAACCTTTTACAGCGACCGATATTGAGACCATTCGCAAATTCCCTAATGTGGATCATGTAGAGACGATCACTACCATTACAGGAAAATCGACTATGGTTCATGCAAAGCAAAGTGTGGCACTTACGCAGTTAACGACGTTAACGGATGCTTTTGATCCAGCAATGATAACAAAGGGTACGCTTCCGGGAGAAAATGAGATGTTGTTACCCCTCGATACGGCGAATAAATTAAGCGGAAATGACCAAGCTGAATCCATGATCGGCAAGTCTGTGGTTCTATATATCAATGAGATGGATGGCAATAATAAACCGGTAACTTTGGAGAAAGAAATAACCATATCTGGTATTTATGAAGCGTCAGATCAAAGATCACCCATGCAGCAATCTCCGGGTTACATTTCACCACAGACGTTGGAACAAATGTATACGGACAAAGGAATAACGATTGGGCCAATTCAGGTTAACGCTTATGCAACCGATATGAAATATGTCAATGATATTAATGCTGCTGCTGTTGATGCTGGCTTCTCTGGCTCCCAGACGGCAAAAATTATGGAAAATATCACGACTTATGTGAATATGGCCACGATCGTTCTGTCTGGTATTGCAGGCATTTCGTTGCTCGTATCCGGTATTATGATATTGGTTGTGCTTTACATTAGTGTCGTGGAACGGACGAAGGAAATCGGCATCCTTCGGGCGATTGGAGCCAGAAAGAAGGATATCAAGCGAATCTTCTTTTCCGAATCTGCTTTGTTGGGAGTGTTTAGTGGTATCATTGCGGTAGTCTTTGCCGTCATTATTAGTTACGTGTTGAACATCCTTTTGGTCAACGCTTTTGGAGCAAAACTAATTAATTTATCCGGATATTATATATTGTTCGGAATCATTGTAAGTACAGTGATTAGTATCATCGCTGGTTTGATGCCATCTTCCAAAGCTGCCAAGCTGGACCCGATGGAATCCTTACGATATGAATAAATACAGTTGTGAATAATGAAAATTGCGGAAAGGATAATGCATAAATGAACACAATTCTTGTGGTTGATGATGATTCCCATATCCGCAAATTGATTCGAATATACCTTGAAACTAATCAGTTTTCCGTTGTGGAAGCGCCGGATGGCCAAGAAGCACTGAATATCTTGTCTCATACCAAAATTGATTTAGCGATTGTAGATGTGATGATGCCGCGTGTAGATGGTATTGAACTGACCGAAGATATTCGATCATATATGGATATTCCGATTCTGATGGTGACTGCCAAAGGAGAATCCAAGGATAAAGTCAGAGGATTCAATGCAGGGTCAGACGATTATTTAGTAAAACCTTTTGATCCTGTAGAGTTAATCTTGCGTGTAAAATCTTTAATGAAGAGATACAACAAGATTTCATCGAATGTTATTCATATAGGCGGTGCAATGATTAATCTGAGCAATTTGACAGTGGAGGCAGGAGCTCAATCGGTTGAATTGAAAAAGAAGGAATGTGAATTATTGTTTGCTTTGGCCAGTTTGCCAGGGCAAATATTCACACGTACACAGCTTATAGAAGATATATGGGGTATCGATTATGAAGGTGATGAGCGTACTGTTGACGTGCATATCAAAAGGCTAAGAGAACGGCTTGAACCGATCCCCGAGCTTATCATTTCGACGATTAGAGGACTTGGATATCGTTTGGAGAGTGTATGAAAATCGTGAGGAAAAGCCTGCGTCTACGAATCGTAGTTACTTTTTTTTGTATAGTGATCGTTAGTTTAATTCTCTCCTTTATTTTAAATATACGGTCTCAAGAAAACACACCGAATCACTCCATGGTCACGATTGCTGAAGATATCGCTACGATGATAAATCTGATTGATGATCCGGAAAAAGTGAAGACAAGTTTGAATATCTTTGCGCGATACGGCTTGAATATAACTTCCGTGAACGAACAAAGTGAAGTGCTTGCTTCCTTACCAGATGATAAAGTTCATGAATTATTCGATGAAAATACCAGGGAAGCGTTCATTCTATCCAATAAAGATGAAACAGCGATTGTCGGTGTTCCTAGGATGAATGAAGAGAAAGATGCGCTTCTGATCAAAATTAATTTTTCATCGATTTTCCATAATGTGAAACGTACATTAGTTATATCGCTATTAACTGTCTTAATCATAGGAAGCTTATTAATCATGTTCATGTCTGGGTACATTGTGAAACCGATCAAAAGGCTAACTGCTGCAGCTAAGAAAATGGCATCAGGCGATCTGTCTGTCCGTTTGAAGCATAATAATCCAGATGAGTTTGGTGAGCTGATGGAGAGTTTTAATCATATGGCTCGTGAGTTGCAAAAAATAGACTCGGTGCGTGATGATTTTGTCAGTAATGTCTCTCATGAAATGCAGTCTCCACTAACATCGATTAGAGGGTTTACAAGAGCGCTGCAAGATGGTGTCATCCCATTGGAAGAGCAGAAAGAGCATCTGGATATCATATACGAGGAAACATTGCGCCTTTCCAGGCTAAGTGATAATTTACTCCGGTTAGCCTCACTGGATTCGGAGCACCATCCGTTTAATCTCACTACCTTTCAATTAGATGAACAATTAAGAAGAGCGATCGTAATAGCAGAGCCCCAGTGGGCGCACAAAAATATCAAAATTGAATTGGATTTATTACCTTGCGAAATTACCGTAGATAAAGATCTGTTTGAGCAGGTCTGGCAGAATTTAATCAACAATGCGATAAAATATACCGGGCCGGATGGGGTCATTCACGTCGCAATCGAGATGTCCCCGTCATCTGTGAAGGTATCCATTAGAGATTCAGGACAAGGTATACCGGAGGGAGACCTTCCGTATATTTTCGATCGATTTTATATGGTGGACAAAGCACGGAGCAGTGCACTTAGAGGCAATGGATTAGGACTTTCCATCGTGATTAAAATTTTGAAATTACATGAGTGTACAATTGATGTGGAGAGCAGGGTTGGAGAAGGAACGCAGTTTACGGTTACGATCCCAAGACCTTCGATTGCATCTTAAGTAAACTCAATTAGCAATATTTAAGCAATTGTGGTCCTTATGAATGCAGGACTCCTATTGCCTGAATATTGCTTTTTGGTGTGCTGCGTAAGAGATTTAATATATTGTTTTGTTTAGTGGCAGATGATTTGATAAGATAGAAGAGATGCGAGCATCAATCCATTTGTAGTGTGACGAGAATGAAGTAGATTCAACGTTTGATTCTATCCGCTACCCTTGCACATCTATGTGAATATATGAACATAAACAATTTATTATATAAAGAATGGAGCCATCCAATGAAATATCGCAATATGGAAGATTGCATTAATGATCTGGAGCAACATGGACATTTGATTCGAGTGAAGGAAGAAGTGGACCCTCATTTGGAGATGGCAGCGATACATATGAAAGTGCATGAGGCGAAAGGCCCAGCTCTGCTTTTCGAAAATGTGAAAGGCTCGAAGTTCCAGGCTGTTTCCAACCTGTTCGGTACACTGGAACGAAGCAAATTCATGTTCCGTGGAACGCTTGAAGGTGTACAACGTGTCATGGCTGTTCGGGATGATCCAATGAAGGCACTCAAGACGCCATTTCAGCATATCAGCACAGGTCTTGCCGCCTGGCAGGCTCTACCTAAGCAGAAGTCCATCAGTTTGCCTGTAACTGCGCAAGAGATTCAGATTTCGGATCTGCCGTTGATCAAGCATTGGCCCATGGATGGTGGAGCATTCGTTACACTGCCTCAAGTCTATTCAGAAGACCCGGACAAGCCAGGCATCATGAACTCCAATCTGGGCATGTACCGGGTACAGCTAAGTGGTAATGATTATGAACTGAATAAGGAAATTGGACTTCATTATCAGATCCATCGCGGAATTGGTATTCATCAGGCCAAAGCAGTCAAAAAGGGAGAACCTCTGAAAGTGAGCATCTTCATTGGGGGGCCACCGGCACATACACTTTCTGCTGTGATGCCTTTGCCGGAAGGCCTCAGTGAGATGACTTTCGCAGGACTACTTGCCGGCCGTCGTTTCCGTTACAGCTATAAGGATGGGTATTGCATCAGCAATGACGCCGATTTTGTCATCACGGGTGATATTTACCCGGACGAGACGAAGCCTGAAGGACCGTTTGGTGATCATCTCGGATATTACAGTCTGACCCATCCGTTCCCGCTAATGAGAGTGCATAAAGTGTACGCCAAGCCGAATGCGATCTGGCCATTTACCGTGGTGGGTCGTCCTCCACAAGAGGATACTGCATTTGGGGATCTGATTCACGAAATTACGGGTGATGCCATTAAACAGGAGATTCCGGGTGTAAAAGAAGTCCACGCTGTCGACGCAGCAGGAGTGCATCCGCTTCTGTTCGCGATCGGAAGTGAGCGTTATACGCCCTATCAGTCGGTAAAACAGCCAACAGAGCTGCTTACGATTGCGAGTCGCATTCTGGGTACAGGCCAGCTCAGTCTGGCGAAGTATTTGTTTATCACAGCAGAAGATCAGCAACCGCTGGATACGCACCGGGAAGTGGAATTCCTGACGTACATCCTGGAACGAATGGATCTGCAACGGGACATTCATTTCCATACCAATACAACGATCGATACGCTGGATTACTCGGGAACCGGGTTGAACAGCGGCAGTAAGGTTGTATTTGCAGCCTATGGGGACAAGAAACGGGAATTGTGCCGTGAAGTACCAGAGACATTGAAGGATATCCGGGGGTATAGCAATCCGCAGCTCGTAATGCCAGGAGTTGTAGCCGTTCAGGGTGCGCCGTTCACCAGTTATGCGGATACAGAACAAGAAATGAAGGCATTTACGGATATGCTAAAGGAAAAAGGAGACCTGTCTTCTTGTCCAATGATTGTGTTATGTGACGATAGTTCTTTCCTGAGTGCGAACCTCAGCAACTTCTTGTGGGCGACATTTACCCGCAGTAATCCGTCCCATGATATGTACGGTGTGAACAGCAGTTACAACTATAAACATTGGGGCTGTGACCAGATCATTATTGATGCCAGAGTGAAGCCGCATCAGGCGCCACCGTTAATTCCGGACCCTTCTGTTGAGAAAGGCATTGAACGCTTTTTCGTACAGAGTGCGAGTCTAAGCTCGATCAAAATATAGATGAATTCAATAAAAGCCCAAAGATTTTTTTGGGCTTTTTGGTTATATATGTGTAAAACAAGATCTCCGTTATCTAAATACAAAATCAAACCGGGACTTTTTTGAAAATGGGACTGAGAATAAAGTCTTATACGTTCGTATTTCCTTTTACGATTAAGGTCGTTTGGACTATGGAGAAAAAGAATGTATTTATCGATATAAAGTAGTATAGGGATTTTTGGGACCCGATCTAACGGGTACTGTTGACTATAAATGATTGTTCAGGGGGAATACCGATTTGAGAATCCATATTATGAACCTGCAAGATGGAGACCGTCTAACTGCGGATACATTCAGCGAAGCGGGATTACACGTTCTGGGTCAGGGTACTGTGATCAAAAGTGAAGATATCACCTTGCTGATGCAGCACCGCGTAGACTATGTGGATATTGAACCACGCGAAGAAGAGATCACGGAAGCGGAATTCTTTGCTGCTGCAGCAAAATTTGCATCTGGAGCAAGCACAAGCACCAAGGAAGAACCGCCTGAAGAAGAAATGAAATCTCAATTTATACAAACTGTACATAACTATCAATCCGCGTTTCTAGAAGCATTGACGGTGGGTAAGTTCAACGCTACGATGGTGGACGATGCGCTTCAACCGATGGTGGAGGGACTGGACGAGCAAAAGGATGTCGTACATCTCCTGATGATGCTGGAACGGGATGATGTCAATAACTACACACATTCCATTCAGGTTGGACTGTTGTCATTTTACCTGGCTAACTGGCTTGGTTATTCCCAAAAAGAGAGTTACCAGATCAGTCGTGGGGGCTATCTTCACGATATTGGCAAATGCAAGGTATCTCATCGGATACGCAACAAGATGGAACCGTTAACCGCAGATGAACAGCTCGAATTGCAGCGTCACACGATCTATGGACATGATATTATCAAAAGTTCCATGACGGATGAAGCTACTGCGTTGGTAGCTCTTCAGCATCATGAACTTGAGGATGGTACCGGATATCCGATGCAACTGAAGAAAGATGAGATTCATCCATACACACAAATCGTATCTGTCGCTGACATATACATCGGAATGAGATCTGGCAGTCACGGAAGCAGCAATCCGAACCTGATTAACAACTTGCGAGATATCTATGCGATGGGATTCGGCAAATTGAATGAAAAGCCGGTTCAAGCCTTGATGCAGCATCTACTTCCTAATTTTATTGGTAAACAAGTACTGCTGAGCAACGGTGAGCGGGGTGTTATTGTCATGAACAATACATCCGATATTTTCAAACCACTGATCAAGGTGGAATCGGAACAATATCGTGATCTGTCCAAAGAACGAACTCTTGCCATTAATGAATTAATTATCTAAGTTTGCATATCAAATGAATTCACACAGAAAACGGGCCTCCTATAAGATAACAGGGGACCCGTTTTTCATTTTGATCATGCGCTGCGTTGTTCTTCATGGAGACCAGGAGTATACTTTGCAAAGACCTTAATCTTCCTTTTTAGGAAAAGGAAACAGAAAAGGAGGGATCGTCCTTGATTGAAGTGGTAACCGAGATTACAATACATGCGCCCATCGAGCGATGCTTTGACTATGCGCGGGACATTGATATTCATACCCGGACGGTCTGGAAACATACCCATGAGCAGGCTGTAGCAGGTGTGACAACGGGCAGAATTGGTGAAGGTGATACGGTAACTTTCGAAGCGAGCCATTTTGGGATAAGGCAGAAGCTGACTTCCCGGATCGCCGAGTACAATCGGCCGTATCTCTTTGTGGATCAGATGGAGAAAGGTGCTTTCAAGAGCATGAGACATGAACACAGCTTCAGCAAGCTTGGCGAGCAGACCACTTGTATGAGGGACACACTGAGATTTGAAGCTCCCCTTGGTGTTCTGGGTTGGGTCGCAGAGCGGATTGTGCTCAAGAGGTATATGCACGCTTTCCTGGAGAGCCGTAATTTGAAGCTAAAGGCGTTACTAGAGAATAAATAGAGCTGATCTGTCAGGAGGAGATGATGTTTGATGGAAAACGAATATTTTGTGGGTTGGGGTACACTTGCTCTTATTAATGCCGGACTTGCCCAGGGAAAAAACAGAAGTGGTCGTAACTGGTTTCTGATTTCCCTGTTATTTGGTCCGTTAGCCACTCTGTTTATCGTGGTATGGAATAAGCTGGATTAAGTTCATTTATTGATCCGAATTCCGATGGATATACCGATCAAAGGCCCAGAACAGAAGCGCAGCGGCACTAACGCCTGCACCCAGCCAGCAAATGCCAGTCCAACCTGCCCATGCGTACACTTGAGTAGAAGCAATGGAGCCGGTAGCACTTCCTATTGAATAAAAGATCATGTAGGCGCCCGTCAAACGGCTCTGCGCCTCAGGTCGGACTTCATAGATCAGACTCTGGTTGGTGACATGTACGGCCTGCACGGCAAGGTCAAGCATAATTACCCCAGCTATAAGCAGCCATAATGAGTGGTGAACATAGCCAATGGGCAGCCAGGATAGAAGCAATATGACAAGAGCGACGCCCGTCGTCTTTTGTCCCAATCCCCGATCAGCCAGTTTTCCGGCACGTGCAGCAGCCAGGGCACCAGCAGCTCCCGCAAGACCAAAGGCTCCAATAGCAGTATGTGACAGGGAAAGTGGCGGAGCGCTAAGTGGCAACACCATGGAAGTCCACAGAATGCTGAAGGCTGTGAAGATCAACATGGCGAGAACGCCGCGTGTACGCAGAATAGGCAGCTCTCGGTATAGTTGCAGGACAGAAACGATCAATTGGGTGTAGCTGAGTTTCTCTCGTTTGGGTTCGTGTTTTGGGAGTACCAGAAACAGGGCGATAATCCCGAGTAATGTCAGACTGGCAGAGAAGAGATAGACTGATCTCCAGCCGATCCAATCGTTCAAGGTGCCTGCTATAGTTCGCGCCAGTAATATGCCAATGACGATTCCGCTAGTGACCAGACCGACGATACGCCCTCGTTCAGAAGGTGCAGCCAGGGAGGCGGCAAAGGCAACGAGTGTTTGTGTAATCACGGCAAGCAACCCAATCGCTGCCATTCCAATAAATAAGATTTGACTGGATGATGAGGTACCTACAGTTATCAGGGCGATTACGGATAAAAGCATCTGGATAATGATCAGCTTGCGTCGATTCAATAGATCACCAAGAGGGACCAGTAATAACAATCCGAGGGCGTAACAAATCTGGGTTACGGTAATAACGATTCCAATAGAGGAATGAGAGATACTAAACTCTTCAGCAATGGAGTCGAGCAAAGGCTGGGCATAATAAATGTTGGCTACCGCCAGTCCGCTGCATAGGGCGAATAAAAGCGCGACAAGGCGGGACATGCCTGAACGTCCTTCGCTGAAGGGATGTGCTTGATGAGATGCATTTTGCATGGATGATTCACCTTTCTGTATTCGAATGTGCTAAGTTAGGGGAGCAGAAAGAACACTGTTGAATTTAAATATACCGATCAGTACATTATGATTCGGAATAAACATACTTCACGCTTTGACGAGATGTCAAGAGTTGAATTGAAATGTTTGATTGTCTTCTTTATATATCGAGATGGATTTGACATGAGAATTGGATCTAGATAAAATAGTTATATACTGATCGATACATAAAGAAGGTGAATACATGGTTAGACAACGGGAATTTGATACGGATCAGGCATTGGAAGCGGCAATGCAGATTTTTTGGGATAAGGGCTTTGAAGCGACATCCTTAAGTGATTTGACAACAGCTATGGGGATTCAGCGTCCCAGTCTATATGCGGCTTTTGGTGACAAAAAGGAATTGTTTGAAACGGCACTTCGCAGATATACAACTTTGCATGCCGCTCAAGTCAGATCCAGGCTTCAACATACATCCTCTGTAAAAGAAGCCTTCCGTGCCTTATTTGAACATATCGGAGCAGAAGGGGATGTGACAGATGCTCGTCACGGCTGTTTTTGCATCAATACGATGGTTGAATTGGCTCCGCATGACCCCAAATTCGCTGTTCTGACACGCGAGCACCAGATGTATCTGGTAGCGATTTTCAAGGAGACGATTGAACGGGGGCAGGAAACAGGGGAATTGTCTAATGATCTCGACTCAAGTGCGTTGTCCAAGTCTCTGGTTGTATCGATGATTGGATTGACCGTGATGATGAAATCGGAGCCAGATCGCTCATTTGTACAGCAGAGTATTAAGGTTACGTTATCGTTACTTGAGGAATGAGGGAAGGATTTCATTTTTAGAAAGGGTGTTCATATGAAACGTTATTTTCATAGGATCTACCTTATCGTTTTATATATTATAGGTGTGCTACTGACAACATACGGCGGGATGGGGATTATCCAGTTCAGTTTGATTGTGATTGGTATACTTGCTTTTATTGCTATTGTGGGTTCGCTGACAGAGAATGATCAATCAAAATTAGATACGATTTTTTGGAAAATACGGTCCTTGCTTCAAGTGGCGATGGCCATACTGATCACGGCGCTGCTTTTCAAGCTATTCTGAAGTGAGAGCGACAAGCGGGAATCTGTTCCTGCTCTTTTTGTGTCTGAGGACATTGGGCAGATGAGGGCTTGAGTTGATACAATACAGATAGGGTATAGATTAAATTAGGGTGTATACTATGATTTACATATTCGGGTAACATGTTCAAAGAATGTTTGATGATGCAC
The DNA here is from genome assembly GCF_050994985.1 of Paenibacillus taichungensis. Lineage (NCBI taxonomy): Bacteria > Bacillati > Bacillota > Bacilli > Caryophanales > Paenibacillaceae > Paenibacillus > Paenibacillus taichungensis. The sequence continues at coordinate 3,212,430 of NZ_CP194720.1, read as the reverse complement.
ATATATGAGGAGGAGATTCAACCATGCAGACGAAGTTGCGTTGTGCCATATTGGATGATTATCAGAATGTAGCCCTTTCTTCAGCGGATTGGACTCCTATCCTGGATCGAGTTGAGGTTCAGACGTTCAATAATTACTTGGGATCAGAAGAGAAGGTCGTTCAGGAACTGCAGGATTTTGAAATTATTGTCTTGATGCGTGAGCGTACACCTTTTCCTGAATCCGTGATTACTCAATTACCCAATCTTAAGCTTCTGATTACAAGCGGCATGCGCAATGCCTCCATTGACCTCCAGGCTGCGGAAGAAAACGGTGTAATCGTGTGCGGCACGGAAGGCAGCTCGAACCCTCCGACTGAACTCACATGGGCGCTGATACTGGGTCTGTCCAGACAGCTGGTAACTGAAAATAACGCACTGCGTTCCAATCGGAATTGGCAGAGTACAGTTGGCATGGATTTGTACGGAAAGACATTGGGATTGCTCGGTTTAGGCAAGATTGGCAGCCGAATGGCAGAGATTGCACAAGCCTTTGGCATGAACGTGATCGCCTGGAGTGAGAATTTGACACAGGCAAGAGCAGAGGAACAGGGAGTCCAGTGGGCAGAGACCAAGGAACAGCTGCTTGAACAAAGCGATATTGTTTCCATTCATCTGGTGCTCAGTGATCGCACTCGTAATCTGATCGGACGAGCCGAGTTGCAACGGATGAAAAATACCGCTTTATTGATCAATACGTCCCGTGCAGGCATTGTGGATCAAGAGGCGATGGTCGAAGCTTTACAGAATGAGTGGATTGCCGGGGCAGGTCTGGACGTATATGAACAGGAACCTCTTCCTGTGAATCATATGTTGCGTACACTGCCCAATCTGCTGGCAACGCCGCACCTGGGTTATGTGACTCAAGGCAACTATGCGATTTATTTTAACCATACCGTAGAGGATATTGAGATGTTTATGAAAGGAACACCAATTAGACAATTGCTTTCGAAGAAGTAGTTGCTCGGAGGTGGGTTTGATATAAAAGGGTGTGAATGAAGATAAAAAAGGTGTTTCTCAGGAAGAAGTTCATTCCTGGTGAACACCTTTTTTGTGATTATCGGGGGTTTGGATTGTCCATTAAATCCGGTGACTTCACACTGTGGGTGGTTCTTGTGAAGATGAGCGGATCATGGCAACGCTGGAGCCGCGCACAATTAACCGTGGCTCAAATTGAATATGTTCGTAATCCGTGGTGCTCATCTCTCGAATCCGTTTTAACAGCAATTCCGTAGCAAGTCGGGCCACTTCTTCGCCCATAATGGAGACAGAACTGATCTGCGGAGACGTAACGGTAGTCCATTGGTTATTATCGACACCCACAACAGCGATATCTTCAGGGACACGAACGCCGAGTTCTTTAAACCGATTTACCAGTCCGATCGCGACCATATCGTTAATCGCGTATACGGCATCTGGCATGTGAGTCAGCCCATAGAAATAATCCGCTGCATTAGCTCCCGTATTCAATGAGAAATCTTCTCCGAAGTAAACAAGCGAGATATCTACATGTCCCAGTGCCTGCTCATAAGCTCGATAACGTTCTTCAATAATATCTTTGGGGGCACCGGCGTATGCGATGCGGGTCCGTCCAATCTTAATCAGATGTTCCATCACCAGTTTCCCTTCTGGCTGTGAAAGAGAAACGACATCTGCTTTCATGCCAGGGTCCAGCTTTTTACCGTAATTGATCATGGAAATGGGAAGGGGGGCTTTATCAATTAAGCCAGGCAACGTTTTGGGATATGCCAAAGGCATGAAAATAAGCCCGTCCACATGCAGTTTTTTGATCGTACGAATGGTTTCCAGTTCCGTTCGTGCATTACCAGCCGTATTGATTTGAACCACATGATACCCATGCTGCTTCGCCGTTTGTTCAACAGACCAAGAGATCTCGGGAATGATGGCATTGCGGATGTCGGGTACAACCAGTGCGATCTGATGCGTCTGGCGTATTTTCAAACTCTGGGCAGAGGTATTGGGGACAAATCCTAACTGCTCAATGGCCTGCATGACTTTATCCCGTGTTTTGTTGCTGATGCCATCGGAATTGTTGATGGCTCGGGAGACGGTAGCGATACCTACACCTGCAAGTTCTGCAACGTCCTTGATCGTAACCTTCTGATCTTTACTCACGTTTAGTTAACCTCACTTCATCGGAAACGATTCCGAATTTTGAAAATATGTACGAATGAAATGACAATCCTATACCTTGATTATAACATTTGAGCCAATAAGTATCCTGTGAATACGATTAAAGAGCAGAGATGTCTGTTGCTTTCCAAAAGAACCGAATGGATAAATAGAGATAAATCGCGCATTCTATATCAATTGAATTAAATGTACACGAGAGAAAACGTACAGAAAGGCATAGAGCAAAAAAAATGATCAATACATTGAAAACGCTGGCATTACACCAGGATTATCGACGTAATATTCATAAGATAGACATATGTGTGACAAATTATGTTTGACAGCCTATTTAAAATGTGACATATTTAACTTACGGAAACGTTTCCGATTATATCAAAACTTATGATCTGGGAGATGAAACAAATGAAAGCATTGCGTTGGCATGGAGTAAAAGATTTGCGTCTCGAAAATATTGATGAACCCCGCCCTGAACAGGGGGAGGTTAAAATAAAAGTGGAGTGGTGTGGAATCTGTGGCAGTGACTTGCACGAGTACACTGCTGGCCCGATCTTCATTCCGGCTCAAGCACCGCATCCGCTAACAGGGGAACAAGCACCTGTTGTGATGGGGCATGAATTTTCAGGACAAGTCGTTGAAGTAGGAGAAGGCGTGACACGTTATAAGGCAGGTGACCGCGTTGTAGTGGAACCGATCTATGCATGTGGTCATTGTGAAGCCTGTAAACAAGGGAAATATAATTTGTGCGATCAAATGGGTTTCTTGGGCCTAGCTGGTGGAGGCGGAGGTTTCTCGGAGTATGTAACAGCTGAGGAATATATGGTACATGCCATCCCAGATTCCATCTCATACGAGCAAGGAGCGTTGGTGGAACCTTCCGCAGTAGCTCTTCATGCTGTTCGTCAAAGCAAACTGAAAGTTGGCGACACTGCAGCTGTTTTTGGTGCGGGTCCAATCGGGTTGTTGGTTATTGAAGCATTGAAAGCTTCTGGCGCATCGGATATTTATGTAGTGGAATTATCCGAGGAACGTAAAGCCAAAGCGGAAGAACTTGGCGCCATTGTTATTGATCCTACACAATTCAATGTGGTGGAAGAAATCCATGCACGTACGCAAGGTGGCGTGAATGTAGCTTATGAAGTAACGGGTGTACCACGGGTGCTGCAACAAGCGATTGATTCAACGCGTATTGGCGGTGAATTGATGATCGTCAGCATTTTCGAACAGGAAGCACCAATTCTGCCAAACTCCATTGTTATGAAGGAGCGTACGGTCAATGGCATTATCGGTTACCGTGACGTATTCCCGGCTGTAATTAGTCTGATGGCTAAAGGTTTCTTCCCAGCTGATAAGTTGGTAACCAAACGAATCAGCCTGGACGAAGTGGTAGAGCATGGATTTGAAGCACTGCTGAAAGAGAAAAACCAGGTTAAAATTCTGGTGAAAGCAGAGTAACTTTACCGAGCGAATCACAAGCCAAGAAATAGAGTGGAAGTCAGCGGATGGAAACAGGCACCTAGATAGAGCTCAATTGGAACTGATCCGCAATCGGTAGGCAACCACCAAAAAATTATGACAAATAGACAACGTATCTTCGGATGCGATTGTCTATTTTTTTTGCACGGAGCGGGCGGAATTTGTTGCAAGTACGTTTTGTTTTACATAATATGAAAAGATACAAATTGTATCTTTTTGCTGTAAAGGTGTATCTCATAAAAATGAAGGAGGAAGCGGACATGCAGAGGAATACGAAGTGGGCGGCCGTGATTTTGACGGTTATTGCAGGCATGGGCTGGCTGCTTATGGGTAGTTCGAAACCCAAAAACAATGTTTCCACCGATCAGCAGCCGACTGCCGAACGGGCACTTGCTAAGGTGTCCAATGCACCCATCACATCAGCCGATGTGACGTCCAAGATCGAGTTGCTTGGAAAACCTTTTAAGAAAGCACCGTATGCCAACAATGTCTGGGATTTGCAATTGTACAGAGGAAAAATATATATGGGTCATGGGAACAGCAGTAATTTAGGTGTTTCACCTAATGCGGGTCCGATTCCAGTCATCTATTACGATACAGCCAATCCCAAATTTATAACCCAGGCCGTCACCAATAACAATCCGAGCATCGTTCCTTCGACCAAATTATTCGTAGATGAGGAACAGATAGACATTTATAAAGTGCTGAACGACAAATTGTATATTCCCGGAAATGATTCGGACGGTGAGCAGTGGGATATGGGGAACTTCTACCGGCTAGACGGAGATGTATGGACAAAGTATCGTAATCTGCCGCTAGGTGTACACGTATATGATTTGGCGTCCTATCAGGGTAAACTGTTTGCAGCGCTGGGTACCGAGCAGAAACCTACTGTGTTAATCTCTCATGATCAAGGGGAAAGTTGGCAAAAATTCGCAACCATCAATACGTTTGGCTTCAGGGCATATACGCTATTTGAGATCAAGGGCAAATTATATGCTTCAGGCATGATGTATCCTGCCAATAATATTTGGGGCGATAAAACCAATATATTAGAGATTAATGAGAAGCTTGAAAAGAAAGACGTCGTCATCTATGGTAGCAAGATGCTCCCGGGATTATCCTATCAAACGGGCACCGTCCCGTATAATAAAATAGGGAAAAACATTAATTTCAACAATAAGCTGCTTTATATTGTCGGAGGGGTATTCAATGACGGGCAACTGTTACCCAAATCCTTGAATGTAATGACCGACATTAATCAGGTAACACGCGTCATTTTGCCAGATACTCAAGCTCTTCCTACGGATCTTCTGCTTCGGGAAGGGAAGGTCTATGTGCTTACCTACACTCGCAAAAGTGCGAATCTCTATATAAACCGGGTATATCAATCCACAGATCTGACCACATGGAATGAAATTCTCCGTTTTAACCAGGACACGTACGCTAAGTCTTTTGAAGAACACGAAGGTGATTTCTACTTTGGACTGGGCACAGACCCCGATGTTCTATCGACTTCATCAGGCAAACTACTGAGAGTTAATCGCAATGATATCCCTGTTAATTCTAATTAAACGAAAGGAAGATTATGGATTATATACTATGCTTCATCCACATTTTTGGTTACAGAGAGAGCCGTTTAGGTTAATTGTACAGGGCAGGCCGAGATCGTAGAACTTCTTAGCTGAAGCTACATCGGGCTTGCCCTATTTTGTGTTCAAGAGATGGGTAGTGCCTCTTTATCGAAAATTTGAAAATAAAAATTAGAAACTTTAAAATAGAAAGGTGATATATGTTAATCAATTCACAGAATAACTTCTGTGGTAGTAATACAAGAGCATGTGCAAGAAAGTATACATGTTTTCTTCCAATCTAATCGTAAAGGAGCATTACACAATGAATGTACCGTCAGCTTTGTTTAAACCATTTACCTCGGACAAGCTTACCCTGTCCAACCGGATCGTCATGGCACCCATGACTCGTGGATTTTCGCCCGAAGGAGTACCCGGACCAGAGGTCGTGGAATACTATCGTCGCAGAGCAGCCGGAGGTGTAGGGCTGATTGTTACGGAAGGAACGGGTATTAACCACCCTTCATCCATTAGTGGCGCGAGCATTCCGCTGTTCCATGGCGAAGAATCACTGCAGGGTTGGGCGAATGTAGTCAAAGCAGTCCATGAGGCAGGTGGCAAAATCATGCCACAATTGTGGCATGTGGGTACAGCCCGCCGTTCAGGCGATCTGCCTAATGCAGAAGCTGAGCCGGTAGGCCCATCGGGAATAAGCATGGCAGGTGAACCTGAAAGACAACCATTGTCAGAAGACGAGATCAGGGGTCTTATCGAGGCGTTTGCCCAAGCAGCAGCAGATGCCCAGCGCATTGGTTTTGATGGTATTGAGCTTCACGGGGCACATGGCTATCTGATTGATCAATTCTTCTGGGGGCATACCAACCGTCGTACGGATAAATACGGAGGCGATCTGACACAGCGCACGCGTTTTGCTGTTGAAGTTATTGAAGCATGTCGCGCCGCAGTAGGTCCTGACTTCCCGATCGTACTTCGTTTCTCCCAATGGAAAATGGGGAACTACGACGCACGGCTGGTGGAAACATCAGAACAACTGGAGCAATTCCTTGCACCCCTCACGGCTGCAGGTGTAGATATTTTCCACTGCTCGACCCGTCGATTCTGGCTGCCGGAATTTGATGGCTCAGAGCTGAATCTTGCAGGCTGGACACAGAAAATAAGTGGCAAGCCGGCGATCTCTGTTGGATCAGTAGGGCTCGAAGCTGAATTCGTGGACAGAGCGAACGAAAACCAGGGAACAGGTGACGCTCATCTGGATCAGTTGAACGAGAAAATGGAGAATCATGAATTTGACTTGATCGCGTTGGGGCGTGTACTGCTGAGTGATCCGGAATGGCCAAACAAAGTTCGCGAAGGACGTCAGTCTGAAATTGTTCCGTTTACAGTAGAAGCATTGAAAACACTCTAAACTGAAAACAAACCTGATGCCGCCGAAAGGCGGCTTTCGTATGATCAGGTAAGCAAGTAATTAGGAGTTGTCTGTTTTTCTGTTACAATATATAGTACATAGAGGGGTGAATGACGGTGCTGGATACGATTGATAGCCATATTTTGCGGCGTTTGGCCCAGAACAGCAGAATCTCGTACACTGATCTGGCCAAAGAGGTCGGCCTTTCAGGGGTAGCGGTTAAGGAACGTATTGAACGTCTTGTAAATCAAGGGATTATTGAGCAATTTTCAATTGTAATCAGTGCCGAGAAGCTTGGGAAAAAAATTTCTGCTTATCTTGAGCTGGAGGTTGAACCCAAGCATTTGGACAAGATTGTGGCGGCGCTGAAAGAAAACGAGCGGGTGGCCGTGCTTTATGAAATGACGGGGGCTTGCATCCTGCACACCCACATTCTTGTGGAGAGCATCGAGGAAATGGAACACTTCATGAACGAATCGATTTACTCTCTGGAAGGGTTGCTTCGGGTGGAAAACCAGATTTTGTTGAAGCGACACAAAAACCAGGATGGATTGAATATTTAACGAACAAGAACCGTCAGGCTCTGAAGACTAACGGTTCTTGTTTATTTCCTTTACAGAAACAGAAGAGTGTGATTATTCCGTCTTGGACAATTTTGCCCGGTAGAAGGTTACGAAATATTCGCTGACTTCTGCCAGTTTCTGATCGTTCAATTGAATAGGCGCCGTCAATTTGATCGTTTCCTCATTAAACGTAGCTGTTGTGGCACCGATTTTGGCCAAGAGTGTATTGTCGTTATATTGAATGGTGATCATTTTGGTTGCTGGGTCCCATCCGATGTCTGCCCCGAATTGTTCAAAGCTGTTGCGCAGCAGTGCACGCTTCTGTTCTTTTTCCCCGAAGATTTTTTTGTTGATGATGCCATGAATGCCCCAGTTACCGTCAACAACCTGCGTAATTCCGAAATCCGTTGAAACGGACATCAGTGAATATGCTTCATCTTCAGTCAAATCCATGCCTCTCATCAGAAAAGACTTCGTTTTGTTGGCAGCGTCCTTCATCGCTTTATCCAGGGAAGACTGCTTGAAAATTTCTGTTTGTGCATCCTTGCCCAGTTCGGCCAAATGGTTCGCATAGCTGAAGCCGTGAACAACCCATTCGTTTTCATTCTCAAGAAGTGGGAAGTTGAGCGCCTTCAACTTGTTGACCAGCTCCGCTTTTTTGTGAAGAATGAGCTGGATATCCCCGGTCACTGATGTTTCGATCGCTGTTCCGTTCAATTCGGAATCACCTTGACCTGCGTGCGGATCACCCACAGAAAGCAGTGCTCCAGGTACAGATACCGGATAATACATCGTTGCCCCTTCGGTTACGCGCCAATCATCGATATTCCCGCCATAATACGATGGTGGAACGGAATCGACAACATCAGCTTCTTTGGGGGCCACGCTCATTGTGCCAAAATGCAGCCGGACAGGGACGTGAATGCCTTTTAGCACATCATGGTTCTCTTCCACCGTCGAGTGATCAACGATAACACCTGGATAATCTATGGTTGGATGTACTGTGCCGCTTGGATCGGTCTGTGGTGTCCAGCGATAACTGTACAGTGCCTTGGCGTAATCATTGCCACCTTTCGTCTCCATTTCATATATTGTAACAACCTCACGTGTATTCGGCGTTTCTTCCATCTCACCATATAAAAGGCCCCAGTTTGCAGCTACATTCGAACCATAGGTTTTACCGGCATATTCCCCGTTTCCGCTAGGGCGCAGCTTCATGTCCAAAATCTTCACTTCGAGTACATCGCCAGGTTCAGCGCCCTCGACTGCAATTGGTCCCGTCATGATATGTACGCCAGGTCCACGATCAGCCTCATGTTTTTCCGTTTCGCTCCAATGGAAAATATCTTCTGCGCCGGCATCACCTTTGATCATGCGCTCATAATCATCGCCGGAGTGGTGCGTAACAGCTTCCACCGTGACGATATCCCCCGAATTAACCGTAAGCACGGGATCATCTTTCCCGATATTACCCCAGCGTACGTTTTCCGATTTTGCTTCAAGATAATGTGTTTTCGGAACGTTTCTAACTTGAACTGTGTCAGCATTTGCAACATAAGAGGCTGGAATCATTAATATAACAGCAGACAACGCAGAGGAAACCTTCCATTTAAACCGATTTCTCATTCAAAAATCACTCCCATTCGATATAATGTCATTTTACTTAACATGATATGAATCAGAGTATAACAGATGTGTTTTAGGTTAACAATATAAAGTTTTTGTTTTATTTTTCATATTTTTTAAAGTTATTTATCCAATATTCTTAAAAATATTAGATTTCCAAATTGAAATGCTTAGTGAATATTAGCTGCTTTTTGCCTTCCTATAATAATAATTTCAACATATGAAAAATTCACAACAGAAAACCATTTTTCACACCGCTGATACCTTTTCTCATCCCCTTCAATCACACACGCCTTAAGGAATAACACCATGAAGTACCACACATTTACCCGAAAAGGGGAAATTTTTTGCGTTTTTAGGCTGTATTTTTAGAATTTGTACTGGAGCTGTCTCCATTTTGAAAATGAACCACCTTATGATAAGGTTATGCCTGAACCACATTCAGACTGAATGACAACAATGCTTAAGGAGGATGACCATCCTTGTATATCGATAATCACAAGTTAAAAAACAAACACATAAACACGCTTCAAATGTTGTTCCTGCTATTCGGAATAGTGTTGCTCTTATCCGCATGTGGGGAGTCACAGAAGCCCTCCTCGTCAGAGCAAAATAACAATAATGCCGGAACGGAGACCAATGCGAATTCAAACACAGGTGCAAACAATCAGAATGGTCAGGATGATCAACAGAATACAGTGCCTCCTCAGGAAGAGAAAGATTCGGTAAAAGAGCAGCTCGGCCAATTGTCTTTGGATGAGAAGATTGGACAAATGATTCTCGCGGGTGTTCAGGGGACCACTTTGGATGCTCAAGCGAAACAGATGATCACGGATCAGAAGGTGGGAGGGATTATTTTCTATGCGAATAATGTCTCGACCGTGCCAGGAACGGCAAAGTTCGTGCAATCCATTAAGGATGCCAATCGTTCCAATCCTGTTCCAATTTTCATGAGTGTGGATCAGGAGGGTGGCAAAGTTAGTCGAATGCCAGAAACGGTAGAGTCTATACCTTCCAATGGGAAAGTGGGGAAGACGAAGGATGCTGATTTGGCTGAAACGATGGGCAAATTGTTAGCAAGACAAATTCAGCTGGTAGGTTTTAACGTCGATTTTGCTCCAGTGCTGGATGTAAATAGTAATCCGAATAACCCGGTAATTGGGGATCGTTCATTTGGAAGTTCGGCCAGTCTGGTTTCACAAATGGGCATAGCTGAGATGAAAGGGCTGCGCAGCGAAGGGATTATTCCGGTGGTGAAGCATTTTCCCGGTCATGGAGACACGTCAGTGGACTCCCACTTGGATCTGCCTGTCGTGAACAAAACGGAGAAGCAACTTGCCCAGCTGGAGTGGATTCCGTTTGAGGCAGCGGTGAAGGAACAGGTGGAAGCGGTTATGGTAGCCCATATTTTGTTTCCCAAGCTTGATCCCGACCATCCGGCATCCTTGTCGGACGTCATTATTGGTCAGCAGTTGCGTGGCAAATTCAAGTATGACGGTGTGGTCATCACAGATGATCTGAGCATGGGTGCGATCGCGAAAAATTATAAGTTGAACGATGCCGCCGTAGCGACAGTTCAGGCAGGAAGTGATATTCTGCTGGTAGCTCACAGTTATGAGAGTGCCAAGACTATTTTTGATACATTGAAGAACGCAGTGAAGTCAGGGAAGATTTCAGAATCCCGAATTAATGAAAGTGTATATCGAATTCTGGCGTTGAAGCAGAAGTATAACTTGTCCGATGAGGAGCAGCCGTCAGGAGATTTGAAGCAGTTGAATGCTGACATTGTGGATTGGCGTAAGCAGGTCGATGCCCGATAGTACCCACCTGTGTTATGATTTTGGAAAGAGAATTGCATATTCCATTATGACAGGTTGGAGGCGAGACCTTTTTTTATGTATACGATAATGATTATTGAAGATGATCCGAAAATTGCAGGTTTACTCCAATCCCATATTGAGCGATATGGTGACAGGGCCGTTGCGGTTGAGGATTTTGAGCAGGTCGTCCAGCAGTTTGAACAAATTAAGCCGCATGTCGTGCTGCTGGATATCAACCTGCCGAGTTACGATGGGTTCTATTGGTGTCGCCAAATTCGTTCCATTTCCACATGTCCGATTATTTTCATCTCGGCCCGGAGTGGCAAAATGGATCAGGTTATGGCGCTTGAGAACGGTGCGGACGATTATATTACGAAGCCGTTTGAGCATGAGATTGTCATGGCCAAAATTCGAAGTCAGCTACGCCGGGTGTATGGCGATTACGCTGCGCGTCATGAAGAGCGCAAGGTGGAACTGGATGGACTAACTGTTTATCTGGAAAGATTGGAGATGGAGCTCGGTGATCGCAAGATACAGCTGACCAAGAAAGAAACCATTTTGCTGGAGACGTTGCTGCGTCGGAGTCCCAAACTGGTTAGCCGTGAAACCATTTTAGAAAAGCTGTGGGATGATTCCTTTGTGGATGATAATACACTTAGCGTGAATGTGACCCGCGTGCGTAAACGATTGACTGAGCTGGGCATTACAGATGCGCTGGAGACGGTAAGAGGTTCAGGTTATCGACTCAACAGCAATTGGAAGGCATCGTCGCCCTCATGAAGTTGTTTATCAAAGAACATATTGTACTGACTTGTTGGGTAATCGTTGTGCTGCTCACCGTGGTTGCGGTCTTCTGGTACGACGGCTATGACCACTGGTTAACGGCCACGTATGCGGTATCTCTGGGGTTAGTCCTATACGCAGCCTATCTCATTTATCGGTATCTGTCCCATCGCATGTTTTATTCCCGGATGTCCCATCGAATGAATGATCTGAAAGAATTTGTTCCATTGAATGAGCCTGCTCCCTTGCCGCAGGCATTGTCAGAACTGTTGGACTCACAGTACGGTCATTATTATGCGCATCTGCATCGTCTGGAACAGCGTCAACAGGAATACCTGACTTTTATGAATCAATGGGTTCATCAGATGAAGACACCTTTGTCCGTCATTGAACTGACGGTTGAGGATCAGGAGGATGAGGACCCCCGTTTCATCAGCATTCGAGAGGAAGCAGACCAGATGAGACGAGGACTGGAAACGGTGTTGTACATGGCACGGCTGGAGACATTTGAACAAGATTTCAGTGTGGAACCGGTATCCCTCAAGGCGGCCGGAGAAGAAGCCATCCATGAGCTGAAACGGTTCTTCATTCGCAATCACGTGTATCCCGAGATGAAAATTGATTCTGCGTTAATGGTTCAGTCGGATGCGAAGTGGATTCGGTTTGTCCTCGTGCAGCTGTTATCCAATGCCATCAAGTACTCTTCTGGGGGGAACGGGCAAAAGGTAACCATCCAGGCCCATGAATCCACAAGATCCATTATTCTTGAAGTGAAGGATCAGGGAGTCGGTATTCCAAAGTCGGATCTCAACCGAGTGTACCAGCCTTTTTTCACCGGAGAGAATGGGCGTCATTTTAAAGAATCCACGGGGATGGGATTATATATTGTAAAAGATGTCCTGACACGAATGAACCATCGGATCGACCTTACATCCGTTCAGGGAGAAGGGACAACGGTAACCATTACTTTTGAAATCTAAATATAAGCGCATAATGCGGAACGAAATGAGAAGACGTCTGGTGCCCTGACAGGGATCGGCGTCTTTCTCGTTTTCTACATATGAGAAGACGATTTTTGGATAGTGAGACATGTAATCTTACAATAATGTCATGAAGATGAAAGGTTAATCCATAGGAGAATGGTCGAAACTTCGATAGACTGAAGTCAGAAAGTAGAGAACGACCTCGATTTGCGATGAAGTTCAGCCCAACTTGGTTTAATTCAAAAATCCGAAATCTAAAAGGAGACATTAACCTATGGAGATATGTTCAGTGAAACAGATTAGCAAAATTTATAAAGGGATCGTATCATACGAAGCCTTGTCAGGTATTGATCTCAGTATTCAGGAGGGTGAATTCGTTGGCATCATGGGTCCATCCGGCAGCGGCAAAACAACGTTGCTAAACATGATTTCAACTATTGATCACCCTACTTCAGGGGAACTGAAGATCGCGGGTAAGAACCCGTTTGAACTGAATCACGATGAACTGGCTCTGTTCAGACGCCGAGAGCTGGGGTTCGTATTTCAGTCGTTTAACCTGCTCAACACACTCACAGTTAAAGAAAATATTGTCCTGCCGCTCACGCTGGATGGAGTACCGGTTGAGGAGATGAATGAACGTGTTGATCGACTCGCAGAGAAGCTGGGCATCGCATCTCTTCTGAACAAACGCACGTATGAAATTTCCGGAGGTCAGGCCCAGCGGACAGCAATCGCACGAGCCCTGATCCATTCTCCCAAGCTGGTGCTGGCCGATGAGCCTACAGGAAATCTCGATTCGAAGGCAGCGCGTGATGTAATGGAGATGCTGGAACGCCGCAATCAGGAAGATCGGGCCACCATGCTGTTGGTCACGCATGACGCTGTTGCGGCAAGTTATTGCAGCCGGGTTGTATTTATTAAGGATGGACGACTTTACAACGAAATTCATTATGGAGATAACCGATCGACATTCTATCAACGAATCATCAACGTATTATCCCTGATGGGAGGCTCAGGACATGAATTTTCGCCAGTTCGCCATTAATAATGTTGTTCGGAACAAACGAATTTATTTGGCCCATTTTCTGAGCAGTACGTTTTCCGTCATGATCTTTTTTACGTATGCACTTCTTTTGTTTCACCCGGATCTGAAGGATGGACTGAAGGGTTCAAGTGGGACAGTGACCATGCTTGCGAATCAGGGGTTTCTAATTGCTGAGATCATTATTTTCATCTTTTCGTTTCTGTTTCTGCTCTATTCCGTAGGTTCATTTCTAAAGACGCGTAAAAAAGAATTCGGCATATTTCAAATCATTGGCATGACACGTAAACAGATGAACCGACTGTTATTCATGGAAAACTTGTGCATTGGACTTGCCGCCATTGTGGCAGGCGTTGGATTAGGAATGATCTTTGCCAAGCTGATCCTGTTGATCTGCGGTTCGATGCTGGCGGTGGAAGAAAGTCTCCGATTCTATTTTCCATTAAAAGCAATCGCACTTACTGTCGGAGCATTTCTGCTGCTGTTTGTTGTGATTGCGCTGAGCTCATCGCTGCTGATGCGAAAAGGGTCATTGATTGACCTTGTAAAATCAGAGGAAAAACCAAAACCCGAGCCAAAGGCTTCTCGTCTTTTAGCACTTCTCTCCGTCATACTCATTGGGGGTGGATATGCGGGTGTATTTGCCTTTGTATGGATCACATACTCTTTCCCTTTGCTGCTTGGTAGTGTTGTTTTGGTTATTGCAGGCACGTATCTGTTATTCACCCAACTTAGTGTGTATGCCATTCGGGCGCTCAAAGGCAATAAGCGTTTGTTTTTCCGTAAAACGAATTTGCTGTTTCTGTCCGAACTTACCTATCGAATGAAAGATAATGCGGTCATGTTTTTTATGGTGAGTGTGATTTCGGCTTCCGCCTTTACAGGCATCGGTACGATGCTGGCGATCGCTGATCCGGGATTGTCATCGATGTCAAATCCATATGCGTTTACCTACCAAAATTCATGGGATACACCTAGCGCAGAACGGCACATCAGGAAGATTGAAGAGACACTGATTGATAATGAGGTTCCGTACCAGAAAGGAAGTTATATTCCGCTGTTTGATGACGAAGGGGACTATATCATCAAATTAAGTGACTATAATCATCTTGCCAAGGCGCTCGGTTACCAAGAGCGAACTCTCGAGAATGTTAACGATTCCTTTATGACTCCGGGCAATCTTACGAGTCGCAAGACATTACGAGCAGAAGCCGGAAAGGGTTCAACTCAGAAAAATATCAGTATGTGGGAAGTTCAGGAAAAGGTCAGATTAACAACACCTGCAACCGATATCGTCATCCCTGTTGAATTCAAAAGGGAAGTTTATGTGGTATCCAATGAGCTGTACGACAAGATGAATAAGGAATTTAATATTCAAATCGAGGCTGATGAAAATTATTATCCCGATAAAAAAACTCAATTTGTTGTGACAGATTGGATGGGAACGCGGAAGTTTGCTCCTGATCTGGTCGAATCCATTCAAAATGACTCAGATGGTCAGGGGTACTTCGAGATCAGCGCTCTCGTGCTGGATTGGCTTAATTCCAAACAAACTAATGGTATTATCCTTATTCTGAGCGGATTGATTGGCATTGTCTTTTTCACCTTTGCTGCAAGCTTTACCTACTTCCGGTTATATGCAGATCTGGAACGGGATGAAGAACAGTACCGCATGATTGGTAAGATGGGACTGAGTCGCCCGGAGCTTCGCAACATCGTAACCAGACAGCTGGTGTTAATGTTTTTCCTGCCAATAGTGTTGGCCATTATCCACAGTTCCGTTGCATTTGTTGCATTACAGCAGTTGGTTGATTTCTCTGTTATGGGTTATACTTTGCGCATTTTCCTCGTATTTGCATCTATGCAGATTCTATTTTTCCTGCTGGTACGCTGGCGTTATCTGCGTCATATGTATGCCAAATTGATCTAATATTAATCGAATAGAACAGACACCAGACCTTAGGTTCGGTGTCTGTTGACTTTTTCCTCCAAAGCAAAGTACTATTTCAATAGATACAATATGTATCGTTTTGGTATAACTTAAGTTTCGAAATGATTAAAAACAATATCAACATTGAGTTTCCTAGCCTTTCTAACCGAGAAGGAGGATTACATTGAGCATAACGATGTCCCGTGGACAAGCTTATCTGCAACGCTTGAACGATGAACGGAATGTATGGCTGGATGGAGAGCGTATTCGCGTAACAGAGCATTCTGCCTTCCGGGGAACTTTACAAACGATTGAAAGTCTGTTCAATCTGGTGGATGGTGCGGACACGAGAGAAACAGTGGCTTATTGGGATGAGCAGACGAATGGATATGTACATCAGGCTTTTCGAGTACCCCGCAATGCTCAGGAGATCAGCAGCAGGGCGGCAGCCTTTCGATTGTGGTCTGATCGCACCTACGGGGTAATGAGCCGTCTCTCGGATTATGCCCGATCCCGCCTGACCGGATGGTATGCCACACGGGATGCGATGGCTGCATATGACCCGGCATATGGAGGTAAAATCGCTGCCTATTATGATGAGGCAAAACGGAAGGATGCCTTCCTGACCATTGTCCAGCGTGACCCGCAAATTAATCGTGCTCTGCCCGTAGGGGAAGATGAAGATGCGATGCTTCAAATCATTCGTACCAATACAGAGGGTGTTGTCCTCCGTGGGGCGAAGATGGTGGCGACCGCTGCTCCATATGCGGACGATATCATTGCATATCCGATTCAGCGCATTCCTGGACATCGCCCGGAACTCGCGCATATGGTTATTGTGGCAGCAGGAAGTCCAGGATTACATATGGTATGTAGAGAATCTTTTGCAACATTAGATTCAGATACTGCTCATCCGCTCAGTAGTCAGTATGATGAGATGGATGCTGTATTATTTTTTGACGATGTATTTGTACCTTGGGAGCGTGTACTGCTTCACAACAATCCGGAAGCGGTATGGCAGATTCGCTGCAACGTGGCATCCTCCAGTCTGGCTTACCATCAGAGCATTATTCGGCTGCATTCGAAGCTGGAATTCATTACAGCCATCACGTTTTCCATTGCCAAGGAGATTGGAGTGGATGCCTTCCTGAATGTACAGGAACAGCTTGGGGAGATGATCAGCCAGATGCATACGATTGAAGGACTCATCATCGCATCCGAGGCACAAGCTGCGCCGGATGTTCATGGGAACTGGCTACCATCATTCAAATATATTGAAACAGCCCGTAATCTGGGGAACCGTTATTACCCGCGCGCTGTTGAGATTTTGAAGACTATTGCTGCAGGTGGCCTTATTCAGATCCCTTCCGGGAAGCTGGAGCTCGAAGGAAGTATCAGCCCCATGATGAACAAGTATCTTGGAGGCGTAACGATGCAGGCACCAGAGAAGATTCGGTTATTCCAGCTCGCCTGGGAGCTGACAGGAAGTCCGCTGGGAGCCAGACATGATCTGTATGAACGTTTCTATGCCGGTGACCCGGTACGTAATCGGGCGAGTCAGTATGTGCAATATGATAAGGACCGATTATATGCCCGGGTTGAACCCTGGTTACGTAGCAAGTGATGAATGGTACTGAAACTTTACTTATTTTAGCTTTATATTTGAAGCTCTGGCCCTGATGCCCGGGCTTTTTATTTAGGTTATCTTTAGAAATGGTTTAGATTGATTTAAGAGACGTAGTATATAGTAGTAACGTATAGACATATGAGCAATAACAAATGGAATGTACGGATACGAATTTGAATGAAAACTGAATTTATTGAAATAGGAATGAGAGGATTCGCATGAGATACACACTATTAATTGCAGATGACGAACCCGAAATTGTGGAACTGCTTCAGCTGTACCTCGAGAAGGACTACAACATTGTGACAGCCGTTAATGGAGTAGAGGCGCTAGAGTGTATCCGTTCAACTCAGATTGATCTGGTCATACTGGATATTATGATGCCTGTGATGGATGGACTCCAGTTGATCAAACAAATCAGGTCCACACATCATATGCCTGTTCTGTTCCTGTCGGCCAAAAGCCAGGACCATGACAAAATCCTTGGACTCGGACTGGGTGCAGACGACTACATCTCCAAACCTTTCAATCCTTTGGAAATTGTCGCCAGAGTGGAAGCTTTGCTCAGAAGAGTCAATCAATTTGATGCACCTGACGTGCCTGCTGCTAAGGAGTTAAATCTTGAGCTGGGTGAGCTCAGGCTTGATCGATCCCAATGTATCCTTTTTCGCTCGGATAAACCTGTGACATTGACCTCAACAGAGTACAAAATTGTGGAGCTTCTGCTTGAGCAGCCAGGCCGTGTCTTCACCCGTAAAAAAATATACGAAGCCGTCTGGGGAGATTATTACGCTCATGAGGACAGCACGATAATGGTACATATCAGTAACATTCGGGAAAAGATCGAGCGCGACTCCAGGCAACCGGAATATTTAAAAACGATAAGGGGACTGGGATACAAAATTGAAGCGCCCATGGAAAGCTAGAGAAAAGAGACTATTGCAAACGTCCCTGACACTGGACTTTTTGCTGTTTAACTTCTTTTTGTTGTTACTGGTAGCCATCGTGTACATTATCATTAATCTGGATGTGGTCGATTTCCGCATTTCGGATCAGGTGGTGGATCCTGATCTGAATGTGGAGGCACATGTGTATGTGACAGAACTGGAGAACGAGTGGCTGTCCGGAAGTTCCGATGAGGCCAATAATACCGAGATTCAGCGTCTCAAGGACAGTGGGGGATGGATTGAAGTGCTGGATGCGGAGCGGAAGGTCATTCGTTATATCGGGGACAAGCAGGATACGTTCACTCAATACAGTGAAGCTGAGCTGTATGCAGGACTCGAAAACCGAAATGAACAGCCTTACTATTACTCCATTAGTCCGCTTTCAACAGAGGGAGCTGCAAAGTACGTTTTGCTGAAGATTCCTCGTGACTTGGTCAGTGTACGAATTAATGATAATCAGCTGATTACCAATTTGAAGCATCCGTTATCGTTCTACATTATGATCGGGATCGGATTGGTCTTGCTGCTGATATTTGTATACAGCTACTGGGTCGCCCGTCGAATCAAAAAGCCGCTGAGTATTCTCTCTCTAGGTCTTACCCAGATGATCCAGGGAAATTATAGTACACGCATGTCCATCTCGGCAGAGAGGGAATTTGTCCAGATTGGAGAAACCTTCAATTATATGGCGGACGTCATTGAGAATACATCTGCGGAGAAACGTTATGCCGAAGAGAGCAAACAGCGATTAATTGTGGATTTGTCGCATGATCTCAAGACCCCGATCACGAGTATTCAAGGATACGCCCAGGCTTTGGTGGAAGGGCGAGGGGAAGATAAGGACAGGCAGCAGCGATATCTGGGATATATCTACAACAAGTCCGTTCAGGTCGCGCGTATGATTCAGAACATGCTGGAATTGCTCAAAGTGGATTCACCTGACTTCCGTATGCATATTCAACAGCGGGAAATCGGCGAATTTGTACGTGAGATTATGGCTGATACGTATGGTGAGATTGAGCAGAATCATTTTGGCCTGCATGTGCTCGTTCCTGATGAAGAGATCTATGCAAGGTATGATCCGGAGCTGTTGTCCAGAGTGATTCAGAACCTGATTACAAATGCCTTGTCCTACAACCCGCGGGGGACGGAGCTGCGTGTGGAGCTAATCCCACTGGACAACCATGTGGTTATCGAGGTTGCTGATACCGGTGTGGGTATCCCTCAAGAGTTATGGGCAACCATCTTTGATCCATTTGTGCGCGGGGATGAGGCTCGTACGGGAACCGGGGGTACAGGGCTTGGACTGGCAATTGCGCGGCGGAACACCGAGAAAATGGGTGGACGATTAACACTTTCCCGTCGTGGACGGGAGACGACGGTGTTCACTATACAGATTCCGAAATAAAGGACCGACATAAAGGGTAAGGTTGATATAAACATTTTGTCATTCTGATCACCATTTGCAAAATGCTCATATAGAAAAGGTTAAGTGGAGGGGAAACTTTTTGTTCAAAGTAAATTCGTTTGTACGTTTCAGTATTGCACTGGCACTGATACTGATTAATATCTATCTGTTATCACGTGTCAGCTTTATTTTCCAACCGCTTGTTACCATGCTTACGGTAATTACCGTGCCGATGATGCTGTCCGTATTCTTTTATTATCTGCTGCGGCCGCTCGTCAATTACATGGAAAAAAAGAAGCTGAATCGCACACTTAGCATTTTGCTGATCTATCTGGTGTTTGGTATACTGTTCGCCCTGTTTATTATAGGACTATGGCCTTCCCTACGCGAGCAGTTGATCAACCTGGTAGAAAACGCACCAAATTTAATCAATTCACTGAGTTTGCAGCTTAAAGAGCTGGAGCAGAACGGTGTCATTACAGCTATGTTCCCGGAAGGATCGACCCCGTTTTCGCAGATCACGGATTACATTAACAAAGGCTTTACCTTTGTAACAAACTATGTGAGTGGATTCTTCTCACTCATCTCAAGCTTTGCGATTGTTCTGTTCACTTTCCCGATCATATTGTTCTACATGTTGAAGCAGGGCGAGAAATTTGGTCGTAAGCTGGTGCACATTGCACCAAAACGCTTCCAAAAAGACAGTCGTGACGTGGTACTTGAGATCGATCAGGCGTTAAGCGGCTTTATCGTGGGACGAGTTCTCGTGAATCTGGCTTTGGGCGTGCTGATGTATATTGGTTTCCTGATCATTGGTCTCCCGTATGCACTGCTGTTAACCGTAATTGCGGTCATTATGAACTTTGTTCCGTTTATCGGGGCGATTCTGTCCTCCGTTCCTATTGTCATTATGGGACTGGTGGTATCCCCTTCGGTTGCAATCTGGTCACTCATTATTATTCTGGTAGCACAGCAAATTCAGGATAATCTGGTTGCACCGTATGTATTCGGCAAAAAACTCGATATTCATCCGCTTACCACCATTATATTGGTGCTGGGTGCAGGGGACCTGGGCGGCATAATTGCCATTCTAATTATCATCCCTGTCTACATGATCGTTAAAATTATTTTGGTTCGAATCTATCAGCTATTCTTCAAGGACAAATGGCAGAATGCTTAAACATTTATAAATGATATAGAAGGAGTGGAAATCATGTCTGAAATCATCCCACAACCATACACTGAACCTGAGTATATTGAGCCACAATCTGTTCAAATGGGCGCCATTCATATTTCCAATGATGTAGTATCCAAAATTGTCGGCATGGCCGCTCAAACTACAGAGGGAATATCCTCCATGTCTGTTGGTCTTACCGAAGGAATCGCCAAGAGTATCAGCGGAAAGAGCTTGCAGAAAGGAATTGACGTTGAAATCAAAGATGATCAGGCATCTATCCAACTGCGAATCAATGTTCAATTTGGCAGAAAGATGCATGAAGTCTGTCAGGAACTTCAACATAATGTGCAGCAAGCTGTCGAGCAATTAACAGGCATTATGGTCAATGAAATTAAAGTTCAAGTGGTAGGCGTGACCATGCAGGAGCAGGTTTAAAGCAGAAGGAACGAATGGAATTCAGTCATAGGCAGGTAGTGATACCCTGTGTAAAAATACAAAAACAGCACTTTCCCATTAGCTGCATAAATGGGAAGGTGCTGTTTTGTGTTTGCGATAATACGTAGGGGCTTCGCCCATAACTTTTTTGAACATTTTCGAGAAAAGCAGCTGGTCGGCATATCCAACGGAACGGGAGATATCCCCAATGGTCAAAGCCGGGTCCAGCGTCAGCTCAGCCGCCCTGCGCATGCGGTAATTGACCAAATAAGACTGAATGCTGGTGCCCATCTTGTCTTTGAAGAGAGAGCATAAGTAACTGCGCTGCAAGCCAACATGAGACGCAATGGACTGTACGGTTATGGTATTGGCATAATTAATCTCAATGAAATCCATCACCTGAGTGACATAGGTTTCTTTCGTATAGTCTTGGAGTGGAATAGGTCTGTCCTCACCGGCTCGATCAATCAAAA
Organism: Paenibacillus taichungensis; assembly: GCF_050994985.1. NCBI lineage: Bacteria > Bacillati > Bacillota > Bacilli > Caryophanales > Paenibacillaceae > Paenibacillus > Paenibacillus taichungensis. The sequence goes on along the minus strand of NZ_CP194720.1, from coordinate 3,190,954 downwards.
TGGAGAAAAACTGAAAGAGTAATCCCGTCATGCTAATCTCCCACCCCTTATGGGTGTTGCGAGAGCTAATCATGCGGTGCAGGCAGGAGCGCATCTCGTCATCTTCATTGCCCATCTCAAAGATCGGATGGTGCTCAGACAGGCAAGCCTGCTGCAATAACGAAGGGCAGGTGCTTCCTTGGAAAGCAACCCAGCTATACTCCCACGGATCATCCTGATCTGCTTCATAATGAACGACAGAATGGGGCACGATGAGGAACCCCTGTCCTTTGTGCAGCGTAACCTTTTTGCCTCCGACTTCGAAGGTGCCTTTGCCGTCCAAAATATAATGGATTTTGTAATAATCGCGCATGGCCGGGCCGAAGTGGTGACAGGGTGCGCAAGCTTCTGTGCCGTAATGAAGGAGCTGCAGCTCCTGAAAGTGATTGTTTTTGCACATATACGTAATCAAGGCTATTCACTCCTGTTATGAGGTCGTTATAACTTGCATTTTAACATATAAAAGGTGAAAAGGAATCGTTTTATAAATATCATTTGATGAAGATACCAATCATTTTTCCATATCGTTGTAGTGAAATGCCATATCGTTTTACATGGAAAGTGTCTAAGATGAAAGGGTATTCAATAACTTTTACAGGAAAAGAGAGATTAACGATGCCTTATACTGCGAGTGAACAACGATACAGTGAAATGAAGTATGCCCGCTCTGGCAAAACCGGAATTAAGCTGCCGCAAATAGCACTAGGCTTATGGCAAAACTTCGGTGGAAATCGCACCCTGGATATTCAGGAAGAGATGATTCTGCGCGCATTCGATCTGGGGATTAACCATTTCGACTTGGCCAACAACTATGGACCACCTCCAGGATCAGCCGAAGAGAATTTTGGTGTCATTCTCAAAAAACATCTGCGTCCTTACCGCGACGAACTGCTCATCTCCACCAAGGCAGGTTATCATATGTGGAACGGTCCATACGGTGAATGGGGTTCCCGCAAAAACCTCATTGCCAGTCTGGACCAAAGTCTGAGCCGGATGGGACTGGATTACGTAGATATTTTCTATCATCACCGTCCAGATCCGGAAACACCGCTCGAAGAAACGATGACTGCGCTGGATCATATCGTTAGACAGGGTAAAGCTCTGTATGTAGGCTTGTCCAACTATGATGCTGAACAGACCAAAGAAGCAGTTACTATTTTGCGTCGTCTCGGAACACCTTGTCTGGTTCACCAGCCAAATTATTCGATGCTGAATCGCTGGATTGAGGATGGATTGCAGGATGTACTGGATGAGCACGGCGTAGGATCAATTGCATTCTGTCCGCTTGGCCGCGGTCAGTTGACGAATAAGTATGTGGACAAGATCAAGGAAGAGCGCGCTAACCCAACAGGCAATCTGAGAAAAGAAGCCTATACGGACGAACGGATCGCCAAGTTCGAAGCACTTCAGGCGGTTGCCGAACGTAGAGGTCAAACGATCTCCCAGTTGGCGCTGAACTGGATTTTGCGTAGCAACCGAGTTACTTCTGCTCTGATCGGCGCAAGCCGTGTGTCCCAGATCGAAGAAAACGTAGCCGCACTTCAGGCACCAGACCTGACGACGGAAGAGCTGAGTGAAGTCGAAAGCATCTTGGATGGCATCGGGAACTACGCTTGGTAAGATTGAACGCAGAGAAACGACTCTGGAAATTCAGAGTCATGTCTACAATGATTAAATCAATCTATATTTTATAGATATGTTGGGATAACTAAGGTGTCTTCCTGTGGTCGGGAGGACACCTTTTTTTGTCTTACTTATCTTCTTTATATGTAAAGAAACACCTTTTGGAACTTCGTCTTAATTGACCTGTGTTTATTTTTTTCTTAAACTATTTCATATCATAGCACCAGGTCCTAGGATTTAGGGTATAATATATAGATGCTATACATTTGAAATATGAAGGAGAGGCTCCATTTGAATTTTCAACAGTGGATTTCGCCTGAAACCTATAACCTGACATCCGAGATGGAGAATCACCCGTCGGATCGGGTTGCACTTAGATGGCTAAGCGATCATAAAGAATTGGAAGAGATCACTTATGGTGAGTTACTGAAGCAGGCAAATCGTTTTGCTGGAGGCTTGCGTGATCTTGGTTTGGAGAAGGGCGACCGGGTGCTGGTCATGGTACCACGCCGAATTATTGCCTATGTTATATACATTGCCTGTCTGAAACTGGGCATTGCTGTTATTCCTTCTTCCGAAATGCTGCGTGCGAAAGATCTGGAGTATCGTCTTCGGCATTCCGATGCCCGGGCTGTCATTGTCTGGTCCGAGACGACTGCTGAAGTTGAAAAGATAAATGCAGATCTGCCAGCATTGGCACACCGCATCGTTGCATCACCAAATGGTGATAATAGCGTACCTGGAGAAGGCTGGGTCAATGTACTCCAGTTAATGCAAGGCCAATCCGATACGATGGCTGCGGTGGAAACACATCGTGACGATATGGCTATTCTCGCTTATACCTCCGGTACGACTGGCAATCCAAAAGGCGTGGTACATAGTCATGGTTGGGGTTACGCTCATTTGCGGATCGCTTCATCGTTATGGCTGGATATTCAGCCTTCGGATACGGTATGGGCAACGGCAGCACCTGGATGGCAAAAATGGATCTGGAGTCCGTTCCTGTCTGTACTCGGAAGAGGGGCGACCGGACTGGTTTATAATGGATCATTCCAACCGAAACGTTATCTGGAATTGTTGCAGGAGCATCAGATCAACGTCTTGTGCTGTACGCCGACGGAATATCGGTTAATGGCCAAAGCAGACGATCTGGGTCACCATGATCTGTCCGCACTGCGTAGCGCCGTGTCTGCTGGTGAGCCGTTGAATCAGGAAGTAATTGAAATTTTCCAGCGTCACTTTGACCTGACGATTCGGGACGGATATGGACAAACCGAGAGCACGCTGCTGATCGGCAGTTTAAAAGAGGCTCCCGTACGAATCGGTTCTATGGGGCAGTCCATTACACCAGGTCTTATTGAGATCGTCAATGAAGAGGGACAACCTGTACCTGCCGGTGAAGTAGGCGATATTGCCGTGCATAAGGACATGCCAGCCTTGTTCCGTGCCTATTATCAGGATGAGGGACGGAAGGAAGCGAATCAGCGTGGGGATTATTTTGTAACAGGTGACCGCGCACGTAAAGACGAAGAAGGCTACTTCTGGTTTGAAGGTCGCAGTGACGATATCATCATCAGCTCAGGTTACACGATTGGACCGTTTGAGGTGGAAGAAGCGCTGATGAAACACGCCAGCGTGAAGGAATGTGCGGTCGTAGCAAGTCCTGATGAGATCCGTGGTAACGTAGTGAAAGCATTTGTAGTGCTGAGAGACGAGTCTCTCGCATCACCAGAACTGGCGCGCGAACTGCAAAACCATGTGAAGGAATGGACAGCACCCTACAAATATCCACGCAAAATCGAGTTTGTAGCCGATTTGCCAAAAACAAACTCCGGTAAAATCCGCCGGATCGAGCTGCGTGAGCAAGAAAAACGCAAGGCTTAAATGAAAAACAGTGCTCGAAAGAACGATCCTTCACTGTAACGGCCACTGGGCAGATCTCAAATCATTGTGCAACAATACTCGTTTAAATATGAAATAGGAGTGAACACAACCATGAGTAATTTTGAACAAACCTTCGAAAAATCGTTGGAACAATACGCAGAGCTGGTTGTCAAAGTCGGCGTAAATATTCAGAAAGGCCAGGATCTGCTCGTAACGGCACCCATCGAAACATTGGAATTCACCCGTCTGATCGTGCAAAAAGCGTATGCGGCTGGCGCCAAGTATGTACAGGTTGATTTTGATGATGACGATATTACACGCAGTCGTTTTGAACATGGCTCTGATGATAGCTTCGATTATTACCCGGCCTGGAAGGCGGAAATGATGGAGAAGTTTGCAGAAGCAGGCGGCGCTACGCTCACGATCAAAGTACCTGACCCTGAATTGTACAAAGGCATCAATTCCGACAACGTGTCGCGTGCAACCAAAGCGGCGGCTCATGCACGTCGCGGATATTCGAAATATACGCGTAACCACGAAATTAGCTGGTGTCTGATCAAAGCGCCAACCAAGGCGTGGGCGAACAAAGTGTTTGCCGACATTCCAGAGGAAGATCGCATTAACGTCATGTGGGAAACCATCTTCAAAATGAACCGTGTCGATGGCGGAGACGCTATTCAGAACTGGAAAAAACATCTGGACACCCTGAATGCCATGAGTGATTTGCTGAACAAGAAAAATTATAAAAGCCTGCACTACCGTGCACCCGGAACGGATTTGAAAATCGAACTGGTGAACAACCATATTTGGGGTGGCGGCGGTAGCGAAAACAAGCAAGGTGTGTATACCGTTGCGAACATGCCGACAGAAGAAGTATTTACAATGCCGAAGCGCAGTGGAGTCAACGGATTTGTCAGCAGCACGATGCCGCTGAATCTGAATGGACAACTTGTAGATCAGATGAGAATTACGTTTAAGGATGGACAGGTTGTTGCGTTTACAGCAGCTTCGGGTGAAGAGCATCTGAAAAACCTGTTTGCCACCGATGAAGGTGCACGTTATCTTGGAGAAGTGGCTTTGGTGCCGCATGATTCCCCAATTTCCAACTTGAATCGTATTTTCTATAATACCGGTATTGATGAGAATGCATCCTGCCATCTGGCTGTCGGCAGTGCATACCCGTTCAACATGAAAGATGGTACAACGATGTCTAATGAGGAATTGCTGAAACATGAATGTAACGTGAGTCTGACCCATGTGGACTTTATGATCGGCTCCGCAGAGCTCGACATTGATGGTGAGTTGCAGGATGGTACGGTGGAACCTGTATTCCGCAAAGGGAACTGGGCATTTTAATTGGTGAAAACAAGGAAATAAGTTAGAAACAAAGGCGACTTCAACATTGAAGTCGCCTTCGTTCTTTTTGGCATCCTCAACAACTATGAATAATTTATAGCGGCTTAACGGGTACACATATTTCGCAAAAATCCAGAAGAAGCAGATCACCGGCATACCTTTCCAAGATGGGTTTGTTGTCCATGGTACAACCATTGCTCTGCAAATACGGGAAAATCTCGGTCCAGGCTTGCTGCACATCTTCTGCTGTGTGTTTGACTTTGCAAACCAGATATTGCCCGCCAGGAAGTTCAGCTTCTTCAAGTTGGGGAGTCGACTCATCCAGGCAGTAATCCTCTGATATGACAATACATGCATCATACCTGCATTGAGAGGGGAGGGTGGTTTCCGGGTTATCCTGCGGAATGCCGAACAAGATGGTCGAGCTTGTAAGCAGGCCTTGGGATCTTGCCCAGTTCTTTAATGTTTCCATCGCGTGACTGTTAGCAGGACCATACGGACCGACTTGTCGTACATAAGCAATTCGGGATGTTGTCAGGTTTTCGATGTGGAATTCCATTGGTGTTCATTCCTTTCGTTACGATTATGGGTTACATCTCGAATGCTATCATGGTATAAAAAAATATTCATATGTATTTTTGGGGAAAGAGAGATCGTGGGACTTTAAGTCTATTTTCAGTGGTAATGGGTTAGTAGGACTTGTGGTATTCTTGTATCCGCATCAGCAAACACTTAGAATTGAAGTAATAATCATGACATTTGGAACGTAGCAGAAGTTAGGGGGAGAAGAATTGTAATGGATATTACCCGAGATTTTACGGACGAACTTTTTAAGCAATGGGTGCTGGTGCATTTCTGCGATAATCGAGGAACCATTCAGTCAAGCGATATCAATAACGTAACTTCACTGTCACTCGCGAATCAAAATTTTTCCAGTCTGGCGGGTTTAGAACACTTCAGTATGCTGGAAGAGCTGGATTGCTCGTATAATCAATTAACTGTGCTGGAAATAAGCCGTAATCCAAACCTGAAAACGCTGATTTGCAAAGAGAATCTACTTCTGTCACTAGATTTGAGTGAAAATTCGAAGCTGGAGATTCTGAATTGCAGCTTTAACCGACTTCGAGCTTTGGATGTAAGTAACAACCCCAAGCTTGTGAAGCTGGAGTGCCATTGGAATATGCTGTCGAGATTGAACCTGGATCATAATCCTTCTTTGAAGGAACTTAGCTGTAGCTATAACGCATTTTTTTCGCTCGAACTGCATCACAATAAGCTGCTGGAACGGCTCGAGTGCTCCAACAATTACATATTACATCTGGATGTCTCAAGCTGCATGAACTTGCTGGAAATCCGGTGCAATCATAATCATCTAACCGAACTGGATACGTGTAACAATCCGAAATTGGAAAGTGTACGATGTTTTAATAACCACATCTCAAAGTTGGACTTTAGTCAGAACGAGCGGCTTCAAGAGCTTTATTGTTCAGAAAATAAACTAACCGAACTGGATTCTGAACTCCACTCCAAATTGCTTAGAATCCAGTTTGGGAACAATCTGATCATTGAACCGGACATTAGCATTTCGGGGGTAGGAATCTTTCAATATGATGTTTCGATGTCATGCTATACAGCTACCTTGACGTACAAGGGACAAAATTTGGTCGTTACTACCGATGCTTCAACGAAAGCAGCTATGGACCAGTTGTCTCCAGTGATCGAGGAGGCCTGGAAACAGTTCGACGAATTATGTGAACAAACGCTTCAGGTTATAGGGAAGGCCCATCCGGACGAGGATGTAAATGGATTGATACTGGCTGACGTAGTATTTGAGGAAGGTGGCTGCTTCAGAATAGGTTATGATGCGGGTGATACACCTGCTGGAAGGCTCTATCTGTATGCTTCGTTTAACGAAAAAATGGATATTTCTGATGCGCTTATCTATGAAACGTATTAAAGCCACGAGAACGTGGCTTTTTTGTTTATAACTTTTAGTTATTCTGCATGCATTTTGTTGAAGCTGACATATTCGTTAATCGGTTTGCGGTATCCGCGCGGACGTTGTTTGGCTTCCGACTTTTTGCCGATTGTAATTAGCATGGCAGGGACATAATGGTCAGGAATATCCAGACTGCGTTGCAACTCTTCCGCATCGAAGCCAATCATGGGGCAGGTGTCCCAACCACGATCCTGAGCGATAAGCATCAATTGCATCGCTGACAGGCTAGCATTACGAATTGCATCTTCTCTCTGGAAGAACCTTCCCCGCGTTTCGTAAAATTCGATGACACTCTGTGATTCTTGCTCGTATTGAAACGGAGTCATCGCACCAAGGTTCAGCAGGCCCTCATTGATTGTGCGGATGTGATGGTGTGCGTTGACATCGCCGAGGACAACAATGACCGCAGAGGCCGTTTTTACTTTATATTGCTGGGAAGCTTCATAGACTTTTTCTTTCTGAACTGGGTCCGTCAGCACAAGATAGTGCGTATGCTGGAGGTTAAAGGCGGAAGGTGCGAATTTGTTCAAAGCAAACATCTCTTGCAATTCTGACTCTGGAATCTCAATTCCTTCTTCAAAAATAACGGCCGATCTACGGTTTTTGACCAGATTCTCCAATTCACTCATGGTAGTTCCCTCGCTTATGTATGGTTTATGAACTGACTATAACACACTAAGTTACTTTATGTAAGTATTGTTTTTGAATAGGACAAGATCTGCCTGCCATACGATAAAATAAAACAGAAGAGGTGATTCATGAAAACATTCATCACTAGGTACAGAGCTGGAAAGTCACGAAATGAATTTCAGGTATACGTCATCGAATCCTCCACGCTGAAACGTTTTTTGGTGGTGGAGATGGTACTGGGAACCATCGCGTATAATGTTGCACTTTTTTGGTTTCATAATGCACTTCTTGCTGGCGTTGGTTCCTGGGCTGGAACGGAGAGTGTGAAGAGGCTGCCAGTCGTTTTCAGAAAAATGACAGGTCGGCAGGAAGGTTCAGGAAGCATGAGCATGTTTTTTACTTAAGGAATAGACGGCTTATGGTTCCTTGGCTCTCTTTTTCAATTGCAAGGGACACCGGACACGTTATTTCCTAAAATGCTCCAAAACGTTACATATGGCCTAAACCCCGTTATAACGTGTCTGGGGTTCCTTAGCATTTTGCAGGCGCTTCTTCAACCTCTCCTACACGTCTCATCTTTTTTACACTCCATGTCTTCTGCTCCAACCCGAACGAGGAGAGAGGAACGCCATTTTTATATAAGTCTGGCGGCTAATCATCTCACCATTGTACCTCGCAAAAAAATTTCGACAATCTCCTTACCTATATTTAAATTGGAATCATATTCTCTTAATGTATCTACCTTATTGCCGATGACCATCATTGTTGAGAACGTTTGCGCGAGAAGCATGGAATTGTTGCTTCGAAGCAGGTTATTATCCATCGCATCTTTAAAATAATCAGCCAGCTCTACGTAAATTTTATTTTCCGCTACTCTGATTTCCTCAATCTGTTTCTCACTCAAATATCTCTCCGCATCTTTGAGCAGAGTCTCAATCTCCGCATGAGGATTAGCTAACCTTGCTTCTGCTACATGTAGCAGTCCTGTTTCCAGATTGTCTGCTTCTCTTAATAATCGTGACGTAGCTTGGTGCACATGTTTAAACATGGTCGTAACCGCGATCTTAAAAAGTTCCGGTTTACTGGTGAAGTGATAATAAATGGATGGTTTAGACACATTGCAAGCTTTAGCGATTTGTTGGAGTGAAACAGGTTCGTACCCATGCTCCATAAAGAGTTTGGCGGCCGTTTGAAGAATTATTTCTTGTACGGGTAAATCATCTTCTGCTTGTTTCGGTCTTCCTGGTGAGCGTTGTGAATCTGTATTCATTTTCATCATTACCTCCGTGAATATTTTATGACAACTTATCCATTGAATAAGATTAGACTTGTAATTTTACTTACCGGTAAATATAATTTACTAGAACTGAAGCAGCAAATCAATGATAACCTAATCCAAAATAATGATTGAAAGAGGTTTTAACTTTGGCAAAAACAGAGAAAAAAAACAAATGGACTAAAATATTGATATGGGGAGTTTCCCTCATCATAATTGTAATCATTGGCTTATTGGTATACCTCAATTCGATAACCTACAGTCCTTCCAATCAAGCGGAACTCGCTTTTCAGAACGATAATCAGGTCAAAGTAACAGAGGTCAAAGACGGTTATAAATTTGAGCCACAAACCGGGAAAGTAATCGAACCGAATATTATTTTTTATCCTGGAGGTTTAGTAGAACCGGAAAGCTACTCACCATTTGCCAGAGAACTGGCTCAACGGGGGCATCGCGTATATATTGCGGAAATGCCACTGAATCTAGCCATTTTCGGTCAAAATAAAGCGGACTCCTTTCTTGAAGAACACCCAGACGAATCATTTGTTATTGGGGGACACTCTTTAGGAGGTTCATTCGCAGCTAGATATGCTTCAGAACACAGTGAGAAGCTTGAGGGTGTATTTTTCTTGGCATCTTATGCGGATGAGGGCGGATCCATAAAAGACACTGATTTATCTGTTTTGCAAATTACAGGTACAGCAGATGGAGTTCTCAATAAAGAAGCTTGGGAAAGTGCCAAAACCAATCTACCTGCTGACACTTTGTATGTCAGTGTAGAAGGAGGAAACCATGGGCAATTTGGCTCTTATGGGAAGCAAAAAGGGGACAATGATCCAGCGATTGAGGAAGAGCAGCAATTAAAACAGGTTGTTGATGCTGTAGAGGAATGGAGCACAGAACTGAATAGTAAACCTTAGTCTGCTATGAATCTAACTTTACCTTTACATCAATGTGGTTGAACTGATCCTTATCTATTCGATTTGGAGAACGATTAAAATGTAGTAGATATGCAACAACAGGACGGGGCCCGAAATCGGGCCCCGTCCTGTTAGTTATCTGTCATTTACATACGATAGTTATATGAGAGTGGAATGAATACCTTTTGTCATCAGATTTCTACGGGTTTATTTGGCGCGCTCCAGGTACTGTTCAAGTGTAAGGTTCTGACTCGTAATTTCCCCCGCAATATACACGCCAACATAACGCACATGCCATGGCTCATAAGAGTAGCCTGTCAGTTTCTCCTGATCTTTGCCATAACGAATGATAAATCCGTATTTATGTGCATTGGCTTTCAGCCATTTGCCTTCCTTGGTGTTTCCAAAGCTTTGTTGCAAATCATATCCCGCTGATGCACTGGAGATATCCATCGCAAGACCCGTCTGATGTTCACTTTGTCCAGGACGAGCACTGGTTTTATTCGCAACGGCTTCGCCTTTGATACTTGCATTACGGTCAAAAATGGATTTTTGGGTAGCATAAGAGCGATAACCGGACACGGCTTTGATATCAATGCCGTCTTTTTTTGCTGCTGCGAATAAGTTCTCAATTGCGGTAGAGGCTACTTTACGCATTTGCTTTTTCGGACTGGAGCCGGAGAAGCTAAATGGGATGTTAGGAACAACCAGATCCTGAGGGGCATAGGTTGAAGGCAAGTTTCTCTTTTTATTCACTAGCACAACTGTACTTGATAGATTCGTTACCGTTGCCAAGCCACTGCTACTCGTTTTAATTGTGCGTCCAGGTGCATTATCGTGCAGGAATTGAGTGAAGCTGGAGCTGGCAGCAGATGCGACCGGATTCAGTTCCTTAGTGAAGGGCAGCGTTGTGAATGCTGAGCCTGCTACGACAGAACCTATAAGTATCGTGGATACGATGGATTTACGTGTAAAAGATTTCATGATGTGTGTTCCTCCTCGGGTTATATCAATCTCGTGCTTTGCTATATACCGAGTATACTAGAGGATTATATCCATAGGTTCTCCAATTGTTTCCGAGTTGTAAACAAAGTTTGCGAGATTCATAGCTTTTATTTGTCTGACGAGAAAAAGAGCACAAAAAAAGACTCTGCACCTTTTGTGCAAAGTCTTTCTGTATACATAGATAGGCGAATTAAATACTCTTTATTTCAGCCACGAACTTTTGAATTAAAGCTCGCATGAAACAGAATTTCCGGATTTTCCAGCCGTCACTGCGCGGGCATCCCGAACACGGACATTGCTGCTGAGTACACCGGAATCACTGCTTAGTTTGAAGGAAGGATAGTTGAGTTCCGTGTCCAGCTTCATGTGCTGCTCCAGGTTTAACTGTTGTTTCGGATCGACATAGAATGGCACCAGATTGGTTTCAATTTGTACATCCAGATCTTCGGGTTCGTCCACGATAAGTATGGCGATAATTCCGTTACAGCCACAACCTTCCATGTCATAGATCACTTTGAAATAGCCGGGCTGATCATTCAGGCTTTCAGTTAATCGCGCAGCAGCCAAATCTGTAATTTGAATATGCATATCGCTACACTCCTTTATATGTTGGCATGATTGTAATGGTAAATGGATTAATTCAACTTCTAATGTCATTATACCATTTTGGCAAAAAACAAAGCATTTATTTTCTTGACTGATCAGTCTGGAAAAGTGTATTCTTGTCTTAATCAAGCGGGAGGTGAGGTCTGAAATTGGGAAGAGCCAAGGAATTTGACACCGAAAGTGTTCTAAGAAAAGCCACGGCTGTATTTGGAGCCTATGGTTATGAAGGTACTTCGTTGACTGTACTGCTGAATGAGCTTGGTATTGCACGTCAAAGTTTGTATGACACTTATGGAACCAAGCATGATTTATTTGTCTCTGCCCTTAAATTTTATATTCAACAGAAAACAGAGGCGGGTATTCAGCTGTTGAATGAATGCACGAGTGTAAGGCAGGGGATGGAACAGCTTTTCAACGAAGCCGTTAATGTATTGACGGATGAGGAGCGTCGCAATGAATGTTTTATTATCAATAGCGCCGTGGAACAAGCACCCCAAAATCATGAGATTGCCGACTTTATTCAAGCGAGCAACAAGCTAATGGAAGATACTTTTCTTGCGGCGCTTATCCGTGGGCATAGAAACGGTGAATTTAACCATGCCGAGCATGAATTGCCCGGTATTTCCCGTTTTCTGAATTATTCCCGCCTGTCATTGACCTTCACGGCCAAGAGCGGTGCCAATACAGAGGTGTTGCGGGAGCTAGTGCGTACAACATTAAGAGTATTGAATTAATAGCAGTATATAAGCAAGGATTATGGTTGGATTTCTGAAAATGAACGCTTAGGGCGTTTATTTTTTCACCATTCTAGACTGATTAGTCTGGAAAGTGAACATAAAGCAAACCGAAGGAGGCAATGAAAATGATCAACGATAAACCTTTAACACTTATTACAGGAGCGAATGGAAAGACAGGAAGCCGCGTTGTTGCCATGCTTCAGAAGCACCACTATCCGGTGCGTCTGGCAGGGAGAAAGAAACCAGCTTCTTCTGATTCTGCCGACAACTATGTCTTTTTTGATTGGTACGATTCAACCACTTATGGTCCAGCGCTGAAAAATGTGGATCATGTGTACCTTGTCGTGCCCGTCATGGACAAGCACCCGGAAGCCGTAATGATTCCGTTCATCAAGGAAGCGTTATGGAGCGGCGTTAAACGATTCGTCTTGCTTGGCAGTGCTTCCGTTGATGAAGACGGACCTATATTTGGCAAAGTACATCAAAGCTTGAAGGAGCTTGCTCCTGAGTGGACTGTACTACAGCCTTCCTATTTTATGGAGAACTTTACAGAGGGACCGCATCGGGAGACGATGAAGCAGTTGGGTAAAATCTACAGTGCTGCTGGTGATGGTAAAATTGGTTTTGTCAGCGCAGATGATATCGCAGCAGTTGCCTTCTTTGCTCTGACAGATGTTGTCCCCCATAATACAGCTCATATCATTACGGGGCCAGAGACATTGTCTTATGGGCAAGTTGCGGACATCATTAGTCGTTTATTGGATCAGCGTATTCAGCATGAATCATTGTCGGATGCAGAACTGAGAAATAGCCTGATTCAGGCGGGAATGTCAGAAGATTACGCCACGGCTCTGGCAGGGCTGGATGTATTCATCCGTGAGGAAGGAAGAGAAGATCAAACGACGGAGACGGTATTGAAAGTCACAGGGCAAAGCCCGGTTTCGCTGGAGCAATTTATTAGGCAGCATATGCATTAAGGGAAATGATATAAGAATTATTATAAAAATATTGGAAGCAAATTCTGCTGAATAACAAGAAGACGATGCCGGAAGGCCCGTCTTTTTTGCTGATTGTTCAACCTTTACAGGTATCCGTTCGTATTCCAATTTCTACAGAAACAATAATACCCAATCCAGCACGGTGATTATATGCGTACGCTTTTGGGGAAATAGATGAGAATGAATGTTTGATAAAAGGAGAGAAGAGAACGGATGATTCAGTTCGAAAATGTATCCAAGCAATACCCTGATGGAACCCATGCTCTGCGTCAGGTTAATCTCAACATTAATAAGGGAGAGCTGTTCGTCATGATTGGTCCGAGCGGTTGCGGCAAAACCACAATGCTCAAAATGATTAATCGCCTGATCGAGCGGACAGATGGAACCGTACGAATTAACGAACGGCCTATCGATGAATATAACATTCATGAATTGCGCTGGAATATCGGATATGTGCTGCAACAGATTGCACTGTTCCCACACATGACAATTGCCGAAAATATTGCTGTTGTTCCTGAACTCCGAAAGTGGAAGTCAGAGCAAATCAAGGAGCGCGTACATAATTTGCTGGACATGGTTGGACTGAAAGGTACCACATACAGTGATCGCAAGCCTGCTGAGCTATCTGGTGGACAACAACAGAGAATCGGTGTATTGCGCGCACTCGCTGCCGATCCCGAAATTGTACTGATGGATGAACCGTTCAGTGCACTTGACCCGATGAGTCGCGAGAAATTACAGGACGATATTCTGGATATTCAGCGTCAGATGAAGAAGACGATTGTGTTTGTTACCCATGATATTCAGGAAGCGATGAAGCTGGGTGATCGTATCTGCATCATGAAGGACGGGCAAGTGTTACAGGTAGGCACCCCGGAAGAACTAATCCAGCAACCAGCCAATGAATTCGTACGTGACTTTGTCGGCAGTTCTGGTCCGGATAGGAGTTCACAGCCTGTATCTGGTGGAGGCGACCCGATGTATGAATTACAAACGACCTCCGGCGAACAAGAACGACTGATTTCTATATTTGATCTTGAATCGATCATGTCACCGCTCTCACCTGGACATGTGCCGAAGTCGGCCAAAACGGCTGTTCCCGTATCGATTACGCTGCCTGATTTTGTGGAAATCATGGCATCTCATGATCATTTACTGGTCGAGAAAGACCACCAGATTATAGGTCAGGTCAGTCGAGCCGATTTAATCCAGTACTGGTCCGGGCAGTTGCAGGAACGGGGTGAAGCGCATGAGTAGATTTACAGAGGTGTTCAGTGAGCGCAAAGGACAGTTATTATCCGCTCTCCTTGAGCATATTCAGATCTCATTTATCGCATTGTTCTTTGCCGTTCTGATCGCGATCCCGCTGGGCATTTATCTGACACGTAAACCAAGAGTGGCTGAGCCGATTATTGGGGTAACAGCCGTACTGCAAACAATCCCGTCCCTGGCCCTTCTCGGATTGCTCATTCCGTTATTCGGTATCGGTACATTTCCTGCGATTATTGCGCTTGTAGTGTATGCCTTGCTTCCGGTACTCCGCAACACGTATACGGGCATATCGGAAGTTGATCCTTCCATGGTCGAGGCAGCAAATGCAATGGGCATGAACAGTCGTCAACGTCTGACCAAAGTGGAGCTGCCACTCGCGATGCCTGTCATTATGGCAGGCATTCGTACCGCAATGGTTCTGATTGTAGGTACAGCCACGCTTGCTGCCCTGATTGGTGCAGGGGGGCTGGGTGAACTCATTTTGCTTGGTATTGATCGAAATGATACTTCATTGATTACTCTGGGAGCCATCCCAGCCGCATTACTTGCCATTTTGTTTGATGTGCTGCTCCGTCAGTTCCAACGTTTATCATTCAAGAAAACGCTGGTCACTCTCGGAACGCTCGCTCTGGTGGCCGTCCTGGTAATCACGATTCCTTGGCTCTCCCGTGGAGGGCAAAAAGATCTGGTTATTGCCGGCAAGCTGGGTGCCGAACCGGAGATTTTGATTAATATGTACAAATTGCTCATTGAAAAAGATACCGATCTGAAGGTTGAATTGAAACCAGGGTTGGGGAAAACCACATTTCTGTTCAATGCACTGAAATCAGGTGACATTGATATTTATCCGGAATTTACAGGTACCGCCATATCTGAATTTATGAAGGAAACCGCAGTTAGCACTGATCGCACAGAAGTGTATGAACAGGCAAGAGACGGGATGTTGAGCCAATTCAATATGGTTCTTCTGAACCCGATGGATTACAACAATACGTATACGTTGGCTGTGCCTCAGAAGGTTGCGGATCAGTATAATCTGAAGACCATATCGGATCTTAAGTCGGTACAGCAGCAGATCAAGGCAGGATTCACACTGGAATTCTCTGATCGGGAAGACGGATATGTTGGTATTCAGAAGAAGTATGGCATCAAATTCCCGAACGTGGCCACAATGGAACCGAAACTGCGTTATTCAGCCGTACAGCGTGGAGATATCAATTTGCTGGATGCTTACTCCACAGACAGTGAACTGAGACAGTATAAACTCGTTGTGCTGGAGGATGATCAGGAATTGTTCCCGCCATATCAGGGAGCGCCGATGCTCCGCAAAGAAACGGCAGATCAATATCCGCAGCTGGTAGAGGTACTGAATCAACTTGCAGGCCGAATCACGGACGATGAGATGCGTCAAATGAATTACGAAGTGAACGTTAATGGAGCGATTCCAGAACAAGTGGCAACGGACTATCTGCAAAAAGCAGGGTTATTATAGTTTGATATTTACGGTTATACATGAAGAGGAGGAACTAACATGACACAACCTTATGATCTGATCGCGATTGGAACTGGGAGCGCTGCAAGCTCGGTTATATCCCGCTGCGCTGAAGCCGGATGGAAAATTGCCGTAATTGATGAACGAGAGTTTGGCGGAACCTGTGCATTACGAGGCTGTGATCCCAAAAAAGTGCTTGCAGGAGCGGCTGAACTGATCGACTGGAATGAACGAATGAAGGGCAAGGGAGTGGAAGGTAACGCTTCTATTCAGTGGTCGGAACTTATGGCGTTCAAGCGAACATTTACGGAGAGTATTCCGAGAGCAAGTGAGGATAAGTTCAAGCAGGCCGGGATGCATACGTTCCATGGTAAGGCTTCATTCGTTGACGAAGATCACGTTCGTGTAGGGGACGAAATACTGCAGGGAAAACATATTCTAATTGCAACAGGTGCGCGTCCAGCACCACTTCCTATTGATGGTGCCGAGCATCTGAAATACAGCGATGATTTTCTTGATCTGGAACAGCTGCCGGATAAATTGGTTCTGGTCGGTGGCGGTTACATTGCTTTTGAATTTGCACATATTGCGGCAAGAGCTGGCACGGAAGTCCATATTATACATCGAGGCGAAGAGCCACTGGAACAGTTTGATTCGGAACTAGTGGACCTGCTGCTGCAAAAATCCGAAGAAGTAGGCATTCACGTACACTTGAATGCGGAAGTGAGGGCGATTCGTCAGCAGGGAAACACATATGTGGTCAGTGGAACCCGCAATGGGGCTGATCATCAATGGCAGTGTGGACTTGTCGTTCACGGAGCAGGGCGTATTCCGAATGTAGATGGGCTTGAACTGGAGAAGGGAAATGTCAGCTATACGAAAAAAGGCATCTCCGTTAATGAGTACTTGCAGAGCGAAAGCAATCCAAGAGTCTACGCGGCCGGCGATGTTACCGCAACGGAAGGACTTCCGTTGACTCCCCTTGCAGGCCAGGAATCACGCGCCGTATCCTTGAATCTGCTTGAAGGCAATCATAACAAACCTAATTATAAAGTAATGCCCTCCATTGTATTTACCGTGCCATCCCTGGGTTCTGTAGGTCTTACTGTGGAGCAGGCCAAAAAAGAGGGCTACGAGGTGAAAGTAAATGACATGTCGAAATGGTATACTTATAAACGTACGAATGAAAAATTTGCCATGGCCAAAGTTATAATCGACAAGGAAACAGGACGTATCCTGGGTGCCCATGTATTGGGTGGCAAAACAGAAGAACTGATTAACCTGTTCGCCATGGCAATTCAGTTCGATTTGACGACCGATCAGCTAAACACCATGAATTTTGCATATCCTACAGCCGCATCGGATATGGGCTCCTTATTTTAGATGAACTCATGTGTTGTGATTTGTGTCTATATAAAGTAAAAAGAAGATTACACGAAACGGAAAGTGCTGAACCCATCTGAAGAAGCGGAGCTAAAAGCTTTATGTAAGAAAGCTACTTCGGAAGCATTTGCCCCGCTTTTATCCCCGGATTTTTCCATTTGAAAATGGATCAAAAAAATCTGGGGATAAAAGCGATCGGAAGATGGTTCTGCAATTGAAGTATCAGAGTGTTATAGTCTTCAGTTCATTTTATATAGTAACGAGGTTACAAGACGTGAATGTGGAAGGAAGGGAAGAATCATGTCAATTAATTTCCATCGGATTCATGATGCCGAATGGACAACTGAACCGGTCCAAGCGCGAACGGAAGGTGACCGTCTGATTGTGGAGGCACAGGAGGGCAGTGACTTCTGGGAGAAGACCTTCTATGGTTTCTGCCATCAGAATGGACATGCCATGCTTGCCTCATGGGATGGAACCAAGGCAATTGAAGTATCATTTGATCTGAGTTCATTTACGGAATTGTATGATCAGGCAGGGTTAATGCTCTGGCATGGACAGGATCAATGGATCAAGGCGGGGGTAGAAGTAAATGACGGCGTGGCTCATGTAGGAGCGGTCGTAACGGATCGCTTTTCCGATTGGTCGCTTTCTCCTGTACCGGAGTGGGGTGGACGCATCGTTACCATTCGGGCTTCATACCATGATGAAGCCGTAGTTATTCGTGCCCGCACGGATGAGCATCCTTGGCGTACCATTCGGGTCGCGAGGTTTGCCTATCCGACGAACAAGCAAGCAGGCCCGTTTCTCTGTTCTCCGAAGCGTGCCGGGTTCGAGGTTGCGTTTACCAAATGGAAATTGACTGAACCGGATCAGGATCTGCACACTGACCCTCCCATTGCCGATTAATATGGGTTTGGTTGGGAAATGTGACGCTATCGAAAAAAACGAAAACAAGCAAGTCTTCCTTGGTGGAGGACTTGCTTGTTTTCGTTTGCATTAGGCAGCGGCATTTAGCCCTACAACGGATTATGGTGAAATTTTTTGAGTTTTGTTTTGTCCATAAGAAGTTGCACTACTGTTGTCGTTTATCTTCAAGGTCTTATTTGCTTGAGTCCGTATCCTTGGAGTCAGATTCGATGCCATCAGCATCCTCTTCACCATCATTTGCTTCGTTCAACTCACGCATACGTTCTTCGTAATCATCCAGAAACCATAAGGGGTCCATGTTATCTTCCTCGCCATTATAATTGATCAATACTTCTTCGCCAGCTTTGATATCTGTATAAGCATAGAAGTCAAAAGTGTGGTTTTCGAAGTTGATATCATAGGTGGCATTAGGCTCGTAGGAATGGTTGATCAAACTGCCATAGCCCAGCAGGATAGCCGTATGATTGGCTCCATATTCAAATACGTAATCTTCGAGAATTGTTTTCTCAACATGTTCGTGGTCTTCATTGGGATAAGGGACAACCGGAGCCTGATGGATCAGCTGGCCTTTTGGAATGTCTACGGTCGCAAATACGCCGCGGTTAAATTCGCCATCACCCAATTTGGATTGTTTCACTTCAATCATGATTTTCACCTGATGCTCTCCAAGAGAGCTCCATTCTTATAGTAGTAAGTCGTTTAAGGAAAAATTTTAACTCATCCATACCTATAAGGCAAATGTCATTGATTTCAGATTGAGTGGATTCGGAATCAAAACGAAGGACATTTCATCGAAAAATGGTGCTAAATTTACAATAGGGCGTTGAGTTGTGCATGATATAACGCTTATAATATACAAAGAATTAAGTCTATATAGAAAAGGTGTCATGAATGAGCATATTAAATGTCGAAAAATTAAGTCATGGTTTTGGTGACCGTGCTATCTTTAACAACGTTTCTTTCCGCCTCCTGAAAGGCGAACATATTGGTCTGATCGGGGCCAATGGTGAGGGTAAATCTACCTTCATGAACATTATTACAGGCAAACTCCAGCCGGATGAAGGCAAAGTGGAGTGGTCCAAACGTATGCGTGTCGGATATTTGGATCAGCACGCTGTGCTCAGCAAAGGACAATCCATTCGTGATGTCCTTCGTGGTGCGTTCCAGTATTTGTTCGACATGGAACAAGAAATGAATGATATGTATGGCAAGATGGGCGATGTAACTCCGGAGGAATTGGAACAACTGCTGGAGGATGTAGGTACGATTCAGGATACGCTGACTAACCAGGATTTCTACATGATCGATGCCAAAGTCGACGAGACAGCACGTGGTCTGGGTCTAACCGATATCGGTCTGGACAAGGACGTTAACGACCTTAGTGGTGGACAACGTACGAAGGTATTGCTCGCCAAGCTGCTGCTTGAAAAACCGGATATTCTGCTCCTGGATGAGCCTACGAACTATCTGGATGAATTGCATATCGAATGGCTGAAACGCTATTTGCAGGAATATGAGAATGCCTTTATTCTGATCTCGCATGATATCCCGTTCCTGAACAGTGTAATTAACTTGATCTATCACATGGAAAATCAGGATCTCACCCGTTATGTGGGCGATTATAGTCATTTCCAGGAAGTTCATGAGATGAAAAAACAGCAGCTGGAGTCGGCGTATAAGCGTCAACAACAGGAAATTGCCGATCTTAAGGACTTTGTGGCCCGGAACAAGGCAAGTGTGGCTACACGCAACATGGCGATGTCCAGACAGAAGAAATTGGACAAGATGGATGTCATCGAAATCGCCAAGGAAAAACCGAAACCACAGTTTAACTTCCGTGATGCAAGAACGTCCGGCAAGCTTATTTTCGAAACAAAAGGCCTTGTCATTGGATACAATGAGCCGTTGTCGAGACCACTGGACCTGCGCATGGAGCGTGGACAGAAGATCGCCCTCGTTGGTGCAAACGGTATCGGTAAAACAACGTTGATGCGCAGCATTCTGGGGGAGATTCCAGCTTTGGAAGGAACCGTTCAGCGCGGTGAACATCTGGAGATTGGATATTTCCAACAAGAGATGAAGGATGCGAACTACAATACCTGTATCGAAGAGATCTGGCAGGAGTTCCCTTCCTATACCCAATTTGAAGTACGTGCTGCACTCGCAAAATGCGGATTGACGACCAAGCATATTGAGAGCAAGGTTGCCGTATTGAGTGGTGGCGAGAAAGCCAAAGTTCGTCTCTGTAAACTGATCAATAACGAAACAAATCTGCTCGTACTCGATGAGCCGACGAACCATTTGGACGTTGATGCGAAGGAAGAGTTGAAACGCGCACTCAAAGCATACAAAGGCAGCATTCTGCTGATCTCTCACGAACCTGAATTCTATCGTGATGTGGTTACGGAGACATGGAATTGTGAGTCGTGGACAACGAAGGTATTTTAAAGTAATATGGGCGAGTTTGCGAACAAACTCGAACGGTGATAGAAGACGCGTATTTTGCTTGCATAGCAGGCGGAATACGCGTTTTTTTTGCTTGTTACAGCGAAAAATGTCCGAGCTGAGTTAATGGTTGACAGCTTCAAATACGTAATCATATAATTCGAGAAAGCGATTACATTATATATAATATAAACCTGTTTCACGACATAGGGGCAAAGAAGACGAGGTATTCCGTTTTGGTATCATTGCACTTAGGAGAGAAGACGGGTCTTTTTTTGCTCTGTAATGAAACCGGTTTCATCAAAAAAAGGGAGGTGGAGCGCACTTTTCTACCGCATGCTCACTGCTGAGGACAGGTCGGATAACAACACCGCCTTCAAGAACCATGCTTTCATCTTCCATGTCAAAGGAGAGAATGAACATTGGATAAACTCAGGAAACCCTTGATATTCATGTTATCTGCTACGTTGGCATTGTCTTCAGGACCGTTGATGTTACCAAGCCATGCATATGCCGATGCGGATAGAATGCCTGCTACGTTGTTGCAGGACGATTTTTCTGACGGAGATTACACGGCATCGCCAGTGTGGGACGTAAGCTCAGGTAGTTGGGAGGTAATGGCGGACCCAACGGATACGTCCAACTCTACACTTTTTCAGAGCGATACTGGAGAAGGCATCATTTCAACCGGAGAGGTCATGACTGACATGACGGTTTCCATGCGATTTTACACGGGGGGCGGTCAGGGATTTCCGGGAATTCTATCGCGGTTTCAGGATAAGGGCAACTTTTATTATTTTCAAATGCAGGCCCCTAACAATAAACTTGTCTTTTCCAAGCGGGTAAACGGAACAGATATGACATTGAAATCGGTGGACTATGCGTTGGCCAAAAATACGTGGTATACGCTCAAAATGGTGCTGTCGGGTTCTTCCATTCGCGGGTACATCGCCGAAAACGGTTCGGATCGGTTAGTATTCGATTTGATCGATACTACATACGGGTCGGGTACAGTTGGCATTCGTAATAAGTGGCAGTCGGTACATATAGATGACGTTATCATTGCCGAGCAGCCACCAGGGAACGATCTCCAACTCTCCAACGATGAACAGACGGCGTCTTCGGTTTCACTGCAATGGACCGAGGCAGCAGGTGCAACAAGCTATCACCTGTACCGTTCCTCTACGCCTGATAGTGAATATTCCCTGATTACCAACACCGGGTCTTTGGGTTACGTGGATGAGGGGTTAAGTGCGGATATGGTGTATTATTACAAGCTCGCCTATGAATATGGGGGGATGACCGAATCGTTATGGTCTGCGCCGCTGGAGGTTCGGACGACAGCCGTTGCTCCACAGGGACCAGGCGAATTGAAGGCCTTGGCACTCGATGCCACGAGCGTGAAGCTGTCTTGGCCAGCCGTGGACAAGGCGGCTGGCTACCGTGTGGCTCGGGCTGAGGCTGGCAGCGACCAGTATAATCAGGTGTATGAAGGTACGGCGCTCAGTTACACAGATCAGGGGCTTGATCCCGGCAACAGCTATAGCTATCGCGTAACGGCCTTTAATGCTGCCGGAGAATCTGCGTTCACCGTTGCCGAGGCTACCACATACTCGATTGATTCCCCAGCAGGATTTGCTGCTACAGTCGTAACGGATACGTCGATTTCTCTAGGGTGGAACGAACTTTCTGGATCTGATGTAACATATACGGTGTCCCGTGCAACCAGTGCTGCAGGTACGTATCAGCAGGTGTACAGTGGCAATGAAAGTACGTTTATTGATAATGGTCTGACGATGGGCACGGGGTATTTTTACATGATCCAGGCAACCGTCGACGACATCGTTTCTCCTGCATCTGCACCGCTGGGCGTTGCCACCATTCGTACAAGATTTACGCCGGGGCAGTTATGGCCGGATCAGGACGGCAAGCCGATCGACGCACACGGCGCAGGATTTTTTTACGATGAACAGACTGAAAAGTATTATTGGTATGGCGAATACCATACGGGCGGATGGCCAGCCGCTGGTGTGCGCGTATATTCATCCAAGGATCTGCTGAACTGGACAGATGAAGGCATGGCACTGACGATGATTCAATCGATGGATGATTTCGACAAGAACCCGTTGATCGCCAAGTTGTATGAAGGTCGTGACGACAAGGTGGACATTTGGGCCGATATCCGCAAAGGTCGAATTATTGAACGACCGAAGGTCATCTATAATGACAAAACGAAAAAATATGTGATGTGGGCCCACATGGACGGAGACAAGGACCCCTACAACGATAATGCGAACTACGGTAAAGCGCGGGCCGGCTACGCAATCAGTGACTCCCCGACAGGGCCTTTCGTGTATCAGAAGAGTTACCGGATGGACAGAACTCCCGAAGGGGAGAAAGATTATTTCCCAAGCGATCGGGGCATGGCACGTGACATGACGTTGTTCAAGGACGACGATGGTACCGGATATCTGATCTACTCCAGCGAGGAAAACCTGACGCTGTATATCTCCAAACTGAATGAAGACTACAGTGACGTAACAGGGTGGCATAAGGAAGGACGAACGGATGACAAAGGCAATCCGGTACGTGATTCGACCTATCAGGCGGAATATGGCGTCGATTATGTGCGCGTGTTCCCAGGCGGACAGCGTGAAGCGCCCGCGATGTTCAAGTATCAGGGCAAATATTATATTCTGACCTCCGGCGCGTCCGGCTGGGCCCCTAACGAAAACAAAGTGACGGTGGCGGATAACATTTTTGGTCCTTGGTCAACGATGACCAATCCGTTCGTACGCACATTGCCGAGCGATCCCGATCCGGGTAAGGCGTTCGGTACGCAGACTACGTCGGTCATTCCAGTCGATCCGGAAAAAGGAAAATTCATTTACGTGGGAGACACGTGGAACGGCGGCAATTTCTCAAACGACGGGGCAAAATACGTTTTCTTGCCCATTGAGTTTGGGATAGGATCAGACATCGCTATAAAGTGGTATAACAGTTGGTCGCCTGATCTGCTGAATTCGATGGGCAAGGTAGACATCGTCGATCCGCTGCCGGAAGCTGTGCCGCTCGGGAAAGTACCTTCCCTGCCTACGACGGTCAATGTGCATGACGGAGGTACGCTTGTGTCAACCCCAGCGGTATGGACAGTGGATAACCGGGTCATGACGGCAGAAGATTTTGCGAAACCCGGACCAATCACCCTTCAGGTAACGACACCGGAGTTCGGTAACAAAAAGCAGGCAGTCCGAGTATATGTTATTCCGGAGAACGCACAGTATTTCGTGAACAGCGGTGGATACGAAACGGCTGATTATAAACTGATGGGTGCCTACATGAAAGGCACGCTCGTCAATTCGGATACGGCAGATCAGTTGTACGCTCCGGAGGAGGGACGGAATTGGGGTTATGTCAGCGCAGATGCGCTCGCTTCCGGTTCGAGCGGCGGGGATATTTTCTCGACCGTCCGTTATTTGAACGGCGGCAATGTCAGCAACTCGCCCAAAGGCAGTGATCTGACCTATACCTTCGATGTGCCGAACGGGACATACGATATATACGCCGGGTTCAACGATCCATGGACGAACACATCGCGGAAAGCGAACTTCCTCATCAATGGCACGAATACCGGTGCAGTTACTTATACACCCGCCAGTGTAAGAGCTCACACAGGCATTGTGGCATCTGGCAACAAGTTGGAATTAACGGTACGTAATACGGCATCACAGGACCCGCTGATCAGCTGGATTATAATCGCCAAGTCTGATGCGGTGCCACCTGCGGACGATAGCGCCGGTCTAAATGCTGATATGTCGGCTGCAACAAGTGCATCACTCCACTGGGATGCAATTCTTGGCGCAGCAAGCTACAAGCTCTATCGCTCCGATCGTGAGAAAGGAGAGTACAGTGTCGCCTACAACGGCAGTTTGCGGGAGTATACGGACAACGAACTGAGCCCCGGCACCAGTTATTATTACAAAGTGGAAGCTTTTGACGCGTCGGGGCATTCGATGCGCGGGTTGTCTTCCGCGTATCATGTGATTACGGCCCAACAGACCGCTGCCGATGTGGCTGCAAGCATTACGGTACTGGAGCAACCTTCTGCAGGTGCGAAGAGGTTGAAGTTGCCGACTGTGCCGCAAGGTTTTGCCGTGGAGATCGCTTCTAGTTCGGTGCCGACCGTCATTCAAACCGATGGAACGATCATCCCGTCATCGAAGGAAACATCGGTCATGCTGGAATTGGAGATTACTCGAATTTCTGATGAAAGCAAAGCGATGACTATACCGCTAATGGTAAAGGTACAAGGGTATACACCATCACCAGGCGGCTCGGGTTCCGATGGTTCGGCCGGCGGTAATTCGAGCAGCTCCGGAGGGCAATCAGGAAGTGGTACCCCAAGTACAGAGAATTCATCGCCACGACCAGTATCGCAAAAAGACCGTGCCGTTCTTGAGTTACAAGGTATTGTTGACCAGAAGGGTGTAGTACAGACGAAGGTGGATGCTTCAGCGATTGAAGAGGCATTGAGAGTCGCTCCTGCTAGTAAGAGTCACCTTCTGGTCGAACTTCGGCAGAAACCGGTTTCAGGAGCAAGTGCATATGAACTATTGCTGCCTGTCTCTGCGTTGGTGAGCCAAGGCGACGCACATGTATTCAATATCGTTACGGAATTGGGGACGTTAGAGCTTCCTGCCACACTTTCAATGAAAGACTTAGCAGGGTATGAGACTGTATCAGTGCAATTGATTCGAACTCAGCTGTCACAGACAGTTGCAGATCAACTCGGAACACAGCACGGGGTTCGATTGGAAATTGATCTGGACGGTGATGCTTGGCCAGCAGCAAGTGAACTGACGCTTCGTATGCCCTACGAAACATTGCAAAATGTACAACGGGATATAATCGTAGGGTTTGCCATAGATGCGAATCATGTGGCAACTCCGTTGCCCCAAAGCCGTTATGATCAGAATAGCAGAGAGGTCGTATTCACTGTTACGTCAGCAGTAGGAAATTATGCTGCCGTGTCTGTGCAGCAGACGTTCACTGATCTCGCGAATGTACCATGGGCTAAGAATGCCTTGGAGGCCTTGGCAGCCCGAGGAGTCTTTGATGAAGGTGCAAGCGAGGACTCCCGTCAGTTGTATCCGAAACAGGTGATGACGCGTGGTCAATACGTGCAGTGGCTGATGACCGCACTCAGCTTGAAAACGTTGCGCGGGAATGCGTTCTCCGATGTCAGCGCGGAGGCATCGTATTATGAAGCGGTAACCACGGCGCGTGCGCTTGGCATCACTGGTGGCACCGGGGACGGGCGCTTTATGCCTGAGGCAACCATCACCCGTCAGGAAATGATGACGCTGACCGTGAGGGCACTTGGAGCGGCCGGACTGGTCGAGCCGGAATCAGCTTCGGCGGATAGCCTTGTACAGTTCCGCGATGCTTCCACGATCCGCTCATATGCCCGCGATAGCGTAGCCTTGCTTGTAAAGCTGGGCATCGTCGGTGGATACAACGGAGAGGTGAAGCCTCTTGCCCAAGCGACTCGTGCCGAATCGGCAACGCTGCTGTATGCAATGATGAGTAAATTGGTTTGGCCTAACTGATGATAACAACCATTTTAGCGTAAGAAGAGAAGGCTTACTTCAACCTGGATTAAAGGATGAAGTAAGCCTTTTTCTTTTTGCTTATGCGCCCGGCATGGGGGATAACTGGACGGTGAAGTCCACTCTTAATGAGCCAGTAGCTTTCTTTCCGATTGCAGAGGTTACTTGTAATGTCTACCGATTTGATACGCTTGCTCCAGCAGGCCTTCAATATGCGTTTTGGATTCGGATATGGTTTCATAGAGAAACTCGACTCGGGATTCCTGCAATCCTGCATAACCGGCGATCCCATTATTCAGATAATTCGAAATCATGTTGTAATAATCGTATTTATGGAATGAAGCCTCCGTTCCTCCAGCTAGTGCAATCCAGAGTGCCTTTTTGGAGTTTGCTTTGTTCAGCAGCCCCATGTTCCATACCTTGTCCAGATAAGCTTTGAGCATGGAAGGAACGTTGTACCACCATACCGGGAAAATAAAGACAATGGCATCAGCCGCGAGCACGCGATCCAGCTCTTTGCGAATTACAGGGGCATGCTGCTTATCGGGATTTTGCCAATCTCGCTCATCTTCTACGCTATATAACGGATCGAATCCATCATGGTACAGATCAAGGATATCAATTTCATGGTGATTCTCCTTCAGACCTTCTATAAAACGATTCATCACGGCAAATGTTAGAGAATCCTGTCTTGGGTGAGTAACGACCAGTTTAATTTTCATGTATGAGTGACCATCCTTTTTCCTTCATTTTTTGGTTTAACGTTCTGACCAATGTTATTATAAGTTTCATGACATCTTATTGAGAAGTACGCACCTTCGAGTGCTGTAGATACTTTGAGGTTCTTCGGTTACTTTTAATAATGGGTATACATATATGTGATTTAAGGGGGATTCCCAGTGGAACAGGAACTGAAAAGATATGAGAGTGGTGTGCAGGCAATGTTAGAACTGGTCGGTGGAAAATGGAGGATTCTTATTCTACATCAACTGATATCAGGTAAAAAACGAACAAGCGAACTTCGCAGAGCTATCCCTGGCATTACTCAGAAGGTCCTTACCCAGCAGCTGCGTGATCTTGAAAAGAATGAAATCATCCATCGAATTATTCATCCCGAGATTCCGCCCAAGGTCGAGTATGAGCTGACCGAGTATGGCTTGACACTGCAGGCAATCATCGACCGCATCTGTCTGTGGGGAGAGAATCATCTGGACAGAGTATATGGTGATAAAAACAAAGTGCTGGAGAATCATTTTAGCGAATATATTCCGCTTTTGACTTCGAACTAAACTGCTTCCAGATTTAAAAAACAACAAAAACCTTCCTGAATTGAGGAGGAGGGTATTTGTTGTTTTTTTGTCCTTTATCAGTGAAACTGATAAATACCATAAAATCATCGAAATTGACCCCTACCATCGGGTATGGTAGCTTCAAGAGAGTAGAAATTAATATGATCATTTTAGTAGGAATTAAAATTGACGTAATGCGCGAGGTGGCAAATGGTGGAACTTCAAGTGACAAACAGCCCTTTTAATCAGGAACAGGTTGAGCTGCTCAATCGCCTTATTCCTACATTGAACGATGGACAGAAAACGTGGCTTAGCGGATATCTGACTGCCATTCAGGGATTTGCGGCTGTAGCTGCACCTGCTGGTGTGGAACAACAGCCTGCATCTTCAGCAAGTATTACTCCTGCAAGTGCACCTGCTTCGGTGTCCAGGGAAGTTACGGTACTCTTTGGATCACAAACCGGGAACTCCAGTGGACTATCCAAGAAACTGGCGAAAAAGCTGGAAGAGCAGGGTCTTCAGGTAACCCTGTCGTCAATGGGAGATTTCAAACCGAACGGACTGAAAAAAGTAGAGAATCTTCTCATTATTGTCAGCACACATGGAGAAGGCGAGCCGCCGGATAATGCGATTCCATTGCATGAATTCCTGCATAGCAAACGGGCTCCGAAGCTCGAGGGATTGCGTTACTCCGTATTGGCTTTGGGAGATACTTCGTATGAGTTCTTCTGTAAGACAGGAAAGGATTTTGACATTCGTTTGCAGGAACTTGGCGGTACAGCGCTTGTACCACGTGTGGACTGTGATGTTGATTTTGATGAAGCGGCTGCAGAGTGGATGAATGATGTGCTTGCTTCACTCAGCAGTACACCTGCTGCCGCGGGAGTAGTAACGAGTGAAGCGATTGGAGCCGCAGTAAGCAGCGGTGATTCCGAGTTCAACCGGACGAATCCATTCAAGGCAGAAGTGCTGGAAAATCTCAATCTGAACGGCAGAGGATCGGACCGAGAGACACGTCATATCGAATTGTCTCTGGAAGGTTCCAATCTGGACTACGAACCGGGCGACAGCCTCGGTGTATTCCCTGAGAATCATCCACGCCTGGTCGATGAGCTGATTGCAGCCATGGAATGGAATGCAGATGAGCGCGTTACGGTTAATAAAAGTGGAGACCAGGTTTCTGTACGTGAAGCATTATTGCGTTACTTCGAAATTACTGCTGTCACAAGACCCGTTGTGGAGCAGCTGGCAAAGCTGAGCCCGGGTAGCGGGTTGCCCGCTCTGCTTGCAGATGATTCGGAATTCCGCAAGGTCATGAACAGTTGTGATTTGCTGGATCTGGTACAGGATTATGGGCTTAAAGGTATTCCGACTGCATCGTTCGTAGCTGTGCTTCGCAAAATCCCGGCACGTCTGTATTCGATTGCAAGCAGTTCGAAATCTTTCCCGGAGGAAGTTCATCTTACCGTTCGAACAGTACGTTATGAATCACGTGGCAGAGAGCGCTATGGTGTGTGCTCTGTTCATCTGGCTGAACGAGTTGAACTAGGGGATACATTACCTGTATTTATTCAGCAAAATCCAAACTTCAAACTGCCGGAGAACCCGGATGCTCCAATCATCATGGTTGGACCAGGTACAGGTGTAGCTCCGTTCAGATCATTCCTTGGAGAGCGTGAAGAGACGGGTGCAGAAGGCAAAACGTGGCTGTTCTACGGCGATCAGCATTTCTCCACCGATTTCCTCTATCAGACCGAATGGCAGCGCTGGCTCAAGGACGGCGTTCTTACGAAGATGGATGTCGCTTTTTCCCGTGATGCAGAAGAGAAAGTATATGTGCAGCATCGGATGCTGGAGCATAGCAAAGAGCTGTATCAATGGTTACAGGAAGGTGCAGTTATATATATCTGTGGTGACGAGAAACGAATGGCACATGATGTTCATGCTGCACTCGCGACCATTCTTGAACAAGAGGGTGGCCTAACACCTGAACAGGCAGCGGAATATTTGACACGTTTGCAGCAGGAAAAACGGTATCAGCGGGATGTGTATTAATTACAGATCATATGCCGGATAAGGCATCCCGGAGATACGAGAGGAGAAAGCAGCATGACTTATAATAACTTACTTAACCCACAGCGCACGAACAGTGATGTGGAAGATATAAAGATCAAAAGTGACTACTTGCGTGGAAGTCTGACTGAAACGCTGGCGGATCGGATCAGTGGTGCGATTCCTGAGGACGATAACCGTCTGATGAAACATCACGGCAGTTATATGCAAGACGACCGTGACCTGCGTAATGAGCGGAATAAATCCAAGCTGGAGCCTGCTTATCAATTCATGTTGCGTGTGCGTGCTTCCGGAGGAATTGTTACACCCGAACAGTGGTTGATGATGGATCGTGTAGCGCATAAATATGCGAATGAGACCATTCGTCTGACCACGCGCCAGTCATTTCAACTGCATGGTGTGCTCAAATGGGATCTTAAAAATACCATTCGTGAAGTAAACGATTCGTTGCTCAGCACCCTAGCTGCTTGTGGCGACGTGAACCGGAACGTCATGTGTAATCCGAATCCAGACCAATCGGATATTCATGCTGAAGTATATGAATGGGCATGCCAGGTGAGTAATCACCTGGATCCACGCACTCGTGCTTATCATGAGTTGTGGCTGGATGGAGAGAAAATTATTGATTCACAGGACACGGATGAAGAAGTTGAACCGATTTATGGCAAAGTGTATTTGCCGCGTAAGTTCAAAATCGGGATTGCCGTTCCACCATCCAATGATGTAGATGTGTTTTCACAGGATCTCGGATTTATCGCTATTGTAGAGAACGGCAAGCTGCAAGGTTTTAACGTTTCTGTCGGTGGTGGTATGGGGATGTCTCATGGTGATCCGAAGACTTATCCGCAGGTGTCCAAAGTCATTGGTTTCTGTACACCAGAGCAAATGATTGATGTTGCGGAGAAGACGGTTATGATTCAGCGTGACTATGGGGATCGTGCAGTGCGTAAACATGCCCGCTTCAAATATACAATCGATGACCGTGGCCTTGCATGGTTCGTGGAAGAACTGACGAATCGTCTCGGCTGGAAACTGGATGCGGCGCGCCAGTTCCATTTTGAACATAATGGAGATCGTTACGGTTGGGTGAAAGGCAGTAACGGCAGATGGCATTACACCTTGTTCATTCAAAATGGACGTGTGAAGGATGTGGACGGTTATCCGCTCATGACAGGTCTTCGTGAAATTGCCAAAATTCATACCGGAGATTTTCGTCTCACAGCCAATCAGAATCTTATTATCGGGAACATCAGCAGCCAGAAGAAGAAAAAGATTGAGGCACTGATTGAGCAATACAATCTGACCGATGGTGCTCACTACTCGGCGCTTCGCAGAAGTTCTATGGCTTGTGTGGCGCTTCCGACTTGTGGTCTTGCAATGGCTGAATCCGAACGGTACCTGCCATCACTGATCGACAAGCTGGAGCCTGTGCTGGACGAAGCGGGACTGAGAGACGAAGAGATTGTCATTCGTATGACGGGTTGCCCGAACGGCTGTGCGAGACCGATGCTGGCTGAAATCTCGTTTATCGGGAAAGCTCCGGGAAAATACAATATGTACCTGGGTGGAAGTTTTACCGGACATCGCTTAAACAAATTGTACAAAGAAAATATTGGCGAAACCGAAATTTTGGATACATTGACTCCAATGGTGAATCAATATGCCAAAGAGCGCAATGATGGTGAGCATTTTGGAGATTTCGTCATTCGTGCCGGTTATGTGCCTGAAGTGCTGGATGGGCAGCAGTTTCATGCTTAATTAGATGGATTCGAGAAGAGAAGCATTCCTTAGGGAATTGCTTCTTTGACGTTTTTGGATCGTTTTTCTTTGGGATTTCGGAACGTGGCAAGGTGACATCAACTTGGCTTTTACCATTTTTTCGTGAGTCTAAACTTGTTGAAGTACGCCCAACAAGATATAATGACAAAGTAGAAAGCAGATTATATGTTGAAAGTGAGCGGAAACGATATGGGTCGTAAGTGGAATAATATTAAAGAAAAAAAAGCTTCAAAAGATGCAAATACTAGCCGGGTCTATGCTAAATTCGGCGTTGAGATTTATGTAGCTGCCAAGAAGGGCGAACCGGACCCGGAAGCGAACCGCGCACTGAAAGTCGTGCTGGAACGTGCCAAAACGTATAACGTACCCAAAGCAATTATTGACCGTGCCATGGAAAAGGCAAAAGGCAGCGGGGATGAGAACTATGAAGAGCTGCGTTATGAAGGCTTCGGACCGAATGGTGCGATGGTCATCGTGGATGCCCTCACTAATAATGTGAACCGTACTGCACCGGAAGTGCGCTCTGCTTTTAACAAAAACGCGGGTAATATGGGTGTGAGCGGATCTGTTGCTTATATGTTTGATCCTACAGCGGTAATCGGGGTAGAAGGCAAAAACTCCGAGGAAGTACTGGAACTTCTGCTTGAAGCAGATGTGGATGTACGTGATATCGTGGACGAAGACGATGCTGTGATCGTATATGCAGAACCGGATCAATTCCACGCTGTACAGGAAGCATTTAAAGCTGCCGGTGTTACTGAGTTCACAGTAGCCGAGCTGACGATGCTTGCGCAAAACCACATTGAACTTCCAGAGGATGCACAAGCTCAATTCGAAAAATTGATTGATGCCCTCGAAGATCTTGAAGATGTTCAGCAAGTGTACCATAACGTAGAGTTCGTTTAAGCGAATTAAGCGAAACGTGGTTCGATTGCCAAAAAGAGTGTCTAGCCAATCAACGGATTGGACAGACACTCTTTTTATTGTTCTCCTATGAGTCGGATTGCAATGCACCAGGAGATTTTTTCGATTTTGCAGATTTGCTACCGCCAAACTTGAATAACACAATACCGCCAACGATGACAAGAACGCCCAGAAGCTGGTTCCACGATAATGGGATCTGCTCCAGTCCAAGCCATCCCATGGAATCAAACAGCAAGGCGAAACTTAACTGGGATGTAAGTACGATAGAGATCGCAAATGTGGGACCGAGCAACTTCATGCCCTGAACGAGACAGAAGACTACCCCAACACCGATCGCTCCACTAAGCCAGTACCAGGGCTGCATATGTTGGAAGCTAAACGTATTTTTGCCCTCCACCATTAGAGAAATCAGAAACGATGCAATAAACCCGGTGAACAGCACCATCGTTGTCGTGGACCACGAGCCGGTACGTTCATTTACCTTACTATTAAAGATGGTCTGCAGACTGACAAGAGAACCTGCCAGTAACGCAAGCAAAATACCTGTAATGATCATAGGATAGAGATCTCCTTATTCATAGATGTTGTGACCCGCCACTTCTGCCAGACCTGCCCGATCTTTGACCATAATAAAGCCCTGATCCCGCATGATTAATCCATCTGCACACAGCTTCTGAATCACCCGATTCAAATGCCGATAACTCGTACCGATCAGATTTGCGATATCTGTCAAATTAAAGGCGTCCAGTTCTTCGTGGACAACAGTGCCCGCTTCTTCGGTAGAGATGGAGAGCAAATAGCTGGCTAATCGAACCTCGACCGGATACATCAGGTTGAAGTTGGAGAAGTTCGAATCAATGTAAAACTTGTGGGATATAATTTGGAGCAAAAATTTCAACAGGGGTGCGTAATCGCTGGCAAGTTCAGCTAACCATTGATAATGAATGCGCAGCATCACGACAGGTGAGACCGCCTGTACCGTGTTCACGATGTTACTCTCCCGAACGTACTCGATATCACCAACCACTTCAAGCGGTGTTTTGAAGCAAAGAACGAGTGTTTTATCCTGTGGTGAGGTCGTGAAGATTTTGACTTTCCCCTCGACCAGTACATATAAATATTCGGATGTTTCGCCTTCACGGCAGATTAATTCGCACTTCTCGAAGTGGCATAACGTCATATGCGGACGCAGGGGCTCGTGAAATACCGATTCGAGTTGATATTGTTTTAAATAGTGCAATAATTGATGCTCATTCTGAAACTCTTCCATAATGTATTTCACCCCCGACTTTATACTCGACCAGTTACAGCTTCATAATAATGACGCCCGTAACCATTAATGCTATACCCAGAAATTGCGGTAGTTTCATTTTCTGCTTCACAACACCAAACCATCCGTTACTGTCGACCAGAAAGGTCAGGAACAGCTGTGCAATCAACAGGGCGGAGATCGTAAAAGTTACCCCAATTTGCTGGATAGCCGTGACTTCGCTAAAAATAATTACTGCACCAAACGCGCCTCCTGCCAGGTACATGGGCTTGACTTGCTTCAACCCTTGCAGGTTGATGTCCCGCACGAATACAAGGATCAGAGCCGCCAGAATGAACCCCGTGAGTTGGGTAATGGTTGCGGCTTGCCAGGTTCCCATGTCCGTACTGATTCGGGTATTGGCAACGCCTTGCAGGGTAATGCATGCACCGCCTAATAGTGCAAAAATAATTCCTCTCATGGTTGTACTCTCCTTGTCGCGTCATTACTTCTTCGATTTCTATTAAATGATATATCCACTCAAAAAGCCAAGGACAAATGTCCTCAGCTCAGAAGTCATAGCATTTAGAGTACAATAAACCCTCCGCAAAATCCAGACAGAACCCAGGATGGCTCAAGATCACAATACTTGAAACACCGGTTGCTCACCAATAAAATGAACAGGCAATTCCGGGAAAGCTGTAGCCAATCTTTCTGACAAAAGCTTCATCCCGACAGCTTCACTCTCGGCATGACCGATCATAAGAAGTGCCTTTTGTTTTCCTTGCTGCACAGCATCACGTATGTACTCCGGTGTCTCCCATTCGAATCCTTCACCTGCGATAATCAGATCCAACTCTTCCTGTTGAAGTAAAGGAATGGTCAGATTGCCGTTGCCTCGAAAACCAACAAGCACTGCTGCTCGTCTGCATACCATCTTTGGATCACCAGCTAGGCGTACATATTCGATCCCAAGCGAACGTTTAATATGTTCCGCAATAAGCTGAACTGTCATTCCTTCCGGAAAGGATAGAATGTCAGCTTCCGGTTTACGCTGTACCACATAAGGGGACCATCCTAATGCCTGAACCAATCCCTCCGTAATGCCATCCGGGTGAAAGCGGTGAATTGCATCATGGCAGCGATAGATCGCAATTCCACCGTTATCGATTAGCTTTCTCTTGGTTTCATAAACTGGATCATCAGCCAGCCAATCGGTATGGCTATGATGATTATAGAAGGGAGGTTCATGAGCGATAATCAGATTAGCTCCACGCTGTATGGCATGCTCAATCACATGTTGTGTAGGCATAAAAGTTACAAAAACGCCTGTGATCGTTTGGTTGGGAGAACCCGTAATCAGTTGATCCACGGTGGTTTCTGGAAGTTCAACTTTGGCGGTAAGGTGATCTATTATGTGTTGAATGGTTATATTCATATACTTCATGCCTCCAAGAACAGGATATGCACAGTTTATCATGTTGATTGATGAACAGCATCATAGAATAGATATGGACTTTTTCCTGTTGAAAGAAAGATGGGCGGACAGCTGTGGAATCGATGATAGGTAGCTGGTTAATATAACAACGAACAATCGTATTCAAAATATAACGATGCTGGATTCATATAGTTTTCTCCTACAAGAAAAAGTATACTTACATAGAGTCTTTATCTAGATGAAATGGGTTATCCATTCAAACCTACACTGAACATTTAGTTAAGTATAAGTCTTAATTCTGATGAAGAGATCCGACATAGAAGGGCGATGATTACATGACAGCCAGTACCATTATGGAACGTCTGAAGAGTGAGACAGCTCATTATCACAGACAAGTGGAACAAAACGAGTATGCCAAGGCTATTATGAATCAAACCGTTAGCTTGGGAGAGTATAAGAAATATCTGGAGAAATTTTACGGGTTCCTGAAACCATTGGAAGATCAAGCTGTCCAGCAGCCTTTCTGGGAAAGCACGGGACTGGATATCGGGATTAGAGGAAAAGCGAACTTGCTTGAAAATGACCTGCGGAATCTTGGCGCCAGTGAAGAGGAAATCAGCCAGGTCCCTTTATGTAAGGATCTTCCGGATATCTCGACACCAGCAAGGTTGTTCGGTTATTTATACGTCATTGAAGGATCTACGAACGGAGGTCAGATCATGACCAAACGTTTGTCACAGTTCTTGCCGATTGATGCAGATCGGGGGCTGGAATATTTTAATGCTTATGGTACGGAAACCAGAACGAGATGGGCGGAGTTCACGGAACTACTGCGTCAATCCATCACAGCGGAAGAAGATCACGACATCATGGTGCACACGGCCTCGGAAACGTTCCGATTACTTGATCAATGGATCAATACAGATACAGATCAGTTGTAAGTTGAGAATAAGAGTTATCACATCATGAGAGGGGATTTTTCAGGCTATGCCCGAATCGAAGTCCAAGAAAGAAAATAATTTGCTTAACCGTACATTGCTTAATCAGGGTACGTACACCAATGATCCAATTGATCTAAACAATTGCGACAAAGAACCTATTCATATCCCCGGATTCATTCAACCTCATGGTGTGCTCTTGGCTGTGAGCACCAACAATATACCGACTATTGTACAATGCAGCCAAAATACGGAGGAACATCTCGGTCTTACTACGCAAGAGGTGCTGGGCCTTCCACTCGAACATCTGATTGGCAAGGATAATACAAGGCAGGTACTGGCACGCACCTTCAGTGCATCTGTAACATCAGACCTGCAATATATGGATCTCACGGTTACCGTTTCCGGACATGCTCAGGTCTTCACTTCTGTCATTCATGAAAGTGAAGGCCTGTTAATTTTGGAAATGGAGCCTTCCTATGAAAAAGGAAATATTGAAGTTAATGATTTTGAGTGGATTTCCAGCTTCTTCAGCCGGCTTAAAAGTACTGATAATCGGGTGGAAGCGAGTCAAATTGCAGCCGAGCAAGTGAAAGAAATGCTAGGTTATGATCGGGTCATGATCTATGAATTTGACGAACAATGGAATGGGAAGGTCATTGCAGAAGCGCGTGAGGAAGAGCTCGAGCCGTTTCTCGGCCACCATTATCCTGCGTCCGATATTCCCAAACAGGCAAGGGAATTGTACCTGCGAAATTGGTTGCGCACCATCGTGAATGTGAAATATACACCTGTCGAGATTGTTCCCCTGCTTCAACCTTTAACGGGCAAACCGCTTAATCTGAGCTTGTCGGTTCTGCGGAGTGTATCCCCTTTGCACATTGAGTATTTACAGAACATGGGTGTTGGTGCGACCGTAACCATCTCTCTGATCCATGACAACCAACTGTGGGGCCTGATTACATGTCATCACTATTCAGCCAGATATATACCCCATCGTATTCGTAACTTGTGTAACTTCCTGGGCTCCTTCTTCTCAAATGAACTGTTTCAACGGCAGCAGCTGGATGAATATCAGGCTGAGATCAGGTCACGTGAAGCGGCTACCCAAATTGCTAATATTTTTATTGGGAATACAAGTCCAGCGAGGATTATTGAAGAATTGCAGGGCGAAGAGCGGACCTTACTGAGTCTTATGGATGCTTCGGGAGCTGCGATCTGTTATCAGGATAAGCTGCTGCTATATGGCGATACGCCAGCAAAAGAGCAAGTACGGGAATTGGCTGCATGGCTGGCGGGCAAGTCGGAAGATTACAGTTATCACACCTCCAAGCTGAGTTTGGAGTATGATCCTGCTAAAGCCTACAAGGAAAAAGCATCGGGTATTGTTTATGTTGCCATATCCCCTGGGCAGCATCATTATATCATCTGGTTCCGGCCTGAAGTGGTTCAGCTTGTGGATTGGGCAGGTGATCCAGCCAAAGCGGTGATCAGAACCGATGATGGCATGCGTCTGTCTCCCCGGAAATCCTTCGAAAAATGGAGAGAGGTCGTCCAGTCTACCTCTTATCCGTGGACAACGAAGGAACTGAATGTGCTGCCATTGCTCAAAACCATCGTGCGTCGTCAGACGGAAAACCAGCTCGTTCAGGCGGAAGAGCAAGCGTTGCAAAATGCACGTATTTTACGACAAAATGAGCAGCGCTATTTGCAGTTGATGGAATTTTCACCGGTAGCCTTTTTTACGTTGACGGACGGGTTCATCATTTATTGCAATAACAAGGCAGCCGAACTGCTTGGTTATGAAAATTCCAAATCTCTCATCGGCAAGGATTTCAGGGGATTTGTGCCTGACAAGACGAAAACGATTTTGCAGCAAAACCTGGAGGAACTGAAGCTCAACAATACGCGTTTGTTTACCAACCAGACATACTTTACCACAGCAGCTGGCATGTCCTTACTGCTAGAGATCACACTGGCTTCTGTTACACATGCAGGCAAACCGTCAGTGATGGTGCTCCTGAACAGCGGGGCATCCCATAATGATCAGGAACATTATACGGAGACAACCAGTCAGCTCGAGAACTATCTCAACACAGATCCGTTAACAGACATGCCGCTTCAGACGATATTCAAATCCCAACTTCAGGATGATTGGAATGAATGTTTACAAGAGAAATGCAGTTTGGGACTGTTTATTATAGATATCGATGATTTCCGTTCATATAATGCATCTTATGGACTTCAAGGTGGCGATCTATGCCTCCAGTGGATTGGAGAAGTGCTGGCCGTTGTCAGTGAGCAGAATGATGCCATCATCTCCCGCCTTCGGGGAGGAACCTTCATGTTGAAACTGAAGAATGCAACATCGGAACGTTCAGCAGAGCTTGCCGAAGAAATCAGGCAACATGTGCTTGCACTTCAAATTCAGAGAGATCTGTCCAGTCCAAGTGATGTGGTCACCGTTAGCGTTGGCGGTGTGGTAATGGTACCTGAGGAGACGCTGATGATGTCGAATCTGATTGAAAAAGCCAGCCTAGCCCTTGCTCAAGCCAAGAGTGACGGGAAAAATCGGACGATCGTGGTTTGATATGAAGTTGGACTAACCTTGCTATAAAGGATGCAGATAGGTGTATAAGGGAAGGCATTTAAACTGGATATCAGTTTGAATGCCTCTCTTTTTTCTATCACAAAGGAAAGTATTATTTTCATCACCGCAGGCGCAGGACAAGTGTTATAATGATGAATATGGATACACTTGTTCGTATTCACACGGAGAGGACGGTGAAACGGAATTCAATGAAAGAGGATTCAAGACAACTGGAATTTATGGAGATAGATCTAAGCGAAGAGCCTATCACAGCGGCAGTCCCGGTTCCTGATCGTTCAACGATTGTCCGTGCTGATTTTGATATAAGATTACCTGGCGGCATATTGTCTTCTGAGAAAAGGTTTGTAGAGGAAGCAAGGCAACTCGTTGAAGTGGAAGGGGAGCAGGCTCCCTTTGTTCCTTTTATTAGTTATTGGCCGACTTATGGAGTAATGAACGAACCCCAGCGCCAGTGGTATATGTATTGGAGGACTGAAGTTCGGCAAGGACGTTTCCCTGACACGGATCTGTCCTATCTGTTTGTGCATATTTATGAGCTGATTAACGGAATTGGTTGGCAGGAACCACAGGAAGGCTTCAACCAATTAAAACAACTATGGATGAACTATCGTGAACGGCTTCCGCAGTTGGATGTGTACATGCAGGAATGGATTATTGATTATGATCTCGTACATGAGTTGAACATGTCATTATCCGAGATAGTGGAGCTTTCGAGTGGATTTCTGCCACCGGAGATTCTTGATAAGGAATTGCAACGGCTCTTGAGCAGCAATATATCGGATATCTCGCTAAAGCTGTTACAAAGATATTATGACTATGACATTACACTCAGCAAATTTTACAGAGATGGCGGCATGAAAGTTCTGGAACAGTACATTCCCCGAGTTATGGTTTTGGTGGATTCTTATATGCTGCGTACACGCATGGCAGGCATATTGGATCAGTTTGAGCTAAATCATGAAAGAACTATCGAACGTGCGCTGTTTCGAAAAGCCGTATATGACGAATCCATTTATGGAAAGTCGGTTCGAATGACATATGTTCCGATTGGAGAGCATGCAGATTTTATCCAGTTTGTAACTCGAGTTTTTCGATGCACGGAAAATAAATGCCGTGAACTGCTCGGCTTCAGAGGGCGACTTCGTGGAAAGACCCTTGAACCTGAGCTTGCAAACGTGATTGAACGTTATCTGGACAAGGCCTTTGCCGTCGAGCAAATGCCAGTAGTAGAGCAACCAATAGTTCGAATTGATGCGGAGAAACTTGCATCGCTGCAACAGGAAAGCGAATATGTGCGCAGAGCACTCATGATCGAGGAAAATCATACAACCGAAGATGAGGGTGCGAACAATGCGAGCAGCCAAGCTCCTATGGCGATTCAAAGTTCAACGGATGAAGCTGAAAGAGCTGAGGAGTCTAACCAACCGGAGGTTGGCTTTGAGGGAGCGCTTAAAACTGAAGGAGTTCAAGAAAATGGGAATAGCGAGCCATTATCATTACAATGGGAGGCGGATTTTTCTGCTGATCTGGATGAAGAGTGGATACAGTTCTCTGAAATGCTGTCTCCGCAGCATGTACAGGCAATTTATGCCTTGCTTGGTGTCAACCCGGATACGGAGCTGATGCGGGTGGCTGAGCAATATGGCACGATGCCTGCACTCCTGTTGGATGAAATTAATGATGTGGCCATGGAAACGATTGGTGACCTTCTGATTGATGGTGATCTTATAGTTTCGGATTATATGAATGTGTTTGAACATGTGAAGAGGTGATTGGGAAGTGGCAGAACTTAAAATACCGAAGCGGCTGACTACCGCACTAGTGAATTCGTTGACCGCAGGCGTTGTGCCACGAATCGGACTGGAGCAGATTGCTGTTGGTCGGAAGTCTGAAGTGGACGCGATTTTGCGAGATATGGACAATATTGCAGAAGGCGGGGCAGCGTTTAAGCTGATTACAGGAAGGTATGGGAGTGGGAAAAGTTTTCTGTTGCAGATGATTCGGAACTATGCGATGGATCGGGAATTCGTTGTGGCGGACGCCGACTTGTCACCTGAGCGCAGACTGGTGGGAACCAAAGGTCAAGGGCTCGCAACATATCGTGAGCTGATGACTCGTCTGTCTACTCGTACACGACCGGATGGCGGGGCACTGGAACCGATTTTGCAGAAATGGATCGCTGGTCTTCAGCAGCAAGCGATGCAAAGTCAGGGCTTGCGCCCGGATGATCCGGCCCTTCCTGCTGAAGTCGAAAAGCAGATCTATGCAGTGACAAACGAAATGCAGAATTTGGTGCATGGATTCGATTTTGCCAAGGTGCTAGCTTCGTACTGGAACGGCTATAAATTGGCGGATGATGACCGCAAACAAGCGGCTCTGCGCTGGTTGAGAGGGGAATTCGCAACCAAGACGGAAGCCAAGAAAGAGCTGGCTGTCGGCGTCATCATTGACGATGATAACTGGTATGACTACTTCAAATTATGGTCCGAATTTACAGCGCGGATCGGTTACAAAGGACTGCTGTTGTTCATAGATGAAGCGGTGAATCTGTATAAAATCACAAACAGCATATCCCGGCAAAGCAACTACGAGAAACTGCTTACCATGTTCAATGATACGATGCAGGGTAAAGCAGAACACCTCGGCATTTTTGTGGGCGGTACACCACAATTTGTGGAGGATGAAAGACGCGGACTATTCAGTTATGAAGCACTTCGCTCCAGACTCATCGATGGGCGGTATGCAGCAAGAGAATACGCGAATTATACCGGACCGATCCTGAAACTTTCGATGTTATCCCATGAAGAGATTTTGATTCTGTTGCAGAAGCTGCGTCAGATTCATGCCCTGCATTTTGGGTATAGTGCAAGTCTAACGGATGAGGATTTAGTTGATTTTATGCAAACAGCGGTCAATCGGCTCGGCGCGGATGAGTTACTGACCACACGTGAAGTGGTACGGGACTTCATGGATGTGCTGCATACACTCCATCAGAATCCTGAAGTGACCTATGCTCAATTGCTTGGTGAGCGAGCAGTCAAACCGGAGGAAACAGGAAAAGGAACGAACTCATCATCTACTGATGATCTGGATGATTTTCTAGCGGAGTTTGAATTATGAGTGAGAACCCTTTCTATCGACTGGCACCTTTTGTACAGGAATTTATTTATAAAAAAAGATGGGAATCGCTTCGGCCTGCCCAGATTGAAGCTTGCAACATTTGCTTTCATACCCCGCATCATATGCTGATTGCGGCAGGCACAGCATCCGGTAAGACGGAGGCGGCTTTTTTTCCTGCACTGACCGAGCTGCATGAACGGCCCTCCAAATCCGTGGGAATCTTGTACATCGGGCCGCTTAAGGCACTCATTAACGACCAATTCGAGCGACTAAAGGACTTGCTGTCCGAGGGCAATATTCCGGTATGGCACTGGCATGGAGATGTGCCTCAGGCAGAGAAAACACGTCTCATGCGAAGTCCATCCGGTGTGCTTCAAATTACGCCTGAATCGCTCGAAGGTCTATTGATGAATCGTCCCAATGCCATTCCGGCGTTATTTCATGATCTGCGGTATATCATTATTGACGAGGTTCATGCATTCATGGGAGCGGATCGCGGCATTCAGGTACTGAGTGAGTTGGCGCGAATTGAACGTATGGCTGGATGTAAACCGAGAAGAGTGGGATTATCTGCGACACTAAGTGATTATGATGCTGCTACAGCCTGGCTCGCTGCTGGAACTAACCAGGGGGTGGATGTGGTTTCTTCCCCCGGTGGCCGCAAGCTGCGTCTGCGGGTGGAGCATTTTTCGTTTCCGGATGCACGGGATGAAGAACAGGCGGAACATTTGCATAACGCACGTAAGGTCTATTACGACTTCATCTATGAGAGTACACATCGCAAAAAGGCTTTAATATTCACCAATAGCCGGACGGATGCCGAAGTCACTATACTTGAGATGCGGCGTGTCGCCGCACGGAGACAGGAGCGGGACGTATTCCATGTTCATCATGGGAGCATATCCGCGATGTTGAGAGAAGAGACCGAAGCCGCCTTACGAACCGGATCAGGGCCAGCAGTAGCTGCGGCTACCGTAACGTTGGAACTGGGCATTGACCTGGGTGAACTGGAGCGGGTTGTACAGCTTGGAGCACCTTATAGTGCATCGAGTTTTGTTCAGCGCCTTGGACGGTCAGGCAGGCGTGAGGATATGGCTTCCGAGATGCTTTTTGTATGTCCGGAAGAAGAGGATGAGGAAGCTCAATTGCCTGCTCGAATGCCATGGACACTCATGCGGGCTATTGCTGTTATTGAATTGTATGTAAAGACCAAGTGGGTTGAACCGCTTGAGGCCCGTAAGATGCCGATGGGTGTGCTCTATCATCAGACGATGAGCATGCTGAAAAGCATGGGGGAGGCTGAACCCAAAGAACTGGCGGAGGCTATACTTTCGCTCGCACCATTCGCGCAGATTCGTGTAGATCAATATCAGCTTTTTCTGAATTATCTGATTGAGACCGATCATCTGCAGTGGACAGAAGATCGGACGTTAATCATTGGGCTTACAGGTGAGAAAACCGTGAATAACTATCGCTTTTACGCGGTGTTCAAAGATGATGAAGAGCACAAAGTGCTGAACGGTTCCGAGGAGATCGGGTCGATTACAACCGTGCCGCCACCTGGATACTGTTTCTCTCTTGCCGGGAAACTGTGGAAAGTGGAAGAGGTCGATCATAAGCATAAATCTGTGTATGTGAAGGCGGCCAAAGGCAAAGTGGATACGTTGTGGCTGGGTGCGGGTGGGGACATTCATACGTCGGTTGTCCAGAAAATGCGTGAAGTACTATCAGACACGGTGATATATCCCTATCTGTCCCCGCAAGCGGTAAATCGATTGGAACGCGCCCGTCGACTTGCACGTGAAAGTGGTTTACTGAAGCAGGTTGTCATTCCAGCTGGAGGAGATTCCTTGTATGTATTACCTTGGGTGGGAAGCAAATCTTTCCGCACACTGGAACGTTTGATGAAGCACAATTTGTCTGACAAGCTCGCCTTGCGATCTGTTGTACCTATGGAGCCTTATTATTTTGTCGTGTCAGGCAAAGTGGATGGCCGCACACTTTTGGCCGAGATCATGAGTGAGTGTCGAGCAGCAGAAGACGCATCTGCGTTGCTTTCAGAAGATGAAGCGCCTTATCTTGGTAAATATGACGAATTTGTGGCTCCTCCTTTGATCCGAGAAGCCTTTGCAGTGGACGGATTGGATTTAAATGGTCTCAAAGAAGGGTTGCAGCAAACGTTAACATGGGATTCTTCATCTGTAAAATGACGCAATAACGCATGTTGTTTACTTTGAATTTGAATTAAAAAAATTTAAATTGTGAATCAGGGTTGACACCACCTCACCTCCCATGTAATATATGAAAAGTCGTCACACACGAATCGCAAACAACAAGTGCATATTTCATTTCGTATAACCTCGCAGGCCGAAAGTGTACACAGGGCGAGGGTCTCTACGGGAAGCCTATACTTCCTAACTACGATGCCAGGGAATCATTGTATTCCTTGCTCGTAGTTAGGATTTTTGCATTTGGATGGTGTCTGTGACCTTGGCATGGATCAAACATGCAGACGCATTTTTCGATCATCAGGAGGTTTATCTACAATGAAATATTATCTGTCCGTTCTCGCAGGAGCGATGAGCTATGGCATATTATCCACAATTGTGGTTCTGGCTTACGGCGAAGGGTACAAACTTGGAGAGGTCGTGGGCACACAGCTGATCACGGGCTTCATCCTGTCCTGGATGCTGGCATTATACTCGAAGTTTAGAATGAAACGGAAGTCACAGGCAGATGGAAAACCATCAGCAGCCGTGGCAAAAGCTCTTCAGAAATTAACGTGGAAGCAGCGTCTGCTATTGATGGCTGCAGGGACGCCAACGGTCATTACCGGTCTTGTCTATTATCAGTCTTTGCGGTATATCCCCGCGTCACTGGCTATTATTCTTTTGTTCCAATTCACTTGGATTAGTGTATTGATCCAGGCTGTGAGCAAACGTCAGCGTCCTGACAAGGTAACATTCCTGACTTTGATTATCCTGTTTGGCGGCACATTGCTGGCAGCTGGTTTTCTGGAACAGGGACTCGGAGAGTTTAACGGCTTGGGCATAGCGCTTGGCTTGATGGCGGCTGTAAGTTACTCCCTGTTTGTAATGTTCAGTGGTAAAGCGGTTCCATCAGCACATCCAGCGTTTCGCAGTGCCTGGATGGTTACTGGGGGTCTGATCTTGCTGTGCATCCTGTTCCCACCGACATTCCTATTTAACGGATTGATTTGGAGTCAACTGCTTGTCTTCGGATTGTTGCTTGGCTTCTTCGGAGCTTTTATCCCACCAGTACTGTTCGCAGTAGGTGTGCCTCATATTGGTG
Organism: Paenibacillus taichungensis; assembly: GCF_050994985.1. Lineage (NCBI taxonomy): Bacteria > Bacillati > Bacillota > Bacilli > Caryophanales > Paenibacillaceae > Paenibacillus > Paenibacillus taichungensis. Next base: position 3,146,017 of record NZ_CP194720.1, on the reverse strand, counting down.
GAGACATGGCCGGAATTCTTGGTGCAGTTGAGCTTCCAATCGCGGTGCTGCTCTCATCCATTGTTCTTCACGAGCATGTGAGCCCATTGCAATGGATCGGGGTTATTGTAGTGCTCATTGGTGTAGCGTTGCCAGAGATTTATAAGTTACGGATGAGGCGAAGTCGAAATACACCTATATATTCCTGATTGGCGAATAGATAGAACTATAAAGACAATAACTATAGCTGAAAGAGCCTGAGTGATTCAGGCTCTTTTTTGATGAATATATTTATTGGACTAAGTGGCGTCTCGTCGATATGGCCCATTCGAGTCATTTTCAATTTTAACCGGATGGGGTATGCTGAAGAAGAGTTGCAATTGAATGGGAACATAGACAGAGGAGCGTTGAGATGAAAAGCTGGATTAGCAAAACCTGGCCTTGGCTTACGCTGGGAATTACTGTAGTTGTGCTGCTTGGATCTTTTATGGTGTATTTTATGGGCAAGGACATGTCCCCAGGTTCAGGAAGTGCTGTAACGGCCAAAGCCGAGACGCCGGAGGACTTGAAGGGATATGAAGTTATTGATGTTAATGTAAGTAACGACGGCTTTGAGCCTAATGTTATTGAAGTTAAAGCCGGGGTTCCAACCAAAATTAACTTTATCCTTACTCGTAAGGTTACGCATGTTAAATCGGTAGCGGCTGACAAACTGGGCATGGATCTTTACATGCAAAAAGGAAACAACTATTACACTGTAGACAAGGATGTCCAACCTGGTGAATATGAACTGCACTGCGGTATGTACATGATTTACGGAACAATTAAGGTCATATAATGGACAGGAGCAAAGATTCTTCAATTGAATCTTTGCTCCTCTTTTGTGTGCATGATATCATGGACTAGTGATCAATTTCATCTGGAGGTGGCCAAATATGAAAGCGCTATTTATTGGAGGAACAGGTACCATCAGCACAGCAATTACCGATCAGCTTGCTAAGCAAGGCTATGAACTGTATTTGATCAACCGGGGAAATCAAAATGATAATTTGCCTGCGCAAATCAAAGTGCTGCAAGCCGACATTCACGATGAAGCAAGAGTTGCGGAGCTGATTGCCGACCTGGAGTTCGATGTTGTCGCAGACTTTATCGCATTTGTACCGTCTCAGCTGGAGAGAGATTACCGTTTGTTTAAGGACAAAACGAAGCAGTTTATATTTATCAGTTCGGCATCTGCCTACCAGACACCACTTGCTGATTATCGGATCACGGAAGGTACGCCATTATCCAATCCGTATTGGGAATATTCGCGCAACAAAATTGCATGTGAAGACTATTTGATGAAACAGTATCGTGAAGAAGGATTTCCGGTGACCATTGTGCGTCCAAGCCATACGTATAATGAACGTTCTGTACCTCTTGGTGTGCATGGGGCAGAGGGAAGCTGGCAGGTCCTCAAGCGCATACGTGAAAATAAACCCGTACTTATTCATGGAGATGGCACATCTCTCTGGACCATAACGCATAACCGTGATTTTGCCAAAGGATTTATTGGCCTTATGGGCAACATTCATGCCATTGGTGAATCGGTACATATTACCTCGGACGAGTCAGTAACCTGGAATCAGATCTATGAGATTATCGCAGGAGTGCTTGGTGTCAAACTTCATGCGGTTCATGTATCTTCCGAGTTTTTGGCGGCGTGCAGTGATCAGGATCTTCGAGGCGGTCTGCTGGGAGACAAGGCGAATACAGTTGTATTTGATAACAGTAAATTAAAAAGGCTTGTTCCGGAATTTGTGGCAACGATCAGGGCCGATCAAGGAATCCGCAATACCATAGAATATATTCTTGCACATCCTGAATTGCAGACCGAAGATCCCGAATTTGATGCATGGTGTGACAAGGTGGTCGGAGTATTGGACGAGGCGTTGTTGAAAATTAGAGATGAGAAGTGAGGCGAGCATATGTCCCAAACCGGGCATCGAATGGTAAAGGAAATCACCAAAACCGTCACTTTGGACTATTTGCTGCACATTCCCGAGACGGCGGAACCGCTTGCTGCGGACCAGAAATGGCCTGTCATTTTATTTCTTCATGGTGCTGGAGAACGCGGTAATGATCTGGAAATGCTTAAAGCAAACGGAGTTCCGCTTATTGCTGGTCAGGACAAGAGTTTCCCATTTATCGTGATTTCACCGCAATGTCCGGTGGACGAATTTTGGGGTATGCATCGCGAAGCTGTTATGGCCCTTCTGGAACATGTTTTGGAAAACGAAGCTGCTGACCCGAACCGGGTGTATCTTACAGGTCTGAGTATGGGCGGGTATGGTGCTTGGGATCTGCCACTGTTTTACCCCAATACATTTGCTGCATTGGCACCTGTGTGTGGGGGAGCTGACCCTTCCAAAGCGGAAGAATTGCGTAATATACCGATCTGGGCGTTTCATGGGGCCAAGGATGATGTCGTTTATGTGACGGAATCCGAGAAGATTGTTCATGCGCTTGAAGCGTTGAACGCGGATGTGAAGCTGACGATATACCCTGAAGGCGATCATGATGCTTGGACCGAAACGTATGACAACCCGGAATTGTACAAATGGTTTCTCAGCCATTCGTTATAATCAATCAATCGTAAATTGACAATATTCAGCATTCTTAAGTATTTACTTTCGTTATTTGAATCGTTATAATCAAGAAAAAATGACACTTGTTAGGGGAGGCACCCCAACAGAGGACTTTGTTCCTTTGTTGGGGTGCCTCCTTTTTTTGGTGTGTAGAAAAGGAGAGCAGACGTTGAAGAAATCTGAGAAACGTATTAAAAAACAGGCCGAGCAGCTTACCAAAGTGGTGCTGGCATTTGCCCTGTTGTCACCCCAAGCCTTGTTGGTCGAATGGGGTTCAACGGCCGTTATGGCTGAAGCTGTGGAAACCATCAGTATTGTATCCGATACTTCCAGCATGAAGGCTGTTCAATCCTCCAAGGTGAAAGTGGAGATGAATAGTGATGGCAAATATAGAATTGTGCTGCTTCCAAATACAAACGTATTCTACGGTGGCGATACCGGGAATGTATCCACCATTATTGATCATAATGGAACGCCCGTTAATTTTAAGTCACTACCCCTTAATTATTATCGAATCAATAATAATGTAATCGAAATGTCCAGGCAGAAAGACAACGTTGAGTATATTTTGCGCGTGTCTATCGTTAATGCCACATCTCAGGGCGGTTATATGAAGGTGGAGCTGGAGGCTGTTAATCGCAGCGGCTCTACGCTGAATCTGGGAGGTACGTTCTATTGGGATACGATGGTGAACGGCAACGATGCTTCTCCGTTTGAAGTGATTGAGAACGGCTGGCGCAATTACAGTGGAGGTGTTCAGGTAACCGCTTTTTATGCCAACACGTATAACGTTGTGGACGCAGATCGCATTTTCATGGGGCAGTACAATAGCCCAGACAATGCACAGCTGACAGGTGGTTCCTCTCCGTCTTCCTTTACGCCAGGGCAGACCGTTACCGCAACGGATACCGCTGCGCAGTTCTGGTGGAACGGCAAAGCAACCGCGAACCAGGCTTCACGCAAATTTTCGACGATTGTGGGGATTGGTCCCAAAAATGCACCGCCTTCATTTTCACTATCGGCTCCGTCTTCGGGTCAAACCTATTACAAAGGGGAACAGCTCCAAATTTCCGGTACAACCCGGGATACGGATGTGGGAGATCTTCTGACTGTCAAATGGTCGATCGACGGAGGCTCTGAAAACATTCTGACACAGATGACGGCTACAGGTTCCAATCAGTCATTTAATACGAATTACACATTGCCGGATACACTCTCAGATGGTGCACATACGTTGCAAGTGTGGGTTATGGATGACAAGGGAGGAGTCTCCTCAGCGGGCACTGTCAACTTTACGGTGAAAAGTTTCGTTGTTCCGGGAACACCGTCATTTACATCAGTCAACAATAATAATCTGACGGTCAACTGGGACAAAAAGGCGAATGATGCTTCCGTGACGTATGAACTGAAAAATGTAACGACGAATCAAACGTTTGATACGGGTACAACAAATAGTCGGCAAGTGACCGGCCTTACACCGAATACTCAATATTCTTTTGCTGTACGCGCCAAAAATACAGTCGGTTCGTATACGGGATATTCAAGTTCAACTAGTAAATTTACACTAGCAAATGCACCAAGCGATGCTGCTGTGAGCCAGTCAGGTAACTCCGTTACGGCTAGTTGGAACAATAATGGCAATCCTGCGGGAACGAATTACAAAACGGAAATACGTAACTCCGTCGGACAAGTGCTTGCATCGGGTACAACTTCATCAACTCGTACTGAACTTGCGTTAACTGGACTTGCTGACGGATTATATAACGTATATGTAGCAGCAGTGAATGGAGAAGGCATACAGACTGCATTTACCTCTGCAGGTCAGATCACAAAGGACACGACCGGTCCCACCGCTCCCTCTATAGCAGCGGATCCTTCTTCTTGGACCAAGGAAGATGTCCTGGTTACGATTACAGCAGGCTCGGATGCCTTAAGTGGTGTACAGAAGACGGAGTACAAGCTGGGGATTGGGGGAGAATGGAAGGAATACACTGCTCCCATTACGGTTAATTCTGAAGGAAATACACTCATTATTGCACGCAGCATAGATGCATTTGGCAATACAGGACAGGAGGCTTCGGTTACAGCGCGAGTGGACCGTACAGCTCCGACACCTCCCGTCATCTCGTTAAATCCGACGGAGTGGACCCATTCGGCAGTAACGGTAACGTTAACGGCAGGTATGGATGAAGCAAGTGGAGTGGATCTTACGCAATATAGACTTGGAGGTGAAGGAACTTGGGTCGATTATCGAGAGCCATTTACCATCAATACGGAAGGAACAACCGAGATTCAGGCGCGAAGTGTGGATCGGGCCTCTAATGTCAGTGCATCAACCTCAGCCAATGCCCGGATCGACAAGACAGGGCCTGATGAGCCAAAGGTTACACTCAGTGATGATGAATGGACGAATCAGGATGTATCCTTTGAAATAACCAGCGGTGAAGATACAGGCAGTGGACTTGCCAAAAGCCAATATCGTTTAAACGAACAAGGCCCCTGGATCGATTACACTGGAGAAGTGAAGGTTACCAAAGAAGGACAAACCACAGTATATGCGCGCTCGCTTGACCAGGTAGGGAATGTAAGTACTGTTGCGAAAGCAATCATTCGATTGGATAAGACCGCTCCAACAGAACCGGTTATTACATTAAGTCAGTCTGGCTGGAGCAAGGAAGCAGTGCAATTTACGATTGCTGGCAGCATAGACGAACATGCCATTTCGTATGAATATAGTTTGAACGGCGCCCCATATATTGCAGGAAACTCAGGAGCAGTGAGTTCAAACGGTCCCAACGTAATTCGAGCCAGAGCGAGAGACGCTGTCGGAAATGTTAGCATGGAAATCAGTCGTACGGCTTATGTCGATCAGGTTGCTCCAACGATTACATTTACACCGAATGGACAGGGCTGGAGTGACACTAGTATATCTGCTACCGTTCAATATGAAGATCATGATTCAGGTATCAATGAGATTTCACGATTGTATAGTGTGACGAGCAGTACCGTATCGCCAGACAACTGGAATGAAGCCCGCTCGAATGAGTCTGTAATTTCAATTGAATCCGAAGGCATTTGGTATATCCATGCCAAAACAATGGATGTGGCAGGGAATACATATGAGACCGTATCAGCACCTTATCAGATCCAGCACAAGCCACAGCAGCCGGGAAATGCGAGCGTTACACAGATCAGTGAGACCTCAGCAGAACTTACATGGGATTTGCCGACAGGAGAATGGTATACCGACGGGTATCAGTATGAAATTATAAACCAAACGACGGGCCAGTCGTGGACACTAGATTATCCTAAACATACGCTCATTGATCATTCCCTGAGTGGTGGGCAAGTCTATGATTACGAAGTGAGAGTTCGAAACCATACTGGTATAAGTGATGCAGTATCTGTCCGTGCACTGACAATCCCCGCGGCCCCGGGATCATTACAAGTTCGAAAAGTCGATTCCCAGCCTGAACTGGCAGAAGTGCATTTCGATTCGGTTCAAGGTGCTACTGCGTACCGTATCACGGCAGCAACTTCGGATGGAAGTATTGTTTTTGACCAGATGATCTCCGATTCTTCCAATATTCCGTATATGACCAATCTGGTCCCGGGGAGCATTCATACGATTTCGGTCACAGCACTGAATGAGAGTGGCGCGGGAGAAAGCAGCAGGGTGGGATTCCTGACATTGCCTGCAGCACCTGGTGAATTTGCGGCAGTGCAGATTCGGGAGCATGAGATCTCTCTGGGATGGGAGACGGTAACTTCAGCTACGTATTACAGCCTTTCACGCAGTGGAGCTGGAGTCTACGAAGGATTGGAAACGGAGTATGTGGACGCAGGTCTGGATAGTGGAACAGAGTATAGCTATGAATTGCTGGCCGCAAACGAGACAGGAGAAGGTCCAGTAACAAGTTTGCAGAAGCTGCTGACATTGCCGGGGGCCATTGAAAGCTTGAGTATAGATAATGCTACAACAACGAGCATGCATCTCAGTTGGGATCCTGTAAGAGGCGCGGAGCGATACGAAGTCTTTGTGAATGGGGAGAAGCGGGAGACGCTGCTTGCTGGAACCCATGAATATCTGCTAACGGGATTAACTGCGGGAACGTTGGTTCAGGTGGACGTTCAGGCAGGCAATGGAAGTGGACAAGGTCAATCCAATCGAGTATCTGGAACGACGCTTCCCGAGAGTCCTTCAGGTCTTCACTTTGTTCAGCCGACTGAAACAGGAGCAACACTTAGATGGGATGCAGTCCCCGGAGCGACGAAGTACCGGATCGTTCTTGAGGGGCAGAGTTATGAGATTTCAGATACACAGATTGAAGTCCATCAGTTATCAGGCAGCCGCCACTATACGTATCAGGTGGAGGCCGGAAATGCTGCCGGTTACGGTGCACCCACAAGTGGTAAACTGCTTACTTTGCCAACCAGACCTGAAGGGCTCAAAGTAACACGTACGGATGAAACAAGTATTGGAGTAGAATGGGAATCTGTAAATACAGCCGAATCCTATATTGTTAGTATCAATGGGACGGAAGTGGGTCGGACTTCGGGACTTGCCTATAGGGCTGAAGAATTGTTGCCAGGCATGGAGTATTTAGTGGAAGTACAGGCCGTGAACACATCTGGAATCGGTAAGTCTGCCAGCTTGATTCGATTATCCAAACCAGCATCGCCTTCAGAAATTGTAGTTGAACCAGGGGTACATAATGCCAACTTGTCATGGGCGGCTGTAGCCGGTGCATCAGAGTATGTAATTCAACAGGGGAACAAAGAAATTTATCGTGGAACAGAGCTAACGAACCTTATTTCAGGACTTGAGGATGGAACGATGCATCATTACACACTTGTTGCAGTGAACAGACAAGGGACCCCATCCGAAGCGACGGGTATATCCATACTGACATTGCCTGAAAAACCAGTTGAGATTAAGGCATCGGAAGTGTCGGAAAACAGTCTTAGTCTGGATTTTACCAAAACAGGGGTAAAGGGTGCAGACGAATACATCATTGAACGAAATGGGCGAGAGATTGCTCGTGTGGATGCGAGTGAAACCCGATTCGTAGATGAGAATTTGTCGCCAGGCACGAAATATACATATACGATCCGGGCGGTTAATGAAAGTGGTTCGGGTGCTTCCCTTGTCTATGGAATAACAACTCAAACTCTGCCACTATCACCAGATGGGATTACAGTGATCAAGGGAACGCACACGTTTGATCTGGCGTGGGAAGCAGTACAGGGAGCAACCGCATATGAAATTCGCAATCAGACAACGGGGCAAGTTCAGACTGTGTCCGAACCATCGGTACATCTTGTCAGTTTATTGGATGGCACAACGTATGCGTTTGAACTTATTGTTATGAATGAGGATGGTCACCGTTCTTCTCCTGTTCAGGTTATTTTAATGACCAAACCCATATCCCCACAAACAGCAAGTATTGCTGCCGTAACCGATCAATCCGCAAAGCTGGATCTGAGTGGCAGCGCCACACGAGGCGCAGAACAACTGATCATTTTGCGAGATGGTATTGAAATTGATCGTATTCCGGCTGACAGTAATTCTTATGAAGACAATGACCTGACGCCGGGGGAGAGATACACCTATACGGTTAAGACTTCGAATGCTTCCGGCGATAGCGATGCGGGATTTGATGTTCAATTACGCACGTTTCCTGCAACAATTACGGAAACTTTGCATCCAGATGTGATTGAAGAGACGAAGGCAGTGATTAAGTGGGAAAAGGTTCAAGGGGCAGAGGGTTACATTGTAATGATAGCGGAAGATGAATTCACAACCATTACAGAGAATGATTTGACTGAGGTTACCCTTAATGGTCTTACCAGCGCAGCTCGATATGATCAAGTACAGATCATTCCTTATAATACAGCGGGTAATGGAATTCCAATGTTCGTTGCTCCATTTTTCACGTTGCCTCATGTCGATTCTATTGAGATGAAGTTATATCCGGAGACGGATCATGCCAGACTGGAGTGGGATTTCTCTTATTTAAACGAAACGTTTGTGGTTCTAATGGATGGTATCGAGCTGTATAAAGGCAAACAAAAAGAATATGTCGTAAAGGAACTGCAGGGTGGAACGAACTACTCCATCGAACTGTATACCGAGAACGAGCAAGGGGATACATCATATAAGTTTGAGTATACGTTGTTGACCAAACCGGAAGCTCCCAAGGAAGTGGAATATCGTTCGACACAGGATAGCATACAACTTCAATTCGAAAAGAGCCATGTCAAGGGGGCCGAACAATTCATCATTGAACGTGACGGTGCGGAGATCGGCCGAGTGTCTGTTGACGAGCCTTATTACGAAGCCCATGGGCTTGAGCCAGGTGTGAGTTATGTGTTTACCATCAAAACCGTAAATGCTTCGGGTAAGAGCGAGGTTGGCTTCAATCTAACAGCAGTAACACTACCAGGCAAAATTCCTTCTTCACCTCAAGTGGAAGAACGTACTCAGCATGGTGCAGATATTGTATGGGATATGATTCCTGGAGCAGCAGGCTATCGCATCTATCAGAAAGACGAGTTGATTGCGACAACAATGGAAACGTCGATACATGTAACTGAATTGAAAAGTGCCCAGCACTATTCTGACTTTTCTATTGTGCCTTTTAATGAGGCGGGAGACGGAGAGACAGTTAATGTACCTGAGTTCGAGACATTGCCATCAGAAGAATTCACTATTTCAGCGATCTCTCAGAGCACAAGCAGCATTGCGTTGAGTTGGAAGTTGGAATCTTTAAATGAAACGATCGTACTTTCCAGTAGTGGACGGGAGATTTATCGCGGAAAGGAACGAAGCTACATCTGGACAGGACTAACGGGCGGGCAGCGTTATGATGTCATATTGTGGACTGAAAATTCAGCCGGGGAAAAAAGTGAAAGCCAACAGGCCACGGCTGTGACTATGCCATATCCACCTCCAAGCGGAAGTGGAGCTGGTTCACCTGTAACATCCTCCAAACCGGAGGATGTTCAGTCCGGAGTATCCCAGCCTGAGCAAAGTGACAAAGTAGAAGAAAAAGCCAAGAAAGAGATCAAGTTCATTGATATTGGTCAAACATTCAATAAAGATCAGATTATATGGCTGGCAGAGCAAAACATCATTCAAGGTGTGAGTGAAACCCGCTTCGAACCCCGTCGTCCCATTACAAGAGCTGAATTCACAGCACTTATTGTGCGATTAATGGGTGTAGACACATCTGCCGAATATCAGAATGCTTTTCGGGATGTGAACGATCAGGATTGGTTTGCTCCTGAGATCGAAGCAGCCGTAAGTCGTGGTATGGTACATGGCATGGGGAATGGCAAATTTGCTCCTTATGCGCTGGTAACCCGGGAACAGGCATCAAAGATCATTGCGAATGTTATTCGCAAAATTAAGCCGGAACCCGCAACTTCACGTCGTGCCTTTACGGATCAGATGGATGTGTCCGATTGGGCCAAAGAAGAGGTTGAAGAGCTTGCTGGAATGTACATGCTTACCGGGTACGAAGACGGCAGTTTCCGTCCCATGCAGCATCTGAGCAGATCCGAGGCGGCAGCCCTGATCTTCCGACTGAACAAACTGATCCGTATTATTGAAGAAAACCAAATTGTGGGGGACGATGGACCGAGTATAGACGCTAAGACTAAGACTTCAAAATCGGAAGTGAACGATATAGATTGAATTAAATGTTAATTCATCATTTCATCCTCCTCAGCAACCACATTATCCGTTATTCGACTTTTAATGTTATAATAGGTTGCCAATATGATAAAAAAGGGTAATGGACAGTGGTGATGAATGATGAATAATAAATTTATCCGAATCTATGAAGATATTGCAGCTCGTATTCGGACTGGAGAAATTGAAGCAGGTACGTTGCTTCCCTCGGAACTTGATTTATCGGAAAGTTATCAAACGTCTAGAGAGACGATTCGCAAAGCGCTGAAAATGCTGTCTGAAGAAGGTTATATTCAGAAAATTCAAGGTAAGGGCTCCATTGTGCTGGATATACGTAAAATTGATTTTCCTATTTCAGGCCTCGTTAGCTTCAAGGAACTGGCTAAAAAAATGGGACATCGGGCCAAAACGTACGTTAAAGTTTTTGAAGAAAAAAAGGTTGATCAAGCCTTGTTCAAGAAAATCAATTTTGGTCTGAATGAAAAGGTCTGGGAGATCAGACGTGTACGGAAAGTGGATGGCGAACATGTCATTCTGGATAAGGACCATATAAGCCAGAAGCTTATCCCTGGTTTGAGCAAGGAAATATGTAATGACTCCATCTTTGAGTACATTGAGGAGGAGCTCGGGCTGACCATCTCTTTTGCCAAAAGGAAATTTTGGTGGAGGAGCCTACCGCTGAGGATAGGGAATTGCTTGATCTCGAAGGGTTCCACAATGTAGTTGTGGTTAGGAGCCAGGTTTACCTGGAGGATGCCAGTCAATTCCAGTTCACAGAGGCAAGGCATCGCCCGGACAAGTTCAGATTTGTGGACTTTGCCCGGCGTAGATGATATCCATTGACCATGCATATGAAACAGAGAGTACCTATTCACTTCTTTTAGGGGTGAACGAGGTGCTCTCTTTGTTTTGAACAAAATAAATTCCTTATCATGGTAAAAATAACTTGACCAGTAAGCGTTTTCATTTTATTATATGTCCATAACCTTAACGATTAAGTAAATAAAATTAAATTATGTGTATTACATAAAGTTATTTATTTATAATAATAACTTTACAAAATTATGATTTACTTTTGATTTTAGTTAACTTATTGCCTTGAGCAGGGTTAATTGAAATAAACAAAAAATGTAGGAGGTTCTAACGAATGGTCAAGTTGCAAAAGTGTACAGTCTTTACCGTAATTGCTGCACTTATGTTGGTGATTCTGGGGAGTGCTGCCCCCAAAGCGTCTGCTGCTACAGGATTTTATGTAAACGGAGGCAAATTGTACGATTCCACTGGCAAGGCATTTGTTATGAGAGGTGTCAATCATGGACATTCATGGTTTAAGAACGACCTGAACACGGCGATTCCTGCGATTGCCAAAACAGGTGCCAACACCGTACGGATTGTGCTCTCCAATGGCGTGCAGTACACGAAAGACGATCTGAACTCTGTTAAGAACATCATTAATGTTGTAAGCGCAAACAAAATGATTGCGGTGCTTGAAGTACATGATGCAACAGGTAAGGATGACTATAATTCGTTGGATGCAGCAGTGAATTACTGGATTAGCATCAAGGAAGCACTCATTGGTAAAGAAGACAGAGTTATCGTAAATATCGCGAACGAATGGTATGGAACATGGAATGGTAGTGCCTGGGCTGACGGATACAAAAAAGCAATTCTGAAGCTGAGAAATGCCGGTATTAACAATACATTGATCGTGGATGCAGCGGGCTGGGGGCAGTACCCGCAATCCATCGTGGATTATGGACAAAGTGTATTTGCAGCCGATTCGCAGAAAAACACCGTATTCTCGATTCACATGTATGAATATGCCGGTAAAGATGCGGCAACCGTTAAATCCAACATGGAAAGCGTATTGAACAAAGGTCTGGCCCTGATCATCGGTGAGTTCGGTGGATACCACACGAATGGGGACGTCGATGAATATGCGATCATGAAATATGGTCAGGAAAAAGGGGTAGGCTGGCTCGCATGGTCCTGGTATGGCAACAGCTCTGATTTGAACTATTTGGACTTGGCTACGGGTCCTAACGGAAGTTTGACATCCTTTGGAAACACAGTGGTTAACGATACTTATGGAATTAAAAACACTTCAAAAAAAGCAGGGATCTACTAGGATATATAGGGTCTAGCTTTTCGAAAAAGATTCATCCAATCAACTAGCGATATTAAGCTTATTCTGACCCAAAAATCTCTTCCAAACACTCTGACCAACACGTCAGGGTGTTTTTTATTGAAAGAAAAATCATTAAAACAGAACTCTTTTGAATTTTTCCGTTTATATTTAAAATCTTTTGTTTTCAAAACAAAACAAAGATGATAAACTCTGATTAGGAATAAAACAAACATTATCGGAGGGGAACAAATGGTACAGAGTTTATGGAATTCATCACAGGCTTCGGAGAAAACAACCGGACTGGAGCAACTGGTCTACCGATCCAATTTGATTGGGTCAGATCGTCGTGTATGTAACATTTTCGGAGGCAACACGTCTACCAAAACGACGGTGAAAGATTTTCGCGGCCGTGATATAGAAGTGATGTATGTAAAAGGCAGTGGATCTGACCTGGCTTCCATGCAGGCGAAACATTTTACAGGCCTTGGACTCGAAGATATTCGTCCATTAATCGAACGTGAATCCATGTCGGATGAAGAGATGGTCGAATACCTGGGTCATTGCATGATCGATTCCAAACACCCGCGTGCATCCATTGAGACGTTGCTGCATGCATTCCTTCCATATAAACATGTGGACCATACCCATCCGGATGCGATTATTAGTCTGTGTTGTGCAGATAACGGAAAAGAACTGGCGAAAGAGATTTACGGGGATCGATTTGTTTGGGTTCCTTATGTGCGTCCCGGATTCACACTATCCAAGATGATTGCTGAAAGCGTATTCTCGAATCCGAATGCCGAACTGGTTTTGATGGAGAAGCACGGACTGGTGACTTGGGGAGAAACATCAGAAGAATGTTACGCGCAGACGATCAAAATTATTAATGAAGCGGAAGCTTTCATTGAAGCACGTGTTGACGAAGGAAGCCTGTTTGGCGGAGAGAAGCATCCTGCGCTTGAGGCAGAAGTTCGTCGCCAGATCGTATCCAAAGTAATGCCAACCATTCGGGGAGCGGTATCCGATAGCAAAAAAATGATTTTGTCCTTTGACGATCAGGAGGATGTGCTTGCCTTTGTTGGTGGAGTCGATTCGCCGAAGTTGTCACAGGTAGGTGCGGCGTGCCCGGATCATTTGGTGCATACCAAAGTGGTACCTCTATTCATCGATTGGACACCGGACGCGGAGGATATTGAAGGGCTGAAATCCAAGCTGGTGGAAGGCGTGGCCGCCTACAAAGAACAATATCAACAATATTTTGAGAGCAACAAAAATGATGGCGACGTAATGTTTGAAGCCGCACCTCGCGTCATTCTTATCCCAGGTGTGGGCATGATCAACACAGGCAAGAGCTGGGCACTATCCCAGGTAAGCGGTGCATTGTATCATAGAGCCATTGCCGTGATGCGCGGTGCGACAAGTCTGGGCCAATTCGTATCCCTCAGCGCCAATGAATCCTATAATGTGGAGTACTGGCCACTTGAGCTTTACAAATTATCTCTGGCTCCGGCGGAGACTGAGTTTTCCCGCAAAGTGGCGTTTATTACTGGGGGTGCCGGTGGAATTGGAAGTGAAACTGCACGCAGATTAGTATCCGAAGGGGCACATGTCGTTCTTGCGGACCTTAACCTTGAAGGGGCTCAGAAGGTAGCTCAGGAAATTAACGATCAATATGGTGCTAATCGCGCATATGCATTGAAGATGGATGTAACGGATGAGGAAGCTGTGCAATCTGCGTATGCGGAAGTTGCCGTACAATATGGCGGCGTGGATATTATCGTGAACAATGCAGGCCTGGCTACCTCCAGTCCATTTGACGAAACATCGTTGAAGGAGTGGAACTTGAACATGAACGTGCTGGGTACGGGGTACTTCCTCGTGGCGCGTGAAGCCTTCAAGTTGATGAAACAGCAGGGGATTGGCGGTAGTATGGTATTTATCGGATCCAAAAACTCAGTCTATGCAGGAAAAAGCGCCTCAGCTTACAGCTCAGCCAAAGCACTCGAGGCTCATTTGGCCCGCTGCATTGCGGCTGAAGGTGGGGAATACGGCATTCGTGTAAATACGATTCTCCCCGATGCCATCCTGCAAGGTTCAGCGATCTGGAACGGCTCATGGAGAAATGAACGTGCAGCAGCCTATGGTATCGAACCGGACCAACTGGAAGAGTACTATCGTAAACGTACAACTTTGCTCGTCAATATTTATCCGAGAGATATTGCGGAAGGCATCGCCTTTTTTGCCTCTTCCAAATCGGAAAAAACAACAGGTTGCATGATGACGATTGATGGCGGTGTTCCAGCAGCATTTACACGATAATAAGGAGGGTTCTCGCACATGGAAAATCAGGTCAAGCAAGCATATGAAGCAGCCAAATCATTATATGCCCAGCATGGAATTGATACGGATGAAGTGCTGAAGAAACTCGCGGAGATCAAAGTGTCTGTACACTGTTGGCAAGGGGACGATGTGAAAGGTTTTCTGAATAAAGACGGTGAACTTACGGGCGGAATATCCGTTACAGGTCAATATCCGGGGGCTGCAACGACACCTGCAGAGCTTCGGGCAGATCTGGAGCAAGCCTTCTCGATGATACCCGGCAAACATAAGGTCAATTTGCATGCCATCTATGCGGATACGGACGAACAAGTGGAGCTGGATCGAATTGAGCCGAAGCATTATGAGAACTGGGTGAAATGGGCCAAAGAACAGGGGCTCGGTCTGGATTTTAATCCAACCTGCTTTTCACATGAAAAATCAAGTGACGGCTTCACGCTAAGTCATTCCGATCCGGAGATTCGCAAGTTCTGGATTGATCATTGCAAAGCATCCCGCCGCATTGGCGCATACTTTGGTGAGCAGCTGGGTCAGACCTGTGTAACCAATGTGTGGGTACCAGACGGGTTCAAGGATAATCCGGTTGATCGGATGACACCGCGGAAGCGGTTGAAAGATTCACTTGATGAAGTGTTTGCCGAGAAGCTTGATCCGAAGTATCATCTGGATGCGGTCGAGAGTAAGCTGTTTGGCCTCGGTTCCGAAGCGTATGTCGTTGGTTCTCATGAATTCTATATGGGATATGGACTGCAAAATGATACGTTAATCTGCCTCGATGCCGGACATTTTCATCCAACGGAAGTCATATCCAACAAACTATCTTCACTGGCCCTGTTTACCAATGGCATTCTTCTGCATGTCAGCCGTCCAATGCGTTGGGACAGTGACCATGTTGTCATTATGGATGATGAGTTGCTGGAAATTGCCCGCGAATTGGTACGTCATGATCTGCTTCCAACGACACATATCGGACTCGATTTCTTTGATGGAAGCATCAACCGGGTTGCTGCGTGGGTAGTTGGCACACGCAACACGATTAAAGCACTGCTGCGTGCGATGTTGGAACCTGTGGATGCTCTGAAATCAGCCGAGCTGCAAGGGGATTACACCCTTCGCCTGGCTTTGACAGAAGAGTTTAAGTCCTATCCTTTCGGCGCGATCTGGGATTATTATTGCGCCCAGCAGAAGGTACCTGTACGTGAACAGTGGATCGCTGAGATCAAAACCTATGAGCAGGAAGTTTTGCTTCAACGAGATAAATCTTTCGTATAGGATGATGCTGGCCACAGTGGAGAAGTTCTCCGCTGTGGCTTTTTTGCATGGAAACAGCTCAGAAATGCATAACTGCGGTCAGAATTTCCATACTAAAAATACATAGAAAAATGCAAAGTATCAATGCTATTACTGCAACGCAGAGGAGGATGCATCCGATTTGAATCTCGCCCACAACAAATTGTACATTGCGGCACTTGGCGGTTTGAATGAAATAGGCAAGAACATGTATCTTATCCAATATAATCAGGACATCATTGTCATCGACTGTGGCTCCAAATTCCCGGATGAAACCCTGCCGGGCATTGATCTCATCATTCCGGATGTGACGTATCTGCTGGAAAATCAGGACAAGGTAAGGGCGCTTGTGGTTACTCATGGACATGAAGACCACATTGGCGGCATTCCTTATCTGTTAAAACAAATCAATATCCCGGTGTATGCATCCAGACTGACACGAGGATTAATTGAACTAAAACTGAAAGAACATGGGCTGCTGCGCAAAGCAGATCTGCATACGGTTGATTCCAAATCCAGCATTACGCTGGGTGGAATTCAGGTTTCATTTTTTGCGACGAGTCACAGCATACCGGATTGCTTGGGTATTTTTTTTCAGACACCTGGGGGAAATGTCGTCCATACCGGGGATTTCAAGTTTGATATGTCACCTGTAAATGGGCCGTATCCCGATCTGCATCGTATGGCCGAGATTGGCAAACAAGGTGTACATGTGCTGTTGTCCGAGAGCACCAATGCAGAGAGACCCGGGTTCACCCCTTCAGAGCGTGTTGTAGGTGACCATATATTGGACGCGTTTATTCGTTCCAAACAAAAAGTGTTTATTTCAACCTTTGCGTCCAACGTAAGCAGGGTTCAACAAATTGTAAATGCAGCATTCGAGACGGGGCGCAAGCTGGCTCTGCTGGGCAGAAGCATGATTAATGTAGTGTCCGTAGCCAGTGAACTGGGATATCTGGATGTACCTGAGGGGCTGCTCATTGAGGCCATTGATTCGGACCAGTTTCCACCTGATGAGGTCGTTGTGCTCTGTACGGGAAGTCAGGGTGAAACGATGGCTGCTTTATCCCGTTTGGCCGCCTCCAAACATCCTCATGTGAAAATCGCACCTGGAGATACCGTTATTATTGCAGCTGGGGCGATCCCGGGGAACGAACGCAATCTTGCGCATGTCATAGATAATCTGTATGTGCTCGGAGCACGTGTCATTTACGGTTCAAGTGGCGCAGCAGGTATGCATGTATCAGGACACGGCAGCCAGGAAGAACTCAAACTGATGCTGACCCTGATGAAGCCTGATTACCTGATTCCAGTTCACGGTGAGTTCCGCATGCTGTATCAGCATAGACAATTGGCGGAGTCCGTAGGGATCGAACGGGATCACGTATTCATCGTGAACAATGGGGATATGATTCAGTACAAAGACGGCGTGGCTTCTCCTGGTCCCAAAATTGCTTCAGGCAACAGTCTGGTCGACGGTCTGATCATGGGCGATGTCGGGAATATCGTGCTGCGTGATCGACGGCAGCTGTCATCTGATGGAATGCTGGTGATTGTCACTACGTTGAGCAAAACAGAGAAACATATGGTGACAGCACCTGAGATTATTTCCAGAGGTTTTGTGTTTGTGAAGGATGCCGAAGAATTCATGAAAGAGATTCATGAGCTGGTTCAGAACAAGATGGATGAGTTAACCGGAAGCGGAGCGAATCAGTGGAATGTGATCAAAAGAAAGCTGAAAGACGAGATCGGTCATTACATCTACGCTCAGACGAAGCGAAGACCGATGATCCTGCCCATTATTATTGAGGTTTGAGTAAGTGGAGCAGAGTCGATGTATAGCGATTAAGATGAGAATTAAAATTAAGATTATGATGTTCAAAAGCCTGAGAAATGTAGGATCATACCGTTTTTCGTATGAACCACACATTTCAGTCAGGCTTTTATTGTTAATTAACCTATTGATCCTTAAGCAATCCAGATTGTCTCACAGAGGAGAGGAACTGATGGAACTGCTCAATGTTTAATTGCTGTGCGCTATCCGAGAGGGCTACCGCCGGATTTGGATGAACCTCAACCATAACACCATCTGCACCTGCTGCAAGAGCTGCCTTGGCACATGGGGCAAGGATATCTTTACGCCCGGTAGAGTGGGTGACATCCACAAGCACAGGCAAATGGGTTTCTTGTTTCAGAATCGGTACAGCAGAGATGTCTAGTGTGTTTCGTGTTGCTTTTTCATAGGTGCGAATGCCGCGTTCAATCAGCATAACCTGTTTGTTTCCCCGGGAGACAACGTACTCCGCAGCATGAACGAATTCATCAATGGTTGCCGCCAAACCACGTTTCAGCAGAATAGGAATCTTAACATCCCCGGCAGCCTTGAGCAGTTCAAAGTTTTGCATGTTACGGGCACCAATCTGGATGACATCAATATACTGGCCAGCCAGTTCAATATGACTTGGATGCACAATCTCACTAATGGTCTTCAATCCGAACTCGTCGGCAACTTCCTTCAGAATTTTCAATCCTTCGATTCCAAGTCCCTGGAAGTCATATGGGGAAGTACGAGGTTTAAATGCTCCTCCGCGCATCACGGTAATGCCGGCTTCTTTCAGTGCTGCTGCGACCTCGCGTACCTGCTCATAACTTTCAACCGAGCATGGGCCAGCAATCATAATGGGTTTGCCTGCGCCAACCTTGACGTTTCCGATGGAAACGACAGTATCTTCTTGCTGATTTTTGCGGCTAACGAGCAGCTGTTTCTTGTGTTCGTCAACCTGAAGGTTCAGGGAAGCCTGGAAAATCTGTTTGAACAGAAGTTTGATGGCATCGTCTTGGAAAGGCCCCGGATTAGCGGCAGTTAGTTCCTCCAGCATTTCTTTTTCGCGAACCGGATCAAACTTGGGTACACCTTGTTTTTCCTTGATTTGACCAATTTCCTGTGTAATTTGGGCACGTTCTGACAACAAGTGCAGGAGGTTATGATTAATTTCACTCAATCGGCCTCTTAATTGTTCCAAGTTCTTGCTTTGATCCATACTGATCTACTCCTTCAATTTAGATTTATGAAAAAACACAAAAAGGCCCTTCATCCGTAAGGGACGAAGAAGCCGTGGTACCACCCTAATTAGAAACGGTCTGCTGATTGAATACAGCTGATCTGTTTCTCACTTTGACCTTTTAACGCAAGGAACGGATTGTCCTAGAAGCTATATCCAAGAGGAGCAGCTCTTCAGCAATCGGCTCGGGAGTGAACTTCGGCGGCGTGTTCCTTTCGGGTGCTCTCAGTCTTTGGCACCGCGTCCCTGTAATGAACGATAACTCCGCGTACTCTTTCCGTCATAGCCTGTATGAATAATGATGTTCTGTTCTGTATTTCATGATGCACGTTATGAATTGAAGTTATACTAGCATCTCATGTTCCTTGTCTGCAAGAAGCTGAATTAATGCCATGCATCAATAACGCTTTACCGTGACGCATTATCCATGTGCTTCCAGTGTTCTGTGAGATTTACTAATGACTTCATGGGAATAGTATTCGCAAGGGTTTGCCATTCGAAGTATAATATAAGGTAATATAAGTGAATTCAAGCGAATGAGAATAAGAGGAGAAGTTATGAATAAAACGATTTCGGATATCGCCCAAATGGCAGGCGTGGCGAAGAGCACAGTCTCTCGTTTCCTGAATGGTGGTTCTGTTAGCGACGATACACGGGAAAAAATTGAGCGCATTATTAAACAATACAATTACGTACCCAATACGTTTGCACAGAGTCTCAAGGCCAAAAAAACCAGTATTATTGGAACGGTTGTTCCTCGTCTGGATTCCTTTGCAACCTCTCAGACATTGATCGGTATCGATGAAGAATTAAGAAATAATCAGTACCAGATGCTGATCGCGAATACGAGCCAGGATATGCAGCGCGAGATCGACGCCATATATGACTTTGCCAGACAGAAGGTATCCGGTATTATTCTGCTTGCCGCAGAAGTGACGGATGCACATCTGAAAGCTGTTGAAGACATCGGAATTCCGGTGCTATTGGTAGGACAGCAGCATGAACAACTGCACAGTCTGGTTCATAATGATGATCAGGCAGGGTATGAGATGGGTAAGCATGTTGTGGAAAAGGGCCACCGGAAAATTGTCTATATTGGCGTTACCGAGAGAGATCAGGCGGTGGGTATCCATCGCAAACAGGGGTTCAAGCGTGCGATCGACGAATGTGGCGGATGTGATGTGACGTATTATGAGACAAGCTTCAAAATGTCCGAGGCGATCATTACCGCAGAAGCGATTTTGAAAGAAAGCAAACCGACCATTATTGTGGGCGCAACAGATAACATCGCACTGGGTGTGATGAAGATTGCTTTTTCCAATAAGATACAAATTCCTCAGGAATTATCGGTTACCGGATTTGGCGGTTATGAAATTACCGAGATGATTCATCCTACACTAACGACAGTAAAATATCATTATTTTGAGGCAGGTCAAGTGGCGGCCCAGCACATTATTCGTCTGGTAAAAGGCGAGCCAGTGGAGCAGTGCACGATCCTTGATGTGGAGATTATTCCACGAGAAAGCGTTGACAAGATATAAATGAATCCTTTATGATAATTCCATCGAACCGGTTCCACACCAGATGTCCACTACGGATATGGGAACACGGTGGCAGGCGAAAAGCCATATGGAATTATTTTTTTGAGTTTGTTGGAACCGGTTCCTCTGATTTGGGTTTTACTTTTAGCTAGGATGGAGAACACTTTTTATGAAAATGACTAGAGAGCAACGCTACAGACGAATCGAGCAGGCAGAGCCTGGAGAAATAGGCAAGCTGGAAGCTTTGATCTCTGCTTGTCCATGGAGACAGCATTACCATATCCAGCCGATAACCGGACTGCTTAATGATCCTAACGGATTCTCCTATTACCAGGGATATTATCATCTGTTCTATCAGTGGTTCCCGCTCGGCACCGAGCATGGAATGAAGTATTGGTACCATACCCGTTCAACGGATCTGGTGCATTGGGAAGAAGTCGGAATCGGAATCCAGCCGGGCGACACATATGATTCACACGGGGCATATTCGGGCAGTGCTATTGAAAAAGATGGCCAACTCCATCTGCTATACACGGGCAATACAAGAGATGAGGACTGGATCAGACATCCGTATCAGTGTCTGGCGATTATGGATGAAAGCGGTTCAATAACCAAAGTGCATCAACCTGTGATCACAGAAGTACCTTCTGGCTACACGGAACATTTCAGAGACCCCAAGGTTTGGCAGCAGGGTGACACGTATTATTGTGTGATTGGAGCACAGCGTGTAGATGAAACGGGATGCACGGTATTATATCGCTCGTCAGATCTCAAAAACTGGACGTTTCTTGGTGAGATTCATACTGGGCTACCTAACTTTGGCTACATGTGGGAGTGCCCCGATTATCTGGAGATGCAGGGTCAAGGTGTACTGATCTTTTCGCCACAAGGAATAGAGAGTCATGAAGATGAGTATCAGAATATTTTTCAGTCGGGCTATCTGATTGGCGAACCACTGGATCTTCAGACAAGGCAATTCGAACATGGTTCATTTCATGAGATGGATCGGGGATTCGACTTTTATGCCCCACAGACGATGCAGGCGTCGGATGGAAGACGAATTTTGGTGGGCTGGATGGGACTTCCCGATTTGGAGTATCCGACAGATAAGAGTGGATGGGCACATTGCCTGACGATTCCGCGGCAGTTGTCACTCCGGGAGGGTAAGTTAATTCAGCAGCCAGTCTCTGAAATGGTGAAGCTGCGTGGGGATTCTGAGGGGAATCATATGGAATTCACAATGAATCATGAGACTCGATCTTTCGCAGACTTTGCTGGATTGGCTTATGAATTGGAATGTGAGATCCGTGATTTTGACGCAGAGGTTGTAGGCATTGAATTGCGGGCGAGTTTAGAGGAGAAAACCGTGTTGCAGTATGATCGGTTGGCACAGAAAGTAACCCTGGATCGCTCGCAGTCAGGCGCCACGCTCGCGGATCAGAACGGGAATGTACGGCGCTGCGCATTGAATGCAGACGTGCTGAAGTTCCATATCTTTGTGGATTCTTCTTCTGTTGAGATCTTTGTCAACGATGGAGCAGAGGTATTTACAAGCCGTATCTTTCCAAGCAAGGATAGTACGGAGATTCGCTTCTTTGCACTTGGAGGTAAGGCAGGATTTAAGGCATCAAAATGGGATTATTAGATATAACGTGAGAGGAATGAAGGACCATGTCGGATAATCAGCAGATTGCCCAGGACGTTATTCGTGCCATCGGGGGCAAAGAAAATATCGCATCATTTGCACACTGTGCAACACGTCTTCGGATCATGGTGAATGACAAGGACAAGATCGATCAGAAGCAGGTCGAGAACATCGACAAAGTTAAAGGAGCCTTTTTCAACTCTGGCCAGTATCAGATCATTTTTGGAACAGGAACGGTGAACCGGATATTTGAAGAGGTCGAGAAGCTGGGCATCGAAGGGTCTTCCAAGGAAGATGTGAAGAGTCAGGGCAAGAAGGAAGGCAATGCTTTTCAACGGGCCATTCGCACGTTCGGTGATGTTTTTGTACCAATTATCCCTGTGCTGGTAGCAACGGGGCTGTTCATGGGTTTGCGAGGGCTGCTCACTCAAAATGAAATTTTATCACTTTTTGGTGCAACACCGGAGGACATTTCACCCAATTTCCTCTTATTTACTCAGATCCTGACGGACACAGCATTTGCATTTCTGCCTGCACTCGTAGCCTGGTCTGCATTCCGTGTGTTTGGCGGGAGTCCGGTTCTCGGCATCGTTTTGGGTCTGATGCTTGTGAATCCGGCGCTGCCGAATGCATACGCTGTGGCCGATGGATCAGCACAACCGCTGCACATGTTCGGATTCATCCCGGTAGTCGGATATCAGGGTTCCGTGCTGCCTGCGTTCTTCGTCGGATTGATCGGAGCGAAGTTTGAGAAGCTTCTGAGAAGACGCGTACCAGAGGCGCTTGACTTAATTCTTACCCCTTTTATTACACTGACGGTTATGATTACGCTGGGCCTTTTCGCAATTGGTCCGGTATTCCATTCTCTAGAGGAGTGGGTGCTGCATGGAACGACAGCCGTATTGGGACTTCCATTTGGTATTGCGGGCATTATTATTGGTTTCTTCCATCAAATTATTGTTGTTACCGGTGTACATCACATCTTTAACTTTCTGGAGATTCAATTGCTGGAGAAAACGGGCTTTAATCCGTTCAACGCGATTATTACATGTGCTATGGCTGCGCAAGGAGCAGCTTGTCTGGCAGTGGGGTTGAAGACCAAAAATACAAAGCTGAAAGCACTCGCACTGCCTTCGTCATTCTCTGCATTTCTAGGGATTACTGAACCTGCAATCTTCGGGGTTAACTTGCGATACATGAAACCGTTCATCATGGGTCTCGTCGGGGGTGCTGTCGGTGGATTTATCGCATCTTTGTTCCATTTGCAAGGTACAGGTATGGCGGTGACGGTTATTCCGGGCACGCTGCTGTATTTGAATAGCCAATTGCCTTTATACATTTTGTCCAACGTGGTAGCAATGGGTATTGCATTTGCACTTACCTGGTTCTTCGGATATAAGGATCAGCCGGTTGCGGAGGAAGTTCCGAGCAATGCAGGAGATGAGAGCAAGACGGAAGTTCTGTCGCAAAATTCAAACTCATCTGCCAGCCAGGCCGTTAACCATCGCACCAAGGTAGATATGTTGGAAATTGCATCACCGATCACTGGTACAGCTGTTGCTTTGGAGCAGGTTCCTGATCCTGCATTCTCGGAAAAGCATATGGGAGAAGGGATCGCTATCGAGCCTTCTGAGGGTAAAGTATTTGCACCTTTTGATGGTGTCATCGCTCATGTGATGAATAAGAGCAAACATGCGGTAATCCTGGAACATGAAACCGGCGTTCAAATGCTTGTCCATATTGGGATTAATACCGTTGGACTGAAGGGGGAGGGGTTTACCGCATATGTGAATAGCGGAGACACCGTAACCGCAGGACAACTGTTAATTGAATTTGATATGGAAGCGATCCAGGCTGCCGGACTGCCATTGATTACACCTGTGCTCATCCCGAATGGGAACGAAAGCATTGAACAGGTGATGCCAACTATGACAGGCCCAGTTCAAGCTAATGGAGAAGCACTAATCGTTGTGAAATTTACTGAACCACAATAAGCGTAAACTTTTGAACAAGACAGGTCGGAAAATGCAAAGAGACCCGGTGTATATCACCAGGGTTTCTTTGCACTTTTATGTATCTTTTCTACTTAACGGAAGGTGTCAAAAAGAATAATACGTCAGCGCGTATTGCATCAGAAAGGCACGAATTTCTTCCCGGTTTAACATCACATCAGATGTGCTGCCTTGCTCCAGGTTGAGAAGCAAATTACTGACGGCTTCATGCAGGAACAGCTTGCGTTCATTTCCCCACAACTCTTGATGCTGCTGGATAAATTGCGTGACCTGCGACAGCTCCATACCTTTTAAAACTCTGAACACCGAAGCCCATTTTACCAGATCAGAGGGATGGGAGCCTACAGGCAATTCAAATTCGGCAAAACCATGAACATTCCCGCATGAGATTTTGAACAATCCACAGTAACAGGATGAATGTTCCCGCGCTATGAAGGGTAATTTTCGCATATCGTACCGAATAATTTCCATGGAACTAATTCGGGTATCAACACGAATCTCCGTTCGAATTTCCACATCACAGTCTGCAATCACACAATTCAACCTCCATAGGCAAAATCACCTTATCGTTTCTATTGTTTTTGTTATCCTGCCGATTATATTACGACTGAACACAGCTCAAGTAAAATCTACCGGAATGGATATACGCCTGATTTTCCGATTTTTGGTTTGGAATTCATACATGTAAGCGATTAACAAGAGATATATCTTCGTTTTGGACTCGAATAACTCGATTTTTTCTTCCGTTCATGACAGACCGAGTAACATGCCGCATGACAGCGTAAAGAGGAAATTAGTCAAGAAATCCTCACCTGGATTGTCTGGAATCGATCAGAACGGTGCAGAAATCGAATACCGTTCAATTGCAGAGATGTAGACAGAGGACTATGATTCGCACATAACGTACTCCAGATGGCATTTGCAGGATCTGATGTGAAGGCGAGGTTGGCGGCAATGGATGAAGTAATGATGGTGGTTTCGACAGGACACGGTGCGGCGGGAATGAATTTTGTGGATGTATTACTGAAGAGGGGATTTGCAGTTGTCGTGCTTGTACACAGTGAAGAAGAGGGGGAACAACTTCAATCTCTTGGTGCTGTTACTGTGCGTTACATTCAGGAAATGGCAGACCGTAACCAGCTTCCGCTTGAATTTGTAGTAAAAAGCGCCTTTGTATTCGAAAATAGCTTGCCGCAGTGCTGTCAGGACATTGAGCTGTGTCGCAGCTTGTGTCCGCAACAACTCTATGTCGTTTCCAACAACAGGGCTCCTGTTGGGCTTGTTTATAAAGGTCTGGGAGCAACTTATGTCATTCACAGCCGGAGTGGAGATGTTTCATTTTTAGTGTAAAGGCACTGATAGTGGGTCCTCGTCGCCAGTCAGATTAACCAAGTATAATAATGAAAAACGTTCTGCCCAGAGCCTCTTGCCCTGGACAGAACGTTTCGTGAATTCCAATATGCTGTAGATTGAGTTGTAAAATCCAATTATGAAGAGATTCCTACTACACTGGAACCATTCTTTGTAATTTTGTACGTAATGACGTCTCCGCTCCAGAAGTGGAACTTGAGAATGACTTCGCCATTATTCGTTTCGTTGAAGAAGTTTTGTTTCAGTTCAATCACGTTGCTGCTATAATTCGGACTGAAGGTGTAGGAAAATTCTTTAAATGAAGTCCAGTTTTGCGGACCTGCGTTTCCGCCACTTGTATAAGTGGCTTCCATGGTGGCCAGTTGATTGCCATTAAAGGTAGTCGGAATCGCAAACGAGCTCGTTGTGCCCGTTACATTGCTCAGTTTAGGTGTATCATACTTGATGATATTCAGGTTCCAGTTTGCGCCTTTGTTGAATTTGACGGTCAACTTGGCATTAACCCCAAGATTGCCGGAAGTGGTCAGTCTGGTTAACAGGCTTGATTTTAACGTAAGCACATCACCGTTGATCGTGTAATCTGTATTTTTAACAAGGGTAGTGCTGCCATTAGCAAGAGAACTAAATGTATTGCCATTGAGATTCAGTTTTACGGTTTTATCCTGAATTGCAGCACCTTTTTTCAGATAAACCAGATCGGATTCAGCTGTGGAGGAACGACCTGTCCAACTTGCTTTCATTGTGTTATACAGATCCTGATCAGACCATGTGAAGCTGGTACGGCCGAAATGCTGTCCATTATCCCATAACATGGTGGTCATCTGTTTCTGACGCAGGTATTGGCCGATAAATTCGAAGAATTTCAGCTTCTCACCTTGCTCGATGACACCTGTGTGCTGATCAAATCCGAGCAAGCCATACTCACCGACGATAACCGGAATACCTTTGGCTGTGAATGCATTGTAGACTCGGTCAAATGTATCGGTAATATCCTGTTGCACTTCAGCATTATATTTGGTGTACCCTGCGATATTCACGCTGAATGGCCAGAAACCATAGTAGTGAACGGTAGCGATAATGTTAGGGTCATTCAATTTTGCGATTGTCTGGGATAATGCATCGAGATCTGGTTGAGCGGAAGAGGTATGCATCGTTGGGAGAACCAATGGACGTGTTGCATTGTTACCGCCGGATGCTCTCACGATGTTATGAAAAGATACATTCAACTCTTCCAGCAAAGCGTATGCTGTAGCGGTATTCGTTGTACCACCTTCGGTGAAGCGTGGTTCATTTACACTTTCGAACATCAGCTTAGTGGATGAGTTTTTGAATTTGTTTGCAATTTGAGTCCAGGCAGAGTTGTAACGAGCAAGAACATTGGCATGGTCATTCTCCATATAGCTGATCCACTGCCATGAATCGTGATGAATATTAATCATGACATATAGATTGGCATCCAGGGCCCAGTTTACAACCTGTTGAACGCGATTCATGTAAGCGGTATCAATAGTGTAGTTGGGTGCTCCTCCTATATGAGCTTGCCAGGTCACTGGAATACGAATGCTTTTGTAGCCTTGATTGGCGATATTTTGAATCAGTTGCTGAGTGATCAGCGGGTTTCCCCAGGCCGTTTCATCTGCACCAACAGCGTCCAGCGAGTTACCCAGATTCCAGCCCGGCTCCATCGCAGTAACATAGGACTGAATATTGGTTGGAGCAGCGGCGGTTGCATTTGCCTGAATCGAGTCATCTGAAGCAGCAGAAGCGATGGCTGATGAGAACAGGGATAGGATCATTGCCGTTACGATAGTGAGCGAGAGGGCCGATTTGCGGTTTTTGTTCATTAACATATTCTCCTTTGTAAATATAATTGTTGAACTAAAAATATAGCGATTACAAAATTGGCGATTTAAGTTCAGCATAGAACAAGATCCTAAATTAATTTAAATAGAATCACCACCAAATTATGTATTGAAAACGTTTTCTGAAATGCAAATATATCATGATTTATTCAAAGAAAATACCATGATAATTGGATAATAATTCATGTCAAAATTAGTGATTATGACAATTATGGAATATCGCAGGGGGTGGTGTGGATTACTCTTTTACATGAAAAACTTCTGTGGATATCAGCATTAATTCTACAATTTGTGTGTTCATATATTGCGGAGACGTTGGGAAATCTTCTTCAATCCAGCGAATCAAAAGACCTGCGACTCCATGAGCCCGATAGATGTATAACCATTTTGGATCAATTACGGACCCTTCCTCAAGCTCATAATCGTATTCTGCTACAAAAAGATCCTCAATGACTCTCGCCATTTGGTAGCGAAAATCCACCTGGATATGATCACTCAATAACAATTTGTATAGTGCAGCTTGTTCTTTCAAGTATGTAAACAGCGTGATATCTTCGGCATGCATTTCTTTTAAATTGACTTTGGTGATGTATCTGTATGGATTCTTGATCTGTTGAACAAATTCGACTAGAACCTCCTGAATAATCTCACGTAACAAATCCTCTTTGGTTGCGAAATTGGCATAAAATGTGCCCCGATTATAATTGGCCTCCCGGACAATTTCAGATATGGAGATCTGTTGAAAAGGCTTTTGTGAAAGCAAGCGTAGAAAAGTTTCTTTGATATCCGACTTGGAACGCAAAATGCGTTTGTCAATTCGATCTGTCATGAATAGTTCACCTCGTTTACAGTATCGTTCATGTCACTTAATTCTGCAACTTGGTGTACAAAATACGATCAAGTGTACAGTAACGTACAATTCCAGGCATATTACGGATTGAATAAGGTCAATGATATAGATATATTGAGGATTGTTTAAAATTAATATTAATGGAGGTATTCATATGACATTTCCCGTATTGGAAGGTAAAGTGGCCATTGTAACAGGGGCAGCGATGGGCATGGGTGAAGCAACTGCTCAACTTTTTGCCGCAGCCAAAGCAAAGGTAATCGTTGCAGATTTTAACGAAGAGAAAGGACAGGCTGTCGTTGAATCCATTCGTGCGGCTGGTGGTGAATCCGCTTTCGTGAAAGTCGATATTTCCAAATCGGAAGAAGTACAAGCGATGGTGAAGTTTGCAGTTGAGACTTATGGACAACTGGACGTGGCCGTTAATAATGCCGCACTCACGCCAGATGACAAACCAGCAGCTGAATTTGACGAAGCCTACTGGCATCGCCTGATTTCAGTTGACCTGACAGGTACTGCATTGTGTATGAAATATGAACTTAAGCAAATGCTGAAACAAGGCAAAGGCGGTTCCATTATTAACATTTCATCGGTGAGTGGATTCCGTCCTCAACCCAATAACATTGCTTATGTAGCTGCTAAGCATGGCGTGGTTGGTATGACCAAAGTAGCTGCAATGGAAAACGGACCACACAACATTCGGGTTAACTCGGTTGCTCCAGGAGCAATCGATACACCTATGCTGCGTGGTGCCTTGGATCAATTCGGTTTCACGGCAGAGGAGTATGCTCCGCAGTTGAGCTTGCTTAATCGTTTTGGACAACCTAATGAAATTGCACAAGCAAGTCTCTGGTTAGCATCTGACGCTGCTTCTTATATCACAGGCACTACGATTCACGCGGATGCAGGATACACATCTCGTTAATTATTAAAACGAAGAATTTGAAAGATCTAATCCGACTATCCAGTCACAATAAAATTGACAATTCAGCTATTCCTTGCTAAAGTTTTATCCAATCCGCATAATTGTGATCTGGGAATGTTACCGATATGGGCATAACCTGAGCTGGCTTGTATACACTGCAACGTGTATCCGGGCTGGTTCGGGTTTTTTGTATTTAAGTTGAACGAACAAACGATTTTACATTGGACACTGCGCTGCCAGAACAATCTTCCGATCGCAGTTATCCCCAGATTTTTTCTGTCCTATCCGTTTATGATGTAAATGTGTAGTTCAACTTAAAAATTTTGTCTTGTAATGTTTCATGCGATTTGAGCGGATAACAGAATTACATATTTGGAAGGAGAATACAGATGACTAATTTTAAGTTTCCCAAAGACTTTTTGTGGGGTGGTGCCATCGCTGCCAATCAGGCAGAGGGTGCTTATCAGGAAGGTGGCAAAGGGCTGAGCATTGTTGACTTGCTGCCGACAGGAGAGAATCGTAGAAGCATCATGAAGGGTAATGTCCCTGCATTAACCCCGCTGGAAACCGAGTTTTATCCTTCGCATGAAGCAATTGATTTC
This sequence comes from Paenibacillus taichungensis, assembly GCF_050994985.1. NCBI lineage: Bacteria > Bacillati > Bacillota > Bacilli > Caryophanales > Paenibacillaceae > Paenibacillus > Paenibacillus taichungensis. The sequence goes on along the minus strand of NZ_CP194720.1, from coordinate 3,116,090 downwards.
TATCACCGTTATCCCGAAGATATCGCGCTGTTTGCCGAAATGGGATTCAAAGCGCTGCGTGTATCCATAGCCTGGGCGCGGATTTTCCCAACCGGAGAAGATGCACAGCCGAATGAAGCGGGTTTGCAATTTTATGATCAATTATTCGATGAACTGTTGAAGCATGGTATCGAGCCTGTGGTTACGCTTGCTCACTTCGATGTACCGGTCAATCTGATTGAGAAATATGGCAGTTGGAGAAGTCGTGAGTTAGTGACTCTGTTCGAAACCTACGCAAAAACCGTATTTAACCGTTACAAGGAAAAGGTTAAATATTGGATGACGTTCAACGAAATTAATATGCTGCTGCATCTGCCATTCCTTGGTGCGGGTTTGGTCTTCAAGGATGGTGATCATGTGAAAGAGATTCAGTATCAGGCAGCACATCATCAATTGGTGGCAAGTGCACTGGCGGTTAAAGCTTGTCATGAGATTATCCCAGGCGCAATGATCGGCTGTATGCTTGCGGCAGGAAGCTTTTATCCTTATACCTGTAATCCGGAAGACGTATTCCAGGGCATGGAGAAAGACAGAGAGTCTTACTTCTTCATTGATGTTCAGTCGCGTGGAGAGTACCCAGGTTATGCCAAACGTTTCTTCAAGGATCATGGATTGAATATTAACATGCAGCCAGGTGATGCGGAAATTCTGAAAAACCATACGGTTGATTATATCGGATTTAGCTATTATTCAAGTCGTACAACCTCCACCGACCCGGAAGTCGTCAAAAACATGACGAGCGGCAATGTGTTTGGTTCTGTGGCCAATCCATATTTGGCAAAATCGGAGTGGGGCTGGACGATTGATCCCAAAGGCATCCGTATTACAGCCAATCAACTGCACGACCGATATCAAAAACCGCTTTTTGTTGTAGAAAATGGATTTGGAGCCAATGACGTGGTTACCCCTGAAGGTGAAGTTGATGATGCGTACCGGATTGATTATCTGAAACGCCATGTTGCCGAGATGGGTGAAGCTTTACAGGATGGCGTAGAGATCATCGGTTATACTAGCTGGGGGCCCATCGATATTGTCAGCGCTTCTTCAGGAGAGATGAGAAAACGCTATGGTTATATCTATGTCGACCGTGACAATGAAGGTAAGGGTGATTTGAAGCGGATCAAGAAAAAGAGCTTCCAATGGTACAAAAATGTGATTGAATCAGATGGCAGCAATTTAGAATTGGAATAAGCAGGGGATGATGAGGGACATTCTCCATGATCATATCGGAAGGACCACTCTTCATGGAACTTCCGATTGCTCCCTCGTTGAAAGCGTTGACATATGTGTCTCTTCGCGCTATACTTGACGCAATTATATCGTTTTGGGATTGTTACTACTTGAAGTAGGCAAAACCTAAGCACCAAAAAAACAGACGCACATGTCTTGTTTATTTTGTGATGCTTCAGGTTTTTTTTGTATGCCCAAAAGGCGATATATGACTGCCAAGAGAGTGGATCGTGACGGGGGGATTGAAGTGAAAATAGCAAAGGTTATCAACAATAACGTCATTAGCATCTATCAGGCGGATGGAGCAGAGCTTGTAGTGATGGGGCGTGGGATTGCCTTTAAGAAAAAGCCGGGGGATAAAGTAGACGAGACCCGTATCCAGAAAGTATTTGCGCTTAAAAACAAGCAGACATCCGACAATTTTAAAATGCTTCTGCGTGAAGTGCCCATGGAACTAATCGAAATTGTGGAAGAAATTATTACCTACGCCAGAAAGAATCTGGGCCGTAACCTGAATGAAAATATTTATGTTTCTCTGACAGATCATATTAACTTTGCGATTGAACGATATCGTGAAGGGGTTGAAATCAAGAATGCACTGATGTGGGAAATCAAACAGCTGTACAAGGCTGAGTTCGGACTGGGTCTGAAAACGCTGGAGCAGATCAAGTCCAGACTTCATATCGAGCTTCCACCGGATGAAGCAGCGTATATTGCCCTGCATATTGTCAATGCGGAGATGAATGAAGAAGTTATTACAACAATGAACATCACGAAGTTTATTCAGCAGATTATTAATATAGCGAAATATCACTTCAAGATGGAATTCGATGAAGAGTCTCTCAGCTATTTTCGTTTCATTACGCATCTGAAGTTCTTCTCCCAGAGGGTATTAAGCGGCACGCATTATGACAATAATTATGACCACTTTTACGACATGATCAAAGAGAAGCACCCGGAAGCGGCGGCATGTACGGAGAAAATCGAAATGTTCGTCAACAAGGAATATAACCATCAGCTTACCAACGAAGAGAAATTGTATCTGACCGTCCACATTGAACGGGTCGTTAATCGATAATAATTAAAATGTTGACAAATTTGGTTAAATCATAATAATATGAGATTAACAGGAATTGAATACGATTTAACTGGGATTGTTACTGGTTATGCAGGCAAAACCTAAGTCATGAGAAGGCAGGACCAATGTGTCCAAACCTTACTCAAGGCTTAGGTTTTTTGCGTGCAAAAAAATCGGTAAGGTGCGTGTTTTAGTAAATATGGGGGTGCACATCATGAGTCAGGAAAAACTCGCAAAAGAGATCGTCGAGCTGGTCGGCGGCGAAAAGAATGTGGTATCACTGGTACATTGCGCAACACGTTTGCGGTTTGTATTGAAGGATGATGCCAAGGCAGACAAAGCCAAGCTGGAAAAGACAGAAGGAATCATTGCAGTCAAGGAAAACGGGGGTCAGTTCCAGGTGGTCGTTGGCAATAAGGTGCCTGAGGTTTACAACGCCATTGGTCAGATCAGCAACATTTTGGATGATTCTTCCGAAAAGGAAAAGCCGAAGAAGTCCGCAAAAGGCTTAGGCGGCATCATCGATGTGATTTCTAGTATTTTCGCACCGCTATTAGGGGTTATGGCGGGAGCAGGTATCTTGAAAGGGCTGCTGCTCATTGCAAGCAATGTCGGCTGGCTGGAAACAACGGAAAGCACGTATAAAATCCTATTTGCAGCAGCAGACAGCCTGTTTTATTTCTTACCTTTGCTGTTAGCGGTTACAACTGCTCGCAAATTCCAGGGTAACATGTTTGTAGCAATGACCATTGCAGGCGCATTAATCTATCCTTCCATCGTCACGCTCAAGGCGGAGGGAACGCCAACCGATTTCTTCGGTATTCCTGTGATTTTGATGAATTATTCATCTACCGTTATCCCTATTATTCTGGCAGTTATCGCCATGAGCAAATTGGAGAAATTCTTCAATAAAGTTCTTCACGAAAGTGTGAAAAATTTTGTCACTCCATTATTTTTGCTTGTCATTATGGTACCTCTTACTTTGCTTGTATTCGGTCCATTTGGAGTATATGTAGGTAATGCCATTGCATCAGGACTTGTGGCCGCCTTCGGATTCAGTCCGTTATTGGCAGGAGCCGTTATGGGTGCAAGCTGGCAGCTGCTCGTTATTTTCGGAATTCACTGGGGTCTTATTCCCGTTTTTATCAACAACGTTGCTGTGTATGGACGTGATGGCGTCAAACCGGCTGCGACGGCTTCCATCTTTGCACAGACCGGAGCTGCATTCGGCGTTATGCTGAAAACCAAAAATAAAAAGCTGAAAACGCTGGCGGGTTCATCGACGTTGACAGCCTTGTTCGGGATTACCGAGCCGGCCATCTATGGTGTCACTCTGCCACTCAAACGTCCATTCATCGCAGGAGTGATCGGGGGTGCTGTTGGTGGGGCCATCATTGGTCAGGCGGGTACTCAGGCATTCGCTTCGGGCGCTCCAGGATTACTGACTTTGCCGATCTTCTATGGACCGGGTGGAGAGGGCTTCCCTGGACTGATTCTTGGGATCTGCGTATCCTTTGTTGTTTCGGCTGCATTGACGTACATTATGGGATTCAAAGATCCGGTTGAAGAGGAAGAACAAGAAAAAAGCACGGAATCTACCAATCCATCAATAAGAACAGCGGATTCCGTGGATCAAGAAGTTCTTAGTCCGATTGAGGGGACCATTGTTGAACTGACTGAGGTGCCAGATCCGGCATTTTCATCCGGTGCGATGGGCAAAGGCATTGCGATCGAGCCGGCAGTTGGCCGAGTCGTTGCTCCTTTTGACGGTACCATTACCGTGGCTTTCAAAAAGAAACATGCGCTGGCTGTTGTATCGGATACAGGTGCGGAGATATTGGTCCATGTCGGGGTAGATACCGTCAAGCTCGATGGTCAGCACTTTACATCACATATTCAGGAAGGTGATCGGGTTAAAGCAGGAGATTTGCTGCTGGAATTCGATATCGCTGCAATCAAGGCCGCTGGTTATCATACGGTAACCCCTATTATTGTAACGAATTCTGCAAACTATGAGGAAGTGGTTCCTTTGACTACAGGAGAAGTTCGGGTTCAAGAGCCTTTACTTACCCTGTATGGTGGAAAGGGACAGGAACAAGAGTAGAAATAACAAAAGCCGTGTCCGACGTGGAACAGAATGTTTTCTGTTTACGTGGACACGGCTTTTTTTGCTGTTACCCAATCAAATTCATCAGATCCTGAACCTGTCCCATCATGGAGATTGGATCTTCCCGAAGCCAGTCCTCCGTCATACGGTAAACCTGACCGTTCTGCACTGCCGGAAGCTGCTGCCAATACTTGCTGCGTTCAAGCTGTTCAAACTGTCGGATGGATTCCGGGTCGCCCGACACAACGATAAAGAGATGATCACCCGCATACTTATGCAATTGATCCAAAGGAATATCTTCTTTGAACGGATGAGATTTATTTTGCTGGGCTGCCAGCACCGGAGCAGGTGGTTTTAATTGCAAATCACGATATAACACACCTACGTCGTAGTAGACCTGGAAGGTAGCGGGAAGTCCTCTCATCCAGAAGAATGAAACTGTTTGGTCACCATCTTGAAGAGGAGACAAGACTCTTTGGGTTTCCTTGATCTTGTTCATATAGCTTTCCATCCAGGCTTCTGCCACAGATGTCCTTCCAGTCAATTCCGCAATAAGACGAAAGCGTTCAAAGAAGGGCAGGGACCAGGGAACATCCAGTGTAGGAGCAATTTTGGAGTATTCGGCATAATGATGCCCGTTAAAAGTCACGATGAGATCGGGTTTCAGCTCCGATATCTTATCCATATATGGCGTTACCACGGAATTTCCAATCGAAGGAACACCTCGCACATGACCCTGGTAATAACGGCAGTCTAGCAATTGGTAAGGTGCACCAATCGGTGTTATGCCGAGCGCCAGCAGCTCACCCAGGAACTGAAAGGAGGCGACACGCATTGTATGCTTTCTTAGATGAATATATAAACGCGGCGATACACCGGTATATTGCTTGAAGCTACGACTGAAATGAAAAGGATCGCGGAATCCGATGTGTCCTGCAATTTCCTGAATCGAATCATTTGATTCCAGCAGACGTTTTTTGGCACGATTCATTCGCAAGGCATTCAAATATTTGATGGGACTCTGTCCGGTGTGCTCACGAAAAAGACGTGAAAAATGGCGTGTGGATAGCCCAGTCTCTGCGGCAAGTTGATCCAAAGTATAGTCAAGTGTAACGGATTGTTCCAACCGTTGAAGGAGTGTATCCACGGCCTGTATGCTGCGATGCTCTTTATCCATCGTGTCGGCTTTCATGGCTAGTAAAATCAATTCCTGAAACAGCACATGTTTGCTGTAGTTTTCCTTTTCATCGCAAAGATCCTCCACGGGATGCAGCAAGTGTACCAATTGAATCATGCGAGAAACATGTTCAGGGTATACTTGTCCTTGCGCTAATGCAGCCATTCGGGGCGTACCCTGAACAGTCACGGGCAGAGGTTCGAATTCAACGCTATATACTTGCAGAGGAAGATCTGATAGACTCTCAAGCTGCACTTCCATACCGGGATGAAATAGAAAGCAGTTTCCTGGCATAACCTCAGTCTGTTTACCCATGGAATGGACTTTACCACGCCCTTCGGTGATAATCATCAATGTATGACGGTGTATTGATTTTGTACACGGACCGGATATCGCATCGCAGTATGTCCCTGTAAGTATATAGACCAGCGAAATCATGGTATCCCTCCTCAAAAGCTGAAAAGAAGCTCTTCAGGCAGGATCGCTGAAGAACTTCTCCTCTATTGTATATGATGTGATTAATATCTTTTATTTGGTGAGCAATTGAACGGCATCATCCAATTGAGCACTGAGAGACATCACGTCGTAAGAGAACCATAGGCTCTCATCAACCACGTAAACTTTATTATTTTTGACGGCAGGCAGTGAGTGCCACAACTGGCTATCATCCACCTCTTTCAGGAAATCAGGATCATTATCGAATCTTACCACAAACAGTCGATCTGCTGAAGCATATTCCGGCAGTTTCTCAAGAGAGATGTTGATGCCGAGTTCATGATTCCCTTTTGCCCATTCCTCTTTGACGGTATCCGTCATGTTGAACTTCAGAGCATCATATAAGGTATAACCGACATTAGCGTTCCCGTACACTCTGAGTTGACCTTTTTCAAATCCGCCAATAACCACAACGCCGAATGTCTCATCTGGTGAAACGAAGGAAGAAAGCTTGGTCCGTGCCTCTTCGGATTTCTGATTAAATACTTGAATCCATTCCTGTGCCTGTTCGCTTCTGCCAATAACGTCAGCCACTGACTTGAAATGTTGGAATGCATCGGCACCTTCCCATTGAACAACAACCGTAGGGGCAATCTTGGACAGCTGCTCCAATTGATCCTCATTCCACTCTGCAGCAATGATGAGGTCCGGCTGCAGTTCGAGTGCCTTTTCCAAATTCAGCTTATTGGAGACCCCGATATCTTCGATCCCTTCCAATTGATCTTGAATCGAGACATAGTTGTTAAGCAGATGTGATGCTGCCCCAGCGGGCTTAAGTCCTGCTGCCAGCATTTCCGGTAAATATTGTGTAGTGAGAACACGTTGGGGATGGGCTGGAATCGTTACCTCACGGCCCAGAGCATCCTTATATACGCGAGTTGCCGATTCTAAGGCAGTATCGGTTGACGTTTCTGTCTGCTGTGCAGAATTACCTTCAGTAGAAGGTGATGATGTTTGTTTCCCTTGACCGCAAGCGGAGAGAAGCAAGGTTAGCACAAGGATAATGCACGAAAGCTGGAGTTTATTTGGATGACGCAACATAATAATGAAATCCCCTTTTTCTTTTATAATGATAATCATTATCAATTATTATAGTCAAGACTTCTTTTGAAGAACATGTTGAATATGGACTTGAAGCATGGAAAATATGGACATGACGTTCTGGCACAAAAGAAAATACCTCCAAAAATTAATTTTGGAGGCATTTGTTTCGTTTTATTCACGATCCAATGATGTCCTAAGAATCTGCTCGCACAACCGTTGAGTTCATATTGCCTGTCAGTCGTTGCGGAGGGAAGACCATGCGCACAGGTGCGATGATGATCGCAGCGAACAAGGCTTTGATTAGATCACCGATGATGTAGGGATAGAACCCTTGTATCATGGCTTCGGGTAATGACATTTTGTAGGCATAGGCCAACCAGGGCACGCCCGAAACATAGATCAACATTGAACCAAATACCTCAAATACGATAAAGGCCAGGAAATAACCAACGAATCCGTTCAGTTTGATTCTGCTGAGTAATAACCCAATGAGCAATGCGGAGAAGGGCCACATCATGACATATCCCCCGGTAGGCCCAAGGAGTACTGCAAGTCCGCCTGCGCCATGCAGAAGCGGGAAGCCAATCGCAGTCAGGACTACGACCAAAGCGACACTTAGAAAACCATATAATGGGCCAAGCAGTCCTCCTGCCAGCATAACCGCAAGAGTTTGCAGTGTAATCGGCACAGGAGAGAAACCAATGGGAATACTTATGTAACCAAAAAGAACAAGTATGGCTGCCATCAGTGCGCTGAATACAATACCTCGCAAAGATAATTTCATGTTTGAACATTCCTTTCAATTTTGGTAATCTTATTGTTAACCGATCAAACGAATGTGGTTAACGATTTGGATCGTACCACAAAAGATTCAAAAGGGAAAGGACCAATTTGCGATGCAAGACGTTACACCTTTGATAAAACTAGAAAATGTCCGTGTTCATTATGCTTCCGAGTCAGGACGTGTTCGTAAGGCAGTGGATGGGGTTTCGTTGGATTTAGCTCCCGGTGAATGGATAAGTATTGTGGGAGCCAATGGTAGCGGCAAAAGTACGCTAGCTGGACTGCTGATTGGATTCACGCCACTATCTGGAGGAGAAAGAATGGCTGCTCCAGAACTGGTTGTGCGTGGAGTCCTCCAGCAGCCTGATGCCCAGGTACTTGGAGATACCATTGAGGAGGAATTTCATTTTGCCTTATCCTCACTGCTGGAATCTCCTGATGAACAATTACGTCGGAGAGAGCACGCATTACATACGGTAGGACTTGAACACCCGCCACAGGCGGCAATATCGATGCTGTCTGGAGGGCAGAAGCAGTTGCTTAATATCGCGGTAGCGCTGGCGGCCAAGCCGGATGTACTCATTTTGGACGAACCTACGGCCATGCTTGATCCGGGAGCCAGAGATCGAATGGAAGCTGTAGTTCAAACTATTGTCCAGCAGGGGACGGCGGTAATCTGGATTACGCATCATTTGGAGGAAGCGACTCTTTGCAATCGAATTATTGCCATGGAACAGGGACGCTGTGTTTATGATGGAGCGCCTGCGGCTTTCTTCTATGGAAAAGATAAGGAAGAGATAACGGCTGACGCTGGAAAAGGAGCACAACAACCATCACCCTGCGAACAGCTTGGGCTTGCTCCACCTTTTACAGTGCAGACGGCTCTACTCCTGAAACGGAAAGGTTTGCTGCATCATGCAACTCCTCTGCGACCAGAGCAGTTGGTTAAGGAGGTAGCCCTTTGGCAATCGAATTAGAACATGTAGGTATAGCTTCATCACAACCTGACAAAAAAGCGCTGCTTCAAGATATCACTGTCCGACTGAACCGTGGCGAAATCACTTTATTATTAGGCTGCACAGGATCAGGCAAAACTACACTGCTGCAAACGATCGCTGGCCTGAAACCTCCAGATGAGGGTAGCCTCAAGCTGGACGGAGAGCTTTTCTGGCAGAACGGGAAAGTGCCACAGTCCATTCTGTTACAAATGGGGTTGGTCTTTCAATTCCCAGAGCAGCAGCTGTTTGCCCGAAGTATTGGGCGTGAATTTGCTTATTCTCTGCGTCCATATCGGCTACCGGATGAACAAAAGAAAAAGCAGATTTCCGAAGCACTTGAGCGCTGGGACTCTCCAGCGGGTCAGGGAGAGGAAGAACGATTCCATTCGGACAGATCCCCCTTTGCACTAAGCGGGGGAGAACGGAGAAGATTGGGGCTTGCCCTGGGTACTGCTACGCAGCCTTCATGGTTATTGCTCGATGAACCCAGCGCTGGATTGGAAGCCCAAAGTGTGCTCATGCTGCTAGATGCTTTGAACCAGCATCGAACTGCAGGTGAGGGAGCCATTGTGGCTACACACGACCTGGACACATTTTTACCGCATGCGGATCGGGTTCTGTTGTTGAAGGATGGGCGTCTGGTTGCTGATCTCAAACCACGGGAGCTTCACACAAGACCAGATCTGCTGGAGCTTGCCGGAATTGGTCTGCCACCCTCTATGCAACTGGCACAACAATTTGCGGCTGCGGGCATTCATTTTCCTACTACTGCGTTGACCCCGGAGGAAATGGCTGAAGGTATTGTTCAGTCCGTCAATGAGCCTTTAGAGCGGAAGGTTGATGTTATTGGTAATGAGGATCAATTCAGAGATGAAGCGAAGCTTGCCTTTTCAAGCTCCGACACTTCGAGAGGAGAAGGCACGCAGGAGGGCATATACACCCACGCAGAATCAGGATCCAACAGAGGATTGTATGGTGCCATGGACCCGCGTCTGAAATGGATTTTATACATTTTGCTCGTGACCGCGACGATGCTTCAACATCACTGGTTAGGTCTCTCTCTTACGTTGATGCCAGTCATCTTGGCACTTGTTTTGCTGCCACGTCAGGCTCTGATGGGATGCTTGAAATTAATGAAGCCGCTCGTATTGTTCTTTCTCGTATCAACCGCGTTGTCGGGCACAACTCTTTCTACAGAAGGTGGCAGCCTACAGTTTGGATTTTCCTTGATACAGGCGGAGGGGACGTTACTGAATGTATACCGTTTGTTTATCATTACGTTGGCAAGTCTTTGGTTTTCACTGACTACGCCATATGGGCGTATGGTTGAGGGACTGAATTGGGTGCTTGGTGTTGGGAAAAAAATTAAACTGCCCGTGTCGTCGTTCGCACTCGCCGTGTCCTTAATCTTTCGTTTTATCCCGATGATCTGGAGTGAATGGCAGCGATTCTCGCTGATCGTCCGGGCACGCGGCAAAGCTGCATTACGACCGAATACGGTACGTGTGCGTGATCTTGGTCCAATGGTTATTCCCTTGCTCATGGCGCTGTTTCAGCGTGCAGAAGATATGACGATTGCGATGGAAATGCGGAAAATTAGAGAGAATTCCTTGCTTGGAGCACGTTCCTCCTTATTGGTATGGTCCAAACGAGATACATGGATCTGCATGATTGGACTTATTGTTTTTGTATTTTATATCTGGATCAGAGACTGAAACGCATTGTTTGCCATGAATCATGCATAAATCCTTACATTTCCGTTCAAAATAAACATGCTTTGATCACCACGAAGCAGATATGGAGGGACGAACGATGAAGGATAAATTTTTGCAAGAAGAAAGACAAGAATATACCGATGTATCCACGGTGGAGTCGCAGCGAAATGATATCACACTCGAAGAGTTCCCAGAAGGTCCTTACGGCTCATCTCTAATGTCTGAATCACTTGGCAAAAGCTCGCCGTGGCGAGTGGATCAAAGGACCGCACACCGTTTCGATTATGAAAATCATGAGCTGCACGAAGGGGAAGTTCGGGATTATCCCGGTCAGGACGTCTACGATGAAACGGTCCCCGATAATGTAACCAAGCCTCAATACCCGGAAGAAGAAGAAGCATAATGACGTATTATATAAAATAGATGATAGCCTTCGGCAGGATCTTCCTGTCCGGGGGCTATTTTTAGTTGTATCGTTTATGAAAACAAATCTCCTCAAATTCCACAATATGGGTTATTATAGGCGTAGCTCGTATTAAAATGATAAACAATTCATGGTCAAGCGGGGGTTATCAGAATGAGAGAGATTAACTATAGCGATTATTTTTGGCAGGATGATAAGGTCAGATTACGTGCTTTGCGTGAGGAAGATTGGGAGGATCATTATTATAACCGGTTTGATACACCTGCTCGTCGTTTACTGGAATGTGCAGTAGAGCTGCCACCTACGAATGCTGAGGCGAAGAAATTTACGGAAGACTTTTCTGATTTCTCTCTAGAAAGAGGACGAATCATGTTCACGATTGAAAATATGGATGGTGAGAATGTTGGGGGCGTGAACCTGAACAGCATCGATGAGCGGAATGGTACCTTTAGCATTGGAATTCAAATCGACAGGGACCATCGCGGAAAAGGATACGGGACGAGAGCCATTCGAATTTTGCTCAAATATGCCTTTTTCGAGCGCAGGCTTAATAAATTCAATGATTATGTTCTGGAAGGAAATGAGCCTTCTGCAGCCATGATGAGAAAGCTTGGATGTGTGCAGGAGGGCGTGCGTCGTCAGGTGATTTATACCGATGGGAAATATCAGGATCTGATCCTGTTTGGGTTAACCAAAGACGAGTTTATGGATAAGGAAGGACTTGAGTGAGTCTCATTTTAAATCAGAGCGGCCCGATGTTTATGATCTGCCAATGTTAGTTTGGTAACTGACAATGTGCAAGGGGTGAAATATGAGGAAGCTGTTATGGATAGGTTCGTGCTTTATTGTATGTGTATTGGTTAGTGTTACTGCATTCTTCTGGAATGATATTTTTGGATATAAAACGTTAGAGAAGGCTGTTCAGTCTACTTGGAAATACCCCCTTCAAGTGGTTAATGTAGATCAGCAAAATGAACTGGTTTTGTCACTGGACCAAACACAATATGTTTTCGCTGCTTATGAACATAAGAATGGGAGATATCACTATGATACGGATAGTGAATCAGGTTGGACAGCGAGTTCAGATGTGGGGCCCGCCTTTTTGGTACAAGCGGAACCGAAGAACAACAAAGGAAATTTTATATGGGGCGCTTTATATTCCGATATGCCTGTACACAAGTTTAAGATTGAATACACAAACGGTGAGACTCAGGAGGTTGAGTCAAGCAATAATACGTTTATGATGAGAATGCCGGAAGCTTACCAGAGTGAAGACAAAATGATGTTAATGACAACGTTCACGAATGTGTATGCTCTTGATGAAGAGAACAACGTAATACAAGCTTTTAATCTGAATTGATTTTTGGTTATCGAGCTTTAAAGTGAAACGCAAAAGGGTAGATAAGATGTACACCAGGAGGCATTATGAAACAAATTATGAAACAAACCAACCAAAGTGATGAATTAATCATTGATTGCAAAGATATATATTTGCGCGAGTATCGACTTGAGGATTTGGAGAAATTGCAGGAAATCACCTGGCAACCTGAGGTATACGAATTTTTGCCAGGATGGAATGCTGCGGTTGAAGAGAGAGTACTTTGGCTGACTCAATACGAAATCCCTGAGAATCAGAATTTTAAACAAGCTGTTTTGGCGGGAGGAGACATCAGAGACCTCTATTTACGGTTGGCTATCGTGCTCAAAGAAAATGATGAGTTTATTGGATGGTGCTGTTCGGGGATCAAGGATGAACTGCCAGCGCCCAATCGGGAGATTATGTACGGCATTTCGAAACACTTCCGGAACCGTGGCTATACAACGCAGGCAGTAAAAGGAATAACACAGTATTTATTTGAAAATACAAACGTTGAAATATTGAATGCCATTGCTTTATTAACGAATCAGGCATCCAACAAGGTAATACAGAAATGCAATTTTGAATATCTGAATATGATTGAAATCGAAAATGAACCTTACAACCATTACCAATTGTTGAAGTACCAACAATAACCCTACTGTAATTGGCTCAAGATGACTGCACAGGAGTGATACCATGGATTCCAAACCCCAACTTGTTTTAGATCTGGCCGGTGTGCTGATCACCAATCTTTCCTCTTCATTCTGGCAGGAGCTTGCAAGCTATGCAGGTACTCCTTTTCCTGTATTAATCGAGCAATTGAGTGGTATACGCAAGGACTTGTGGACAGGAAGCATGACAGAGGAACAGTTCTGGATCTGGATGCAAACCCAATATCCCAATATGGATAAGATGTATGCTTATGAATTGCTTGAAAAAACAACAGAGTTGTTACCTGCCATGCATCGTCTTGAACGATGGAGCGAGCAGGCAGAACTTCATCTCTTAAGTAATCATTGTCAAGAATGGATTCAACCCATTTTGCCGTTGGTCCAACCGTATTGCAAGAGCATTACCATTTCCAATCAGGTCGGATATTGCAAGCCCAATATAGAAATATATGAACTTGTACAATCTCATCTAGCCAGGGATGTACGTATTATATATGTGGATGATCAGGCTAAAAATTTGAAGCCTGCTGCTGAGCTAGGATGGGAAACATTACTTGCGGATGAGCAGCATCAATGGATTGCTGAACTTGACGAATGGCTCGCAGACCAACGATAACTTCCGATACAGATTGACCTTGTACAAATAAACCAATTCGATACTAAACAAATACCCCTATCATTTCTCTGCAGAAATGATAGGGGTATTTGTCATATGATAAGAGCCGCAATACAACGAAAAAGCTGTATCTTGCGAGCCTCAATCTGCGTAGCCTTCACTTGACCAAAGGCAGCAAAATCGTAAATTCCGTTCCTACACCTAATTGGCTGCGCACTGTGATTTTCCCGCCATACGATTCCACAATCGAACGGGTAATGGCAAGGCCTAGGCCCGCGCCCCCTTGTTTTCTTGAACGGGAAGAGCTTGTGCGATAGAAGCGTTCAAAGATATGAGGGAGATGTTCCGGTTCAATCCCAGAGCCGTTATCTTTGACGGTTAACTCAGCTTTATGCTGAGCGGCATATAAAGTAATGCTGATGGCTCCTCGATCTGAATCGGTGTGCTGAACTGCATTGTGGAACAGATTAAGTACAACCTGTTTCAATTTGTGAGCATCGGCCATTACATGTACTTCAGCGGTCAGGTCGAGATGAACCTGTCTTTCCTGAGCCATCATGATCAGCTGTGGCTGCATTTCAAGCAGCAGACTGTCAAGTTGAATGACTTCCTGCTCTTGCTGAGGGGCCTGATCCAGCTTCGTCAGCATCAGCAGGTCCTCTACAAGTTTGTTAATCCGCATCGATTCACCATACATGCTGTTCAAAGCACTATATAATTGTTCGCTGTTGGAAGCTGCGCCGCGCTTGAGCACCTCAATGAATCCGTGAATGGAGGTAAGAGGGGTACGCAGTTCATGGGAAGCATCAGACAGAAAACGCTGCATCTGTTCTTTTGACTCCCGTTCTGCTTCAAACGAGTCTTCAAGCCTCTCAAGCATGCCGTTAAATGAAAGCGCCAGCTGATCCACTTCCTGTTGTCCCTGGACAGAAGGAAGACGTTCAGCCAAGCTGCCTGCATCGATTCGTTGCACAGTATCTACCATACTGGACAATGGAATTAACGTCCGGCGAAGTGCTTTGGCGTATAGAACGAGTCCAGCCACCATAGCCAGCAGGGATAACATCAAGAAGATCAGAAGCTGTTTCACGATCAGATCTTTTAGCGGTTTCGTAGCCGTACCCATCTGTACCATGGGTAAGCCGCGATTACGCGGTCCAGGTGAAGAGAAGACAATTAGCTGCTCATTGCCTTTATTATCCGTTACAATCCGGTACGGAACATGTTGTTTATCGTTGATCCGATCTGTAATGTTCTGATATTCAACTGACGTCAAGCGAGGAGCGGTCAGACCGTCTTCACCAAAAATATCCTCAAAGCCACTTTGATTATCAAATAAAGCCAGTGAACGATCAGGAATGTATAAGAAACGATTGCCTGATCCTCTTGGATCTGATCCGGATTGCCCGCCAAAAGGATTATTTGTCGCACCACTTCGTGAAGACGATCCGAGCCACACAGGAGGCATAGACATGAGCTGCTCTTCCATGGTTTTCGCCTGGTTGCGATACAGAAAGCTTTCCATAATCCAGAATTGAAGAATGCCAATTAACAATAGCAGAGCAGCCAGAATGAACAAGGAGCGTGCGAGTAATTGAGAACGGAGCGAACGTGGCGATATCCATTGATGAAGCCAAGTCCAAAGATGTTTATCTTTCTTTAATAGAGAGACCATCAGAGATCCACCCTGTATCCGACACCTCGAAGTGTACGAATGAGCTTATGTTCTTTATCCCCCAGTTTGTCACGCAAGGAGCGGACGTACACCTCCACAATATTCTCTTCTCCACCAAAATCGTATCCCCACACGCGGTTCAGAATGGTC
Source organism: Paenibacillus taichungensis (assembly GCF_050994985.1). Lineage (NCBI taxonomy): Bacteria > Bacillati > Bacillota > Bacilli > Caryophanales > Paenibacillaceae > Paenibacillus > Paenibacillus taichungensis. The sequence goes on along the minus strand of NZ_CP194720.1, from coordinate 3,100,528 downwards.
GCTTTACTCAGGACAATACCATGATTGAGAACGATGAATTTTAATAGTTCATATTCGGTTGGAGATAACTCCAGAATCTGATCGTGATAGGTAATCTCTTTGCGTTGATCATCAATTCGGTATGGGCCATGAGTCACTGCCCCTATTAATAAAGGAAACTGGTTACGCAGCCTTGCCTGAATCCGTGCAAGCAGTTCATCGAACGCAAAAGGCTTAATCATATAATCGTCAGCACCAAGCCATAGGCCTTTTACCCGATTCTCGACTTCATCTTTGGCTGTCAGCATGATCACCCCGACCTGGGCCCCGCTCTTGCGCAGACGCTCAACAACCTCAAACCCATCCATCTCGGGCATCATGACATCCAGAATGGCCATATGTGGACGAAAGTCTAGTGCTAATTCAAGCGCAGCGGCTCCATCCGGGGCCGTACGTACGTCAAATCCTTCGTTGCTTAGTCCTAGCTCCAGAAATTGCAAAATATGTGGTTCATCATCGGCCAATAGTATTTTAATGCCAGTACTTAGCTTCATAAGCAGGCGTTCCCTCCCGTTAAATCCATCAATTACATATCCTCAATTCTAGAGGTCTATATGCTGTATTATCGCTCGCCAAACTGAAAATTAGCTGAAAAATTTGCAAGTTATCCTCAGGCAACATTCAGCGGGCACTCATCCCAGTTTTACTTTGGCCTGTCACAATAGTAGACATGAAGAACTTGAAGGAGTGATTGAGATTGAATAACGCCAAACGAAGGATTGACCTTGTCCTTCTGCCGATTGTTTTACTGGCGGCATTTCTGAACGGGTATGGCATCTGGAACGACCAATATGCCAATTCCTATTATACGACCGCCGTCGGGAGCATGCTGAGGAATTTCCATAACTTTTTCTATGCATCGCTTGACTCGGCTGGTTCCGTAACCGTAGACAAACCACCGGTTGTCTTCTGGATTCAAACCGCTTTTGCTTACGTTTTTGGATTGCATGGATGGAGTGTTATTTTACCGCAAGCGTTAGCGGGGATCGGTTCGGTGCTGCTGATATATTTCATGGTCAAGCCTACATTTGGTCTTGCCGCAGCGCGAATCTCGGCACTTGCGATGGCGACTGTTCCTGTTGTGGCAGCGGTCAGCCGTACCAACAATATTGACAGCATGCTGGTATTCACATTGCTGCTGGGTTCATGGTTTTTGTTCAAGGGAAGCAAGCAAGGCAGTACGTGGCGTATCCTGGTTGCCTTTGCACTCATTGGGCTTGCTTTTAATATGAAAATGCTGCAAGCCTATATGATTCTTCCGGCTTTCTACTTGTTCTATCTGCTTGCATTCAATGCAAAGTGGAGAAGAAAAATCATCCTGCTGATCGGAAGTACGGCGGTGCTGGCAGTCGTTTCTTTATCCTGGGCAGTTACCGTGGATTCAATACCTACAGATGAACGGCCTTATATCGGCAGCAGTGAAACCAATTCAGTGCTGGAGCTGGCTTTTGGATATAACGGCTTATCCCGTCTCACAGGGCAACAGAACAGATCAGCGAATGCAGGCATGCCAAACGCCTCTGATGAAGGCAAGGTCCGTGGCAACGCAACTTCCCAGACATCAGCATCCGATCAGTCGGGCAGCGGCTCGGCTCCAACAGGCAATGCACCGGGAAATGGTGAAATGGGTGGCATGAACGGAATGACTTTCCCGGGCGGTCAGATGCCAAACGGTGGCGAGATGCCTAATGGAAGGAATTTCGGAGGCAGTAATGGCGGCGGTGGAGGCATGGGTGGCATGTTTGGTACGGGGGAAAAAGGTCCTCTGCGCTTATTCCAGACCGAACTGTCCGGCCAGGCCAGTTGGCTTTTGCCGATGGTATTACTTGGCTGCATCGCGATTTTTGCAGGATTAAGACGGAGAAATATAACAGATAAGCACAAGGAAGCTTTGTTCTGGCTGGTCTGGCTGCTTCCGGTAGCTGCTTTCTTTAGTGTGGCAGGCTTCTTCCATCAATATTATCTGATTATGCTCGCCCCTCCAGTAGCTGCATTAACCGGAGCAGGATTTGCAGCCATGTGGACGGCATATCGTGAACGCAATGGCTGGCAAGCCTGGCTGCTTCCGTTATCTGTGCTGCTTACGACCACCTTCGGCTGGTATATCATGCAGGTGTATAACGAAACTATCGGGGCAGGTTGGTCTATAAGTGAATTAATTGCAGGCATTCTGATCACGATTATCCTGATTGTGATGCTTAATCGTTCACATCCATGGAAACAGGGTTTGATAATTGCAGGCTTCATGGTCATGCTGATCGGTCCGACCTATTGGGCATTCACACCTATCACGTATGGAGGCAACAGCATGATCCCTGCCGCCGGGCCTACAGGTTCCAATGGAATGTTCGGTGGAATGGGCATGGCAATGGGAGATAGACAAGGTGATCGCAATGGTGGCGGTATGGGTATGGCTCAGCCAAATACATCAAATGACACCGACACCGATCAGGCTTTCCCATCGTCCGATGAAGCTGACCCAAACAATGCGGGCATGGGAACACCTCCGAATTCAGGCGGAAACATGAATGGCGGCGGAGGCATGCCGACGACAGGTGGTCGAGGTGGCGCGGGAAACCGCAACGAAGAAGTGGACACCACAACACTGAATTATCTGAGAGAGCATAACACAGGTGAAACCTATCTCTTTGCAACGACGGACTATAACCAGGCAGCTCCATATATCATCGATGAAAATGAAGCAGTCATTACGCTTGGCGGGTTCTCGGGTTCAGATCCGGTGTATAGCACGGAAAAATTGGAACAACTCGTGAAGAGTGGGCAAGTGAAATACTTCATGGTAGGTGGCATGGGCGGCCGAGGTGGCAGTTCTGATATTGGCGACTGGATCAAGGAGCATGGTATCGAAATTTCAACGTCAGAGTGGAAGACGGGTACGGACAGCGGTTCAGGTTTCGGCGGTCAATCCACTCTATATGAAGTGAAATTATAAGCGTGATCGAATGGTATAAGGGAGGGAACGAACATGGCTCAAAAGTGCCGTTATAGCATTATCATTCCGATGTATAACGAAGAAGCGGTGATTGAGGAGACCTATCGGCGTCTCAAAAAAGTCATGGGCAGTACAGGAGAGAGTTACGAGCTTCTCTTTGTCAACGACGGTAGCGTGGACCAAAGTGCACAGATGATCCGTGACTACGCCCGTTGGGACGAAAGTGTGAAGCTGATAGATTTTGCGCGCAACTTCGGTCACCAGATCGCAATTACGGCAGGGATGGATTATGCAGCAGGCGATGCCGTCGTCATTATTGATGCGGATCTTCAGGACCCTCCCGAGCTGATATTGGACATGATCGCCAAGTGGAAAGAGGGCTATGAGGTTGTCTATGCCCGTCGAACCAGACGAAGCGGGGAGACACGCTTCAAGAAATGGTCGGCAAGCATGTTCTATCGCGTACTGCGTGCGTCGACGGATACGGAAATTCCAGTGGATACGGGGGATTTCCGACTGATTGATCGCAAGGTGTGTGATGAGATGAAACGTCTTCCGGAAAAAAATCGATTTGTTCGCGGACTGGTCAGTTGGGTGGGGTTCCGTCAGACGGCCATTGAATATGAACGGGATGAGCGCTTGGCAGGGGAGACAAAATACCCGCTGAAACGTATGTTGAAGCTGAGTTTGGACGGAATTACCTCATTCTCACACAAACCGCTCAAGCTTGCAGGTTACGTAGGAGCTATTCTATCCATCGGCGGCTTCATCTATATGCTTAGTGTCATTGCTTCAGCGATATTTACAGATTCTACGATCAAAGGATGGCCTTCGATGGTCAGCATCATGCTGATTTTTAACGGCTTCATATTGATCATGCTGGGCATTCTTGGCGAGTATGTCGGCCGAATCTATGATGAGACGAAGGCGCGTCCGCTCTATATCGTAAGAGATGTGTATCAGGTGGAGAGTCAGTCAAGTCAGTCACGGTTATCGGGCAGAGTTGCTCATCATGACTAATCGGTTGGTCACTATATTTAAGTTCGGAATTGTGGGTGTCCTGAATACTGCAGTGGATGCATTGGTATTCACGTTGCTCGCTGCCGCTGGCGCACCTGCTCTAATTGGCCAGGTGATCTCGTATAGCTGTGGGGTCGTGAATAGTTACTGGTGGAACGGCAGATGGACCTTCCAGGATGCGGGAAGACAGGGCAAAAAAAATGAAATCATGCGTTTTGTAATCACCAATCTGGTGGTTCTTGCGTTATCTTCTCTGATTTTGTACATCTGCAATAGCATATTAGGTTGGAGCGTTGTAATGAGTAAAATACTGGCAACTCTCTCGGGCATGGTTATAAATTATATCGCCAGTCGGTATTGGGTGTTCCGGGCAGAGCCCATTCAAGGATCTGACCCTTCATCTGATGCTAATGAAAGGAGTACTTCATGATATGAGAATTAAAAAAGCAGTCATTCCGGCAGCGGGGCTAGGCACCCGATTTTTGCCGGCAACCAAAGCACAACCCAAAGAAATGCTGCCAATAGTGGACAAACCGGCGATTCAATACATTGTGGAAGAAGCAGTACAATCGGGCATTGAAAATATCATCATCGTAACCGGACGCAATAAAAAATCGATCGAAGATCATTTTGACAAATCGGTTGAATTGGAGCATTCCCTGTACGCCAAGGGCAAGCAAGCACTACTGGAAGAGGTACAAGCGATCAGCGAAATGGCAAGTATTCATTTTATCCGGCAAAAAGAGCCGCTTGGATTGGGCCATGCGATTGGATGTGCTCGTCAGTTTGTGGGAGATGATCCATTCGCCGTACTGCTTGGAGATGATATTATGGTGTCAGATCCACCAGCACTTGCACAGATGATTCATTTATATGAAAAAACAGGCAGCCAGATTGTTGGCGTGCGGCAGGTGCAACCTGCTGACGTGAGTAAATACGGGATTATCGATTCACAAGGGGCAGATGATCGGGTTCACCTGATCACCAATCTGGTAGAAAAACCTTCCATTGCAGAAGCGCCTTCTCGAACAGCTGTGATGGGACGTTACATTCTGAAACCTTCCATCTTTCCCATTCTGGATCGAATCGAGAGAGGTGCTGGAGGAGAATATCAGCTAACGGATGCGCTAAAAGAAGTAAGCCAGGTGGAAGAGCTGCTGGCCCTTGAACTGGAAGGACGCCGCTACGATATTGGTGATCAGTTCGGATATATTCAGGCGATCTTGGAGATCGGACTGATGCGTAAGGAACTACAGCCCATGCTGACACCATATCTTCAGAAGCTTGCAACGCAGTGGGCCTAGGGAGATATGTAGCAGAGGTTTAGATCTGCTTTTAGGAGGGGCTCCTTCGTGCTATGGTCCTGTCATAGACTCCAGCATTGTACAATGGTGCCTGTCACGCTACAATGAGCAAGAAGTTCAAGTTGCTCTTTGAGGAGTGAGGAATCATGAGTCAGACTATCATCAGGGATCTTATTCAGTATATGGACGTGGAGGACAACGCCGCCATTCAATACATTCAGACCGAGCATCGGTTGAAACTGGGACTCTTTTGGGGAATCAAGGAAGGCAGCCGCGTTCTGGAAATCGGTTGTGGTCAGGGAGATACAACGGCCGTGCTTGCACATCTGGTGGGGGAGCATGGGTACGTTCATGGTGTAGATATTGCACCAGAGGATTATGGTGCACCACTGACCGTAGGTGAAGCGGCAGCCAAGCTGCTGAAATCTCCGCTGGGTGACCGAATTCGAATGGATTATGAGTTTGACATCCTAAGTGATCAGGCTCAATTCGCCGAGAATGAGTTTGATGTGATCGTACTTTCCCATTGTTCATGGTACCTGAAATCGTTTGACGAACTCGCCCAGATTCTTAGCAAGGTTAGGTCGTGGGGACATCAGCTATGTTTCGCCGAATGGGATACACGAGTTACAGATGTGAGCCAGCTCTCACATTGGTTATCCGTTCTGATTCAGTCCCAGATCGAATGTTACAAGGAGAACAGCTTTTCCAATGTGCGCACGCTCTTTACACCGGAGGATATCCAAGAGCTTGTCTCTGCGGCGGGGTGGACCATTAAGGAAGAGATTTCAATCCATTCTCCCGAACTGCAGGACGGTCGTTGGGAAACCGAAATGACACTGGCAGAAGCGCCTGTGGAACTGCAAATGCTTCCGATCCCGGACAAAGTAAAAACACTTCTACTTTCCGAACTGAAATTACTTCGGACACATCATGCGACGGGGCCTGGGAGTCCACTGGGAACGTATGCGATTGTTGCCAAAAAGCAGTAAAAAAATAGCCATTTGCAGCAATTTATAAGAAAAACGTCTATCGACGTACTTTCACAGAAGACAGACCGCATTTAGTTGAAGTTTTTCTTGCGATAATTGAATCATTCAGCTCCGCTGAGAACGTATAAATTCCATGATCTAAAAAAATGTGTTTACTTCACGATGGTAATTTTGATATTATAATCGCAATATCAAATGCGATGAAGAGATGAGTAGATAAAAGGTTTCTTTCACAGAGAGCTCCGGCAGCTGAAAAGGGGTAAAGAATTTTTTGTTGAATAAAGACTCAGAGCAGCACATCGGAACTTTCAGGATTGAGGGATGGTGTGACAGGAGCTCCTGTTACAGAGCGAGAGTATATGCGGATTACGGCATAATTGAATGCAGTTATCCTTAATAACTCGAAGAGGCTGGTATGGCGACATATTGGCGAATCTGGGTGGTACCACGAGTGTAACAATCTCGTCCCTGAGACTTTTGTCTTGGGGATGGGATTTTTTGGTTTTTCCGGGATGTTGGCTACACGCTTTGGAAACGCCTGAATAGTGTTTAATAAGAGGAAACTCACACCGAAAGGAAATGATGATTTTATGTCAGCAAAATTGAAAGTCGGTATCGTCGGAGGAACGGGGATGGTAGGTCAGCGTTTTGTGGATCTGCTCAATGAACACCCATGGTTTGAAGTAACGGCTATTTCAGCAAGTGCTAACTCGGCAGGCAAAACATACGAAGAATCCGTACAAGGCAGATGGAAGCTCGCTGCTCCGATTCCGGAAGCAGTGAAAAACATTGTTGTGCAGGACGCTTCCCAAGTTGAAGCTTTTGCGAGTCAGGTTGATTTTATATTCTGTGCTGTAGATATGAAAAAGAATGAAATTCAAGCGCTCGAAGAGGCTTATGCCAAAACGGGAACTCCGGTTGTTTCCAACAACTCGGCTCACCGCTGGACAGCGGATGTACCCATGGTCATTCCGGAAATTAACCCGGGACATCTGGACGTGATTGAAGCTCAACGCAAACGTCTCGGAACCAAAACCGGATTCATCGCAGTTAAACCCAACTGCTCGATTCAGAGCTATGTGCCTGCACTCCACGCGTTGCGCGAGTTCAATCCAACTCAAGTGGTGGCTTCCACATACCAAGCCATCTCTGGAGCAGGTAAAAACTTTACGGACTGGCCAGATATGCTCGATAATGTCATTCCATACATCGGTGGAGAAGAAGAGAAGAGTGAGCAGGAACCACTGCGGATCTGGGGAAGCATTCAAAATAATGAGATTGTAAAAGCGTCCTCCCCATTAATTACAACACAATGTATTCGTGTACCGGTAACGGATGGGCATCTGGCAACCGTGTTTGTGAACTTCGAGAAAAAACCAAGCAAAGACGAAATTCTGGAGCGTTGGTTGCAGTTCAAAGGTCGCCCACAGGAGCTGTCTCTGCCAAGTGCACCAAAACAGTTCATTACGTACTTCGAAGAAGAGAACAGACCACAGACGAAGCTGGATCGTGATATCGAGCGCGGTATGGGCGTTTCAACGGGCAGACTGCGTGAGGACTCCTTGTATGATTACAAGTTTGTAGGACTGTCTCACAACACACTGCGCGGAGCAGCAGGCGGTGCTGTATTGATCGCTGAATTGCTCAAAGCTGAAGGATATATTCAGCCGAAATAAATAGTTAGTGTAAATAGGAATAGAAGTAATAGAATATCACTGACAGGTAACCCCTTTTAGTAGACAAGAGTATGAGCATCTGAGAAGATGAATTTATTTTTGTTGAACAGAGGGGTATTTTAAATTCAAACCGTTTTGCTTCGGTATTTGGATGACATCGTTACTAAACATATCCGTTACTAGGGAAGAAGGGATCTGCTCATGTCGTTACAATCATCATTCTATGAAGGGCAAAACCAATATGGTAAATATTACATTGTAAATTCATGAGAATTCAGGTATTTTTATTAATGGCAAACTTTTCTTTTATAAAGTAAAAGTGGATTGTCTTAGCAGGTAGCAATTGAAATGAAGAAGAAAGGAGGAAGAAATATTATGTCAGAAGTTGCTAGTCAAAGAGTACATAAGCCAGGACCACAGCCAGTAAGTTTCGGTAGTTGGATGCTCACATTGTTCCTTATGATGATTCCGCTTGTAAACATTATTATGTTGTTTGTTTGGGCATTTGGAGATTCCAACCCTTCGAAAGCCAATTATGCCAAAGCATCATTGCTGTGGGCAGCGATCGGAATTGTTGTGTATGTTCTTGTGTTCGTACTTATTATTGGAGCTGGAATTTCACTCTCAGATTACTAGGTTTATGAATACGTAGCTTGATAAAGTTTCAACTCGAACGCCGACAATAATGTCGGCGTTTTTTAATTTTGTTTTTTCTCATGTTCGTTGATTAGGTACACATTTCGTTAGTTGTAGTTCTATTCCATGAAGAGGATTGGGATTACGATAGAAATATCAAGCGACGAAGTGGGTGATGAGGAAAATGAAGAAAGTAAATGTGCCAGACCACCCACAATTGTTGGGAAAGGGAGTTACGCAGACCAAATCGGTTTCAGGGTGGAAAAGGTTTATAGGACAGTGGGAGTTTCAGGTTATGATCTGGCCTGCTCTGTTATTCTTGCTGATCTTCAGCTATGGACCCATGTGGGGGATTTTTATTGCGTTCCAGGATTACAATTTGTTTGCAGGAGTGAAGAATAGTCCGTGGGTTGGATTCATGCATTTTCGCATGTTCTTTGAATCTCCGGAATTCTGGAGCGTGATGCGAAATACATTTGCCATCAGTTTGCTTAAGCTGTGTATCGGTTTTCCCGCGCCGATCATCTTGGCCCTGATGTTAAATGAAGTGGCAGGCAAGTTCAAACGAGTCGTTCAGACAGTCACTTATGTTCCTCATTTTATGTCATGGATCGTAATCTCTGGGCTCGTATTCTCTATGCTTGCGGTGGATAATGGGGCGGTTAATGAGCTTCTGATCGCACTAAATCTCATTCATGAGCCGGTTAACTGGATGTCCACACCCGAGTATTTCTGGGGAATCCTTGTATCCTTAAATGTCTGGAAAGAGATTGGCTTCGGTTCGATTGTCTACCTAGCGGCCATTATCGGCATTGATCCCGCCCAATATGAATCTGCTTCCATCGATGGAGCGAGCCGTTTCCAACAGATCTTTCGAATTACAATCCCGAATATTATGCCGATTATGATGATCTTTCTGATTTTGGGGATTGGTAACATTCTAAATGCAGGGTATGAAGATATTCTGGTACTAACAAAAAACCTGAGTAATGGCATCGTTCTTCCCGTTGCGGATGTAATCGACACCTATGTCTATCAGATGGGGATTGTTAATCAACGATTCTCCTATGCAACCGCGGCAGGATTATTCAAATCGTTATTAAGTGTAACATTGTTGGTTGTAGCGAACACATTGGCAAGAAAGTTTGGAAAAACAAGCTTGTGGTAAAACCGCGAGTGAAAGAGTGGGAGATCGTCTATGAAACTGTCTGCAGGAGATCGTATTCTCAAAATTGTGATCTATGCGCTGTTGAGCATTCTGGCATTTATTACTTTTTATCCGTTCTGGAATTCCCTTGTCTTGTCGTTGAACGTAGGTTCCGATACCTCCTCAGGTGGGATCACCTTTTGGCCAAGACAATTTACGTTGGAGAATTATGCAGTTGTGTTCCAAGAAAAAAATATCTACAATGCGTATCTCATCACGATTCTTCGGACAGTAATTGGCACGGTATGTGCACTGCTTTTTACATCTTTATTCGCTTATGCGATGTCCAAAAAAGGGATTATGTTCAAGAAAACCTACATGATTCTTGCCGTAATAACCATGTTCTTCAGCGGAGGAATTATTCCGTACTTTATCCTTGTCTATCACCTTCAATTATATGATACGTTCTTATTCCTCGTGCTTCATGGCATGGTTAACGTGTATAACATGATCATCTTCCGTACCTTTTTTATGGAACTTCCGGATGGGCTGGAGGAATCGGCCAAAATGGACGGATGCAGCAATTTTGGTGTATTTTTTCGAATTGTGCTGCCTGTATCCGGCCCCGTGATGGCGACCCTAGGACTTTTTACTGCTGTATTTTTGTGGAATGACTGGTTTATCCCGGCGGTATTCATCAGCAATCAAAATTTGATCCCTCTGCAAACGTTGCTGGTCCAGATTATCAACGCAGGAACAACGGCTTCGCTGATGACCAATCTGAACAGTTATGCGCAAAGTATGGTGCAAAATACGGTTACCGTAAAATCCTTGCAGATGGCTACGATGATGGTGGCCACGCTACCTATTCTCATGATCTATCCATTTTTACAAAAGTATTTTGTGAAAGGTGTTCTGGTAGGCTCACTTAAAGAGTAGTTTGCTCGCAAAATGGTTATGAAGCCTTCTTGTCTGACGGACAGGAAGACGTGTAACATACAACTGTATAAGAGAGGGGCAAGGCAACTATGGAACAAAAACAACAAAAACGACGTAAATCACTGTACTGGCTTCACCTTTCGGCATTAAGTGCAGTACTAATGATCAGTGGATGTACAGGAGGCGAGAAGGGGGCAAGTCCAACTGTAAATGAAAGCGTAAACACCAAGGAACAGATAAAGACAGGTGAAACCGTCTCTCCAAATGCGGATGCAAAATCAAAAGTAAGACCAGTCAGCTTCACCCAATTTGTCAATTATGACTGGTACACAGCTCCAACATGGGAAGAACGCCCACATGGCAAATGGATAACAGACGAGCTTGGTGTTGTGATGGAACCTGTACAATCCAACGGAGCGGCTGCGACCAAACTCAATTCCATGATTGTTGCCAAAAAACTTCCTGATGCCATAGTACTTGACCGAGGCAAAGACGTGGAACGACTAGTCAGTGCAGGTCAGCTTGTAGCACTTGACCCTTATCTGGAGAAGTATCCTGAGTTTGTAAAGACAATCGGGGAAGAGACGATAAATATGCTCCGCAGTGCGGACGGTAAGTTATACCAAATTCCGAACTGGTTTATTAGTGGTGATAACGGAAATGGCAATGCAGCCTATCTTGTGAATCGTAAAATTTACAAGGAATTGGGATCACCGAAGGTGGAAACCTGGAGCGAGCTTGAGGCTTATCTGAAGCAGGTAAAGGAGCGGTATAACGGCAGTATCGTTCCGATTGATTTTGGGGAAATGCGTGACAGTGAATCTCAGATGATCAGCATGCTCTATAGTGGAGCAGCGGAAGATCGCACAGGTGGATTTATTTCACCGGGTTCTGGAGGTGTATTTGGTGTACCGCAGGGGGATCAGCTAAGTTCTATTTACATAGATCCTGCTTTTGAACAAACCGTCATGTATGCAAGTCGTTTATTCCGTGAGGGATTAACTTCTAAAGATGCGTTTACCCAGACACGTGATCAAATTTTGGAAAAACTGAAAAATGGTAAAGTCGCTGTATTCAGTGCCTTTGATTCGGTGGTCGAAGGGATAGGGCGTGAAGCTAACAACCATCTGCAAGCTGCCGACCCGGAAGCGGGATATGATGTCATCTGGCCGGTGCATGCTGATGGCGTTGACAAAAACAAGGTGTATCCGAGTGGATACAATACGCTCGGCTGGAACGTGAATGTCATTACGAAGAATGCCAAGGATCCGGAAGCCATTTTTGCTTATATGAACTGGGCGATCAGTGAAGAAGGCCAGCAAGTCCTCTTTTTTGGGCCGAAAGGATTGTTCTATGATGAGGTTAAAGACGGCGTTCCGATCCCGAATGAAGCCTATGTTAACCGTGATCCGAAGAAATATGACGAAATGAAGATCGGAGAGTTTAACTGGTACGGTAACACAAGTTACGTCGACGTGGTCAAAGCCAAACGGGAAGAACTTCTGCCCGAAGAAGCACAAGACTGGACAACGGTTGCCCAGTCCACCGTTTCCTTTAAAACGTCCAAAAACATGACTGAATTCTCCAATCTGGATCCTCTTGCAACTTCGGAAGAAGGGATTATTCTTCAAAGGTTGAAAGATTATTATAAGCAGGTCATTCCTCGTCTTGTATTCGCCGGAAATGATGAAGAAGTAAAGAGTATTCTGGCGGAGGCTCAGGCGGAATCTGTGAAGCTTGGGTATGACAAAGTGCTGAAATGGAAAACCGCCAAATGGCAGGAGAATCTTAAAATTATGGGGAAATGATAATAGAACCAAGCTATAAGATGTCAAAACGGTGGGTGTGCTGAGGCACGCCCTTTTATTCTCTATTAAGGAGTCGAACGATCATGTATAAAGCAGCGTTGGTCGATGACGAAAATTACGATCTGGTCGGTATGCGTGAACTTATTCCCTGGGACGAACTTAATATTGAGATCGCTTTCATGGGGAACAAACCACTTGCCGCATTGCATTACCTTCAGAATCATGATGTGGACATTCTCGTTACCGATATTAAAATGCCCGTAATGTCTGGCTTGGAGCTTGCCCGAATGGCACTTCAGAAACAGCCGGAGCTTAAAATCATATTTATCAGCGGTTATGAGGACTTTGATTATGCGAAACAGGCTATTCATTTGAAAGCAGATGGCTATATCCTGAAACCGGTGGATGACGATGAAATTAAGACAACTCTGCAAAAAATCGTTCATGTTCTGAGAGAAGAGAATGCCAGATTGGAGACAAACAATGGGAGCGATGCACTTGAGCATTTTGATTTTGTGAAACAGGATTTCTTGAAGCATCTCATGGAAGGTAGTATTGATGCGCCAACCTTGCAGTCCTTCACCCGGCTTTATCCGCTTCCTCTACGAACGGAGACGGCCCATGCCGTTATTATAGAAATGGATCATATGCAGCACTTGTTCACAGATGAAGAATATGAACGATGGCATGAGCTGACTTTCCGCCAAATTACGTCATGGATTGAAACTAAAAATTGGGGGGCATGGTGCCGATTGTCTACGGACCGAATTGGACTCATGTATTCCTATGATGCTGGGGATATAGAATTGAATCTGAACGAACTTATCCATTACATACGTGATCGTTCCCGCTTTACTATTACGGTCAGCTTTGGACAAAAAACGAATTGGGTTACCAAACTGCCGGTATCCTTTGATGAAGCGCGAAATTTAATCGGATGCAAAATGTTTCTTGGTAAAAATCGGCTTATCTCTCCAGGAGAGGTGCATGTTCCGCTTGTAAGAGATGTACTAGACGTAAATAGTCAGCTGGATCGGCTATTTACAGCGATGTCCACATATGATCTCGTCACAATCTGTGATGCCGTGGAGGAGCTGTTTGAGCATGTGCGGGCCTTTTCCGATTCGTCCAAAGTACACCATTTCTCTACTCATGTCCTGTCACGGCTCGAAGGATATTTGAATGCAGAGGCACAAGATGATTTTCCTCACTTTGCAAAGTGGAAATCGGAAGGATTTGAGACCGTTCAGCAGTTCGACACGGTGGATGATATTAAATCCTGGCTAAGACGAACCGTGTTCGAATGGTCGGAACATATCTACTTGCGCAAGCAAAAGTCCAATTGGAAGTTATTCTCCGATATTGAACATTATGTTGGGCAGCGTCTGTCACAAGACGTAACTCTAAAGGATCTGGCTGCCCATTTCTCGTATTCTCCGAATCACCTTGGATTTCTGTTCAAGGATAAGGTGGGGGTCAATTTTAGTGATTATGTTGCTGCCCGGCGGCTTGAACATGCCAGGCATCTGCTGCAGACTACTAATCTCAAAATCTATGAGATCGCCGATCAGGTTGGTTATCGAAGTCTCACCTATTTCAGCCGATTGTTCAGAGAAACTTTTGGCATGAAGCCCGGCGATTTTAGAAAGCAGAGTTGATGCATGATACAACACAGCAATCGACGACGCTTCCTGCCCATTTTATATAAATTACTTATATCCAATCTGGCACTTGTAATTATCCCGATTATAGTCATTGGTTGTTATGCCTATATATCCTCAGCACGTTCAGTGGAGGAACATACACGAAATAACCTTGAGGTAGCAGTGAGTCAGATTCAAAGCAATGTGGAATACAGGGTAGGGGAGATTATTCGCAGTTCAGATGAAATCTATCAGGACCAGGGGTTATCAACGTTGCTTTCGGGCTATTATCTGGACTGGGAGAAGTATCAGGTGACAACGCAATATGTGATGCCAAGACTTGAATCGGCTACCAATCTGCCCAAATCCAAAATCAAGCTCTCCCTGTATTTGCATGCACCTACCATCAGTGAATTTTACTACAATGAAACGGAGCAGTCACTGATCGCTGGAGAAAGACAGTATGAGATTTTGCATACCAGCCGGATTGTGGATAAGGCATGGTACCAAAATCTGCGCATCGGTTACGACGAAATGAAATGGCAGCAAATTGAGAACGATGCCGAATACGGATATATCTCTTTGTTAAGACATGCCATTAATTACGAAACGTTTCAGTCCATTGGCCTTATTCGAGCTTCCGTTAAGTTGAAAGATATTTTTGAAGATGTTGACTTCAATCAATTAGGGGAAGGGACGAAGCTGTTTGTACTCGATCAGGATGAACAGCTCCTCTATTCGAGTTCGCCTGGCGGTTCCTTGCCTTATACTGCCGAGGAGTTGAATGAATCCCGTGAGTATCTGAAAATCTCCAAACCGATTCACAATATTCCTGTTCAGATCGTTGCACTGGTCCCCAATGCATCCTTTAAGGACAATTCTCAGAAAGTTCGGAACGTGACCATCATCATATGTGTCATCAGCATTCTTGTCATGACCCTTGTCAGTTTCATTATGGCACGTATGTTCTCCAGCCGCCTCTCCAAACTCGTAGTATCACTTGAAGCTTTCAAAGAAGGGGAACTACAACGGCGAATTCAATACACAGGTAATGATGAGTTTGCCATTATTGCGGAGTCCTTTAACGAAATGGCTTCCACTACAGAGCAATTGATTGATGAAGTCTATACGAGCAAGCTGGAGAAGAAGGAAGCAGAACTGCAAATTTTGCATTCAAAAATAAATCCTCACTTTTTATACAACACGTTTTCTTCGATTAGCCGCATGGCAAAGCTTGGGGAAATTGATAAGCTGCATGAGATGATTCGTGCGCTGGCGAAGTTTTATCGTCTTACCCTAAACAAGGGAGAAATGCTGATTCAAGTCGAGAAAGAGCTTCACATTGTTAGAACGTATCTTGATATTCAAAATATTAAATATGCAGAACGAATTCATTATCAGTTGGAAGCTGAACCGGAAACTTTAGGGCTGGAAACAGTTAAATTCATACTGCAACCGTTTGTCGAAAATGTGCTGGAACATGCCTGGTATGACGATGAGATCAAGATTCATATTAAGGTAAAAAAGCAGGCAGAACATGTACACATTGAAGTGCACGATAATGGACTTGGGATGAAACAGGAGATTATAGACGCAATTTTCACCGAAGGAGCAGGTGGTATAGGATACGGAATACGCAACGTGGACCAGAGGATCAAACTTCATTATGGCAAGGACTATGGCGTGAGTATTCGTAGTGAAGTGGGAACAGGTACGGTAGTTACGATTGTTTTTCCGGTTAAGTCTCCGCCTTCCAGACAGGAGTAGTTCCGTGCAAAGTTACACTTATCGTTGCTCGGTATAGTATTTTTTGTAAGCGTACCCAATTTAAAATGAAAAGGAGCCGATACATCTTCATATTCCACATCATGACTTCGGTACCTATCACCCATTGAAGGGGGTATTTTAAGACATGGCATCAAGAAGTAAAAGAAGAGCATTTGCTGGCAAAGGATTGGCGATTGCATTGATCGCTGCATTATTTACCACCTTGTTTCCGGGCTTTGTCCCGTCCAAAGCTCAGGCTGAACCTGCATCCTATCTATTGTCTAGCAATCGACCAGCTTATGCTTCATCAACTGAAGGGAATAATACGCCGAATCTCGCCGTTGACGGTTCCAGTGGCACCAGATGGTCGAGTGCCTGGGGCAAAGATCCACAGTGGCTGTATGTAGATCTGGGTGACACTGCTACGATTGACAAAGTACGCATCCAATGGGAGGGGGCATATGCCAAGGCTTATCAAGTTCAGGTTTCAACCGATGAAGTGAACTGGACTGACATCTACAATACAGCTACAGGCAATGGCGGGACTGATGAGCTCACCGTTAATGGAAGCGGCCGCTACGTACGCATATTAGGGACAGAAAGGGCCCTCGCCAACTATGGTTACTCGATCATTGAATTGGAAGTGTACGGAACGGGTAGAACCGGTGTACCACCTGTTACATATGGACCGGATGTGGCTCAGGGTAAGCAAGTTACCGTCTCTTCCTATGAACAATCCGATTATCTGCCCCCTGGGGCAACACTTCCAGAGAATGCAGTCGATGGGAATTCCTCTACCCGATGGGGTTCGAATCATACGGATGACGAATGGATCTATGTGGATTTGGGCAGCAAGCGGAACATTGGACGAGTGGTTCTGAACTGGGAAGGGGCTGCAGGACGTGCCTTTGATCTGCAAATCTCCGATGATGCCACTGCCTGGACTACCGTGTACCGGGAGCTGCATGGCAATGGAGGGAAACAGGATATTTCGATGTATGCATCCGGACGCTATGTCAAAATGCAAGGCATCGGAAGAGCAACCAATTTTGGCTACTCTCTGTTTGATTTTGAAGTATACGACTATGTAGACGGAACGCCGAAGCCATCCTACCCTATCCCTGAATTGCCAAGTCCCAGCACGGTTCAGGTAGGGAAGGGCAGTTATCTGACGAATGACATCCGTATGCCTCAGCCCAAATATCCTTCCTATAAAACGGATAATGTTCAGGCACCTATCGCGTCTAATGACTGGTGGCAATCCCTGCTTATTAAGCCGCTCAGCGATTCCATTATTACACTGCCACTCAAATCCAAGTTCTACCCCCAAGGGCTCGGCCTTTTGAACCCAGGGGAAGGATGGATTAATGGAGATGGAAGTGCAGTGAATGCAGACGGCAACCCGGATTTGTATTTTATGTCCACCAATATTAATGCCAATAATATGGAAACCCGAGTGAGCGGGTACAGCGATTATGCGGTAGATACGATTTTGAGTGACGATGCTTCAGCAAAAATGAAAACGACCTTTGTAAAGGGTTCACCATATGTATTTATGGAATTCAACAATCCTAACACAGCCGAAATCTTTTCTTCACTCATTACCAAAGTCGTGAATGGTAATGGAGAAACGGTATTGCAATCGGATGGTGATACCTTTACGGGGGATCATATTGGCATTCAGTTGGAGAATCAAAGTGGCGATCCGGCTGGGGGAAAAGAGGAACGGTACTACGGAATATTTGCCCCAGAAGGAACTGTATTCAAAAAAGCGGGAGCCAAGATCAAACTCCAGCTTGGAGGCGGGAAAGGTTATCTATCCGCAGCGACAATGCCATCTTTAACGGATCTAAATCAATTCCATGAGCACGCTTATGCCTTTGTAACGAACACAGAGGTTACTTATAACTATAACGAGCAAACGTCTACCGTTACGACCAACTTCAAAGCCGAGACCGAAGTGAAGCGTCCAGGGTTCTCACCGAACACATTGCAGGCCCTATATCCACATCAATGGAAAATTACGAATTCTCCACTTACTTCGCTCACATATCCGTCCATTCGTGGAACGTTGAAAGTGCGGGAAGGAAACCAGTTTACGGTGGAGGATCATTTCTACGGCATGGTTCCCCAGTTCACAGAACCTACCAATGCAGAATACAACCGAGAAGAGATGGTAGCCTATCTCGAAATGCTCAAAACGGAGACAGACAACAATCTGATGGCTGCTGACGCTTACTGGCAAGGCAAAAAACTTCATCCTCTTGCCATGGGTGTACTTGCAGCGAACGAAATGGGAGAGACCGTCTACCGTGACCTGTTCCTTTCCCGCATGAAAGAGATTCTGGTCGATTGGTATACGTACACAGCAGGTGAACCTGATTATTTCCTCTATTACAATGATGATTGGGGAACGATGTACTACAAGACAAGTGAGTTTGGTGCTAACTATGGAATTACAGATCATCATTTCACTTATGGGTATTATGTATTTGCATCAGCGGTTCTGGCTACTTTTGATAAACAGTTCCGGGCAGATTATGGTGGTATGGTGGATCATCTTATTCGGGATTATGGCAATCCGTCCAAGAACGATCCGTTGTATCCGTCTTTCCGCAGTTTTGATCCTTATCAGGGCCATTCCTGGGCAGGAGGCTATGCAGATAATGATAGTGGCAACAATCAGGAAGCTGCTGGTGAATCCCTCTTTGGCTGGGTAGGGCAGTATATGTGGAGCTTGTTAACCAAAGATCAGGATTTCCGAGATGCTGCGATTTACGGATTCACAACTGAACTGAAGGCAATTGAGCAATACTGGTTCAACTATGATGAAGATAATTGGCTCGATGAATGGAAACACGCTTCTGTAGGGCAAGTCTATGGAAGTTCATATTTCTTTGGTACCTTTTTCAGCGGTGAACCGGTTCATATTTATGGTATTCACTGGCTGCCAACCAGTGAATATCTGACCAGTTATGGTCTGGACAAAACGAAGGCTGCTGGCTTGTATAACGGATTTGTTGCCGATAACGGTGGACCTGAACGAGAATGGCAGCATATTGTATGGCCTATTCAGGCGCTAAGTGATCCGGCTGCAGTGCTTGCCAAGTGGAATGCTTCATCGATGCAAAAAAATGAAGTTTTTAATACGTACTGGTTCGTAAATAGTACGGCAACACTTGGTGAACGGACGAAAGACATCTGGGCCACCGGATGGAGCAGTGCAACCGTCTACAAGAAAAATGGAACATATACTGCACAAATCTGGAATCCGACAGATGAGAGTGTAACGGTCACTTTCAAAAATGCATCTGGGACCACTGGAAAAGCTGTTGTTGGGCCTAAGTCTCTGGTAAGAGTCGATCCAACCCAAAATACGCAAGTTTCTGATTCCTGGATTCCCTGGAACGGAGAAAACGGAGGAAATGAAGGTGGAGAAGATGGAGGGGATACGAACGTTAATTTTGCACTTAACAAAAATGTGACCGTTTCTTCAACGGAAGAGCCTTTTGTTGGCAATAATGCAGTCGATGGCAATCCCGAGACACGTTGGAGTTCCGGATTTGGAGATACCCCGGAGTGGATTACAATTGATCTGGGAGAGGCCAAGCAAGTAAAACGCATCAAGCTGAATTGGGAAGCAGCCTATGCTTCAGCTTATCGTATTGACGTATCGGAAGATGGTACCGTTTGGAAGGAAGTGTATCATACGCAAGAGGGGAAAGGTGGTCTGGAAGAACTTGCGGTGAACGGAAAAGGCAAATATGTGCGACTCACGGGAGAGAAACGAGCCACCCAATATGGGTACTCACTCTATGAAGTGGAAGTGTATGGTAGAGACTAGACGTTCACAATGTTCTAGACACGGGAACAGCAGATCAGTATATTCTGATCTGCTGTTTGTGTTTAGAGCATATTTAAGATAAAACGGTACAATGGCGGATTCGCATTTAGGCTGCAGACGTCTTATCAGTATTGTGAAGAGTCTGCGAGCGACGCCCAAGCAGATATCCTGCAAGCGAGGCTAACATCTGCTGGAATACCATGCCGAGTACAACCGGGACGGCAACTGGTGGAGGGAAATAAGATACGGCAAGTACCGCTCCCGCACTAATATTGCGCATGCCTCCGTTGAACACAAGTGCAACCTGATCGGCTTCATTCCAACCGAGTAATCGGGCAACGAAGTAGCTTAGAGCATAGCCAAATGAGGCCAGAAAAATAATGATGGCTGCTAGACCAGCGAGCTGCCAGTTAAAGTCAGCCAAATAGGGAGCAACAACAGAACCATTAATCGCGACAACCGCTGCCATGAACAATTTGGAGAACGGATTCAGTCTGGGCCCCCAGACCGGAACAATGGCCCCTTTGGTCCATTCATTCAAAAGCATTCCGAGCAAGGAGGGGACAACGATCATCCAGAACAGACTGCTCATCATGGCTGCAATATCCAACGATACGCTAGTGCCAATCAGCAAGGATAACACACCGGGTACCACGAAAGGAGCAAGCATGGTGTCAATCAGGATAATCGACAGCGTCAGAGCGATATTGCCCCGATAGATGCTGACCCAGATAAAACTGCTCACACCTGTCGGAATAACGGCAGCAAGAACAAGGCCCGTTATCGTGTAGGCATCCGTTGGGAAGACCAGGTGCCCCATGCCTAGAGCAATGAGAGGCATCGCCAGATGCAGAATAAACAGACAAACAAACAGTGGAAAAGGCTTCTTCAGCACGTTCACAAAATCCCGTATCCCGAGACTGATGCTTCCGGCAAACGTCATGAACGCAAAGAGCCATGGTGACAAAAAGGTATAAGAAGAAAGAAGACTCCCGCAAAGAACGCCAATAATAATGCTGATTGGGGTAATCAGTGGCATGATGCGGTTCAAGCGTACATTTAAGGCCTGAAGCATATTCATGACATCCCTTTACCGTATGATTCTTTTATTATACATGTTAATAACGCTGAGTGCAGACCCATTTGCAATGTAGCATACGGAGCAGTTATCATAAATCTGGAAGAAACACTTCAAGTTGAAGAAGGGGAGATAGTCATGATTAAAGGGAAAAGAAAACACACATTGATGATGGCAGGCCTCATTGCGTCAAGTATTCTTGTGATATCCGCCTGTTCTGTTGTAGAACAAGCGAATCAAAGTTTGAATTACGTTAGTGGGGCTACTGATTATATAGAGCAAGTATCGAACGCTGGAGCCGAACTGCAAGAACTTGCATCTGGAGCGGTGAATAACCCGGAAATAACAACTCAGGTACAGGAGAAAATAGATCAGATTCAGGCGGAAGCCAGCGAATTCTCTCAGCTTACAGCACCAGTGATAGGGGAAACCATTCATGCAAATCTGGTCAGTTACAACAATCAATTAACCGAAGTGGTGGGTCAATTTGAGAATACGCTTGCAGAGCAGGGCTTTACGGCAGAAAACTGGGAGAAGACAGGGATTCCTGAATTGATCACCAATATTAATGGTTTAAAAGATCCGTTAAGCGGTCTTGGAATCGAAGCCAATTAAGATTTAAACAGTCTACGCCTTGAGCATTAGCAGGTTCATCTCATGGAAAAGGACGATATACCGGAGTGATGTTGATCACTTGTGGATATCGTCCTTTTTGTTTTTTCCAATATTAAGATGATGATTTGCCACGAATTTTGGAACTTAGATCATCAATCTGTTCATCCAGTACATTTCCTGCTTTACTTAGAAACCCTGTAATAAGCTCCAGCTCTTCCTCAGTGTAAGTGGAAGCCAGTTTAACCATAGCTGCGTGAAGGGTGAGGTACGTGCTGCTGACCTCTTCCTTGTTTTCGTACAAAGGCACAATGATGACTTTACGGCGGTCATTGGGGTCATTTTCCCGGCGAACAAAGCCGTTCTTCTCAAGCCTGTCAATTAATGTCGTGACACTCCCTGTGGCCAGACCGGTAAGTTTTGACAGCTCACCTGCAGTGATTGGACCTTTCTCGCGCAGGATATCCACGGATATGAAATCGTTATTGTACAAGCCTAAAGAGGCAGCCACATGCTGCTGATATAAAACGGTTCGTGTACCCAGGCTCCGCATGCGCAACGTAAAATTCTCCTGTAATTCGGTAGGTTGTTGTTCATGTTCTCTTGACAAAAGATAACCCTCCTCTTAAGATGACATATATCTTGATTATCGAGATATTAGATTAACAAGATAATAAATTTTGGAGATACTAGATTGACGTATGATTAATTTCAACTTATTTTAACGAACTCTGTACTTATTTGCAAAGGGGACGATCGATTTTGAGAGACACAATGATGATTAAAGGTGCACGGGAGAACAACCTGAAGAATATTTCACTTTCGATTCCGAAGTATAAATTGGTTGTTCTAACGGGTCCGTCCGGCTCCGGCAAATCCACGCTGGCAATGGATACCCTTCAGCGAGAATGCCAGAGACAATACATGGAATCGATGGGATTAACATCGGATTCGATCAGCAAACCAAAGGTGGAGTCGATCACAGGTCTTTCTCCATCCATCAGCGTAGGACAGCACATTACTAATCGGAATCCACGCTCAACAGTAGGAACAGTGACAGACATTTACACTTACGTTCGTTTCATTTTTTCCAGACTAGGAGAGCGTATATGTCCATCCTGTAATGGCACCATTTCGCCATCGTGGGAAGCGGCTGGTCATCTAACTGAGGAAGACGAATACATGGGACATCAGACTATACTTTGTCCCCATTGCAATACCGAGCTGGAGAAGCTGGGTATGTCACACTTTTCGTTCAATAAACCGGAGGGTGCTTGTGATATATGTAGTGGACTGGGTCATGTGGCATCAATCAACGAAGCGGCTGTATTCAATCCTGAGCTTAGTGTGCGGGATGGAGGTGTAGCTTCGTTAAATGGTGTGCATCGGGATATTCAGATCCGAATTCTAGTTGCAGCTGGAAAGCATTTTGGATTCGGATTCGATCCGGATCGGCCATTGAAGGACCTTGGTGAAATCGAGCGTGATTTGCTGTACTACGGCGTCGATAGCGAAGAATTCAAGCAGCATTACCCTAATATCAAACCCATCCAGGGAACCAAGTTCGAAGGTGTAATCCCCGGATTGTGGCGACGCTATAAGGAAAAGGAAGGAGAAGGTGGCGGAACGGAAAAAGACGGACGTTTTTTTCATCAACAGCAGTGTCCTGAATGTCAGGGAGCTCGCTTGAAAAAAGAAATTCTTTCGGTAAGCGTAGCTGGCGCATCCATCTCCGACGTCACCAACTGGTCATTCAGTAAAGTGTTGGAATGGACAGTAGGACTACAAGAAGTGATTTCACCCGAGGCACATCACTTGCTTGATCCAATTCTTCATGATCTGCCCACCAAATTGAAGCGCATTATGGATGTTGGACTTGGCTATCTCTCCATGGATCGTCAGACCGTAACTTTATCTGGTGGTGAAGCTCAGCGATTACGACTTGCATCGCTTCTAGGCTCTGGTTTAACGGGCGTATTGTATATTCTGGACGAACCGACAACAGGGCTTCATCCGAAAGATACCATTGGCCTGATTCGTGTGCTTCAGGAGCTTCGTGATCTGGGCAATACGATCCTCGTTATTGAACACGATATTGAGATGATGCGTGCTGCCGATCATGTGATCGACATTGGACCTGGTGCTGGAGTCAATGGAGGGATAGTTGTTGGTGAAGGGAGCCTGGAGGATTTAATGGCAAGTGAGCTTTCGGTTACGGGAGCTTATCTGAGAAATGAATCTTTGACTAGTCCTTCTTATAACCGAAGAACAGGTACGGGGCAGCATCTTGCCATTCGGGGAGCGCATTTGCGCAACATCGATATTCCGGTTGTATCTTTTCCATTAGGAACACTGATCTCCGTAACGGGTGTTTCGGGGTCCGGCAAATCTACGCTTGTATTTGATATCCTCGCACAGGGTATGGAGTCAGGTCTGATACCAACAGGTTGTAAAGAGATAACAGGCTTGGAGCACGTAGGTGATATCGTTATTTTTGACCAAACGCCGATGGGCAGAATGCAACGGTCGAATGTGGCCACCTACACCGATGTATTTACGCACCTGCGTCAGCTGTTCGCTGGTTTGCCAGATGCCAAGGCACGAAAGCTAACTGCGAAGCACTTCTCGTTTAATACACCCGGAGGGCGCTGTGAAACCTGTCAAGGTCTTGGGGTATTGTCTGTAGACATGAACTTCCTGCCTGATCTGGAGGTAACTTGTCATGATTGCAAGGGCAGACGGTTCGTGGATGAGGTGTTACAGGTTCAATACGAAGGCTTCTCGATATCTGATGTACTGAATATGTCAGTGGCCGAAAGTCTGCCTGTCCTGAAGAGTCAGACCAAAATCGCCGATCTTGTAGAGATGTTGTGTGAAGTTGGACTGGGTTACCTCCAATGGGGTCAATCCGTCAAAACATTGTCAGGTGGTGAGGGCCAACGGATCAGGCTGGCAAAAGAGCTGAGTAAAAAGACCAAAAAACACACGCTCTATCTGTTGGATGAGCCAACAACCGGCCTTCATCCGTCAGACATCAAGCAACTCCATATTTTGCTGGATAAGCTGGTTGAGTCGGGGAATACCGTTGTCGTTGTAGAGCACAGTCTGGAATTGATTCGGGAATCCGATTGGGTTATTGACATTGGCCCAGAAGGTGGCGCAGCGGGTGGCGAACTGGTAGCCGAAGGTACGCCAGAGCAGGTGGCGGAAGTCAGAGCCTCCCATACAGGACAATTTTTGAAGCGTATATTAGCCGAAGGGCTTTAATCAGAATGGATAAGGGGAAAAATAATCATGGTAAAAAGCAATAAATTAGGCGTTATTCTTGCAGGCTTGCTGCTTGCCATTCTCATGGCTTCGATGGATAACACCATCGTTGCCACTGCAATTGGTACCATCGTAGGTGATCTTGGTGGATTTGATAAATTAATGTGGGTCACCTCTGCCTATATGGTTGCAGAGATGGCGGGTATGCCGATCTTCGGTAAACTATCGGATATGTATGGCCGCAAGCGATTTTTCATTTTTGGAATCATTGTATTTATGATTGGTTCTGCATTATGCGGGACGGCGGATTCCATCATTCAGCTCAGTATTTATCGTGCGATTCAGGGAATCGGCGGCGGGGCGTTGATGCCGATCGCATTTACCATTATGTTTGATGTCGTTCCCGTAGACAAACGGGGTAAAGTGGGGGGACTATTCGGTGCAGTCTTTGGTTTATCCAGTATTTTCGGACCTCTTCTCGGAGCCTATCTGACCGATTACATTCATTGGTCCTGGATTTTCTATATCAACCTGCCACTTGGTCTGATCGCCTTTGTCATGATTGCATTCTTCTATAAAGAATCCGTGGAGCATTCCAAACAGAAAATTGACTATTTTGGCGCATTCACACTGGTAGCTTCCATCGTATGCCTCATGTTTGCACTTGAACTTGGAGGCAAGGAATACGCATGGAATTCCAGCATGATCGTGGGTTTGTTTGCTGCGTTCGCCGTGCTGATGACTGCATTTGTGTTCATAGAGCGCCGAGTGGCAGAACCAATTA
Organism: Paenibacillus taichungensis; assembly: GCF_050994985.1. Taxonomy (NCBI): domain Bacteria; kingdom Bacillati; phylum Bacillota; class Bacilli; order Caryophanales; family Paenibacillaceae; genus Paenibacillus; species Paenibacillus taichungensis. The sequence goes on along the minus strand of NZ_CP194720.1, from coordinate 3,075,019 downwards.
TTACATTTAGCATGTTCAAAAACCGGCTGTATTCCACCAGCAATCTGATGGCCATATTTAGTGGTGCAGCCTTTATTACAGCTTCCATCTATATCCCCATTTATATTCAGGGTGTACTTGGTGGATCGGCCACCAATTCCGGTCTTGTTCTTCTGCCGATGATGCTTGGATCGGTTGTGACAGCTGCGGGTGGAGGAGCCATGCTTACCAAGCTCAGATACCGCTCCATCATGTTACCTACACTCGCGCTGCTAGTTATTGGTATTGCCTTGCTGACAACGTTAACGACAGATTCCTCCCGATTTATGGTGACTATCTTCATGATTCTGGTTGGTCTGGGCATTGGGTCTTCGTTCTCTGTATTGAGCAATGCAGCCATTCACGGTTTCTCAGCAAGACAGCGTGGTTCGGCCAGTTCAACACTTAACTTCAATAGGGAACTCGGTATGACGTTGGGAATCACGGTATTTGGTATCGTACAAAGTCACGTATTTACGAGTAAATTGGTCTCCTTCTTTGGAAATAGTAATGGTAGTGAGCAGGGTGGTGGCGTAAATCTGAGTGATCCTAGCTTAGTCCTAAAACCGGACACTCGTGCTGATATTCCTGCGTCAATGTTGGATAAGATTACAGAAGCATTGTCCTCATCCATCGTTCATACGTTTGCCTGGGCCATCATTCCGGCCGTTATTGCTCTATTGGCTGCTTGGTTTATGAGTAAGGAAAAATTTGACCCTGCATCCGAGTCAGATGAATATTTAGCTTCACACTAGCAAGACTATGTAATGGATTTGTGTGCACGATATGACAATATGTTCTTATCAAAGGAGACCTGCGTTATGTCTGAACAAAATGGAAAAGTAATCATTATCACCGGCGGAGCGAGTGGTATTGGTAAAGAAACAGCGCTTCAGCTTTCGGATCTGGGTGCAACGATTGTCTTAGCAGACTATAACGAAGAGGGTGCGAGAAAGCTTGCATCGGAGATTGAAGCAGGTGGCGGCACAGCCGGGGCATACAAAGTGGACGTTTCCAAAGGAGACGAGATCAAAGCTCTGATCGATTGGACCGTAGAGAAATACGGAACATTGAGCGGTATTTTCAACAACGCAGGTATTGGACTCGTGAAGCCATTTCTGGAGATGGACCCGGAATCCTATCATAGAGTAATCGATGTTGACCAACACAGTGTGTATTACGGCATGTATTATGGCGCCAAAAAAATGGTTGAACTGAATGTACAGGGTACCATTGTTAATACAGCTTCGATCTATGGCAGTATTGCTGCGGTGGGAAGCTTTAACTACAATGCAGCCAAGGCAGCTGTCGTAATGATGTCCAAATCCGGTGCCTTGGAACTTGCTGAACATGGCATTCGTGTGGTTGGTGTAGCGCCAGGCTTCATTGAGACACCGATTCTGGGTGATGACAAAGCGATGAAGGATGCACTTGCCACGCAACATATGCGGGGAGAGCTCATTCAACCGGAGAAAGTTGCGAGTGTGGTTACCTTCTTGTTCAGTGATGCTGCAAGTGCAGTGAATGGTTCAACGATTGCAGTCGATGATGGATTCCTCAGCTTCAAAACAAAATAAGATTTGGACAGTAAGGTAGTGCAGTCCGTTTCTGAAAAATAAAAAAAGGTGCAGAACGAAAAAATCGTTCTGCACCTTTTTTTGCAATCCATATAAGAAGAGTATTTATTATGAAAATAATTCTATATAGTCATCCCGGTAGTTCAGAGATCATGATACAATAAGCAGGCATGCGTCTTTTATCATTTTGTGGTGTCATAGACAATACGCACACCGAGAGAGCCATAGCTCTCTTCTTTATAGTGACATTGGGAGCATGTTTTTGTAGCGCATAACGCATCACTGTGAACTTGTAATTTTTCGTTGCATAGTGGGCATTTATTTTCAAAAAGAGTCTTCAACACGTTAAACATGCTTAATCACTCATTTCGGATTAATTTACTTGGTTTTTATTATAGCCGATTATTTTAACTGCGTATACTGTTTTTTGCATCTGTTTTACACCGCAAGAAAGGAAGAAAAACCGATGGATACTCTGCTTTTTGTCATCATGTTTATACTGGGTCTGATCGGTTCCTTCTTCTCGGGTTTGTTGGGTATAGGTGGAGCCATAATTAATTACCCACTGTTGTTGTATATTCCTTCTCTCATGGGGCTGGAACCATTCTCGGCACATGAGGTGTCGTCGATCAGCATGTTTCAGGTGTTTTTTGCTTCACTCGCTGGTGTGATTGCCTACATTAGGAGAACAAGGAAAGGGGAGAAGAGTGAAGCTCTTATTCATAAAGGTCTGGTGGCTTATATGGGCTCCAGTATTCTTGTCGGCAGTCTGATTGGCGGCTTCATATCTGGTCATTTGAATGGAGAAGTCATCAATCTGATCTATGGCATTCTCGCCATTATCGCGATTGTACTTATGCTGATTCCCGGTAAGGGAACAGAAGGCTCGGCTCGACAGCTGACATTTAACACATATGTTGCCACAGGATCGGCTCTTGCCGTGGGAATCGTCTCGGGAATTGTTGGTGCGGGTGGTGCTTTTATATTGATTCCGATCATGCTCACCGTGCTTAAGATCCCTACCCGGACGACCATTGCTTCTTCGCTTGCGATCGTGTTCATCTCCGCCATTGGTGGGGTGGTGGGAAAGATTATGGGTGGAGACATTCCGCTTGAGCCCATCATATATACGGTTATCGGGAGTCTGCTTGGTGCTTCACTCGGTTCCAAAGTGAGTTCAATGATTAATGTGAGACTGCTTCGGTATGGACTGATGGTTCTTATCGCCATTACAGCAGTGAAGGTATGGTCTTCGATTTTGTAAAACCACATAGGATTGCAGCGTCCATGACGATTTCGTAACCAAACGGATGGAATGCCGTATAAAGGGTATGAACATGAGCTGGCGAATTTGTTGTTGCATGAATTCACATCAGTTTTCGTCCATGGAGCACCCTCAAACTCCTTTCATGGATACATGTTTAACATTATGAGAAGTTGAGGTATCCATCTTATGAATAACGTACTCACAGATCAGGCTGATGCAGGATATCGGCTGGCTGAGCAGAAGGCGGCTCAGTATTTTACTTCTCTTCAAGAACAACTTCTGAATAACACGTATACCACTGCACTTACACAAGATATTCACTTGTGGCAAAAGAAACATATCCAACCGTTTTCCTGGTTATCTTTTTTATCACCAAGTCAAAGAAAACCGGATTCCCGGGATGCTCATAGATATATCCATTGGCTTAATGTTACAGGCAAACTGGATGATTACCTGGATCGCAGTATTTCTTACATTTATATGCGAGATCTGGGCAAAGCACTGGATTCCTCGGATACCCAGGCACGCATTCAGCGTGTCGCTCAGGCTACCAAAGCGTATTTTATACGTTCAAATACAACCCATCACAAGGGAAGTCCGGATTATATTAGTCTGGCCGCCTTGTATCGATGGGCTCAGAAGGAGAACGTGGAAAAAGCTGTTATCTGGATCATCAGCAAATTAAAAAATGTCGCTTCCAATATCCCCAAAGAACTGGATGCAGAACAGGCGCAGCGCAAACTGCTCAAGATCATTCTTGGCGTTGTTCTGCATGTGAACGATGATATGAATGATGAGACTCCCCAGGCAGAACGTTCCGAGAGGCTGGATGCTGCGATTCGGCTTGGTTATTCTTACGGACTGACCTATCCATTTATTGATGACCTGCTGGATTCGCAGGCGTTGACTGCGCAAGAGAAGGAACAGTATTCTCTCTTGATCCGGAATGCGCTTCTCACAGGGATCGTGCCGGATATCGGCGAATGGAAGGGAGCGAATCTTCAAGTCATTCAATATGTTCATGGTGAGCTGCGTGATGCGTTTGAGTACATCAAGGACTACCAGCGCCCTGAGATGCAGCGCACGTTCTTCGAGCAATCTTATGTATTCTTTCAGTCTCAGGAAATAGATCGGGCCAAGAAACTGTCCAACGCGAATTATTCCAATGAAGAACTTTATATTCCGATTATTATTAAATCCTCATCCTCCAGACTCATTGTTCGCTCTGTGCTCAGTGCATCTGTGGATGAAGGTTTTGATCTGCGGACATTCTACTATGGCATATATAATCAGCTCGCGGACGATTTCGCTGATATGTTTGACGATATGGAGGAAGGGGCAGTGACCCCGTATACCTACTATCTGAAGTATCGTGACCTGCGGCCTGATCTGATCAATCCGTATGAGCTATACTGGGCGGTTATCTCTTATCTGATTCATGAGGTGTACCATTTGGATGCGAAGACCCGGGAGGTCATATTGGATCGGGCTATTAATGGTTTAAAGCGTTGTAGAGAACGTTTGGGTCAAGAACAATACTATGAAGTGATGAACATCTTTGCCTCCGGACAACCGGAATTCAATCGCCTCATTCAGCAAATGGTGCGAAAAGCCGATGATGTGGATTTCTTGGATAAATTGCTGCGGGATCAAGTTATCCTCCAATTGCAGAATGACAAGCGTGAAAAACAGGATTTTCTGGATACGATTCGTACGGTTCGTGAACAGATCAATATTGAATTACAGATATCCAAACCGGGTGGACTTCCGGAGATGAAAGGCACGCTTATTGATGCAGCGAATTACAGTTTGCAAGGAGATGGAAAACGGCTAAGGCCGATCCTAACCTGGGTGATGGGTGTACGTGAATATGGACTACATGAATCGTCTATCATTCCTCTTCTGAGATCACTGGAATACATGCATACAGCTTCACTGATCTTTGATGATCTGCCGACCCAGGATAATGCTTCGACCCGCCGAGGCCGTTCGACCTTACATCAGGTGCATAACAGCGCAACAGCGGAGTTGACAGGATTATTTCTCATCCAGAAGGCCATTGGCGAGCAATCTTCCCTTAATCAGTTTGATGCCGCAACCGTGCTTACCCTGATTCAATATTCCGCTGAAAAAGCAGAGGATATGTGTATGGGGCAGGCGATGGATCTGAATGCCAAAGGAAAAACGCTCACTTTGGAACAATTGAACATGATCTGTTTCTACAAAACGGGTATTGCTTTCGAGGCTGCACTTGTGATGCCAGCTATTCTGGCTCAGGTGAAGGAACTGGAGATTGCCTCCTTAAAGAAGTTTGCGTATCATGCAGGTATCGCCTTTCAAATTAAGGATGACCTGCTGGATCTGGAAGGGGATTATCAGGTACTCGGTAAGCCGGCAGGACAGGATGCGCGGAACAACAGCTCAACCTTTGTATCCATTCTGGGCGAGGATGGCGCGAAGAAAGAGATGTGGGAGCACTATTGTCTGGCTACCGAGGCGCTCAACGAAATGCCAAAGCCGATTTCTTTTCTGAGACATTTGTTGGATTACATCATTGGACGGGAGCGTTAAAATCTTCCCTGACTAATCCCATTCCCATGTTCAGCATGGTTAAATATGAAATAATACAAAGTTGCCTGGATTCGAATACAAATAGAATCCAGGCCTTGTTTTGCTTATTGACACAAACTTTTAGGAAATGATATGTTTCAACAATTGAAAAATCGGGTATTAAGCAAATATTGTGTTTATACACCAAAAGGAGAGCTTAAGATGCAGGTTCAAAAGGTCGATCATCACGAATTGTTTGAGCAGATTTATAATCAAGCACCTATTGGGATTGCACTTGTTGCTCCAACAGGACAGTGGATGAAAGTGAATCCTGCTTTTTGCAGTATGCTGGGTTATACAGCTCAAGAATTAATCCATCTTCATTACCAGGAGATCACCCATCACGATGATTTTGCACAGGATCTGAAGTACGAAAGCGCACTGTGTGAAGGCAAATCGCAAGAGTACAGGTACGAAAAGCGTTATATTCAGAAAAATGGAGATATTTTATGGATATCAATGCATGTATCATTGGCTCGGAACGAGGTCAGCGGTGAACCGTTGTATTTTATCTGCCACGTTGTAGATATTACGGAACATAAAACAACCGAACTAAAGCTGCTTCAAACGGAAGAAATGTTCAAACTTATTTCCGATAATGCACAGGAAATCATCTATATTGCAACTTTTGACGGTATTTGCCGCTATTGTTCTCCTTCCATTTATAATCTGCTTGGTTATACGCCAGAAGAAGTGGTGGGCAATAACAATACCGCTATTTTTCACCCGCAGGACCTGGAACGTGTCTCCCAGATCGATTTGAGCACAGGTCATATGTTGAATATGCAGGTTCATCATAAAGATGGACATCGTCTTTGGTTTGAAACCACCTATAAGGTTATCGGGGAGCCTGGGCAAGAACAACAAATCCTTGCCATTGGTCGAGATATATCGGAGAGAAAGAAACATGAGGAAATTAGTGCAGAAGCTGAACGGATAGCCATGATCGGCAGTTGGGAGTGGAACATGCTGAGTGGCCATGTTTCCTTGTCTGATCAGATATTCGAGATTTTTGGCTTAGATCAAAACAAGCTGTATAAGGCCAGCGATATCTATTCATTCATGGAACCGACAGAGGGGCAGCGATTGAAGGCATGTATTGAATGGGTGAAAACGGGTCAACCGCTTGATTTTGAATATCGACATCTGGGCTCTGATGGTAAAGAAAAGTACCTTCATCTGCGAGGATTAATTACCTTTGATGAAGATCAACAACCGATACAGTTAAACGGAACTTTGCAGGATATTACTGAGCGTAAACTCGTCGAATTCAAACTTCAGGAATCGGTGGAACGATATACTTCACTCAAAAAATATAATCATGATGCCATCATTTCTTTTGATATGGACGGTAATATCATAAATGCCAACCCGGTAGCTATGAAAATGACCGGATGCCCGGTTGTGGAAATGATCGGAACCAGTATATGCAGGTTTATCGGACCGTATCATCTTGGACTTATTCTTAATAGCCAGTATGAGATGGCTGAAAAAGAAATCAATGCCATTCAGCACGTAAATGGTTCTGAGACAGAAGTTTTGGCAACGCTTGCGCCTATCATTATTAATGAGAAAAACGTAGGGTTCTACCTGATTGCCAAGGATATTACGGAACAGAAAAAGCTTCTTGTAGCCAAAGAGACTGCCGAACGAATGAATAAAGCCAAAAGTGAGTTTTTGGCAATGATGAGTCATGAGATCCGTACACCCATGAACGGCGTAATTGGGATGACGGATTTGCTTCTGGATACGCCTGGACTTAGCGGAGAACAAAAGGAATATATTGAGATTATTCAAAAGAGCGGGGATTCACTGCTTGCGATTATCAATGATATTCTGGACTTTTCCAAAATAGAGTCGGGTAAAACCGATCTGGTGGATGAGCCGTTTGATCTTAAGGAGATTGTGACAGAGACGGTTAAGATCGTAACACCAATGATTCGGGAGAAACAGTTGGATCTTCGTTTAAGCCTGGATGACGCCATTCCTGTTCCCTTGTTTGGGGATGCTTACCGTCTAAAACAGGTCCTAACCAACATCATTGGTAATGCAGTAAAGTTCACCCCGGAAGGCAGTATTGAGATCGAGGTGAAGGTTATCGGACAAGAATACAATGACGTTCAATTTCAGTTTAAGGTGAAGGATACAGGGATAGGAATTCCAGTGGAGAAAAGAAAGCATTTATTCGAAGCCTTCTACCAATTGGAGAATTTCATGACGCGTAAGCCTCAAGGTACTGGACTTGGACTGGCTATCAGTAAGAAGCTTGTAGAACTTATGCAGGGTGATATCTGGATTGAGGATTCGGACGATCCGGGGACCACATTTATGTTTACAGCATCGTTTAAAGCCAGCAACATGGAGGAATTCAACAGATTCGATCTACAACAGAAAAAGAATAAAACAGATCAACTTCGAATTCTAATTGCCGAGGACAATGAGGTGAACCAACTTGTTCTGCGCCGGATGATTGAGAAGAAAGGACATCTTGTCGATTATGTAGTGGATGGAATAGAGGCAGTGGAAGCTGTCAAACGAAGTGCGTACGATATTGTGTTCATGGATGTGCACATGCCTCGGCTGAACGGATTCGAAGCGACCAAAGCGATTAAGGAATTAATGCGGCCAGAGGCATGCCCTTATATTGTTGCAGTTACTGCGAACGCAGTTAGAGGGGATATGGACAAATGTCTGAAGGCTGGAATGGATGCGTATGTTAGCAAACCCATTAAAAGTGAATCCATTATGCAAGTGATGGAGGAGTTTTACAAAATAAAGAAATATCCCACTGCATACAATTGATTTCCATATTCCGTAGAAACGGATTTTTGAATGGCAATGGAGCCGCTCCCTTATCGATGATAAGGGAGCGGCTTTTTTTGCACGTTCATATCTCAGAATGCTAAACTACTGATTTTTGATCCATAGTTTGGAGATATCCATGAACCCAAACTCAGCGGTATGAAGGCCAAAGAGACTTTGATTAAGTAATGCTTTTTTATTCATATGGCAGCCGTACAATATCCAGCAGTTATCGCGAAGCAAATCCTCTGCTTCATTGAGCAGCGACGACCTTTGCTCTTCATTTTGCTGAAGGAAATTTTCCATTTTTTGATAAAATACGGACTGTAAATCGGGAGATAAACAAATATGAAAATAGTTACGTTTGTTGATGAAGAAATTAATCATGCCAAATTGCCAGTCATCTTCCAAAACTTCTTCTGCGATAATTAGGTCGGCTTCGCTTGTTTCTCTCACATTGGGAAATTCAACGAAGGGTTGCAACTCAATACATAAACCGATGCTGGATCCGCGCTGTTTAAGCCATTCTGCTTCTTTTTGGTCTTTAGCTACAGTATACGCAAGTATGATTTTTTCTCCCCGGTATCCGCTGCTGTACAGGAGCTCACGGGCATCCTCAAGTGAAGACTCGCGCCAGACATGCTCTGCGCTTTTCCAGGGAAGAAAGCTGTTTGCCGGTGTAATTCGATTGCTGCCAAGTTCCCTCACCAAAGCGACTGGATCGAAAACAATGCGCATGGCTTGCCGAAATTCCAGTTGATGGTGAATACCGGTTTTACGAAAATTAATCAGCATATATCGGCATCCTGTTGCTGGATAATCAACACTGTTGCTCCCCGTATCGTCTGTAGCCAATTTAAGTCGGTCTGTTCCTGGTAACTCATAATGACGTTCATAAGGACCCAGATTGGGCACAAACCAGATATCTACTCGATCCAGATGAGGACGGATTCCATAATAGGCATCGAATGCGCTTATGATCAACACCGTTTCATTTATTTCATTGATCCGAAAAGGTCCGGTACCGATTAATTGTTGGGTTACATCGACATCATAGGGGAGAATCGTCATTGAGACACAACTAAGCAAGTTCAGGAAAAAACGATTAGGCCGACTTAGATAAAAGCGAATGCAGTAATCCCCGACAACTTCGGTACGCTCAATATCCCGGTATAGCCAAATGAATGGACTGTCTACAGTGCGCAAGCGCTCTAATGTAGCTTGGACATCTTGGGATGTCATTACCCGACCATGGTGGAATCGCACACCTTTGCGCAGATAGAAAACCCAAACTCTGTGATCCTCGTTGTACTCCCACATATGCGCCAGATCCGGCAGGAAAGTTCCTGTTTTGGCGTCATAGGTGATTAGCGTGCTGCATACCTGCCCAAGCAGATAGGTTTCAAAAGCAGTATACACAAAAGCAGGGTCCAGCTCTGCCAATCTTCGTGACCTTACCATGCGAAGCACGTCCTGACCGGAAGAGCTCTCGGCATGACTGTGGAATCCCATCTGTTTATTTAACGAATTCAGCAGCCGCTCCCGGAGAGCATCATTCTTCTCTGTGCTGCCAATCAACTCGATTGCTTCCTTCATTTTGCCTCTGCCCATGAGCTCCAAAAAGCTCTCTTCGAGCGCCTCATTCACACTGCGCAGCAATGTCATCTCAGAATGATGACCCCGGCCACGCCCGGGCTGCCAGTGAATAAAGCTTTGTTCTTCCAGCTTGCGCAGAATAAACTTCACGTTTCGTGGAGTGCAGCATAGGGCAGCCGAAAGGCTTTCGATCGTTACCGGAACCGCTTCATGAAATTGAAGAGAAAGTTCTTTTGCTGTGGCGAGACGCAGATAGTGGGTTGTTGCTGTATCCATATGAATGTGCTCCTTCATAAAAGGTGAAATGTGCGCATGTTTTCTTACACTTTTATTTCCCCCTTTGATCCATACAATTATACATAAAGGGATAGGGCAAAGGTAGCCCATCTGAGACAAAAACATCTAGAACAGGAGAACCATACGCATGAAGCAGCATTTACGTCAAATTCACCCTTTAGCCTGGACCATCATTGTTGGAACGATGTTTGGACGTCTTGTTACGTCCATGAGCATCCCGTTTTTATCCATTTATCTGACTCAGGTACTGGGAGCTACACCCACACAGACTGGAATTACCGTCGCGGTCAGTTCTCTGGCGGGGGTTATGGTCAGCTTTTATGGAGGTTATATTTCCGATCGAATCGGCCGCAAAGTGGTCATGATGGTCTCCGTATTTGGCTGGGCCTGTGTTTTCTTCATCTTTTCAGCAGCTGAGCATCTGTGGGTATTTTTTGTGGCCAATACGTTAAACGGTTTATGCCGCGCCGTGTTTGAGCCCACGTCACGTGCACTTCTATCGGATATTACTCCACCACAAAATAAACTGCTTGTCTTCAACCTCAGATATGCGGCCATTAATCTAGGTGTCGTGTTTGGACCGATTATCGGTCTTCAGCTTGGATCAGCGGAGTCTACATTTCCGTTCATGATCTCCGGGTTGGTATATATCGTTTACGGCTTGGTTTTGTTCCTGCAATTTCGATTGCAGCGTGCAAATCTGCCGGAACATGTTCAGGTCGCAGCACCTCGTTTACGAGATGCACTGGCTACTACGGGACGCGACCGTGTATTTTTGCCAGTACTTATCGGAACTACGTTTTGCGTACTCGGGTATGGGCACTTTAGCTCGACCTTGGCTCAGTATGTGGCCCAGAATCCTCTCTTTGAACATGGAAGTCAAGTGTTTTCCTATATGCTTTCACTCAATGCGTTGACTGTGCTTGTAATCCAATTCCCGATTGTGCGAGTGGCCAGCAAATTCCCGCCGGTTGTACCCCTCATACTTGGAAACGTGCTGGTCGCAACAAGTCTGTTCCTGTTTGGCATAGCTGAAGGTGTTATGTTGCTGATGATCAGTGTCATTCTGTTCACCATTGGGGAAGTGCTCATGTTCACCATGATGGATATGCTGATTGACCGTATTGCCAAACCTGAATGGAAAGGGACCTACTTTGGCACGATTGGATTCAATAACTTGGGGAGCGTCATGGCACCGATTCTTGGAGGGCTCCTATTAACCCAATTTGGGACGGGGAATGGTCTGTTCGTTTTTGTACCGCTGGCACTGACCACTGCACTTGGACTGCCTTTTCTTATCGTAGCGCATAAGCGTCTTGTCGTCAGGGAGAGGAAGGTTAATGTTTAATCTCAGAGAAATTCCCTATCTGGGTTATGATCGTTGAAATCGCCGCATAAGATGTTCAGTGGCATGAAGGAAATAACAATTGAGTTAATATTATCTTGACGGATTACAGTAGAGCGAATACAATAAACAACAAATATGTGTGACGGGTGGTTAAGATGAACATGTTCCAGACAGGGCGCATTCTGAATCGATAACTGAATACGCATGAGCAAGTGACTTAACCAATTTTTTTGTGTTGGCGTTTAGACAGTCATGTTTGTGCACCCCTGTCGTGGACGCTCATCATTATTGCGTGCAGAGGAGAAATCCGGAAACGCTTCTTATTTCATATGATTCTCTTATTGTTACAAGCTGTAGATGACATTAGTTCATCTATGGCTTTTTTGCATGCATTCCACCCAATTTGTTGCACATAGAAGGGAGATGTTGTAGTACTTTTTGGCGGGAAATCACCCCAAGGGGAGAAAGAGAGGCAACGATATGAAACGACCTAATCAAAGTTATACCATTTGGTTTTCCCAACGAACCGGCAGTACTCTGCTGGGTGAAGCCTTAAGTTCTACGGGTGTGGCAGGATATCCGAGCGAGTGGCTGCATTATCAGCATAAGAGCCCAGACACATTAAAGCGTGAAGATCTGGAGCAGATCTGGGATCAGGGAACAACATCGAACGGAGTATTCGGAATCAAAATTAATTTTGAACAACGATGGATTGACGCATTCCGAAGTCTCTATAGTCTGCCAACAACGTTATCGCGGGCTGAGGTATGGAGTACGGGCTTCCCTAATTGCACCAAGCATATTTACATGACGCGTCGCAACAAAGTCAGATTGGCTGTGTCATGGTGGAGAGCCATTGTCTCGGGTGAATGGCACCGCAAGCACGGAGACAGCCCTCAGGTACAAGATATTGCAGATCAATATAACTTTGATGCGATTAAACATCTGCTTGTGGAGAGTAATATGTGCGAAGCAGCAATTGAAGATTTCCTGTCCGAGTCAGGTATTGTGCCGTTGACGATTGTTTATGAGGATTTTATACAGGATTACGAAGGGACCGTCATGAAAGTGCTAGCGTTTTTGGATGTTCAAACTGACGGTGTGACCGTTTCGCCCCCTTTCTTTGACCCGATCGCAGACGAGATTTCTGAACAATGGGTGCAAAGATTTCGGGAAGAATGCCAGAGGGATTGGGAGAATGTTAAATGGTAAACACACTAGATAAGATTCATCCACGAGTTGGAAATGTTGCATTTATTGTTGTTATGTATGATTCATCTTAGTGAGGGAGCAAAATGCTTTGAATCACCACAATGAAAAGAAATGTTATACGAAGGGGTGAGGGGTTATGCCCAAAACAGAGAAACGCTCCATGTCCTGGCTGCTGCAATATCTAAAACCAGTCAAAGGCCGATTGGCCATACTTATGGTGATGTTGCTAACGTCAACAGGGCTGCAGCTCCTGAATCCACAGATTATCAAACGATTCATTGATACAGCGGCAAGTGGGGGAATCCTTTCTAACCTGATCCAGCTTGCCGGATTGTTTCTAATTGTTGCCGTCGTAAATCAATTGATTACAGTAGCCGTGAGTTATCTGGGGAATGATGTGGCCTGGCGAGCAACGAACCGGTTACGGGGAGATCTCCTGAAGCATTGTCTGCGTCTGGATATGCGGTTTCATAATGTGAAGACGCCGGGAGAGATGATAGAACGGGTGGATGGTGATGTGACGAGTATCTCCAACTTCTTCGCGATGTTCATTGTGCAGGTGGTGGGGAGCTTTGTCTTGCTTGCCGGAATTCTCGGATTTATGTTCACTGTAAACGTACCGATTGCGATCGTCATGACGGTGTTTACATTATTATCGATTCTATTTATGGTGTTCATTCGGAACCTGGGAGTAAACTCTTCCAAAAATGAGCGGGAAGCGAGTGCATCCTTGTTCGGATTAATTGAAGAGCGTATTGCGGGAATTGAAGATGTTCAAGCGAACGGGCATGTCCCGTATGTGATGAATCGCTTTTATCGTACGATGCGTGTTGTATTTCAAAAAGGAAGGAAAGCCTGGCTGCTTCGGGTGATTCCATGGAATACGACGGTCATTCTGTTCGCACTTGCAGTCACGGCAGTACTTCTGCTCGGTGTTCATTATTACATGCAAGGCATCATCAGCATCGGAACCCTGTTTCTGATATATCAATACACACAGATGCTTAATGATCCGATTGAGATGCTGGGCGATCAGGTTCAAGAGTTTCAGAAGGCGAAATCAGGTATGCTTCGATCAAGAGAACTGTTGTCTTTACGCAGCGAGATCGAGAACGGAAGAGAAGATCAGCTACCAGAAGGGCCGCTTGGTCTGGAATTCAAACAGGTGAACTTCAGTTATAACGAAGATAAACCTGTATTGCAGAATATTAACTTTGCCATTAAACCTGGCGAACGACTTGGCATTATCGGTCGTACCGGTAGCGGAAAATCAAGTCTCAGTCGGGTACTTCTGCGCCTGTACAATCTGGATAGCGGAACAATTCGTGTGGGTGGCAAAGATATTACAGAGCTTACCTTGCCTGCACTTTACCGCAGGGTTGGTATGGTTACTCAGGATGTACAGCTGTTCGACGGTACGTTGCGAGACAATTTAACGCTGTTCAATCAGGATGTCTCGGATCAGATCATTAAGGAGACAACGGATCGACTTGGATTAAGTCATTGGATTGAATCACAACCGGCAGGGTTGGACACCCATCTGAAGGCAGGTGGTTCTTCATTGTCCGCTGGGGAAGCTCAATTGTTTGCCTTGACGCGAGTATTTCTGACTGAACCAAGTCTGGTTATTCTCGATGAGCCTTCCTCACGGCTGGATGCTGCTACAGAGAGCATGCTTCAGTCTGCCATTGATCAGTTAATGAAGCAATGTACGGGAATTATTATTGCACATCGCCTGGCTACTCTGGAGAAGGTCGATCAGATTATGGTATTGGGTGATGGCAAGGTACTGGAATTCGGAGCCAGAGAAGTGCTCGCCAGCGATCCGGCGTCACATTATGCCAGATTGCTGATTACAGGGCGAGAGGAGGAATTGGCGTGAATGTAACAGGATTCATAGGCCGTTTATTTCGATTCAGGCCTTTTCTATTTTTGATCAACGGATTGTCATGGTGCATATTCCATTCTTTGCCGTTGGCAATAGGGATCGGGATGCAGTGGTTCTTTGACCGGGCAACGGCGGGTTCCAGTGATTATATGTGGCTGGCAGCTCCGCTGATCTTCATTGCTTTGATCAGAGCGGTAAGAGTAGGGACGTTTTTTGCCGCATTCTATGCATGGATCACGTACATTTACCATATTCAAGCCATTCTGCGTACCAATATGCTCGCTGGGATTATGCGCTGGCCAGGACGTAATCTGCCGGCTTCACCGGGGGAGGCGATGAGTCGCTTTCGGGATGATGTGGATGAAGTGGTTGAGTACGTAGAATCCTGGGTGGATTTTTGGGGAAGGCTCGTGTTCGCTATTGTATCCATCGTCATCATGGCGAACATTAATTGGAAAATCACTTTGGTAGCTGTGTTGCCACTGGTAATCGTAACGTTGCTGAATAACTTGTCTGGTAATCGGGCTCGTCGATATGCACAGGTCAATCGTGAGTCGACAGGACGAATCACCAGTTTCATTGCTGAAACCTTTGGGGCTGTGCAGGCACTGAAACTTGGGCAGGCAGAAGAGCATGTCTCTACTCGCTTTAACAAACTCAATGAAGAACGTCGTCAAGCTGCACTCCGGGATAATCTGTTCAAACAGTGGATGAGATCACTTAATCAGCATGTGCTCAGTATCTGTACAGGTCTCATTCTCCTGATGTGTGCGGCCGAGATGAAATCCGGCAATTTCACCGTAGGTAATTTTGCCTTGTTCACCAGTTATCTTGCCAATATTGGCTTTAGCATTTCATTGTTTGGCTATATGGTATTCCAGCATAAACGGCTCAAAGTATCTTTTGACCGCATGCGAACCCTGTTTCGTCCTGGGGAGGAAGACCGGATCATGGATTTCAGAGAGACGTATCTGAATGAAGATCCGCCTGAGCTACCTAATGAACAGAGAGATCCCAAAGAGAAGCTAAGAGAGCTGGAAATCAGCAATCTGGCGTACCAATATCCTCATTCTGCAAATGGAATAGAGGATATCAGCTTCCGTGTGAAGCGGGGACAATTTCTGGTCATCACTGGACGGATCGGTTCTGGCAAGTCGACTCTGGTCCGCACACTTCTGGGACTGCTGCCCAAACAGGAGGGTACGATTCGCTGGAATGGCAAAGATGTCGATCCCGCTACCTTCCTGATGCCGCCTAGAGCAGCATATACGCCGCAAGTACCTCGATTGTTCAGTGATACGCTGAAAGAGAATATTGTTCAGGGCAAACAGGGTCGTACGGAAGTCGCACTTGCAAAAGCCATTCGATTGGCTGTTATGGATAAGGATATTCAAAACCTGGATCAAGGACTCGAAACGTCCGTAGGTCCAAGAGGTGTCATGCTGTCAGGCGGTCAAATTCAGCGCGCGGCTACCGGACGTATGCTTATGACGGAAGCAGACCTCTTCATCTTCGATGATCTGTCCAGTGCGCTGGATGTGGAAACCGAGCAACAGGTCTGGGAAGGTTTGTTCGAGGAGCCAGATGTCACATGTATTGCGGTATCTCACCGCAGAGCAGCACTTGCGAAGGCAGATCATATCATCATCATGAAGGATGGACGAATTGAGGCCGAGGGCAGCTTATCAGATTTGCTTGCTACTAATGAAGAGATGCAGCTACTTTGGCAAGGTGAGCAAACACCGGTTAAAGTGGGATAGGATAAGATATACGATTTATAACAAATGAAAAAAGCCGTACAGACAACTCTTTTTGAAAGAGTTAAGATCTGTACGGCTTTTATTATTGCTCATTTGGTCAATCTTTATTTGATCAGCGGTGCAATCAATGAATACGCAATGATGACCAGGAAGATAATCGTGATGTGATTAATGGAGAAAATAAACATTTTATGCGACCATTTCTTGGTTTCTTTCTTATCGAAAGTTGCCACACTAAGAATAAGCCAAGCCAAACTTACCAGAAACGCAACAATGGCAATGAACGGACTCATCGGCCAGAACAAGAAGCTGGAGAACAACAACAATACCAGATAAACATTTGTCTGGATGTATGTCCGTCTGATACCTTTTACAACAGGAAGCATCGGAACGCCAGCCGCTTTGTATTCATCAAATCTCCGGATGGCAATGCCATAGAAGTGAGGCATCTGCCACAACAGCATGGTAACAACCAAAGCCCAAATTTCATAATGACCCAGTTCTGGCGAAATGGCTGCCCAACCAATGAGTGGAGGAACAGCGCCTGAAAGACTTCCTACTTCCGTATTGTATACCGTTGTTCGTTTGGTCCACATCGTATAAGGGAACACGTACAACAACAGTCCCAATATGCCAAATACGGCAGCCGAAGGGGAAGCGATATACAACATGATGCCCCCGATAATCGTAATGGCAATACCGAGGATCAAACCTGTTTTGGTATCTACACGACCAGTTACCGTTGGGCGTGTTTTGGTGCGTTCCATGATCGCATCGATATCCCGATCATACAAATTGTTAAACACCCCGGCCGCTCCAATAATCAGGGAAGACCCGATAACAGAGAGGATAATGGGTACAATATTTGCTAAAATAGATGCATCAAATACATACAAAGCCAAACTTAAACCGGCAAACATGGCGATCAGATTGGATTTGATGATTCCGATCTTGATCGTATCAAAAAATACTTTCGGAATCGAGCTAGTATACTCCAGGCTGATTTCGGGTCGTGCCCCTTTATTCAATGTTTTCAAGAACTCACTTCCTATATCTATACTTATATATCTCGTGGTTTTATTATAGCACTCAATACAGTATGTGAATTAATTAACGATTTAGTATTTAAAATAATGTCATTTGATTGTGAACAATTTAAAAACAAGGTTTTTTTTAATTGTTAAAAATGATTTTCTGTGATACAGGTCATTGAAACCAAATAGCAGGGATAACAAGAGAAGCATATTTTTCTTGCATGTTGAGCATTATTTGTTTATTGTAGATATAAGAGATCTTTAATGGTATTAAGTGATCTCGTCTTGCATTGTTTCTATTAAAGAACAGCTGCTGGAGACAAGATGTAATCAGTATAGGGCTTTTTTTGTAACGATAAAGGATATTAAATATCTGGAAAGGGTGTTAAATATGGATCAAAAGATGGATGTATTAATTATAGGCGGAGGACCAGCGGGTCTTAATGCTGCACTTGTACTAGGACGAGCTCGCAAACATGTTGTGGTCATAGATGATGAACGCCCACGTAATTGGGTTACGCGTGAAACACACGGTTTCCTGACGAGAGATGGTGCAAGTCCACGTGAATTTCGGAAGGTTGCGAAAGAACAGATTAGCGCTTACCCGTCCGTTCATTTTGCAGGGGACACAGCGACTTCAGTGACAGGAACAGATGGTGATTTTCAAGTTACAACGGCCCAAGGAGAAGTCTATCGCACAAAGAAAATTTTGTTTGCAGTTGGAAAAAAAGACCTTCCTCTAGATATTAACGGGTTGAAAGAGGTATATGGCAAGAGTGCTTTTGTCTGCCCTTATTGCGATGGTTGGGAATTAAGAGATCAACGGCTTGTCATCATTGTGAATGGAGCCAAGGCATTTCATATGGCCAAGACGATCTCGGGCTGGACAAGCGAGTTTACCATTTGCACGAATGGACCTGATGAATTGACGGATGAGCAGAGGGAGGAATTGAAGCAGCATGGTGTCCCGATATGGGGCTCTCCAATTCAATCTATTGAATCAAGCGATGGTATGGTGCAGCAAGTGGTGTTAGAAGATGGTACCGAAATCTCGTGCACCGGGATTTTCTTTGGACCGAAACTAACGGCTTGATCAGAACTTCCGCAGACGATAGGCTGTGAGGTTACGGATGCGGGTACAGTCGTTGTAGATGATTTCGGCAAAACAACCGTACCGGGTCTGTTCAGCGCTGGAGATGCAGCATCGGAGTTGTACCAGGCCATTACTGCGGCGTCCCTTGGTGCATTAACCGCTGTAACGATTAACAGTGAACTTAATATGGAAGCCTGGGATGAGCGCGGTAAACATTTAAACCCGTAGAATTACGATGTACAATTTCTTGTCCAGTACTTTGCACAAACGATAAGTCAACAAAATAGATCTGATCAAAAAGGGAATGCAAAAAAGCAATTCCCTTTTTGTGTTTAATCATCTTTTAGTAGATCTTTATTAGTTCTTCTCCATCGATAAGTGGACTAGTTCCGACCGTTTTTGTCATAAACCCAATATTTGATTTTCATTTGTTTTCGGTTTATTATTGTATCAAATGATAGATGATACTATCATTTTAAACTCTGGGAGAGGGTGTTTAAAATGAGTATTGCAACTAACGTTCCACAGCCCAAAATGTATGGACCACTCGGGAATCTGCCCTTGATTGATAAAGAGAAACCAACATTGTCCCTTGGGAAATTAGCTGAGGAGTATGGACCGATATATCGACTGACCGTTCCTGGTTATTCCGGTTTGATCGTATCTGGCCCAGATCTGGTAGCTGAATTATGTGACGTATCTCGATTTGATAAATTTGTATACAATGAACTCGAGAATGTACGTGCCTTTGGAGGTGATGGTTTATTTACAAGCAGAACATCCGAGCCAAACTGGAAAAAGGCACATAATATTTTGCTTCCCACCTTTAGTAAACAGGCGATGAAGGGTTATCATCCGATGATGGTCGACATAGCCGAACAATTGATAAACAAATGGGCACGTTTGAATTCCAACGACACCATTGATGTAGCAGATGACATGACACGTCTTACGCTGGATACCATTGGACTGTGTGGTTTCAATTATCGATTTAACAGCTTTTACAGACAGGATCACAGTCCTTTTATCGAAAGTATGGTTCGTGCATTAAATGAGGCTATGCAAAAAAGCTCACGCTTGAAAATCCAAAATCTGCTGATGGTGAAAACCAAGCGACAGTTCGAGGAAGACATCCAAACGATGTTCTCATTGGTCGATCAGATTATTGAGGAACGTAAAGCAAGTGCTGCTCCTGAAGAGGTTGACTTGCTCGCTCGTATGCTGAATGGCAAAGATCCGGAAACCGGAGAAACGCTGGACGATGAGAATATTAGGTATCAGATTATTACGTTCCTCATAGCCGGACATGAAACGACGAGTGGTTTGTTATCTTTTGCCCTTTATTTTTTGCTGAACAATCCAGAAGCACTTCAAAAGGCCCATGATGAGGTGGATCGGGTGTTGGTAAGTGACTCTCCACAGTACGAGGAAATCCTTCAGCTCCCATATATCCGCATGATTCTCAGTGAATCGCTGCGTCTATGGCCAACCGCTCCCGGATTTGACGTCTATGCCAAAGAAGACACTGTCATCGGTGGCAAATATCCGCTGAAAAAAGGGGAGAGCTGTAGTATTCTTCTGCCTCAGCTTCACCGTGACAAAGGAGCCTGGGGAGAGGATGCAGAGCTATTCCGGCCGGAACGTTTTGAAGATACGACTCAAGTGCCTCATCACGCGTATAAACCGTTTGGCAATGGGGAGAGAGCATGTATCGGTATGCAGTTTGCTCTATATGAAGCAACCCTTGTACTCGGTATGGTACTAAAACATTTTGAACTGGTTGACTATAGTGATTATAAGTTGGATGTGAAACAAACGTTAACGTTAAAACCAGGCGATTTTCGAATTCAGGTGAGAGTACGTACTGTATCATCGAAACTGATTGCTTCTGTTGCACCCTCGAATGAAAAGCCGAATCAGGGTATTCATACAAATGTAACTGGTCATAGCCCTATTATGGAATCTATGACGACTTCAACTCCGGTAAATGCCAATCCAACATTACTGGTACTATATGGCTCCAATCTGGGGACGGCAGAAGGCATTGCCAGAGTTTTTGCAGAGAAAGCCCGTACCTATGGAATTCCAAGCGAAGCCGCAGCATTGAATGAATGGATTGGCCGTCTGCCCAATAAGGGGATCGTTCTCATCGTGACAGCTTCGTATAATGGTAAACCTCCGCAAAATGCAGCGGCATTTATCGAGTGGTTAAAGGAAGCCGAGTCAGAGAAGGTGCAAGGTGTGACCTATGCAGTTCTGGGCTGCGGGGATCGGAGCTGGTCTGGTACCTACCAGAGCATTCCTCGATTGGTCGATGAGAAGCTTGCGAGCTTGGGAGGCAACAGGCTGATAACTCGGGGAGAAGTCGATGCAGGCGGGGATATGGAGAAACAAGTGGAAGAGTGGAAGCGGGTGTTGTGGCCTCAGATGTTAAACGCGTTGGGGATCAGCGAGGAATCGATGGAGCACTCCTCACGAGGTACACTTCAAATGGAATTCGTTCGCGAGAAAGCCGATCTGCCACTTACACGAACCTACAATGCCAGCTATGCCACTATAGTGGTGAATGAAGAGCTTCAGGCAATGGATAGTGGGCGGAGTACACGTCACATTGAGATGCTGCTGCCTGAAGGCATGACCTATAAAGAAGGCGATCATCTTGGCGTATTGCCCCTGAATGCAGATGAAATCGTGAATCGCATCCTGCATCGTTTTGGATTAAAAGGAGAGGTTCAAATCCAATTAACTTCGAACGAAATACAGTTTACACATCTTCCTCTAAACCGTCCTGTCAAAGTGAATGAATTGCTCCATTCCTGTGTTGAGCTGCAAGCACCTGTTACAAGGGCGCAGCTTCAGGAGCTGGCCAACCATACGGTGTGCCCACCTCATAAACGCGAGCTGGAAGCGATGCTTGAAGAAAACAACTACAGGGAACATATACTTCAAAACAGAACTACCATGCTGGAACTGCTGGAAAAGTATGAAGCCTGTGAGCTGCCGTTTGAAAGATTCCTTGGAATGCTGCCTCCACTCAAGCCCAGGTATTATTCCATATCCAGCTCTCCACACTTCAATGCCAAGCAGGCCAGTATCACGGTGTCCGTTGTGAAAGAGCCTGCATGGAGCGGCAATGGTGAATTCCGTGGTGTGGCTTCATCCTATTTGGCCGAATGCCAGACGGGAGAGAGTATTTCGATGTTTGTACGTACGCCAGGGTCCGGATTTGAGCTGTCAGAAGAGCCGGATGTTCCAATTATTATGGTTGGTCCAGGGACGGGGGTTGCACCGTTCAGAGGTTTCCTGCAGGCCAGATCTGTGCTGAAAGAGAGAGGATTGCCACTGAGTGAAGCACATTTGTTCTTTGGTTGCAGGAATGATTCGGATTTCATATATCGTCAAGAACTTGAACAATACGAACAGGCAGGCATCGTCAGGCTGCACACCGCTTTTTCGCGTGTTGAGGGTACGCCCAAAACGTATGTTCAGCATCTGATGTTACAGGAAGCCGAAGCTTTACTTCATTTACTTGATGCCAAAGGGAGAATCTACGTATGCGGGGATGGAAGCCTTATGGCTCTCGCCGTGGAAGAGACTTTGCGGCAAGCATATCAAAAGGCGAAGGGAGCAACCCGCCAGGAGGCGAAAAATTGGCTCAATCAGCTTCAGTCGGAAGGGCGTTACGTCCAGGATGTGTGGGCAGGTAAACGAGCCGTTGATTCGGCTAAGGCTCCTGTAAGTTGAGAAATGTTAAGATGGAGGCGGCGATAAACCGCCTTTTTCTTATGTCCAAAAACAGCCGCAGATCTGGAGTTTCTAATCCAGATCTACGGCTGTTTTAATTTGGCTGATACGATCTATTGACAAAGAAAAATTTTTGACGCAATATAATAAAATAACTTTATAAAGTATATAAATAAAGTAATTGACTAGCATTATTGTGTTTCATTTACTTTTAATTTATATGCAGGGAAGGGATCTATTTATGGCAACTTGGTTTCTTATCATTATCTACCTTGCGTTTATCAGTCTGGGGATTCCGGACTCCCTACTAGGTTCAGCCTGGCCCGTAATGTGGCCTGAACTTGGCGCTTCGTTTGGGTCAGCAGGAATTCTGTCGATGGTCGTTGCAGGGGGAACTATCGTTTCAAGCTTGGCAAGTGGCACGGTGATTCAAAAATGGGGAACAGGCAAGGTTACGTTAATTAGCTGTTGTCTGACTGCCGGAGCACTCCTTGGATTTTCCTTCGCCCCTTCATTGGTGTGGCTCGTCATTCTTGCCATTCCGCTCGGTCTAGGGGCCGGCGCCGTTGATGCTGCACTGAATCATTATGTCGCAGAGCACTACAAAGCACACCATATGAACTGGCTGCACTGTTTCTGGGGTGTTGGCGCGACGTCAGGGCCGATTATTATGTCATATTACATTGCGGAACATCATTCCTGGAGAAGCGGCTATACAGCTGTAGCTGTCGTCCAGTGCTGCCTCGTCCTGATTTTGTTTGCCACGTTGCCGTTGTGGAAGCGTGTGGCTGCAAGTCGGGAGCGTGCGAGTCTGAACAACGAATCAGATCATGTGCAAGCAGACAACACGTTAGTACAGCATGAGGAGAGACCCGAACGGAATGTATTGAAGATTAAGGGAGTCAAAAACTCACTGATTGCATTTCTGTTTTATTGTGGCGTGGAGACGACGGTTGGTTTATGGGGAGCCAGCTATCTGGTAGGAGCAAGAAACATTTCGGCAGAAACGGCTGCGGGATGGATCTCCTTATACTACGGTGGTATTACGATGGGCAGGTTGATAACAGGCTTTATCACGTTAAAAATAAAAAATCGGGTGTTAATTCTAGCGGGTCAAGTGACTGCCATTGTGGGCGGAATCATCTTGCTGCTTCCATTATCCATTTCGTTTGCGCTGGCAGGATTTATGCTAATTGGATTGGGGCTTGCCCCCATCTATCCCGGACTTCTTCATGAAACTCCAGTTCGATTCGGCAAAGCGAATTCTGCTCGATTGATGGGATACCAGATGGCACTGGCATACACAGGAACTACATTGCTTCCTCCGCTTTTTGGCGTTCTTGCTGCGAAAACCAATATCGGATTTTTCCCGCTGGTTGTACTTGTTTTTCTTATCCTAATGCTAGCCAGCTCAGAGCAAGTGAATCGTATTTTGAAAAAGAGGATTCTAAATGGGTAGAGCTGTTACGGGTGTAACAAGCAACAAGTCATACAACATTCCATTTAAAAAAATGATACACCAAAAAAGCGAGGATCAATCCTCGCTTTTTTTATTTTGCAGAATCACAGAGTCATTACAACTCGTAGAGCTGCTCGTATTTTTCCGTTAAGTAATGAATTAATGGAGCGGTATCAATACTTTTTCCGGTGATGGACTTGATTAGCTCGTCCGCCGATCTTGATTTACCAAATTGATGAATATGAGTTGTTAGCCATCCGGTAATTGTCTCAATATGATCTGATTCAATCAAATGATCATAATCGGGAAGTTCGCGGCGGATGACTTTGTGTATTTGTGCAGCATAGACAAACCCAAGTGTATAGGAAGGGAATAATCCAAATCCGGCGCTCCAGTGTCCATCCTGTAAAATGCCTTCCAGATGAGTCGGGGGACGAATGCCCAGATATTCCTCATATTTATCATTCCATGCTTCAGGCAATCCTTCGTAATCCACTTCTCCAGCAATAATGGCTTGCTCCAACTCATACCGAATAATGAGATGCAGGTTGTAGGTAAGTTCGTCGGCCTCAAAACGGTTAAACGACGGTTTTACTGCATTTAAAGCAAAATAAAAGTCATCCAAACTCACATGGCCAAACGTTTCAGGTTTGATTTTTTGCAAAATAAAATAGTTGTTTTCCCAGAAGCCTTTATGTCTGCCAATGAATTTCTCGAAAAAGATCGATTGGGATTCATGAATGCCGTACGAAGTGAAGATCCCAAGTCCAGTATGTATCAGGTTGGGGTCAATATTCTGTGTATAGAGTGAGTGCCCTCCTTCATGTAAAGCACTCCACAAGGAAACGCGAACGTCATTTTCAACAAATTTGGCTGCAAGACGTGCATCGTAAGGATTGATGGCAGAACTGAATGGGTGCACGGTTGAACCGAATTGCCCGGCATCAAAGTCGTAGCGAATGGCTTGTAACAGCTCGATCCCAAGCTGCCGCTGCTGTTCAAGTGGGAAGGGATGGTTGAATATGGATGTGTCCGGTTGCTTAGCGGAAGAGGTGACGCGACGGATCAGTGGTATAAGAGCAGATTTCAGCTCACTGAAAATGCGATCCAACGTTACTTTGTCCAGGTCAGGATCAAACTGCTGTACGAGTGGATCGTATGCATGCTGCTCGTATCCCCAGTATCCGGCAAACTTCAAGCTTGCATCGAAGATCTGTTTCAAATGCGGAGCGAAAATGGAAAAATCATTGGCAGCTCTGGCTTCCAGCCAAGCGGCGTTTGCAAGACCTTGCTGCTGTACAAATGCCTGATATTCCCCTATTGGAATGGCGCTCCAGCGTTTATACGTTTTCCAATGCTCTGCAATAATTCGCTTGGATAGCTCATCAAGGTCCTCTTGTTGTGCTGTTTCTTCTAATCGCGAACCGAAATCAGAATCGGTCTGTAACTTGAATAGTTCTCCAGCCAATGTTGCTTTGGCTCGTGCGGCGTAGGATGCGCCCTTTCGAGGTGCCCCTGTGCGAGCATCCCAGGCAAGCAGGGTTTGTACCTGTTTATAATGTTCGATCTTCTCGATATGTGCCGCAAGTGCAGCATCCAAGCGTTGTATTGTTGTCATGTTCATGACTCCTTCCAGATAAAGGATGAAATTTAAGTTGTATATTACCATCGGAATAGTTGGAAGTACAGAGAATCACGCTTTTTCGTAGATTACAAAAAATGAATTAACACATTAGGATTGCTTATTTTACAAAAGACCTCTGTTCCCTTAGCCTGAAAATACCAATTTTCACTAATCCGACATGAACACTTGTATATCATTCAGGGCAGTGAAATTGGATTTAACATTATGCATGAGAGCGAGAGGGGTTACATGATGAGAAAACATACCAAGCCTGCTTTAATGATGATTCTGGCATTCCTGCTTCTGGCAGGTTGCGCTTCAGGTGGAGAGGGCCAGCAGAGTACACAGGCCTCTTCAACAACCGGTGAAACTCCAGCACAGCAGACATCGGCAGAAGGCAAGACAGGCGGGGCACTGAACATTGGCTATCCAACACAACCAGTTACACTGGATGCACATGTGTCTTCCAATACAGCGGTCAAGGATATTTCACGCGAGATCTATGAGCAGCTGGTAACGTTGGATAAAAATGCACAGGTCATTCCGCTGCTGGCAGAATCCTATGAGATTAGCGACGACAAGTTATCCTATACATTCCATCTGCGCCAAGGTGTGAAGTTTCATAATGGCAAGGAACTGCACGCGGAGGACGTAGTTGCTTCATTGAATCGCTGGATCAAACTGTCAAGTCATGGTAAAGCGAACTTTGTGGGTGCCGAGGCCAAAGAAACGGACCCATATACCGTCGTACTTCAATTGAAAACACCATTTCTGCTAACACTGCAACTTCTTGCTGATCCGATTCCAGCAGCGGCGATCTACCCGAAAGAAGTAGTTGATGAAGCAGATGATAAAGGTATCAAATCATTCATCGGTACAGGTCCGTTTCAATTGGAGGAGTGGAAGCAGGATCAGTATATTCATTTGAAAAAATATGACGATTACTCCGCCCGTGCCGAGCCGAGTGATGGAGCAGGTGGAAAAAAGGAAGCGCTGGTCGATGACCTGTACTTCCGCTTCGTAACAGACGAGTCAACCCGTCTTGCCGGGATTACTTCCGGGGAATACGACATTGCGCTGAATATCTCTGTGGATAATGAACAGCAGATTGCGGACAATCCCGACTTGCAAACCTTCCTCAGTCCGGGAGGCATGATTGGATATTTCTACAACAGTAATGACGGCTTGTTCAAGAACGTCAAACTTCGGCAGGCTGTCAATGCCGTTCAGAATGTGGATGACATACTGACATCGGCTTTCCGTGATCCACAATTTTATGTGAAGACATCCTCTCTGGTTCTACCGGAATATCCGAACTGGTATTCGGAAGCAGGCAAAGAATCGTACAGCCAAGCTAACGCGGATAAAGCAAAGCAACTGCTTCAGGAAGCAGGCTATAACGGCGAAGAAATCAAAATTTTCACGACGAGAGATTATGTGGATCAATATAACGTGGCGGTTGTTTTGCAGCAGGAGCTGGAGTCGATTGGCGTCAAGGTCAAGCTGGATGTCTATGATTGGCCTACTTTGCAGGAAAAACTCGGGACAGGCACAGGATGGGATATCTACCCGATGAGTTATGCGTTCCGGCCTACGTTCTACCAGTATGCATTTTGGGGAGGGGGAGCAGGGCTGCTGAAAAGCGAAAAACTGAGCGAGCTACTTCAAGGAATTCGGACGTCCGATTCAGTAGAGGCCGCAAGGCCGCTCATTGACGAATTGCAGCAATTTGTATGGACCGAAGTTCCATTCTCTCAGATCGGGCACACCAAACAGGTTACAGCGCTATCGAAAAATATCAGTGGTTTCCAGAATATTTTGGGCCCGATCTTCTGGAATACAACCAATAACAAATAGTTAAAAGGAAAGGCAGCGGATGAAAAGGCGTAGCATCGCTACTACAGGAATACGCCTTTCCGTTTGCCATTGGAAAGTGAGGTGGCCCTCATATGGGTGGATATATTGTTCGTCGGTTATTGTCCTTGATACCTGTCCTTTTTGTAGTAGCAATTGTGGTGTTCTCCATTATCCATGTCACACCAGGTGACCCCGCTGCGATTCTGCTGGGTGAAGAGGCAAGCAAAGCCGATATCGATGAGCTAAGAAGCAAGCTGGGCTTGGACAGGCCGATCTATGAGCAATTCGGCATTTGGTTGCTGGGGCTGTTATCCGGGAATTTGGGGGAGTCCATCTTTCTGGACAAACCTGTGACAGAGGCTTTTTTTGAACGACTGGCGCCTACATTGTCCCTTGCGATCATTGCACAGGTGATTGGTGTGTTTCTCGCCTTGTTCCTTGGCATTACAGCAGTCAAGCGAAGAGGGACCATCGTGGACCAATCGGTGATGGGTTTCTCCATGCTGGGAATCTCCATTCCGAGCTTTCTGTTGGGATCACTGCTGGTGATGTTCTTTAGCGTGAAGCTGCGCTGGCTTCCCGTTGCAGGGTATCAACCACTCACAGAGGGTTTGTGGCAGCATATCAAGTATCTGTTGCTCCCTGGCATCGTGCTCGGCATCATTCAGGCAGCGCTCATTACCCGAATGACAAGATCCTCCATCCTGGATGTGATGTCCGGCAATTTTATCAAAACCGCCAAAGCCAAGGGAGTCAAAGAAAAAACGATCGTATATACACACGCGTTACGCGTTGCATTCATCCCTATTCTCACAGTTATTGGGGAATCATTCGGTGGGCTGGTTACTGGTGCTGCGGTAATAGAAACGCTATTCAATATTCCGGGAGTGGGACAGCTCATCGTCAATTCGATAAGCCGAAGAGATTACTCTGTTATTCAGGGTTCCGTGCTGCTGGTTACGGTTGCTTATGTGTTCGTAAATCTAATCGTTGATTTGTTGTATGGTTTGGTCGATCCACGAGTTCGATTAAGCAAGAGATGAAGGAGGTGGAGACAACTTGATAACCAATCCGGATACCACCATCGCTGCGTCAAGACTTCAAAAAGGGAAGAGCAGTCGCATCGCATTCAGACGTTTTATGCATAATCAGTTGTTAACCACAGGGGCGGGAATTCTGCTTGTTGTTGTGCTGCTGGTAATCATCGGGCCGCTGCTTACACCATACGGGCCGTTACAGATTGATCCGGTGAATCGACTTAAAGGGCCCAACTTGCAGCACATATTTGGCACAGATAACTTTGGACGTGATGTATTCACTCGCGCCGTATATGGTTTGCGTATTTCGGTTGCGGTTGGTTTTGCTGTTACGGTCGTATCTTCTTTGATCGGCATGATTGTTGGGCTGTTATCCGCAAGTTATTCGGTGCTGGATCACATCTTTATGCGCATCTGTGACGGTTTGTTCGC
This sequence comes from Paenibacillus taichungensis, assembly GCF_050994985.1. Taxonomy (NCBI): domain Bacteria; kingdom Bacillati; phylum Bacillota; class Bacilli; order Caryophanales; family Paenibacillaceae; genus Paenibacillus; species Paenibacillus taichungensis. Next base: position 3,046,364 of record NZ_CP194720.1, on the reverse strand, counting down.
TTTTCCGTCCATTTTGCTTGCCATCTCTATTATGGCGGCTCTTGGCCCAAATCCGGGTAATGTCATTATCGCCCTAAGTATTATCTTCATTCCATCGATGGCTCGGATTATTCGTTCCAAGGCGCTGGTCATTCGGGAGTTAACTTATATTGAAGCGTTGCATGCGCAGGGAGCAAGCAGCTGGCGCATTATTTGGATTCATATGGCGCCCAATACGCTGTCTCCGCTCATTATCCAATCCAGCTTTATTTTTGCCGTATCGATCCTGACGGAAGCCTCTCTAAGTTTTCTTGGAGCGGGTATTCCTTCCCCGTCCCCAAGTCTCGGGAATATGCTTTTTGACGGAAAAACAGTGATCTACAACGCTTGGTGGATGACTGTCTTCCCGGGCATTTTCTTGGTGCTCGTTGTACTGGGTCTGAACCTGTTCGGCGATGGCCTTAGAGATCTGCTCGACCCACATACGAATAAGGTGAAAAGGGGGAGACGTCGTGGGAAAACAACCGCTGCTTGAGGTGAAGGACCTGAAAGTGTCCATTTCAACCGAAAAAGGAACCATTCACCCGGTGGAAGGCGTATCCTTCCATGTCCTTGCCGGGGAGACGCTGGGTATCGTAGGTGAGTCCGGTTGCGGGAAAAGCGTAACCGCCGAATCCATTCTCAGACTGTTTGACGAAGATTACGTGGATTACTCGGGTGAAGTCCTCTACGAAGGAACCAATCTCTTAAGCTTATCCAAAAGACAAATGGAACGCATTCGTGGCAATGAACTCTCCATGATCTTTCAAGACCCCATGTCTTCCCTGAATCCGGTTCAGACGATTGGCAAACAAATTGCCGAGAGCTTGAAGCTGCATCAAGACATGAATGGCAGACAGGCGCGTCTTGCTGCCGTGGATCTACTGCGTATGACAGGTATCCCTTCACCTGAAAAGAGGGTGGATGAGCATCCGCATGAAATTTCGGGAGGCATGCGACAGCGGGTCATGATTGCCATGGCACTTGCCTGTAATCCGAAACTGCTTATCGCAGATGAACCGACAACGGCACTGGATGTGACGATTCAGGCGCAAATACTGGAGCTGATCGAAAGTCTGCAAGCGAAGACGGGACTTGGTGTCATCCTGATTACACATGATCTGGGTGTAGTCGCAGAGACGTGTACGAGAGTGGCCGTTATGTATCTTGGACAGGTCGTGGAGGAGGCGAGCGTGGACGATTTATTTTTCAATCCCCAGCATCCGTATACGTCAGGTTTAATGAAATCCATTCCCCGTATTGATGGCGAGCAGCACAGCAAGCTTCATGTCATTGAGGGAACGGTACCCGCGCTGCATCAGGTTCCAACAGGCTGCCGATTCGCTCCAAGATGCGCTTATGCGGATGAACAATGCTTGCGGGCAGCACCTTCCTTGAAACAGGTGGAAGAGAAACATTTGGTACGCTGCTGGTATCCCGGAATAGTAACGATTCAGGAGGAGACACATGAACTCGAAATCATTGGATGAGTCGAAGCCGCTGCTGCAGGTTAGCAATCTGAACAAACATTTCCCTGTTCGATCTTCTTTTGGTAGAACCAAGGGGCAAGTCAAGGCCGTCAACGGGGTATCCTTTGACATCCACCAAGGACAAACCTTTGGCCTGGTGGGCGAATCCGGCTGCGGTAAAAGCACACTCGGGCGGTCGATTCTCCGACTTGTTGAGCCAACATCAGGGGAAGCATTTTATGAGGGCACAGATATTCTGGGGTTAAGCAAAAAAGAATTGCGAAGCTACAGGCAGCATATGCAGATGGTATTTCAGGACCCGTACACCTCGTTGGACCCTCGTAAACGCATCGGTTACTCCATAGAAGAACCGCTGTTAATCCACAAGAAGGGCAACAAACGGGACAGAACGGAAACAGCCATGTCGTTGCTGCGCAAAGTAGGATTCAGTGAAGAACATTACGAGCGGTTTCCTCATGAATTTTCAGGTGGTCAGCGTCAAAGGCTGGGCATCGCCAAAGCGTTGGCCCTTGGACCGAAGCTCATTATATGTGATGAACCCGTATCGGCGCTGGACGTATCGATTCAGTCCCAGGTTATTAATTTGCTGGAAGAGGTTCAGGAGGAGCTGGGCATCTCCTATTTATTCATTGCACATGACCTTAGCGTTGTACGCCATATTGCCGACCGCATCGGTGTGATGTATTTGGGCGAGATGGTGGAGCAGGGGCCAGCAGAAGCTTTATTTGCCGATCCTTTGCATCCTTATACCAAATCATTATTGTCTGCGGTACCGATCCCGAATCCTCGTGCCAAAAGGGAAAGAGTTGTATTAAGCGGTGAGATCCCATCGCCACTTCATCTACCTGCCGGTTGCGTTTTTCATACCCGATGCCCATACGTTATGGAGACATGCCGACAGGTCGTTCCACAGAAACGATTCGTCGCTCCAGACCGTGAAGTGCAGTGTCATTTATACGATGAATAGAGGAGGAATGAAACAATGAGTTTTCGTAGTTCAGCCGAAAAGTGGAAGGACGAAGCTATACGGCTTCGCCGCCATATTCACCAGAATCCTGAGCTTGGTCACCAGGAGTTTGAAACGGCCAAGCTGGTTGCTCAATTTTTGGAGGACGTTGGTCTCGAAGTAGAGACGGGTGTAGGCGGCACAGGGGTTGTCGGGCTTTTGAAAGGCGGACGTGAGGGAAGAACCATTGGAATTCGCGCTGATATGGATGCACTGCCTATCTTAGAGAAGACAGGATTGCCGTTTGCCAGCGTTCGCGAAGGGGTGATGCATGCTTGTGGGCATGATGTGCATACCGCCATTCTTCTTGGAACAGCAGCCGCATTAAGTGAGCACAGGGATGAGCTCCAGGGAACAGTGAAGTTCATATTCCAGCCTGCTGAGGAAGTTCAAGGAGGGGCAACGGATCTGATTGATGCAGGTGTATTGCATAATCCGGAAGTGAATGCGATCATTGCGCTCCACGTGTGGCCGGATTTGCCTGCTGGCAAGATTGGTTTGAGAAAAGGGGCCATGCTGGCAGCGGCAGATGCTTTTGATATACGAGTGACGGGAAAAGGGGGACATGCTGCCTATCCGCATCGAACCATCGATCCGGTCATCATTGCTGCCCAGATTATAACTGCGTTACAAACGGTAGTATCCCGAAACTTGTCTCCGCTTGATTCTTCTGTCATCTCGATTACGAAACTGCAAAGCAATAGCAATGCGTATAACGTTATCGCTGGGGAGGTTCAACTCAGAGGTACCATTCGTACGCACAATCCTGAGACGCGTGAAGCAGTGCCAGTATATATGAAGCGACTCATTGAGACCATTGCGGAAGGGTTCGGTGGAAAAGCGGAATTTGATTACTACCGCGGCGGTTCTCCTGTAATAAACGATGATCATATTGTCGATGTGATTGAACAGGCAGCGGCAGATACCATTGGCCGGGAAGCCGTGGTGTATCTGAAGGAGCCATCCATGGGCGCCGAAGATTTTGGAGCGTATCTCGAATATGTGCCAGGTGCCATATTCCGGCTCGGCACGGTTACAGAAGAAGATGCCCGATCAGAGCTGCCCCTTCACAGTGATTCCATTATTTTTGAAGAGCAAGCGATTGTTACAGGTATATCGGTTCTTGGAGAAGCAGCCATCCGTTACTTGAACCAGAGCAGTGATGATGAAACAAGGGTTGCCCTGAGTGTTTCAGCAGGCAATGAGGAGAGAGGGAATCGACATGACTGAGTTGAAGCAGCAGTCGGAGGTGCACTCCATACTGCATGAGATCGACCGTGATTTCTTGCTTGAATACAACAGACAGATTGCGAAGGAGATTCGTTTATCGGGTTCCGAAGAGGAACTACGGGCATTCCATTATATTAAGGAACAGCTTGAGGATTTTGGGTTGACCACCGAACTTACGTTTGACAAAGCCTACATCAGTATCCCTGTCAGTGCAGAACTTAAGGTCGGCGGCATTTCTTTTGCAGCTATCACGCACTCCATGTCAGCCCAGGCGGAACAGTTGAGCACGCTTTTGAGATTCATAGAGCTAAAGGATTCAGACCAGACCGACTGGGCCAATCAAGTGACAGGTCAAGCGGTGGTCGTTCACGGACTTGCGAATGGTCCCACGATTTATCGTTTGCAGCAGTTGGGTGCAGCAGCGGTCATATTTATCAATAGTGGTGCGTACACGCATGAAATGATCGTTTCCTCCGTGTGGGGAAATCCGACACCAGAGGATGATGGCTATCCGTCTATTCCGGTTCTGTCGGTCAACCATTCAGATGGAGAGCAGATCAAGTCTTTAATCGCCGCGGAAGAAAGAGAGAATGTAGAGATTACGTTGACCGCGGAAGTGCGCACAGACTGGGTGAACATTCCGACCTTGATTGCTGAGATAAAGGGGACGAAAGAACCTGAATCCTTTGTGTTGTTTAGCGGACATGTGGATTCATGGCATTATGGGGCTATGGATAACGGCTCCGCCAATGCAGTCATGGTGGAGACGGCACGGGTATTATCATTGCATCGTAACACGCTGCGGCGCTCCGTTCGGTTCGCATTTTGGTCAGGCCATTCCCACGGCAGATATGCCGGCTCTGCATTATACAGCGATCTTCATTGGGAAGATTTGCACGAAAACGGGGTGCTGCATATCAATATTGATTCCGTGGGCGCCAAGGGAGCGAGTCAGCTCGGTGCAGCCAATACAATGGCAGAGACACGGACACTATGTGCAAATGTCATACGTACCGTCACGGATGAACCTTTTCGCGGTTCTCCATTTGGAAGGTCGGGAGATCAGTCCTTCTGGGGTGCTGGACTTCCGTCCGCTTTTATGGGGCTGTCCTATCAGCCTGAGGGCTGGTTTGGCTGGTGGTGGCATACGACTGAGGATACGCTGGACAAAATTGACGGAGATTATCTGGCACGTGATTGCAAAGTGTACGCAGCAGCTGTCCATAATGCTGCCTCTTCTCCCATTATTCCACTTGACCAGAGACAGGCGATCCGAACCCTTTCCGAACGAGTTGGTTACTACACAGAACTTATCGGAGACAAGCTTGATCTTTCACGCTTAACAAGCAGGATCCAGCAGCTACAGAATGCCACGGACCATTTCTATGACCGGATAGGCTCCACGTCCCTGCCGGATGATTCTGTTACAGAAGCGAACCGAACGATATTGTCACTTAGCAGATGGCTGGTGCCCATCAATTATGTGCGAGGCAGCCGCTATGAACATGACGCCGCAGGCAGTCATTCACTTGTGCCTGCGCTGTCAGACATCGAGCTTCTGGCGACAGCCGAAGTAGGAAGTGAAGCCTTTTTCAGACTCCAAACATCACTTATACGTCAGGTGAATCGGATTGGTTATGAAATAAAGCAGGCAGTGCGACTTGTCGTGGAGGCCGAAAAGAATCTCGTTTTGAATTAACCCAAGTTCAAGCAGCCTGTTTACAGCAAGAACATCATGATATAGAGGAGCGACTGTCATGCCGGAACGAACATTTGCAGGGAAAAGGGTAGTCATTACCGGAGCGGCAGGTGTTTTTGGCCAATGGATTGCACAAGCATATGCCGCCGAAGGCGCGAGCCTTTATTTGTCCGATATCCGGGAGGATGCCCTAAGAAGTACAGTAGACAAGCTGAGGCAGGAGGGAGTGGATGTTCACTGGCATGTAACGAATCTTGTGGATGAACACTCCATTAATGAATTGGTTCAAGTGGTCGAGCAGCAATGGAAAGCGCCGGATATTGTCATCAATAATGCGGGAATATATCCATACCGCACACTCATGAATATGACACTTCAACACTGGAATGAGACGATGGATCTGAATCTGGCAGCGCCATTCCTGCTCACTCAGCATTTTGCCAAACAGATGATTGCGAGCGAAGTAGAAGGTTCCTTCATTAATATAAGCTCTGGGGCAGCTTCCACCGCAGGTGTCGGCATGGGGAATTATTCGGTTTCAAAAGTAGGGATCGAGATGCTGACCAAAACCTTTGCCCTGGAGTTGTCGCCCTATCGCATTCGGGTAAATGCGGTTGTGCCGGGTTATGCACCCGGCAGCGAGGTTAGTGTGATGACGAAGGAGCATACAGAACATATGATCAAAATTACACCGCTAGGCCGGACATCAGGTCCAGATGACGCTCCCCAAGCGATATTGTATCTGACCTCAGACCAGGCTTCATTTATTACAGGCAGCATATTAACGGTTGATGGTGGACGCACGGCAGGCAGACTCAAGTAACAGTTCGCATCCTGAAAATAGAATGGCAGCTGGTGAGTCAGTTTTATGGCATAGCCAGCTGGGAAGGGAGTTCAAATTCAGGAACATATAAATTGCTCTGAAGCAGCGCAGCTCGAATGTCGAGCATGAGCTTTTCGCTCGCGGAACCAAGCGGTATATTTCGCTTACGCAAAATGCCTGCAATGGGCCCAACCTTGAGATCGGCAATTTTTTGGATAACAGTACCGGGAATGGCTGGGCAGATTGTTGCAATCGGAGCAATGGTTATGCCTAATTTGGCTTGTACATAATACTTGTGAGACCGGATATTGCTTATTTCGATTCCCTGATAATCGCTGTCGATTTTCTCGGCCAATAACTGCTCAATGCGGATGCGAATCGGGCAATTAGGGGGTGTGAATAGGAATTGTTGTCCTTTCAGATCTGCCAAATGGATTTCATCACCCTGAGCAAATGGATGTGAATCATACAACAGCAATGCCATCGGTTCAAAAAGCAGCGGTTGAAACTCGGTCTCCATACTCGTCTCAGGAGAAGGGCAGACGGCAAAGTCAAGCTGCTCATCAATTAGCAATTCATTAAGCAACTTACTGTCCCCGATTCGCACGCTGAGCTTAATCTTGGGATTCTGTTTAACAAAAGAAGACAGAATAGCAGGAAGCCGATGGCTGGCTGTTGGCTCGGATACTCCAATTCGTACAAACCCCGCTTGTCCCTGTTGAATGTCTGTGATCGTATTTGTCAAATACTCGTATTCCTTTAAGAGCTGATCGGCTCTGGCGTAAAAAATTTTCCCCGCTTCCGTCAATTTAATCTTTTTGCCTCTATCCAGTAATTTCATACCCAGATCGGCTTCAAGCTTCTGCATATGCAGTGTAATAGCGGGTTGTGAATACTGCAAAGCTTCTGCTGCCTGTTGAAAGCTCCCGAGCTTTACAATCGTTTGAAAGGTCTTGATCATTCGCATTTCCATGGCAAACACCTTTCTATTCATTATTGTAATGATATCAGTATATCATGGTTAATACATACTATCCCAATAGGATATTATGTTTTTAAAATGTTATCAAGGATAATTTGCTCCTGTTCTTTCCGTGCATTGAATTGATAGCGCTATCACAAAAAAAGGCCGAAATATAAGGGTTGACAGTGTTTTTCGAAACGGTTTTAATTATATAGACCGATTGTTATAATTCATTTAAGGATGTGGCTTTATTGAGTGAAAAGTCTAATGCTAGAGAACTAATCGTCAGCACAGCAGCCAGACTGTTTTTTTCACAAGGATATCATGCGACCGGTCTAAATCAGATTATTAAGGAGAGCAGTACGCCAAAAGGCTCGTTATATCATTATTTCCCACATGGCAAAGAAGAGCTCGCTCATGAGTGTATTCAAAAAGCCAATGAAAACATTCTGCAGAAGTTTGAAGAAGTATTTGCTGCTCATGATAATACGGGGGATGCCATTCAGCAATTTATTCATGACTTAGCCATTGAAACGGAGGCGGCAGGGTTTACGGGTTTTCTTCCATTTAGTTTCTGGGCAGCCGTGGAGACCTCGTGCATCAGTCATCAATTGCGAATTGCATGTCAGGACGTGTTTGCAGGATGGCAGCAAATCATTACGAAACATCTGATTTTGGATGGCATAGGCGAAATGAAAGCACAAGAGATGGGACTACTCGTCATTTCCTTAATGGAGGGCGCGTTGATTATCAGCCTGACCAACCAGGACAAACAGCCCTTGCTGACGGCTGCTGATTATTTGTCCGTTGTGGCGAAAAATGCAAAAGAGAAGCAGTAAGCTTCGTAAAGAGAAATAGAAATCGTCAGATTGTTTGAGGAGGATGGGATTGTGGAAGCTGCCATGAAGGCTGGTTCTGTAAAGGATCAACAAGAAACAAAACAATATAAAGTATTTCCGATTTTATTCGCTATGCTACTTAGCGGTTTTATTGGTCTGTTCGGTGAAACTGCACTAAATGTGGCATTGACACCACTTATGGGCTTGCTCGAAGTTGGACCAACGACCATTCAATGGTTAACGACAGGTTATTTGCTCGTTTTGGGTATTTTGGTGCCGGTTTCCGGTATGCTGTTACAATGGTTTTCAACGAGACAGTTGTTCACAACTTCTCTGATTTTTTCGATTGCAGGAACGCTAGTTGCTGCTATTGCACCGAGCTTTGAAATTCTCTTGGTGGCACGGGTATTGCAAGCTGTAGGTACAGCTCTGTTACTGCCACTAATGTTCAACACCATATTGGTTATTTTCCCGATTGAAAAACGTGGCGCTGCCATGGGATTGATCGGTCTGGTTATCATGTTTGCACCAGCAAGTGGTCCGAGTATCTCGGGTCTGATTCTGGCCAATCTGAGCTGGCACTGGATTTTCTGGATCTCCTTGCCGTTCTTCATTATTTCATTGGTATGCGGCTTGCTGTTCTTACCGAATATCTCGAATTTGACCAAGCCCAAAATTGATGTTCTTTCCATTGTGCTTTCCACACTTGGTTTCGGTGGTATCGTGTACGGATTCAGTAGTGCAGGAGGACATGGGGAAAGTGGTGGTGGCTGGACCAGTCCTATCGTTGTAGCCACACTGGTTATTGGAGTATTATCTTTGCTGCTGTTCAGCATCCGTCAACTGAGAATGAAACAGCCGATGATGGATCTGCGGGCATTCAAATATCCAATGTTTACAGTCGGCTTGATTCTGATTTTCCTTTGTATGATGATGATGTTGTCATCCATGCTGATCCTGCCGATGTACCTGCAACAAGGTATGGCGGTTACGGCTCTGACTGCCGGTCTGGTACTGCTGCCGGGCAGCTTGCTGAATGGATTCTTGTCTCCGGTTATGGGGCGTCTGTTTGACAAATTTGGTCCGAAGTGGCTTGTGATTATCGGTCTTGCGATCGTAACTGTTGTACTCTTCTTGTACACAGGAATCACTCCGACAACGACCCTTGGCAAGATTATTACGCTGCATATCTTCATGATGATCGGGATTTCAATGATCATGATGCCTGCACAAACCAACGGCTTGAATCAATTGCCACCTGATTTCTATCCTCACGGAACGGCGATTATGAATACATTGCAGCAGGTATCAGGAGCTATTGGTACAGCTGTTGCGGTAAGTATATTGAGCGCAGGTCAGACACGCTTCTTGAGCGGTGTGACAGATCCGGAGAGTCCAGAGAATCAGTTGGCTGGCTTCACATCCGGTGTACAAAATGCATTTATTTTCGCACTGGTTCTTGCTGTCATTGGTCTGATCATTTCACTCTTCGTGAAACGAGTTAAGGTCGGTGCTCAGCAGGGTCAACAAGGACCTATGCATTAATTGAAAGTCATATTAGTAATGAAACGATGCTCTCTCATTAATAGAGGGCATCGTTTTTTTGTACCTTGACATGAAACGGGTTCCATCCATTAGAGTGAAAATAAAACTGCCAGTCGAATAAAATAAATCTCGATTTTGGAAGCAAATAGTTCATGTTCTGGCGAAATTGTATATGTTCATATGAAATTTTAAAGATAATATAGAGAGTAGATTAATAATAACGGATAGAGGAAAACGTTTTAGAATGTATCTTATAATCAAGGAGACGTCTTTATGAGAATGGTTAAATCAATTCCTGCTAATATTGAACAATTGCTAGATCGATACGAGAAAAATGGTCATCTGACCATGCAAGCTTCACTAATGGGAAAGCAGTCGGTTGTCTATCGTTTACAAGAGTATTGCCTTAAGGTATATACGCCTCGTGGAAAAGTGGATGGAGAATTTGAATGTGACGCGCTCATGTCATTGCAAAACAACCATCATGTTCCCGAATTGTATGCGTACGCTTCGGGGAATTTTGTGCTGACAGAATGGATCGATGGCCTCAATCTGAGACAGTTTCGGATAACATACGGGCACATACCGCACAATCTGATATATGATATGTTTTCAACAGAACTTCAGCAGATTCAGGCGGGTTATCGTGATTGGGATGTCATACGATATGAGAATTTGTTATGGACTGCAACAGGTGAGGTCAAGCGAACTGATTTTTGGCTATGTGAACCTGTCAGTTGTATGCGGTTGCGGGAGCGATTACAACAAGAGATTATTCGAAAGATTGAGCGGATATACAGCGGTGATGGAACTGACATGGAGGAGATCGTGCATTATTTTGATCGACACGGTCTTACGAGCACGGAGGTTCAAGAGGCATTGGCACATTTCAGATCGCTAACACCGAGGATGGCACTGGCACAGTAACGAGTTTAACGAAATAAAAACCCTGACGATTACCAGAATCGTTGGGGTTTTTTCGAAAGAAATTTTACGCTATTTTGCGTTTGTTTAGGAAATCTACTTCTTAACCAGTTCCAATATTTCATTGGCAACAAGATCCGGGTGATATTGATGAATATAATGCTCGGTATCCTTTACAGTTACATGTTTGGAATGTTCCGACCAGGACGTAAATTCAGCTTGGGTTTTATCCCATATCGGCTCACTGGTTCCGAAGTAATCCGCTGTCAGTATGGTTAGTGAAAACGGGAAGGGCTTTTTGTTATCGACGACTACCTTGGCATTGGCTGTCATTTCACGCAGCTCATCCAGAGTGTTCGCATTCCCATAGTTAAGCAATAGAGCCGTGGTATCTATTTTTTTCAGATCATCTGGTACAAACTTCAGGCCGTTGCGATTGGCATTGGAGGCTTCCAGAACAGCGTCAGACTGTAGAGTCAACCGAAACAAACCGGTTTTGATCCGAAATTGGTTCATGAAGCCACCAATCACACTTGCCATATCGTCAGTGTCGTTGGCGTAATATTCCGGACTTCCCCCATCCAACATGACAATACCTTGTACTTCATCCGGATATTTTTGCGCAAATCGGAGCGTTTCCAGCGAACCGAGGGAGTGCCCCACCAGAACGTATGGCGGCTTTTGCCCAGATACCTCTAATAACTCGTGCAATTCATCTGCCACAGTATCCACATCGCGTTTCTTATCGGTCATATCGCTATAACCATAGCCAAAGCGATCATAAACCGCGAATTTCGTGTACGGTGCAAGCTTTTCATAAAGCGGATAATAGTCTACATAAGGATTAGCGGGGATGCAAGGACAACTGTTGCATTTCCTTGACCACCCGTATATAAATGCATATTTTCATCATGTATGCTGTAGAGCTTGCCAGGCGGAATAAATGTTTTCTGATCCTGACGGGTACTCACTTGTTGATAGATAAAGCCCGTAACCAGAAGGAGAAGTAAAGCCACTGCTCCGAATATAAACGTCTTAAATAATCTTCTGCGAAATTTTTTCATCATCTCTCACATACTCTCTCTGTATTTTCTCTATCATATATGCCCAATCTTATTGGAGAGAAAACAGAGTCTTAATTCCACCTTAAATCTACATTTTTTCTATAGTGTGTTTAGTGATACAGTCCGGTGAGATGTTCGTCGCTGGGCTGTAAAAGCTTCGACAGCAATACGATCTGGCCGGTATGGTATCCGTAATGGGAAGAGACCTTTATTAACAGAGAACGTACAAATTTATGCTCATGCGCATCTTTGGCTTCATCCTCACGACGGTTCATACGATTCCAATCGGTCAACTCATAGGGAATGGTCACTTCTCTGGATAAATCCTCCTCTACCAGACTAGATAATATCGCAGTTGATTCTGTTCGCACCTGGTGAAGCTTGGCTAATAATTCCTCCCGACTCAAACCACCATTGGTATTGAACTCAGCAGAGCGTTCCCGGATTAGAGGCTGGTTCCCGATACCTGTCACCAGATTCTGATATTCATTGCCCGCCAAATGCAGACAATAATTCCCCACACTGTTCATACCAGGCTGAAGTCTGGTCCAAATCTGATCCTCGTTCAACCTGTTCAAGCTGGTTTCAATACGTTCTAGCTGCTTGTTCATGTCCTCAACTACGTCATGAATAAGTTTAATCATGATAACATGTCCTCCATTCATTAGGGTTGATTGGATATCAAATTCAGATTACCGAAGGCGAATTGATTATAAACGAACAATGATTTAATATAAAGGCTAATATTGCTCCTGTTTTACTCAAGATTGAATGATCGCTTGAATTATTGATTATAGAGAACAGAAGGTATGAATAATGACAAAATACGAAAATCAGGTTCCGACCTCCGCTGGTATGAGCTTCAGCTCCCTCGTGAGCATGTTGAAAGATTCCATGCGGAGAAGTATAGAGCGAAGGCCTGCGGGTAACATTCCGGTGGAGAAATATGAACCAGCGGAATCGTTAAATGTATCCGATCATCCGCAGGTGACATGGTTTGGTCATTCGGCTTTTTTGCTTGAGATCGAAGGACACAGATTGTTATTTGATCCAATGCTGGGCAACCGTCCATCTCCTGTATCCTGGGCGGGTACGAAACGATACAGCACTAACCTGCCGATTCAACCCGAAGACTTTCCTGCCTTGGATGCGATCATTATATCGCATGACCATTATGATCATCTGGACTATTCATCTATCCGCAGATTGAAGAATAAAACACAGCGCTTTATCGTCCCATTGGGCGTGCGTCGAAGACTAATTCAACTGGGTGTGCCCTCGGAACAGATTACCGAACATAACTGGTGGGATGAGCTATCCTTCAAAGGTTTGACATTAGCCTGCACGCCAGCGAGGCATTTCTCCGGCAGGGGGTTATTGGACCGCAATTCGACACTATGGTGTTCGTGGGTCATTGCTGGACAAGAAACGAAGGTTTTCTTTAGTGGCGACAGCGGATACGGTCCTCATTTTAAGGAAATCGGCAGTAAGTACGGACCCTTTGACCTGACCCTGATGGAATGCGGGCAATATGATGAGCGTTGGTCCAACATTCATATGATGCCAGAAGAAACGGTACAGGCACACTTGGATGTAAAGGGAGGGCTGCTCATTCCGATTCATTGGGCAGCATTTACGTTGGCCTATCATGCCTGGAACGAGCCGGTTGAACGGATCACCAAGGCTGCACATGACTTGAATGTCACTATTGCAACGCCCAAAATCGGTGAGAAGGTTGTGCTGAATACGGGAGCTTACCCAAGTCAACCGTGGTGGAGATCAAACTGAGGAAATTTGAAATAAATATAAAAGCGTCCAACTCATTAGATGGGAGGACGCTTTTTCTATTGCATTTATTATTAAATCGATAGGGCGCTATAGATGAGCAAAACACCCATTAGAATATTAAAAGGACGCTCATATTTCAATAAAAAGCTCTGAAATAACATACCGCATAACCCCCAAGTCATATTGGCACTAATGCCAATGATGGTTAGAAGTAACGAAAATACGATCATATGAACATGAGAGTCTCCGAGAGGCATAACAAATACCGAGATGGCCGTAAGACCATACAGAATGACTTTGGGGTTGATGAATTGCAGGGTGAAGCCAAAGAGAAACGTAAAACGATTGACCTTGGGATCTTTGGCATTCACAGGTTTACTTCGCATAATTTTGATCGCCAAATAGATCATGTATACACACCCCAATATGTTCAGGGCCGGTTTGATCCTAGGGATGTATTGATGCAGAATAAGGTTGAAATAACTGGACAGAAACATAATAAGCAGGCAGCCAGCTGCTACGCCGGCAATAAACGGAAGAATTTTTTTGAATCCTTCGTTTCTTGCATGCGTCATCGCGATTATGTTATTGGGACCCGGTGTGAATGAAGCCACAATTGCGTAAGTCAGTAACGGTAAGATATTCATAAGTCCTCCACATTTGATTCTTCTTGTATGTTATATTTAAATGAAATGTACGCTATAACGTACGTTCTTTATGATTGTACAATATGTACGCTATATAGCACAACATAATCTTTTAAACAGAGGTGACTGAATATTGAAAAACATTAATGTTGTTCTGGCACAGAATTTGAAGCAGCTCAGGGAACAAAGAAAACTTAGTCTGGACAAGGTTGCCGAGATGTCTGGAATCAGCAAGACGATGCTGGGTCAGATTGAACGGGGTGAATCCAACCCTACAATTGCGACAGTCTGGAAAATTGCAAACGGCCTGAAAATTTCTTTTACCGCCTTGATTCACGAGCCGAAGTCGGATACTACAGTTGTAACGGGCAGTGATATTCAAGCATTGATGGAGGATGAGGGGAAGATTCGCATTTATCCGCATTTTACCTTCGAAGAGGGGCGGCGTTTTGAAATGTACATGATGGAAATGGATGAAGAGTCTTCTTTGAATGCTGAACCGCATATCGAAGGGGCAGAGGAATTTATTACGGTTTTTGAAGGAGAAGTAACGATTCGGGTTGGGGAGGAGGATTATACGGTAAAACAAGGGGAGTCGATTCGTTTTCGCGCGGATAAGGCTCATGGCTATAAAAATTCGGGAGCCTCTGCGAATAAATTAAGCATGGTCATTCATTATTCAAAGTGAAATGAAATAAAACGCCAATACAACAGTCTGTGAATTCGACCGATAGATTGGCGTTTTTGTTATTTCAAATCAATTCCATGCGTAAGGCTTTGAATAAATTAAGGCTTTTCTTTTGCCTGACGCAGAATTTCGTTGGAGGTTAACGCTTTCTCATATACTTTTACGTTATCCATTGAGCCTTTATAGAAGGGATCGGCTGTATAGCGGCTTTTGCCCAAATAAGCTTCAGTTACTTGCAGATCTTTCGGGTTAAACGTGATTTCCGTGCTGCTTGCTACGACTTTTCCATTCACATACATAGTGCCGGTATCTCCTTGAAGGGTAACAGCGACATGCACCCATTGATTGGAGGGCAGCGGTTCAGCAGCAATCAGGCTCTGATCTCGTCCCTGATCATGAATGGTGAATTGCAGAGCTCCGGTATGCTGGGCGGGAGTAAGGAACATATGTCTAGTCAGGCCATTTCCAAAGTCGAAAATTCGCTGCCAGGCTCCGCCGCCACTCCAGTTGACCCATGCACTAAAGGTGAAATCCGTCGTATCGGTAATGATTCCGGGCAGCTGGATATAGCTGTCGGTTCCGTTAAAAGCTGCAGCCTGATTCTTGCTGCTAACCACAGAAGTCGCCACATTAAAGGCTTGGCCATGGTATTCATTTTTGCTGAAATCCTGTGCGATTTTTGCAAGTTTCTTTTGTTCAAAAGTATATTCTCCAAGCAGTGGACTTACCGCTTGCTGTGGAATGATAACGTTAAACGTTTTGGAGCTTACCGCACTACCTTTTCGAATCGTTGCCGTTAATGCCACCTTGACATCTCCCTTACCCGTGCGAGGACGATTCACTACACCGGTAGCGGACAGCGCAGAGGTGTTGGAAGATTTCCACGTAATCTCTGCATCACGTGTTCCCTTGGTCGGGAGGGACAGGTTGAAGAATACGTTCCCTGTGTCGCCGATACTCAGATCCTTTTTCACCGCATTGACAATATCCTGATCCTTCATTGCAGTCATCTGACTTCCCCAGATTGCCACGCCAGAGGAGGAGAGAGCGCTAAAGGTCAGAACCGTCTTTTGGGAATCTGGCTCCCATTCATGCGTGAAGACACCTTTATACACAACATTATTCGATGTGATTTGCACCTGATTGTCTGCTTCAAGACTCCATGTTCCCGTCACCGCACCACTAATCTGCCCATCTGGTGTGAACTGAACGGTCTGTGAAGATTTGATCTCGGCCGTAATTTCCTTCCCGTGATTCACCCATTTGTATTGACCAGCAATCTCCTGGGTTGTCAGTTGGGCAGTGTTTTCTTCCAATGCCGCATAGCGGTAAGGAGAAACGACAGGCCATCCTTCCGAGTTCATATGCATCTCATGTACGCGGACTTCATGCTCTTCGCCGCGTCCTGGAAAGCGGGAATGGAAGATCAGAAATTGTTTTCCCGTTTCAGCGTCAACATAAGCGGAGTTATGTCCTGGTGATACATAGCCGATACCTTGACCTGTGCCTGGGTCACCGATCTGTCTTTGAAACAGGAAGTTTCCCAGTAATTTGACGCCAAAAGGCTCGATCGAGCGGTCATCAAACAAGGGTTTGTCCTTGTCCGCCTTGACGTTAATCATATCATTTCCTTCAGCATCGAGGAAAGGACCGTCAGGTGTTTTGGAGCGAGCTACCCGAATGTTATATCCCCCGTCAGCACCCAATCCGCCATAGGACAGATACAGATAATAATAGTCGGTTTCGGGACTATAGAGCATATAAGGTGCTTCAATTCGGCTATGATTGCCTCCGGTCAGTTTTTTGCCATACCCCTGATTAGGGAGAGGTTTTCCCGTCGTTTCATCCATCTCCAGAATGAAAATCCCCCCGGAATAGGAACCGTACACCATCCAGAGCTTGCCGTTTTTATCGAAAAATACATCAGGGTCGACCACATTTGGATGTATGGTTGCATCGTATATGGTGCCATCCTCACTGATCTCATCCCACATGCCGGATTTGAGCAGAATACCCTGATCCTTATAAGGCCCCTCAATGTTGTCTGCAACAGCAACGCCTAACGCAGAGCGGGGAGAGTCCCCTTTGCACGCATTGTAGTACATATAAAATTTTCCATCCGCCAACTGAATGACATCTGCTGCCCATAACGTATCGGTCTGCGCCCATTGCAGGGCTTCAGCGAATTCCTTGGTTACATTAGGCACAACAGGGTTGTCATCTGTAACCCCGGAGGCGACCGAATCCCAATTCATCAAATCTTTGGACTTTGCTACTTGAAGATGTGAACCAAAAATATAA
Source organism: Paenibacillus taichungensis (assembly GCF_050994985.1). Taxonomy (NCBI): domain Bacteria; kingdom Bacillati; phylum Bacillota; class Bacilli; order Caryophanales; family Paenibacillaceae; genus Paenibacillus; species Paenibacillus taichungensis. The sequence continues at coordinate 3,029,338 of NZ_CP194720.1, read as the reverse complement.
AAGGTATCCCCCACCTTGATAACGGAAGGGTCATGAACGGAAACATTCCTGAATGCTGGAACCGTATTTTCAATGGATGTGGAAACTTGCGATTTGGAACTCACCGTCCCCGGACTGTCCGCCAATACGGAGACGGGAGCCAAAGCTGTTGTCGTAAGTAATGCAGAGCTCAGTAAAGAAATATGAAGTACGCTTACCCAATAACGTTTCATACGTTTCCCCTTTCCCAATACATGAAATGAAAAATAGCCCTATTCAATGCCGAAAACGTTAACTGGTTGGACAGCCCTCCTTTTGATTACCACGAATGATCAAGCGCTTTCATTTGTTATATTATCAATCAATTTATATATTTGTAAACTATAAATATCAGAGTTAGTGTGACTTGATAATGGAGAGAGAGATAGGCAAAAGGTCGATGTATTCGTATGAATTCCTATGATATAACAGATTGTTTGTAATTTTGGGATTGAAATATTTACTCGAAATAAGATACTATACGATTAGATTATGTTTTTATATATTTATTAATCAATTTATATTTATACGAATTAAAGAGAGCTCATCTACGATAATTTAACCTACATAGGAGGAATGAACATGACTACATTTCATAATCAACTAATCGCACACTATAAGTTTGAAGATGCAGCCGACATTGGCAAGGATAGCTCAGGAAACGGGCACGTTGGAGCTGCCGCAGGAGAGAAATCACCCAACATTTCTGAAGTGAATGGCAGATGGGCGGTGACTTTTACCGGTGGATTGAACGGAACATCGTATTTGGAGCTGCCATCAAATTTACTGCAAAATGTAAGCGACAACACCGGAGTGACTGTTGCAGCATGGGTCCATTTGGGCAAAGGATCGAACGTGTGGGAGCGGATTTTCGACTTCGGTAAAGGCGAGAAGGGTCCCTATTTATTTCTGACTCGTCAGATGCGAGGCACGTTATACGCAGGCGATGATCTGGTTGTAGACCCGGGACGCGGATTTGCCAGCGGGGAATGGATGCATATTGCTTTATCGGTGGCAGGCAGTCAGGGCGGCACACGCAGCAGTGCGGGGCCGGTTGTATATGTGAATGGTGAGAAGGTGGCAGACGGTTCCATCAGTCAGACATCCAGTGGCAATTATGCCAAGCTGCGCAAATGGTTTGATTCCTTCGTGGACCCTGCGAATTATAGCCGCAATTATATTGGACGTTCACAGTACGCGGCAGATGTAGATTTTGCAGGCTCACTGTCCGATTTTCGGATTTATCAGGCCGCTCTGTCCATGGATGAAGTGATTGAAGTTATGTGCGAGTCCCTGACGGATGAAGAGATTGTGCAGCTGGCAGGAGATAAATATTTATCTGCTCCAGCCCGGATTATTACCAAAGATGTGTCATTGCCTGTAGATTTACTGGGGGGCAAGGTAAACGTGCAATGGAATTCAAGTCAGCCTGAAGTTCTGTCAGCGAATGGAGAAGTTCAACCTCTTAGCTCGGCACAGGAGATTCGTTTGAACGCACTTTTGACCAAAGGTGGAAATACGCTGAATAAAAGTTTTAATGTGTCCGTTGTGCCAGAGCATCTCCCGCCTTATACCGTGACAATACACGGGGACCAGCAGGTGGCGGATATTAGTGAAGTGATGTATGGCCTATTCTACGAAGATATCAACAATGCAGCAGATGGGGGAATCTATGCGGAGTTAGTTCAGAACCGTTCGTTCGAATCCTTTGCATTCGATACGTACTCACATGACTCTGGAGAATGTGGTTGTTCAACAGGTCGGAACCGTGATCCTTTGTTTGCCTGGTCCGGGGATACCGAGAAAATGATCGTACAGCATACCGACGGAATAAACACTCATCTTAACGTGGAAGACCCGGAAGTGAACGCTTATTATGTAACGGTTCAGGCGGGTGCGACCATTCGAAATCGCGGATTCTCGGATTCCAATCAGCATTGTGCCATGTCCATTAAGAAAGGAGAGGCATACGATTTTACCATCTGGGCCAAGGCTGTATCCGCAGGAACGATTACGGTTCAATTGCAGGACGGGAACGGTGATGCCATCAGCGATTCTGTTACCCTGCAAGTTGAGGGCGGTAACACATGGAAGAAGTACGGGATCGCCTATTCCGATACCCGTGTCCTTGTGGCCAATGCCGAATTCAGCGGTCATGCAAGTGGCAGCCATGTGTTGACTCACCCCAATTCTCCCAACATCACCAATTCCAACGTGGCCTTGACCGGAACGGAGACCGCGCTTGGGCAATTGGCACTTTCCTTTGAAGGAGACATTTCCATAGACATGGTGTCGTTGATTCCGCAGGATGTATGGGGAGCCGATCCGAAAGAGCAGGGAGTATCCGCTTCAGCACATGCCAACTACACCGGGAATCCGAACTATCGGCTTAGGAAAGATCTGGTTCAGGCCCTCGTCGATCTGCATCCGAAGTTTCTGCGTTTTCCGGGGGGATGCATTTCCGAAGGTTCGTTCATTTGGGACAATGTGTATGACTGGAAGGATTCGGTGGGAGCGGTGGAGCTTCGCAAAGAGAACTATAACGTCTGGGGTTACATGATGACGATGGGTCTAGGTTATATGGAGTATTTCCAACTGGCAGAAGATTTGAATGCTGCTCCGGTTCCGGTTATGGCCTGTGGTGTTCTGTGCCAGGCTCGATCGGATTATGCACATCCGGCGGGTGGCGCTTTGAGGGATTACTATATCCAAAACTTTACAGACCTGATCGATTTCGCGCTCAGCACGGATATTGAACATAACGACTGGGCTGCCGTTCGAAGCAGCATGGGACATCCTGAACCATTCGATCTGCGTTATCTTGGCGTAGGTAATGAGAACTGGGGAACCGAATTTTTTGCCAACTTTGAAGTATTCAAGACGTCAATTGATGAGTATATGAAACGTAATTATCCTGATCATGAGCTTCATATTATTTCGACAGTTGGGGCCCAGGCAGACGATGATGCGTACCAGCAGGGCTGGAAATTCCTGAGCGGCAATCTGACCGGATCAGCTCAGGTGGCTTTTGCAGATGGCAAAGAGGTCATCGAGGAGACGGTCACTTGGTATGAGAATCAGGACAACTATATGGATACCATTGCGGATGAGCACTACTATCGCTCCAATGACTATTTGCTGAACAACGTGGATCGGTACAACTACTATGAGCGGGCTTATCATGAAGATGGCAGTATGAATTGGACAGAGACATCCAAGGTATTTGTGGGAGAATATGCATCCACGGACAAAAATACACTGGCAGGTGCGATCGCAGAAGCTGCAGTCATGACCGGTTTTGAAAATAATGCGGACGTTGTTCGCCTGGCTGCATATGCGCCATTGTTCAATAAAGTACTGACGGACGGCACCTATCGCTGGACGCCGGACGGCATCTGGTTTGATGATGAAACGGTGTGGTATACACCGAATTATTATGTGCAGCAGCTTTTTGCCAAATTTGTGGGTGAGCAGGTGCTGGGCACTTCATTTTCAACGTACAGCAAGGGGCAACCGATGGAACTCATTCCACGAGGCGGTATCGAGATTGCGACAGGCAATGCCGACATTGTGGTGAAACGGATTACGGTCACATCGAACCAGGATGGCAGTGTGCTGTTTACAGAAGATTTCAGGGAGCGGACAGCTCTGAATGAGTCGTGGATTTGGATTCCGGGATCGGTAGGGTACACGTTGGAGACGGGTAAAGGACTGATTTTGAAAGCCCAGGCAAGCGGCCTGAATGGGTTGTATCTTCTGAACGATGAATGGTCGAATTATAAAGTGGAAGTCGAGGCTCAGCGCATAGCGGGTGAGGATGGCTTCACCATCGGTGTGGGATTGACGGAAAGTTCACCTGAGAAAAAGGATGTCATCGAATACGCAATCGGATATGGCGGCAATGCAACGGGAGTCAAAGTATACAAACAAGGGGTAGAAGGCTACACTCTGGGTGATTATTCTTCCAGTTCCGCGGCGGGGAATCTTCGGGCAGCCAACTATGAACCGCTGGCGAACGATACGAATTATACGATTACGGTGAATTATGGTGGTGACACAGGGAAGAATCTGATCTGCTCTTATACCGATGGTCACACGACCAGCAGAATTCTGGATTACAAGCTGGAAGCATACAACCGGGATGTATTCCATTCCGTTACGAGAGACGAGCAGCATGTGTATGTGAAACTGGTGAACGCAGATGGGGTGGATAAAGCAACCCAAATTCACCTTCAAGATCTGAACGTTACCTCTGTTGCGAAATGGATAACACTTGGTGGAGATGAAGCATTGCTACATGTGCCTAATGTGAACCAGAAGAATGATGAGAAAATTGTTCCACAAGAACAAGTGATACATCTGCAGGAGGATTCGGTTGTTTTGCAGCTTCCTGCTCATTCGGTCAATGTGCTGGTTATGGATATCCAAAAATAATAATATAAGTTGAACCAATAATTTTCACACAAAGTCACTACGTGGTCAGAACCATCTTCCGATCGCTGTTAAACCCAGGTTTATATGTTGCAGCCTTAGAACCGCGATACTCGCGGTTTTTTGGTGTTCCGGGAAGAGAGTCAACAAAAGATACCTAAAGTAAATAGCCTACACTATTGCCGATTCCTGACGGATTCTATAATGAATTTGAAGGAGGAGACAGCTCATGCGTTCCAACTACAGACAATTTATACGAAACGTTCCGCTTCATCTCATGATATTGCCTGGATTGATCATTATTATTGTATTCGGTTACATTCCGATGGCGGGACTCTCCATTGCCTTTCAGAATTTCTCTCCCATTGCCGGATTCAAAAATATGAACTGGGTCGGCCTGGACAATTTCAGGTATCTATTCGATCTGCCGGGGTTCGGTCAGGTCGTATGGAATACGGTATTTATTTCCGCGATGAAAATTGTGTCCGGTTTGGTCATTCCCGTACTTGTGGCCTTGCTGCTGAATGAGGTGCGCAAAACAGGTTTTAAACGAACAATTCAGACGGTCATCTATATGCCGCATTTCTTTTCCTGGGTTATATTGGCCGGTATCATTGTAGACGTATTGTCCCCTAGCACAGGAATTGTAAATATGCTGCTTAAGGCGATAGGGGTTGAACCTGTTCAATTCCTGGCCAGTAACGAATGGTTTCCTTACATACTCGTCATTACGGACCAATGGAAAGAATTCGGATTTGGCACGATTATATATTTGGCCGCACTGACAAACATTGATAAATCCCTGTACGAAGCATCTGTAATGGATGGAGCAGGAAGATGGAAGCAGACCTGGCATATTACGCTTCCTGGCATTCGTCCCATCGTGATTCTGATGGTTACACTGAGTCTGGGTAACGTGCTTAACGGTGGATTTGACCAAGTGTTCAACCTTTACAATCCGCTGGTCTATGAATCCGGAGACATTCTGGATACGATGATCTATCGGATCGGTCTGCAGGATGCGCAATATTCGGTATCAACCGCATTGGGTCTCATTAAGTCAGTCGTTTCGTTTATCTTTATCGGGCTTGGTTATTTCCTCGCCTATCGATTAGCCAATTATCGGATTTTCTAGAAAGGAGGCAAGAACATGCATCACGCTTCGAGAGCCTATCGTTGGTTTCTGGGAATGAATTATGTCATCCTGACCCTTCTTGCCTTGCTGTGTCTGTTTCCCATTGTGAATATTCTGGCAATTTCGTTTAGTTCGAGTGATGCAGTCAAGGCAGGGAGTGTCACATTCTGGCCGGTGGACTTCACCTTGTCTTCGTATAAATACATTCTCGAAAATCAGCAGTTTCTAAATTCATTCGGTACAAGTCTTCTCCGTGTTGTACTCGGAGTTGCGACAAATTTGATTTTCACGATTCTTGTAGCCTATCCGCTCTCCAAAGAGGCAGCGAAGTTTCGTTCAAGAACGTTTTATGCGTGGATTTTTGTCTTTACCATGCTGTTCAGTGGAGGATTAATCCCGGGTTATCTGATCGTCAAGGAAGCAGGTCTTTTGGATTCCATCTGGGCCCTGATATTACCGGGAGCGGTTCCGATCTTTAATGTATTGCTTATGCTGAATTTCTTCAGGGGTTTGCCGAAGGAGTTGGAAGAGGCGGCTTGGATGGATGGCGCAGGTCATTTCCGCACACTATGGAGCATTTACCTTCCTATTTCATTGCCCAGTATCGCAACCATCACACTGTTTGCCATGGTGGGACACTGGAACGCCTGGTTTGATGGCATGATCTATATGAAAAGTCCGGAAGGTTATCCGCTAGCCACGTATCTGCAATCGATGCTCCAGCAAGTGACGATGATTCAGAGTGAAATGATGACCCTGGAGGATGCAACGCTGTTAAGTCAAGTGTCGGATAGAACGACCCAGGCATCCCAAATCTTTTTGTCCGTTATCCCCATTTTGCTCGTGTATCCGTTCCTGCAAAGGTATTTCGTTCATGGACTTGTTGTCGGTAGTGTAAAGGGATAAGATCGATGGAGGAAAACCAATGGGAGGAGCCGATTTCCGGCTCCTTTTTGCCGTTGAGGAGAGGAGTGAAGGGGAAATGAGATTCGCAGTGGGGAGCTGGAAAAATGCATCCATCGTCGTCAAACTGATGATTGCCTTTGTGCTCGTCATTCTGCCCTTATATGGGATCAGTATTATGATCACGCATACCAGCTCCAAGCAAATGCAGACGGAAGTGGAGAAGGCGCATGAATCAAAGCTTTATTTTTACCACAATCATCTGCAATTTGAACTGGAGCGAATGAGTGGACTTGTTACCGAATTTTCGTTCGATGATACGATGTCCACCCTTAGTACACGAGCTGCGATTATGAGCAGATATGAGGTGACTTCCAGTCTCAATGATATCCACAACAAGCTGGGGCAGATCATGGTGACAAGTCCCTATATCAGTGATGTTGTATATTACGTTCCGGCTCTGCATAAACGGGTCAGCGCGGTGGACGGAATTCGCAATGTGGAGGATACAGAATGGAAGGATCTGCTGGCAACTATGGGGAATCTGAATGGTGAGTTGTCTTATTCAGATAACAATCTTTATTTTCTCAAAAGCAATCCGTATAACATGAATCATGAGGAACCGCCCAATTTTATATTAGGCATCCGCTTGTCTGCGGAAGAACTGAAGCACAGATTGCAGCAGCTAGCGGAAACAGGAGGCAGTGATATTACACTGAGCTTCGGTGAGCAGCACAATGTGCTCATTTCTTCTTCGGATGAACCTGTATCGGCCGTACAATTGCAAAAGGTATCACCGGATTCACCAGAATCCATGCAAGTGACGAGATATCAATCTGATCCATATCTGTATTATTCGCTATACGATCCCGATCACTCGTTCACGCTGACAGCCAGTATCCCTAATGATGTGCTCCAAGCTCCACTGGAACAATACAACCTGTGGCTGTGGACATTGACGCTTATTTCAATTGTTATCATTATGATCTTCTCATTTTCAATCTACAGGTCAATTCACAAGCCGTTATCTGTGCTCATTCGCGGGTTCAGAATGGCGGAGCAAGGTCAGACAAGCATTCATATTCCGCAATCCAGACGCGATGAATTCGGTTATTTATACTCTCGCTTTAACCACATGATAGAGCGCTTACATATTTTGATTGATGAAAATTATGTTGCCCGGATTCGAACCAGTGAGGCAGAACTCAAACATTTGCAGTCCCAGATTCAGCCTCATTTTCTATACAACAGTCTGTTCAGCATCAAACAAATGGCCGAGGTCGAGAATGTTGAATTAATTCAGGAATTCACCGACTATTTGGGTCAATATTTCAGGTATATGTCCAGGGATTCTCATTCCGAAGTATCGCTCGGTGAAGAGGTGGACCATGCCTTGGTCTATGCTTCTATTCAGAAAATTCGATTTGGCTCAAGAGTTCAACTGCAGCTGGAGGAACTAAGTAGAGAGTATCGAGACATCGCCATTCCCAGAGTCATTATTCAGCCAATTGTCGAGAATGTCTTCGAACACGCCCTTGCCAAACGCAGTCAAGGCGGGATTCTGAAATTATCCTATCAAGTCGCACACGACAAATTGTCCATTCGGATAGACGATGATGGTGATCAATTAACGGATGAAGTCTTGAGCAGCCTGCAAGAATCCTTTCAAGAATCTGCGAATCAGAGACATGGGAATGAAGAGATTACGGGACTAATGAATGTGAATCAACGTTTACGGATCAAATTCGGGGCGGGCAATGGCCTTTGTGCTCAGCGCAGTGAGTTAGGCGGTTTATGCATGATTTTAAATATTCCATGGAGACGGGAGTAATCGTATGCAGCGGATGTTAATTGTAGATGATGAACCGGTTATTTTGGATGGTCTTTATGCTTTCTTTCAAAAAGCGGATTTTCAGGATATGGAGATCATTAAGGCATACTCTGCCTTTGAAGCAATCGAGTGGTTGAATTCTGTCAAAATTGATATCGTACTCAGCGACATCTGCATGCCTGGCATGGATGGCATGGAGCTGATCGAGAAGATTATGGATCGTTGGCCACGATGTAAAGTGCTATTGCTGACAGGTCATAACGAATTCGATTATGCACATCAAGCGATACGTAACCCTTGTGTTGTGGATTACCTGTTAAAGACAGAGGGCATGAGTCATATTCGTGCAGCGGTAGAGCGGGCGTTAACACAAATTTCGGAGGAAAATGATTTTCGTTACCAGCATGCCTGGTTTCGCAGCAAGCTTCCCAGAGCGCTGCCGCAGCTGCAAAGACAGTTGCTGCTGGATCTCCTAAAACGAACAGAAAGACATGATATCGCCGCGCTTCAGGAAGAATTGGATGCAGTCCAGTTACCTTTTATGTCCAATGAGCCGGTAATCCCGGTCATCATACGGGTTGAGGAGTGGAACAACTATCAATCCCAGGCGGACCGGAGTTTAATTCGCTATGCTGTTGCAAACGTTGCGGAGGAGCTGCTCCAGGATAAGGCCAAGGTCAAAGCTATTGATCTGGATTATCAGGTGATCGCCTGCTTTGTTCAGCCCAAGGCGGAGCCATCGAGCTTCCATACAGGACAGCAGGAGAAGTGGGAACAGACACTTCGTTTCGTCTATGGAACGCTGGAGTCTGTGCAGCAATCCTGTGTGGATTGTCTGAATCTGTCCGTCTCCATTATGGTGAGCGAACTTGCGGTGGAGTGGGTGGAGCTAAGTCAGGCGATTGCACAGTTGCGTCTGTCGATCCATGAGGGCCCTGGACTTGGGATGGAGAAGCTTCTTCGGGTCAAGGTGCAGCATGATTCGCCATACACCCCCAATATATTGAATCAGCAGAATGTTGCGACTCTTCATCTGGATCAGATCAGGCAGCACGTTACAGCAGGAGATCGGGAGTGGATAGAGTCGTTTCACAAATGGACAGAGGCTTCAAAAGAAGGACTTCAGGACCCATTCTTTCGAATGAAGATCTATTCAGGCGCAGGTAATGCACTGATTGAGCTTGTTCATGAACTGGGCTTGTACGAATCAGCAATGGAGGAAATTGCGTTATCTCGTATGCTTTATTTTGACATCCATACGCCGTGGTCCGATCTGGTCGTTTTTTATCAATCGGCATATGAATGGATCATCTCCAAAAGGAGTGTTACACGTATCCATGATCAGTCGCAGATTCTCATTACCATTCATCATTATATCAAGCATCATCTGGAGGATGACCTATCGCTAACCCGTATTGCACAGGAGGTTTCCCTCAATCCTTCATATCTGTCCCGTTGGTACAAACGTATTACTGGCAAAGGTATATCCGACTATATCCATGATCGGCGCATCGAGCGCAGCAAGGAATTACTTCTCGGCTCTGCCTGCAAAATGCATGAAATATCCGCCAAGGTCGGATTTAGTGATCAGCACTATTTTTATCGTTTCTTCAAAAAGGCCACCGGCTGCACGCCACAGGAATATCGGGATCAAAAAAGTTAGATCAAGTCTGAAATGGTAAATCAAAGATACCAGATGTCAACGGGGTACACTCGTAGTGATAGCGCTTTCTTACTAAAATAAAATTATACCTCACGGGAGGAATAAAAAGGGGGATTCGCATGAACATGTCATTAAAGAAATTCTCATTGTTAACGTTAACCATGGTTCTGGCAACCACGCTTGCAGCCTGTTCATCGGGTACGGGTAATGCTGAGAATGAAGCCCAACCGAACACACAGCAGGATGCCGGAGGTCCGCTTACGAAATATGATCCACCCATTAAATTAACATCAACCATGAATGAAACCGGGAAAGAATCGCTTGCTGAAGGCGATACACACGCTAATAACATTTGGACCAGAGGATACAAGGACGAGCTGGGAATCGATGTCACCTATGACTGGATTGTCCCGGATGCCAATTATAACGATAAGATGAACGTCACCCTGGCGAGTGGCGATTTGCCAGATGTATTGAAAGTAAGTGCTGTGCAGTTTGAGCAGCTGCATGAAGCGGGGATGCTGGAAGATTTGACTGAGGTCTATGATAAGTACGCATCCGATCTGGTTAAGGAATTTATGTCTGCTGAGGATGGAGCAGGTTTGAAGCCAGTAACCAAGGAAGGGAAAATATACGCAATGGTCAGTTTCCCAGGCTCGCTGGATTCCTCGGATATGATCTGGATTCGCCAGGATTGGTTGAAAAAGGTCGGGCTTGAAGCGCCAAAATCAATGCAGGACGTTATCAAGATTGCGGAAGCCTTCACCTTCGAAGATCCGGACGGTAACGGCAAAGATGACACGTATGGTATTGCACTCAACAAGGATTTGCCAATTAATGCGTTCCTGCTTGGTTATCATGGTTATCTCGAAACTTGGATCAAGGATGCTTCGGGTCAGGTTGTGAATGGAACCATTCAGCCTGAGGTGAAGGAAGGATTACGCGAACTGCAAAATCTGTATTCGAAGGGTGTACTCGACCCTGAGTTTGGTGTTAAGGATTTTACGAAGATGATGGAAGATGTGAATGCAGGCAAATCAGGCATGTTCTTTCTGCCACAATGGGCACCATTTCAGGTTAGCAGTATGATTAAGAAGGATAAGAACGTAGACTGGCTGCCTTATCCAGTTCAATCTATCGATGATCAGCCTGCCAAAACGCAGAATCACTTAAGCTTGGGTGGAATATTTGCCGTACGTAAAGGATACGAACACCCGGAAGCATTGATCAAACTGCTGAATTTTCAGGCAGAGAAAATGTTCGGTGAGTCAGCCAAGGAAGAGCGTGCTGCGTATTTGAACGGCTTGACCGGACTTGGTTTTCATAATGCGACCGTATCCAATCTGCCCGCCAACAAAAACGTGAAGGCACAGGACGAAGTCGAGCAGGCGCTTAAAACGGGAGATACCTCCGGATTAGAGCTTGAAGCGAAGCTGTTCTACGATGATATTATGGATTACCGCAATGGGAATTTGGATAAGTGGCATATGGAACGTATTTTTGGACCGGAAAGCTCGCAGGGTGTCATTAAATATTACCGGGATAACGACCTCATTGTCATGAATGAATTTATCTACGCCCCGACGAGAACCATGAACACGAAACAGGCAACCCTGGATAAACTGCGTGCTGAGACGTTCCTGAAAATCATCTACGGCAACCTGTCTATTGACGAGTTCGATAACTTTGTTGCAAATTGGAAAAAACTTGGTGGTGACCAGATCACTCAGGAAGTGAATGAAGTCATTAATGCGAATAAATAAGCCATAGTAAAACAGCAAATGCCACTCTGCGTACGATTCGCAGGGTGGCATTTTGTATTACAAGCTATAAAGGTCATCCGGTTTCATGAGAGCCTTCTTTCTGCTTCTTGCGATATTCATTGGGGCTGCAGCCCATCTCTTGTTTAAATAGTTTGGTGAAGTGAGAGTAGTTGGTATAACCCACATTTCCAGCAATGGTATGCACCGAATGTGCGGTGGTCTCCAGGAGATGCCGGGCCGCCACAAGACGGGTATGGATGACATAATGGCCCAGTGAAATGCCCATCTCTTTCTTGAACAGCCGTGCCAGATAATCCGGATTCAGATATACCATCTCCCCCAGATTATTCCTCGTTAAATCTTCTCCATAGTGCGTGCGTATATAGTGGGTAATCTCATGTACAACCGACTTGGGCTGCTCGGCAACATTCAGATATTCCGCAGCCGTATTAACCAGGTAGGCAATATAGGATTGCATATCTTCAATAGAATGCAGAGATTGCATGAACAATTGATCATTCGTTTTGCCCATATATAGCTTGTGCACTTCGATCTCCTTACTCTTCAATTGGGCATACACAAGTTGCACCAGATCAAGACGCAACAAACTTAGAACGGCGGTACCTACCACACCTTCACGGACCAGTTGATGCATATAACGACCCGTTTCATCCAGAAAAGCCTGGAAGCGATTTTCATTTAACAATTTCTCCAGCAATCCCAGATCAGGCGGTGTGTAATTCAACTCGGGTCTATTATAGTTTTCCAGTAAAAAAGTTTGGTTGCGATGTTTGATTCGCTCTTCATTCATAAGCAACAACTCATTGATGGTATTACGAATCTGACCCAGTGGTAGAGAGAATCCGATACTACAGCAAACATCAGACTTTAGGTAATTATTAACCTCGGGGATAAACAAACCGCACATGGATTCGATCAGCTGTGCATCCGGCGCCCCGTTCCATTTTAGAATAATCATCCAGTTATGATCCTTGATTTCGATAATGGCTTCAATGGAGAACAACGTGTTCTGGAACCGCTCAACCATTACATTCAAACACGCGTAATCGAACAGGTTCTTGTCCGTCTTGCCCAGCGTATGATCGTACGGAAACAGGTTAACCAGAATAGGGAGAAACAGATCGGTTGTTTCATAAGGCAGATTTTGTTCTGTCAAAAAGGCAGAGACGTTGGCAGGGCTGGAAGGAAAAGCTTTACCGGAGATTAGCCTGCGCCAGCTGTCCTCAATCAGTTTGCTTCGGTTTTTCTGCCACAGCTCACCCTCATGAATGGCTTTCTCAATGAATTGCTGGTCGCGGGCTTTAGCAACTGCCTTTTGAATAATAAGAGTTAACTTGTCAAACTCGATTGGTTTTAGAAAATAATCAAAGCTTTGCAGCTCGATTGCTTTCTGGGCATAGTTGAAATCGGCATAGTTGGTCAGAAATATCGTCTGTACATTATGCGATTCCTCCCGGACCCATGCGAGTAATTCCAGCCCGCTACCCTGGGGCATCTCAATATCACATATGAGAATCTGTACGGGATGAGTTTGCAACACTTCCTTGGCCTGCGCAATATTGTATGCTGTGAATATTCTATGAATCCCCAATGCCTCCCAATCAATTTTCTTTTCCAAAGCCATGACAACAAAATAATCATCATCAACCAGCAATGCATTCATGGTTTGTCACCTCTCCCGGAGTATCTGAATTCAGTATCATTTTAGGCAAGGAAAGCGTGATCCGAGCGCCACTTGCGTCGTTTGCAAACGTAATATTTGCTTCATCTCGATATAACAATTCCAAACGTTGGATGGTATTCATAATGCCGATCCGGTTGCCGCCAGTTTGTTCCAGCGCTTCTCCACGCACCAAAGCGTCAAGAACATCTGGGCTGAAGCCTGGTCCTGTATCCGAAATCTGGATGAGTACATGATCGCCACTTTCCTGTCGTTGTTCCGTCACGGATAAAGTAATACATAGTTCCCGGTCTCGAGAGACCCCATATTTGACCGCATTTTCGATGAATGTCTGAATGACAAGTGGGGGCACAGCGATGCCCGTGATGACCTCAGGCTGTTCGATTCGATAGGAAAAAGCGTCGCGGTAACGCGACTTCTGGATGTCCAGAAACGTTCTCACATGTTCAATCTCATTCTCCAGAAGAACGAAATTCTCCCCACTTTGAAAGATATATCGGAAATAACGAGAGGTAGCTAGTGCCATACTCTCAATTTCCTCGTACATCTGCATCTGTGCCATACTGTACATGCTCGTCAGACAATTCAGGAAAAAGTGAGGTTTAATCTGCAATTTCATATAATCCAATCGTATTTTTTGTTTCTCCAATTCTTGCTCGTAGCGATCGATCTTGAACCGTTTAATCTGGCTTACCAGTTCTTTAAACTGTGCATTGACCTGCTCCAGTTCCATTATCCGGCTACTCTTGAAGTCTGTCGCTTCATCTCCTTCGTTAATACGCGCCAGATTTTTGGAGAATCTCTGAATGGGAACGAGCAGATTTCGCCTGAAAAACATGATGATCGCACTTAACGTGGAGGTGATGATCAGAAAAAGCAGCATAATGAGCAGCTGAGCTACCATGATTTTCTCGAATGCGCCAAACTTGATGGCCATATGCACGCTGAATGCCGCATTGGAGAAGTCGCTGCTGACAATATTATGAGACTGGAACAGATCGAGAAATGAATGTCTCTCTTCTGGTATGTGATCCCCGCCGGCAGGTCCGGAAAGTTGCACTCCATTTTCGTCTACTAGAGAGGCGTACCCGTTGGCACCCAGATTAATCTGCTGGAGAGGGGCGATCAGTTCATCTGCGGATATCAAGGCAACAAGATAACGGTTGTAGTACGGCACAATATTGATAAGATAAGAAGTGCCGTTCACGTGAATTGGTGTCCAATGGGAATAGAACTTCTCATATACACCTTTATCACGGGTCAGCGTAATGATTTGTTTTTTCACTTCTGAATAATCCGAATAGGAGATACTTATTGGTGCGCAGTTAAGGAAATATTCACTATTCTCCAAATAATAAAAGAAATTGTACGACTGCCCGTAGTTTCGCTGTAGTTCGGCGAAGAGCAAATGTAGTTTCTCGTTGGCCTTCAGGAACGGAATACTGTTCACGCCATATGTATTCATGTTGTCGAGATTCTCGTCATTGGCCAGTGTCCACCCCATGAAATGATTAATGTACGCAAAATCGTGATTAATGCGATTGATGTACAGATCAGCTGCATCCTGCAAGTATTGGGTGGACTGCTGTTTGACCATGGAGATGGACGCAATGCTGATTACGAGATCCAAGATGAGCACGACAAAAGAAATGACGAACATCATGCGGATATAATGCCGGATGGGGTAGGGTTTGATGGTGTTCAGGTTTGCCATGGAACAATGCACCACTTTCTTGATTGCTTGGTTATGAATACGCTTTAATATCTCAGGAATAGTATAAAACCTTTATTTGAAAAAAACATAAAGAATTGCATCTTTTGATTCAGAAGTCCGAATTACACACACGAAAGTCTGGATAACGATATGATTTTTGCATGTAAGCATCTTGGTTACTTGTAAAGTTCATGGATGGAACTATAGAAGTCCGAATAACGTCCTTAGCGGTCCGATAAACCCAATGTGAAGCAGTTTATACTGAAGCTATTCCAGAGATGACAGGTCCTACGGGAGAGCAGCATCAGTATATTTACAGGAGGGAAGGAAGAACCATGAGGACCAATCCACTTTATATTGGAAGAACGTTGGAGAGAATTAGGCGAAATTGGGGTCTTTACGTTTTGCTTTTTCCAGCGGTTCTGTTGACACTTTTATTTGCCTACAAGCCGATGTACGGCGTATTAATCGCCTTTAAGGACTACAGTCCGGCGCTTGGGATCGGAGACAGCCCTTGGGCTGGATTCAAATACTTTGAGAAATTCTTTAAATCCTATCAATTCACCAATACGATACGTAACACACTTGTGATCAGTCTGTACAGCTTGGCTACTTTTCCGATTCCAATTATGCTTGCATTACTGGTGAACCAGATGAGAGCAGGGAGATTCAAGAGGTTTTTTCAGACAGTCTCCTATATGCCTCACTTTATCTCAACGGTAGTTATGGTCGGGTTGATGCTAATCCTGTTCTCGCCAAGTACAGGACTTGTTGGCAATATGTATCAGCTGTTTGGAGCACAAGCACCGGACTTAATGGGTTCATCAGCTCTGTTCAGCAGTGTGTATGTATGGTCTGACGTGTGGCAGCATGTCGGTTGGGATAGCATTATCTACATTGCCGCGCTGTCTGCCGTAGACCCAAGCCTTTATGAAGCGGCCACGGTTGATGGGGCAAGTCGATGGCACAAGGTTCGTTATATTGATATTCCGATGCTGCTGCCGACTGCCATAACGCTGCTTATTCTGCGGGTAGGTGGATTACTCGGCGTAGGATTTGAGAAGGTGTATCTGATGCAGAACGACCTGAACATTCTCTCAAGTGAAATTCTGTCCACTTATGTATACAAAATCGGGTTGCTGAGCAGTCAATACAGCTTCTCCTCAGCAATAAACCTGTTTAACACGGTCATTAATTTCATTTTGCTTATTCTAGTCAATCAGTTGTCCAAGAAATACAGTGAAAACAGTCTATGGTAGGGGGGAGACAAACAAGATGAGCGTTATGGAACCGGCAGCAATGACCAGAACTCCCCGTATCAAACGTCGACCACGTGTTACGGTTGCAGAAGTCATATTGTATGCCTTTGCTGTTCTTTTTCTAATTGCTATCATTTATCCGATCTATTTTATTGTCATCGCCTCGTTCAGTGATCCTTCATCTGTGGCTAACGGACAGGTGTGGGTGTTCCCCAAAGGATTCACTCTGGAAGGGTATAGGGAACTTCTCCGACACGAAAATATCTGGATCGGATATCGCAATACCATTCTGTATACAGTGGTTGGAACACTCTTCGGGCTTGTCGTTAATATTTCGGCGGCTTATGCATTATCGAGAAAAGATCTGGTTGGGCGCAAATTTTTCTCGCTGTTCTTTATCTTTACAATGTTCTTCAGCGGGGGATTGATTCCAACCTTCCTGACGATCCGCGACTTCCATCTCTATAACACGTTCCTCGTGATGGTGCTTCCGTTCTCTGTAGTTGTTTTCGACATGATTGTCGCCCGGACATTTTTCCAGACCAGTATTCCGGGAGATTTATGGGAAGCTGCCCAGATCGATGGCTGTGGTAACCTGCGGTATTTTGTACTAATCGTATTGCCGCTGTCCAAAGCAATCATCGCAGTACTTGGACTATGGATTGCTGTAGGGTATTGGAATTCATATTTTAATGCCCTGATTTATCTGAAAGATCCGAATCTATATCCGCTGCAACTCATTTTACGTAATATTCTCATCACAAATCAGATGCAGTCTGGCATGGGTACAGGAGAAGCAGCACAAGTTGCCCTGCGTCTTGCCAATTTGATGAGGTATTCCGTTATTATTATCGCTACAATTCCAATCATGTGTGTGTATCCATTCATCCAAAAATACTTCAATCAGGGGGTGATGATCGGCGCAGTGAAGGAATAGGCAGGTTGAAATTCATTACGAATCAAGGGGGTTCCCAAATGGGGAAAAAGATAGGGAAGAAGTTATTCACCAAAATGAGCAGCCTGATTCTCGCGTCGGCTATGTTAGTCAGCGTGGTTGGCTGTAGTAGCGGAAATGGTAGTGAACCTGCGGAGACTACGGTATCAAGCGATTTTAATCAGGAAGGTATGCCAATTGTCAATAAACCGGTCACACTCAAGGTGCTGACGGTTCGTTGGGGGAATATGGGCGACACCTTTACACAGAACCAATGGCTCAAGGATTTGGAGAAGGATTCTAATGTGAAAATTGAGTGGCAGGTCATGTCCTCTAATGACTGGGGTGAGCAGAAATCTATTATGCTTGCCAGTGGTACACTCCCGGACATTATCTTGGGTGACCAGGTGTTCAGCGATTCTGACATTGTAAACAACCTGAGCTATTTCCGTCCACTGGATGAGTACATTGACTCGTATATGCCCAACTTGAAGGCGGCTATGCAAGAGACGCCAGATATGAAGAAAATCAGCACGTTTCCTGATGGCAAAATCTATTCTATGCCAACAAGACTGCCTGCCCGTCCGAAAAGCCGGAATCAGCCTGTAATCAATAAGGCTTGGCTTGATAAGCTGGGGTTGAAAGCACCAACGACAACAGAAGAATTGTATCAGGTATTGAAAGCGTTTAAGGAAAAAGATCCGAACGGAAATGGAAAACAGGACGAAATTCCGTACACGGAAACGGGTCTGAATGTGGACTTCCTGAATCCATTCGGAATCACTGACATTAATGCCAGCAGTATGATTGTGCAAGACGGTAAACCGGTCTTCTTCCCAACGACTGACGAGTATAAAGAAGCTCTTATTTATACACATAAGCTGTATTCAGAAGGGTTGATTGATCAGGAGCTGTTCACACAAGACAATACAATGACATCAGCCAAATGGCAAAATGCAGACATTCCAATCGTCGGCTTTAGCAACCAATGGACGCCTGATGCTGTGTTTGGAAAGTGGAGTGACCAATATGAAGCGATTGCACCTATTGCCGGACCTGATGGCAAACGCTATCAGCCTGGGGATCCTGGGGGCATGAATCTGGCTCGTAATGAACTGCTCATTACAAGTTCATGTACTGTTCCTGAAGTAGCCGCACGCTGGGCAGATCAGTTCTATTCCAACGAAGCCAGCATTCAGAATTTCTGGGGTGCGATCGGAACTGTAATTGAGAAAAATGATGATGGCACATACACGTTGATGGACCCGCCGGCAGGCACCAGCGCCGATGCTTGGTACTGGGATCAATCCTTGCGTGATTTCGGACCTAAATATGTAAGCCCTTCCTTTGAAGAAAAAATTAAACTTAATCCGAAGGCTGGTGACGGTCTCAAGCTGGAAATCGATCAGTTGGGCAGTGCAGATGTAACAACACCTTATCCGAAGGTTATGTACAATGCTGAAGAGTTCCAGGAGCTGCCAACGCTGACAACGGATATTGACGGTTATGTAGCAACAATGCGAGCTCAGTGGGTAACCAAAGGCGGCATCGAAGAGGGCTGGGATGCTTATATCAAAAAGTTGAATGATATGGGACTTGAACAGTTACTGACCATCCGTAATAATGCCTTCGAACGTTATATGAACGTCAAATAGAGTGGAGTTCAGTCACATCATTCATTGATTAAATAACAAAAAGGTGCGCTTCCTTATTGAAGGAGTGCACCTTTTGTTCGTTTATGATCTGCGTTTCAACAATAAAACGCCACTGATGTTCGATGTTTTTTTGCTATAGACCACTTTAAAACCAATATCATTGTCCAGCAAACAGTTTAAGGCATTAATCAGCAATGCACCACGCACCAGTGTGAAGGTACAAGGGGATGTGTTCCCAATCACACGTACACTTCTGATTCGGCGTGCAGAACCGGGAACGAGCGGATTTCTGGACCAATAGATCAATACTAAATCCGGTTGTGGAACAGCCTTTACACATGCCATCCTCATCATCTCTTTTCTATTAGATTCTTTATAGTAAATGAAAAGCAGATTCAGAAGGTGCTAGACAAAAGACGCGATATTTAATAAATGGACAATCACGAGGTAAACCTCATGGCTAAGCTCATGTTATTCGTATTTGTAGTCACACATGGGATTCGGATCAAAGTATGGTATATCAGGCAATCATAAGTGTTCTTCCAGTCCCATACATATAATGCTGGAGGTGATTGGAATGAGCAAGGAACCCATGGATGAGAACAAAAAGATAGAGCAGCGAAATGCCTTTCTTCGGGATAATAACGGAAAAGAAATGTCTTCCAATGAAGGGATTAAAATATCGGATGATAGCAACTCACTAAAAGCTGGGGATCGCGGACCCACGCTGCTAGAAGATTTTCTGATGCGTGAGAAACTGTCTCACTTTGACCGTGAACGCATTCCGGAGAGAGTTGTGCATGCACGGGGATATGGAGCCTACGGTGAATTTGAGTTATATGAGTCACTTGAAGAGTTAACGATGGCGCATTTTCTTCAGGATCCCGGTGTGAAAACACCGCTATTTGTTCGTTTTTCCGAGGTCGCAGGCTCCAAAGGAGTGAACGAAACGAATCGGGATGTGCGTGGGTTTTCAGTAAAGTTTTATACCGAAGAGGGCAACTTTGATCTGGTCGGGAACAATATTCCGATCTTCTTCATTCAGGATGGGATTAAGTTTCCGGATCTGATACATGCGCTGAAACCGGAACCCAATAATGAAATTCCACAAGGCTCCACTGCGCACGACACCTTCTGGGATTTCATCGCGAATAATCAGGAGTCGGCAGCCATGGTCATGTGGATTATGTCGGATCGCACGATACCGCGAAGCTTTCGAATGATGCAGGGATTTGGAGTACATACCTTCCGGCTGGTGAACAAAGAAGGTAAATCCAGATTCGTGAAATTTCATTGGCGGCCGGTACTTGGTATGCATTCTTTTGTGTGGGATGAGGCGCAGAAGCTGGGCGGGGCGGACCCGGACTTTCATCGCAGAGACTTGTGGGAGAATATCAATGCAGGCAACTTTGCTGAGTTCGAACTTGGAATACAGGTGCTGGAGGAAGCAGATGAATTCAAGTTTGATTTTGATATTTTGGATGCAACGAAATTATGGCCAGAAGAAGACATTCCGGTACGAATCATTGGCAAAATGACGATTAACCAAAATGTCGAGAATGTATTTGCGGAAACGGAACAGTCGGCTTTCCATCCTGGCAACATTGTACGTGGCATTGATTTCAGCAATGATCCACTGCTTCAAGGCCGACTATTCTCGTATACGGATACACAATTGGCAAGGGTGGGCACGAATTATCAAGAATTGCCGATTAATCGTCCCGTGTGCCCTGTACATAATAACCAGAGAGACGGAGCTTCCCGTTACACCATTGATCGAGGAAGAGTCGCCTACCACGAAAACTCTCTTGCCAATAATTCTCCCTATACTGTGCCCGGTACAAAAGGTGGGTTTGTAACGTATCCTTCCACGGTGCAAGGTCTCAAGGAACGAAAAACGGCAGATAGTTTTCTGGATCATTTCTCGCAAGCACGTTTATTCTGGAACAGCATGACAGGCGTGGAGAAGGGTCATATCATTCAGGCACTCACGTTTGAGCTCGGGAAGGTAAAGGACGTTTCGATTCGTCAACAGGTCGTTGATATGTTAGGAAATATCAGCACAGAGCTGGCGACCATTCTGGCCCGCGAACTTGGAGTCGCTGTACCGAACGTTCATGAATCTTCAGTGACCAAATCCTCCCCTGCGTTAAGCATGGCCAATACCGTGTTTTCTCCCAAAACGCTGCGCGTCGGGGTGATTGTCGGTGAAGGATTTGATGGTCCGAGCACACAATACATTTTGGATGAGCTTAGGAGCGCTGGACTTTGCCCAGTCATTGTTCATGAAAGACAAGGTGTGGTCCATGGAACAGGCGGTGTGGAGTTGAAAGTGGACGACAGCTTTTTGACCGGATCACCATTGGTATATGATGGGTTATTCATTGTTGGAGGACAGAAGGAAGATGATTATTTTCAGAAATACACCCGATCCTATGCCATTGCAACGTACAATCATTTTAAACCGATAGGTGCTACACCGACAGGGGCGGCCCTGATTCAGCCAGTCGGCATTATCGGCAAACCTGGTGTCATTGTGGAACAGAAACCTTCAGCTTTTGCAGAGCAATTCATTCAAGCCATGACCCAGCAACGCTTCTGGAATCGAACGTAGCAGGCTGGATGCCTTCAAACGAGCGGATATCAAATAACAAGAAAAGGACCTCACTAGAGATCCTTTTTCTTGTTTTCTTGTGCTTGAAAAAATAAGAGCGATATTTCCCTAATTTGCTGCAATTGATTATTTCCTTACTTATTGGTGCTATGCTGTTTCGCCGGCAGTTTATCCGTTGGTGTACCTTTACCATTGTTTTTGTTATGACGTGCTTTTTCGGCGTTCTCATTCACTTTTTTTACAAAATCATGGGTGCTCTCCATGTTAAGCAAACCTCCTTCAAGGAATCAAAATGTGTAGCCTGAATCTTAATATAACCATTGGAAGGTCATTATATTTGGATGCTCCACTCTTACTGTAATATCATTACGACTAGTATGAAACGTCGGTGGGATAAACTGGACATGGGAAGTTCAGGCGTCTAAACTGTATAGAACGATACAAACAAGAAGGAGCCCGAATCGAACCATGTTGCAGAAATTCGGTTTTACACAATATGAAAGTCAGGTATATGAGGCCATATTTGCGCAGGATGCACCGCTTGATGCCACATCCATTGTTAGTTACTCCAATGTACCCAAGGCTAAGATATACGAAGTGCTTAATCGGCTTATTGATAAGGGAACCGTACTAACAACCATGCATGGGAAGAAAAAATTGTACATGGCGGTTGATCTTCAGTCCATTATCCTCAAAATAAGGGCTGACTTTGAGAAGGATATTGAGGAATTAAAGACGTATAAAATCAAACGTACATTCACTGATGAACATATCTGGACATTGAAGGATGCAACATCCATTGCATCGAATATTGAACAGCTTATTGAGGAAGCGGATTCATCTATCCTTTTTCTGGCCTGGAATGAGCAAATGGAGAAGTACCGGGAGCTTCTGGAGCAAAAAGAAGCTGAAGGTGTACATGTAGAGGTCCTGGCTGTAGGAGGACTGCAAACGTCTCTAGCCCATAAATATTCGTTAATTCCAATGCTTGAGGACAGTAATCTTGAGCCCTCGCAGCTAATCATTGTTGACCATGGTTATCTTTTGTTTGCAGGAATCGAACATGATTCATGGAAGGCGATCAAGACAACGTCCAAACCGATTGTTAAAGCAATGACGGATTATTTCTATCATGACGTCGCTCTTACTCAAATTACCAAAAAATACGGTGACCAGCTGCTTCAGGATGAAGAGATTGCACGTCTGCTGGCGCGATTAATTTATTAAAACGATGGTTCCAAAGCTATTCTTTCTGAGAATAGCTTTTTTGTATTGAAACCTCCTCTCAATTAAGTTACTATCGTAGTTGTAACTTTCGAGGAGGATTCAAAAATGAATAAAAAAGTATATGTCCTGGCAATCGCGGCATTTGTGGTTGGTACCGTTGAACTCATTTTAGGTGGGATTCTGGACTTGATTGCAACAGATCTTCATCTGAGCTTGGCCAAAGCCGGGAATTTAATTTCCATTTTCTCACTTGTCTATGCGTTATCTGCGCCTATTTTGTTAAATATGACGGCCAGATTCGAACGTAAAAAAGTATATATGTGCACTCTATTCGTTTTTCTAATCAGCAATCTCATCTCTGCGTTCAGTGCCAATTTCTATATGCTCTTGGCAGGCAGAGCATTGGGGGCCGCAACGGGATCTCTGATTTTTGTCCTGTCTCTGACGCTCGCAGCCCGTATTGTGGAGCCGCAGTATAAAGGGCGTGCTGTGGGGATTATCACGATGGGAGGAAGTGCTTCACTGATCCTGGGTGTACCTATCGGAATCTTTGTGGGTAATCTTGCTGGATGGCGTGAAGTGTTTATGTTGATCGCAATTTTGACTGCAGTAGTCATGGTTGCCATTGGCATTGCCATGGATCGTGTGCAGCCGATTCCGGCAGTATCCCTGAAGAAGCAGCTTACTGCTCTATGGAACCCAAAAATGCTGGCAATCCATGTTACAACATTGCTTGTGCTCGCAGGACACTTGACGTTATATGCTTATTTCACACCATTTCTCCAGGAAGCGCTTGGAGCCAGCTCAACAATGGTCACCTTTATCTATATGATGTTTGGTATCGCTGCTGTGGCAGGGGGAGGAATTGGCGGCATATTATCAGATCGTTTGCACCCAGCCAAAGCCATTATCATCGTGCTAATACCCTTTATCATAAGCATGGCGGTTATTCCATTTAGTACCGGGTTGCCTTTAATTGCCTTCTTGATTCTGCTAAGTATCTGGAGTGCGCTAAGCTGGACCGTTACCCCGGTACAGAATAGTCTGATTATCAAAACCTCACCGGCAACGGCTGAAACGTTAATTAGCACCAATTCAGGAATTGCACATGCGGGTATTGCTCTCGGAACTTATATCGGCGGGGTGGTTATCGATCATTCATCCATTATGTATACAGGATGGGTGGGATCGGTTCTAATCCTGATGGGTCTGGTGTCAGCCT
This sequence comes from Paenibacillus taichungensis, assembly GCF_050994985.1. Taxonomy (NCBI): domain Bacteria; kingdom Bacillati; phylum Bacillota; class Bacilli; order Caryophanales; family Paenibacillaceae; genus Paenibacillus; species Paenibacillus taichungensis. The sequence goes on along the minus strand of NZ_CP194720.1, from coordinate 3,005,267 downwards.
TTTATGCAATTAGTCGCAAAGAGCAAACGGTTCATGCCGCCGAAAAATCGTTAGTATAAAAGTTATCTTTTCCAAATTGGTCTATATAGCTTCAAAAAACCTCTGCGGTCCAATAATTATTGGATTGCAGAGGTTTTTTGAATGACATTAGGCATAATATCTCTATATTCAATTTGCAAAGGAACTTGATTTATTTAGGTTATCCCATATAATTATTATAGCTTTATAAAGTGTCTTAATTTATTAGTTCGAAAATTAATATAGACGTAAAGGGGAAACAATCATGAGCAATATCACAACAAAATCGGAAAAGTAGAAAATGATCGATGGTGAACTGTACTTGGCTTCCGATCCCCAATTGTCTCAAGACAGGGAATATGCAAGGAAAATGACACGCATGTACAATCAGACCACAGAAACAGATGGTGAGCTCCGTACAAAGGTATTAAAAGAGCTGTTAGGTTCAACGGGTGAACACCTGAGCATGGAACCGAATATTCATTTTGACTATGGATACAACATTCATGTTGGAGAGCATTTCTATACCAACTTTAACTGTACGATACTTGACGTATGTGAAGTGCGCATTGGGGATAACTGTTTAATGGGACCTGACGTTCACATATATACCGCTACCCATCCCTTGAATCCATTCGAGCGGATAACAGGTGCAGAGTATGGAAAGCCAGTAACCATAGGCAATAATGTATGGATCGGAGGTAGGGCAGTTATTAATCCAGGAGTCACCATTGGGAACAATGTCGTAATTGCTTCCGGTGCCGTAGTTACAAAAGATGTTCCGGACAATATGATTGTTGGTGGAAATCCTGCTAGAATCATTAGAGAGATAGAGCTTTAATCTATTCATTTTGGACAGAAGAGTTGGAGGCATAAGAATTCATGACAGAAAAAGAGAAATCACAACTGGGACTACTGTATAATGCGAATTACGACAAAGAATTAATTGATGAGCGGTTGTACGCAAAGGGACTTTGTTACGAGTATAATCAGCTTCATCCTGGCAAGATCTCTGAGAGAGAGGCGCTGCTCAAAAAGTTGCTTGGGAAAACGACGAATCGTTTCCTGATCGAGCAGCCATTTGTATGTGACTACGGCTATAACATTGAAATTGGTGAGAACTTCTATAGCAATCATAATATCGTTATGCTGGACGGGGCAAAAATTAGTTTTGGTGACAACGTTTTTGTTGCACCAAATTGTGGATTCTACACTGCCGGTCATCCTTATGATGTGGAGCAACGTAACGAGGGTCTTGAAATTGTAGGTCCGATCACAGTGGGCAATAATGTATGGATCGGTGGCGGCGTGACTGTGCTTGCGGGTGTGACCATTGGAGATAACACAATCATCGGGGCAGGAAGTGTAGTTACCAGAGACATTCCTTCGGATGTAATTGCTGCGGGTAATCCATGCAGAGTTATTCGCAAAATAACGGAAGCAGACAAAACGAAGTATAGAAGAAGCTAACACAAGTGTATACGAACCTTCAGAATGCCCGATGTTTTTCATCGGGTGTTTTTAATACCTCTGGAGATATTGTATAGTTACTACATTGGAGAAGAAACTATGGAGTAGGGGTGCTTATGAAAATAGCGAACGCGTATTTGATGAAAGAAATTAATATAAACCATGTACGCCAGGTCATGAAACGGGTGGAAACAGCAACCAAGCCACAACTGGCCTCCTTGACCAAGCTCAGTGTAGTAACCGTCAATTCACTGGTCAAAGAGTTGTGTGAACTGGGTGAACTGTTTGAGGACGAGACAGTACCTTCCAACGGGGGAAGACCTGCATTAACCTACCGATATAATTACGATTTTAGCTTGGCTTTGGTTATGTATATCAACGAAAAGCAGGGGCAGGATCTGATTACAGCCACCGTCATTAATCTAGAGGATAACATGGTGTTTAGAGAAGAATATACGATGCCAGCCTTTGACCAGAAACACTTCTATGAAATCATTGGGAACGTACTGTCTCAGCATGCTTCCATTAAAGTCATCGGTATCGGTATTCCGGGACAGACCGTGAATGGAGAAATTACGGTGAGCAGTCACCGGCAGTTAGAAGGTATCCGCATGATTGAAGATCTTGAAGCACAGTTCGGATTACCAGTTCTGGTGGAAAATGATGTGAACGCTGCAATAAGCGGATATTGTGCAAAAAAAGAGTTGGACGAGGATCAATGTGTCATCGGAATTTATTTTCCAACCAAATATCCTCCAGGCATGGGCATTTATCTGAACGGTAAAGTGATCAAAGGAAAACTTGGCATGGCCGGGGAGGTTAAATACCTTCCAATGGGGATTGATTGGTATAATTCAGTGGAAAAGGAAGCGTTTATTGCAACGGTATGCAAAATGATTCAAACGGTAAATGCGATTCTTGCTCCAGATCAGGTTGTAATTTACCAGAAGATGGTTGAAGAAAATGCATTGGTTGAAGCGTGGCAAATGTATCAAGCGGATCTGTCGATGCCATCTTATCCTAATGTCATTCTGATCGATTCCTTCCGGGAAGACTTTGAAGCAGGGATGCGATGGCTAACATTGAAAGCGTTGGAACCCGATCTGGTTCAATTTAACTGAAATCGGGACTCACTATATTAGTAAAAAACCCCCCAGCAGCAAACCATACATCATCACATCATATTGCAATGTATGTCCTTGTTTTCTGTTGGGGGAAAGCAGGAATGTACCTGCTACAGCGGTATCACTTACTTAACGTTTTAGGCTCTTGCCGTTACTACCGATGATATCTTTGTACCAGTGGAACGACTTTTTGCGATACCGCTCGAGTGTTCCTGAACCATCGTCATGGCGGTCAACATAGATATAACCATAACGCTTTTTCAATTGTGCTGACGAAGCACTGACCACATCAATACATCCCCAGGACGTATATCCCATAACTTCAACGCCGTCTTCAATGGCTTCCCCAACCTGAACAAGATGATCATTTAAGTACTGAATGCGATAGTCATCTTCAACTGTCTTTTCACCATCAGGTCCAGTAATAAGCTCGTCCACAGCGCCCAGCCCATTTTCCACAATAAAGAGTGGTTTCTGATAACGGTCATAGAACATGTTCAAAACATAACGCAGTCCTTGCGGATCGATCTGCCATCCCCATTCACTTGCAGGCAAGTAAGGGTTAGGTATACCGCCAAGCAGGTTACCTTCACCTGCAACCTGTTTATCCGGATCAGCCGTTTGGCAGATACTCATGTAATAGCTGAAAGAAATGAAGTCGACGGTATGGAGCAGCATGTCTTCGTCGCCATCTTCCATCTGAATCTGGATTCCATTTTCACGGAAGTAACGTTTCATGTATCCAGGATAGCGGCCTCTCACATGAACATCTCCGAAGAAATAATTGCTGTGTTCGAATTCCATCACTTTAATCATGTCATCGGGATTCGGTGTTAGCGGATAAGTCGGCATACTGAGCATCATACAACCAATCTGTGCAGTTGGAATGATCTCATGACAGAGTTTCACAGCAGAAGCGCTGGCTACAAACTCATGGTGTATTGCCTGATAAAGATCCTGCTTGCTCAATTTCTCTTTTGGTGTGTAGATCCCACCACTCATAAAAGGTGCTTCCAGAATCGAATTGATTTCGTTGAACGTGAGCCAGTATTTCACTTTATTTTGATAACGTTTGAATACAGCAGTCACATAACGCTCGTAGAAGCCGACCATCTTCCGATTAACCCAGCCATCATATTCCTTGGAGAGATGGAGAGGTGTCTCGTAGTGGGAAAGGGTGACCAGTGGTTCGATTCCGTATTTATGACACTCGTCAAAGAGATCATCATAGAATTGAAGGCCTTCTTCATTGGGTTCCAGCTCATCGCCCTTAGGGAAGATACGGGACCAGGCGATGGAAGTACGGAATACCTTGAATCCCATCTCAGCGAACAGCTTGACGTCTTCTTTATAACGGTGATAGAGGTCAATCCCGATCAGTTTCATGTTATCTTCAGTCGGTTCTTCAGTAATTGGACCCATGATACCTTTGGGAGCCACATCCTGAGTAGACAAACCTTTGCCGCCTAAATTATATGCACCTTCAGCCTGGTTGGCGGCAATCGCACCACCCCACAGAAAGTTTTCGGGGAAATCAAATGATGGATGTTGAGAATGAGTCATGTGTATCGCTCCAATCGTTATGAATTCGTTGTGAATATTACATACAGCAGCACTGCATAAAAAAAGCTTAATCGTTGGAACGGGTTACACGTCAAGTTTTACTTTTTATTTATTTTGAGGCAAACTGTAATTCATCATAGAAAGTCAGCCAGAAAGGAGACTTCATGTGTCCAAATTTGATGAAATTATGAAGCTGTCCGGCTACTCGAAGGCCACGGTGTCCAGAGTAATTAATCATTCACCGCATGTGAGTGACGAGGCCCGGCAGAAAATAACACAAATCATGAAACAGCTAAACTATATCCCGAACCGAAATGCCGTTTCGTTATCTACCGGACAGACCAAGCAAATTGGAATTGTCACATCTGCCACCAACGAGATTATCCTTACGTTTATGAATCAATTCATTGATACAGCGATGGATTATGGATTCCAGACCCTGATCTATACTTCGCGTGGAGATAAAGAGATTGAATTGCAGGCGTTCGAGGATCTGCGGAGTAAACGGGTGGATGGACTGGTGATTATGACCTGTGTCAACCCTCCAGACAAACTGAAAGCCTACTGCGAGTATGGTCCGATTGTATCTTGGCAGCGGATGGGAGATGACGAAATTCCGTCAGTGGCTATGGATCAGGCGCAAGGCTACAAGCTGGCTCTGGAACATCTGGTGTCCAAAGGCTATTCCCGCATTGCCAATGCCTTTGGCAGAGCAGAAAGTCTGAATACCCAGAGTCGGCGTGAAGCCTATGAATCATTTATGACAGATAAGGGTCTGCCTGTATTGCGTGAGGCCTATCAATATTCCGTGTTTAGTTCATCTGACGGGGAAGAGGCGATGCGAAGAATGGCAAATGGGCCAGAACTTCCTCAAGCGGTGTTATGTTCAAATGATTATGCAGCAATCGGAATCTGGTCCGAAGCACGCAAACAGAATATACAAGTTCCCGAACAACTTGCCATTGTTGGCTTCGATGATATAGAGCTGTCCCGTGTGCTTGGAATAACAACCATACATAATCCAATTGCAGAACAAGCCACCCAGGCATTTCATCGATTATGGGCCGTCCTTGGCAAGCAGGAGTTACAGCCTCAGCAACTGAAATTTCAACTGATTGAACGTGCGACCACCTGAATTGATTTTTTTGGGAAGTAAAGTACATCATTGCTTACGAATTCTTACACCATTAGAGAACGTAGCATTGCAAAGGAGAGATTGTTATAGCACGTGTTTTATTTATTAACGGTGGATCAGAGGGACATGTCAATCCAACGATTGGCGTGGTACAAGAGCTTATTTCACGCGGGGAAGAGGTTGTGTACTTCACTATAGAAGCGTATCGGGAGCGTATGGAGAAGACGGGTGCTATTGTTCGAACCTTTGACGGTCAAAAAATCATTAAAGCCTTTGTCTCAGGTGGCAGAGATTATTTGCTCGAACGAGTCAACGGTCTTTTGCTTACGGCAGATATCGTCATTCCAAGCGTGCTTGAACAGATCAAGGGTGAACATTTTGATTACATCATCCATGATTCCATGTTTGGCTGTGGACGTTTACTTGCGCAAATTCTGAAGCTACCTGCAATTAATTCGTGTACTTCTTTTGCGCAGGCTGAAGAATCTTTCGATCATTTGCTGCAACACTTTTTCTTAAATGTTCCTGCCGAAATCGCCCAACCTATAAACGATACATTTCATAGCTTGACGATGAGGTTACAGAAAAAATATGAGGTGGAGATTGCTTCTCCCTACGAGGTGTTTTGCAATCCCGCGCCACTTACCATCGTATATACAACAAAGGAATTTCAGCCTTATGGAGAAGAATTCGACCACACGTATCAATTTGTAGGACCGTCCATAGTTTCGCGACTATCCCATGAAGACTTCGATATGGAAGGAATTAAAGGGAAAAGACTGATTTACATTTCACTGGGTACAATTTTTAACCAAGCTCTTGATTTCTATAAGCTTTGCTTGGAAGCATTGGGGAATACCGATTATACAATTGTCATGTCCGTAGGGGATAGAACACAGCTTGCTGATCTGGGAGCAATTCCGGAAAATTTCATCGTTAAACGTTATGTTCCACAAATGGATGTATTGCAATCTGCTAAATTATTTATCACACATGGCGGGATGAACAGTACCAATGAAGGTTTATATTACGGGGTTCCCTTCATTTTAATCCCTCAGAGCGTGGATCAGCCGATCATTGCAGAACAGGTTGTTAGTAGGGGAGCGGGCCTCCGTTTACAAATGCAAACCTTGACTGCCAATCAGCTGCGTGAAGCTGTGGATCATGTGTTGAGCGTTCCTTCTTTTGAGAAAGCTGCTGCGAATTTGAGGGAATCCTTTCGAAAATCAGGCGGATATCATTGTGCTGTTGATGCGATTTTCGAATTTAAGACTCAACATTTCATTCACGGATAGTTCAGTCATTAATTATTCAAAATTGAAGCATTTCCGGACCAGAACCATGCGGTATACTGAACAAGACGTTTCAAGAGAAGCTGCATTATTACAAATTATGTGGCTTCAACTTGAAACATCTTGTAACAAGTTACATATTTCACAAACTAGCCGCTGGAAAGGTGAGATTGAACAGGATGAAGACAGTCACAGGTCGATTCAGAATTGCAGGCATATGGGAAGGTGTATCATTGCTGCTGTTGATTTTTATAACTATGCCGCTAAAATATTTTGCCGATATGTCTTCCCCAGTAACCATTATGGGTATGATTCACGGTATTCTTTTTCCGCTATATCTGATTACACTTGTGCATTTGGCTGTTGTGAAGAAGTGGAAAGCTTCACGTTGGTTCATGGGATTGGTAGCAGGCTTATTGCCTTTCGGAACATTTGTATTCGAGTCCTATCTTCGCAAGAGAGACTGGAAGTAAGGCTTGCAAAAAAGAACAACAATGACAGCAGGCGACCAACTCCGGATGTTATCCGAACTGGTCGCCTGCTCGTTTCTGTGCAAATTCTTTTTTTGGAAAGAGTGCGAACGCGTTATTTTACAGTACCTTGCTGACGATCCGATAGCAGGCTAACTCCAATATCACCAGAGGCATCAGATACAGGTGCATACGCGGAGAAGGAGATAACGGCAATCAGGGCAGTAAGCAGAAAAACAAATGATTTTTTCATACAATAACCTCTTTTCATATGGGATGATCTTCCAACTATATTTTAATGCAGATAGGCTGTGTTTGAAAAGAAAATGTTTAGGGGAACGCAAAATTTGTACAGTTAGACATTCGTGATAAACTAGATTGTACAACACACTCGCGAAATGACTGAAAGGGATGACCCTTTATGAAAGAGATTAATGACATAACATCCATAGAAATGATCGAAGAGATGATTCAACAACATGAATTGGTTTTTTTATATGTATCTCGGCCAGAATGTAGCGTATGTCACGCCTTACTCCCCAAGATTAGGGAGTTACTAGAGCCTTATCCGATGGTGCACCTGGCACACATCAATGCCAACCAAGTGGAAGAGGTGGCGTCCAGGTTTCTTATTTTCACAGTACCCACGATGATTATGTTGGTGGAGCAGAAGGAATATATTCGAGCTGATCGCTTTGTACGCTTCGATCGATTGGAAGAGCAGGTGCAGCAGATTCATTATATGTACACCCAGAATGGGGAATAAGAAGCATGATTCAAGGCAGCTCCTATTTGAGCTGCTTTTTTGCATATCTGTCTCTAATTTTGGTGCTAAGCAACCATGCCATCATTAAAGCAAAAGAATGTGAAAAATAATTAAAAGAAAAAGTGTTGTATTGAAAACGGTTTTATGCTAATTTAAAATATATAAAAACGTTTTTATAGTAAAGGACCAAAAAATTATGGGAAAGATTACGATTAAAGATGTTGCAAGGGAAGCCGGCGTATCCATTTCTACGGTTTCCAACGCCTTGAATGGCGTAGATGTCTTGAATCCGGAGACCAAATCACATGTCCTGAAGGTGGCAGAGCGTTTAAATTACGTTCCCAACCTGAACGGCAAGCTGCTGAAATCCGGGCAAACCAAGATGCTGGGCTTTTTTACCACAAGTGTGTCGGGTCCGTATTTCTATAAGCTAGTTGAATCCATGTCTCGTGAATGCGATCGTCTAGGTTACGGACTAAATGTATTTGTGACCAAGGATAAGCAGGTCATTATGAGTAATATTCTGGGCCGGCGTGTGGATGGCGTCATTATCTACGAAGAGCTGCGAATTGATGAACAGGATATTGTCGCTATGGAGAAAGACAAGATCAAGGCTGTATTTTTGGATCGGGTCTATCAGAGTGATACGATGGGAAGCGTCATTTTTGACTCCTATGTAGCGGGTTATGAAGCGACCAAGTATTTAATTGGACTTGGGCACAAGAAAATTGCATACATATCCGGCGTGGACACCATGTTTGACAGTAATCAGCGTAGAGATGGATATCTGGCTGCTTTGCGTGAGTACCAGCTTCCGCTGGATGATGATTACATCTTACAGGGATATTTTGAGGAAGAGGGCACCTATAGTGCTGTGAAATCTTTTCTTCATCTGCATCCTGCCAAGCTACCTGATGCTTTTCTTGCAGGAAATGATGTGAGTGCAATCGGCTGCATCTATGCATTGAAGTCTCATGGCTTCGAAGTTCCTCAAGATGTAAGTGTAGTAGGCTTCGATGATATTGATATTGCCCAATATTTCTCCCCACCATTAAGTACCGTAAGAAACCAGATTGCAAGGCAGGGTATCCTGGCGATCAATCACCTGGTTCGCATGATTAAGAAGAAGGAACATGGGGTTTCACAAAAATTGGCGGGTGAACTTATCATACGGGGTTCAAGTCATGTGAAGATGGACCGGAGTGATTTTTTAACATAGCGGATGTAATCATTTCCGGTCTTTTTTAATTATTGATTTGAGATTAGGGGGTTTTTTTGTCGGAAAATAAAAACGTTTTTATGAAAGTATGCTTAAGTTGGAGGGGAGAAAAAGAGCGTGAGTAAATTAGCCGTAGAGACATCGTCAACCGGTAAAAAGCCTATAAAACCGGGGGGAAGGAAGCCAATCGGACAAAGAGTAAAAGAGTTCGTCATCGATTATAGAAGACAATGGGAAATTCAATCGATGATTATACCCGGCATCATTTTTATGATTATTTTTTGTTACATTCCGATATACGGATTGACGATTGCATTCAAAAATTACACCGTTATTGATACGCTGTCTAGCGCACCATGGGTCGGTTTGGAAAATTTCAGAATCATTATGTCAGACAAATACTTCTGGGATGCCGTAGTGAATACGCTAGGGATCAGCTTTTTGAAATTGGGTATCGGGTTCGTCATTCCCATTATCCTGGCAATCATGATCTATGAATTAAATAGCGGACGTTTCAAAAAGTTCGTGCAAACGGTTTCATATCTACCTCACTTTCTGTCCTGGATCGTACTGGGCGGCATGCTGATCACCTGGTTTTCAACAACAGGATTGTTTAATCAGCTGCTACTCAGTTTGGGAGTGATCTCGCAACCGCAAAACATTTTGCTGGATGCAGGCAAGTATTGGTGGATTGCAGTCTTATCCGATATTTGGAAAGAGGCCGGCTGGGGAACGATTCTGTATTTGGCGATTATGTCCAAGATTGATCCTACGTATTACGAGGCAGCCAAAATTGATGGTGCAAGCCGTCTCAGACAAATTTGGAATATCACAATACCCAACATGAAGTCGATCATTAGCCTTAATCTGATTCTTACTGTAAGCGGTTTACTTGGTTCCAATCTGGACCAGACGCTCGTTCTGATGAACTCGCAAAACCGTGACAAGGCAGAAGTCATCAATTCGTATGTATATCGTATGGGGATGTCACAGGGTGACTTTTCGTATGCTACCGCGGTTGGTCTGGGCGTCTCGATCGTGTCCGTTATTCTGTTAGTCACCGCGAACAAAATTACAAGCAAATTAAACGATAATCAATCTGTGCTGTAGAAGGAGGCATCCCGTGTGAATGGAAAGGTGGCTAAAGAAGATCTCGATAGTCGGATCTTTGATACCTTAAATATTATTTTACTCGCTATTTGTACTGTCATTATTGTGGTTCCGCTCTGGAATGTCATTATCTCTTCTTTTAGCTCAGGCAAGGCTTTGGCTGAAGGCGGGTTCATCTTCTGGTCACCGGAGTTCTCGCTGGAGAATTATAGAGCTGTATTCAACGATTCGAGTATCTGGCAAGCGTTCTTCATCTCCGTATCCAAAACAACAATCGGAGTCGTTACACATGTGTTCTTCTGTGCCATGGTCGGTTACGGTCTGAGCAAAAAGCATATACGTGGACGTAAACTGTACGTTGCCATGGGGGTTATCACGATGTTCTTCTCTGGCGGAATGATCCCAACGTACCTATTGATCAAATCACTTGGCCTGCTCAACAGCTTCTGGGTGTACATTATTCCGGCATTGTTCAGCTTCTATGATGTCGTCATTCTGATGAATTTCTTCCGGAATGTACCGGATTCCCTGGAGGAGTCAGCCAAAATCGATGGTGCAGGAGATTGGCATATTTTCCTCAAAATCTTCATCCCGCTGTCCATGCCAGCGATGGCAACCATTGCATTGTTCAATGGGGTTGGGCAATGGAATGACTTTATGACTACCAAGTTGTACATTACCGATCAGTCGCTGTATCCATTACAGATGATGCTGTACGAGATTATTGTTCAGTCCCAAACGCAGTCGATGCAAAATATCGGCGGTTCGGCAGTCATTGAAACAACGACTAAAGGGGTTCAACTGGCTACGATTGTTATTACAACACTGCCGATCGTACTAATCTATCCCGTCCTTCAAAGATACTTTATCTCGGGTATGATGCTGGGTGCAGTTAAGGAGTAACGGAAATCTATTGCTCGAAAGTTCGCTCTATTCAATATTTCTCACCTAACTTTAAGGAGGAAACAATATGTTCAAGATGAATAAGGCAGCAGGCAAAAAAGGAGTCAAACTGTGCGCGGCTTTGCTGACAGCGGTGATCATGATTACAGGCTGCAGTAGTGGATCAGGGGGTTCGAGCGATGGGAACTGGGTTTCCATTGAAGATCGCTATACAGTCGATCCGGAAAAACCAGCTTGGCAGCTGGATAAAAAGGAAGAAGCTACAGACCTAACTTGGTACGTTAATGCCGACTGGTGGAACACGGATTTCGGTAAAGACATTGTAACCAAGAAGATCAAGGAAGATCTGAACATCAATATCAAATTCATTACAGGTGATGACACGAAGTTGAATACGTTCTTTGCCGGTGGAGATATGCCTGACCTGCTGACAGTATTTGACTCTAACTCTCCTGTGGTACAGAAAGCCGCAACCTGGGCTATGCCGCTGAACGATCTTGCGGAGAAATATGATCCATACTTCAATAAAGTTGCGGCTGCCGATACCCTGAACTGGTTCCAGCAGGCTGACGGCAAGACGTATGGCTATCCAAACTACTCTAATACGCAAGCCGATTATGATAGCGGCAACATCCCAGCCAAAACAGCATTTATCATCCGTAAAGATGTGTATGAAGCTTTGGGAAGTCCTGTCATGGGAACGCCAGAGGAATTCGAAAATGTGATGAAACAGATCAAGGGAAAATTCCCAACGTTGATTCCATTTGGTTTTAACTCTATCGGTGAAGGAACAGGTTCACTCGGAGATGTGTTGCAAGACTTCATTGGTGTGCCACTTGAAACTGAAAATGGAGAATTCTATGATCGCAATCAGGATGAAGATTATCTTACATGGCTGAAGACTTTAAATAAGGTATATAGAGACGGAAATATCAGTGATGACAGCTTTGCTGATGATGGTACGGCCTTTGAGGAAAAAGTGAAATCCGGAAAATATGCAACATTGCTGATGGATGGTACACCTCAACAGGGTGGGAATCTGCAAATTTATCTGAGTGCCAATGAAGGCAAAGAGTATGTTGCCATTGATGGACCACAAAGCACCAAGGGTAATGCACCGACGCTCAATCAATCCGGTATTACTGGGTGGATGATCAACTTCATCTCCAAAGACGCCAAAGATCCAGCCAAAGCGATTCAAATCTTCACGTACCTGCTGAGTGAAGAAGGTCAGCTTCTAATGAACTATGGTATCGAAGGTGAGACGTATGAAAAGAATGCAGATGGTACGGTTGAGTTGCTCCCGGCTGTGAAAGACCTGCAACTGCACAACGCTGACAAATTCAAGAAGGAATACCGGTTGGGTGAATTCATGTTCTTTGGCCATGACCGTCACAAAGCACTGAGTGCGGATGCTTTCCCGGAAGCGATTAAACAAATGCAAGAGTGGGGCAAAGGAAAACTGAAACCACACTTCATTCTGGAGAATATTAGTCCAAATCAGGGAACACCTGAAGCACGTGCGTTGTCGGCGATCAACGCCAAGTGGAATTCAACCTTGGTAAGCATGGTTCGTGCCAAAGATGATGCCTCTTTTGACAATGCACTCGCCGCTTACAAGTCATTTTTAGGCGAAAATCGTTGGGATGAAATCCTGAAGGTTCGTAGTGAGAAAATGAAACAGAATAAAGAGAAATTGGGTATCCAATAAGAGGAATGTGGAGGGAAAGCATATGACGAAATTCAAAATGTACAAATCCACGGGAGAAGATGCATTGTTTGTGTCCGTGTCCCAGGATCAATTGAAATCGCAGGACTCCGGCTTGGAGACAACGACTATCTTTTTGGATGATCAGCAAACATATCAGGAAATGGATGGTTTCGGGGCATCTTTTACTGACTCATCTGCCTATCTGATTAACCAGGTATTAAGCGATGAGCAGAGAGCGGAAGTCATGAATCGGTTGTTCCATCCCGAGGAAGGCATTGGATTGTCGGTCATCCGCAATCCGATGGGAGCTTCAGACTATGCCAGAACGGTATACAGCTATAATGATCTGCCAGAAAATCAAACGGACCCGGAATTATCCGGGTTCAGCATCGCACACGATGAAGCGGATGTTATTCCTTTGACTCAGAAGGCTTTGGAGTTAAATCCTGAGCTGAAGCTGTTCGCTTCACCTTGGAGCGCCCCGGGCTGGATGAAAACAAGCGGCTCGATGATTACAGGTCAATTGAAAAATGAGTGGTATCCGGCATATGCGGAATATTTTGTGAAATATATCCAAGCCTACGCATCCCATGGATTGCCTATCCATGCAGTAACACCACAGAATGAAGCACTTTATGAACCAGGTCATTATCCAGGCATGTTAATGCCAGCTGAAGCACAAGCAGACTTTATCAAAAATCATCTCAAGCCGGCTTTGGTCAGAAATGACATTCAGTCCAAAATCCTTTGTTATGATCACAACTGGGATCGTCCGGATTACCCGCTGACCGTGCTTGATGAGGCGGCAGAAGAGGTAGATGGAGTCGCTTGGCACTGGTATGGGGGCGAAGCCTCGGCACAAACAAAGGTGTATGAAGCTTTTGCCGGTAAAGAGGTACATTTCACCGAAGGATCAGGAGGAGAATGGATCCCTCCATTCGAACAAGCTTTCTCCAATGTGATCAGAACAGGTATTGAGATTCTTCGCAATTACAGCAAATCTTTTGTGCTCTGGAATATGGCACTGGATGAGAACAACGGTCCTACCGTTCCTGGCTTCGGGAAAAGTACATGCCGCGGCATTGTGAAGGTTAACCAGCAAACGAAAGAGCTTACCTATACACTGGACTATTATGCTCTGGCTCATTTCAGTGCATTAATTCGTCCCAAAGCTGTACGTATTGACTCATCCTCCAATGAGGCATCCATTCGTTCCGTTGCCTTCAAAAATACAGACGGTTCAATTGCTCTCGTGCTTTTCAATGACGGAGAAGAAACAGGAAATGTGCAGGTTCAGCTAAGAGAAGAAGAACTGTTAAGTTTCCAACTCGAATCCAAAAGTGCTTTGTCCATTTTGATTAACCAAGAGTAATCATGTTGTAATGAAAGAAAAGGCGATACTCTGAGAATTAACTCAGAGTATCGCCTTTTTATATTGCATCCAGTGAGCCTATACTCTTTGGATTGCTAGATTTGGTGTTCCTCCACTCTCATCAATAAACAGAACATACTTATTTCCACTAGTGCCTGTTAACACTAGACCCGGCTGGTTAAGTACACCGGGATTATAATATAACAGTTGCTTTACAAGCGGCAAGGCAGCTGGAAGAGTCGGCTGATTCATGGCCATTAACTGCGTCGTTGCTTTTACACTGTCGCCCGCCTCGATAACCCCACCTACACCTAGATGATTTGTAATGGAGGAGCTGTCGTTAATCTGCAAACTGCCAGCAACCGTCTGGTCTCCGTTCACCTGCAGGTCCAATCCAATCGTTTCATTACCGTTCACCTGCAAATCCTGATTAATGGTCTGGTTTCCTGTGACAAGAATGCTATCGAATGTTGGCAATCATATCAACTCCTATCTGATTTAATATATTTTATGAGGACAAGAACCGGATGGACACGGGGTTGTGGCACATTTAAAGACACGGATGAAGCCCATCTTTGAGTAGTTAAACACCTAAAAATCAGTCGATAGAAACCTAGCCAAAGACAGATGCATATTGTAGGCAAAGAGAATCAATCCGTTTCGTGATGGGAGGGTATGGTCATCAAAAAAAGGAGGAGTACGCCAACAAAGTCCCGAAAGAATCGGCGCACTGTCCAGCATCCCAATAAGGTGTACCTTAGACAAATAAACGCAACATTGAACCGTAAACTCAAATCAATCCAGCATCATCTGGTTGTGCAGCAATCGGACTTACAGCAGCATCTTATGAAAATAATTCAAGACGGCAAGGAACAGACCGTGGAAAGTAAAGACAGCAGAGCAGTTTCAGATTCTCCCCGTGTTCAATATAAACAGTTGAATGTTCTCCTGATAACTCCTGCTATGGAAAGAGAGAGCTCTGCGAACTCTATTTTGATTGAACAGAGCTTGAGGCATCTGGTCCAACATGTCAATGAGATCAAAACGATCCAGCCAGTGGCAGATCACACTTCAGGACAGCAATTAGATTTGATTCTAGTCCTGCATGGAGAAGATGTTCTATCGAATCAGAATTTGGAAGCAATGAGCGCATCCTCAGCCAAAAAGGCAATTTGGCTGTCGGATCAGTCGGATCTAAAACAGATGGAATCGATCATCCCTTTTTTTGATTATGTTTTTACACAGAATTTCGCTGACATTCCCTCCGATCAGCATATGGGGAATGTCTCATGTCATGAACTTCCTTTTCCACCGAATCCCACAGTGTTCTGTCCACAGGTGGTGGGAAGAGAATACGAGTCCGATGTCTATATCATTGGGGATGCACATCCTGGTAGCTGTCTGTACGCTCTTGCCAATCATGCGTGGTTATGGGATAAAAAAGTGCGAGTTGAGGGAGAGGGTTGGAAGGATTTCGGTGCATTTGTGCCTGTGCAACCTCATGAGCTTCGGGAAAAGTTGTACAACGGCAGCAAACTTGTTGTTCAGGACAACTCATCCGCGAGACGAATCATGGAAGTAGCGGCATGCGGCACATTTCAACTTGTTTCGGCTGCCTCAAGTGGTCCTGAGAACACGGATGCATTCCAACGCTATGCAACCATTGAAGAACTCGTACAGAAGCTTGGACATTATTGGGACCATGTGGAACAACGAAGATTGGCTGCCTCCCAGGCACTTTCTTATATGAAGTACAATCAATCCTACCTTCATAAATGTTTGCAACTTATGAATATTATTTTCCAATGAATTATGTCTTTTAATTGGAGGAGTCCTACTTGAAGCTTATTGCGTTACATTTGCCCCAATTTCATCAAATTGCGGAGAATGACAAGTGGTGGGGAAACGGATTTACAGAATGGACGAATGTAAAAAAAACAATCCCCCTGTATCCGGGCCATTTGCAACCCAGGAAGCCGTTGCATCAGAACTACTATGATTTAACAGATCCCAAGGTGCGCAAATGGCAGGCTGAGACAGCCAAAAACTATGGAATATACGGATTTTGTTATTATCACTACTGGTTTAAAGGCAAACGATTGCTTGAGAAACCGTTTGATGAGATTTTGGACAGCGGAGAACCGAATTTCCCTTTTTGTTTGTCATGGGCCAATGAAACATGGACACGCAAATGGGACGGGCGCGAAGAGGATATTCTTATTTCCCAAGACTACGGGGATGAGAGCGATTGGAAAGAACATTTCGATTATCTGGTCAGAGCGTTTAAGGATAAACGATACATCTGTGTAGAGGGAAAACCGCTATTTTTGATCTATCGGCCTGCCAGCATCCCTCGATGTCAGGAAATGATTCATTATTGGCGTAGGCTTGCGATAGAAAACGGGCTGGAGGGTATCCATTTTGTGCAGACGATAGGCGGTTTTCCTACATTTAATTCTCCTGTCTTTGACGCTAGCATGGAATTTGAGCCCCACTATACGTTTGCGCATGGTCACATGAATGGAATATGGATTGAACTGGACATCAAGGGGCAGAAGCACATTGTGGTGAATTACGATAAAGTATGGTCATCCATTCTCGAAAGAACACCGCACCGAAACGGGGAGGTCGTATATCCTGGTGCATTTGTAAATTGGGACAATACGCCGCGCCGATCGATTGATGGACAGAGTACAGTAGGGTCAACACCTGAAAAATTCGGATTGTATTTATCGCGACAGATAGCGAGAGCCAAGGAATTGAACAGGAGTGGCTTCCTGTTCGTCAACGCATGGAATGAGTGGGCGGAAGGAGCGTACCTTGAACCGGATGACGATTATGGGTACGCCTACTTGAGAGAGGTCAAAAGAGTAGTTGAGCAAAGAGCGGGAAAGCGCAGCAAGTTATGACAATGGAGTTCCCTTGTGGAGCTCCGTTTCATTTGGCTGTGGGCAATCGATCATCTCTTTCACTGTTCTTCCTATGATTTGTTTGCGGTACTCCGTTGGATTAAGACCTGTATGCTTTTTAAATTGCCTTGAGAAATAATATAAGTCACTAAACCCAAGGTGTTCGGCAATGGCAGTGACTGTTTTTGACGTACAGGTCAGAAGTTCTTTTGCCTTATCCATTTTTTTGCTAGCAATATAGTGGATGGGGGGTACGCCGATCTGCTGTTTAAAAAAACGAATAAAATAATTGGGATGCATGTAGGCAATCTGAGCCAGATCCCGTACAGAAATGTTTTCTTCAATGTTGGAATCGATATAGGCCAGTATGGCAGAGATTTTTTCCATAACAGACACATTTATATAACTAATCTGTTCCTGATCCAGATGCATAATGTAGTGTGACAATAGCTCTATTAACTTGCTTTTTGCCATCATATGCGCATAGACTTCACCTGATCGGGCGTAGTCAAGAATGCTGTTGAATATTTCCTGTATCAGCTCGGGCCGATCCGATGTACAGAAGTGGGGGAAATTAAGAATTTGAAATAGGTTGATGCCTCCCACTCTCGCACTGAAATGACACCAGTATTTGAGAAAAGGACGATCACTGATGGCTGAGTAAGATTGCGTAACCCCCTCAGGCATTAAAAAAAGCTGTCCCGGTGCAGGGTAATACTCCTGATCACCAATCTTGAGCCAGCCCTCGCCTTCACAGATCAGATAAAATTTGCTGTAATCGGGAGTGTAATCAAGGTCCCTCCAATCCGTATCGCAGCGATTGAAGTTGACCATGAACAAATCAACCTGCAGATTGGATAAGTGGTTCGTGAGCAAGTTCTTATGATTCATTATCCTCAACTCCCTACAAAGGTTATTATTGTCCATCCTAAAGTTAACGTTCTGCATGTCTATCCGCGGATCATGCCACTACAATACAAGTGGATATGATAACGGAAGGAATGAGAATGATTATGGATAAAAATGAATATTTGCAACAGATCGAAGAGACCATTGCCGAAGGGAAGTATAAGGACAATTGGAATTCCCTTAGCGCATTCGAGGTTCCCGAGTGGTATCAGAACGCTAAGTTCGGTATTTTCGTTCATTGGGGCCTTTACTCGGTCCCGGCTTATGATAGTGAGTGGTATTCACGAAATATGTATATTGAGGGCTCCAAAGCTTATGAACATCACCTTAGTGTTTATGGCCATCCGAAGGATTTTGGCTATAAGGATTTTATTCCGATGTTCCGAGCAGAGAAGTTCGATGCAGATGAGTGGGCTGTGCTTTTTAAAAAGGCAGGAGCCCGTTATGTGATGCCTGTAGCCGAACACCATGATGGCTTTCAAATGTACAAAAGCTCCTTCTCTCACTATAACACAGTTGAAATGGGACCCAAACGTGATCTGCTGGGTGAGATGAAGGTCGCGTATGAGAAGCAGGGTCTTATCTTGTGTGTTTCGTCACACCGCGCTGAACATTGGTTTTTCATGTCTCATGGAAAAAACTTCGATTCAGATATCAAGGAGCCGCTCAGATGTGGGGACTTCTACTGGCCTGCCATGCCAGAACCGGATCATCATGACTTATATGGCTCCCCTCCAACGGATGAATATTTGGAAGATTGGTTGATTCGTTGCTGTGAACTGGTGGATCAGTACCAGCCGAGCGTTTTTTATTTTGACTGGTGGATCCAGACGGCGGCGTTTAAACCATACTTGAAAAAATTCAGTGCCTACTACTATAACAAAGGTGAAGAGTGGGGCATTCCGGTAGCGATTAACTATAAACATGATGCTTTTATGCTTGGTTGTGCCGTTCCGGATGTGGAGCGCGGACAATTCGCCGATTTGAAGCCGTATTTCTGGCAAACCGATACGGCTGTCGCCAAAAATTCCTGGTGTTATACAGAAAACAATAACTATAAAACAGCGGATGAGATCATCAGGGACCTCGTTGACATTGTGAGCAAAAATGGTAGCCTGCTGTTGAATATTGGACCGAAAGCAGATGGCAGCATCCCGGATGAAGACAGAGATATTTTGCTCGCTATAGGTCAATGGCTGGAAGTGAATGGGGAGGCGATCTATGACACGACGTTCTGGCGGACGTATGGGGAAGGGCCGACCGAGGTGAAGGAAGGGCAATTTACAGATGGCGAGACCAAGATCTTTACCAGTGAGGACATTCGTTTCACTGTAAAAGAAAGCTGCCTTTATGCCACGGTTATGGCTTACCCGGAGAATGGGATCGTTCATATTCGTTCGCTGAAGGAAAACTCTCATCATTTCCATGGATTGATCAGGGATATTCAAGTATTGGGCTTCGACGAACAACCGGAATGGAGCAGGTCTGAAGAGTTCTTGACGATAACGACAAGGAACGTGCATAGCGGCTCACCCGTCGTATTTAAATTAGAACTGGATTAAGAAATGAGATCGAAGGGCTATAACCAACAGTAATACGTACTGGTTATAGTCCTATTCTTTGTGCGATTCTGTAATGGATTACACTCGTTTACGGGTTGAAGAAGGGCGTCTTGTCCATTGTATATCCCGTTCGCAGTTAGAAATAATCGAGCTACATGCAGAATACATTTAATGTAAACGTTGTTACGGATTGAGAAAAATGGGGTATCCCCGTTCAGAATCAGTCCGTTAATATGGGGAGGGAAAAGATTGTTGAGAAAGAGAAAAATCGTAAGTACGCTGGTGCTGTTCAGTTTCCTAATCGCTTTACTGCCAGGCACGACGACAAACGCAGCAACCAATTGGAATCTGGTGTGGAGTGACGAATTCAATGGAAGCTCTCTGAATACGTCGAATTGGTCTGCGGAGATTGGTACCGGCAACAGCGGATGGGGAAATAATGAATTGCAGTATTATACGAATCGCACCGAGAACCTGCAAGTTACAGGTGGCAATCTGGTCATCACTGCACGCAAAGAAAATTATAATGGCAGCAGCTATACCTCCGCACGAATCAAAACCCAAGGCTTGAAGGATTTTACTTACGGAAAAGTTGAAGCACGCATCAAGCTGCCGTCCGGTCAGGGGCTGTGGCCTGCTTTTTGGATGCTGGGAAGCAACATTAATTCTGTCGGCTGGCCTAAGAGCGGAGAGATCGACATTATGGAGCGGGTCAACAATAATGCATTTGTAAACGGTACCGTTCATTGGGATGCGAACGGGCATGCCGATTATGGAAAGATATCGGAGAATCTTGATTTTTCCCAATTTCATGTATACAGCATCGAATGGGATTCCAAATATATAAGATGGTTTGTGGATGGCAAACAATTCAATGAGTTTTACATTGAAAATGGAACAGGCAACACCGAGGAGTTCCAACGTCCGTTTTTCCTTCTGTTGAATATGGCTGTAGGTGGGAATTGGCCTGGCAGTCCTAATAATGCGACACCTTTCCCATCACAAATGCTGGTGGATTATGTGCGGGTATATCAAGCAGCGAGTACACCGAACATTGTCAGCGGAGGCCTCTATACGATCGGTTCCAAAGCAAGCGGTAAAGTGTTGGATATCGTGGATGTATCCACGGCAAGTGGAGCCAAAGTACAACAATGGACCAACTACAGTGCGAGCAACCAAACGTTCAGAGTCGACAGCACAGGGGATGGTTTCTATAAACTCACGGCTGTTCACAGCGGAAAAGTTCTGGATGTGCCTAACTCAACAGCATCACCAGGCGTGCAGCTCCAGCAATGGGATGATAACGGCTCTAACGCCCAAAGATGGAGCATCCAGGATGCTGGTAATGGTTACTATAAAATCATTTCAAAGGTGAATGGATTGGCAGTAGATGTGTCGAGCTCATCAACGGCAGATGGGGCTGCAATCCAGCAATGGAATGATAATGGTACAGATGCACAACGATGGTCGTTTAACAAATTGAATTAATTAAATAGCAATAATTTTAGGTGAATTCATCACAAAGTTTGATGTTGGTAATATATTGTTGACATCAAGCAAGTGATGTTCGCCCGACCTGCGGACATTAACAAGGCTCCCAAGGAGGAGATTGTGGAATATGAAATACAAGAAACGCAGTGTGCACGGCGGAAGCGGCTTTAGAAAAGGTGGAGGAGAATCACATCTCACAGGTATTGGGGAAGAAGCCCATTTAATTCTCAAATTGATTGGCGAATTGAGAGCTGCCATAGTACAGGTATTTGCTAATCCAACTCAGGTTAATGTTTCTGTTTTGATTGAAATTCTACGCAAGTTGCTGGCTTTGGTTCATCATTTGAAATTAAAGAAAGGAAACAAGGCCAGCCTGGAAGCTGCCTTGGAACTTTCCATTGCTTCAGCGGAGGTCATTCCATTCTCTCCAATAAGTGTAGGCACCAATTTGCAGCAATTGCTTGATTCGCTGTTGTCTGTTGTTTTACAGGAATGCATCCATTCTGCGGACAAAGATCAATTGGTCATTGCGATCAGAGCAGCAGAGGTAGCTCTTGCCAACGCACTTAGAAACTCAGGGATTCCGGGCCCTGCGGGACCCGCAGGACCAGCAGGCCCTGCAGGTCCTGCCGGATCTCAAGGTGTTGCAGGTCCTCGAGGAACGGTAGGCCCAGCTGGATCACAGGGTAACCCTGGCCCTGCGGGCAGCCAAGGGCCTGCAGGTGCAGCTGGTCTAAACGGAGCTACTGGGGCAACCGGAGCTACGGGAGCGGCAGGTCCAGCAGGAGGAGCAACAGGATCAACAGGTGTGACTGGGGCGACAGGTGCTGTTGGGGCAGCAGGTGTTACGGGAGCCACTGGAGATCCTGGTGCAGCCGGAGCCATCGGTGTGACTGGAGCAACAGGAACAGCTGGGGTCACTGGTGTAACTGGCGATACGGGAGCTGCAGGATTGGCCGGAGCCACTGGTGGCACAGGAGCGACAGGAATAGCTGGTGTAACTGGTGTGACCGGTGGTACAGGAGCGACGGGAATAGCTGGTGTAACTGGTGTGACCGGTGGTACAGGAGCGACGGGAATAGCTGGTGTGACTGGTGTGACAGGTGGCACAGGAGCAACAGGAACAGCCGGAATCACTGGCGTAACTGGTGTTACTGGCGTAACAGGAGCTACAGGTTCGGGAGCCATCATTCCATTTGCTTCTGGTGGTCCAGCCATTCTGACTACGATCGTTGGTGGATTGGTTGGTACAACAAGTCTGATTGGTTTCGGTAGCTCGGCAACGGGAATCAGCTTGGTGGGAGGCACCATTGATTTAACAGGATCGGTAGTCGGACCACTCATTAACTTTGCATTTTCGGCTCCAAGGGATGGTGTTATAACTTCCATTGCAGCGTATTTTAGCACAACCGCAGCCTTATCTTTGATCGGTTCAACGTTGACCATTACAGCGCAACTATTCAGCTCACCTACGCCAAACAATGCATTTACAGCTGTTCCAGGAGCTGTCGTGACACTGGCACCTCCACTTACAGGTATTATCGCATTGGGCAGCATCTCCAATGGTATTACAACTGGATTGGCTATCCCTGTGACTGCACAGACTCGTCTGTTGTTGGTGTTCTCGGCGACGGCTACCGGACTCACACTCGTGAATACCGTTGTCGGCTATGCAAGTGGTGGCGTGAATATTACCTGATTTAATTTAGCGAACAACAGAATTAATAAATTGAAGAAACAAGCTGCACTCCATTTGAATTGGAGACAGCTTGTTTTTTTGTTCTTTTAGATTTATCTTCGACACAAACAGGATTGAATAAATCAACTGAGAAGCCATCATCAGCTGAATTCCCTGTATATTAAACTTGCTACTCTTTGGAAATTCTGAACAGGTGAACCGGAAGAGTGAATCATACAGCTAGACGATATGTGCGTGGAGGGAACCATGAATATAGAACAGCTTTTTTTCCATATTTTATACTGCAACTCAAGGAAGCCGAATGAACAGCGGAAGTTTTCCCTACAGCAATTGATTATCGCAATCGGTCAAAATATAAAAAAGCATCATTGTAATTATGCGACATCCTTGAAATTGGAAAAGTCATCAACTATATGAGTGAAGAAGTGGTTACGGCACTGAAATAGACAAGCGGGTGTATAACCAAGGATTCTGACAAGATAAGGATCTATCAACAATAACTCTAAAATGTTCAAAAAAGAGATATCTGATCAGATGTCTCCTTTTTGGTGTTTGTCATACATGCTCAGAACAAATTATTGGCTGCAATCAACAGTAAGAGAATTCCGCTGACAAGTGTTCCGAACTGTCCCAATGTGAATGAACCAATACGAACGTTTGCCGCTTTGGACCCCATCCACACGCCAAACCATACGGTAACAAAACTGCCGATAGCTGCGGTAAGGGAAATATACAAGGGGGATAAGCCCATCAGCCCGGCGCTTAGGCCATTCGTCAATGCATTTGTCGAAAGGGCAACACCCAGAATCAATGCTTCCAGAACTCCAATATGGTTTGATTTGTCCAAATCTACCCGTTCTGGATTTTGCAAAATAGACCCGATCCCGAGGGTTTGAGAATCGGTCTCTTCATGATCTTTCTTCTTGCGGGGAACCGATAATAGAATGATACGAAAACCGATAACGAGTAGGATAAATGTTCCCAGCAGTATAGGAAAAACGCCAGGAAGCACGATCGAAATCCATTTCCCGAACAAAATACCTGAATAGCTGAACAATAAACAAACAACGGCGATCAAAAAATTCGAAAATAGGCTGATTCTAATTTTTCTGATCCCGTACGATAGTCCGACACCCAGATTGTCAAGACTCGAAGAGACGGCCAAAGCAAGAATAAGCATCCACGCCATAAAATCACCTCATGATCTTTAGTCTGCTCTTAATGTATGTCATGTTGAGATTCATGTGCCCGTCCTTGAGAAAAATGCAACAAAACGTTGTTGATGAAGAAAGAATAAGGTAAACTTTCACCACATTGTCCCATATACTAGACTATCGATCATATCTCTGGAGGGATGCTGGTGAGAGCAAATGATCAAACAAAGGATTGCCTTATTGGAGATTTGATCAAGCCTCTGCTAGCCAGACGTGCGCTCTCGATGCGCAAATTCAGTACGTTGTGCGGAATGGACACGGCTACCATTTCTCGGATACTGAACGGGAAGCAGCAACCGAAGCTCACACATTTGCAGATTTTTTCCGAACAGTTGGACGTTTCACTGGATCATCTTATTGAGGCTGCAGGCTACAAAATCAATCACGTCAAAAGAGGGGCCGAGCAGGGTATTCTGGATTCGCTTGAATCGATCAAAACGGTCCTGCAACATACGAAATTATTGGACCTCGATATAACAACAGAGCGGATAAAACAGGAAATGGTTAAGTACGAACAATACGCACGTACGGATGAAGGGCATCGAATAATATGCAAGGAGTTTGATCTGAAAATCAATCAGATTAACGGAGCGGGACCGTTTATAGATCATTTGAAGGAAATGCATATTCAATACTGTGATGAGATTACATCCGAGAACGATCGTACTCTGATCGGTAGTGCGTTATTATACTTTATTTCGTCTGCGGATTTGATCCCGGACTATCTCTTTCCGATTGGTTATCTGGATGATGCCATCGTTGTGTATCTGGTGTTGGATCGTCTGGAGCAACGCTTATGACAGGATTGGTTTGGAAGAACCCAAAAGAACGGCGCGAAGTTTCTCGCATCGTTCTTTTTGATGTCCGAATAAATCAGATATAGTTAAAAAGGACTGTTCGGATCGATTGAAACGTCAGAGGTTTCGTATTTGCGAAAAGAAGGTTAATTGCAGAGTGTCATTAGACTTATGAAAGCATTAAAAAGGCTTATTTTCTATATTTTTCTATAAAAGTGCTTGTATATCTCATTTTGTGACTCTATAATATACCATAAATATACAATTTGATTCTAAATTTTATATTATATGTAAGTTTAAGAGTTTGTTTGTACATAGATCAAGAAATCTCCTGTTCTACCCAGGTCCATAATACTCCCATATAAAGTATGCGTTCTTGCTAACGCCGGTGGTACCCTCCTTAATGCATGCGAATATACTTCCGCTCACAAGATGGATTGATCTCAAATCCATTTCTTCCATATACGCTGAAATTGGCTATCTAATAATCTTTCAAATTCGATGTAATTTAATAACCTGCCCTGTAAAGGAGGTGAGGCTTGATGTAAATAAACACAATCAGTCTGTCCAGTTGAGGTTGTTTCATCGATTTATTCAAAGAAATGGATACAGTGAATCACTGTATTACAAAAACCGGGTAAAGGGAGTGGAAAAGTTTGATAAAGATGAATCGTTTGCGCAAGCCGCTTTCCATGGGCTTGTCGCTTCTCCTTGCATTATCTATCATTCATCCGGTTTCAGCTGAAAACGCCGCATCGCAGAAGATCGACATGAAATCCAGTTCGGGCAAAATCACCACCTCCAAAGTCAACGCAAAGCTGAGCAAGGAATTTGAGAGCAATGATTATGTTACTTATCTGGTGAAAATGAAAGAACAGGTAGATACAGCCTCAGTATCCAAGCTAGCCTTGGAAAAGGCGACAATTGACAAGCAAACGGCTTCGGCAACGAAATTGTCCGTGCGAAGCACGGTTGTCAGTACGCTGCGGGAAACGGCCTCACGATCTCAGTACACCCTGGAAAGTTTTCTTGAAAAGGAACTTGACCTTGGCAAGGTCAAAGAATATAAAAGCTATTTCATCGTTAATGCACTCGCAGTAACGAGCACGAAGGAAGTCATGGAACAGATTGCACTTCTTCCCGAGGTGGATAAAATACTGCCTAACGAGCAGCGTTATATGCAGAAAACCGAGATTAGCAGTGAAAATGCAACAGCTGCTCCAGCAACGGAGTCTGCCAAGGCACCAGCTAAAGAGGCAGATAAGAAGGAAAGTGCAGCTGCTAACGATAAGAGCCTGCAGACAGAGAACGTTGAGTGGAACATCGATTCTATCAATGCGCCAGCAGTCTGGGATAGAGGAATCGACGGTACAGGAATTGTTGTTGCCAACCTGGACAGCGGGGTTGATTATACCCATCCGGCCCTCCGCAGCAAATGGAGAGGGCTGGATGCTTCGGGAAATATCGTTGATCCCGAGCTAAGCTGGTATGATCCCCATAGTAATGCCTCCCTTCCTACGGATGGAGACGGTCATGGTACACATACCATGGGTACAATGGTAGGCTCCGAAGCGAACGGCACCAACAAGATTGGGGTTGCTCCCGGAGCAAAATGGATTGCTGTTCGGATTTTTAATCCGAGTACGACCGATGCCATTATACTGGATGGCGGGCAATGGCTGATTGCTCCAGTAGATGCTGAAGGAAACTTGCACCCCGAGCTTGCCCCGGATGTGGTTAACAATTCCTGGGGTGGTGGTGCAGGATTGGACGAGTGGTTCCGTCCAATGGTACAAGCTTGGCGTGATGCACAGATCTTTCCGGAATTCTCAGCCGGGAATGTGACACTAACGAATCCGGGAGGTCCAGGTTCAGTCGCGAACCCTGCGAACTATCCAGAGAGCTTCGCTACGGGAGCAACGGATATCAACGGGAATCTGGCTTCGTTCTCTCTACTGGGTCCTTCCCCTTATGAGGAAATTAAGCCGGAAGTTTCGGCTCCAGGTGTTAACATCCGTTCATCTGTTCCGGGCGGAGTATATGAGGGTGGCTGGAACGGCACGTCCATGGCAGGCCCACATACCACTGCACTGGCCGCACTCCTGCTTCAAGCCAATCATTCCCTTACGGTTGATCAGTTGGAGCAAATTATTATGGATACAGCGACACCGAGAACAGACAGCCGGTATCCAACTTCGCCCAATAACGGCTACGGTCACGGCATTATCAATGCACTGGATGCAGTGGGCTCCGTCCTCGAAGGTATAGGCACGGTATCCGGCAGGGTTGTCACAGCAGGTGACGATCTGGAAGCACCGGTTCTGGAACATACGCCTGTAAATTCTGCTTTTACGGGGCTTGATATTCCACTTACTGCACGTGTTACCGATAATGTCGGTGTAACCACAGTGGAGGCTTTTGCCAAAACAACGGGTACGAGCCAATACGTATATCTGCCGATGAATCGAGTAGCTGGGGATGCCAAAGATGGAACTTACTCAGCGACAATTCCGGCATTTCTGATCGAGTCACAAGGCTTGGAGTACTATATCCGGGTCAATGATTATGGCAATAACGGATTCGAGAGTAAAGTTTATAAGGTCGCTGTCTCCAATGGAGTTCAGCCTGGGTATCTGCAAGACTTTGAGGAAGACAATCTGGGCTTTACCTCGGGCGGAGTTGGAAACACCTGGGCATGGGGAGCACCAACGAGTGGACCGGGAAATGCTTACTCTGGTGACAAGGTGATTGCAACCAATCTGACAGGGACATATGCAGCCAACAGCAATGCCTACTTGCTCGCACCGCCAGTTGATCTTACCGAGAGCCCTGAGGGAGCATTGTTATCCTTCAAACACTGGTATGATTTGGAGAGCAATATCGATTTTGGTAAAGTGTACATTGCAACAGAGGATAGTGACTTCGTATTTGAAGAGGCATTGAGCTTTACAGGTGCCGGTGGAGGCTGGAAAACGCAATATATTGACTTACGTGACTACGCAGGTCAACAGGTGTTTATCAAGTTTAATCTGACCAGTGACAATTCCGTTCAAAAGACGGGTTGGTATATCGATGACTTTTCAGTACAAGCTCCAGATGATATTGCTCCGGGAGCGCCAAGCGGATTGTCCGCTTCTGCCGACATTCTGGGGAATGTAAACTTGTCCTGGACGGGATCGGACGATGAGGATCTGAAATCCTATAACGTGTATCGTTCAACGAATTCCGGCTCAGGTTATGAATTGCTCGGAAATACATCTGCAACGACATTTACGGATACGGCTACAGTAACAGATTCGACTTATTTTTATACGGTAGCCGCTGTTGATTATAGTGGCAATGAGAGTGACAAGTCGAATGAGGTATCCGTGACCGTGGAGGTCCCAGAAGATATCTTCATCGATCACTTTGATGGTAACAGTGACAATGGGTGGACTCATTCGGGCACCAAGGATGAGTGGGAACGCGGAGTTCCCGTCGTTGGACCTGCCAGTGCAGTTTCTCCGCCGAATGTATGGGCAACCGATCTGGACAGCAACTATGAGAATGGTTCTAACTATTCTCTGGTATCGCCAGTCGTGGATCTAACTCAGGTGGATCAAGCTACGCTGACGTTCAATCATTGGTATGAAATCGAAAGTGGATACGATTACGGTTATGTTGAAGCCACGAAAGACGGTGGTAACACATGGTCGGAGCTTGGTAAATTCTCTCATTCTTCAAATGGAAAACAATGGGCTCCAGTATTCTACGATCTGGCAGCATTAAAGGGGAATGAAGTTCAATTCCGGTTCAGATTGACTTCAGACAGTAGTGTCGTCAAGCAAGGCTGGTACCTCGATGACTTCCGCATACTGGGTATCGCCGCTGAGACGGTTACGAAAGATACGGCAGTTGTTCTGAACAGCGACAAACCTAAGCCGGAATATGATACTTCTTGGTACAAAATTTCAAGTACGGACAAGGCTGAATTCAATAAAACCAAGCAGGAACAGCCCGAAGTACAGAAACCTGGAACAGGCTCTGTAACGCCTCAAAGCTTGCCTGCAAGTGCTACGGTTACCGTTCTGGAAACAGGACGTTCAGTGAAGACGGACCCGACGACAGGCAAATACAGTTTCACTCACGTGGCTGGTGATTACACGTTGAAGGCTGAGGCCTATGGCTATTATCCTCAAACGAAGACGGTAACCATCACGGATGGAAGTGGAGCAACAGCCAACTTTAATCTGGAAACTATTCCTCAAGGAAAGATTGAAGGTATTGTGAGCGATGAGCGGACAGGGAAACCTATCTCTGGAGCATCCGTCCTCGTGTTGGAAGATGCTCAAGTAGGTGCTGTACGCACAGGAGCAGACGGTAAATTTGCTCTGGATGTTTTGGAAGGAAGCTATACACTGTCGATCATCGCGACGGACTACTATAGCAAAACTGTAAATGTAACGGTACCTGGAAACGGTACAGCCGAAGCGAAAGTTGCCTTAAAACCATTTATCGGATTTCCTGGTGAAATCGCTTATGACGATGGAACGGCTGAAAATGCAAGAGCCTTTGTGGCCGCAGATAACGCATGGGCTGTACGTATGACGCCAGAATTGGAGACAGCACAGCTTACAGGTGCATCACTTCGATTTTGGAATACACAATGGCCAGTACCAGGTGGAACAGCATTCAAATATGCCGTCTATGATGCCACTGGCTCAGAGGGAGCGCCAGGCCGATTGCTGGCAGGACCGTTCGATGGTACGGCATTACGCAATGATCAGTGGACAACCGTTGAATTTCCTGAACCTGTAGTGGTACAAGGTGATTTCTATATCGTCTATGTACAGACTGCTGTCGGAACGAGCGCACCGGGACTCGCAACCGATGAAAATGGTGTGAATGCAGGCCGGAGCTGGCAGCGTGTAGGCGGCGTATGGAGTACTGCACCAGCAGAAGAGGGTAATTATATGATTCGTGCAGTGGTAAAATATCCGGTGAATGCACCTGTACTGACGCAACCATCGAACACCTATACCAACCAGCCGACATTTGATGTATCGGGAACTTCCCCAGCTTCTGGGGCTCAAATTAAGATATATAACGGGAAAGAACTAGCCGGAACAACGACAGTGGAGAATGGAAAATTCAAGCTGAATGTTAAACTTCGTGCAGGGGTTAATGCCATTACTGCTGAGGCTGTAGTTAACGGCAAAACGACAGATCGCTCCCTTCCAGTTGTGATCATCTTGGATCAGACAGCACCTGTGTTAACGGTCCTTACACCTGAAGAAGGAAGTCAAACAAACACGGAAGTGGTTCATGTGACGGGCGATGTACAGGACCAATTCCTCGACAAAGTGACCATTAACGGACAGAAGGTGAAATTGGAGCAAGATAGAAGCTTTAATCACCGCGTACTTGTGAATGAGGGCAAGAACACGATTACAGTTATAGCGACAGATATTGCAGGCAATAAAACAACCGTGACCCGGACTGTGTATGTTGAAACGTCTTTGCCTGAACTAACCAATATCTCTCCGGCTGAGGATGTACGCATTGTGGCAGGAGAAACCGTAACGGTTTCGTTCGACAGTATCCCCAAATTACAGGCTTCTTTCCGGATTGAACTGCCATCCAATTTGAGCACACAGGCTGGCGCAGAGATTCCATTGGTGGAGACAGAACCTGGTCATTATACAGGCACCTACACTACTGCTTCTTCGCTGGTACTTGAGGGTGGAGTGATCGTGATCCGTGCTCAGGATGCAGCAGGGAACAAAGTCGAAGTAGAAGCACCCGGACGGTTGTTCGTATCTGCAGCAGAAGTTCCGGACACGAATGTGCCAGTTGACGAAAATCTGTTGCCATAATTGAAGCATCACAGAGATGCTTATAATCCAGTTTCAAATTGAAACGGGAACGATGATTTGAAAATGTTAAGTTGAAAAGCCGACAAGCCCAAAAATCCGGGTTTGTCGGCTTTTTGCGTGTAAATTCATGAAGTATTGCCTAAGATTCGTTCAATTAAATTGCATATGATGCATGAACTTAATGAAACAGCGATATGTGTTGGATATGAAGACGGGAGGAACGAACTGTGGGTATTGAGAAATCACAACCATTAAGAAGCAAATGGTTAAAAACAAAGCAGCTTATCAATAATGATTCAATAAAACCGTTCATACCTGATACACAAAAGTTTAACAAGGTGAATCTAAAATCTATGATAGCCAGATATGGGATGTTATATATCAAGCCTGAAATAGGAACTCATGGAATGGGCGTAATAAAGGCTGAGATGAATAATCAACAGGATTTTGCGTATCAGATGAACCAAAAGCGTCTGACGTTTAATAGCTTCGATTCATTCCATAAAAGTCTTGCACACGTTGTGAATCAGCGAAGCTACCTCATTCAAAGAGGAATACATCTGCTAAAATACAATAACAGGCGCTTTGACATCCGGGTCATGGTACAGTTAAGCCCAGAACAGCAGTGGGAAGCAACGGGGGTTATCGGTCGACTTGGACATTCCAAAAAAATAGTAACCAACTATCATAACGGCGGTCAGCCAATGGATATTCATAAGCTTCTGGAATCTCATGTGTCCACAAAGCGCAGAAATGAACTGATTCAGGAGATGAATAAGCTGGGTGTTGGGATAGCTCGTCATATGAATAAGAAATACAAGCGATTGAAGGCAATTGGCGTGGATATTGGACTGGATCAAAGTCTGACACCCTGGGTCATTGAAGTGAATGCCAAACCGGACCCTTATATATTTAATCAATTAAAAGATAAGACGATGTATCGCAAGGTAATCCGGTACTTCCGCCATACAGATCATAAGCCATAAAATCTTCAACCTAACGTTGGACAGCCTAGATTCCGAACGGTTACATGCAGAGAAAGCTTCCTATCCTCACGACTTTGTGAACAGGAAGCTTTTTTGCTTGTTTTCTTAAGAAGGTCATTCTGATTCATGTCGTAATTTTATATAGTTATTGTCGTAAGTTCCTATTAAAATTAGATCAGGTCTGTGTTAATTTATAGTTAGATGTCAGAATATCATATAGTATGGAGGTTAATCATAGTGACCATTCGAATAGGTAAAATAAGCTTATGGCACGTACATGCCTGGGATTATATTAAACAGGCTCAGGAGCACGAAGATACGGTGATGGCTGCTGTATGGGATGAAGATGCCGCGCGTGGACAGGAAGCTGCTGAACGTCTGAATGTACCATTCTATGCTTCGCTTGAAGATATGCTGGCACAGGACAACATCGATGCCGTCATTGTAGATGCACCGACACGTCTTCACGAAGAGGTGATTACTGCTGCCGCGAAAGCGGGCAAACACATTTTTACAGAGAAAGTTATCGCTTCAACGATTAAAGAAGTAAATACGATCATTTCGGATGTACAGGATAACGGAGTGAAAATGACGGTTTCTTTACCGCGTTTGAACGATGGATATACATTAACGATACAAGATGTTCTGAAACAAGGGCTACTTGGTAAGGTGACTTATGTTCGTGTGCGTCTATCCCATAACGGTGCAATTGGCAATTGGCTGCCTGAGCATTTTTACGATCTGAAAGATTGCCAAGGCGGAGCATTAATTGACCTCGGTTGTCATCCGATGTATCTGACGAATCTATTCCTGGGTCAAGAAGTGACAGGAGTAAATGCTAATTTTGGATATGTTACTGGAAAAGAAGTGGAAGATAACGCGGTTGCCACGTTATTTACAGATTCCGGAGCAATCGGTGTAGTCGAGGCTGGGTTTGTGAACAGTCATTCGCCGTTTGCGATAGAGGTTCATGGTACGGAAGGCACACTGTTATATGGAACACCAGAGGATAAGTTGCTAATCCGTACGAATGTTGGTTCAGATCAACAGAAAGAATGGACGGAGATTCCTTTGCTGGACAGAAGAGAAAACGCATTCAGCCAGTGGGTATCCCATATTCAAAATGATACGATTGCTACCGAGAATTTGCAGACGGCTACTCAGTTAACTCGCCTGATGGAGGCGGCCAACCTTTCTGCGAAGGAAGGGCGCAAAATCTCCTTGAAGGAGTTACAGGGATAGGGTATTGGGAGGTGCCGCATTGAGCCGATATCCTTTTGAGAAGATGCTTGAACGACAGGATATCCTGGAAAGGCTGGATGTCTCGATCCTGTGGGGACACTACGAAATACGCGTTCTGCGATTTCATCTGACTTCTTTTCCAGCAGGCAGAATCGTTGATTTTCATAACCATGCGGAATTCGAGTTACATTTCATCCCTAGAGGGAAAGGGAAAGTCATTTTGGGGGATGAGATGCATCCGCTCTCTGAAGGCATGCTGTATTTAACAGGTCCGGGTCTTGTTCATTATCAGGAGGCGGATTCCCAAGAGGCCATGGATGAATTATGCCTGCACGTGGATATCATTGAACATCCCAGAGAGGGTGTAGATCCGTGGGAGGCAGCAGAATCAGAGGAAACGATCGAAAAGCTTAGAACACTTCCTCTTGTTCCGGTACATGATTATCATCGCGCGATGAACTGTTTCCTGGAAGCCTATGAGGCTTGTGACCGTAAACTGATCGGATATTACACGTCTATTAAACAGCAGGTGATCAGCATTCTACTGAAGACCGTCCGAGCCTACGATATCGGGGGAAATCGGGCGGAAGCTCCTGTGCGAGACATGTCTGTGTATAGATACGATTATGCCATTCAGTATATGGAGGCGAATCATCCCTCAGCAGTAACGCTGGAGAATGTAGCCGAGAAGCTGCATATTAGCAGCAGACAACTGCAACGAATCTTTTATCAGGTTCAGCCGGAAATGCCTTTCAGCCGTGTGTTGGAGGATATTCGCCTGCGCGCGGTGTGCCGCAATCTGGAAGAAAGTAATGTTTCTATCGAACAAATTGCCCTGGCTTCAGGGTTTACCAATGCGAATTATTTGCATGCTGTTTTTCGCAAGCGTCTGGGGATGACCCCATCGGCTTTCCGTAAAATGAAACAACCAAACCAAAAGTGAGGGTGATTAGATATGAGTAAAACGTATCGTGTAGGAATTATTGGCTGTGGCGGGATTGCAAACGGCAAACATCTGCCAAGTTTGAGCAAGCTTGATAATGTAGAACTGGTTGCTTTTTGCGATATCGTTCAGGAACGTGCAGAAGAAGCCAAAGAAAAGTATGGTAGTGCCGAAGCACAGGTGTACACGGATTATCAAGAATTACTTCAGGATGAAACGATTGATATTGTTCATGTTCTTACGCCAAATATCTCTCACGCAGAGATTTCTATTGCTGCACTGGAATCCGGAAAACACGTTATGTGTGAAAAACCAATGGCCAAGACATCTGCTGAGGCGCAAAAAATGCTTGAAGCAGCCGAGCGTACGGGTAAAAAACTGACCATCGGATACAATAACCGTTTCAGAGAAGACAGCTTGTACCTGAAGCAAATGTGTGAAGCTGGCGAACTGGGTTCGATTTACTTTGCCAAAGCACATGCAATCAGAAGAAGAGCGGTACCTACTTGGGGTGTTTTCCTTGATGAGGAGAAACAAGGCGGCGGACCGTTGATTGACATCGGTACACACGCACTTGACCTGACACTGTGGATGATGGATAACTATCAACCAAAAGTTGTTCTGGGCACAACTCATCACGAGCTTTCACAAAGAGAAAATGCAGCGAATGCATGGGGCCCATGGGACCCGAAAAAATTCTCCGTTGAAGATTCCGCTTTCGGTATGATCGTAATGGAGAATGGCGCGACGATCATGCTGGAATCCAGCTGGGCGCTCAATTCACTGGATGTGGATGAAGCGAAATGCAGCTTAAGCGGAAGCGAAGCGGGCGCGGATATGAAGAATGGTTTGCGCATCAATGGCGAGAAATTCAGCCGTTTGTACACCAACGAAATTGAATTGAGTGCAGGTGGGGTCGCTTTCTACGATGGAAAGAGTGAAAGTGCACCAGATGTAGAGATGAGAAAATGGATTGAAGCGATCGATAAAGATCTGGAGCCAGTTGTAACTCCTAAACAAGCTTTGGTAGTTTCTCAGATCCTGGAGGCACTCTATGAGTCAGCTCGTACAGGTAAAGCCGTATATATGAACGAATCCAATTAAGCTTAGTTTGAATTTAAGAGCCCTTTGTCTTGATTCTTAAGGACAGAGGGTTTTTTGGTGTTTTATACGCTATCGATTCGTCTATACCATTCTCTACTTCTGAACGTATGATGAAAAAACATATATGTGCAGAAAAGAGGGTATGTCATGACAGCAAATAAAACGGGAAACGGTGTCTCCATTATTGTATGTACCAATCGGCCACAATTCTTTGACAACATCCTGCAAAATTACAATCGACAGCGCTATAAAGCAAAAGAGCTTATCATCATTTTGAATCATGACAGCATGAATCTGCAATTATATCAAAATCGTGTTCGAAAACATGCGAATGTTAGCGTCTATCAAGTACCAGAAAGCATATCGCTTGGACAAAGCCTGAATGCCGGGATTACCCGAGCCCAATTCCCGTTGATCGCCAAATTTGATGATGATGACTACTACTCGCCATTTTATTTGAAAGAACAAGTAAATGGACTAAGAAGAACGAAAAGCGATATTGTGGGCAAACATTCGTGCCTCGTTTACTTGGGTGCTTCAAAAACACTGCTGGTTAGATCACCCAAAGAAAAGAATAAATATGTGGAATTTATACAAGGCGGCACACTTCTGTTCAAAAGGGAGATATTAAAGAAGGTCCGATTCACGGATCGTTCCATTGGAGAAGATGTAACCTTTCTAAGACAATGCAGAAAAAGAGGATTCAAAACCTATGCTACGTCACCATATAACTATGTGTATCACCGGAGACAAAATAAAAAAAGTCATACCTGGAGAGCAGATGATAGCTTTTATCTGGAAGGAAGCAAACGGTTAGCAGTCACGGAAAATTTTAGATCATATGCAGATAAGGAATTATAGAGGGAACCTGATTGAAGTACTAGCTAAACACATGTATGGAGCCAAAAAGCCGCGATTTTCGCGGTTTTTTTATTAGAAGTAGCAACGTTTTTTAGAAAAAAGTGACTTGACTTTTGCAGACGTTTAAGCAGGTACTTGACAGCCGTATGGTATATTATAAAAAGCTCTTTAATGATGAACACATGATAATCTACAAGATGGGGTGTACGTGATGTATCAATATAAGGATCAAGAGTATGAAGGTGTACATTTTGAAGGACGTGACTTGCGTTATGGAGAACTCATTAGTTGTGTTTTCAAACAGTGTACCTTTATGAACGCTTCGATGGAAGAAATCGAGACAAGCAACTGCCGTTTTATCGAGTGTGACTTTAAAGGTGCTTCCATGAATGGCTCCATCCATAGAGAATCGGCGTTTGAAAACTGCTTATTTGGTGGTGCTAATCTTTTCGCTTCCAAATTTACCTCCTGCAAGATGACGGGATCGGACTTCTCAGGTGCACAAATGGATGGTATTACACTAAGTCAGGGTGATTGGTCTTATACGAATCTCAGACATACCCGATTGGGCAAACAGGATTTGCGAGGAATTCGTTTCTTTGAAGCTGACTTTACGGATACGGATTTTACCAAAGCAGATCTGAGAGACTGTGATCTCACAAGAGTAGTTTTAAGCAGAGCCAAGCTGCAAGGGGCCGATCTTAGAGGTGCTAACCTGGAAGGAATCGATCTGAAATCATTGGATATTAAAGGTGTACGTTTGGATCGCGAACAAGCGGTTCTGTTTGTACGCTCTTATGGTGCGAAAGTAGATTAAGCTGAACGACAAACAAGAAACCGCCTATAAAGGCGGTTTTTTTGATATGGAGTTGTTCCAGTTCAAGCAAATTTGCAGGAATAACAGATATAAACAAGAAATAATAAACATAAGTTTCAAATAAAAGGAGGCCATTATGACTACTACATTAATTATTATTGTTGCTGTTATTGGCTTTGGGCTTATAACAGGTACAATCACTATGATTATGGTATTTAAACTGCTCCGTAACAATAAACAGAAACAGCACCTTCGAAAAAGCATTTTAATGGATGGGATTCCCGCAGAAGCGATTATTCATGACATTACACAAACTTCATCCAGTATGGATGGAAGGCCGGGAGTGCGACTGGATTTGACCGTTACCCAAGTTGACGGTCGTACCTTTCCCACGATTCTAGAAACATACATCCCGGTTACACATATTCCCCAATTCCAGAAAGGAAGTGTCATTCACGTAAGATACATAGCAAACGGAAATGAACGAAAGGTAGAAGTGGAGGATGCTTACATGCGTAATTGAACTTTTACAACTCAGATGAGACAAAATAAAGAATAGAAATCGATTTAATTCAGGAGGGTATTTTTTGAAATTAGTTAAAGCTTATGATATGGATTTGAACGAAGAATGGTCAACGCATCTTCAGGAATTGCTTATTGCCAGTTTTCCAGAGGTCTACCCGGAGGACCGTTTGTTTTTCAAGCAAATTCCACATGGCAGAATATTAGCATTCACCTCAGATAATCAACTGATTGGGCATGTAGGATTAGATTACAGAATGATGAATTTGAATGGAAAAGCAATAAGAGTTCTAGGGATCATTGATCTATGTGTTTCCACTTCACATCGCTCTCAAGGAATAGGTTCCTTTTTGCTAGCGGAAGTGGAGAAGCTGTCCAAAGGGCATATTGATTTTGTGCTATTATTTGCTGATCATGAGGACTTGTATAGCAAAAATGGGTTCAAAACGGTTAACAACACATGTAAGTGGTTGAAAATTGACCATGAAACCTTAATTACAATTGGAGTTGGAATTCAGAAGGTCGAAGGCTTGATGGTTAGAGAAGTCGGAACTATGCCATGGGGTGAAGGAGAACTCGATTTTTTAGGCTATTTGTATTGAGCACTATGAGCACTCACCCAAAAATTGAGCCCATAAAAAAGGTGATAGAGCCACGCAGTTTCGTGGCTTTTTTGTATTCCAAGAGAATTTGTTTATAAAATGAATTTGTTGAAAAATAACAAAGTGATAAATTTTATTTATCGAAATGAAATTGAATTTCATTCATGAACGTTTCATGAGTTCGTTTACATGCCATAGAAAATATTTTATAATTGTCATCGGAAGAACTATAACTAACTAAAAGTTATTAAGTGTTAAAATTAAATTAAATAGACGTTAAAACGTCAAGAGACATCATGAAAGAAGGCAATCAGTAAATGAACTCATTTTTTGTAGATTCCAATGGAAACTTGAAAACCTCTTTGAAAGGCAAGGATGTTCTGTCCAATCCCTTGTTGAACAAGGGTACTGCCTTTAACGAAGAAGAAAGAAGAGAGCTTAACCTGAATGGCATCTTGCCACCGATGGTTTTAAATATTGAAGAACAAGTGAGTCGAGTATATCAGCAATTGCAGAATGAATCGGATAATCTGCGAAAAAGCATCATGCTTAGTGATTTGTTCAACCGTAATATTGTACTCTTTTACCGTTTAATGAAGGATCATCTTAGCGAAATGTTGCCGATTGTGTATACACCTACGGTCGGACAAGCTATTCAGGAATATAGCCATCAGTACCACAGACCAGGTGGTCTATATTTATCCATTAATGATATGGATGGGCTGGAGGAAGCTTTCCGCAACAGTGGTTTACATGCTGGAGATGTGGATTTGATTGTGGTGACCGACTCGGAAAGTATTCTGGGCATCGGAGACTGGGGCGTTGGCGGCATTAAAATTGCCATTGGTAAACTCGCGGTATATACAGCAGCCGTAGGCGTTGATCCAAGCCGTGTATTGCCTGTTGTGCTGGATGTGGGAACCAATAATCCCAAACTGCTGAATGATCCATTGTATGTGGGCAACCGTCATGAACGGATTCGCGGGGAAAAATATGAGCAATTTATCGAAGCCTTTGTGAAAGAAACAACAAAGTGGTTTCCGGATATCCTGCTTCATTGGGAAGACCTGGGCAGCGTGAATGCCAGAAATATTATACAGAAATATGGGGAAGAACTCCTTACATTTAATGATGATATTCAGGGGACGGGTGCGGTTACACTTGCGGCGATTATGTCCGGAGTTCAAGTGACGGGTGTACCTCTTTGTGAACATCGTGTCCTTGTATTTGGACCAGGGGCAGCTGGCATTGGTAACGCGGATCAGATTCGTGACGCTATGATGGAAGAAGGGCTTGAGCAGGAGGAAGCGGAGAGCCGTTTCTGGGCGTTCGATTATCGTGGAATCCTTACGGATGAGACGGAAAGTCTATTTGAATTCCAGAAACCATATGTACGTAAAGCTGCGGAAGTGAAAAATTGGGCGTTGAATGAGCAAGGGCAGGTTAGTTTGCTGGAAGCTGTGAAACAGATCAAACCAACGATCCTGATCGGCACTTCCGGTGTGGCAGGTGCCTTTAATGAAAAAGTTATCAAAGAGATGGCGAAGCATGTGGAACGTCCAATCATTATGCCAATGTCCAATCCGACCTCGCTTGCCGAAGCAGCACCAAGAAGTTTGATTGAATGGACGGATGGCAAAGCACTGATTGCAACAGGCAGCCCCTTTGAACCTGTCATGTTTAATGACACATTGTATGAAATTGGTCAATCCAATAATGCTTTTGTGTTCCCTGGTTTGGGTCTAGGAGCGATTGTAGCGAAAGCATCGAAATTTACCAAAAACATGTTCACCGCAGCTGCAGTGGCCGTAGCTAATTCGGTAGACTCCTCTGCACCAGGTGCTCCACTTCTGCCCAGAGTGAAAGAGCTGCATGCTGTTTCGTACAAAGTTGCAGTGGCGGTCGCCAAGGCGGCAGTGGAAGATGGCGTTGCGCGTGTAGAATTGAAAGACGTTGAAGAGGCTGTAAAAGCTGCCATGTGGCATCCGGTGTACAAACCGCTGTATGCGGCAGTTTAATAATTGAATACAGCGCGTGGTAACTATAAATTCTTGTGGGTCGATAATGTGGATTTGGATTCAAAAAGGTGCACAACTTGATTTCTCGCCTTGACCCGTGGCTGTATTCCATGTTAAGTTTCTGATATTAAATTGTTGAGCTTTTAAAGGGGGATAGAGCGATGACTGAATTAGAGGTTGTAGATGTTTATGTGAACCTGTCAACGAACATGAACACTGACATGGTTCACAACATAACTAATCAGAATCCGGCACTTTATCCTCCTATGCATAGATTATCTTGGTGTTAATTTTTTGAACGCCAAGTCTCTTTATCATAGTCAGGTTGATGTAACGCAAAAAAGCACCGGTGAATGGGGCTTTTTTGCGTTTTTTCATTTGAGGATATTCTAATCACTCTGACACGAGGGATATGTCATTATGCAAGAACGGATTGAAATTCTGATTATGTTCAAATATAAAGTGAGGGACCATGTCGTGGTAAATTTCACGTCGGTTAACTTTTATATTTCACATAAAAAGGATGATCTTTATGTCTTTAATTAACGTTAGCAACCTAACCTTTGCCTATGATGGCAGTTACGATAATATATTTGAAAATGTAAGTTTTCAGCTAGACTCCGATTGGAAATTGGGCTTTACCGGAAGGAACGGCAGAGGCAAAACGACATTCCTCAATCTGCTGCTTGGTAAATATGAATACAGCGGAACTATTTCTGCGAATGTTAGCTTTGAGTACTTTCCTTTTCAGGTTCAGAATAAAGGAGCTATGACCCTCGATGTCATTGAAGAGGTTTATCCTGAATATTTACACTGGCAGCTTGTTCGAGAGCTTAACCTGTTAAAAGTTTCGGAAGATATTCTGTATCGGCCTTTTGATTCCTTGTCTAACG
Organism: Paenibacillus taichungensis; assembly: GCF_050994985.1. NCBI lineage: Bacteria > Bacillati > Bacillota > Bacilli > Caryophanales > Paenibacillaceae > Paenibacillus > Paenibacillus taichungensis. Next base: position 2,964,690 of record NZ_CP194720.1, on the reverse strand, counting down.
GAGAACAAACGAAGGTGATGCTGGCTGCCTTGTTCCTGAAGGATAATCGGTTTTTGCTCATCGATGAACCTACCAATCATCTCGACATTCATGCCAGAAAACTCGTCAGTAATTATCTTCGCAGCAAAAGTGGATTTATTCTGGTGTCACATGATCGATCTTTTTTGGATAATAGCGTAGACCACATCCTGTCCATCAATAAAAATAACATTGAGATTCAGAGAGGGAACTTCTCCGCTTGGTGGGAAAATAAACAAAGGCAAGATCAGTTTGAACTTGCAAGTAATGAGAAGTTAATAAAGGACATCAAACGTTTATCCGATTCTGCCAAACGGACGGGTGGATGGTCGCATGAAGTGGAAAGAACCAAAAATGGTACGAGAAATTCCGGTTCAAAGGTGGATAAAGGCTATATTGGACACAAGGCTGCCAAAATGATGAAACGTTCCAAAAATATTGAGCAGAGGCAGCAATCCGCCATCCAAGAAAAGTCCAAACTTCTGAAAAATATTGAGAGTGCAGAACGTCTACAGATTCATCAACTGGATTTTCACAAAAAAGAACTTGTTGAATTGGAACATGTGTCGATTGCATACGGCTCCAATACGGTATGTAAGGACGTGAGTTTCACAGTTGAAAAAGGGGATCGTATTGCACTTTATGGTAAAAACGGATCGGGGAAATCAAGCATCCTTAAACTGATTTGTGGTGAGGATATCCCTTATACAGGTCAATTTCGAAAGGATCACCAACTTAAGATCTCGTATGTGTCCCAGGACACGTCAGATCTCGGCGGCCAATTATCGGATTATGCTGACACGCAGGGAATCGATGAAAGCCTGTTTAAATCGATACTAAGAAAGCTTGATTTTTCCAGGCTGCAATTGGAGAAGGATATCTCAACGTATAGTGCAGGCCAAAAAAAGAAGGTGCTGATTGCTAAAAGTCTCAGTGAGCAAGCTCATTTGCACATTTGGGATGAACCCCTCAACTTTGTGGATGTCATTTCTCGTATGCAAATAGAAGACTTGCTGCTGGAGTACTCCCCAACCCTTCTGTTTGTAGAGCATGACAGTGAGTTTTGCGCAAATATTGCAACAAGAATTATCGAGCTATAAGCAAAAGGGAAAGATAAAAGATATACATTCTAAGAGCCGCCGCTTGGCGGCTTTTAATCATTACATCTATCTTTGCAATACATAACCAATCATAGGTAATGCTTGTTACGTGTTCAGACATCGGAATTGTGAGCAACTATGCTATAATTTTATAGTCACAGCCAATCAAATGATGGTTCATTGAATCAATTTATTGAATATATTCCCCAAGAGGTGTAAACCCGTTGAAAAAAGAAATGACATCGATGAAGCAAGCGAGACTTAATTCCATCCTGGACGAAGCGACTAAACTGCTGATTGAAAAACCCAATGCATCCATGAATGATATCGCAGAATCTGCGAAAATTGGTATTGCAACCCTGCATCGATACGTGGAGAGTCGCGAACAATTAATGGTTTATCTGGGCTTGCGTGCGATCGAGGTGGTCAGTGAGGCCATGCAAAACATTCATCTGGATGAGGAAAACTGTGAAACGTATATTCCGGAACTGATTGAAGTGCTCATTCCGTTAGGGGATAAAATATTTTTCCTTACCCATGATGCAGCTATTCACTATAATCCTGAGATTGAGGGAGCAGATTTGAAGCTGAGAGAACCTATACTGCATGCGGTTAGCATGTTGCAGCAAAAGAATTACTTTCGTCAGGATGTCAATAAAAACTGGATTGTAGATGTGCTGTATTCCATCTTGTTTCTGACGTGGCAGCAGGTTGTAAGTGGTGACATTGCTCGTAAATCAGCAGCTTCGCTAGTTGTGGATACGTTTTATCATGGCTTTAGGGCCAGATAATTAGCCGCTACCTTATAACAGCATATAATAAATGCAATATAACACCCCATTGTGGAGTCGGTCGTGTCATTGGATACGGACTCACTTTGGAGGTGTTTTTTTGCGTGGAGAGCTATCAGCGATTCTTGAAAGGCGCATATTTTCTTTTCGGTACATATTCATATTTTAACAGAGTTCAGAATTTAAGATTTTAAACTTACAAAAAATGATATAAATTTCTAGTAGATTCAAATCATTACCAAATTAAGACAGTTAATTTGCGACAAGGAGGTCGATAATCTGCACTGAACGCGATACCGTTTCAACTCGCTTTTGCACGCATTCCATCATATCCACAGGAGGGATTCCATGCTTTACACCATTATTGTGCCAGTTAACCAGGACTATAACATTTTGAACCTGTTCACGGACTCATTGTTACGGACCGTAAGCCCATCCACTCAAATCATTTTTATCAACGATGGTTCCGGTTCTGCTGTCTTACAGCATTTGGAGAAACTGAAACAAGAGGTTAGAGAAGGTGTAACGATTGAAATTCTTCAGCATGATTTTCCACTTGGTTGTGCCGTATCAATCAATAGCGCGCTTCGGCGAGCAGAGGGAGATTATATTTTCTTCCTGGATTCCGATACGATCCTTCAACCGAACTGGCAATCCATGATGAAAGAGACGATGGACAGCGACATTACGATCGGTATGATTGGCGGTGTTCTGCTCTATCCGCAAACGGGAGGTGTGCAGCATTGTGGTATTGCATTTGCCGATACAATTGGTCGCCACTTATTTCTGAACGCTTCGCCTGAAGACATTCCGAAGGAAACATTTTCAGTTCAGCTTGTCGTATTCGCCATGTTCGGCATGAAGAGGGAAGTGTATGAAACGGTAGGCGAGCTGGATGAGAAGTTCTTTAACGGATATGAGGATTTTGATTATCAGATGCGAGCACGGGCAGCCGGATATGATACGGTCATTAATCCGAATATTCTCGCCTATCACTGGGAACGGAGCAGTGGCATTCATCGCAACTTCAACCGTAAAAACAATCTGGCACGTTTCTGGAAAAAGTGGGGTGGGGAAATTGAGGCCGATGTTTGGCCATTCGTATTCGGTCATCTGAAAGAACAGCTGGATAGCCAGAGTGAATATCAGCATCTGCCGATCGTTGGCATTGATCTTGCAGAAGTTCGCAGTGACGCGGATACGTTCTGGACCAAGCTGGAGGAAGCTGACATTGCACTTGTTGCTGAGGTACGTGACTATTCCAACCGCTTTAACTCTAATGGAGCTATCTGGCTGCCGCAGGTTCTGGGCAAGGAGCTGATTCATAGCGAGAACCGATTATTGTTTCTGGTGGACAATTTCGCCCGGTTGTTGGAAAACCGTTACTGGATCGAGATGAGACATGCTCATCGGGCTAAAGATCTGATTATTGATCTGTATGGCAATGTTATCACCATGGATCGCATATATGATGGCTGCTGGCCAGGCTCCAAAGTTCGCTAGCTCACAAACCATGTAAACAGGGAGGAACCAAAGGTGAAATCAAAAGAGAGCACGCTTGATCGTGCCGTAAGGTTTACACGGAATCTGGAGTGGTTGGAACATGTCGAAAAGGTTATTCCGAGCGGATGCAGTACGTTAGCGAAAGCACCAGAACGATTATTTCCGGGATATACACCCGTATGCTGCGCAGAGGCACGCAATTCCCGTTTTATAGATATCGATGGAAATGAATGGTTGGACTGTGAGATGGCCATGGGTACGGCGCCATGGGGACATGCACGGCATGAAGTTCAACTGACCGTCATCCATCAGCTGAAAAAAGGGACAAGTTATTCGATTCCTGCTGACATTGAACTTGAATGCGCTGAATTGATTTTGGAACGGTTTGAGGGCCGCTACCCCTCATTGCGATTCACCAAAAGTGGCGCCGATGCAGTCAGTGGAGCCGTACGTCTGGCTCGTGCGGGAAGTGGCAAAAGCAGGGTCATCGCGACGGCCTATCATGGGTGGCATGACTGGTCTGCCTATGGGTACTATGGCCGCGAAACGAAAGAACGAGGCATCCCCGTGGATATCGAACGCACAACAATCTGGATAGATAAGCCCTCACCAGAGCGTATCGAGGCCCAAATCCAATCCTCTCCCGAGGATATCGCCTGCATTGTTCTTTGTCCAAATGAATGGAAACGTGAGCCGTTGGCGCAAGTTGTATCCCTATGTCGGTCATTGGATATCATTGTCATATTTGATGAAGTCACCTCCGGTATTCGAATGGGCAAGCAAGCTACAGCTGGGGAGTATGATATCTGGCCGGATCTGCTCTGCATTTCCAAAGGCATGGCGAATGGACTGCCACTCGCAGCCGTAATAGGACCAGAACATCTGATGTCATTATCAGGACAGGTCAGATTCAGCAACGCCCATTCCAGCGAGACTACTGCACTCGCGGCAGCGATTGCATGTGAGAGATTGATGAAAAGCGCTAAAGTATGGCCTAGCTGGCGCGAGGCTACTATTCGGATTATGGATCTGATTGAAGCTGAACTCGTACTTCTTGGATTAACCGATCAATTGGTGCTGAAGGGTACCTATGCGAGTTTCTCCATTAGCTCTATTTCGGAGGAAAACTTTCATACCGATCCTTTCCGAGAGTTTATGGTCAAACGAATGGCCCACTTCGGAATATTCACCAAAGGGTACTTTATTTTCTCTGATGCTCATACCCGGGAAGAATTATTGTGGGTGGAAGAAGCTCTTTTGCAGACACTATCCGACTGGAAAGAAGTTCTGAAACAGGAACACTTTTCGAATTGAGATTTACGAAAACGTTTAAAATTTTATTCAAATTATATTAGTTGAACTATCATTTACACGTGAACGGAGAGGACAGAATAAACCTGAAAAAGCGGAGCGGTCGCCTTTATACCCGGATTTCCCCCTTTAAAAAAAGGAATTAAAAAATCTGGGGATAACAGCGATTGGAAGCTTGTTCTGTCATCGGAGTGGATTGTGTAAAATCTTTATTTCAACTTATATAAAACATCGACTAGGAGGAATATTCAATGAAAGCACTCGTATATCAGGATCTTAAACAGGTGACTTACCAGGATATTGAGGAGCCAACCATACAAAAGCCAAACCAGGTAAAAATTAAAATCTATGGTTCAGGCATCTGCGGTACAGACCTGAATATTGTCAAAGGCAAAGTGCCGGCGAATAAAGGAACGATTATTGGTCATGAAGGTGTAGGTACAGTGATTGAGATTGGCGACGAAGTGCGCGGTTTCAAGGTAGGTGATCGGGTATTGGTTGATCCCACGCAATCTTGCGGTACCTGCTCCTATTGCCGCGAAGGACTGTTCATCTACTGCGAGAATTTTGATGACTATCAAGTAGGGATGACGACACACGGAACCTTTGCTGAATATTTTGTTGGGGACGAAAAGTATATCTATGCCATCCCGGATTCCATGAGCTGGGAAACGGCCATGATGATCGAACCACTGGGATGTGTACTTCAGACGTTGATGAAAGCAGGGACTAAGCCAAGTGACTCTGTACTGGTCCTCGGTTCTGGTGCAATCGGTTCTCTGTGTCAGCTTGTGAGCAAACGATTGGCAAGGCTTACTGTAGGCACGGAAGTTGATCCATTCCGCAAAGAGTTCGCTTCAGAGATCGCGGATCATGTGTTCTATCCTCAGGAACTGACGCTCGATAAAGTATACGAGATCAATAATAACAAGAAGTTTGATATTGTAGTGGACGCGGTTGGTAACCAGCTTCATGTGGGATTTGAGATGATTGCCAAAGGAGGCAAGATCATTCCTATGGGTTATGACGACAGCTATGAGGTGACGTTCAAATCAACTACCGTAATTAATGATGGTATTAGTATCATTGGTGCGGTAGCTAATCACTCGATGATCAGTACAGCATTGAAATTTGCACAAAGTATTCCGGAACTGGAGCAAATGGTTACCTCTACGGAACTGCTGAGTGATTATGAACAGGCATTCAATGGGACAATCGGGTATCATCTGCGTACCGGAGAGAAATTGCCCATGAATTCGGTTAAAACAGCTCTGATCTTGTAAGCATGTAGAATTAGCGGTTTTGCCGCTGTGAAAAGCAGGAATTCGCAGCGGTGAAACACCGCAGAAAAGGGGGAGATATCGATTGAAGCTGCTACAGGATTTGCCGAGAAATCCGCGGTACTCCATCTTACTTGAACCGGTATGGGCCATTCCGGGCACGATTGTTCTTTTTTATGCTCCCTTATATATGAAGGAAGCCGGACTTTCTGATATTGAAATTGGTTTGATCAATTCGGTGAATCTTTATTTTGCCTTTATATTTCAGTTATTTGCGGGTTCAATCACGAATAAGCTGGGTCGCAAGCGAACAACACTGATTTTTGATTTGATTGCCTGGAGTGTTCCCATGTTCATCTGGGCTTTCTCCCAGAACTTTTGGTTGTTTCTGATCGCTTACTTGCTGAATGCAACCTCCAAATTTGTGACGGTTTCCTTCAACTGTCTAATTATTGAGGATGTTGAGGAACACAAGCGATCCAAGGTATTCGCCATTCTCAACATGATCATTACTGGTGCTGGAGTACTGACACCGATCGCCGGGGTAGTGATTGCCGATTTTGGCATCGTGCCAACACTAGCCAGTATTTATTTTGTCGGTGGTATTCTCATGACCGTAATGTTCTTCATTCGCAACCGATATACGGATGAGACCACAGTAGGGAAGGAACTTATGGGAATGCATAGCCAAACCCGGGTGATTCAGAGTCTTGCTTCCAGTCTGCGACTTTTCGGCAAATCGTTCTACAAACGGAGGCTTTTACCGATTATTCTCATCACGGTGCTTTCCAATTTGATCCTGCAGTTGAACTTTTTTCAGGTGATTTTTTTCAAGGAACAGTTAAAATTCAATGATCAGATTATTTCATTTATCCCGGTTGTCACCGCTGTAACCGTCATGCTCTTGTATTTAGTCATTATCCCGCGTCTGAAACGGCGTTCAGAAGAAAAGTATGTCAGTTTCTCGATCATTTTGAGTACAGTGGGGGCAATACTTTTTCTGTTAATACCTGTGGGGAATATAGCCATGTTATTTCTGACTCTAATTGTACTGGCGGCAGGCAATTTCATCTTGCAAACGTATCGGGACTCACTGCTTATGAACCGATTGGGTACACATGAAAAAGCGGATATGTTCTCGGCAGTGCAGACCGTCATGACGTTAACAGCGATTCCATCAGGTTACCTGACAGGGCTGCTGTATCACTATAATCCCGTGCTGTTATTCAGTGTCATTCTTGTACTATATATCATACTCATGGTCATCATGTTATTCCTCCCTGATCCCCAGAAACACTCCCAGGCAATCAGTACTTACAAAAATATGTAGGAGAAGGGGTTTTCTGTATATGAAACGAATATATAATACAGAAAATGAACCTGGGAGGCATAGAAATGACAAACGTATTTGCAACAGAAACAAGAAACCAAATGAACTGGATTAATGAGCCGAAGACCTGGTCTTATACCGATCAAGGAGTTCTAATTGTAGAAGCTCAGGCTGATACGGACTTTTTCCAGGACCCAGCGGGTAAACACATCCGTGCAACCGCGCCATTTCTTTCGATGCCGGTGCCTAACGATTTTGAAATGACGACCCAGCTAACCGTGGACATGAAACATCAGTATGATTCCGGATGTTTGATGGTGATGGCAGATGAGCGAAACTGGTGCAAGCTTTGTTTTGAGTATGATGGAAAAGCAGCTACCATTGTGTCGGTAGTAACGAAGGAAGGTTCATCCGATGATTGCAATTCGGTTGAAGTTCCCGTAACCAATCCTTATCTGCGCATACGCAAAGTGGAAGACTGCATTTCATTCTTTTATTCACCCGATGGGGTGGAGTGGAAATTAATTAGATATTTCGGCATGCCGATAGAGGGGGAGATTCGGGCTGGAGTTGTTGGACAGTCACCAGCTGGAACGGGATGCACCTGTCACTTTTTATCGATGAATCTTACCCGTCCGGATGTGACTGCACGCTTCTAAGCCCATCTCCCTGCCAATCGGTTGATCATTGGAGGGAGAAAAGCGGAATGGTAAAAGCTTTTATTTTGGATTTTGATGGACTGATTGTGGACACGGAGACACCTTGGTTCTATGCTTTTCGCGATATTTATAAAGAGCATGGACTTGAACTTGGGCTGGAGCTTTGGTCGAAAAATGTAGGGACATCGTTTGAAGAATTTCATCCTTTTCTATATCTGGAGCAAGCGCTGCAAAAACCGATCGATCACGATCATATCAAGCTGCTTTCTGAACAGAAATACGAAGCATACCTTGGACAGGCAGCAATTCTTCCAGGCGTGCATGAGTTGCTCCTGTCTGCCCGTAAAAAGGGAATTCAACTTGCCGTTGCTTCCAGCTCTACCCGGGATTGGGTTCATGGTTATTTACGTACACTCGGCATTTTCGAACTATTCGATGTTATTCATACAGCTGAGGACGTCAAGCGGGTCAAACCGGACCCGGAATTGTATCTGCTTGCCCTGGAGAGTCTCGGGATTGGAGCATCCGAAGCGGTTGTGTTTGAAGACTCGCCGAATGGACTGAAGGCAGCCAAAGCCGCGGGGATTCGCTGTGTCATTGTGCCTAACGAGGTAACGCGTAATCTGGAATTCTCGAAGTATGATCTGCGGTTAACCTCGCTGGCAGAGATCACGATGGAAATTCTTTAACCCTGGTATTGCTTGCGTAACTCAATAGGAGAGATTCCTTCATATTTTTTGAAAACGGATCCAAAATAACTGGCGCTGTTGAAACCGACAGCCCGAGCAATTTCGTGGGCCGTTATCCCAGCGTCATGGACGAGCATTTCCTTGGCTTTCAATAACCGATATCGTGTCAGATAATCAAGCGGAGTCATTTGGAATTCCTTTTTGAATATCCGATTTAAATGCTGTTCGGTGACGTCCATTTGCTGAGCCAACATGGAGAGCGAGATGTCCTGATCATAATTTTGCTTGATAAAAGTAACCAGTCCGCCCAGCTTTAATCGGGCATCCGAGCGTTCATAAGCGCCATAACGATCACCATCAATCGTTAACCTGACCAGAAGCATGTACAGCAATGCGGATACGTGCCAGATCTGATCCTTGTGCCGGGACTGTAGCGCCAACGTTATTTCATGCAACAGGATATGAAGCATTCCATCTGGCTTGAAGGCGCGCAGCTCCCCGATCTGCAAGGTATGCAGAAACCGGGGCAATAAATAGCCATTAAAGGACAGACAATCGAACAACAATGAATTACTCAGATTGTCGTAACGATATGTTACCTCCGGAAACATAATAAGAGCTATTCCTTCCCGAATTGAAAACTCATGATTTTGGGCTGCGATTTTCCCTGTTCCCCCGATACACTGCACAATACTGTAATCCCGTGAATGGCCGTTCCAATTCATTAATTCGTCTACGGTCAGCTGATTTTGACCTGTAATCATAAGCGGCATATCGGGATCCAGTGAATTCCCCATACTAGGTTTCGGCATCGTTGTGTTATTCCTCATTTCGTTAAAGGTCGTGTGCGTAAATGGCGTGGATACAGCGTTAAAAGAAACCTGATTTGAATTATATTACATAAATAACATTTTATCGAAAACCTTTTAGGAACACGTATCATAATGTCGATGCCTTGCCATTATCAGACCAAGCAGTATGCGTTATAATGGTTACAGTGATTTAGGAAAGGGATGCAGTCATGAAGAAAGTCATCGTCGTAGGCTCAGGAATTCTTGGGGCTTCCACAGCGTATCAATTGGCTAAACGGGGTGCGGAAGTTCTTCTTATAGACCGGAAAGATCGAGGGCAGGCTACGGATGCTGCTGCCGGGATCATCTGTCCCTGGTTATCTCAGCGCCGTAATCAGGATTGGTATCAGCTTGCCAAAGCGGGTGCACGTTTTTATCCCAGCTTGATTGAAGAACTCAAGAGTGAAGGGGAAACAGAAACGGGTTACGCTCAAGTGGGTGCTCTTAGTATTCATACGGATGTGGACAAAATCAACAAGATGCAGGAGAGGGCACACCTTCGTAAAGAAGATGCACCGGAGATTGCCGATATTACCCGTCTAGATGCAAAAGAAACTCATGAGCGTTTTCCTCTTCTGGAGGGGAGCTTTCAGTCCGTCTACATCAGTGGTGCTGCGCGTATCGATGGACGTGCACTTCGTGATGCCTTAATCCGATCGGCTCAACGAAATGGAGCGGTCCTGATTCATGGGGACGCGACACTTCAATATGAATCGGACCGAGTGACTGGAGTGGTTGTGGACGGTAAAGTCATATCGGCTGACGAGGTTATCGTGTGTGCCGGCGCTTGGGCTAATGAACTGTTGAAGCCCTTGGGCATTGATTTTAAGGTTCATTATCAGAAGGCGCAAATTATGCACTTACAGGTTCACGATCGAAAGGACACTGAGAACTGGCCTGTAGTCATGCCTCCTTCGGATCAATATCTGTTAGCCTTTGATCAACAGAAGATTGTGATCGGAGCGACTCACGAAAATGATATTGAAGGATACGATACAAGAGTAACTGCAGGCGGAATGCAGGAAATTTTGAATAAAGGATTGGAACTGGCTCCCGGTTTAGCTGATAGCACGTTTCAGGAAGTAAGAGTAGGATTTCGTCCATTTACACCAGGTTTTCTTCCGGTAATGGGTGCTGTTCCAGGTTGGAATGGCTTGATCGCAGCTAACGGGCTTGGAGCGTCTGGGCTAACGATGGGGCCTTTTATTGGCAGTCAACTGGCCAAATTGGCTTTGGGTATGAATTTGGATATCGATATTCAGCCATATGACCTTGAAAAAGCAATGGATGATCAGAATTGAGGTGAACTATGACGTATTCACAGCGCTTAACTCACGGCTACTCCTCAGACATCATCTATCTGGAGCATCAGATTGCCATCGCAGAGGAGGAATTGGCAAAAGCTGAGGAAAAGCGGCGGGCATACGAATCGGATTTAGATCAGTTAAGAACGTCTCCCGGGTATCATTCAACTTCAGCAACGAACGTCTCTAATGAGGAAAAATGGGTCGATGAGTTAAACAAATTGCAAAGTATGATTAAAGATATCCGGACCCGACTTAAAGACTTGCAAGAAGATTTAGGGGAACTTGAAGATTAATAGGAATGGATTGACATTTGGAAAAACACATGTTGTAATAAGCCTGAGCTATTTGCAGGGGGACTGTTCGCAGTTGAGAAGGTTAAAACCTGACCCTTTGAACCTGTTAGTTAATACTGACGTAGGGAGCAAATAACATGTACTCATGTTATTTTGCCCTTGCCGAAAATAGGACAAGGGCTTTTTGGTCTGCATTTTGGAGGACAGAACGCGATAGCTGGATATGAAGCGGGGACATTATAATTTTAATAAAAGGAGAAATGATCATGTCATTTTCAAGAACGTTAAAAGATAAGTCCAGAACCGTATGGGAAGATGGATACAACCATCCTTTTTTACACGAAATGGGGAAAGGCACACTGGATCGGGAAGCGTTTAAGTTTTATCTTCTTCAGGACTATACATATCTGATTGAATATGCGAAGATTTTTGCCATGGGTGCGGTGAAGGCGACAGATGAAAAACTGATGACGAACTTTACGGTGATTCAACATGCTATTCTGTACGAAGAAATGGATTTGCATCGAAAGTATATGAATGAATTTGGGATTGCGCTGGATGAAAATCATGCTGTCAAACCCTCTCTATACAACAAGGCGTATACGTCGAATATGATGAGTGTTGCACAAACAGGTGGGGTTGCCGAAATCATGGCCGTCATTTTCCCTTGTGCGTGGACGTATTACGACTATGCTACAAGATTAAAAGAACAATATCGAGATTCATTAGAGGGCAATTTCTATCAGACCTGGATCGAAAATTATGCAAGTGATGACTTCCGCGACTCATTCGAATGGTTCTATGATACACTGGATGCATTATGTGAACATAAAACCGAGCTGGAGCTGGAGGCCTTAGAAGACATATTCAGAAGAAGTGTTGAATTTGAATATCTGTTCTGGGATATGTCGTATAAACGGCAACTCTCGTACTTGTGATGAATGCAATCTACTACAACCAGAGATAAGGATGAACATACAGATGGACAATCGTGAGGAACGTATCTATTTGCGATTTTTGAACGTGGAGGACGCGCCGACATTGCTGGATTTGCAGTTCCGTAACCGGGCTGTTTTCGAAGAGATATCGGCAAGTGAACGATCGGAGACGTTTTATACACTGGAGGGTCAAGTTGCACTTCTCGAAGGTTGGAACAAGGCCAGGGAAGAAGGGAAACGTTACTCTTTTGGAATCTTCCTGAACAATACACATGAGCTCATTGGAGAGATTTCTCTGTTCGAACTTGAACTGGATTCCACAGCCAAATGGATTGTTGGTTATGTGCTAGATCAAGTGCAGAATGGCAAGGGATACATGAGCGATGCCCTTCGGCTAGCACTGGATTTTGCTATGAATGAAGCGGGAATAAAACGAGTGGAGGCAGGTGCACTTCCCGACAATGCCGGATCAATTCGAGTGTTGCGTAAAGCGGGCTTCCAGGAAACGGACCGCCAGAATATTAAAATCAAGGGAAGTTGGAAGGAACATGTGATGTTTGCAGTGGATTTGCAGTAGATTGTTGAATACCGTAACGTGAACCACCTAAATCATCCAGGGGGAACTTATGAATAAACGGAAACAAATGTTATTGGACTCAGCACTTGTGCTCTTTGAGAAACATGGAGTAACCAACACCTCCATACAGATGATCCTAGACGAGTCAGGTGTGTCCAAAGGAACATTTTATAAATTCTTTGGTTCCAAGGATGATTGTATTCTTGCCATTCTGGAGCAGCGTGTACAGGAAGATATGATGATTCGCAAAGATTTGGAGAGCCAAAGCTATGCATCCGATTTTGACTTACTGGTAGATCAAATTATGGTGCCGATGATTTTGCCGGAAAAAAGCTTGTTGTGGAGCTATTCTGGACAGGCTTCTACTCTGGAGAATGCAATCTAGAGAACTTGACTCGTATGCAGTTAAATTGGTTATCTGAACGACTGGTACAGGTATTTGGTGAAGAATTAAAACCCTTTGCTTATGAAGGGGCTATTTTTGGTTTTGGCATGATCCATCAAATCTCGAATATGTGGAGAAACTTCCATCTTGCCCAACCGAATTGGAACCATCTTGTGCCCAAAATCCTGAACTACATTGAAATTTTGCTTCGTTCCATGCTGGAAAGGCAAGAGCATATTGTTGATTTTCCAAGTCTGTTGGTGATTGCTCCTGATTCCAAAGAAATTGCGGTGGATAAAAACAATCTGATTGAAGGTCTTCAAAAATTCAATCATTCTATTCTCCACTCGGAAGTGTCTATTAAAGCGAAAGAACTGACCAAAGGACTGCTTGCTTTAGTCGAGCAGAAAGAGATCAATATTTCCATGTTGGAAGTAACGCTGCAGGCGTTTCAAACGGAATTTGAATCGTCTTCTATGAATTGCGAAGCTAGCAGAATTGTCAAAGACTGCGGCTTATATCTTGAACAAATCAGGCAGGTTCCGATGGAGAAAACGAAATAGAACACGTTAGCGCAGCGGTTCTCACTGAAGTGCAGAGGCTTTTGTTCATTAGTAATACACAAAAAAGCGGCAGATTGGACGTAAAGCTTAGGGTCCTGATCTGCCGCTTTTTATATAAGATACATAGGCTCTACATGATGTAATTCATGTAAATGTTGTTCTTAATTTGTATTCATCGAGACTTTTTGTCTTACAGGCTGCTTGGAGTCTTCCTCCGTCGCTTGTTTGGTACGTTTGATGAAGAAGGAAAGTAGCAATCCGAGAACGGCAATGCCGATAATGACAACATAAGCATCATTAATTCCCTGGATCATGGATTCCATTCCCAACTGTTGCTGGGTTAAACCTTTGGCTGCACCCGTTGCCACCATGTCCTGTACATGTGCCGTTGTGCGACTAGTCATTACACTTACGAGCAATGAAGTACCCACAGCGCCAGCTACTTGTCTGACGGTGTTGGATATCGCTGTACCATGCGGCCCAAGTCTTGGAGGCAGTTGATTCAAACCTGCCGTTTGGATAGGCATCATGAGCAAGGCCATACCAATTCGGCGACCTGTTGACATTAAGACAAGGTAAGTATAACTTGTAGAATCGGTTAGATCGATGAAACCAATAGTGGTTACAATCGTGATAACCATCCCGATAATTGCCAGCCATTTTGCGCCAAACCGGTCAAACAATCTACCTGTTATTGGCATCAGGAAGCCCATGACAAGCGCCCCTGGAAGCAACAATAATCCGGACTCCAATGCCGTGTAACCCCGTGCATTTTGGAGGTATAAAGGAAGCAACATCATATCAGCATACATGATCATCGTGATCGCGATATTAATGACCGTGGTCAGTGAGAACATATTATACTTGAAAGCACGCAGATCGAGTAGCGGATTTGTAGACGCGAGCTGTCTCCATGTGAACAGTCCAAGAGCAATTACTCCTGCTGCAAGGCATATGATGACTTCTGCGCTTGACCATCCCAGACTTCCCGCCCGACTGAAGCCATACAGCAATGCACCAAATCCAATTGTGGACAGCAACACGCTGAGTGTGTCGAACTTGAGTTTGATTCGTTCCGATACATTTTTGAGATATACAAACGCAAAACCAATAACAATAACGGTTAGTGGGATCATTCCGTAAAACATCGTTTGCCATGTGTAGTTCTCAAGAATATATCCAGCAAGGGTTGGCCCAATCGCTGGAGCGAAAATGATGGCAAAACCGACCATACCCATCGCTGCTCCCCTTTTCTCAGGAGAGAACAGGGTTAGAATGACATGCATCAACAATGGCATGATAATACCAGCACCAGCTGCTTGAACCATACGTCCTGTCAACAATGTACCGAAATTACTCGCAAGGGCAGATATAATCGTACCGATGAGGAAAATAAACATCGAAGCTTGAAATAATTGCCGTGTCGAAAAGCGTTGCATGAAATAGGCCGTGACAGGAATGAGTACACCATTCACCAGCATGTAGCCTGTCGTAAACCATTGGGCTGTTGCTGCTGAGATATTAAAATCCCCCATCAGCTCCGGAGTTGCCACGCTCATAACGGTTTGATTCAATGTGGCAAGAAATGCACCCAAAATCATAACAAACAGTATGGGGCCCTTTTTTACGTCATCTCTTTCTTTTAATCTAGCCTGACTCAATCCATTCCATCCTTTCAATCCACACGTGACTAAATTTACAACGTGTTGTATAGTTTACATTGTATTTATTGAATTATATACATATTCCCGGAGATTACAATTTACGATTTTGGGTATTTTCGTTGCTTATTTTACGAAAAAATAAAATATGTCGTCTAATTCGGAAATAAACGACTGATCATTTAAAATTGTAATTTTTAAAATTTGAGGAGTGATTTTGCATGAAGAACGAAAAAAAGTCTGCTACAGATCCTCGTATACTTCGTACAAGACAGTTGATTCGTGATGCTTTTGTAGATCTATTGCAGGAAATGGACATCGAGAAACTATCCGTCAATCGGATTGCAGAACGAGCGACGATCAACCGCGTGACCTTCTATCTGCATTATCGGGATATCACAGACATGATGGAGAAAATGGCGGATGAGATGATTGAGCACATTGAACGGATTGTGGACGAACATGCTCCTCAATTTGAAGATGCTGCCAAAGATGATGGTTGGCCAGTTCTAGTGAAATTGCTTGAACACTTTGCTGACCACTCCAAATTCTATCGCGTCGTTCTCGCGTCAAGAAGAACCCCCATTTTTACGGAGAGACTATTGAAATTGCTAACGAAACTTGTTTCAGCCAAGATCGAAAGTTTAGAGTTGGGAAGCACACTTGAACAAGCAGGTATTCATAAGGAGATCGCCATCTGGTACAGTTCCTCAGCCCTGATTGGGACCATTGTATCCTGGCTTCGCAATGATATGCCTTATGCACCGCATTTTCTAGCCAAACAGTTCTCTTTAATTCGTGCTTATTCTTACAATGACTTGATATAACAAAAAAACATCCAGCTAAAGTCAGAATCAACTTACGCAGATGTTTTTTAAGAATTTAACGGCCTACGCTCCTGTCGGAGTTCGTAATATCATATACAGCCCGATGAGTGCTGCCAGAGCACCAAAAATAATGCCAGACAGTCCATTGTAAAAGGTGGGATCTCCTTTGTATGAAAATGACATGATCGCAGTTTGTGTTAATGAAAGTGAGATCAATGATGAAGAGAAGTTCGTCAGTTTGATGGCTTCAATGACCGGTTCATTATTCCGTCTCGCCATAATGGCGCCCCCTAGAGAAACCGCGATTTCGGTAAAAGTGACTGCAGCTATGATGAAGGCGACATAGTGAGGATAATGTGTTCTACTGCCTGTAACAAATAATAACTTACTGCAATAAATGATGTACACCGCACTAGAAGCGAGCACAATATT
Organism: Paenibacillus taichungensis; assembly: GCF_050994985.1. Classification (NCBI taxonomy): domain Bacteria; kingdom Bacillati; phylum Bacillota; class Bacilli; order Caryophanales; family Paenibacillaceae; genus Paenibacillus; species Paenibacillus taichungensis. The sequence goes on along the minus strand of NZ_CP194720.1, from coordinate 2,948,175 downwards.
GCCTATAAATCGGTATGCAGCGTATTGTTTTTTTAGGATTTCCTCCGGGCTGGAATCATCAAGATTCGAGTCCTCATGTGCTTTTGCTGCGTGATACTTGGCAACAGCAATGCCGATATTATAAAAAGCGTTAATGCATAAAAAGAAGGAGAGGGTAAAAATCCCTAAAAGTATTTTCCCAACTGCGATAAGGGCATTTAGTGGAATAGATAATTTTGCAAAGTAGATAATGCGATTATTTTTAACTTTAAAGACAGATTCTCCGCTATTCAATGGACGTATCCAATTCACTTTATCCCTCCCGAAAGAAACCCCGATGTGCAAACAATGAGTCTAGTGTTCAAGCATACCATAGTAAACCATATGGTCCACGTATTAGGTTTAGACATGTTCATGCTTACCTATCTGTAATCCTGTATTATAACCGTTAAGAACTTAATTTTCGTCATAAATGAACTATTAGTATAAAAATACACCTTAAAATATCCAGAATATGAATATAGTTCAAAAGTTTCATTCCAAATAATATACGGTTAGTATAAAATGGTTGTGCGCTGAACTGTCAATTCATGTGCCAACCAAAGGAGGAATGAAAAGGAAACGAAGACCTGGAGTGACGCCGTGGCATGATTATCAGAGACATGGAAGAAATCCCTCTTTGCACTGGATAAAAATAGTTTTAAGGCGGTGTTTGGATGTACAAAGAAGTGATTCGAGTTCACGATATAACCAATTTCCAGTCCAGATCGGAAGAGTTTTTTCCACTTCACTGGTTTCGGAAAATGTTGTCGGAAAAACCTGTTTACTATCATGAGGATACGGATACCTGGAATGTATTCAGATATGACGATGTCAAGCAGGTACTAAGCAATCATGAATATTTTTCATCCGAAGGAACAAGAACAACCATTTCTGTTGGGGCGAAAAGCAAGGAAGGCACACCGCCGGACAAAATGAATATTTCAAGCATAGATCCACCGCGTCATCAAAAAAGCCGTTCGTTGCTTTCTGCTGCTTTTACCCCCCGCAGTTTAAAAAACTGGGAGCCGCGTATTCGGAACATTGCCAAGCAACTGGTGGAGGATATCGAACTCAATACAACGGTTGACATCGTGCAAGCTCTGGCAGCACCATTGCCTTCCATGGTTATGGCTGATTTGCTGGGCATACCGCTGAAGGACAGCCACCGCTTCAAAAGCTGGGTAGATATTCTGTTTCAACCCGCCAATAGAGAAAATGCAGAGGAAATGGAACTGAAAAAGCAAGTCGCGGCACAGGAGTATTATCAGTTCCTTTATCCCATTGTCGTTCAGAAACGGTCTCAGCCTGGCGACGATATCATTACAGACCTGTTGAAAGTGGATGTGGACGGCGAGAAATTTTCCGACGATGAGGTTGTTCGAACCACGATGCTTTTGCTGGGGGCTGGTATCGAAACCACTAGTCACATGGTTTCCAGTACATTTTATTCTTTTCTCTATGATGACCCCAACTTGTATGTTCAATTACGAGAGAACCCTGAGTTGATCCCACTTGCGGTGGAAGAGATGCTTCGTTATCGCTTCCATAATGCCAAGCGACATCGGACCGTTAAGAAAGATAATAATCTCTTGGGTGTAGAATTGAAAAAAGGGGATGTCGTTATTAGCTGGATGAGTGCGGCGAATATGGATGAAACAATATTTGAAAATCCATTCGATTTGAACATTCACCGTCCCAATAACAAAAAACACCTTACCTTTGGGAATGGTCCGCATTTCTGTCTAGGTGCTCCACTGGCAAGAATGGAATTAAGCGTTGCTTTGACTGCATTTGTAGAAAAAGTACACTTCATCGAATCAGTTGAGTCATTTGAGTTGGAAAACAACCTTACCGTCTCGGCTCCAGGCCAGTCCCTGACGTACTTGCCTGTGAAAATTGTGCACTAGGATAAAGATTAAAATCATACAGTCCAAATAACAAAAGCCGTAGATTGGATGTGTACCAACATCTGATCTACGGCTTGTATATCGTTCAAGTTTTTTCTGAGATGTTTACGTAACAGAGTAGAGAGGGTCATACAACAGTAACTATACAATATTATATGAGAAGAGAAGATCACATTAGAGGAGGTTGCGATGAAGACTCGAAGTGGTCTTCTTTGTGCATCATGTCTCTGTTTTCGTTAGGAAAGGAGAACTGCTGAGCTAAAAGCTGCTGTTCCTTGATGAGAAGATCAACTTTATGGTGCAGATGATCCAATTGTTTGTTGTAGTGTTTGTACGTGTAGAATCCGATCACAGCCTTAATCGCGAAGAAAATAACAGCTGCCGTAATAATCAATATATAGTTAGAAGCAATATGCCTGATCCAGCTATTGAGTTCACTTATCACGTATAACACTTCCTTTCACAAGAAATGCAGATTACTTCTATTCATTGCCTTCGTTATAGGAAAGATTACGTGGAAAATGTTCTCAGATGTATTCCTCCGAAAGCAGGATGGAGCATAGCGACATTGTGTTTATTCCTGTTATTAAGTAGAATTATTTTAATTAATATTTTCCAAAGGAGAGCAAATACGTGCTGGAACTTAGCTTTAACGACCCGGAAAAACTGGTAACTGTAACCCACGCCTTGTCGACTCGTTCCCGGATTGACATTCTCCAGCTTCTTAATGCCAACAAATTAAACATAATCGAAATTGCCGAAGCACTTAACCTGCCCGTGTCAACGGTAGCCAACCATATTAAAGTGCTGGAGGCGGCCAATTTAATACATACGGAAATGCTCCCAGCCTCTCGTGGGGCCATGAAAGTTTGCAGCCGTAATTATGATGATATTCATATTGCCCTGGATCGAGTGAGTTCTTTTCCCGCACGGGATACGAATGTCTATGAAGTTCAGATGCCGATAGGGCATTACAGCGACTGTGAAGTTGCGCCAACATGCGGTATGGCGAGCACGGAGGAGATGATTCTGAAGGAAGACGACCCGGCAAGCTTCTATCATCCTAAACATATTGATGCTCAGATCATTTGGCTGGCAAAAGGTTATCTTGAATATTTGCTTCCAATGGATATTCCGCAAGGTGCAACGATTGAATCTTTGGAATTGTCCATGGAAATCTGTTCTGAAGTAGCAACGTATAACAATGATTGGCCCTCGGATATTTCTGTTTGGGTGAATGGCACTGAGATCGGGATGTGGACTAGTCCCGGAGATTTGGGCGACCGCCGAGGTAAACTGAATCCGGCATGGTGGTCAGATGGTTCCACACAATACGGCATTCTCAAAAAATGGCGTGTGGACGACAACATGACCATGCTAGACAAGGAGAAAATTTCGGATGTGTCCCTGTCAGATCTTCATCTTGAGGATAAACACAAGTTAAGATTACGCATTGGAATTCATCCGGATGCTAGGCATCAGGGAGGCATGAACCTGTTTGGCAATGAGTTCGGAGATCATGAACAGAACATTATTATGCAGGTAAGGTATACGATGAATGCAGGTGATAAGGATGCGAGATATGCCAAATAACGGTACTTCATTTATCGTGAGTATCGAGCGTTTTAAACCGAACTTGTTTCATCTGGAGCAACACGTTCCAATTACCTGGAGCTAATTCAGACCACCCGATTATCTCTAATTGACGAAGGTAAACGGAAAATCATCTGGTCACCGGAGCCTGGCGGGCGTTATAGCCATCATTTGTGGGCACCAGAAATCCATTTTTTGAACGGAAAATGGTACATATACTATACGGCCAATGATGGGGGAGGGGACGATTCACGGCGGATTTGCGTGCTGGAGAATGAAAGCCCAAATCCCATGGATGGCGATTGGGTATGGAAGGGGGCTCTGGGCACTCCTGTCCCTGGTCTGGATGGTACCGTGCTGAAATTGAGTGCTCAATTCTATTTTCTGTACGCAGGCTACGGTCATTTTCCGGACTATGGGTCAGCGATCTATATTATTCGGATGTCTAATCCTTACACATTGACAGGTGACCATGTGCTGTTAACAGCTCCAACCTTTTCGTGGGAAAAGCAAGGCGGGATGGCGATTAATGAAGGCCCGGTTATGCTGCATCGAAATGGACGAGTCTTTCTGATTTTCTCGGCCAGCACAACCTGGACGGAAGATTATGCACTTGGCATGTTAACCAGGATGAAGAAGATGATCCAATGCTAGCTTCATCATGGACCAAATCCCCGCAGCCTGTTTTTTGGAAGAGTACGGAGAATGGTGTATATGCCACAGGGCACAACAGCTTTACTACATCACCGGATGGTCTGGAGGACTGGATCGTATTTCATGCTCTTCCGGCACCGGGTGCTGATACTGGTTTTCGGGCTACGCGCATTCAAAAATTTGAATGGAACAGGGATGGAACACCTGATTTTGGTGTGCCTTTCAGCGATGATCATGCGCTCCAAGTTCCATCGGGAGAGTAAGACATAAGACTTGAGAATAGGGGATAGGTATGCCTAAAGTTACAACTATTTTGTAATTAATAGCGAATTAGATAAATGATTGGGTGAAAACGAATGCTTTCATTAGACAAAGAAAGTAATAATTATTTTGGCTTTAAACTGGATTTTTCCGCATTCTAACTATGTTTTAATGGTGTAACCTAGTGAATAATCAACTTTTCAATGCTGTTTGAATGAGATGTAAGCAAGAATACCAGATATATTTTGTTACAAGAAAATAAATTGAAAACGTTGACATCTAATTATTGTGTAATTATACTTTGATTCAAATACAGAACAAATATTGCACCATTGTTGTGTCCACCATTCCAATACTGATGGTATACCCTTTCCTACAAAAGTACTTTGTAAAAGGAGTATATATCGGTTCAATCAAAGGCTAATAGGAGTGATTTACGTATGAATAAAGACAAGATGACATTGACACCACGACCGGAATATCCTCGTCCTCAGTGGGTACGTAACGATTGGATCAATCTGAACGGAACTTGGAAGTTCGAAATGGATCATGGCAAAAGTGGAAAAGAACGGGGTTATGAACAGTCCGAACATGACCTCTCTGGGACAATCACTGTTCCGTTCTGTCCAGAGAGTAAACTGTCCGGGGTGGGCTATACCGATTTTATGGCAGCAGTATGGTATAAACGCGAGTTCTCCATTCCGGATACCTGGATGAATGGACGCATTTTGCTTCATTTTGGCGCTGTTGATTACGAAGCCGAGATCTGGGTCAATGGAAAAGCGGTTGGTAAACATCGGGGAGGCTATTCTCCATTCCATTTTGATATCACATCCCATGTTTCGTCGGGAACGAATGTAGTCACGGTTTATGCGGAAGACGATGTGCGTTCTGGACTTCAGCCGCGAGGCAAGCAGAGCGAACGATTCCACTCACATGGCTGCGATTACACGCGGACGACCGGCATTTGGCAAACGGTGTGGCTGGAGCACGTGCCAGAGGTGTATCTCTCCGACATGAAAGTCGCGGCTGATCCGGAAAATGCATGTGTGCACCTTGAAGTGAAAATATGCGGTAACACTGCTGGAGGAGAGCTGGCTGCAACAGCCCACTTTGACGGCAAGGATGTTGGATCGGCAACGGCGGTTATTCATGGACCTGCTGTGAAGCTTACCGTCCCATTATCTGAAATCCACTTATGGGAGCCAGGGCATGCCCAATTGTATGATTTGGAGTTGAAGCTGCATGGGCAGGATCAGACCATCGATACGGTAGGCTCGTATTTCGGACTGCGGACGGTAAGGTTGGATGGCATGGCATTTCGTATTAATGAGAAGTCTGTTTTTCAGCGGCTTGTGCTGGATCAGGGCTTTTACCCGGATGGCATCTACACGGCACCTAGCGACGAAGATCTGCGCAAAGACATCGAGATTTCCATGGGGCTTGGCTTTAATGGAGCGAGATTGCACGAAAAGATGTTTGAGCCGCGTTTCCTGTATTGGGCTGATCAGCTGGGTTATCTGGTATGGGGAGAACATGCCAACTGGGGACAGGATATTACAACGTCTGAAAGCCTTGCCCGGTTTTTGCCAGAATGGATGGAAGGTATGGAACGCGACTTTAATCATCCATCACTTATCGGTTGGTGTCCGTTCAACGAAACGTGGGATCGTGATGGAACCCGGCAGGATAATGATGTGCTACGCATTGTCTATGAGATGACCAAACGTATGGACCCGACACGTCCTGTCATTGATACCAGTGGTAACTTTCATGTGGTGACGGATATCTTCGATTTGCATGACTATGATCAGAACCCGGAAACGTTCCGTGCCAGATATGAACCGATGAAAAGCGGTGGAGAAGTATTCAATACGTTTCCGGAGCGGCAGACGTATGAAGGGCAGCCCTATTTTATTAGCGAGTATGGCGGTATCTGGTGGAATCCGGATCAGCAAGATGAGAAAGCTTGGGGCTACGGGGACAGACCGAATTCCGAAGAAGCTTTCATTGCACGTTATGAGGGATTAACCAATGTCCTGTTGGACCATCCGAAAATGTTCGGGTTTTGTTATACCCAGCTATATGATGTGGAACAGGAAGTGAATGGACTGTACACCTATGACCGCCGTCCCAAATTCGACCCGGAAACGATTCGTCGCATTAATTCCCGCAAAGCTGCCATTGAAGATTGAACGTTGAAGGTCAGGTACACGCATGATTCATAATCCTATAGGGAGCGTGACTGTAGATGAAAATAATGAATTACAGGAACAAATTTTTGCTGGCCTTATGTGCATTTCTTATTTTTCCAATGGGACAGACGACGCATGCTGCGACCGTTCAGAATAACTTCTACAATGTCGTGATGCAGGATGGAGCTGATCCATGGGTCTACAAGCACACAGATGGATTCTATTATTTCACCAAAACAACAGGTGGTAACGTTACCATCTGGAAGTCAGCTCAATTAACAACCGTTGATGCGGCTGCAACCACAGTGGTGAATACTGGCTGCTGCGGCATCTGGGCTCCAGAGCTTCATTACATCAATGGTGCTTGGTACATCTATTATGCGAAGGATGATGGAGACAACGTCAATCACCGCATGTATGTTATGGAAAATACGTCAGCTGATCCTACTCAGGGAACCTGGCAATACAAAGGGCAGATTACGGATCCCACCAACAAGTGGGCTATCGACGGGACGGTTTTGCAGGTGAACGGACAGCTCTACTTCATCTGGTCGGGCTGGGAAGGAGATACGAATGTAAGGCAGAATCTGTACATTGCCCATATGAGTAATCCCTGGACCATCGATTCAAATCGTGTGGAGATTGCACGACCAACCTACGCCTGGGAAACCAATCATTCCCCGAATGTAAATGAGGGACCACAGGTGATCATTCGAAACGGAGTTATCAGTCTAGTCTACTCTGCAAGTGGCAGCTGGACCAACGACTATTGTCTGGGGCTTATTACCGCTAACGCCTCAAGCAATTTGCTGAATCCGGCATCCTGGAACAAGCGCAGTCAGCCTATCTTCCAATCGGGGAACGGTTTGTATGGTCCGGGTCATCATTCCTTTACGAAATCGCCTGACGGGACTGAGGACTGGATCATGTACCACACAGCGAAATCCAATAATTCCGGATGGAATCGTGAGATTCGCTTACAGAAGTTCACCTGGAATGCCGACAATACCCCGAACTTGGGTGCGCCGGTGAATCCCAACGCACCTATTGCTCTACCTTCGGGAGAAAAGTCAATCGTTCGATATGAAGGAGAGGAGGGAACCTTTGGTGGGATCGCTTATGCATCCCAGAGTCCTTCTGGTTCAGGCGGCATGAAAGCTGGTCATATCGATACGGCGGACAGCTATGTAGAATTTAACGTCAATGCAACAGCTGCAGGGCAATATATTCTCCTGGCAAGGACGGCGAATGGTACAGCAGGTGGGAATTGGTCCAACCTGCTGCTGAGTGTGAATGGAGGTACAGCCAGCCCATTCTACATTACGAACAAGGGATGGGAGAACTGGGGACTGTCTACAGCAAGAGTTCAGCTAAAGGCTGGTGTGAACAAAATTCGTTTCTCCAAAGGGGAAGGATATGGAGAACTGGACTTCTTTGATATCAAACCTGCAAATTAGAGAATGATAAATCCGATACGAACCCTGCTGGTGTCCATTTGGACCTTGGCGGGGTTTTGTGATTTGAAATTGAAAACTTTCCGATTCCATTCATATTCAGTTCATAAAAGTACGATATTCTTCCCCTATAAACGATATGGGAGGAACCACAATTGACAAACATACAGCAAAAAACAACAGGTAATGAACTTGGAGATTGGGCCATTGAAGCAGAGGGGCTTGTAAAAATCTTTGGAGATAAGCGTGCAGTGGATGGTGTGAATCTAAACGTGAAGGCAGGTACAATCTACGGTGTACTGGGCCCGAATGGAGCAGGGAAAACAACAACAATTCGGATGCTGGGTACACTGCTACGGTCCGATGGAGGATCAGCCAAAATATTTGGGCATGATGTGGTGAAGGAGTCACATATTGTACGCCAGCTGATTGGACTTACAGGACAATACGCATCGGTTGACGAGTCACTTAGTGCCAACGAAAATTTGATGATATTTTCACGGCTCCTGGGTCTAGGCCGCGCAGAATCGAAACGCAAGACCGCTGAGCTGCTCGAAGAATTCGGCTTGACGGAGGCGGCGAAACGTCCGATCAAAGGGTTCTCGGGAGGCATGCGCCGCCGTCTGGATCTGGCAGCAAGCCTTATTGCTCAGCCGCCGCTGATCTTTTTGGATGAACCGACAACTGGACTTGACCCACGGACACGTGCACAGATGTGGAATACGATCCGCCAATTGGTCAAGACTGGTTCAACAGTGCTTCTGACCACACAATATCTTGATGAAGCGGATCAACTGGCAGACCGCGTTGCCGTAATTGATCAGGGTCATGTTGTGGCCGAAGGTACGGTAGATGATTTGAAAGCTTCCGTTGGCACTGCCTCCCTTCAACTGCGCATCCAGGAACCGACACGGATTGAACACGCCCGTCAGATTGTGGAGCAGATCCTTCGGACAGATTCCAGCGTATCAGCGGAAGCAGGGAAGATTACTGCGCCGATGGCTAATGCGAATATTGCAGCAGATCTGCTGATTGCCTTTCGTTCCGCAGGCATTGATCTGGCAGAGATGAGTGTACAGAAACCTACACTTGATGAAGTATTTCTTACCATTACGGGCCAAGATGCGAGTGGCAATACGTCTCATACGTCTCAAGAATCAAAAGCAGTGGAGGAGTTGCAAGTATGAACAGTACAATAGCGAAACAAAACCCAAGCCGTAAGCTGAGAAAATACACAAGCTTTGGGCAAACCGTCCGGAATTCCTTAACGATGGCTTATCGCGGGATCTTGAAGGTTAGACGAACACCAGAGCAATTATTCGATGTTACCCTACAGCCGATCATTTTCACATTGATGTTTACGTACATTTTTGGCGGTGCAGTCTCGGGAAACATTCAAGCTTATTTGTTGGTCATTATTCCGGGTATACTTGTGCAGACGGTAATTACAAGCTCAGTCGTTACTGGCGTGCAATTGCGTGAGGATATGGATAAAGGGGTATTCGACCGATTCAAATCATTGCCTATAGCACGTATTGCGCCATTGGCCGGAGCATTGCTGGCGGACACGATCCGATATACCATTGCAACAATCCTTACCTTTGCGATTGGATATCTATTGGGATATAGCCCTGCAGGTGGATTGGGTCATGTCGCCTTGGCAGGATTGCTGGTTATTGTGTGCGCTTGGGCGATCAGTTGGATTTTTGCTTTTCTCGGTGTTATTGCACGTACAGCGTCCAGTGTACAAGGGATTTCCATGCTCGTATTGTTTCCGCTCACCTTTGCTTCGAACGCTTTTGTTCCGGTAGATACGATGCCAAATTGGCTTCAGTGGATTGTTAATGTCAATCCGATATCCCATTTGGTCTCAGCTGTACGGGATTTGGCGAATCAAGGGACAATGGGCACAGATTTGGTGACTAGCCTTGCTGGAGCGGCAGTTATTGTAGCCATTTTTGCACCATTAACAGTACGGGCATATATGCGCAGAACGTAATTGGAAATCATAAAATTTTCTAAAAATGTGGAGTTATCAGGAAAGAGACGTTATGCCAGGTCTTCTTCTTGACAGAATGTGGAGTATAAGGCAAGGTTGAAAAAAATGGAGGTGGTCACGTTGACAAGCATATTGGTCGTTGATGACGACCCGCATATCCGAGAGCTGGTAGGACATTTTTTACAGCAGGAGGGTTTGCATGTAATTGAGGCTGTTGACGGTTTGGATGCACTGCGATTACTCGCTGACCATAAGGTCGACCTCGTCGTTCTCGATATTATGATGCCAGGCATGGACGGATGGGAATTGTGCCGCCAGTTGCGGCAGCAGACGGATCTGCCGCTCCTGATGTTAACAGCCAAAGGGGAAACCTCGCAGATCATCAAAGGTTTTACCCTTGGGACGGATGATTATCTGGTGAAGCCTTTTGATCCGCTGGTGCTGGTTGCACGAGTGAAGGCTTTATTGAAACGATATCGGATTATGACTTCACAAGTGATCCTGCTTGGTGAACTGGTCCTGCGGGGGGATACGTTTGAGTGCAAGAAAGGCGATCAGGATATTGTGTTGCCACGTAAGGAATTTGAACTGCTTTTCACCCTTGCGAGTTACCCTGGCAAGACCTTTACACGTGATCAGTTAATCGAAAAGATCTGGGGTTATGATTACGAAGGGGACGAGAGGACAATTGATGTGCATATCAAGAGGCTTCGTGAACGGTTTCCGGAGGAAGAGCATGCTTTTGTCATTCGTACTATGCGAGGTTTAGGCTATCGCCTGGAGGTACGGCAATGAAGCAGGAGGCTGGATTTCTTCATATTGCCAGAAACGTCATTCTGGTATCTCTGGCCCTGTTTGCCTGCTGGACAGCAGCTTTCTACCTTACGAGATATGTGTATTCCTTTGTCCCCTGGGAACCGCATGAATTGCTTGCTTTTCTGATCAATGCCATGCTTGGGTTCATTTTCTTCGGGATATGCATTTCAATCATCGGTCCGCTGGTTAAAGGCAGGCAGTATGAATTTTTTAATGAGATGATTCAAGCATTGAAAAGCATTTCCCGGGGGGATTTTCGTGTGAATCTGGATGCGGAATTTGCCAATAGAAACGGGAGACAGAGAAATCCCCATCCATTTGTGCAGTTAGTTGAAAGCATCAATGACATGGCGGCAAATCTCAAAGTGATGGAAGATTTGCGTCAAGAATTCATATCGAATGTATCACATGAGATCGGATCGCCGCTCACGTCAATCAGCGGGTTCGCCAGAGCGTTGAAAAATAAAGATATGGACCAGGAGAAACGGGAAAAGTATCTGACGATCATTGAGACGGAATGTGTTCGTTTGTCCAGACTGAGTGATAATTTGATGAAGCTCGCTGTTCTGGATTCATCCGAGCATGCATCACATAAAACATTTTACCGATTGGATCGGCAGTTGGTAACTCTGGTTCTGGCCTGCGAACCCCAATGGGATGACAAAAAAATAGATATGAACGTAGAGCTGGAAGAAGTTGAAATCTTTGCTGATGAGGACTTGATGATTCAGTTATGGATCAACCTGATTCATAATGCGATCAAGTTCACGCCAGAAGGCGGCAAAATTGATGTTTTCCTTACGCAAGGTGAAGGCAAGGTCAGTGTGCGTATTACTGACAGTGGACCTGGCATCACCAAGCAGGATCAACTCCGTATATTTGAACGCTTCTACAAAGCAGATCAATCCCGTACACGTGCCTTGGGCGGCAGTGGGTTGGGTCTGTCCATCGTGCATAAAATTGTGGAGATGCATGGGGGTACTGTCTCCGTGTTCAGTGAACCAGGAGAAGGTGCGACATTTACTGTACAGTTACCTGTCCATTCAGAATAATAAAAAGGGTAATTGATGGACGTTGTCCTCAATTACCCTTTTTATTTCAATTAATTCGGCTGTTATTGTACAAAATAAGGTATATAATCGATAAGCTACAGGGTAGCCAATACATAAGGCCGTAAGGAGTGTGCAGTCTGCTGATATCTTCCACTCACCAACAACGTCTGATTGATGTGATGAATTCATTACCGGTACAACCAAAGTACTCCAAAGCAGAGCTGCTGATTAATGATCTGAAATTAAGCTCAGCGGGAGAGGTGGAGATGTTCTACTCTCCACATAATGAATATATCAATCCTTCTGCAAAAGTCATGCTTGTGGGCATCACACCAGGTTGGCAGCAAATGGAGATTGCATATAGAACGGCTATCCAGGCTTTGAAAGCACACAAATCATATGAGCAAGCCTGTAAAGAAGCCAAAATAGCAGCAAGAATGGCCGGCTCCATGCGTAGCAATTTGATTCAGATGCTCCAGGAAATAAGCTTGCATGAATATTTAAAAGTGCCCCATGTGCAAAGGCTGTTTGAAGCAGATTGTATATTGTTACATACAACTTCTCTGGTTCGATATCCGGTCTTGGTGAATAAGCAAAATTACAATGGACATCAGCCTTCTATTACTCAAAATAAATTTTTGTATCAAGATGTACTTGAATCATTTCTGCCTGAAGTTGAACAGTTAAAGCATCCTCTTATTATTCCATTAGGAAAGTCGGTGGAGGCTGTACTCCATCAATTGCTAGATGAACATCGGTTAGTTGAAGGGAAAATTTTATGGGGGTTCCCTCATCCATCTGGTGCCAACGGCTCTCGTGTGAAACAGTTTCTTCATAACAAAGCGGGGATGCAGAGCATTCTGAGGGGATGGCGTGATTAAATTTCTTGCGTGTTTCTTGCTTTTTACAAATTCAATAATAGTATAATGATTACGACTACATGACATGGAAACAGGAAAAGAGGAAACAAATGCCTACAATACTAGTTGCTGACGATGATCCGAACATTCGTGAACTCGTCTGTTTATTTTTGAGAAATGACGGATTTGAAACGGCTGAAGCTGCGGATGGGAAGGAGGCACTGACCGTTTACGGCTCAACACATGTCGATCTTGTTGTGCTTGATATCATGATGCCTATCATGGATGGTTGGACGTTATGCAAGGAGCTACGAAGAGCCAATCCTGATCTTCCGTTGCTCATGCTGACGGCGAGAGGGGAGACCTGGGAGAAAGTGAAGGGATTCGAACTGGGAACCGATGATTATCTGACGAAACCGTTTGATCCGTTGGAGCTCACGGCTCGTGTTCGAGCATTACTGAAACGATACAAAATCGGCTCCACGCAGACGATCCATTTCGGCAACGTCATCCTGGATCGACAAACCTACAAGGTGACGAGCGGAACAGAGTCGCTTACGTTGCCGCTGAAGGAGTTCGAATTGCTCTATAAACTCGCTGGAACACCCGGACAAGTCTATACACGTGAGCAATTGATCGATCAGATCTGGGGCATTGATTACGCCGGTGATGATCGAACAGTAGACGTACATATTAAACGCCTGCGTGAACGATTCGCAACAACACCCGATTTTCGGATTGAAACGGTGCGAGGTCTGGGGTACCGGCTTGAGGTTTACGAATGATTAGATCGTTATATATCCGTGTGGTCCTGACATTTCTAATCTCCGTCATCGCCGGCACGGTCATTTCTTTTTTTGTGTCCACGATGATATTCGAAGATCAATTGAATGAAAATGCTCAAATTAACATACGTAACTTCGGCCAGGATATCGTGCAGATTTACAAGACCCTTCCATTAAGTGAAGCAGAATCGTACGTTAGTGGAATGAAGCTACTGAATTCATATCATATTCGAATTTACGATGCAACGGGTCAGTTCCAGTCGTATGGAAAGCTTAACGGACATAAATCGGCCACGGTGACGAAAGAGCAACTAAAGAAAGTGCTAGATGGAGGCGTAGTTCAGGACAATCCGAATGGTATTGCAACAGTTCTTTTAGGTTTGCCGGTGAAAACGGAAATGGGAGCGAAAGCCATGTTTTTTGAGACACTCACTCCCCCTTCTTCCTTGTTTGTCGTCCAATGGGCTTCGATCTTTGCAACCTGTTCATTGATTGCGGGAAGTATTATCATTCTGATTGCTTCCATATTTTTGGTTAGACCGATCAAAAAACTGACAAAAGCAACGAAGCGGATCGCTGCTGGAGATTTCAACGTCAAGTTGAATATTAAGCAAACCGGAGAACTGGGCACACTGGCGCGCAGTTTTGAAGAAATGATTCATGATTTGCAGCAGTTGGAGCAGATGCGCAGGGAATTTGTAACGAATGTGTCACACGAGGTTCAATCTCCGCTGACTTCGATATCCGGTTATGCTCAAGCACTGAAACAAGTAAATCTCTCAGAGCAAGAACGAAGCCGATATCTTGAGATTATCATCGCTGAGGCGAAGCGGATGTCCAAAATGAGTGATAATCTGCTCAAGCTAAGTATGCTTGAATCGCAGTCGCAGCAACCACGACTTAGCACACTTAGCCTGGATGAACAGATCAGGCGGGTCATTGTAACTCTCCAGCCGCAATGGTCTGCTCGCAACATTCACTTTGAGCTCGATCTCCAAGCTGTTAAAGTATTGGCTGATCACGACCAGCTGAACCAGGTATGGACAAATATTCTCAGCAACGGTATTAAATTTTCCAAAGATGGCGGCGTAATTCACGTCAGCACCAAGCAGGATATCAAGAACGTGACTATTCGAATCTCCGACACAGGTATCGGTATCCCCCTTGAAGACCAGAAGCGCATATTCGAACGATTTTTCAAGTCGGATCGTTCTCACAGTCGCAAGTATGATGGCAGTGGTATGGGACTTGCTATCGTTAAACAGATTGTATCGCTTCATCAAGGGGACATACGAGTAGAAAGTGAACCTAGTCAAGGAACGACCTTTATTGTCACGTTGCCCATCACTCCACCAACGGAATAGTTAGGCTTATAGGATAAGGTGAATGTGTAGAATATTCATCCGATTGTCTAAATCATATTTTCAGGCCACGTTTCACATGCAAGCTCCCTCGCATGTGAAACGTGGTCTTTTTTTGTTAGTTCATATTCCGTTCATATTGTCGTCATGATGAGGACATCTTTGTTGGTTAGTCTTGAATTAAAGGCTTGTTACAGCCATTAAACAGATGAGGACAGGAGCAGATGAGTGTGACACAAGAAACCGAGAAGAAACAGTCGGGTCGATCCAAAACAAAGAAAGTATTAAACATTTTGCTTAAAGTATTTGGTGCAATCGTTATAGTCATCCTACTTTTCGTGGCCACCGTGTATAGCGTTAACAAAATCAGCAGTCATTCGGAGCAAAAAAGAATGGAAACGTATGGACAGCGCGTATCTGTAGATGGAAAACAGATGAATGTCAGCATTCAAGGAAAAGGAGAAGAAACGATCGTCCTTTTACCAGGGTTTGGAACAGCGTCACCCGCACTTGATTTTAAGCCACTTATTTCAGAACTATCCCCCTATTATAAAGTCGTCGTGGTTGAACCTTTTGGTTATGGATTGAGTGATCAGACCGAAAGGGAGCGCAGTACAGCAAATATCGTAAGTGAAATCCACGAAGCGCTGCAAAGTCTTCATATTGATCGGTATATTCTCATGGGTCATTCCATTTCCGGGATCTATAGCCTGGATTATGTGAACAAATATCCAAACGAAGTAAGTGCATTTGTCGGACTGGATAGCAGTGTTCCAACGCTTAGTGAACAAAAGATTGATTCGTCAGATACACAACCGATTAAATGGTTCCGTAACTTAGGTTTCGCGCGATTACAATTAAAACTGAGTGCTGACCCTTATGATGGACTGCCTTATGATGAGCAGACTAAAGAACAATTGAACATTTTGATCCGAAAAAATATGTATAATACCACTCAATTAAATGAGGCAGAGAGTATGTATTCCAACTTTAAAGCAGCTGAACAGCTAACGTTCCCTGTTAATCTGCCGGTGCTTTTCTTTGTTCAAAAGAATCATCCGGCAGCGGAGAATTGGATTCCCGAGCATGAGAAGCTAATAGAGAACACTGTGCATAGTGAAGTGGTGCTGCTGGAAGCGAATCATTATTTGTATCGTTCCCATGCCAAAGAAATTGCGGAAAACTTTATGGGATTTATGAAGGAAATCCAATAATGTGTTCACGGAAATTTATCCGACAATGACGTCTCCGTAAATTTATTAATTTATTTGCTTGTTCATATTCAGTTCATATTGATGTCACGGGGAGTACATTTTCATTGGTTAAGATTTCATTAGCAGCAAAGAAGAAAGCCGAACTAACAGTTCAAGACAGGAGAAGATGAGAGTGACACAACCAGAGGAAAAGAAAGCGAAGAATGGATCGAGGGCCAAGAAAGTACGGAATATTATACTTAAAATACTAGGAGCAATCGTAATCGCCATTATTTTGTTTCTAGGTATTGTTTATATCACGAATGTGATCAGTAGCAATTCCGAAGCGAAAAAGATTGAGCCTTATGGTCAGCACGTATCTGTAGACGGGAAAAATATGAATGTGCTCATTCAAGGTGAAGGCAAGGAAACGATTGTGCTTCTGCCTGGTTTTGGAACAGCAACACCAGCGCTTGATTTCAAGTTGCTTATTGATGAATTATCTCCATATTACAAAGTTGTTGCAGTTGAGCCTTTCGGTTACGGATTAAGTGATGGAACAGAAAAAGAAAGAACCACAGAAAATATCGTAAGTGAAGTTCATGAAGCTCTGCAGCAACTTGATATTCATCAGTACATGCTCATGGGTCACTCTATTGCAGGCATTTACGGCATTGATTATGTGAACAAATATCCGGATGAGGTAACTGCCTTCGTCGGTATTGACAGTAGTGTTTCCACCCAACCAAGTATTACAGATGCGAAGTTCCCATTAAAAACGTTTGCTCTTCTCAGAAATACAGGTCTCTTAAGATTAATGATGAAAGTGAGTGCAGACCCCTATGAGGGACTTGCATTTAATGGTCAGACGGTTGAGCAGATGAAAATGATCTCGAATAAAAACATGTATAATCCCACGTCATTAAACGAGATGGATCATATTTATTCCAATTTTAAAGGTGCTCAAGGTTTAACCTTCCCTACAGACCTTCCACTTCTTCTCTTTGTACAAGCAAATAATGAAGGTGTAGAAGGATGGATACCGCTGCATGAAGGGCAGATCAAAGATTCGGTACATGGGAAAGTAATCACAATGGATGGTTCACATTATTTACACCATACTCAATTCAAAAAAATTGCTGAAGACGTTAGAGCTTTTATGAACGAAGCAAAATAAATATGGTGTAAACGTACACGCTTTGACTTAACAGGTGTGTATGAACGAATATGAAAACCGTCCTGCGGGGCGGTTTTTCCATAGTTAGTAAATCCAATTCGGATGATGTCCGTGATGAAAGAGAGGATTCAAATGAGATTATTTGAAATACTTTTAGTTTTATCCTGTTTCGCTTTACTGGTAGATCTATTGTTTATTAAAAGAAGTGCAAAGAAAATAGGCTTGGGTTTGGGTATAGGAAGCAGCGTTATATTATTAGTTCAATTGTTTGTTGAGGGATACAGATGGCAGCTACTTTTGGTATATTTCATGACGACGCTGTTCATACTCATCGTTTTATTCAGACATTCCGAAAAGATGGTGAATCTAAAAATAGGGAAGTTTTTGAAATATAGTTTATCTTCATTGATCGTCATTTTACTTGTGATATCTACTGCCTTGTCTGTATACTTACCTGTCTTTAATTTGCCGAAGCCTGATGGTCCAGAGAAAGTGGGTACTCAAACCTTTCATTTTACAGACCAGAATAGAGCTGAAGTCTTAACTGAAGATCAAAGCGACAAGAGGGAGTTAATGGTCCAATTCTGGTATCCTACTGAGAACATGAATAACAACAAGCGTGACACGCTGTTTCCAAATGATAAAGAAATGTTCAAAACGTATATTAAGAGCTTCTCTGCTTCTTTAAAACTGCCCGAATTTTTGCTCGACTACTTGAAGTATAGTCAAACCAACTCTTATGAAAATGTAGAAATATTACCTTCCACAAGTCCTTATCCCGTGGTACTGCTATCTCATGGTATGGGAACCAGTAGACTCCTACAAGCATCACAGGCAGAGAATCTGGCCAGTCATGGGTTTATCGTTGTGACAATCGATCATACGTATAGCACCTTTGCGACCCTTTTTCCGGATGGCCGTGTAACGGGCTATACAACAAAGATGACAACCATAGATGACCGCAGAGAAATTGGGGATATATGGACAAAAGACGTGGAGTTTGTAATCAATCAAATCGAAAAGCTGAATTCAGGTGTAATTGAAAGTCAATTCAAAGGGAAAATGGATTTAAATAACATCGGTGCGATGGGGCATTCTTTTGGGGGGGCCACGGCGTTTAATGCAACGTATTTGGATCCTCGAATCAAGGCCGGGGTTAATATGGACGGGTCACTGAATGAAGTAGAAAATAGAGATGATATAAACAAGCCGTTTATGTTTATCAGATCGGGAAATTTTGAAGACTGGTTAGCCAATTTTGAAAGTGATAGAAATTCGGATGACGAAGTAACTAAGTTTCTTTCAGATGAGCTGCACATTATGAAAACGGTTATCAATCAGGGGGGAAATGTGATTTATATAGAAGGAACCCAGCACTTCAATTTCACGGATCTTCAATTCTATTCGGAGCTGATTAAACTGTCCGGAATTACAGGAGACATCAATGGTAAAAGAGGGTCAAACATCGTAAATCAATATGTGCTTGATTTCTTTAATAAGCAATTGAAAGGAACGGGCGGAACTCTAATTCAGGGGCCGAGCGACTTGTATCCAGAGGTGAAATTTATAGATCCAAAAGAACTCTAATCAACCAAAACATTTAAATCAGGAGATGATGTGAATGGGACGACAAAAGGGAAAAAGAACTTCAATCACCGCCTTAACTCTGGCGTTAATGATGTTATCTCCAATGTCAGTACTGGCCGCACCAGCTACGAGTAACAACAGCGATCTGACGTATGAACCAACCAAGAAAACAGTAGCGGAGAAAGCCAAGATCCTTACCGAGACGTACGGTACGACCAGTGTACAATATGCATTAATCGATGGTGGAGAGATTGTGGTGTCCGGTCAAACGGGCAAAAACGATATCAATAACAAGGTGCCTCTTACTTCGAACACGATCTATGGCATTGGTTCAACCAGTAAAATGGTACTTACCACTGCTGTAATGAAACTGGTTGACGATGGCGAGATTGATTTGGATGTGCCTGTTGTGAACTATATCCCTGACTTTAAAATGAAAGATAATCGCTACAAACAAATCACACCACGCATGCTGTTAAATCATTCTTCCGGTCTGTTGGGCAGCTCCGGCAGCAATGCCACATTGTACGGGGATAATGACACGTATTCACATGACACTTTTCTAGATCAATTGGCGATACAGACTCTAAAAGCCGATCCAGGAGAATACTCCGTATATTGTAACGATGGTTTTACATTAGCGGAGATTCTAGTCGAAAGAGTTAGTGGCATGGGCTTTACTGCATTTATACACAAATATATTACAGAGCCTCTGGACATGAATCACACCAAAACACCACAGGATGTGGTTGAACCAGTAGAAATGGCGGGAATCTATTCCCCTTTGTATGATGGCCAGCTCCCGCAAGAAAATTATAATATCATCGCTACTGGAGGTATTTACTCTACCGCTGAAGATCTAGTGAAATTTTCACAAATCTTCACGGGAGAGGTTGAAGGCATTCTTTCCAGTAAGTCGGTAGAGGCCATGGAGCAAGAAGAATACAAAAGAGGCATATGGCCGGAGGATAGCGATACGTCTATATCTTACGGGCTAGGGTGGGATAGTGTAAATTTGTACCCATTCAGTGAGTACGGCATCAAAGCAGTAACGAAAGGTGGAGATACCATATCGTATCACTCATCATTAGTCGTACTGCCGGAATACAATCTGGCTGCAGCCGTTACTTCATCTGGTGGGACAAGTGCCAAAGATCAGTTCATTGCGAGTGAATTATTACTCAGCGCACTTGAGGAAAAGGGTATCATTACAGAACGGAAGCCAGAAAAGTCATTTGGGGTACCCGTGAAGGCAGATATACCTAAAGAAATATCCACGTATGCGGGTATGTATGGCGCCAATAATTCGGTTAATAAGATTGAAATGAATCAAGCTGGACTAATGACTGTATCCACTCTCGCAGCTCCGAGTGATTCGGCTCAAAAGTACACATATACAGCAGATGGCACGTTTGTTAACGATAAAGGCACAGAAAAGTTGAAATTCGTTACGGAGCAGAATGGAAGTACTTATCTGTGGTCTCGATCTTATGTATCCTTGCCAGGACTTGGGCAGTTGGCTTTCTCAGAATACACCGCAGAGAAGATGGAAGCCAATGAATTATCCCGAGATATTACGGCTTCGTGGGAGAAGCGTGAAGGTAAAAGATATTACGTGGTGAATGAGAAATATACATCAACGGTTTATCTCAATTCATCACCAATCCTCCCTATTATCTCTAATAAAGAGACACCAGGGTATATATCCAATAATAAGATTATTGGAGCAAACGAAGCAGTCACTGATCTGCAAATCCCTGGCATGGCTGGACGTGATACCAAGGAGATTTATTTCGCCGAGAAGAACGGAGTGGAGTACATTACAACCGTAGGTAGCGTATTCGCCAGTGAGGAACTTGTAAAACCACTCTATTCGGGTAAACAATCCGCTACAACCATTCAAGCAGACGGATATGCCAAATGGTTTTCGGTACCCGCAACTGTGAAAGGAAAAGTTATGACGGTTAAGATGCCTGCAAATGGAGCCTTTGCAGTATATGACCAGACGGGTATTTGCATTAATCACACCGTGGTCAGCGGTAAGAATGAGGTTGTTTTACCAGAAAACGGCCGCATTGTATTTGCAGGTGAGGTCGGTTCTATATTTGAAATTTCATTGAAATAATGAACTTCAGGAAGTTTATGAACGAAGTAAAATAAACTTAGAACAAACGTAGTATCTTTCAGAATTGATTTCGGAAAGAATGAAACGCCCGTTCCCCAGTAGAACACCGGGGAACGGGCGTATTTTCCATGCTCATTATTATTGATTTGTTAACGAAATTTCGAACCTTGAATCAGCTTCACCAGCAAATACAATCGTACCGTTTTCAGGTAAGGTAACTTCATTCTCGCCACTAACCACGGTATGGTTCGTACTGATACCTGTCTGGTCATATACAGTGAAAGCGCCTTTCGAAGGCATCTTCACTGTCATCACTTTACCTGCGGCTGCTGCCGGTATCGAGTACCATGTCGCATAACCGTTTGTTTGAATCGTTGTCTTCGATTGTTTCCCTGAATAGAGTGGTCTCACAAGTTCTTGACTGACGTAGACCTTTCCTCCTGCTGAGACGTATTCCACGCCGTCTTTCTCAAAGAACTTATACTCCATCGTGTCGCGCCCAGCCAAGCCTGGAATTTGCAGTTGGTTCACAGCCGAATTTGCATCAATAATTTTATTGGTATACACATACCCTGGTGCTTCATCGAACATATGAATAGGGATGATCGGCGTTGCACTGTCATATACCGTTGAGGTGTATTTTTCATTCACCAGGTAATAAATGTTGCCTTCACGCTTCTGCCAAGCGGCTGTTACATCTTCGGGTAATGTATTGGTTTCGAGCTTTTCTGCCTTGTATTCCGAGGAGGCGATCTGTCCAAGCCCTGGCACAGACTGATACGAACGGGACCACAAGTATGTATTCCCGTTATCTCCTTGGGCGAATTTCAATTTTTCTGTACCTTGCTCGTTCACGAAAGAGCCATCTTCAGTATACGTATACTTTTGTTCGGTACTGTTCGGCGACAATAGCTGGGACATCGTCAACTGTCCTTCATCATTCACTTCCAACTTCAATAACGAGCTGCCAACAGCCCCATAAATGCCAGCATACTGCGTTAGTTCCTTCGGCATGGTTGTTATTACAGGTACGCCAAATGATTTTTCCGGCTTGCGTTCTTCAATCATATCTTTTTCCTCAAGTGCGCTAAGCAACAGTTCGCTCGCAATCAATTGGTCGGTTGTGCTTGACCCACCTGAAGAAGTAACGGCTGCAGCCATATTGTATTCCGGGAGCACAATTAATGACGAATGATAGGCAATCGTATTCCCGCCTTTGGTAACTGCCTTGATGCCGTATTCGTTAAATGGGAACAAGTTCACACTATCCCAACCTAACCCGTACGAAATCGATGAATCGCTGTCCTCTGGCCACAGGCCACTTTTGTATTCTTCCTGCGTCATGGCTTCTGCTGACTCACTGGAAAGAATACCTGTGACCTCTCCCGTAAAGATTTGCGAAAATTTGGCCAGGTCTTCTGCAGTAGAGTAAATGCCTCCAGAGCCAATCATATTCGTGTTCTCTAGTGGAAGTTGTTCCTTATTCAGCTGCGAATAAGTTACCGCCATTTGGTCAGGATCAACCAGATCCTGCGGCGTTTTGGTATGGCTCATACCCAAGGGTTCGGTGAAATTCTGTTGGATGAAATGGCTAAAGCTCATGCCACTGACCTTTTCAACCAGAATCTCCGCTAACGTAAAGCTATCGTTACTATACACCGAGTAGGCTCCCGGATCTGCCTTCAAATTTTGCTCGGCCAATTGATCCAAAAATGTATCATGTGCATAGGTATCATTGTCCCCATACAGTATGGCACTACCGCTTGAGGTTCCAAGAATCCCAGATGAATGATTCAGCAACATCCGGGGTGTGATCTGTTTGTAACGGTTATCTTTCATTCTAAAGTCAGGGATATAGTTCACAACTGGCACATCCAGATCGATCTTGTCTTCGTCAACCAGCTTCATCACAGCGGCTGTGAGCACCATTTTACTGGTTGAACCGATGCCGTACATTGTATTAGAAGAAAGGGGGATACGGCCCTCCGGGTCGTTTTTGCCTACTTGTCCGGAGATCACGATCTCTCCCTCATCCATGAGTGCGTACTGCACACTTGTTGTACCATAAGTTTCGGTAAGGAGCTTGGCCTTCTCCATCACCGCTTTTTGGGTCATATCATACGTAAGGTTAGTGCTGTTACTGGTTGCCGGTGCGGCGAGAGCAGTCATTGGGGCTAACATCGTTAAAACCAGGGTTACGGCGGCGAATGAAGTTCGTTTTTTCAGTGTCAATCTCATCTTCTCCTGTCTTATCTGTGAATTGGGGATCTCTGTGGTGGTACGTATGTTAGTGTACTCTAGGACGGTGAACTGAATATGAATTGACCCGGATAAAATGGAAAAATACGGGTTGACAGAAAAATCCCTTACGTATACAATCGTATACATAAACAATTTGTATACATATGTATACGAAAATGGAGGTGCTTCACAAATGAGAGAAAGACATATAAATGTGAACGAACAACCTGATCGCCATGGAGAGCAGTCCAGACGCGGTCGTGGAGAAGATGAGCAACAAGGTGAACGTTCAAGACGTGGGAGAGGGCATGGAGAGCATCACGGAAAACGGGGTAATGGGGCACAAACGTTTCGTCGTGGAAGAATTCTAGTCTTTTTGGAACAAATGCAGAATCGAAGAGCTACGTTGGCTAGACAGCTTGGTCAGGAGGAGTTCCGTAATATACATCAGATGATCAGTGGTGAGTTGAAAGCGATTGATCAGGTCATTGATGAATACATCCAACTTTTTGAATTACAACATGAAGAAGAAAGCCCTAATCAGGATCTGGAGAGTGAATAAGAATGGTTCGTCGTTTTTTCTCGTATTATCGTCCTTACAAAAAACTGTTTTTAATTGATTTTGGTTGTGCCGTAATAGCTGGTTTACTAGAGCTGGCATTTCCACTTGCTGTAAGCAAGTTCATTAATGAGTTGCTGCCAGGTCAAGATTGGCCACTCATTATCCTCGCATGTATTGTATTGCTGTCGATCTATGCGCTGAATACCGTCTTGAATTATGTCGTGACCTACTGGGGACATATGCTTGGCATTAACATTGAGACCAACATGCGTTCGAAGATGTTTGCTCATTTGCAAAAGTTATCCTTCCGGTTTTTCGATAATCGTAAAACGGGTCATCTGATCGGTCATCTTACGAATGACCTTAACGATATTGGCGAGGTGGCTCACCATGGACCAGAGGATGTTTTCATCGCAGTGATGACATTAATTGGATCTTTCTGGCTCATGGCGAACATTAATTTAGAGCTTGCACTGATTACCTTTATCATTATTCCTATCATGGCCTGGGTCATTATCGTGTTCGGTGGGCGCATGACGAAGACCTATCGGCGCCTCTTCGGAGATGTGGGGAATTTCAATTCCCGTATTGAAGACAACGTAGGCGGAATTCGTGTCGTTCAATCATTCGCTAACGAAGAGCATGAGAAAAAACTATTTTCCGTAGACAACGAGAACTTCCGTAAAACAAAGCTGCTTGCTTACAAAACGATGGCGAAGAGTATATCGGTCAGCTACATGATGATGCGTCTGGTTACTGTGTTCGTTATGATTAGCGGTGCCTGGTTCTTTATCGATGGCAGAATTGATATGGGTGATTTCATGGCATTCCTGCTGTTATCCAACATCTTCTTCCGTCCGATTGAGAAAATTAACGCCGTAATCGAAAGCTATCCTAAGGGCATAGCAGGATTCAAGCGTTATCTGGAAATCATTGATACTGAACCGGAAATCGCTGATGTGAAAAATGCCGTTGAACTAAAAAGCGTCCGTGGAGATATTCGCTTCGAAAATGTCTCATTCGGTTATGAGGAAAATCGACGCATTCTGAATAATATCAGTTTGTCCATCAATCCAGGGGAAACCGTTGCATTTGTGGGTCCTTCCGGTGCAGGTAAAACGACCATTTGCAGTCTGCTTCCACGATTCTATGAAGTAGAG
The DNA here is from genome assembly GCF_050994985.1 of Paenibacillus taichungensis. NCBI lineage: Bacteria > Bacillati > Bacillota > Bacilli > Caryophanales > Paenibacillaceae > Paenibacillus > Paenibacillus taichungensis. The sequence goes on along the minus strand of NZ_CP194720.1, from coordinate 2,923,172 downwards.
GAAGGTCGGATCACCGTTGATGGAGTTGATATTCGTGAGGTTCAGCTGGAATCATTGCGTAGACATATCGGTATTGTTCAACAAGATGTATTTCTCTTCTCAGGCACAATTAAGGAGAATATCGCTTATGGCGATTTAACGGCTACAGACGAACAAATCTGGGATGCAGCCCGTCGTGCCTCTTTGGAAGAGTTGCTTCTTACTTTGCCAGAAGGTATCGATACGATCATTGGTGAGCGTGGTGTCAAACTTTCCGGAGGTCAGAAACAGCGCCTGTCCATTGCTCGTATGTTCCTGAAAAATCCACCGATTCTCATCCTGGACGAAGCAACGTCCGCTCTGGATACCGAAACCGAAGCATTAATCCAGAAGTCCTTGGCGGAACTGTCAGTGGGTAGAACAACACTTGTAATTGCACACCGACTGACAACCATCAAAAATGCAGATCGCATCCTTGTAGTCAACGCGGATGGCATCGCTGAGCAGGGGAACCATGAGGAACTGGTCGCTGCCGGAGGCATATACAGCAGACTTCATCAGGTGCAATACAGCCATTCCTAATAGCCAAAAAACAAACCGTGCATTTGCGCGGTTTGTTTTTTTGTTTTTAAATAAAGTGGGCATTCATTTAAACTATAAAGCTCATCGATATTATATTGTTGACAACGTCCACTAAACTGATTAATATAATGTTGACAATGTCCACTAAAAGGGAGGGTTCCACATCGACTCTCAACAAATAAATGCAGATATGTTGACTGAAATGCGGCGTTTTAACCGTTTTTATACCAATATACTCGGTGTACTCGATAAGCATATCCTGGGAACGGGTTACTCCTTCGCTGAAGCAAGGGTCATTATTGAAATTGGCATTCAAGGGGAGAGCATTGCGAACAATCTGGTGGATACACTGACCATTGATCGCAGCTACATGAGCCGAATTGTAAGTAAACTGACCAGAGAAGGGCTGCTGATGAAAGTGGATTCAGCTGCTGACAGCCGGGTTAGTTTGATTCGCCTGACTGAAAAAGGGCAGGAGCTTTACGGTGAGTTGAATGAACGTTCAGATCAGCAGATTGTGAAGTTAATGCAAGGTTTGGAAGAGGAAGAGATCAGAGAAGTTTACGCTTCAATGATGAATATTCAGGATAAGTTGAACAAAAGAGCAGGAGAGACAAGACGATGATACGATTCGAATGTGATTACAACGAAGGCGCGCATGAGCGCATTTTGCAAAGACTGATTTCAACGAACATGGAACAAACGAGCGGTTACGGTAAAGATGCCCATTGTGATCGGGCGAGAAGCCTTATTCGACAAGCTTGTGAAAATGAAAAGGCAGATGTGCATTTTTTGGTTGGGGGTACACAGACCAATACAACGGTTATCGCCTCCATTTTACGTCCGTACCAAGGCGTGATTGCAGCGACTTCGGGCCACATCGCAGTCCATGAGACGGGAGCAATCGAAGCCACAGGTCACAAAGTAATCACGGTACCAAGCGAAGATGGGAAGATCACGTCAGATCAGGTCAAAGCGGTCTATGATGCCCATTGGAATGATGCAGCACCTGAACATTGTGTCCAGCCCGGAATGGTTTACATATCCCAGCCTACTGAGAACGGTACGATGTACAGCAAGGCAGAGCTGCAAGCATTGTTTGATGTGAGCCAACAGTGTGGTCTCCCGTTATTTATTGATGGGGCACGTCTTGGTTATGCTCTTGCTTCCCGGAATTGTGATATGACTCTCGCTGATCTCGCTCGCCTATGTGATGTATTCTATATTGGCGGAACCAAGATCGGAGCAATGATGGGGGAAGCAGTAGTCATTTTGAATGAAAAACTCAAGCCAGATTTTCGTTATATGATCAAACAAAAAGGCGGCCTGCTTGCCAAAGGAAGATTGCTGGGAATTCAATTTGAAACGCTATTTGAAGATGGTCTGTATCTTGAAATTTCCCAGCATGCGGTGGACATGGCCATGTTGATTCATGATTCGCTTGTGGAGCAAGGTATTACTTTCCTATATGATTCACCAACCAATCAGCAATTTCCGATTCTGCCAGATGATCTGCTTCAGGATTTACGCAGCCGTTACTCGTTCACATTCTGGGAAAAGGTGTCCGATACACACAGCGTCGTTCGTTTTTGTACCAGTTGGGCAACCCAGCGGGAAAATGTGGACTCACTGATTCGGGATATTTCCCAGGCTCTGAACAAATTGAAAGCTTGTGTGTAATCATTAATCCCTAAAGATAGTACATCGGCGGAGTAAAACGCCAAAGAAGAAGTCGCCATGTTAATGGCGACTTCTTTTTTTGTTTACTGCTAAATGCTTCATGAATGTACTTCTAAAATTGAATCACGACCATTTGATGACAGGACCACTCCGGTATCGTGTAGGTCACAAGGCCGTTCACCTGACTGAATGGGAGACTAAGGTTCTGCGGCGCCAGATAGACATCTTGTACTTGTTCGGCAGCCGCAACCGTTACCTCTGTATTGATAAGTGGAGGGATATCCTCGATAACTTCCACACCTTGTCCTCTACGTACTGGAGAGGCATACAGTAGATGATTCACCCAACGGTTCGAGTTCTTCTGAATCTGCAGCGTGGTAACCCCTTGGGCAGGTAGGTTGGTTATCAGCGACTTATTGTTACTCAGTAAACGGTCCAACGCGTAACAGATGATTTCCTTGACAGCCAAGCTCCCCTTCGTCGCATAATCTTCAAAAACATTCCACGCGATATAGATTCCATCCTGACCTTCAGCCATGCCAGTTCCCGATTCCTGCAGATCAGAAGGGGTATGCTGGTGAGAGCAGAACGTGAACAAGTCACGGTTAAAATATGAATTTTCCTTACTGCCAAGTACGATGCCGTCTGTCGTGGGCACTGTGTTCTGTCCTTCGGTGTACATGACGAAAGAGGCTGTACGCAGCGAAGGAAGCTCGAAATTCGGACGGAAATAGGAGGGACGGAATGGGGAGACATCCTGATATTCTACGCCCAAATCGAATTCAAAGCCCGTTCCATCCGGTGAGAGACCGGAACGTCCAGTGGCCAGAATTTTGCCGCCCCCTGCAAGAAAGGCTGTCAGTTTGGTTTTGATTAACTCTGTAATGCTAATGGCATCCGGCAAAATAACAACTTTATATTTGGACAGATCAGCCAGCAGATCGACCACATCGAAGAGAAAGTGGCCTTCCAGCAAAACTCTTACAGCTCCGGTATCGTGGTGGTGCATGTGCTGGTTATGAGGATCGCCTCCGGTTTCCCATAAGGCTGCCTCCACTGACAGCAATGCGATATCAGCCATAGCGGTAGTATCTCGACACCATTCTTCCTTCGCTTCTACCTCACGATAAGCTTCCCCGATCAACGAATACGTGGCATGATCCATCTGACCGCCCGGATGCAGCTGATCTCCAATGGAGCAGCGTGCCCCGTTCGCAATGCTCAGTGCAGTTTCATAGCGCAGCGCGTTGGGGTGCTTGTATCCGCCGAATTCGCCCCAGGAGGTATGGAATTTTCCGGTCATGCCGAGGAAATCCATGCCCAATGTCTGCGCATAACGTGCAGAGAGCGGGAAGTGGTCGTACCCCCAGCCGCCCGTTGGTAGCGATTCCAATTCCAAATGGGTATTCACATGAGCGAGATCCCGCCGCCCACGGTCGACGTGACTGCTGTTGTGGAACACTGGTAGTCCGGGTTTCACTGCATGCACAGTCTCATTCATTCGATTAGCATAACGAGCATACGTCTGTTCCCACAGTTTTTTCATATCTTGAATGTTTCGTGGATCGGAGCCCTGTGAGCGAATCTCGGCAACACAATATTGACAATAACATTCCCGAACACCAACGATATCGAGGAAGATGCCGTCCACATCATATTTCTTTACGACTTCCTCTACCTGTAGGGTGAGAACGTCAAGATAAGGGGTATTCATGCAAAATTGATGATAGCCTGGCGTCATGAAGTCGGCTGTCCAACTGATCTGCTCCTGCTGATTGCGGATGAGCCATTGTGGATGTTTGCGGGCGAGTCGCTCATCCAGGCCAGCGGAGAGATAGACCGGAGTCTTCACACTTATCTCATGAGCAGCCTCAATCTGGGCACCCAGAAGATCGAAATTCAGATGTGGATGCATTTGATTGGCGGTAGTCGGATGATAGGCCCAGCCATGATGGCACTTGGAGAATATGGTGATGGAATCGACATGCCCGGTTTTGAGCATCTCCTGAAATTGCAGCTTCGAAAAATCACGGCCAATGCCTTCAATGGCTTCTGACGTATGAAAATCGAGATGAACCTGACGAAATTTCATGCTTGCTTCCCCCTGGTCATTAAATGATAGAATCATATTATATCTACCACTCTAATCGATCATTAGCTTCGATACAGCTGACAATCACGACTATATATAGCACATTATCTACATTTTGAACAAAGGAGGGATCTTATGCTTGTACTTGAACTTCAAGTTCCGCCGTTTCCGCTATTAGCAGCCATTGGGCACACCGAATGGCAGCCAGGGATGCAGCATGCCCAGCGTAGCTTTGATGTGTTCGATCTTATTATTTGCGCCAAAGGAGCGCTGTACATGGAGGAAGATAGCCTCCGTTACGAGATTGCGGAAGGTATGATGCTGGTTCTTGAACCTGGCAAAGACCACCGTGGCTATAGACCAACGGATGTGCAGACGGAAGTATACTGGATTCATTTCCAGCTTCCCTCTGTGCAAAAGATGATTTTGAAAGAAAAGACGACTTGGGAGCAGCCTTTGCTTCAACAAACAGACCAGGATATTGAGGCTCCCCCAGGAGTCATTGAAATTCCCAAATTCGCCGCGGTGGATCTACGTAACCTGGAGCCGATACTGAAAGAAATGCTTGAGCTGCACCATGTACTCACCCGTCAGCGTTCCTTCGAGCTTCATGTTCTGTTGGGCCAATTCCTGCTGCAATTACAGAAGGGAATGAGACAGAACAGCCCGCAGGCTCGCTCCTATTTTCTAAGCGAGAAGGTGGCAACTTATCTTGGTCAACGCCTCGAGCAGCCGTTTGATTCCGGACAGATGGAGCGTGATCTGCTTTATCATTTTGATTACCTGGCTCGCTGTCTGAAGCAGTATACGGGGATGAGCCCGCTTCAATACAGGCATCACCTGCAAATGGAGAAGGCCAAGCGGTTATTGGCACATTCGGAGCTTCCGCTGAAGCGTATCGGCGAGTTGTGTGGACTGCAGGACCATAACTATTTTACACGGTTATTCAAGCGTCAAACTTCCCTCACGCCTGGAGAGTACCGCAAGAAGCACCAGTTGTATTTCATGGAATAGACATGATCAAACAAAAAAACCGCCCGAAAGGGCGGTGGATGATGACGTATTCAATGTCCCAGAATTTCAAATGCTTAAGCTTTAAAGTCCTCGCTTCGTACAGGACTAGCATTCGATAAGGCCTGCCGAAGACTGTCCGCTCCGTGCTCCTGGTAACTGGGAGTCCCCGGTTGTTGGCGCCAGGATTCGTCCAATCCGCCGGCGTCTATGGCGTCAAATCCCAGCTCCTCGACAAGTTGAAGTACAATTTTCTTTGTATCAGGATCATCACCAGCTACCGGGAGAGCAAGTCGATCGGATGAACCGGCAGGCAGTCCACGTTCAAGCAGATTTATAGCGGAAATCCCATTAAAGGCTTTGTTAACAGGATGTTTCAAGTATTGCTCAACCCATCGGCTTTCAGGTAAGCCACCTTCGATCTCGGCAATCAAGCCGTCACGCTGACGGGGGTAATAGTTCCCGGTGTCAATAATCGCAGCACCAGGTGCAATGTGGTCTAAGATACCATCAGGGAGATCCGGAATATTCTTTTGTGGAATCGTTACAATGACCAGCTCGGCTCCATGGGCGACTTCCGTTACTTCAAGTGGTTTTGCGCCTGTCTCTTCAGCCAGATCCGTCAAGGTATGAGGACCACGTGAGTTAGCAATCGAGACATCATGACCAAGTTTGGTGAGACGACGGGTGAGATTACCACCGATATTTCCGGTTCCAATAATTGCGATTTTCATTTATTCCGACTTCCTTTCCCGATTTAATATGGTATGACATTTTTACTGTAACAGAGAACAATGAAGCTGTAAACAACTTCTTGACTGAACGTTACAAATTACCTATACTAAGATTTATTATTTCGTTGAGAAGGGAGGGAATGCAGTGACCAAAGGTGGAAGACCACGAGAATTTAAGGATACGGCTGTAATTGACGCGGCCATGGATGCCTTTTGGTTGAACGGATACGAAGGGTGCTCTACTGAGGATCTATGTAAACAGACCGGTCTCGGAAAGGGCAGTTTATATAATGCGTTTGGCAGCAAACATGATTTATACGAAAAGGTACTCCAGCGTTATCATGAGGAAGGGATACGGGAGCAAAGCCAGATTTTACAGAGCTCCTTACCGTTGAAAGAAAGATTACGCGGCCTGCTGGAGTGGGGTATACAGGAGGATTTTTCGGAATCAGGGCGAAGAGGCTGTCTCCTAATTAATGCAGCAATGGAACGGGCAAGGGTTGATCCTATGGTTGAGCAAGTGGTAACACGTCATATCGGATTTTTGGAGGATGCACTTTGTGATCTGATGGAGCAGGGGGCGCAGACAGGAGAGATTACTTCAGGGAGACCAGCCAAAGAACTGGCAAGCCTGTTTCTAAGCAGCTATTACGGACTTCGCGTGCTTAACAGCTCTTCACAGAACCGTGATCTGGCAAAAAGTATTGTAGAAGGTACATTAGCAGCTATTTACTAGCCGGGTAATCCGGCACTTTTTTTGCATTAGTTTTGTACCGTTCATTACAATAGTGTGGATTTATAACTCATATGAAAAGGGGAATTGAAGATGCCATTGGCAATCTATGTGCTTAGCTTAGCTATTTTTTGCATGACTACCTCAGAATTTATGGTAGCTGGAATGATGAATACACTTGCGGGGGAGTTTGGAGTATCTGTCTCGCAAGTAGGATATTTGATTACAGCCTTTTCAGCGGGGATGGTCGTGGGAGGTCCCTTACTAACCGCTGCTCTGCTGAATATGCCTAGGAAAAAAGCGTTTATTATGCTTACCGGACTATTTCTCGCTGGACAGTTGCTTGGCGCGATCGCAGGTAGCTATGAGGTTATGATGGCCTCACGCATCATAGCAGGTGTTGCTTCCTCGGCTGCTTTTGGCGTATCAATCTCGATCTCTGCTTCTCTCGTGGAGGAAAATCAGCGGGGACGGGCGGTGTCGATAATCTTCGGGGGTCTTATGATCGCCACAGTTCTGGGTACACCTGCTGCAACATGGGTGGCCGATGCTTATGGCTGGCGTTTCAGTTTTTGGGCGGTCGCCATTCTTGTTCTACTGTCAGGAGTAACTGCATTGCGGCTGATCCCCGTATTATCCAGACCGGAGCCCACAAGTTTGCGTCATGAAATGAAATCTTTTCGCAATCGCAAGCTCTGGGCGGCTTACCTGACAAGTTTTCTTATTATAGGAGCCACATTTGCAGCATTCAGCTACTTTGCTCCAATTTTTACAGAGCTGACGGGCTTTTCAACGTCCGCGGTGCCGCTATTGTTTGTCGTGTATGGAGCTGCTACGGTTGCTGGAAATCTGATCACTGGTCGACTGGCGGACCGATACACTATGCTGATTCTAACGATAGGGCTTGTTCTCTTGACGTTTGGTCTTCTGACATTCGCCATTGGCGTACATACAGCTGCCGTGGTTATTCCTGCCGTAATCATCATCGGGTTGGCCGGGGTTCCAATGAACCCGCCTATGGTCGCGCGAGTGATACGTACGGGAGGAAGTGGTCTGATGGTGAACACCGTTCACACCGCAATCGTCACCTTTGGTGTAGTGGTAGGGTCTTCAGTTGGAGGTTTGGCCATTAGTGCAGGTTATGGTCTGGTTGCACCGATCTGGGTCGGGGTTGTATTGGCTTTGGTGGGTGTAATTTCACTGCTTCCGTATATGCGAGGAATCTTCAAAGTTAAGGTTGTAGATATGGATATAAAACATTAAAAAGTGCTTGATTAGTGGGTAGTCTTTCAAAACATCGTGTTCAGCAATATGAATAAAAGCAGCCCAGATACGATAAAAGTACTGGACTGCTTCTATTTTTTTTGAAATGTGCCCCGTGACATTTCTTCGTATTATTTATGATCCTAATAGATTATTCTTCTGAGATAAATCTTTTGCCAAGCAACCACATTACGCCGCTGATGATTAGAAAATATAAAGGCATCATCAGCAATGAACCGTTATGCAGAGCACCCATTCCCCATGTCGTAAGGCTTACCAGCAAGTAGTAGCCTAAGCTGAATATCGCACCTGCTGTGCCAATTACATCTTGAAAATGAACAAGCGCAAGACTTAGACAATTGGGCAGAGCAATACCTGCGCCAATCAACAGAACAAACATGGCAGTTAACATGCAGATAATCTGCAAAAGATTGGGCAGCATAGACAAGCTGCTTCCAAGGGTTAAGAGCAGAGCTCCGCTGGTCATGACCAGACAACCCAAACGAATGATCTTTTCCGGTGCGTAAACGGTCAATAATCTTTTGGAGATCATTGCACCGACCACCGATGCCAAAGCCACAATAATGCCCAGAAAACCATAAACGCCAGGCGACAGATCAAAGTGTTCTATGAAGATGAAGGGAGCTTCGGCATAATAACTGAATAAAACGCCGTTAATACCTCCGATCAATACGCCAAACACCATTACGCGCGGCATAGTGAGCATCTTTTTAACAACCGGAAGTATAGCGACTTTGGAACGTAAAGAAACGTTCGTTGTCTCCGGCAGTTTAAGAAAAGCATATATGAACAACAAAACGCTCATTAGTACTAACGCCAAGAATACCGATCTGAAGCCAAGGGCCTGATCAATCCAACCACCAATAAGTGGCCCAACTGCCGGCGTAAATGCAATGACAGCAGAGATTTGGGCAAACATCGCATGTCTTCGATCTCCCGATACACTTTCTCGAAGCATGGTTTGGGTGATAATCGAGCCAGTTGCGGCACCGAAAGCCTGTACGAAACGGCCAACGAGAAGCAACTGAATCGAATCCGAATAAAAGCACATCAAGCTTCCGATCCCATATACGATGAGACCGCCCAGCATTGCAGGCCTACGACCAATCAAGTCGGACAGCCAGCCCCAGCAGAAGACGCCTAAGGCAAATCCTATAAAATAGATGCTTAACGTGAATTGTACGGAACTATTAGATACACTCAGTGCTGCTGCGATATCTGGCAGCGATGGAGTGTAGATGGTCTCGCTAATTTGCGGAAAAGCGATAAGAACAATCATTAAAAGCAAAGATGGTACTGCATATTTCTTCATAATATATTAGCCCTCCTACAAGCTTATACTCTGTTATGACAACAAGAATATGAGCCTAGCTAGGGAAAGGGGGGCATCATGATGGCGAGACGACTATAAATCATCATTTGTTGAATTACCTTTCATCATTATAAGAGTAGGAGGGTTTGACAATCATTGCTAATACTCGGCCTAGGTTAACATGCTTGATATGGCAAGTCAACTAGCTCGGGCTAATCGTACGATTAAGCGGTTTTGTCCCAAGCTCTGAACGTACTTGATTTGGAATTATGAAATTTAATGAAGCTAGCTATTCGCCAAATGGCGATATAGGATAAGGCGACTACATTATTCAGGAATCCAAGAGTTTTGGGATCAATGCCTGAGATGAACAAGAAGTCAAAGAATCGGATCGAGAAGATAACAATAATTAAAACATAAAGAGATACGTTTCTTTTATAATACATCTTGCCATCCGATTTTCGCTCGAATTGCGTCACCAGAATTAATGGGATTGATAGAATTGCACCTATAACAATTGAACTGATCATTCTGCCAGATGTAAGCACCAACGTTGGGTCGAACAACTCAAACAAAGATGTGGAGATATAAAGGATCGGAATTAATAGTTTCCGCCCAGATTCATGAAGTGGTTTCTTGCTGCCCTGGATAACGCCCCTCAAAATAAGTACGACAATTAACAATGAGATTGTTAAAGAAATTGGATTCATGGTAAGCACCTCGTCTGTTTTTTTTGTGTAACCTAAGTATCGAGGATATTTAAAATTTATATCAGTGTACAAAGTAATTCGTTTAAGGTGACTTTTGTCATTTTCCCAAAACAAATAGGGCGACCTCTCCCCAATTGAATTCCGGGAAAAAGTCGCCGCTTCAAAATCTTTTTTATTGTCTATGTGACAGGGCTATGACCTCGGAAGGCACCTGTCTGCTATTGAATGATCTGCTCATATCTCCCTTGAATCATCTATACGCTGTAAAATTACTAGACCAGCTCTTGCGATGGGCAGCTCATGTAAACCGTCCTGAAGCTCAATTTGACGATGTAGAACAACTTGACCGCAGCAATTTTTTACAGTTAGATCGTAACGACCCTGATGGTGGCAACGCACAACTACTTGTTCGTTATAAGTGCCGTTGGCTACAATGAATCGGTCATATGTAGCGTCCATTGGGACAACAATATTAGCGTAAACAGCGACAATTTTCGTACCTGCTCTTTGAGCACTGACAAGTGGGTAAAGTAGCTCGGGTTGTTCCGGAACTAACTTACCTTTCAGCAGAATGTCACTGTTCTCCTTACAGAAGGAGAGCCAAAAGCGGATCATTCCAGCGTACGTTTCTCCAATCTCATCGAGACGAACAGAGATTTGAGGCACGGAGAAGAGAACGTTGATCAGCTGCATGGCTGCGCTTTCGACCGATTCTTTAGGGTTGAACATAATCATGTCGGAATGGACGGCTGTATTCCCCGACAATAGTCGCAGGTCGAGCGTACGGATGCGATTCTGGATAGAGTCGTTCGGGCAATCGTTGGCCCGGAACATGTTGCCGTATTTTCGCATTAACGGGCCGATGTACGTTTGGCGGAATTCGATGAGAATATCCGGCTTGATGGCTCTCAGCCGCTCCATAACATCGGAGAGCAGGCGGTCCACCGCTTCAGGCACTGATTCATAATCCCGTCCTTTCGCCGTTCCCTCCTTCTGATCCGGGCTCAGTCTGAAGCTATCCACGAAATCCAGCTTTAGACCGTCAATATCCCATCCGGAAACGGCCTGTTCATAGGTGTTGATCAGGTATTCCCGCACATCCGGGTACCTGGGGTCCAGCACTCCCGCATTCAGCTTCTCATCTACCCGCAATAGTTTATTCTCGAACTTGCTCCATACCTTGCTGCGCTTCCCTACAAATGGCACGGAGTACCATAACATATATTTCATACCCAGTCGATGTACGGTATCCACATGAGCTCTCATGTCCGGAATCTTGCCCGCATAGACTTCCCAGTCCCCGGTATACGCATAACCCCGGTTGTTGTCGTCCGTCTGCCAGCCATCATCAACGATAATAGTGTCACAGCCAAGTTCCTTTGCAAGTCTGCATTGTTCCTCCAATTCGGTAGCGGTCAGTTTCTGATGATAGGAATACCACGTGGAGTACATGGGGCGGAGGGCCACATCAGGAACTGTGGCGGGTTCATAGCCGGGAAGGCCTTCCCACCACTTGGTTACATCTTCAAGCGCCTTATAGAAGGGGATATCTCTACGGTCGATTCGAAGCGTTGCTTCGTAATGATCGAGTTTCGGCATTGCTTCTTCAAACAGGGTAACAGAGCATAGGAAGGTGGAATCCTCTTCATGAATACCAGCTTTTATCGACACGTTGTTCAATGCATCAGTAAAAGCGAAGGTCATTCGATTTCGTCCCTCTAGATTATATAGAGAGGCCACAGGTGCGAGAGAAGTGCTTTTGGATTGGAAACCATCACCCCAATCCACTTGAAGGGCTTTATTGCGGTCTGTTCCCGGATGCCATAAAGATTGGATGTCTACGGCGGGAGTAGACCACTCGATCCGGCACACTGGCGGCTGTTCTTTTTTCGCAGCTGTTAGTCGGATATGGACCAGAAAAAGGTTCTCCGAAATGGTTTCGATGTTGGTGAAGCTCTCAAATAAGGCGCTGTTACTGTTAATAATTACAGTGGGACAATCGTAGTTGATTAAAGTTTTCATAATACCTCCTGCTTGTAAAATAGATAATGGGAGTAACGATACCTAGTTTAGAGTATAATATTTACGAAAAGTTTAGTAAACAAATAAAATAAAAATGCGTAAAGTGAGATATGATCGCTATTTTGAAGTAAAAAAAATAGTTGTAAGCGATGACAATGAGGTATTGTCAAACAATTTGATCTCTGATATATTGAAAACACGCATTAGTTCACTAATGTTTAGTAAACAAAATACAATATGATTGGCAAGTGGTTAGCAAAACTATAAAATGATTGTGAGGGGTGTTTCCCAAATATGAAGTGAAAAGGTGATCAGTAGTGCCAACAATTCGTGATATTGCAAGTCTGGCCGGTGTTTCTCCATCTACAGTTTCCCGTGTACTGAACGGGGATCCTTCTTTATCGGTATTGGAGGAAACAAGAAGAAAAATTCTTTCTGCTGCAGAACAGCTGCAATATAAAGTAACCCAGCGTCGTCATACCAATCAAGCGGCACAGTTGAAAGATTATAAAATTGGGTTGGTGACCTTCTGTTCGGAGCAATTTGAGTCGGAGGACCCGTACTACCTGACTATAAGGTTGCAAATCGAGAAAGAATTCAATCTGCTCGGGCTTCATATTACTCGGACTATTCGCTGGGTGAACCATGATTCATATGAAAGCCTGTCGGGGCTAGATGGCCTGATCGTGATTGGCAAGTTCGAATTTGATCCATACAATTTGTACTTCAGCCGAATACATAACATTGTTTTTGTCGACTATTCGCCGGATGAGGACCGCTTTGATTCCGTCGTCGTCGATTTTGACAAGGTAACTCGGATGGCTTTGGATCATCTTACCGGACTGGGCTATACAAAAATTGGCCTGATCAGCTCACGTGATTTCATCAATCGTTTTGGTTCCAACTCTGGTATCGATTCAGTGGATCAGCGGCAAAGCAGTTTTGAATCTTATATGAAGCAGAAAAATCTGTACCTGCCTGAGCATGTCCATATCGGTAATAATTTCTCCATGTCTACCGGGTATCAGCTCATGAAGGAAGTGATTGATAAGCAGGATTTACCGGAAGCTTTCCTGATTGGTTCGGACCCCATGGCGATAGCCGCTGGGAGGGCATTAAAGGAAGCCGGTTTAAAGGTTCCGAAAGATATCGCATTGGTCGGAATCGATGATATTGAAATGGCTTCTTACGCTAATCCACCGTTAACCACGGTTAAAATCTACACTGAACAAATGGGGCAGAGCGCGGTGAAAATGCTGCTAGAACGGATCGGTGGCAGAGAAGTACCGTTAAAGATCGTGATTCCGTCAAAGCTGGTTATTAGAAGCAGCTGTGGCGCGGAAATCAGGTCCATCGGGGACGTGGAAGAATGACCTTTATTCAAATATTCGATTCAATAGGGGGAAAAATGATGAAAAAATGGTCTTTGATTATTTTATCTCTACTTGTTGTAATTGCATTGTCGGCGTGTTCCGGAAATGAAGGGAACTCGTCGGAAAGTCAGGGCGGCACGAAAGACAAGGGTAAAATAACATTTGCCTTCTGGGGAGCTCAGTCAGAAGCTGATGCGATCAAGCAAGCCATTGATAACTTCGAGTCAAATTACCCCGACATTCAGGTTGAGAGCCAGTGGATTCAGAAGGATTACCTCACCAAACTACAGACGATGATTGCTGGAGGGACGACTCCTGATGTTATGCTGATCTCAGGAGGGGATTTGCCTGGTTTTGCAAACGCTTTCCAAGAATTGAAATTGGATGAATCGCTCTTCAGTTCACCTTCCCTCGTCGATTCCATGAGTGTGGATGGTAAAGCCTATGCAGCACCATTTATTATCAAGCCTAAAGTTATGGCGATTAACGTCGATCTTTTTGAGAAAAATAACATTCCGCTTCCAAGCAAGACTGAACCGATGACGGTTGAACAATTCAATGACATCGCAAAGAATCTCACATCTGGAGAAGGGGCAACAAAGATTTTTGGTTCAGAGCCACTGTGGCTCGGTAACTGGATTTATGCGTTCGGTGGTCAATTTTACAGTGATGATCTGAGTAAGTCGGCACTAGATTCACCTGAAGTCATAGCCGCTGCCGAGTATATTGTCTCTAGCAAACAAGCCGGCATCGTGCCGAACGATAGTGAGAAGCAGGGACAAAGCATGATGAACTGGTACCTGGGTGGAAGAATTGGCATGTTCACCGACTTTGGTCCTTGGTATTTGCCGCAAATGGCTGATGTGCAGAAATTCAAATGGGATATTGTTCCTTTCCCAGGGAACGGCGGTTCCAAAGAAGTTAATGGACTGGCTCTAAGCAAGGACAGCAAGAATGCTGAAGCTGCCAAAACGTTCATTAATCACCTAACACAAAACGAAGAGGTGCAAAAGATCATCGGAGGAAACAAGAATGCCTATGGGGTTCCGGTTATTGCCAGTGCAACAAGTGCGTTTGAAGAGGTTTCCCCCGACAAGAACCTGAAAGCCTTCGTACTTGCCGCCGAGAAGCAGCATACACAGGAAGCCCAGAAGGGTACGAATGAAATCAACAACGAGATGAAAGCTATCGATGATACAACACCAATCGGAATTGGAAACAAGGATGTTAAGGAAGTATTCCCGCAGGTGGCAGAGAAGATAAACAAGATTTTACAACAAAACTAACGGGAGCAAACTATGAATGGAATAATAGAAGGGATCTACAATTTCTATGAAGGAATAGGGGCACCAGCAGCATTGCTGCCTCTACTCCCTTTTCTGACCGTTATCGTGCTAATATTTGCTATTATATATACCATTACCAGAGTTCTTGTGAAGAAGAGGATTATCCATACCAAAACGGCAAGTTTTTATTTGTTCGTCTCAGTCTGGATTATTGGCTTTCTGTTATTTACGGTAGGTCCGATGATTTTCTCATTCTATATCAGCTTCAACAAATGGGAGGTCGTCAGTGACCCGAAATGGATCGGTTTGGATAACTATCGCATGTTGTTCAAGGATACCATGTTTTATAAATCGCTGACGGTGACCTTCTATTACACACTCGTAAGTGTACCCTTGCAGGTCATTCTCTCTTTAGCGATTGCCTTGCTGATGAATTTGAAGCTGCGCGGGATCTATTTTTTCCGTACCATCTATTATTTGCCAACGCTCGTGCAGGGTGTTGCACAAATGGTGCTGTTTATCTGGATCTTTAACCCGAATGTCGGTCTGGTCAATTCATTATTGCGTTTGATTGGTATCGAAGGCCCTGGCTGGTTCTCCAGTCCAGATTGGTCAATGCCGGCGGTCATTATCATGAGTCTTTGGACGGTCGGAGGCAATATGATTATCTATCTGGCCGGTCTTTCGGATATTCCACAAAGCTTGTATGAGGCGGCTGAGATTGATGGAGCAACGGCAGCAAGAAAAGCCTGGCATGTGACGCTACCACAGATTTCACCGATATTATTTTTCAACACCGTTACAAGTATGATTGGGGCATTCCAGACCTTTACCCAAGGTTTCATGGTTAACGGCGGACCTGATAATTCGTTGTTATTTTATGCCTACTATCTATATCAAAATGCCTTTATGTGGTTCAAAATGGGTTACGGTTCGGCCCTGGCTTGGGTACTCTTTGTAATTATTCTCCTGTTCACTGCGCTCGTATTCCGCAGCAGTGCATTATGGGTTTATTACGAAACAGAGCAAACCGGAAGGAGGAAGCGTCGTGTCCGTAAAAAAAGAGCGTAAATCTGCTCACAAAAAGGTGCATTGGCTGGCCTATATATTGCTGCTGATCGGAGCCGTTATGTTCCTGTATCCCTTTCTGTGGATGGTTTCTGCCTCTCTAAGGAGTCTGGAAGAGGTTGCAGTTTCAGGAATGAGTATATGGCCTGATAACTGGCGCTGGGACAATTATGCGAAGGCGCTTACCGCGTTCCCGTTTGGTCGTTATCTGGTCAATACTGTGATTACAACAGTATTCCCTATCATTGGTACGGTTCTTTCTTCATCTATTGTGGGCTATGCCTTTGCCCGTTTGAAGGTGAGGGGAAGCGGAATCTTGTTCGTACTGGTGCTGTCAACCATGCTGTTACCGGGCGAGGTTACGATGATTCCGCAATTCATTCTGTTCAAGAATCTGGGCATGCTGGATACGCTGTACCCGCTAATCGTTCCGACCTTCTTTGGATCGGCGTTCTATATCTTTTTGCTACGTCAGTTCTATTCCCGGCTACCCGTCGCATTGGAGGAAGCAGCGATCATTGACGGCTGCGGTTACTTTAAAATTTGGTGGAAGATTTTCCTGCCGCTGTCCAAACCGGCTCTGATGGCGGTTGGCGTCATGGTCTTTATGGGCTCCTGGAACAACTTCATGGGACCGCTGATTTATATCAACAGCGACAAATGGAAGACACTCACGCTTGGTTTGGCGGGGTTTCAGGGTACTTATGCCACAGATACCAACTTGTTAATGGCGGCGGCTGTTGTAATCACTTTGCCGTGTATCCTATTATTCTTCACGGCGCAAAAAGCGTTTATGGAAGGTCTGACCTTCTCAGGTTCCAAGGAAAGTTAAACCGAAAAAGGACAGGAGTGACTTTGACATGCCTTATGAGAGAGAGATAGAATCCCAGGCTGGTGCAGTAACTTTTCAATCTTCCGATAAGGAGTTGAATGAAGGTTTTGTTTGGGCCAAACGGCAGGCGCTGGAATATGCCCACTTTGGTGAAGATCCCGTCGGGCTATGGTACGAAGCCGCTCTTCCAGCCAGAGAAGCATTTTGCATCCGTGATGTCATGCACCACAGCACCGGAGCTGCTGTTCTTGGGCTCCGTCTCCATACCAAGAACATGATCATGCATTTTGCCGAAAATATTGCCGAGTCGCGTGACTGGTGTACGTACTGGGAGATCAATAAGGACAATGTTCCTGCCCCAGTCGATTATGAAAGCGATAATGATTTTTGGTATAATCTCCCCGCGAATTTCGACATTATTGACGCCAGCTTACGTCAGTACTTATGGACAGGAGATACTTATTATTTAAATAACAGTAAGTTACTGGATTTCTTTAGTTTAACTTTAAATGAATATACGAACACCTGGGACAAAGACGGAGACGGAGTATTGGAATATTATCCCGAATACGGTCGCAGGGGCCTGGCTACCTTCAACGAGGCTGGACATCAGCCTTTGATAGGTGGTGATATGATCGCCGCTCAAATTGCCGGTTACCGTGCATTTGTTCATCTTGCCCGTCTCAGGGAGCAAACGGAGATAGCGGAAGTGTACGCTATCAAGGCGCAAGACCTGAAACAGCGTTATGAGCAGGAATGGTGGAACGAGGAGGAGGAGCGCTTCTTCGGAGCCAAGCTGCAAGATCATTCATTCCTAACAGGCTATAATGCAGAAGGGACATTTCTCCCTCTCTATTACGGGTCGGTCAGTGACCCGGAGAAACTGCATAAGGCGCTTGAGGATGTCAAGATCCATCGTGTTGCTAACGTTGAAGGAAAGACTTACTTGCCGGATATCTTTTACCGGTACGGTCAAAATGAAGAAGCCTTTAGTGAATTGAAAGAGCTGGTAGATCCATCATTGGAGCGACGGGACTACCCGGAGGTATCTTATTGCGTGATAGGTTCCATCGCCGCCGGTTTGATGGGAATTAAGGGAAACGGAGCATCCGTAATCAGCACCTTGCCAAGACTTACGCATTCACTGGAATGGGCGGAAATGGGGAATATCCCTATCCTTGATCGGAACATTATGGTTAAACATACTGGGAATACAGAGAGTGAAGTGACGCTGCAATCTGGAAAACCTTTTGTCTGGAAGGCTGCTTTCCCTGTAAATACCGAGACGTTATACCACAACGGCATAGCCGTTGCTGCCGAGCAGGAAACAACCGAAGGTGGAGAACAGATCAGCTTTATTTCTGTAAAAGTGGCTGAAGATGAGATACACCGTGTTTCCATTGCACAGGAAGGTTAAAATTCAAGATCTCTAACATGCTTTTGCCATAAGACAGAGAATCATAAAATGCTTATCATTAGAGATGTGTGCCTCAATTTTGTGGGGGTGCATATCTCTTTTTTTTAATGTTTTTTTCTGGAGGTATGTCTATTCATTCATTGCAGTGCTGGAGTGCGTTAAAAAATATCAAAGGGTCGCATCATTTCGTAGTCTTCATGCTCAAGCATGTGACAATGCCATACATAACGCCCGGTAAAGGGGCCGAAACGAGCAATAATCGTTGTAACGTAACCGAAGGGGGTTGCTACAGTATCTTTTAATCCCATTTCATAAGGATTAGGAGGAGTGGGCGGACCTGTGTAAATAAGTTTTCCGGTTTTCTGAAAATGAGAAATATCAAAAGGTTGACGATTAAGAATTTGAAAATCAACCAAATGAATATGAATGGGATGAGGATCATCATCAATGATATTGATGATGTGCCAGATTTCAATCGTATTTACTTCAATTCTTTCGGAAATACGATCCATCCACATTTTTCCATCCAATAAATTTAAGGAGCGACCATATTGATCCTTCACTCTGACAAGTGTTAAATATCTTGTTCTCTTTGCCATACTTTTTGGGAGTCGTTCGAATGCTCCTAAATAAAATGGAAGTGAGCTGGTATCTATACTTTTTAATGGGACACTTATTCTGAATTGCAAGATATCTATTGTTTCAGGGGATGCACTCTTGGTGACATTTTTGAGAATAATAGTTTGACCATAGTATTGAGAAAAATCAATGATCACATCTATACGCTCGGCACTTAAAAGTACAAATTCGTTTATTCTTATTGTTGTCTCAAGAAAGCCACTATCGGTTCCAAGTTGATAAAATGGTTGATTAGATTCCATTCTTAATGTAAGGATTCGACTATTGGATGCGTTTAAAATGCGAAATCGGTATTTTCTTGGCTCTACATCCAAAAAGGGATAAACCATGCCGTTTATCAGAATAGTATCTGCGTCAAAAGGAGGAACAAGGGAAGGATGTGGTAAGACTGCATCGTTTTGATCCGGTTTGCTGGGGTAGTATAGAGATCCGTCCGGATTGAAAGATCGGTCCACGATGAGTAGAGGGATTTCATATTTTCCTTTCGGAAGATTAAGGGATTGTTCATTTTGATCTCGAATGAAATAAAATCCCGCGAGTCCTGCGTAGACGTTCAATCTTGTAATGCCTACTGTATGATCGTGGTACCATAACATTGTAGCTCGTTCAATATTTGGATACGTATAAACCTCTCGTTCAAACAAAGGCCCCGTTTGCTCAAAATTTCTCGTAAACCAAGCTTCGGGGTAGCCATCACTATGAGCTGGCGTTCTTCCTCCATGTAAATGCACAACGCTCCTACCCTCTGGAACAGTTATTTCTGAACCATGAATCGTAGTATCAACGGGAAGAAAGTGCTTATTGGGCAGGTCGTTCATCCATTTAACAAACACGGTTTCATTCTTCATCACTTCAAATGTAGGACCTGGAAATGTTCCGTCATAACCCCACAAACGGGTAGGCCCGAGGTCTCTATGCAACTTCTGAGAAAACTCCTTCATAGTCACTTCGTAATAAGAACTATTACTGCTTCGCTTCTTAGGAGATAACGTGTTTGGAATAGGCAGTGCATCCACGAATTTTTGCAGTTTTATCTTTTCAGGCATAAGAATGGGCGCCTCCCTACGGTTAGGATCACTATGTAATTTTATGATCTTGAACTTGTTCATTATGTTAGTTGTATATAACTATTGGGTATGCATTCTATTTGTATGTCGTTTATACAGACGAGTAAAACGATAGTGATTTCCGCAATCTTTCACTATATGATAAAAGAAACGGATGATTTCAATGAAAGGGAGCGTAGCTTTGGATCGGAAAATTGGAACAAACACTCTTGGAAGGGCTTTGGATATTTTATTTGCGTTATCTGAGGCGAATGGAACATTATCGGTTAGTGAGATCGCAGAAAAGGTCAGCATTCCAGAAAGCTCAACCTATCGTTTTTTGCAAACGCTTGAAAAGAACGGGATTGTGGAACGTAGGGGCAAGAATCAGATTGGACTTGGTTTGCGTATTCTGGATTTAGCTCGTAGCTTGAATCAACAAATTCATCGTGAGTTGTTGTCACTTGCATTGCCTATTATGATCGATCTGATGGAGTCTACACAAGAAACTTCGTTATTGTTCGTTAGAACTGGAAATGATGCTGTATGCATTCAACATGTGAAAGGCCGAGGTCTTATTCAGTTTGTAATCGAGAACGGTAGACGTTTGCCTTTACATCAAGGCGCTTCTGGAAAAAGTATACTGGCTTTTGAAAATGAAAAGACGATTGAGCAGGTTGTAGCAAATATTACAACCGATCGGAACCGATCGGAATTGATTGATAGTTTGAAAGCTGTCAGGGAACAGGGCTTCGCTTGTACTGAAGGAGAATACGATCCCGATGTGTTCGCTATTGGTGCACCGGTATTGGATAGTCATGGTCTTGTCGTGGCAAGTCTATCTATTGCGGGTCCTTTATTTCGCGGGACCAAAGAGAGGATACCCGAAATGATTCATAGCGTCATGGAATCGTCCAAGCATCTCTCCAATCTACTTGGAGGGGAATAGAAAAAAATCACCGATCACAATTAATCCCGATAGAAATAGTGGAATTAATGATTGACAAAAGAATGTTCTTGGTAATATTATTGAAATAAGAAATCGAATTATCGCATGTTAATAATAAATGGCTGACCATAACAGTGGAGGTCTTGTTTTTCGCCTATTGGCGAGAAATAAGGCCTTCTTCTTTTTTAGCAAGAGTTCGCAATATTAGTTAAATGTGAAGTAAGGAAGTAAAAAAATTTATTTATTTATCCGAGTTAACAAATTTGTTTACTGTATTTTGGAGGGAGAGGAAGAACGATGACTGAAGCAGTGGCAGTTGAGTTCCAACATGTAAATAAAAATTATGGCTCGGGTAGTGTGCTGCATGATTTTAATCTTACGGTACCGAAAGGTCAGATTGTAACTATTATTGGGCCCTCGGGTTGCGGCAAAACTACACTGCTCAAAATGATCAACCGCCTTGAAGAGCCGAGTCAGGGAAGGGTTCTCGTGGAAGGGCGGGATGTAGGAGCTGCAGATGCAGTCCAACTCCGACGCGATATCGGATATGTGATTCAACAAATTGGATTGTTTCCACATATGACCATAGAAGAGAATATCGGTATTGTTCCGCGGCTTAAGGGAGCGAAAAAGGAAGAACGAAAAGAGAGAGTGGATCTATTACTGAACCTGATCGGTCTTCCAGCTGAACAATATAGCAAACGTTATCCCCATGAGCTTAGTGGCGGGCAGCAGCAACGGATCGGTGTAGCCCGTGCACTAGCGTCAGACCCTTCCATTATTTTAATGGACGAACCCTTTAGCGCACTTGATCCCATCAGCCGGGTCCAGCTACAAAAAGAACTGATCCAGCTGAATCAGCGGCTGCATAAAACGATAATTTTTGTCACCCACGACATTGAAGAAGCGCTGAAGATCGCTGATCGGATTATTCTACTGAAGGAGGGTGAGGTAATTCAGAACAGTACACCTGCGGAGCTGCTGGCCCATCCGGCAAACGACTTTGTGATCGAATTCATCGGTCAGGAGAGGTTTCGTCCTTCTTTTCCAAGTGAGATGGCACAGCATATTATGATTGACGGTCTCTCGATAAGTAATATCTCAACAATGGTAGAGGCACTTGATCTCTTGCGTTTGAATCAGGCTGATGCCCTTGCTGTGACCGGGAATTGGGGAGAGCTGCTGGGTATTGTAGGAATTGAAGAAATCAGTGAACATCTGCAGCATGACAGCAAAATGAAAGTCGGGGATATTGTGAAAAATGGGACTCCCGCCCTCTTTGAGAACACACCAATTTCTGATGTATTCGAACTGATGCAAAGTCAACGAATATTGCCTGTCGTGGATGATCAGAACCGCTTAATCGGTACGGTAACCCGCTCAGGTGTTATTGAAGCCATTGGGAGACATTTTCACCGAGAGGAGACCAGTGCATGAACCATGTATGGGATACGTTAGTTGCTGACTGGCCGATGATCGTTGAGAAAATGGGAGAGCACATGTATCTGTCCCTCATTTCCGTCCTCATGGCGGGAAT
Source organism: Paenibacillus taichungensis (assembly GCF_050994985.1). Classification (NCBI taxonomy): domain Bacteria; kingdom Bacillati; phylum Bacillota; class Bacilli; order Caryophanales; family Paenibacillaceae; genus Paenibacillus; species Paenibacillus taichungensis. Next base: position 2,900,886 of record NZ_CP194720.1, on the reverse strand, counting down.
TATTGCAATCCCCCTTGGTATTTATCTGACCAGCCGTAAGCGGATGGCAGATACGATCATTACTGTAGTTTCTGCCATCCAGACCATCCCAAGTTTGGCCTTGTTTGGATTCATGATTCCGCTGGTAGGTATCGGCACAACACCCGCCATTATTGCATTAACCTTATACGCCGTGCTTCCAATGCTCCAGAACACCTATGTCGGCATTAATGGTGTTCATCCTTCTCTGATTGAGGCAGGAACCGGAATGGGCATGACCAAATGGCAGATGATGAAGATGATTCAGCTGCCAATTGCGCGCAGTGTCATCATGGCCGGCGTAAGGCTCGTCGCGGTACAAACGATCAGCCTTACGACAATTGCGACCTATATTGCCGCAGGAGGCCTAGGAGACATCATCACAAGAGGCATTGCCATGATTAACACAGTTACTATTATGGAAGGGGCTATCCCCGTCTCGCTACTGGTAATCTCCGTTAACTTCATTTTGCTGCTGCTTAACAGGGCACTTACCCCGAAAGGTTTGCGGCATTTGAATAAATTTTAAGCTTTTACTTAGGGAGAGGGGAAGCAATCATGACAACCACAAACAAAAAAAGATGGAGTGTAATCAAAGGAGGCAGGCTACTTATCACCCTTGGGCTGGTGTTGACGACCGTGCTGACAGCAGCGGGGTGCTCGAATTCCAATGCGTCCGGGCGCAACGATACCATCGTACTGGCCACAAAAGGATTCGCAGAGTCGGATATTTTGGCCAACGCCTTCAAAATTTTAGTTGAGAATGACACGAAGCTGAAAACTGAGGTTAAGAAGCTGGATAACACACTGCTCTGGAATGCCATTGACTCGGGAGATGTGGATGCTTATGTAGAGTACAGCGGGACGGCCTTGATCAACATTTTGAAGCAGGAACCAGAATTTGATCCAGATAAAGCATTCAAAACAGTCGTAACCCAGCTCAAGGAAAAGAGCAAATTGATTGCGCTCGACCCACTAGGGTTCAACAATACCTATGTCTTTACGGTACCCAGAGAAACCGCTGAGAAGTATGGGCTAAAGACAGCTTCTCAACTTGCTGAGAAATCAGGTGAACTGGTTTTTGGAGCCAGTGAGGAGTTTCTGAATCGCCCAGATGCCTGGCCTTATGTAGAGAGCATATACAAACCAAAGTTCAAGGAAACGAAATCCATTCAGGACCCTTCCTTGCAGTATCAGGCGATAAAGCAAAAGCTGATTGATGTGAAGCTCTCGTATTCAACGGACAGCCAAATCCTGGCGAATGACCTCGTAGCGTTGGAGGATGACAAGCATGTGTTTATTCCGTATGATGCATTTCCAGTGGTTCGTGAGCAGACGCTGGAAGAACATCCGGAGTTGAAAGAAGTCCTCAACAAGTTGGCAGGAAAACTGGATGAGAAGGCAATGCAAAAGTTGAATGCAGAAGTGGAACAGGATCAGAAACCGGCACTTGATGTTGCGAGGGACTGGTTGAAAGCCCAAGGGCTAATCAAGTGAATTTCTACATGATAGATCAATAATTAATAGCAATTACGTTGTCTAACAACGAGTTAACAAGAGAGGGTGATGCGTTGTGAGTAATGATAATCGTCAGCTTGCGCTGGGAGCAATGATGTTTTTTCCGGCGGGTGAGCATATTTCAAGTTGGAGACATCCTGGGTCTGAAGCAGAGGGGCTTCTTGATTTCAATTATTACAAAAGAATTGCGCAGACGGCGGAGCGTGGAAGATTTGACATGTTCTTCTACGCCGATGAACTGTATGTCTGGGACCGATTCGAATCGGGTATTAGCCATGCAAATAGCATTCGGCCGGAGCCGTTCACACTACTTTCCGCACTGGCGGCGGTAACGTCCCATATTGGTTTGGCGGCGACCATCTCGACGACTTATAACGATCCGTATCATATTGCGCGCAAGCTGGCGACGCTGGATCATTTCAGTGGCGGGCGAGCCGCGTGGAATATTGTGACGTCTCAAACGGACGAAGAGGCGCGGAACTTCGGTAAGGAACGCCATCTGCAGCATGAGCTGCGATATGAACGTGCGAAAGAATTTGTAGAGGCAGCGCAAGGACTTTGGGATAGTTGGGAAGAGGATGCACTGCTGTTCGACAAGGAAAGTGGGTACTTTGCAGACAAGAACAAGCTGCACAATCTAGATTACGAAGGTACTCATTTTAAAGTAAAAGGACCCCTAAATATCTCCCGTCCACCACAAGGGTATCCTGTTTTGATCCAAGCCGGAGCTTCGGAAGCCGGTAAAGAGGTAGCCGCGGCAACGGCCGAAATTGTATTTGCCCCTGGTGGCACATTCGCAGAAGGGAAAGCGCTGTATGAAGACATCAAGGGAAGGCTTGCCAAATATGGCCGTTCTCCCGATGAGATCAAGATATTGCCTGCCTTGATGCCCATTATTGGGGCTACTGCGGAAGAGGCAGCAGAGCAGCTTGCTATTGTCGAGAATCTTACTCCAGACCGACTGGCTTTGGACTTGCTATCACATTACATCGGGGTAGACGTTTCCGGCTATCCGCAGGATGAACCGCTGCCTTTTCTACCTGAAGAAGAAGGCTTTAACCAGAGTAAAAGTGGTTTACAACGTATCCGGCGTATCCTCAAGGAAGAAGATTTGACGCTGATTCAGCTTGCCAAACGGATTGTAAGCAAACGGGCTTTTGCCGGAACTCCCGAGCAGATTGCTGATCATATCGAAGAATGGTTCAGCAATGGTGCGGCGGATGGATTCAATATTGCCTTTACTCACCTGCCTGGTGCTCTGGATGATTTTGTAGCAGAGGTAGTACCCATTCTTCAGCGCAGAGGTTTGTTGCGCCTAGAATATGAAGGCACTACACTGAGGGACCATTTTGGACTCAGCAAGCCAGAGAACCGCTATTCACAAGAAAAGATTACTTCAGGAACGGCAGAAAGATAAGAAAGCGAGGAGTGACTGTGAAAAGGATTGTTGCTGAACGAGGCGGAGTGCTGCGGTGCAAAGGCTGGCGTCAGGAAGCGTTGCTGCGCATGCTGGAGAACGTACTTGAGAACGGTGAGAACCAGAAGGAGCTGATCGTCTATGCCTCCCTTGGAAAGGCAGCCCGTAACTGGCCTTCCTATCTGGCAATTGTCGATACCCTAAAGCAATTGGAGGAAGACGAAACACTGGTCATTCAGTCAGGCAAACCGATTGGTGTATTCAGAACCCATCGGCAAGCACCACTTGTCGTAATGGCTAACTGCAATCTGGTCGGCCGATGGGCAACCAGCGAGAATTTCTATGAGTTGCAAGATAAAGGTCTGATCATTTGGGGCGGCCTTACTGCGGCTGCTTGGCAATACATCGGATCACAGGGTGTCATACAGGGAACCTATGAAATCTTCCAAAGTATCGCTAGGCTGCACTTCGGCGGCGATTTGCGAGGACGTTTCATTCTAACAGCTGGCTTGGGAGGTATGGGGGGCGCGCAGCCTTTAGCAGGTTATATGGCTAATGCGGCAATCCTTTGTGTAGAAGTTGCGGAGGAGAGAATAGACAAACGAATCGCTTCCGGTTATTTACAGCGAAAGACTGATAGCCTGGATGAGGCATTGCTATGGATTAATGAAGCTGTAGACACTGGCACAAGCCTGTCCGTTGGACTGCTCGGAAATGCTGCGGATGTTTATCCTGAGCTGCTTCGGAGAGGTGTCCAGCCGGATATTGTGACTGACCAAACATCTGCACATGATTTGTTATACGGTTATATTCCAAGCGGATATTCACCTGAAACCGCTGGTGTGGCACGACGAGAACATCCGACGGAGCTTCAAGCCGCTGCCGGAGCTTCAATTGCGAATGAAGTAAAGGCGATGTTGGAATTCAAACAACGGGGCGCGGTTGTTTTTGACAATGGTAACAATATCCGTTCACAGGCAGTGCAATATGGAGTTACGAATGCTTTTGAGATTGATATATTTACGGAAGCTTTTCTTCGTCCTCTTTTTGCGCGGGCTATCGGTCCTTTCCGCTGGATCGCTCTTAGTGGAGAGGCAGAAGATATACGAATCATTGACGATTATATACTGAAAGAATTTAGTGATAATGACATCGTGTCTAATTGGATCAAACTCGCGAATACGTATGTGCCGTTTGAGGGATTGCCGGCCCGTATAGGCTGGTTTGGGCATAAAGACCGCAGCAAGCTGGCACTGGCGGTTAACCAATTGGTACGAGAAGGAAAACTTGCAGGACCAGTCGCCTTCTCCCGGGATCATCTGGATGCAGCTGCTATGGCTCATCCCAACATTATGACCGAACGGATGAAAGACGGAAGCGATGCGATTTCCGACTGGCCGTTGTTGAATGCCATGCTCAATTGTTCTTCCATGGCTGATCTGGTGGCGATTCATTCTGGCGGAGGGGGCTATTCCGGTTATATGACAAGTGCGGGAGTCACCATTGTAGCCGATGGGTCAGAGGCAAGTGATGCACGTCTTCGTACAGCGCTTGACAATGATACTGGTCTTGGCGTACTCCGTTATGCGGATGCCGGTTACGAGCAATCGTTGGCCGAAGTTCAAACCAAGGGGATTGCCCGAATTGATACCCATCAATATGAAACCATTTCATCCACTGTGAAATAACAACGGGAAATGCTACAACGAAATTTCAATCAGGAGGAGATTTTATGCGGGAATTAACAAGAGATGATGTAAATGCTGCTGTCAAAGGTGGCTCTGTATTTGCCAGCGGCGGGGGAGGCTGGGTGGATCATGGACTGGAGATTGGACACGCGGCCCTGAGCATCGGACGACCGAAGCTCCTGTCGGTAGATGAACTGCCAGATGACGCCATTATATTGACCTGTACCGCAATCGGTGCACCTGCCGGACGAGACTGGCAAATGCTTGGGAAGGACTACATTAAGGCTGTTCAGCTAATCATTGAAAACTATGATGGCAAAATAGCCGGGGTCATGACTCCGCAGAATGGCATGTCCAGCACCATTAACGGTTGGCTGCCGGCAGCAGCCCTAGGTCTTGCTGTTATTGATGCCACTGGAGATATCCGCGCACACCCAACTGGCAAGATGGGCTCACTTGGCCTCGCGTCTTCTATTGATTACGAGACGATACAAGCAGTGGCTGGCGGCAAACCAGAGATTGGCAGCTACATGGAACTTGTGGTTAAGGGAACTCCGGCACGGACCTCCAATATACTGCGTACTGCTTCGGACATGGCGGGTGGGTTTATTGCTGCCGCACGACACCCGCTCCCGATCAAACATATTAAGAAGCATGCTGCGATGGGTGGCATCTCGATAGCGATTGAGTTGGGTCGTGTCATTCAGAAGGCAGAGCCAGATGGACCGGAAGCGGTGCTAGAGGCCGTGGTACACAAAACCAATGGAAGAATCCTCGGTAGAGGGACGGTGACAACAAAAAATGTTCGTTATTCAGGTGCTTTCGATGTGGGTACGATCGAAGTATCCATCCCCAACAGTAGGCTTACACTTCATGTGATGAATGAATATATGGCTGTCGAGGACAATGAAGGTACACGTCTGACCACCTTTCCGGACGTAATTACTACGTTTGACCTGAAGAATGGTCTGCCTGTGAGTGTGGGAGATGTTGAAGAGGGGATGGAAGTAGCTGTCTTCGCCATTGATAAATCCAAGGTGCCACTGAGCTCTAGTGTAAAGGACCCCAGTGTATATCCAGAGGTAGAAGAAATGCTGGGCATCGATTTACAGAGTTATGCTTTTGACAAGGAGAAAACAATCTATGCTTGAGGAGAGCACTCTCTCGCTCAGCTCTAACCAAATTGTATTGGACGGAAGCCGCTTGACCATTGAGGATGTGGAGAGTATAGCTCGTTCGCGGAGATCGGTGGTGATTGCCGATGAAGCCTGGGAACGACTAGTTACGGCACGAAGAGTAATTTATGAATTAGCTGCAGAAGGCGTTCCTGTCTATGGACTGAATCGTGGTGTAGGCTGGAATAAGGACAAGGTTATCGGAGATGATTATTTTGAAGACTATAACCGGAATTTGTTGTTATCTCACAGTGCTGGGGTGAAGCCGGAGGCCACAGAAGATGTCGTTCGTGCGGTGATGCTTGCCCGTCTCAATAGCTTACTTGCTGGAGCAACTGGCGCTCAGCCCGATATTGCCAAACGTTACGCAGATTTTCTCAATATGGGTATTCACCCGGTTCTCCCGCTTCGCGGATCTGTGGGTGCGGCGGATATTACCTCGATATCGCATATCGGCCTGGCCATGATTGGTGAAGGTGAAGTGAACATGGCGGGCAATCGTATACCAGCGAGCGATGCATTAATGGCAGTGGGTTTAGAACCCCTGCGCCTTGGTCCCAAGGACGGTCTGGCTATCGTCAGTTCCAATGCTCTTTCTGCCGGAAACGGAGCACTGACGCTCTTCGACATAGAAGAGTTACTGGATACCGCAGACTCTGTATACGCGCTGTCTTTGGAAGCCATCCGGGGTAATATTAGTCCATTGGATGAAGCGGTTCATCTCAAGCGTCCTTTTCCCGGGCAGTTAAAGAGTCTGGCTATGGTCCGGCGTAGTCTACGTGGCAGCGGACTCTGGAATAATTTTAATCCAGATTCGCTGCAAGATCCGCTGAGCTTCCGTGATGCATGCCAGATTCATGGCGCCGCAAGAGATGCTTATGTCTATGCACGCCAGCAGCTCGAAGTTCATCTCAACAGTTCAGACGATAATCCCTGTGTACTGACGGAAGAGCGGAGAATTTTATCCTGCGCTAATTATGATCCCATAACATGGACACTAGGTTTCGAGATGCTTGGAAGTGCGCTGCATCATGTATCCAAAAGTTCATGCTATCGCATAATCAAGCTGGGTGACCCGGACTTTACAGGGTTAAGCCGCTTCTTGACTTCTGATCCGAGCCGCTCTGTCGGCTTCTGCACGGTTCAGAAAACAGCAACCTCACTGGATGCAGAAATTCGTCATCTGAGTAATCCCGTTTCATCTGACTATTTCTCACTGGCGGGAGACATGGAGGATCATGCTGCCAATTCTCCTTACGTGGTAAGCAAGGCAAGAGAGATTGTTGATCGTGTTACTTATATTTTGGCGATTGAAGCGCTCCATGCTGCTCAAGCTATCGATCTGCGTAGGGATATGACTCTGGGTGAAGGGACAAGAGCAGGTTATGAACTGTTGCGTTCCGAGGTTCCTTTTTTGTCCGAAGATCGTAATCAATCTATAGATATAGAGCGTGCATACCTTCTGCTTAAGGAAGGGAAATGGCTAAGGGCAGTTCGTGGGAAGATGAATGAATTCTCTAAATAATGATCAAAAGAGGAGGACGTACAATGGCACATGTTGATCCCCAGTGGTCTTTAAGGGACCATTCCCAAGAAGGGTGGCAAATTCGTGCGGAAGTCTGTCCGAAGTGGATTCGCGTAAAATTTGATGGACGGTTTATCGCAGATAGCAAGCAAGTTCTCATCGTTACCGAAACAGGTAGACTGCCCGTTTATTATTTCCCGAAAAAAGATGTGAACCTTGACGTATTCAAACCTTCGGAAAAGCAAGTGAATGATCCGAATAAAGGAAATCAATTGTTTTGGCATATCAGCAGCGGTGGGCACACGGTAGAGAATGCGGTATGGAGCTATTCGGGTGCGCATCAAGAAGCGGTATATTTGCAAGATCATTATTCTTTTTCATGGAACAAAGTAGATGCCTGGTATGAGGAAGAGGAAGAAATATTTGTTCATGCACGGGACCCGTATTCCAGGGTGGATGCAATTCCGGCCTCACGTCATGTTCAAATCGAATTAGATGGAGTAATTGTTGCTAATAGCAAGCGACCTGTGATTCTCTATGAGACAGGATTGACCCCGCGTTATTATCTTCATCAGGAGGATGTGCGTCTGGATTTGTTGAAGCCCGTAGATTTAACCACACGTTGCCCTTATAAAGGAGTAGCCAGCTATTGGACAGCTTCAGTGAATGGAAGAGAATACAATGATCTTGTTTGGAGCTATAAGAGCCCATTACCGGAAGTTCATGAAGTTGAAGGACTGTTGTGCTTTTATCATGAGTCTGTAGATGCGCTCTATGTAGATGGGGTAAGGTGGTCCCTATCTGCTGATGATCGCCTTCCTTACCGCAATATAGAAAGGGGATAATGTGAAATGGTAAATCATCTGAATTCATCTATTGCCTGTTCTCTGCGTCAGGAAGATAAACTGATGTTGAAGGCAGATCTAAACCCGCGTCGGGTTCACGTCACGTTTGCGGGTGAGATTATTGCGGACAGCACACGGGTTATTACACTTCATGAGCGCGGCAAGCTACCGGTTTATTATTTCCCACTAGAAGATGTGATGCAGCAATTTCTGGTGAAGACCGAGTTACAGACCCACTGCCCTATTAAAGGGGACGCCTCTTACTGGACCATTCAAGTTGGTGAACGTATTTCTGAAAATGCAGTTTGGGGTTATGAGAATCCACTTAAGGATATCGAATCGATCAAAGGTTTTGTGGCTTTTTATTGGGACAAGGTGGACGCTTGGTATGAAGAAGAAGAGCAGATCTTTGTTCATCCACGTGACCCATACAAGCGAGTTGATGCGATCCATAGTTCCCGGCATGTTCAGATCGTTCTAGATGGAATCAAGCTTGCAGATAGCCGCCGCCCGGTGATCGTATTTGAAACGGGCGTCCCCGTTCGCTATTATCTTCCGATGGAAGACGTGGATCAGAATGTGCTTACCGCAAATGACAAGCAGACATCCTGCCCTTATAAAGGGGATGCATCCTACTGGACGGCTGTCCTCAATGGACAGACCTATGAGAATATCGTGTGGAGCTATCTAAATCCAATCCCCGAAATCCCAAAGATTGCTGGATTGATGTCGTTTTATAACGAGCAAGTTGATGTCTATGTGGATGGGGAGTTACAGCCTAAACCTAAATGGTACTATTCTGCACTTGAATTCTTTAATGAAACTGAAGTAAGTGCATAAGACAATGATCAGTATGATGATGGGGTTTCTGTCTGCTGCATAAGCGGATAGAGCCCTTTTTTTGATGATTGCCTCAAAAGCCTTGTCAATACACAAAGAGTTGAATACCTTATGACATAACACAAAAGAGGAGGAGATTACATGAGTGAAGTAGGATATGGAAATGTTGGAGGTCTTGGTGGATACGGTGGTTTCACATCCATCGGCGCAATCCTTGTTCTGTTCATCTTGTTGGTCATCATCTCTAAAGCTTTCCTGGTTTAATTCCTTTAGCATAATAACAACTCTGCTGGCATTACGCTGGCAGGGTCTTTTTGTCATGATCACAATTTGAAAGCGTTTGACATATTGAATTATCAATCTATACTTATGGAGTTATGCATTCAACATAGAATGGATGAAGTTAAGGAGAATAGGTTGGAATGACACTTAAAAAAAGAATCTTTTTGCTGTTTTTTCTCAGTGCGTTTATTCCCTTCATTAGTATAGTTGCGATTTCCTATTACACCATTGATTCCATTTTTGCGAACAAGATCGATGATGGCATTCGGAGCAATTTACAGCAGGTGACTTCCTCACTGGAGAATTCGATCACCAACCTGAATCATGTTACTCAGCAATTATCCTACAGTGGAACATTAGGCAAAAAGTTGGATGAGGTGTTGAAGCCATCCTCCAATATATTTGAATTGATTGAAACTCGGGATGAACTAAAGAGCGAATTAAATGTCGTAACGTTTACCAACCCGAATATAGGTTTGACATTGTATTATTTTCAGAAGGATGGCTCCACACAGTTTGGGAATTTTCCCATAAAGGATCGTTTTGCACCCGAATCTTTGCCTGTACTCTCCAAAGCATATGGGATTACCTACTATGGTCCTCATGTCAGTATGAACCGGTTTGATGATCAGCTCGTCTTATCCGCCATGCGGAAGGTAAAATTACCCCAGAGGGACGATGTGTATATTTACGTTGAATCCGGTTTTCACCTTGCACAGGATATATTGGGTTACAATCAGTACAAAGGAGATTTATCCCACTTGATCCTCGATGGAGAGGGGAATATTGTGTATAGTGAGATTCCGGAAGCGATGAAAGTCGGGGAGAATTTCTCCAGCTTATCGAATGGTGCAGCATCCGACGGAATAGCTCGCGATTATCATTGGTTCAGACAGGGGTCCACTCAGAACTGGAGCGTTGTGTCGGTGATCTCGCAGGCTAAGTATCAACAAGAAAAAAACCAGTGGTTGCTTCAAATATTGCTGGTCGCTTTATTTTTCCTGGGCTTTACGGTATTTCTGGCTTGGCTGCTGTGGAAGATGGTTTATAAACCTCTCGGTCTGTTCCACTCGGAGATCAACGGCATGTCTCAAAATCCTCAAACAACTGGTAACCAGACCCGCACGCAGATTCCGGAATTTGATTTTCTGTTAGGCGAATTCTCGAATATGCAGCATCAAATCGGTGACCTCTTTAAAGAGGTGCAGCAGAAAGAGAAAATTCGTGCAGACCTTGAAGTAGAGAAGCTGCTGTACCAGATCAATCCTCATTTTTTGATGAATACGCTGGATACGGTCCACTGGCTGGCAGTAATGAATGGACAAGGGGAGATCGACAAGCTGGTGCAGTCCCTGAATAAGCTGTTGTATTACAATTTGGGTAAATTAGGACAGGTTTCCACGATGGAAGAGGAAATTGACGCGCTTAGACAGTACTTGATCCTGCAGCAAATTCGCTATGATTTTGAATTTGATGTGCGTATTTCGGCTGATGAACAAGTGCTTCAAATACCTGTACCTCGTTTTATTCTACAGCCACTGGTAGAAAATTCACTTTACCATGGACTGAGCGACGAAGGTTTTATTCAAATTGAAGTGACACGCAAAGAAACGCTGAACATTATGATTCAGGATAATGGAGCTGGCATGACGGAGGAAGCGATTGAAAGACTTCTGAACAATCGTGTAGCAGATCATCAAAAAGTAGGGATGGGCATCGGGCTCAATTATGTTCACCGCATGTTACAAGCACAATACGGGGATCAAGCTCAACTGGTGATTGAGAGTGAACTGGGAACTGGCACAAGCATATTACTTATACTTCCGATCAAAGGAGAAGATATCTCGGCATGATTAAGGTATTGATTGTGGATGATGATAAATTGGTGCGAAAAGGAATAAGCTCCGCAATGCCATGGAACGAGTTCGGCATGGAGGTTGTTGGAGAAGCAAGTAACGGGGCTAAGGCGCTGGATTTTCTGGAATCCAACTCGGTTGATCTGATGCTAACGGATCTTGCGATGCCCGTGATGTCAGGCATTGAACTGATGCGCGCTGCAAGGCAGCTATACCCGGAACTTCATATTGTCGTGCTTACTCTTCATCAGGATTTTGATTATATCCAGGAAGCGCTTCGGCTGGGAGCGATCGACTATATAGCCAAAGTTCAGCTTGAGAAGGAACAATTCGAACATGTACTGAATCGAATACATACCCGGATTGGTGAGCTCACGAATACAAGACGAAAGCTGCCGCAGCTAGGTGAAACTAACGTCCATTATCGTAAAGTGTATGCACTTGTTTCACTGGACCGAAAATCTGGTCAGATCTGGCCCATTGGACTCGAATCCGGTACAGATGAGCTCCAATTTGAAGTGGAACGGAACAGCTGGATGTGGGCGGTACCTCAGGGTGAAGAGGATCAGCTATTTGATAGATTGAAGGGATATTTGAATCAAGTTCCTCAAGGTGCGCTACTGGTGTTGTCTGATGTACAGGAACGGACATGGTCGCAAATTCAAAACTGGATTATAAACTATACAGAATCGTCCTTATTTTATGCGTATGAACCCCAAGATCCGGTTATTGCCGTTTCCATGAATGAAGAGGATAAAGCTCCAATAGAACCTCGGGATGAGGACATGGATCGTATTAAACGAAGTTGGTTTCTATCTCCGTGGACGCATAATGATAATTATTATAACCAGCTTGTTGAAGAGTTTAGATCTCTAAGGCTGCAAAAAGGGCAGCTGATGGGATTACTGTACTCCCTGGTCATGGAGTGGAACCATCTTTTCGCACAGACTACACTGGGCAGAATCTCAATGATCCATTCCTTTCAATCCTGGTACGAGGTGGAACAGTGGATCAAGCTGACCTCTGAGAGTATTCGAAAGGCGGATGAACAGGTTTCTTATTCTCAGGAAATGATAGATGGAGTGAAAAAAGCCGTGATGATTATGCAGAATGATCTGGATCAGGCATTTACAGCTTCAGGGCTGTCCCAGCAACTCAATATTAGCAGAAGCTATTTCAGCCAATGCTTCAAGGACATCATGGGAAAAACCTTTAATGATTATTCCCGATATATACGAATGGAGAAGTCTAAAGAGTATTTATTGAACACAAACAACACGATTTTCTGGATTGCAGAGCGGGTGGGTTATACGGATGAGAAATATTTCAGCCGAATCTTTCGCGAACTGACAGGCGTGCTGCCTAGTGAATATCGACAATTAGGCAGAGCGGACAAATAGTGTACGCTCCACACAACCGACTGACAATCCGGTGAAAGAAGGGAAAGCAATGATCAAGAAGATGGCTGTGTGTGTTGTTGTCGTCAGCTTGATTGCAGGGATCGTATTTTTCAGTATTTCATACTTTCGGGAATCGCCAATTGGTCCAACGACAACCGCTCCTGACACAGCTGCCACCGAGCCATTCGGTAAATATGAACATCCCGTTTCCATCCGGTTGGGATATGTGGTTGACCCCACAGGTACGGATCTCTCCGAAGGAGAGACATTAGAAAAGAATATGTGGAAAACGATGATTAAGCAAAACCTCAACATTGATGTTGAGGTCATGTGGCAGGTATCCAAGGAGAATTTTGGACAGAAAATTGATTTGGCTATTGCCAGCAATGATTTGCCAGATGCGATGATCGTTAATCAAGTTCAGTTGAATGAGATGGTCAAAGCGGGAGAAATTGAAGATCTGACCAAGGCATATGCAAGCAGCGCTTCACCTGAGATGAAGAAAATTATCGATAGTACCAATGGATTGGCTCTGGAACAAGTGACCTTTGAAGGGAAAATGATGGCTGTTCCGTCCGTGACGGCGGAGGACTTCAGTATGCTCTGGATCAGGCAGGACTGGCTGGATCGTCTTGGATTAAAACCACCGAAAACAGTGGACGAATTGGAAGCTATCGCGAAGGCCTTTGTGGAGCGGGACCCGGACGGGAACGGAAAACGGGATACGATCGGGCTTGCCTCAAGCACAAGTCTGTTTAACGATTTCAACAACAGCGCTTTTGCCTTTGATCTAACACCGATCTTCGCGGCTTATGGAGCTTTCCCCGGATATTGGCTCGAAAAAGATGGAAAACCTGTATACGGTTCGATTCTACCAGAGACAAGGAACGCTTTGGTTAAACTTCGTGATATGTATGCCAAAGGTCTCCTTGATCCCGATCTGGGCATTCGCAAAGAACCCGAGGAAACTGTCATTAGCGGACAGGCAGGGATGTTCTTTCAAGGTTTCTTTGCAGGATACTGGCCGCTTCCAAGCGCTTGGCTGAAAGATTCCAAGGCAAACTGGCAGGCTTACGCGCTCCCGCTGGATGCAAACGGAGCATTTCGTGTGAAGGTGGATAATCCCTCCAGTTCTTTCCTGGTGGTAAGAAAAGGGTATGCGCATCCCGAAGCGATTATTAAGATCAACAATCTGTACCTCCGTGATGAGTTCAAGTATGGGACGAGTTTTATGCTCAGTCGCAATTTCTTTGCTCCGGCAGATGAAGCACGATTCGAATCCAAAGCCGTGCAGGAGATTCTGGCCGGAACCAAAACCCCAGCCGATTTCAAGGACAAGTCCGAATATAAGCTGCTGGAAAATACGGTTTCGACGATCAAACAAACCAAGCTAAAGCCTTATGATCAACCGGGCATTGCGTATTGGGATCAGCAGAGCGAGAACTTTATGCGTGGTTATTCATTGCTCGTCGGTGGAAGAAACTTCTTTGATCCGAATATTCGTAAAGTCCGAAGCATCACCTACAAACGTACGCCAGCAATCGAGAGGTCATGGAGCAGACTGTCCAAGCTGGAACATGATACGTTTTTGAAAATAATCTTGGGCGCTGCACCGATCGATTCATTCGATCAATTCGTACAAGAGTGGAAAGAACAGGGAGGCGACCAAGTGACTGCCGAAGTGACTCCTCCACAGAATCAACGCTGAATTGCTAACATATCTCAAAGAATCCCCACGTTTAACTCAATTCGATCATTCATAGCCGGTAGACTCCTGTTTAGGGAGTTTGCCGGTTTTTCTTTGTGCCACACTTGCTGTGCTACCCTCACTTATTAACGAGGATAGACAAATGTAAGTCAGTAGGTGAGATAAATGTTCACAACCTCCATGTTGTTCGTTGATCCGAGTGAAAACTGTATACATTTCTCTATCCAAACTAGCGTTTAATCCCTATCTCGATGAAGCTTCTCTAAGTTTTATAATGAAAGCGCAAACAACATGATAGAGAAATAATCAGAACGAAGGGGAGTTGAATTTGATGAGAAATAATTGGTCAATAAAAAGCAAACTGTTGACGAAACGACTGGCAGTGCTGTCCATGTCCGCATTGATGGTTTCCGTCCTTGCAGCCTGTGGGGGATCTTCGAATCCGCCGACTGCTGAGGATGCAGGCCAATATGAGGTAACGCCTGGAGATCCGTTCAGTGCTTATAAAGACGAAGTGACGGTAACGATGGGGCGTGTTACGACGGCGAACCCGAAATTACCGGCTGGTGATACATATGAGAACAATGCGTATACCCGTCTGGTTAAAGAATCGTTTAACGCACAAATTAAGGACCAATTTGAGGCTAATGGTGAAGATTACAGTCGTCAGGTCTCTCTTGCAATCGCTTCCGGGGAACTGCCCGATATGATGCGTGTCGATTCCAAGGATGAACTTAAAGAACTGGTTGATAATGATCTAATTGAAGATCTAACGGAAGTATACAAACAATATGCCACCGATAATATCAAGCAAATTTATGACTCCTACGATGGCCGTGCACTGGACAATGCCACGATTGATGGCCGACTGATGGGCCTTCCAGCGACCTCTCTGGACTCCGCACCAACTATGGTTTGGGTTCGTCAGGATTGGCTGGATGTGCTGGGAATCAAACTCGATGCTGACGGAGACGGTGCCATCAAGCTGGAAGATGTAGAGAAAACAGCAGAAGAGTTCCTGAAAAAAGATCCTGGGCAAACTGGGAAACCGGTGGGCATTCCTTTTGTAAACACCTTGAATACGACGGACTATAACGGTTCTGCCTATACCATGCTGGGTGTTGCTTCAACCGAAGGCGCGTATCCTCAATATTGGATGAAGGGTGAAGACGGCAGCATCGTTTACGGTTCGACTACAGAGGAAACCAAGCAGATGCTGGGCGTTATGGCCGACTGGTTCAAGAGAGGTATCATTGACCCGCAATTTGGAACCCGTACATTTGACGATATCACTGCACTGTACACCAATGGTCAGAGCGGAATTGCTTTTGGACCGTGGCACATTCCAGACTGGGGACTTAGCAGTGTGAAACAGATGGATAAACATGCAAAATTCACGGCTTACACGCTGGAGGATGCAGACGGTAAGGTAAACGTGGCACACGCCAATCCATCCGGTCAGTTTATCGTTGTGAGAAAAGGGTATGAACACCCGGAACTCGCGATCAAAATTGTTAACCTGTTCTACGATAAACTGGCCAATGACAAGGATGTGGCAACGTCCATGCCGGAAGCGGCCAAGTATCTGGAAAGCGGCGTAGACGGTTCAACCAGACCTTTTAATATTGAAGTTAACTCGGCAACATCATTGCTGGATGATTACTCCGACGTTGTTCGTGGAATCAAAGGCGAGATCAGTTTGGATGAGGTCCGTACAACGGAATCGAAGAACAATATTGGCAGTATCCAAACGTACCTGAAAGATCAGGATACGGATGATCTGACCGCTTGGTCGAAGTATCACTCCCGTATGAACGGAGTAGGGCTGATCGACAAGTTGACACAGGAAGGCAAATTCAACTGGATGACGCCAGCATTCTCCGGAACTACACCAAGCATGAAACAGACGTGGGCTAATCTGACCAAAATGGAGCAGGAATCTTTCATCAAAATCATAACGGGTGCGGAACCGCTGGATTACTTCGAAACATTCGTCAGCAATTGGAAGAAACAAGGCGGCGACCAAGTAATCCAGGAGATCGAAGCCGAGACCTCATCTCCAAAATAATGAAGCGAATACTGCGGACAGGCTGCGCTAAGCAGCCTTTCTTCAAGGAAGGGGTTCATCCATGAAGCAGGAAAAATATAAAGCAAGAAACCGCTTGGGCACAGGTGCCATGTATCATATGATGATGCTGCCAGGCATTTTATTTTTGCTGGTATTCAGCTACATTCCCATGGTGGGTGTCATTACGGCGTTTCAGGATTACGTACCAGCCAAAGGTATGTTTGGTTCCGAGTTTGTGGGGCTCAAGCATTTTATTTATATGTTCAAGCTGCCGGATATCGGCCAGGTAATTAGCAATACGTTGGTGATTGCCATTGCCAAGATTCTGCTCGGCACCCTGATGGCCATCATTTTTTCCATTTTATTAAACGAAATCCGCTTTAAATTTGTTAAAAAATCCGTGCAGACCATTGTCTATCTGCCTCACTTTTTGTCTTGGGTCGTTCTGGCCTCCGTGGTTGTTAACATGTTCAGCCTGGATGGAAGCGTAAATCAGATTTTAGCCTTTTTCGGCTTGGAAAATATTAATTTTCTCGGAAGCAACACCTGGTTCCAGCCGCTGATTATCGGGACGGACGTATGGAAGGAATTCGGTTATAGCTCCATCGTTTATTTGGCTGCAATTACCTCCATTGATCCCGGTCTATATGAAGCGGCGGGTATGGATGGAGCGAGCTGGTGGAGAAAAGTGTGGCATATTACGTTGCCGGGCATGCTGCCTATTATTCTGCTCATGGGGGTCATGAGTCTGACCAATATTTTAAGCGCAGGCTTCGATCAGATCTACAATCTGTATAACCCGGTTGTCTATGAGTCGGGCGATATTTTGGATACCTATGTATACCGGATTGGTCTCGTTGGCAGACAGTATAGTTTCGGTACGGCTGTTGGGTTGTTTAAGTCAGTGATCGGTATTGTTCTATTATTATCCGCCAATGAATTGGCGAAAAAATACACCGACAGAAAAATATTCTAAGGAGGCGAAACTGGTGTCTTATTCCGCAAGCCTGAAAGACCGAATGGGCCGGTTTGTCATCTACGCCATCGTTATATTGCTGGCTTTGATCTGCCTCCTTCCATTATGGAATATCGTTGCGATTTCATTCAGCAGCAGCGAGGCCGTGTCGGCCAATGCCGTAGGTCTGTTACCTGTTAAGTTTACAACAGCCGCTTATTCGAAAATTATTGATGATGCACAGTTCTGGCGATCCTTTGGCATTTCCGTTCTACGTGTCGCTCTATCCCTTGTGCTTAACATGATTCTTATTGTTTTGATGGCTTATCCGCTGTCCAAATCGAAAAGGGAGTTTAAGGGCAGAAATATATATATGAATATCATGATTTTTGCCATGCTATTCAGCGGAGGCATGATCCCCAGTTATCTGTTGATCAAAAACCTGGATATGCTCAATACGATATGGTCGCTTGTACTGCCAGGTGCTGTTCCGATATTCAGTGTCATCCTTGTGATGAATTTCTTCGCGGCAGTACCGAAAGCACTCGAAGAAGCTGCTTTCATCGACGGGGCAAATGCATTGCAGGTCCTGTTCAAAGTGTATGTGCCCGTGTCAATTCCTGCACTGGCGACCGTATCCCTGTTCAGTATCGTGGGCACGTGGAATGATTTCTTTAGTGGATTGATCTATATGACCAAAGTGAGCAATTATCCGCTGATGACCTATATTCAGTCGCTGAATGTGAATATCGCCGAGCTTCTTCAATCCGGCACAAACTCGGCACAGCTCAGCAATCTGACTGAGATTTCGAACAAAAATCTGAATGCAGCCAAAATCGTCGTGGCTGTCATTCCGCTGCTGCTGATCTACCCGCTGCTGCAAAAATACTTTGTAACCGGAATTGTGGTGGGGTCGGTAAAAGAATAATGGTGGATGGAACGGAGTTCGGATGAGCAGAATCCGGTTCAAGAGAAGGGTGATGCGTTATGGAAAATAAAAATTGGTGGAAAGAAATGGTCGTATATCAAATTTATCCACGCAGCTTTCAAGACAGCAACGGTGATGGCATCGGGGATCTGAAAGGCATATTATCCCGACTCGATTATTTGAAGGATCTTGGCATCGGTGCGATCTGGCTGTCACCGGTGTGCAAGTCTCCGCAAGACGACAACGGGTATGACATTTCGGATTACCAGGATATTGATCCGATGTTTGGTTCGCTTGAAGATATGGAATTGCTGATTCAGGAGGCAGGCAAGCGGGACATCCGAATTATCATGGATCTGGTGCTTAACCACTCATCCGACGAGCACCCCTGGTTCAAGGAAGCGCGGAAAAGCAAGGATAATCCGTACCACGATTATTATGTGTGGAGAGATGGTGTGGAGGGAACGTCGCCCAACGATTTAGGTTCAACGTTTGGTGGATCAGCCTGGGAATGGGTTCCCGAGCTGGGACAGTATTATTTGCATCTTTTCTCTGTGAAACAACCGGATCTGAACTGGGAGAACCCCAAGGTACGGCAGGAGATATACGATATGATTCAATGGTGGATGGATAAAGGCGTAGGTGGTTTCCGTCTGGATGTTATCGATCTGATTGGCAAGCAGCCTGACCTCAAAATTACAGGCAATGGGCCGAAACTGCACCAATATATGCGTGAACTCAGTAAAGAGACATTCCAAAAGGGTGACCTGCTAACCGTCGGAGAAACCTGGGGAGCAACGCCTGAGAGTGCCAAGCTTTACAGCAACCCGGATGGCAGTGAGCTGTCCATGGTCTTCCAATTTGAACATATTAGTCTGGATGAGCAGGAGGGGAAAGGCAAGTGGGATCTCCAGCCGCTGGATCTGCTTCAATTAAAGAAAGTGTTGTCCAAATGGCAGACCGAGCTGAAGGGCGAAGCCTGGAACAGTTTGTTCTGGAATAACCATGATCTTCCGCGGATCGTGTCCCGTTGGGGAAATGACGGGGAATATCGTGTGCAGTCTGCCAAAATGCTGGCTACTCTTCTCCATGGCATGCAAGGTACACCGTATGTGTACCAGGGGGAAGAGTTGGGCATGACGAATGTACGTTACCCTATTGAGGAATACCGTGATATTGAGCTGCTGAATCTGTATAAGGAACGGGTCGAGAATGGGTATCCTGAGGTAGAAGTGATGGAATCCATTTATGCCAAAGGTCGTGATAACGCACGTACACCGATGCAATGGGATGCTTCCGAAAATGCGGGTTTTACAGATGGAAAACCATGGATTTTGGTGAATCCGAACTACACGGAGATTAATGCGGAAGAATCTATCAATGATCCGCATTCCATTTACCATTACTATAAAACTCTGATTCAGCTGCGAAAAGAGCATGAAGTGATCATCTATGGGGATTATGAACTGTTGTATCCGGAAGACACCAACCTCTTCGCTTACACACGAACACTTGGTGATACCAAATTGTTAGTCCTGTGCAACTTCTATGGCAATACAGTTACGTTTGATATTCCTGAGCAGTTTAGAGAGGATAAAACATTATTAATTAGTAACTATGCGGACGTCCACTCAGAGAATGAACTGAGGCCTTATGAAGCAAGAATGTATCTGCTTGTGTAGTTGGAAAGAGGGTTGAAGGCAAATAGCCTTCAACCCTCTTTTTTGACGAAAAGAAGCTTTTGCAAGAAAACGTCAAGCGCCATGGAATGTGAATGCTCGATGAGACGAATGATGGAGAAGCTGCGTTCCAGATGCAGTTGTCTGATTCGCAGTTCTTCAACTTCCCCGATTGCCAGCTCCTTATGAACAATCCATCTGGATACCATTGCAATTCCGAGTCCCGCAGCAACAGCTTCCTTCACACCCTGACTGCTAGTGAAGACATAAGACCGCTTAGGGCGAATCGTAGTCTGTTCCATAAAATGATCACTAAACGCGCGTGTTCCCGAACCCAACTCACGAAGAACCCAGACCTGATCCTGAAGCAAGTTCTGCTCTACCACGACGGAACCGGAAAGGGGGTGACCGGAAGGAGCTACTACGATCATCTCATCCTTCATGTAAGGGATAACGTCAAGGTCTGCCGAGGCTTGCGCTTCACCCTCCACAAATCCGATATCCAGCTGATTTCCCCTAACCGCAGACAGAATCTCCTGGGTATTGCCAATCGTAACCTGAATGTTGACCTGAGGATACTGTGATGCGAATTCTGCCAGCTTCTTAGGCAAAATATATTCACCGATGGTGAAGCTTGCCCCGATCTGAATGCTTCCAGTCACTTCATCCCGCAGCATCTGAATCTCCTGCCGCGCTTCATCGTAGCGGGACTGAATGACTTTGGCATGTCTGTAGAGGATTGCCCCCGCTTCAGTCAGGGACACTTGCTTTGGAGAACGATGCAGCAGCTTGGCTCCCAGCTCATTCTCCAAATTTTTGATATGCAGGCTCACCCCCGGTTGGGACAGGTTCAGCAGTTCTGCAGCCTTGGAGAAATGGCTTTGTTCTACAACGGTAACGAAGACTTTTAAGGCATCAGTTATCATTAGAATTCCTCATTTGAATAGTGTTTTTTTATAGTTATAAGCCTATTGAGCTCATTTTAGCATAAGATACCTAACTAATCATAAGTTTTTATAATGATTAGGATCGCAGATTCATATTTCACTTCCTTCCTGTCTGCTTCTATAGTGAGGATATACTTTATCCCATAAGGAAGTGTAGAGCTATGATTTTACAGACACAATTGAGATTCGTTAAAAACATAAAAGGTGTTAGGAACAGGGGATTTCTGCAGGGGATCGGACTGACTTTACTGCTCTCGTTTATCGCCAAGCTGCTGGGTTATCTGCCGCTTTTAAATATCATGGGTCAACTCGTTATTGCAATTCTGCTTGGCATCTTGTACCGGGCGGTGCGTGGCGTTCCGCTGACCGCGCAATCAGGGATATCCTTTTCGGGAAAACGATTGCTGCGGTTTGGCATCATCCTGCTGGGCTTGAAGCTGAACCTTATGGATATTGTCCATGCAGGATACAAAGTCGTTGCGCTAGCGGCAATCAATGTTGTTGTCACGATTTTTGTTGTCTACGGACTGAGCAAGTGGTTAAAGATCGACAAACGAATAGGGCTGCTGACTGCTTGTGGAACAGCCATCTGCGGTGCAGCGGCAGTGGTCGCGATTGCGCCACAGATCAAGGCCAAAGATGAAGAAACGGCAGTAGGTGCGGCCACAGTGGCGATACTCGGCACAATTTTCACTTTAGCCTATACATTGCTATACCCGGTGTTGGGTTTAAGTGTGAATGGATATGGCCTATTCACAGGCGCTACACTGCATGAAGTGGCACACGTCATCGCTGGGGCTGCACCTGGAGGGCAAACAGCACTGGATATGGCAGTCATCGTGAAGCTAACTAGGGTCGCTATGTTGGTGCCCATTGCCCTGATCATTGGCTTGTGGAGTGGACGACAAGCGCGCGGGGGAGAGCAAAAATCATCTAAAGGAATCCGGTGGCGTGAATTGCCAGTACCCTGGTTCATTTTCGGTTTTCTGGCTATGAGTGGGTTAAACACGTTGGGTATTATTCCGCAAGAGATGATCTCGGGACTTCTGGTTCTGTCCTATATGCTGCTCGCGATGGCGATGGCTGGATTGGGGTTGGGTGTGGATATTGCAACCTTCCGTCGTCTGGGCAAGAAACCTTTTTTGGCAGGATTGCTGGGCTCTATTGTGTTGTCCATTCTAGGCTTTATGCTCGTTTGTGGCTTTGGCCTGAACTAGGTCGTGTGTCCAAAATTAAGTATTCCACTGCATGAATTTAATAAAAAGCAAGCATTGACCCTAAGTGGATCAATCCGTGCTTTTTGTTGTTTGAAAGAAGCTGGTCATCAGATCCAGAACAAACACGAAAGGATTAGTATAAATCCATCTCTTGAAAAAATATAAATATTTCCCTCTTTTGGTTCAAAAGTCCGAAATGCACATATGAAAGTCTGGATAACGATGTATTTTCTGTTCGCAAGCCTTAAGGCTGCTCGTAAACATCCAAAAAGGAACATCAGAAGTCCGAATACCGTCTCTAGGGGTCCGATAAGGAGAATTGGAAGCGGTTTATACTTAATCTGTTCCAGAGATGACAAATCCAAGCAGAAAATCAAATCAGTTTATCCAAGAAACTCCTCAAGTTAAGTAGCGACCACGCAATACTGTCGTGTAACATGTTGTTGTATGAGTTTTCTATTTTTTTGTTTTGTACTTTGATAAGGGGGTGATGATCGGCGCAGCGAAAGAATTAGGCAGATCAACCGTCCATTTTCTTTGAAAATCCATTTTGCTAATAACCTGAGGAGGAATTGAATTTGCGCAACAAGTACATTGTGTGGTCACTCGTATTAACGATGCTGATCTCGAACGTATTCCTGACTGTCGGATTTCCATCTCCTGTATCAGCAGCCGAAAGACCGGATCTGGCACAGGGCAAACAGGTTACCGCGAGCGGGTACAACCAAACATACAGCCCGACCAATGTGATTGACAATAACCAAGCAACTTATTGGGAAAGTACCAATAGTGAGTTCCCCCAATGGATTCAAGTGGATCTTGACGCCAACACCAACATTGACCAAATTGTATTGAAGATTCCGACATTGTGGGAAAAGAGAACCCAAACGATAACCGTGCAAGGCAGCACGAACGGTTCATCGTTCACAGATATCGTAGGTTCTGCGGATTATGTATTTAATCCATCAGTTGGGGAGAACTCGGTGACCATCGATTTTCCTGCTGTCGAGACAAGGTTCGTTCGCTTAAGCGTAACGGGCAATTCCGAGTGGCCGGCAGCTCAACTGTCGACATTTGAAATTTACGGCCCAGGCAGTGAGGGACCAACGCTACCTGGCCCCGATCCTGTGGATCCCCCAATCATCCCTACAGAGGGAAGCAACATCGCCATCGGCAAGTCGATTACTGCATCGTCCAGCACTTTATCCTTTGTAGCTGCAAATGCTAACGATAACAATATCAATTCGTACTGGGAAGGAGGCAGCAATCCAAGCTCACTGACGTTGGATCTCGGCTCCAATCATAAGATTACATCCATTGTACTTAAACTGAACCCGGATCCGGTCTGGAGCACCCGAACACAGACCATTCAAGTACTTGGACATAACCAGGATACAACCACCTTCAGCAATCTGGTTTCCGCCCAATCATATACATTCAACCCGGCTTCCGGTAACACGGTGACCATTCCCGTTACAGCAACGGTTAAACGTCTGCAACTGAACATTACCACGAACTCGGGCGCTCCTGCCGGGCAAATTGCTGAATTTCAGGTATTCGGTACACCTGCACCCAATCCTGATCTGACGATTACAGGTATGTCCTGGTCTCCATCGTCTCCAGTGGAGAACAATGCCATCACCCTTAATGCCATCGTCAAAAACATTGGTTCTGCCGCTTCTCCAGCTTCTAGCGTCAACTTCTATCTTAACAATGAACTGGCGGGTTCCTCACCAGTAGCTGCTTTGCAAGCAGGGGCTTCGACTACGGTCTCGCTTAATGCTGGCAATAAAGCAGCTGCATCATATACGCTCAGTGCCAAGGTAGATGAGAATAACCAGATTATCGAAGAGAATGAAGGAAACAACAGTTACACACACTCCTCTTCTTTGGTGGTTGCACCGATTACAAGTTCTGATCTGGTAGGCACGGTCTCTTGGAGTCCTGGAACCCCTACAGCAAACAGTACAGTAACATTTACAGTTAATCTGAAAAATCAAGGCAACATGGCCTCCGCAGGTGGTGCACACGGAGTTACAGTGGTTCTCAAGAACGCTGCCGGAGCAACGCTTCAGACGTATAGTGGTTCCTATACCGGTACATTAGCACCTGGAGCTTCGGTCAATGTCAATGTAGGTACCTGGACTGCTGCAACTGGTAACTACAATGTGACAACTACCGTAGCAGTGGACAATAATGAAGCTCCGGTCAAACAAACGAATAACGTCGTTACAACAGGTTTGAACGTATATTCAGCCCGTGGTGCAAGCATGCCTTATACCCGGTATGATACGGATGATGCTACGCGGGGTGGCAGTGCCACACTGAAATCCGCACCGACCTTTGATCAGGCTCTGACGGCTTCGGAAGCCTCTGGACAGCGCTATATCGCTCTTCCTTCCAACGGTTCCTATGCACAATGGACGGTTAGACAAGGGGAGGGAGGCGCAGGTGTAACCATGCGATTCACGATGCCGGATTCCACAGATGGCATGGGTCTTAACGGCGCACTTGACGTCTATGTTAACGGGACCAAGGCCAAAACGGTTCCTTTGACCTCCTACTACAATTGGCAGTACTTCTCCAGTGATCATCCGGGGGATACACCAAGTGCAGGACGTCCGTTGTTCCGTTTTGATGAAGTGCACTGGAAACTAGATACACCTCTAAAAGCTGGAGACACCATTCGTATTCAGAAAAACAATGGAGATAACCTGGAATACGGTGTGGATTTCCTCGAAATCGAACCCGTTCAAGCGGTAATCCCGCGCCCGGCTAACTCCGTCTCTGTAACCGATTTCGGTGCGATTGCAAATGATGGAAAAGATGACCTTGCCGCATTCGAAGCGGCGGTCCAATCCGCGGTATCTACAGGCAAGACTCTATATATCCCTGAGGGCACATTCCATCTGGGCAATATGTGGAAAATTGGTACGCCGACGAATATGATTAACAACCTCACCATTGTAGGTGCAGGCATCTGGCATACGAACATTCAGTTTACGAACCCTAATGCAGCCTCAGGCGGGATTTCTTTCCGTGTGCAGGGCAAGCTGGATTTCAGCAATATTTATATGAATTCCATGCTGCGTTCACGCTATAACGAGAATGCAGTGTACAAAGGATTTATGGACAATTTCGGTAAAAATTCAAAGGTTAGCAACGTATGGGTTGAGCACTTTGAATGTGGTTTCTGGGTAGGGGATTACGCCCACACACCTGCAATCATTGCCGATGGCCTAGTGATCGAGAACAGTCGTATTCGGAATAACCTTGCTGACGGTGTCAACTTTGCCCAAGGCACGAGCAATTCGACTGTACGGAACAGCAGTGTCCGCAACAATGGTGATGATGGTCTTGCCGTATGGACCAGCAACGTGAATGGTGCTCCTGCTGGTGTGAACAATACATTCTCGTTCAACACGATTGAGAATAACTGGCGCGCAGCAGGCATTGCATTTTTTGGTGGCAGCGGACATAAGGCAACCAACAACCTGATTGTTGATACGGTTGGTGGTTCGGCGATCCGGATGAACACGGTTTTCCCTGGATACCATTTCCAAAATAACACAGGTATTCTGTTCTCCGATACAACGATCATTAACAGTGGCACAAGTAAAGATCTGTACAATGGTGAACGCGGAGCTATTGATCTGGAAGCTTCCAATGATTCCATCAAGAACGTAACGTTTACCAATATTGACATCCTCAATACGCAGCGCAGTGCTGTTCAATTCGGGTACGGCGGCGGTTTCCAGAACATTGTATTTAATAACATCAACATTAATGGTACTGGTCTGGACGGCATTGAGACATCTAGGTTCACAACCCCGCATAAAGGTGCAGCAATTTACACCTATACGGGTAACGGTTCTGCCACCTTCAATAATCTGACAACAAGCAACATTGCCAACCCTAATGTGAATCAGATTCAAAATGGCTTTAATTTGATCATTCAATAAAATTTATATCAAACAAAAGCAGGGAGCTCAACGAGCTTCCTGCTTTTTTGTGTGAAGTAGGAGTAGGTAAGGGTGAACATTGATCCGGATCTGAAATATCGAAAAATAGCCGCGCAAGTAAGTTTTTAACATGCCCCATATTTGCTTCTGTAGTGACTTAATGTGACAAGAGGCCAAATATATGTATAGCTGTGATAATGGGAATAAAAATTCCCGGGCAGACCAGCTCCTGTTGGATAAGTGGTTCTCCAATCGTTCTCATGTATTGATGCAATAAGCCTTAGAATGCCTTTATTTATTTCGGGTGTGGGTTTGGGTTGGACTGCAATTAGTGCGTCAAGTGCCCAAGCGGTCTGAGAAGGGGTGCTTTCCCCTAATGGCACATAGTGCAGGAGTCGGTCACTCTGGCAGGATTCTCCCCAGCCACCGTCAGAGTTCTGGATGCTTAAGAGCCATTTGGCTCCTTTTTGCACGGTATCATGGCTTGCAGGTAGCCCAACTGCCGTAAGACCGGTTAATGCTGCCCAGGTACCATAGATATAACATACGCCCCATCTTCCGTACCATGAGCCATCTTTCTCCTGGTTTCGAATGAGCCATTTCGTTCCACGATTGATCCATTCATGCTTGGTGTCAAGCCCGGCAAAGTTACCGAGGTACTCCAAGGTACGTCCCGTCAGGTCAGCTTCGGAAGGGTCTGTAGCCGCAGATTTGGCACCGTCGATGGCAAGCCAGGTGAGCATCTCCTTGTTTGTATTTTTTTCGAATGCCGGCCAGCCGCCATCTTTATTTTGCATGGACAGAACCCAATTCAGTCCGCGATTCCAGGATTCCTGAAACGTTGGAAGAGTAGTGGACAAGCTTCGGATAGCCCGTAAAGCTGCTGTTGTATCATCCACGTCTGGATTGATTGTATTCGACTCCGAAAATCCCCATCCTCCAGGGGCTGTATTCGGATTATGGATGCTCCAGTCGGCTGTTTTATCTTGCTGACGGGAGAGCAAATAGGAGGCCGCGAGCTGAATAGACTTATGGTCATCGGTGACAGAAGCCTCCTGCAATACGTAGGTGATTAATGCCGTATCCCATACGGTAGATGGGGAGTTTTGAATCGTTGTTTTACCTCCTGAAGAACGGCACTGCATTGCCGTGAGTCCGGTTATGGCTTTTGTAATCAGAGGGTGCTGCTTATCGTATTTTAGGGCCAATAGGGCAAAGATCATGAGAATTGTACTACTGGCGTAGCTGTATAATGTGCCATCAGATTCAACCCGCTCTATCATGAACTGTTCCGCCTTCATTCGTGCAGTGTCGTGGATGTGGCGTGGGTTACCGAGCAGTCGGCTTCTCCCGCTTAGAATGTCGTCCTGCATTTCCTGATATCCCTGAGCAGTTGGCTCATTTTCCACATTTCGTAAGTCGGTCAGATCAGACAGATCGGGGGCATGGGGGGCTGTAAGAGCGAAACGTAAGTCTGCCATAATGAGCATGGGAGTGAGGTGAACTCTGGAATATCCGGAAAATTCAAAATAGTTGATGGGAAAATAGGTAGGGAACATCAGTATCTCCAGGGGGATCATAGAGATGGATAAAGGCCATTTCATTTGTCCAGTAGCGGCAAGTATCGCTTTGGTCAAAATGCTGGTAACTTTCCCGATACCTCCTTTGGACTGAATATACTGTTTGGCCCGCTGGATTGGCTCGTCCGTACTCTGGCTGTACCCGGAGTATAGCAGGGCGTAGTAGGCTTCAACTGATGCGGATAAATTTCCACCCTCTTCATCGGCGTACAATCTCCAGCATCCATCGTGTTGCTGTTCGTTAAGGATACGGTCATGTAACTCCCGGATCAGCAATTCATTTGGGACTTCCAATATCCGAAAGAGAATGATGACATAAGCATCAATTACCGTCCCGTTCTCAAAACAGAAATGCCAGGAACCGTCTTGTCGCTGCTGTTGAAGCAAGGAAGTCGTCATCCGACTTATTTCATCATCAATCGTGTTCAGTACATGGCTCATTCCGCGGATACCTCCAGAGTACGTCATTTATGTATTATATGATGGCAGACTGGGGGAAATGAGGAGCAGAATGAGCGTAGAATCCAGTCCATTTCAGGGTTTTCTAAAATTTTAAATAAAAAAATAAAATTTAGTGTTGAAATTTTTTCCAATAAAGTGTATAAAT
Source organism: Paenibacillus taichungensis (assembly GCF_050994985.1). NCBI lineage: Bacteria > Bacillati > Bacillota > Bacilli > Caryophanales > Paenibacillaceae > Paenibacillus > Paenibacillus taichungensis. Next base: position 2,872,671 of record NZ_CP194720.1, on the reverse strand, counting down.
ATCTTTGTTAACGCTTACAAGATTTTGATCTATATCTTTCTCCGATACCCTTCAAAAAGGAGGTGTAAGTACTACGACATGCAATAACTGAAAAACAGACTTTATGCTTTTGAAAATGAAATCGATTTCATTTTGTAGTATTCAATATTTGGCAGTCCAAATTATAATAAATCAAAGGAGATATGTTGATGAAGATATGGAAAAAGAGTGCGTTAGTGTTGCTGTCCACTTTCCTGGTAACGGTAGGTTCATATGGTTCATATATGCCCAAGACTGCGCATGCCGCGGGTGAACAGGTGGAGGTATGGATTTCAACTTCAGACCCCAATTCCGAACCTGCAGTGGGACTTAGAACAGATGCGAGACTCACCAAGATTGCATCCAAAAACTTCAGCAGCAACTCAGGCAATGCCGATGTTACCATTACGGTAAATGAGAACAAAACGTATCAGCAAATGGATGGTTTTGGAGTGTCGTTAACGGATGCTTCCGCATGGCTCATGAACTACAAGCTGGATAACAATAAGCGCGCGGAAGTGATGGAGAAGTTGTTTGGCACCACAGGTATTGGGCTTAGTTTATTGAGACAGCCGATTGGAAGTTCTGATTTTGCCTGGGCCGCCTACACTTATGCCGATACGCCAAATGATACTTCACTCAACCAATTTACGATCGACCGGGACAAGGCTTACATACTGCCCATGGTCAAAGCGGCAATCGCTAAGAATCCTAATATCAAAGTAATGGGTTCCCCATGGAGTGCGCCTGCCTGGATGAAATATTCCAACAATCTGAATGGCGGCAAACTGAAAGCAGAACATTACGGAACATATGCGAACTATTTCAAAAAATACATTGAAGCCTACCAGGCTGAAGGTGTACCCATCTATGCTGTTACGTTGCAAAATGAGCCAATGTACGAGCCATCCCATTATCCTTCCATGGGTATGAATGTACAGGATCAGACGGGCTTTATCGGCGATTATCTTGGACCAACACTCCGCAATGCCGGAATTAACACCAAGATTATTGCATTCGACCATAACTTTTTGGACTGGAACTTCCCGAACCAAGTCATTACGAATCTGAAGAACGCAGGTAAGGGCAGCTACGTTTCCGGCAGCGCATTCCACCATTATGACAGTGGGGACGGATCGACCATGACCTCCATGAATAACAGTCATCCGGACAAGGAAGTTTGGTTCACAGAGGGTGGTTTCGGCAACTGGAATGATCCGCAGAATGGTACCTCTTCAGGTTTCGATAATATGATGAACGAGTTCATTAATATTACGAGAAACTGGTCCAAATCGATCATTCTCTGGAACGCTGCCCTGGATCAAAAAGACGGTCCAGCATTGCTTTCACCGAACAACACGAACAAAGGCATGATTACAATCCGTAACTCGGACAACCGTAATGATGCTCCTGAGAATAATGTCACATATCACAAACAATATTATTTGCTGGGTCACTTTAGTAAATTTGTAGTACCCAATGCATACCGCATTGACAGCAACACCGGATCTGAAGTCAAAAATGTGGCTTTCCGCAATCCGGACGGTTCCAAAGTGGTAGTTGCCTACAACTCTTCCAGCTCGTCGAAAAATGTGAAGATCCAATGGGGCAGCCAAAGCTTCGTTGTCACCATTCCAGGCAAGTCCGCCATGACGTATAAATGGAATGGAAATGTTTCTTAAGGGGTAGGGGGAATTCAGATTCCCGCATTCAGCAAGCTAAGGGCCGCGATCAGTCGCGGCTCTTTTATTTGCTTTTATTTAAAGATCATCCACGGTATACATTTGTTGTGATTTTTACGTATTCAAGGATTTTACAATTTTAATATTATGATTTTTTAGTTTAACTGTCCTCTTACATTGGGTTGATATACTAGCCTGAGCTTTTATATGGGAGAGGGGTTAGACAACTTGAAAGACATCAATCAACGCTGGGTAGCGACGATTCTTGTGGCAGTAATGGTTATCCAATCATTCTGGACATTTGCAGGAATCGGACAGGCTGCAGCATCAGAAAACCTTAATACCAGCAATTTAGCAAAAAACGTGGTGATCAGCCATTTTTATGGAGGCAAAAAAGACGACGTACTCGACGTGTACGGCAACGACTTTGTAGAACTATATAATCCGACAGCAGAACCTGTTTCGCTGAACGACTGGTCCATACAATTTGCGGATACCCAAAAAAATAATTGGAAAGCAGCTCAGCTAGGTATAACGACTGCCCAGATTCCGGCATTTGGTTATTATCTGATTGCGCTTGGCAGCAATGGTAATGTCGGGGAGCAGCTTCCACAGCCAGATGCGACTGAAGCTTCATTCAAATTAGGCAACAACAGCGGAAAGCTGGTTTTGTTAAATACGACACAACTGTTGACTGCTAATGATCCAACGGCAGATGTTTTACAGGAACATGTAATTGATTTTGTTGGATATAGTGCTGACGCTTATTGGGGAAGTCCGGCGCCGGAAGCGGGCAAGCAGAGCACCATGCAGCGTTTGGTATATGATCCGCTGAATCCAGAGAATAGCACGACTGCAGCTGCGTTTCCGAATCGTGGAAACAACTGGGACACTCGGAATAACGGAAATGACTTTGAGAAGGTAAAAGGGGCGAAGGCTCGCAATTCAAGCACAGCTTCCGCCTATGTCATTCTGGAAAGTAATCAAAGGTTAGAGATGCAATCGGCTTCGAGCGTAGATCCTGTACATAACAAGATTACGTTAAATGCATTTGGAGGCTTGGTTAAGCAGGGACCATGGTCATCCGATGACTTCAGTGTACTAGGCCTCCCGGCAGGATTCACTGCTGAAGCCAATGCGAACGGTGATCAGATCGAAGTGACCATATCTGGAGACGGTACTGGGAATGTAGCTTCAGACAGCATTCTGACATTTGAGATTCATCCTGGTGCGTGGGATCAAGCACACAGACCAGTCTCATCCTCAACGGTGTATCAAGGAAGCAATACCGTAACTTTGGCTCAATTCACGCCATCCAATAAGATTGTAGCAACATTGGACTCCTCATCGTCCAACATCCGTATGAACAGTGCGAAGGACTTGAATACCATGATCCAACTCAATCTTAGCGCTGGCGTTCCCGTGAATGGAGTATTGGACTCGAATGCTTACAGTGTGACAGGCCTTCCTGAGGGAGACTGGAGCATCAAGGCTGAGGGCCGAAGCAGTGATCGTACAATTACGCTATCCATTTCCGGTACATCCACTTCTGCTGTCATGAACTCCGTCATGCTGAATGTGACGTTAATGGCTAAGGCTGTGCAGGATCGGGATTGGCTGGCTTCGGAAGTGATCAGCGTCCCGCTGATTCGGTACAGTCAACCACTTCTTGCTGATGAGAATCGCAAACGTGTCGTTGAAGACAGCATCATAGCGGACAATACAGGTTTTAATGACCCTGCCACCAAAGAATATAAATATGGAAGTGATGCCATGGGAGCGAACGAATATACCTTCCTGCGCGGCACACATTCCTTATTCAAAGCTGATCTGGCAGCGGGTATTATTCCTTCTCCGAGTTTGGTCATTCCAGGCTGGAATGAGAAGGACGTCCTTACTTACACGCAAGGCGACGCCCATATTCAGAATGTGGGGACTTTTAACGATAGTACTAATCAAATGGTGTTCAGCTTAAACGATGTGGATTCTTCCGGCATCGGCAGCTTTTATGACGACCTGATTCGCTTTGTTACAAGTATTTATGTAGTCAAATACGAAAAAGACAGCTCTGCGATTACCACTCTGCAGGACGCCGATTTCCGGGATGTATCTCGTACCTTTCTAAATACCTATAAGGATACTCTGATAGAGATTAATAGCGAGATAAACCCAAAAAACACCAAGTTGACCAAAAGCAATGTAACGGCTTATACGAAAGAGGTCATGGACAAAGTCTCCAAAGTGTCTTATGAGGAGGCATTGCAAAAATTGCTCGGCAAGCGGGCACTTGATGGAAAATTAAACATTGCCGGCAACTCCGATAAGTTTGAATCCGCGACAGATGCAGAGAAATCTTCCCTGCAAGCCGCTTGGGAAGCATACAAATTACAAGTCAGAAGCAATTACCCGAACCTGAGTGATGATGAATTCGATGCCTATTTTAAGATAAAGGATATTGTACGCCGTATTCATCAGGGAATTGGCAGCATTGGGGTTGAACGCTACAATGTGTTAATCGAAGGAGCAAGTGAGGCCAATACGGATGATATTCTGCTCGACGTGAAAGAGCAGACTCGGGACGCCAATGTATCGAAAGATGCTTATCTTAAAACTTCAGTCGATCCCGATTCTTATCTGGGTGTACTTGAAGCAATGAATCGCTCGTATCTGATTAAGGAAGTATCACCTTTTAAAGGGGATTACACAGATAAGCCATTCAAGAACAAGGAAGAGCTGGAGCAGTATTTGGTCGATGCGGCCAAGGCTTACGCTTATGCAAGCTCGCGCTTGGACAAGGTATCCGATGAGTTGAACTATCGTTTTGAGGAACGTTTTGTATCGAATATCGTACCCATCTGGGATGATTTGCAGAACTTTATTCTTAATGCAGCGGAGGATTACTCCCACCAGGTCGCAGCGGATTTTGCGCTTGTAAAGGAAGATATGCGAACCGGGAAGCTGATTGACGTTTCCACATTGGATGATTTATCTGTTGATAAAGGCTCTTTAACTCCAGCATTCAATCCTACAATCACGGCGTATACTCTGAATGTTGAACAAGCAACAGACTCCATCGGCGTTACGGCGAAGGCTACGGATAGCCGGGCTACCTTGTCTGCTAAAGGTGAACCTTATGCAAACGGAATAAATCAATCTTTCGGTTTGTCTGTTGGAAAAAATGTAATTACAATTACGGTACAAGCACGTAATGGATCAAGCAAGACTTACAGTATAACTGTCGTCAGAGCCGGAGAATCCACCTCCGTTTCACCAACGCCTTCGAATCCTTCAAATCCTTCAACTTCAACTGGAGGAACGAATGGGGATCAAACGGGTACCACTGCCAACAGTGGAACGATTACTGTGAATGGTGGATTGTTGAGCCTGGGCGGGGTCAAAATCAATGTGCCAGCTGGAGCGACGGATAGCAGCATCGTCATTTCCGTAAATAAAGTAAGCCAAACGGCGAATCTGTTCACCGATTCCACATTGAAACTGCTCGGGGATGTCTATGAGATTACTGCAAACAAGAGCGGGAATTTCAGCAAACCGGTAACTGTTACCTTGCCATTCGACAAGAACAAGGTGGACTTTGACAAATCAATAGTGGGATTGTATTGGTTCAACGAGCAAGCCCAAAAGTGGGTTTTACTCGATAATTTGAAAGTGGATCAAATGAATAGAACGGTATCGGGAACCATTCATCATTTTACTAAGCTTGCTGTTCTGGTATCCGATAAGACCGTAACGCCAACTCCAGAAGGAACCAAGAAGTTCACGGATCTCGTAGGGCATTGGGCTTCCGGCAGTATTATGGATTTGGTTGAACTTGGTGTGATTCAGGGTTACCCGGACAACAGCTTCAGACCGGATAAAAAAATTACCAGAGCCGAATTTGTTACTCTTATCATTAAGTCTTTACATCTGCAAGGCTCTGCTGACAAAGGATTTGCGGATACTACGACGCATTGGGCGCAAGACGCAATTTCCACTGCGGCAGGTCTGGGCATTGTGAATGGATATAGTGATAACACTTTTGGTCCAGACGAATTGGTGACCCGCGAGCAAATTGCGACAATGGTCGTTCGTGCAGCGCAGATCGCAGATTCAGATAGTAATATCAACTTCTCCGATGGCGATGAAATATCTGGTTGGGCACGTTCAGCACTTGCTGCGGCCATTACTAATGGGCTCGTTAACGGCTATCCAGACGGAACATTGAAACCAAAAGGGAATACAACTCGCGCAGAAGCTGCTACACTCATTGAAAGAACTATTCAATTCACAAAATAATTCACAAAATAAATTCAAAATTACAGAAAGGCTGCTCTCCAGCAAGTTTAACTTGTTGGGAAGCAGCCTTTCTGTATTCTTTGTACCTTTTTGTATCTGGTTCATTCGTTTTATTACAACGATATCCCATTTTCGATAATGACACGATTGAGTTTGGTATTTACCGGATTGGAAATCGTATCACCCACAGGACATTTACTTTCTAGAAATTGTACAAATGATTCAACTTTTTCTTCAGATGAGCTGGTTTTAATATAGAAGGTGTAGCGAATATCGGAATAACCAGGACGTACATCAGATCGGTTAAAAAATCCGTCAAGATCAAGATCACCTTCAACTTCAACTCTGAAATCATCAAGGACTACATCGAATTTGGAAGCATAGACCCGGGCCACAATGGATTGACATGCGCCAAGGGAGGCAAGTAAAGCTTCTACAGGATTCATTCCCGTGTCCGTACCACCGAGATTTGTTGGCTCATCGATGATCAGTTCGAATTGTCTTGCTTTGGTGATCACTTTAACCCCATCTTGTAGATGGGCAGTAGCTTTGAAAGTCTGAACATTAGCCATCCGATATCTCTCCTTTATAAAACATTGTATGTAACTTGGTTTAGTAAGGATTATAGTTCCATATATCACAAGCTGTCAATATAAGGATGGGAATAGATTTAGATATTCATTCTTTAAATTAAGAAATGGATAGCTTATTGGCTATCCATTTCTCTAACATTTCAATTTCTCAGCCGATGTACTTATTCACTCATAACATGATCATATTTTTCCTTCAAACGTTTGATATCTGCCCTCGGCGGTGCGCCGAACATACGGGAGTACTCCCGGCTGAATTGGGACGCACTCTCGTAACCAACCCGGAAGGCTACATCCGCAGCATCAGCTGACTCAGCCATGAGGAGTCGACGTGCTTCCTGAAGCCTAAGCTGCTTCTGAAACTGAAGTGGGCTCATGGCGGTAATTTCTTTGAAATGTCGATGGAATGAGGACACACTCATGTTGGCTGTCTCTGCAAGATCTTCGATTCGAAATGGTTGCTCCCAATGTCGAATAATATGCTCAATGGCTTCCCGAATCCGGTAGCTGCTGCTGCCTTCCACTGCAATCTGGGCGAGTTCAGTTCCATAAGGTCCCTGCAAAAGCCGATACAGTATTTCTCGCGTATAGAGTGGGGCAAGGAACGGGATTTCTCCCGGCGTATCCAGTAGCCGAATCAATCGAAGTACAGCATCTTGAATGGAGGGCTCCATCTGTCCAACAAACAGCGCACGTCTGGCGTTTTCTTTAGAGGTGACCTTAATATTACAATCATTCAGTACTTCAAGAATCTGGTTCTGTGTAAACTCAAGCTTCAGACTTAAGTATGGCGTATCAGTGGATGCTTTTATAATCTGACCAATCACTGGAAGGTTCATGGAAGCAATTAGATAATCGGATGGTCCGTATTCGAATCTTTCCTGTGCCAGCAAGATTTCTTTCAAGCCTTGAACGATCACACAAAAGGAAGGCTTGTAAACCCGGTAAGCAGGCTCACTTATGCTGGAATGCTGATAGACATACAGGGAAGGGATTGCCGTTTCCTTAGAGCTGTTATGAATGGAGTGACGTTTGATTAGTTCGGTGAGTTCCTGTTTCTGCTGCACTGTGTTATCGGACATACATATCCTCCTTGCGAGTTGTTCTTGCTTCATTATAAGGCTTAACGACTTTAGACAAAAGTGGGCCTGAGAGAATCAGGCAATCAATTAAGACAAATGATATACCGCTTCGCTCCTTCAGTTCGGCATAATAATATTAGGCTCGCAGAATTAAGCAAGGGGACGCAATAAGGAAATCAGACAGCATAGCTGAAGTACCTCTACAAAAATAGCAACTATATCCTGAACAAAAGGAGGTATGGGAATGAGTCATGTATTAGTTTTGGGTGCAAACGGTCAAATCGCCCGTGAAGCGATAGACTTGTTTCTCAAAGAAACCGATGTCAGGCTAACACTCTATTTGCGAAAATCCAGCAGGCTTGGAAATATCGATTCGAATCGTGCACGTGTGATCGACGGTGACGTGATGGATCAAGTCAAATTGAAAGATGCCATGAACGGCGTGGATGTTGTCTATGTCAACCTTGCAGGTGACCTGGAACAGTATGCCAGAACTATCGTGGAAACGATGAAATCTGTAGGAGTGAAACGTCTGATTTTTATCAGTTCCATGGGGATCTACGATGAAGTACCCGGACAGAAGTACAGCAGTATATTGGACCCTTATCGTAAAGCAGCTTCCATCGTTGAAGCTTCAGATCTAGACTATACAATCTTACGGCCAGCGTGGTTTACCAGATCAAACGAGATTGATTATGAAATAACCCAGAAAGGCGAGCCATTCAAAGGAAGGGAAGTATCCTGCAAAAGCGTGGCCGCTCTGGTGGTTAAGCTGGCAGAGTCACCAGAACTGGAAATACGTCGCAGTCTTGGTGTGAGTAAACCCCATTAATTCAGTGTACTCCTAAATGGAGATAATAAATTCATGTACGTTAGTTCACATTCACATCATTTGAATGAAGAAAGGAAGTTATATGATGCAAAAACGGACACTGGGAAATAGCGGCTTGGAAGTTTCGGCAATTGGGCTTGGCTGTATGGGAATGAGTTACGGGTATGGTCCAGCTTCGGATAAAACGGAGATGATCGCGGTCATACGGGAAGCTGTTGAGCGCGATGTAACTTTCTTTGATACCGCTGAAGTCTATGGTCCATATATCAATGAAGAACTCGTCGGCGAAGCACTTTCCCCTGTACGCGATCAGGTTGTCATAGCGACAAAGTTCGGATTTGACATTCAAGGTGGCAAACAGAGCGGGATGAATAGCCGTCCTGAGCAGATCAGGAAAGTTGCCGAAGAGTCTCTTAAACGACTTAAGATCGATGCAATTGATTTGTTTTATCAGCACCGTGTTGATCCGGATGTACCGATTGAAGAGGTTGCCGGAGCCGTGCAGGATCTGATTCGCGAAGGTAAAGTGAAGCATTGGGGGCTGTCGGAAGCCGGCGTGAACACGATTCGACGTGCGCATGCCGTTCAGCCGGTCGCTGCTGTTCAGAGCGAATATTCCTTATGGTGGAGACGTCCGGAAGAAGAACTGATTCCAGCGCTTGAGGAGCTAGGTATTGGTTTTGTCCCTTTTAGTCCTTTGGGTAAAGGATATCTCACGGGAAGTTTTAATGCGAAAACAACGTTTGATCAGGGGGATTTGCGTAATATTCTGCCACGCTTTACGCCACAGGCGCTCGAGGCCAATCAAGTGTTGGTTGATCTGTTGAAAGAGAAGGCGGAGAAGATCCAAGCCACCCCTGCACAGATCGCTCTTGCTTGGCTGCTGGCCCAAAAACCGTGGATTGTACCGATCCCGGGAACACGCAAGTCAAGTCGTCTCAAAGAAAATATGGATGCGGCGGACATTAAACTTACAAACGAAGATGTACAGAGCATTAATGATGCAGCTGCAAAAATCACCCTGATGGGTTCTAGATATACGGAAGAATTGGAGAGAAGAACAGGTCTGTGATCCATTTTAGTATGCCAGAGAGATGGGTGGAAAGGTTGAGTAAACGTTTATCGAACCAAGTGAAGCAAATTGTAATCGAGAGATTGGAGTCCCAGATCAAATGGGAAGAGAATCCGATTTTCAAAGAATTGTATCTCAGTTATTGGATAAAATTAACTTCATAAAGGAGGGTTTGATTATGGAATATGTAAAACTGGGTCGTACCGGACTGGACGTTTCGAGATTATGTCTTGGTTGCATGAGTTATGGAGTCCCTGAACGCGGAATCGCTCCATGGTCGTTGAATGAGGAAGAGAGTCGTCCTTTTATCCAAAAAGCGCTGGACTTGGGTATTAACTTCTTTGATACAGCCAACGTCTATTCGGATGGTACAAGCGAAGAAATCGTGGGTCGTGCATTGAAGGATTTTGCTCGTCGTGATGAGGTTGTTATTGCAACAAAGGTTTACTTCCGCATGAAGCCGGGGCCAAACGGTGCAGGTTTGTCGAGAAAAGCCATTATGAATGAGATTGATAACAGCTTGAAGCGCCTAGGCACCGATTATGTGGATCTGTATCAGATCCATCGATGGGACAGCAGTACTCCAATTGAAGAAACGATGGAGGCCCTTCATGATGTCGTTAAGGCTGGGAAAGTCCGATATATAGGAGCTTCTTCCATGTACGCCTGGCAGTTTATGAAGGCTCAGCATACGGCGGAACGCAACGGCTGGACCCCATTTGTCTCCATGCAGAATCTGTTGAATCTGATGTACCGGGAAGAAGAGCGGGAAATGCTGCCTCTCTGTCGTGAAGAGGGAGTGGGTGTAATTCCATGGAGTCCTCTTGCCAAAGGGCGTCTTACTCGGGATTGGGATGAAAAGACAGCCCGTTCATCGAACGACGAAGCTGGAGACCGACTTGCTGCGGGAATGGTTGATGCCGATCGTAAAATAGTGGAGACTGTCGCTGATATTGCGAACAAACGTGGTGTTTCCAGAGCAACCGTTGCACTGGCATGGGTGTTGCAAAAAGAAGGTGTTACCGCACCAATTGTGGGTGCAACGAAAGAACATCACTTGGAGGATGCCGTTGCAGCCTTGTCCGTCAAGCTAGATGCCCAGGAGGTTGCAAGCTTGGAGGAATACTACGTACCACACAAAATATACGGCATGTAAGTTCCTTCTAGCCTAGTAGCGAAAAAGGGTTGCCAATCAAAAAGAATTGTGTATAATTGGAGTCACATCAAAATATTCAAATGTTTTCTAGGGTTCCGCGACAGTTATGTCGGTCTGGTCCGAGAGAAAACTCACAGCCTATTGGTTGTGTCACGGAGGGACAAAAGCCTGGGAGATGAACTGCTTAATGCAGTTTGTTTCCTGGGCTTTTTTATTTTGGCTTCATGTAACTAATAATACACGTAGCAAAAATTGATAAGGAGTGTGTAGAAATGAACAAAACCTGGTTGTCCGTCGTTATTGCAGCTTTATTTGAAGTCGGTTGGGTCATTGGATTGAAACATGCCAGTGGTTTTCTGGAGTGGGGGGCTACACTGATCGCTATTATTGTCAGTTTCACCTTGATGATCGCGGCTTCCCGCTCACTTGATGTAGGGACTGTATATGCGGTATTCGTTGGACTGGGTACAGCAGGGACTGTACTGGCAGAGATTATATTGTTTGATGCGGCCATTCAATCTGGGAAAATGCTGCTCATTGGGGTTCTTTTATTGGGCGTAATCGGTCTTAAAATGCTCAGCAAAGGAAAAACAAAGGAGGTACATGAATCATGAACTGGGTATATCTTATTTTGGCAGGTGTCTTTGAAATGATTGGGGTTCTGATGATTAATAAATTGCACAAAGATCGTAACCTGATGTCTATCATACTGCTGGTCGCGGGATTTGGACTAAGCTTTCTGTTCCTATCGCTGGCGATGAAGACTCTTCCGATGGGGACGGCATACGCTGTATGGACGGGAATCGGCGCTTCCGGGGGAGCTATTCTCGGCATGATATTTTATGGAGAACCTCGAAATGCATTAAGGATTCTGTTTATTGCCATGGTGCTTGGATCAGCAGTAGGGTTGAAACTGGTGAGTTAATGGATATTCGGGACTTGATTTTCAAAATATAATATACAGAAGTGCTTTTTAATGTTATCCTTATGTGTTACGTTTTGAAATGAGATATACGTCAAATGAATATTTGTTGCGTAAATTAAGGAGACCTAATGACATTTAAAGACTTGAATATTATACCCGCAATTTTGGAAGGCTTGAACAAAGCAAACTATACTGCCCCTACACCTATACAGGAACAGGCGATTCCAGCAGTATTGGCAGGCAGAGATTTGCTTGGCTGTGCGCAAACAGGTACAGGCAAGACGGCAGCATTTTCTGTGCCTATCATTCAGTTATTAAGCGAAAAGTCGAATGGACCCAAAGCCGCACGTCATATTCGCTCATTGATTTTAACACCAACAAGAGAACTTGCGATTCAGATTTCAGATAATATTAAGGCATATAGCCGTTTTACCGATATTCGTTGTGCAGCAATCGTGGGAGGCGTTTCACAAAAAGTCCAGGAGCGTGCCCTCAATCAAGGTGCAGATATTATTATTGCAACGCCCGGTAGACTGATTGACTTGGTTAATCAAAAGCGTATTGACCTGAAACATGTGCAAATACTGGTTCTTGATGAAGCAGACCGTATGCTGGATATGGGCTTTATTCATGATGTTAAACGGATTATCGCCAAGATGCCGAGCAAGAAACAGACGTTGTTCTTCTCAGCTACAATGCCTCCGGAAATTACAAAAATGGTAAAAACGCTGCTTGTTGATCCGGTAAAAGTAGAAATTACGCCCGTATCCTCCACAGTGGATCGAATTGAACAGTCTGTGTATTTATTGGAAAATGGCAAAAAACAGAGTCTGTTGAATCATATCTTGCAGGATAAATCTATTGTTTCGGCACTGGTATTCACTCGTACCAAGCGTGGAGCTGACCGTGTAACTCGCGATTTGTCCAAAGTGAATATTACGGCGCAGGCCATTCATGGCAACAAATCTCAAAATGAGCGTCAAAGAGCTCTAAATAATTTCAAAAGCGGAGTTACACGAGTGCTGGTGGCGACGGATATAGCGGCAAGGGGCATTGATGTTGAAGAGCTGTCACATGTAATCAACTTCAACCTTCCTAATATTCCAGAAACGTATGTCCACCGAATTGGCCGTACAGGCAGAGCAGGGCATAGCGGAATGGCCATTTCCTTTTGTGAAAAGGAAGAGCTTCCGTTCCTGAAGGATATCGAGAAAGTAATTAAGAAGACCATTCCTGAAGTGAAAAATCATCCTTATCCGATGACAAGTGTGCCTGCTTTTGTAAAGTCGAATCAAACATCAAAGTCTGCTCCCCATAAATCTGCAGCTGATAAACCAGCGAAGTCAAAAGCGAATCCGGCTCGCAAACCTAAATCCGAGTGGTTTAAAAAGAGCGGTAAAGTTAATCACAGTAAGCCAAACGGTAGTAAACCAAACGGTAGTAAGCCAAATAGCGGTAAACCAAACCATAATAGTACAAGTCACAGTAAACCAAAGAGCAGCAAAGTGAATAAAGCACTTTAAAATAACGAGTAAATTGCCTTCTCCATTTCGTGGAGGAGGTTTTTTTATAATCACAAAATCGATACGATATTGATAATCATTTTCAATAAGAATAGAATAATAGAGTGGAAGTTAAAAAAATGCCTAAAGGCCATTGTATAAATGCAGTGACTTGAGGCATCAGGAGGCGTATTTCATGTTCATTCAAACTCGCGTTATGGTAGTCGAAAAGGGCCATAGTCATAAACTGGTGGAACGTTTCAGTGCCCCTAGCCCTGTAGAAGAAATGCCGGGACTGATTGATTTCAGTGTAATGGTTAATAAAAAGAGTAAAGAACACGAAGAAGTAATGGTGTTAATTCGTTGGGAATCAGAAGAAGCATGGAAGAATTGGGAGAAGAGTGATGTGCATATTAAAGGTCATCGGGAGAAAAGAGGACAGGAGAAACCCGAGTATCTGATTAGCACTACGGTAAATATGTACGAAGTGCAGAAAGTGAAGACAGCTAGAGTATCGAATGCATAATTCGAATGATGAAAACCGATCTCATGAATTATTTCATGAGATCGGTTTTTTTTGTTTGTATGTCCATAGAAGCTTTGTCGCATCATTATGTAGAGGTTCATTATAAATACTATAATACGGAGTTAAGAACGCAAGTTGACAGGTTTTAAACATTGAAGTTATTATAGATATCTAAGATCTATAAAGGAGGTTGAGCCATGTCTGGTGAACCATTCAAAAACAAGCACAATTCAGTACCCTACATTAATTCAATGGATTTCTTATCTAATCTGGGAGTGGATATCCTGTCCTTATTGCAGCCGCAAACTGGGGAACGTATTCTGGATATCGGTAGTGGCAACGGAGATTTGACAGCCAAGATCGCAGCTGCCGGAGCAATACCGACAGGTATCGATCTATCGGAGAGAATGGTGACACTTGCCCAACAGAAGTACCCTGACCTGAATGTTCAGGTGAAAGACGCTTCTCAATATCGTACAGATGAACCCTTTGACGCTGTATTCTCACATGCAGCTTTACATTGGATCAATAACCCTGCGGCAACAACCCGATCCATCTGGTTGGCCCTGCGCGAAGGTGGCCGATTCGTAGCTGAATTTGCCGGAAGCGGAAATATCGCCATCTTGATCACTGCGATGAAGCAGGCTCTGGAGGAGCATGGTTATACGTGGGCAGGACGGAATCCCTGGTATCATCCCACTCTTGGTGAATACGCCAACCTGCTGGAGCAGAACGGTTTCCGCGTCACATTCGCTCAGCATTTTGACAAGCCTGCTCCGCTCAAAGGAGAAGAAGGACTTCGGAATTGGCTAAACAGTTTCGCTGATTATTTCTTTAAGGACGTTTCCTCCGCAGACCTGGAATCAATTTATCAAGCCATCTTGACTGAGGTTAAGCCCCACTTGGAGCGGGAAGGTCAATGGTTTCTCGACACAACTCGATTACGTATCGTAGCGATTAAGGAAGCTGTCTGAGAAGATAATTCCTGTTCTACTGAAAGAATAGTTGAAATGAAATGCTTGATATTTACATGCAAACGTACATTCGGTATCATTAGATTGGGTAGGGAAAGTTGTTGTCTTCTGCGTAAAGGAGAGATACGGAATTGAAGAATAAGATTATAGAGTACTGTTTGAAGAAAAAAGGTGCAACGAAGGATTATCCCTTCGGAGCTGATCCTGTTGCTATGAAAATTGCAGGCAAAATGTTTGCGCTTATTTTTGAGGACAAGGCGGATAACGTTCGCTTGAACTTAAAATGTGATCCGATCATTGCGGAAAACCTCAGAGAGCAGCATGAAGCTGTTCAACCGGGGTATCATATGAACAAAAAGCATTGGAATACCATTGTTCTAGATGGTTCCTTGTCGGAGCAGGATATCTTTGTCATGATTGACCATTCATACGATTTGGTTGTCAAAACGCTGTCCAAGAGTCTTTTGGAATCCATATCGTAATTAGGCCACATGCAATAACAATTCAGACAGCAGATGTTCGGCGCCAATTGCAGAAAAATCAGCTTTTTTCCAAAGGTAATAGCGGTAGTCTCAGGATGTTAACTTCATATCCTGAGACTACCGCTATTTTAGTTACGTGCACATTGCACGTTACCCCAAATTCATTTTGATTAGTTCTCCTAATTGTTCAGACATGACCTCGGGTGGATGGGGCATTTCGTTCTTGATCCACCACTCAACGACCCCTACATAAGACATGACCACATATTGGAGAAGGATATCCTCACTTAATCCGGACTTTCTTGCCTGAGATAAGTGTACTTCCTCTTTAAAATCCTCATTAAGAAACTCAACCAAGCGGTTGCGGAATTGTACCGCTCCCTTACTGGCCATCATCGTCGAGAAGAACAAGTAATTCTTTTCCAAATAGGTAAACCAGGGAACGATGGATTCTTTCCATTCCAGGTCGGCAACCGAATGACAAATTTCACTTAATTCTTGGATATGCCCGTCAATGAGCTTGTCCAACAGATCATACTTATCTACGTAATGAAGATAAATGGTACCTCTGCTAACGTCTGCCCTATCGGAAATATCCTGTAGAGTAATATCATCGAAATTTTTTTCTGACATCAATTCAATCACTGCTGCTTTGATGGCTTCTTGTGATTTTCGAATTCTTCGATCCACTTTGGTCATGTGATTCTCACCAAACTTTCTAAAGATAATAAACAAATTTATGTTTAATGTTCACTAATTAACGAAATGCGTCCAATTAACAATGGTAACCTTACTCATTCTGTTTATAATTATTAACAGATGTTCATTAATATATCAATATTTGTTTTTGTACAAGATCAGATCGCATCATAGATATCATAACAACAGTTGGGGGGATGAATGATGCAACGTTTATGGACAAAGTCATTTATTCTAATGACGCTGGGTTTGCTTTTTTTATTTACTGCATTTTATATGCTGTATCCCACACTGCCGCTCTTCATTAAAGAGATGGGTGGCAATGAAAAACAGGTGGGCTTGGCCATGGGAGCTTTAATGTTATCTTCCGTCGTCCTTCGTCCTTTTGTTGGTGGACTACTGGATCGGTTTGGCAGACGTCCGTTTATGATCGGTGGTTTGCTTTTATTTATATTGGCGATGTACATGTACAACTGGGTTGGTGGAATTATCATGTTGATTGGACTTCGTATCGTGCATGGAATGAGCTGGGCTGTATCCACAACGTCCATGATGACAGCTGTGACTGACATGATTCCCTCCGCTCGGCGCGGGGAAGGTATGGGGTGGTTTAGCACCTCCATGACGCTGGCAATGGCGGTTGGCCCCATGATTGGTCTGGGGATTATGCAAGGCACATCCTATCAGACGATGTTTCTCTTTGCTGTTGGTTTGTCCGTCGTGGCCCTGCTTTTGACGCTGGGAGCTAAAATGCCATTTCAACCACATACGGACAGAAAGAAAATCCAAATCTTCGAAAAATCAGTTTTGCCTGTGATGGCGCCAATCTTTTTTCTTTTCATTGCATATGGGGGAATTACTACATTTGTACCCTTGTTTGCGGAGCAGATCAAAGTCAATTCTGGCACATTCTTTCTGGTTTATGCTGCGACACTTGCGCTATCCCGGCCCATTGCGGGAAAGCTGTCCGATAAGAAAGGAGAGACAGCAGTCATTCTCCCGGCGCTTATCATTACGATCATTGCTTTGATTGTGCTTAGCTTTGCAACCACCTTACTTGGCGTGCTCGCTTCAGCAGTTCTGTACGGGATCGGCTTTGGTTCCGCTCAGCCAGCTCTTCAGGCCATAACGCTTCGCCTCGCTCCCGAGGATCGGAAAGGGGCGGCCAATGCTTTCTTTTCAACGGCGACTGATCTCGGTATCGGACTGGGTGCCATGGCCCTGGGTCTGGTATCCGAATACATGAGCTATCACATATTGTTTATGGTTAGTGCTTTGTCGGTCCTGGTTTCTTTTCTGCTTTTCATGATCTACGTAAGACGGTTGTTGAAAATCAAGCAGACGTTGCCTGCCAAAACGAGTGATTCCGTTTCACTGTAGTTGAATGGTAGTGTGTTAAATCAGATTTGTAGTATAATTTGTGCAGTTAAAAGCAGCAATTATTTCATGATGCGGAGGCTTACTGCATGTTCATTAGAGAGATAGAGGAAAAAGATAATCAAGAAGTAGAGTCTTTAATTCGAAGTTGTTTGATCGAATTCGGGGCCAATAAGTCAGGAACAGCGTGGGCTGACCCGAATCTGGGCGATTTTTATCATCTTTATCAGCGCGAGGGCTCCAGGTATTGGGTGGTTGAGCATAACTCCACCGTTGTAGCTGGCTGCGGTATCGGACCCGTGGAGGGATTTTCACATATTTGTGAATTGCAGAAGATGTATGCCTTAAAAGAAGCACGAGGCACCGGAATCTCATATGAATTGCTTCAGATTTCCCTTGATTTTGCCAAAGAACACTATGAACAATGTTATCTTGAGACGCTTAACAACATGGTCGCAGCCAACAAGTTCTATATCAAGAACGGTTTTATTCCATTAGATGAACCGTTAAATGCAACAGAGCATTTCGCTTGTGATGCATGGTATATCAAAACATTATAAAATTCACACCTCACGATGCACCAAAAGCCTAGTTCTAGTGGCAGATTGCCGACGTTGAATAGGCTTTTTTGCATTTTTTATATCCATATACGTTAAAGAAACGTCAAACAGAGCTGCTCCACAATGCGGTCGGGAGAGTTGCCGCGCACGTTTTTTTGAAACAGATATGAATCATTACTCATGGCGGTCAGGAGCATATCCGTTTTGAACAAACTGATGGCTTGCGATTCGTCATTCCCTGTTGCCATCTCTTCGAATAATCCGAATAGCTGTTGATGCAATTGCTCATAAAGAGGACTTGAGGTTCTGGACTCTGATCCTTGATATACCTCATTCTCGATACCCGAGAGCAGCTCCGCATTTTTTTCTCTAAACTGGATAAACAACGTCAGAAGACCCCGCAATCGCTCAGATGGTGGATGCAGTGCATTCTCCTGCAAGTATATTTCTACTTCCTCGAAGAACAGCGTTGCGTTATCTTTGATCAAGTCCATACATAACTCACTTTTATTGCGGTATCGGCGGTATAAGGTACCCGCTCCAATCTGCGCTTCGGAAGCGATCTGATTCATGCTGACCCGCTCCACGCCGTGCAGCTCGAATAATTTGCTAGCTACATCCAAGATACGTTGGCGATTCTCGGCAGCATCCCGTCGCTCCGAACGAGAGGTTGTATTGGTTTTATTCACTATCTGTCACTTCCTATCCTTAGACGTCCAAAATTTGACAAGGGGAGAACCCTCCGTTTAATATCAAGAAGAGGTTAAGCGGAGAGTTCTCCCTTTAATCTTAATCAAAACGAGAGGGATGTGCAACCCATGGAGAGTCATCATAACCAAGCTGCACTTCTGGTCATGGATATGCAGAACATCATTGTATCGCATTATGCGAAGCACGAGAATGAACTGCTCCCATTTCAGAAAGCGATAGAAGCAGCTCGCAGACATAACGTACCTGTGATTTTTGTGAAGGTTGGTCATCGCCAGGATTCCCCTCCAATCAGTGAGCGTAACAAATTGTTTGGAAAAAAGTCGAGCCGTGGTGGAGAGAACGCAGCCAATCCGGCAATGAAAGTGGCAATGGACATTCACGAATCGGTACAGCCACTCCCAGGAGAGCTCATTGTGGACAAGTTCCGCGTCAGTGGATTCTCGGGAAGCAACCTGGAGACCCTTCTTCAATCCCATGGCATTAATACACTTATTCTTAGCGGTATCGCAACAAGCGGAGTAGTGCTGTCTACCTTATGTGAGGCAGCGGATAAGGATTATGCGTTGACTGTACTTTCTGATGCTTGTCTGGATAGGGACCCGGAAGTTCATCGAGTTCTCGTAGAGAGCGTATTCCGCCAACAAGCTGATGTGCTGGCTGTAGATGATTGGATAAATGCATTAATGTAAACCAATAAAATGGTCGAAGCGAAAGGATGGTTATGATGAGTGAGCCAGATCTTAATGTTTCACAAAAAGCAGCGCTGAGCCTGTTTAGTGGAGATAGTGGTAAAGACCCGTTTTCACTGATCAAGCAGTTGCGTGACACAGGCCCTGTTATTCCAGTATCTTTGCCAATGGGGGGTACAGATCGCGGGCAGTGGTTGGTCACACGAATGGAAGAAGCGTCACAAGTACTCAAAGATCATGCCCACTTCACGGTAGACCCACTCTCCATCGACGGAAATGAGAATATCCTGAAAGCCTATGTGGAAAACATAGATCCAGATGCTCCTCGAACGTTCTTTACCGGAAAATCCATGCTCTCTGTAGATGATCCTGATCATCGGAGATTACGTCGACTGGTCTCCAAAGCCTTTACCCCAAAATATATGGAAAGTCTTCGCCCACGTGTGCAGCAGATCGCTGATGAATTACTGGATCAGGTTCAAGCCCAGGGCGAGATGGATTTGGTCAAGGACTACGCCTATCCCTTACCGATTCATGTGATATCCGATATGCTGGGAGTACCTAAAGCGGATCGCCCGCAGATCCAGACTTGGTCCTCCGCGATTGCACACGGTCTGGGTCTCGGAGTGCGCGAACCGGGAGTGGAGGAGCATCTCAAAGCTTTCGGTGACTATACAGCACAACTGGTAGCTGAGAAACGCAAACATCCTGCAGATGATTTGATCAGCCAATTGATTGCTATAGAAGAAGAGGGCGATCGACTCAGTGAGCCAGAACTGCTATCCATGATTACGTTATTGATTTTTGCTGGCCATGAGACGACATCCAATCTGATTGCTACGGGTGCAATGATGTTGTTGGATCATCCTGAACAATTGGAGAAGCTCAAGGCTGATCTTAGTCTGGCACCTTCTGCTGTAGAGGAATTACTGCGTTTTAACGGGCCTGCAACCATTGCCGGACCTCGTTTTGCAACTCAGGATTTAGAGCTGGCAGGGCAACAGATCAAAAGGGAGATATGGTCATCCCCGTGCTGAAATCAGCCAATCGGGATGAACATCAATTTGAACAGTCAGAGGAGCTGGATGTTGCCCGTCATATTAATCGTCATTTGGCTTTTGGCCATGGCATTCATTCCTGCTTGGGAGCTCCACTTGCTCGTGTGGAGGGAGATATCGCCTTTACAACCTTGTTAAAACGCATGCCTAATCTGCGACTTAATATTCCTCGGGAAAACATTGAGTGGCATTTGGCGTTAAGTTCACAGAGCTTGGCTGCCTTGCCTGTCGCATTTTAGCAGCAAGAGTTAGAGCTAAGCCTGTATTGGCAAGAAAAAAAAATATATACTCCAAAAAATCCGCCATGTTTGGCGGATTTCTTGTGTTAAGCTATTAGTTTCATTACGATTAGGTAAAATCAACAATTTCAGTATCTGTTTGCAGGATCTGATTGGGGAAAACACGAAATAAATCCCTCACATCATCTCGATCTTGTTGCTATAAGTTTTTTCATCGAAGGAGGTAAATGATGAAAACATTTTCCAAGATAAGCATTGGCATCGTACTACTGATCTATGCTGCGCTCATCAGTATTTGTATTTATCAAGGAAACTTAAGTATGACAACATTAGTGTGGATTACGGCCATTTCTGCGGGGATTATTGGCATTTTAGTTGGTTTACCGATATGGTTTGCGCACATTAACCGGAAATTGTATGAAAAACTAAGAAGAATGATGAAGTAAAAAGCAATTTGATACAAAATAAATGATTTGTTACAATATTATCGACTGAATTAAACTTTACGTTTAAATTTTCTGTTTCATAATACATAAGAGGTGGTGAACGAATGCTTGAGCTGAGTTTTGATAATCCAGATGAGCTGGTCACGGTCACGCATGCGTTATCGACTCGATCCAGAGTGGATATTCTCCGACTACTGATCTCCCAAAACCTGAATATCGTTGAAATCGCGGAAGCTCTCAAACTTCCCGTATCCACGGTAGCTAGCAACATCAAGGTTTTGGAAGCAGCAAGGTTGATTAATACAGAACTGCTGCCTGCTTCTCGCGGGGCGATGAAAGTATGCAGCCGCAATTACGATGATATTCATATTGCTCTTAATCAGGAGAAAGCAATTCCCAAAGGCGACATCCAGGTTTACGAAGTCGATATGCCTATCGGTCATTATAGTGATTGTGAAGTGTCACCCACTTGCGGTATGGCGAATGGCGAGGGCATGATCATTCGAGAGGATGAACCTGCAAGCTTTTATCATCCGAAGCATGTCGGAGCGCAGATTATGTGGTTTCGTAAGGGATATGTCGAATATTTAATGCCACTGGAGATTCCGGCTGAAGCGGTCATCGAATCGCTGGAACTGTCCATGGAGATATGTTCTGAAGCACCAAACTATGATCATAATTGGCCTTCCGATATCTCCGTATGGATTAACGGTGTGGAAATTGGCATGTGGACATGTCCTGGTGACTTTGGAGATCGGCGCGGCAAGCTCAACCCGGCATGGTGGTTTGAATGGTCAACACAGTATGGTTTATTAAAGACATGGCGGGTGGACAAAAATAAGACGACGCTGGATATGGAGAAAATTTCAGCAGTTGATCTGGCTCAGCTTAACCTTCAAAACAGCCATAAGTTAAGGGTGCGAATAGGTATTAAACCGGATGCAGTTCATCAAGGAGGCGTAAATCTCTTTGGGCGACAATTTGGAGATTATGACCAAAATATTAAGATGACTGTACATTATGCCATTCATTAGAATGAGATGAGGAAGATAGGCCTTGGTTGCAGATATTATGTAACTAAGGTCTTTTTTTATTTAATAATTACATTAAATATGTTTGAAAGCGTTGACAAGAGATAAACTCCCTTATATAATCCCCTATAGATACAGTAATAATGTAATAAAACAATTATATCGTTTGTATCTACAAATTAGAGTAAAGGGGATACTCGCATGAAAAAGAAGATCGGCAGGTTAGCACTGACATTATTGCTCTCATTCTCAACCGTTTTAAGTGCATGTAGCGGAGGCAGTAATGAGGCGGGTGAGAGTGGCTCTGGTGATGGAAAAGTGACATTGTCCTTCTGGACATTGTTCGATGGTGGTGATGGCGCAAACATGCAGACATTGGTCGATGAGTTTAACAAAACCCATCCGGACATTGAAGTGAAGAATACCAAATTGGCCTGGGGCGAGTATTATACGAAGCTCGTAACTGCTGTGGGTAACGGCAATGGACCCGATATTGGGATTTCCCATTCCTCCAGACTGCCCGATCTGATCAATCAGGGGGTTGTCACAGAGCTTGATACTCCGGCTACGGATGCAGGTGTGGACTGGAGCACTTATAACCAGAATCTCTTGGATGCGGTTACTGTAGAAGGTCAACATTATGCAGTCCCCATTGACACGCATCCCTTTATCATGTTCTACAACAAAAAATTGTTAAAAGATGCAGGCTTGCTTGGTGAAGACGGAAAACCGATTCTGGAGCAATCGGCTGACGGGTTTGTGAGTTTCCTTCAAACTTTAAAGGAGAAGTTGCCTGCCAAAACGACCCCGTTTGCATTGTCCAATAATAATGATGACCCTTACCGCCTGTGGTGGTCGCTGTACTCCCAGTTGGGTGGTAACGACGTGGTGTCGGACGATCTGAAGTCCGCAGCCATTGATAAAGAGAAAGGCATCAAAGCCGCTGACTACATCCAGAAGCTTTATACCGAAGGTTATATCAAGAAAAATGATCCGGACTTCTATAAAAATTTTCAAAGTGGAACAGCCGCTATTATCATGACAGGGGTTTGGACGACAGGAACGTGGGAATCCACCAAAGGACTTGAGTTTGGAGCTATGCCAATTCCGAAATTCTACGACCAGGAAGCAACATGGGGAGATTCCCATACTATTGTTTTACCACTGACTAAGGATGAGGACCCAGCTAAGCGCAAAGCGGCGATGGTTTTTGCCGACTGGGTTGCTGACAATGGTCAGGTCTGGGCGAAAGCCGGACATATTCCATCCAAGCCATCCGTGCTGGAGAAACAGGAATTCAAGGATCTGCCATACCGCAGTGATTATTCCGAAGTGGCAAGTGTAGTTAAATTCAGCAAACATTCCACCAAAAATGCACAAATCCGCGATGAAGCTGCCTTTAAATTTCTGAATGAAGTATGGATGAACAAAATGACGCCAGCAGATGCAATGAACAACATGGAGACAGCCATTCAGAAAATAGTGAGCGAATAGAAGGAAGACGGGTCACGCAAGCCTGCGTAATCACCATCTCTAGACAAGAAATCGCCGGCTTGCGTGCCAATCAAAGGGGAGACGCATATGAAGATCAAAAAAATGAGAGCGGATATGCAAGCGTTGGTATTTCTGCTTCCATTCTTAATTATTTATGGTTTATTTACGATCTGGCCCATGATTAAAGGTGTGGAGATGACCTTCTACAAATGGACGCTGATCAAGAAAATGGATTTTGTTGGCCTGGATAACTTCCGTAAAGTTTTTCAGGACAGAGAGGTTTGGGAAGCGATCTGGCATTCAACCTTCTTTGTTTTCTTGAGTACACCGACCATGATTATACTCGCGATTCTGCTGGCTTTGATTGCCAACCGAAAATCGTCTTTACAAAAGTTCTACCGCATCATCTTCTTTATACCAAGCGTACTCTCCGTTGCCGTCGCAGCTTATCTGGGTTTATTCGTATTTCAGCCTTATACGGGATTCGTCAATTCCGTCCTGCATCTTGTTAGGTTATTGCCTCAAAATTCCGAAATATTCTGGCTGACGGAAACGGGGCTCGCCTGGGTCGTTATTACCGTAATTACCTTGTGGTGGACAGTCGGATTTAACTTTATTTTGTATCTTTCCGCCATGCAGGAAATACCGGATGAAATTTATGAAGCAGCAAGGCTGGATGGTGCAAGTGATACACAAATATTTTGGAGGATTACTCTTCCTTATCTGAAGCCACTGACCAAAACCATTACCATGTTGCAAATTATCGCTTCCTACAAGGTCTTTATGCAGATTTATGTCATTACAGGCGGGGGACCGCTGGATCAGACACGTCCGATTATCCAGTTAATCTATCAGACCGGATTCAAGAACAACAACCTGGGCTATGCCGCAACGATGTCCTACATTTTATTCGTGATCCTGCTGGTGCTGTCGGCGCTGCAATACTGGATGACTAACCGGAAAGGGGCGGAATACTGATGAAATGGTTATATCGCACAGGTTCTGCGTTGATGGCGGTTATGTTTGCGGCCCCACTTGTGTGGATGCTGATGGTCTCCATCAAAGAAGAAGGCATGAAGATTATTACGGTCCTGGACTGGTTTAAACCGCCATACTCACTTGCCGTCTATAACGAAATTCTGACAACGACAAAGCTATCACAGTGGGTGGTTAACAGTTTGTTCGTCGCTGTAGTTGTAACAGTACTAACTGTGATTTTCGCGGCGATGGCTGGATTTGCTCTGTCCAAAGTACCGTTTCGTTTCCGTACATTTGTTTTTTTCTTCATTCTTGGCGGGCTGCTGATTCCGGGTGAAGCAACCATTATTCCACTTTATCAGGTAGCCAAGGATTTGCATTTGCTGAACTCATACAGTGGATTGATTATTCCTGCTTTGGCTTCACCTGTAGCTGTCATCGTGCTCAAAAGCTTCTTCGATGGGGTTCCGAATGATCTGCTGGAGAGTGTGCAAATTGACGGTGGAGGCTTTTGGCGAATCTTTACCAGCATCATGCTGCCTTTGACTCGTCCGGCCATGGCATCGATGGCGATTCTGACATTTATCGGTTCGTGGAACAATTTCCTTTGGCCATTCCTTTCCATAACCGATGATAATCTGTTTACGCTGCCAATGGGTATCCCAACGCTAATGGGTCAGTATTCAGAAGATTACGTTAAACCAATGGTTATCAATGCAGTGGCTTCTGTTCCCATCATTATATTGTTTATCATTTTTGAGAAACAGATTGTTAAAGGCATCAGCATGTCCGGTATTAAGGGTTAACACTTTTTCAGGCCTATGAGCCAAATACAGAGGAGATCGGAGAGAACAAGATGACAACTAAATTTTACTACAAGGATTATCCAAGACCGCAATTTGTACGCAATGAGTGGTTGGATTTGAATGGAGAATGGGATTTTAGTTTTGATGACAATCAGGTGGGTGAAAGCGAGCAGTGGTACGACCACAATCAGTTTCCGGAAGGGACGAAAATCAAGGTTCCCTTCACGTATGAGACCCAAGCGAGCGGTATCGGAATCGAGACATTTCATCCTCTGGTCTGGTACCGCAGAAGTGTTCAGATTCCCCAGGAAGCAAAAGGGAAACGGAGCATTCTGCATTTTCAGGGAGTGGATTATCACGCAAAATGTTGGGTGAACGGAACGGTTGTTGGTGAACATGAAGGAGGGTACGCAGCGTTTTCATTCGACATTACCCCTTATGTCACTTACGGTTCGGAGAATAACATTGTGCTTGAAGTAGAAGACAGTCAGAGCGCGATGCAGCCTCGGGGGAAACAACGCTGGGTGGATGACAATTTTGAATGTTTTTATGTGCAAAGTACCGGGATATGGAAAAGTGTCTGGCTGGAGCATGTGAGTGAAGCAAGGGTTGAAGCAGTTAAGATGACACCGGATATCGATCGTCATATGATTCGTGTGGACTTTCAATTGAATGGGATTGAAGGCAAGAACAACTTGCGTTTGGAGACACGGATTGAGCTGAAGGGTCAGCATGTGCAAACTATTAGCCTATCTCCAGACAGACCCTGGATGACCGTGGAAGCTAGTGTCAAACATGAAGCAGGCGGTCCGTGGAAACAGTCGTTATGGTCACCGGGCTCACCGAACCTGTACGATATCGAGTTTGTGATGTATGAAGATGAGAAAGAAATTGATCGGGTTCATTCCTATTTTGGTATGCGAAAAATATCGATTGAAAATGGGCAGATTCTACTGAACAATGCTCCGTTGTACCAAAGAATGATTCTGGATCAGGGCTATTGGACAGAGAGCCATTTGACCCCACCTTCAGTGGAAGCGCTGGTTGAGGATATCGATAAAATTGCCGAGATGGGATATAACGGAATCCGTAAACATATGAAACTGGAAGATCCACGCTTTTTGTATTGGTGTGATGTAAAAGGCATGTTGGTCTGGTCTGAGATGGCAGCAACCTTCGAGTTTAATGATGAGGCAGTGAGCCGATTCACCAAAGAATGGCTTGAAATTGTACCTCAGCAATACAATCATCCCAGCATCATTACCTGGGTGCCATTTAATGAATCGTGGGGAATACCGACGATTGGTCACGAGGTAAGGCAGCAGCAATTCACGCAATCCATTTACCATCTCACCAAAGCCATTGATCCGTATCGTCCGGTCATTACCAACGACGGATGGGAGCATACGGTATCGGATATTTTGACAATCCATGATTATGTGGAGACGGGAGAAGCCTTTCTGGAACGGTATCAGGATAAGGACTTGATCGTAAATAACAAGATTGCTTCCAATCGATGGAAGTTTGCATTTGCTGAAGGTTACCACTATAAAGGACAACCCATTATCATCAGTGAATTCGGCGGTATTGCTTTCCAATCGGATAAAGGCTGGGGTTATGGCAATCAGGTGGACTCGGTTGAAGCCTTTATTGAACGTTTCCGTTCCATCACCGAAGCGATCAAAGCCATTCCCTATATCTCGGGCTATTGTTATACACAGGTCACCGATGTGCAGCAGGAGATTAATGGTCTGTTGACGGAAGACCGTAAACCGAAAGTGCCACTGGAAGTGATTCGTAAAATTAATCTGGGGTGACAGGAGAGCTGAACATCATGCTGCGACAGGATTATCCAAGGCCTCAATTTGTACGTAAAGATTGGCTGAGTTTGAATGGGGAATGGGAATTTGAATTCGATGATGATAACAAGGGACGTTCGGAAAAATGGAGTGAGGGCAAGCAAGCATTCAGCCGCCGAATCCAAGTGCCATTTGCTTTTCAAAGTCAACTTAGTGGCATTGCAGATCCGGAATTCCACGATAATGTATGGTACAAACGAACCTTTGACATTCCGGAGAGCTTCACTGGCAAACGTCTGCTGCTGCACTTCGGAGCCGTGGACTATGAAGCCTCTGTCTGGGTCAATGGACAGCTTGTGGTTCGGCATGAAGGGGGACACACCCCTTTTCATGCCGACATTACGGATGCTCTGCTGGAAGGAAACAATACGCTAACCGTACAAGCGATAGATTATAGCAGGGATGTAACATTACCGCGCGGGAAGCAGTTCTGGCAGGAGCAATCTGCCCAAATCTTCTATACCCGAACAACTGGAATATGGCAATCGGTGTGGCTCGAAGCTGTCGCACCCTTTCATCTGCAGAAGGTGCGCCTGACTCCCGATGTTGATCGCAACGAGATCGAAGTTACTGCTCATCTTCAGTGGGAGCAAACAGAACCAAGGGATTGGCACGCACAGGATGTCAGGCTCCGTGTACAAATTGCCTATCAAGGAGAGCAGCTGTCTGAGGATGAATATCGGATTAGCGGCAGGACACAGACCCGTACCATCGGGCTTCACACCTTTAACGAGCATGGCCTTGGCAGGCTGTGGTCACCAGAGCAGCCCAATCTGTATGACATTCATTTCACTGTATTGGTGGATGGTGTGCCTGTCGATGAGGTAGATAGCTATTTCGGCATGCGCAAAATCTCTATTGAACAAGGTAAGCTGTTTCTGAATAACCGACCTTATTATATGAAGCTTGTTCTGGATCAAGGGTATTTCCCGGATGGAAATCTGACTCCACCGAGTGACGAGGCCATCCGGCGTGATGTGGAATTAACGAAGGAACTGGGGTTTAACGGCGCCAGAAAACACCAGAAGATTGAAGATCCGAGATATCTGTACTGGTGTGATAAGCTGGGACTGCTGGTGTGGGGAGAGATGGCGAATGCGTACGATTTCTCGGATCAATACGTCGCCCAGATAACAAGGGAATGGCAGGAGGCGCTGGAAAGGGACTACAACCATCCATGTGTTGTGGTCTGGGTACCTCTTAATGAAAGCTGGGGTGTTCCGAACATCCTGACCAGCAAGGAACAGCAGTATCATGCCTTGTCGATGTATTATTTGACCAAGTCACTGGATTCTACCCGTCCGGTCATTTCCAATGATGGCTGGGAGATGGTTCAGACCGACTTGTATAACATCCATGATTATGAATGGAGAAGAGAGGTTCTGGAGGAACGCTACCGCACTCGTGAAAATGCGGTAAAAGCCCTTCCGGGCAGTCGAAAGCTTAGCGTGGGTAACTATCGTTATGAAGGACAGCCCATTTTAATTACCGAATTCGGTGGAATCGGGTATAAGAAAAGTGACTGGGAAGGCTGGGGCTACTCCGGAGCGGAAAATGACGAAGATTTTGCACAGCGATTGCATGCCGTAGTACAGCCACTATTGGATTCTCCAGTGGTAGAAGGATTTTGTTACACCCAGCTGACGGACGTGGAACAGGAAATTAACGGTCTGCTGACGTATGACCGACAGCCCAAGATGCCGATGGAACAGATTCGGGCGATTATTGAAGGACATTATCCATCGTCGGCCGGCGAATAAGGAGGGGAATACGTGTTGAATACAAAGGAGACAAGTAGATCCTGGGAAGGCGATTTTCAAGGGGAAAAGGCCATTTACCTTCGCTTTGGTTCCAGTGAGGCTGTTATGCTGCCGGAGATCGGTGGTAATCTTGTCGCTTATCGTGATCTTGAGCGGGGGCTTCGCTTCCTTCATGAACCGTCACCAGAAGAGATGGATTCATTCAAGGCAAGACCCATGATTCACGGGATCCCCGTTCTGTTTCCGCCAAATCGCTATGAGGACGGGCGGTTTGCCTGGAACGGGCAGACGCTTCAGTTTCCGGTCAATGAGGAAACCACAGGCAATCATTTGCATGGATTTTTGTATAATACGCCCTGGGTTGTGGATGAGTATGGAAATACCGAGAATGAAAGCCATGTCTCGGTGTCCATAACTGTTGATGAAACTCATCCGATATACGTATGCTTTCCTTTTCAATTCAGTATTACATTACGTTACTCGCTGAGCAGTGATGGACTCATGCAGCATGTCCGCATTCGCAATCATGGAAGCTCGAGCATGCCGTGCCTGATCGCTTTTCATACCTCAATTAACGCTCCCTTTAATCCGGGAGGATCGGCTCGTGATTACAAGCTCAAGTTGACCATTGGAGACAGATGGGAATTGAATCAACGTATGCTGCCAACGACCTGTTTTCAGCCCTTGATTCAGGAGGAAGAGCAGATGCGTGACTCCGGGGTATATCCGTTCTTTGCAGAAATGGATAATCACTACACTGCTGTACCGCAAAACGGGAGAAACCGGATGGAGCTTCAGGATACGAAGGTTGGAATGACATTGGTTTACGATGTGGGAACTTCATATAAACAATGGATGATCTGGAACAATAATGCGGAAGAAGGTTTTTTCTGTCCCGAACCGCAGATCAATCTTGTGAATGCACCAAATCTGGATATGCAGGCCGAGGAAGCTGGATTATTTAGTCTGCATCCGGGAGAAATCTGGGAGGAAACGAGTAGGTTGTATCTGCGTCATTCGTAAAAATAAAGATGAAGGGGAGCAGCCAGGACAGCTAATGCTGTGATCGCTGCTCCTTTTAAAAACCAATGAATGCAGTGAATTCAGCCTGTCGTCGCCACACTGAATTTAAAATAAGATAATGCCTGCTGCTCCAGCCACACTGAGAATCAGAAGGGGATGAAGCTTGTACTTGAGCAGGAGAAACAAACAAACTCCGCTAATAAGTAGTGTCGTGATCCATACCCAGCTTATACCTGCCTCTTCAGTTGGATATCCAAAATGAATGGCAGCATAGATAATGAGTCCCGTCGTTACAGGGCGCAAGCCATATAAAGAGGACTTTACCCATGAGTTGTCGTGCATCCGATAAAATAAGGCGGAGAGTAGCACAATTACGACGAGTGAAGGCAAAATCATACCTGCAGTAGAGACAGCGGCTCCGATATAACCTGCCGTCCGATAGCCAATCAACGTTGCGGCATTGGTTGCAATCGAGCCGGGCGCCATACCGGCCAGTGCTACAGTTTGTTGGAATTCAGCGCTTGTGAGCCATCCTTTTTCCGTTACCTCGTGTTGAATGATCGGAATAACGGCGTAACCGCCACCAAATGAAACGAGGCCTACACGTATAAACATCATGAACAGGTCCCAGTACATCTCAATCGCTCCGATTCGTCTTACTTAAATGTAATATTCCAGTTCCGGATAGCTGCCTGTTACAGACTTCTTCTCCATTTTCACTTGAAGGCCCAGTCGTTTTTTGATCCGAATCACGGCCATGCCGCATATCAATCCCGAAATAATAAGATAGAGGGGATGGATTCCTGCAAACAACAGCACGGCTACGGTCACAATGGCAGCTATTGCTGTTGTTGTATCTAAGATGGAATATCTGGCCGTCCGATAAGCTGCCATGCTAATTAATGCAATAATGCCACCGTTCATTCCTTTTAAAGCAGCTT
Source organism: Paenibacillus taichungensis (assembly GCF_050994985.1). Taxonomy (NCBI): domain Bacteria; kingdom Bacillati; phylum Bacillota; class Bacilli; order Caryophanales; family Paenibacillaceae; genus Paenibacillus; species Paenibacillus taichungensis. Next base: position 2,841,866 of record NZ_CP194720.1, on the reverse strand, counting down.
CAACTTTGGGTTGGTTACGAAATAGGATGGCGAACACGCTGATCAGGATCACAATCAAAAACGTGGGACATGTCACGCCGATGACGGCAGATACAGCTCCCGCAATTCCTGCCTGGCGATGTCCGATCATCGCAGCGGCATTGACGCCAACTCCTCCGGGAGCCGAGCCGGCAAGCGATATAAGCTCACCGATCTCGTCCTCTTGCATCCATTTTTTCTTGTTCACCACTTCGCGTTCAATAATTGGCAGCATCGCATATCCGCCTCCAAAGGTGGAAGGACCGATGCAAAAGAAAGTCCAAAAAAGCTGGATCAGTAACATAAATTGTTCGTTCAGGTTCTTAATGCTACCCTTATCCTTTCCATCACGCATGATGAATTCGAGGCATCGGCATGGACTCCTTGCCAAGCTCAGCCCAGATATATTTGAGCAGAAGCTCAGACTTGAGCTCGGTGTACTCAGGTTCATTCCACAAGTTAAAACGTTCATCAGGATCCTGTTCAAGATCGAAAAGTTCACCATAGGTTTGATTGTAATAGACGGTGATTTTATACCGCTGTTCGATATATGTTTTTTGATGAATCGTCGTGGGTTCGTGTCGAAATTCGCAGAGAGCATGATTACGAACGGCTTCCTTGGCGCCCATCCACACTTTCTTCTGATCGATGCCCGTCATGGCATGCGGAATTGCAATGTTGCAAAGAGACAAGAAGGTAGGAGCCAGATCGACCAGCGATTGTATGGCATTTGATTTTTTCGCAGCAGGCACCTCACCAGGATATCTTACGATAAATGGGATTTTGATAAGATCTTCGTAATGGAATCCACCCTTGGCCTGAAGACCATGCTGTCCGAAGAAATGACCATGATCGGTTGTGAAAACGACGATCGTATCGTCTGCAATACCCAACTCATCCAGCTTATCGAGAATTTTGCCAATATATTTATCCATCATGCTGATCATTCCGTAATACACGCCGACCAGTTTTTTCTTGTCATACTTCGTTAGCCGGGATTTGTCGCCATATTCATAATAATGATGCGAACGGTAACCGTGAATGCCGAAGCCGGTTTCAACCAGATGCTCAAAATTCGGATTCTCCTCCTGGGTCAGTTGAAAATGTGGTGGGTTACGATCATGCTCTCCAGGTGTTATAGAGGGAATCGTCAGATCATCGGGGTCATACATGGAATCCCAAGGTTCCGGTACCAGATATTCCGGATGCGGGTCGAAAAAGCTGGCCCACAGAAAAAATGGATCATCATCATGGGTGTATTGCTCCAAAAGTGAATTGGTTCGTTCGGCGATCCAGGTGTTGTAGTGATATTGCTCAGGGATGGGCCACGTATACGTTACGGAAGGGTCCATCGTCCCAGTTGGGGGAAGGAAGTAATCCCTCCAGTTCGTACATCCCTGTTCTTCCAGCCATAGCGCGTAATGCTGACCGACATGCGCTTCATTCGTATGATTACGTGTTAACTCTACATGGTCAAAGCCGTAAAATGGACCGTGGAAATGTCTCCAGTACTCCAAATCCTGCAGAATGGGATACGCTTCAGACGACGGGTATTCCTCTGTAGATTTTAAAGGCTGAAAATGTGCTTTACCTACTAGGGCAGTGCGGTAACCTGCCTCCTGGAAACTTTCCCCGACGGTATGACGATCTTCAAGCAGTTTTGTGCCTAACGTCCAGGCTCCATGCTGACTGGGGTACATGCCTGTAATAATAGAAGCACGGCTAGGGGTGCAGGTAGGGTTTGGGCAATAAGCCCGATCAAACGTTGTTCCTTGCCGGGCAAGCCGGTCCAGATTGGGCGTGGAAATCTCAGACTGAAAAGCCCCGATTGTGTTCCAGTGCTGCTGGTCACTAGTGATTAGCAAAATGTTAGGTGTTCTCGACAAGTGTAATCGCCTCCTAGTAAGATGATATTGAAAAAAACGAGTTATCAAAATAGCCCGGTGTTATATTTTTATTGTCATTTTGTTATGATCGAACAAAATAGGAGAAGGAGGGAACTCTCTACGATGCAGGAATATGAGTATGAGTATGCAGAATTCATCTACTATAAGCCAGGATATTTGGATAAAGAGGAACATATCTGGCCAGTGCGAGCAGGGCGAAGTATAGCCAAATCCAATTACCGGGTTGGCCCCAAACGTATCGAGTGTTACAGTCTTCATTTTGTGCGTGAAGGTATGATTAGGCTTGAGTTTGATGGCAAGCGAGTGGACCTGCAGAAGAATGATCTGTTTTGTCTGTTTCCCGGCAGAACCTATTACTATCACATGCTTGCCTCGGAATCTCCATTGCAAATGAACTGGCTAGCATTGGATGGGCCTAAAGTCAAACCTTTATTGGAGCTGGCCGGCTTGACTCCGGAAAGTCCGTTTGGCAAACAGATGTGTTCTCCACAGGTCCAGGAAACGTCGGAACGTCTGATTCATGCATTAGCATGTGTGGAACGGTGGAAGCCAGCAGTATCGCTGGAGTTGCATGGGTTGGTATATGGATTGTTAGCCAGTATTGTTCCAGACACCAACTATGCACAGCCTACAGAATTGGCTGGCTGGATTCATGAATGCATGGATTACATGGAATTGCATGCAACAGAGGGCATTTCCGTGCAGCAGGTTGCCGACTTTGCAGGGGTTCATCGTTCATATTTCTCCAACATGTTCACCACTCAGGTTGGACTGCCTCCGTTAAAATTCATGCAGAGAATACGAATGGATAAGGCCAAACAGCTTCTAAAGGATACGGATGCTACTGTTACGGAGATTGCTTTGTCGCTGGGTTATCCGAATTTATATTCATTTACCAGAGCATTCAAAATCTATTATAAAGTACCTCCAATCATGATGCGGAAAACCTCAAGCTGATCCTGAATATACCGATGTCCAGTATGGAGAACGCTTACTTTTTTTAATGGATCATGAAAAAGGAGACTCCCACAATGAAGCTCTCTACATTGCAGAGATGGATTTCACCGAAACGCAGCATTCAAGGGAAAATTTTTATCGCTTTTATTGTCGTTACGCTAGTATCCATTATTTTGATTACGGTCATTGTTTATATGAGCATGCGTGAGACGATTACGCAAAATGCCATTACGTCGGTTTCGGACAGCATCAGGCAGGCAGATGAATCATTGAATATAATGCTGGAAGAGATCGATCGGCTGAATACGGTCGTGGTGACTAACAAAAACACGGTCATTGACACTTTGCTCAGTCCGAATGAAGAGATCAGCTATGAGTGGTTTCAGGAGCAGAAGCGGATGGATGAATTTCTATCGTCGCTGATCGATTATAAAGCTTACATTTCACGGATAGCCGTTGTGGGCCTGAGCGGGAAAGTTTTTTTCTCAGGTGGACCTTGGCTGGACAGGACCATCTTGGGTACCCCAATGATGAATTACATGCTGCAAAATGGATCAAAGCACGCATATTTCAAGCAGACAGGGGTGTCAAATGCCGTCACCATCGGTCGGGAAATCCGTTATAACCGTGCGACTATTGGGTTTGTCATGGTGGATCTTAATTATGAGTTTATCCAGAAAACATATGACGTGAGACCAACTACAGATAGCATGATCTATGTACTCGACAAGGGAAATCAATTCATCTATGAAACCCGAAATGATTCACCTCTTACTCCATCTTATCAGCAAATTAAGGAGATCAATCAGCAATTTAAAACGGATGGTGAAGCAGTCAGGCGGTACATTGATGGAAAAGAATTTATCGTTGTTTGCCGTCAATCCGACTATACTGGGTGGAGTACTATTTCTTTGGTTCCGATGGATTCTCTGCTGACCGAATCGGTGAAGCTGCGCAACCTGCTGGCAGAGGTGTCCATTATTGTGTTTGTCGTTGTTCTGATCGTTTCTCTTCAAGTCTCTTCCCGAATTACCCTGAATATCCGGAAACTAAAATCACTAATGATGTTGGTTAAGGATGGGAACCTGACACTTCCCAAAAACGAGATTAACAGTGAAGATGAGACAGGACAACTGTACCATGTCTTTAACGGCATGGTGGAAGAATTGAAAGATCTGCTCGAAGGAATCCGCGTCAGCGAGAAAGAGAAGCGGGAAGCTGAGCTAACTGCGCTCCAAGCACAAATCCATCCTCATTTTTTATACAATTCGCTCAATACGATCAAGTATCTGGCCAGGATGAACGGAGTGCCAAACATTGAAGCGGTCTCGGGATCGTTGATTGAGCTCATGCGAAGTGTCCTCGGTAATTCAAGCGAATTCATTACGGTTCGTGAAGAATTGGCATATGTTGAGCACTACATCTCCATCATGAAGTACAGATATATGAAGCCAATTCGGATGATTACCGAAATTGAAGATGACGATTTGCTGGATTGTCGGGTGTTGAAGCTGATGCTGCAGCCCATGGTTGAAAATGCAATTATTCATGGAATCGGACCACTCGAACAGGATGGATTCATATTGATACGGGTGTATGAAGAAGGAAACAATCTCCATATTGATGTGGTGGACAACGGAAAGGGGATCACGGAGGAGCAGCGGGAGTATTTACTGAAAGGTACGGGTACAAACGGAGAAACCTCACGTTTTAGTGGAATGGGTGTACGTAATGTACACGAACGAATCGTTCGCACGTACGGCGACTCGTATGGCGTCCATTTGTGCAGTGAACCGGGGGTGTACACTAAAGCTGAAATTCGGCTCCCCAAACTGGAGGAAAGTGTGGAAAATAACAAACGAGAGGTGATATAAGCCATGTTTCAGGTGCTACTCGTCGATGATGAACCGTTAGTACGCCATAATCTATGGACCTTATTGGACTGGGCTGACTATGGATTTGAATTATGCGGTCAGGCGCATAATGGGTTAATTGCTTTAACGATGATTGAGCAGTCGCCACCGCATATTGTCATTATTGATGTAGATATGCCTGAAATGAGCGGTGTAGAGCTCAATCGGACAATCAAGGAACGTTTTCCAGGGGTTAAGACGATTATGCTTAGCAGCTATGACGATTATGATTATGTGCGGGATTGCCTGAACAATGGCTCCATTGATTATTTGCTTAAACATCGATTGGACGAGTCAACACTGCTCAACATCCTGAATAAAGCCGTATCGGAATTGCAGCAGGAGAATCGGTTGCGGGAGAAACAGGTCGCCGAGAGCATCATAGCCGAGAAAGTGAGTCCCGAGGATATGCGCGATTATTTGTTGTATTTGCTCAAAAGACAGACGAAGACAACGTACGGGTTTGAAGACGTTTCCCAGAAAGACAATCTATATCCGCATGCGTCCAGATATACAACAGCAGCTTTACAGATTGTTCCGTTCCTGTTGCTGACAGAGTCTTACAGTGACGTGCAGACCAATGGCCTGGTTCAGCAGGTCGTCGATATGATGCAGCAGAGCCTGGGTGATATCCATGAGCGGACAGCGGTGTACGTTGAGGAAGGGCGATTTGTTATCGTGTTTTCTTTCAGGGAACGAAGCGAGCACATCATGCAGCGTGAGGTAGACGGACAACTGCGGAAGATTCAGCATGCATTGGAACTGTTCCTGAATTTACAAAGTGTAACCGCAGTAGGACCTATATGCACCAGTCTGTCACAGCTGGCATCCAGTTACTGTTCAGCCGAATACGAACTCGATGGATCTTCGTCTGTGAAAACGTTCAGAAGTCATACCCTCCAAAATGAAACTCCATGTTCGGACAAGCATTCATCGGATAAGAATTCAGATGAATTCCATCAACGCCAGCGCGTTTCCTTGACAATCGAGGAGCACAAGCAGCTTTTATTATCCATAGAAAGGTTTGATAAGCAAGGCGTGCATCAATTGATTTCCTCCATTTTTGCTTCGATAGACGACCTACCTATCCATTCACATACGGTTCAGATGGTTGTCAGCGAGCTCATGCAAACGGGTGATAAAGCATGGAGGACCTGCTTGCCTTCTACAGATCCAGAGGTAGCTAATCTGCCTTCAAGAAGCGAGCTTGGGCGCATGAAAACGATAAGAGAGCTGGAGCAAGGCCTGCAATCCTTTTTCTCCAGCTTGTTTCATTTGCTGAATCAACATCGTGTGATCGGTTCCTATTCTCGCCATGTCACGCAGACGATCCAATTCATTCTGGAGAGGTATTCCGGTTATGTCACATTGGAGCTTGCGGCAAGCGTAATTGGCCTGAATGCCTCCTATTTAAGCAGAATATTCAAGGAGGAGACGCAGCGGACTTTTTCAGAATATGTGAATCAGGTTCGAATTGATGCAGGGTGCAAGCTGTTGGACAGCGGCCGATACTCGATTAAAGAAATAAGCATGCAAGTGGGATTTACGACACACAACTACTTTTTCAAAGTATTCAAAGAAATAACGGGTTTAACACCACAAGCGTATTTGAGCAATCCAGGAAAAAGGAAGAACGAAACTCCCGACTTTGCACATGGGAAACTAGGCAGATAAGAGCAGAACTCTAAACTCGTAAAATATGTGGAGTAAAGGGTCATATTATTGTAATTACCTTCCATGCCCGGTGAATTATAATGAGCACACACCAACCGTGAACGCTTACAAATTACGTTGGTGATAAAGAATTGTGGGGGGCACAACTTTATGCGCAAACGCTGGGGAAGAAATATGATCATGATGATGATCACTTCCAGTTTGATGTTGGCTGGATGCAATTCCGGTGGAACCAATAACGAAGCTTCACCAGAGGTTTCGAAGAACGACGTTCATACGACCGGGTTTCCGATTGTGGACGAACCGGTGAATCTCAAGATGTTTACCCGAATTGCACCCGTAAATGGCCCTTTCAAGGAGATGCCGGTTTTCCAGGATTACGAGAAATTAAGCCATGTGAAGGTGGAATTCATTGAAGCGCAGACAGATGGTTTTCAGGAGAAAAAAAACCTGTTGTTCGCTTCGAATGAACTGCCGGATGCCCTGTTCCGTTCAGGTATTTCCCCGCTTGAAGCCATCCGCTATGGCTCTGCCGGCCAATTGATCCCACTAGAAGGTCTTATCGATGAATATGCTCCGAATTTGAAGAAATTAATGGAACAATATCCCGAAATTCGCTCGGGTATTACTACACCAGAGGGCCACATTTATACGATCCCGGGTATTGTTACGCTAAGTGCGGCGCGTACGGATAAGAAATGGATCAATCAGATGTGGCTGGACAAGCTGAATCTGAAAGTGCCGGAGACCACCGAAGAACTGTACAATGTGTTGCTTGCCTTCCGTGATGGTGATCCGAATGGAAACGGCAAACAGGATGAACTTCCGATGACAGCCCGTGTAGGATTGGCTGTGGTTAACGCGATGAGCGGATCATTTGGATTGGATTCACAGCTTGGCTATAACATCAATATTGAAAACGACAAAGTAAGTATCTGGATGGGCAGTGACCAGAATAAAGAAATGCTGATGTACTTAAACAAGTTGTATAAGGAAAAGCTGCTGGACCAGGAAATATTCTCACACACAGAAGCGCAATACCTGGCCAAGCAGGGATCGGGAAATACAGGTTTCTTCTTTGACCAGACGAACAATAACTTCTTGTCGATCAAAGACCAATATACCGGTATCGCCCCACTGGAAGGTCCGCAAGGTGACCGATTGCAAAGTCAGGCTCTGCCAATCGCCAGAGATTTTGGAGCCTTTGCAATTACATCTGTCAATAAATATCCGGAAGTCACAATGCGTTGGATTGATTATTTCTACAGTGACGAGGGTTCTACCCTGCTCCGATTCGGAAGAGAAGGCGAGCATTACGAGATGAAGGACGGTATTCCTTACTATAAAGAGGACTTCTTGAAAGAAATCAGTAACCAGGCCAAAATTACGCCTTATGCCGGCGGAGGCGCGCCACATCTGATCAGTGAACAGGTGGCTTCCTTTATCAATCCACCTCAGGTGCAGGAGGCGCAGCAAAAGCTCGATCCGTTTATGCCAAAAGTCCGCTATGCAGCTCCGATGTTTGATGAGCAAACTGCCCAGGAAGTCAATATTCTGCGAAATGATATTGATAAATATTACGAAGAACAGAGTACAAAATTTATTGTGGGTGCAATCGGTTTTGACAAGTGGGAGCAATTCCAGACCACGCTCAAAAAGATGAGAGTTGAGGAACTGGAGAAGTTGTATCAGGATGCCTTTGACAAGATGCAGAAATAATGCTGAAACATCATGGATGAGGAGCAATTGCCTATGAAAAGCGTCAACACCGATACAACGATGACGATGCCACGAAGCCATCCAAAAAAGAGTTCAGGCGTGTTAAGGCAAATGGGTAAAAGATTGGACCTGTACCTTATGCTGCTTCTGCCAGTCACTTGGTATGTGGTATTCCATTATGCCCCGTTGTATGGACTGCAAATTGCGTTCAAAAACTTCAATCCGGCTAAAGGGATTCTTGGCAGCAGCTGGGAAGGCTTTGGCCACTTCGAACGATTCTTTGATTCCTATTATTTCTGGAGACTTCTATGGAATACATTATCGATTAACTTGTTCTCCTTATTAATTGCTTTTCCGATTCCGATTCTGCTAGCACTAATTATTAACGAAATTCGCAATAAAACCTTCAGCAAGTGGCTGCAAAATATTACGTATATTCCCCACTTTATTTCAGTGGTCGTTATCGTTGGCATACTGAATGTGTTTCTCTCGCCTCATACGGGTCCAGTCAATCTGTTGATTGAGGCTTTCGGAGGTACACCGATCCGTTTTCTTGAGGAAGCAGGTTGGTTTAAAACCATTTTTATCAGTTCGAATATATGGCAGAACATGGGCTGGCAATCCATCATCTATATTGCAGCTTTGAGCGGGGTGAATCCGCATCTGTATGAAGCTGCCAAGATGGACGGAGCATCAAGGCTGCGGCGCGTTTGGCATATTTCGCTGCCCGGCATCGCTCCAGTCGTCATCATTTTGCTCATATTGGATATCGGTCATTTCATGAACATCGGGTTTGAGAAAATTTTGTTGATGCAAAACAATCTCAATCTGGAATCGAGCGACGTCATTTCCACGTTTGTCTATACGACAGGTATTCTCAAGGGAGAATACAGTTATACAGCTGCTATCGGGCTTTTTAATTCAATCATTAATCTGCTGTTACTTTTACTGGTCAATCGGATTGCGCGCAAGACGTCTGAGACGAGCTTATGGTAAAGGAGGGCAAGATCCCATGTCCAAGCAGGCGACAATACAAACCAGTTCCAATGAACGGATTTTCGATGTAATCATCTACATCATAGCCTCAATCATTATCATCGCTGTGCTGTACCCACTGATTTTTATCGTGAGTGCTTCGTTCAGTGATCCTACAAAAGTATTAAACGGAGAAGTCTGGTTACTACCCAAAGGACTGACGCTGGATGCTTACACGAATATTCTACACAACGAGAAGATTTGGCTGGGGTATCGTAATACGATATTTTATACGGTTGTGGGCACTGTGATTAACATTATCATGACCGTATTGGCCGCATATCCTCTTTCCAGACCTGACCTTCCTGAACGTAATGTAATCATGGTTTTCATCACGCTAACAATGTTCTTCAGTGGCGGATTAATTCCAACGTATCTATTGGTCAAAAATCTGGGCATGGTGGATACGATGTGGGCTCTGATCATTCCCGGCGCAATCGCCACGTACAATCTGATCGTGATGAGAACATATTTTCAGTCGAGTATTCCTTGGGAGCTGCAAGAAGCTGCCCATATGGATGGGTGCTCCAATTGGCGGTTGCTTGTGAGCATTATCCTGCCCCTGTCCAAGCCGATTCTGGCCGTTATGGTGCTGTTCTATGCCGTAGGCCACTGGAATTCGTTTTTTAACGCGCTCATCTATATTCGTAACGAAAATCTGCATCCACTTCAGTTGGTACTGCGCGAAATTCTGCTGATCAGCCAATCCGATGCCGTAGATGGTAGCCTTGGATTGGAGGACAAAATCCTGCTCGCGGAGAGCATCAAATATGCGGTAATTATCGTCTCCAGTTTACCTGTACTGTTGATGTATCCTTTTGTGCAGCGCCATTTTGTTAAAGGGGTCATGATTGGATCGATTAAAGGTTAATCCAGATCAACCACAATGATGGAGGACTTATGTTGAAATCAAACGCCAAAATTAGTATAGATTATAGTCGCGTAAGCGAGCACACGGTCAACCCTTATTTGTTTGGGCATTTTGTGGAAGACATCCGGGACCATATGGAAGCGATGCTTGCCTTTCCATTGAAGGATATGGACTTTGAAAGCGAGGCTGAATTAAGGACTTCTGTATCAGGAAGCTGGTACGCTTATACCAACGGGAGAAATACGCAATATGCGATGGAAGCTCCAGCCCCCAGACATTCGGGCCGCGCTCAGCGTATTCGTATCTATAGTGATGATGAAGCATACTCGGGGATTGCACAAAAATCCGCCTTGAAAGGCCCCATGGATTACACCGTACGTGTAGTTGCGCGTGCCTCCATTGAACTCCAGTATTTGATGGTGGAGGCGGTCGATAGACGTACGGAAGAAGTGCTCGGTCAGTTGAAAATCGAATTGCACAGCCATAACTGGCAGGATTATGAAGGACGGATGACGATCCTACGTGCTTGTACTGATGCAGAAATTCGGGTGTATGTTCCGGAGGAGCATCCTAGATGGATCGACCATGTCTCCACGGGAATGCTCTGGCTGGACCATGTGTCTTTATTACCTGTGGATCATATTGCCCTGGTAAAACGCGAAATAGTAGAGATGACCAGAGCTCTAAACGCAGGCATGATGAGACTCGCAGGGAACTACATTAGTGCCTATCACTGGGAGCATGGCATCGGGCCGGTTCTGGAGAGACCAGTCATGTACAACGAGGCATGGGGAGGCTGGACCAGCAAGTATTTTGGAACGGATGAATTTATCCGCTTTTGCCACGAACTGCAAGTAGAACCTTTGATTTGTGTGAACGATGGATCGGGTACACCTGAAGAGGCCGCCCAATGGATTGAATATTGTAATGGAAGCGTAGATACCCCAATGGGAGCCCTTCGGGCGAAGAATGGATCGCCGGAACCATATCATGTCAAGTATTGGGAGATTGGCAACGAGGTGTGGGGGCAATGGCAGGTGGGTGCCTGCTCAGCGGAGCAATTTGCGGAGAGGACTGTACAGTTTGCCAAAAGAATGAAGGAAACAGATGCTTCCATTGTGTTGCTGGCTTGTGGACATTATGAACAGGGTTGGAATAAAAGCTTGCTTGCTCTGGCAGGGGAGCATATCGATTATCTAACGTTACATTTGTATCATGGTTACGGTCCCTTTGGCATGAATCGGGATACGCCGGCTGAGGATCGATATAAAGCAATGGCCAGTTACCCCGAGTGGACCCGGCACTATATACGTCAGACAATGGAGGCTATCCATTCCGACATCAAACATCAGCATGTGAAGCTGGCCATCACCGAATATAACACGATGTATTATCCAAACACTGTGCGAAAAGGACTGCCAGACGAGCATACCCTTGGAGCAGCCGTGGCGAATGCCGCCAATCTGAATGAAATGATTCGTTGCAGCGATAGCGTACACATCGGCAGTTTCTCTGATCTGGTCAACGGTTGGCTCGGGGGATGCATCCGTGTCGGTGATTTCTATGCCGATCAATATCGGGGCAAGCAGGCTGGATGGAGTGGACACCCGCTCACGATCTATGGAACACCAACCTATGAAGTATTAAAGCTTTACGCGAATCGGGATATACGTCATATCCTACACGTAGAAGCTGAATGTGGGACATTCTCGGTGACTTCAAACCAAAAAACGCCTGTAGAGCTGGACGCACTCCCCGATCTGGATGTTGTAGCCGGAACGAATGATGATCGGAGCAGGATCACTTTGTTTATTGTGAACCGAAGCTTGGAAGAGGTAAGGGTTGAGCTGGATTTACGATCTTTCGACGCGAGCGAAGAGGGGACCTTATATGAGATTACCAGCGATTCGCACAATAACATTAACTCCGTCTTTCAACCTGATCATATCAAGTGCACAGAACGGAGTGTTTTGACCGAGAATTGGCAGCATGGTTACGTATTACGTCCTTCATCCATCTATGTGATGGAGTTTGGAAAGGCAGACTAATTGAATTGAAATCCTGGGTGTAGACAAATAGGGTTTCAGAACTTATACCTAAGTTCTGAAACCCTATTCCTGATGAAAGCAGGCGTTTTAAATCGTTACTTGCGTTCGCTTATACAATACAGGTATTGCCGCTGCTATAAGGATCACACCCATAATGGCGGGTGCAGCATGACCAAGTGATACATAGATTTGACCTCCAATAATAGGACCAATCATTCTTGCTAAAGCCTGAATAGATTGGCTACCTCCTTGAATCCTGCCTTGTTCACTAGAATCGACAGATTTGGAGAGCATACCATTGAAGGAAGGCCCAAAGATCGAATCACCAAAACCAAAGATAAACATACCAACGATAAACAGTGGATAGAATGAGAACAAAGTAGACAGTGCAATGAGACTGTAGCCTATAATCTCTGAAACCATTCCAAGAATGGCGATCTGTTTATCACTCAGTCTTTTCAAAAGCTTAGGCATGATGAGACCTTGTGAGATGATATCCTGGACACCCATAATCGAGAACATAAGTCCGATGATTGCAGGCTTCCAATTGAAAGTATCCATTGAAAATTGTGAGAAAACGGCCTGTAAAGATCCGTTGGGTATCCAAAGTAAGAAGGCTGAGATCAGTAATCTGTTTAAGTTTTTCATGGAAAGCAGGTTCGCAAGTTGTATGAAAGGATTAAGTCTCACCAAAGTAATTTCTTTCAGTCTATTTTTCTTGTCAAGACTCTCAGGCATAAAAAAGAATCCATATATAACATTCACCAAAGTTATGATTGCTCCAAAATACATGGGGGCAGAATAATCAATCTTGGCGAGCAATCCGCCTACAGTGGGGCCAATGACGGTGCCTACACCTACAACCGCACTCACCCATCCAAAGTATTTGGTTCTCTGTTCGGGTGGGATGATGTCCGCAAAATACGCGAAAATTGTGCCTATACTTCCGCCTGTTATACCTTCAATTATACGCCCCGCAAAGAGTATCCATAGAGCTCCACCAATGCCGAAAACAAAGTATCCGATTGCGGAACCCAAAAGGCATACCAGGAGCAATGGACGACGACCATATTTGTCGCTCAGAGCTCCAAGTACGGGGGAAGCAAAAAATACGCAAAAGGCATAAACAGAGGTCAGCAGCGTAACAACGATAGCTTGTTGTCCTGGACTGCTTATATAAGGCTGTACTAAGAATGGGACGACTGGTGCAATGATACTGAATCCTATTCCGCAAAGGAACACAGAGATCAGACCAAATAATAAAGCGTGTCTGTCTATGGTTTGTTCGGTGTTCTGTGTATGTTGTGATCGGGATTTAAACATTCAATTCTCTCCTCAAATATTGTGGTTTTATTTCCTTGGAAACATTAATATCGTACAATCACTTTGTTTCCTTGTCAACAAAATAATAACAACAAAAAAGCAGCCTGTCCTCAAATAGAGTCCGGCTGCTTTTAGTTTAATTTCAATTATTCAGATTTATTCTGACTTCAGATCTGTACCCAGCTTCTTTATTTCTGCATCCAGATGTCGGTTATACTTGTCCACGAATTGAAGCATACTGTCGAATTGATCATCGGTTACCTGTTCAAATACCGCTTTATCTCGCTCGTGAAACTCGTTGTGCAGGTCCTCATGGATTTGATAAATGACTTTCCCTTGCTCCGTAAGCCTAAAATAGATTTCTTTTTTGTTATCCGACTTCTGATAGCTTTCGATCAGGCTTTTTTCCATGAGCTTCTTCGTTAATTTACTTATCGCACCGCGAGTCATATAAAAAGCCTCCGCAAGTTTTGTCACATTGGAATCTGCATTCTTTTCAATATATTCGATGCAATGTACCTCAGAAGGCTTATAACCCTTAAGACTTTCTTCCATCTTATCTTTATTAAGCCAAACCAGCTTATTATATAAGTCCCTGAAACCCAATAGGACCTGTTCTTCTTTGTTCATGACCTATCCTCCCACCCGTTGGTGCATTACCATATTATATTCAATTTTGGTTTCCAGTTCAAAAATATTAACATAATTTATTTGATAATGGATCAATTTCAATCCGCTATTAAGGTCAATAGAGGCGCAGGAAATCAAGGTGATTACCTGAATAAACTTTTTTCTTAACGACATACTACTTCAGAAGAGGTGGTAAATTTTGCAGCGAATCCATGAACAAGATCTTCACGAGTTAGAGAAGCAACTGAATGATCATTTCAAAAAGAGCTCGGATTTCTTAAGCAAGAATGTGGTTATCGCGGATCAGGAATTCAGAGCGTATTACATGGAGACCCTTGTCGATCTTCCAACAACATTGTCTACAATTAACCAGGCGGCGAGTGGCGATGAGAACGGATCATTTCAAAATATGTTCAGGCCATTTGAAGAAGAGGCCTCCATGTCAATGGACGAGATACGCAATCATATTTTGCATGGAAAGCTTGTTCTGTTCAGCACAGAAGGGATGGCAGCTGTTATGGAACCGGAGCATACTGATATTTCACGATCTGTCAGTGCACCGGAGAGTGAGAATCCCCTTCAATCCGCGTACGATGCTTTTACAGAAGATATTAATAAAAACATCGGTTTGCTGCGGAAAAAGATGATTTCCGATGATTTGGTTATTGAACGACGAGAAACGGGGACACGATCTACCAAGAAAATTGCTATGGTGTATTTGGAGGGAGTTGCTCAAGCCAAAGTCATCGAGTCTATTCGCGAGAAACTGGAACAAAATAAGGACGAGGAATTGACTACGGTAAGGGACCTGATACGTATACTGGGGCATCCAAAATTCTCAATAACACCAACGTATATTTCTTCGGAACTACCTGGGGAGATGGTACAGAATCTGATGAACGGAAAAGTGGTTATTCTAATTGATCAATTTTCGTTTGCTTTTGCTTTTCCAGCCATCATCACGGATCTATGGTCAACAACACTGGATGTTAACTACCCTTATTTGTTTCAAGTGTTTTTACGAACCGTACGGGCCATTGGGGCACTTTTGGCCATTACGCTCCCAGGTCTGTATATCGTGCTAAATTCGGTGAATCCGGAACTGTTGCGAATCCAGTTAGCCATCACGGTTGCCAAGAGCAGAGAAGGGGTTCCTTATCCTTCGTTGATCGAAATGCTTTTAGTTATGCTGCTTTTGGAGATGATTATCGAAGCTACCATTCGACTACCAAAGAATATCGGACCCACTATTACTATGATTGGCGGTATTCTGTTGGGACAAGCCATTGTTCAGGCCAAACTCGTCAGTAATTTATTAATTATTATTCTGGTTGCCTCGGCAATTGCCAACTTTGTATTGGCAGGCTATATGAACACAACGGGCATACGAATGTATAAATACGTTGTCATGCTCATCAGTTCCTTTTTCGGGATATGGGGTCTTGAGGCTGCGATGATTTGGATCATACTGTATTTTGCCACGTTGAATACTTTCTCCGTTCCCTACTTAAGTTTAAGTGTGAAAGGAAAGGCTTCGGATGAATAAAGCCCAGATTCTAACCATGTTTGTGCTGCTTCACTTCGCTTCGATCTTTGCCATCTTCCCTGAACGTATCATATCTGCGACTTCCAAAGGACACTGGGAACCCATAACGATTCTCTTTTTGGCAGAGCTACTGGTTCTATGGATGTACTTAAAAGCGTTGTCGCAGTTTCCAGGGAAAACAGTGGTGGACATCTGTAATGAATCACTAGGCAAATGGGTAACTAGACTGATCGTTCTGCCGATGTTGATCTTCCTATATATCGAGCTTCTATTACTTATGTATTTTCAGTCTGTTGAAATCAAAGCTGTATTACTACAGAGAACACCGCCAGCGGCTACATCCGCTCTCTTTATCGTTCTGTGTTTCTATGCTGTTTGGAAGGGACTGGAGGTAATGATCCGGGCCAGCATCGGATTATGCATTCTCTTGATGCCATTCATTTTTTTCTCCATGATGATCAGCATCCAGAATTTCAGAATCAGCTATATTTTTCCGATTTGGGATAGTGGAATGTCGTTTTTCTCCAATTCGGATTTCTATGTATGTACGGTCATTTCAGCCGGTTTTTTATTCCTTGGCATGATTCCTTCCAAACAGCGACTTAGTTTTGGCAAAGCTGCTACTGCGGTGGCCATCATATTTGTGTTTGCTTTGGGATCTGTATATGTTCCGCTTCTTGTATTCGGTCAGGAAACGGTAATCCATCTGCAATATCCCATGCTCATGGCGTCGGATACCATTGATCTGGAGTGGGTTGTATTTGACTGGCTTCCAAGCTTCTACGTGGTGGCCTCCAGTGCTCTCGGCGTGTTGAAGGTTTCTGTGCTACTCTGGATTCTGGTGGCGCTGTTGCATCAGCTATTTATGCCGAAAATCAACCGATTATGGGTTCTTTTCGTGATGTGCTTCTCCTTGTACGTGATTAGTCTGTTGATACCGGATGTTAACGCATTGAATTCATACCTGTACCTGAATTCTTTCTTTTGCGTTTATAGTGTTATCGGTTTTCCGATCATTGTATTCCTCGCCGCGCAATGGCAGCGAAAGAAGGTGAGTACATGAACATGAACATGCGCTCCATAAAGACTCTGATTGTTGCTCTAACCATGTTAATGTTACTTCCGGGATGCTGGGATACAAAGGATATTAACAAGCAATATCTGCCTGTTGTCATGGGCGTGGGAAAGGGGAAGACGGAGAAATACAGGATTATTCTTCAAATACCTGATGCAACTGGAAAAACTCAAATTCTTGACAAAGAGGCGAAATCCATTAGTAAAGCGATTGATTTGATACGTACGGATTCCGAAAAAAGCATCGAATTGGTACATTTGAGGCTGTTGTTGATCGACAGGAAAGTTGCAGAGCAGGGGATTGATAACATTATCGATTTTGCTGTGAGAGCGAATGATATTTCGATTAAGGGCTTGGTGGCGGTGATTGACGGTGATTTTGAGAAGACGATGTATCATCAAATCTCGCCAACACCTGAAATTTCTTCTTACGACTTTTTTAGCCAGGATGCCGGATGGACGCCGAATCAATCTATTGTCCGAATATGGGAAGCCTATCAAAACCAGAATTCATATACGGAAGACATGGCTATCCCAATGCTCAAAAACGGTGATCGAACCTTGTTCACTTTTAAAGGCACGGCTGTTATGCGGGATGATCGCATGGTAGGAACACTGAATCAGGAAGAGACGCTTTTGTTTAATTTATTTAAAGGGAAGTATTCAGGGGGAACCATTGAAGTGGCTCAGAACACAAGTGTTCTTATTCAGGATGCCAAAATTAAACATAGGACCCAGTGGTCGGAAAAGGGCCCTTCAATCCAGACGGATGTTACTCTTGACGTCGTCATTACAGAAAGTCCTGAAGGAAAAGGCAACGCGGTGATTGAGAAAGAAATGAAGGAACAATTGAGCAGTCAATTCAATGAAACCGTGAGAAAAATTCATTCCTTAAAATCAGATGTACTCGGAATAGGCATGATATTCCGTCCGAAGATGTCGGAGGGGAAATTAAAGGAATGGAAAACCAAGTGGTTTCCGAAGTTGGAGCAAAAGATCAACGTTCGTGTAAACGTTCTGAACGAAATTTATTTTAAAGAAAATGCCAACGATAATGAGAGTCAGGGACAAATGTTAAAAAAATAGCGTAGCACTGTTCACCTGCCATAAGAGAGGAAATGCTTTACCGTTATGGAGTCGCCCTGGTGGCGACTTTTTTTATAATATCAGAAAGGTTTATCATGACGCTTTATTTATGAAAGATTCAGTTCCAATATTTTATTCACTTGCTCTTCCATTCCCGTAAAAAACAATATGTAGGCTACGGTGCAATGAAATTAAGCATTCTGAGATTGGATAACTCTTCGTAAAATAACATATCGCAGCTCTTACGATTATAAGGGCGGGTTAAGGGGATAACTGTTATTTGGAGAAAATCATTCACAATATATAGCTGTAAAGGAGCGGGATCATGTCCTTCTTTAGAACACTATCCGTACGGGCAAAGGAAGACGAATTGATGGATGATTTCTCCATGGGGGGAGAAGAATTGAGCGAAGCGCTCAAACATTTGAGACGGCTGAACAAAATATTTGCTGCTCCCGCTCCAACCCGTGCAGGGGTGGAGAAGTTATGGAAAGCGATTGGCCGACCAACTACGCTGACCCTTCTGGATGTGGGAGCAGGTTCAGGCGATGTAAACCAGAAGTTATTGCGCTGGGCGGACCAGAAGGGCGTTAAGCTTGAGATTACTCTGGTTGATCTGACAGAGGAGGCATGTGAGGAAGCGAGAAACCTTTTCCGGAATGAACCGAGAATCAAGGTTCGACGTGCCGATGTCAGGGAATTACCGGATGCCTCAGCAGACATCGTGACCGGCTCGCAATTTGTCCATCATTTTGAAGGAAAGCAACTCGTGGAGATGGTCTCGCATATGCTGCGTGCCTCCAAATATGGCGTTGTCATTAACGATATCCATCGGCATCCCATATCTTATGCAGCTGTCTGGGTAACCACTCGAATAATCTCACGCAATCGGTATATTCGTCATGATGGACCGCTGTCTGTTGCAAAAGGCTTCACGGGAAAGGATTGGCGGGAATTGAAACAGCAGTTGAACCATGACACGCTGACCTATGAATGGAAGCCATTGTTCCGCTATTCTGTCGTGATACCCCATCATGGGACGTTATCATAACATCATTACATCAATAGGCAGTTATCTTAAATGGACAATGAAAGGCGGGTGTTCTTACGTGTCTACATCAATGGATGCCATAGTCATCGGAGCGGGAATTGCTGGCAGTACCTGTGCGTTGCAGCTTGCCAGGCAAGGGCATCGGACACTACTGCTGGATCGGCAAGAATTTCCACGTCACAAAACATGCGGTGAATTTATGTCGCCTGAGACAACGGAGATGCTGGATTATTTGGGGATTAACCTTAGTGAACAAAAGATAAAGCCGAGTACCTTGGACCATGCCAAGATTATTATGCCTCAGGGCGGGGAGATCGTGGCACCTTTGCCGGGATTGGCCTATGGCATTAGCAGATATGAGCTGGATCGGATTTTACACGAGCAGGCCACAGCTGCAGGCGTTGAGATCGTTACGAGGGCAACGATAACCAACATTCAGCAGTTAGATGATTATAGTTATGAAGTCGAAGCCAAACAAGGAAATGAGCGGATTCATTATAGTGCAAAAACCGTTATCGGAGCCCATGGCTCGAAGAAGCTGAGGGGGATGACCTCGCCAGCAGAGCTGCGGGATAAAACAGCATATGTTGGTGTCAAATCGCACTATCGGGGGATCACCATCCCGCAACGGGTAGAGTTATATTTTTGCAAGGGAGGGTACGTCGGCATTTCACCGATTGAGGAGGGTATCGCAAATGTAGCTGCATTGCTGACACTTGATACGGTGCGGGGAAGCGGCAAGTCTGTAGAGGATATTTTGCAGTCTGCTTCCTTGACTAACGAAAGATTGGCAGCGAGGCTAGCCGAGGGAAGACCAGTTCAAGGAACACAGGTCTCGATTGCACCACTCCATCTATCCAATGTTCCTGAACCGTGGTCCCAATATCCTCATATTGGGGATGCCATGCTGATGATCCCTCCTTTGTGTGGTGACGGGATGTCTATTGCGCTTCGTTCCTCATTGCTGTGTGCTGAATGGACTGACAGGTATCTTCAAAGGAAGATCAGCTTTGCGCAGTGGCAGCACGAGTATTCGAAGGAAGCCAATCTTGATTTCTCCCGACTGCTCCGGCGTGCACGACGGATTCAAAAGCTGGCTTTTGCCAAAACGAATAAATTCTATCCTGGTTTGGCCCGCATGATCCCTGGTCTGGCGACTTATCTGGTGAAGGCAACACGGTTATCGGAAATTAATCTTGTCCACCGATCATAGATGGCAGCAAAGTGACATCCATAAAGTGAAATCCGTAGGAGTATGGGGCGGCTTATGTCAGCCTCTTTTTGTTGTTTCTCTGCCAATTTTGTCGAGACCGTTTAGAAATCTGCCAAATACTCGTATAATAGAATCTAATTGTAGTTATAGAGACAAGAGTCTGATTTGAATTCGGGAGGCATTATTTTAAGATGAACTATTCATTTTCCAACCGGATTGCTGCATTACAGCCATCCATCATTCGCGAGATTCTGAAGGCTTCTTCGGGTCAAAATGTAATTCCGTTCTCTGCGGGAAATCCCGCTCCGGAGACTTTCCCTATTGAGGCCATTCGCACATTCACCCAATCAATTCTGGAACAGGACCCGGTAACAGCACTGCAATACGGAATTACCGAAGGTTATGCCCCACTGCGGGATACATTGACTACACATCTGAAGACAGGCTTTGACACAGGCAAAGCATCGGATGAACTGTTCATCGTGTCTGGAGCACAACAAGGAATTGAACTCGCATGTAAAGTATTCTGTAATGAAGGGGATACGATTATCTGTGAGAGCCCAAGCTTTATCGGTTCACTGAACTCTTTCCGGGCTTCAGGAGCAAACCTGGTCGGCGTTCCGATGGAGACGGACGGTATGGATATCGGGAAGCTGGAACATGCCCTGCAAACCGAGCAGAATGTAAAGCTGATCTATGTCATTCCGAGCTTCCAAAACCCTACAGGTTTTACCACCAGCTTGGAGAAACGCAAGGCGATCTATGATCTTGCCAAGAAGTATGGAGTCATGATTCTGGAAGATAATCCATACGGAGAACTTCGGTTTAGCGGAGAAGATGTAGCGACGATTAAGTCGATGGATGATGAAGGTCTGGTTATTTACGTAGGCTCTTTCTCCAAGATTCTGTCCGCTGGCTTGCGTGTTGGTTATGTTCTGGCTCCTTCCGAGGTTGTTCAGAAGATGGTTGTTGCCAAACAGGGAGAGGATGTACATACAGCCATGCTGCCGCAGATTCTGGCACACAAGTTCATGACTGAGTATAACTATGCAGAGCATATCAGCAGTATCCGTGCGATTTATCGCAGGAAGTCTGCCTTGATGATTGACAAGCTGCAGGAGCATATGGGTGAGTCCATTACCTTTACTCAACCGGATGGAGGGCTGTTCCTCTGGTGTGATCTGCCGGCTCATATCCCGATGCTGGATTATGCCAAAACAGCTGCTGCGGAAGGTGTAGCGGTTGTTCCGGGCACTGCTTTTCTCGTCGACGAGAACGAACCCTGCAATGCGATCAGACTTAATTTCTCAACACCTTCCGATGAGCAAATTGTGAAGGGCATCGAAATTCTGGGACAGGTTCTGCACAAATTCTAATTGGAGGCATATTTTTATGAATCAACGTTTTCGGATCACTCGATCCATGCAAGAAAATAACGAGGAGCAATCCATCTCCTTGGAAGAATGCAAACAGTATTTTGCATCCAAACCCGACTTTACGTACTCACCTGTTCTTACCGTCCAGGGACCGGAGAGCGTCATGTCCATCGATGGGGATTTCTTCATGTGGGCGTATGAAAACCTGCAGATTCCATTTCGTCTGTATATGGGAGATCTGTATGTTGCCATTGTCAATGAAGCTGTTGTTCCGCAAATGATCGAGGTTGCTACGGATTTGCGAGCCGATGTGATTGAAGGGTAAGCAGAGGCTTGGAATGAAATGCATCCGTCCAATTGTAACCATATAAGTGTCGGGAAAGTCGCCAATCTGGCGACTTTTTTGCTCTGAATCTATTCGTCAGTTTGCTTATTGAAATATTCAATCGATGGGGAATTGACGCTAAGGACCTGTTCGTGATAATTTATATAAATCACAAAATCCAATAAATCCAATGAGGGAAAGGGGTTTTACGCAATGTCGTCAATCGTGCTTGCAGCTGCCGAAGATATACGAAGCGAGGATTCGGAACTTTTAATCAAGGAGCTGAGCGAAGAACTGGGATTGTTATATGGCGGCGATGGTACAGCGGGATTTCAGCCGTCCGATGTGGAGACACCACGAGCAGCCTTTATTGTCGCGCGTTTGGATGGATATCCGGTAGGCTGCGGAGCCATCAGACCCCTTGATGATACATCCGTGGAGGTCAAGCGCATGTATACACGTTCGGATTTCCGTCGCAAGGGTGTGGCCCAGGCCATTCTCGCCGAAGCAGAGCGTCTTGCGCTAGAATTCGGCTACACCAATCTGAAGCTGCAAACTGGCCCCAAACAGCCTGAGGCGGCTGCCCTTTATGAAAGAGTTGGGTACTATCGGATACCGATTTTTCACGGGGACTGGGATCGAGTGCTTGCTTATCAAAAAGATCTGGTACTCAGTGAAACTCACAGAAATGAACATTCTTCCTCATTGAACGCATAGATATCATTTATAAAAAACGAACCGAAATCTCTTGTCAGCATCCAGAGATTTCGGTTCGTTTTTTTGGTGTGTGAAAAGCTAATGGATTCAAGAATAACGGAATTCCTTTACTCTTTTATAACAGAGGCATTGACAGCGCCTTCCATCTGATTATTGTAGGTACGGAATAAACCAAGGCGCCAGAAGGCAGCTCCTTTGAGATCATACCGCTTGGCAAGACCCAGTTTATCATCTATGGAAGATGAAGTTTCACTATTTAAGCTGATACCGAGCAAAAGCTTTTGTTTGGAAACACCAGCATCTAACGCAAGCTGGATGGCCTGATCCACAAGACTGTTCGGCTCGGGAACCTGCGCTTTGGTGCCGACCGGATTATATTGATAAGCCATAATGATGATGTCGTCTGCCAATGAAGCGAGCGTTTTGTAATCATAACCTTTATATGCACTATTTAATGGAGGTACGGCCAAAGATAGAGCGATGTCTTTAGGCAAGGAATCTTTCAATTGCTTGACGTAATCGTTCAGCAGCTTCTGCTGCTCTACAGCATCCAACTTAAAACCTAGTCCTTCAAAATCAAGAACAACCCCTCCGAAGCCATTCTCAGCTATGGCAGCAGTTATGCCCTCAATGGACTTCTTGCGCATACTGCTGTCACTCAGCACCTTGGTCAGTTCTCCGTTTCCATCCAAAGAATAAACCATAAGATACGGTTTAATACTCTGATTCGCTGCATCAGCAACGATGGATTGAGGTGTAACGTCACCGGCAGCAGCAGGAATTTGATACTCATCACCCTGAAGTGTAAATTGACCTTCGCGATCGATGCGACTCCAGCCAAAAGCGACCGAGTTCATGGATGACACCAAATCGATTTCCTTATAGGATTGCAGCGCATAGAAGGCTCTCAAATGCATTTCACGTTGAGGTGAAACAAGAGAAACGGTACGAGTTGACTGGTTCCAGCCTACATTAACACCGAACTGACTACTGAACGAACTGAGTGGAATAAGCACACGACCTTCCCGCTGAACAGGTGGCGCTGCGAGCTTTACTTTTTCTCCATTAACGGTTGCTGTAGTGCTTCCCACTTGAAGCAGGGCTTCCGTCGCCTGACCTTTTACATTTCCAATCGCTTTCACGGTTTGCGTTTTACTGTTCCATGTAATGCTAATTCCCAGGGCTTCGCCAACTGTCCGGAAAGGGACATAGGTGACACCTTTATCAATCAGAGGGGCAGCATCGAATTTCAGAGGAACATCATCCAGCAAGACCGAAATGGCTGGTGCGGCGTAGGCATCATTAAGGTTTGGAGTGGTTCCGAGCAAGGATATGGCAAGAATAGTGGCAGCAGCAGTTTTTCCTATTCGTGTATGAAACATGTTTTTTGTATTCCTCCAACTCATCAAATATAGTAGAATTGCATCTTATCTGAATCATGATCTAGTATAAAATAGTATAGCAAAATTTTCATAGAGTTCCAATTACAAGATATGATGGACTTTTGCAGAGTAATAATTAAAACAAGCGATATTAATTTTAGTGAAGCAGGAGGAGAATGCGATTGGACTTGCGTGAAAAATTGGAGCGTTATGCAGCACTTGTGGTCAACGTTGGTGTTCATGTTCAGAAGGGACAAACGCTTGTCATAACCGCGCCAATATCGGCTGCACCGTTTGTTCGACTAGTTGTAAAACATGCTTATGAGGCCGGCGCTCATGATGTCTATATCGAGTGGAACGACGATGAGATTACGCGTTTAAAGTATGAACTTGCACCAGATTCGGTGTTCCACGAATACCCGGCGTTCCGGGCAGCCGGTTGGGAGAATTTTGCCGAAAAAAATGCAGCTTTCCTGACGATCACGGCACCCAATCCCGATCTTCTGCATGGAATAAATCCACAGCGGATCATGAATTTGAATGCAGCCAAAGGTAAGGCATTAGCCAAATTTCGCAGCTACGGCATGTCCAACAAGGTCAGTTGGTCTATAGCTACGGTTCCATCAATGGCTTGGGCTTCCAAGGTGTTTCCTGATGTTGTCGAGGAGCATTTGATTGATACGATGTGGGAAGCTATCTTTAACGTTACGCGGATTAATTCGGCTGATCCCGTTGAGGAATGGAAGACACATCTTGAGCTGCTTAGAAACAAGACGGATCAGCTTAATCGTAAAAAGTATCGAGCACTGCGATACCGTGGACCTGGTACGGATCTGCGGATAGAATTGTCGCCTAAACATATCTGGGTTAGTGATGCAGATAACATTAATGAAAAGGGTGTTTCATTTTTGGCAAACATTCCGTCAGAAGAAGTATGGACTACCCCGTTAAAGCAGGGGGTGAACGGCACGGTTCGCAGTACTAAGCCGCTAAGTTATGAAGGATATCTAATCGATGATTTCTCCTTGACGTTTGAAAATGGGAAAATTATTAATATTCAAGCAGCGCAAGGGCATGAGGTGCTAAAAAGATTAATAAGCATCGACGAAGGGGCGGCCTATCTGGGCGAGATTGCGCTGGTGCCCCATCATTCTCCTATTTCGGAATCAGGGCTCATTTTTTATAACTCTCTTTTTGACGAAAATGCATCCAACCATCTCGCGATCGGTAATGCTTATCCCTTCTGTCTTGAGGGAGGGAACGAGATGACTGAAGCGGAAAAAGCGGCAAACGGTGTGAACTCAAGCCTCATTCATGTCGATTTTATGTTTGGATCGGCTACTATGAATATTGATGGAGAACTTGCAAATGGGGACTTGGAACCTGTGTTTCGTAACGGTAACTGGGCCTAGAATTAATAATCATAGATCAATAATTGGTAATAAAACGGAGGAGGATTCAAATGTCACCCAGAAACATTTTGAAGGACCAACAAATGAGAAAGGAACGCATTGAGCATATCTTAAATTCAGCCTTACAAACCATGGCTAAACGTGGGATAGATTCAACCAATATTAAAGATATCGCCAAGGAAGCAAAACTTAGCGTAGGCAATATTTATACCTACTTTACATCGAAGGACGAAATTTTCAGTGAGGTTCTGCGTCGAGGACAAACGATGTATGGGAGGACAATTGCACAGATAGCAGACATGGATATAGATCCTCGTGAAAAACTATTCGAGATTAGCAAAGGGTGGTTATCAAACGAGAGTAATTGGGCCTTCACCATCATGCTCCAAAGTATACGAACGAATCAGGCGGTCAGCACCGAAATAAAACAAGCTGCAACTCAGAGATTTACCGACAATCTGGAACCTTTGGCAGAGATTTTTCGCCAAGGACAGGAGAGAGGCGGCATCATACATGGAGATACTCGACAACTTGCCTTTTATTTTGTAAGTCTGATTCAAGGTCTGACCTTGCAGCTCGCTCCAGGTTATGAAATACAAGTAGATATTGACCCGGAAAAAATCGTTCGTCTTTTTATGATACCAGAGAAGGAGGGTTTAACAAGCGATCTGTTCAAGAAAAACAATGATTTAAGTTACATAAATAAAAAAATGTTTGACAGGTAAGAATTGGTATTGATAATATATCGTATAACAAAACGAACCAAAATTCACTTTGTTGATTTGCAAACGCTGAGATTTACACTGCACCGCTCTATATGCTGTGGGAATGGGTAAATCTCTTTTTTCGGCCTCAAAACCAAGTAAACATGTAAGTATTATTGATTAAATGCGAAAGGGTGTCTTTAATGTCTGGGGATATGCTTATGATCAGTGACCTGAACAAAACGTTTGTCGCCCCTGTAGGCGAAATCATTGCGTTAAACAACATTCAGCTCAACGTTCGAAAAGGTGAATTAGTAACCATCATTGGTCCAAGCGGATGCGGGAAAAGCACGTTGCTTAAAATTGTGGCTGGCTTAGATACGCAGTATACGGGAACCGTCCTGCTTAACGGTAAACCAATTGTCGGCCCCAGCATAGAGAAAGGATTCATTTTTCAGGAGCCCCGGCTATTCCCATGGTTAACGGTGGAGAAAAACATTGCAGCCAATCTCTCTCTTAGAGATGTGAATGTCCGCCGAAAGGTAGAGGAACTAATTGATCTGGTCCGCTTAAAAGGGTTTGAAAAATCATATCCTCGCGAATTATCAGGTGGTATGGCTCAGCGCGTCGCCATTGCCAGAGCTTTGCTGCGTAATCCAGACGTATTGTTGCTGGATGAGCCGTTCGGAGCGCTCGACGCTTTTACTCGGTCTCATTTGCAGGAAGTGCTGCTTGATATTTGGCAACGTAATGGAACAACAATGCTGTTTGTAACCCATGATCTTGATGAAGCCGTCTTCCTAGGGGAACGCGTCGTCATTATGAATCCGCGTCCAGGTCATATTCGGAGTATTCTTTCGATTGATTTACCTTTTCCCCGAAAAAGATCAGGTAGTGTATTTCAGGAGATGCGAAGACTGGTATTAAATGAGTTCGAAAAAGTGGATGAGCCTTTATATGACGTAGGCGGCGGTATATAGCGTTATCCATAGACGAAGAAGGAAGTACAGCATATTAAAGGGAGAGTGGATTATATGAAAAAATCTCATCTGGTTCTTGTTATGGTACTCACGTTGTCTTTATTGACAATGGCTTGTGCATCCAAGAGTTCAAATGAAAATGCAAGTGGTTCAGGTACGAGCCAAAATGTAACTGTCAAAATTGGGATTCAGGGAAGCGGTGGCTTATTCGGTAAAGCACGCGAAGAAAAATGGTTTGAACAAGAATTTGAAAAAACAGGTGCCAAAGTGGAATGGATTGAGTTTCAGAGTGGACCGCCTATGACAGAGGCGATTGCTTCCAATAAGCTGGATATCGCCAGCCTGGGGAACATGCCTATTATCGCAGCACAAGCTGCGAATATTCCTTTTAAAATCGTATCGCAAGTTCTGGACGGAAAAAATAACGTTGCGATTATTGTACCTGCCGGTAGTACCGCCCAGTCACTTAGTGACCTGAAAGGCAAGAAGATTGCCGTGACAAAAGGAAGCAATGCATATAACTTTTTATACCGTGGTTTGGAGAAGTCCGGTCTGACGGATAAAGATTTTGAAATCATTCAGTTACAGCCTGATGAGACACAGTCTGCGTTTGAAACCGGCAGTGTCGATGCCTGGGCGACATGGGACCCTTACATTACACTCAATACCTTAACCGGAAAAGGAAAAGTGCTATCCGACGGAGAGCAGCTTGGCGTATTGTCCCCTTCGTTTACGATCGCGGGAACTGGTTTTGCAGAGGAGCATCCAGAGCTTGTGACTCTGTACTTGAAGGTAGTTAATAAAGCATTGAAGTG
Source organism: Paenibacillus taichungensis (assembly GCF_050994985.1). Classification (NCBI taxonomy): domain Bacteria; kingdom Bacillati; phylum Bacillota; class Bacilli; order Caryophanales; family Paenibacillaceae; genus Paenibacillus; species Paenibacillus taichungensis. The sequence goes on along the minus strand of NZ_CP194720.1, from coordinate 2,814,090 downwards.
GGAAAGCGAGCATGAAACCGAAGCGATCGACAGATATGCAGCTGAACGTAGTGTTCCTGCCAGTGTTATCAGTGGGACATTCGAACGTTCCCGCATGATTAACACACCAGTTAATGAAAATATTGTAGAAGAAATGCAGCAAACAGCGGATTTCCAATATAAAGTGAAGAACATTCGGAATCAGGTTGTTGTTAAAGCAATAACGGACAATCAATATATCGACGCAGCTCTCAAGGATCCACTGAAATAAACATAATGACCCCTATAGAAGAGAGGCGTTCACTACATGCAAATGCGTGCGGAAAAGGCGGTTATCCCGCCTTTAATTCAAAAGAAAAACTCGGTTAAGCGGCGAAAACTTTACTTAAGAGCTAGCAATATGGTACTAGGGCTTATCGTTCCGGTGTGTCTGTTAATCGCGTGGGAGGTAGCCGGGACTATGGGATATTTGAACCCCGTTCTGCTTCCAACGCCAAGCAGTATATGGAAAGAGCTCGTCAGCATGACGGAGACAGGTGAACTTGTAAGGCATTTGGGCATATCGACGTGGAGAGCTCTACTTGGTTTTCTGATCGGAGGCGGTCTTGGTCTAACAATGGGCTTGTGGGTCGGGTTTTCTTACAAGACAGAGCGACTGCTGGACCCTTCCTTTCAAATGCTGCGGACGCTGCCTCACTTGGCCATTGCTCCCTTGTTTATCTTGTGGTTCGGTTTCGGTGAAACTTCAAAATTGCTGCTGATCGCTAAAGGTGCTTTCTTTCCGCTGTATGTTAATACTTTTCTGGGTATCCGATCCGTTGACAGTAAGCTTTTTGATGTAGGACAGGTGCTGCAATTCAGCAAATGGCAGATGATCACGAAGTTAATTCTTCCAGCATCTCTGCCGAATATCTTTCTGGGTATCCGATTATCCGTCAGTGTCGCCTGGTTGGGTCTGGTCGTTGCCGAATTGATGGGTTCCAGTGCAGGCTTGGGATACCTGATCAATGATGCTAGATCGTTCTCACTCACCACCGTAGTGTTTGTGGGAATCATTGTTTTTGCTTTCGTGGGCAAACTGTCAGATTCCATCATTAAACTTTTGGAAGCGAGAGCACTACGGTGGCAAGACGGTTTTAAAGGAGAAGAAGCAAAATGAGCAAGCTGGAGATTGGTAAACAAACCGAACGAGCAGGAGACTGGCTGAGCAAAATTCCGGGTCGTCTTCACGGGTGGATTATTCCGTTGGCTATTCTCCTCATCTGGGAATTGGCCTCTGCCCTTCAGCTGGTTTCAGCGACCATGCTACCCGCTCCTTCCAAGATTGCAGAGCAGTTCATCCGTCTAATCTTGAACGGCGAGTTGCTGGAACATCTCGGGATCAGCTCCTATCGAGCGGGCCTGGGATTTCTGCTTGGAACAGCTGCCGGGCTCATGCTCGGCCTATCCACAGGGCTTGGGAAATTGGCGGAGCGCACACTTGACCCTTCATTACAGATGCTGCGGATGATCCCGCTTCTTTCCCTCATTCCATTATTTATTTTATGGTTTGGTGTAGGAGAGTTTTCAAAAATTCTAATGATCTCGCTAGGTGCGTTTTTTCCTGTATATGTGAATACATTTCTCGGTATACGAAACGTTGATATGAAGCTGATTGAAGTCTCCCGGATTTACGAGTATTCAAGATGGGAGTTACTCGGCAAACTCATTATTCCTGCGGCACTTCCCAATATTCTGCTTGGAGTCAGACTGTCTCTGGGCGCGGCGTGGCTAGTCCTTGTTGTGGCTGAAATGATGGGAACCAGCGCAGGTGTCGGCTACATGATACAGGATGCTCGTGCTTACTCGCAAACGGATATTGTATTTGTCGGTATTGTAGTCTTTGCGGTTGTAGGAAAGCTCTCGGATTCGACTGTCCGGCTCCTTGAAAACAGATGGCTTCGCTGGCGAGATACGTTCAAGGGGTAATCCGATAATTGAAACAAGAAGGGGAGATTTATATGGGGACGAGACAAGAGCAACTTCATCTAGGAGCATTCATTTATTATACAGGTCATCATCACTATGGCTGGCGGCGCTCGGATTCAGGAGCGGAACAGATTTTTGATTATAAGTTTTACAGGTCCATCGCACAGACGGCTGAACGAGGCAAGTTTGATATGATGTTTCTGGCTGATCTTCTCTACGTGATGGGCGCTGATCAATCGGCTGCAGGGATGCTGGACCCGCTAACGCTCCTGTCGGCCTTGGCTACGGATACAGAAAAGCTGGGTTTGACCGCCACCGTGTCGACTACCTATAACGAGCCATATAACGTAGCTCGAAAATTTGCCACATTGGACCATATCAGTGAAGGACGTGCAGGATGGAACATCGTGACATCCCAATTGGATGTTGAAGCAAATAACTATGGAAGAACAGAACATCCCGAGCATGGGCTTCGATATAAAATGGCCCGGGAATTTGTCGAAGTAGCCACCCTGCTCTGGGATAGCTGGGAAGATCAATCCTTAATTGTGGATCGGCAGGCTGGGCTATTTGCGGACCCGTCTAAACTAAAGGAAGTTTCATATAAAGGGCAGTGGTATTCTACCCAAGGTACAATCAATGTTCCTCGTTCCCCGCAAGGATATCCTGTACTCATCCAAGCCGGATCATCCGAACCGGGACAGGATTTTGCAGCCAACTATGGTGAAGTGATTTTCACGGCCCAACAGTCTCTGAATGCTGCGAAAGAGTTCTATAATAACGTCAAATCCAAACTCGCTCTATATGGACGCGAACAAGGCAGCATGAAAATAATGCCTGGTTTATCACCGATTTTGGGTAAGACGGAGCAGGAAGCTCAGCGGAAATATCAAGAACTACAGGAGTTAATCCCTCCGGCGGCTGCAGTTGGTATGTTATCCGGTATGCTTAAGTTTGACCTTTCAGAGTATCCTGTTGAAGGCCAGTTGCCTGATATTCCAGATCCCGTAGAAGCTTCCAATGGCATGAAAAGCCGGGTACAGCTGATTATGGACATGGCTCGAAAAGATAAGTTATCCATTCTTGAGCTGGGTCGGAGGCTGATAGGGGCAAGAGGGCATATGCAGTTTGTTGGGACCTATGAACAACTGGCTGATTTGATGCAACAATGGTTTGAAGAATATGGTTGCGACGGATTTAACATCATGCCACCCGTTTTGCCGGGAGATTTGAATGAATTTGTGGATTATGTAGTTCCGATTCTTCAATCGCGGGGGCTCTTCCGTACGGATTATACGGGCAGCACGCTTCGTGATCATCTTGGGCTGGATCGCCCGGGTATAAGTCATTTTCAAAAAGAGAAGACGTTAGATAAGACCTCCATAACAATATGAGCATACCCGTTTTAGTCTGATTTTCAATTAATGGTCTTCCTAAAGAAGAAAGAGAAAAGAAGTCGCCTATTGGCGGCTTTTTTCGTTTGGGACGATATAAGTTCTTGTTCCCAGATAAAAAAATTCAAAAAATTCATCTTCTTTAAAACTATTTTCGACTCTCAGCTGTCTAACATGCGAAACAACATACAAAGTAAGCTTTATTAAAAATGCGGCAATAATCAAAATATACAGTCGCAACGGGGGTGGACAAACTGAGCAAGGAAATTACAGCACTAACTGAACAGCAGTTCAGTGATCGTCTGGAGGCATGTAAAGAAAAGCTTTATCGCTTCGCGTTCTCTTATGTGAAAAATGAACAGGAAGCATTGGAAATCATATCTGAGGCCTCTTATAAAGGTTTTCTATCTTATGAAAAAGTGAAAACTCCTGATTATTTTGAAACCTGGATGACCCGGATCGTCATCAACTGCTCTCTGGATCACATCAGACGAAAGAAGAAATACACGTATATGGAAGACAGTACAATACCGTTTGCAGCCGAAGAGAGTTCCATAGGGCTTGAAGAGCAATGGGATTTATACGAAGCACTTGATCACCTGCTTCCCGAAGATAGGGCATTTATCGTTTTGAAATTTTTCCAGGATCAGCGATTCAAGGATATGGCGGAGGTATTGTCCCTGCCGGAAAGCACGGTGAAGACCAGGTTCTATAAGATCTTAAACAAACTCAAAAAACATCTGACCAAGGAAGAGGTTGATTTTACATGACAGGAAAAGAACGATATGAACAGATCAATATTCCATCCGGCCTTTCCGGAGTTATTCAGCAAGCCCGTCAGCGCGCACGAAACCAAAAGCGAAGAAAAATGATGATCTGGCGTAGCTCCTCCCTGGTTGCTGCCTGTGCTGCGGTGATGATAACAGCTAACGTTCCAGGTGTAGCCAAGGCATTATCCGATGTACCTGTTATAGGTTCTGTCGTCAAAATTTTGCAAGTTGGTGGTGGCGGGGAGCGCACAGATGGGGTTTCGGTTACAACGACCAAAGAATCGGATACACTAAACATTCATTTTCAGATCGATGGTGAACAGATCACCTCTGCTCCATCGTATACTGTGGATCACAAAGAAGGGCCGAATCGTCTGATCTTCACCTTCAATGGGGTACGTCATCTGGATTATGACAAGTTGGAGAAGGATATTAAAGCACTTAAGAATGTAAAAGATGTCTATCAAAATATCATTTTGGATGATTCTGCGATTGGCTTTGTGGTTGAACTGAAGGATGATGTGGATTATTCCGTGTCAGAGTATCAGCAGCCTGGCTATATTCAGTTGAAGCTTTTTTCCGACGGGAAGACAACGCAATCGCATGAGCTTTTCTTTGTCCGTAGCGAAGACATGGAGCAGGGTGAATCACTGGCCATGTTGGCTGAACAATATTCAGCCGATGGCAGCAGCGTTGTGCAGACCCAAAATGGAAAATTTACCGTCGTTATGGGTGCCTTCGAGAACCGTGCAGATGCAGAGAAACACCTGAAAGAATTTACTGACCGGGAGGACTACAGTGAACCACTGCGTGTCGACAGTTGGATGAGTAATGAAAATCCGCAATAATGAAAGTGGCCTGCCTTAACGCAGGCTTCTTCTTGTAGACTTTATTATCGAAGTTCATTTCCGTTATCTTTTACGAGTCGCCCTTTTGGCGACTTTTTTTGTTGTAACTATGAGAAGTGTAAATCTGTAATCTTACATCGTTGTCAGTTTTGTGTAAGTTTGATCGATAGGAGCTGAAGTGGCCTTAATATACACTTAAATCAATTCAACGCACGACATTCACACCTTTAGGAGGCCAAACAATGAAAAGTGCATATGCGGATCTACTGAAAATAGGAAGTAAAAACAAGTCATCTATTCAGTTGAGGAGATCCCTCGGATGTACCGAGATACTTGGGCTGAAATAGATTTAACGCAAATTCGCGAGAATATCATAGAGATCCGCAAATTTCTACCCCGTTCGACCAAATTAATGGCCGTTGTTAAAGCAAATGCATACGGGCATGGAGATATCGAGACAGCCAAAGAAGCAGTAGAGGCAGGCGCGGATTATTTAGCGTGTGCCTTCATTGAAGAAGCCATCCGCATTAGAAATGCCGGCTTACAACAACCGATTCTTATTTTGACTCCGATTCGTCCCGAACTTGTACCTCTGGCTCTTGAACATGATTTGATGCTTACCGTTACACAGGCGTCATGGTTTCATGAGATGAGAAAATACAAGCCTATCCATACCCCACATAAGTTATCTGTGCATGTGAAAATGGATACTGGACTTGGGCGAATAGGTATACGCACGCAAGAAGAGTGGCTTGAAATGGTTCCTTGGCTCAGAGCACCAGATGTAGTAGTCGACGGGTTCTATACCCACTTCGCGACTGCAGGTGAGGCAGACAACCGTTATCTACAGCTTCAGATTCAACGCTTTCTGGAAATGAAAGAATGGAGCAGTATATCACGGATTCCGATCAATCATTATCACTGTGCGGGAAGTGTAGCAGCACTTCGATTCCCGGAATTGTGCATGGATATGGCTCGAATAGGAGCTGCAATCTATGGCTTTTATCCTGAAAAACTAGTACCTAACATCCAACTAAAGCCGGCATTCAGTATGCACAGTAGATTATTGCAAATGAAAAAATTAAAAGAAGGCGAATATGTGGGGTACAACAATGCTTATCAAACAGACTCAGATCAATGGATCGGAACAGTACCTATCGGCTATGCCGATGGATGGTCGCAGAGAATGCAAAATTCGGAGGTTTTGGTGGAAGGGGTTCGCGCAAAAATTATAGGGAAAATCTCCATGGATCAATTGATGGTCAAGCTTCCGATGTATTTTCCGGAAGGATCAAAGGTGACCTTCGTTGGCTATTCAGGCGACCAAGAAATTCAGATTCAGGAACTGGCCAATCATATTGGTGGTGTCTCTCAAGAAATAACGAGTTCCATCACGGACAGAGTGTTACGAATTTATAAAGAAGGTGGGGGAGTTCATCATGAAATCACGGGAAGTCGTACAAAAACTTATTGAAATCAGCGTAAGTAACGAAGAACGGTTTCAAGGACACTTAGTGTTAATCAATGATCAAAACCCAATCAGAAGGCAAGTACAAGTCCACCAACTAGAGTCATTGGATTCATTGCCTTCAATAAAGAAGTTAAATAAGGAGATGCTTCTGGAGATGCAGTGTTTCAATCAATTTCATGCTCTGCTTAAAGCTTGTGGGGGGACGGATGATATTGTCGCTGTCAGCGCATATCGAACAAAAGAAGATCAAGTCCAGATCTATCAAGATTGTTTGATTGAACAGGGTTCGGAATATACTTCCAAATACGTAGCCTTGCCTGACCATAGTGAACACCAAACGGGGTTGGCTATCGATGTGGGTAAATTGGAATCGAATATCGATTTTATTGCTCCTTCCTTTCCGGATACGGGCATTTACAAGTCCTTCAGACAACATGCCATACAATTCGGTTTTATCCTTCGATATAAACAAGAAAAAGAATCAATCACGCGTATTGCTTATGAGCCATGGCATTTTAGATATGTAGGATATCCCCATTCCAAAATCATGGAAGAGAACAATCTATGTTTAGAGGAGTATATCGATTTTGTACAGCAGTATCGGTACCCTGGAGAGCAGCTTACGATTAAAGAAAAGGACATGACAATCCAGATATATTACGTTCCCGCGGATAAAGGGACATCTAGCCATATCCCGATCTTGAGTTGTGATTCTTATCGGATATCAGGAACGAATCGTGAAGGATTCATTGTTACGACATTCTCTAAAAATTAAGTTATAGCAATAAGGATGATTTAGACATATCACATTTTAGGAGGATTTTACGATGCAGAAGAAGTCGATTGCGGTATTGTTTGGCGGATGTTCAGGTGAGTATAACGTATCTTTGAGCTCAGCCGCTTCAGTGATTGAAAATTTGGATACCGAAAAATACAATCTTGTATTAATTGGAATTACACAGCAAGGCTCTTGGCTCCGATATAGTGGAACGGTTGAGGATATTCGCAATGATCGGTGGCATTTGCATCCGAGTTGTATCCCATCCTTTTTCTCGCCGAGTAGAGAAGTCAGAGGACTCATTGAGCTTGTGCATACGGAATATCATGTAACAACGATTGATGTTGTGTTTCCAGTGCTTCACGGCAAATACGGTGAGGATGGAACCCTGCAAGGATTATTGGAACTGTCGGGTATACCGTTTGTTGGATGTGGCATGTTATCCTCTGCGTTATGTATGGACAAGGAACTGGCTCATAAACTGGTGCAGCCAGCAGGCATAGATACGCCGTGTTCCCTTACAATACATAGGAGTGAACGGATGGAAGAAGTGTTATCAGAAGCAGAAGCACTGGGCTTCCCACTCTTTGTTAAGCCGGCTAGATCAGGATCGTCATTAGGCATATCGAAGGTGAACAATAGGCAAGAGTTGATTACCGGAATTGAACACGCCTTCATACACGACAGCAAAGTAGTCATTGAGCAAAATATTAACGGTTTTGAAGTGGGTTGTGCTGTATTGGGCAATTCTGATCCCATCATCGGTATGATTGATGAGATTGAACTACAGGGGCACTTTTTTGACTTCTCGGAAAAGTACTCCTTGATCAGTTCGAAGATTCACTTGCCAGCCCGCATTGATGAAGACACTGCAACGAAGGTTAAGGAGAGCGCTCTGACTATTTATAAAACGCTTGGATGCAGAGGTTTTGCCCGAGTAGATATGTTCCTGACCGCTGATGGAAGAATTGTGTTCAATGAAGTCAACACGATACCTGGTTTCACATCGAATTCCCGCTATCCCAACATGCTCCAAGCTAGTGGCATGACTTATGCAAATATTCTTAACCAGCTCATCGAGCTCGCCATTGATGAGAACTGAGAGCGTGGCTTAACTCGATGAGGAAAATCAAAAAAAGATCGGATTCAACAGCGGGGGAAAGACATCGACGGTTTACAGTGTAGTGAAGAGTAGAATGATTGTTATGATCCCTTTTATGGATGAAAAGCCATGTGAAAGAACTTGGGATTAGAGAAGATCAGCTCATGGTAGGCGGAGAAAGCGCTGGAGGAGGACTTACCGCCACACTTACTCTTTACGCCAGGGATAAAGGAAAAGTGAACATTGCATTTTCAAATGCCGCCAGCATCCTATGATCGATGACAGAATCCGCTAAGGTCAATAATGCCCCCATTTGGAACTCTGCTTATAATGATATTAAAAGGCGGACATTCCATAACATAGGAATGTCCGCCTTTTATAAAAGAATTCTTGAATTATTTATCTATTCAACTTAAACCGTTGTTGCAACGTGCTTTTCACGAGCAATCTTGGTTGCATCAACCATGTTGCGCAAGGAAGCAACGGTTTCTTCGAGTCCACGAGTTTTGAGACCGCAATCCGGATTAATCCAGAACAATTTAGGGTCCAATACACGCAAGGCGCGTTCAATCATGCTCGTCATTTCATCCACACTTGGAACACGTGGGCTATGGATATCGTATACGCCAAGTCCAATGCCCAGTTTATAAGTGTTCAACTCAAAGCTGTGAATCAGTTCACCGTGACTGCGGGATGTCTCGATCGAAATAACATCGGCATCCATCGCTTCGATGGAATCGATCATGTCATGGAATTCGCAATAGCACATATGTGTGTGAATTTGAGTCGTGTCTTGAACCGTGCAAGTGGAAATACGGAAAGCTTTGACAGCCCAAGCCAGATAATCGGCTTGCTCGTTTTCCTTCAACGGCAGTCCTTCGCGAACCGCAGGCTCGTCGACCTGGATCATGCCAATACCTGCTTGCTCCAACGCTTCGACTTCTTGTCTCAGTGCATACGCCAATTGATATGCGATATGCTCGCGCGGGATGTCTTCACGCACAAATGACCAGTTCATGATAGTGATCGGTCCAGTAAGCATACCTTTTACAGGACGTTGTGTCTGGGACTGTGCATATTTGGTTTCTTCAACGGTCATTTCTCCAGTAAATGCAACGTCTCCGAAAATAATTGGTGGTTTGACGCAACGGGAACCGTATGATTGTACCCAGCCAAATTGTGTGAAGGCAAACCCAGCAAGTTTTTCGCCAAAGAACTCTACCATGTCGGTACGCTCAAACTCACCATGTACGAGAACATCGATCTCGATCTCTTCCTGAATTTTGATCCAGATATCAATCTGATCCCGGATGAACGCAGCATACTGCTCATTGTTCAACTCACCCTTACGCCACAATTGACGTGCTTTACGCACTTCTGCGGATTGTGGGAAGCTGCCGATAGTCGTTGTCGGGAAAAGTGGCAATTTCCATTTGTCTTGCTGCGCGATATGACGCTCGGCAAACGGTCGGGAACGTTCCGGCTGTTGAACGCTGAGTGTTGCCACGGCTTCTTGAACAGCAACACGATTGCGCTCTTCGGATTGCTGGAGAGCCTGGATCGTACGATCGGAATTTTCAATTTCAGCGATGATTTCAGCGTTTCTTGAAGACAATGCTTTCGTCAACAGAACGATCTCGTCCAACTTTTCATCTGCAAATGCCAGAGCATTTTTCAGTTCGGATGTGAGTTTAGTTTCACGCTCTGTCGTTACCGGAACATGAAGCAAGCTGCATGAGGATTGCACGATTAAACGTTCAGGTGTTACGAGTTCAGCCAGTTCATCCAACAGCTTCAGTTTTCCTGGCAAAGAGGCTTTCCAGATCCCGCGGCCGTCAATAACCCCAGCACCCAAAACTTTATCCGCTGGGAAACCTGATGCTTTAATGGATTGAATGTTACCGGTAGCGCCGTGAACAAAATCAAGTCCGATACCTTGAACCGGTAGGGCAACAATGTTGCTATAGTTCTCTACGGATTCAAAGTAGGTTTGCAGCATAATGTTCAGACCTGGTACAGCAGCTGCAAATGTCTCATAAATTTTGTTCAGCAGCTCTAGGTCAGCGTCACTTGTTTTGGTAACGAGGATTGGCTCGTCAATCTGTACCCACTGAACTCCTTCATTTGCAAGCTCTTGAAGCACTTGTACATAGAGCGGAAGCAAGCGGTCCAGCCAAACGTTTGTTTCGGACTTATCGTATCCTTTGGATAGTTTCAGGAAGGTTAACGGTCCAACAAGAACCGGTTTGCCTTCAATACCGAGCTTCTCTTTAGCTTCGCGATAAGCAATAAGTGGTTTATTTTCCGTAAGGGCAGGGGAAGCACCGTCCAGTTCAGGTACGATATAGTGATAGTTCGTGTTAAACCATTTTGTCATTTCACTTGCTGCTGCATCTTTTGTTCCCCGAGCAATTCCGTAATAGACGGACAAAGGTACAGCGCCACCGTCATATGCAAACCGTTTTGGAACAATGCCGAACATAACGGCAGTATCCAGAATGTGATCATAGTAACTGAAGTCATTAACAGGAATAAAATCGATACCTTTTTCTTGCTGCTTGCGCAGGTGATCTAACCGAATCTCCTGCAATTTTGCTTGAAAATCTGTTTCTTCGAGCTTACCTGACCAGAATGCCTCCAAGGCTTTCTTCCATTCCCGATCCGCACCAATTCGTGGATATCCCAATACACTGCTTTTTGCCATGACGTAAAACTCCTCTACAATATGTTACCAAAAAGTTATCACATATCCGGAGTTATAATGTAATTCCATTAAGTTATATCTAGCTATAGCCTATGGCTATACCCGCAGGGTCGAGAACACCGCTGTTGGATTCAAACTGGGTTAATCGATCGTTTTAGTATATAATGACGTTTGATTCAGGAAGGGAGAGGTATTCGATGATACGTGGAATAGAGGCATTCACAGGTTCAAGGCATTTCCGATTGAATGAGGTTGCTGAGGGTGTATTTGCTGCGATTGCAGTTCCCGGTACAGGTTCATTGGGCAATGCCACAATCGTTGATTTAGGCAATGCAACGCTAGTTGTGGACACATTCACGACGGTGCAGGCAGCAGAGGATTTGCAGATAGCGGCTGAGTACCTCACGGGAAGAAAGGCTTCTTATGTAATCAACACACATTGGCATAGTGACCACACATGTGGCAATCAAGTATTTGTCCCTGCAGCTCAGATTATTTCCACATCGATTACTCGCGAAATTATGGATACTTTTGTTAGGAACAGAATAACGCAGCAGTTGGCAAAACCAGAAGCGATATATGATGCTATAGACGAACTTGATGAAAAAATACAACGAGAGACAAACGAAAAGTTAAGGCAGGAAATGCAATGGGATAATGCCAGTGATCGTGAATATATGAAGATGCTCCCCGATCTAGTATATTCATTACCGAACTTAACTTTTGATCAGCACATGACTATTCACGGCAGTAAGCGCAGTGTTGAACTTATTACTTTTGGCGGAGGTCATACCCAGAGCGATGCCCTGGTCTTTATTCCGAAAGACAGAATTGCCATAATGGGGGATCTGGTGTTATCTAAACATCATCCGGTTCTCATGTATGCCAATCCTCAGCAATGGCTGGATATTTTGAACAAAGTCGAACAGCTGGATATAGAAATCATCGTACCGGGGCATGGAGAAGTGTGCTCATTTAATGCATTGCATGAAGTCAAAGCCTACATAACGGATCTATTGGAAATCGTGACCGACGCTGCTCAAAGAAACGAAAACTTGGACGAAATCACTGTACCATCAGCCTATCAGGACTGGTTCTTTACTACGTATTTCAAGTCCAATGTGCAAAGCATCTATGAATGGATCGAGAAAAGTGGTAAAAGTAAAACCGATCAAAGGCAGCCAAACGATTGAATGTCATGCTCGTTCAACATTTCTATTTATCTTGGAGAATTCGTAAAGTTGATAGACTCATAATAGGGGCTTCTTAACAAATGTTGAGAAGCTTTTTTGTTTGTCCGACCGTTTTTTTTAAGCTCGATTAGAAGGGACAGCTATACTTGATGCATAATAATGATAACTAGATCATGATTGAACTGGAAAATGTGGAAAGGGTGATTCAATGGGTGTACCTACTTTTCTTGAAACAGGTCATATGACAGAGGGTCTTCCAATCCGGGTGATTCATACCGAGAATCAGTTTAATTTTGCCGCCCACTGGCATGAAGAGGTGGAAATGGTAGTGGTGGATGGAATGAACGGAAGAATAGGCGTGAACAACCATGTGTATGAGCTGAAACAAGGAGATGTGTTGCTTATCAAACCAGGAGATGTTCACTGTTTCTTGCCGGGAACCAATCATCTTACCATTATCCAGTTTCGATTGGAGTTGCTGACGGGAAGTTTCATAACGGATAACGAAGCACAGAATCTACGAGAGCTTTTCAATAAAACGGTGGTCATTCCGTCAAACATCAGTAACGAAAAAAATCTGGGGAAGTATATAGATGCTTTAGCGAATGAAGAGAAGGATCAACAAGCAGGGTATCGCTGGTTAATGGTTGCCAGATTATATGACCTTATTGTTCATATGCTGCGCACAAATGCACCGATTACAGATAAATTAACTTCAGGATGGCCATGTTCTTCTTCCAAAAAATTTGAATTTCTTGAATCGGTCTGTGAATACCTGGAAGAGCACTATGCAGAACCCATTAAACTCGATCAGGTCGCGGAGCACATTAAATTCAGCAAGTTTCACGTATGTAAACTGTTTAAAGAGATCAAAGGAATCACTTTGATGGAATACCTGAACCATTTTCGAATCATCAAATCGGAATGGGCATTATTGTTTCGTGAAGAATCCATTCTGGATATTGCCATTGGTCATGGTTTCAACAATGTGAACTCATATAACCGTCTTTTTAAAAAATATAATGACTGCACTCCTTCTGAATTTCGTAAGAAGCACCGTACAAATATCACAACATATGAAGGATAATTCACAATATTTGAAGAGAAAGCCTTCTCCAAAATCCATATACTCTAATAAATTGTAAGCGTTTCCTTTTTGAAGGAGGGGGCCCATGAAGAAGTTTAAGCTTAAATATATCTCCATGATTGCACTCGTAAGCGCAGTGATAATGGTGTCTGGCTGCCAACCAAGTGGAGCCAACCAGTCCAAGCAGGCGGAGATCACCGTCTGGAGTTTTACGGATGAAGCAGGTTATGCGATTGAGAAATTCGAGGAGAAATATCCGGACATTAAAGTGAATTTTGTCAATATTCCGGGCAATTTCTACATCACCAAGCTTAAGTCTGCACTACAGACAACGTCCAAGGCTCCGGATGTGTTTATGATCGAGAATGCAAATATAAGAGAGCTGATTGATGTGCCGTACCTGGAGAATTTATCGGAGGCACCGTATAACGCCAATGAACTAATTACAGAGCAATATGCTTTTGTGCAAGCTAATGAGAAGGATAGCGAAGGAAATGTTAGAGCGATCGGTTATCAGGGAACGCCCGGAGGCATTTATTATCGGAGAGATCTGGCCAAAGAATATCTAGGAACGGACGATCCGGAGAAGGTAGCGCCGCAAATTGATACATGGGAGAAGATATTCGAGATTGGAGAGAGGGTAGAGCAGAAAAGTGGAAATAAAGTTCATGCCCTTGCCAACTGGAATGCAATATCTAATTCATATGATGGTATCCCATGGGTTAAGGATGGGAAGTTAGTCATCGATCCCACCTATATGAAGGTGCTTGACCTTGTTCGTGAAGCACGTCAGCGGCATGTGCTTGCAGAGTTGGATGATGGTAGCGCCGGATATGCGGCTTCAATGCAAAAAGGTCAGGTGATGTTCTATCCGGGAGCAACCTGGGCCTTGCAATACACCTTTAAGGCGAACGCTCCGGATACCGAAGGATTGTGGGGTCTCGCACCGGGGCCATCCGCTTTTAGTGCGGGAGGAACTTATATTGCGATGTATAGCAAAAGTGAAAAAAAGGATCTAGCCTGGAAGTTTATTGAGTTTTACAACTTTGATCATGATTTTCTGTCTGGGCTTGCGACGGAACAGGACTATTTTACAAGCAATATGGTCGTGAATGATCAGCTTGCAGGCTCCGTATCTTCAGCGTATTTGGGCGGGCAGAAGCATTTTGAGTTTTTCTCGGAAGCAGCGAAGCAGGTTCCTGTATATGAGCGAACCAAATATGACTCAATCATTAACAATGATATCTTCAAAAATGTACTCCAGTTGTATCTCAATAACGACATTCAGACCAAAGAAGAAGCCGTAAAACGAATCAATCGTGATGTCAAATTGAGATTTCCGGAGCTGGAAGTGGATTAGCTTAGAAGTAAGCAAATGCCTTTTAATCATCCGATGACTGGGGGTACAAAACATGTTTGCCAAGTCAATCCGCAAAGACCATTACGGATACTATTTCATTGCTCCGTTTTTCATTCTTTTCGCCATTTTTGGACTATACCCTATTCTGTATTCTCTCTATATCAGCTTCACCAACTTTGATGGAATTACTACGCCGGACTTCGTCGGAATGGGTAACTATATTGCGGTTCTGCAAGATCCTTTGTTCTACAAGACGTTATTTAATACCCTTTTTATCTGGGGTGTCTCTGTAGTCCCACAACTAACCGTTTCGCTTGTACTCGCCTTTATTCTCAACGACAAGTTGCTTAAGGGAAGAGATATTTTCAGAGCGGTTTATTTCTTTCCCAATATCGTTACGGCAGCATCATTGGGTCTACTTGTGAGTCTGATCTTTGATTGGCAATCCGGCGGTTTGAATCATTTTCTGGTTCAAGTTGGACTCATCGATGATCCGATTAACTGGAAAAATGATCCTTGGTTTATGCGACTGATCGTTTCATCCATTCTGTTCTTTCAATACTTTGGTTACTCCATGGTCATCTATCTGGCAGGCCTTCAGGGTATTGATCCGTCACTGCAGGAAGCTGCTCAAATGGATGGGGCGAAAAAGAAACATATTTTCATTCATATCATCGTTCCAATGCTGCGTCCAATCATTCTGTTTCAGATGATCACATCCATTATTGGGGGCATTCAGATTTTCGATCAGCCGTTTACATTGACGAATGGAACGGGTGGTCCGGATCGTGCAGCCATGACGAGTATTATGTATCTGTATAATGTGGCATTCCAAAGTACACGTTTTGGTTATGGAGCGGCCATTGCATTCTGTCTGTTCATCATCATTATCCTGCTATCGGTCGTATCCTTCATGATGACGAAGCGCAAGAGCCGTGCATAGGGAGGGGGAAATGAAATGCCAACCGTCAAACCAGTCGAACAACAAAAAGTTACTCTACAGCAATACGATACTGTGAGGCGTCTGACACTGGGCAAAGTCATTATTTATCTGTGTTTGATTAGCCTAGCCGTGCTCTGTATCATTCCATTTTATCTCATGCTCATCTATTCCACGCATAATAATGCGACGATTGCATCGACATTTACGTTTCTGCCCGGCCCCTTCTTGCTGGATAATTATACGAACATGGCTTCCAAAATCAATATCTGGCGCGGGTTTGCCAACAGCTTTTTCATTGCCGGAACGTCTACGGTGTTATCCTTGTATATTGGTTCCCTAACGGCATATGGCTTCGCCAAGTTCAAATTCAAAGGACGCAACTGGCTATTCCTGTTCTTGCTTGCAACCATGATGGTGCCTGGGCAGCTTGCACTGATCGGGATGTATCGTCTGTTCAGTACGTTAGGTTTGCTGGACAGCTATGCAGCGATCATTTTGCCGGCAGCGGCGAATGCATTTAATGTATTTTTTATCAAACAATTTATGGAGAGCAGCATTCCAGACGAGATTATTGAATCTGCACGTGTAGATGGTGCAGGGGAGTTTCGCACGTTCAATCAGATTGTCTTGCCCATTCTGGGCCCAGCCATATCGGCGCTTGGCATATTCACCTTTATCGGTTCGTGGAATAATTTTCTCACGCCGCTGGTCCTGTTTTTCTCGCTGGATAAATATCCGCTTCCGGTACTCGTTGCATTGGTACAAGGATATTATGGAATGGATTACGGACTGTTATATTTGGGTGTTGCGATCTCGATCTTGCCTATTATCATTGTTTTTGCGATATTCTCCAGACAAATTATAGGCAGTGTTGCCTTGGGTGCGGTTAAAGGATAACATGTGTACGGAACTAGTCGCCTTCTTGGCGGCTTTTTTGTTGTTTACAAGTTATGCCTATTGCAAAAGTGGCGGAATACCATTTTGAAAGCCTTTCCAAAAATCTATGATATACTACGATATGACTGGCATACCATGGAAAAAAGATATTCCACTTATCGTTTTCTTCACTTTCACTTGCAAAGGAGATGTCATGATGTTTAATGTTCTTGTTGTTGACGATGAGAGCGTTCAAAGAGAAGGCATTAAGGATTTGATCTCTCACTACGGCTTTCCCTTTCAAGTATTGGAAGCTGAGAACGGGATGAGCGCAGAGCGAATTCTGGTTCAGAACGCGATTGATATCCTTATCACCGACGTCAAAATGCCGCTTATGGACGGACTGGAGCTTAGCAAACAAGCCAGGAAAACGCAGCAGAACATAAAGATTGTCATCTGCAGCGGTTATGATGAATTTGAATATGCCCGCAGTGCGATTCGGCTGGGTGTAGTTAATTATTTGCTCAAGCCACTGGTCAGGGAAGAGTTCTTACAGGTGATGGAAGATATTACGCAGATCCGTGCTTATGGCGGAGGTCCCGAACCGGAATCAGTGGAATCGAAGGTCATTCAACAGGTGAAGGATTATGTGAAGGATAACCATCAGAGAGATATTTCATTGTCCGAGGCAGCCCACGATGTTTATCTATCTCCAGGGTATTTGAGCATTTTGTTTAAAAAAGAGACCGGGGAAAACTTCTCGAAATATTTGACCGATTACCGTTTGCGGCGTGCAAGCCATCTGCTGGCTCATTCGAATATGAAAATCAATGATATTGCAGGGGCCGTTGGCATAGACAATCATTCTTATTTTGCCAAGCTGTTCAGAAACAGATTCGGTGTCAGTCCGTTACAGTTCAGAGAGTGCGGGGTGCTTCATGATCGGATGGATCAAGAGCAAATTCAATGATATCAAGTTCCGAAACAAGCTGCTGCTGTCGCATTTGGTAATCGCACTCATTCCGATTCTTCTGCTGGGGTTGCTCTCCTTCATTCAATCTTACCGAATTCAAATGAAGGAGTTGCGGAGCGAAGCAGAAGCGAGTCTGGAACAGGTGTCTAACATTATGGATTATAAGATTAATCGGTACAACACGTTAAGTGAGTTCATGGTGCTGAATCGGGATTTATCGCAAATATTTACGAAAGACTACGAAGAAAATTATTATAATATGTACCTGGATTTCCGGGATATCCTGGAGCCGTTGATCTCGAACATCCGGCTGATGGATGATGATATTGAAGATATTACCTTTTATACGTCCGGGGAGTTATTGGGAATCCGCAATAATATTTTGCCAATTGGGGATCTCAAGAGCAAGTCCTGGTATGACGGATTTCGAGGCAGGCGCTGGATTGTGGATGGGGAGAAGCTTTATCTCGTTCAGGAATTGATCAGCAATCCGAAAGACAGCAATTTTATGGTGATCTCCATTCAGCATGATAGCATCTTTGCAGACCTGGACAATCTGTCGGAACATGTAGCCGTTTATATTGAGGATGCGAAGCAGGATGTGATCTTTCAGGAAAACCATGAGCATGTTGCTGCGGCCGCAGGTTCGAAAGTTGAGGAGTCTGGCGATCTGAGTCTTAGCCGCTCACTCGCCAACAACGGCTGGACCATTCACTATAATCTGCTGAATACCAATGCGTACGCCAATGCAATGAGTATTTTTCAAATTACGCTGTTTGTCATCATCCTCAGCCTGATTATTACCTTCTTGCTCATTTATGTTATTTCTAATAACTTTACGCAAAGAATTATCCATATCAAGAACAAGGTGGACAAGGTTGAACGGAACAATCTGGATGTGATTATTCGAAGTTCATCCAGAGATGAATTTGGTGAGCTGACTAACGGTATCGGTAAAATGCTGACAAGGATCAACAGCCTGATCTCCCAGGTGTATCACGCCGAAATTGCCAAGAGGGAAAGTGAATATAACAAGTTGATTAGTCAGATCAACCCTCACTTCCTGTATAATACACTTTCATTTATACGCTGGAGGGCCGAGAAAAGGGCGGATATAGAAACGAGTTATATGGTATCTGCATTAGCCCGTTTCTATAGGACAACACTTAACCAGGGGAAGAATATGGCCACCATTGCGGCTGAGGTGCAGCATATTAAGGCATATTTGGATTTGCAGCTCATCATGAACGATGGCCGATTTGATGTGGATTATCATATCGATGACGATGTACTACATACAGAGGTGATTCATTTTATTTTGCAGCCGATTGTAGAAAATGCCATCAAGCATGGTTTTGTGGAGGCAGCTGCGTCCGATTGTCAAATTCACATAGTGGTTGGCCGGGTGGAAGAGGGGATTAAATTAACCGTTCGTGATAACGGTGTTGGCATGACGCCTATACAGACAGCAGGTTTGTTAACAGGAGAGAACGGCGGGTGTGGTGTCCGAAATGTTAATGACCGAATCAAGCTGTATTATGGTGTGGATTACGGGCTTGTTATTCATAGTGAACGGGGCAGCGGAACGGAAGTGTCAATCGTCCTTCCTGCCACATGATTGCGTGTAATTATATTAAAACATAGCGCTAGTACTGAAGCGGTTGCTGTTGCGACCGCTTATTTGTTACTGTTTATAAAATTTAAACACAGAGAAATAAAGTAAATTGGAGGTCATAAAAAAAGTGTTACATATCCGAAAAATGTGGCATATACGCCAATTTTGAAAACGCATACAATTTGGTTATCAAAAGCAAATCAGATAAAGGGGATGACAGGATGAAGAAGCGTACTAAGATGGCTACGCTGCTGATTGGAAGCATGATGATGGCTGTAATCAGTGGCTGTACAGGGGGCAATAACGAGAGTGCACAACCGCAAATTTCACAACAGGACTATGAACCTTATGGTAAATATGAGACACCCGTGGAATTTACGATTGGCCGAAATACCAATCATGTGAACAATCTGCCTGCCGGCGATACTATTGAAAACAATCTGGCTACACGCTATGTAGAAGACCGGGTGAACGTCAAGGCCAAGGTAGCTTGGGAAACAGATGATATGGATCAGAAGCTATCACTCTCGATGACGACAGGTGACCTCCCGGATGTAATGCTTGTCAGCCGCGAAATATTTAATCAACTGGTGGATAACGATCTCATTGCCGACATGACAGAGGTTTACGAGAAGACAGCATCCGAGGGTGTTAAAAATATTTATGGTTCCTACGGAGATTTGCTACTGAATCAGGTAAAGGTGGACGGAAAAATCATGGGTCTACCTATGACGAATATCGGAAACCAGCACCAATTGCTGTGGGTCCGGAAGGACTGGGTGGATAAAGTAGGCGCGAAGCTCCCAGAATCCGTTGAGGATGTATGGAATCTCGCGAGAACGTTTGTGGAGAAGGACGTTTCGGGAACAGGCAAGACGGTAGGCATGGTCATTGATTCCAATGCGATGAACTTTACGCCGATCTTTGCTGCACACGGTGCCTTTCCGATGAACTGGATTCAGAAAGACGGTCAGGTTGAATATGGATCTGTTCAACCTGAAGTGAAGCAAGCGCTGACAGAGTTGAGCGCCATGTATAAAGAAGGTTTGATTGATAAACAGTTTGCTGTCCGGTCGAACGAAGAGAAGGAAGCCCTAGTTATCAACGGACAGGCAGGAATGGTATTTAATCCATGGTGGATTGGCTACACCAACTACAAGGATTCAATTAAGCAAGATCCTGAAGCAGTCTGGGTTGCCGTATCCGCACCAGTAGATGAGAATGGCAAGTTCAAGACGATCCGGCAAGATCCGGTGGGGGGCGGCATCGTCGTTGTGAAGAAGGACTTTGCGCATCCTGAAGCGATCATGAAATCAGTTAATTTAACAACGGATTTTCTGTACTCCTTAACGGAAGACGCAATCAATTACAAGAAAGAGCATCCCGACGAGTTGCTGACCGATGCAAGCCGCTGGAACAATGATCCTACCCAGATTCCGATGCAAGTCGATTATGATGATGTACTCAAGCGTTATTACGATGATCTGATCAAAGCAGATGAGGCAGGTGATGCTTCTGCTGTTCAGGAAGACCGAGTCGTTTCTTTCAAGGCCTATCAGGAATTCAAAGAGAAAGGAAATGCGATTGATGCAAATACCTACGGTGAATACCTCTCCCGGATCGAAGGGCAGCGTGAGGCGAACAATCCGAACCTGGAAGTGATCCCCGCAGGCTTTTATGGAACAACTGAGACGATGAAACTGAAGTGGGCGAATCTGCAGAAGCTAGAAGAGGAAACCATGCTCAAGATCATTATGGGGGAAGCGCCTGTAGATGAATTCGATAAGTTTGTCGACACTTGGAAACGTACGGGTGGCGATGAGATTACAGGAGAAGTTAACGAGATGAGCAAAAGATGACGATTGCGTGAGCTTAGGTGCGGAAGCCTGATTGTGGACTTTCGCACGGGCTTTCGCCGATAAATCCTGTCCAATTAGGCACATGATGGAGGTGGAAAGGACAATGGCTCAAATGGAAACAACCGTTAGTCAAGAGCGGGAAGTGCGTTACTGGAGGAAAAAGAAACGTAAAACTTTTGATGAAATGACCTATCATATTATGCTGCTGCCTGGCATGATCATGCTGTTCATTTTCTCAATTGTACCGATGTTCGGGGTTGTGATGGCATTCCAAAAGTTCATTCCTGCCAAAGGAATATTCGGGTCCAAATGGGCAGGTCTATCCAATTTCACGTATATGTTTCAACTCCCGGACGCGAAGCAGATTTTCATTAATACATTGGTCATTGCAGTTGGAAAGATTGCTCTAGGGTTGATTGTACCTATCGTATTCGCTCTCCTGTTAAATGAGGTGCGTCTGAAAGTATTCAAGAGTACGATTCAAACCATCGTCTATTTGCCGCATTTTATGTCCTGGGTGGTTCTGGGCACGATGCTGACCATGATCTTTTCCTTTGATGGCATGGTGAACAACTTCCTTGAGTTTCTAGGCTTGGAGCGAATTATGTTCTTGGCGAGCAATGACTGGTTCAGGCCGCTGCTCATTGTGACGGACACGTGGAAGGAATTTGGCTACGGGACGATAGTCTATCTGGCTGCATTAACGGCAATTAATCCTGCATTGTACGAATCTGCCGCAATGGACGGCGCAAGTCGCTGGAAACAGACGCTGAATATCACGCTGCCGGGTATGTTCCCGACGATTATCCTGCTGGGTACGCTGAGTCTTGGTAATGTACTGAATGCGGGTTTTGATCAGGTGTTTAACCTGTATAATCCGCTGGTATATGAAACGGGCGATATTATTGATACTTTTGTGTACCGTATGGGTCTGATCAACATGCAATATTCATTTGCAACAGCGATTGGACTGATGAAATCGGTGATCAGCTTTGTTCTGATTGTGATTTCCTACAGACTGGCTTCGAGGTATGCGGGGTACAGAATTTTCTAGGAGGGTTAGCATGATTCAATCCAAATCGCTCGGCTCCAGGCTATCCCGCCTGTTGATTATGTTTGCGTTAATTCTGATTACGTTCATGTCCTTGGCGCCGATTGTCAATACCATTATGGTGTCTGTCAGCAGTAGTACGGCTGTTAATGCAGGTCGTGTCTATTTTTTTCCAGTGGAGCTGAATTTCTCATCGTATGGCCAGATTCTGAATGATACGAAGTTTTGGAAGGCCTTTGTTATCTCGGTCGAGCGGGTGGTGCTTGGAGGAGCAATCAATATGTTTTTGACCATTCTCATGGCCTATCCGTTGTCACGAAGCGTCACACAATTCAGATCGAGAAACACATATATGTGGATTATTGTGTTTACAATGCTGTTCAGCGGCGGAATCGTACCCTGGTATATGGTCATCAGCAAGTTGGGGTTGATCAACAGCATTTGGGCGCTAGTTTTGCCGGGGGCAGTTCCTGTCTTTAATGTAATTCTCCTCATGAACTTCTTCAAGGGAATTCCAAAGGAACTGGAAGAGGCCGCATTCATTGACGGTGCCAGTCCGCTTAAAATTTTGCTCAAAATCTTCATCCCCATTTCCATGCCGAGTCTGGCAACCATCATGCTGTTTGTCATTGTCGGGCACTGGAACAATTTCTTTGACGGGATCATTCTGATTAACGACAGCTCCAAAATCCCGCTCCAGACCTATCTGCAGCAGCTCAGCCTCACACGAGATCAGATGCAGAATCTTTCAGTCGAACAGTTGCAGCAGTTCAATAAAATCTCCAATACAACGTTGAATTCTGCCAAAATTCTGGTATCCATGATTCCCATTCTGCTGATTTATCCTTTTCTGCAACGTTATCTAATCCACGGAATCGTACTCGGAGCCGTAAAAGAATAGTTCTGATTATCAGCATCATTAGCCGTCTGTCTGAGAAATGTGGAAGGGGGTGAAGGCACGCAACGTCGTCAGGTACAGGCATGTACTGAGCTGGAGCAAGGGATTGACACAGCTTTACGAGTGAACTGTTAGTTAAACGTCGACTGGAGAAGGGAAGGGATCTGATGAACAAAAGGAAAATGGTGAGCCTCACGCTGGTACTCAGCATTATACTGGTTACCACCATGGGGGCAACAAGTGGTGGCAAGAATCGCTATGCCGATCAGGCGCAGTGGGCGCAAGAGAAGCTGCATGAATACTACTGGAATGATGCATCAAAAATGATGAATAATGCTTATCCATCAACACCAGAAGGTGAACAGGCCTTGAATTACTGGTGGAAGGCTCATGCGGTTGATGCATTGGTGGACGGATATGAACGTACAGGAGACAAAGCGTACACTGAACGTGCGGAAGAACTCGTTCGTAGTATCATTGCTCGCAACGGTTCACTTCACAATGAATTTTACGATGATATGGAATGGCTTGCTCTTGCTGGACTTCGTCTGTATGATGCAACAGGCAGCGAAGAGATGAAGGGATACGTATTGGATTTGTGGGATGATATCAAGACCGCCTGGTGGGAAGATGAGCTTGGCGGTATGGCTTGGAAAAAGGATCAGCGATATAACCGAAATGCGTGCTCCAGTGGGCCTGCCGCCATCTTGGCTGCAAGGCTGTATGAACGTTTTGGGGATGAGCGGGATCTGGAATGGGCCAAAAAAATATATGATTGGGAGAAACAATATCTGGTAAACCCGCAAACGGGCCTGGTAGCGGATGGTTTGGTGCTGAAGGAGGATGGCACACTGGATGTGAATGAAGCATGGATATTCACGTACAATCAAGGCACGTTTATCGGAGCGGGTGTTGAACTCTACCGGATAACAGGGAAGAAGACGTATTTGAAAGATGCCGAGAAAACGGCAGCAGGTTCTCTGAAGAGCTTAACGGATGAGAAGACGGGCATATTTAAAGAGGACGGCGACGGGGACGGTGCGTTGTTCAAAGGCATACTGATTCGCTACATGGTTGAGTTGTATGAAGTCGGGCATAACAAGAGCCTTAAAAAGGCGGTTTATCGCAATGCCGATGCCTTACTGAAAGGTAGCCGGGACAATGGATTATTCGGTCAAGCTTGGGGGAAAGCAGCCCAGAACCCACTCGACCTTACCGCTCAGCTAAGCGGCGTATTTCTGCTGGAAGGAGCGGCTAAGCTGGAAGCAGGTAAAGCGGATAAACCAGTGAAGAAGTAGGCATTTGAGTGGATGATAGGTTAATAGGATAGTAATGATTAGAGGTCAGCGCCTGCATGATTTTTTCCAAAAGAAAGATCATGCGGTGCTGTTATGTTCCGGTGTCACTGTTAAACGGTAGATCAGCGGTGAGGTTTCATTCGAAAAAAGCATCGTACCCGATTACTCAGGGTACGATGCTTTTATGTGTCAGGAGATTCATTGTAAGTATGGTTATTACTTGCTAGGGGGTAAGTGGTAGCTTTCACGGATTAAGGAGAAATAGTCATCAGCACGGACAACTTTGAATTCTGTTCCGAGTTCTTCGGTGATCGCCAGTGCATCGGATGGAGTCGTGCTCCATGCAAGCAATCCAAGGGAAACGAACAATGGAGACTTACCATCCCAATTCGCTTTCGCTTCATTCAGCACTTGTAATCCGTCTTGCACCGTACTTATTCCACGAATTGTGGATACGGGTAGGCTATCGTTAACGATTTCCACACCATAGTTGTCTTCATAGCTGATGAATAAGCCGGGCGCATGATAATCCTGTGCATAAGCCTTGGCTTTAAAAGGCGTGAGAGGTACATTCTCGCTGTCTACACGGTTCAACACATAAGGAATGGTCATACCGGTCTTTTTCATATATTTTTCGGTTTGCTGCAAAAATAGCCGGAAGCTTGAGTCGGGCCATGCCTCTGGATAGAAGTATCCTGCACCGGACGGTCCTGCGATCAGCAGGTCATTCGGGGTCGCAGTGTTCACATAATAATTCAATATTGCTGGTGCACCTTCGTAGAGAAGCGGGCTAGAAGTCCAGTTAATCGGAACCTTACCTCTGGCCGGATCATCCCACATCACACGCATGCGATGCTGGTTATACTGAAAATTATCACCCTCCGTAAAGGTATACGTTACATAGATTTTGTTCTCCAGCGCAGGTCGCGGAGATTTTTTCACCGGGGTGAGATTCGGTTTTGTCCCCGAGAAAACAGTCAGGTTGCTGAACCAATCGGCTGCAAGAACATAGACGCCATATCGAGATGCGATCTCAACGGAGCTGAACTCACCTTCGACATCATTGCTAAACCAGCCAAGGTAGGGAGTTCCGGGTTTTACATCAGACATGATCTTCTCGAAGAGTGCTTTTTGCTCAGGTATATTGGAATCCAACCAGAATACCATCGCTTTATTAGCGACTGCATAATCCCTTAAATATGCATAAGGCTCCCGTTGCTCAGCGGAGAGAGGGCGGATATTACCCGCGGATACTTTATACTGATTCCACATGTCCACTTCAGCCGTCAGGTTCTGAGTACCTACAGGAGGACTGAATTCATACACAAAATAATTGCCATTATCGGCGAAACGGTGGCCGCCTTCTCCTTCAGCAACCTTGGAATTTTGTCTATCATACAGGAATTGTTCTTCTTCCGGTGTTCCTGCAATGAAGTTAGCGATCTCTTTTCCATCCGCCTTGACCGTAACCTCATGTACAGCCGGTCCCCAGCCATCTTGAGTAAAGGCGTCATCAAATCGGAGATATACTGAAGATTTTCCCAAGAGTGTAGAAAGATCCAGGGAATACGTATTACGGTTGCTTGCATCTCGAATCTGTTGTTTTTCCTCCGTTATCGTAACAAAGGATTCAGGCATCCCGGAAGGGATGCGAATCGCTGTATCCGGATCAAGTCCAATTAACATTTGGTGGTTCGTTTTCTTCCACAGATTCTCATATTGCCAGGTATAGGCATCTATCCTACTATTGAATTTACCCCGCAGGTCATCCACAATCTTCAATTTGTAAGGGGCTTTGGACAATTTGACTGCTAACTCGGGACTGGCAACCACAGCATTTTTCAATCCTGCGAGCGTGGTTGCTACGTTGATTGTATCAGGTACTTGGGGATCATATACAACCATGCCTTTGACTTCGTTGCGATAAGCAGAGAACACTTCCCAGTAATCCTGATGAAGCGTGTAAGGCACCTTGATGTCCTTAAGCCAGGTCAATTTTCCTTCTTCCTGGGACTCAATCAGATAGATTCGGGGTTGTTCTCTGTTAACGATTCCCTGTAATGTTCCCAGCAACAATTTGATGTCACCTGGCGCATCATAGATGTCGGCTGCATCCAAATGTTTAGGCTTTTTGAAACTTGGCAGTTCACGGTGTTTGGACCCATCAGGTTTGGCAGTCTGCACATCCGTTTTCGAAGCTGAAGCAGCGCCGGCGGTTAATGAAAAAGCGCATATGAGAGCTAAACAGAGCATCGTGAATCTACGAGCCATGGCGAATTCACTCCTTGTTATAGTCAAGAATTAGAGCTGTGCCTTCGTAATACCCACCCTCCTTTTTTGGTCAAAAGCCAATCCACACATCTCTATCCAACACATATTAAATATATTCATATATAATTTTACAAGGGGTTCGACAAAACTTCCCATTATTCCTGGAAATCAGGCATTTTAAATGCGATGATATCAAGGAGATGTTCTTTTTAACTGCAGATAAGCTCAGCTTGTTTATTGCACTTGCAGGTGAAAGGATATATTATATATCTCAAATATTATGAATGAATTGGTGATGTGATCAAAATGAGTACAAATGATCGAATTCCACTGTATCAACAAATCCAGGACTATATCAGACATGTCATAACTCAAGAAAATATGAAACCCGGTGATCGCATACCGACAGAGAAGGAACTGATGGATCAGTTTCAGGTCAGTAAAATTACAGTTGCCAATGCCTTGACCGGATTAGCAAATGAAAAGTTAATTGCCCGTGTGCCGGGGAAAGGCAGTTTTGTAGCTGAAGAAGCGGATAGTGCTTCTATGACCTCAACGCAAGCGAACACAATGAAAGGTAGAGAGGGGACACTGTCTACAGGAATGATTGGCATCATTGTGCCCTCCATCCATGATTATTTTGCCATCCGGCTCGTTGAGGGAATTGAGCAAGCCTTGCGTGACGAAGGATATCGCAGCATGATCATGTTTACGCATGGCAAGGTGGATAAAGAGAAGGATGTCATCAAGGAAATGAAGGCGCTTGGGGCAGAAGGTCTATTAATCTTTCCTGTGGATGAAGAGAACTACAATGAGGAGATCCTCGGCATGAAGCTCTCGGGTTTTCCTTTTGTACTGATGGACCGTTATTTGCCAGGGGTCGAGACACATTATATTGCGGCAGATGGCAGACGGGGCACAAGGCTAGCTGTGGAGCATCTATGGGAGCTGGGGCACCGGGATATCGCTATTTGCTCGGATTCTCCCCTTCAGACAGTTACGGTGCAGGAGCGGATTGAAGGTTATATTGAGGCTTTAAAAGGCAAAGGCGCGTTAATCAATCCCGCTCATATGATCACGGATTTCCAACCGCTAACTGAACTTAAGGAAGCGGAGGCCCACCCTTTGTATCGATATATCCAAAACCGGATGGTCACAGCCTATGTTTCGCTTAACGGCAGGTTAGGTGTGCAAATCTATCAAATGGCCAAACAAGCCGGGCTTCGAGTGCCTGAAGATGTATCGATTGTAAGCTTCGATGATCCCACCTCAATCGTGGAGGAATTCAGTATATTTACCCATGTTAAGCAATTTGAGCGGGATATGGGGTATCGGGCAGCTGCTAAATTACTTGAAGTATTACGTGGTCATGGGGAAGCGAAAAGTTATAGCAAAATGCTGATTGAACCCAAACTGGTCGTACGTCAAACCACCGGAACGGTTCCTCAAGCTTAATTTTCACAAGAAAAGAAAACCTTTTCCGGAGAGAAGCGGAGAAGGTTTTTTTATGTTTGCATAAAAAACATATTGAATATATTCATATCATATATTATAGTCTAGAAAATGATGGATAGTCATACATTGCAACCCAAATCAAATACGAGCTTGGGGAGGTTAAGAAAATGGCACGAGATCGAAAGGAAGAGCGTACCGGATTTCAAGAATCTGCTGCTTACCATCCGGATTATGATCTGCAGACTGACTTTGTGATGGTTTACGGGATTGATGAGTCGATGCAGGAACGCATTCTGAAGTGGAAAGAAAAAGGATATGTGGTTCATTTGATGACTGGAGTTGCTTGGGGGACCTATAACAGCTATCTGGATGGCGAGGTCGATGGGGCAATACATTGGGATGAAGCTCAAATGGACCGGGAAGGCAACATGATTCTTCATGGGAGCGAACCAGTTATTCCATACATGGTGCCTACCATTTCCTTTGGTCATTACATAGCGGATCGAATACGTATTGCCGTTGACGCCGGTGTGGAAGCCATCCATCTGGAGGAACCTGAATTCTGGGTAAATGGAGGCTATTCGGAAGCTTTTAAACGGGAATGGCAGTTGTATTACAAAGAGCCTTGGATTCCGCCACACGCTTCACCTGATGCACAATTTCGAGCTTCCAAATTAAAGGCATATTTATATACACGTGTCCTGGACCGATTATGTGCCGAGATGAAGGACTACGCGTTAAAACGTTATGATCGTGTTCTTCGCTTTTATGTTCCGACCCATAGTCTGATTAATTACACACAGTGGCGTATTGTCAGTCCACAATCTCAACTCTTAGAGCTGCCCTCCATCGATGGGTATATTGCACAGATCTGGACCGGGACATCTCGAACCCCTAATGTGTATGAAGGGTTGCGTAAGGAACGTACGTTTGAAACCGCTTACCTCGAATACGGCGTCATGCAGGAACTGGTTCGTGGGACCGACAGACGAATGTGGTTCCTGCATGATCCGATCGAAGATAACCCGAATTACACCTGGGCTGATTACCGCCAGAACTATTTAAAAACGGTGGTTGCCTCACTGCTGCATCCCGGGGTCGCTCATTATGAAGTCGCGCCTTGGCCTCGACGCATCTTTCAAGGCACTTATCCATCCGAGGATGGCACTGGTAAGGAGCAAATTCCGTCAGACTATGCCACAACTTTGCTTCAGGTCATGCACACCCTTGGTAACATGAATCAGGATGTGATTGAAACAGCAGAGGAGCCATTACAAGTTGGCGTTTTTATTGCAGACTCAGCGATGTTTCAACGAATGAAGCCAGACCCTAATGCACCTCATGCCGGTAAATATGATGGAACAGATCCTGAAGGATTCCAGGAGGATGGCGATACAGAACTGCTAGATTTCTCTCCTTTTTACGGTCTGACACTGCCGTTATTGAAACATGGTATTCCTGTCCGTCCACTTCAACTGGATAATGTAAGGCGGTATCCGGGTTACTTGGCAACTTATCGTGTACTCATACTGAGCTATGAATTTATCAAACCGGAATATCCGGACATTCATTATGCCCTTGCACAGTGGGTACAGGATGGTGGAGCGTTAATCTATGTAGGCGATGACAGCGACCCGTATCACGACATTCGTGCGTGGTGGAATCATGACCGCAAGCAAGGGCAGTCAGATCAGTCGTATAACTCCCCTCGATCACATTTGTTTGAACAGCTAGGTCTAAAAGATAAGAGGCAAGGTGTCAATAAGGTAGGAAAAGGGGTAGTTTGCTGGCTGAAAGAACATCCGACTGACTTCACTTTATCCAAGGCAGGGGCTGATCGGCTGCGCCATTCTGTCAAAGAAACAATGGAAGCTGTCCACGGACCAGAACTACAGTGGGAATCGAAGCCTTATTTCAAAATTAGACGAGGTCCCTATCTAATCGTATCGGTTCTCGATGAATCGGTCAGCGAAGAGGCAGTAGTCATTCCAGGACCAATTGTGGATTTGTTTGATTCAAAGCTCTCAGTGCTGAGTCAGTTGACCCTAAATCCGGGAGAGCAAGCCTTGCTCTATGATATTGAAGCGGGTCGTCCAACGGCTGGAGAAGTATCCGTCATTGCTGCTTCTTCCCGAATAGAAGGTCTATCCCAGTCGAACACAGGTTTTCGATTCATTGCAAGAGGACCTGCCAACATGAAGGCAACAGCAAGGTTGTACTGCAAGGATAAACCATTATCTGCCGAGTATGTGGTTCGAGAGCAGATGGCCCCAGTGGTATGGGAATGGGACCCGGATTCGAAGACAGTGCTTCTTCAGTACGAACATGGCAACGAGAACAATGCAGAGGTTCATGTCCGCTGGACTTCCTGAATTCACAATACAACCTGATTGATGTAACAGAGAGGAGTATACTAGCATGCCCTACGAACCGATAAGGCCAGAACGGTTAAAACAGATGTTAAACAAACTTCGGGAAGCCATATATGAGCCGATTGACGAATTGGAAGTGACGGCTTGGGTTACACCAGAGCCCGTACCTTACGAGGAACGGATGACCGGCACGAAAGTGACACTCAAGCAAGGAGAACAATGGGGGGAGTTATGGGACTGTGCCTGGTTCCGTTTTGCAGGTAATCTTCCGGCAGTCACAGGTAACCAAACGACGGTCCTCTTGCTGGATGTCAATGGAGAGCTGTGTCTGGTTGACCATGAAGGATCACCTATCCAAGGATTGACGACGATTAACTCCGAATTTGATTTTTCATTAGGTCTCCCTGGCAAACGAGTCGTGCAGCTCAATGAGACGTCTGTGAATGGCCAGGAAGTTGAAGTGTGGGCAGATGCAGGCAATAACGATCTGTTCGGCAAGTATCGGGGAGGAACATTGAAAGAAGCACTCATCGCCTTCTGCAGGGGAGATATTCGGGATCTCTATTACGATACCGAGGTGCTCTTGGAGACCGCAGAGCAGCTCCATGAAGGTTCCGCCCGGAAGGAAAGAATCTATCAGACGCTCTATGATATTTCAGTACAGTTGATCGATTTCTCGAAAGAGAATGTCGAGCAAGCGAAAAAACGAGTAAATGAACAGTTAACCCTGCAGGGGGGCGATCCGGTCTTAACTCTAAGCGCTGTGGGTCATGCTCATATTGATTTGGCCTGGTTATGGCCGATCCGTGAAACGATCCGTAAAGGAGCTAGAACGTTCTCAACCGTGCTTCGCATGATGGAGCGTTATCCCGATTATGTGTTCGGAGCGAGCCAACCGCAGCTGTACGATTGGATGAAGCAGCATTATCCCAAGCTTTATGACCAGATCAAGGAACGTGTACGTGAAGGCAGATGGGAACCGCAAGGCGCCATGTGGGTAGAATCGGATACCAATGTGCCTGGTGGTGAATCACTCGTACGCCAGATTTTGTATGGCAAGCGTTATTTTCAGCAGGAATTTGGCCTGGAAATGAAATCGCTCTGGATGCCTGATGTATTCGGCTACTCGGCAAGTTTGCCCCAGATATTAAAGAAATCCGGTGTGAATTACATGATGACCCAGAAGCTCTCCTGGAGTGAGTATAACCGGCATCCTCATCATTCCTTTCTGTGGGAGGGAATTGATGGTTCAGCTGTATTAACACATATGCCGCCAGAGGATACTTACAACAGTCCTGCAGCTCCGCGTTCGATCATCAAAGCCGAACAGGGGTATCTGGATAAAAATGTATCAAGCCATGCGCTAATGCTCTTTGGTATAGGAGACGGAGGCGGAGGGCCTGGCGAAGAGCATTTGGAGCGGCTGACACGGGAGAAAAACCTGCTTGGCTTGTCCCCAGTTATACAGGAACCATCTTGGAAATTTTTCGAACGACTTAATGAAGAACGTGAACGGTTCCAGACATGGCGCGGTGAGCTTTACCTGGAGAAGCATCAAGGAACACTGACCAGTCAGGCGCGAAGCAAGCGGTATAACCGGAAGATGGAGAAAGCACTGCGCGAATTGGAGTTCGCCTCAGTACTTGTGGCTTCACAGCTAGGCAAGTCTTATCCGTCCGAGTCACTGGAAACGATATGGAAGGAAGTCCTCCTGTATCAGTTCCATGATATCCTTCCCGGCTCTTCCATCAAGCGTGTGTACGATGAGTCACTCATACGATATGAAGAACTTTTAGATCAGACAGAAAATATGATCAACGAAACCTACAGCCATATGGCAGACCAGATCCTTTCAAATATCGAATCCTTATCCAGCTCCTCCGTGGTGATATTCAATTCATTGCCTTGGGAGCGTCAGGAATGGATTCACACGAATGGAAGCTGGCGCAAGATTCAGGTTCCATCCATGGGATACGCAGTGGTATCAGATCATGTGGACCAGGGCGCTATAGATGAGATCGCATCATGTGCCCAGTTAGTTCCGGGAATACAAGAGTCGGAATCTCACGTTTCCGCTGAAGAACGCTGTGTGGAGAACGACACATTCATCGTGAAGTTTGATCGGAATGGAGCCATTATCTCCATCCGGGACAAGGCTGAAGCGCGTGAAGTCATTCCGCAAGATCATCCCGGAAATGCACTTCGTGTGTATCAAGATGAAGGAGATGCTTGGGATTTCAGTCATGACTATTCCGCACATACAGGTATGCCATTAACGCTTCACGACATTCGCGAGCTTCGTGAGGGTCCAAAAGTCGGGCTGGTCTTCGAATATAACTATGGAGAATCCACTCTGATCCAGACCGTGGTTCTGACAGAAGGCAGCAGACGGATTGATTTCGAGACTACCGTGAATTGGAGAGAGAACGGGAAAATGCTTCGAACTTCATTCCCGGTGAATATCCGTACAGATCAGGTTCACTGTGAGATCCAATTTGGCAGTTTGACCAGACCAACTCATCGGAATACCATGTGGGACTTCGCCAAGGATGAGATATGTGCTCATCAGTGGATTGATTTTTCGGAGCCGGATTATGGAGTCGCATTGCTAAATGATTGTAAATATGGTCATAGAGCCATCGATAATGTGCTTGGTCTGAATTTGCTGCGCAGCAGCTCGTATCCTGATCCGGAAGCGGATCGTGCGGAGCATACGTTCACCTACTCGTTATATCCGCATCAAGGCAACCATGTTCAGGCTGAGATCTATCGAAGAGGTAATGAACTGAACATTCCGCTTCGTACAGTTTCCTTATCATCTGGATCTGGTAAGCAGAACGGTAAGCTCCCATATTCGAAAACATTTCTTCAGCCGGATCATCCACACATCATGGTGGAATCCGTCAAAAAAGCCGAGGATGGAGACGACATCATCGTCCGTCTATATGAAACTTCGGGAACACATGCCACCTCGGCATTACATCTTGGATTCCATATAGCAGAAGCCTGGACGACTGATCTTATGGAAAATATCATTTCACCCGTTTCATTTGAAGGAGCATCCGAGATGGCTTTATCCTTCACGCCATTTGAAATCATCACGTTACGATTGAAGTTAGGACAGTTATAGCTGGGATGGTTGACCGTCCATCATGAGAAAGGAGAGGTTGGAATGTGATCAAGACACGAGTGAGCAACAATCGATTGATGAAACGAATCTGGCAGCATAAACTCTTTTATTTGTTTATGCTGCCCGGAATCGTCTGGTTTTTCCTGTTCTCCTATGTACCGTTATATGGAATTCAGGTTGCTTTTAGGGATTACAATTTCGTTGGTGGATTCACCGGAAGTCCATGGGCAGGCCTTAAGTACTTTCAACAGTTCTTCAATTACTATCAATCCGGTGACATCATCCGTAACACGATCATTATCAGTCTCATGAAACTGCTTATTGGCTTTCCGATGCCAATCATTCTTGCACTCCTCTTAAATGAAGTTAGAATGATTAAATTCAAAAAGACGGTTCAGACCCTTTCTTACTTACCTTATTTCGTATCCTGGATCGTTGTGGTTACGCTGATGCAACGACTCCTAACGCCATATGGTGGACCAGTCAATGACTTATTAGGTTCATTTGGAGCCGAGTCGATCCAGTTCCTAAACAATCCAACATGGTTCTATCAGATGATCGTCGGTTCAGACATTTGGAAGAATATCGGTTGGAATTCCATCATCTTTATGGCCGCGATTGCGGGTATTGATCAGCAGCTTTACGAAGCTGCCAAAATGGATGGTGCGGGACGCTTCAGACAGATGTGGCATGTATCGCTTCCAGGTATCCGCAATGTAGCTATCATATTATTCATACTCGCTGTGGGCAGTCTGATGAGCGCAGGTTATGAACAACTGCTTCTCCTGAATGGACCGGCAACCGCAAGCCTTGGCAGTGTACTGGACGTGCATGCCATTAACTCCGGGATTCGAGAAGGACGTCTCAGTTACGCTGCAGCTGTCGGACTATTCCAAAGTGTTATTGCACTCATTCTGGTTGTAACCGTTAATCGCATCGCCCGCAAAGTCAGTGATGTATCCCTGTTCTAAGGAGGTGACCTTATGGAACGAAAATGGTCCTTATTCTCGGTGCTTAACTATATTTTTCTTGCTTTGGTTGGATTCTCGATGATTTACCCGTTTATATATATCTTGGCTTATTCACTGAACGACGGTAAGGATTCGATGCAAGGCGCGATTTATTTTCTTCCTCGCCAATTTACGTTGGATAACTATGCTCAGGTATTCGATAACGCACGGATCTGGAAGGCATATCAAATTACGATTATGCGCACCGTGCTGGGTACTTTTCTCCACGTTGTATTGTGTACACTCATGGCCTATGCACTTTCCAAAAAAACATTGCCAGGTCGCTCCTTTTTCACCTTTTACATCTTTTTGCCTACGATTTTCAGCGCAGGATTCATCCCGTTCTTCATTACGCTCCAAAAACTGCATCTGATTAATAGTTTCTGGGTATACGTTTTGCCCTTGTTGTTCAACTTCATGCACATCATCATTATTCGGACATTTCTGCAAGGGATACCGGAGGAACTGGAGGAATCGGCCCGAATTGATGGGTATGGTGATTTTCAAATCTTCGTACGTATCATTCTGCCTCTTTCCGGGCCGGTACTTGCAACGATCTCGCTGTTCATTGGGGTAGCCCACTGGAATGACTGGTTCTCTGGCGCCTACTACGTATCTAACAAAGATTTGATACCGGTGCAGACCCTACTGCAAGAAATGCTGACAGAAGCAGAGGCATTATCCAATTCGATGCAGCGTGCAGCACAGCAGGGTGGTCAGACGGTTGGTGGAGTCGGTGGAGCAGGAGCAACACCTGAATCACTTCGAATGGCATTGCTTGTCATTACGGTTTTCCCGATCTTATGTATATATCCGTTTCTACAACGATATTTCGTGAAGGGGGTTATGATTGGTTCGGTTAAAGGGTAGATCATCCTGACCTGAATTTGCTAGAGCTTTACCGAGATCATTTATTCAAGGAGGCGATTGGTTTGAACAGGATTTGGTCGAAAGGCGTATCCATCTTGCTCGTGTCCATCATGGTTGGAGGTTTGCTGAGCGGTTGCACGAATTCATCAGGGAACGGGGAAGGCGCAGAAGGCGAGAACGGAAATAAACTCAAAATCTTGCACAATTGGAATGGCTCAGGCGGATCGGATAATGGGATAACCCCTGTTGAGGAAGTCATCAAAGAGAAAACTGGCGTCACATTAGAGTGGGAATATACGAAAGGCAGCGAGACGGAGAAAGTAAACCAGATTTTCGCCACACAGGATTTGCCGGATATCTACACCGGACCTGCATGGGGCGGCGAGCTGGACGGGATCATCAAGGCTGCCAAAGAAGGACAGCTGGTAGATATATCCGATAAATTGGGGGATTACCCGAACCTGGCGAAATCCATTGCAAAAGAGAATGTGCCGCCAGCATTGTATGAAAAAGCGATAGATGCGTATGACGGCAAGAAATATTTACTTTTACAAAATCAGCCCGCAACGAACGAAGACGGCATGGATTGGCTGTATGGCTTCTATGTTCGCAAAGATATCGCTGAGAAAGTCGGCGTGGATCCTCAGTCTGTCGTGACGAAGGAAGACTTCTATAACTTCCTCCAAAAAATCAAAGATGCCAACCTGAAGGAGAGCGGTCAGCCCGTGTTTCCGCTGGGAGGCTTTAGTAACGGATGGTCCGTAGGCATCGGAAACACGATGTTCTATTCGGGCGCAGGCTATGTAGACAAAGGTGACGGAACGGTAGAACATAACTTTTTCACCAAAGGATACGAAGAATACACGCTGTTCTATCGTAAACTGGTCGAAGAAGGGCTGATGGACCCCGAAGCCTTTACTCAGACGGATCCTATTGCTAAAGAAAAAATTAATCAAGGACGCATTGCTATCCTTGCCGCACATTATCCGGCCATTTTGGACGCCTCCAAAGAATATGTTACTTCACATCCTGGAAGCGATTACATTCCACTCGGACCATTGGAGAGGGCAGATGTTGACCCGAGCCGGCCTGTTGATCTTGGCATTCAAGGAAACAACGTAACGGCTATCACCAGTAGCTGCAAGGGCGCGTGTGTAGATGCAGCGCTCAAGTTTCTCGATTACATGGCTTCTGACGAAGGCTTCATGCTGGCCCGGTACGGAGTTCAAGGGGTTCATTGGGATATGAAGGATGGTAAACCTGTACCGAATAAAGAATGGTTCGATAAGTTTACAGCAGATCAATCCGGTAAAGTTCGCAAAAACGAGGGCATTTCCATTGGGCTGGAATCGATTACGGGGCTTGACCGGATCAATTCGGCAGCAGGTGGCGACATCTGGGCAGACCAGGAAAGACTAGATGCCATGGAAAATGCCCGGAAAATCCTGCGTCCAAACGGCATTCAGGTAATTACAGCCTACAACCCGGGCGATGTGATCACCAAATCACCGGAATGGGAAATGTTGAAGCCTTCCATGGACCGGATGGGAGATGCCTGGAAGGAAGCCATTTTCGCAAAATCGGATGAAGCGGCCCTTAGCATTATCAATGACCTCAGGGAACAGCTTCGGAAGACCGGATACGACCAAGCGATGCAGTTCACCAATGAAAATCTGAAAGGGAAAGATATCGTAACTGTTCAAATGCCGAACTGATGCTGAAGGGTTAAATTACCGATTATTACGGAAATCAAATAGGCTTTGCAGCGCCTTGGTTAACAAGGCGAGCGAAGCCTTTCCCTTTTGGATCAAGAAGCACAGTTTTCGTTGGAAAAATGAATTGAAGGAGATGTAATAAATGACGACGTTTAGACCACCTTCCGTACCTTTGATCACGGTAGACCCTTATTTTAGCGTATGGTCTGCTGCTGACCATCTCTATGATGATCACACCAGGCACTGGACGAACAAAACTCAAGGTATGGTTGGCATGATTATCATTGACGGCAAAATCAGAAGGTTTATGGGGAAAGTAGGCGTTCGCGAAGCTTCAACCGTTGAGGAGCCTGACGTGCTCAATCAGACAAATCTAACCGTTGAGCCGGTGACTACCCGTTACACCTTTGAAGGAGAAGGCATCGAACTTGAGGTTCATTTTACCACCCCCCTATTGCTCGATGATCTTGAACTGTTATCCAGACCTGTGACGTATGTTACGTTCCATGTTCGAGCGATAGATGGTCAAGGCCATCAAGTGAAAATCTATTTTGATGTGACAGGTGAATGGTGTGTACATACTCCTGATCAGCAAGTCACCTGGGAGTCTCATGTAATTAATGAACAGTTACACACCATGTCTATAGGAACGGTGGAACAACCTATATTAAAACGTGCCGGAGATGATACGAGAATAGACTGGGGTTATATGTATCTGGTGGTTCAGCGATCTCATCAATCTCAATCGGTCATCCATGCGGTATCCAAGCGTGAGGAGTATGCCCGGTCAGGTCTTTTTAAGACAGGAGATGATTCTATCCAGCCAAAGTCCATATCTGGCGATATGGCTATTATGGCAACTGAAATGGATTTGGGTCTTATCCATGAAGAGCCAGCATCCCGCTACCTAATGCTCGCCTATGATGATATTCATGCGATTGAATATTTTCACAAACCGCTGAATGCGTATTGGAAGAAAAATGGTATGACATTTGAGGAGATGCTGGTAAAAGCAGCGGATCAATATGAAGAGGTAGTACAACGATGCGACCGCTTTAATCGGGAACTCTTAACGGAGAGTCAGGCTACAGGTGGGAACCAATATAGTGACATTCTGGCATTGACCTATCGGCAAGCGATTGCTGCACATAAACTGGTTGCTGATGAAGCAGGAGAAGTATTATTTTTCTCCAAAGAGAATTTTAGTAACGGCTGTATCGCGACGGTGGATGTGAGCTACCCCTCGATTCCGTTGTTTCTGAGGTATAACATCGAATTGGTCAAAGGTATGATGCGTCCAATCTATAAGTATGCCGAAAGCACGGATTGGACGTTTGATTTTGCTCCACATGACGTGGGGACATACCCTCAAGCTAACGGCCAGGTTTACGGAGAGAACAAACTTGAATACCAGATGCCTATCGAGGAATGTGGCAATATGCTCCTGATGGCAGCAACGGTAGGCAAATATGAGAAGAACGCGGAATTTGCACGTGAGCACTGGGGACTTCTCACAACTTGGGCTTCATATTTGCTGCAACATGGACTGGACCCTGACAATCAACTGTGCACGGACGACTTTGCCGGACATCTGGCGCACAATGCGAACTTATCGATTAAAGCGATATTGGGCATTGCCGCCTATGCGTATATGTGTGATGAACTTGGTTTGCCGGATGGTGCCGTTTATCGTGAAGCGGCTGCAAAAATGGCAGAGGAGTGGTCCTCCATGGCGACAGCAGGTGATCACTACAAGCTGACTTTTGACAGCTCGGATGAGTCATGGAGCATGAAATACAATCTGGTGTGGGATCGTTTGTTGGACCTCAACCTTTTCCCAAAAGAAGTGGCTGCTAAAGAGTTGGCGTATTATCAGCTAAAACAGAATCGATATGGCCTACCGCTGGATAGCCGTGAGACATACACCAAGTCCGATTGGCTCGTATGGTGTGCCTCCATGAGCGAAACGCAGCTTCAGTTCGAACAGCTGATTTCACCTCTGTGGGACTTTATGAATGAAACATCGAGCCGTGTACCAGTTACAGATTGGTATGACACCATCACCGGAAAGCAGTTAAATTTTCAAAATCGGTCGGTTGTCGGTGGATTTTTCATTCCTTTGCTGAGAAAGACATCTGTATCAAAATCATGATGAGATCAGGTGATGAATTGGAGTTGAAAATCACGGATATTCATAAATTACAACAGCAGTTCAAAAATCCTGAGGCGACGTATCGTCCACAGCCCTTTTGGTTTCTGAACCACAGTTTTAGCAAGCCAGAGCTAGAAAACCAAATTCAATCCATGGTTGAAGCAGGGGTTGGCGGCGTTGTATTGCATGCACGTCACGGGATGCAGGCCTCGTACCTGTCAGAAGAGTTCATGGATACGTTGGATTTCTGCACAAAAGAGTGCCAGAAGCGTGATATGGTTGTCTGGCTGTATGATGAGGACAATTGGCCGAGCGGAACACTGGGAGGTAAACTGACCAGGCAGTATCCCGAATATCGGATGAGATACTTGAGGGTTGAGGAACGAAGATATTTACACGATGCACAGCAGGAAATGTTATCTCTCGATTTTGCCACCTACGCTAACAATGAACTCATCGCAATTCTCGCTTATCGTGCCATCCAGCAAGAAGGGGAATGGCTGATATATGATCAACCTGAGGATATTACAGAGTTATGCGGACAGGAATGGAAGCCTGATAACGACGAGGATTATATTATACTTGCCTGCTGGTCCTGTGAAATTGCTGAAGGGATCACGTTTGCAAAAGGGTATTATCTGGACACGTTGAACCCGGAAGCCGTGCAGGCTTTCATTCAGTCGGCATACGAGCCGTTTCAGCAATTTCAGCCTCATTTCGGTGTGACCATTCAAGGTGTATTCACGGATGAACCTGGGCTCATGATCCACGACGGTTTTTTTGGAGTCGAAGCCATCCGAACGTCGGTTCAGGATGTGAATGCAACTCTGCCCGGAATCGTATTCGCTTGGACACATGGGATGGTGGAGCGGTATGAGCAGGAGAACGGATATGATCTGATTCCAAGATTAGGCGCGTTGTTATATGGTATGGCCGATGGCAGCAGGTCTGCGAGGCAGGACTATTATGATACGATTACCCGTTGGTATGTGGAAGGTTATCATGAAGCTATTCGTTCGTGGTGTGAATCACACAGCTTGCTGTACATCGGCCATACGCTGGAAGAACCCGTCTGGGGGCAGGCTCGGTCGCAGGGTAATCAAACCCGTGTATTGCAGCAGTTCCATTATGCGGGTGTGGACTACCTAACACATGGAATCGGTACAAAGGAGAATCCACATCGTATCGTATCCGTAAAGACGGCCGCGTCTGTCGCACAGTTGGATGGAAAAAAAAGAGTTATTTGTGAGTCGTTTGGTGCAAGCGGTCATGCCTATGCCATGCGACAAAGGCGTCTCGATGCCAATTTCATGGCATTTTTGGGTGTTAATTTATTTATCCCGCATGCATTTTACTATTCATTTGCAGGGTATCGGAAAACGGATTTTCCACCTACGGAATTTAAGCATGCACCGCATTGGCCACATTATCGGACTTTTGCCGATTATCTTGGTCGGTTGAGTGTACTGGGTTCTTCCACGAAGCGTACACCTGAAGTACTTCTGTTATCACCGATCCACACGGTATATGAGCATATGTTCTTATCCGGTGAATCGAACCAGCATCCAGCTGCGGATCAACTGTTTTCATTATTGTCAGACCGCATGCTGCGCAGCTCTATTGATTACGATTATGTGGATGAGTGTCAGCTCAGGGAGGCGAAGATTACTCATGCTGGAGGATATCAGTTTAACGGAGTACTAAACGAATATTCGATTTTGATTTTGCCGGAAATTACGGTCATGTCTGTAGATATCGCAAAACAGCTTGTGACCTTTGTAAACCGTGGTGGAACGCTTATAGCGGTTGGGGCAATTCCTTGTGATAGTAAGCGACAGCGCCAAGATCCGGAATTACGGAAGTATATGAACGAACTATATGGCTCCGATCCTCAGCCAGGGGAATTACAAGCGATTGGCAAAGGGTACAGCCTATTCTATTCCATGAAAAACACAGCTCATAACGACACACTTATGAACTTTTGTGTTCAGTTAAGAGAGTTAACGACATCATCACCAGCCATTGCCTGGAAACAGATCGAGGGGCAAGCTGAGGATCTCATTAGCGTTGAACGCAAAATTGAAGATCATGTGCACACATGGCTGATGAACTGGTCGGAG
Organism: Paenibacillus taichungensis; assembly: GCF_050994985.1. Taxonomy (NCBI): domain Bacteria; kingdom Bacillati; phylum Bacillota; class Bacilli; order Caryophanales; family Paenibacillaceae; genus Paenibacillus; species Paenibacillus taichungensis. The sequence goes on along the minus strand of NZ_CP194720.1, from coordinate 2,772,828 downwards.
CAGCCCGTGACCATTCGACTCCATCAGAAACCTGTGAAAGAACACATAGAAGAACAGATGGAAGAATGGAACTTGGAAAACGGGAATATAAACCCGTTGAGTCAAGATGCTGTTCTAACATTTGTACCGGGAGAGCTTCGGGTTCTATCCGTTAGACCGGATCATGTACCTGATCCGCTTCACACTGAAGATTCGACGCATCCCAAACCGCAAGAGCCTATAAATCATAAAGTGCAACATACCACCGATGTGTTGGTACTAGGTGATCATTGGCAGTTTCAGACCGTCGAACCCAATGTGCTTGTGTTAGATCAGTGGAAGGTCATATTGAATGACCGTCAGTCCAGAATGAATGCAACGATGCCAGGCCAAGTCAACACGTACCGGACAACATTTGTCGTAACAGAAGAATGGATCGAGCTTGTGAAATCACAGCGAGATGCAGTCTATTTAAACGAACCTGGAAATGAGCAGATCTTCACGATCGAGCTAATCCTTGACGATATCGAGCAAAAAATCCCATCCCATATTGGTTTCCTCCAACGCAGACGTAATGTTGAAATCTTTATTAATGGAATACGGATGGAAGCACTCCAGCCTTCACTGTGGCAAGATACTCATTACGCTGGTGTGGATATTACCAAACATCTGGTGAAAGGCGAGAATGAGCTTGAAGTTCTCACGGTTTCATTGCTGGAACCTATGCCAGCCATTTCATTTCCTGCTTATCTGGTTGGTTCATTTGCTATACAAAATCAGACTACATTAACCATTGAACCTGAACAAATGACTGGGGTTTGGAATGTTGAAGGTTATCCTTTCTATTCGGGAGCAGGAGTGTACTCACAGCAAGTGAATTTGTCTGGTATCAGCTTGAATACGGCCAATGAAATTTGGCTGGAAGCGGAAGACATTAGAGAGACGGCTTGCCTGTACGTGAATGGGGAGCAGGTTGGCATCCGGTTATGGCCACCCTATCATTGGAACGTCACGTCTTACATGCTGCCAGGTAATAATGTAATCGACATTCATGTGGCTAATACACTAGAGAATCTATACGGAAAGTCTTCACTACCTTCGGGCATGAATGGGCAGGTAAAACTTGTAACTAAAATATTAAAATAATGCACGATTCAGGTTTAGGTTTTGGATTCGTCGGGAAAGAATATGAACACATTAAAGTCGCCATATTGGCGGCTTTTTTTGCATTGGAACAAAAAGACTGAGCTTTACTTCGCTGGAAATAATTATATTTGAACCGAGTTATTCATCAAATGATAAGACCTCACACGTAATGAAAGCGATTTAAAATTGTATTGACGAAAACCATTTTCATAATTATTATGTAAATGAAAATAGTTTTAGAGAGGTGGATATCACTGTGAAGCAATATTTTGAGAAGGCTCAGAAGTTTGGTAAATCGTTTATGCTTCCTATTGCTGTTTTACCAGCGGCGGGTCTATTACTGGGGATTGGAGGGGCTTTGTCCAACGCCAATACGATTAACTCGTATCCATTTTTGCAGATCACATGGTTGCAGCAAGTGTTTACGGTGATGAGCAGTGCAGGAAGTATTGTGTTTGATAATTTGGCATTAATCTTTGCTATTGGTGTGGCTGTTGGACTCGCTAGAGCGGACAAAGGTACAGCAGGATTGGCAGCTGGACTTGCCTATCTGGTCATGAATGCATCGATCAATGCGATGCTGGTCAATTCGGGTAAACTTGCCGCGGATCATTTGGCTAGTGCTGGTCAAGGTATGGTACTTGGAATCCAAACCTTGCAAACTGGTGTACTCGGAGGGATTGTTGTCGGATTAGTTACCGCATGGCTTCATAATCGGTACAACAAAATAGAACTTCCTCAATTCTTAGGGTTCTTTGGAGGTTCACGTTTCATTCCTATCGTTTCATCTTTTGCGGCCATCTTTATTGGTATTGCTTTGTTCTTGATCTGGCCAACCATCCAGCTCGGCATAACGCAGCTTGGAGGTTTGGTCGATAGAACTGGGTATATCGGAACACTGTTATACGGATTTGTTTTACGGATGCTGGGTCCACTTGGGTTGCACCACATCTTTTATCTGCCTTTCTGGCAGACGGGAGTTGGAGGAACAATGGAGGTTGCGGGAAAAGTTTACGAAGGAACACAGAATATTTTCTTTGCTCAATTGGGAGACCCTGCAACCGAGAAGTTTTTCTCGGGTACATCCCGATTTATGTCAGGACGTTTTATCACGATGATGTTTGGTTTGCTCGGTGCGGCACTCGCTATTTATCATACGGCCAAGCCTGAACGTAAAAAAGTAGTTGGCGGATTGATGTTGTCTGCGGCACTCACTTCGTTCTTGACAGGAATTACGGAGCCTCTGGAATTCTCATTCCTGTTTGTTGCTCCAATCCTGTATGTCATTCACGCCGTATTTGATGGATTGGCATTTATGCTTTCACATATTTTTGAGATTACAATCGGTCAGACTTTTTCAGGTGGATTAATCGACTTTATCTTATTCGGGGTACTTCAGGGTAATGCCAAAACGAACTGGATTATCGTTCCCATCATCGGAGTGGTCTGGTTCTTCCTTTATTACTTCACCTTCCGAATCTTGATTGTGAAGCTCAATTTAAAAACTTCGGGACGTGAGGAAGAAGTAACATCAGAGCCAGACGCCAAAACGCAAAGTCAGCAGTCTAATACACCCGCATCAACGAAAGGTGAAGAACGCTCCATCGCTATCCTGAATGGACTTGGCGGTGCAGACAATATTAACGAATTGGATTGCTGTGCAACACGGCTTCGCGTATCTGTGAAGGATATCGAGAAGGTTCAAAAGGATGCGCTTACAGCTACTGGAGCCAAAGGGGTAGTACTTGTCGGTAACGGAGTGCAGGTTATTTATGGCCCTCAGGTTACCGTGATCAAAAATGAAATCGAAGAAATTATGGAAACGGAGTAATTGCAATGAATGGAGATAAATTAGATAACTTAGGTTTACAAGGTGGTCTCGTTGTATCATGTCAGGCTTTGGAGCACGAGCCACTTCATAGTTCGTTGATTATGGGACGCATGGCAGTCGCGGCAAAAGAGGGGGGAGCGATCGGTATTCGTGCGAATACTGCTGTAGATGTGAAAGAGATCAAAGAACAGGTTGATCTTCCCGTCATAGGTATTGTGAAAAGAAACTACGGAACCAATCCCGTATTTATTACACCAACGATCTTGGAAGTGGATGAACTTGCCGAGGTCCATGCAGAGATTGTTGCGGTTGATGCCACTTTGCGTGCACGGCCGGACGGTAAATCACTGGATGAATTCGTACATGAAATTCGCACCAAACATCCTCAACTTCTATTAATGGGGGATATTGCAACGAAAGAGGAAGCCGTTAATGCAGAACGACTTGGTTTTGACCTGATCTCCTCTACATTGGTCGGATATACAGAGGAGACAGCAGGGATTAAACTGTATGATAATCAATTTGCAGCCTTGAAAGAAATTCTAACTAGCGTACAGACGCCTGTTGTTGCGGAAGGGAATATCATGACACCGGAGATGGCGGCAACGTGTCTGGAAGCTGGAGTCTATTGTGTCGTTGTTGGTGGAGCCATTACGCGTCCTCAACAAATTACGGAGCGTTTTGTCTCTGAAATTGCCAAATTGAAAAAAACTTCTCCTTCTGTCCTATAAAAAAGAGAAGTTAACAAACAGCCAACGAATCAAGTTGGCTGTTTTGTTATTCAGCAGAATATAGAGCTTTTAACGTTTGCTGCCGCGCACTAAGTAAATGTTCATCCTCAAGTAATAGCAGTGAAATCACATCCAGGATGTAAATAATGGCCAACTGGCTGTTGATAAAGTTCACATCTCCGGTTCGCCCAATATCCGGTGTGAAAATGCACAAATCCGAGATTTCGGAGAGGGGGGTGTGATCAAAATTAGTAATTCCAACAACTTTGCTTCCTCTTTTTTTGGCAGCATTTAATGCATCACTGACTTCTAAGGTTCGTCCTGAATTGGATAAACCAATAACCAGATCATCTTCCCCCAAAAGAGAAGCACTCATGATCATCATGTGTGAATCCGTCACCGCATCAATGACGATATCCATCCGCATTAGTCTGTATTTGAACTCCAGAGCAGATAAACCTGAACTTCCCAAACCATACACATAGATTCTGCGAGCTTTTTTTATGTACTGGACCACTTGTTCGATTCTGTCGGTATCCAGCATTTCTGCGGTTGCGTTGATGATATCATTGTGGATCTGCTGTGTTCTTATAAAGAAATCCGTTTGATTGCGGGGTTGATCCACTTCACGGTTAAGTCGAATTTTAAAATCTACAAAGGTAGAACAACCTACTTTTTTACAAAATCGAGTAATGGTTGACATGGAAGCATTGGTGTAAGCAGCCAAATCCCTAATATTAATATTATTAATGGATGATTTATTACGCATCACATAATCAGCTATTTCCTTTTCTTTCGCTGAAAAACGTTGATATTCAAGCTGCAGCATGTCGATGACACTAGATGACATTATGATTCCCCTTTCCCAGAACATGTTAACTTTTGTATAGTCTATCCTCATTAGTCTACTTCCTAAAAGCCAATTCATCAAACCTTTAAAAATAGTCTGTATATTTTGATCCAAATAGGAGGAAAACCATATTAATTATTATGTTAACTAAAAACATTGTCCATATTATAAGTCAAATAAATGTAAGAGTTTACATAAGTTTTACTTCCCGCTAACCGGTTGCTGATCTTCCCTTGTTATGCTAGGCCTGTTTGGATTTACATAAGCCAACCAATCATACATACAAAGGAGAGAATTATGATCAGTCACCTCTACAAAAAGATGTTATCCATCCTGTTATCGATTGCTTTGATATTCGGATGGCTTGCGGGATTTGGGGGAGTTAATTCAGCCCAAGCCGCATCATTGTCTGAGCCTGAGATGCTGTTAGAGCGTAATGCCAATTGGCATTATTTCGATCAGGGTCAGGATCTACAAGCGGAATGGCGCGCTTCATACGATGATTCGTCCTGGAATTCAGGACAGGCTCCATTTGGTTACAAAGACAACGGTAATGGCGTAAGCACTTCCTATTTTGGATCACTCAAAACGGAAGTCAGCTACGGTCTGGACAAAAAAAATAAACCCCGCACAACCTATTTCCGGACCAACCTAAACGTTAACAAAGATCAAATTGACGGTTACGGGCAAATTCTTGGCACATTCGGTATTGATGACGGTGCAGTGATCTATGTGAATGGTGTGGAAGTCATTCGTTTTGGCATGCCGGATGGAGAGATTGTGTACTCTACTCAAGCAACCTCAAATAAGGACTTGCCGGTAATGTATGAGAATATCGACCTAACTGAGCCAATGAAAGCCAATTTGCATGAAGGCTCAAACGAAATTGCGGTCGAAGTGCATCAACAGAGCGACAGCAGCTCTGACCTGTATTTTGACATGGAGCTTAAAGCCTTGGCTAATGCGCCATCGCTGGATATCAGCAAAATAACGGTTACCTTCTATGGAGATGCAACAAGTAGCAAAGGCTTCACTTGGTATACTCCTCTTGCATCTGCACAGAGCACTGTTCAAGTGGTGCCGAAACAAGGAGGAGGCGTTGCCGACTTCAGTCAGGCCCAAATTTTCAATGGGCGTGCAACCGTCGCTTCCAACTCCCCGGGAGAAATGGTGCATAAGGCGGAAGCGACAGGCCTTTCCCCTGACACTTCTTATTCTTTTCGTGTTGGTGATCAAGATCTGGGTATATGGAGTGAGGTTGGAACGTTCAAAACGGCTCCGGTTGATGGAGCATTTACCTTTATTGACCTGACGGATACACAAGCGAAGGAAGAGGATGAGGCGATCCTGTCCGGCTCTACTCTATCCAAAGCACTCGCGACTGTTCCGAATGCTGAATTTGTCGTCCATAACGGAGACGTTGTGGAGAATGGCACTTCAGAGCAAGAATGGAATTGGCTGCTTGGTCATTCGCAAGCCACTCTTATGAACACGACCATTGCACCGTCTGCTGGCAATCATGAGAATAAAAATTATGCGTTCTACGAGCATTTTAATGTGAAGCAGCCAGACGGTGCTGCAACGGTAACAGGCGCATATTATTCGTATAATTACAGCAAAGCTCATTTTATCGTATTGAACTCCAACGAGGATTCATCGGCCTACGCCAACTTCTCGAATGAGCAAGTCGCATGGATGAAGCAGGATGTAGCGGAAGCAAAAGCCGCAGGAGCCAAGTGGATTATCGTTAATATTCATAAAGGCCCGTATACGACATCGAATCACGCCACGGATAGCGACATTATTGGTGCAAACGGGGAACGAAAAAAAATCGCCCCGCTCATGAACGAACTGGGGATTGATCTGGTCCTTCAGGGACATGACCATATCTATGCACGGACGAAGCCGATCAAGAGCGATGGTACCGCTGAAGATGTGTCCAAAATAACGGAGACCTTCAATGGACAGAGTATCGAATACGCGGTCCAACCGGATGGAACCATTTATATGATTCCTGCTACCGCCGGGGCCAAAGTATACTTCAAAAACGTAAAACCAGAACTTGGTGAAGCGTACTTCAGCTTGTTCGAGCGTGCGGAAGAAAACCACTCACGGCAATATGGCGACACCACGAGCGCAGCCAGAGGGCAGGTTCAGAACTTCGTTTCATTGACTATTGACGGAGACAAGCTGTCCGCCGTAACGTATGAGATTGACCAAAATAAGAATGCAGAACCATTTGTCGTGGATACTTTCGGGATTATCAAGGAATCGGATACAGTTCCTGTTCCAGAACAGGTAAGCAAGGTAACGGTAACGTTCCATGGAGATCCTACCAAGAGCAAGGGGTTCACGTGGTACACTTCAGATCAAGTAACGAATAGCGACCTTCAGGTTGTAGAGAAAACAGCTGCAACACCTGATTTCACGCAAGCCAAATCGGTTCAAGGGCGCTCTGCAAAACCTGCGAATGCTCCTACAGAACTGATGCACAAAGCAGAAGTGACAGATCTGAAAGCTAATACAACTTATTATTTCCGTGTAGGGGATGTTTCCCAGCAAGTATGGAGCGAGACAGGTACCTTCCGTACAGCACCGGAGAAAGGCAAATTCACTTTCATTGATCTGGCGGATACACAAGCGAAGGAAGAGGATGAGGCAATTCTATCCTCTGAGACATTAGCCAAAGCATTGGCTACAGTACCGGATGCACAATTTGTCGTTCATAACGGGGATATCGTGGATACTGGTGTGAAAGAGGAACAGTGGAACTGGCTGCTAGGGCATTCGCAAGAAAGCCTCTTAAATACAACCATCGTTCCGTCCGCAGGGAACCATGAGGACAAGAATTATGCGTTTATCGATCATTTCAACATCCAGTCACCGGTGAATTCCGCTACGGAGACGGGAGCTTACTATTCTTATAATTACAGCAATGCGCATTTTGTTGTGTTGAACTCCAATGAGGATTCGGATGAGTATGACAACTTCTCATTAGAGCAAGTCGAGTGGCTGAAGAAAGATGTTCAGGCTGCCAAGAAGAATGGATCCCAGTGGATAATCGTTAACATTCACAAAGGGCCGTACACGACGTCAAATCACGCAACGGATTCGGACATCATGGGAGCAAACGGTGTACGTACCAAGATTGCACCGATCATGGCGGAGCTTGGCATCGATTTTGTACTCCAGGGACATGATCACATCTATGCCCGCACAAAACCGATTGATCAGCAGGGGAAAGCGCGTCAGCCTGAAATGATCACGGAGATGCAAAATGGACAGAAAATCGAGTACTCTGTGAATCCGGATGGCACAATCTATTTGATCCCGGCAACAGCTGGTCCAAAAGTGTATTACAAAAATCCGAGCACAAGTCTCGGTGATGCTTATTACAATCTTTTTGAACTGGCAGAGGAGAATCATGCAGCCAAATATGGTCCTGATCCGAATGACAACCGTCGACCAATGCGCAGTCAGGTACAGAATTTTGTGGGCATTACGATTGACGGCAGCAAACTGACAGCTGTAACGTATGAAATTGACCAAAATCAAAATGGAGCAGCGCCGTTCATTGTTGATCAATTCGGTATCGTGAAGAAGACGGAACCATCGAATCCGGGACCAGGAACGTCCAATCCGGGAACATCGAATCCCGGCTCAGGTTCAGGTTCAGGTAATGGTTCCGGTAGCAGTAATGGTTCTTCAGGAACCGGTGGCGATACAACAACCGGAAACGGTTCGAACAGCGGTAGTGGTAGCGGAACTGATTCCGGCAACAAACCGGATACTGGATCTGGCAATAACGGAAACGGAGGCACTGCGCCAGCCTTGAAAGATACAGCCGGACACTGGGCAAAATCAGCAATTGATAAAGCCGTGACGGCTGGATTCGTCAATGGTTATGGTGATCAGACCTTCCGTCCGAATCAGAAAGTCACACGTGCCGAGTTCATTACGATGCTGGGCCGTGCCTTGAATCTGAATACCGTAAGCGAGACTATTCACTATACGGATGATAACAAGATTCCTTCATGGGCGAAGCCTTATATTACAGCCGCTGCATTCGCTGGCATTGTCAATGGTTACGAAAATGGCTCGTTCGGTCCTAGCAAGACGCTGAGCCGGGCGGAGATGGTAACTATGATTGCACGCGCTGGCGGAATTCAAACGAATTCCAATGCGAAACTGGATTTCAAAGATGCAAAGGATGTCCCAGCATGGGCCGTATCCTATGTAGCTTCTGCCGTGGAAGCAGGTCTGGTGGGCGGTGTAGGTGGCAATCGATTTGCTCCGATGCAGACAGCTACCCGTGCTGAAGCAGTTACACTTATTGTTGGGCTTCTTGAACAATTGAAATAACGCTAAACCTAATTTCCTGGAAACCAATGCGGAACGTTCCCGCATTGGTTTCTTGTTTTATTCTGGAGACCAGGAAATATTAGAGACATTGCAAAAGAATCAGAGTCCCTGTACAGTGGATGAATCATTAAGCAACAATGACTCCAAGAAGGAGGGTATCTATGAAGTCACACACCTCTGAGCGTATTAAATTCCCGGCAGGGTTTTGGACAGGCTTGCATCAATTAGGGATTGCTGCCCACGATGTAGCTCGCAAAGCACAACTGCCGCTCATGATTATAACTGAACCAGCCGTCACGACCGCTCAATATTTCGCGATCTGGCAGGCATATTCCGATCTCGTTGGTGACACTGCCGAAGGAATCATCAAACTTGCAAGCGTCTTTGAAACGGGGAAATACCCGCCGAGTGTCTTAGCGACCTACCATGCACGTGACTACCGTGATGCATTACACCGAATGGCTCGGTACAAACAACTTTGTCCCCCTGAAAGCTTGCGTATCACTGAGGAGGGCGATGATTGTTCAATTGAACTGGAATGGTCTAACGAACAACCAGGTCCGTCATTGCTGGTTGGAGTCACACTGGCATTTCTCCTCGAACTTGGGCGCCGGGGAACAGGTCAACCTTTGACCGCGCGGCTTGTCGAATTTTCGCACACCATGGGTGATGTTCGAACCCTTGAGACTTATTTTGGCTGCCCAATTCGGATTGGTGCAACATGTAACCGGCTCACCTTACATCGCAAAGATTTGGACCGTCCGTTTCTTTCATACAACGAAGAGTTACTGGAGATCCTTACTCCCGCCCTGGACCGATCGCTGAATGAACAGCAGGGCAGTCGTTCTATTACAGACATGGTCAAATGGATTATGAAACGCAGTCTCACAGGAGGTCGCCCCGACATTCAGGTCGTTGCCAAGGAATTGGGTATGAGCGATCGGACCTTGCAGCGCCGGCTTACAGAAGAGAATACAAGTTTCAAGCATCTATTGACGCAAGCAAGACATGAGCAGGCACGAGCCTACTTGGCAGACCCTACACTGGACATTAAAGAAGTAGCTTTCTTAATTGGATATGAAGACCAGAACTCATTCTACCGTGCCTTTCGTTCATGGGAAGGGGATACGCCAACGAATTGGCGTACGGAATATTTAGGAACGAATTCGCTATCCGAAGGATCGCCAGAATCATCAACTCTTCATTAACTGAATGCTTTATATCATTTGGCGTGTGATGCAAGAACTTTGGCGCAACACGCTAGTTACTCGGCTATGTAGACAAGGTAATATAAATCCTATCCGGAGCACAAGACTGTTTATAACATGATAACGATTCAGCTTGCCGCTACAAGAAAATAAAAGGAGTAGTTGATATGGATATGGGTTTATACGGTAAAACAGCTTTGGTTACAGGATCGACGAAGGGGATAGGGAAAGCCATTGCCATTGAACTTGCCAAAGAAGGGGTTAATGTGCTCATCAATGGACGAAATGATGCAGAGGTTGAGCGCGCAGTTCATGAAATAAAGACCGAGTTTCCCGCTACCTCACCTCAAAAAGCTACAGCTGATCTGGTGGACATTGGTCAAAGAGAAGCCTTATTTGAAAAATACCCCCAAATTGATATCCTAGTGAACAATATGGGAATTTATGAAATGATGCAATATGAAGATATCAGCGATGAGGTTTGGGAGAAATACTTCCGTACGAATGTTCTCGCTGCAAATGCTTTGTCCAAATTTTACATGCCTAAAATGTTGCAAAATGATTATGGCCGCATGATCTTTATTGCGAGTGAAGAAGCCATCATGCCTTCAGGACAAATGCCTCAGTATTGTATGACCAAATCCATGTTATTATCGTTGTCCAAAAGTTTATCGAAATTAACGGTAGGAACAGAAGTTACCGTCAATACAATCATGCCAGGACCCACCCTCTCTGAAAATGTGCAACAAATCATAGAGAGCATCTACCCTGATGAATCGATGACTTTTTTAGAAAAAGAGAAGGATTTTATGCGCAAAAACCTGCCTCAATCCGAAATTCAACGATTTATCAAGCCTGTTGAGATAGGCAGATTGGCCACATTTGTGTGCAGTCCGTATGCATCGGCATTCAAAGGTTCTCCAATCCGTATGGATGGGGGAATGGTGCCAACCATCTTCTAAACTTTGCTTTTCACTATACAACTGAACGTAAAGAACCTTGAGGGAAGCCCAAGGTTCTTTTTTCGTTTCCATATATCTATAAGCTTAATGGATCAAATCCGATTCGTTTTCTGATACACTGATTGATTTTATAACAAGCTCACTGAAAGCTTTAACGGCTGGAGATAGCCATTTTTTCTTTTTAATCAGCATATGGGAGTAAAGGGGGTCAAACTGTTCGGAATGACTCACAATCTTAAGTTTTCCTCGTTCCACGTCCTCTTTAACTGTCATGTAAGGTAAAAAAGAAAAGCCGAGTCCACTCATAACGGTTTGTTTGATGGCTTCAATACTCCATAACTCCATCGTTTGAAACGGAGGAATATCATGTTTTACAAGATGTTTTTCAAACATGGTTCGATAACTGCATCCTTCTTCGTTGGTGATAAAAAAGGTGGGGTTGTTCTCCAGTTTATACGCATCAAAATGTTCCGGGCCGTCATTGCTGGAAACCAGTACTATTTTTTCCTCGATTAGCTGGTAATGAATGCATTTTTCCGGATGCAGCTCTGGGTACACCATCAAAGCTACATCTACACGCCCACTTATCAAATCAACCTGGTTTTGCTCACATGTACCGTTGGTAAGGATGAATTGAACTTGAGGATATTTCGATGAATACTCTTTGATGATCGGACTTAATCTGGAAATTGTTAAAGACTCTGGTGCAGCTATCCTTAATATACCTTTAACTTCCTGTTCGCTTCTTATACTTTTAATCTGATCATGAGTTGCCAGCAAATCTTCTGCCAGCGGTATTAATTCCCTCCCCAGATGTGTAAGCTTCAATTGTCTTTTTTCGTATGTGAAAAGCTCCCCGCCAATCTCTTCTTCGAGGGACTGTATATGAGCCGTGATCGTGGATTGTGTGTAGCCCAATTGGGATGCGGCACCGGTATAGCTTCCAACCTCGACAATCGTCTGAAATGTGACAAGATGTCTAATTTCCATCCAAGTTCTCCTTAGCTTGAGACATGTATCGATAAAAATGATAATGCTTTTAATTATTTCGATTTTATTAAGGGTTTAATTCATCATACAATAAAGTCCTTCAGATCGTAAATGATTTCATTGGGGGGTACAGCTTGAATATTGTAGCATTTCTAACGTATGTGATCGTGACCTCCATAACACCTGGACCAAGCAACATCTTGATGATGAATGAGGCACGGAAATTTGGCTTTATTAGATCATGGAGATTTAATGGTGGTATTTTAGCGGGGTTTGGCTTATTGGGGATCATAAGCGGCGTATTTACAACAAGCCTATATCACTGGTTGCCAGTTGTAGGGCCGTATTTTAAATGGGCTGGTGCAGCATATATGCTTTATCTGGTGTGGCTTATGATGGGGAATAAAAGTTCGGAAAAGGATTCGAGGGATGTGCAATCGTCATTTTTATCCGGTGTTATGCTCCAACTTATCAATGTCAAAAGTATATTGTTTTTTCTAACGGTGATGAGTGCTTTCATTTTGCCTTCTTCACCTTCTGGCGGGAGTCTTGTTATTTATTTGAGTTTATCGATCCTTCTGGGATGGTTGTCGTTACTTGTATGGTCGGGGTTTGGCTCTATGTTCAAAACCTTTCTAACTGTCCATGACAGGTCATTTCGATTGCTGATGTGTCTGTTGTTGACATACTCAGCGATACGTATTTTTATTTAACTCAAACCGTAGGAGGATAATTGAAATGAAACCGTTCAAGATCGCTATTCCAGAGCAACAATTACATGATTTATCTAACAGATTGAAACAGGTTCGATGGCCCTCTCGATTCTCTGAAGAACCATGGGCTTTGGGGACAGATTATTCCTTTTTGAAGCGATTAGTGGATTACTGGAGTTCGGAGTATAACTGGCGCGAGCAAGAAGCAAGACTGAATCGTTTCCCGCAATATATTGAGAACGTGGATGGTTTCGATATACATTTTGTTCATGTTCGAGGTGAAGGAGTTTCATCACGGCCGATGCTACTGACTCATGGTTGGCCAGGATCATTCGTAGAAATGTTAGAACTGATTCCTTATCTAACAACCCCATCATTATATGGTGGACAGGCTGAAGACGCATTTGATGTGATTATTCCTTCTTTGCCGGGATTCGCATTTTCGAGTAAACCCACTCAGCCTGGGGTAGGTTCCAAATATGTAGCTACACTTTGGGCGAAACTGATGGATCGTCTGGGTTATGAAAGGTATTTTGTACAGGGAGGGGATATTGGAGCAGGAGTCTCAACGTGGTTAGCCTTCATCTACCCTGAGCGGGTGAGAGGACTTCATCTTAATTATATTCCTGGAAGCTACAGGCCACCACTTACTCAGAATACACCTTCGATGAGCAAAGAAGAGCGCACATACCTTGACTCCGTAGCGGAATGGTCGGAACGAGAAGGCGCTTATAGCGCCCTTCATAGAACCAAGCCGGAAACTTTGGCTTTTGCACTGAGTGATTCCCCGGCAGGTCTTGCCAGCTGGATGCTAGAAAAATTTCGGGGGTGGAGTGACTGTAAAGGAAATATTGAGAGTTCCTTTTCACTTGATCATATCCTCACGAATATCTCGATATACTGGTTTACCAATACGATTGCATCTTCCATGCGAATCTATACTGAAGGTGGCAAAATGCCACTGCATTTCACGGAAGGCCAGCGCATTACTGTTCCAACAGGGGTTTCCGTATTTCCCAAGGAGTTGCCGATGCCTCCACAAAGCTGGGTAGAGCGTGTGTATCATGTTACGTACTGGGAGGAAGCGGATAAAGGGGGGCATTTCGCTGCGATGGAACAGCCAAAGTTATTAGCTGAACATCTTCATCGTTTTATTCATTCCATTAATTAATTTCTCATACAATCCTTTTCTGGACTTTAACGGGAACAAAACGTAACCATTCAGAAAGTCGCCTGTTGGCGGCTTTTTATATAGTTATGCAAGTTTGTTTATGCAAGTTTGTTTGGTTACGAATGATATTCTCTAACCGTATATATGCAGTTTCTTCCTCCAGCCAAAATATACTCTCCACGTTCAATATGAACTTGATCCCCCAGAACCGTTTTGAATAAATGCAATTCATTCTTACATAAGCCGGTACATACTGCTGCAGCTTCACAGATGGGACAATGCTTCTCTATAAATAAGAGGCTACCATCGCCTTGATCCTTAACCTCGGCCATATAGCCTTCATTTGTTCGAATTTCAGCCAGTTTCTCCAGCCTTTCCTTCACGCCGGATGCATCACCAATGTACTGAAGATATTGTTCTTGCATATTTTTATTCCGAACACTGAGCAGCTTGTCCAGTCCTTCATTTCCGAAAGCTTCTTTCATGGAATTGATCAGACTGACGGATAACTCCGAATATCCACTAGGGAAAAAACGATCAGCAGCGGGGGTTAATCTCCATAGCTTGGTTGGTCGACCCATGGGACGAGCCTCTTCTTCGAAAGTAACCAATCCTTCTTCTTTCAGTGCATTTAAATGCTGCCTGATAGCCATTCCAGATAACGCAAATTGGGAGGAGAGTGCCACAACATCCATTCCACCTTGCTGTTTAAGCAGGTTAATGATTGCTTTTCGGGTACTGGTTGAGGCATCCTTTTTCGTTTGATCCCGGCTCATGGTGAACCTCCTTTTTAAGCAACTGAATCTTCATTATTTCATACATTTTAAACAAATACATTGACAAAGTCAAAGGCGAACTGTAGTTTAAACTTTGTAAAGTAAAATGTTTACTAAGTATCCGGATACGGTGTATACATAAAATTCTCTTGGAGGTCCCATATCATGTCGTCCCATTCTCAAAGTATTTTCAGTCCGCGTTATTTTGCATTATCCATAGGAATTATATTGTCAGTGATGGCTGTTGGATTTGAAGGTTTGTCGGTAACGACAATTGCTCCTTCAATTGCTGGAGACCTGAACGGTCTTAACCTGTTCGGCTGGATATTCAGTACATATTTGCTTGCACAGATTATAGGCACCTTGGTTGTTGGTCGGATTATTGATAGAAGGGGACCTGCAGTACCATTTACGCTCGCACTTCTATTGTTTATTGTCGGGCTGGTCGCAGCCGCAACTGCAGGAGATATGTACACCATGATCGCGTCACGGGCCATGCAGGGTTTGGGTGCTGGAGCTATGATGACTTGCGTGTACACGGCCATTTCCTTAAGTTATCCGGACGAATTACGCGCCAAAATACTGGGAGCATTCGGTACAGCCTACGTTCTTCCGTCCATGCTTGGTCCATACATTGCAGGCCTTATTGCAGATCAGTGGTCATGGCGCTTTGTGTTCTGGGGGATTCTACCAATCTTGTTGATTTCAGCACTCCTTAGCTTACCTGCATTTACGAAATTAAAATCACAGCCTGCCCAAGGGGCGAATGGATCTGCCGCAACTTGGATGGCACTGCTATTAACGATAGGTACGGGGACTTTATTAGTGGGACTTGGCAAGCTTCCGTCAATTATTGGATTTGTTATTGTCCTTATCGGGGGAGTACTGATGGTATACCCACTGCGCAAACTGCTGCCGGAGGGAACCCTTGCTTTGCGAAGAGGTATGCCCGCTATACTCGCTACGCGTGGATTGTTCTTCGCTGCTTATACCAGTACACAAAATTTCTTGGTATTGGCTTTAATTGAGGTCAAAGGCATTACACCTTCTCAGGCTGGTTTAATTGTAGCAAGCGCTGCACTGAGCTGGTGTGTCATTGCTTATTTGCAAGGTCGTTGGGACTCGGCAGATCAGGGTCGTGGACGTCATAGACGAATTATTACTGGTGTTTTCCTGCTTGCCATCGGAATTACCATCGTATTTTGGGTTCCTGTTGTGACCGTTACCGTAGCGGTTATAGGCCAGATCATAGCTGGAATAGGCATTGGATTAGCACATCCGATTAGCGGTGTTGTTGCGTTTTCCCAAACAGGAGAGGAAGGCGTTGGCAAAACCTCGGCAAATCTGCAATTTGCAGATTCGTTTACACCGGGCGTAGTCATCGGAATCGGTGGTTCCATCCTGGTGGTGTGTCAAGTTGGCGGGATGTCATTGCAATCAGGATTAATCGTAACGATGGGCTTTCATCTGTTGTTGATTGTCTTGAGTTTGATTGCCAGTACTCGGATTGCTCCAGTAACAGACCAAATAAGAACGGGACTGCAATCGTTGGGTGTGAAAAACAAATAAACGGGGGTAAGCCAAGGAAGGTGTGATGGTACGATGTTGACTTCGGATACCGAGAAACTTTTCACAGCCTATCGTATTATTGGGACGAAATGGACGATCCATATCCTATGTACTCTTTCGCAAGGTCCTAAGAAATTCAGCGAGATTTACGAAAATGTGCCTTCCATCTCAGAAGCGATCCTATCCAAACGATTAAAAGGTCTTCAGGATGATCAGTTGGTGAAGAGAAAAGTTCGAACACATCCCATACAGATCATGTATGAACTTACACCCAAAGGGGCCGCTCTAGCTGCTTTCATACCCTGTTTGATGGAATGGTTTACTACAAATATGAATTAACGCAATGGAATATCCTGCGATTGCCATCATTTTTTCCGGAGGTTTTCTGAATGAACCATGTGTTAATCCTATCAGATACGCATCACATTGTTAAAAGTTTAAGTTTGTTGATTCAAACCGAGCCGTCGTTACATGTACTGGAGGCTACTCGTGATGTGATCGGCAACATGGATCAACTTCCGGATAATTCTGTGATCATCGTAGATATGAATGTGGACAATATTGAGCTGCTAATAGAACAATTTCCCGAGAAATATCGAGTGATATTGTATAGCGGATCGCTGGAACTTATGGATATTCCTATCCATCTGCAATCAACAGGTTGTCGTTATTTTAATGCATATACGAGTCCTGAAGAAATCATTAAGATTTTAATGGGCTGCGTTTGAAAAGCAACAGCTTAGCCAAAAAATACGCTCCAAGGAGGTATAACAATGATTCAGGTCAGTGAAGCAGCAGCAGAAAAAATCGTTGAAATCCTGGCAAGTGCGGATACCCAGAATTCTTTCCTTCGGGTCGGGGTGGATGAGGGGGGATGCAGTGGTTTATCCTATAACCTTATCGTAGATGAACAGCAAGAAGAAGGGGATATTTTATTAGATAAAGGTGTGTTTCGTATATTGGTTCACACCAATTCGGTCCCATATATTGAAGGACTTGAGATTGATTACGAAGAAAGTGGAATGTTAGGGGGATTCACCATGAATAATCCTAATGCAAAAGTTTCATGTGGATGCGGGGCCAGCTTCCGATTGGCGAATTACCGTGGTGAGGTCAAAAAATGTGATTAATTGTCAGGATGACGGAATATTTTCAACCAATATCTCATATTAAACATACAATGAAGGAGCTTTCTATTGGCCGATCGTGCAATCATGTCTTTTCAACTCAGGGAGAGAATGTCATGAATATTTTTGAAAATCACATACCTTTGGAAAAATTGAAATGGAATGAGCCATTAAAAGACCACACGTATATCAAACTGGGTGGTAAAGCAGACATACTTATCCATCCTACAACGAAAGAAGAAATTATTAACGTGATTAACATTGCAAAAACACATCAAATACCTCTGACGGTCATTGGAAAAGGATCAAATGTCATTATCAAAGATCAGGGCGTACGTGGAATAACGCTTTCTCTGAGCCAATTTGATCAGATTAAAGTCTATGGTGACAAGATTGTAGCGCAGAGCGGTTCCAACATTATTGATGTGTCACGTACAGCTTTGGATAACAGCTTAACAGGTCTGGAGTTTGCATGTGGGATACCCGGAAGTACAGGTGGCGCTTTATATATGAATGCAGGAGCTTATGGTGGTCAGATAGATGAGGTCGTTGAACGAGCGCTAGTGGTTACTAAACATGGAGAGCTGCTTAACATGGTCCGAGATGACATGCAGCTTGGTTATCGAAACAGTATCTTCCGAACGGATCACTACATCATACTTGAAGTGGAATTTAAGCTTAAACCAGGGAACAAGGATAACATCTCGAGTACCATGCAGGATTTAACGTTTAAAAGGGAATCCAAACAACCGCTTGAATTTCCCTCTTGCGGAAGTGTATTCAAACGTCCAGAGGGACATTATGTTGGAAAACTCATTCAAGAATGTAACTTACAAGGCACTCGCATTGGGGGAGCAGAAATTTCCAAGAAGCATGCTGGTTTTATCATTAATGCAGATGACGCCACTGCTGAGGATTATTTGGAATTAATCAAATTAATTAAAAAAACAGTGCGTGATCAATTTAATATTGAATTGGAGACGGAAGTCATTATTTTGGGAGAGTAGGCTGCTATGAACAGTGAGCTAAGTGTTGTCATCTATATTCTGGTTCTCCTTAGTTCACATGAAAATGAGAAGTTAACCAGTACTCAGATCTCTGAAAGGATTCGGGTGAACCCGGCAAGGATACGCCGAGTCCTTAGCTCGATCAAAAAAGTGGGATACGTTAAGTCAAAAGAAGGTATAGACGGTGGTTATGTTTTGTCCAAAGACCCGCATGAGATAACCTTGAAAGATGTGTACACCCTGGTATCTTCCAAACCGCTTCAGACCCCCAAACCATCCATGATGACAAAAGGGAATTTAACAGCAGAGGTAGATATTCAGCTCGTGAACATTTTCATAGAAAGTGAAAAACAGTTAATGCAGCAGTTAGAAAAAATCACCCTAGGCAGTATGCTTCATGTGATGAAGGAATGTGCGTTGGGAAACGTGGAATCGTTTGATGATAAAGAAGAAATCATTGGAGGTTAATGTTGTGAAATTAATCGGATTGTCCGGGTCACTGATTGGATCAAAGACACCAGTAGGTGTGGATGCTGTACTCCAATTCGTAAAAAATAATCATCCAGAAATTGAAGTTGAACTCATAGATTTAAGAGATTATAAAGGGATCGAATTTTGCGATGGTCGCAAGTTGGAGGATTACAATGAAGACACCCAGTCGGTGGTTCAAAAATTGATAGATGCTGACTTTTACGTGATCGGCACACCAATATATCAATCCTCTCTGACAGGCGTACTGAAAAATGTATTCGACCTTCTGCCTGTGCAGAGTATTTACAATAAAGTGATGGGTTTTCTAGCAACCGGTGGCACCTATCAACATTATTTGGTAGTGGAAAATCAATTAAAACCGATTGCCGGCTTTTTCCGCTCTTATGTCGCCCCAAGCTATGTATATCTGAATAGTGATCATTTTGATGCTGAGAATAACATTAAAGATACTGAAGCCTTAAGTCGTCTGGAAAAGTTGGCTGAGGAGCTGGTCTTCATGCAGACTCAATTAAAAGCTTGATCCCGCTGAAATAAGCAAGGAGTCGCCAATTTGGCGGCTTTTTTGTTTTAAGTTCAATATAAATCTCATAACAAGAGTATAACTATTAAGCAATTCAATGCGTTATATTCATAAAGATTATAGATACGATAGCTCTCTCAAGAAATACACATCTATTAAGGTAACTAATGTAGAAACTATTACAATGGAGGGTATTATGCTCAAAACGAAAAAGAATCGACCGTTTACGAATTTGAAAGGTCAACTATTCCGATGTATCGTCGCAAGCTTTACAGCTGTGGGGCTTCTTGCTCTGGGGGGGAACGCCGTTATTCTGTCTCAAGCACATGCAGACGCACCTGATGTTTCGGTACGCAACTGGTATTCCTACATGGGGATTTCGGTACCAGAACTTAAGCCTTCCTGGACTGCAAAGGTGGACAATTATTTGAATATGAACGAACCTTATATTGGTCATCAGGCAGTAGCAGAAGAGGGTAAGGTATTCACTTTCGCTGATAGAAAACTGATCTCATTGGATGCAAAGACAGGCAAACGGCTATGGTCTTACGGAAAAGGATTAAAACCCTATGTTGTTTACCATAATAACGTCATTTACGGTCTTACTGGGGAGCATAAGCCTTATGCTTTGAACGCGAAGACAGGAAAAGCGATTTGGCAATCAGGCTCATCCACCTGGATCGATACACGATATCGTACAGAAATGTTAGTTCCAACGGGCGATACGCTTTATATTATCCAAGGCAGTACAACATTTGCATTTGATATGAAGACGGGCAAGCTGAAGTGGAGGGCTGACGAGCCGCTTGGTGAAGGAAACGGTACCGACTACCTGGAGGAATCTAATGGCGTCGTGCTTCGAACCTTTTATGTACAGGGGGCACTTACGTCCATTCAACTAAATGCATATGACAAGAAGACAGGCAAAAAGTTATGGGACGATTTCGGTCAAGGAGAAGCACTTCAAATTAAAGACGGTCTCGTGTATTCGGTTGATTATCATTCTTCCAAACTGACAGAATATCAATCAAAACCGGAACGTAAAGTGAGTGTGAATGCCTATAACCTCAAGACTGGCGTACAAAAGGGGAGCCTTGAATATAACTGGAAAATGAATGGTGATCCACCGTATGACTATGGGTATGGGAGTGTATTTGCAAGCAATGGAAAGGTATACATTGAACAAGGAGATCGGGTGGCGGAATACAACTTTGACAAATATATAGCTAATGCAGATCCTCTTCGGACTTATCCGCGCCCTTTTTATAAAGAAAACGGGCTGTCGCTTGGTATCGTGCAGGAAAGGCTGATATACAAAAATGAAACAACGGGAGAACTAGCGGGTATCAAGCTGGTGAATGGTCAGGAAATCAAGTGGTATGGCGACGCCCCTGTTGCTCAAATTAGCGTGTACGGCAAAGGAATGTACCGAACGCAGCGTAACGGAACAATGTTCGGAATTAATATGTTGACTGCTACACCCGTCTTTCGGGTAACCACCGGGGCAGATTTACACGAAGCGACGCTGAAGACAGATGGTATGATCATAATACAGGCGGAGGGTAAACTCCTCGGTGTAAAGCTGCCCGCATCGCTGAGATAAGCAAAGACTGAGTTGTGCTTCCATAAAAGAAAAGAACAAAGGTAGCCGGTCAGTGTGATCGGCTGCCTTTGTTTGTTTTTCATCTTCATAAAAGCAGAATTCATACTAAAGAGGCCAAAAAGTCAAAAATTATTTTTTCTCATGCGTGGCTTTTTTGCTTCCTCCGGTGTCTAATTAAATGTAAATCAAGAGGAGGTTCCCCACCATGTCAGGAGCTCATGACACGAAACCTGTTTATCCGGATGAACAGGACAGCATCGCCATCTTTGAGAACATGTATGAGCAATATCGTCAACGAATCAGCAAATACTTCTCACTGAAATTGAATCCGTTGGTTGCAGATGATTTGACCCAACAGGTATTTTTGAAAGCAGTCGAAAATATTCACAGCTTTAAAGGAAGCTCTAATTTATTCACCTGGATCTTTAAGATTGCTCAGAACACGGTGAAGAACGAATATCGCAGGTTATCGCGACAAAAAGAATCTCCTTATGATTTTACAGATTATGAATCGCAATCGATCTCTCTTGAATTTACGAAACATGTTGATATTCGCATTGATATTGGCTCTGCGTTACAAAAGCTGGATGAGATTGATCAGGAAATTATTGCATTACGCTTTTTCGTTGACTGCACCTTGCCCGAAATATCCAAGATTGTTGGACGACGGGAAAGTGCAGTAAAGAACAGACTGTACCGGGCTTTGGAGAAATTAAGAAAAGAACTGAAAGAGTGGGGGGATATTGCCATCATGTCTATTCAAGACCTGATTTCCATTGTAAATAAAGGTGAAAACCAAGATACGAATGATCGTACGAAGAAAGTGCATCAAGATTTGTTCGATGAGCTCAACAATAGTGTTGAACGAGTGTCGACCAAATATAAACATCATCCATCACAAAAGGTAGTTATTGAAATTTATCCTGATCTGCCAACGTTCCATCAAGCTGTCGGCGAAACAGATGCTCCGAATTGGTTTATGGGCACATATGAAGGGCGTACTCTGAAAATTGTCTCTCCATTGGAGCCGGGACCGGAGCATACGTATCAATCCATTCTGAAAGGCACAGTCCACTTGTTCGCCATGTGGCTAATCAGCGATATTAATCCTGCAGCTCCGAAATGGATCAGACAGGGCATTGGTGGATATGAAGCTAAACAGATGTCCCAAGATTTCATTAAAGGATCAACGGAAGATAATATTCGTAACCAGTCGATTCCATCTTTTGATGAATTAAATAACGATACGTGGGATTTTGAAACGATGAAAGGTTTTCAGTTCTCTTATATGATGGTGGAATTTGTGGTTGAGCGATACGGGATAGAGGCATTAAACAAACTGATTCGTAATCCTCAAGATTTTGAAGGGATCTTTCAATGTAGTGAGACTGAACTGTATGAGCAATGGGTGAAGTATATAGAAATATAATAGAAATACAACCTTATACTTTTGTTTATAGGCTCGGTGATAAATCGGGCTTTTTTTGTATTCGTAAAGTCTTGGAGCATTGAGGTAGAGGAATTCGTTCATATTTGACTTAGAGTACACTTTAAGTTGTAAACTTGAAGAAGACACATCTGGAAGGAGATTATTTTGATGAACCAGGATAATAAGCCAAAAACCTCACAACATAAAATAGGTTCCGGATTCAACCATCGCACGACAGCTGAGGAAGTGTTGAATAACACGGATTTATCCGGGAAACTTGCTATCGTTACAGGTGGATATTCCGGATTGGGACTGGAGACTACACGTGCACTCGTTCGTGCTGGAGCCAAGGTTGTTGTAACCGCACGTCGGTCAGCCATCGCCAAAGAGGCTCTTACAGGGCTAGCTGGTGTAGAGATCGATGAAATGGACCTCGCAGATCTCACCAGTGTCCGTGCTTTTGCCGATCGTTTTCTGTCAAGCAACCAGAGTATCGACATGTTGATCCTTAATGCGGGGATTATGGCTTGTCCAGAGACTCGCGTAGGGCCGGGCTGGGAAGCACAATTTGCTACGAACCATCTTGGACATTTCACACTAACTAACTTATTATGGCCGGCACTCGTAAGTGAGGAAGGAGCACGGGTTGTATCTGTTGCATCAACAGGACATCATTTCTCACCAATTCGCTGGGACGATATGCAATTTGAGAACGGCTATGAAAAGTTTCCTGCTTACGGACAGTCCAAAACAGCAACCATTCTGTTTAGCGTTGAACTGGATAGACGTGGTGCAGATCAGGGAGTGCGTGCGTTCTCTGTGCATCCGGGTGGAATTCTGACGCCGCTGCAACGACATATGCCGAAAGAGGAAATGATCGCATTGGGCTGGATTGATGAGTCTGGTCAAGTTGCCAATCCAAACTTTAAAACGCCAGAGCAAGGGGCAGCAACGCAAGTATGGGCAGCGACATCTCCGCAACTTGAGGGAAAAGGTGGCGTGTATTGCGAGGATTGTGACATCAGTGAGCCAGCTCCTGCGGATGGAGCCTTCTTTGGAGTCAAGGACTATGCTATCGATCCTGAGCAAGCCCGTCGTCTATGGGAAGTTTCCGCCCAGTTGACTCAAACGGATTTACCAATCTCTTAAGATCTGTTTTCTGTTCACGAGGAAAGTCGCCTGAAATGGCGGCTTTTTTTGTGTTGGAAATGCCCTTCGTGAACAGCATCCTGTGCAAAAGATGTTTTAAAATAAAGTTCAAGATTTAGAAACTTAATCATTTCAAAAGAGAAACGTAAAACGCATCAAATCCTTAGACTCGATGCGTTTATTTTATATTGAAGTCACAGGTTTATTTTTTAGTATAAGATCCTAATTGTTTCTGTGAAAAAGAATGAACGGAGTTTTTGTTTCTCAGCCACATATTGCCTTTAACAATTAAAACATAGACAGCTACGATAAAATAAATGGTGCTCCACATCCAATTTGCTGGTGTTAACATATTCTGTTCATAGGCACTTTTAATGTACCAGATTCCAATTGGCAAATGCAGAAATATCGCTGAAAATAATCCGGGATTATATATACTTTTTGCCTTTATATTGGCGAAGATGCCATGCCAGATAATCTGGAAAAAACCCATTAATACAGGTGCCAGACCCAGCCATACAATGGAAGGGAAGAATACAGGCGGTAAATAAAACACATAGGCGATAATCAGATTAATAATCATGGCTGACTGCTGATTTAACGGGTATCTCTCAGGTGTCTTACTTTGGAACAGAGCTTTATTAAACAATCCTGCAAAGTAACCCGGCCATCGATATTCTTCAAATTGGTGCAGGAGTATGGCAATAAAGCTTAACCACAAAATGCTGTTAATGCGCGGAAGTGTTCCCCAATCCAAGATGAGATAAATGCATACAAGGCATGCAATGATCAATCCCAAGTCTTGCCAATGTTTTCTTAACATGTTCAACTGAATCGCCTCCATCAATGTTGTTTAATGAAAGTATCTTTCAAAGAGCAAGTCAATTTGTGCTTCTATCGGAGCAATCTTCACAGATGCTCCTTTTTCCAGAATAGGACTCATAAGTGCCGGGAGAAAAAGCGCCCCGAAAACTTGCGTCATCATTGTGGTCAGTCGTTCCGGTTGTTGCTCTCCGGTTATCTCTTTTAACGTATTTTGAACTTTGGGGAACCCCAATAAATTTAAGAATGAACCGTATTCCTGTTGAGATGAGAAATCTGCTGAACCCATAAGAATAATTCTGGATAACAATTCGGGATATTCACGGATGACTTGTAAATAATCCATTAAGAATTGCTTTAATCGATCTCGGGCGGGAATAGATAATTCATCGAGTATAACAAAGGTATGCTGAAAGCTACTCAGAATCATTTTAATAGATTCACTGATCAAATTTTCTTTGGAGCCGAAGTAATAATTAACCAGGGATACATTTGTGCCAGAGGCTTCGGCAATTTTTCGAATGGTGATGCTTTCAAATCCACTTTGTTTGGTGAACTCCAGTGTGGCTTGCATAATCTTTTCTTTTGTTTCACTTTTCTTGTCTGGTTCCATATGTAAAACCTCCAATAAAGTTATTCAAACAATGTTTTAAACAGTGTTTGAATTTATATTAGCACGATTTCCTAATATTGCAAGTCATACATTTGGATTATTGACCATTAACTAAGAAACATCATATCGAAGGCTTTTTATGAAGACATGTGCAGTTTTTCGTGGTGTTTTACTATGAAATGCGGAAAGGTTGATGTAACAAAAATATCTCTAAACAAAAAGTGCTATACCTGTGGTATGTTTTACGTACGAATACCGCTTTAATGTGAGAGGAGATTGTGTGCCACAAGTGAAAAGAGTAATTCGGAGCAAGTGGTTTCTATGGATAACGGGTGTTGTCGGTATTTTGATCGCTGCATTTTGCGTACTATCCTTCTTCCTCGTAAATTCGGTAGCGGCTACTTTTGAAGCCGGAAGTGTTGAAGGAAAATATGCTCTGCCCGGCACGTACGAGGTAGATACGCTAGAGATCAAGGACAAACAAGGCGAGAAGCTCTACAGGGTTTATTCTCCGCAATCAACGGATGTCTTGCACCCGCTCATCGCTTGGGGCAATGGAACGGGGGCATTACCTGACAATTATGATCAGTTGTTAAGACACCTGGCCAGTTGGGGATTTATTGTCATAGATACATACAGCCAAACCACAGGTACAGGAAAAGAAATTATGGCTGCGATAGAATATATGCTTAGTGAAAATGAAGCGACGGTCAGCCCGTTCTATCACAGGATTCAAAAAGATCAGGTCGGTGCGGCAGGGCATTCCCAGGGATCAACAGGTGTGATTAACGCTCATACCAATTTTGAGAACGGGGATCTCATCAAAACGGTAGTTTCGATTGCTCTGCCTGATCTGAAATATTGTGATCCAGAGGATGTGTATGATACATCAGCGCTGAAGGTACCATTTTTTGTTATAGGGGGAACCCGAGATTTCATCATCTCCCCGTCAGATTCCAACAAATTGGCGTTGGAGAATACCAATCCGGCTCTTCCGGTCTTAATGGCCATGGCTAAAGGCGCAGCACATACAGCGATAGAGCAGGATGGCGGGCAGCATAGAGGTTATCTGACAGCATGGATGAGATATCAATTAATGAATGATTCGGACGCAAGAACGGCCTTTGTTGGAAAGCATGCTGAAATAGGAACGAATAAACATTGGAAGGATGTTACTTCCGCAAATTTACAATAGTCATAGTTCACATAAATCGAAGGACCCTTCTCAAATGGAAGGGTCCTTCTTCGTAATTACGTTGAACTCTCAATAGATTACTATAAATATAAACGTTTTCAGTAGTGGTATCCTGTTAAATACCAAGTAACGGTAGCTATGATTTCGCCTTTGCTGTTGACTGTCTGGGAATAAGCATCGTGGGTAACTTAACCTGAAGATACTCACTGCTTGGATTCTCCACTTGTTTCAGGATAACTCTGCCCGCTTCTCGTCCGAGTTCAAGTTCCTGCTGAACAACAGCCGTGGGCGGGATGGTACAGAACTCCGGAAATTCGACATCATCGAAGAACACAACGGATAAATCTTCCGGTACAGAGATCCCCATCTGCATCGCCGCTTGAATAACATGAGGGCTGAAATTGGAAGACAGAAGGGCCGTCATCTGTGGATTTGCCTGTAAAAACTTCTGAATCATCATGATAACCTCTTCATCGCTGTCACTCATGGCCAGACGTGTCATCTGTATACTGCGATCAATCAGAATATGACGGTCCTCCAAGGCTTTCTCATACCCATGCAATCTGTCCTCAATACTTGATGTCCCCTCTGCAAGAGTGGAAATAAAGCCAATTCGACTGTGCCCAAGCTCATGAAGATGCTTAACTGCCTGAATAGCTGCCTCATGGTTGTCTGAGCTGATGGAGTTGGTCTCCACCCCTTTTAGATTGCGGTCCAAAAGGACTAGGGGGAAGCGATTTAGCGTAAGCGCAAGAATCTCATTGTTATAGTGTTCACCCTCAACGGGATAGATAATTAGTCCTCTAACGCCTGCCTGTTTCATTTCCTGAATTTTGAGAATCTCCGTCTCTTGTGAATCATTCGTCTTGGCAAATAACAATTGATAGCCATTCTCTGAAAGGGTGTCCTCAATTCCGCTCAGCAGATTGGCGGTGAAGCGATTGTCGAGACGGGGGAGAAGGAACCCGATCGTTGGTGCTATGAGCTGCTCTTTTACCGCTGATGTGATGTTATGAATCTCCTCGGGGCTGTGATCGTTAACAAAGGTGCCTTTGCCTTGAAGTCGGTAGACAACTCCTTTATCGACCAAAGCAGTGAGGGCATTTTTCACTGTGATACGGCTCACACTGAATTGCTCAGCCAGTTCATTTTCGGAAGGAATTCGGCTGCCTGGTTTCCAATTTCCGCTTCGAATCTGGTCAATGATATATGTTTCGATTTTCTTGTACATTGGCTTGAAGGTTCTAACCATCGCATTTTATCTCCATTCACTATTAGTTCGTTCTAAATATATTATATTAATACAACATATACAAGTGCTAAAAATCAATAACAAGTGAGTAAGACAAGAAGAATGAAATTACGAACAAATATAATAAAAAAACCTTATGAATAAACAATTTATTAGGAATACACTTTGTTAAGTTGTATCTAAAAATAAACATTTACAAGTAAAAGTATGTTGTTTATATTGTTTTTAAAGTTTGTTGGATAAAGCGTTTCCAACGAGCCTTCCCAATCTTATCTATGCTTCGAATTTTTTATCAAGTGTTCTTTAATTTAAAAAGGGGGTGCAGCGGTTTTTAACGCCAATTTGTTGTCGTGGAATATTCATTAAGCCAGAAACGATCCAAAATTAAAGATAAGGGTGGTTGCGGGATGAAAAAAAGAGCAGGCATGATCGTTACTTTGTTAACTGTTTTCTCACTCATTGTAAGCGCTTGCGGTGATACGCAGTCCGGGGGGACGGAACCCAAAGCGAGTAAAGAGCTGACGATGTGGACGTGGAAGGTTGCTTACACGCCAGGGATTGAAGCAGCTGCGAAATTGTATGAAGAGAAAACAGGAATCAAAGTCAAACTCGAGACCTTTACACCAGATGATACGTATCGCCAAAAATTCCAGGCGGCAGCCAACTCCAAAAATTTGCCGGATATCGTGAACTGGTGGGCAACGGCAGGGGATTCCATAGAGAACTCGGTGCTCGAGCTGTCTGGTGAAGTGAGTGATGATCTGTTGAACAGCTACTACAGTGCTGCAATGGACCCGATCATCGTTACACAGAGTCAGGTTGACTCTTGGAAAGAAGATAAGAATGCCACCACAATTCAAAAGTCACTGAAGACTGGCCAGTTCTACGGACTGCCGCTTGATATCGGAGGATTCTTTACTTTCTATGGTAACAAGAAGCTGATCGAAGAAGCAGGGTTGACAGCCGAAGCGCCCAAAACGTGGGAAGAATTCGTCACCATGATGGAGACTGTCAAAGAGAAAACAGGTACTCCTGGGCTTGTGTTTGGTGCCAAGTTGCCCGATCTGTGGGAAAACTGGGCCGGTTCGGCACTGTCCATCATGCTGAACGAACCTCAAGGTTATATTGATCTGCTCGAAAGAAAGTCCAAACTAAGCGACCCTTCAAATCTGCCGGTAGTGAAAGCCATGGAGACACTGGCAAACAAAGATCTGCTTATGCCGGGAATTTTGTCAACGGATATTGATGGAGCAGACCAGGCGTTTGCTGCTGGCAAAGCCGCTTTCGATCTCGGTGGTTCGTTCACAATGTCTACCCTACTGGCTATGGGAATGAGTCCTGACGATATTTTCACCTTCCCGGTACCTCCGCTTGAAGGATCTAAAATTAACAGCTGGACGACTGATCCATTCACGTTAACGATGTTGTCAGTAAATAAAGATTCGCAGAACAAGGCTGAAGCGCTCGATTTCATTAAATTCCTCACCGGTGATCCGGATGCTGCTGTTGCTTTTGCTAATGCGGCGTATACAGTACCTGCGCTGAATCTGGGCGATCGTGCAAATGATCTGGACCCGAACCTGAAATCAATTTCAGATGCATTCGCTGCCGAACCTGGTCCTTACAGTCAAGCCTCACCAGCAATCAATACGTATCGTGGCAAGCACAAAGAGTGGGAAGTGTATGCCCAGTCCATGCAATCCATGATCGAGAAAAAGATGACTGCTGAACAAGTCGCCAAGAAGTTCGACGACACCATGGAAAGTCTGAAAGCGAGCGGGAACTAGAACACCAAAGCAATTGGCAAGCCCCGTAAGGGGCTGTCGATTGCCAAATTGAGAGCAAAAGGTGATTGATCATGATAAAAAGTCGAAATAAGTGGATGCCGTATCTCTTTTTACTACCTGGTGTGCTTTTGTTTCTAGCCATCGGCGTGTATTCGGTCGGATTCTCGATCATGCTCAGTTTTTATAACTGGTCCGGGATCGATTTTTCCACCGCAAGGTTTGAAGGTCTAGCGAATTTTCGTCAGTTCCTGCTCGGTGATGATCCGATTGTAACCCGAAATTTCTATAATGCCGTTCTGCACAATCTGATTATTGCCGTTTCACAGGTTGTGGTCGTCGTCCCAATCGCACTTGTGCTGGCATTTGTGCTGCAAAATACGAAGGCAGCAACGTGGTACCGGACGATTTATTTTCTGCCGATGATCGCATCTGGCGTAGCTATCTTTTATGTATGGAAAGGTTTGTTTGAACCTAGTGGAGCATTCAACTCACTCTTCTTATGGATGGGCTTGGATTTCCTTGCTGTACCTGGTGGAATGCTGGGGAGTTCGTCTACTTCTTTACTCGGTATTATTTTGACATCAATATGGGGCGGTCTGCCTGGAACGCTGATTCTGTACTACGCTGGTCTGACTTCCATTGATCCGACACTATATGAAGCAGCAAGTGTGGATGGTGCCAAGAAAACAACCATGATATTGAAAATTACCTGGCCGTTACTGAAGCCAATCACGCTTATTGCCGTCATTCAGATGGTGAACGGAGCCTTTCAGGCCTTTGAGAATGTGTTCATCATGACAGGCGGCGGACCGGCTGGCAGTTCGGAGGTTATTGGTACGCTCGTGTACCGTACAGCTTTTCTAAACAATGATTATGGTCTGGCCAGCGCTATCGGCTGGGTATCATTTCTGATTACAGGTGCCATTGCCATATTCAGTATTCGCTCATTCAAGGCAGACATCTAAAAGGAGGAGCACATGGTCAAATATATTAAGCATATCATTCTAATCTTGTACGGATTGACCTGCCTGTATCCTTTTGTCTGGATGATCGGCACTTCGCTGAAGTCATCACAGGATGCACTAGCCAATCCACAGAGTCCGTTTCCACAAGCTGCACCGATGTGGTCCACATTTGGTGACGTATGGAACAAATTGAACTTCTATCAGTTTTTCATCAACAGCGTGATCGTAAGTGCAGTCGTGATTATAGGCGTTATTCTCATCTATACCATGATGGCCTATTCGTTTGCCAAATTTGTCTATCGGGGCAAAAAATTCATCTATTACACGTTTATTGCCTTGCTACTCGTTCCAGGTGTAACCACATTGATTCCGCTTTATATCAACATGACCAATCTCGGGCTGCAAAACACGTATATTGGCATGATTCTGCCCATGATTAATGGTGCTGCACCCTTCGCCATTTTCCTATTCACCAGTTACTTCCGCACAATCTCACATGAGTTATACGAGAGCGCAGTACTGGATGGATGCAACAATTTCAAAATCTACTACAGAATCTATCTGCCATTAGCGTTGCCAGCTATCGGAACCATTGCGATTCTGAACTTTATCGGAAGCTGGAACAATATTTTGTGGCCGATGATCATCGTGGATAGCCGGGATATGTTTACGTTACCGATGGGACTCATGTATCTGGATTCATCTTCATTCAAGAAATGGAATGAACTCATGGCAGGGGCTTTGATTACGGTCATTCCAATCCTGCTTGCCTTCCCGTTCATGCAGAAGATGTATGTCAAGGGCATGACGGTAGGTTCAGTAAAAATGTAAATACACAACAACTAAATCATACAAGATTGGGATGAAATGAATGACTACAAAAACCGCGCATATTGTCGCACATTCTCACTGGGACAGGGAGTGGTATTTATCCTTCGAGAAGCACCGAATGTTGCTCGTTCAGCTCATGGAGGATTTAATCGAGACGTTTGAAAATGACTCGGAATTTACCAATTTCCATCTGGATGGGCAGTTTATTGTACTGGAAGATTACCTGGAAATCATGCCGCATAGGTCGAACCAGGTCCGCAAGTTAATTGAAGAGGGCAAGCTGATTGTCGGTCCATGGTACATCCTTCAAGATGAATTTCTCGTCAGCAGTGAAGCCAACGCACGTAACCTGTTAATTGGTATTCAAGCCTCAGAACAAATGGGAGGATATGCGAGAATCGGATATTTCCCGGATTCCTTCGGCAATATGGGTCAGGCACCACAGCTCATTAGCCAGGCAGGCATTGAGGTAGCTGTATATGGACGTGGAGTGAAGCCAGTTGGATTCAATAACGAAATTCAGTCTGGCAATGAACATACCTCCAAATACTCGGAGATGTATTGGGAATCTCCCGATGGTACTCGTGTACTGGCGATCCTGTTCGCCAATTGGTACAACAATGGCATGGAAATTCCGGTGGAACCAGAGAAGGCGAAAGTTTACTGGGCCGAAAAACTGGCTGCAGCAGAAGAGTTTGCTTCAAGTTCGGAACTCCTGTTCATGAACGGATGTGATCATCAGCCGCTTCAGAAAGATCTGACACAAGCGTTACAGACGGCTACCGAGATTA
Organism: Paenibacillus taichungensis; assembly: GCF_050994985.1. Lineage (NCBI taxonomy): Bacteria > Bacillati > Bacillota > Bacilli > Caryophanales > Paenibacillaceae > Paenibacillus > Paenibacillus taichungensis. The sequence continues at coordinate 2,740,957 of NZ_CP194720.1, read as the reverse complement.
TGCCAGATGTGGCGTTTCGTCACTCCAGCTTTCCCGATTACATTCAGGCTCTGCAAAAAGCGAAACCCCAATCATTGGACGTCATTCGCGGTGAACTTCGAAGCCAATGGACCGACGGCTGGATCACACTTGTAAATACGGCTTCAGCAAGGGTGTATATCAAACAGCAAAATGTAAAAAGTCAGACGTTACTGGAGAAAGTGGCTGAGCCGCTGGCAGTCATGGCCTCTCTGTCCACAGGCATTTATCCACGGCATGAGCTGTTATATGCCTGGAAGACGTTACTGAAGAATCATCCTCATGACAGCATCTGTGGGTGCAGTGTTGACGAGGTCCATAGGGAAATGATGACCCGATTTGCCAAATCGCAAGAAGTGGCTGAAGCCATATCAGTTCAGAGTGCTCGTACAATAGCCGAATCCGTGGATACATCTGGCTTTGACGCAGATTGTGCGTTGCCTTTTGTAGTGTTTAACACTTCGGGACATCGACGATCCAATGTGATTGTAACTAGGATGGACATTGAGAGACGTTACTTTGACCACCGGCCTCCGCATGAAAAGTATCAGGAGTTTAAGCGTGAATATGAAGCCTTTGACTCGAACGATTGGGTTGTATTGGACGCGGAAGGCAAGCAAGTGGAAGCCGTAATCACACCCATTGGACCGACATTTGGATATGATTTGCCGGATGATCGATTCCGTCAACCTTACTGGGCATATCAAGTGGATGTAGAGCTTCATGTCCAGAACATCCCTGGTTTTGGATATCATAGTTTTGCTCTTGTGCCTAAGAGTGTTTCTGGAGAGAATGCGCTTAGCGAACTGACTACCACTGAACTTGTTACAGAAGAGCAAGTGATGGAGAACGATTATGTGCGGATCGAGATTGCGGGGGATGGGTCGTTTACCATGTTGGATAAAGTGAACGGTCGTAATTATACAGGGCTTGGCATTTATGAGGATACGGGGGATATCGGAAATGAGTATATGTACAGGCAACCGGATCAGGAAGCTCAGTTGACTACGCAGGGACTGCCTGCCCAGATTAAGCTGGTACATCATACACCACTGAAAGCCGTTTATGAGATCGTGCATATCTGGAAGCTCCCGGTAGGCGCAGATGAACTGCTGGATGAAGAGATCCGCTCCATGGTTCCATTTCGTTACCGGAAATCCCGGCGGTTGGATGAAACTAGGGAGGTGAGCATTCGTACAGAGCTGATCCTTGAAAAAACGGGTCGTTCGGTTGGCATTAAAAGTTATATCGATAACACGGTTCAGGATCATCGAATTCGCATGTTGTTCCAAACGGGACTCGAAGCAAGTCATGTTACCGTTGACTCTATTTACGAACTGGCAAAGCGCCCGATACAGCCGGAAGCGGAATGGAGAAATCCCAGCAATGCGCAGCATCAAAATGCATTTGTCAGTATCAGCAATGGTCGTGAAGGGCTAACGATTGCGAATAAAGGTCTTAATGAGTACGAAGTATTGGCTAATCAGAATACTATTGCTGTGACACTGCTGCGTGGGGTACGTGAGCTTGGGGATTGGGGAGTATTTGCAACGCCTGAAGCACAATGTCTCGGACAGCACATTATGGAAATGGAGCTCATTTCACATGATTTGGATGTTATTGAGTCCGAGGCTTATGTGCAGGCGTACCAGTTCCCGGTTCCCTGGACCGTTCAACAGACAGGGGTACATGGTGGAACGTTACCCACTACCCACGAGTTTTTGCAATGGGAGGGTGATCATCTCGCTTTTAGTGCGCTTAAAAGGGGCGAGGCAAATGATGATATGCTGTTCAGGGTGTTCAATGTATCATCGGAGACGACTTCACTGAAAGTAACGCCTTCGTTTGAGGCTAAGGAAGTGTACGAAAGTACAATTGTTGAAGATCAAGGTGAAGCCATGAAGGTAGCGGATGAGGGAAGTTATGCTTTGAATGTGGGACCGGCAAAAATTCAGACGATCGGCATTCAACCCACAATACGTTTGATATAAACAATTCAGTCTTGGAGTTCTCTCCACTGCTGCGGATTGAAAACGGATGCATCATGTTCCACATACGACAACCCTGTTTTCGTGCAGCTTGATTACATGATCAAGTTAATGGGAGGTACGATTGTGAACAAACGATTATGGTTAGGTGCCAGGTGTACCATTTCAGTTATGTTGACTATTGTCATGTTATGTTCAGGGCTATACATCACACCAGCGACCACACACGCGGCAGCAGAGGGGGGAGATATTACTGAACAGGGAGACGTCCATCTAAATGATGTGTCACCTGACTCGGTAAGTATTACGTTGGGGGAAACTCCTGTGCAGCAGGGCATAACGGCTCGTCCCGGCGATGGACCTTCAGCAGGGCTTCAAGTGGGGATATCTGACGGCAAGGAGTATTGGAAAACCAATCAGACGGTGAATCCCACAAATCCGGCCGATAACATCCTGTATTTTTACTTTAATGTTGCGGATGAATATTTGTTTGAAAATACCGATCAGGACGTGTTCGTCACTGTTGAATATTACGATAGCGATAGCGGAGCGATGTCTCTGCAATACGATTCGAAGCAATCCAATTTCAAGGATGCTCCTTTGTTCCGGTATGAAAATACGGGAACCTGGAAGACACATACCTTCAAGCTCAGTGATGCCAATTTCGGTAACCGCACCCATGATGCGGATTTCCGAATCGGGGTTAGCGGTGCAGGGGCACCAGCCAACAATCCGGAACTTCATCTGGCGAAAGTAACTGTCCATAAGCAGCCTCAGCAACAGGGAGGTACTCAGGCGAAGGTTTATGATACGGAATTCCCTACATCAGATATCGTCATTGCAGATCGGAGCGTAACCGATTATGGAGCAATAGGGGACGGTGTCTCGGACGATACTCAAGCTTTCAAAGAAGCGCTGGCAATAGCCGGAAATCAAGGCGGCGGAGTTGTGTTCGTACCATCCGGAACCTATAAATTAACCGGAGAGCTGGTTATTCCAACAGGCGTTACACTTCGCGGAGATTGGGGGAACCCCGACGAGCATGGCGGGTTAGTCAAAGGCACAATCCTTGCTGTATATGGCGGCAAAGGTCAAGCTAACGGGAACAGCTTCATAAAGATGGAGCCTTCCAGTGGGGTAACACATGTGTCGATCTGGTATCCCGAACAGAATATGAATAACCCGGTGGCCTATCCATGGACGATGGAACAGCTTCCAGGTGACAGTGCTACGGTGAAAAATGTAACACTCGTCAATGCGTACCAGGGGATCAAGATTGGCCCGGAATGGAACGAACTTCATTATGTGAAGGATGTATACGGCACCACACTGAAAACCGGTATCTTTCTGGATTTCACAACAGACATCGGGAGACTGGAAGAGCTTCACCTGTCCCCGAATGTATGGGCGAACTCTGGTTTGCCAGGAGCACCTGAGCAATCTCAATTGCGTGAATATATGATACAGCAATCAGAAGGTATCGTAATGGGGCGCTCGGACTGGGAGTATATGTCGAATATTCATATCTCGGGTTATAAGACAGGCATACGAATCACGACAAGAACAGGAAGCCTAGAAACAGCCAATGCGCAGCTGTACAAGATTCAGATTGACGACTGCAACGTTGCGCTGAAGATTGAAGGCGTCAATGATTATGGATTGCTGGTGACAGATAGCCAATTCGAAGCGAGTGCTGGTCCGAATCCTGTTGCCATTTATGCAACGGAAGGTTTTCACTCCATTGCCCAGTTTAACAGCGTAACGGTGGGCGGGGAGCCCAAACATGCGGTGGTGAATGAAGGGCGTGGAACGTTGTCCTTTGAGAGTAGCTCTTTCGAGAATTGGGGTGAAGGAAGCGGAGATTATGCCATAGTTGCGAAGAGTGGTTCGCTTATACTGGGTAGTTCTACCTTCGCCAAGCCGGATCGGCACCTGCTTCTTCAGGGAGATGTGGCAACAATCAATGCCATACATTCCGGATACGAAGGCAACCTTGCAGTGAACGATGAAAGTACCTCGGCGGAACTGAACATCCATAAGGAAGAAAATTTGGTGTTGGAAACGATCCCTAATGTTCCTTCAGTAGATATTGCTGTGCAGCCCAAGCCGGGTACTCGCGAATTGTTTAACGTAGTGAGCCAGCCCTATTTGGCTGATAACACAGGGAATACGGATTCATCCCAAGCCATTCAACAGGCATTGAATGATGCCGAAGCAGCAGGTGGAGGAACGGTCTATATGCCGGCTGGCATATACCGCGTCGAACAGGCTTTGGTGGTCCCGACTGCCGTAGAACTGCGGGGCAATTATGATGTACCTCATCATACGATCGGGAATGGAACCGTTATTTTTACGAACTATGGAGAAAACGACCCGGATGCCGATGCCTTCATTCAGCTGAAGCAAGCAGCTGGATTACGCGGATTATCCGTCTATTACGATCAACAAACATGGTCTGATGCCAATCCGGTGAAGCCTTATGCCTGGACTGTGCAAGGTCAAGGGAAAAACGTATACCTGATCGATACAACCTTGGTTAACCCTTATCAGGCTGTCGACTTCGGCACCCATGATACAAGTGGTCATTATATCGATTATGTAGCGGGATCTCCGCTCAAGGAAGGCATATATCTTGGTGGCGGGTCAGACGGAGGATACATGCGGAATGTGCAGTTCAATCCGCATTATTATGGTCGGAACAATTATCCAAATCATCCATCGAATGATGAAGAATTTAATCAAATTTGGAATTATCAAAAAGAGAATCTGGACGCCTTCCGTATAGGGGATGTTACCAATCAGGTTATTTTTAATACATTTGTATACGGATCAAAGTACGGTATTCATTTTGAAGAACAGAATGGAAGAGGGCCCGAAGCTATCGTTATTGGTCATGGCACGGATGGCAGTAAAAAGGGAGCCGTATTACAACATGCGGGAACAGCTGGTCTTTCGTTTATCAATACAGAGCTTGTTTCCATGAGTACAACAGACAAGGTATACGTGGAGGTTGGGCCAGATTTTGGTTCCAAAGCGGTGTTCTTCAATACGTCCATGTGGGGAGACACAACAAGATCTTTTGATATTCACGGAGGAGATATCCGCATACAACAGGGAAACTTCACAAACGTTGGTGAAATCGGCATTAATGCAATCGGTGGTGATATTACCCTCTACAATTCCTATTTTCAACAGCCACGTACGAATCATGTGGTTGCAGGTCCAAACGTAGAGAAGATGGTGATATCCAACAACCTGTTTAATGGCGGTTTTCAGATTGAGAATGAAGCCCCTCCTGGAAAAGTGACGGGTACCAATCTGTTTCCTTTGGCACTCAAACTGAACCAGCTTGGGTATGATCCATCCAGACCAGGTGATCCCGGAAGCACGCTGACTTTGACTAATGTTGCAGGTGAGGCTTTGCTTAAAGGGCAGATCGAACTGATTGAACCGAGTGTGTATCAGGCGATGTTTAAGCCAGTACGATTTGAGGGGCTGGGCATTGGGAAAAGCAAGGATGTGGCGCTTCCCTATATATCAAGTGACTTGCTCAAATTCAGAGTAACGCTTGAAAACGGATTCCGTTATGAGACTTCAGTCAAACTGTCACAATCCTTTGCGGCACAAAAAGATGCTGTTGGAACGCTGCCATTCATTGAGGTTTCCAGTCCGGAGCATTACAACAGTGTCGGTGGAAGCTGGGGAGGTCCGAATGACCTCAGCATTCAAGCTAAAGCAAGTTGGGATGCGGAAAATTTGGTTCTCAAGGTGGACGTCAAAGACGATATTCACCATCAATCCAATACCAATGGCGATATATGGCAAGGAGACAGTTTACAGCTCGGTATTGACCTTGGTAAAGAGGATGGTGCGGCCAGCAAACAGGTGAATGAGCTTGGTTTTGCACTGAATCAGGAAGGTGTCATCACGAAATGGAGATGGCGAGCTCCGGAAGGGGTTGCACCAGGATTATTGGAATCCGCATCAGCAAACATTACCCGGGACGAGACGACTCATATTACTCATTATCAAATTACGCTGCCTTTTGCAGCACTTCATCAGGAAGGATATTCATTCCAACCTGACAAACCTATCGGTTTTGCATTGCTTGTCAACGAAAACGATGGCGAAGGACGATCAGGCTTTATGGAATTTAATGGAGGGATCGGTACAAGTAAAGATGCACGATTATTCGGAAACTTGTACCTGCTTACGGGTGATTATGTGACATTGTTGGAGCAATCGGCCGAGGCGAGTGTTCGTACTGCGGAGCAAAAGAAAGATGTTACCTCTATAGATACAGCAGCCAACTTCGTCACTCTGCTACCAGGCGGCACGTTAAAGTCCTCATTACTCGTGAGACTCGCTGTTCTTACATCAGGTTCCAATCCGAATCCCGGGGGACCCAATCCACAGCCAGGCTCGGGTTCTGGTTCGCAGCCAGGTGCTGGAGGGGGCCCTACGACTGGAGGGAAGAATGAACCAACACCCGCCGCTCCTGGTGCTACAATGCAGCTTCAGCCCAAGCTGGATAAGGCTGCTGCATTGGCAACAGCCGAGCTCACCAACAAGATGATGGAGGATGCATTCAACCGCATCACCCCTGATCAGGACAGGAAAAAGAAGCTGATTGTAGATATCGAATCCGTAGATGATGCTGAAGGGTATGCTCTGACACTTCCATCCAGCTTTTTGCAGGAAGTACCATCTACCCATTGGTTGGAGATTCGAACAGCATGGGGAGTGCTGCTGGTTCCGAGCAATTTGCTGGCCAATACCAAAGGAACGATTGGAGAGCGTATTAACTTGGTATTAAGTAAGGCTGATCGAAGCACTTGGAGTGCCAAGATGAAATCAGACTTAGGAGAGCGGCCTGCGATTTCATTATCTGTGATATCGGATGGAAAATCCGTTGCATGGCAAAATTCCATTACGCCAATCACAGTAAGTTTACCCTATCAGCCTAATGTAACTGAACTGCTGGACCCGGAAAAACTCGCAGTACAACGTATCGCGGATGACGGGCAAATGATCTCCATTCCAAATGGGAAGTTCAATAAAAAATCGGAACAAATGATTTTCAAGACACGACAAAACGGAGTTTATGCAATCACTCAGGATAATCGAACATTCCAGGATATACAGCAACTATCATGGGCCCGCCATGCCATCGAAGTTCTAGTGTCCAAAGGGGTTATTCGTGGAATGACAAAGGCAGAATATCAGCCTCAATCCATGATCCGCCGAGCGGATTTCGTAACTCTGCTTATCAATGCCTTAGAATTACAACCAGATCAGGGAACCAAGGTGGAACGCTTCGCGGATGTACCTGAGCATGTTTATTACGAACAGTCCGTGAATACCGCAAGAACGCTGGGCATCATTCAAGGGGCAGGCGCGGATCGATTCTCGCCAGCGTCTCCAATTACCCGGGAAGAAGCAGCGGTTATGATCTACCGAGCTATGCAAGTTATCGGGATGCAGCCTCCTCCTGAAGGTGAATCCGGTCTGAATGACTATAAAGATACTCATTTGATTAAGGCATATGCCCGCGATGCCATTGATTCATTAACCAAATCAACAATAATGGAAGGAAGCAATGGCAGCTTCCATCCGGAAGATACAATGACACGTGCTGAGACCGCAGTGCTGCTGTATCGTTTATACAACCGTTTGCCTTAAATCTTCCGATAGGATTGAAATGGAGCAGATGAGGAGAGTGAACACATGGCTAAAATTACACGGATAGAATGCATACGTACAAGGCACGACGGAAGCTGGACCATTGTGAAGATTTCGACGGATCAGGATGGTCTTTACGGATTGGGTTCTGCTTCCGATCTTTATAATCCCGAAGCGGTGGTACAGGTCATCGAGCAACTGCTGGGACCATTGCTCATAGGGAGGGATGCATCCCAGATTGAAGATTTGTGGCATCTCATGCATATGAGCGGATATTGGAGAAATGGGGCAATACTTCATACGGCCATTGGTGGAATTGACATGGCCCTGTGGGATATCAAGGGCAAGGAAGCGAATCTACCGGTATATCAATTGTTAGGAGGGGCCTGCCGTTCGGCAGTTCCCTGTTACGGCCATGCCGGTGGTGCTGATATCAGCGAGCTGAAAGAGGATGTATCTCGTTTTATGGAAGAAGGATACACGGTCATTCGAGTGCAGATGGGAGGTTACGGTGGCGGGGGATTTGTTAGCGGCAAGGACGCGAATTTGCCGCGCGAGCCCTGGAGCAGCGGTCCTGTATTCGATGAACATGCGTATCTGCATGCGATCCCTGACATGTTCGAGAAGTTGCGCCTGGAATTTGGTAATGGGATTCAGTTTACCCATGATGTGCATGAGCATTTGTCCCCCATTCATGCCATTCAGCTGTCGAAGCGGCTGGAACCTTATCATATTTTCTTTCTGGAAGATGCACTTGCTCCGGAACAGATCGGTTGGTATCGACAGCTGCGTCAACAGAGTGCTACGCCGCAGGCCGTGGGAGAATTATTTGTTAATCCTCAGGAGTGGACTGGTCTGATTCAAGAGAAGTTGATCGATTTTATCAGAGTTCGGGTATCGAAAGCAGGCGGAATCAGTGCTTGTCGCAAGATCGCTGCACTTGGCGAAGCCTACGGAGTACGAACAGCCTGGCAGGAGGGTGGGGAGAATGATCCTGTTAACCAGGCAGCTGCTGTCCATCTGGATATGGCCCTGTGGAACTTTGGTATCCAGGAAATCAATCATTTTAAACCTCATGAGTTGCAGGCATTCCCGGGACATATCGTCAGAGAGGGCGGATATCTATATCCTTCCAACAAACCGGGACTGGGCATTGAACTGGATGAAGTGAAGGCCAGATCATTACTAAGTGACTCATGGGATCACAACAAATATCATCGGCCGTATCCTCTAGACCGCAAAGCGGATGGGACATTGGTGCGACCCTAACGAAGTGACAAGAACAGACAGGAGAGATATAGGAATGAAGACGATTGCAGTTACAGGCGGAGGCGGAAAGCTGGGTTCACAGGTCATTGAGAAGCTGCAATTACAAGGTCATGATGTCGTATCGCTGGATAAACACCTGTCTGACCGGGTGCGTTGCAGACAGATTATTGTCGATCTGAACGATTATGGTCAAGTCGTGGGAGCACTTGCCGGAGTGGATGCGATCATCCATCTGGCCGCAATTCCTGCGCCGCTTCACTACCCTCACAGCTACATTTTCGCTAATAATACACTTTCCGGATACCATGTGCTGGAAGCAGCCTCTTTGCTCGGTATAAAAAAGGTGATCATGGGCTCCAGTGAATCATCCTACGGATTTGCCTGGGCCAATAAACCCTTCGCTCCCGATTATTTCCCGGTGGATGAACAGCATCCGCAACAGCCGCAGGAATGTTACGGCCTGTCCAAGATCGTTAATGAGGTCACTGCAGAGATGTTTCATCGGAGAAGTGGGATACAGGTGATTTCCCTCCGTTTTTCAATGATTGTCGGACCAGGAGAGTACAGACATTTGGCTATTGCGAAGGCGGAAACGTTCAAGCACATATTGTGGAGCTACATTGATATCAGGGATGCCGTGGATGCTTGTTTGGCTGCTCTGCACGCCGATTATGATGGGGCTGTTCACGTTAATGTTACCGCTAATGATACGTTAAGTGATCGGCAAACGACAGAATTGCTCGCCACCTTTTATCCTAATGTAAAAGATCTACGGACACCTTTCTCTAGTCGACAAGCCATTGTTAGTAATGGAATGGTGAAAGAGCTTCTGTCCTGGGGCCCGAAGCATTCGTGGGCGGATGAAGAACAGGAGTAGCTTATACGCAACTAAAATGAATAGGGGGATAATATGCTAAATTTCATGCAAAAAAACAAGAAGGTTTTGGCTTTTGCAAGTGCGGCATTATTGATTCTTACGTTGTGTTTGTCTATATCACCTTCCATCGTATCGGCAGCTTCCGCGTTTAATCAAACGCAGGCTTCCAGTTATAACAGTCAATCCGGAGTCCAACTGGAAAGTTCCAGCGAGGGAGGGCAAAATGTCGCATTTATCGACAACGGCGATTACATTGTATTCAACAATGTGGATTTTGGTAGCGGTGCCAATTCAATCGACGTGAGAGTAGCCAGTAATAACAGTGGCGGTACGATTGAGGTCCGTCTGGATAGCCTAAACGGGACACTCGCGGGAACTGTTGCTGTTCCAGCTACGGGCGGGTGGCAATCCTGGCAAACGAAGTCCGGGTCAATCAGTGGTGCCACTGGTGTACACACAGTCTATCTTAAATTCACGGGCGGAACCGGCAATTTATTCAATCTACTCTGGTTCAAGTTCAGCGCTTCCGCCGCAGGCAGCGGAGGCGATGTCGTAGGCAAGCTGTATGCCGGGTATCAAGGCTGGTTCAACGCAGCCGGAGACGGTTCACCGAACGGTGGCTGGGTGCACTGGTCCAAAAATAGCAGTGCGCCATCAGCAAATGGCAACGTGAATTTCGAGTTGTATCCAGACCTTCGCGAATATTCCAAGCTGTATCAGACTAGTTTGGCGAACCTCGGTAATGGTTCTCCTGCCAAATTGTTCTCCTCTTACGATCAGGAGACGGTCAACAAACATTTTGAGTGGATGCAAACCTACAATATCGACGGTGCAGCATTGCAACGGTTCGGCGCAGATGAGAGTGACACACCTAACAACTGGAAAAGCAACCGGGACAGCGTAGCCGTCAAGGTTAAAAATGCCGCGGAATCTTATAATCGCAAGTTCTATGTCATGTATGACATTACGGGCATGAATGCGAGCAATTGGGTACAGGCAGTTAAGCATGACTGGACGACCAATGTTGTGAACAACATGCACCTGCCATCATCTTCGGCCTATGCGAAGCAGAATGGCAAAATGGTTGTCTGCATCTGGGGTATTGGCTTCACGGATCGGCCGGGTACGGCAGCAGAGGCGGCCGATTTGATCGGTTGGTTCAAAAACCAGGGGATCTATGTCATCGGTGGCGTGCCTACGTATTGGAGAACGGGAAATAACGACTCTCGATCTGATTTTATGAACGTCTACAAATCGTTGGATATGATCTCGCCTTGGTCCGTTGCCCGCTTCGGCAATATTCAGCAAGCGGACAGCTTCAAAACCAATCAGCTTCAACCTGATCTGGCTTTCACACAGCAAAATGGAATTGACTATCAGCCAGTGATCTGGCCGGGTTCGGCTTGGTCGAACATGACTGGTGGCCCAAGAAACGAGAATCCTCGTCTGCATGGAGACTTCATGTGGAGGCAGGCCTACAATCTGAAGAGCATCGGTATCAATACCGGATATATCGCGATGTTTGACGAGTACGATGAAGGTACGGCTATTGCCAAGATGGCAGAGAACAGCTCCATGATTCCAACCAATCAATATTTTCTAACGCTGGATGCCGACGGTGTTGCCGTATCTTCAGACTTTTATCTCCGACTTGCAGGGGATATCAATCGCATGTTCAAAAACCAGATTCCAGTGACGGCAAACCATCCAACAAGTCATCAATAGAGCCCAAATGGCATGATTTTAACAAGTTCGTATACGTTCAGGAGGATTAAAAATGACTACTAATGATATTGGCTTCGAAACCACACGCCAAAAGACGACATCCATGAATCCAGCAATCACATCTATATATACAGCAGATCCTTCGGCCCATGTATGGAACGACGGTAAAATTTACATTTACGCATCTCATGATATGGACCCAGCCAGAGGTTGCGATCTCATGGACAGATATCATGTTTTCTCCTCGGAGGATATGGTTCACTGGTTGGACGAAGGGGAAATACTCCGTTCAGACGACGTTTCCTGGGGCAGACCGGAGGGCGGCTTCATGTGGGCGCCTGACTGTGCATACAAGAATGGGACCTATTACTTCTATTATCCGCATCCAAGTGATTCGAACTGGAATGATTCCTGGAAGATCGGGGTTGCCACCAGTAGCTATCCAGCGCATGGCTTTACGGATCAAGGGTATATCGAGGGGCTTGGCGGGTTTGCACTGATTGACCCGTGTGTAATTGTAGACGATGACAATAGCGCCTATATCTACTATGGTGGCGGCAGTGTCTGTCTGGGAGGCAAGCTCAATGAAGATATGATGTCACTGGAGAACGGCATGACAGAAATGCAAGGACTTGAGGATTTTCATGAAGCGGCCTGGGTGTTCAAAAGAAACAATCTTTATTATCTTACCTATGCGGACAATCTGGAAGACAACAACCGTATGAGATACGCAACAAGCGAGAATCCGCTTGGCCCATGGACGTACCGAGGCATTTTTTTGGAGCCGACAGGCTGTTCCACGACCCATGGCTCTGTAGTAGAATTCAAAGGGCAATGGTATCTTTTTTATCACAATCAAGCGATCTCTGGAGAAGGTACGCTGCGTAGCGTATGTATCGACTATCTGGAGTTCGATGAAGATGGTTCCATCAGACCTGTGGTTCAGACAAGGGAAGGTGTAACGTCCGTTGGTCCAGCCCCGGTTCCTGCACGGCAACAGAAAGTTTATGCAGGTGCAGCTTGTCAGGTTTTTGGTGGAGCTGAAATCAGGACATTGCAATCCGGTCAAACCGTGGTCGGGAATCTTCAATCCTCAGAAGCGTACGCCTTGTTTAAGAATATAGATGGAGGCGAAGGCGGAAGAACATCGATTGAGCTTCATTATGCGACTGGTGAACAACTAGCCAAATTGCATCTGACGATTAATGACCAGGACTATTCTTTACTGAATGCGCTATCCACTGGCGGTTTGCAGGAGTTCGGCGGAATCACCAATGTCACCGTTCCTTTGGAGCCGGGTAATGTTAACACAATCCAAATTTCAGGTGGACATGGTGAGATCAATCTTTTAAGCCTCACCGTTACCCCATTGTTGGATTAATACGTAAGAAACGGGATAGACGTTTAAACCTCAGGAGAGTTTTCCTGAGGTTTTTTCTTGTGAATATGAACGAGTGAGTTCTAATAAAAAATAAGCACTTTTTTCCAACAAAATGCCAATTAAATGACAACGAAATGTTATTTCTATTTGTAACTGCTTACTTTATGCTAGATTTCAACACCCGATGAAGAGACTGGATTATGTCTGTACATACGGTTATGAGGGTTAGCCGTTGTGCAGAAGAAAACAAGTTCTTCGGATGTAAGACAGAAGCGCACGTAGAGAACCTTGATGTATTTGTAAGCGGTAACAAAAAACAGACTAGGAGGAAATCATGTGAGGAAGAGTCGTCGATTCATGTTCACGCTGTTGGTCATTTTATTAATGGTTTCGTCAGTGCCACTCCCTGCCACAGCCTATCAAAATCCGCAAACGTTACCGGATGAATGGGGACAATATGGACTCGGGGACCCCTATGTATTGAAATTTAATGGATACTATTACCTGTATGTAAGCACAAGAGATACGGACGACGGTGTCAAAGTCTGGAGCTCTAAAGACCTGGTGAATTGGTCGTACCGTGGATTAGCTGCAACAGATCCCATTACGCACGGAGCTTATGCTCCTGAAGTTGTTTACTGGAATGGCATGTTCTACATGTATACATCACCTGCCGGAAAAGGACATTACGTGCTGAGCAGCACAAGTCCTACCGGACCCTTCAATGTAGTAACGGGCAACCTTGGAAAGTCGATTGACGGTAATGTGTTCATTGACGATGATGGCTCGTTCAGCTTCTATCACGCAGCACAGGGCCGAATAGATGCAGCACCGATGAGCAGTCCGACTGAGATCGGAGTGAGTGCGTCAACAGGAGTGGGGATGGGAGGCTGGACTGAGGGTTCAACCGTCTTCAAACGAAATGGAAAATACTATATGACCTATACAGGTAACCACGTATTTAGCAAAGGATATCGGGTGGATGTGGCAGTTAGCACCACAGGTCCGAGGTCCGGATATGTTACGGATAGCACAAACCCGGTATTAATTCGTACAGAGGGTCCAACCGTGGGATTAGGACACAACACTGTAGTAACAGGACCTAATCTGGACACTCACTATATGATGTATCACAATTTGGAAGGTAACGGAATCATTGGACCGCTGCGGCATCTGAACATGGACCGAATTGTATGGAATAACGACAAGATGATCGTGCAAGGTCCGACTTCAACGGATCAACCCAATCCAGAAATGCCTGTTTTCTATGACTACTTCGATCGTACTGCAATCGGAAGCAATTGGTCCAACGTGAACGGTGGTAATTGGGGCATCTACAATCAGGAACTCATGTGGCAAAATTCAATGGGCAGCTCAACTTGGTATAAACAAGTGACGGCTTCGAGCAGCGCATCGGATTATACGGCTGAATTTAACATGAAGGAAATGAATCGGGGAACGTCCACCAATCCGAGATACGGCGCTACATTCTCCTATACGAATGAGAACAACTACGGTGTTGCGCTGATCAGTTCGAAAAACAAAAGACTTGAGACATTTTTCCGAATTAACGGTGTGGATCAGGCTTGGCAAACATTCGATCTGCCTGCCGACTTCAATTATTCGAAATGGCATAACATACGGATAGAAAAATCGGGATCAACGTTTAAATACTACGTAGATGGTATGTTCAAAGCAACGCGTACCGCCAATGTAGGAGCAGGCAAAATTGGTGTTCTGACAGAGGATACACATGCGGACTTCGGCTATACTGCTTTTAGCAATGATGTGAACGGAAGCAGTGCATGGAATGCCTCCAAGCCGATTCCAGGCACAATCGAGGCCGTTCATTATATGAAAGGAGGCGAAGGTGTCGCTTATCACGATACAACGGCTGGGAACCTGGGCGGGGCTTATCGGACCGATGCCGGGGATATTCGCCTGAATAACGAAGGACTGTTCAACTTAGGCTGGAATCAGACGGGAGAATGGTATAAATACAAAGTAAACGTAGAGTCAAGTGGATATTACGATATTGATTTTCGCATGGCTACCTCGTTGGACGGGGCTCAGATCCGAGTGTGGGATGGTTCGACCGACTTAACGGGTATCGTCAATGTACCTAATACGGGCGGATGGGATAATTGGAAAAACATCTCCAAGAAAAAGGTCTATTTAAATGCTGGACAACGGGAATTAAAGGTTGAATTCGTAACAGGCGAAGCTGATTTCTCAAGAATGACGTTTCAGAAGAATGCTGATGTGACAAGTGTAAGTGATAATTTTAACGACGGCGACGATAATGGATGGACACGGTTTGAAGGAACCTGGGCTGTAGAGAATGGTGAATACAGTGCAGGGAGCACCGGACCTGCTAAATCTACATTTGGGGATACAGGATGGGCAGATTATACGGTAGAGGCGGATATTAAGATGATTGACTCAGGGGGAGACGGGGGTTTACTTGTCAGAGTGAGCAATCCATCCCACGGCACAGAGCGAGGCCAGAACAATTATGATGCATTACAAGGATATTATGCTTATCTGACCACAAGCGGAGTCAGTCTGGGCAAGATGAATTATAATTGGGCGCTCCTCAAGAGCAACGCGCAGTCATATTCCACCAATACCTGGTATCATATGAAAGTTGCCGTTAATGGTACAAACATCAAAGTTTATGTGGATGATATGGTTACTCCGAAGATCGATTATACGGACAACAGCCTGAATCCGTTCACGCATGGCAAAATCGGTGTTAGAACGGCAAACAAGCATACGCATTTCGATAACGTATCGGTTACTCCCTGAACCCGGAAGCCAAACGTTGAGAATGCAAATCGTTGTAACAAGAACTGGAATGCATATTAAGCCGCCAATTGGCGGCTTTTTTGCCTTAAACGATATAAACTATTGCGACCAAATGATGCCTTCCTCTGATCTCCTTCACCACCGTCATTTCCCATTAGCCAATCCAACCCATTTCATTGATAATTGAATGATGGATTCGTCAGGAGAGGGTGGTTGGTAATGAAGAGTAGTGAACTTCTGATTGGATCGCATGTATCCTTTGGAGGAAAAGAGATGCTTCTCCAGGCTAGTAAAGAAGCCGCTTCTTATGGCGCATCTACTTTTCTGATGTACACTGGCGCACCTCAGAATTCGAAACGAAAACCTATTTTGCAATATAATACAGAAGCAGGCCATATGCACATGAAGCAGCATGGCATTTCCAACATTGTAGTACATGCTCCATTCCTGATAAATTTGGCTAATAGTTACAAACGAGAAGTATTTGATTTTAGTGTACAGTTCCTGCGGGATGAGATTGAACGAACGGCAGCGCTGGGATCCAATCAGCTGGTCCTTCACCCCGGTGCCCATGTTAACGCTGGGGTAGACATCGGCATTCGGCAAATTATCCGGGGATTAAACGAAGTATTACAGGACGAAATTTACCCTGAGGTCCAGATTTCGTTGGAAACGATGGCTGGAAAAGGAACAGAATGCGGAACAAGTTTTGAAGAACTGGCACAGATTGTCGATGGCGTGCAACGGAATGAACGACTCTCCATATGTCTGGATACTTGTCATGTTCATGATGCCGGATACGATATTGTTCATCATTTTGATGGAGTACTCGAGCAGTTTGACAAGGTTCTTGGCCTTGATCGACTAAAAGTACTGCACATCAATGATTCCAAAAATGTACGGGGATCGAGGAAAGATCGCCATGAGAACATTGGACACGGACATATCGGGCTTCAGGCCTTGGATTATATTGTGCATCACCCCCAACTTGCGTCACTTCCAAAATTGCTTGAGACGCCGTCGATTGGTAAAATTAAATATAAAAGTGCACCTTATCGACATGAAATTGCCCTGTTAAGAAGAGAGTGCTCAGAACCTGTGCAGAAGGAAGAGGATTCTTTAGAAAACAGTAAATAGAGAGAATTACAAACATCCGCTCACTCATTCCATGTTTATTCTGACGGGACATATGTTAAAATGGATGTAGAACGTTACTTTTTACTAAAAAGGAGGCCGCCATGCAGCCAATAGAGCCTCAAGACATCCAACACCGGATCAATCAACTTCTCGATCAGGACCTTTATTTACACCTCGAACTCACGTCAGGTGCTTACGCCAGTCACTTCGATAGCACCCGGCACCCGGGGTCGGCATTCATTTCCAATGCGGTCATACGATATACGCAAGGATCTATCTCGGGCACTGGCCCATACCGAGTTGGCTTAAAAACCACTCACGGCTGGATATACGCTGAAGGACTTACACACATTGACGAGCTGGAACAAGAACGACTTATTCTGGCTGGTCACGATAGTCAAGGAAAGCTGGTTGTAGCTTTACAACTTAGTCGGGAATTGTTCTGATGAAAGCGGAGGATCAAATAAGCATGAATAACAAACAGATTGAACATCAGCGCATTTTAGTTGTGTTTCCCCATCCCGACGATGAAGCGTTCAGTTCATCGGGAACATTGGCGAAATACATAAAAGGCGGTGCTCAAGTCACTTATGCTTGCCTGACTCTAGGGGAGATGGGACGTAATATGGGCATCCCTCCATTTGCCAACCGGGTCACCTTGCCAATAATCCGTAAGGATGAACTCATAGAGTCCTCCAATGCGATTGGTATTCAAGATTTAAGGATGCTCGGTTTTCACGATAAAATGATCGAGTTTGAAGATCCTGAACTGCTAGATGGCCATATTTTGGCCCTGATCAAGGAGCTTAATCCTTCACTGGTCATTACTTTCTATCCGGGCTATAGTGTGCATCCCGATCATGATGCAACCGGAGCTGCGGTTACGCGAACGATTGGTCGACTGCCTGAAGAGGAGAGACCAATTGTGTACTGCTGCGCATTCTCGAACAATCACGAGGAGAGCATCGGAAAAGCGGATGTGATTGAAGATGTGAGTGGATTCCTCGCCGAGAAAATGGCATCGATTCGAGCTCACCGTTCGCAATTCCAAGCGCCTGAACTTGTCGGCAAGCGGGAGTTGGATGATGAACAAATCCGAAATCGGTTTGGAAGAGAAGCGTTTTGGACCTATAAGTTCGATTAATTTTACAGTTTGTACAATCTAATTTTCGTAAAAAGTCGCCATTATGGCGACTTTTTTTCGTTTTAAACATAACATATTGTTCAGAGGTGATTGGATTGGGAAGGGGCAATCGTATGGTTTCCATTCGCTTGCACGGGTAATAACATATTGACCATTAAACTCGTAAGGAGTGATACAATTGAAAGAACTTCGTTCTGTTTTTATTAAAATCCCGATGCTCTTTATGTTTGTTGCACTTACAGCTTGCTCTGGAGAAACGGAGCCGTCGTCCACCACTGAAACGTCAACACAAACAAATGAATCGGTTACAGCTCCCACCACAGAAAACGAGAAAACATCTGAAACGACACGACCGCAAACAGAAAGTTTTGATTTGATGTCAGGGGAGGGCAATTCTTCACAAACGGCAACCTTACATCAAGGAGAGGGTTTTTCATTGTACGTGTTCGAGAAGTTTTCTTTTGACGCTGCCAAAGGCCGCTTGTCGCTGACAAGCAATCCGGACTACTATGTAGATATTGAACCGCTGCCCTCAGATTATGATCTGGAAAAGCTTAAGACGACTGGGCAAGAGGACTTGGAAAAATTCGGTGAGGTGACTGATTATAGTGGAGAACTGATCGAGCATCCGCTTGGTTTCGCTGAGCTTTATCTTCAAGCCTCAGCTGAAAAAGGGATAAACGATTATATGGTCTGGAAATCAGAAAAAGGTGACGCTTTTTTATTCCGTCTTCACAATCCCAAAGGTGAAGAAGCCTCTGATTTCGCTGGTCCGGTCCTTGTGTCCTTATCCACGGTTCAAGGCGAATAGTTGTCATCGTCATCTTAAGGAGTGAAAGGACATCGTAATACCAAAAATGCGAAGAAAAGGAATCATTCGAATTACTGCGATACTCATTTTACTTTTGCTCATATCATGCATCGCATTTGTTTATGTGAATGACAGACCTGGCGGACTAGCCGACCGGCGTATGTCCAAAGCAATGGGAATGAGTGAAATCATACATATTCCTATAGGAAAAACTGCTGAAGAAGCGATCCGAAAGTTTAGAAATAATGATGATTCATTACAAATTATTCATCAAGAACCGGTGGACGGCGGCATAATTTTGTTTAAACAAAAAATGGGTCAGGAAAATAACAGCAATCTTCAGATGGAGTATGCTCGGAAGATAATATTCGGATGGAAGTGGGCTTGGGGTGGCGGATATTCCATTGGTGAATCATCTCAATTCACGTCTGCAATGGATTACATGAGCATACCTGAATTGAGTCATATATCGACACCTTTCCCTATGCTGTTTGGACATATACTAGACCCGGCTATTCAGCGTGTAACTGTCGAGTTCGAGGGGAATGAGAAACCAGTACTTGCGGAAGCCAAGCTGGTTGAGGTGGGCCCGGAAAGCATAATCTGGTTTGTATCACTGCCCTCGTCTGCAACAATTCCGTATGAAATAAAGGGATTCAATGATAAAGGGGAGCTCGTAACCCATAAACAAATGGATGATCCGAATGGCATGGGTTCCATGGTTCTGGAAGAGCGTTAAAGAGTGATCGTACGGGACCTGCGAGTAGGGCGGGATCGTCAAGTTTGGAAAACAATAAAAAGGGAACAACCCATTGTTGAGGGTTGTTCCCTTATACGTTACAAGGAAATTCGAGTTTACAAAAAAATAAGTAAAAGAATTCCGACTACGAAGCAATAGTATGAAAAGTAAATCAAGTTCCCTCTTGCCATAATTCCCATGAACCATCTCATTGAAAAGTAGGTTACGATAAGGGTTGTAATGAACGCTAAAATGTAAGGTACAGCCAACTGCGCTCGGTGCGGATCGGTTACAATGTCAGATGCACCTAAAATTACACCACCGATGCTAATCGGAATGTAGAGCATAAAGGAAAATTTCAACGCCGTTTCTTGTTTCATCCCGACAGCAATAGATGCAATGACTGTTGCACCAGAGCGGCTTATTCCCGGTATAAGAGCCACCGCTTGAGCCAGACCCACCAGTACTGCGTCTTTCGCAGACAAATCGCCATCTCTTTTGCGCCCGCGAAGGTTTCGAATGAGCCATAGGGCAACCCCTGTAATCAGTAAACTAATCGCAACCGTATAGACAGAAGTGAATATTTCTTCAATTTTATCCTTGAACAGCACAGCCCCGATCGCAGCAGGCAGGGTACCAATGATTATGTATAGACAAAACATAAAATCTGCTTTGTACTCCGCATTGCGAGAGACTAGGAATCGCCAGCCTCCTACAATAAGTTTTTTGATATCTTCCCGAAAGATAAACATAATGGCAATCAGTGAGGCTGTGTTCGTCAAAATTTCAAAGGATAATCCGTTCTGCTCCATGCCAAGCAATCGTTGAACGATAATCAAATGTCCGCTTGAAGAAACCGGAATAGGCTCTGTAGCCCCTTGTACGATACCTAATAACACATATTTCAACCATAAAATAAAGTCTTCCATTGTATCCTCCTACTCATTATTTTCGATTGGCTTTGACATATTTCAGTTGGGCCACAATAATGACACTAATAATCACCAAAAGGAACCACGAACTGATCTTGCTAAAACTGACCAGCTGCCAGGAATCATGCTGGTCAGGGTATTTCCAGCCGTTAAAAAATGTAGCTATATTTTCAGCGGTCCAGATGAAAAAACCTACGATGATAAAAGCGAGTGTTAACGGCATTCGATAGGTAGTTAATCGTACCCGATAGATAATCCATGTTTTTCGAAAAACAATAAATACCAGAGCGGTCAACCACCAACGGAAATCGGGAATAAAATGATGTGTGAAAAAGTTGATATAGATGGCTCCACCTAACAGAAACGAAGATGCAAACCCAGGCCAGCCTGTCATGTCCATACGCAATCTGCGCCATATTTGACACATAAAGCTTGCAACACTTGCATACATAAATCCGCTATAAAGGGGGACACCAAAGAGCTTGGTATAACCAGGCTCGGGGTATGACCAGGATCCCATCCATACCTTATACATCTCCAGTACCAATCCAATCACGTGAAATATACATATGACTTTGATTTCATCACGTGTTTCCAATCCGCTCCGGTACATAAGGTATTGTACTGCTAATAAAACAAGCAGAATGGCATCATAGCGATAGAGAAAGGGTATCTGAATTACGCTAGAAAGGGCCAACGTTCCAAAGATCGCCACAGGAAAAATGCAACTCATCGCCTGATGATAACCGAAATGCAGGAGCTGTACTAAAGGTTTCAAGTTATGTTTATCTCCTTCCTAAGCCTTGTTCATAATAATATAGATATGGTCCGTTTGTAAAAAGAGAAAAAAAGATCTATATATTTTCTTATTTTCAATTCGTGCTTAATCAAAGACAAATAAGGCCCCTCGTCAACTAGAGGGACCTTGTTTTTTTGGACAATTCAATTATGCATTTGCAGACAGCTTGTAGGCAGATTTAATCGTATGTTCGATGAGCGTCGCAATCGTTACAGGACCAACACCGCCTGGTACAGGTGTAATTGCTGAAGAAGGAACAAAGCAAGCTTCGTAATCCACATCTCCGACGTTGCCTTTGTTATAACCTGCATCAATAACGACAGCACCTGGTTTAATCCAATCTCCTTTAACAAAGAGCGGTTTGCCGACGGCTGCAATTATGATATCGCCAAGCTTCACGATTTCCTCCAGGTTCACGGTTTTGGAGTGGCAGGTCGTCACCGTTGCATTCCGGTTTAGCAGCATGGCTGAGACAGGTTTGCCCAGAATTGGACTTCTTCCGATGACAACCGCATGTTTGCCCTCGATCTGAATATTGTAGAAATCCAGAATACGCATAATAGCCTGTGGTGTACAGGAAGGGAATTCTGCATCTCCAAAAGCATTAAGTGCAAAACCGAGGGTCGTTACACCGTCAACGTCCTTCTCGATGCTAATGGCATCAAAAGCTGCTCTTTCATCGATGTGATTCGGGACAGGGTGCTGAAGCAAAATACCGTGTACGGAAGGGTCATCATTTAGCTTGTTAATTTCTTGAATTAATTCATCTGTGGTGGTATCCGCAGAAAGAACGACCTTAATAGAATGCACGCCTAATCGAGCACAAGCATTTCCTTTCATTCGCACATAGGTCGCTGAAGAAGGATCATCTCCGACGAGAATTGTTGCGAGACAAGGCTGAATGCCTTTTTCCTCCAGAATGGCAACCTTCGAGGCCATGTCTTCCTTCATAAAATCCGCTACCGTTTGTCCATTCAAGATCAGTTTGTCAGTACTCATTTTCACATCGCCCTTTCAACATAAAAAAGAGGCAAGGAAATAAATATTCCTTACCTCTGCCCAGGCGTACGGCTTATTACAAAACCATATGCTCCCTCACGGTTCACCGTGTTCGCCAGTTACATATGATCGTTTGAATTGTTTAGATTGATAGTACTTGAAAAAGCAAAATTGTTCAATAGTTAATGGATTTCACTTTGATTTGTATGGGGTATTAGTTTCCCTGGTAGCCACAATCTTCGTCATATAGTTGATAACTGTTATCACTCGTGTTATATTGTTAACTAGTAAACTATTTAATATTAAATTCCTGAATTAGTTTAATCATTTAAGGGTTTTTTATTATTTATAAGTAAATAAGGAGCGATTGAAGAATGGATTCAAACGATCGAACAAAACAGTTACTGTATGACCAATTTATCCGATTTTTACATGTTTATGAGAATCACAAGGATACGGAAATTGAACATTTTCTAAGTATCGCTCAGCGGGAAAGCATGGACAAAATCCCTCAGCATTTGACCGCGGTTCATATGATAGATTGCATTGGCAAACATGAGCCTATTAACAACACGGGTATTGCTGAGGCGATGAATTTGTCCAAAGCGAGTATTACCAAGATCGGCAACAAACTGTTGGAGGAAGGATTCGTCAAACGTACGAAAATGAATGACAACAAAAAGGAGAGCTATTTCCGTTTGTCACCGCAAGGCAAAAAGATCTTTGAACTGCATGAACGTTTACATGTACTTGAGGCTGAACGGTTCTATCGTTCTTTGGACAAATATTCGGAACCGGAGCTGAAAATAATACATCAATTTCTTCAAGACAGCAGCATGGATATGGAATCCAGATAAACTGAAGGAGAGTGAAACACTTGAGTCTGGCAGAATTGATCAGGGAACGCAGAAGTATTCGTAAATGTAATTCTACACCGGTGGAACAGGAGTTGGTTGTTGAATTGCTGCACAAGGCAACACGGCTTCAACCATCTGTTGAATTTGGCTCATGGCGTGTTGTTTATGCCGGAACTCCCGAAGCACGCAAACGGTTGGTAGACTGCATGCTGGAACAGATGTCGCAGAGCAAGTTCGGCAAGTTGATTCCGGGAAAACTGCTGGATGTGTTTAAAAAGAGGTTTACCGATATTCCTGCTCATGTCATTGTTATGTCGACTGTAGGACCGGATCGTCTGACCAATGACCGCAATTATGCGGCTGCCTGCGGGATGATGCAGAGCTTCCAACTGCTGGGATGGGAACAAGGGTTAGGAATGCTGTGGGATACAGAATCCATGATTCAGAATGAAGGCTTTTTCAAAGGAATTGGACTGCGTGAGGATGAAAGATTTGTTGGCATTCTTCATATGGGATATTACGACAAAGCGCCAAGAAGCCGGAAAAGAACACCAGCTGAGCAAAAGTGGACTGTATTTCAAGGTCAGACTACGTAGAAGGGGAGGATGTAAATATGGAATTGGCCAATCTGCAAGGAAGCATACACAGTCCAAAAGATTTTTTGGATCGACCGGTATCACAGGAGCTAATCCTTGAATTGCTCAATCACGCCGTGTGGGCGCCAAATGATGGACTTCGTGAGCCGTGGCGATTTATTTTTGCCGATAATCGTAATGGGAACCTCATGCAGGGATTGCAGGAGCACGCTCCAGCCTATCTTCTGGTCTTGATGAAGGAAGAGGCGGATCATCATAAGCGGGAAGAGGACTTTGCAGCTGTCTGCTGTCTGATCCAAAATTTTCGTTTGCTTGCCCATGAACAGGGGCTGGGTGTGCGCAGCACGTTGCATGACTGGATGTACGACCGGAGCCGTGCTGAAAAGTTTGGCGTGTTAGGCAACGAGCGGATTGCTGCGGTTCTGGAATTGGGATATGGCGCTGTACAGCTGGAAGGGAAAGCTGAGATGGCTGAACCTCAGCTCCAGTTCGAACTGCTGTAGCGGGAAAGATATAGGGAAGAGAATTAAAATGAAAGAGGAACGACAAAACCTTAGCAGGGATTGTCGTTCTTTTTTTATGCGGTACGTATACGATTTGAAGATTAAAAATCAGCTAAAGCGGATACACACGACTAATCCAGAGATTCACCTATTTTAAAAAAAGATATTTCTATAATGTGTTAATTTCCTTGTTATAAGAACTGAATCGTGTTCTATTCTGTAAAGTAGATAAATCACCATCTAAATTCTTCAGATTTGGAAGGAATGCTGCGGCGGCCGAACAAAGCAAGGGGAGCAGTCCCAAAGACAAGAATAAGAAAGGCAGACCATAGAGTTCTGCAACCGCTGCACCTGCAAATGCACCTACAGGCTGCAATCCGCCACCAATGAGGAACCGTATTGAGTTGACTCGGCCTTGCAGAGGTCCAGGTACAAGAGTGCCATGCAAAGATGAACTGAGAGAACCAAAGAAAGGTCCTGCTGCACCAGCGGCACATAACGCAACGAGCGCAAACGGGTAACTCGGGAATAGGCCCAGTAAGGCGTTAAAAAGCCCGATGGCGGCTAGGCTGCACAGCATGACTGTCCGTCGTTTTTTGATTTCACCCATCCACGAAATGATCAAAAGTCCTACTAATGTGCCACATGCTGAAGCAGTGGTGAGTGTACCCATAGCAGCGGCATCCCGATCTAACACTTCACGAACAAAAGGAATCATCATGGTCCAGATCGCTACAGAAGACATGTTGCTGATCGAAACCATGCCCATAATCGAAAGCATAGCCGGGAAACTGCGATAAAAGGAGAATCCTTCATGGATATCTCTGAGATAAGCCTTAATTGAAAAGGACGCCTTAGCTGCTACTGGCTTCTGCATTGTGGGCAGATAGAGCAACGTGGCAATCGCGGCGGTGTAACAAACGGCGTTGATGCCCAGCGTTGGCAATGCCCCAGCTACGGCAGTAAGAGCTCCGGCTAAGGCTGGGCCCAACAATGCAGCTGCATTACGGCAGCCGTCGATTACCGCGAATGCACGCACCAGTTTGCGTTCATCTGATACTCCGGGGACAATTGCCATTGCGGTGGGCATGAATAGGGCAGAACATGCCCCGCTTAGTCCTGCGGCCAGAAAAAGGTGCCATAATTGCAAGTGGCCAGCGAGTCCCAGACTCAGCGGTAATAAGAGAGCAAGCAATCTAACAGAAGCAAGCACTGCCATGAACCGCCCTCGGTGTAACCGATCGGATAACGGCGAGCCGAGCAACCGAATGACCACTTCTGGAATGCTAAAGCTTAGTGCCATCGCACCCATAGCCATCTTAGATGCAGTTATTTCATAGACAAGCCATTCCATAGCCAGAAGACCAAATACGTCACCAAATGAACTCAGAGTGACAGTAGCAAGTAAACCATAATAACTGCGTTTAAGCATGAGTGTTCCTCCGTGTGCGTAGGTTAAAGGGCATTATCATTATTCTTCAATATAAGCTGAAATCTGTTCCGAAAGCTTGTTGAGTGCTTCTAAACGCAAGCTGTAAGAGGTAGTTTTCTGGTTATAATGCACGATAACAAGCCCCGCTGCTCTCAATGAAATAAGGTGGTAGTGTACCGTGCTCTTAGAAAGTTTAACCTCGCTAACGATCTCAGTGAATGTTAACTGCTTTCCGGCTAATAAACGGAGGATGTATAATCTGGTTTCGTCGGACAATGCTCGTGTTAGACGCAACAACCGATGTTCAGGCCGGCCCGTTGCTGGTGGGAGAATATCGGCAGAGTAACTGGTGAAAATCAGTTCATCAAAGATGGCTGAGGTAACAAAGGGACGAGCATGATATTGAGGGATTAGAATCACTTGTTTGAGCAGTGGGGTGGGATAAAGACGCATACCCTCCGTTGCCTCCTCATAGACCTCTAGGTCATTGGTTCCGTTTAGCATGGACCGTCTGGTTTCAGCTTCTAAGGCAAGACCTTCGATAATCGCCGAATCAATTTGGCTGAAATAGTGGGTATCCCATTCACGCAGCGCTTCGGATGTCCGGCTGCGCAGTTCCGGGAGATTGGAGGGAACGGACAACTTCACATTAGCAGCGATGTCATATAGTTGGCCCGTGGTTAGGTCTTCAAGCCAATCCAAAAAACCACTCACTGAGCGTTCACCAGGACAACTCCAAATATAAGGTGCAAGGCTAAAATCATCTACAAGTTTCATCGTCTCCCGCATTTGTTGCAGTTTGGCAGGTGCGAACCGATCTTGTACTTCTCTGACCCATAGTTTTCCAGCATCCAGAGCATTATGATTCTGTTTGCTCATGAAAACCGTCAGGCTGCTTACACATTCATAAATGGGCGCGAAATCAACTTCCACTTTGTAGTTCATAGCTCGAATTTTCCCCTCGCCTTTCGTGTTCTATATTTATAGAACAACTAATTTGTTTTATTGTATACGAACAATTATGGGTTTGCAACAAAAATGTCCAATGATTTACTTAATCTCTTCAACGAAAAAAGACGTTCCACGGGTGGAGAGCACCTGGAGAAGCGTCTTTATGATTTATAATGACAGCAAGATGAGCAGACTGATTTTAAAATAACTGAATAATACTCACCGAAAGTGTATATTGAAACTTTAATCTTGGTTGAGTGCTGCTATCTGATCTTTGACATTTACATCACTCAATCCTCCGTGGTAACAAACAACGGATGTAATGTCGAGATATGCATACTTTCTTAACGAGAGTTTTGCTGCGTTCATATCCGGTGTAGTCGGGGCGTGAATTCCACCAAGCATACCGTCTACACTGTACATAGAGTCCCCGGCAATGAGGGTTTTACTTTCCTTCAAATAAAGACTGATATGACCGGGTGTATGTCCAGGTGTGTGAATAACGCGAATCCCACCGCAAAACGGCAGTTCCTGACCATCTATTAAAGTATGATTTACTGTGCCCTTTGGCGGATTATCCAGGTGACCATCTTTTATCAGAGGCAGTTCCCCTTGGATGTACGGCTTATCCAATTCGTGTGCATATACTTTAATAGTGTTGCCACGCATCTGTAAAATCTCCGGAAGATTCCCTATATGATCGACATCCTGATGGGTCAAAATCACCGCATTTAATTTGTCTAGAGAGACACCAGCCTTCTCCATTGCCACACGTAAATCCTCAAATTGACCTGGAAAACCAGTGTCTATTAGAATATTCATTTCTTGGTCCTTTAAAAGAATGGGGTGTATCACATTCCCATGATAGTCTAGATGGAGCATTTCGACTCCCTTTGAAATTTCCATAATATTAGTCCTCCGTAGAAAGAAATAGTATCTCTTTGTAAACGAATCAACTCCGTAAAAAGATACGGGGGTAGAATTGAAAAAAAAGATTAGTGTTTTCTTGTGAACCAAACCAAGTATAGGATGATCTAATGAATAGAAGGAATGAAGGAAAGGGGGAGCATTGGTGGATTTATCAGAAAAAGCCGAACTTGCAAGACAAGGAGATAAGGAAGCTTTTGTATTTTTAATACGTGCTGTTCAACAAAGCCTATTTGTTATAGGAAGATCAATCGTTAAAACGGATGAAGATTGTGCAGATGCGATACAGGAGACCATTGCTAAAGCTTTTTCTAATGTACATACACTGAAAGAGCCAACTTATTTTAAAACTTGGATCATTCGGATTTTAATCAATGAGTGTAATCGGATTATTAAGAAAAAAAAGCGAGTATCCCTTGTCCCTTATGATATGAGAAAGACATCTTATAAGGGGGATTTTGAACAAATTGAGCTGTTTGAGGTAATTGACGAATTGGATGAACAGCTTCAAACCATCGTGACACTTTTTTATATCGAGGACTTATCGGTCAAGGAAATATCTAGAGTGCTTGTAGTTTCCGAAGGAACAGTAAAGTCAAGGTTATTCAGGGCCAGACGACAATTATCAGAGCTCGTTCTAGAGGAAGGAGAGGGCAAATATGAATTTTCATGATCCGGTTGACCGTGAGATCAAGCAATTATTAAATGCTAAAAGAAAAGACCTTATCATTCCTGATACAGTTCAACTTGCTATGGAGAACGCACTTTCCTCCATTTCTGAACAGAAGGTAAAAAAGAAATATCCCCATAAAAAATGGAGATGGGCAGCAGCAGTTATAGCCCTCTTTTTCATCCTAGGAGCGGTTTCGATTTATTCCGTACCAACATTTGGTGAAATGATCCGGTCTTTATTTGCCAAGGATAACCCAGATATTGGACTTTTGCGGGCACAAGAATTGGGACTAGTGCATAATCCTCATATCAAAGTAAAGGACAAAGGTTATACGCTGGTAATTGATGAAGCTGTTGCAGACCCTACCCGAGTGACGATGGCTCTTCAACTCTTTGATAAAAAAGGTAAGCACGATCGCTATAAGTTACTCCTTGGAGATCTGAACAACATTACAATCAAAGATGCTAACGGTAAAGACTTGGACACCATGTACGATATGGGGTACACAAATGATTTTTATTATATGGTTGCTTTCTTCAATGAGCCCTTGCAAACAGACAAGATTACAATAGAAGGGAATATTGGGACGCTTGGCAACAGAAACGAGCCTTTAATTGAAGGAGATTGGAACTTTAGCTTTGATATAGATATGAGAGAGGCTAACCAGCAAACGAAGATAGAAGAATTATCTGGTAGCTACACAACGCCACACGGAATGACAGTCACTTTAAAGAGGTTAACGAGAATGGTGCAAGGAGTCCGTTTTGAACTGGAGACTGAACTCAATAATGCTGCAATGGCAAGGTCACCCGGTGATTTATGGGAAAAGCAGATGTTGAGCTTTCACTTTGAAACCATAGAGAATGAAGAAATTCATTCGGTAAATTCGAGAAAGAATGGTGACATGGTTAGTCTGATGTCTACTGATTATGCAGTCATTGGAGACGGAAAGATACGTTGGAGTTATATTTTCAAGTACTTGCCAGAGCACGAACCATATCGTTTTATTTTGGATGGTTACTCGGTCGCGGAAACAGACGGTAGCAGAATTTCCTTTAGGCCATCGGACCTGATAGAACCCAAAGCTTTTCAAATATTAACAGACCGCATAGAGTTGGTTGGGACGTCGCTTGAGGACTCACAAAACCCTGATGCCACATTTGAAACCGCCGTATCGTTCTACGGGGAAATGGATAACGAAATAAACAATGAAGAATGGAAAGCATACGATTCAGCAGGCAAGCAGTATGACGTTAGTAAGTGGGGGATTTCAACCTTAAAAAATACGCTTTCTAATAATTGGAGAGAGGGATTTATTAGTATGGGAAATCGCGATACGCAGCAGCCTTATGAATATCGGATTATGGGGTTAGACCACATTCCGGAGGAACTTATCCTGGTAAGACGTGTAGTGGATAAAAGGTACAAAGACCCGGACTGGTCCGTAATGCTAAAATAATTTATTAATGTGTAGTCTATCCATCACTAATATCCTCAGCATCACTTTCACAGCCGCCCTTCTGGGCGGCTTTTTTGCATATTTGTTTTCCTGTAGGTAGAAGTCGATTTTTAGAAGGAAAACAGACATAAATCTAAACATATTAGAGATTAATCTTTAGTTTGTCAGGTTTTTATGTAACCGCTATCATTCTATAATTTAGTCAGAAAGGAGGTAAAAGTAAAAAAAAGAATTGCATCAAATGGTAATTGAGAACTTCAACCGAGAATCAGACGAAAGCAGTCGATAAGGCAAATACAATCATATTGGGAGGTAGAGTATGTTTAAATTTAGCAAAAAAATGTTGACGGTCATTCTTGCGGCTTCCATGAGTTTTGGCGTGTTTGCAGCAACCTCAAGTGCAGCGACAGATTATTGGCAGAATTGGACCGATGGCGGCGGTACGGTTAATGCTGTGAATGGATCGGGCGGAAATTACAGTGTGACATGGCAAAATACGGGGAACTTTGTTGTTGGTAAAGGCTGGAATGTTGGATCTCCAAACCGGACAATTAACTATAATGCTGGGGTTTGGTCTCCATCCGGCAATGGCTATTTGACACTCTACGGGTGGACAAGAAATGCACTTATTGAATATTACGTTGTAGATAGTTGGGGCACATACCGACCAACCGGAACGTTTAAAGGTACTGTCAACAGTGATGGAGGAACCTATGACATCTATACAACGATGCGATACAATGCACCTTCCATTGACGGTACACAAACCTTTGCCCAGTACTGGAGCGTAAGACAGTCGAAGAGAGCGACCGGGGTTAACTCCGCTATTACGTTCAGTAACCATGTGAACGCATGGGCAAGCAAAGGAATGAATCTGGGTAGCAGTTGGTCTTACCAGGTGTTAGCGACAGAAGGATATCAAAGCAGCGGAAGTTCCAACGTAACGGTGTGGTAAGCAAACCCATGGTGACTCATTAAATGAAAGTAAATCAGATTCTTATACATTAGGGACAGGCTCAATGCCTTTTCCTCAGTTCTACCATCAGTCCGGATATGTTGAAGGCCGTTTCAGTCAGACAAATGGCCTTCGACGTTGCCGGATGAGAATGGCAGGCATCATAGCCAATTATTTTCCCATTAGCTTAAAGGAGATCGTTCAATGAGAAAGCTGTTGATGTTCTTTTTAATAGCAACAATGCTAGTGATCAGTGCTTGTTCGCAGGATAAACCCGAACCGAAGGATAACCTTGTATTCGTGCAAGGTGGAACGTTTAAGAACAACAAGACCAATTTTGCCGGTAGAAATGTGACCCTGTCGAACTTTTATATCGGAAAATATGAGGTAACTCAAAAAGAGTGGGAAGATGTCATGGGAAATAATCCCTCCGGATTCAAAGGAGAACAATTACCCGTAGAAATGGTGAGTTGGTATGACGCGGTAGAGTATTGCAATCAAAGAAGCATACAAGAGGGCTTGAAGCCGCATTACAACATCGATAAGGGCACCCAAGACCAGAATAATAAGAATGATAACGATAATATAAAATGGACAGTAACGATTAATGAGGGAACTAACGGTTACCGACTGCCTACAGAAGCGGAATGGGAATATGCCGCAAGCGGAGGTCAGGAGAGCAAGAATTACACATACAGCGGTAGCAACAACGCCGATGAAGTCGCATGGTATTGGAAGAACGCCGGGGACAAAATCTTAACTGGAGACTGGAACTGGCCTGCCATAGAGAGCAACAAAAACAAAACCAAATCAATTGGTACCCAGCAGCCCAACGAGCTTGGAATCTACGATATGTCTGGCAATGTCAGAGAATGGTGCTGGGACTGGTACAGCGATGCTGAGAGTCAACTCCCATCATTTCGGGTTGTAAAAGGCGGAGGGTGGATCGGCGGTGTCAACAACAACGAGATTGCTTTTCGAGGCAAATTCGATGCAAATGGTTTTGGTCCGGATCAGGGTTTTCGTGTTGTTCGCGGAGAATAGTCGAAACGTTGTAAAGTACCCAACCAGACTAAACTGCTCTCCTAAGCCGCAAAGTAAGTGGTTAAAGCAAAAGAGGTGCTCAAGCTAATGATGATTAGCCAAGGCATCTCTTTTTGAATTGCTTTTATTTCAATCTAATGCAGCGATTGATCATGTTCCCCTTGTGGTACGTCAGAAGCTTGAATACGTTTAACGAAGAATCCTAGCAACAAAGCAAGAAGACTAATGAAAAAAGCAACCTGAATCGCGACTTGCATCCCGCTCACCAATCCGTTTATCGCTTCGGCAGGTGCCATGGGATCGGAAGAGGATTCCAAATATTTTTTAGTTCCGTTCGAAAATATGCTAATGAACAATGCTGTACCGATTGCTCCCGAAACCTGCTGTAACGTACTCATAATGGCAGTGCCATGTGGATAAAGCTTCTTGGGAAGTTGATTAAGCCCAGTCGTTTGTGCAGGCATCATAATCATGGAGATGCCGATCATCAAAATGATGTGAAGCGTAATTAATACTCCTGTACTCGTTCCGAGATCAACTCTGGATAGCAGGAATAAGGATACAGCTGTAATGACAAGTCCAGGTACGATCAACACTCTCGGTCCAAATTTATCGAAAAGCTTGCCAGAGATTGGAGACATGATTCCATTGGCGATACCTCCCGGCATTAATGTCAAGCCTGCTGCCAAGGCTGTCATCATCATAGCCTGCTGCATATATAGTGGCAATATAAGCGCTGTCGAGAAGAGTGTCATTGTCATGACGATCATTAGAGAGACAGTCAGAGCAAACATCGGATATTTGAATGCCCGCAAATCCATCATGGGTTCTTTGACGACCAGCTGTCGCCAGGTGAACAAGATAAGGGATATGAAGCCTGCAGTAATGGTCCAAATGACCTCTGGTTCTGACCATGATACTTCGCCGGCTGTACTGAAACCGTAAACGATACCACCGAAACCGATTGTTGAGAGTAAGATCGATAACAGATCAACCTTCGGTTTTGTAATATCAGAAACATTTTCCAAATACATAAATCCGAACACAATGGAAACCACGACTAACGGAATAACAAGGAAAAATAACCAATGCCATGATAAGGAATCAATAATAAGACCTGATAAGGTAGGACCAATAGCTGGACCGAACATGAGAACGAGACCCATCATGCCCATAGCCGCACCACGATTGCTTGGTGGAAAAATAATAAGAATGGTATTCATCATAACCGGAATCAGTAATCCAGTACCCGATGCTTGAATGATTCGTCCAATTAAAAGTACAGGAAAAGAACCGGAAAATCCGCAAATTATTGTACCTACCAAAAAGAGTAGCATCGCCGATAAAAACATCTGTCGTGTGGTAAACCATTGCTGAAGCATGGCTGTCACGGGTACCAGTATACCGATAATCAGCATATAGACAGTGGACAGCCATTGAATTGTGGACGCTCCTACTTCGAATTGCTTCATTAAATCCGGAAATGCAATACCAAGCAATGTTTCATTTAATATCGCTACAAATGCTCCTATGATCAAGGCTATGATAATGGGTCCTCGTTTTATGGAGCTTAAATCCAAATCTGTCTTCGTTGAACTACTTCCTTTTGATATCATTTTATTGCCTCCTATTGATGTGGTTTCTTTTTTTTCGTTTCATCCACTACCTAAGTATAAGGAGGTTTATTTACTCGAAATACACCGGATATTTTGTTGATTAACAATTCAAATAGTATAATAACTTTAGAAAACTAATTAGAATCGTTAAGGAGACAAGAAAGTGGAGCTTCAGCAATTAAAATATTTAGTGGAGGTTGCCAGTCAATTGCATTTTGGCCGTGCAGCTGAACGTTTACATGCTTCCCAGCAGACGGTAAGCCACCAAATTGGGCAATTAGAGAATGAGCTTGACCTCAAGCTATTCAAACGAACAACACGCAAAGTCGAATTGACTATGGCTGGAGAGGCACTATTAGCAGAAGTCCAACTCGCTTTCAAGCATTTGCAACGGGGGATAGACGAAGCCAAAAGAGCAGAAACCGGCAGAAGAGGAAGGCTGACCATCGGTTATTTTGGAATTATGCTATATACCGTTTTGCCAAGTGCTATACGGCTTTATCGTGAGCTCTATCCCGATGTCGAGATTGTTATGCAAGAGATGGAATCCGATCAAGTGGAGCAAAAACTGTTACAGGGCAAAATAGATATTGGTTTTTCAGTTGATCTAAATGACAAGCATAGTGAACACAGCATGAATTGGCTTCCGTTTTCAACGGAGCCCCTCGTCGTAGCTCTGCCCAAAAAACATCTTTTATCGGATAAACAACACATTACTCTCGCAGATTTAAAAAATGAATCCTTCGTTATCTTAAATCGGAATGATTCCCCAGCCTTGTTCGACTCCTTTATTCTGTTATGTCGCCAGGCTGGGTTCACACCCCATATTGTGCAGCAAGTGGCAAGTGACCAAGCAGTAGTCGGTCTCGTAGCCACGGGCATCGGTGTCGCTTTTGTACTTGGATGCATGAGTAAAATGTTTGAGAATGACGTTACGTTTATCCCGCTCACGGAACCAAGTTTTGAATTAACTTTGGCAATCTGCTGGCTGCGCAGCAATCAGTCCTCGCAAGTCGATCATTTTGTAGACGTCATGCGAAGCTTTAATGAAGTCTAGATATATAACATATAGCATAAGATCCGAGAAAGAAGGAGTTACTTGGAGAGTCGCCTAACAGCGGCTTTTTTTACTGTACCTGCAAGCTCGTTTTACAAGCACAGGATGGAAAACTTGTTACAAAATCATACCATTCGATTCTTTATTTTGAAGGATCAAAAAGTATCCTACGACACAAAAATGATCGGATCATACAAAAAAGTGCGTACTATTCAACGGTTAGGGCACCTGATAATCTAACATTCGAAGGGCAAGTTGAATTGTCGTTCAATATAAAAAACGTACTGAAGGGGTGGGAAAAATGCCAGCGTATCAACTTCACTTGAAAGATAAACGGATCGTATGGGGAAACGCAATAGATGTGGAGTCTCTCATTGGCACATATCCACAGGACTCGATTAGAACAGGCGAGAATGTGGCTTTGGATTGGAAATTGCCTGACGGCATATATAGAGCAAAAGAGGTCGTCATAGAGCTGGATAAACTGCTTGAGGCGATTCTGGTTCAGCTGGGCGAACCGATAAACGGTGATCCTTCGGTGTTATTGGATAGCCTTCAAGCCAATTTGGCAATCTCCGGTGATTTGTCATCGCTACCGCTTGGTCCATTAGCTTTGAAGGATAAGGCAGGTGTTGAAATTACGACACAGGCGGCACGCATTGGTGAACAATTGGTTCACTGGGCAAGAGAGATTAATTCTGAAAAGAGGGCACTGTCGCA
Organism: Paenibacillus taichungensis; assembly: GCF_050994985.1. Classification (NCBI taxonomy): domain Bacteria; kingdom Bacillati; phylum Bacillota; class Bacilli; order Caryophanales; family Paenibacillaceae; genus Paenibacillus; species Paenibacillus taichungensis. The sequence continues at coordinate 2,705,858 of NZ_CP194720.1, read as the reverse complement.
ATATGGAATAGAGACCCTTGGAGAGCTGGAATTTAGAAGTCATTGCTACGGTCATACCCTAATACCGGAAGCTATTGCTCAGGTTTGGGGTCCCGCTGGGGGGCCGAGAGTTATGCAGTTATATAATGAATACTTACACCAATTTGTGTTACTGCGGGATGCATTACTTCCTTTTGCCAATTGGGAACAAGTACCTTTTGAAGTCAAGGAACACGCGCAATTCAAAGGATTACGTTTTCTGGAGCCTGCCCGTAAGGTCTTTTTAACTCAATTGCTTGGGAAGGAATTAACGCACAAGGCGATTGTCCAGTATGCACAGAGTGTGCTTAGCTCGGGTTTGACTTCGGTAGGTTACGGCTTTCAATATCCTTTGGGAACGGTGTTGCCCGCTGGATTGGGAGAGTCGGCTGGAACGGCTGCGCGTTATCTTCTGAAATGGCATCCGGTACAAACCATTGAGACTAAAGATACAAAAGATATAGTTGCCATCTCATTGGAATATGAATATGACGATTATTATGCTGCACCACGAAATGAAGCAGGAACGGGTATACCTGGCAATAAGGATTACCTTCATATTTCAGAAGACCATAGTGATCTCCCATCCATCGCAAGGCTGCTTCCGAATACAGGGTCAGATCGAACAACCGTGCGTTTCACTGTGGAGAGAGATGGTCATGCATCATCTAGTGTAGAATCTAGTGTGGATCTTGGTCAGCTTTTCAGGGGACATCGATTTTCATATCGGCCTGAAGAGAACAACCATTCCAAGGCAGCTACTGTGAAGCGAACATCAACGAGCATTCATCAGGTAGCAGACATTTTGTCGCATTCCGGATTGGTGACAAATACGGATAATGGAGTCCATATCATACCAACAGGCGGAAATGAACTTGTACAGTGGGCTTTGTTAGGCAAGCTGTATCCCGAAAATGTGGTGTTAGTGGACAAAGGAGATCAAGAGGAGCTGGAAGCAGCTTTGGTTTCTGGGAAGGGGTATGGAACGCAATTTTTGGTGTTGTAATGCTATAAACCATTCGTGACAGATGATATGACGACGGCAGCGTACTCGTACAGAGCTGCTGCCGTCTAATTACGACTACTTTAATTTACATTAGCGATGTCGCGGCGAGAGTCATCATTGTCGCAAGATACTTCGTCGGGGAATTTCTCGATATAAGTCGTGCCAAACTTGCACAACATCTGTAGCATGGGGGCCAGTTCCTCGCCCAGATCGGACAAATAATATTCTACTTTTGGCGGTGCAACCGGATAGACCTTGCGAATAATCAGGCCGTCACTTTCAAGCATTCTGAGCTGCATTGTAATCATGCGTTGGGTTGCGTCAGGAAGAAGTCGCTGAAGCTCATTAAACCGAATGGGACCTTTAGTTAAGTGATTGAGTATAGAAATTTTCCATTTGCCGCTAAGTAAGCTCATAACAATTTCCGAGGTACAGCGATAGGTTTTATTTCTAAAGTTAATCATCCTCCAACACATCTCTTTCACTTTGATTTTGTACTCCCCACTCACATAAACCTTCCAGAACGGGCAATAACGTTTCCGCTTTATCGGTCAGTCTGTACTCGACTTTAGGCGGGACTTGAGGATACTCTTTCCGTTCGACCATACCATCCGCTTCCAATTCTTTTAGTTGTGAACTCAGTGTTTTAAACGTAATCGCTCCAATTTGTCTTTTCAGTTCATTAAAGCGTACCGGTTGGTTTTCTGCTAAAAGATAAATAATGACCATCTTCCATTTGCCGCCAATGACAGACAATGTATAGCCAAAAGGCGTATCTTGAATATGTTTAACCTTACCTTGATATTCAGCCATGCTCATATTTATGCTATCCTTTCGGGTAGTACCTGTCATAATTGTGCGTACTACTTTTTGATTTGCGTTCAGTTTATACTAACCTTACTTTGAAGTAAAGGAGAGAAAACATGAATCAAAAAACAATACGTCTGTTAATGCCACAATGGCAAGGCGGGAATAATCCTAACTACTCTTTTGGCGCGGAACTGCTTGCCTGGCTGGCTCCTGATAATGATCAACCACTGATTCAAGTTCCTGTACAAGCATATGATGGAACTCCACTGGAAAACGAGAATGGTGTAAATGGGAGGAAACAACTCCTTGAACAATTGGAAGCAGCCCAGCATATTATTCATGCTCACAAGCCTGACCGCATCGTCATGTTTGGTGGAGACTGCTTGGTCGAACAAGCTCCGTTTGCCTATTTAAACGAACGGTATAATGGAGAGTTAGGCTTGATCTGGATCGATGCGCACAGTGATTTGGTTGGTTACGTGGGATATGATAACGGACATACGCTACCACTGGGCAATCTTTTGGGAGAAGGGGATGAGGAGTTTGCACAACATGTAAAAATTCCTCTACAACCTGAAAATGTCTTTATCGCGGGGTTGGCAACGCCTACAGAACAGGAGGGCGAAGTGATCTCAGAAGCGTTTGAACGATTAGGTATAACGACTGTAGAATCAGATACAGAAATGATTCAAAGACTTGGCATTAGAACTTCCGGAGCTGAAGAGTTAACAAAAAGTACGGAATCCATAAAAGAGTGGATCAAAGAAAGCGGTATTAAGCATCTCGCTATTCACCTGGATCTAGATGTGCTTGATCCTAAGGCTTTTCGTTCGTTATTATTCGCGAATCCTGAAGGACCTTATACGTTCTCTCCTGCGGGCAGCTTGCAAATCTCCCAGCTCCTGCATCTACTCAAAGAACTATCGGAAGAAACAGATGTGGTGGGATTGGGTATAACCGAGCACATGCCATGGGATGCAATTAACCTGAAAAACCTGCTGGGGGAAATACCTATTTTAAATAAGTGAAATTATATGCGAGGGCTAATCATCGCTGAACAATATAATTTATCTCACCAAAGCAAAAAAAAGGGCCGTATATGACTACGGCTCCTTTTGTTTATCTTTCTTATTACTTGCCTCTGAATGAGAGCTTCAATGAAAAGGAACTGAACGATCTTCCGGAAGGGTCAGATATCAAGTTTACGTGTACCGATCCACTTCACCATCTCTGGGTCGTTATGAGAAAAGAATAGACTCTGCTTCGTATCTAATGCAGTAATCGATTCCATATCATCTTGGCTTAATTCAAAATCAAAGATATTGAAGTTCTCAACAATTCTTTCTTTACGAACAGACTTCGGAATGACAACGACATCTCTTTGTGTCAACCAGCGCAAAACGACCTGAGCAACAGATTTATTCACTTTTTTCCCAATGGATAGCAATACATCATTCTGGAAAAGATCATTTCTTCCTTCAGCAAAAGGCGCCCAGGATTGAATCTGAACATTATTCTCTTTCATAAAAGCAGCACTTTCGATTTGTTGATTGAAAGGGTGTGTTTCAACCTGGTTTACGGCAGGAACTACCTCGGTATGAATGATTAAATCGATCAGACGATCCATCTGGAAGTTACTAACCCCAATGGCACGGACCTTTCCTTCACGATACAATTCCTCCATTGCACGCCAAGAGCCGTACACATCGCCAAAAGGCTGATGAATTAAATACAGATCCAACACATCCAATTGCAATCGTTCCAGAGATTTTTGGAATGCTTTTTTAGTGTTTTCATATCCAGTATCCTGAACCCAAAGCTTTGTAGTAATAAATAACTCTTCTCTTGGGACACCACTTCGTTTAATGGCTCGACCAACGGCTTCTTCGTTCAGATATGAGGCAGCTGTATCAATCAGGCGATATCCTGCCATAATGGCATCGTAAACGGTTTGTTCGCATTCATTTTGATCTGCAATTTGATAAACACCAAAACCCATAATGGGCATCTCCACACCATTGTTAAGTATTACTTTTTCCATGTTAAAGCCCTCCTTTTTATATATTTATTATGTACCAAATCATAATTCTAGCGTTATATCATTCATATCAAATGTTTGCCTAATTATCTCACAGGACGTATAAAATTGATTTTTGACCTTCAAGTAAAAGACTTCTATTCTGCCTCGAATAGAAGTCTTAGGATTCTCCTTTAAAAATTACCCTTGCTCAAAACGTCCAAGCGGATCAAAAGAACTAAGCTTTCTTTTATAGCTTGACCCAGGCTACCAGGCCATCGGGTTGATCCGGGTTAATACCGTGCCGTTCGGCATTAGCCAAAGCGGCTATTTGCGAGATGAAAATGAAAGGAATACCCCGTACTGCTGTGTTAAGTGGATGACTTGTTGTGATCTCAAGGTCTATGAACTCTTGCGGGATGCCCATCGCCCGATCGGCAAATGTAATAATGGTGGCTCCACGCTCCTTAATATCCCTCAACAGATTGCGTTGATGCTCAATACCACTGTCCGATAAGGCAGCGATCACTAAAGTATCCGAGCTTACGGTGACCATCGGCCCGTGCCGAACGTCAAGAAGATGGTATGCGTGGGCTTGTGTCTTGGCAATCTCGGTCAGAGCGATGGCGCCCTCGGCTGCCAGCCCTTGTAGTTCACCGTCTGCGAGCAGGACTGCGTTTGTCCAATTGAAGTTGGAGACGCGGCGGATGCTGTCCTCTACACGTGCCATGTAGGCTTCACCTTGATGAATCGCTTCCTGCATATCGATAATCAGCTCCTCATCACCAGCAAGAAAAGCGGCAAGCAGCAGATTGGCTGCATACAGATTGGTTACTGTGCGGGTCTGGCAAACGCTATGGTCGAAAGCCCAGGGCAGTTCCAGAGGGAAATCGGCGCTTTTGGATAACGGCGAGTCCGTTACACAAGAAATCGTTAATAAAGGAATACGTCGATCAGACTGGAGCAAACGCAATGCTTCAACGACTTCACTCGTACTGCCAGATCGTGACGGCGCTATGATCAGACTACCCTCCAGCATGGGACGATAGCGGTCTGCATGGAGCATGAGATCACCCGCGGCAAGTGACATTGCAGGCAGGCCGGCACGCAAACGGAAGGAAAAAGCGGCCGCTTCGCTCAAGCAATAACTGGACCCGGCGCCAACAAAGGTTACGGAGGTAATCGCTTGAGCTTGGACAAAGGCAGTAAATTCCGTGCGCTTGGCCAGTAAATAGTTGTACGTCTGCTGCAGGGCCTTATATTGTTCTTTTACTTCACGATAAGTCAAACTCATAAAAAATACCTCCCGGGAATGATTTAGATTGATAACTTCAGTTTGTGATCTTTTCGATCAAATATATAGTTATATGATTGTGTTAATCATAATTATGCCTTTACAACGCACTAAATTGCAATAGTTTTCCAAAATAATGATTGATTTAATCAAATAAAAAGATTATTATGATCACAAGCTAGAAATTATCAAATGTTTTCCCATACTCATCTGACCCGTGAAGGGAGGTGCAGGATCGTTCAAATCGTCGCGAGCGACGAAACCTTAAAAGGGGGAATGGATATGCCACTGATCTCGTCCACTGAAATGCTGCAAACAGCTCGCAGAGACCAATACGCCATCGCTGCATTTAATGTTCATACCCTGGAGATGCTTCAGGCTGTCGTTGAAGCGGCTGTAGAAACTGAGTCACCACTCATTATTCAAACTACGGTGGGTACAGTCAACCACTTGGGTCCAGATTACATTGCTCATGCGGCTAAAACCGCAGCGGACTTGACGGATATCCCTATCGCACTTCATTTGGATCACTGCACTGATTTTTCAACGATTATCCGATGCATACGAGCAGGTTATACCTCTGTAATGATCGATGCATCCATGTATCCTTTTGAAGAAAACGTGAACCTAACCCGTAAAGTGATGGAGGTTGCCCAGGCATCTGGCGTAAACGTGGAGGCAGAGCTTGGCAAGGTTGGCGGCGTTGAGGACGATATTGTCGTTGAGGAACAGCATGCTTCCCTAGCAGATCCGGAAGATTGCGTACAATTTGTTGAACGCACCGGCGTAACTACCCTCGCTCCAGCAATTGGTACCGCACACGGTATTTATAAGGGACAGCCGAACATAGATTTTGTACGAATTGAAACCATTGCGAATCGAGTATCGGTTCCTTTGGTGCTGCACGGTGGTTCGGGCATTCCAGCTGAACAGATTCATCGGGCGGTTGCACTGGGGATGTCCAAGGTAAACATAGCCACAGAGCTGCGTATTGCTTTTTCCGAAGCTATCAAAGATGTATTTGTAATCCATCCAGAAGAGAATGATCCACGCAAATACATGGCTCCGGCGAAGGAAGCAGTTAAACGGCTTGCCATGGAGAAAATACGGTTATGTGGAAGCACTGGCAAAGCCGGCGTAGTCCGATGATTACCACAGTTACACTCCATGCGGCCATCGACCGGACGTTGTATGTTGACAAGTTTGGCGTAGGTCAAGTGCATCGAGTGACAAGACAGGTTAATGAGCCAGGTGGCAAAGGCAATAACGTAGCCAAGGTGATCCGGCAGCTCGGCGGTGAAGTCACAGCTACAGGCATTATTGCCGGCAATAACGGTGTATTTATTGAGAGAAATCTGACTGAACGGGGAATACGGACTGCTTTTATCCAATCAGAGGGAGACTCCCGAGTCTGCCTTAACATTGTGGACGATTCCAGTGGTACCTCTACAGAGCTGCTTGGGCAGGGCCCAACCATGTCAGAAGCCGAAGTTGAAGCGATCAAGAAAAAAGTACAGGAGCTCGCCACTCAGTCCAGTGCAGTTGTGATGTCTGGAAGTTTACCCCCAGGTGCGCCGGACACATTGTACGCAGAATTAATTTGTATTGTCCGTTCAGTAGGAACGAGAGCCTTTCTGGATACAGGTGGAACAAGTTTCAGCATTGGACTGAGTGCAACGCCCCATTTCGTGAAGCCAAATGAACTGGAACTGGCCGAGTGGCTGGGGCAAAAGCCGAAAGACATTAACGGATGGGCCCGTGCAGCGCACAGGTTGGCGCATCAGGGCATTGACGAGGTGTGCATAACACTCGGCAGTGACGGTGCTCTGGCTATTTTAAATGGAAAAGCATATCTGGCAAAACCGCCATCCATTCAGCCTGTGAATACGGTAGGTTGCGGAGACGCCTTTGTTGCCGGCATGGCATATGCAGGAGAACGCGGTGATTCGCCCGACTCCAGACTGCGTATGGCTATCGCGGCTGCCGCAGCGAATGCAATGTCTTCCAAAGCAGGTGACATCGATCATGTACTCTTTGAGAAGTACGTACATCAGGTGCAAATTATACCTTTATGATAGTTGAAGGTTTGGAAAACCAGCTTCATATCCCTCATGAATAACCGTTAGATAGATGCTTTTCTTATGGGATGCAGTTCATGTCGACATATTGCAATCCATCCTTTCATCCTACACAATAGAGCTAGCACGGGCTGAAGTTAACGGATATCATGCAGGCCCAGACATATTAAAGGAGAGACTTATGCAATATTCAAAGGGTGAACTGCGCAGAGCACAAACATTGGAACTGATTAAATCGCATGGGAAAATATCGCTGCAAGAGATTGTCCAGACGGTTGGCTGCTCGGAAGCAACCGCAAGACGTGACTTGGACGCACTTGAAAAAGCGGGCGAGATTATTCGAACAAATGGGGGAGCCATATATGAAGGAGGCCTGACGTCGGCGGTATCGGAGCTGCCTTTTGCAGCAAAACGCGATTTCCGACGGATGGATAAGGAACGGATTGCGGCCACGGCGGCAGCCCTTGTTAAAGAGGGAGACATTATCTGCCTGACGGGAGGTACAACGACGTTCTTTATTGCGAAAGCACTCAAAACGCACCGTAATATTACGATTGTCACCAACGCGGTGAATATTGCTTATGAATTGGCTGATGCCGAAGATATTCAGGTCGTCGTGATTGGCGGCGTTATGCGGTCTAAAAGCTACGAGTTATGCGGTCCGCTGGCGGAAAGCGTAATCGACAAAATTAACATTACGAAAATGTTTCTCGGGGTGGACGGAGTAACGCAGAATTTCGGCTTTACGATGCATTCCGAGCTTGAAGCTCGTATTGCCCAATTAACAATGGAACGTTCCAGCGAGGTTTATGCTGTATTCGATCAAAGCAAGATTGAGAAAAGTGCTTTGTTTACGATTGCTCCCTTAACTCAGGTGACTGGAGTGATTACGAATAAACAGCCGGAGGGATGGTTTGAGCAGGCGTGCCGGGAGCATCAGATTGCGATACATACAACTTCAGACCACATTGCTTCTATATAAATACACGTAAAACTCAAATGTCCTTCCCTTCATATGCTGGCTAATTTGCAGGACAAGGGAGGATATGCGAATGCATTTTTCCAAGTTTATGCTGATCATTGCGATGGTTTGTGTTGTATTCGCTGAAGCGGGCTGTTCCAGCTCCTCCTCTTCAGGCGGCGATACATCCGCAGACCCGCAAGGTAAGGTGAATCTGGTCTTTTGGAGTCATCAGGAAGACGCCATTGTGGGCGCATACAAGAAATTAATATCCAAATACCAGACCTTACACCCCGATATAACGATCGAGTATCAGACCTTTCCATATGATGTATACAGCCAGAAGCTGAAAGCCTCATTCTCCGCGAAGAAACCACCCGATATTGCCGAATTTTTCGGCACGTGGGTTCCCGAATATTCCAAGAACGACCTGCTTGTCGAAATCCCTGATAGTGAAAATGTAAAAAAAGAGTACTATGATGCTCCCCTTGGGGGATATTTGCGAGATAACAAGTTATATGGGCTGCCACTTGAGTACAACATTGAGAATGGCGGCATGTTGATTCACCCGCAAATGCTCAAAGACCAAGGCTTCGATCACGCACCGTCCAACTGGACAGAGCTTGTGGACTACGCCAAAAAATTGACTGTCCGTGAGAACAATGTCATCAAAGTCAAAGGCTTCGATTTTGTATCTGCAGACAATATTACGTTTACTTTCTTATCCCTTATTTTGCAGCAAGGTGCAAGTTTTATGGGTGAAGACGAACATGTTAATTTCCACTCACCGGAGGCGGAGAAAGCGATGTCCACCTTGGTTTCGCTCGTGGCCGATGACAAAGTTGCGGATTTAACCACGTTCGGAAGCGAGCTGGATACCTCTGACTATTTTTTTCAGGGGAAATCAGCCATGACCTATCGCGGTCCGTGGACGATTGCTGCGGGACAGAACAACTACAAAGTTGATGATTTTGAATACGTTTCCGTGCCTTCCTTTACGGAAAATCCACCTGTTTTTGCTGCCGAATCCGGTTGGGGGCTAGCGGTGTCCAAGAAAAGCAAACAACAGGAGGCTGCGCTTGATTTCATCCAATTCATCTCGGAGAAGGACAACCTCTCGACCTGGAATACGGATACCTTTACCGTTCCAGCCAAAAAAGAAATTGCCGAAAACCCGGAATTCCTGAAGAACAATCCTCATCTAAAGCCCTCGCTGGACATATTGGCGTTAGGTCAATGGATCGGTCCTATAGCAGACCGGGATTTCTTCTTCAAGCAGGTTAACGACAATTTCCAACTGATGGCCAGTGGGCAGCAGAATGTTCAGGACGGGTTAGCGAACATCGAACAGACAATCAATGATAATCAGGATCAACATAAGTGATAGGGGTGCTGGGGTATGAGTACTGCTATATCTACCAACAAGGCGGAAAAGGTTAACCCAGCGGTAAAGTCAACAGCTTACAGGGCAAAACGAAGGTTCATCATCATCTCACTCGTACCGATCTTGCTTCTGTTCGGGGTGTTTGCTTTCCTTCCCATCGCTTGGAGCCTGGGCTTGTCCGCATTCAAGTATGATCCGCTCAGCTCAAACGCGATATTCGTGGGGGCGCAGAACTACATTCGTATGTTTCAGGACTCCATCTTTCTGAAGTCATTGTGGGTAACCTTCAAATTTGTATTTATCGCCGTATTGATCAACATTGTTATTACACTGTTGATTGCTTCAGCGATACAGCGAGTCCGCATCCCTTGGCTCAAAAATGGCTTTCGGACCGTATTTTTTCTTCCCACGATCGCTCCGCTGGCGGGAACGGCTATCGTATGGAATACCATGTTCAATTACAATGACGGCTTGTTCAACATGATTCTCGCCAAGCTGAATATGGCGCCGATCCAGTGGCTCAGTGATCCGCATTATGCGCTCTATTCCATCATTATGATGACCTTGTGGGCTGATATTGGCTATAATATCGTTCTTTTCATTGCTGGACTCGATTCTATCCCGGATATGTACTATGAAGCAGCGACGCTGGAGGGAGCGGGCCGATGGCATGTCTTTCTTCACATCACACTGCCACTGCTGCGCAGAACGTTGCTGTTTGTATCCATCACGACAGTTGTTTCCTATTTTCAGGCCTTCCCACAATTTCAGATTATGACCAAGGGCGGACCCTTCAACGAAACACGAGTGCTGTCATTGCAAATCTATGAACAGGCATTCTCCAGCTCCAATATGGGGTACGCATCTGCTATGGCAACCGTATTTCTAATGATCATCCTGCTTGTGACGCTACTGCAACTTCGGTGGGGACGCACGCAATGGGAACATTGAGAGGAGAGGGGAGAAGAAGCCGATGCCGCGTAAATTCAGCCTGTGGGAAGGGTTTACTATCGCAGTTCTTGCAGTTATAGCTTGTGTTATGCTTTTGCCTTATGTATGGATGGTGCTGTCATCACTAAAAAGTAACATGGACATCGTCTCGGGTTCCGGCGGTTTTTTTCCAAGTAAGCCGAGTCTGGACGGATACCGAACGGTTTTTAGCGAGGCGCCGTTTGTCACGTGGTTGCTGAACAGTCTGGTGACTTCCGTCATTATAACAGTGGTGACCTTGTTTACTAGCGCTCTAGCCGGATATGTTTTTGCCAAGCATCAGTTTAAAGGCAAGAAACTGCTATTCATTTTGATCCTGGCAACCATGATGATTCCCTTTCAGGTTATTATGATTCCCACGTATCTGATCACCGCTGAGCTTGGACTGGTTAACCATTTGCTGGCGATTATTTTGCCTAATCTGGTTAGCTCCTACGGCGTATTTCTGGCCAAGCAATTCATAGAAGAGATTCCACAGGAGCTGCTGGAGGCAGCAAGGATGGACGGTTCTGGCGAATTCAGGCTGATGCTTCGTATCGTTATGCCGCTTATTCTGCCGATGTTGTCAGCGTTGGGGATATTCACGTTTATGAACTCCTGGAACAACTATCTGTGGCCATTGATTGTATTAAATGATGAGAGCAAGATGACCGTTCCACTGGCATTGGTCTATTTTAATGGAACGCATCAGGTCAATTACAACGTCGTTATGTCAGCTGCGGTACTGATTACAATACCGGTTATTATAATGTTCCTGATCTTCCAGAAGCAATTTATTAAAGGCCTAGCTATGACGGGCATGAAATAACGGGTGAGGAGAAGAGTTATGACTAAAATCTCAATTATCGGAGCAGGCAGTGCATTTACGCGAGAGATCGCTATGGATATCCTGCTGATTGAAGGCTTGGAGGGTGGCACCATTGCCCTGGTTGATATTGACCAGCGACGGCTTGAGTTGGCACGTAGGCTGGTACTTCAAATCGTAGAACGGACAGGAAAGAAGTGGGAGGTGCTTGCCTCTACGGATCGCAGAGAGGTCATCGGCGGTTCACAGTTCGTGATTAACCAAATTGAAGTAGGCGGACTGGAGACGGTTCGTTATGAATATGAAATTCCGCTGAAATACGGGGTTAAGCAGTGCATTGGCGATACACTTGGACCCGGAGGACTATTCAAGACACTCCGTACCCTTCCCAGCTGGATTGAAATCGTGCGGGACATTGAAGCGCTCTGCCCAGACTGCATCATTCTAAACTATACCAATCCAATGTCGGCGGTTACACTCCTGACTTCCCGCATTACGGATATTCCGGTAGTGGGACTATGCCACTCCATTCAGAATACGTCGGCTCAACTGGCCGAATATGCCGGAGTTCCATATGAAGAGATGTCATGGAAAGCCGGAGGTATTAACCACATGTCCTGGTTTGTGGAGCTGTCGCACGCAGGGAGGGATCTGTATCCAGTACTACTGGAGAAAATGAAAACTCCTGAACTGCTGCGGCAGGACCCGGTCCGCTTTGATGCGATGAAATACCTGGGTGCATTCGTCTCGGAATCCAGCGGCCATTTCTCGGAATATATCCCATATTACCGTAAACGCCAATCGCTTATCGACCAGCACTGCAACTCAGGTTATAACGGAGCTACGGGGTTCTACGCTGACAACTGGCCGATCTGGCGGAGAGAGAATGATGAGCAGATCGTTTCACAGCTTGAGGGAACGGTACCGCTTGAGCTGAAATCCAGTAATGAATATGCTGCCATCATCATCGAAGCAGTATTGAAGAATGAGCCGAAGGTCATTTATGGTAACGTTCCTAACCGGGGGCTGATTGAAAATCTGCAGGCTGATGGCGTGGTGGAAGTGGCCTGTCTCGTTGATGGGAAAGGCGTTCAGCCCTGTCGCTTTGGAAGACTGCCCGAGCATTTGGCCGCATTATGCCGCTCGAACATGGCTTTTTTTGACCTGGCTGTAGAAGCTGTGCGGAGGAGTGACAGGGAGATGGCTCGCCATGCACTGATGCTCGACCCACTAACTGCTGCCGTATGCTCCCTGGAGGAGATCGGAAGTATGTTCGATGAACTGTATGAGGCGGAACAGGGATTTGTTCCGGTATTGAAATGATGCAGAGACAACAAACAAGTCCCGTTGTTGTCATTGCTGGCGAGCTAAATGTAGACGTCATTGTATCGGGAACGGATGTCATGCCGGAATGGAATCGGGAGAAAATGGTCGATGGCTTCGAGATTGTACTTGGTTCCTCTTCAGCAATAACGGCCTGTGCGCTGGCAAGTCTGGGAGCGGATGTGAGATTCGTTAGCGTAGTGGGAGATGACGATTTCGGCAAATTCTGTATAGCTGAGCTGCAGCGTATGGGCGTAAATACAGAGCATGTAACCCGATTATCTGGCATCAAGACAGGTGTAACTCTGTCGCTCTCCACACCCGATGACCGCGGGTTGTTAACTTACGCTGGCAGTATCCCATTGTTAACACCGGATTATATCCCGGAGTCCCTGCTACAGCAGGCCGCACATCTTCATTTTGGTTCCTATTATTTACAGGATGGAATGAGACCTCATTGGCGAGAGCTCTTTACAAGATTGCGGGCAGATGGAATCAGCACGTCTTTTGATACCGGTTGGGATGTATCCAATCAATGGGACCGCGAGGGCATAAGTGCACTACTGACGGTGACTGATTTGTTTATTCCCAGCGAGGATGAACTGCTGCACATTTTCCCTGCCGACGGAGTGAGCCATGTGCTTGATTCCATGCTTCCTGATGTGGCGGGTATTGTAGCGGTCAAACAAGGGTCAAAAGGTGCTACACTGCGCGAACTGGACGAAAGTAGAATATCGGCCGAATCTTACACTTTGACGCCCTTCGATACGACAGGAGCAGGAGACTGTTTCAACGCAGGAATCATATATGGATACTTGCTTGGAATGCGAAGCGATGAACTGCTGCGATTTGCCAATGCATGTGGAGCATTGTCCACACTTGGCATTGGTGGCACAGGGAGTTTGCCGACGATGGAGGCTGTTCTTCTTTTGCAGGCTGAGCATGAACAATAAATCCTGATTTTAATCTAACACAACCAAATTGATCAAAGGGAGTTGAGAATATGTTGAAATTCGGTAAAACATTGCTGGTGGGATTAAGTATGGCGGTAGGGATAGGACTGATTTCAGGCATTGAATGGTCCTCATCTGCTGCAGCAGCAGGTACGGATTACTACGTAGCGACAAACGGAAATGACTCCAACACGGGAACGAGCAGCGCTCCATGGAAGACGCTCCAGCACGCAGCGGATGCTGTTCCTGCAGGCAGTACAGTGCATGTTCGTGGCGGTGTGTATAACCAGAAGCTGAAGATCACCCGCTCAGGCTCTGCTTCACAAGGGCCGATTGTATTCACTAACGATGGTACGGAGACACCGATTATTGACGGCACAGGACTTTCGGTTAGCGGGATTGAAGGGTTGATTGACCTGACCGATGTGAATTACGTTACTCTTCAAGGATTTGAAATTCGCAATTATACTACAGCTACCAAGGACGTCATGCCCGTAGGCATTTATGTTCACGGATCGGGCAGCTTTATCAATTTGTCTGGCAACAAAGTCCATGATATCAAAAACACGGCCACTCCAACTGGTAGTGATCTGCTTGGCCGTGACGCACATGGGATCGCCGTATACGGCACAAAAGCACCTGAATCCATTCACGATATTACGATTAGTGGTAATGAACTGTATAATCTTGTGCTCGGCTCCAGCGAATCGCTGGTTCTCAACGGGAACGTGGACACCTTCTCGGTGACGAATAATGTTATTCACGATAACGACAACATTGGCATTGATCTCATCGGTTTTGAGGGGAAAGCGCCGAATACGGCTTACGATCAGGTGCGGAACGGACTCGTGAAGGGCAACAGAGTCTACAATATCACTTCCAACAATAATCCTTCGTATGGGAAGTCACTTCCGAATAACAGTAATGCGGCCGATGGCATTTATGTGGATGGTGGCAAGGATAGTATTATTGAACAGAACTACAGCTACAACAATGATATCGGTATCGAGATTGCGTCAGAGCATGCCGGTAAATCTACCAGCAATATTACAGTACGCAGTAACGCAGTCTACAACAACCGACTCACCGGCATCGCGATGGGCGGTTATGATACTAAACGCGGCTCCACAGTAAACTGTAAGATCGTTAACAATACCGTATACAAAAATGATACGCTTGGCGATGGCAGCGGCCAGCTTTACGTTCAATACGATACACAAAATAACGTAATTAAGAACAACATTTTCGTAGCCAGCTCTACAGATGTATTGATTTACAATGAATACACCAAGAATTCCGGAAACGTTGTGGATTATAATCTTTATTTTGCCCCTGCCGGAAGCAATGGAGCCAGCTGGACATGGAAAAATAAAGATTACACAGGATTCTCCGCTTATAAAACGGGAACTGGCAATGACGCGCATTCCTTGTTCATTGATCCCATATTTGTGAATGCTTCGGGATACGATTTCCATCTTCAATCTACATCTCCAGCAATTGATGCCGGGAACACGGACAATGCAATTATTGGAACACTGGACATTGAGGGGAAACCAAGAGTACAGGGAGCTGCTGTGAATATCGGCGCTTACGAGTGAGACTTATAACCTAACGGGAAGACTCTCCCGAAGGCAATCCAACAAAGGCAGCTGAGTAATCAGCTGTCTTTGTTTTATTTTATTTTAAGAGTACTAACCCATTTTAAATAGCTGTACCTGAATTAGACCTTACGTAAACTCATATTTAGGTAGGGAGCGGCATTTCCATTTCGAGCCAAGGATAGTAAAATCGGTTATAGCATGATTAATGCTAAGGTTAATTCACAACTGTAGCGAAGAAAGGAGGGGATGGAATGAAACTCGGTTTTATCAAGTACAGCATGATTATCTATTGGGCCATAATCTTAATGCTAGTTTTGAGTGCGTGTTCCCGATCAGAGCAAAATGTAAATCCGTCACTCCCACAACCCGCTCATCCTAAACAACAGCCAGCTGAATACAGGCCAAACCCTGATGAACCCGGATGGAAGCTTGATAACACACCTGTGGATTTGACCTGGTTTGTGGGTGCGAACTGGTATGGTCACACATGGGGTGAGAGCATAACCTCCAAGATTGTAACTGAGAAAACAGGTGTCAACATTAAATTCGAAATGCCATCCGGCGAAGCCAGTGAACAAATTGCGCTCATGATGGCCTCCGATAAGCTGCCGGATTTGATAACAATAGGTTCGTGGGAAAGTGCGATTAATAAGTTGTGGGAAGGAGATCAGGTATATGCCTTAAATGAATTGGCGGAGCAATATGATCCTTACTTTTTCAAGGTCGCTGGGGACGGTGCATTGAAGTGGTATCGTCAGGAAAACGGCAATACATATGGCATTCCAAATGATTCATACAGCCCCAGCCTGATGCAGGCCACTGGTTTGACGGCTGCGAACCAAACCTTCTTGGTGCGAAAAGATCTGTATGAGGCTATGGGAAGACCGGATTTGAGCACTCCGGAAGGCTTTCTGAACGCACTGCAATTGTTAAAGGATCAGTATTCTGTGTATAAAGGTCAGCTCATCAGTCCTTTCTTTGCTCAGGGGAATGTCTCTTACGGAATGACTGATTACCTGCAAAACCTGCTGGCTATTCCGCATGAAAAGGACGGCAAATTTAACGACCGTATGACCGACCCGGACTATATCACCTGGCTAAAAACCTTCCGCACAGCATATGAGCGAGGCTTGATTAATGTAGATTTTCTGGTGGACTCGAATGCTCAGGTAGAGGAAAAAACCAGTAATGCCCGTTATTTTATGATGATTCGCGAGTGGACTGGTATGGCGGCTATCAATCCGATCCTGGCTGCGGGTGCATATCCGAATTCGTACTACATCGCTGTGGATGGACCGCAAAACAGCCACGGTGATTCCGCCAGACTGTTCCCTGGCAACATGGACGGCTGGATGGTTACGATGATTAGCAAATCCACCAAGAGTCCTGAAAGAGCCATCCGATTTTTGAGCTATTTAGCGAGCGAAGAAGGCCAAAGGGATGTATTTCTGGGCAAAGAAGGCGAAACATGGGCGGTGAGGGATGGCAAACCGCAGTTGACAGCCGAAATGGTCCAATTGCTTGACACAGATAGGGAGCGTCTGGAAAAGGAATACGGTATCATGGATACCTACTGGATGCTGCGCAACCCTGCTTTCGTTAACCAGTGGAGACCAGAAAAGGCGGCATCCGTTAAGCAAATGGAGGAGTTCGCGAATAAACAGGCGGATATGGACAGCGGCATCTATAAGGGAATAGATCCTGTTGGAGATTCCGATATAGCCTTATCCTGGTCGCGTATTTCTCAGAATTGGGAAGAAGTTCTGCCTGAACTGATTACTGCCAAAGATGAAGCTGCTTTTGATAAAATATTCGAGAATTTCTTGGCCCGCCGTGTGAATTACGGTTTTAATCAGGTAATGGAGTACCGTCAGACCGAGCTGGAAGCGAGAAAAGCTAAGATGGCTGAATAATCATTTCCTAACAACCTCGCTTTCTATCGACTAACTTGTAATATATGGTATAACAAAGGTGGTGAGGATTTCAGAGTGAATTACCTACTGACTAGATTGAGGAAACTTTACCGCAATGCCCGTATATCCCAAAAGCTGTTTCTGGCGTTCAGCCTGATGATTGCCATTCCCGTTATTTTAGTATCCTTTTTATATATTCGCATGCAGGAAACCCAGCTATACAAGGACGCTATGTCAGCGGGCAACAGCCATGTTTCATGGTTAAACGAACAATTGCGCAGCAGAATGGACATCATTGAGAACGCTTCCAACACGGCGCTCACTCAAAAGTCATTTGTGGATTTTATTCATTCCAATATGCTTGTGGATGGACTACGACTGGTGAAGTTTAAGCAAAACCAATTTGAGCAAATGCAAAATATCATTCAGAGTAATGCGATGATCAGTGAGCTCAGCTTTTACGTGGATAACCCGAACTTGTATGAAATCTGGCCTGAAATCTATCATTATCAGAAATTTTGGCCGCAAGATTACTGGGCTAAGCTTCGGGATGAAGGTGGTGCGGCTTACCGCTTATTTTCTTTTAAGGATGGTGAACATACGCTATCATACTACCGGCTGGTTCGCCTTCAGGGTCAGGAGAAAAAAAGGCCTAGTATTATGGAAATTCGCGTTCCACACAGTATGTTTTTCAGCGATCTGCTCCAGGAGAGCAAGGGAGACTTCTTCTCTGTTTTAATGAACGAAAGCGATCCTCCCCAATATGTTTATAATCCTGAGCATGAGTTTTCTCGAAAAGCCGGAGAAGGACTGGACGAAATCCTTGGTGGTATTCATCGCCAGCTGGATGTACTGCCACAGGAAAGTCCCGTTAAGATTAAGGTAGGTGATCAGAGCTACTATGCACTGTACCGATATATCGCTCCGCTAAATACTTATGTGGTCGATATCGCCTCCCATCAGGCATTGATGAAGGGGCCACGCAGCTGGTATGCATTTGTGGTAACGATTACATTATTTGTTCTGCTGCTCATCATGCTGCTCGTATCACATACAACTCGGCGCATTTTCCGACGGCTGGACAATGTACTGGCTTCAATGCGTCAGGTACGAAAAGGAGAACTGGATGCAACGATTGATACCGGCCTTGATGAGAACGAAAGAGGGGATGAGATTGATGAAGTGGCTGTGAGCTACAACAAAATGTTACATGAGGTTAAACGTCTGATGACACAGGTCGTGGATAAACAATTGATCGCCAAAAATGCACAGCTGCATTCACTGCATTCGCAGATCAACTCTCATTTCTTGTATAACGCACTGGAATCTATTCGAATGCTCGCGGAGGTTCAACGGCAACCTGCTATTGCGAATTCATTGGTATCATTAGGTTCGCAACTTCGCTACAGCATGCAGTGGCGCAGCGATACGGTTGCGCTTCGCGAGGAACTTGCCAACATTCAAAGTTACGTTCAATTTATTAATTTAATGGAAGGCGGCAGCATCATATTGAGGGCAGATCTTCCGCAGGAGGTGCTCCGCTATGCAATTCCTAAAATGTGCATGCAGCCTATCGTTGAAAATGCAGTGCATCACGCTGCACCATCAGGCGGGAGTGTGTGTATTCAGATCACCGTTTCAGTGGAGAATGACCGCTTGCTCATTAACATACGAGATGATGGTGAGGGGGTAGACCCGGAGATGTTAGTACGACTGCAAGGGGCACTGCGGGGAGACTCGGATTCGCCGATTGTTACCAGCAAGAACGGACTTGGTTTGGAAAATGTGAATAAGCGGCTGCAGCTTCATTATGGCGAGGATTACGGTCTTTGGATTGATAGTGTTCAGGGCGTTTATACCTGTGTAACGATACGTTTGCCTTGGGAAAATGTAAATCTTGGAGGGTGGTAGGAGTGATCAATATTCTGGTTGTGGACGATCAAAAGCATATCCGTGACGGTCTGCAGGCGATGCTGCATCAATTTCCTCTGGAGCTGAACAATATTTACTGTGCCGCAAGTGGGATGGAGGCGCTAATCCTTTTACGCCAGCATAACATTCACATTGTTATTACTGATATTATGATGCCGGACATGGACGGGCTGGCACTGATGGCACAGACCAAAGAGGAGCGCATCGAGGTGGAATACCTCATTATTAGCGGTTATAGTGATTTTACATATGCTCAAAAAGCCATCGAACTTGGGGCAAAGGGATACTTGTTAAAACCTTTGAAGCGAGAGGATCTGCAAACTTCACTAGAGCATGTATGGCAAGAAATCCAGACACGGCAGGCTCTTACGCACAACATTCAGCATATCTCCCGTCTCGCCCGAGAGACTGATCGTAAAGAATTACGAATGTTTATGCGGGGAGCATTAAACGATGAGGCTTGGATCCTCCAAATCCAGGAACAAAATCCTTCGCTTTGGCACAATTATCGCTTATGTTTGCTGCGAGAGAAATGTTGGATCAACCAGCCGGGTTCCAGCAGCGTCCATAGCATGGAAGCTATTGCTTATGGTGTGTTCGGTAGACAAGGTTGCGTTTGCCTGCAACACAGCCCGCATCTGATCCTCGCAGTGAGTGCAGCCATAGACCCGGAGGCTTTGCCAGCGGCGCTCAAGGAAGGAATGATCGATGCGATAACCGTTATGACTGACCCGCAGCAAGGATTGAAGACGTTGCCCGGCAGTTATACACAAGTACATGAGTTATTCCACCATAGTTATCTGTTTCCAGATCAATATATCATCCTGCCAGCAGCTATTGAGCATATGGAGCAGCAGTGGCAACTCCCTTATGAAGAGCTTTATGAACTGTTCCAGTCTGTTGGGACTGACGATAGTGGTAAAATTGCTCAGGGCGTGTCCGCAATATTTCATAAAAATGTGCTGCAACGCTATCATATTCGCTATACCCAACAGCTCTGCGGCGCCACAGTGCAGATGATGGAGGAATACGAACGAGTTGTTCGTCCCTACATGGGTGAAGAATCGCTGGATCTTGAATCTTTGCGTAATCTCTTTGATTATCCGGGGATGCGCGATTATATTCAAGCGCTGCAACAGCAGCTGCTTCGACTGAATCAGTTTTATTTTGAATATAAGCACAGTTATCGCAATTCTCAGGATCTAAATGAAGCCATCCGTTTTATACACGAAAGCTATCATAAGCCGCTGGACCTTGCGATGGTATCCAATCATGTGTCGCTTAATTACGCCTATTTCTCAAATCTGTTCAAGAAGAATATTGGCAAAGGTTTTGCCGAATACCTGAGAGATGTACGTATGGATAAAGCGCGGCGTCTTCTAGCCGAAACCGACCATAAGATTGTTGAAGTGGCTGCTATGGTAGGCTATGAAAGCTACAAAAGCTTTACACGAGCGTTCCGCCTTGCGATGGAAATTCAACCCACAGAGTATCGACAAATGATGCGCCAAAAGGTAGAACGTGAAGTGCAATACCACAGTACAAATATATAAATTGAATCAAAACCCAAAAAAATGGGATATAACAAAAATAATTGTACCTTTTCAGCAGTTTATCCTATTCGATAGAATAAAGATGTTCCCCGATGTAAGCGATTACCTTTAAACGCATAGATTGGGAGAAACTATTATCCTATCAAAGGAGGGCAATTATGAAACCATCTCACTTTACGGAGAAACGGTTTATGAAAAAGGTACTTGGTTTGTTCTTAGTGGTTGTGATGCTGGCCAGTGTTGGTGTGCTGCCAACTACAAAAGTTCAAGCAGCTGGAACGACAGTTACCTCAATGGAATATTTCTCACCAGAAGATGGACCTGTGATTTCAAAATCTGGCGTTGGCAAAGCCAGCTACGGATTTGTTATGCCTAAGTTCAATGGGGGGGCCGCTACCTGGAATGATGTTTACAGTGACGTGGGTGTTAATGTGAAAGTGGGTAACAACTGGGTTGATATTGATCAAGCCGGAGGTTATATCTATAACCAGAACTGGGGGCACTGGAGCGATGGAGGATTCAATGGTTATTGGTTCACCCTTTCCGCAACAACCGAAATTCAACTGTACTCCAAAGCGAATGGGGTTAAGCTTGAATACCAACTTGTATTCCAAAATATTAACAAAACAACCATCACAGCGATGAATCCGACACAAGGGCCGCAAATTACAGCAAGTTTCACAGGCGGTGCAGGCTTTACATATCCAACGTTCAACAATGATTCTGCGGTGACCTATGAAGCCGTAGCTGATGATTTGAAGGTATATGTAAAACCCGTAAACAGCAGCACATGGATTGATATTGACAATAATGCAGCCAGCGGCTGGATTTATGATCACAACTTTGGCCAATTCACCGACGGTGGAGGAGGTTACTGGTTTAACGTAACGGAATCGATCAACGTCAAATTGGAATCAAAGACTTCCTCGGCTAACCTTGTTTATACCATTACGTTTAATGAACCTACAAGAAATTCATATGTCATTACGCCATACGAAGGTACAACCTTCACAGCAGATGCGAATGGTTCGATTGGAATTCCACTTCCCAAAATTGATGGGGGTGCGCCAATCGCCAAGGAACTGGGCAACTTTGTATACCAGATTAACATCAATGGACAATGGGTGGATTTGAGTAACTCCAGTCAGAGCAAGTTTGCATACTCGGCTAATGGCTACAACAACATGTCTGATGCCAACCAGTGGGGATACTGGGCCGATTATATCTATGGTCTTTGGTTCCAGCCAATTCAGGAAAATATGCAGATTCGTATCGGATATCCGCTGAACGGACAGGCGGGTGGAAATATTGGTAACAACTTCGTCAACTATACCTTCATCGGCAATCCAAATGCTCCGCGTCCGGATGTATCCGATCAAGAGGATATCGCAATCGGAACTCCAACCGACCCGGCTATCGCGGGCATGAATCTTATCTGGCAGGATGAATTTAACGGAACTACGCTGGATACAAGTAAATGGAACTATGAAACAGGCTATTATCTCAATAACGATGCTGCTACCTGGGGATGGGGAAATGCAGAACTGCAGCACTACACAAACAGCACCCAAAATGTATTTGTACAGGACGGAAAGTTGAATATCAAGGCTATGAACGATAGCAAATCTTTTCCGCAGGATCCGAATCGGTATGCACAGTATTCCTCCGGTAAGATTAACACCAAGGATAAACTTTCCTTGAAGTACGGCAGAGTAGATTTTCGTGCCAAGCTTCCTACTGGTGATGGCGTTTGGCCAGCACTGTGGATGCTTCCAAAAGATTCTGTATACGGCACATGGGCTGCATCAGGTGAAATCGATGTTATGGAAGCGAGAGGACGTCTTCCAGGGTCTGTAAGCGGTACTATACACTTTGGTGGACAATGGCCCGTGAACCAGTCTTCGGGTGGCGATTATCACTTCCCAGAAGGGCAAACTTTTGCCAATGATTATCATGTGTACTCCGTAGTCTGGGAAGAAGACAACATTAAATGGTATGTAGACGGTAAGTTTTTCTATAAAGTCACTAACCAGCAGTGGTATTCCACAGCTGCACCGAACAACCCGAACGCGCCTTTCGATGAGCCGTTCTATCTTATTATGAACTTGGCAATCGGTGGAAACTTTGACGGGGGCCGTACTCCGAACGTGTCCGATATCCCGGCAACTATGCAAGTAGATTATGTACGTGTGTATAAAGAACAGTAATAAAACAGCCGTTTGCGCGATTGGGGTCGTGTCGAGGCCATTCACCATAGTTATCGGTGATGAGGCAAATTGAACGGAGAAGACTGGAAGACCAACAACAGAAATGTTGTTGGTCTTTTGGTTTGAGAAGGTAGCTGGTTAGTCTTAAGCGAAACTAATCTTTTCTACAATAATGAAGCAACCTTCGTTCAACAATTGAACGAAGGCTGCTTGTAATTCCATGAAAATGCTTTTAATGACGGGAATATGATTGCGCTGGTACTACAGAGGCCTCTTCACGAACTGCCGCTTGTACTGTTGGACGTGTTACCCCAGCTGCTTCTTCACGAACTGTGGCTTGTGCTGCCGAACGTGTTACTACAGAAGATTCTTCACGCACAGCCGCCTGTGCAGATGGACGTGCCACTACAGCTGCTTCTTCGCGAACTACCGCTTGTGCTGATGGACGTGTTACTACAGGCGCTTCTTGACGGGCTACCACTTGGGCATCCGAACGCGGAACCACCGAAACTTCATCACGAGCTGTCGCTTGAGCTGTTGGGCGTGCTACCACTGGGGAATCTTCACGATCTGATGGGCGTGCTGCTGCAGGAGCTTCTTCACGGACAGTCGTTTGCTGTGATGGACGCGTTACCGCGGAGGCTTCCTCACTCGAAACCACCCTCGGAGTATTGCTGGAAGCCCAAGCTGTTGTCACTGTACTAATTGCAGCAACGACGAATAGCGTCGATATCGCTACAACAAAGGTTTTCTTTTTCACATTCTTTACGTTAAGCATAAAAGTTAATCTCCTTTTTAGTTGTTTGCCATCCCCGGATAAAGAGGAGCAGAATTGTATAGGTAGATTCCTTGATCCTGCCACTACGTTCAGGATGGTTTCCCCATATCGTTTACGATCCGCAAGGGACATTCCCTTTACAACTTCTTCATCGCAGGACAGTTCACTCCACGTATGAATATCTTTCGAAAGCATATGAACCAATGGATTGAACCAATGCAATGCACGGGCTACTAATATGAGCGCCTTGATCCATAGATCTTTCCTTTTCAGGTGGATCAGTTCATGATGGAACACCATACCGATATCCACACTTTCAGAATTCTTCAGAGGCAGATAAATAGTAGGTTTCCTCAATCCAATTAAAAAAGGACTGCGAATTAGAGCGCTGTAAGCAAGACGAACCTCGCTCTTGAGACCCAGATTCTCCTTGATTACAGGGAGCAGCATAGCAACATCGCTAGTCTTCGGAACGCTGGTTCGCGTAAGTTTTAATGTCTTGAGAAACCTGTGATAACAATATGTTTGCCATGCTACAAAAGCTATGGTCCCGATTCCCCATAAGCATATAAAAGCGAGAGCTACGTTTGCTGAAATGGTCTGTACCTGGATGGCAGGAGCCGGATTGAATGGTCCAGGTAAAACTTGTTGAACATTTAAGGGTAACTCGTTTAATGTAGTACTGGATGTAAACAATGAAAAAATCCAATGAAAGACCAGAAAGATGGGCAATAGATACAAAGCTAAAGCCATTTTCCCAATTCCAAAACGCCATTTTGCAGGAATGACTTGAAAGGGAGCAAGGCGCAAAGACAGAATGAAAGCGACAACGACACTTCCGGCAACAGTCAGCGTAGACAGTAACACAAGAATGGTATTCATAGACTACACCTACTTTTCTGAAAACCATTGTCTCAGCTCTGCAATGTCTTGATCAGAAAGCTTGTCGCCATCATACAAAGCTGAAATCAAATTTTTTACAGAGCCTTGATATAATCCATCCAGGACTTGTTGTGCCTCCAATAGCTTGTAGTCTTCGGGCGAAATACGGGGGACATACTTGTTGGTACGTCCATCCCTTGTAGCTGTAAGAGCCCCTTTGTCTACTAGCCTAGAGAGAAAGGTGGAGATGGTTCGCGCCTTCCATGCTTTACCCCTTAGGGAAAACATGTTCAGCAGTTCGGTGGAGGTGACAGGTGGCTCACACTCCCAGATCACTTCCATCAGCTCCATTTCAGTATCCGATAATTTTTGAAGATGGTTCACAGTGAACACTCCTTAACTTCGTTATGCGTCCATATCGAAGGTTATTACTACACTACGTAGTAGATATAAATTACTACAACGTGTAGTAGATAGTCAAGTATTGAATGGATGCTGCGGAATCAGAGGCAGGTCTGTACTAGCTATCAGCTCAATCTTTGATTGATTATAATGCAGAGACGAATGTCTGGAGTATATACTTAGTCATAAATTCTGAAATCACTATAGAGGAGAAATGATATGAATCTGTTTCATATACAATCTACATTGCAAGAGATCGATTGGACCGCATCGTTCCTGGAGAATAACTTTATCGGTATTGGTTGGCCGGCGACAGGAGATTTGGAGCATGAGCCTGCAGAAGAATGGAAAGAGCAATTAGTTCAACGCTACAGGATAGGAAAGACGGAAATTCGTGATGTCCTGGACACGCTCCATACTTTTGCCTACGTCATGCAGGACGGGGATTATGTTTTGATAAATGATGATGAATGGACATATGTAGGGGATTTGGGTGATTATTTTTACGATGATTCCAACGGAACCGGAGAGGAATACATATGCCACCGACGAGGCGTTACCTGGCTGGGACGCATTCCCTTAGCAGAGTTAAATGATAAAGCACTTGCACTTGTGAGTCATTACTCAATCATTGCGAAATTCGAACACCCAATTATACAGGCTCAACTGGAGCCCTGGGTTTCGATCACCTCTGTAGCCACTGAAGGAGATAATCATTCTTCAGTTAGAGTAGATGAAGGCACTATTCAAGAAGCACTCAATGTTCTAAAAAAGGCATTGCATAGCGAAGAAGAGGACCTGCGAATCCGTGCAGCAGCGGCAATTTTACAATACGCCAAATCCTAGGGCTTTCTCACTTTGTTTTCTTTAATATCGGGCTTTCTAGTAATGGAGAAGAGGTGGGACAAAGGACATATGTATATGAGTTAAATAATAGTTAGTGTTGACCAGACGCCAAATGGTGTCATAATATTTAAGCGACACTACATGGTTTCGAATGAAATTAACTTCCTTTTCTTGGCAATCATATGTAAGAGAGAATTTTTTTAGAAAACACAATAAAATGATTAGCATGATGAAGGATGGTCCCTGATGACAACTAATAAAACTAATCCCAAGGTGGATGAATATTTAAACAAAGCAAAGAAGTGGAAGGAAGAATCAGAGAAGCTAAGAGAGATCGTTCTTTCCTGCGACCTGACCGAAGACTTTAAGTGGATGCATCCTTGTTACACGTTGGAGAATAAAAACATCGTTATCATTCATGGATTTAAGGAGTATTGTGCGCTTCTTTTCCATAAAGGAGCCTTGTTAAAGGATAAGCAGGGTATTCTAATTCAACAAACAGAAAATGTACAAGCTGCTCGCCAGATCCGGTTCACCAATCTTCAACAAATCGTTGACATGGAAACCATCCTGAAAGAGTACATTCTTGAAGCCATTGAGGTTGAAAAGGCCGGATTGAAAGTGGAACTCAAAAAGAATACAGAATATGTTGTTCCAGAAGAGTTTCAAACGAAACTGGATGAAAATCCTGCTTTGAAAACGGCTTTTGAAGCACTGACACCTGGACGTCAACGAGCATACCTTTTTTATTTTTCCCAACCGAAGCAATCCAAGACTCGCGTGTCCAGGGTGGAGAAATCTACACAGCAAATTCTGGATGGAAAAGGGTTAAATGATTAAACCGTTAATTTAATTTGGGAAGCAGCTGTTTTAAAATTCATTTATATGCGTTGAAGCACCTGCCTTGGTAGGTGTTTTTTTGTTTTGTCTTTTGTCGAATATGAAATCATCTTGTCAAATGTACTATTGCATGGTATCGTTGATAACGATTATCAATATCATTTGAAAAAGGTGGGTTTATTTTGCTGAAACGAAGAAATTCGATATGGATTATATCTGCATTGATTGTATTGCTCGTACTGAGTGCATGTGGTCAGTCCGCAACATCAAGCAATACAACGGAGACCGCAAACACAACCGGAGCTGCGGACAAGGAATCATCAACCGGCTCAACTTCTGCGTCTGATGCCGATACTACAACAGGTGCCGAAGGAGAGACTGTTACATATCAATCGGATGCAGGTGAAGTGGAAGTACCTGTGGAGCCGAAACGAATTATCGATCTGACCGCATTTTCAACAGGGTACTTTGTTGCACTCGATGCTCCAGTCGTCGGAGCCTTGTCAGGTGCAATAAACAACAAGTACATCAAGGATCAGCTCAAAAGTGAGGGGACAACAGATCTGGGAGAGCAGCCAACAGCTGAGCAACTAATCAGCCTAAAGCCTGATCTGATCATCGCATACACAGGTACGGAAGGTCTCGACAAGTTGTCGCAGATTGCACCAGTGGTACAGTTACAATATGGTAAGCGCAATTTCAAGGATCTTATGTTGGAGATGGGCAAACTGACTAATAGAGAAGCCGAAGCAAAAGACTGGATCACACAATGGGAAGCGAAGATCAATGAGTTGAAGCCAAAAGTGCTTGCCGCTGTAGGAGATCGTACAGTCTCCATTTTGAATCCATACGCCAAAGGATTATTTGTATTTGGTCATAATTACGGTCGTGGCGGTGAAATACTCTATGACGAATTTGGCCTGAAGGCACCAACAAGGGCTCAGACAGAGGCAATTGATAGTGGCACAGGCTGGGCCTCAATATCGATGGAAGTGTTACCGGAATATGCAGGCGACATCATCTTCACTAGCCCTTGGTCAGGAGATACAACCGATCCGAAGATTGTTTACGATAATACGGTGTGGAAAAACCTAACTGCGGTCAAAGAGGGCCATGTGTTCCAGCTTGATCCGACCTCTGATACATACAACGACCCTGTATCGCTTGAAGGTCAGCTGAAGTTTATTTCGGATAGCCTGCTTTCGGTGAAGTAGCCCTTGAGTAATATATATTCTTTCAACCCTTTGGCGAATTCGGACCAAAGGGTTTTTCAATTTCATTTTCATGATAATATGAGATGAAGTATGCGAAATAAATCTTGGTTAGGAGAAGATAATATGGACGTTTTTTCAGAATATCTAGCACGAATTGATAACCTGGGACATCGGGACCGTACGGAAGAAGTTTTAGAATGGATTATCAAGAAGTACCCAAATTTAGTACCTAAAATAGCGTGGAATCAGCCCATGTTTACCGATCATGGCACATTTATTATTGGATTTAGTGTATCCAAACATCATTTGGCTGTGGCGCCTGAGAAGGCAGGGATTAATCATTTTTCCGATGAAATTGTAAAGGCCGGTTATGAGCACACCAAGGAATTGGTGCGTATCCGGTGGGATGGACCGGTTGATTTTTCATTACTGGAACGAATGATTGATTTCAACATTACGGAAAAAGCAGACTGTTCAACCTTTTGGCGGAAATAGGCATGATCGATAGCCTACAACAAAAGACCTCGCTCTCACTTACGTCGGTGAGCGGGGTCTTTGTAATGGGTCATTCAGCAATTGGTTTGCACATTGCACCAAAATAATCTATGACTACGCTGCGAAACGCGATAGCTGCTTTCGAGATATATCTGTTTTTATGCGACAATAATGCAATTTCCCTCACTAGGTTCTGATCCTCGATCCGGAGATATACAATTCGTTCCTGCGGGTTTCTTGCTGTATTGGGTATAAAGGCAATCCCGATCTCCGCCTCCACAAGTGCAGTTAATCTTGCAGGCTCATCTCCTTCATAAACATACTTCGGTACGAATCCGACGGATTGACATTTGGAGTCCACCAGATCACGAATACCATATCCTTTTTTCACCCCCACAAACCACTCATCCTTAAGCTCTTCTAATGTGATGCTGCTTCGATTCGCATATTGATGACCGAGAGGCACAGCAACTACAATTGGGTCCTGGAACAGCATCTGACATTCGATATCATCTCCCTGGATTGGAGGGGAAGACAGACAAAAATCAATTTCGCCTCGGTGGAGAAGCGTGCACATATCGTCCAACGTAACCATTTGTACATGAAACTGAACATTCGGCTTATTTTTTCGGAATTCCCGCAAGATTCCTGGTAATGTGCTTGCTGTAGTAACTGCCAATTGAAGTGTACCGTGATCCGGGTTGGAGAGATCAGCAATTTCCTGTTTTCCCTGTTCCAATTCGAATAAGGCTTTTTCGGTCCGTCGAAGGAATGTTCTTCCGAATTCGTTTAACCGCAGTTTTCTGCCCAATCGATCAAATAACGGTGCACCCAAGTCATCCTCCAAACGTTGTATCGTCTTGCTCAGTGAGGATTGAGTGACATGCAGCTTACCCGCAGCTTCTGTCACATGTTCACATCGGGCTAACGTCAGAAAATAGCGTAGCTGAAGAAGTTCCATTTCGCACCACTCTCTTATTCCTTTTAGTTCATCAAATCATAACATAAAATGCGTTGGAATAAATAAAGGGATTCCATTAAGATGACAACAGAAGAAGGAGGGATATACATAATGAATGCTCGAAATATATGGTTAATGATATCTGTGGGCTTGGGAATTATGCTGAATCCGCTCAATTCCTCCATGATATCTATAGCAATTGCAAGACTACAACAGGAGTTTATACTTGATGTTACGACCGTGTCATGGATTATTTTTTCCTTTTACATTGCAAGTGCTGTGGCTCAACCGGTCATGGGCAAGTGCAGTGATCTGTTCGGCCGCAGAAAGATATTCCTTATCGGTCTGGTTGTTGTCTTTGGTTCCTCCATGTTAGCTCCGTTATCTCCAGACTTTTCTTGGCTTATCGTATTCCGGATCATTCAATCTGTTGGCACAAGCATGATGGTAGCCGTCGGAATGGCGATTGTAAGAATCCACGTTACTGAGAAACAGGCTGCTGCCCTGTCTATCCTTGCGATGTTCCTGTCTGGTGCAGCCGCGGTAGGCCCTTTTATTGGCGGTGTATTGATTCATTGGTGGGACTGGCAAAGTATTTTTCTAGTGAATATTCCATTGGTAATCGCAAGCTTTATATTCGCCTGGAAAACCATTCCCAAAGAAGCGACCCTCAAATCCAACTATGGCGACATGTCCATCAGAAAATGGTTCCTGCTGATTGATGCGCCCGGCATACTTTTGTTCACCGTTGCATTGGTGACTCTGCTAATGAGCGTGCTTTCCGTTAAATCAACCGGACATCTTTTAACTTGGCACCTTATGGCAGGAGGGATCGGATTGCTTGCATTAGCAAGTTTTATCCGACATGAATTGAAAACAGCGTCCCCCTTTATTCCGCTGAGGGTATTTGCCAAATATCCCGAAATGACCTGGGTGAATGTACAATTTATGCTGGTTAACACTCTGTTTTACGCTCTGTTTTTTGGTGTGCCATCTTATTTACAGCAGGTACGCCATCTGAACGAAGTTCATACAGGACTATTGATGCTAACCCTTGGTTTATGTTCACTCATCAGTTCTCCTCTCGCCGGACGCTGGATTGACAAATCAGGTACGCGGCCAGCTTTGATCGTTTCAGCGGTGTTAATGACGTTCGGGTCCATCTTGATTGTGGCATTGGATAAAGGCTCACCAGAGGTGAATGTCATCTTGCCCTTAGCTGTATTTGGTATAAGTAATGGGCTCAACAGTGTTGGTATGCAGGCGGCTTTGTTTAAAAGCACACCCAAAGATATGATCGGTGTCGCATCAGGTATTTTTAATACATCGAGATATCTGGGGACCATTTTGTCATCGTTGTTGATTGGAATTGTCATGGGAGACACATTCAGTTTTATAGGATTTCAAACGCTTGGAATCATCCTGACAGTATTAGCTGCATCTTTAATCATCATGACCTTACGACGCCAGAAATCATCCTCAACGCAGACGTTATAGTGCCGAATCTCATAATTCATATCATTACGTAGTCATATATTGCTTTCGAAATTGAAGCGGAGACAACCCGATATACCGTTTGAAACAGGATGAGAAGTATGGAGCATAACGAAAGCCCACTTCTTCTGCAATGCGATCAATCAACCAGTCTGTAGTAACCAGTAATCGCTTTGCACGTTCTAAACGAAGTTCATTTAAATATTCAATTGGTGTTTTACCATACTTCATCTTCATGCAACGGATAACATAGTTGGGATGAAAATGGAGAGCTGCTGCCAACGTTTCATTCGTGACCTTTGTCTTGTAATTCTGTTGAATATATATTGCTGCTTGTTCTGCTAATCGTGTCTGCACGGAATCCATTACCCGCAAGCTGCCTTCTTCCAGCATGGAAAGCAATTCACCTAGCAAGCGCTGCTCCTGCCAAAAGGAGCTATCCATTTCTAGTGTCAATAATTGCTCCAGAAGATTGAAAGCCGCTTGTGGATGGGCTAATTTCGAATGTTTAGGAAGCCTTAACGTATAAGGATTGCCAAACGGTCTGGAGGAATCTTGCAACTCCGGTTCATGATCAGAAGAGGTCAGCAAGCTTTCATATCTTTCAACATGCTCGAAATGCAGCCAGTAAAATACCGTTTTCTGTGAACACGGCCTGACCGAATAGTGTTCTCCTTCTGGCAGCAGGATTAGTGAGTCTCCTTTCTCCAAGGTCCATTGCTGATCATTCTCTCCAATATATAATTCTCCCTTGACCACAATCAGTACATCGTAGATACCAAGATTTTTTCGGTTCGGATGTTGATCTCCGATTTCATATTCAGAACGTCCTGCTCCTAGATAATAGGGGAGTTGGGGGACGTTAAGCTCTATGATTCCATCTCCATTCAAAACAGATAACCCTCCCTATTAGTGTTAAATTTTATAGAAAAGAGTTCAATTCAATTCTATTTTCCCATGTAATCACAGCTTATAATTGAAAACCACAAGAGTCAATTTTATAGGAGGAATTCCATAATGCGAAAAGCCAAAGTAGCCATTCAAGACACCTTCTGGAAAGAATACTCCGAATTAGTCCGTCAGACTGTCATTCCTTATCAATGGGAAGCGCTCAATGACCGAATCGAAGGCGCGGAGCCGAGCTATGCCATCCGTAATTTCCGAATTGCAGCTGGCTTGGAGAAAGGTGAATTCGGGGGATGGGTATTTCAGGATAGTGATCTCTACAAATGGTTGGAAGCGGTTGCTTATTCGATCGGTAACCATCCTGATCCCAAGCTGGAGAGCATCGCTGATGAAGTGATTGATCTGATTGGTCAAGCTCAACATGAAAATGGCTATGTAAATACCTACTTCACCATTAAAGAGCCTGGAAGACAATGGACCAATCTGTATGAAGCTCACGAGCTATATTGTGCTGGACATATGATAGAGGCAGCAGTTGCATATTATCATGCGACAGGGAAGCGCATTTTTCTCGACATCGCATGTCGGTTCGCTGATCTCATTGATAGCTTGTTTGGAACCGAGCAAGGTAAAATTCAGGCGTATTGCGGGCACCAGGAAATTGAATTAGCTCTGGTTAAACTGTACAACGTTACAGGAGAACAACGTTATTTGAATCTGAGCAGTTATTTCATTAATGAGCGCGGTAACAAGCCAAGTTATTTCGTGGAAGAGTGGGAACGCCGGGGACGGAAAAATATTTGGTCACAGGGGACTCCCAATCTTGAGGTATATCAGTCTCATCTGCCAGTGAGAGAACAAACGGTCGCTGTGGGTCACTCTGTTCGTGCAGTCTATATGTACACCGCCATGGCCGATTTGGCACGCCTCACGAATGATTCAAGTTTGCAAGAAGCCTGTGAGCGGCTCTGGATCAATACAACGCGCAAGCAAATGTATATTACCGGCGGCATAGGTGCAACACATCTGGGGGAAGCATTCACGTTTGACTATGATCTGCCTAACGATACGGTTTATGCAGAGACCTGTGCTTCCATTGGACTAATTTTCTGGGCACGTCGGATGCTGCAATTGGAAGCCAAAAGTGACTATGCTGACGTCATGGAAAGAGCACTATACAATAATGTGCTTGGCAGCATGTCCAAAGATGGACAACATTTCTTCTATGTAAATCCACTAGAGGTATACCCGGACGCAAGTGAAAAAAATCCAGACAAACATCATGTGAAGCCCGTACGGCAGAAATGGTTTGGTTGTTCATGCTGTCCGCCTAATGTGGCACGTTTATTGAGTTCACTTCATGATTATATTTATGACATATCTAATGACGGAAAAACGGTGTATGTGCACTTGTTTATCGGTAGCGAGCTTCAATGGGTGACAGGAGACGGTCTGCAAGTAACAGTACACCAACGATCCGAATTACCGTGGCATGGAAAGGTGGAGTTCTCGATTTCTTTGGCTGGTAATGATGCTAAAGCTGCTCCATTTGAGAT
Source organism: Paenibacillus taichungensis (assembly GCF_050994985.1). Classification (NCBI taxonomy): domain Bacteria; kingdom Bacillati; phylum Bacillota; class Bacilli; order Caryophanales; family Paenibacillaceae; genus Paenibacillus; species Paenibacillus taichungensis. The sequence goes on along the minus strand of NZ_CP194720.1, from coordinate 2,672,639 downwards.
TGCAGTCCGCATTCCTCAGTGGTTTCAAAGTCAGGATCCAATATTAAAGATCAACGGAGAACCTCAACATTATCGTAAGCATAATGGTTATGCAAAAATGGAACGTGCCTGGTCCGATGGTGATACAGTAGAGTGGATATTGCCACTAGAGACCCAATTGATCGCTGCTCATCCTCTGATCCGGCCAGATGCTGGGAAAGCTGCCATCCAACGCGGCCCACTCGTTTATTGCCTGGAGCAAGTGGATAATGGATCTCCACTGTCTTCACTCTCATTCGCAGAGGAGCCAGAGTTGAGAGAACACGAAACGCCTGAACTGCTTGGTGGCTGCATTACTGTAGAAGTTGATGGGCTACTTGTGGATGAATCCGTGTGGTTGGATAATCAACCTTACCAGCCGTTACACAAAAACGTCAAACCAGTACAACTCACAGCAAACCCTTTTTATTTATGGGGCAATCGACAAGCCGGAGAAATGAATGTTTGGCTTCGTACCTGATTCTATAATTCGTTTGTGACACCTTTCATTGAAAATCGGTAAAGAGACACAATTACAAAAAGTCGCCTAAATGGCGACTTTTTGCTTTATGGTCATGCTCATTTAATACAAACAGCTTCTTTTTTTAAACGAAATTTAAGATCCGCATTAAACCAATGTAAGGTTGATCTTCTATACTTGCCTCTGAGCTTCAAAAATCATTCGAGGGAGAGATTTATATCAATCATACACGTTCATACACATCAAATCGAATCAGAATAACAGCCATCAGCGCACTCGCTATGATTCTGACCGCATGCCCGATCATAAGTACGGGTAGTGCTGCCGCTAATGCAGCTCCTGTATCAGCTATTTCACAAGCAACAAAAGATATTCAGGCTCAAGCGCCTATCCAATATCGAATTCAAGCCCGGCTGGATGAGAAGAAGATGACCATAGAGGGGAGTGAATCCATTACTTACAGAAATACGAGCAAAGATACATTGAAGCAACTGGTTTTTCATACTTATGCTGATGCCAATCTTTCGGAATCGACACAGACGACCATGTTTAAACATTCCAATGAAGAGATTAGCAAAAATAACCCTGATAAGAAACCGGAAGACTTTCTTGGAGGAATTGATATTGAGAAGGTGACGACCGGTGGGCAAGCCCTTGATTTCAGTAATAAAGACCAAGCTATGTCGGTGAAATTGGAGCAACACCTTCAGCCTGGTGAATCCGTGACGGTTCAAGTCCACTTTAATCTGAAGATTCCCTATGGCTCACAGCGGTTATCGTATTACAAAGATATTATCAATGGGGCTCATTGGTTCCCTGTAATGTCAGTCTATGATGAGGCCAAGCATGAATGGGATAGCAAACCTTATAGTAAAACATTTGAAACGGATTATTATACTTCCGCGGATTATGAAGTTCAGTTCAATGTTCCCGATCAATATCAGGTAGTGATGCCTGGTACGATAACCACACGGGATGATGCAGAGACTGGACGCAAAGTGGTATCCACCGTAGCTGAGAATACGAGGGAGTTTGCTTTCTTTGCCAGCCCAAACTTCAAAGTGGACAGCGTAACCCGGAATGGCCTCACCGTAGAGTATTATTATTTTGACAACCAGCCAGGTAAGAAAAAAATCGTTGATGGGTATGTTGATCAAGCATTCAAAGCCATTGATTTTTTCAGTGATAAATACGGTAAATACCCTTATCCTGAATTTCGGATTGTTGAATCATATGTAGAAGGTGTAGCTATCGAGTATTCAAGGCTAATCCAAATGGGGCAAATCGGAATAAATTCTGCTCCAGAACAGGACACCGTATTTGTGCATGAAATCGCGCACCAGTGGTTTCATGCGTTAATCGGGAATAACTCGGAGACAGAGTCTTTCCTGGACGAAGGATTTGCAGATTTCTCCAAAGTGTATTTTTCTGAGAAGCAGGGGGATACGATGAATGGCTTCAAGTCCATCCAATTTGACGATTCCACTGTGGATAAGGCTATTGCTTCAACTAATGACGAGGTGGGAGATTGGGCAAGCCCAGTTTATTACGATAAAGGCCGTCAAGCGATATACCAATTGTACCGTTCCGTCGGTGAAGAGAAATTCGATGCCTTTATGAAAGAGTATTTTAAACGCTATGTGTACCAAAACGCTACGATTGACGGACTTCTTCAAACGATAGAAGATGTACTGGGGAAAGAGGCGCGAGATGATATGAAGACGGTTTTATATGAGCCTAATTTTACGCTGAAGCCCGAGTATCAACTGTCGAATGAGGAGAAAACGGCATACCTGCATGATCAGTTTCAATCGCTGTATGGATCAGCGTTAACTCAGGTTCCGAATTTACCTTTTGAAACGATGAGCCGTGTGATGGATAAAGCCCTTCAAGGTGAGCGATTAGCCATTGTGCTAAGTGATCAGGTGAGCAAGGCAGCGAACAAACAACAGGAAGCTATGGTAAACCAACTGACAACTCTTCTGGATTTAACCGGAGTGAAGTATGACCTGATCCAGGACCGGCAGGAATTGAAGCGAAAAATGAAAAAAGAACTGGCTACCAGCAACCTGATTGTACTTGGTAACGCCAAATCAAATGGTTTTGTACAAGCATTAAAATCCAGCATTATAGACCGTGCTACCCATATCGGTTTTCAATGGAAAACGACTATGAACCAACCGTCTGCTGCGGGAGCCTATGTGATCAAACACCCTTATAATCAAAATCGTTTGATGCTGCACTATTTCTGGAATGAAGATCATCTGAGCAGTGGGAGTCTTGAACCATTTATGATGAAGATGCAAGAATCCATTGGATTCAGCAGCGCTTATTATCAGTACTATATGTTGGACAAGAAGGGCAAGGTAACATTGGATAAAAAAGTGGAAAATCCACTTTCAAAATTTTTCGCTGAAGAATAACCCGAAGTGTCCATTCTTATAAAGAAAGATTAAATACCTTGGCAATTGTCATGCGAAGATCATCATATTGTCTGTTATAGAGTCGCCTATATGGCGACTTTTTTTATTTAAGTTCATTTTAGGTTTTTAAAACCTGTCCTGAAGGGTAAATATAACGTGGATCTTTAAATGGATGTAAAATAAAACGTTGCGGAGGAACATGAAGAATGTTAGGGAAAGCATTGATTGTTAATATACTGCAAATAATAACAATATAATGTGCAAAGACACCTAAAAATGTACGACACGACAGTAACATCAATGACAAGAAAATGATTAGGATTCGGAGAACACCGAGATGAGGAGGACATATGAAAACAACCAAGGTCTCATTTTTTGTACTATCACTAATTCTGCTCCTAGTGGCGGGGTTATCCGGATGGTCGGGGGATGCCAATGCAAACTCCAATTCAGGTAAAACCTATGTGATCGGCACGGACATCACATTTGCACCGTTTGAATATCAAGATGAAAATGGGGATTATGTAGGCATCGATATGGATTTGCTGGATGCGATCGCCAAAGACCAGAACTTCAATTATCAAATCAAAGCCCTGGGATTTAATGCGGCTGTGCAAGCTCTTGAGTCCAATCAGGTGGATGGCGTCATTGCCGGGATGAGTATCACGGATGAACGCAAACAAAAGTTTGATTTTTCAGAATCCTATTTCGATTCAGGTGTAGTTATGGGTGTGAGCGCAAATAACGATACCGTAAAAAGTTACGAAGATCTTCGCGGTAGAAAAGTCGCCGTGAAGACTGGCACAGAAGGGTACAGCTTTGCTGAATCCATCGCCTCAAAATACGGCTTTACCATCGTTCCGTTTGATGATTCTTCACAAATGTATGACGATGTAAAGACGGGGAATTCAGCAGCGTGTTTTGAAGATTATCCAGTACTGGCTTACGGGGTAAAACAAAATAACGGTTTAAAAATCGTGACCAAGAAAGAAGATGGGGCTTCCTATGGATTTGCGGTTAGCAAGGGGCAGAATCAGGAACTCCTAAAGATGTTTAATGACGGCCTAACGAATATTAAGGTAAGCGGGGAGTATGATCGTATAAAAGAGAACTACCTTGGCGAGAATGTTGTCGCAAACCAGGGTCGTTGGGAATTAGTTCAAAAATCTCTACCTGTGCTGTTCAAAGGTATGGGGAAAACACTCTTGTATACGATTATGTCGCTGTTTTTCGCCTTTATCATCGGCTTGATTTTTGCTTTTATGAAAGTGGGTCAAAATAAGTTTCTTCGTGTTGTTGCTACTGTATTTGTGGATATTTTCCGCGGGATACCGTTGATCGTCCTGGCATTATTTATTTATTTCGGGATTCCTCAGGCGATGGGCTTCACCATGCCACTGTTCCTGGCCGCCATTCTGACGTTGAGTCTAAATGCAGGAGCGTACGTAACGGAAATTATTCGCGGGGGTATTCAATCGATTGATCGTGGACAGATGGAGGCCGCCCGTTCATTGGGGCTTCCTTATCGCAAAGCGATGATAAAGATTGTAATCCCTCAGGCCATACGGGTTATGATTCCTTCATTCATTAATCAGATGGTTATTACATTGAAAGATACGTCGATCTTGTCCGTTATTGGTCTGGTGGAGTTGACGCAATCCGGTAAGATTGTCATCGCAAGAACATTCGCCTCTTTTGACATTTGGTTGACTGTTGCGATTATGTACCTGATTGTTATCATCACATTGACTAAAATTGCTGACTACCTGGAGGTGAGGGTTCGTCGTGGGTAAAATTAAAGTAGAAGGATTAAAGAAAAGTTTTGGCACGAATCATGTGCTGAAGGGCATCGATATATCGCTCAACGAAGGTGAAGTTGTCTGTGTCATTGGACCTTCAGGTTCAGGTAAAAGTACGTTTTTGCGCTGCATAAACCAGCTAGATGAGATCACAGCTGGACGGGTTATCGTAGATGATAGGGATCTAAATGATCCCAAAACGAACATTAACAAAGCTCGCGAGAACATAGGTATGGTATTTCAGCACTTTAACCTGTTTCCTCATTTCAGCGTGCTCAAAAATATTATGTTTGCACCCAAAGAACTTGGGAAATTAAAAGAACAGGAAGCACGTGATACGGCACTTCGTTTACTGGATCGGGTTGGTTTGTCGGATAAAGCTAACAGCTATCCCAACCAACTTTCGGGGGGACAAAAACAACGCGTAGCGATCGCTCGTGCGCTTGCCATGAATCCGGACGTTATGTTATTCGATGAACCAACTTCGGCGCTCGACCCCGAGATGGTAGGCGAAGTCCTTGGTGTAATGAAGGATCTTGCGAGCGAAGGTATGACGATGATTATCGTGACTCATGAAATGGGCTTTGCCCGTGAAGTTGCGGATCGGGTTGTCTTCATGGATGGTGGATATGTTGTAGAGCAGGGCACCCCTGTTGAAATATTCGGAAATCCAAAAAATGAACGGACGATCAGCTTCTTGGAGAAAGTACTCTAAAAAGCCAAATCAAAACCCCTTCAAGATCATTTCTTGAGGGGTTTTTGGTGTGCATTTAATTTGAATGGGTCATTGCTCGTAGACGTTTTACATCTTCTCTTGGCGGAAAACCAAACATGCGAGAATATTCACGACTGAATTGTGAAGGACTTTCATAGCCGACCTGGAAAGCAACATCCGCAGCATCCGTCGATTCAGACAATAACAGACGCCTTGCTTCCTGCAGTCTTAATTGTTTTTGGAACTGAATAGGACTCATGGCGGTAACCTCTTTGAAATGTCTATGCAGTGAAGCCACGCTCATTTTTCCAATCTCCGCAAGCTCCTCGATGCGAAACGTTTGATTATAACTACTTACAATCCGTTCAATCACATCTCGGATGCGGTACGTAGCACTTCCTTCAAGTGCAATCTGCTCTAACATGCCTCCATGCTCACCTTCAAGAACTCTGTAGAGAATTTCCTTGATGTACAGAGGGGCCAATATCGAGATATCCTTTGGTTTATCCAGCAACCGGACTAATCGAATTAGGGCATCCAACATCGTTAACTCCGTCGGGCTAACATATATGCCTCGTTTGGCATTTTCCTTCCGCCTACCTCGCAATTCGGTATCGCGTAATACATCCAGCACTTGCTCCGGCGTAAATACAAGATTTAGAGCCAAATAGGGAGCGTCTGAGGAAGCCTCAACCACTTGTGCGGTAACCGGAAGGTCCAAGGAGGCCACAAGATAATCGGCTGGACTGTATCTGAAGCGCTCCTCGGCCAGCCATACATCTTTTGCACCTTGAACAATAATGCACAAGGACGGTTTGTAAACAGCATGCTTCGGACCGGTCACTGATGAGCGACGAATAAAAAATAAAGAAGGAATCGCAGTTTCATTTAAACCTTCGTGTTCTGAATATTGCTGAATAACACGGGCAAGATCTTCCTGTTGCTTATATATGGGCTTAGACATAATATCCTCCTTCAACGGAATAGCCCAATTATAAACCATGAAGATCCTATATATAAATGGTCTTGAGAAGATTAGGCAATCTTTTGCGATGAATTGGTTATCGGTCTTAAATTCACTTGGTGCATAATTGGATGACAGAGACACGGCAACAGCCTTACTTTTTTAGAGAGGAGAATCAGAATGAAAAATCGTTCTCTCGCTATTAACGAAATGCGTTCTGACTGGAGGTGAGAATTTGTTTACACGGATTAAAAATCTGTTTGAGATAAAAGGATATCGTTTATTCATCATTTGCATTCTGCTGGTCGGAATAGGTATTTCAATTACTCAGCCATATCTGTCCTTGTATGCCACCGAAGTTTTGGGAATGAGCATGGGAACCTTTGGCGTTTTCATGGCAGTAAGTTCATTAGGTGGAGTACTGGTCAACTCGCTTATTGCCAAACGGTCAGATCGCGGCTTGGATCGGAAATGGTTAATTATTTTGGCAATGATATCGTCTGCGTTGGGATACGCTTCATATTTGGTATTTGATCAATTCATTATTCTGTTGGTTGTCATAACTTTTTTTAGTGGATTAGGCGCACCTGCGATGCCGCAAATCTACGCCTATGCACAGGAATCGGCAGTAGCAAGTCAAAACAATGATAAAACGTTCGCAATGTCTATATTACGTTCACTTGTGTCCTTAGGCTTCCTGATTGGACCACTTGTCGGTACAGTTATATTGGGTGTACTTGGATATAAGGGTCTCTTTCTGGGCACGTCCTTTATCTATATTACCATCGCATTTCTTGTTTTCTTTTTTCTACAAAGACGAAAATTAGTCCAGCAAAATAAGGATAAAGTAAAAAGCGCACACACTTCATCGCTGAAAAACAAAAAAATCATGCTGCCGTTTATCGCCTTTATCTTCCTGTTTGCTGTAAATGCGATGAATACCATCAACACACCGTTGTTTATTGTTCATGAGCTTCAGGGTACACCGATGGAAGTTGGATTGGTCGTTAGTATCTCTGCTTGTTTGGAGATCCCCATTATGCTTGTATTAGGTTCCTTGGGCAAGAAGATATCAAACCACACTTTGTTGATAATCGGTTGTTTTGTTGGGCTTGTTTATTACGCCATCTTAAGCCTATCCACCCATTCCTGGCAGCTTATCGCGGCGCAGCTCCTGCAGGCAATATATGTAGCCATTGTGATGGGGAATGGACTAAGCTATTTCACGGATTTGTTGCCTCATTCACCGGGACAGTCCACGACGCTCTATTACAATGGCTCTATTATTGGTCGTCTTGTGGGAAATATGGGCGGCGGTATTCTTGCCCAAATCATCGGATTTCGTCATGTGTACTGGATGTGTATCGTTATCATGATTTTCTCTGTGTTGATCCTATGGGCGACAAGGGTTCATTCAAAAGCCAAACCAACAGCAGGACACTCCGCGTAGTTCTTATTGCTTCAATTCCATGTTCAAAAGAAAGAGGCTGGCAGGTGTTCACTCAGGTGAATCTTGTTTAGGCTTCTTTTTCATCTGCAATGGCCTTCTCGCCCGTTGAATAAACCAATTGGTTACGAACCAGGGAGGGCAGGAATCTTAGATAGAAAAAGCTGACAGCGATCGTGCAGAATGCCAGCATGTAATGCAGCCAGGTGACCGATAACCAGAATGGAAAGGTGAGGGCGATACCTCCCAGAGCCAGTGAGTGCCCAAGCATCATAATTGGCTCGATTAATGAATTAACTCGGCCCATATTTTGCGGGGGAACAAGCTCTGGCATCCAACTGCCAAGCGCAATGTTAATGGGAGCTATGGTGATTCCCGCCAACAGGATGAGAACAAGATAGACTTCGATCCGCACGGTTGTTCCAAGTCCTCCGATGAGCAGGCTGGAAATGATTAGCCCCGATATCAAAATCGGAGTTCTTGTGAAGCGCCGGATGAAGTGAGGAGCAATGATACTGCCTATCAGAAAGCCGATCCCCATAAAGACAGTAATAAGCGAAGAATGAACGACGTAATTGTCGGGGCTTAGCTTGTATTTCATGGTGAAGATGGGGAGTACAGAGAAGACACCGTTTACAATACCGAAAAACAGAAATCCACTAATCAGTACGAGAAGCAATCGATTTTCGGAAATATACCGAAGGCCATGCCAGAAATCCTTAAAAAGAAGTGATAGCCGTAGTTCCCGAATAGAGGTTCTTCCGTTGGGGATACGGGCACGTTCGGGGAAATCTCCCCAGGCTAATAGAAGACCGGAGATCAGGAAACTGACACAGTCGATGATAAAGGCACCTTTAATGCCGATAAAATGATAGGCCCCTGCTCCTAAGCTCATGCCAAAAAGCATGAACATCCCCATGATCATTTGATTGAGGCCGGAGGCCTGAACGTATTGGTCCTGATCAATGCTGCCTTGCAGCAATCCCATTTCTGCTGGACCAAAAAATTTGGATATCGAGCTGCGTAAGAAGAGCATCAAAAAGCAGAAGAACAGCATGTCATAATGAACAAATAATAGCAGCAGCAGGGTAAGGCCTGCCCTGATCCAGTCACTGTAGGCGGCAATATGCTTGCGGTCGAATCGGTCAGCGATGACACCAACGATCCAGAACACAGTCAAGGTAGGCAATGAATACATCAGCTCTGCCATCGTAGCGAGTGATGGGCGCTCACTATACCTGTCTACCAAATAAAAGGCGAATGCCATATTTCCAATCACGGTTCCTAGCTGTGACGCAAAAGCCGCAATGAAAAGCTTACAGAACGTTGAATTACGAAAGAGCGTCTTCATTCCTTCCTTCCCCCCTAATGTTACATCTCTTTGATCGATACTGGATGGAGCAGATTCTTCAAATAAAGCATCAGTGCCTCATACTGCATCCGAGTGTTTGCTTTTTCAGGACCAATGGCAATGTAGTGAGTCATAATCCCCTCCTGAAAGGAAGCTGCGAGTCTGGATATATCCATAATGTTCATGACAGGTGAGAACTCTTCACGTTCCACACCGATTCGAAGCAGCTCCGCAAACTGTGCGATTCCCTTTTCATATCGTTCAAGAAGCAGCTCGCGGCGTGGCTCTTCGCGCCACCCGACCAGAAAGTACTCATAGAACGCTGGCATCAATCCTCCGTGGGGAGAACGATGGAGTTCTTGCAACTGCTGGGAGTAAATCGTAGTCACCATTTCCCATATGGAGGAAGAGGAATCCATTAGCTGATTGATATACTGTTCATAATCGGCATCCTGATAATCCAGTAATGCTTCGAAAATATCCTCTTTGGTCTGATAATACAAGTAAATCCAGCCCCGACTCATTCCAGTTTCCTGAATGATATCCTTTAACGTCGCTGCACCATAACCCTTTTCGGTAAACACCCGTTTGGCTGCTTCAAGTATTTGCAGATTTCTCCGTTCTTTTTGAGTATCTGTTAGTTTGGGTGACATTTCACCACTTCCTTCCCGTTTCATCAAAATGAACCTCGTGTCATTTTTATAATAATGACACGAGGTTCATTTTGCAATAGAAAAAAATAATCAACGCAAGAACAATTCTTCAAGTGCGTTGATTATTTTTATATCACTCATCCAAATTGAAATTCTTCAACGAATAAGTAGTCATTTGCATGTTATTGGCGTAGTCAATTTGAAAGATACAGGAATATATCACGTTTAATACGTAATCAAAGGCAATTTGTGATGAAAACGTACCAATCTTTGCATGTTTTGTTTCGTCATTCGGCACCTGGATACAGATCGTACTCATCTTGGCCAACTCACTTTGATGATTCGCGGTAATCGTAATAAATGGAATTTTTGCACGCGAGAAATGTTGGGCTGCCTTTAGGAAAATGGGCGATTTTTCATGATAGGTCAAAAAAATGGCGCAATCCTGTAGGGTAAGATTTATGGTGTGGTAGGCCCATTCAGATAGCTCTGTTGTGATCACGACGTATTTATTGATTTTAATCAATTTATTCTGAAAGCTCTTCGCGCGAATCTGAGAATCCCCCAACGCATAGATGAAGATTCGTTTCGCCTGATCAAGCAAATGGGCTGCTTCTGTTAGAGAGGCTTCATCCATAAAAGCAAAGTTTTTCTCAATCGTTTCTTTCATTAGTTCAGCTATATCTTTTGCCACCTGGAGTGAAGATTCGCCAAGAGCGAACGGATAATTGGGATCGATATTGGAGATGTTCTGAGCATCCTGCTGAAACTCTCGGGCAAGCTTAATACTGAACTCCTTAAACCCTGAAAGTCCAAGCTTATGAGTTAAGCGATTGATGGCAGAATGTGACGTGAATGTAGCTTTGGCAAGCTCTTGAATATTCAAATGAAGCATTAGCTCCTTATGAGTCAGAATATAAGAAGCGATGCTTTTTTCATTTGGTGTAAAGTGGTTCATGTCTGTTAATTGGGTCAATATTTTCAACAGGTTCACCCCGGATTCATTGAAATAACGTTGATGTAGAGCGTCCAGTAAACATTTTGTTTAAAAAGAGGGCATCAGAATTACAAAACATTGATCAAATGTACCGTAATTTCTTCAAAGCTCCTCCGGAGGATTTTCTTCTTCTATAATAAACAAAAAAGAGCCTAAGGGGGAATTCATATGTTAACCATCGGTTACATTGGCAATGGCAAAAGTACAAATCGTTATCATCTTCCTTTTTCATTGAATCGGGATCATTTGAAAGTAAAAACGATATACGCCCGTCATCCGGAGAAAACGGAGTGGGAGAAAGTTCCTGGTGTTCTGTATACAGATGATCTTGCAGCTTTTATGAATGACGATGACATTCAGTTAGTAGTGGTATGTACACACACCGAATCTCATTATGAGTATGCAAAGAAGGCACTCGATCACGGAAAGCATGTACTTGTTGAAAAACCTTTTATGCTGACCAAGGAAGAAGCCGAATCCATTTTCCAATACGCCAAAGAAAAAAATCTCTTGATTCAATGTTATCAGAACCGACGATATGATTCGGATTTTCTGACGACTAAGAAAGTGATTGAGTCAGGAAAGCTTGGCGATTTGCTGGAAGTGGAGATGCATTACGATTATTATCGACCGGAGATCCCGAATGCTACCACCCATTTTTCCAAATACAAAAGTTATTTATACGGGCACGGTGTTCACACCATTGATCAAGTATTATCCTATTTCGGGCAACCGGACAAGATACATTACGATGTCCGTCAATTGCTGGGGCCTGGCAGAATGAATGATTATTTCGATCTGGACTTTTATTACGCTTCGCTGAAAGTATCAGTCAAATCTAGCTTTTTCCGCTTAAAGCCCCGCCCGAGTTTTATAGTATACGGCAAAAAGGGAGTATTCGTAAAACAAACTGAGGATCGTCAAGAGGAACATCTGAAGTTATTTTACCTTCCTGAGGGACATCCCGATTTTGGTAAGGATTTGCCTCAACATTATGGCGTACTGACATATCTGGATGACGCAGGAATCTACCATGAAGAAAAAGTAATCTCTGAACAAGGCGATTATGCAAGAGTGTATGACGATATCTATGAAGCCATCAACCATGGCAAAGAAAAAGTGATTCAAGACAAAGAAACGATCGCGGTTATGGAAATATTGGAAAAAGGTATGAAGGAGTGTAACTAATATGAAACTTGGAATTGTCGGAGCTGGAATGATTGTAAAGGATCTATTGAGCTTTATTCATGAAATTCCTGCGATTACGTTAGAGGCCATATGTTCCAGACCTGGTCATCAGGATAAATTGCTAACTCTGCAAGAAGAGTATGGTATTGCACAAATATATTCGGAGTACAGCGAGATGATTGCAAATGATGAAGTGGATACGATCTATATCGGACTACCAAATCATCTTCATTATGCATATGCCAAAGAAGCGTTATTGGGCGGCAAACATGTTATCTGTGAGAAGCCGTTCACTTCCAATTTGCAAGAATTTCTTGAACTTAAAGAGATTACAGGGCAAAAACAGCTGGTGTTGGTCGAAGCCATCACAAACCAATATTTGAAGAACTATTTGTCTATGAAGGAGAATCTGCACAAACTGGGTGACATCAAAATTGTGGAGTGCAACTATTCCCAATATTCATCCCGCTATGAGGCTTTTCAGGCTGGAGAAGTGCTGCCGGCATTTAATCCGGAAATGTCTGGTGGAGCCTTGATGGATATTAATTTGTATAATATTCATCTGGTCGTAGGGCTTTTCGGGAGTCCGAAGAAGGTGGAATACTGGGCCAACATGGAACGCGGAATAGACACTTCAGGTATGTTGCTTTTGGACTACGGTGAGTTCAAGTGTGTGTGCATTGGTTCCAAAGACAGCACAACCCCCAATGCAACGAACATCCAGGGCAATAGAGGGTATATCCATATGACGAGCTCGACCAACAAATGTGAATCCTTTGATCTTGCGCTTCATAAGGAAACGCCGATTCGGGTAGATGTTAAGGATCATCCTCATCGCATGTATGACGAGTTTGTTGAATTCGAGCGTATGATTCGTGAACAAGATTTGGAGAAAGTCACAGATATGCTTGAGCATAGCGAGAAGGTGATGGAGGTTATTGAACAAGCCAAACAATCTGCCAATCTTGTATTTGGACCTGATCGATAATATATTCTGAAATTACAGTATGATTATTGTATTATCTTTTTGTGCATTTCCCAAGATGACTGTGTTAAAATGCGGTGAAAGATATAAAAAGTTTATATGTCAGTGAACCAATAACAGTCTTCTTGGGGAGTATTTAATGATAACGATTAAAGACGTAGCAAAGTTAGCGGGTGTCGCGAGTTCAACTGTGTCCTATGTACTCAACGGCAAAAAACATGTAAGTGAGCACACAAGACAGAAAGTACTTGCAGCAGCAAGTGAGCTTAATTACATCAAGCACGGAGCCGCATCCGAATTAAAGCGAAAAAACACACAAACGATTGGTGTTATTGTTCATGATATGTCCGTCCCCTATTTTTCCGACTTGGTGAGTGGAATTGAATCCAGCGCCATAAGTCAGGGATATGATCTGATCGTATGCAGTTCTTTAGGCGGAGAGCGATCGACAGCCGCACGCTTTATCAGAGAGAGAAGGCTGGACGGCGTGATTGTAATCGCTGAAAATATTGAAGATGAGTTGTTGTTGCAGGCTGCTGAAACGGGATTTCCTATTGTTGTGATGGACCGGGAACTCCATAGTGAGCATATTGTAAATGTTCTGATGGATGATGAGCAGGGGGGTTATATGGCAACCCGTTTCCTTCTGGATAAAGGTCACCGCGCAATAGCCTACATTAGTGGACCTTTAAGTTCGGATTGTAATCTGATGCGATATCAGGGTTATCTGAGAGCTATGCATGAAGCTGGGGTGGAAGAAAATGAGAATTGGAGACTTGGCGGCCAATTTCTGAAAACTGGTGGCTACAACGCAGCCAAGTTGCTAATGGAGGGAGAGCTTCCAACGGCAGTCTTTTTTGCGAATGATGAAATGGCCATTGGTGGCTTAGAGGCATTTAAAGAACACCAGGTTTCCATACCCGAAGATCTATCCATTATTGGATTTGATAACATACATGTAACCGAATACTTAAATCCGCCTCTTACGACTTTTCGACAACCCAAAACAGATGCAGGCTCCTTTGCTGGACATGTACTCATTCAAATGTTAAAAGGAGAAGCTGTTGAGTCTACTTATAGGATCAATATACAGTGTGTCGAGCGAGACTCTGTTTCGCAGATGATCCTTTCTGAATGATGAGTGCACATACATTTTCAATGAACACCCTTAAGCCCTAATCACGGGCTGTTTTTCTTTTCATAAGAAATTATCCTCTTAGATCTTCTGAGACTGTAAAAAAGGTTTATCGTCTCATTCAAATGGATATCATTCCAAAAACATTGATTTCCGTTTCCTGTTATTCTATTATTAAAAGCTAAAAAGGCGGGACTATCCATGTCCATGAGAAACGGAAAGATAATCAAGGCACCACAAGAGATGGAACGTGCACCAGACAAGCAAGGAAGCTTAAAACAGAATGGGTTATCCGTTATTCAATTCTGTTTGCATACACAGGGGACAACAGGTTCATTTTTTCTGAAAGATCACATGTTGTTGTTCGTTATATCGGGTGTGTATACGGTCCGATTCAAGGATCAGGAGTACACTGTGCGCAGTGATGAAATGGTGTTTCTTCACAAATCGATTCGTATTGATTACATAAAGTCGGGTGAACCCGGCTCTGAATTTATGCTGGATTATATGATGTTTTTCCTGAATGAAAGTATGCTCGAAGAGTTTGTTCAGTTTTCTGGCTTCAAACAGACAAGTTGTGTGAATCAAATCACTCCGGTGTCCATTATTCCGGTCAATGAACTCACTCGCTCTTATATAGCGTCATTGAAACCCTATTTCGAACATCCAGACAAGGTACAAGATGGACTTGTCCGGCTTAAATTCATGGAACTTCTGTTTCATCTGGCGCAAGCCAATGAACAATTCTTACATCAACTACTGCAACCGAATCATAATCAAAACAGTACCTTCGGCAAAATAATGGAGGAGAATATCACGAATCCCATCTCCATAAGCGATTTGGCTTATTTGTCCGGCAGGAGCCTGTCTACCTTCAAGAGGGATTTTCAGACGCTATACCACACTTCACCCTTGAAGTGGATTCGTAATCAGAGGCTGGACAAAGCCAAGAAACTATTGGCCGAGACGTCTCTGTCCGTCACCGACGTCTGTTTCTCAACAGGTTTCGAAAACGTTGCCCATTTTTCCAAAGTGTTTAAGCTACAGTTCGGGCTTCCGCCCTCGGAGTTTAGACAGCAATGCAAACGAAGCGAGGAAAAGATTAAATAGGGCCAGCATATTCTGTCCATACTCTAATAACAAGTGACTATGTGCAACTTTTGTGTAAAGCGCTTCGCGATAAAATATCGTGAAACGCTTTTTCCTTATTCGAGACAAATGAGCTAAATAAACAAATCCAATGAGCTTAGCAGCAAAGAAATGCATCTATTTTCTTGTTATTCTTGACACATGCGTTACAACGTTGTCTCAACCTAAATGTCGAGGAGGATTAACCAATGGAATATGTGAAATTAGGAAATACAGGCATGGATGTATCTCGGCTTTGCCTTGGCTGCATGGGATTTGGTGAACTAGGACGTGGTTTTCATCAATGGGTGTTAAATGAAGAGAATAGTCGTCCCGTCATTCAGAAAGCGTTGGAGCTAGGCATTAATTTCTTTGATACAGCAAACGTATATGCTGGCGGAACAAGTGAGGAGATTCTCGGTCGGGCTCTTAAGGACTACGCTAATCGAGATGAAATTGTCCTTGCAACAAAAGTGTTTTCCCGCATGCATGACGGTCCGAATGGCGCCGGACTTTCTCGAAAGGCAATTATGAGTGAGATCGACAAGAGCCTCAAGAGGCTGGGAACGGACTATGTGGATCTATATCAAATTCACCGCTGGGACAACCATACCCCTATTGAAGAGACCATGGAAGCATTACATGATGTGGTGAAGGCAGGGAAGGCAAGATATATTGGTGCTTCTGCCATGTCAGCATGGCAATTCCAAAAGGCTTTGTATGTCGCCGAGAGAAATGGATGGACTCGCTTTGTATCGATGCAGAACCACTATAACCTAATTTACCGTGAAGAGGAAAGGGAAATGATACCTCTTTGTCAGGAAGAGAAAATCGGAGTAATTCCTTACAGCCCACTTGCTTCTGGTCGGTTGACCAGAGATTGGCAGGAAACAACACAACGTTCCGAAACGGATCAGGTTCAAAAGGCCAAATACGATGCGACAGCCAGCACCGATCAATTGGTAGTAGAGCGGGTTGCAGAAATCGCAGAAAATCGCGGCGTTCCCCGGGTACAAATCGCTCTTGCCTGGTTGCTGCACAAGAATCCGGTTACAGCTCCGATTATTGGTGCTACGAAGACATCCCATCTCGAAAATGCAGCTGAAGCTATATCGATTGCGTTAACATCAGAAGAAATGGCTTTCTTGGAAGAGCCGTATGTGCCTCATCCGGTATATGGACTTAATGTTGGATTTAAGTAATGTAAGAAGAAAAACCAATCCGGAAAACGGATTGGTTTTTTTGAACAGAACAACATAGAAAACAGACTAATTCTTTCTTTGTTGTTTGATCTCATTACTCGAGTTCCGAAAACTCTTAGGCGTTTGGTTTTGATGTTTTTTGAAAGACTGAATGAAGTTATTTACATGGTTAAAACCAACCCTATGAGCTATTTCAGTTACTGTATAATCGGTTGAAATTAATAGCTCCATGCTCTTTTTGATCCGGTACTTAATTAAGTAATCATACGGTGTCATATGAATGGTCTTCTTAAAACTCCGGGTGCACTCCGAGATGCTCAGATGTGCTGTATCAGCAATTTCTTGCAGTGTGATATTCGTTGAATACTGCTGATGGATAAAGCTGAGCATGAGTTGAAGGCGCTCTTGCTGAAGCTTTACATATTTGGGCGCCTCCTCGGAGGAAAGCGTAATATTATGAATCAAAATTAACCACAATTGTACGGTTTTGATCGAAACCTCATATTCCCAACCCCATTTTTTTGTCATATCAAATCTCTTTTTCATATCCCATAACATATCTAGCACAATCTGTTGCCATTCTACATCGCCCTTGATTACCAGCGACACCAGTGAAGAGTCTGTATAAGGTAAGACATAATTTTTCTCCATGGCACTATCTGCGTAGAAGGCTAACAGCTTTTCAGGGAAATTAAAACTCACATATTGACCGTTGTGGGTCAGATGTGTTGTAACATGCAAGACTCCTTTATTAATTAGGATAGCTTGACCAGCTAATAACTCATGATCAACACCGTTTACCTGTATAACCAACCTTCCTTGAGTAACCAATGTAATCTGTAGTTCTTCATGCCAATGCAAGTCATTAAATCCTCTACCTTCAGGAATAATTTTCTCAGAATTAGCTGTGTACATAATGTAAGGAAATGAAGCATCAGGGAAAAGAATCGTCTCGTGAAGCTGCTTTGACATTTAAATGCGTCCTTTCGAATGGTGATATTTATATATAATATAGCGATATTATTACACAATTAAAATATTAACGATGATATTATTATATCCAATCTTTGTTTTATCACCTTAATCCTGTGCACAGAATTTGGATAGAACATGTTGAAGGAGTAAGTATGAAAATGAATAAATCGTTGTATCCGCCTCATCCGTACCTGTTGCTTTTTATCAGCATTTTGTCCATCTCCATTTCTTCCATATTAATAAAGTCCTCAGAGACACCAACCTCTGTAGCTGGGATGTACAGATTGTTCATAACCGTAATACTAATGCTTCCTTTTGTTCCTTGGAAAAGTCTTCGAAACTTTAAGATGAGCAAAAAAGATTGGAGTGTTGTATTTTTAGCCGGATTCTTTCTCGGGTTACATTTCTTATTCTGGATGGAGTCACTGGTGCATACCTCCGTTGCAAGTTCCATGGTCATTTTATCGTTGCAGCCCTTATTTGTAATGGTCGGGTCATACTTCATCTTCAAGGAACGAGCAAACATGGTTACGATTCTATGTCTGGTCACAGCTCTTGCAGGGTCAGTTATTATCGCATGGGGTGACATCGGAGTATCTAGAGAGGCGTTGATCGGAGATGGATTATCTTTATTGGGTACCATCGCGGTTTCGGCATATATGCTTGCTGGACAAAAAGTCAGTCATAAAATCGATGCAAATGTGTACAGCATTATTGTCTTCTTTCTTGCGGGGAGTGTCTTGCTTATCTACAGTCTATTTAATCATATCTCCCTGACCGGATATAACACTTCAGATTGGATGTATTTCTTGTTGCTTGCCATAATCCCAACCATTTTTGGACAATTTCTTATTAATCTATTATTGAAATCTTTAGGCGCAACGACGCTTTCTGTAGGCATTATTGGAGAGCCTGTTCTTGCGATCATACTCGCCTTTGTATTTCTGGGAGAGACCATCTCTCTGTTTCAGTTTATAGGCGGGATGATGACTGTACTCGGCATGGGGGTATATTTTTGGGCAAAATCCTGGCGATACACCGTTTCTGAAGTTCGAACTTGACGTGAATTTACACAACTACAACTATAAGACAAGTAGAAGAGGAGAATATATATATGGCTACCATTGATGATTTTTTGAAACTGGATATCCGTATCGGAACCGTTACAAAAGCTGAGTTTTTTGCAGAAGCGAAAGTACCTGCGATCAAACTTGAGATTGATTTTGGAGAAGAGATTGGAATAAAAAAGTCTAGTGCACAAATTACTAAAAGATATGCAGCCGAGAAATTGATCGGTAAACAAGTCATAGGGATAGTCAACTTTCCGCCGCGCCGGATAGCCGGGTTCAAATCAGAAGTATTGGTTCTGGGAGGAATACCCGAAAAAGGGGATGTCGTTCTGTTAAAACCAGATATCAAACTGCCCGATGGAACTCCGATTGGATAATAGCTCGTTTTGTCATATTGGCGTAACAGACAACGGGTAAGATGGCTATCGAGGTGATTGATCATGAAGAAAATATCAGCCAAATCGAGTTGGCCAATCGGAAGAAATGTTTTACTCTCGGCGGCCATTTTGGTTGCACTAGCTGGATGCAGTTCTAACTCTGCTTCTCCAAAGCCATTGGAGATTTCAGGGATGAACAGCAGTCAGGAGGAGAAGCAGGCTGTTCCTTCGGAGAAAATGAGCTACTGGAATGAACAGCGAAAAGGGACCAATTTTATGAACTCCACATCTCTTCCTGATAACTATGGAGCAGCCAAGGAACAGGGCATAGAGTTCGTCCGGCTTGCGCCCGATAAGTGGAGTAAGGATCGAGATTTTTTGTTTAACGACAAGCCAGATGCCAATATCAACGCAGATTTTTTGATAGGCAGCTCGGATAAGTACGTAGGTATCGTGGAAGCGGATTTTGCCCGACTCAAAGCGGATCTGGACGCCGCCGAGGCTAAAGGGATGAAAGTGATTATTACAGTGCTTAGCTTACCGGGAGATCGCTGGCGGCAGTTTAACGGGGCCAAGAATGATGATCGGATCTGGAATGATACTGAATATCACAAGCAGGCTGCTCAGTTTTGGAAAGATCTTGCAGCACGATTGAAAAATCATCCTGCCGTCATCGGCTATAACCTGATTAATGAACCTCATCCGGAAACGGGTACGGGCTTTCATGACTTCTGGACGCAGGATTATTCCGATTGGTATGCCAAAGTGGAACATACCGCAGCTGATCTGAATTCACTCTATGACACGATAACCAAAGAGATCAGGACGGTAGACCAGACAACTCCCATCATTTTGGATTCGGGGCTCTACGCAACACCTTGGGCCTTTACGTATCTGAAACCGATTAATGATCCTAACGTGTTGTATGCTTTTCATATGTATGAGCCTTATGAGATGACAAGCCAGAACAAGAAAAAAGGATTTACGTATTCTTATCCGGGGAGCGTAAAGGTTGGAGATGATGAGACGGAAAAAGAGTTTAACCGTCAGACTCTGAAACAATTTGTCGAGCCTGTCGCCAAGTGGGCTTCTGATCATAACATACCTGCGAACCGGATTATAGCTTCCGAATTCGGAACGAACCGAATGGTTCAAGGTGCAGAACGCTACATGTCGGATCTGATATCAATCTTTAATGAATACGGATGGCATTGGGCCTTC
This sequence comes from Paenibacillus taichungensis, assembly GCF_050994985.1. NCBI lineage: Bacteria > Bacillati > Bacillota > Bacilli > Caryophanales > Paenibacillaceae > Paenibacillus > Paenibacillus taichungensis. The sequence goes on along the minus strand of NZ_CP194720.1, from coordinate 2,652,510 downwards.
TATGCATTTCGTGAAGATACCTGGGATGGGATGGACTATGAACTAGGCAGTGAGAAGCCCAACTGGAAGTATTGGGATGCCATAGAAAAAGGAGAGCAGCCATTACGCGGTACGGTAGACAATCCGATTTGGAATGAGATCAAGGAAAGCCTGACGAAGTGAAATGGATAAAGATCACCATTGCATTAGTGCTTGTTCTATTAGGGATCGGCTGTTATGCAAGGGAGATTGAACCTAAAGCTCTGGCAGTAACTCGCCTGGATATCGTCAATGAATTCGTGCCAGTATCTATGAATGGAATTCAAATCGTGCAATTTTCTGACACCCACTTGGGTTCCGATTATTCGGTGGATCAGCTTCAATCCTTAGTTGATCGTATGAATCGTCTGAAGCCAGATATCGTAGTGTTTACTGGAGATTTAATGGATCATTACACACGCTTTGGCTCAGATAATAGAAAGAAAGCACAACGAGTATTAGCGAAAATAAATGCACCTCTCGGAAAATATGCGGTTTACGGAAATCACGACAGGGGGGGAGGAGGAAGCCAAAAGTATAAGCAATACATGCAGGACGCGGGGGTTACCGTATTGGTCAATGAGGTACACGCGATCCGTACTGCTACAGGGGATAAAATAAACATAGCCGGACTCGATGATTTTTTGCTTGGAAAGCCGCAAGTTAAGCGTACGCTGCAATCGCTCCGTAAACAGGATTTCAACCTGCTACTCGTCCATGAACCGGATGTTGCGGACCAATTGAGCGCATATCAGATTGACCTGCAACTGTCCGGCCATAGCCATGGTGGGCAAGTCAGAATTCCTTTGATCAAACCGCTTATTACAACTGCATTAGCTCACAAATATGTCGCAGGACTATACTCCTTGCAAGGCAAAAGCAAGCCGCTAAAGCTATATGTCAATCGAGGAATCGGAACCACCCGAATGCCTCTGCGCTTCTTCGCAAAACCCGAGTTAACCGTGATTCGTTTGACTGCCGCTGTAAGCTGATGTTAACTAAGTAAAGCTACTATTCACGGCAGATGCAACCTAGAATGCAGAACAGCCTCCGAAAAATTATTCGGGGGCTGTTCTTGATTTGAAGTTCATTCTGATGATGAATTCTGGAATAACTAGCAGCAAAGCAATAGAGCCATAAATACTTACAGTGTAGCTTGTAACATAAGCCAACCCGAATCCCAGATGAAAAAGGGAAGTGATGAGGTGAATCAACATGTTCGTGAAGCAAAAGGCATAACTTCGAATCATCCAGTTCCGGTGTTGAACCATTCGTTTCTGTTTAATTTGAATGAGAGCAGTAATCGTAATGAATAGCCAGATGATATTAAGCGCATTGAAACCGATACTGCCTATTTTCCCTCCAGTAGCGTAAGGGGCCATATAACCGGAAGTCAGTACAACAAGCGCTACGGACACAATGTAAACATAACCATTTATACGGTGGAACCTGCGGCTCTTTTCAAAAATCCGATTAGAGAAGTTGAGTAATCCAGACGCCATGGCCAAACATGCAAACGCAACATGAACGTACATGACATTCAGCCAGATCGGAAGATGAAGCTCACGCTTCGAACCGGTCTTATGGCTTAAAAAGCTTGAAGCTTCAGGGTCTATCCAATAGTTCTTCACTAGAGCATACACAATAAAGAAAATACTGACGCAGGCCAGCCATCCGTATAACGTTCCTCGTTTCTTCATATCAAACTACAACCCCCGAAACTCTTTTTTGTGCACATAGCTAACCAGGCTAGTTTATTCGTTTTCCTGTTAATTTGGAAGCAGGAAGAAGGCCAGCCTTAGCGATTCCATTCATTTTATCTCCATCCACGGCAACTTCGAATTTCAGATTCAAACGCATAGGTTTAGTAATTGACAGGCTCCAGGTCAACTTGTTGTCGCAGAGTACAGGGTTCATAAATGGGATTGTTTCGTTACCTTGTGTTGCCGTGCCCTGAATCACACCAGAAATTGTCTTTATGTAGAGTTTGACCTCCAGTTTACCGACAGGTGTAGCGATTGTTGTGTCCCAATTCCCATTAAAGACGGTTGTCTGAGTGTTCTCATTAAGCAGTATGCCAGAGGTCACTACCGTTTGATTCATTACAATGTTCGGTTCGTTGTCCGTCAACGACTTGTGAGTGGTGGGCGCAATGCCCTTTGCTCTCCAAACGGTTCCTCTACGCTCATACTCAAACAACTGCTCTATCTCGTGTGCGATACGTGGTCCCAGTTCACGTTCGACCAGATACAACGCAACATCAAGCCCCGAGGTCACACCGCCGCCAGTAACCAGATTACCATCATCCACTACGCGTGCCGGGACAGGAATTGCCCCAGTCGCACCAAGTAAATCCATACCCAAACGATGTGTTACAGCAGATCTTCCTTCCAGGAGTCCTCCCATAGCTAACAAGAGGGAACCACCGCAGACTGTAGCGACTAAGATGTCTTTGTGGTCGAGAGCTGTCTTGATCATTGTAGTCAATTCCGTATTCATGGCTTTACCAAGAATGGCAGGAATCGAGTCTGGACCATCTCCTTCAACATTACCGGCTGCACCAGGCACAAGTATGATACCCCCACGTTCCGGGTCAAGAGTGTTGCTCGCTTCAATTGTCAAACCATTCATACCACTAGTCACTGGTCTTGGACCTTCAGCCGTGACCATCTCTACTCTTACGGCGTTGTCGGTATGCATGGAAGCGGCGCAAAATACTTCGTAAGGTGCAACGGCATCCAATAGGTCGAAGCCATCAAATAACACGATTTGAACAGTTAACATTTCATCCATCCCCTTATCTTTAAGTCGTCTGTACTCACAGTTAGAATCGTAACAAACGAATATCTCAAAGGAAGTCCTAAAAAGGTCACAAAACGATAAACAAATCATCACAGAATTTAGTCTCGACTTGGTAAAGGAAGAAAAAATGATAAACTAGATGGCAGAGGTGGGATAAGCATGAGTATGTATCATACGATACTTGTTGTAGATGATGATCAGAGCATCGTCGAGCTATTAAGGGACTTTCTAGAGAATGACCAATTTCACGTAAAGACTGCTTGTGATACGGAACAAGCTTGGGCCATACTGCAACAGCATTCCATAGATTGCATTGTACTGGACATTATGATGCCGGGACAAAACGGATTTGAGCTATGCCGTCGAATTCGAGGGGACAGCAATGTTCCAATCCTTTTCTTGAGTGCTCGCAGTGATGATGTGGACAAGATCCGTGGCCTTACGCTCGGAGGAGATGATTATATCGTCAAAACGGCTTCGCCTGGGGAAATTGTTGCCAGAGTGAAAGCCGTGTTACGGCGCACTACTTCCAGGCAACCCATGGAAAGGAAGATATTGGATTATGGACGTATCCAGTTAAATCTGACTGCAAGAGAAGTCCTGGTCGAAGGGGGAAAAGTCGAGCTTACACCTAAAGAATATGAGTTGTTGCGATTATTTGCGGAGCACCCGAGGCAGGTTTTCTCCTACGAACAACTGCTTGCAAAGTTTTGGGAAGGTGTAGGCGACAGGCATACCATTCGGGTACATCTTAGCCGGCTTCGCGAAAAAATTGAATCCGATCCAAACCATCCACAATTCCTCATCAACGTGTGGGGAGTAGGATACCGTTTTGAGGGAGTGTAACATGAGAAAACTCCGTATTCGTACATTTACTATGCTTTGTTTATTCTTGTTGCTTACATTACCTTGGATCTTTTTTGTCACGGCTCACTTTATGGACACTCAGTCGTTTAGCATCTCTACAAGCCAACAGCAAAATGAAACGCTGCAAAGACATCTCACTGAGATGATCCACATGATTGAAGTTGGTACGGATAAATGGACGGATACCGGTTGGCAAAACGAACTTCATACTGAGTTGAGCAAAGCAAAGATGGATGTGGAGATTGAATCTGCGTCCAATTCGGAAATATATCGTTCCAGCCCGAAGCGTCACAGTCGATTCTCGTCGACCGAACAGTTCTCTGTCATAAAGGATGGGGAATTGCTGGGGAGGGTTGTTCTTTATTTGCCTAAATCCAACGGAGTTCCAATGATTGCTGCATTTTTCGGACTGCTGCTTTCTTTCTTTGTGGTTGGAGTTGAAATGAGAAGATTCCTTCTTAAACCTCTTGAGAAAATGAGCAAGGCGGCCAGAAAAATTGCAGCAGGACATTGGGAAGTCCAATTACCTAAATCCAGAATCACGGAAATTGCCGAAGTCCGTGATGGATTCGAAGTTATGGTGAAGGGGCTTGAACAATCCCACCGTAAACAAGTGGAGCTTGAGGAAGAACGCAGATTTGTCACCGCAGCCGTTGCACATGATTTACGCACACCGCTGTTTGCCTTGAGGGGGTATTTGGATGGATTGGAACAAGGAATAGCTCAGTCACCGGAGAAGGTCACCCGATATATTGCCGTATGCAAAGAGAAATCCGCTCAGTTGGATCGATTGGTTGAGGACCTCTTCACTTTTACAAAAATGGAGTACTTGGAAAGTGAACTTAACACAAGAACGCTAGATTTAACACAGATCCTCCGAAGGTCGATAGAGAGTGTGAGTCCACAAGCTGAGCAGAAACATATTTCTATCTTAAACCAATTAACTGACGGTTGTTTTATTAACGGAGATTCGTATGTATTGGAGCGTGCGATGAACAATATATTGGAGAATGCCGTTAGATATACGCCATCAGGTGGCGCAATAACAGTCCGATGCTGTAAAGACGGCAAGAAAATCAGGTTTACAATCCGTGATACTGGACCTGGTTTCTCTTTCGAAGAATTAGAGCGCGTTTTTGAACCTTTGTATCGTGGGGAAACGTCTCGAAGTCGTGCAACTGGAGGCAGTGGATTAGGATTAACGATCTCACAACGAATGATGAAGCAACATGGAGGCGAACTTATGGTAAGTAACCACCCTGACGGTGGAGCAGTTCTGACAGGATGTTTACCGCTAACTGACCCGAATTAAAAAGATTTGAGCGGTCCTTGTCTCCTAAGATTAGGGTATGTTATTTAACGCGTATTATGATGGATTTTGACTTCAGACTGGAAGAGAGGTAAGCCTTATCCCAGCTTCCAGTCTGGATATCACGATATTATGCTTGATTTGTTAACGTGTTAGATATAATATGTTCATATGTTTAAACTCTTGAACGTAATGGAGTGATTTAAATGCAAGCCATGGTAATTGAGAAATACGGGAAGAATGTTCCCTTGATACAGAAAGAAATGCCTATTCCTCAAATCGGAGATCATGATGTATTGGTGGAAATCCATGCAGCAAGCTTAAATCCGATTGATTTTAAAATAAAGGAGGGGAAGGTAAAGCTCCTGCTGAATTACAAGATGCCATTGATCCTTGGAAATGATTTTTCCGGTGTTGTGGTCAAGGTGGGTAAACAGGTAAACGCTTATAAACCTGGAGATGAGGTATATGGAAGACCTCGTAAAGACAGAATTGGAACTTTGGCTGAATACATTGCTGTCCATGAAGAAGACATCGCGCTGAAGCCCCAAAACTTAAATTTTGAAGAAGCAGCATCCATACCACTGGTCGGTCTTACGACATATCAAGCCTTTTACGATATTTTGAACCTTCAGAAAGGCCAAAAAATTTTGATTCACGCAGGCTCAGGAGGGGTTGGCACGTTCGCCATCCAGTTGGCCAAATTAATGGGAGCTTATGTTGCTACTACTGCCAGCGATAGAGGTTACGCATTGGTCCAATCCCTTGGTGCCGATCGTATTATCAATTATCGTAAAGAAAATTTTGAAGAAATACTGTCGGGATATGATGCGGTGTATGACACGATAGGAGGCGAGGTGCTGGAAAAATCCTTCCAAGTACTTAAGCCGAATGGGAAAATAGTATCTATTTCCGGTTTGCCGAACGCGAGATTCGGGCGAGAAGCCAACTTAGGCTGGTTAAAGACCACACTGCTATCGATTGTGAGCCATAAGATAACAACTCTTGAGAAGAAAAACCAAGCAAAATATCATTTTCTGTTTATGAAACCAAGCGGGATGCAATTAGAGCGAATAAAGGGTTACTTGGAGGAAGGTCTCATTAAACCAGTGATTGATAAGGTTTATGATTTCAAGGATGTTGGGCAAGCATTTCAGTATCTTGAAGGTGGAAGTGCCAAGGGAAAGGTCATCGTTAAAATGAAGTGAAGTGTTCAATGGAGATGGTTACCGTTCTTGTCCGAATGGAGGGCAAGAACGGATACTATAACTCTCGTTCTCGTTATTTTATCGGTATCCAGATTTGTGGCGGCTTGTGAGGTCCTGAATATACTTCAAGTTCAGGTATACCCGCATGCTCGTAAGGGTTGGAAGGAAACCATTCAGAAATAATCTGCTTCCATAAACGCTGCATACTTTCTGGCATCGGACCTTCAACTTCAAAGACACTCCATTTAGAAGCTGGAATTGTGAAGGATGATAATCCTTCAGTCACTTCACCATCATAAGCCGTAGCAATCCAATATTCCATCTGCTTCTCCTGGATTTCGTTCTGATCCACACAGACACCTAACAATCCTTGAATTACACCATTATTCAATTCAAATAAACGATCTTCTGTACCACTCGTATACGCATCCTGCCACATTTTGGATATGCCTCGCAAGTTTTCCCCATCGATATAAGAGAAAGCCTGCTTTATCCCTACTAATGTAAACGCAGCTTGTTCAACAATTCTGTGATTCATCGGTTCTGCTCCTTTTAGACTTAATTGAATAACTAAACGATTATACGATTTAACAGAGGTACTGTTCTTACGTGCTTCACTGGGGGCAATTCCGTGCTGTCTACGAAAAGCTTTGGAGAAAGATTCAGGAGTGTCATAACCATACTTGAGCGCCAGATCAATGATTTTGTGATCACTCTGTATGAGTTCATTGGCTGCCAATGTTAACCGTCTTCGTCTGATATACTCGGCTACCGTAACATCAGTTAATAAGGCAAACGTACGTTGAAAATGAAAGGGAGAAATATGAGCTTGAGCTGCAATTTGCTCCATAGTCATATTTTCGAGTAAATGTTCTTCCATATATGCAATAGCTGCCTGTAATGATTCGATCCAGTTCATACGGTTAACCACTCCTTGATTCCTATAATAGATGAAGACTGATTCAAGAACCTGTCATTATGTGCTTTCATTTGTCCGGTTAGGGAAAGAGGGAGAGGAAACCCAATACACACGAAAAAAGATGACCCTGATGAATTCAAAGGCCATCTTTTTCAAAAAAAAGAATTGAACGGAAAATAACGCTATGATATAATCGTTAGCGCCATTGACAAACAAAATGAAAGTATGTACTTATATTTATCCCTAATTTAATTTTACATCTGGAATTTTGATTTGTCAATGCTCTTTTTCATCCCAAAAATAGGAAAAGGAGTGGTTCGGAGAGATGCAAACACAAGATTGGCAGCTGGAACAGGAACGTCTAGAGTCTGTAAGAAGCAAACTGCAGGCCAGAATCACAGAATTGGAGCCAGAGGTTGCCGGAATGCGTGACCAGGCTTCGGAAATTCGCAAGCGCTTTTGGGAAGAGGTGACGATCAATACCAGCACCCACGAAGATTTCGAAGAGACTTTCTATACCATTAACCAGCAGTCCGCGGTATTGGCCGAGCGGGAACGCGGTCACATGCGGTTGGCACAGCAATGGAATAACATGAAGCGTTTGCTCCCGTCCCCTTATTTTGGCCGCATCGACTTTCAGGAGAAAGGTCTGGCCCTCCCCGATCAGATCTATATCGGCGTATCTTCTTTTGTCGACGAAGACGGATTGAGTTTTCTGATCTATGATTGGCGTACACCGATCGCGAGCATGTACTACGACTCTTCCCCTGGCGTAGCGTCCTATGTGACACCGATCGGGCGAATCGATGGCACAATGCAGCTCAAACGGCAATTTCAGATCCATAACGGAGAAATCCGCAATATGTTTGATGCAAACGAAACGATTGGAGACCAATTGTTGCAGCAAGTGCTCGGCAAAGGTGCAGATTCACAAATGAAAAGTATCGTGGCAACCATCCAGAAGGAACAAAACGTCATTATCCGTAATGACACAAGCCGAATGCTAATCGTACAAGGAGCAGCTGGTAGCGGTAAAACTTCCGCAGCTTTACAGCGGGTGGCGTACTTATTATACAAACACCGCCAGACGATTAGTGCTGATCAGATCGTCCTTTTCTCACCGAATCCGATGTTTGGCAGTTATATTTCCACTGTCCTTCCGGAGCTCGGCGAAGATAATATGCAGCAGACTACTTTTCAACAATTTCTCGACTATTGGCTCGGCTCTTCGTTGCGTCCGGAGGATGTCTTTGATCAGATTGAATATGTACTAACCTCGCATGGAGCTCCGGGCTATGAGGCGCGGCTTCAGGGGATTGAATATAAAGCCTCCGATGCTTTTCTGCAAGCCTTGCAGAACTATGGAAACTGGCTGGGGCAGGAAGGCATGCGATTCAACAGCATTCGGTTTCGAAATCGTGATTTGATTACTGCGGAGCAAATGAGAGCCAAATTTTACGGCTATGATCGTTCCCTGCCCTTGCTAAATCGCGTTGTACTCTTACAGGAATGGTTGCTGAAAGAGCTGGCTTCGCTGGAACGCAAAGAACGTGAAGAATCGTGGGTACAAGAAGAATTGAATTATCTAGACAATGATCAGTATGCGGATATCTTCGAAGTGCTGCATAAAGATAAGGAAGTATTCGATATCGCGGAACAGTACGCCCAAATTCGCGAGAAAATAAGCAACAAGCGTCGGGAAGATGAAGGTGATTTTGACTTTGCCCAGAAGGAGGAGGAACTGCTCGGCCGCAAGATCGTGAAAGAACGTTTTAACCCACTAAGAAAAGGTATCAAGAAATTCTCGTTTGTTGATATCAAAGGTATATATGGCGATTTGTTTGTTGACGAAGCCGCTTATCGGGAGAAAACGAATGCTACGTTTATCCCCACGCTATGGCCTGAGATATGCAGTCAAACCAAGGAAAGCCTGCTCCAGAACGCGTTGTTCCATGAGGATGCGACTCCCTATTTGTATGTAAAAGAAATGATTGAAGGTGTTCGGACAAACACGGAAATTAAATATGTCTTTGTTGATGAAGGTCAGGATTATTCAACATTTCAATATGAATATCTCAAAAAGCTGTTTCCCCGAGCTCGTATGACCGTGCTCGGCGATTTCGGGCAAGCGATCTTCACACAGGCTACTAATTTAGCCGCAGCTGATTCACCACTAGTCCGTCTCTACGGTGAAGCCGAAACAAGTCTTTTCTCCCTAGTACGCAGTTATCGCTCTACGAAGGAGATCGTTGAATTTACAAGAGCGATGCTTCCAGAAGGAGATGAAATTGTACCCTTTGAAAGAAAAGGCCTAAAGCCCCTGCTGACGAGAAGCAACGACAGAGAGAAGCTGGATGCACAAATGGTGGCAGATATCGCGTCGCTAAGAGCCGAGGGATTTGATTCCATCGCTATTATTACGAAGACCGCCGCCGAAAGCCATAAGGCCTATGAATCGTTACAGATTCAAGGAGGCGAAGCGTTGCAGCTCGTTACGAAGGAAACGTTCAATTTCGAAAAAGGTATAATGGTCATCCCTGTGTACCTTGCCAAAGGTGTTGAGTTTGATGCAGTCTTGGTTTATGATGCTTCGTCTGGAGCTTATGGTCGCGACAATGAACGGAAACTGCTTTATACGGCGTGTACGCGAGCTATGCATCGGCTTCATCTGTACATGACGGGCGATTGGTCACCTTTCATACAGGCCTTGCCAGCAGATTTGTATGAGGAATCAGAAGTTTATACAACGGAGTAAACATGCTCGCATTGTCTGATATCTAGCAGCGTATGAGAATTGAACTACTTAAATAAGTAGCACTAGTCGCCTTTTAGGCGACTTTTTTTTGAATTTCTAAGTCATTATAGAGACGAACCTGTCAGCGATAACCTTTGGATTATTTCCATATTGTTATACTCAGCATAAATTTTATTATATGGGTGGACTAAGCTTACAGTTATATAATAGAAATACGTAACCAGAAGAATAGATTGCATACATAAAGTATAGAGGAGCTAAGATCATGTTAACCAAAATGAACGTGCAGGGAAGCTGGGAGCTTCAACTGGATGAACATAAACAAGGCGTACAAGGTCCATTTAACGATACCATAACGCTGCCGAACACGACTTCTCATGCGCGCAAAGGAAGAAAGAATGATGTGGCTCACATTGGGTCTTTGACTGATGAATATTCATATGAAGGATGGGTGTGGCTGAAAAGGGAGATTGATATACCTTCAACGCTTGCTGGCAAGAAATGCAGTTTGTATCTGGAACGCACGCGCATAACCAAGTTATGGGTCGATGGTGAAGAAGTTGGAGCGCAGGATAGTCTTAACACCCCCCATGTGTATATCTTGCCGGAAGGGCTATCGGAGGGAGAACACACCCTCACCATCCGGGTCGATAATACGGACTATCTGACGAAAGGCGGGCATCTTACATCCGTTGATACTCAGACCAACTGGAACGGAATTACCGGGAAGCTGGAGCTTCATTTTTACCACGACGTGCACTTGGGTGAGGTACAGATCTATCCCAATGCTACAGAGCGAACATTCAGAATCACAAGTACATTGTCCAAATCGATACCAGGTACTGTATTGTCCGTTACTGCGCAAACCTTCAAGCCACTCTTAAAAGAGACTTATGGATATGTGGCATCAGACAGAAATCATGTGGTGAATGAGCAAACCTATCCATGTAACCAGGATGAAGTTAACGTGCTCTACAATATGGGAGTCGACGCATTGCTCTGGAGTGATTCAGACCCACATCTGTATGTGCTGACCCTTACTCTGATGGGTGAACATGGCGATGTGCTGGATACAACTGAGATCATAACAGGACTGCGAGATTTTGAAGCAAATGGAGATGCTTTTACCATCAACGGTCGAAAGACCTTTCTTCGTGGAAAACATGATGGTCTAATCTTCCCGCTTACAGGTTACGCGCCAACCGATGTGGATGAATGGCTGCAAATCCTGAGCATTTCCAAATCGTATGGTATAAATCATTATCGTTTCCATACCTGTTGTCCGCCTGAAGCAGCGTTCACCGCTGCAGATATGCTTGGCATCTATATGGAGCCTGAATTGCCATTTTGGGGAACAATCACGGATGAACTTGACCCACAGCATAATCAGGCTGAACAGGACTATCTCATTCGAGAAGGCTTTGCCATGCTCAAGGCGTATGGGAATCATCCTTCTTTTGTAATGATGTCACTCGGTAATGAACTTTGGGGCAGTAAAGAAAGACTGAATGCCATTATCAAAGCGTATAGAGCATTTGATCCACGCCCTCTGTACACCCAGGGTTCAAACAATTTTCAGTTCACTCCGCTGATTCTAGAGGAAGAAGATTTTTACTGTGGCGTACGTTTTTCCAAAGATAGACTTTTCCGCGGCTCTTATGCCATGTGTGATGCACCGTTGGGTCATGTTCAAACCGACGTGCCTGGTACTCTGAAGGACTACGACGACATGATTTTGCCCGTTGGAGCAGTTTCAGAGAATGAGAGAATTCAAGCAGAAGAATCTGAAATTCAAATTCAATATGGCACGGAAGCCAAGACCGTGAAAGCCGCTTCTGTTGAACAACAACTCATTCCACATCTACCCGTCATCTCCCATGAGATTGGACAATATGCCATGTACCCCAATTATGAAGAGATCGAGAAGTATACCGGATCGCTGAAGGCAAAAAACTTCGAGGTGTTTCGGGAACGATTGCAATCCAAAGGAATGGGACATCTGGCTGAACCCTTTTTCAAAAGCTCTGGCAAACTTGCAGTAGCCTGCTATAAGGAGGAGCTTGAGGCGGCATTTCGATCCAATCATCTGGCAGGATTTCAATTGCTCGATCTTCAGGACTTTAGTGGACAGGGGACAGCACTGGTAGGTATTTTGGATGCCTTCATGGATTCGAAAGGGCTGGTTACTCCCGAGGAGTGGAGAACGTATTGCTCCGATGCAGTGCTTCTGGCCCGATTCGAGAAATTTAACTACAATTCGGGTGAAGATTTTAATGCCCACATTCAATTAAGGTACTACCGAACAGATTCATTGAGGGGTCATACTGTGGAGTGGGAAATGCGTGATTCGGATCAGCGAATTGCACAAGGAAAAGACGAGATTTCCTTTGTCTCTGGAGAAACTTGGTTTGAGATTAGCCAAATTAAGTTCAAGCTGCCTGATGTGAAAAAGATGACGCCGATCACTCTATCCCTGCATATTCCAGGTACCGATATTCGGAAACAATATGACCTATGGATATACCCTGATCATGATGTGACAGCTATTGAACATGACTATATTTATAAGGAATTGTCCGATGAAGTCATTAATTTACTGGAAAAAGGCGAGTGTGTGCTGTTACTCCCAACACTCGAGGATAACGATAATTCAGTTGAAGGCACATATTGTACCGATTTCTGGTGTTATCCGATGTTCCGATCCATTTCGGAAAGCATGAACAAGCAAGTTCCCATCGGCACACTCGGACTTCTAATTAATAACGCACACCCAGCATTGAAGCACTTCCCAAGTGAGGTGTATTCCACTTATCCTTGGTGGCATATCGTTATGAATTCACGGTCTATTATTTTGGATAAGGTCGCAGAAAATGTTCAGCCTTTCGTTCAAACCATCGATAATTTTGAACGTAATCATAAGCTGGGGCTGCTGTTTGAATGCCAGGTTGGAAAAGGTAAGCTGCTTGTTGGGGCACTAAATTATGATAAATTGATTAATCAGACAGAAGGGCGCCAGTTACTTTACAGCCTTGCACAATATGTAAAAAGTGAGGACTTCCAACCGGAAGCCAAGATAGAGCTGGATGAGCTTCAACAGTTGTTAGGCAAGAAATAGAACCTGAATAGCAGGTTCTTAGTGACAAAAACATCCACCGATCAGATCCGCCATACTAAACGCGAGTTTGTTCTCAGAAACTAACAAGAAACCCTTCAAACTGTTTTTTTTTACAGTTCGAAGGGTTTTCATTAATTATAGACGCTTAAAAGTGTCACTACTGTTTTACTCCCAAAAGCATCGACGTAATCAACAGTAACATAGTTAGTTAACAAGACTATTGTTATGTAAACTAAATAAAAAGTCAGTTTTATTTCTTTTTACCTTAATGACATAAAACCTCCATCATATGTAAACCGTAATGGGGTACGCATGAAGGAGGATACATATGAAAAGCCATGTGCATCAAAAAGAAGAAGATAAACTGAGCTGGATTAGTCTTTCCTTATTTGGAGCAGGATGTACGCTAGGGACCGGATTTTTCCTCGGAACAAGTCTGGCTATTCATTGGTCCGGTTTATCCGTGCTTGTACTTTTGGTGCTGGCTGCTGCGGGGACCTATTTTGTATTTGGAGCATTGGCTCAGATGACGGCAGAAGATCCGAAAGAAGGGGCTTTTCGAACATATGCCGGGGAAGCGTTCGGCCCATGGGCCGGTTTCGGAAGCGGATGGATGTATTGGTCTTCCGAAATGCTGATCATGGGCAGTTCATTAACGGCGCTCGGATTATTCTCTCAATTTTGGTTTCCTAAGTTTCCATTGTGGGTGTTTGTGGCAGTATACGCATGCATTGGATTGTTCATCGCCGCATTGGGAGCCAAAGGGCTAACTCAAACAGAAAATGTGCTCGCCGTAATCAAGTTAGCTGCAACGGTTGCTTTTATCGCGATTGCAGCTGCGGCTTGTCTTGGCTGGTTAGATGTGAAGATTACACCGCAGAAAATAACGAATGAATGGTTCCCTCACAAAATAAAAGGCGTGTGGACTGGGTTTATTTATGCCTTTTTTGCCTTTGCCGGGATTGAGGTCATGGGTTTAATGGCAGCCAAGCTGAAAGAACCTAAGGACGCTGTGAAGTCAGGCAGAGTGATGTTGTTAACCGTCAGTACGCTGTATGTTGTGGCGATTGCCTTGATCCTGCTACTGGTCCCCGCTGCTAAGTTAACACCAGACGAGAGTCCTCTCGTCAAAGCAATGTCATCGATTGGATTTACGGTTGTGGTTCATATTCTCAATGGGATTTTAATAATCGCAGGATTCTCCACGATGGTCGCTTCAATCTATGCGATTACGTCCATGTTGGTTAAACTGGGTGAGGACGGAGATGCACCGAAGATGTTTACGAAGACTTGGGGAAAAAAGAACATGCCCCTATATTCATTAGGATGCACTGCGGCTGGATTAATCCTTTCTACTCTCCTGGCATTATGGATGCCTAAGAGCCTATTTGAATATGTAACAACCGCAGGTAGCTTGGTATTAATGTATACCTGGCTTCTGATTTGCATCACGTATATCAAGAAAATGAAGCCAACAAGTTGGAATCGCATCAAAGTGTGGATCGCCATGGTCCTTATACTTGCAGCAGTAGCTGGCACGGCTATGGAAAAAGCCAGCAGAAGAGGTCTGCTGGCAAGTATAGGTCTTGTTGTATTGATAGCCTTGATTACTTACATTGTAAACAAAGTACGAAAACCGCAATCTTCGCCATCTACTGAGCCATCAAAGCCTTGAATGGGTGGACTGGTATCAGCTATTTCGTCAATTTGCTAATGGCTTGCTTCATGCGCAAAAAAGGACATTTGGAAGGGGTCTGCTCGTCATCGGGCAGGAAGTATTGTTTCCATTCCAGATTATCCTGCTCCCCATACCACATGAGCGAAGGATGAGCCGGAACGGCATCATAGGCTGCCAAACGCTTACGAATCAAGGTTTTCATTTTCCGGCCAAGAGGTGTGTTGTCATTAATGGATTCAAACACCCACCTTGGTTGAAAAGCAAACATAAGATAAGGGAAGTGCCTACTGGCTCTAAGCTCGTGCGCGGGAGTGGCACAGAAACAAAAGTAAGGCTCCCCGCCAAAGCAAAATTCCCATGTGGCTTCATGCGGATCAGTTGAAATATGTTCAGGCCAGGAGGCAGTATCGAGTGAACTTACCCGGTTAAGCATCTCCCAGAACAAGGACTGATACTGCTCCACCGTTGTGTTGTTTCTCAAATCATCCGGTGTCTCGCAAATGACAACCAAAGAAGCGTAATGTCCCGTATCCCGGGAAACGGGTCCATATTGACTAAGTAATTCCGCCATGTCTTCAGCAGAAGCTTGTGTACGCGGATCCCTGGTGAATCCGTATCTCAAATGTCCTGAGAGAAAACCCATCCTTCCGGGAACACAAGGATACGTATTACCCTCATCTGCAATCATATTGGAAAATTTTGAATAAGCGTCCTGCTGCCATTCGGGCAGACCTTTGAATGATGCATTTATTTCATCGGCACTGTACAGCTCTGCCATGGATTCCCCAACTCCATTCCACATGATACCGTTAACGTATTAATGCGGATGGCGTTGGGTGACTGTCCAGTGTAGTTTTTATGTCAGAAAAAGATAGATCGTACAGCTTCAAAACCGAAGTACAGGCCAAATCCGATCAGACAGATCCCCGAGATAATGGAGATCCAGCGCAAAACGGTTTCGTTGCTGCGTTTATGAAATCGACTAGCCATGCCAGCCATGATGACATCCCAGACAAGGATGCCTATGAAAATACCAGAACTGTATATTAGCAGATGAGCGGTGTCAGTATGCTTCACGGTTGTAGCAAGAATAGAGCCGTAAATACCGAGCCAAAATAAAATATTCAGCGGATTGGACAGGGCCATGAGAAAGCCAGAAACAAAAGATTTCCCAACCCTCGCTTCTGCTGTAGAAGAGGCCTGAATGCCATCTTTTAACTTAGATAGTGTTTCCACACCGGTATACACCAGAATAAAGCTGCCAAATGACCAAAGAAACGAGCGCATGAACGGCGTGTCCAGAAAATGAGCAACTCCAAAGTAGATCAGAAGCATGTACACCAAATCGGCAAACATGGCTCCCAGTCCCAGAATCCAGGCATGCATAAATCCGTGGCGGGCTCCGCGATCCAACTGAGCGGCATTAATCGGACCAATTGGAGCTGATAGTGAGATTCCCAGAATAATATAACTAAACAGTACAGACATATACGCGTTCACTCCTTAACGGGTTCGACGAATTGTACCGGTAAGTCACACACATATGGGTACAAGTCATCGTATTCCCGTCTGGAGCAAATTAGAACAAGCTGTTCGTCGCTTAATCTAATAAGGACTCTACATCCAGCTGAATAGCTGTACAATGATATCCGTTGCATGAGCTTTCTTCACATGGGCAGGCGGATAAACCGACAACCAGATCGGTCAATGCCTCCATCTCCACATAATCACCAGCACGCGAATCAGGAGCTACGACATCAATCTTGCCCAGATCATCTACAACCGATTTCATAAACAGATTAAATGGATAATGCTGATCCGGTGGCAAAATCCCGAACGGTTCAAGAGCCTGATTTAGGTTATGATAGCAGCTGGCATGATCTTTTTTGTCATATAATACTTCATACATTTCCGGACGACAGGCGGAGTTGAAGAAATCATGAACACCAACCGTGTCGCGAACGATCTTAAGCAATGGTTGATATTGATTGGAATACACGGATTGTCCTGGTTTGATCCGGTAGGAGCGCAAAACGTCCATCGTTACACCTGGATCTAGTCGATTATTGGCATTTTGAGCATCATATGCAACAAAATCAACGACCTGCTGCCCCTCCAAATCGGTCACCCGAATTAATGAACCTTTATTTACCTTAACGGCATAACCCGTTTTGGCCGGGATACGAACAGACTGCTTATGGCGTTCCGTTGTATTCATATTCATTCGTCACATTCCTCCGCTGTTTTTGCTTTCAGTATGCGGAGCTGACATGGCTTTCATGCACTTTGGCAAACATACGGCTCACATTGAAAATGATGTAGGTTGTATTCTGTTTTTATACTGGAAACAGTGGATTACCCTTCATGCCGACCCATAGTTCGGATGTTTCCAGCTGACCAGCCAGATGAAGCAACCAGTCTTCACGGCCTTTCGTTGCCATAATCTGTACACCCATCGGCAGGCCTTCAGGAGTCAGATGCACAGGAACACTCATGGCTGGTTGACCCGTCAGATTCGCGAGCTGAGTGAACGGAGTGTAGGTAAGACTTGGCTCAAACATCTCATAAATCAGCTGCTGCTGCTGGATCTTGTCCAAATCGCTAATACGCATCAGATGCTGAATCTGTTCATCATGAGGTGTCAATTCGCCGATTTTGGGTGCTGGAAAAGCATTGACAGGTGTGACATAAAAATCATAGCGTTCAAACAATGTGGACATCTGAGCTGCGGCAACATCCCATTCGGCCAGACTATGTACGAATTCGGCAGCGGATACTTTTTTGCCGGCTTCAGCCAGCACCCAGGACTCGATCTCCATATCAGCAGAGGTTAATGCTCTGCCCATAGAACGTTCCATCGATGAGATCATCGCCGCCATTTCGCCGCTGTTCATCATGTAATAGTTCTCCATCAATTTGACTCCATTAACCGGACTCAGCTTTTCTTCAACCTCATGACCTTGTTCTTCCAGCCAGCGGACGAGCTTGTATACAGATTCTTTGGCTTCCGCGCTGACAGGTGTCCCCACAGGCGAATCCGTAGTATACGCAATTTTCAGTTTGCGTTGATGAGGATAGTTCATATCAGCCAAGTAGCTGCCCGGAAAGAGGGGAGCATGGAACGCAGCTTCGGGTTGAATCACTTGCAATGTATCAAGCAAAGCAGCGCTGTCGCGAACTGAACGAGACAATGCAAAATCAATCGAAGCACCCTGCCATTGACGGCCAACACCCGGTCCAACAGGTGTCCGCCCACGTGTAGGCTTGAGTCCGAACAGGCCGCTGAATGAAGCAGGGATTCGGATGGAACCGCCACCGTCACTGGCTCCCGCAAGGGGTACAATACCCGAGGCTACTGCGGCAGCGGCGCCTCCACTTGAACCGCCTGGCGAGTGATTCGTATTCCATGGATTTCGACTTGGTCCGTGAAGACGGGGCTCGGTAATATTTTTCAGGCCAAATTCCGGTGTATTGGTATGTCCAATGATAATGAAGCCTGCATCGCGCAAATGGGAAACGAAATTAGAATTCCGCTGCGCGCGATGCTCACTGAGAAGAAGAGAACCCGAGGTGAGAATTTCACCTTCCAGGGATTGAGAGATATCTTTCAATAACAAGGGCACGCCGGCAAAGGGCTGCTCTCCCGGACGAACTATACTCGCTTCCTGACGTGCACGTGTTTCATATGTACGAATGACTGCATTAAGCTGCGGGTTCACTTCTTCGAGGCGTGCATACGCCGCTTCCAGCAATTCGACAGGGGATATCTCCCGTGCGCGAACCAGTTCAGCCAAACCTATGGCATCGTAAGATGTATATGAAAATGATGAAGATGAAGACATGATGATCGTTCCTCTCTAAATTGACTTAATCTACTATTCCATAAGTCATCGTACCACCGGAATAGCGAAAAGACAAAAGGCACTGAACATCTCAAAGGATGTCCAGTGCCTTAATTGATTTGCTTTTATATAAAATTCAATTCGTACGAAGTTTTGGTGCACCGTCAGCCGGAGTCGCTGATCGTTCTTGCTGTTTGGAGATGGCGAATAGGGCAATCCAGATGAGGATGAAGCCCACCAGTTGCTCCCATGTAATTAATGTACGGAATGCAATCCAGTTTACCAGTACACCGGCCATCGGGAAGCTCAGTTCTGCAAGCGTTGCGACTGAGGCCTTGGTGGAAGAGAGCCCTTTGTAATATAAGAGAAGACTCAGTAAGCCTGGCAGTAAAGCCTGGCCCAGAATATTAAGTGCTACAGCCGCCTGTTCACCTGTAGCGGAAGGGAATGTCCAGGCAGCACCTTCGTTCCACGTCATAAAGATCAGTAGCGGCAAGGCTACGACAAAGCGCAGAGAGGTGACCGTTTCATAACGGGTTTGCCCCAGCATCAGCCGCCCCATAACCGTTGAACCGCCCCACAACGCAGCTGCACCCAGTGATAACAGGCTGCCTGCATGAACCCAATTGTCCCAGTTGCCAAGGGGAAGGGTAAATCCGAAAGTGAGCAGGTATGTTCCTGCAAGTGCAATGATAAACAGTCCACCGAAGCGGCGAGGCAATGTTTCTTTCAGCAGCAGCTTAGCCAGAACAATCGCAAATAGCGGCTGCATCTTTTGCAGTAACAAAACAGTGTTGGGATCGTTATGCGTAAGTGCCAGAGTGAACAATACCGTGGCGAGAGCAGATCCTCCCCAGGAGATAAATATCACGGCTATCCAGTGGCGTGCACGCAGGTTTTTCAAATCGGCCCGGAACTTCCACAAGACGGGAATTGCCACAAGGCTGACAATAATATGTTCCACCAGTACAATCTGAGTGGAGGTCATCGTTTTGAGCAAAATAATACGGAACAGTGGATCTACACCCCAAAGGGCGGCGCCGAGCACGACGAGCCAGAATCCGGTATTACTTCGTTCCTTGTGGTAAACTGTTGATGCAGATTGGGTCTTTTCCATATTCAGGACTCCTTCGTCAGAACACGGAATCTTCAGTTGGCAAAATCGACAAAAGCCCCCGTTTTGGTATACACCAAATAAACGGGGGCTCAATCATTAACATGTCGTACGAAAATAAGCCTTTCCGTAACGGCATGTCAATGTGTTGATCTTCTCTCATCCGGACTGTACCGTCGGCCTTGGAGTCACACCAAGTCAGTCGCTGAATCCCTACATCGGGTCAAACAGCGAGTCGCGGGCTGGTTCCGAAGAACATCACCGCCGGTTGGGAATTGCACCCTACCCCGAAGATCCTATTCAATTATATTGTGTTGAACAAGCTGTAACATTAATAAGTCCATCTTATTCCTGTAAGCGCTAGCAGTTCAAGTGTTTTTTTAGAATATGATATTCCAGCTTCCCTGTTGTCTGCGTAATAATACAATCTGCCCTGCATGATACGCATCGTGTAGTACCCAGCGAGCTAGTTCATGTGCCCATTTTTCATCCGTATCCATGTACGGAGCTTCAAGATCGGATTCTTCTAATGAAGAGAGCTGATCACGAAGCTGTCCGGCTAATTGTGTTGTGTTTTGCATAAGTGCACTCCAGCCAGTGGTATCGGAAGGGTCGCCGGGATCTCCAAAGGTGGATTCATTGTTTTCGGCAGGTGTACCGGAGGGTGTTTTGCCCTGAATACGACTCAACAAGCGATGATTATAGTAATACATATGGTTAACCAACTGCCAGATGCTTAATCCACCGGATGATGGAACCCAGGCTGCCTGTTCAGCAGTCAGTCCTTCGAGTGCCTTGGATAAAGGCACAATCCAGTTACATTGATCCCAGGTATCATCTTTCTGAATGAGCAATAGTTCTGTTGCTGTTGTAGTCATTGATTTTTCCTCCCTAAAATGAATTCATGGTAACTAGCTAAAGTGCTTAAATGTGGTTACAATTAATATAACCCAAACACGAATAATTGTAACTATCTTTTTAATTTTAGATGGTTACAATTTAGCGGAGGTACGTATGGATAGACTATGGACTGATTTTGTAAACAGTGATTACCATGACTGGCGTGGTGGAAATCGCTCAGAGGACAGGCTTGGCAAAGCCGAATGGCAGCAGGCATTCCTCAAACAATGGCAACTGAATGCATCTGTACCTGCTTCTTCTGAAGAAGAGGGAGTTTTGAGAAACTTCAGAAATGAATTGCAGGCTATTGCAACTGGTTTATCTGACGGAAATGCATTATCAAACAAAGACCAGGAATGGCTTAACGGCATAATGGAGGAAGGTCAAGTCATAAGAAGACTGAACGCTGGAGATGAGGGACTGAATCTTTCACTTATTCCTGTAGGAACTCAATGGCAGCAGGTCATGGCAGAGGTCGCAGCCGATTTTGCCATCACTGTAGTTGAAGGGGATGGGGGAAGAATTCGTATCTGTGACAATACGGATTGTCGTTGGATTTTCTATGACGATACACGTAGTAGAACCCAGAAATATTGTGATGACAAGATGTGTGGTAATCTGATGAAGGTTAGAAGGTTTCGGGCAAAACAGAAGAAGGATTAGCAGCAAGAGTAGGGTATATGCAAGGAAAGTGTGATTTATTGTACTTTGCAACAGACAGGAAATATTCAATAAGATTTGTATAAAACCAAAATTGAATCTTACTATCCACTTCTATATAATGGTTATATACTTAAAATATTTCAGCTAGTCATTTCATCAGAGATTAACATCCAGGATTCAAGCGTATATCCAACAAAAAATAATGATTGGAGATGTGTCTTGTGGGGACAAGTTATCTACTGAAAAATGGTTGTGTATTGTCTATGGATTCGTCGGTGGGTCAGTATAAACGGGCGGACGTTCTCATTGAGGATTCTCTTATTACTGCTATCCAGCCCGATCTGAGTTGTATTGAAGCGGAAGTGATAGATGCATCGGAGATGATCATACTCCCTGGACTTGTAGATACGCACCGGCATGTATGGGAGTCACTTGTAAAAACAGCGGGAACCAACTGGTCACTGCCGGTCTATCTGCAGAATCTCTACTATGGAGCGATGGGAAGTAAACTCCGGCCACAAGACAGCTATATCGCCAATTTGCTGGGTTCATTGGAAGCGCTTAATGCAGGAGTGACCACGGTGCTTGACTGGAGTATGCCTTATTCCCCGGAGCACACGGATGAACTGATTCGCGGACTTCAGGATGCGGGTATTCGGTCGGTTTTCGCTTATGGTGTACCAGGTGAGACGCCCTACTGGAACAGAGAAAGCAAGCTGACGTATTCGAATGATGTGAGAAGAGTTAAGGAACAGTATTTTTCTTCACGGGATCAGCTGCTCACGTTCGGTCTTGCTATTCGAGGTCCGGAGTTTAGCCATTGGGATACCACGGTGAAGGAAATTCAGCTTGCCCAAGAGCTGGATGCGATATGTTCAATGCATGTTGGCTTTGGAAGCTGGGGGTCTGTAGATCGTTCGATAAGTAAAATGTATGAGGCTGGTTTACTGAGCCCAGGTCTGAACGTCGTACACGGAAATACAATGGATACGGATGAATATAAAATGTTGGCCGATAGCGGCGCATCACTGTCCGTCACACCGGAAGTAGAGATGATGATGGGGCACGGGTATCCGGCAACGGGGTACTTCCTTGAAAATGGTGGAACCCCAACGCTCGGAGTCGATGTTGTAACATCAACAGGTGGGGATATGTTCTCCCAGATGAAATTTGCGCTTCAAGCTGAACGTTCCCGTGAAAATGAACAACTTTTGCTCCATGGTGAAATGCCTGGTGAGCTTAATCTGCAATCCAGTCAAGTGCTGAGATTTGCAACTTCTGCTGGAGCGAAGGCTCTGGGACTTGAGCGGAAGGTTGGCACACTTACGCCAGGTAAAGAAGCCGATCTGATTATGATCCGAACCACCGACCTTAACTTGTTCCCGGTGCATGATCCGGTTGGAGCCGTCGTTCAATTTGCCAACCCATCCAATGTGGATACTGTGTTTGTAGCAGGTCGTCCGGTGAAGCGCGGAGGCAAGCTGCTGCATGTCGATCTGAACGAGGTCCGGCGGAAGGCTTTGGACAGCAAGGAATATCTGCTATCTCAATATCGGATGTCGGATGCAGAACGAATTGTATTTTCATAAGTTAGACAATCCATGTGAGTGAAAGTTGATTCTCTTCTGGAATGAAAAGAGAGAGTTTTCATCTGGCTTATACATTTAATAGCATTACAAGTGAGGGGCCGCATAAGGGTATGCGGCTCTTTAGCGTACCTGATTATCGTGCAAGATGACAGGTGGAGCAAGGAATAAACCACAAAAAGAGGCGAAAAGGCACTGTATTGGCATGGTTGCATGTAACAACGAGTTTATAATGCTTTGTTGAAGAAAAAAGCTGTTAAAAAACTGCGCATAATATAAATTATACGCAGTTTTGTTTTAAAACGATTTTCATATTCACCCCTGCCCAACAGATCATGATAATTTTCGTCTGGAATGGACAGAATATACCATCATCCCAAAATAAATTTAACAAAGCAACGCGACAAAGTGTAGAAATCGATAGATTTTTGTAGTTGGTCAGTAAGATAGAACAAAGGGATTTTTCATAGAACAGATGAACCAAACAAATATTTGAAGTATAGAGACACAATCATCATTTTCAATACGAGAGGAAACTGTGTATGAACCAAAACCAGAATCGATCTTCCCTGTTTAGAAAAAAGCCGATTGCCACCGGAAATAACGAAAGCAATATGTTGAAAAGGGTGCTTGGCCCATTGGATCTGATGACTCTTGGGGTAGGTGCGATTATCGGTACGGGTATCTTTGTACTCACAGGCGTTGCTGCCGCAAAATATGCAGGCCCCGGTTTGGTACTGTCTTTTCTGCTGGCAGGTATTATCTGCGCCTTCGCTGCTTTGTGTTACTCGGAGTTTGCATCCAGTGTGCCTGCTTCAGGAAGTGCGTATACATATAGCTATACCGCTTTTGGCGAAGTCATTGCCTGGATTCTAGGATGGGATCTTATTCTGGAGTATGGATTTGCGAGTGCCGCTGTTGCTAGCGGTTGGTCTGGATATTTTCAAACGTTATTGTCCGGATTCGGATTGCAATTACCCCATGCGCTCACCAGTGCATTTAGTCCTGAAAAGGGAACCTATTTTGATATCACCGCAGCAGCGATCACGTTAATCATTACGTTCCTGCTCACCCGAGGGGTGAAAGAGGCTGCTCGTGCCAACGGAATTATGGTAGCGATTAAAATTATCGTAGTTCTGATCTTCATCGGTGTGGGTGTGTTCTATGTGCAGCCGGATAACTGGCAACCATTCCTTCCATTTGGTATCTCCGGGGTAACCGCAGGGGCGGCAACGGTATTTTTTGCTTACATTGGGTTCGATGCTGTCTCTACGGCTGCGGAAGAAGTGAAACGTCCTCAACGGGACTTGCCAATTGGTATCATTGCATCTCTTGCGATCTGTACCGTGCTTTACATCGTTGTATCCTTGATCCTGACAGGGATTGTACCTTATCACATGCTGAATGTGAGTGATCCAGTTGCCTTTGCTTTTGAATTTGTGCAGTTGAAAGGATTGTCCTGGATTGTTTCGCTTGGAGCGATTACAGGGATTACCACTGTATTACTTGTTATGATGTATGGTCAGACACGTTTGCTTTATTCCATGTCACGGGACGGACTGTTGTCTCCGGTTTTCTCCAAAGTCAGTGGCAAAAGCCAAACACCTGCTACCGGCACTTGGGTTGCTGGGATCATCGTCGCTTTATTCTCGGGATTCATCTCACTTGGCCATCTGGCAGAGTTGACCAACATCGGAACACTGTTCGCTTTCGCGGTTGTGAGTCTGGGGATTATCGTATTGCGGAAAAACAACCCGGAACTGAAAAGGGGATTCCGCGTGCCTTTGGTTCCACTGATTCCTATTCTAAGTGCTGTTGGCTGTATGTATCTCATGACACGTCTTGCGGCTCTGACTTGGATTACGTTCTTCGGTTGGTTGATTATTGGTTTAATCATCTACTTTGCCTACGGTCGTCATCACAGTCATTTGAATCCGGCACGGCGTATATCGGACTCGTTCAAAAGAACAAATGGGAAATAGCTGTCATAGCTGATTCATACATTGTAGAGATATCGTGAAAGATTAGTAAATTAATTTGTCACACTGAAACTATACGTTAATAGAGTCAACTCAACTGTCTCATACCGTATCGCCAAAACGGCGGGGTATGGGGCTTTTTTTTGTGCGAGCAGTTCGTGTGTTATGAAAAAAATGCTGATATTTAAGGTTATATTTGGGTCTCTAATAAGTAATATATCTATCCATTTGAGCGGAGCCGGGGTTGCGGTCAGGGCAAATATGACATATATTTGGGGGTGTGACATGCCATCAGACATAGGAGAGGGGATGTATCATGAACACACCATTACATACCAATCAACATCACCAAAATTCGAATTTCGGTTTTGCGTTGGCTGACTCAGCCGTACTTGCCGAGGCGAAGCTAATCCTTTCACATCCAGAAGACACAAACGAATTTCAATTGGACATTGATCCACAGCGCCTTTTGAAGGATGGACGCAAAGTATCGGTTGTTGCGCGGCATATGGATACACCGCCGGATCGGCAAGATACAATTATCATATATGGGGAGGAGTTGGGATTTGCACAATATACAGTTGATCTGCGACCAGACAGTACATGCTCACTCACTCTCATTGAAGGAATAGATCATCCGATCGTATTGGATTTGGGAGAATTTGCAGAAGGGGAGTACGAGCTGCGAATTTCACTGCACGTGAAAACACCCCGCATCGCAGAAGGACCACTGGAGCCCGAGCAGCACGCCATGGTGAAATATGCTCAGGTTGTAACTGTAGCGATATGTCTGTTTCCAGCCGAAGCTGTGCAGATGAACGCTGTACCCGAGAAGGTATGGACACGGGATAATCATGTGTTTGACTCCTACGGCAGTGGTGGCTTTATTCTCGCAGATTTGCCTCGTATGGCGAAACGTGTAGAAGATCTGATCGGTTCTGGAAACCATAATCTGATTGAACAATTCAGTGAGGGTGACCTTTCGGACACCTTGCTGGAGGAAGGTCTCATGGCGATTGCCTGGGGAGTAACACCATGGTGTTATTCGATATATTCGGCTCCGGATGAACATTCGAGAACTTTACTTTCGGTAGACAAGCTGGGTGATGAACCTCAGACTACGGGAATATACCGTGTGCATCCTGGAATTAAACAATTAAGTATCGTGCCGGTAAACGAATTGGCCTACTGGCCATCTTGTGCAGAGAAAGCATGGCCTGTAATTGATGTTGCGGGTGAAGGTGAGACGCTGCGTATGGACTTGTATGTTCAGGTCTGTGAATCAGTGAATGGACTGCACGAAAATCCACTACCTTCATTTGTACTCACCCGCAGTGAGGGACAACCCGAAGCGATCATTCCACTAATCGATGTTGTAATTGTAGATTAATAAATAGAAGTGTGGTGACGAACACAGATGATGACCGAAGAAATTCAGGAGCAATACGCCGATGAGCTTGAAGCTTTTCATATATGGATGAAAGATGCGGGCTACACGGGACATACGGTAAAATCATACACAGGTGACGTTGCTGAATTTCTCGTCTCTATTCATGGAAAGTCACTGGAGCAGGTCAAAAAACTTCATGTGTTATCCTTCTTGTCCCGAGCTCGAGAAAGAGGGGTCAGTGACTCGACACGAAATCGGAAACACGCAGCGGTGAACTGTTTTTATAAGTCATTGATTGAGCTTGAATTGGTGACCAATAACCCAGCTTTCGGAATCAAAAAATCCAAAACCGAGCAAAATCGGGCCCCCGTCTTCCTTGATGAAAGCGGTTTGGAACGATTTTTGCAATCGGTTGAGGGTAAGTACCGTACACGAAACCTGGCTATTTTTCTACTCATGGGATACATGGGATTGCGGGTCGGAGAGGTGCATGCCTTGAACTGCAAAGATTATAATGCGGAACGGCGCTCACTGGATGTATTCGGTAAGGGCCGGAAATGGCGTACATTGCCTGTGCCTGAGACCGTTGCCGAACTGTTATCCCAGGCTCTTCAGGAGCGGCTGGATCCATGGCGGGCGAAAGAAGAGGCATTATTCGTCTCGCAAAAGGGGAAACGATTGTCGATACGCAGTATTCAGCTTATATCAACCGAAACTTTTGAACGCTTTCAGCAGGAATCATCCTCCAATCAGCGTGTGAACTATTCCAGTCATAAACTGCGTCACTCATTTGCGACCATGATGCTTAGACGCGGAGCAGATCTGCGAACGGTTCAGGAGCTGTTGGGTCACTCCTCCATTCAAACCACCACAGTGTACACCCACGTAACCAGCCGCGAGAAGGAAGAAGCGATGGCCTTGCTGGATGTCAAACTTCCTGCGTTTGCGGCTGATATGTAAGAGAAAAGCTTCGTTTATATAATAGAAGAAAGTAATGATAGAGAAGCCTGTCTACGTGACAGGTTTTTTTGTGATTTTATGGTAGAGGAGTATTAATACATTTAATGGAAATATGAGAGGTGATCAGAAACAATAAAATAATTAAGCTGTATATGTAAACGGAATAATTATTATGTTAACTTAAATTCGAAATCAATGTATACTTTTCTTTTCCATATGAAATAGGGTGATATACTAGCCAGAGATTGACCTTCAATTGAAACTTAAAGATATACAATAGTGTAAGCTATGCTAGCTCAGTTTGGAGGCTACTATTAATACTTATTTATAATAAGACCAAAGGACCACTCGCATCCTCATAACGAAGATACAGGTGATCCTCTAGTTATACAATCTTAACGATATTGCTCATGATAAAATAACGTGATTAGTCAAACGCCCGATTTGGATTTACTCCAGTCCGGCAATCTGTTCCTTCAATTTGTTGGCAGAGGCTTGGAAAGCGACTTTCTCTGTCTCATTCAAAGGAAGTGGAAGAATCTCGCGCACACCGTTGCGATCAACTACACATGGAACACCCAGATATACATCGGATACGCCATTGTAATCTTCCAGCAATGTGGAAACGTTCAGTACGGAGCCTTCATTGCCCAGAATGGCAGCCACAATACGGTCCAAAGCCAGCGCAATTGCATAGGAAGTGGCTCCTTTGGCATTAATAATCTCATAAGCCGCATTTTTGGTCCGATCAAAGATATCCTGTTGTGTTTCTTCATCCAGATCCAGATTCGTTCCAGCAACGTTGGCGAGGCTCCACACCGGTACTTCGGAATCGCCATGCTCCCCGATAATATGAGCGTGAATACTGCGTGGATCAATTCCTTTGTTTTTACCAATAAGGTAACGGAAACGTGCGCTGTCCAGCAACGTACCAGAACCAATCACGCGCGAAGCGGGCCAACCGCTTTGTTTCCAAGAAGTATAGGACAAAATATCTACAGGATTCGTTGCAATCAAAAGAATACCATGGGAATTAACTTCAGTAATACGTTCAATGATCTCTTTGAAAATGCTTGCATTTTTCTTCAGCAAATCAATGCGAGTCTCTCCTGGTTTTTGGGAAGCACCCGCAGTAATAATAATGATGTCTGCGTCTTTGCAGTCGGAGTAATCGCCTGCCCATACTTTAACGCCCCCAGTAAATGGGAGACCGTGATTCATATCCAGCATTTCGCCGGTAGCCTTATCATGATTCACATCCACAAATACCAACTCGGACGAACGCTGTCTTAACATCAGCGTGTATCCCGTTGTTGTTCCCACCGCACCCATGCCTACAATAACGACACGACTTGGTTTGAGCGCTGCACTGTTTACCATTTTCATATCCTCTCCTTTTTGGGGTATACTTCCATCCATATTAAGGGATAAGCGTTCGAAAAGCGAGCCATGTCTATAAACTTTTTCACATTTCATGTCTTTTTGCAGAAGATTTCGTCGAAAACCTGGTTTATGTTTTAAAGAAGAAACAGATGCAGCAAAAAGATCGCTGTCTGCTTCCAGAGAGTGGAGATGAACCTTTTCGACATCGTTTGTGGTAGAATAGGAGCAGTGGATTCAGATGAATCGTAAAAACAACATGAATGGACAGGCATGCGCGCCTGCTTATTGGATGAGAGAGGTGGAAACCACTTGCGTTCGCAATGGATCAAAATAGCGCAGACAGCATTGCTGTCTATCGGTATAGCTGCTCTGCTGGCGGCTTGCACCGATTCGGGAGAGACCCCGGTGGCAGAACCGCCGCAGGAGCAAGAAGATAACGGGAATATGGGCCAGACTTTAACCGTTGTTCCCCCCGCAAACAGTACACAAGCTGCGGATACAGCCAAATATCAAATTCAGACCCGTTTAACCGATTTTCAGCTGCTTAACGGTAACGGTGGATTAGCATGGGGAGTGACGCGGAACGCCCTGCGTTTGTATTATACTCAGGATCAGGGAAGTACCTGGACCAATATCTCACCTTCGGAAAATGTTCAGTTTCCGGCTAATCCGCAATATGGACAAAGCATTTATTTTGTAGATAGTACACATGGATGGATCGTTCGTGAAGGAATGGGCGGAACAGATACGATGGTGCTGCGCACGAACAACGGAGGAGCTAGCTGGAGCCTGTCCTCTTTGTCCAAAACGGATAAGGTGACGGCCATCACATTTGTTTCTCCTGAAAAAGGCTGGATACTGACAACAGTGGATACTTCCATTGGCAAGCAAGACAAGAAACTGTATCTTACCGAAGATGGCGGTATTACCTGGAATCAGATGACCTCCAGTGATGAGGACGGCAAACCAGCATCTGCAGAGATCCCCACACGGGGTTATTCAACTGGGATGACTTTCTCGGACTCGGATCACGGGTTCTTGACCGCTCTAGAGTTCGGTACGCCGAAATTGTACGTTACAACGGACGGGGGCCAGCATTGGAAGGCGGGTCAGTCATTCTTTGACCGAAACAAATTTAACGGGTGTGGTAATTTTAACATCAGCTCGCCACAATTTTTTGGACGGGAAGCTAAAACAGCTTGGATGTCGATATCCTGTTCTCAGGGGGAGAGCACCAAATTCAACGGATTTTTCACAACCAATGGTGGAGAGAGTTGGCAGTTATCAACGTTTAGTCTGAATAAACAAACCGGAATCAATCGCGGTCTGACTCCCACATTTCTGAATTCTTTGGAAGGCTGGGTCATGCAGAAAGGCAAGACTTATTACACCAAAGATGCCGGCAAGACTTGGAAAGCACTTCCTACAAGTGAAGTATTGGAAAACATTCTTAAAGAGTACCCTGAGATCGTCAAGCTCCAAATGGTTTCTTCAAAACTAGGCTGGATTTTGGTCGAAAATACAGATGCCAAAAGATCACTGTTGCTGCAAACCGTAGACGGCGGTGTGCGTTGGAAAGTACTATAATTGTGGTTGAATAGAACGTGTTTAGAAGAGGAACCTCCGGGTTTCTTTTCATTTTAATTACTTTGTGAATTAAATCACAATAAATCCCTTCAAATGATGTTATATTGAATTCAAGAAGAGATGGGAGTGATGAACATGAGAACGAATGAACAAGCTCAATTCACGCAGGCGGACGAGTTAACCAGATATATGCTCCAATTATGCTACACATGTGATGATGCCAACCGTTGCACTACTGAGGAAGAAGTCAAAGCCTGCATGGCGAAGTACGCACAGGCAGATGAGCCTGAGCAGACGGATGGTGGAGAAGTAACACGCGGATATATGGATCTGATGTACGCTTAAAGTGTAGAAAACAAAAAAGGCGCTGACAGCATAACGCTATCAGCGTTTTTTTGTTTGTGTTTTAGTACCCCTAATGAGCTAACCTACCATGTCAGTAGCCTTTCTTTGTTGGAAATAGATTAATAATAGTTGTTTTGTCCATACCTCCATCTAACTACACACGTACATTAAACTATATTTATAGGGAGATGTCTTGATTGAGTTGTCCAGATGAGAAAATGGTCCCCAAGGCTTACAGGCGATCCAAGGAATACTAGGTGTAGAGGGCATTCCAGGATCATAAGGTCCAGCGGGAGCAGTAGGCCCTCAAGGCGAAGCAAGACCATGCAGGCCGATAGGCGTCTGGAGTAACGGGAGTAGAGCTGGCGTAGCAGGTTCAACGGATCCGACTGGTGTTACTGGCGCTACAGGTGCAGTCGGAGGTTTTTCCCTTCGACATATTGGATTTGGATCCGAATAACAAGTTCCGTGTTAACGTGCATATATATTACAGGAGACGGGTCAAGACTCCGGCTGTCCTAGGTTTGATGAACGGAGGGGAGAGACATGGGCATTGAATCATCCTGGATGTTTGATTTTTTTGGAACCGTCTTTCCGGTAGTATTTGTCCTGATTATAGGTATTGTTCTTCTGTCGGTAGGGAAAGAAGTGTGGAGATGGGGGCGTAATAACTCAGAGCCTCTGCTTACTGTACCTTCACGTATTACCAGCAGAAGAATACAGATGAGTCAGTCGCACTCCGAACCAGGAAGTACAGCCCGTACGCTTTATTACATCACTTTTGAAGTGGAGAGCGGGGATCGTCTCGAATTCAAAGTGAATGGTGATGAGTACGGTTTGTGCGCCGAGGGAGATGAAGGTCGACTCTCTTTCAAGGGAACGCGTTATGTAGGCTTTGAACGCTACAATCGTTTGTATTCAGAGCGTGTACGCGGATAAACCGGCTGGCTTGCGCCATAGTGGCGTAAGCTTTTTTTAATTTCTTTTACGGACAAGCGTTTCTTAATGGGGCTAACGGGTTTCTATATAAGAAGAGACTTTATTCAATTTATGGTCCATATTCGGTGAGTTGATGTAGACTTATATGATGAATGGACCATCCCAATAGAGGAGGAAATGATGATGTCATTTACAGATCAAGTCGTGGTTGTGACGGGAGCAGCCAAAGGAATCGGTCGAAGTGTTGCTGAGGCCTATGCGGTTGCAGGGGCTAAAGTCGTACTTGCAGACTATGAGGAAGCGGAAGGGGCTGCTGCTGCTGCTTCGATTCGCAATGAAGGCGGAGAAGCCATCTTTGTCCAATGCGATGTACGTCAAGAGAAGGATATAACGAACCTCATTCAAACGACAATGGAAGAATTCAAACAAATTGATGTGCTCATAAACAATGCGGGTGTCTCCAGATGGAAATCTCCCTATGAGCTAACGCTGGAAGAGTGGGACGATATACTCAATACCAATGTGCGAAGTTGCTTTCTCGCAAGCCGGGAAGCGGCCAAACATATGAAGCACAACGAAAATGGTGGAGCGATTGTAAACATGGCCTCAACACGTGCGTTTATGTCAGAGCCAGAAACAGAGGCCTATGCTGCATCCAAGGGAGCTATCGTGGCGTTGACACATGCGATGGCGGTCTCCTTGGGTAAGGACAAAATTCGGGTCAATTGTATCAGTCCGGGATGGATTGAGACAGGCAATGTTGAAAAATTGAAGCTAGAGGACCATGAACAGCACCCAGCAGGACGTGTAGGTGTTCCTTCGGATATCTCCCGTGCTTGTTTGTATTTGTCCGATCCGAGCAATACCTTTGTCACAGGGACCAACCTGATTATTGATGGGGGCATGACCCGAAAAATGATATATGAGGACTAGTACCGGGATTTCTCCGGTCAATTGTAAACTTTTGAAAACATAGCAGAAATAAGCCCAAGTTAAGCACTTGGGCTTATTTGTTTTTGGTAACTCGGTTGCTATAATAAATGTGATTTTACCACAGTACAGGAATGGAGGGAGAATATGTTCGGGAACTCATCCCGGAAAGTGTTTTGGCTATTACTGCTGATTGGAGGGATTATAATGACAGGCTTTGAATCTACTGCTGAAGCTGACGCAGATATACGAGCAGCCTGGGTATGGCAGGCCAAGTCTGTCAGTGATGGAGGAAATGAGCTGCTGGACAATGCGGCTAAACATAAGATTAACAGACTTTATGTGAATGTGGATATGAATCTGTCAGAAGAGGTCTATCATACGTTTATATCCAAAGCCAGCAAGGCAGGAATCGCAGTTGAAGCTCTTGGCGGAGATCCTTCATGGGCAGTGAGTGGTCGTGAAGGTCCAATGCTCAAACTGGCGTCCTGGGTGAGCAATTATAACCTGGCTGCAAAGCCGGAAGAGCGTTTTGACGCCATTCACCTGGATATCAAACCGTATGTATTGCCACAGTGGAATGAAGATGCCAAGCCGCTCGTCCAGTCCTGGGTTGTTAATATGAAGCTCTTGCTGGAACAGGTGAAACAGAATGGGGCGGTTGAAGTGAATGTCGACTTGCCTTTTTGGCTGGATTCATACACGGTGACAGGTAGCAGAACTACTGACGATGCGGATAACGAGTCGTTGTCACACTGGTTTATCGGACAATTTGATAATATTACACTGCTCGCTTACCGTGACAGCGCGCAAGGAAACAATGGCATTATACGTTTGGTAGAACAAGAAATGATATGGGCTGACGCCAGAAGTGGTTCGATTACCGTTGGCGTAAATACCAAGCCGATGCCTGGGGAAGAGTTCACGACTTTTGCTGGCAAAGGTGCGGCGCAATTGGAGAGTGTCTTAAGTGAAGTGGCATCTGCATTCACAGATCATGCTTCCTATGCAGGTTCGGCTGTGCATGACATCGTGTACTGGGGGCAGCTGGAGCCAGGGGAAGTACCATTACCAGAGAATCCATCCAATCAACCTGAAATCCGAGGAACCTATATCTGGCAGGCTTCTCAGGTTACGAATGACGGTGGAGATCACATTCTGGAGTTCGCCAAAGCGCAAAACATTAATTGGTTATACGTCCGGCTTGATTTGGATCAACCGTACTCCAGTTATCGCAGTTTTGTGAAACGTGCTCAGGCTCAAGGTATTGAGGTTCATGCGATGGGCGGTCATCCAATTTGGGGTAAAAAGGAAAATCGGCCACGGATACAGCGCTTGATCGATTACGTGAAAAATTATAATGCCGAATCCGAACCGGATGAACGTTTTAAGGGAATCCATCTGGATATTGAACCGTACACCTTACCTGAATGGGAAAATGATCGGGATACGCTGCTGACCGAATGGGCTGCCAATATTGCTTATTTCCATGAAGAGACGAAAAAGGACAGTGATCTGGAAACGAGTGCTGATCTGGCTGTTTGGCTCGATACGTTCCCGTTACCGGGAAGAGACATGACTGTCAGTGAATACATGATCTCAACACTGGACCACATATCTCTAATGGCATTCCGCAACATTGCTGAAGGCTCCAATGGAATTGCCGACGTCGTCAGTCAGGAAATGAAAATTGCGGATCGTTTGGGTAAACCACTCCTGATCTCGGTGGAGATGAAAGAGAATTTTGAAGGTAAACATATTTCATTTTATGATAAGGGAGCAGCGGAGATGGAACGCCAGCTGGCACTGCTTCCAGATCTGTTAAGTGAGTATAAAGCCTACAAAGGCAATATCGTCCATGCTTACGATTACTGGATTCAAGCCAAGCCCTGAATAGGCAGGTTATATAGGAAATGTTATGTCTCGGGACTTCACTTAGGGTGAGGTTCCGGTTTTTTTTTATGGTAAAAAAATAAAATCGTGTCACCGAATGGGCATCTGCACAATACGATATACGGTGATGAAGAGGTTCAACAAGGGAGGAAACAGGATATGGCTGTTATTAAAGCCAACTCGGAAGACGTCAAGCTGCTCGCTAGACTGATGAGAGCGGAGGCTGAAGGTGACGGCGAACAAGGCATGCTGCTTGTAGGCAATGTGGGTGTAAACCGGGTGCTCGGCGATTGCTTGGATTTCGGTGATATTCGGGACATTAATCGAATGGTGTTTCAGAATCCGGGTGGCTTCGAGTCTACGCAAAAAGGGTACTTCTACCAACGGGCAAGATCATCGGAAATACGCTTGGCACAGCGTGTCATTAACGGCGAACGCTTCTGGCCAGCCAGCAACTCCCTGTGGTTTTTCCGTCCGGTGGGGGAATGTCCACCAACCTGGTATAACCAGCAAAATACAGGCCGTTTCAAGGCGCATTGTTTCTTCAGTCCGACAGGCGAAGACTGTCCAACCGTATATTAAATTTTGGGAGGAATCATTATGATTAACCAGCCGTATCAACCGACACAAGTTATGGGCCAACAGGCCAATTCGCAAGTCCAAGGAACATCATATAAAATCGGTAACGGTATGCCAATGATGTCCCCAACACCAGGCATGGTTTCACCTAGTTCCACAAGCGTACCTCCGCTCGTATCAAGCGGTGCTCCAATGACACCTACGGGTGGAGTGGTAACCACTACTGCGCCACAGTTTGAACAATCCTACATTGAAAATATTTTACGGCTTAACCTGGGGAAATGTGGAACATTCTACATGACATACGAAGGCAACAAAGAATGGAATGCCCGCATTTTCCAAGGCATTCTGGAAGCTGCTGGTCGTGACCATATCATCATCAGTGACCCGAACAGCGGAAAACGGATCATGCTTCTGATGGTCAATTTCGACTATGCTACATTCGATGAGCCGTTGTTGTATCAATATCCAGGTGTGATCGGGAACTATCCGCAACAACCGAGCAGACGTTAATCTGTAGAGAAAAAAGAACATAATTATAATACGGTAATACTCAGGCTGTCTCGCATGCGTTTATAATTACGCAAACGGGGCAGCTTTTCCTATATTATGATATAAAGCATAAACAAATAAAAAATTAAAGCATAAGCAGAAGTAACCTTTTCCTCCAATCAGGGCACTTAAAGATAAATACATCAAGCAGCAAGCGCACAGGAAGGAGCAAAACATATTGAAGACATGGATCGATGGAGCACTCCAGGGGCAAGCCGAGGCTTATGAGCAACTGGTGACGCAATTTAGCGGGATGGCACTGGCTGTTGCTTATCAAAAATTAGGGGATACGTTCCTGGCCGAAGATGTGGTACAAGAGGCATTCACGGAGGCCTTTGCAAATTTGTCCAAACTGGACAACCCTGATGCTTTTCCCGGATGGTTCAAAGTCATCGTGGAGAGACAGTGTTACCGTCTAATGAGGCGTAAGCAGCATGGCACCGTCCCGGTCCTGGAGATTGAGGATGTAATTCAGGAAGAGAATCTGGCTCATAATCCTGAAGAACAGGCTTTGAAAGGAGAGGTGCATCGCCTCCTGCGAGATTCGATTTCCAATTTGCCAACTTCCATGCAGCTTGCTGTTGAACTGTTTTATTTTCAGGGCTACTCGCTCAAGGAAATGTCGGAATTTCTCGGGGTTAATGTTCCGGCTCTGAAGAAACGGTTGTATGATGCCAGATCCAGGCTCAGACGTTCATTGCCTGTGGCGGATGTGATTTCAGTATTTAGTGATCTATACGAAGGAGGAAAAGGAATGCTTCACATTATGAATGGTGACCATGCGGCAGATCGATTAAGACAAAGCGGGATTCAAGGTGAAATTTTGGTCTGGCGAGAGCTTTATACATTTGGACCGATAACAAGAAATATGAGGAATGAGAAGGATCGAAGTGAACGAGCACAATATTTGGAGCATCACTTGGGTATTCCACAGACTGAATACTTGAAAATCAAGGAACTTGAGCAGACACTAAAGTCATTCCATCAGCACGAAGAGATCGTCCTGTGGTTTGAGTATGACCTCTATGATCAGGCAATGCTATCGTATTTGCTGCACTATTTCAGGGAACAGGACCTGAAGAATACAAAGCTGAATCTGTTATGCATCGATAACTATCCAGACATAGAACATTTTCGGGGACTTGGGCAACTCACACCCTCACAGATTGGACGTTTATCAGGTACCTGGCACGTGATGGGGGTGGAGGAAATCCAGGCTGGCAGCGAGTTTTGGGCAGCGTATGCATCATCTGACATTCAGGATCACAGGGACTACTTGCTAAAAAATACATCGGTGCTCCCTTTTGCACATGCTGCATTCAAGGTCCACCTGTCCCGTCTGCCTTCTGTATCGAACGGACTGGGCATAATTGAGCAATCGACACTGGAGGCTATAAGAGAGGGCGTGAATAGTCCTTATCCATTGTTCAAGCATGTTGGAGACCAATTGCATATCTTGGGAATGGGTGATCTGGAGTACTGGGCTCATCTGAATAGAATGACAGAGGAACCACATGCTTTACTTCAATTAAGCGGTGTACAAGCTTTTCCTAACTTCCAGCAGCATCATGATGAATTTCGTCACGCTGTCTTGTCTTTGACCGAACTCGGTATTCAGGTGCTGAATGGAGAAGTAGACTGGGCACTATTAAGACATGATACTTCTTATACTTCCTGGATTGGTGGTCTTCAGATAGGCGAAGAGGAAGACACGCCTTGGCGCTGGGACACCGTTAATGGGAACGTAGTGATCCTATAGAGAATGCGATGGCATCAGAAATAAAATAAAAGCAGTAGAGGGGTAATTGCTTAGCTAACGTGCCAGCTAATCCTCATCATCCATAAAATCATGAAAAAAGAGTATCCTGCCATGCCTGAGCATGAGCTAGGATACTCTTTTTGTTAGTTCAACCTTTATTCTACTTGGCCGCATCCAACTTCAATGCAGTTACCATCTTACGGAACACATCCGTATTATCGAGATAGCCGGAGAACAGGTGGGACCCTGGTCCCGAGGCGTTGATTGGCACATCGTCGAATGTGTGGACTTCCTGGCCTTCATCATGAGGCAGGTTACCCGTGTAGTGAACACCGTCCGGGTCTTTGTCCGGGTTAGCGATATACCATGCCTTGTCTTTGACGTTAGGGTCCTGGATGGTAGGACTGATTGGCACCGGATTAGCGAGATAATCCTCATTGTTATCCGGCATATTGCCCCAGCCAACAGCGATCTTCCACTCGGAATCCGGATTGTCCGGGAATCCATCACCGTTTGCATCCACATACGTCGGGAACTTGGAATCAGCATATGTGCCGATCAATTCACGGAGTTCGTCACCCGATTTACCTTTGGCGGCTTCCGTGTTATACGTTCCGTTTAGAGTAAGGGAATGACCGTGGTCGGATGTGACGATAACGAGCGTATCCGGGTGTTTCTTCGCATATTCCTTAACCTGACCAACCGTTTGATCGAATTCAATTGCATCCCATACGGAGCGTTCAAAATCCATCGTGTGAGCCTGTTTATCAATCGATGCACCTTCGACCATCAGGAAAAATCCGTTTTTGTTCTGTTCCAGCACTTGAAGGGCTGTGTCAGTCATTTCCATCAACGTTGGCTGATCGGTATCCTTGCCCACAATTTCTGCATTGTTAGGCTGAGTATACTCCCGGTCATAATATACGTTCATGTTGCCTTTGCGGAATAATCCAAGCAATGATTTGGTAGAGGCAGACTTGTCCAGATTTGTTGCATCTGTCACGTAGGTATATCCTTCTTTTTTGAACTCCTCCACAATATTACGTCCATCTTTGCGTTTTCCGCCGTCAGCTGCTGGAAGGAACCACTCCAGACCACCGCCAAGAATAACATCCGGTCGATTGGCTTCATTCAGATACATGCTCGCAATCGCTTCTTGCTCCCCGCGCTTACGAGTATGTACAGCCATTGCAGCAGGTGTCGCATCTGTCACATCCGCAGTCGTTACAAGGCCGGTAGCCATGCCACGTGTCCGCTTCACCAGCTCAACGATGTTTTCCACCTTCGGATCGTCAAAAGGGTCTGGTGTATTGTCCGGGTAGACACCCTCGGCATTGACGGCCGTTTTGTGACCAGTTGCATAAGCGGAAGCACTATTGGCTGAATCGGTGACGATCGAATCCATTCCAGAGGTGGTGACCATGCCCATGGCATCCATTTGTTCCATCTCCAGCCAACCCTTGAATTTGCCTTCGTTAATACCCTTGGATACAACACGAGCGGCGGTGCGAATATTGGCACTCATGCCATCGCCAATCATTAGAACGACATTTTTGGCTTGCTCACCGTTTGTCAGTGTCGCCGTGTCTTTGGAAGGATCGAACACTTGGTATACGACCCGTGAATATGTACGCTTGCCTGTAGCCGTCGTCTCGGCGGTTACCACAATGGAATCACTCTCTTTGAAGGCAACATCCCGTATGGTGTATTCTGTGCTCAGTTCGGTGCTGCTTGTCCACGTTCCGGACTTGCCGAAGTATTTGTCCGGTGACAAGCCATTAACCTGGATTTTAATGTCTTGCGATTTTAACTTGGCACCGTTCAATTCAACTCGGAAATCGAGCTTCTGGCCTGCCAGAATCTGAGCGCGGTCAATAGGTAAAATGGTAAATGCGGCCGGGGCCGTCTGTTGCTGGGCAGATACGGGTTCAGCATTGACCTGCCAAGGCACGGCTGTAATTGCAACAGCCGCGCTAAGTAGTAGAGCATTCCATTTCATAGCATGATGGCTTTTCATGAACATACCTCCGAGATCAATTTGTTGTTCTATTTGGAAGTATATAGCTGAATGATTAACTGAGCGTAAGAGAAAAGTTAAACCGTAAGCAAGAAGATGCATATATTTGTTAGTAAAACGTAAAAAAAACTGCGCATTCGGTACATTTGTTAACGAAATAGCCTGTATGCATCATTTCGTTGTCATAGGACACGGATTGACTGTGTAGTGTAGAATTATATAATAAAAGAAGCATATCCTTGTTATTCGACAGAAGAAGGTGGAGGTGAATGCATTGGGAAGTTGAAACTGCATATGAGCGGCAGAATGGCAAATATCCTACATTTTCGAAGGAGGTGGACCTATTTGCCGAAGAATGACGGCGAATAGGAAGATAATTTGAGTGACCCCTTACCGAGTATATTAAATTTATTTTTAATTGCTTTGCTTGTATTGATGAATGGTTTCTTTGTCTCGGCAGAATTCGCGATGGTCAAAGTTCGTGGCAGCCGGATTGAAGCTTTAGTGGAAACAGGTAATAAAAATGCGATTTATGCTTCTAATATTGTACGCAACCTGGATGCTTATCTGTCTGCGTGCCAGTTGGGCATAACGCTTGCTTCACTTGGACTCGGTTGGCTAGGAGAGCCAGCGATTGCTCACCTGTTAGAGCCCATGTTTACTGCATTTGGAATGGGTCCGGTATACGTACACGGTATTTCCATTGCCATTGCTTTTGTTATTATTACGATTTTGCATATTGTACTCGGGGAACTTGCTCCCAAGACGATGGCTATCCGCAACTCAGAGACGATCACGTTATGGTCTGCGGCGCTACTTACGTTCTTTTACAAATTAATGTATCCCTTTATATGGGCATTGAATGGTATGGCGAACAGCCTGCTGAGAGTGTTTCGCATGGCACCGGCCTCGGAGCATGACTCAGCGCATAGTGAAGATGAAATACGCATTCTGATGAAAGAAAGCAATAAGAGCGGTTTAATTGATAATACTGAATTGGCGCTTGTTGATAATATATTTGATTTTACGGCAACAACCGCCCGTGAAATTATGATTCCGCGGACGGAAATGATCTGCCTGAATGCCAATCAGTCCATGCTGGAAAATCTGGAAATTGCCAGTGAGAGCATGCGTACCCGTTATCCGGTTTATAACGGTGACAAAGACCATATTATCGGTTTTATTCACATTAAAGACCTGATGCGATCTCAGCTTACAGATACCATCTCGGTAATTCGGCCGATTCTCGCAGTACCCGATTCCACTCCGATCAGTGACCTGCTCAAGCGGATGCAGCGTAGCAAGACACAGATTGCCATCCTGATTGATGAGTACGGAGGAACCTCCGGCCTTGTAACGCTTGAAGACATCATGGAAGAGATCGTGGGCGAGATTCAAGATGAATTTGACCAGGAGCGTCCGGTGATTGAGAAAGTGGATGAGATGGAATACTCTATTGACGGGCTCATGCTGATTGAAGAGGTTAGTGAGCGCTTTGGCCTGGATATGGACCGGGCAGATTATGATACGATTGGCGGCTGGTTATACTCCAGAGTAGAGACCATCCCACCCGAAGTAGGGCAGTCGGTAGAGTATGATGGATATGTCTTTGTCATTCAAGAGACCGAACATAAGCGGATTTCGCGTGTGAATGTGATTAAGCTGGATCTGATGGTTGAAGGCGAAGGCGCCTAATCCAAAGTATTATTTATGGAGACAGGAGATTCCAGTCTATAGAGAGGCCGTACGGTGGATTATTCCATTGTGCGGCTTTTTGTTTATCCTATAATCGTAGCATGCACGGCTGCAAACAGGGTATAATGGAACGACTTTGCAAGATAGGAGAGGTTGAGATTGAGCTATCGCATTGAGGTTGGATTTACGCCTGTATTTGAATTCATGGCCAGTTTGCATACATATATTTGCCGGAAATCGCATAAAAAGATTGATTTATCCATAGCCTGGGCGCAAGAAACAGAAGGGCAGCTAACACCTGAGCTTGCTGCTGTCTTGCAAAATATGAACGTGGATGATGATTGGAAATGGATGTATCTGCTTGTCTGTTTGCAAGTGGAAGCTGAGGAGCCAGAGGATTTTATTGAATGGTTTAGCCAACGAACAGTGCCTGATCTTCATGACATTTTTAGTCGGTACAGTTTCCCTTATACGGATGATATCGCTGCTTTCCAGACCAAGATGACCTATGTCTTAACCGGCTGGAATGAGCAATATTTTCGTTTGCTTGATCCCGCCATCTTGCAGCATCTGCGCCAGGAGGTTCTGAACCGCAAGGAACAGTTAAATCAATCTCCCCAGAAAGAGGTACTCGACGATGCGACCAACGGGTTGATGTTCCGGGACATGAAGGGGCTGGATAGACTACTGCTTGTGCCACAATTTCATTTTCAACCGCTAAATGTCATCCTGCATTTTGGGGATACTCTGCTGTGCCATTATTCCTCCAGATTGTATATGGGAGATCACGAATATATTCCGACCCATCATTTGCGTGTGATTCGCAGCTTGGGAGAGAAGAACCGACTGAAAATCATGCGTTTTCTGCATCAGGGACCACGTTCGTTCATAGAAATTGTTCGTCACTTGAAGCTCTCCAAAGGAATTACTCATGACCATCTTTCCAAGCTTCGTGGAGCAGGGTTGGTCTATGCGCATTTTGAAGGAGAGAGCCTGGTTGAGTATTCACTTCGTCTTCATGCACTGGAGCAAATTTTACCGAATGTCATGAATTATTTGGAGCAATAACGTTTATCAAAATGTGGTTTTTAGAAAAAAAGTATTCCTCTGATACAGCCGTATGTTTGTTGTGGTCGAACTGAAATTTATTCAGTAAATCCGCGCAAAACATACGGCTATTTTATCGCTTTAAAGTGGATATTAATGGGTTTAATATAAATATTTTTTTGTGGTTCTCTATTTACAGAACCAAATGCGGTTCTTATAATAGGGCTTATCGAACTTATACCTTACTAATTTCATAGGAATTATATATATTCTGGATTATTTCGGGAATTAGGAATGGCTGAGCGAGAAAAATATGGATCATTTATGAATTGGGGAGGATTTTATGAGAGTGAAAGGTTTATCCGTGGCATCGTTAATCATCAGTAGTGCGATTGTGTTATCGGCATGTGCTGGAGGTGGGGGAGCAGAGACCACTATTGCTGGAAGCGGGACAACAAATTCGGGCACACAAGCGACTCCGGTTTCAGCAGCACTGGATGCACCCTTTCAGGCAACGGACCTGAATCAATTACCTGAGACGGCAAAAAAACGAACGGATACGGTGATTGTGGGACTTACGGATCCCAGTGGGGCTTTCACACCGTACTTCCATCAGAGTGGATATGATGGCAACGTTGCTTCATTGCTATTTGCTTCACTTGTGACCGTAGATGAGAAAGGATTGCCTGTTCCTGATCTTGCTGAAAGCTGGGATGTGTCAGACGATCAGCGTACATACACGTTTCATCTGAGAAAAGATTCCAAGTTCAGTGACGGCTCCGCGCTCACCGCAGATGATATTGCTTTTACATGGACCATTCTGCATGACAAGTCGTATGACGGTGGATTCGATATTTTCTCCACCAAGGTGAAAGGCGGTAAAGCGTATACCGAAGGAAAGGCAGATCACATCGAGGGTATTAAGGTCATTGATCCGTTAACGATCTCGGCCACGCTGGAACAACCCAACGCAACTGCTCTGCTTACATTGGGCTCAGAGGTGTTATCCAAAGCCTACTACGGCAAAGACTATCAATTCGGCAAGCTTGAATACATTAAAAATCTTCATGCAACACCTGTAGGCAATGGTCCTTATAAACTCGAAAAGTTCATTCCGGGTCAGGAAGTTCGATTCGTTGCCAACGAATTCTACTACAAGGGCAAACCGAAAACCGAGCACTTCATATATAAAACATCGGAAGGAGACACCTGGCAGTTTATTGAGACCGGAGAGATCGACTTCACTTCGTTCACGGCTACCCAGGAGAATATCGATAAGCTGAAAAATATCCCATACCTTAACCTTCTGCCTTACACACCAAGTACATACGGATATTTACAGCTTAATCTGGAGCATGAACAGCTTCAGGAAAAAGAAGTGCGTCAAGCCATCACCTATGGCCTGGATCGTCAGTCCATCTATGTGGACGCCAACCAAGGGGCAGGGGCTGTTGCCAACATCCCGACTTCACCTATTTCCTGGTCATATACGGAAGAAGGTATTAATCCATATGCCTATGATCCGGACAAAGCCAATCAATTGCTAGATGATGCAGGATGGGTGCCTGGAGCCGATGGCATCCGTGAGAAAAACGGAAAGAAATTGTCCCTGCATTTCCTCGGAACGAAGAGTCCGGCCACGGATATCTTCATTGCGGTGGCCAAAGAAAACTTTGAAGCGATTGGCGTGCAGTTCCAGCCGGAAGTCTTCGCTGATTTCAAC
Organism: Paenibacillus taichungensis; assembly: GCF_050994985.1. Taxonomy (NCBI): domain Bacteria; kingdom Bacillati; phylum Bacillota; class Bacilli; order Caryophanales; family Paenibacillaceae; genus Paenibacillus; species Paenibacillus taichungensis. The sequence continues at coordinate 2,608,956 of NZ_CP194720.1, read as the reverse complement.
TCGCTTGTTTCCAAAGTGGAGGGCGGCGATTACGATGTAGCTTCCTTCTCTACACCGATGTTAACGGATCCTTCGGACGGTGTACTGCAATTTGTGGATGGTGAGCTGAAGGGCTACGACAATCCCAAAGTGAAAGAGCTGTACAACAAAGGTCTGGCTACGACAGACATTGAGGAGCGTAAGACAGTATACAAAGAGCTGTACCAGTTGCTCAACGATGAGCTGCCTGTCATTTTCACCAGTTACAAAAAAACAGTCTACGCCTATAACGGTCGGATCGATGGACTCTCTGTCAGTCCATACCGCGGGATTGCAACCAGCTTGCCGGAATGGTCTCTGAAATAAGCGGTGGTATGAATCAAGAAACATCAATACCGAAATAAACAAAACGTCCCTTGTGTTTGCGATGTCGCAGATGCAGGGGACGCATTGATAAGGAGCCTGATATGAGCACTTACATTGTGAAACGGATGACATATATGGTTCTTATTTTGCTGGCCGCTTCCGTTCTGATCTTCAGTCTGTATGCACTTACCCCTGGCGACTACATCTCCAGCAACATTAAGCTGAGTCCTGAGCGCAAGGCCGAACTGCGAGAATTATATGGACTGGACAAGCCCGTTATCGAACGATATCTCATCTGGATGAAAAATGCTGTACACGGGGACTTCGGATATTCATTGGCACAACAAAAGCCAGTGCTCTCGCTGTTCAACGAATATATCTGGAATTCATTCCTGTTAGCTGCGGTGACCACATTCCTGACCTGGTTTATCGCGGTTATTATCGGTGTGATCGCTGCCTATAAGCAGTACTCGTGGTTCGATACCTTCGTGATGATAGGCATATTTGCAGCCATGTCCGTGCCATCTTTCTTTATCGGATTGTTTTTGATCAAACTGCTGGCGGTTGACCTAAAATGGTTGCCTCCAGGCGGCATGATGACTACAGGAAGTAATGCTACCGGTCTGGCCTATGTCAAAGAGGTGATTCAACACATGACCTTGCCTGTAATTGTTATGACTCTTCTTGGGGTAGGCTCACTTACCCGTTACTTCCGCAGCAACATGATTGATGTGATCAAGCAGGATTATATTCGCACAGCACGAGCCAAAGGTTTAAAAGAAAGCAAAGTGTTATACACCCATGCCTTGCGCAATGCTCTGTTGCCTGCGATAACACTAATTGGATTCGAGCTGCCGTCCTTATTCGGTGGTTCACTTATTATTGAGAAAATATTCAGCTGGCCGGGTATCGGCCAGTTATATATGCAGTCCTTTTCGCTACGGGATTATCCGCTGCTGATGGGCTTTACCATGTTTATCGCCATTCTGACCGTCATTGGAACGCTGCTGTCTGATGTGCTCTATCACATCGCAGATCCGCGTGTCCGTTTGCAATAAGGGGGCTATGAACATGACAATCTCTTCATCGTCTGTAACGAGAAATGCCGCAGAAGCTGCCTTACCTTCAAAGGTTCCGGCCAAGTCTTCTTTATGGAAATTGTCGATCCGAAGACTGCTCAAGAACAAACTTGCTGTTGGCGGATTCATCGTGGTTTTGTTGATGTTTGTTGCTTGTTTCATTGGACCGCTGTTCTCACCATATACCGATAACAAGATCAATATGACAGCGATGAAACAAGGTCCCGGCATTCATCACTGGCTTGGTACGGATGCGCTTGGTAGGGATGTGCTTACCCGTGTGCTGATGGCTGGTCGTATCTCGCTCACTGTTGGTTTGGCTTCCATGGTTCTATCCGTATTTATCGGCTCCTTGCTTGGAGCCATCGCCGGATATTATCGTGGCATTGTTGATCAGGTCATTATGCGGATTGCCGACTTGCTGCTTACGATCCCTGGATTGCCGCTGCTGTTCATTTTCGGCGCGTTGTTATCGGATTGGAAGGTTCCTCCGGATTCCAGAATGTATATCGTCATGTTGATGCTCAGCTTTGTCAACTGGCCCGGTATGGCCCGAATGGTACGGGGACAGATGTTAAGCTTGCGAGAACGTGAGTTCATGCAGGCTGCTATTGTTCTTGGCTTGCGTGACCGTCGCAAACTGTTTCACCATCTTCTGCCCAATATCGTTCCGCTTCTCATCGTCATGGCGACTCTGAATATCGGAGGGTCCATTCTCAGCGAATCGGTACTTAGCTTTTTTGGACTGGGTGTCATGCCCCCAACGCCTACATGGGGCAATATGATCGATGCAGCCAACAACATGATTGATTTTCAACAGCATCCGTGGTTATGGATTCCGCCAGGGCTGTCCATTTTCGTGACCGTTATTGCGATTAACATTTTTGGTGATGGTCTTCGAGACGTATTAGATCCCAAACAGAAGAGAAGGTGAGCACGCCTCATGCAAAATATGATTGAAATTGAACAACTTGAAACTCATTTTTACTCAGAAGAAGGAAATGTCAAAGCCGTGGACGGCGTAAGCCTGAATGTACGTGAAGGGGAGACGGTGTGCATCGTTGGTGAATCAGGCTGTGGAAAAAGTGTAACCGCCATGTCGATTATGGGTTTGATCGAGGAACCGGCAGGTAAGGTGGTTGGCGGTGCGATCCGGTTTGGTGGACGGGATCTGCTCCGTGAAAGTAAATCCTCACTGCGCGCCATCCGGGGCAATGACATCTCCATGATTTTTCAGGAACCGATGTCCTCTCTGAATCCCGTGTTGAAGATCGGTGAGCAATTAATGGAGCCGCTGATAGTACACTTGAAAATGAGTAAAAAGCAGGCTCGTGCCAGAGCGGTTGAGCTGATTGCCGAAGTTGGCATTTCACGTCCCGAACAGATTGCAAACAGCTATCCGCATGAGCTGAGTGGAGGTATGCTGCAGCGCATTATGATTGCCATTGCCATCTCATGTAACCCGAAACTGTTAATCGCGGATGAACCAACTACCGCACTGGATGTGACCATTCAAGCGCAGATATTGGATATGTTACAACACATCAAGTCCCAATCAGGAACCTCCATTCTGATGATTACGCATGACCTTGGCGTTGTAGCCGAAATGGCGGATTATGTCGTTGTAATGTATGCAGGCAAAGTGGTGGAAGAGGGGGAAGTGGTGCAATTATTTGAATCTCCCAAACATCCATATACCCAAGGATTACTACGCTCCAAGCCAATTATCAATCAACGGCAGGATGAATTGTATTCGATACCCGGACATGTACCTGATCCACTGTCCTTAAAAGATTCCTGTCATTTTGCTGATCGTTGTGAGCACTGTATGTCGATATGCACCAAGCAAATGCCGACGCTGAAGCAGCTTGGACCCGGACAGAAGGCTGCATGCTTTCTGTATGAGGAGGCATTGAGTCATGTCTGAACCTCTATTGGAAATTGAACATCTCAAAACCTATTTTCCAGTTCGCAATGGCTTATTGAATCGTACAGTAGCCCATGTGAAAGCGGTCGATGATATCAGCATCACGATCCATGAAGGCGAGACGTTTGGATTAGTGGGTGAATCCGGAAGTGGCAAGAGCACCGTTGGAAGAACGATCGTGCGATTAACGGAAAAAACGGAAGGACAGATTCGTTTTCAAGGTGTTGACTTGCATCAGTTATCTATGCAGGAAGTGCGGAAGATCCGTCCGCAGCTTCAACTTATTTTCCAGGACCCCTACAGTTCACTGAACCCGCGCATTCGCATTGGTGATGCGATCGGGGAGGCTGTATTGGATCACGGGTTGGCTACCGCAAGCGAGGTTCGTGATCTCGTCAAAGAGGTACTCGGAGCCTGCGGATTGTCATCTTATCATATTGATCGTTTTCCCCATGAGTTCTCTGGTGGACAGCGACAACGGATTGGGATTGCGCGAGCTTTGATCTTAAATCCGAAACTGATTATCGCAGATGAACCGGTATCAGCACTGGACGTGTCTATTCAGGCTCAGATTATTAACCTGTTCAGACGGCTTCAGCAAGAGCGTGGCCTTGCTTACTTGTTTATTTCGCATGATCTGAGTGTGGTGGAACATCTGTGTGACCGTATTGGAGTGATGTATCTGGGCTCCATGGTCGAGACGGCCTTCAGAGATGAGTTGTTCGGCAATCCACTGCATCCGTATACGAAAGCCCTGCTATCAGCTGTACCTGTACCGATTCCCAAATTGAAACGGGAACGAATTGTGCTTAAAGGGGATATCCCCAGTCCGGTGAATCCGCCAACTGGATGCAAGTTCCATACACGTTGTCCATGGGCAGAAGATATCTGCAAGCAGCAAATTCCAGCGTATCGGAACGTTGGAGCGGATCATTTTGTAGCCTGTCATTTGGTTTGAAGCATGTGAGAGTAATTTCATATCAACGGTATCTTATGGATACGTAATGGAATTATTTAGGTTTCATCCATTCTGTATGTGTTCATTCGAAGAAGTATCAAAGTACCAAAAGACGCTGCCGACATGTAAGTCGGAGCGTCTTTTATTTTTTTGAAACCTTCTAACCACTACATCCGTTTAATACTTACACAAAATCAAATTTGGAAAATGAAGGGTGGATACATATGCGGAAATTAAGAATAACGTCCATGCTGAAAGTCATGATTGTTGCAGCACTAACGGCACCCATAATTCTTGCGCTACCAACCGAAGAGGTTGCTGTTGCCAGTCCAAGTATCCAGCCTCACGCGCTTACTCCACCGCCACCGCCTTTGGAACCAAGTATTCATGCACTGACTTCCCCAAAATATATTTATCAGGCAGAGGGGACGGTTATACCTGGAGGGGGGCTGACTGCGGTTGTAAATACAACAACAACGACCTTCTCGGAAATGAAATCGCTGCAAGTCGATTATCGACTTGAACGCTGGACGGGATCGGCCTGGATTCTCTATCAATCCGGTTCCAAGAAGAAAACCCAAACGCAGACCCTGAATGCCCAATCGAGCTGGACCGTGATAACCGGCTATTACTATCGAGTCGTCAGTCTTCACACGGCCGATGATGGGGTCAAGCCTGAGACGACAACACATATTTCAAGCAATGTATTATTTTAATTTACTTGCGAGTACTACCTGGAAATTTTTGTTCCTGCAGGTCGTTGGCAATGGCAGTCATCTCTTCTTCCGAGACGGTTCCGAATAAGCTCATATTGACAGAACCCATCATCCATTGAAAGGTATTATAGGGGGGACCGAGGTACATAAATGCATCGCTGCCATCAGCCAATTTGACGATACTTGTTTCGCGAAGCATGGGCCCCTCAATGACCTGACCAGGCGAAACATAGGCATAATCAAACTGAATGACTTCTTCTTCACCATTTTTGCCTTCGCCGCTATAACGAACCCTCATTCGTTGAGATTCGTAATAATCTTCCGGATTGACGGGATTGAGGGTATCCAGCATGAGCTCAAATTTGATCTTTGTAAACCGCTCGGGAATCGCTTTTGATAACAAAAAATCACCCATAAATCCCGAGCGTGCTATTTCCTTGGTTACAACAATAGGTTCAAGTAAATGTGATGTCTCATAGAAGGGGAGAACAATATCTTCATCCTCTTCTGGTTCGTCTCCAGAATAGAATTTGGGAGCTTCATTAACTCCTCGTTCAGGAGGTGGAGGGGTCTTAGCTGTCGACGGATCAGCGCCAAAATGAGTAGTGCGATCCTCAATAACAATGGATTTCATCCCATTGCCCCATTCCTTGATCGATTGTACAAAAGGGGAGACGGCTTGCGTCCCGGTAGGCATACTGAAGATGACGGCGCCGATGGTCACGGACGCAGCCACAATAACAGATAAACGTATGGTGCGCATTCTTTTCTTGCGTGCGCCAACCCGGGAAATTTCCTTTTGAACTCGGAGCCAGGATTGACGCATAGGTTCGGTGTTGGAAGCAGGGGTGGCAGATGCAGCCTGATGGAAGGCTTCGTCAAAAGCCATATCAAACGCGGCATCGAAAAAATCGTCTTCCAGCTCTGAATCGAATGAATCAATATGCTTATCGGATTTGCCTTTGCTCAATACTTCCACCCCATTCCTTATGTAATTTCTTTTTGATACTTCCGCGGGCTCTGAACAAACGTTGCTTCACAATTTCTTCGGATGTATCAAGCAGATCGGCCATTTCCCGATAGGAAAGACCCTCTTTCCAGCGTAGCTCCACAAGTACACGGTATTCCGGCTTAAGCTGTTCCAGATAGAATTCGATGGATTCCTGCATCATTTGAGTCTCCACCGTGCTCTCTACGGAAGCGGCCGTCTGATTAATTGTCTCCATATCTATAAAAACACTATCCGTATCCAGTTGGTTACGGTTATTTTTATTTTTTCTCAGATAATTAATGGCGGTATTCCGTGTGACAACCTTCAGCCATGCTTTCAGTTTGACTTCGTTGTCGAAGAGAGGTTTGTTTTTAATGATTTTAATAAAAGCTTCCTGAATGATATCTTCTGCTGCTGCACGTTCTTTGATGATGTAAACGATGAGACCATGTACCATATTATAGTATTCGTAGTACACTTCTTCTTGAAGCTGCGGGCCCAAATTATGGAAATCTGAGGCTAAGAGTAATTGGAGCCGATTGGCCATGATGTTCTCCTTTCTGGTGAACAATCCACAAACATTGGTATCATTTCATTTTACAACATTATATGGAAGCGATACAATGGGAGGTTAGTCTGACAGAAGCAGAAAAAGTATAGCCGAAATAGAAAGAGGCCGCCTCACTAACCACTAAATCATGGTCAGTAGGGCAGCCTCTATGAGTTACTTAATAATCGCAGAATAACAGGTACAAATGGCTTAGAAAGCCCAGTCACCGTTCAGGAAGATGGCTTCACGCTCACCATTCGCTGTCACGCCATAAATATTCGTTTCCGGCGATCCCATCATGAAGTCTACGTGAGTAATGCTGGAGTTCATGCCGCGAGCTGCAAGCTCCTCGGTTGACAAGGTTTTGCCACCATCGATATTGAAGGCATAGGAACTACCGATAGCGAGGTGACATGAAGCATTCTCATCATATAGCGTTGTGTAATAGAGAATACCACTTTCCGAGATTGGAGAATGGAAGGGCACCAAAGCGACTTCACCGAGATAATGGGAACCTTCATCCATATTGATGAGTCTTTCTAGTGTATCTTGACCTTCTTCGGCGTGGAAATCAATGATGCGTCCTTTTTCAAACGTAAGAGAGAAGCGATCAATGATACTTCCGCCATAACTGAGTGGTTTGGTGCTGGACACTTTACCGTTCACCCCAAATTTGGCTGGTGCTGTGAATACTTCCTCTGTCGGGATGTTGGCCACAAAACGAGTGCCTTGTTCATTAATGCTGCCCGCTTGCGCCCAAATGTGCCCTTCAGGAAGATCAACGGTAAGGTCGGTTCCCGGTGAGACAAAATGCAGAGTTTTATATTTTTTGCTGTTCAGGGCAACTGCTTTGTGCTCCAAACGCTCAATATGCTGCTCCCAAGCCGCTACAGGATCTTCCAGATCAGCTCTTACAGCAGCAAAAATGGCTTCCCAGAGCTGTTTCATCTGCTCAGCAGGGGGAAGGTCAGGGAATACTTTGGCGGCCCAATCCGGCGAAGGACAGGCTACTCCTGTCCAGCTCATTTTGTCTGCCTGCTGATACTGACGATATTTGGACATCGCCTGACCGTATGTACGCTGATGAGTGGAAATGCGTTCTGGATCGATGCCTTTTAGCAGGTCCGGGCTGGATGACAATACGGTCAAGAACGCAGCATTGTTCGCTGCCAGCTCCTCAAGCTCAGCGGCATGCCATTTCGGTACATCTTGGAAGGAGTCCTCAGGGGCCATTTCAAACCGCAGTCGATTGACAGTTTCGTCTCCATATTTGATGATAACTTTCTTTGCTCCGGCCTCGTAGCCTTTGCGCACCAACAAACGCACGAATTCAGCTGTATCAATCATCGCGCTGATAACGAAGATTTGTCCGGGCTGAACGTTGGCTCCAACTTTTACAGCCAGTTCAGCATAACGATCCAGTTTTTGTTCAAAACTCAACATATCAAGTTCCTCCATATCATGAATGCCCCGCATACGCAGGAAAAGAGAGGAGTGACCCTCTCTCTCATTTACACTATTTTAAATTAGAAAGCCCAGTTGCCTTGAAGGAAGATTGGCTCTTCACTACCTTCAGAAGTAACACCGTGAATGTTCATTTCTCCTGATCCAATCATGAAATCCACATGAGTGAGACTGGAGTTCATGCCATGGCTGATCAATTCCTCTTTGGACATCGTTTTGCCGCCTTCCAGACAGAAGGCATAGGCGTTCCCGATAGCCAAATGGTTGGATGCATTTTCATCAAAGAGGGTGTTGTAGAACAAAATATTCGTGTCTGAAATTGGCGATTGATGTGGAACGAGAGCTACTTCACCCAGATAATGTGCGCCTTCATCCATTTCAATCAAGCTTTTCAATGAATCGAGTCCTTGTTCGGCAGTATAATCGACAATTCGGCCATTTTCGAAAGTGATGGAGAAGCCGTCGATCAGGTTGCCGCCATAGCTCAGTGGCTTGGTGCTGCGAACTGTTCCGTTAACTCCAGTTTTCAGTGGAGCTGTGAACACTTCCTCTGTAGGCATATTAGCAACGAAGACATGTCCCTGCTCATTGATGCTACCACCGGATACCCACAGATGTCCTTCAGGAAGCTCTATTGTCAGGTCTGTGCCAGGTGCAGTATAGTGAAGCTTTTTGTATTTTTTCTCGTTAAGCAGATCTGCACGGGAGTCGAGATTCAGCAAATGTGTTTTCCATTCTGCGACAGCATCCTGCTCACCGATACGAACGGTTTTGAAGATGACATCCCATAATTTATCAATTTGCTGCTGTGCCGGAAGATCAGGGAATACTTTGGCCGCCCATTCAGGGGAAGGAACGGCCACAATGGACCAGCTGAATTTGTCTGCCATCTGATAGGAACGATATTTCTCCATCGCTTTACCACGAACTTTCTGACTAGTCACGATGCGTTCTTGAGGAACGCCTGCAAGCAGATCCGGATTTTCTGCAATAACATGCAGAATGGCGGCACCTTCTTCTACGAGTTCAGTCATTTCTCCGGCAAACCATTTTGGTTCAATAGAGAAGGATTCTTCTGGTGCGAGATCATAATGAAGACGTGTAATAACCTCATCGCTCCAGTTTACTTTGACCAGCTTGGCACCTGTGCCATAAGCAGCTTTGACGATTAGGCGTACAAAATGTGCTGCCGAGATTGGTGCGTTCACGACGAGAGTCTGCCCAGGATGGACATTAACACCGACTTTGACAGCCAGTTCGGCATATTGTTGTAAATTCGTTTCAAAATTGTTCATGCTATTTTTTCCTCCTGTTTGGTATAATGTCGTAGCTGTTTGTTATTATAGTCCTCATTACAGGTATGTAAGGAGTCAGTATGGTTCCCTCATTGAATAAGGTATACGTTGCTACGATATATATTGTACAATTAACCAATAATAATTACCAAACTAGGTTTACCATAAATTGTGGAGACCTGCAACTGAAGAGAGATTAAAGGAGAGAACGATTGTGAATATTGAGATTATTCGTGCAGAGATGCGTCGTGAAGATGAGAAGAATTATGTAGGTAATACGGTTTTTCGTACAGAAGGCGAAAAGTCAGTTTATGAGATTACGTTTATGAGCAAGAACGGCAAGGATTGGGACTATAGTCTGCATTTCACTGAACAATCCGGTGATGAAGATGAATTGTTGCGTATGGACGAGCTGCTGGAAAACGATGACGATATGTACAATCAGCTGCTTGATGCGGCACTGGACGCTTTCCCGGCATAATAGGATCGAGAGGTTCTTGTTCTAATATGGAATGTAGCTGATTATACTAGACGGTGTATGCCTGAAACAGGGCGTCCACCGTCTATTTTATTGGGAATAAGGAATAGTTACTCCAGAAAAGGGAAGTCTATGACAGATGAATGGAACCAGAGAGACAATCCGCCTGAATGGGAGGTAACCGTGAATGGCATCTGACAATCTGATTACAGCAGGAATGACGGGACTTGAAGAAGTCGCGCACGATATCCTCAGTCTGCGTACACTGTTCGTTAATGTTTTGTTCATCGGGGAGCCTGGAAGCAGGAACTGGGTGCTCGTGGACACTGGAATGGCGAGTTTCACTGATCAGATTCTTCATGTTGCAACTGAACGCTTTCCTGGTCCACCGTCTGCGATTATTTTGACACATGGTCATTTTGATCACGTCGGGACCGTCATCGAACTGGAACAATTCTGGGGCGTCCCAGTGTACGCACACCCGCTGGAACTGCCTTATTTGACAGGTGTGAAGGATTATCCTCCGGCCGACCCTACTGTTGGTGGCGGTTTGATGGCACGACTGTCATTTGCTTACCCTAATGAAGCTATTAATCTGGATGATCGGATATTCAGTCTGCCGGATGATCATTCCATCCCAGGTGTTTCTGGCTGGGAATGGTTGCATACACCAGGTCATACACCGGGCCATGTGTCGCTATTTCGAAAAGAAGACCGTACACTGATTGCAGGAGACGCGATCGTCACCGTGAAACAGGAATCGCTCTGGAGTGTGCTGCTTCAGGACAAACAGTTGCACGGTCCACCGGCGTATTTCACGACGGATTGGCAAGCGGCTCATCGATCAGTTCAGCATATTCGTCGACTGGAGCCCATAGTTGCTGTTACCGGGCACGGACATTCCTTAACCGGAGAAATGCTGAGAGATTCGCTGGAGCGACTCGATCTTGATTTTGAACAGACCGCCGTTCCGGATCACGGCAAATATGTGGATTAATAGAGCAGATGCCATACATGGGTATTCCATTGAAATCTGGAATGATTCATTACGGCAGCATAAGGGGATGGAGACAGCCACGGAGCATCGTAGCTGTCTTTTTTGTCGTTCCATCATGAATTTGTTCTCTATCATAGATTGGTATTTTGTGCCCGGTCATGATATAGTCGAGCCGTATAATATAACCTTAGTATGCAGGAGGTACATATAACGATGACACAGCAAAATGCAGCTTTCGAAGAACAATTTGGAGGTATACCAGCCGTCTGGCTTCGTTTTAATCAATTCGAAGCGGCAGTTATTCCGAGTGTGGGTGCCAACCTGGTCGCTTTCCGTGATACAGAGCAGGGATTCCGTTATTTGCGGGAGCCAGACCAGGAACAGATGGATGAATTTATGGCTGCACCTGCCGTATACGGTATTCCGATTCTTTCCCCACCAAATCGCTATGAGGATGGTCGCTTCCCCTGGAATGGTGAAGTTTATCAACTACCTATAAACGAACCAGCTACAGGCAACCACCTGCATGGATTCCTGCATGATGCCGAGTGGAAGGTTGATGGGTTCGGTTCTGACGAGTTGGAGAGTTATGTTGTGCTCAGTCAGGAAGTGAAGGAAGGACATGAGTTCTACAAATACCTGCCGTTCACCTTCACAGTGACGCTCCGTTACTCGCTAAGTAGTCTGGGACTTCAGCAGCAATTGAATGTTCGGAATAACGGGAAGGAACGTATGCCGAACCTGTTCGCATTCCATACAGCCATTAGCGTACCTTTTGCACCGGAAAGCCAGGCATCCGATTACACCGCCAAAATAACGATTGGTCAGCGTCGTGAATTGAATGAACGTTCTTTACCTACAGGACAATTTCAACCGCTTACACCAGAGGAAGAGCAATTAAAGGAAGAGGGCGTTAGTCCGTTTTTTGCAGCCATGGACAACCACTACACGGCTGAACCACAGAACGGTCGCAACTATATGGAGCTTACTGATCATCGTACCGGTGACAAGCTGGTATATGATGTAGGGACTTCGTACAAGCACTGGATGATCTGGAATAACAATATGGCTGGCGGATTCTTCTGTCCTGAGCCACAGATGAACCTCGTTAACGCCCCGAATGTACAAGGCATTCCTGCTGAAGAGATCGGTCTGATTGGTCTTGAGCCGGGCGAATTATTCGAGCAAACCAGCCGTCTATATCCGATCAAAGCTCAAAAATAAATACTCAAGCACTTTGCTTCACGCTTACATTTTTGTCGAAAAGGTGAAAATTGCACAGGCAATCATGTATAATATGACAAGATACACAAGCTTTGCTCATAAAAAGCATTTTGCATAAATCCCAAAAATGACTTTGGAATCAACAGATGTAAGATGCTGTGAAGAAAAGAATGTATACGTATTTTTTTAGAGACCCAAACCATCTTTTTGGAGGAGGAAAAGCAAGTGGAATACCGCATTGAGAAAGATACGTTAGGTGAAATGAAAGTACCAGCCGACAGGCTGTGGGGAGCTCAAACGCAACGCAGTAAGGAAAACTTTCCGATTGGTCGCGAGCATATGCCGATGGAAGTCGTGCGTGCTCTTGCCATTTTGAAAAAAAGCGCTGCAGCTAGTAACCATAAATTAGGTAAATTGTCCGCTGCCAAATCGGATGCGATCGCTTATGCCGCTGATGAAATTATTGCAGGTCGGATTGATGATCATTTTCCTCTCGTGGTATGGCAGACGGGTAGCGGAACACAGTCCAACATGAACGTAAACGAAGTCATTGCCAATCTGGGTAACCAGTTGCTTGAACAAAAGGGCAAGGAAGAACGTCTGCATCCGAATGATGATGTAAACATGTCCCAAAGCTCTAATGATACATTCCCAACGGCTCTGCATGTTGCAGGAGTACTTGCTGTTGAAGATCAACTCTTGCCGGCAATCGCGGTGCTGAAATCCACTTTTGCAGACAAATCGGAACAATTCAAAGATATTATCAAAATTGGACGTACTCATCTTCAGGATGCAACGCCAATTACACTCGGTCAGGAGATCAGCGGCTGGGAAGCGATGCTCGATAAGAGTGAACGTATGATCCGCGATAGTGTGAATTATATGAAAGAACTCGCAATTGGTGGTACAGCTGTGGGAACCGGAATTAATGCACATCCTGACTTTGGTGATTATACAGCCAAGGAAATTGGCAAGCATACCGGCAAGGATTTTGTATCCGCACCTAACAAATTCCACGCACTTACAAGTCATGATGAAGTGGTCTATGCTCACGGTGCAGTTAAAGCGCTTGCAGCTGACTTGATGAAAATTGCCAATGATGTTCGCTGGCTGGCTAGTGGCCCACGCAGCGGTCTGGGAGAGATTCGTATTCCGGAGAACGAACCGGGCAGTTCCATTATGCCAGGTAAAGTGAATCCAACTCAGAGCGAGGCGATGACCATGGTGGTTACGCAAGTCATGGGGAACGACGCTGCGATTGGCTTCGCGGCAAGTCAGGGTAACTTCGAGTTGAATGTGTTCAAACCGGTTATTATCTATAACTTCCTGCAATCTGTCCAGCTCCTTGCTGATTCCATTGTTGCATTCAATGATAAATGTGCGGTGGGTATTGAGCCTAACCTCGGCCAGATTGAACACAATTTGAATAACTCGCTTATGTTGGTTACCGCTCTTAATCCGCATATCGGATATGAGAATGCAGCCAAAATTGCCAAGCTTGCGCATAAGGAAGGACTGTCTCTGAAAGAAGCAACATTGCAGACAGGTCTGCTTACGGAAGAGCAATTCGATCAGTATGTTGATCCAGCGAAAATGATTGCCCCGAAAGCTTAATCAGTCATTATCATGCGAACTTCATTCCAATAAACAAGCGACCTGCATACGCAGGTCGTTTTTTAACTCGTGCGGTTCTTGAACTAATGCTTGTCAGTAAATACGTATACATATAAACTACATATGCGACTGTTTTTTTAATTGATCGGAATTGTTTATTTCATTGGAGGTTTCTGCGTTGTCGAAAAAGAGAAGATTTACGATACGCTCCAAAATTCTATTGGGCTATCTAGTGGTTGTGTTGTTATTTGGTGCCGTTTTGCTGGTGTTATCTGCCCAAATTGATGCATCGCAGAAGGAAATCGATTTTATCAGCCACCACGACCTGGAAGTGCATAACCTGACCAATGCAATTGAGAAAAATGTTCTGAATATGGAAACAGGACAGCGGGGATTCATGATCACCGGGGAAGAAAGTTATTTGGAGCCATACAACCAAGCGCTAACCCAGTGGAACTCCAATTATGCCGAACTGTATGAGCTGGTTAGTGATAACCCATCCCAGCAGATGACTCTGGAAACCATCAAAACACATATTGTCCGCTGGATTGATGTTGCCGGATCAGCCTCGGTGGCCCTAAAGAGACAAGGAGATCAGGATAAAGTCATTGAATTTTTCCATTCCGATCCAGGGAAAGGCGAAATTGATCTGTTAAGATCCGAGTTCGAGAACTTCCGCAATACAGAGTTGCGACTGACGGAAAGCCGGGTGACCGAGCTCGCAGCACGAAGCTCCACATTGCTTACCATTATGTATACCTTATGGGCTGCCGTTGCCGGACTATCTGTTGCTGCAGCGCTCGTCATTTCGGGCAATATCGTCAAGACCCTGCGTGAAGTCAAACATACCATTAGCGACATATCTCAAGGCGGCAATCTCACACAGCGTATTATTGTCCGTACACAAGATGAGGTCGGTGATTTAGGTAAAGAGACGAACTTATTGCTGGATACGGTACAGGAACAGAATCGACTTAAAGATCAGGTTGCCAGCATTGCTACACTCTTGCAGAACCCTGCAAGTTTGGAGGGACTGTCACGGTTGTTCCTAAATCAAGTCGCGATCCTGCTAGAAGCCCCTTATGGCGTGTTATATGCGATGAAAGAGAACCGTCTCATTCGTGTAGCTGCGTATGCGGCAGATGGAGAGAAAGAGCGTTCCCTCGGTAAAGTATCCGTTGCACCGGGTGAGGGATTAGTCGGTCAGAGTGCGATTGAGAAGCGAGTTTTGCAGATGAACGACTTGCCTCAAAATTATATTCGCATCTCATCGGGACTTGGTGATGCGTCAGCTGCATCACTCACGGTAGCCCCGGTGGTATTTGAAGGTAAAACGATAGCTGTAATCGAACTGGCCTCTATGAAGCAGATCGAACCAAAGGAAACAAAGTTGCTAACCGAACTGATCGAAATCTTCGGCGTCTCGCTTCATTCCACCGTAACACGCATGGAATTACAGCATTTGTATGATGAATCACAGGTGTTGAATGAAGAATTGCAGACACAATCGGAGAAACTGCAGGCACAGACAGAAGAGATGGTGTCCCAGACTGAAGAATTACATATGCAGACAGAGGAACTGCACATGTTGAACGAGCGTCTGGAAATGCAGAAAAATGCGGCTGAGACCTCTGCTAGCGAACTTGCAGAAGTAGCCGATCAGTTAAGGACAAGCTCTGGTTATAAGTCTGAGTTCCTGGCGAATATGTCCCATGAACTGCGTACCCCGCTGAACAGTATGCTAATTCTGTCCGAGATTTTGGCTGAGAACAAACATCAGCACTTAAATAGTGAAGAACAGAAATATGCTTCGGTGATCCATGCATCAGGTAAGGACCTGTTGAATCTGATTAACGACATTCTCGACCTTTCCAAAGTGGAGGCTGGGGAGATGGAAGTGGATTTGGATGATGTCTATCTTGGAACCCTGCCGGAAGCGATGAATCAATATTTCCTGAAAACGGCTGAGCAAAAAGGAATTGATTTCCGGATTCAGCTTCAAAGCCCTCTGCCGGAAACGATTGTTTCCGACGAGATGCGGTTACACCAGATTTTACGGAATTTGCTATCCAATGCATTTAAATTCACCAATGAAGGGGAAGTAGCCTTAACCATCTCCAGAGTGAGTCTGTCCAATCCTGAAACGAACGGAGCAGAGACGGATGTCATAGCCTTCTCGGTTAGTGATACCGGGATTGGCATTGCGGACAGCAAACTGCTGCAGATCTTTGATGCCTTCAAACAGGCGGATGGAGCCACCGCCCGAAAATACGGTGGAACTGGACTGGGACTGTCGATCTCTCAATCTCTTGCCAATCTGTTGGGAGGATCAATCTCGGCAACTAGTCGCGAAGGGCAAGGAAGTGTCTTCACCTTATTCCTCCCACTTAGAAGGGAAGAGCCTGAGGTTATGCAAAACTCCAGATTGTTCTTGAACGAGGTAGCCGTGACTGCTCCTGAAACAAACAAATTCTCAGGCGAGAATTCAACAAACGTCGAGATGTTATTGACGCCACTTGAAGAATCATTATTGAATGGCCGCCAGGTTCTTGTTGTCGATGATGATATTCGAAATGTGTATGCCTTGGCAAATGCCCTTGAGCAGTATGACATGAAGGTGATTACAGCTCAGAATGGCTACGAGTGTCTGGAGATGTTAGAGAGCGGAGAAGCGAACCCGGATATTATCTTGATGGATATCATGATGCCAGAGTTGGATGGATATGAAACTACTCGCCAAATCCGTGAGAGATTAAATCTCAAAAAGCTCCCTATTATTGCTTTGACTGCCAAAGCCATGAAAGAAGATCGTGATAAATGTATTGCGGCAGGAGCCTCAGATTATATTAGCAAACCTCTCAATATGAAAGAGGTACTGTCCCGGATGAAATTGTGGCTGAGTCACGAAACATTGGGAATCTGATCCTTTCCGTTTGTAATTCAACATGTATCAACTCGAAAATAAAACCTATGCCAGTTGCGGAACGATTGCTGCAATTGTGTCATGGGTTTTATTTTTTTCTCATGTAAGCTATTTAAAAGAAAATGATGTTATAATACTTAACAATAATCAAGGTTAATTTCAATAAAATGGTTAAAACCAAGTGTATAACCTTTGTTTAAGTCCAAATAAAGGATATAAACCGCTTTATGCGTTATATATATGGGAGGTAATGTCCATGCAGCTTACGGTTAAAGAGGCTTTACAGGTGTACCCGTTGTCTGAGGCCAGATTGGTTGCAGGTGGGGAAGGGACTTCACGGATGATGAAATCCGTTAACGTCATGGACGCTCCAGATATAGCGGATTGGATCAAATCCGGAGAATTGCTTTTCACAACCGCATTTATTATGAAAGACAGCGAGACCGATGCACTTCGTTTGATGCGCCGCCTGAACGAACGTGGTTGTGCCGGATTAGGCATTAAATTGGGCCGTTTCTGGCAGGCCATTCCTCAAGGAATTATCGAGGAAGCAGATCGACTGCGATTACCGCTGCTGGAACTGCCGTTCCAGTTTACATTTTCCGACCAAATGAATGCGTTATTCAGGGCTGAACATGAACGCAGCAATCGTTTACTGCACGAGGTGGTGCAGAAACAGAAAAAATTGATGCACTTTGCATTGCAACAGCAACAGCATCGTAATGTATTTGCCGAACTGGCTACCGTGTTGAATTATCCGCTTGCGGTAATTGGTTCCCGCGGCCATGTACTGTATGGCAGCGAAGGCATTGCGGGAGATGCAGTAGTGCAGGGGTGGCCTTGGAAGTCTGTCATGCACCGAGTGAAATGGAATCAGGCAAGCTGCCACCGGGTACCAATCAAGCAGAATGATGAAGAATACGGATTTTTGCTCGTCTTTACAGACTCGGCGCTGTCACTTAGAGCGGAGGAAGAATTGTTTCAGCAGGCTGCGGATGTCCTGGCATTCTATATGGATATGACCTATCGTGAACACATTAACCCCACCGTTCAGGATGAGATGCGTACGCTGTTAACCCAATATCTAGATAACAAAATGACGGTAGATGAACTCACCAAGCTCAGCGAAAATAAAGGGGTTCATTTGTTCCAGGGGACCTATCAATGTGTGTTGATCACACTGGAACCGTCTGTTTTTGCAGAAGGAAAGCTGCTGAAGCAGATCCACCGCGAGTTGCAGTACAACCCACTTATGCAGTTCACAGCCTCACAGCATTTTCAGATTGAAGATGGCATACTATCCATCTATACCTGTCCAACAGGGCGGGATTATGGAGAGGAATTATCAGCATTCCTGCTGAATCGGTTCGGTGATGTTCTTGCAGCACAGGAAGCCAAGGGAGCATCTGCACCACGGTTTTGGATCAGCAAAATGAAGCATGAACCGAAGTCGCTGCGCGAGGCCTATCAGGAATGTCTGGATACCCGTCAACTGGCTCGCCGATTCGGTATGAAAGATCGGGCTCTCCAGTTCGAGATGCTGGAATTCGCCTATGTATTCCAACATGTTCCGGATAACATTATGGAGAATTATTGCAATAAAGTACTTGAGCCTTTACTGGCGAGGGACGGCGATCCCAATCAGGTACTAATGAATACGTTGGAATCTTTTATCGAGAATGATGGACTTATTAACGAGGCTGCGAAGCAACTGTTTGTGCATCGGAACACCGTTACCTATCGAATGGAGAAAGTCGGAAGTTTGCTGCAAATGGACTTTAAGAAGACTAATGATCTGCTAAAACTAAAGCTGGTGTTCACCTTCCGCAAGTTTGTGCGGGATAAAACCTCGGCAAGACCTCATTCGCATAATCATTAATCCGACGGCAGGCCCAATTAATAAGTAGGTAATGATCTTAACCCTTATTCCGAACAAGGTTTGTGCAGCATGACAATGAAGCAAACGTGTCAGATAAAACCGTATTTCCTTTGGGGAAGTGCGGTTTTTTTGCGCTTTTCATTACATTTGAACAATCAATTCCCGTGCACTACTAACAAATCACATAACTGATGTTATGTTATATTACAAAATTGCGCAAATATTGTTGTCGCAGTACGATGAGGCACTTAAAATGAAGAACAACATTCCACAGAAGACCGGAGGTTCTAACATGGGCGATTTCATTAAACTCGTTAACAGCTGGTCTATTACACAGTTCGTGCATACGTTTGGCGGACTATTCGAAGAATCACCTTGGGTGGCGGAGCGTTCTTGGCCTTCACGACCATTCGACTCTTTTGAACACATGATGAATGTAATGAAAAACGTAGTTCAGACATCCGATGAAAGGGTCAAGTTGCAGTTGCTTTGCAATCACCCGGATCTCGGTGCACGAATCAGCATGAGCAGCAATTCCGTTCAGGAACAGGCTGGTGCAGGGCTTAATTCACTTTCGGCGGAGCAATATAACGAGCTTAGTAAATTAAATAAAGAATATACAATCCAATTCGGCTTTCCTTTTATATTGGCCGTGAAAGGTCATACAGCACAGTCCATCTTGGAGTCCATGCGGAACCGCAATAGGAGAGGAAGAGAGGAAGAATTCCAGACCGCCTTGAAGGAAGTGTTCAAGATCGCTTCTATTCGATTGGAGCAGTGGCTGGTACAGGTTGGTCATAAAGATGAATTTGGATGTAAGCCATCCGAAGTAAAGCAGCGGACCATGTATTACGGCAAAGGTGATGTATGGATGTACCGCTCATACGCCAAACCCTTGACGGGTATTCAGGCCATACCGGAATCTCCATTTACCGGACGCAATAATATCCTGTTCGGATTAAACATTAAAGTAGCCGTGCAAGGCGACGAATTTCTGCCTTCTTTTATCGAAGGAGATAATTCTCTCGTTGTTGCAACGGATTCAATGAAGAATTTCATCCTGAAACATGCTGCGGATTACTACGGAGCTACGGTGGAAGGTTTTCTCGCTTACGTCAGTCGACATTTTCTGGAGACATATCCGCAGATGACCAAAGTGCAAATGACGGCAGATCAGATTCCTTTTGAAGATGTGCTTGTTCGCAGAGAAGGAAGCCTTCGTGCAAGTGAGCTGGTATTCCGTTATTCCCAGAATGATCGGGCGACAGCTGCACTTGAAGCGCAGCGAAAAGGAAATCAGGTCGAGCTAAGCAATCATTTCAGTGGTGTCGCAGATATCAGGCTGATTAAGGTCAAAGGCAGTGAATTTGCCGGTTTCGTCAAGGATGAGTACACGACCTTACCTGAGACATGGGATCGTCCACTGTTCATTTTCCTGAATATCAATTGGCGTTACGAAGACCCGAGAGATGGCATGGATGATCAGCGCGGACGTTATGTAGCGGCGGAGCAGGTAAGAGATGTAGCTGCTGCCGTATTCCATGCGTGTCGTTCGGCATCCATTCAGCATCTGATTTATCAGATTGGACTTAGGCTCTTGCGTCGATTTGGACAGCTTAGTGAGGTTTCATTCGAATCCAACAATCGGACATGGGAAACGGTGCTGGAGGAAGTAAAAGAAGGAGAAGGTAAAGTATTTACCGAGGCCAGACCTGCTTATGGGTTTCAGGGCTTCTCAATGACAAGGGATGATCTAGAGGATGACCATTGGGGCTCAAAGAAAGAAAGGGAGGCATGATGTCGGTGGCTGGTGGACGGATTACTACGCATGTGCTGGATACTTCCAAGGGCGTTCCGGCCGCAGGTGTGCGGATTGAACTTTTTGTATTGCATAGGGATGGCGAGAAGGAAAACAAAATGAAAGTTGCTGAATCGGTGACTAATAGCGATGGGCGTTTGGATGCACCGTTGCTTGAAGGAGGGAAGCTTGAGCAAGCGGTCTACGAGCTTCAGTTCAACGTTGAGGGTTATTACGCACAGCGATCTCTTGAAGAATTGGGGCAGGCATTATGGACGGTTGTACCGATTCGGTTTGCCGTTTCCGATGCTGCAAGTCACTACCACATTCCTTTGTTGATTGCGCCAGGAGGTTACAGTACATACCGGGGAAGCTGAAATATACGAATCCGGTTCTGATCAGGGGAGGGTCATCCATATGACAATATTAGACACGATCATCCGGGGGGCCCGGGTTGTATTGAGAGATAGCGTGGAAGAGCTGGATATTGGGATTACTGGTGAAAAAATATCAGCTTTGTCCTCACACCTGGTGGGTGATGAAGATACTGAAATAATAGAAGCAATTGGCCTCACAGTGATGCCGGGGGCTGTGGACATTCATGTTCACTTTAATGAACCTGGACTCGCGAGCTGGGAGGGTTTCAAATCGGGATCCGCATCACTGGCTGCTGGTGGAATTACGACGTACGTTGATATGCCGCTTAATGGTGTCCCCCCAACGATAAGACCGGAGGCTTGGGAGTCGAAAATGAAAGCAGCCGACGGTCAATCCTATGTTGATTATACGTTCTGGGGAGGACTTGTTCCCGGCAATCGGAGTGAGCTTGCGCCTTTGGCTGATATGGGGGCGGCGGGATTCAAGGCATTTATGTCCGAACCTGGCGGAGAAGGGGAAGACATCTTCGCCAGAGCGGATGACGATACACTTTTGAATGGCATGTACGAGATCGCAAAACTAAACCGTGTGCTGGCGCTTCATGCCGAAGACGAGACGATGGTTGCTGAACTGGGGTCCAGAAGTATTGCAGATGGACGAATTGGCCCGATGGATTACGTGCAATCTCGCCCAGCAGAAGCAGAGGTTCAGGCGGTGTCACGAGCACTGCAATATGGGGAGCAAACCGGATGTGCACTGCATTTTGTTCATATCAGTACACGGGAAGCGCTTGATCTGATTGCAGAGGCAAAACAGCGCGGGTTGGATGTAACTTCTGAAACATGTCCCCATTACCTGACTCTGACAGAGGAGGATGTTGTCCGGTTGGGAGCTGTAGCGAAGTGTGCGCCACCTTTGCGAAGTATAGCTGAGCAAAATCGGTTATGGGATGCGCTGGGAGCAGGTCTGATTGATGTTATCGCATCCGACCACTCACCCTGTCCGCCATCGATGAAACAATCTGATAATTTCTTTGAAATCTGGGGTGGCATCTCGGGTGCGCAAAGCACGCTGCTGCTCATGTTGGAGGAAGGACATCTTCAGCGAAATGTAGCCCTTCCGCTGCTCGGAAAAGTTCTGGCTCTGCAACCTGCGAGAAGACTTGGGTTGGAGAGTAAAGGTGAGATAGCCATCGGTAAGGATGCGGATCTGGTACTAATTGATTGGGAGAAGAGTGCAACCTTAAATACGGATGATCTGCACTACACACATAAACAGAGTCCTTATGTGGGACGCACGTTTTCCTCCAGCATTGTAGATGTGTTCTGCCGGGGCACACGAGTATACAGTTCAAAAACAGGATTATCGGATGAACCTTTAGGACGGTTTATCCGTGCTAACTCATCTGTTCCGGTTGGTGTTGAAGGAACGGAGGGGGTGTCATGAACAACTTTGAAGGACACACATCGTCTGGAACGAAACGTCCCACCCAGCCTTTGCCGCAATTGGAGCAGGTGGAGATGAAAGGCATGCTTGAATGGTTATCCGCCTATGGCGCTGATGCCCAGGGTGGTGTGACACGTCTATTGTACGACCAAGCATGGTGTGAGGCACAGCATGCGCTTGCGGCAAAAATGCAGGAGAAAGGGTTGGCTCCTGAATTCGATCAATCGGGCAACCTGTATGGAACTCTGCACGGTAGAGGTATGGGTTCAGAAGTGGGAAAAGGAATGGAAGAGGCACCGATTGTTACGGGGTCCCATATCGATACTGTGGTGCATGGTGGAAAGTATGACGGCGCATATGGCGTAGTTGCGGGAGTGCTCGCGCTAGAGTATCTGCAAAAAAATTTTGGAGTACCCAAACGAACGCTTCAAGTCGTGTCCTTATGTGAGGAAGAAGGTAGTCGATTCCCCTTCGCTTATTGGGGATCACGGAGTATAACGGGGGTAAGCGGGCTGGAAGAAGTTCAACATTTGAAGGATCAGGAGGGCATTACCTTTGCACAGGCAATACATGATGCAGGCTTTGGACCAGATAGTAGCTATAGAACGGCTTCACACACATACGGTGCGTTTATAGAACTTCATATCGAGCAAGGTCAGGTCCTTGAACAATTGGGCCATTCGATCGGTATTGTATCGGATATTGTAGGCCAGAAACGCTTTAGCATTACAGTAAGTGGCGTAGCTAATCATGCCGGAACTACACCGATGGCCTGGCGCAAGGATGCACTTGCAGGTGCATCCGAGATGATTACAGCCGTAAGAAACATTGCGCTTGAAGCGGGAGAACCACTTGTAGCCACAGTGGGACGAATAACAGCCGATCCGGGTGTGGGTAACGTCGTTGCATCCCGGGCCGTATTCTCGCTCGATATCCGGCATATCAGGCAAGAGAGCATTGATCGATGCTGGCACAATATGCTACAGGAATTTAGCAGAATCGCAGCCGAGCAACAGCTCGGACTGAACTGGGAGGAGCACTTGTCTGTCACACCTATTCCGATGAACGAACAGATTACGTCAGACATTCGTGATATTTGTGAAGTGGAGCAATTATCCTATATGCACTTGCCAAGCGGCGCAGGACATGATTCGCAGATCTTTCAGCCGGCTTGTCCTACAGCGATGATCTTTGTACCAAGCCAAGATGGCATTAGCCATAATCCCCTTGAATATACAGCTGAAGAGGACCTGATGAAAGGTTTCCGGGTTCTGGTTCAGTTACTCTATAAATACGGTTACGGGAGTTGAGTGAAGATGTCCAACTATAAAGAATTGTCCCCGTCCTTGCGGACGATCATGACACCGGGGCCAGTTGAAGTCGACCCAAGAGTTCTGAGGGCATTATCCTTCCCGATCCTGGGGCAGTTTGATCCGGAGTTCACTTCCCTGATGAATGAGACGATGGCCATGCTGCGTGAACTATACATGACAGACAATGAGTGGTGTTATCCGGTAGATGGTACATCCCGCTCAGGGATTGAAGCCGTGCTGGTCAGTCTGATTCAGCCAGGGGACAAGGTGCTCATCCCCATCTATGGACGTTTCGGACATCTATTGGTTGAAATTTCGGAGCGATGTGGTGCCGAGGTTATCTTTTTTGAAACAGAGTGGGGAACGGTATTTGATCCCGAAGAAGTTATTAAGGCGATCCATGCACATAAGCCGAGTTTGGTTGCGATGGTTCACGGTGAGACATCAACCGGGCAAATGCAGCCTCTCGCCGAGATTGGCAAAGCCTGCCGTGAACTCGATATTTTACTTGTGGTTGATGCGGTTGCCACAATTGGCGGAACACCTGTCGAGACAGATGCCTGGCATCTGGATGCAGTCATGGGAGGAACGCAGAAGTGTTTGTCCGTTCCATCCGGGATGGCGCCATTAACGTATAACAGCCGTGTGGAGAAGAAACTGATGAGCCGCAAAACCGTCGAACGGGGCCTCCGCGATGCAACAAGTGCTCGGGCTGAAGGGCGCACAATTGCCAGTAATTATTTTGACCTGAGCCAATTGCAGGACTACTGGAGTTCGGCACGGTTAAACCATCATACAGAGGCTACTTCGATGCTCTACGGTCTTCACGAGGGACTACGAATTTTGCTTCAGGAAGGTCTGGATGCCCGTTTCCTGAGACATCGGATCAATGAACGTGCGTTAGTCGCGGGAATTCAGGGTATGGGGCTCAAACTGTATGGAGAGATGTCCAGTAAACTTCCAATGGTCACCTGTATCGAAATTCCGGAAGGCATAGACGGCGAGTTGGTACGCAGCATGCTTCTGAACGATTTCAGTATTGAAATTGCCAGTTCGTTTGGACCATTGAAAGGCAAGATTTGGCGTATTGGTACGATGGGATTCAGCTGCCAGCGCAAAAATGTACTCCATGTGCTGGGCGCACTGGAAGCTGTACTGTTGCGTCATCGTCACGCCTTGCCAGCAGGCGAGGCCGTACAGGCAGCGCTGGATGTGTATGCCGGGAAGGAGGGCGCCTTATGTTGAACCAGATGCCGATATCCAGGGAGGTGATGGTTACCTCCCCACATTATTTGGCGAGTGCGGTTGGCAGCTCAATGCTCCAGCAGGGTGGTAACGCTTATGATGCTGCTGTCGCTGTAAGTGCCGCGCTGGGCGTAGTCTACCCGCATATGACTGGACTTGGCGGAGATGCTTTCTTTCTGATTCACGACGGTGCAAGTGGTGACATAACGGCCTACAACGGTAGCGGTCGTTCAGCAGCAGGCATTCATGCCGACACGTTCAAAGCGATGGGGATGAGCGCCATTCCTCAGCGAGGTGTGCTTAGTGCAATTACCGTTCCTGGAATGGTAGATACATGGTGGGAAGTCTGGTCCCGCTATGGGAAGTTAAAGTGGGAACAGTTGCTTGAACCAGCTGCGCTATATGCGGAAAAGGGATGTCCTGTATCTCGAAATCTGCGCCTGTGGCTGGAACGTGATGAGAATTTCATTATGGGGCATTCACCGCTGCGAGCGGTATTTGCCCCTTTTGGTACACTTTTGCAGGAAGGGGATCTGCTCTTGCAGCCTGATCTTGCCTCTTCCATTCGCCTGATTCAGGCAGGTGGACGCGATGTTTTTTATACCGGGGAACTGGCAGAGCAGCTAACTTCGGCTATTCGTGAGGATGGCGGCATGCTTGCCCCAGCAGATTTCGCGGCTCACAAGGGAGAGTGGGTGAAGCCGATCACTACCGATTACCGTGGCTATCAAGTTCACCAGATGCCGCCGAATTCACAGGGCTTCTCGATGCTGATGATGTTGAATATGCTGGAACATATTGATCTATCTTCTGTGGCGCGCACGTCCCCCGAGTTTTATCATCTGATGGCTGAAGTGGTCAAAAAGGCATTTCGTGACCGTGATCGTTATCTCACAGACCCGGATTTCAGGGATATTCCGCTGGAAAATTTGTTGTCCAAGGTTTATGGAAATGAATTATGGAACGAGATTCAGTCCGCTCCACCTGCTGTGGCACAGCCTTTTCTGTCCAAAATGATGGGTCAGGATACGGCTTATGCGGCGGTTGTGGACAATGAAGGCAATGCCGTCTCGTTTATCCAGAGCCTGTACTTTGATTTTGGCGCTGCTTATGTGCCCGGGGATACGGGTGTGATCATGCAGAACCGAGGTTCCTTTTTCTCACTTGATCCGAAGGACGCTAACGTATTAGAACCAAATAAACGCTCATTCCACACCCTAATGCCGGGTCTTGTCACTCGTAACGGGAAACCTTATTTGCTCGTAGGCACGCAGGGTGGTGAAGGCCAGCCTCAGACACAGTTATCAGTTCTTACGGGTGTGCTGGACTATGGTCTGAACATTCAGGAAGCCATTGGGCTACCGCGTTGGGTGTATGGGCGTACCTGGAACGAGGAAGGCGACACGATGAGAGTGGAGAACCGCTATCATGACGACGTATGTGACACGCTTACCCGGTGGGGACATAACGTCGAAGCCAGAGCGCCGTGGGACGGGATTATGGGGCAGTCCCAAGGGATTGTCATCCGTGAAGATGGCATGATTAGTGGGGCAGCAGATCCCAGGGGAGATGGCATGGCTATCGGGTGGTAGCGTGATTTATGTAAAGCATCATGCATAGATCCAAAGAAGATCATCTTTAGAATGCAGGATCAGAATAAGTAAATTTACGCAGATAGATACGGATAGGGGAGATTATCATGGGAACGATCCTGCTAAAAGGTGCACAACTCGTCACAATGAATGCAGAAGAGGATGTATTTACGGGAGATTTGCTGATCGAGGACAATAAAATCAAAGAAATTGCGGAGCATATCGATGTTCAGGCAGATCAGGTCATTGATGCTCGAGGCAAAGTACTGCTTCCAGGTTTTATCCAGACGCATATTCATCTGTGTCAGACCTTGTTCCGTGGACGTGCGGACGACCTGGAACTGATGGATTGGCTTCGTCAACGCATTTGGCCGCTTGAGGCGGCGCATGATGAAGAGTCTGTCTATTACTCGGCGATGCTCGGCTTGGGCGAATTGATTTCCAGCGGTACAACAACGATTTTGGATATGGAGACCGTGCATCATACCGATTCGGCTTTTCAGGCGATGGCTCAGAGCGGCATTCGGGTGATTTCCGGCAAAATAATGATGGATCACGGGGATGAAGTTCCTGAACCGCTGCGTGAAAATACGGCTACCTCGCTGCAACAAAGTGTCGATTTGCTGGAGAAATGGAATGGATTCGGCGGTGGCCGCATTCAGTATGCGTTTTGTCCACGTTTTGTCGTCTCGTGCACCGAAGAATTATTGGTCGAGGTGCGTGACCTGTCGAATAATTACCATGTGAAAGTGCACACCCACGCCTCTGAGAATCGTGGCGAGATCGAACTGGTAGAACACGAACGTGGCATGCGCAACATTGTCTATCTGGATCATATCGGTCTGGCTACCCCAAGACTGGTGCTTGCCCACTGTGTGTGGCTGAGTGAGGAAGAGAAGGAGATTATTCGCAAACGCGGTGTAAAAGTCACCCACTGCCCTGGATCGAACATGAAACTCTCCTCGGGTATAGCGGATATTCCTGATCTGCTGAATCGCCAGATTGCGGTAGGGATTGGTGCCGATGGTGCGCCGTGCAACAACAATCTGGATATGTTCCAGGAAATGCGCCTGACCGCGCTCATTCAAAAGGTGCCTCACGGTCCAACAGTGATGGACGCCCGGACGGTGCTGCGCATGGCGACGATGGGTGGAGCAGAAGTGCTCGGAATGTCCAAGGAAATCGGCAGTCTGGAAGTGGGGAAAAAAGCAGATATGTTGCTGCTGGATCTGGATGATTTTCATACGTACCCTTCCTATGAGACTGATGTGTACTCCCGTGTAGTCTATTCTGCAACTCGCAGCTGTGTAGACACCGTTATTATTGATGGAAGCATCGTGCTCCAAAACCGGAAGATTCAAACGATTGATCGTGGTATCGTACTTCGTGAATCGGATAAAAGTATTGCAAGATTGATGAAACGCATCTAATCAAATGCAAACGGATGAAACTCATCCAATGGACTGTCTGAGCAGGAGTTAGACTTTCAATCTTCGCTAAAAAGGCTCAGAATCACTTCTACGGATTCGGATTCAAATCCCTGAAAGGATGGAGACGCCATGGAAATGCATGATATGTGTGCAATTGCAGCGCGGGAACCGCGCTGTGTTCTCGCAACAGCAGTTAAGGTAGAAGGTCATGCTTACCGTAAGCAAGGAGTCTCTATGCTTTTGACCGAAGAAGGTACGATGTATGGCAGCATCAGTCCAGGTTGTCTGGAGAGTGATCTGCAAGCTAGGGTGGACCGTGTGCTGGATACACAGCAGTTGGAATTCGTGGAGTATGATATGCGTCCCGAAGATGATCTGTCCTGGGGAGAAACCATTGGCTGTGGCGGATTAATTATAGTGCTGCTAGAGCCGGTATGTGGTAAACTCAGGTCGGTCATGTCCCATATGCATGCGTATTTTCAATGTGGCTCAGCTGTGGTACTAACCCGTTCATTCTACGATCATTACACCCAAATTCATTATTTGATTCAGCTCGCTGAGGATGAGGAAAGCCAGACATCATTATCTCATTCTCCAGTTGCCAAGGGAGCTTCTCTAGGGCCAATAAATACATTGATTACAGAGGATACACCGCGACTATCTTTAGTCGTTATTCATTCGTCTGAAGCTGACGCTGTCGCATCTAATTCTGGAGAGAGTGATCTTCAGAGGCATGGATTGAATGATGCAGAGCGGTGGGATGTTCCCCTCCAGATCTCTGCAAGATATGAGCCCAAATCCCGTCTAATTATCATTGGAGCCGGAAATGATGTGATTCCGGTCGCCCGTCTGGGCAAATCAGCAGGATTTCGTGTGCTCATAGCAGATTGGCGAGAAACCTTATGTACCGCTGAACGCTTTCCGGGGGTTGAACTTATTCATGGTTTCCCAAGTGAGATCATGCCTGTACTGGATATCCAAAGCGGGGATTATATCGTATTGATGAGTCATCAGTTTCCGAGAGAACGGGAATTTCTTGAATTACTTGAGGATCGAGATTATGCATATATCGGTATTATGGGCTCCAGAACACGGACAGCACGTTTGCTGAACGGTCTCCCCCCACTAAAACATCTGCATTCACCCGTTGGCTTGACCATTGGTGCTGACGGACCGGAAGAGATCGCAATCAGTATCGCAGCAGAACTTATTGCCTGTAAACGAGCTGCTGTTGCCGCAGAGCGTCGCAACGTACAGAGGGGGATTGCACATGCGACTGACAGGCATCGTGCTAGCGGCAGGTAAGAGCAGCCGAATGGGGCGGGATAAACTGTCTATCGTCATGCCTGATGGAAGATGTTTGGCTGCATGGACATTGGAAGCTGCATTGAATTCCGATTTGGAGAAAGTTATCTGTGTGGTCAAACCTGAGGATTCACTGGCATGGATTCCCTCCATCTGGCTCAATGAACCATCATATGGCGGTAATCTTGATATGAGGACGAAGCTACAGATTGCAATCTGTACCGACTATGCATACGGTATGGCCATGTCCCTTCATTGTGGCATTCTGTCTGCAATGGCATACAGACCAGAAGGTGTGATGATGATTTTGGCAGATCAACCACTATTGCAGGCACGAGATATTAACAGGGTTGCTGAATCGTTAGCCGTCAACAAACGGTGTGATTATGCAGCAGCTACGGATGGCAGTGGAGGTAAGCCTCCGGTCGCCTTTCGTGAACATATGCTGGGGCCTCTTTTGTCGCTCAGCGGAGATGAGGGGGCGCGAAAAATCATGCGTAATGCCAAGTATACAGGTACGCATGTATCGTTGTCTGATTTTAGCTTTTGGGATGCGGATACCGAACCAGAGCTGCAGCGTATTCTGGATTATGTGAATGGCATAAAATGAATGAAAATAGAAGGAGCGATTCCTTGTGTATTATTCCTTGAAGTAATGAGGTCAGCCAGACCATCTGGTTGGCCTCTTTATTGTTTTTTTATCTAATGGGTTATGAAGTAGCTTGTGTTAGCTTTGGGAGAGTTAATAATGCATCAGGCACAAATCAAAGAATCTATTTATACATTTATACAAAATGATGTGAAGATAATTGACCTTATTGCTGCAGTCCCATATGATTTGAAGAATTATTTGGATCATTCGTTCATATCCAACACCCCGCAGACAGATTCCAGGTAGAGAAGGGAGATGGAAGGATGGTCATGCCGGCATATGGGTCTGGAGCGCAGCCAACCGTTTGGCAGCCCGTTAATCTGGATGAACTTCAAGCTTTAAAGAATGAACTGTCCGGAAAGTATTGTTATGTAGCAGGGGCCACATTATTGCGTACTCAGTGGGAGGGCGGCCTTGTTCCTGTACCTGAGCATATGATCAGCCTTGCTCGTATTCCAGGTGCAAGCGGCGTATATGTGGATGGAGATGATCTGGTCATTGGAGCAGTGACGCGATTAAGTCATTGTGCCACAGACGTTCTTCTGCAAAAGCTGCCCATTTTACAATCTGCAATGAACGCTATCGCCGCTCCTTCTATTCGGAATATGGCGACAATTGGCGGAAACATTGTATCGGGAGTAGGAGACTCCATTCCCGCACTCCTTGTCTACGATGCACAGCTGTACTGGTTGACGGAGAACGGCATGGAGATGCGCAGTCTTTCGTCCTGGCTGAACGGTGGTCGTGACGGCAGTCGCAACCCGAATGATGTATTAATGAGAATTCATATTCCAATGGAAAATACGCCTTTGCCTGATGCCAATAGCGAGCAGACAGCTGTGGCGCGTGAAATTTCATTTTACCGTAAACTGGGTCGGCGGGAGACCTTTACAGCATCGCTGGTGACGATTGCTTTTCACGGAGAAGTGGATATAGATGGCCACTGGATTAAGATAGCGATCGCTGCAGGTGGAGGTTCAGGTATGGCCATGCGACTTACGGAGTCGGAAAAGCTGCTTCTTGGCGGGGAGACTTCAGTTATGCAAGCTTCATCTTTAGCTGCCTCGGTTATGGCGGAATTCGTGACTTATAGCGATGCATTCGCTACAGAAGAGTACCGCAAACAAACGGCAGGTAATATGCTCGGTGCCGGACTCTGGGAAGCACTTCGCTCATAAAAGAAAACCATTTTGGAGAAGCAAAGTGTGAGACCAACAGCTTCTGAAGGCAGAAAGGAGAGAGAACATGCTGTTAAATCGGGATAGTAGTGGGAAACGCTGGCATCTGCGGCCAGATGGTATAGGCAAAGTAACAGGACAGCTTCAATATCTGACAGACATGACGCTGCCCAATATGATCCACGGAAGGGTCCTTCGAAGCTCTTACCCTTATGCCCGCATATTGTCTATCGATACTACCAAAGCGGAAGCTATGAAAGGTGTATTTGCTGTACTCACCGCCAAAGATGTACCCGGTTTGAACCTGTTTGGCATCGCAACTCCGGATCAGCCTGTATTTTGCGAGCATGTCGTTCGTTATGTCGGTGATGCCATTGCCGCAGTTGCTGCGGACTCCCCGGAACGTGCAGCGCTCGCTCTGGATGCCATCCATGTTGAGTATGAAGAATGGAGTCCGCTAGACAGCCCAGAAGCTGCACTGGCACCCGGTGCACCAGAGCTCCATGAACATGGCCCAGGCAATGTGCTGCACCGTACCGAAATCAAGCGAGGCAATATAGATGAGGGCTTTGCTGCATGCGAACATATTGTGAGTGAGACGTACTATACCCCTCGGCAGATGCATGCCTATATGGAGACAGAAGGCGGGTTATTTGTTCCTGATGAAAATGGGAGACTCCATGTCTACGCGGCTACACAGCATGGTTACAAGGACAGGATGCAGCTTGCCCGAATCATTGGATGTTCCGAAGAGGATATCCGGGTGGTCTCATCTCCGATAGGTGGTTCTTTTGGCGGGAAAGATGAGCTGAATGTGCAGCCTTATGGGGCACTGCTTGCTTTAAGGTCCGGACGTCCTGTGAAAATGCACAATTCACGCAAAGAATCCGTACGTGCAGGCCTGAAGCGCCATCCGATGAAAATTGAGATGCAGACTGGAATCAGCCGTGAAGGCATGATCCAGGCTCACCGAGTCCGCATTACCGCAGACACCGGAGCATATGCCACGCTGGGGGCACCCGTCCTGAATTTTTGCACAGAACACTGTCTCGGACCTTATTCTATTCCCAATGTAGATGTGGAGGGTGTCTCGGTATATACGAATAATGGGGTGTCGGGAGAGTTTCGCGGATTTGGCGGAAATCAGGCGATCTTTGCAATGGAGGGTCAGATGGATCGACTCGCCGAGATTATGGATATGGACCCCTGGGAGTTTCGGAGACGCAACATGAGGGAAAAGACCGATCCTGGGCCACTAAATCAACGGATTCTGGTCACGGATGGTCTGTTGCAAGTATGGGAGGCACTGGATCGTTCGGAGTTATGGCAAAAGCATCAGCATCCCCCAACAGATATTGCTCTGCCTCCCTGGATTAAACGTGGAGTGGGTGCAGCCATCGCGATGCACGGAGCAGGGTTGGGTTATGGCATACCCGATCCGGCGGGCGGCCGTCTATCTCTGAATGCCGAAGGTAAGATTGAAGTGGCATTCAGCTACGAAGAATTCGGTCAGGGACTCATTGCCACGCTGGAAATGATGCTCTGCGATCTGTTCTACTGCTCAACATCCGATCTGAGTATTATTATTGGGGATACGGATCGAGTGCCGCACAGTGGTTCAAGCACCGCTTCGCGTTCAACGACGATGGCCTGGATGGCTCTTCAGCGATTACAGACACCATTTCGGTCCAAAATTTTGTCAGTAGCCTCTGCTTTGTCAGGAATTCCTGCTGACGAACTGATTACTGGAATAGAGGGAGTATGGCGTAAGGGACAGCTTTCTCCAGAAATTAAAGCAGATGAACCGGCGATGAATTCCAGCGTTGTTGTTTCTTACGTTGATCTAGCGAAGCATGGAGAAGCAGAAGATTGGATTTTTGATACTCAATTTGAATATCCGACCACGCCGGACAATGTTGTTGGTGGGCATTATCTATATACGTATGCGGCAGTAGCAGCAGAAGTGGAGGTAAACACACTAACCGGGGAAGCCAAATTGCTGGATACGAGGCATGTGGTGGCTGCTGGCCCTGTCATCAATCCAATGGGATTCATCGGACAGATCGAAGGCGGAAGTGTAATGGCTCTGGGTTTTACATTGACCGAGGATGCCGTGATGCAAGACAGTCGCTATATGACAACCAATTTGGACACCTACCTGATTCCGACGATTTGCGACATTCACACCAATCTGGACGTGGAGGCCATTGAAGATCTGCCAGAGGGCGATCCGTTTGGACCACGGGGTATTGGCGAGATTGGTTCGGTGGCGCTTGCTCCGGCCATAACAGCTGCGATTCATCAGGCTACAGGTGTGTGGGTTAATCGTTTGCCAGTTCCGCGCGATCAACTGATCAAACCAATTGGCGTCTTGCTTCAGGAAGGAGTGAGCTCATCATGACTGAACCTTTGGGCGATTTCTGGACAGCCGTTGTGAATGGCGAGGAGAAACAATTGCAGATCACCCAGACAACCCGTCTTGTGGACGTACTGCGCTCGCATTTAAATCTAACCGGAACAAAAGTTTCCTGCGAAGTCGGCCGATGTGGCGCTTGTATGATACTGATGGATGGAGAGCCGGTCAATTCCTGCCTCGTGATGGCTTATCAATGTATTGGAAGCGAGATAACAACAATAGAAGGGTTACATGGTGAAAAGGAGGGCGAGTTACATCCAATTCAACAGGCTTTTGTGGAGGAGGGCGGCTTCCAATGCGGATATTGTACTCCCGGAATGGTCATTTCCACCAAGGCTCTCTTAGACCGCAATCCGCAGCCTAGTCAGGAACAGATCGAAATGGGGTTATGCGGTAATCTGTGCCGCTGTACTGGATATGGAGGAATTCTTCGTGCAGTTCGTACCGCAGGAGAAACCTGTTTATCATCATCCATTTTAACAACGGAAGAGAAGAAAGTAATCGACCTGTGATTGAACCACGGAATTAAAGAAGACCGGGCGCTGGAGGGCATATCTCCGCTTCGCTCGGTCTTTATTTCTAACGATTAATATTTGATAATGTACCATCCGCCCCAAGTCGAATAATTCAGACCATTTCCATAATTACGATCAGCTGTTTGTGGATTACGAATCGAATTACCACTGGCATCTCTAAAATCAATAGCAGTTAGCCCACGCTTATGTGACCACCCACCATCAGCATCCTGTCTGTACCAATGATAATCATAATTTGGTGCAATAACTAGTGCTACCTTGTACTCTCTGTATCCAGGAACTTCACTATATGTAGAAGTTCGTAGGGATTTATTTAAATATGGCATGTCAAGCTTAGAGGCACTAATGATGCTCGAAGAAGTTAAACTTGTAAAAACTTTTCCGGCCAGTTCACCTGGTTGTAATTTATGTCCAGAATATGTGGATGTATTCAACATGTATGCATAGCAATTAGCTTTATCCGTCAAGTTTTCCCATGCACTTGAAGAATAAGGGTGTTCATATCCACCAGTAGGCATTGTTTCAAGAGCTTGAAGAGTTAATTGATCATTTGAGTTTGTTTTAGAATCAATAGTCTGGTTGTTGTATTGGGTTTCATGAACAGTGACTTCTGTTTTATTCAATAAGGCGAATTCAGCAGGTCGATAATTCACTTGTAATTGTTCTTCTTCTGTTAAACTGTTAAACCAGTTCAACCATTCTTTAGTATCTGGAGCGAAAGAAGCTAATTGGTCTATATTAGGTAACGATAGGAGGGCATTCTCGTTAAAAGATATTAATTCAGCTGGTTTGTAACTTACTTTTAATTGATCTTCTTTAGTGAGTTTGTCAAACCAATTCAACCATGTTTGAGTTTCAGCTGCGGGAGAAGTATCCTTTTTGGAACTGTTTGATTCAGCTAATACAGGTAACGCTAGTGTGAATAACAAGATCATTGCAAATAAAGATGAAACTAATTTTTTCATTGTTACGTCCCCTCCTGAAATTTATTAAATATTTTGATTCCAAATGCGATGTGAAATGTGTTTAACTCAGCTGTGCTTATGAATAGAGAACCCCCTCTCGAATAAATTCTAAAAAATGTAATATACGGTAATTATGTTATGGTACAATAGTGATAAAATCAAGATATTTATTACAAATTATTCCATATAAAGATTTAAGGAGGAAGAATAATGACAAAACTTATTCCTAGAAAACTCAGTTTAGTATTGTTGCTTTTGGTTGCATTTTGTTCAGGATGTCAGGCAAATAATGATCAGGGGGGGGCGAGTACATCCATTCCCTTAAAAAAACTAAATACTCTCGCAGAGAAAGGAGACAGCCTGACATGGAATGATTTTGCAGCGTACCCTTATGAAGATGAAGGATCGGGATTATATATTCGAAAATACAACATAGAAGGCGGGCACCAATTGGTGATTAGCGGTAAAAGTTTGGAAAAAAAACCAGACCATATTTATGTGGTGAATAAAGATGGGGAGAAAATCGACCTTTTAAAAGAAAACATCAAAAAAATGAACTTAAAATAACGTAACAATTATTATGTAAGCTTATTATTTTGGATTAACTCATAAGCTGTATCTATATTGCTTGCTAACTATCTCTAACGGACGATAGATAAGGATGATTATTACGAAGGTTTCCTGTCTCGTTATGCCTTATCAATGTGTTGGCAGTGAAATAACAACAATTGAAGGGTTACATGGTGAAGAGGAAGGGAAGTTGCATCCAATTCAGCAGGCTTTTGTGGAAGAAGGCGGCTTCCAATACGGATATTGTGGAGGAATACTACGAGTGGTAAACAAGGTGATCGATGAGCATGATAGAAAGGGTTCTACCCAATGATCATGGAAGTAGTGAGGTCAGAGCTTTCTCTGAATTTCAATATCATAAGAGTTTTTATAGACCAACCTATGTTCTGGGGGTTGGTCTTTGTTGTTGTTTAATGAAACAACATACGAAAATGGTTCGATTCGGGCATTGCGAAAACTTGTTCGTCTGTATACTTTTCATTTGTCCATATGTTACTTATAATAAATGTCCTATGAAGATGGTGTAATTGATATTACACACAAGGAGGGGTGATTCGTGAACAAATCGGATCGTATGCTGGCCATTGTACTTGAGCTGCAGCGGGGGAAGGTTCAACGTGCGGAAGATTTAGCCCTCTTGTTTGAAACAAGTGTTCGAACCATATATAGAGACATTCAGGCGTTATGTGAGGCAGGAGTTCCTGTGGTAGGAGAACCCGGAGTAGGATATTCACTTATGGAAGGATACTTTTTGCCTCCGATCAGCTTCACAGCTGAAGAAGCGGTAACACTTCTCATCGGACTTGATTTTGTGGAACAGCGCTTCGATAACTACTACAAAAGTACATCCCTTACGTCCCGTTCCAAAATTGAAGCAATCCTGCCCGTGCCTCTTCGGGAAGAGGTGGGACAGATACAACAGGGTATCCGTTTACTTCGTTCACCGGACAGTGATGCACGCGAGCGAGAGATCGAACATATGGGAATCATCCGAAAGGCAATGCAGCATAAGCTCAAAATCCGTTTTCATTATCATAAACCTGGAACTATTAATGAAACCATGCAAAAGACCATCCGTATGGCCTCCCCTTACGGGATGCTTTGGATGCAAGGCTCATGGATGCTGATTGCCCGATGTGATTTGCGACAGGAGATTCGTCATTTTCGTAT
The DNA here is from genome assembly GCF_050994985.1 of Paenibacillus taichungensis. Lineage (NCBI taxonomy): Bacteria > Bacillati > Bacillota > Bacilli > Caryophanales > Paenibacillaceae > Paenibacillus > Paenibacillus taichungensis. The sequence goes on along the minus strand of NZ_CP194720.1, from coordinate 2,572,522 downwards.
ATCCCGCATGAGCGACCTGGAGATTAGTACAGAACCATTCGATCTTCCTCCAGGTTTTAATATTCATAGTTACTCACCAGCTGACAACCGTGATGTTTATGTCCGTGTATGGTTTCATGGTCGAATTGCAGATAGAGTGATTGAAGCGAATAATTACTATATGGAGAAAGCAGAACTGCAAACAGATGGATTATACGCAGATTTTCGTGTAAGGCATCCAGAAGATGTACTGCGTTGGATACTTGGCTGGGGAGCTTCGGCTCTGGTTTTGGAGCCTGAATCGTTGAGAATCCGTATTAGAGAAGAAGCAAGCAATCTCCTTAAACACTACTGACATAACGTTGTCAGTAGTGTTTGTGTATGATCGGTTTATAAGCGATTGAAGGAGTTGTGTATTTGTATGGAAACGACAATAACAAGGAACAACGAAGAGATTCGACGTGATTTTGAACTGACGTTGGAACGTTATTTGCAGGAACTGGAGCTGATGAGCGATGCTCAGTTAAGCTACAAATCCAGTGAGACTGAGTGGTCGGTGGGCCAGATGTACCAGCATTTAATTCAGTCTGCAATGAAAATGCATTTAGCCAATGTTCAACTTTGTATAAGCGCAGAGGAGGACATGGATAAGAAGCAAAACCAGGGCAAAACAGAAACAGGTGAAGCTGTTTTTGCGCAAGCAAGTTTTCCTCCAATACGTATCCACGTTCCTGCTTCTCCTGAGTATACTCCACTACAACCGGATGGAAGAGAATCAATAATTCAAGGATTTAATGAGGTAAGGCATGAAATGCGGAGATTGGAAGTGCTGCTGGAAGAAACAATACAGGAATGTACGTTGACACATCCAAGCTTTGGCGGTTTGAACGCAGAGGAATGGTTTGCATTGGTCGAAATGCATTATCGTCATCATTTCTTGCAGCTTGAGCGTCTGAAGAAGGCATGGAAAGAACAGGTGCAGAGATGAATGAACAGGAAAAGGAAAAGCGTGATTGGATGGCTACCAGCAAAGGAATTATGCAGATTCATACGAGTGAACTCCTGGCTTCTCAGTTAGAAGTTGAGGCTAAATCTGAAAAAGGAAACTGCTACTGGATCGGCGTTGTGTCTGCTTCACATGTCGAAAAAGGGGTGGAAGGGGGCTTCGCCCAGCTCTGTCACGGCAAGGTAGCTTCACTGCGCAGAATGAATGCAGGAGACTGGCTGATCTATTATTCGCCGCGAACAAGCATGCAAGGAGGCAAGGTACTTCAAGCATTCACCGCCATAGGGCGCATAATAGACGATCAGGTGTACACGTACCATATGTCGGATTCCTTTGTACCGCATCGGAGGAATGTTCAGTATTATCCTTGTCAGCAGGTGAAGATCGCTGATCTGCTGGATCAACTGCTCCTTACGCGGGGACAAGCACGTTGGGGATATCATTTTAGATATGGTCATTTGCAGATTCAAAAAGAGGATTTTCTGAAAATTGCAGTTGCCATGTTGGGGGCTGAGGAAGAAACCTGCTAACCTAAAAAGTTTGATCAAAGAGCCAGATCATATTAATGTGGCACACGAAGCTAAAGCAAAATAGACCTTTTGAAGAGAAATAAAAAGAATTGAGTTTTTAACGACGTAATAAATATTATGTAAACTTATTATTTTCGATGACATCCATAAACTGTATCTATATTGCTAGGGACGGATAGAGCTGGATTTAGGTGAATTTTCAGTTCGAATCTTTGAATGAAAAACTTCTGTTATAAGGTCTTCAATATTGTTTCTTTGAAAGTGCAGGATGGCTGTATCGGGTCTAATGTAAACCGTTTTCGACGAACGTGAGAGTGCAGGATAGTTCTCCTTGTGAATGTAAGTTTAATTACATAAATAACGTTGTTATACGAATTTTTTTGTACTTATCTGTTTCTGGGACAATCTCAACGTGATAAATATGGAGTTTAGAAAAAAAGATAAATTATACTGCTTCCACTTGAAATAATTCAGTGCGGTAAGACTCGTAAAAAGGCATGTTCAAACGTGTGTAAATGTGTTCATTTATCGATGAGGGACAGAATGGAGTAATTTCTCAAAATCGGGCTATTGCTCCCTTTTAAGATCAATTTCATATGGATTTGCGATGGATTTAGTACCGCTTTCAATGTATGCTTTTGGAAACTGGAAAGGAAGTGGGAAAAATGGAACGCGAACTGGCGTTGGAAATTGTCCGAGTAACAGAATTGGCTGCGTTAGCTTCAGCACCCTGGATGGGGCGGGGCGACAAGAATAGTGCAGATGAGGCGGCTACTTTGGCTATGCGCGCCATGTTCGATTCCGTGTCTATTCGCGGCACGGTGGTAATCGGTGAAGGAGAAATGGATGAAGCACCTATGTTGTATATCGGGGAAGAAGTCGGCAACGCTGAGGGCCCCGAGGTTGATGTGGCTGTGGATCCTTTGGAAGGAACAGAGATCGTAGCCAAGGGCCTGAACAACGCTTTATCGGTTATTGCAGTCGCGGGAAAAGGCAACCTGCTCCACGCACCGGATATGTACATGGAAAAGCTGGCTGTAGGTCCGGCTCTGGTGGGCAAGGTCAGTATCGAAGACCCGGTTGAGGTGACATTGGAGAAAGCAGCTGAAGCATTGAACAAAAACATCTCAGATCTAACTGTCATGATTCTGGATCGTGTTCGGCATGAGAGTATAATCAAAACATTGCGCAAGGTTGGTGTGCGAATCAAGTTCCTCAGTGATGGTGACGTTGCTGGCGCAATGGCACCTGCGTTCCCAGAGGCAGGTATTGATCTGTATGTCGGATCAGGAGGAGCACCGGAAGGAGTGCTTGCTGCAGCCGCCTTGTCCTGCCTTGGAGGCGAGATTCAAGGTCGCCTAATGCCTGCGAACGCAGACGAATTCCAGCGCTGCTTGCAAATGGGAATCGATAATCCCTACAAAGTATTAACGATGCAGGATATGATCGGCACGGAAGATGTTATTTTTGCCGCAACAGGTGTTACTCCGGGTGAAATTCTTGGTGGTGTGCGTTACCTCGCAGATGACCGGGCAGAGACCGATTCCATTGTCATGCGTGCCAAAACCAAAACCATTCGTTTCATTCGTTCTCAGCATTTCCTTCCGAATAAGGAAGTGCTACACAAAGTACGGCAGCTTCAATCGACACCTGAGCCTTCGGATCGCATTCCAGCTAATATCACCATTTTAGAACAGGCTGAGTTCAGTCAATCATCCGTTGGTAACGGTGTGACGACCTGATGTAGGTCTGTACTGTAGTTAGCTGGGCCAATAAAGAACTATTTGTGGTCATGTGAATCATAAGGGAACATGGGACAAGTTACAAGAAAATATAGTAAGCAAGAGGTGGGGAATTTGTTTACACAAATCCTCATCTTTTTTTGTGTTAAAAGCATTGACAACGTTTACAACACATGAGAAGATGTACGCGCGTACATAATTATTTGATACATGGCATCGGTTTTGCATGTGTTCAGGAAACATGAAGGAGGTGAGATCCATGGCATCCCGTAAAGAAGTGGCTGATCTTGCCGGTGTTTCAGAAGCTACAGTATCCCGAGTTCTTAATGGCGTTGGTCCTATTAAAGAGGAAACCCGCCGTAAGGTTATTGAAGCTTCTGAGCAGTTGGGTTATGTGCCCAGCGCACTGGCCCGCAGCTTTGCGAGAAGTAAGAGTGGTAACCTTGGCGTGGTGTTGCCCTACGTTCCGAAGGCGCACTTGTTCTCGGCATATTTCTTCTCGGAAATGCTGAGTGGCATTGGGAGCAAAGCCAGGGACAACGGCATGGACCTGCTGGTCATGTTCAGGACACCGGGTGAAGTGATGAATTATACGGATCTGTTCCGCCGTCAGAAAGTGGATGCTTGCATCATTCTCGGCGCGCGGGATGATTATGGAGAACTTGATGCCTTGCAACAGCTTCAGCAGGAGGGACATCCATTTTGCATCATGAACCAGCACTTTGATAGTGAATCATTCATGGAAGTGGATGCTGATCATGTGGAGGGCAGTAGGCAGGCAATCCGTCATCTTACCGATCAGGGCTACCGGAATATCGCCTTTCTCAATGGTCCGGATAGTTACTCCAACAGTCAGGAGCGGCTTCAGGGCGTTCAAATCGGACTGAATGAAGCCGGAATGCAGGTGGATTCCAGTCTATTGTTGGAGGGAAATTACAGCAGACGAAGCGGTGTGGAGGCAGCTGCCACCATTGCAGCTCGGCTTGACGAGATTGACGCTGTATTTGCTGCGAATGACCGGATGGCAATCGGTGTTATGCATGGTTTGCGTGAGCGTGGGATCAAGGTTCAGGATTTCCCCGCGTTTGTGGGTTACGATGACTCCGACGCGGCCGAGATGGCAGTTCCACCGCTGAGTAGCGTCAGGGTTCCCTTTTATGAAATGGGAGAACTAGCTGCATCCAAGCTTATTCATGGATCATTGGGAGTAACAGCTTCATCAGTGAATACCGAACTCCCCGCAGAAACAGCAAGGCAATTGTTACCTACAGAGCTGATTATCCGTGCCTCTTCAATTCGTAATTAATACATGGCTATGATAACAGCGATCGAAAGGGCGTTCTGTCATCGGAGTGGCAAGTGTAAATATTCTTTAGTTCAATCTGTATAGCTATATCCCAAAGGAGGAAATGACCATGTCAAATCGTCTTCGTGTCGGAATGGTTGGATACAAATTTATGGGAAAAGCCCATAGCAATGCTTATCGCAGTCTGCCGATGTTTTTCCCGTCTGCCCCACTGCAGCCGGAGATGTCTGTAATCTGCGGACGGAACGAACAGGGAGTTCAGGAGGCTGCCAGTCAGTTCGGCTGGTCTGAAAGTATAACGGACTGGCGCGAGCTGGTGCGGCGTGATGACATCGATCTGATCGATATTAACGCTCCAAGTGATGCCCATAAGGAAATCGCACTGGAAGCCGCTCGTCAGGGTAAACATCTGTTCTGTGAAAAACCGCTGGCTCTGTCGCTCGCTGATTCGCGTGAAATGCTCCAGGCTGCTGAAGAAGCAGGGGTTGCACACATGGTCGGATTCAACTACCGTTTCTCTCCAGCAGTGCAGCTGGCTAAAGAGTTGGTGCAAAGCGGACGCCTAGGCAAAATCTATCATTTCCGAGCGTTTTTCCTTCAGGATTGGATCATGGACCCTTCGTTCCCTTTGGTATGGCGTCTGCAAAAAGAAGTGGCCGGTTCCGGCTCACATGGCGATCTTGGCGCACACCTAATTGATCTGGCACGTTTCCTGGTGGGTGAATTCAAGGAAGTAATTGGGATGAGCGAAACCTTCATCAAAGAGCGGCCGCTGGCTTCGGAAATGACCGGACTTAGCGCCAAAGGCAGTTCGAACGCAGATGCTCCGAAGGGTGAAGTGACGGTAGATGATGCCACGTTGTTCCTCGCACGGTTTGCAGATGGTGCGTTAGGGAGCTTCGAGGCTACACGCTTTGCAGCGGGTCATCGCAGTACCAACTCGTTTGAAATCAACGGTAGTCTGGGCAGCGTCCGGTTTGATTTTGAACGGATGAATGAACTGGAAGTGTATTTTACAAAGGACGATGAAGATGTGCAGGGCTTCCGCCGTGTTCTGGCGACCGATCCGGCACACAAATATGCTGAGGCGTGGTGGCCTGCGGGACATACGATTGGATTCGAGCATACGTTCACACATGAAATGCTGGAGCTGGTGACTGCGATTTCCGAAGGACGGCAGCCTGAGCCAAGTTTCCATGATGGGGTTGCCTGTCAAGCGGTATTGGAAGCCGTTGAACGTTCCGTTACAGAGCGCCGCTGGGTGTCGCTAGAAGAAATGTAATCATTAAACCACTGAATTGTGAACTGGACATCATGGTGGCACTCATTTGAAATAAATAAGCTGCATTTAAGCTAGGATGTTGACCTCGGAGAGGTCTTGAGTTTGAGCAAGGTTCGATAGAATGACAATAACTTAACTTCCGGAAAGCGAGTGATGGGTGATGAGCAAAGCACTAATCGTATGGGGCGGCTGGGATGGACATGAACCAGAGCAGGTAGCAGCGATTTTTGAACGCATTTTGAAGGAAGAACAATTCGAGGTTGAAGTCTCAGATACATTGGAAGCTTATGCCGATGCAGAGAAACTGCTGGGTCTGGACCTAATCGTTCCGCTGTGGACAATGGGACAGATTGAACAGGAACTGGTCAATAACGTATCTGCGGCTGTTCAGAGCGGCGTAGGTCTCGCGGGTCTTCATGGCGGGATGTGTGATGCGTTCCGCAACAACGTCGACTGGCAGTTCATGACGGGTGGACAGTGGGTTGCGCATCCAGGGAACGACGGCGTGGAGTACACGGTAAACATGAAGCGTGGTTCCAGTCCTTTGCTGGATCATATTGAAGATTTCCAGGTGAAAAGCGAACAGTACTACCTGCACGTGGACCCTGCAGTAGAAGTGCTAGCAACAACACGTTTCCCAATTGTTAACGGTCCTCACGCAGCGAATGGCCCAGTAGATATGCCAGTCGTTTGGACCAAACGCTGGGGTGCAGGCCGTGTGTTCTACAACTCGCTCGGACACCATGCAGATATTGTGGAGATGAAACAGGTTACTGAGATGATGCGTAGTGGTTTCAAATGGACTGCAGCAGGCAAAGCTCTTGCGCAAAGCCGCAAGGACGCAGTGACTGAAGTTTACACAGGAATGGCTGATAACCAAAGTCACTAATTAAATTTAAATCTAATTCATATCCGTTGAGATAAATATATTGACCCACATAAAGCGGTCTTGAGTTGTTTTGGAAGCGCTATATCAATTGGGAACACGAAGGGAGTCCACGCATGAAAACAATGAAAGTAGGCATTATTGGCTGTGGTAAAATCAGCGGTATTTATATGGAGAACTGTCACCGATTTGAGGTGCTCGATCTTGTTGCGGTTGCGGATCTTGACCGGAACAGAGCAGAGGAGCAGGCAGCTGCTTATCATGTTCCTAACGTATACACGGTAGATGAAATTTTGGCAGACTCTGAGATCGACCTGATTATCAATCTGACAATCCCTGCAGTTCATGCAGATGTATGCTTGAGAGCGCTCGAAGCAGGCAAACATGTATATGTGGAAAAACCACTCGCCGTCACACGAGAAGAGGGTCAGGCGGTTCTCGAAACAGCTAAGCGTAAAGGGCTGCTGGTAGGCTGTGCGCCAGAGACGTTCTTCGGTTCAGGAATTCAGACAGCACTCAAAATAGTAGAGGATGGTGTCATTGGCAAACCTGTGGCCGCTACCGCATTCATGATGAGCCGTGGGCATGAGCATTGGCATCCAGATCCGGAGTTCTACTATGCAGCCGGTGGTGGGCCGATGTTTGATATGGGGCCTTATTACCTGACTGCGCTCGTACAATTGCTGGGACCAATCAAGTCAATTGCTGGCATGACGGGCAAAGCGATGGAACAGCGGACGATCACGAGTGAGAAAAAGCGGGGTCAGAGCATTCCTGTTGAAATTCCGACGCATGTAGCGGGATTGCTGCAATTTGAGCAGGGAGCTATCGGCACGTTGATTACGAGTTTTGACGTATTTGGCGGAAGTGTATTGCCACCGATTGAAGTATACGGCACTCATGGAACCCTACAGGTTCCTGATCCAAACACATTCGGCGGTCCAGTTCGTTACCGTTTGCTAGGTGATGAGGAATGGACTGAGGTACCCCTTCTGCCAGGATATCAGGAGAATACACGTGGCATTGGTGTTGCAGATATGGCTTATGCTGTGGGTAGCGGACGTTCTCACCGGGCAAGTGGAGAGCTTGCCTACCATGTACTCGAAGCGATGTGGGCGTTCCATGATTCTTCGGATGAGCAGACTTTTTATAAAATGGACAGCACATGTCAGCGCCCAGCTGCACTGCCTGCAGATCTTCCATTGTACACACTTGATCAATAATCGATTAAGTTAGAAGAATAGCCCTGACTCCCGATGCGAGGGAAGCAGGGCTATTTTCATTTTATATAAAGGCATGATCAGGGTTTCAGGGTTCGAATCCAGCTTGGCTAATCCAGATTTCATGTTCCTCAAAATGCGCCTTCATTCGCTCGACTACCATTTTGTATGCCTCAGGACTGTACCAATCTTCCTTGCCCACTTGTTCATAAAGTGGCTTCATGCCAAGTCTCCGGGTTCGCTTGCCCTCACTGCCATCTCCCATAAAGTAATCATCAACGCATATACGATCAACAAGCGGCCTTAGGATGGCTGCAAAATTTTCGCTGCTGGGTAATACTGGCGCAATAGCAGCCTGTGTGGGGATACCGGCATCTCGCAGTTGTTCCAGGGCACGCAATCTGCCAGCGATTGGCGGAGCAGAAGGACTGAACTGCTTGCGGATATCATCCAGATCCGTTTCCACGGTCATGCTAACCCGGACCCGGTCACCCAACTTTTGCAGCAGATCGATATCTCGGGTCACCAACGGGCTTCGGGTCTGAACCAATATAAAATCGGGTGGATCCTCGGCCATAACTTCAAGTAAAGAACGCGTGATTTGCTCCTTATATTCAACGGGCTGATACGGATCTGTACTGGATGACATAAAAAGAGTGACTTTACCTTTTGATTTCGCACGTTTCAGCTCTTTGGCAAACACATTGGCGGCTTCCTGTTTCACATCAACCCAGCTGCCCCATGGTTCATTGCGAAATAAAGAGACGGGCATTTGCCTTACATAACAGTAGGAACAGCCAAAAGCGCAGCCTGTGTAGGGATTCAGCGTATGCGTATAACCATTAAGGAACCCGGTTCCTTTGTTGAGCAATGTTTTGGGTACTTTGTATACCAAGCTGGTCTTCATGATTGATCACGCCTTTGTTCACGATAATTGGCAGGTGTGCTACCTGTATGTTTTCGAAATACAGTAATAAAATACGCCGGATTGGCTATGCCAACTTGGCGACCGATATCTGTAACGGTGAGCCGAGTGCTTTCAAGCAATTTCCGGGCTTGGGTGACTCTTTTTTCCTGAATATACTCCACCGGAGTTAGGCCGGTAATCCGTTTGAACACCCGATGCAGATGATATGGACTCCCGTGACTCACATTTGCAAGAATATCTAGTGTTAGAGGCTCGGCAAAATGATGTTCAATATAGTCTGTTACAACAGAAATCCATTCCTGATCGGGGATGCGCTCGCCCGTTGGTTTGCAGCGTTTGCATGGACGGAAATGTAGAGCTAATGCTTCTTCAGGGTTGTTAAATATAGTGACATTCTCATATTTGGGTGCTTTCGACTTGCAGGAAGGTCGGCAAAAGATGCCTGTTGTCTTGACACCGTAATAGAATTTACCATCAAAGCTGCTATCGTTGTGGATAATGGCATTCCACTGTTTTTCATCTATAGGAACTGAATTTGTTTGATAGGGGTTGGGACTTTCCAAAAGAATCACCTCAAGTCTCATTATACCCCTGATTTATGGAGATCGACGAAGTTTCAAACAAAAAAGCAAGATATCAATATGTTGGAAATGGACATCCCTTCAATCTGGTTGAAATATAGGCTACAATGTACAGGATGGCAAGCTGTTTAATTGTGAAATTTATTTACGAAAGAGGTAGATTGAATGGTTCGTTTTGGAGTGGTAGGTACCAACTGGATTACAGAGAGGCTTCTTGAGGCCGCTGCACAAGTCGAAGGATTCGAATTGACTGCCGTGTACTCAAGAACTGAAGATAAAGCTAATGCATTTGCAGATCAATATCAGGCTGCACTTCGATTCACCAACCTCGAAGAGATGGCGACGAGTGATGGTCTTGATGCCGTGTATATTGCTACACCGAATACCTTTCATGCCGAGCAGGCAGAGTTGTTTCTGAGAAGTGGAAAACATGTACTATGCGAGAAACCTTTGGCTGCCAATGGGGCAGAGGTCCGTCGTATGATTGATACAGCGAAAGAACATGGAGTTCTGCTCATGGAGGCCATGAAATCGACCCTTGTTCCCTCGTTCAAAATGGTACAATCTCACCTACATAAAATTGGCCCGGTACGTAAATATGTGGCGAGTTACTGCCAGTACTCTTCCCGGTACGACAAGTATAAGGAAGGAATCGTCCTGAATGCGTTCAAACCCGATCTTGCTAACGGAGCGTTAATGGATCTTGGGGTGTATTGTCTCTATCCATTGATTACGCTATTCGGCGAGCCTAAACAAGTTCAGTCCCAGGCAATGATGCTGGAATCAGGGGTAGATGGACAAGGCAGTGTCATTCTGAATTATGATGAGATGGAAGCGGTAGTGACGTACTCTAAAATCTCCAATTCTCATGTTCCAAGCGAAATTATGGGCGAACGCGGCAGCATCCTCATTGACAAAATTGGTTCACCCGAACATGCGGAGATACGCTACAATGATGGTACGGTGGAAAAACTCACTGCCGAGCAAATTCATCCGTCGATGTATTATGAGGTGGAGGAGTTTGTCAATCTGATTCAGCAGGGCAAAAAGGAATCGGACATGAACACGTATGAGCGTTCCTATGTTACCATGCAGGTGATGGATCAGATCCGGCAGCAGATTGGTCTTGTTTTTCCTAATGATTAATTCTGGAAAGTGAGCTGAGACGAGATGAGAAGAGATGGGCAAAAGAGCAGAGTAGCCGGCCTGGAGCTGGCACAGATTATTTTTATCGGGCGAACCTTCGAGGAATATATGAAGATGTTTAACCTGACCGTGGAAGAAATTAAAGGTAAGTCTGTTCTCGATTGTCCAGGTGGGGCTTGTTCATTCAGCAGCCATGCGCGAGAGTGGGGTGCAGATCCCATGGCAGCGGATATTGCCTATGAACATAAGATCGGCCAACTGGAAGTGAAGGGACTTCAGGATATTGAACATACGATGAAACAAATGGAACAAGTACAAGACAAATATAGATGGGATGATTTCGGTTCGATCCATGGCTTGGAAGAAGAACGTAGACGTGCAATCACCGACTGTGTAGCGGATATGAGACGTTTCCCTGACCGTTATGTGGCTTCTGTACTGCCGGAGTTACCTTTTGCCGATGAACAATTCGATCTGACATTGTCTGCGCATTTCCTGTTTACGTATGCAGATCGACTGGATGCCGAATTCCATCTACGGACGATCCTTGAGCTGTTGCGAGTGACCAAGTGGGAGCTGCGTATTTTTCCTACGGTAGACTTGTCTGGCAAGCGTTATGAGCATATGGATCAATTAAAGGATATACTGGAAGAACGCGGATATATTACTTCTGAAGAGAAGACTTCATACGAATTCCAGCGAGGAGCACACACGATGCTCCATATTGTGAAATCCCGGTAAAAATATCTGGATTGCAACAACACAGACAGCACTTCATTCATGAAGTTTTAGTAATATACGCATGATCAGAAGAGGTTAGGAGGTTTTATCGGATGAAAAAAGTACTTATACTTGGTGGGACACGGTTCTTCGGCAAACGTCTGGTTGATCATTTACTATGGGAAGGAAAGTCTCAAATCACAGTCGCAACTCGAGGGAAAACGAATGTAGACTTTGGACCCGAGGTCAATCGGATTAAAATGGATCGTGAGGACCCGAAATCTCTTGCCGAGGTTGCGCAGACCGACATGTGGGATATTGTCTATGACAACATCTGTTACTCGCCGGATGCGGCGAAGTCGGCTTGTGAAGCTTTTGCCGGACGAACCCAAAGATACATTTTGACATCAACGCTCTCGGTATATGGAGATCCCAAACCTGGATTTACCGAAGCCGATTTCGATCCGTACACCTACCCGGTGCAATACGGAAGCCACGAAGATTTCTCCTACGGAGAGGGTAAACGTCTAGCGGAAGCTGTGTTTTTCCAGGAAGCGGATTTCCCAGTGGCGGCGATGCGCATTCCAATTGTACTCGGGATTGATGATTACACGCGAAGACTTCATTTTCATATTGAACATGTGCAAAAAGGAAAACCTATCGGCATGCCAAATCCGAACGCCGAAATTGGATTTATCAATTCCACCGAAGCCGCGAGATTTCTCGCTTGGCTTGGACATTCATCCATTAAAGGACCTGTGAATGCAGCGTCCAAAGGGACGATAACACTTTCCGCCATGATGCATCTGATCGAAACGGTAACAGGCATGCAATCTCAGGTACTGACCGAAACGATCAAAGAGGACATGTCACCCTTTGGAATTTCGGAATCCTGGACAATGGATACATCCAAAGCAGAGCAGGCTGGATATACGTTCGAAGCATTAATGGATTGGTTCCCGGGTCTGGTTCGGGAAGTCGCTCTGGCTCTTCAATCCGAGGGATAAATTGACTAAGAATATTTACGCTTGCCACTCCGATGCCAGAACAACCTTCCGATCGCTGTTATCCCCAGATTTTTTGGATTCCCTTTTTCAAAGGGGAAAATCCGGGGATAAGCGTATGCTTCCGATGCAGCTTTCTTTCAGAAAGCTTTTAGGCGAACGCCCCGCTTCTTCAGGTTATTTCTGTCCTCTACGTTCTTGTGTAAATGCTTAGTTCAATTTATATAAATTCCATATATATAAGAGGTACATTTCATAAAAAAGGACGCAATCAGAGAAATATTCTCCGATGCGTCCTGTTTGTATTTGCTTCAACAAAACAGCTTCTCTCAAGTCAGGGTTGGTCTACGACTGATTTTCCTCTTTATTCGCAAGGTACAGAGGCCGAAGCGCGAATACGCAGCTCCGATGGCATAATGACGGTCTGTGGTTCCTCGGGAGCCTTACCTTCAATTCGGTCGATCAGCATCTGCATGCCGATGGCACCAAAATCATAGGCAGGCTGTGCAGCAACCGTGAGAAAGGGATCAAAGGCAGAAGCCAGATCGAGGTCATCAAAACAGACGACCGAGATATCTTCAGGCACACGCAGCCCCCGTTTACGTAAAAGTCGAATGACGCCAATGGCGAGCATGTTGTTTGCTGCAAATATGGCTGTAGGTTTGTGCTGATGTGCAAGTAAACTGTCGATACCCACTTCATCGCTGAAATCCCGGTAGCCTGTTCGAAGGATTAAGCCTTCGTCAAAGGGCAACTCGGCTTCCCGGAGTCCCTCCATATATCCTTCTTCTCGCAGCCGCGCAGTCGAAACCTCGGAAGAACCATTAACCAGAGCAATGCAGCGATGACCCAGATTCGTCAGATATCGAATCAATTGAAGCGCCCCATCTCGGCTGTCCCCAGCGATAACGTCAGATGTGATTCCCGGGACAGTGCGGTCCAAAATAACAAACGGAATGTTACGTTCCTGCAGCTGCTTCAAGTGATTCAGCGAGCGGTCCCCTGCAGGTGCAAACAGTACACCATCGACGCGAGTAGACAGAATGGTTTCCACATAATTTTTCTCCTTGTCGTAATCCTCGTCGCTATTGCTGAACAAGAGGCGGTAACCACGCAGATTGGCAGCATCCTCAGCCCCCCGGGCCAGCGTTGTATAGAAGGGGTTGGTAATATCCGTAATCAATAATGACAGCATCTGAGTCCGTTGCAGCACAAGACTGCGCGCATTCGAATTGGGTATGTAACCAAGTTCTTCGATGACCTGTTGTACACGCTCGCGTGTAGCCGGGCTAATACGACCTGTTTGATTAATGACTTTGGAGACGGTCATGGCGGAGACGTTGGCTTTTTTGGCAATATCATAAATGGTAATCAATAGGATCTAACCTTTCCGCAACATAGTCTTACCATTCTATAGGATAATGCCGATTGACAGCAAGATAGGCTCATGCTATCTTAGGGTTACCGATAACCCTAATCATAAAAAAGTTGATTTATTTCAGTCTAACCGCTCTTCATTTTTGCTCACATCGCTTCCTTCACACTCCATAACAGGACAGCATAACGGAGTCAATAATATAGAGCGGTTTATTTAATCAAGCATTTGTAAACGCATTCATAATAAGAAAAAGAACTGACCGTTGGCATGCAATGGTAGTGTATTTCCTCGGGTATCGGTGAACAGAAGGAATCAAAATTCCTAAATAGCCCCATCAAATTGCATACGGACAAGTCACAAGTCATTCGTACCTATTCTATGAAACCATTGAAGGAGGACGTTTTAGTATGACACATCAGGATTATCGTTATAAACAGGCATTTCCCAAGATTGGTATTCGTCCCACAATTGACGGCAGACGCAAGGGTGTTCGTGAATCCCTGGAAGAGCAGACGATGAGCATGGCAACTTCCGTTGCCGAGCTGCTCGCAGCAGAACTTCGGTATCCCGATGGATCGCCGGTAGAATGCGTCGTTGCCGAATCCTGTATTGGTGGCGTGAACGAGGCAGCGGCAGCAGCGGAACTATTCAGTCGCTCCAACGTGGGCGTGACCATTACCGTTACACCTTGCTGGTGTTATGGAACAGAAACGATGGATATGTCTCCTTCCATTCCTACTGCGATCTGGGGTTTTAACGGAACCGAACGTCCGGGCGCAGTATATCTGGCAGCAGTACTCTCAGCCCATGCACAGAAGGGGATTCCGGCTTTTGGTATCTATGGCGAGGATGTACAGGATGGAGGAGATACGACGATTCCTGATGACGTTCGCGAGAAATTGCTGCGTTTCAGCCGTGCGGGTCTTGCCGCTGCCACCATGAAGGGACGTGCTTATCTGTCTATCGGCTCGGTATCCATGGGCATTGCCGGCTCCATCGTGAACGATTCCTTTTTCCAGGAGTATCTGGGCATGCGGAACGAATATGTGGATATGAGTGAACTGACTCGTCGTATAGAAGAAGAAATCTATGATCCTGAAGAGTATAAGTTGGCGCTAGCTTGGGTGAAGGAGAACTGTAGTGAAGGACCGGACAATAATCCTGCCCATCTGCAGACAGATCGCAAACGCAAAGAGTATGAATGGGAAACGGTTGTGAAAATGACGCAGATCGTACGTGACCTGATGGCTGGCAATCCGAAGCTGGAAGAGCTGGGATTCACTGAGGAATCCATGGGCCACCACGCGATTGTCTCTGGGTTTCAGGGACAACGACAGTGGACGGATCATTCACCCAACGGAGATTTTTTGGAATCCATCCTGAATTCTTCCTTTGACTGGAATGGCAAACGTTCTCCTTATCTGGTGGCAACAGAGAACGACAGCCTAAATGGTGTGTCGATGTTATTTGGTTCCTTACTTACACATACCGCGCAGATCTTTGCAGATGTACGCACCTATTGGAGCCCGGATTCGGTAAAACGCGTGACAGGGCATCAGCTGGAAGGAAACGCAAAGGACGGTATTCTGCATCTGATCAACTCCGGTTCAGCAGCATTGGACGGTACAGGGCAACAATCAAGAGCAGGTGAGCCTGTGCTCAAGCCTTTCTGGGAAATTACAGACGAAGAGGTTCAGGACTGCCTGAAAGCGACCTCGTGGCGCCCGGCATCTGTCGAATATTTCCGGGGCGGCGGCTATTCGGCTGATTTCCTGACCAAGGGCGGTATGCCTGTTACGATGACGCGTCTCAATTTGGTTAAAGGACTAGGGCCAGTACTGCAGGTGGCTCAAGGTTACACCGTCGATCTGCCTGAGGATGTGCATGATACGCTGGATCAACGGACAGATCCGACTTGGCCATCCACCTGGTTTGCACCTGTTCTGACGGGATCAGGAGCTTTTACTTCGGTCTACGAAGTGATGAATCAATGGGGCGCGAACCATGGCTCCATCTCTTATGGACATATCGGAGCGGATTTGCTGACACTGGCCTCCATGCTTCGTATCCCGGTGAGTATGCATAATGTACCGGAATCCGAGATTTTCCGTCCACGTGCCTGGGGGCTATTCGGCACAAGTGAACCAGAAAGTGCCGATTACCGGGCATGCAGCGTCTTTGGACCGTTGTATCGTTAACATCCAAACGGCTAGTCGCGGAAGCAAAGGAGGCATGAGAGATGGGAACTCAAGCAACGCATGTGCTTGCTGCCGATTACGGCGCCGGAAGCGGCCGAGTAGTCCGTGGGACTTTTGACGGGAGTAAGCTCTCGTTAGAGGAAGTGCATCGATTCAGTAACGATCCTGTACACCTGGGAGACGGATTGTACTGGGATTTCCTGCGACTTTTCCACGAACTGAAACAAGGGATTGTAAAGGGCATGCAAGGCATCTCCCAACCGGTCCGTTCCATTGCTGTGGATACGTGGGGAGTCGACTATGGATTAGTGGACGGGGAGGGAAGATTATGCTTCAACCCCCGCCATTATAGGGAATCGCGTAATGCGAAGTGGATGGAAGAAGCCCTGCGCATGGTAAATGAAGAAGAGCTATATTCCATGTCCGGTGTCCTGCCACAACAAATAAATACCGTATTTCAACTGCTTGGAAGTGTGCGCGAGCACTCGGAAGGTCTGCGGCCAGATGTGCGCATGTTATTGATGCCGGATTTATTTAACTATTATCTATCTGGTCAACAGGCCAGCGAGTACACAATTGCCAGTACAAGCGGACTATTGCATGCCGGAGAGGTTCGTTGGAATGAACAATTGATTGGCCGACTGGGTATCCCGGAGACGTTATTCCCACCTCTCGTCCAGCCAGGCACGGTGCTGGGGCAGTTAACGGATGACTTGTGTGCAGAGTTGAACATTGAACCAATGCAAGTGATATCTGTAGGTTCACATGATACAGCATCTGCATTGGCAGCTATTCCTGCGACAGATTCGGAATTTGCCTTTATTAGCTGTGGCACCTGGTCACTCATGGGCGTGGAACGCGACAGTCCTGTATTGGATAATCGTAGTCGTCAACTAGGGTTCACCAATGAGGGCACGGTAAATGGCAAAGTACGAACCTTGAAGAATCGCTCAGGACTGTGGTTATTGCAGGAGTGCAAACGGCAGTGGGAACGGGAGAATCAACGTTTTACCCATGAGGAACTGGTCCAACTCGCTGATTCGGCAACTGCTCATCAATGTTATGTATCGCCCGGTGATGGGGTGTATTTGGCGCCAGGCGACATGCCAGAGCGAATCCGGCAACAGTGCAGTGCCAGCAGGCAAGCAATACCTGAAACGACCGGAGCCATTGTGCGTTGTATTCTCGAAAGTTTGGCGCTGGAGTTCAGACAGACTCTGGACGAACTGGAGCTAATTACAGGCACTCGGCCACGGGTGATTCATATGGTCGGTGGCGGTGTGCATAATCGCTTATTGTGTCAATTTACGGCGAATGCAGCAGGGATTCCCGTGATAGCGGGTCCTGCCGAGGCAACTTCAGCCGGAAATTGCATGCTGCAATTCCTGGCACATGGCGAAGTGAGCAGCTTGTCCGAGGTGAGAGAAGTTATGGCTTCTTCCTTTTCTCCCGAAACCTATGAGCCAGAAGACACCGCAAGGTGGCAGGAAGCCTACGTAAGATACCAAAACCTTAATCAAAGGTTGGCGAGTGAATCCAATTAGATGAGCATTTTATAAAATGCTAAAAAGAAAAGTCAAAGGAGTGGAGCAGAACATGTCTGAACAACAGGTAAGGGAAGAACTGACCAAATATGCCCGTAGAGCGGTTGCTCAGGGGCTGGTGGTTGGACCTGGGGGGAATCTGAGCGCACGTTTCGAAGGAACGATGCTGCTTTCGCCGAGTGGTTATGCACTAGAGGATCTGGAGCCTGAGGAATGGATCGCGATTGATATTGCGACAGGAGAGACACGTGCCGGATCAACACGTCCTTCCTCCGAGGTGTTGATGCATCTGTATAGCTATCGAGTCAATCCTGACATTCAAGCCATTGTGCATACACATCCGGCATACACCATCGCTCTGAGTCTCGTTTTCGATGAATTGCCTCATTTGTTCCCTGATCAGTCGGCACTGGTGGGAGATATTGGCTTTGTCCCTTATGTTCTGCCCACAACCAAACTTCTTGCTGATGCGGTGGCTGCCAAGGTTGAAGAACACACAGCGCTCATTCTGGTTAACCACGGATTGGTCACGACAGGTAAAAACCTGCGCGAAGCCTACTACCGCACCCAGGTGGTGGAGGAAAGCGCCAAGGTGTACATGATCGCCAAGGCAGCAGGGGAGCCTAAAGTGCTTACTGCGGAAGAATACAAGGAGATCCAATCTCTTGAAAGTGAAGCCTACCGCGTACAGCTACTCCAACAGCTCAAGTCGTAAATGAATATTTATAATTAAACGTAGTTTAAAGGTTATCTTAACAAAGAGCAGATTACGTCCTCCAGAACAAAATCTGGAATACAGGATGTGAATTGCTCTTTTTTATTTTGGAATAAAAGGCGAGTACATGGTCAGAAAAAATAATACATAGTAATTAGGTAAGAATTATTGAAATTATTGTCGATTGAAGGTATACTTTCGTTAATCATCAGTGAGTAACAACAAAAAGAACTACAATTATTTATATATGAGGAGTGAATTTAGTGGGTCCTGAGCTAAACGAATTGGAGTTGGAATACGAACTGCTGAAGCAGCTTCGGGACGCGAGCGCTCCCATCGGGGCCAGCACGTTGGTTCATACCCTGGGCAAAACGTACGGTCTAAGTCAGGCTACAATCGGAAGAAGACTTATGGAGATGGACGTTGAAGGTTTCACGATACTGGAGGGACGAAAGGGAAGGGTTCTGACCGAACAAGGGCTGGAGCGAATCAAGATTCTGGAGAAGGATTTACAGCAAAAAAGTGTGAATTCCCAGCTCATTCAGATGCTGAACCATTCCGGTGAAAAGGCTCTGCTCGATGTCCTTGTAGCCAGAAGGGCTCTGGAACGGGAAATTGCTTCTCTGGCAGCACAACGAGCCTCAAAAGAATACATATTGTTACTGGAAGCCTCTATTGCTACCCAGCATCAATTGCTTTCTCAGAATATTATTCCTTACGAGGAGGACCGGGAATTTCACAGGCTGCTGGCTTATGCGGCTCAAAACCAGATTCTGCTGCATGCGGTTGAACTGGTCTGGGAGACAAGCCGTGATTTCCTGGAAACAGCTTATATTAGGCAAAGAGTAGGAAGTGAACTGGTTGTGGACCATCAGCGGATTCTGGAGGCAGTAGCGGCCGGCTCCCCGGAACAGGCTGAAGCGGCAATGGTGAATCATATTAACCAGATGATTGAGGATGTCAAACGATATTTTGCCATGCAGAACCTTAATATAACTTCGGATAATAACCGGTGATAAAGGAGTTGAGCTTGTGAAAACAATTTATCGATTAGGTATAGATATCGGAGGCACATTCACGGATGCCCTGGTTATGGACAATCATGGCAGGGTGATTGCGGCACTGAAGACGCCATCGATTGCAGCAGCTCCTGAACAGGCGATTTTTAATGCACTTGATCAGCTCAAAGCGGGTGGAGTGGATCTTCAGGAGATTGATCTGTTTGTGCACGGAACAACGCTTGGTGTTAACACCCTAATTGAGCGTAACGGCGCAGTTACAGGTCTGTTGGTCACCAAAGGGTTTCGAGATATTCTCGAGATTCGGAGGCTACGACTCGAGGATACTACCAATCTGTATGGTGACAAGACCGATGCGCTTGTTCCGAGACATCTCGTTAAGGAAGTGGATGAGCGAGCGCTTGCGAGCGGTAGCATACTTCAACCACTGGATCAGGAGCAACTGCTTCAAGCGGTAGACGAGCTGGTGGAAGAGGGGGTTACAGCCTTGGCGATCAGTTTCTTGCACGCTTATGTCAATCCTGCTCATGAGCAGCTCGCCGAAGAGTTAATTAGGGAACGTCATCCGCACCTGTTTCTCTGCAGAAGTAGTGCCATTTGGCCGCAGCAACGTGAATTCGAACGTACACTCGCCACAGCCATGAATGCATATGTTGGGGAACGCATGGGATCATACTTTCTGCGTCTGCAAGAAGGAATTGGCGCTTACGGTTTGAAAGCCAATTTGCTGTCCACGATGTCCAATGGTGGAATCATGACGGCGGCCAGAGCGGCCAAAGAGCCTGTACGTACTCTTCTGTCCGGACCTGCGTCCGGCGTAATCGCTGCAACGCATATTGCTGAACAGGCCGGCATTCATCAAGTCATCACGTTCGACATGGGCGGGACAAGCGTTGATGTTGCTCTCATTGATAAAGAGCCTGCCTATTCTACCGAGAATAAGGTTGGGGATTTTCCAGTTATCATTCCCGCTGTCGATGTAACCGCGATTGGAGCGGGTGGGGGCTCGATTGCCTGGCTCGATTCCGTAGGTGTACTCAAGGTGGGACCACGAAGCGCAGGAGCCAATCCGGGTCCAGCCTCCTATCATCGTGGGGGAGAAGAGCCAACAACGACAGATGCCTATCTGCAACTGGGCATTTTGCAGGCTGATCGATTCCTTGGTGGACAGATGCGTCTCTATCCCGAGCTTGCAGAACGTGCTCTGGGCAATCTTGGCGAACGTCTTGGACTAAGTCCCACGCAAACTGCACAGGCCATTCTTGATGTGGCCACCGCCAATATGTATGCCCAGTTCTCTCCGCTCATGGCACGTAAGGGTGTTGATCCCCGTGACTTTACGTTGCTCGCCTATGGTGGAGCTGGGCCGATGCATGCTTTTCTCATGGCGCGTGAAGTAGGCATCCGCCGAGTGCTGATCCCGCCATCTCCAGGAACACTTTGTGCCATGGGCTGCACGGTTGCCAACCTTCGCAATGATTTCGTTCATACCTTGCATAAAAGCAGTCAAACACTTGAGCCTGGTGAGTTATCGACTCTTTACACCAGACTGGAGGATCAAGGGCGTAGTTGGGTTGAGGAGGAAGCACGCGGAGGAGTGAAACTGGAACATATCTATTGCTTGTATAGTGCCGACATGCGTTACGAAGGTCAGGCCTTTGATTTGGAGGTTACGCTCACATCCGATGAAATCGCCGATCCTGAGAAAGCAAGGAACAAATTCCATATGTACTACCAAAATGTGTTTGGCATCAGCCAGCCGGAAGCTGACGTGATGTTCGTTAGTCTGAGAGCGACCATTGTTGGCATCCTGCCTACCCAAAGCACCGCGTCTCCGGCAGAGTTGCCATTCGATGAGAGTGAAGCAGAAGAACGAATCATCACTTTCGACCACGCACAGCGAATAGCAAAAGTTCTTAAGAGGGGACAGATACCATTGAATATGCCCATCCACGGGCCCATTATTGTGGAGGAATATGATACAACCATTTTCATCCCGCCTGGCTTTACGGTATACCGGGATGCTTACGGAAATGTGATTGGGGAGGTGGAGCAATGATTGGCGACAAGGTTTTTCTTGAAATTTTCAACAACCGGATTCAGGCTGCGGTAGAGGAAATGGCCAATGTCGTGCTGCGCACAGGATTCACCGCTTTTGTTAAAGAAACAGGCGATTTTGGAACCTACCTCTTGTCACCATCCGGGGAAACGTTTGGGTCGCCATTGGAGACGGGTTACAATCTGTCCCTCGGCATCCCCGCAGCGGCGACCATAAACAGCATTACAGATTGGAAGGAAGGCGATTTGGTTATCTGTAATGATCCTTATTCCACCAAAGGCATGGTGACACACCTACCGGATGTCCATCTGATCAAGCCCTACTTTCACAAAGGAGAAATCATCGCATACGGCATGTGCTTCGTTCATTCATCCGATGTAGGTGGTAAGGTACCGGGGAGCGTATCTCCAAGCGCCTACGATATTCATATGGAAGGCATTCGTATTGCTCCAGTCAAGCTGTATGAAGCAGGCGTTCTTAATGAGCAAATACTTCGTATGTTTCTGGACAATAGCCGCATTCCGGAGCAAAACCTCGGTGATCTCAAGGCACTGATGGCAGCCTTGAATCGGGGGGAGCAGCGACTAGAAGAGCTTATCGGCCGCTACGGTGTAGAGCGAATTCAGCAGGGCATTGAGCATTTGCTGGAATACGCTGAGTTGAAGGCACGCGCCATCGTACAGGAGATCCCGGATGGTTCGTATGAGTTCTGGGACTATCTGGAGAAAGGCCCTGGCGGTTATCCCATCCGATTGCGCTGCAAAATGACAATCGCGGGCAGTGATATTCATCTGGACTTTAGCGGAACCGACCCTCAGGTCAGAGCTTCGTTCAATATTCCTACCCACAATCAGCAGGGGCATTACATGCTGGTTCCTGCACTCATTCGTTATTTCCGTACGCTCGATCCAACGATTCCATGGAATTCGGGCATGATTCGCATGGTTCGAAATTACGCACCACCAGCTTCAGTTCTTAACCCGGAGCCGATGGCAGCGGTTGGCGCAAGAGCAGCTACCTTTATTCGGCTAATGGATGTCATCACAGGCGCTCTTGGAAAAGCTCAGGCAAGTAAGGTTCCCGCCGCAGGAGCCGGACAGGCATGCATCGTTATGATGGCGATGACAGATGCGTCAGATGGCAAGAAAAAGGTTGGCGTGATCCAGCCGATATGCGGCGGTTCAGGAGCAAGACCGATGAAAGACGGAATTGATGGCATGGATTTTGCCGTGGGTCATCTTCGAAACATTCCTGCGGAAACAGTAGAATCCGAAATGCCTGTGCTCATAGAGCATTATGGCCTTCGTGCTGATTCTGCTGGTGCTGGAACCTTCCGTGGTGGAAGCGGAATCGACCTGTGTGT
Organism: Paenibacillus taichungensis; assembly: GCF_050994985.1. Taxonomy (NCBI): domain Bacteria; kingdom Bacillati; phylum Bacillota; class Bacilli; order Caryophanales; family Paenibacillaceae; genus Paenibacillus; species Paenibacillus taichungensis. Next base: position 2,549,916 of record NZ_CP194720.1, on the reverse strand, counting down.
CAAAATTCTTACACCAGATACCGTAATGACCGCCAGAAATATGGAGCGTATGGAGTTTCATCCGTGGGGCAGGCTTGGCGGAGGTGTTGGTACCCATGGGGAAGCTATTCTCAATGCTGGACGTGCAAGTGAACACCATCTGGGAAGAATTGATGAGTTGCTGCTCCAACCCGGAGAGACGGTGACGTTCCTGTCACAGGGCGGAGGTGGATATGGCGATCCATTTGATCGGGATCCACTGCTGGTTCTGGAAGATGTTAGAAGAGGACTGGTATCCACGGAAAAAGCTCTTGAACTGTATGGTGTAGTCATAGAAGGCCGGAACCTGAACGTGAGTGAGACCAGACAGTTGCGGGCCAATCGGGAACGGCAGCAGGAAGAATTCGATTATGGCTGGACAAGGAAACAGTTCGAGGCCATATGGACTGACGAGATGCAAGTATCGCTGAATCAGGCACTGCTCAATGTTCCGCTGGCACTCAGAGACTACCTGAAGCGTCAGACCATGGGAGTCGTGGAGGAGAATTCCCTATCCGTATCTCCACATGAGATATCAGGCATTATGGAAGGATTGCGTCAGAAAATAGGATTGCATTGATAAGGTACATGAAGGAAAAACGAATTAATTTTTGTCAAATTCATAAAACCAACTAAATCGATGGGGGAAATTCTCATGTTTAAATCAAACAAGAAACGCTTTCTCAGTCTCGCCTCACTGACACTGGCCGGTACACTGGTTCTCTCTGCATGTGGTGGAGCAAGCAGCTCCAGCAATACAGCAGGAGGATCCGATTCTACTGGAGGAAGCGGAGACAAGGTTAAACTGACCATGTTTATCTGGGCTGGCTCCAATCAGGATATCGTTCCAAAAGAAGTGGTAGCAGATTACGTCAAAGAGCATCCAAATGTCGAAGTTACTTTTGAAGAATCATCCAATGCAGTCATGTATCCGAAAATGGTCGCTGGCAAGCAGGCTGATCCCAACAATCCAGTTGTCAACTTTGGTTACTTCAACGCAGATGCGACAGCAAAAGGCTTGAACGATGATATGTGGGAGTCACTGGACACAAGCATCGTGACCAACATCAAGGATATCCCGGAGCAGTTTCACAAGCCTGACAATAAGGGTGTCGTGTGGGGAGTTTCGAGCTTCGCACTCGTCTATAACAAGGACCTTGTAAAAACACCGCCAACAAGCTGGAATGATCTGTGGGATAACGAGGAATTCAAAGGGAAAACGGCACTCTGGGACTACATGTTCTATTCCTATATTTCTCCACTTCTTGCAGTCAAAGGACAGGAGCTTGGCGCATCGTATGAGAATCCGGAGCCAGCATTCCAGTTCTGGGCAGATCACAGTGACCAGATCGGTACATTGGTTACATCCAATGACCAGTTGAAGGCTCTTCTGGAGTCGGGCGATGCTCTGATTGCTCCTTTCAGTGCACAGGTTGCACAGACATGGATTGATGGCGGTTCTCCACTTGCTGTAGCATATCCGAGCGAAGGAGCTATTTCCTTCCCATACACACTTCAGGTTGTGAAGGGGTCAACACCTGAGCAGACACGTGTAGCCAACGAAATTATCAACGAGCTGCTGAGCGCAGAGGCGCTGTCACAATATGCAGAAGCAACAGGTACACCGGTAACCAGCACAACTGCTGCCGTTCCAGACAAATACAAGGACGATCCTTCCTTCTCCGCGGAAACACAGAGCAACGGGATTAATCCTGACTGGGATGTTCTTGCTCAGAACAGCTCTTCCTGGAAGGAACTATGGGACCGACTCGTCAAAACCAAACTTCAATAAATGATGGTTTTCAGACAAACCACGATAACGGGTTCTATTTTGAGCCCGTTATGGACGGGAGGAAAACAGAGATGAGCAGTGAACAAGAACCCATTTCCATCGAAACAAGAGAAGTTACGAAGACCTACGGAGAGCGAGCCGCGGTTAACCATGTGTCATTGCAGGTGAAGAAGGGAGAATTCGTTTCCCTGTTAGGCCCGAGTGGCTGCGGCAAAACAACACTTCTACGGATGCTTGGCGGACTTGAGCAGCCGGATCAGGGGAGCATTTTGCTGGGAGGTCGGGATGTAACCGGCATCCCGGCCTATGGTCGTAACAGCAACATGATTTTTCAACAGCTTGCGCTATTCCCGCATATGGACGTGTTCAACAACATCGCCTATGGGCTAAAGGTGAAGAAGGTACCGAAAGCCGATATCAGGAGGCAAGTACATGAGATGTTAGAGTTGGTCCAGCTCGGAGATTATGGTAGACGAGCTGTTTCCCAGTTGTCTGGGGGGCAGGCTCAACGCGTAGCGATTGCTCGCGCTTTAATCAACAGACCCGAAGTTTTACTGCTCGATGAGCCACTTTCCGCACTGGACATGCAACTGCGTCTGGATATGCAGCGCGAACTAAAACGCATACAACGAGAGTTCGGTGGTACGTTCATCTTTGTAACGCATGATCAGAATGAAGCCATGAATATGTCAGACCGGATCGGTGTCATACGCGCTGGCAAGCTGCTGCAATATGCTACGCCGGATGAAATCTATGAAAGACCGACAGACAGCTTCGTAGCCAAGTTTATTGGCGATACCAATCTTCTGGCAACAAGGGTGCTTGGACAGGATACGAATGGAATCCGGGTTGAATGCTTCGGGTATTCGCTGCTGGTGAAGACAGGTGAGGACACCCCGGTTGCCATAGTAGGTGCCCGGCACTCGTTGTCCATTCGGAACGAATATATTCGACTTGGAGAGGATGCGATTCCTTGCCTGAATAAGCTGGATGGACGTGTCATAGAAGCAGTGTATGGCGGGGCAAATATTCGTTACACGATCCAGATTGCTGAGGAGTTTCTGGTTCAGGCCAGTGTACTGCATCAGCGGGGAGCCTCTCGTTTTAGCCCGGGAGAGCCGATTCGGATTGGCTTTGATCCGGAGGATGCGCTCTTGTTATCCGAACCAATGCTGCAAGATCCGGCACAGGAGGAAGGGATATGAATCGGATTGCGGATCGGATCGTGAATCTGTATTCATCCAAAAACCGCCGATGGATTACCCAGTTGCTGCTTCTGCTGCCTGCACTGGTCCTGATGGGCATCGTGTATCTGGGTGGTCTGCTTATCTTTGGCAGGTACAGCTTTGATATCTATGAAAATGGCAAGCTCATCCGGGGCTGGGAGTGGGACGCCTATCGCGCTTTTCTGTCCGATCCTTACTATTGGAAACTGATAGGCACCACGTTTCGCGTTGCTTTCAAGGTTACGCTATGGAGCCTGCTGCTTGCATACCCGCTAGCTTATTGTATAGCAGGCCTAAAGAAAACGGGCATGAAGCAATTGTTGCTGCTGCTTACGTTTCTTCCGCTACTTGTCAGCGCAGTTGTGCGATCCTATGGCTGGCAGCTGTTGCTATCCAAACAGGGCTTTATGAACTGGCTGTTCATACGGCTTGGAATTACGGATGAAGGCTTCAGTATGATATATAACGAGACTGGTGTGGTCGTCGCACTTGTTCATATTTTTCTGCCGTTCATGGTCTTTCCGATCCTGAATGTATTGTCGCAAAGTGACGCTTCTCTAAAAGCGGCTGCTCAGGATCTGGGAGCAGGAAGCTGGCGGACATTCCTGACGATTACCCTACCTTTATCAGCGAGAGGTATTGCTAGCGGGGTACAGATTGTATTCACGCTATGCCTTACGGCCTTTACAACGCCTCAACTGATTGGCGGAGGCAGAGTCATGACACTGCCAGTATTTATTTACCAGCGAACACTGGATACCAACTGGCCGATGGCTGCGGTAGCAAGTATATTCTTGCTCATTTCTTCCATCATCGTTTCACTTTTGGTCAATAAAGGAGCGGAAATGCTGATGTTCCGTCGTTCCCGGAAGGGAGGTCAGGCTTATGGTTAAGTCCAACAGGCTCACCAAACTGCTGCTCTATATATTTGCAGGAGCCGTGGCGGTTTATCTACTATTGCCGTTGCTAATGATCCTATTGACATCTGTAGGTTCCGGATCGGCCAGTAAATTCCCTCCAGAAGGTCTTACCCTGAAGTGGTATGCAAATCTGGGAGAGCAGACTCAATTTCTCGTTGCATTCAAGAACAGTCTAATTGCTTCCACTGGTGCGGTATTGCTGGCGCTGATTACCGGAACACTTGCAGCGCTGGCTATCGTGCATTACCCTTTCCCGGGTGCTGGCATCTTAAGAGCCTTTTTTGTATCCCCAATGGTTATGCCGAAAATTACGCTTGGTATTGCGTATCTAATTTTGTTCTCCAAAATGCATATTGCAGGCGGATTGTTCGCTCTTATTTTGGGTGAAGCGGTCATCGTGCTTCCATTCGTGCTAACTCTTGTAGGCAGTGCATTAGCCAATCTGCAGCCCGCACATCGAGAGGCGGCAGCAGACCTTGGAGCAGGTCCACTGCGTATCTTTTTTACAATTACCTTGCCACAGCTTAGACTATCTCTGCTCCTTTCAGGATCAATCGCATTTGTCTTCACTTTTGATCAGGTAGAGGCTGCATTGCTGCTGCTTCGTCAGGACAGCTACACACTACCGATACAACTGTTCCTGTATATGGAGAAGTGGCAGGACCCGACGATCGCGGTTGTATCTGTCGTACTTATCGCTTTTGCACTGGCCTTGTTCATGATCATCAAGCTGGTACTGCGCTCAGTACCCGGACTTGAGAGTTTGTTTGGGGGCAGGAAAAACAAAAGGAGGACTGAATCATGAACAATTCACTTCATATATCCCATAGCTCGGGTCTAAACCGGGACCGAGCGGAAGATGTAATGAAAACTCAGGGACTTAGTGCCCTGATCGCAACCACACCGGAAAATATTCACTATGTCATCGGCTCCCAGCTACGCGCGAGCAACTGGACCATGCAGATTTACGCCATTCTACCTGCCGACCGATCCGCTCGGCCATGTATCGTCATCCCGACGAATCGTTTGGGCGTTGTGGCTCAATTCGGTATCACGGGAGTAGATATATTTGCCTACAGTGACTTCTTCGTGGAAGGTTCGATCGAAGGCAAACCTTCTACGGATGATATTGATCTGTTCTACTCTCTGCTACAAACGACAGTCATTCATCCGGGGCCGATAGAAGCGCTTAAAGCTGCACTGAAACAGCTCGACATCGAGAATCAACCGATTGGGATCGATGAGATGCGAATTGCTCCTGAACTTTTGGCACGGGTCAAGGAGGATGCTCCTCAAGGAGCGGTTGTTCACGCGTACAAGCTATTTCGTCAAATCCGCTTGGTTAAGACACCTTTGGAGATTGAGCAGCTCCGACAGGCTGCCCAAGTAAATGAGAGAATTGAGCAAGAGCTGATTGATCTGATCGCAGCCGGTGTTCATGAGAAGCAGCTTGCCGACCATTATCGGCTGTCTGTGATGAGAGCAGGCGGGACACCTGCAATGACTGCGGTAGGGGCGGGTCCGCGCAGTGCGCTTCCGCTCATCGAAAATTATTTTCATACCATCGAGTCAGGAGATCAGATCCGCTTTGATCTGTGCTTGCAGTTGGAAGGATACTGGGGAGATACAGGACGTACCGTTGTAGCAGGAGAGCCAACTCCCTGGATGACAAAGCATTTTAATGCTGTAAAAAGTGGATGGGAGACTGCACTTGAAACCGTACGTCCTGGCGTCAAGGCTTCCGACGTATTTCATGCGGCTGTGTCTCGCGTGCAACGTGAGGGAATTCCTCATTACCGACGCCAGCATGTTGGTCATGCCATTGGCTTGGAACTGTACGACGACATGACTCTCTCTCCTGGTGACCAGCGCATACTGGAGCCTGGCATGGTACTGTGTGTGGAGGTGCCATATTATGAGCTCGGCGCTGGTGGCTTCCAAATCGAGGATACGGTTGTTGTAACTCCAGATGGATATGAGTTTTTGACTCATATGGAGCGTAAACTGTTCATTAAATAACGATTAATGGAAGGCTTCAGCCAAGCGATCAGTCAGCAGCCGATCATGGAGCTTTTCTGCCGAGAAAGTTGGAATATCATGATTCAGCAGGGAACTAAGACGTTTCGTAACATTAGCCTTGCGCTGTTTGCCGGAGGTTTTGTGACTTTTGCGTTACTATACAGCCTCCAGCCCCTGATGCCCGAGATTAGCGAGGCATTTGCGATCTCGCCTGCACATTCCAGTCTGACCCTCTCAGTTACAACGATTGCCATGGCACTGACCATGTTGTTCATCGGTTCCTTATCTGATTCATTGGGAAGACGCTTTATTATGACAGCAGCTTTAGTTGTTTCATCTATTATTGCAATGATTAGTGCGTTTAGCCCTGGATTTACTGAGCTGCTTCTGCTTCGTATTCTCCAGGGAGTTGCACTTGCCGGGTTGCCCGCGACAGCCATGACATATCTGTCTGAAGAGATTGAGCCTTCCAGTCTAGGGTATGCTATGGGCCTTTATATCAGCGGAAATTCGATTGGAGGTATGGCTGGTCGTTTTATCAGCGGCGTGATCACAGACTGGCTCAGTTGGCGTGCCGCAATTGGTTTTATCGGTATTCTTGGCCTATGTGCGGCCGTTATCTTCTGGCTGGTCATCCCGCCATCCCGCCATTTTGTCAAAGAGACTCCTGGATTCAAAAAGATCATTCCTCTTTTGTGGTCACAGTGTCGGAATACACGTTTACTTTGCCTGTATGGACTGGGCTTTCTTCTGATGGGTGGCTTCGTAACGTTGTTCAACTACATCGGATTTGAATTGACTGGAAAACCTTATCATCTTAGCCAATCTGTCGTTGGTAGCCTTTTTGTCGTGTACCTTATGGGTACATTGAGCAGCACCTGGATGGGCAGGCTTGCAGATCGGTATGGAAGATCGAATGTCCTTGGAATCGCGCTGGGTATTATACTGGCTGGTGCAGTTTGTACCATTCACCCAGATCTTTGGGTCAAAATAATTGGACTTGCGCTGTTTGCCTTTGGTTTCTTTGGCGGACATTCCATCGCAAGTAGCTGGGTTGGACTCGTGGCGGATCAGCATAAATCCCAGGCTAATGCCTTGTATTTGTTTTTCTACTACGTGGGATCAAGTGTCAGCGGAACTGGAGGGGGCCTACTTTACAGCCATCTGGGTTGGATTGGCATTGTGGGCATGATTGGTGTGTATGTGGTAATCGGCTTTATATTGTGTCGGTTTCTGATAGAAAAGGTAAAAGAACATACCAGGCTTACTTTTTAACTAAACATAGATCGAATGTTTGTTCGTTCATCACAAAGCACTCATTTTGACCCATAATCATCCAATAGTCCTTAATACAATAACTAACTTTTTTCGACAAGTATTGCATATCCCGAAATACCGAGTATAATACTGGGTAAATAGATGCAAAGGGGATGCAATAAACGATGAAAACACATGCTGAACTGAACTCACTTCTTGTTGACGATTATCTGGATCTCCTGAACATAGCGAAACAGCTAGGTGATGAGGAGTGGAAAGAGGCCATTCTGCAAGCATTGAAAGAAGAAGTGGATGCTAATCATCATCTGGATTCAACCGAGGTTAGACAGGATCTTTGGAGTCAATTTGAAGGTATTAACGAACAGATGCATGATCTGTTAATGCAATTGAAAAATGCCGAGGGTCCCGAAGAGAAAGAACAGATTATTGAAGCCATTTGGGGACTGAAAGTGGACCGACATGCCATTACTCGCAAACTTGAAACCATGAGCCGTGCTAGCGCTGGACATCAATAAAGCTCTAACGTTTATTATAAAAAAATAAAAACCCGCGTGCCGTCCTATGGAATTAATATTCCATGGGTTGGCATGCGGGTTTTGTGTTTGTTGCTGTACTTGTTTATTTAAGGGTTAGAACTGTTTAGCGAGTGTACGTGACTCTTCTATAGCTTGTTGTTTGATCTCATCTGCGCGTTCCTTATATTGGTTATGTCCTTCCACAAAAATGCCTTCAAGCTTCGGCACACCAAGGAAAGACATAATAATGCTCAGGTAACGATGACCGGATTCCATCTGAGCCGCAGGCCCTTCGGAATAAATGCCGCCACGAGCCTGAATATGCAGTGCCTTTTTGTTGGAGAGCAATCCAACCGGGCCTTGTTCCGTATAACGGAACGTTTTACCAGCCACGCAGATGGAATCGATATAAGCCTTCATAATTGGAGGGAAAGAGAAGTTCCACATCGGTGTCACAAAAACATATTTGTCAGCAGATGCGAATTGATCCGATAATTCATTCAAACGTTGAACCTTGGTCTGTTCTTCAGAAGTCAATTCGCTGCCGGTTTGAAGTTTCCCCCAACCACTGAATACATCTGCATCAATATGAGGAATATCCGAGCGATACAAATCCAGATGAATAACCTCATCCGAGGGATGGCTTTCACGATATGCATCCACAAACGCTTTACCTGCAGCCATGCTGAAAGAAGTTTCATGATCATGAGGATGGGCAGTAATATACAATAATGTAGACATACGGTTCTTCCTCTCTATGATGTTTTTGCCAAAAAGGGCTGACATTAATAAGCGACCGATGTAGTATGCATCGTTTGTAACGTTTTATACCTGGATAGTGACCTGGTACTCAATCATGTATAATACATTGGTGTAAGGTGAATCGAACGATACTAGGGATGAGTGAGATGAGCGCATATGGGAATGGATCTGGAGAAGCAACGATTAAGCATTGAAGCAGCGAAATTGTATTATCAATCGGATTACAGCCAGCAGGATATTGCGGTCAGGCTGGGCGTGTCACGTCCAACGGTATCAAGATTACTTCAGTACGCGAAAGATCGTGGTTACGTTCGCATTGAAATTATGGACCCGCTGGAGGATATCGACATTATCGCCGGGGAACTCAAAGCCAAGTATAATCTGGATACTGCGCTTGTATGTTTTGCCCCGTTAAAGAGTGATGAAGAAATTTTGAAACATATTAGTAAAAGAGCAGCAGATTACTTACAAGATACGGTTCAGGATGCGGACATTATTGGGGTAACCTGGGGGACAACGATGAACGCCGTCGCCCGTCAGCTTCGTCCCAAGCAGGTCAAAGGCGTCGAAGTGGTTCAACTTAAGGGAGGCGTAAGCCATTCCCATGTGAATACGTATGCGGCAGAAATTGTTCATTTATTTGCGGAAGCTTTCCATACGGTTCCCCGATATTTGCCTTTGCCCGTGATCTTCGACAACATTGAAGTCAAGAAAATGGTAGAAGCAGACCGACATATTGGCAGAATTGTGGAACTTGGCCGACAGGCGAATATTGCCATGTTTACCGTAGGTACAGTGAAGGAAGATGCACTTTTGTTCAGACTGGGGTACTTTAATGATGAAGAACAGCAATTGCTGATGCATTCAGGTGCAGGTGACATTTGTTCACGTTTTTTTGATGCCGAGGGCCGGTTGATCAGTGAAGAAATTAACAACAGAACCGTCGGAATTGATCTGGCTGAGCTGCGAAATAAGGAAAAATCGATTCTCGTGGCCGGGGGAAAACGTAAAATAGAAGCCATTCATGCTGCGCTCAAAGGTCATTACGCCAACATTTTGGTAACAGATCAATACACAGCTCAGGCTTTGCTTCGATTATAATGCAATGGATGACAACATCTGCCACGCGACATGGGCGGATGTTTTGCTTTCTTAGGCAGAAGCTATATTATACGATTCCTCCCAGTAAGCGAAGTCGTTTGTTTAGTGAAGTTTCCATGGAATGTGTTTAAATCTCAAGGTTGAACAAAAGTTCATATTGATTTTTACATATGTTCATGTTAGGGTAGGGATATAGAAAATAACTAGTTCAGATAAGGGGAGATTGAATTGACTACACCACAATTAGCCAAAATGATAGATCATACCTTGCTTCGTGCAGATGCAACACAAAGTGAAATGGCCAAATTGACCGAAGAAGCGAAACAATATCAATTTGCTTCTGTATGTGTTAACCCGGGCTGGGTTGCTTATGCTGCTGAACAGCTTCAAGGTACTGGCGTCGATATTTGTACTGTTATCGGTTTCCCTCTGGGAGCTTCCACTTCCGAGACCAAAGCATTCGAAACCAAAGACGCCATCGCTAAAGGTGCTACTGAGGTGGATATGGTCATCAACATTAGTGCTTTGAAAGATGGCAAAGATGACGTTGTTGAACAGGATATCCGTGCAGTTGTTGAAGCAGCAGCGGGTAAAGCTTTGGTGAAAGTCATTATTGAAACTTGTCTGTTGACGGATGAAGAGAAAGTACGTGCATGTCAGGCAGCGGTAAAAGCTGGGGCTGATTTTGTCAAAACCTCCACAGGTTTCTCTACGGGTGGAGCAACACCAGAAGATATCGCTTTGATGCGTCGTACCGTAGGTTCGGATGTAGGCGTTAAAGCTTCCGGCGGCGTGCGTAGTCTGGAAGACATGCAAAAAATGATCGATGCAGGAGCAACTCGGATTGGCGCCAGTTCCGGTGTGAAAATCATGCAAGGCGAACAATCTACATCTAATTATTAATTCGTGAGTAATTGGCTCGATAAATTTCACTAGATGGATTGCTTGGATGCTTTAACTTGTTCTTCATATCTCTCGATGGATGTGAAGAACAAGTTTTAAAGCTGATCCAAATTTATATTTTAAATAAAACCCAATCATAAAAAACCGAATTTATTGTAAGCGCTTCAACCGTTTTCTGAAAGGTTAATTCATCACATATATGGGAAACCTTTGAGCTGAATGAACATCCGGCTTAACTACCTTCAAAGGAGAGATAGAATGAAATTCCTAATTGCCCTTCTTGGTATACTTGTTGTCTTTGGACTGGCTTATCTGGTCAGCAACGGTAAGAAGAAGATCAGATATCGTCCGCTAATCATCATGATTGTTTTGCAAGTAATATTGGGATACGCATTATTGAACACAGAAGTGGGTACATTTTTGATTGGCGGTTTCGCGACCGTATTTGAAAGTTTACTTGGCTATGCGAATGACGGTATTTCATTTGTATTCGGTGGCTTGACTACCGTTGGTGCAGACAGTGGGGGCGCGCCGTTCTTCCTCAGTGTATTGATGCCGATCGTCGTTATCTCAGCGCTCATTGGGATATTGCAGTATATCCGAATCTTGCCTTTTGTTATAAAATATATTGGTCTGGTATTAAGCAAAGTCAACGGAATGGGCAAACTGGAATCATATAACGCGGTTGCTTCGGCTGTATTGGGGCAATCTGAAGTGTTCATTTCTGTGAAAAAACAAATTGGGTTGCTGCCTAAACATCGACTGTACACTTTATGTGCCTCGGCGATGTCCACGGTATCGATGTCCATTGTCGGTGCCTATATGTCCATGATTGATCCGAAGTATGTGGTTACGGCACTTGTGCTGAACCTGTTTGGCGGTTTTATCATCGCTTCCATCGTGAATCCTTATGAGGTTTCTCCGGAAGAAGATATATTGGAAGTACAGGAAGAGGAAAAACAATCCTTCTTCGAAATGTTGGGCGAGTACATTCTGGATGGTTTCAAAGTTGCGATCGTCGTAGCTGCAATGTTAATCGGTTTTGTTGCTCTGATCGCACTGGTTAACGGGATCTTCAGTGCAGTGCTCGGCATTTCGTTCCAGGAACTGCTTGGTTATGTGTTTGCACCATTTGCCTTCATTATGGGTGTTCCTTGGAAAGAAGCGATTCAGGCGGGAAGTATTATGGCTACCAAAATGGTATCCAACGAATTCGTTGCCATGCTTGATCTGACCAAACAGACTGCATTGTCTGCCAGAACAACAGGGATCGTATCCGTCTTCCTCGTATCGTTCGCGAACTTCTCCTCAATCGGTATTATTGCCGGTGCGGTGAAGGGACTTCATGAGAAACAAGGTAATGTGGTGGCCCGCTTCGGTCTGAAACTGCTTTACGGTGCATCGCTCGTCAGCGTACTGTCTGCGATCATCGCCGGACTGTTCTTGTAAAGCCGGATTATTGGAAGGAGTGCTTAAGTTATGTCAACATTCAAAAGAGTACATTTAATCGTTATGGATTCAGTGGGAATTGGTGAAGCGCCGGATGCAGCGGAATTCGATGATTTCGACGTCGATACCTTTGGTCACATTGCACGTGAACGCGGAGGATTGAAGATGCCGCATATGGCCAGTCTTGGACTGTCCAATATTAAGGAAATTGAAGGTGTGCCTGTAGCGGATGCACCAAAAGCCTTTTACACCAAGATGCAGGAAGCATCCAGAGGGAAAGACACCATGACGGGTCACTGGGAACTGATGGGCCTGTACATTGATACTCCATTCCGTGTGTTCGCAGACGGGTTCCCGGATGAGTTAATTCAGCGCATTGAAGAAAAAACAGGCCGTAAAGTGATTGGGAACAAACCGGCCAGCGGCACGGAAATTCTGGATGAGCTGGGTGCGGAGCATGTTGAAACTGGCGCGCTTATTGTGTACACATCCGCAGATTCGGTTCTGCAAATTGCAGCACATGAGGACGTTGTTCCATTGAAGGAACTGTATGAGATCTGTGAGTTCTGCCGTGAAATTACACTTGAAGATCCGTATATGCTGGGTCGTATTATTGCACGTCCATTCGTAGGTGAAGCTGGTGACTGGAAGCGTACAGCGAATCGTCATGATTATGCGCTCAAACCGTTTGGACGTACCGTGATGAATGAACTTAAAGATGGTGGTTTTGATGTCATCGCTCTGGGTAAAATCGCAGATATTTACGATGGAGAAGGTGTAACCAAGACTGTACGTACTGTCTCCAATATGGATGGCATGGACAAACTGTCCGAAACGATGGATGAAGAGTTCACCGGACTCAGCTTCCTGAACCTGGTAGATTTTGATGCCCTATTCGGTCACCGTCGTGATCCACAAGGATACGCTCAGGCGCTTGAAGAGTATGATGCTCGACTGCCAGAGATCTTTAGCAAAATGACAGACGATGATCTGCTGCTCATCACAGCTGACCATGGTAATGACCCAACCTACCGCGGCACGGACCATACTCGTGAGTATGTGCCACTGCTTGTTTACTCTCCACGCTTCAACGAGGGTAAAAAGCTTGAACTGCGCAGCACGTTTGCTGATGTTGGAGCAACAGTAGCTGAGAACTTCGGAGTGAAACTGCCGGAATATGGTACAAGCTTCCTGAAAGATTTGAAATAGTCAACATTCTTATCTTTAACTGAACATGGGGAAAACTGATATTTTCTTGAAACACAAAGTCGGACAGGATGACCACGGGGGCAGCTTCGGCTGCTCCGGTTCCTGACTTTCATTCAATCATATGGATAACTGGAGGAGATTTAATCATGAGTACACATATTGGAGCTAAACCCGGAGATATTGCAGAAACAATCCTTTTGCCAGGAGATCCATTGCGTGCAAAATTTATTGCAGATACGTATCTTGAAGATGTTGTTTGTTACAACGAAGTTCGCGGAATGCTCGGATTCACGGGTACATATCAAGGACACCGTATCTCGGTACAAGGCTCGGGCATGGGGATTCCATCGTTCAGCATCTATGCCAACGAACTGATCAGCGAATACGGTGTGAAAAACCTAATTCGTGTTGGAACTTGCGGAGGTATGCAAGAACATGTACGTGTTCGTGATGTTATCCTTGCTCAAGCTTCATGTACCGATTCCAGCATGAACAAGCTCGTATTCGGCGGATATGATTTCTCCCCGATCGCGTCGTTCTCCCTGCTGAAAGAAGCCTATGACCGCGCAACGGCCAAAGGCATGAAAATCCATGTCGGAAACGTGTTCAGTTCCGATTCCTTCTATCGTGACGACCGTTCCGTGACTGAGAAATTGATGCAGCACGGCGTACTGGGCGTTGAGATGGAAACAACTGCACTGTACACACTCGCAGCCAAATTTGGCGTAAACGCACTCACGATCCTGACAGTAAGTGACCACTTGCTGACAGGTGAAGAGACTTCCGCCGAAGAGCGCCAAAAAACGTTCAACGACATGATGGTAGTAGCACTGGAAACAGCAATTACGCTGTAAAAATCACTTAATTTATCAATATCAATTGATTTTAATCGAAACTTTTGTTCCACGAGCGTAGTGGAGGAACCGGAATCGATTCTAAAGAAGCGAAGCGTTCGCCTTTGTCTCCAAATTTCAACCTTATGAAAGGTTATTCAAAGAAATTTGGAGACAACAGCGATCGAAAGAACGATCCGGGGCCGGAACGGACTCTGCACAAAGTGTTCTATACAAATCACCCACAACGAAGGAGAGATCATCATGAGAATGGTAGACATTATTGCTAAGAAACGCGACGGGAAAGAACTGACAACAGCTGAGATTGACTTTGTTGTTCAAGGATATACACAAGGCGATATCCCTGATTATCAAGTCAGCGCTTGGGCGATGGCTGTATTCTTCAAGGATATGTCTGACAAGGAACGCGCAGATTTGACGATGTCCATGGTAAACTCGGGCGAGACCATTGATCTGTCTGCCATCGAAGGTATCAAGGTAGACAAGCACTCCACGGGAGGCGTTGGTGATACTACAACGCTGGTACTGGCACCGCTTGTTGCTGCTCTGGATGTTCCAGTTGCCAAAATGTCCGGACGTGGATTGGGTCACACTGGTGGCACAACGGACAAACTGGAATCTGTTGCAGGTTTCCACGTGGAGCTTGAGAAAGAAGAGTTCATCCGCCTCGTTAACGAACATAAAGTTGCCGTTATCGGTCAAAGTGGAAACCTTACGCCGGCAGACAAAAAGCTCTATGCATTGCGTGACGTTACAGCTACCGTTAACTCCATCCCACTGATTGCCAGCTCCATCATGAGTAAGAAAATTGCAGCAGGTGCCGATGCGATCGTATTGGATGTTAAAACGGGTGCTGGTGCATTCATGAAGACAACTGAAGATGCAAAAGAACTGGCACATGCGATGGTAAGCATCGGTAACAATGTAGGACGTAAAACGATGGCTGTCATTTCCGATATGTCTCAACCACTAGGTCTCGCTATCGGTAACGCGCTTGAAGTGAAAGAAGCCATCCTTACGTTGCAAGGTAAAGGACCGAAGGATCTGGAAGAACTCTGTCTGGCGCTTGGACGTCAAATGGTATTCCTTGCTGGCAAAGCAGACTCCCTGGAGCATGCTGAGGAGAAATTGAAAGAAGTAATCCAGAACGGTAAAGCATTGGATAAATTCAAAGACTTCCTGGCAAATCAAGGCGGAGACGCTTCAGTTGTAGATCACCCGGATCGCTTGCCACAAGCGAAATATCTGGTTGAAGTACCAGCAGATAAAGACGGATATGTAGCTGGTATCGTCGCTGATGAAATCGGTACTGCTGCAATGCTACTTGGCGCAGGCCGTGCAACAAAAGAATCCGAGATCGACCTCGCTGTTGGCTTGATGCTCAACAAAAAAGTAGGTGACCAGGTTAAAGCTGGCGAATCACTCGTAACAATCCATGCCAATCGTGAAGACGTAGCAGACGTAATCGCGAAGATCAAAGAAAACATTACCATTGCAGATCATGCCGATGCTCCGGTATTGGTGCATGATATCGTAACTGAATAATATATCAGGCAAACAAGGTTAACCTTATGCCTGAATTGAATTTAAAGCCCCGAAGCTGTGCATTCCATAGCTTCGGGGCTTTTTCTTATTTATTATGCAAATTATCATACGTCACAACTGAATCTGCACTGGTGTAAATGTAAGGGGTGGATGGCTGATCAACCGGAGTTACTTTCGTCGCCCGAATCTCAATGGTGTCTTCGCCATTCACTTGAGCAGAACCAATGGTGCCATCGATTTGTACCCAACTGTCTGTAGGAAAGCTGTCTGCATTCGGGACATGAATCATCACGCCAAAGGGTGCCGCGTCTGCCGGGCAGCACATCACAAGAAATCGTCCTAATGCAAAATGAGATTCATGCTCCATGCTTTTGTCTCGATATACAAACCCGGTAAGGCTGATGGCCTTGCCTGCGAATTGTCGTTGAAACATGTCGATGGACCCCAATGTCTCGGAGAAAATTTCGGGATATACCTTAATGACAGATTCCGCATATAACTTCTCTGCAAGTTCAGCAAATTCACGACTATACTCATCCGGGGGAACAAATTGTACTTTCGTGGCAGGCACAGATGATTCAACATTTGCAGTTTTTTTGGATAGATCTTTAATGTCCAGTTCTGCTGTATCAGGTAAGGGTTCTTTTCGACGAATCTCCGGAGGTCCATACGTTAGGGACATGCCTTTCTTACTGGCCATAGAACTGCCTAGTGCCTGATCTGGCAAAAGAAAACCAAGTATTAATGGAATGGCAATCAATCCATATATCAGCGAGCTGCGTACCCATCCTGAAGGAGGTGGATGCTCACAGTCGCAATGGAGCTGGCTAGTACCAAACAGTCCGTGCCAGGCCATGATGGCGGCAATAAACAAAAAGGGAACAGGGCAGCATAGAAGCAATCGCTGCATCGTTGGAGCCAAGTAATAATGAAGAGAATCCGTTGAATTCAAACGAATGATGTATACAGCGAGCCCGCCGATCCACAGCGCACGAATCAGGTTATGCCATTGGATAGGATGAGATTTGGTAACCGGAGCTTTGGTCGCTGTATAACCAGGATGGTTCATGTAATCACCTCTTTTGTTCAGATAATACATTCATAAATGCTCATACCAAAAGGTTAATCAACCATGATCCTGCGAAAACCAAAGCAATAATGGCCAGGCTCAGGCCAATAACAAACCGGGTGCGGAAGGTAGAAAGCAGCATCAATGTGCTTTTGAAATCAAGCATTGGACCAAGAACGAGAAAGGATAGTAGTGGCCCTAACGCAAACGTGTGAGAGAAGGCTGAGGCTACGAATGCGTCGGATGTCGAACAGAGAGACAATACATACGCAAAACCCATCATGAAGACATAGGAGGCAACAGGCCCATTACCCAGAGAAATGAGATCACTGCGGCTGATAAAGGTTTGAATGCAGGCTGTTATTAGAGCACCAATCACCAAATATTTGCTCATATCTACAAATTCGTCACCCGCATGGATGAAAAAGCTGCGCCAGTTTTTATCGTGAACGTGATCATGATCGGCAGAATGGGAATGAGGCTGTGCCATTTTAAATCCGGGATGTGTTTTGACCTCCGTCACTGTAGCCTTCGGTTTGCGCAAAGGATTCTGACGGACGAACATATACACCAGACCGCCGATGGCAGCTGCAACTGCAAAGGCCAGTCCCATACGGGCGATCGTAATTTCGGGATGGGAAGGAAAAGCGAGCAGGGTCGCGGTAAAGACAATTGGATTTACAACAGGGCCACTAAGAATAAAGGTCACCGCGATATAGGGCGGTATGCCTTTATGCATCAACCGTCGAACGACCGGAATCATACCACATTCGCAGATCGGGAAAATGATTCCCAGCAGACCCGCCACCAGCACACCTCCAACGGGGTTCTTGGGCGTTAGTTTGCGAATCATTTCCTCAGAAACAAACCATTGCATTAGCGAAGACAACAGCACCCCTATGAGCAGAAATGGAGCAGCTTCGAGAAAAATGCTGATGAATATCGTTTTCATATTTTGAAAGGCTTCACTGTTCCAAGCTTCTTTCAGATTGGGAGCCATCGTGATCAACACGGGAACAAGAAATGCGCAGGGAATCAGGAATGACAGGAGCTTAAGATTGGCTGCCATTTTCATGGGATAGACCTCCAGAACCGGGACTTTGCTAAAATATATGCTTGTACCGTCCGCATCATACTCGTTCTCCGTAATTAATCAACATTTTTACGATTTACATATCTTGAGCAAAACTTGTTATGTTGACAAAAGAAACGAGGTTCAGGTATAGTTTATTTTGTTAATCGTAATAATTACTATTAATTAATCATTATTTTTCAGCCCATCGGTCGAGTGGAAGCTACATAGCATTCCGATTTTTTAGTTTTAAGAGGATAAATGGAAGGGAGTAATTGAAATGACAGAACAACAGGTACAACCCCGAGTTCCGGTGACTGTATTAAGTGGATATCTGGGCGCAGGCAAAACGACATTGCTTAACCATGTGCTTCACAATAGGGAGGGTATGCGAGTCGCTGTCATTGTGAATGATCTGAGTGAAGTTAATATTGACGCTGGCTTGATCCGGGATGGTGGTGGATTGTCACGTATTGATGAAAAGCTGGTGGAGATGTCCAATGGCTGCATCTGCTGCACGCTGCGTGAGGATTTACTGAAAGAGGTGGGGCGGCTTGCGCTGGATGGTTCTTTTGACTATATATTGATTGAATCGACAGGTATTGGAGAGCCAGTCCCCGTTGCCCAGACATTTACGTATATTGATGAAGAGCTGGGGATTGATTTGACGAAATTTACGCGGCTCGACACGATGGTAACGGTAGTAGATGCTGCCCAGTTCTGGCGTGACTTCTATTCCAAAGAAACATTGAAGGATCGGGGGCAGGAAGCCGGAGAGGATGATGTACGGGGGATCGTTCATCTGCTGACGGATCAGGTTGAATTCTGTGATGTGCTGATTCTGAACAAGTGTGATCTGGTAACGGAAGACGAGCTGCTCAAACTTGAGAAAGCACTACACGCGATGCAGCCGGAAGCTCGACTTATTCGCACCACACATGGACAGATTGACCCGAGGGAGATATTGAATACCGGACGGTTTGATTTTGAAAAAGCAAGCCAGTCTGCGGGCTGGATCCGCGAATTAATGAAGGAAGAACACACACCCGAGACAGAGGAGTATGGCATTCACTCGTTCGTGTACCATCGGAAACGTCCGTTTCATTCGGAGCGTTTGCTGCGTTGGATTGCCAAATGGCCTGAGAGTATTGTTCGTTCCAAGGGCTTAATGTGGCTGGCTACACGTAACCATATGGCGGTGTCGTTTAGTCATGCGGGAACATCCAAGCAGTTGGGACCAGCCGGGTTGTGGGTAGGCGCGATGAGTGAAGAAGAGCGACAAATGCATTTTGGTGATACACTTCCCCCTATTCCGGATTGGGATGAGCAGTGGGGCGATCGGATTACGAAGCTGGTGTTCATCGGGATAGACATGGACCGACTGGAGATCGAACGGACGTTAGATGAGACACTGCTAACCGACGAAGAGATGATAATGAACTGGCGAGAACTGAAAGATCCATTTCCTGCGTGGAGTTGACAAACGTAAAAGCATGGGCTAAACTCATTAAATAGTAATAATTACGATTAGATAAATCAAAGGAGGCCATTTCCATGAGAGTCATTGTAACCTTAGCTTGCACCGAGTGCGGAGATCGCAACTATACAACAACCAAGAACAAGCGTAATCATCCGGAACGGATCGAATTGAAGAAGTATTCACCACGATTGAAGAAGATGACCATTCACCGGGAAACAAGATAATTTTTTTTGTCATTTTTACATCGTAATAATTACGAAAAGAGGAAAAACCATGATTCTATCTTCCATGCGTGATGTGGTATTCGGATACGGCAAAGAGCCAGTCATTGACCAGCTGTCACTGGATATCCATGTGGGGGAGTTTGTCGGCATTACAGGACCAAATGGTTCTGCGAAGACAACCATGCTGAAATTGCTGCTGGGGCTGTTACAGCCCTGGAGCGGCACGGTACATATGAATGCACAGTCCGTACGTGGCAGTAAGCTGAACATCGGATATGTACCTCAACAGGTAGCATCGTTCAACAGTGGATTTCCCAGTACGGTGATCGAACTGGTGCGATCCGGATGTTACCACAAACTCGGCTTGTTCCGCAGATTTACATCCGAGCAGGAAGCCATTGTGGAACGAAGCTTGCGGGAAGTCGGCATGTGGGAATACCGCAACGCCAGGGTTGGCGAACTGTCTGGTGGACAAAAGCAGCGAATCTGCATTGCCAGAGCATTGGCAGGCCAGCCGCAGGTGCTTGTACTGGATGAGCCGACTACAGGCATGGACCGGCGCAGCCGTGAAGGGTTCTATGATCTGATGCGCCATTATGCAGACGTCCATGGACTGACGATTGTTATGGTCACCCACGGATTAGAAGAGATGGGCAACCGGTTGGACCGGACGATTACCCTGGAGCGGCAAGAAAGTGAGGAATGGCAGTGTTTGAGTACGAATTCATGCAGCGTGCTTTCTGGGCAGGCGGACTGATCGGAATCATTGCTCCAATTTTAGGAGTTTATCTGATGCTGCGGCGTCAGGTGCTGATGGCGGATACGTTATCCCATGTTTCATTGGCAGGGGTTGCCCTGGGTTCAGTGATGAACCTAGATCCCGTGATCTGTGGATTTGCGATTGCGATTATCGGCGCATTGCTGGTGGAACAACTCCGGCGAAATTACCTGACATATAGCGAGGTACCTGTAGCGATCATTATGACGTCGGGGCTGGCCCTTGCTGTAGTGCTCATGAGTCTGAAAACCAATCTGTCCAAGACATTTAGCTCTTACCTGTTCGGTTCCATCGTTGCCGTTAGTGATATGCAGTTGTGGATTATGGCGGCTGTGTGCGTCATCGGACTGATTTTTTTCATCGTACTCAGAAGGCCACTGTACAATTTGACGTTTGATGAAGAGACAGCTTCCATTGGAGGCATTCAGGTTAAAGGTTTATCCTTTGCCTTTGCTGTCCTGACAGGAATGACTGTTGCTTCAGCCATGCCGATTGTTGGCGTATTGCTTGTGTCTGCTTTAATCGTACTGCCCGCTGCCCTGGCACTGAGATTGTCACGCAGCTTTGCAACAGCAATCCTTATTGCAGTCGTCACTGGATTGATCGGTATCTTTAGCGGACTAACAACCTCTTACCATCTAAACACACCACCGGGAGGAACGATTGCTCTTATCCTGTTGGTCTTTCTATTGATTGGAATATCAGCGCAAAAGCTGATTGGACGATATAACCGTAAACGTCATCGTAAAGAGAGAAAACAACAACGTGCAACTCTATTCATACATTCAAGGGAGAATACGCCACATGAAATTCAATAAAAACTCAGCTCTTGCATTATTATTCAGTCTTACACTTATCGTAGCTGGTTGTGGACAAAATCAGTCCGCTTCCGATTCCAGTACCAGCTCGGCCAACACGCCGGTACCAGCCGAGACTGAAGAAGCCAAACTGAACGTTGAAGTCAGCTTTTATCCAATGTACGAATTCACCAAAAATGTAGCTGGAGATCTGGCTAATGTTCATACACTCGTTCCTGCGGGCATGGAGCCGCATGATTGGGAGCCGACACCACAGGATATTGCGAGCATCGAAAAAGCGGATGTGCTTGTCTATAATGGGGCGGGAATGGAATCCTGGATCGATCAAGTTACGGATAGTCTGAGCAACTCCAAACTCATTCAAGTAGAGGCAAGCCATGGGATTGATCTGCTGGAAGGATCGGAAGAAGATGAGCATGATCACGAACATGGCGATACAACGGACACGCATGATCATGCGGATGAAGCCACAACAGAGGAGCATGATCACGATCATGACGCTGAAGCAGAAGAAGGACATACACATGATCATGATCACGGTGGACTTGATCCCCACGTTTGGCTGTCACCTGCACTTGCCGTGAAGGAAGTACGGAATATTGAGGCTGGACTTGCACAGGCTGCACCTGAACATGCGGATCAATTCAAGCAAAATGCCGATGCCTACATTGCCAAACTGGAGGCACTGGATCAGGATTTCAAAGCAGCTGTAGCAGACAGCAAACGTAAAGATTTCATCACACAGCATGCTGCATTCGGCTATCTTGCACAGGAATACGGTCTGCAGCAAGTACCGATTGCCGGTCTGTCTCCTGAACAAGAGCCTTCCGCAGCGCAAATGGCATCCGTTATTGATTTTGCCAAGGAGCATCAGGTGAAGACGATTTTCTTCGAAACGTTGGTTTCATCCAAAGTGTCAGAGACTATCGCCAACGAAGTAGGAGCCAAAACAGCTGTGTTGAACCCAATTGAAGGATTGACGGAAGAGGAAATCGCAGCTGGAATGGATTACATCGGTGTAATGCGGCAGAATTTGGAGGCACTGAAACTGGCGTTGAATGAATAGCGTTTGTGCTTATTAACAAGTAGAGTTTACGAAAAAAGAAAACCCATTTGATGCCTGTCATCGAAAAAGGTACAATAATACAACATGCTGAGGAATGGCACAGCCATTCCTTTGCCTTTGGCCACGCAGAGAGCACAGGGATGTGCTCTTTTCGTTGTTCAAGGTGACGGAGATCATGCGGGGAACGGGAGGAAACGCCTTATGGATTTACATGAAGAACAGGAAGTGCTGTTAAGCCAGCAACCTGCCCATCTATGGAGAAGACGCAAGCTGGAGTTAATGCAGTGGACGGAACGCGAGAAGCAGACCGTGGCAGCGAAGAGGACGGAGATTTGGAACGATGTCGAAGTGGATGCTGAACTTGTCGCTGCCTTGACTTTCCTTCACAGAGCGGGCGTACGTACCGAGTTTTCTTGCGCTGGTGTAAGCCCACTCGATGAACCGATAGATCATTCCCTTTATGCCTATGTTACACTTGTACAAAACGAGGCAGCCGATCGATTTGTGAACTTTGCGCTGTCGAAGATGCGGAGCAGATTGCTTGCTACACTGGAGACAGGAACGGGTCGGTATGATCTGTCTTCTTTTTTCATCGGTCATAACCGGAGTTTCTGCTGGTGGATGCAATATTGCGCGGCACATTTCACGGATCGAAACGATTATAGTGTAGCGACGTAGTACAGTGATAGGCATTTTTACTTGGAGGCAAGGGAGGTAGGACCTGATTGAATAAATGGCTCAAAACCATACTGTTTCTGGTGGGATCGGCGCTACTGACTCGCTTTATACCTTTTTCTTCATTGTTCCGTAACCTGGATACGATGATTCACGAATTTGGCCATGCGCTGGTAACACTGTTGTTATCGGGCAAAGTATTGCGTATTGAATTGTATGCAGATCACAGCGGCGTTACATATTCATCCATGCTAACACCAGGCAGATCTATATTGGTTTCCTTAGCGGGGTATGTCACGGCGTCCCTTTTTGCCTGGCTGCTATTCTATCTTTACCGGAAAGGGCGGCACATGTGGGGGCTCGGCATTATGACGGGTGTAGCTCTTGTATCGCTTCTCTTCTATGTAAGGGGAGAATTCGGCATGCTCTGGCTTACAGGCTTTAGTGCGCTGAATGTTGTGATTATGATCTTTGGTGCCAAAATCGCGAAATTTTATTATTTATTATTGGCTTTCCTCACGCTGGAAGAGTCCGTAGTTAGTGCCATGTACGTCGGGCTATTGTCCTGGACACAGCCGTCCCGGGCAGGGGATGCAGCCAATCTCGCTCAGCAGACATTTCTACCAGCGCTGTTCTGGGGAACGTTGTTTGCACTGTTTGCACTGTGGTGTGCGAAGGGGGCACTTACGCTCTTTTTCCGAAAAGAAAGCTCAGCCCGCACTTCAAAATCCCGTGGATTGCGCGGGCGTAATGTTTAAAAAACAGAGAAGGCACTTCCTTTTATTAAAGGAGAGTGCCTTTTTGTGTGTCTTCGTGTCAATCTCCAAGATTGTCCCATAACACATAAAAGTAATAAATTTCTTCCATGATCGCCTTATCGTCCTCTGCGGCAATACCGCCCTTCATCCGCGCAAGGGTACCCAGAATATCGTAAATAGTCTCACGCTCCACACTGAACTGTATGCGATTGACGATCTTGTCCCAGGCTTTCATCGCGTAATCGATTTGGGACTTGGCTTCAGTCCATTGTTTGCCCTCAACCTGTTTCTGCAATGTTTGTACAGATTCAAGCAAGCGATCATCAGCACCAAAGGGCTTTTTGAGAAGGGCCCCGCTTGCCATTATCGCAACGAACACAAGAATGAGGCAGATCGGAAGCACATAAAGCAACCAGAAACGCGATTTCATTCAATCGCCTCCTTCATGTAAATTTAGAAAGGCCCCTCATAATCGCCCATATCGATTTTTTCGGTGATCTTATCCTTAAATAGATCAATATACAATTTATCGTTAGGCAATATGGCGGCAAAAGCAATATCCTGTATCGTCACTTTTTGCTTCTTAAGCTGCTCGCTGAGCCAATTTGTATCTTTGTTTCGTTCCTCCAGATTTTGCTTAATCAGCAAACCGTCAATGATAATCTCGGTCATCAGCTTATTTTTAGGAGGATGCATATGCATGTCTTTGGCCGTTACAGGTTGATTCTCGGGTTTCAACACAACAGAGAGACTGCCGTCCGGTTCAAGAATGGCATAATCTAGTGTAGTGATGTCAAATACATCTTTTTGTCGCAGCATCATGGTCAATTCGTCGAATTTCACACGCATTTTACTCAGGTTTTGTTCGAGAATTTTACCGTTCTGGATGATCAGTGTAGGGTCAGAGTCCATCAGTTTGGAGATGGTACGATTTTTCAACGTAATATACTGAAAGATAATCGTGATAATGGTGAAAATGGTCAAGGCCACAAAATGAATCCATGCCTTGGAGGAGAGATCGGTCGCAAATGTACCTGCGATGGAACCGATCGTAATACCGTTAATGTAATCAAAATACGTCAAGTTGCCCATTTGTTGTTTGCCCAGCACCCGGGTATAGATGATCAGGGTCAGAAAGGCGATAATCGATCGCACAGCAACAACCCATGTTTCTTCCATCATGTATGTATCACCTTCCTTCGCTTCGTCTTACAGATTGAAAATGAAATGCTTGATGTAATTTTTAATTCCACCCAGCATATTTTGTGGTCTATAACAAGCTTTTCCTAGGCTGGATAATCTTATTCTTGAACGCAAAAAACCGAAACCTGGCTAAGTGCTCCAGGCTTCGGTTAATCATTCGATACATATCTTTAAATCGGTCAGGCCAATTAAAAGTAAATAATATTGCGGTTAAACACCCGAGTACGCCATAAACCCACCATCCACAGGAATAACCGTACCTGTAACAAAACCGGACTGACGTTCATCTGCCAGCCACATCAGCGTGCCTAGAAGATCTTCCGGTTTGCCGAAGCGACGCATTGGCGTGTGCGCAATGATTTTGCTTGAACGTTCGGTCGGCGAGCCATCCGGCTTAAGCAGCAGATTACGATTTTGTTCAGTCAGGAAGAATCCTGGTGCAATGGCGTTTACCCGGATTCCCGATTCGGCCAGATGTACCGCAAGCCATTGCGTGAAATTGTTAATCGCCGCTTTGGCTGCACTATACGCAGGAACTTTGGTCATCGGCGAAGGGGCACTCATGGACGAAATATTAATGACAGTAGCTGGAACATCACGTTCAATCATTTGTCTTGCGAAGATTTGGGTAGGGATGAGGGACCCGACAAAATTCAGATCCATCACCTGACGGAATCCCTCGACACTTACATCAAAAAAAGTAGTGATATCCGGCTGTTGCAAATCTTCCTGTCTGAAAATTTCATTGGTGGTATTAGCACTGGCATTGTTGCCACCCGCTCCGTTAATAAGGATATCGCAAGGTCCAAGCTTCTCTTGAACAACAGCTGCTGCCGCTGTTACACTATCGGCCTGGGTCACATCACAAGCTACAGCGATCGCTTTTCCACCCGCAGCCTCGATTGCCGCAACAACTTCTTCCCCTTTGGATACGGTACGGTTCAGAATGGCTACACTTGCACCATGGCGTGCGAGCTCTTCAGCCATGGAACGACATAGAACACCTGCTCCACCAGTAATTACAGCTACTCTGCCTTCCAGACGGCTTGAGCTTTCTTTGGCAAAGTCACTCATGCTTTTGACCTCCTTTGCAGGGAGTCCCAGACGCCCCACAGATACATAATTCCCAGAGCCCGATCATAGAGTCCATACCCAGGTCTACATTGCTCTCCCCAGAGATGACGTCCATGGTCCGGCCGTGCATAACCTTCAAATCCAATATCGTGATAGGCTTCCACAACACCGGCAATATCGACATTTCCATCCTGACTGCGGTGGGATGTCTCGATAAAGTCTCCATTATCGTAGATTTTGACATTACGGATATGGGCAAAAGGAATACGGTCCTTGAACTCGTGGATCATACCGATAATATCATTGTTCGCATTAGCCCCAAGAGAGCCGCTGCACAACGTTACACTATTGTAAGGGCTATCATACAAGTGCAGATATCTGCGAACATTGTCTTGGCTCGTAATAATCTTTGGCAGTCCAAAGATTGGCCAAGGCGGATCATCCGGATGAATGGCCATTCGAATACCTAACCGTTCAGCAGTAGGAATGATCTCCTGCAGGAAATAACGGGCGTGTTCCCACATATCTTCCTCTGCTACATCCTTATAGGCTTCGAACAGACCTGTTAAATACTGCAATCGTTCCGGTTCCCAGCCAGGCATCGTCAATGCGGAATTTTCAGTGATGCGTCGAACCAATTCCAGCGGTTCAATATCGGCGATTTTGCTATTCTCGTAGAAGAGGGCGGTAGAGCCATCTTCCATCTCCTTATGCAAATCGGTACGCAGCCAATCAAAGATCGGCATGAAGTTGTAACAGATCACTTTAACGCCTACCTGGGCGAGTTTTTCCATCGTTTTTTTGTAATTCTCAATATATTGATCACGTGTAGGCAGACCGAGCTTGATGTCTTCATGAATGTTAACACTCTCAACGACATCCAGATGTAACCCAGCCTGATCTGCAGCAGCTTTGACTGCCAGAATTTTGTCCATGGGCCATTCCTCACCTGCCGGAACATCATGCAGCGCCCATACAATGCCTTCGACTCCGGGAATCTGCCGGATGTGGTCAAGTGTTACGGTATCATTGCCTTCTCCAAACCAGCGAAAAACCATTCTCATCACATTCACCTCATCAAGATTAGTTTAAAGAACAGGTAGATCCATCATCATTGAAAATAGGAAGGGTATGTATCCCGCAGGACAGCCAGATCCGTAACGGTCAAATGCAGATGTTCCTGCATAATGTGCTCCGCCGTTTGGGCATCGTGCTGATGTATCGCCTGAACCATGGATCGATGCTGTTCGAGCAAATGATCCCAATGATGATCCGAAGACAGACGGAGCATTCGACTCCGGTTCAGATGCACGTTCATATGCTGGATCACGGACCAGGTGTTTTTTTTGTTACAGCCTGCAAAGAGAGTACTATGGAATTCCTCATCCAATCCGAACATTCGTTCATCATCCGGTTCAAGTATACATTCCTGCTGCTGCGCAAGGTTCTGCTCCAGTATTTTCATGTGTTCATCTGGAAATTGCACACACGCGAGCCGTATGACGGCACGCTCAAGCTGCTCACGCATGAAACGTGCTTCCTCCACAAGATCAACCTGAATCAGAGATACATAGGTACCTCGCTGCGGATAGACTTCCAGCAGACCTTCCTGCGCTAATCGGACGAAGCTTTCTCGAACAGGGGTCCGACTTACATTGAACTCAAGCGAGATCTCTTTCTCCGAGATGGCGGTACCGGGAGGCAGCTTTAAACTCAGAATTAACTGCTTCAACGTCGTATAGACCGCCTCACGAGAAGAGAATGTTTGTTTGTTCAGAGAAGACGGGTTTATTAAGGATGATAATAATTCGGCTTTGGACGAAGACCTAGGGGGAAATTCCATAATCTCAACTCCTTCTAGGATATACTACCATACTTGTATGGTAGTGTGGAAGCGCTTTATATAAGTTGTTCTAAAATCTATCGCATATAGCTTGCTGTTAGCGAGATGCTGGAGTAAACTATAGTCATTAGGTTCAAACGTTTAAACCAACAGTCATGACAACTGTGATATCTGTAGAACATATAGAGGTGAAACTATGGGACAAAAAGCGATATCTATTTTTCAAACCTGCATCCCCTTATTCCAGGTACTTAGCGACAATCATCGTCAGGCGATTTTACTTGCTCTTAGTGAGAAGGGCAGCATGACAGTGAATGAAATTACAGAACAGTTCAACCTGTCACGACCTGCTATATCTCATCATCTCAAGTTATTGCTTGAAAAAGGGCTCATCTCTGTAGAACAGAAGGGCACACAACGATATTATTCCGCTTCATTAAGGTCTTCAGTGGAATTATTGAAGGAACTGGTTGGGGCGTTGGAAGAAGAGTGCTTATAAGCAAGAGTTGTTAACATGCCTAGGCATGTGGACTATATGTTCGTATGTTTAAACGAATAATCATTAACTCGGAAAAGGAGTTGTATTATATGAGTGTCATGCAGGAATTAAGCGAACATGAAGTCGAAGAAATTTTACAGCAGCAACGGCAGTTTTTTCGCTCAGGGGCTACTCGTTCGGCTGAGTCTCGCATTACACATTTAACCCGGTTGAAACAGGCGATTCAGAAGTATGAGTCCCGTCTTACTGAGGCGCTCTATCAGGATTTGGGCAAGAGTGAGTTCGAATCGTATACTACAGAGATTGGATTCATGCTGGATAGTATCACGCACACTATTCGGCAAGTGAAGAAATGGGTCAAGCCGGTTAAAGTCAAAACCCAACTCGCGCTGATCGGGTCTAAAAGTTATATCATTCCTGAGCCATATGGTGCGGTATTGATTATTGGACCTTTTAATTATCCATTCCAGCTGTTAATTGAACCCCTGGTTGGCGCGTTGGCAGCTGGCAATACGGCTGTACTCAAAGCATCAGAGAACACACCAGCCGTATCAGCTGTTATTCGCGAGATGATTAGCTCGGTATTCGAACCATCATACGTTCACGTGGTCGAAGGAGCCAAAGATACAACCACGGCGCTTATTCATGCGCCTTTTGACTATATCTTTTTTACAGGAAGTGTACCTGTTGGCAAAATCGTCATGCAGGCCGCTGCCAAAAATCTCGTTCCAGTGACGCTGGAGCTTGGCGGTAAAAGTCCGGTCATCGTGGATAAGCATGCAGATATTAAAGTGGCTGCACAGCGTATTATATGGGGAAAGCTGCTCAATACGGGTCAGACCTGCATCGCTCCAGATTATCTGCTTGTGCATGAACAGGTGAAAGATTCGTTGATCTCCGAAATGAAAGCAGTAGTGGAAGCGTTCTTTGGGACAGATATCCAGCATAATCGTGACTATGGGAGAATCGTCAATAAGGCGCATTTCAAACGTCTCACGACTCTTATTGAACGTGATCAGGCTCATGTCATCTATGGTGGTCAATCCGATGAGGAAGACCGTTTTATTGAACCGACATTTATTGATGCTGAATCGTGGGAAGCAGCTACGATGGAAGACGAAATTTTCGGTCCGATTCTGCCGATTATCAGTTATTCCCATATTGATGAGGCGATTGCAGGTATTGTGAAGCGGCCGAAACCGCTGGCCCTCTATCTCTTTACATCGGATACACAATTACAAGATAAAGTGATGCGAGAGGTTTCTTTTGGGGGAGGATGCATTAACGATACGATTACCCACGTAGCCAACCCACGTCTGCCGTTTGGAGGGGTAGGACATTCCGGCCTTGGCTCGTATCACGGGCGGTATAGCCTGGAGACCTTCTCTCATATGAAAAGTGTGCTCAAAAAGAGCACCAGATTGAACTTATCTATTTTATATCCGCCATATGATAACAAGCTGAAGACGATTAAACGTCTATTAAAATAAAATAACTGACGTTTAATCGTAAGCAAATTAAATATCATACTGGAATGATGTACAAAGGATGAAGCTCATTCGGGAGCAGGCTGTTCCAGTCTATAGCGTGTGGGTGATATCCCTGACCAGCGCTTGAATTGACGACTGAAATGGGCAATATCCTTGTAACCTAGCATGGCAGCGATGTTCTGAACCGACAACTTAGGGTTGCCCAGCAGAACTTTGGCTTCATGCAGAACCATTTCAGATAAATATACACGCGGAGACTGACCATATACCTGCCGAAATACACGGTTACAATGTGAGGAACTGATGCCCAGCTCTGCTGCAATATCATCAATGCCATAATGGCTGGTAGACTCACGTCCCTGCTTAAATTGCTGACTCACCAGTCCTTGCAGCCGATTACGAATTTGATGGGCCAGTTCGATCTTCTCATATCCATCCGTGAACAATTGTGCGGCTTCCTGAGAGACAGCCTCCCATAAATGGCCGAACAACTCAAATACCGCCGATTGCAGCTGCATGCGCTGTACCATCGTACTCGCCGCCCGGTTATCCGCTGAAGACATTAATTTGCGAAGGACAGGCTCGATCTGGCGGGTAACCGGACTATCTGCATCGAACAAAACCTGCTTGATTCGTGCAAGCAAAGAGAGAAATAACTGATCATCGATATCAAAATGCATGCAAAAATACGTAAAACCCTTGCCTTTATGGCTCAGGCTGGAATGAATGCTCCCTGGAGGAATCAGGAGTAATTCTCCAGCCTTTTGAATATACAGCTTGCCGTCCACGGTCATGTATTGTTCGCCTTCCGTTACATAATTCAGCTCATATTGTGGGTGTTCATGGGCTGGATAATCCCAATCGGCCCCGACACTTCGCAAATGTATAGCGAACAAATTCACCGTTGTTTGTACATCCGGGTAAAATACTTCATGTACACTCTCTCCCAAAGCGGGAGGTAAATAGGTGGAAGACATGGGAGACCCCCTTGATAAAAAATATGGAAACAGATGTAACCGCTTTATTTATATTATAGTCTATTAGCTTGATTTGGGTAAATATCCGATTGATTTGACCATGGTCTACGGTGGAATGCCCATGGTAGGATGGGGCTAATGAAAACGTATGCAAACCATTTTGAGAGGGGTCATCGTTCATGAGCACATCCAAATACATCTTTTATAATGCCCATCACTCACCGATCGGGGCTTTTGCCAGCTTTACGCTTGGATACAAAGGAGCCAAAGGCGGACTAGGCCTGGAGCTTGGCAAGCCAGCAGATCAGAACGTATATATCGGTTTACAATCTCGCGATAGTGAGCACTACGAAGCTTTACCATTTTTCGAAGCCGTTGAAGATGCAAGCGTTCGATATGATGTAGAGAAAGTGGACAACTCGGATTCAGATCAGGTGTCTTCGGCCTCGACAGAAAATGGATTGAGCACACCAGCGGCATCACAGGGAACACGCCCGCTAATTTCAGCATTCCGCGATGAAGAGATTACGCGCGAGTTTACTTCTGGAACAGATACGTGGACGGCAGGTGATCTGACTTTCCGTATCTACTCACCTGTGCGTCCTGTACCCGAACCGCTGAGTGGTGATCGTGAAGCATTAATGGATGCACTTGTGCCTGCGGTGCTGGTGGAAATGACAATTGATAACACGCAAGGACAGCAGCCGCGTAAAGCATATTTTGGCTACCAAGGTAATGATCCTTACTCAGCCATGCGCATCGTCGGAGGGCCTGAGGGTGGGTCATTAACCGGAGTTGGACAAGGTCGCCTAACCGCCATTTTATCTGCGGATGAGGGTCTATGGCCTGCTCGAGGATTTACATTGGAGAAGATATTGCAGGAGAAACATCGTGAGAATCTCGCGTTCGGACTGGGCGAAACAGCTGCTCTGCTGATGGACGTTCCCGCAGGAGAGAAGCGTACATACCAATTTGCCGTCTGTTTTTATCGCGGCGGGATCGTTACTACGGGTATGGACACGACCTATTGGTATACACGTTATTTTGCAGATATTCTGGATGCCGGAAAATACGCGCTTGGCCGTTTCAACGAGCTAACTGCTTCCTGTAAGGAAGTTGAGCAACGTCTCGGTGTAGCTGCTTTGAGTGAAGATCAGTCATTTATGCTTGCCCATTCTATTCACAGCTATTATGCAAGTACACAACTGCTGGATGCGGATGGAGAGCCGTTCTGGATCGTAAATGAAGGCGAATACCGGATGATGAACACACTTGATCTGACCGCAGATCAGTTGTATTTTGAACTTGCACTAAACCCTTGGACCGTGCGTAACGAGTTGGAGTGGTTTGTGAAACGTTACAGTTATACGGATCAAGTGCGGTTCCCGGGCGAAGAGAAGGAATATCCGGGCGGCATTACGTTCACGCATGATATCGGTGTAGCCAATGTATTCTCACGTCCGGGGCACTCGGCATATGAACTGGTAGGTATCGATGACTGCTTCTCGCAAATGAGCCACGAGGAACTGGTCAACTGGCTCTGCTGTGCAACTGTATATATTGAACAGACGCAGGACCGGGAATTTGTTAAAGAGATGCTGCCCGTCATTCGGGATTGCTTTGAAAGCATGTTAAACCGGGATCATCCGGATGAAAACCAACGCAACGGCCTGATGGGGCTGGATAGCAGTCGTACCAAAGGCGGAGCCGAGATTACCACTTACGACAGCTTGGATGTGTCACTTGGACAATCCCGCAACAACATCTATCTGGCTGGAAAATGCTGGGCCGTCTATGTAGCCCTGGAGAAGCTGTTCGCTGCAGAGAAGCTGGCTGATTTGTCTCATCACGCAGGACGTCAGGCGGATCGCTGTGCAGCCAGTATCGCAGCCCAGTTAACCGATGGTGGTTACATTCCAGCAGTTATCGCCGAAAATAATGATTCCCGTATCATTCCGGCCATTGAAGGCTTGGTGTTCCCATACTTTACCGGCTGTGAAGGCGCGCTGGATGTAAATGGCCGTTTCGGTCCTTACCTGCAAGCGCTCCGAACCCACTTTAAAACGGTTCTTGTCCCTGGTACATGCCTGTTTGAAGATGGAGGCTGGAAACTGTCTTCTACGAGCAATAACTCATGGCTCAGCAAAATATATCTATCCCAGTTCATCGCACGAGAACTGCTGGGCGTGGAATGGGATGAAACAGGGAAGGCATCTGACGCTGCTCATGTAAACTGGCTGCTGCATCCAGAGGAATCTTACTGGTGCTGGAGTGACCAGATCCTGGCAGGTGTGGCGGTCGGAAGCAAGTATTACCCGCGAGGAGTAACATCAATTCTATGGCTGCTCGAAGGCAAAGGCAATCGTCTGGAGCAGATCTATGCCAGCAAGGAGGCTGTACAATGAGCAACACAACCCTTCAATCGAATTTTTACGGCCCTCAATACGATGCGTGGCTTGGATATCTTCAAAGTCAAACCGCAGTAAAAGGAACCGTCAAAAAATCAGCCCCTGTCTGGAGTCATATCGTGACTGTAGCGGAAGATCAGGAAATTATATCAACAGCATCAGCCGAGCTGACTCAGGGACTGGATAAGCTGTTTGGCATCAAACCGAAAGTTAATCAGGAAACTGTCAGTCAAGTGAGCAAGTCGGATTCAGCCCACCAGGAGGCACAAGGGATCTGGCTTGGCACATGGACGGGTTCAGAAGCCGTGTCTCAGGCCTTTAGCGACACGGAACGCTCTACTGTGCAGGGAGAAGGTTATATTATCCGCGAAGATAAAGAGCAGGGTAGGCTATTTATTGGTTCTGAAACCCCTCAAGGTGTTCTATATGGTACTTTTCATCTATTAAGGGAGCTTGTTCTGGAGCAAGAAAACTCAAACGAAGTGCACCCTGCTGGGGGAAGATTAAGCTATATCTCTGAGCAGCCTGCTAATGCATTACGCATGATCAATCAGTGGGATAATGTGGACGGCAGTATCGAGCGTGGTTATGCTGGAAAATCCATTTTCTATGACAATGGAGAATTCACTCGTGATCTTGGACGTATTCGAGATTATGCCAGATTGCTTGCTTCTACAGGCATTAACGCTATTTCAATCAATAACGTAAACGTGCATCAGCGTGAGAGCTTGTTCCTGACGGAACGTTTCCTGGGTGATGTTGCGAAGGTTGCTGCCCAATTCAGAGCGTACGGCATCCGATTGTTCCTTAGCGCCAACTATGCTAGTCCAATAGAGATTGGTGGATTGCTTACGGCAGATCCGCTGGATGAACAGGTCCGTGAATGGTGGAACATTCAGACAGCCAAGGTGTATGCGGCAATCCCGGATTTTGGCGGCTATCTGATCAAAGCTGATTCGGAAAATCGGCCTGGACCCTTCACATATAACCGTGATCATGCCGATGGAGCGAACATGCTGGCCGAGGCACTGCGCCCGTTTGGTGGACTAGTAATATGGCGCTGCTTCGTCTATAACTGCAAACAAGACTGGCGTGACCGCTCAACGGATCGCGCACGGGCAGCATATGACCACTTCAAACCACTGGATGGCCGATTTGCGGATAACGTCATTTTGCAGATCAAGAATGGGCCGATGGACTTTCAGGTTCGCGAGGCCGTATCTCCGCTGTTCGGTGCAATGGAGAACACAAATCAGGTATTGGAATTCCAGATTACGCAGGAGTATACGGGCCAGCAGAGGCATCTCTGTTATCTGATTCCACAGTGGAAAGAAGTATTGGATTTTGATACGTTTGCCAAGGGACCGGGTTCTGAAATCAAACGCATTGCTGACGGTTCTCTGTACAATAGACCCTACAGCGGCTTTGCTGCAGTATCCAATATCGGTGCAGATGCTTGCTGGACAGGACATCCGCTCGCTCAGGCGAATCTATATGGATATGGAAGACTTGCCTGGAATCCGGAACTGTCATCGGAAGAGATCGCGGAGGAGTGGGTCAGACTTACATTCGGACATGACGAAGAGGTCGTTCGTCTAATCTCTGGCATGCTTTTGAATTCATTGGATATCTATGAAAGTTATACAGCACCACTAGGTGTAGGCTGGATGGTTAATCCGGAGCACCATTATGGGCCTAATGTGGATGGCTATGAATATTCCAAGTGGGGTACGTATCATTTTGCCGATTGTGATGGCATTGGTGTGGACCGGACTGTGAGAAGTGGAACCGGATATACATCGCAATACCACCGCGAAAATGCCGAAAGATATGAATCCGTAGACTCCTGTCCGGATGAGCTGTTGTTATTTTTCCACCATGTCCCGTATACGCATGTTCTGCATTCTGGCAAAACGGTCATTCAGCACATTTATGATACACATTTTGATGGAACAGAGCAGGCGGAAGCCTTAGCACAGACCTGGAGACAGTTGGAAAGCAAGATTGATTCGACTGTATTTGATAAGGTGTCTGCGTTACAGGCAGGGCAAGCGGAGCACGCCAAGGAATGGCGTGACATGATCAATACGTACTTCTATCGCAAAAGTGGTATTGCAGATGAACAAGGAAGAACGATATATTAATCTGGATACGAGAGTGATATAAGTTGAACTAAACATTTACAGGGTAACAGAGAGGCCAGAGCAAATCTGACGAAGCCGAGCGTTCACCTTTATCACCTTTGGAGGAAAGAACAACGTTGGCATACACGAGAAGGAGGGAACATATGGGACATCATCAATTACCAGAGACCATGAAGGCTGCTGTCATGACAGAGCCGGGGCACATCATCATTGAAGAACAGGCTGTACCACAGCCGGCTGAAGACGAGGTGCTCATTCAGGTGATGGCCGTTGGCGTTTGCGGATCGGATGTGCATTATTTTGAACATGGTAGAATTGGCCGATTTGTAGTTGAGAAACCGATTATACTTGGACATGAATGTGCAGGTATCGTAGCGGCTGTAGGTTCAAGAGTATCACGGCTGAAAGAAGGAGATCGGGTAGCCATTGAGCCCGGGGTAACCTGCGGACGATGCACGGCATGCAAAGAAGGTCGTTATAATCTATGTCCCGATGTGCAATTTCTAGCGACGCCTCCGGTAGATGGGGCATTTGTACAGTACATGACCATTCGGGAGGATATGGTTTTCCCGATCCCGGATCATCTGTCTTTTGAAGAGGCAGCCATGAACGAACCTTTCTCGGTTGGCATTCATGCTGCACGACGTAGTAAACTGGCTCCTGGCACCACACTTGCCATTATGGGCATGGGACCTGTTGGATTGATGGCTGTTGCAGCGGCTAAATCGTTTGGCGTAGAACACATCATCGTCACAGATTTGGAGGAAGTAAGGTTGGAGGCTGCTCGTCGTATGGGCGCCACCCATACCATTAATGTACGGAACGAGGATGCACAGGCGGTGATCCGTGAGTTAACGAACGGCGTCGGTGTAGATACAGCTTGGGAAACTGCGGGGAATCCGAAGGCACTTCAGTCTGCACTATATTCGCTCCGTCGAGGAGGCAAGCTTGCTATTGTAGGACTGCCCGCACAGGACGAAATTGCACTGAATGTTCCTTTTATCGCGGACAACGAGGTGGATATATACGGAATCTTCCGTTACGCCAATACGTATCCGACGGGAATTGAATTTCTGAGTTCAGGCCAGCATGATGTAATGTCCCTGATTACTGACCGTTATTCGCTTGAGGAGACACAGCAGGCCATGGAACGGGCATTGCACAACAAAAGTGGCAGTCTCAAAGTAATGGTGTATCCGAACGGAAAATGAATCTATTTCAAAGGAGCCCTGATATTTAGGGTTTCTTTTTTTGTATTTTTCGCCATAAAAGGATTAAACAAGCTTCCATAACGTGGTATAATGCTTGAAGATTTTAATATATAAAATTATACACACCACATTGGTTAAATAGCATCTAGCGAAAGGAACTGAAGGTAGTGAGAACACATGAATTTATGATTCACTCTGATTTCCACCGGGATGATCTGATGTCTGTTTCTTCTCAAGCTTCGCGTTTTGCCTCGGATATTTCATTGTCATTTATGGATGCGAA
Organism: Paenibacillus taichungensis; assembly: GCF_050994985.1. NCBI lineage: Bacteria > Bacillati > Bacillota > Bacilli > Caryophanales > Paenibacillaceae > Paenibacillus > Paenibacillus taichungensis. The sequence goes on along the minus strand of NZ_CP194720.1, from coordinate 2,513,253 downwards.
TCATGAACATCGTGTAGATGTCAAAAGCCTGCTCGGAATGGCGCTTCTTCCCATTCGACATGGCAGTGTGGTGAGATTGCAGACACGGGGAAGAGATGAACTTGAAGCGTTGGAATATATGCTAAATGTATTGGAGAAGGGCTTAACTTGAACTCTGAAACCTGTGCAAATCACAGTGAATTGTAAAATATTTATCGTTTCTTCAATTCCGACTGGTACTTCGTCCAAAAAAAGAGTATAATAAAATTTAGTTCTATTCTAAGAAGTACCCATATTAAAGGAGTGTAAATAGATTATGCCAAAAGCTGATATCCATCCAAAGACACAAACAGTAATTTTCTTCGATGCAAGTGCTGATTACAAATTCCTGAGTTCTTCGACTAAATTCTCGAACGAAACAATGGAATGGGAAGATGGTAACACTTACCCAGTAATCCGTGTGGACACTAGCTCCGCATCCCACCCATTCTTCACTGGTAAACAAAGAAACGTGGACATCGGTGGTCGTGTTGATAAATTTAACCGTAAATACAACATCAAATAGGTTGTCCAACCATTACAAGAAAACCTCGGGATTAATCCTGAGGTTTTTTTGTTTGCATACCGATTAGTAAACCCATGTAATTCAGAGTAAAAGTAATTCTAATACTCCTACATATTCATTTCCTCTAAAATTAATTCAACCAATTATTGCGCTTACAACACATTCGGATGTACACTAGGAAACAGAATCAGACATATTGGAGGAGGAAATAGAGATGAGCAGCATCAATCATATGGTAACGTTTACACTTTACGCAGGTAAAGATACACCCGAAGCAGAGGCATTTTTGAAAGAGAGTGCGGATGCACTGGCGAATATTCCCGGTGTAGAGCAATTTCAGGTCCTGCGTCAGGTGAGCGAAAAAAATGAATTTGACTATAGCTTTTCAATGGTCTTCGCCAACCAGGCTGCATATGATACATACAATGATCATCCGGTTCACCGCAAATATGTAGAAGAACGGTGGGAAAAAGAAGTTAGTCGCTTCCAGGAAATTGATCTCATTCAGCACGGGAAGTAATGAAATGATGAATCTCATTGAACCAAACAGAAGATAACATGAACTTCGAAAGCGTTTTCCAGTTTGATTAATGAGGGTTAAATCATTATTAAATCCTTTTTTTTCATCACTAAATTTCGTGATTACACATGTGGCTCAAAGGAGGGGACTGTCCTTATGAAATTGGATCTTACAGGTAAAACGGCACTGGTGACAGGCGCAACCGGTCAATTGGGAAGGGTCATCGCTCGTACGTTGGCAGACTGTGGTGCTGATCTCGCGCTGCATTACATAAATAATGATACGAAGGCTAGAGAACTTCAGGCTGAGATTGAAGCCATCGGTCGGAAAACGGTCATTGTTCAGGGCGATATCACGAAGCAGGATACGGTATTTCGGATGCGGGATGAAATTCAGTCTAGCCTTGGCGATGTGGATATCGTGGTTGCCAATGCAGTCATCCAATATGCCTGGACAACGGTGCTGGAACAATCACCCGATGATTATATAAGCCAGTTCGAATCATGTGTGATGCAGAGTGTGTATCTTGCCAAAGCATTCATCCCATATATGAAAGAAGCCAGAGCTGGTCGATTCATTGGTATCAATACGGAATGTGCGATGCAAAATTTTGCTACCCAGTCTGCATATACGGCTGGAAAACGCGGCATGGATGGTTTGTACCGTGTGCTGGCGAAAGAGGTAGGCGAATATCAGATTACGGTCAACCAGGTTGCGCCTGGATGGACGATCAGTGAGCGCGACCGCAACAGTGAGTCGGTGCATGATGAGGGTTATATTCAAACTGTACCGTTGAAACGCAGGGGAGAAGATCAGGAAATTGCCAATGCGGTAGCATTTCTGGCTTCCGACCTGTCCTCGTTTATTACAGGAGCTTATATCCCGGTCAGTGGTGGCAATGTGATGCCTGCCATTTAATATTGATTTATGGATGTGAATGAATTACTAAACATGCAATGAACCGCTTTTTAAACCATAACAACCCAAGATCCGTTTGTCAGTCCATGACAAGCGGATTTTTGTATATACCCATAAATACATATGATTTTGTTTCTAATTTCAAAAGATTGGGGTAAAAGAATAGGTAGTTTAACGCGGTGGAAACATAACTCAAAATAAGCGAATAAAGGAGACCGACCTGTCATGAAAAAAACAATTGCAGACGTTCTGGTCGAAGCACTATTGAACGCAGGCGTCAAACGCATCTATGGTATCGTTGGAGACTCCTTGAATGCGGTACTCGATTCCATCCGTCGTTCGGGTAAAATTGAATGGATTCATGTCCGCCATGAGGAAGTTGCAGCTTTTGCGGCCGGGGCAGATGCCCAAGTGAGCGGAAGTATCGCCGTATGTGCGGGCAGCAGCGGACCGGGAAACATGCACTTGATTAACGGTCTGTATGACTGTCATCGGAACCGTGTACCGGTACTTGCCATCGCTGCTCATATTCCAAGTGATGAGATTGGGAGTGAGTATTTTCAGGCGACTCATCCAGAGTATTTGTTTCAGGAATGCAGTCATTATTGTGAAGTCATCACAACAGCCAAGCAGATGCCGCGTTCCTTTACGATGGCAATGCAGACCGCAGTAGCGCGTTCAGGCGTTTCCGTCATTATACTGCCGGGTGATGTAGCGGCTTTGGAAGCGGCGGACCTACCTGTTCCGGAGCATGTATATCATGCGACACAGCCTGTTGTACACCCTTCCGAACCTGAACTGCGGAAACTGGCGGAATTCTTGAATCAAGGAAAAAAAATTACGTTGCTGTGTGGTGCAGGCTGCGCCGGTGCGCGTGAACCTCTGATGCAGCTCTGTGATCGCTTGAAATCTCCTATGGTTATTGCTTTGCGAGGCAAGGAATACCTGGAATACGATAACCCGTATTCGGTGGGCCTCACAGGATTAATCGGATATTCCTCCGGTTATCATGCCATGATGGACTGTGATGTGCTCCTGATGTTGGGAACTGATTTTCCGTACCGTCAATTCTTCCCGGAAGATGCGGTTGTACTTCAAGTGGATATTCAGTCTTCACACCTTGGTCGCCGTACAAAGCTCGATTATGGATTGTGCGGAGACATAAAGGCCACCATTGAAACATTATTACCTTATCTCACGGAAGAACATAGCGACAAACATTTGCATAAAAGTGTGGAACGTTACGAGAAAGTTCGCAAAGAATTGGATGAGCTTGCCGTAGGTAAACCCGGAAAAACACCAATTCATCCACAGTATCTAACCAAGGTTATCAGCGATGCTGCAGCAGAAAATGCAATCTTCACCTGCGATGTAGGTACACCTACGGTATGGGCGGCTCGCTATATTGAAATGAGCCGTAATCGCCGATTGTTAGGTTCATTCAGTCATGGCACTATGGCGAATGCTCTTCCACAGGCAATTGGAGCGCAGGTGTCTGATCCGGGAAGACAAGTGATTTCTTTGTCCGGTGATGGCGGCATTGCCATGCTGATGGGTGATCTTCTGACGCTTAAACAGCATAATCTCCCGATTAAAGTTGTCGTGTTTAACAACGGTGCACTCAGTTTTGTTGAACTGGAGATGAAAGCTGCCGGATTGCTTGAATCCGGTACCGAGCTCGTAAATCCCAACTTTGCCATGGTAGCTCAAGCGATGGGCCTGGAGGGGATACGGGTTGAAGATCCGGCTGATCTGGAAGGGGCTGTAGAGCGTGCATTGCAGCATGATGGTCCTGTTCTGATTGATGTTGTGGTGAACCGTCAGGAGCTGTCCCTGCCTCCGAAGATTAATATAAAACAGGCCGAAGGCTTCACCTTATGGATGATGAAGGCGGTGCTGAATGGGCGTGGCGATGAGCTGATTGAGCTGGCCAAAACCAATTTGCTAAGATAAGTAAAAGGTTTTCCTTAGCATTATCGCACCATGTTCAACCGTTCGATCTGACAATGTAAATGCATGAAATTAAACTGTACATCTCACCAAAAAGAAGGGGAATGTTACACGTTTTTATTAAGGAGTTCTCCTTCTTGAGATGTGTGGAATGTGATGAATATTATAGTATGTGCTCATATTATATGGTTTGTTTTTAAATTGAAACTCCTTTAAAATAGGTAAAGTCAGACAGGATTCAAAGCTTTTTACCCTACATATGTTGCATTCCAACGCAATACCGCTTCATATCGAATTAATCGATCCGATGACAGATGACGAACACACATGGAGGAGATCAAAATGAGTCACAAAGGAAAAGTAGCAATTATCACTGGAGCAGGAAGTGGATTAGGCCAAGCGACTGCACTGAAGCTGGCAGAAAAGGGCGCGTCTATAGTGGTCGTTGATCTCGTGGCTGAAACGGGTCAGGAAACTGTAAAACAGATTGAGAAGCTGGGCGGTAAAGCCATTTTTGTACAAACAGATGTAAGTAAGGCGAACGAGGTAGAGAATTATGTTAACAAAACGATCGAGGAATTCGGTCGAATCGACATGTTCTTCAATAATGCCGGGATCGCTGGTCCTGGTATTAAACTAATTGAGCATACTATCGAGCAGTTTGACCAAATCATTGATATTAACCTGAGAAGTGTATTTTACGGATTGAAATATGTGATTACCGAAATGCTCAAAACTGGTGGTGGTTCCATCGTCAATACGGCATCCACAGCAGGTATTGTGGGTGTTCAAGCAGTTGCACCTTATGCAGCGACGAAGCATGGCGTAGTTGGACTAACACGTACAGCGGCCATTGAGTATGGCAAAGAAAACATTCGCGTGAATGCCATTGCCCCAGGTACGATTGAAACTCCTATGGTGGTTCAGTTCGGGAAGGATAATCCTGAAGTATTCAAAGCAACCCTTGACAGCATTCCATCCGGTCGTCTCGGTAAGCCTGAAGAGATTGCCAATCTGGTATCCTTCTTACTGGGAGACGAAGCTCCTTATATTAATGGCGCTGTTTATCCCATTGATGGTGCTGTAACTGCACAATAAGGCACCAATCAGACTGGAATAAGAAAGAGAGGCTACTGTAATATCACAGTGCCTCTCTTTTTGCGTGTTATCATTTTTATTCTTGAGCATAAGCTCCATCATGCAACATTGGATGATTCGGTCTGAGCTGTTGTGGTAATTGCCGGACGGTAGGCAAGAATGATGATGATCATTGCAATTAGTACCCCTACAGCTCCAATCCAGGTGATGGATGACAATGATACTGAGCTGACAGCGATTCCCCCAATACCGGCACCAGCAGCCATGGCCAGTTGCATTACGGAACTGTTCAGACTCAACATAATTCCAGACGATTCTGGAGCCATTGTAACCAGATTATATTGCTGTGTTGGGCCGGAAGACCAAGCGGAGAAGGACCATAGGATCAACACAATGAAGATGGCCAAACCTGAATGAGCCGTGATGTTTAGCACCAGCAGACTTATGACATGCAGGGCCATTCCCAGGATGAGTGTTCGCTTTACTCCCATACGATCGGCGCTGTATCCTCCAGATTTGGAACCAATCAGACTTGCGATCCCAAAAGCCAGCAAAGCGGAACTTAACAGCGTTTCGCTCATGCCTGCAACAGATACCAAGTAGGGTGAAATGTAGGTATACGCAATAGAATAGCCTCCTAACCAGAAAAAGCTGACAAGTAGCGCAAATCCAATACGAGGTTGTTTGAGGAGCGCTAATTGTTTTTTCAAAGGAACGGGTGCTTCGCCTTCAGATGGCGGGATCGTAGATGCAATAACAATCATGGCAATCACACCCAAAATCGCTATACCTGCAAAAATAAGTTTCCAATCCCAAGCTGCAGCTACCATTCTTCCCAGTGGAACTCCCACGATTAGAGATGCGGTAAACCCCGTAATGACTGTTGCGATAGAGCTGGCCTGTTTGCCTGCGGGCGCTATTTTGGCAGCGACTGTCAGGGCTGTTACAACGACGACTCCAGCTCCCAGCGCCATAAGGACACGTGCAGCGATAAAGAGTCCATATCCAGGTAACAGGTAGGCCAAGACGTTGCCGACGACAAAAAGTCCCAGAAAGTAGAGCAGCAGCTTTCGTCGATCCATGCGGGATGTTAAGGCGATAATGATGGGCGTACCGAGCGCATAAATGAGTGAAAAAATTGTGATCAGCTGTCCCGCAGCAATCAACGATATATTCATGGTGTCCGAGATCCGATCCAGAATGCCCGCAATGACATATTCGGAGGTCCCTACAAGAAAGCTGACCAAGGCCAGGACATAGATTTTCCATGTGTTAGACATGAGTATATAACCTCTTTCTGATTATAATTATTATATTTTTAGAAATATAGAAATAAAGACGAGAGAACAGGATTAAGATAAAACTAATCTACCAATGAGGCAAAGCGAGTACTTAATCTATCAAATGTACCGCGTGCTATAGCAAAAGGGTATTTAAATGACAACCATTAGGCTCAGCGGACTAAGTAGCATTACCAATATAATGATTTTATGTTTCTAGTATTATGGAAATATAAAACAAAAATTTTACTTCTCTAACAGATAAGGAGCGAATCTCTGTAAAGTATCTGTATTCAGACTGTAGTAAATATACGTACCTTTCTTTTGTGAGGTCAACAAACCACAATCGGAAAGTTGCTTCAGGTGATGAGATAAAGTGGAGAGCGCTACAGTTACAAGCCGATTCTCCAAATCAGCTGGACACAGGTTACTTTCACCTGAAAGGATCTGAATGATTTTATATCGCGTTTGTTCACCTAGCGCTTTATGAATTTTGACAGCCTGTTCAGTATCAATCGGATTGGATTGCATCAAAATCGGTCCTTTCGTCTTTATTTCTTATTTCTATAAATATTGAAATAACTTTATCATGTCTTTAGAAAAAAGTAAACTCCCCGCGAAGATCGTTGTTTCCAGTCGAACACGAATCAACTGAAAGCAAAAACCTTTGCAGGGAGTTGAAAAGTCTATCTACATACTAATTACAGGCGTTCAAGAGACTCAACGTAATCTTTGGCTTCTTTAAGAGACAGGTTTCTGGCTTCACGGGCCTTTTTGATTGCAATTATTTTCTTGCCCTGTTTTGCAAGCTCCTGCAATTCTTTATCAAGTTCAGTGAGATCAGCCTGTGCCGGTGGAGTTAGAGACACATTCGCTGCAGAATCGTTATAACTGAGAGGGGAATGTGTGGTACGTCCTGAACCATTCTCCAGACGTTCAACATCCCTTTTCAATTCATTCAACTGGGTCTGCAAGCTGATGACGCGAACCAATAAGATAAGAATAAGAAACAAAAAAACAACTAGAACAATGGTGTTAATTTCCATGCAATCAGGTGCCTCGCTTTCCTTGCTTCAAATACATAACTATTTAAGCTGTACCGGGATCTCCTTAACACCTCGAACAATCATGCCGGGTCTCCATTCAAGTTCATTAACATCCGTCTGAAGCTGCATATCGGGAAAGCGGCGAAGCAGTGTATTAATCGCAATCTCGCCTTCAAGTCGCGCGAGAGGGGCTCCCAGACAGAGATGAATGCCTTTGCCAAAAGCCAAATGTGGGCTCTTCTCACGAGTGATGTCAAAAACATCCGCATCTTTAAATTTCTCTTCATCCCGATTGGCTGAATCCAGTGCTACAATGACTAGTTCACCTTCAGCGATGTGATGTCCATGAAATTCTATGTCCTCGGATGCCCAGCGAGATGTGCTGAATTCAACCGGACCGTTATAACGCAGCATTTCTTCAACAGCATTATGGATTAACTCAGGCTGCTTGATCAGCAGGTCGCGTTGTTCCGGATGCTCCAAAAGGGCAAGTACACCATTACCGATCAGATTGACAGTTGTTTCGTGCCCGGCGATGATCAGCAGAGCGACAACACCAAGCAGTTCCTTTTCAGTGAGTTGTTCTCCTGATTCTTCTGCTACAACGAGCTGACTGATCAGATCGTCACCCGGCTGCTCACGTACTTTGGCAAACCAATTATTCAGGTAATCAATGAACTCCTGGGCATGCTTCTCAAACACTTCGGAATGTTCCGCACTTGTCGCATCGATAATGGAATTGGACCATAAACGGAATTTGTCCTGATCCTCAAGAGGTACACCCAGGATCTCGCTGATGACAATGATCGGTAATGGAAATGCAAACTCATCAATCATATTCATCTTATCCTGGGAATTGAGATTATCCAGGAGATCGTCAGCAATATCTTGAATATGGCTTCTCATGCCCTCAATCAATCTTGGAGTAAAAGCCTTCTGTACGAGTCCACGTAACCGGCGATGATCAGGTGGATCGGAAAAAAGCATGTTATGCACGAATATATTTTGTTGATCGGGTCCATAACGTTTGACTACGTCCTTACTGAAACGGTTGTCTTTCAACACTTCCACTGCATCCTCATAGCGGCTAATAATCCAACCGAAATCACCATGAGGAAACAGGACTCTGTGAATTGGATCATTTTGTCTCAGCTTTTCGTATACGGGGTAAGGGTTCTGTGTAAATTCTTGAGTGAACAACTCAGACTGTGAAGTTTCATTAGTACTCAAATGGTTAATCTCCTCTCATCAAAAGCTCGTATTGTTACGCATCTTATCTAAGGGATCATATGTTAATTTCGGTGGCTTCATACGAAAAGCCTGCACCATCTATATATTCAATATTGGATGGATTGAAACCTTGTTTTTGACTGACAAATATGGTATGGAAAGCCTATTTAATTTTAGATAGAATAGCACATGGAATAAGGAATAAAATCAATAGAAATGAAGTAAAGACACAGACTACTGGGCTGTGTTTTTTTGTGAGATTGGACTTGAGCTGCTTGAACCATATTACGTGGTGTTTAATGAACTATAGGGACGTATGGCCTATAAATTGAAGTTATCTACAACAACAACGAGGATTCAAATTAGTTTTGAATCCAACCTCCATGATGCAACGATATAAGTAATTCACAATTATGCTACGAACTATGTCCATTGGCTCAGGAAGAATGCCGATAAGAAGGACGTTTCAACCATTTTTGGCGTTTTCTAAGTCCGTTCAAAGGCTGCTGTGATAAGATAAAACTTAATAAGAACATACGATCTGTTTATGCGAGAGGAGAAACCTTGACGATGGAGATGCTTAAGCCACCCGCAGAGACACTATATGAGACAGAATTAAGGGCGTTACGAGAAGAAGATACGGGAAAACGTCCTCCAAACTGGCTGCTGTCCCCGGCCTATGTCAGAGATTTTATTATTGGTAGGAATAAACCTGCAATGTTGAATGGAGAGGAGGTTTCCATTACACGGAAATTTTATGGCAACGATGTTCTCATTGAACGTGCTGTAGTGACACTGGCAGGCAATCGGGGCTTGATGCTTGTTGGAGAACCCGGAACAGCCAAGACCATGCTCAGTGAACTGCTGACCGCCGCCATTTCTGGTACCAGTCTCAACACAATTCAGGGTACGGCAGGTACAACCGAAGACATGATCAAATATTCCTGGAATTATGCCATGCTGCTGGATAAAGGCCCGTCCGAAGCTGCACTTGTACCCTCGCCTTTGTATAACGGAATGAAGAAAGGAATTCTTACCCGTTTTGAGGAGATTACACGTTGCCCCGCTGAAGCACAGGATAGCCTGATCAGTATTCTTAGTGACAAGGTGATGAGTATACCTGAGCTGGATGGTGGTGTGCTGTTTGCCAAACCGGGGTTTAACGTGATCGCTACGGCGAACATTCGTGATAAGGGCGTCAATGAAATGAGTGGTGCGCTGAAGCGCCGTTTCAATTTTGAGACGATCAAACCGATTAGCAGTGTGAAAATGGAAGCCAAAATTATTGAATCCCAGGCGCGAAGCCTATTATTACATAGCGGAATAGACATCGAGATTAATTCGGATGTGGTTGAATTGCTGGCCACGACATTTATGGAGCTTCGCACAGGTATGACGCGGGAAGGTTACAAGTTGGATACGCCCCAAGCGTCCATGAGTACGGCTGAAGCCGTATCTGTATATGTACAGAGTGCAATGACTTCCTATTATTACGAAGACAAGGGAATCGCATTGGATCGGCTGGTGCAAAACATGCTAGGGACGATAGCGAAAGAAAGCGACAAGGATCTGTCCATTCTCAAAACTTACTTCTCCAAGGTCGTGAAGGAGCGTTCGAGAGAAGAAGGGATTTGGAAGGATTACTACGAGGAAAAGAAATGGATCGATTAACAGGAAATGCGGATTTGGATGTTGCACAGTTACAGACGCTATTTGAGTTGCAAGTGTATAACCTGAACAACGGAACGGTTTATTTCCCCATACGCCATCATAGTCCAGCCTGTTCCTATCATTTGTTGCGATTAATTGAAGAATACAAGCCGGATATCATTCTAATCGAAGGACCTGAGAGCGGCAATCCATTACTTCAAGTTCTGTCTGATGAGGCGACCGTACCTCCTGTCAGTCTTTACTACACCTATGAGAGTGAAGAGGAGAGAGCGGCCTGTTATTATCCGTTGCTTCGTTATTCTCCTGAATATGTAGCGCTGAAAGAAGCAGCTCGGCTGAGCATCCCTGCAACTTTTATCGACCTGGATTATCATCATTTCTCCAATCCCAACAAGGCAGAACAGCGGGAGATATCCATTCAAGACGAGACATTGCTTGCAGGGTCTGAGTTTATCCACCGTTTATGTCAGAAAACAAACTGTCGAAGTTTCGATGAGTTGTGGGAGAACGTATTTGAAATTGGTGGTCTGGAGAAGTCAACACAGGCATTTGTACAGGATGTATTCACGTACTGCACCTTATCCCGGATGTGTTATTCAGCAGAGCGCTTGCACAGTACAGGTGATTTGGCAAGAGAAGCTCATATGAGAAGTCGTATTAAGCAGGCTGGGCAGGAGCATGAACGTGTGCTTGTCATTACTGGCGGATTTCATACGTATGGACTGCTGATGCCCGAGAATCATGAGACGGACTCAGAAGAGATGACGATGCAAGAGCTTGTGAAGGCTCAGAATTCGGTGCATCAGCAGATGTATCCCATGGTCTACACGTTTGCCGAAGCGGATCGGCTGAATGGGTATGCAAGCGGCATGCCTTACGTGAATTATTACGAACAGATATGGACTCAGCTGCTTCAGCAAAAGAACTCCGTGTACAATTTGACCGCTTTGGATTTGTTATCACGACTAACCCGCAAGCTGAGGGAAGGGCATGAACATGTATCAACCAGCGACGCTATTGAGGCATACAGCATGGTTCAAGGACTCGCAGGACTGAGAGGAAAAAGGGAAGGTGGAGTCTATGAGCTGATGGATGCAACACTTTCTTCCTTTGTTAAGGGTGAACTTACGTTAGCTTCAGACAAACCAATACAAGAACTGCACAGATTGCTAACCGGGGATGTCATCGGAAAAGTGGCTCCCAACCCATTCAGTATTCCGATCGTTGAGGATTTCAAAGAACGTTGTACAGAATCAAAACTTCAAATTCGTACTACAGGCCAACATAAGAAGATACTTGATTTATATGCCAAACCAGATCATCGTCGGCAAAGTCAATTGTTTCAATGTATGGTCTATCTCGTTCCGGATTTCGCGAAGCGACAATCAGGCCCGGATTGGATTGCACAGCGTGACATGAACCTTGTTCGGGAGACATGGGTATATTCCTATTCCTCCAGAATTGAGGCTCGATTAATCGAGAACTCGCTCTATGGAGGCACAATTCAGGAAGCCGCTACGCGCAAGATGGAAGAGGAAATGCAGGGAATACCGGATCATCACAGCGGTGACCTCGCCAAATCCATGCTGCAGGCTCTGCTCATGGGCCTGCAGGATAGCGCAATGAAGCTGTATGAACAAGTAAAGTCAGCGCTCCGGAAGGATGGGAATTTCTTGTCACTGTGCGGAAGTCTGCATATTTTGAATCGAATTCAGCAGCATCGCAGACTTCTTGGGTTGTCTGAGGAACAGCAGCTTCTCAACCTCGTGTCCGAAGCCTATAACAATGCCGTGGACAAACTGATGCAGCTCTCAAGAACGAATCCGGATGAACATGAAGCGATTGTCCAGGGACTGAAGCTGCTTGCCATGCTGGCAGAATCGTCCGAAGAGCATTTCCGGGATGAACCATTCAGGGCACATCTGGATGAACTTCTGTCAGACAGCCAGCTTCCGGCACAGCTGGAGGGGGTGTGTATTGCCATATCTTCAGGACTTGGCGATAGGCATAGAGAAGAGATCGTGGATCGAGCACGTGCATATATCCGGGGATCGCAGGAACAGACTCGCCAGACTGCACTTTATCTACAGGGTGTGTTCTCTGTAGCACGGGACGCTTTTCTGTATGAAGATCAGCTTTTATCAGAATTGAACTATATGATCGAGAAGCTTGATTATGAAGAGTTTATTCGCATGATCCCTGAACTTCGTTTGGCGTTTACTTACTTCACACCAATGGAGACAGGCCTAATTGCGGATCGGGTTGCGAACTTGCATCAGGTAGAGAACGAAGAGATGTCATGGCCTTCCGTTGACGAGCGATTGCTGATCCAGACGAAAACATGGGATGAAGCCCTTCGGAAGGAGTTTGACGCATGGAAGCTGATCTGAATGAGCTCAATACTACCAAGGAAATGGTGAAAGACAATGCAGATCTGAACCGGGCTGAGACCTTAAACCGTTGGCGCCTTATCCTGGGTGAATCCTCCGAAGAAGGACTGTCCAATGCAGATGACTACTCCCCTGATGATTTTAAATATACCGAAGTCGATGAGATTCTCGGATATCTGTATAATCGCGAATATGGTGAAGAGCAGGGTTACAGAAAAGGGGGAGGAAGAGGCCCCTCGGACCTTACCGTCCCCAAATGGTTGCATAAGGTCAGGGAACTGTTCCCGAAATCAACGGTAGAAATTTTGGAGAAACAGGCGCTTGACCGTTATGGCCTAACGGAATTGTTAACGGACAAAAAGCTGCTGGAATCCCTCGAACCCAATATGAACCTACTCAAGAACATTATGCAATTTAAAGGACGAATGAAAGGCGACGAATTAAAGAGCGCCAAGGAAATCGTACGAGTCGTGGTTGAAGAGCTGCGACGCAAACTCGAATCTCAGACCAAAGCGAGCATTATGGGGAAACGCAGCCGTTATGCATCCAGTTCAGTACGTTCCTTGCGCAATTTGAATTTCAAGCAGACGATTACCAAGAACTTGAAGAACTATGACAAAGACAATCGAAGATTTGTAATTGATCGTCTATATTTTGATGGGAATATCCAGTCTCACAACAAGTGGGACATCATCATTGGTGTGGATGAGAGCGGAAGCATGTTGGATTCAGTGATATACAGTTCGGTGATGGCAAGCATTTTCTATCGCCTGAATGCACTGCGAACAAAATTGTTCATTTTTGACACACAGGTTGTCGATTTGAGTGACAGGCTGGAAGATCCGGTAGATGTGCTTATGAATGTGCAGCTTGGCGGGGGAACGCATATTACCAAGGCACTCCGTTATGGTGAGACGTTAATCGAAAATCCTGGGAAAACAATATACATTCTCGTTAGCGATTTGGAGGAGGGTTACCCGATCCAGCACATGTATAAGGCATGCAAGGATATTCTGGATACGGGCTGCAAATTGCTTGTGCTGACCGCACTCGATTTTAACGGAGATACCGTGTACAACAAACATGCTGCGCAAACGTTATCCAATATGGGTGCACATGTTGCTGCGATTACACCCAATGAGTTGGCAGATTGGATTGGCGAAATTATTACTTAATTGGTTATATATAAGATCATTTATAAACTCATATTCGAGGAGGAATGTGTCATGTTAACTGCAGATCGCGCAGTAGAAGCTCTGGTGGAGAAGTTTGCAGAGGTGTGTTCCAATGAATATTCGTTGAAAACGGATCGGAGTCCGGAAATCATAGATTATGTGATGGGAACGACGGATAAGTTTCCTGATATGATGGGAGGTTCCAGCCATTATGCGTACCAGACGATAGAAGTACTCATGAAAATTGCCAAAAAAGATGACGGAGACATCTTTTTTCGAGCGGGAGCCATTGTAATTCATATGGAATCCAATTATTCCAGAAGAAATTCGTGGAGAACCGATGGTTTTACGCTCTGCCTTGGAAACGACTCGGAAGCTTATGGACTGAGTGGAAAGAGCAAAACCAATGATCGGATGGGCGAATTGCTGTCCCGTTTGGAGAAAATCAATCGCTATGCTGGAGAGAAGGAAATTCTGGATGAATTAAAGAGCAGACTGAAGGGGAATTCCCATGATGTAATCAATGGAATGATACTCCTCCGACTCTATTCAGATCTCAATAATAGCCCTTCCCATCTTGCCCAGGTGCAACAGTTCACTCAATCTCTGCCAGCATTGTTTCAACATGTGATGACCCATGATACAAGTAAGCTGCGGAAAGAATTGCATGCATTGATTGAGCCATTGGTGGTTTGCAATTTTCAAACGAAGCATAACAAATCTGCATATGAATTAAATGATGAATTCCTCCGGGAGAAGCATAATCAGGTTATAGCTGAGAACTATTCGAACACTCCTCTTTCCAAAAAGGAGCAACTGTCTTACAGTGAGTTCGACAAGACGATGATCCTCTTGAGCAATGCTTTGTTGTATTTGGTTAACATCAGTGGCGGCAAACAACGTTTCCTTGAAGACAAAAGTGAGACCGGTCTTATTTTGCTCGAAGCCATAAACCAATTACATGAGATCTATCCACTTGAAGTTCGGCGCTATTTGTTAAGTATGGATACAAGAACGAAAAATGCCAACGAATTGCTGTCAGGGCTGGTGCCCCTGGACGAGCCATATCAGCTCATCGAAATGTTGCGTAATGAACTCGAATCGTACACCATACCATGGCAATTTCTGCAATCAACGATTGTGAATGATCCGCAACAAGCAATTCGTGCATACCACATATTAAAACCCCCATTCCTCAAATTGTGTATTCAAAAAGTGCTGGAGGATCATGGAATCGCAGTGCCAGATGTGGATGAAACGGTTGAACAAGCCGTATTCAGCGCTCTTCGACATCCATTAGATGGAGGCAGACAGGGACTTGCGATTGCACGATATTTGAACGGTGAAAGCTCCTTTGAAGAATACTGGGAAGATCCGAATAGTCGAGGACTGTTTAATAACCTGAATCGTGACAAAAGGCGTGTTCATAACTTGATCAGCATTAGTTTCCTGCCTTTGAATTCGGAGGCGATGCGTCGGTTCGTGATTCTAACCACGTATCCCGAGTGGACACTGGATATCGTTTCTGATATGTATCAATCTTACGCGTTTAGCGGTGAGAAGCTGTTGGAACTTTACGGCCAAGATCCAGAGGTAAAACAAGAGAAATTGCTGTCCAGTCTGATTTCTCTCAACGGTATGACCGATTATAAGTACAAATCGATGCCTCAGGATGAATATCGACGGATCATTCAGCAAAATCTGGACTTTGCTCTGGGACAGTACAAGAAACTACCCACGGACACGCGCATCTTAATTTTGGAAATCACCTTTGAACAACGTCAAGAGCTGTCGACTAAACAGGTAGCTGAAGCAATTCGTGCCGGATTGCAGGATTCATCCAAAAAGGCAAATGGCGTGGCATTATCTGAATTCAATCGGATTCCTGACCAGGACTTATACACGACAATATATCGTTCGGAGAAAAAAACGGGTGTGAAAGAAATGGCTCTGAGCGCCATCCGCAGTTTGGATAATAGCAAGGAGATATACCTTGAGCTTCTGAAGGGTGAGAAGTCTGCCGAATGGAAGAACCTGATTCAAATTCTGCTGGATACCGCGGATCAAAGTCCAGAGTATGCTCATGCGGCACTTGCAGATCAGGCAGATGCCAAAAAGCTGACCAGACTAAGTTGGTTTTCTTTGAACGATCTTCCTTCTCTGATACGTTCAGAGGACAATCAACCATTAGATGATCGAATCAAGCAATATATCTTGGTCCAATCAATAGATCATACATCTGCGCCGAACGAAAGACTGAATGAACTCCGTGAGTATGTAAGCGAGGAATCGCTCGCACGTTTTGCTAGCGAGCTGCTGCAGTTGTGGATTCAGGAGAGTGCTTCTGCGAAGGAGAAGTGGGTAATGTACCTCTCGGCACTCTTTGGCGATACTCAAATTGTGAATATATTGGCTCCCCAAATTAAGGAATGGACAGAAAACAGCCGAGGGGCCATTGCGGCTGATGCTGTAAAAGTACTGGCCTATCTTAAGGAACCTTCTGCTCTTATGGCGATTGACAAGATTAAACGCACTGTGAAGAACCGCCAGGTTAAGGGTGCGGCTGAAGAAGCGTTGCAGCTGGCAGCGGAAAATTTGGGACTCACCTCTGAACAACTGGAAGATCGACTCGTCACCACACTTGGTTTTGATAAGAATGGAACGATGCAGCTGAGCTACGGGGAGCGTTCATTCCTGATTAAAGTGAATGGAGATCTGCAGGTCGTTGTTGTAAATGAAGAAACGGGTAAATCTGTGAAGAGTCTACCTTCTCCTGCACAGAAAGATGATGCTGAACTTGCAGCACAATCTAAGGCGCGTTTCACACAATTGAAGAAGGATCTCAAAACAATGGTTAACATCCAGGCGCAACGTCTGGAAGAATCTTTGTCAAAACAACGGCTGTGGTCTGCTGATGAGTGGACAGCATTGTTTGTACAGAATGTAATCATGCAGAAATTTGCTGTAGGTCTGATATGGGGCACATATGAAGATGGTCAGTTGGTCACCACGTTCCGTTATATGGAGGATGGAACGTTTAATACCGTCGATGAGGATGAATACGAGCTGCCTTCGGGATCTCTAGTGGGATTGATTCATCCACTCGAACTTGACCAATCTACGCTCGAAGGATGGAAAACGCAGCTGGAAGATTATGAGATAAAACAGCCGTTTGAGCAGCTGAATCGTCAAATTCATGTGCCTGAGGATGAAGACAAAAACAAGGTTGAATATGACCGCTTGCCCGAGTCTGATTTCTCTCCCACCGCATTCCCCAAAGCACTGGAGAAATATGGATGGATCAAAGGTCCAGCACAGGATGGCGGCTGGTATCATGAATTTTACAAAGAGTATGGAAATCTTGTCGCAGAACTGCGCTTCAGTGGTACCAGCATTTCATATTATGAAGGATTGGAAGATATCACGCTGGAATCTCTGCACTTCTTTAAACCTGGCAGTCAGAAACACTACTATTATAGCGATCACAAGTCCATTGCTTTGGGTGAAATTGCAGGTCGTGTGTTCAGTGAGACGATCTATGATATTTTAAGAGCGTCAGGTCGTTGATCACGTGAGTGAATTTGAACTGAAATTTCGGATGTTTTCGAAGCTGTGTACGGAGGATTATTTGATTCGAAATGCCAACAAAGGGTTGTACAAACGGTCTCTGAAAGAGTTGGATAATGGCTTGACTGTGCAATACACTTGGAATGAAGCCTCTGTGAGTTGTCAGTTGAGTGATGGTACACATTGTTCGCTTGAAAATACGCTGGATCATTGGGAGTGCTCCTGTCCGGCAGACAACATTTGCAAACATATACTGATTTCGATTTTGTATTATCAGCGGGAACATCAGACAGAGGATACATTAAATCAGGGTGAAGCAGCGTCATCAGCACAGTTGGAACCTGAGTCTGGTCTGGTAACGGAGTCACGCTTCCGCTGGATGGTTGAATCGGATCTTGCTCCTTTGATTAAATCATATAGTTCTTCATTGGTTGAGGAGGTTCTGTTCCGATTAAGATATCCCGAGCAGATTGAAGTATTGGAAGATTCTCTTCTAACCGTGCGTCTGGTGAAACAAGAAATTGAGGTTTCGTTTACAGAAGAAGCTAGTCTGGCTAAGGCCCTGTGCAAAGTAAAACAAACTGCCGGTAATATGTCCAAACTTGAAGCATTATTGCGGTATCGGATGCAACAAGGTTTGGATGATATTGAAGCCATAAGTGGAAGAGTCCATGATACCAAGTTTTCACTTCAAACAGTGCGGGAATGCCGCTCCATGCTTGCAGGTCTGCTAAAGACGGGACTTGCTCGTCTACCGCAATCGTATATGGCTCAATTGGAGACACTGGCGATTGCGGCCCATAGTGGTCATCTTCCTGACGTTGAGCGGAGTTTACGCGGGATTCAGGGGGAACTGCAATTGTTTTTTAACCGACACGTACGGTTCTCCATGCAATCGATGCTTGATCGGGTAAGCAAGTTGTATCTTGCATTACAGGTGCTTGAACAAGAGAAGGTATCTGCATTCAAACAGAGTCAGCTCATTGGCAGTTTCCGAAGTAAATACTATACGGTTCCAGAGCTGCATCTGTATGGACTGGGTGCTGATGCATGGGAGACACGCTCCGGTTACCGTGGAATCACTTATTATTTCTATTGCTCTGATGATGCGGAAATCTATACGTACAGCGATGTCCGGGCTGTATACTATGAAGATAATCAATTCTCATATACAGAGCATTATGGTTCCTTCACTCCATGGCTGCCCAATCTGACTTTTCGTCAATTTGCCGGGGAAGAGATTCAGTTTCGCTCGGTGAAAGTAAATGAAGAGCATAGACTCTCCTCCGGGGAAGGCGCAAAGCTTACACTGTTGCCACGAACATCAGTGGAAGAGGTGAATCTGGGCAAGTACATGCAAGATATACCCTCCGTACTCGCTGAAGATGCACGCTCATTTGGGTTGTTTTCCGTTCCGAAAGAACGACTGGCGATGATCAAGGTTGCCCGGGTTGTAGAGCATCGCTTCGAGAAGCAATCACAGGACCTTATTCTAACGATGGAGAGTGACCATGGGGAGACGTTGGATCTGACTCTTCCTTATTCAACGGAATGGGAGACCATGATCAAAAGGTTGGAGTCAGGTTATGGGACAGGAACACTCGAACACTTTTATGCTTTTGTGCGTATAGAACAGCAACGGATATACCCGATCAGCTTCCTGAAGGGTCCAACAGTGATCAGTCTGAAACTGGATACGGGTTATGGAAGGACGGGTAGAATTGGAAGACTATAGTCAGTTGATGCAGAAGATCAACAGCTGGTCAGAAGAGCTGTTTCTTCGCGGATTATCCCAATTCACATTGAAAGATATTGATGTATTGGAACAGCTAATTGTGGAGACCTCGAGGTTTCAAATGACTTTCCTTCGTGAAATACTGGAGCTCATGATCGAAGAGGGCCGAAAAACTGCTCTAGGGAGCGGTGATGAGGAGCTTATGTTGCTTCATTATTGCCGCCTCACACAGTATGTACAGCTCAGCACTCAAGAATCATCCTGAACCGATTGGCACATAAAGAATTGCAGAAGCATGAGCCTCTGCAATTCTTTTTATTTTATTTGAGTAAATTAGGTTTTTGAATCTCCAAAGTTAACGGTTATATTCGCTCAGATGTCATATCCCCGCTTATGATGCATACCCATACCATTAGGCGAATGCTGTCTTAAGGAGGAAACAGGCATGTCCATGAGCGAACCTCTGTTAACGCAAATTGTCAATCAACATATCCCGGCTGACGCTACTGTCGTCACCATTGATAAACCGGTCAAACATCCGGCCATTTACGCTTCAGATTTAACTGGAGACGGAATGCCGGAGATTGCTGCTGTATATGAGCAGGGCGGAGAATTAATGCTGCTTGTCCTGAAATTTTACCAGGGTCACTGGATCAAGATGTCTTTGACGAAAGGCCTGGGTTATGGTGTTACCTTGCTGACAGCGGCATCGGTGACATCCACGGCGCGGAACAATCTCATTGTAGGCTGGCAGATCGGTGCGATCTGGTCGAAGCTTGCTGTATACGAATGGACGGAATCAGGACTGACAGATCAGGCGCCGGAAGATTTGTATTACAGCCATGCGGAAATCATCGATATGCCGGGTCACCACGGCAGAGATGGCAAAGTAGAGATTGCACTCTGGATTCATGATACAGGTGAAGCTTATCGGGTCGAGATCATCCGCTGGCAGAATGGGAAATGGGTTCCCGCAACGGATGTATATCCGTATTACTTTCCTAAAGTTGTGCAGTATTACGAACAATTGACTAAACACTATCCAGACTACACTTTCTATTGGTACTATCTCGCAGATGCCCAGTACAAGGCCGGATTATTTCCTGCCGCGCTCGCCTCGGTCCAAAAAGCGCTAAGTTTTAGTGACCCATACCCTTCACGGGAAGTTTTGCTTGAGCTGGAAAAGAAGATTAGGCAAGCCATGGGCACAGAGGGGCCGCGTGAAACGACGTGGTTATTTCCGATATCAGTCAGAACAACAACTGGAACCCGGTGGGGCTATATGGACGCCCAAGGTCGTATTCGTCTTGAACCGATACTTGACGATGCCCAAGACTTTCAACGAAATGGCCTGGCTGTCGTGGTGAAAGACAGGAAGACTGGTATCATTAATCTTAACGGGCAATTTGTCGTTCGACCTGTATACGATTCCATTAATCCTTTTTCAGAAGGTCGGGCCATTGTCATTGATTCCCAAGGGTTCAAGATGATTGATGAACAAGGCGCCGTATTGACCAAACGGGCATATCCGTTTATTGCCGATGTGAAGGACGGTCGAGCGCTATTTTACCTTTCAGACAGCAGTCAGGCAGGCGGGGAAGTCAGTCGTTACGGTTATTTGGACACCTCTGGAAATGAGGTCATTCGGGCTCAGTTCACTTCAGCGAACGATTTTCAGGATGGCAAGGCCGTTGTGCAGATCAAAGAAAATGAATATGCGTTAATTAACCGAAATGGTCAGCGGCTGGCGACGTATCCGTATGCCTACGTAGGACCTCTGGGTAACGGATTACTTCCTTTTCAGAAAGAGACATCGGGTAAATACGGTTATATCGACGAAAGTGGTCATATCCGAATTCAGCCGAGCTTCACTTCGGCATTTCCGTTCAGTGGTGGATACGCTATTGTGAATACAGCGGAGGATTACAACTACATCTATGGCGTTATTAACACACAGGGCACATTTACCATCCAACCCGCCTATAATGACATTCGAGATCTGGGAGAACATCGGCTAGCCCTGGGGCAAGCGATTGACCCCAAACAGTCTTTCTTAGGTTCGGTCTATGCAATTGCAGATGTCACTGGTAGAAAACTTTCCGATTTTGTATATACGGATGTATCGAATTACAAGGGAGGGCTGGTTTCAGTCACGAATGGAACACAAACGTTCTTTCTGGATCTAAATGGGCGACCTGCATCGGGATACCCCCGTGTTGAAGGCTCGGGCACACTCGAATGGGTAGCTCCCGATCTAATCAAGGCGTATGTGGACCAGCGCGTATCCTATGTAAACCGGGCCGGGCAGGTCATTTGGCGACAAAATACAATTGTTCCACTTCACCCGCCATATCGTGTACGGGAAGAGAAATATAAGCCAAACCCCGATTATCTCGTGTATTATCCGCAGGTGGAAGGGTTAACCGATCAAGCCGTTCAGCTTGCAGTAAACGCCAAGTTAAAGGCACTTTCCCAAGTGAAGCCAATCCCTGCGGATCAGAAGCTGGGTTACACATATACAGGGGATTTTGATATTACGTTCTATCAGCAGCAATTGCTTCAACTCAAACTTACGGGTTATAACTACCCGGCGGGTGCAGCACATGGCATGCCGACGATGATCTATGCGATTATTAATCTGAGCAGCGGCCAGATGTATGAACTCAAGGATTTGTTTAAACCGAACAGTGATTATGTAAAGGTGCTCAGCAAAATTGTAGGTGATCAGATCAAGAATGATCCACAATACTCTTATGTTTTTCCGGACACGTATGAGGGAATCAGCCCGGATCAGCCTTTTTTTGTCACAGCGGATGCACTGCATCTATATTTCAGCCCTTATGAAATCGCTCCTTATGTCGCGGGATTTCCGACATTTACAATTCCTTTTGCCCAGATCAAGGATATCATTAATACAGAGGGTTCATTCTGGAAAGCTTTTCACGAGCAGCCGTAACCAATCCATTTCACCCCAGTGCAGAGAGGCCATATGTGCAATATATGGTCTCTTTTCTTTTGTTCTCATGAATTATCAGATGAAATAAAACAGAATGATGCCATTTATTATCCGTATAGAGGTATTTTTGCTCCGTTTTGAGGTAGTAGCCGATCACTGTGCTGTGAGATATTAATTGGGCGTATATAACACTGCGCGATATTGAGAATGATTATTAATGTCAGGAGGAGCGGGATGAACACCACATCTGAAGTATCCGGTTTAATGGAAGTAACCAAGGAGCGGAAAGGTTTGCTGATTACAGCAAGTATCTTCTCGATTTTATCGAGTCTGCTGCAAATGGTTCCATTTATCGGAGTGTATAAAATCGTCGAAGAACTGTTAATCCATGCTCGGGAGCCATCTGGCCTGGACAGGGATTTGCTGATGTATTGGGGATTCGTCTCTTTTGGAGCGCTAATCGCGGGTCTTATCGCGCTCTATATTGGAGGAATGTGCTCGCATATCGCTGCATTCAACATCCTGTACCAGCTCAGAGTAAAGCTTGCCGATCATGTGGCAAAAGTGCCGATGGGGTATCACACTCGAACTGCGACAGGTGAGCTGAAAAAAATCATTGAAGTTAGCGTTGAGAAAATAGAGAAGTTCATCGCGCATCAGCTTCCCGATCTGGTGAGTGCGATCGTCATTCCACTAGTGCTACTATGCTATTTGTTCTGGCTAGATTACCGTATGGCACTGGTCTTGCTAGTTCCCATGATTATCGGGTTCTGGCTGCAAAGCAGCATCTTCCGAAGTGAACGGGGACGTCAGGCATATCGTGATTTTCAGTATGCGATTGAAGAAATGAACTCAACAGGGGTTGAATACGTAAGAGGAATGCCGGCGGTAAAAGTATTCGGTATTACAGCGGACTCGTTTCTCACCTTTAAACAGGCAGTAACGAGATATCGGGATATCTCGTTGAGAATAACCGATTTATGCAAGACGTCGTATGGCATGTTTTTCATCATCATTATTTCGCTGGTGACCTTTATTGTTCCGATCGGCATTTTACTTTCAAGCGAAAACGCAGGCAATCAGTCTTTCGCGATCACCTTTATTCTATTTCTAATCATTACACCAAGTTTGTCCGCACCACTCTTGAAACTGATGTATCTGGGTAGTGGCATGCGTGAGATCGTAGAAGGTCAGAATCGGATCAAGGCTGTATTTGCTGAGTCGGTTGTACAGGAACCTCTCACTCCGCTAGTGCCCGATACATATGATGTGGCTTTTCGGCAGGTATCCTTTGCGTATGAACAAAAGGATAGCAAAGCGTTCAAACCTGTGCTTCAAGAAGTTGATTTTGTAGCTAAAGCAGGAGAAATGACGGCATTGGTTGGACCTTCGGGTGGCGGAAAATCTACCATTGCCAATCTGCTTCTGCGTTTCTGGGACGTGCAGCAAGGCGAAATTACGATTGGTGGGGTTCCCATTCAGGAAATGGGGACAGAGAAGCTGATGGAGACGGTTTCGTTTGTATTCCAGGACGTACATCTGTTCTACGATACGATTGAGGAAAATATCCTCATGGGCAATACAGCTGCATCGCGGGATGATGTCATTGCTGCGGCTCGAACAGCTTGTTGTCATGAGTTTATTGAGAAGCTGGATGAGGGATATGACACCAAAATTGGAGAAGGTGGTACGTACCTGTCCGGTGGTGAAGCTCAACGGATTGCCATTGCGAGAGCTTTACTCAAGGATGCTCCCATTCTCGTTTTGGATGAAGCGACAGCATATGCGGATGCAGAGAATGAACATAAGATCCAGCAAGGACTGGCCCAACTGGTTCAAGGTAAAACGGTACTGATTATTGCTCATCGTCTAACAACGATTCGGGCAGCTGAACAGATCCTGGTCATTCGTCAGGGTACCATTGTTGAGCGAGGTACACATGATCAATTACGTGAGGCAGACGGTTTGTATGAGAAGATGTGGCAGGCCCATATTCATGCTGCTTCCTGGAAGCTTGGAGGTGCGAAGCAATGAGGAACTATTTATACAACATATCGGGTGGTAACCCCCGCAGTCTGCTTCCATCCATCATAGCCGCCATTCTGGACGGGATTGCGAAGATCATTCCGGCTGCGCTGCTCGTTGATATTTTCAATACGATATACAAATCCTTCGCTGAACCGGATAAGGGACTGGACATCCAGCGAATGTGGATGGTGTGCTGCATTCTGTTTGCATGGCTGTTGGTGGAGTATGCGGCTTACTCTTCTCTCTATGATAAAACCTATCGGGCAGCATACAGCCTCGCCGCAACGGGACGCTTGAAGCTGGCTGAACATATTCGTCATCTATCATTGGGTTTCTTCGGTAAAAGGGACCCGGGAGATCTGACCAATCTGATTCTGAGTGATTACGGACAGGTAGAGCATACGATCTCTCACAATCTGTCACAGCTCATCAGCGCAATTGTGCTGCCGGTGCTGGCTTTTGTTGGACTGCTGTTTGTAGATTGGCGAATGGCAGTTGCGATGTTCGTCGCTGTTCCACTGGGGGTGGCCTTGTTATGGGTGACAGACTCCATTCAGGCTCGCTTAAGCGAGAATCATGTGAGAGCCAAGAACGAAGCGGCCAGTCGGCTGCAAGAGTATTTGACCGGTATTCGTGAGATCAAAGCCCACAATATGGGCGGAGAACGATTTGAACGACTGCGTCGTTCTTTTGACGAGTTGAAGTCGGCATCCATTCGGTTGGAAGGCATTATGGGTCCGATGATTATGGGGGCGATGCTTCTTGCGCGTTCCGGCATGACGTGGATGATTTTGGCAGGGAGTTATTTGCTTGCTGGCGGGGAATTGACATTGCCGATATTTTTGCTGTTTTTGCTAGTCGGTACGAAAGTGTTTGAACCTCTGACCGTTGCGCTGATGAGTTATGGTGAAATGCGATACTCCGCATATAGTGCACGGCGCATTATGGAAGTGCAGCAGGAGGCGCCAATGACAGGAACAGGAGGCGTACAACCTAATCAGGCGATTTCGTTTGACCGCGTAACCTTTGGTTATGATGATGAGCTGCCTGTGCTGAAGAATTTGTCGTTTACCATTCCTCCGCACACCATTACTGCACTTGTAGGGCCATCCGGTAGTGGAAAAAGTACGGTTACCCGTCTCATAGCGCGTTTCTGGGATGTGCAGTCAGGTTCCATTACCATTGGCGGGCAGCCAATTAACCGTATGGACCCGGAGAAACTGTTGGAGGATATCTCTGTTGTCTTCCAGGACGTGTATCTGTTTCAGGATACAATCGGTAACAACATACGTGTAGGGAAGAAAGAGGCTACCCAGGCAGAAATTGAAGAAGCAGCACGTCGGGCTTGCTGTCATGAGTTTATCGCAAGTCTGCCTCAAGGATATGACACGATAGTGGGAGAAGGAGGCTCGACGTTATCTGGTGGGGAAAAACAGCGTATATCGATTGCACGTGCGTTGTTGAAAAATGCATCCATCGTATTGCTGGACGAAGCTACGGCATCACTTGATCCAGAAAATGAAGCCGCAGTTCAGCAAGCGATTAATGAGCTGGTCGCGAACAAAACGGTAATTCTAATTGCCCATCGTCTGAAAACGATCCAAAATGCGGATCAGATCCTTGTTCTGGATCAGGGCCAGCTTGTCGAACAAGGAACGCATGAGCAATTATTGCTAACATCAGGTATCTATTCGCGTCTGTGGCAATTACAGCATGATGCCGAGGGATGGCAGGTAAAGGTATAGCGATGAACGCAGTCGTCCAAACCAGATAGATGAATTGACTCAAAAGGAGAATAATTTAAATGTTAAAACGAATTTATATATGGATTGCACTATGCTCCATGCTGATGCTTGCGGCTTGCGGAACTGAACAGACAAGCAGTCAGGAGGTTAGTTCGTCAGAGGGAACGACGCAAGCGACAACGAAAGTCATCACCAATCCAAATGGAGAGGAAGTTACAATCCCCCTTAATCCGCAGCGGATTGTGGATCTGTCCGGCTCAACAGAGGAATTATTGATCGTTGGCAAAACGCCTGTCGCGACGACCAGCGCCGATTATGGGCAGCAGGATCAGATCACTCCACCCCTTAAAGACAAGTTGGATGCAAATACCGTGGTTCTGGGGTGGCTCGGCAGCAAATTCAGTATAGAAGCGGTGACTGCGTCGAACCCGGATCTGATCATTCTGGGAAAGGATTTTAATACAGATCAGTATGAAACCTTGTCCTTGATTGCACCGACGATTGTTTTGCCATACTCGTATTATGATTGGAGAGAACGTCTGACGTTCCTGGCAGATACGTTCGGAGAAGAAACCAAAAAGGATGAGTTCCTGGCTAAATATGATGCAAAGTCGGCTGAGTGGAAGCAAAAACTTGAATCGACTGTGAACGGTGAATCTTTTGCGGTCATCGAAACCTATCCTAACAATCTGGTGATCTATTCGAATAAAGGTGCGGCAGAGATGTTGTACGGCGAGTGGGGACTAAAACGCACAGAAGGTATTCCTGAGCCCGAAGGCTGGGGAGGCAAACAGATCAGTATAGAGGCGTTGATCTCCGTCAATCCGGACCAGCTGGTGCTGATGGAGAATAGCGAGAACAAGATGGAAGACAGCAAGGTGTGGAATAACATGAATGCCGTCAAGGATGGGAAGATTTATAAAATCTCCAGCGTAGATAACTACAATTATTCTTATACGGCTTTGGGACGGATGGAACTCATGGATCGTTTAGGTAACCTGATTTTGGAAGGACAGAAGTAACGCTGAATAGAAATATAACAAAAGATTTAAAAGCTAAAAGGTTCGCCATGAAAAGGCTTCTCAACAAAAGTTGAGGAGCCTTTCTCGATTCCTTGAATAGGATGATTAAGAACTTAATGGAATATTTTTCTGTTATACTACATGGATATGTGTCTACATACATTCAACTAAATCCATATGAAAGGAGGCATTCATTTGAGAGAAGCAGGTTTTTGGGTTAGATTAGGAGCAAACTTGTTAGATGGAATTATCGTTTCAATCCCTTTAGCCATTATTGTAGGTGTACTGACTGGAAATTTTGATAATGACGAGCCTTTAGCTAAACTACTGAGTGGATTATATTCCATTTTATTACCTGTATTATGGAGTGGCCGAACGATAGGAAAACGTATTTGCGGAATTCGAATTCGAAAATACGATACACATGAGCCCCCTGGAATTGGAACCATGCTCATGCGAGTTGTTGTTGCAGGACTGATATATGGAATCACATTTGGCATTGGTTTCATTGCGAGTGTCATCATGGTTGCTGTACGAGAAGACAAACGTGCAATACATGATTTTATCGCAGGTACCGAAGTCGTCTGGGACTAAAAATGAGAAATCGATCCCTGGAGTAATTTATTCGTTATATACAATCCACTCAAATTTACCCACGTTACAGACGATGAACCTTGTTCATGGTCTGTTTTTTTGTGATGTCAGAAGTACACTCAAAAACCCGCGCCAACACTGCTAAATCAAGGCATTGCAGATAATTATATAGAGAATTCGTCTATCGTTTTGGCTAAATGATCATTTGGTTCTGACGAAATCAACATGTCATTTCATCTTTTGCGAATATCGCTACAATGCGCGCTCCCTTACTCTGAGGTAGAGCACAGACATTCCCAAAAGGTGGAGGATAAGGTCCATGAGAAGAAAAGTGTTATCTACGAGTTTGATGATCCTGTTATTAGGTACAACGATCCTGGGGTGTTCGTCCGGAGACAGTAAAACGGGCGATGCTGAAAAAGGCACACCAAGCGGATCAACGGAAGCAACAACCTATCCAATTCAAACGGATAAGACGCTTACGTACTGGGGTGAAATTAACGGAAACTTGATCGGGGTCAAAAATTCGCACAGCGAAATTCCATTCTTTCAAAAATGGCAGGAAAAAACCGGCGTGCCACTCAAATTCACGGCACCACCGACCGGTCAGGTCAGAGAATCCTTTAACGTGATGCTGGCTTCCGGGGATTTGCCTGACATGCTGGAGTACAATTTTATCGGTGATTTCCCTGGTGGACCGGAGAAAGCCATCAATGATGGTTATATCCTCAAGCTGAACGATCTGATTGACCAGTATGCTCCGAATCTGAAGAAATACCTGCAGGACAATCCGGACATCGACAAGATGGTCAAAACGGACAGTGGTAGCTACTATGTATTCCCGTTCATTCGGGGAGATGAGTATCTTCGTGTCTTCCAGGGACCAATCATTCGTAAGGATTGGCTGGATGAGCTGGGACTACCAGTTCCGGAAACGATTGATGAGTGGACAACAACCCTGAGAGCTTTTAAAGAGAAAAAAGGCGCATCCGCCCCGTTCTCTGTTGTAAGTAAGCCACGATTCTTTAACGATTCCGGTAATGGTGCTTTCCTTGGCGCCTTCGGTGTAAATCGCGGATTCTATCAGGAAGACGGACAGGTCAAATTTGGTCCTGCGGAAGAAGGTTTCAAAGAATACTTGACGTTATTCCAGGAATGGTACAAAGAAGGTCTGATTGATAAAAACATCTCGACAGCGGATACCAAATCCGTTGACGGTAACCTCGCTTCGGGTGCTACTGGCGCTAGTGTCGGTAACGCAGGCGGAGGTATCGGCAAATGGCAGCCGCTCGTAGAAGCAAATGATCCGGATGCCGTTCTGGTCGCCGCACCATATCCGGTGCTTAACAAAGGGGATATTCCTAAATTCGGCCAGCTTAACCAGGGTTATGCCTCGGAAGGTACGGTTGCCATCACAACAGCAGCCAAGGACCCGGAACTTGCCGTTCGCATGCTGGATTACGGCTATAGTGAGGAAGGGCACATGTTCTTCAACTTCGGTGAAGAGGGTGTCAGCTATAACTTGGAAGGAGATTATCCGAAATTCACGGACTTGCTGCTAAAGAATCCGGATAAACTCGCTCCTGCACAAGCGATTTCACTATATGCCCGCAGTAGCTATAACGGTCCATTCGTTCAAGACAAACGTTATGCCGAGCAGTTCTTTGCATTACAGACTCAGCGTGATGCCATTGATGTATGGAAGAATACACAGGCCGCCAAATATAATCTGCCTTCAATCACACCTACACCTGAAGAGAGCTCCGAATACGCGACCATCATGAATGATATCAACACACTCGTCGACGAGATGACCATCAAGATCATTCTAGGTAACGAACCAGTGGATCAATTTGAGAGCTATGTCGCGAAAATGAAATCGTTACATCTGGATCGAGCGATTGAAATCCAAACAGCAGCACTCGAACGCTACAACAACCGGTAATTGTAAAAGGGGAGGGCTCTAGCCCTCCCGATTGAAAAGAGGTGAAAAGGTACATCATGAGCAATCGTCAATCCTTTAGAAGCCGGTTCGTGCGGGACTTCATGATGAACAAGTATTTGTACATCATGATGATTCCAGTTATTGGATATTATTTAATATTTCATTACGGTCCGATGTACGGCGCAATTATTGCCTTTAAAGATTATTCTCCGATGAAGGGCATTTTGGGGAGTGATTGGGTTGGGCTGAAGCACTTTGAAGAGTTTTTCAACAGTTATTATTTCTTGCGTGTTCTGAAGAACACCCTTCTTATCAGTTTGTACACACTGGTCTTTGAATTCCCCGCACCGATTATTCTGGCGCTGCTAATTAACGAAGTACGCAAGCGCACGTTCAAGCGGGTCGTTCAGACGATAACGTATATGCCTTATTTCATCTCTCTCGTCGTCATATGCGGTATTATTACAGACTTCACGAACGCGGATGGTTTAATCAACCGTCTGATCATGATGCTTGGATATGACGGTCAGGCGATGCTGCAAAAGCCGGAGCTGTTCCGTCCGATCTATGTTCTGTCTGAAATATGGCAGCGGATCGGTTGGGAATCCATTATCTATATTGCTGCGTTAATGAGCATCGACCTGGAGCAGTATGAAGCGGCTAAGATAGACGGAGCGAGCCGTCTCAAGCAAATGTTTCACATTACGCTACCCGGATTGCTGCCTATTATTACGATCATGTTCATTCTCCGGATGGGTAATATGCTGAATGTCGGGTTCGAGAAAATCATTCTCCTTTATAATCCGGTGACCTATGAAACAGCTGACGTAATCTCCTCCTTCGTATATCGAAAGGGATTGTTGGAGTTCGGATGGAGTTACAGCTCGGCAGTCGGTCTATTTAACTCGGTGATCAATCTCGTTCTTCTGATTTCGGCGAACTATATCAGCCGCAGAGTGAGTCAAAACAGCTTATGGTGAGGTGATAACTTTGATTAAGGAAAGCGGTTGGTTTGACCGAATCTTTACGATCTTCAATTATACGTTTCTAATCCTGCTCGTCATCGTCACATTGTATCCGCTGCTCTACGTGTTATTCGCGTCCTTAAGTGATTCGGCGCAGCTGTTAGCGAACAAAGGCCTCTTGTGGAAGCCGGTCGGGTTCAGTCTGGAAGCTTACAAGAGTGTACTTGCCAATCCAGGTATAGCCACAGGTTTCCGCAATACATTGTTTATTCTTGTGTTCGGTGTTATCGTCAACCTGTTCATGACTGCGCTTGGTGCATATGTGCTATCCCGTAAAAACGTGATGTGGAACAAGGTGTTCATGTTCTTTATCGTGTTCACGATGTTCTTTGGCGGCGGGTTGATTCCACTGTACCTGGTCGTAAAAGGTGTTGGCCTGTTAGATACATTGTGGTCGACCATTCTGCCTTTTGCCATCAGCACGTTTAACCTGATCATCATGCGAACGTCATTTATGGGCATTCCGGACAGCCTGGAAGAGTCGGCCAAGATTGATGGAGCGAATCACTTCACCATTTTGTTCCGTATCATTATTCCGTTGTCCATGCCAGTCATTGCCGTGATGATTCTGTATTACGCGGTCGATAAGTGGAACGGGTGGTTCTATGCATCAGTATTTATCAAAAGCCGAGAACTGTTCCCATTGCAATTGGTGCTGCGTGAGATTCTGATCGCCAATTCTACAGAGAGCATGTCGGCCGGTGCATCGGCTGGGGATCGCTTCCAGATCGGGGAAACCATCAAGTATGCGACGATTATGGTAGCGACGATACCCATCCTGTGCATCTATCCGTTTTTGCAGCGCTTTTTCGTGAAAGGTGTCATGGTTGGTTCATTGAAAGGTTAAATCAGAGTATTGAAGAACGGTAAGGAGGTATGAGGTTACATGAGCGTATTAAATGAAGTGAACAAGGACGTGTGGGATCAGATTAAAAGTAAAGCCGATCAGATGCTTGCAGCCATAGGTGAAAAGTCTCCGCATGTCGCAGGAGCAAATGGCATCTATGACGACATGAGAATCGATTGGTGGACCTCAGGATTCTGGCCGGGCATATTATGGATTGTGTACGATATGACGGGTGATGAGAAATATAAAGAGGCTGCATGGAATTGGGATGAGCGACTATCGGAACGTTTTTTAGAAAACAACTACTTTGATCACGACGTGGGCTTTCATTTCCTACCTACGGCTGTCATCAAATACAAGCTCACCGGAGATATCGATGCCGCAAGGCGTGCCTTATTTGCCGCCAACTTTCTGGCTGGCCGTTTCAATACCAAAGGCGGCTTCATCCGGGCTTGGAATGGAGACATGCTGGGCTGGTCGATCATCGACACCATGATGAACCTGTCATTGCTCTTCTGGGCGTCTGAGGAAAGTGGAGATCCTCGTTTCAGCCATATCGCCAAAGCTCATGCGGATATGGTCATGAAGCAATTTGTGCGGGAAGATGGTTCTGTGCATCACATCATTCGATTTGATCCCGAGACAGGTGAACGGACAGAAGCGATAGGTGGACAGGGAGCGGCGCCGGATTCGGCATGGAGTCGGGGAGCGGCGTGGGCATTATATGGATTAACGAATACGTATCGTTATACAGAGGACCCGTCATATCTGGATGCTGCACAGCGTGTGGCGAACTTCTTCATTTCCAGCCTGCCCGAGGATAGCGTTCCGCATTGGGATTTCCGTGCTGAGCCCGAAGAAGGGGAGGAGATCCCACGAGACAGCTCCGCTGGTGCCATTGCTGCTTCCGGATTGCTTGAGCTTGCAGATGTTCTTCCTGATCCAGAAGGCAGACTCTATGCCACCGTTGCTAAACGTATCCTGAGTTCCCTGCGGGATCATTATGGAACCTGGGATCTTCCTGAGCACGAAGGTATGCTTCTCGAGGGAACCGGTCATAAACCGGCAGGTCAGAACGTAAACGTCTCGCTCATTTACGGTGACTATTTCTACGTCGAGGCGAGTGCCAAATTAAACGGTTGGAAGCATCGCATTTTCTAAAAAAATTCTAAGAATATTTAAAAAACTTTCTCAACTTGATACCGAATTGATACCGAATGCCCGATAGACGAAATTAGTCTATTCGGGCTATTTGTGCTTGATTTGACGGGAAAAATCGGTGGTGGCTACCCTTTTTGTCAATCGAATTGAACTTTTTATCTATATCCCAATTGCGCTCTTACCGTTATAATAAATTCCTGATCCAAACATAGATAATCTACGAAGAGTTGGGTGATGAGTTGTTGCTAAACATTCGATATTTGTGGCAAAAACGAGAAAGCATAATTGTAACCTGGCTTGTCTCTTACAGTGCTGTTTTGATTGTGCCGATTCTGATCAGTTTGGTTATTTACATGCAAGCAAATGAGACTTTGAAGAGTGAAATACATCGAGCCAACGATTCTTTATTGAAGCAGATGCGATATACAATCGATACACAAGTTGATCTGATGAAGCGGTTAAACATGGAGATGACGTGGAGCCCAAATCTGCAAACGTTGATGTATTCCAATCAGCCGGCCAAAGAGGCGCCGTATACGGCATACCAACTGGTAAAGGAACTCCGTCTCTATAAAACATCCTACGCATCCATCGATGAATTCTACGTCGTGTGGAAAAAAGATCAATCCATTCTCCGTTCAGGTAATATTCGGGATATGCGAACGGCATTTCATACCATACATAACACAGGTGCAATGTCTTTCGAAGCGTGGCGGGATCAGATTCTGGGTACAGAGACGAATCAATTCGTCATACTGCCACATCAGAATGCAGCTCCGGCGGAGTCTTCCATTGCGTACATTACACGTCTGCCTGATGATTTGAATGGTCAGGAGACCGGTACGGTTGTCGTCATGGCGGATACGCGAAGATTCCAGGAAGCAATTGAGAGCATTTCAGGTTTTAGTGATGCCACGCTGCTGATTCTGAACCAGAATAACGAGATTCTGATGAGCAATCATCCGGGGTCAGAGGAATTGAAGCCATTCATGAATGGCAATCAGGTTCAATTGGATAACGCCAAGGTAGGCAAGTCGGAGATGTTCTACATGGACTCTGCGGTATCCGATCTCAAGTACGCATTGATTATTCCCAGCAGCCTATATTGGGAAAAGGCAGTGTATGTCCGCAATTTTACGTATATCAGCATCGTAGTGAGTCTCATTAGCGCGGGTGTACTGACCTGGTTCTTCATGCGCCGGAATTATTCCCCAATCCAACAGCTCGTGGAATCACTAAAAGACAAAAATAGTCAGAACGAACCTGCTGATCGGAACGAACTTCGGTTTATTCAGAAGGTCATCATGAACACACGTTCAGAAAAGAATGAGATTGCCCAACAGTTGCAGAAACATCAGCAGGTGCTGCGCTCCAATATGATTAATCGGCTTCTCAAAGGCAAACAGGATACGCTTGTGCCTTATGAAGATGCATTCCGTTCATTCCATATGCCGCTGTATTCAAGTGAATTTGCTGTTATCCTATTTGTTATCGAGAATGAAGAGAATCTCTATGGAAAGCTGCCAGGTATTGATATCAACGAACGAAACAAGCTAATCCATCTCATTATTTCCAATGTGGTTGAAGAACTGGCTTCAGAGCGTCAGCACGTCGGATATGTGGCTGAAGTTGATGATATGATGGTCTGCCTTGTAAATATGAAAGCGGATTCTTCGGATTGGAACCAGGATCTTCATCACATTGCGGCAGAAGCGCAGCGATTCCTGGAACGTTATGATATGGAATTGACGATCTCCATCAGTGGACGCCACACGTCGTGGATTGGTATCGCCGAAGCATACCAGGAAGCTGTAGACGCGATGGAATACAAAATGGTGCTTGGCAAAAAAGGTATCATTACCTATGGCGATGTCCGCAGCGATGCGATGGCGGATGACCCGTTTGGCTACTACTATCCGCTTCAGGTGGAACAGCAGCTTCTTAATTTCATCAAAGCGGGAGATATCGACCAAGCCAGCGCTTATATGAACGAGATTACAGAGCGAAATTTTGATAAACCGATTATGTCGCTCACACTTGCACGTTGCCTGATTTTTAACCTGGTAGGTACAATGATCAAGGCTATCAATGATCTGGGAGACAGGGATAACCATACGCTAACCCAATACCCGCATCGGATTGAGGACATTATTGCTGGGGATACCATTCAGGAGATGCAGGAGGCATTGCAGAACTTGCTTGAGGAGGTATGTTCCTATGCCGCTGACAAACGCGCAACGAATGTATCACAAGAACGTGAGGATTCCCTGCGTCATCTCAGTACCCAAGTCACGCAGTATATTGAGAATAACTATACAGACGTGAATTTGAACGTCAACGCCATTGGTGAACATTTTGAGCTGAAGGGCAGTTACTTGTCCAAACTCTTCAAGAATCAGACTGGTGAGGGTCTGCTGGACTGCATTCATAAGTGCCGTATCCGACAGGCTAAAGAAATGATTGAGCATAAACAGGAATCCATTACAGAAATATCCCGAATGGTCGGGTATAACGATGCAGCAACTTTCATCCGGGTATTCAAGAAATACGAAGGCATTACGCCAGGTAAATATAAAGAAATCAGTTGATTGATTTGAAAGGAGACCGGAACATGAACGTAAAGAGGAAGTTGGCCTTCATAGCAAAGTTGACAGGATTCATCCTACTGCTTGGCATGCTGACTGCTTGCGATCAGAACGGGACAGATTCGGATGCCAAGCTGGATGAACGTTCCGGCTCATCAGAGTACCAGACCGTCTCGATTGCTTCACCCAATGACGATGGAAAATTAACCTACTGGGCAGAATTGAATGGCAATGCAGCAAGCATTAAGTCCAGCTTCAATGAAGTTCCTTTTTTTCAGGAGTGGCAGCGGAGAACCGGAGTCAACCTTCAATTCATCCGGCCTCCAGCCAATCAGGCCAAAGAAGCGATTAATGTGCTGCTTACGTCCGGAGAGCTCCCAGATATGATTGAATACGAGTGGAGCAATTATCCCGGTGGGCCGGAGAAAGCGATCAAAGACGGATATATTCTGAGATTAAACGATGTTATTGATCAATACGCACCTCATCTGAAGCAGTACCTGACGGAGCATCCAGACATTGATATGCAGATTCGAACAGCGAACGGAAGTTATTACGCGTTTCCTTTTATTCAGGGAGATGATAAGCTGCGAACCTATCAAGGGCCGATTATCCGAAAGGACTGGCTGGATGAACTTGGACTTGATGTGCCAACAACGATTGACGAATGGCATACGATGCTTCAGGCATTTAAGAACAAAAAGGGAGCTGACGCCCCGCTTACTTTCCTAGGTGTTCCGAATCCGTTGTTTGGTATCGAAGGCGGCGGTTTTATTGGCGCTTTTGGGATTAAAAAGGGGTTCTACGTGGAAGATGGCCACATTAAGTTTGGGGCACAAGAACCTGAATATAAGGCGTTCCTATCTTTATTTCGTGAATGGTATGCGGAGGGACTCATTGACAAGAATCTAGCTGCCGTCGATTCGGAGACTCAGGATACAAACATGACCACAGGACGCAGCGGCGCGAGTATCTGGAATGCAGGGGCGGGGATTGGTACATGGCTACCCATCTTGCAAGAGACGGATCCCCATGCAAAGCTTGTGCCAGCGCCATATCCTGTCATGAACAAAGGAGATCGCCCGAAATTTGGTCAACTTGCTCCCGCGATCGGTTCCAGTGGAGTCGCCATATCCAGCAACAGTCATCATGTAGAAGAAGCAGCACGAATGTTGGACTATGGGTATGGGCCTGAGGGACATTTGCTGTTCAACTTTGGTATTGAAGGTGTTAGTTTTAAGATGAAGGACGGGTATCCGACGTATACCGAGACTATTTTGAAAAACCCTGATAAGTGGTCGCCGGCACAAGCGCTTGCGATGTACACGAGAGCGAGTTATTTCGGTCCATTTGTCCAGGATACGCGATATATGGAACAATATTATATTTTGCCGGAACAGAAAGAGGCGGTGCAGTTATGGTCCAGTACAGATGCTGTTCTGCATCAGGTACCTACTCTGCCCAAAACCGAGAAAGAAAGCACGGAGATGTCAGTCATCATGCAGGAAGTGAACAAAGTGGTGGACGAGATGTCGCTTAAAATCATTTTTGGCATTGAGCCGTTGAATGCATTCGATACGTATGTCGAGCAAATCAAGTCATTACAGATTGATCGTGCGATTGAGATTCAACAACAGGCGTTAGAGCGATATAATCGCGCTGTATCCTCTAAATAAATCCTTATATTGTATAAAATGGGCATTGAAGTGTCGTTTTTGTTGATGTAATTTCGTTCCCTCGTGCTCTACAATCGGTTATGACATGCTGAGTTGGCATGCACATGACTCTTGCTTGAGCAGGATCGGAGGTGACTATAGGGTTTCTTGAAACCGCTCACATACTCTGAAATCCAAAAGGAGGAGAACGAAAGCATGCGTAGAAAGTGGCCTTTTTTATTGTTGGCATTTACGTTGACCGTTGGATTGTCTGCACCTGGAACCCAGGAGGTTCGAGCGTCAGAAGGTGACTCACAGCCATCTATTGATCGTGCCGGTGAGAATCTGTCTTTGGGTACGGATGGCAGAAGCAGGCTCTATCCAAACGATTGGTATCCAGGATTTAAAGATGAACAGGGAAGGTTTCTGCATGACTTTTCGTATGCCGGTTATAAGCGCGGGGAAACAGAACTACCAAAAACGGCTAAGAACAAACGTATTGACGTTACCAAATCACCGTATTTTGCCGATCCTTCAGGGGGCCGTGACGCAACACAGGCTATTCAAAAGGCAATTGATGCTGCTGTTGCGTTAGGCGGGGGTGTCGTGTATCTTCCCAAGGGTACATATCAGGTTAACCCTCAGGACGGCAAGGATTATTCACTAAACATTCCTGCAAGTCGTGTGGTCCTGAAAGGTGACGGGATGAACAAGACTCATATCTATAATGCACAGCAAAATATGAAAAACAAGGATATTATTCGGATCGGTAACGGAGATTGGAAGAAAACCGGAATTTCTACGAAACTTCGCAAGTCGGTTACTGATCCAACCGTCCTGCTACCCGTTGAGGACACAAGCGGATTTGCGGTGAATGATTACGTGGTCATTTCATTCGAAACGACGCCGGGTTTCTTACGTGAACTTGGCATGCAAAACAAGTGGTCGTCCCGTCTCGGGAAAGTAGAACCGTTATTCTATCGCCAAATCGTGGGCGTAGATTCAGAGAACAAAACGATTACGCTAGACATTCCGACGCGTTATCCAATGAAACTCCGCGATGATATTACGATTAGTCAGACCGCAGATCCGATTGTCGAAGTAGGTTTGGAGGATTTCTCGATCGCAAACATTCAAAATGCGAAGTCGGGGCTTGGTGAAGATGACTTCAAAGTCGTTGGAACTGCTGGATATGAAGCCGATAATGCCAAAGCGGTCAATGTGATTGCAGTGGCCAACAGCTGGATTCGAAATATTAACACCTATAAGCCAACTGGCAATACAGATTACCATCTGCTATCTAAAGGGATTATTCTGGATCGTACGAAGAACGTCACAGTGGATCATGTAACCATGCAGTACCCGCAGTATCGTGGGGCAAATGGGAACGGTTATTTATATCAATTTATTGGTAATGATAATCTCATCAAGAATAGTAAGGCAATAGGAGCTAGACATAGCTTCACATATGCCAACTTCTCTGCGAACGGAAATGTCCTGCAAGGTTCGTATTCTGAGAAACCTTCATTATTAACTGATTTTCATATGTATTTAAGCATGGCAAACCTGATCGACAACCTGGTCGTTAACGGAGACGGGATCTCTGCCATTACTCGTGATTATGGATCATCCGAAACGAATCGTCATGGGGTGGTAACCACTGAAAGTGTGTTCTGGAATACGACCGGTCAGGCGGCACACCCTAGTAAATCCGGTGTTATTGTAGAATCAGAACAATTCGGGAATGGATATGTCATTGGAACCAAAGGAAAGGACACCGGCGTGAACGTCAACATTGTCGGTTCCATTCCGGATGCGAATACGCAGCCATTTGATATGGCGGAAGGCATTGGGCAGGGCGATCGTTTATCCCCGCAAAGTTTATATCAGGATCAGAGCAAGAAACGAATCAAAGATCTTCATCTGGGGCTTCAATCCCTGTTGGTGAATGGCGAAGCTATAGGGGGTATGCAGTTCTTAAGAACGGATTACGTTCATACTTTGCCTTATGGCACAACCGAAACGCCGATCATCTCTGCAAAAGCTTATGCCAAGGATGCAAAGGTTGAAATTAAGCAACCGCAGGGGACTAATGGAACCGGAGAGATCACTGTATCCTATCGGGGTCACACCCAGAACATACGAGTGAAGTTTAAGGTAGCTGATACCCCCGTACTTCCAGAGAATATCTCCATAAGTCCCAATAAAACAGTACCCGGTTGGAGAGTCGCAGGTAATGCGATCAGCGCAGGCGGAAGCGGAGAATTATCCTCGTTTCTAACATTAGATAATGAAGAGATCGTAAACATCGCAGAATTGAATGTTCCTGTGACGTACACATCAAGTGATGATACGATCGGATATACGGAAGGAACTACATTCCATGCGGTAAAAGCAGGAAAGGTCGACATCGTAGTGAGCTGCGTCTTTAATGGCGTAACGGTCGAGGCACGGGAGAAATTTGAGGTCAAAGAGCCTATGGTCGAACCGGAAGGACCGTTCGCCGTTGTAACCAAAGTTACGGCAAGTGCAGATGATGGCAATCTGCCGATCCATACGATTGATCGTGATCCAGACTCCAGATGGTCTGCAGATGGAAAGGGACAATACCTGCAGTTGGAGCTTGAGCAACAGATTCAAGTAGGGCAGGTAAGCATTCAATTCTATAATGGACATACGCGATCCAATTATTTTGATTTGGAGATATCAACTGATGGTATTAATTACCAAAAAGTATTAAGTAATGTGGCCAGTAAAAAACAGGCTGCCTATGAAACATTTGAATTTGAACCGATTCAGGCCAAATTCATTCGTTATATCGGGCAAGGCAACGAATCCAATACCTGGAACAGCATTATTGAATTTTGGGTACACGAGAATTAAAAATGACGTAGGATAAAATTAAAGAAATTTCGAGAGTCAAATATAATATGCGCTCATTATAAAGCTGGAATGAGTGCATATTATATTTAAGATAACTGAGTTGTGTGATACGACAATTATAATATGCGGGATCACATATTTATCCATACGAAATTAAAAATATCTCGGGGGTTATAAAAAGAAAAAGCCACATTTATCCATGGGATGTAAGTGTAAGTGAGTTGATTATATCTAAGGTGCAAATGATGAGGTGGTTTCGTTTAAATTATAACAACTGTTTCACAAAACTTGTATTTTGTACATATGTCCATAGATTCTCTCTTGTTGACAAGAACATTGTACTACCCGGGTTTTGTACATTGACACAAAGTTCCCTACCAAATTGACACAA
The DNA here is from genome assembly GCF_050994985.1 of Paenibacillus taichungensis. NCBI lineage: Bacteria > Bacillati > Bacillota > Bacilli > Caryophanales > Paenibacillaceae > Paenibacillus > Paenibacillus taichungensis. The sequence continues at coordinate 2,473,292 of NZ_CP194720.1, read as the reverse complement.
AGTACCCTACTTTCATGCATTTATGTCCTTTGTCTTTAATTAACGGAGCAAATTTGGCACCTGGTAGGCAACTTTATGATGTCATTCTCCAGTCTGGTAGGCAACTTTATGTCATTCTCCAGCCTAGTAGGCAACTTTATGTGTCATTCTCCAGTCTGGTGGGTAACTTTGTGTCAATTTTCCAGTCTGGTAGGCAACTTTATGTCACTCCCTCCGGATTATTTATCCATATTATTTACAGCGCTTCTCATTTGATCATCTGTTAAGTGAGTATAAATCATTGTAGTTTGTATTGAAGAATGTCCTAGTTGATTCTTTAATTTTGGGACATCATTATTCTCAATATGATAACGTGTGGCAAATGAATGCCTCAAAGAATGAACCGTCAAAGCCGGCTTTCCAAAGGCTGTTGCATATTTCTCAACAAGTTTTTCTATAGAACGTTGTGTTAAACGTCTATTTTTACCTTTGCGTCCTACAGGTGCTGCAATAAACAAAAATCTTTCATTTTTTTCTGGGGTATATCTTGTTTCCCTTATCTGCAGGTAATTCTCAATATCTAGGGATGCTTGGCTGCTAAAGTAAACATATTGCTCTTTTCCCCCTTTTCGGACTACTCTTACTGATGATTTCGTCAGATCTAAATCCTCAAGATTGATTCCGGAAACTTCTGATAATCTAAGTCCTGATCCTAAGATTAATGAAATTATTGCCGTATCTCGTTCACGATTAAACTGATGGAAATGAATGATACGTTTGTTTGTTTTGTTTAATTCGCCAAAATCGTATGCTACAAACACTCTGAAAGCTTCAAAATCATTTTCTCTCAGTATTTTTCCTTCCATACGATTCGCGATCGTTTCCTGACTTTCTTTTACTGCATTTAAGTCCATTTTAGCCATAACATTTCGTTGTATATAAGGCTTTAAATCAATTGTTTCGGCTTTATTCTGTAAGTAATCAAATAAGGACTTAAGAGAAGAAAGCTTACGGTTTATTGTTAGCTTATTATTCCCAAGTTGATACTCCAAAAAAGACAAAAAGCTTTCTGTTTCACGTATCGTTAATGTTTCTAGCGTGGATAATTCAATTTCTGTTCTTTTTTGAACTGTGGTAAAGTTCTCTGTAATCAGCCAATCAAAAAAGATTATATAATCGTGGCAGTAATTAAGAAGTGTTGAGGCAGAGAGCTTACGCTTCTTACTGTCAATAAATTCAGTAACATACCAAGGTAATTCACTCAATTTATCGTCAATTCGACCCATAAGGTGTAATTTAGCTTGTTTATCCAAAAACAACCACCCCCAAATGAATATAACTTTTAAGTAATTATTCGTCAAATTATTATTTTACGTAATTATATTTCCGTCTCAAATGGGTACAATTAACTGAACTTGTACCGCGATTTGAGTTTAGTCTCTCTCTTTCTCGCTGCTTATAAATTCGTCAAATGTTTTTCGGTTACAAAACTCCACTTTCAAATTTTGACGATCATAATCTCTATATCGTACAACTTTATTTTGTACTTCATATATAAAATTATACTCGATGTGTATTTTTCCCTCTGAGGTTTTTATAGTTTTAATCAATTCTGAAATGAATTTACATACAAAGTCGGTATTACTATAAATGAGTCTTGTTTTAATTTTTTCATTTAGAAATTTTTCATTCTCTTCTGGGGTTTTCTCTATTTCTTTGTAGTACTGGATTTTTAAATGTTGCTTAAATTTATTGTATTGATGATTACTTAAATCTAATAGATATTCTTCAAAAGTTTGAAATATTATTGTATTTTCGTTAACCAAACTATCAATATCTCTATCACTAGGCTTATACGTTCCTCTCTCACTGAATAGCCACTTTTTAAAATGTGAGAATTTTCTAGCTAAATCACTAATTATAGTGTTAAACGCACTCCCAAAACCATATTCGTATAAGTCAACTTTACCAGTAGTCTTTTCTAAAATTATATAAGTTATCAAAGGGTTGTGAATAAATGGCTTCTCCATGCCTACTGTGGTTTGAAAAAAATAATCATGAGGGAGATCGAAAATTTCTACAGCACGTATTAAGTGTTCAATTTTAGGAAATCTTCTACCTTCAAAATACTCATCAATAGCAGCAATTTCAAACCCCAATAAAATTCCTATTTCATACTTAGTATATTTAGACTGGTGAAATCTATAGATGGTGTTTAACTTTTCAGCAAATTTAGAAACACTGAATTGAAATTCCCCCTTGTAGAACGCATCCTCTTCTTTAAACATAGAATATTCTGATTTTTTGTCTTTTAAAAATTCTATATCCTCGGCTTTTAAATCATATTTCCCTAAAACGCTAACTTTATGAATCAACAAATTAATATCATCAATATTAGCTTTTATTGAGCTAGTGTTCCGACGAAAATAGATGGTATGTTCACTTACAATTGGTTTACCTTTTTCGTTATATAAATCAATTGGTGATACTAAAACTTTGTCAGAATCATGTACATATAATAAACCCACAACTTTATCAAATTCATCATGAATGGTATAGTAATTCAAGTCAAATAAAACTTGTTCACCCAACACACTTATTATTTTTTCGCCTAATGATGTAGGATCGATTTTTTTTTCGATTCCTATGATTCTAGAGTTATCATCCACACCTAGTACTAGCCAGCCACCTCCACTATTTGAAAAAGCTAATATATCTTTTAGTAAATTTGCAAATGCAATATTGGGACTTATATGTATGTCTCTTTTATAATCCCATTTGTTGTTCTCTGTTCCTAATCCAACTAATTCAAAAAATTTGTCTTGAGAGTTATACATGTTAATCACTCTTCCCTATAAATGCTTGTTTTTATAATACTGAATCTTATAACATTGGAGAGCCGTTTACTACCAAAGAAAAAAAAGGATTAGGCGTATTCGCATGAAAGTCTAGTAAATATCCTTTTCTAATCATCTTCTCATTCAAAGTTTTATATGTATCGGTATTAATCACTATAAACTCCGTTGTTTCAGCCAAATTAGGTTTTGATCTACCATCTCTAGATATATAATCAGAGTATGGGATATCCAGTCTTTCATGCAAATCTAATCTCTGGGGTGTGGTCATAAATAATTTTGAGTACTTAACAGCAGATTGACTTCGTTCTTGCTGAGTACGATTCCACCAAAACTTTTCAAAATACTCAGCTATCTGATGTTCATGTTCATTAAAATTACTAATTACATTCCAATCTTTTCTGAAATAAGAATCGGCAATGTTGATCTTATCCCTGTATCGTTCTCTTCTTTCATGAAGTATTTGTTCTAACTTCAGTTCTTCAGTTTTATTCCGTAACTTTTCAGTAAAAGAAGGTAGAGTAGATCTTCTTTTATTTTTATCATATGCTCGTATGACTTCTCTCGCAGTTGACCTAGCTAATGCCCTTATTAAAATATCAATTAACTTAGCCAAAGTTACTCCTCCATGAAAATATATTCTAATCTAGCGATACCTGTTAAACTACTACTCATTTGCAAGCATACACGCTCTCAAGAGAATTTTAAATCCTCTACAGCCTCTAACCCCGTTTATCAAAACTATCACTTGAAAAGTCCATATAATTTGCGTAAAGTTTCAAGACTATTTTTATGAGGTTTCAGTTTACTCATCTGGGACAAACAAACATACACTTTTGTTTGTTCATAAAAGTTTAAGGCTAATGTTTGTGCCCCAAACCCGTCTACAGGGCTAAATTGATATTGAAAAATTAGAGGATTTCTTCCTTTTATTTGTGTTTTCCAATGTTTCTGTTCATTCTCAATCATTATTATTGCGTTTTGAATAAATTGATTTGATTCTAATGACTCTTTGTTTTGGGATAAAAACATATTCGATAAGACAAGGCATTCTCCAATGTGTTGAACTCTATACTCGTGGTAGTAGAGTGCGCGTGCAATTGCCTCAAAAGAGTAACTTAATCGAGGAACTTCTATATTAACTAGCGAAACTGGAAATTCTTGTCCTTTCATTTTTAAATTAAAATTTTTCTGAACTTGTAGTAAATTTTTATTATACTTCAAAGATCGCCGCAATTTTGTATTTGTGTGTGCATAAGCTATTATATTATTCCCTACTCTTGCAGTTAAACAAGCCATAAGATATTCATCTTCACCAGATTTTAATGAGTTATGCTCATCGCAGGAAGGAACAGTGATTAGTTCAGAGCGAAAGGACTGATTAAATATTTTTTTAACATCTTTATCTGCTGGAAAGAGGCAACGAGGTGGAACATGCTCACGTGATATAGCTTGTTTTCCGCACCAATAACATTGCTGTTCAGATTGATTCAACGTCCATCCTCCTTTTAGGTTTACTGCATTTTTTTCAACAAGTAACTTAAATAATTATTCAACTATATCGTAAGCTATTTCAACAATTTCTTTCTCATCTAACTTCTCGTATTTTTATTAGGCACTAGCCTATAAACGTGAGGAGCTGGAGTGTGAATATATAATTCGCATTTTTTTGAATCACCGTATTTGTCTGAACTCAGTAAACTTTTGATATTACTCTATAAGGATTGTCATAATTCACGTTACGTAAATAAAGAAATAACTAGATTTCTAAGGATCCCATAAATCCCAATATCTCATCAGAATTCTGAGTATTAACTAAGATCGATACTTTATAATTATATCATCAATATACTTCGTTGGCTCGGTTTGTATCTTCCTTCCTGCTTGCTTTGCAAGAGCTTGGCTATGTTTTGTTTTCCCACAACTACGGTAACACCGCTTCAAACGTCATCCTCATCAATCTCAGGCACTCCGTGTGTCTAACTTCCAGTGGCTCTGTCCAATACTCTCTCTAAAGAGTGCTTTATCTTTGCTTCCCCGGATAATCTTCATGCATTACCTTCAAGCTCTGCGGGCTTTCATATTTTTTGCTTAACGCCCTGTGAGATCTATCTACCCTGCTAAGAGCGATAACATTACACTTATTCATTATCACATCTTTTAACAATTGATAACGGCAATCAATATTGGGTATTGCTTTCTTTAAAATTTTTGTCCCCCACTCCACCTTGTATGTGATTTCTGTTCCTCAGTCTTAGGGTTGCCAAAGGCCTTTCTTCATATTCTACCTCAAGGCGGATACCCTGGCTTTTATGCTGCTAAGCCTATAACGGACTTTCAAGGCCAAGTTATCCCTATACCGACCGAACAAACTAAAAAAGGCTGTAAGGATTTCTCCAGACAACCTTAAATTAAAGTCGTTTTAAACAGATTTCAACATTACTATGCTATATTTCGATCTCATAGTTTATTTTTATTTTCAATCGTTGAACCTGATTAATGTTCATATCATCAGTCATTTTATAATTTAAAATAGCGTAGTTTGTATAATCTTCACCTCGTACTCCTTTATATGAAATACCATGATATCCTATTTCCTTGCAACACTCAGCAATATAATTAGTTAAAGCATAATCCGAATTGTATATACCCTCATTATTTGAGCTTTCTCGTACCAAATCGTTAAACTTATAAAACAATCTATCAATATCAAGCATTATTAAAGGCCGTCTTATGTGAACGTAAGCAATACATATATCTTGTTTGGCTGTAGGATTAATTTCATAAGGAATCGAATCAATATTATCACAACAGTACAATACTGAACTTCCAACAGGATTAAACCTTCCGTGACTGGCCCATGACTGCGGAGGATTCCACATCTGGTCTATTCCATGATCTTTGCTATTTTTCGTGACTGTTCTACCTCTAAAGACGATTGTACCGATTCTTAATACTCCATAATGAGCCTTATCAAAATGTGTTTTAAGCAGTTTAAAGATAGATTGGCCAACGTTATGAAAATAGCCTAGCATATGATTAGCTCTTAAATATTTCGCGAATTCGAATAAATCTTCTGTATTAATGTCCATACCATAATCAGATGCAAAGTCTCGAATTTTAGAATACTTAATAATTTTATAAAATTGCTCGATATCGTTATCCGAATATACATTGTCTTCTCTAAAAAACTTATATTCAGATCTTGTTCTATCTGTTTGAGGGTCATATCTGTTATAACCAAATCCACAATTTTGACATTTTAACATTAACAATAGATTCTCTTTCGTTTTAAATTCAAGTAGATAATATATTAAGTTGTCTACTGGTTGACCTAATGCTGCGAGATTCCGTACATCGTTATCGCTAAGATCATAAAGCCCCTTGTAGTGAGAGTCATCTTTAATTACTTTGTCAATAAATGCTCCTTCGCAATTAAAACAATAATGAATCTTCTTCGAAATGCTTTCGGATATAGCCCTTAGAGAAATTTCAAAAAAGTTATCTTCAGATATGTAATATTCATTCTGAGCAATCTCTTTTTGACATTTACAGTTTAATTCATCATCTTTACCGACTTGATCAAAATAAGAATTTAAGAAATGTGATTCTATTTCCATTACAGCATCTCTAAGTGTCTTATTTTTTTGATTTCCTTTGAAACATGTATTGCATTGAAGATTTATATACATATAGTGATTCACCTTTTCTAGTAGTAGCATTATTCTGACTCTAATTCTAAGCAGTATATGAATATCTTAAAACTGCTTTGATCTGTGTTTCACTTTGAATTACTAATTGAGTGATTTTGAAATATTAAAATCTTCTCAGATTTGACACCTATGGTGGGTAGTTAATGATATTAAAATAACTTGCGAATGTAGCCAATTAAACATCTTAATCAGAATTATTAGCATAATCATGCCCCCTATTTTGTTGCTAGCCTTCTAGTGTGATTAGAATATCGTCCAAAATAGAAATCAGATTGTTACGCTGCCCGAGTTTCTTATAAACAAAAATTTCAGTGAATTCTTTGCAGAGGTTTTTCCAAGACGTTCAATTTTCAATTTTGAATAGAGGTTATGCTCTATTAGATATTCTGTAATAAGGTGAACCTGGAGTTCATGGAAACCGTCAATCCACTTACCTTTTTCTGTTGTAACTGAGAACTCTCTATTAAGTGTAATCCGAGCTTTATTATTGAACTCTTTATGTAAATAAACAACGAACACATAAAGAATCATGATCGTCCAATTTGCTGTTGATAACAGTATTAGTAGAAAAATTGAAATTGGCAGGGTTAACATACATGTAATCATATATCCCCAGAATAAAACGGCTATTCTTTTAAATAAGTACACGCGCCCTTACTTTATTCATGTAATAGTCAAGTAATCTGTTTTTCATTTCCTCCTCTATTTCTTTAAATTTTTTAAATTATCGATTGTTTTGAGTATGTCATTCACGAAAGTCTCAACTATTTTAATTTCTTCAATATCTCTCTTTACGAGAAGTGCATTGATTCGATCTAGAATTTCGTACGCTTCTTTGTTGGACAAATCATTGTCATAATTACGGAATAATTCTTCAGGTGTTATATCTAATGCTTCTATTAGTTTATGCAGGGTATCCAAAGAAATGTTTCTCTCCCCTTTTTCAATCCCACCAATATAAGGCTGTGGGAGATCTACTTGTTCTCCTAAATTAGCTTGAGTCAATCCCTTTGATTTTCTTAAAGATTTTATTCGTGCGCCTACAAAAGCATTAATTTTTATCATAAGTACAATCACCTCTCACTTAAGAGTAGGTGTACTTATGCATGAAATAAATATACTTAAACTATATATTACCATTGTTATTTATATAATTTAAGATATATATTTACTAAGAAATACTAAACATTCTATGGGAGTGAATCTAATGAGACAATTACCTCATCAAATAGTTATAGAAAATGTAGTACAAACAAAAATGAGGGGGAAAATCACTTATCAAAGCTCGTTTCCAACCTCCATTGCTATGAATCTAACTTATGTTAAGCCATTCAACGACCCCTCCGGGAAAGGATATCAACGGCCAGTAGATCCAAAGCGTGTTGATGAATTTGCATTATATCTTTCCAGAGGCGAAAACGCATTATTCACACCAATTTTATTGAATGCAGCTGGTATGTGGGAGTTTACAGCTTATGATTCTACTAGACCAATGTTCGGTAGGTTATTTTGTAAGAGTAAAGCATCTTTAATGGATGGACAGCATCGACTTGGTGGGATTAAACGTTATATCGAAGAAACTCAATCAGAACTTAATGTTCCTTTCATGGCATTTCATTTTTTAGATGACGATGAAGAAATTCAACTCTTCGATATTATTAATACAAAAGCCAAAGGAATTGGAACCTCTTTGAGCAAATTCCTGAAAAGAGAATCAGATGAATTAAGTTGGCAAGCTACTGAGCTATTAATATTAAAAGACAGTCCTTTCTATCACATTGGTAGCATCACGGGTAAACGTAGTAAAGGAAGGCATATTACTCTTCAAAATCTTTATCGCATGTTAAAATACTTTTTTAAAGACACTGAGACTACAAATTTATCAAAACATGAAAAGGTGGATCTTGTACTTGGATTTTTCAATATAATGCGTCAAGAATATCCTCATGAATGGATGAACTATAAAGAATATAAACTTACTCATATTGTATGTTTGGATGCGTTAGCAATGGCTGCATCCAAGGCGTTGTCTAACTGTAAGAAAGAAAACTCAACACAAATAGACCATCAAAAGTTTATCAAGTCAGCAAAGCGCCTGAAAAAGATTGACTGGTCTGTTAGTGGGCCTTTCAAATATTTAAAAGGTATCTCTAGCTCGAAAACGTTAGCTTCAGAATTGATTGAAATTATGGAATTAGAAAACTGATGTCTAAACAATCCTTAGTTTCATCGGCTGTCTGCTCTGTTTATGGCAATCCGCATCGGATGAAACGATTTTTCATTGGTTGTTCTTCTTTTGGATCTTCTAGTCGGATAAGGACATATTACTTCTTTTTCTGATAAAAAGTGATTAAGGGTTTTTTGATCCCAGAACTTTTGTACTTCATCAGAATGATTATCTGGAAGAGAAAAGGCGAGTATAGATTCCTTCAAGGTTAAATCTTTATTATCAGTCAATGTACTGATCGATTCGGTAAGAAATAATTTAAAAAGATGAATAAAAAGATAGCTATACATGTGTGAAATCAACCATTTTATATTTGAATAATTTGTGTGTTTCAAAGGATACTTAATTCGGTAAATTTCCATAATATCAAAAATAGGATCCTGATCTAAGAAGCCTAAGAATGAAACTTCTGCAGAAGAAAAACGTGATCTATTATAAGGTTTAGCATCTACGTCATAATAATGCTCAAGCTTCTTAATTGTTTGTCTCCACTTTATATAAGCATATGCATATGGACAAACAGGAATATCCGCACCATCTATTGTTTTTGAAACGGTAGTATAACGCTTTATACAACTCTTGTGTTTACTTAAAATAGTTTTTCTTAAGTGTTTTGCAATCGAACCGAATATAGTATCCTTCATATCTCGAAATTCTTTCATCACAATATTTTGTTGGTCTGCGAATGGAGTAATCAAATTTTTCACTGTATTTATATCTTCAAAGTTACCTTGAAACCCTGTGCTATACTTCTCTACAAAATACGGAATATTATTGATTTTTTTTAGGTGCTTTGAGATTTTCACACTATAATTTTGTTGGGGTGTTAATTCTGAGGTGTTATCATTCTTTATATAATTTAAATAGAAGTTTAATAGCTGTGGGGTCTCGTTTATTACAGTATAAGGGTATAAATAGATAGAGCTAATGGCTTTTTGCTGTAGCTGATTAAGACTCAACCACTCTATAACAAGTCCGTCTGACAATTCGTTACTTTTGTATGTCTTCCAATGGGTCCCCAACAATACATTTGCATGAAATTTCTTATAGCGATGACCACATATACAGGTTAAGGCTGATTCGAAGTTAGCCTGATTCTTAAACAATTCATAAGGGTATTTAATCGAGCATTGGGGACACTGGTCATGTAATGGAGTTTGATGAAAGGGACATTGTTGGAATAATTCAAATTGGTGTAACATACTATGATATCCATTACTTAAACACTCATCACAAAAAGTTAGACATTTTCTCCAGTACCGATATTCTGCGAGGGTTTTTCTCTTTTCTCTTAACTCTCCATCGTGCAAAAAACCAGACAAGTTTCTGATTAAATCAGCATTATATCCTTTTAGTGAGAATCCTAAAATTTCTATAAATTTTCCATCATCAAAACTAGGCATCAAATACAAATTATGATTTCTTGTACCGATAACTGTTCTCTTTTTTTTGATCTCTGGCGTACCAAATAAATGAAAATAGTCCTGCTTATTAAGTAAGTTAGTGAATTGAATTTTTTGAAAAATAGACCAGGGAGATTCAAACTCAGATATCCAATCTGTATTCCAAGTGATTGAACCATCTGGCTTTGATAAGTAAACCTTTAATTCAGGAATCATCTTTAACCACCTTTTCAAATCGAACTGATATATCTAAATTAAGTCGTTGTACAGCTCATTTTCGATATAACCCGACTTACCTAATGAGTCTAACCAATGGCTAGACGTCAAATGGTCAACATTTTTACCTAAGACACCGTATTTTTTAAAAGCATATTCTATAGTAAGCGTTAAATATTGCATCGGTATCTCTAAAGGTTTAGTAATTCCTTTTTCTTTTCTAATATTGGATATAGTAGAAAATAGCTCCTCAGTGGATGATTCTAAACGAAATCCTTGCTCATATGCATCTGGAAAGAAGAATCTTGTGTAGGACCAACCACTATTTGTAGGGTATTCAGATAAAGAGTCATAACCGACTAAACAGGTTTGCAGCTCATCTTTTGTTCTTACGCCTGAGAATTTGTATTCATGAACCATAAAGCGACCAACAATTTGTCCCATTTTTGAAGCAATAAAACCTGATCTAACATGCTTTAATTCTTCTTGGCCAACTAAGATAACTGTCATGCTAATTCCGAATTCTTTCAAATAATTATAAATATCCATTAAAATATTGTATTGAACTGGAACAAGACGCTGGGCATCATCAATAAATAGAATTAACCTTTTACTTCCTGAACTCTCGACTATCTCTTGAAGATATTTTTTTAATCTTTCAGCTTTCATAGTTTTTCTTCCTGAGAAAGGGATTCCGTGTCCAAACTGTACCAATAATTCTTCATAGAAAGTGGTTTCATTAATTCTTGAATTTTGCTCACATTTAAATTTTAGAATAGGAAGCTTCTCACCAAAATCTATTGGTAGTTCCTTTGTTAAGTAGTCGATGGCCCAAGTCTTTCCTAATCTAGGTCTGCCATAGGCTATTCCGCCTGGTGCTCGGTTTTCAATCCATTGCTTAATATTTTTGTACATTCTTCTCACTTCTTTAGTGCCTATGAAGTAAATTCCAGTTTCGATGGGATGAGTCTTTGGGGGTACATATGGCCTGTTTATATCTGAAACATCGATATTCATCAGAAATCTTCCTTTCAAAAGTTGTAAGTTCGAAAAATTCGATCATCGTCATCGTCTTCTTCAATAAATAAACTGTTTACATCCCCTGTTGACTGGACATCTGGAGCAAAGAATTGCTCTTCTTCTTTTTCATGCTTATTTGTAGATGCTGCTTCGGCTTTGTTTAGTTCCCTTTGTAATTGTGCGATATGATTTCGTTCTCTCTTTCCAGTCTTAGCTTTAGATGCTTTATACTCATAGTAGATTTGAAATGGATCTTGATAAGTAGTAAAGAATATTTTCCTTTCATTCTTTAATTTATTTATAGCCTTCCTTGTTCGTAATGAATGAGGTGTTATCCCCCAAATGCCATATGCAGTAAGGTATCCAAACTCACTACCATCACTCAAAAATACTTTTACTGTTCGTATATCATCAACGTTTACCACAATTGTTAATTCCGTGCCGATCAGGTGAGGACTATTACTAAGAATATCGCTTTGATATCGAACCCCTTCATAATTTATGAATGGTCGTTTTCCTTTTTCTATATTCCCACTCACTCTTCTTTTAGTTTGAATCATAAAAAAAATGGCGTCTTTTCTTTTTTCTGGTTCAAGTACTCTTGGTTCCATCCCTCTTTCAATTCGTTGTTTCATCAATTGAAGAGGAGAAAAGTTTCTAATTCCACTATGGGGAATACCATTATAATCAGAAACTAGAATATGAGTTAACTCCTCTAGTTCTGATAAAGAAATATCAAACTTTTTTGCTTGTTGTTCTGGATTTTTACGAAGAGGATCAGAAGGATTGCTTCCAGTGGTACTCACTAATTTATGGTATCCAAGCACTTCAAGGGAACGGAATAATCTTTCAATAATGCCTCTTACTTCTGGAGCCTCGACCGGCCCAGGATTTAGAGTACAACGAACTACTTCATAAAGACGATCGGTTACGATATTTGATAAATTTGCTTTACCGTTGTCATAGCTGAATTCATCCCAAAGAGCCCATGCCGTTTCTGGAATTTCAGCCGAAGGTATACCACCTTTAGGATCATAATCGATACCAGGTATCGAGAATTTTCTTTTTTCATAAGGGGTTACTGTATTGCGAATACAATGCAAAACATCGTCTTTGTTATATTCTTTATTTACACAGAGGTGATGACCTAATATTGCTCGAGTTGCTACATCAACTATTACAAGAAGCCATACCCGCTCCACAACTTCTGTAAATAAGTCTCCTTCAGGGGTTTTAAATGTGATAGTAAACATCGCATCAATCTTATGCCCATCAAACTGAACGCGTTGAAAAGGCTTTTGTAATATCAATTCATGTTTTGGAGATGTTCCCATCCGTGATTGCCTGGCTGCTTCTTTTCCGTAACGCTTTGCACCTTCTGAAAAATGATTATTCTCAATTTTTTTAAAGAAACGGTATAATGATCGATATCCTTTATCATTTGTATTAAACGGATAGTCATGTATTCCTATACCATTCTTTTTGCACAAACTTAGGAATAATCTATGGATCCCATCAGTCGAGATTGTGGGCATTGTAGAATTTTTTCCTTTTCGTCTTAAATATGCTGAAGTGATCTTCTCTCTAATTTCTGGATATTGTTCAAGGAGTTGATTGAAGGCCCCACTTAATTTGGGCTGTTCCTGTTGTGGGAGAAAAGTTGTGGTTGCACTTCTATCATACTTTTTGGTTCTCTTATGAGGGATTAATGCTCTAAATCCCCAGATAGCTTCAGTTATTGGATCAAATTCTAAACACTTCTTTATGAAAATAATTAATTCTTTTTTACTTACGCCTGTTTGTTCTGTGATTTTTTCTAAAGTTACTTCTTCGTGAAGCATGTATAGGTTCACTGCAGCTTCTCGTTTTTTGAATATCTCTCTATCTTCAGGTTGAAGTTGCATGATATTAACAATTGGCCATTTTGAGATGTCTTTATGTTTCGGATCAATATTTATACTATCTAAGATACGTCTTCTCGACATTCAACTGCACCTCCGTCAATCCACAGAGTAAATCCTGTTCTTTATTAAAAGTAAGTATCTCATGGAGGATTAATGCAAATATAGAATTCCTAATTATGACAGGATGATATTTAGATTGAATAGATTTTTCTAAATCACGAATTGTCATAGGGCCGTTTAAAGCTGATCTATAAATCAGCTCATATACTTCTGGTTTTATTTCAGAAAGTGGAGTGAAAAATGGAATCAACGTTTTTTTATTTGTAATAATAGTGGGATTTTGTCGTATATCTTCTTCTGTTAGAACACAATGTGTCTTGTTATTATCTGCGCACCATATTTTTTGAGCATACATTTCATTAATTGCTTGTTCGCTTGAACGTTTGTTATCCGGATCTATTTCATAGGAGTAACGTATAAACACAAACTTTTCTTCACTTTCTGATTTAATCCACATATCAAAAACTGTTTCAACAACTTTACCTGCAATAGATACATTTATTTTCAACGGTCTTTCACAGTAACTCATTACGGAAATATCGGATTCCGTCAGAACCCAGTGATCATATTGAAGTGAATTGTATAGTCTAACCTCTCTATTTAACCTTCTACTAAATACAAAAAATCTATTCCTACCCATTTCATTTTTTATCTTATTAATTGGTGAATACAAAATACACACCCCTCCAAAATTTGTGCTTTAATCACAATATTTTATATTCAAGTTCAAATTCAGTACTCCTTTGTCAGTAAAACACTTTTTTTTGTCGAGTGTTAAATAAATTGGGGGCTTCTTGAATCTAACTAGATGTTCGTTTCTTTTAACTTCGTTTCTACTTCAGGTGAGGAGTGAAAATAACACTATGCGCTTGATTTGCTGCATCAAAATAGTTATCAGTCCAAGCAATTTTGTACTAAGAAAAAAGGGTCTTGTAAACCATTGTCGAAATTTAAAGGACAAAACCAGAAAAACTGAGGAAGTAAAAAGCATGACTAAGCCATATGGGATTATTGAAAGTACAAGGGACTTTTCTTTAACTTTGCCATCTCAACAAATTGTCACTTATTCCTCGTTTATTAAATTTTCATATTCCTCGTTCCGAATATAAGTAGGTCTATTAAAATAATTTCTAATCGTGCATTATGAGATTGGGTATTAAAGTCAATAATTTTGGAGGATGATCATGTTGTTGTGGAATATTGTCCTGGGCTTTATTATTCCTGTTGTTATTGGAGGATGGATTTTACGTAAAAATTTAAACATTCTTATTGTTTTTTATCCTCTTGGTGTAGCAACATCTGCTTTTATCAATAGTGTTGGTTTTAATTTCTTTTGGAATATCCTCCCTAACACAAATAACCAATCCTATGCTGCCCTACCTATGGATTTAGGTATATTACCCGATTTCTGGTTGTCTGATGATGTACACCATTCATGTAAGGGGATCAAATCTTGGCCAGTAATTTTGTTAACTTCCGTTATTTTAACCTTAATGGAGTGGTTCGCCAAAGAATCGGGCAAAATTTTATATTTCAACGGTTGGAACATTTACTGGACATTCCTATCGTACTTAGTTCCGTTAATATTAGTCTTTTCATATGGATATTTTTTCAATATAAGATTTAAATATTGGAACTAACCAGGCCATTTTAGGTGACAAAAACAGCCGATCACTTCGATTGGCTGTTTTGTGAGTTAAATAGGACTGCTATTCGTTGAAATAAATCGTTTAATATTTGGTTCGTTGACAAAAAGAATTGCAATTGTTAGCATAACCTGAGTTACAGAGACAAGGGGGTTATCCATATCCAGCCTAAACAACGCCTAGAGCAAGAGCGAAGCGAGTTACGAGAAAAGCGTCGTTTATGCATTATTGAAGCTGCCACATCTGTTTTTACGCAACAAGGATTCGAAAAGGCAACCATGCAGGACATTGCCAAGGCTGCAAGCCTTGGCGTCGCTACTGTCTTCCGCTATTTTTCCAAGAAAGAGCACTTAATCGTTGCGGTCGCATCACAGATTGTCCGTTCCGAAGTAGTCATATTTGAAAAAATTGTGCATGGCGACGGAACATGTTACGAGAAATTAAACCATATTTTCGACACCCTGATCTTTTTTCAGCAGGCAGAGCATCAGCAAAAGTCCAAATTAATAGAAGCTTTTGAATGTTATGTGGCGCTTTCCACGGAGCCCGTAGAGCATATTGAACTTTATCAAACGGAATATAACAAGATTATTGGACTATTTACCGAATTAGCAGCACTGGGAGAACAGGATCATTCTATCCGCAACGGATCGCATTCCGTTAACAGGCTAATTACAATGATGAATGTATTCGGGACGTTTTCCAAGAAAATGTCCATGCTAGAAGGTATCGATGCATTCAATACCCGTGTTGATCCATCCGAGCAATTCAGCATACTGAAAGTCCTTTTCCTACAGTCTATGAGGCCTTGATGATTCTTAAATATGATCAATGCTTCAAAACAAAGCTGATTGCCAAACTATGAGGGCCACTGTGAGAGCAGATCGCGCATCCGCCTTCTATGACGTACACTTCTTGAACCCCAGTCTGTTCCAGGATCATGTTGCGTAACCAGTTGGCGGCATCCTCCTCCATGGTTTGAGCAATAATAAACAGCGTCGGCTCAATTTGATGCAGATGTTCCAAGATGCTATTCATCAAATTTTTGATAATCTTCCGTTGGGATCCTCTATATTTAGCACCTGAAAGGACGATCCCATTGGTGACATAGAGTACAGGACGAACACGCAGCATACTTCCAAGCATGTGTTGAAGATTGCCGACTCGGCCGCCTTTATGAAGATAATCCAGACTATTGACCAATACATTCATCTGAACTTGACTGCGGATCATCTCAAGTTCTTGTACAATTGCCAGTATACTTTCTCCTTTTGATGCCATACGAGCTGCGATAAGGACGTGCATGGCCAAGCCTGCGGAAATGTTCATCGAATCGAAAATCGTTACTTGACCGTGCGGGTACTCTTTCGCCGCAAGCGTCGCGTTTTGATACGTGGAGGAAAGTTTGGAAGACATACTAATGTAAAGAACGTCATCTCCATTTGCGATCGCTGCTGCGAACTGATTCATGAAATCCAACGGAGAAGGCGCCGCAGTTTTGGGCAAGCGTCCTTCCTCCTCTACCCGTTGATACATTTGGTGAGTATTCATATCAATACGATCTCGATAAGATGTATTACCAAACACGATATATAGCGGAATAATCCCAATATTGTACGTATCGATCCACTCCTGAGGGATGTCAGAGATACTATCCGTGAATAACTGTACCTTAGCCATTTCGTTCACCCGAGACGGCCTTTCCAGTTATGACAGGATTAGAAGCATTGGCGGATTGTTGGTTTTCTCTCATCACCGACTCGCCTTCAACATCGATGTTAGGCAATAAGCGATTCAGCCATGCAGGTATATACCAGGCGCTTTTACCAAGAATCGTCATTACAGCTGGTACAAGTGTCATTCGCACGATGAATGCATCGACAAGTATGCCAAATGCCAGAGCTAACCCCATGGATTTGATAATCGTATCTTCCGCAAATATAAAGCTGGCGAATACAGCAATCATAATCAATCCTGCTGCAGTAACTACTGGCCCACTGTGGTTCATCCCGCTTTTTACCGATTGGCGTGCATCTCCAGTATGGGTGAAATCTTCGCGCATTCGGCTGACAAGAAATACCTCGTAGTCCATGGCAAGCCCAAAGAGAATTCCTGTAACGAGAATCGGAAGGAAACTTAGCACTGGCCCGGGCTCAGGAATACCGAACAAATTTGCCAAATATCCGTCTTGAGTAACCCACACAATAAAACCGAGTGTTGAACCCAGCGTAAATAGAAAACCAAGTACAGCTTTGATCGGCACAAGCAGAGATCGGAAGACGAGCATGAGTAGTACAAATGCAAGGCCAACAATCAACAATGCAAACTTCGGTAAAGCTTCCTGCAGTTTCTCGGAAATATCAATGTTAACCGCCGTTCCGCCGGTAACCATAATTTCAACGTTATTATTCTTCGTTGTCTGGTCGGCCTGTTCTCGAATAGTCTCCACCAGTTCAGTTGTACGAATGTCGTGCGGTCCAGTCTTAGGTAACACTGTGATGATCGCTACATTACCCGATGGGCTCGGAATTGCCGGTGTCATGCTGGCAACGTTCGGAAGATCACTGATGTATGACGTTGCTTGAGAAATTGCCGTTAGAGGGTCCTTAACGTCTCTAGCTTTAGCTACAATAACAAGAGGGCCGTTGATCCCTTCGCCGAATCCCTCGGCCATCAAGTCATATCCGCGCCGTTCTGTTGTTTCTGTGGATTTAAGTCCATTGTCTGGCAAACCCAGTTGCATGTGTAAAAAGGGTAACGTACACATGATCAGAACAGCAATAGACAGGATACTGGTCAACCAAGGCTTTCTAGTGACAATTCGGCTCCAGCCATTTTCTCCCTGTTTTCCTTTTTTGTTTCCCGACCATTTACGCAGCCAACGATTTTTGCGAGAAGGACTAATGCGATCTCCTGCGGCAGCCAAAATGGCAGGTACGAGAATGACCGCAATGAGAACTGCTACAAATACGCTAATAGCAGCCGCCAGTCCCATCATTGTAATGAAGGGAATTTGTACTACAGACAAACCTACTAGCGCGATGATGACGGTTAGACCAGCAAATACAACGGATCCACCGGCTGTTGCATTAGCCTGAGCAATCGCTGTTTCTCTATCATACCCTTCAGCCAATTGTTGACGGTAACGAGACATGATAAACAATGCGTAATCAATACCGACTGCTAATGCAAGCATGACGGCTAACGTAATGGAGAACGAGGACATGGATACGAAATTTGAACCAATGATTACGGTCATCAGCCCAATCCCGAGTCCAATGACTGCCGTTAGTATTGGAAGTCCTGCCGCAAGAAACGAAGCAAACGTAAAAGCGAGGATCATGAAAGCGATCAGAATACCAATTACCTCAGAAATGCCTCCTACTTCTATCTCGGAAAAAGCAACACTGCCACCGATCTCCGTTTGGATGCCTTCCTTACCCAGCGTTTCTGCTATGCTCAAAACATGTTCCTTTGAGTGTTCATCCACTCCACTAGCGGGCTTAGTGTACGTAATGTCCGCATAACCGATTGTTTTATCCGCGCTTAGTGTCATTGCCACAAACGGGCTTGCCACGGATTTGACCGACAAATCCGTCTGAACATCTTTCAATGCTTGCCGAATGTAATTTTTGTTTGCCTCTGAGGTCAACGTACCATTTTCCGCTTTGAAAATAAGTCTGATCTGACCACCTTCATCAGTGGAAGGAAATTCTGAATTTAACACTTTCGCAGCCTGATCCGACTTCGTTCCAGGTATGGTCATTTCTCCCGTAAACGAAGTACCCATGCCAAGTCCTACAGATGCAAGCAAGATCAAGAGTGCTAATCCCATTGCAATCACCATTTTTCGTTTTCTCGCCGACCAGGCGCCGAGACGATATAACCATTTCGCCATATTTTATTTTTCCCCTTTCACTTCACAACATCTTGGAGTTGCCAACCAAACAACTCTGTCCCCCATGATAACGAAAAAAGAACAAAAAAAAATCGTACGAAAGGGCAAGCCCTTCATGCACGATGGGGCAACGAGCGATTAGACCATAAGGGCAAAACCGTTTTCCATATTTAGAACAATAAGGGGAGCTTACAAATGTAAGATCCCCTTTTCAACGGCCACCGCGATTGCTTCAGAACGCGAATTCACTCCGAGCTTGTTGTAAATGTTGGTTAGGTACGCCTTTACTGTTCTTTCAGCAATGCCCATATCAAAAGCAATATCCCTGCTGCGCAAGCCACGAGCCACTGCGTGTAGAATGATTAATTCTTTTTCAGTTATTAATTTGGATTCTTTGTCCATTAGCAGTTGAGGCTCTACTTTCGGTTCCTCGGATGGCCGAGTATGATATGCAAAAACTCGAGCTGAAATGTCTGGTTGAAGCAATGTTTCTCCACGAATGGCAGAATCCAGGGTTCGGAACAAATGTTCTCTACCTGTATCCTTGAGCAAGTACCCTTTGGCTCCAAGGGAAAGCCCTTCTATCATCAAATCATCTTCATTGTAAGTCGTAAGAATAATGACAGGTATCCGAATTTGTTGCTCATTCATTCTCTTCAATGTATCCAGGCCACTAAGTCCCCCAGGCATATTTAAATCCAGAAGGATGACATCTGGCTGTTTGTCCAGCATAATTTGGATAGCAGCTTCACCCTCCTCAGCCTCTCCTGCAATCTGATAGTTGTCACTGGTTTCCAAAATTAGTTTTAAACCTTCACGTACTACCCAATGATCATCCACAATGAGAATGTTATATTTCATTTCGGTATCTCCTTTTTTAATGGAACATGCAAGACAATAGTCGTGCCTTGATCTCCACTTTCAAATTCAATGTTTCCTCCTATCAACCGGGCACGTTCGTTCATTCCGATCAAGCCATAATGTCCAGATTGTTTTCCAATTCGCTCCACGTTATAACCTATCCCATTATCTCTAACGATAATATGGAATTCCCCTTTTTCTTCAGTCATACGGATGGTTACGCTTGTTGCCTGGGCATGCTTCGCTACGTTGATTAGCGATTCACTTAGAATGTGCAACACATGCTCCATCCCTACTTTGGATATGAAATTAGGAGCCCTCCCCTCCAAAGAGACTTCGATACCGGTCGCCTGTTGGAAACGGTGAATCTGCTCCAGTATGGCCTCTCCAAAGCTAATTGCCGGGGTCGCCTTGGTTCGCAGATCATCAATAGCCTTGCGCGCATCAGCCAGCGTTTTGCGTGCTTGACCCATGGAACTACGGACAATTTCATGAGCACGTGAAAAACTTCCTCTGTTCAAGTGTTCATCAATAGCCTCAAGTTGCATGATGATACCTGCAAGCCCTTGGGCTAACGTATCATGCAGATCCCGTGCCATGCGTTGTCTCTCACTTGTCAGAGTTAATTCCTCCACCTTCTGATGAGCTTTCTCCAATTCATTCAAAAACGTTAATGTTCGTACACGTGCGTTGACTTGCCGATAATAAAGCACTGCATACGACACCACGACAACAATCATCATTAGCAGTAAAAAAATTAACAAGGCCACGTCCGTTCCAGATCGTGTGAATAATGTTACTGTGCAGAATAGGAAATACAATGCAAATGCAATAAGCACCACTTTTGTCGTCTCGTAGTATATAGCAACGGTTTGCCCAATCAATACCGGGATCAAACCAATCAATACAGCAGGCATACCGTCCGGCATCAATATTGCGCTACCATAGATTAAACCTGTCTGGAGAAGGATGTAAAGCAATTTAGATCGTTCTATAAATTTATTTACTTCCCAGTAAATAAACGTATGAGCCAACATTGCAGCTACAAAGAAAATACTTGGCACCAACAGGGGGACTGACATGGTTTGCAGTATCAGAGTAGCTATGGCCACAAGCCAAAGCCAAATGATAATGGGAATTCGTGAAGATGCAATGGGGTCCGTCTCCTCTTCGTTTATTCCGGATGAATTCATCTTCTTCGGTACGATTTTCATGGGATCACCTCTTTAATTCGTAATTATAACCTATGTACTATCCATAAAGTTGTACGATCGTGCATGCCCTTTCGTACATGCCCTTATGCCCTCTCGAATGAAAATCGTCCACAAGTTCAACTCATGGACGAAAAAGTTAACGTACTATTCAACATGAATATTACCACATACCAAACTTCATCATCATTTGTCTTAACCTTTATATCAATCGATTCAGAAAATTACACCATGCATTGAAAATCATGGATACCGCTGCTGACAGTGTGTTTTTCTCCATTTGGCAATTCCAGCACACATGTTGTGGAAACCGGTACCCTGGCTTTAATATGGAATTGATCATTGTCCAATTTCCAATGTACGCCCGCCGTACCATAGGGTGTTTCCGTCGATGCCTTTGCCCAGGTTATGCCGCCACCGAGCTTTGGCGAAATTCGAAAAGTTTTGTATCCGCCGCTGGTAGGTTCAATGCCTGCCATGCGTTTATATAACCAATCACCTACAGCTCCATTTGCATAATGGTTGAAAGATACCATTCCGCCATTGGATTCTTCGTCGGATTTTTTACCGTTCAAGTCGCCTATATTTACCGTCCCATCCGGTCTCAAGGAATCCCATCTTTCCCAAATGGTCGTTCCTCCAGCCTTTACCTCATAAAGCCAGGATGGGCACTCTTCCTGTAACAGAAGATCATACGCTTCTTTAAGGTGACCATGGTCAGACAGTGCAAATAAAAGGTAAGGAGTTCCCGTAAATCCTGTGGTCAGATGATTTCCCGCCTGCTTGATCAAGCGAGCCAGGTTTTGGACCATCATGTTGGTTTCTTGTCCTTCAGTCATTCCGAAATGCAGAGGTAGTACATATCCCGTTTGAAATTCCTTCTTTAAGGTTCCCTTCTGATCGGTGAACACTGTTCGATAAGCATTAATAATCTTTTCCCTCAAATTTTGAAAATATAGCACATCATCAGAATATCCTAATAGCTCGGCTATTTTTGTCATGATGTGGCAAGAATTCGCGAAATAAGCAGTCCCCACCCATTTTCCTTTTTTTAACCACATTTTTACCGTCTCATTTGGTGCCGCCCAATCGCCGAAGTGAAACGGGAAGCGCCAAATATAACGATCTGTCGGTGATATTGCCAGGAAAGAGGACCACCACTTCGCTGCCTTCATAAATTTTTTCATAGCAGGATATTGCTGCTCCAGTACTTGTTTTTTGCCTCGAGCCAAATATTCAGCCCATGGTACCAGTATGCTGCTGTCCCCCCAGCAAGAGTTAGCCATGGCAGGCCAATGATCTCCTCCTCTTGGAATAACCATTGGGAACCCGCCGCCCTTGCTTTGTTCTGCTCGCATATCAAGCAACCATTTATCCAGGAAACGACTCATGTCAAAGTTAAAACAAGCCGTAGATGCAAATACAGCAATATCTCCCGTCCATCCTTGACGTTCATCGCGTTGTGGACAATCGGTCGGGATGTCAACAAAGTTGGAACGTCCACCCCAGCGAATATTGCTCTGCAACTTGTTAATCAAGTCGTTGGAACAAGCAAATTGACCAATTTCCCGGAAATCGGAGTGCAAAACATACGCGGCAAGTTCGATCTGTTCCGGATCAATGCCTTTCATGCCCACATACCGAAATCCCATATAGGTTAACTTGGGTGAGTAAGTTTGTTCCCCATCCTTGCAAATATACGTCGCGGTAGCTTTTGCTGTGCGAAGTGATTTGACAAAGAGCTCTCCATCTACCAGTACCTCTGCATGACGAAAAACGATTTCCTGCTTATGCTTTCCTTTAATTTTGGCAGTGATTACACCAGCAAAATTTTGCCCAAAATCATAAATAATTTCGCCACTTGACGCTATTGTCCATGAGATCGGATTCATCGTTTCCTGAACTCGAACCGGAACGCCGTATTGTGCCAAAAGAACCGGTTTTTTACGCGGGGAAGTCAGTTCAACGGACTTCCATGAAACCTGGTCCAGATCGATGGTTGCATCAAAGGTCTCACCATCGTACCACTCGGCCATGCGGTAGTTCCCTTCCAACGATACGTCCCAAGTTCGATCGGTTGCGATAATATCCGAGGTGCCATCGGTATAAATAATATGAATCTCGCACAGCAATGCCTGTCTGTCGGCACTAATCTTGTTTTTTCGAATGTAATTGAAAGAGCCAGCTGTCCAGCCACCTGCGACAACGGCCGTCAAAGTATTGGAAGCTTGCAGTTGGGCACTGATATCGTATGTCTGATACTGAATCTGATGATCATAAGAAGTAAAGCCTGGTGCAAAATAATCCTGGCCTACCTTTTCTCCGTTCAATCGCAATTCATATACGCCAAGAGCTGTTGAGTTGACCCATGCCTCCTTGACTCTTTTCGCAACACTAAAGCTCCGGCGAAATGTCATCGGTACTGGTGAAACCTTTTTAGGGTAATCATAGGACATATCGGTGATCCATGTCGCCTTCCAGGGGGTATCCAGTCGGCCTGTCTTAAACGAAGCTATTCCTTGCGCATAATCTCCGCTCACACCAACGGCTTTGATACGAACTTCATAGTTAGTGTTAGGCTCCAACAGACCTGTGTAAAGATTATTGATTTGATCCATGGTTTTGATTTTCCATGCTCCTACTTCTATGAAAGCTTCCTTAAGCTCTTCTCCAGCACGGTCCGATTCCAGGGAAAAAGAAATGGTTGGTGCTTTATCTGTAATGCAATACCCCTCCATACCATCTATTTTTATTGAAGATATCTTTAAATTCATATCACTTTCTCCTGTCTTGATCTAATTTGCTCCTGCTTATTAGCAATTCCCTTCTCTACATTCATCAATAGAAGCAACCCGAAAAGGATTATACCCGTAACCGTTTCCAAACCTACAAAACCAAAAGTGATCGCATCCCGGACTGGTTCCGACTGAACCGCGACCAATTTTCCGGTTGAATTATAATAAGGAGCTACGTAACCTGAAGAGGCCAAAAGTGCATTGAAAATTCCCGTGCATATACCACTCATCGTCACCGCAATGATGTTATAAATGGATATCGCGACTCCATCACAGCGGAATTTGTGTTTCCATTCAATATGATCCAGCATGTCTGCGAATAAGGCCATAAACACATAACTAATGGGCAGTGCACCAATATTTTTAATGAATTGTCCTGTGAGGAATATGGGAACGTTCGTGGGAAACAACCAGCAGACCATGCCTCCTGCAATAAAAAGGAAGGCTCCGGCTAACATAGCATTTCGTTTCCCTATTTTTTTGGCGATCGGCCAAACTGCAATAATACCGATCCCCATTGGAATACCACCGATTACGGATATCATCATCTGTGTAACTCCATCATTATATGTGCCTAATACATAGTTGCTGTAATACACCAAACTCATATTTTTTATTAAGCTGCCCACCGTAAAAAACAGAAAAAAAATAAAAGTGACCAGCATCAAACGATCAGTCACAATCGCAATTAGCTGTTTCTTGTACGGAATCTTTTCAACAAATTGCAATGCCTCCTCTTCCGTGACCCGCTCCTTCGTATAGTAATACTCCAGTAGCGTCAACGGTAAAGCAATAATGGATATGCCACAGATCAGCGTAATCCAGAGATGCTTGTCCAGACCAATGACGGGCATGATGATCATTGGAAACACCAGAGCTACCAGAATGCCTGTCATCATTACGGTCGTAATCTGGTTGAATACGGATAACTTTCCTCGCTGCACTGAATTTCGGGTAGACAGAGGTACCATAAGATTATGACTCATGTTGAACATGGTAAAGGACAATGCATAGTATAGATTATAGGAAAAAACGACCCATATGACCTGTACTGCAGTACTTGCCTGTGGTACGACGACTAACAAAACACCTGAAATAACCAGCAGTGGTGCAGATATAAATAGCCAGGGGCGAGCTTTTCCTTGTCGTGTCTTGGTACGATCAATCCAATAACCCATTGCAATGTTAATAACGACATCCAGCAATTTGGATACAATCGGAAATACAACCAAAAAAGAGCCATTCCAGACGGATGTTAGACCAAGTACATCGGTGTAGTAAACATTTAAATATGTTGCCAGGACGGCATTCAACAGTAAAGCACCTGCCGGACCGAGTAAATATCCTAAAATCTGCTCTTTTTTTGAAATTTCAGAAGAATCCACTTTGGAATCGAACCGTCTGGATTGAAATAGAGTCAGCATTGCAGAACTAACCTTCCTTCGATTTGCTTTATAATTGAGGATAAATTCTCATCGTTTGATATAGCCAAAGAAAAGTTATTTTACGTCCAGTTCAGATACTATTTTTTTATATGTTCTGGTTTCTTGCGGCGAGTGCAACGGTGTCCAAACCTGTGCAAAGAATGGATCAACCTTCGCTCGCTCCGAATAGTTCCAGCTTTCACGTTCACATTCAGGACACCAATGCCCCGCCTCGAGTACCAGTTTTGGACTTGCTTTGAACGTATGGCCGAAGGCACATGTAAAGGTAAGCTTGTTTCTCCAGTTACCGGTCTCCATTTCTCCGGATACATACTGTCCTCCTCTGAACTCGGCGACCTTTTTTAAATCATACAACTCGAGTTCTTCTGCAGGTTTGGTATCATCATACCCATGGTCGATCGGAACGACTGTGTTCCAATCGGTGAAATGCTTAAAGTTACTTAGCTTATCCGGAAGCTTCGCCCATTGCTCTTTGCTGCCCCAATATGCATCAATATGGTCCTCCACGTTCTCTTCAATGAATCGCAACGTGCCATGTTCGCTCCGGGCAGGCTTGGAGAACATTTTTTTCATCATGCTGCCCATGATGCGTTCACCAAACGGCAGCTTACAAAGCAGTTTGGCTGCAGTACCTTGCGAACCCAAATTCTCTAGATAACAACGATAGAAGTAGTCCATGCCGTCCTGACGGAAATTCAGATAATCGTTCAAGCGATCGGAATCGAGATAATATTGACCGTGGAAGTTGCGAGTAGCATACCATTTTGGATTAATGACATGATCAAGATTTTTGAATCCGATGGCACCATATAATATCCGATACATTTCATAGGTGCTCACACGGCAAGTCTCACCGCCGCCAATATTGTACACATGACACCAGAAATCTTCCGGTAGTTTTCCTGTAAATTCGTAATTGCACAAGTTCTCCATCATTCTGCCCGAATCGCGGTCAGACACATATTCGAGCACATTATCCAGACAATTGTGGAACATGATCGCATCCATAATTTTACTCATGGCAGGACCCATAATTCCGGTTTGACGCAAACTGACCCAATATTTCAGCCCTGATTCGACCACAAGGCGTTCAGCGGCAATTTTGGAAACGGCATAATAATCGAACATGCTTGGTTTGATAGGATCCCCCACACGGCCCCAGTGTATTGGAGGCATGCGGTCCCCGGTCTCAGCAACGGTTCCGATAAAGACAAGTTTGGTATGCTCCTCCTGCCCGTGTTCGAAAATAGCATGAATCAGATTTTTAGCGGCTCCATAGTTGATTTCCATCGCTTTCTTTGGAAAATAGTCTGCCGCAGGAGACACAAACGCTGCGATGTGAAGGATCAAATCCGCATCCTTCACACATTCTGATACAGTTTTGTAATCCAGAATATCCCCATATTTAATGCTTACTTGTCCCTTATAAGGCTCAAGGGCATTACGATCCTTCTCGGTATCCAGACATAATGTAACTATGTCATATAAGTGACTATCCTTGATCATTCTCTTCAGGCTTTCTTGGCCCATTCCTCCGGATGCACCAGTAATAAACACACGTTTTTTGCTCATTCGAATTATCCTCCTTGGTTTATCTAAGATGCTTGGGTGTTGCTTCCAAAACTACTTTCGACTTCCAGGCAAAGGCGGCAAGTTGTCTTTTGTTCTCATACGTTTAACCCCCTTAATCACCCTGCCATTTAATAGTTCGATTAATCCTGCAGCAATGTGATAATTAAAGCGTCCTGTACTGGACACCGACATGGAACGAATGCTGTTGTTTGGCATCATTTTCATTAAAAACATCCCGTTTTTGCGCTCCATATCTCTTTCGGGACCTTCAGGTAATTTCTGAGACCGTTTGAATTGCTTCTTTCCTACTCCTACGACTGCGTTATGGAATATTTTTCCAATAAATGACGATTTTAGTTCATCCAATCTGGAATCCATCGTATAACGAGGTTGGTTCACAGCGCTTTTTGCATAATGGATGCTTCTTCCAAGTAAAGTCTCGAACTCCTCCAACGTGGCTGATGTCAGTTGTTCAGGAGAAAAATAGTGCTGCAATTGATCACAGTGATACGGTCCTGGGATGACAGGCTGATCCGTAATAGAGAAACCTGCCGTCAAACGAATGTCCTCCACTGAGGCAGCAATCAGTATGGAGTAATCTCCGTTTTCAAGAACCCATTCATTTTTCGTGACGTGGAAATAGGCGAGATCCATTTTGTTGAAACTCAGTTCAACTTTTTTGCTTTCTCCTGGATTCAAGAACACTTTAGTAAAAGCACGAAGCTCTTTGAGCGGTTTGAACACTTCTGATCGCAGATTTGAGACGTAAGCTTGTACGACTTCACTCCCTGCCATGCTTCCTGTATTTGTGAGCTGACATCGAACAGTCACCTTTTCGGACCCCATTTCGATTTCCGGGGAGGAATACTCAAACGTTGTATAGCTCAATCCGTGTCCGAAAGGAAACTTGACTCCCCTTCCTTTAAGACTATCGAAATAGCGATATCCGACAAATATGGATTCCTTATAAAGTTCAGTTTTATGGTGAACAAACTCTTCGCCAAATGGTATATCTGAATACGTTTCTACCCAAGTCTCAGCGAGTTTGCCCGAAGGATTTTTTTCACCGAACAATAGTTGAGCTACAGCCTCGCCACCAGCTTGTCCAGGAAGATACATGTTTAAAATTGCGTTAACCGCTGACTCAAATGGCAGTTCTACAGGCGAGCCACCAAACATAACAAAAATGATCTTTTTATTCAGTTTGCTTAAGCGGTTCAACAGGGATCGTTGATTTTCAGGAAGCGTGATCTTCTCGCGATCATAACCTTCGCTTTCGGTATAGTCTGTTTGTCCACCAAAAAACAGAATGCACTCTGCGCTTTTAGCTCGTTTGAGCGCCTCGTTCTCATAATCCGTTTCAGGGAGGATTTCTGATTCGCGATATCCTCTGACAAAATCATAATCAATGTTTCTCGAATCAAATGCTGCTTTGGATGTAGTGAGTCGTGCAGGATTAATCAGTGAACTGCCTGCGCCTTGGAAACGCATTTTTTCGAACAGGTCACCCACCACCAAAAATTTCCCGTTTTTTTGAAGCGGCAAGCTACCATCGTTCTTCATTAAAACCGCGCTGTCCGCAGCTATTTCTCCAGAGAGGCTATGATGAGCATCTTTATCGAACGACA
Source organism: Paenibacillus taichungensis (assembly GCF_050994985.1). NCBI lineage: Bacteria > Bacillati > Bacillota > Bacilli > Caryophanales > Paenibacillaceae > Paenibacillus > Paenibacillus taichungensis. Next base: position 2,444,859 of record NZ_CP194720.1, on the reverse strand, counting down.
TGCCATAATTGATGTTGCTTGTACGTTGGATAAGCGTTAACACATTTTTTACAGCTTGATCCAGGTCAGCCATCGGCAATGCACCACTGTAAGCGGCATCAATGATATTCTTTCTGAAAAATTCACAATCGCCTGGCATCTCCAAATCCATACCGGCCTTAATTCCTTCAACCCGATCCGAAACAGCCCCCCAGTCGCTGACAACAAGGCCATCAAATCCCCATTCGTCTCTAAGAACTTCTGTCAGTAGATGATGGTTCTCTGCACAATACACGCCGTTTACTTTGTTGTATGCACACATAACCGTTACCGGACGGGTTTGTTTAACAATCATTTCAAAAGCCTTCAAATAAATTTCGCGCAGGGCTCGTTCATCAACAACGGAATCCCCCATAAAGCGGTAATTCTCGTTATTGTTCACAGCAAAGTGTTTCAAAGATACGCCAATTCCCTCATTTTGGACACCTTCTACAAAAGCGCTGCCCAAAACGCCCGAAACCAATGGATCTTCCGAGAAATATTCAAAGTTCCGCCCGCATCTTGGATTTCGTTTAATATTGACCGCAGGCCCAAGCAACACATTTACTCCAAAATGATGACACTCCTTAGCTATTGCGGCGCCCATTTTTCGAACGTTTTCCGGATTCCAGCCTGCTGCAAGCGTAGCACCGGTTGGAAATGAAGTCGTTTCCTCGCTTTTGTTCAACCCCAAATGATCTGCTTGATCTCCCTGCTTTCGGAGACCGCAAGGCCCATCGGTCATATAAATAGATGGTATCGATAATCTCGGAATCGGGTTTGTTTTCCAAAAATCTACTCCTGCCATAAGTGCAGCTTTTTCTTCAATGGTCATTTCCTGAATGATTTGATCTAGTGACTGCATAGACTTGCTCCCTTCATTGCTTTCCTACTCATTGTATCGAAAATACAACATCCATTATTTCAAATATGTTCGCTTTATTTCGAATTTGTATTTAAATTAGATTGACGCTCTGGATGTATTTTGTTACTTTCAAAGTAGATTTGGTAAGTACGGAATTTATTGAAAACAATATGTAATGGAGGTTGTCTGAACATGTCGGCTAAATTGGAAGATGTTAAAAAAATATTGAAATTTTTATATCAATCCACGCTAATTCCTACGTATTTATACGTTGATCATCAATGTGTAAGCAGCCATCCAGTGCAGGATGCACTAACCCTTCCGCCACTTGACTATACAACTCAACTCGTTGCTTCCAAAGAACACGTGTCCTATTTGTCCACATCATTTTTTGCCTATTACGGTGCAATTAAAGTTACTTGTTTCCCTGATACAATCATTGTTGTTGGCCCTGTTAGCCAGATTCCCTATTTAAAGGATACACTCCGTATTATCAAGAAAGAGTTCGTCATCTCTACGCCGGATGAAGCCCGATTTGAATCTTTTTTGAAATGGATTCCACCTATGCAGCTGCAGCAGTTTCTCAACCATTTGCTCAGCACTCATTATTTTGTCAATGGCGAAGAAATGGAATATTTCGACCTGCTTAAGCTAGAGTCCATGGAGCGGATCAATTATGTGCAGACGGAACGGAATTACGAGAATAAAGAAAGCCTGTATTTTAACAATTCTTATGAGATCGAGAACCAGATGTGTTCTTATGTGGAATGCGGAAACGAGGTAGGTTTGCGGCGTTTTCTGGAGCAACCGTTCATGACACATGAAGGCATCACTGCAAGCGACAGCCTGCGCCAAGCCAAGAACATTTATATTGTAACAATTACACTGGCTACAAGAGCAGCGATTCGTGGCGGTCTGGATACCGAGATCGCCTATCAATTATCGGATCTCTATATCCAACAGATCGAACAATTACTTTCTTTAGAATCGATTCAGAATTTCGCTAAAGAAGCCATTTTTAACTTTGCCCGAAGAGTGCAGGAAGCTAAATACAACATCCCCGAAGACGGTAGCATGAGCAAAATCATTCAATATGTATTCAAAAGTGTAAACCAGCCTTTGACGGCTACTCATGTGGCTCATCAGTTTGGGTATAGCCGAACCTATCTTTCCGCTGTCTTCAAAAAAAACGTCGGCACTTCGCTTCACCAATTTATCGTTGAATGTAAACTGAAAGAAGCTCAACATTTACTTGTTTTTACGAACAAACCCATCAGCGAGATTAGCAGTTATCTGTGCTTCTCCAGTCAAAGCCATTTTCAGACGGTCTTCAAAAAGATGTTTCTCCTCTCTCCGTTGCAATACAGGAAGCACAACCAAGGGAAAAGTTCTGGCTAAGGCTTGTTAAAGCCAAGTCTATGTTATAAAAATACTTATCTTGGGAATCGTATTCAATAATGAATGGGATTGGCTGATCATACGCTGCCCATTTCCGATCATTAAAATATTGTTGTAAAACATAAAAGAATAGTGTGCTTGTGATAAATCAACAAGCACACTATTCTTTTGATTAATGAAGGCATTCTCCCAACTGCTTGCTAAAGAGTGAGCGCGTGAAGTGAGACCACCTTTTACAAGGATATATAGTGAGAATAATCAGAGTGTAATTCCACCATCTGCAAGGATAATGGATCCTGTCATATAACTGGAATAATCGGATGCCAGAAAAGCAACAATCTGGGCGAGTTCCTCAGGTTCTGCATAACGCCCGATTCGCATATTCGGAAACTCTTCAGGCACGTAACCACTCTCCTGCAGTGATTGCGGAACAGCAGCCGTCAATGTTGTAGCTACACCACCTGGACAGATGGCATTAATACGAATCCCTTTCCGTACATATTCAATTGCCGCCGCTTTGGTCAAGCCTGCAACTCCATGCTTGCTTGCCGTGTACGCGGCCAAACTGTGTTCAGCTCGAATCGCTGTCGTGGATGCAGTATTAATAATATTCCCATATCCTTGCTTGTCCATAACCTGCAAAGCATATTTCATGCCTAGAAAGACACCTTTCAAGTTCACATTCACGATCCGTGTGAACTCTTCTTCAGAAATATCCTGGAAACGTTGGAATTTTTGGAGTATGCCTGCGTTATTGAATGCTACGTCAATTTTCCCGTAGGCTTCCAACGCTTTCTGAATATACTTCTGAACGTCGCTGGCTTGAGATACGTCAGCTTGTACAAAAGTACCTTCGCCGCCATTTTGGCGAACCAGTTCTAATGTTTCTTCCCCTGCCTCTGCATTGAAATCAACCAAAACAAGCTTTGCCCCTCTTGATCCCATAATCACTGCACTGGCTCTTCCTATTCCGCTGCCAGCTCCTGTAACAACGATTACCTTGCCTTCCAGGGAAATACTTCCCTTGATTCCTGCCGTCGCACTGGTTTCTTGCTTCTGAGCTTCTGATCCGAAGTCTATGGTAGCCAGCTCCTGCTTCAAGATCTGGAGTATAGACGAGGGAATATTTACTTGAGGCATTGAAGCTAATTGATCCAACGTAAAGTTAGAAGCCATTCTGAAGGTCGGTTCCTTCACGAATTCCGGCAAGTGCTTTTCCAATATAGTAAATGATTCTGCGTTGTTCAACAATGCACCAATTTGAATGTTCTCATCATAACTCATCAGGTTCATCCCCTTAATATACACTTATTTTTTCCAAAAAAATATAATTAGCCTTTTTATAAACATTGTACTTATGCGTTAATAATGGCGCCTCCGTCAACAAAAAAGGTTTGACCTGTTATATGCCTGGCGTCCTCACTCGCCAAGAAAGCAACGACCGGAGCGATATCTTTATAAGCCTCCCCATAACGGCCAATTGCAGTTGGCATGAACCCCAGTAGCTGCGGATCCCGCTGATCTTCAGGCAGCGAATCCAGATGAGCATGAATACCATCCGTGAGCGCTCCAGGGTTTATAACATTTACATTGATGTTGTCCTTTCCCCACTCGCGAGCAACAACACGCGATAATGCTCGTATTCCTTCTTTAATGGCAGCATAAGCAGCGTACCCCTCAAGACCATAATATCCTGCCCCTGAACCGAAATTAATGATTTTACCTCCACCTTGCTTTAAGTACGGGTAGCTTTCCTTCATCATAAGCCAAGTCGATACAAGCCCTGTCCGGTAGCTCTCATCAAGCGTATCCAATTCATGTTCCAAAAAGGAATGCGGTGTCCGAATGGCGATGGCCAAATTAACCAAAATGTCGATGGTATGAAATTCCCCAATCGTATCTTGAACGAGCGATTTGATCTGCTTAGGATCTGACAAATCAGCAGTCTTAGCAGTGACGGAAAACCCAGCATGTTCACAACGTGCAGCGGTTTCCTTTAACGACTTGCTATTGAAATCAGTTAACATTAATATTGCACCCTCTTCAGCCAGACGCAAGGCGATATAACTGCCCAGTCCGCCTCCTGCACCTGTTATGATAGCAACCCTACCTTCCAGTTTTCCCATGATTCAGTCCCTCCACTTTGTTATGGATGCGTTCCAGACTTTAAGTTACTGTTTCCATCCGGTCTGTCCTAGAAGTTCAATGGAATACGCTTTAACTCATGGTCTAATGTTATCGTCGCTTCGTCTGTCAACAGGTCCGGGGCGTATTCCAGAATAAGTCTCAGCGGAATTCCCAAGGCATCTTGGGGAGGAGCTTCCCGAAATGCCGGAATGGCTTCCTGAATTCTTTCACGGCAAGCTTCATCTTTCCACAATACACCGAGCTGTACGTCCAAGCTGTACTCCGATATATTTTCATTCCATAGTTGATCCCGGTCAGCAACAAATTCACCAAATATGTTTTTCAGCCATGTTGTGCAGAGCTGGAACCATTGTGCAACAGCTGGTTCTGCCATGCTTCTTAGTCCACCTGAAGTATGTGGCTTAGCCAACGACAATCCATGTGTTCCGCGCTGAAAGATGTGTAACTCAAAGGGAATGCGCGCCAGGTCCAGCGCATTGGCAAAAGCAAGCGCATTTTTAACCGGAACCAGCTGGTCCTCAAAAGTATGAAATATAAAGGCGGGCGGTGTCCGTTCATCGACTTTCTTGTCTACGCCTGGAACAGGAGCAGGCAATATGTCACTGATGGTATCCTCAATACAAGGATAGCCGAGAATCAACCCATTGGGACGTATGCGACCCATCGTGCCCAGTGCAGCAGCCAGATGCCCACCAGCGGAGAAACCGCAAACAGCAATTTTGTCTGGATCTATGCCCCAGCCTGAGCTATTCTCCCGAATCAATTCAAGTGCTTCCTCCGCATCGTTGAGAGGCTTAGGGAAGGCAGCATGTTCATTAATCGAGTATTTCAACGTAAATGCATGGTAGCCTTCAGCAAGAAAAGCCATCGCAACCGGTTCGCCTTCCCGCTCAGAGCATGCCCGATAAGCGCCACCCGGAAAAATAAGAACCGCTGGGCGTATTTGAGCATTAGGCATTTCTTTCGAAGGATCTAATACATATCCTTTTAATTCAACACCTGGGTTTGTCAATTTTATCGTTGTTGTTTGCATGGAACCTCCTCAAAGGTAGCACATTGACTTAATAGGCTAAATTACCATTCCTGAGTTTTTGAATATAGCTCAGTTTAAAATACGACCGGAAAAGCCTTGAGCCCACGGATAATCATACCCGGTCTCCACTCCAGCAATTGCATATCTGTATTTAATCGAATCTCCGGCAGCCGGCGAAGCAAAGCGTTAATCGCAATCTCGCCTTCAAGTCTCGCAAGTGGAGCACCAAGACAATAGTGAATCCCTTTGCCAAAAGCAATGTGGTCATTGACTTTACGAGTAATGTTAAACGTATCTGCTTCCTCATATTGACTGGAATCCCGATTCGCTGACGATAACGCGACAAGCATCATATCTCCTGGGCGAATTTGTATTCCTTGGAACTCAACATTTTCCGTGGCCCAGCGAACATTGCTAATTTCAGCCGGCCCATTAAATCGAAGCACTTCCTCAACCGCCGCTTGTATTAGTTCCGGATCATCCATAAGTATTTGCTTCTGCTCGGGATGTTCAAGCAACGCCAGCATGCCGTTCCCTATCAAATTCACTGTCGTTTCATGGCCTGCAATAATGAGTACGAACACAAGTGCATACAACTCCTGCTCTGAAAGTTTATCCCCCTCTTCCTCGATGCTGATGAGATCACTGATAAGGTCCTGTTGACTATGGTTGCGCCGCTCTGTGATCAGTGCTTGTAAGTAATCCACAAAAGCCTTCATCACTTCATCGCTCTCCTGATTCATCTGCGGATTGCTGACACCCTCCATAATGGTGTTGGACCAGGCTCTGAATTTGTCTTGATCCTTTAGCGGAACGCCTAGCATTTCACAGATAACAATAATGGGCAGCGGGAAGGCATAGTCCTCGATCAAATCAAAATCCCGAGTGTTGCCTGCCTGAATCCTGTCCAGCAACTCATCACTTATTTCAACAATCCGTCCCCGCAGCCTCTCAATCATGCGAGGAGTAAATGCCTTCTGGATCAAGCGTCGCAGTCGACGATGATCTTCGGGACCAACACTGATCAGATTCCGAGAGATAATCGCCTGATGCGGAGGAAGAGCCCCGCGCATGTCATCGTTACTGTTATCGAGCACTCCGGTTACAAAGCGGCTATCCTGCAAAATTTTGACGGCATCCTCATATCGGGTAACCATCCAGGCAACATGCCCGCTTGGCAGCAAAAGACGATGAACAGGCTCTTCAGTTCGCAACGTTTCGTAGACCGGGAACGGTTGTTGAATGAAAGCATGATCCATAAAATCAACTTTGGACTTGGAATGACCTTGATTTTCATCGGTAAACATCGGAACGCCTCCTAAAAATGATAGTATCGATATCAATACAATATATAGACTATCATTTTTAAGGGTCTTCTTTCAAATAACTTCAATTAATACCATAAATTCAACAGTCATCTGTTTCATAAAAAACTAGTTATACTCGATAAAGTGAGATATGTTGCTGCATGTCCAAAACTGAATTTCTCATCTCACTTGTAGATTGCTGCACCTCGCTCACAATGGACATTTGCTGCTCAACCGCATGTACCATGGCACTACTCTCTTCGAAAGCTCCTTGCGCGATGACAGTAAGTTGATCGATGGATGCACTGACATGTTCAGAACTGGCAGACAGTTGTTCAGAAGCAGAAGAAATCTCTTCGATTTGCCCAGCAATCTCTGCCGCAGAATTTGTAATCACTGTAAAAGCAGTGCCTGCTTCCTTTAAGGCCGATAAAGTCAGATTCAACCCCTCTTTGCCCTGATCGACCGCACTTACAGTGGATAACGTATCCGTCTGAATACTCGTAATGACTTGAGAAATGTGGGTTAACGAGTTGCGCGTCTGGTCTGCAAGCAGCCGAATCTCCTGTGCGACTACCCCGAAGCCTTTTCCTTGCTCACATGATCTTGCAGCTTCAATTCCGGCATTAAGTGCAAGCAGATCCGTTTGGCGAGCAACACCCGCAATCAGTTCAACGATCTGATGAATCGTAACAGAATGCTGCTCCAAGGTACCTACGGAATTCATAATGACCTCCATTGTTGTGTTTAACTGATCCATGCGGGACTGTACATTGGACAGCTGATGCAATCCCCTTCTTGCTTTTTGCTCCGTAGTTGAAGAAAGGTGAGCAGCCTCGTTATTGGATTCGCTAATCAATGCAATTCCTTTGGCCACTTCTAGCATGGCATAGGCTGTTTCCTCTGTTGATTTCATTTGCGCATGGGCTCCCGACGATACTTTTTTGGCAGAAGCTGTAATGCTCTGCATGGAAACTACTGAGCTTTCCATATGATTCGAAAGAACGAGACTGGAGGAAGCAACCAGATTGGATGTATTTTGAGCCGAATGGATAAACCGCGAAAGGCCTAACCTCATAACCTCAAACATGGATGCCAACCTGCCAATCTCATCACGGGATTGCTTACGCACAGGTTGACTCAGATCCCCTTTGCTAATCACACCAGCTCCCTCTACCAGCCGGTGAATAGGTCGAACAAGAGAGTTGGACAACCAGAGTGAAAGTATAATAACAAAAATGGCCACTCCGATCTGAAAATAATAAGCTTGCTGATTTGTCCTCTGATTATCGGAGATCAGTGTCTCAACCAGTACTGTTGATCTGGTTCACATTATTTTCTTTCAAGTCAAGGATAAGCTTGTTTAGCTGCTCCCCCGCACCAATGTTTCCTTGTTCTATGTATGCAGAATAAGCTGTTTTAATTTGATCTATTGTTACAGAAACACTTGGATTAAGCGATGCGTACTCCCGAAGAAGCGAATTAAATTTGTCTAACAGGGCTCGTGTGTTTGTCTGTACAGACTCCTGAGAAGCGTAACCGATCGCAGGCAGCATCATCTGGATTTGATAATCCGTCAGCGTTTGCTGAAGTTCTTGTGCTGCCAAAGTGGAACTCAATGTCACCTGCTTCATCTCGTTCAATTTTTCAATTTGAATCGTACTGTTATAGTTTTGATAAGAAAGCCCGATGATGTACAATAGAATGACTGTACCAAAAGAAAGTATCATTTTATTGCGAATGTTCATGTTGAGACCACCTTTAAACCTGAATTCTTCGAATTATGATTGATGTTATTTATGGATCTGGCTTAGCATGCCGTACTGCTTTCACCCTGATTTCTTCTTATGAACTTGGTTCGGGCAGTACGGTCACAATTTTTGCTATCTAACATGTTCTTACGATCTTCAAGGGGGGGAATATTAAATAAATCCTCTTAAGAATTACGACGTTCTTCCAATTCCCTCACAATTTGAGGATATTTCTCATCCAGGTCATACTTGCGCAGACAAATGTACGTAAGGACGAATATTACCAAAGGTAGATATACCGTTAATACCAGAATGCTTGTAATCGCTGAATCCGCCTGCGTTGCTAAAGCCCCGTCATAGTTACCCATTGCCAAAATCCAACCAATCATTGCAGCTGCCAGGCCCATACCAATTTTCACGCCAAAGCTGTTGGCGCTGTTGACCATCCCGACTAACCGCTTACCAGTCTTCCATTCACCATATTCTACTGTGTTGTTCACCAAAACCCCTCCGACAGCCATCATTGGAATTGTTGCCAGTGTTGAGATTCCGCCGAGTACTAAAGCTGCAATAAAGTCATATGGCATAAAGCAACGAATAAGTGATGCAACGATGCCGAAAATCATACCAATCCGCGCTGTTTTTGCAAGTCCAAATTTTTTGATCATAGGCCCTACCATCACAAAACCTAAGAATACCGGAACCAATCCAACCGCCCCCATGATTCCTATCAAATCTTCATTCCCAAGAATATACTTTGTGTAATAAATCCCTGTTGATCCGTTTAGCGTATACATCATATTAATTAATAATTGAGCAAACAGCATGATGACCCAGTATTTGTTTTTGAATAAGATCTGTATACTTTCCCAAAAAGGGACGTTATCGCTCTCTACTACACTTACACCACTATTGTTTTCTTTGGAAGCGAGGAATGTCAGAACCAATGCAATGAAGGAAACGATCCCTAGCACAACGGCAACCATGATCCATGCGGATTGATTACCTCCAAGCATATTGGTCACTGGTATTAATGCGATAGAAATAATCATGCCTATAATATATCCAAAGATGGTACGGGTAAGGCCCATTTTGCCACGTTCCTCTACACTTCTGGTTCGTATAGCCATCAAGCTTCCGTAAGGGATCGCAATGCCCGTATACACAATGGCTGACGCAAAGGCTACTGTAGCTAAAGCATAACTGGTTTTTACAGTTGTTGATGCTTCGGCAGGCACTGTGAACAGTAATACGATAGAGGCCATTGCTGGTAGAGCCATCCATAGAATCCATGGCCGGGCCTTTCCATATTTGGATTTCGTTGAATCAACTACTCTGCCCATGATTAAATCCGCAATTGCATTAATAAATTTGGTGATGAGCATAATCGTGCCTACCGTTGCAGCAGCAATACCTACCTTATCTGTATAAAAATAAGTTAACATCCCGATCAATCCATTGATGGAGTTTAAGGCAATCTGCGCTGCTCCGTCTCCCAGGTAGTGGTATGGCCTCATTGTTTTTTGAATTCCTTGGGCATCCAGACCTAACTCTCTAGACTTTTTATTCGTTTTTACAACTGGTGGATTAAAGATATCCTGCTCTGTCTTCATTGCTTTTCCCCCTTATTACTTTCGCCTCATGTTACCGCTTTCAAACATTATTTTATTCCTCCTAAGGGTATAAATATGGTAACTTCATTTCATTTTTAGTAATTTCATTTCGGGATTCAATATTTTTTATGCGCTTTTATTTTGTTTTTTTATTACATCTGAATATCCTATGTAAACGCAAAATGGCACTGCCGGTATTCTGCAGCGCCATACATTTATGTTGTATCGTCTCTCTTACGCCTTGGAAGCGTTCAACGTTTGCAAGACTTTTCTGAATAATTGTTCGGTCTCCTCAGGAGTGTTGGCCAACATTTCGCTTACTGATAAATCATAAGCGTACTGGATCATCGGGTGGTCCAGCATACCGGGCGCATATTCGTTTAGCATTTGAAATGCTACGGGCTCTTCCACAATCTCTTTAAGTGTGGAATCCATCGTATAGCGTTCTCTTTCCAGATTAGTTTGCGTAGCATACTCAAAGCTGTACGATCCGGAACCAACCTCCACAAGCTCAGGTTTCTCCGGTAGTACAATAACTGCTGTCGTATTTACCGGTACGGTTACATTAACAGTAATTTTACCCGCCCTGCATGACCAGGAGCTTTTTATCTCTCCGTAGACCGAATCAAAGGCAGCTTCTACCGAATTGATTCCTCGGATGAATTGAGGTTTAATTAAAATTTTCTTATAACCTGCTTCAATTGGATTAATGCCCGCAAGTTTTCTATACATCCATTCGCCGATGGAACCATAAGCATAATGATTTAATGAGTTCATACCTGATGTATCGAAGTCTCCATTGGGCAGAATGGAGTTCCACCGTTCCCAGATCGTTGTAGCCCCTTTTTTTACGGCGTACAGCCAGGAGGGGAAATCTTCTTTTAATAACAAGGTGCCGGCAAGCTCGTGCAAATCATTGTCAGATAAAGCATGGCACAGATATGGAGTCCCGACAAACCCTGTGGTGAGATGATTTTTATGCTTCGCAATATTGTTCTCAAGCGTCTTGCGGATCCGATCCCTGTACTGTTCTTCAGCCAGATTGAAATGTAGAGCTAATACGCAGGCCGTTTGAGTTTCGCTGACCAGTCTGCCAGTTGCAGAAATATATTCTGCATTGAAGGCTTTTTTAATCTGGTGGTGCAGTTCCTCATACCGGACGGCATCTTTTGTTTTCATCAGCAATTTGGCTGCCTTTGCAACCAGTTCAGTCGAATATGCATAGTACGCGTTAGCCACCAGATAAATATCTGTAGCCCCTGTTCTTTCGTTACTAAATTCCTCTTTGTCTAATCCTAGCCAGTCTCCGTATTGATAACCGCTCTGCCACAGCCCATTGGTTCCACAACGTGCAGATATATAATCGACCCATCCCTTCATGCTGTCGTACTGTTCTTCCAATAGTCGAGTATCTCCATAAGTTTGATACATAACCCAAGGAACAATTACAGCGGCATCACTCCAGGCAGCAGCACCTTCCTGATCTCCAAGAATGTTAGGGATGACATGGGGAACTCCATATTCCTCGGTTTGTTCAGAGGCCAGATCGCGCAGCCATTTTTTAAAGAAGGAAGCAACATTCATATTGAACGCGGCGGTGCCGGCAAATACTTGTGCATCTCCTGTCCATCCTAGACGCTCGTCTCTTTGAGGACAGTCTGTTGGTATATCAAGAAAATTGCCTCTTTGGCTCCACTGTATGTTGCTTTGCAATTGGTTCACCATTTCATTTGAAGTTAAGAAACTTCCTGTTTCCTCCAAACATGAGTGCAGTACACAAGCCGTGAAATCATCAAGCCGAATCTCATTCAGGCCTTCAATGGCGATATATCGAAATCCGTGAAATGTGAAATGAGGGCTGTATATTTGTTCTCTACCGTTACAGATCAATCGATCAATCGATACCGCTTGCCTTAAAGTGTCCGGATAAAAATTTCCATCTTTATCAAGGACTTCAGCATGACGTATGGTTATCATTTGACCTTTTCGTCCTTTGGTTCGGAGTTCTATAAACCCGGTAAGAATCTGCCCGAAATCAATGACGTATTCTCCATTAGGGGTTGTAATCAACTGAAGTGCAGGAAGTTTTTTTGTAATTTTGACAGGCTCATTTTCCTGAGCGACAAGGCGATTTTTATCGAAAGAGGCTGTTTCCACATTTAAAAATTGACTTTCATTAAAACAAGAATCATAAGTCTCGCCCATGTAGATTTCACTTAAACGGATGGGGCCGGTAGTAACCTGCCAGGTTTTGTCGGTTGCAATGATGTCTTTTGTCCCATCCGTATAAATAATATGAATTTCCGCGAGTGCAGCGACTCTGTCCCCGTAGTGGTTTGGCGTACATGTGAAACCAAAGATCCCCTTGTACCAGCCATTCCCCACCGTAATCTCTATTTTATTCTGAGTCTCCAGCATCCCGTCCAAACGGTAAGTCTGATACTGCAAGCGCTCATTGTAATTCGTCCATCCAGGTGCAAAGTAGTTTTCTCCTACTCTTGTTCCATTGATCGCAATTTCATAGACACCGAGGGAAGTCGAGTAGATACGTGCTTGCTGAATTTCCTTTTGAACGGTGAATTCTTTGGAGAAAACGGGAGGAGCAGTTTCATCCTTCGGAAACGGATGTGTAATCCACTCTGCCTGAAAGTTCCTGCCCTCCAGTAACCCGGTCTCAAAATACCCTTCAATGGTCGCATGATTATCTTTGTTATCCCAAACTTCGATTTGAACCTGATATAAGGTCAAGGCTTGTAGTCCAGGACCAGCATATTCCACTAAAACGGAGGTATCCGCTACTCTTTTTCCAGAATCCCAGACGCTCTGGAGATCTTGTCTTACCGTTATTCGGTAAGCGGATTGCATTACACTCTGCTCAGTGGATTCTATTTTCCATGAGAATCTTGGTTTCTTTGTGTCCAGCCCAATGGGATTTTGCATGTATTCAATTCGAAAATCTTTTAATTTCATAAATGAACCACCTTTCAGCATAGATCAGATCTCAAAATGTCAGCGCTTACTATACATATCATAATGAATTTTCCGTATACAATATGGTAATATGATTGTAATTTTATAATTTTGATATCATATGAAAAATAAAGAAGGTGCCAAACACAAAATGGATTTAAAACGTCAATGTCAACTCATCGCAGAACTTTTTGATATGTCCATCTTTTTTGTGAGCTCTACTGGAGAGGTTATATTCGAAATGTTGGGTGATCGCATTCTTAATCCGCTGTATAGCAATGACAAACAATTCTTTTTTACCTTGTTGGGGTTTAATCCATCCGTATTCAGAGAAAGTCCTTCTGTTGTAAGAACGATGTTTTTTGAGAACTACATTCTAATTCGCATTGGGAACGAAGTGCACTATGAGGGAACCATCATTTTAGGACCTTCCCTTCCATTTACTTTGAATGAGTATAAAATAACCGGGCTGATCAATGACATACATCTCTTTGCTAACCGGGAACAGGTTTTCCATTATTATCAGTCTATTCCTGTCGTACCCCATGAGAAACTGATCAACATAGCAATTTTAATGAACCAAATGTTTAACCAAGAATTGATCGAAGCTGATGCTGTCGTACAAGACTATTTGCGCGACATGCAGATCAAGGAAAAAAATATACTCGAATCCATTCATTCTCCAAAAAACTATGATGAAGCCGCACATCATAATCCATTGGATGAAAAGAAATTGTTAACGATCGTCAAGGAAGGTAAAATAGAAGCGCTCAAACATTTTACACAACTTGGTCATGAAAACACGGGCGTCTTGTCCAAATCAAGTCATATCCGTTCTAAAAAGAATCTTGGCATCATCGGTATAGCTCTTGCAGCCAGAGCTGCGATTGACGGTGGACTCTACTCGGAGATTGCTTTTTCGGTCAGTGATCTTTACATACAGCGCCTTGAGGATCTTCGGAACGATAAAGAAATCGACCACTGTTGTTTGGAAGCATTTTTTTCTTTAACCGAGAAAGTGTCACATGTAAAAGAAACGCAGCATTCCAAAATCGTAACACTTTGCAAAAATTATATTTATAACCATCGGTATTCCAAAATTACACACGAAGAAATAGCCGAGAATGCCGGAATTAGCCCCAACTATTTGTCTGTGCTCTTTAAAAAGGAAGTTGGGGTTCCCGTTAATGAATATATTCAGCAGATCAAAATTGAGGAAGCAACACATATGATTCAATTTACGAACACTCCACTCTCTGAAATCGGGTCAATTTTGAGTTTTACGGATCAGAGCTATTTCACCAAAATATTCAAAAAACATACAGGGATCACTCCTAAACAATACCAGCAGACAAAATATTTAAGAGAAGAATAAGCCCGAACAATGTCGGGCTTACTCAAATTCTTCGTAATTCAACTGTTTACGGCGGTAAGAATGTTCTGTAGTGTTTCTTCCGTGAATTGTCCGTTGCTCATCAGTGCGGCATTGTGCAGTGTAGTACCTAAAATCATTTCCTGCATTCCCTCGCCGAGTCCAGCCTCATTCCCGTCATACTGTCCCAGTGTTCCCATAATTTCAGCTCCGACAGGATGTTGCAACAGCTCACCAAAAGTAGAATGTCTGGTTATTGTTTTTATTTGAATAACGCTGGATTCTACCTCAACAGTTTCAACAAGTTCAATCACTCTAGACGATTTCCCAACCAGGATGTCGAATTTCCCTGTCTCAACGTGCCAGTCTTTCAGCTTAACATCGTAGTAAGCAAATGCTCTTTTGTCCAGATCAAAATGTACTGCCGTCTCTTCCCCCGGCTGAAGTGAAACTTTCATATATCCCTTCAGTTCCTGAAGTGGACGCGGGACCGTTGATTCCACATCACGTACATAAAGCTGAACGACTTCCTTACCTGCCATTTTCCCCGTATTTTTGATTTTTGCCGTAACCGTTAAAATACTGGTATCTTTGATCTGTTTATGACTAACCTCTAGATCACTATATTCAAATTGGGTGTAGCTCAAACCGAAGCCAAACGGGAATAAGGGCTTAACATCTCTTGTATCGTAATGACGGTAGCCCGTAAAAATACCTTCTCGATATTCAGCCGTCTCACCGTCTCCGGGAAAATTCAAGTACGATGGATTGTGAATCAGTTTTTCAGGAAAGGTCTCCGCCAGCTTTCCACTTGGACTCACATTCCCAAAGAGGATATCAACGATCGCTCCGCCCAACGCCTGTCCTCCCAGGTATGCCTCCAATACGGCCTTAACCTTATCTAGCCAAGGCATTTCAAGTGGTCCGCCATTGCTCAGTACGACAACAACATTTTCTTGAACCTCCGTAACTGCTTCAATCATAGCAATATGACTTTCTGGCAATTGAAGATGTTTCCGATCAAACCCCTCGGACTCATAGCGTTCGGGCAATCCTGCAAAAATAACCGCAACTTTCACCTTTCTTGCAGCCTCCACTGCCTCCTGGATCAACTCTTTGTCTACCCCGTCCTTATCCAGGGAATAACCGGCTGCATACGAAATATTCGCCTTAGCACTAGCTGTTTTAAGAATTTCTTCATAGATATTATCCAGATTCGTCGGCATGATATGTGAACTTCCGCCGCCCTGATAACGTGGTTTTTGGGCAAATGCACCGATCACTGCAATGGAATCTTCGGTTTTTAGAGGAAGAATGCCGTTTTCATTCTTAAGAAGAACCATGCACTCTCTCGCAATTTCTCTAGCCAGTTGGTGTTGTGAATCCATATCAACGACTTTTTGCTCCTGCGGGCTATTTACAGCTTTGAATACAAGTGACAAAATCCTCTCCACTGACTGGTCCAGCACCTCTTCGCTCAGCTCGCCCGAATGAACAGCTTCTATAATTTTTTTGCATCCTATCCCGTTGCTGGAAGGCATCTCAAGATCCAGTCCGGCGGCTAGTCCATGATGCCGCTCATTGACCGCTCCCCAATCGGACACTACTACGCCTTCGAACCCCCATTCTTCACGGAGAATATCAGTCAGCAACCGGCTGTTTTCGGAACAAAAATCACCATTTACTTTGTTATACGCTGCCATGACAGTCCATGGCTTTCCCTCCTTCACTGCATACTCAAAGCTGGCTAAATAAATTTCCCGTAATGTCCGTTCATCGACCACTGCATCAACCGACATCCGCTTGTATTCTTGATTGTTAACTGCGAAATGTTTAATGGAAGTCCCTACCCCTTGGCTTTGTACGCCTTGAATATAGCTTGCTGCCAATGTACCGGATAAATAGGGGTCTTCTGAATAATATTCAAAATTTCTACCGCATAGCGGGGATCGCTTGATATTCACACCGGGACCCAAAACAACGGAAACATCGGCCGCTACCGCTTCTTGTCCGATTGCTATCCCCATCTTATGGACAAGTTCACGATTCCACGAAGAGGCGAGTCCGCTTCCGGATGGGAAACAGGTAGCCGGTACACTTTTGTTTAAGCCTAAGTGATCCGCGCTCCCCTCTTGTTTTCTAAGCCCATGTGGGCCATCTGTCATCATGATCGAAGGAATCCCTAGAGCATCCATTGATTTGGTATTCCAGAAATCTTTACCCGAGCAGAGTTCAGCTTTTTCCTCCAATGTCATCTGACTGATTATTTCTTTCAAATTTCGCTCCATTTACTCTCCTCCGTTGATAAATATAGGTTATGAAATCGGTTACTTTTTAAGAGTAGAATAAATGAGCTTGAATATATGGTAAAATGGTTTCTTTTTTGGAAAAATAATATGTTATTTTATGGTGAGAACTACGCAATAAGGAGCTAATTTTTCATTAGAGCGAATCATCTTCATTTTTTCTTTGATTGATGCAGACAAACGAGTAATATATGTTAGTTCGAAAATAACCATTTACCAGAAACTTATATGCTCCTTTTATGATACCTTTAGATTTCTTGAAATTAATCATTTCATGAAGGGTGCTAGGAGTAGATAAAAATTTAGATGTATTGAAAAACAGCCGATCAAAATGACCGGCTGCGCTTGTTCTTATTTTATGAGCTATCGCTCCTCTTTTAGTCATATGCCTCAATAGAATTAAAAGTAAACCTTATTGCTGCTTCACAAATTAATTCTTCTTCTCCAGGGTAGTTGGGAACTTCATGTCAAATTCCAGCGAGGTAGGGAACTTTATGTCATTAGAAATTGACACAAAGTTCCCTACCAAAAATTAAAAAAACCTTGTTCTATAAGGGATTTCTTGGTTGGCGAATTTATGTCATTCTACACTTGTACTCAACAGCTAAATTGAGTCTAATTTCCCCTTTTTTAATTAATCGAAAATAGGAACATTTTCTTGTCCAATACGGTTATATGATTCTTCTCATTTGTAATTGTTCAAACCAAAATAAAGTATAAGACTATTCAATCCTTCCATACAAAAAGCCAGTCAAGACACAAAAATAAAGTGTTAGACTGGCTTTGTTTTATTAAACTATCGATCTCTTTAAAGTAATATACTGTTTCAAGCTTCAAACAAAAAAGATTGGATATTTTCAACATTTGAATCATTGGTACTAACCGCACTGACCACTGCTACATCCACTGTGCTGATCATAGCTGTATTCACCCAATTAAGTCCAATGATAAAGATCTAATCGATCAATATCCATTTAACAGAAACGGAAATATATGTTTAGCTTGATTTATAATAACATGACCATGATCAGGAAGAAGTTTGACATTTGCATCAGGCAGTAACCTGGAAAGTCTATCTATTGATTTTCTGGAATCAAGCATCACATCTTTTTCGCCAGCAATTAACAAAATAGGCATCGTCAAACTACTAAGTTCGCTATCCGTAAAGATGGGTATAGACTCAGTGCGAAAGTGAAAGTGGCGCGCAATAATCTTGACATTATCAGCTGCCTCTTTCGGAATTGTCTGATTGCTATACACGAGACGAGAAACCTTATCTCTTCCTTTCTCACCTAAAAGCAAGAACGGCATTGCCTTAAACAGGAATGAAATCTTCTGAGGACCAATGCCAGAGGCGGAGATTAGAACGATACGGGGTAATTTTCGGCCCATATGGCAGCTCCCCTTCAAGAATCTCGGCATGGCCGGATAATGCGGTGCTCGTTAGGCAAATTGAAATAGTCCGTTTTCAGCCTCTTCAATGAGTCTTCCAAGGCCTAGCGGCTATCCAAAACTACGTTACTACAACGTGATACTTCAAGTACTGTAAAGTCCATCAATTTATCTGTCGGCTTCATGTGGAACCGTAGTATAGGCAACGTCATACTGAACTCGCGCTTCTACAACTTGAGTATAATGTTCTCTTCCCCACTGCCTTAACTCTTTCATCGGTTTGAGCAATGTCTCCCCTAATGTTGTTAGAGAATATTCCACACTTGGAGGTACTGTAGGAGTAATGTGTCGTTGGACCAATCCATCACGTTCCAGCTTGCGTACCGTCTGGGTAAGCATTTTTTTAGATATCCCTTCAACCCTCCGTAGCATTTCTCCATATCTGATTTTACCGTTTTCCATGGCATATATAACAAGTGCAGTCCACTTGTTAGAGATAATGTCAAGAACCTTGCTATAGCCGCAATTGGATAACGAAATATCAGATTGTTTAGTTGTGGATGAATGTACCAAATCGTTTCCCTCCTAGTGCTCTATGAAGTTCCAAGGACACTTTAAAGTGCCTACTTATATCATTGTATTTTTTGTATTACTGTATGTCTATACCAGTACTGAACAGCTTGAACTAGATCTGTCATAGCAAAGACACCACTTAAGGGCGAATCCGGGTGTCCCAAGAGTAAGAAGATGAGCTCCCAAATGGGGTTACCTTGTACTGGATTACTTCGAAAGGTAGGTAATTAAACATGACAAATATTATTAAGATGCATCCCAAGCTTTATGTATTGGATAACGGTCGAATGAGCATGGATAAAAATTGGATCATCTCCATGCATAATCCAGCAACAATTAATAATCCGAATGCCCAGACACAATTTGTGGAGTTTCCAATTTATACGGTATTGATTGATCATCCTGAGGGGAAAATCTTGTTTGATACAGCCTGCAACCCAAACTCAATGGGCGCTCAAGGGCGATGGGCACAATCGACCCAACTGTCGTCTCCATGGGTGGCAAGCGAGGAATGTTACCTGCATAACCGATTGGAGCAGCTTAAGGTTAGACCCGAGGACATCAAGTATGTTGTTGCCTCCCACTTGCACCTGGACCATGCAGGATGCCTCGAATTATTCACGAACGCGACCATTATCGTCCATGAGGATGAGTTTACCGGAGCACTGCAGACCTACGCCCGCAATGAAAAAGAAGGGGCCTATGTGTGGGCTGATATTGACGCATGGATCAAAAAACAGCTGCAATGGAAAACGATCAAACCGGGAGAAGACAATTTGGATCTTGTGGATGGAATCAAAATCTTGAATTTCGGAAGCGGCCATGCATGGGGAATGTTAGGTCTCCAGATCGACATGCCAGAAACCGGCGGAATCATTCTAGCTTCCGATGCCATCTATACTGCGGAAAGTTTTGGTCCTCCGGTCAAGCCACCTGGTATAATTTATGATTTGATCGGCTATCGAAACACAGTAGAGAAAATTCGTACTTTGGCTGCCCGCACGAATTCCCAAGTCTGGTTTGGGCATGATCTGGATCAATTCAGCAGTTTGAGAAAATCTACTGAAGGATTTTATGAATGACTCAACCTGGAAACGACTAATATATGGATGTTCAATGATGATGGGTTCCCGATGAAATTCATTAACTTCACCACAAAAAAAACCCCGTTAATTTTCAAATGATGAAAATAGCGGGGGCTTAAAAATTTAATCTTTACTTAACGTTTCTTCATCCATTCGTTATAGCAGCTTCCCGTTTTATATGCAGCATCAATGTTTATTTGTCTATTCCATCAAATCTGTTACTGCACCTCTTGAAGCAGAGGAAACTAATTTGGCATATTTGCCGAGTACACCGGATTTTACTTTCAGTGGAGGTTGTACCCACGCTTGCGCTCGAGCAGCTAACTCTTCTTCTGACACCTCAACCTTAATTTCCTGAATGTCACTGTTAATGGTAATAATATCACCATTTTTGAGCAAAGAGATTGGTCCACCTACTTGTGCTTCAGGTGATACATGACCGACTACAAATCCATGCGAGCCGCCTGAAAATCTACCATCTGTTATGAGAGCAACTTTCCCGCCCAGTCCTTTTCCTACGATGAGTGCTGTAACGGAAAGCATCTCAGGCATACCAGGTCCACCCTTAGGACCACAGTAGCGTATGACCAATACGTCTCCTTCTTTAATCTCATCGTTCATGATCGCTTCTGTCGCTTCATCTTCGCTATCGTACACCTTTGTCGGGCCGGAAAACTGCTGTATCTTCATGCCTGACATTTTGGCAACAGCGCCTTCAGGAGCGAGGTTTCCTCGAAGCACAACCAGTGGTCCATCTGGCTTAAGCGGATTATCGAGTGGTCGTATAATCTCTTGATCATTTTGAAGTGGAGCAGCTTCCGCCAAATTTTCCGCCAACGTTTTACCCGTTACAGTAAGGCAATCCCCATGAAGCAATCCTTCAGCGAGCAATAGCTTCATTACTCCTGAAACACCGCCAATATCGTTCAAATCCTGCATCACATATTGGCCACTCGGCTTCATATCTGCCAAATGAGGAACACGCAAGCGAATACGCTCAAAATCATCCAAGGTTAAATCCACTTCTACGGAGTGCGCAATAGCTAGCAGATGGAGAAATGCGTTGGTTGACCCCCCTAGTGCCATAACAACGGTGATCGCATTCTCAAATGCTTTCTTCGTCATAATGTCTCTTGGGTAGATTTCCTGTTCAAGAAGTGAGATGACCTGCTTACCGGCTGCTTCGCATTCCAATGCTTTATCCGCTGAGATAGCTGATGTCGAAGAAGAACCAGGCAAACACATACCCATTGCTTCTGCAGCTGCGGCCATCGTATTAGCGGTATACATGCCCCCGCAAGCCCCTGGACCCGGGCAAACACTACATTCGACCTTATGCAGCTGTTCATCTGTCATTTTTCCATCTTGATATTGACCAACGGCTTCAAAAGCGGAAACGATATCCACTTTTTTACCGTCGAGATTACCAGGTTGAATGGTTCCTCCATATACATAAACGGAAGGAATGTTCATCCGTCCAATAGCCATCAAACATGCAGGCGTATTCTTGTCACAACCACCGATTGCAACAATGCCGTCAAAACGCTCGGCCCCGGTCACAATTTCAATCGAATCAGCTATAGCTTCCCTACTTGGTAGCGAGAACAACATCCCGCCATGCCCCATTGAAATCCCATCTGAAACGGTAATCGTATTAAAAATTAGAGGAGCACCGCCGTTATTACGTGCGCCCTGCTTAGCTTGCACCGCTAAATCATTGATGTGCATATTACACGGCGTTACTTCACTCCACGTACTCGCTATTC
The DNA here is from genome assembly GCF_050994985.1 of Paenibacillus taichungensis. Taxonomy (NCBI): domain Bacteria; kingdom Bacillati; phylum Bacillota; class Bacilli; order Caryophanales; family Paenibacillaceae; genus Paenibacillus; species Paenibacillus taichungensis. The sequence continues at coordinate 2,423,262 of NZ_CP194720.1, read as the reverse complement.
CGATCATTGGCTTTTTAAAATCCTCATCTTGAAAACCAACTGCACGCAGCATTGCTCTGTTCGGTACCCGGTTAGCTCCTTCACTGATTACCGCGCTTCGAATACGAAGATCTTTTTTATTCTCCATGTCCCTTACCCCCACTTCAAAGTATTTCGTTCAGCTCCTGCATCGGACGAATAAAATTTTGTTTCATTATTGCATGCGCATCGTCGCTATTTTTTCCTTCAAAAGCTTCAATAATCAAATCATGTTCTTCAACTGAAGCAAGTGTAGCGGTAATAGGTTGTTTTAAAAACACATATTTAAATCGCCTAATGTGAATCTGGAGAGAGGCATTAAATGTGGCCACATAAGGATTATCTGAGAGCTCCACAATATAATTATGAAATAACTCATCCACCTCCATAGCGTGATACACTTGGCCATTTTTAATGGAAGTTGCAAATTCCAAATTGATTGATCTTAGTTTCTCGATCTGTTCTGGAACAATAATGTTGGCGGTGATTTCAGCAGCCAATGCCTGAAGAGCAGCCATCGTTGAATACATCTTAAAAATATCGTTTTTCTCAATATTCGTTACTTTTGTTTCTTTTCCCGGATGCATAGACACGAGGCCTTGAACTTCAAGTAACTGAAATGCCTCCCGAATCGGGGTCCGGCTGACTCCAAGCGATTCAGCCATTTCCGCATCAATAAGCTTTTCACCAGGTTGCAGTGTTCCATCAATAATCCATCGCTGAATCTGAGAAAACGCTCTTTCTTTTGCGGACATACGGACGGGTAAGGAAAAACCTTTAGGAATTGGCATTGTTTTCATCCTCATTACAATTATTCTTATATGCAATATATCGCATACACAATCGAGAAGCAATTATTATTTCATTTTTTACTCGCTCAATTAAGTTGTTTATCCAGATAACTACCTGCTTTTTATTGAGAGTTTGCCAGTCCAAACTAATTTCTGCCATTCTTATCAGTACGTTTATACACAGCATAACGGTACCTTTCTATTTTGAAGGTAAACATCCTTAAGGTAATGGCAGTCCGCATATCACCCGAAAATAAAAAAACGGATGCTCCGTCCTGAGTACTTGGAAGAGCATATCCGTTTCATTATGTATGGGGGATTTTGAGATTTCCCCGCTTTTACAATGCATCTGCCACAACTTTTCGATAATAGCCTACAGTAAGAGCAGCAAACAACAAGTAAATCAATGCATAAATACACATTGCAACAGTTGCGGGAAATATGATATCCGTTAATATCAGTGTAGCAACTGTTTTCACAGCAAAGATGGAATGAATTACACCAATGCCCAGCGGAATCGCAAATACATACAGCTGCTTGCGAACAATACCGCCCATGATTTCGCGCTCGCTGAATCCCAGCTGACGCAAAATCTTATAGCTGCTCTTCTCCTGCTCCGCTTCTGTCATCTGCTTAAAATACAGAATACTTCCTGTCGCGATTAAGAATATAAGACCGAGAAAAGCTGCCGTAAAAATGATTAATCCGAACTTACGCATAGATTCTTCAGCATACGTATAAAAGTCAGGTGTGCTTTTTTCATTCTTTACGTATTTGGCGTACAAATTCGAAGCTGCCGCTTGATCACTTTTCATTTTAATCTGATATGTTATCATGGTGACAATGTCTTCCTCTGCCTCCAAAAACAACTTTTCCCGAATGCGTTGCAATAGTGCCTCCGAAACAACCAATTGACGCCCACTTACAATAAAGTTCACGGCATAACGATCTATACTTCTGACGGCTTGAATCTCGAAGCTGCGATTCCCTTTCTCTAGTTCAATAGTTAGCGGGGATGTCTCTCCATCCGTTTTCATTTCTAACGCATTCTTCTGTCCCTTGTACCAAATCGCTTCATCAAGTTGAGGCATAATAAATTCAGCATCCCTTTCCTGCAGCTGTTCCGCAGGAAGTAATAATAGGGTACTTGGCTCTCCCGTTTTCTTATTACCAAAGGTACCTTTCAGCCTGACTGCTTCAATGGATTCCTGATGAAAGGCAATCCCTGCCTTCTCCAGTTCAGTACGGAACGAAGTCGCTTCTTGCTCACTGCCTTGAAACATGAAATCATACGGCATCATAGCCCTGGATTCACGATCAACTGAATAATACAGTGAGTAGGCAACTGAACTCATCGTCAACGTCATGGCTGACAGAACCGTGATCAAGGTGAGCGAATTGGCATTTTCTTTGAGCCGATGCATCATGGGAGCCAGCGACAAGCTGTTTTTTAAGCCAAGTTGTCCGTTCCTGCTTCTTCTAAACCGATAGAACAGCCAACCAATTGTAACCCGAAACAGCAAATAGGTTCCAAGTATCGTTGACGCGAGGATGATCACGATTTGCCTCAGTAAATGGTTGCCGGACATCGTGCTGGAGAACCAGTAACCTGTTGCGATCAGGGCTATGCCGAGCAATCCCATCAAGGCTGACAGTGCCTGATTTGACTGTTTTGGCTTATCGATTTGCCGATCCCCCTTGAATAGTTCAAGCAACGTTGTTCCGTGAATTTGCAATAACATCTGAACGATGGTCAGTCCGATTAATACAGTGAAAACATAGACAGTTTGCATCGCGGCTGCGCCTGAAAATGTAAACGGAATGACTCCCTCTATACCAATCAGCTTCATCAAAACAAGCAGGAATAAACGCGACATGAGTGCACCAGCACCAATGCCTATGCCAAGCGCCCCCAACCCAAGAATTATATTTTCTATAATGAGGAGCAGCATGACTTTATTCCTTGTCAGACCAATGAGCTGGTAAAGACCGATTTCTCTACTCCGCCGCTTAAAAAAAATAAGGTTCGCATAAAGCATGAAAATGGCTACAATGACGACCAGCAAGAATGCTGATGCCTGGAATAAGGAGGCAAACTGGACATCCCCAAAAGTCGCTGCCAGGATTGATTTATCATTTTGCAAAGTGGCAAAGACAAAGTACAAGATCGCACTCATCATGAGAGCGAAAAAGTAAAGATGGTACTGTTTTATATTTTTACGCATGTTGCGGATGACCAGCTCAAACAATGTCAACGTTGTCACCTCCAAGCACTGCCTGTACATTCATAATGTCCTTGAAAAAAGTTTGCCGTGTTTTGATGCCCCGATATAATTCGGAATATAACAAGCCATCCTTCAAAAAGACGACACGACTGCAATAGCTTGCAGCAACCGGATCATGCGTTACCATCATAATGGTTATATGGTCCTGACGATTTAACTCTTCCATTTTGCCGAGCATAGCAGAGGCTGCCTTTGAATCCAATGCGCCAGTCGGCTCGTCAGCAAAGACGATAGCAGGCTTGTGAATCAACGCCCGTGCTGCAGAAGTTCGCTGCCGCTGCCCACCAGAAATCTCATGCGGATACCGATGAGCAATGTCCTTGATTCTAAAGTGTGATGCCAGTTCCTCAAAAGCAGCTTCCGCCGCTGCTTTATTTGCCTTTCCGAGCGAGACGGGCAGCAGCACATTTTCTTTGACCGTCAGCGTGTCCAGCAAATTGTAATCCTGAAAAATAAAACCGAGCTTATTCCGTCTGAAAACGGCCAATTCTGCGCTCTTCATGGTGGAGATATCCGATCCCTCGACGATGATCCTACCTTCCGTCGCTTGATCAATTGTCGCCAGTACATTGATCAGGGTGGATTTCCCTGAACCGGATGGCCCCATAATACCAATGAAATCCCCTTCCATGACACGTAAGTCGATGCCCTTCAACGCCTGCTGCATATTGCTCCTATAACCATAGGTTTTACGTACTTGCTGTGCATGGAGCATGGTTTTTTGTATACCTTGTGAATTCATATTGTTGGCCTCCTGCTCTAATCTAATGTTTATTATAGAGAGTCAGATGCAGCCCATCGCTCGATACAGATGACAAGTGGGATATCTAATGTGACATTATCGTCATGAAGGTAATCCATGTGCTTGAACATCCTGAAATGCATTTCGTCCCGTGAAGATCATGTCCATTTCCGTTCCTCTATCCAGCTGTGATCTTGCTGCCAACCGAATACCGATTTTACTCCCCACCGTCTGTGCCAGATAAAGTCCAATCCCGGTTGCGGCATTTTGAAGTCTGCCGTTGTCGCCAGTAAATCCATGGTCAAATATACGAGGCAAATCATGCGAGGCAATCCCTTTCCCCTCATCTCTCATTGTTAATTTCACATAACCTTCAGGTGTGATGGACGTACTCATAAGGATCAATGATCCCTCCGGGCTGTATTGGATTGCATTGGTAAGCAATTGACGAATAACGAATCGGCACCATTTACGATCTGTAGAAATGTACATTTCTGTTCCTTCAAACTCCACAGCAATATTTTTCTCCATACACCAGGAAGCCACTTCACGGACTTCCATGGAAATAAGTTTCTGAATGCCTGCATTTTCGAGTACAAAATCCGACTCCAGTGTGGGCAATCGGGAGATATACAGCTGTTGATCAATGAGCAGATGAATACGCAGCCATTCTGATTCTATGGTGCGGATGACAGGTTCGCTACGATTAGCTTCTATGACTAATTTCATCGCAGTGAGCGGTGCTTTGACCTCATGCACCCAGGCGGCTGTATACGCCTGCTCACCTGTTTGCGAGGTGAAATTGTCCGCAAGCTTTTGCCTGTGCAATTGCCCCACCGCCATTAGCAACCGATGGTTTACCACTTCGTTATGATAACGAGCATTCGGTAGTGCAGCCATCCAATCTTCTCCAATCTCCTTTGTCAGTTTTTCCAGTGATATCACGTAACGGGTCTCCTTCCGATAACGCCAGCCCAAAAAGACCATTGCGGATAACAAAAGTATCACGTTCAGATAAAGCAAAGCATCCAGACGCACAGCTATGCCATTGTCAAGCCAAATCAACAAATCTACAAATAACAGGGAAAGCAAATAAAATAAAATCCAGCTTATTCGATCGGACAGGTAGCGGAACAGCAAGGTATCTCCTCCCTAGCGTGTAGTTGCCATGTAACCAAGGCCTTTTTTCGTTACGATAGCCTCCTCCAAATCAACCGCCATCAGTTTATGGCGCAGTCGTGTAATATTTGCAGTAAGCGTATTATCATTAACAAAACGTTCGTCATCCCACAACTTGCGAATCAGGTCATGACGTGAAATCACCGTGTCCTTCGCCTTGACTAACTCCACGAGTATGAAAAATTCATTCTTGGTCAACATCACATCCTGCCCATCTTTGCGAATCAAGCCGCGCTTCATGTCTAGGATGGAACCGTTCCATTCCAGCAGTTCGGCAGCCTCATCCCCGTATGCATATGTTCTGCGAAGGATTGCCTGAATCCGGGCCATGAACACATCCATATGAAAAGGTTTCTGGATATAATCATCGGCCCCCATATTCATTGCCATCACCATATCCAGAGGATGATCACGCGAAGACAGAAACAGAATCGGCACTTTTGAAATCGCCCGAATTTCACGACACCAGTGAAAGCCGTCATACATTGGCAGCTGAATATCGATAATGACCATTTGAGGCTGCACAGCAACAAGGGTGCTCATAATATCGTCAAACCTTTCGGGTACAAAAACGTGAAATGACCATTGCTCCAATCGCTCTCTCAAGGATCGCAAGATAGCAGCATCGTCTTCAATGATAAAAATGTTCATATCCATTCGTAATTTCACTTCCCCTTCATTTCCTTCTCTTCCTCACGCTCATTTTATTCACCTAGCCACCTTCATCATTATAGTATCGGTCATTTGGTACTTACAATAAAACAGGAGAACCACTCTGAGGCGTGGTTCCCCTGTTTTACTGTACTCACTTAATGGGTTTATTCATTGGGCAACAGCATGGAGAATAACAAAGCGGCCATCTCCTGCTTGTTCATTGCCCGTTGTGATCCATAATCTATTCTGCCGTTTGATTCGGTTACCTCCGGTCCGTGCAGCTTCCATTTTATAGCGGAACTGACGGCTTCTACTGCCCATTCAGATGTACCTGGCACCAGCACTGCTGTAGAATCCGCTTGCTTGATCCCGTTTCCCGCCAGCAATCGAAAGGCAATTACTGCTGCTTCCTCACGTAGAATCGGGCGATCTGGTTCAAACAACTCATTGCTCGTTCCAAGTAGCAATCCCGACTCAGCGGCCGCCTGAATATCCCCTCGATACTTTGAATGATCCATATCTTTAAACGAAGACGGGTTGACTGACGCTTGAATTCCCCATATCGCATTGAAAGCATGCACAAAGGCTCCCCGAGTGACGAGCTCCTGGGGCTCAAACAGGGCTGTTGGATCAGCCGAGAGGAGATCCAGAGACTTCAGAGTAAAGATATATGAACCATAAGGATGATTTGCAGGCACATCTGGAAAGCTGTCCTGAACCTCCTTTAATTTGGTGGCATAGCTGAATAAATTCAAATATTTTAGATCAGTAACATGTCCATCCCCATCTATTTTGAAAGCAAGTGGCTTGCCTTGCTCATCCACGAAAATGAGATCACCGACTTGCTTCAACTGATGCTGTTCGGTTACATCACTTATCGTCAGTGTTCCCTCACCTGTCGCTTCAATTCTCGTCAGGAATCTGGTACGCAAGTCTGAGTATAATCCTTCAAACCTGGCAAGTGCCTCTTTCGATTGCGACTTAAAGCCCTTCTCTTCAAAAACAGTTGGGTGACCGGTAAAATAATGATCCATAAATGCAGCAAACAGGTCATTTCTTAAATCTGAATTGGCATTGTACGTCACAAAGACGCCTGTCCTGCTGTCTGGCAACATCCATAAGAGTGAACTGTACCCTGCAATATCACCCCCTTTGGAAATCACGCGTTCCCCATTTGTTTTACTGGGCTCTATCGGGGATTCAAATCCATAGGTCATATCCGGAAAATCCGGATGGATAGCCACTTGATACGTAGACATTGCCTTTACCGAAGCAGGCGAAAGAATAACCTTATCATTAGCAGTCCGTCCGCCATTCAGAAAGGTTTGCATAAACAGAGACATATCGGAAGCAGTGGATATTAAACTCCCCTCCGGCCACTCGCGTGGAGACAAGTCATATTGTGGAAGTTCATTGTTCTCCGGATCGTAAGATTTTGCCATTCGTTCCGACAGTTCCTTTGTTAATGTGAAGCTGCTGGATTTCATGCCGATGGGTTCGAAAATATGCTTTTGCACGTAACCCCCGAATGGTTCTCCGCTGGCTTGCTGGACGATGTATCCGAGCAGCCTTGATGCAAAGTTATCATACATGTAGGAGGTACCAGGCTCACGCACAACCTTAGGAAAGGCATCGAATATGCTCTGTTTGAGCGAAACTGGCTTTATGGATGGATCAGTCACGTAACTGGCATCCGAAGGCTGAGTTGACTCAAAACCTGTGGTATGTGTCAGTAAATCTTCAATGGTAACAGGCGTTTGAAACGAATTATTAATTTTGTAATCATCCAAATACTTCTCAATGTTGTCCTGAAGTGAGATTTTACCTTGCTCCACGAGCTGCATGGCAGCAGCAGCCGTGAAAACTTTGGAGATAGAGGCAACCCGGAAAGTGGTCTCAGCAGCATCTATTGGCGAATTTGTCTGTTGTTCAGCAGCACCATACCCTTTGGACAAAAGCACCTTTCCATCCTGAACGATTGAAATGGCGACAGCACTGGCTTTTGATTTAATCTCTTCCTTAGCAAAAAAGGTATCCAGAAACGCCTTAACTTCCTTGGCATCTCTTGGTCCATTCGTATACACACCGACTTGTGGAGTCGACTGTTCCACATTGATAATTGGCTGCTGTGCATTCACAATGGCTTCCCCAGCTGTACTAAGCACCATAACTACAGCCAAAACGCCAGACATACGGCGTGCTCTTTTCATATTTTTATTCATTCCCATCCACTCCCTCATAGTTAAAATTTCTATCATTAGCGCAAGACGCACATACACACTTATTTTAGAATATCACTAGGAGAGAATCGCTTGATTCAGATGATAAATCAGTCAGGAATGTTACATTGTTGTCACACTGCACAGGCACTACATAACGAACGTCGCATATATTTGCTAATCATTTTTCAGAAGTGGGAATAATATTTGGGTATATTCGCTAGTGACTGAATCCCTAGCTGGGTTTAAATAAATTGACATCCCCGTCACCAAAATGGAACAGCTTCGCTCCATGTGGATCTGTTGGCGTTCGTCTGTGGAAGCTCTCGTTCGTTCCCATTCTATGGAATTCAGGTGGTGGCAAAACGTAAGGCCTTGCTAGACGGCGGCAGGGCCTTCAGCGCTTTCCAAATCCCTGCCGGACTTGCGATAAGATGGACGCATTTCCACCATACGGTACCCAGCATTACGTTCACTCGGTCATCACTACCAAATTGGAAATGACACAATGTTCTCGCCCTCACAGCATGGGACAAGAACTTGGTTCCTTAAAACAAAAAAGCCGCTATAATAGCGATTTTGATTGGAACAATGTTCTTGTCCCGCGACATGAATTAAAAAAGCAATTCGGATGAAATCCGAATTGCTTTTTCTTTGAATACTGTGCTCCGGTACCGCCAACGGAAAGGCAAAGCGATGTCAACCCTCTTCAAATGCTTCTTGTTATTTTTGTTAAAGCAAAAATAAACCAATGTACGTTGGGCACAATGGTTTATTTTTTCCAAGTTTTTCGCCAAGCGTGGTGATACTTCCGCTATTAATCTCAGCGTCACCCCAGAGATATTTTGTAACATCCTGCATGACTTCTGGATTTATGATGTTGGTTTCTCCAGTGTGAGAATAAGGAACCTCTACTCTTTTCACTGGTCCTTGGGCAATGTCTATTAACTTGAAGGCGCTGTCCCTGCTAACCACATCTACATTTAAGAAAAATCATTTATCGTTCATTGTTGCAGCATACGACACCACTTTGGTCCAAGGATCAAACAATTCCTTATTATCAGAGAGTTGTTTTATGGCTTTACTACCGATGGCCAGATCCATGTTGGCAGAAAGATAAATTTAGTTCGCTTTGCCAATACTGCACCATCGATCGGTGAATCGAGCGTGATTAATTTATCAACTCTCGGGAACTCAGATCCATATGTATCCTCGAGCCACGTACTAAGCTTTCCCAAATTACATGTCAATCACTGCCGTATGTTTCCCCTCCCTTGATCCAAAATCACATTCATCTTCCTCCCCTTTTTTTTGCTAAAGTGCTTGGTAACGAACTTGTTTTATCTATTTCAAATGGGATTACAGTTCAAGTGGAAATCCCTCCTAGCGTTGAAGCTGGTCTTTTGATCATAATCCATTCTGTAGTCTGTTAATCGCTCAAAAGAGACTCACTTCTACACTTAGGTATTTATATAATCGGAAATGGGAATATGATTTTGTCCCTCGACATCTACTGCTGCTGCTGCATCACACTCAAGCTGTCCGTCCATACCTACAGAGAATAAATCTACATATCTCTACACATCTCTACATATCTCTACATATCTCTACATATCTCTACATATCTCTAGACCACTTATAACAGGTAGATCCCGTCTAATATGACCTACTCATAATGTTCATGGTTCATGCTGGAATAGCGTAAATACACCAAAGAACAGCATCCTCTGCATCTACAGAATGCTGTTCTTCAAATGTTTTTATAAGTTTTGAAGGTTATAAACGTTCTAGTAATCCTGACGTTCTGAATATTTTCAAAATGTGTATTACAGTTCCTTCGTCATAAATGTACTATTCGAATCTAGGATATATTCTGCAAATGGCTCACAATACATGAAGCCAAAATCTTCATACAACTTGCGAGCCGGGATAAATGAATCCATAGAGCCAGTGCGGCATCGCAGGATACGGATATCCTGGAATGCCGATGCTTAATTCATGCGATAAATGCTGTTCCGTCAGTGTATCAATGCATCTCCCTCGTATAATTCAATATTTCACTCTATCCCTTATTATAGTGTGCTCGATCTGAGCCCGGAAAGTAGTCATATTGAGTCTCCCCTAACAGGAGATGATATACTACAATGACAGAGGTGAAAGTTATGCAGCATAAACAAAATGAGCTATCTATTATGCAAACATTTAAACAAGAAACAGCAGACACCGTTTTATTCTCCATTGGAGAGACTGCGCAAATGATAGATTCTAGCGTAAAAACGGTTCGGTATTATGATGACATACAATTAGTAAATGCATCCTTTGTGAATAACCGAGGGTACCGCTTTTACACAACAGAGGCCATATGGCGTCTACAGCTTGTTAAAACACTTCGTGAACTAAGATTCGGAATTGATGATATCAAGAAACTGCTTTCCGGGGAAATATCGATGGAGAAATCCTTGGATTGGCAAATAGAAACCTTACAAACGGAGGTTCAAGCATTGAATGGCATGATTGCGATATTGAATAATGCCAGAAGTATTACTAATGATCACAGCAAGGATTTCCAGAAGAACCCCTCCCCTTTTCTTTCACACATTCATGAATTAGTTCATATCCAAAAGCAAAATCAACAAAACAGACAGCAATTTGTTTTAGCCAAAATAGAAGAGATCGGTTTTATGTCAGATATTCCAGCAGAATGGCAAGATGCTTTTTTCCATTACTTCAACAAGTACATTCTTGCTCCGGAAAATTTGTCTGCTAAGCAACTCATGGCATGGAAGGAGTTAAAAGAGCTGATTAGCTCCCCTGAATTTATTGCTGATCTCCAAAGTGTGGAGTTTCTGTTCGTTAACATCGCTCAGCATCCAATTTACGAGACTAAGGAATGGGTCCGGCTCATGCAGAGTATTCAGAAACAATTAAGTACTGCCTTGAGAAACAACTACGAACCTCATAGCAGCTATGTTCAAGCTATTGCTAATGATGCAATAAAGCTATATTCTCATTCTGACACTATGAATCACAGCAAGGAGTTCCTTCACACGATAAAAGCCCATATAAACAAACTCGAAACCAAAAATTTTAAACGATCTGTTAGGCTTTGTTCCATACTTAGTCCAAAATTTGAACAATTGTCCCGAAGAGACGACTTGTTATTTCGGGGCTTGAGATGGAAGCTTCAGTAGATTTAACCTGTAAGATACCATAGAGAAGCCAGACACCGTCAACTTAAAACCATTGGTCAGAACAACATCTGACAACTCGGTTACAGTTTAGAATGACTGGCTTTTTACTTCCAGCTTTTCAGCTTATTTCTCGCCTTTTTCTAACGTAAACAGCGTATGCTCGCCTATATTTTGATCAAGCAGTTTCAATGGCTCCTGCTCCAAAAAATGATTAAAGAAATCCAGCGTGTATGCATTGATCATCGGATACGAGTCCTTTAAGCTTATACCTCCCATCCATTCAAATAATGGCGAGGTCAGATACAGATCGGAGAAACCCATATGCGACATATTACGCAGTGTTAGCCAGTAATTTCCGCCATCTGTAATATGATCATATCGTTTGAACAAATCTGTCAAAGAGGCAGTTAGTGCGGGATCTTGAATATATTGCTCAAAATATCTGGATTGATCTGCACTCATCATAAGAAACGGTTTATTTAAGCCCCCCTCAGGCACTCGCAGCTTACCATAAAGCACACCATCCATATTCAAAGCTGCCTTGATTCGAGGGTCGGACATTAACATTTGTGTACTTGTTGCCCCGCCAAAGGAATGTCCAAACATTCCGATTCGCTCCAAATCCATTCGGCCTGTAAAACGATGATCTGGATCATGAGCAGCTAGTTTTTCGACCTGATCTAAAACAAATTTGGCGTCCGCTAACCATATTTCATTGGTTTGATCCATCATCTCGACCGTCTCATCCTGTCCTGGAGTAAAGTAAGCAACCGTACCGTCGGAAAATTGAGAAACCGTACTGTTATAGGTATGGTCAATACCTACGACTATATAGCCGTGACTAGCAATTTCCTCGATTTGAAATGTATTTTGATTTTTATGACCATTCAAGCCATGTGAAAAAATCAAGACAGGGTAAGCTGCTTCCTCACCTGAGATGTCCACATTCTCAAGTGAATGTGTTTTTACATAGCCTATACTGTTAAATAACTGCTTTGGCATATCTAAAAGTCGGTGATAGCCTTCTGCCAATAATGCCCCGTCTTGTACGTATGGACTTATATCTGCCTTTGAATCCTTATTAGCAGGGTACCAAATTTGTATCTTAAGTTTACGCTTATCACCATCACTTTGAGTAAACGTTTCCTCTCTTGTTGCGTCTGTCCACTCATAAGATGTGGTTCCTACCTTATAAACTCCTGTTGGCTCTGAAAAAGTAAAAACCGGCAGTAATAGTGGCAGCGCTACAGCTACAAAAGCATAAATGACAGCTGCTATCATTACAATGCTCCTTTTCATTACGCTTGATTTGGAGCTTCTCAGCAGTATAGACCATGGGAGTCTAGCTCGCACAAGCATATAGAGAGGTACAACAGCCAGGGCGTAGGCAGGAAAGAGCTGCCAACGCATGCCTTCTAGTATTCCTTGCAGAAGAGTTACAATAACCGATATGCCAAGGCTAATAATCAAGCCTCGCTCCCTTTTCTCTTTTCCAACCAAAATCCATCCCATAACCGCAATATTCCATAGGATGACGATAGCCTCCAGATTTCTCATATACCCAGCTCCTTTATCGTGTTGCGACTAATTACTTAAGAGCAAGTATATAGTCTCCTGTAAAGGGAGACTCAATCCCTGTTTTGAGCGATCATCCGGGTTATCTTACGTTTGAGTGACACAATTGATCCTCCTATCAAAAAAAGCAGCCCCGTCAGGAGCTGCCTCATGTTATGCCTAATCTTGTAATTGTATCTGTTTCCTCTAACCTGCCAGCTTACTCAGCATCCGGATAAGGATTGATCTTCTGAATCGTTCCGTCTTCGTTGAATTTTAGCTCGGAATATTTAACGCACCGCTTGTGGTTGACGCCTTCCGACAGGGAGCAGTCTTGATAGAACAGATACCATTTGTCTTCAACTTGCACAAAGGAGTGGTGGGTTGTCCAGCCGATAACCGGAGAGAGAATCTCGCCCTTGAACGTGAATGGTCCCATCGGATTCTTGTCGATCGCATATACGAGCTTATGCGTGGTACCTGTAGAGTAGGACAGGTAGTAATACCCGTTATATTTATGCATCCATGGTCCTTCAAAATATCTCCGGTCCTCGTCCCCGGCCAGAATCGGATTCCCACACTGAAATCACCCCTGTATTTTCGGGAACGTAAGTTTGTATATATTACAAACCAAACAAACGTTCTTTATGCAAGGGGTAAATATTTATATTTGGCAAAGGACCAAGTGATGGATTCAAATCATACTAAGTCAACAAAAAAAAGCCGCTAAATTAGCGACTTCAACGGGAATATATTCTTATCCTTTATGAGATTTCCAGATGTAACAGCGGGAACGGATTACCGGATCCATCGAATTCGGAGCGTCCGATTTGAACAAACCCCATTTTGCTATAGAATTGTGCAGCTCCAGGGTTCTGTTCGTTGACATCCACCTTTAGGTGGTGTCCTTTGATCTTGATGGTATGTTCAATCAGCCGACGTCCAACTCCCTGTCCATGCTGACTTGGATCGACGAATAACATCTCAATAAAGTTATCTTGCAACCCGATAAAACCGACAGGCTGATGTTCTTTATCTAGAATTTCCCACACCTCGACTTGCCGTTCCTGTAATACTTTATTTACCACATCCCGATAGAATTGAATGTGTTGCTCCTCCAAAAATGTATGTGTTGCTCGAACAGCTCTCTCCCAAATCTGAACCAGTCGTTCCTGATCTTGTTCTCGATATGACACAATATTCATCTTAATCTCTCCAGTCTCTCTTTAGTTAATTTAATCACTGTTCTTGCTTAGCTTTTCAATAGCCAGTTCTTCCTCTGTTACGAAGAATATATCGTTCCCCTTGTTGCTTTCATAGATAAAATCTCGAAGACTTTTGCTGGTATAACCGGAAAAATCACCAATGATCGCGATTTTGGTCTGGTAATTGATGAACTTTTGCAACACTTCACCTGCCAGCCGTGTTTTCAGATCAAAAAATACTTCACTGACAGCAGATTTGTTAACTATAATACGGTGACAATCGGCCTCATATCGAACCGTAGCCATAAGATCGATAGCGGATTGAACATCGGTAATTAATTGTTCATCACTCGTAACGTAAGCAATAGATACTCCATTTTCGTTTATTTTTCTGATATTCATGTCTTCTTTTCCCCATTCCTCTGTTTCATCAATGTCGTTGTTACCTGTAACCGACCTTTACCATTTGTTTGGCCTGCACAAGACCTGCCTGTAACAAGTCATCACTGAATTTCGCATCACTAACTGCCCGTGCCAGTGCAACGGTACCCACCATACTGCTTACCAACGCATAACCATCAGCGGTATTCATCTCAGCCATAGTTGTAATAAACGCGATAAAACGTTGCAACTCCTGCGTGTAAGCTTGTCGAATATCCTTCGATAATTGAGATATCTCTCCCGATAAAGCTGGTAAGATACAACCGACTTCCGTCTGATCTCGATGCAGGGAACTTAAATAAAAATCAATGACAACCTCAATCGAGGTCTGATCTTCCTCTTTGTTTTTGTCTGCGATTCTCTGCAGCATTTCAATGGTGTCACTAATGGCGAAATGACAGGTTTCCATCACAAGCTGATCCTTATTTTCAAAATGGGAGTAAAATCCCCCATGTGTCAGTCCAGCACCTTTCATAATATGTGGAAGACTAATATTCCGCACGCCGTGGGTTCGAAATGCTTTGGCCGCGCTGGTAATAATATGGTTCCGAACTTTGAGTTTGTGCCCTTTCGGATAAGGCATCCTGCTTCCTCCCCTTTGTATAGGTTGTAGTTAATGTTTTTTTAAATATTATAGTTATCATATTATTTGATGTCAATGCATGCTATCAGTATCTTCAGCAAAGGGAGAGCGACTACAAATGGAGTATTGACTCCTTCAAAATATGATGAATATAATATATTGCGGTCATAATATTTTAATTTGGAGGTACCAATCATGAATTCATTAGAAGGCGTAGATACCCTGGTCGTTGGATCAGGACCTGGCGGTTATGTGGCTGCATTACGTTCGTCACAACTGGGCATGAAAACAGCCATTGTAGAGCGCCAACAGATCGGAGGTGTATGTACGCATGTAGGCTGTATTCCTTCCAAAGCGCTGATTGCTGAAGCGGAGCGTCTTCATTTACGCAGACAATGGGGCGCTGTTGACGGAGCTTCTTCTTATCAGGACGCTCAAGTGTTCAAGCAAGCTGTGGTGGATAAGCAGTCTGGAGGGGTTCGGTTTTTGCTTAAAACGGCGGGTGTGACTGTTATCGAAGGAGAAGCAAGCTTAATTGATGCACGTACCGCTGAAATAAATCACGCTGAACAGAATGCGCGTCGAATAAGCTTTAAGCATCTCATCCTGGCAACGGGTTCCCGTCCGATTGAAATAAGCTCTCTTCCTTACGGCGGACGGATTCTCTCATCCACTGAGGCGCTATCGCTGCCCGACATTCCAAAGAGTCTCGTTGTGGTTGGCGGCGGTTATATTGGCGTGGAACTGGGTCAGATGTTTGCGAGATTTGGAACTAACGTTACGATGCTCGAGGGCGGTGAACAGATTTTGCCCGGATTTGAAGCAGAGCTTGTTGCACCTGTCGTTCGTCAACTGAAAAAGGACGGGATAACGATCTTAACCGAAGCTAAGGTTACCGGAGCAGATCAATATACGAGTCACATCGATCTCCACTATATGCGTCAGAATGAACACCATGTTGTTCAAGCTGAGTATGCGTTAATTACGGTGGGCAGAAAACCGAACACAGATGGAACCTTGGGTCTTGAAAATATAGGTCTGTCTCCTACTCCACAAGGCTTGATCGAGATTGACAAACAGTGCAGAACATCCATCCCACATATTTATGCTATTGGAGATATTGTTCAAGGCCCTGCTTTGGCTCATAAAGCTTCTTATGAAGCAAAAATTGCAGCAGAAAATCGCAGGTAAACCCTCTGTCATCGACTACAAAGCTATTCCGCTGGTTGTGTTTTCTCACCCGGAGGTTACAAGCGTTGGTCTTAGCGAAACGGCATGTAAGGAAAAATCAATTCCTGTTGTCGTTGGCAAATCTGTTTTTTCTATTAATGGCCGCGCACTGGCTCTGAAGGAAACTGAAGGATTTGTCAAAATCGTTGCTCATGCTGCGTCTGGCCTTGTAGTAGGTGCAGAGATTGTAGGCGCTGAAGCATCTACTCTTATATCTGAGCTTTCCCTTGCGATTGAGATGGGAGCCACGTTAGAAGATATAGCCATGACCATTCATCCGCATCCAACGCTAGGCGAAATCATCATGGAGGCTGCAGAACAAGCCCAACGGAGAATGGAATAAAGGAAAATGGATGTCGTTTGATTACACTTGGAAAGTTGTGTATGGACCAACTCATATCATAATAGAGAGTAATAGGATAGGGAGAGATCATCTTGAAGTCTAATTGGAAATTGTATATCGTTATAACTTTGATCATTATTTTGGCAGGCGGTTTGTTGATCGCAAAAGGTACAGACGCCGTGAGTCAGGCTGAAAGTAAAAAGCAGGGAATATTGAATACTGAACCTAAGACTGAAGGTTTTTATGTTGATCTATATATTCCGGAGTCGCAGATTAACTAGATTCGAGCAGATCAAAAGGTAAATGTCCGTTTTCCATATCTGGAGAATCTTCTTGTAAAGGAAGGGTGGTTACGTCGATATCCCCCTCTCCTCAATTCGCCAATCTGCGCATGACGCGGGAAAAAGGCCAAGCTGATCTAAGTATGTTTCTGATCCGGATTTCAATTCCAGCAAGTAAAGATTTGCTTCCAGGGATGACTGCGGAGGTGCAGCTTGATGAAATCACTGGCTGATGAATGGAAGCACATACGCGGCAGTAAATGGATTATTATTATTTTTGCTGCTCCTCTAATTGCAGCTGTATTTTTCGGGCTCATGTTCTCCCAAAATCAATTGAGTGAAACACCGGTTGTGGTTGTGGATGAGGATCACTCTTCGTATTCAAGGCAACTCATTGAAGAATTCGATGCTTCTCAATATATGAAACTCACATCACAAATGTGTTTCCCAATCGCCTCTCTCCGGATACGCTGCTGGCGAACGAGAAGGCAGTGGCAGTCATTTTCTTGCCGGACGGATTAGAGCAACGTAAAGACAAGGGACTGTCCTCAAATATCGGGATTTGGATGGACAATACGATGCCTTCCAGCCTGAGTGGTATCCGGCCTGCAATTCAAGAAATAATAACAACCGAAAATATGACGCTTGCTGTATCACGTCTTACTCAAACCGGCATGGACATCGAATCAGCAAAAGCTCTGGTGTCCCCGCTATCTCAAGTGCAGCGCATGTTATATAATCCAAATTCAAGTTATATGGGTACCATGGTAATTGGATTTGTAAATATCATTATACTGATGCTCATGACGGGTGCGGCTGGCGCGATCGCTCCCCGCCTTCGCCAAGAGGGTAAGCTTTTGTCTGCGGGGACTTCCCCCTTCCAGCTATGGATTCGGGTCTTGCCTTATGTGATATTAAGTACCTGCTCTGCCCTACTCAGTTATGGGATGTTAAAACAAGTGGGACATATGCGATTCGAAGCGGCACCGTATGTCTTTATCGTTCCTTTATTGCTGTATTCGATGGCATTATGTTTGCTCGCGATGTTACTTGGTTATTCTGTTCAAAACGTGTCTAGAGTTGGTGCCAGAATGAGCTTGATCCTATATCCATCATTTCTAGTAACAGGTATTCAACTGACGCCGCTTGCATTTCCAACATTTTTTCAGGTTACAGCATGGGCTCTGCCTATGAATTGGCTCAATCGTATGATTCGTGGAATGGCCTTTAGACACGGTGAGTTGACTTTTTATGGTGTAGAGCTAGGAGCCTGTATACTGATTATCGGTTTGGCTTCATTAGGTATAGGATTATTCCTGCGAAGAGAATCACAGGTGCCAGCGTCAACACTTGAAGCAAAAGCAGTTTAGGAATGGACAATCGCCGCATGCCCGTGAGAATGATAGGCTGCGGCGATTTATGTTAGAATCAAAACCAGAGAAATACAGAAAAAGTGAGGTTTATGATATGAAGAAATCAAACGAGGTATATTGCGTGTCCGAGCGTCTTGTTATTCGAAAGTTCGATTTGCAGGATGTACTTGCGTTCTATCACTACCGGGCTAATCCAGATGTTGCCCGTTTTCAATCCTGGGAAAACTATACGCTCCAAGATGCTGAAGCATTTGTCAGCAAACAAATAGTACATTCCCCTAACCAGCCCGGGAGCTGGTATCAATACGCCATTGCCCTAACGGAGTCAGATCAATTAATCGGCGATTGTGCCATTCATACACGCGGAGATGAACCTCAGATTGTTGAGCTCGGATTCACTCTCGCACCTGAGTTTCAAGGCAAAGGATACATGCATGAGGCACTTTGTGCCCTGATTGATTATGTATTTGGCGCTCTAAATAAACATAAGCTGATCGCTTTTGCCGATGTAAGGAACACAAAATCGATTCAAGTACTAGAGCGTTTAGGCATGAGACGTGAAGGACACCTGCTTGAAAATTACATGTCCAAAGGCTTCTGGATAGATGAGTTCCAATATGCAATGCTGCGATCGGAGTGGTTGAACAAACATAGGGCCATCCATACCATGAATAATTAATGCTGGAACAGTTTGTTATTTGAAAAATTCGAGTAGGTCATCGTACCAGTGATCAGGAAGCTTATTATTCCGCACCAGTAATTCTGGAGATTGGCACCGAAATTTCAAATATTTCATTTTTGAGAAAAGCAATCGGCTCCGGCTGAACATACACTATGATCTTTCCGTCTTGGACATACCAGCCTGTACCAGCCGTTTCTATCCCCGGAAATTGTGCCGGCGGGGTGCTGTTCACTTCTCCGGATGCAATTTTCAGATTCACATACTGATTAATCTTTGAAGCATAATCCGGTAAATTGCCGAAGGCCTCGAGCAGCATGAGCGGTTGTCCGGTGTTCAGATCAAAAGTCCAGCTGTGGCGGAGCAGCCGGTCTGGTTCTGTGCCGCCCATATATTGATAGGTATCGGCATAAAGGCTGAGCAGACCTTCCTGATTGTAGGCAACCTTCCACTGCGCCTGAAAACCATAAGGATACATATGGGCGTAATCAATAATCCGGTCTTTATTAGGGTGAACCACCCAGGCCTCAGACAGCACCTGCTCCGCTTCTGTTTTCCACTTCTCTGCTGTCTCTTTCAGAAACTGATTAATATTATCCATTGCTTCCTTGTTGGCATATCCGGACAAGACCGGATAGTGGAACGAAAAAGAATACGGCTCCGTAGCAACCGACAGTTCCTCAGAGGCAGAAATGGTTACATCATTTTCGGGACGTGCCGTCAGCTTATACTCAGCCCTGCCCAGCTGGACAATCGTGTATCCGGACAGGTCAGCAAGCTGGCGCAGCGGAAGATATGTTGAATTGCCGCGGATAAAGGGGGTTTTGGCGGATGAAGTCATGCCGTTTAGGTTGTATTCGCTGTAATTAAGAGCCATCTTGATTACACGCCGCAGCTTCTTTAGCGTGAGATCACCGGTCTTCGCATTATAATCAACTGTGTATCCCATGGCTTTGGCAACAGGCACCAATTGGACCATAAGGGTGTTATCAGCATGGTAAGCCAGTACTTCCAGCTTCTTTCCGTCGACGCTTAAAGTCGTTGCCTCCAATCCATAAGGTACCGCTGACGAAGCCAAGGAAATGCTTGTGTCTCCCACAGCTGGTGAAGAGGCTTGTCCTGCCGCATAGGCAGTCTCTGCCGCAGAAGCCGGAAGATTCGTTGACAAAGACATGATGGCAGCAGCAAGGAATATTGTCCGGCGGTTTTTTATTAAAATAGTTTTTGTCATTATATTGGTATGCAAAATGTAAGCCTCCATTTCACAGGAAATATTTGTTAGGCATTCTCTTCTAACTTTAGACGTACGAATGGCCGTTTTGTTTCGCCCAGCTTGATTTAACGTTTACAGATATGATTGAAGAGGCTGAACAAATTCGGTGTGGACGGAGAGTTCTTTTATAACAGGCATCTTAAAATACTCGACAAGTTTATCGAAGGTTTCATGAAGCACCGGGTGATGTTTATTTCACCCACACTATATAAGACACTGTTTCAATAAAGTTTGTTGCGCTAAACTGCCCGTTAGTTTAATGAATTGATGAGTAAAGTGACAATTAGATATATGTCTAATCGGAAATAGGAACATGTTTCGGCAATGGGTACAAGTTCTTGTCCTTGGCTCGGGACAAGAACTTGTACCCATAAATTAAAAAAGCCGCTAAAATAGCGACTTCAATGGGACCATGTTCTTGTCCCTTGACACCTTTGCAGGCTTACTTTTCGCCACCTAATGTAACCCGTTAGATTAATGGAAAACTGTACCTTGATTCACTTCTTAACGCTTATATACTGACGTTCTTTCCACTCGAACTCATTCCCCAACTGAAATGTGGCTAGTTCAATCACGAGGTCGAGTTCTTTTTTTGGAGCATCCAAAAATCTTTCCTGTCTGTGAGCCCAGCAGCAATACAACTCTAAGTCTTCACCTATTCTCAGATTGCTGCGTATATATTTGAAAAGCTCTACTAAGCACTTTTTGCTTGTCTGAAATAAAATCGGGTGGGAATATTTAATCTCGTCATTAATCTCAAAGTCACCACCTTCGGGGTTCACTTGGTAAACCAATGGATGACGGAAAAGATGTGAGGATTGCATGGTTATGGGACCGGTTATATATAATCCTGCTGCATCCTCTTCCGTATCGTAAACCTCCATAAGTTTATCGCCCTTTGGGTATTTCTCCAGTAGTATTTGCATATTGAGTTGATCCTTAGCGGCAGGGTTTACATTCGTAACATATTCATTAATAGTCATAACTTTTTTTTTCTTTCCAAATGAGCCTGTCGGAAGCTCATGGCTTGCAGCAATATAATAAAATAGTGTCACAGTATCAACCTCATCTCCGATCTAAAACTATTTTCCAAAGCTTTTATTCTATCTTACTGCTCCATTAACCTCCAGTTATCTTAATTAAAAAGGAGCAAACTGCTCCTTGCTATTCCTCAACAAACGTTTCCAACTGCGGATGGCTTCCCCCCGGAACCATGATCACATCAGCGGAATCCATAGTTGTTTCAAAAAACATAAACTCCGTAATACAATCAAATGGATATGACACTTATATTCCTCCCCTCATTATTCACTATTGTTATATTACTATATATTGGAACTAACCTGCCCGTTAGCTTAATGAATTAACGAGTGAAAACATATTAGACAGATGCCTAATAGGAAACAGGAAAGTTCTTGTCCCTCAACAATGATACGCCAGCACATCTACATTTTAGCGTTTCCTAGTTGAAATATGCTAAGACACCCAATGGTATATAAATAATTTAACATTAATACAATGTTAAGGCTGTTGATTAAGTTTACTTAAGGGGGCAATTAGTAATGATTAATTTCCACAATGAGCGTCAGATGATACCGCATCCAATTCTTTTGGAAGCAAAACAGAGTGCAACAAATCAAATTCTGATTACGTATGATCAGCGGACAGATTTAGGATCAGCAACCCATATTTCAAACTACTGGATTAGGAGTACTATGGAAACACCTACCGGTATTGCAACTGTGGGAATGAGTGACGCACTGATGTCTTCAAACTCAATACGTCCAGATATGGCCCAGATCGCACCAGTCGATAACTCAAACATGAGATTTCATATCACGTTTAGGGTTAATGCAGTGTCAGGTGTGTTGTATACCGTACTGCCTTGTTTTGTTAACCTTGAGGGAATGACAGGTTATAAAGGGGCGAATTGGGGCACCGCAAGTAGAAATGTACTTATTGGTTTGTAAATAAATTATAACGCATACTCATTTACTCATTGTTAAGTGCCAGAAGACTAATCTGTGTGGGCAACTCTAATTAGCAAATGGTCACTTCGGACCCAAAGACAATAGGAAAAAATAATTGCTGATTAAATGAGAAGCCCTTCATCTCCTACGAAGTGCAGCCCTTAGAATAGACCTTGGACTAACCTGATTTATCCGATGAAATCTAAGGGATGCATTTTAACGTCAGTGAAAAGAGGACAGAACAAGGTGTTTAAATAAGATTAAGGTCGAGGCATACGCTTAAAAGTCAACGAAAGCTGGACTACCGGCACAATCATGGAGAAGTATGATATTCCAAAACGACACCAAAGTAAACTGCAACACATTCAAGTTGCCTAGCATTTTATAATGTACTCTACAAAGGCTATAGTTCAATAATATTGGTATTATTTTTTTAAAGGTACAGTAAACCAAAAGGAGTGCTCACTTCCTTTGGACCGCAACCCTACTTTTCCACCCTGCTGCTCTATAATTTCCTTCACTAAAGATAACCCTAATCCTGATCCTCCTGAGTCCCTACTGCGGGATGAATCTACCCGATAGAATCTCTCGAATATTAGAGATTCATGTTCTTCTGGAATCGGCTGACCTAAATTCTTGACGATTATTTGGTAGTTTGAGTCCTTCTGCTTCCCTGTAATCTCAACCCATCCACCCTCGTCATATTGCAATACATTGGTCAGAAGATTATGAAGCACCTGTTTTAACCCATCTTCATCTCCTACTACTTTTGCTGTTTCAGTCTTGAGATCCATAATAAACCCTTTATTCTTAAACTCCAATGAATAGTGATCCGTACAGGATTCAATCAGCTTTTCTATAGAGAGTACATTCATCTTATTCTCATTGGAAATCTTCTTTCCTTGCCACACATTCAATTGGTGTAACTGCTCAACTAAACGGGTAATGCGTAACGACTCTTCGTGAATGGATTCGAATAGCTCTTTATTGCCCGGAATAACCCCTGTGCTTAAAGCTTCCAAATATCCGTTTATATTGGTTAATGGTGTCCGCAGTTCATGTGAAATATCAGACAGCATTTTTTTTCTTAAATCCTCTACCTGTTTCAATTTCAGGCTCAATTGATTAAAGTCAACAGTTAACAGACCAATTTCATCGTGAACACGAATCGATAAGGGTTTTGGCATTTCCCCTTGAGCCATTTGTCGCGTTGCATGGCCCAATTCCTTGAGAGGAAGAATCAACTTTTTTACAAAAAAGTAGTGAATGAACGCTGCAATCAACACAGCCGTCAGACTCGCTTTAATTAAAAAAGTCTGCATCGTTTGATTGAAAATGACGCTTTCCTCTGGAGTCACAGACGGGGAATTAGCAAACAACAGACAAGCATAGTCTTTTACCGAAACTCCTGCAAACCAAATGGCAATACCAATGACCGCGACATTGATCAGTGTAAACTTCCACATGATGTTGTTTTGTAATAGATTATTTTTGAAACGCAACAAAGCGATACCCCATTCCTCGAATAGTTTCGATTAGTGCGTTGTCCCCATCCCATATCAGTTTTTCTCTCAATCTACCTATATGAACATCGATCGACCTTTCTGTTACTACCTTTTCATTATTGGGATACAGTTCATCAATGATCTGTTCCCTAGTTAGAATTTGATTGGGATGCACCATAAGAAAATACAAAAGACGGAACTCATGCTGTGTGAGTTGAATAGCTTCCCCATTATAGTGTACTTCACCCCGTAACTGTTTGATGGTTACTCCGCGGTATGTAAGTTTGCTACACCGCTGGCTCGTTCTCCGCAAAATGGATTCTACCCGTGCAACCAATTCACCCGGACTGAACGGTTTCGTTACATAATCATCGGCTCCCGATTTCAATCCTTCAATCCGGTTATTTTCCTCTACTTTAGCTGTTAACATAATAATAGGAATTCCTTCCTTCAAATCTCCTCGAATACTCTTACAGACTTCTTCACCACTTATTTTAGGAAGCATTAAATCTAAAATAACAAGGCAAGGGTCATTTTTTTTAAAGGCATCTAAAGCTTCCTCCCCATCTCCAGCTTCAATTACTTCATACCCTTCCTTTTCCAGGTACAAGACGATCAGCTTTCGAATTTTCACATCATCTTCTACTACTAAAATCCCGGTTCCCTCTGCTCTCATTCCAAACACCTCCAAATTTAATTAGCGTATTTCTTTAACTAGTTTTTCCATCATTTTATAATTCATTGGACCTGTAACTTTTTGCTGAATAATACCCTGCGAATCAATGATATAGCTCGTAGGAAGAGCATAAACCTGGTATATTTCCCCTATGCTATTTTGTTTATCTAATAACACTGGGAATGTAATCCCAAATTCATCTAAAAACTCGGGAATTCTATCTACACTTTTCTCTGAAGTTGTCATATTTATTGCAATTACTGTGGTATTTTCATTTTTATACTTCTCATAAAATTTTTGCATATCCGGCATTTCTGCTCTACAGGGCGGGCACCAGGTTGCCCACATATTGACGATTACTTT
Organism: Paenibacillus taichungensis; assembly: GCF_050994985.1. Classification (NCBI taxonomy): domain Bacteria; kingdom Bacillati; phylum Bacillota; class Bacilli; order Caryophanales; family Paenibacillaceae; genus Paenibacillus; species Paenibacillus taichungensis. The sequence goes on along the minus strand of NZ_CP194720.1, from coordinate 2,398,707 downwards.
TTGTCCTCTGAAATCAGAAAGCTTAAAACTTTTACCATCCAGATTATTTAACACAAAGTCTGGTGCAATGTTCCCTTGGTTAATACCAATACTCAGTGAGGAGTCATCTATTCCCTCCATTGCTGGTTGGCTACTAGCCAAGTTTGCTTGACGGTCACCATTTTTCTTACTTGTATCATAAATCCCCCACCCAACCAAACCGATTAGGATAACAATGACGATAAAATTTTTTTTCATAGAAAAGATCATCCCCTTTTATTAGAATATTGGCGCGAAGGAAGCAAGCCAAGCACTTAACTTTTGCAATTGGCCCGAAAATAAAAGAAAGCCCATCGCGATCAAAATCCATCCGTTCAGCAGTGCCAAAAGCGGTAACCATTTATTTATTCTTCTCATGATACCCTTAGATTTGGTAATTAAGATTGAAATCAATAAAAAAGGAACTCCTAAACCCAACGAATAAAACAACAATAAAAAGATTCCATGGTACATCGTTTCAGAAGATCCGGCCAACAACAAAATTGAAGATAAAGCCAGACCGACGCAAGGTGTCCAACCCGTTCCAAAAGCAACTCCCACGACAAATGAATTCCACCCGCTTCCATTCTTTGGAGCTTTGGTTTCCTGTTGCTTTTGAAACATGAGAAAACGAAGATTTAAAATCCCTGCAATCTGTAGGCCAAATATAATAATGAGTAGTCCACTAATCTTTTCTAACAACCCTCGATTCGCAGTGAAAATTTGTCCAATCATACTCGCGGAAGCACCCATAAGCAGGAAAACCACAGTAAAACCAAGGATAAAGAGAGCGGAACGAATCATCAGTGTTCTATTAGAAACACTGGTTTTCTCCCCACTCCCATAAGAGCCTGTAAGATTAGCAAGATAAGCAGGCAAAAGAGGAAAAATACAGGGTGAAAAAAAGGATAGCGCCCCTGCCGATAAAGCAAATAAAATTGAAATATTGTCCATTTGTAATTCCTCCAGCAAAGTATTATATTCTTAACAACCATAACGCAGGATTGTTAAGATTCATTTAAGCTCTTTTTTTATAAAGTTGTGAATAGTCAAACAACATAGGGCAACTGCTAAATAAACAAGCTGCTCACTAGATAATCCTAAGAAGACTACTACAAAAAAACTTTTAAAAAAGTAACTTAAAATCTGTCCGATGCTGAACCAAAGAATAAGTTGATTGATTTCTTGTGGATTATCAAAGCCCTCTTTTCTGCAATACATCCAAACCAATAGTACGATTGCTAAAACAATTTGACTGAGATCATACAAAAATGATGATGTTGTCGGATTGTTAAAGATGAGCTTGAACATAGAATAGAACATTATATAAGATAATAAGCCTGCCGCCAACACTTCCGCATACACCCAGAAGGTAATTCTACGCTTACTACTTTGAATAGATAAGCAGATAAGAACTACAATCGCCGATAGCAAGATCCCACGCCCACCCCCGGTAAAATAAAGAATGTAGTAAGGATTATTCAAAACAGTGACGGGATTAAAAATAATCACACTAAACTTCCAAATCAGGAATGCCCATAAAAATACATTGGTTATATCATTTAGTATAGGCTTGCTTAAATCGCTCTTACCCTTCAACCAATATTTCATGGTTAAATATGCTGTCAGTACAGAAAAGATTATTGCGATCCAATTGTATTTAATAATTAACGGCCCCCAAACGACAGCTTCTTGCATCCTGTTTCCCCCTCCTTTTTTTATTACTTTATAACCTAATTGTTAAGATTCGTTTAACTAGAATACACCTACTATTAGGCATCTAGCCTATCAGTAGGTGTATGTTCTTTGTTAATTGTGCAGCTGCATACAGTATGATGAAGCCTTAGGTCAGAAAAAGTCCTGAATAATTCCAAATGATACGAAGTTTTAAGTACTTGATGTTTAGATATACGCCTAATCGGTAATCAGACTATGTTCTTGTCCATTCCGGCAATCGGTACAAGTTCGTGTCCTTGGCTTGGGACAAGAACTTGTACCGATAAAATAAAAAAGCCGCTAAAATAGCGACTTCAATGGGACCATGTTCTTGTCCCTCGACACCTGGAGCGTATCCATTATCTATCATGCCTTCACTATATTCAATAAACCAATCACCAGCGGGATCTCTACAAAACGTATCTTCATGAAAATATCCTTCTGGATCACCATGTAACTTGCACATTTCAACTGTATTATCTCTAGGCATACCTACAGAATCTAAGAATTGTCCTTCCACCGGCAGCGTGCTGTCCGCGTGGAATTCGGTGATCAACGTCTTGCTGCCGAGCGCTGGTTTGATATACACTTCCGGAAACAGACGTTTAGGTAACTTTTTCTCGGACGTGACCGACTTCGGTGCGCCGACGAATTGCTTCATGCTGGAATGCAATTGCATCAATATCACTGCCGCCTGCGCCCGAGTAACGATATCGTTGGAACCGAACATCCCGCGCTTAATGACTTCTTTCCATGGAGGAACACTGATTTCTTCACATCCCTTCCCTGCTATATCAAACCATGCATGGAAGAAATCTTCGGTAATCTGACTATGTTCTTGTCCATTCCGGCAATCGTTACAAGTTCTTTTCACTCATCTACCACCACTTACGGTAATGGTTTCCCCTAAAATATAATTTGCTACATCTGATGCGAGGAAGCAGATGACTTCTGCTATTTCCAGTGGAGTTGCAGCACGTTTCATTGGGACGGATGCTACTAATCGTTCGAGGCGGTTATCTTCAGGGGCAAACTTATCATGAAATGGTGTTTCAACAATTCCCGGGGCGACTCCATTTACAATAATCCCATATTCAATAAACTCCCTAGACATTCCAACTGTCATCGTGTTTACTGCACCTTTTGTTGAGGCGTAGTGGATACTTTCGCCCGAACCTCCAATACGAGCCGCTGCCGAAGAAAGATTAATAATTTTACCACTTTTTCGTGAAAGCATGTCTTTTAATACCGCCTGTGAACATAGGAGGATACTTTTTACATTCAACGCATAGGTATCGTCCCAAAGTTCCTCGGTCATATCCATGAATGTGCTCTGTTTAATGCCTCCACCAGCGTTATTTACCAATACATGAACGGCTCCATAAATCGAAACAACCTCTTGAACCATTACCTCAACTTGGTCTTTCTTAGTAACATCTGCTTGGACAGCTATACATTCACCACCCAATTCTCGAATCGCAGTAACTGTTTCTGTTGCTCCCTTTTCGTTTTTATTGTAGTTGATGACAACGTTTGCCCCTCTAGAAGCCATTAATTGCGCCGTCGCCCGACCAATTCCAGAACTGGCTCCCGTAATGAGAACAATTTTCCCTTTTAAATCTTGCACAATCTCTACCTCCCGACTGTATTCTTTTTAATATTTTTGGATATTATTATGCATCAAGCGTGTGATGGAACATTTACCTTGCCTTTGTTTCAAGATTACTGCCCTTTAGTTTAACAAAAAATGGAGCAACAGCCGCCCGTAGAATCCTCCATTTTTTGTTACGCTATAGTTTCCTGATTGCGTTACATTGTTTAATGACAACCTTAACAACTATTTAATTGGTTTTTTACTCTTGTTTATCTAACCATAGAAAATGAAATGGGAATATAAAATTTTCTATCCATTATGGTTCGTTGTATAGAGCTTTACTCGTGCTGCACAACTCTAAGTCTAATTCACTTGCTCTTCCAAAGATCTGACTCGTAGTAGCTCCATCAAGGAAAACCAAATTTTTTAGCCGTTAGTTCTACGATCTACAATACTCTTATTGAAATGAGCAGTTCTCATTTTAACAAAAATACCATGATGCAATAAGCCTCTACTATCAAGTAAAAAACAAAGGATGCCAAACGCGAAATTAACGTATTGGCATCCTTTTAAATTTATTGATATTCGTAACCGTCTAAAAAAACGCAATGTTCTCCATGAATATGAAAATACCGCTCAAGCGTTATTCAACAACGCTTAGACGGTATCCAGTAATTGTTCTTGATTTCAATATCGGGGTGGTCGGCTGAGACAGCATGACCAACCAAATCGTCGTTGGCTTTTCGTTTACGCCCTTTATTAGTGCCTGTGCTCCCTTTACTCTCGCTAATTTTATTCCTCTACGGCGATGCCGGCAGCTCTTAAGTGCCCATAGGCAACAATTTTACTAAACTGAGATGAAACTTCATCTGCAGGAAGAGGTTTATCGTTTTTAATCCACCAAATTACAATGCCCATGAAAGCCGATCCGAGGTATTCGATCAGCAATTCCTTGGATATCGCTAGTGTGGAGTTTTCCTTAGCAGGTTTCCACCCCTCAATTAATTTATCATTAATGATATTCTCCATTTTCGCTTGAAACTGATAGATTCGATTCTCTTCAATTAACATGGAACGGTAAAAGGTCATACTTAGGGAAATATGCTCCAGTACAGTTTGCATGACTGTCTCGAGTAGAGAAATGCTGAAAAGATTCATGCTGATCGGACAAAGAACGACTGCATCCTTTAAATCGCTTAACAGTTCATTCATGCATGTATCTAATAAATCAGGCTTGTTTTGGTAGTGGAGATAAAAAGTATTTCGATTGATCATAGCCCGATCGGCAATATCCTGGATCGTAATCGCCTCGTATCCTTTTTCCTGAATAAGCTCATAAAACGCCTTTCGAATCGATTGTTTCGTGCGCAGTATTCTTAGGTCGATTTTTTTATTCATTGTATTCGTTCCCCCTAAATTTATTTAGGTCGTTAAGCGACAAAGTTTTATGAAGTTGTCTGTTATCCATCATAGCTAAAAATATTGAATATTGAGTGTTATATTAACCACTATTATAATAAGCATCAGATAAATAAACAACGTTTTGTTCATTATTTATCTAATGACCAAAAAAAATTTCAAGGAGGATTTACTAATGACATTCAACCATCAAAATGAGCTTGTTCGTAAGACAGTCGCCGTGCTGGAAAGTTTTGAAAGCGGCAACCCCGAAGCGATTACGGCTTACGTTCATCCAGATCAATATATTCAGCACAACCAGGCCTTACTCGATGGTCGTGCAACCATGCTTGGTGCTCTTGATCATTTAAAGGAAATTGGTACAAAGGTAAGCATTAAGCGGGCTGTAGTTGACGGAAATTATGTGGCTCTTCATTCTGTATATCATTTTTACGGCCCTAAAATCGTATTTGATATCTTCCGTTTTGAGGATGGGCTAATCGTTGAACATTGGGACAATTTGCAAGAGATGGTGGAAAAGACACCAAGTAATCATTCAATGATTGACGGACCGGTTACGATTAAGGATATCGACAAGACGGAGGCCAACAAAGCATTTGTCAAAAACTATGTTGAAAACATCTTGCTCGGAAATAACCCTGATCTGCTTGCCTCTTACTTTGATGGAGATACCTACATTCAGCATAGTCCTCATATTGCAGACGGCCTTTCTGGTCTTCACGCTGCTTTGCAGGCTCTGAAGGAGAAAAAAGTTGAGTTTCAATATACTCATGTCCATCAAGTTATCGGGCAAGGCGATTTTGTTCTTACCGTGAGCGAAGGTCAATTTGATGGTCAACATACTGCTTTCTACGATTTGTTCCGCGTACAGGATGGAAAGATCGCTGAGCATTGGGACGTAATCGAGGCCATTCTGCCGGAAGAAAAACGAAAAAATACGAACAGTAGATTTTGAAGTTTGTGTAGCTGAATCGCAAGAAAGACATCGCCAAATTTATTTACGGTGATGTCTTTCGCTTCACGAATGTACTTGAATGGAAAATTTTAAAGTCCAATGGATACAGGAGCGTTGCTTCAGCAACGCTATTTTTGTTCAATGCAATGAAGTGATGAGGGGAAGAGAATCATGAAAATATTGACACAAAAAATGATGTGGATCGGATTAGTGCTCGTCCTGATCGTGCTGACCGTATTCGGGGTAGCGATGATGGGATCGGTGCTGGGATCGAAGCCCAAGGAGCTTCCAGTGGCCCTCATTATCCTTGACCGGCCGGCGGATCTGTCGACTGGAGGAACGATTTCGTTTGGGGAAATGATTCGGGAAAAGTTGGTGTCAGACCCGGCAATGCCGTTCGTATGGCATATCGTGGATTCCGAGGAAACGGCTCGGGAAGGATTGGATAAACGCGAATATTACGGAGTGATAGTGATTCCGGCGGATTTGAGCAGCGGTTTACTCTCGTTAGCAACTCCCTCACCGATTCATCCTAATGTGAAGATCATCGCCAACGAAGGGATGAACAGCCAAGCCTCGTTGGTCGTAAGACAGACCATGAGGCAAGCGATGCAAATGATAAGCGAGGAACTGTTGCAGCTGCTGCTTGAGCAGATCGGGCAGCAAACGGAGCAAATTCCTGTTGACTCGGCAACAGCTTTAATGACACCGGTGACCGTTCAGGAGGACGTCGTGCATCCACCGGGAGTGAATAATGCGTCGGGGAATGCGCCAGGTTTGTTGACCCAGATCATGTGGATCGGCAGTCTGGTGACCGGGATAGTTTTGTTCCTGGCTAGCCAGAAGGCAGTCGCCGCGGGTTCAAGGAGATGGACAGTAAGTGCGCTGCAAGCTATCGTGGGACTTGCGACCGTTGGTATAGCGTCAGGCTTCACCGTATGGATGGCTTTGTCGTGGTACGGCATGGAACTAGCGAACGCGAGGGAGACTTGGTTCTTCTTATGGTTGGCTGGATCGGCGTTCTTCTTGTTGCAATCTTCATTACTCAATTGGATCGGATTTCCGGCTATGCCTCTGCTCGTACTGCTGATGTTCTTCTCCATGCCGCTACTGAACATGGCTCCGGAGTTCTTGTCGCAGACAACGCGAGATTGGATCTATTCGTGGACGCCACTGCGGTTCACGGCAGAAGGGCTGCGGGAAGTGATGTACTTCGGAGGACTGGACGCGGTCGGCTCAAACGCCTTCGTTTTGTGGGGCGTCGCCGTGGGATTTTTGGTCCTGCTGCTCGCTTCCGGATTTAAGGCCGGTCGAACTACAGATGCGCCCCCTACTTCTGTTACAGGAGATTAAAATATGGTAAGAACAAACAAAGTTGTGTTGTCGGTATTTGGTTCGGTTAGTGTGGTTCGATATTCTCCCTTATGATACTATTTAGATAATTACCTAATACGAAATGATACCAAGTTTTTGTCCCTCGACCGTTCCCTACCCTTTGTGGTGTGTACGATATCATCGATTGAATTTCTCCTTTAGCACTATCATGCTGATAAGGACATACGCATTTATTAAGTATCGATTCATTTTTACTTAAATGGTAATACTCAATTCTGCTGGAAGAACTGCTGTAATCAATGAGCCTGTGTGAGGAAATTGTATCATTTCGAGGGAGCTTAACAAAAGCAGCCGATCACGATGATCAGCTGCTTTATCTTATTGAGCTATCGTTTCCCGTTAATTGAATACTGGCCTTAATACGACTTCTTTACCCTAAAAGAGTCTCGTGGACTCCATGAAGTTAACTGATTCAGCAGAGCATATCCTTTTCCTATTTCTTCAATTGCTTGAGCATGGTTATCCAGATCCTTAAACCTGTCACCCACAGCGTCAAAGCAGAACCGAAACCGATAAAAATAGACCTCGCAATCAGAGATACATCGCCCAAAGTGGTATTCAGTGGTATAAACAAAGAAATGATGCCTAGAATACTGAGCACTATACCTGTACCATAATAAAAATTCTCTCGAAACAATCGCGCTAAAGGAAAAAAATGGACTCCGACAATGATAGCCATGATCGGGAAAAAGACTTCAAAGCGATCAAATAAGTTACAAAGCACACTTGCAATCAAGATTGCCAGACCTTCTAAACCACAGATCATACCAAATTTCCGGTTAATTTTATTCCTCATTTCCCTCTCTTTCGGTGTAGTGACATGGTTCACGTTACGTGCTTTCCCAATTAGCGAAATAGCTCCGATTAGCAACGTTAATGTCACAATACCTGAAAGAACAAGCAGCCAAGGAGCTCCCAGTTTATTTGAACCAATAATACCAATTGCAGACCAAAGGGCTCCAAAAAAAGTCATGAATATTACTCCATTTGCAGCTCCAAAGACAGCAGCTTTCGGCAGTTTTACTAAATATCCCATCCTAACCATGTCTCCTACAATTCAAATTTTAACCACTTTTAATGTACCATAAATTCTCTTTTTGAAAATGCAATGTTAAATTGCTTCTCCACACTTAGTGAAGATTAATCTATGGTTCTATACATGGCTAACGTATTAAATTGGAACTATCCTGTACGTTTAGGATGCAAATACTAAGCGTACAACCCCTTTACAGTTGCATGCTCTATTTTTTATGTCTTTGCAAACCCTAAATATCCATATACTCCTCAACCTGGATAAATACTGATTTCCAACTACAAGTCGGAAACTGTACTTGTTGATACTCAAAATATTATTACATTGAGACCATATGAAGCTAAGGTTAATTTAAACACAGTGTAATCAAATTTTTTAAAGGTCTTCCACACCATACTGTTCAGCGAGCCGAAGGCCAGTCTGGGGACAAAGCTTGCCGTTCGTGCGATTTCTGAGGGCCTGCTTCAAGATGCCAGCAACAAGCTTCGAGTAACGATCGTTTCACCTTGGATCCACACAATTGGGATTCCCTGGACGCCATAAATGACTCAGAGATGAAAGCCAAACTCGAAGCTTATCAGAACATTGGGTTCTCCCCCTACTCTATCGCTAAAGCTATTGCGTTCGCAGTTGAGCAACCAAATGGCGTGGATGTAAGTGAAATAGTGGTCCGCCCCACAGCGCAAATGTCCAGGGACATCCTCATTAATGATCAATAAGGATCAGGTACCACCTCATTACGAAGTTTCTTGATCTCCGCAAAAAACTTAAAATGCACCTCCAATTGTTAGTAGTGGTTAACAATTGGAGGTGCATTTCATATCCTTTAGCTTCTTTTATATTACATGAATGATTAATATCAATCCTTAGGCAATTCATTAAAGAAAGCGACATCTTCTATCGGTAATCTTACCGTCCGGTGTCCGGGCTTCACCGCCTTGCCGATGGCGATAAGCATAACAGGAGCGTATCTCGCCGGAATATCAAACTCTTCTACAAATTTTACTTGGTCAAAGCCGCCCATCGGGACCGTATCATAGCCTTTTGCACGAGCGACAAGCATTAGCTGCATGGATACCAGTCCACTATCAATAAATACTTTTCGGAGTACATTTTCTGGAGGCATACTCGCGAACAGTCTTTGGTATCGCTCCACGAATGAATTAGCTGTCTCTTCAGGCATGTACCCCGCATCGACCGCCATCCCGTATACTTTCTCGGCCAATTTATAGCCTTCCAAATCTCCGAGTATCGCAATGACAGCTGAAGCCTCAATCACTTGCTGCTGGCTGTTGGCGATCAGAAGCAGTTTTTGTTTTAGCTCCTGCGAGTCGATGACGAGAAATCTCCACGGCTGGAGATTGGCGCCAGAAGGAGCCAGTGTAGCTAGCTGCAATATATCCTTCATTTCGTCCCGTGAGATCTTTACTTCGGAATCATAGTACCTTACAGATCTCCGATCTTGAATAACATCAAAAAACTGCGCCTCCACCTTCTGTGACGATTGTTCAACGGACATGCTTCTCTCCTCCTCATAATTACCTTGCCCCAAGTTGGTACAAGATGTTCTAAATAATTTGTAGTAGACCTTCAAAACAAATTCAACCATTGCAGTTAAATGAGCTTTATTGTTACTATAAATTATTTAGTGTATACTTTAAAGTAGACACATTATTTTTATATAGCTCTATAAATTAGACTAACTATACTATAGTAAGGGATGATTTTGTGGATATAAGCAAAGAGGACGAACAATGTCTCATCTCCATTCGCGAGGCGTTGGAGGTTGTTCGCGGAAAATGGGCTATTTTGGTACTCACCTTACTTAGTCTGGGTCCGCAGCGATTTAATCAGATGCGAAGATATTTAGACAATGTCAGCATCAAGTCTTTAACGGATGTCCTGCGTCATTTTGAGCGGCATGAAGTCATCAACCGTCAGGTGTTCCCTACCTCACCTGTTACTGTTGAGTATTCGCTAACAGATAAAGGAAGGGCGTACATACCTGTACTTCGGGAGATGCGCATATGGGGTGAAACCTGGGGAGGAACATCGGAAGGCGTTAATGATGAAGAAACCCCGCTTGGGTAAAGTCATAGTTTAGACTGGCTCTTAAAAATGAAACGGCAACAGCTAGGGAACCAGAAAATAAAGTCTTTGTTATGGTCTTAATACAGTATTAAGTTCATGTGATTAATGTTTAGATGTACACCTAATCGGCAATCGGACTATGTTCTTGTCCCTCGACATCTTTTCGCCAAGAGGAAAAAACCGCCTATGTAATGTACGGCGGCTCTTAAAATGCCTCTATTTTTTTGAAGCAATAAGCGAGATCAAGTTCATATATTTCCCGTCATCAGCGTTCAGTAATGCGATATTTTCGCGCGCATAATCGTTGTCGGACTGAAGCCATTCACTCCATGCTTTCGAGAAGCAGCTCATCTCCCTTACCGATTCAACGCAAACGTTAGGAGATTCCTCCCATAATTTCCGCCACCATTCACAAGTATGCCAATGAATATCTTCTCCATTAGGTGACAAGAATGGCTGCAGCTCTGCAGGCACAACCACATCAAATTCTACCTTCACCCCTGGCATCGCAATAGCGAAAATACCTCCTTCTTTGATTAGCGGCGCTAAATGGCGGTCCAAGTATTGTTCATTCGCTCCAAAGTATTGATACGCATCTACGCTAATGACTGCATCGAAATAGTGGTTCGCAAAAGGCAAACGGAGTGCATCCGCATGAATTGGGGTAATTTGGTTTTCCAGGCCGAACTCACTGAATCTTTGGTAGTTTTCGGTCGCACTAATCCATAAATCGGTAGCAAACACGGTTACGCCGAACTTTAACGCCAGATAGATAGAAGTAAGTCCGGTCCCGCAGCCCAAATCCAGCACTCGCATTCCTTTCTTCAATGACAATTTTGACGTTAGCTCCTCAATCATGACAATTGAACTAGGCCCCATTAAGTTTGCTCTTATGAATTCGATGTCATCCAGATTACTACGGTTTATCCCCATTGAAACCCCTCCCTTCCTCAGTTTTTATTAAAGCCATACTATTACATTTGATATTTCCAATAAAGCAATTCTTCATCGGTGTGATCAATTTAGTTTTAGATACTTATCGGAAATGACACATTGTTCTTGTCCTTTTCAGCGAAGGTACAATGTTCTTGTCCCGCGACACATTTTGACAAGAACTTGTACCTATTGCCGTAGCTGGACAAGAACGGCATCAGAGAAGGCGGATCGTACCTTATCGCTGCCTTTAAACGACAAAATGGTGCCGATAGCCATAGCCCCATAGCCGCAACGAAATAATGAGCCTAATCCAACAGTGCCCGCATGATGTTGGATTTTGCCTCTGCCGCAATCGCTTCATTCCCGTCATCAACTGCTTGCATTAAGATCAGCATGGGGATGTATACCGCGATCAGCCGCGCCAGCAGCTTCGTTTCCTCGTCCGCTCCTCCGTACGTTTCGAAAAACACGCCGCGAGCGTAAGGTGGTAAAAAGCTATAAGCAACGCTCAAATCGCAAGCCGGATGGCCTACGTTCAGATCGCCCCAATCAATGATGCCAGAAACGATCCCGTTCTCATTCACAAGCATATTTTTGAAATGAAGATCGCCATGTAGCAGTGCATTCACCGCCTCGACACGGTCCTTTTGCAGCCTGCTAATATACGCTTCGATCACACCCGACTCCTCCGGCGACAAGTGTTCAACCACCTTCGATAGAAAGCCTTCCAATTTCACTTTGCGCGATGCTATGTCCGTCAAGTTTCGATGATCTTGCTGAACTCCGCACTTCAGCGCCGCCTGCACCGGAAACTCATGCAATCTCCGCAAAAATTTCGCCAGCGTCTCTGCCGATAAAGCCCGGCGTTCTTCCGTCAAACCGATTGGGAAATCTCCTGGCACGTACGCATAGCCAAGAAATGGTGCCCGGTATTCGTCACTTGCTTCGCCATAAAACAACGGTTTCGGATAGGAGATGGTCATATATGCCTCCAGCTTCGGCAGCAGCTTCCCTTCCATATGAATCGAGCCAACTGCAATCGATCTTCTTGGAAACCGGAACACGTACTCGTCACCGATGAGAAAAACCGTATTGTCCCAGCCCCAGCCCAATCGCTTCACTTGCTTCGATGACAGCTGAGGGAATTGTCTGCCGATCAGCGTCCGTGCCTGCTCTTCGTTAACCTCCCACTCCGCATCCCATACATTCGTTCCTCCCATGAATTGTCTGCCTCCTCGTTCCTTACGTTATTTAGATGTTTACATTCCCTAGAAGTTACGCATAACTGCCCGTTAGTTGAGTAAAAGCAGCCATTCACAATGATAAGCTGCTTTCTTGTTGTTATTGAGCTAACGTATCCCGTTAGCTTAGTGGATTACAGTCTTTTTGCGTTATTAAATCTATGTATGCCAAATCCTTTGAAGTCTGAGGCTAATATTACCAAATCGCTATAATTTTGCACAGTTCCCGTTTTTGGGATTATAACGGCAGGGATGTCGTACAGGCTATAGCGGTAAATACTAGCGCTTGCATTTAGCACACCGTTATCTTTGAAAAAGGAATTACGATCAGGACTATCAAATCCATCGACCCGGAGGTGAGAATGTCGAGTTTAGTATTGCGGGATCAATTAAAAAGTCGGATCCTTCTCAAGCCACTGCTACCGTTAAAATCAAGAAATTGTATCATTTATAATGTAAAAACGCTTTTGTGGGTATCCACAAAAGCGGGAAGTATTCGGATAGTTCCATCCAGAATACGTGAATATAACAGAACACGGTCAATTTTTGCGAAGAAAAACTAACTAATTATCCATATACTGCCGAGCGTGAACTGGCGTACCTTTAGTGACTTCACCTGTCACTGTGTTGATCTCTAATGGTTCTACTAAAACCTTCCATCCATTATCGCTTTTGAAAACTTTATAAGGGAGTGGTGGTGACTGTTCGTAGCCTTGTCCTACATACTTTTCGATCACTAAAATTTCAACTTCATTATTGTTGATTTGTTTGCTTCCCACAATTTCATACCCAGTAGTAGGATTGGTTTTGAAATCCTTTACATATCCCTTTTCCCGACTTTTCTCATCCAAATAGTTTATATCTTTTGAATAGAACATCATTCCCTCTGCATCCCTAGCGATGTAAGCATCATAGTACTCAGTTGCTGCCTCCATCGGAGTTTGGGCAACGACTCTTTCCGCGGTGGTAGTCGATCTTACTAAAATAGAGCCAGCAACAACTCCAGTACGTAAAAGCGATACTAATTTTTTTCCTTTCATGGATTGAAACCTACTTTTCAATGTTTTTCCTAAAGTGTTGGCAATGCTGATCTTATTTTCTTTAGGTCTACTGATATAACGCAGTAGATTGCTGGAAGGTTGTGAGATTTCTGATAATATCTTTAATCTATAAGTTTGGTTTACTAACTTACTTGAAGTTTTCAAGAAAGCCTAGTGAATATTCTTTTTGACTGTCTATAAAAGTATACAAAAAAAGGATCGTCAGCAATCCCTATTGTCAGTACGTTAGTTAAAAACAGCAGCCAGAATACCGGCTGCTGTTGATTACATTTCTTTTGTGCAAAAGTTTCTCGTTATCTTAATCTGCTTCTAATAAAGCAATAACATTAATATCATCTACCCTATAGCCAATAAGACCATCTCGGCAAAACGTCAGCTGAATTAACAACATTGAGTTGCATCTGTTACTGGCACTCTCGAATATACTATTTTAGCATAGGTTTCGGAATCGAATTGGGATGAAATGCATTATTCAGACCCTAAAGCCACATTGGCGACTCTTGAGCTTGAAACCTTCTCCATCCATTCCTATGAAAAATCCAATCTGTTATTCTGTTTTTTTGGGCACAGCATGGCGGTAATATCGTATTACCTTGCGATACATCTTCTTGTCTTTTAATTGATTGAATATAAATGGGTCCGGTTTGACATTCACCTCTATAATCCAGGGTTTCAGACTGTGGTCAAGGCCGATATCCACACCGATTTGCATTAGATAAGGGTACTTTTTTTTCATATGACGAGCTATGCGCAGGCTAAGCTCATTCATCTCCTGAACCAGTTCATTCCTGCGTTTTGTGGATGCATGCGATTGTAGCAGCTTGTGAATATCCATCGGGGTTCCACCACTATGATAATTGGTTACGATTTTCTTTGGATGACCCAGTCGGCCGATGATTCCGGTAGCTTCCCAATGTTTGGTAGGGCTTAGCTGTATCATGACTCGGATGTCAAAACGTCTGTTATTGTGCTTAAGCAGATGGATTCCTCTCTGAATCAGATAACTTCTTTTATGCACCAAACGAGTCAGACTGCTATAAAACGATTCAAAGCTGTCAAACGTCAGGCGTTTTTGCTCTATCTGATAGACAAAATGTTGATGACTGTCCATCTCGGCCTTAATAACACCCATCCCGAAAGTACCTCTCTCGGGTTTGACATAGACCATTCCATATTTGCTGATCATGGATTTCAGATTCGTTTTGTTATATTTCTGTGTGTCGGGGATATACGGTTTAATTGATTCATTATTAATGATCAATTTTGTTTTTAACCACTTGCTTCTTAACGGCTGCAATTTATCAACTCCCATGTCGTAAACTCTCCCTTCAGCAACCGCATCAAAGCTCGCTGTTTGATCAAGATCCTGCATGCATTATATGTAATACCGATAAAGGAACCCTGAACAAAAGCCCCTATTCGTAAAAATGTATATTTGCACATGCCCTGACCAAAACACTTTTGCACACATACCATATAATAAGTCATCACGATTTGTGCAAGGAGTTGAGAAGATGTCCGTCCAGCGTGGAATCCGGTTGAATAATGCGCCTAAGATTGATGTTCTTATACCAGCGATCGAAAAAGATTTGACTACCCTTCCCCTCGTCATCGATAACATTCGCCGTTATGTAAAACATCCCATTGGAAGCATATATATTGTTTCTCCGGTCAGCACCAAAATCAGAAAACTTTGTTCCCGTAAAAACTGCATTTTTGTTAATGAGCGATCCGTCCTGCCTATAACCAAAAACGAGATACACTACCAGTCCTCCCGGTGGAATCGGTCAGGCTGGTTATATCAGCAGTTGCTCAAAATGAACGGAGATTCCATTGTGAAGGCAAAATACTTTCTAGTCATGGATGCGGATACCGTACTGATTAAACCTCATTCATTTCTTGTAGAAGGCAAAACAGTATTTTACTGCCGTGACTGGAGCCAGCCGGAATATTTCAATACCTACAGCAAGTTGTTAGGCATGAAAGCTCCGCGTCCCCGCTCTTTTGTCACCCATTATATGCTTTTCGATAAATCTAAACTCTCTGCCTTGAAACAGAAAATTGAAGCGGTTCATAAACTGCCATGGTACAAAGCGATCATCTCCAATATCAATAAGAAAAAGCAGTTTGGTTTCTCCGAGTATGAAACGTATGCCAATTTTATGTACACGAAGAACCCAGGCAGCATGGTCCTTAAAAGTTCCATGAATAAAAGTCTGAATGTGAACGCTTCTTCGTTAAAAGAGCAACAAATCCGTAATCTGGCCCTTAAATACCGTTCTCTTTCCTTTCATAAACGGAAAATCTATAGTAAAGCTCCCTGAGCTTAAGGAGGAAGCCCATGCATATCGTACTGCTGTGCGGTGGCTCTGGCAAAAGGCTCTGGCCGTTATCCAATGAGCTTCGCTCCAAGCTGTTCATAGATATACTTCCATCACCCGCTGGAGGTAGGGAATCCATGATCCGCAGAGTATGCCGCCAGCTTGACAGTTCATCCCTGACGGATTCAACGCTCATTATTTCACATCAGGATCAGGCTAATATTACGGCTCGACATACTCAAGGTAAATTACCAGTCATCGGGGAACCATATAAACGAGGCACTTTTACTGCGGCGGCCTTAGCGACGTTATATCTGCAATCCTTCCGAATGGCCAAAGATGACGATGTGATCTGTATCGCGCCAGCTGATGTGTTCGCAGGTGAAGATTTTTTCAGCAACTTTCAATTACTACCGGACATCTTGAAACATTCTCAAGCCGATATTGCTTTAATTGGGACAAGGCCTACACATGCTTCAGAACAGTATGGATACATCCTGCCGGGTGAGGAAGAACATGCTTATGCGCCCATAACACAATTTATAGAAAAACCCGAAGCCACCATTGCTGAAACTCTGATACAACGTGGGGCACTATGGAACTGCGGTGTGTACGCGTTCACCGTCGAGTTTATGATATCCCATATTAAAAAAATGGGGCTTCCGGTTCATTATGATCAATTGTCATCCCTGTATGAAGCGTTGCCTGAACGCAGTTTTGACAAGCATGTTGCAGAAAAGGCTCAGCGGGCCGTAGTCCTGCCTTATAAGGGAGTATGGCAGGATATCGGAAGCTGGGATACGCTGTGCGCACAGTTAGATTCCCATGTAATCGGACACGGTGGAATCTCGGGCTCTTCCTCCGACTCCTATATTATTAACGAGCTTCCTTACCCCATCCAAGTCATTGGCGTGCCAGGTATTATCGCTGCCGCAAGTCCGGACGGCATACTCATTGCCAACAAAAATAATTCAAATGAAATTAAAGCGCAATTAGGCAACTTGCCATTAAAACCGATGTATGGTGAAGCAACCTGGGGCAGTTATCGTGTCATCGAGAGTTCGGTAGAAGATGAGAGTACAACTGTAACCATATTAAACATAACGGTTCTACCGGGCAAACATATCGGGTTGAACTGGCACCGGGCAGGATGTAGAGCGTGGATGGTACTTGCAGGCAGCGGTCAATTGCTTATCAACGGACAGGTCACACAGATGACTCTGGGCACTCAGTTCGCGATGATCTCGGAGAGCGTCTATTCTATTTTCGCTGAAACCAGGTTGGTCTTCATTGAAGTACAGATCGGCGAACCCGAGGATGAGAACAATATCCTTTTTGAAGAAGAAGACTGGAATATAATCGTAGAACGTGCAGGATCGTATAACTATGGAGTGTAAATTGAACCGTTCAAATCTTAGCCCCGTCCATTCGTGGGGGCTATTTGCTTTGCCTATCAAACGAAACATGGGGTAAAACCAAATATCTAAGTGACGCTTTAAAGACTTATCCTCACTCACTGGGAGACGTTTATTTTCGGGATAAGTTAATCCCCCCTAGACCACAATTCAGCAGATCGTAGGCAAAGTTTTTGTCTATGTTCCTCCTCATTAACTATGAGACACTTGAAGCCGTCACTGTAGGCGTTCCTGAAGAGATAATTCAAAAATAGGAACCTAACGCCTTAATGATACTATTTCCCACCTCTAATTTGCATTTCATAAGCCTCATGCATGAAGAGTTGGCGCAATGGACTAGGAATCTATATTGGTAAAATTTACTCATTAAACTGTGTTCTCATCTTTGTTAAAGTGGATAAGCATTATGAAGACAAAGACGGGAGTTTTAATTGACATGAACGTTCTTACCAAATCCATCATCGGCCTGCTTTGCGTGACGACATTAGCAGGCGCGTATTTCAGTTATACCGAGCATCAGGATAATCGACAATGGAAGCAGCAACAACAGCGCAATACGCAATACTGGTCGCATATGCAAGCGATCTACCTGCGCGATTTCGACTATGCGCTTGCGGAAGCTCTTGCGGCATCTACGATTGCGGATCGGCAAGCAGCACTTCAATCTGCAATTGAACATGCCAATTTTATTTTGGAATATGTAAGGATCGGATCCGTTACAATGAACTTTCCATCTTGGTCCTCGTATGAGTCATTTATCACGGACGGCAGCCGCTACTTGGCCTATCCTGCCAGCGAGAAGGGAATGTCGCTCAACCCAGATCAATTAGAACAAATTCAACGCTTGAGAACGTTCGCGAGGATCGCTCTACCGTATCTAGAGCAGATGAGGAAGAAAGCTGTTGATTCCTCTTTATCAGATATACAACAGATTTCGACCGAAATGGAAGAGGCTTTGTCTCAACTCGACTCGGTCTTTACGTCCGGCAATAAAGCCTTTAACGAGTTCCTGTACAACCAGAATCCTTACATACCTCTGAAGCCAGGAACCGTGTTTGCCGGGGAAACCACGTATAAGGCTACGGAGCTTGCGGCCAAAGCGAAAATTTTCATGGGCGAGGCTTGGAATAAAGGAGTAGGTAAGCAAATCGTCCACATGTCCTCCGGCGGAATCGGCCCCGAGTTCGGAGAAGTCATGGATTTCAATTTATCGGACACCGATGGGAAACCAACCAGCTCCTATATTGCAACACTGAGTAAAAGCGGACACGTGCTCCAAGTGAGACGCAAGGGCTTGATCTCCGAAAAAGGAGATGTAGAGCAATCTATGGACTTAAAGCAGGTTGTCGCGGTTGCGGATACCTGGATGGCTCGCTGGTCTGGCGAACGTCTGACATTAGTAGCGAAAGAGATAAAAGAAACCTCCATTTATCTCACGTATATTCCGGTCCGGGAGCAAGTTTCCATTCCACAGATGAAAGTCGTATGGCAATTTGATCGCCGTACCGGTGCGTTAAAGCGCTTCGATGCGTCTAAGTATTTTACCTATTACAATAAAACCTTCCCCATTCACCCGAAGCTTACAGCGGAGCAAGCCTCAGCGAAGCTTGGTCCAAAAGTTAACGTTTCGGGTAAGCCAAAGCTGGAGCTCCGCAACGACAAGCTCGTATATGCATTTCCCGTCACTGGGATTGAAGGCGTTTCTCATGTATACATAAATGCCCGCACAGGCGCTGGCGAAGGCATTAATTACAACTTATAATCTGAAAAGACAGCCCCTCGAATACCTTTGCTGCGGGCTGCTTTAATTTTTGCGTGTCAATCTTGGCTCATCTTCTTTGTTACTTACCTATGTCACCGAGAGCCCAACATAAATATGAGAATCGGTTACCTTCTTAGAGTAGGCAAGTCATAATCCCTAATGTGCTTATACTCAAGAACCACTACTGATCCGGAGTTATCTATACTAAACCTCATCGAGTCGACTCCAACATCCAAATGAGGTCCTACGTACGGGATTGTTTTAACCTGAACATCAATATGCGAAGAATGATATTTAACGTCTACATCAGTTCCATTCAAAAAAGGCGCAAACGTAGGTGATACAGTTAATTTACTTGTATAGTATTGGTTAATCTGTTCCTGTATTTTTGGAGCTAACAAAGTAAGTACAAGCCGTTTCAATGGTTCATCGTTTGGCTTTGCACAAACGGGCTGTATTGTCACAAAGAAAATGATGACTGTTAGCAGTGATCCGATACATCTTTTCATTTCTAAAACCCTCATCCTCAGCATTTTAAAGGTAGTTTTCACCAAATGAAGAGAATTTATTTTGCTATCCTGCCCGTTAGTTGAAAAAAGCAGCCGACCATATTGATCAGCCGCTTTCTTAGTTGAATTGAACTATCATTACGTTTCCTGCTACCTCCTGAGTGACTACAAATAAAAACAAAAAAGCACGCATTTATCCCTGTGTTAGGATAATCGCGTGCTTCGCAATGTAATTAGACTGATACCTTATCGCTATCGATCATCAATCCATGTTCAATAGATTAGGGGTTGTTCATGAAAGTTCCCCGCCATTTTGCCTATAAGGTATGCCTGAAATCAGGTTTACCTTTTTTTAGTCGGCTCCCAAATGTCTTCAGCTGCTTGTCACATCGAAAAAGCGAATAAACTCTTCAAGGTTCGCATCCAAGAAGAGTTTATGCAAAAGTTTTAGCTTATAGAATCGATGTTGGTGAGGATATCGATACAAATCGGTATCTTAGTAAAGGATATGTGTCCAATTTATACTAATACATGTGGTATATAAAGTTCTTCTAAACGGCTAATTTCTTCAGACGTTAATTTAACCGATAACGCTGAAACCGCATCTTCGAGATGGCTGATTTTGGTCGAACCGATTATTGGTGCTGTGACCTCTTCCTTTTGCAGCAACCATGCAAGAGCAACTTGCGCGCGCGGAATCCCTCGGTTAGCGGCAACCTCCGCTACTCTTTCAGCAACTTTGCGATCAGCTTCTTCCGTTTTAATAAACAACGCTTTTGCTATTTGGTCATTCTCGGATCGCGAGGTCTGCTCATTCCAGTCCCGGGTTAACCGGCCTGCCGCCAAAGGCAGGTAAGGAGTGATGCCAACGCCCTCATCTTTGCAAAGGGGGAGCATTTCTCTTTCTTCTTCACGATAAAGCAAGTTAAGTCTATTTTCCATGGAAACGAAACGTGTCCAGCCATTGCGCTCCGCGACATGCTGCGCTTTCGCAAATTGCCATGCCAACATGGAGGATGCTCCGATATATCTAACCTTTCCCGCCTTAACTAAATCGTGAAGAGCCTCCATTGTCTCCTCAATTGGTGTATTAGGATCCCACCGATGGATCTGGTACAAATCGACGTAGTCCGTTCCAAGCCGTTTTAGACTGTTATCAATTTCGGTCATGATGGTTTTACGGGAAAGCCCCATTGCATTCGGACCTTTGCGCATCGGAACAAATACCTTTGTAGCAATGACGATTTCATCACGGTGGGCGAAATCCTTTAATGCACGTCCAAGAATTTCTTCACTTGTTCCGTCCGAATACATGTTAGCAGTACTAAAAAAATTAATGCCCATTTCGATTGCTTCTTTAATAATCGGTCTGCTGTCCTCTTCATTCAATGACCATGGGGTATTGCCGCGTTCAGGTACGCCGAAGCTCATGGTTCCAAGACTTAATTTCGAAACATCCAAACCGCTTTGTCCCAGTTTCACATATTCCATTTAATAACACACTCCTTATATTTGTAGGCGTTACGCTAGTGAGTCAGTACTAGAGATTAACTCGCTGGCGTTTTTCATTTAAGAACGTTGATGAGCACAGTAAATCCTTTTGACGCGAGATCTTTCGTTATTTGATGCCCGTTTCCTTTGTTTGCCCCAGTGACCAAGGCACAGGTTTATGCACTTTTCTCTCCTTCCTCACCTTCCTATACATCTTTTGCAGATCTTTATAGCCCCCTTAAGTTGACGTATTAACCTTAAGACAAATCCAACCCCTCGGTTGACATGTCAACTCATAAAACAAACTCTAACACCTTGTAGTTGACGTGTCAACCATGGTATTATATTGGCATGGATATTAATGAACTAAACGAAGACGAAATGCGACTATGGAATACGTGGAAAGGCTCCTTTAAACGAGTCTTCGGTCGCGTTGTAAAAGAAATGTCTGAATATACAGGACTATCAGAAGGCGATTTTGGAGTATTAGATCGTTTAGTCCAATTTGGGGATGGTAAACTTCGCCAACAAGAATTAGCTGACTCGATGGATTGGGATAAGAGCCGACTATCTCATCATCTAACGCGTATGGAAAAACGTGGTCTAGTTCTGAGGAAACCACTAGACACAGATCGCGGTGTGCAAGTCATTATTACATCCGTCGGAAAGTCAGCCTTGGATGAAGCCCTTCCCATAGTCTCAAAGGCAATACGCAAGTATTTTCTAGATCTATTAACTGATCAAGACATTAAGTCAATAACTGAACTGGCGGAACGAACCAAAAAAATTGACAGATCGCCTAGTAACAACTCTTCATCTTGATCGCTGTTTTGGAGGGCATGCACAATATATAAGTACTGCAATTGACAAGTAACGGGCCTCTCTCGCTGAAAATAGCGGAGGGGTCAGTTTAATTTTTCCATTAGAACGATAAAATCATACAAATTACTTTAGACCTTTCTTTGTTTAATTTAATTCAATCATATTAAAGGATCTAATAAATAACAATAAATGTTCACTTTAATATTATCCTTTTAACGCTCACCTAGATGTCTAGCATATGGAAATTCTGAAATCACTTTTTCTAGTAGTATTTGTGTCCCGTCTCGGTGCATAATAGAAAGATATATATTTACATTGTGTTGACAAATAACCTTAGCACTATAGTTTTTTTAGGACTCTTGATAACTTTCTTCCAGCCCCACTCATTTAATCTCTTTAAATGGTGAAATATCCGCTGTGAGGTGATTTGATGAACAAGATTTTAGCGATCTCGATTTTGGGAATGGGTTTAACAGGTGCCGTTTTAATCATCTCAATTGCTCTGTTGTTTAACCCCCCAATAGGAAATGTGTTGAAGATGTTTACTGCTGCTTCAACATTATCTTTTATTATATTTGCTGTTTCGGCTTTGGTATTTCGTCGGGCATTAGATAATGAAAAAAGAGAGTAATATATTTATACTTCCTCGATTTAGGACGAATGATACCCAGTAGCAATCCTAACAATGTTTTTACTCAAGAAAAAAAGCATCTCCTTCAGGAGATGCTCTGCTTATCTTCAGGAAATAATGAAATATATCTCCTCCAACATGCATTCTCCCCTACAAGCACCCATGCCAGAAAATAGAATCTTCTGTTTTAAGATATATAGAGTTTGTTTCTATTGAGCTGTGTCCTGCTCTAACCTCAAATATCTTACTAATGTCCATGATCATCTCATAAATCTCATCTATTCGCCTAACATTCTCCGGTTCTTTTTCTTCAAGCTCTCTGGCTTTACGCCATAATTACTGATAAAAGAGCATCAGATCCGCGCATTGGCTTTCTATACCTTTTTTTGCCGGGAAACACCCATTTATATCCAGGTACGTGATCGCTGACCCGCACTTGGGGTGTCCTGGTCTACAGAGGAGCCCTTTTTCGTGATTTATATACTCATAATTAAACACATACAAAAAAAAGATCGTCAGCATTTCTTCAACGATCCCTATTGTCAGTCCGCTAGTTGAAATCAGCAGCTGATCAATTTGATGCCTTCTTAAGTTTTATTAAGCTAACGTTCCCCGTTAGCGTAACGATGGATCAATACTTTTTGAGTTCCTTCACTAAATCATTTAGTAGCACTTGAATCTCAAGAACTGCAGAATCATCTCTGTTCCAAAAGATCGACAGCTTATGCTGATCCTCCACCATATTGGGTAACCAGTCACTAATGAACTCGTCTAATGAGATACAATGTGCTTTATAATTTGACCACTCTTCATAAGCACAGTACTCTGCAAACTCTTTCGAGGTTATCGAATTCATTTGCAGCCTCCTTGTTAGAACTTTAATTAAATATACCACGCTAACCTGCCCTTTAGTTATATAAAGGCAGCCGATCAATGATCACCATATTTGTGGTATATATTCTACGATAAATGCAGACTAGTTATTGAGTATAAAAACGCTGAGATGAAGAAGTTCCACGGTATAGCAACAGCCTAGTACCGAGGTCCATTTCGTATGCGAATACAGACATATTTCACAAAGCTTATGGCTGAGACAAAATTCCTTTTACAAACAATGAGACACTGTGCTTGTAGAAATCTTCCTCGGTGACGAGTTGGGACTGATATTGCCCGTGAATCAGCTCGCTCATCTGAAATCCGTAGCACATCGAGAGAAAAGACATGGCGGCAAGGCGCTCATCCTGTCTGGCTATAACTTTTTTCTTCTGCAGACGTTCAAAATATTCAACCAGCAAGGAGTGCAGCTTCACCGGCGGATCGGCCAGCACTCTGTCTAATTCGGGAAACATTCCTTTGTCGCGGATGCCAATCAAAATGATGTCCGCATTTTTATGGAAGAACAATCGGTACTGCTGACTTACATTCAGCAGATCGACTTCCGGATTATCGGTCGCGTCCTCTTTTAACAGCTTCTCAAATTGCGGGATATCCGAATGTCTTTCAATGATGGCTTCCAATATGCCTTGCTTGCTTCCAAATTGCCGGAAAATCGTAGATTCATTGACTTTAGCTTCCGTTGCAATGGCTTTGGTGCTTACTCCGCGATAGCCATTCTTTTTGATGAGCCGTGTCGCGGCTTCAATGATTCTGTCTGAAGTTTGCATTGTATTTCTCCTTTTGCATATGTTAAACCTATTCTACTACAAGTTTTGTATATGAAGCAGATTCAGAGTTCATCATTTTCATAAACGTTTATTTAAGGTAAATCACTTCTTTTATCCCAGCGGCTTGGTTTCGTAATTTTGATATGATCAGGCACCAATTGCGTGAGCGTGCCTAATTTATCAAATGTAATCTGGATTCGGTCAGAGGGCAACAGCCATTCTTCGGTATCGATTGCGCAGCAATCCGGTATCGTCCCCATTCCTATAATCGTGCCCGGGAGTGGCGTGAAAACTTTGAGAACCTCCTCCATCACTTTTGCAGGGTGTGCAGAATACTCGGATGTGCTTCCCTTCCAGTGCAGTCTCTCCCCGATACGCACATCCACGTCCAATGCCAGCGGGTTGTCGATTTCATCCGGCGTTACCAGAAATGGCCCTATCCCTTTGCTGCGATCGAAATCTTTGCAGCGCGTCGGTCCGGTCATCGCCTGGAAATCCGGCCACTGCACATCGCGGACAGTACTGTCGTTAAAAATAACATAACCTGCAACGCAGTTCCCCTTCCCTGTAACAAAGGCCAGCTCCGGCTCAATATCCAGGTATGAAGAGTATGATGGCCAATGAATCGTATCCCCATCACCAATTACAGCATTATGGTTACACTTGTAATAACTGAAATTCACTTTATTCGGATCTTGCTGGAATTTTTCGGCGATTTTCCGTTTAAGTTCTTCTCTTTCCGGCCCTGTATATTCTCTTTGCAGCAGATTTACGCCAGCATTTCTCAGATGTCTTGGCGTCAGCCCAAAATCGATAAGCGCAGCCGGATTCGGAACCGGCGGTAGCAGGTTTACCGCTGAAATCAGGCTGATTTCATTTTCATTGAATTGATGCAACTGTTCGATAGCATACTGCATCATTTCCTTAGCAGCATCATAACTCGCCGGCAAATAATGAAGATAACTGTCCATACTTTCAAGACTGTCAGAGAATGTTCCCTGCTTTTTCATGATTGCAGCAAAAGACACGATAAATCTCTCGTTAATTACAAGCCCAAACAAAGGTTCCTGGGATGTATTGGTTTGAAAGGTTACTAGTTTCATATTGCAGCGCCTCCATCCATGTAGTGTGATGTTGTTCTGTTAGTAGCATACAGTATGGAATTAATGCATGCAAGTACATGCTTGCATTTCTGTTTTCCATTTTCTATAATGGGGACATAGTCAGTATGACTTACCAAAAAAACATATACACGAAGGAGAATTTTTATGAAGTATGGACGTATTATTCAAAAACCTCGCGTTAAATTTTTTGAAGTCGCAGATGGCGTCTTTGCCGGTATTTCGCCGTATCGCGGCATCAGTTGGGCCAATGCCGGATTCATCAACAAGGGTGAAGGGCTGGTGTATGACACGTTCTTCGATTTGTTCCATGCGCGGGAAATGCGGGAGGCTTTTAAGGAAGTAAGCAACGGCGGCTCTCCCGCATATGTGGTGAACTCGCACTATAATAGCGACCATGCCTGGGGAAACAAAGTGTTTGAAGATGCTTGCATTATTATGCACAAGGAAGCGTCCAGAGAGCGTCTTACCGAAAATATCGCCTGGATGGACAGCGTCATCAAAAGAGGAAAGGATTCTCCGGAATCGACTTCGGGCGAGCGGTTTTTTGCAGCGGAATTTGAAGGATTCGACCTGGAAGGCGTAGAATGGTTGCTCCCGAATATTGAGATAAAAGACGATATCAACATCCGTCTTGGCGATACGGAAGTAATGATTTACAACGTTGCTCCAGCACACTCTGACAGCGACTTGCTGCTGTGGATGCCAAGAGAAAAAGTGCTGTTCGCCGGCGATGTCGTGTTTAACGGGTGTACGGCATACAGCGAAGAGGGAACCCTCAATTGGGTTAAAGTGCTTGACCGCATTATTGATGAAATTAAACCCGAAATCGTTATTCCAGGACATGGCGCCATCTGCGGCCTGGACTTCGTGAAGGAGCAGAGAGACTACCTCCTGAACCTGATCAGCGAGTTCAACAAGCATTACAATGACGAAATTGATGCCTTGTCCCTGACTAAGCAAATTGATATTTCCCGCTTCCTTCATTGGATTCAGCCAGAACGCTTGTATGTTACAGTGGACATCCTATTGAAAAGCAAACGAGGGTTACCCCCCCTTCCAATTTGGAACGAGGTGCCTGCTAAACTGGAAGACATGAAAGTTTTTTTGACCGGAAAATATGGTAATCAAATCAAGCCATGGGACCCTATGAGTGTTTGGCAAGAGTGAATAGCAATTTGAAGCTAGCCTACGAAAAACAAAAAACGACCCTGTCGCAAACGATGCGAACAGCGGCCGTTTTTTTGAATTGTTCCACGGAATTAAAATGGGTGCTTAGAAACCGATTATGAAGAAAAATGGAGTTGCACTTATGACTTACTAGTAGAACTCTTCAGCTTCTTTTGTATTTCTACTCGGTTTGCACAGCGAATTCATAATAACTTTAAGCCTTGCGAAGCATTTGTCTCTCGCTTAGCTGTGAAAGCATATCCTTCGTCATGGCCTTCAGGTCGTAACGGGCATGAAATCCCCATTCTGTTTTCGCTGCCGTCGCATCAATGGAATGCGGCCAGCTATCGGCAATCGCCTGTCTCTTCGGATCAACGTCATAATCGAGGATAAAGCCGGGAAACTCATCCCGTATCGCTGCAGCGATCGCCTCCGGATCCACGCTCATTGCGGTAACATTAAATGAATTTCGGTGTATCAACCGGGAAGAATCCGCTTCCATTAATTCGATGATAGCGTTCAGGGCATCCGGCATATACATCATGTCCATGTTTGAGTCCTTGGCGATATAAGATGTATACCGGCCAGTCGTCACGGCTGCGTAATAAATTTCCACAGCGTAATCTGTCGTTCCTCCGCCGGGAGGCGTCATATAAGATATCAAACCCGGGAATCGCAGCCCCCTAGTATCCAGGCCATATTTGTGAAAATAATAATCACAAAGCAGTTCGCCGGACACTTTATTCACACCGTACATCGTATTGGGCCTCTGGATCGTATCCTGCGGGGTATTGTCTTTCGGAGTCGAAGGACCAAAAGATCCAATGGAGCTTGGAGTGAAAAATTGGCAGCCGAGCTCCCTGGATATTTCAAGTGCATTCATCAATCCGCCCATATTCAAATTCCAGGCAAGCAGCGGTTTCTCCTCTGCGGTAGCCGACAGCAGCGCAGCCAAATGGATGACGGTATCAACTTCGTACCGCTTGGCGATTTCGAACATCGCCTTATCATTCGTCACGTCCAGCAGCTCGAATGGCCCGGATCGGGTAATTTCGTGGGCTGATGACCTGAGATCCGTTGCAACGACGTGATCCGCACCATAGATTTCACGTAATTTAACAACTAACTCAGAACCGATTTGGCCCAGTGCTCCAGTCACCAAAATCTTGTTCATAAGACATTCCTCCCGAAATATACTCCTTCGAATGCAGCTAAATCAGCTTCATTTCCTTGCCAACTTTCTCATAAACGGAGATCACCTGATCGAGCATCTCCTTGGTATGGGCAGCTGTCGGCATGTTACGTATTCTTCCGGTTCCCTTCGGAACTGTCGGAAACAGGATTGCCTTGGCGTAAACGCCTTCTTCATAGAGCCGTTTGCTGAACTGTTGGGTGGTTACTTCATCGCCAATGATACAAGGTGTGATCGGCGTTTCGCTTTGGCCTACATCATATCCAAGCAGGCTCAAGCCATTTTTCAATTTATTGCCGTTCTCCCACAGCTTCTCGATCAGTTCTTTGTCATTCATCAAAATGTCGACAGAAGCGCTGCAAGAAGCGATTACAGCCGGAGGTAGCGATGTCGAGAACAGAAACGGACGGCTTCTCAGCTTCAACCATTCGATCAGTTGTTTTTTACCCGCCACATAACCTCCGACAACGCCGATCGCCTTGGAAAGAGTACCAATTTGAAAGTCAATGCGGTCGGACAATCCAAAATGCTTCACGGTTCCCGCACCTGCTCCGAGAACGCCCGAACCGTGGGCATCATCCACATAAGTAATCAGATCGAATTCTTCTGCTATTTTCACGATTTCGGGCAGCTTTGCTATATCACCATCCATGGAGAAAACCCCGTCGGTGATGACCATAATTTTATGGTACTGACCGGATTCCTTGGCATCTTTCGCCTGCTGTCTTAAATCATTCATATCCGAATGCTTAAAGCGAATCACCTTGGCTCTCGACAGGCGGCAACCATCAATAATCGAAGCGTGGTTCAGCTCATCAGATAAAATCGCATCATGCTGGTCCATTACCGCGGATATAGCAGCCATATTGCAGTTAAATCCCGATTGATACACGATAACGGCTTCCGTTTTTTTGAAACGGGCCAGTTTTTCTTCAAGCTCAATATGAAGATCCATCGTACCATTAATGGTTCTCACAGCCCCTGCGCCTGCCCCGTATGTCTGCGACGCCTTAACTGAAGCATCAATCAGGCGGTGATCTGTTGCCAGTCCCAAATAGTTATTGGAAGACAAATTGATTAGGGACTTTCCGTCGATACGAATAACAGGACCATTTGCACCCTGCAGCGTGTCGATGACATTATATAGACCTTTAGTCTTTAGATCCTCGATGTTCGAAATTAAAAATTGGTCCAATGCTTGACTTGACATTCCATTCCCTCCTCGATATACGTATGTCCTCGTACAGGAGACATAGTATTCTTTAAAAAAACCCTGTTATAAAAGGAGTTAAACTAATTTCAATGTATCATCTTTTTTATTTTTTGTACACATGTGGAGGACAAAAAATAAAAATATCCGCACGAAAACATAGCGATTGCTTCCCCATTTCCGGAAGCAATCGCTACTAAATCTTTGCTTATATCTTTTGCTGCTCGGTAACTTCATGTGCAGCCATTATTTCTTTTGCTTATTAGTTTGATATAGTTCTATTGAGTGTACGGAGTAATTGAACGTAAAGGTGTGAATTTGGAATTTGAATTTGATTAAAATCGCTATTTGATTCTGGAAAATTAATTTCTCATTAAATAAGAATAGGGATGTAAGCAGTCATCTCTAAGAGGACTGTTTACATCCCTATTATGAAATGCTTTTTCCGAAAAAATTGTAACTAATAAATCGCTATGGGCCCATAAGGGCCCTCGATAATTTCTATTTTTGCTTCAAAAATATCTGTCAAAATTTCTGAATTCATAATCTCTTCTACTGTTCCAAAAGCTGCAATTTGTCCATCTTTCATGGCACAAATTCGATCAGAATATTTGGCTGCAAAATTAATATCATGCATAACAGTCAGAATTGTTCTTCCAAATTCCTTTGCAGCAAGCCTCAAATGCTCCATCATTTGAACAGAACGAGCAACATCAAGGTTGTTTAGAGGCTCGTCCAAAAGCACATATTCAGTTTCTTGGCACAGAACCATCGCTACATATGCCCTTTGCCTTTGACCACCAGATAGCTCATCTAAATATCTATTCTCCAGATCAGTCAAGTCTAAAAAATCGATATACTTAGAAATAATAACCTCATCTTCTTTCGTTAATCTTCCCTTTGAATAGGGAAAACGCCCAAATCCAGCTAGCTGTCTAACAGTAAGCCTTGTTACAAAATGATTTTCTTGTCGCAAGATAGTTACAATTTTGGCTAAGTCTTTTGATTTAGATTCAGAAATATCCATGTTCGCCACTATAATTTGGCCTTCATCTATGCCCAAAAGTCTTCCAATCATTAAAAGTGTCGTAGACTTTCCAGCACCATTAGGCCCAATTAAAGAAGTAAAACAAGCCTTTGGTATTTCAATATTCAAGGGTCCTATTTTCACCTGATCAGCATACAACTTTCTAGCATTATCAATCTTTATCATAAAGCCCTCTTCCTTAAAATCACAATTAAGAATATGATTCCACCAAATAGTTCGATAATAACTGAAACCACACCTTGAGCATTGAATAAATGATACATTAAAAAGTAAGCACTCGTTATGATCAAAAATCCTATAGCAAGAGCCATCGGGAAAATATATCTGTGATCATAAGTTGGCGCTGCTTGATAACTCAAAGTTGCAACTAAGAACCCATAGAAAGTAAGTGGTCCAACCATAGCCGTAGAAATGGACATCAAAACAGAAACTAATATTAGTGTATAAATTATACTTGCTTGATGTTTAACTCCAAAAGAAGTAGAGACATCTTTTCCAAGTGATACTACATTTAATTTCTTGGAATACGCAAGTATAAGCAAAGCTACAATGATTACAATTGGAATTGCAACAGGATAATATTCAGAATTCGCATTATTAACAGAACCAAACAATCTTGCCTGTAAAATATCAAACTCAGACGGCGCAAGAAGTCTTCTCATAAAAGTTGACACAGATCTCAGTCCAGCTCCAATAATAATTCCAACCAAGAGCATAAGTTGTAGATTTCCATACTTCCCAGAGAGCAACCATCCATATAGGATCAAACTCATCAAGACCATAACAATAACTTGAAATGCAAAGGATCCAATGCCAGTAAAATTGATGAATGCACCAGCACCAAAGAAAAATATGGTACTAGTCTGAATGGTTGAGTATAGTGATTCAAATCCTAAAAGTGAAGGAGTTATAATCCGATTATTCGTAATCGATTGGAAAGCAACCGTCGACAAACTCTGACAAATCGCAGCAATAATCATTGCAACAAGAGCATCCACCCTTCTTCTAACAACTGGTATAAAAGAAGGTGAATCTATGGGAACTGGATTGTTATAAACTAAAAGTCCATACGAAGAAAGAACACCCAAAACAATCAATGTGATCAGCAAAATCCAATAACGTCTTTCTTCTTTCTTCGAACGAAAAGCTCTGGCTGATCTTTTTGCATTATGGAGGCTAGAATCGACTTTGACATTTTCTTTATTTCTATATTCCAATGTGCTCATCTTAGCCTCCCTTGTTTCCTCTGTCTCAATAAAATAAGAATAAATACGACTGCCCCTACTGTTCCAAGTATCAATGAGACAGGTACTTCAAAAGGCATGATAATGGTTCGAGATATGATATCGCAAACCGTTATAGTACCCATTCCTATCACACATACCCAAGGCAAATTACTCCTAAGATCATCGCCTCTAAACATTGAAACAATATTGGGTACAATTAAACCTAAAAAAGGTAAGTTTCCAATAACGGCTGCAACAATTCCAACTGCAAGAGAAATAAGACCAGTACCCCAAAAAACGATCCTATTATAATTCGCTCCAAGACTTGTTGCAATATCTTCCCCTAGTCCTGCTAGAGTCAATTTATTAGCATACATAAAAATAAGAAAAGTAACGATGACAATGAGCCACAAGTATTCATATCTTCCAACTTGAACGGGTGCAAAAGAACCTACAAACCAAGTTTCAATATTCTGTGTCATTTGAAAAACAAGTCCAATAAAAGTAGAAAATGCCGAAATGACTGCTCCAAGCATCATCCCGATAATCGGTACAATTAAAGACGAACGAAGTTTAACTCTTCTTAAAAATAAAAAGAAAACCATTGTACCTATAAAAGAAAAAATGATTGCACCAGTCATTCTTTGAACTAAAGTGGGTGCAGGAAATAATAAATATACAGAAAGAAGTCCCAACCCTGACCATTCAATAGTTCCAGTTGTGGTAGGTTCAACTAAACGATTCTGTGTAATAAGTTGCATTACGAGTCCAGCCATGGACATAGCAGCTCCAGTAAGCATTAGAGCAACTGTTCTTGGAACACGAGTGATGAAAAACATTTCCATTCCATCCTCTTGTCCACGTATGTCATACGCTCCAGTAAACAATGATATAATGCATAAAATAAAAACAACTAAAATCGTTAATATAAATGGTTTTGTCCATATCTTATTGTACTTATAAAGCCGAGGTTGAGAATTATTCTCAACCTCGGCGATTATATTTTTCGGCACTATGTTATACTCCTTTAAACTACTTAGCTAAAGTGTTTGCAAGGTTTTCAAATACTTCTATAAAAGTTTGGATGGATTCATTTGTGTACGTGTCATTTGGCGCATAAACAATCTGCCCTTTAGAAATAGCAGTTACCTTTTTAAGAGCAGCTGAATTATTAATAACATCCTGAGCTGGAACGGCATCAGTCGTAGAAGATACTGCTGCATCACGATCTAGTACGAGAAGCCAATCGGGATTACTTTGTGCAATAGCTTCTACTGAAATCTCGTCTCCTTTATGGTCTGAAGTAGCATTTTCAATTTCTAATGCTGGTTTCCATCCAAAAATATCATACATAGGTCCCCAAACACGTCCAAAATGAGGAGCAGAGAAACCAATATTCCCACCAGCAACTTCAACACCCATAACTGTATCCGAACCATTATAGGCTGACTTAGCGTCTTCAATAGCTTTATCGAAATCAGCTACCAATTGTTCAGCCTCTTCATTTTTATCAAAAATTTTCCCTAAAGAATTTGTAGCATCCTTAAATCCATTTACTAAGTTTTCCCCAGGTGTAGCCGCTTCCTCAGAAACATCAAAATTAAGATCAATAACAGCTGCATTTGGCACTAATTTTTTTATTTCATCATAATAGCCAGCAAATCTTTGACCGATAATTACAAGTTCAGGGTCTGCCGCTGCTACAATTTCAAGATTTGGTTCACGGTGATTACCAATATTTTGAACGGAGTCATCACTTACATATGGTGAATCTGCAGGCATAACATCCTTTGGAGCAGCCACTAATTTGATTCCCCAATCAGCTAAAGTTTCAAAAGTTCTACTATCTAAAGAAATCACTTTCTTTGGGTTTACAGGAACAGTAACAGTGCCATGAGCATCAGTAATATCGACCGTTGAAGCTTCAGTAGAATTGCTTTCTTGTCCATTAGTTGCAGTTTCTCCATTTTCATTACTTGCATTTGAACAAGCTACCAACATCAAAACAAAAATTGCTAAAAAGACAGTTAATTTAAATTTTCTCATTTCCAATACTCTCTCCCTATAATCAAATTCAATATTGGCATAAACAGCCATGTGCCTGTCAGTGCAAAAATAGAAGCGAAAAGTACTCTTTCAACATATGTAGCACTAGTAAATAACAACATTGATACTAAACCCCAAGCCTTGTTGTATCTAGTGTTCCAGCTTTAGTCAGACATACAAATTATCCTGGCCCTAGCTTTGCATAGTTCAGCCTACTATACTTATTCCTGCACTTGAGTATGTTCGCAATCTATCTTGGTATTAGCTCCCCCCTACTAATGTGATTTTTAGGAAAATGAAGTTAATAGATTGAATGGAATAGTAATTGCCACCACCCCAATTGCTATTGATAATCATTTTCATTTAAACGTTCTGTGGAACAGTATAGTCTTTAATTATGTGAAAATCTTGTGAAGGTAGTCGTGTTCTTTCGATTATGCTTGATATGGATTATTGTTCAATCATTGAATACCCCCTGCCATGTACGGTTTTGATATATCTATCTTTTTTCTCGCATTTTAGCTTTTTTCTTAGATACCCAATATATAAATCCACTACATTTGGATTGACTGCTGTATCATATCCCCACACCTGGTTCAAAAGTATCTCACGGCTCAATATTCTATTTTTATTCTTGATTAAAAAAACAAGCAATTCGTACTCACGCTTAGTAAGGCGGAGATTTTCATCCCCTTTTTTCACAATATTGCTTGATGCATCAACGATGAGTTCTTTAAACTGAAAAAAATTTGTTTCGTTTGGCTGGAAACCGTCCTCTCTTCTTAAAATAACTTTTATTCTTTCTACTAATTCTTCTTTCACAAATGGTTTTCTTATATAATCATCTGCTCCTGCTTGTAACCCTGCTATGCAATCCTTGCTGGACACATTGTCGGTCAAAATGATTATCGGTGTCGTTTTAACAGTTCGTATTTGTCTGCATATTTCCGGTCCAGATATACTTAGTGAATCCCAATCTAATACGATAATATCCCAATCTAGGTCAAATACTATATTTAAACCTTGATTTTCATTATGAAGTTTTAAACTGAAACAGCCGTCTTGCTTTAGGCCGCTTACGATTTTCTTTGCTAAAGACCGTTCATTCTTAATTACAAGTACCTGTTTCACCTTTCTATACCTCTCTTTCAATATTACTCATCTCTTGACAGTACTACGGTGGTAGAATTTTTGTCAAAATAGAGTATGACAACGTTCTAGTTTCCGTCCAATTATTGATGGGCCATCCTAGAAGTTTTCAAAGCCCAAACTCATATTAGCCGTTGAATTACAAGTGATTCATTGCTATTTTCCATAAAAAATCCCCTTCTGGTCAACAAGATTAAATCCATCTTTCCAGATGTCTTTTTATTCTTGTCTACTAAAAGGGGATATTATCAATTTGTCGTTTTGTCGTCTTAACTTCAGTGCTTTTCAATGATGGGTATTCATCCAACGATTACTCATAGCTACAAGGATGGCAATACTGAGTGAAGCTCCAGCGGAGATCAAGAACATGGAGGTGTAACCGACATGGTCTGCCGCTATCCCTAAGATGATGCTACCAATTACGGTTCCAAGATCGGACATGGAGATAAACAGACCCATCCATATTTTTCGTCGTTCTTGTCCAAGTACGATGCTCAGGTAAGCGGCAAGAACGGGATACATGTTTGCGATGCCATAGCCGATTGCGATACCGCCCACATACAGTACCCATGTCATGCCAGTATACGGGGCAATGGCAACCAGTACCAGACCTATCGTAATTGAAAATAACAATAAACCCACATAAACGGAATGCCAATTCCCGTCCGAAGGCAGTCGCTTACGCAAAGCAAATCTCGTTGTTACGATCACTCCTGATTGTATGAAAAAAAACACCCCAGCATTACCGATCCCGGTTTGCACCACGTACAAAGCCATGAAGGCCGTTATCGCACCGAATCCAACCGTTGTGCTTATCATCACGAGGCTGCTTAGAATGAAATGACGGTTCCAGAGCGTGGCTTGTATACTTACAGTAATATCATGCTTTCTCGTCTTCTGCTCAGTGGAACGGGTGGCCACTGTAATGCGTTTCGTGTCTCTTCCTGTTCCATAAGCCGATATGAGAGTCAATGCGCCAAGAACTGCAAGGCCAGCATAAAATCCGTTCATTCCCGCTTGGTCCCAGGCGATCCATCCCAGAGCGGGCATCATAACCGATGGCAACAAGCCAAACAGCAAATACAGTGACAATCCCTGAGTTCGGTCGCGTTCGGATAACAGGTCCATCACGGTCATCTGCACGACCAGTGAGAAAAAGGCGGCAACCGCGCCTTGCAAACCCCTGATAAAGATAAGAGGAACGTTGCCCTGCCATACGTACAGAAGCAAAACGCACAGATGCCCCAATAAGATGAAACGCAGAATACGGGTAACCCCGATTCGCTCAACCACTAATCCCGCCCATGGTCGTAGCAGCATGCTAACCAGCAAATATGTACCCACGATTATGCCTATTCTATCGTTACCCAAACCGACGCTACGCGAATAAAGAGGCAATATCATCTGAACGAAGGCGTTAGCACTGTAAAACAAAAAAGTCAGGGCATACAAGCGCAGCAACGCGGGCGAAAATACGCCGTTGTAGGTGTCTGCCAAAACTTCGCTGCGATTCATGCCCATGCGCCTTCTCGCTGCTCTGTGTCAGTAAGAAAGTACCTATCCTTGCGAATCGTGCCGAGTTCCGGACGTGTAGAGAGTGAAGCGTCCAACAGCTGCTTAACTGCTGACTCCTCGGATGCCTTCATTTCAGCCTTCGTTGAGAAGCTCCCGCACAGGCTACCCTGATCCAATACAGTCCATCGGTCACACAGTGCAAAAGCAGCCTTTAGGTTGTGCGTGATAAATATGTAGGACATGTCTCGTTGTGCCTTTAAATCTCGTAAAACGCTGATAATGTGCACCTGATTGGCGACATCAAGGCTGCTGACCGCTTCATCAAGCACGATGACACTGGGGTTAGAGATCATGGCGCGCGCGATGCTGATGCGCTGCAGTTGTCCACCGCTAAATTCTTTTGGTAACTTGTTCATGGCACTTGCGGGCAACCCTACCAAGTCCAGAGCTTCGCAGATACGATAAGCCTTCTCCCTGCTCGATAGCCGCTCAAAATTGTCGAGCGGCTCTGAAATGATTTGTGCTGCCGTCATCCTAGAATTGACCGAAGAATAACAATCTTGAAATACGGCCTGTACATGCTTCCGCAATTGTTTCTTCGTTCGTTTGTCGCTCGTATACAAGTCCTTACCATGAATAAGTACCGAGCCTGATTGAGGCCGCTGCAAGCCGAGCATGATTTTCCCGAGCGTACTCTTGCCTGCACCACTGCCTCCCAACAACCCAATGCATTGTCCTGCCTCCAGCGTTATAGAGACATCCTTTACCACTGCTTGAGGCTCCTGTTTCGATTTCCGTAAGAAGCCGTGGGCAGAATCATAAGCGTGCGTAACGCGGGAAATTTCCAGCAATGCCATGTTTACTCCTCCGTTCAGTCATTCAACCGGCTTCGCAGCAATTCCTGAGTATAGGCATGCTGTGGCCGATTGAATATGGATAATACGTCGTTATGCTCCACGATCCGCCCTTCCTTCATGACAATAACTTCATCGGCCATCTCTGCAATGACATCAAAGTCATGCGTGATGAGCAGTATGGCAACATTTTTGTTTAACCTTAGCCTTTCGAGTTCCTCCAGAACGCGGTATTGATTGACCGTATCCAGGGCGGTAGTCGGCTCGTCCGCGATGACGATGGAGGGTGACAAGCTCATCGTGAGTGCAATCAACACACGTTGCAACATGCCACCACTAAGCTCGAACGGGTACCGCTTAAGAAGTCCAGCCGGGTCTGGAAGCCTTACACTTTCGAGAGCCTGCACGGCCAGACTCAAAGCCTCTCTTTTGCTGCACTGGGAATGCGTGCGAATCGTTTCGACAAACTGGCTTCCAATGGTGTGAACGGAAACTAGTGCATTCATTGGATTTTGCACGATATAGCCTATATCGTTGCCACGAATGGTCCGTAACTCCTTTTCGGTCATATTGTTCAGTTCCTTACCTCTTAACCTGATGCTACCGTTTACGCGGATGCTGGGATCGAGTAATTGAAGAATGGATCGGCAGGTCAGCGTTTTTCCGCTGCCGCTCTGTCCTGCGAGACCAATGACGCGTCCTGGCTGCAACGAGAACGAAACGTGGTGAAGCAACCGCTGAGAGGATCCGTCACTGATCACGTCGGCACAGACATTATAAAGTACGAGCAATGGTTCAGGAGTTGCCGACCTTGCGTGATGCTTTTCGAACATGGGGTGCGCTCCTTTCCTTCACTTTTTTGACACCAAGCAATTGGGACAACGATTCCCCTAATACATTGAACGCGGTCACTACCATTAAAATGCACATTCCAGGATACAGCATTAGAGAAGGATGTTCGCGCAAATAGCCACGTCCCTCATTTATCATCGCTCCCCATTCAGCGGTCGGAGGCTGAATGCCCAGGCCCAGGAAAGAAAGGGCTGAAATATCCATGATGGCCCACCCCATCTCAAGTGTACCAATTACCACAATCTGCGGAAAAATATGTGGGAAAACATGTCTTCTTAAGATGGTTAATCGACTGGAGCCACAAATAGTGGCAGCCATCAAGTATGGCTCCGAACGCAGTTGTTGCACAAGACCTCGGGTCATCCGTGCATAGTACACCCACTGTACCAGTAGCAGTGCGATGATGACCTGATATATGCCCGGTCCAAGCATGCCAACAATGCCTAACACAAGAACCAGATTCGGAAATGCAAGCATGCCATCGCATATTCGCATGAACAGCTGATCCAACCAGCCACCGACATAACCGGATAACATGCCGATCGATACGCCAATAAGCACGGACACGGAAAAGACACCTAATACCAGTCCAAACGAAATGCGAACGCCATAGATGAGTCTGGATAACACATCTCTGCCCAAATGGTCCGTACCCAACCAATGCTCTGCCGAAGATGGCAACAGTTTAATAGCCATTCCAATCTTATAAGGATCGTGGGGTGCTATCCATGGTGCAAAGACGGCGGTTGCCGCACAAATACCCAAAAACAATAAGCACATACCTACGACCAATCGTTTGCCAAAAATCGAACTTCTTAACTTCATGATGTCACCTGCCCCTTTCTTGCAAGGAAAGCCTCGGATCGGCAGCCATGTACAGAAGATCGGTTAGAAGACTTGTACATAGGTAAAGACAGGCAGCAAAAAAGACATAGCCTTGGATAACAGGCAGATCACGGTTGAAGATGGCTTCGACAAAAAAACGTCCAAGTCCTGGCCAAGAGAATACCCTTTCGACTATAATTGTTCCGGTAATCATCCTACCCAGATTCATACCGAATCCGGTAATGACGGGCAGGATGGCAATCCGGACCACATGTCTGAGCATGATGCTGTGTGATTTCAGTCCTCTTGTATGCGCATAGTCCACATACGCATGCTTCAACTGCTCCAAAATACTCTCACGAAACAGTCGCGCATAGGTTGCCACAAGTGCTAAAGCCAGAGTCAACGATGGCAAAATCAAATGCTGCCACGTGCCCTTCCCCTCTACTGGAAGCAAGTCCCATTGTAGAGAAAACAGATAGATCAGCAAGTAACCCAGCATGAATTGTGGCAATGAGGCTCCGATATAGGAAAGGAAGCGAACCGCGTAATCTATCCACTTTCCGGCATGCACCGCCGAGAAATATCCTAGTACGACAACGGCGACAAATGCAATTATCATACTGGTTCCGGCTAATTGCAGTGTTGCCGGTAATCGACTCCATATTTCTTCCCACACGGACTTGGAGGACAAGTAAGACGTTCCAAGGTCCAACTGCAACATGTGAACAGCAGAATGCACATACTGGG
This sequence comes from Paenibacillus taichungensis, assembly GCF_050994985.1. NCBI lineage: Bacteria > Bacillati > Bacillota > Bacilli > Caryophanales > Paenibacillaceae > Paenibacillus > Paenibacillus taichungensis. The sequence continues at coordinate 2,359,675 of NZ_CP194720.1, read as the reverse complement.
AAATAAACGATTGATCCAGTCCAAGTTCAGTCCGTTTTTCCTGAAGCATTTGCGCGTTAGGCTTGATATGAGCTGCTGAGAAGTAAGCCTCGGCCGGATCAACCGGAGAGAGCCTCATCAGTACAAACGCTACAAATGTGGCGAACAGTACGAGTGGAATCAGCGTTAGTGCTCTTCTCAAAATATAACCTGCCATGAGCGGCCCTTCCTTTTCTTTTATTTTAGGCGGATGCTGTTAAATGGATGATCCCATCGACTCTCCGGAAACGATACGTTATCAAGTGTTTTTTGGTATACGTTGAATTGACGAATATAGGACAAGGGTATAATGACCGATTCATCATGAATTTTTTGCAATATCTGGTCATAGAGCTCCTGTCTACGCTTTTCGTCAACAGAAGCAAGTACTTGCCTGATTTGTTCGTCAAGCTCTGCCTTGCCTTCAATATTGACATGTGCCTCAGCAACGCCGAAAGTGGGCTCGGCTACCGCATTGACCAACGTATGCGGATCGTATGGCACGCCGGAGTTGAACCAGAAGTTCATGTCGTAATCACCTTCGCGAAAACGTTTGGTTTGTTCGGTTAGCTCAAGTCCTGTCAAGCGAAGTTCGACGCCGAGTCCCGCCCATTCAGCCTGAAGTGTTTCACCCATTGCTTTTTGGATACGGTCCGTTGTATCGTACATCAGCTCGAATGACAACTTCTCTCCATTTTTCTCCCTGGTCCCTCCTGACGCTGGGACTGCCCATCCAGCTTCATCCAAATAGGCTGATGCTTTGGCAGCATCATACTCAAATCCAGGGAATGTTTGGCTAACATAAGGATAATCAGTAGTTAGTACCTGCGTTGCGGGCTGTTCCACATCTGATGTGATTCCCTTAACCAATCCGGCTTTGTCGAATCCTTGATGTAAAGCGAGCCTTACACGCACATCTGCCAGTTTTGTATTCTGCGTGTTCAGGATCAGGTTCCGCGTACCCAGCGGGCCTGACAATTCTGTTTCGAAATTCTCGTTTTTTTGCAGGCGCGTAAATTCGTCAAGACTTATGGAACCTTCTCCGAAGATGAGGTCCAGATCACCTTTCTCAAAAGCTAGCACGCGGGTTTCCGCATCGGGTATGATGCGGACAGTGATCTTATCCAGCTCAGGCTGTTCGCCCCAATAGTTCGGATTCTTCACAAATACGCTGTATTCATCCTGCTTGTACTCTTCAAGCATCCATGGCCCTGTGCCGATTGGAGATTGAATGCTCTCCAGCGTGTTGTCCCCTTTTGGGAAGCCTGCATCAGCCAAGAAACGAAAGGGACGTACGGTCGTCAAGTCCTGCAAGACCGGGTAATACGGCTCGGACATGACCAGTTTGACGGTATACTCATCTACGACTTCGGCTTGTTCAAGCAATTTAGCTGTTCCCAACCAGCTATGGGTCGTTTTGTTTTGCAGAATGGCGTCTATATTACGCTTAACGCTAGCTGCATTGAACGGTGTGCCGTCCGAGTATTTGACGTCCTCGCGAAGATGGAAAGTATACTCTTTTCCATCGTCACTAATTTCCCAACTGGAAGCTAAATGGGGTTTGATTTCTCCTCCTTCGCCGTACTCAACCAAAGGTTCGTATATCATGGATTGTGAAAACAACTGCGATGGATAATACGCGTGCGGATTGGACGGACCTAAGTCCCTCATCCAAGATACAGTAATTTCTTTAGTTTTTTTCTGTTCACCGTTGGCAGTTACAGATGGAGCAGCTTCCTCCTGTTTAGAACAAGCCGCTGTTACGGTAATCAGAAGTACAAACAGCATACCGAATGTAACTCGGAACATTTTTCTCTTTAGCATGGTAAATCCTCCCCTTAATACTTTAATGAGAATGAAAATCATCTTCAATCATGTTAAGGAGTTTGGTATGATTGAACAATGAATATATTTCTGATTTTTTATAGCACAAAAAGCAGAAACGATCTTGCAGCAACTTATTTGTTTAGGATTGCTGCTCGGAAGCACCGATGAAAATACACATGTTAAGGAGCAAGACATGGAACATTCACCTACTGACAATACTGGAATCCACTATTTTCCAGACGCAGGATTCAGCTTATACATCCCTCAGAGCGTGATTCTGTTACGCAGGCTTTCCTGTAAACAGTGTATAGCTAGCCCGCCCGGGGCGCATCGCCTTATCGTGTTTAGGTCACCTTCCGGTTTGCTTCATTTGGGGAAGCATTTCGTGCAGAGCGAAAAAAACGATATATTGCTTCTTGCACCAGGTGCACAGGCCAGCATCCAATTTATCGACCAGCATGAGGAGGCCTCCGAATTATTGGATTTGGATCCGCAACTGGATACCTCCGCAGCCATCATCATCGTTTTTCATGTATACCGATTAGGAGAGTCGACACCATCCAACGAACTTCTGTCCATGATTCCATACGAGACACGAATGAATATAACGGACGAATCAAGGTTTCTTGATCTAGTAGGGTCGTTGAAGACTTCACTGAAGCTTTCTCCCTTTCCTGAAGAGTCACGATTGAAACAGCAGATCCCGTTACAAGAGCTACTCCTGTTTCTGATAGAGAATATTCGGAGGAATACGGAAATGTCCGATAATATTCAAGCCGTGAAGCAGACCGTCGCTTATATCGAGTCCCACTATCAGCAAAACATTACAGCACGTCAGTTATACAGCATCGCTGGCGTAGCCAAATGGCAATATAGCAGCTTGTTCCAGTCCATTACCGGAAAAAAACCGCTGGACTACGTGCTGGACATTCGTCTGAAACACGCCAAGCGGCTGTTGTTACAAACGGATGACACGCTTGCGCAGATTGCCCACGCCGTTGGATTCAAGGACGAAAACTATTTTTCACGCAAATTCAAACAGACAGAAGGGATTACTCCTCGTCAGTATGAGGAGGCTTCGTCAGTAAACTCATCTCCCATCCTCATGCCGGAGGTTCCTTACAAACGTATTGTTGCCATTGGTTATTCACTTGGCGATTTGCTTTCCTTGGGCATTAAACCGGTTGGCGCAGATGTAGAGATTATCGGTAAACGAGGGCTTTATTGGGATGCAATCAAAGACGTTGAGGATGTTGGGTTACTTGGTGAGCCGGCAAAAATACGTGAGCTTCATCCTGATTTAATTGTTCATTCTGGTTTCCGTCAGGATTGGGTCGACGAGCTAGCATCCATAGCTCCAACGGTACTTATCGATCGCTATGAACCCGTCTATTCCAGAATTATGCAGTTAGCAGAGTTAGTGAATCGGCAAAAGTTCGCAGAACAATGGATCTATCGACATCGTACTGCAAGCAAGCGGATGTGGGAAAATCTAGCTGAGCATGTGGATGTCAAACAAACGGCGTCCGTGTTTTCCATTGTTGAAGGCAATCTTTACGTTATGAGCATGAAGGGGTTTGGGGTCACCGTCTACCATCCTGATGGCATGCAACCGCCACCAAAGGTGAAGGAAATGATCCAAGCAGGTATTCCTTTTCAACTAACACGACTGGAACATGCTCGTGCCTACGAGTCAGATATTCATTTTTTTCTCATGGATAACGATCCCCGTACGATAGGGTTATATAGAGAACTAATGCATTTACCATACTGGAATTCAAAACATGCCGACCAAATTATCGTTTCTGAGAACAAGTATAATTTTGATGATCCCCTCACGATGGATAAACTATTGATTGAGCTGCCACAAATGATTCTGAAGAAAAGCTACAGTCAATCTCATTTCATGTGAACAGAACAATTTTCAAATCAAATAACCGTTGATCTTTTCATTAAGATCAACGGTTGAATAGTTAATTAGACCATGTTATTGTCTCTCGACATCAGTTGTCTGAATGAACAACAGCAGATCCATACTCAGGACCAGGAACTGCGCCCTATATACTTAAAAATATTTCGAAGCTTCCAGTAAGCGATTCGACAAATCATTTAGACTGGCAAGTGTCTCTTCAATTTCCTTGAATTCCACAGACTGACGCAGCACCGTCGCATCGACCGTGGAGGTCTTAGAGAGAATCGTCTCTACCTTCTCCCTCATGTGGCCGATACGCTCTTCGACTTGTTGGACCGCCTTCACACTATCGCTGGCCAGCTTGCGTACTTCGTTGGCCACAACCTGGAACGCTCTTCCTGAGCTGCCTGCACGTGTCGCTTCAATACCAGCATTTAGTCCAAGGATGTTCGTCTGCGAGGCGATCTTTTTTATCAAATCGGCAATCTTCGTTGTCTCAAGAACTTCCTTCTTCGTTTGATCCGCTGACTTGCTCATCGATTCCTGTGCTTCCCGAAGCTCTTTGGACGTTTCCAGCAAATTGCTCATACTTACCGTAATTTGTGTATTGGCCGAGACGAGCAGTTCCGCCAAGTCGGACAACTTGGACTGTCTACCCAAGCTAACTCCGAACGCAATCGCGCCTACCACCTCATCGTCCTCATCGATTACTGGAATCGCAATCGTACGCGATGGGATGCCAAACACTTCTTTTGGAATCAACTTGATGACCATCTGTCTGGTTGTCATCGCGACTTCAATACCTTGACCTTTCGAGATCAGTGAACCAGGTTTTACATCCCGCGGATTGCTGCGATCCGGCGAATAAAATATCAATCTCTCTTTGTCAGCAATAGCTAGTGCAATATCTTCCTCCTGGCAAAGCTGAGCAAAAAACGGTGCAGCTTTCAAAACACTTTCCATTATTTCAGAGCGACTTACTACGAATTCCAACCGAACCTCTCCTCTGTCCACATAATAACTCCACTTTATGTACTCCCAAAAATATTGTACCCTTTAAATGTTATTTCATTGTTAAGCGAATCTTGTGTGCTATCGGAAATATTGTCACACTCGGAGGTTCAATACATGTGACACTAGATCACACTCGTTAAGAAAGACGGCAGTTTTGCTTCCAGTGACGATTTTAAATTTACTCCCTATATGGGCGGGCATATTTTTTTTTCGGCACCAAGCAACATATCCGGCTCACAGAGTCGAACGGCTTTCAAGCTGACTATTTGCAACTGTGGTAATATTTGAGAAGTTATGATAAATCTCTGCGTTTACCTTTTCATGATTTTCGGTTCGGCTTTATTTTTTTGGCTGACAATTACAACGATGGGAAATGGCATTGTTGTTTTGTTCGGATTACAACTGTTTATCAGATCGCCCCTTGTAACATCCATTGTTTAAAACCCATACGGTCTGGTATACCTGGCCTATAGAAAAAAGGTGCTCCCCGAATTTTAGGAGCACCTTTTTCTGATTAACTTGACTATTTCTGCATTACAATTTCATGACTAACCTGCCCGTTAGTTGAATAAAGCAGCGAATCATGTTGGAAGTGTCCCCATAAAGTTTGAGGGATATTTTTATGCCAACTGTTTGAGATGAGCCTAGTATTGTAACTGGCTCATGCCTTTTGTACAATGTCCTTCACCGCGCTTATTCCACTACAATGTGAAACTGTCATGAATCATGTTACTTATTGAGGTTTTAACTACATATGCATGATATTCAGATATCTCTAATCGTTATTCTGATCAAGTTCTTATTCTTGGCTCAGACACGAACTTGTACCGATTACAAAAAAGCCGCCAAATTAGCGACTTCATTGGGAATATGTTCTTGTCCCTCGACATTACTGCAACAAAAAAACATTCTTTCTTATAACTGCGTGAAAAATATAAAAACCACCCGTTCGGGCTGGGCTATTGAATAAGACAGCTTATACTTAAAAGAGACGATCCATCGAAAGTTTAGATTCTGAACTTGAGTTGTCATCGATGATGCCCATTTTTATTCCGATGTGCCAGTACATCAGATTAACTGATCTTTAAGCAGCATTCCTGCAAATAGGACGAGAAAATTTTTTTGTTCATCAGCATGTGCTTGTTATCCCCATCCAACTTGCTGAGCAAGATCCCTCCCTCCAACAAGGAAAATGCAAATGATGCTAGCGCATCCACATCCAGATCCTCCTTTAACTCTCCAGCTTGAATGCCGTCACGAATAATACTTTTCATCATATCCAAGAAGTTATGCATCCCTTGCCTTGCCTGACCACAAAGCTCCAAATGAGTATCGTCACTTTCTACAGCTGTATTCTGCATGGGACATCCACCAATAAATGGGGGGTCGTCTACGACATTCTCATAGACACGAAAAAAAGCAACCAACTTTCCTGACGCAGACTGCTCTTGATCGACCGCTTCAGAAAATTTACTGGCGACCATACTGGCAGCATAATTGTAGGCTTCAAGCGCTATCTCGTCTTTACTAGCAAAATGTCGATAAATGCCCCCCTTTTGAATTCCTGTGTCGGCAATAATATCGTTTAGCGATGTACCGGCATATCCTCTCTGGTTAAAAATTTCAGCCGATTTCATAATGATGTGTTTTCGTGTTCTGTCCCCTTTTTTCATGATCTCCTCCATATGAACCGTATATTTGCTTTAAACGAATTATCCAATTCGTCCTTGCAATTCACTAATATCATGCTAATATAAAGATACCTAACGGTCTCTTTTCACATTATACAATAAGCTATTCTAGAATGAAATAGCGCTGGGTCATTTTTATTTCATTGTAGGCAATGGCTTGTTGGAATAAATAAAACTTATAGGGGGATTTTCAGTGACTGTAAAAGTAGGTATAAACGGTTTTGGACGAATTGGACGACTCGCTTTTCGCCGAATTCAAGATGTGGAAGGCGTCGAGGTAGTAGCGATTAACGACCTTACGAACGCTAAAATGTTAGCTCATCTGCTCAAATATGATACGACGCAAGGCACTTTTCAAGGTGACATTGAAGTCCATGACGGAACCTTCAAAGTAAACGGCAAAGAGGTTAAGGTTTTGGCTAAGCGGAATCCTGAAGAGCTTCCTTGGGGAGAGCTTGGCGTTGATATTGTTCTCGAATGCACAGGCTTCTTCACTACAAAAGAAAAGGCCGAGCTTCACCTGAAAGGCGGAGCGAAGAAAGTCGTCATTTCTGCCCCTGCTACAGGAGACATGAAAACGATTGTATACAACGTGAATCATGACACACTGGACGGAACGGAAACCGTCATTTCCGGCGCCTCCTGCACGACCAACTGCCTGGCCCCTATGGCTAAAGCTCTACACGACAAGTTTGGTATTCAATCCGGGCTGATGACGACCGTTCACGCTTACACGGGTAACCAAAACACGCTTGACGCTCCGGATCCAAAAGGAGATTTCCGAGCTGCGCGCGCCTCAGCGGAGAACATCGTTCCCTACTCCACCGGTGCCGCAAAAGCCATTGGTTTGGTTCTTCCGGAACTGAAGGGTAAACTGGATGGGGCATCTCAACGTGTACCTGTACCAACAGGTTCTGTGACTGAACTCGTTGCCGTTTTGAATACCAAGGTAACAGTTGAGCAAATTAACGCTGCTATGAAAGAAGCTTCCGATCCAGAAACTTTCGGCTACACGGAAGACGAAATTGTATCTTCCGATATCAAAGGCATCACATTCGGTTCGCTCTTCGACGCCACACAGACGAAAGTTCTGACTGTCGTTGACCATCAATTGGTGAAAACCGCAGCTTGGTACGATAACGAAATGTCTTATACAGCCCAATTGGTTCGAACTCTGGAGCACTTCGCTAAGATCGCTAGATAAATAATCGTAAGATGAAGAGAAGTAAAATTCTATGAAGGATGCGCTCCACAGTACGATGATCGATTGTTCGGTATTAGTCTGGTTTTGATCGGATGCGCGTCGGGTGAGCTAAACCATCAATCCGTGGCGGCACCAGGCGGACCATCCTAAATTCCGAACCGAAAGGATGATCACTTTGAAAATTCTCGTCACGGGAGGCACCGGCCTGCTCGGCGGCCGCCTGATTCCGAAGCTCGCGGAGGATGGTCACCAGATTTTCGCCCTCACACGCTCTGCATCATCTCACGCCAAACTCAAGGCCATGGGTGCGACGCCGGTCGATGCTGATCTCGAAAGCAGTACGCCAATTGTTTTACCGATGATCGATGCAGTTGTGCATGCGGCAGCCCTTTTCCGCTTTTCAGGGCCTCGCGAACCCTTCTTCCGTACCAACGTCGATGGCACCGCAGCCTTACTGAAGGCAGCCGAGTCCGCCCGTGCGAAGACATTCGTCTACATCAGCGCGGCAGGGATCCACATGGATAACGGCGGTACGCTCATCCGCGACGCTGATGAAAGCGCGCCGACTTTCCCGAACCACTTCTCCGCCTACCTGGCGAGCAAGGCACGGGCAGATTCTTTGGTTCTGGCAGCCAATAAACCCGGCTTTCGCACGATCGCGCTTCGCCCACCGGCTATCTGGGGACCTGGTGATCCGTTTAGCCGAGCACTTCCCGATGCAGTCAGATCTGGACAGTTCGCGTTTATCGACCGCGGCGATTACCCTTTTTCAACCTGCCATGTGGACAATGTAGTTGAAGCTATACAATGCGCTCTTGAACGCGGAGAAGGCGGTCATGCCTTCTTCATCAAGGACCAGGAAAGGCAGACTTTCCGTGAGTTCGTCGCCTCCCTTGCGAACTTGCAGGGCTTGTCCATCGATAAGATGCGTTCGCTGTCCTACTGGCTCGTCTCTGCGATTGGCCGGCTGTTCGACACGATCTGGGACATCACACGGAAAGACGGCGATCCGCCGATCTCACGCTCGATGATACGCATGATTGGGCGTGAGTTCACCGTCAACGATGCCGCTGCACGTCGAGAGTTAGGCTATGTCGGAAGAACTTTGCGCGACGCCGGCTTGCAAAGCTATGAGGAACCATCTGCTCGAAGATAGGGCTTTGAAGGACAAAAACGACGGCAATCGGTGGTAAGTTGTTTCCTGGGCTGGCTCTTTTGGACAATTTCGTAAGCATGAGCACTACTGGATCATAAAAGCCTATTAGCGTAAAGGAGCAGTCGCCGCCGGCGATACTGCTCCTTTATTTGTTGAACTAAAGTGCTCCGTTAGTTTAGTGATTACTTCATTAAGTATCGGATAATTGCTGCTTTAGACAGTTTTGGACCCTATCCCATACTGAAAGTACTTAGGAGTGCAATGGACATGCAATTCAATTCCCACACTAGCAGCAATTAGCTCAATCTCTTTATCGCCAAAGAAATTCTTCACTATAGTAGCATGATCACCATTATTAAGCTTCCGAACCATCGTTTGCCCAGATGTCCCCACTACATGAGACTCGCGGGTTCCTGATACTTCTCGATCATCGATAAAGAACATTTTCCCTCCGGGCTTCAAACAGCGTGAGACCATGGTGAAGAAGCTCGCCAGTCTCTCCCTGGGTAAATGAGATATCCAGAAAGTAAAAGCAACTGAATCGTATAACTGATCCGGAGACCAATTGAAAAGATCTGCAATGATCGTTCTTACATTGGGTTCAGATACTACCGGATTATGCGAAAGCATTTCTTCGGAACCGTCTACAAGGGTCAATATAAGGGCTTCTTTTAAGAACAGACTACTCCAAGTCCCAGTCCCCGCCGCAAGTTCAAGAAAGTCACCATGAAAATGTTCAGCTTTAAAAGCATCCTTAACCGAACTAATCTCATCGAACCAGATTTGGTTAGCTTCGTCTCCTTGATTAAATGTGCCTCGACGGTACCACCAGTCATCATACTCTGGAGCTCGTTCTTTATAATATTTCAACTGCTCCTGAAGCTGCTGATCTGTCACGCTTTCGTACGAAGCATCGTTGGTTTCCTTGCTGTTCACGCAAACATCTTTCCCTTCTCCCATCAGGGCTTAAGTCAATGGCAGCTTCCAACATAGTAACACCGTTCAATTGGAAGCAAGCGAATTATCCCGAACACTCTCTTGCTTAAAATTCACTGCATCAATACTCTGTGTAGTATTGTTAATATTATAATCATAGAAACAACATTTATATGATTCATCAACTTTAAAACTTGAAATTATTTATTCTAAAATCATATAGACAATGATTTCAGACATGCAGGGAAATTTAATGGACTATAAAGCATCGTTTCAAGAGATCGAAACCGCACTCCTGTGCTTTTATCTCGCCAGATGATCTACATCATGATACTATTTAGATAATTAACTAAACCGAAATGACACAATGTTTGTGTCCCGCGACAATAACACTTAAAAAACCGCTCACCCGAGTATTGGATGAGCGGTCTTTATATTTTACTTCTTGTACTGATTGCCGTGTTAATTCCAATTCTCGGTTTAAGGATCATCGATTGAATTTCTTATTTAGCATGTTCACTTCAAGAATCCAGGAAAGAATCTCCTGGTGGATTTTCATTTGGTTAACCACGTGTACGAAACGGTACCTGCTTTTGCTCATTTATACATAGGCTTACAGTTCATTCTCTTTTTGCAAACGAAAAACTTCCCTTGATGTTTCTATAAAAGATAACATGATTGGTGAAAGCCACTTGTCTTTATGCCACAACATCTGTGTATACACCCGCAAATCCGGAATTTCCCATGGAAGAACAACAAGTTTCCCTCGTTCAACTTCGGTTTCTACAACGATTTCAGGAAGAAAGCCGATACCGATTCCCGAGATCGCACATTGTTTAATAGCCTCGGCACTTTGAAACTCTAGATACGTGATGCTATCAATGCCCTCTTTCTCAAATGACCGGTCAAACATCGTTCGATATGGACAACCCTTCTCATTCGTCAGGAACACTTCTTCATGAAAATCTTCCAATTGCAGCACAGTTCGTTTGGCGAGTGGGTGATCTGGAGCAGCTAACAATCGGAATTTTTCTTCCAGCAAAGGTTCCACCGAAAGTCCACTCGAGCGAATGGGTTCATCCAACATATAAACAATATCCGTGGTTCCCTCAAAGAGCGTTTGCTTGAGCTCTTGATTCGGAACTGAGCGGAAGATTAGACGAACTCCCGGATGCTGCGAGCGAAACCGTTGGAAGACAGGTGGAAGCCGGTAGGAACAAATAACCTCATTCGCACTTATCGTTAAGGTACCAGTTAGTTTTTCATTATCATGGACCGCACTACGAGCTTCGTTCATTTTTTCAAGAATACCTTGGGCGTGTGTTAAAAAGCGTTTGCCCGCAGTTGTAAGAGCGAGTTGCTTGCCCAACCGATCAAAGAGGCGAACACCCAGTTCATCTTCCAATGCTTTAATTTGCATCGTGACGTTGGAAGGAACGTAGCTCAGCACTTCTGCTGCCCGCGTGAAATTCAATGTTGTTGCAACCGTACAAAACGTATTCAGTTGACGCAATTCCATTCGATGCTCCCCCCTTCATCTTTCAATTTTATTGAATACTACTTTGAATTCTATTCACTTTTATTGAGAGTACCACGGCTCTATACTAAGTACAAGAGATCACACTGAACATGTGGTTTTTCATTTTGAAGGGAGCGACTATACGATGGACTATGAAATTTTTAATTTGGGTGATGTACTCTTACAATCAGGAGTGACGTTACCAAATGCTTTTCTTGCTTATAAAACTTACGGAAAACTAAATGAACAGAAGGATAATGTTATTGTCTATCCAACGGCTTTTGGAGATCAGCATGTTCAGAATGAATGGCTCATTGGTAGCGGGATGGCACTCGATCCAGAGAAATATTTTATTATCGTTCCCAATTTGCTGGGCAATGGGCTATCTTCCTCTCCCAGTAACACGCCTCCTCCATTTGATCGGGCTACCTTTCCACAGGTAACCATCTATGACAACGTTCGATTACAGCACCAACTGCTGACCGAAAAATTCGGTATTCAAAAGATTGCTCTCGTGGTCGGGTGGTCGATGGGCGGTATTCAGGCATTTCAATGGGGGGCAAGTTACCCGGAGATGGTCGAACGAATCGCACCTTTCGGAGGCATCGCCAAACCTTGGCCTCACACATTTGTGGTACTGGAAGGCGTGAAGGCTTCGCTGCTATCTGCGGTTGGCTTCGACTCAAGTAAAATAAACCAACTAAGTTCTACAGACATGCGTGCCGTTGGTCGGGTGTATGCGGGATGGGGACTATCACATGCGTTTTATAGAGAAGAACTTTACCGTGAGATGGGATTTGACACATTGGAGGATTTTGTAGCTGGTGTCTGGGAAGATAGCTTTATGAATATGGATCCTCATAATGTTCTGGCAATGTTATGGACAGGCCAACATGCAGATATTAGTGCCAACCCCTCCTATAATGGAGACTTTGATAAAGCACTTCAGAGCATAAAAGCTCTTGCCTGTATCATGCCGGGAAGCACGGATCTCTTCTGCACAGCGGACGATAATGAATATGAAGCTAAGCGTATACCTAATGCTGTCTTGAAACCAATCCAATCAATCTGGGGCCATTTTGCCGGTCGTGGAATCAACAGTGCCGATAATCAATTTATTGATGACAATCTAAAACACTTGTTGTCACATAGCACTAATGAATAGATCGTCGCTTGCATTGGATGTCTGTCAGGGCTAGCAAGATTCCCTGTTCTATAGCCCGGTTATTTCTCTTGTGATCGTAATTTCTTTAACGTATTCAGCGAACAGAAGCGTTGATCTTTCGGAGGGAGGGATCCCCCAATCGGTACAAGTTCTTGTCCTTGGCTTGGGACACGAACTTGTACCGATAATATAAAAAAGTCGCTAAATTAGCGACTTAATGGGAATATGTTCTTATCCCTCGACATATCCGGTTGCTCTAAGCGGTGCAATTCTCCATTTCGATACCCGTAACTCTGCCAATCTCATTTCTATGGCTTTCATCTTTAATTCCACCGGATAACTCACTCTGTTTGAAATTACAAAAACACCTCCAAGAGGATTTCCTTATCTTACGACAAGGTTTCATTCTCTTGAAGGTGTGCTTTTCTTTATAAGATACATCTTCCTAATGAGTATAACTGCAATTAAGTAAGTACGGTCATCGCCTCTCTTGTAAATGGAACCAGATCATCGGTACGTCCTTCTTGAATTTTCTTAGCCCATTCAGGGTCGACCAGAAGAGCGCGTCCTACAGCTACCAAATCAAACTCATCATTCTGAAGTCGTTGTACCAATCCATCGATACCGACGTTACTTGCGCCTTTACCTTCTGTGAACAGACTTGTAAAGTCACCATCAAGACCAATCGATCCAACAGTAATTGTCGGTTTGCCAGTCAGTTTTTTGGTCCATCCAGCAAAGTTCAGATCAGACCCTTCAAATTCCGGCTCCCAGAAACGGCGTGTGGAACAGTGGAAGATATCGACTCCAGCTTGAACCAACGGTGCGAGAAGCTGCTCCAGTAATTCCGGTGTTTCAGCCAATTTAGCCTGATAATCATCTGTCTTCCATTGAGATAAACGCAGTACAATCGGGAATTCCGGTCCGACTACTTCACGGCAAGCCTCAATCACTTCAACTGCAAAACGTGTGCGAGCCATCATATCTCCACCATAACGATCCGTACGAGAGTTGGTTTTCTCATACAGGAATTGGTCGATCAGGTAGCCGTGTGCTCCATGGATTTCAACACCATCGAACCCAACGCGTTTCGCTTCTGAGGCTGCTTTTGCGAATTCCTGAACGATTGTAGCAATCTCAGCTTCCGAATAATCATTAACATGACCTTTGGCTCCCATATGCCAGATCTGTGGAATAATTCGACCGCCAGCTTCATGTACTTCAGATACAACATGTGCCCACCCATTCATTGCAGCTTCCCCATAAAAGTGCGGCACATTGGCTTGATTGGATGCATCCGGGTGATTAATTATTGTCCCTTCTGTCACAATAAGCCCCACTGCGTTCTCTGCTCTGCGGCGGTAATAGCCCGCAACATTCGAACCAGGGATACCATCCGGAGAAAATTGACGCGTCATCGGCGCCATCACGATCCGATTGGATAATTTCAATTGACCTAACTCTATAGGCTGGAACAATGCTTCTATGGATTGAGAATAATTCATAATAACCTCCAAATATTTAGTTTTATATAAGTTGAACTAGGAGATGTTAAACAGCTACCAGCCTGGTTAACAGCTAGACGTTACTTCCAAATGAATCAATACACGATTTTTATCGAAAAGCCCCACCTCCTTCAAGGTTTCGTGGTGTATTAATCCGCCTTAAATTTATTTTTGACTTCGTAGTCAAGAATCTAACAAAAAAAAGATCAAGACATGATCATGCCAAATGAAGTACGCAGAACCGTCTCGATCTGTTCACGGGATGAACCTGATTTCTCCATAACTCTCACACCCAGGATGGTGTTATTTAGATAAGATGCAAGCTCTATACTCGTATACCGGTTGGAAATTAACTGTTGTTGCTGACCACTACTTATGATCTTCTCTAATACCAGTTGAATCTCTTCTGCCATGAGCTCAGCTTCGCGTGTGACTTGCTCGTCCTCTGTTCCGAATTCAAGGGATGCATTCACAATTAGACAACCTTGACAGCCAGTTTCATCGTCTAAAAGGGACTCTCGTAAGGCATCCAGTTTATCACCGGGAGACGAATCCAAGGCTTCAATCTCCTTCAGTTTCGCTATAACCTGTTCACGGTAAAGTGCCAGCGCCTTCAGGAACAATGATCGCTTGTCTTTAAAAACACAGTACAAACTTTGCTTTTTGACTCCTGTAGTACGCGTAAGGTCCTCATAAGAAGTTGCTTTGAAGCCTTGATTCCAGAACACTTCCATAGACTGGTATAATACACGATCGACATCAAATTCTCTTGGTCTGCTCATGGGATTAATATATCAGTTATTGACCATGCAGTCAATAACTGATCATTTTACGTCAGCTAATCTCTACGGAAATTTCCTGCAGGTCCCTTGAATGCAGCCTAACTCTTCCGGTAAGCAACCTTGTGAAAAGCATTGATATAACGAAACAGTGCTTCACCATCATCAGGCACATGCGTGCTTTTATCCAGCGGAAACATCATTGCCTGATACGGCTCTGGCACCATTTTATATTGATGGACATAGGAGGTCAGGATGAACCCGTTACGTTGCCAGAACTGAATGCGTTCCTGATGAGCCTCCGTTGTCCCGGACTCCGCCTCGATAATCATACCTTTGATCCCGTGTTCCCTTAACGCCCAGGCTCTAAGCTGCTCCAGCATCCAGGTCCCTATGCCCAACCCGCGCAGCTTCTGTTCAACCGCGAGGTAATCGATGATCAGGATGCGGTCCGAAGCCTTCCCCTCCAGTCCAGTAACAGCCATCGCAACCACTTCTCCATGATGCACGCCCGTGTGTAAATAACCAATCCCCCGGTCAAGCATACTGCGCAGAATCGCTTTTGTCTTAGCGCCGCTTTGAAAAGCCTCATGATAGATTCGCTCCATCCGCGCCCACAATGCTTCATCCCACTCATCTATAGTAGTAAACTCTAATTCCAGCATCTCATTCGCCCCCAGATTTCTATCATAACAAATAACGCCTCTACTAATAACAGTGTTAAACGTTTGTAGAAGGCACTCTACTGTCTAGTTCTTTTATAAATGAGTCAAAGAAAAAGCAGTGTACACCACTTGTACGCTGCTTTTTACTCGCTTTATCAGCTTACACCGAATTCAAAACATGTAAGAGATATTCCTTCCGATTTAATGGATTATGATCGTATCTTGTACATGATGGCACTTCACCATCGAAGGGCTCATAGCCATAAAATTCGGATAGCAATACACCTTCACCTTGGGTCCAACCCGGAAGTTGGTTCTTGAATGACTGAATATTCTTAATCGGGATCATGCCATATATCATAAATACCTGGTCATTCTGAATCGGATCCTGATAGGTTGAAGAGGCTTGAGTTAGTTTAAATAAAATCCTACTTAGATAATTAGCAGGAACCTCTAATTCGAACCGATGAATGGGTTCATAAATTTGAGTAGTTGCTTCAGCTAGTGCTCTCATTAACACAAGAGGCGTTAATTTTCGAAAATCACTAGCTGTACTAACTGCACTTGCATAGGCGGTATCCGTAAGTGTCACAATTAGATCGCGAACTTCCCAACCATATAGTCCTTGCTTAAGCGTCTCATAGACGGTTTCTTCAATTGCCTTATGAAACGATAAAGGTAGGGAGCCGAGCTCTACTTCTAAATGATATTCAATACCGGTTGAACGAGGATTCGGGTCAATACGAAAGCCTATAGTACTATAAAATGGGTTTCCCTTGTCTCCCATTCTCTCAACTGCCTCCCCTGTAAAGATAGGCTTTTCAATATAAATAGGCTGTGTCTCAAGAAATTCGATATCGATTTGAGCGTCTTTTTTCAGTTGATCCCGAATCACTTCTTTTTGAATTTCACCATAAAGATGAATAGATAGCTCCCTTTGAAGAGAATTCTGTTTGATATGAATAAATGGATCCTGTTCGGCTAATTTTTTCAATGCTCTGAATAAATGAATGGTCTCGTTTTCGTCAGAGGCTTTGATCGTTGTTACTAAACTAGGCGGCGAGAACAGGGTTTCGGTCGTTTCATTGGAAGGAACACCGATATCATCGCCAACCTGGCAGTCTGTTAGACCCATAATTTTTACGATATCTCCACTTGCAGCAATTGTTCCATCTGTTGTTTTTCCAGAAAAGAAGTGCTTCAACCCCGTGACCTTGTTGGTAAATTTGATAATTTCTCCTGTTTGATTCATCCGATAATAGGTAAGACTCTCACGTATTTTGATTTCACCAGAGAAAACTCGTACGTAAGCGATCTTTTCGTCGTTTTTTCCACGTTCAATTTTAAAAACTCTCCCTCTTGTAAAAGGAGTATTTTCATAATGAACGGAAGAATGGCAATTCTGTATGGCTGTAATCAAATGGGGAATGCCCCTACCAGTAATTGCTGAACCAAATAGCACCGGATAAAGCTGTGCTTGCTTGAACTGTTCTAGAAACTCCGATTCAAAGTCATCAGGGGCTAATTCTTCAGAGCTGTAAAGATATCGTTCGAGAAAGCGTCCATTATTATCAGCTAAACGATTTGCTAGGCCTTCCATAAATTTCTGATTATTTTCCGTGAACAATTCCATATGCGCAACTGATGTGCCGATATTATAAACAAAGCCCATTGCTAAAGCATGGGGTGTCAATTTATCATGGATTTCAGTTAGTAACGATTCGTACCTAGCACCCACACGATCAATTTTATTGATAAAAAAGATTGTAGGGATTTTCAATTTAGCAAGTGTCTTCATCAAAACTCGTGTCTGAGTTTGAATACCTTCGACAGATGAAATGACAAGGATGACTCCATCTAATACTCGTAAAGCCCTCTCAACTTCAGAGATGAATTCGGGGTGACCTGGTGTATCAATCAAATTCACTTTCACATCATTAACCGTAAAAGAAACGACAGCAGATTGGATGGTAATTCCTCGTTGTCGTTCCATTTCCATAGAATCTGTTTGCGTATTTCCTTTATCTACACTGCCGATTTCAGATATGATACCCGTTTCAAAAAGTAATCTTTCAGTTAAACTCGTCTTTCCTGCGTCTACATGTGCAAGAATCCCTATATTTATATTTCTCAATCGTTATCATCCTTTTTATTTTCATATTATTCTCCTTTTGTATAGTCATAGTATTTTTTTGCATACTATTCACGCTCCTTATATGTAATACTCTTATTATACTTTTTATGAATTTTATTACAAACCTTCAACTTCAGATTCGTTATCCATCTAGATAAACTCAAAATGAAAAAGACCGTAAAGAAACTAATTCTTCACGGCCCTTTCTTTATAAGGTAGGTCAATGATTCATATAATAGTCATATAGTTGCTCGAAGGTTGTAAAGCGTTTAACTTCTCTGCCAACCTTATCATACTCGTCTAGATATTCATCCATCACTTCAAGGAACTTCTCTTTCATTACTGGTAAATTACTTGCATCAAAGTACTGCATAAGATCAAATTTCTTGGTCCCCTTCTCCACAGCCATTTCATCAAGATACCCTTGTGCTCCAAAGGCCGAAAGAAAGACGTAGGAAGCATCATTTGTTGTAACACTGTTCAAGATTTTATTGTAGTAGTTGCACCACAATTCTTCGTATGTTCCCCTCAGATTATCAAAGTTAGGAGTAGGTTTAACAATGAAGTTATCACACATCGTACTATGTAACCTTGTAACGCCATTCAACATTTTAAATGATGCTATTCGGATATCTTCAATGGTATGAGCTTCGATGATTGACATGTATAAGGATTCGAGATCATCCGGAACATAGCGAAACGAGCGTATCTCTTCCAAATATCGCTTGATTCCACGTTTGATACACGTGTTATTCATACTGACCAAGGCATTGACTAGATTGTACAGAACATCGGCAGATGCATGTCGCACTGAACCGATATCTTCACCTAGCATCGTATCGCTGTATGCTTGCTTAGCCAGATCGATCCATTTTTTTGCTCGATTAAGACACGCTTCTCCTATCGGGCTCGTAAGTGCATCAAAAGCATTTTGCCTGAAATCATTCAATTTCTCCAAATCCTCAGGTTTAGCATAGTAGAGTATTTTGAGCTCGGTTAGGCTCGATACGTTGGGACTCTCTAATGTGGATTGCTCTTGTATTCTTGAATCCCATGGCGTGCAATAGATGTCATATCCAACGTCATCCAAGATGAAGCACTCGGATATTCCCCATCCCCTCTCTGTATTGTTGATAATAATCAAATCAAGATCGCTCTTCTCGTGAAAGTCCCCGGTGCTAAATGAACCCGTAAGTCCAATAATGGCGATATCGTCTAGAAAATCTCTTTTTGCGCGTTCGATAACCATGTTAATCAACAGTTCATTTTTGCCCAGCAGCTTCTTCTTCATGATTTCGTTCATTCTTTACACCCCTTCATACAAGCAGGCCGTTCTTCATCCCAACAACCTTAACTTGAGTCTATCGATGTAGAGGTGCGGTTTCTATGTATAAGTTGATTTAATCCATCTTTGCACAAAACCCGCTAAACCGTCGATACGACCATTTAGCGGGTTTCATTAGTTCTTACTATAAACAATTTTCTTTATGCTTTCGTAGGACAAGAAATACTGAGCCGCCAAATCCTCTATGCTGACTCCATTACGAAACAAGGATTTGATCTCAGCGTTTCGAGCAGAGACCCTACTTTTGCTTTGTGTTGTCTCGCCCCATTTTAGGTGTGCCTCTTTGGGTTTGGGGATATAAATCAATTCGCCTTGAACGTATTCCTGAATGATACGTAGCAGTTCTTCGGGAAAAACAAACTCGGCATTTGAATATTTCATGAGCCTCACTCCTTATTTAATAAATCAATAAGGTGCAAAGCCAGTTAGTAGAATATTACGATTTGTCGTTGGCAATGTGATTGTCCCCAAGCTCTATGCAAAGCATTGCCATATCCTTTACTGGCTTTGCATAGAGCCATGCATATAAGAACCCTACCCCGATTGTTTTCAATAGCCTCACCTCCATAGAAAATAGTTAGATTAACCAAGAAATCGCTAATGCGAATATTAAGTATCTCCGTCTTTATCCAATTCCCCAGGTAACCGATAAGTTTTGATTTAAACTTTTGAATCTTATAAACAACTTATTGGTTGTCGAATAAGACCTCTGCGGTTAGTTGGATGTGTGCTCTAAAGATCTGTGTAGCACGTTCACCATCGCGGCTAAGAACAGCATCTGCTAATGCCTTATGTTCAGCGATTCCATCCCGTACTTGCTGTTGCGGGGGGGAACAATGTCGATAAAATTCGCTCAAATCCCAAAGGTTACTGCAGATATCCAAGAGAACTGGATTCGGACATGCGGCAATAAGCTCGTAATGAAATTGACGATGAATCTCAGACCATTCTTCGCGGACAACAAGCTTTTCATTCCCTTCCTTGTACTCAGCCGTTTGCGATAGCTTGTGATGCACGGCAATTACATTGGATTCCCATGTGAGATCACCATAGGCGATGGATAGGCGTAAAGCTTCAGATTCATTGATTAACCTCGCTTGTATGATGTTGTTCAGCTCTTCCTCCGACGCCGTCTTTACTGAAAATCCGTGGTTAGGATTTTGCTGTACCAGACCCTGAGTCGCCAATCGCGTCAACGCTTCGCGAACAACAGCAACTGAGACTTCGAAAGCTTTAGCTAATTCCGCAACTTTTAATGGAGAGCCCGGTTCATATTGTCCAGTCAAAATATCGGATTGTAGTTTCTTCCTGACATTCTCGCTTAAGGTGGACGAACCATTCCTTTTGGCCATGAAACAGCACCTTCCTTCTTACACATTATAATTCTACGTAATTGTATGTAGATAGTTTACACCGTTATCAATAAAAAACAAACATTAAATTCGATAGTGAATTATAAAAACGATTATTGTTTACAGAATCGATTATTTAATATATTATCGAAAATGAAAATAAAAGGAGGTAATTTACAATGAACAACAATCCATTTTCCAAATTGCCAGAAGTAGCAGTCTTTCAGTTGGAGAGTAATGACATTATGGAGGGACATCCTCTACCGACCCAGCATTATTCGGAGATGTCAACACTAGAGGGAAGTAAAGATCTCTCGCCCCATTTGAAGTGGTCGGGTGCGCCCGACGGGACAAAGAGTTTTGTCGTAACTGCATATGATCCGGACGCCCCAACTGGATCGGGGTTGTGGCACTGGGCCGTTATTAATATCCCCGCCACCGTAACCGAGCTACCTACAGGCGCAGGTGACGAGTATTCCAGCGGTTTGCCGCAAAGCTCTCTACAACTACCGAATGATTTGAGACTCGAACGCTTTATCGGTGCAGCGCCTCCAGCGGGACACGGTCCTCATCGATATTATTTTGTCGTTCATGCGCTGGACGTCGAAAATATTAGTGTCGCCCCTAATTCCACGCCAGCTCTCCTTGGATTCACCATGCTGAGTCATACGCTGGGGAGAGCAGTTCTCATGGCAACAGGGGAAATCAAGTAAACCAAGATGTTGAAGATTAGGAAACAATGATATGAAAAATTCCGAGTATCTTATGCGTGTTTACGATTTTTTTTGCACACAACAAGGTTTGAAAAACAAAGTACTCCATACAATGCGGAGTCAAGTACGGAAGAAGTGGTGAAACTGAACGATCAGCCACATCATCATGTATGCCCCAATTGCCAGCAGCCAATTATAATTTTGAAACATACCGTCATTTGCGGCTGCGGGAGCAAGATTAAAAACAAAGTGAAATTTAAAATATATCCAGAAAAACTGAAAAGTCCTCATCATTGAGGACTTTTCAGTAAATTAGCGTTGACATCTCTGTCAGCGAAGTATTTAAAACATTACATTGTAGGCTTAATCAGATGAAACTTTTATCATCAAAGGAATACAGGCTCGTTATTTCATCAATACAGTTTTATCCTATAAAATGAGGCATTCCAATGCAAACCAATCATAGCGTTCAAAAAAATAAAGGAGAATTATTACTTGGTTTACTTGTCGTTACACTCATCATATCCGTCATGAATGCAACCATGTTTAATATTGTACTCCCTAATATCAGTAAACAATTTCAAATTTCTTCATCGCAAGCGAGTTGGATCATCACAGGCTATATGATTGTGTATGCAATTGGCTCGGTAACTTACGGTAAATTGACAGACAGATACAGCTTGAAGAATTTATTGACGTTTGGCCTATTACTTTTTGCAATTGGATCTGTGACTGGCTTAGTGGCTAGTGAATATTGGATGGTCATTGTGGGGCGAGTTGTACAGGCAGCTGGTGCATCAGTCATTCCGGCGATTTCTATGATTGTACCCGTTCGTTACTTTACATCTGAAAGGCGCGGTCGTGCATTAGGTACCGTTGCAATCGGATTTTCATTGGGTTTGGCCTTTGGTCCGATCATTGCCGGCGTGGTAAGCAGTACATGGAACTGGCGGGTACTATTTGTAATCTCGCTTTTATCATTACTTACTTTGCCGATGTATCGGAAATATTTAGATGATGAAAAGGGAGTTTCCAGAAAAATGGATTATATTGGCGGAATACTTTTGGCCGGTACCATAGCCATTTTGTTACTGGCTTTAACAAACGGAAGTGTTTGGTTTGGCTTGCCTTAGGCGGGATTCTTATTTTCATTTTTTTCGTACTACGTATACGCTATACTCCAAACCCATTCATAAACCCGGCCATATTTCGAAACAAACCGTTTTCATTCGGTCTAATTATTACTTTCGTCATGATCGGGATTGGCTTTGCCTTTCCATTCATTACACCTCAGCTACTTTCTTCTGAAAACCACTTGTCACCGGTTTTCATCGGAATAGTTATGTTGCCGTCGTCTTTAATGGCAGCGCTTTTGGGTCGACAAGGCGGTAAATTAGCAGATGATAAGGGAAATCGTTTCCTTGTGTTTACTGCAGCTGCACTTCTTATTATCGGTTTTCTCTCTTTGTCTTCAGTCGTTGGTATGTCGCCAGTATTTATAGCGATCTTTCTTATTTTTGGTGTTCTTGGTCAATCGTTCATGCAAATTGCAATGTCAAACACGGTTTCACGTACACTCTCAAAAGAGAATATCGGCGTAGGGATGGGCTTATTCTCGATGGTCACTTTTATCGCTACGGCCACATCAACAGCTGTTATCGGCAAAATACTAGACCTGGGCACATCGACCATTCACTTAAATCCGATACCACAAAACAGTGCAACTTTTGTATATAGCAATATTTTCCTTACACTTCCCATTCTTATCGTTGCCGTAGCTGCATTATATTATGTCCAATTCAGGCGAACAGGTAATTTGGCTAAGGACGAAAAGATGAATAACGAACCAGTTACTTAGTCACGGTACTATGGAGATGCTAGGTCAGATCGGGTTAGATAACTTCAATAATCAAATCTAGCCTGCTTAATCAAAAAATCTGCATACCAGTTCATTTAAAGTTAATAAGTGACATTCTTCTTGCTGAGAATTTATAACTCTTAGGTTCTATGCTGTTAATTAGAATTACACTTATTACGGTTTCTCTGTGCTGTCTGTATCGGCAAGGTTAAAGGCCATCCCTTTGTGGGATGGCCCTTCGGCTTTGTTAAAATATCGTATCCGTTAACACAAAAAGTCCATATCAATATAGGGAGTGTTATTTAACAAATTTTCATAGTAGAAGCGTCGGGCTTGCTCATCCCATTCGCTCCAATCAGGAGCGTTAAAATCTCTGCTTCTATAGAACGCGGCTAATACTCTAGCTTGCCTTATATTAATAAATAATGGGATTTTGTTTAACCAACTTTGACTCACCGTATTTTCCTTACAATAGCCGTTTAAGAAGTTACAATAGAAACGCTTTGCAATCTCCTTTCTTACATATCCAGACACAACCCACGGAATAGGGATTTCATAAAGTAATGGTGTAGCAATATCAGAAACAAACCAGCTATATTCCGCATCGTCATAGTCAATAATAATGGCTTTGTCCCCATCATTAAGATAATTTCCAGGACTGATATCCCCATGAATAAGACCGTACGTATCTTTTTCCTTGGGTAGAGCGCTAACTTCAGTAATTAAACGATCAAAGTTATCGTGTAATTCTAACGGACAATACTTCTTGAATGAGGTTAATAGCGCATTATCATTCCATTCAAAGCGTGAATGTTGGGACGAATAATGAAGTGAAAACTTATGTATTTTCCCTACCATTTGACCGATATTCTCATAAAACGTATTGCTCTCCTCGGCTATTACTGCATTTCTGCCGGGTGCTTTCTCAAAAGCTGTCACAACAAAGGACTCGTCAATGATATGAATAAGATCCCCTGATAAAGACTGAATGGGCCTCGCTACTTTCATTCCGCGATCAGCCAGGAACATGATAAAATCTAGTTCCGCTCTTATTAATAATTCATTCCGATGTGTGACATGGGCAATTCTTAAAATAACTTCTCGATCTCCAATAACCCCGGAATAAACGAAATTTTGAAACCCATTTAATTCGAAAATGGAGTCTTCACGTATTCCAAAACATTGTGCGGACTGTCTCAATATATCTTGTGTGTATAGTAGTTTAATCTTTTTATTCATATTAACCTCACCCCTTTACTTTTAGGGTAACAAAAGGTGCTGATAGAAAATATACTGAATTTGATTCAGAATCAAACTCTACACAAAAAGCCACATCGGAAAGCTCGATGTGACTTACAAGTGAATCTATTTTTTAGAATAAATGATTTTCTTAATGCTTTCGTAGGAAAGACCGAATTCATTCGAAAGTTCATCGATCGACTTTCCATTGAAATATGTTTGACGGATCGTTTCATTTCTTAGACTTAGCTGTTCTCTACTCCCCGATTTTTCTCCCCATTTTTTGTGCAATTTTTCAGGGGTCGGGACATAAACCATGTGGCCGTGAATGTACTTCTGAATTTCTTTTAGCAATTCTTCCGGAAAGATGGTGTCTGCATTTACATATTTCATGATAGCTCTGCTCCTTAAAATTTTTTTGAAAATTTAAGGGAGCAAAGTCATTCTATAAACAGTAAACATCATGTCAGAAATGATTCAGCGGTTATATTTCGCTATTGCTATTGCTCCATACAAACAACCGCCGTTGTTTATAGAAAAGACTTTGCATGGAGCAGATTGTGGATTTTCCCATCAGTTGAAACCCTCCCTCCCAAAATTATTAATGTAACCCATTCCCAAATATTCGGAACTTTGGGACATATATTATATTCGTGACTTAGAACTACGACCCCTTTTTCAAAGGGTTATTTTCTTTTTCTGGCTGGACATCTCAATGTTATTGAATGGTCTTGGTAGTCAAACCCTCGATCCCTCACACGCATAGCCTCATTTAATCAAGTACGTTTTTCCGTGAGATACGTTCTGACAGGAGGAGCAGTATATAATGAAAATTGATTAAGTATCCCTGCCGGAGTTTGATCTATTAAGACCATATCCCGAACGTTCGGTTGCATGAAACGTTCTCGGTCCATAACATTAAACATGGATACAATGGGATCGAAGTACTGATTAACATTCAATAAACCACAAGGCTTTTGATGCAGACCAAGCTGGCCCCAAGTAAATATTTCAAAATATTCTTCTAATGTCCCCGGCCCCCCTGGGAGTGAGATAAAGCCATCTGCTAATTCAGCCATTTTGGCTTTACGTTCATGCATAGAATCGACCATAATAAGTTCAGTCAAACCTTTATGCGCAATCTCACGAGTCTGTAAAAAATGAGGAAGCACTCCAATGACACGGCCCCCTTTTTCCAACACTGCATCAGCAACTTCTCCCATGAGCCCAGTAATAGCGCCTCCGTAAATCAGGGTGATTTCGCGACTCGCTAGTTCATGACCCAGTTCTATTGCAGCTTCTTTGTATATTGCAGATTTTCCTTCTTTGGAACCACAGAATACAGCAATTGATTTCATAGATACATTTTCTCCATTTCTTTTGTTAAATGCTTCATACTTTCTATATATTACAGGTGAAACTATGACATCTTTATGTCATAATTAGATTAAAAATTTTGGGGGATCTCCGTGAAAATTGAAAGAATTTTATCGATAGTGTTACTTTTGTTAGAACGTAAAAAAGTGAGTTCCTCTGAATTCGCGAAAATGTTTGAGGTCACTCCTCGTACTATCTTTCGAGATATCGAAACCATTACCAAAGCCGGAATTCCAATCACCTCTTCCTCTGGTGTGAATGGTGGCTTCAGTATTATGGAGCGTTACAAATTTGAGAAGAAGATCTTTACGCAAGCGGAGATATTAGTTTTAATACTTGGATTAAACAGCATCCATTCAACTGTTTCTAGCGATGAAGTCTTGAACGCTATTGCTAAAGTGAAATCATTGATCTCGGAAGATGAAAATCGACTGGTAGATAAACTAATAACAATTGATCCTTCACCTTGGTTCGGAAGTACTCATGTCAAACCACCTGAATTGGGGCAAATTAGAACCGCAATTGAAGAGGACCGCTTAATTACATTTGAATATCTAGATCCTTTTGAAGGTATGACTCCTTTGGAACTCACCATTGAACCTTGCCGACTAGTATTGAAAAATTCAGTGTGGTATATGCAAGGATTTTGTACAGAGAAAGGGGGATTCCGAATGTTTAAGGTTTCCCGCATTTCTTCTCTTGTTACTCACCATGATACATTTAGGAAAAGACAAATCGAAGACGAGGTTTTAGATATAACGGAGAAAGAAATGATACATTTAACTCTGCTTTTTGACCAATCACTTATTCCTTATATGAGCGAGTACTGTGGAGAGAACAACATTCGCTTCTATGAAGGTGTTAAGTGGATAGCAAAGTTCCCCTTCATTGCAAATGACCATGGATATACTCATTTACTTAGCTTTGGGGACAAATGCGAATGTCTCGAGCCTGAACATGTAAGAAGCGAGTTAACCAAACGAATTGAGGGTATTTACAAAATCTATTCCAATTAAAAAAACGCATCGATTTCTTCCATCGGTACCTTTATTACATTCTTCAATATCCCCTGCCTCGTGTTAAATCGCTCTGTAAAAAAAGAAAGGCTCGCACAGGCAGGGTATTATTACTTCCTGCCCCATACGAGCGTCTACGTCAGATTGCACTCAAACGGTTGATCCGGATGTGTACTTTTAGTAATCGTTTCATTTCATGTAGCGATATTCTAGTAGATCCTTCAAATTTGAGATTTTCTGCAGCAGCTTCTCCCCGACATTGGTTTCCCTCACCAGCTTCCGCTCTAGTTCTTTGTCCACCAATCTTTTTACAGATAACACGTCCGTTCCGTTACATAACACATCTTCTTTTGAATTAAATTTCTGATGAGCGACGAGCTGCATGCCAAAGGAATTAAACAACAAGGTATATCCGGCAATGCCCGTTGTGGATTGATAGGCTTTGGAGAAACCGCCGTCAATCACGATCATTTTTCCGTTTGCTTTAACAGGGCTCTCTCCACGACTTTCTTTGACTGGCGTGTGGCCGTTAATGACATGTCCATGATCTGGATTCAAATCAAACTCCAACAAGATTTTTCGACAGATCTCTTCATTTTCACGTAAATGGTAGTAAGGATTCTTTCTCTCCTTATGTGCTTCTTTATCTTGTATAAAATAACGTTCAAAAGTGGTCATTTCTCTCTTTCCAAAGAGCGAGGAACATTCCCCTGTCCAGATGTACCATACCATATCCGTCGCCAGATCTTCTGTCTCTTCCGGATGCGCAAAGGCGTAACGCAAATAATCTTCAAAAACATCAAGCAATTGACTGCCCGCATATGTCTTGCCTTCAATCTTCATTTCTTCCATATTTCCTTCTTCATCCAAAGGAATACAGCCGTGGATTAACAAATTCCCGTTGTATTTTAAATAAAGGCTACCCTTTTTCATGAGAAAATTCATATGTCTGGCCATCTTTTCGGAATGCTGAACGGAGAACAACAGCTTTTCCATCACCAGGCGCTCTTCCTCCAGCAATTGTTCAGGCTTCTGCGGATTTACGGTTGCGAAACAGGTCTTTTCCAGCAGGTACGTTTTACCGCAGATTTTGATTTCATTTTTGTCGTAATCAATCTGCTCCAGCAAAAGTCTTTCAGACATATTAAAGTATGGGCGTCTCTTGATAATCGGGATTTCAAGTTTAAACTGGATCATAGCAATGGCTTGGTGAATTTTGGTGATCTGCAGAATTTCTTGCTCCGATACGTTATGGCCAGCCTGTATCTTAGGTCTGAAGGGCGAATTGTCTTCATAGTATTTCTCCGCCAAGTTTAGCAGTGGGCGTAGATTGATTCCGTATACATCTTCAATGATGTCCAGATTGTCGTATCTGGCGCAGATCCGGATAATATTCGCAAGGCAGACCAGAGAACCCGCATAAGCACCGATCCAGAGGACATCATGGTTCCCCCACTGAATGTCTACAGAATGGTAGTTGATTAGCGTATCCATTATTTTATCGGGGTCCGGACCCCGATCATAGATATCTCCAACCACATGAAGATGGTCAACCACCAGGCGCTGGGTCGTATAAGCAAGGCCGATGATGAGCTTGTCCGCCTGGCCCAAGGATATAATTTGTCGATATATTTCCTCGTAATAAGGGTCCTTATTGTTGGTCGTATCCGTCTTGTATAGAAGCTCTTCTACAATATATACATACTGCTCCGGCAGAGCTTTACGCAATTTCGAGCGCGTATACTTGGAAGAGGCATAAGAAATAAGCATAAGCATTTGTTCAATTGTTTGTCTATACCACTGGTTCAAAGCCTGTTTATTGCACAGTTCCCCTATAACCAGTTGTATTTTTTCTTCCGGATAATAAACCAACGCCGCAAAATCATTGATTTCTTGATCCGTCCAAACCTCCCGGAATAATTCTTTGATTTTCTCTTTGACGGTACCCGAACCGTTTCTTAGGACGTGCTGAAAAGCCTGGAACTCCCCATGCAAATCACTGACAAAATGCTCGGTTCCCTTCGGGAGATTGGAGATCGCCTCAAGGTTGATGATCTCTGTTATGATTTTTTCTTCCGTATCATATTTCTCGGCCAATAAATCTAGAAACTGCTCATCCAAAACAGATGTCCCCCTTCAAGGAAGTATAGTGATGTATAGGTCATTAAGGCTCGAAGATATCGCTCCAAGGACAATCCTTTTGAACAATAGCTAAAAAGAAAAACATTAGTTTTTTGGTAACTCTTTACCTGTATGGTTAACAATAAAAATAAAATTATTTATATGGTGATTATCAGCACTGCCTTTCCCCATCATACTCCCGTTTCTCATATATGAACAAATTTTATTAAAAGGATGTATTTTGGAGTTGCTCATTTAAGCTCACTCACTCACGTAATATCCGACTGCTTAAAACTTTCGATCCCTAACTATAATAGTGATTATGAATGATACAACTGTTCTTCAGTTATTTTGAAAAACGGTAAAACTTAAATTAATTAAGAGCCATTCAATGGAAGTGTATAAAAGTTTTACTCGACCTATAAGTGTTTCACATTAACCACATCTGGTTTGCTTGAATCCCAGCTCCGATATATACCGAAAAATAAAAAAAGCCGCCAAAATAGCGACTTGTACCCTGGATAGATGGTTTCAATGACAGCGTCGGTATGTGTGGTGCCGGTCTTTGCCTCGTATGGGGTTCCACTACCAGGACTAACGCATAAGGTTGAACTCCTCTTCCATTTTTTGTAAAATTGTTCGTGAGAAGGTTGTTATCCGAGCTTTGATGAGCGAACACATTAATGGACACGGTGTCTCTGGACGAAGCGCCTCCTCCCTCTTCCCCGTTGCCCCGATTTGAGGATGAACATCCCGCCAGTGCCATAGACAGAAGAAGTAAACAAGCAAGTACGATTGATCCTGTTTTTCTCAAATAGACCCATTAATGGCGGACAATCTAACCAATACTAATAGCTTAAAGACCCCTCATGGGGGTCTTTTTTTAATTTATTTACTCCTCACATTCATGGATCTTATGTTAAGCCTCCGTTTTCGATGCAGGCCTGTCTTTTATGAAATATTGATTCACCAGAAACTTCATCATTTCATTTGGCTGTTTTTGAGAGAATTCAGCATGATCTGCAAAAAGCATTCCATACGGTGACTCTTGGGTATAGGGTACCCATTGGGCCATTTCCTCTCCAGTTGAATCCTGTCCATTTGGATCCCCTGTACGAATGAAGTTGGCCCAATAATTGCACATCTGGCGGGCCAAATCGTAATGTTTGCCGATAAATGGCCGCCAACATTTAGCTAGAGTTTCAAAGAAAAACCAGAGATCCACCGAGTGGAAGGTACCCGGATGGTCCCATCCTGGGATCTCGGCATCAAAATTGTAATAGTACAACGGGGAATCGGAACCGAGACCAGCGTTAGCTTGCGCGGCTATGCGAATGGCATATTCAATAGAACTTACCGAGGCCTTCTTCTTGCTCTCTTCTATGCTGATCGACTGATTACAGCACAGCTCCAGAAATACATCGGCATCGTCACCGAACATGTCTGTGGCCAGCTTCTTAAGATCTTCGGATGTATCAGCATCTGGAACGCTGAAAAATTCGGAGGACGTGTGACCCATCATAATCGGCACCCTCCACCACTTGTTTTGAAGGAATAAATCAAACGGATTGCCTACACTGAATACCTGATCTACAACGGTCCCCCAAAATCCCTGGTACTTCACTGCCTTGTCACGTAGTTCGACCGCACCTATCTGCCTTGCTTCCGCAAGCGAAGATACGCCGAGATACTTAAAAAACTCCACGCCGTCCTGTTCGGCTTCAGTCAAATGACTCCGAAGCGCAGGCATGCGAGTTCCCGGGTAGAGAGCTGTAAAGATTCCACTTTGAACAATCGCCTTTTGAAAGAGCCCCTCATTCTGAGGAGAAGTAAGCTGGGTCATGACGCTGCCGCCGCCTGCGGACTGGCCACCGATCGTGATATTATCCGGGTCTCCACCGAAAGCTGATATATTGCGTTTGACCCATTTTGTGGCTGCCTGTTGATCGAGATTGCCGAAGTTGGCGGGTGCTTCTGGTGCTTCGGCTGTAATTTCGGGATGGAATAAAAAACCAAAAACATTGAGACGGTAATTGATCGTGACGACCACGATTCCTCTCCTAGCGATTCGTTCGCCATCGAATTCCATTTCAGCCGTATGGCCGACCTGAAGTCCCCCGCCAAAATACCATACATATACAGGTAGTTTCTCATCGGTGTGTTTGGCCGGGGTCCATACGTTCAGGTAAAGGCAGTCCTCGTCCATAGGGATATTCGGCTCCACAGCCCACTCCCGGGTATAGATATTGTTATGATCGATCTCCTGCTTCACCTGCATCGAAATCGGCGCGAATTCGTGCAC
This sequence comes from Paenibacillus taichungensis, assembly GCF_050994985.1. Taxonomy (NCBI): domain Bacteria; kingdom Bacillati; phylum Bacillota; class Bacilli; order Caryophanales; family Paenibacillaceae; genus Paenibacillus; species Paenibacillus taichungensis. Next base: position 2,328,827 of record NZ_CP194720.1, on the reverse strand, counting down.
CTTAAGCACACCTGCCCAGTCCTTGGCTGGCTGTGGTGCACGCCACCTGTTCTCGCCCACTGGTGGCGCGGCAAACGGTATCCCCTTGAAACTTGTGATTCGTGGGTCGGCTGCCGGCAGTCCCTGAACCAATCCATTTTCAACTTTTACAGTTCGAAGCATTGTTTAACATCCCCTTCTATATATGAGCTCGTGGAAAACATCCTGATATATTCATAAACTTGGTTTTGAACGTATGAGATACTCTTTTCCCTGGGTCTGGTTATCGGCTGGACTCGATTATTTGAAAAGACGTTTCGAAAACAGATACAGATCGTTTTTCCACACAGGCCAGTCATGTCCCCCGCTCTCCTCATACCAGATGTGTGGCACTGCCTGCTGCTCCAAATATTGCTGTACGCTGACACTAATTTGGATAAGATTGTCCTGATCACCGCAGGAAATCCACAACAGCGACAAAAGCGAAGAGGCTTCTGCAGGGTTAGGTACGAGTACTTCCGGAGCTTTGGTATTCGGAGCAGGGGAAAAGGCACCGACCCAAGCAAATTGTTCGAGATTAGTTAGCCCGATGTTTAAGGACTGGCCTCCCCCCATGGACAAGCCAGCTATGGCTCTGTTTTCCCGAGTGATGCCCGTTGGATAATTGGACTCTATATAAGGGATAAGATCATGAATCAGGTCTTCTTCAAACCGTTCAAAAGCATTTATTTTCTCTGGATCAAAAAGGTCTCCCTCGGCTCGATCATTAGGCATCGCACGACCATTGGGAAAAACCACAATCATCGGTTCAAGCAAGTTGTGGTTGTATAGATTGTCGAGAATAATCTGCGGAGCACCATGATGATGCCATTCCATCTCATCCCCACCGATTCCATGTAGCAAATAAAGCACAGGATAGGTTAGTTTGGAAGAAAATCCTGGTGGCGTATACACCATTGCTTTACGTGAATTTCCGACGGTTGTGGAGTCATATTCTATCATCTCAATTGCTCCGCGTAGTATATTTTCGCGGTATTTGTCAAATCCAGCCGGTGCTGAAGATATCATGTACAGTACTCCCTTCACTAATTGTATTAAGCTTTTTAGCTGAATTTATAGCCATCGTTCGTTAACCGACATAGCCAAATCCAAGAATTGTGAACCGTTTATCCTTATGAGCTTCTGCCATTTCAATCTCGACCATGTGTTCTCTGACGTGCTTCTCATTAATCAGGAGCATGGCATGACAGCGTGTCCAGTTCACTTCATGCGGATCGGCTTGTTTGGTGAGGATGCCATTTACTTTAATATGGGCTGTTCCGAACTCCTCGCTCCCGGAGTCTTTGAAGATCAAAATTAGACGTCTGCACCGCAAATGCAGCCTGAAGCTCTTGGCTTCTTCCACTTCTCCACGAGCGTACATCCAATTATTCGGGAAGAGCGGCGTAGTATAATTATGATCGTCCAGCTCGGCCATCTGCAGATCAGTATCCGTTTGACGGAAGCAACCTGTGTCAATTCGGGCGAGCAGCTCTGCGTTCTTCCGATCCAGTAACGTAACATTGACGAAATCATCTCCGATCAGAGGTGATCTACTCAGATCATGGTCTTCCTGATCCAGTTCGGAACGGTTCACTGCACCAAACAGGTGACCCAGTGCATCGGCCATAATTCGATGTCCCAAGTTGGTCGGATGATAAATATCATGAAAATATTGTTCTTTGGATACGATATTACCCTCGTCCTTTGTCTTGCGAAATTGCTCAACCAGAGCATCCTTCATGCTCACCATGGGCAAATCGTAATGCCAGCCTACCGGAGCCAAGCGGTCCTGTAGATTCCAGTCGTTCTCAAAAACACTGAATAGCAGGATGACCGCTGGCTTGTTATCCGCAGAAATCGCTTTCAAAACTAAGCTCTCGTAACAGTTTCCTCTGGTCTCATCGTCAGCGTCGTTTACCGCAAATTCGATGATGACGATATCTGGCTGAATCGTACCGTCCCGGAGTACATCCCGTTCATAACGTACAACACCAAGTTCAGAAGGTGTTCCTCCTACACCCGATTTGACAAAATGTATGGAACTGCCGTCTGAAGGGGCAAACATCGCCTTGAACCGTTCATACGAGCGATAAGCGTAACTTCGAAGATGAATCGGTTTAGCACCAGCCCCATGGGTAACAGAACCTCCGATGTAAGCCATAACGACAGGTTCACCTTGCTGAGCTTTCTCAATCGCTCGTTTTAATCTGACATTGTTTCCCTTGTTTAAAAGAGATCGGCCAATCATCTCGATATATCCTGGGGAGTTGTAATCAAACTCAGTCTCGTAAGTCGATTCAGCCACTCCCACGGGATCGCACGGTGCAGACATCCCCTGGTGTTTATCTTCTTCTGCCACATCTCCTGCATCGCCAAGCATACTACATCACCACCATTCTTTTTTATCAGAATGCTCCTTCTTTCCGAGTATACCGCTTACCTAAATTCACAGTAACCGGATAAAGTATAGGATTTTCTCAAATATATCATTTCAAGTCGGGTATTTTAATGGATGACAAAGAAGACCTAAGATTTCTGGTGTAAACGCTTTAATTTGAATGCTTCTGTCATGATATAATTTGATCGACGACTCAAATGAAGGAGGATTACGATGAATATTACGGGTCAAGGGGCTTATGATACAGGTACATATACCAATTTCTTTCACAAGTTGGGTTTTGAACAGCATGAGATAAACGCAAAGCTGGAGCAAACATGGAATGAGCTATTCTACGGAAACGAGAATACGCGAATCTATTATCCGATGGGTGAGGACAAAGGGTATTTACTCGACACCGGTAATAACGATGTTCGCTCCGAAGGCATGTCTTATGGCATGATGATGGCTGTTCAGATGGACAAAAAAGAAGAATTTGATCGGCTCTGGAATTTTTCTCATACGTTCATGCAGCATGCTGAAGGTCGATACAAGGATTATTTTGCCTGGCACTGCAAACCCGATGGAACCCGCTTATCTCAAGGACCTGCACCTGATGGTGAGGAGTTTTTCGCTATGGCTCTGTTCTTTGCTTCTAACCGCTGGGGTGATGGGGATGCGCCTTTTAACTATAAGGAACAAGCCAGAAGAATCCTCCGCGCATGCATTCATCAAGGTGAAAATGGCGAGGGAGATCCCATGTGGGACCCGGAAACCAAGCTGATCAAATTTGTACCGGAATCACCATTCAGCGATCCATCTTACCATCTGCCCCATTTCTATGAGTTGTTTGCATTATATGCGGATGAAAGCGATCAAGCCTTTTGGAGAGAAGCAGCGGCAGCAAGTCGTGCATATCTGCATACAGCATGTCATCCCGTAACCGGGCTTTCGCCTGAGTATGCGAACTATGACGGGTCGCCTGCCCCTGTTCAGCCGCATGGTGATTTTAGACACTTTTACAGCGATGCTTACCGGGTTGCGGCAAATATTGCTCTGGACTGGGAATGGTTCCGCAAAGATCCCTGGCAGGTGAAACAATCGAATCGAATTCAATCCTTCTTCAGCAGCATTGATGTATCCGAATATCGCCGATATTCCATTGAGGGTGAAGCTTTCGATGAGCCTTCCTTACATCCTGTAGGCCTGTTCGCTACCAATGCGATGGCTTCGCTGGCTGCAGATGGTCCACATGCCGATCAATTCGTACGCCTCTTTTGGAACACCCCTCTGCGCCAGGGTGAGCGCCGTTATTATGATAACTGTCTGTATTTTTTCAGCTTGCTGGCTTTAAGCGGCAGATATCGGATATATTGATCATAGAGCAATGAGTCATCGTAAAAACGAGTTCATATACATCAAAGCGCATCGCGCAGACTGAAATTTCAACGAAGAGAGGACCTTTCCGGGCATAACAGCCGGGAAGGTCCTCTTGTGTATTGGCGTTAATTGCTAACAGCAATAAATTTCCATTGTTGATTCATTGCACCCGTGTAAGTATTCTGCTGCAACTTGGCACCTTCGGATGTGGAAGCGTTTTCCACTTCAATCGCTTTGTTGCTGTTTACGTTAATGATACTCCAATATCCATTGCCCAGATCGTTGACTTTGAAATGTTGTGCGGTCGTGTTCAGATTGCTCATGAGCTGCACCGCTTCACCGTTTGTGAGGGTACCGTTTCGAATATCAATCACTTTGTCCGGTGAGTTCACGCTGGTTAGTGTATAGCTGCCACCGCCGATGGAGGTCAGAACCCACTTCTGAGGATTGCCGCCCAGATCGCTCCATTGCTGAAGCTGAAGATTGTTTTGATTTTGCCCCCCAGGAACGTCAATGACCTTATTGGAATGTCTGGCCACAATTTTGTAGGTTGCACCTGACACAAGCCCGGTTGTCGGTCCACCACCATTTCCACCGCCTGGATACGATTGTGCACGTTCATGGTACCAGTTGAACAGGAATCGTCCCATGGCACTTCGGGATGCATCTCCATCCCATTTCAGTCCGGCTGTTGGATCGGCAAAAGAACTGCGTTGACCCGGCTCAAGAATGAAGCCGTTCATGTGAGCTGCGATGCTAACGTTACCTGCCGCGTTGAAGATGGTTTTGGTATTGGTGCCGAAACCTTCGTTGCTGCCATTAAACAAGTTCCAGTAAGCCGAATCACCAGGTTTGTTCTTAAACCAGGTTACTTCGGTGATGTTGATCGGATACTTGTCTGCGGCTGCCTTGACATTGGTATTCCATTGATCTTGCAAAATGGAGAAGTTATCATATGCGCCGTAGCCAGGATACCAGTGCACCGCATATCCATAATTGTTCTGCGGGTCCGTTAATGGATGGCTTGCTGTCAGACTGTAAAACTGGTTGTACCCCAGACCTGCAGCCCAGATTACGTTATCGGCACCCTGGTTACGAATCGTGGAGATGATGGAGTTCTGGAAATTACGCAGGTCATTCCAGTGATCCACAAAATCGTTTTCCCCGTTGTATCCGCCCCAATGTCCATTCGCATACGATTTCACTGGCTCGTTAATCAGCTCGAAGTGAACGTTGTCTGCACTTTTAATCTCCGGACGAGATGCAAGATATCCCCAGATTTGATTGAATTTCTGCAGGTTGGAAGCGGTGGTTGCCTGGTCATCCTTCAACGTAAAGTCGAGTCCCAGTACCACATACACACCCTTGGTTTTGGCATATTGAATGTACGGGATAATGACGTTCTGCGTAACGGTCTGCACACCGGCAAAATTATATGTACCCGCCGCCACATCACCCATGTCCTGACGATCTATGAACAGACGCACCTGATTCATGTTCCAGCCATGATTGCTGCCGTATTTCGGGCTTGTGTCCGCAAACGTATCCGTAATGTCTTTCAGGTAGGCCAGTGTAGCCGCATGACGATTGTTGCCGTGCAGATTAAGATAATAATTGCTGTCCTGATACGTCCAGTAAGCACCTGAAGGTTGATGCCATCCGTTCAAAAGCACAGGCTGATTGTTGCTATTCACCAGATTCTTGCCACTTACGTGAAGCTTGCCCATAGGCATGCCAACCCACGCCTCAGCGCGGCTCCCTCCCCATGGAGCAATCGTAATCAGCAAAGCCAAAACGAGTAAAAGTTTACAAGACAAAGACATCCACATCTTTTTCACTTTATATCCTCCTGTCATGATCGATTGCTTTTCCTCAATGCAATATCCGATGAATTGCAGCAAAGTCTATGTAGACTAAGCATCGGTTGGCGCACGCTTCCGCAACCCGTTCCATACGTTCAGTCGCAAGACTTCTCCCCCCTTTAGATCGTATCGATCTGTCTCAGATCTTTCTTCACTGTTAAAGCTAACGTTTTAGCCAACGATACCTGTACGTTCTACACTCTCCACGAAATAACGCTGTACGAAGAGATAGATGACAATCAAAGGCAGAATGGCGAGCAATATTCCCGTATCCTGAATCATGCTCAGATAGAAAGGATCAGCTTTGGAGGCGCCATCACTCACTTGCTGGGCCAGATTATACGGAAGCGATGACAGTTGAGTCGACATGACCTTGCTCGAAGTCAGATACGTGGTCGTGTAGAAGCTATCATTCCACTGCCATACAAAGGAAAACAACATCACGGTCACCATGGATGGAATCGCATTCGGCAGCATGATTCGGGCAAAGGTTCGCCCAATGCCTGCCCCATCCACGTAAGCCGCCTCTTCCACTTCCTTCGGGATGCCGCGGAAGAACTGACGAAAGATGAAAATATACAATCCGGCTTTAAGCGAATTGGCCGTAATGGCGGTCAGAATGAACGGCCAGTAGGTATTCAGCAGGTTCACCGGTTTACCGGCAATCAGTGTCATCAAGCCCATCAGGTCGAAGCTTTTCAGATTGAGATACACCGGAATCAAAATGGTCGTGGGCGGGACAAGAATCGTGAGAATCACACCTGCGAACAGCAAATTGCTTCCCTTGAACTTCAACCGGGCGAAACCATACCCTGCAAGGGCACAGGACGCTGTAGTTAACAGTGTTGTTGTCGCTGACAAAAGGAAGGTATTCAACAGTGTCGCCCAGTAATCCATAACCCGAATAGCCTGCTGAAAGTTATCAATCGAGAAATTCTGGGGAATCCATACCACCACAGCGGAATACAGATCACCCTTGTCTTTGATGGACGTTGAGATTTTCTGAAATATTGGAAAGAGGATAACAAAGGAAAGTCCGGTAATCAGTACGAACCGAATCACAGACCAGAGCCAACCTTTCCAGTGTTCCAGCGATAATAATCGAGAAGTCGTCACGCTGAACGTCCTCCTTTCTAATCTTGATAGAAGACTCGTTTCGAGAAAATCATGGATACAATGACAAGAATGATGGCAATCGCCAGAAAATACACCCATGCCATCGCCGAGCTGAGACCAAAGTCAAATTTCACGAATCCGGTATCCCGTATCAGTTCAGTCATGGCGTTATTGGCAAACGAGTCGATAATGGTGTAGATCGCATTGACAAAGATCAGCGGACTGACCATCGGAAATGTAATCTTCCAGAATGCTTCGTACCCAGTAGCACCCTCCATTTTGGATGCCTCATAGAGCTGAGGCGAAATGGTCTGAATGCCAGCCAAAAAGATCAAAATCTGCACGCCCGACTGGCTGACAATCTGATAGATCCGATCAACGGCATTACTCAAATACGTTACGATCCATTCGCTCACCCCGGCATCCAACATCAGATTTTCGAGTTCAAATGTACCTAGTGCGCTTCCTCCAGTACTGTTCTGGTTAACCGCATCAATCAAGCTGGTGCTCTCCAGCGACATGATGACACCGGAAGCCAAAATAACGGGCAAGAAGAAAATGGAGCGTGCTATGGCTCTGCCTCTGAACTTCTGGTTCAGGATGACGGCGAGAAACAGGCTGAATATGACGATAAGAGGCACATTGACGAGCACATCGGTAATCGACTCGATCAATGCACGGTTAAAACTTGTATTAACGGTAAGCGCCTGAATATAGTTAGCAACACCAGTGAATTGAATGGCAATGCCTTCCGCATTGGCCTGAATCGTGCTCATGCTATAACGCAGCGAAGCCAGCAACGGGATGAAGAAAAACAATACAAATCCGATCAACCACGGAAGCACGTAGATAACGCCCCACATGGCTTTCTGCTGAGCATACGTACGACTTCCCCATTTCCATTTCAGGAGTGTCTTCAGAGCTGCTCACCACCAGTCACATAACCTTGGGCTTTCACGGTTTGGCCCTCAACCTCTATAGGAAAATCATTATAATTCACAATCACGAAGCCACCACCGTCATAGGTTGTTCGATACACACCTTCCGCCAATGATTCATGCGATTTCATGGAACGTCCGGCAAATGGAAGATTGGTCTGATTCACCTCGTTGTACATCTCGGCAGCCAGATCCACCCACTGCTCGTAGTTTGCCGCGTACAGATCATCATAATCGGTCTGTTTGACCACGTGGTTGGGTGCATTGAACCAGGCGAAGTAAGGACTTGCTCCATATTCAATCAGTTTTAGAACATACTGCCTCGGGTTCGTATAGGTCGAGAGATTGTATGGAGAGCCGGTGTAACTGATATTCCCATGAACGACTAATTGGAAAAACGGAACCTCTTCATCCTCCAGTTTGAACTGGCTGCTGCTCATCGGCGCGTCCGTCAGCCCAGTAACATAAGGCAGTGCGTAGCCATTGCCACCCTCGGCCACAACGGAACCTGCCTGTTGTTTGATCTGTTCCAGCGCTTTAATGACAACGTCCAGTGCTTCCGTTCGATCCAGAAGCTTCTTCGGATTCATGTCGCTGTTCAGCTGTTCAGCCAGATCTTTCAGGCTCAGCGACTGAGACTGTTCCTCTTTTAGAATAGACTTCATCTCAACTAGCATCTCTTTCGTCACCTGATTCAGCTTGTTGGGCGAAAGCACATAGGATGGAGACCGTTCCCGGTCCCGTCGCTGCAAAGCCTGATTCATCGGATATACCACAGCCGGTTCTTGGGTTAACGTTCGAGAAGCCGCTCTGGAAGGTTTGAATCCTTTCTTGGATTGCACATTCAGCAAAGCTACATCCGGATAAAAGCCAATGCCTAATTCCTTTGTATAATCGCTAAAATTGCGCAATCCCTTTTGGCCACCAATTGCTCCATCCACCGATATGGAATCCGGCAGGCGGTGATGCAGTCCATCATTGAACCATCCGGCGTAGCGAACCTGAATGTTGGATACATTTTTCTCCGTCAATGTAGACAGAATCTGCTTGGCTTCCTCAAAGGTCGTAAGCGCCTCTGTCGAATCATAAGGGATACCCAGCATATGTTGCCGTGTTGTCATCCCGCCGAACAATTTCAGATAAAATGGAATACCCGCCTGTTCTTTACCCGCTTGCTGCTCGGGAAGTCCGCCGCTCTGTAACAGATAATTCCGGTAGAGTTCGGCCAACCCTGAGTAGGAAGCCTTCTCCCCACCGACAAAAGCGTATCTTACAACAAAGTCTGACGCTGTCGGTTTTTTCTGGAATTTGGGTAGTGTTCGCACCATGTCACTGGCTTGAAGTGTTACATCGCTCTTATTCATGACATAGAAGCTTGGATATACGTTGTTGTAGCTGTTCAGCTTGCCGCTGATATCCGCATTCACCACTGCCACAGCGTCCCCTTCCTCGATAATGCCAAGGAAAGCACCCTCTTTCCGGATCAGTCCAAAAACAGGCAATCGGGCTTTGGCTTCCGCCGAGCCAGCTTCCCGCAGCTTCATCGTCAAGTCCGGGCCGTAAATATCTTGTTGATAACCGGGATACTGAATCTTGCCATTGTTAAAATGGATCAGTGCTCCGGAGCCGTCCGGTACAAAAATCGAGCCCTCTTCCTTCGTCCCTCCGGCTCCGAAATATTCCAGCACGGATATGGTGTTGATCGGATACTCTTCTGGAAAATGAATGCCGGATGCAGGAACACGAACCAGCAGATTCTCTCCATCCAATTCATATTCCAAAGTCATCATGAAGAGCCGCGGTCCACTGCGCTCCTGATCAATCCCGTGTTCGGCATGATCCTGTGCCAGGTCTTCTTCCGTATAACCAGCCGTGTCAAATGCCTTCAGGGCACGGGACAACTGGAGTCCCTGCAGGGCCTTGTCAATTCGAACATAGACACCCTCATCTTTATCTTCGGTATACCCGATCTTCAAGGCGCGTTCTCCTGCCTTGTCGAGCTGTGCTAACAACTTTTGCTCAAATCGTTCCTTGCTGATTTTGACCGGCAAATCTTCAATGGAGCGCTCGGCGCTTCCGAACTGATAGTGAACCCGGACCCCGCTTGGCATAGTCTCATAGCTAACCTGCTTATGACCGATGCTATCCGTATAAGAGTTCACCGTACTGCTCTGACCCTGGTTGTTGAAAAAGCTAAGTCTGGCTTGGGATGACAGAAGATCTTTGTTAATGCCGGCTGCAATCCCGTCCTGCTCTCGATCTGTTGGATTGCTGCGCCAGATTTGTCCGCTCTCTCTATGCAGGACAGCAATCTCTGCCGTCTCTTCATCGATAAACAACTGCAAGGCTTCGTTCCTAGCAATACCAATCATGCCTTGTAGTCGAGGTTCGCTGAAAGAAGATTTCAGTTGTTCTCCGGGAGGCAGGGAGGGAAGTTCGGCCTGATCTACAGCTGCTGCCTCACGAGCTTGCGGTGATGGCGGGAACTGGCAACCACTTAGAAGCAGACTGCCAATGAGCAGCATTCCGGTTATTTTTTTTGCTATAGCATATTTCACTGGATGTCCTCCTTCCTTAGCCCCGAAGCACGATTTCCTGATAGATGGTTACGACAAACGATACGATCTGTTGTACAAGACTGAAGAAAAGCAGGCACAGAAAGGCCATAAAAGCCATGGCTACCAGGGTAAGCAGCATTGTAAGTACCGTCTTAGCCGGTGTGTACTGATGAACGGTCATGTTGCCCACGAATAACAGATATACCGTCCAAGCAACAGCAAGTGCATTGGAGAAATAATAGAAGGCTGTTTCCTGCGCGGAAATGACGAGACTCAGCCAGATCCACGGGAAATGAATCAGGAGCAGCGGCACCAGTGCAAAACACGTCGACATGAAAATCTCCGAAAACTTGCCTTCTCCGTCCATCAGGGTCGTTAACGACCAGTTGGCCACACACCAGAATAGTACTGGGATAATGACATACAACACTTCAAGCAGGCTGTTCTGATACTTGGGATTGTTAAAATTAATGAGAAAGCCACTGTACTGGACATGCAAAATTTTGGAAATCATTAGCATCAGCATAATCATGCATGCAATCAGCAATGTTGTTCGTTGATTGCGTTCATATTTCAGTTCCCAATATCCGTCGAATGGGTGAAAGATGAGATGTAGCGGATACTGGTAAAATTGTTTACTTGGCCCTTGCATTTGTTGCCCTCCTTTTCTGCCTGCGAACGATAGTGACGGATACAAACGCAGCTACAGTCAGGAATACACCGGACATTATCCACGAGAAATGCTCGCGCATCAGTTCTTTGCGGAACAGAAGAAAAGCTTTCGAATACCCCTGACGCTCCATGCTCCGTTTAAAATATTGCGCAGATTCGGCATAGTCCTTCTGACGAAGCAGCGATTTTCCAATACCCGCATAAGCATACTCCAGATTGGCGTTCATCTCGGCGGCCTTGGCGAACAACATCGAGGATTGATCCTCGTCGCCGTTATAATAACTGCGCACTGCTTCGTGCACAGTGCGTCCGTACTCCGTTGTCTGGAAAATCGTAATTTCACCCAGCGCTTTATCCAACACAAGCATCCGGTCTCCCACACGTTCCAGCGCGACTGGTGTATTAAACTGGCCCAACCGATTGCCAATACCGCCAAAGATATGTAGAAGATATCCGTCGCCGTTATAGGTGAAAATTCGCCCTCTGCTGGAGTCGAGTACGGAATACATGTCGCTGTCTCCTACATCTACATCAATCAGGCGTGAAGGCCCAGCTTCATTCGTATACATCAGATCGCCTTGGGGGTAATGATAACCTTGTCTGCGTAAAATATCGGAGCCCTGGGCATTCAATTTCTTGATTGGATCTTTGCCGCCATCACTACTCGTGGCGTAAATGAACCCTTCTTCATCTATATCCAGGTTGGTGAATTCCGTCGGCGTGAACATAACCATCTGACTGCGCTGCTCGCGCGTGGCAAATTGTTTCCACAAATACTCCACCGGATCAACCTGAACCCTGTTCGCTCCGATAAAGGAGGAGAATGTGCCGTCGACACTGAACTCCATGAATCCGTCAAACACACCCTCCGCCATGACGTAAATCCGTTCTCCCTTATCCATGACAACCCGCACAGGCTTGAATTGAAAGTCCGTTTGTAACAGATCTGATTTCGGTTCAGCCACTACCTTGACCAAGCGGCCTTGATCATCCAGATGAACGACCCTGTGATTGTCGGTATCTGCAACGAGCATATCCCCCATTTCGCTGACATAGAGCCCTTGCGGATTTTTGAATTGGTCCTTCTTCCCCTCGCGTTCAAAGGAATCAAACGTCCGCACCAGCTTGAAATTGCGGTCCAACTCCACGATGCGACCATTGCCGGAATCCAATACGAACACCCGCTGATCGGCTGTGACATGCATGTCACTCGGTTCTTTGAACGCAGTGGTGTTCAGTTTCCTGCCCGTGATAATGGACGTCGCCTCGTACGCCGCCGGAGCCGGAACGGAATCGCCCCAGTAGGAATACTGGTAAGCATCCTGCTTGCCATCTGCACTTGCGGGTGCTGCCTCTTGGCCGAACCACAGGAGGCAGACCATGCCCAAGATGATCCTGCCCTGCTTGTTCCATGTGCTTTTCCGCACCTCGCTGCCTCCTTTCTACTCTTTCATGCCCGAAGTAGCCATAGTCTGCATGACACTGCTCTGGGAGATGATAAACAAGGTTATCGGCACGATCATCAGCAGCAGTGCAACCGCTGCACCAACACCTGCTCTCGCGATCCCCCCTTGAACAATCTGACTTAGCGCGTAATGCAGCGTTTTGAGATTTTCACTATAAATAAAACTTCCACCGTCTGTTCCCCAGAGGGCCGGAAACTGCAAAATCATCAGAGTAAGCCAAGCGGGCTTTACATTAGGCATCACAATACTCCAGAAAATACGGTATTCATTCGCGCCATCAATCTTCGCTGCCTCCAGCAGTGCATCCGGGATCTGTTCCATGAACTGTTTCATCAGGAACAGTCCCAAAGAGAACGCTAGGGATGGCACAATAATCGAAGCATGACTGTTAATCCAGCCGAGCCAAGACATAACCATGTAGTTCGGGATGGCAGTGACATGCGGCGAGAACATCAAGGACAGGATCACAATCGTGAACAATACTTTTGAGCCGGGAAAACGATATTTGGCCAGCGGATAAGCGGCTGCCGAGGCCAAAAGAATATGTCCCGCCGTTCCTAATATCGTAATAAGTAACGTATTGGCAATATAGCGGGATAACGGGACCCACGAATTGCCCATCAGATTGATCAGATCCGCAAAATTTTCCGTAGTCGGGTTGTTCACCCAGAAGCGTGGCGGAAAAATAAACAGTTCATCCAGTGGTTTAAATGCGTTGTTAACGGCATATATGAGCGGGAGCACCATAAATGATCCAAACACGGCCAGCAGGGCAAACAGCATGAGGCTGACGGTAAATGACCGATTCAGTCTTTTGGGCATGCCGAACACGGCACGTACTTTGCTGGTCATTGTCATTCACCTATCTTTCTCAGCATTTTTTGCGTCAGGACGTTCGTACCAAGCATTAGAACGAACAGAACCGTTGCTATGGCAGAGGCATATCCCATCTCGAAGCGAATGGTGCCGAAGTCCATCAAGTGGGTAACGACCGTATGCGCTGCATAGTTAACACTTGGGAAACCGGCCAGGGCAATCGAAATTTCTGCTACAGCAAATGAAGCCGTAATCTGCATGACCGCACCAAACATGAGCTGGGGCCTCATCGATGGCAAGGTAATATACCAGAGCTCCTGCCAACGATTTTTGATCCCATCCACTGTACCGGCTTCCACCAGCGAGCGGTCAATCGTCTGCAAACCTGCGATAAAGGCCAGGAAGCTGGTTCCGAGACTGAGCCATAGTTGAACTATGATGACGATGGCCAGCACGTATTTCTCATCTGCGAGCCATTGGATCGGTTCCAGAATGACGCCCAGGCGCATCAGGAAGCCATTCATGTACCCGTAGCTGTCACCGGAGAAGATGATCAGCCAGATGAAGAACACGTTGCCTGATATGGACGGCGCGTAGAAAACCAACGTCATGACCGCCCGGACTTTGGGAGACAGCTCATTAATGATCCATGCAAACAAAAAACAGGCAATGTAACTGACAGGCCCAGTAATAACAGCGAATAACAACGTATTTTTCATGGCAATCAAAAAGACGTCGTCACCTAGAAACAGGCGTGAATAGTTCTGCCAACCGATAAAACGCGGCAGCTCCAGCATATTGAAGTGGAAAAAGCTGAGGCCCAGCGAAATTCCGACCGGAATGACAGTGAACATGAAAAAGATCAACATAAACGGTGCCATCAATACGTAATAGTGTCTGCTGAGATACAGATCCCGCTTCAAAAGGGACCACCAGCCCACCGGACGCGTATGGACGGCAGGAGCGGCTGCTGTCTTGGTTGTTTTTACTTGCAACCGTTACCCTCCCTTCCCTCTACTTCAGATTGAATTCCTTGCGCTTTAACTCGATTTCATCATCGATATACAGGACATAATCCGCCAGGGCCTCACGGGGGTTTTCGCTCGCGTTAACGACCTTGCGGAACGCATTATCCAGATGTCGTCCTGTAAAATAACCTCCCGGAAGCTGCGGGATACCTTGTACCCATTCCCATTGTTTCTCCAAATTCTGATAATCTTTCACGGGCCAAGGTAACTGCTGCAGCGCCTTGATGTTGGCCGTTGGGTAACGAGCAGCTGCTCCCATGAGACCTTCCATTTCTCTTCCGTATTCAATCTGCGTCTGCTCATCGGTCCACCATTTCATGAATTCCCAGGCGGCTTCCTTGTTGGCTGCATTTTCGAGCATCATCACGGCGCTAGTCGCACTGGCTACCTCATGCCTTATGGAACCGTCCGGAAGCTCAGTACCCGGAACAATGGTAAAATCCCAGAGGTTACGAATTTCCGGAGCCATGACTGTCAGCATGTTGTACGTGGTATAATCGGCGATGCCAATCGGCATTTCCCCAGTACGGAATCGGTTTGGAAAGTCGGCCTTGAGCGGAAATTTGTAATTGGTATAGAATTGGGTCCAGCGTTTGAAAGCATCCATTGAAATTTCCGAATCCAGTGCACTCTTCTTCTGATCTTCCGTATAGAAGGTGCCATCATTTTGATATAACAGCATGGCAAAAGTGGAGTTCGGTACAAGGTTTGCATTGTTCAGCGTATCCTCGATGGGTAGATAAAACTCCATATTGTGTTTTTGCAGCACTGCGATGGCATTATAGACGTCCTGCCATGTCTTCGGCGGTTCAAGGCCCAGCTCATTCAGGATATCTTTACGGTAAAAAAGCATCGGGAAGTGCTGCTGCTCCGGCAGCGCGTAGACCCCGTCATTGTAACGGTAAGGCGTCAGTCCGCTTTCACGGAAACGTCCGGAAATCTCTTCGAAGTCCGGGAACTTGCTCAGATCCGCTGCTGCATTTCTCATCGCATAGTTCACGGGAATGTCCTCGCCCATCTGCATGGCCACGTCCGGTCCTTCCCCCGAAAGTGTTGCTGGCAGCAGAATGTTGGGCGGAACA
The DNA here is from genome assembly GCF_050994985.1 of Paenibacillus taichungensis. Taxonomy (NCBI): domain Bacteria; kingdom Bacillati; phylum Bacillota; class Bacilli; order Caryophanales; family Paenibacillaceae; genus Paenibacillus; species Paenibacillus taichungensis. The sequence continues at coordinate 2,313,511 of NZ_CP194720.1, read as the reverse complement.
AGACGCAATTGTACCGAGACATCGGTATCCGGGGTAAACGAATCGTCGATCAAACCCTTGAGCACCTGGGCCTGATCTCGTCCAGTCGTAATCCATACGGTAATTGCGTCTTTCTTTTGCTCCACGTTGCCGATACTGTCGTAATCTTCCGTATAGGAAGCCACATAGGCACCCAGTTCATGTTTTGCTTGCTGAATGGCTGTTGCCTCTGCTTTAGGCAATGACTCGCCTGGCGGGCTTACAACAAGATAATCCATCGTAATAGGCTGCTCCCGCACGGTCAGAATCCAGGTACCGAGACCACCCACGTTAATCTTAAACGTGTCCAGCCGTTTCGGTACCGTCTCCGGTCTGGCAGTCATATCCTTAAGCTGGACCACCATAGCATTTAGAATCGCGACTTTATCGCTCTGCTCACCTGTGGCTTGCTCCAGGTACGCCGCTACAGAGCTGAGCGTTACCGCCTGCCGTTCAAACACCTCCGTCATCTCCGGAATACGCCGTTCAAGCTGGTAATCCCTCAGCGGATCGGGTTGATTCGAGGTGATCATCAATATTTTGCGGTACATCTCGTTCAGTTCCAACACGCTGGATTCCACCGTTCGAAGTAGCGGAGCGATGTCACCCAGCGTGACCGTCATCCGTATTCGGTGTTTCCCTTTTTCGAGATGGAACTGGTAAGGCCGATCTTCTCCAGCTCCCAATACCTGTGTTTGCCAGGAGGGACTATAGTTAAAACGAATGCGTTTCATTTCCTTGAACGGCACTTTCCCGTCAATGGTCAGACTGCGGGTCGCATAAATGCCACGAAGTTGATCCTGTTTCACCTTCAACGCAATTTGATACAATCCATCTTCAGGCACGTCGATCTCCCACTCAATCCATTCACCGGGCAGCTTCCAGTTGATGCCGCCGATGGCGTTGATGCGAATTTTGGATACGTCATACGGCTCCAGCGAAGGGCTGGAGCGATCCGAGATCGGTGCCAGCGTTGGTGAAGATTTGCTTACCGCATGTTCTGCCTGCACCTTCAGCATGACAGGACCGGCCGGTTTCAAGCTACGCGTTTCATAACTCGCCCGCAAATCTGCATAGGACGGAACATCCTCCTCCTGATACAGCTCGATATAATCGATCGCCATGCTCTCCCTTAGCGAGCTGAGCGATAACTGCTGTGTACCCTTTTCAAAATAAAACTGGAACGGTTCCTCAAAGTAACCTGCGCTGTCCCTGAAGGAAGCGTACTGCCATTCCGGTTGTTCAACTTGCCTCGGCCTAAGATCATTCCCTCGATCGTCCCGGCGAACGTCTTCTTCGCTATTGCCCCATACCCTGTCAAACAGCAAGACGTCAGCACCCCTGAACGGAACCTGCCCGTTTAGCTCCAGCCTGCGTTCGATACCGGAACTTTTGCCCTCAACGGGATAATAGTGAATCCGTGCATGGTACAAACCACTCACTTTAATGGGAACATCCCAGCGAATGGTACCGGTTTCCGGTGTAATGACTGCACTGCCGTCCAATCCGGCATATCCCTGTACTACCTCGAACGTTCCACCCTCTGCCTGAACATAAGACTCACCTTCAATCCGTACGATATTGTCCGGTTTGGCGCTGCTCGCATGAACTTTCAGATAATGTTCATAGCTGCTTTCGTCGTCTGTATTGGCGACCGCTTCAAAATCTTCAAGTGCATGTACCGTTCCTGGGCTTTTATCCCGTGACGGAAAGATCGTCCAGATCGAGAACACCAAGGCCAGGACAAGTACCAGGATCAGTCCCTTTTTCTTACTTGACCGCATGTTCGAATGTATCCCCTTTCCTGTAAGCGTAGCGACCATTAAACGGTTGTCTAACCCGGACAGATCACACCGTCACTGGTATGCTCTGCCCGCGTACAGTGATACTTATTTTTTGTAGACCTCATCAATCGCTGCCTGGAAAGGAGACTTGTATTTCTCAATCAGCGTAGATACGGATATACCTTCTTTGAGCTCCGCATCAAAATCCCAGAAAGGTAAGGAAGGAAAGGTGTTATGGTCGAGTACCAGCATGCCCTCTGCAACCTCTCTGGCATTATTGATGTCCGCTTCATCTGTCAGATGTGTCTCCAGCGTGGATTGGCCGGGATACTCGTAGATCGAATCGATCTCATTGATTTTCTCCCAGATGTACATAAGCTGTTCTGGATTCTCAACCGCTTTAGGGATTGTGATCGCTTGATAGCGAGATTCACCGGAGTGGTACGCTGATGCACTTGGCCCTTTGGGAAACGGTACAAATCCAATATCATAATCCTTCATATCTGTCATAATACCTTCGACTTCATACATGGCACCTGCATACATCAAGGTATTGCCTTGACGGAAGAAGGTAGATGGTTCTGTCCAATCGCCACCTTCTGTTGCTCTGCCGACCTTCTCCGTTGCCAGTTTGGACAAGAAATTCAGCGCTTCTTTGGTCTTTGGATCTTCCAGGTTCTGCTTATCCTCTTTGGTCAGAGAAGCTTCGTTGGAATACAGAACCGGTTCGAGCAGCCCCGTTTGAGCCAGTCCCCACGTGTCCAATTTGCCATCGTTGTTTCGATCCTTGTTCGCTTGCTTCGCCACGCTGAGGAACGTATCCCAGTTCCATTCATCAGCATCCACATATTCCTGCAGCGGCTTCAGACCAAGTTCCTGCATAAGCGTCCGGTTGTAGAAAATCCCGTTGATAAAAGAAGACTGATCCTCCGTAAACCCGTAACCTTTGCCTTCATATTGCATGTATTCTTTGGTCGTTTTCTGATTGAATACCTTGTCGTTCTTGATATAATCATCCACTGGCCATAACAAATCCTGTTTGGTCAATGCTGGAATGGCGTAGTCTTTGCCCAGTCTCACAAAATCGCCAAGCGGTTCTCCTGCCATCAGTGAAGCCACCACTTTCTCCTGATACTCACCAAAATCGATGGAAACATATTCGATATTAAAGTTGTGTTTTTTCTTCAGTGCTTCTAGATTTTCGAGGCGCTGAATATTGTCCGGATTGTTGTCCTGAATCTCCATATCCCACCATGCGACCACTTTAATGGTTCGGCCACCCATATCGAAATCCATCTCCGGCGTGGAGTTTTCATTCTCGGGCTCAGTCTCCACAGGTTTTTGTTCCTCCTGAGATGCCGATTTCTCCGGTTCAGGTTGTGCGGTCGGCGTAGAACTGCATGCAGCAATGACCAGCATGACCGCAAATACCAGGTTCAGTAGCATAAACTTGTTTTTTCTCATCGTCTTCCCCCCTGAATGTGTCGTTTGCTCCCACAGTGTATCTCTCATATGAAAGCGCAAACAACCCGCTAAAATACAGATATTTACCCCGACTGATTATAGATTGACGTGCTTTTCAGTGAACATGGGAATATTCCCTTTCAATTGGTAAAGAAATGAACTTTCTGCAAGAAATGCACATTGTATGCGCTTTCTTTTATTCTCATAATGGAATTAATCCTTATTTTAAAATGACTTTGGATTGAAGAGTTCATAAGAAGGTGAGGTCATGTTTCGTGTACAATATGTTGCTTGTGGATTATAGCCGCCGGTTGTGCAGAGAGTTTCGACACCTGCTGAGCCATAACAAATCGGAATATGTCATTGGGGATTGTGTTTTCTCTTCCTCCGCGGCCCTGACCGCGTTATCTGAACAACATTTTTCAGTCGTTGTTGTACATACGGAGCAGTGTGATACGGCAGGGCTATGGCTGTGTCATTACATTCGAAAAAAAAGTAATGTTCCGATCCTACTGCTCGGCGGAAGAGATCACTTCAGACTTGTGCGGAAGGCATTAACGTATCAAGTGAATGATTATTTGCCATGTCCGGTCAGTTCCTCGGCTTTGCTTCACAGTTTGCATAGACTCAGGACTTGTCTGGAACCCGAACCTGTAAAAAAAAGCCCGCCCGTCAAACCGCCCATTCATCTCAACGGCAAAGCGCTGGAGTCAAACCATGTGATCCGTATTATCAAAGCTTATGTACGTGATCATCTTGGCGACGAAATTACACTCAAGAAAATCTCAGATATGCTCCATTTTAATTGTGCATACCTCGGACAAAAGTTTAGATTGGAAGAAAAAATGTCTTTTACTGATTACATGCTGCAACAGCGAATGGAAAAGGCCAAGCAGCTTCTGTCATCTACCAATCTGCGAATATACGAAATAGCCGTAGAGGTTGGTTACAAAGATATTGATTGGTTTTACAAAAAATTCAAATCGTATACCGGATCGAGCCCCAATGCATATCGAAGACAGAAAACTCATACCGCTTAGTCCGTGAGGATTTCCTCTCCTGTGCACCAAACCATTCAAATCTCCCATTAAAAAGCGCAAAAAACGCAGGAGCTGTTGCCTGCGTTTTTTTGTGTCCGCTTCCTTTGAAATGTAATGAAGGCTATTATGCCAAGCGGTTACTTACCTGGCTTATTAAACTGGAGGAAAGTCTGACGGGTCTAACTCACTAGTGTGGATTCACGGTATTCTTGAGGTGTCATGCCCGTCAGCTTCTTAAATAGTCGGGTAAACGAATGAGCTGCCTCATAACCGACTTGCAGTGCTACCTCACGCACCATAAGATCCGTATTGCCTAGCAGTTCCTTGGCTCTCCGAATTCGGCAATCGTCAATAAACTCGGACAAGTTGATTCCGGTTTCCTGCTTAAAGAAACGGGATAGATAGGACGGGTTGAAATGATTCAATTCAGCCAGTCGGACCAGGGATAGATCCTTTTCAAGGTTATTCTTAATATAGCTGCATATCGTCTGGGTCACCAGGTTAGCTCGTTCCTCTTCGTTCGATTGCTTAAAGTGCACCAGCTCATCTGCTGCGCGATACAGGTGATACACGGCATCCTTCATACTGCGATAATCTCCGAGATGAAGCAGGCTTCGCCGATCAGGGATTTGGTGCCCCCAACGATTGAATGTCGAATACAGCATCAGTGCCAGATGATAGTACGTTTCCATCGCACGTTCCATAATCACGTCCTGTTGCAGCAGTTCATTTGCCAGCTCTTCAAAAACATCATAAAAAGACTGGAATCTTCCGGTTTCCAAATAACCGGACATCAACTCAATCCGATTTGAAATGCGCACGGACTCCTTGGAAGTACCCATAGCAGGTTCTTCTGTTTTATCCGTTAACACCATGGATACCCCGTCTCCAATCTTCATCCACTGTAGTAACCGCAGACGTTCATATTGGCTTGGAATTTGGGACCATTGATAGCCCTGTCCACTTAAAGTAAAAGCAATGGATAAGCCTAACGAAGACTGGCAAGCTTCCTGAACAAGTTCCAATGTGCCCTCGACATATGTGACAAAGTGATCGTCTGGGCTAGCATTTTCCCTCTTGGGTTGAAGCAGCCAGACTGCATCACCATAATGATCCGTTACACTTGTATTTACCGCATGTTCACGAATAAAAGAAGATCCGATAACTCGTACCGATGCTTGAACGTGTTCCAGATCAGCATGCTCTCCGGGCGGCTTGTTGAATCGACCAAGCACCAGATACACCGGGGATTCTACTTGTAATCCGATGTTTCTTCGGGTGAGTTCAGCTTGTATCTCATGCAAGGAATCGGTCGGTGTACATTTCTGAAGAAGCTTACGCACATATTCCTCCTGTTGCAACGCTGCCAATCTTGAGGTAATCTCAAGCGATTGTTCCAGTACTTCATTCATGCTGTAACTTTGCCGAATCTCTTCCATCACCTGATCGACGACAGTCATTACTTTGTCATAGCCCTCTGTTTTGAGTAAATAACGCACATTGGTCATTTGAAAAGCCTTGTACGCATACTCAAAATCGCTGTGTCCTGTCAGAAAAATAACACGACAATGTGGCCATCGGGTCTGAATTTCCTCAGTTAGTTCCAGTCCGCTTATTCCCGGCATGCGGATGTCTGTCAGCACAATGTCAATCCTCGAGCGTCGCATCCAGGTCAATGCCTCCGCAGCAGAGTAGGCTTTACACACGTCAAGTTTGTCAGGCATATGTCTGGCGAACGTCTCATACAGACTATCCGTTATAATCTCCTCGTCATCCACGATCAGAAGTCTATACATTCGTTATCTGATCCCCTTCCTTCTGATGAATTCGTACCGCGACTTTCAATCCCTGCAGCTCACTCCGGGAGAGAAAAAGGCCACTTCCTTCCCCGTAGGTCAATATGAGACGTCTGTGAATATTCATTAATCCTGTCATTTCATCTGTGCCTGTTTCATTGTGCAGGCGTTCTTTGAGACGCTCAATGTCTTCCATCTGCAGATCCATACCGTTGTCTTCCACGATGAATTCGACATAGTTTGCTTCCATGCGGAATTGTACGCGCAAGAAACCCATACTCGTGTTTTTTTCAAGACTATGCTCATAAGCATTCTCGATAATCGGCTGAATAATAAGCCTGGGCACCTGAATCTGATCCATTCCAGGGGGGACTTGCCCAAAGTCCACCTTGATTCGTCTGGAGAATCTTAATTGCTGAATTTCCGTATAGATTCGTGAATGTTCCACTTCCTCCTTCAAAGTCACTTGATCTGTTTCGTTTCTGGTGATGAAGCGAAAATATACGCCAAGCATATTTGTGAATTGTTCAATTCGCTCCGTGTCTCCTGTTCTGGCGAGCGAGTTCAGAATGAAGAAGCTATTGTACAGAAAATGCGGATTAATCTGGGATTGAAGCTGTCTCAATTCGGCCCGCTGCATCATCATTGTCTTTTTGAAATCACGGTCAATCAACTGCTGAAGATTTTCAATCATATGATTGAAACGACTGTAGAGAAAACCGAATTCGTCTTTACGATGATGGTTGATCGGAATATCCAACACGCCTCCCTCCATTTTCTTGAATCTTTTGACAAGCAGCAGCAGCGGAATATGGATCAGCTTGTAACTGGAATACAGATACGCTGCAATGGCGATGAATGAAGTGATAGCAAAGATCCAGGCCCACTGAACAAATTTACTAAGGGGTTTGGTTACGATTTTCTCCGGCAAATAAGTGGCTACGGACAAGCCCAAGGTATTCATATGAAGCTGATTCACATGATACAAGGTTCCCTCCACGTTCACCTGAAAATTGTCATGCTGATTTGTAAGACTATATTTACGGTGACTGGACAGAATGACATCACGCTGCTGCTGATCTGAGATGGCATGCCCTGTTTGATTCTCGATCAGCAATGTTGCACTCTCGGGATACAGATTAAGTTGTGACAATTCATTTTGAAATTTGGCGGTATCCAGTTCCACTTGGACAACAAACAGGGGGGCATCTCCTCGCTTGCCTGGTAGCCGAACAGCGCTAAGGTTCAGATTGTCACTTTTTACAGTAAAGCGAACGCCTTTCCCTTCAAGATTTGAGCTAAAGTAACTAAAGGAATCATGATCGAAGTCATCCATGCCTTGCACTGCCGATATGCTCTTGTTGACTGCAGGGATATGTACGTAAACGTTCTTGATGTAAGCACTGCTGTTCTTGAATGAGGCCAGTCGCTCAGATAAATAATTCAACGTTTCACGTCTTTCCACTTGGTCCATCATGTTCCAGAGGATGGCAATCCGGTTCAGTTTGCGGTCCTCAGCGATATCAAACTGCTGAAGCTCCAACCATTCAATCTCCCTGTTCAGCTCCATGGCAAATTGGTTCAGGCGCCGATCCGTCGACAGGGATATTTCCTCGCTTGCCGTATCGTAACTCCAATGATACAAATAAACTCCCAGAAGGATCAGAGGAATCACAAAAACCAGATAGGTCATGATTAATCTTGCAAATATGCTGTTAAACCACGATTGGGCAGGAATTCTCAACAATCCGTTCACCTCCTATGCACCTGGCTGAAATAGGATCCCGGGTTAATTCTAGGAGGCAGATGCTGGATGATTCCTTGCAACATTGACTCTGAACCACGCATTCACCTCCGATGTAATTTCTTCCCCCCCCAGCTTGTACCAATCGTTCACGAACTGATCGAATTCTTCGATGGGTGAACCAAGAATGATATTCATGTATGCTTCAAGTTGAAGGTCTCGAAGAATAAGTTGTCGATCAACCATAGTTTCGGTTATTCCGCCGGTATACTCGTCATATAGAAGTTGTCCATTCCGGTCATAGGCATCGGCAATACTAAAGGCTCCCAAGGATCCATAGGTCTGTTTCCAACCCCATCCACTTTTTAAGCCCTCTGATTCATAAGCAACAATTCGTTTGTGGATCGCAAGGGCTTCGTTCTCCAGGCTTGAGAAATCCCCTCTCTTTCTGGCATCACGAATATCTCTGTAAGCATCCATGTTTTTCATTCCTGGAAAAGGGGTTACCGGCGAAAGCATCCACACGGCGCGTGAATCGTCATTGTAGTACGTTTCATACTCGGCTTGCTCACCCCAGTTTTTATCCAAATGCAGATTCATGAGCTTTACGACGACCTCAGGATGTGCAAATCCTTTCTTTACCGCGAAGTATTGTCCTGTATTGGAACGGAGCGGGACCAATATGCCTCTTCCAGACTCAGCCACAAGGGGATAAGCTTGCCATTCCGCATTAGGGTCCGTGTCGCGCGTGGTCTGAAGCATGAAGGGGGTCCACTGTTCACCATAGAGCATGCCTATTTTACCGTCCTGAATCAGGCGATACTCCTTACTTCCGTTTTTGTAAGCAAATTCGGGATCAAGCTGGCCTTCAAGGTATAAGGTCTGCAGCACCTTCAGTGCTTTTCTTACCTCCGGTTGTATGCCACCGTAAGCCAGATTGCCCTCCTTATCCTTGATCCATATATTCGGGTGAGCTCCGTAGCCGGCCATGAATCCAGATACACCCATAACGGGGTCCCACAAATAACTCGTCATTGCAAGTCCATAGGTGTCCTGCTCCCCATTTCCATCGGGATCTCCTTCTGTAAACGCTTTAGATATTTGCAGTACATCTTCCATCGTTTCAGGTGGCAGCAGGTCCATTTTTTCCAGCCAATCACTTCTGATCCACAGATATTGTGCTGTTTCGATGGCAGAAGACGATTCCGGGATCGCCATCAGTCTGCCGTCAATTGTGGCCGCATCGAACGCACCTCTTCCCTCAGCCTCCAAAATTTTTTTCGTAAGCGGAGAGGCTTGCGTCTGATACACTTCTGTCAGGTCTTCAATCAATCCCGCATTGCTTAATTGTCTGAGTTGATATGGATTTACTTTGACTACATCCGGAAAACGGCCTGCTGCGAGGGACACCCCCAGCTTCTGATTATATACGTCACCCCTTGCGATCCAGTCATAGTGAATCTGAATGCCCAATTCTTCTTCATACAATTGGGTCCAGCGATTATCCTCTAAACTTTCACCTGGTAACTGATCGATCATTTGCAGCAGATCCTCCCCGGTTTCCATGACAAAAGTGACTTTTATAGGTGGTACGTATTTCCCATCTTCTCCAGGATTCTGCCCCTGCTGCCCCGCAGGTACAGTCTGTTGTTGCTCTGTATTTCCTTGCGAAAGGCCTGCAGGTATGGACACCAAAAGGAGGAGAATTAAGGTCCATCTTGAACTGTACATCCATCTCTTATTCACGTCGACATGCCCCCAGTTCTATTGGAATGAGTTCACCATTTTGTTAGATCATCCCGAATCCTATCATTGTATAACAAACTTGGGCGGTATGAGTACAAAAAGCCGCCATCAGGCGACTTTATCCATAACCATCGTGTGTAAGCTGACTAGATCATATCGTATTTGAAATTCGAAAAATCAGCCGTTCCTCCTTTGACCTGTGTTGAATACAAGAATAAGCCAATCCGACAGCCCATGAAATGATCCAGTTTGTAGAACATCTTGTGAGAAATGCCGAGTGGCTTCCACTCCGTGCCATCGAGATAGGCAAAAGAACACTCATCCTGATTGTTCACGAAATGGCCTGATGCCTGGAGTGTAACGACTGGTCCGGTTACGCGAATCCGCGCATGCTCCGTCGCAGGCTCCTCATCGATCAAATTGCCGAATATGCTGGAATCCTGACTTTCCCTCGCCTGCATGACAAGGTAGAACTCTCCCTGCTCTCTCGTTAGCGCGATCAGGCCATATGTGCCTATTAGGAAACATAGCCCTGCATAATCACCATCGTTTAAACCGCTGCCGTCCAGGGTGACGTTTACCTTACAAGCGGGCCCCATCGCACGCTGGGTCAATGTGTTCACCGCATAAATAAGGTTCGGGCTAAGCTGGCCGGTCCGAATCCGGTACACTCCAGGCTTCTCGGTTACGGACCACTGCTCATCATGGGGCGTGTGGTTCCATTGCCAAAAATCACGAAGGCGAGCTCTGCTGTCCCCGCCGATATGATACTCAAAATCGTCACTACCCACCAGCGGGCTGTAACTATAATCTGGTCTTGTGCTAGGAATATCTATTGCTCTTGGTGCATTGCTTGCAAAAACGGGAATTCCGTCTTCAAAATTCATGGGAACGATTACAGGAATACGCCCTACTGCACCATGATCCTGAAATAGCACAGCGTACCAATCCCCACCGGGGGTATCGACTATACCGCCTTGAGCAACACCTGAATTGAAATATCCCATATCATCATTAAATACTTCCCCACCGATAAATTCACCATTTAGCGTATCTGCCATGTAGTAAGCCTGGGTTCTTCGTCCCACCTCTTTGGAAATATGAATCAAGAACACATAATACTTCCCATTAACCTTGTAGAAATGGGCACCTTCGTAACCAAGATGGTAAGGATCCCGCTCCTTCACGATTAAACGCTGTGTCCCCCCCGGTTTGGGTCCTGATAAATCAGCTTTTAACTCTACCAAATGAATCTCGGCATTGCCATGTACCAAATATGCCCGATCATCATCGTCAAAGAAAAGGGAGCAATCATGATAAAAGCCCTCTACGATGCGTTTGTCCCATGGTCCCGAAATGGATGCGGACGTGTATAAATACGTTTTACGCGTATCATTGGCTACAAAGATCACGTAGAACGTTCCTTGATGATACCGAAGTGAAGCTGCCCACATGCCTTTACCATAGATGTGCTTGCCATCTTCCAGTCTTTGGGCTGGGGTGTCATCCAGTCTGTCATATACATAGGTTGCCACTTCCCAATGAATCAGATCGTACGAACGCAGGATGACGCAACCCGGCATCATGTGCATTGTTGTACTGACCATGTAATAGGTATCTTCTACGCGAATGACATCAAGATCCGGGTAATCAGCCCATATAATTGGATTGTGATACATGCTGTAATTACACCTCACTTTGTTTAGGATATTGTAAAGTCAATAGCAAATGTATAAGATGACTGATCAGTCACCCTCATTTTACATGTTTTAATAGGTAAGCGACAGGATAAATAAACCGCTTTCTTCCTTTATAAAAGCTTCAAATATATGTTGCAATACACAATAACCTCCATGCCAAAGTGATAGTGGCAAGAAGGTTATTATAAAATGACAATGCATAGATATTGTTGAAGAGATATGCCAACCACGAGCGCTAGCTTTCGAATGTACTTAGATTCACCGCTGCAGCGATGTGAAAAGTGTCCTTAGATGACGCCTTGAATGGTGCCTCGTTGGCTAGATCTCATACTCGAACCAATCAAAATGGGCAGGTGTGCTACTTGCCTTACCATTGCCAGTAGCGTATAGTCCGACCACCGCTCCGGTAAAGCACATTTTGTGCACAAAGTCCTCCGGTGATATAGCACGTGCCGAGCCTGAACCCAAGGCTGTCCAGTTCTGTCCGTCCTCGGAACAAGTCAGCCTATATTCCTTCTCCGTCGATTCGATCCGGAGAAACAGCTGCTCCGCTTCAGTCTCGCCCGCATACACGATTTCCGACTCTCCGCGCACCGTCAACCGAGCAAAGAGTATGTTTCGTCCGTTCAACCGTCTTATGCCAATCTCATAGTGTGCATCTTCATCCCGGCGGATACACATTCCGGCCTCTTCTCCATCAGCAGCCGGAACGAATACCATGCTAGTTGTATAGCATGCTTCAACATGCTGCTGCCTCCGGCCAACAAACGTAATCTGACCAACGTCGCCGAGACTTGCTTCCTGTCCATATAGGGTCAGAAAACCTGGTTTTTCCGTAACGGAGCATGCTCCTTCTGACGGATTGCGAACGAACATCCACTGCGGCCCAAGTTCTTCATTGAAGTTTTCTCGCCCTACAACGACTGCTGCATGACCATCCAATATAGAAGGTGCTGTCATTGGCAATCGCTGGACCTTCATGTCCAGACTCACTATTCCTTCATTGTTATCCATGTGCGGCCAGCCCTCGTTCCAAACGACCGGGGCGAGGAACGTTTCACGTCCAAGCACACTATATCCGTCCTCTGTCAAACGCACGCCAAGGAATACGGCCCACCAGTCTCCGTGGTGATCCTCCACCAGATCGGCATGACCCAAATACTGGATCGGATGGTCCAGATGGCGATGGGTCAGGATCGGCTCAGGATAGCGTTCAAACGGACCATAAGGTCGATCGCTTCGGCCGATGATCTCACGATGCTCCTTGGCCGTCCCACCAGAAGCAGACATCATGTAATACAGACCATTGATTTTGTACAGATGTGGCCCTTCGGTCCAAGGCCCTCCATCTCCATGCCAGACAACTTGTGGTTCAGAGAGCGCCTCACCTGTAGCGATGTCGATCTCATACTGGATGGCATGAGAATCGTAATCGGCACCTTGTTGGGCGGTCACGTACACTTTGCCATCGTCGTCAAAAAACAGCGAGGGGTCAATGCCCCCGTAGGGAATACGAATTGGATCGGACCATGGTCCGGCAGGGTTGGTTGCCGTAACAAAGAAGTTCCCGATGCCCCTTACATCTGTCGTAATCATATAAAATATACCTTCATGGCAACGCAGTGTCGGAGCATAAATGCCGTCTGAGCTCTTCTGACCGGTCAAATCCAGCTGGCTGATTCGGTCCAGTACGTTGCCGATCTGCTCCCATTGAATGAGATCCGGACTCCGAAAGATCGGCACGCCGGGAAAATATTCAAACGAGCTGCAAATGAGGTAAAAATATTCTTCCGCCTTCACAATGCTGGGATCCGGATAGAATCCGGGAAGGATCCGGTTGGCATAACAGAGGGTATTAGCTTGGAGTTGCTTCATCTATTCCTTCACACTCCCTACATTTAGTCCAACGACAAAGTATTTTTGCATAAACGGATACACCAACAAGATCGGAACAGAAGCGACAATCGTAACTGCAGCACGAATCGAAATGGGCGTTACCTGTGTGGTATGCTCCACTCCCACGCCGTTGGCAACGGAAGGATTACTGTTGGCGTTCATACTGGAAGACAACAGCTTCATCAGTTCGTATTGCAGTGTACTGAGCTCTTGACGTGATGACGTGTACAGAAAAGCATCGAACCAGGAATTCCACGCGCCGACTGCGACAAAGAGCGCAATGGTCGCTAGCACAGGTTTGCACAGTGGAAAAATAATTCTCCAGAAAATTCTGAAGTCGCCTGCTCCATCAATTTTGGCTGATTCAATCAAGCTTTCAGGGATCGTGTAAATATAGGTACGAATAACGATCAGGTTAAACGCACTAATCAGCGATGGTAAAACATACACCCAGAAGGAGTTAATCAAATGCAGATCCTTCATCAGGAAGTACCCCGGAATTAGCCCGGCATTGAAATACATCGTCAGCACAAAAATGGTCGTAATCAGCTTGCGGAAAATATAATCGCGCCGACTCAGTGTGTAAGCCAACATGGTGGTCAAGAAAATGTTCAGAACGGTGGATAGTACTGTACGTGCAACGGAAATCAAAAATGCATTATAAATGGTGCCTGATGCAAATACGGCTTTGTAATTCTGCAGGGTGAAATCGCGGGGCCACAAATATAAGCCTCCTCGAATGGTGTCATTCCCTGCATTAAATGAAACCACAATCGTGTTCAAAAATGGATATAACGTCACAATCACCAGCAGCACCATGAAGATGGTATTAAAGGTGTTAAACAGAAACGGTTCCATGCCTCTGCCACCCGGGCGGCGAACGGAAAGCGCCGCTGTATTTCCTAAACCAGACAATGGTGTTTTTTTCGTCATTATAACAGCCTCTCTTCCCCAAGCCGCTTGGCGGTCCAATTCGCTACAAGTAACATCGTAATGCTGACCACGGTCTTAAATATTCCGCCTGCAGTTGCGAGCGAATAGTTGCCCTGTGCAATCCCGTATTTGAGCACGAAGATATCAATCGTTTCCGCCCAGTCAACAACCAATCCATTACCCAGCAAATACTGAACCTCGAAGCCGGCTTCCAGAATATGTCCAATCGACATAATCAACAGGATGACAATGGTAGGCTTGATTCCCGGCAAGGTGACATTCCACATTTTTTGATATCGATTGGCGCCATCAATATCGGCAGCTTCATACTGTGCCGGATCAATCGAGGCCATGGCCGCCAAATAAATAATGGTGCTCCACCCGACTTCTTTCCAAATATGAGAACTTGCCACAACGCCCCAGAAATACTTTCCTTCCGTCAGCCACAAGATCGGCTCGTTGATGAGGTGCAGTCTCATGAGGATATCGTTGATAATGCCGTCAGAAGCAAGCGATGTCGCTACGATGCCGGTCACGATAATCCATGATAAGAAGTGAGGAAGATAAGAGATGGTTTGTACTGTCCGCTTCCACATGACCTTCTTGATCTCATTGAGTAACAATGCCAAAACAATAGCGGTAACGAAACCCAAAATCATGTTGATGATACTCATGGCCAGCGTATTGCGGAGCACGCGCAAGAAATTGTCATCGGTAAACAAAAATTGAAAATGCTTAAACCCTACCCACGTTTGCTGCGAGAAACTTCTGGCCGGTTTGTAATCCTGAAAGGCCATCGTCCAGCCCCAGACAGGTACATAAGCAAAGATGATAATGTACGCAAGCAGAGGAACAGACATCCAAATGAGCTGTCTCTGTGCTTTGATATTTTGCCAGGTAATCCGCTTCATTTTTGGTTTTTTCTTCGGGCGGAGCGGCTTGGTACCCACTACAATTTCCTCCATAATATCAGGCTCCCTATCCATCTTTAAAATCAAAGCAAAACATCGAAAGCGACGTATCTTCCACGATGAAAGACCAGGCCCTACAAACAATTTTTTCAAAAGAATCAGGAAGAAAGGTTATCTTCCTTCCTGACGTTAAGTCTTTTATTTCACAGACCAGTTATCGATTCTCCACTTCAACACTTCATTGATACGATCTTCATACGTTTTGATGTCCAGCTTTTTAATATCGGAAACGTATTCATTCCAAACATTGTCAAACTCTGATGTACCGCTCAAGATTGCTTTTGGCAAATATTTGGTCGACAATTCGTTCAACTTCGTATTGGCAATCTTCGCTGGAGATCCCTCAACCAGATCGACAGACCAAGCAGGGTAAGTCACCGGATTCTCTGGTGGAGCACTGAAGAAATCGACATAGCTGTTGAAACCATAAGCGCCCAAAACTTCCTTATCAAACGGTTTCAAGCTGGCTTGATATTCTTCCGGCTGATTGCTTGCCGAAGTTGCGTTGCCATCACTAAAGTAGCCTTCAACTTTCGGCGCAGTTCCATAAAATGCATCCGCTTTGTTGGCCAGTTTCCAGGCCGCATCTGCGGCATTGTCGCGCTGCTCTTGGGTTTTCATGAAACGGCCTTCGTCATTGACGTAATAGTCTTCATCCTGAATGCCCCAAGTGAGTGTCTTTTGCCAATCTTCTTCCATGAGCTTGTCAAGTGCTTTAATGATTTTCACAGGGTCTTTGGCACTCACGGTAATACCAAAGCCATTGTTCAGGTTAAGCGCTGCGCGATCACGATAATAGTCTTTGGTGCTGCTGTCATACACGAGCGGGAACCCCACATAGGTGCGTTCAATTTTGTCCTGCGTTATGAGCGAATCTTCCGCGCTGCCGAAATTCCAGTGTTGGTCGAACATGCCGAGTACTGCCCCACTGGACAATTTGGCCATATATTGGTCGTAGTTTTGTGCAAACGCTTCCTTATCCAGCAAGCCTTGTGCATTGATTTCATTTAGTTTCTGATAGTACGTCTTGGCATAATCCTTGTCCGCAAAGATCTCTGCCTGGCCGTCGTTGACGACCACACCGCCATCATTCGGATGACCGATCAAATGCTGCGGCGGATTCAGCAAGCCCCAGTTTTTCCAATCATAGTTCAATACCTCGAAACCGACTGTCGGTTTGCCGTCAATGGTTGGATACTTTTCCTTGTATTTCGCGATCAAGTCAAAGTATTCGTCCAGTGTCTTCGGTGTCGGATAACCGAACTCTTTCAACACGGCTTTTTGGATCCAAAAGGCAGGTCCGCTGTAGTAGGTATCCGCCACTTCTCCGTTGTATGCACCGTAGTTTGGCAGGTAGTAAATGTGTCCATCATTCGGGTCCTTCATTTGATTCCAGTACTTCTCGTAATGCTTCTTCAAATTAGGCGCGTGTTCTTCAATCAGATCTTCAAGCGGAATGACTGAACCGGCTGCCGTAAGTTTGGTATCGGCTGAGATCAGATCCGGATAATCTCCACCGGCGATCATGACGCCGAGCTTTTGGTTCTTGTCACCAGCCAGAAATTCGAATTTAAATGTAACGCCGAGCTCTTCCTTGATTTTTTTGTAAATCTTGTTATCAGCGGTTGGCTGCTGTCCGGCCTCATTCAGAAACACCGAGATTTCTATCGGATTGTCAGCCCCCACTTCACTTCCTGCACTGTTCTCTTCTCCGCTTCCGGAGTCACCTGCACTGCCTGAGCAACCAGCCAGCACAACGCTCAGCGACAACAACAATGTTGCCCCCATACGGAAAAAATTCTTTTTATTGCCCCCCATAAAGCACCTCCAAAGTTTCAATCTCGTATTTATGAAAACCCTTTCATTGGGATAATTTAATTATAAATTTAACACTACCTGGAAACTATATTCGAATTATAGCTCTTTCCGAGAAAAGTTCAGGTTTTCTCCCTCCCGGTAATGCGCATGAAAATAATTGTTGATATCCTGGCACAATACCCTGCGCTTCAAAGGTATTCTCCTTGAACTGTCATAATCTTGGCACGAACTTAGTTCCTTAAAACAAAAAAAAGCCGCTATAATAGCGGCCCATTTCCAGCAAAACAATCATCTTCAATTTTTTTAT
Source organism: Paenibacillus taichungensis (assembly GCF_050994985.1). NCBI lineage: Bacteria > Bacillati > Bacillota > Bacilli > Caryophanales > Paenibacillaceae > Paenibacillus > Paenibacillus taichungensis. The sequence continues at coordinate 2,296,294 of NZ_CP194720.1, read as the reverse complement.
CACTATGATTCTGGCGGGTTTACTCCCAGGAAATGAAGAAGAACCGATCACTTCTTCATGACCGACTCTTCTCATTAAAATTTTATAGATATCGCGAATTATGTCTCTTGTGCAATATGTGTATTATCAGGCGCTTTTTGGTTCATGATCGGAACCATGACCAGTGCGCCAAGAAGAAATAATAATCCTGCACCACTATAGATTGTACCCAGCGAAAAGGCACCCTTTAATGCGCCAGCGAAAGACATGGAAACGACCATCATGCCAACGAACATCGGATTCAGAACCCCATTCACCCGGCCGACAATCGAAGCCTCTGACCATTTCAGAATCATTGTGCTGATCCCAATATGAATGCACGGGAAAACAAGTCCATTCAGAAATTGAACGGTCAGGGTGAGTGGAACGCTTGTCGAATACCCTACAATGGCTGTGCAGACTGCGCCTGCGATCATACCTATTGCGAGAAGAATCTGCGGCGGAACCCGCTTGGCGAAAGCGGCCACGATTCCGCCACCAATCAGCATAGCTGCACCATTAACCATTAGCAGATACTGCAGGAATTCCTTGCTTCTGCCCAGCCGCTCCGTTACGATAAACAGGTTGAGCGCTTGGGCTACGCCAACAGCCAGTCCCGCGAGAATAAATGCCAGTCCGAGCATCCGCAGTACTTGGCTTTGCCAAACATAGCGGAAGCCTTCAATGAATTCTTTACGGAACTGCCCTTTTACAGCGGCGGTTTGAGATTGCATATGATCTTCTGGCAGACGAATAAGAACGAGTGCAGAGAGCAGAAATACCAGGCCCATGACAGCGATCGATATTTCAAGGCCAAATGTGCTGTAAACGAAGGTGCCGAGCATAGGACCAAGCACCATGAAGATGGCCATCAGTGATTGGAATAGAGCCATCCCTTGCTGGAGCTGTTCTTCGGGCACATGATACTTGAACAAACGCATGCTCGAAGGTTGAGAGAACTGCGAAAGAATAGCTGAGATGAATGCGACAAGGTAAACGGAGTGCCAAGAACCGAAATGTATGGTCAGAAGTACTACGAATACCGATACCGCGGATAATAAATCGCACCAGATCATCGTTCGCTTCGGCCGCCAGCGGTCAGCAAATGTACCTCCAATGAACGAAAAAACAAAAATTGGTGCGAATTCGGCTACGCTGATTAGCGAAATAGCATATGGATCATTGTTTGTTCTCTCCGCAACGTACAAGAGAATAGCAAAATTACGTACCCAAATGCCAACCTGCAGGAGCACGCTTGATAATAAAATCGTCTGCAGGAACCGATTGCGAAACAGGCTTGGTGCATTCATGGTTTTTTCGTGCCGATCCAATCTTTTCAACCTCCAATTTGTTCAAAAAGATTCCCATTTTGAGTAAGATATGACTCTCCTTTCAATTCCTAATTATACGGACTTCCACATCGTTCACCTCATACTAAAGACTGAATTTTCAGAGTGCGTCTCCCAAAAATATTCTTTTCCTGCCAGGGCGCACCCCGCTCTACAAAACAAAAAAGCCACCATTAAAGATGGCGACTGTGTTGATTATAATGGTGATATTATTCATCTCATACTAATTAGCAGAGAGCATTTCATCTTTAGTTACCAACACTGTTGGAGTCTTTTGAGTCTTTTGAGTCTTTTGATTCCGTTGGCTTTCGCACCTATCTTCTGCATGTAAGGTCTCACTTATTTAATAACTTCAACCTTTTTATCCCCTGCTGACTTCGCTACCTCTAACGTTGTATTACCTTGGATAGCGACGATCACGCCAGTAGCCAGCATAGAAACGACTAAAGCAGCGCTGAGGGCTTTGGAAATTTTCTTCTTGACCATAACCACACCTCCTCCGATATCTATTATGTAATAAGCGGCTCAAGACTATGACGAGCCAAGGGTGACTCCATGACTGTGAAAGGGAGAGAATCCAATCTAATTTACATGGTGGAACTCACTAAATAATTACAATATTCCACTTTTTATGTTGAGTAATCCACCTGGTGATTGTATTATAACGTACTGACAATGATTGTAAAAGGATTTTTTCCTTGCGTTCAAATAAAATAAATTAGCCTCGGAAAATAAAGTTGTAGACTAAGCAAAGGCACCTTTGACTGCATCGTCATATTCCACTGTAACTGGTACGGTTGCCCTCTATTGTGACTGGATACGCAAGTGGATTTTCCATCTCTCACCCTGATTAGAGCGTCTCAACCAATTTCTGAATCTTTGATTGGGAAATTAAATATACTGGACCCATTATTTCTATTTTGCCGTCCTTCACACGCACAGCACTCTCCTGTTCTGCCGCATAAACATCAATCTCTTCAGACAAGGGGAACATATAGCCTTGAACAAATGTGGCGTAGTCGCGTTGAGAATGTGATTCATAGGCAAATTGATCAAAGCCAATACCATCATAAATAGCACTTGTTTCAACTTCATCAGTGTTATTCAAGCTTAACCATTTTGCAGCCATGTTTAACGCACCGGCGCTGGCACCCATTATAACGGCATTGCTGTTCTTAATAACATCCGATAATTCATATTCCGTCAAGAAATCGTTCTGCAAAACAGGATATCCACCGCATAAAAAAATGACAGAGGCGTTTTGAATGAATCGCCGGGCATCTTCCTTCTGCATGCGGTAATCAATGAAATGATATTCATCAAAATAATATTAGCCTGATTCAACCATCTCCATTCTGAAACATCATCAAAGTTAATTTGCTCACCTGTATAACCAGACGGATCAGCGCTAATCATAACAAGCGATTTTCTGTCTTGTACATCCTCCTGCAACAATTTGACCAGCTTCTCTGGAAAAAAATCATTAAACCAACTGAAGTAGTAGTGAGTTTTCAAACTTAATAACCTCCATATGTACTTTTTACATGCTTCCATTCTAACGATAAAACATATTACACACGCTAGAAAGATGAACTGTTCTTTAGCTATCTCGCTTACAGACCCTTGTACACATTTCATAAATCCAACTCTATATTACCATAACATGGGACACGGACTTGTACCGATAAAACAAAAAAGCTGCTAACTTAGCAGCTCTATGGGCATCTATTTTATCGACAATTCAGGCGCACATCTTTCAATAATCCCACTCTTTTAAATCCTGGATGAACTTGCTCGCAAAAACAAGTTCATCAGCTGTATATTTATCTAGAAATTTAATGAATCGTTCTTCAATTTCTTGATGGATTCGATGATGGATAACATAAACTTTTTGGCCTTTTGATGTCAAACTATAGTAGACTTCTTTTTTATTGTCATTAATCTGCTGTCTTTTAATCAAGGCCAGTTTTAGAAGTTTTTTGCTAATTCTTGTGATGGACCCTTTGGTTAATCCCGTTTTTTCTGAAATGGAGGTGACATTAATCGGTGAGAAATCTCCGATACATGCGATGAGGTGAATCTCCGACAAGGTCAAATTCACCTTTTCTCCAAATTCCTTTTCGAATTTATGTAGTTCCTCACTCATTCTGACGGATAACTTGCTTTCCCTTACGTCCTGTTGACTCATAAGATGAATAAAGCTTTTAAAAATCCATTGTTTAGAATGATCCATTGGCTGCATTTTCTTTGGTCTCCTCTATTCGCATATCTCTCCTCATTATACATAATTGTTTCGCAAAAAACATTTGATACGCTTATTTTTGGAAACTTGTAGACCAAAGTATCCATGAAATAATGGGATTAGTTGCATCCGAGCCTTTGAACAACTTGGGCATTTTCCCCGCATTGAAATTTGCGCCCCAAAACGTAGCTGACACTGCGAGTGTAAAGTAAGAAAACGGGACTTTTCTCATATCAACACTTCACATAGAAAAAATGCCCGGAAAGCGATGATTCAGAGGCTTCCGGACATTTTTTGTTTCTCACAAAACAATAAGAGTAAAAAAATTACCCTTTGCTGATGCTATTAATACCTTTCTTTATGCATTGTTCCAGTTCACTGTCTTGATCGGAAATTGCCCATGCGATATATCCATCCGGACGAATCATTGCTGTGTGCACATTGTTCCAGTCCAGGGCTGGTTCCGCCAATATCGCATTAACACATGTGAAATGCTGATTGGGCAAACGACGAGTGATGCCTTCCACGAGTTGATCATTAACGAGATTTAGCAATATGTATTTGCCTTCCCGGAAAAGTTCGTAACTGCTGAAGATATCTCCGTTTTCCTTACGCAGTTTGATCTCTGCAAGTCTGCGACCATTTAATGGATGTTCAGAAACAGTATCTGGCACTGTATAGCCAACATCCACAGCTGCAATTTGACTCGCTAAGCGGTAGTTTGCTTCCGGAATTTCCAATAGGTTGGAAATCATTGTCCGCAGATCGATCGTAGTCGATGAAAAATCGCTACCAAATAGCAGCGTTTGTACACGTGTATTCCTAAGCAATGCTGAATTGATGGGAAAACGCTCTTCATGGTAACTATCGAGCAATCCTTCTGGTGCCCATCCTTTCACTTCCGCAGCCAATTTCCAACCGAGATTCAAGGCCTCTTGCAGTCCCACATTCATACCTTGACCTCCGGCAGGGAAATGAATATGAGCAGCATCCCCTGCAAGGAATATTCTTCCCTCCCTGTAGCGGTCAGCTTGTCGGGTAGCATTGCCAAAGCGAGTCATCCAGTACGGATCTGAAATCCCATAGTCGTCCCCTAACATGCGAAGCATTCCCGAGCGTAGTTCCTCCAGCGTGACCGGTGTGTCCTTAGGAATAGATTTTCGATCCGGATCGATGAAAACTACACGATGCAACTCTTTAGACACAGGAACGATCATGATCATTCCGTTCTCGTCAAAGCTGGAAACGACATTCGTTGCAGGCGGGCGTTTAAGCACAACATCGCCTTGGACCGAAGTAAGTGTTGTATCCGTTCCGTTAAAGGGAATGTTCGCCTGTTTACGTACAATGCTTCCGGCTCCATCTGCACCAACTACATATGCTGCTGTTAATGTCATTTCGCCTTCAGTTCCAGTGGCTACCACTTCTACATATTCTGAATTTGGTGAGATAGACGAAACTTCCGTTCCTCGCCGTATTTCCGCACCTAGCTCTCTGGCTCTGCGCTCCAGTATCTTTTCGGTTTCGGATTGGGCAATAAACAATGAATAATTTGATGAAGAGTCGATGACCGTAAAGTCCAACCGAGTTTCCAAACCTGCAAAATGCCCGGTAGGCAACGGTTTCCCGATCTTCAACAATTCCGCTTTTAAACCGCGCAAGTCCAGCATTTCTATTGTACGAGGATGGATACTAAGTGCTCTAGAGTATGGGGTGGTATCTTCTAATTTCTCCAAAATACAAACCTTGACGTCCGCCAAAGCGAGTTCTCCTGCCAACATCATGCCGACAGGTCCCCCTCCGATAATAATCACATCATAATTCATTTTCATATTTCTCCTCTCTTAGTTGAAAATCGATGCAATTGCATCCAATTTAGCAAAGACTTACTTGGACTGAAAAGATAACGAAGAAGCGGTAATGACGATTTGCGAAATGAGATCTGCCACTGTTTGTGTGACGGTACTCGGATTTATTATCATGCGCGCCTCCTTATTTCATTGTTTTACACAAAACAAAAATAATATATTGTTTTGTACGAAACAAAATTATAGTATCATCAATATTAGATTTAAACAATATATATTTTGTAAATTGTTTTGATTGAAACAATATTATCTACAATGATGAATTAATATTCTAGGCTTTTGACTTGCGTTCTTTCCCTCGGTATGGAGACAGTTTTTGGTACCTTGAAATAGAATAAGCCGCTAAAATTGCGACTTTCACTGGGAATATGTAAATGAACAGCGAGGCTTTCAAACTATTTAACCTAGGTAATGGGGAGAACGTTAGCGAGTCCTATAGTAATTATCTACATAAGAAAAGCCACCATTATAAAGGTGGCAAAAATATAATTATCTATGCGAACGATAATTACTATGCTAATTGTGTGATAACCAGTGGAATTACCGACTGGGGTGAGTATTGAATAACAACAGTCGTTTGTACTATAGCCATTCCCGGCATCTGACTTGTGCCTGTTGCTCGCCCCACTACTGAATTGGATAGGTCAGCACCATTGAGTGTTAGCATAGGTTGCCCAGCTTCATTCACACTTCCCTGAAACATAACCAGATACGTCCCTATCGCGGCCAAATTAAATGTGCTTGGACCCGTACGAGTAATTGTAGTTCCGATTGTAGGCCCATCTTTCGGAAAAAGTTTAGCGGCTTTGAATGGTATTTCAAAATTGTCTTATGAAGAGCGATTTCTTGGGATCCCTAAAACAACCTATTCCCACAACCCTGATTCGAGGCTTCACCTTCAATCAAGAATGACCCAAATTTGAGTAGCCAATGAGATTTGATGGATCTTCTGACTTGTGAAGTACTCTTGACCAGGGTCGTATCAACCTTGGTGTGTTTATGAGTGACCCTAATCCATTCTCTCGTTCAACTCACCCTAATTGGCGTTTAAATACTTTACTTGCGAAGAAGAAAGCGATGAACATGATGCCGACACACCAGGCAAGTGCAATCCAGATATCATTACCAACAGACCCTTCATACAAGATGGCACGAATCGCATTCACGATTGAAGTCAACGGTTGGTTCTCAGCGAACGCACGGACAATTTTAGGCATGGTTTCAGTGGGGACAAAGGCCGAACTGATAAACGGCAGGAAAATCAGCGGATATGAATAGGCTGTCGCCCCTTCCATAGACCCTGCTGTCAATCCGGGAATGACCGCCAGCCAAGTCAGGGCCAGCGTAAACAGCGCTAGTATCCCAGTTACCGCGAGCCAATCCAGGATACTAGCGCTGGAGCGGAAGCCCATCAAGAGCGCGACAAGGATAACTATCACCACAGTAAGTGTATTAGAAATAAGCGAGGTCAACACGTGAGCCCACAATACCGACGAGCGTTTGATTGGCATGGTGATGAAACGTGCCATCAATCCGCTCTTTACATCCGTAAACAGCCGCAAGGAAGTATAAGCGACGCCGGATGCAATAGCCATCAACAAGATTCCAGGCAATAAATAATTGACGTAATTGTCAGCGCCAGTCTCTATGGCGCCCCCAAATACGTAGACAAACAGAAGCATCATCATAATCGGCGTAAGCGCAACGGTGATAATTGTATCCGGACTACGCATGATGTTTCGCATTAAACGTTCTAGTAACACCCCTGTTATGTTTTTCATTTACATCTCCTCCTTTTTATTGATGATTGCGAGGAAAATTTCCTCCAATGTCGGCTGCTTCTTGATGTACTCCACTTTCGCTGGCGGGAACATCTCTTTGAGTTCAGTAAGGGTACCGGTAGTGATGATTATTCCGCCATGCAGGATAGCGATACGGTCGGCCAGTTGTTCTGCTTCCTCTAAGTACTGGGTTGTCAGCAAGATGGTCGTGCCGCCGCCGGCAAGCTCCTTGACAGTATTCCATACTTCAATCCGCGCTTCGGGATCAAGCCCTGTCGTTGGTTCATCGAGAAAAATGACAGCTGGTGTCCCAATCAGACTCATGGCAATGTCAAGCCGGCGTTTCATCCCGCCGGAATATTTGTTTACCCGACGGTTGGCCGCATCGGTCAGGCTGAATCTTGCAAGTAGATTGTCGACGACTTGAGCTGGATTGGAGACACCCCGTATCTTGGCGATCATCATCAGGTTTTCACGTCCGGTGAGTATGCTATCTAAAGCTGCGAACTGCCCTGTCAAGCTAATGTTCTGGCGCACATGATCCGGTTGACGCTGGACGTCAAAGCCACAAATCCCTACTTCCCCGCCATCGGGCTTTATTAGTGTAGAGAGGATGTTGACTGTCGTTGTCTTGCCGGCTCCATTGGCACCCAGAAGTGCGAAAATTTCGCCACGCCTCACTTCAAAATCCACTCCCTTTAATACTTCCTTGTCATTAAAGGATTTTTTTAACCCTTTTACAGATATCGCTGCATCAATCATGCTTCTTCCTCCTTATAAAATGCGCAGCAAGGATGCTTGAGAAAACCAAAAATTATGGTCAAGCACCTTGCAGAGCTAGATTGACTACATTAATTTTTCCACTATTCAGTCAGACTGATATCATGTATTACTTAGTACCGGATAAAAATTTAACTGAATAGCGAGGCGGCAATTTACATTTGTACCAGCTAATCAGTCAATATACTCTATTGAATTTATTTTTTTTCCAAACGGTTCTTGATACTCTGATTCAAATCTTCACGATACTTGGCGACATAGGTTTTAGCGTTTGCGACTAGTTCGTCGGCAAAAGACGCCACATCGTCCCCGGTTATTTCCAGCACTTGTCTGCCTTCCGCGGCACCGGCTTCGAACAACTCGATTAACTCATACTGAATGTGAAGCATATCCATCCCGTTACCCGTCGCGAAATTCCACATATAGTTTTGAATTTTCTTATATACGAACTGATAGTCCTCTGGCAGTGACTCCACACGTGCCATCATCATTTTGTACTCTTTTTTATCACCAATCATTTTTTTGAATAATTCCATCATATTATTTTTCTCCTCCTTTTTATAAAGCTCAACAAGACACTCCAAAACTATCGGTGCGGAATATCTTATGATGTTAGATTGACTTCAAGACGTTGATTTTTGATGTTACAAAACCCCATTTTTCCCAAAACAGTTCAAGTTCTTGGCGACCATCCTCATTAAGCGTGTAGAATTTGCGAGGCGGCCCCATATCTGAAGGTTTCTTCTCGATATTCACCAGTTTTTTCTTTTCTAATCGCACAAGGATAGTGTAGACTGTCCCTTCCACGACTTCGGAAAACCCTAACTCGTTCAATCGGCGGGTAATCTCATAGCCATAGGTTTCATGGCGGCTGATAATTTCCATTACGCAACCTTCGAGCGATCCCTTCAGCATTTCAGTTAAATTTTCCATGTTCAGATCCTCCTCTAATTTGTCCCTCCCCTAATTAGTATCACTTATATTCAGTACAACATAGTACCGAGGGAAATTATTACTCAATAATTTTTGGAAACCGAAATCTACTTAGTATTACTTATTACCTGTACATCGTAACACTGAGTAGCGACGAGTGTCAACTACTTTAAAAATTATTTTTGCCCCCCGCACCATTCACCTTTTCAAATACAGAGTTACCTTAGTTAATTATAATCATCCCCTGTTCTTCCGTACTAATTATGAAAAGATATAAGAAAGGCAATATACCTAACTATAAAGGACTGTGAAGAAGGTGGAATACTCATAGAAATCGATCTTACTCATGACGATCCTCGTAAACCACGGATTTGGCGTTACCGTGTCGAGGACATGAAGCGAATCCTAGATAATTTAGACCATATTGAATCTGCCGTACCAGGTCTCAGTGGACGCACTGACCGAAGCCGAATAGCAGCAGCTGGACATTCCTTCGGTGGCCAAACGGCGGGCAATCTCTTGGGATTGCGAGTCCTCGACCCAGAAACTAAGAAGGACGTGGACCTGTCTGACTCAAAGCGGGCGTGCTGTTCGCCACCGCTGGACAAGGTGGCGACAGCCTGACGACGTTCGCGGCCGAGAATATGCCGCACTTGAACGTGAGCTTCACGCACATGACCACGCCCACGCTTGTGATCGTCGGGGATCAGGACTACACCCTGCAAAAGTATCAGTTGACCGTCCGCGGCCCAGAATGGATGTCCGACCCCTACTTCTTAAGCCCAGGGGCCGAGAGCCTGCTCACCCTATTCGGTGCATAACACTCACTTGGCGGAATCCCAGGTTATGAAGTTACGGAAACAACAGATGAAAATCCTGAACATGTCGCCTTAATTCAGCTGGTCTCATGGGCTTATCTTTGTCATGCGCTCGATATTGAACATGACAGTTGGTCGGCAGTTCAAAAGACTTTGTCAGAAGATCCAGATCCAATTGGTCGAATTGAATCCAAGTAAACTTTAACAAGAGCTAGATACACTCCTTTAGCCACCTCTTACTGGTGATGGAGCGTATCTACTTTACGTCTATAACCTAAAGGATAATATACAGCGAAAGAGGGATGAAATCATTTCGATCTGTGTCCCTAGATGTGGGCAAAAATTGCTCTATATATGATCGAGTTGGCGTCGCATAAGCGTTATATTGATTGCCTCCAACACTGTGGAAATAAAGTTTTAGAGTGGGTCCAAAATAAAGCAGCGGCAGAACAAGACTTGATAAATAAAGTCTTAGACTGCCGCTGTTGTTGTTCAATTATGGTTTCCCGTTAGTTTAGTCAAGAACTACCGATTTGATATCATTTTGACTTAAAAATTTCAATAAATCATTACTTAGCTGCACAATCTCATTGTTAGCATTATTCGCATAATCCGGCAACATCATATCCTTAACCATTTTAGTTCGTAGCCATGTCATAAAGAAAAGATCCAAAAATAAGTTTGGAAATTTAAGCACCATTCTCAGCATTGGTGGATCAATTGAAACGCCAGCTTTTTGTATAGCCCTTAGATGCGCTTTTAAAGTGACTGTTATTTGGCGTGCCGTCTTTCTGATTTTGGCTGTTTTTTTGTCAATGATCTTATTCTCAGAATGCAAAAAGCTTAACATAGCAATGTCTGATACGGAATGTGTGATTAGATACGCTTGCATATCCTTTTTAATAACGTAAGGAAGCTTTGCTGTTTTAAATAATTTAGCGAGGTTTTCTATGCGTTCTGTCACTACACCATTAATTTCTCCAAATGCAGTTGCCGCTATAAACTTTGGTAGAAATCGAGCATACAATACTCCATCTTTAATCTGTCCGCCGAAGCCTGGAAAAGCGGGTAAAAGTCTATCCCCTACGATATCCAGCCACGAAGAAAATCCAATTGAATTACTAGTCATCGTAACTATATTTTTGCTTTGATTATCTTTTAGCGCTAACAACGCTGATTCGGACCGATCATAACGAACGGTAACGAAAATAAAATCGTATATATCGTCATTTGCGAGCGTATCAATGACATTCACTTGTACCGATCTAACTGTACCTTTTTCTTTATATTGCAGGCCATTTTCTCTTAATGATTTAAATCTATTCGAATGTGCAAACAGGGTAACGTCAAACCCTGCTTCAATAAACTTAATTGCGCACATACTCCCGATGACACCTGCACCAAAAATTAATATTCTATCTTGTTTTGCTGACATTTAAGCCACCCCTACTTTTTAACATTTACTTTTTGATTATCCGACAACATGTTGTATGATGTGATTGTAAATCTTTATTATTCCTTGATCAACCATCAGATTTTTATGATTTGTCGGATGATATTCTTATTCGCTAGTAGGAGGAAAACATGAAAAAGCAACCCCAAATAACGGAGAAAACAAGACAACAGTTTGTAGAAGTTTTTTGTGAGTTATATAGCCAAAAGCCGATTGAGAAAATTTCGGTTCAGGAAATTGCGAATAAGTCAGGATATAACCGCAGCACCTTTTATCAATACTTTACTGACATTTACGAATTGTTAGACTCTGTTGAAAATGACTTATTCAATGAAATGAAGAAAGAAATGGCGAATAAAGAGCTATCAGTGCATACAGTTCAAGATACGCTCCATTGTCTGGATAACAGGGAACACCTCCTGGTTCTCAATGCCCTTTTGGGTGATTATGGAAGTGCCCGCTTTTTAAAACGCTTAAAACAAGAAATTACTTTGAATCAATTAGAATTAAACGTCCCGCAAAACCATTCCTTAACGCCATACTTCATTGAGTTTTACCTGACAACTTCTCTTTCTTTATTTCGTCTTTGGATCCAGCGTCAAAAGGATTTATCGTCAGAAGAATTTTTCAAGTTAATGGAGAACCTATATTCAAGAGGAATTACGCCCTATTCTAAAGAATGAGTCTGTCATTCAAACCAAATCCATATGTTGTATAACAATAAAAAAGTGTGCATAAGTTGTTTACACAATATACTCCATAAAGACACCAGGGTCGCCGGCCTTTTCGCGACACTCGCGATCGCAGGAGGGCTAGTTACAGGTGCGGGAGTCCTACTGCTCTGGACGCTGAAAAGCAATCCATCACGCCCTTTCGACCTCGCATCCATAGCGACGTCGCCGACAATCCCGCCAGAGCTCGGCGCCGTGGTCGGAGCTGGCTTCGCTCTTATAGCGGCTATCGTGCTCCTTCAGTTACCCGGCTCAATCGCCCACGCCGCGCGACGTCAGGCGGACATCCAGCGTCTCCGCTTGCAGAGTTCGTCATTCGCAGGGACATTGACTGCCGTGAACTTCACTAACCGCTGGCTCTTCCATTTCCCGATGTTTAGGGTCGAGGTAAGCTATATCGTCAACGATACTCCTATTGTCGTCTCAGCGCACATGCGCACCAGCGCCGACCGCGTTCCCGTCGTTGGCTCGCGCATACTCGTGCTGACCGATTTTCGCGGCACCACCCATGTGGAGCTGGACTTGTCCAACGGAGTGGTATTCGAGCCAGACGTAACGAAGTACTCCGCACCGGACTATTGATTTTGCTCTTCTGATGCACCCTTAGTCCGCGTGGCCCACATTAAAACTCCAATTTTTTGGCCTCACTTGTGGTACGGCTCAGCTTAAGTTCTTGATACAATTTCTTATCCTTAGCTTGGGACATGAACTTGGTTACTTAAAACAAAAAAAGCCGCTATAATAGCGACTATAAATGGAACAAAGTGCTTGTATCGCGACACCATTCATTCTTTACTTTTTTCTACTACTCTTCTTTTTTCTGAAGAAATCGAACTTGATTACATAATCAAAAAGAGACGTAATTACAACAACTCCAAGTGGAAACAATGAATAAACCCAAAACGGATTATTTGGAGCTTCACCAGGGGGGGCATCAGTTAAAAAAACATAAAGGACAACACAATAAATTATGGCCACTACAATACCTGTTACGTTTCTATTTTTCATACCTGTTCTCCACCTCTTGTTCACAGAAAATTTAAAGTATTTTAGGAATATTAAAACCCATATCTGGAATAATTACCTGTATTTAATATTCTATAATATGGATTGTATAAATACTAGTTTCTGTGACCCAGGACTTCGTATCCATTTCGTACCACATTAACCTTTAACCACTGATCAAACAGCATCAAGGTTAAATTAAACATAAACTAATATTTATACATTAACTCATTCTAATATGGGTCCCATTCTCCCGTTACAAACCTAGCATTGACTGCTTTTTCCAGACTAACAGGTGTCTTACCATTTTTATCATCTTTCTATGCTTGAAGCCCAATTTTCAAAGTAAATTAGTATCTCTTCTAGATTCATTGCTCCTCCTGCACCATGAAATACTCCATCCCTCACAATACAGTAAAACCAATCTTGATCATTTCTCTCTTCTTCAATTGACTCAAACGGTACTTTTTCTAAATTAGTATCTGTCAAGTTGATTTCAACAGACCAACCGGGATTATCTACTGTATCAATTTTCACACCATATGAATGTTCCCAATCCCCATTACAGTTTTCATAATACCAGTTCTGAAGCCATGTTAATGTATTCATCATCTATACCTCTTCTTTGAAATTTCATAGCTGGCCTAACTACCTCATGTTAAAATTCACCATTAACATGGGGTATTAGCAGATTCTATTTTGTTATTTATTAATGGGACCTTTTTCTTTTCCATCAAGACGTTGTACCTTATCAATCTATTGTATTTCTTTTTTATAGAAAGAAGAGTTATACCATATGATTGGAACACTTACCAAATAAAAAATTTTCCAAATATCTCATTCCTAGAATACTTATTGATTTCCAGGTGAAAAATCCAATTTCAATGGAGATTACATTGCTTGAAGATTTTTGCTATGCTGAATTCAAACATTTAGATATGGGAGACGGAGCATTGATGCCTAAGATACTGATCATGGACGATGAAGCAGATCTTCGAAAGTTGCTGACTGATTACTTTGAAATAAATGGATATTCCGTCATGACGGCCAAGGACAGCCGGGAGGCGCTGCGGAAAGTGGAACAACAACCCGATCTCGTTTTGCTAGATATCAACATGCCTGAGCAGAACGGTCTTCAATTGTGCGAGAAAATTCGTGGCTTCGTCTCTTGCCCGATCTTATTTTTAACGGCTCGAATCGAAGATGCAGATAAAATAGCCGGATTTCGGGCCGGAGGCGATGACTATATCCTGAAACCTTTCAGTATTCACGAACTGGGGGCCAGGGTCGAAGCGCATATGCGCAGAGAACAGCGAATCCAAAGCAAATCCTCGATAAGGTTTAACGAAGACTTGGTCATTGACTATACAGCCCGGGAACTCTACTACCGGGAGAAGCGAATTCCTCTTGCCAAAAAAGAGTTCGACATTATCGAATTGCTGTCTACGCATCCCGGCATGGTGTTCGAAAAAGAACGCATGTACCAAGCTATTTGGGGCATGGACAATCAAGGCGACAGCAGCGTGATCGCGGAGCATATCCGGCGTATTCGCTCCAAATTAAAGGAATACAGCTGCGATAACCGAATCGAAACAGTTTGGGGAGTCGGATACAAATGGCCAAGCTCATGAATAGGCTTCCGCTTAAGCGATTTAGCTTATTGCAATCTTTTATCCTGTTGTGTGTGGTCACGCTCATTGCTGTGCTGGTCGTCATAACCATGGAGTTCTCCTGGGCAGAGAACCTGCGGCTGCGTTTTGGAGAAACGGATTGGGTGCTGCCCTCCCTTGTCGCGGCTGTGCTGCTAACCGTGGCAACAGGGATTGTCACCATGGCAGTTCTATTTTACAGATGGAAACTAAAACGTCCGCTGGAGCTATTAAAGCAAGCATCCGAAAGCATTTCGGCCAACGATCTAAGCTTCAAAATCTCCTATGACAGCCGGGACGAGATGGGCGAGTTGATCGCGGCATTTGAAAACATGCGCTCACAGTTGGAGAAAAACGTAAAGACGCTCTGGCGTTCGGTTGAGGAGCGGAAGCAGCTCAATGCGATTTTTGCCCATGATCTGAGAACCCCCCTGTCGGTGTTAAAAGGAAACGCTGAGTTTCTCGCCATTTATCTGCCCGAGAAGAAGTTATCGGAAGAAAAGGTGTTGGACCTGATCCATACCATGAACCTTCACATCTTGCGTCTGGAGAGCTATGCCGAGGCCATGAACTCGATTCAGAGACTGGAGGATGTCCTGTTGAACTTCAAGTCGATGGATACGATCTCATTGACGACTTTACTGGACAGCAGCGGCGAACAAATAGCAAGACAGTTCGGTATACGCTTCGTCTCTTCTTTGAAATATGATAATGCCTCAATACATGTGGATCCCTATCTTGTCATGCAGATTTTCGAAAATGTGGTCGCAAATGGGGTGAGATACGCATCCAGTCAAGTGAACGTTCGTTATGACCTTCAGGAAGACACGATGAAAATTACCGTTTCAGACGACGGTCCTGGTTTCTCGGACGAAGCCCTGGTTAAGGCTGTACTCCCTTTTTACCGTGGCGAAGTGTGGGATTCGTCCGAACATCGCGGGTTGGGTCTTTACATTTGCAAGGTGTTTTGCGAAAAACACGAAGGAAGTCTCCAGGTCGCAAACGGACCTCACGGCGGCGGAAGCGTAACGGTAAGTATTGGGACCCAAGTTGATAAATAGTTGAAAATTATTTGATAGCATTTCCTTATCTTGAATTCAGGGAGTGTTATCATGTTAAAACTGAGAAAAAGAATGTATATCACCATCAACTGTTTATTGTTGTTATTTACCATGTGGGGAACCCCCATATCCGCCAATGCAGCCAGAGACAGGACAGAAGTCTTGCAGGAGATCGACGATTATATGAATCGGACCATGAAAGCCAATCACATTAAAGCTGCTTCACTGGCGATTGCCAATAACGATGAGGTCTTCTACGCAAAAGGCTACGGGACATTCGCGGATGGTCAAAGCGTTACGGGAGACACCCCTTTTCCTATTGCTTCGTTAAGTAAGTCCTTTACCGCATTGGCCGTTCTGCAGCTGGCGGAAAAAGGCATGATTGATCTGGATGCGACTTACGCTTCCTATTTTCCAGAGCTTTCTCCTCAGGATCCCCGTGTTCTTGACATCACGATCCGTCATTTATTGAATCAGACCAGTGGTCTCAATGACATAGTAAATCCTGATATGACGAGAAATCCGCAATTCCAATCGCTGAATGAGACGAATCGTTTATTAAACAAGGTTCAACTTGCCCGTAACCCAGGAACAGCCTACAGCTACCATAATCCCAATTACGTATTGCTGGCGAACCTCGTGGAGAGCGTCAGCGGTGAGTTCTTTTCGGATTATCTGAAAAAACATATTTTTGAACCGTTAGGAATGAACCATACCTTTAGCGTCACCACGACGCAGCAAATACATGATAATAAAACTATTCCGCTAGGACATTACTTGAGTTTGGGACGTTCCATAGGTCAATCGGAACCGCTTTGGTTCATTGATGGCCCCGCCGGCATTGTTTCAACTGCGGAGGACATGTCCCTATGGATGCTTGCCCAATATCACGGCAGCTTGCTTTCCCCTGCGTTGATGAAACAGTATCATAAACCCGGAGACATCGGTCCGTACGGCATGGGCTGGCTTGCTGACCAGGACGAGTCCGCCGGCCGAACGATCTCCCATAGCGGCATTTTCTGGACGTACAAGTCGGAAGAAATAGTTTATTTGGACGATCAGATGGGTATCGCGGTGATGTTTAATTCCGGATTAAGCGCTTTTGTGAATTACTCGGCTTTTATCGATGGAATCGCGAATATAATGAGGGGTGAGAAGCCCACAATCTCTTTTCTGAACGGCAGAAATATGGAAACAATCATGATTGCGCTGATCCTGGCTACCCTTATATGGGGCGTGCATGCCTATTTTCGCATCAGTAGAAGGAACAAACGCCTAACGTTCAGCAAATTGATTCTAATTACTGTCGGAAGGTTGATCCCGGTACTAGTTCTCTTGTCCCTATCCCCTCTCGTGACGTTTATCGGCGGAGGACGTGTGCTGCCTTGGTTCGGCATCTGGACTACCCTGTCGTCTCCAATCATATGGCTTGTTGTATGGTCATTAGTCAATTTCTTGCATTTGGCTTGCTATTATTACATCTATGTTGAGAACAAAAAGAACGGCTATGCATAGCCGATTCAATTTCTCAAAATAAACAAAAGTGCTACTCCTCAAAATGATGAGGAATAGCACTTTTTATATACTTACTCTACTTCAGGTCTAATCACTTACTGTTAATGGAATGTCTCAAACAAACATTTCAGTCTACTCTCGTACCGTCACATTTAATTTGGATGATCTGGTTTCCCCTGAAGAATTACGAAGTATAGCTTCATACTCATAGATTCCAGGTACCCTTCCAGAGATTGCGGTAACCGCAGACTGTGCACTAGGTGTACGGGATTGCAGTGATTGTGTGTCGATCAAAACACCATTTTCGTAAAGTTCGTATTCGGTTGCGTTCGTTCCCCACCACAGATTCATGGTGACATTATAGTTACCGTCTCCATCCCAGTTGTCATTCGACAGAACAGATTGCCCCGGGGAAGCATCCGTGACGATGACTGTCAGCGGAACACTCGTGGTCGTACCCAGTGCATTGATCAATTCACCGGTATAAATATAGGTACCATTTTTCTTTCCAGTTATATCAACTTTAACAGACTGGGCGGATGGGGATTGATCGACCAGAGAAATTTCCTTGATCAACTCACCATTCTCATACAATTTGAACTGATTGCCGTTATTGCCCCACCATAAATTCATCGTTACAGTATAGTCTCCGTCTTTGAGCCCCGTGTCGTAACCGTTATTGTCAGATAACACCGGAGTGCCAGGGGCCCCGTTTGCTAGTGGGGTTGCCTGCTTGAGCCATTCTTCCCATTTAAGCAGCACATTTGCCTGCTCATCCGTAAATACGGTTCCTCTAGCTGCTTGAACGTCATTACCGTAGGCTGCAAGCAGTTGACGCGCCTTTGCTCCTTCATGAGCGTTTGCTGCCTGGCTTGCTTGCTGTAAGGTGTTCGCAAGCTGATCAGCAAGAATACCGGCATTAGGATCTATCGATTCATCCGCAAAGGAATTGGTCAGATTGATCAGACTGTCGAACGTAGCAATAACCCCGAAACTATATTCTATCGTCTGTTCCCAGCCAGCCAAATCGGAGACGGTTGCCGTAACCTGGTTCAGGCCGGGTTCCAGTGTATACGCCGGAGTGTCCAGGAGCACACCCGTCGGTTCTGCCACACCGGATACCGTATCAGAGGCTGTATAGCCAATTTCCACGTGCTGATCAATGGTGTACTCGGATTGACCATGAATTTCAGCGGTTGGAGGTACGAGATCAATGGATATGGACAAAGACTGTTCACTCTCTTTGTTACCGTCAACATCGACGCTCCAGTAGGTGATGGTATGTGTTCCTTCTTCAGTTAGGGTCAACTGCGTACCACTTACCGTTTCGCCACCATTGATTTGATAATAGGTCCCTTCGATTTCGGAATCTTCATCGGTTGCTGTGAAGGTTACTTGTACTGGAGTCGTATACCAGTCGTTCTGGGATTCTCCTTCCACATTTGCCGTAGTATGCGGAGCTTCCTGATCAGGTGACTCCCCTTCCAGCGTAACAAAATCAGATAACGGTATATTCAAATCTTTCACAAGACGTGCCACGAGTTCGGCTACCTTGATTGCACCGTTCATCTGCAAATGCGTATTGTCCTCTGTTGTACCTACCCACATGAATATCGATTTGGTTCCTTCTGTGCCAAGCTCCTGGAAATGTTCCCAACTGGCCTGGTTCAGATCAATGATGAGTGTTTCCGTTTCCTGCGCCGTTTCTTTCATTGCCTGTACGTATTCCGGGAAGCTCTTGTTCAGTACCTCTCCGGTAAAATCACGACGGTTCACTGGCGTGACCAGAACCGGAATTGCACCTCTCTGCACAGCACCGTTAATGTATTCTTTCAAATATACTTTAAACTGCTCGGGTGTAAGATAACGCTCCGGACGTGACGGCGTGGAATCGTTATGAGACCACTGCATGAACAGATAATCGCCTTCATGAATGTCGAGCAAAATATCATTAAGATATCCGCCGACCAGGAAGGTTTTGCTGCTCAATCCTCCAACTGCCCGGTTATCAATGCTTACCTCATTCTGATCAAAATATCTTCCCAACGTTTCGCCCCAACCCGCTTGCGGACGATAATTCTCCGCGTAATTGGCCACGGTGGAATCACTAGCCAAATAAATTACAGGTTCATCGCTTGCGCTGTTATCTGGCAGGCGCTCCAGCTTCAGTGCATTGATCTTCGGTGCATTTCCGGTGAAGTCGAAATTAAAGACGCCATCGATCAGAGCAATGTCATACGTAATTTCTTTGAATTCGCCCTTGGCAATGGTTGTGAGCGGAAGCTTCGTCATCTGCTCTACAACGACATTCGCGTTGGTCGATTCTTGGGCATCCCCGATGGTCATCGTTACCCGGTAATTGGCCGGCTCCATTTCCACCAGGAAGGCGGTGCCGTTTACCCGTGTGAAATCCTCCTTGAGCGCATCCCCGGTTTCCCGGTTCTCATCTTTGGTTAGCGTAGTATCGGCAAAGCCATACCCATTACCTTCAATATACGCTCTTTTGGCATCTACCTTGGTGTATCCTTCGGCAGTGCCGCCGGAACCAAAATCAAATTTGTATTCGCTAATCTTTTCGCCCGGTTCACTTGTCAATGAATCTTTCGCCACAGTTAACATGTTAAACGCATGGTCAACTTGAGCTTGGGTGGCTTCCGTATTGAATATCGCTTCTGCAGCTGCCAAAGCCCGGTTCACCACTGCCTTCGATGCTTCTGTATATTCCGACAGATCAAGTGCTTTGATCCCATCGTACAGAGCGATTAAGGCAGCTTGATCGCCGCCCTCCGAAGGAAGCTCCGTGCCTTCAATTCGCACGTTGTCGATCTGCGTAGTCCAGTTCAACGTGCCTCCACCGCCTTTTCTCGTCCCTAGGAACCGAATGGCTCTGACGTTGTCCGCATATACACCGGAACTCAGCGGGATATCTTTGATCGTTTGTGTAACTGTCGGATCCGCCAGATTCGTCAATGTCAGATCCAGTGTTTTCTTGGCAAAATTAACGGTTGCATCCACATCGACCCACTGGTTCTTGGAAATCTCTGTAGCCGTTCCCCCTTCGGGTATGGCCGTATCGCCCGTACCGTAGTCCGGATTATATGCACCGACAAAATAATGAATTTTGGTGCTTCCGGTTTTCGTATACAGCGTGAAAAGGGCATTCTCGTTAGAATCCTGTACTGTGAGATGACCTTCTGACGGATAGGCACTCACATTACCGGATTGCCAGTCAAAGTTCACTTTCACCTGATCGCCGTTTACCGCATCGAACAGACGGAATACCTTGGCCCGATTGCCCGATCCTGACCCCGTGACGGACAGTACCTTATT
Source organism: Paenibacillus taichungensis (assembly GCF_050994985.1). Classification (NCBI taxonomy): domain Bacteria; kingdom Bacillati; phylum Bacillota; class Bacilli; order Caryophanales; family Paenibacillaceae; genus Paenibacillus; species Paenibacillus taichungensis. The sequence goes on along the minus strand of NZ_CP194720.1, from coordinate 2,275,761 downwards.
TCCAGGCTGTTCAACGACCGTTCCGGTCATGGTTCCTGCAATACCAGTGGCATTAACCATTGCATACTGGTAGTCGGCAGCGTCGCCTTCAAAATCCTCCTCATATAGCTGGATTTCCGGCTCTGGTTCGGGTTCGGAAATATCCGGGTCGATGACCAGCGAAGAAATGCTCAGCTCCATGTCTTTGACCGCACCAGCAACGAGTCCGGCAATTTTCTTCGCACCATAGCTGCTGAAATGGGTATTATCGTTGATCCCATTCGGGTATTTTGGATATTCACCCGGATTAGCATAAAGGAACACTTTCTCCGTAGCTGTATTACCAATTTTGTCATAGTACGCAATACTTAACTTGCTCAGATCAATAAGTGGCACGTCAAGCTCCTCCGCCACTTCTTTGGCAGCCTGCACGTATGCCGGGAAGCTGACGTTGAATTCCTGAGTCACCGTATTGAAATCTCTTCGTCCAACCGGAGTGAGTAATACCGGTGTAGCGCCGCGCTGTTTGGCACCGTTTACATAACGAGCCAAGTAAATCTTATAGTCCTCCGGTGATGCATACCGATCCGGTATCCCTACACTCGCGTCGTTATGACCAAAGGAAATGAAGAAGAAGTCCCCCGGTTTGATTCGCTGCAGGATCGTGTCCAGACGGCCGTCTACCATAAACGATTTGCTGCTTCGGCCACCGATTGCATCATTCACGATGACTGCCCCATTCGAGAAATAACGTCCGAACTGCTGGCCCCACCCTTCTTGAGGAGCCTGCATTTCACTGTAAGATTGCATGGTTGAATCACCGGCCATATAGATCGTTGTTGCCGCACCGGCCACTTTCTCTGGATATTTCTCAATGAGGATATCCTGGATGTCTATGGCTGTACCGGTGAAGAGGAAATCGAGCTGCCCATCCACCAATGCAACATCATAGGAATACTCCAGCGGTGCTCCGGCTGCCACATTCGTTACGGCGAGCTTTTGCACAAATTCGGATTTGACCCCGACGTTTGAGTCATGCGTATCGTTGCCCAAACGTAGTGTAACCTTATAGTTGGCATTTGGCAGGTCAACAGCAAATGTCGTACCTGTCGCAACCGAAACCTCATTTGCTCCTACGGTAACACCGGTTGTATCCACGAACCCGTATCCTGGATTTTGCGCGTAGAGCGTATCCTGTATGTTCGTACTTCCCGATGCAGTCTCTGTTCCGAAATTAAAGCGATAGACCGGCTCTGGCATTTCTGCATCGCGAGTCAGCGTCAGATCGGCTTTAGGGAATGAGGTAGCTTCCGCTCCAAGATAAAAGCTGGTATGAGGCGGCTGGTTGTAGGCTACATTTTGCCAGGCTACGCCAAGTCGATACACAGGGTCCTGCATCAGCGTAGGAATGCGATAGTCTGTAGGAATGGTCGTTGTATAGAGACGATACTCCGAACTATCTTCGCTTCGCAGCAGAATTTCCTCACGCCAGTCGCCCAGAATGTCCGCCTGAAGCGCCGGATTTCCTTTGGTATGGTTGTTCGTTAACGTACCGGTCGCTCGGAAGATTTCATTTAGCTTTTTGTTTTCGTAATCCCATTTATAAATGAGCGGGATACCTTTGGCTGTACTGTTATCCCATTCATGGTCAAACAGCTCACGCTGAAGATCTCCGTCCCACCAGATGGCGAAATTGGCGGTTTCGGGCCCTTCGTCCACCGTGTAGATAGCCTCTCCGGCAGCCGAATAGGTATTGGTTACGGGAACGCTCTGCCCATTGGTAATGGTTGTGGCCCATGATTCGTATCCCGGATAGTTCGGATCAATATCCGCCGACATCCCGCGACCGGTGTCAAAACCTGTTTTCTCCCCCCAGAGAATTTCACCTGTTGCCGCATCGCGCATCTCCAGTCCGTATGCAGCATCTGAATGCTCATGCACGCTTACCATCTGATAGCCCTCTCGGTTTGGATCGAGCTGACCGGCGTGCATGGCATCGCCGTGGCCGAGTCCGGTGCTGTACAGCAAGCTGCCGTCATCGTCTATGGCTAGAGCGCCAAACATGATTTCGTCCTTGCCGTCATTGTCGACATCCAGCACACTTAGATTATGATTGCCCTGTCCTTCATATTGTTTTCCTGCTTCGTTTGTGTCGAACGTCCAGCGCTTGACGAGTTCCCCACCAACATAATCATAAGCAACAAGCACAGTGCGGGTATAATAACCCCGGCTCATCACAACACTTGGCTTCGTGCCATCCAGATAAGCGATGGCACCAAGGAACCGATCTACACGGTTGCCATAGCCGTCACCCCAATCACTGACGTTGCCTCTTGGCGGATCATAATTGACGGTGGATACGGCCGCGCCGGTCTCACCGTCAAACAGTGTGAGATACTCAGGCCCTGACAGTATGTATCCACTCTCGTTACGGTAATCTTTCGTGCCGTCGCCAATGACCGTGCCTTGGCCGTCCTTCGTGCCGTCCGCCGTCTTGACCACAACTTCGGCCTTTCCGTTGCCATCAAGGTCATACACCATTAATTGCGTGTAGTGCGCTCCGGCACGGATGTTAACTCCCAGGTCAATCCTCCACAGCTTTGTACCGTCCATTTTGATGGCATCGATATACACATTGCCGGTATAACCTGCCTGCGAATTGTCCTTGGAATTGCTCGGACTCCACAGAAAGACGATTTCATATTCGCCGTCGCCGTCCAAGTCAGCTACAGATGCGTCACCTGCATAATACGTATAGGTTCCACCGTCTTTGGTCCGACCGTCAGCCGGTTTATCCAGCGGAATAGGCAAATAATCATTATGCCAGACCGATACAACCTCCGGTAGCATTTGCTCCTTTCCCGCAACGATAGTGGATATTTGGTACTGCGAGCTGTCGAAACCAGTGGTGTCCACATAGTTCGTCACGTCGCTTATGGGCGATGCGTTCACTTTGGTTCCGTTTTTATATATATTGAAAGAGATATCATCAGGATCATTATTTAAATACCTCCAGCTTAAAAAAACACCATTGTCTACAAGAACCGCAACCAGACCCCGGTTAAGATATTCTCCTTGGCGACCCGGTAGGCTACTGCTACTTGGTGACTCTGCACGCACCGGCGCCGGGGGTATGACCAGTGAGATAACCATAAGGAGCGCTAATAAAGATACAAATATCGATTTCTGGATGAAAACAGTTCTTCGGTTCATCGGATTAAGTCCTCCTTATCGAAAAAATCATTTTAGAATCACAAGTTCGATCTGCTCTTCTGGTTGTCAAATGAACACAAACTACAGTCACCCCCTTTTATATGTTACCGCTTACATTTATCTTACAGCTCTAAAAAAAGACAGACAATCTAAAAAATGTGACGTATTATATAATATAATTGACTTTTTTAGGCAGGGGATGAAAGTATGGTTCATACGGTCTCTTATGCTTTTCGTAATGACGATACATCAATCATGACACTTGACTCTATTGGATGGCAGATCGTCTCAAGCGAGGAATATCGTTGTCCAAGTGACAATAGACCGGACCCGGGGCATGTTGTTTTTCAATACACGCTTAATGGTCAGGGTTATCTGGATATTGAAAATCAAACGATTCCTTTACCGAAGGGACATGCACTACTTGTTAAAATCTCCGGAGAACATTGCTATTACTATAAACAAGAGAACAACGAACCATGGGAGTTTATATGGATAAACATTCGAGGGGATGAAGCCAACCGAATTTGGGATATGATCCACGAAAATGAGGGACATGTCATTCGACGAAACGCGGACTCCCCTTTGATTCAAGAGTTATGGCAAATTATCCATTTGATTCATCAAGAGAAAGTTACGGACAAGTATCGCTTGTCCGAGCAAATCTATCGGTGGTTGCTTATCCTAGTGCAGACAAGTCGGGATGCGGAGAAGGATATCGGGGCCCTTTCAATAACAACGATCGAGAAATGTAAAAAATTCATCCGAGAGAATTATGCAGCTCCATTGACGCTGGATCTGCTGGCCAGCCACTGCGATATCAATAAACACTATTTGTGCAGATTATTCCAGAAATCTGAGAAAACATCACCGCTAGCCTATCTCAAGGACAGACGCATTGAGGTTGCAATCCGACTACTCCGTACAACGGAACTCCCGATTTCCCAAATTGGCCAACAATGCGGTTTTGAGAGTCCCAGCTATTTCGGCAAAGTTTTTCGGCAATATATGTCCATGTCGCCTAAAGAGTATCGCATGAATAAGTTAGAGTTTCCTTACGAGGCCATTTATTATGAATAGCCAAATCCGCTATTTGCGAGGAAGCTTTCAAGCTCTTCACGTTTAATCTTCGGCCTCAAATTGCCAACATGTTCTTATCATTGGATTTAGACATGCGGTTTTCAGTTGTACCGATAATGTAAAAAAAAGCCGCTAAAATAGCGACTTTCAATGTAATAATGTTTTTGTACCTCGACATTAAAGATTCAATTTTAAACAAGTTTATCAACCGACTTTTGCAGCTTTATTTTCTCTTCATCTGGGTTGATCATAACGAACATTTCGATTTTCTGAGATTAAGAGAGATCACGGATTAAATTGCTTCTTTATTACGTTCATCATGAAGCGCAATTCCATTGAGATACCGACTGGTTCTCCACTCTGCCTGTAACGGCAAGTTTAAGGCCGTGTTCGTATCACACGAATTCAATTAACTTCCTATCTATTTCTGCGATATCACCAATCTCTGATATACCATCCCAAAGGATAATTGAAGAAGCTTCATCGTTTTCAACAAAATCATCAAGTTGGTACAGTTCACCCACAAACAGAGCTCCATACTCTGTCCGTTCAGGTCCATGAAAACTGGGCTGAAGTCTAAATTTCATTAAACCTTTGAATTCAACCGTATCAATATTTTGATTGGTTTCCTCAAATAATTCTCTAATTACACATTGTTGAGCATTCTCTCCAGCTTCAATAATACCTCCCGGCAGCTCCCAATTCTTTCTCCACTTATTATGCATGAAGAGATACTTTCCTTGGAACTTCGCCACGATTAGAGCATGTGTTAGTGAAGCATCCCGTGTAATTGTTGTGACCTTATCATACTCAATATTAATAAATTCCAAAAAAATATTACCTCTTGAATCTGTCATGATTGCCATTTTTACTCCTCCATTTCAAAATAAAAAACGCGCAGACCTAAGTCCTGCGCGTTACATATCGCAGGATGGTAAGCGCGAATAGCGTTAACCCATCCCCAATTTTTAAAAGGATGGATTAACGCTTTCCATGATGGTGAGATTGTTTTAATTCTAAAGTTAACATCGTCTATTCTCCTAATCATCAATGTATGGAAATAATACCCACTATAATGCACTAGAGTCAAGTATATATTTTGCTTCATTCACTATAACGTACCCGCCTGATAGCTTATTGAGAATTATCTCCCGTTAGCGTAACAGGCATTAACTTTTAAAATCTTTATTAGGCTTTATGTTTTGTCTGTATCGAATTATGGCTAGAGGTAGATTAACTATTCCACAGATAAAAGAAGAGACAATAGATATCCATTGAGGTATTGTAGGATAATTCGGTTTCCCGTCTCCGACAGGTCCTATTTTGGGTTGGTGGCTATCCCACAAACCATATAAGAGACCAACAGCAGGTGTCAATATACAAATTACACTTGCAACGATATGTAACACATACTTGTTCAATCTAGCCCCTGCCTTTAATTGAATGAAAGCAGCCAATCATCGTTAGCTCGGGACACGAACTTGTACCGATAAAATAAAATAAAAAAAAGCCGCTAAAATAGCGACTTTCAATGGGACAATGTTCTTGTAATCATTTCAATCAGAGAGCTGTAATTAAAGCAACTTAATCAGCTCTTCAAGCTCATCAACCAAAACTTTGGCAAGTTCAAAATTAGTATCTTTTAAAGCCAATTCGATTTTCATCTCAACAGACTTTTTCTTTTGCTCATTTTCTAGATAGTCTTCATCAAAATGACTCGCATAAATCATCTCTCTAAATTCTTGTATACTCATTTTGCTAATCGTCTTGTCCTCAATAATTAAAACATAATCCATACCATTTACAACAGAATAGAAATCATGAGAAATCATGAGAATCGCACCTTTGTAGTCTTCAATGGCTTTCTCCAATGCGATTTGTGTATATATGTCCAAATGGCTTGTCGGTTCATCTAGAAGCAATACGCTGGCTTGACTGGCAGAAACTTTAGCCAATTGAAGCATATTTTTTTCTCCGCCAGATAACGATTCAATCTTTTGATCAAGGATTTCTCCTTCAAAGCCATAGTTTGGAAGATACGATCTAATCTCATCATACGTTTGAAACCCAGCATCTATGAATTCATTTAGTATGGTATTCGAATCTTTTAGCATTTCGCCTTGAACCTGAGATAAATAAGCCACGTTAACATCAGCATTGATTTCAATGGAATCCTGATTGTTTTTTAAGATTTCTCGGAGTAAAGTCGTTTTCCCGGTTCCATTTGGACCAATCAGGGCTACTTTATCTGTCGATTTGATCTCAAAGTTCACATTTTCCAAAAGCAGCTCATCAAAGGAAACGCTATAATTATTGACTTTAACCACAACAGCTTCTTCCATTTCCTTATCGATACCAAAACTGATATTCGGCTGTTTGATATCGACAAAGGGCTCTTTTATTCGACGTGCTTCCAATCTCTCTTGAAACTTGACTCTGGCTTTTAACGCTCTGCCTCTGGAGGCTTCCGAATTATACGTGGCGATCTCTCTAAGATTGTCGATGATGTGATCGTATCTCTCAATTTCTTCAGCTTCAGCAACCGCTATTTCTTGCAGCTCGATCTTAGTCTGAAGCAGCGAGAAGTTATAATCGATAAATCGCCCGTCAAACTCCTGAATCTCTGTGTTTTCAAGGTGTATGATTTTGTTGAAACAATGATTCAACAGATACCGGTTGTGCGTAACGACCAGCAGCATTCCCTTGTGGGAATTAATAAGCTTTTTAAGTGCGTTCAGATTTTCAAAGTCTAAAAATACATCGGGTTCGTCCATAATCATTAAGTCTGGACGATTCAGCATTTCCTTCATCACTTGAATAAGTTTGAATTCCCCGCCGCTTATGGCGGATATACTAAGATCTTTGAGCTTCATGAGGTTGGCAAGGTTTAACTGTTTATTGATGTTTTTTTCGAAATTATCCCCATCCATCGCCTCGAAGGCATCCAAAGCCAATTGAACCTTTTCCATCAGGGAATCCATATCCGATGTGGTGGCCATCTCCGCATAAATCGCTGTAATTTCATCTTGTATCTTGATGAATTCTTCTGCGATATATTCAAAAACGGTCATTTCTTTCGTTTTGTCTACTTGTAAAAACTGACTCACATACCCGATTCTGCAATCGGGGTCTATCTCTAACTTGCCCTCGAACAAATATCGTTCCGGATCCATCAGGATATCGATCAGTGTACTTTTCCCACTGCCGCTTGTTCCGATAAAAGCACAATGTTGTGCCTCTTCAAACGTAAATGAAATGTTTTTATATAGTTCCTTTTGTGGAAATGAGAAGGATAAGTTTTCAACTTTTATCATAGTGTTACCTTTCTTTATAACTAAATTGGTGGCTAGTATCGAATATATTGTCGAACACAGACTTTTAGAGTAACACTGTTTACCACCAAGTACAATCGATTTTTAGCCCTTACCCTCACTTCGAAGTTCTAATACTTTCTATAGAATGATGACTTGTTGGACGATTTTCAGAATCAATCAGTACAAGTTCTTATCCCTCGCCACTAATTCCCAAGTAAAAAAGCCCTAATTTAGGGCTTTTCATTGAGTCACACTTTTCAACATATACTCCTACATTTCTATAATACAGGGGATGTACCACCATCTATGTTCACGGCAGTTCCTGTTACATAGGAGGCTGCACCCGATACAAGAAAAGCAATCACTTTTGCCGCCTCTTCTGTTTGACCTATTCTCTTGAGTGGGATGCCATGAATGGGGTTGGAAGCGAACTCCTCCCAACTCTGCTCAGGTGCTACAGCCTTCCACTTCCGCTCAATCTGATCGCTACGAATTAGACCAATGCACACGGCGTTAACACGAATATTGTCCTTGGCAAGGTCTTTGCTCATGGCCTTCGTTAGTGCAAGTCCTGCCGCCCGACTGACTGATGTTGGCAAAGACGATGCAGATGGCGCCTTCCCTACAATCGCCGTCACATTAAGGATGGAACCGCCACCTCTTTGACGCATATGAGGAACTGCTGCCTTAGAACTATGGACTGCTCCTAACACTTTCAAATCCAGATCTGAATACCAGCTTTCGCTGCCAACCTCTTCAAACGGATTAGCCGCAGACGTTCCAGCATTGTTAATCAAAATATCCAATCCACCGAAATGCTGTACAGTCTGCTCCACCACACCTCGTACCTCTGCCTCTACTGAAATATCTGCAGAAATGACTAGTGCATCTGTTCCTGTAGTTTGCTTAATACGTTTCGCCGCAGCTTGAAGAGCCTCTTCGTTGCGTGCGACGATTGCCACCTTTGCACCATCCGATGCTAGAACAATTGCTGTCTCCAGCCCGATCCCTTTGCTGCCACCTGTAATTAGTGCTATTTTATCCTTTAATCCTAAATCCATTTGTGTTTCCTCCCTTTTTGTGTCCACTAATTGAATTAGACGGTTTATATTCAGCTAACGTTCCCGTTAGTTAAATGCCTCAATAGAATTAAATGCAAACATAATTTCTGCTTCACAAACTAATTCATTGTTTACCCTTGCAATACCTATTCCTTTAACAATCTGTCCCTTGGTTCGGGTTACTTCGAATTCAAGATGGAGTTGATCCCCTGGTTTTACTTGCTTTTTGAAGCGACAATTATTAATCCCGGTCAGTAAACCTATCTTATGGTTATTGCTCACTACGTTGGACATAACGGTACCACCTACCTGTGCCAGTGCTTCTACAATCAAGACTCCAGGCATGACAGGATAATCGGGAAAGTGACCAAGGAAATAGGGTTCATTGAAAGTCACATTTTTGATTCCAACGGCTTTCTTCCCCTCAATAATTTCTAAGATTTTATCAACCAAAAGAAAGGGGAATCTATGGGGAACAAGCTCTTTAATTTGATTAATATCAAGCATGGATTTCCTCCTCTAATATTGGCTTATAACGATTCTAACTCCATTTGGATAATTAATCCATTATTATACTATATCCTGCCCGTTAGCTTAATGGAACAGATATCGTATTACAATTAGATGGACTTATCTTGCCTAACGAAGGGATATTTCCAAAATTGCCACTTTCAAAGTTGAACTGTTTCTTCAACTGCATAATACCTTTCATATTCTTTAGTCAGCGTGTAGCGCTCGACACCTTTGGAGGCATTCATCGCTTCAGAGGCGTGCTGGATAGCCAATTCGCGACGGCCAGCTTTGCTTTCTATTTCAGCAAGAAGCGCAGATCGCATCCACTGTCTTCTAATCAATTTCAGATGCTCCCTTGCTTGCTCACTCTTCTCTTCCTCCAAAAGCAAAAACGTCTCATAATATGTACGGAAATCTGATCTGCGCATCTGGAGTACCGCTTGCCGAACGACAGTCAAGTTCTTGCGATAAGCACCGTAAGCAGCCTGATATATCGCTTGCCTCGATTTTTTCGTCGTCTGATTTCTAAGTTTCTCCATCGTGATATCGACTTCATCATCAAGTCTGTTGGCAATCACATAATAAATATAAATATAGGGCGTATGATGATTTTTGCGTAAAAAAACTTCCACACGGTCCATCCGGGTTTCCCAAGCCATTGGGTACAAAATGTGAATCGTAAACGCAATAAGTGTGGCGACCATCACCGTTCCCACTATAAGGAAAACAGATTGTTCTTTCCACAACATCACCAGCACAAATACAAATACAACGGAATAAAACGCAACATTCCACCTACTCATTCTCATCTACCATTCCCTTCAGCATCTAAATCATGAAGTATCTATTATATCAGAATTATAACTATCCATTGTATAAATTCAGGATGTAAATATTGATATCACCAATAAAGTATAATTTCAACAGATATGGTGAAAAAGATACTTCTCTAATAGAAAGTGAAAGAATAGCTTAAACATTCATAGTAGCTCGTAATTTCTACTTCACTGTATTCATCTGGGCAGATGTAGTCGATTGCCTGAATGATGTGATCATAATTATAATTCTCGGCTTTTAATTCAAATATGACCCTATCTTCATGTGAAAACTCACGAAACATGGTTGCCACCTCCCCCAATCATTTATTAGTGAACGTTGCTACCTTAATCTAACTAAATGATTATCGTAAACTACTGTCCCAATCACCTCGACGTTCAGACCACCGTCTCCATAAGAATTGCCGAATTCATAACAATGAATATATCTTACATATTTTATCATCGTATAATAAAATTTCATTGTTTTTTCATTCCACATAATTAGAGGCTTGTTATATCATGCAGCAAAACAATTCTGTAAAGGTCCAACATTTAGGGGAAGATGAATGCCGACCAGCCTATATGTATATACAAATTTAGGATTAGTCTTCATTTCCCTCTTCCATTTTACGATAAATAGTATGGGGTTATACGGATAATCCTATTGCTTTACTACTTCCAAGGGGGAACAGAACGTGAGACAGACTCGCAAGAAAAAGATGGATTTAAGGTTCAAACTGTATTTGATCATTCTGGTTCCGCTACTGGCCATGGGCGGTCTAATTATGTGGACCACCATCGACTCTAGTGAAAATGCATCATTAATGACCATGCAGCACAACAATCAGCAGCTGGCAGTGAATACTGCCTCTCAACTAGGCCAGGAATCGGAATTAATCAAGACATTATCCTCTACTGCTTCGGAGGAGAGCAACGAATACAAAAGTCTTAGAGACGAACTCGTTAAAGTTAGGCTTCAATCGGGAGCCTTATACGTTTATATGTATAACAAAACTTCAGACGGGTGGATCTACACCGTGGATGGAGCGGATTGGGATGATAAGGAATACAGTCCTTACGGGACTGCAATGGAATTTAACCCCCAGATTCAGGAACGCTTGTTAAGTGGTGAAGTCGTCACAACGGGCATTGTAGATGATCCAACCTGGGGGCAGCTATTGTCCTCCTTTACACCAATTAAGGATTCGCAAGGTACTGTTATTGGCTATCTGGGCATTGATATTTCTGCTGAAGCAGTGAATCAAGTCTCCGCGACATCCTTGAATAATGCTTATCGGACCATTATCCCGATTTTTGTGGTTGTACTGATTTTATCTTTGGTTATGATGCTATTCGTAGTAAGAGGCATTCTCGGTCAAGTACGCGATATTAAGTCAAGCCTCGAACAGGTTGCTGATGGGAATCTCAAAGTCGTATCCAAACATATAACAAACGATCAACTCGGTGACATCAGTGATTTGATTAATGTCATGGTTGCCCAATTGACGAACATTCTGATGGGAATACAGCAAGGATCCAATACCTTGCAGCAGTCCTCGAAAAATATTGCGGAAACGGCTCAAACGAACCTGCGTCAGACCGAAGAACTTTCCAGAGCGATCGAAGAAATTGCCATAGGATCTACGAAACAGGCCGAAGAGACAGAACAATCTGTCCAGCACTCAGAGAGTCTCGGCAAAATAATGGATGAAGTAGGTTCATATGTGCAACAGTTTACCCATACTTCAGAGCAGTTATCTGCCGTGCAAATACAAGTTACACGTGAACATGAGGTTCTGCTTGAAAAGAGCCGAGAGAATGCGAAGCGCGTCGAGCATCAGCAGGAAATTTCCAGTTCACTGACGACTCAATCGGAACTCGCTTCCTCCATTAGCGGACAAATACACAACATTTTAAAACAAACTCAAATTCTATCGCTGAATGCTTCAATCGAGGCAGCCCGCGCTGGCGAAGCGGGAAGAGGCTTTGCGGTCGTTGCTGGTGAAATGGGACAGCTCGCTCAGCAATCCGAACGTTCGATCCAGGAGATTGATGAGATCCTGAGTTCATTTGTTCAAGAGATACATCGTATGGGCAGTCATTTTGATGCGAATATGGTGGCGGTCAAGGAACAGGAAGAACAGATCGCTGATTGCCTCCAGACGTTCAGACAGGTTAGCCGCTTATCGAACGAAGTGCATGAGCTGGCTCAACGTTTGGAAATCCGTACAGTGGATATGCACTCTATTCGTCAGGAAGTAGAACAGCACTTGAGCTATATTGCTTCCGCAACCGAGGAAACTTCAGCCATGGCCGAAGAAGTCACGGCAAGTGCTGAGGAGCAGCAACGGTCGGCGAACGAATTGTCGAACATCTCCGGACAGCTCTCCAGCCTTGCAGGGAACCTCAAATCATATTCTGATCAATTTCAGATCGAACTCCATAAATCAGATTCATAATAATGAAGCTCCCCGCTCCTGTTGACTCAGACGGCGGGGTTTTGCTTTATCTAATTACCTTGAGTAATCCTCAAACGCTCATATGGTTAAGATCAATCCCAAAATCCTGGTGGATCCGGAATGAGTACCGTTTTATTAAGAAGGTCTCTTCAAAAGCCAAATAGTCGCGTTATGGGAACAGGTATCGCAAAACATTTGGTCTTAGAAGAAGAGCTAGTTGTACGTAATAGCATATATTAAAATCGATTGTCTGTTCCGTTATTTATAATAGCGAGGTTGCGAACTTCACCTCCGGAAAGCGGCTATCCGGTCCTTTTATTAAGTCTCCGCCTTGATTTTTCAGATACATATCGAAGAAATCCAGCATATAAGCATTGATAACGGAGTTCGCTCTTTCTGGCGCAATCTTTCCTGTAATGCCCAGCATATTGAAAAACGGAGAAATGAACTGTACGTCGGTAAAATTCAAATGCTCTGTATTTTCGATATAGAGGATTTGTCCTCCTGCGTCGGCCGTTTCGCGCATACGTTCAAGCTCCAACTTTTTATCTTCCGTTACTTGATCCATCCACTCTCTTGTTGATCCCATCCGGTCAAGCTCTGCATCTGTGTAGACCCGATTATTGATCACCCTGTTTAATTCTTCGAAATAGCTTTCAGAGTTGATGAACAAAAACGGCTTTCTCAGATCCTCGCTTTCACGCAGTCGATACAGTCCTCCATCCAAGTCTATTCCGACCGTGATTCGTGGATCGTAAGAAGCGTCGTAGGCCGTCGCTCCGCCGATAGAATGACCGAACACCCCGACATGTCCGAGATCAATCCTCCCTTTTAAAGGACTTGAAATCTGTCCCGATTGGATGAGCTCGAATTGGTCCAGCGTAAACGCCACATCGCTGGTTAACACTTTTCCCAACTTGTCGCGATTTTCTCTTCCCGTTCGGTAATCATCGTCGGGAGAGAATAAGTCGTTGGTTCTGCTGGTCGTGATTCGACCGTCCGGAAACTCGGTTGCAAATGTATTGTAGGTATGATCGATCACTGCCACGATATATCCGTGACTCGCGAGATTTTCAGCTTGCGTCGTATGGAGGAACCTGGACGAGCCGAAGCCGGGATTCGCAAGGATCAGCGGATATGAAGTCTGTGCCGAGGAGACTTCGGCTCCCGAATAAGCATGACTGGACACATACTTCAAGTGCTGAAGAGTAAACTCAGGAAGGCCATAGTTCGCGGCCATGTAACGTAAAATTGGAGTATCGGGAATAAAGGGTGCGTACTTGCCGGTGCCAACTTTAACCGGATACCATACCTGAACCATCAACTCTCTCTTACCTTCTCTGGCTTTGTCGAAAATCTCTTCCCTATTTGTATCCACGAGATGAAAAGTTTGCGTTCCTACCTTAAATTCGCCTGTCGGTTCAGGTAGATTAAATACTGGAAAAGCATACATAAGACCCGCTGTTACGACCAACATTATCGCTATAGCGGTATAAGCTGAACCCAACAAGAATCGCGGAATTTTTTTGGGGCCGTTTTTTCTAAAATAGCTATAAGCTGAAATGGCTATAAAAATGATTGTTATGCAATATGGAAAAAATAGCTGAACTCTGTATCCTTCCACCGTCCATTGAATGATCAGTAAAAGTGTGGCGATCCCGATTGCAACGAATAGCGGAGTTCTGTTCCGTCTTTTTTTTAATAAGAATGTTAATGCAAACAAGCCGATGTTTGACAAAAAAAACAACAGTTCAAACAGCCTCATCTCGATTCTCCTTTTAAAAAATTTCTATTTTGTTTGTTCCAATATTATCCTGGCAGGTTGGCCTGAGCTATCGATTCAACTTACATCTACCTTACAATTTTGTAATTCTACCTTGTAACTGTGCTCATCTTTGGATAGGAACTTAGTTTCTTAAATCAAAAAAGCCGCTATAATTAGCGACTTTGAATGTAATAATGTTCTTGTCCTGCGACAAGCAGACACAGGATATCGCATGCCTTTTTCTCTTCAGTGTACTTATACACAATACGCAAATTATCCAACCAACCACTCCATCCCATTAATATGCTTTTTTGAGCCAGAATAGTGGAGGAAAAATATCAAATCTATCCGACATATTGAAGAATTAACTGGTATATTGCTACGGAAAGTCCTAAAATACTCGCTTTCATTTTAGATGGATGATATCTTTCTCTGCGAAACAAGTACAGAAAGATCACTATAAATCCTAAGGGAATCCACAGCTGAAAGACACCTTCTGTTGTATAACGAGAAAAAATTGGAATAATGGAAGTACTGATCAAAAAGTAAAAGAAAACTGTAAAACGTCTTGTTTCTAATTGCTTGCTCCACCTTACTAATAAGAAAAAAATAATGATTCCGATAATTGTAATGTATAAAGGGGGGAGAAGAATAGAAACGTCCCCAAATTTGAATTCCATTTTACATTGCCCTCCTCTTTTTAATCATCACCACTGGAACCTTCAATGTCCTAGAAGATAAAAAAACTCTTTTGTAATTGATGACGCACTTTTTCACCAAGCCGATGTTCGTTTTCACGATGCAAATACATTCTTTATCCAAGAACGCAACTTATCAGCATAGAAAGCGCGTTCATCTGGATCGGATGGAGAACCCTTTGACAGATAAAGTTGATCATTCACATATCTAGGGTAAACATGGAGATGATAATGCCACACGTCTTGATTGCCGGCGGGCTCATTATGTTGTCGCGTAGAAATCCCTTCACATCCATATGTACTTTTCATTGCAAATGCTGTAAGCTGAGCCGCGCGGTGAATTTCACCAGCGTAATCCGCTGGGAGATCAAAGATGTTCTCGAAATGTTGATTCGGAACAACAAGAACATGTCCTTTATTGTTTGGCCACCATTTGCTCGCTATAAATGCCGTTACCTTTTCATTCTGATAGATGATATCCCTTTCTTTTGTTCCCTGATTAGGTCGCTCGATACCCCAAACACAACAAAATGGACATACGTATCCTTCGGGCTTATGTGAAATTGATGCTGTCATCTTTCTCATTCCACTCCTTTCATATTTTTCCAACTAGCTATTAGACGCAGGCAACTTTTGTTCGTTGCGTTATCCTCAACATTGATAATCAATCTGAGCTCGTTTTTATTCCGGTATGCCCGGCTCTCTTGATCACCACTCCTGAATATATCCACCTTATCAAGTCTTGCCAGTAAGTTGGCAAGGCTTTTTGTCTTGAACATACCGTAGTAACGCTTTGCTTATGTAATCTTTAGATTTTCTTCAGAATTATGCTTATTAATTCCTTAGTTTTTTTCATTATGATTTCTATATCGACAAGAGTGGAGGCAAAACAATGATCAGTAATACGATCTTAGAGCTACTTCATCAGTATGGATATCTGATTTTTTATTTTGCCTTTTCGTTAGGCCCTTTCGGGATTCCAATTCCAAATGAGATCACGATCATCAGTGGTGCCATTTTAAGTCACACAGGTGTTATCAATTCATGTATCACATACTTCTGCATTCTAACAGGACTATTAACCGCCATTACCTTTGCTTATTTTGCAGGGAAGTTATTTGGACCCAAGATAAAACACAAATTTCAACATAATAAACACTTCGTTAAGGCTGAACTGATTCTGAATAAGAGTGGCAATTGGGCGATGTGCATCGGTTTATTCATTCCAATCGTGCGATATGTTCTCCCTCTGGTCATTGGACTGAGCGGCGTTCAGTATCAAAAATTTGCTCTCATTTCATATTCCAGTGCTTTGCTTTGGACCATAACGTATTTTACAGCGGGAATCTACTTCGGCACTCCCATTCTATCAATACTTCATTTATTACAATTCTAATCGATTTTGATAACATACCATCACATATACGGAGGAACCACAAACATGAATTCCAATGAACCTATTTTATTTCTGAGAAGCTTTCTTCAAAGCCCCAAACATGTTGGCAGCATCATACCCAGTTCCCGGTTTCTCGCTAACAAAATGGTGAACCAAGCGCCTTGGCTAGACGTAAAAGCAGTCGCCGAACTCGGATCGGGCACAGGTGCCATCACTCGTTATATTCATCAACAGGTACAAGATTCAACCCAAGTGTTATTGTTTGAGATGAACGAGACGATGAGGAATAATCTGAAGACTGAATACCCTACTTTCCCCTGTTATCCAGACGCCTCTCGATTAGTGGAATCCATGAAGCAAGAGGGCGTTGAGCAACTGGACTGTGTATTTAGCGGGTTGCCTTTCTTCAACTTTGAGTCTGAATTAAGGAATACGTTGGTAGACCAGATCCATAAGGCACTCAAACCAGAGGGGTTATTCATCGCTTTTCAATATTCACTTCAAATGAAAAAGACACTATCCGAAAAGTTTATCATCGAAAAGATAGAATTAGTGCCCTTGAATGTCCCCCCTGCCTTCGTTTATGTCTGCCGCAAAAAGGAAACAATTTAAACAACTCATGCTATGGTTTACACTGATACTATTCTCTTTATAAGGATTTAAAATCTTATTTAAAACAGTCATAAAAGGAGTGTTGGATTGTGAGTACCGTTCTCATTGTAGATGATGAACCCGACATCCGTGATGTCATCCATGTCTATTTACGTAACGAAGGATATCAGGTCATTGAAGCAGCCAATGGTGAAGAAGCATTAAATATTATCAAAACTACATCGGTCCAGCTCGTTATACTGGATGTCATGATGCCCATTATGGACGGGATCAAAGCCTGCTTCAAAATAAGAGAAGTATCAACCTCTCCCATTATTATGCTATCCGCCAAGGAAGAGGACATTGATAAAATTACAGGCCTGACTACCGGTGCTGACGATTACATGGTCAAACCGTTTAATCCGTTAGAATTACTAGCTCGCGTTAAGGCTCAGCTACGACGTCAAACACTGATTGGCAAAGCAGA
The DNA here is from genome assembly GCF_050994985.1 of Paenibacillus taichungensis. Classification (NCBI taxonomy): domain Bacteria; kingdom Bacillati; phylum Bacillota; class Bacilli; order Caryophanales; family Paenibacillaceae; genus Paenibacillus; species Paenibacillus taichungensis. The sequence continues at coordinate 2,258,387 of NZ_CP194720.1, read as the reverse complement.
ATTCAATTCACTTATCCTGATCAAGGACCTTGTCATTGATACAAGTAAACATTCCGTGAAGTTAAAGGAGAATGACATTCCACTAACTCCACTGGAGTTTTCCATTCTGGTGCTGCTTGCCAGCCATCCTGGACAAGTATTTAGCTCCGAGAAGATTTACGAAACTGTATGGAAAGAACCTTACGGGTATTCGGATAATACGGTTATGGTCCATATTCGCAATCTGCGAGAGAAACTGGAAGTGAATCCACGAGAACCTCAGTATATTAAAACGGTATGGGGAGTGGGTTATAAACTTGATTAGACGATTGCCACAGTTTAAAAAAAAGATACAGATTAACATCCTATATCGAATGTTGATCAGTTTATTGATTTCGTTTGTTGGCTCTGTAGGTGTAAATAATATGTTGATCATAGGTGCCGCAAAAATTAGTGAAAGATTTGGATGGCCCTCGCTTCTCTACATTTTTCCTTATGTCCTAACACCAATCTTCATCGTAATTTTCACGTTAATTTTTTTGTTTTCTACACGAAAAATTGTGCGAGATCTCATTACCTTGGAGCAAGGATTGCAATTCATTTCAGAAGGAAATCTGGACTACCGGGTGCCCGTTAATCGACAAGATGAACTTGGGAGAGTCGCTTCCAACATTAATCACATGACTGAACAGTTGCAGCTGCAGATCGTTAAGGAGCGTGAGCTGGAGAAATCCAAAATGGACATGATCACAGGCATTTCACATGACCTGCGCACACCGCTTACCAGCATCATCGGCTATATTGAGCTTCTAAGAACAGAATCATTTCAAGACAAAGCAGAGTATGACCGCTTCATTCAGAACACCCATAACAAAGCAACACATTTAAAGAAGCTGCTCGATGACTTATTTGAATACACACGTCTAACCTCAGTGGATACCCAATTGGATTTGAAAAAGGTTGACCTATACCAGCTATTGGATCAGTTGCTGTTTGAATTTGAACCCTTAGCTCAGGAGAATGGTATTCATATCGAGAAAGAGATTGGCGATGCCCCAGTTATGGCCTGCGTGGATAGTGATAAGATTGCTCGATCCATCGATAATCTTCTTATGAACGCCCTGAAGTATTCTGTGAAACCTAGTACGATTTACATTCGAATGAGTATACGCCATGAGCACATTACCATTAAAGTCGAAAATAAAGGTGCGCCGCTCACAATAGAGCAAAAAGATAAGCTGTTTGATCGCTTTTATAAGGTAGATTATTCAAGAAGCAGCGAAGGTATTCAAACAGGGTCTGGTTTGGGTCTTTCGATTGCAAGAAATATTGCGGAGTTACATCAGGGTACCTTAACGCTTCAACATACGCATAACGTATTTACATTCGAGTTAAACTTGCCTTCCAACATCAAGTGATACATCAATGAATTCAACTATGGAGGATACCGCGATGAAAACATCCGAACCACTTCTTTTCCTGCAAGGATTTCTGAGGAACCCCAAACGAGTAGGCAGTCTCCTGCCCAGTTCCAAATTTCTAGCCCATAAAATCGTCCAGTCTGTACAATGGGATGAAGTTAAAACGATTGCAGAGCTGGGGCCAGGAACAGGTGTCATCACACGTCTTATGAGAGCAGAATTACCGAAATCTGCAACTGTGTTTTTATTTGAGAGAGACCCCAAAATGAGGAGTAATCTGAAGAAAACGTATCCTGAATTCATGTTCCATTCGAATGCATCCTATCTTTTGAAAAAGATCAATCAAGAACATGTGCATCAGTTGGATAGTATCATTTGCGGACTTCCATTTTTTAATTTTTCCAGAGAAATGAAACAAAACATCCTTTCACAGATGCATACATCGCTTCGACCTGGAGGGATGTTAGTGTTATACCAGAACTCACTTCATATGAAGAAACGATTGGCTGACTTATTCGATATTGAGAAAATTAGATTTGTGCCCCTCAGCTTCCCTCCTGTTTTTGTGTATACTTGTCGCAAAAAGAAAGATGAAGGACACAGTGAAACGAGGGAATCAGTATACTAACCATACGAAGCGTTGTAAAAAAAACCATCTATAAAAAGATGGTTTTTAAAGAAATTAACATTAACGTGCCTTCTCAACACGATCAATAAGTTCTTGAATCACCTCGTCAGGCGACCGATCAATCATCCAATTTTGCCCAAACATCTGGAACAATTTCACTACAGGAAAGTCCTCCCAGAATCCAACAAATTCTTCGTTTAGATACACCTTGTCCGTGACGTGCTCGTTCATTTCATCCAGGCACTCTTCTAACACTTTTTTTGCCGTGGAATCGCTCAACCATTCGCTGAGCAGGCTGAACTTATGGAACGTGACTTCTTCCTTTCCGAAGTTGCAATGCAAACGTTCGGTGATCCGAATGTCTCTGGATGAGCTACCGAGTGCGATTTGGAAAAATCCACTCTCTGCAACCCAAAGGTTGTACTTGGTGTTATAGTATGAGAAGTCTCTCTCTTCAAGCTCGAAGACGATTCTGCGTTTTTCGCCCGGCTCAAGCTTGATTTTGGCAAAAGCTTTTAATTCCTTCTCCGGACGGGTCCAATTGCATTCCTCATCATGCACGTATAATTGAACAACTTCCTTCCCTTTTCGCTTGCCCGTATTTTTCAGTTGAAAGGACACCGTAACCCCTTTCTCTACTTGAGCTACTTCGAGGTCCGTATAGGAAAACGAAGTGTAGGACAAACCATGACCGAACGGGAATTGTGGTGCAAGTTCTTTACGGTCGTAATATCGATAGCCTACAAACAGACCTTCGCGATAATACAGTTTGCCGTTTTCTCCCCGAATCCGCATATGGGACGGGTTATCCGACAACTTCACTGGGAAGGTCTCGGATAATTTGCCTGACGGGTTCTCCTGTCCAAACAATACTTCTGCGATCGCTCTACCCATCCCTTGGCCAGACAACCAAGAATGAACAACACCAGGCACAAGCTGCACCCATGGGCGCATGACAAGAGCAGAGCCACTGCTTGTCACCACGATGCACTTAGGCTGAACTGCTGCAACCGCCTGAATCAACTTCACTTGATTCTCCGGAAGATCGATGCTCTTCAGATCGCGCATCTCCGATTCGGCATATTCCGGTTGACCAACGAACAGGACTGCCACATCGGAGTTCATGGCCAAAGATACACTTTCCTTAATCAAGTCTTCCTGAATGGAGTCATCCTCCGGGTAACCTTCAGCGTAACCCAATGTTACCGTGGCTCCGGCCAGCTCTTTTATTTCATCCCAAGGAATGTCGACTCTAGTAGGGGTTACCTTTGCACTGCCCGCCCCCTGAATTCTGGGTTTCTTAGCAAACCGTCCAATCACGGCAATCGACGAGATCGAATCCGGCTGCAGCGGAAGAATCGCGTTTTCGTTTTTCAGAAGGACAATACTTTCGGCTGCCGCTTTACGTGCAAGGGCATGATAGTTTTGATCTCCGTAAGAGTCTGTGGCTTGGTTGCTCGTCACCCGCTCGACCAGCTTCAAAATGCGGGCAACACTCTGATTCAGCTGTTCTTCGGAAAGAGCCCCGTTCTGAATGGCTTCCACGATCGCTTTCGTATTGTAATGAGCAGGACCCGGCATTTCAAGATCAAGTCCAGCCTTCAGGCCGCGAATCCGATCATTAACGGCAGTCCAGTCGGACAGGACAACACCTTCGTAACCCCATTCTTCTCTCAAAATGTCATTCAGCAGATGTTCATTCTCGCTTGTATACGTTCCATTCAACAAGTTATAGGAGCACATAACCGTCCATGGATCAGATTTTTTGATGATACGTTCAAAAGCACTAAGGTAAATTTCGCGCAGTGTCCGCTCGTCTATTTCCGAACTGGTTACCATTTTCTCAAACTCCTGATTGTTACCAGCAAAGTGTTTGAGTGAAGCTCCCACCCCCTCGCTTTGGATACCGTTGATGAATGATGCACCAAGTTCACCTGTCAAACATGGATCTTCCGAATAGTACTCAAAATTTCTTCCGCCAAGCGGTGTTCTTTTCATGTTGACTCCCGGTCCGAGCAGTAACTCGACATCCATGGCCTTCGATTCACGACCTAGCGCGACTCCAACCTCATACAACAAATCCGTATTCCAAGAGGAGCCTATCGCAGAACCCGTAGGGTAACAGGTCGCGGGAACGTTCTCTGTTGTGATGCCCATTTCTTCGTCACTGTTCGTTTTACGGATCCCGTTAGTTCCGTCATACATATGAACGGGCGGGATATTTAACCGCTCAATTCCTTTGGTCATCCACATATTTAATCCCGCGCAGATTGAGGCTTTTTCGCTATGAGTCATTTCCGTCAGCAATTCATTAATCGATTTGTTCATGTCAATCCATCCTTTTTAATCAGTTTTGTTCCTGTTCCTTTTTCAGTTCTTGTGCATCATATAGTTTGAAAAACGGGAACCAGACAACGAATACAATCAGCAGGATTATCGCCAGCAAAATGAGTCCGTTGACGCCGGACATAATGTAGGTAGACAGTCCGATTGGCGTATACCACAATTGAAAGATTTGGCTCGGAATTCTTGCAAAACCCATATCTAACGCCAAATACACAATAATCGGCGTGATCAGTCCGTTGATCCACATCGGTACCATAAGAAGCGGATTGAAAGCAATCGGTGCTCCGTACACGACTGGCTCGTTAATATTGAACAAGGAAGGGATAATCGTCGCCTTACCGACAGACTTTAATTTTTTCGATCTTGCCAGCAGGAACCAGACGACGAGTGGCAAGGTCGCACCCATTCCCCCAATACCAAGCCAGCCGGAGAAGAAGGTTTCGAAGGTGTTGATATTGACTGGATCTTGTCCTGCTGCGACGAGAGCGGCATTCTCTTCGATTGCAGGTATCCATATGGCGTACCAGATCGGTGTCATGACCCATGGACTTACGCCGAAGGAATACAGAACAACCCCGATGAAGTTAAACAATACAAACCCAGTCAGGCTTTGCCCCATGGCATTGATGGGTTCAAACACGCTTACGATCAGTGCAAAGATATCAAAATGAAGCTGGTATACGAGCAACCATCCAGAAGTTAACACCAAAGCAATCGGGACGAGAAAGTCGAACCAATCCATGATGAACTCGGGAAGAGATGATCCTTTTTTGAAAAACGAGAATTTATTGCATACATTCATGACAAGCGCAACAAATACCCCCACCAAAAGCGCCGTAATCATACCGGAAGGACCAAATCGTTCAAGGATGAACTGAATGGTACCATCTTCATTCACACTCGGATTAAGAAGCATAACGAACAGGGAGACCCCAGACATCCCCGCAAGCAGCTTAATTTTGTGGCGATCCTTTTTTTCCATGACTACATAAGGCGTCAAAAAAGCAATAAACAGACCCAACAAACCAAAACTGAACGTCGTTATGGGTGTCAGGTCCGGCATTCCCGGTATGAAATCCTGCAAAATCGAAATTAATGTAATGATCGAACCAATAAAAATCATCGGGATAGCGACCATGATCGCTTCTTGAATCGACGAAACCCAAATATTGTTCGTAAACGCCTCCAATCTGGGCGCAAACGATTCTGTCATCCATTTCATAAAACGTTTCATCCAAACTCCCCCTACTTTCCTCTTAGCTGCTATAACCATAGTATAAAGTTTTATGTTAACGCTTTCTTGTTGTAACTTGCCGCATCTTGGTTCGTTTTTTGTCCTCTTCATGCCTTTAGTTCTATCTTGTCTGCTTCTGTTGGAATTAAACAACAAAAAACACCCCTTCCTTGCGGAAAGGATGCTTTCAGTTGTGGATTGCGCAATCATTTAGTACTGCCGATCGAGCGTAAGTAGCGTTATACCATGCGGCGGGAGCAAAATATCTCTACGCCAATGTTCACCCTGCACGATTTCTGACCGGATTACCGGACCGCTTCTGCCGTTTAAATAGGAGATCTCTTCTGCTGTTAACGAATCTGGTGAACCCATACGGATCCACTCGTCAAATACTTTTTCGAGTTCCGACATAACCGTTTCCCTTTACTAGCAGCTCGTCCCCCAGCTTCTGCATTAGCTCAAACGCATAATACGCCGGCTTTTTCAGCCCGTCGCGATTGATCAGACCAAATCCTCCGTAGAACGGAGAAGCAGGAACGATGCTTTCTTCGAATACGTCAGTAAAGGACCAGAAAGCCATCGCCTTTACGTCGCCTAGCGTATTCATAGTGTGGTAGATAACAAAAGGAGCCATAAACATCGTATCGTGCAGCAAGTTTCGGTCATACAGTGAAAAATTCCACTCCGTCACATGTAGCTCAACATGGTCATACGATGATGCATTCATTTTTTCCCGTAAACGTTCAATGCTTTCCTTATAAAAAGAAGGCGGCATAATCTTCGTTAGACGATCTTCATCAATTTTAAGTTTCGGATACTCCGAATAAATATGAAACGAAAAGAAGTCTAAAGGCACCTCACGCTTTTGGCAATATGACAAAAACTCTTCAGTCCAAGTATCGTTCCAGAGGGAGCCATAACCCATGGCAGGGCCTCCCGTTTTCAGTTCAATCAACACCGATTTGATGGCACAAACGGTGGATTCATAAAAAGCAAAGTATTCTTCCTTGCTCCCTGCCCAACAAACTCCTGCCAGATCAGGCTCGTTCCACACTTCGAAATACCATTTCTTCACTTCTTGCGCTCCGTATCGATTCAAACAATGGCGAATGAATTCACTGACAAGTGCTTCCCACCGGGCGGGATCGGATGGTGGACTGATATTCCCTTTCCACTGAAATATCGTTTCATTGGACCTCGCAAGTAGGCTTGGCATGAAACTTAACTCCACAAATGGCCGGATCCCCTGATCCAAAAGGAAATCATAAAGCTTGTCCACGTAAGACCAGTTGTAGACTGGTGTTCCATCCTCATTCTCGCTGTACACCATCATCTCATCATTGAATATGCCATGAAACCGGATATAGCGAAACGGAATTCGTGCCCTCAATTCGACCAGCTGCCTCCGCCAATCTTCGCGCAAGCCTTCTGCAGCTCTGCCCGCAGTCATGGTAATATTCCAGTGTTTCTCATACATAACTGGGGTGTGGTCTCTCCGGATCTCAATCAGGTGCTGCTCTTCCATCAGGGATTTTGTTGGTGGGAGCAACACCTGCTGCGTTTCCGTTTTCTCGTCCAGGTACCGATACAACGATCCCATCGCGTTTAACGTGTCCATCTCATAATAATCTCCGCTTGAAGATTCCTCGTACGTTTTGGGCTTTCGGTTCTGGTTCGGATTGGGTGATTCTGGCGCGAGCGAAGCTTCGCGGTAAGAGCCGGGCGTGCAGCCGTACTTTTCTTTGAAGTATTTATTGAACAGCTTTACATTGGCGAATCCACAATCCAGCGCGATTTCCGAAATTTTTTTCTCACTCCCCGCCAGTTGAGCCTGGGCTTTCTCCAAGCGAATGAGCGTCAAGTATTTTTGGAAGGGGATCCCGATTTTATCGGTAAAAAAATGGGAGAAATAATGCAAGCTCAAATGCTCGGAAGCAGCCATGTCTTGCAGCGTAATCTTCTCACTGTAATGGCTATCAATGTACGCAAGGACCCTGTTCAGTCTTTTATAATCGTACTCCTTGCTGCTCTCTTCTACATCCAGATTCGACCCATCGGAAAAATATCGCAAAAGGCATCCACATAACGTCTGCAGTCTGCCTATCGTGTAGCTTCGATAACCCTTCGTTTTTTTGTTGATTTCCCATACCATTTGAGCGAGGTTTTGTTTGATGCTAGTTAAACGTAATTTATCCTCATCATTATTCAGAGCAGAATTGCAGGAAATAAACGCATTAGTGTTCAGCAATTCCGGACCGAACTGCAATGTCAGAAGTACATTGTCTTGATTGGTCCGTTCAATCTTATGGACAGACATACTATTTACCACGATTACATCATCTTCATGAAGCGTATATTGCTTTTGATCCAGATACATGATGATTGAACCTTGAAGGACATACACAATTTCAACTTCCTTATGCCAATGAAAATCAACATGTTTCACGCTGTTTACAAAGAGCTTCATAGGTAGGTCGTCCTGGTTCTGTATAAACTCGTATAAATAACGAATCGACTTCTCCTCCCCTCGTATTAAATTATTATAGACATAGCGTTTACAATAAAACAAAAGACTACACATCATCGTAAGCATCTGTGCTATAAAATCAATATAAAGGCATGCTCACCATCTTCGGAAAATCATTCCCAGATTTCACGGATACTTGGGGCTTCTTGTATAGCTTGCTCGTAACCAGCTTTCACCGATGATGGTGCAAAAGTTGGATCATAACGATTTTTTTCCATGGCTACAATGCTGTTTCCATCCGGTATAATAAGTGAGGCCATTGCACTTTTTTGCAATTTCGCTACATCATTCTTAACACCTGGAATAAATCCATGTGTATTAGGCATAGGTGATAACACGATAACTTTATTAAAACCGCTTGCTAGATGAGCGTTTGTGCTTGATACCATTCCACCGTCAATCCAGTCTTGCCCGCCAAAGCTTATAAACGGCCAGATTCCTGGAACAGCACCACTTGCAGATACGGCATCCAACAGAGAAACGCCCGAATCCTTATTCAGTATATGAAGGTCACCTGTCGTCGCATTGATTGCAGTCTCATTTAAATTGGACGGCCATTCGGTTGTTACAAGCCTGGATTTCACAACGGATCGCCGCATTTCTTGTGTAACTTTAGAGGGGTGCCTTTTAGCAATATCTCCAAACATTTTTCCTGTTTTTTTAGGTTTGCTTCCACCCAATAGAACAGCCCTAAACCATAAAAACGTAGTTAAAATGTCAGTTGAAGCATTGACTTCAGCGGTATTTGGCACTAATTGAGATGCATAGAGTTTATTTAAATCATAATGAGATGCTAGTGCAGCTCCAACAAATGAACCAGCAGATGTTCCATAAATTGCGTCTGCATCTGCTAAATTGATCCCTTCATGGAGTAAGCCTGTTAGCATTCCGATTTCCCAGGCTATACCGGTGACTCCCCCCCACCCAATACAACTGCCCGATCATAAACTATGAAGTAATGTTCAGGGTCAAGACAAAATTTTGAGGTGCCCTCATGAAAATCAGTGAAGTTTCCAAAGCAACTGGAGTAGCTGTTTCAACAATCAGGTTTTATGAGAAACAAGATCTGCTTCCTGAGAAATATATAGACAGAGACGATAACACTTATAGAAATTATTCATCCGATGTAATTGAGCATCTGTTAATGATCAAAACAGTTCATTCTGTAGGCTTCTCCCTGAAGGAAATCACCGAGATTCAATCCAGTAATGGTGATGATATTTCGATCGATAAGAAAATTAAGCTGCTATATAGTAAACTAGCCGAAATCGAAAAACAAAAAGAAGATTTATATCAGTCAGAGATGATATTAAGAAAAATGCTAACCAACAAAATAAACTTAAACATCAGCCATGAAGAAATTCATGATTAATTTCCACTAAACTGATTTCCATTCTTTTAACAGATTTGAATGACTCGATAGCCGTTAAATTCTCAGTACCTTTCTTTATATGATTAAGAAAGGCTTACTTGCCAAGTTTAAAACAAAAAAAGCTGCCGAATTGGCAGCTTTTTTGGAGAAGTAAAAAGGTGACTGAAGCTTCATCTTGATGAGAGTGCCGTAGCTTCCCCGCTTGTTGGGACGCAAACGTACTACTAAATAGCAATCTCATGATGAAACAATTTAATTGAGCTTATGAAGTGTACCGTTCTTATGTTCATTGAGCAGCTCTGAGAAAAGCTTGCTAGAGTAATCAATCCTACGCTCTGGAAACTCGCCTGTAAGTATAATCTTCAACATATGAAGCAGACGTTTACCCGTTAGTTCAGTAGGCCCGAGAGACCATTGTCTAATACTGGGATATAAGTATATCAACCCAGAGTAACGAAATGCTGCCCTCAATCTTTCATAAAAATCATCATAGCTGAGTGATATACCGTTCGCAATTAATTCCTTGTAATAAATTTTGGCATCCTCAAGGTTAAAATAACTAGCCAGATCAATATAAAAGGGCGCATAATAACACCATCCGAAATCAATAAAATAGGGTTTTCCTTTGTAATAATGGATGTGGGAACCGTCTACGGATTGCAAATCTCCATGCGTAAGAGTCAGGCTTTCCTTCTCATCATACAAAGCCACCATATCACGTGAAAAAGCATTGGCTTTTTCACGTAGTAATGGCAGATACGCGCCAAATTCCTTGTAAAATTCGGGGTTCTGCTCTATAAGCGTTTGAAAATGGTCCACAGACACTTGTGTAACTAAATAATTTTCCCAATAATGACGGTCAGCATGGGGGAGCCACAGCATCTCCGATCCTCTATGCATATTAAGGGCATGGATTCTAGCTAATGCCTCCGCAACTCTTGGCGACCAGTCTACGCCAGGCGGAGGAAATTTAACACTACCCAGATCTTCTATCGCCATCCATCTAGGCTCATCTGTTTCTAGATCTAGTGAAAAAGTGGCGGGCGTGTTCTGATGGCCCTGGTCAGTTAACGTTTTCATTGCCATGCGTTCTTTTAGGGCAGCCTCTTTATATATTACGCTCTCCTTTTGACCATTTTCATAAGTAACCTCTATACGACGTACATCCGCACCAGACCACCCACGTTCAGCATCCGTCATATACCCTTGCTCTAGATGACGTATTTTTCCACGTTGTAGTTCTTCAGCTAAACCTTGAGCAATTATGATCATATTATGTTCCAAATTAATCTACCTACCAATCTAGTTAATATAAGTTACTCAATAGAGCAATTTTTTGAACTCCTAAGAAATCTCAAGCAAATAGGTGTCCGACGTGCCTTCGAGTTCACTTCCTTCCTCATTATTTTTCAAAACAAAAAAAGGGCAGAAAATGAACAAATTGTTCATCTTCAGCCTCTGTAGAGAATTGACTAACGGATAACATAATGTCCAATTCAACCGAATGTCAAACAAATGACACTTGTAAAAATAGGCATAATGTAAAAAAACCATGCATGAGAGCACGGTTCCGCAGTCAACTAGAAGTAGTTGATGTCCCATGTTCTTAACTAATGCAAGGGTTATTCCATTTTATTACACGAAAAAATAAACCACTTAAATAAGCGGATTTCTGCAATTTAAATGAAATAAACCTAATGCAATTAACTAGCTAAGAACAACAGCAGACACTTGATACTTCCCCCTTATATTGAAACTAGCTATAGTATAGATTGAAAACAGGAACTAGTCAAAATTCTAAATGCTTTATGAGGAGCAGCGTTAAACAAAAGGATTACCTCCGAGCCGTTGATACATGCCCTAGGTAAATCCTTTTCTATTTATTTAGTGTATGGAATCATGGGAGACATGCTGCTCCTTCAGCTGATTCCCGTCGCGTGCACGACACTCTTGCTCCTCATTCGTCCTGCGGCCCATGAAAGGCCACCAGTTCGCTGGCCCGAACGAACGGACCATAACGGGAATGAATAGCGACAGCATGAGCAAAGTGTATATTAAACAGTCCACAAAGCACAATTGTTGCAATCTGCAGGAGTGACATTACGCCAGAAGGGAGCATTACCGCAAACGTACCGCCCAGAATAACCGCTGCAGACATAATGACTGTTCCCAAGTTTTTCATCGCTTCAAGAATAGCTTGCGGCGAGATGTAAACGAATTGCTTCGGAATTCCAGAGTCATGTTGCTAATTTGGAGATAAAAGTTGATATACATAAAAAGGAGAAGCAAAAGAATGCATAGGAATATCACGGAAAACCTTATTTATATGATCGAACATTGAGGAAAAAGCCGCTTACAAAGAAACACAATGTAGCTGAATCAACTGCTGCTATGTAAAGGGAATAAAAGAGACGGAGGAATCAAAATACTGAGACACTTATTCGTGGTGTTGTGTTTGAATTCATGTTGAGTACGATAATGAAGATACATAGTTTTGTTGAATTCGAAGAATACTTTGCATCATGCATAATACCTTATCGCCAGAAGCTCAACTCAAGCAAAGTCTTTTAGGATTTAGTGCGGGCAGATTTTAGGCTATCTCTATTGCAACAGGTCTCGTTTGGTGTTTAAACACAAAATGGCGCAGGCAGTAGCTATATCCACAGGACGCATTTCGATAGCTACGATTATAAGTGTACCTGCAGGATCCTTGATCGATTCAATGTTTTATTGTCTCAGCCGTTCTTGGTTTACTGGTTATCAGGCAAATCGCGGCTGCGAGTGACAGAGCCGGAATCATGATTGCATTCACTCGGGCAATTTCCAGATACCACGTCATGGTTATGATCCATTCTTTTCCGGTAATATCCTCGTCAGTTGCTATGACCTTGATCATCTAACCCTGTTTGCTGTCGTAAATTTTTTTGAGCAGGTCCGCAAACTGCTGTTTATCGCTTTCGGACAAACTATTCGTCATCTGAAGGCTGAACTCATCCAAAATCCGTTTCAGCACAGGTTCGAAATCTTTCGCTTTTTGCGTTGGATAAAGCAGGTAAGAACGACGATCGCGAGAGTCCACCGAACGGTAAACGTATCCCGCCTCCTCTAGCTGCTTGACGCAACGGGTCGTAGTCGCTTTATCGAACTTCACTTCATTTGTGAGCTGGTCCTGGTTGAGCCCGGGATTCGACAAGATGGCTTTAAGATAATTGTGGTGCCCGCCACCGCCGATATCAAATGGTTTTAATATGCTAGCCAATTCTTTTTGGTTAATACGATGAATGTAGGACAACATTTTGCCAATCGAAGGTTTCTTCAATCCAGTACCTCCTTAAGATCTTTTGTATCCAAAAATTTTACCTCATGCAAGTTGCGTACGCAACTAACTTCAAGTATAATCAAAACCAAATTAGTTGCTAATGCAACTAATTGATTTTGACGATAGTAAGGAGTGATTATTTAGTGAAACTGGAAGACGAGAATCGTTTCATTACTTATCAAGATGACCCAGTAATCCAGAAAAGACGTTGGATCATCCTGATAGTCCTGAATTTATTTACATTTATGTCGACGCTCGACGGCAGTATCGTCAATATTGCTCTGCCTGTTATCGCGAAGCGGATGGATCTGACAGTAGCTGAAGCGGAGTGGATAGTCACCGCTTACCTGATGACCATTTGTGCAGCGATCCTCTTTTTCGGCAAGCTCGGAGACATCGTTGGTAAAATAAAAGTGTTCAAATGGGGTATGATTATTTTCACGGTTGGTTCCCTTCTATGTGGGCTCAGCTTCAGCCTGCCGTTTCTCCTGGGTTCACGACTACTCCAAGCCTTGGGCGCAGCGATGACGATGGCCAACAGCCAGGGCATCATTACAGACATCTTCCCAACAACAGAACGGGGAAAAGCGTTGGGGCTGATCGGTACATTTGTCTCGCTTGGCAGCATTGCTGGACCGAGCCTCGGCGGTATTATCGTATCCGGACTGGGTTGGGAGTACATATTTTTGGTAAATATCCCGGTTGGACTGATCGCGATTGCGATTGGGTGGAAGGTACTTCCTGCTGATCGTACCAAACTGAAGGTGCGTATCGATAAGGCCGGGGGGTTGCTATTCCCTTTATTTATCATAGCTTTATTTTCAGGTCTACTGCTCGGGCAGCAGGTCGGTTATGGGGATATGCGGATCGTCGCTGCGTTAATCATCTCCGCCATTGTTTTTGTTATTTTCCTTTTCGTTGAGATTCGTAATCCAGAACCCATGCTAAAGCTCGACCTGTTTAAAAATCCGCTGTTCAGCTTAAGCATTTTATGCGGCTTTCTGGTATTTGTGGCCAACTTTTGTTTTAACATCATCGCACCGTTCTATACGCAAAGTATTTTGAATCTTACACCCTCCCACGCTGGGCTCTTGCTTATGCTGTTTCCGATTGTCATGGTAATCGTAGCTCCACTCAGTGGCGCATTATCGGACAAAATTGGTTCCGAACTGCTCACTTTCGCAGGACTCGTTGTGATGGTCATCGCTCAAGTCGGACTTGCTCGACTCCATAGCGGCAGTTCTATTATTCTGGTTGGGAGTTGGATCGGTATGCTCGGTCTCGGTAGCGGTTTGTTTCAATCACCGAACAACTCGTTGGTAATGTCAAAAGTCCCCAAAACCCAACTCGGAATTGCAGGCAGTATTAACTCGCTCGTCCGCAATATGGGCATGGTCGTGGGAATTACGGTTGCTACTACCACCCTGTTTGGCGTTATGAGCAACTTGGCTGGTCGTAGGGTTACAGGACTTGTGCCGGACCGCCCCGATCTTTTTCTATCAGGCATGCACGTGGTCTTCATGACCTCCGCTTCAATCTGCTTAGTAGCCGCAGTACTTACGGGTTGGAGGCTATGGTCGGCAAAACGGACTTTACGCAGCGAACATTTACGGTCTCGATAATAATATACATCGAAAAGTAATGGTATGATTTTCAAATGTTAGGTTTTTGACCTCGTAGCAATCCGGATAAAAGTAAACATTTCAGAAAAAAGGAAGCCCTCAATTACTTGGGCTTCCTTTTTTCATTCATTTCAAATATATCAATGTTAGTTTTCCAAAGTGTTAATTGTCACGGTATTTGTAGTGCTATCAATCACCAAATCCAAGTTCAATAGGTTAGCTGCTTCACTTAGCTTCACATAGTTATTACCCTGAACCATGTATGCTGTCAATTGAACTTGTTGGCCATCCAAGTAAATCGTGGATGCTTTTGACGTGACTTGTTCAGAAGCCAAAGAGGTTGTTCCGGCAAGTTCCCCGCCATTTGGCGTATAAGATTTGCCTGAAACCAGGTTTACCGTTTTTTTAGTCGGCTCCCAAGTGATTTCAAACTGCTTGTCTGACCCAGCAACAGCCATCGCCAAGTCTCTTAGCTTCAGATAAACACTTCCATCATGCTCATAAGTTGAAGCAGCTACATCCTCATTGTTGACTTTAACGGTGATATTGTCAGATGTCTTTGATTGATCATCATCAGACTCACTCGAGGACTTTGCAACAATCTGGTCAGCCCATGCAAACAGCTCCTCCAAGTCATAATCACCGCTATGCGTGACATCCCAAGGCATCGCGAAGTCCACATTGTATCCTTTGTTTTGCAGTGTCGTTGCGAGAATTGTCGAAACCGCAAGAGAAGTATCGCTATCTTTGGTACCGAAACGAATCCGCCAGTATGTTGAAGTATCCGCTCCTTCGGTATCGATATAATTAAGGGGATTCATTATTTTGATAAGTTCTGAATCCGCCATTGTACCCCCTGCTGTATCATTCTCCATGCCGTATTCTGTGAAGTGCTGATTATCAATGGTATCCGTTCCAAATAACTGATTTTCTCCATTACCCAAATCTAATCCATCAAAGGCAGATGGTGACTTCATTCTTGTTAGATAGGTAATATACTGGTCGAAATCGATATCCGATACTGTGCCATTTTCAATGGTAATCCAAGTTTTGTCGGACAGATCAATACCCTCATCCAATGCTTTTTGAGCCGATGCAATGACATAGGATTTAACATATTCCTTAAAAGTACCATTGCCATCGGATCCTAGCGTCAATGCCGTTCCATCCGGTGCTGTTAGACCCAGGCTGTTTAAATATGACGGGAACATGGCGCTCAGATCGTCAGAAACTTTAATCTCATCTTCGGTCAATTTAGTGGGGGTACTGTTTCCTCCCATTCCTCCAGGCATCCCACCTTTAGGTAATCCACCCTCTGGGAGTTCAGGCGAGTCACCTTCCGAAAGTTCAGGCAGTCCGTCTTCTGATGTTTGGGGTCCACCCTGTCCTGCAGCAAGTCCAAATGTTCTTGGTGTAACTGTATTAATTCCGTTAAACTGCCACTCATAAGCCATATCTGCGTGCTCCAAGTCAGTAATTGGCGTGTATACGGCTGATGCATAAATATCATCACGCTCATCGGCCGCACCTAATTCTTCTAGATAAGGCTCATAATCCGCGTCATTGCCTGTTGCACCGAGCAATGCAGACATTGCACCTCCAGCACTGGTACCATCGGAAATAATCTTCTCGGCGTCTCCAGGCATAACTTCGTCGTTATAACGCAGATAGCGAACCGCAGCTTTTAGATCGACAATAGCGGCAGGCGCTTTTCCTGTATATGTGCCATCTTCATCTTGTGTTGTACGACCTCGTGCTCCGGGTTCGGCCACGACATAACCTTTGGAGAGTGCAACGATTGCATTTTCTCCCCCTCCCATTCCTTGTCCCGGGCTTCCAGGTGTACCAGGAAGGTAACCCGCAACAGTATTAGGGAAGTAAATAGGGGCCGTGTCCGCTGTGTAGTTGTTAATCGTTCCTCCTTCAAAGTATTCTTCTGGGACATAAATATTCATAATTTCATATTGGGTGTCAACCGGACGCTGCACGTATACGATCTTCTCATATGCACGGTATTTAATCGTTTGACCGTTATAAGTTAGGCTCTTCTCCGTGTAATTCGTTGTGTCAAAATCCAAGCTGTACAATTTGTTCTCTGTACTTGTTGCCGCACTGGCTACGCTAACTAGCGGCATACTCATCAGAGCAAGAGCAAGCAATGAAGCAACCCATTTTTTAGTTTTCATATACATTCTCCTTTTGAATTTGAGATGGTAGGTAACTTTCCTTTTCCTAATTTAGCAAAACAATGTGGCGAAAAAGTGGCGTGAGGGTGGCTAAATATCGAAGCTAGGAGTCAACTGAAATTTCATTGCAAAAAAATAGGGCGACTTTCCCCAGTCCGTTTCTGGGGAAGGCCGACCTAAACAAGCATTTACTTCATGTATTTGTTCAAAAGCTCAAACACCTATTCAACTTTTGATACTCCGATGCAAAGTGAAAATAAAGCGAGTACCTGTCCCTGTAGCCTCGACCGAAATGGATTCATTCAATTGGGTTAGAATTTCCTTAGCCAGAGATAATCCTAATCCTGTTCCTGGTCCTGCATGGGATTTATCTGACTTATAGAAACGTTCGAAGACGTAAGGAAGATCCTCCATATCGATTCCCATCCCTGTATCTGTCACAGAGAGATAGATACAAGTATCATCCCAGTTTGCATCGATAGTGACCTTGCCTTCAGGCTCAGTGAACTTAAAAGCATTATCCAAAAGAATCGTGAATACCTGCTCGATTCGATCTTCATGTCCGAAAAAATCTGGCATATGATAAGCGTTTTCCGTTATCGTGAAGCGAATATCCATGTCTTCAGCCAAAACGGTAAATCGGGTACTTAATCGTTCCATAAGTTGGGCTGGACTAGTGTTCACTTTTTGGATGGCCGAAGATCCTGACTGCAACCTGGACAGTTCGAGCATATCATTGATAAGACGTTGAAGACTTAATGATTCATGAAGGATAGAGTGATAGAATCGCTGCTTGCCCTCTTCGTCAACCAACATATTATCGCATAACGTTTCACTCATCGCCCGAATAGAAGCGAGCGGCGTTCGTAACTCATGCGTCACATTCGCCACATAATCACGGCGTACCTGTTCCAGTTTAAGGGAAGCCTGATGATTCTGCTCTAATTGGGAGGTAAGGATATTCAAAGATCGGGCGAGGTCTCCCAGTTCACCATAACCTGTTTCCTGAACCCGGACGCCATACTCTCCTCTAGCCATAGCTTCGGAGGATGAGGTCATATCTAGAATCGGATTAATCATGGAACGGATAACTCGATAAATAATATAGAGCGTCAGGATTAGTGCCAAACTAGCTGTGAGTATAATCGTAAAATAAAATCCGGTTTGTGCACTCGAATAGTCCGAGACCAATTTGATTAGAAAGAGTCCGCCAATCAAATGGCCTTCACTACGGATGGGTTGACCGATGAGAATCGAGTCACCTCCAAAGACTTCAAGGTTTGTGATAATTGCGACTTGACCACCTGAAAGAATTTTACTGACATACGGTTTGATTGCCTGCTGTATATCCTCCTCAGTGAAAGGGAGATTTAGTTTCCTTTCTTTTCTGGACAAGGAGGACTGATCAGTAAAAGCATCCATTTCTTTTGAATGCAAATCATAAGCCTTAATAATAAAACCTAATTCAGACAAACGAGTAGATGAATAGCCATTAGTTCCGATATCATCTGCAATTATTTCCATCTGTGGCTGAAGTTCCGATAGCTTGTTTTCGATAAAATAGGATTCCAAGAATGCCCTTCCAATGAGTAATGCAATCAAGAATACGGATATAAGAATGAAAGCGATTGAAACAAACATTCTTTTTAGTAAAGAAGGCTTCATGAGTGCACCTCAAATTTATATCCGATTCCATAAATTGATTTCAGAGTCCACCCGTTATTGTTTTCAGGAAGCTTTTTTCTAAGGCGTTTGACATGTGTATCGACAGCGCGAGTATCTCCAAGATAGTCGTATCCCCACACTTTGGATAAGATATGTTCCCTACTTAGTACCTTTCCAGCATTTGTAGCAAGTAAATACAAAATTTCAATTTCTTTTGGTGTTGCTGGTATTAGCTGACCATCGACAGACAATTCGTATCCGTTCAGATCAATTCGGAGCTGTTCATATTCAAAAATGTTGTTTTGTTTAGAGAGTACGGTTAACTCAGGTAATACTCTCCGTAAAACCGTTTTTATTCGAACTACTACCTCTCTTGGTGAGAAAGGCTTCACAATATAATCATCTGCACCAATTTCGAGTCCAATAATCCGATCCAACTCATCTCCTCTTGCAGAAAGCATAATAATTGGCACAGAACTTTCCTTTCTAATTTCTTTACATACATCGGTTCCGAATATCTCAGGCATCATAATATCCAATAAGATTAGATCCGGCTGATTGTTCCGAGCGTATATCAGTGCCTCTTTTCCATTATAGGCTGAGGTGAATGACATTCCTTCTGAAGTCAAATAACTGCCAATCGTTTCGTGTACTGTTGAATTGTCATCACAAATAAGTATGTGAATAGGCTTTCTCATTCTGTTTCCTCCATTATGGGACTAACATCTCAAATGCATAACTCTACTTATCATGTTAGTTTGATATCTGCAAAGTCAAGTGATACATTTCGAATTAGAAAATGAACGGGAGAACTTGCATTATGTAATTATGTGTAAATCCAACTTTTTTAAAGACAATTCATTGATACGTGCAAAGTCTGGGTAATTCACCTCTTCTACTGGTGGATAATGTTCCTTCCAAAGGAAAAGGCATACTTCGTGATTAATGAACCATCTCACCTCTGTTCCGATTCAGAACCGTATCTTAGTAAAGGATATATATCCAATTTATACTACTGGATGCGGTATATAAAGTTCTTCTAAATTGTAATTTCTTCAGGCGTTATTTAACCGATAACGTTGAAACCGCATCTTGGAAATGGCTAATTTTGTTCGAACCGATTATTGGTGCTGTGACCTCATCCTTTTGAACCAACCATGCAAGAGCAATTTGTGAACGCGTAATTTTTCTGTTAGCAGCAACTTATGCTACTCTTTCAGGAAGGTTTATTGAAGATTTTTCATCTGATATCCGGTAGCACAACCCATCTGTGATTTCATCCCGTGTGAACGCAACCCACCAAGGGAAATCAGTAATTTTAGCAGAAGTGCTCGGAAATTTATCAAAGAGCACCTCTGCAGATCAAACCTATACATTAAAAACGTTCAATAATAAAAACCGACCTTTTCTCGTGAAAACAGATGCGAAGGGAGAATTGTGGATCATCCTTGGATTAGTCGGGAATATGCACGTATGTATGGACAACCACCAATGCTGGATGTTCAAAACTTAGCGTGTCAAGCTTGTCTTTCTGAAAAGAAAGTACCTCTTTAAGAAAGATTATGCTGTAGCTTATGACAGGTTAGTCTAACTACAAATTAAATCTGAATAGATACTGTTATTGGGAAACATAAGAGGGATAGAAATCATCTGATTTCTATCCCTCTTATGTTTATTAAACGAATTTAAAGGCAAATTCATGCTTTCTGTTGCAATATCAATACATTGATAATTAAGGAGATTTATGAACATCTTGACATCTTAATAAGTTAAAGCTGACCTAGGGTTAAGTCATATTCTTGTTCATTAATATTCTTTACATTACTTACTTCCCTTACCTCCCATGGAAGAACTGCGGCAAATAATTACGATTCTGCTCCAGCATTTCATTCAGCATCGCTTCTGCGATACACACCGAATCGGTCAACGGATGTGAACTAAGAGCGAGCAGTGCTTTCTCCCTACTTCCCGAAACCGCCGCTTCGATGGCCAGACTCTCATAGGTCTTCACCGCTTGAATCAGGCCGACTGCGGCATCCGGTATTTGTGTAATCGGTACCGGAACAGCGCCTTTCTTCGTCACAACGCAGTTCACTTCGATACTGGAATCCTCCGGCAAAAAGTCCAGAGTGTCGCCGTTCATGACGTTTAGCGTTAGAACCTCTCCGCTATCCGTATGAATCGCCTTCATCAGATTAACAGCCGCCTCGGAATAATAGGCACCTCCACGTTGCTCCAGCTGCTTCGGTTTCTCCACTAGCTCTGGACGCTTGTAAATCTCAAATAGTTCATCCTCAAGGCGCTTGACCATCTCAGCCCTCGTCTCCCCTATGGCTGCGGCAGCCTGCTGCTCCGCCAACATCTCACGGTGAAGGTAATAATATTTCAGATAATAGGACGGAATAGCGCCAATCGCCCGAATCAGCGTCGCGTTCCAAGCAAGCTGCGGCACGTTACTGGCCGAGTAGCTCCCCCCTGCGTCCAACAACTCCTCCAGCTTGGACTCTCCATCAATCTCGATCCGACTGATCCAGTGCAGATGATTTAACCCGACAAACTCGCAAAAGATGCGTTCCTCAGGCACCTGATAAAGTGCAGACAGCCACTTGTAGGCGGCGATTGGGGAATTGCATAAACCGATGGAACGTATGCTGGAATGCTTCATGATGGCTTCCGTTACCATTCCGGACGGATTCGTGAAATTAAGTAGCCAGGCGTCAGGACATAACATCTCCATATCCTTGCATATTTCCAAGAGTACAGGTATGGTACGCAGAGCCTTCATCATTCCCCCGGCTCCGGTCGTCTCCTGCCCAAGCATTCCATATTTCAACGGGATCGTTTCGTCCCATGCTCTGGCCTCCAACAACCCTACTCGCATCTGTGTAGATACATAATGGGCATCCCGCAGTCCTTCCTTGCGATCCAAAGTTAAAGTAATACTAATCGGCAGTCCGCTTCGTTCAACCATTCGCTTCGCCAGCCCGCCAACAACGGTGAGTTTGTGAAGACCTTCCGGAATATCCACCAGTACGATATCCTTAACCGGAAAACTATCATAATGACGGATGAAACCTTCAATCAGCTCAGGGGTATAGGAAGAGCCTCCCCCAATAACAGCGACCTTTAATCCAGTGCCCATTTCACATTTCTCTCCTTTACGGCAAGTGCTTGGTGCAATTGGTCATACACAGTGGAATCTGGTTTCACCCCGTTCTCATCCATTGCGAGCAGGATGGCACCCGCTACTGGCTCAAGGGCCAAGATTCGCAATCGGCACTTCGGTGCTGCTGTAGTAACCTGAGACTCGATATACCGAACCACATAATCTCCTTCTCCACGAGTTAGCACGCTGCCAGCCAATACAACATCAAAAGAATCATTGCCCATGCCAAGTTTATGAATAACCGCACTGGCGACTTTCCCCAGCTCCAAACCTTGCTTCTCCAATATTTTTCTTGCGACTTCATCCCCAGGCGCAGCCTGAAACAGCAGTTTCGCCAAAGTATGTGGTGCCCTTCTTCCATCGTCCAAAAAACGGTGGTACATCTCTTCCACGGTTTCGAAGGTAAGCGCCTTCAATGTAAGCGACGTCAATGTAGTTGGCTGCTCCCTACCTTCCCATGAACGAATGACTGTCCGAAACACCTCGACGGCCAGTTCACCGCCTCCGCCAAAATCGCCGAATTCATAACCGAAGCCTCCGATCTGAACCTCCTCGCCTGCAACGTTAACACCATATCCATTCGTCCCGCTTCCGCATATAAGGACGACCCCATCCGTCTGCCTTGTACCGGCTCTCATGGCAATGACAGTATCGCATACGATACGATATTTCTTTAAACCCATTGCGCCTATTATTGGCCGTAATATGCGGAAATCCGCCTCACGATCGGCTCCCGCAAGCCCGAATGTAGCGTAAGTGATATTCTCTTTGCCAAGCCCCGCCTGTGCATAAGCCTCATCAACGGCCTGAGTTATATTTTTCTCTGCAAAGGCAGCACCAAGCTGATGATTGCCGCAGCCGCTGATTCCCCTGCCTAATATTCGTCCCGTTTCGTCCGCCACGACGGCCAATGTCTTGCTTCCTCCACCGTCTACTCCCAAGTAATAATTCAAGTGTGATCTCTCCTATATCGCCCGGCTAATGAAGCCGCCAGCCAAGACTTTCGGGCGAAAGCTTCGCGCAAAAATCTTAACGAAAGGACTGCTCCAGCCATGACTTTTATTTCGCTGCTGCCATTTTCGCCTTATTCTCCTGCCATCTCGCTGTTTTGTACTTCAACAACTTGTCATAACCAGATTTTTGCGCATCCGCCTCAGCCTTATCCAGAAGCGAAAGCACTTCCTGATCCGAAGTTGTGGAGCTTATCGCTTTAGCTCTAACTTGCTCATAGATCTCAAACACGCGCTGTGCAATAATGCCTTCTTCCGAATCGCTTGCAGGATCCAGATTGGCGAACTCCGTTGTGTTCATCTGCGTCTTCCACGTAATCTCCGATTGCCAGTACGTTTCAAAATTCCGCTTCTCTGGCGGAAGGGTAGACTCGAATTTCATCTTAGAATTATCCACATAGACCGTGTTTCCGTTCCATTGAAAGTTGACCGTTGCGTTCATCAACTCATCACGACCTTTAGCATCGCTTGTGAATTTGTCGGTGAACAGCGGCATATCCTCCTCGTCCGTTCCATCCCAATATAATCCTTCTGGCCCCCACATGATCGTACGTTGGCCATCAGGACCTGTGAACCAATCCAGGAAGGCGAAGATGGCCTCTGGATCTTTGGCCGATTTCGTAATGACGCTGACATTCCAGCCTAGCTGTTTATAATCACCCGGGAAAATCTTGTTGCGATCCAACTCCGCTTTGTGTACAGGCCATACCATGATGTAACCAGCATCCGGGTCTTGCGCTTTAAGCAGATTGTTGCCCTTGGAGCCAAACTCGGTGGGACTGGACGCCACATAAATGGCTACTTTGCCGTTTATAACCTTCTGCTCGACCTGCTCCAGCTTCTGTGTGAAGGCATCCTGAGTGACAAGTTTTTCACGGTACAGACGGCTCATATACTGCAGCAGCTCACGATAGACAGGATCCGTGAACAGCGATACGAGTTGATCCCTTTGTGGAACGGCGATCATACTGTTGAATGTATGTGGGCGATTTTCTGCAAACGCAGATACCATGATGTCCACTCCTGCAGCAGTTTGACCAACCTCCAGCGGAACGACATCTGGATACTTTGACTTCACTTGCTTCAAATAGACGTACAGATCCTCTGGTGTTTCAAGGCTCGGCGAGCCGAGTTCCTCATAAATCTTCTTATTGACAAGATATCCTGCGTTGCCGTTTGGCTGCGTCGTATACCAGTTAGGGAACTGATATAGCTTACCGTCAGGTGAGCGAAGCAATTCGAGTGTAGACTCCCCAGCCCACTTTTTCAGATTGGGGTATTTATTCAGATAATCATCGAACGGGACCAACATCCCCTCAGAACGGAGCTTTTCGACATCCGCTCCACGATCCATCCATATAACATCCGGCAGTTCACCGGCGACGATCATGGTACTGAGCTTGTTCTTGGCGACGCCACCGGAGCTGATCGGCACGACGTCGATCTTTTTATTCTCTTTGATCCACTTCGTCGCAGCATCTTTACCCCAATCCGGCATTGTGTACCAGTCATAATGGCCGTAAAATGAGAACTCCAGCGGTTTCTCTCCCAGTACAAAGGTATCCCCTGAGACTGGGGAATTCTTCTCTTGGCTTGCAGTATTACCTCCTGAACCCGAACATCCCATTAAAGCCATGACAATGATAAGTGTGACTGACAAGCCAGAGAGAAGGTTCTTTTCCCCTTTTTTCATTATGAGTGCTCCCTTCGCGATTCATCTATGGTCAAAGCGGACGCTTAAAGCCTTGGCCGGGATTTGCTTGAATTACTCCTTCAAAGAACCGATTAATACACCCTTCACAAAATATTTCTGTACGAATGGATAGACGCAGAGGATCGGAATGGTTGCCACCATCATCGTCGACATGGACAACGATTTGGTAGTTACGGTTTTTATCGCGCTCATCCGGCCCTGTGCAGCAGCATCCATGTTCTGCATCTGTTCCATCATGATATTGGCATTAAGTATCTGCTGAAGCTTAGTTTGAATGGGTAGAAGATCCGTGTTGGATATGTAGATACTTGGCGCAAACCAATCATTCCAGTGATACACTGCCGTAAACAGCGACAGCGTAGCAATGACCGGTCCCGATAAAGGAAGTACGATTCGGATGAATACCCCCCAGTTAGAGGAACCGTCGATACGAGCGGACTCCTCAAGCCCGGGCGGGATACCCTTAAAGAACGTCCGGAATATAATCATATTCCACACGCTGATAATGCCTGGTATGACCATAACCCAAAAAGAGTTCATCAGACCTAGCTCCCGAATGAGCAAGTAGTTGGGTATAAGTCCGCCGCTGAAGTACATCGTTATGATACAAGTTACCATATAAAAGTTGCGACCCATCAATTCACGTTTAGAAATGCCATAAGCTAATATGGCTGTTGCCACAATGGAGAGCAGTGTACCCACCAACGTTCGGAGCACCGAGATGATGAAACCGTCAATCAGTCGCTCATCCTTAAACACCACATGATAATTTTCAAGCGTGAATTCACGCGGCCAGAATGTAATGCCGCCCTGCATCGTATCTGTCCCGGAGTTAAATGAAATGGCGGCAGCGTTCCAGAACGGATATAACGCAATAAATGTAAACAAAGCCAATGAGACGTAAATTATGCCAACAAACCATCGATCCCCATTCGACAGCCTCATGTGTATCTCTCCCCCTTCTCTCCTACCAAAGGCTGTTCCCCGATCGACGAGCCCAATAGTTGGCTCCGGACAATAACACAACGCTGATGATGGCCTTAAACAGCCCTGCCGCCGTTGCGTAGGAGTATCGGCTGTTCTGAATGCCAATACGATATACATAGGTGTCTAGCACGTCGCTGACATCTCGCAAAACCGGATTGCCTCCCAGCAGCAATATGTCCTCAAATCCTGCATTTAGGAAATTACCGATAGCCAGAATAGAGAACACAACGATAATTGGCATAATGGACGGAATAGTGATGGAAAAAATCTGCTTCAGACGGTTCGCACCATCAATCGAAGCCGCTTCATACAGCTGGGGATTGATGCCCGCAATTGCCGCCAGATACACGATGGAGGAGAAACCAATCTCCTTCCACACATTCGTTACGGTCAAAATACTCCAAAAGTACTTTGGCTCCGACAGAAAGTTAATCGGCTCATCGATAAGACTCAGCTTCTGCAGCAGTATGTTTAGGCTGCCGTTGTCCGTAGACAAGATGGAGATCACAAAGCCCGATACGATGACCCACGACAAAAAGTGAGGCAAATAGCTGATCGTTTGAACAATTCTTTTGAAAGAATGTTTCCCTACTTCATTGAGCATCACCGCGAGCAGGATGGGGGCCGGAAATCCGATGCACAGTTTAAGCATGCCAATGACGAGAGTATTCCGCATAATGGTCCAAAACTCCGGCGTCCCGAAAAACGCGTCAAAATGTTTGAAGCCTACCCATGGACTGTTCAGAAACCCTTTGAATAAACTGTAGTCCTGAAACGCCATCAGCACTCCGTACATGGGAATGTAGCTGAAGATCAGGATAAACATCATGGCCGGAAGCACCATAAGTTGAATATCCCATTGCTTCAGAAAGCGGTGCAGGTGACTTTTCTTAGCAAGCGGCTTCGTTTTGCTGCTGATTTCCACTTGCGGCATTGGCATCCCCCTTTTTTAATTTAGTGTTAGATTTATTGACATAATCATGAGATGCTTGCCACTTCATTGTATCTCCTGACCCAGTTCATTTCTCTGCTAATACCAGTAAAATATAGCACTATATTACTGTTTTCTAAGGATTTTGCTTTTGTGAAGTCTTCGGCGTCATGCCGATGTGCTTTTTAAACAGTCGATTAAAGTTGGTCAACGTGCGGAATCCACATTCCAGGGCAATATCCATTATTTTCATATGACCTCCCTCCAGCATCATGACCGCTTGCTCCAGTCGAATATGGATCAAGTACAGCATCGGAGGCATGCCGACCGCACGTTTGAATATTTCGCTGAACCTTGAAGGACTGAGATAGACAAGAGAGGCCAGCTCCTCCAGCGTCCATGGATGGGCGAAGTTTTGTTCCATAACTATAATCACCTGACGTATTTTCTCATACTGCCTCTCACTGATAAGGTGTTGACTACCGCAAATCCCCTCTATTCGACACTCCCGATTTACTATAGTCAGAAACTGGAGTATAAGCGAATATACAACGGTAGTGTAGGAACGCTGCTCCCTCTCATGCTCCAATTGGAGTTCAAGAAGAAGTGACCGCAGCCTGTCCATGGCCGGATGATCACGGTGGATTAGATTCGTGTAATGTTTGTCTATGTCGCGGAACGGGCTGAATAGCTCCGGATCGAATCGGAGATTATGAATAAACCAGGTCGAATCGAACGTAATGACAGTCATGACAAGATCCTTCGTTTCGTAAGCGCAGTGAAGATCATTCGAATTGATAAGCAACACATCTCCTTGCTGGAAATCAAATTTTTGACCGTTGATGATGTAGTAGCCCGTGCCGGATTTGATATAATTAATCTCAAGAACATTATGCCAATGAAGCTTTTGATAATGGACAGTCACACCAATCGTGTCGCCGATATAAACTGGATATTTCTTATTCATTTTTACCTTTTCCTTCTGAACCACTTCTTCCCTCAAAATAGATGGCATTCATAACTCCCCCCACAACGTATTTTATTGTAAGCGCTAACAAATACATATCTTGTAAAAAACTCTACCATCTATATTCCATTTTTGTAAATAAAAAAGCTATCCCAAGAGCCACTACTCCCGGGACAGCGTTTTAAAAGTTCACTACAGAGTAAACTCTTTAATGTCCTTCTGATAAACCTTATCACTTCTAACTCTCTGGACTTCAACTTCTGCTTGTATCGTACAGAGTTACATTAGGATTATTTCATCTTATTTGTAAATTCAGTTAAAAAATCCATCTGTGAAACGTCAGTTAGCCGATTTAAATTTGATCCAATCAAAATAGGCACGCACCGGCATACCTGGGTAATTGAATTTTCCTGTCCATATTTCAGCCGGTCCCGAGCCCGACCATAGATTAACCATAATATAGCCAGGACTGGTCGGAAGTGTTCCACGTGATCCATTCTCCGTGTGGACCAGTTTACCGTCTACATACCACTTAATGGATGATGGCGACCATTCGAACGCATAATTATGAAAATCGAGCGAGGCATCAAACCCCAGATTGATGATCGTGCTATGCTGGCCTACACCATTCGTAAAATAATTAGTTTCCATCTTCGTCGTGTCTTTGCCCAAAATTTCAATGTCGATTTCGTCATTGGATGTACCTGTTCCTTGCCCGGAATACGTGAAGAGGCTTGTGACGAGACCGACTCCTGAAGCCGCTTTTAAACGCGCTTCAACCCGGCCATAGCCATACTTTACATGGGTCGAATATTCAGCGGAAGCATAATTTTTCCCCGAGCAACTGGCGGGACACCCTGCATTGTCAAGTCGCAAAGCCATAATTCCATTCACGAATTCCTGGTTAACCGCCTTCCAGCCCACTCCGAAATCAGGACCATTAGCCCATCCATCTGAGGTATAGAACAAATTAGGATTCACTCCGTTTAAAGGTTCGTTAAAAGCAATGTCTGCCGCCGACGCTTGAATGGGTAACAGCATCGCGAATATCAGGCCACTTGCCATTAACACGGCCGACATTTTCTTTCTAAAATCCATTAACTTTTTCATGAACAACACCTCTTCCTTGGAATGTAATTAAGAAAACATAAGCACGACAAGTTAAGCATTTCTGTGATTCCGGAATGAATAATTCCACTCTGAATCATCTTCATACTACATGTAAAAATGTAGTAAATCTCAATCATTTCAATGATTAAACTGCACTATTTAACGGTTTTTCGCTATAGTGACGCTATTGCCAATCAACTGTCCTGTTGGTTAGTTAAACAAGAAGACAGCCGATCGTGATCGGCTGTCTTCTTGTTTTTTTGCTCTATCGTGTCCTGTTTGCTTAATGATGTGTGTTGCTTTATTTCTTGTATCATGTATTCAACGAATGCTAAAAAAATTTGTAAGTCAACATTACTATTATCTATCTGTTTCTCTTTTATCTTAGTTAAGATCCATATTTCGCATCATGAGCACTTGCTCAACATTCGTTGTGAAACCTAATTTTAGCAATAGATCGTTCAGAGGTTGATTGGATTTACGCAGGTTAGATGTCCCTCGTCTGCAAACATAGTCTAACGGGGCAAACAGTTCACTGAGAGCAAGCTTATAAATCTCCTCTGCATCTTCCCGCCCAGGAAGGACCTCACATTGATAAAGCGAAATGGTTACCAACTTACCCTCTTGATCAAATGTTCGCTTATACAATGCATAGCATAAAGGCTCGCCATCTTGTCTAATGATTATAGATTCACCCTCCTTCATGCTAGGCCATTGTGTCTGCCAAGCAGATAAACCTCGATAGAAGTCTAGCGCATATACATCACGGGGCAATCCTTTGGTGATAGAAAAGGAATGCGCAAAAGATCGCTTCAGTAATTGGGGATCTATTGTACCCGTATGTTGTAAAATCATTAATCGATCCGTAATTTCATACCCCACATACTGATATAACTTGATCGCACTCTCATTCTGGGTCAGCGCTTCAAGTATAGCAAGTTCCACGCCTTGTTCTCGGTACAACTCTAGATTTCTTAACATGAGCGTTCTGCCAATGCCCTGTCCTCTAAACGCAGTTGCAATACCTGTCCCACCGTTCCATGCCACTTTCTTTCCATCTACGTCACGAAATCCATTCATGACAAACCCTGCAGGTTCACCATCCACATAAATAGCAAGTGAATTCTCCAAGGAAAGTCCTTCGTTAACGATCCTGGTCATCAAAGCATCAATCGTCATGACCATCTGTATAAAATAGCCCTCGAATCCTAGATTCCAAATACGTACATTTTCCTCGATCGATAGCTCACTTAGTTTTCTAAACGTCACTGTC
Source organism: Paenibacillus taichungensis (assembly GCF_050994985.1). Taxonomy (NCBI): domain Bacteria; kingdom Bacillati; phylum Bacillota; class Bacilli; order Caryophanales; family Paenibacillaceae; genus Paenibacillus; species Paenibacillus taichungensis. The sequence goes on along the minus strand of NZ_CP194720.1, from coordinate 2,228,930 downwards.
ATAAGTACGAACCTCTCTTTTATCTTCGTTTAATGTGATCATTTTCGTATTTTCGCCCAACCTATATGCATTCTACTTTAAGCGCTCGACAATAAAAAGTAATGGAGCCCTGAAGGTCCCACTACTTCTATTCCAAACTTCAAATCAATTTGTTGTAGTTGGACAATAGTTGATGCATGACTATTTCGACCTGTCGTAAAACTTCAACATAGGAATCACTCAAATAACAAATTTATTATTGTAGGGAAAGTAGACTGCTCAAGTGGGGATTGTTGATCTTCATTTAAAGAATAAAAGACATTCGTAAAAATTTCCGCTTATGAGAGAAGAACCTATAATAACACCCATTATGATCAATTCGATAAGTTTTTCAGCTCTCTGTTATTTGTGAATACCGGCAAATTTCTTGTCTCGTCACTCGTCACAGAATAAGAACTTAATATTATGTAGCAAAAGGGCGGTTTGGCCGTCCTTTTGTACCTTATGGCAACTACAATTGAAGGAAGATTCACTAGTTACCCTGCTTCTTCTGTGCAACAATGATATATACGGGTTGATTAGCAACTTGTGTTGATGGATGAAGCGTATCAATAACTGAAAAACCTGCCTTAACGATTTCTTCCTCCATCTCCTTCGATGAAACCCTTGGAGCATTAGTCATTTCCGTCTTCTCTAATTCAACGCACAAAAAGATCCCTTTGTCTTTTAAAACTCTGTGGATTTCATCCAACACCAATGAAAGAGGTTGAACCTCGTGCAACGAGATTGAAGCAACAGCTTTTTCGAATCTTTCGCTCTCTAATGGCATCTCTTTAAAGTTTGCAGCGGTCATTTCAATATTGGTTATCCCTTTTTCCTTAGCTTTTACCTCTAGATACTGTAAAATATCATTATCGTAATCAAACGCAACTACCTTTTTCACATATTTAGCAAAAGAAAAGCTTATATAACCTGTACCGGCTCCAAGATCTAATAGTTCGTCCTCTTTATTAAGCTGTATAAACTTAAATAACTCCTCTGCTGGGAACCTCTCAATATTCTCCAAGTGCTCAATTTTTCTTTGTAGTTTTGGATTCATTTTTATACTCCTTGTATAATCGTATTTGTAAGAATATTTAGTTTTTTTCCAGCTGACGTCGGGATAGGTGTCAGTCCTGCCTGTGGGACTAAGGTGTCAACAAGTTCTGCTTAGGAGATTTTCTATAGGCTTTTTAGTTCATATATTATTCTAACCACCGAAATTATTTCTCCGAGCAAATTACAGATATTGATTATCTTTAATAACTATAATATATGAAATAAGATTTGTAAATAGCAATCTTAAATACAGCACCACCCAGTTGTTGTACACCAAAAGATCTCTTCAATAGTGAAGAGATCTTTTGGTATTCACATGTAACAAATATATTTAAATCGAGAAATTCAATGATTCGTCTGCTTACTACATACTAATACAAAATGAGGGTGGTGACTTTTCTTTGTCTGCGATATAAATCTATTGCTCCCACCCTTACATATGAAATCATGCAGCTTTAACGCTATTCTTCAGAAGTTGTCGGTTCACCTGGCGCCTCATTTGCAAGCAACTCCGCACCATCAGAGTGTCGTTCGAACATAACTGCGTCAACTCTCGTATAGATCATATCCGCAGGAAGCGTTGGCGGGTCTACCGTTGTAGGCGTAACCCTGGTTAACCGGACATACTCGCTACCGTCACCCGTAAAGTCGAACGTTCCTAGATTAACCCATCCCGATGAGCCGACCGTTGCATCGATATAGGTGACCTCGGTACCCGTCTTATGCTTCACTTCCACTTTGACATTATTATCATTTCCCGTCGTATGGACGAGCTTGTAGATCGAGACCGTATATTTCCCCTCTGGAAACTGGCCTTTCCACGTTGCGGATGATCCTTGAACTGTTGAGTAACGGGATTTAACCCCAATTTTGTATCCGGCTAAATTGCTTTGGCTCCAAGAACCTTCTGTCGTATATAACCCAGTTGTATTTGTACTGTCGACGATAACCGTTAGGTCCTTGATCGTGATGTTCAAAGGAGGTGTGGTTAAGGTCACTCCGTCAATCGTGACAGTAGCCCATACCTCTATGTGATCCGTGTTCCCATCGAGATTAAGAAGGGTCAACATGCCACTGCTATCCACTTCGGCCAGATCCGTACGATCAACGAAATACTGCACATTGGCCTGTGTTAGATCACCGATCAAACCGTTATCCAAATAGCCGGTTACGCTCAGCTGTGCGGTTTGAGTCATCTGCAACTCGTTCCGATCAGACAGGATTACAGCAGACTCCAATTGCGGTATCTGGTTCGCGTCCACCCACATGATCGCATCGGCAACGACCCTGGACTTGTTGGCCTTATTGGTTAGTTCCACGTACCCGCTATCGCCTGCAGCAAAAGGATAATCCCCTAGGTGCACCCAAGTACCATTCGCTGCTGTCTCATCAACAGTAACCGTCTCGGAGCCTCCGCTGTAATACACGGTAAATGAGGCATTCGTTGTCCAATTTTCACTTGCAGCGGTGATTTGCGGGATCTTGTAATACACACTGTAAGTGACACTTTCCGGCAGTTCAGGCCGCCATCTCATTTTGCTTGTCGCTGTGCCAGCCGTAGATTTGGCATACACATAGTTATCATAGTAATAGTTGTCAGCCGTGGTATCCCTTATCCAGACGCCTTCTGTCTCCGCCTCCGTATTATCCACTATGATAGATGAACTCTCCTGCCCATCGGGTTGGACTGGAGTTTCCGTAACCTGATCAGGCAGATAGAGTGTCCGCTTGCGGGTCTGTTTCCCCTCCGATTCCACATAATACGTGAAGGTTTCGGATAAATCATTCACCCGTATCGACCATTCACTTGGGTATATCGTATCTGGGACGGTCGTATACGTAGCCCCGCCATCCAAGGAATAATGGATTGTCGCTGGTTTTGTCGTTTTTGCCTGCACATAAGCATCGTAGACCGTTTCGTCGGGCTTAACCATCAGCATGCCTTTAACCGCATCAATTGGACTGTGGGTATCAAAGAAATAGCTTGCATCCGATGTATCAGCCGTTCTAACCTGATGCAGTGGTACGTCAATGTTAAGTCCTTCTACAATGATAGCGGTGATGCCCTTGCCTGAAACCGTGGCTTGAATAATTCCGCCACTCATAACTGCTTGCTCTGGTGTACCATTGTCGCGGATGATCGTTACGGTATAATCCTGTGTCGGGTTGAATCCAATGATTTGTTCATTCAATTCGATCGGAGTCTGAACTTCTTCTGACGATGCATTGCTTAGCCCGATGTAGAATTTATCACCGCTCTCACCCGTTATCCAATTCAATTGAGGATGGTTGGTCTTAATAATCCCCTTGGGCATCCAAAGCCAAACGTCGGAATTACCATAAAATTGACCAGGTTTATTCCCATAGAGGTGATATTTGAACCATAAAAAATTCGTTTCAAATACGGAAGGAAATGTAATACTTCCATTCGATTTTAATGATTGTTCGCTGATCAAATAATCCATCGTTTGCCCAAGCTGCCCCGGAATATGGTGGTAATAGATGGATGTAGCCCCGCTGGGGCCTTCCAGAGGAAAGTCCGGTTCAAGTTGACTAACGGCGAAACCCTTATAGTAATAACCTGGATAACTGGAATATCGACCAATAACCGCATTATGAGCAATATCCTGCAGCAGTTTATCCCCTGTATAGAGCGACAATCTCAGCATGAATGGAGCTTCCTGAGCATTCATCCGATAATAACCGGTTGTACTTCCTGCTTCAAACGTCAATCCGCTCGGTGAAACCAGCCAACTCGCAGCTTGAACGCCTCCAGCTATATCTTCTGGAAGCTTGAGCCTAGGATATTGAAATTTACCACTTTCCGGCCAATGGAACGACTCCGCGTAATTATACGTCTCTGGCTGCGGAATCGTAACGTTTCCTTCAGGAACTGGACGAGCAACGAACATGGTTGCATATCGTTTGGCTTCCTTATAAGCGGCATTCAAGTATTTGGGATCCTGAGTTTCCTCATAAAGCTCCAAGATCTCCATCCACAGCTTGCTATAATAATAAATGAACTCATTTTTACTCACATCCACGGATGCAGGCGTATCGATATATTGCAAGATATAACTATCGGCTGCATCCTTGGCAGCCTGCAAATACTGCGCCTCTCCTGTCATACGATACATCATCAGGGGTTGAATGACAGGCCCCCGGTCTTTCTGGTCAGGATCACGCATGAGGTACTCTTCCTGTGCCAGCGCCCCAATTCCTGCCGAAGTACCCATCATCTGATTGACAGCGGCTACGCTTGAAACATCGAACGGCAGAGTAGCCATTTTCCATAAGGAAGGCACACCGTATACTTTCTTCTGCGTCGGTGACCAACCGATACCATTTCGCGATACGCCATACTGGACGGACGGCAGTGCTCTCGTATCGTATAGCTGGTCATCCCCGGTCAAATAGTAAGCCCCCAAAAGAACTGCATTCGAGCTTGTTCGGACGCTATCCTCGTTTTCAATATCAATAAACCCCTTGGCACGGCTCCACCATCCGCTGGGTGACGGGACATAATTAACAGAGTCATCGCCTTGCGGCTCGATCTTAAGCAAATCGATCATATTGAACATCGCGTCAGTAAGCGACTGATCTGACACATTTTCGCGGTATGCTGAATAATCATATTCATTGCGAAGAATATCCGAGTAGGACTCATACAGATTGCTTTTTTGAGCGACTAGCCCCATATGAAATTGATATGTGCTTTCTGCGGTCATTTGCGAATAAGTCCCTAATTGAGGCGCATACAGGATTGGCTGCACGCTGCCTTCGTTGTTGACCAGGCTCATGCCAAGCCGTTGTTTCGTAACGCCTCCCGTCGGTTCAAATTCAACCGGAAGCTCTGACGAAGGTACAAATACACCATACGTCAATGGATTCCCCGAACCATCATTTTTCTCAACCAGGCTCATCGGAGCGCTCAGCTCTCTCAAGCTTGTTGATTCCACCGTACCTACCATTTTGGCATGAGCCCTGAATCCATTTAACACTTCATTGATGCCCGAGACTGCCTCTGTTGTGAAGGACTGATATCCAATCACATAATTGCCGTCGCGGCGAGGCGTAAAGGCGAAAGAAACATCTGGTTTATCCCCTGCCATGGACCAGTTCACTTCAAAATCGTAATCACTGCCATGCGTAGAATCGGTTAATACCGCCGTCTGGCCGTCGGGAAAATGGACCCCGTCGAATGTAATCCAGCGTTTGTTCATCGTATCGTAGTAATTGGTTCGGCTGCCGGCATTCCCATCCAATAAAACCCACTGCTCCTCAAGTCTTTCCGATACATTATTGATTGGCGTCCAGTTTCCCGTGTCCGTGTTCTTGTAGAACATGTCACGAACGATGGATTTACCTCCATCCCATTCGGCCTCATAGAAGGTCGCCTTATAGTTCGCATTTTCGATGCTGCCTTTTTCTGTGTAACTGAGATTCGCTAAGGTGCGGCTCCGCAGCGGGGGCAATGGTGGTGCTTGCTGCCGGATATTCCCTTCGAACTTGACTGCATCGGCCCTAGTAATAATTGTACCCGTCGTAGGTTGCGTTCGAGTCAGCCTGACAAATTCGCTATCATTACCACTAAACTCATACTCCCCCAGATCCACCCATCCAACCGATGGACCTGACGAAGGTCTTAGATCCATAAACTTGACATCCGTTATCCCGTTATGAACAATCTCAATCTTCACATTACTATCTGCTTTATCCGCCCAATCCAGCTTATAGAACGATATTCTCGCCGTCCCTGCTTCCAAGCGCGGATTCCATGTGATAGTTCTATTTACGGCATCCGTATATTTGGAACTGGAATTATTGTATCCCTTTACTCCTGAGCTCGTGGTCCAATAAGGAGCTGAGAACCCGTTATTGACGTTGCCCGAATCAACTGTGACGACATTATCAATCGTAAGGCTTCCATCATCAATGATAATCGTCTTATGTGGTTCTTTCTGCCTTATATTCCCTTCGAACTTGACCGCATCCGCGCGCGTAAGAATCGTGTTCGTGGTGCCGGTAGACCGGGTCAATTTAACGAATTCTTCACCAACTCCGGAAAAATAGTACTCTCCCAAATCAACCCAACCAACTGGAGCGCCAGATGAGGGTCTTAGATCCATAAAGACTACATCCGTCGTTCCATTATGAACAATTTCGATTTTCACATTGCTATCAGCCTTATCCGCCCAATCCAGCTTATAGAACGATATTTTCGCCGTTCCTGCTTCCAAGCGTGGATTCCATGTTATCGTTCTGCCTGCTGTACTCGTATATTGGGTGCTGGAAAGATCATACCCCTTCACCCCTGTGCTTGTGGTCCAATTTGGAGCCGAATATCCATTGTTCTCGTTACCCGCATCAGGTGTCACAACATCATTAATCTTAATGCTCCCGTCATCGATGATAATGGTCTGATAAGGTAAGGTCTCCGCATAAGCGGCCCTTATTCCGATCAGGCTGGAAGGAACTACTATCGTCAACATGAAAACGATGAAGAAAAAAAGCTTCCTTTTGACCATACAACTCACAGCCTCTCCTATTAATGATAACGCTTCCAAAAAAAAAGATTACCCTTGCTCAAATGATCGTAAAAAAGCAATTAACCTAGTCTTCTGGCTAATCCCGCTCTGTCGTTTCTATCTTAGCATGTCACATCACCGTGAAATTTCTTTCATTTTAAGAATTTCTTATAAGATTTTAAGTAAAAAAAGAAACCTACATCCTAATTGAGCGCTCATTGCAGTCAGATAGAATATAGGTCTTCCAAGTAGACTAATCAATTATAATGGCGGCTGCACCAATAGCAACTTCCCAAGCTGAATGACCGTTTGATCATACCAAGCCGGATGCTGCCGAACATGTTCCATACTTCGTTCATTGCCGACCGCCTCAAACATGGCCGCTTTGTCTGTCTTCTCGTGATCAATTTCGAAGCGAACCGTATGTTTCCCATTTGGTAGCTCCGGTAAGAAAACATATTGATTTCGATTATGATCGTTATATGATGTGAATCTATCGATAAGAAAGGGTTCCCCTCCATCCACCGTTACCTTCAATCTGCCGGAATCCGGCCCCCCAATATCGAATAATCCGATGTGGGTTCCCTCAAACTCCACTGTGATCGTCTCTCCGGGATCGACTGCTCGCCATAGACCGGGGAACAACCAATCATACTCGCGCACTAAAGCAAAATCATCAGGGGTCATGTAAGACCACCCCGCGGAAAAATGAGTAAGACGATCCAGTGGCAGCATGGTTGCATACTCCCAAGGGTTGGACGGGACCAATGGGTCCTGCGGCAAGTGATGTTCGACTTTTCCTACGTGATCTCGAAGCTCTCTGATTTTCTCAAACGACCGGGTGATTGTATCTGTGTAAATCTGATGTCCTTCGGGAATCGTTGGGTGAATCGAATCATGTGTAAAAATAATAGCTCCGGGAATAGACACGTCTGCTCTTAAGGTGAAAATGAGCTTTCCCTCCAAAACCAATTGACTGACTGCTACGCCCAGATGAATCGAAGGAATGCCGTAATAGTCGGCGACTTCCTCTTGCATACGAGCGCCCTTCTGGTATTGGCCGGATTGAAATGAGGTCAAATCCCGCTCCTTAACCGTATACACAAACAGGATATCCGTAAAACGGCTGTGCTTGCGAATCTGTCGGACAATACCTTCGATCCGTGCTTTGGATTCGGGAACTCCGCCATCGTTACCAACAAATTCAACAAATACGAGATCAGGCTGATGACGCAGTACATCTGTCTCCAATCGGGCGCAGCCGAGGTCCGATCCTGTCCCATCAATGCCTGCATTCACAGAACGGATATCTGCATGGGGATATTGCCCTCGCAGCCAATCCACCGTCATGACCCTGTATCCTTTAGAACGTGTATTACTGCCGCCAAAATAGACAATTGTTACTGTTTCCCCATTTTCCAACTTTTGAATGACATTAGGCAGCCCTCTTCGAGGGAAAAATTCCTTCATCGTGACTTCACCCGCCCTCACTTAGCGTTTTTAGGAGCAAAAAATTTGACAGCAAACACTTCATAATAAGGCGAACCATACGTTGCACAGAAATCAAACCGGATTCGGGTTACACCTTTTGCATGCACCTGATGTTTATTCAACGAAAGATAATTCCCACGGATATTCATTTCACTCTCGGTTCCGTCTTCTAAGGTTAAGATCACATCATAATCTTGAATCAACGGCTCGATCGGATCGTCGAAATGCTCCAAATTCAGCTGCGAATTAAAAACAAGATGGATTTCATCCAGATTCTTGGGGCTTGCAAAACCAAATTCCAACCACTCCTGTCCTTCCGAACGTTCAGAAATCCAGCCGTTCGGCAGACCATAAGGTCTGGAGAAGCCGTTGACGACATTCGCGGGATTATACATATCCTGGGATGGCATCAGATCCTTGAAGCAAATGCTTCTGTTGAATTTCTTCAGTCTGGATGGCTCTTCCGGTCTATAATAGAAGCTCACCGCTCCTGTCATTTTTTCTTCATTACCATATACGCCAAGGCTTGCCGTACCTTCCAATACGATGTAGATTTTGTCATCAGCTGGCTTCTTGCAGCTGAGGTCCAGTGTAATCCAGTCTTCGTGCCCCGCTGAAATCATCAAGTTGTATCCTTTCAGCTCGCTGGCAGGAATATAGTTTTCCTTCCGTTCCCCGCCAAATAGCTTCACTTGCAACGTTTCCGAATGCTCGGATCTATTTTTAATTTTGATCTGCACACTTTCAGCCACGGATGTCTGAATTGGCAAGACCAAACATAACGCTTTCTCCAAGGAGATCTCTTCGGTTGGATGAAGATGTTCATAGCTTCGCTGAGACGAGGCACGAATCGTTAATCCGTCAGCGAAATAAGGATCCAACTGCTCTTGAAGCCCTACAATCGTTTGCCCGTCTCGTAGCAGCTGCGTCTGAAGCTCATCCATATGCGCTTTGACGATGTCCGCCGGGTCTGTATCATATTTTACGCATAACGCAGCAGCTGTTCCTACCGCCTGCCCCATACAACCACAGGTCGCCATCACCCTTGTAGACCCGAAAGCCACATGGGTAGCGCTTATATTACGGCCAGCGAACATGAGATTGGGAATATTGCGTGAAAATAAACTACGGAAAGGGATATTATACAATCCCGGCACGAAATTCCACGCTGTAGCCGGCCCCTCATCGTAGATGCCTTTATTCGCATGCAGATCCATATACCAGCCCCCGACGGATACAGCATCTTCGAAATGAGTCTTTTCTGTAAGATCGTTCTGAGACAGCATGTGTTCCCCGATAAAACGTCTCGACTCCCGCTTTCCCGGAATCGGGCATACATAATCCAAGATGAGATTGTCTACATCATCAAACTCACCGCTATTTTTGATATAATCCCAGATCCCGTACACCAATTTCCGCAGTTCCAATGCGATGTCTTCATTATTCTTGATAATATCCATATGTCCGCCGTATTCCAGCCACCACAATCCACCAAGTCCATTGATTTTCCTTGGAAAAGACCGATGGTTTAATCCTTTTCGGATACTATCGAAAAACTCCAGCTTCGTGATATCATACGCAAAGCCAGGCCTTTTGTAAGGAACGGAATAGTTTACGTCACGGGCTTGAAACAGAATCGTATCGCCCATCGTGTAATGATCCGCCACTTCTGGAGCAAGCTCCTCCTTGTATTCATGCTTCGCCTCTCTTCCCCATCGGAAGTCAGCACCTGCTTGGTATCCAACAATTCCATCACCGGAGCAATCGATATAGGTTGGGCTTTCAAAACGAAATTTTCTTTCGGAAGCTAATTGAAGGCCCTCCACCCACTTGATTCTGCCGTTCTCGATGCCCGTTTCATGTACACATGTATTCAGAAACAGAGAAATATTAGGCTCATCATAAACCATGTCGAGCAAGACCGTATCCGAAAGCGAAAGCATAAGCTTCTTGTTGTATAACGGATTATAATGAAAGATCTTCAGCTTGAGTTCTTCTACCAACCCGCCCTCGCGGGCATAATAGGATGGACTATTTCCAAGATATGCCGACCCGTTGATATGAACTCTGACCTCGCTGCTCGCATTTCCCCCAAGCACCGGCCGATCATTAATAAGTGAAACCTGCAGACCTTGGCGTGCAGCTGCAATGGCAGCGCAAATCCCTGCAATACCTCCACCTACGACGGTTACATCTGCTTTCATAAGCTCCATTTTGATAACCTCCATGATTAGATGCTCCTATCATGGTAATGGTTTTGGCCTCTTTTTTTTTACAGGATTTCACGAAAAAATCATACATTTTTTGTATCCTTATTTGGATTCGTACCGTGTCATTTTTATCCGATATTGCTTAGGTGTATCACCCGTATATTCTTTGAACAGTTTGCAAAAGTAACCTTCATTGACGATGCCTACTTCCTCACACAATTCCAATAAAGAATAATCCCGGACGTTTAACAACTCGAGAGCGAGATGGATTTTTTTACGGTTGATGTAGCTGATCACGCCTTCGCTCATTGTTTTTTTGAATAAGCTGCTAAAATACGATGGCGCTAGATTCACTTCCTCCGCAATTGCCTCCAACGTTAAGCGTTGTTTCAGGTTTTTCTCGATAAAATGCATAGCACTCATGATTTCTGCACGATGTAATAGTTGGCCCGCGTGTACGTATTCGAATGTAAAGTCACCAATATAAGCGAGCTGCTCCTGAAAAGCCATAAATTCCATGGGGAAGTCTGGGACTTCCGTGGCCATCTTGTTCCCTGATTTAAACTTTACGGTAATGTCTCTGTACAAGTCTCTAATCATTGGCGCCATGATGGACTTGTGGATTTTATGGTCCGAAGCAAATTGCGACAGATCGGCAAGTGCATTCTCCAGCTCTTCCTTGGAAATCTTCCTTTTCAGCCGTATAAGAAAATCAGCCAGTTTCTGCTGAAAATCTGCTTTTTTGTCATTATGGTATTGGAACCGATGCATCGGTGTTTTTACCACTTTCTCGGTATGATAATAGAAATCCTCACTCACATTTTTAGCTTCCGTGTACGCCTGTTTGATCGACTCCCAGCCTCGGTGTGGACCTCCAAAAGCGACAGATACCCTTTGATTCAAATATTGATGCAAATGAGAGACGATCTGTCCACCCAAGGATAGGCAAGCATATTCCGTTTCCATATCACTGCGGTTATTTTCCCAGGATAGAAAGCCAATAAAACGATTATCGGACAGATCCGCAGCTACCCCACTACCACCATTCATTACCGTTTCTTCGATGATATTTGTAATCGCATATTTCAAGATGTTTTGATCTGCGGCAGCGTATTCGTTTCGGAAACTTTCATACGTATTCATCTCAACGATGAAGCAGCAATAGTTCGCTTGAAAGAAATGAAACTGCATGCGATTAGCAAAATCCGATGCCCGATGAGAAGGAATTTCGCCTCTAATAAGTTCGTTGAAAAATTGCTTGCGCACTCTATATTTATTTTCAAGCACGGATACATTTAACGATTGAAATTCCGCTTCTTTTTTCTTAAACTCATTTAAAATTCCGGCTGCTTTATCCAAAGCTCGATTCAAATCGGCTTCCCTCAATGGAACCTTTACAATGTACTCCAATACGTTGGCTTGAATAGCTCGCTGGGCGTATTCAAAGGATGAATAGGCGGTCAAAAGTATGTATTGGGTATGGGGGAGCTCCGCCTTGAGCTGCTCAATCATGGAGATTCCGTCCATTCGCGGCATAACGATATCGGATATGACGATGTCCGGCTTAAGTTTTATGATCTCCTCGATCCCATTCAGCCCATTATTCGCTTTGCCCACTAGAACAAATCGCTTATCCCTATGAGAGAGTTCATTAAAAAACAATTCCAATCTTTGAATGATCAGGTCTTCATCGTCAACAATGAAGCAGGTATAGTCTCTCACCATTATGCATCTCCTTTTTGCAATTCTGCCGGGAATACAGCGCGTATACGGGTTATTTCCTTAGGTATGCTAATGATTTGCAGTCCGAATTGATCTCCGTAGTGAAGTCTTATTCGGCCATGAATATTATTTAGCCCGATTCTTTTCCTTTTTAGTTCCATTTCACTCGGTTCTGAGGTTAAAATATGCTTTATTTTATCAGCTGGAATTCCCTCGCCTTGATCAACAACTTCTATGATGACGATACTGTCCTCCCTGTACGCATGAATCGTAATTGGCCCCTCAATTCCCCCTCCGTTATAACCATGGAAGATGCTATTCTCCACAAGAGGCTGCAGCAGCATTCGAAAAACAGGAAAATCCATTAACCCTGCTTCGATATTTTCAATCAAGTGGAAGTTTCGGTTATACCGAATGTTCTGGATCTCAATATAGTCCGCTACATTACGTAGTTCCTGACTTAAGGAAACCTTCTCTGAAGCATCGTCTATCCCGTATTCCAATAATGAAATAAGCGATCCGATGACTACATCTACTTTCTCTATTTGTCCGAGACGTATAACGTTGCTGATCGAACCAAGTGTGTTATACAGAAAATGAGGGTTAATTTGAGACTGTAGCACCTGGATTTCCAACTTCCGCTCAAGTTCATTATGAAGTTCCGCTCGCCGAATCAGTTCCACAATTTGCTGCAGCATACGATCGAATGCTCGTGAAAGATCTCCAAACTCATCGTTTCGATTAACCGTAATTGTCGTTGTGAGTAAGCCTTGCTCCACTTGCTTCATTTTTGTTTTGAGTGTATAGAGTGGTTTCCTTATATATTTGGCAACCAAGAAAGAAATGATCAAACTTAAGAGAAGACCTGCAGCTAGAAGCTCAATATAATAGGTTTCCAATCTGGACAAAGCTGCTTTCAAGCGTGATTCATCATTAATTGAGATGATAGTCCAGTTGAATTTCTCCGTCGGTTTTTTTAGAAGGGAGACCGGAATGCCATCCATCGTATGCAGTTGAAGATTTGTTTCTGTCGTATCCAGAATTTGTTCCGCTGACGTTTCCCCGATTGAAAACGTATGATCTTGAATATTCAGTAGTCCTTTATTTTCAGAAAATCCGGCAATGATTTTACCTGACGCTGTGATCAGAGCCAGATTCATTTGTTCTTGTTTATTAATCTTGAACAAGGTTTCTTCAATGGCATTTAGATCCAAGTCAACCGCAATGGCCATTGGAAACGGAGCACCGTTCAGATATCGAACCATCGTAACGGTCCAGCCAGAATACTTCGATTTGTATGGTTCACTAACAAAGGTAGTCCTTCTGTTCTTATCAGCCGCATCAAACAAAGGTTCTCTTTCAGATAGAGGTTCATCGAATATTCGAGTAGCTGTACTTCCGCCTAGAATGGATAAATCGCTTTTGATCAAATAAATATTACTGACGTAACTACTATTGAGTTCATACAGTTCTCTTAATTGCTTTTTAATCACTTCCGCATTGTCAATATTGGCTTTCACTGATGTTTCGACTGAGAAGAGAATCGTCTGGAAGGAAGAAAAATTAACAGTGAAGTACTGGTCTACCTTGTCAAGGATTTGGTTGGTGTAAAAAATGTCATTGGTTCTTATTTCCTTTTGGACATAGCGATAAGACAATTGGCTTATCAAGATGATGCACCCTAACACAAACGCAAACACGAGAAAAAATAATTTTAAAGGCAAGCTGATTCTTCTTCGCATCCATCATCTTCCTTTTAATTCTATAGTAAACTAAGAATAGCATATGCTAATAAAGAGAGGGGCTACGAATAGCCACTCTCTTCGTTTATTTATTTTACTTGATAAGGCCAGCCTCTTTAAATTGTTTGATTGCTGTTTCCTTATATTTCTGCATTTCAAACTTGGTATCCAACGTTTGGAGGAAATTGTCCCAGTTGGAAAGAGGCTCTTTGCCTGTCATAAATTTAACTAAACTTTCATTAATGAAACGTGTGCGGTCAGCATCCAAGGTATCGCTTGGGTCTGGGGTCAATAAATTTCCGGGCAACGTTGGCCCCACATATTGCTGATTGTCCTTGAAAGCCTCCGCCGTCTTAGGATTCTGGAAGCTGAAGTACTCCGCATCATCACCACGGCGTGGCATTCTATAATGATCGACCCACAGGTACTTCTCTTTCATTTCCTTCGATAACTCGGAGGTTTTATTTTTGATCTTACCGTCCACCACATCCCAATGAATACCTTTAATTCCGTATGCAAAGTTCGGATAAGCTTCTTCATCTGTAAAGAGATAATTCAGCATGGACAAGATCCGAATAATTTTGTCCTTATCCGCTTTCGCGGAAATGGCCCATGAATTACCTTGAAATGATTTTCTCTCTACAATTTGATCACCATAAGGACCTTTCATCGGAGGAATGACGATCCATTCCGGCACCTCGCCACTAATTTCTTTCATTTTCTGTTGATAATCCGGCTCCAGTCTGCGAGCATCTCTGATCATGAAGCCAACTTTACCCTTAAACATCTTTTGGTCCAACAAATCAGGCGAATTCATCGTCACCCAGTCTGGGTCAACCACCTTGGCGGCCATCATTTTATTAATATAAGCAAGCGCTTCTTTCATTTTAGGATCGATAAACAGAAATACCGGTTCATTATCTTTTATCTCAACGGCCGAAGGAGGATTGACACCAAACATCCACATCAAGCTATCGAAGCCGTAGGTTTGCAGATTACCTTCTTTATTCATACCGCCGATGAATCCGTACGTATCATTTTTACCATTCCCGTCCGGATCTTTTTCTGTAAAGGCTTTCATAACTTCGAACAACTCATCCGGTGTCGTTGGTACCTCCATATTCAGCTTTTTCAGCCAATCATTGCGGATGAAGAAGCTTCGACTAATACCGTTAACATTATCATAGCCTGGAACTCCAATCGTTTTTCCTTGATAGGACATTGCATCCCATGAGTCGTTGCCAAACCGTTTCTTTAATTCAGGGAATTGATCCAGATACGGTGTCAAATCCGCAAGAACGCCTTGGTCGTAATATTGCGCGAGATCAGCCCGACTCTTCAAGAAGATCAAATCTGGAATATCTCCGCCTGCAATGAGTGTATTCAGTTTGGTTGTTGCTTGCCCAGCTTGAGGAATCATCATATCCAAGTCGATGTTCATCTCTTTTTCCAACATTTGACGTTGAACATCTTCATCACGTGGAGGTACCGGAGCAGCAGCGTTGAAAGTGCCTTGGTTAAACATTGAGATTTTCATTTTGGTTGCAAACTGGCCAGACTGGCCTTGCGAATTACTCGAAGCTGTCGATGTAACTTCTTCATTTCCCCCACATCCTGACAGTAGCGTACCCAATCCTAAGATTGCCGACAGAATAGCAAATGAAATCTTCTTACGCTGCATATTGACCTCTCCTTTGATTGTATATTATCACGGTTTCACCGTAATAAGTTAGGTTGGAACACCTTTTAACCTTTAACGGATCCCAAGAGCACACCTTTGGTAAAATGTTTTTGTAAAAATGGGTAAACGATTAAAATCGGAACCGTAGTCACAACAACGGTAGCCATCTGCACAGCGAACGTACTTACAGCTCCGGAATTGGCGAGCGACTCAGCGCTTTGTGTTGCAACGTTGAGCAGGATGTTGCGCAAGACTACTTGAAGCGGCATGAAGTTGGAATCATTGATATAAACAATAGCATCAAAATAACTGTTCCAATGCCCCACTGCGTAAAATAAAGAAATGGTGGAAATGACGGGCAAAGACAGTGGTAAAATGATCCGCCATAACGATTGAAGTTCACTTGCACCGTCAACCCTCGCTGATTCCTCGATTTCACCAGGCAATTGCTCGAAAAAGCCTTTGATGATCACCAGGTTAAATGCACTAATGAGATTTGGAATAATCAATACCCACGGACTGTTTAGCAACCCCAGAGAGCGAATTAGTAGATAAGTCGGAATTAACCCTCCACTAAACATCATGGTAAACACAATGAATAGTAAAAACGGGCTGCGTCCCGGCAAATATTTTTTGGATAACGGATAAGCTGCTAAGACCGTAAAAAGCACATTCAGCATCGTACCTACAATCGTTCGAAACAACGTAATTTTATACGCCTGCCAGATCCCATGAGAGATAAATACTTCTTTATAGGCCAGAAAGGTAAAAGATTCTGGTATAATAACAATCCCTCTTCTTAACACTTCCGATTCTGGCGTCACGGAGACAGCAATCACATACAGAAAGGGTAGTAAGCAAAGTAGCGATAAAAAAATAAGAATCACATAAACGACGGATTGCCAAACTTTTTCCCCGATTGTCAAATTGATCATATTAAAAACCACCTCACCAAATTTGCCCATCGAATTTTTTGGCGAGCTTATTTGCTGCCAAAACTAAACCAAATCCAATGACAGCTTTAAACAATCCTACAGCAGTAGCCAAGCCGATTTTAAGACGCTCCAACCCTTCACGGTATACCCATGTGTCGATAATGTCGATCTTCTCCTGGTTAAAGGTGTTGGCAAACATGAATATCTGGTCAAAGCCAGCATCCAGAATATGGCTTAATTTAAGGATCAGCATCAGAATAATGACTCCTCGAATGCCGGGTAACGTGATATGCCAGAGCTGTCTCCATTTGGAAGCGCCATCCATTCGAGCCGCTTCATATAAGCTTGGATCAATACCTGCTAATGCAGCGAGGTACAAAATAGCTCCCCATCCAATGTCCTTCCATATTTCAGATGCGATGACCAGCAGTCTTCCCCAAGCAGGCTCCGTTAGAAATGAAATGGGCTGAAAACCACTTTCCTTCAAAATCATATTAAAAAGGCCATCGCCTGGGGCTAATAATGCTACCATCAATCCATACACAATGACCCAAGACAGAAAGTGGGGTAAATAAGTAATGGTTTGTACGATTTTCTTAAACCATTGGGTATGAACTTCATTGAGCAGTAAAGCAAGTAAGATGGGAGCGGAGAAACCGAACAATAGCTTATACAGCGATATAACAATCGTATTTTTCATGATGTCCCAGAAATAAACGCCGTTCATAAAATCCGTAAAATTTTTGAATCCAACCCATGGGCTATCCCATACTCCCAAAGCCAGGTTGTAGTTTTTAAAAGCAATCAATATTCCCGCCATAGGAATGTATTTGAATACGGCAAAGTAAATTAAGGCTGGTAATAAGAGAGCATACATCACTTTATATTTTTGGATCGTCCTTATCCATGACTTCCGCTTTTTGGAGAGGGGAATGGCGTCCGCTGCCAATTTCACTTGCATATCATCACCTCGTCTTTGTTTGTATTTGTATATTAGCACCCCCCTATCGGATAAATTTCTGAAATTTCAAGAATTTCTTATAAGATATTAAGGAAGTGTATCTTGGATCGTTCCAACAGCTCATCCCGGAAAGTGGGACAAGAACTTGTATCGCTAAAATAAAAAAAGCCGCTAAATAGCGACTTTCAAGGGGACTATGTTCTGGTCTCTCAACAAGTGTTTGGAACACAGCGAATCTTAACCAACAATAACATTGTTTTTTCAACTGTTGACTTAAAAAAAACATGCTGTTAATATTAGTTTCACAATCTAACAGTTAGACAATGAAACTAATATGATAAAGGAGCAATTAACTATGGATATGGATAGAAAGCAATTAGAGCAACATATTGATCTGTACACTCAGAGAGCAATATCAATTTCTATTAGTATGCAATCTATTCAAAAGAATATTTCAAAAGATAGCAGTGTTACTCCAGACCAGTTTAATTTATTGAATGTCATTAATACGACTGATCATTGCACAGCCAGTTTTTTAGCTAAAGCACTTAATGTCAAAAAAAGTTCTATTACTGCTATCGTGAATCGATTAACGGATAAAGAATTAATTAAACGTGAGTACAATGAAAAAGATAAACGAGTGGTCTGGCTTGAATTAACAGAAAAAGGACAGCACATTGTGTTGGAGGAGAGACAGAAAATTCTGGCTGTGTTGATGCCTTTAGGAAACAAACTCACTGTTAAAGAGCTGGAGGAATTAAACCAATATTTATCAGTGATTGATACACAATTAAATAACATAAAGAAGGATATGGTTAAAAATGAAATCTAGTATGAGGTTATACGGAGTTATTGTAGGGTTAATTACGATCTTATTGTCTTGGTCACAGTCATTTTTTATCAATTATCTTATCCCATTAGGAATCGTAGCCATGGCTGTGTCTGTAGTTAATATTCTAGTCGTCAAGAAGCAGTTAAATGAAAAGGTCTATCGTGCCTGGTTAGGTATCTCGGCTTTGTTTATAGCTACTGAAATCCTCTGGATGATATTTGATAAAATCGGATTATTTGTAGTTGCACAAGTTTCATTTGCAGTAACCGGGTTTGCATTAATTATTTTTGCATTAGGCATGCATAAGAAAATGAATCGAAGTTTCAAATCATTAACGTTGAGAATTAGCAAATGGGTTCTCGTCCTTGTTTTAATGGTGGGGACATCCATATTAATATTATTTACAGCTACGCCAAAGCCAGTTGCTTTATATTTGCAAAGCAGTTCTGGAGCAGAAAATACTTACACAGCAGAACCATCTACCACCACAACTATTGATGATAAATATCAGTTAACAACGAATATTCAATATGGAGAAAAGTATCCAAGAAGTTTTTTAAATATCATTACACCCGATGGTCAATTGGATGAAGAACGTCCAACATACTTTTATGTGCACGGCGGTGGCTTTATAGCGGGAGATTCAATTGGAGGTGATCCTAACGCAGGAGCGGCTTCAAATACAATGTTATATCATTATGAATTAATGGTTGATCATGGTTATAATGTGGTGACCATAAATTATGCTTTAGCTCCTGAATATATACACCCTACACCCATAAAACAATTATCAGAAGCCGTGCAATATATGCAGCAAAATGGAAAACAGTACGGAATTAATATGAACAACGTAATCTTTGGCGGTGGAAGCGCAGGTGGATTTATCGCTGCAGACTTTGTGACAATTCAAGTTAACCCTGAGTATGCAAAAGAAATCGATATTAATCCTGTCATAGAGCTTTCGGATATCAAAGCTTTAGTATTAGAAGTACCTATTCTTGACTTTAGTCGGGGACATAGAACCGTAACCGAAGACAGCGTGACTGACTTTATTTTCGCTCAATCAGGGAGTGCATACATTGGTCAGCCGGTGGTTAGCGCTGATAAAGATATCTTACAATCCTTAAATGTAATTCCAAGAGCGACGAGTAATTTCCCTCCAACTTTTATAACGGATGGCAACACAGGAACATTCCCAGATCAGGCTGAAGATTATTATAACCGCTTAAAAGAATTAGGAGTCAAGACAGATTTATATATTCCTGATATCCATGAGAGCAAAGAAGTTCATGGATATATGAACACGATTGATACTAAAGCAACTCGAACTTATATTCAGAGAAAACTAGCCTTCTTAGATAGTTTAGATTAATCATGATAGAAATATAAAAACAAAAAATCGTTGCCTACTTTGTACTTAGGCAACGATTTTTTTGTTGTGTATAAATTGATAGCAAACGTTTGATTCATTCCAGTTCTTCTATTTCGTGAAATAATGCCCTTGTTCCAGATCTGCGAGAAGTCCATGCTGGACAGGCTTCCAGCCGAGAAGTTCTTTCGTCCCTTCACTTGATCTGGCTAAGTCAAGCGACGCGACCATGCCTAGAAAACCGAAGATGGCTTGCGCTTCTTCGGGCGGGATGCTGACTACCGGCACACCCACATGACGACCAATGGCTTCGGCAATGTCTCTAAATGCAATGCCTTCATCCTGCACGCCATCCAGTCGTGAGCCTGCAGGCGCAGATTCTACAGCGAGGCGGAACAAAACTGCCGCGTCCAAGCGATGAATCGCTGGCCAACGGTTAGAGCCGTCTCCAATGTAAGCCGAAGAGCCACTTTCCTCAGCGATTCGGATTAATTGCGGCACGAAGCCTTTATCTCCTTCTCCATGAACGGAAGGTGCAAGCGAGACGATCGATGCTCTCACGCCTTGTTCTATAAACGCAAGTGCTGCATCCTCCGATGGTTTGCCATTCGCATGGGCTGTTATAACAAGTGGTTTACCGGAGCCGGCAAGCGCCTCTCCCATTGCTTCGATGGCGCGAAGATCAGCTGCCAGTGATGCGGCAAAATTAGAGAAATCATGATTGAATGCCAGATGAATAACACCGTCTGAAGTGGCAGCACAGCTGCGCAGTATATCCAGATCCTCTAACACACCACGAGCCACCTCAGCTCCCAAGCTTTCTAATACGTGAGCACCACTCTCCGAACGGGTCAGCCCAACGACCTGATGGCCCGCACCGATGAGTTCGCGGACAACGGCTGTACCAATATAACCTGCTGCACCAGTAACAAATATACGCATAATTTTTTAGCGCCTCCTTAAGCATTTGACGAAGATATAACTTCAGTCTAAACTATGAAGTGAACTCTAAGGCAAGCGTTTGGAGGTATGATCTCATATGAAAATTCAAGAATTAGCAGACTTGATGGGTTTACCCCCCCACACCATTCGATTTTATGAGAAGGAAGGTTTGCTTGATGGCAGGCATATTCAGCGAGAGAAGAATAATTACCGCAACTACTCAGACGAAGCAATTGAGCGGTTAAGGCTGATTAAGAAGTTTCAAGGCATTGGCTGCTCGTTGGCTGAACTAAAGACGATTTTGCAGGATCACGATACGAACGAACGCACCAACCAAGAAGTAATCGAATGGATTCTTCAAAAGATCAATGAGATCGAGCGCAAGAAGGAAGAGTACGATCATATGCTTCTAACGCTGAATTGGATGCTGACATACAGGAAGCTGCTGAATGAAGATCCACAACAAGCTGAGGCTATGATGGCCGAATTACGTCTAAAAATCAACATCTAGGTTTACAGTCTGCAGTCGTGACAAGGCTCTATGGACGTAAATTTCACAAAAATACCCAGCTATAGCTTGAGGATATAGCTGGGTATCATTTTGGTGATCTATACTTCTCCCCAAAAAATCTCAGTTTCATAATCGAATTCAACAAAACCATCTTGATTATTTTTATCAAATAAATTCCGCAGTTCTGTCATCATTGGATCGTAATTTGCATGCCCGGGTACAGGGCTGTATGAAGATGATAGCAACCGGCCTTTCAAACCCTCGAAATCGAACTCCTGACTCATTCTGAATTGCATTTCATGCATTGAACCTTCCTTGAAAAAAGAGAGCAGCATCTTCTGAGAAATATTTTTATGATTAACTTTTTCGTAGTCGGTTCCGTATGTATGAAGCAGTTGATTGTAATCTTCACGAAACGGAGTACCGTAAGTAAGACGAGAATTCCAGATGAGTATTACTCTCCCACCTGGCCGCAAAATTCTGCGAAACTCGATATGGGCTGCGGAGCGATCGAACCAGTGAAATGCCTGAGCGCAGACAATAAAATCAACCGACTGATCAGGTAATCCAGTAGATTCTGCCGAACCTGATGTACTCTGAAATTTCGGATTATTTTCTAAAATTTTCTCGGCGGCTTCCCTCATTGCCTGATTTGGCTCGACCGCGATTACATCGCTTCCGCGTTCCAGTAGTAGCCTTGAGATGATCCCAGTACCTGAACCGATATCTGCTATGTTACTATTCGCACCTAAACCGACAACGTCGTACAAATGGTCAATAGCCTCTTTTGGATAGCTCGGGCGGTATTTTAAATACGAATCGACCCGGCTCGTAAACCGTTCTCTATTGTTCATCGATCGTCACGCTCCCATCACTATTTTGACATCCTATATACCGGCCTCAGTAACAGCTTCAAAATCTTACTGCCCCAAAAAGCAAATACCGTCGTTCCGGTCCATGAGCTGCGCTTATCTTGGCTATATTGATCATTGATCATATAAGTCCGAGTCGAAATAGGACTCTTCAGACCGAGCTGTTCCCATTTCTCCGGATCATTCGAACCTCCAAGTTTTCTAAGCATATTCGCCGACTCATGATCTATTTTAGCCGGAATTTGCTCGAATGCTTGGGTGATTTGCGTATGAAACTCGTCGATCGGGTTGCGACTGGTAATGCTCTGGAGATGGATGCTTTCGCGAATGTAAGAAACGTATGCCAGATGGTCAGCCCAGAACTCGTCGATATAAAAAAGCCGTACCCGCTGCTCCGATGGACTCATCGGTCTCTCGCCTTTCAATATTCCGAGCCGTTCTTCGTATAGGATTCGCCTCTGATCCTCCACCATATCCGAATAACAGTTCAATTCCCGCTGAATATCGAAGTTTTGACCGATGATAACGCGCTGAATATGCTCGATTTTGCTGCGGAGCGCCGGATCGTCAAGAACTTCTTCCTGCCTGGGAGCGCGAAAAAGTCTATGAATGCCGAAGCGAAGCATCAACTCGTCTTCCAAACTTATATAAAATACGGAAGCTCCCGGGTCGCCTTGGCGGCCGGAACGCCCGCGCAGCTGGTTATCAATCCGCATGCTTTCGTTTACATGTGTACCGATTACGTATAATCCGCCCAGCTTGGCAACCAGCTCTGCCTGAGCAGGATTGCCGCCGCCGAGACGAATGTCGACACCCCGCCCTGCCATATTCGTAGATACCGTTACGGCTCCGATTTCTCCCGCTTTGGCGATGATTTCGGCTTCTTTTGCATCGTTTTTCGCATTGAGAACCTGGCAAGGTACGCCGGCAAGCGCAAGCGCCTCTGCCAACATGTCAGACTCCTCGACGCTTGACGTACCAATAAGAATGGGGCGTCCAACCCTATGGACAGAAGAGATTTCTTGTGTAAGCGCCTTATATTTGGCTTCATTATGAGTGTAAATCCGATGCTGGTGGTCGATCCGTATGTTTGGGTGGTTCGGAGGAATTTGCACGACCTGCAGCGCATAGATATCCTCGAATTCCATTGCTGAAGCGTGCGCCGTAGCCGTCATTCCGCAAATTCCCGAATACAGGCTAATGAAATGTTGAATCGTGATCGTACCGAGAATTCTCCCGCCGGCCTTCCACTGCAACCCTTCTTTTGCCACCAGCGCAGCTTGAAGCCCATCCGGCAAATACCTGTTCTCAGCCACACGGCCGGTATGTTCTTCGATTAGCTCGATTTCACCGTCCCGGATGATGTAATCGACGTCTTTTTTTAATAACGATTCCACATGCAGCGCACAATTCAATGACGTTAACATATGACTATTATGGCTATCGTACAAATTGCCACATCCCAGCAGCAACTCCGCTTTCGCAGCACCCGCATCATTCAAGTAAACGTTCCGTTGGAACTCGTCAAAATCGTAATGCTCTGCTGGCTGCAGCTGCCGGGCCACTTCTGCGAAAAGAACGCCATCACTCTTAGAAGCACTCGAATCGCCACTAATGACTAGCGGCACCCGCGCTTCATCAAGAAGCAATGAATCTGCTTCGTCGACGATGACGTAGTGGAAAGGACGGTGTACGGTATCAGCTTCATTTAATGCGATTGTGTCACGCAAATAATCGAACCCTGCTTCTTTAGCCGTAACATAGGTTATATCCTTGGCGTAAGCTTCCCGTTTTTCGATCAAACTCATGCCCGCTTGAACCGAGCTTACCGTTAACCCGAGGAAATGGTAGATCGGACCCATCCACTCTGCATCTCGATTTGCCAAGTAGTCGTTAAATGTGAGTACATGAACGCCTTCGCCGGTCAACGCGTTGAGATAAGCAGGCATAACAGCAGAGAGTGTTTTTCCTTCACCGGTATGCTGTTCGATCAAAAATCTCTCGTGCAAAGCGATAGCAGCCATAATCTGGACATCGTAAGGCTGTAATCCGAGTGTCCTCTTCGCAGCCTCGCAGACTAATGCATAAGCATCAACAAGCAGTTCATTCAAAGGCGTGCCTGATCTTGCTTCTTCTCGCAGCCGAAGGGATTCAGCTAGTAGCCGCTGATCGTCCCAAGCTTCCAAATTCCGTTTCCTGATAAGTTCCACTTTGTCTCGATAATCTTTCAACAAACGCCGGGTATCACGCTCTTTGAATTCACGTATCAACTTGACGACTACATTCATCGGAATTTGATTCCTCCTCAGTAGAAATAAGCGGTTTTAAATATGGCTTTTTAAGCAGCATCTATTCCTTATATCCTCATATTCCCAGTGAAAAGAAAAGACTCCTTATGGAGTCTTCTTTCGATAGTTAATTTAATACGCCAACCCAATCATTCATTCCCGCTCTAGCTTTGAGAGAGAACTATATCACTTCTCCGATGGGAGCGGTGTAAAGAGCAGATTGACCGGCAGGTTGCTTCCTGGCGCGGCAGAGAAAAGAATCGTAACGCTCTCTCCATATGCCCCTGTACGGTAAAGAACGCTTTGTTCACTTGAATTGGCAACCGCAACGTTACCTTCGGCAATCGATACCAACTGATTGTTCACCAGAGCTACTCCGGAATACTTCCCTCCACGAGGGTTAAAGGAGATAAGCGTACGCGGTGCAACATTGGTCAGCGTGATTTTGTATAATACGCCGAAATTACCCGCATTGGATGCGTCTGTGTAAGCCATCGGATCTGTTCCTACCAGATTGGGATCGCTTGAATTGTCACCAAGTGGCAGACGGGCAGGTTTGATTCCCACGTGCTCATCGTACTTTATAATGCGAGTCGCATTCGGGTACGTACCACGGTTGTGCACTCCGTCACGATCAAGCACAGGTAGTAATGGCAGAGCCTCGAACGGATCTTTATTTTCTTCCACCAGAATAACGTTATAGTCTAAGGAATAATCACTATAAGCGTCCGAATAGAGAGAGATGACTTGTCCTTCTTTCATCGGCGTTTTATTAAGTTCTGTCAAAATCAATTTGCTTTCTCCAGGTTGAATAACCTCTTTCTTCTGATCGGCTCCGGTCTGAATCGATTTGAACCATTTATCAATCGACAATTTCCCAGCTACGGTAGCATACGGTGTAGGCCCAGCAAAGCCCATATTTTGTTGTTCGAATACTGCCGGATTGGGGTTGTTATTGGTTGCAATAACATACATTTTCACTCTTTTACCTGTATTGTTTACGTGGTGAATCATGAAACGCGTCTGCCCCGAAGATGATTCTTTATACACGATGCCTTCCGTATTAACCGTTTCAGGACTGTTGCTGCGGATCAACAGACTTGGCTCATCCGTGTACGTATAAGGCACTTTTTCCATGGAAGTTACTTCGCCACCGTTAAAGGTAAATTTCTGTCCTACCGGCGTGAAGAGCAAATTGAAATCGGAAAATGAATATAATGTCTCATTGGTTATGGTTATAACTTTGGAGTAAGTGTCCGTTGCGCCGTGATTGTCAGTAACGGTGAGTGTCACCGTTTTGGGACCGGGTTCAAAAAAGGCCAACGAATTGTTCTCCCATACCGTTTTTTCAATCCTGTTTTCATCATCTGTACTTTGATCGATGTATGTTATTTTTTCACCCATTTTATATTGTTCCTTGTCTGTGGTGAACATGGCTACAGGAGGAAGATTAGGACTCAAAACTTGAATCGTCATCGAATAGGGATCGCTCCATTGGCCGTTGGAATCCTGTACTTGATATGAAATCGTATATGTACCCGCTTGATCAAACGATTCCTGACGACCTGTCCAGCGTTCGTCTAGGATATCCAATCCATTTGGAGAACTGGAAGAAGTCACATAGTCCACCTTATCGCCCGCAAAAATTTCCTTTTGGGAAATAACAAAGCTTGCAATGGGTTTAGTATTCAGATTCAGCACAACCGTTTTAGCCGACTGATTCACTTTATAGGTGATGTTCAGAGCTTGAGTAATGGAAGTTAAAGGCACCATGAACGTATTTTTTTGCTGATAAGCAGGGCCTTTCATCGTTCTGGACTCACCATTTACGGTATAGACCGTGCTGTTGGTTTTGAATCGGAGCTCATTATCACCACTGATGATGATGGTTTCCTTGGTTTTGTTATCGTATTTGACCCCGTACCCTACACGGTCGACCAGTGCACGGATCGCAACATAAGATACGCCGTTCTTTACAGTCATTGGCTGGCCAGCAAGATACGTTTTCCCCTCCTGCTCCATTTTGTTGCTATTCATGTACAACGTCAGATCGCCGCCTGCTACTGCAGGAGACGTCCCATCAACGGATGGTTGCTCAATCTGAGCAGGGGTAGATGGCGTTTCAACATCCTCAGTGGATCCTTCCTGAATTGTAGTAGACCCTGTACTCGTTTCGTTTGTAGTCGTCTCTCCCCCGTCTATGGCGGGTTTCTCGATATCTGTTTTAGGCGTTGCCTCAGTGCCTGTCAAAGTTCCGGTTTCTTTTCCTTTAGTGGACGGAGTACTGCTGGATGCGTTGCTGCTACCCGTTTTCACTTCACTCTCTGCAATCGGCTGCTCTTTCTTCAGCACCTCAACCGATTCTACTTTTGCTGTATTTACTGACGCTGTATCATCTTGCGACGCTGACTGCGCATTCACAGAACCGACTGCAAATGCTTGTAAAACGGCTAAAGCGGTAAAAATGGACAATTTCTTCTTCAGATTCATGCTTTGTCTTTGGCTCCTTCTGCTCCCAAGTAATGTTTACACTCTCAAAAAGTCATAGTATTAGACGCTAGTTTCAGGGAAAAGTTTCTAGTAAATTTGTAAATTGTGGATTCAGTGCATCTATTTTTCAAAGAAAATGTTATTCATTCACATATGTATGCTGTCACAGGAATAGTTCTTTTGTTTTGTTGATGATTTTTTTAATCTAAAGAGCACCAAGCATGTTCATATCAAAATGTATTACAGAACAAAAGCTTTTACCGATAAAACAAAAAAACCACGGTATTCCGTGGTTTAACTTCTGGTATGAGCTTCAATTCAGACTACCCTTCATTTCCCTAAGTTCTAAGCCGTTTGCAACGCCCCACCTACAAGCCGTCCCTCAAACTACACTGCTGCTTCCGAACTTTCCAGTTACTGTTTAAGAGACTTCAAGTGTCGTAATTGACCAGATAATGATGAAGCTCTGTGTTATAGCAGCCAATACTATGCTCAATAAGTCTTCCTTCTCCGTCGAAGGAGTTACGCAGGCGCTTGAGTACATGCGTCCCTGGTGGAATCTCCAGCAACTGACACACCTCAGGGGGTGCCGTCTCTACATAGAAACGGTCTCTGAAGTTTTCCAGCGCAATGTCGTTCTCCTCCAGTGAGTCATACAGCGACTGAATGTTTGTGACCATTTCTGCTGTACCTCCACCGGGCAATGCAACTGCAGCCAGGAAGTGTATCAGATGAATATAAGGCTGTCCATTCAAAATGTAGAGCCGTTCAATTCGCTGACAATACGGCCCATAGCGGTCATAGTCTTCCGTTCCGGCTTCATTCGCAATTAACCGGGATTCCAGCTGTTTCTTTTCCAGCTTGTGGCCCTCTTCTACGAGCAGCTCCGTAAACCGTTTGCCCTTAGAGAGCTTCTGATGGGAGGTATTGCGCATGACAATCGTTCCGATACCGCTTTTCTTCTGCACATAACCTTCTTGGGACAGCTCTTGAACAGCGCCGCGAACCGTCATTTTACTGACACCGAATTCCTTCTCCAGCTGCGGTTCGGAGGGGATGATGCTCCCTAAAGGATACACGCCATGCAAAATCCGGTCTTTGAGAATTTTCTGGATTTGCTGATATAAAGGACCTTGCTTTCGTTTCAAAGACACTCGTTGTTCACTACCTTTCAACATCTAAGGTATGGTCCGACAGCGCCCGGAGCACCTCACTCTCGGTAAAAAGCGCTGTATCACCCTGAGTGGTATGGGCGAGCATCGCTGCTGCCGCTGCCATATTAACCGTCTGCTGCTGCGGATATTGTTGCAATTCCCCATGAATAACGGCGCTGGCAAAGGCATCGCCGGCACCGATCCGGTCATACACCGGAAAAGTCAGCTTGCGAGAAAATAGAAACGTACCATGCTGATAAATATATCCTGTCAGGGAATGCGTATGGTCAGCGTTAATTTCACGGTGGGTTCCCGCTGCCGTTTCGATTTCGAAGCGCTCAACCACTTCGGGAATCGCTTGCTTCAACTGTGTCATTCTATCATATTCTCCGGTTCCAAATCCAAGGATAAACTGTGCGTCCTTCTCATTCATTAGCACCAGGTCCGTCAGCTCCAGCAGTTGCTCATAATGCGGGCGGGCCTTGGCATAGCCACCCGCTCCCCATAACGCAGGACGGTAATTGCAGTCAAAAACAACTTTTCCCCCGGCACTCTTCACTTCCGCAGCAAGCCGTTTCATTTGCTTGCGAACGCCTTCATTCATAGCCAGCGTAATACCGCATAAATGAAGAACGTCGATCCGGGAGGCAAGAGCAACCATATCGTAATTACCTGCTTCCGCGGTATTGAAACTGCTGCCGAGTCGATCTGTGTAAGTGACTCTGCCGGGGCGGGCTCCAAAGCCATTCTCCAGAAAGTACATCCCCAGCTGCTTACCTCCCCGGCAAATTAGTGAAGTATCCACCCCAAGTTTGCGCAGATAAGCAATTGCCGCTTCGCCTACTGGTGTTTCCGGCAAAGTGGTAATAAGAGCACCATTATGACCGTACCCAGCCAGCGCTGCCGTTACATTAACCCCGCTGCCGGAAAAAGAATAATCCAGCGTGTTGCTCTGGACCAGCGTTCCATGGCCCGGGACCTGCAACCGCATCATCACTTCACCAAAAGCCGCAATCCTAGGCATACCGATCCACCAGCGATTTCATCGTTTCAAGCAGTTTGACGACATCCTGGACATTCGTACTTCCCGTCTGCGGATCAATAATAGATGAATACACATGTGGGATAACCTGGGGCACCCCAGCTTGAAGTGCAATCTCCAAAATGGGTCCGAAGTTATCCAGGTCGATTCCACCCGTAGGCTCCAGAGCAAACCCGGCTTCGCCGCAGGCCTTGGCAACTGCACGGTACTCCTCTTCCAATTTCAACCCCTGCATTGGATAATATTTCAACGCATTGCCGCCCATGTCACGAACCAGCGCGATGGCAGCGTGTACCGGAATAATAGCATGCGGAGTCGTACCTGAACTGACGGGGCCGGTTGAAATATTTACGTAGCCTGGCTGTCCGCAAGGGGAGACCAAACTGTTAATCCAACTATCCTTGGCGCCCAGATTAGCGCGGGTTGCCCCGACTGCTGGAAACACCTGATTGATATGGCTTCCAGAATAGCTTGAGGCAATCTCCGCCACCACTGCGGCCTGTCGATTGTCTCCTGCACCCAATCCGATAGATACAGCGTCCTCAATCGTCTGACCGTATTGGATCATCGCGGCTGCCGCTTCCGATGCCGTCGCGTAATTTTTGGAGAGCACGCCTACCAAAACATATCCTTCCGCTGCCTCGTACACTTCCTTCGCGTTCTCAATACTGCTGGCCAGTACATTAAGAGCGGCTCTGTTTTTATATAAACGCTGCTGAATATTACTCATTCTTGTTTCCCCCCACGATTTCATGTATTCTGCTGACGATGACTTGAAGATCATCACCTTGAAGCGATCTTGGATCAATATCGAAATACCCCTGCTTAACCCCATAGTCCCTTGTATATATCGCAATTACGCCTTTACGCAGCAGATCATTGACATGCCTCGCATCCACTCCTGCAACAGATGAATCAATCTGGATGCGCCCACGGAAAATCGCTCTTCCCGCTTCATCCTGCACGATGTGGATCGAAACTCCAGGAAGCCCGGCAAGCGGCTGAAGAGCCTCCAGCGCCTGCCTCTCCCGTTCGCTGTTGTCGGCTTTGTCCTGATATTCCTCCAAAGCCTGAAGCAGCCCGAAGGTGGTCTCTTTGCCGACCTTCATGCTGCGGCCGATCCCGTGCAGCTGTACCTTTAGCCACTCGACATATTTCATTTTGCCGGCGACAATGCCGGAGGTAGGGCCTTCAATAGCTTTTGACCCGCTGTAGATCGCCAGATCCGAATACTGGACATATTTGCGCAGATCCTCTTCCGCTGCCGCATCGACGATCAGTGGCACCCCTCTGCGCACAGCAACATCCCACGCCTCCTCTACAGAAATCATGTTCTTCTGGACGGCGTGATGGGATTTGACATAAAGGATGGCTGCGGTGCGTTCACCAATCGCCTGTTCAATATGCTCTTTGCGACCTTCATTGGCATATCCAACTTCTACCACCCTGCCTCCGCCAAGGAATACCATGGTTTCAACGGGCGCTCCATACTGCACGTTATGGCCCTTCAGCATAATAATCTCATTCTTCAGTACCGGCTCCTGATGCAGCCGAAGGCTGAGTCGCGGATCTCCAGAAGTCACAAAGGCTGCCACCGACAGTGCAATGCCGCTGGATGCTGAGTTCACGACAACCGCCCCTTCCGAACCAAGCTGCCGTGCAATATATTCTCCAGATTTGTCCACAAGATCCGCAATTTCCACGTAACTCTGTCCGCCCTGCTTCATTGCCTCCATGACCGAATCTGTTGGTGCGGAAACACCAAGGATGCTCATTCTTCCACTGGCATTAATAACACGTTTCAATCCATATCTAGCCTGTAATGAATGATCCATTAGTAAAAACTCCTTTAGCCTCAATATAATACTGCGCGACCCGAACATCACCTTCCGAGTCCTTAAGCAGCTTCTCACCTGCTTCCAGTGCAAACAAAGTCAAGTTGGCTTGCTGTCCCACCTTTATCTGTCCGAGCTCCGGTTTGCCGAGCCACTCCGCTGCGCTGACTGTAACAGCTTGGATGACCTCTTCCAGGCTATAGCCGAGAATCAAAAATTTCGTCAGCACATTTGACATGCTGTACACCGGTCCGTTCAGACGGTTGCCCCGGTAGATATCTGTGCTGATGGTATTCAGCGCAATGCCTGCCGCCTTGGCCTGTTCTGCAATCTGGAAGGAGAAGCTCGCCGTGCCATGCCCCACATCCAGATGAACTCCTTGGGCAACTGCCTCCAGCAACCCTTGCAGGGGTGTTCCGTCCGCGTGGAACAGATTGTTGGACTTGCCGTTAAGGTAATGGGTAATTACATCGCCCGGTTGCAGCAGCTTCAGAACCTCGGATATCGCGGGTGGAGCGGAGCCGATATGCACCATAAGCGGAAGCTTCGTTTCTTCCGACAGTGTGCGTGCCAGCTTGAGCGGCTGTATACCACTATCTTTGACAACACTCTGGCTGATACGGGCTTTCAGACCGACGATGAATTCCGGATAGGTCGCTACCGCCTCCAGAACCTTGTCTCGATCAATCCATTCCAGCTGAGACAGTTCATCTGTCCGTTCGAGCCCTATTCTTGAAATATTCAATAGAGCAAACACCTCGGTATCAGCCTTCAGACTCGCGGTATACAAAGCTCCGATTCGGTCTGCACCACAGCTTCCGGCATCCACCAGTGTTGTTACGCCCTGCTTTACACCAATTTCGTCGATATCATCGCCATAGGGATCAAGCTCCGGTACAGCATGCACATGCAGATCAATCCATCCGCTGGACACATATAACCCGGAACAGTCTAGCCCGCTCTCTCCTTCCGCCTGAGATGCAGGTGTAATGGCGGTGATAATCCCATCCTGAATGGCTATATCCATGATTCGCCCATCCACAAGCTGCAAATTGCGCAGCACATGCTCTGTGCCCACTCTTCCCATCTCCTTCATCAACCCCGGTATAAAGAAAAATTCAAAAAATGATTAATGTCCTGAAAGCAATACATCCCTAAATTTAATAATAATCTTGGATAGCTGCTCCACTTTAAAGATTATAATGTTATAATGTTTATATTAGCACAGGTGTAATCTAGAAGAGAACAGTGATTTATAATCCCAAGATTTATAATCCCAAGATTTATCATCCGAATATCTAACTCTGGAGGGACTGCTTTATGGCAAATCCGGCACCCAAGCCATCCTTGCTCAACAGGTTCAAGCTCAGCTGGAATCATTTCAAATCAAAACTTCTGCTGAAATATGCATTTTCCTACATCCTAATATTTCTTATCCCTCTAACTGGTGTAACCATTTTCGTTTATGAGAACGCTGTCAAGGGCCTGCGTGTCGAAATTGAACAATCCAATGTCAATCAGCTCAATCAAGTGAAGAGCACCATAGATAGTCGTATGAAAGAGCTCCAGGAACTAGCGGGCAGAATCGCCTATGACAGGCATTTGACCCCCTATATGGTTCGGCATCCTTACTACGGTCTGGAGGCGATTCAGACGCTGGCGAATTACAAGGCCAGCAGTAACATAGCAGAGGATCTGCTTCTCTATTTTCATGGCGATTCCAACATCTATTCATACCGCGGCCTGGCTAATCTTCATGTCACCTTTGATTCCTTCTATCAATTCGAGCGCTGGACCTCAGAAGAATTGCGACGGGATTTGAATGAAACTCGGCAGCCTTTGGTACGTCCCGCCGAGAATGTGACGGTCAATTCCCGAATGGATCCGATGCTCGTCATGCTCGTACCCATCAAACCGAATGACCCGTTTCCGTACGGGACTGTTCTCTATTTAATGAAAGAATCCAATCTTACCGGGGTCATGGATTCGATTTTGAGTGATTTCTCCGGTAGCAGCTATATTTTTGGTCCCTCCGGAGAGGTGTTAACAGCGAACAATCATGGCGTCAGCCTTCCCCAGGAGGAACTTAAAAATTTATCCGCACTTGAGCCAGGTACTCATAATCTGGAGCTGGACGGGGAACCATACTCCGTCGTTTCCGTACAATCTGAAGAAAATGGCTGGACCTATGTGACAACGATGCCAAGCTTCCAGTTCTTCAGTCGTGTCGCCCATGTACAGACCCTGATTCTGATCGTCTTCTGTATAACAGTCATTACCGGCATAGCTGCCGCACTGCTGCTGGCCAAACGGCAGTACCATCCAATTAGGGATCTAATGGAATTTGCGAAGCTGAGAGGAAGTGGCAATGACGCTCCCAAGCTCCGCAATGAATGGGAATGGATTCGGCAGACTATCCACGATTACAGTGCCAGAATTGATCTTCAGGAACCCTTCGTCCGTAATCAGTGCATGCTGCTGCTGCTCAAGCATGGCAAACCGGATGATCCTGAAATTGAGCAGATGATTCTTAGCGCAGGTTTCAAGCATCCTCAGGGAAAGGGCCTCTATTTCTCGGCGATCCTGTCCTGGGATGAAACTGTGCCAGGTGACAAGTCCTGGCAGGAACGCCATCTGTTGCAGGAAATACTGAGCAATGTATGTCTGTCTGGTCCCGATGCACAGATCTTCGGTGTGGAATTCTCGGTCAAGGACCAGTTTGCCCTGATTATTTCACTTCCTGACGATACGGACTTACCGGTTCAAAGCCGTATGGAGCAGGTTATTGAAGCCATTCTAGAGGTAATCCGCAAACACTCGCAGCTGTCTCTAAGTATCGGTGTTGGCATGGCCTACCGGGACCTGGCTCTCCTTAATCAATCTTTCATCGAAGCCGCTGCAGCTTTGGAGCACCGAATGATCCGGCGTAGCGGACAGGTATCCTACTTCGAGCAGCTCGTAGAGCTAGTCCCTTCCGCTGCCCAGAGCTTCTGGATTCCACGTAAATCCATGCTGAAGCTGGAGCAGAGCCTGAAGCAAGGCAATGAATCGGTTGCTGCCCAGATGATTACTGATACCATTGATAAAATCAAAGGCGAGCCGCTGCAGGTTCATCTGCTGCGCTGCATCTGCTTCGATTTGCTGAACGCTTTTCTGCGCACAGCCTCCGAGTTTGGCATGCATGAAGTGTTCGCCAATATACCGGAATTGACCTCCTTTGAGACCCTCGAAGAGCTTGAGAACCGCCTGCTCTCTCTAGCCTCTGCTATTTGCGCGCAGGTCGAACAAAATACGGAGACAAGCGAGCCTTCATTAATGGATGACATTCTGGCTTATGTGGACAAGCAGTTCGCAGACTACACCCTCAGCCTGGAGCATGTGGCGCTTAAGTTTGCCATTTCAACCTCTTATCTAAGCCGTAGCTTCAAAGATAAGACCGGCAGCAATTTCTCACAATATATCTGGCAGCGGCGTATGGATGAGGTCATCAGGCTACTACAAAGCACTAATGCACCGCTCAAAGATATTATTGAGCAGGTCGGTTATTTGGATGCGCCTAATTTCATTCGCAAGTTCAAAAAAGAAACCGGTCTGACGCCGGGGCAGTACCGCAAGGAACATGCCTTGAAGGGGGCTGCTGCGAAAAGACCGGTTAACTTGGCGGACCTTCCGCCCTTTCAGAAAAGCTAAACTTTCACTTTATAGGTTGTTCTGCTACTGCGCTTCCTGGAGAATATGCTCCACCAGCTCATTCAAAGGAACCGTTGCGAGCGCAATCGCTGTATCCGTTACCCCGTAATAGATATAGAGCAGTCCGTCTTTGACCACATTTCCGGTAGGGAAGATGACATTCGGAATCTGGAACCCGAATTTCTCATAGTACGTCTCCGGCTCCATAATAAAATTAGCTGTCCGGGCAATGATTTTCTCTGGCTGCTCCAAATCCAGCAGCATCGCTCCCACACGGTAGACAATATCCTCATCAACACCGTGATAGAGTACCAGCCAGCCCTTGTCCGTGCGTACCGGTGGCGTAGAACCTCCGATCTTCCGCGATTCCCAGGACAGGCTTCCGGCGGTGGCGAGCAGTTTGGGCTCTTCCCAGTTCACAAGATCCTCGGAGTAGGTAATCCACATGGCCGCATTATCCGTTCCATAGTCTTCTCCCACGTATTCCTCGGGGCGGCGCAGCAGCACGAATTTGCCGCCTATTTTCTCGGGGAACAGAATGTTGTCCCTGTCATTGATATCAAGTGGTGTCGTGTCCGCCACAAACTCCCAATCCAATAGATTATCCGACTTCAGAATAGAGGACCGGGTCAGCCAATGCCCCTCTTCTTCCCCCCACCCATCCGGATATTCGGGAATAGAGCGCAAGGGGACACCTGTCCCTGTAGGATAATAGCTCATTGCACAGGGGCGCAGGGCGTAGTTCAGATAGAAAGTCCCGTCAATTTTGACAATCCGCGGGTCCTGCACACTGCCATAAGGGAACCCCAGCATATCTGGCGCCACAATCGGCTCATCCCTCACATGGGTAAAGTTTACGCCATCTTCGCTCTCAAGCAGACCAAGATAATTCTTACATGGCGTCAGGGAACCTGCGGTGCGCTCAATCATATAAAATTTGCCGTTATCAATGATGACTGCAGGGTTGAAAACCGTAACCTTGCGCCACTCATATCCTCCCGGGACAACAAT
Source organism: Paenibacillus taichungensis (assembly GCF_050994985.1). Classification (NCBI taxonomy): domain Bacteria; kingdom Bacillati; phylum Bacillota; class Bacilli; order Caryophanales; family Paenibacillaceae; genus Paenibacillus; species Paenibacillus taichungensis. The sequence goes on along the minus strand of NZ_CP194720.1, from coordinate 2,193,547 downwards.
AGGATTATCCGGATGTCTCGTGATTTGCATATTTATTCCTCCTGCAATTCATGTTCATGGTATAGTTTGCTCGTCTGGACTTCATAGGGTTTAAAAGAAAAACTGATCACTCCGCCGAAAATCTTCACGGAACCGCATTGGCATGATTAGTTGGATTTCCACCGGTCATAGGCAGCCTGGTTGATTTCAGCTACACGCTCTCCACCCATTTTCTTGACGGTCGCCACATAATTATCCCAACCCGTAAGCGGCTCGGCACCCGTGATGAACTTCGCTTCCATCTGATTCACATATGTTCTCAAATCAGAATTGAGGCTGCTGATTTCGGTCTGCTCTTCCACGGTGAAGAACAAGGTCGGGTATGGAATTCGTGCGCCTTTATCAAGAAGCTTCTGCTGGGTTTCCTGCTCTACCCAGAGGTCAAAGTCTGTCTTCAGCCCCTTACTAATATCATCCATGGACAGGGTTGGAGCTGGAATGCCGTAGTTGGGCGTCAGAGTTGCCCGGTAATCTTCCATTTCCTTGCCATCCGGTACAGGCAAGTACTTCTTGACCCGATTCTCTTTGTCGGTGTATTCCCAGAGAATTCCCTCAGGCCCTTTATTGAAGAACATCGCCCCTTCATAAGAATAGAGATAATCCACCCAGCGCATAGACGCTTCCGGAGTGGGATTACTTTCCGTGATGGCAAATGCACCAGTTGTGATTCCTCTGTTCTTTGCAATCGCAGGAGCAGCAATGGATTCACTGCGTACAGGCGCAAACATCGGATCTGCCGTCGAAGGCTCTCCGCCCTTGGACATGTAGGCATGCCAGTCTGAGAAGAGGGCAACTTGATTATTCTGCGTTTTGGCCTTCTTCTGTTCTGCCGTCTGCGAGAAGCTCTCGTGATCCAACAGTTCTTCGGACCACAGGCGGTTCATATAGGTCAAATATTCCTTATAACCTTCTTCAAGCGGTGTATAATGCACCTTGTCCGCATCGTCCACGTAAATTTCTTCTTCATAAATACCGAAGGCGCCAAGCAGCCAGGTACGGATATCGCGGAGGTTCGCAGCGGGTGTTGTCACTGAGGAAATCGGAATTTCATCGGCTTTGCCATTGCCGTTTGGATCTTCCTCCTTCACACGTTTCAGGTAGGTATACAGCTCTTCCGTCGTTTCGGGAAGCTTGTCGATATTCAACGCCTTCAGGAAATCCCCGTTATACCACATCGGATTGCGGTACCAGTGCTGGCTAAGTTCTACTACCGGCAAGGAATAGATATGCCCGTCCGGTGCTGTAATTGATTTGCGGACATCCGGATTCTCCTCCAGCAGTGCCTTGAAATTGGGAGCGTATTCTTCAATCAGATCCTCCAGGGGTATGATGATACCCTGCTCTCCATAATTCATCTGCTCTGCGGTCGTCAGACCGGCAGCATAAAGAATATCCGGGTAATCCCCGCTGGCGAGCACCAAATTCTTCTTGGTCTCGAAGCTGTCCTTCGGTGCATTCTTGTATTCCAACTTAATGCCGGTCTTCTCCTGCATCTGCTGGAGCACCGCCATCTTCTCCCAGTTCTGAATTCCTACATCCGGCGCCATAAGCGTCAAAGTAACGGATTCATTGACTATTGGGAAACCTTCTTTATTAACAGCGACCTCCCCGGTACTGTTATTCGCTGCACCTTCATTTGAATTGCTGCAGCCTGCCAGCAGTGTAAGAACTAGAGCCGAAGAAAGTAGAAGCTTCCATGGTTTGCGTGTAATCTGCATGAATAATTCCTCCCTTGTTATACAAACATTCTATTGTTTAGCCTTTAACAGAGCCGATCATGACCCCCTGGACAAAGTAACGCTGCAGGAACGGATAAACTGCAACGATGGGCAGTGTGGAGACAACTATAACTCCATATTTGATCAACGATGCCGTTTCCGCCTTATTATTCATAGCGCTCGCCACCTCGCCATTAATCGAAGCGCCCGTGGTTTCGGCCGACATTTCCTGAAGGACAAGAATCTGGCGCAGAACCATCTGCAGCGGATACTTGGCTTCATCATTTAAATAGATCAGGGACGGGAAGTAGCTGTTCCAATGGCTTACTCCATAGAACAGGGCCATAACGGCCACAATCGGTGCCGACAGCGGCAAAATAATGCGTATAAACAGCTTTAAATTCGTACAACCGTCAATATGCGCCGCTTCCTGCAGTTCTTTTGGGATGGTCGTCTGAAAAAAGGTGCGGGCTACGACAATATTCCAAACCGAAGCGGCCACTGGCAGGATCAATGCCCACATACTATTAATGAGACCAAGATTCTTGACCAACAGATACGTCGGCACAATTCCGCCACTGAAGAACATCGTGAACAGAATGAGGCCCATAAACAACTGGCGCCCGACAAAATCAGATCTGCTTAGGGCATACGAGGCCGGCAGAGTAACGGCCAGATTGACCAGAGTTCCCACTACAGTGTAAATAATCGTGTTCCAGTAACCATTCCATATCTTCGGGTTCTCAAATACAAGCTTGTAGCCGTCCAGTGTCACATTCTTCGGAAACAACCACATTGCTCCCGAATTGACGTCCTGCGGAGAACTGATTGAAGCGCTTAGAATATAAATTAGCGGATAGAGAACTACAAGCAGTGCAAGGCCCAAATAGATATAGGTGCTAATCAGAAACAGCTTGTCCCCCCTGGATTCTTTCATGGCAGTAACCACTGACTTCAACTCCTTTCTACCAGAGGCTATTCTCACTGGTTCGTTTGGCGATCTGGTTGACAGTAACAAGCAAAATAACGTTGACTACCGAGTTAAACAATCCTACAGCCGTTGAGAAGCTGTACTGGGCGTTCACTAGGCCCGCGCGGTATACATAGGTGGAAATTACATCGGAAGCCTCCATATTGAGCGAATTCTGCAGCAGCAGAATCTTCTCGAAGCCAAGGCCCAGTATATTACCCATATTCAAGATCAGCATGATCGTTATCGTGGGCACGATCGTCGGCAGATTGATATGCAGCATCCGTTTAAACCGGCTTGCTCCATCCATAATGGCCGCTTCATGCAGCTGGGGATCTACGCCTGACAGAGCCGCGAGATAAATAATAGTTCCCCACCCGGTGCTCTGCCAGACGCCCGAGAAGACATACACTGTCTTAAACCAGGCCGGATCAGTCAGAAACGCCGCTGGTTGTAGGCCCAGGAACTCGATGAACCGGACAATCATTCCACTCGAGGGTGATAAAAAAGTAATGATCATCCCTGCCATAACAACTACAGAAATGAAATGCGGCGCATAAGTTACTGTCTGAACCGACTTCTTGAACGGGCCGTTGCGGACTTCATTGAAAGCCAGCGCCAGAATGATCGGAAGCGGAAAACCGATAGCAAGTTCATAGAAACTGATGCTGAACGTGTTCCATAGCAGATCCCAGAAAAAATAGGAATTGAAAAACCGTTCAAAGTGGTCAAAACCGACCCATTCGCTGCCCGTAATTCCTTTCGAAGGTACGAAATTCTTAAAAGCGATCTGAATACCGTACATCGGACCGTAATGAAAAACGAGGAAATACAATAACACGGGAAGCATGAACAGATAGAGCTCCCAATTTTTCCAGATTCTTTTGCCAAGGGATTTGTTCTTTACTGAAGGATTCACGGATACTGGTGCATAACTCCCCTTCATTCTCCCACTCCTCTCTAAGTTGTTTTTCGTTACATGAAATCATATAGCTGATTCGCATTCTTGCTCATCCAATCTTGCGAACGCTTACAATTCGAAGTGTAGTGAAACAAAGTTGACACCGTAAATATGTAGGTTCTGCATTGTCATGTTAAGAGAGTGTAAAACCGCGTTGCTGTGGTATTTTCCGGCCTGCCTTGAAGTGAATATTTTCAGACGAAGCATCGCTGCAAATATGTCACTTATGAACCTCTTATCCCACTTCATAAGTGACATATTGTGTTCATTGGGAAGGTATGCAAACATTTGCTACGAATGCCAACCAAATTAAGATTTTGTTCTGCGGTATTACAATCCTACAATCTTAATCTTAACTTTACAGGAGGAGTTAGACTATGAACATGCCAGCTTCCATAACTACGTATCTTACTGAAGCCAATGAACGGCTCGCACATCATCCGAAATTGCAGCAACTGTTCCGCAACTGCTTTCCGAATACGCTGGAAACAACAACCAAGCTGCTTGAAGATGGTACCACCTTTGTATTTACCGGGGATATCCCGGCCATGTGGCTGCGTGATTCTACGGAGCAAGTGCGCCATTATATCCCTTTTGCTAAACATGACCCTGCGCTGCAGCGGATTCTCCGCGGCCTGATCGCCCGCCAGATGTTCTATGTCAATATTGATCCGTACACCAATGCCTTCAACGAAACGGCAAGTGACAAACATTACCGAGCTACGGATGACTGCAATCTAAACCCTTGGATGTGGGAGCGCAAATACGAGTTGGACTCCCTCTGCTTCGTTGTACAGCTGGCTTATATGTACTGGAAGGAAGCGGAGCAGACTGATATCTTTGATACTGCCTGCTACCAGGCGCTGACCTCTATCGTGAACGTTATCGAAACGGAACAGTACCACGGGGAGAAATCTCCGTACCATTTCATCCGGGAGACAGTTCAGGATACGGAAACTTTGCACAATAACGGACGCGGCATGCCTGTCAATTACACCGGCATGAGCTGGTCGGGCTTCCGTCCAAGCGATGACAGCTGTGAGTTTGGGTACAATATTCCGTCCAATATGTTCGCTGTAGTGATTCTGGACTATATTCGCGAGATCGCAAGCGTAATCTATAAGGACGAAAGACTGGCGGCCCGGGCAGCAAAGCTGCGCAAGGAGATCGACTTCGGAATCCGGACTTATGGAATTGTGAATCATCCAAAATACGGCCGAATTTACGCCTACGAAACGGATGGATACGGTAATTATTCTCTGATGGACGATGCCGGTACACCAGGACTGATATCTATTCCTTATATTGGTTATGTGGGTGTGGAGGATGAAATTTATCAGAACACCCGCCGCTTTGCCCTAAGCTTCGACAACCCCTTCTATTTCGAGGGTAAACATGCCAGAGGCATCGGTAGTCCACATACCCCGGGAGGTTATGTGTGGCATATGGCATTGTCCATGCAGGCGCTGACAGCAGATAACGATGAGGAGATCAAAGAATTAATTGATATGCTTGTTCAGACCGATGCGGACACCGGATATATGCATGAAGGCTTTCACCCGGATGATCCCGCCGACTTTTCACGTGAATGGTTCGCCTGGTCCAACAGTTTGTTTGCTACACTGATCGGCAAAGCCATGGACAAAGGAATTGTCTAAGCTTATCTAAACCTTACACTTTTAAATGACAGTATAGGAAAACCCTATCGTATTCCACCTATTGACGAACCGGCTGTGCCATCCAGTTTAGAAGGAAGGCACAGCCGGTTATTAGGGATTAGTGAAATTAGGAAAACTTTCGGGTATTCGGTAACTCCCCTTTATGGATGGTCAACACGCCAAGCGTCGAGCTGCCGTTGTATTTCTACCCGCACCTCGTCCAGACCCGCCTGCTTCAGCTCCTCGTTGAATTTGGGCAGTACCCTCTCCACATTCACACTGCCAGTCATCAAGCTCGGATAGTACTTTTCCCAAACCATTTTTATAAGGTTGACCTGAATGGACATACGGGTCAAATTCGGCGTGAATCCGAGTAAGTTCGATTTGACGTATTCTGCGTTTGCTGCTCGGAACTGATCCCACTTATCCAACGGATCGGGAAATTTTCCGCCGATCGTTTTGAGAATGAACCAGTTTCCTTGCGTATACTGCACACCTTCATAGCCAACTGCTGAGACTGGATCGTCGTCGCTGTCTCCGGAAGATTTCAGCAGCACCTGTCCGTTCTTGTCCAACGTATAATGAACACCTTCAATACCGTAATTAAACAGATTGCGGATTTCCGGGTCCGTGTTGAGCAAATTTAAAAACTTTACACTTTCAACGGGGTGCGCTGACTTTGCGTTTATTGCCATAATTCCGCCGCGAACGGATTCCGTCGTGATCAAAGGCGGGGTCACGGGATGAGCAACAACCTTGTAGCCGCGATCTTTGCTCCAGCTATTTTCCGAAAGGGGGCCTCCTCCCGCAGCTTTCCAGAAAACCCGTTCTTCGCGTTTGAGATTTTGGCTCTCCCGCAGGGCGGCGTCTTCATTGATGTAACCCTTGACGTAATAGCAGCGGAGTGTATCCAGCACCTGCCTTGCTTCCTCGGTCTCAAATATATTGAATACTTGCGCATCAGGATCCAGAGAACGCACCATCAGTGGTAGCGGTTTATCCAGCACATATTCGTAACCGTACATGGCGAAGAAGTTCTGGGAATCCTTGTCCAGCTCCATCAACTGATAGGAAGGTTCCTTTTCCTTGATCATTTGGAACAGAGGATCCAAAGACTCCAGGGAATTGTATTTTGTAATGTCGATGTCATACTTTTGGACAAGCGTCTCCGGATACATCCATTGCATGCGGACGGCAAGCTCCTTATTCGTAGGCACACCGTAGATGCCGCCGTCTTCCATGCGAACGCCCTGCCATAGAACGGGGTCGATCGTGTCGTACATATCCTTGCCGAAGCTGGATAAGTAGCTGTCCAGTCTCAGCCATGCTCCTCGCTGAACATAGCTTGAGTAATCTGTGGTAAAAGCAATATCAAAAGGAGTTCCCGTCGAAATTAGCGTATTGATCCGGTCATTGTACTCCTGCCACCCAATCTTGATATATGTAATAGTGATTCCGATTTTTTGGGCCAACACTTCATTGATTTTAGCGTTTACCATCTTCAGATCCTGGTCAGGATTGCCAAGCGTATAATAAATCAGATTCACTGTGTTGATACTTCTGTCGAATTCCTCGTTCTTCCCGGATATTGATATACACCCCGACAGAGGCAGCGTCAACATCGCAGTAATCAGGACAGACTTGATCAATGTGTTCCAGATTGAATGTATCATTTCTGGACTACTCCTTTCTCCGCATATCTGAAGGCGATTTGCTGAAGTAGGCTTGGAAATGCGTGTAAAAATAGTTTAGATTAGCGTAACCGACGGAGAGTGCAATTGTCGATATCTTCTCGTCTGTAGCCTGAATACGCTCTCGTGCACATAACATTCGGTAAACCATAAGATACTCCGAAAATTTCATCTTTGTTTCCTTAAGAAACATCTGTCCAAGATAGGTTCCGTTCATCCGAAAACGACTGGCCAACACTTTGAGATTGATATTTTGATCGTATTCAGCCTTAACCATCAGCAAAATGCGATTTGTTAGCTTGGATAAGCTGTCGTAGCGCACTTCCAATATGGGGTCTATGTCACGGCAGTTCGGATTTCTTCCCTCCAGCGTACCGTTCAAATTTTCGACAATAACTCGTTCAATCAGAGCTTGAAGCTTTGCTCGCTCAACGGGCTTGAGTAGATAATCCTTAACCCCACAATGAATAGCCTCCAGGGCGTACTCGAACTCACCATAACCGCTCATCATAATATAGGTCGTCGGGAGCCCTAGCTCATTAAGCTTGTGAATGGCGTTATAGCCACGCTCCTTGCCGATGCAAACGTCAAAAATTGCGAGGTCCGGCCAAAACTCCACAGCCTTTGTTAGCGCATCCCCATAGGTTTCGCTGGTCTCGATCTGTCTGAAGCCAAGCATTTCCCAGTCCAGCGTTCGCTTGATTCCCTCCAGGATTAGTGGCTCGTCATCAACGATCAGAAGTTTGTACATACATTACGCCTCCTTCGCTATGGTTAAGGTAACTTTGACACCAGCTTCCACATTATTTTCAATTTGCATGGTAAAGCCTTTCCCATAGAAAAAATGAAGCCGTGTATACACGTTGCGCAGGCCAATGCTCTCCGATACCGAGTCTCCGATAAAAGACAGATTGCGGCGGATATCAGCCAATCGATCTTCCGAGATCGAGTTCCCGTTGTCTACAATCTCCAATACGTATGAGTGGTTATTTTCAATGCCATTCACAACAAGCAGATTAAATTCATGGTCCGAATGGAAGCCGTGAACAAAAAAATTCTCGGCGAGCGGCTGCATCCAGAATTTAACGGTAGGCAGAGACAGTAGTCCCTGGTCCACATTGATTTGATAATAGAATCTGTCCGGATATTTAAATTCCATGATCTTTAAGTATTTTTCAAGCAAAGCCAGCTCACTGCCCAACAGAATAATATCTTCGTTCTTCACGATTGCACGATATAACGAGCCTAGGGTAGCTACCGCTTCAGCCGTATCAACTGCGCGGCCGGCCAGCGCAAACGATCGGATAATTTCAAGTGTATTGTACAAAAAATGAGGGTTAATTTGATTTTGAAGCGCTTTCATTTCTGTTTCCTTCTGTTTCAGTTTCAGCAAATATTCGGTTCGAATGTGTTGGTTAAGCTGACGCGTCATATCGTCGAGTTCCCTCGCGATCATTCCGTACTCATTCTTCCGATAACGGGTCGGACTGATTGGCGTAAAATTGGCGGATTTTACACGTTGGATGGAATATATAATCCGTTGCAGAAAACCTGCATCTTCACGAAGATTGTATCCGATTAATAGGAGAAAACTGACCATAGTTGCCAAAAAGATTAAGAACACGGTAATTAGCATGCTGGCTTTTTGCCGGAAAAGCACTGCCATGTCTACAACACTTATAAATTGGTAGTCGTAAGCATTGGACGAATGAATCACATAAAACACGCGGTCCAGCTTGCCTAACTGCATAAAGCCCTTGCTACGTTCGTGCAATGCAACCTGTCTGAATAATTCCTGGTTGACTCTGCCTCCAGCGTCCATGAGATAGACATCCCCAGCCGTGCTGACGACTCCGTTTTCAATCCACCGATTGTTCTGCACGCCTTTGAATAATACATCGCTGCTGACCAAAAAACGAAACTCACCGAGCTGGCGTGAGATTTGATTTTCGTCCAGCAGCTGCTTGCGGATGACGAATCCTCTTTGGATTGTCTCTCGAAATATATCATCCGTGTTCGGCAGATTAAACAAAAAGCTCATCGCGCCGTTACTGGCAAAACGCACTACGTTGCCTCGTTCCTCAGTATGTAGACTTACCTGGATGATATCTTCCTGCCCGCTGCCGAGAAAAGCTTTCACGTCTTCTGGAAACGAAGCGAGAGGCTGATCATAGCGGCTGTTCTGGAGTCTTCCCGTCAGATAGCCTTCCGCACTATTGGCGAGAAAAAAACGAACGTCTGCCACCAGACCGTTATTAGAGTAAACTCGCTGTAAATAGGCTTCAATCCGCTCAGCATCGTTTTGAAGAATGCTTTCAACCCGGGAGAATGCATCTGCCGCTTGATTCTGAGCATTCTCTAACCACTGCTGCAGCAAGACAAGCGTGGTCAACACGCTTAAAATCAGACCCATGAATAACGTGAAAATCGCGTAAGCAATAAATTTGCGGCGGTAGATTTTGATTTGAAAGAAGGAAAACATGCAGCTCTCCTTAGCAGTTGGATTATATTGAGACTTATAGTTTTAACATATAGCTATTTGTCGGACAAATCAATCCGTTATAAGCTTAAATTAAACACAAATGTCTCCAATAAGATTGGAAAACCCGAACGGCCACAACGGCTCCGTTCGGGTTATTGTCGCAAGTCTCAAGGATTATGATTTGAAATATGCGTTGATCTGTTCTTGGGCGGCTTCCATAATCTTATCCAAGCCAGCTTTCTTCAACTCTTCTACAATTTGCGGTATCTTCTGCTCTGGATCGGATGCGCCAGTGATCAACTCATAATTGTATTTGTTCCATACAGCCTTCACATTGGCTACTTCAGTGCCGAGTTCGCTAATATCCAGTGCAAAGCCAAGGATCGAAGATGAAGTGGCTGCTTCATTCAGTTTGCGGACCTGATCCCACTGATCTTCAGGTGCGCCTTTTGTGACAGCCATGTTGAAAAACGTTCCTTGCGTATAGGCCGCCAATGGCCACGAATCCGTTTTCCGTTCAACTGTATTGTCGTTTACATAATCGAAATCGACACCCTCTTCGCCATAGGCGAGCATATTGCGCAGCTTGGAGTCGGTGTTTACCAGTTCCAGATATTTAAGCGCTTCTTCCTTGTACTTGGAGTTGGCAGAGATTGCGTTCATGGATCCCTGGATTGTGCTGGTTGTATAGATCGGACCCAGAATTTGAACCATGTCGTATTTATCAATACCCGCGGAGATCTGCCAATTCACTTCTGCACCAGGGAACGCCTGCGCACTGAAGAACGGGCGATAAGGGTCAGCCTCGATCTTGGTCGGCGCATCCGGATTGATAATACCGTCCTTATACCATTGATGCATGAGCTTCAGCTTTTCCTGTATATCCGGTTGTTCCAGAACAGAAACGACTGTACGGGATTCATCTTCGGCCTTGACGCCGATCGGCTGAAAGCCGAGAGTCATATCGTCATAGTCATTAAAGAAACCGTTAATGCCCTCTCCCTGAGTCAAGGACAGTGGATAGAACCCTTTGCCTTCCCCAGCCTTGATGTCACGGAATGGCTTGTCCAGATCCTGTAGTGTCTTGATGCTGCCGAGGTCGATATTGTACTTTTGAACGAGCGCATCGTCAAACACCCAGTACTGGGTTAATGAAGAATCCTTATACGTTGGAACAGCGTAAATCTTTCCATCGACTTTCGTTCCATCCCACACCAATTCCGGGATATAACTGTGCAAGTCCGGCACCGTGTTTGGCACAAGGTCGGTAATATCCGTGAAAGCGCCCATGTTGACCTGTTGACTGTATTTTCCGTTATTCGTAAACATAATGTCGAAAGCTTCACCGGAGTTTACAATCGTATTGATCTTAGTGTCCCAATCGCCCCAACTGGCAACGCGGAGATCGATTTTTACACCAATCTTCTCTGCCGTATATTCGTTTATCTTCTCAATTGCCTTATCAAAATTGGCTGGCACTTGTCCGCCAATCGTCCACCAGACCAGCGTAGGTACCTCGCCGGAACCTTCGCCTGCATTCGATCCTGAGTTTTCCGATGGCGTGTTGTTTGACGCGTTATTGTTGTCTGAACCGGAACAGCCTGTTAAACCAAAGATAGCCAGCGTTACCACTCCAATCAAAAGCGGAGCTTTCATCCATGCTTTAAACCTTGTCCTCATTCCTCTATTCCCCCCTTAAGTTAACACGCACCGATCCTGTACAAAATTATGATAAACCTGAAATTTCCAGATTTATTTCGATTTATCCCTTAACTGCACCGACCGTCAAACCGGAGATAAAGTATTTCTGGAAGAACGGGTAAGCCAGAGCAACGGGCAGTACAATAATGATCGCAACAGCCATACGTGCCGATTCTTTGGGCATCGTGGCGACAAGCTCAGCATAGCTTATGCCCATCGTCGAAGCGTTTTTAGCCAGCGCATCAACGTTGCTCATCAGGCTGTTCAGTAGTGCCTGTAGCGAATACAAGCTTTGGTCGTCAATATACAACATCGATTGAAACCAGTCATTCCAGTACGAGAAGCAGAGAAACAGGCCAATCGTCGCTAGAACAGGCAGTGAGATCGGGAGCACGATTGTGAAGAAGATGCGGAATTGACCTGCTCCGTCGATTTCAGCCGATTCGATCAGCCCGTCCGGAATGGTCGTCTTGAAAAAAGTTTTGCAGATGATGACATTAAAGGAGGACACGGCTAAGGGTAGAATCAGCGCCCAGATTGTGTTGCTTAATCCCAACATCGTCGAATTGATGTAATAGCTAGAGACAAGACCGCCGTTAAAAACCATTGGGATGAATACCATCCATGTCAGCAGTCCTTTTAGTTTGAATTGGGGACGGGACAATGCATAACCCATCGAAGTGGTGAGCAGTACGCCGATCAGCGTGCCTACTACCGTAACGAATACGGAGACTCCGAGTGCACGTATAATCATCGAGCCCTGCTTAACGATATAGTTGTAGGACTCTGCCGAGAATGCCGACGGTAGGAGTTGGTAACCGGTCTCTCGAATCGAAGCCTCACTTGACAGTGAAATGGACAGTACCACGACGATAGGGACTACGCACAGCAAGGCTAAAATGATAAAGATCAAGTGAAACAAAATGTTCGTTCCTTTGCCAACGCGGTTAAACTTTTCAAGACCGGAATCGTAGCTTGATTGTGTTGACATCTTCCTGCCTCCTCTCTAAATCAGTGCGCTTTCTGGATCAACTTTGCGAACGATCCAGTTCGCGAATAGGATCATTCCGCAGCCCAGTACAGATTGCATGAAGGCAGAGGCGGACGCCATCCCGACCGTCGCGGTTTTGAGTTGTTTGTACACAAGCACATCGACCGTCGTGGTTACGTTGTAGAGAGAATTGGAGTCCCGTGGCACTTGGAAGAACAAGCCAAAATCCGTGGAAAAGATGCCTCCGACTGACAGAATAAACATCAGCACAATAACAAATTTCATTAAGGGCAGCGTAATATAGCGTGTCTGCTGCCATTTGTTAGCGCCATCAATGACGGCCGCTTCGTAATAGGTCGAATCCATGCTTGTGATTGTCGCCAAGTAAACAACCATCCCATAGCCGAGACCCTTCCACATGTTCATAAATACAAGGAGATAAGGCCAATAGGATGGTTCCATGTACCAATTTTTTGGATCCTGGTTGAAATGGGTCAGAACTTGATTGGCTATCCCTTTGTCATAGCTCAGGAATGCCCAAAGCACCGCGGAAACGACAACCCAAGATAGGAAATACGGGAGAAACATCATCGTTTGATAAATCTTGGCTGCCTTGCGGCTGTGCAGTTGTCCAACCATCAATGCAAGTGACACAGGCACGATGATACCCAGAATAATAAAGATCATGTTGTAACCGATTGTATTGCGAATTACGATCCAGACGTCATTCGAACTGAACAGGAATTCAAAGTTTTTGAACCCGATCCAGTCGCTGTTTATAACATTACTAAGAAAATTCCCGTGAATCTTGAAATTCTTGAAAGCGATAATGACACCGAACATTGGCAAGAAGCTGAACAAAATGTACCAGATTGTGGTCGGAAGCACGAGCAGTGTGAGCTCAGTATCATGCTTGCGCCAGCGTGTTCTTACTCTTTTGCGGGTGACTTTTGCTCCCATATCATTCTTCCCTTCTTGTAGAACCTACCCTCGATTAGTTGTAATTCTATGAAAATCGCCAGATGATTCCTAGATCAAAAACGTAAGACAATAGTCAAAAAACAATAGGTTTCCGTATATTTCACATCGATTTTTCATTGTGATTTTTCTAATCGACTTATTTCGATAAACCAAGGAAGCCGCTAATAGAAAGACCTTGCGAGTTGTCACACTCAAGGTCCGGAAATCAGATATGGCACAAATCTTCCTATCCTCCATTTGGGACAAGAACTTAGTTTCTTAAAAATAAAGCAAATGTTGCGGGGGACGTTACGTCACAATTTATAATGAAAAAAAAGTTAAGAGGAGTTTAATTATGACTAACCCCAATACAAAGGAACAGTATAAAATCCTGTTGAAAGCATCCCTAACGCTCACATCATTTCTTTTTATCGGATTGGTTTTTATTGGGATATTTAAGTGGGGAGAAATGTTACCATTTATAGCTTCCTTATTTATACCAAACGAAATTAGTATTTTAACCGCTGTACTCATTGGTCTTATTTCTAGTTTGTTTATTACAACTATTGTTCTAATTACTTTCATCAAAACAAGAACAGAACTACCCAAAACTGAAGGATCAGATATGATCAAAAAAATAATGATCCGACCAAGTGGTATAGCTGTATCTGCAATAGGTGGTGGTGTGTTTGAAGAATTCTTTTTTAGAGGTGTCCTGATCGGATTATTTATTGGATACTCAATAACAGTGGATTGGCTCGTTATTCTAATAAGCACATTTCTATTTTGGGTAATACATGTTCCCCAATATAAAGGAGCCACTCGTATCCTTACTGGCGTGTTTGTAAATGGTTTGATTTTAGCACTACTCTTTTATTTTACCGGGTCGTTAATCCCGCCGATGCTTGCCCATGGGATTTATAATACTTCTATTGGAATTATTCTGGCGAAAAAATATAAGAAATGATTTTTGAAAAGAGGAATTTTAGATGAGATTAACGGTGAGTAAATTTGCAAAACTGGCAAACACAACGGTTCGTACATTAAGACATTATCGACAACTTGGCATATTAGTACCCTCACAAAAAAATGAAAATGAACATTATATATATGTAAATGAGGATTTTAAAAGGCTTCATGAAATCCAATTATTGCAAAGTCTAGGTCTTTCATTAAACGAGATTAAAGTCTGTTTGGATAATCCAAATTATTCTTTCAATGAAATCATTAGAGTTCAAGAACAATCACTACGGCAGCGCAGAGAAGCAATTGATTATTCTTTAGCATCAATTGAACGAATTAAATTGGTAACCGAGCAAGATCAACTCAATGAATCAAACTCTGAAATACTTATGCTCCTTATGAATTCCATGCGTGTTGAGCAGGCTCAAAAAAAGCTGCTTCAAAAGTATATCTCTGTAGATATTATCGATCAGGTGTTTCCAGAGGATTTCTCTAAGCAAACGTACTTGGATGGACAACTTTACAATTTGTTATTGCTGGTCCATCGAGCTATCGTAAAGGATCTTAAACCAGACCATCCTTTCATACAGCAGCAGTTGCACGATATATTTGCAGATACTCCATTAAGTAATCTGTTTTTTAATGACGAGGTAAATAACGAAGAACTGTATAAAAACGTAAAACCCTATGAATCGTTGGTGCCTAAGCATACTATGGATTTTTTAAAAGAAGCATTTGAAGTATTAAATACGAAGAAGAATTCTCCTCTAAAGGATTAAACCGAGGGCTACATATCAAAAAGGAGAGCCGCCTTTAAATACGCAGTTCTCCTTTTTGATGAAACCGTTTCTTAGTGGTCCAGGAATACAAGCTGAATGAAGAACAATACGGCAAAAATGTAGAATATCGGATGAACGTCCTTACCCTTTCCGCGAAGCAACTTGAGTACCGGATAGAAAATAAAGCCAACACCGATCCCTGTCGCAATACTGTGCGTCAACGGAGTAAGTATGATAATCAAGAATGCAGGAAATGTTTCTTCGAGATCCTTCCAGTTGATTTTGCTGATTACGCTAATCATAAAGTAACCCACAATAATCAGTGCCGGAGAAGTAATCGCCGGGATACCTGATATGACACTTACGATAGGTGTAAAAAACAACGTAAGAGCAAGCAGTACACTTACCGTTACCGCCGTCAGCCCTGTTCTTCCTCCTGCAGCCACCCCTGTGCTGGACTCGATATAAGCCGATGTTGGGCTCGTTCCGAGCAAAGCGCCGGTGGTAGTTCCTACGGCATCTGCCAATAGGGCGCCGCGTGAGCGCGGAAATTTACCTTCCTTCAGCAGTCCTGCTTGCTCAGCAACGCCGAGCATGGTCCCCGTCGTATCAAACAGCGTGATCAACAGGAATGTAAATATGATGGTATACAAACCATTAGAGAATACACCTGCTAAATCCAATTGGAAAGCCGTTGACGTGAGGCCTTGCGGCAAGGATACAATCGACTCAGGCATTTGAAATAGTCCCATGATCCAGGCAAGAACCGCTGTGACCACCATTCCGATGAACAGATAACCTTTTACATTGTAAGCCATAAGCACAACAGTGATAATTAATCCGATAATGGTCAAGTAAGTCATAGGTTCTGCCAAGTTCCCGATCGTAATCAAATTCGATTCTGAATCGGCAATAATCCCGGAATTTTGCAGACCTACCGTTGTGATAAACAATCCGATACCTGCTGTTATCGCGTGCTTAAGGCTCGCAGGAATGGCATCAAGCAGCATGTAACGAAATGAAGTAAGTGATAAAATAATAAACAAAAGCCCTGCTATAAATACCGCTCCTAGTGCAACCTGCCAAGACACACCATATCCAGCAACTACACTATAGGCAAAGAATGCATTCAGACCCATACCAGGCGCTATGACAATCGGATAATTGGACCCGATTCCCATAATCAGTGTCGCGACAATACTTGCCAGCACCGTAGCAATGAATACGCCGTTAAAGTCCATGCCCGTACTGCTGAGTATTCCTGGGTTTACGATCACTATGTATACCATCGTGAAAAATGTCGTAATCCCTGCGATGATCTCCGTTGATACGGTCGTGCCTCTTTCTTTTAGTTTGAACCAATTGTCCATGATTAAAGCCAGCCTCCAACTTTCAAATTATTCACCAAAGCTAAAAACAAAAAAATCCTAATCATCGTCATAGGATTGTAATATTACCGCTCCTATATTCGTCATTAGGATTAAAAAGCTAAGATTCTAAACCACTGATAAGGATACTCATATCTGCTTTACCCTGATGCCCTTTCGAATTTTAATAAATATTACACTCATTGTCAATGAATTAACGTATTGTTCACAGTTATTTACGAACTATATAGAGATGATATGGAGTGTTCATTCGTTTTTTAGAGTAAGCTACACTGTTTAGTTTTTGTACCAATCAAACAAAAAAAGCCGCAAAAGTAGCGACTATAGATTTGGACTATATTTTTGTCGTGGATAAAGTAAAATTGACAATATAAAGTTCCATTGTTGTTTGATACCCCAAGCCTTCATATAAGCGAACAGCAGGCACGTTATTTGCTAAAACGCCCAGATAAACATCTGGTGACCGTTTTTTACCGAGGTGTGTCAATTCACTGGTTAGGCGTTTAGCTAATCCTCTGCCTCTGTAATCTAACCTGGTAACAATATTCCCAAGCTCTACTAGCTGAGAGTCATAAAAATGGTAGCCACCAACAGCTATGAAATCTTCCCCTTCCTTAATTCCAAGAAAAGGGTAATTCTCTAACTCACTTCTTGTGAAAAACCTCATTTCCCCACTATGTAAAAAATCAATTACCTTAGAATATTCATTTTCATTTATCCTTTTTACAATGTGAGTTTCAAGGAGTTTCGATTCATCCTGATGTTTCATCGTTAGAAAACGCTGAGGAATTCCTTTGATGAGAGCGAAGGATTGAAAAAGTTCAAGGTCCCGTTGACAGAGTATCGTACCACATACAGCACTTTCATCAAGTTGGATCGTTTCTCTTGTAAAAGCAACGAGTTCTGGCAAAAAGATGTCCCGACCTTCAACTCGGAAGAAAGAAAATGCTGGAAAGGATAGTTCGCTATAATAAGCTAATACGGCTGTAAGTTGACTATTCATAAATTGACCAACATATTGAGCCTTATCCATACGTTGCGTTAAATAACTATAAAAAAGCAAATTCTGTTCTGTATTAATGTTGGGCAATAATTCAATAATTGTATCGTGAGTAAGCAAGCGATGCGAAATCATTTTAACACCTCTCAACCTATAATTTCTTATTCTCTTTTTTATCTTGTTTTCTTTCAACAAATACCCAGATATAGTATGCCAACCAAAATACAATAGGAACTAAGAATACATAAGCTCTCTGATTAGCTGGAAGAATGTAAATGATAAACAGTCCAATGATTAACATCGGTGGCATCAGGATAAAGTACTTCTTCTTATCTATGTCCATCCCTCCATTTGTTCAATATTCATAATAATAACATTCATTTATTTCTTTGATAAGATTCGCATCTGCTGCCAGAAGTAGAGTATATTAAGCTTAGTTAAAATTTTATTTAGGAGGCGACAGCCATGCCACAAGAAATCTGGATTAACCTGCCTGTCAAAGATGTTGAGAAGTCAACTGCCTTTTTCAATGAGATTGGATTCCAAGCGGTGAGCGTTGGGAACGAAAGAGCCAAGCTTTCCATAGGTCAAACAGCTATTCTATTGTTCCCGGAGTCAGCGTTTGAGAAATTTACAGGTTCAAAAACAGCAGATACTTCCCATAGCGCAGAAGTAATATTCTCCATTGGCGCTGAAAGCAGAGAAGAAATAGATACCTTTATTCAAAAAGTGGAGTTTGCTGGAGGAAGCATCTTTGGCAAACCGAGTGAGAGCGACGGCTGGATGTACGGCGCAGGATTTGCCGACCTGGACGGTCACCGCTGGAACCTGTTATACATGGATGAGAGTAAAATGCCGAAAAAATAAGCGAAATGCCGGTCACCTGTTAAGGTCGCCGGCGTTTGTTTCATATGGTACTTCGTACCGTTTTATTTGTATTTCTGATCAATTATGAGGATGCACTTATTTTTTGTAATGTAAGATCTAATTGTTCTTTAAGTTCTTCCACATTATGACAAACAACGGAAGAATTCATCAACATGAGTTGTCCCCATTGATTGATATCGAATTCACCTTCATGTAGACAAAAGATGGGTTTCTTATGCGCATAAGCATAACCAAGCTCCCAGCAGGTATTACTTAAATTCAAGCCATTGTTGTTTATAACAGCGACAAACATATCACATTCTTCTATCGCCTTAACAGTGAATTTGAACATTTCATCTCTACTTTTTGAGTCCAGAAATTGAGTTTCTATGTCTCTATGTGGTAGATGTGTGGTTAAGAAATGTGCTTCCATAATCGTATTTAATCGTTCCAATTTCCGTCGTTCCCCAGAAGTAAGTATAGAGCCTGACAAATATACATTTTTATGCAAATATCACACGCTCCTTTTCACAGCCTTTGTCATATAGTAATTTCTATTTGAATGTTTAGAGCCAGTCCTACTGTAAATCCATCATTTTTTGAATGGTTATTAGAACGCCGTTTTCTTCATTAGATTTTGTGATGAAACTTGCTGCTTTTTTGGTGTTCTCGCAAGCATTGCTAACAGCAAAGCTGTACTTAGCAATTGTCATCAGTTCAACATCGTTTTCTCCATCACCGAACGACATCGTTTCCTCCGCAGTTACCCCCAGCATATCCTGTAATTTTTTTACCGTTTCGCCTTTATGAGTATGAAGAGCAGTAATATCCAGCCATCTGGCTTCAGAGTCGACAATATAGATTTGCCCATTTAACGTTTGTTCTACATGTTTTCTAAGCATTGTGCTTCTGCCTTCTGTATCAAATACGGTTATTTTGATAAAATCACTCTCGATTTCAGAGAAGGAATCCACTTTTATGACTTGTTCATAAGAGCCTTTAACTACGTTGTACATATCATCAGAGATCGAGGAATGTACGTATGCTGCATCGCTTGCACATACAATGATTGTCATTTGGGGATCAAAACCTTGAATTTCTTCAATGGCTCGCAGAACAAGCGTGCGATCAATGCTAAACTCTTTGACGACTTTTCCATCTTTCTTAATTCTGGCCGCGCTATCTCCGAGAATCCAAATTCCTTTTCCATGGTTACCAAACAACTTTTCTACTCGTTCACACTGTTTTCCCGTACAGGCAACAAACGTTATTCCTTTCTTTTGCATTTCTTCATGTACTTCATTAAAAAGTTCATTATTAAACGAACCTTGATTATTCAGAAATGTTCCGTCCAGATCAGTTACTACGAGTTTAATCATTTTAAATCCTCCGACTTCAAGTTGGATTTATTATTTATCTTTATAAAGTAAACTTATTAAGTATCTATGGCAATTCCTTTATCTATTCAAAGAGATCATTAATGGATCGAACTGGCTTCACTTCTATAGGCTGATTCGACAATTTCAAAGCCGCATATGCCCCAATCCAAATGATAGCTGCTAAAATTATATATACCATAACGCTCACCTCCTGTATCTCCATTGGTCCTTTCTAATGTAGCCGTGCGTTTTGTAACCATCTTTATAAAACAACTTTATAAAGTCAGTATGCAGCAAACCTTAATGCTCTGTCAAAGGGTATTTTAGGAAGCTTCTATAGCCTCGGCCGTATGTAAAAGAAAACCTCTAATCATGAATGAATTCTTCAATGATTAGAGGTTTATTTCGATTTGAACATTGGTTTTCAGATAAAATCATCTTTTATCTCACCAAAATTAATGTGCGGTATACCCTCCATCAACAAGCAAGGTTGTACCATTCACGAAACTAGCATCATCGCTGGCTAAGAATAACACAGCTTTTGCTACTTCTTCTGGTCGTCCAAGTCTGCCCTGTGGGTGAAGTGAAGTTAAATATTCTTTGCTTTTTACATCTACATTTTTCAACAGAGGCGTTTCAATGTATCCTGGACATACCGCGTTGACACGGATTCCCTCGCTTGCATATGCAGTACATAAATTCTGAGTTAACAGTTTAACGCCTCCTTTTGCCGAGGCATACGCTGTCGTTTTAGGCAACGCAACAAAGCTGTGGATTGAGCCAGCATTAACAATAACTCCACCATTTCCTTGCTTAAGGAACTGCTCAATCGCATATTTATCGGAAAGAAATACACCTGACAAGTTAATATCGATCGTCCGTTTCCATTTATCATATGACAATACATCAGCGATTTCGTCATCAGCAACCCCTGCATTTGCATACATAATATCCAGCTTACCGTATTTCTCAACGGTTTCATTAATCATGTGTTTAATATCTTCTTCTTTAGTCACATCTGTTTTGACAAATAACGTATCATGACCTTCCCCGTTGAGTTCAGCAGCTAGTTCTTTACCATGTTCAGAAAAGTCAGCAATGACCACTTTTGCTCCTTCTTTTGCGAAAAGGCGAACGGTGGCTTCTCCAATTCCACTAGCACCACCTGTAACAATAGCTACTTTTTCATTTAATTTCATAAGATTCAACCGCTCCATTTCTTCATAGTAAGATTCATGAACTTGTACTCCTCAATCTTACTCCTTTAATTTTGAAATACTATCCTATAAAGTTCTGTGTAATAATGGATTGTATACCCCCCATTTGTAGGGTATTTCATTTGAAGGGAACGACTTATTATGACACAAAATTTTCATCCATATACTGAAATGACTTTTCAGGAATTTGTATTATTTTTCAAAACGCATAGCAAACAGCTCGAAGAAAACACAAACATTTACCTGATCGCGGAAGCTAATATTTCTGAAACACATCGGATCGAAACGGAAGTACTGATGAGATCCTTTTTTCAGATGTTTACTTATTCAGACTTGGATCATATGGATAATCATTATTCTTCTTATTTGGATACCTGGGTTCAATCCCAGTTAACTATTTTAAATATGGCAAGCTTACAATGGCTTCAAATTATATTGGAAAAATCTTTACTAACACTATTAATACAACTGAAACATCAACGGATGTTGGACCCGCTTATGTTCCTGTTATCTGTCTTTTCGTATCTGATGCATAGCTTTCATAAGTGGGCTGATACGGAGTCTGGTAATCATGAAACGGAGGAAAATAACGAATTAAAAAAACTGCGTTTGCTGGACCAATTAAACCAACTCCTAGTCAGTTCTTCGGGAGCTTCAGATCTAGCCTTTATCCTGAAAAAATGTGAGAAGTATTTCAATTACAAACGTTGTGTCTTCTATGCCTATGTACCTTGGTCCAACCAGTTCTATGGGGTCATTGGTGAAGAACTTCCAAAAATTCAGAGTATGAAAGGACAATTGACCGAGCAAAATCTAATCTTCAACTCTAAAAGACCGATCTATTTGAAAAATCCAAAACCTTATCTAAGGGATGAGCATATCCAGTTATTTCAGTTGTCTTCGATTATATTTATACCGATTGCTCACGAGCATCAATTGTATGGCTGGGTCACTTTTGACCAAATGGGAGATTCATTTGATTGCACGAAGGCTGAGCTGGATTTGCTTGAACAAGTGGGGAAAAGGATTGGTTTGTTTTTATCTAGGAAAGAGAAGGAAAACACCGCCAAAACGATGGCCATCGCTTTAACAGAAAGAGAGGCAACCGTTCTCGAACTTCTGGCGGAAGGTTATGATAACAAGAAAATTGCTTCCTTGTTGTTCCTCAGCGAGTATACAGTGAGAGATTACGTAAGCAGCTTGATGACCAAGCTGCGTGCAAAAAATCGGACACAGGTCGTTGCCTATGCTTTCCGTTGGGGATTATTGAGTTAGTACCGTTGAATTTAATTCGCAAAAAAAGATCACCAACATATGTACCCTGTTGATGATCTTATATTTCATTCAGCGCTTCTTGGGTAAATGCACAATAACGTTGAATTGATCGCCGTGAATCTCGACTTTGATCTGCCCTCCATGCAACTCAACGATGCTTTTCACAATAGCTAGACCTAGGCCCGAGCCCTCTGTCTGGCGGGATTCGTCTGCTCTTTTGAAACGTTCAAACAATTCTTCCGCATCAAAATCAATCTCATAGGCAGAGGTGTTTTGAATTTTGAATCTTACCAGAGCATCCGTCTCGTCCAAGTAAATATAGATGCGAGTTCCTGGAAGCGAATATTTCTGCGCGTTGTTAATTAGATTTTCAAATACACGCCATATTTTATTACCATCCAAATACGCATGGATCGGGAACTTGGCAATCCTCTCCCGCATTTCGAGCGACTCCTGTCCCATATGAGTGTTGGATTCCGCTATCGCTTGTGTCAATAATGTTGCCACATCGACGTACTCCATATCCAGCTCTATTGAACCGCTGGCCATCTTAGAGATATCGAACAGGTCTTCAATTAACAGTTTCAGTCGAAGCGACTTGCGCTCCAGCGTTTCAATATAAGCTCGGCTAGTTTCCGAAGAATGATTTTCTTTTTTTAATAAATCGACATAGTTGATAATCGAAGTAAGCGGAGTCTTCAAATCATGCGATACGTTGGTTATCAGTTCCGTTTTTAACCGCTCGCTTTTCATTTGATGTTCCAATGCGCTTTGGTACCCGGCTTTCATATTGTTAATATAGCCAGCAAGTTCAGATAGGGAATCGTTTCCGGCAGCATCTTGAATTGAACTCTGAATATTCCCTTCGGCAATCTTTTTACTTCCATTGATGATGGCGATGAAACGTCTAAGCTTGGAGAGCATATAAGGAACCACAAACAGCACAAATAGCAACAAATAAAGGATGAGCCATCCCTCTCCGTAATATGTGACTGCCTCCCAAAAACAAATGCCGGCTAAGGCGGTCAGCAGAAACATAATAATGAGGCCAAACGTTAGTCTCCCGTTTTGCAGACTGGCTCTAAAGCCGGTCCTCCAAATATAAAAGTAATCTAGCAACACACTGCCATCCCAGAAGGTACGTTTATTATGAGGCGCCTTAAAATAACGAAACAGTCTGGCTACCAACAAACCCAAGATAACAATGGAAAGCAGTTCCAAAATAAAACGGGAAGTTGAAAATCTCAGACCCACCCCCAAGTATGAATACTCGTTAATAAGTAAGAAGATCCCTAAAATAACTGCGATGATGAGGACAAGAGGGTCGATTCCAATCTTCCGATCTGCTTTACTTTTTCTCGATTTTGTATCCAATTCCCCATACCACCTTCAAATATTTTGGGTCTTTAGGATTGATCTCAATTTTTTCACGAATATTTCTCACATGTACGGCAACCGTATTCTCTGAAGCAAAAACCGGCTCATTCCACACGCGTTCATAAATTTCTTCAATGGAGAAAACTCTGCCCTTGTTCTCCATTAACAGCTCCAAAATTTTGTATTCCTTCGCAGTCAGTCTAACGTCCTCTCCATCCACTTCAACAGTTTTCGAGCTTTTGTTCAACATGAGTCCTTTTACTTGAATGATTTCTTCCCCGATGGAGTGAAAGGAACCTAAATTCGTAAACCGGCGTAGCTGAGATCGTACTCTAGCGACCAGTTCCAAGGGATTAAATGGTTTTGTTATATAGTCATCTGCTCCAACATTAAGTCCCAAAATCTTGTCACTATCCTCCGATTTGGCGGAAAGCATAATGATCGGTATATTTTTATCTTCACGAATTTTAAATGTCGTCTTGATCCCATCAAGCTGCGGCATCATGAGGTCCATGATAATAAGATGAATCGTTTCTTGTTCAAGGATCTCCAGTGCCTCCAATCCGTTAGAGGCCGTAAATACATCTACATCATTGCTTTTTAAGTAAATCACGAGAGCTTCTCGAATTTCCGGTTCATCGTCTACAACAAGAATATTATTGATCTCCATATTTCTCACCTTCATCGCGTAATTGCTCCTACAACTCTACAATACTTTGTGCAGACGCACCAGTTACGTAATGCGAATACATTTTTCCATTTCGTTTCCTTAAGACCAGCATACACAATCTAAATGAAAAATCTCTGTTATAAAAACGAAGGAATTTATGAAGTTTTTATACATCGTCAGGAAGTGATTGAGACTTGCACTTGAAAAACTCTATGACTCCTTTGTAATTTCTCAAACTGCATTCGAGGATAAATAAAAAACCAGTGAAAATTAAAATCCCACTGGTTTTACATTCTTATTATGTTTACACGGATTCTTTCAATACATATGATTCCTAAGGTTATCGGCATTATTCATGAAAAAGAATATCTGAAAAGCCCATAGTAAAGAGGTCCGATCATGATAACTAATGTTACTAACATCCAAACTCTTCTCACCACAATCGGTAAGTCCTCCAGTATTTCTTGACCTTCATAGTCCTTTAGGAGCATCGTAAATGATATATCCCACAGAATAGCTGCGACAGTAACAATTCTCCAAAAAGCAGGAGTTAGAATAGTCGTATCCGTAACGAACCCTAACAACCCGATCCATGTAATGACAGAAACGACGAAATCAATTTTGCTAAGTTTTGATCTATACTTTCCTTTTAATAAAAATGCTAGAGATGATGTTCCCAGCAATCCAAGATACATCGTCCATAAAAAGTGAACCACTTACATTCCTCATTTTTGTATTTTTTAATCGTATCTCCTTTTATACCTTTTGCATTATAGCCAATCAATTTCGCAATTGATATATCAAAATACTTCCATACATAGGTGCTATTCCGTTATCTGCTCACGCCCTACCTGATAGGAATTGATGCTACAAATCTTATTCTGACTGTGCGAAACCATTCGACGCGTTTCGCAAGCTTTGCTTATTCTTCTTTCCTTAAACCTTATACCGTGCGATTGCTGGATGCGCCCAAACCAAACAGGAGCAGCAAAGCGCTAACGCCAAGCAGAAGCAATAGCGGGGGGTTCCAGCTTGCCGTGATGTCATGAAGCAAACCAAACAAGATCGGTCCAGTTGCTGCCAGCAAATATCCTACGGATTGCGACATGCCGGACAAAGAAACTGTATCGTGGGCATCTTTCGTCCGCAAACTTAAAAAGATCATGGCCAAGCTGAACGCACATCCCCCACCAATTCCGAGTAGAACTGTCCATAACGAAATGAGCGCATTTCCCCCAAAGTAAAGACCTCCCAATGAAACAAACAACAGAATAGTCATGATGATGACCAGTAAACGTTGGTTCTTCATGCGTCCCGCAACAATCGGCACGATGAACGCTACAGGCAGCGCAGCAGTTTGAAACATCGATAACATCCAACCGGCGCTGTCTTCACTCAATCCCCGGCTTGTCATGATTTCTGGCAACCAAGCGACCAAAACATAGAAAAGGAGAGACTGTATCCCCATAAAAAACGTAACCATCCATGCTAGAGGCGAACGCCACAGACTTCGACGCTTGAGCGCACCACTTGTTGCCGATACGGCAGCCCCCCTACTCGCCCGAGCTTGAGGCAACCAGAACAATGCAGCCAAAAGAACGAGTACGCCCCAAATGCCGAGCGCACCATTCCAGCCGAAACCGAGATCACGGGCGACCGGAACACTGACACCGGATGCAATCGCACCGGATAAATTCATCGACACCGAGTACACACCGGTCATGAGACCGACTTGATGAGCAAAATTACGTTTAACCAGACTTGGTATGAGTACGTTGCACACCGCAATCGCCAACCCAATCAAAGCAGTTCCTGCAAACAAAGAAGCTGTTGCGGCCAACGAACGGATCGCGATACCTACCATGAGTAAAATCAAAGCATAAAGAAGAGTTCGTTCCACCCCAAGACGGCGTGCCAGAAAGGGGGCGAACGGCGAAAGCAGCGCGAAAGCAAGCAACGGCAGCGTAGTGAGCAGACCTGCTGTAGCATTTGACAGTTCGAGGGATTCGCGAATCGAGCCGATCAATGGGCCTACCGATGTTAAAGGCGACCGCATAATCATTGCAATCAGAACGATGCCGAGGATGATTGGCCAAGCCAACGACAACGGTTTCTTCCCAATCGTTGACTTTGTATCGCTTAGTACGCTCATGGCTGCTCATCTCCTTTGACCTCAAAAACAGCTTTCGATTCCGCAATATGACGGTGAACCGCTGCCACGGCACGTTCGGCATCTTGATCAACTATCGCTTCAACCAGATGCCGGTGCATCTCCTTGAAACTCGCGCCGATTTCATAACGAGTCAAGCTGATAATGGTATCTTGTGATGCGTCCGCGATATGGTTGTATAATTCGATTAAGATTTCATTATGAGACGCCGCGATGATGCCTTGGTGTAGACGGATATCCTCTGTTACAATTCCATCCATGTCACCGCGTGCTGCCGCCGCCTCCCAGCGTTCCAATTGGAGAAGAAGTTCGCGCGCCTCGTCGTCCGTTCTGCGCTGTGCGGCAAGATGGGCTCCCTCGCGCTCGAGCGCATGCCGGACTTCCAATGTCTGCATTGTATCGGAGCGCATGATTCGTTTATGTAGCACAACGCCCAGCACGCTCGAAGAGCAGACATACGTCCCGTCCCCTTGTTTTGTCTTCAAGAGTCCTGCGTGGACCAACGCCCGAATGGCTTCCCTCAATGTATTACGGCTAACATTCAACTCGACCATCAATTCTGGTTCAGCAGGAATACGAGTCCCGACAGCCCACTTGCCAGATTCGATCTGTCTTTCCATTTGCAATGCGACTTGCTCGACCAGTGTCAGCCGATTTGTTTTCTGAAGCATACGTAAGCCCTCATTTCATCTATTTTTTTCAAACGTAGGATGTTTGGTTAATAGGTACTTTAACACACTTATATCCTCTAGGCAACTCCTTGCCTAAAAACAGCCTATGAGTATTCAGGTCA
Organism: Paenibacillus taichungensis; assembly: GCF_050994985.1. Classification (NCBI taxonomy): domain Bacteria; kingdom Bacillati; phylum Bacillota; class Bacilli; order Caryophanales; family Paenibacillaceae; genus Paenibacillus; species Paenibacillus taichungensis. The sequence goes on along the minus strand of NZ_CP194720.1, from coordinate 2,166,498 downwards.
AGGACAAAGTTCTATAGTTCCATAAAAACAAAAAAACCGCTAAAATAGCGGTTTTCTTCAATGCGCTTTCGGAAGAGATCTTTGCATTCCCCCTAGGTTTTTGACAAAAACATCGAACGGTACCTCTCAGCTTGTCTCTTCTCGCAAATCATGCTCCATGAATAGAATATCTCGTTTCATCTCCTTCACGCCCTGTCTTGAAATCCTGCCTGTCTCGAACATGGACTGGATGTTGTCTCTCTCCAGCTGAATTCCGACTCGGGCCAGCTCCTGCAGCGATATGCCAAACTCTTTTCGGGTGCCGGTTTCCTTTTCATTTCTGGTCAGACCCAGCAACATTCGTTCATACTGCAGAATTAGCGAGCTGACCATCTCCATATCTTGCTCGCCTTCTGCGAGTTGAACATTTAGCTGCTTAATGACATAAGTAATATTTTTAATTCTAAGACTATTCAATTCAGCCCTTCTTTCACGGAAGCTTAACCGGACTTGCTGCAGCATCCCGAACACTTCGTCCCAATGCTTAACGGGGAAAAACTCTTTTTTATAACGGGCATCTCTTGTGTGCATAAACAACAGTTTGTTAATTCGGTTAAGATAACGGTACGCTGTGTATGGATTCACTTCTTTCTTTTCAAGCGCATGCAGCGTATTTTCTCTTTCCCATTTCAATACGGACAAACCCAAGGATCGCTGTGCCTTATCCTTCTTCTCATCTTTCTTGAGTGTTCGTATTCTGGAAGTATACGTATTGATGATTTGGGCGGTCGCAAGACGATTCTGGTCCGTGATCAGTTCATTTAATCCGGTAACCACATTCCTCAGAATCTCAATTTTCGCCTGAATTTCGTCCTCTTCCTGCTCCGTTTGTGTTTCTTTACCCAATAAAAGCGGCAACAGATAGTTGGATGCCAGAAGTGTCCACAGGATAACTCCAGCTGCGAGGAAAATGATCAGATCTCTGGCTGGAAATGCAGTGCCATCATTAAGTAAAAACGGCAGTGACAAGGTACTCGCCAGTGTAATCGTTCCCCGAACTCCCGAAAGACTGAGGATAAGCGCCTTCTTCAACCTCAGCGCCCAAGGATCACGCGGTTTGGTCCCTTCGAAAATATCCATCAGCATTGCCCAGATGAGACGCAGTCCGAGTACAGCCAAAGTCAATAATAGTGTGTACATAATGATTTTAAAATTACCTATTTCGGGGTTACTCCAAATTGTCTGGATAATATCAGGAAGCTGTGTTCCAAGCAAGAGGAAAACGAGTCCGTTTAATACAAAAATAATAACTGACCAGGTGCTTTTGGATACAACACTTAGCTTGGCTACTTCAGGGTTCATTTTCTTGTAACCGAAAGAATGGGCAATTCCTGCGGCGACAACAGCCAGGATACCATTGACCCCCAATTCCTCAGCAGCCATGAAAATTAAAAATGGAGTCAGGATCTCAATCAGCATATGAAGCGTGACATTCTCCATTCCCAGTTTGCGCAACCACTTCACCACACCATATTTTACTAAGGTGAGCAGCAGACCCAACACCACACCGCCAAGTGAAATCGCAATAAAGCTGATACTGGCCGTTTTGAAAGAGAATACACCTGTGACCATTGCGGCTACGGCAAACTGAAAGGAGACCAGCCCTGATGCGTCGTTTATCAAAGACTCTCCCTCAAGAATTTGCATTGTCTGATGGGGGATCTTCACTTTCTGCTCCAGTGCGCCTACGGCCACAGCGTCGGTAGGTGCCAGTGCTGCTGCCAATGCGAAGGCTGCCGCCAGCGGGATGACCGGAAGTAACCAATTCAGGAAATATCCCATCACAGCTACTGTTACAAATACCAGACCCAGTGCAAGCAAAAGGATCGGTTTCTTTAGCTTCCATAGTGCTTCTTTATCCGCATGTCTGCCATCATTGAACAGTAACGGGGCAATGAATAGAAGTAAAAACAGCTCCGGATTTAATTTCAGTTCATAGTGCAAGGGCAGCAAAGTAATCAACATCCCCAGCACGATTTGAATAATAGGCACGGAGATCGAAGGTATAAACCGGTTTACTAAATTGGATAAAGAGACCGCCACCAGCATCAATAAAATAAATTCAAACAATTCCAAACGAATCTTACCTCCATATTTATCTGTAATAAGCAGCTTTTCGTAAAACACGTTACTAACAAGAATTTATCTTATTGTAAATTGCGTTTATGAACTGTATATGAATCGCTTGCCCCTAGGCTGCCCAGAGCATTCTTCCATAATCCCTCAGCTATTTTTATCGGAATTGCCGATAATTTCATTAACATCTTCTACTCGAAAATTTCTTTTCAGGAGGTACCTCGTGCTCTTGAAAAAACAAAAGCAGCCGCTGAGCGGCTGCTTCTGCATAACTAATTACTCGTATATTTAACCCAATCATATTCAGCGTACAATGGATTGGCACCGTTATAAGCACCTAACCAACTATCAATCCCGGTCCCATTCCATATGTTCATCATAATTTTACCGGGAGTTATGGGGATATTGCTGGTTGCCAGTCGAAAGCATAGGTATGGAATCCCTGTGATGCATCAAAGCCAAGGTTAATAACCTTCTCATGACCACCGACCCCATTCGTAAAATAATTAAACTGTACTTTGGTCGTGTCTTTTCCTAAGAATTCAATATCAATCTCATCCCATTGCGTGCCATGAGCAGGTCCTGTGTAGGTGAAAAAGGATGATACGATGCCTGTATTTTTGGCAGGCTTCATGCTTACTTCATACAACCCATATCCATAATTATTAGTGGAGCCATACTCCCCACAATCAAACTTGGCTTTTCTTGAGGAAAATATCAACGACTGCTCTGCACGAGCCATTCATATTCAGTTCACAAAGCTATTTTATTCTATACAACATCATTAGAACTATTATGGATCATGGGAGGAACGAATATGATAAAAAATATTCTAGTTAGCGGGGCGAGTTTCGCCGGCATCTCAACAGCCTACTGGATGAAGCAGTTTGGCTACAACGTGACCGTTGTTGAGATTGCTGAAGGTCTTAAAAAAGGTGGCACACCTGTAAATATCCGCGAAAATACCGCCGACATTGCAAAACGTATGGGGCTTCTAGACCAAATCCAGTCGAATAAAATAGACATGGAATTAATGGAATTCAAAAATTCCGATGATGTCACTGAAAGAGTCGAAATCCGTGAGCAGCTTGCAGAAGATGAATATGAAATTGAGCGAGATGTATTGCTGGATATCATGTTCGAGGCTGTCCAAGATGACGTTGAGTTTATTTTCGGGGATAGCATTACGTCTTTGAAGGAAGAAGTTAATGGCGTTGAGGTAGCTTTCAAAGGAGGACAAAAACGCTCTTATGACCTGGTGTTCGGCTGTGATGGTATTCATTCGGTCGTCAGAAAATTATGGTTCGGCGAGGAAGCGAAATTTTCGCATTTTCTTAAAACGTATTTCTCTATCACGATCGTGGATAAGTTGTTGATCCGGGAGAATACGACACAAATGTACAACGAGCCGGGCAAGGCGGTCATGCTGAACTCTTATAACAATAAAACCGATATCGTGCTCTGCTTTTCTTCGGAGAAGGAGCTCCCCTACGACTACCGAAACGAGGAACAGCAGCGGGATATCATTTTGAATCAATTTTCCGGACTAGGCTGGCGAACGCCAGAATTGCTGGAAGAAGTGAAGAACTCCAAAACTTTTTACTTTGACAAACTGTGCCAAATGAAAATGCCCTCGTGGACAAAAGGCAGGGTAGCGCTAGTCGGTGATGCTGGATACTGCGCCTCTCCGGCTGCTGGCATGGGTGGATCACTCGCAATCGATGGAGCGGCAGCCTTGGCTGATGCTTTCCATAAAAACCATGGGAACTATGAACTTGCGTTCCAAGAATATAATCAGAGTTTCCGTCCTTTCATCGAGGAAGTGCAAGCAAACGCGGAATTGATGGTAGATTTTCTTGTCCCACGAACTGAAGAAGACATTCGCGAAAGAATTTCGCAAACAGCATCCATCAAGGACATCTAGGGACCGCTCTGTAGGATATTGAGAGGATATCATTTGATGTTATTTATTCAGTGAGTATTTGTTGAGTTTAATGATCAGATCAAGTTCTTGTCCTCAGTTTGGAGCAAGAACTTGGTCCAACAATAAAAAAGCCGCTATTGTAGCGACTTGGGTTGGAGCTATGTTCTTGTTTGATCCTTCGTACACTTTAAACACGCCTTTGAAGCTTGATATCACATTCTGACATTGTTCCCGTGACGTATTCGATATAATTCACAGAACCGTTAAAGTTCAAATAAGCTTCATAACGCATACGGATGGCAGGTAATGTGATCCAATCCAGAACATTTTCCTTGGGAACCCACCTACATTCACTCGTTTCATCAGAAGTTGCTAACTCTCCACCTACAGCCTTGCACACGAAATCAAACATCACTTTCGTAGGAACATCAGTTACACCGTCATACCATTTATGTACCGCTGTATTCGAAACAACATTAATTAAATGGTTAACCTCGGCATCTATTCCACTTTCCTCTTTAATTTCACGAATCACGCCATCAATCAGATTTTCTCCAACTTCAGTTATACCACCAGGATACACCCAACCATCGTCATGGGCTTTTACTAATAGGATATTTCCTTTTCCATCTTCTACAATTCCACCAGATGAGACAATATGTGTCGGAAACGCCATTTCACGACCTCCAAATTCGGTAAAGTTGTATACTTATTCCACATGATTCCTAAATTATCCTGCTTTTGTGAACATGCTTGAAATTGATTCAAATTTAGCTTAATTACCAATTGGTGTTGACCTTCTTAATATATATTGTAAAAATGTACTATATCAATGAAAGGGAGGTCTACATGTGAAAAATGATATGTTAAACTTATTTCCCGAGCAACATCAATGTGTGGAGATTGAAACTTTAGTTTTTGATATTCTAGGGACCTTAGTCGACGAAGATGGCACCATAAATCGTGAGGTTGTGAGAATTTTAAGTCATTACGGAATTGAACATAATAAAGCCCAAACGGTTGCTGATGATTGGAATAAGCAAAATGAACTGAACCTACACGATATTGCAGTGAACAAAAAGTCATTTATATCTAAATCTGAAATTTCTCTTCGTTCTCTTACTAACGTACTTCAAGTCAATAATATATCATTGGATACATCAGATTTTGAACATCTGCTTAATATAGGAAATTATTATGAACCATGGCCAGAAGTTCCTCGCCAGTTAACAGAACTCACTCATTTAGTAAGAACGATTGGATTAACAAACTCAGGTTTGGATAACGCTTCAAACTTCAACTATTGGGGTAACTTACGTTGGCATGGGATTTTGTCAACCCAATTGATAAGAACTTATAAACCAGCATCTGAGGCCTATGAATTTGCGATTAACACATTTAATTTAACACCAAGAAAAACGCTTTTTGTTGCAGCGCATCCTTGGGATTTACGAGCAGCAGCCTCACATGGATTCCAAACGGCATATATCCCCCGTAAATATGCCGGGGCCCCAGAGCCCAATGATAGATTTAATTATCATTTAGATTCTCTAGACGATTTGATTAAAATCATTAAAATTCAAAAAGGGATCTGAGATAATTTGTTTAATGTCTAGGATTAGATTAATTATTACAGGTGGAACTGAAGCGATTTCATAAGACAATTTGCACTGCCCCTCTGTCCGATAACTATATGAGTTAGTTAAACAAAAAGCATTCGATCACATTGATCGGATGCTTTTTGTGGTTATATTGAGCTATCGTTTCCCTGCTTACAACTAAACGAACCTTATGTTCGAATTTTAATCTCTGGACCATCCTCCACAGCCCGCTCAATTCATTAAGTTCGTGCACGCTGTACGCGCTTGATTCCTGTGCGTAGTGTAAGCCCGAAGCAAAGAATCAGAATGATTCCGGCAACCACATAAGGGTAGTTAACATTGATATCAAACATCAGTCCAGCTACTACCGGCCCAATGATATTGCCAAGGCTGGTAAAAGCGGAGTTAAGTCCAGCCAAATATCCTTGATGTTCTTTTGCGACCATGGACATTTGAGTGCTGATGGCTGGGCGCAAAATATCGATGGACAAGAATACAACAAAGGTGACGGCGAAGATCAGCCAGTATTGGTGAACAAATAACGTCAACAGGACAAATATCCCGGCAAGTAGCAGGCAAACTGTAATGACTGCTTTCTCACCATAACGGCTTATAATCCAGCCGAAAATGGTTAACTGAACTAACGCGCCTCCAATGGAGCCGAATGTGAAAATGAAGGCAATATCCTTTGGTGTGAAGCCAAACTTATGGTCAACGAACAGACCGTATACCGCTTCATAGTTGGCAAGTCCAAAGGACATGACGAACACAATAATTAAGCTGATAAAATAAGGCTCGCGGTAAGTAGAACGCAACTGCTGAATTAGACTTCTTTTGGGTTCCAGATTAGCCAATCTATTCTTATCCCCCCTTACAATAGACGACAGTGATTCCGGCAGGACAATCATAGTGAGGATCGCAGCGATCAGACCAGCGACCCCCGCAGCATAGAACGGAACGCGGATACCGAATTCGGCAATATATCCCCCGATGCCAGGGCCAATGATGTAGCCTGTCGAGATCGAAGCGTTAATGAATCCCATTCCCTTGGCTCGATCTTCCTCAGAGGTTACATCTGCCACATAAGCCATAACCGTTGGCATGATGAGTGCTCCGCTAACGCCACCCATCATCCGAGAAACAAAAAGTAGCAGAGCTGAGTCAGCTAACCCGAATATCACCTCGGCACAGGCGAAAACTAGCATTCCGGAGACAATCATTCGCTTGCGTCCTAAGGAATCGGATAATCGTCCCGCCAGTGGTGAGAAAACCAACTGTGTAAATGCGAAGGAAGCAGTAAGCATGCCAGCAATCGTTCCGTTAATTTCTAAAATAGTAATATATTGCGGTATCACTGGTATAACCAGACCAATGCCAGCAAAGACTAAAAATAGGTTAAACATCAGAAGCAGCAGAGCGCCCCGATTTTTGAATAATAAAGCCATCTAATTGTCCTCCCAAAATCAAATATTGAATATGTACGCTTACTATGTATCTTCTGCAGACGTTGTTCTGAGCCATTGCGAAGTGAAGAATAACTAACATATAATACCTATTTTCATTCCAAATTACTTTTTAAAGATAAATGTTTAAAAAGTACGGGATTAAATGTAATACACATTTTTTTCCCTGTCAATATATACTTTCTTAAATTTAATAGGTTGATCTGTGAGTAAGACGAATAGATCGATCGAACATATTGGACTGATAGTCTGTAATTATCCAATGTACAGTTCAGGCTGAAAACCATGGTCTGACTGCTCGTGACTGGTGTGGACTGCATCCAATTCGTCGTTCCGAATTTGAGTAAACACATGAAAAAAAGCCGCTAAAATTAGCGACTTTAATGTGAAAATTTTATATCCCTCGACATCAACCGTCCTTTTGGAACAGCCCTATTTCGAGTCAAATTGTATTCAAAAGAAAATGATTCAACTAAAATATAATTCCGATAATTATGGCAGATAAAACGCTTACAAGTGTTGCGCCATATAAAAGTTTCAATCCAAAACGAGCAACAATATTCCCTTGTTTTTCATTCAATCCTTTTACTGCACCCACGATAGTACCAATGGACCCAAAGTTAGCAAATGAGATTAGAAAAACGGAAACAATGGCTGTAGTACGCCCACTTAAACCGTCTTGAATCTTAACAAAGTCAAGCATGGCAACAAATTCATTCGCAACCAGCTTCGTGGCCATAATACTTCCCGCATGAACCGCCTCATGCCATGGTACTCCGATCATAAAGGCAATTGGTGCAAAGACATACCCTAGAATTCCTTGAAACGAGATACCAAATATGCCGCTGAAGACCCCGTTAATTAAAGCAATGATTCCAACAAAACCAACTAACATTACCCCAACTACAATGGCTACCTTAAAGCCATCCATAATATATTCGCCCAGCATTTCAAAAAACGTTTGTTTGCCCTCTTCCTGAACTTCAACAATATCTTCTTCGGCTGTAACTTCATACGGATTAATGATGGATGTAATGATAAAGCCGCCAAACAGGTTTAATATTAATGCAGCTACTACATATCTAGGTTCCAGCATGGTCATATATGAACCAACAATGGACATGGATACCGTTGACATTGCAGATGCACATAATGTATACAAGCGATGTTTTGGTAATAATCCAAGCTGATTTTTCACAGAAATAAACACTTCATTTTGACCTACAATTGCGGCTGCAACCGCATTATAAGATTCCAATTTCCCCATGCCATTTACTTTACTTAGCACCAGACCAATATACTTGATAATGAACGGCAGTATTTTGTAATGTTGCAGGATTCCTATTAATGCTGACATGAAAACAATTGGCATCAACACAAACAGGAAAAAGGTATGAGCTCCTTCATTGGCAATCCCACCAAAAACAAAGTTCGTTCCTTCGTTGGCATATCCGAGTAATTTCGAAAAACTATCGGCAAACCCTTTGATTAAGAATTCGCCTATACTTGTTTTTAGTATAATTAATCCCAAAGTTAACTGAATAACAATCATTATGATGATTGGACGATATTTGATTTTCCGCTTATTATTACTCGCAAGCCAGGCCAATAATAGAACAATAACCAGACCAACAACAGAAATTAGATAATGCATAATTAACCCTCCAAATTATCGATACTTTTTTTGGAATCCTTATATCGATTTGCATCTTTCCACATTAACGCTTGTTCCAAAATAATCGCCAATAGACTTCCGCAAATTAACCCATTATTCAAAATGGCTATTACAATCGGAGATAAATGGCTCGTAGCGGATGTTGGAATAAACATTAAACCCACACCAACTAAAAGAGAAACTCCGCTAACAATAAATGTTCGTTCTTCATGCAGAACCTTCTTCAATTCCTTCAGCGATAATCCAACCATCTTCACAAAGATGACGAATGTAACGGCATAGCCTATAGGCGCTGGGATACCGGATATTACGTTCATTATTGGCGGAAACAAGGATACAGAGATGACTAAGATGCACCCAATTAAAAACGATTTCCGTTCCCTCATTCCTGTTTGTTCAACATATCCCGCCGCTCCTGAAATAGGCACTGAACCAATCGCTCCGAAACTACCACCAATAAAATGGGTAATGCCAGAAGCAAATCCGGCACGCAAATAACGGTTATGATCCAATTTCTTTTGTTTCATAACGTTCTCCATCAACCGAATAGACGCAAGCGCATTGGTTATTAATAATAGTGTTAATAGAAAGGCAGTTGTGACTGTTCCGCTATCAAATCTTGGACTTCCAAAAGGAAATATTTTGGGAAGCTTAAATAGCGTATCCGCCGGTGAAATCACCGGCATCTTGTCGCATATGATAAACAATAAGCAGCCTATCGATATACTGATTATTACTGAAAATTGGCGCAGCAAAACAAAGCGACTGTTCCCTAACCCAAAGGTAATGCAAATCACAATCACACTCAGCACGAACACTTTCACATCTAACAAGGTGTGGCTTGAAGTGATCCCCATCATACCTTTCATAAAAGAACCGCTTAATTGAAAGATCAATAAGAGCAAATATATAAAAGTGACCGTTGGCGTAAATAGACGAGCGATTTTATCCATTAGCTTAAATGCTGAGATTAGGATAAATAAAACTCCACTACAGATCATTCCCCCACTTAAAGCTTGCAGGGCAGCAATATTCGAAGAATACAATACCCCCACTAAACTTGCGTAAATGGTGAAAATACTCCACCATAACCCTGCTGGACCTTCATGAATAGGGAATTTATGGCCGATGACGCCTTGTAAAAATCCAGCTATTCCTAAAGTAATCAGTGTGCTCTGGATGAGTCCAGAAGCCTCCATAGGTGTTAGGTTATATAAATCTGCGATAGCAATTGGCGCAGCAATTGCACCTGCGATCATAAACATCATCCACTGCAATCCAGATAGTATTCCCTTCATTTCTTACTCACTCTCTTTTCTTGCACCCGTACTCGTATCGATAGATTAGCTCTCAATCGCTGTGTTAAGAGCGATTTCGACCATTTCATAAAATGATTGTTCACTTTCTTGGTGAGTTAAGTGCTCCTGTGTTAACAGTTGACTGCCTACTGTCAAAATGGATAGAGCTTTCACACCGTATTTAGCGGCTAACGTATATAAGGCTGTACTTTCCATTTCAACTCCTAATACACCAAAATCCATAAACTTGTGAAGTCGATCTAAGCTCTCACGGTAGAACTCATCGGAGTTATAGATGTTACCGACAAAGACACTTACTTGTTTAGCTTTTGCTTGTTGATACGCTTTCATTAACAATGAGAAATCTGCTGTAGGTGCATAATTACAGCCATGGAAGATCTTATCCGTCATATTACTATCTGAAGACACGGATTGGGCTATTATAATATCGCGGATATTAATGTCTTTCTGCATCGCGCCACATGTACCAATACGAATCAATTTCTTCACTTCATAATCGACGATCAATTCCGTTGCATAGATACTCATCGATGGATTCCCCATCCCTGTCCCTTGAACCGATACACGTATCCCCTTGTATAATCCGGTGTACCCATACATGCCTCTTACTTCGTTATAACAAATGGCCTCATCTAAAAAGTGTTCTGCTACAAATTTTGCACGCAATGGATCTCCCGGAAGCAAAACGATGTCCGCTATTTCTCCTTTTTTTGCGCCTAAATGCCTACTCATATTTCTGCCTCCTACTCTCAATGTTGAACCCAGGCTTTCCGAAATCTCTTCCACTTGCCTTCAGAAAACCAGTTCGGAAAGTACATTGAGCATAAGATTTTTCAGCATAACAAACTAGACCAAAATCTTACGGAGGGTAAGGGAAATAATTGATCAAATTATAAAAGCAGTTCTTTACGAATATTGTCTAGATCTCTTTTAGACGGGATCGTAGAGATAATAACAACAGGCACGGTCTGCAATGTTACCGGGATATTACTAATGACAAAATCGATCTGATGTTGCTGCATCATTTCGTCGGAGAGCCCTTTCATTATGGAAGTATTGATGATCAACTGATCCCCAATTTCCTTCTTGATCAAATCCGCTATGTAATGACGAATTGAAAATTCTTCTCCAATCACCAAGAAGGCCCTTTTCCTTTTATAACGTAAACTAGAACGAACAATTAAGGTTAGCTTGGTTAAATGGAAATTATTGTACAAGACGGCAGGATAAGCTTTACTCCACGTTTGCATGCAGGTTTGCAGTTCTTGATAAAGCTGCTGGCATTCCTTTTGAACATAAGCCGTTAAATTACTTTGTGAAATCATCATCCATTCAGGAATTGCATTATCGATTAATAACTTGTCAAAGAACGCGTATATCTCCAATAAAAATCGTTCTTCCATCTCCAAGTTAGGGTATATTTTGGCTAGTAGCCTTAGAAGCAGATTACCCATTTGATATTCTTCTTTGTCCTTATGCAATTCAACTTCTTTCATCGGCGTTATTTCTGATCCTTCATAATAATGATATTGGCTGAGACTGACCAGGGATTGCATAAAGTAAATTTCACTATGGGGAAAATCAATGGAAAGCTTCTCTCCAAGACTCTTGGCGAGGGTCTTCACAGGCATATAAAACATCCCCTTTTCCCAAGGGTAAGCACTTTCGTCGATTTTTACGTATTTCCCTTTAGCGACTCTTTCCACAACAATGGCCAACAAAAAGGATAATCTCCGTTTGGAATTGATAAAATACACAATATTTTTCTCATTCTCGGTATTTGTGATTAACTGATTGATATATGCAAAATCGACATTCGCAAAGGGCCATCCTGTGAACTCATACGCATCACAATATAACTTCCAATAGAAATATCGAATATTCATTTCATTCCCTTTGATTGTCGGGGTTGAATATGTAATGCGTAACTTATACGCTTTTAGATCATTATTATTTAATTGTACAATCAGTTTTTTCAACGATGAGGTACTCATAAACATAACTCCGGCTAGCTCCTCCACGGACAGTCGAGCCACATTGGTGAACAATACATTCATCAGTCGATAAAAGACGGTTTGTCTGAACATCGAAGAAATCACTTCACTCATCGTCTCACTTCGTCCATCTCGCCGAAGAACGATTCCCTTTCCTCTAGAAACTTCTATGGTTACAGTAGGAGGTAATTGCTTGCTGATTTCCTCAACCATTTTACGTATGGTTTTATCGGAGATACCTAAACTTTTTTCAACTTCAGCTAAGGTAAACCATCTATGTTCCGTATCAAGCAGCGTTAATAGTTGACTAGCTAATGTAAATCCCTTATCCATTTTCCCCACCCTATTTCAATTTAAATTAAATGTCATCGTGTTTTTGGCTAAAGAAAAATCGATTCCTTCATAAGGAAAGAATCGGCTTTTTAATGTGTTTAAATACGGTCTATGATAAACCAATGTGAATAAGCTTAAACTATCCCACCCGGTAGTTCAATCTATATACAAGCCAACCCTTTTGGCTACCACTATGGATAAGATTTTCCTTTTTTAGCCATGAAAAAATCCCCTCCGCTCAGCAAGATTAAGTCCATCTTAACAGATGTCTTTTTCTCTTGTTTACGAAAAGGGGATAACAGCAATTCATTCTATAGATCTTAAACTTTAATATTCAATTTGTGTTTTCTTCATAAAGATTAAGATTTTTTTCAAATTGTTCTTCTAGATGCTCTGCGTAACTGACAACTCGTGGGGATTCCAACAACCTACCTACTACACAATATAATCCAATCAAAATACATACTGATAAAATGATTTCAACAATGAGTGGCATCATTCTCCCATATTCTCTCCTTGCCAGGTAGCGTCTAGTCCCAAGTTAGAATTGATTATTAGCTTGGTTATCCATTACCATTCAACTTGGTCGAAACGCATGTTTTTGTAGTAATACTCTCTATCATGATCAGTGATTTCACGAAGAACCCTGCAGGGATTACCCACAGCGATAACATTGCTAGGAATATCCTTGGTTACCACGCTTCCTGCACCGATCACACTACCCGCACCGACGGTAACACCTGGCACAATCACAGCGCAGCTGCCGATCCATGCGCCATCCTCGATGACTACCGGTAGAGCAAACATTCCACCTTCTTTGCGCTTTTCTGGGTGTACTGGATGATTGGTTACAGCAATCGTGACGTTTGGACCAAACATGACATCGTTTCCAATCGTGACTTTATAGTCATCGACAACAGTTAAATTAAAGTTGATATAGACATTGTTGCCTACTGTAGTGTTTGATCCATACGACATCCGAATAGGAGGTTCCATCCAAACATTTTCACCAATACTACCGAAAAGTTGTTCCATCAGAGTCTTACGCATTTCAATATCATCGGGATGTAAGCGATTGATTTCATAACATAATGCCTTTCCTCGTTGACGTGCCCGAGCCAGATCAGAAGCTTCCAGTGGATAATTCGCGTCGTGATCAGTAAACAGTTGTCGGCTTGCCATTCGTTCTGTAATATTCATGTCTTAGTCCCCTCTGCATTAAATCTAATCTATTTATTTAAGTTAACCTTACATTCTTTGACCGCTTTTTCTTAACCAACTGGTGAAAAAGTCCTTGTAATATTATTTAGCCATTTGTATTGGCGATAACGGTAAAATGCCAATGGCAACTTAATAATCTCATCCAAACTAATGACGATATATAATACCAGGGGTGATACGTGCCAGACAAAAGCACAGAGATAACCAAGCGGCAAAATAATACCCCACATTACAATCGAATCACACCAAAAGCCAAATTTAGAGTCACCTCCTGCAGTGAATATTCCTGAGATATTAGTTGCATTAATGGATTTAGCAATACAATAAAATGCACTGATATATAACATTCCATCCAAGTAGTTTTGAGATATGGCATTTAGATTTACTATAGAGAAAACAAGCGGTTTTATCAGAATAATGGTGCACCCTGCTATTATTCCAAATAGTAAAGCATAAAGATTCATCCTGCTTCCCACCTGTTTTGCTTTCTCGGTCTCCCCTTTACCTAGATATTTCCCAACCAGTATAGAACCTCCACTAGCAATACCTCCACACAATACAATGGTTAAATTCTTAACCACGGATGCAACAGAATTCGCTGCAACCATATCAGCACTTACATGTCCTATAATTGCGGCAGTCGCAGTTAGTGCCCCTCCCCAAACAATATAATTGCCTTGTACAGGCATGGTGTATTTCAGGAAATCCTTTAGGAGATTGCGCTGAATACCATCCCATATGGGAAAATGAAAACGAATCGATCCTCGCGTCACAGAATAAATAACACAGCAGCCTAACTCAATAAACCGAGCTAAAACTGTAGCGAGAGCCACCGCCATGATTGCCATTTCAGGTCTATCTGGGAAAAGTACAAAGATGCATAACGCATTAAACAAAATGTTTAAAATTAAACATAGTGAACTAATCCAAGCGCTTAGTTTTGCATTTTCCATACTTCTAATCACGCTGAGATACATTTGTGAAATGCCCATTGCAAGATAAGAAAACGAATTCATCTTTAAAAATATTGAACCATAACGAATTAATTCACTATCATTTGTAAAGAAACGCATTAACGTTTCAGGATATAAAAATGATACTAAAAAGAACAAAATAGAAATACTTAATGAGAACAAGCAGGCCGTGCTGAGAATACGTTGTATGGTTTGAACATCTTTCTTCCCCCAATATTGTGCAGTCAAAATCCCTGCTCCCGTAGCCATACCCATGTAAAACAATGTTAATGCAAAGGTGATTTGTCCCGCTAACGATACGGCCGACATTGTAGATTGGCTAATCATTCCCAACATAACTACATCAGCTGATATAACTGTTGCTGAGATTAGATTTTGTAATGCAATGGGAATGACAAGCGTGATTAATTCCTTATTGAAATCTCGCGTCATAGGAGTAGTTAACTGTATGCGCTTTTTCTTTTTAACGTATATCCACTCCTCTCTGTTGCTTTCCATATTATCAAGATAGGATAAATTCATTGTCCTTTCCACAAATATTGGCTATACTTTTGTCAAAATCGTATATTTATTGGAGGCACTTTGTTGGATGGAAAATTTAGAGGTATTTTCTGATTTATCGGAACGATTGAATTATAATCTACCTGACCTACCCTTGTATGTCCGGAGAGGAAGCTTGAATCAATTTGATAATTTTGCAGCTGCCGCCCATTGGCATTCGGATATAGAGTTCATTTACATTTTGGAAGGCTCCATGGAGTATTCTGTTAACGGTCAGACTGTTAGTATAGAACAAGGAAATGGGATTTTTGTGAATAGCCATCGATTGCACTTTGGTTTTTCTCACACTCATTGTAATTGTTCATTTATCGTTATAGTGATCCATTCTTCTCTCATCGGGGAAGGTTCGTTCATACGAGCATACTGGGAAGAGAAGTTTGGTCCAAACATGGATGATTTTGTATTACTAGCTGAACAGATCTCCTGGCAGCACGAGATATTGTTATCCATTCAAGCGATCTATGCTGAAATGCACAATAATTTTGCTCCAAATCCATTCCGCTTAACTTCTCAGGCTTTATCTTTATGTGCTGGTATTGGAGATCACTTGCAACCGAAGGTGGGAGATATCCAAAATGTACAATTATGGACAAATATTCAGCAAATGACTCGATTCATTCATCAAAACTACGAACAAAAAATAACTCTTGAAGACATTGCATCCTCAGGAGCCGTTTGTCGAAGCCGCTGTTGTACTTTATTTAATAAATACGTGGGTCAAACTCCCAACAATTACTTAACTCGATACCGCCTTCATAAAAGTTGTGAGATGTTGAGGGAAACTAAAAGATCTGTAAGTGAAATCGCACTTGCCTGTGGCTTTCAAAGTGTGAGCTACTTCTCATCCCTTTTTCGCAAACACATTGGATTAGTTCCACTAGCATATCGAAAAAGCAACATAAATGGCTTAAGTAAAACGGAGAATTAAACCGATTTATGCCCCATTCTCTAATTTCTCTTTCAGAATCGGATGGCGGATTGTAATTCGGGTGCCTATGCCCTCCTTGGATTCGATTTGTAATTTATACTCTAAACCGAAATAAATCTTTAACCGCTCATTGACATTGCGCAGGCCGACACCAGATCGCCCATTCATCTTCTGATCCTCAGATTCCTCCTCCAAGGCCTGTATAACTGAATCCGGTATTCCCTTCCCGTTGTCAGTAATGTCAATGACCAGATCCTGCTCTTCTATTCGTCCGGAAAGTATAACTTTGCCATGCTCGAAATTCCCACGTATGCTGTGTTGAATCGCATTCTCAACCAGAGGCTGTAGTAAAAGGCGCATGAACGTCATATTCAGCATATCCTCATCAAAAAAGTACACCACTCGCAGTGGCATACCGATTCTGGCCTGTTCGATTTGCACGTAGGCCTTCACCTGTTCAATTTCACGACCAACTGTCGTAATATCCTTGCCCTGATTGAGACTGAGCCGTAATAAATTGCCTAATGCAGACACCATTTCACCAATATCATTTCGTCCATGATTCTCCGCTTTCCAGCGGATCGATTCCAGCGTGTTATATAGAAAATGCGGATTGATTTGATGACTGAGCACTTGAAATTCAAGTTCTTTCTTGCTCCGTTCGGCTCGGGTAGATTGTGCAATCAAATCCTCGATTTTACGTACGATGCTGCCGAATCCACGAAACAGCCACCCGATCTCGTCCTTGCGTGCTTGATGCGGGATGTACATTCCAAAATCGCCTTCTTCAAGCTTTTTCATCAGACGCACCAATCGAAGGACAGGCTGCGTGAAATTTCGGGTAAGATAAATAACGACGCCAATGGATACAAGTAAATAGACAATAATAATGACAAGAAGCAACCGATTCATCTCCATAACAGGCTCCACTAGAGCATCCATCGGCGTCAGACTGATAATCGTCCAGGGGAGGCTGTCCATCCGGACGAAAGTGATCAAATGCTCTTGATCATAAATCGACAATTTCTCAACGCCTTCGTTATACAGATTGCGCTTGGCTAGCAGTTGTGGAGAAGGTAAAACATCACCAGTCCATTCGTTTCCGGCCGAATCAAAAAGAATAGCCCCGTTTTCATCAATGATCAGAAATTTTTGCCTTTGCAGTCGTTTGGTAGGTGAAAAGAATCGGCTTAGGTGATTGTCAGCCAGATCCGTTATCACAATGCCGCGGGGTGTCCTGCTGTGAAGACTTGTGAACGTCTTGATATAAGACAATAGCGGGCCCCGATTCGGACCATCACTTACTGATAATTGCCAATATGGCATGTTACTGTCCGCTGCTTGCCGAAACCACTCTTCTTCACCAACCGAGGCAGATTCCTCCAAAGCTCTCATATACGTTGGATAATCTGCAGGAATTAGTGGATATACTCGAATCTGCAGCGCATCCATCTGTTTCTTCTTTTCATACACGATACTCAGCATATCAACGGAGTTCGTCTCTTCTTCCTTTTGAGTTAACGGTGGCCTCTCCAATAAATACTGCAATGTTTTGTCACCAATCAAGCTATTGATACTTTCGTTTAACTGAGCTAAATACGTTTCCACGTTTATCTTAGCTTGCTCCAGATAACTCATCGAGAATGTAATATTGGCTTGCTGAATGCCTTCTATTGATTTGGTATGGGCAAATGCAGAGAATAGGATAAAGGGGATGATCGTTATCGAGAGAAAGATCAAAATCATACGGTTACGAAAGGAAGATGCCAGGCGCAGAAAAGCATTAATCATCCGAAATCCCCCGTAATCTACGGAATTCTTTTGGTGTTACCCCGACATGCTTTTTGAACAATTTTGAAAAATGAACCGGATCCTTATAGCCAACTTCATATGAAACTTGATAAATCTTATATTTTATATCGCCCAGCAATTCTTTGGCTCGTATCATCCGGATACTTGTTAAATCCTCCAGAAAGGTATGACCCCGTTCTTTTTTGTACAGCTTGCTGAGCCAAATCGGTGTAACATGAACCATTGATGCGATGTATTGCAACGATAGATTCTCGTTGTAACGGGTTCGGATCAATTTTGCAGCTTCCTGCACAATTCTGCTGGATGAGTTATCCATTTTATGGAAATCACTTGCTAACAGATGCAAGTTTTTTTCTACATGCTTCTTTAGGGATTCCAGAGTGTCATATTGTTCCAAGCGTTCCCACAACCCAATAGGATCGCGTTCCCATGAACGGTCTGGCCAACCAGCGGATGCGGCGGTTCGATAGATGTTCATTAACCACTGGAATATTTGCTGTTGAATGTCCTTCAGACTTAAGAGCTCCCATGATTTAACCATGTCTTCGAAACCTTTCATGGATTCAATAATATCCTTTTCTGCACCATACCTGACCAGATCCAGCACTGCCGCCGGTTCGCGAATGGACATCTTCTCATTCTCAGTATCCATCTCATCAACGGATTCAGTGAACAACCGATTGCCCCCATAAATGACTTTCTGCTCTAACGATTCAACGCATTCAACGTACAAGGCATTAAGATGCTTTAGCTCCTTCGGGAAAGCACTTACTGCAATACTGGCCTTCACTTTTACGAATTGATTGATCCGTTGCAAGCAGATCTCAGCCACTGATTTGCATAACTCCAGTATTTTTCCATCAGGACAACTGATCACAGCCACCCAACGGTCCGTGGTATCCTTGAATAAAGCTGCGGGTACATTCAATTCTTCAGCCAGTGTCTGGCTGACCACGTTGCCAATACCGAATAGTACAAGATCCTTCTCAGCCGTCAGCATTTGCATTTTGACCAGCGCCTTCAGATCATCTCCTTCAACGACCATCATAAGCAAAGGAGATTCTTTCATCCAGTCCATATGCAAGGAGTTCAGCCGATGCGTGATGCGGGTTTCTCGATACGGATTATATTCGTTTTCTACCACTTCGCGCAGAAGTTCTTCTTGCAATATGGGAACGGCGAATTGAACCTGGTACGCAATATTCGTCTTATTTTGCTCCTCTAGCCTCTCCCGCCTGATGTGATCCGTTGCCTTACGCACAATCCGTTCCATCTCATCCATGTTGATGGGTTTCAATATGTAGTCGATAGCCCCCAGGTGAATCGCCTGCTTTACCAGGGAAAAATCATCATATCCGCTAATCAAAATTGCTTTCCAATCTTTAGGTTCCCTCATCTGCAATTCACTGAGCAGTTCAAGTCCCGACATCCGGTTCATTTTGATATCCGTAATGATCAAATCGGGTTTGTACTCCTGTGCAATCTGTAGTGCTTCGTCGCCATCGGAGGCAGAACGGACTGTTCCAACTCCATATTCATGCCAAGGAAAGCGCTTACGAAGACCTTCACGAATTTCATACTCGTCATCAACAATTAACACATTAATCATGAAGTAAACCTCCCGGAAGTTAGTCAGGGTGATTCGACGCCAGATTCAGATCGACTTGCCGCTGCACCTCGCCAATGATTTTATCAAGCCCGATGTTCTGTTGTTTTATTCGGTAATCCGATACCGCCTCCTTAACATCAGATACCAATCCGAATTCAATGGACCGACCCATATCTTCATACAACTGTACCCGTTCTTCAACTTCCTTGCTGATCGCATAATCACTAAGCAGCAAGCCTTCTAACGGCGAATCCAAATTGACTGGTATTTTGGCAAACCGCGCTTCCTCTCCCCAGAAATCCCCAGGGTATGTCTCCGTGGACCTGATGAATCGCGAATTCCAAAGCGCCCATTGCCCGCCCCAGCCCATATAGTTGCTTGTCGAATCACTTAAGTTGTGCGGATACACCACCTGCTCCCCGTCCATCTGATACGTCTTGCCTTCAATGCCGTAGATCACTAAGTCATACAGTTTTCGATCGGTCTCCATCATATCGAGAAATTGCAGCACCAATTCAGCATGCTCCGAGTTACGGTTAATGGCAACAACGTTCGAAATTGGACTGCGGTTGACCTGTTTCTTATCCGGGTACAGAAGAGACATTTGCTGGCGATAGTTTGGATCAACAAATCCCTGATCAGCAGCATGTGCCCATTCATGCGAGGTAAGTGTAAATAACACTTTACCGTTGCGCCATTGATCGGAACTATCTGCTCGGTCAATCAGTGATTCTGGACTCAAAATCTTGTCTTCATACCATTTCTTGCTCATCACTGCGGCTTCCACATAGAAGGGTTGCTGCTCAATGGCCTGCACTTTATGATTAGGGTCATTCAGATTAATACCTAGTCCATGAAACCCCAAATCCAGCCACTCCTCCCGCACGAGATAGAATGGAAGTGCTGTTATACGAGTCACTTTACTGTTCGGATATGCGCGCTTTAGTTCATGTAAGAGCACGTCCACATCTTGAACCGTCTGCACCGATTCCGGTTCCCGATAAATCCCCGCTTTCTCTGCGAGATCTACCCGCCATCCGGCATATGGACGTTGATTCATTTTGATAGACCAAGGCAGTCCGACAATATCTCCGTTCATCGTAGTAGATCGCAGGTTACCAGCCATCTGATATTTTTTATAGAGATTTGGCGCATACTCGGGTAAAAGTTTATCCAAGGGCATATAAGAACCCCGCGAAGCCATCTCTCTGAAGGAAGAATCCGAATCAAAATTAAGGTCCCACCGATCACCGGCAGCAGCCATAACTAGAAGTTTCTCCGGATATTCAGGCCAAGAAATGAAATGAATAGAAAACTTTACATTCAGTCCTTTGTCTTTTACGTACTCGCTGACTGCCGTCCATACTTCATCGGTCGCTGCTTTTTTCTCTCCGCCAAAATAAAACTTGAGTGTCACTTCCGGCTCACTGGGAAGATTAGATGATGTGAAAAAATCATTGATATCTGCCCCCGGGCTGCCCATGCATCCCGACAATGCCAGAGCTATGCATAGTAGATAGGGTGCCAGCCACCTCTGGAATCTGAAAACGGAACTCTTCATTTAATCCCCTTCCATTTCTGAAATACGGACATCGCCATCCATTCAAGATTTCTATATCAAAAAAAGCATTCACCCGTGTTCACTGTTTAAATATACCCACTTCTTTTTAGTAAAACAATGGAAATCATATATCTCATCCAGTTTAAAGGATGTACTTCTTCCACCAAATAAAAGGAGGGGTTATTCTCCCCTCCATCTGCATTTAAGAACGATCAGATTTCTTTCTCCATCCATTTCATGTACCAAAACTTCCTGTTGTATCAAATAGTACTGATTCCCCTATCTTACGTTTGGATGTCGAGATCCGCTTCTTCAACTCGGATAAATACAAATCTTCGTCAATTGGAAATTCAACGGTTTCGCCAGTCCAACTGGACAAATGCATGGCGTTCGACAACATTAAGCTATGGATGCCTTCCTCACCGTCCGCAATGAGCGGTGTTCCGTCCAGGATCGCCTTCCCAAATGAAGCGATGATCCCCATATGCTGGCTATTATCCCCTTCCGCTGGAACAACCGATACTTCAACCGACGGCGATGTAAAGCCTTCTTTCGATTCGAAACAATATTCACGTTCGTTCTGGCTGAGCTTATGCAGCGTCAGTTTACCGTGTTCACAGACCAGCTTACCCATCTCCAACGTAATCTCAAGACGATTTGTTCCTGGTAAATCCGCAGTTGTGGTTACAAATACGCCTGTGGAACCGTTCGGAAATTCCAAATACGCCGTCACATCATCTTCAACCTCAATATCATGCCACTTGCCTTCATGGCAAAAAGCACGTACTTTCGAAGGCATGCCGCAGATCCATTGGAGCAAGTCGATGTTATGAGGGCATTGGTTGATGAGCACTCCACCACCTTCACCAGCCCAAGTTGCGCGCCAGCTCCCCGAATCATAATAAGCCTGAGTTCTGTACCAGTCAGTAATGATCCAGTTCACCCGTTTGATGGCCCCAAGCTCGCCGCCTTGCACCAACTCGCGCATTTTCCGATACATTGGATTTGTTCGCTGATTAAACATCATACAGAAAACGACGCCACTTTCCTGAGCCTTCTCGTTCATCTCTCTTACCTGCTTTGTGTAGACTCCGGCCGGCTTCTCGCACAAGACATGTAATCCTTTGCTGAAAGCTTGTATCGCAAGTCTTGGATGATCGTAATGCGGTGTAGCGATAATAACAGCATCACAAAGACCACTGTTTATCAGTTCTTCCGGGCTATTAAAATAGCCTAATGTATCCGGTAAATACATCTTGGAAGCCTTAATCCGCTTTGCATCCATGTCTGATACGGCCGTAAGCTCCACCTCCATTACGGTGCCATTAATCAATTTTTTCGCATGGTCCGATCCCATATTCCCCATTCCGATAATACCGATACGTAATTTTTTCATGATCGATCTCCTTTTCCTCTAGCGGTAACCTAGAGAAGCCAAATTATTGTAGCTCGTCTGCAAACAATCGAATGGACTCGTCTGACATACGTCCTGCTCTACGAGCAAATATTTCGTATTTGCACTTTCAAGCGCTTTCAAAATCCCTATGAAATTCATGTTACCTTCCATCACCGGTTCCATTTGCTTATCCGAACCCATGTCCTTCAAATGCACGCAATGAAGCCGGTCCTGTAATTTGTCGATCCATTCGCATACGTCAGCTCCGGCAGCATGTACCCAATACGTATCCAGAGTAATTCCCAGTTCTTCGGGTGAGAAATCTTCGATAAGACGTTCGATCATACGCTTGCCATCCATTTTCTCAAACTCGAAGTGATGGTTGTGATACATGAATAGCTTTCCGGATCTGGCGATCCGCCCAGCCGCTTCCCTGAAATCACTCGCGAAATATCCGTACCAATCCAGTGACCGATATTTATCCGGCATAGCTCCAATACCGATATAATCGCAGCCAAGAATGTTATGCTCCTCAATCACTTGATCGGTTTCATACAAAATCCGCTCAGGACTCGTATGCGTCAGAACAATTTGGAGCGATAACTCGTCACACATGGCTCTAAGTGTTTCCGGCTTGATTTTACCGATTGCAGAAACTTGGATCGATGTGTAACCCATCTCGGCAATTTTTTGCAATGTACGTTTGATGTCGTTTTCAGTTTGAAGAAAAGAACGTACCGTGTACAACTGTGCACCTAAAATCACATGAAACAGCTCCCTCTCTACGTTTGGAATGTGTCTACATTAATTAATTATAGTTCTGACATGTAGAAATTCCATTGTAAATCGGAGCAATTACATTGCAAATATAGCGTCGATCTATTAGACTAACTTTACACCGAGTGGAAGAGGTGATTGAATGAATACTGTCAATATCCATACCGAATCGTTAATTCTTCACCACGCTGTAGACCGTAAGAAGACTGAACAATATGCACTTCACTGTCACAATTACTACGAGGTGTTCTATTTCGTTGCCGGTGATGTGAGCTATCTTGTAGAAGGCAAACATTATGTTCCCAAGCCCCACAGCCTCCTGCTAATTGCTCCCCACGTTTTTCATGGGGTCAAAATCGAAAGCGACATTCCCTATGAGAGAATATCGCTCCATTTTGTACCTGGCTTTCTACCTCTTGAAAACCAGTCGGTCTTATTATCTCCGTTCCATCCTGATGACGCTTCGGCTGACATCTATTACATGGATAATGGGAATCAGGTTATGTTTCCTTTTTTCAAACAATTGATCGACGCCAGACATGCTGACGAAGCTATTCGTGAATTGTCGCTTCGCGTGCGTCTCGAATCACTTCTATCACAAATATTGATAAGCAGCTATTCACTCAAAGGGACATCTGAATCTCCATCATCCACTAAATCCGTATCAAAAATCATTGCTTATCTAAACGATCATATTACCGAATCTATTAAGCTGGACGATTTGTCTGCTGCATTCTACATCAGCAAACATCACCTGAACAAAATGTTCCGGAGAGCAACAGGCACAACGGTTGGCAATTATGTCATTCATAAACGGGTCATTATGGCGCAAAACTTGATATCACAGGGCCAAACAGCCAATTCCGCAGCATCAGCCGTAGGTTTTCATGATTATTCATCTTTCTTCCGCGCTTATAAAAAGGTTCTCGGCTATGCACCTTCTGTCAAACAAAATACAATGCTTCTCAAGTGATGGATTTATCGTTCTGTAATTTGATTTAACATTCAACCATCACTGTTTTATTTTAATAACTCACCTTAATGGTCTTGATTTCAAACGGTTTGAAAACAAGGTCCATATTAGAATCCAGGCTTTCGAGCGTTTCTTCCAACATATTAGTTATTTCCATTTTGTCAAAAGAGATATTTACATCCCAAGAGGTGATTGTATATGCTCCTTCTGCCTCATACATTCGAA
Source organism: Paenibacillus taichungensis (assembly GCF_050994985.1). Lineage (NCBI taxonomy): Bacteria > Bacillati > Bacillota > Bacilli > Caryophanales > Paenibacillaceae > Paenibacillus > Paenibacillus taichungensis. The sequence continues at coordinate 2,142,037 of NZ_CP194720.1, read as the reverse complement.
TGACAAATCCTCTATCATTATTCTCTAACGGTTTGATGGCTTCCACGAGAATATTATCAGCCTCTATCGATAAAAGACTGTTTTGCTGAAATTCCCCTTCCAAAATAAGCGGCTTCATATTGAATTGATATGCAGGATACACAACATTTTTCGCACAAAAGCTACCATCATGAGGTAAAAAAGAATAACTGCATTCATGTAAGCCTTTTTCCCCTCGAGGATCTGGACGATTACCTCCCTTATGTAGTGAGAGTTGCATGCTTGAATTTTCCACACTGATTCCATACTTACAATCATTCAATAAGGCGGCTCCATACCTTGCTTCGGACAGATCCGTAAATTTATGATTCACCACTTCAAATTTAGCTTTTTCCATAGAATTATTTCTTGTTGTTGGACGTTCAATATATCCAAACTGTATTTCCTGTTTTGCAGTATTTGTAAAAATAGATGTATCAAAAGCTGTTTTCAAGAAACGATGCTCGTCTTGCCAATCAATCAAAGTATCGAACCTCACTTGCAGACTGTCACTATAGAAAACCATATCCTGAATGATGGTTGTTTTCACTGTAACTTGATACTTGCTTCGAATACGTATTTCAATAGGACCATTAGAAATCAATTCTCTTGAAATCATTGCAGCAGAATCCGCGAATTTATACTGGCTATCCACATCCAGATCCCAATTATCCCATGCAGTTGGTACATCTTCAGCTATAAGGAAGGTGTTGAATGCATAGCCTTCACCGCGGAGTTCCCTCTTGGCTTTTTTGTCAAAGAATGATTCAATATAACCTTGATCATTAAAAGTAACTTTAATTAATGGCGTTTCTAATTGATTCCCATCCAAACCGAACGCTGCTTCACCTCCAGTCTCACCTTCCTCCAGTGTTAATACGATGCTAGAGAAAGCAGGAATCATGACTTCTACGGCTAGCTTCTTGTTATCGTGAATGTCGGCAGTCACTTGTTGAAGATAATCTCCTTGCACCTTTAAACCTTCAGTATAATCTAGATACACTACTTCACACCGGTCAAAAGATAAGGTATTGATAACCGTTCTAGATAGTGATTTGTTCTTAGGTTTAATCAATTCTTGAATGTACTCGGCCGATTTTTCAATGATTGCAGATGTTTCAGCTAAGGATTCATCATGGACACGAGCGATACTTGTACCTGGCAAAATATCATGAAATTGATTAACTAGCATATCTTCCATCAGCGGACGAATTTTCTCGTCACTGGCTATAGTATTTTTCCTAATAGCTTCCCTTACTGTTACATATTCTAGGTTCCTTAATGAAATTTCAGCTAACCTGTTATTTCTTTTGATATTATGTTGACTGGTTAATGTTCCACGGTGTAGTTCCAAATATAATTCTCCGCTATAAATGGACGGATCTATTGCAGTTTCTTCGAGTTCTTTCATGAACTCGCTTACTGTAGTGTGATTTGCTTTAGGAATCCCTTCTAAATCCCGAACACGACGTGCCATTTCAATCATTTCAAATTGTGGACCTCCCCCACCGTCACCAAAACCATAGGCTATTAACCTTTTGTTTGTAACGGATTTTTCCTTAATTCCCCTCATCTCTCCCCCGGCAACATAATCTACCAAGCTTGCAGCATCAGGCCATATATGAGTTCGATTAAAATGTACGAATATTCTCGACCCGTCTAGTCCTTTCCAAATAAAGGTGTCATACGGGAATACATTCGTATCATTCCAGTCCATTTTAGTTGTCAAAAAATATTTTATTCCGCAGCCCTTCATAATTTGAGGCAAAGAAGCGCTATAGCCGAACGTATCCGGTAACCAAAAACAATCCGAACGGTAATTAAAATTCTCCTGCGTGTATCGTTGTCCCCAAATAAATTGGCGGATTATATATTCCCCATTAGGCAAATTACAGTCACTTTCGATCCATACCCCTCCATTGGGTTCATACCTGCCGTTTATAACCTGTTCTTTGATCCCTTCAAATACTTCAGGGTAATGCCGCTGAACCATTGCCGTATGGTATGCGGAACTTTGTACAAACTTATATTCATCGTATTGTTTCATCAGATTTAATTGATTGGCATAGGTTCGAGTACATTTCTTCAATGTCTCGTCTTTATGCCACAACCACGCTGTATCCATGTGAGAGTGTCCAATAATTCCGGCACTTGGTGCGGATATAGAATTTTGATTTTTTAGTAACTTTTGCAGGATCGGATGTGCTTTTCGTATAGCGCCCATAAAAGTATCGTAATCTACATTGTCGTAATCGTAGTACAATACTTTATGCACTTCGATCAGTTGGGAAACGATATTGCTTCTCACGAAGTTGTTAGAGTCCAATCTAGCAACAACTTGATTAAGTGTTTTTAAGTCAAAATAAAATGCGCAAATTTCATCATTCTTGGTACAAATGTCAACGCTCTCATACACATAAGTAAAGTTACCCTGACTCTCAGTTTCCAGAGGTGCCACACCCGGAAAATCATGATGAGCATAGACTTCCAAAGCGATCTCTATATTCTCGCCACCTGTTACCTGTTGTTTTAACATGTCACAGTAATGGTTACCATGGCTGTTCACAATGATTTTCGAGCAGAAAATGCCAGACGGTACACCGTCGACCCACATCATCATTTCATATCCTCCGATGTGAGGATACAAATATAAATTTTGTCCGGCGAGACTACTGAGTACTTTGTAGCTTCCTTTAAACCAACAGTATGTTTTTTCCCCTTCCCATATATCCCCCTTCTTGCAATCCTTAAAGTTCGATTCGTCTGGAATCGTATATAAAGATTCTGTTGTATGGTATTTTTTCATTGGCACTTCATCCACTTTGGTAAACATAAGCGGTTCAATGGTCTTGGTAAATCGAACTAACTTCCCGAGCATCCGTTCTAATTGTCTATCTGGCATCATATGAGTACCCTCCATAACATGATTTGGTAGGCTAGCATTCATTCTTACTTCAAGTATAAGCGAAGTAATTCCTGTCAATTCAACGATCTCGTTCTCTCTTTTATCTTATATCACATCAAGTAGAATAACCGCTGATCATAAGACCAACGGTTATTACTCCCCCTTCGGGTTACTTCAGACTTTCGCGTAACTCTAGCGTTTTTTTGTTCCAGGCTTCGGTTTCCGGAATAATATCGTTAATATCTCGATCTCCAAAAATAATATCGTTCAAGAGGTTATTGTAGTTGTAATCTCTCCATCCAACGACAGTCAATCCTGACTGGATTCTAGCATTTTGTTGTGCAATTTTTACCGCTTCAATGTTTTTCCCCTCCCATATTGGAGCTTCATCGTAATAAGCGGTAATTTCCGGATCGTTAACCGACGCATTTGCCCCTTGGTCAATTTTCCATTTCTGCGCTTCTGGCGTGAATTGGAAGCTTAGCCACAGGAACGCCGCCTCCTTTTGTTTGGAGCCCGCAAGCATGGCAAGTGGTCCATAAATGGAATAACCCGGCTGGCTCACTTTCCCTTTGGGGAACGGAAGCACATCCCATTGAAAAGGCGCCTTCTCCTTCAACGTCGGAAGTACCCAGTCGCCACCAATTGCAAAACCTGTTTTACCGTTTATGAAATCCTTAGTCACATTTCCGTCTGCTTCTGCGGCTGCGTTGCTCTGCATGGAACCATCCTTGGTAACCAGCTCCTGAAACCACTTCACTTCGTTCATGATCTCTGGTGTATTCAGCAAACTTTGTGTCATATCTTCGTTCATGTATTGGTGGTTCGCAGCATAACCATCCGCAATCGCTTTACTGGAGAGCATGCGCATTTGAATTTCTGGTTGGCTAGTCACGCCATACTCGCCTGCATTCGAATCGGTAATCTGCTTAGCAATATTCCGGAAATCATCGTAGGTCCAATCATTAGAGGGCATATCGACGCCATGCTTGGCAAGTAAATCTTTGTTCACCAAGATCCACATCGGTACATCAACCATCGGTATCGCCAGCCTTTTGCTGTTGAACGTCATGGTGTCCAAGAAACCCTCAGGAAATTTCGCATTCTGGAATATTTCGCTTTCCTCAATGTAAGGTGTTAAATCTTCAATGAGACCCCCCTGCTCAAAAGCCACCAAATCGGTATCGATCTCGGTCACATCGGCAGGCGTGCCAGCCGCTTCAAGTGATGCAATGATTTCCATGATCGGTTGCTTATTGACGGGAATTTGCTCAATGGTTATCCAAGGATATTTCTGATGGAAGAGTTCATATAACTCGTCATAAGTGCCCTCTTTCCAGGAAATGAACTTCAACGTAACCGGCTCCCTATCCCCATCCTGACCCGTCTCCGTTACTACAGTGTCATTCCCTGCTGGAGGTGAACTCTCCTTATTCCCGCTAGTCCCTGAATTTCCACTGCATCCCGCCAACATAAAAGTCAGAGACAAGACTGCAGCCAATATTGATGTTCCTAACCGCTTCTTTTTCAAGCTTTTCCCTCCCCATTGTGATCTTATTTGTGTTCTTTTCTTCAGAGATACAGACCGTCCACAGCCACTAGCGGCCAGCATTCCCCCTTTCCAATGAAGTCAAAAATCACTTTATCTCCCCAGTAGTGATCTACTCTACAATTCCAGTTCGTTCAATTCCGGTGATGAACCAGCGCTGGAGGAACATGAAAATCAACATCGGCGGGAAAATAATGAGGAATGCCGCTGCCATTTTGGTTCCTTCCGTAACCGGGTTATTAACCGACTCCTGGCTGCTGAGCAGAGAGGGATTCAATACTTCTTCCAGATTGTCCAGACGTATCGACAACGGTGTGAATCCCTTGGCCAAAAACATGGATGGTTCATAATACATGTTCCAATACCAGATGAAGGAAAAGAGAAAGACGACGAGACAGGCGGACTGAGCCAGTGGCAGCATAATTCGGAAGTAAAGTCGGGCTGCAGATGCACCGTCAAGCTTTGCCGCTTCTTCAAGACTAGGGGGCTGGGATTTGAAGAATTGGCGGAATATGAGAATAAACAGTGCTCCCTTTAAACCCTGGCCGAAGATCGCAGGTACCAGAAATACAAACAACGAATTTAGCAGTCCTAACTTGCTGAAAATAACATACAGCGGAATAATGATGACCTGTGGAGGTATAAGAAAGGTCAATAGTACCAGTGCTGTAATTAGTCCTTTGAAGGGAATAGCCAGCCGTGCAAGTGCGTATCCGGTCATAGAACAGATCAGCACCTGAACAAGTGAACAAGTAAGAGCAATTACCGCCGTATTCCGCAATGCTTCCGGGTATTGTAAGCCCTCGTAAGCCTTTGTCAAGTTCTCCCATGTAACGACGCGGGGAATCCATTTCACAGATGGGTCCAACAGGTCACTGACCGTCTTTAACATCGTGGTGATCATGTAGAGAAGTGGCTGTAGATACAAATACGCCACAATAGACAGCAGCACATAAATGATCAGTTTAGCTAACAACCCGTCTGACAAATTCCTGCCCATAAGCAGAGCTTTAAGCTTTTGCGACTCTCTCCGCCACAGCAGATCTCTTACATTATTTTTGGCCCGATCAAACCATAGTTCTTCTTTCATGATCTTCTCCCCCTCTGGCGCATGCTGCGGCTGAACATTCCGAGTACTATCGCGATCAGGACAAAAATGAATCCGAAATAGATCCAAGCCAATGCACTTGCATATCCGTATCCGGTATCCACTTTGAACATATTGTCGCGAATATGCTTCAGCACTGGATTGAGAGGGAAGGTGAAGAGATCTATGATGGTATAGAGTACATTAAGGCTTATAAACGGAATGCTGGCAGGTAGCGTTATTTTCCAGAAGCTGTCCCAAGGCGATGCCCCGTCAATCCGTACTGCTTCATAAATAGATGGAGAAATCGTCTGAAATCCGGCGATAAAGATCAAGATCTGTACCCCCGAATACCAGAGAATTAGGACAACGCGACCCAGCACTTCCATGATAATCTTCGCCATTTCGCCTCCGACATATTGCTTCACTAACGGTTCCAGATTGTATTGATCCAGAAAGGGGATATCGCCTGCCCCCTGCGTAAACAGCTCCGACAACACCTGACCAGTGGCGAAGATGACAGGTAAAAAGAATAAAGCGCGATAGATGAATCTTCCGGGAAACTTCTGATTCAGCAGCAGCGAAATAAGCAGAGCGAAGATAACGATAATCGGAACCATCAACAACATTTGCTGAAAATAGGTGATCATCTCAATCGGGAACACATTGTCCTTTAGGAAAGCATCCCGGTAATTTTGAATGCCGATCCAGTCATATTTAAATCCGCCCGGCACCACCGCCACCTTGTGTAGTGACATGAACATTGACCAACCGATGGGTATAGCTACGAACACACTGAATCCGATCATCCAGGGCAGCATGAAAAGCAAACCAACGCCATAGCGCTTGAATTGGTATTGAAGCGCCTTCTTCTTGTGTTCTTGCAACTGGCTCATCGGGCAGCCCCTTTCTCCACCTTGAAGCTCTTGGCTGCATAATCCACAATGACGCGAGTTCCATTCTCATACGTGGTCATATAACGTTCATCACTTATTTGTTCGTGATCAACAATCCTAAGCGAATAAAGATCACTTAAGCTATCAAATCGTCCGTATTCCTCTACAATGCGGCTTTCCCACTTGTCGAATCTGCTGCTGTATAGACCATATACAGGTGTATTTTTCAACTTCCGGGAATCATCATGAGTGACGAAAAAGGATGGCAGCGCTCCATATTCTATCGCCTTCAAAAATTCGGTATCCTCATCATCGCGCAGATTTCCTGCTTCAAATGTGTAAGGTACGTTGCCGTGCAGTGCGATTGGGTAAAATGGAACGGTCTCATCGATCATGAAATCGTAACTAGAGGAGGATGCCATTCCGTCAATGAAATCAGTGCTGCCAAGCACATAAGCATTGCCGCGTTCAACGCTGGTCGATCCTAACTCCTTACGGGTGTAATCAAGTAAACCATTGTATACGGTCTTCGTATATTCTCTTGTACGGATGCCGGACAACTCATAGTCATGCACAAGAATCTCGCCCAATCCGCTGTAATGGATCCCGTTTACTCCAATATCTTTTAACTTGTCAATTGTTTTTGCTGCACTTACTGCCGTATATACTGGTTTAGCAAGATACCACCCATCAATGTTATAAGCCGTACCATCAATACCGCGAATGGCGTCTGTTTTGCCAGAGAATGATGACTCGCTGTCCACCCATAAAAAGTCCTCTTGGAAAGCAACATCAATACCTGATTTCTTCATCGAGGCGACAAAGGATTTAGCACCAGTCTCACCTCCGAGCGAACTCTCAATTGGGAAACGCTTCTCCATGTTGTAATCGCCCTCGTTCTGCCAGCCATAAAATATGGTCTTAAGCGAAGCGACACCCTGCTGTTGCAGCCGCTCTACAATTTCAGTCGCTTGATCAAACGTTGTGGTAGCAACATACTGCACTCTTCCAAAAGCCTTTTCATAATTTCCGCCCATCAATTTCAGGTAGAGGGGAACATGTTCTACCGGTTGCAAAGCTTCTCCCAACTGGCCGGATTCTTGTAAATAATCTCGGTAAGCACTCGCCATTCCGATATAAGAAGCTTGCTCCCCATTCAGAAAGCGGTACTCTACCTCACGGTCCAGGTCCAATTTTTGCTTCTGAATAGCCTTGCTTGGAGTAGCCAACCTACTCATTCTGTATAAATACTCTTCTCGGTAGATTTGACTCGAGTACACATTGTAGAAGGATGAGCGTTGTCCAGGTGCCATTGCGACTACATTAGCAGAATCCTCGCCCTTCCTCATGACAGCGACATAAGCATGATCTCCACGTTTCAACCCAAATACCGGATAAGCGATATTCTCTCTGTTCTGAACCATTAAATTGATATTCCCTGCATTGGTCAGTTCCTGGCCATACACCTGATGGATGTACCCTTTGGAAAGGCTTGCCTTTGCCGTATCATAGCGGATCAGTCCGCCTGGACCATCAGGCACAAATAAATATCCATCTTCATTTGCCATAGCAGCGCCGAAATGAGGCAGGACATCCATTGAAAACAACACATGATCTCCTTCTTCGCGGATTCCTGCTGCCGGCACTTTGACCTTTAATCCGGATTCCGTTAATTCGTATTGAATAGCAAAACCAATGCGTTTGTCAGGAAACCAGTATTGAATTTGAAGTCCTTTCATATCACGGATCATCGTCGTCTCTAAACCGGGCGCTTTACTGTTCAATGTTTCCCTAACCGTTTGGTCTGCTCCTTGCGTACGTACATGGGTTAATACAAACGGAGACTGCAAATTATCCAACAGTTGCCCCTTGACGCTCTCATCCGCGAGCTCAACTTCAGTCGGATTGCTGGTCCAACGGTATCCGCTTCTTTTGTCCAGAACGTAGATTTGCGTATTGAGCGGATTCACATACAGGGCGTACTGATCGTTATCTACCGCAATTGCATAACCATCTGCTTGTGCAGCAGGCTTCCATCTTTCACCTTGATAGAGGGAAGCTTTCTCTGGTATCAGCACTTGTATTCCAGTAGCGGCAAAAATCTCCGTTGTACTCTGCTGCCATGGTTTTATAACCAACACGATGAGCATCAGACCAAGCACCAGCACAATAACGGCGGTCCATCCTGCCCTATTCCATTTTCGTTTGAGTTTGTTATAGATTGATGTTCACCTCTTTGTAAAGCTCATAGAAAAAGTCATACAGATTAAAGGACAATCCGAATATAATGAAGCCAAACATCCAGATCGTCAGAATCGCAAACACAGTAACGGCCGAGTTTTTGATCGTTTCCACAAATTCAAAATTGTGAATTACTTGTGTCATCACAAAGAACATGGAGAGAAGCCACAGTACCATCACCATATTCATGGCATGAATGATGATCGATTCATCTAGTGAGACGATGTTGGATAATAACAGAAGTGGAATTGAGAAGAATACGTATGGTGATAGCGCATACACACTTCCTTGAATTACTTCTCTGAATTTACCCTCACCGTCTTTGACACTGCAAACTAAGTAGTTGGCAACAATCCAGGTGATCCATGGTAGGATGAAGAACCCCATCTCTTTTAGTAAATTAACTTCTGAGAGTTCAACTGGATGAAAGAGGAACCCAGTCCAGTAGATTGTGCATAATTTGATGGCCAGCACGAGAGACAGCAGGGCTATCGTAATCCATGGTGCAATTCTCGCTTCCTTGATCCGGTAGAATCCTTCATATGGATGAAACATCACATAACTGAAATTTTTCAAATCAGCGAAAGGTTGCTGCAAGCGCTCAGAAAGCGGCCGCTTCCGCAGGTATAAACGTATTCCGCGTATACCAAAATGGAGGAAGAGTCCACCCCCTACTAGGCTATATATTAGGATCATAAAGTGGTTCTGCAACCAGTCTAACCTCAGCTTCCAGAAAGCTTTGGAGTAACCTTCTGTATCAAAGGCTGCCTTCATAAACATCAACGCATCCTCGTTACGTCCTTCATGTAGAAGCACTTTTCCTAAACCTTGAAAGGTGCCGTTATACATATCGTTACGGGCGTAGACAGCTTCCCAGTAAGGCTTGCTTTGCTCGTATTTCCCTTCTGCATACAAAGCTAGCGCTTTCAGCACATCTCTTCCCAAATCAGTACGCACATATTTGTGTACGGTATTCGTGCCGCTGTCCGAGATCCAGATCGCATGGTTGTTGTCCACCCCAATGCCTGTCGGATAACCCAATATGCCATACTGCTGCGTATCTTTATTGACAAGACCAAACTCAAACATCGCTTCCCCATTACGGTCGTACATATTGATGTGCATAGAGTCAAGGTCAATATTGTAGAGAAATGCATCAGCATCAATCGCAGCATCAACAATACCGTGACCGTTCTCTAACGTCTTATTCTTGAATATATCCACGCCGCCTGCATTCAGTTTACGGATGGCTCCCTTCCCCTCACCGCCAGCAGTCGAAGTATAGATAAAGCCGTCTTTGTCTACCGAGACATTCGTAATCGGTTTAGGAAGCGCAGCCTTTTCCTTGGCCAATTGATCTTTATTGAGAACCAGTTTCTTCAACCAGTTGAGCATGGATTGATCGGCTTTGTTAGCACCGAAGTAACCCATGAATTCACCTTGGGGATTTAACCGAACAAGCCCTTGATAAGATGAATTCAGTTGTATGTACATGACACCACGACGATCAACGATCAACTTGACGGGCACAAAGTGCTCGGACCCCATTAATGGTGTATTCGGTTTTTTGAAATCACGCTGAAACACCCCGTTTTGATCAAATACCGCGATCCTCTGATTACCTGAATCCGCAACATACACTGCATTGTCCGGTGTGACAAACACACCTTCAGGTGAAGACAACTGTCCTGATCCTTCTTCTTCACCGATTGTACGTAGCAGACTACCATCCTGATCTAACACTACGATTCGGTTCTGCTTCTTATCTGCGATGTAGACCTTGTCGTCTGAGGCTACGTCAAGGTCTACCGGTTCCCCAAAGTCGGCAGAATAGGCACCTGCTGGTCTGTAAATCGGCTGAATCTGGAACCAGTTTGACTGGTTACTGTCATAATAAGCCGTCCAGTACGGAAGACTTGCTGAAGCTGCCTTCGGCAGAACGGTTAACGCAATCAAGCCCATGAGTGCCATTGATAACCATTTTTTCATCGCGACTCTACTTCCTTTACTGATGACTTTACTTAATACCGGAATGGACCATCGTCTCCAATACCTTGCGTTGGAAGAGCAGGAAGATGATCAAATTCGGGATAAAAATGAGCAGTCCGGCTGCTGCTGCCATATTCTGTCCTGCGACATTGTTCTGCAGCCCACTAAGCAGGCTATTCACATAGAACGGTAAAGTACGCATCGCCTCTTTTTGCATGAACAAAGTTGAGGTCTCGACATCACCCCACACATTTTGAAAAGTAAGAATGGATATCGTTGCAATGGCTGGAACGGATAAAGGCAGAATAATTCGTCTGAATATACCGAAATGACTGGCTCCGTCAATCTTTGCAGCCTCCATCAGATCATTTGGAATTTGGGAAATAAATCCGACCAGCATGAACACCGCCACCGGTGATGCAAGTGAAGGTAAGATGTGTCCGAAATACGTATTGTTCAGTCCAAGAGCGCTGATGACCAGATAACGTGGAATGGAAACAGTTTCAGGTGCGAACATAAGGGAAAGTGTGATCATCCCCATAATGAGTTTCTTGAAATGGAACTGATATTTTGCCAATACATAACCTGCCATTGTACTGACCATGATTACACTGATGAGTGTAAATGACACAACAACCATACTGTTAAACAGGTAACGGGTGAACGGTACCAAGGCATTGGTAGCGTGAAGAAACAACGTTTCAAAGTTATTTAGTGTTGGCTGTTGTACAAAGAATTGAGGTGGAAACAAAAACAATTCATTTTGTGGTTTAAAGGCATGATTGAAAATAAATACAATGGGTAGTGACATAAATACTGCCAGGCAAGTAAACAACAAAATCAGAATGACATCGAAAGATGATATTGAGCGGAGCTTTCGTAATTTGGCTATCATACTTACAGCTCCTCCTTCGAGTTGAACAGCCGATATGCAAACCTCATCACAAAATAGCTGAACAACAGCAGCATGACCGACACTGCAGAAGCATAACCAAGTTCGAACCGGATGAATGCATAATCATCGACATGATTAATGATCAGATGACCGGCATACTGAGGAGTCACCGCCATACCCGTAAGCTGGGTCGAAATACTGCCTGCCTTCAGTGTAGACACGATGGTCATGACGGCACTGAACAACATCTGTGGCTTCATCGATGGGATAGTGATATAGAATACTTCCTGAAGCCGATTGGAGAGGCCATCGATGCGGCCGGCTTCATACAGCTCGCGATTGACCGTTTGTAATCCCGCCAGCATCGCCAGAAAACCTACGCTGAAACTCATCCATAAGGAGACCATAATCATAATAGGAAGCAAATACTTGGGATCTTGCAGCCAAGTGATTTGAGAGTCAATCCAGCCCATTTGCAATAAAAAATTATTTAGATACCCAACCCTATCGCCACTGAACGCTGCAATCCAAACGACCGACAATGCTACCCCACCAGCCATAGAGGGTGCATAGAACACTAATGTATAGTAATCCCTGACCCGCAGAGGCAGTTGGTGTATCAGCCAAGCGAAGAAGAACGATAGAATATAACCACCCGGCCCAACAATTAATGCAAACAGAAATGTATTCGGAAGTGCCTTGGTCAAAAAAATAATATCTTGCGTAAATAATGCGATGAAATTGTCAAAACCGATAAAATTCAGACTTCCAAACCCATCATAAGATGTAAAACTAAGTGTGGCCGCCATCACGACAGGAATGACGATAAATACGAGAAAGCAAATTAGAAACGGTGCCAGAAAAAGATAACAGAAAGCATCTTTTCTAAGCTCTCTTAGAAAACGCATCCACTTTGATACAAAAGGTGAAGGTGGCTTAGTTGGGTGTAACACTGGAACAACCTCTGTTTTCACGATTCTGTGTCCTCCCATACGTAGGGCTCTGTAATCTGTGGAATATTCAAACTTCTGCCCATGATGCCGAAGTTCCGCTGTCTGCGGTCCATCTCCCGCTGCAGGGACAAATGCGCTTCTTCCAATGATTCATCCGCTGGTATGCCGTCAAATACGGTTCGATTCCATGCAAAATCCATCTCCCTGCCCAAGAAATAGTATCCCGGTACATTCGGCATGTTCAACGCCCAACTGGCTTGTTCCCGAATAGCTTTCAAATCATCAGCAGGCCAGTTTAGAGAGTCCATCGCTTTTACATTGGCTGTATTCCAGCGATATTCAATACCATAAAATGATTCCATATCCGCAGCATATCGAGATTGTATTTCTCCTGAAGTCCACCACTTCAGAAATTCCCAAGCTTTATCTTTCTGCTCGCTTTTTTTCATGATCATCGCACCAGTTAGGCCTTGAGGAGACCAGCGCACAACCTCACCATTTTCCTGCTTAATTCCAGGTAACGGAGCGACCTTCCAATGTCCTGTAATTTCCGGCGCAGCTACTTGTAACTGAACATAGGTGTTAAAATCAGATATCCCAATCGGAATATCCCCATCCCGAAAGTGTTGAAAGAAAGCCGGGATATCAATTGGCAAATTGTATTTTGTAAACATCTCGGTCCATAATTTAAATGCTTGTTGTCCAGTGTCGCTGAATATATTAGATTTCAGACCGTCTTGTGTATAAGGGTCGGTACCATGTTCCAGAAACAATGTGGAATAATCAGCTTTTGGTACGTTCATGGTCATCCCATTCTCTTGCAGAGTGGGTAAGATATCAAATACATCGTCCCAGGTATCAGGCACTTCTAAATCCAGTCTTTCAAGTATGTCCGAGCGGTAAAACAACAATTGAAAATTCTGTACTTCTGGCAATCCATAAGTTCCACCATCATACATCAGAGCTCTGGTAACACCCGGTATGAACTGATTCATCATGTCATCAAAACCTGGATACTGTGATAAATCCTCGACAGCATTCCGCATGGCATAATCTGCAGGTATCGATTCTCCTACTCCAAGTGCAATATCAGGAACCTCTCCTGCTGCATTTCCAAGGATTAACATGTTTGGATTTGGCATAAGATTGATATTGACTTCAATCCCTGTCTTGGGCGTGAAATCCTGGCTAACCAGTTCGCGCAATAAATCAACATAATCCCGCCCTCGTCCGACCCAGATCGTCAACGCACCTTCTTCTTCTGGCCCTCCGAGATCATAATCCACATAGAAGGAACGTGAGAAGTCCGCTAACGAATAAGGTATTCGTGAGAGTGCAGTAGGCTCTTTGAGGCCTGTCTTAGCATCCGGTGTCCGCACAACCAGATAATCGAGAAGTAGCGGTTGCTTGGTCAGAGTCGACATCCATGTCCCAATATTGGCCTGGATCGTGGAGAATTCTTTGATTTTGCTTGGAATTTCGTTCACATCGCTCAGCATCTCCTCCAGAATGGTAACCGAAGCTTTAATAGCCTGTGATAAATCCGAATCCCTCTCATTGACCGAATTGGTATAAAGGCGAATCATGTTCAACCGGTCTGTAATAGCTTGAAGTTTGTTCTCAACTTCCGGATCGTACTTTTTCATTTCCCATGTCCGCGTTGAGTCGATATTGGAATCGTACGCGCTCTTGCTATAGTTTCCGGTAATCAACCTCATCTCACGGTCAAAAGCGGCGATCTGTAACAAAGTATCCTTAAGTGCAATCAATATTGGCTGCATCTTTGTTGAATCCGCGGTCATGCGTATAGAGTGCTTTCCTTGTTTAAGATAGAATTTAAAGGGTTCCCCGGAAACATTGGATAAGGTCGTAATTTCAAATTCCTTATGATAGTCAATTGCGTAGTTCAGCATCTCCTCGAAAGGAACCTTGCCGTCAATGGAGATGGTACGGTAGGCTTTAAATCCTGGACGATAGTTCTGGAAGTTCTTTAGATCAATCTCGTACCAACCGTTTGTTGGCACTTCAATATCCCATTCTACCCATTCACCTGGTAAGTTCCAGTGGTTTCCACCAAGCACATTATAGGTGATCCGTCCCTTGGGATCTGGTGATATGTAGGGCTCTGCCCAATGATCTGTTTGAATCGATAAATGTGATTTGCGATCAAATTGCTCTGTTTCCCTCACCATGTACCAGTCGGAAGCATCAGATGATACTGAAGGATATGCACTCTTATATTCCTCGTACGGTATGACATGCTCCTGACTTTGGAATGACATTTGTTGCAATGCAACTCCACCTCGTTCGCCCACTAATCTTAGCGTGTGTTCCCCTGTCTCCAGTCGAAACAACAGCGGACGGGAGGAAACCGAATAATCTGATACTGCTTTACTTATCCATTCGTTCAGTTCCGTCTGTTGCGGTCTTACCTGCATACCTAGTTCGTTGCGATCATACGGATACTTAGCATCCTTCCACATCCGTTCCAATTCAACACGTTCCGCTTCCTCGAAGGGATAACTGCCATCAATCATCACTCCCCGAATCACGGAACTGTTACTGCCCGGTAAGGGCTTGTAATCCAAATGAAGTTCATACCAGCCAGCTTTCGCTACATGAAACGTCCAATCTACTGATCCTGCTTCGTTATCCCAATTGAGCACGGTTTTTCCGTCATCCTTCGATGAACTGAGTTTGGTTATCGGTGCTGCTGTGTCATATTGACTAGGGTTGATCCGTATTTCATTCCCGTTTCCTCCAGAACGTTCTTGTTCGCTTACTCCCTGCATCAGGATGGCATAAGGGATTTTATCACCTGCTGGCTGGAATTGAAGTAGCTGATCAGCTGTCACACTACCAGAGTAAACAACCTGTTCCTCGGAGGTTATCCACCGGATAACACCAACAACCAGGGTAGCAACAATCAATATTTGTATCGGAAAGCGAAGATAGCGGGGCAATGAACGCTTCTTCATGTTTCATCTCTCCCAAATACAAGTTCCGTAGTCTCATCAAAAAAATGTATCTTGTTCATTTGAAGTCCAACCGATACGATCTCATCCGTTTCATATCGTGTGACTGGTTCTGTTCTAACAATTAACCTGATATGTCCAAGCTGGATGTAGACATAAGAATCGGCTCCAGTCTCCTCAGTCATCTGTACAATACCTGGTAGGAACGAAGGATCATCGATACGTCCACGGCAAAGAGAGATGTGTTCTGGCCTCACGCCCAGAATAACGTTTCTAACCGCTCCAAATTTTCGTTCTAATCGAGAGACACCGTTTTCTGGAAGCAGTAGCCTCATCCGTTTGTTGGAGAAGTAATAGAACCCATCGCTCACTTCGATCGTGCCTTTAATGAAATTCATTTGCGGAGAACCAATGAAGCCTGCTACGAAAACATTCGCAGGTTCATCATAGAGCTTTCTTGGGGGGGCGACTTGTTGAATAACACCATCTTTCATCACAACAATACGTGATCCCATCGTCATTGCTTCCACCTGATCATGCGTAACATAAACGGTTGTCCGTCTTAGTTCCTGCTGCAGCTTGATCAGCTCTGCACGTGTCTGGGCTCTAAGCTTGGCGTCCAGATTGGAAAGAGGTTCATCCATCAAAAATACTTGTGGTTCTCTTGCAATAGCTCTACCAAGGGCCACACGCTGCTTTTGGCCGCCAGATAACTGACTTGGTTTGCGGTCCAATAGGTGCGAGATTTCCAGTATCGAGGCTACTCGTTTAACACGGGTATCAATCTCATGTTTCGCAGTCTTGCGCAATTTCAGACCAAGTGCAATGTTCTCCAGCACGGACAGATTGGGATAGAGGGCATAATTCTGAAATACCATGGCTATATCCCTGTCTTTTGGTGAGACATAATTAATGAATTTCCCATCTAGGTATAACTCTCCGCTGCTGATTTCCTCTAACCCGGCCAGCATCCGTAGCGTTGTTGACTTTCCGCATCCAGATGGTCCTACCAGGACAAGAAATTCCCCTTCATCAATCGTTAAATGAAAGTCGTTGACGGCAGGGCGGGATTCGCCTTTATACCGTTTAAATACATGATCAAAAGTAATGCCTCCCACCTATTCTCACCTCTCCCTTACTCAACTTCCGTTTGTATTCTCAATGGTAGCGCAAACATTTCCAGTAAAAAATGAGATAAAATTAATCTTTGTAGTTCATTCTTAATCTGTATTTCAAAACAGTAACTAAAGATAAAAAAAGCCGGTGTATGGAACCACTGAACAGTGGTTCCATACACCGGCTTAGTTAAACGATCCAAATGAACACTTACTAATAAATACAGCTTTTCTCATGTTAAGTTGGGCCATGGAACTAAAATCGCTAATTTAGCGACTTTCTAGATGACCATGTTTTTACCCCAACGTTTTCAACTCACTCTTTGCGATATCAATAAAGGCAGCCATTGATGGAGAAATCCATTTCTCACGATGCCAGAGCATCTGTGCGGAAAAGGATACATCCGATAAATCCCATGGTAAAGCAACTAGTCTTCCCTCTCTTAATTCTTCCTTCAAAGCCATCTCAGGTAGGGACTTTCAGTGGGGCAAAAACCTTTTAATCAGCCATCATTTCACAGGAATTTTTCTTCTTTATATCGTCTCATTGATTTTGATCAACAATTTCTTTAATACTTGCTTCTCTTCGTCAGAAAGGACTTGAACGATTTCTTCCTCCACTTTTTGGAAAGACTCTTGGAAGTCTTCAATCAATTCAACCGCCTTTGGCAATACGTATATGTTTTTTTGCCGTTCATTATTGGCCGGGATTTTACGCTCGATGAACCCTTTCTGCTCTAGAGCTTGAAGCATACTTGTAATGCTGGCCCGACTTAGATGAAATCGATCTGCAAGATCCATTTGAATAATATGACTATTTTGGTTTTCGTAAATATAATCAATTACTTTTCCTTGTTGAGCGTTTAGCCCTAGTTCTTTTATACTTTCGTCCGCTCTTTTCTTTAACTTAAGACCGATAATCTGAAATAAATCCAGATAAGGTGTTTCCTTTCGGGATTTCATAATCTCCCCTCCTGATATTGTTAGGAATCTAATTGTAAGTATATAAACTATACTGCGATCCTCTTGGCTTGTCAAAAAAACATTAGCTAGTTGACAGTTAGAAGACTAACAGTTATGATTCGAATTGTTCGAGAAAGAAACACTTGGGAGGAATTCAAATGGATAAGATAAATAAAAATGCTGCGTTAGAACAAGTTACGGCGATTACAAATGTACGTGTCTTTGATGGGGAGCAAATCATTTCATCAAGACATGTTGTCATTAAAGGGGAGTCTATTGTTTCAGTCGGTGGAGACTTTCCAGCCGATGCAACGATTATCGATGGAGATAATGCGACTCTAATGCCTGGTCTGATTGATGCACATGTCCACACTTCCATCGGCGGATTACGAGATGCCCTACAATTCGGCGTTACCACTGAACTCGAAATGAACGGTGATTTTACTAAACGAGGGCGCGAAATTCAGTTGAAAAATGTGAATGACATCGCAGATGTCCGTTCTGCTGGCACAGCAATCACCGCTCCGGGTGGTCATCCGGATGAATTATTGCCGGATGGAGATGAAATACCTGAATTCGTATTAAAGGAACTAGAGAAGTTATCAGAGGCAGACCGGGAAGCAATGTTAGCCGCATACGCTCACGATCACGATGAAATACCGCAAGTGACAACAGTCGAAGAAGCGATGAAACATGTGCATACCCAAGTCGAGAATGGGGCCGACTATATTAAGATCATGATTGAAGAAGGTACGGTCATGGGTGCACCTGGACTGCCTGTATTAAGTGACGAGATTCTAAAAACAGCCGTGACAGAAGCCCACAAGTCCGGTAAGCTGGTCATCGCCCACGTCTTGACGGCTCTTTCATCGCAACAAGCCATCGATTTTGGAGTCGACGGTTTGGGCCACTTGTTCATCGACAGACCCGAGTACACCTCCGAGTTAGTGAAATCTATAGCAGGTTCAGGCGCATTTGTTACACCGTGCTTGGTGTTGAATTCATCAATTATTGGAAATACGGCATCCGAATTAGCAAATGATCCGCGTGTGCATTCCAAATTAAGCCCTGATTGGATTGATATTTTGAACTCAAGCTTCAATACGTTCCCTCAAGGCAATATGGAGAATAGCTTTAAGAATGTGATGGACCTTCACCGTGCTGGAGTTGATATTCTGGTAGGGACAGATGTCGCACCAGTTCCCGTTCCGAACCTCGGAGGCCTTGCTCATGGGGCAAGTGTCCACCACGAGATGCAGTTGCTAGTGAAAGCCGGGTTCACTCCAATCGAAGCTCTTCAATCGGCTACTTCGAAACCAGCCCGTTGCTTTGGTCTTCACGATCGCGGCCGTATTACCGAAGGAGCGCGTGCTGACCTTGTTCTCGTAGACGGTGATCCAACAACGAATATTTTGGATACCTTGTCGATCAAATCCGTGTGGTTTAATGGTTCGCAGCAACTAACTTAATCCCATTCAATCTGCTCGTATATTGGAAAACTCCGTGCTATAGCACGGAGTTTTAAGCATTTTCTTCTGCACTACTAACTTTATTCTTCTCTTCGCTGACCTAATAAAATCCCCTCCGGTATCCAGTGTTAGAGTTTCACTGTCTACCATGAGGGGATATACCTGGGCTTATATTGGAATTTCGTTCCTTTTCCTATTGGAAAACGTACCATGCCCTGAAATTTGTATTCACTCTAGGGCTCTTCAGATTTACTGTTTCAGAGAAAAAGACATAGGTTCACATTCACATCCATATCACTTCTCTGGATACGGATCAATCATGCGTATGGTGCCATCCGGGTTATACGTCAACTCGGCAAACTTGACGCAGCGCTTGTAATCAACGCCGCCGGAAAGGGAACAATCGTGATAGAACAAATACCACTTTTCCCGAAATTGTACAATCGAATGATGCGTTGTCCAGCCCATGACTGGCGGCAAAATGGTACCTTGGAACGTAAACGGACCCATCGGATTGTCGCCAATGGCGTACACCAGCTTGTGCGTTGTTCCTGTGGAATAGGACAAATAATATTTCCCGTTATATTTGTGCATCCAAGGGCCTTCAAAATATCTACGATCCTCATCCCCAGCGGTCAGCGGATTTCCTTCCTGATCCATGATGGATATCTCCAGCGGTTCCGAAGCCATTGAGAGCATATCTTCACTCAGCTTTGTAACTTTTGGTCCGATCGCCGGAGCATCTGGAGCAGGTCCCTCCGCAAGTTCCACATAGCTTCCTGTCTGCCATTTCTCCAACTGTCCCCCCCACAACCCGCCAAAGAACATATAAGCCTGCTCATCATCGTCCACGAACACAGCGGGATCAATGCTGAAGCTGCCCTGAATATATTGCTCCTCCGGTTTGAACGGTCCTGTCGGTGAAGACGATGTAGCCACGCCGATGCGGAAAATGCCATCATGGTCCCGAGCCGGGAAAAACAAATAATAGATGCCTTTTCTGTATGCGGCATCCGGAGCCCACATTTGACTGGATGCCCAAGGGACATCCTTCACATGCAGCGCTTCGCCATGGTCCGTCACGGGTGAATTCATGTCCGCCATAGAAAGCACATGATAGTCTTCCATCTTGTACTGATCTCCATTGTCGTTCACCGGACCGTCGTGATCCAGATCATGGGAAGGATAAATATAAATACGATCCTCGAATACATGCGCTGACGGATCAGCAGTAAATATATGGGTAACTATAGGTTGATGCGGTTTAGTTATTTCGGACATACAAATGGCTCCTTCCAATAGATATGTACTCCCGAGTATCTCTTCGAGATGCTGTGGGTTAAACGAAACGATATTGATCCGTTTCATGTCACTTGGGTACAGTGATTCGCGCAACACGCTGATACGCTTCCTTTGGACGATGCAACTCATCGAACAGGAATGGCCAGTTTTTCCGACTTCGGATAGGGAAATTGTCAAGCCAGGTGTAGTCGTCAGCAGCCCCCCAGAATGTCACAGCGCTAATATGCTCCTTATATTCGTGAAGCAGGCGGAAGATGGATTCGTATCGCTCGCCTTGCAATTCCAGCATCTCTTGCGATGGCTGAACGAGATCTGTACGTCTGTCTTCAAAGCGAAATACCGATACATCCAGTTCGGTGAGCTGAAGCTGCAGTCCAAGCTGCGCATACCGCTCAATTGCTGCGCGCATATCATCCATGGACGGATCATACAGATTCCAGTGTGCCTGCAAGCCAACGCCATGAATCGGCACGCCTTGATCGAGTAATGAACGGACGAGCCGATAGATGCGTTCCCGCTTATGTGGATCAGATTCGTTATAATCGTTATAGAACAACAATGCCTGCGGATCTGCTTCATGGGCGAATTCAAACGCTTTGGCAATAAAACCTTCTCCGGCGATATCCAGCCATTTGGATGGGCGCAGGAATGCGTTTGCATCATCCGCATCATCAGAAATAACCTCATTTACAACATCCCAGGCATAGATAACGTCCTTATATCTGCCAACGACGGTCTCAATGTGTGCCTTTAATCGATCTAGCAATACATCGCGCTCCACCAGTCCGCCAATTTCATTCTCGAACAACCAATCCGGAGTCTGGTTGTGCCAGACCAGCGTATGACCACGCAGCGCCATGCCTTGCTCTCTGGCAAAGGAAGCGATGGCATCTGCATCCTCAAACGTATACAGTTCCTTCTGTGGATGCACACTGGAGAATTTCATTTCATTTTCTGCCGTCAGGCTGTTGAAGTGATATGCAAGCAATGAACGTTGGCTGTCAATCGTCTTCGGACTCACTGCTGCTCCAATGTGGAATGCATCCTTGTACAATTCCTTCAGTGAAGCCTCTTCTCGAAACGAACCCATAATTTTCCTCCTTTAAATTTCCTTCTTCGCATTGATTTATTAGCAACTGAATCAGACCGAGTACTCGAACCAATTAAAATGGGCAGGTGTGCTACTTGCCTTACCACTGCCTGTAGCGTATAGTCCGACCACCGCTCCGGTAAAGCACATCTTGTGTACAAAATCCTCTGGGGATAATGATCTTGCCGAGCCTGAACCCAAGGCTGTCCAGTTCTGTCCGTCCTCGGAACAAGTCAGCCTATATTCCTTCTCCGTCGATTCGATCCGGAGCGACAACCGCTCCGTTACAGTCTCTCTCTCGTAAACCAAGTTCGACTCTCCGCGCACCGTCAAACGAGCAAAGAGTATGTTTCGTCCGTTCAACCGTCTTATGCCAAGTTCATAGTGCGCGTCCTCATCCCGGCGGATACACATTCCGGCCTCTTCTCCATCCGCAACTGGCATGAATGTCAGGCAGGTTGTAAAGCTGGCATGAATATGCTGCTGCCTGCGCCCAACAAACGTAATCTCACTTACGTCCCCAAGACCTCCCGCTTGACCATACAACGTTAAGAAACCTGGTTTTTCTGTAAGCGAGCATGATCCCTCTGTCGGGTTGCGCACAAACATCCATTGCGGCCCGAGTTCTCCGTCGAATTCGTCCCGGTCGACAATGATAGCAGTATGGCTCCCGGGCAAAGAAGGTAATGTCATTGGCAATCGCTGGACCTTCATGTCCAGACTCACTATTCCTTCATTGTTATCCATGTGGGGCCAGCCCTCGTTCCAAACGACCGGGGCGAGGAACGTTTCACGTCCAAGCACACTATATCCGTCCTCTGTCAAACGCACGCCAAGGAATACGGCCCACCATTCTCCGTGATGATCCTCCACCAGATCGGCATGACCCAAATACTGGATCGGATGGTCCAGATGGCGATGGGTCAGGATCGGCTCAGTATAGCGTTCAAACGGACCATAAGGTCGATCGCTTCGGCCGATGATCTCACGATGCTCCTTGGCCGTCCCACCAGAAGCAGACATCATGTAATACAAACCATTGATTTTGTACAGATGTGGCCCTTCGGTCCATGGCCCTCCATCTCCATGCCAGACAACTTGTGGTTCAGAGAGAGCCTCACCTGTAGCGATGTCGATCTCATACTGGATGGCATGAGAATCGTAATCGGCACCTTGTTGGGCGGTCACGTACACTTTGCCATCGTCGTCAAAAAACAGCGAGGGGTCAATGCCCCCATAGGGAATACGAATTGGATCGGACCATGGTCCGGCAGGGTTGGTTGTCGTAACATAGAAGTTCCCGATGCCCCTTACATCTGTCGTAATCATATAAAATATACCTTCATGGTAACGCAGTGTCGGAGCATAAATGCCGTCCGAGCTCTTCTGACCGGTCAAATCCAGCTGGCTGATTCGGTCCAGTACGTTGCCGATCTGCTCCCAGTGAATAAGATCCGGACTCCGAAAGATCGGCACGCCGGGAAAATATTCAAACGAGCTGCAAATGAGGTAAAAATATTCTTCCGCCTTCACAATGCTGGGATCCGGATAGAATCCGGGAAGAATCGGGTTGGCATAACGGATCAGTTGTGATTGAATCTGTGACATCTATTCCTTCACACTCCCTACATTTAGTCCAACGACAAAGTATTTTTGCATAAACGGATACACCAACA
Organism: Paenibacillus taichungensis; assembly: GCF_050994985.1. Lineage (NCBI taxonomy): Bacteria > Bacillati > Bacillota > Bacilli > Caryophanales > Paenibacillaceae > Paenibacillus > Paenibacillus taichungensis. Next base: position 2,118,914 of record NZ_CP194720.1, on the reverse strand, counting down.
AGATCGGAACAGAAGCGACAATCGTAACTGCAGCACGAATCGAAATGGGCGTTACCTGTGTGGAATGCTCCACCCCCACGCCGTTGGCAACGGAAGGATTACTGTTGGCGTTCATACTGGAAGACAATAGCTTCATCAGTTCGTATTGCAGTGTACTGAGCTCTTGACGTGATGACGTGTACAGAAAAGCATCGAACCAGGAATTCCACGCGCCGACTGCGACAAAGAGCGCAATGGTCGCTAGCACAGGTTTGCACAGTGGAAAAATAATTCTCCAGAAAATTCTGAAGTCGCCTGCTCCATCAATTTTGGCTGATTCAATCAAGCTTTCAGGGATCGTGTAAATATAGGTACGAATAACGATCAGGTTAAATGCACTAATCAGTGAAGGCAGGACATACACCCAGAAGGAATTAATCAAATGCAGATCCTTCATCAGGAAGTACCCCGGAATTAGCCCGGCATTGAAATACATCGTCAGCACAAAAATGGTCGTAATCAGCTTGCGGAAAATATAATCGCGCCGACTCAGTGTGTATGCCAACATGGTGGTCAAGAAAATGTTTAGAACGGTGGATAGTACTGTACGTGCAACGGAAATCAAAAATGCATTATAAATGGTGCCTGATGCAAATACGGCTTTGTAATTCTGCAGGGTGAAATCGCGGGGCCACAAATATAAGCCTCCTCGAATGGTGTCATTCCCTGCATTAAATGAAACTACAATCGTGTTCAAAAATGGATATAACGTCACAATCACCAGCAGCACCATGAAGATGGTATTAAAGGTGTTAAACAGAAACGGTTCCATGCCTCTGCCACCCGGGCGGCGAACGGAAAGCGCCGCTGTATTTCCTAAACCAGACAATGGTGTTTTTTTCGTCATTATAACAGCCTCTCTTCCCCAAGCCGCTTGGCGGTCCAATTCGCTACAAGTAACATCGTAATGCTGACCACGGTCTTAAATATTCCGCCTGCAGTTGCGAGCGAATAGTTGCCCTGTGCAATCCCGTATTTGAGCACGAAGATATCAATCGTTTCCGCCCAGTCAACAACCAATCCATTACCCAGCAAATACTGAACCTCGAAGCCGGCTTCCAGAATATGTCCAATCGACATAATCAACAGGATGACAATGGTAGGCTTGATTCCCGGCAAGGTGACATTCCACATTTTTTGATATCGATTGGCGCCATCAATATCGGCAGCTTCATACTGTGCCGGATCAATCGAAGCCATGGCCGCCAAATAAATAATGGTGCTCCACCCGACTTCTTTCCAAATATGAGAACTTGCCACAACGCCCCAGAAATACTTTCCTTCCGTCAGCCACAAGATCGGCTCGTTGATGAGGTGCAGTCTCATGAGGATATCGTTGATAATGCCGTCAGAAGCAAGCGATGTCGCTACGATGCCGGTCACGATAATCCATGATAAGAAGTGAGGAAGATAAGAGATGGTTTGTACCGTCCGCTTCCACATGACCTTCTTGATCTCATTGAGTAACAATGCCAAAACAATAGCGGTAACGAAACCCAAAATCATATTGATGATACTCATGGCCAGCGTATTGCGGAGCACGCGCAAGAAATTGTCATCGGTAAACAAAAATTGAAAATGCTTGAATCCTACCCACGTTTGCTGCGAGAAACTTCTGGCCGGTTTGTAATCCTGAAAGGCCATCGTCCAGCCCCAGACAGGTACATAAGCAAAGATGATAATGTACGCAAGCAGAGGAACAGACATCCATATGAGCTGTCTCTGTGCTTTGATATTTTGCCAGGTAATCCGCTTCATTTTTGGTTTTTTCTTCGGGCGGAGCGGCTTGGTACCCACTACAATTTCCTCCATAATATCAGGCTCCCTATCCATCTTTAAAATCAAAGCAAAACATCGAAAGCGACGTATCTTCCACGATGAAAGACCACGCCCTGCAAACAATTTTTTCAAAAGAATCAGGAAGGAAGGTTATCTTCCTTCCTGACGTTAAGTCTTTTATTTCACAGACCAGTTATCGATTCTCCACCTCAACACTTCATTGATACGATCTTCATACGTTTTGATGTCCAGCTTTTTAATATCGGAAACGTATTCATTCCAAACACTGTCAAACTCTGATGTACCGCTCAAGATTGCTTTTGGCAAATATTTGGTCGACAATTCGTTCAACTTCGTATTGGCAATCTTCGCTGGAGATCCCTCAACCAGATCGACAGACCAAGCAGGGTAAGTCACCGGATTCTCTGGTGGAGCACTGAAGAAATCGACATAGCTGTTGAAACCATAAGCCCCCAAAACTTCCTTATCAAACGGTTTCAAGCTGGCCTGGTATTCTTCCGGCTGATTGCTTGCTGAAGTAGCGTTGCCATCGCTAAAGTAACCTTCCATTTTCGGTGCAGTTCCATAGAAAGCATCTGCTTTATTGGCCAGTTTCCAGGCCGCATCTGCGGCATTGTCGCGCTGCTCTTGGGTTTTCATGAAACGGCCTTCGTCATTGACGTAATAGTCTTCATCCTGAATGCCCCAAGTGAGTGTCTTTTGCCAATCTTCTTCCATGAGCTTGTCGAGTGCTTTAATGATTTTCACAGGGTCTTTGGCACTCACGGTAATACCGAAGCCATTGTTCAGGTTAAGCGCTGCGCGATCACGATAATAGTCTTTGGTGCTGCTGTCATACACGAGCGGGAATCCCACATAAGTGCGTTCAATTTTGTCCTGCGTTATGAGGGAATCTTCCGCGCTGCCGAAATTCCAGTGTTGGTCGAACATGCCGAGTACTGCCCCACTGGACAATTTGGCCATATATTGGTCGTAGTTTTGTGCAAACGCTTCCTTATCCAGCAAGCCTTGTGCATTGATTTCATTTAGTTTCTGATAGTACGTCTTGGCATAATCCTTGTCCGCAAAGATCTCTGCCTTGCCGTCGTTGACGACCACACCACCATCATTCGGATGACCGATCAAATGCTGCGGCGGATTCAGCAAGCCCCAGTTTTTCCAATCATAGTTCAATACCTCGAAACCGACTGTCGGTTTGCCGTCAATGGTTGGATACTTTTCCTTGTATTTCGCGATCAAGTCAAAGTATTCGTCCAGTGTCTTCGGTGTCGGATAACCGAACTCTTTCAACACGGCTTTTTGGATCCAAAAGGCAGGTCCGCTGTAGTAGGTATCCGCCACTTCGCCGTTGTATGCACCGTAGTTTGGCAGGTAGTAAATGTGTCCATCATTCGGGTCCTTCATTTGATTCCAGTACTTCTCGTAATGCTTCTTCAAATTAGGCGCGTGTTCTTCAATCAGATCTTCAAGCGGAATGACTGAACCGGCTGCCGTAAGTTTGGTATCGGCTGAGATCAGATCCGGATAATCTCCACCGGCGATCATGACGCCGAGCTTTTGGTTCTTGTCACCAGCCAGAAATTCGAATTTGAATGTAACGCCGAGCTCTTCCTTGATTTTTTTGTAAATCTTGTTGTCAGCGGTTGGCTGCTGTCCGGCCTCGTTCAGGAATACCGAGATTTCTAACGGACTATCAGCCCCCACCTCACTACCTTTACTACTCTCCTCTCCGCTGCCTGAATTGCTACCTGAGCAACCTGCTAGCACAACGCTCAATGATAATAACAACGTTGCCCCCATACGGAAAAATGATTTTTTACTGTCCCCCATAAAGCACCTCCAAAGTTTGATCTCACTATATGAAAGCCCTTTCATTTGAATAATTTAATTATAAATTTACATCTTCATGGAAACTATATTCGAATTATAGCTCTTTCCGAGAAAACCTCAGGTTTTCTTAAAATATCGAAATGGGCTTCTTTGAAGATACATCGCTAGACGTTTTTCTTATATTCGTTAGGAGACATGCCCATTCGTTTCTCAAATTGTTTTAAAAAATGATGGTAATTAGCGTATCCAACCTTTTCCGAGACCTCGCTATTTTTGTACTGATTCATATGCAGCAATCGACATGCCTCTTCAACCCGCAGGTTATGAAGCAGTTCATTAAAGCCGATTCCATTTTTTCGTATCAACAGTTGTCCCAAGTAAGCTGGATGCAGGAAGAAACGCTCTGCAAGCAACTTAATGGTCAACCCCTCGCGGAAATGCGCATGAATATAATCGTTAATATCCTGTACAATACCCTGTGCTTCGAAGACGCTCTCTTTAAGCAAAATCTCAAAGCAGACTCTTCCGCACGAACGCAACATGCCAATCAAATCATCAAAGGTTAACAGTGTTTCATCCAGATCCGGAATTTCGAACAAACGGTAATTCTCTGAATCTTCTGCCATTTGCGACCTCACGTAGGCCCGAATTTCATGAAGAAGGTAAATGACAAATTTTCGAGCCTCATCCGGATGGACCCTCATCTGTCGAAACGATTGCTCCATAAACTCCACAGCGGATTGGTAATTGGCGTAATCAATGAGCTGAAGTGCTCCGAGTACTCGCTCAATCAGTTCAACCTGTTTGTTGTGTCTTTGAAAATCACGGTTCTGAAGATCAGCATAATCCATTATGCTGTTCACTTCCGCTTCATAAAAGGCGTGCATCAACGCCTTCTCTGCTGTTATTCGGGAGTTGCTGATTCGATGAAGAGAGGATTCCGTTGAGCCAATCGCCATATATGTACGAAAGCCCGCCAGACGGCGAGCCAGTCCTTCTAATAGTGTTCTTAAATTCTCGCTCGTTCTCTGCGGTCCGGAGGAAACATCGCCGAACACAATGGATACGAGATCATTTCGCATACGAATGAAATAAATGACATGCTTGCCGTTCAGGACCTCTGAAGCAAGACTACTCCACTGGCCAAACTCTTTCTCGGATACCTGAACCAGACATACACACCAGGATTCAGCTGACTGGGAAAGGGACTGAATTAGTTGAGTACTTTCTGGAGATCGCACTTTGCCTAATAAAGCCTCCTTCATCGTCAGAATTTCCTGCTCTCTCCATGCAATCTGCCCAATATATAGTTGCTCTTGCTCCTTTAGCAGTTCCATGCCAATTGTACGAATCTCGGACTCCGCCTGTTCCTCATCTAATGGTTTTAACAGATAACCGGAAACTTTGAATTTAAGCGCTTTTCGTGCAAACTCAAAATCACTGTACCCCGTAAGTATAATGAACTTGGTCGACCAGTTTCCTCTACGGCGCCATTCTTCAATCATTTCCAGTCCATTCATAATGGGCATATGAATATCAACCACGACAAGATCCGGCTTTTGCTCTTCCATTCGTTGCAATCCTTCCGCACCATTGCTGCACAAAGCGCATACCTCAAAGCCAAGACTTTCCCATGGAATCCACAGCTGCAAGCCCTCTAGCGCCAATGGCTCGTCATCAATCAACAGTACTTTAAATGCCATTGTCCCTGCCTCCTTCTTTACCCTGATGCTCTAGCAGTTGCAATGGAATTTCGAAGGAAACCTCTGTCCCTTCACCTATTATGCTCACCAGGTTAAAATCCACTTTATCGTCATAATACAACTCAAGACGGCGATATACGTTACGTATGCCAATATGACTCCCTCCGCACTCCTCCTTGCTCCGCATATGGTACAGAACCTCTTGTAAGCGTTCCTTATCCATGCCCTTACCATTATCAGATACAACGACTCGCAGGCGCTCGCTCACAACTTCCGCTTTAATTTTCACATAGCCGAGTCCCTCAATAGCCTGAATACCATGTTTGCAAGCATTCTCAGCCAATTGCTGGATACTCATTTTTGGAATTCTATACTGCCTCGCCTCATCGCTAATATCAATGTAATATTCAAACTTGTCTCGAAAACGAAATTTCTCAATTCCAAGATACATGACCGTAAAACTCATTTCCTCTTCCAGCGTGACCAAATCGTCCTTCCAATTCAATAAACGGCGAAGCAGCTTGGATAAGTCCTTGATAATATCCTTGACATCGGCATAATTGTTTTTGGTGCTAACCACCAACAGCGCATTTAGTGTATTGAATAAAAAATGGGGGTTCATCTGGCTTTGCAGCAAATTCAGCTCAGCACGAATGCGCTCAGCCTCCTGACTCCGCTGTTGAATTTCAAGCTTGTACACATTATTGATCAAGGAATGGATCTGAGCGGTCATCATGTTGAAATTACGTATCAGATGACCTATCTCATCCTTTCCACCATCAATGTTGATCAGATCAAATTTCTCGTTACCCACCTTTTGCATATGTCTTGAAAGGCGTTTTACTCGATAATTGTATGATCGCAGCACGACATAGATAAAGATAGAGGTAACCAAGGTAATGATACCAGCGAGCATGCCAAAATAAAGCTTCATGGAAAGCATCGCTTGTTTGACACGTGTTTCTTGAGGCACACCAATGAGCTTCCAACCTTTCACATAGCTGGCATTGCCAATTGGAACGATATGTAGATCCTTGTCCGATGCCTTGCTCATATTGAATAACGCATAATCACTATCGACCTCGCCCTGATACTTGTCATCTGTGGATACGATAATCTGATTTTTGGCGTTGACCAAATACAGATCCAGCGAACTTTTCTCTCTCGCAATAACGTCATAGAATCGATTAAGATAAAAATCAATGCGCACCAGCTTCTTGTATGAGTTGTCCGAGTTATAATAGTCCATTTTTTCAATTACGCTAAAATACGACGAGATCGCCGCGCGATCATTTGCTGCCTTATCGCGGTATGCAAGCACACTCAGTGACTCCCCTGACGTTTCCCATTGCCTGAACCAGGTACTGGTGTTCATTGAGCTGTCCAGATAATAATAATCCCCTCCTGAGACAATGGTTGGGTTATCCGTGTAAATGCCAATTCGCTGAATCTGATTGTTCACGGGAATATAGGAAGTCACCCGATGGCGAAGCTGTTCATCGAACGTATTGTAAAAATCCAGTTGACCATTGTATACACGATCCATGGATTCGGACAATAGCTTATCCGTGATTAATGCGTGACTGACAGCGATTCCCCCGTCAATCATGGTGTGAATGTCCTTTCTGGCTCGCTCCAGCGAGATTTGCAAATTCTGTTCTTCCCGCTCCTTGATCAGCCCAGACATACGATCCATGAACAAATAATTGCTTGCTATGATTGGAAGCAAAATACCAATAACGTATATCAGTATAAACTTGTAGTTCAAAGGAATATCGTTCACGATACCGCGAAATCGGAATTTCCTAAACATGTCTTCCATCGCCATCCTTCATTTGTTACTTGTCATATCAGACCTATGATTGTTTTCTGTAAGTAGAAGGAGCCATACCCGTCATTCGCTTGAACTGACTTACAAAATAGTCAGCATTGGGGTACCCTGAACTGACCGCAACTTCGGCTATGCTGGAACAGCTCTGACGTAATAGTCTCTTGGCCTCCTCGATCCGTTTATCATTCAGATATTCCCGAAAAGACTTGCCAGTCTGCTGTTTGAAGGCTTGCCCCAAGTAGTTGGCATTCATATGAAATTTCTGTGCAAGTTCCTGGAGCTGCAGCTTCTGCCGAAACTCATGGTTAACATACTGCACTACACGAAAAATCGTGCTGCATTCCTTTTCTTTTCGCTGCTCCTGCAGAGCTCTCAAAGCGTTGATACTTAATACCAGTGCATATTCCCGAAATGCAGGATAGGAATCAATGTCGGTTAAGCCGCCCAACATATGTTGTAGCTGCAACTTAAACCTGTCTACATCCCCATCCAGCTCCTTCAGGTGCTTGAGAACTCCCATCTCAAGGGCAAGTAATTGTACCCGAACATATTCTATATCCGACACAGGCAGTCCTGAACCTGGATTTGCAAGCAGCTCGTTTACCTCTCTCTCGATCCCGCCCTCTTCACCCGTTAAAATGGTATTAAACAGGTTAGTTAAAGTCTTTTGGTTCACAGTCGCCATGATACCATTCCTTGGCAAATCTTGATCGCAAATAATGCCACTCTCTTCTTGATAACGCTTCCATTTCAAGGCAGAAAATGCTTTTTCATATGCCGGCCGCATAGCGACTACTCCACCTGAGTGATATCCAAATGCCGCTATGATTGATGCATGACCGGAGTACATCTCAAACAGGTTTCTCCCTAGCCTCTCAAGCCAACTCAGGGAATCTTCAATTTCAGCAGCAAATACACCCATTCTTCCGTCAGCATCCATAAAAAATTCGTAGTGAGGAGCGCTAGCAAAACGCTGTACGTGTGATTGTATGTCCGCATTACAAGTATCCGCCTCAATTAAAAGACAGGCCATGTTCTCATGACCCTCCATTTGCAATATACTTTCCACTTCGGCTTGCAGTTCACTGCTGTCCTCACCCTCAAACAGACGGTTGAACAAACAGTTTACATATAAATTACGCTCATGTTGATACAGCTTCTCCGAGACAAGCTCGTTCTGAATTTTACGACTCATCTGTTCTAATACGTTTTCAATCTCAACCTCATCAATGGGCTTGAGTAAATAATCCTCCACACGCTGTTCCAGCGCTGTTTTCACATAATCGAAGCTATCGTATCCGCTTAATATGACAAAACGCGGCGGTTTGGCTAGATTTTGTATCGAACGGTCAATCAGTTCAAGTCCGCTCACTGATGGCATATGAATATCTGTAAACACCAGGTCTGGCCGAAGGTTCTCAATAATGGACCAAGCAGCGTTTCCGTTCTCTGCCTCTCCACAAATTTGAAAACCGTATTTATTCCAATTTACCATTGTTCGCAGACCTTCAAGTACCCATGGCTCATCATCCACCAACAAAACATTCATCATTCTTAGTTCCCCCCGTTAATAGTGATGAATAATCTGCTTTTACCTTGGACACAAACGTGGATCATTGCACATTGGAAAATGTGTACCTATATAATTATTCAGATCTTTCAGCTCTTATACAATAGACAATACTTGATTTAGTATCCAAAGCTTTACTCTTTTATAGCTTTTGGTATAGTTCTCATTTTATGATAGCGAACTTTTTCAGCACCACACCTCAGCAGCTTTATGTACCACATTGGCGATGATTCTGGTTCAATTTTGTCATTGTACACCTTGAATTTGCGACTATTAGTTAATCATAACATCCGAGAAAAGAATGCCAATACTTCAAACCAATATACAATAATTTTTAAAGAAAGAACTTTAATTTAAATAGTAACTCTGCTTGTACACACTCTCTTACAACTGATTTAATGTATATGAGCAAGGATATTGATTAACTTACCAAATGGATCACGGACATAGAATCGACGAACTCCCCAGGGCTCATCCGTAAGATCATATTCTATTGTATAACCAGCGCTTTTCATGCGTTCGTACGCTTCATCGACATCATCGACTTCAATTGAAAGGTCAGGTGTAGATGTATTTGAGCCACCTTGTGTGGCTATACTTATTTGAACGTTCTCCTCCCCAATTAATCCGTATGTTTCAATCCAACCATGATTCATCAATAAATCTAGTTCAAGCACATCCTGGTAAAAGTTTTTTGCTGCTGGAACGTTTTGTGTATTAATATTGGTGACAATTCGTTTTACCCTCATTTTCAAAACCTCGATTCAAATAATATATTTCCCCAATGAGGAAACCTCGCCCTTATTTCACATTATCATCTAGTACCACGTTATTCAATCGACAAAAAGGCCAACCAGAAGATTCTGGCTAGCCTGCTAATACAAAAGTGAGATGCATCCCTTATGAAATTTTAAATTTGGTTAATAATAAGAAATTATTCAGATGAAAACTTATGGGAGTGATTTGATGCTGGGGAATGTCATTTTTGGTTTGGTTATCCCCATCTTAATTGGTGGTTGGATTCTACGCAGAAACGTCAACATCCTCTTAGCTTATTATCCGCTGGGAGTAGCCACCTCTTCTTGTCTAAACGGTGTGGGTTTTAACTTCTTTTGGAATATACTTCCAAACACTCACAACCAGTCGTATGCAGGCCTCCCTTTCGACTTAGGTATATACCCTATTGCCGGGTGCCTCATGATCTACGTGATTCTTGAAAAAAATACGAAGTCATGGCTAGCAATTCTAATCACATCTTTTACATTAACGCTGATCGAATGGTTGGCTAAGGAGATGGGTAGAGTTATATATTTTAATGGCTGGAACATCTATTGGACTTTCTTTTCTTACTTTCTTCCTTTAGTCGTAGTATACGGATATAGTAAAGTATTCACTATGATGTACGACGTTTCTAAAAAGAAGAGAACATAAAATTCAATTCTTGCCAACATAACAATTATTGCGATGCAAGAATATATCGATTCCATTTCTGCTGCCAGGCGACATCGTCCCAGAAAGGATGATGTGGTGCACAGTTGGAGCATAGAGTCATTCCCCAGAAGCCAAGAGCCATTCCTTTACGCAGCGCGTACTCTGCAATAAATTTCCCTATAGGCCCCTCTTCGAATCCCGCTAACAACGGCGTGTATCCAACATACCCTTCCCCAATAACGACCGGCAGGCCAGAATGAGCCGCCCATTCGTGAGCTTCCTCGAAGCGCATATCTACCTTTTGCAGCATGGCCAGCTTATGTTTACTATAATTGTCGTATAAAAAAAGATCCCATTTATCGGGCTCCACCCAGTCATGAAGATAGAGCAGTCTTAACCCTACCGGATTTCCATCCATCCTCCATTCCTGGTCACGCGGTAGCGTATACTCTTCAAATGCAGGCGCGTCCTCTCGCAGGAGCGATTGGACGAATGAGCCAGGAAAAGGCGTATGTTTATCATCAATTCCAGCCGCTTCGGTTAATTCATTCAATACCCCTTTGATATAGAGATGAAAATGTGCAACCTGTAAATTTCCCGCTACATAGGATTTGGGATAGGCTTCATTTAGTGTATAACTTGCTGTCATCAGGATATCCGGGTGGACACTTCTAAGATAACCTACGGCCTCTTCAATATAAGGCTGCATGGCTTCCACCAGTGCCGGTACATTGGACTGAGCAATGCCTTGAGCGTTTCCAATCTCGGTCAGTTGCCCGAACTCCACCTCATTATGCAACTCTGTGTAGACGATCTGTTCGTCATATCCTTCCGCTTTTATATACCGGATAAGCTGATCCATGGATCTCGCAATAGCCATAAATCGCTCCTCGGGAGCTATGGCAGCCAGTTCATCGCGCAACCCGGGAAAGGCCAGAAAGCTGGGGCTCTGCTGATATTCCCAAGAAGACAAGATGATATAACAGCCATGGGCCTTGGCCTGTCTGAACAACTCCAGTAAATGCGCATGTCCATCCAGCTCGGCGCCGCCCCGGCAGTTATACCAGCGTGTCCGCTGCCCGATCTCTCCAAGGCTGCCGAAGTGTAACGGACCCGGCCGCTTGCCTTCCGCCGTGAACAATAAAAAGGGCATCGCACAGATTCGGATCGTATTATAGCCCCTCTCCACCGCTTCCTTAAATCTCGCCTCAAGGTCGCTATAGGGTTCTCCCGGTAAGGTCATGGTGTACCAGGAAAAATCCCACATCGTGATGGTCAGTTTGCGCGGCAACTCCCTACGCCCTACATCCATTATCATTACACCCTCCTTTTTGTTTTTAGCAATACAGGTTTATTCTTTATAATACAGTCAATGGACAAAATCTCTACATCTCTTTGATGATGGAGCATTAAGGTTGACATCCTTCGCGCAGTCGCCGGGAATACCGTCTATGAACCATTGCCCCTTGATGATTAGGATCCATTTCCAGAGCCAACTCAAGTTCGGTTCCGGCTTCTTTGTCACGGCCTAGCCCCAGAAGTCCTAACCCCCTCATGTACCGGCAATGGATTACATTGCGCCGGTTCAGATCATCCTCAAATACCAGGAAATCTGGCAAGGATACCGCAAAATAATCCATTTTAATATCGTCAAAAATATGCTTTTCAGCATAATCGATCAGTTTATTAAAACGACGCTTAGCTTCCTTCACGTTACGGAGCTTCAACCAGGCCAACCCTTGGTAAAAAATCATTTCTGGCGGCTGATCGTTGTAGAACAACGCACTTGTCGGCTCAGCTAGACCCTGTGAAGCTATGGTGTAACTAGCGATGGCTTCTGATTCCCGCTGCAGACCTTCGTAGGCCATGCCGAGATAATAATAAATATTATTCTCCTGAGTTCCTTCCAACTTACCTTCTCCCAGATTCAACGGATAGACTAATGCTTGTTGTAAATGCTGAGCTGCTGCTTCATAATGACCGTTTTGCAGCGCTTGTTTACCAAGCTCGGTATGAGCCAACTTATATTGCCCGGTCACTTTCCCCTCTCCACCTTCCCACGGATGGAAATTGCGCAGAGACAAGGCAACGATTGCCTCTTGATAACATTCAAGATTGTTTAACAGGGTTACGTATTCCACATACAGATCATCCCGCTTCTCAACCAGATCTCGCCTCTCTTCAAGAATATGAAGGCGTTTGTCTGTTGACCACGCGAGTTTCTTACGCAGCTGATCCAGTTCAAAGAAAATACGACCATCATCCGGTGCACAAGCAAAGGCCTGTTCAAGCGAAGCTAGGGCCGCTTGCGGATTGTTGTGTTTATTATAATAGGCCAACCCCAAGTTTCGGTGTACCGTCGGAAAATCATCCCTCAGTTCGCGGGACTTCTCCCAGCTCGCAATCGCCTCGATAGGCCGTTTTTTGTCATAATAAAAGTTTCCGAGATAGTAATGAGCCTTGTCGTCCTTCGGATTAGCATGAACTGCACTTACCAGCAGCTCAAGTTCATACAAGGTGTTCGGGAAACAATAGGTTGGGTTGGCCAATTGTCCCTTACGGCGAGCTTCTTGAGCATGTTCATGTTGTCCGGTACGTTCATATAATTCAGCTAGTGCATAATGCAGCATCGGGTAGACTGAATTCTCCAGGTCCACTATGCTTTTTCCTACTCCAATGGCTTCTTCATAGAAACCGCTGTCCATATAGTCTGCGATGACATTCAGATAGTTGTGGGCGTCATTTCTCATCAATTGCTGCAATTCAATCAGAATACCTTGTGCAGCATCCTTGTCTCCCATAGCTGTATGAGCCAAAGCCAACTCATTATAAGCTCCAAAATCCGCAACATCCAATTCAAGGGTTTCAAACGCACAGGCCTTTGCATTATCAATCAGACCAAGCTTGCGCAGCAAAGCGGCTTTCAGATTACGTGCTTTGTAGTTTCGTGAATTGCGGATGAGTGAACGATCAACATGCTCCAGAGCCTCAGTGTACTGGCCTTTCAAGCTGGAAATCTGAGCAAGGGAGAAGTACCCTGCATCCTGCCACGCTGCCGACCATACCGATTTGTGAAAAGCAGTAAAAGCCTCCTCCAAACGGCCTTGACCACGAAGTGCTACTCCCAGCTGATAGTAGGCCTCGCTGTCATATGGGTTCGGATTTCGCCAGGTCAACCGCTCAATCGCTTTGCGGAAATACTGTTCGCTGTCTATATATAATCCACGACGAAGCAGTAAAGTTCCATAAGCTACATTCAACCGGATATCACCGTTATCCTGCTTCAATCCTTCCAGATAGTACGCTTCAGGCTCAAACGTAGCATGCCGATATTGCTCCAGATGCTGGCCTGCCAGATACAGTTCTTCGGTCGAACGCAGTTCTTCTGGTGCTGCCAGTGGTTTAGCAGCTTCAGGAATCTGTTCAATATCCGGACGTTTCGGTTGATAGGAAATCAGCACTCTGCCTTCCCTATTTCGAACCAAAAGCTTCAAATCATGCTCCTGCTCCCCACTCTCCAGCGGAATAACCTTCTGATATACATCTACAGGGGACAATTCAACCGTTTCCTGCAAATACCGGGTTGCCGCCCCACTCAACTCCACAACGGCATGTTCGAGTTTAGATGTTGCATATACCTTGATCACTGCCTCTCCGGCTTCAGCATCAACTTCCAGATTGATGGCTGCTTCGATGGAGGCATTTTTTACGACACCGATGTTTTTGTATGGCATGAAATACTGGGTAAAGGTCTTCTCCTCGTAGGGTTGTAGCCAAGTGAAGTCAGGCTGATTGTCTGTGTACACTCCAGTCATGAGTTCAATGTACGGGCCATCTTCATCGGTCAATTGACGGTCCCACGCCTGACCGAACTCCCCATTCCCCCACGTCCATTGCTTCTTGCCGGGAGAAATATGATGATTCGCCACATGCAGCAATCCGGCTTCTACGCCGTGATCGTATGCGCCGACGAAATTATAATCGGATTTATAAGCCATGTACGAAGTCGGAACCGGGATGTTTTTATACCGGGAAATATCAACGCCTTCCGAGTAATCCTGTTTGTAATAAATTCCAGTAGCGATAGGAAAACGCGAGACATCCCTTTTGCCATGATCAAATACAGCCGTTACGTCTGGAGGAAACACGGATTGCGTATATTCATTAACCGCAACGGCCGGATTTGCCCACCACAGAAAGGTCTGCGGCTCAGGTGTCCGGTTGTATAATTGAGCTTGGATCTCCACATAGGCCTTATCCGGATAGAGTTTGAAGGCTGCAGTGACTTTTGTACCGTACATCCGGTCAATCTCACTAACCCAGACTGTAGCACTGCCATCACCAGTTGCTTCGTATTTGTATTCAACCGGACCAAATGTATTAGGACGGTGATGCTGTGGCCAATTAAATTCAATTCCTCCGGATATCCAAGGACCAGCAAGGCCCACCAGTGCAGGCTTAATGACGCGGTTATAATAGACAAAATCATAATTGTTCGTTTTATCAAGCGCACGATAGATTCTACCGCCGATTTCCGGCATGATCTCAATACGGATATACTGATTCTCCAGAATAACCAATTTGTAATTTTTATCATGCTTCACATCCGAGATACTCTCGATCACTGGATGCGGATACACACGGCCGGTGCTTCCCTGATAGATTCTTTTCTCCAGAAACATAGGATTTGGGTCAGCTTCACCCGCCTCATATGTAGGTATCAACACGTTTGTCTCCCACACTTGTACCTGACTGGATCTGGTTGAATCCGCCTTCAGCTTGTGATCCATAGCCTCATGCTTCATGTTAGAACTGCCTCCCTTGTCTTGATAGTTATACTGTATATTCTGTCAAGGAAGGTTCCAATTGACGAAATGCGGGAAGTGATGGATTATATTCTTATTCGGATTATGAATTACGGGGGTAACTGGAATGAGTCCTGACCACATACGCAAGCGTGAAGGATTTCTAGAGGAGAAGCTATATGTACTTCCAGAATACTGGATGAAAGAACTGGAACAAGAAGAACTAACCTCTACCTTATTTATTACGGACATCGGCTATTTCTCTAACGCTCAATATCATTTCAGGGAGCGCCTGGAAGGCAGCCCCTCGCATATTTTCATCTTTTGCGAAGCGGGAGAAGGATGGGTTGAGTTGAATCATGGAGAACGAATACTCATGCAACAAGGAGATATGATAATAATCCCCCCCGAAACTGCACATCGTTACGGGGCAATGCAGGAAAATCCATGGAGTATCTTCTGGTTTCATTTCAAAGGCAGCCATGCGAATAAATTGGTGAAGATGTTTGGTTTGTCTAACGCATCACTCGCTTTATCCCCAAGCGGCAAAGCCCGTTTAATGGAATGGTTCGCACCCACCTATGAAATGCTGGCCGAGCGGACATATGCCCTGACTACCCATGTACATGTGGCCCAAACTACAAGACAGTTGCTCTCCGGAATTGGTTTAAATGCCGTCAAATCGGCACAAGAGAAGAAACGTGAAACTTATCTGGAACAGGCGATTCAATACATGAATGCTCATATGAGTGGCTCTATTTCTCTTACGGAGTTGGCTAATCATGTCGGGGTGTCGAAACAGCATCTGATCTTTCTGTTTAATTCTGAAACGGGAGTCGCTCCAATTGAATATTTCCTACGGCTCAAAATTCAGCGGGCAGGTCATCTTCTGGATCTTACCGAAATGAGCATCAAGGAAGTCAGCTCTACAGTGGGCATCAGCGATCCCTATTATTTCTCCCGACTCTTTAAGAAGATTTCGGGATTCTCCCCTTCCAGCTACCGGAAGATCCCGAAAGGCTAGACTTTCAAAAGTTTCTTTGCCGTCTTTCCATTACCACAATATAAAAAACCGTTGATTCTTTAAATTAAAGTTCAACGGTTTTCTATATCTAATAGAATCAATCCCTCATATTCTCAATTAAAAGTTAGAATCAGACTGAGCATGTTGAGGTGTGTGATGCGATATTTTTTTAACGAGTAGGAAGTACGTAAGAATCGCAACGAGACTGGTCAATAATAAAGTGAGTCCAAGTGGGACGGCAGTGTCTTCACCTGCGATACCAACCAGAGGAGCAACCAGGGCGCCCAAAAGAAAAGGAACCACGCCGAGCAGTGCTGCTGCACTTCCAGCCATCTTGGCTTGGCTCTCCATCGCAAGTGGAAATGCCGCAGTAGACGTAATACCGATGGAGCAAACAAAGAAGAACAATGGAATGACCAATGCGAACAGCGGGCCATGAACTAAGGTTACCACCAAGGCTGCAACACTTGCCGCTAAAGCAAGCCACAGTCCAGATAATAGAAGAGTCTGCTCAGGTATACGTTGTGCTAACCGACCCACAATTTGGGAACCAATGATCAGGCTGATCCCGTTCGAAGCAAACAATATAGCAAATACAGTTGGTGTAACTCCATAAATATTTTGGTATATAAATGGTGTTCCTGCTACATATGCAAATACCCCAGCCGTCATGATTCCCTGTGCAAGCATATAGCCAACAAACTTGCGGTCACGTAGTAGCGTTCTGTAATTGCCTAACTGTTGTTTGAAGTTGGGAGCCATGCGTCGTTCAGGCGGGTTGGACTCCTTCAAACCCCATTTGGTCATTATTAATAAGAAAATGCCCAAAAATGAGAGTGAAATAAAGACACCAATCCATGTCGTGAATGAAAGAATGCCACTTCCAGCGATCGGTGCTGCCAATGGCCCCAAATTCCCTACAAGCAACAGCAAAGAGAAAAATTTAGTGAGTTCATGTCCGCTATAAAGGTCCCTAGCTATCGCACGAGAAATGACAATTCCTGCTGAAGCCGCAAATCCTTGAGTGAAACGAAACAAAATCAATAGTCCGATATTAGGAGCAAAAGCGCACGCCAAGGAACAAATAATATAGGCTGCCATGGAGATTAACAACGGTTTACGTCTACCGTGAGCATCACTCAAAGGACCCATAACGAGCTGCCCCACACCTAGACCTAATAAACAAGCAGTAAGACTAAACTGAACAAGTGATGCACTTGTATTGAAATTCTTTGCAATCTCAGGAAAAGCCGGTAAGTACATATCAATCGTAAATGGACCTAACGTTGAAAATAAACCCAGCAACAATGCCAGGCCAAATACATTCCAATTTTTACTCTTTATCATTGTTGATTAAATCTCCAATTCATTACGTAATTTAGTTTATTTGAATCGTCATTACAATCCATTATGCATTACCTATCCCCCGTCCACACCCCACATCTATGATCCCAACAAATTGTAACTGCCCTACTCCAGAAAAGCCACTTATTTTTCTTTCCTATTCGGAGTATAAGACATAGAGTTAACTGTAAGTCAAATCATTTATCTTAAAAAAGAGTTTGGGCTTAACCTCTGGATTCTCTTATTCGCTTCATGTTGGAAACTTAAATTCGCTTAAAAACAATAATAAGACCCCCTACTAGAGCAAATTACAGTTTTGCTTTAGGTAGGAGGTTATTATTTTATGTGCAGGATATCCCTTAAGATGAGCTAACTCTTAGTAGATCCCCGCAGGGCCGTCATCTATAAGATTCATATAGTCGAATTTCGTACATTTCTGCCCGATCGCCACCGTGCGTTTCCTTGATGATGACCCTAATCCGTTTTGATTGTATCGGATTCTCAAGACGATGAATCTTTTTGCGAGTAAGGTTATGGCTATCACCAGCAAAACGTTCCCATTCCTCATTAATATATGCCTGCAACTCATAGCTCTTAACCAACTCCGGAATGATCAGAAACGGTGTCTCGTGATGATGCAAATTGATCAAATCCTCATTAACATCGTCATTAAAGGTAAGGTGTATTTCCCGAATATCCACTGGCTCTGGAAGGTTGACTTCAACCCATTCTTCACGGCCATTAGCGATGGGTTCTGATACCCACAGCTGTGGACCGCCAAACGGACGGACATAGCCGTTGATGACTTTATCAGGTGAATACGCGCCAGTCTCAACTGCAAAACAGAATGGCTTTCGGACAAGGCGCTTCATCGACCATTCGATAACGGGCTGATTCGGCTGATGATCCTCCAGATCAGAGCTGACTATTGGCTTGACTCCCCGCTCAAACGCAAGGACACCGCTGATCGGGACAACTGATGTGTAGAGACTGACTGCTTCATTCGCACGAACAATGACAAATACATTACAAGGATCGCCTCCAAACATTGCACTGTCTGCAGGCACATCCAACCATTGTTTTTCACCTACATCGACTTGGATGTCCACAGCTTGCTTGAAGTTTGCCGGTACATAATTCTCATGGCGACCTGTATCCCATAGTTCTATAGTCAGACTTGTCGCTTCCCGGGCAGAGACCAACAGAGTAAATCCTTCAATTCCACCCTCGGTCGGGAACAGCCATCCAACGTCAGCGACCAACCGGTACTCCTCGGAAGGTTCGTTGATCAAAATTCGACTCATCGTGCTTGAAGCCGTGATGGTTCCCCTTCTCGCAAGGTCAGCAGAATCCATATTTCTCAGTCCTATAATTGAGGCATCGGTCCGCAACATCGTTTGTTGCAATTCGGTCAAATGCTGCTCTCGCAGTTCACGAGGCGTGATGCCTTTGATTACCGACAAGGCAGCGCCTGCACCTGCTGCTTCTCCCATTACCGCACAAGTTGCCATGACGCGGGTTGTTCCGAATGCAACATGCGATGCACTGATATTACGTCCCGCAAACAGCAAATTGCTGACATTTCGGGAGTACAGGCACCCAAACGGAATATGATAAATGCCATCTGCATGCAGATGCTTGGAGCCGCTCTCGCTTGCATACATCCCTTGTGGGGGATGCAGGTCGATGGACCAACCGCCAAAGGCGACGCGGTCTTCAAATGGACGCTGAGAGATAACATCATTTTGCGTCAGGATCGTATCACCAAGGAAGCGGCGGTATTCGCGTTTGCCTGGAATCGAGCCTACCCATTCCAGCGTCATCTCCTCGGCCTGAAACTTGCCGGAGTTCTTAATATAATCCCAGACGCCATAAATAACAGACCATAACTCATCCCGAATCTGCTCATTCTCATGTACCGTATCCAGCTCTCCGCCCCATTCAATCCACCAGTAGTGACAGCCGGAATCTCCACTGCGTATCACACGCTTTAGCGGAATTGGAGTTGTCGTAATGTCTTTAGCAAACGATGGGGCTACATACCGTACCGGTTTCCCGGTATCTTTCGTATAGAACAGCAGTGTGCTGCCAAGCGTAATATCATCAGCAACTTCCGGTGCCCATTCTTCCCCGAACTCATGACGGGCTTCACGGCCAATCCGGTATGCTGCTCCAGCGAGAAATCCGACGAGTCCGTCACCAGTACAGTCAAGGAACATCTCACTTTCAAACGTAATCTCACGCTCGGAGCCCATCATCCAGCCTTTCACGCTACGAATTATCCTTGCATCCTTCTCACCGTCTGCTTCTACTTCTCTAACATCTGTATTCATAAACAAAGTGAGATTAGGCTCGGCTCTTACTGCCTCCAGCAAAGTAACGTCCCACAAATAGGGGTTACCTTCCGGATTCCGTTGTTGATTCTGAATGAACAATTCCCCCATAATGCCAGTCTCCCGTGCATAACGATTCACGCCATGCCCCGTTGCACCGCACACCCATACACGTACCTCGGAGCTGGAATTGCCGCCAAGTACAGGACGATTATGCACGAGTGCAACCTTTTGACCTAATCTTGCCGCTGCAATAGCGGCACAAATCCCGGAAAGTCCTCCGCCAATGACCGTAACATCGAATAATAGTTTTTCGCGTCTCATGATATAAACCTCCTTTGAATTAGCCTTTTACAGCTGAACTGGATACACCTTGAATAATATATTTCTGACCAAGCAGAAAGATTAAAATCATAGGGATAATCGCTGCCGAAGAAGCTGCCATCATTCCGTTATAATCAACGTTGTTTTCCAAAACGAAATTTTGTAGACCAAGCGGAATCGTATAAAGCTTTGGACTCTGCAGGAAAACCAGAGCATTCTCATAATCATTCCACTGCCAGGAAAAATCGATAATCGCAAACGTTGCAAGCGCTGGTTTAGCTAACGGTAACACCAGCTTGAAGAAAATTCGAAAATGACCCGCACCATCGAGTAATGCAGATTCTGTAATCTCGTTCGGTATACTGAGAAAGAATTGACGGAGCATAAATACACCAAATATCGAGAACATGGCTGGCAGAATTAATGCCCAATGTGTGTTATATATATGAAGCCAGTTAAACAGGATAAACTTCGGAACAAAAACGACTTGTGGAGGTATCATCATCATGGATAGATACACGATGAAGAGGGTATTACGTCCTTTAAATTCCGTACGGGCGAAGCCATAAGCAGCAAAGGCCGACAAAAAAACGGCACCAGCTGTACCAATCACGGCAATCTTAATTGAGTTCAAATAATAAGGGAGAAAATTATAGTTTCCCGTCCAGATTCGCTTATGGCTGGTCCAGTCCAGCTTCGAAGGAAGCCATTGGCGGAATACTTCACTCGGGGTCTGGAAGGAAGTACTGAGCATCCATAAAAAAGGAACAATCATAAACAACCCTGCAATTAACATAAGGATCGTTACAGAAAGCTTAACCGAGCGTGTCTTCGTTGTTCTAAACATTGGGTCAGCTCCTCTCTAGTAATGGACCCAGCGTTTTTGGCCGACCCATTGGATGATGGTAATGACAAGAATAACCGCAAACAGGAACCAGGAAATGGTTGATGCATAGCCCATCTCATAATAGCTAAATGCCGTTTTGTAGACGAACAACGACAGAATCGTGGTGCTTCCGCTTGGGCCGCCGCCCGTAATCGCTTGGATGAGAGAGAAGGATTTGACCGTCATAATCAGCCCCGTAATCAATAGCATAAATGTCGTTGGACTAACAAGCGGCCATACAATCCTCCATGTAATAGTTGCTTTCCCTGCACCGTCAATACGTGCCGCTTCAAGTTGCTCAGTCGAAATCTCCTGCAGGGCTGCCAGATAGATAATCATGTTGTAGCCTAACATAAACCATATTTGCACGACGTCAATGGCATACATTGCCGAACTCGAATCAGCGAACCAGCCCGGAGGCGATACAATGCCGATAAAGCGAAGCACTTCATTAATCGGCCCCTGGGACGGCTGGAACAGCAGCATCCATACAAAAGCAACAGCAACACCGCTAGAGATATATGGCAGGAAGAACATACCTCTAAGCAATCCTTTCAAATACACGCTCCGGTTAAGCACAAGAGCAACGAGAAATGCAATTGCCAATGAGACCGGAACGGACATCAGGAATATGATCGTGTATTTGATTGAAGCATAGAACTGATCATCACCAAAAAGGCGTTTGATATTATCTAATCCGGTGAACGTCCAATTCGGATTGGCGAATTGATAGTCCGTGAACATCATAAAGAAGGAGTACAAGGCTGGCAGTATAAAAAATGCGAGGATACCGAGCATATTAGGCAAAATAAATACGTAGCCAACCCAGCCTTGTTTCCGAATCCAGCTGTTCCTTTTCACAGAAAACGCCGCCTTTCTTCTCGTATGGAACTTTTAAATACAGCAAAGAGAGAAGACGGAAGCGAAGAATCCTTCTTCTCTCTTAGGGATATTGTCAATATTCGATTATTTGATTATTTGATATATTCCTGATGGCGTTTGGCCATATTCTTAAGCGTTGTATCGATATCCTGCTCATTCAGGAAGTATTTCTCGTATTCTTCCTTGCGGGCATCCAGCGCTTGCTGCGGTACATTTAGCTGGAATGATGGGAACTCTCCGAACACAACGCTATTCATCGACTCTGTATCGTATTTGTCTTCAACACCCTTGAGCAGCAGGTCCATTGCCTGCTTGTTATCAACGCTCTTCGAGGATGGAAGGCGTCCTCCACTTGCCATTGGCAACATTCCGCCGTCCGCATACCACTTTGCGAATTTCCATGCCGCATCCTGATGCTTGGATTTTGCATTAACCGAGAGCATATCACCTAAACCGCCAGCATATTTATAATCCTTTTGATCGGCAGATACTTTCGGAATTGTAGCGAATGCGATTTTGAAGTCATGAGGAAATTCCTTCAGGTTATTGGCGTTGCGGAAAATAAATTCTCCTGCCGCTAACATAGCTGCCTCCCCTTTGAGGAACATTGTGTCTACTGGCATCTTGCTTGTTACTTGTTCTCCATATTCGGGTGTCGATTTGTCCACAAACATCATGTCATGCACGATTTGAAGCTGTTTTTTCCAAAGATCATTATTGAAGTTAGATGTGCCTTCCGGCGTGGTTACGCCAAGGCCCGCAATGGTACCGTCAATTGCAGCGGTAAAGGCAGCATCATGCTGCATAAGACCGTACACATTCGATTTTGTTAGCGCTTTCGAATATTCTCTCAAGTCATCCCACGTCCAATCAACGGGAGGAATCGGAAGACCGGCTTCATCCAGCATGCTTTTGTTAAGCCAGATGAATAACATGTTTTTCTTTGTCGGAATACCATAATACTTATCCCCGATTTTCCATTGAGCGGCGTCTACCCCCATTTGCTCGTCGATGTTGTAATCTGTTCTGCTGCTCAGATCCAAAGCGACTCCTGCATCAACACGTTTCTGTAACCGGTTAATCGTGTAGTTGACGAACAAGTCTGCGTCCTGACCCGTCATGAGCGCCGTATCCAGCTTCAGGTTGCCGGGGTCATCATTTACATAACGGAAGTACTCGACCTGAATGTCAGGATTTTCTTTGTTCCAGCTGTCAATCACTTCTTGAGGTCCAGCCTCAGCAGGAACAGCTCCCCAAAGCGTGAGGTTAATGGTCTCACCAGCATTTTGATTCGCCGATCCTGCACTCGCTCCCTCGTTGTTAGCCCCTCCGCATGCGCTGAGCATCGAAGCTGTCAAAGTCGTAATCAAAGCAACCTTTAACCAATTTCTATATTTCATTTACAGTCCCCCTTATCAAGTTGATAAGCTGCTTACTACGTCTTTAACTTTATCACCAGCCTGACATTGGGGGTATGAACGGTGTTTGGATATTCATAGAACGATTTTTTGTTCTTTTCGGTATTCGTTCGGGGTCAACCCGCACCACCGCTTGAATATTTTAATGAAATAATTGTCGTTCTCAAAGCCTACCAACCTGCCTATTTCACTCACCGTTTTCTCCGTCTCTGTCAGCAGCATTTTCGCTGCTTGAACGCGGCGGTTCTGAATAAAATGCGTCATCGTGATCCCCATCTTTTTCTTAAATAAGTCACTGACATAACTGGCATCCATGCGAACATATTCAGCCAATCTCTTTAATGTCACATCCTCGGCGAAATGCTCCTCAATGTAGGTAATCATTCGGTTCAGCTCTGGATGATCTGTTGGTTCTAGGGCAGTCTTGTCTGGGAACCATTTATCTGCCAGGCGAAGCTTATCCATTCTCGTCAGCTCTCCGGCTACTTTGTCCATGGTTTGCTTCAGTTCCTTCAAATCCAGAGAAAGTTTCATCAAATAACCTGAAGCCCCGTATTCCAATGCTTGTCTGGCATACTCGAATTCACTTACTGCCGTCAACATAACGAATCGGCATTCATGTCCTTCCTTTCTCGTGAGCTGGAGTAAACGGATGCCATCCATTAACGGCATGAAAATGTCGGAAATGACAACATCGGGCTGCAGTTCCCGAATCAACTGCAAACCTTCCTCGCCATTTACCGCCTCACCGATAATTTCAAACGGGATATTCGCCTTTGTAAACAATTTGCGCAAGCTTGCTCTTGCGTACTGTTCATCTTCAACGATCAATGTGCGCCACAATGGTGCTCCCCTCCTTCAAATATGGTTTGGATAACAATAATGGGAAATGCATGATGACCTGCGTTCCTTCCTCCGTCGACTCTATCCGAAGTCCTGTTGGCTGGTTCTTAAACATAAGCTCCAAGCTCTCGCGAAGGTTCTGTACGCCAATGCTTTTTCTTTTCCGGTAGGACTGATTCGCCTGGGATTTTTTGATTCCTATACCATTGTCCGCAACCTCCAAAATAAGCAGCGAATGGTGGATTGATGCACGAATGTCGATCCGCCCCTCAAGCTGTGATTGTCCAAACCCGTGAATCAACGAATTTTCTACCAGCGGCTGCAGACAAAATTTCGGAATCAGTGCATACTCCAGATCCCTGGAAACTTCATAGTGGAGCTCGATGCCATGTCCAAATCGTTTCCGTTGGATATCCATGTAGGATTCGATTAGCACAATCTCCTCCTTCAGAAGAATAAGATCAACCTCCAAATTCAGCGTAGTTTCTAATATTTTTCCTAGCGATACACAAATCTCATAAATCTCATCATCATCCTTATCCAGTGCAATGCTCTTGATTGTATTCAGCGTATTCAGCAAAAAATGAGGATTCATCTGACCAAGTAACACCTGAAATCGGACAAACTGCTTTTGCCGCTCCTCAAGCTTTAACTGTTCCAACAGATTATTGATGTCTGCGATCATGAAATTGAAGCTTCGGGTTAGCGCCAGCAATTCACCTCTTCCTTGTTCCGGCAGCTTTGTCTTCAAATTCAATTTTACGGTTGTCTCCATCTTTCGTTGAAGATGCTTTAAAGGACCGGTAACGGTTGAAGAAATGAAGTAAGTCAGCAGCACAAACAGCAGCAGGATGGCCCCATATACGGTATAGAACCTTAGCTTCTGTTTGTTCACTTCTTCAAATAACAAGGACAGGGGTATCTTTTTCACAAGATAACCGTCAAGCTCTTGAATTTTGCTATAGGTATACATCATATGATTGTTCACAATGGATTGGGAGGAGGTATCCTGTCCCTGACTCTGACTTGCTGCTGTAATGGCAGATGACACGGTAGAGGGTACATTGTCTCCCGACTTGGATTGAAGCATAATATTCCCATATCCATCCATTAGAAAATAGGCTCCTTCCCTATCGCTGCCGAATGTATTTTCCTCTGTTTTTTCCTGAAACCATGCTTCATAATCGATACTAAAACGTCCATAAGCAAATGGTTTTAGTCCGTCGTCACGCAGCACTTCGTAAAGGCTCAGCATCCGATTTCCTTTTCTCTCACGAACGCCGGTCGTCAAATCATTGGATTTCCATACGTACCGTTGTCCCTCAGTCCTCTTCAGTTCCTGTACCCAGGGCTCGGAACTGATGTGGGCATAATTCAGAGAATTCTCTGGCGTATAGGAAGTGTAAGCGTTTCCTTTTAAATCGATCAATGTGTAGAATACGGTAGCTCCCGTAAGGAAAAAGCTGTTTTCAATACTAGCGAATTTATTTTCCACAATTCGCTTTCGATGGATGGCATCATATAATTCCGGCTTCTGCATCACTTCGCGGAGGACAGAATCCTGATCCAACAGCATCCCAGTCTTCATCACAAGACTCATCAAATCAATAAGATCGGCTTTGATGCCTTCGAGTTGCTTGACGTTAATGTCAGAAGCATCCCGCTGGAGCATAACTTCCGTTTCTCGGAAGTTGTAGAGAACTAATATGGCTATAGGCGTCAGGAGGAATAACAGAAACGAAAATAGTATTCGGTGTTTAAACGTGCCTGGCGTTATTCGTCGCAGCCATCTGGTCAACATGATTATTGCTCAGCCCTCCCATCGGTGTATACCTCCCAATTTACTGAACATTAAGGCTGATCGCAACAGTAAATTGTAAGCGCTCATATGAGGAGTTGAGAGTCTCCTCTTCCCCTATGGATAAAAAAACGACAGCCAAATAATTGACTGTCGTTAGGTTGAATACTATGTCCGAATTGACTTGAAGGACTCCGTCTGCTGTGTAATGCCTTTCTCTGCCGCAAAGCGCTCGATGCTGGATGCGCCGAAGAATCCATCGATGCCCTTCGTTCTCTCAATGACATAGGCCGCATCCTCCGGCTCTGCAATGGGTCCACCGTGGCAAATAATCATGATCTCTGGGTTCACAGCCCGCCCTGCTTCAATAATAGCCTCAATTCGTTGTACACAGTCGTCCAGGGTCAGTGCTGTTTTTGCACCAATGGAGCCCTTGGTCGTCAACCCCATGTGCGCAACCAAAATGTCAGCCCCCGCCTCCGCCATAGCTTTTGCCTGAGCAGGATCAAAAACATACGGCGTAGTCAGCAAATCCAATTCATGGGCGATACGGATCATTTCAACCTCCAGGTCGTACCCCATACCGGTTTCCTCCAGGTTTTGTCTGAACACCCCATCAATCAAACCAACGGTTGGGAAGTTTTGAACTCCGCTGAAGCCCTGCTCCTTCAACTGCTTCAGGTAAACCTCCATTATTCGGAAAGGATCGGTGCCGCACACCCCTGCCAGAACAGGCGTATGTTTGACGACGGGCAGCACCTCGGCTCCCATCTCAACGACGATTTGATTGGCATCTCCATAGGAGAGCAAGCCCGCCAGCGAGCCGCGGCCCGCCATTCTGTACCGACCGGAATTGTATACGATTAACATATCTGCTCCGCCCGCTTCACTGCTCTTGGCCGTAATCCCTGTGCCTGCCCCGACACCTAGTAGAATTTTACCCTGCTTTACCTCTCCCCTAAATTTGTCCATAATTTCTGATCTGTTCAGCTTATTCATTTCGTATATCCTCCTTATTGGATTGGTTAGGAATTTGATGTCATGAGAGCGATCAGCTTTTGTGATGCGGCCTCTGCAAAGGCTGGATCGTTGATGGCACAATCCATTTCAATCACTTCAACAATTGTGCGATCGATATGCTGGCGCAGGGTATTAAACAACATCCGGTCCTCCTCCGGTCCGTAGAAAGGCTCCCCCTCCACATCAATTGCGGATACGCCTCTAAGCGGTAGCATTAGCACGGTGCGTTCCTTTGCCATGTTCAGCTTCTCCGCAAGCTTCCTGCCGATCTGCTCATTCTCTTCCACTGTGGTTCTCATCAGGGTTACCGTCGGATTATGCTGATAAAACTTATGATCCTTGAATTTCTCCGGCACAGTATCGCTCGGCCCAAAATTGCACATATCTAAAGCGCCCACTGAGACTACCTGCGGAATGCGATTTTGGCCTGCAGCCTCTAAGCGATTCGGCCCCGCATTTAAGACACCGCCGATGATTTCATCCGCCCACTCCGTCGTCGTCAAGTCCAATACCCCTTCAATAAAGCCTGCTTCAATCAACGCCTCCATCGACTGCCCTCCGATGCCCGTGGCGTGGAACACAAGCACCTCGTAGCCCCGCTCCTCCAAATATTTTCTTGCCGCTGTCACACATGGTGTTGTCACTCCAAACATCGTAGCTGCAACCAGCGGCTTCTTATCCGGTTTGTGCTTATGCTCAAACTTGAGCATGCCCGCAATCGCAAATAATGCATTTGTAAATATTTTCGTAGAAATGGAGTTCAATCCGGCTACATCCACCACCGACGGAATCATGACAATATCACTCGTGCCTACGTATGGAGCTGTGTTTCCAGAAGCAACGGTTGATACCATCACCTTAGGGACTCCAATCGGCAGAGCTCTCATGGCAGGTGTGACCAGTGAGGTCCCACCAGTGCCACCAAAGGAAATGATTCCGTCAAATTTACCTTGTTTGTACAACTGTGGCACCAGCTTCTTCAATCCTATGGACAAAACCTCTGTAGCCAAAGCCCGATCCTTCTTTGCCGCAAGTTCTTCTATGGCCATGCCTGCGGCGTGGGCGACTTCCTGATTGGACACATCCGGAACAAAGGAAGATTCGAATACACCTGTATGAATCATCAATGTCCCCAACCCAAGCTCCTCTGCAATGCTTTTAATGTAAAGGTATTCATCGCCCTTCGTATCAAATGTTCCAATGATTGCGACGGTCTTCATTCCACGGCCTCCTCGTATGACTCTTTAGAAACCAAGCTCGATCGCAGGTAGCATGCTGATTTTTTCGCTAACAGAAAAACCAGTACGATCGCTATAACTTCATCATACTGGTCCTGTTTATTTATGAAAACGCTTTTATGTTCTGTGTTTTTGTGTTTAGGTTAGATCTGTACTTTTTGGGAGAGCAGCCTTTGAGCTTTTTAAACATTTTGCTAAATTGTGCGTAATTGGGATACCCAACCATCCCAGCCACTTCGGATAATTGAAGCTGCGGCGCATGAAGAAGCGTGACGGCTTTATTGATGCGGAAGCTCACCAGATAGGTCTGAAAGCTGCAGCCAACCTCCCTTTTAAACAAACTGCTCAAATAGCTGCGGGAAACATGAGCAACTTTGGCCAGATCCGAAAAAACAATTTCACTACTATAGTTTTGCGCCACATACTCTTTGACAAACTCAACGTAATCATAATGCTGGGTAATGCCTTTCAGCATTTTGACCATAAAATCGTCCTCATCCAGTTTACCTAGGCGTTTAAAATCGCGAGTAATCGCCGTAATCGACTTCTCGGAAGGAATTCGTTCAAAAGCAGACCCGCCAATATACCCCATAATATCTGTGTTGTCGCTATACATGTACTGGACATCGACCGGCGTCTTTACCGGACCGCCATAAATCATCTTGATCAAATCCGGCTTAAGCTGATTGCAGGTATCAAAAATACGCAGTGCCTTTGATTTGGCGGCCTCCAAGGATACAACCTTCCGTGCACCCAATAACCCGCCTTCGGTCAGACCGAGATGAGCACAGATTACATCTGCTCCCGCTTCAATCATCTGGGCCGCCTGAAGCTCATCAAATACGAACGCCACCGTAAACAAATCCTGTCGATGGGCCAGGCGTATGGCCTCAACCTCGATGTCATAACTAATCCCGTCTTCCTCCAGAGCCTCTCTGAACAATCCGTCGATCAGGCCAACTGTAGGATAGTTGTTGACTCCCGAAAAACCTCTCCTCTTGATTACCTCTATATAATCAGCCATTTCTATGGTTGGATCATTCGCATTCAGTCCAAAGAGTACGGGAGAATGCCTCACCAGCGGCACTATTTCTCTTGATGCAAAATCCATCACCATATCATTACTGTTGCAAAACGGCAAAAAGCCGGCTAGAGAGCTCCTCCCCATCTGGCGAAACTTGCCGGAGTTCAGCATTAATATAAAATCCGCTCCACTCTGAGCTGCATACTTCGCTGTAATCCCCGTGCCTGTCGAGACACCGATGATGTGATTTCCCTCGCACAGCTGTGATTGAAGACGCTCCAGTATGACTGTTCTGTTCAAACTCATCCGCTCCTCAACACAATTTAACAATTGTAGTTTTTGTTCCTCAATATTATTATTGTACATCATTCCATATAGCTCATTCCCTCCTTCCTCGAACCGTTTTGTTAAGGGGCATCAAAAAAAAGCCGATTTCCCACTTGGGAAATCGACCTTAGACAATGGTCTTGATATTATTGTGTGACAATGATCGGACCATTTTTAGTAAGGATGATCGTATGTTCGATTTGAGCCACATAGCTTTTTTCTGTAGCAAAGGTCCATTCGTCTTCTTTTTGATACACCTGTTCTTCTAAAGTTGAGATAAATGGTTCGAATGCAATAACCATGCCTTCTTTTAATAACTCATCATCCGATGTATCGTTATAATTATAAATATGATCTGGTGCTTCGTGGATGTTACGTCCAACACCATGTCCTGTAAGGTTTTTAATAACGGTTAATCCATTCTGTTTTGCAGTTAAGAATACCGCTTTTCCGATGCCGCTTTTTTTGGAACCAGGTTTTGCTTTCTTAAGACCTGCTTCAAATGCTAGTTTAGCAACGTCGCATATTTTCGTTAACACTTCTTCTCCTTCGCCTACTACAAACGAGATTCCTGTATCAGCGAAATAGCCGTTCTTCGAGCCAGAGACATCTATATTGACTAGATCTCCTTCTTGAATAACCCGTTGCCCCGGAATACCATGTGCCACTTCTTCATTAACACTAATGCAAGTATAGCCAGGGAAATTATATGCACTTTTTGGAGCTGAGACTGCGCCTTCTTTCTCAAAAAGCTCTCCAGCTATATCATCAAGTTCCTTCGTCGTTATGCCAGGAACTGTTCTTTGTACCAATTCATCTCTAATAAAGGCAACAATTCTGCCAATTTCCTTTAAACCATTAAAGTCTTCTTCTGTTTTTGCAATCATTGTTTTCTGACCTCACTATCTTTTATCATCAATTAAATGTATAAGCTGAAACAACCAATTAGATAATCATATCCAAATGGTCAAAGCTTCGCAACTTTTTTTATAACTCAATTTATCAATAACACCTTGACACTAAAAAAGAAAAGCCCCTTCCGTCTTCAAAGGGGCTGAATATCGCATTATACCTCTTCTTCTTCGGCCTGACTAGGCGGAGCCATCAGACCTTTGACGGCACCCATAAATGGATGGATAGATTTGATCATGCCGTAGCCCATTTTCATGACAGGCATGAATTGCTGGATCATGCCAAACAGCCGCATGCCGCCGCCAAGTATACCTCCAGCCGAAGCCGCACCACCAAGCCCGCCAAACAGCGAACCCATCATCGGTAGAAAGGACGAAACCTGCGCACGTGACACTGCGCGCGAGCGGGTAGACGGCTTGCGTGTACCATGTACCCGTTTCCGATTCGGAGAACGACCGTTTTTGCTGCGTGAAGCGACCTTTCTATTGGTACGCTGGGAACTGTCCCCTGTGGTCGCCGTGCGCGATATTTTTCCTCCCCCGGTAAGCACCACGCCTCCGTTATTCACGTCAGAAATGTAACCGATGTACGTTTCACCATTATGAAGAGTCACGCAGACGGGACGGGCCTTATACCGCTTTGCCTTTAGGCGTATTTCGTTGGTTTTAGCCATGGATTTTCACCTCGCTCTACTGAATCTACTTCAGTTTACGCGAGAAGTGGACTACTTGCCTGTGCGAATGAGACATACGTGCGGTATTCGCTATAGGTCAATTCATCAATTTAAATGATCCCAATGGAAATATAACTACATATCTCACGGAGCCTACCACCAACAAAACGCAAAGAGCTAAGCAGGACATATGCCGCTTAGCTCCTTGGTCTCTTTAAATTATAACTCTACTTATTCAGCAAGGCATTGGCCTTCTTCGCCGCTTCAGCTACAGCGTCCTCTGCTGAAACGGAAGAATCCACAACCGCACGCAGAATCTCATTCTTGATCATCTCTCCAATCTCTGGATAAACCTTCTGCATTGGACGTGGACCCGCATATTCCAGTTGGTCTACCGCCACCTTGAACAGCGGCTTTTCCTCATAAAGCTTCTTCATTTCATCGCTCTCCACTGCACTGATTCGGCTAGGCAAATAGCCCGTGAAGGAGCTTGCATAAATCGTTTGTTCTTTGGAGGTCATCCACTTGATAAACTTCCACGCCGCTTCCTGTTTTTCGGGCGACAGGCCAGAAGTCATAACCAAATTGGCACCGCCTGTCGGCACTCCATACGTATCATTTGCAGGCATAAATGTCGTTCCGAGTTCAAAGCCTTGCTCTTCTGCAACCTTCATATTATTGGTCAGATCCGCAGTTGA
The DNA here is from genome assembly GCF_050994985.1 of Paenibacillus taichungensis. Lineage (NCBI taxonomy): Bacteria > Bacillati > Bacillota > Bacilli > Caryophanales > Paenibacillaceae > Paenibacillus > Paenibacillus taichungensis. The sequence goes on along the minus strand of NZ_CP194720.1, from coordinate 2,087,161 downwards.
GGAGAACAGCATCGCTGAACGCTGATTGTGGAAATCCGTTTTGGCTTGCGTACCTGCATCATCGGTCGTACCGATGCTCATAATGCCTTCATCCTTCATCTTAAGCCACAGCTTCACAGGTTCAATGCCGGTTTCATTATCGAATGCCGCACTTTTTCCGTCCTCGCTGATCATCGTGCCTCCACTCTGTCTCACAAAAGCTTCATAAAGCCAAATATCGACAGGCATCGAGATGCCGTAGCGCTGATCCTTAATCGTTAGCTTGCGTGCATAATCTTCAAACTCTGTCCAATTCTTAGGTCCAGCAGGATCAAGGCCCGCCTCCTTCAGCATCGTACGATTAAAGTACAGGATCGGGGTACTGCGTAAATAAGGAAGAGCATACAGTTTATCATTCACATAGGAATTCCCCATGAGCCCTTGAATAAAATCTTCCATATCCAGCTGATCCTTCTCCACAAAAGAAGTCAACTCCTGCGTCATGCCTGATTCCGCAAACACACCCACTGAAGCAATTTCATTTTGCCATACTTCGGGGGCATTGCCCGCTGCAAAAGCAGCTTGTGCCTTAGAATGCTGATCTGCATACGTCCCTTGATATTCCGCCTTCACGATCACTTCATCTTGGGATTCATTAAACATCTTTACCAAGTTCTCATTGTTCTCAGCGATCTTGTCTCCCCAAGAGTACCAATATGTAATCTCTATTGGTTTGTTGGCCGTATCATTGGAATTGCTCCCGGAAGCAGCTCCGGTTGAACCATCAGAATTAGAAGCACCACAAGCAGTCATCGTAAGAGCAAGCGTTGCCGCTAACAAAACAGATCCAAATTTTTTCATGAATAAACCCTCCTGTTAATCTGATTATTTAACACCCGAATAGACAAATGCTTTAATAATTTGACGTTGTCCAAATAAGAAAACAATAAGAATCGGAACGACCAAAATCATGTTTCCAGCCATCAAAATATGCCAGGCAGCTCCTCCGTCAACCTCGCGCAGCTTAGAAATCCCGATCGGAAGCGTTCTTGCTGCATCGGAGGTTGTCATCACGAGCGGCCAGAAATAATCATTCCAGTGTGCAATGAAGCTGAACAATGCAAATGTTACTAACGTAGGACGCGCCATTGGTACCATAATCTTAAGAATGATCTTCCATTCCGGCGCCTGGTCAAGTCGCGCCGCTTCAATAAGCTCTTCCTGTACTTGCTTGAAGGACTGCCTGAGCATGAATATGCCAAAGGCGCTGGAAGAGAAGGGCAAAATGAGTGCCAGCAAATTGTTAATGAGTCCCCACTTGCTCATCAACAAATACACAGGTAGGAAAATGAGCTGACCAGGAATCATCAAGGTCACCATCGTTATCCCGAATAATAGCTTGTCTCCTTTGAAGGAGTATCTTGCAAAAGCATAGGCTGCCAATATTATTGTCGTGAATTGAAGAACGAGTATGCTGACCGATACAACAACGCTGTTCATTAGATATTTCAAAAAAGGCCCCGATTCCCACGCCGCTTGAAAATTGCTCCACATCACCTTGGATGGAATCCACTTGGGTGGAAAAATCACCGTCTCCGGGTAAGACTTCAAAGATGTTGAAATCATCCATAGAAAAGGGATAGCAAAAATCGCAACCAATGCTATTGTGGCAGTAATATTGAACGTACGCAGCAATGACTTCCTTGCCATAAAATTCCCCTTCTCCTCTCTATTGGTAGTGAACCTTGCGGCTCAGCAATTTGAAGTAGACTAGCGTAAGCAGACCAACGACAACGAGCAGTATAACTCCTGCTGCCGATGCATAACCGATCTTGAAGTAGCGGAATCCATACTCGTAGATGTAAAAGACGAGCGTATTGGTTGAATTGATCGGACCCCCGTTGGTCATAATGGCAATAGTCTCAAACACCTGGAATGAACTGATCAGATTGATGATTATTAAGAAAAATAGTGTCGGCGAAAGCATGGGAAGCGTAATTTTGTAGAATTTGCGCCACCAATTGGCCTCGTCCAGAGCTGAAGCTTCATACACATCCCTGGGAATGCTTTGGAGGCCTGCGATGAAGATGAGGGCGTTATAGCCTACGCCTTTCCAGACCGATACAAGCACAAGCGACAGCAATGAACTGTCTGGACTACTCAGCCATGCCAGCTTAGGCAAGCCAACCATATCAAGCAAACCGTTAAGCAAACCGAATTTGGGATCCATCAGCCACATCCACACCAGGGATACCGATACAAGTGAAACAATATGCGGACTGAAAAGTGCCCCCTGAACAAACCCGTACCATGCCCCTTCCCGATTCAGCCAGATCGCAAGCAAAAGCGAGATCACAATGGATAAGGATACGGAAAGAAGCGTATAGTTCAAGGAATTGCTTAACACCTGAAGAAATGCACTATCCTTAAATAATTCAACAAAGTTGTTGAAGCCCACGAACTCCTTGACCGGATTAATAAAATCCCAGTTGTAAAAGCTTAAGAAGATCATATAGAAGATCGGATAAAGGAAAAAAATAGAGAATATTGTGATGGAGGGTGCCACCAACACATAGGGACGGAGCTTGGACCAGACGGTCATGAATATCCTCCTCCCAGGACAATCAGCTCTCCCGCTTCGGCCAGCTCATGCTGACGAGCACGTTCACCCTTCCGATCAAAATAGTACAGGTCCTGCATAGACACGTTGATGTTTACCTCAAAGGCTGACTCCAACGGTTTCAAGAAGCTCTTCACGGCGATAAGTCCAAGCGCGGAATCCAGTTGATAGATGATCTCTGCTCCCAGTGTCTCGCGTGTCATGATATGAGCCGAGAACTGAATATGCCCGGTCTGCGGTCTGTTCTCAAGCGTCATCGTTGCTTTCTCTGGTCGAAAGCCAATATGGCCAATATCATCATGAAGCTGTCCATTCAACAAAGGCAGGATACGTTCACGATCTATCACATTCATCGGCGGTGTACCGATAAACTGCGCTGTGAAAACATTATCCGGATCATTGTAGATTTTCATTGGACTGTCTGCTTGTTGAATACGCCCTTTATTCATGATGACGATGCGATCTCCCATCGACATGGCCTCAACCTGATCATGAGTTACAAAAACAAAGGTTGCGCCCAGCCGTTTGTGAAGCTGAATCAGTTCCGTGCGCATCTGATGGCGTAGCTTGGCATCCAGATTCGACAATGGCTCGTCCATCAGGAAGACTGCGGGACTTTTAACCATGGCCCGAGCCAAGGCAACCCGCTGACGTTGACCTCCGGACAGAGCCTGCGGCTTCTTATGCAAATACTCTGCCAGGCCGACGACCTCAGTGATCTCCTTTATAAGACGCTCACGTTCGGGCCGAGGCACCTTGCGATTTACTAATCCGAATTCAATATTCTCCTTGACTGTCATCATTGGATACAATGCATAGTTTTGAAATACCATCGCCACATTACGCTTGCCTGGCTCTACTCCATTGACACGATGGTCCCCAATCCAAATTTCACCGCCTGTTTCTTTCTCAAGTCCTGCGATCATCCGGAGTGTCGTCGATTTTCCACAGCCAGACGGACCGACCAATACAGTAAAGGAACCATCCTTAATGGTCAGATCGAGACCTTCGATGACTTTATCCTGCTTGAAGCTTTTTTCGATCTGCTTTAACACAATTTGAGCCACGACATTCCCTCCTTTTTCTTCACATTATTGTGCGGCCAATGTTATTCGAACGGATAAGATAAGGTCGCTTTCTTCACCCACTGCATTAGCGACAGGTCCAAAGCCCGGCGTATCATGATAAAAGCTCTGAATATCATTCATGAGATCAGCATCCAGCATTCGTTGGTGAGCAACGACTACTTCGCCCTCATGAACTTCAATAACGCGGTATGCTGGTACATCGAGACAAGCTGCAGTTTGTACATAATGCCATTCTTCTTGCTTAACGATGGAGTTCATGTGGTTATGCCCGCAAAAATAGATGCCTCCACCTGGCCGACTATTGAATATACCCCTCAGTTCATTCTGCGGACGGATGTAAAGCTTATCTAGTGTTGAGCGCGCAGTTGTATCGAATACCGGATGATGCCCGAAGACGAGCACTTGCTTTTCATGTGAATTGGCAAGTTGGCCTTTAATCCATGTCAGCTGCTCTTCGTCCAGCTCTCCCCCCCAATCCTCTCGATTCATTTCCTGGGTAGTATCCAGAAAAATCAGCCTGACGTGAGGTGTATCAATAGCCCGGTAGCGCTCCTGTCCTGATAGCGTGTAAATTTCATGCTTTGGCAGTGAATACGTATCATGATTACCCAGCACATGAATGAATTTCCGTTCACTTTTTGTAAGCATGGAGAAAATGGATCGAAGTTCCTCAGCTGTCCCTTCATGCGTTAAATCACCAATTGAGATATGATAGTCCGCATCCTCCTTCAGAAAAGCCTTGAGCATATGCTCGTATGCCCGGAATCTTGCAGCCCTCATTTCTTCCGTCCCGTGACTCATGCATGAATAATGAAGATCACCAAGTAATGCCAGACGCATAAACGCCACCTCCATCTTTATTTTGGATACCTAGCGGTTCAAGCCTTCTCCACCTGCAACACATTTGAAGGCTTTGGATGGGCCTGCTGCTCCATGATGAATTCGCTGAATGAAGGCCATATATAATCCGGAACGATATCTGTCTTTCCGATATCCTCTCTTGAAGAGATCCCCGTAAGCACGAGCGCAGTCTTCATTCCATTTTGCTGTCCAAATAAAATATCTGTTTCGAGCCTGTCACCTATCATGAGGCATCTGCTGCGATCCACGTCCAATAGCTGAAGCGCCTTCTCTGCATAATAGCGGGAAGGCTTGCCAATCACGACCGATGCTTTCTGCTGGCTGGCCGCCTCAATCGAACTTAGAATGGCTCCGGTATCCGGAATGATATCCCCTTGAACGGGACAACAGCTGTCCGGATTAGTTGCGAGCAGAGCCGCTCCGTGGCGCACTGCTTTTGCCGCCAGATGGAGCTTATCATAGTTAAATTTCCGATCCATTCCGACTAATACATGTGTTGATTGATATGGATCCTCGGTAATGGCTATCCCAAGTGCCCGAAGTTCCCTCCGTAAAGCCACCTCACCTACAACTAGCACCTTGGCGTCCGGCGCATGCTCTGCAAAATACATCCCAGAAAGGTAACCTGCAGTCAGAATTTCATCAGGCTGGCACGAAATGCCCAAACTCAACAGCCGTTGGTAGCAATCTTCCTTGGTATGAACGGGAGTATTGGTAAGGAACAACAGGCGCTTGCCTCGTGAACGCAAGTTGTTTATAAAGCTATTCACGCCAGGGAGTCTCATCTGGCCAATATAGATGGTCCCGTCTAGATCAAAGCAATAAGCATCGTAAGCATATACATCTTCCATGACATTACTCCTGCCCGCTCACAGTGAGCTGGACAACTCCAATACATCTATGAAGCTTTCCAGTTCGTCAGTGCAGACCCATACGGACGGATACTCCTGAAATTTTTTCATGATGGAAGTCTCGTTGACTGTCCACGCCATCAATTGGATTCCTAATTCTTTGCATTGATGAATGTAATGCTCGGTCACAAAAGCATGATGTATGGACAAGAACGTCGCACCCATTTCTAATGACCAGTCCAGAATAGCTTTCGAACAGCCGAAAGTAATGAGGCCAATGCGTACATCGCCAGATCGTTCCCTGATCATCTCCAGGGCATCGAAATCAAAAGACGTAATTACCACCTGATCCAGCATGCTCAATTCCTCGATAACTTCAAGTACCCTTTCCTCCAGATGAGGGTAATAGCTTCCCATCTGCTTGAGCTCAATGTTAAGTTGAATCTTACCCTTCAAAGCACGCAGTACCTCTTCAAGGGTTGGAATATGTTCACCTTGCCTGATTTCTAAAGATTGCAGCTCCGAAGCAGTATAATCAGCCACTCTGCCTGTTCCATTTGTCATGCGGTCAAGCGTATGGTCATGAATCACCACTGGAATTCCATCCTTGCTGAGATGAACATCTAGTTCGAGATGTGTGAATCCAAGCTCTACCGCCTTTAAAAAGGAAGACATCGTATTTTCAGGATACTTACTTGGATAACCGCGATGCGCAACTGCTTGAATGATCATGTTCTGTTACCTCCTGTTATATATTTTTGGACAACACAAAAAACCCAGCAGCAAATCACCCTCCTTCAACATCAAGGTTGTATTGATTTACTTACCACCGGGTTTTCTCGTCGTCTCCACCCAAGGATAAATGTATGAAATTAATTAATTCCAGAACTTCTCATGGCCTACTGAAACAAAATCTGCCCCGCTCTTTAATGCTTGTTGTATTTCTTCCTCATACCGGATAAGGCCACCCACAATCAAAGGCTGCGAGATGCGTTCTTTCAGTTCTTGTATAACTCGAGGCATTAACCCCGGCATCAGTTCAACCTCATCAGGCTTATAGCTCATAATCATACGAACCGCAGTCGTAATTGCTGCTGTATCAATGGCGAATATGCGCTGAATGCTTAATATGCCCGCTTGCTTGGCCGCAGAAACTGCGTTGCTCTTTGTCGTCACGATCCCGTCGATTTTGAACACATCTGCAAGATATTGAATTGCTGAGGCATCTCGTCCAATCCCGGATACCATCTCGGTATGCACATAAGCTTTTTTGCCACTTTGATGCAAACTCTCTATGATTGAACCCAGATTGGTAATGTTGCCTGTCATCAGAATAACTCGCTGCACATCGCTTGCTATCGCTTGTGAAATTTGTTCATCTGTCGTGATGGAAGCTATGATCGGATAATTCTTCATGTGTGAGTCCTCGTTCCTTTGTTTGTCATCTTAAATGTTAAAGCTAAAGTATTCGTTATGTATCATTGTGATGTAAACGGGTTGTTAATTTTCACCTTTGCCAAATAGAGAAAGTACTGATCCTGTTTTCCATCAAAAAAAAAGAAAAGCGCTCCCTATAAAGGAGCACTTCAGCTTTTTGGAACTCGTCTAAATCTTCGCCTTTTCCTCTTCCGCCATCGACCGGATGTAGAAAGCACCCAGCACCGAGCAGAGCAGGAATGAGAAGAAAGCAATCGCTGCGGCTTGTTCACGCTCCTGAAAAACGCTGAATACCTGCTGCATGGAGACACCAAGCATCTGCGGAGAGTTGGCTCCGATCAGATAGGGCGCAGTGAACGAGCCGATGACCCCCATGAAGACAAAGGTCAGGGCAACAAGAAATGTCTTATATGACAGAGGGAAAATAAACCGGGTAAACAGCGTCAGCCTGCCTACACCCACGTCCTTTGCACTCTCAATGATCGATGAAGGAATACCCGACAGCGCGGAACTGAGTAGCATCGTCGTAAATGGAATGTTGAACCACAGGTTGGCGATGATGATTCCTTTCTCGTCAAAGATGATGCGTGGCAGCGTAATCCCGACCACCTCAAGCATACGGGCGAGCCAGCCATGATTGCCAAGCAAATTGATCAGACCGTAAGTTGCAATAACACCAGGGATGAACAGCGGGATCATGTACGTTTTACGAATCAGATTGACGATCGGCCCCTGGTTGAAGCGCATATAGATCGCCAGGGTGTAGCTGATCAAGATCACGGCAACGCACGTAATGGCAGTCACCCGAAGCGTAAATACGATATTGCTGCGCATCCCCTTATCAGTGAACAGATACGTATAGCGGCTCAGATCATATCCGCCCGAGCCGTTGCTCAGGCTCATGATGAAGGATTGAACAATCGGGATAATGACGACGATCAACAGAATGGCGAAGGAGGGGAGCATCATCGCCAGGCCTGTGATCGACTGTCTGGCTTCTTTACTCATTTCGCAGCAACGTCGCTCTGCCAGCGTTTGTTAATCTCCGTGCCCAGATCCCCGACGTTGAACGTGCGGAAGCCTTCGGCCACACCGTCGAACTTATTCTGCATTTCCTGTGACATATTGGAGAGCTCAATGCCCGGGAAACCATTCATTTTGTCAACGATCACTTCCTGCGCTTCAGGGGACAGGACAAAGTTCAGGAATTCATTGATCGCTTCCTTTTTGTCCGACTCCTGGTTGACCATCAGGTACGTTGGTCCGCCGTTGAAACCCGGCGTGATCTGCTGCATCTTAATTGTATCCGGCAACAAACCTTCGTTCAGCTGCTGCAACACCATGTCGGACCAGGCCGGAATTAAAGACACTTCCCCATTCATCAACAGATCCAGCGTGCCCTGGTTTTTCTTCGGATAGATGCCCTGCCCGTAGACATAAGGTCCGATTTCTTTGAGCGTGTCGAAACCACCGTCCCACTTCTCCATGATCGCCGGATCAGAGTTGTGGATGTCTTCTTCCGGCAGGTCCTTGTAGACAATCGTCTGCACGAACGAGCTGCCGGAACCACCCGTTGACGGATCATTGTAGGCGAACTGCTCAGGATTGGCTTTGATCCACTGCAACAGCTCGTCCAGCGTAGTTGGCGGATTGGAGATTTTGCTGCTGTCATAGGCCAGAACCACGGCGGACGAACGATACGGAACTGCGAAGTTGTCCACATCCTTCATCGTGTCCGTGTTAACTTTGCTCAGGTTAGGAATGTCCTTCTCGTTCAGCTGCTCCCAAACACCATCCTTGGTGCCCTGCGCGACGGAGGTGATTCCGTCCTCGTACAGGTCAATGTCTCCTGAGCCCTTACCCGCTTTCTTGGCAGCCACGATCCGGTCGTAGGTCGGCTCAGCGCCAGTACCGGACGGGATATAGACCAGATTCACGTCGATATCCGGATGCTGTTTCTCAAACATTGGCTCCAGCGAATCCCACAGATCCTTGACGTTCTGAGAGCCCGTAAAGTAGAAGTTAAATTTCACCTGATCGCTCGATGCAGCAGCGCTCCCCCCGGTGGTGGTTGTACTTTTTATCTCACTTCCGTTTCCACACCCGGCCAGCAATGACACTGATAATCCCACAACAGTCAACAATGATAAAAATGGCTTTTTCATACGCATATCATTCATCCTCCTCAGTTCGATTCATCGACCGGGAATCCGGTCATTTTCGAGATCGAGACGCCGACGTCTTTTCCTACCTGCAGCTGCTCAACGAATTCCTTGTTCAGAAAAGCACGTATAATGCCGAATTCCACCAATTCCACGGTAACTTCGGCGTAATGTCCAAGAATCATGACCTGCTTGACCTTACCCGCCAAAGCGCCTTCTCCCATCGTAGTACTGCTCACCTGTACGTCTTCTGGTCGGACCGCAGCCGTCACCTGTCCATTTAATCCCTTCTCGTTCGGCAGGCGAAGATGTCCAATCCGGATGCTCTCCCCTTCCGCCACCCCCTTAAGGAAATTCATTTTGCCTATAAAACCGGCGACATATAATGAAGCGGGCTCATCGTAAATCTGCTGCGGATGAGCAATCTGCTCGATGCGCCCGTGATTCATGACGATAATACGGTCGGACAACGACAGTGCTTCTTCCTGATCATGCGTGACAAAGACCATTGTCAGCCCGGTCTTCATTTGGATCTCACGCAGCTCCTCACGCATTTCGTGCCGCAACTTGGCGTCCAGCGCAGAGAAAGGCTCGTCCAACAGCAGTACTGCCGGATTCAGTAGCAGAGACCGCGCAAGCGCAACCCGCTGCTGCTGTCCACCCGAAAGCTCTGCCGGATATTTCTTCTCGAAACCCGACAGTCGGACCAGTTTGAGCGCATCCTCGACCGCTGTGCGGATCTCTTCCTTCGGCATTTTGCGGATCTTCAGGCCGAAGGCCAGATTGTCATATACCGACATATGCGACCACAGGTTATAGCTCTGGAACACCATCGAGGTCGGCCGTTTCTCCGGTGGCAGTTGAATGACACTCTTGCCCTCGATCAGGATGTCACCGGAGTCCGGTTCGAGAAACCCGCCGATGCTTCGGAGTACAGTAGTTTTCCCGCACCCGGAGGGACCAAGAAGGGTGACCAGCTCGCCTTTTTTGATATCGATGTTGATGCCGCTGACCCCGTCACCCGTTTTGTAGCGTTTGGCTAACTCTCGTACAGACAACTGCATACTTCTGCCTCCCTTTGCTTCGGTATATCGACCGAAACATTTTTATTTCATTTGAAAACCGCTCGCCAGCACGTCCGCGCTCACCAGCCGCTGGGCTGCCACCAGCAGAATAATAGTCGGCAGCGTCAGGATGATCGAGAATACGGCTCCCTCGCTGCTCGGAAAGTCGGAAATAATGGAGTACATGACGATTGGCATTGTTTTGTAATCGGGAATACCGACCAGGAACGTGCCCTGTGCTTCGTCTAGTGAATTGAGGAACGTGAAGATCGAAGCGACCATGATGCCGGGCATCGCCATTGGCAGGGTGATGCTGCGGAACACTTTGAACGGGCTTGCCCCAACGTCCCGCGCCGATTCTTCCTGCGCCCGGTGAACGTTGCGAAAGGCGGAGGTCGGAATCCAGGTCATGAACATCAACACATTGATCATATGGATCAGCACAACGCCGAGCAGCGTATTCATCAGTCCAATCCGGTAGAAAAGAACTGCGATGGAAACATACAACCCCATTTTCGGAAAAGCGTGCGTCAGCAGGAACGAGAACAGGAACATCCGCTTCAGCGGAAACTGGAGTCTTGCGAAGGCATACGCTGCTGGGATGCAGACGACGATGGACAGCAGGGTCACCAGAGTAGCAATAAGGAACGACAGTGAGATCGACGAGACAATATCGTCCTTTGCCAGTACGAACTCCCACCATTTGAAGCCCCATACTTGGGGCAGAATATCCGGATAATTCCACTTTTCACTAAAGGCAAGCACTAGCAGGTTGACCAGCGGACCTGCGAAAAAAATGGCGAACACGGTCAGCAACACAAATTCGATTATTCTTCTCGGACCTACGTGTTTCCAGTACCAAGACATGTTCCGTCCTCCCTTCCATTCGTCGATTGACGAACAATTACTTCGCTTTCGTATTCAATCAGGCGCGGTACGCTCCCCTCGCCGCTAATCAGGCGATCCAGAATGTATACCGCGTCTCGGCCAATACCAGATGCATCCACGCTGACGGTAGTCAGCGATGGATGGTACATGCCGGCCACTTCGGTATTGTCGTAGCCCATAACGGATACTTCCTCCGGAACGCGGACTCCGCGCTCCATCAGCACCTTCATCGCTCCCAGTGCAAGCATGTCATTTGTACTGAACAGAGCGCTGTATCGTCCCTCCCGGAACGCCACATAATGCTCCTCCATCAACTTCCGACCGGAGTCGAAGCTCGATTCCGATGACTCGACAATGGTAAATCCGTCCTGTTCAGAACTAACGCCGAGGGATTCCAGCCGTTTTCGGAAGCCCTCCAATCGCAGCGAGTGGCTCCGATGTTCGCCCGGTCCGGCGATGATAAAGAATTTGCGGTGTCCACAGTCATATAAGTGCTGTGCCGCCCGTTCTCCACCGGCTTCATCGTTGCTCACGAGATGCACGACGTCCGGATCTTCCGTCGATCCATTCACCATCAGATAAGGGATATTGAAGTTTTTGACGTAATCGATGACGTTCTTCTGCAGCCGACTGACCAGGATGAGTCCATCCACCCGCTGTTCCAGCATATAATCGGTGGAGCGCAGCGACATCTCCCTATCGGTCTTCAGAAAAATTGAGTAGCCCATCTCTTCAGCAGACATCAGTATCTCGTCTATGATTCTGCCATACAGCGTGTGAGACACGATCGGAAGTCGGTCACGGAAAACGATGACTCCGATGTTGTACGTGCGCTTGGCAACCATCGCCCGGGCGACGGCGCTCGGCTTGTAGCGAAGCTGCTCGACCGCCTTGAGAACGCGATCCCGGACTTCAGGACTTGCATATCCATTCCCGGAGATAACCCGAGAAGCAGTCGATTTCGATACACCAGCCAGTTGGGCCAGCTCCCGCAAACTATGATTCAGCTTATTGTCCAATCCCTATTCTCCTTTGCAAAATCCGTCTCTTCCCGGACGGCAATCAGCTTCGCCGGATCACGGGTTGTTATCGAGTCGACGCCCAACTGTGCAAGTCGCCGCATATCGTCCGCCTCCGAAACCGTCCAGACGTAGATAGCCAGATCGCTCCGCTGCACAGCTTCCATAAGTTCTGGTTGAACGACCTGATACGGCATGTTAATCCCAAAGCAGCCGGCTTCGCGAGCATTTTCACACGCCTGCAACACTGCCTCGCCGTAACTCAGACTCCCGAAGCTTTGCTTGTTCACATTAAGAAGCCTGCGTATGCTTGGAGCGTAACGACTTGCTTTAACCGCTGACCCGTAATCGCAGCCACTGAGAAACACCCTCTCCGCCATACCCATCCGATTCACCAGAGTGGAGACCGGCTCCAGAGCGCTATCTGTTTTGATATCAAGATTCATCATTTTGCCGGCTGCGCGTATCTGCTCAAGCACATCCTGAAGCGTCGTAATTGGCGCTAGTCTAGCGGTATTCAACTCCTTCAGTGTCATTTCTGCAAGACTGCCGCAGCTTCCATCTGCCAAAGTGATGTCGTCATCGTGGGCGAGCACCGGCACGCCGTCCTGAGTCGAACGGATATCGTCTTCGTAAATATCTACGCCAAGTGTTAGGGCTGCCTGAAGTGACTCGAAAGAATGATCGGGATGGCCCATGCAGCCAGTATGGGCCGTGATCAGCGGGAATTTGTTCATCGCGGGTATCCTCCTTCTTCGAAATAGATCGCGTTGGTAAAGGCGATCAGTACATGGACGCCTCGTACAGTTCCCCACAGCTCGGCGCGAATCCACCTGCGGGGGACATCTGAAGTGGATTCCTTCAGTTGGGCTTCAAATTGCATCATCTGTTCGTCCGACGAAGACGGAACTTCAAGATTAAACTCCTCGCCCAGATTGGAACACAACTTCAATCTGTAAACCTGCTTAGGTAGCGACCACAGTCCGGCACGGGCCGAGAAGTCCAGCATCAAGTTCGCCCGGATCGGCTCCTCTGCAGCTTCCCTTCTCTCGACTACCGTTGGAACGGTAGAGCCAATTGCATAGAATGCACCTCCAGCTTCCAGCGTCAGGGTCAGCAGAGGACCTATCGTTACGGACGCACGCCCTTCCCGCAGCGCTTGGATAAGCGTTTCTTCATGGAGCCAAAGAGCTGTCGAGTCCCCGTTCCCCGTCACTGCTTCGTCCTCGATGCCGAGGTAAGTAACAGAGATCGGATCGTCTGTCTCGCCCTGCGCATGCCAGTCCCTGCCTGAAGTGGCTGCAATCCGATATCCTTCATTCAGCTTGTGAGTCCACAGATCAAAAGCACGCCGATTGTTCGTCTGAATGGAAGGGAACGTGCCGGACCAGACTTCGATGTAATCTACAGCGGACCAGTTCCCAATCTCGTATTCCCAGAAGCAACCGGTACAGGCCGGACTGCCGATTCGGAAGGGATGAGCAAGCCCAGCGATTCCACCGAGGCGATGCACATTCTGTATTCCCTCATCGATTCCATCCCGATTCGCTTGACGCCAGTCGGCAAAAGCGCTCAGTCCTATTGTCACCATATGGCCGTAAAAAGTTGTCCACTCCATACCGGGGATGATTCGTAGTCCGTACCTCTGCTCGATTTCCGCTTTGCCGCTCAAGCCGGACATCGTGTTGTGATCGGTCAGTGCGATGGCATCGAAGCCCAGATTGGCTGCTCCCGCTGCCAGTTCTCCCAGTGTCTGACTGCCATCGCTGTGCAGCGTATGTGTATGTAGTTCACAGGCGAACCACTTCATATCGAGTCCTCCTCTGTCGTCCAGACTTCCAGCCGATAAGCGCATGTATCCGTCACGATACAATGCAGGCTTAATGTGACGCTCCAGGGCCCCGGAACCAGCTCGCCCGCCATAAGGCCGGGAGAAGCTTCTCGATCCGATACGTATAGATCCTGCACCTCGTCTTGGCGGTGGCACGCCCCTCGGTATCCCCGCGCATCGTCCAGCGAGAGTGTGATCAGATTTTTCAGGGGGAGATGCTGGTCAGCATTGGCAATTGCGTATTCCCGATTTTCCGGCAAAATGTATAGATCGTAGCTGTCCTTGAGCAGCCGTAGCGCCTTCTCCCGATTCTCGAGCGTCTTCGGCGTATATTGTAAACGCAGGTTCAGCTTCACGCAGCCCTCATCCAATTCAAAAGGAATGCGGATATGTGTTTTGGAATCCTCCGGAGATGCGTATCCTTGTAGATCCAGCAGCTTCATTGCGCCGCACCACCTTTCATTAATCCGTTATCTTCATGACTTACGTTATGAACGTTTTGCTTAATGTGGGACCGTTCCCACATCTAATACTTATGTTACGCGGAAAAAATCAGATCCGTATCTGCATCGTGTTAATATTCTGTAAATGCAAAAAAGACCGAGCTTCTATTAAAAGAAGACCGGTCTTTTTATCTTTTTATCGCTAGATTGTTTTCGGACTGCATGCGAGTGGCAGCACATAAATTTTCTCTTGAATGGATTCTTAAAATCGATTAATTGAAAATGGAGAAATATTATGTTCCGTTTTCCCTGATATAATCAAATCACTTAAAATCTGTCCAACTACACTACTGAATTTAAAGCCATGTCCTGAGAAACCTGATGCAATGGCAACGTTAGGATAGTTAGGATGTGTATCGATAATGAAATCTTCGTCAGGAGTCATTGTATACATACACGTTTTACCGAACTTCAATTCTTGTGCAAAGGGCATATAGTGTTGTAAAAATTGTTTTAAATCTGTCGTGTCTTCCTCTAGTTCACCAAATCCCAGGATGGCTTCATCTGGATCGATTGTATCTCCTCCATCATGTCGGCCTAATTTTAATCCGGAACCATCGATGCTTGGGAAACCATAATAATGCCCGTGAGATGTTTCAAACGAAAAGGCTGGAAACTCCTTATGATCATATAAATCATCTTTAGTATCAAACCAGGCAAATGTTTTTCTAATAGGATTAAGAGGAAGATTTAGATCCAACATGGAAAGGAGACTTCCTGACCAGGCCCCTGCTGAAACTACTAACGCATTAGCACTAAAAGTATGATCTTCGGTCTTGATGGTAACTCTTTTATCATCATGAACCATGATTTCTATTACTTTACTATTGGTTATGATGGTAGCTCCGTTTTGCTCTGCGAGTTCTCGATATGCTTCAATGCATTCCTCACATTTCAGCACTCCTGAGGTTGGTTCGTAGCAACCAATGTAATTGTTCGGTAAATTGATGCCAGGCCAGCGCTTATTTACTTCAATGGAATCTAAAATCTCCAGTGGCAATGAATAGGTTTTTGAGCTTGAAATAATATTTTGGATAAAATCTGTTTTCTCATAACCCACGTTTATAACCCCGGTAGGGAGAAATAATTGTTTTCCCGACACTTTCTCTAAGTCATTCCATAATTCTTGAGCCTTGAGCGCTAACGGAACATAATTTTCACCTTCACCATACGCATGTCGAATAATTCTTGTCTCTCCGTGATGACTGCCTTTGTTATGGGGCGGGTTAAAGGAATCGATTAATACTGTACTCTTCCCACTCTTGGATAAAAAATAACCCGCCGCCATCCCCATTGATCCTGCTCCTATTACAATTACGTCATAATGCATTGCAAGTTGCCTCCTTGTAAGAAATCCCCATGTAACTTAAGTATTAAGTATGGCTAGTATTCTTCTATATTACTAATGATATTAACACTTAACAATTGCGCTATCCTGGACATGATACCCAAGTCATAATAAAAAAACCGCATAACAACGCGGTTTTCTTAGTTTCGTAAATTTACTATTACTGAGCCGTTAAAATCAGCGGTCCATTCGACGTGATTGCGATCGTATGCTCATATTGTGCCGACAACTTGCCGTCGGCCGTTCTCGCCGTCCACTGATCGTCGTCGATCGTGATACGGAACGTTCCTTCGTTGATCATCGGTTCAATCGTAAACACCATGCCTTCTTTTAATCGAATGCCTTTGCCGGCTACGCCGATATGCTCATAGGTCGGTTCCTCATGCAGGCTCCGCCCGATCCCGTGTGCCAACAGATCACGTACCACCGAGTACCCATGCGCTTCCGCATGCTTTTGAATCGCCGAGGTTATGTCGCCGAGCCGGCCTCCGGGTATAGCCCGAGCAATTCCCAGATCCAAGCATTCCTTTGTCACCTTCATTAATTTTTGCACTTCCGGCCGAATATTGCCTACCGCATAGCTCACACACGAATCGCCGAACCATCCCCCGTATTCCACGACGATGTCGAGTTTTAGCAAGTCTCCGTCCATGATTACCCGTTTCGAAGGAATGCCGTGGGCCACCACATCGTTGATCGAAATGCAAGTTTCGGCGGGGAAACCATTATAGCCTTTCGTAAACTGCTTGCCACCCAGCTTAGTGATGTGTCTGGCAACAAAATCATTGATTTCTAGCGTGGTAATGCCGGGCTCGATTAGTTTGGTCACCTCGCGGTAGCAGTCCGCAACGATTTGGCTCGCCGGCTTCATTTCTTCAATTTCCTTAGGTGATTTTATAATGATCATCTTGTGTTTATTCACTCCTTAGGCATCCTATAATTTTAAGAACCGGACGATATCCCTTGCCTCTTCGTACAGCTTTTCGCGACGCATCGATAGCGAGGCGCAGCCAACCAAGGCAGCCAGCAGCATTTCCGCGCGCTGCAGCCGATAGGGCTGCTCCGCCACATTTCCGCCGGAAGCGGCATCCTCGTCCGCCGCATGCTCGGTGTCCATAAGCGCAGCAAACGGAGCGAGCACCTCATCCTGAAAAGCAGCCGTGAGCTTGGTCGAGCGTGCTTCAGGTAGCGAGGTAAAGCCCTCAAGAGCCAGCTTATACAGCAGGTATAGGGCGTGGTCCTCCGCCCAGAGCTGCAGCAACCGCACGCTGGCCGCCGCGACGGGGCCAAGTTCTGCGGAAGCGGTCGTTTCGTGGCTTCCGCTTTGGAAATCCGCGACAGCTAAGTTCCTAGTATCTACCGCAGAAGCAAAGGCGAGGGGCCTATTCGCTGGCTCCTCCCCCGAAGTCGAAGTGTGCGGGGCTACTGGTGCTCCCCCGACCCGCTCCAATGCGTCCCACAGCAGATCATGGAGCAAATCGCCTTTATTGCTGTAATAATGGTATACCGTGCCATATCCGAGTCCCGCCTCAATGGCCACATCTCTGATTTCGAGTAAAGACCCTTTATTCAAAAACACATCGGCAGCGGCTTTACGGATTTGCGCCAGACGCCGCAGCCGGATCTCTTCGTTTTGTTCTTTCGTGCGTGGAGTCATCTCGTCGGCTCACCTCTTTTGTTTTTGACCTACTCTTATGTCAATATAAAACATTAGCTTGCAAATAACAAGAATTAGCTGGAGGATTACGGAAAAACAGACATACTAAGCGGGTGCCCCGGCCTAATATGTCTGTTACTTAACAAGTATATAGCTTTACCACAACATAATGACAAAGCATTCTAACACTTAGTTCTTGTCCTTCCAAATTAACTCGCCCCATTTCACTCCTTGATTAGCCGTTGAATGTTACTCTAACCAAAATACATTTGGATACCATTGTTTTGAAGATGTGGATTACCAAGCGTACACACCTTGCTCATTCAAGAATTCGCCGTTATGATGTTTGCCATCTGTCGCATAACCCACGATAATCGCAGCAGCTGCCTCTTTTGATTTACCGCCTTCAGCATTTCCGTTAAGATCTGTTGATGTGAATCCAGGCGTTACAGCAAATACTTGAGCCCTGCTGCTTTTAAGTTCATAAGCCATCGAAACAGTCATAGCATTGTTGGCCGTTTTGGATGAGTTATAATCGAAAGCATTTAAAGCAAATCCAGCATTTTGCATATGATCCAGAGAAGCCATGTCGGTCGATACATTAACGATTGTGCCTTCATTATTTTTGATTAACGGGAACAAACGCTGGTTCAGACGAAAGGTTCCAAAAAAGTTGACTTCAAAAGCGTTCCTCAGATTCTCCTCTTTGGTATCCGTAAATGAACCCGAGAAAGCACCCGGCATACCCGCATTATTGATCAAAAGTGTTAAGTCCGGATAATCCTTAGTAATTGTAGTAGCTGCCCGTTCGATACTTTTCAAGTCACTCATGTCGATTTGCACAAATTCTATGTCTAACCCCTCGGAAGTTAACTCGGAAACAGCCGCTTCGCCCCGTTCAGCGCTACGTGAACCAAGGAGGACTTTCCAGCCGGCTTGACCTAATTGCTTAACAATTTCGAATCCGATACCTTTATTTGCTCCAGTTACAAAAGCGGTCTTCTTCATGTGAATCCTCTTTTCTCTAATTTGATTTCATTAACAATGTATAAGTTACTATGCTACACTTAGTGTAGGTCAACCATAAATTTCGATAAATGAGGGTTAGCATGTTAACGATTGGAGAAGTAGCGAAGAAAGTCGGTATCACTATTGGCGCGATACGCTTTTACGAAAGAAAGGGACTGTTGACGCCTGCTGCGCGAAGTGAGCAGAATAACCGTCTTTACTCCGAAGATGATCTGAACTGGCTGGTTTTTATCAAATGTCTTCGCGAAACCGGGATGAGTTTGGAGGATATCAAAACGTATTATGACAAAGTAAATGAAGGAACCTCAACCTTGCCGGAAAGAACCAAACTGATTCAAGATCAAAGGCAAAAGTTGCTGGAAGATATCGAGGAGAAAAAAGCGCAGCTCGTTCATTTGGACCATAAACTGGAGCGCTATTATCGCGGAGAAAATTATTAAGATAAGTCTTTTCCTAAAGACAAAACTTTTGAATTTCATGTAATTAGAACTTTGAACCCAAAAAAGGCAGACGATCACGTTTGATCGTCTGCCTTCTTCATTTTATTTAGCTATAGTTCGCATAAGCTAAAGTTTCAACATCGATCTCCCTTTATATTTTCTATTAGTCATTATCTTACTAAAGATTAACATATACCATCTATCCACAAATGAAAAATTTACCTGCTCGTTAGCTTAATCAAACTATTGTTTAAATAGGTTGACAATGAGAATTGTTATCAATAATGTGGAGTGAGATACTATCGAAATGAGGTACACAACGTGAAAATAGACGTGAATCAGTTAGCAGAACATTTTGCACACATTCCTTTTCAAGTAGAGGGAATATATCGATATGCTACAAATCCAGGAGTGACTCACGCTGACTATACCGATTCCTTTCCTGGATTTGTATTTCCCCTTACAGGAAAGATACAATTTCAATTTAATGATACCCCTTATATCCTTTCGCCAGGAAAAGTGGTGCATGGTGGGGCAAAAATGAAATTGGATGAAAAAACGTTTGATAACTCCAATTGGGAATATATCCTTGTTTTATACCGGATATGCAGCTCGGAATTAGAAGAGTCAAGCTTTTCCCATCAGCATTTTGAATTATCAACGGGACAATCCCCTCGTCTTATCGAACTAATTATGCAGCTTTGGCATGTGTACAATCAGGGTGGCGGCATTTCAATGTTTCAGACTGAAATGCTTTTTCGCGATGTGCTGAACGAAGCCTTAATAAGTGTGGCAAATAGACAAATGAGTAGTGAATCACAGGCTTTATTCGAACGGGTATCTAATTATATTCATGAATACTACTATCATGGCCTTACCATAACATCACTCGCAGAACAATATAACGTTAATCGAAATCGACTTTCTTACATATTTAGAAAACATGCAGGCATGGGACCGGCAGAATATCTATTAAAACACCGTCTCAACAGGGCGCAAAATATGCTATTTACAAGTGATGTACCAATACAGCAAATTGCACAAACCGTTGGAATTGTTGACCCCTTTTATTTTAGTAAAGTGTTCAAGAAACAATTTGGCTTTTCGCCTAGTGAATATCGACAAAAGTTCATCAATAATCCATGTTAACTTCAACAGGCATCCATTTTAAAGCCAAAATTAAATCAGTATACTTATGGCAGACCAAGGAAAACATCATCATGGCTTGAGTTGCGTATACAGCATTATATCGAAGGTGAAAAATAAGGAGGGCTTACTATCCATTATCAAGCGATTAAACTAAGCGAAGAACTATCTAAAATAAAAGATAATTGGTCACCCCAACTAATTGGTGAATTGAATGACCATGAATTTAAGATCGTTAAAATTGACGGGGATTATGAATGGCATGTTCATCCCGAAACCGATAAGTTATTCTTCGTGATTAAGGGTGAGATGATCATTGATTTTCGTGATGGTCAGGTGAGGATTTCCAAGGATGAGATGTTTATTGTCCCGAAGGGACTCGAGATCAAACCCTCCGCCGAAAAGGAATGTCATATCATGTTGATGGAACCTAAAAGTGAAGTAGATACTGGCGGGACTGAGTCCGCATAAATAGCCAACTACGTTTCATCGAACGGACATTGTAATAAATGAAACTAAGCCCCTTCAGCAATGAAGGGACTTTTGCTTTTTAAGATAACATATGTGACTGAACAGCTGAATGGTTTACTAACAAACCGATTTATATAAACAGATTATGATTTGCATGAGCTGCCTGCCCCAGATAGTAACCCACTCCACCGATGTTAACCGAATCCATTAATTCTTCATGCTGAATCCCCATTAAATCCATGGACATCTGGCAAGCGACAAACTCAACTCCCTGCTCAGTTGCGGTCTGCATCAGTTCTTCCAAAGAAGCAACATTGTTATTCTTCATAACGCCGCGGATAATCTTTGGTCCAACTCCGAGCATATTCATTTTGGACATGCCAAGCTTGTGGCTGCCGCGCGGTAACATCATGTCAAACATGCGGCCGATCATTGTTTTGGATACAGGCTGTGGCTGATGCTTACGAATAATATTTAATCCCCAGAAAGTGAAGAACATGGTTACTTTACGTCCACTTGCTGCTGCCCCATTTGCAATAATCAGAGAAGCAATCGCTTTATCTAGATCACCACTGAAGACAACCATCGTGCTCGCAGGCTCCTCTTTAGGAGTTTCCATAGCTGAAGATACGGTCTGCGCAGCATTCTTGGCAATTACCGCTTCAATAGTACCGCCTTTGGATCGTTCCAAGTGTAGAAGTGAGGAACCAGACATCGTTGTCCATGCTTTCACATCTTCATAAAATCCTGGATCGGAAGCTTTCACCCGCAGTGTCTCTCCATTCGATAGTTGATCCATTTTCTGCTTGAGTTGTATCAGCGGACCGGGACAACTTAAACCGCACACGTTCAACTCATTATCGATACGTTGTGGCTGTGCAGAGATTGGATTGGAGAGCTCTGTTTCCTTTACAGCATGTATCGGATTATTGTTCTGATCCTGCCCGTCATTATTTTCATCGTTTCTCATAGGAATTGGAGCAGGCTGAAATTGTGCTTGGCGGTATGTCTTATAACCTCCGCTCAGATTTTTCACATTAAAGCCATGCTGACGCAAAATCTGCGAAGCTGTATATCCTCGTAAACCAACCTGGCAGTATACCCAAATATCTTTGGTTGGGTCTAATTCATCTAACCGCTGACGAAGCTCATCCACTGAAATATTTATGGAGTCCGGAATATTCCCATTGCGATGCTCCAGCTCACTGCGTACATCCAACAATATCGATTGCTCCAGCTGGCGATCAGATAGCTGATCATAGGTGAACGTTTCAACACGTCCAGCCGTAATATTTTCAGCTGCATAACCAGCCATATTAACTGGATCTTTCGCAGAAGAATACGGTGGCGCGTAACTCAACTCGAGCTCTGTCAAATCACTGATGTGGCCCCCAAAATGAATGGATACAGCAATGTCATCAATCCGTTTATCCACACCGTCATAACCAACTGCTTGTGCGCCTAAAATTTTACCTGTCGGTGTAAACAGTAGTTTAAGAGTAATCGCGCTGGAACCCGGATAATACGATGCATGAGATGCAGGATGCACGACTACAGTTCGATAATCGATGCCGAGACGTTTTAGTGTTTTCTCATTACTGCCTGTAGCTGCCCCGGTCATTCCAAACACTTTAATAATGGCTGTCCCTTGTGTTCCTTTGTAGATGGAACTTAGTCCAGCAATTCGATCTGCAACAATGCGTCCCTGTTTGTTGGCAGGTCCAGCAAGCGGAATAGCTGTCTTTGTGCCATGAATGGTTTCAGTTACTTCGATTGCATCGCCAACAGCATAAATATGTGGCACACTGCTTTCGAGTGCTTCGTTGACCATAATATGTCCACGTGTTCCTAGGGAAACTCCGCTATTTCTCAGAAAAGCTGTATCTGGAGTTACTCCTATCGCAAGAATAACCAGGTCAGCTGTCAGAATACGACCATCTGCAAGCTCAACACCAATTCCCTGCTCAAGTTCCTGAAAGCCCTGAACACGTTGGGAAAACAGCAGCTTTACCCCATTTTGCTCCATTTCCTGTGCCAATGCTGCGGCCAGTTCAGCATCAAATGGAGTGAGTAGCTGACCATTACCCTCTACTAACGTTACATCCAATCCGGCTTCCTTCAAATTTTCTGCCATTTCAACACCAATAAACCCTCCACCAATAACAATTGATGATGCGTTGTTAGATGAATTTATTTGCTTCTTGATCCGATCAATATCTGGAATGCTGCGCACTGTATAAATCAGTGGATTATCCGTACCCGGCAGATCTGGAATGATTGGCTTGGCACCCGGTGACAAAATTAATTCGTCATAGCTTTCTTCATATTGACCGCGCTCCTGGCTTTGTACCTGAACTGTACGAGTATGCGGATCAATAGCGATGATCTCACTTTGAGTACGTACATCAATATTAAATCGATCGACCATACCTTTGGGAGTTTGTACCAGCAAACGCTCTCGATCCTCGATCGAGCCACCAATATAATAAGGTAAGCCGCAATTGGCAAACGATATATAGGGACCTTTCTCAAATATGATAATTTCGGCATGTTCATCCAGACGGCGCAGACGGGCAGCTGCTGATGCACCACCCGCTACTCCGCCCACAATCAGTACTTTTTTACTCATGATTCACAATCTTCCTCTCCAAACAAAATAGGTATTATTTGTTCAATCCGTTGGTCGGCAAGCACGTAATTTACTTCAAGGCCATTGCGCTCAGTCGCTACAATACCTGCACTACGCAGCTTCTGCAAATGCTGAGACACTGTTGATTGGGGAAGGTCCAGACACTCCTGCATATATGAAACGTTACATTTCTTTTTTCGCATCAACCCGCGCACAATGCACAGGCGAATTGGATGAGATAAAGCTTTCAGTAAATTAGCAGGTTCATCGAACTGTTTTAAATTAGTGCTATCAAAAGCTTCTGTATTCAAAAATACCCCTCCCGAATCGTTATATCGTAATATTACGATATTTAAATTGAGATGTCAAAATATTTTCATTCCCCTGTTTAACTTCCACTTAGAATCAGTAGAATGTCGTATCAAATACTATTAGATCCAGTACTATCAAGACATTTAAGAAAAGCCGATAAACACACAGTAGATGTGGTGTTTATCGGTTTTTTTAACTGCCCTTATATCATGAATGAATAATTCCCGTTCTGCGGAATCAATATAAAATTAAAGACCTGATAAGAAAGAACATACACAGAACTCCCAGCAATAGAAACATCATTGCTGACTGACGTTCACTCTTCCACAATCGAAATGTATTAGCAAAACTCAAAATTGCCAATGCAAGCATATTAATTCTAGTATTCATTTCAAAAAAATTAATACACAGTAGAATAAATACCACGATCCCCACAAAAAGAAACCATATCGGTATATTCTTAGTAAGCCGTTTATTCATTTCATTCCCCTTTTAAAATTTATATTCTATCTCTATTAGGGTATTCTTCAAATTTATTGAAATACCTTCATAATTTCAAAAAAGTAGGAATCGTAGGCGTCCACGCTAGTCACGAAAATGCGGGCTTTAATCCCCACTCGTAGCCGTTAACTCATACTCCTGCTCAATGTGGGAATAGCCGATTATTGCGGTGTTTCCAGTTCCAGGTTGAATTTTTATACGAAACGTCGGATTCCGAGCCCATGCATCATGAGGTGCCTTTTCAACATATGACACGGTGTCATTTTATTGTTGACGTATGACATTGGTGTCATATATAATTCATTAATCAGCAATTGTGACACGGTGTCACTTATTAAGATTGGAGGATCATATTTGCCAAAAAAAACATTTTTTCACTTATCGAAAGATAAACAGGACACGTTAATTCAATGTGCCAAAAGGGAATTTTCTCGAGTTCCATTACACGAAGCATCCATTGCCAATATCATCAAAGACGCGGGGATCTCTAGAGGAAGTTTTTATCAATACTTCGAGGAAAAAGAGGACCTATATTATTATCTGTTGAACCAATCCTCACAAAAAAATAGTGACCGATTTATTGCAGCTTTAAAGGAGAAAAACGGAGATGTATTCGAAGCTTTTATTGATTCATTTCAATTTATGATTCAGAATCACACCAATCAAGAACACAAAAACTTTTTTAGAAATGCCTTTTTAAATATGAATTATAAAACGGAAAAAACATTTACGAAGAACATCTATGAAGAAAATCGGGATAACCATCTTTTACCTATCATTGGGTTAATGAATACGGAAACTTTGAATATACAAGGGGAACGAGAATTGCAGCATATTTTAAAAATTATTATAGCTGTCACTTTTGATAACCTGATTCAAGTGTTCGTAAAGGATTTAACCTATGAAGAAGCTTCAAAAAATTATGGTGAGCAAATGGAACTGCTAAAAAGAGGATTTAAAAAAATTTAATAGATAGAAATATTTATACACATATATTTAAACGAGCTCTGGGATTAAATGAAGTGTCAAAAAAGGAGAAAAGACATATATGGATTCAGCTTTACACGAAAAAAAACCACCATATTTAATGATTGCGATTCTTTTTATCGGTGCATTTGTTTCATTTCTAAATAACTCGCTCTTAAATGTAGCGCTGCCATCCATCATGGTGGATTTGAACATTAAAGATTATTCCACGATCCAGTGGTTGTCTACGGGCTATATGCTGGTCAGTGGTATATTAATTCCGGCGTCAGCATTTTTATTAACACGTTTCTCCAATAGAAGTTTGTTTATTACTTCCATGACCATTTTCACTTTAGGTACGGCCATAGCAGCCGTTGCACCAAACTTTGGTTTATTGCTTACAGGAAGAATGGTTCAAGCAGCAGGCTCTTCAGTAATGGGACCACTGTTAATGAATATTATGCTGGTAAGTTTCCCACGAGAAAAACGCGGAACAGCAATGGGTATTTTCGGGTTAGTTATGATTACCGCCCCGGCAATCGGGCCAACATTATCAGGTTTCATTGTAGAATATTATGACTGGCGTTTACTTTTCGAAATGATTTTACCGTTAGCCGTCATTAGTTTACTGTTAGGAATTTGGAAATCCAAAAATGTAATGCAGCAAAACAAAAATGCAACACTGGACTATTTCTCGATCATATTATCTTCCATCGGTTTTGGTGGTTTGTTATATGGGTTCAGCTCTGCAAGTTCAGATGGCTGGACAGATCAAGTTGTCTTAATCACTTTAATCGTCGGAGCTATTGCCCTGATCACCTTCGTTGTCCGTCAATTGAAAATGGAAACACCATTATTGGATTTACGAGTTTACAAGTATCCGATGTTTGCCCTTGGCTCTGTTATTGCGATTGTAAACGCAGTAGCGATGTTTTCCGGAATGATTTTAACACCGGCATACGTACAAAACGTAAGAGGTATTACACCACTTGATTCAGGTTTAATGATGTTGCCAGGTGCGATAATCATGGGGATTATGTCACCTATTACAGGTAAACTGTTTGATAAATATGGCCCACGTGTTCTTGGCATAATCGGGCTTACGATTACAGCGATCTCAACGTACATGTTGGCAAACCTGCAAATCGACTCGACTCACACTTATATTATCCTTGTGTACACTCTGCGTATGTTTGGTATGGCAATGGTGATGATGCCTATTATGACTAACGGCCTGAATCAATTACCAACACGCTTAAATCCACATGGTACAGCTGTCAACAATACAGCTCAGCAAGTGTCCGGTTCAATTGGTACGGCTATTCTGATTACGATTATGAATTCGGTGACAAAAACAAAAGCTGAAGATTTAATGACTGGTGTTGATCCAACAACTTTGACAGCAGCCAATAAAGCTTTATTAACCCAAGAAGCGTTATTAGCCGGAATCCAATATTCATTCTATATCGCTCTTGGCATTAATATTGTCGCATTAATATTAGTTTTCTTCATTAAACGAGCGGAAGTCAAAGATGAACCTGTCGAGGCTTTAAAAAATCAGCAGGGTAAATCTAAAACAAAACCCGCAGTAAATTAATTAAAAGCAATTGATCAAAACAGAACGCAGCCAAAATAAGAAACTAAATTAAAGAATATATAATAAAAATGGAGCCTACTATCGTTAAGATAGCAGGCTCCATTTTTTCTCTCCTCTAAACTTATATGTTATGTATGTTTTCAATCTAATCGACCGGGTATATATTCATCAATGATCTGTTCACTTGGGAGGCTAGGTAATTATGTTTATGGAATTAACTATCAAGCTAGTAATTAGCTTTTTTGGGCTATGGGCCATCACTTTTATAACTGGTAGAAAAACGCTCAGCCAACTTACACCACTAGACTTCCTATCTTCCTTAGTACTCAGTGAAATTGTAGGAAATACGCTTTACGATGATCAGGTAAACATATCTCAACTTATATATGCATTGGCAGTCTGGAGTGCCCTCTCTTACCTTTTTGAGAAAGTAACCACCCGATTTGTAAAATTCGGCTATGTAGCAGAAGGACGGGTTGCTCTTTTAATTGATAATGGAGAGGTAAATCAGAGCTTGCTCAAGAAATATGATATTGAGTATAAACAATTACTCTCCATGCTTCGAAAGCAGAGTGTTTTTTCGCTTCAAGAGGTCAAACATGCCGTTTTAGAAATAGATGGGTCTCTGTCCGTCCTTCGCAAACCTGAATATGAACCACCATCTGCCCAAGATTTGGGACTCGAAACACCTTCCGATAGTTTTGCTATTACAGTGATTGATAAAGGAGAATTACTGAAAATGTCGATGAAAGGAAAGGAAATGGATACGGATAAGGTAAGAATTGAGATGCAAAAGCAGGGATATGACAATATTAAGGATATAGCTTACGCAGAATATGGTGAGGATGGAACACTTTATATCATACCGAGTAAGAGGAAGAAAAATCGAACGATCATTAGAAATATGACATAAACCTTAACTTTTCTCCGTAGAATATCCGTCTGAGTGATTCGCATATTGAGTAGATCCATAGTATTTTCTTTCAAGTATTCCTTTCAAACACGAAAAGCCGGGAAAAGTTACTCCCGGCTTTTTGTGTTATTTTCCAGTTTCAGCAAATGTCTGTATCCGTTCCCCAATCTGGTCACGAACCCTTTGGAATAGAGCCCATTTCTCCTCTTCTGTACCTTGCGCTTTCGCGGGATCATCGAATCCCCAGTGTTCTCGCTTCACTTGTGGAGGGGTCATTGGACATTTATCTGCCGCATCCCCGCATAATGTGACGACGAAATCTGCACTGTTCAGTAGCTCGGAGTCAATGATGTCCGATGTCTGACTTGAAATATCGATACCTACTTCCTTCATCGCTTCTACTGCTTTTGGATTCAAACCGTGTGCTTCGATTCCTGCGCTATAAATGTTCCAGTCCTCACTCAGGTACTTTTTAGCCCAACCTTCAGCCATTTGGCTCCGACACGAATTGCCTGTGCATAGGAAATAAAGTGTTTTTTTGCTCATGTTCATCATCTTCTCCTTGTGGTTTGAATTTATAGAATGCTTAACCACAGATATAGACCCACTAGCGTAATAAGTAAAGTCGGAACTGTGATAATGATACCTGTCTTAAAGTAGGTGCCCCATGAAATCTTGACGCCTTTGGTGCTGAGCACATGAAGCCAGAGCAGTGTTGCCAGTGAACCAATCGGTGTAATCTTGGGACCTAGATCGGAACCAATAATATTGGCGTAGATCAATGCCTCCCGAACGGTTCCTGTAGCCGTTGTTGCATCAATGGCGAGTGCGTCAATTAAAACCGTAGGCATATTGTTCATCAGAGATGAAATGATCGCAGCAATAAAGCCCATACCAACCGTTGCGACAAACAATCCTTGATCTGCCACGGCCTGGATGGCTACGGCCAGCAGATCCGTCAGACCCACGTTACGCAAGCCATAGACCACGACATACATACCAATAGAGAAGAATACGATTGCCCAAGGCGCTTCCTTAACGACTACTTTAGTCGGTACAGCAGAGCTTCGAGAAGCCATAATCAGGAAGAATATAGCCACGACTCCTGCCACAATAGATACAGGCACACCAACAAATTCACTGCCAAAGTAACCGACGAGCAGGATACCAAGTACAATCCATGACAACCGAAACATCTTCAGATCTTTGATCGCTGTTACAGGTGCTTTCAGTTCACCGGCATCAAACCGTTTGGGAATGCTTTTCCTGAAAAAGAGATACAATACACCGATACTTGCAGCCAGTGAAAACAGATTCGGAATAAACATTCTGCCTACATACTCCATGAACGTAATACCGAAGAAATCGGCAGATACGATGTTTACCAGGTTACTTACAACCAGTGGTAATGAAGTTGTATCCGCAATAAATCCGCTGGCAATAATGAAGGGAAACACTTTTTTCTCATCAAAATTCAGTGCGCGGACCATAGCCAGAACAATTGGGGTCAGAATTAGTGCTCCTCCGTCATTGGCAAAGAAAGCAGAAACTACAGCTCCTAAGATGGAGACATATACAAACATCCGAACCCCTCTGCCATGAGCTGCCTTCGCCATATGTAAAGCTGCCCATTCGAAGAAACCGATACGATCCAAAATCAATGAGATGATAATAATGGCCACAAAAGCAAGCGTGGCGTTCCATACCATTTGCGTAACATCCCAAACATCATGGAAATGAACTACGCCTACAAGCAACGCCAGAATGGCTCCGCCGCAAGCAGACCACCCTATGGACAGGTTTTTAGGCTGCCAGATGACGAGCACTAACGTGATCAAAAAGATGAAGCAAGCAAGAAAAGTAGAAAACAAACATATACGCCTCCGATCAAATTAGTTTCATTTGCATAATCATATAACAATATACTTATATATTGCTCAAAAATTAATTACATACGGATGAAATGTTCTCTTTATTTAAAGACTTAAGAATGGCTGCAGAATCTGGCATAAATTCCAACACAGATTTAATATAAGGTTTATCCTCTACATTCAAAGAGTAGTATACCCATTGTCCACGTTTATTCTCTTTAACCAAACCTTGATCCTTTAACTTGCGCAAATGCTGACTGACCCCAGGTTGTGACATGTCCAGAATGTCTACAAACTCACACACACACCATTCACGTTCTTGTAGGAGTGTAAGTATCGTCAGACGAGTCTTATCCCCCAGCAATTTCAACTTTTCCGATGCTTCTTGAATAGAATCCATATCACTTACCTCCTTCTCTCTATATAAGCACATGCTTATATTATAATGCAAAAGTCTTATTGTCAATTTTAAATTCCAAGTGAACCTGAAAGTATTGGTTTACAGTTAAACCAACACTTTCAGGTTAATCAGACCTATTCTATATTAATTGGAACAAGATGAACTACAATCACTTGTTTGCTCGGCTACCTGTACTTTTGAACGATTCAGACTGCACACACCCGTTTCAGGTAGATCCAGTTCTACTTTTGCAGCTGCATCCAGGTCACCTGCCAGAAAAGCTACCACCGAACGAACTTGTTCATATCCGGTAGCCATCAGGAAGGTTGGCGCACGTCCATAACTTTTCATCCCAACAATATACAATCCTTGTTCCATATGACGCAGTTCCTTCTCCCCATGAGGACGAACAGTGCCGCAACTATGAACATTCGGATCAATTAACGGAGCAAGGGTTGCCACACTTTCTGTGGTTGGGTCGATACTCAGCCGTAGCTCCCTAAGGAAGGATAAGTCTGGCCGACTTCCGGCATTCACGATGATCTCATCAATATGTGCTACCACGTGTAACTCGCCATGTTGCTCTCCGCTTATGGTAATCTGCTTCCCTTCCTGCTTCAGTTCCTGAATATAGAAGGGTGTAACAACAGTAATTTTCCCGGAATCCACCAGTTCATGAATACGACGTCCCAGTTCTCCTCGCGCTTCGAGCTGATCACTCGCTTCTCCGCCATATGCTTCTTCCACGTGATCTTTTCTCATAATCCAGGTCAGTGTCTTACCGGAATTTAATTCTTGAAGCTTGGCAAGATCAAGCAATGTATTCAAGGCCGAGTGTCCGCTTCCTACTACTGCAATATGTCTATCTGTGTAGCGCTCTCGATCTACTCCAAACACATCCGGAATGCCATAGAATATATGGTTATGAAGAGCTTGTTCCCCAGGAGTCAACACGCCGCTGGCGAGTACAGGGTTAGCATGCCCCCAAGTTCCTGATGCATCAATGATAGCTCTCGCCTCATACCGCTTAGCCTCACCCTCTTCTTCAACGTAAACCATAAAGGGTTGTTTTTCTCGGCTCGCTGTTTTCATTTTATCTGTATTTTTGCGACTGATCCCCACAACACGTGAATTTAAATGAAGATTGGACTGAATCTCCGGAAGTTCTGCGAGCGGGAGCAAATACAGATCTCGCAGTTCATGCCCTGTTGGTAAATCATCTGGAGCAGGGGTAATCCATCCCTTCTTGGATAACAATCGTTCAGCCGCTTTATCTACGTTATACTGCCATGGTGAGAACAGACGAACATGGCCCCATTGGGAGATATTCTCACCTACTTTAGTCCCCGCCTCAAGAATAATAAACGATTGGCCTGCTTCAATCAGATGAGCTGCTGCAGCCAAACCAATAGGTCCTGCACCAATGATAACAACAGGTAAATGGGTTAACTCTCCTTGGTTTAAAGATTCCAAAGGGGAAACCTTCTTTTTCTCTAAAGTGGGAGCACAGCAAGAATCAACTTGTTTGAATTCAACGTTTTTCATATCAATGTACCTCCAGTATGTTTAATATACTTGCATTTTGCAAGTTTTTGAGTAATGTAACGGGGTAATGAAGCCCATTACCCCAGCGGCGTACAACACATTTTCGATTTTAGCATGCTCTCATTGAGCAGTTTAATGGATTGAATGACGGTCTCCTTTTCTGTATCCGTCATGAAAGAAAAAACCTCATCCAGATGAGTATTCATCCGATGATCTATAGCCGTTGTTACAAATTCTCCTTCGTCTGTCAAACTGAGAATGTATACTCTCCGATCCTCAGGCAGTGGTGTTTTTTGAACCAAATTTTTCTTAATCAGGGTCTGTACTTGACGACTGAAGGTTGTGATATCCATGGCGAGCGTTTCAGCAATTTGTTGCATGGACGGCTCATGTTGATGGTTAATTTCGTATAGAATATGGCTCTGAACCAGCGATATTTCATGCTCTCCAACCGTGCAACAATTTTTATCCAGTAAGCCGAAACGACGGACCATAATTTGTAGTGGCTCTCTGGGACTCTCAATATCTGACAACATGATCACCTCTTGGTCATCATTATAAACAAATTACTTGCAATTTGCAAATATAAAATCAAAAGAGCATCAAATAATGTCTAATTTAAATTTTAAAGTCTAAAATTTTAACTATAAATTTATTTTTAGAAAGGGGTAGCAGCAAAATGTCAAATTTTCTTCATACTATTACGGCAAACCATTGACTTGTCTGTGACAATAGTCACGTCGTTATGATAATTCTGATATATTAATACATGAGATGAATGATCTTGATCGTAATGTCAATGAGTAGATAACTACACATCATTACTGTATGGATATTAGGAGGAATAAGATTGTGTTATTAGCGATATTAAGTATAGTTATGGTCGTACTGTTTACAGCATTCATTGTTCTTAAAACGTATAAGCGAAAAGAAAAACTTACAGGTATGCCTGGCATGATGATCGCTATGACCATTGGCATGATGTCCAGCCTTGTACTCGGTGTACAATTAGGCATTGTATTTCCTCGGGATTTAACAGTCCCATCCATTGCCGCCATATTGTTTGGCTTAGGAGCCGGATACTTCACAGGCAAACCTATCAGTATATTGGCAACTCTGGATGGTATGTTGGCAGGAATTATGGGTGGCATGATGGGAGCAATGCTCGGGGTAATGATTGGTCCATCCTATCTCATGATGATATTTGTTGACATCCTATTCATTTTTATTATGAGCGTTGCTCTTCAATTGTCGAATCAAGAAACGGATACTAGCGATAAAACAAATAAAAGTGGGATTGGTATGCCGTTTATTGGAGGTATACTTACTGTAGCTTTTGGAATTATAGCTGTAGGTGCAACGTTATTTTACCAATATCAACCGAATGATACATCGGCAATTAAATCACAAGAATCACAGAGTGAGCAAGCTACTTCTCTTCAAGAAAATTCAGAATATCAGATTGTTTCCGTCGATGTAAAATCATATGGTTTTAGTCAAGAAAATATTGAAGTAAAAGCTGGCGTTCCAACAAAAATAAATTTTATAAAACATTCAGGTTATACATGTATAAGAAGTGTTCAGTCTAAAGATTTAGGAATAGATGTGTATCTCGAAAAAGGAGATAACTTCATTACCTTAAAAGATCTGAAACCTGGAACGTACAACTTCAATTGTGGCATGTACATGTATTATGGAACGATCACCGTAGTATAAGCGAGAAATGTAGGATCATAATAGGGAACTTTATGTCAGTTACTCATGACACAAAGTTCCCTATTTAAAATTGTTTTTATGGACTTTTATATAACAAAAAACCGCCAGCAAAAGCTAGCGGAAATTCATAAGCTAGTATTAAACCAAGAAAGCTTTGGAGATGATAACCAACAAAATAAACAATACCAGAATTGCACCAACGGACGTGAAGCCACCGTATCCTCCACCAAGTCCGCCTACATTCCCATATCCAACTTCGCTCATGTTTCTTCCCCCTCTTTTGTGGTATGTGTTAGATTATTCAGGATTTGTTAATTTGACAAGGCTAAAAATAAAAATAGGCTAGGTCTGTGGGACATGCATGTCCATCTGGAAGATAACTATAAAAATGCTTTTCCGCTCTTTCTGGCTAATGGTGTAACCGGAGTAAGGGAGATGGGCGCGGCGCTGACAAACGTCGATATATGGAAAACGAGGATTCAAGCCGGGGTGCCTCGTGTCCGTATCTACTCAACAAAAAAGACCGCTTCCGAGTCCATGTAATAGCTCAGAAAACAGTCTTTTTCCTCTTTATTCAGCTTGCCAAATATCGTTCAGCTTCCAATATGTCAACCCATTTACTTGAGTCTTTCCACCCTCAGTGATGAGTTCAATACCTGAGAGCTTCCCACTCGGATAGATACGACTTGTCATCGTAGCTTGCCCTTTATTAGCGAACATTTCAATGGATGAACGATCCAGAAATACATGTAATGTCAGCTGTCCCTCAGCATTTAAGCCTGCACGACGAACGCCATCCGTCTTCTTGCCTGATTTGGAACAATCAAGTATAAGCTTCTGATCCGGAATGGAATAAGTGATCACCGTTTCCTCATGACCTGTACCGCGAAGCTTCAAGCCCACCAGATCCGCACTTGTCTTCGTCAGGTCAAACACGACTTTCACTTCAAGCAGATCCGCTTCAACTTCTGTCAAGGAGCTTCCATAAATCACATGATCCTGATACACAACATGTTCACTTTGGCGAAGCAGCTTCATTTCGTCTACCGGATTCATCAGAACTTTGTCATTCTCACCCAATGTAAGCACACGTGGGATGGTGAGTGCACCGCACCAACCGTCTGCTTTTGTTGGCATATCGGCTTCCCACATATCCATCCAGCCAATCGCAATCCGGCGACCTTGATCATCTAAGAAAGTTTGAACCGCGTAGAAATCATGACCATGATCAAGCTCAATAAACTCTCCATGCTTGTATTCATTTTTTTCATAATCATATTCCCCAACATAGTACCCAGTCTGAAATAAGTTATTGTACTGATCTCCTTGCGCATCAATACCTTGAGGAGAGAACATAAATACATGCTTGCCGCCTAGTTCAAAGAAATCCGGGCACTCCCACATGAATCCCATATCCTTGTCTCCCTGCAAAAGCACACCATGATAGGTCCAAGTTCTAAGATTCGCAGATGTATACAGAATTACACGTGGTTCTTCTTCTTTCGTACTGTTACCCAGGATCATATACCATGTATCCTCGTGCTTCCATACCTTCGGATCACGGAAATGCTGGGAGCTATCAGCCGGAGGCTCAGAAATCACGGGATTTTGTTTTAATTTTGTGAAATGAATGCCGTCTGTGCTTACTGCCACGTTTTGATTTTGGAAGAAAATATTGTTCGGTTGATCAATGTAATGATGTCCAGTATAGATCAATGTCAGTTCGCCGTTATTATCTACTGCGCTACCTGAGAAGCAGCCATCCAGATCACACGCATCTCCTGGAGCTAATGCAATCGGACAATGCTCCCAATGCACAAGATCTTTACTTTTGACGTGACCCCAATGCATGGGTCCCCAGTTCTCATCATACGGATGATGTTGATAGAAAGCGTGATATTCGCCTTTATACTGAATTAATCCATTTGGATCGTTAATCCAGTTTGCAGGTGCCATAATATGATACCCCAAGCGATAACGCTTGTTCATTTTTCCTTCTGCCTGTTTCAAAGCTTCCTCAGCTTGCTTCGTATTGTTGTGATAAGTGTTCATCATGTTTTCCTCCTATGCTGGTTCAATATGCGAGTTAGGTTTAGGATCCAGCTTATTCAAGTTTTTCGGATCCCTCTTTAAGGTAAAGATTGAGATTGTTGTAAAGGCAAATACGAATATACCCATAAGCACGTAAGTATTCGAGAAACCTCTGATGTCATAAAGCGTACCGGCGATGGGTGAAAAGATTGAAGCTCCTACCTGACTCGTAAACTGGAAACCAACCAGATACAAGATCGATGACAGACGCGTGTCAAAATTAGCAGCCAAGTATTTGAATACGGAGATTAGCATAATGGGCAGTTCCAGTGCATGAATCAATTTCATAGCGGATATACCGTAAGGTCCGATAACTAGGCCGGAGCCCATAATACGGAATGCCATTAAGAATCCTGCCAATATCAGGCCCTTCTTAGCTCCAGTTTTGTTTACGATAAACGGTGCTAAGAACATCATGCCTGCTTCCAGGAACACTTGGAAAGAATTTAAGTAACCGTATACTTGATTGCCTAATGCAGTGCTCGAGAATGTCGATGAGAAGTAAATCGGGAATTGCTGGTCATACACATTGTATATACACGTAACACCTAGCACATATAAAATGAAGAACCAAAAATGCTTATTCGCAAACAAACTACCAACTTGCTTAAAGTTAATAGATTCAGCCCGTTCCATCTCGGATTCTGTCATCTCCACCTTGATTGTCATCATGATGATGAACAGAACGATAGCAGATACAGATGCAATCCAGAAGTTAATGTTAGGGTTGATATTAAAGAACTGACCAGCAAAGAATGTTGCTGCCGCCCAACCAAGCGAGCCCCACATCCGAGATTTACCATATTCAAAGTCATATTTACGGCTGACTTTCTCTACATACGATTCAATAGCTCCAATCCCAGCCAAGAACGAAACACCCAAGTATAGTCCACCTACCACTGCGCCAAGAAATACATTGTATTGGAGTAAAGGTCCGTAGATAAAGATATAGAATGGACCAACAAGTAAGAGCAAACCGCTGATTAGAAATAAAATATGCTTTTTCAATCCGATCTTATCAGAAATATAGCCATAAAGCGGTTGCATACATAATGCAAAGATAGCGTTTACAGTAAAGATAATGCCAGTCTCAGCACCATTCAGACTGATTTCTTGCCCCAGCCAGATGGAGAACAATGAATAACTTGCTGACCATGTAAAAAAGAAAAAGAAGAAATAGGCGCTTAGTTTCCAGTACATGCTCTTTGAATGTCTCATATCGAACGCTCCTCTAAGTTGAACATTTAATGTGAATGTAAGCACTTTAATGCGCTTGCAAAATCGATTATATGTCAACCGGTTTCATATGTCAACCGCTTGACATATTTTCGAAAGAAAAGGAGCTTCCCTTAATCCCAGCACCCTAAGGTTAGCTCCATTCGTCTTGTCTTCAAAAAATTTGTAGTAGATATGAAAATTAAATTTACACTGTACCCGCTTCAATAAGTTTCACAGGCAGATACGTTTCTCGCGGGACCTCACTGAATTCACCTTCAATTTCTTTAATGACTAGCTCTACGGCAGATCTCGCAATTTCCTGTATAGGTTGCTGAATCGTCGTTAATTCAGGAAGCAAGTTACGAGTTGTTTCGGTTCCGTCATAACCAATTACACGAATATCTTCAGGAACACGTTTGCCACGTTGTTTTGCTTTAGCAATGAATGACGCTGCCACCAAGTCATTACTCGCAAACAATCCATCTACTTCGGGATGTTCATCAAGCAAACGCCCAATCGGTTCATCATGATTCTGTTGATGGAATGGATCATATACTTCATAAGTGATCGCTTCGCGACCATGTTGCTCCATGACATCTTCATATGCTTTTCTTCTTAAGCTTGCCGGAGTTTCCAATTCGACAGGTCCATTAATATGCAAGATGTGCTTGCATCCCTTGTCAATCAGCAGCTCAGAAGCCATTTTTCCGCCCATGTAGTTATCCGATCCTACGACAGGAATCGTATCCGATAAGAAGCGATCAATCGCAACAACCGCAATATTTTTCTGATCATAATTAACAATGCCTCGGTTATGTGTCCCTACGATAATGCCGTCAACTTGATTACGCATGAGCATATCCACATATGATTCTTCTTTATCCAGCTGATTCAAGCTATTACAAATCAGTAGTTTATAACCTGATGACGCACAAATATTTTCAATATGAAAAGTCAACTCACCAAAAAAGGGGTTGCTTGTTGTGGGTATGATTAATCCAATGAGATTGGTTCGTTTACTAAATAATGACCGAGCTACATCATTTGGAAAATAGTTCAGCTGCTGCATTGCGTCATGGACTCGATTCTTCGTTTCCTCACTGATATAGCCTCGATTATTGAGCACCCGAGAAACCGTCGTCGGTGAAACTCCTGCTAAATCTGCAACATCATTAAGTTTAGGTTTCATTGATTGCTCCCTGCCTTCTTTCCATACCATATGTACAATTATCCCTCCATTTTAACATGGTTAAACGTGAAAGGACATGCTCCAGCCAATATTGAATATAGGCTCAAATTAAAACGACAGCCCAGTAAATTACTGTTCTGCCGTTAAAATAAACATGATATTAATTGCATGCATGGTGATCAAGCGAGCGCATCTACTCTTACAAGTTCAGATCATCTGCGAGTGCTTCAACTCCTGTGAAGATAGAATCGCCATACCCCCAGAAGTTGTTGAAATCAATAACGTAAATTTTCTTGTTCTTAATTGCATTAACACTTTGCAATTGCTTGTTGGCTAGCAGCTTTTCAATCGTTTGTTCTGGATCAATACCGCCGGCATATTTCGAAATAATCATAGCATCTGGATTGATCTCGATTAGCTTCTCCAAACTAAGCGTGCCTTCCTCGTTAATGAGCATATTATGCATATTGATTAATGACATTGCACTTTCAATAAATGTGTCTCCATTTCCGTTGTACACTCCAATGGTTCCATCACCATTATCAAAGAAAGATGCATAGTTGATCGTTTCAGCGCTTGCTCGAGCCGATAACGCTTTCTCACGTGCTTTGAGCTGTTCGATATATGCCGCTGCATTCGCTTGTACGTTAAATATTTTACCCAGCTCAGTGATATCCTGATATAAATTATCTAATTTTGCATCAGTAACGCTGGTACTTTGTACAAATGTTTTGATATTCATCTCATTCAGACTATTTACAGTACCAACACCCCAATCAGCATCTTCAAACAATCCCCCACGCCCCATAACCAGATCAGGTGAAGCACCTATAGTTACTTCCTTGCCTACATAACCTTCAGATAACACAGGAATTTTTTTGAAATCTTCAGCAATATCATCAGGTACATTGCCAAATAACGCCGCTACGCCAACAATCTTGTCAGTCAAGCCAAGACGAATCAATAACTCCGCTGCACCTTGTGTATTGGCAACCACTCGGTCAGGTGCCTTATCAAAGGTTTGTTCCTTTGCCACCCAAGTGCCGTTTTCAGTTGTAAAGTTTGAAACAACGATTGGGTATGTTGTTTGAGCTGCGCCTGTAGCATCCGCATCCGTTTCTTGCTCATCTGTTGAAGCATTCGTAGCGCTATCCGTCACGGCTTCCTGTGAGCTAGTGTTTGCATCTTTGCTGCTATCATTACCACTGGAGCAAGCTGCAAGCACAAAAACAAGTGCAGTAATTAAACAAAGGATTGCTCCTTTTTTTACTCGTAAAAACATTCAAAATCTCTCCCTTTTCCTTTTTCTTTTTGGCCAATATGTATCATAGTCATTGTCAGTATACAGCAAATGTCGAATTACGTAAATGAGAATGATAACTATTATCACAATAAGAAATTCCGATTTATAGAGAACCACATTCCATTGGTTAAATTCTCCAATACCGGTTAACTATCCATTCCATCAAGGCCGTCCGTTTCTAGTAACAAATCCGGGTAAAACAAAAAAGCCGCTATAATAGCGACTTTCAATGTGCCATAACCGATTGTGCCAGTCAAAACGTGCCGTCTTCGAACCTTCTACTCATCCGTTCGTAACATTGCCCCTGATATTAAGCATTAGTTATATTGACGAATATCAGGTGGTACATAAGTACTTATAAAAGTGTTAATTTCGTCTAAAGAATCTGTAACAAACCGATTATAGGCTTGGTTGAACTGAGTTATGTTATCAAAAAAAGAAGGAGCAGGCTATATTGTTATGGAAAAGAATACTAAAAGTAGATTAACTAAACCAACTGCTTACATTACATTGACCATATTCATTATCCCCCACAGCCACAACCGTACCGTCTGATTGAATGCCAAGAGTATGAGCACAACCCGCAGCAATCGCCACAATGTCACTCCAGTCACCTACATTGCATTGATCGTACTTATTCCAACCCACGGCAACCACCGTACCGTCGGATTGAAGACCTATGGTATGATTACTGCCTGCCGCGATCGCCACCATTCCTCGCCAGTCGCTTACTTCGCATTGCCCATGTTTATTCCCACCCACGGCAACCACAGTGCCACCCGATGTAAGCCCCACCGTATGAAGGTATCCTGCCGCTACTTCCACGATATCGCTCCAACCGCTTACTTCACATTGGCCATACTGATTATTGCCCACAATCGTCACAGTACCATCTGATCTAAGCCCAACGGTGTGCCAGTCACCCGCCGCTACCGCCACCATATCACGCCAGCCGCTTACCTCGCATTGGCCTTCATTATTTCGTCCCACAGCAATCACTGTGCCATCCGATTTAAGACCAACGGTACGACGCCACCCCGCAGCAATTGCTACAATATCTTGCCAGTTGTTTACTTCGCATTGATCATGTTTATTCCAACCCACCGCCACCACCGTGCCGTGAGATGTTAGACCGATGGTATGCGAATTACCTGTGTTGGTCGCCATATGAACATTACCAGCCGCTACCGCCACGATGTCGCGCCAACCGCTTACATCACATTGACCAACTTTATGATCACCCACTGCCGTCACCGTACCGTCCGATTTAAGACCAATAGTATGACGTCGCCCCGCCGCTATAGCGGTATATTTAGGGCGCTTCACCTTTAATGCCGCTTCAATCGACGAAGTGTAATCCATGTTCTACCTCCCTGAAATAAATTCCCTGATCCCCGAGATGCAGTTTCGATATCATAATTTTTTTACATCATACTCTACAATAAATAATAAACACAAGGAATTAGACAGGTCAAAAAACCGTTAACTCTACTCAGAATTAACGGTTTGAAATCGTATCCTATTTTAATTTAGCCGGCGGAATACTTTGCGGGTTATTAAATACATTTTTCGGATCGTATTTCGCTTTTACTTTTCTCAATCTGGCGTAGTTCTTCCCATAATAGGTCGGCCCTGGATTTTTAATACCTTGGTCTGGTACGTTAATGTAGGACCCTACAATATAAGGCTGCAATTTCTTTCTTGTGTTCCGAGTCAAAGCAATATTTTTGGCTGCACGCGATGGCTTCACCCATGAGCTGTTCCATTCCACATAAAATTCAGCTTTTCGCCAGTAAAACGCAGTGGCTTGAGGTGCGACTCGACTTACAGCACCGCCCCAGTTAAGGAAATAGAACCCGGCTGGTGTGCCTTCCTCTGCATTTTCCAGAAACTCACGCATGACTTTGAAGGCTTTATCCGGGAATGGCTGTCTGCCAAAGCCACTGGAAAACTGGTTGCTGTACCTTTGAGTGAGCACAGGATCTGGAGCTAGCAAAAACTTCGTTGCTGCCCTGTATGGCAGATACAGAATGCTTTTTTTAGTAGGCGTTCCTACGCTAAGAATGGGTTCCAACTGACGGAGGGCTTCACTCTTCGAACCGAGGTATACCCCTAGCATGCTAACATTTCCGCCTTTTTTGGGACCAACACTTAATTCACTTCCCAGCTTGTTACTAGCCTTAGGCGCCCATACTTGCCATTTCTTCACGACTTTTTCGAACTGTTCCCATGGCCATGTGATACTAAATACAGTAGCTTTGGTTGGAGCTCGCCGCACTTTGAATTTATATTTAGTGTATACACCGAAGTTACCGCCTCCGCCGCCACGTGTAGCCCACAGAAGATCAGAATTTTGTTTTTTGTTCGCCCGAATAATCCGCCCTTTAGCATCAACCATTTCGAGTTCAATTAGATTATCACAGATGAGACCCGTTGTCCTTTGCAGTGGACCAATTCCGCCACCAGGTGTTATTCCACCTATCCCAACCGTTGGACTGTCACCAAATGGGGCCATAAAACCTTGTCGAGCCAACGTATCCACGATTCTTCCTACCCGATTACCTGTTTCAACAACGGCCGTTCCGCTTTTTTTGTTTAACTTGATTCTCTTCATTTCGCTAACGTCGATGACAATGCCACCATTAACTTGTGATAGGTTGGACTCTAAAGCGTGCCTCCCACTTCTCGGACGAATAGGGACCTTATTTTGACGCGCCCATCTTATGGCGTTGGCTACATCCTGTGTTTTTTGAGCAAATACAAAAACTTTAGGGAATCTGTCCGTATGCGGATCCCAGTTCTTCCGAGCCACTTCATAACCAGGGTCACCTTTAAACACCACTCGCCCTGTAAGCTTAACTTTGGAAATCACGTATCTATCCAACTCCTTAGTTATGAAAACATGTATTTTTCATTAACAAATTAGGCTAATTCCATATAACCTATGAAGGAGAATCATGTTGTGTTTGGGCATAAACAAAAAGAAAAATATCGGATCACGAGCAACCTACGCTCAGAATCCGATATTTTCGAATGAAATCATTTTTCCTTATGCAATCACTTTAGTTGAATCTTGAAAACATCTCCCGCTTCACCACCAAAGACGATAAAACCACCTTTGGGAAGCAGCGTTGATTGTTGATTCGTTGCTTTTGAAAATTGAAGCACTTCACCTTTATCGTTATATACCGCATAACCTCCGCTCTCCGGAGAATCCACCGTTAACGTTTTGTTCGCTGAGCGGGAATCGATGGCATACCACCGAGCTTGACCGTTGGACGGGATGGTGGTGATGCCTGTTTTCCCACCGAAGATTGGTGTAATGGCTTCCTCCGCAATATACTCCTGTCCATCCTGAGTTAAGTACTCCGCTTCGTTCTTCGTACGGAAATGCAGATCAAAAGCATCTCTTCCGTTCATCACTGGAATCTGTGCGACATTCTCTGCATTGTCAGGATCAACAATTTGTGT
Source organism: Paenibacillus taichungensis (assembly GCF_050994985.1). Lineage (NCBI taxonomy): Bacteria > Bacillati > Bacillota > Bacilli > Caryophanales > Paenibacillaceae > Paenibacillus > Paenibacillus taichungensis. The sequence continues at coordinate 2,045,045 of NZ_CP194720.1, read as the reverse complement.
GCCATTCGCATAACCGTTCTCCACATCTACGGTCAGGTTTTTGATCAGCATCGATGGAACCAGATAGAAGATCGACGTTATCTTTTCATCCAGCGCGTAATATTTCGAGCCGTTTCTAGCCTCCCATTTCTTTTTCGATGCTGTATCTAGCGAATTATTTTCCAATTTTTGATAATCATATGTGTTCATCACCGTTTGGCCTAGTCCAGGCAGCGTGATATTCGCTTGAACTTTAAAATATACCTTGTCGTTGCTTTCTTTCTCGAAGCTGACCTTCACACTTCCATCGTTACTCGTAAATTTCCCTTCACCCGTGTACACGTAATTCTGCTCCGGGATAAGTCCTCCCTGCATAGCCGGAAGTGCGATCTCACCATTCTTAACCTCTATATCAAGGGTTGAACCTACCGTACCATAGAGGCCGGAATACGCCGTCAATTCCGTGGGCATCTTTGTTTTGACAGGTGGTGAGAATGTCCGATCGGGCTCTATCTCGTCGATGATGCCTTGATCCGCAAGAACCTCCAGGAGAACTTTAGTGGCAAACATCTGATTATAGATAGAAGACCCGCCCGAAGATAGGACCGCCATTGATATATCATGTTCCGGTATAGTGATTAACGAGGCGTGATACAACATGGTGTCTCCACCTTTGGCAAGTGCAGTAATGCCATAATCGCTGAACGGTGCAAGTGCTACAGCATCCCATCCAAGACCATAGTTGAAGGTATTTCTCTCTTCGGACACCCATATTCCCCGACGATATTCATGATTTTGCATGGACTCTGCTGCTGATTTGGACAGAATGTCCGGTTTGTTTCCTATCAACACTTCAGCGAATTGGCTTAATTCTTCTGCAGTCGAGTAGATTCCACCTGTACCGAGGATATTAGCATTTTCGACAGGCAGTTTCGTTTCAATTGTAGGCCAATACGTCTCGGATAATCGTTCTCTATCAAAAGAATCAAGCGGTGTCTTGGTTGCTTGCAGCTGTAATGGCTCACTGATGAACTTGGCAATAAATTCGCTGTAGCTCAATCCACTCACACGTTCAACCAATATCTCAAGCAACTGAAAGCCATCATTGCTATAGACGGAATAGGCTCCCGGGTTTGATTTCAATTTCTCTGACTTTAATTTGAGTAGTAATTCATCATGATTGCGGGTATCGGTATCGTCAAATAACATACTGTTTCCATAATGGGTACCATAAAGCCCAGAGGAATGGTTCATGAGCATTCGCGGGGTTATTTGGGTATACCGTGCATCTGTCATTTCAAAATCTTTAATATAGGAAGTGAGGGGCTGATCCAGATCCACTTTACCGGAATCCACCAGCATCATGGTGGCAGCCGTGACAACCACTTTGCTAACGGAACCTATTCCAAACATGGTATCCTTGTCGACTGGTGTTTTGGATGCTTTGTCCTGGAATCCAACACTGTCGGACAAAATGATCTTCCCTTCATCCATGATCGCATATTGTAAACCTGTGACACCATAATTCTGCACCATCTCTGTGGCGAGTCGCCCAGCCTGATCTTCAATTGCTCCCATCTTGTTCGTCTCTGCACTGACATCTGTCATCGGAATGACTACAAGTACAGCCGTACATAGCATACTGATTAGTTTCTTCATTATAATAACTTCCTCCCTTATGATACTGCTCATATAATTACATTCATCATATCGGAGAAGAAGCAAATAGAACGATAACGAACCCTGAATGGAAAAAAACAATCCCCGAACGGTATGTTCAGAGACTGTTCATGTCAAAAGGAAGAACGACCATGTTATTAAATGTCCGATGATGATTCTCGATACTCATATGTCCGCCATACTTGTCGCACATTCTCGATATATTGGTTAAGCCGATCCCATGGAACTCGGGATTGGGCTTCTCACTCTTAAAGTGAGTCAATTTTTGCTCCACATGATTTAGAATCTGGATTACAAGTGCAGACGCCGTGGAGTGAATTGCAACCAGGATATACCTGTCTTCAGCATGTCTAACTTTCTTGGAAGCTTCGATGGCATTATCCAACATATTGCCGAGCACAACGCACAGATCATAACGATCGATATGGAGATGTTGTGAATGGAGTTGAATACGGGTGTCGAATTTGATCCCATTTGCCTGCCCCACGGCGATGGTATTTGTAACAAGGGCATCGATAACAAGATTGCCGGAGTTCACCCGCTGGTACGCTCCTTCAATCTTATTCAATGTGAGTTGAATATGCTCACCTGCGGCATCAAGCTTGTTTTGCTTGATACACTCTTCAATGTACAGGAACTGCTGATTGGTATCATGGATGATGCTTTTCACGTTTTTGAAACTGTGCACTGTTTTCTCATAGTTGGCATCCTGATAGTCCATCTGACGCTGTAGTTGAACATTTTCATGTGCGAGCTGAACCTTTTCTACCATATTATCGAATAGATAAACAATGAACACATTAAGAAAAAGGGAGCCTAATACGGAAACGACATAATATATGTTTTTTTCACTATAAGTTGAGGCCACATTGATCTGATAGATCGTAATGGTAGGTACGATCAGAAACAAGAAATAATAACGATAATGCATAGCGAAACTTCTCCGCTTGGCTATCAAACGCACAATCTGGATCACAATGAACATGATACCGCAACCAAGCAGCATCACTTTGGAGAACACCCAGTGATAATCCACGTTGAAATGATCCCATATGCTGTAATCCGTGGAATCAATCGCACTCATAATATATACGGCAATGTAATTTACCGTTGTGAGCAGTACTGCATAGAGGATGGTAAATGCAATTTTTTTGATGAATTCCACCTCATAGGATTGTGCCAGGCTGAAGATGAATAACAAAGCAAAAGCGGACGAAACGACAGGTGAAAATGAAGATACCAAATAGAAATACCCCAGTACAACAAATACAATGAAATAGATCGCTCTGTATGGTTTTCGTTTGGACTTGCCCAGCACGGAATTGAAATAAAAATTCACCTGGAATGCCATAAGTAAAGGAACGACGAAGACGGACAAGATTACATACATATCCATATCACTGAATCCTCATGATCATATATTTGGTATAAGCATCCTTGACTTCCTTGACTTTGGAGCGGCCTATCGGCAATTCCGTACCATTTAACATGACGACTTGGGTACCCGCAAACTTCTGAACATGCATCAGGTTGATGATAATCGAGCGATGAATTTGCAAGAAACCATGATCTTTCAAGGCGGTGGCATAACCGGATAAGATGCCTTTGCTCTCATGCGAATTTTCCTGAGTCACAAATTTTAATTTGTTCTTGATCGTCAAACTCTTCATGACCTCAATCCAGAGAATATCATCGTATTTCAATAGAAGCTCTTCATAATCTGACTTAATCAGTACATACTTTTTGTCCAGCGCTTTAAAATATTGGCACAGCTTAATCATCTTCTCCTCGAAGATATCCGGCAGGATTGGTTTGATCAGATATTGAAAAGTAACCACATCAAAACTATCAACCATATACTCGGGGTAGCTGGTCAGAAACATGATTTGCACATCCAGATACTTCATATTCCTGATTTCTTGGGCTGTCTGGATTCCGTTCATTCCGCTCATTTCCACATCCATAATGAGGATATGAAACGTGTCTCCCACGTTTTTATAATGTGAGACGAGCTGCTCTCCGGATGCAAATAATGTAATTTGAAAATCAATATTCGTTTTTAGAGATAAGGAGATAAGCATCGTTTTCACAAGTTCTCTTTGTTTCTCCTCGTCATCACAGACTGCAACTTTGAACATGCTTGAACATCCGCCTTTCATCGACATCGACGCTGAATTTCACTCTCAAATATACTATTTTATCACAGGTTCAAGGGCGAAATTAAGATGAAACGCATGATTGAGACCCTAAAGCGCAACAAAGCCGATCAATTTTTCTCATTGATCGGCTTTTCTTGATATCTATTCCTACCCCATTCAAGCTCAATGCTTAAATACAGCGTTGTGTAAAATCATAACAATACTTTAAAATTAATGTTCTATTTAAGCTTACCAACCGCGGTTGGACATACGCTCTTCTGGAGCCAATTTAGAAATTTCAATTCCTTTCATTGGAGCACCCAAGTTTTTGGATACTTCGGCAATCAGTTTGTAATCCGTGTAATGTGTTGTAGCTTCAACGATTGCACGAGCGAATTTCTCAGGGCTATCTGATTTGAAAATACCTGATCCTACAAACACACCGTCTGCGCCCAGATGCATCATTAATGCTGCGTCTGCCGGAGTGGCTACACCACCTGCTGCAAAGTTAACGACAGGAAGTTTTCCATTTTCATGAACATCGCGCAGTAATTCATAAGCTACGCCCAGATTTTTTGCTTCAGCGTACAACTCATCCTTGGACATGTTTTTCACTTTGCGGATCTGGCTGTTAATCAGACGCATATGACGAACTGCCTCAACAATGTTACCCGTTCCAGGCTCGCCTTTTGTACGAATCATCGATGCACCCTCACCAATACGGCGAAGAGCTTCTCCCAAATCTTTGGCTCCACATACAAATGGTACAGTGAACTCATGTTTATCAATATGGAACACTTCGTCTGCAGGCGTAAGAACTTCACTTTCATCGAGATAGTCCACACCTAGAGATTCAAGCACTTTGGCTTCTATGTAATGACCGATACGCGCCTTGGCCATAACTGGAATAGATACAACCTTCATAACCTCTTCCACGATGGTTGGATCTGCCATACGAGCTACACCGCCAGCTGCGCGAATATCGGAAGGTACCCGCTCAAGAGCCATAACAGCTGTTGCCCCTGCCGCTTCAGCGATTTTAGCTTGCTCTGCATTCATGACGTCCATGATGACGCCGCCCTTTTGCATCTCAGCCATTCCTCTTTTTACACGATCTGTACCTGTTTGCATGATTGTATTCCTCCTAATTAAATTTATTGTTTCACTTCAACCTATGGTTTAGTATAAAATGAGAATGGACAACTAAAAAGATCCAATAATTTCGGTTTTTATTGTACCACTTCTAAATTATCCTCTGGAGGGCATATGCAATTTCATGTAGCTTACAGTTCATATTTGAACCGAAAATATACCAAGATGAAGGCTCTCTATCAAGCAATTCGTGATGCTATTCAAGAAGGTAACCTGGTGCATGGCGAGAAGTTACCATCTACACGAGAGTTAGCTGCGACGTATCACATTTCCCGCGGAACAGTGAATCAGGTGTATGATACGTTGACTGCTCAAGGTTATATTCATTCCGAGCATGGGAGAGGAACCTTTGTTGCTTATCAGTTGGATTTAAGCAATGATGCGTCCACCGAGAAAGCATGCACTCATCACTTATCAGCCTGGGGGAATCGTATTCAGCAGTTTGAACAGCACACAACTCAAAGGAATTCACATACCAATGCACAAACAAGTAATTCCAGAATAGAAAGCGACGAAGTTATTGATTTTAGCAAATACCAGCCTGATTTCTCCAAGTTCCCTTACGATGAATGGAACAATCGATTGTATGCTGAGATACGGCATCGGGAGCATCACATAGAAACAACCTCTGCTCTTGTTAGTTCAACAGGAGAGCCGAAATTGCGAGAAGCCATTGCTGCCTACCTTCGGCGGATGCGGGGGATTCAAGTCGATGCAGATCACATTGCAGTGACTGCCGGCTCTATGCAAGCTATAGCTCTACTCACTCAATTACTTGCAGATCCTGGGGATCATGTAGTGACGGAAAGTCCTTGTTATATCGGAATTTCACAAGCCATTTTGGCTGCGGGTGCAAATTTGATTGAAGCCAGTCTCGATGGTCAAGGCGTTGTACCCCAAAACTGGGATGCACGTATGTTGTTTGTCACGCCATCACGACAATTTCCAACCGGCGAAATGCTCAGCCTTGAACGCAGACAAACTTTGCTGGATTGGGCACATCGTCATGATGCTATGATTGTGGAGGATGATTATGATAGTGAATTCCGATATCGCGGAATGCATGTTGAACCACTGAAAACATTGGATAAAGCGGGACGCGTAATCTACCTTGGCAGCTTCACGAAAACCTTGCCTTTGGAAGTACGGCTTGGTTACGTGGTTCTCCCCCCACCTTGGCAGACACCTTTAGAAAAGCACAGGCATTATACGAGCCAAGACCTGTCAATCTGATCGAACAGCGGGCATTAGCAGCATTTATGACAAGCGGACAATATGAGCGTCATCTGCGTAGGATGAATCGTTTATACAGTCGCAAATTTCATCTGTTACTCAAACTTTTGAACCAACAACTCTCTACATGGTTTGATTGGGTAGAAAATGAAGCGGGGCTGCACGTGTTTGGCTGGTGGCGAGGTAATGCGTCCACTTATGAAGTCTTTCGGGCATCAGCTAGATCAGAAGGGGTTGTATACTCAGAAGTCAGCAGTTCAACGTCTGACGGTACGAAGTATGGTATCTATTTATCATTTGCACATTTGTCAGATGTTCAATTACAGGCAGGCGTATGCAAATTAATAAATGCCGTCACAGCTCCATTGTAAGGTACCCTCTCTCTCGTCTTTCAAAATCGGAACACCAAAAATCCCCTCTTTTGTACAGGAAGAGTCCACAATCATGGAATCTCTATTGACCTGTCCACCCTGAGGGGATTTTTTGACTAATGCGTAGGCTATGGTTGATGCATCGCACTTCTCATTTAATTATTTATTGAACGTAACTTTCTCCGAACCACCTTCAAGAATGATGGACATATCTCGAGGTTTTGTTTCCGCGATTTTGCGGCCACCTCTATACGAGTACAGTACACCAGCCTGTTTTCGAACAGCCTCGTATTCGTTCTCTGCTTCAAGAACGATGAAGTTGGCGGGTTTTCCTACTTCAATTCCGTATGCATCCTCAATATGCAACGTTCTTGCGCTGTTTTTCGTAATGAGGTCGACCGAATTAACGATTTGATCATAGCCCAGCAACTGCGAAGCATGAATACCCATGTGCAGTACTTGGAGCATGTTGCCCGTTCCAAGCGGATACCATGGATCAAAGATATCATCGTGACCGAAACATACGTTAAGACCAGCTTCCTGCAGCTCTTTGACGCGAGTCAGACCTCTTCTTTTTGGATACGTGTCGAAGCGTCCTTGCAGGTGAATGTTGACCAACGGATTGGAGACGAAATTGAGGTCAGCCATCTTCAGCAATCTGAACAATTTGTACGTATATGCGTCATTGTAAGACCCCATCGCCGTTGTGTGACTTGCCGTTGTGCGAGAGCCCAGACCGCGTTCGTAGGCTTCCTTGGCAACGACTTCTACGAATCGGGATTGCTCGTCATCGATCTCGTCGCAATGGATGTCGATCAGACGGTCGTATTTTTCGGCAAGGTCAAATGCAACCTTCATCGAATCAACGCCGTATTCTCTCGTGAATTCGAAGTGCGGAATGCCGCCGACCACGTCAACGCCCATTTTCAGTGACTCTTCCAGCAGTTCTGCACCGTTTGGATAGGAATGAATACCTTCCTGTGGGAAAGCCACAAGCTGGATGTCGATGTATGGTGCCATCTCTTCTTTTACTTCAAGCATCGCTTTGACTGCCGTCAAGCTTGGATCTGTAACGTCCACATGTGTCCGAACATGTTGGATCCCCTGCGCCATCTGCCATTTCAGTGCTGTTTTGGAGCGGGTTTTAACATCTTCATGTGTCAAGAATGCTTTGCGTTCCGACCAACGTTGGATGCCTTCAAATAGCGTTCCGCTCAAATTCCATTCCGGCTCGCCAGCCGTTAACGTTGTATCCAGATGGATGTGGGGTTCAATGAATGGTGGCAGTACAAGTGAACCGTTGACGTCAAGTATTTCCTCATTTGCAGTGGCTTGCAGCTCCTGCGTAATTTGTTCGAACTTTCCTTCCTTGACAAGGATATTCCATAGACCTTCTTTACCCCGCAATTTTGCGTTCTGTATAATCATTTATTTTCCCCTTTTCTTTGTTGGATTCTTTGTTAGGAACGATCAGCATCAACACGATGTAGGCCACCGCCGTACCGAGCAGTGCATTGAGTGGTGTTACTCCTGGAGCCAGCTGAGCAAACGCAACGCCGATGGCCCAAGCCACCATCGCTACCCAGTTTACAGTTTTGAAGCTCATCTCGGCAAACGGTTTATAGTTTCTGCGCTTCACGAAGAAGTAGTCCGCGATGATGATGGCCCCAATGGACGGTACCGCCGCGCCCAGCACATTCAGGAAGCTGACGAAATTGTTGTACATCCACATGGCAAATACTGTACCCACAATGCCGTTTACGATGACGAAGAACTTTTTCGAAATTTTAGTGATGTTGGCAAAACCCAATCCGGAGGCGTACAAGGCGTTATCGTTGGTTGTCCAGATATTCAGTCCAAGAACGATGATCGCGGGAATGAGCAAGCCTTGCAGGAACATGACCTCCGAGATATCTGCCAGGTTATATGCCATTGCACCAACTGCCCCGAACAGGAACATAAGCGAGTTCCCAAGGAAGAAGGCAATAACTGTTGCGGTAACCGCCTGCTTGGACGTCCGGGAAAATCGGGCAAAATCGGGCGTCAGCGTTCCGCCACTAATGAATGAACCGATACAAATGGTCAATGCTGCTGCCGCGGTGAGTGTCTCTGTCGGCGTGTAATCGAGCAATCCTTGCAAACCTCCCAGCGAGCCTGCACCTTCGAACATGGAGTAACCGCCGAGAATAGCAATAGCCGGAACCGCGATATAACCCAAGATGACGAGCGACTTCATACCGAAGATGGCAGATGCCGTCATAGCAAGACCAAACAGCAAGATTAACAGGTACACGTTCCAATCCATCGCTTTGGCAACCGGAATTGCGAACATAGCCACGCCTACCCCGAACCATCCGACCTGTGTAAAGCCAAGCAGGAACGATGGCAGGTACGATCCTTTCGCACCAAACGCATATTTAGCAAGTAAATGTGTGGAAAGACCCGTCTTGGCAGCGATATGTGCCAGTGCCCCTGTATAGATACCGAGCACCAAATTGCCAGCAAGCACGATGCCAATGAACTCCATAAACGTCAAACTGACTCCAAGCGTACCCCCTGCCAACATACTCGCCGAGAAGAAGGTGAAACCCAACATGACGGATAACGTCTTCCAAAAATGATTTCTCTGCGTTTTTGGCACCTCTTGCCATGAAAACTCTTGATCTTGTTTGCTCATCAGAATACCTCCAGCTTAAAGTGTATCTGATACCAAAAAAAAGCAGAAAAAAGAGGCTACTCGTCAAGTTACACACTGACAAGTAGCCTCTTTTTGCATCATAATCCGCGCGAAGACGCAGAGCATCCCTGTGGGGATATGCCCTGATTCACGCGTGATTATAAAATCCGCTGCCCTTGCCAGCCTCTCTGGACTGAATTAAAGGTACCAGTATTCAATTACATTTATTATTTTAGAAAACGCCACAGATGTCAATGTCATTATTATCCAATGGTCATAAATCCCTTCTAAGATAAGCTATTTTTATACCTATTTAACTTTTCAAATGAACTAAAATTTATTAATAAAATCAAAGACCACGTAGTTTCCTTCAGAAGGTCAACGTGATCTTTTATCATTATCTATACCTTAGGTATACTGCAGTCTGTCCTTGTACCAGACGTCGGGAATCATATCACGCTCCAGTTCCAACAATTCATGAATGATCTTGTCCGCGTCACTGATGGAATTCACGAGCGGATCGGTGAGCATCGCCCTTCTCAGCTTCTCGTAGCTCTGCTCCAGAACAGCTTCGACCGTCAGCTCATGTGTATCCAGTACAAGTTCTTGCATTCCTCTTACTCCACGCGGCATCTCGCCTACATGAACTGGCTTAACTCCATCCATTCCCACATCGCACAGCACTTCCAGGAACGAATCGGCATTCATATTGGTTACCGCGCCTTGATTAAGCGTATTGATGAAAAACTTCTTCCCCAAATTCCCTACCATGTTCTCAATGATATCAGTCGCATGGTCTGGGCCAAAGGTGCTCATGTAATCGGTAATCGGGATGTTCCCCTCAAGAAAGTCATCAACCTGACGCCACATTTCGTCGTGACGCTGATACCTGTCCTCTGTCTCCCAGATGGATAATGGCGGAATTGCGTCTGTAGTCTTGCCGAGACCTTGCCAATATCGAACGTATTCCTTCGTATGCGCCGTGCAAGTGGGGATGATTCCGAAAATATCATACAGTTCGTAGGTAATCGCATCATTAAAAATAGCTTTTGCTCCGCGATCACCGCCGTTGTTCTCATCACCTGCCATTTTGCGCATGGCTTCCGCGATTAGGGGCATCACATTTTTCCCTTCGAATTCCGCTTTAAGCAGCCAAGTGAAATGATTGACGCCAGCGATGCGGAAATCGAATTTCTGATCGATTTCATTGGTGAACTCGTCTGTCTTTTCGATGATTCCAGCTCTTACAGCGTAATAGGCTTTCTTATGCGGCATATGATGACTATCGCACAGGGCAAACGATTTTAGCTTCGGAGCATAGCGATGTAGTGCGATGCCATGAACGGTAGACGGATTAATATAATTAATTACCCAGGCATCAGAACATAGCTCTTCAATGTCTCTGGCGCATTCCATAATAACCGGAAGCTCTCTCATCGCCCTAAAGATTCCACCCGGGCCAATCGTATCGCCAGAACACATGCGAATGCCGTATTTTAGAGAGACTTGGCAGTCAATTCCCCGGTATTTGACTGATTGCTCTGCAAAGCTAAGCACAACGAAGTCCGCTCCCGGCAGCACTTGTCTTCGGTCTACCGAGCCCTCAATCTTTAAGGATACATTGTTTTCCCGGGCGACCCTCTCTGCAAGTGTTACCATTTTCGAGAGCCGCTCCTCGTCCGTATCCACTAAAGCCAAAGTTCCCTGGTTCAAGTATGGTGAGTGAACCATCTGCCAGATGGACTGACGACCGAAAAACAGGCTGCCCGCCCCAATAACAACTACCTTTGGATGTTGTGTGTTTGTAGCATTCATCAATAACCCTCCTCGTAACGATATAAATTCATTATAGGTGAGTGGGCTGGAATCGGAATGTGTGATAGTTTTCAAAACATGTCATATGGTACGATAGTTAACAAGAGATAAATCCTTTGCTAGATTATTAAAAAAATGAAGGATGTCATAAAGTGGAGGGGTGATGAGTTGGATCAGACGCATGCAGGAATAGTAAATATGAGTATAATGGACGAACTTTCGGAGTATATCACACTTCGCATGAGCTCTTATTTAGAACAAACTCACGACAGCAATTGGATGGAGCACAAGTCTCATTCCGATTATGATCTGTGGTTTATTACAGCAGGCTCCGTCCAGATCACCATCGATGGGATCGAACATATGGCGGACCCGGGTGACATTGTATTTTTTTATCCGGATATGCCCTATCTGGCTTCCACGACTGGAGAGCTGTGCCGATTTATATACATGCACTTTGATTTCAGCATTGCTGAGCAAAAGCGAATTCTGGGCGAGTTTCAACTGCCGGGCATTGTACCTGGCAACCTGGTTAGGGAGGAATCAACATTGTTCACCTCGTCCTATCTAAGGTTCAAGCAGGACAGCGGCGCTTCCGGAAGTCCGCTCTATTTGAAAGCTTCTCTGCTTCTCGTCATTGCAAAAATATTGGAGCTGCACGGGCAAGGTCTGTATAATGGTGAATTTCTAAAAGACCGAAAATCGAGGAAAACGGAAGGAAGTCTGGAGGTTCTGCAGAACGTATTCCCTTATGTGGATTCGAATCTGCATCGTGCCATCCGAGTTAACGAGCTTGCAGCCATTGCCGGTGTCTCTGAGAAATATTTTATTTCTTTGTTCAAGAAAATTCTGGGTATTACGCCGGGACAGTACATCAATCAAATCAAGATGAACCGGGCACGGGACTATCTGTATGAGAAAAAATATACGGTCCAGCAAATTGCCGGATTTCTGGGCTATCCCGATCCCTTCACCTTCTCCAAAGCATTTAAAAAATTTTACAACGTGCCTCCTTCCAAATTTGAATAGAGTGCCATAGCTAAACAAAGAGGCAACCGGTCTATGCCGGCTGCCTCCACATTTGGTTAGTCACTGGTTATTCATGCTTCAGGTGTAAGTCACTTCAGCGTTTCTCATAACGTAAATGGTGCTTCACTCGAATATATGTCATGGAAAAATCCCCTGTACGGTATATCCTCTTCCAGACATTTAATGAGATACAACACTTCTTCGTTATCTTCCGGTTCTTCACCAGTATGCTGCATTTCCTCCAATTGACCTAGGATATTCTCCAAAAGGGTAACTTGAATAAATAAAGGCAGCATCTCCAACATCGAATCTTCGATCTTGGTTTCGGAAGTATAACCAGCGAGGGCAGTTTCAAAATAATCATGCATGAACGCTTTGCGTTTACCGGCGTCAGGTTCGAATTGTATCCAGCCCACACCGTGTGTCCATAGATCTGCCAGATCATACATATACCAACCGAAGCAGGAATTATCAAAATCATACACCGTGATTTGACCGGTATCAAAATCGATTGAGTAATTCCCATCATTATAATCGAAATGGATCATCCCGAATGTTTCCTGGTTTGTATCCAAACCTTTTAAAGTATTCAGCAGTTCGACCATCTTCTCCTTAAGCAGCGAGAATGATTCAGGTATCAAGTTATTGATATATTCACCTTTGTAATTATCAAAAAAATGATGCCGGCGATGAACGGGTACATAGCTTTTGGATAGCTGATGCATTTTGCCCAAAACTTTGCCGCTATTATAATAGTATTCGGTAAGTGGAACACCTTCTCGGTACTGATAATTATTTTCTACCAGCAACTTTCCCTTGGCCTTGTTAAACAGGCTGACAAAAAACGTATGATGATTATAAGTGATTTCTTCTAACAGATGGCCCTTTTTCGAGTTGACTACATTCGAGACACTTGCCCCGTGTTCAAATAAATAACGGACATACTCCAGTTCGGCAATGTAATCTTCCCGCTTTCTGTCAGGCAAAAAAGACACTCGGAGTATGAGCGATTCACGCCCCTCTTGCTCACAGGTATAAACGACATTCCGCCCACCCTCATGAGGTGGAATAAGCTGAATGTTGTAACCCTCCAGATAAAACAGCTCGCATACCAATTCCAGTACGTGCGTATTGCTGATGTTAACAGCTTCGTTAAAGTTAATAATGATCTCCTCCAGTAAACATTGTCGGGACGATCTCCCGCAATGCAATGTCCACAAAAGGAATCTTTGTTACGCAAATATCCTTCTGTGAACCTAAAGCACAATCACCTTGTTAGTCATTTGAAATTCGCTCCTTTTTGTTCAGATGCACATATCTTATCCTATAATTCCAAATTATTCTATTACTTTTGTTAGCACTGCTTCCACGTAATAATACCGAATCAAAATATCTGGGTCGTCGTCATTGAACCATGAGTAAAAAAAGATTTGATGAAAAGTAAAAAAATGTGTCTATGTAAATGAAAAAAGATAATTCAGAGGAGATGTCACTTGGGATTGAATGCAGAACAAAAGAAAGACGACTATGAAACTTCCCATCCTTATTCCAATTCAGGTCTGGTTACTATCGATTTGGATTTCATATGATCGGGGTTATAACAGTAATTTGAGTATCTACCCCTCCATCAAGCACCATTCCCTCAAAATACTTTCCGGTCACATTCCCTGTAAATGTAATCATGACAACAGAATCATCCACGCTGTAATTCGAATGATTTCCAATGTTCACATGTACCGTGAACATTTCTTCTAATCTCACGCGTTACCACCTCCAGATTAAGTTAATTATAACTCTACTCCTTATTTTGTAGGTAGCGAGGAATTACATGAGGGATAGCATGACCGGCGGAACCAAAGATCAAAATACCAAAAAGACTGATCCATATTTGGAATCAGTCTTTTTCAACATCATTAATAATGTTTTAATCCGTTCTCACCGGTAACTTGCCCTCAGCTTTCCGTTGGCCAACCAGCACTTTGATCCCTGCTGTCGTATTGGGCTCCTGCTTTCCATAGACGGCAAGCCCTGAACGCACATTCTGCAAATAAATCATCTCGTACGGGTTACCAAGCGACAATAGGGAGTAACGCTGATTACGCCTGTTCATCGTATCAATCAAGGTTTGATAATCGGACCAACCGAACTCACTGGCCACGTTACGGAACTGGTAAGAAGCGAGAATGACGTAGTCGGCCTGTCCAATCGCCTGGAGAGCTTCATTCGTCTTCCCTTGTCCAATAAGAGAAATTTCTGTCTTCAGGGATAGGTTACTTGCAGCTTGTTTCAGTTGCTTTTCAAGCTGCTTTGCCTGTTCCTGTTCGGCTGCGAGAATAACGACCCGGTCGCCTTGTTGAATTTGATCCGGAAGTACACCCTCACGGCTGGCCAATACGGTGACCGCTCGCTCGGCAATTTCCTGCTCCACCGAACGATGCTGCTTCGATCCAATGACACCGTTAAGCTCGGTTAACTTTTGGGCTAGAGTCTGGCTGCGTTCAAACAAACCATATTTGGCTTTCAGCTCCAGAATTCGCTTCACTGAAGCATGAATGGTTTTGTCCGGGATCTTCCCGCTCTTCACTGCGTTCACGAGCGTTTGATGTGCAACTGCCGGATCTTTTGGCATAAGGATGATATCAACACCTGCGGAAACAGCACGTTCCACGGCTTTATTCTCCCCAAAATGCTCCGCAATCGCATTCATGGTAAAAGCGTCAGATATGATCAGACCTTCGTATCCCAGCTCCCCCCGAAGCAGTCCGGTCAGCACCTTTTTGGATAAGGTGGCAGGTATGGGCACACTCTTTCCGTCTTTGAGTGAAGTGACATGCTCGTTATCAATGGCCGGGAAAGCAATGTGTGCAGTCATGATCATCTCGACCCCGTTCTCAATCGCATCCCGAAATGGTTTTAATTCTACCGCATCAAGCCGTGCGCGGTTATGTGTTAGCACAGGCATACCGAGATGTGAGTCTACGGTCGTATCCCCATGCCCTGGGAAATGCTTGACTGCCGCGATCACCCCGGATTGCTGTAGACCCTTTATCGTTGCGAGACCAAGCCGCGTCACCAAATCCGCGTCTGAGCCAAACGATCGTATGCCAATGATTGGGTTGTCTGGATTGCTGTTAATGTCTAGCACTGGCGCAAAGTTGATCTGTATCCCCAGTGCCTTCAACTCCTCTCCTGTCAACTGACCAGCCGCTTCAGCTAGAGCTGTATCTCCCGTTGCGCCAAGCGCCATTTGCCCCGGCAGATTCGTCCCGCCCGGTATCCGCTTAACGACGCCTCCTTCTTGGTCGATGCTAAGAAATAAAGGAATGTCGCCGGCTTCCCTTTGCATGTCATGTGTGAATGTTGTAAGCTGCCTGATATCTACAATATTTTTGTCGAAAAGAATAAGCCCGCCCAAATCTTGATCATGAATGCTGCGTTTCAGCCCTTCATGAACGGTCGTAGTCACTTTACCGTTCCATTGCCTAATGTCAGGCATAAGCATCTGGCCGACTTGCTCGCTTACGGTCATATAGGATATCAGCTTGTCCCAATCTTGTGTACGAATGGCTGCTTCACGTTCGAACCGAATCACTCGTGACATAAATACAGCATATTCCGCTCGCGTGACCGTTTGATTCGGACGATAAGTACCATCCGAATATCCGCCGACCAAGCCGTTGGAGCTCAAGATCAGAATAGGCGCTTCAGCCCAATGTTGTTTTGTATCTGACCAATTAGCTGGTTGCTTGCCTTCCAAGAGTGAATACGCACGCGTAAGAAATGCTGCAGTTTCGGCACGGCTAAGCGGTGCATCCGGACGGAAGGAGCCGCCAGGAAATCCGCTGGCAAGTCCGTTTTTTGATGCTAACGCGATTTCCCGATAAAAGGGGTGAGTTGTCGGAACATCCGAATAAGTCGTTGTACCTTCCACTGGTTTCTCCAGCTCTTGAGGATAAAGCTCTCGCACCATAAACGTGACGGCTTGCGCCCTTGTTACCAGCCCTTGGGGCTTAAATATTCCATTTCCATATCCTGCGACCGTTCCTCGTTCGGCCATATACTCGATACCGTCTTCTGCCCACTTCGAATGCTGAAGATCGGTAAAACGTTCTTCCGCATCTGCACTTCCTGCCCATATGAGCATAGAGCCGAGAACAGCACCGAATATCGCCATCATTTTTAGTTGCATCTATTTCACTCCTGTTGATGTTCTTTGTAAGAAGAATAGACGCTATTGATGTATGTTTTGTTGCGTTGGGTCGCTGCTATTATCGCTTGGGTACATGATTAACACCTATGAACACTTGACTGTTATCTCACCATCTAAGATAATTACAGTTTGACTAAAAAATTCCTACAGGAGGATCTTTCATTTGGAAGGGGGGCGCTCGTTATTAACTGGTTAAATGATCTCTATAAGATAAATAAACGGGAATCAAAAAAGGAAATCGAACGGTCTTTGGTTAACGCCATCTTCCGAATCTATGATCGGTTCCCTCGAATTGGTCTTAGAGAGCGAATCGGGCAGCAAGAAATGTCTCTCGATATAGCCGATGCTTATATCCACGGGCATAACGCCATGATTGAAGCTGGTGTCGGAATCGGCAAGTCTTTTGGCTACCTGATACCGAGCCTGCTCATGAATCAAATGTCGCAGAAACCGGTCATTATAGCTACATCCTCCATTCAGCTTTCGGAACAGATACATAAAGATTTAAGAGTCATTGGTAGCAGGTTGGGCTTCACAACAGTTCGCTCTGTCGTTGGGAAAGGTATGGGGCAGTATGCGTGCCGAAGTAGGGCCGCGGAATGGAGCAGGCCTGATAATCCGAACTCCTCACTGTCTACCCTTGCCCAGCGCATTTTAGATTTTGAAATTGATGAAAGAGCGGATATTAAAGCTGGAATTAGTGATGCCGAATGGTCCAACTTTTCCGTAAATGATTGCAAATTTGAACGTTGCCATCATAAAAATGCGTGCTTGTTTTACGATATGAGAGCTAAATTAAATGCAAAGGCTCATGAGATTGATTTTATTATTGTGAACCAGGACCTGCTCATACGGGATTTGATGAAGAAAAAAGAAGGAACCAAGAGTATCATCTCAGAACAGCCGGCTCTGATCGTCATTGATGAAGCGCATAATCTGGAAGCAAAAGTTCGAGATGCCAGAACGCTTGAGTTTACTTATCGGGGAATCAGCCGCATTCTGGATAATACTGTACAGCTTCTAACGAAGCAGTCCGGGGATAAAAGTCTCTTCTCACAATCCAAGTTTATAAAAAAATGTGTTGAACGAATCTTCCAACAGATAAACGCGGATCTGCTCCACCATGCGAAGCAGGATAGCGACCGTATAAAAGTGTCGGAAATAAAAGGTATACCGTTAAACCAAGTCTCGAACGATTTGAAAGATCTTAGTCTTCGCCTTTCCATTTTGACCTCCCGTCACGAACGGGAGATTGATGACACTTTTGAAGCTATAAACGGGCTTATTACCCTCATCCATGTTTTGGCTGAAATAGAGGATAACTATCTCATATGGGCAAGCAGTCCCTTGGGAGTAGCCACAATCAGCATCTGTCCCAAAGATATAAGCCAATTTCTGAAGTATGCTTTATTTAATGGCAAAGCGCCTGTTATCCTAACATCGGCAACGCTGTGCCAAGGTGGGGATACGCTGGAGGAACAATACTCTTATTTGACGCAGTCCCTCGGTTATAAGGGGGATTTTATGGATCGAAAATCCTCCCCTTTTGATTACACCAACCATACCATGATGTACATCTCCAACAAAGTTCCATATTACCACCATGATCAGCGCGAAAACTATCTTGAAGCAGCCTACAACGAATTGGTTCAACTCTGTAATTTAACACAAGGAAGAACAATCGTCCTTTTTTCAGCAAAGGAAGACATGAAATACATTCATAAGAAGCTGATTTCAAGGCCTGATGAATATAAAGGGGCAGTTCATGTTCAAAAAGAAGGATCTTCCCAGGACAGTGTCATCGCCGAATTCAGGAAAAGCAAAGGTGTGCTCCTGGGTACCGGTGTATTCTGGGAAGGCGTGAATATCGAGGGTTCTGACCTGTCACAGGTCATTATTTTCCGGCTGCCCTTCCCTGTTCCTTCAGACCCTATTTATGAATATAAGGCATCTGTAACGAAGAATTCGTTCATGGAGGTGTTTGTACCGGATATGCTTCTCCGGTTAAGGCAAGGAACGGGACGCTTGATTCGCAGTGAAACGGATCTTGGCATACTCAGCATACTCGACTCCCGTCTCAGCGCAGCGGCAAAAAAGAGTTACCGGGAACAGGTGCTGGATACGCTGCCATTCAAAGAAGTGACTGAGGATTTTTCGACTTTGGAGAAATTTGTTCAACAAAAAGGGATACGACGTACGGATTGATCGTGGAACAACCCAACCATATAACTTTGCAAATCACATGAAATAGGCCCTTCCATCCATAAAGCGGAGGGGCCTATTCAATGCTTGAAGTAAGATATATGCTACAATATATTCCAGATCTAAGAATCCCAAAGGAGGCATTTACATGGTTGAAAGACCGACTACAGAGGAGTATGCAGCTTTTTATGAAGGGTACATCCAGCTTGTTCCTGAAGGGAACATCATCGAACAGTTAGAGCAGCAGGCCAACATCGTACAAACTTTGCTTTCTTCATTAACAGAGGAGCAAGCAAACTATCGTTACGCCGAAGGCAAATGGAGCGTGAAGGAGGTCATCGGCCACCTTTTGGATAACGAACGCATCATGAGTAGTCGATTGCTTCGCATCGCCAGAGGTGACAAAGCGAATCATCCTGGCTACGATCAGGACGTGCTTATGCAGAGCCAACCTTTTAACGCGTATACCGTAGCCGATTTGAACGAAGAATATGTCGTCACACGCCGTTCTACCATTCTTATGCTCCGTCACCTCACGCCGGAAGCTTGGCTCTGTAGAGGGATCGTCAGTGATAATCCTGCTTCAGCTCGATCGATCGCCTATATTTTGGTTGGACATGAGCTTCACCATTTATCAGTACTTCGCGATCGTTATTCGCTGGATGTGAAATTATAATCCCAACTAAATTATATTTCTGGCTTCTTCTACAATTTGATTGATGATATCGCCTGCAGATTGGTTATCTGTTAACATTCTCGTTCCCTGACCTGCCCAAAGGGCCATATACTCGGGATTATTTTGCTTAGCTGAAGCATTTCTAATCTCGCGAGTTAATGTATTTTGGGTAGGAAAGGTTAGCGGCTTAATACTGGATGCTTCCCAATGTTGTATAAAGTCGTTCTTGATGCCACGCGCCGGCCGGCCAGAAAAGGCATTTGTAATTACGGTGCTTTCCTCTGTGCTATCAAGCAATGCACGTTTATATACCTTATGTGCGCCAGACTCAACTGATGTTAAGAAACGAGTTCCCATTTGTACACCTTGAGCTCCTAAAGCGAGTGAAGCCACCAGTCCTCTGCCATCCATAATTCCGCCGGCAGCAATGACTGGAATATGAACGTGATCTACAATTTGTGGGACTAGTGCCATGGTTCCGATATTTGCTCCACTAGGCTGAGATGATACATCAAAAGTTCCTCGATGCCCTCCTGCTTCACTACCTTGTGCAACGATGACATCACATCCGCGCTTCTCCGCTTGAATGGCTTCCTCTACCGTGGTGACCTTACTCTAATTTTGATCCCTAACGATTTTGCCTTCTGCATATGATGCTCGGAAAATAATCCAAACGTTGTACTAATAATCGAAACTTTTTCGTCCAGCAAGATGTCAAACTGTTCCTCAAAATGATTGGGTGTACGTATTTCATCTTGAGCATGCTGCTTCACACCCAAGGATTCTCGAATCGGGGTCAACTCTTCGTTTACCGCATCAAAATTCGTATAGTGATCCGGTCCAACATGAGCAAAAATATTTATGGCAAACGGTGCTTGCGTCCGTTTTTTAATCTCGTGTATGGCTCCTCTTAGTTCCTCAGGACTCAAATAGGCAGCGCCTAACGTCCCTAACCCACCTGCATTAGAAACCGCAGCGACCAGGGGTGCCATGTTTGCAATTCCCGCCATCCCCGCAAGAACGATTGGATAACGAATATTGAAGCTTTCACAGAACTTACTGTTTAATTGAATAGACATCGAGGTTCCCTCCTCATCAATTCGGATTCCATTCTTTTATAGTTTACATTGAGTTTATCCATCTTGTATAATCCGTAAATCAGATGTTATATATCATGATTTCAGATAGATTGTTTTCTAAAGGAGGGTCAACTTGGATATTCACTTGCTGGAGATTTTCATCCAAACCGCTCATGAAGGAAGTATTTCCAAAACAGCAAAAAAACTAAATTATGCTCAATCCAATGTTACACACAAAATTCAACAGTTAGAGGCCGATCTTCAGACCGTCTTATTTTACCGTCACAAAAAGGGAGTTACGCTTACTCCTTCTGGACAAGTTTTAGTAGGTTACGCCGAAAAGATTCTAAATACCATTAACGAAGCCAAAGCCGCCGTAGGAAGCAGCTCCACTCCTTCAGGTCCTCTCATTATCGGTTCTATGGAAACAACTGCAGCAGTCCGGCTGCCTTCCGTTTTCGCGCAATATCATTTGAAATATCCGAATGTAGATTTTTCTTTAGTTACAGGGCCAACAGAAAGGCTGCTTCATGGAGTCCTACATTATGAACTGCATGGAGCTTTTGTTTCCGGTCCGATAGAACACCCATATCTCACGCAAGATAAAGTCATTGAAGAGAGGCTTGTTCTTGTTACTTCACCCAAGCATCCCCGGATACAATCGATTCATGAGTTACAAAATCATACGATGCTGGTTTTTCCCAAAGGATGTTCATACCGAGCCAAGCTTAACACTCTCTTACAAGAAGAAGGATTATTGCCTGTGAAATTAATGGAATTTGGAACCCTCGAAACGATAATTGCTTGTGTTAGTGCAGGTATGGGTATTACTTTACTTCCTTATTCCATCATTGCGGATTATGAAGTAAGTGACAAGGTAACCTGCCACTCCTTACCGGAGAAGTATTCTTCAGTAACGACCATGTTTGTTAAACGAAAAGACACCCTCATTACACCGGCGCTATCTGCTTTTTTAGATGAAACTAAGAAAGAAATTCTCCAAAGCTAGCTGCACCGATAAAGCAAAAAAAGCCGCTAAACCAGCGACTTTCAATGGGGCTATGCTCTGCTTTACCCACATGCGCTTTTGCCCACTTCAATACTCTCTCTTGATTACAAAAAATGAGCCCCGAATGGTTCCAGCTAACTTAGATTTCTGTCTGGCAAACTTAAACTTGCCTTCCAACTCCGCTGGAACTTCCATCCCCTCAGAAAGCTTAAAACCCACGGCCCGCTTCTTAGGGTCATCCACCGTATACATGACATTGAGTCCAAGACCATCTTCATAAAAGACGTAGGAAAATCGAATGTTTTCTACTTGAAAAGCTGATGTTTCCAAGGACTTGGCTGCAAACTCAATATCACGTTCTTCCTTCAAAATTCGTGTTACATAGTCAAGGGTGTCCTGACTTTCGCTAGCAGGAACAACCGTAAATTCATGCTTATATTTGTTCATAAAATAACGGGCCTCATTCGCACGCAAACCTGCAAGCGCTGCTGCTACTGGTGACGACTCTAATCCGACCGTAGACACATTTTTAAAATCAACGATATACGACGACATTCCGATCTCTCCTTCAAGTTTATTTCTTAACAACAGGAATCCATATTTCACCAAATACCAAGCCGTTTCGTTGTCCCATCTCAACCGTAGTATTTGGCCCACCGACATAAGCATAATTCGTTTCCGTTGGAAGGACTTGACCAAAAGCAACGCCAGTAAGGTTATTACTTAACTCATCAGATGTTGCCCCCTCCCCTTTAACGACAAGGTACTCACCTTTAGGGAATTGGATCACTCTGGTTGCTTCTGGCAGTGTTTCTTCTGTCATGACGCCAGCATAATGCATCATCTTGTTATTCACCGCTTCGTTCACGGCAAAAATATAGTCATTTGTCGCTATTGCTTTTAAAGAGTCCAGACTTCCATCTTCTTTCACAGCCGACCAAAAATCAGCCTTTTCTTTGTTAATACCAGCATAGTCTGTGTAGTTGCTCTTAAGCTCCGTTCCAATACCCAAAACGATAAAGCTGTCTTTTTCTTCAAAATTATAATTACTCATTCGTAACACCATCCTCTTTAAATTTATCAATGCATTTGTCTTTTCACTTGATGGGTTTATAATAACCTTAAATCCTGTCAAATTATGATACTGTTTAGGAGGAAACCATGAAAAAAGTTGAACGGATTAATATCATCATGAGATATATTAACAACCGTGCTCACTTTACCATTTCTGAAATCATGCGGGAATTTAACATCTCTCGTTCGACTGCTATTCGAGATATCCGAGAAATTGAAGCTATGGGTATGCCACTTGTCGCTGAAGTTGGAAGGGATGGGGGTTATTTTGTCATGAACAACTCTGTCCTGCCCACGGTCCGCTTTACGGATAATGAAATTAAAGCTCTTTTCCTCGCCTTTATGGCAACCCGAAATCAACAACTCCCTTATTTAAAGAGCCGTCAGTCTTTAACCGAAAAGTTACTGGGCCTCATCTCCGAAAATCAGCAAGATGACCTTGTTCTTTTAAATCAAATATTGCTTTTTGAAGGGACCAACCCCCATAATCCCGACTTGCTTGATCTGTCTGACCTGCCCCACCCTATGTTGGAAAAACTCATTCAGCTTCTTCTAATAGAAAGCTCTTTGTTGGTTACCGTCCAAGAAGAAAGGGAAATAAAGTCGTACCCCATTTATCTTCTACACCTTTATCGCGAAAAAAGCCTATGGATCATTGAAGGCTTCGACTTAGAGGAAGAAAAGAGACGGATTTTATCTGTCGACAATCTCACCCATATTGAACCCTTTCCTACGAAGAAAAAGGTAAGTAAGAAAAAGATTTTAGAAAGATTAAGTAAGCAGGAAGAAATGATCAACCTTGTCCTTGAACTTGGTCCAAAGGCGATTGCACAGTTCAAGAAATACCATCCTTTAAAGCTTTCACTTTCTTATACGAACCCTTACCAAACTACAGCCGTGATAAAGACGTTTATTAAAGTTCATCATGCAGAAGAATTAACCGAAATAACCAATTGGTTGCTTTTCTTAGGTGGAGATATCCAGGTTAAGGAGATGCCAGAAGAAATTTTAGCAGTTGTACAAGAGAGATTAAGCTTATTTTGCCCATAAGTAGTAGTGGATAGTTAAACCCAAATAACTTTGAACTTGATCTTGCTTTTTATTATCTGCTGTTTCTACTGAGATCTACTATGGGACATTATCCCAATTGACCTAAGCTTTAAGGAAACGTTTAGCGATAAAAAAACGCATTGAGGAATTATCTCCTCAACACGTTTTCTGGCGATCTACAAATCGCTTATATCATCTGTTATTGTTAAGCTCTTCAAAGCACTTAATATTAGTCTCGAAATCAGGCACAGTTTGAGATTCTTCAGCTTGTTTAACTAATCTTACAACCATATCATTATAAGGTGTTGAGATTTGTTTGCCTGAAGCTGACCGTGGAACTACTCCATTGATATAATCAATTTCGGTCTGTCGTTGCTTTTCGAGATCCTGTAGCATACTTGCTTTTAACAGTCTGGAGGACTCCATGAGAATCCGAAGTGTTTCAATTCGTTCCGGGATATCCTTATCACTTTGTATTTCCAAAGATTCAATATCAAAGCCACCCATCGTGGCAAATTTCACACCATTTGCGTGTCCAACTTTGATTGTTTCATCGGCAATACGGACGGCACTTACAATACTAATATCATGATCAAGCACAACGCCATACTCCACGTTTAGTGCTGCAGATAGACCGCTAAATGCATTGTTAATAAGCAATTTAGACCACTTCGTGCCCACCAGGTTATCGGAAATATGTGTTCCACCCACAAGGTCTAGTATAGATTTGATCTGTTGAATTCTTTCGGTTGTTTCACCATTTAATTCGCCAATTTGAAAAGCGTACTGCTTAAAGCGATTGAACTCTGTTGTAAGTCTTGATACTCCCGGTTCAATAAACGTAGCACCAAATTCAACAGATCCGGCAATGACCCGTTCTCGGCCAACAATGGAAGCCACCTTTTCTTCAGGGATACCGTTTTGCAAGGAAAGCACAACACTTTGGTCATCTAAATACGGCAACAGATCTTTTAGAACGGACTCGTTATATAGCTGTTTAGTTAGAAGCAAGACTAGATCATAAGTTCCTGACATGTCGTCAGGAGTAATGGCCTTCACCTTTGCCTGAAAATCCGTAGTACCAGTAATTTGGGCCCCTGTCTGGTTTAATGCGTCCACATGTGCTTGATAGACATCGATCAACTCTACATCTTGTCCGCCGGTAGCTATATATGCACCAGCAATGGTTCCTAAGGAACCTGCTCCTAAAATTGCAATTCTCATATGAATTCCCCTACCTTTTCTTTTTGATTGCTTTTAATGACGTTTATTTTTCATCAGCCAAATAATCATATATAACTGTTGGAGAAGGCAGTGAAAGCTCTGTGATGATATGGGAAGCCGAAACAACCTCAAGTACAGGCAAATCTGCCATCGGCGCAAGAGCATGAGCGAATAGCTCCAGTCTTGCAGGGCCTGACCAGGCACCTTGTATTTTAATATCCGTAATTTGGCTTCGGACCAATTCACAGATTCTTGGATATCCGTCATAACCAGGCATCTTTTTCAGCATATAATTTGGTTTAACAATCTCTTGTAGCGCCTCCGAATGATCAAGTGGAAAATGCTTATATCCCATGGTCGCGGTAGCCACTCTCAAAGAGCCATAATCCATAAGTCCAACCAATGTGTCGGAATCTACATACAAACTGGGTTTGCCCATTTTTTTAGGATAGGCACCTATCTCCCTGCCTGATGCGATTGCAGGAAAACTGTCTACGTACATGGCGTGGAGATAATCTCCTTCCTCCCCTTCAAAGCTCACAGGTATCACCTGACCACACTCTGTATAGGAACCAAGGCCTGTTACATCCGGCATTTTCATAATCTCAAACCTTACAAGCGGAGAGGTAACCTCCAATGGCTCCGGAACGATTTTTCTTATGCTTTCCAGATCAGTCCTATATAAAATGTTCAGATATTCGCGATTATAAAAACGATATGGCCCCAAAGGAAATGCCCCTGCATCCAGCGGAGTTGTAAATTGCTTAACCACTTCTTCCTTTCTCATCTGAACGACACCTTCCGATCTCTAATTTCTTCATTCTGTTGTCTGATTTCTCTATCGAAATGATGATTACAAAACCCATTTTACATCTCAATTTACATTTAATCTAATACATGATAATATATAAACTCATTTATTATAATAAATATAGGAGGTGCACTATAGTGGAGCTGCTTCAGTTGAAATATTTTCAGACCGTCGCTTATACAGAACATATTTCTAAGGCTGCCGAACAATTAAATATTGCTCAGCCTTCTTTAAGCCTGACGATAAAGAGACTTGAGGATGAGTTGGGTACAACCTTATTTGATCGGAAAGGAAGAAATATTCAATTGAATGCTTCCGGAAAAATCCTCTTGAACCATGTCAACAGGATCTTCACCGAAATTGAAAATGCAAGAATGGAAATACAGACGAAGGATATGGCAATTGACCATACCGTCAAAATATCGATTTCAAATCCTAGATTCCTATCTGGATTGATCAGCAGGTACATTACCCAGTGGCCGGATACCAATATACAACAAGGACTCGGAGCTAGAAATGACATCCTTGCAAGCTTAAAAAAAGGGGATATTGATTTGGGGATCGCAGGTCCACCTATAGCGGACGATGAGATTGAAAGTTGTGTCCTTATTAATGAAGATATCGTGCTAGTTTTACCATCCACTCACAAGTTTGCGACAAAATCTGAAATTTCGCTAAGCAAAGTGGCTGATGAATCTTTTATTTCCCTTGCTAATAATGAGGAATATAGCTTTTTTACAACCGAGCTTTGCAAAAAAGCAGGATTCACTCCCAAGAATATATTCGAGGTTGATTCTCATTTACTGGCAGAAATTATTAAGGTTAATCAGGGTATCGCGCTGCTCCCAATTTCGGTCTGTAGAAAATTGGATTTGATTTACGTCAGAATTGTGGATATTAATCCTACCTATCCAGTGGGACTATCTTGGGTGAAGGATAGACATTTGACTACTTCGGCCCAAAATTTCCGGGACTTTATTATTGCATATTTTAATGATCATTACGCATTGTACAAAGTTTGAAAAACTACACATACGGAGCATTCTGTGACTTTTTGCGACTTGAAATTAGTCATTGGTTTTCATCTATAGTGCTGTAATATATCATTCACTGATTGCTCAGGTGACTGCTCCGAACTGTCCAGCCAAAATCCCATTTGAGGCGTTTCCTTCAAAAAGTCTGAATACAAATTCTCTACCGTAAAGCCAGTGTACCCTACCTTTCCTCTTGACTTTTCACGCTCTTTTACCACCTCTACCTTAGGACACAGCACAACTAACTGAACCGGATAATCCTTTAACTGCTCCATCATATAGACTAATTCCGCACCATAGTAATTATCCTGCAAAACTACAGAAAAACCATTCTCATAATAGGTTTTTGCGGCATTTGCGGCTAACTGATAACGCAAATATAATTGACGGACTGCTTCATCCGACGGTTCAGCGGACATGTCTTCGCGGCCGGATACAATCATGCGACGGAATATATCACCACGCAGATGCACGGCTTTTCCCAGCTTGGAAGCCAGCAGCTCCGACACTGTTGACTTACCAGAAGCCATTACGCCTGTAATTAAGTAGATCGCTTTTTCCATAACTAAGTACCTCCTTCTTTTCATAAAAAGAAACAACCCTATACAAAGCAGAAACACTCAACATAAATAAGAATGAGCTCTTAGGAATATTTATTTAACATAGCATTTAGAAACTCTCGAAACTCTTCAACATATGCTTTAGGTTCTATGATTTCCAAATCCGTCCCGAAACTAGCTAAAAACCGAAATCCAAAGTGGTTTTGTGGCATATCTATTTCGGCTATAAGGAGTTCAGAATTGTAAGCTTCAATCCTTTTGTGACCGTACCTTTCAATAAATTGATCTTTTATTCGATGTGAGATCAATACTTTAATTGTAATTAGTTTCGGTTTATAATATTGCTCTGTTTTCTGTTCAGTCATATAATCTCTAGCAACAAATGTTTTAATATCGATATTCAGATTATCCGTTCTAGACAATTTAAAAGTTCGATATTCCATTCGATCTAAACAAAACCCCTTCAAATACCAACTCATTTCACTAAAACGAAGCTGGTATGGCTCGACCCGTCTCTGCGACTTGACTCCACTTTGATCTATATAATCGAATGTAAGTAACCTTCCTTGCTCTATTGCTTCCTGGCAGGTCTTTAAGATTTGGACAATTTCAGGACGACCATCCCAATTATAAAAAGACAGTTGAATTGTACCTCCTGAAATCGTTGAACCTATCATCGATTCAATCTTTTTAAGCGTTGATTCTATTTCGTCACTAAAGAGAATTTTTCCCAATCCACCCAGTGCAGTTAGTATATTTTCTAAATCTTTGCTACTTAAAAGTCGTTTGTCTATTTTGTATTCATCCATAATCCCGTATCCACCGTTCACTCCATTTATAGCATAAATGGGAATGTTAGATAATCCGAGTGTTTCCATATCACGTAGAATCGTCCTTTTGGACACATTGAATAATTTCGCAAATTCGGTGGCTGATACCACATTCTTTTGCAACAAGATCATTATGATCGATATTAATCTTTCAATTTTGTTCATGATAGTCCTCTTTAGGTAAATAAATTTTGAACGTAGCTATAATAGGTGACAATCTAGCTGTCACCTATTATAGCTTACACTTCATGTATTACAAGAAGGAGGTTTTATCATGTCAGTTATTGCATATTTAAATTTTGATGGGAACACTGAGCAAGCCATCGCGTTTTATTCAGAAGCTTTAAACGCAAGTGAGGTAAAAAAAGTGAAATTCAAGGATTTTCCACAAGATCCAAACTATCCTTTACCAGAAAATGAGTTAAATATGATTATGGAGTCATTGTTAGAATTCGCTGGTGGGAAAATAATGATGTCGGATCTTCTTCCTTCGATGAAGAATGTAACGGGTGAGCTGGTTAAAGGCAGCAATATAATCATTAGTATCATTATTGATGATAAACAGGCAATGAAAAACTACTTTACTAATTTGTCTGAAGGCGGCTATGTGATCATGCCATTATCAGAGATGCCTTGGTCTTCCTGCTTCGGAATGTTGGTTGATAAATTTGGTATCGTTTGGAAGTTTAATAGCGACGCTTACACATTCCTGGATAGCGTAATTTCTAATGCTACTTAATGAACTGCTTCCAGCAAAGTCAAAAAGCGAATTGAGATCTTGGTTTCAAGAACATTACCTGACTGAAAATTCTTGCTGGATCGTTGTGAGTATGAAATCAACACCAGGTACGCTGTTGTATCTGGATGCTGTTGAAGAAGCCTTGTGTTTTGGATGGATTGATGGACAAAAAAAGAAAATTTCCCTGACTCAATTAGCTCAAAGACTATCTCCGAGAAGCAAAAAAAGTTCGTGGACTGAATTGAATAAAGAACGAGCCCGTCGCCTTGAATCGTTGGGATTAATGACAGATGAAGGTCGAAAGGCTCTCCCTGATCTCAGTTACGAATCATTTAAAATTGACCCTATTATTGAGCAGAGGTTAAAAGAGGACACGGATGTGTATCAGAATTTTGCGGCATTCCCAGATCTTTATAAAAGAATTCGAATCGACACCATCCAAAGCTATAAAAATCAACCTGAGTTATTTAACAAAAGATTAGATAAATTTATAACAAACACCAAACAAAATAAAATGTATGGCAATTGGAATGACAATGGACGCCTTTATGACCAAAACACCTCACCTTGAATATTCAAGGTGAGGTGTTTACCTTTTAATTGCCTGTCTTTTTCTTCTCGGATTCGGGATAGCGGTCACCAACAATTTGGATCTTGCTAATCTCATCATTAATTGTCATCAATTCTTGCACGGTGAAGACGATCTCGGTTGCTGCAACATTTTCTGTGATTCTACTGACATTTGTTGTCCCTGGGATAGGCACAATAGAGGGTTTCTGAGCAAGAATCCATGCTAGCGTAATTTGCGCTGTGGTTACATTTTTTTTCTCAGCCAGCTTACTCAGATACTGAACAACCACCTGATTTGCTTCCATCGCTTCCTTTGTAAATCGCGGAAGCTCGCCCCTATTGTCATTCTCTGTGAATGAAGCATTCTTGTCTAATTTTCCGGTAAGAAATCCACGACCCAGGGGACTATAGGCTACCAAACCGATCCCCAACTCATCGAGTACAGGAAAAATATCTGTTTCCAACTCTCGCCACCAAATCGAGTATTCACTTTCCACTGCCGTTAGTGGTTCAACGGTATGCGCACGACGAATCGTTGCAGCGCTCGCCTCTGACAACCCCCAGTGAAGAATCTTACCTTCTTTTTTTAGTTTTTGCATCGTCAACGCCACATCTTCAATTGGAACCTTTGGATCAACACGGTGGATGTAGTATAAATCGATATAATCCGTTTTTAATCTTTTTAATGATCCTTCAACTGAACGAATAATGGATTCTGGTCGGCTGTCCAGTTCATTTGTTGTGCTAGCAATCTTATGGCCTCCTTTCGTTGCAATTTGTACCTTATGCCGATGACCTGTTAGCGCCTCACCAACAAGCTCCTCATTGGTGTATGGCCCATAAACCTCCGCTGTATCAAACATCGTGATGCCAGCATCAATAGCTGAGTGTACAACGGAAATCATTTCACCCCGGTCTTTTGCCGGTCCCCGATGGTAGTTCAGCCCCATACATCCAAATCCAACTTCAGAGGTTTCCAAACCGTTGATTCCCAAAATTCTTTTCTTCATCATCGTTTCCTTTCTTAACCGTATTTTTTATCAGTCTCATAAATTTGTATAAGAGTATCTACTCCTATGGTAATTTCCAAAGCGAAAGATTTCTAATACCTATGATGAATGTTTTATCATGCCTAATGTGTATCGTATAATTATCTGTAAGTTATCCATTAGTGGACTTATGGAAGGATGATTAGAATGGATATTCGTGTTTTGAAGTATTTTTTAACTGTGTCTAACGTAGGCAATATAACAAAAGCAGCAGAAATCCTTCACATTACACAACCAACACTAAGCAGACAGCTTATGGATCTTGAAGAAGAGCTGGGTACTCGTTTGTTTATACGGGGCAAGAGGCAAATTACGCTGACCGATAGTGGGTTACTTTTTCAACAACGAGTAAAAGAAATTATTTCCCTTCTAGATAAGACAGAAAGAGATCTGGCAGAACAAAAAGATTTGATTGGTGGGGTTGTTTCTATTGGATGTGTTGAGTCCACCGTTTCTAGAGCGTTGCCAGAATTACTAGAGGAATTCTCCAATCGGCACCCTAGGGTACAATATGAATTGTACAGCGCAGACGGAGATGACATTAGAGAGAAACTTGATCGAGGAAATATCGATATCGGTATATTTTTGGAACCAATTGAAGCTGCAAAATATGAATATATTCGATTACCCTATGAGGAAAAGTGGGGGATTCTGATGAGACGTGATGATCCTCTTGCTCAGAAAAAATCTATTGGTATTGAAGATATTCTTGCTTTACCCTTAATTCCACCCCGACGTACAATTGTACAAAATGAGATTGCAAGCTGGCTTGGAGTTGAGAATGATAGCCTGTCAATTTTTGCATCACATAATTTACTGACGAATGCTATGCTGTTGGTAGAACGGAAACTTGGATATGCCATTTGTGTGAGTGGATCTTATACGATCCGGGAAAGTAGTCGTACTTGTTTTGTTCCATTTGAACCTGAACGAACCACTAGCCATGTACTCGCATGGAAAAAGAATAAAATATTCAGTTCAGCTACTGCACACTTTATTCAGTTTATAAAAGATAGCTATCAAACTTAATCTCCATGATTATTTAAATAACCCAAAGCCCACGTACTGCTCCAAATTGAGCAATACGTGGGCTTTTACGATCTTAATTCATCTTAACAGTTAAGTGACCTTCTCCGGTATTTTTGGATTCAGCATGAAGTCATCTCCCTAATCCAAATGTTCATCCATCGCTGGCTTCGCCTTACTTGCCCAGGCTGTTCCAGAACGCTTGGAAGGCGCCTTTCTCGATTTCGAAGAATACCGGTACATTGCCATAACGCACCAGACCTTCCCCAAATAGGACTAATTGGACCTGCGTCTTATCTTCGAGCGTCAGGTAGATGATCTTGCGATCTTCCTGCCCGTATAGGCGCTCCTCCAGTTCAGGGCTTGTCGCTACCGGTTTGGCAGCGTATAGCGCTGAGATAAAGCTATTCAGCGATTTGTCCGCTGCAAGCGGCTGCAGCTGCTGCAAGCCGTTGTTCCAGCTGGCGAAGGTCTCCCACTGCGCCGAAGTGACGTTGCCTTCGAGGTGAAGCTTGCCGATCAGGTCTTCACCGTTGCCGATAGTGATGCCGTTGCTCTGGTCAAACAGTTGGGCATACCCCTGACCATTGATCTCGGTGTAGGACATGATGCGGAATTTCGTGTCATAGCCGTTGACCGCATAGATGTCTGCTTCTCCAATGTTGGAGGCCAGCTCCGTGTACTCCCCCTTGTCGCTCAGCTCATGAATGCCCCCGGTCGTAGTACCGAGCTTCTCGCCTCGCAGGGCAAGCGCATCCGCACCGTCAAGTGATGTAGCAGACTGTGTATAGACATTGCCCTGATAAACCACCAGTTGAAGCATATCGGCTTTCACGCCATTCTTGGAATCCGGCAGCTCTGTCTTCGGAATCTCCACCTGGTCGAATGACGGGTCCGGAGTGACCTGAGTCACCTGCGTCGCTGGCGCAGTCGGTCCACTCACTTGCTGCCATATGCTTGGCGCCGCAAGTCCAACACTGGCAGCAATGACGACGCTCGCTGCAATGTATAGAGGTTTTCGCCGGCGCTTTTGTTCATGACGTTGTGTGTTCAAGGTTTGCTCTATCCGTTTTTTCATTTGGTCATTTGTTTTCATTTGGTCCACCGCTTTCTTATAATTTCGTTTGAATTGTTCCTCGTTCATTGGGGTTCTTCTCCTTCCAGCTCCAGTTTTAACAGCTGTCTTCCCCGCTTCAATCGCATCTTCACTGCAGACTCGCTGATCTGCAGAATCTCGCCGATTTCCCGGATCGGATAATCTTCGTAATAGTACAAATGAACCACCGATCTATACTTGACGGGCAGTGACAGCACGAGTTCAATCAGTGCCTGATCTTCGGGGTCGTCTGTCGTAAGGGGATCTGCTCCCTCCAGCTTGACCTCTCGTTTGCGCCAGCCTCTGCCTAATAAGGATTTACAATGATTGGTGATGACCCGGATCAACCATGCTTTCTGATGTTCTGCATCGTTGAACGTAGGGGCTTTTTCCATTAACTTGATGAAGGTATCCTGAGTGGCTTCCTCCGCGTCCTCTCTCCTGCCGAGGTGCACCATGGCAATCCGGAACAGCGTATCCGCGTAAGTCTCATAGACTTTCATCATATGATCTCCCCGTTGGGGCATTGATCGCTGCATGGTTGTTCTGCCCTCCTTTATATCTCTAACACTCTCAAGGACGGTATTTGGTCACATTTTGTTGTAAATTTAATATTTAGATATTTTTCAAACGAATGACCAGATCAACCTTTTGTTCTCAAGGACGGATATAGATTTGTAAAAAAAATAATAAAAATCCGCTAAAATAGCGACTTTGACGATTAAAATCCGAGTGGGATTCATCATAGAGCGGTGCTTCTTTTCGCAAAGATTAAACTTACAGAAAATGTAGACAGACAAAAAAGCCGTCATAATGACGGCTTACACGATTTAACGCATCTATGGTAGTTACAGCAATAACAGAAAGCGTGTTAAATACTTCTATGGATCACACTTCTGGTCTCTGCTGCCTCAAAAATGGTCTCAATCAGTACAAGTACTCTATGAACTTCATCATTCTTAATTGCAATTTCAGATTTCCCTTCGAGTACAGAGACAAAATTTTCATAGAAGCTTTGCTCATCCAAGTCCGGCTTTTCTATCGCAAACTTTAGCGTGGACTGTTCGGACGGCGGTGCCATCGTTTTGGTCAATCCCTGTCCCGCTTGGATAGGTTTCGGCTCTATATGAGCAACATCCGGATTTCGAGTGATAATCTCTCCACTTAAATCCCAGTCCCTAATCACTGCTGTACCTTCCGTTCCTTTGAGATACCATCTCGGTAACTTCACATAATTGGTTGTTCCCACTTCAATGAGTGCTGTCAGGCCATCTTTAAACGTTATATAACTCGTAAAACCATCATCCACTTCAGTTCCCAAAATATAACTTAAATTAGCCGCAACACTTTCAATTTGACTATCTGTAATCTGTAGCAATTGGTCCAGCAAATGCACGCCCCAATCCAGCAGCATACCTCCACCGTAATCCTTCAGCTGGCGCCAATCGCCAGGGATGCCGTTGGCTCCTTGAACCCGGGATTCCAAATGGAACAGCTCTCCAAATTTCTTTTTATCGATGATGTCCTTGGCAGTCCGGAAATCTTCATCCCAGCGACGATTTTGATGGACCGTAAACACACGTTTCTCCTCGTTCGCTACCTTAACGATATCATTAAAATCCTTGCTGGTTATTGTAACCGGTTTTTCGCAAATCACATGTTTTCCAGCCTGCAGAGCTTGAATTGCTATTTCTTTGTGAACATCATTAGGCGTAGCAATTAAAACGATATCCACCAGATCATCTGTTAGCACAGCATCCAGATTTGCGTATGTTTTATAGCCGGCTTCCTTTCCCAATTCCATTCGATATTCAACAGTATCGTATACCCCAATTACCGAAATCTGTGATACAGGCTCAATTAACTGGCAATGATAGCTGCCCATCCCTCCAAAGCCAACAATTGCTATATTATAAATTCGGTTATTCATCTTCATCGTCCTTTCCCTTTTTGAATATGCCTACATGTTAGATTTCTCACAGCAAACTTTATGTAAAAAAGATGAGTGGCTGCGACCTTGATTTATGCAAGATGTATAGCACCTCAACTGTTTAATACCCTTATCATACAAGTCTCATAAAAGACTATCTTCCTATTTTCTTGCTGTTTTATTCCCGGATATTGTCATGCGATACTTTAAAGGCGATGTCCCCGTCGCTTCCTTGAAGAAGTGATGAAATGTCTTAACGCTATTGAATCCGGCTTGCTCTGCTATTTCGGTAATCGAATAGTTTTCATTGAGCAAAATCCATTTCGCTTTATTAAGTCGATATTCATTTAGAAAAGTTACAAAGGTCATTCCTGTATTTTTCTTGAAAAACTTAGTGAAATAATAAGGACTGAACCCTATATAGTCGGCAACGTCTTTTAGTATAATTGATTCCTGATAATGGCTTTCTACATATTCAAAAATTCGTTCCAGCTTTAATAGCATTTCTTTGGTCGGAGTCAGGATATTTTCCGAGATTTGTGGTCGATGTTTCTCACTCCCCCTTGGTACTTCTCTTAGAATAAAAGTCAACATTTCATAAAGTTTGGCCTTGATCATATATGCATAGCCCTCTTTGCGCTCGTAATCTTCTGTGCTTATGTTTTGCAGAAGAGGAAGAAGCTTGGTTGCCGTTTCACGAGGCCAGTTCCTGCTAGATTGCTCTATTTGAGTAAAAATGTCACGAAGCGATCGATCATCGTAAATTAGTGTGGATACGTCTTGGAACAGGTTCAGGTCAAATTGAATAACAATTCGCTCACTATCAGGCGATGACAAAAAAAAGTGGACGTCACCGCCATTAATGAATTGGACTTCCCCCTGCTTCAGACGGATTACATTGTCATTCAACCCCAAATCCAGGCTTCCCTGGGTAACATAAATAATTTCAATTTCCTTATGCCAGTGAGGATAACAGAGCACATCCCCTTTGTGAATAAAGCTTCGAAATGGGAGTCGTTTGTCAAGTTCCGGGATCTCCAGATATAAACTCATGTACGCTAGCTGTCCTCCTTATATGTGTTGCATTCAATATATATTATGTAACCGTTTTCGCAAAAACCTCCTGTGCTAATTCCTTATTTTCATTCTCTGTAGATCCAATAATAATTCAAAAGGATATGTTTATAAACGTTTTTCTCATAACAATTGTTGCTAAGTAATCTTGCCTCATCCATTCGATTTTGAAGGTAACAGTGGAAGATTAACAACAAGCCTTTTTTCAAAAACCGCACATCCGATATCCGGATGTACGGTTTTGTTTACATTCTAATTCCCTTGTTCCTGTATCACCTGTTCAATTCCCGACAAAATCAGCTTCAAGCCGAACTCAAACGCTCCGTCGCTCCCCATCATCTCAAACAGCCCGCTCTTGTGCA
Organism: Paenibacillus taichungensis; assembly: GCF_050994985.1. NCBI lineage: Bacteria > Bacillati > Bacillota > Bacilli > Caryophanales > Paenibacillaceae > Paenibacillus > Paenibacillus taichungensis. The sequence goes on along the minus strand of NZ_CP194720.1, from coordinate 2,009,366 downwards.
TTCTTCGGAACAACCCTGCTTCTGTCTCGCTCATGGAGTCCAAGAGCTGAATCATCTCCCCGCCCGGAAGCTCTCCCTGATCCTTAATCATTACGGATACTGTGCGCTGATGCTCATAATTATCCAGAACAAAGAAGAAAACATAGTTCACAAGCGTAAGAACGGCTTGCAATTTCTGTTCTTGCTCAAGTGGCGTCGATTCCATGCAGAGAAGCATACGGTTGGTGAAGCGAATCATGTCCGGCTCATGTGGCAGCGTCTGCATCATAAGCTGCGTGGAGCAGGGATAACGGCGGAGTACACTCCGTATCGATATCGCAAGGCCCTCCATTTGCACCTTCCAGTCCCCATCGGATTGGAATTCATTCAGGATCATTTTCGATATCTGGTTGGCCAGATGCTGGTAGAGATGCTGCTTGCTCTTAAAGTACCAGTACAGAGAAGGAGCCTGAATACCCAGCCGATCGGCCAATCGCCTCATACTGAATTTCTCAATACCTTCATGCCCAAGAAGCTCCCAAGAGGCTTCCAAAATCTTATCCTCCGAAATCTGAGGCTGTTGTTTTTTCATCCGTATCCGCCCTTTTATCTAACAGTGTAAGATTATGCTTTACAGGTTCATAAGTTCATGATACCATCTAACACTGTAAGGCACAAACTAACACTGTTAGATTGAAAGCTGGAATAGCATTTGAATTCCAAATCATTTCAAAAAATAAATGAAGAAAGTAGTGACTCACACATGGATGCAGAAAACCTCCATTATTTTGAAAAAGCACCGATCGCAAAAGCCGTAGCTCACTTCGCTGTACCGATGATGTTAGGTACGTCGATGAGTGTCATCTATTCTATCCTGAACGCCTTTTTCCTTGGTACATTGGGCAATACTGCCATGTTAACCGCACTTGCGCTAACCTTGCCATTATTCGCAGTGATTATGGCGCTCGGCAACTTGATTGGTATGGGTAGCGGTACATTCATCTCTCGTTTGTTAGGAGAAAAAAGATATGAGGATCTAAAACATGTTTCTTCATTCGCCTTTTACAGCAGTTTAGTTCTTGGACTTATCGTAATGGCCATCGGCCTCCCGCTGATCGACCCAATTGTTCATAGCTTAGGAGCAACGCCTGAATCCTTCGGATTTACAAAAGACTATGTCACGATTATGCTTATAGGTTCACCTTTCGTCATATTATTCTTCACGCTGGAGAACATCGTGCGCTCGGAAGGTGCGGCAATCACATCCATGATCGGTATGATTCTCAGTGTGGTTGTAAATATTATTCTTGATGCAATCGTCATCTTCATCTTCCATTGGGGTATAATCGGCGTTGCTTCTGCAACGGTCATTTCTAACTTGGTTGCCAGTGTTTTTTACGCATTCCATATGGGGTATAAAAGCCAATTCTTGACTGTCTCCGTAAAATGGTTCAAGGCTTCCAAGGAAATTATGAGTAATGTTTTCAAAATCGGAGTTCCCGTCTTTATCATGAGTATCTTCTTGGGTGCAATGTCGCTCATTTTGAACCATTTTCTTGTCGAATATGGAGATCAGGCCATAGCGGGGTACGGAATTTCATCACGCTTGTTACAATTTCCTGAGTTTATTCTGATGGGCTTATGTGAGGGAGTTGTGCCATTGATTGCCTTCTCTTTTACAGCGGATAAATTACGCATGAAGCATACCATTGGATTTACGATCAAAGCAATTTTGGCGTTAGCTGTTGTGTTCGGCGTTGTCGTCTATTTGATTTCCGACCACTTAATTGGTTTATTTACGAATGACCCGCAATTAATTGAAATGGGTAGCTACATTCTGCATGTGACGTTCCTATCCTTGTTCATTACAGGAATGACCTCGTTGTTTGTGGGGATCTTCCAAGCAACTGCGCAAGGAACGGCCGCGTTTGTTATGTCAGTCATTCAAGGAATTACTCTGATTCCTGTACTCTATATCGCGAACCGATTGAATGGCTTCCACGGGGTTGTATGGTCACTCGTCATTGCGGATGTCGTCGCGTTTCTTGTTGGAGCCATCATGCTGTATACTCTTCGCAACAAATTGCAGCCAGATCTAGAGAATCTAGTGCATTAGAAAATAGTTAATACGCAAGTTATGTTCAGACTTAAACGTCCAATTTCTTTTTGAAAGAAATTGGACGTTTTCAATATTACGGATGACGATCCAAGACCGCACTAATTTTTTATTTAGATTTTCCTTCTTCTACATACTTCAATTCATTTACTTCTAAGACGTTCCAATATTTCCCATCATACTCAAACTTTGTAACACTGCCATTAGCAAAACCTGCGGCTGGTACTTTATTAAGATCAATTTGGGCAAGTATTGTTCCCATTGTTATTCCATGTGATACCACTAATACGTCCCCACCACCATTTTGATAAGCCTCATCTGCAATTAATTTAAATTCGCTGAAAGCTCTCTCGTTTAATTCCTCATAACTTTCTGCTTCTCCAGAAGGATCAATTTCTGAAACGGCATTCATTATCTTTTCGATAATATTACCACCGCTAGCTAAAAGTTCTTCTTGGCTTTCGAAACCCAAGTGTTTAGCAGCATCTCCCCACATAACTTCATTCTTTTCTCCTTCATAACTTCCAAAATATCCTTCACGAATTCCTTGTTTTTGAATTAACTCTAAGTTTTTTGCCTCGGTTTGATTAGCACCGAGGATCAAGTTTGCTGTTTGTATAGCTCTACCACTATCGCTTGAGTAAGCAGCAGTAAATGGTATTGCACTAAGTCCCTTCCCTACATTTTTGATTAATTCTTCACCTTCAGGTATAAGTGGGCCGTCAGCCCAACCTTGCGCCCGGTCAGTATTGTTTAAAATGGTTTTACCATGACGAACAAGGTAGATCGTCACTTTCCCTGGTTCTTTTTGCTCTTCTGCTACTTGATTATCCTCATCGGAATTTCCACTTGCATTTTGATTTGAGCTTACACAAGCTGCTAAATTGAACACCATCATAATCATTAATAAGCTAAAAATAAGATTCTTTTTCATTTTCTTACCCCCAATTTATGTTCTTTATATTTATTATGAAGACTTCTAAATTACTGAAGTCGCTCACAATCTCAACAAAAAAACCTGATCCAATAAAGCACAATTAAAATCAGTGCGCTTCATATCAGATCAGGTTATGCCCTACTAAGGTTACATCCCTGTAAAAGGTATTTAGTTTTAGTTATAAACTTATCATTCTTCACAACCACATACCAGGTTATGCCCTATTGAGGTTACATCCCTGTCAAAGCATTAAGATTATAGTTATGAAATTATCATGCTCTACAACAAATGTCAACGCTTTCATTTTCTTCAGTGTAATTCTCTAGAAGACCAAGCGGTCTTTACTCGATCACTTAAATAATATTTTTAAAGCTATCGTTTATCCTTTGTCATAACAGGAGTTAACAAGAACAGCCATGTGCTATTGTCCGAAGCTGGAAGCAAAACAAGCGGACTTTTTGTACCAGCATAACGTATTCGGATGTTATCTGATTCAATACACCGTAATGTACTTATAAGATACTTGCCATTTATCGAAATGCTAAAATTTTCTCCGTTCTTGTCTTCTAAAAGAAGCTCATCTCGTACATCACCAATTTCGGACGCACTTGATATAAGCTCCAACCCCTTCTCTGAAACATGTATCGTAATTAAATGATGATCAGCCAACACAAATACGCGGTCAATCACTTGCCTAAATGATTTGACATTCAAGATAATCTCGGAGACATAAGTGGTTGGAACAAGATTTCTGGTTGATGGGTATAAACCTTCGATTAACACCGATTCAATAATGTGATTTTGCGTTATAAATCTGATCTCATGATGGCTAAGTTGTATAGTTACCATTCCGTCGCCTTCATCGTCCAGCAGTTTGACGATTTCCATTAAGTTAACACCAGGAATTACTGCACTTCCGAAAAATCCCCTTTCGTTCTCAATATAAATTGACCGTGAGGCCATTCTTATAACCCCGTCTGTAGCAATCATAGTAAGCTGATTTCCTTGAACTTCCAGCGATACTCCCGTCAAAATCGGTTTCGCCTCAGATGTTGAAACTGCCCCGGCTACCTGTTTAATCAAAGACTTTAATAAGCTGGACGATACATCTATGCTTTTACCTGTGTATTGATGATATGTTGTAGGGATAAATGGGTGGTCAATGGGTGACATTCCGCTCAGGCAAACACGTGTGTTCCCAGAAGTAATACTTAGTATAAGTTGCTCGTTCACCTCCAAGACCACATTTCCATCATTCAATTTACGAATGATTTCATATAGATACTTGGCTGGGCAGACAATGCTCCCCTGCTTAACAATATGAATCTTGTTATTATCAGTAATACAAGCCCTATGCTGAACCGTTAGACTGGCATTACTACCGCTAAAAACAACCTCTTTGCTTCCTGCATATATGTACAGCCCGGACAAGACACCCGTACTATTATTCGATAAAGCCTTAAAGACATGTTGAATAGACTTAGATAGTAGATTTCTTGATAAGTGTACTAACAACTTATTCACCTGTCTTTCTTATTAGCGTTGTAATAGGCCTCAATCAAATTTCTTAGAAATGAAGACCGAGAGATCTCTAGATCTTCACACTCACGATCAACTTCTTCCCAGATATCTTCAGTTAGAGTTAAGGAAACCTTCTTTGTCACGCCGATTCCCTTTCTTCCTGCCCCCTCACGCGGCCCTCCACGGGTAAAAACGAAGCCGAGCTGACCGTCTTTCTTAGAAAGACCAATCTTAAATTGTTTGTCCTCCATCTTATATATCAACTCCATTGAATTAGGTTACTCAAATCAATTCTCCATAATCACATTTTACCACATATATCTATACGCTGCCACTGAGTGAATACTCATCGAATCAGGAATTGCTACAAGGACCTTAGCCTGGAATGAAACAAGAACTTACAACCTAAAAAAAAAGCCGCTGCTTAGCGACTTTCAATGGGAAAATCTATTATCCAAAATAATGTGACACATCATACGAACTGCTTTTTCAACTAAAAACACACAAACCGTTAAGCACTTTTATTCAATTACGCTGCAATCGGCAAGAATCTCTGGTTTATAACGCATGCTGTCCGATTCTGTGATGGGGCGGATGACTCTGCAGGGTACACCCGCTGCAAAAGATCCTTCAGGGATATCTTGGGTCACTACACTTCCAGCACCAATGACGCATCCGTCGCCAATGGTAACACCGCCGCATACGGTGACGTTAGCCGAAATCCAAACATCATTTCCGATGGTGACAGGTTTAGCATAACAGAGCGACTTAGGTTCCCCGTTTTGGTCCAGCATTTGTCGACGTTCTGAAGCAATGAATGGGTGAACCGGTGTAACAATGGTCACATTAGGTCCAAAGCTGACGTGATCACCAATGGTAACCTTAGCATCATCCTGGACGGTCAGATTGTAGTTCGCAAAAAAATGGTTACCGATTTCTGTGTGAACGCCATAATGAAAGAAAATGGGGCCTTGTATAAAACAACGCTCTCCTTTTCGACCCAGAATCTGCATGAGTAATGCTTCGCGTTCTTCCGTTTGATCCTCAAAAGTACGACTATATTGACTACTAAGATTGTGAGAGCGAAGCTTAATCGCCTTAAGGTCAGGATGGCCCGGGCTAAATAAGATCCCATTAAAAATTCGTTCTTCTTCAGTCATGTTATCAACTCCTGTTATAAATACTGCGATACATGAAACAATCAAACTGCTAAGATAAATAATAAAACACACTTTATACAATACCTTTATAATGAATATTTATAAAGTGTGCAAAAAGCATCCTACGAAATCCACTACAAAACAAGTGTATTTATACACACCATTTCTGTCAATGAATACTCGGAGGCTTTTCGTTCTTCCAACAACGTTTATTTCCCCTACAAACTGATTCCCTTTTCGTTTCGTACTTTATCCGGTGTTACATCATTTCCATCTGGATCGAGTATGGTAAGCACTGAGAAAGTGTTTAGAACTTGCCCACGAATTTCCCGTAAATAGTCTTCTCGTAATACTTGTTGTTCAACTCGTTCCGCATTGGTCAAACCTTCTTCACGCTCTTTTTTCGCCAATTCATTAATGCGACCTAAATGTTTAATCATCCTTTTCCTCTCCTTCTTTACAATTAATCTTACTGGTAGTCTAGCACCGAAATGCATACATTGCACCTATTTATTAGATAACGCCGGAAAATATGGAACCACTTCCTCCCCTAATTCTTGAATCACCTCGTCAACCGGACGTGTTCCATATTTCAAGTTAAATGCAAGATGATTCACACCGATTCCTTTTAAAGCATTGAGGTATTCAATTAAAAATTTATATCCGCTCCTAAACCCTAAGTGAATAGGAGTTGGATCTTCATCTGGATTTTCTGATAAATCGATATATAACGACTGATTAAAAGGCTTAAATTCATCCGTTAATGTACGCCATTGTTGAATAAGTGATGCTTGATCAATGATATTTCGTGGGTAATACAGCCAGCCATCACTGTGTTTTGCTATCCATTCCGGTGTCTGCGAAGAATGGCCTGTTACCAAAATAGGAATATCCTTTAATTCCGGTTTGGGTAATAAATCGCCACCCTGAAGGTTAAGGCTTGGTGAATGAATTACCGGGAAATCTTCATTCCAGACTTTTCTCATGACTTGCAAAGATTCTTGAAATAATTCACCACGTTGTTCTCGGTCCACTGAAAATGCCGAAAATTCGCTAGGACGATCCCCCGTAGCAACGCCCAGCACAAGACGTTTTCCGGAAATTCGATCAACAGAAGCTGCTGCTTTTGCTACATGCAACGGATGGCGTAGTGTGGTGATCATACTTCCGGTACCCAATGAAATCTTTTTCGTATGAGCTGCCAAGTAACCAAGAAAAACCCATGGATCATATATTTGTCCCACATCCCCAAAGCTTGGAACATTTAAAGGAACATCTCTAACGAATAAGGAAGCAAAGCGCGCTTCTTCTGCCTTTTTCGCCAATTGCATTTGTTGCTCTAACTGCATCTCCGGGATACTACCCTTATAAGACTCTATCGGAAAATATATCCCGAGCGTAAGTTGCTCTTCTTTAAACATGTTTGTATAGCCCAGATGTGATTCAAATTTATTCATTTCCTGACCTCCGCATAAATATCCAATATTCAGTTGCAAAGGCAATGATAAACCATATAACCTTCAGAAAATAGTACGCACAATTTTGTTCTATAGGATAAAATTTGTGATATTGTATACTTTTTTATACCAAATGGGAACTGTCACGTTCGACAGTCCCCGTCTCCTAATTACTGCTTGCCTTGAAGCTCCTCATGCCATTCCTGTTTGAGCTCACTCCAATGTGCTCGTTTTTCCAGTGCAGCCTGGAAATCACTCCAAGCCTGTTCAAATTGTGAGTCATCCTTCGCCATAATCAGCTTGGCTTTATACTCTTTTCGCACATTATCAAGTTCAGGCAAATATTTCTCCCATAAGCCACCCGGTTTGGCCTTCACCATATCATAGTTTTCAGCAACCCGGGTCCCACCCATTTTGCCAATCTTTTCGGTGAATTCGATCGTTTTGAATCTTCCTTTCGGATCAGTAACCCCATAATTCCACCATGGATACCAGTCATTACTATAGGAAGAAGCCGCGTAAAGCTCTGGCGTCGTGCTTGCCTTCTTCGCTTGATCTCCGGAATCATGCAAGGCCTTGTAATTCTCATCCGTGTACACCCATTTTCCCAACGGTTTATCCACCCAGTCCCAGAACACTCCTGGCGGACCTTCATTCACAACCTGCTGCTGTTCGGGCTTATACTGTAGTGTGTAATCAAAGAAAGCAAGAATGGAATCGAGATTTTTAGTATTTTTATTGATAAAAACGTCATTGGCAGGATAAGGATTGATAATCTGATTAGCGCCAATCTCACTCACGCCATCCACTTTCGGATAGGGAATGACATCATAGTACCATGCCGGATCGGTTGGCCCGTCAAGAACCTCCCATAACTGTGCGTCCATATTAAAGAACCCACCTGCATTCATGGCTACACGTCCGGATTTGTTTTTCTCTTTGTAACGCTCCTTCTTGTCTGTAATTGCTTCATGATCCAGAAGCCCTTCCCGGAACATGTTGTTCATCCATTGGTAAGCCGCTTTATATTGTGGATTGTCATAGATAAACTGATAGTCATTACCTTGCTTCTCTACTGGAATGACGCCGCCCGCTGTGCTGACCGTAACGCCAAATGTACTCAGGATGACATTTTCATCGCTTGCGTCAGAGAGAAAACTAAGGGGAATCAACGGTTTCCCGTTTTCGTCTTTCTGCTTAGCCGACAATCTCAAATACTTCTCTATACCATCCAACGATTTCAGATCATCCATCGTCATGCCGGTTTTCTCCAGTACATCTGTACGGACAAACCAGCCATAGGAAGCCCAACCAGGCCAAGGATCATCGGGATTTTGATCAAACCATGTCGGAATGGAATAGATATGTCCGTCCGAAGCTTTCATCTGATCCAGATAGATTTTCGGAATGGAAGCCAACCCAGGATATTTATCCGGCATATCAAAGTATTGCTCAAGCGGAAGAACGCTGCCCGAACGCGTCATCGCAGTGGTCACGACATCACTACGTGAGAACAGAGCTGCATCATCAAAACCACCAGTATTCAATTTCAGGTTCAGCTCTGTCATTACATCTCCCTGCGTAGCCTCCAGCCGAACGTCTATGCCCGGCTCCTTTTCTTTCCAATACATTTGGACCATACTTTGGTTATTAATTGTTGCATTCCATCCCAGCCATAGCTTAAATGAATTTGCAGAACTGCTGCCACTCTCTGTGCTGCTGCTTGAGCATGCCGTTATCCCAAACATCAGTAGAGCCAAGGATAATAGCACCAGTTTTCTTCCCTTTTGTTGACGTAAACTCATCACATACGTCCCCCTCGGTTATTTTGAAATTGTATAGGATTAGAAAACCCATTCTGTTGCTTCATTTTTCATTGGGTTATCCTTTTACTGAGCCGATAAGCACACCTTTTACAAAATACTTTTGCAGGAATGGGTACACACACAGGATCGGAAGCGCGCTTACCATAACTGTCGCCATTTTGATGGACATCAGTGTAACGTTAGAGAGCATGGTGCCCCGGGCAAGCGCTTCCTGATTATTGTTGGACCCGAGGACAGTCGAGATATCCTGGGCAGACAGCAGTTGTTGCAAAAACGTTTGAACCGGAATCAGATTCTGATCTGAAACATAAAATGCGCCAGAAAACCAGTCATTCCAGTGCCCCACTGCAGTAAAAAGGCCAATGGCTGCAAGCATGGGTTTCGAAAGCGGCATAATAATAACGAAGAGAATGCGGACAGGATTGGCACCATCAATCTCAGCCGATTCGATCAGTGCTTCCGGAATCCCCTGGATGAATTTCATCATCACAAACATATTCCACGCCGAGAAAGCGGACGGAATGATATACACCCAGAATGAGTTTAATAATGACAAGTGATTAAGCTGGATATACAAAGGGATTAATCCGCCACTAAACAGCATCGTAATCAGCACGTATCCCAGGAGGGATTTCCTGAAAGGAAGCTGCCGATAGGACAAGCCATAAGCCGCCAGAAGTGTGATCAGTAAGCCGACAAAAGTGCCTACGATTGTACGGGATATCGTAATTAAGTAGGCATGTTGAATAACCGAATTCCCAAGCACAACCTCATAATTGTACAAAGTAAACTCTCTAGGCCACAGATAGACACCGCCCTTTGCCGCATCGCTGCCAACGTTTAAGGAAACGGCGAGCATATACGTGAATGGATAGATTACCGAGATACAGAGAAGGGCCAATAGAAACACAATAATTGTCTGGCCCACCCGTTCCCTCATAGAAGTTCTCATATTACCAAAGCCCCTCTCCGTTGAACTTTCGCGCCATCTGATTGGTGCATAGTACCAACACCAGACTGATGACCGAAGAAAGGAGACCCACTGCAGTGGCCATTCCAAAATAACCTTGCTGCAAGCCATTTCGTAAAATATATGTGTCTAGCACATCTGCGACTGGCTGATTGGCCGGATTCATCAGAGGATAGATTTGATCCATGCCTACTGCTATCAGTCCAGGCATACTGAGAATCAACACGATAGAGATGGTCGGCATTATACCCGGCAGTGTAATGTTGCGAATTTGTGCAAGCCGTCCTGCTCCTTCTACCCTAGCGGCTTCATAGAGCTGCGGGTCAATCGTTGTAATTGCCGCCAAATACAAAATCGTATTCCAGCCGACCTCCTTCCATAAACCACTCACTACGATCATGGGCCGGAACCACTCCGTGGATCCCAAGAAAAAGATTGAATCTCCCCCGAGCTTCTCTATCAACTGATTGACCAATCCGCCGTCCAACGTTAGCAGGGATTGCAGAATGTAAGCCACCACGATCCATGAAAAGAAATGCGGAAGATAACTAACGGATTGGACAAACCGCTTGTATTTGTTGTTTTTCACCTCATTGATGAGCAATGCCAAAATAATAGGAGCTGGAAATCCGAATACAAACTTGAGAATTGCGATGTAAATTGTATTCTTCACCACAATCCAGAACTGTTCATCTTGCAAGAATGAGAAGTTTTCCAAACCAACCCATTCACTACTCCACATCGTGCTGCCGATGTGAAAATCCTTGAATGCCACCTGGATGCCCACCATCGGAATGTAGCTGAAGAGAAGCAGCAGGATCGCACCAGGTAGGATCATTACATATTGCCAACGGTATTTTGCCAGTCGTTCAATCATTTAACCACCTCTGCCATCAGTATAGAGATCATTTGAAAGCGATAACATACAACAACGATCGGATTTCTATCGATTGGATTGGCAATATCAGAAAAAAGCGAAGGAACAACTTACAAATCAAATACGCTGCGTACGATTAGCTGTGATTGCAGTTCTTCAAGGGATGCCGGTTTGTTGAGATCATCTTTCTTTAGAGAAATGGTCTTTCTTCCACCTGCTGACAAGTCAAAATAATTGTTACTGAAAATACCGTCTAATTCACTGAAATCAAGCTCCACAAACCGTGCAAAAGCTTTCGAATCAACCGTAATAACAAAACGATCCTCTTCTTCTGTCATCGTGGTCTCAATTGCAGGATCAATAAAACCAAAATGCTTTGGCTTCACAAATAACACTGTACCTTCGCTGACAACTTCACCATCCACCACAAAGGAAAACTGTAAATACGTATTCCGTTTTTTAGTAGTTGTATCGAGCATCTCAGTGAAATCAAGCTGTTCGAATAATGAGGTTGATAACGCTTTCAACTCAATCACTTTTGAAGAAGCTACGATTTCATTGGATTGCGAATCCATGAGACTCCATTTCAATGCTCCTTTTACAGCATTCCTACTCTCATTCGATACGTGAAGTTCTACCTTCGAACCATCTTCCCGAGCCGATACAAGAACAGGCGCGAAAAAGCGTTTGGCTGCATAATGCAGTGCTTTCCAGCGACCAAAGTAATCGATACTGGACCAGGAAGCAACAGGCCAGCAATCATTCAACTGCCAGTACAGTGCTCCCATACAGCGTCCACGATGTCTGCGCCAGTGCTCAACCCCACATGAGATTCCTTCAGCCTGAATGAGCTGTGAAGCGTATAACAGGGAATTGAAATCTTTTGGCAAGCGATACGTCTCCCCGATGTAATACAGAATTTTCTCATTTCCCGTACCATTCTTCTGATGAGATTCCATGACCGGTGAGAAGATATTGCGGTCTTCCGGCAACGTAAACGTTTCTATGGTCTTGTGATTCGGGAAGGATTGCAATCCGAATTCGGACATGTAGCGCGGGAACAATGTGCGGAATTCGGTAAAAGGTTTCTTGCCATGCCACACATCCCAGTAATGCATGTCTCCGTAATTTTCATCGTTCGGATTGTCAAAGCTGCCTTTGGATGAAGGTGAAGCTAACCAGTAGAACGTGTTTGGATCATATTCCTTCGCAATAGCCGGAAGTAATACCTCATATTGCTTAATATAGTCTGCTTGTAACTGTAAGGATGTTTTCTTCGCCCAGTCCCATTCAACCCAAGCCATCTCCTGCTCATTGTTTCCACACCAGATTCCTAATGAGGCATGATGACGCAAGCGTTTCATGTTATCGATGGTCTCTTTAGTAATCGATTGCTTAAATTCCTCAGTCAGTTCATATACCCCGCAGGCATACATCAAGTCCTGCCATACAATCAAGCCGTATTCGTCGCACAAATCATAGAAGTAATTCTCCGGATAATGTCCCCCACCCCAGACACGAATTGTATTGAAATGGGCTTGCGCACAGCTCTTGATCAATCGTTCTGTCCGATCTGGGTTACAGCGCGGCAAGATGTTATCTTCCGGAATATAGTCAGCACCCATCGAGAAAAAGGATACACCGTTCACTTCAAATTCGAAGGACTCACCCCATTGATCCTGCTCTTGCTTCACAGTTAATGTTCTCAGTCCAATGCGCTTAGCATCACGATCCAGCTCCACGCCTTGTTCCATAAGCGCAACGCTTAGCTGATACAATGGCTGTTTGCCCAGACCATTCGGCCACCATAACTCGGGATGGTCCACTTCAATCCAGATATGATGATCCCCATCATTCACGACAGACGTGCATCCTTTCAACGTCTCCCCGGATGGTGTATCTAATGTGACCATGATCTCACGCTCTTCTTGGACCCAACTAGATGCCCTTACGCGAACATCTAAGGTTACCTTACCTTCGCTATGCATCTGTGTAATGTAGACATCTTCCAAACGGGCATGATCATAGCCTTGAATGGAGATATTCCGCCAGATTCCCAAATCAGGTAATTGTGGACCCCAATCCCAACCGAACATGGAGTGTGCTTTACGCAAATGGGAGATTCCTTCCACTGCATCACTGCAGTTAATCAACGGGCGCTCGGCTTGTTTACGCAGTACATACTCCACAGGGGAACGAAGAACAATGTGTATGGTATTTTCACCTTGTTTGATAAAGGAAGTAATATCGATTTCATAAGTACTGTGCATATTACTTACATTCGCGATATTCATTCCATTCAGAAACAATTCGCCAATTGTATCCAACCCTTCACATAACAGGATGATCCGGTCATGCTTGAGATCCGCTGCGCTTACTTCAAAAGAGTGTTTGTATTCATAATCATAATCACACAGTTCAAGTGCCGCCTGCTCTTGCTCGCGGTAGTAAGGGTCTTCCATTTGTCCAGCTTGAAGCAAATCATTAAAGACCGAACCTGGAACCGTAGCCGGAAGCCATTCGGCATGATCCACTCTCTTCATTTGCCACCTGCCATTGAGATCGATAAGCAACATTTGTGATACCTCCTGATGTCTTTGTAATCTATTTCATTCTATCAAGAGGTCTCCATACTTTCTTATGTTGTGTTCACGGAATTCGTGTGCTATTTTGACATTAACAATAACTGGAGAGGTTCGAGCCATGATCAAATACACAGCGTCTACTCACATCCATCCCGACCTGCTCGTAGATCCGTTCTGGGTCGATTCCTTATCGAAAGTATCACCCGAGCATACCCATGACTTTTACGAGTTCTTCATTCTAAGTGAAGGGCAGTGCCAACATATCGTCAATGGAACAACCCAGCATTTAAGGCCGGGCTGCCTTGTCTTTATTCGACCGCATGATATTCACCGTTATGAACCGGAAGGCACTCAGGACTGCCGTTTTCTGAATAGCCCGTGTCGTTCCGCAGTAATAGAAGAAGCTTTAGCCTACTTGAATGAACAGAAGTATGCGCAAGGACTCTTGCAGGCTCCCGTTCCCCAGATTGCCATGTTATCTCAGTTAGAAATGACAGAGATGGTTCGAAGCTTTGAACGCATTATGATGCTCTCCACAGTGGATAAGAAGAAGGCTCGCGTATACGCAAAAGGGCTGATTATTCAGATTTTTACGCAGCACTTCTTTGAGTTGGAAACCATTGAACAACCCATTCTCCCGCTATGGCTTGAGCATGCGATCTCCAAAATGCAGCTGAAGGAAAACATGATTCGTGGTCTTCATGCGCTCTATGAATTGTCAGGTCGAAGCGTTGGTCATGTGAACCGTGCCTTTCGTCAATATCTGAATCAGACACCAACAGAGTATATTAATCAGCTTCGGCTGAATGTAGCCAAAAACTTGCTGCTCACGACTGAGCTTCGTGTGCTTGAGATTGCACTGGAAGCGGGATTTGAGAACGTCAGCCACTTCTACCATCAGTTCAAAAAATACTATAATCAAGCTCCGCTAGATTTCCGTAAAAATGCGACAATGAATAAGGAGTCGCTGCTACCATAAGGAATTCAAAGCATCCGTATGGTGATATCAGCAGCATGCCATCCATCATATCCGAATCCAAAATTTAAAAAAGCTCTCCCTATAGTGCAGGGAGAGCGGAGTAAACACAAAGCCACTTATGCGAAGTATTTATATTGGCGATTGGCGACACGAACCCACTCGAGCATTTCCTCTATATCTCTCACTTCGAGGTTTGGTGCAGCTAGAAGGATATTGTTGCCGTCCTTTCCTTTCAGACACGTTGAGCCGCAGGGAAGCCAAACGAGATTACAGCTCCTCCCTCCTTACGGTTGGTGGCCTGAATCAGCCCGCCGCAGCGTTCCACAATAGCCCGGGCAATCGCCAGACCCAGTCCGGACTCACCGTCTTTTCCTTTGACAAAACGGTGGAATAAGGTGGGAAGCAGCTCCTGCGGAAAGCCGGGACCGTCATCCGAAACGGATAGCGCGATCTTCCCTTTTTCCAAGTTCGCAGTGATGTGAATTTCTTCTCTGGCGTATCTTGCAGCATTCGTCACGACGTTGAGCAGTGCCTGTAGCAGTTTATCCTGATCAGCCATGACGAACAGCTCCTTATTGTCCGGACAAGCGATATGGAGTGTAAGTCCTTTCTTTACAAGCAGCGGATTGACACGTTCGGACGTTTCCGTCAACAATTCATTCAGACTGACCTTGGAAGGTTTGAAGATATCCTCTTCACTATCCAGCTTCGCGAGCAGCGTCATTTCGGTGATAATCTTTCCTAATCTGCCGCTCTCCCCCAGGATCACGTCCAGCCCTTTACGGACATTATCACCTTCAAAGATTCCATCTCGAATGCCCTCCGCATAGCCTGCAATGGACATCAGAGGGGTCTTCAGCTCATGAGAAGCATTCTGAAAAAACAGCTTCTGCACCTCATTGAACCTGTTCAGTTCACCAGCCATCTCGTATACCGTCTGTGCTACAGCTCCAATCTCACCGCCAGCCTTGACCAGCTGCACATCCGTGAAATGACGTTGTTTGACCTTCTTAAGTTCCTGCTTCAGATTCATCAATGGCTGAATCAGCCTTTTCGTAATAAACAAACTGAGCAGGAACATAATGGCTCCAACGATACAGATCACCAGGATGAGACGACCCAGTAACGCCTGTTCGATTGCTTTAATCTTGCTCATAGGAGTCAACAGAGTCAGGGTTCCTTGGGGGATGGGACTGACATCCATCACATAACGCCCATCCGTTCCCTTCCACAGGTCCTTGATGCTGGATGAAGTGACCGCTGTGTATTTCGACAAGTTTGCTGGTACGGCTTCAGTCAATGTGTTACTGCTCGCCATTCCGGTTGTACCACTCACAGACAAAGTCCCTGACAGCACATTTCCGTTAAAATCAGTGACAAAGGCTTCAACATCCGCAGGAATGAGTGTTGAGGGAGCACTCGTAGCCTCTCCCGTAACCAACTGGACGGACTGCATACCCGTAATATTCAAATTAGGCATCGTGACAGCAGTTCCAGTCGTAAGTACAGGACTCATTGTGAGATCCCCCGTTTTCGTTATAGAAGCAGACATCGCCGCACTTAACGTCTTGAGATCATTCTTCTCTGTTCCAATGAAATGATCCAGCAGCACATAATGAAGTAAAACGGCCGTGACGGAGAGGATCAGAACCAGTGACAATCCGAACGCAAGGTTAATTTGATGAACAAGTTTCATATTAAACTTCACTCCGATCTGTACGCATACGATACCCGTGTCCCCACACCGACTCGACGGGAAGTTCCTCAATCTTTTTGCGAATCCGCTTAATTAAATGATCCACGGCACGGTCACTGCCAAAATAATCTTCTCCCCAGACAAAACTGAGCAGCTCGTCCCTAGTAAACGCACGATTTGGATGTTCAGCCAGTACCTTGAGCATGGTGAACTCTTTGCTGGTCAGGTCCACTTCTTCCCCTCGCCATATGGCCCGCCTCTCTTCCAACATTAATTGAAGCTCTCCGATATCGATTCGTGGCGCCGCAGCTTCGCTTACAACAGCTCTTTCTTCCGCACCGGTAAGTCTAATCCAACGTTCCAGCTGCCGCTTGATGCGGGCTACCAGCTCACGGGGGCTGAAAGGCTTCACCAAATAATCGTCACTGCCCAGCTCAAGGCCAAGTATTTTGTCCACCTCATTATCCTTCGCCGAGATCATAATAATGGGTACCTCTCCTTCATTCCGGATGCGTTTGCATAATTCATAGCCATCCATCCCGGGCAGCATAATGTCCATCACCCACATGCTCGGCGGACTTATTCTATATAAAGACCAGGCATCCTCCGCATTAGCAAGGCCTATCGTTCGATAGTTCTCTTTGTGCAAATAAGCTTGAATAAGTGTGCGTATATTCTCGTCATCGTCTACAACCGCGATGAGGTAATCGTTATTCATGAACGGGGCCTCCTGTACTTTTCTCTATAGTGAGTATACCAAAGGTATTTATATGGGAAGAGCTTTGCCATTGTTTTTCCACAATTACACCAATATTGTGCCACACTCCTTCGGTAAATTGATAACTGTAAGACAAACCAAATCATAAGGAGTGTTACGAAATGAACTACAGTTTTAAATTCAGAAATGTTGCCCTGTCCGCCCTGCTGCTCACTGCGATCTCCGCACCGATTGTCGCGAATGCTGACAGCGCCGCTAACACAAATGCTGTTACAAACGGAGCAGCCACCTTGAAAGATGCGAAACCCGCTATCGCAGCCTTTACATTGGCTAACCCCGTGGAGCTGGCCAAAAAATACGCGCCAGAAACAGTAAACGAATGGGAAAAAACGCTGGCTCGTTACAATAAACTGCTTTCGCAAAACTCTACATCCCAAGTAATGGCCACTTTGGTTGCTGTTGATGTAGACTCTGACGAATGGAAGAAAGTTTCCGAGAACGCCAAACCAGGTGAGATCAAAGAAATGCAGGTCTTAAAGGTTGAGGAAGGCAAACTTACGTCAGTTGAGAGTGTAAAAGCCGAAAAATTACCTAATTCCGAAAATAAGAACACCTTGTCTTTCTCCATTACCACAAGCAGTTCGGATCTGGAAGGATTAGTTGAGAATGCAGAATCTGGAGTGCCAATTGCCGTCAGCCCTCTGAATCTTGACGAAAAATCAACCGGAACAACAAGCGCGGTTATAGCGAATGCTGAAAGTCTTCAATTTAGCGGTACTACAGCTGCCAGTGCATTCTTCTTAGCACAAAGTAATTTGAATAATGCTGTAACAGCTAAGGACGAAGCGGCAATCAAGACTTCCCTTGCCGACCTTCTGAAGCAATACAAAGCGCAAATTACTGAGCTAGAGGCAGCTCAAGAGTAGGCTTAAATACATTTCAGCTTTAACAACATCATTAAGCAAAAATACCAAATCTTACGCGAACTAAAAGACCGAACGCCAACAACCAGCAGGCCTCCATGTGGAAGCCTGCTGGTTGTTGTTTTATCGACTATAAGTTTATATCTGTTATGTGTATCTTTATTTTTCATTAACCCGTGTAACCACAAATGGCTCGTTCAACGCATGCAGGGCTGCGGCCATATCTTCAACCGAAAGTCTGCCACCAGCCGAAATATGATATTGAAACTCATAGAAGCCGCCCAATGTTGCTTTGAAATTCGTTTCCCAATAATTCGTCATCAGCCAGGCATAAGCTTCCGGTTGAGCGTCAGGCGCTTGCTGCGTGTGGACCTTTCTGGTCCCGTAATCCAGCGTTCCCCATTGCACGAGAGGTGTGTCCGGGACAGCAAGCAGCAGACTGCGGTCATTATCCTGCCAGGCAATGCCCGACTGTACAGCGGAATAATCCAGGCAAGTTCCTGGAATCTGATCCTTCCAGGGGCGAACGAGGCCTCCTGGCTTGTCGGCTAACAGGGTAACTGGCCCAGTGCCTCCTGGGGTGAACGGCAGAGCCAGATAAACGTTCTCCGGATTCCAGATGCTCTCTTTATGGAACCGCGCCGAAATATCCATTCGGTTTTGACGGGTATAGATCCGCAAGTGTAGTGAAAAATAGGCGATGCCCTTGAGCTGATAACCAAGCTCAACGGTAGCATACAGCGGTCCATTATCCACCGCGCGCACTGAGATGAGCTGACCAACCGAACGCTCCACGTTAAGGCCTTTACGATTGCGTCCCATTTTGGAACGAACGCTCCATACCTGAGATGCATCTGCAGGGTTCGCTGGATTTGTCACCTCATAGATGGGTGTAAACGCCCCATACAGATCATCTGCTTTCAGCAGTTCGCGGCCTGTCTCCTTATCGATCCACGACACGATGCCGCGCTCTTTCGACCAAGTCAAGCGTACATAAGGTGACTCCAGCCCCGTTTGGCAAACGGAGACCGGCGCTTGCTGTCCCGCTGTCGTTAAGGAATGCATATCCTCCATATCGTACACCTGGTCAGCACCGATCAGCTTCGAATTGGAGGTTGACGTTAAGGAAGAAAGACTATTCTGCGCTGCCAGTATTGGGCGCAGGATCAATATGCAGCTCTCCATGCCTTGGAGCTTAAGTTCCGCAATAATCGTCTGTGGGTGGCTTGACTGCTGGATCAGAACCTGTCCCGTATCCTCCCGGATTACTTCTACTCCGTTCAATAGCTCATCCGGTTCCCACCCTTCAAGCTTCAACTGAACCAACTCGGTTACCTCCCGCTCCGAGAGATTCGTTACCTTGAAGCGATAAGGACGCCCCGGGTACAAGGTGGCGGCATTATCGGCAAGCAGCACCTGATCTAGCGCGCGGTAAGCAAGCCTGCTTGCCTCTGCAGCGTGAGCTGTCTTGCGAACCTCAAGCATCTGCACATTTTTGTGCCACGGTTCATAAACAGAGGAGTGATACCCCCAAGTGTGTTCGGCATAAAGAGTAAGCGCCTGCTCTACGGCCTCGATTTCCTGGAGGCTAACACTTTTCTGTTCAGGGTCGAGCTTCTCCACCTTGCGAAGCGTCCGCTGTGCGTCACGGTAAATCTGGGTGTGCATCGGTGTGGAGCTTACACCGTCTGACCACCAGTCTGGCCAATCCCCTTTATGCACAGGCAGATCATCCGTCCCTTCCTCCTTCAAGCGGGCAAAAAAGCCGCTCAACGTACTCATCTCCACGGGAATTCCCTCGCCGTTTTGACGATTCCATGCATCGATCCATTCCATGATTGCGCTATTGGGCGATCCGTTGTCTGTGGGCAGTCCGGACAGCATCATCGGCACGAAATCATACGGATACTGCTCCGCCTCAAGCTGGGCCAAGTATCGGTGGATGCGAATATTGGCAATTTGATTATGAATGTTCGCTGGTTCCACAAGTCTGTGGCCGAATTCATCACGAATCATGTATTTGCCAAGCGCACCAGGACAGAAACCAAGCTCGTTGCCAAGCATGTAGTGGTCTCCATTCCAGACCAGCAGGCGTTCCCCACTTGGAGCTTCCCACCAGAAAGGGGACTGCTTGCGGCCCAGCGCATACATGCCGTGATGAGTATGTATACAGCTGAATAAATGTCCGATTCCGTTATTTAGCAGGCTATCGGCATATCCCCAGCTGTAGCCATTGATATCCGCCGTCATCGCACTGTCTATTGGGTGACCGATAGATTTGGCATATGTCTGAGCTTTGCTGTGTATTTTGTTCAACAACTGTAGGTCGGGCAGCTCGGTCATATTCAAATACGTGCCGGATAGCTCGATATCGCCGCGCCGCACAGCATCGGCAAATGCAACTTTTTCCTCGTCTCGAGCCTGCTTCAGGAATTGCTCCACGGCCCAGAAGGTCTCACAGGTCCAACGGAACCCTTTCCACTCGGGGTTTACACCGTTATGAGCATCATTAACAATACGCAGCGCCTGACGGATAAAATCGATATGATATTGTTCAATCTTCTCCTGCCGGTCCGTATAACCAATGTCAGTATGGGAATGGTGAATGACGTATATTTTCCATTTCCGTTCAAGCGTTGGGATGGCTGCCTGTTTGATTTGTTGTTCGAGTGTCATCTTTTTTTCTCCTTTGTTGATGGATTAGGTACCTTTTACGAGTTGGAAAATCCCATGGAACACATGCTCCTGCATTTGTTTCTCATTATGCAGAGCAATCTTCTCGGGCAAGAGCGCTTCAGAAAGCGCGCTGCCAAATAGATCATGGGTTTCGGCAATTTGCCCCCCCAAGATCAGACGAGCGGGGCGAAACTCTGCCACGTATGGACGCAGCATTTCCCCAAGCCGCTGACCGTAAAGCTGCCATACGCGGATGGCGGAGGAATTCCCCTGTCTGGCCGCTATGGCCAGATGGTACACGTCCTCTCCCTGGCTTCGAGCATCATGGCTATCTGCCAAGGCCAAAATGCCTCGGCTTCCGAACAGATCATCCACGGTTCCTCCGTTGTATTGCTCGGCATACAACATGCCTGAGTCGGGAATTCCCCATTTTCCGCTGACAATGGACCGGTTCTCAACAAAAGCGGAGCCAAGGCCCGTTCCCAATGTAAGGCAAAGCAATCTGTCCTGTGGAAAAAGCCTGCTGACCCCCAGAGCGAACAGAGTAGCATCATTGCCAAAACGAATATCTGCGTTGGCAAGCTGGGTCATCCATGTAGGAGCAGTGGGCTCCGCTGCAAGAGCCGTTAATTCACACCGCAGCAGTGTTTTTAGATTGAATTCATAAAGCTGCTCGTATTTATTCAATCCCTGGATACGGGAAACCCCTGTGTCGTATTCAAAAGGTCCGGGGAAAGCAAAGCCGATGTGAAAATTGGCAAAAGTGGCCCGGGTCCCTTTATCGGTACTTAGCCTCTCCATGTAGGTGACGTATGCCGCGGCAAGCTCCTGGATCACGCCAGCCAGATTGGAGGCGATTTCATACGCGCTACTGTCGGAGTGCGATGACCTTTTGACATAAAGTTGTGGTAGAAGATTCCCGTCACTCAGTACAACGGCACCCTTCAAAAAGGTCCCCCCGGCATCAATGGCAATCGTGACGTCAGGGTTCATAAAGGTTCACCAGATTTCCAGTGATGCGGAAGCAGAGGCGTGTTCCAGTCTGGGGAAACCTGTGCCCGGATCAGAGTGCACGATCGGTCACCCAGAGACTCCAGACGGAAACCTCCGATGGAGGCAGGAACGATATACGCTTCGGCGTACCCCCACTCCACAGCCGCTGTCTTATCATCCAGCGGAGTCAGCCGCACACGGTCACCTTCTACGAGGTTAAACATAACAAACTCGCCAGCCGTATCGTCGATCCACTCTCCGTCCAGTTTTAATCTTTTGATCTGAAAAAGCAGATCCTCCCGTTCGCCTAGCAGCTCTTCCCTGCTGTCTCCCTGTACCCGGCTTTCCTTTGGAACCGCTATCAAATGCTTCTGAACGTAATCCATGTCAAACTGTTCCTGCATGTTGGCACTGGCATGATCGCCGTTGATCGGACGCGGCCGCCCGTCTCTGTCCAGCCGCAAATGGTCGTATATTTTGAAGGTAAACCACCATGTTGTCGAAGAGATCTCCAGCACCAGATTGTTTTTGCCCGAAAAATGTACGGCGCCTGGCGGGATCAGAAACAGGTCACCCTTATTCGCATCCCAAATGTTCACATATTCTGGGATCTTCAGCGGTTGTCCCAAGGTGTGGGCAGATTCAACCGCCTGAAGCAGCTCCTCCCCGGTTGTACCCTCCGTGAAACCCAGTCCCACAAAAGGTTTGGCGCCTTCCTTCTGTTCCATAATGTAATAGGATTCCTGCTGCGTCATCGTTTCGTTGAAGGTGTGCTCAATGTATGCCTGCTGGGGGTGGACCTGCAAAGACAGATGATCCCCGTCGATCGTATCGAGATAATCAAACCGGATCGGAAAATAGTCCCCAAACAGTTGCACATTGCGCTCGCCCATAATTGCTTCTGGATGAGCCGACAGTAGCAGTGGGAAAGGAAGCTCCACTATAAAATCCCGATAACCGATTAATAGCGTGTTCTCCGGTGCGATAGGTTCAAACCCCCATGCGCAGTTATTCCAATCCTTAGGCAGGTCGCATAGTTCTTTTAAATACTGTCCGCCCCAAATCCCCGGTGCAAAAAACGGCTTTACTCGAAAAGGCTGCTGGGCTGCTGAAGCCAAAAGTCGGCGCAGCATAGGGACGGTGACCAAAACGGGTCGTTCCCGGTTGTTCGTATCCACATAGTAATCAAAGTCATACAAGTGGCGTTTGCGATATTCCTCCCAGACGGGCCATTCCAGAAACAAGGCATGCTTATAGGTTTCGACCGTATCCCGGCAAGGGCCTAACCCCAAAGAACCCATCCCCTGCTGATGCAGTTTCTGCTGTGCCTCTCTGGATAAGTCGCAAAACAGAGAAATGTTCGTTAAACCTGATGCTGTAGAAAGGAAACCAGATCCAGACCCAAAGGTCACAACGATGGGGGCTAACTGATCTATGTTTGGCGACTGGACCTCTGCATGTTCAGCGGAGTGATAAAGCCGAAGTTGATCGTCTACATCACTGAGCCAGACCGACTGTGCATGTGGCCGGAAATAATCCTTAACGCTGACGTCTGAGGCTATAACGCCAAAAGCACGGTTATCCGTCAGATAAGGGTGAAACTGCTGAAGCAAATCTGTAGAAGACTTTAAATAATCAGCGCTGTCTATTTCAATTAAAACCCTGCTCTCTAGGTGGCAGCGCGACCGCAGTATTGCCAGACATTCGTTGAATGCGGCACCATGTGTACCATCAATGACCATATAAAAAGGAAGCAAATCATTCTGTACACATTCAGGCCAAATTTGATCAAGCCATTCTTCATACGCATTCCAGATCCCCGGTTCTGTCTCTTGGTCGGGCTGAAGCTGAATGAAATTGACTGGGTTGGTTTGAAAGGCCAAAGGGGCTATTCGGGGCATGTTTAAAACCTCCAACTCTATATCGATTTATGTTCATCATTGTATAGGGAGTTGGAGGTGCTGTCTTTAAACGATCAAGCTGTGTTTTTGTACAATCAGGACATTCGGGGTGGGTAATGCATTTTGCCAGAGCGGCCTTCGGCAAACTGATTGCGTCGGAATTTGGCCGGGGAAACACCAAGCTCGCGGGTGAATATCCGGGTAAAATAGTGCACGGATTGGAACCCGCACTTGATGGCGATATCTTTAATTGGTGTCTGTTCATTTAATAAGAGCCCAGCGGCTTGCTGCACACGTCGTTCCTGAATGTAGTGGACGAAGGACTGCCCCAGATTTTCCTGAAACAACCGGGTCAGGTGACGGGATGAAATGTGGAGGTGCCTTGACACCGTCATAAGTGTAAGCTCATTGATCAAATTATCATCAATGTATCGTTTGGCCTGTCGGAACAACGTATTCTGTTCCATGGGCTGCTCTCCCATATCGGCCGAGTCTGTTCGAGTCGGAACGTGCAAATCTGCTATCGATAACAGCAGAGAAGCGGAAATTTGCTTTACAGCAAGTGGAAGAGTTGCCCCAGGCTGGTCGAAAGAAGTAATGAGCGCTTGCCATAAATGGCCAGTTGGCGTAAGGTCCGCTTGCTGGGATACGCTTTGTCCAAGCTCGGCAAGTCGACGGAAAAATTCAGTATAATAAACATCTGTGTGGGCTTCATCCAGTTCGAAAGCCACATAAGAAAGTGTCAGTCCGGTCTGGCTGCGAATTTGATGCCATACGCCTGGAAGAGATAGAAATGCGGTTCCTTTATTTAAAGCATAATGCTGGTTTTGTTCTATGTAGCTTCCTTCACCGTCTACCACATAACAAGCCTCAAAAAAGGAATGCCGGTGGAAGGCATTGTCGAAATGATCGGGCATGAATCCCCAATACAAAATGGACAATGAAAGCCCTGTTTGCTCCACTTTTGTAATATAACGATTGCATATGTGATTGGCCCGGCGGAAGCTGGCTTCGATGGTCATGGCGTTCCTCTCCCTTCAAGCTCTCATTATACGTTTACATAACAAAAAGGCAATCCAGAGTTGATTGCTTTTATGGTAAATAGATCGGTCCATTGACATTTGTCCAAACAAATTCGTTGCTTTTTTTTCATTGTCTCCCCTCTTAATGATGCCTATAATAACATTTGTAATTGATAATCATTATCATTTATAAACCAAAAAAAGCAGGGGGCAACAGGAATGAACAGCACATTAATGAAACAACTAAAAATATGGGGAGCAAGCTTCCTTCTTCTTGCTGTGTTGGCAGCGTGCAGTCGTTCGGAAAGCATTCCTTCTCAGGAGCTTGAGGAGAATCGTGAGCAAACCATAAGCTATACAACCCAATCAGGTGAACAGGTTGAGATTCCGGCGCAATCACAGCGGGTCATTTATCTTGGTTCTACACTAGAAGATCTGCTCGCAATGGACATTCCTGTCGTTGGAGCCAATCTGGTTCATGCCACGGGCAGCTATACGGAAGGCCGATTGGAAGGTATTGAGGATGTTGGGAATCCTGGAGACCTGGAGGCAATAGCTGCCTTGCAGCCTGATTTGATTTTAAATGGCTACACAGAAGATGCAGACCGAAATACGGCTTTTGCAAAGATTGCTCCTACCATCCCCTTTAATTCAGCATTGCCGTTCAAAGAACGCGTGCGAGAGCTCGGTACCATATTTGACAAAAAAGATGAGGCAGAAAAATGGATAACCAAATTTGATGCAAAATCGGAATTGATGTGGGACAAACTGCAATTGGAAGACGGTGAGACGGCAACGATTTTCTTGCAATTGGGCAAAAAACTCTACGTTATGGGCAATCGTTCGCTGGGCGTAGTCCTGTATCAAGAGCGCGGATTCGCAATCCCGCCGGCCATTCAGCAGAATATTATCGCCAAAGACCAAACCTTCATTGAAGTGTCGGAAGAACTGCTGCCGGAATACGCGGGGGATCATCTCTTTGTACTCGTTCTCGGCAACGACGAGAGCCAGGCAGAGTCAGATCGGATGATGCAAAGCCCATTGTGGCAAACGTTACCTGCAGTTCAGAATGGGAACGTCTATACCACCTCTGCTGAATGGAACACCGATAACCTGCTGGCTTTGGAGCAGTTGCTTGATGAACTGCCGAAGTGGATGAACCGGTAATAACTAACGTCGAATATTGTTGACCCCCATTTTGGCTCTGCGCCTGTGGGGGATTTTTTATGCAAAGATCGGCACCTTGTTTTAGTACCTGTTTCATAATTAACGGTCTGTGAAGCAAAAAAATATGATACACTATTGAAGTTGAGAATTATTATCATTTAGATGGGAGGGCTCTCGAATGCGAATGGCTTCCCTTTACATTCAACTGCAGCAGTATGAACTGCTTCAGCTTGCCCGGCTGTCGGAATCCAACAGCCCAAGTATACCAGCGGAGAACATCGGTGCCGATTGCTGCACGCTGCTCATCGCACTGGATCGGGGCGTTCGCCTGCATATCAACAATATCGCCCAAGATTTGCGGCAAGGCAGTTGTATACTGCTACTGCCGCAGCAAACCTTCTGCCTGGAAGGGACCTGTGAGCAAGCGAGGGTGATTCGGTTTACTTTTCAGGCTTTTGAAGTGGAAGGACTGGTCCTGCGTCATGTCGCAAGCCCACCCCTCATACCAAGCTATCCTTATAGTCTGCCTTTTTCCACATTAAAAAGCGTATTAGGGAACGAGGACTTGGCATCGTTCCAACCTGTGCAAAGCAGCCCTGTCCCCCCTCCACTGTTGGCTATTCTACAGGCAAGATTGCAACTGGTGCTCGGCATGATGGCCCAATTGGAGCAAACCTCCTCTTCCCCAGTCCATAATGAAAAAGCAGTACAACGTACGCTAAGCTACATAGAGCAGCACTACAACGAAGATTTGACTGTGGAGCAGTTGGCCGAAATGGCCGGAATGGTCCGCTGGAAATATAGCAAACTGTTCAAGGCTATCGCTGGCAAGAAGCCGACCGATTATATTACAGAACTGCGGGTCAAACACGCCAAGCGGATGCTGATCAGTTCCACTGAGCCCTTGCGCGAAATATCCCGTCAAGTCGGCTTTAAGGATGAATATTATTTCAGCCGTCGCTTTCAGCAACTGACTGGCTCTCCTCCACGCGAGTATGCCAATACCCAGCTGCGTTCCAGAAGGCGAACGGTAACCGACTCGCTTGGTAGGCAGATTCGTCTTCCGGAAGTGACGACGCGTGTAGTGGCAACTGGTACAAATACCCTCGGTGAATTGCTTGCCCTCGGCATTTGCCCCGTCGGAGCAGGAATTGCGACTATGAAATCACAAGTCATATACAGAAACAGGCTACAGAACATTTCTGATATTGGGCTGCGAGCGGCACCGGAGCAAGTCTCACCGCTGAAGCCGGATCTTATGCTGCTAGGCAATTATTGCGAGCAGCAGCTCCCCGAGTTGGACGCCATTGCACCAACGATTGTATATTATGAAACAAACAGCACCTATGAGCGTCTTCGTTACATTGCCAGCCTTTTTGACCGTGACAAAGCAGCCGAGCAATGGATTAATCGATACGAGAACCGTATGAGGCAAATACGGCGACAGCTGGAAGACCAGTATGCCGCAGGTGAGTATGCAACCGTCTATCTGCTGCTTGGTACGAACGTTTATGTTATGGGGAAAACCGGATTTGCGGCTACTTTGTATGAAGCCCTCGGCTTCCGTCCCTCCCTGCCAGTCCATCGTCTCATTGAAGATAAAAAGCCCTGGATACAAATCAGGCACAACGAAATCAGACATTACACCGCCGGCCGTAACTTTGTACTGGTACCCAAAGAGGAGATGCAATTAAACGCTCCGAGCCCGCTGTTAACCTTAGTTTTAAACTTGGCACCCAGTAAAGTCCATGTGGTGGAGGCCAGCTGGAACTATGACGATCCTATAACTCGCGAAAGGCTGCTGACTGTTCTGCCTTCTATCTTGGCTAAGAAACAGCATGCTGTGGTGCAGGTTTAAATTATGCTTTTGCTCCTGACATACAAAAATCCGATTGCGTTCAGTATCAGCAATCGGATTTTTGTATAAATTTTATTGTTCAGCCAATTTCAGAAAATACTCTGATGCCAAACGGACAGCCAGGACACTTGCACTATTGAGAGAGTTATCAAATATAAGAACATGGTTGTTTTTTACGGCCTCCAGTGAGTTCCATACCTTTGAAGATTCCTTTTCCTTCACAGCTGCCTTTGCAACATCAATATCATGCTGGATAATAATATAATCGGGATTCATGTCGTATAGCCCCTCCAGCGTAAGCGCCTCACCACCCTCAGGATATCCCTTCGGTGCCAACAATCCAAAGCCTGCAGTTTGATTATAGTACATTGTATTTTTAGATCCTTGAGCATTAAAATTGGCTTTTCCATCAACCCGCAACAAGGCAAAGGTCTTATCCTCAAGAGTACCTAGCTGATCTTTCGTTTTTGTTATCATTTCTTGGGTTTCCTTAATTAATTGTTCTGCATGCTTTTCTTTTCCAACAACTTCAGCGAGAAGCATGGTTGTTTTTTCCCAGGTATCGGTGTAGTCGATCAAAATGACAGGAGCAATCTTGTTCAACTCATCATAAATGGTATCCACAGATCCCTTAAAGGTTACAATCACATCAGGCCGGGCCTCAATAATCTTTTCCAAATTCGCTGAGTCGCTACCCAAATCAATAATATCAGCAGACCCGGCGTAAGGCTGTAAAGTAGCAAACTTCTCCATCGCCTCCACCGCGCTTATTGATGCGATTGGAGGCGTATTCAGAGCAAAAAAGTAATCTAAATATAAGGGATGCAGCACCGCTATACGCTCTGGTCGTTGCTCAAGCACCACCCCATTATCGCTGGCATCCGCAATGGTTCTTGGCCATGCTTCACCCTCGATCTTGCTGGCCTCAGGAGTAACTGCAACGGGCGTTTCGGAGCACCCAGCCAGTATCCCCCCTGCAAGTATAATTACAGTTAAAATCAATCCAGTTAGTCTTTTCATATGTCCTCCCCAATTACTGTGTATACAATGTTTTATGAATTCCCTAAATGATCGCGCAATGTTTCCCCGGTATATTCACTTCTGAACAGTCCTCTTTCAACCAACTTCGGAATCAGCTTATCAAAAAATATTTCCATCGATTTTTCTGCACCGCCTGGCAGGGCAATGAATCCATCAATAGCACCAGCCTCAACCCGCTCAATAATATCATTCATTACGGTCTCGGCTGTTCCCACAGATACCCAGTGAGCAGATCCGACAACCTCCGGCCGATTCAGAATATCTTTCACTGTAGGCTGGTATTTGGTAATATATCGGCGCAACAGTTCGGCATGTGTGCGGCTGCGAACAGCCTGATCAGGATCAGGTAGCATATCCTCGGTTACGTGTTGATCCAAGGGGAAACCGCTTAAATCAAGCCCCATCAACGATTGCAGAGAGGCATGTCTGCGCTCAAGACTTAAATGGGCATGAGCAGCCTTATGTAATTCAAGCGCTTCTTCGTGCGTATCAGCCAGGAAAAAATATAAACCCGGCAAAACTTTAATCGTGTTCGGATCACGCCCTTGTTCTACAGCTCGTTTTCTCAAATCACTTCGCAATTCCACGCCCGACTCAAGATCCGGCATCGCCGCAAAAATAGCATCCGCTACGGATGAGGCAAAATTCCGGCCAATATCCGAAGCACCGGCTTGAAACAGAGGAATGGTTCCCGCTGGATGAGAAGGTAAAGTAAGTGGCCCTTTTACATTGAAAAATTCACCGGTATGATGAATAGCAGTTACTTTTTCCTTATCAGAAAATATGCCTGACTCACGGTCGATAACAATAGCATCATTCGGAAAACTATCCCAAAGCTTGCACACCACATCGGTAAATTCGATTGCCTTCGCATACCGCTCTTCCGGTGATGGCATTGGTGAATTTCCGAAATTTTCGGCGCCTTCAATAGAAGTGACAATATTCCAGCCGGCACGACCATTGCTTAGCCAGTTCAAGGATTGAAGCTGACGGGCAACAACATAAGGCGGATTAAACGTGGTAGAAATGGTCGTAACGAGTCCGATCCGATTGGTTTCACGAGCTATTGCTGCAAAAAACAAAGTAGGATCTGGGCTACCGAAATTAGAAGAATCGCCTAACATCTGCGGGCTAATATACAGATAATCAGCTCTGAAAAGAAAATCTAGCTTAGCGTTCTCCGCCATTTTTGCCCAATGAATATAATAGTCAATGGTTCCTGTCTGCTCCACTCCGCTATCCGGGTGCCGCCAACCGTCACCTTTATTCCATGTTGCATTCAAGGACAATCCAATACATAGTTGTCTGTTTGAAGTCATTTCTACCAACCTTTCTTAGTTCTTATCATTGTTTGTTCCTAGAAAGCCCTCCCGCTCAAAATCGAGTCACTCTAAGTAATAATGATTCTCATTATCAAAATAAAGTTTAGCAAGGATTCAAGCAAATTTAAATACACAAGTTACAAATCTGATATGCACAATTATCTAAACTATGGTTGGACAGCTAAAGGTTAGGTCCTTGCCTCACGACAAAACAAAAAAAGCCGCATCGATGCGACTTTTATCTTTCAACACTATAACTTGTGTCATCTGTACTGTTTGACACACTGCTGTCTCTGCACCGATGCCACTTCTAAATTAGACTCATAGTCAAAGTAACTCCAGAGCTTTCAACAAGGCATACTCACTAGAGGTGGCACCTATTTGAGAAAAATGTGCAGTCGGAAACATTGGAGCCAAATGATGATATCCAGGAAGTACTTGCAATTCGATCAATACACCGTCAAAGGCAAGTTGTTTGGCAAATAATAAGGTTTCGTCTATAAACAAATCAACGCTGCCTATGCTCATATAAGTGGGTGGTAAACCGGCAAGAGATTTGGCACGCGCTGGCACGTAATACTCATTTGTTTCCTCTTGTCCGGGTTCCTGACCTAAGACTGATTTCCAGCCGAAATAATTGCTTTTTTTGGTCCAAACAAACTCGCCGGCATAAGGATGGTCTGGCAAAATACTTGTACGGTCATCAAGCATTGGGCTGCGCAATCTTAGATGATGGATGTCGAATTCCTTCTGGTCGCGAATGTACAGAGCTAACCCCGCCGCTAATCCACCACCAGCACTGCTACCAGCAAGTGCAACTTTCTTAGTATCTATCCCTAATTCCTCGGCATGTTCGATACACCATTTCAAGCCGGAATAACAATCCTGTAATTGACTTGGCTGAATATGTTCTGGCGCTAGCCGATAGTAAACCGATACACAGCAAAAACCATGTTGCACAGCCAGTGCCGCATTGCCTTGACGTTCACCGACCGGACTGCCCATAACCATTCCCCCACCGTGAATCGAATAATATAACGGCATCTTACTATACTTTGGTTGGCGGGGTTTAATAATTTCTATACGAATATCAGGACCGCCAAAATAACTTGGCACTACCCTTTCTTCGAATGTGACTGGAAACAGCTGCGTTACATCGATTTGCTGCATCATGTTTGTTTGACTTTTCCGTGCTTCCAATAGTGTGGCAGCGGAAAGATCGGTGGTTGGTATTAAATCAATCGCACTTATTATCTCCTGATCGATCAGATGTTTGCTTCTGCTTGTTGGTTCATTCATATTTACCGTTTCCTCGCTTTCTTAATCATGTTCAATGAAGTGCTGCTTTCTCTCCAATGGTCCAGTATTCCCGATTCGAATTCAAATCAAAAGTTACACTTTCTCTCACCGTCTCGACTCCTCTTCTGCCTAATCCTATTGTAAAGAGCGCAATAAGCTAATTAAATGAAAACAATAAGTTAGAATCGTTTTTGACATAAAAAAACACTGATGAATTTCTTCATCAGTGCGTGTACTACTTATTTTTGGAATAAACAATTTTCTTAATGGTTTCGATAGAGAGAAAGTAGTCCTTAGCAAGCTGCTCAACACTGCTATTATTCTTAAAAGATTGTCTAATAGTGGCATTTCGGTGATCTAACCATTGCCTTCCACCACTCAAACTTCCCCAATGATTATATTCCTTTTCCTGTTTCGGAATGTAAATCGTTTCTCCCTGGACATACTCTTGAATCATTATAATTAACTTTTCGGGTAATATTTTCTTAGCGTTTGTATATTTCACTTTGCTTCACTCCTTATTTTTGAAAATAAGGTGCAAAGCCAAAATATTAGAAAAGCTTATTTAGCGTTAGAAAAGATTTAGCCCCATGCAAAGTAACGCTTCTCCAATACTGGCTTTGCACAAGTGAAGCAAGTCACAGACAATCTTAACAGATTCTCCATCAGTAAAGCACCTCCCTTTTACGTTGCCAGTATAGCATATTTCTAATTACTTCGGACCATCTCATGAATAATAGTTAGTCGCTCCTATGGAAGAAACGATTGAAGATGCTATCCTCGCAGCAGATTTATTGCGCAAAGATCCACGTATTGATACCAACCAAATATTCATTATAGGTCATAGTTTAGGCGGGATGTTAGCTCCACGAATTGATGCAGAAGGCGGCCATTTTGCTGGTATCATCATTATGGGTGGGTCCCCACGGAAGTTAGAAGAGATTTTGATGGATCAAAACAACGATGTTTTAGACTCATTAAATATGTTTTTGAAAATGATTGCGAAAAAACAAATAGCAACACTATCAACTAAGTTTGATAAAATTTATACATTAAGTGATGAAGAAGCGAAATCAAATGTGGTTTTGGGGAAATATTCTAGAGCCTTCTACTTCAAAGAGATGGGAGAACATCCATCCATTAATTACCTTAACGTATTAGATAAACCCGTACTCATTTTGCAGGGAGATCAAGATTTTCATGTATCCGTAGAAAAAGATTTTAAGGTTTACAAAGACTTATTGGGAGAAAGGCCTAACGTTACGTTTAAACTTTATCCCCACCTAAATCATTTATTTATGCCAGCTGTTTATGGAGAAATATTAAAAATGAAAAAAGAGTACAAAGTTGCGCAACATGTAGATAAGAACGTGATCAATGACATTTCCGAATGGATTCATTCAGTTTAGGAAAAAGCCAATAGTAATCAGTAACTGACTGATTTCTTCAATACTTCTATACTTTCCTGAAGGAACGATTGATTTCTTTCAACTCCTCTGTTTTTACACCAAACAACGGCACCGAAAGCATCATAGAAATTATAGAATGGCAATATGATTTCGAGATTTAACATGTTCCGAATGGTTTGGTAACCTTCGAAATACGGGGACTTCGTTCTCGGGTTTACTTCCCAA
Organism: Paenibacillus taichungensis; assembly: GCF_050994985.1. Lineage (NCBI taxonomy): Bacteria > Bacillati > Bacillota > Bacilli > Caryophanales > Paenibacillaceae > Paenibacillus > Paenibacillus taichungensis. The sequence continues at coordinate 1,976,709 of NZ_CP194720.1, read as the reverse complement.
ATATATCTATTGATTTTAGTAAAGTCTATTTCAGAGGAGCCGCCCCGGGCACTCTCAAAATCAATAATGCCAGTAACCCTGTTACCATTCACCAATATATTGCCAGGTCGAAAATCCATATGTACAAAACAGGGTCCGTCAGGATCTGGTAAAGCAGAGAACACGCCATCAAAATGAAGAATACATCGTTCATACAATGCTGGTTCGAGGAGCTCTTTGCAGGGCTCTTTCCACTTTTCGAAATTGTTTTTGATATGTAGTCGCCAATTATTTTGGTCAAGAAATTTAAATCCGTCGGTTGAATGGTAACCGTATCCTGGTGTTTTTACCTCATGGAGCATCGCATGATACACACCCATTTGAAAAGATAGCTTCTCATCCATATGTTCTGTACAAGGAACCCCTTGAATTGCAGAGAGAAGTAATGCTCCAGTATTACTTTCATCCCCACACCAAATGTCCAATACCTTAGGAACAGGTATGACGTCCTTCAATATTTCAAGCACCTGAAATTCGCGAAACAGCTTATCCTTGTTAAATGGAATCTTCACATATACATCTTCTCCACTAACAAGAGTAAGTTTAAATACATCAGAACTATATGATTCCGGAACATCTTCAATATTCAAGACATTCAACTTCAGCTTTTCTATAACGTTTAGAATGGAACTCATATGGCACCTCCTTTATTGGGCGATCTAATATAAATCAGCGAGCCCGTTTGATGTGGCTCGCTGATTTTATGGGATCTTATATTAACATATTTATCCTGTAGTTGGCTAATGAGATAACTGCAACTTTTTACTTTTTCAAGCTTTCCATAAAATCATGCAGTGCGTTGGATACCCACTTCTTCGGATGAAGGACGAGCTGTATTTCGAGTTGGAGCTCTGCATGTTCAAGGGGTAAGGCTTTCAACTCTCCCCGCTCGATTTCTTCCATTACAGCCATTTGCGGCAAAATCGAAATGCCCTCCCCTGACTTAATGCTTCTTTTGATCGCTTCCGGATTGCCAAGTTCCAGACCGATCCGATAAGGGATTGAATTCGCGCGAAGGACTCTTTCAAGCAGCTGCCTGTAATTGCAGGTATCTTCAGGCATGATCCATTCCATATCCTTTAGATCCTTCAATTCAATCTGCGTTTTGGCGATCAGCGGATGCTGTGGATGGACGATCAGCAAAAGCGGTTCTTGGCGAATGGTAATCCACTGCAAAGCCGGATCGCTCGAATCATCTGCGAGAATAAGTCCGATATCGGCTTCACCTTCCCTGACCTGATGCAAAATTAACCCCTCACGGTTCGTATGCAGTCGTATGTTCAGATCCGGGTATTCCTTACGGGTGGCTTGCATATATGGAGGTAAAAAGTAAGAAGCGATAGAATCCATCGTACCGATCGTTAAGGAGCCACCACCCTGCTTCGCCATTTTTTCCTTGGACTGCTCAAACAATTCCAACATCTGTCCGGCAAGCTTGAACAGCTCTTCCCCGGCAGAAGTCAGACGAATCTTGTTATTGCTATAGCGTTCAAACAGTTTGACTTGATATGCTTTTTCCAGCTTCTGAATTTGCGTAGTAACACTGGATTGTGCATAACCCAGCACCTCTGCGGCTCTGGTGAAGCTCTCACGAATTGCGACCTCTCTGAACGTCTGAAGATAGATTAAATCCAACTTGCTCACCTCATCGAAAATATTGATGACAACTATCATTTGTTATAGGTAACTGTGATGCTGATTCCTATGTTACATTAGTTTCAATATAACGGGAAGAGGTAGTTGATTATGATGAATGAACAACATGTTCAAGGAATTTATATACCGGTAATTGCCCCTTTTTCGGATGATAACAAACTCGACATTGAATCGTATCGCAAATATGTTACCCATCTTGCCAAACACGACATTCAGGGATTGGTCGTAAATGGCACGACCGGAGAATCTCCGACTGTTTCCTGGGATGAAGTAAAGCAGATGGTGGAAGTAACGAAAGAGATTTTGATCAGTCTGAACAAAACCATCCCCCTCGTTGTGGGAACAGGAACCAATGATACCTATTCGACGGTTCATCGGACCGAAATGGCCGCTGAATTGGGAGCAGATGCTGCTCTGGTGGTCACTCCTTATTACAACAGACCGACGCAAGAAGGAATTCTAGAGCATTTCTCCAACGCGTCCCGGACAGGATTGCCAATCCTAGTTTATGAGATTCCGGCTCGAACCGGTAGTCGCATGACCTTGGATACGATGAGAAAAGTCATGGATCTGGACGGGGTTATTGGCCTGAAGGACAGCACTGGCGGTTTGGATCTGCTGCTGGCGCTAACCCAACATGAGACGAAGCCTGTACTTTGCGGCGAGGATGCATATTTCCATGCGATGCTATGTCAAGGTGCTGCAGGCGGGATGGTAGCATCTGCTAATATTCATACCCAACGGTATGTGGACGTGTATCAACGCTTTGTATCTGGTGACGTGAATGCGTCAAGAGACAGCTTTAAGCAGCTGCAGCCACTGATTAGTGACGTGTTTGCAGAGCCTGCTCCAGCCTCGATCAAATGGTGGCTTGCTCAGCAACAGCTGATTGCCTCTGCAAAACTGCGTCTGCCGCTGACTGCCGCATCGGAAAAAGCAAAACAAAGGTTGGCGGATACACTCGCAGAGATGGTCGTACCTTCTTAAACTTGCTACAATTTATGAGTATATCCAGTCTGATTTAATGAAACATCATGGAATGGAAATAAAAAACAACCAGTATTGATACATCAATACTGGTTGTTTTAACTTTAAACACAGATCTTCAGACGAAGAACTAGATATTGCTAATTCACCATTAATCAAGGAATGCTGAGCACAACTTTGAATATTAAAAGTAATCCGAAAAGTAAGGTGCCTGCTGCTCAATAGCATCTTCTAACAAATCAAGCGTTTCTGGATCACATTTAATCCGGCCAATCTTATGCAGATACTCAGGACGCTTATAACCTAACAACATGGTCGTCATGGTTTGGATACTTATGCTGTCTTCACTACGTCGATTTTGACTCCGAATTACTCTTCCGCTTCCATTCGGTTCAATTTGTAGAGTAAATGTGCCTTGATTCCATGAAAGCAACGGATCTTGCAAAGTAAAGGTCCATTCTCTATCCATCGCTGCGGGTTTGAACGGATATTTCGAGATAAATTGCTCAATGTCCACGATCCGTGCCATAAAGTAAGGCGAAATGGTTTCCTTAATATCAGCATCTTCCAGCAAAAAGGCAAGCTGTTCATCGGTATGAATATTGCCTACCACTTTAGATATCATTGAAAAATGCGCACTAATGAAATTCCACAGCCCACTTCGTGCCTCTTCATGAATGAAGATCATATCTTTGACGTGGAACACTTCTTCTTCAATCCAATATAAAATATATCCATCCGGTTGACCGTCTTCTCCATAATAGACAGCTGCAGTTAAATCATCTGAATCCCACCGCCAATACTCACTCCACGCCAGTTCTTTCCGCAGCATCGCTCCATGGGTTTGCATCGAAAAGCGTTCATAAGCCACTTTCACATCTTCGCTGTCGGGTTCTACACGTGCCACATCGCCAGGAACAGGTTTGTTTTTGGGTAATTGGAAGTCTTGAACCTCAAACACGATTTTATCAGATATAATCTCCCATCCTTTACGGCGATAATACGGTATGGAGTAAGGATACAAGTAAGAAATGGATTGTTCCTGTTCACGCATATTGGTGAGAGCTTGCAGCAGGAGTTTATTCATTAAACCTTGACCCGAATATTCAGGGAAAGTTCCCACACCAGTAACGCCACCCATAGCATAAGTTTGGTTAAAAATCCGAACCTCAAATGGATATATGGATACCTGAGAAATAAGTTTTTCTCCATCGAACCATCCAAGTACATCTGCTTGTTGTAAGACAGGTGATTTTTCATGGAGAATTTCGCTTTCTTTCCAGCCATGTTTGTGAAGATCATTATGAGTAACCTGAAATACATAGCGTAACAGCTGACTATATTGTTCTAAATGTGACAAATCTACTTTTTTCATTTTTAAATTTTGCTTACGATGCATGCCAGTTATTCTCCCTTGGTTTTAAATTATATTATTTACCAATCGCTTCAGAATCATGCTGGCGCTGATCTAGGTTAGCAGATCGAAGTGCGACGGAAGGGATAGCGGCTGTCGGTCCAGCAACAGAACCAATTTGAATCCAAAACAATTTTCGAAGCCGATCTGATCGTTAGTGGTCGGTGTTGAGATTGAGCGCCAGATTGAGGCATTATTAGCAGGTTTTAGCGAGACGGAGCGATCACAGCTTATAGCTATTTCATCTAAAATCTTGAGTACTCCAATCGTTAAATGACGGGACTTTCACTTCCCTCTTTTATTTATCCTTTAACTTCAATTGAATAAAACAGGTACGAGGCGCAGTAAACAAAGCCAGCCGAAAGCGGCTCGCTCCAATATTCTATATAGGTTTTTCCCTGAATTGAATGAATTGAAATGAATTCATCCAACTCATCTATTGATTTCATATTCTTGTATCACTTCAGCCTCATTCGATAAAACAAAAAGCCGCTAAAATAGCGACTTTTGATGGGTCCATCTTCTTGTCCTGCAGCAGGAAATTATTTTATTAACTCCAGTGTAAATCCTTCCATTTCTTCTTCCGCTTCATGCATCAGGTCCAGCAATTGATCTGCATACTCTCCAAGAGACTTTCGGCTTGCATCGAAATCAATCCACTGAATGGTAAGTGGCATAGGGAGAAATCCAGTCAGGCAATCCCATAATGCGTCCAAATTCCGCCCATAGGTTTGACCTAATCCAAGACTGGATTGAAGGACGTCATGTAATCCTTCTTTTCCATGAATGTCCTTTCCATTGATGACTACTGTCTTCATATGATCACCTTTTCCCTATTCGATTTGCTCAAACGTACGGTAATGATCCGTTGTTTTATAGATTAATCCATCATTGGAGTATAAAATCCGATCACTCCCCCGCGTTCCTCCCGAATAGTTAATATCTGCTTCGTACCAAGTTCTTCCCTTTTTCTTGGGCAACAGCCCTTCTCGATTTTGAAAAACGTCACCGCCGATGCTTTTGCCTGGGGCCACTTTTTCCAAATTACCTTTGCTAGGCTCCCATCCTAATTCTCTAGCTTCTTTCTTGGTTATATAATTGTCCGGAAGTTCATTATGCTCCGAAATATACTTGGCTACTTCATCAAATTGCGTTAGAGCTGCATTCTCTTGAGATGAGCCGTTAAATGAAACCGTTTCGAGTGAGCAGCCTGTAAACAGGATGGTCGCCAGAATAAAAAGCAAAGCACCTAACCATTTTTTTACAACCATTGATTTTGATCTCCTTCTGAAAAATTAGCATCATCCCTATCATAACATGTTCCTTTCGTATACTCCTCTTTATATTCGTTTCTCGCGGCAATCATCCATCCCAACAGAAATAGGCTGGAACAGGGATATCCCCGCTCCAACCTTTGTTATGATTGCATTCTTACGGCTCAATCCCCCACGCCAGTTGACCATTGATATACCCGGTAACCTGTTCATGGTTTGCGAACTGCGTACTGGACGCCTTAAACGAATAATCGTTAGCCTGGTTGTAATTGGACCAGTTATTTTTGGAGAACCGTGCTTGAATTTCAGCGCTTTGTCCGGCATTAAGCGTTCCGGCAGAATTCGTAAAACCAACTTCCAAAACATAATCCGCTCCCGCAACCGGCGATGCCAATTTAACGAATTTGCTGGTTACATTTGCACTCCCGATACTGGCCCAGTCAGACCAGAAACTCTGCGCTTCTTCACCGTCAATTGTATAGTAATACCGGAGCTTTACATCACTTAATTGAATCGCCGAATTACCGGTATTGACCACTTTGAATTTAGGTGAGATTCCGTTGGTGGACTCACTTGTATTACCGTTAAAAGCTTGGATTGTCAAAGCCCCAGAGGGTGCAGTAACACTGCTGTCCAAGACGTTGACTGTAAGAACAGCGTTATTTCCTCCGTTAAAATGAAACGTTATCGTATTTTGGCTTAGCGGCAGCGTGGAAAGGTAAGATTTGCGCAGAACGATGGCAGCGCTTGATGCCGTATAATCCTGGCCCGATACAAGTGTATAATTTCCATTCGTTATGCTTGTAAGCTGTTTTCCGTTTAAGGTAAGGGTCAAGGAAACATCCTGCGCTAGATTCGCTGCTTTATCAAAAGCTGTATTCACGGGCGAAATTACAGCACTTGTGCTAGGTGTTGAATCAACAATTTTAACTTTTAATACAGGATCTTGCCCTTGATTAAAATCAAAAACGATGGAATGTTCGCCAACTGACAGTCCGGCCAAAAATTCTTTTTTCAGCAGCAACGTACTTCCGCTTAACGTGTAATCCTGATTTGCAGTCAATGCAGAGGTACCTATCCGTAGACCGGTTAACCTATTACCGTTAAAGTTCACGGTAATGGCCTTGTCGCTTGGATTGGGCGTGTGTTTGTCAAACTCAACGGTTGTAGGTGTGAGAGACGCGTTTGATGTTGGATTGTTAACCTTCAAATTAGGCAGTTCATCCAGCGTAATGACATAATCACTTTGATAAAGCGTTTTCAGAGTTGCCGGATAATTAAAGGCTGAACTCATGAGATGCTCTCCATACCACGGGCAGAAGTAGAGCCATCCCGATTTTTCCTCTGTCAGATTCTGTACACTTGGGACGGTATCGTTCTCCGTCATGGCCACCATTTTCTTGCCGTCCGTTAGATCAACCAGTTGATAAAAGATCGAGGTAATGGCATCCTCATTTGGTACGCCGGACAAACCGTCATTCCGGTTGTAGATTGTATTGTATTTATCATAACCGACAATATCTACCTGATCGTCACCAGGGTACCATGCAGGAGAAGTGTTATACACGTAACTATTGTAAGTCCAAATCAAGTTGTGCAAACCGTATGTTTCTGTAAGTTCAGTGTAGAGCATATCCCACAGTTGTTTGTACACATCTGCACCTGCGGAAGCCCACCAGAACCAGGCGCCTTCCCCATTCAACCCACCATTGCCCTCCGCCTCATGATAAGGACGGAAAAGAATGGGCACATTGTTATCTTGCAGAATCAGCAGTTGTTCCGCCAGATCATCAATCGTACTCATTACGTATTGATATTCCTTCGTACCAGGAATTACGGCGTTGGCTGTATTAAAATTGGTTTCTGTTGGTTTGTAAGTAGCCTCTTTCCAATCCACCTGATCCCCAAGCTGGTAGGTCGTGAAATTTCGGGGCACATTGATATGCCAGGAAGCTGTCGCAATTCCTTCCCGGTTATTCACCCAATCGATCATACGATCGGTTGTACCGTCTTCCCATCCGTAGAGCGGATTATAGTTCATAAAATCAAATCCACGGATAGCCGGATACTTTCCGGTTAAATTATGAATCCAATCAAACTCCAACTCCGTATCGCCATCGTTTCCACCACCGTATATCTCCTGTTGACCTGAGATAATATGATTGCCATAAACCTCCGTTAAATAATTCATCAGAAGTTGTGTTTCCGGTGTGGCTTGAGAATCAGTAAGGACAGGCTGAACATCCAGGGGATCAAGATTGGCATAGTCCACAGTGAAGGTGTCGAAATAAGCGAAGCCCCAACCAGCCTTCAATTGAATCGTGTTGCTTCCCTGATTCAGCTTCTGATAACCAAAATTGAAATCAGACCATGTTGTTGTGTATGGCAGCATATATGAGCCCTTGGTAACACCATTAACGGATAGATATTGAAGTCGGCCGTCAGCACTTAGCTCCTGCATGTATCGAGTGGAAATTGCATACATGCCTGTTTCGGGGACAGTTACAGTGAAGGTTATCGTGCCGGAATTTTGCATCCAGACAAATCCACTTCCAGAAAATCCAGGCTTGGGTTGTCCGTAAATTTCTGTCGTCACTTGAAGATCGGAGGAAAGTAAAGCGTTTTCGCTTTCGATCGTGAAAAGTGGTGAATCTGCGTGAACGGGTACTGTCATCAATCCAAGAAGCAGAGTTAATGCCAGCATTAATACGCCTGTCTTTTTGAGCAAAATCTTCATCATCATCTTCCTTCCCATTTTAAAATATGATAAAGAATGATCCCTCTGTTTACTCATGATGGCGCTTTCATTGTAAACATAGCATATGTATCAATTTTTGCAAATATCTGGACGGAAAAAAGCCGCAATCTGCGGCTTTCAATATGTTCATCCATTCATTTTCTGAAAATTTAATCCTCTTATTGGGCGGTGTATCCTCCATCAACGATCAGGCTATTTCCTGTCATATAGGATGAATCGTCGCTAGCTAGGAACAGTACGGCTTTGGCCATTTCATCCGCTTGACCGAGCCGCTTCATTGGTGTTGCCGAAGAAAGAGCCTGTTTGCTCTCTTCTGGAATAATCGGTGTATCGATGAATCCTGGGCAAAGTGCGTTCACCCGAATATTTTTCTCAGCATACTCCAGCGCGAGCGAACGAGTCAGATTCACAACGCCACCTTTTGCTGCATTGTAGGCTGCAGAACCAGGTGAACCAACCCATCCGTACATGGAAGCCGTGTTGACGATAGTCCCACCGCCAATTTTGAGCATTTCTCGGATCGCTTCACGTGCGACCAAGAATACGCCATCCAGATCTACATTCACCGTATTGCGCCATTCAGCATATTCAAGCTCATGCGAAGGATGAACACGCCCGATTCCTGCATTGTTAAATACGATATCCACTTTACCGAAAACCTCTACGGTTTTTTTGAAAATCTCAGCAACCTCTTGTTCACTCGTGATGTTTGCTTTAAAAAACAGAGCATCAGCTTTAAGCGCTTTCAGTTCTTGCTCAAACGCCTGACCTTTTTCTTCATTCAGGTCCACCAAAACCACTTTGGCTCCTTCTGAAACGAATAAGCGTGCTGTCGCTGCGCCGATTCCGGATGCCCCTCCCGTAATAACTGCCACTTTGTCTTGAAGTTTGCCCATGATTAAATCCTCCAGTATACTATTTTGAATAGCACCTATTCGCATAAGTGCTATATGACGTTTACAAATATAATTGTATGCTTAAAATTGTAACAATCCAATCATTAAGATATGATGATATGTCTACTACATAGACACTTGGTGAAACAATGTCTATTTTTATAGGAGTTTTTATGTATGAATGATGAACAAATTTTGAAATCTCAACAGCGCAATCGAACAGAAGAACATCTTAAAAGCGCTCTGATCCAGCTCATTAAGAAAAAAGGTTATCATGCCATCTCTGTCAAAGACATCGTTGATCAGGCAGGTTATAATCGCAGTACTTTTTACTTACACTACCAAGATAAATTCGTGCTCGCCGAAGAATTGTTGAATACGAAGCTCGAAGGTCTGAGACTCGCCGTAGGCAAGCCATATTCGCATGGTCAAAAGGTCTACACCAACAAGCTTAATTTTGAATCCTTTCAAATCATCGATTATATCTATGAAAATCGAGACTTCTTCGAATTGATTCGATATGATGACACCTTACCAGGACTACATACAGGTTTTCCTCAGACAATCCTGAAAATCTATGAGGAGCAGTTTATCTTCGAGACGATCAACGATTCCCCTGTTAACATGGAGTATTTTAAGTACTATACGGCTTACGGCTTTTTTGGAATATTGAACAATTGGATATTAAGCAATTTTCGCGAATCACGTGATATGTTTATCAAGAACGTGATCGAACTATCCAAAACACATATTCATTCTTTTCATTATGTGGGGGACAATTTGGAATGATTATACCGATGAACTTTTAAATTTCAGGGGATCTGGAAAAAATAACACAAAAATAGCCGCTAAATTAGCGACTTTACAGGTTAATATTTGCGGCAGTTGTGGTGACGACTGCCCGCAAAATTCACAGGCAGTCATTCATTAAATCGTAGTATGTTTCTCATCATATTCGCTTGATAATTGTTTAAGCGATTTGATTTTGCCATGAGGATGCTGTTCTTCCTTTCGTGACTTCCAAGCAGCTTCCTGCCTTTTCTTCTGTAGAGCCATAAAAGATCTCCTCCTCTGGAAAATTAGAGTTATACTACTTCTTTATGATGTCATTTATGGATTATTTTCATTCAAGATCAGCAAATGATTTATTGTTATTTATACCAACAGATTAGTTTAATTTCATTTAGAGACAAAGACGGGGAATCTTATCCTCCGTTCTTTGTCTTTTTTCTCTTTTTCTTATGGAATTTATTAGGTGGTTAATTTCTCAATCAACCCTATCAATAAATTTGCCTCTTGAGTAAATTTGCACAATGGGCAAATTAAAGTTATGATAATTTCGAGTAAATGCTAAGGAGTTGAGTGAATACCAAATGAAAACAATCTACTATCGAGAGAGTTATTTTCTCCAGAAGCATGCATGTGGAGGTGTACGCATCTGATGGCCAAGCAAACCTTGCGACATCTAAAAAAAGAAGCCACTGAAAAAGCGCTAGCGACTACAGCATTTGAACTAGCACTTGAACATGGGTTGGACGGTTTTGTTGTCGAAGATATCGTGCAAAAAGCCGGTTATTCCAGAAGAACTTTCGCAAACTATTTCACTTGCAAGGAAGAAGCAGTAGCCATGGGAGCTACTTCAGTTAATAACACTAGTGAGTTTGAACAATTGCTCACCAGAATTCCATCAGATGCCTCCTTACTTGACGTTCTGTATCAACTTATCCAGATGCAACTTACAACAGATCTTATTGGAAGGTTGCGTGAACTTCTGTTGCTTTCCCAAAAATATCCTGTTCTCGAACCGCATTTCCTTGGAGTAGTACATCAAATGCAGACGACTGCTCAAGAGACATTATTAGACTTATCAAACGGGAAAAATGACGAGGTATATACTTATCTACTTATAAACGCAGTCTACGGAACCATTCTTCCATTAATTGACGGAAGACTTAATGTGCTGTTACCAGGACAAAACATAAGTGACCCCCAAAGAACAGGGGCTGTATTGTTCGATGAGTTTTTAGAAAACATGTTTGGTCATTTGCGCAAAGGATTCTAATACTGTAGCAATCCATATTCACCATAGAGGGAGTGTAAAAATAAAGATATGTCTACATTATTATATAGAGTGGGGAAAACCGCTTTTCGCAAACCGGGGTACTTTATACTCGGATGGATTTTAATTTTAGGAATTGTCGTCTCGATGATCAGTGTGAATGGTGTGCATATCAGTTCCGAAATGAAGATTGAAGGCACAGAATCTCAAAAAGTTCTGGACCAGTTAGCTAAAGAATTACCTGCGGCCTCAGGCGGTCAAGGAAGTGTTGTGTTTGAAGCACCTCCAAACGAGCGTCTAGATACGCCAGAACGATTGGCAGCGATCACAAAGGGTGTTAATGATGTTTACGGGATAAAAGATGTCATTAACCCAGCTGATTATGCTGCTGAAGCCAGCGGCGCAACTGCTGAGATGGCTCAGGCTGCCAGTACCGATCAGTCTGCAACAGTGGCTGCTCCCTCCTATGGTCCTCTGATGGTGGATGGTGTTCCAGTGCCTGGTGTCCTTCTCTCTCCCGACGGCAGAATTGCTTTATTCCAATTCCAGTTTACCATTGAGCAGTCTGCTATCACGCAGGATGTTTTTGACTCTGTTATAGATTCCGTCATGACTGTTGAGAAAGGAACCCATATTACGGTCCTCCCAGGCGAAACACTTAAAACCGTATCCATCGGTGTAGGATCCGCTGAAATCGTTGGACTTGTTATTGCCGCGATTGTTTTGCTGGCCACACTTGGATCCGTTGTAGCGGCAGGACTGCCTCTTGTAACTGCACTTCTTGGTGTCGGCATCGGAGTGGGCGGAGCATTCTCCATTTCGAAATTCATTGAAATGCCTAGTGTCACTTCGGTTTTGGCTCTTATGGTTGGACTAGCAGTTGGAATCGATTACGCTCTATTCATTGTAAATCGTCAACGCCGAATGATTATCGATCAACGTCTGAGTGCACAAGAAGCTGCTGCCAGAGCTATTGGTACATCGGGCAGTGCTGTATTTTTTGCAGGTTTGACGGTTATCGTAGCTCTATGCGGTATGCTAGTAATCGGTCTTACGTTTTTATCAACGATGGCATTGGTAGCTGCTGCAACCGTACTCATCAACGTATTTGTTGCCTTAACCCTTTTACCAGCGCTGCTCGGGTTGGTGGGTGAGCGTATCTGTTCGCCTAAAGCTCGTGAGAAAAGCGCTAAGTCTAACAAAGCGGGTGATCGTGGCGTAGCTGACAAATGGGTTAAATTCGTTATCAAATATCGTTGGGCCACAATTGTCACCATCATCGTACTTCTTGGTGTCGCAGCAATTCCGATTACGAAAATGGAGATGGGCATTCCTGGAGCTTCCTCAGCGAATCTGGACACGGCTGCAAGACAAAGTTATGATGCAATATCCGAAGGATTTGGAGAAGGCTTTAACGGACCACTTATTCTGGTCGCTGAGCCCAAGGATTCTTCAACGCCGGTCTCTCCAGAACTCTTAGGCAATCTTGTGAAAGAACTTCAAAGTCAAAAGAATGTTGCTCAGGTGTCACCTTTAGGCATGACTGAGGATATGGCTATTTTTAGTCTGATTCCTGAAACTGGCCCTAACGATAAAACAACCAAAAATCTGGTAAATGATTTACGTTCTTCTGAGTCGGGTATTGCACAGACGTATGACGTTAAACTTGGAGTTACCGGATTCACTGCCGTAAATATTGATATGTCGACTAAGCTGGCAGAGGTATTCCCTATATATGTAGGAATTATTATTCTGTTGTCCCTTATCATTCTACTCTTGGTATTCCGTTCAATTATCGTACCAATCAAAGCAACCATCGGCTTTCTTCTTAGTATTCTTGCTACGTTCGGGATCACGACAGCTGTGTTTCAGTGGGGCTGGCTCCACTCTCTCTTCGGCTTCGATACAGGTGGTCCGCTGCTAAGTTTTATGCCGATTATTGTCACGGGTATCCTTTATGGACTCGCAATGGATTATCAGGTTTTCCTTGTCAGCTCCATGCGGGAATCGTATGTTCATGGTCATCGTGGGACTGAATCCGTCGTTCACGGTTACAAACAGGTGAGTCGTGTCGTAGTAGGAGCCGCTGTAATTATGGTTTCTGTTTTTGCAGGGTTTATTTTCACGGATGATGTCATGATCAAACAAATTGGTTTTACATTAGCTGTAGGAATCTTGATCGATGCTTTCATTATTCGAATGGGATTGGTCCCAGCCATCATGGCTATTTTCGGTAATAAAGCGTGGGCGCTTCCGAAATGGCTCGACCGTATTCTGCCCAACCTTGATGTCGAAGGCGAGAAACTGATTGCTTCACTCAATGCAAAAGATAACGAACATCACAAGTCTTGATACAGCATAATATTTTGATTTGAATTCATTTGGATGGAAAATAAGAAACAGCGACCACGTCCGGTTGCTGTTTCTTATTTTTTGTCATATTGCTTTAGCTTAATGGACTTGGAGTCCCGCTCCCAACATGATGGAAGGTTAGTTCCTGAAGTGCTGCCTCTTGGTCACTTTCGGTGATTTCAACAATAACACCGCGGATTTTGATCGCAGGGATACGAATAATCGCCTTATGACCTATATGCTGCCCTTCATAAATGGTCACAGGTCGTCTTGACTTTTGAGTAATGATGTCAATCTTGAAGCTTCGTATATTTTCACCAGCTGTAAGATCCTCTTGGATGATAACGTGGTCGAGCAACTGGGGCACCTCTGTCTCGTAAACCCACGATTTTTCAATTCTTCTGCATTGCTCGATTGTTGCAAATGGATGTTCGAAACGGCGAATTTCCGATCCGAATTCCAACAGTCTCTCTACGTCTTTCTGTGGAAGCAGACCGTTGCGATCCGGTCCAATATTCAGGAGCAGGTTTGCACCACGGCCAACGGAATGATAATAAATGCCCATAAGTTCTTCCGTACTTTTCAGGGTAAGTTCATTGCTATCGCTATAAAACCAATCTCCCCTAATTTGGACGTCACATTCCGCTGGCAGCCATAGGTGTTCAACCAATTGCTCTTTCTTTTCTGTCAAAATCGAAAACTCCGTTGAGTCCACTTCATTCCAGCATGGAATAGGTGCAATACCATCCTCGTTCCCAACCCACCGAAAGTCGGGGTCACCCATATTAAAAATTAAAATATGAGGCTGCAAGCGGCGAATTTCATCAATAATACGTTCCCAATCATATGAATGTCCCTCAGAGCCACAACCGTCAAACCATAGAATATCGATGTCACCATATTGCGTGAGCAACTCTGTGATTTGATTGACGAAATAATCGTCGTAGGCCTTCGCATCTTGGGTGTAATAATCAGCTGAACCATCATACGGTGAATAGTACAAGCCGGGTTTCATATCATATTTGCGGCAAGCATCAACAAATTCGCGTACGACATCCCCTTGCCCATACTTCCAGTGAGAAGCCGCCACACTAAATCGACTATAGTCGGAAGGCCAATTGGAAAAGCCGTCATGGTGCTTCGCAGTTAACACAGCATAGTTCATTCCGGCTTCTTTGGCCGACCGGATCCACTGCTCACAGTCTAAGTCAACAGGATTGAAAGCGGCCGGATCCATCTGCCTTTCATCGAAATCGACATATCCTTCATAAAAAGTGCGAAGTCCGAAATGAAGAAACAATCCAAACTCCCATTTTTGAAAAGCAAGTTGTTTGGCTGATGGCGTTAATTTTTGAACAAGATTCATATGATCACACCTTTCTCATCCCATTGTTTAAAATACCGCTGTTCATTCTGTTTGTCCGTTCTCAATCTCATATAATCGATCGTAGTCCTCGATATTAAAACTGTATAACAACATGGCCGTTTTGCCAGAGGAGGGTGCAAGGTCTCTCGGATGATCGAATCGAAATACTCGCTGGAGAATCTTTTCAACCTGCTCTTCCTGTCCATTCTGCTTTGCTATCTGCATATATTCGTAATCGCGGATGCCTCGCTGCAGCCACTTATAACGCAGTGAAAGCAGCGGTTTGCCCCTTTTTCCCGGGTAAACGAAATTCGTATCCCCAGCCTTCCATATCATAGGACGATAGGAAAGCCTCTCCAGTGGCTTGTCGGGCCACACGGTATAATTCCACCGTAGAAAGCCATCCAATTTCAGCTTTTCTGCGAGCCAAGGGATCACCCGAGACTCAATCGACGGCGAACTGAGGAACGTATTGGGTTTATCTGGCGAGCAGCAAACGTAAAACGTAAATGTCCCCTTCACGTCCTTTCTTAATTGCTCTAGCTGTTCAAATTCCTCTGCAGCACAGTCAAGGACAGGCACATAATCAACGATTCCTTCGATATGTTTACGAATAAACTCGGTATGATTGATTGCTGCTTTATAGCGGAATGATGGCGCCATCTCGCGTAAGCATGCTAAACTTTCCTCAAATAAGCTGATATCAGCCGGTTCATCCGCAACAACGCGAACGCGGTCCATCCACTTTTTCGAGATAAAATGCTGCTCTAATGCCACAATATAAGCACTAAGATCTGATTTATTTCGGATAAACATATAGCTCCCGGTTTCTTCATCATAATAGCGGACGCGAATGGCATCGGGATAATCATCCACAACTCCCCCGAACCCTTCATCCTCATGCTTCCAAATATTGATCAAGCCGAATACTTCTATTTCTTTGCATATTCCGTGCTTCTCTCCTATCTCAACATACCGATCCAAGTTCGTAAAATCATAGTCAAATCGACCGTCGCTCCGTCTCACGATTTGAACGATACTATATTCATTCAAGTCGGATGGCTCAGCATCGATAAATGATCGTTGTCCGCTCCATGGCTCCTCTGAAACAACAAGCGTCAACGCCTTTTGTCCGAGCTGAGACAAGCTGTGAAGATACGAATCAAGAAGCATGAAATGTTCATCGGACCAATAGGAAACATCATATTTTCTTGCAATATTACAGTTATGCTGCCACAAGTCCAAAACGAACGTATAATTTTGAGGCTCTGGCAGCACTTGTTCACTGATCGTTAAACGAAACGTCAGTTCTTTCTCCAAAACCTCATCCTCGAACATCGTATGCGTGTAGAATTTCAGCTTGCCTTCATATTGACCGCTTACAACGGAATCATCGGCATGAAGCTCCACCCACAAAGGTTGGATCTGACGCTTCCTAAGACATTGATAGGGTTCATCCAGCAGAACATCTGAAGTCATAACGCGATTATCGTCCTCTATCAACCCGATAAGCTGAAGATCGATCTTGCAGGGAGCATCCGTTTCCACCTCGCAGCGCACGATTTTGATCGGCCCGCCCTTCCATAACAATGCATCCCGGTTTATCGTAACGAGCATATCCTCTTGATCTGAGCTGACCAATGCCTGAAAGGCGGCGCTGTCATTTTTACAGCAGCGAAGTTCCAAGTGTTTCACCTGCGTGTCTTCACGTCCCTGATTCCACCAATTGGACGACCACATATACTTATAGAACATGTTTTGCAAACCACAGTTCATTCCAATCTGCACCTCCGAGTCTAATCTGAAATCCTCCAGGTCCTCCTCCAGTTCAGACTTGAAGGTAGAATTATTCAGGGAAAATTTTGAATTATTTCGTATCAATTGCCTTCTGATAAATTTCTATATACTGACCAAGCTGCAGACCATCCAGACCTTTTACATAAGAATCCCATTCTTTCTCGATGTCCTTGCTGCCCGTAATGAACTGAGCCATGTTCGACTTGACGTAATCTCGGATTGATGTTTTCAGTTGAGCCGCAACCTGAGTGTCTTCCAATGCTATGAATACGCTGGACGGATAATTCTCCTTCGATTGGAACGGCTCATATTTGGCTGATTCACGCTTCAGACGAACCTCGTACGCGCCTTCAGCAAGCGGATCCTGCAGAGCTGCCCATGAGTCACGATACTGGTATGTGCGGAGCGACGGTCCAAGCTGATCCCAGCGATCGTTATACGTAATTTTGGTTTCACCATCAGAAATAATTGCATAAGTTGCCGGTTTGCCGTCCATACCCAGCTCGCCTTCCTCCGCTTTGCGCCATCCTTCGCCTTCCGGACCGCGCTCTTGATTCACAATGGCTTCTTCTGTATATAAGTAGTCGGCCAAACGGATTGCGGCGATTTTCTGTTCATCGGTCGCTTTGTTCGTAATAGCCATCTGCGACACACTTACTCCCGCAAAGTATCCTGCTTGCTGCACACCGTTCGGTCCTTTGAGGGGAGGCACAGTGACATACTCTTTATGACGTGGGTGTTTGTCATCTGGGCTGTGGGCGTAACTGATTAAAGCAGTTGTAATGCTGCCAATCACATTTGCGTCTTGACGGTTGCCCAACTGCTGGATGGCATCGGAGTTTTGTGTGAATGATGCTGGATCGATCAGGCCTTCCGTATAGAGCTTTTTCAGGTACAATAACCCCTGCTTCCATTCTTCCTTATTGGCAACGAAATCCACTTTGCCGTCCTTTACCTGGAGAAAAGTCCCGTTGTCTTTGTCCACCTGATCGTCGATGATGAACGAATTCATCAAAAAGGAAGCGACGTTCCCTGCCCACATGTCGTCAGCGCCGGTAAGCGGGATTTCGTCTTTTATCCCATTACCGTTCGGATCATTTTCTTTAAAAGCTTTTAGCACTTCATAAAACTCGTCCGTTGTTGACGGCATTTTCAACCCAAGCTTATCCAGCCAAGACTGATTGATCCATAGCTTCTGTGCATAGTTGCAGTGATAGCACTCGTTCACTTGCGGAAGTGCATAAATGTTGCCGTCCGGTGAAGTGATAGAACTTTCAAGGTACGGCAGTTCAGCCATTGCTTTTTTGAAGTTAGGCGCATATTTATCAATCAAGTCGTTCAGTGGAATAAACACACCCTCTTTGCCGTACTTCATCTGCTCTTCTTTGGTTAAGCTGCCATGCAAAATGACTTCAGGATAATCACCGCTCGCCAGCATCAATTGTTTGCGGTCGTTTAGCGCTTTTTCGGGTACGAGATCCCATTTTATATGAATATTCGTCTTGTCTTGGAGGTATTTCGTGAATGTATTGGTTTCCATATTCTCTATGACGGCGTACTGTGGAGCAAACATTTTGATCGTCATGGGCGTTTTGACAATCGGATATTCTCCAACGGGCGTAAACACGTCGCTTGCTTCCGGTGCACTAGCAGAAGATGTATTCGTAGTTGTGCTCGAATCCCCGCTACAGGCGCTCAAGACGAATGATAAACAGAGTGCAGCCCCGAGGACGCAAGAGAATGACTTTTTCCATGTTTTCATAGTTATGACCCCTCCCATTTATCGAACATAAATTTCAATTACAGAAGCATTCTATCTGGTCTTCAACCCCTCACCTCCTTAAATGCAAGTTAAGCTACCTGCCCGTCACTATCCTTT
Source organism: Paenibacillus taichungensis (assembly GCF_050994985.1). Classification (NCBI taxonomy): domain Bacteria; kingdom Bacillati; phylum Bacillota; class Bacilli; order Caryophanales; family Paenibacillaceae; genus Paenibacillus; species Paenibacillus taichungensis. The sequence goes on along the minus strand of NZ_CP194720.1, from coordinate 1,958,232 downwards.
TAATGAACCGATCATGACACCTTTAACAAAGTGCTTCTGCACGAACGGATAAATGATCAGGACAGGTGCGCTTGCGACAACGATAAGCGAATATTTAAGCAAGTCCTTCAATCCTTGCTGCGCCAACATCTGATCAACATTGGTCACCATGGTCGGATCGATCGAGTTCAGAATAAGAATATTACGCAACACGATCTGTAACGGGAACAAATCAGGAGATTTTAGGAAAATCAATGCATCGAAGTAGGCATTCCAGTGGCCCACAGCATACATCAGCGTCAGCACAGCCAAAATGGGTTTGGAGAGCGGAATTACCATACTGGTAATGAACCGGATGTCACTACAGCCATCGAGTTCGGCAGCTTCCGCAATTTCCTCGGGAATCGTGGTCTGAAAAAAGGTCCGAGCAACAATCACTTGAAACACCGCCATGGCTCCTGGCAAAATCATCGCCCAACGTGTATCGAGGATATGAAGGTTTTTTACTACGAGATATAAGGGGATAAGCCCTCCTTCGAACATCATCGTTATGACTAGAATGACCATGATGAAATTACGGCCGTAGAACGTTTTTCTGGCGAGCGGATAAGCAAGCATAACAGTTAAAGCAACGTTAACTGCTGTACCTATGACAGTATAATAGAGCGAGTTCAAGTAACCGAAGATGATTTGTGGATTTCGAAACACCGCTTTATAACCTTCCAGCGTAAAGTCGACGGGCAACAGCCACACCTTGCCGGATACGACGGCTTGCGGTGAGCTAAACGATGATGAAATGATAAAGATGAGCGGAAAAAGGACGACAATCGTCACCACGATCAAAAAAGTATAGACACCGACTAGAAACAAACGGTCACCATACGATTCCCGAATCCTTGACGCTTTGAACATATTTGTTCCTCCTTTCTGCTGATTTGCTGTTACCATAAACTCGAATTGGATAACTTCTTGGCAATGTAGTTAACACTCACAAGAAGAATCAGATTGATGATCGAGTTGAAGAAACCGATTGCAGTCGAAAAGCTGAAGCTGGAGCTGAGCAGCCCTACCTTGTACACATAGGTAGAAATGACCTCTGAGGTGCTGATGTTTAGTGGATTTTGCATCAAATATACTTTTTCGAATCCAACCTTCATGAAATTCCCTAAATTCAATATGAGCAGAATGACGGATACCGGAATAAGGCTAGGTATATCAATATTGATAATTTTCTGCATCCGGGACGCACCATCCACTTTTGCCGATTCATACAGTTCAGGGTTGACTCCTGCCAATGCTGCAATGTAGATAATCGCACCATAACCTGAAAATTGCCATACATCCGACCAGACATAAATCGATTTGAACAAGCTGGGAATTCCCATGAAATTTGTATTTTCAATCCCGAGTAGTTGTGTGAACTTGCTAATAATCCCTACACTTGGCGACAAAGTTACGATGAGAATGGAGACCATGATAACCGTTGAAATAAAGTAAGGCGCGTAGGTGATCATTTGTACACTGCTTTTGAAAAAACCGTTACGAATTTCATTTAATGCAAGTGCCAATAGAATCGGAGCAGGAAAACCAACAAGCAAACCGTACATATTAATGCCAAGCGTGTTCTTCAAATACAGCCAAAAGTTTGGTGATTCAAAAAATTGTTCGAAATATTTCAATCCGACCCATGGGCTACCCCAAATACCTTGGATGACGTTGTACTCTTTGAAAGCAATAACAACGCCAGTCATAGGTATATACTTGAAAATGACCAAATACAGCAACGGCAGAAATACGACCAAGTATAACTGCCAGTGACGCTTCATTTTTTTCCCAATGAAGCGTAATGATGATTTGCTGTCAGGCAATACAGGTCCATGTGGCTGGCCTTGCATTGAAGTTTCGGGTTTCCTGATTCTCTTTTGCATGCTTGACATATGCCCCTTCTCCTTTCGTTCGATCTAATTGTTTGCGCTTACATTCTACATAGTAAAGTAAGATAACGAGGTGCAGCAAGAAACAATAATCGTTAACTTAACCGTCTTCGCATGGCATGAAAATGCGCAGCAGCTCCGGTGTTTAGCCGGAGCTGCTGCATTGAAATACATTATGAAAATGCTGGGTAAGCAGGCGTAGCAAACCATTTTCAACCAGTTAACCAAATTCAACCGATCTGTCTGCGCGCTGCTTCTTCGCGGAATTCGCTTGGGGAGTAACCTACCACTTTCTTAAACACACGGCTGAATGAGATCGCGCTTGTATAACCTACCTTCTCAGCTACCTCCTGCATGGAAACTTGTGTTTCCGTGAGCAAGCGCTTTGCGGCCTGCAGGCGGATGTCAATCAAGAAGTCGACGAATTTCTGTCCGGTCTCTTCCCTGAACAGCTTGCTTACATATTTTCCATTAATGTTAAAGATTGAACTGAGATATTCAAGCGACATGTTCGGATTGGCATACTCCTCTTCGATCATTTTCCGCATATCTCGAATGGTAGCTGCATGCAGACGCCTGTTTTGCGCTCCCTTCAAATCTGTGTAAAAGCTGTTCAACACGGTCAAAGATTCTTCCCGCATTTGCTCGAGTGAATGGCACTCATCTATGATCTTACTGAGCCTCGGTAACCCGTCTCGCATCCATATTTCTTGGACCTCTTTTGTCATCCCGGAGATTTCCAGTCCCAAGTAGTAAATTAAATAATTCATCAGATTTGTAATTTCATCTTTCGTTAACAACCCTAGCTTCATTTCATTCATGAGCTTATCGTATTTCGTCTTCCATTCGTCCTCAAGAAGTCTGAACGACTGGATGATGGATCGAATTACATTTAATTGTGAGAACACCTCAACCTGACCGTGATTTGCGATGTGGTCGCTAGTAATGAGCCTGTTTTCTCCTAACACTATTTTATATTTAAGCGCCCTGAGTGCCTCTTTATAAGAATTTGCGACGCTTGAAAGCTCTGTAACCTGCTCACCGATACCTACCGTTACCGTAAACTTCAGATTTTCTTGCACCCACATACGAACGCTCTCAAAAAGTTTGTGTGTTATGGAAGTACCTGCTTCCTCTTCGCTGTCCACAAATACCATGACGCTTAGCTGAAATGGCGAAGTCCACTCGGACCAAAGCACGAGCCCATATTTTGGAGCAAGCTCCTGAATAACACTGCGTAGCGCGAATTTAAGAAGATTTTGGTCTCTGCGGGAGTATTGGCAGCAAAAATCACTGTATTTATCCATTTCGATCACAAGTACGACTTGTTTATTAAACGAGTATGGAAGCTGAAGACTGTTTGTTTCTCCTATCCATTCCTCATGGGTTAAACCCATGTCACCTTCAATGAGTTGGTGGAACAAGTACCTTTTTCGCAGATGCAGATCTTCATCGTGCTTTTGCTGATACTGATTCGATTGCTCAATAATATTGGACAAGGCCGATTCGATGAAGGAAAATTCATCTCCCAATTCCTTGGACAAAGGGAGACGGTAACCGCGGATTCGCGCCACAATCTGTTCCAGCGGTCTTGAATTGCGTCTGGTAACATAGAGCAGCCATACAAAACCACCCCCGATCGTCACGATACCGATGATAAACCAGACATTATATAATGAAGAGATCACATGGAACAATTTTCCGTTTATAAGTCCGCTTTGGTAGGACCATCCGGTATAGCTCGATACATAATTGGAGAAAATCTTTGATTGTTCTTCAGAATGCAAGTCACTAAACAAATCATTTCCCGCGGCGTCCCGAATACCGATAAAGCTTGTTTTTGAATCGTATAGGTCAGCAATACTGTTCTGCAACGAATCAGTTGCCACATTGACGACGATCATGCCTTTCTTGCCTGTAATAAATGGCGCTCCCCGTACCAAACTAACGACAGGCTTACTCCCTTTTGTAGAAAACTGCTCGAAGCTTCTTATGCCCGACCATTGCTTTGGTGAGAGCGGATCCATGGCCTTTTTAATAAATGGCTCGTCCCTGTAGTTGCTAAGTTGATCACTTGTCGCATTACTGAGCACGAAATTGTCTTCGTAACGCACAAAATAGATCGAATCAATCATGGGGTAATAGGATATCATATCCTGCATTTTTTTAACTGCGCTTATGTTGATGAAAATGTTATTCTTCTCTTCATTATTGAAGAAATCAATCAACTGCTTATTATTTATGGTTTCCGACATTATCATATTGTCTATCGCCTTCAGGGAAGTATCGATCAGACGCATCGCCTGTAATGATAGCATTTTGTTGGCGTTAAGTGCCTCCTTACGGCTTTGTTCGCTTAATATCTGAAAAAAAACAAAAAACGTAAACGTGATCACGACAATAAAAATCGGCATATAAGAAAACAGCAATCGATTAAATAACGTTTTCCTCATATCCAGCCCCCAATTTTTTTTAAAACGGAATGATATATATTTACATAGTGTACACGCTTACATCTGAATACGTCCATACAAACGGTAAGTCCACCTCTCAACAATATGTAGACGAAAAGCCTCTTTTTTAGCCATACAAAAATGCACCCCCTAGAATTTCATCGGATAAACCCAGGGGTTTTTCCAATGTCCATTCTAAGGGGTGCACTTCACTCAACAGTAAGAGTCATTCTCTTAACTGTCTGACTGGAAGGGATGGCTGACATTCTTTACCCTCCCGAACCGGTAGGGTTCACATTCACTAAGATGCGGTCGATATCTGGGGCATAACCCGTCGGCTGTGAGAACAGCAACGTATTGGACCCCGCCTGCAGATGTACTGTCGTCTCCTGAGAAGCCACTGTTGTCCAAGCGCCGGAACTTGGGAAGTTGAGCGATGTGCCAGTCGCTCCATTCACACTTAATATGGCGGAGCGGCTTGCTTCACCATTCAAGTACTGGATCGTCAATTTGTAGTTACCTGCTGACGGCACTGTTACATTATTGAACTTCAGCGTGCCGCTGCCGTTGCCTAGATAACCCACCTTTGCACCACCTGAGCAAGTCGTGCAGTTCGCAATTACCGCTGAACCTGCTAACGTGTTTCCCACTGCCTCTGCCTCATAGGCGTTAACACCTGAATTCGGAGGTGTGACTGGCGTCACGGGCGGGTCAGCCAGTAAAGTAGAAGTTGTAGCACTCGCAGAAACGTGGAAACCGGACAGTGTCAGCCAGCCGTCTCGGTTTGCATCCTGACGTGTGTTCGCAAAACGAATGGTTTTGCCGCCGGTGAGTGGATTGACAATCCGCATGACCAGCCTGTAATCCCCGGCGGGAAGGTTGTGATTCGCACTATATGAGAAAGAATAGTCCGTGTCTCCAGGCAATATGCTTTTCAGATTCCATGATTTCGTGCCAAGCGACTTAACCCATGTGTCAGAGGAATTCAGTACGCCGAACTCAACCTCCCAATTGTAGTATAACGGAGCAACGCCCTTGTTCTGGAGTTTGACGTTGACTTGCAGTGAGGACGCCGATGAATCACTCAGCTGCACCGATGAATTGTACAGCGTATAACCAAGCATTTTATGAGCTCGCAGCGCATTAAGCTTAGCCGTCTCGTCAGGTAAAGAATTTTTGTACACACGATCATTCATTAGCCAAGAGGCATGTGTCGTTTCGACTGAGGTCTGGAAATCTTCACCGTTTTGGTTGGGCCAGTGCTGCCAAAAACTCGTATCCTGCTGGAGGGGTGGATATAATTCGCCACCAATCGGATGAGTCTTCCAGATGTCCTGCAGGCCGTTTTGCGTAATCAAATTCCAAAATCCCCAATCATTTGCGAACAACGTTTCGTACGAAAAAGAATCATCATGGTAGCCGAAAGCGTTTTTCAAATCTGCTGTACTCGCCGAATAAGGGTACCTGGCCAGTACCTGGGTCTTCTGGAATGCACCCTTGAATGCCGAAAGCAACCCATCACGGTTACTCTGGTTCATCTCCCAATTCGTTGGGTCGGTATTATAGGGCCATGTATGCCACTCTCCCCAAAATCCGTATAATCCTGTCGTCAGAAAGCCAATCCGAGGATCGCCATCATAGCGGGTCCCAAGTGCGCTGACGAACTGCCGCAACGCCTGATTTAAATTTGCGTCGTTCCAGTCTGGGGCAAGGCTGTGGGTAGATGTATCGTGGTTGCCGTTCTGATCATAATCCCGGGTCATAAGCCCGCCGTTAATTAGAAACTGCGGAATACCGCTTGTACGCCCCGGGTAGTCAACGTAAACGCGGAAAGCCGCCTGGTTGCCCCGACTAGCGATATCATTAAGATAGGCATCCAGCGGTGCCCAGTTGTATGTGTTCCAATCCGTCATCAGGTCACGAAGCGAAACGTAGAACCATTCCATGCTGTGCGGAAAACTGTTGTTCGGATCAACACTTTCCGAGGGAAGCTTGGAGAAGGGTAAAAAGCCCTTCAGTGGGTTTAGTTCCAGCCCCGCTTTGTTTGGGTCATAGGTTTGGGCCTGCCACTCCCCTGACGCATATGCATGGTTGGACTTGAAGTTTATAAACATTATAGAGCCAAGTAGACAAAAGACGACCATCATCAATCCTAGTCTTGCAAGCCTTGCATTCGACATTGCATCGTTCACTCCTGTTCGCATGAGATTAACTATTAAATATGGCAACGAACTTGCTCGCCAGTCCCACTCACCCCCTCTCCAGCTCGGAACTCCACGCATGAATGAGAATACAACTCGTCTCTACTTGATGCAGAAAGTTTAGTAAACGTGGTGTTACGCTCAATCATTTTTACAGATTACAATCGGTGTAATTCAAAAAGATCATCCCTTACTGGCACTGAAGGCGACACCCTCGATGAACCGCCGTTGGAAAATGAAAAACAGTATGAGCATCGGAATAACGGCCATGAACGCACCAGCCATCAATACAGGATAATCCGTACCAAACATGGAGACAAGTGTGGCAAGGCCTGCCGACAGCGTTAATTTTTCCGGTGAACTGTTGATGATAAGTGGCCACTGTAGTTCATTCCATGACCAGAGCAGTTGGATGATGACGACTGCAACCAGTGCTGACTTGACAAGGGGCAGCATGATGTAGCGAAAGATTTGGAACGGATTGCATCCGTCGAGCACTGCCGCCTCCTCCAATTCTTTGGAGATGCCGAGGAAAAACTGGCGCAGCAAAAAAGTCGCAAATGGGCTGACGAGCGAAGTGATCCAAAGTGCAGTCGTCGTATTCACCAAGCCAAGTTTGCTCATCATCAAATATTGCGGCGTATAGAACACCGGGTTGGGAATCATCATGACCGAAATGATCAGAAAAAAACACAGCCCTCTACCCGGAAAGCGAATGCGTGCGAATGCAAAGGCAGCCATCGCACTGAAGACGACAGGGAATAACGTCTTCATGAACGCAGCCATCAGCGTATTCGCATAATAATGCAAGAAGGCCGATTGCCTAAGGGCGTCTACATAACCTCGCAAGCTCGGCTCGGCAGGTAATATCGTAATCGGAATCTGGGTCGCCTCCGTTGTCGTCTTGAGAGACGTAAGAATCATCCAGAGAAATGGAAGCACCATGACGGCTGCCCCAGCGATCAGAACCAAATGAATAATAAGGTTGCTTCTATGCTTCGAAGAGACAACTCTGCTCACTTTTGTACCTCCTCAATCGTAAATCACCCATTTTTTTTGCAGCATGAATTGGATACCCGTCAAAACCAGGTTGATCACCAGCAGAATGTTGACGATCGCTGCTCCATAGTTCTGATCGTAATAGATAAATGAATTTTGGTAATAAGCGTATATAAGGGAACGAACGGCCGGTAGCGCAACGTTCGTTTTACCGATAATCAGATAGATACTGTCAAAAATTTGTGTGGCACCGATCACAAGCACGATAGACGTAAAAAATAGTGTTGGTGTTAATAGCGGAAGCGTTATAGAACGAAACTTGCGAAAACCGACAGCACCATCAATCTCAGCCGCCTCATACAGAGTACGTGGAATGCCTTGAAGCCCAGCTAGGATCAGCAACATGTTAAAGCCAATCGCTCCCCAAACACCGACCATGACAAGAGCATACATGGCGAACCGCTTGTCAGAGATCCACGCGATGTGTGTGCCGAGTACAGAGTTTAGTAGTCCGTAATCCTGAGCGAAAATAATGACCCACACCATAGCAGCCGCGGCCGCCATCGTAACCTGCGGTAGAAAATAAATGACCCGGTAGACAGCCTGGCCCTTGATCTTCGCGTTCAGCAGTACGGCGAAGAACGTCGACAGTATAATCGTCGTAGGTACAAACAGCACGACATAAAGTATCGTATTACGTAGATTTTGCCAAAACTCTTCGTCCATAAATAATCTCTCGTAGTTGGCCCAACCGACCCAGTGGTTGACAAGGCCGAAGTTTTCGGACTTCAGGAAGCTCAGATAGATGGAATAGACTGCTGGCCAGCTCCAGAAAACGAGCGTTCCGATCAATGTCGGAGCGATCATCATATAAGCCCATATATATCTGCTTTTCGAATGCATTGCCTTCACCTCATTTGTGCCATAGGTATTCCGTTAACCGGAATACCATCGACAATTTTGCCTGACGTAGGGCGCTTACTTTGCGTCCTCAATCGCCTGATTCATCATTTCCGCCACTTTCTTGGCGCCTTCTTCGATTGAAATGGCGCCACCCCAGGCCTGTGACATGATTTCTGCTTCTTTCGAGAACCAGACTGGGTACGATTTTGAACCACTCGGGTACGGAGTCGCGTCCGCCGCCTGATCAATGAATATCTGCAGGTTCAAATCGGGATTGTTCTTCACCCATGCGTCTTGCGTGTTATTAAACGCCGGAATCGCGGCACCCATCTCGGCCGTGATATCAGCGGCCTCCTTGGAGCCGAGGAACTTCAGGAACTGCCATGCTTCCTCCTTGTGCTTACCCTTAGTGGACATGACGTTGCCGATGCCATTAATGATATTGCCGCGCTTGACCTTCCCCTTCGGCAGTGGTGCCCAATCGTACTTTCCTTTGATAATTTCACTACTCGCCAGATTACCGTTATCCCAGGACCCGTCGAAAATCATCGCGAGCTTTCCGGACTTGAACATTTCGACCGAATCCGTGTCGGTCATCTGCTGGTGCGTCGGTGAAGCCTTGTCAAGTATCATCTGGTAACGGGCCTTTAGTGCCTCAATCGAAGCCAATTCGTCGTAGCCGGATTTGGTCATGTCGTCATTTAAAATAAAACCACCGTTCGCTAACATGTCGTTCCAGTAGCCTGCTTGGGTGTCCAGCTTTGCGCCAAAACCGTAAATACCCTTGTCTGGCTGACTTAGCTGTTTGGCGACTTCAGCAAGCTTGGCATAATCCCATGTGTCGTCTGGATAAGGAATGTTCGCCTGATCAAACAGCTCCTTGTTGTAGGCTAGACCAATGGTATCGAAGTCCTTTGGAATACCATAGTTTTGCCCGTTCATCGTATAGATGGAGACGAGGTTGGACGCGTAGTTGTTCAGATCGATTTCATTGGCCTGCACCTTACCTGTAATCGGCTCGAGGAACTGGCATTCTGCGTACTTCATAAACTGACCGCCATGCATCCAAAATACATCGGGCAGCATTCCCGCTGGCGCTGCGGCGGACATCTTCGTCCAATATTCGCCCCAAGGAATAGCATCAACTTTCACCTTGATATTCGGGTGCTGCTCAGTGAACGCATCGGCGATCGCCTCCATCGCCGGCTGCTGGTTTTTGTCCCAGATTGTATAAGAAATCGTAACGCTCTTCTGGGCACCACTCTCGGTAGCCCCGCCCCCATCATTAGAACTATTACAGCCCGCCATCAACGAGACAAGCAGTAAGCTGGCGATTCCTGCCGCCATTTTTTTTCTTATATTCATCGTCATACTCCCCTCGACTTTTCTTGAAAATGAAGATTGTACTCTTACGTCCAGCAATCATGCTCCAAAAGCTGGAGACGGAAAAAATGCGCGTTTTTTCCGCCAGTCGATCGTCGTGAGCTCTTGACGTTCTCATCATAAATCAGGAAAAATCCGGTTTAAATGCCCAGATTTTAAGATTCAAACCACATTTTTAAGATCCCCTTCCCAACTGCGGATGATCTCTGCATAATAAAACCCGTACCTAAATTCAATCGATTGGGGCAAATCATCCACAAGATTTTGTCCGCAATTCCAAAGGAGAATTCTCCCATGAATAATATCTCAATCACCCGGTTGCCTGGAGAGTACTGGTGGGGCGGTGTGATCAACGATGGCAGCTCCATGCCGTTTGGCCAGACAGCATATACAAGAGATTTGCGTGTAACGGATGACAATCAGGCCTCACCTTTGCTGCTTTCCAATAAGGGCAGATATATTTGGAGCGAGGAGCCGTTTGCTTTCCATGTGGACGAGAATGGACTTTCCGTCTTTGATAACGCTGGTGAAGTCGTCGTGGAAGATGAACACAGCTCACTGCAGGGCGCGTACCGTCATGCTGCCGGCACACACTTCCCTCCTTCCGAGCAAATGCCCGACGCCCTGGTCTTCACAGCCCCGCAGTACTGTACCTGGGTCGAGATGTTCTATAACCCGACGCAGGACAGAATTATCCGTTATGCAGAATCGATTCTAGCGAACGGGCTACCGCCCGGCGTCCTCATTATCGATGACAATTGGATGAAGGATTATGGCATGTGGGACTTTGACAAGCACAGGTTCCCGAATCCCCGGGAGATGATCGATACGCTTCACGGCATGGGGTTCAAGGTGATGCTCTGGATGTGCCCCTACGTAAGTGCGGACTGCACGATGTTTAAGGAATTGCGGGCGGGTGATCTGCTTCTAACAGGCGTGGACAACGCACCAATCATCCGACATTGGTGGAATGGTTACAGCGCAGTTGTGGATTATACGAAGAAGGAAGGTGCGGCCTGGTTCAAGCGGCAGATGGATCGTCTAATCACTGATTACGGTGTTGATGGTTTTAAGCTTGACGCCGGCGAGCCGTTCTTGCCGGGCGGAGCGGACACAACCCAGTCCGTTGCATGGACTCGTCCCCTGCGTCAGCTTGAAGACTGCGAAGCTTACGCCAATCTCGGAGTTGGCTATTCGCTCGTTGAGCTGCGGATGTGCTGGAAGCTCGGTGGCCAGGGGCTCATCCAGCGCCAGCGGGACAAGACACATACGTGGGACGCAACTGGACTCAGCGGACTCATACCCAACGCGATTGCTCAGGGACTGCTTGGCTACGCATTTAATTGCCCCGATATGATCGGCGGAGGTATGGACGGCGATATCAACTCCCCGGAATTTCACTTTGACAGCGAGTTGTTCGTACGGTACACCCAGTGCGCCGCACTGTTCCCTGTGATGCAGTTTTCCATGGCACCCTGGCGCGTGCTGAAAGGTGAGGAGCTAACCTGGTGCCTTGAGGCCGTACGGCTAAGATCCGAGCTTGGCCCCGAGCTACTTACGCTTGCTCACCAGGCCGCTGCAGACGGTTTACCGATACTTCGCAGCCTCGAGTTCGAATATCCCGACAGCGGATACGAGCTCGTAAATGACCAGTTTCTCCTCGGACAGAATCTGCTCGTTGCGCCAGTCGTCGTCAAGGGAATGACATCCAGAAACGTGGTTTTTCCTGAAGGTCAATGGCAGGACGAGGATGGAAATCTCATCAACGGGCCAACCGAACTTCAAGTTGATTCGCCCCTCTCACGTCTGCCTTGGTATCGTAAAATCCAATAGGAGGTATTATCTCCATGAAAAAATAAAACTTGCCCTGATTGGCGCAGGCGCCCGAGGGCTGCTTAGCTAGATGAGCGGATGCAAAGCAACGATTTTGACGTCTTCGACCTTCAATTGACAAAGGAACAGTTCTGCTCAGATAATAAAAAGATTGAAGATACACCATCCGTAACAAGCGAAAACTGACTGGGGGATTTAAGCATGTATGAGCTACTTATCGTTGATGATCATGCTCATCTCGTGGACAGTCTCGAACGCACCATGCCGTGGGAAGCGCTCGGCATCGGCAAGGTTCACAAGGCTTTCTCTGGTGAAGAGGCACTCGAACATTGCAAGAGCTATCCCGTCGATATTATCATCACCGATATCCGAATGCCCGGAATCTCCGGCCTGGAGCTGATCGAGCATATCAAAAAATACGACAAACATTTCAAAAGTATCCTGTTGTCCGGATACGGCGAATGGGACTACGCACAGGAGGCGATCAGACAGCAGGTGGATGGTTACCTGCTCAAACCGGTCGACCAGAGGGAGCTGGCCGACATGCTGCACCAACTCACGGAAGCACTCCGCCTGGAATGGGACGAACGGGGCAAACAGGTGAAGGCAATGAGCATGCTCAGCGAACATATGCCATTTTTTCGAGAAAAGTTGCTAATTGATCTTCTTCAAGGTAGGAAGCTTCCTTCCAAACTGCTCGAAGAAAAAATGGCTTATTATCGGTTGCCGTTCTGTCCGAGCGACGAAACTGCAATATGCCTCCTCCGCATTGAATCGTCTGCAGAGGAGTTGAACTGGAAGGACCAGTCCCTGCTCTCCTCGGCCATCGTGAATATCGCTGAGGAAACTTTCTCGGAATTGTTTCATGTCTGGCACGGGCGTGATGCGTACGAGCATGAAGTCTTCGTTCTCAAAGTACGGGAAGAGTCATGGCTAGCGCGAGAGAAGGAACCGGAGCTTAATCGACAGCGATCCCTCGAACATTTGGCGGCCAGGTTACAGCAGCACGTCAGACACTTTCTCAAAAGCAGCATTTCAATCGTCGTGAGCCACTGGCAGGTCATGGCTTATGGCCTGCGTGAGACCTACCAGGACTCACTGGCTATACTCACCCGCCATCTTGGCGGTGAGACGGACCTCTTAATCCGCCTGCAGGACGCCTTAGTGCCAGAAAAGCCCTACCGCGTCCATAGCCTTTACGAGTCACCCACGATGATCCAGTTGTTCGAAATTTACCAGTGGGAGGCGATCTCTGCCAAGTGGGACGCCATTTTCCTTGAGGTGACAAATAAACGAATGGATTCACGGGAAACGCTACTTGAGCTCTATTATCACGCGATGGGTGCCTTCAGCTTTTTTGCCCACAAAAACGGACTCAGCCTGCTTGAGATCATCCCTCCAGAGCTGGACAAGGCCACTGAAGCCAACCGTTTCCGCCATATGTACCAGCTTCAGGATTGGATAGTACTCACGCTCGAGCGATTGCGGGAGATGACCAAAAGCGAATGGAACAATGAGCAAGTAGCGCTCATCCTTAAGGTTCACCAGTTCATCACCCTGCATCTCGCGGACGCCACACTGCAGACAGCAGCGGATCACGTCGGCCTGCATCCTGCGTATCTGTCTGCTCTATTCAAAAGCAAGACAAGCGAGAATATTAGCGAGTATTTGTACAAAGTGCGCATGCAACGCGCGCGGGAAATCCTTATCGAGCAGCCAGAAATTAAGGTTAGCGATGTTGCGACGGCAATCGGATACCATAAGCCGCAGTACTTCATCAAATTGTTCAAAGAGCATTTTGGACTGACACCGCAAGACTTCCGTCATCAATCCTCCTGACCGAACGGGGACATTATAATGAAACTAACCATTTTCACAAAAATTGTGCTTGTCATCTTTCTACTGCTCGTCTCTACCCTGCTTCTGTACTACCTGACCAATCGCTCCAGCGTGCGGCTCATCAAGCAGGAAATTCAAAGAGTGAAATTGAATGAGCTTACTTTCCTGGCCGGAGACATCGACAACAATCTGTCGAAAGTATCGTCCTTTAGCGATTTTCTCGTACTCGATAAAGATGTGCGACTGCTTGCGACTCCTTCCTTTCTGGAAGGAGATTTTGAGCTGAACAAGTTGAAACTGCGGGTATCGGACAAGTTGAACCTTTTGCATGCCCTGAACAATTGGAACGCCGAATTTATGGTCATTTATGATGAAGACAGCTCATCTTTCTCCTCCACGTCCTCTTCGTCGAAGTTAAGCGAACTGTACCTGGAGACGCACTTCCGCCCGTTCTGGCAGTATGAGCAGACGGGCGATGGTACGTATTTGACGTATTATTTGGCGCATCCGTACACCTTTCGCTTTGATCCGGAGGAAGTGTCTTATGTCGTCAGGGCCAAAATCGACACCAAAAATGTACTTGCCTACTTGGACCGTGCCAAGGGAACGAACGACAACAGCGCAATCTTGTTGTCTGCGGCTGGGGATGTGCTGACAAGCGACACAGAGAAGCTTCCTTTCATTCATGAATTGACAAGCCGACTTGAGGTTGATAAAGAAATGAGTGGTAACCGGCTTATCAAACTGGATGGGGAGCAATACCTCGTTAATTTCACTGCTCTGAGTAACTTCAAAGACTGGTACATCGCGGACTATACCCCAATCAGTGAGGTACTCAATCCAATCTATGCCAACCAGCGTCTCTACTATTTCTCCAGCGTTTTCCTGCTTCTGTTCAGTATCCTGCTCGCCCTGCTGTTATACCGGGACGTGCAGATTCCGATACGTAAATTGCTTTGGGGCGTTAGGAAAATCACATCCGGCCAATATACCATCACACTCCACCAGGAGAGTAATGACGAATTCATGTACTTGTTTGAGCGCTTTAACGAGATGTCCAAAGAAATCAAAGAGTTAATTGAAAGGGTTTACATGGAACAGATTCGCTCCAAGGAAGCCAAACTGCGGCAGCTCCATTCCCAGATCCAACCGCACTTCCTGTACAACTCGCTTGCATTTATCAAGAGTATGACTGAGCTTGACGAGAAGCAGGCCGTTATTGACATGTCTATAAGCTTAAGCCGTTATTTCCGGCAAACGATCAAGTTTGAGAACACGTATACAACGGTGCGGGACGAGCTTGAGCTCGTCCGATTATACCTGACGATCCAGAGCCTTCAGATGGACCGCTTCGTTTTCTCCATTGATGTCGAGGAGCAGCTTCTCGATATACAGGTGCCGCGGTTGCTACTACAACCGCTCGTGGAAAATGCCATTCTGCACGGCATTGAGTCGCTGCGCATGGTTGGGGACATCCGAATTCGTGGCTATTCCAACGGAGAATATTGTGAGCTGATTGTGGCGGATAACGGCTGTGGTGTCGAGCCCGGTCGACTCGACACGCTTCGTAATGCAATTTACTACGGTACGGACGCCAATACTGCGTGGGCACTTCACAATGTATATGAGCGGATGAGAGCAATGCTCGGCTCGGAGGCCAATATGGAGCTGTCTAATGGAGAACTGGGCGGACTTCAGGTGACGTTGCGCTGGAAAGTGGTCCGTGAACAGGAGGTAAAAGAGATATGTTAATCTGGAAATGGTTGAAGCAAGCAGGGCTGTTTGGCCTCGCGATCATCTTGTTCCTGGTTGTTATGATTTTCTCGTTTATCTTTTGGGAAGATCCAACGGGCCCCTCTCAACTACTGGAGAAAGAAAACACGTCTTTAGAGCCTGCCCCTTCGATCATCGGTGGAAAATACGAGTCTCCCGTCGTCTTGACGACCGTTGGGCATCTGTACCCGGACATCGAGTTCAAAAACGGTGAGGATCTGCAAAACAACGTACTGAGCCGACTGTTTGAGGACAAGCTTGGTATCAAGGTCAATTACCTCTGGACGACGACTGGTGATGAGGATGTCTACATCAATAAACTGAACACGTTGATCGCGACCGGTCAGTCCCTTCCCGATATCGTCACCTTCAAGGGTGGACAAAATATGTATCCGTTGCTGCGCTCCGGTGCCTTCCGCGACGTAGGAGAGTTGTTCGAGCAGTATGCCTCACCTAAGTGGAAGGCAGCCATGGCGCAGGCACCCGAGTCATGGGACCGATACATGCTCAACGGCAAAAAAATGGCGATACCAATCCTCGACGGCAAGATGAATTCGAACGAGGTATTGTACATTCGGCAGGATTGGCTTGATAAGCTTGGTCTGCTGGCCCCCACCACCCTGGACGAGCTGGAATCCGTCATGGATGCGTTCGTTCATCTAGACCCGGACGGCAATGGTAAAGACGACACCTATGGACTTAGCATCAGCTTAAAAAATTCGTTTTTCACCTGGATGTCGGATGCGGGATTTGTGTTTGGGGCTTACGGGGAGATGCCGGATATCTGGAGCACAGACGCGGACGGGATGCTGTCTTACGGCTCGGTCCAGCCAAGTGTTAGACATGGTCTAACGACGTTAAAACGCTGGATGGAGCGAGGCTACATACCAAAGGATGCTGAGATTCTCGATGAGGTCCAAGCGACGGAATCTTGGAAACTTGGCAAGGCAGGCATGATTGTGGCTCCGCTGTGGGCGGCCGGATGGCCGCTAGGGAACGTAACTACGAACGTACCGGACGCCCGATTCGAGGCATACCCGATTCCCGTCGGGCCGAGCGGTTTATCCGGTACGCGTGGCACGCCGCCAGAGTATGGCGCAATTGCTATCAACGCAAATATGGCGAATCCTGAGATTTTTTTCAACTATATGAACTTTGTTTATGACAATTTCATAGATCCTCCTGCTGGCTCGCCATATCGCTGGGGTATCGCTGAAGGCTACGACTACGGCTATGAGGATGGCAAGGTGACATTTCTGGAAAGCCAGGTTCCGGGCGGTTTTGCAGACCCCCAGAAGTATCTCTTAAGCCTGTCTCTCCCCTCGGTCCCTAACTTGCTCAGTGAATCGATTGCCCGTATCAACAGCGGTGTATCCGATCAGACCTCCTATGACATCAAAAACAAGCTGCTCCGTACACCGCAGGAGCTGAAGGGTTGGCAAATCGTTGAAAGCAATCCCTCCGTCTACAAGACAGATGCCTTCACCGGTGCGCCGACGCCTACGATGGAAAAGATCGGTGACGCCCTTGACGAGTTACTGCATGACGCGATGCTCAAAATCGTATATGGACAGGAGCCGCTGTCAAGCTTCGACCTCGTGGTCGCTAGATGGCACGAGCTAGGTGGCGATAAGATCACTGAAGAGGTGAACGACTGGTATACATCGCTGGAAAAAACCAATCAATAATCGTTGTTTTCTGTGGGTTATGTAAAAATTGAAAGGATCACATTAAAAACATGGCGCACAATGTTTAGTTGTACGCCATGTTTAATGAAATATTAATGCAATGCTCCTAGGATTGGATAGATTGGGCTTCTCAGATTGAAATTGTAGTTCAGGTCTACAATCCCTACGACTTCGTTACTATCATATAGATCTAACATAAAGCCTGCCATTTCTTTGGCGGTGTGGTATTTAGACATGTTTGCTTTGTAATCAAAATCTTCTGTATCTAATGATTTATTCACGAATTCCGTTTCCGTTATAGCTGGAGCTAGCACTTTTGCTTTTAGTTTTGCATCTTTTATTTCAAGTTCTTTGGCAAGCCCTTCTGTGAAGGCACTAACATAAAACTTCGTTGCCGAATACGCAACACTTCCAACAGCAATGGCATATCCAAGTGCGGATGCAACGTTAATTAACTGAGTTCCCTCTATGTCTGCATAATCTCGCACATACAGTGTGGAAAGGATCGTCAGGGACTCAATGTTCACACGCAGCATGGTTTCAACTTTCTCCAGATTCTGTTCTGCTACAAAAGAACCTTCACCAAGCCCCGCATTGTTAATCCAAGTCTCGATTTGGTATTCCTTCAGCGTGTTATAAAGTGTATATGCCTGAGCAGTATCCGATAGATCACTAGTTTGAACAATAACATGTACGGTAGCGTCAATATTCTGAATTGCTAATTTGAGTTCTTGTAATTTGTCCAATCTTCTTGCGACCAAAATTAAGTTTTTGCCTCGTGCAGCAAACGCCAATGCTGTCTCATATCCAATCCCTGAACTTGCACCTGTAATAACTGTATATTTCATCCTATTCTCTCCTTATCAACATGTATTTTAGTATAAGTAAGCTATTAAAATAATTTTAGAACGATCGTTCTTAATATTGCAAAAAAAACAGTTAGATCTAACTTGCTATTTAGAATAGCATTTCTAGAACGAACAGTAAAGAATTATTTTCTGACTGCTATATAATGATGTTGGGACAGGGAACTATGAGTTATGCCAGACATGCGATACAAGTTCTTTATAACATTAACAGGACAAGAACCTGTATCACTAAAACAAATCAGCCTTCATGGAGACAACCCCCTCTTTGCCTGCCATGCCTTAACTCCATTTTCAATCTAAAACGGATAATGTCATATCCATAATATTTGTTAATTTTTGCGGATCCGTAGTGGTCTTAACCAACGTTCGTATCCCCACCCATGCATTCATCAAATAATGAGAAATAACTACAGGGTCAACGTCAGCCTTGATTTCACCCTTTTGCTGGCCTTCTAGAACAAGATTTCTTAAGAATTCCTCTGTTCGCAAATAACTTTCATTAACTAGCGATGCAACTTCAGGATCCAATACGCCCAGTTCCACGCCTGAGTTTACAAGAAAACAGCCTATAGGTTGTCCTTCATTTCTTATAGTTGACTCAAACAATACCCTAATAATCTCTTTGATTGGTTTTTGGGTATCAATTAGAAAACTCATTTTGTTGGTCTGCTTCGATTCATATCGTTCAAGAGCTTTCATAAACAGAGCATGCTTATCCCCAAAGGTATCATAGATACTTCTTCGATGAATGCCCATATATTCAACCAAATCCTGCATCGAAGTTTTCTCATATCCTTGGGCCCAGAACAGTTGTATTGCTTTATCTAATACTTCATTAACTTCAAATTCTTTGGATCTTGCCATCTTCATCACCTCGAATAATCATTATACATTGAAGCCCCCGATTGGGAAACTTACATGGTTCCAGAAGCTATAAGGTTAGTTCCACGAAAAAATCCTTACCAATTAGCTGATAACTCTTTGAAACTAGCTACATAAGATATAACAAAATAATAGATTGGAGGAATTGTTATGGTTCGTACGCTTGACGCTCGTACTTCACTTGGGTCTAACGGTGTTGCTCCGTTTAATGTTCCACTTACTCCAAATACGCCTACTTTGGTGGGTATCCTTGGTCTGAACATTGTCAATCCAGGAACAGTTATTCGCACTCAGTTTAACGGAACCTATCGGATTTCGGTAGCAAATTTGTCCTCACAACCTTCTTCCGTTCGATTTGAAATTTTCAGAGGTTCGACCTATACAGGCACGCCGATTTATGTCGTTTCCCAGCCTATATTCCCTTCTGTGGGAAGCATACTGGCAAGCTTCGATGGTTCTGATTTCAATGTGCCTCCTCCTCCTACCGGGCAGCTTATCTATTCTTGTTTTGTGACATTTGTTCCGGCATCCCCATCAGAGCAAGCCAGCCGCGTTGGTCCAGAATGCTTCAATGCGGTTTCATACAGCGACGATTAACTCATGGCTAACAGGACTCTATGAAAATATGAAAGGAGGAAATTTCATGGTTAAAACGTTAGATGCACGGACTTCCCAAGGCTCCAATGGCCAGCAAATTTTAACTCCCAGCTTCATGAATGGTGTCCCGCTATTGTTTGCCCAGGTTGGATTGCAAATCAGTAACCCGGGTATGTCGATTCGGACTTTTTTTTCGGGGATCGTCGAAATTACAGCAAGTCAGTTGCCAGTTAACGGAAATCTTGTTATCGAAGTATACCGAGGATTAGGCGGTTCGCAACAGCTTGTATATCGGGCCAATACAACTGTATTGGCCAACCCTTTTTTCAGTCCTTGCATTTTAAGCTTTACCGGCTCGGAGTACAATGTCCCAGCCCCTGGCAATGGACAGCTCGTCTACTCAGCGTACGCCACATTCTCCTATAACCCTATTTATAGTGTGAATAACGTACGCTTGGGGCCTGAAAGTTTCAATACAACTGTTTATTCTGATGATTGAGTCAATATGTTTGAAGCATATGAATAAAAATTAAACCATCTCAATAATTGAGATGGTTTTTTTGGGATCTTACTAAACCTTATTTACACGAACTATTGATGTTCCTTGAAGAAGTGCAGGTATGGCAAACACGATTTTTGTTCCAGCAATTTATTTTTCCACAACGTCATCCATGGCCTGAACAGCCAGTTCAAATGCTTTAATTCTTCTTCTTAAAAGCGTTTTTTGAGGGCTGCCCGCTTTTGACTTAGTATAACTGTTCTCAAGGGACGGGAATAAACCGATCAGAACATTGCGAGCTTCTGCCAACTCTTCCTTGGTGTACTGATGAGCTTTTTGATTCCAGACCGTTTCCAGCATAGCCAAACCGATGTATAAGGCGTTGAGTCGTTTCTTTAATAAAGTAGTGTTATTCCCTTTCTGAGTCAAATTAGTCAAAGCGTTTTCCGATTTGCGTATGGTCGAATGGAAAGCTTGGATGGATTGCAATTTGTCTTCCTCTGATACATTTTCCATGCAGCGCAACCTCTCCTTTTCTCATGCATAAAACTAATTTACATGCCCCGCGAGATGTGATCAATAATATAACGATTAAAAACTACCGCAGTCTTCACTGTCAACTATCGTCTCCAGTGTAGCAGTTGGATAAAATAAAAATCCCGCCCTGGACATTTTGTCCAGAACGGGACGTACTTGTTGAATTAATCGTTTGCGTTTTCCTTGGTCACCAGCTTCAATTCAGCCGGAATTGATTTCTCTACCTGCTTGCCGCCCAGCACATCCAGAGCAGCTTGCACCGCCAGCTGGCCAATCAATACTGGCTGCTGAGCGACTGTTGCTGTCAACTTTCCATCCTTAATGGATTTGATTGCATCATCGTTTCCGTCAAATCCAATCACGGGAATGTCTTTACCAGAACTTTGAATTGCTTCAATCGCGCCAAGCGCCATCTCGTCGTTATGGGCAAATACCGCCTGTACGTCAGGATTACCCTGCAGCAGATTCTCCATTACATTCAAACCTTTGGAGCGATCGAAATCCGCTGACTGCTTCGCAACCACATTCAGTTTTTGGTCGGCAATCTCGTGGAAACCTTTCCCCCGCTCTCTTGTTGCGGAAGCTCCGGGTACACCCTCAAGTTCAATCACTTTTGCTCCCTCGCCTAGCTGTTTCACGAAATATTCCGCCGCCATTTGTCCACCTTTGACGTTATCGGATGCGACCAATGCTGCCACGTCGCCTTTGTCTGCGGAACGGTCCAATGTAATCACTGGAATCCCCACGCTATTGGCCGATTGAACAGCCGTAGAGATTGCAGCGGAATCCGCAGGATTAATCAGAAGGGCATCCACGCCCTGTTGAATCAGGTCGTCCACATCATTGGTTTGTTTGGCTGAATCATTTTGAGCATCAACAACAATGACCTGAATTCCTTGTTTTTTGGCTTCTGCAACGACCCCATCTTTGAGGGAAACAAAGAAGGGATTGTTCAACGTGGAAACTGACAGTCCAATTTTTTTCTGTCCATTGCTACCGGCAGAGTCGGGCTTAGCCCAACCCGGAGGCTCCAGAGAGCATCCTGCCAGAACGATCATCATTACGCTTACAAGCAATATGGTTAGTTTTTTCATGTTCGCTTCTCTCCTTAAGCCGTTTTCTTGCGGTCCAACAGGACAGCGATGGCAATAACGACGCCTTTTACAACCATTTGATAAAACGAGTTCACTCCGAGCAGGTTCAAACCATTGTTCAGTACGCCGATAATCAGGACCCCAATCAGTGTGCCGACGATCCGTCCTCTACCACCTGATAGGCTTGTTCCACCCAGAACAACAGCTGCAATGGCGTCCAGTTCATATGAAGTACCTGCTGTTGGCTGCGCGGAATTCAGACGGGAGGTCAGAATCGCACCTGCCAGCGCTGACAGCATACCTACCAGAGAGTAAATCATGATTTTCACGCGATGCACTTTAATACCTGAGATAATGGACGCTTTCTCATTGCCTCCAAGCGCGTACGTTTTACGGCCAAAAGCCGTTTTATGCAAAATCGTCCACAGAATTACGAAAGTAATGAGCATTGTGATTGCTGGAACCGGTATTCCTAGCATATAACCACGACCGAACAGTTGGAACAGCAGGCTATCGCCCAATCCGGTAATCGGATTACCGTTTGTATATACCAGCGTCAATCCCCGGAACACCGTCATCGTTGCCAATGTAGCAATAAACGGAGCCATCTTACCCTTCGTAATCATCAACCCGTTCACCATACCCATGACACCGCCGAGTGCAACCCCAATAATGATCGACAAAATCGGATCCAGGCCAGACAGCATCATATTGGCTACAAAGGCACTAGACAAAGCCAGAATGGAGCCAACTGACAAGTCGATACCACCTGTCAGAATGACAAATGTCATGCCAAAAGCAATCAGCGCGTTAATCGAAACCTGACGCAATAGATTCAAGATGTTAAGCGGTTCCAAAAAGCTTGGATTCAACACCGATACGATGATAATTAAGATGATTAGTCCGAGCAATGGACCTAATTTCTGTGTCACATTTGTCAAACGGAAACCGCTCTTGGCGGATTGGTTTTCCTGCAAATTTGTCATATCATTGTCCCCCTGTAGCCAATGTCATAATGTTTTCCTGTGTTGCCTCTTCTTTTGCCAGTTCACCGCTAATACGTCCCTCATGCACAACCGCAATTCGATCGCTCATACCGAGTACTTCAGGCAGCTCAGAAGATACCATAATGATGGCAACTCCGCGGTCAGTCAGCTCGTTCATCAACTGATAAATTTCTCGCTTCGCTCCAACGTCCACGCCGCGTGTTGGCTCATCCAGAATGAGTACACTCGGACCAATGCCGACCCATTTGGCAATAACCACCTTCTGCTGGTTGCCCCCTGATAGGTTTCGTGCTGCCGTCTCAGAAGATTGTGTCTTGATTTGCAAACGTTTGATGAGCGTATCGACGAATTCCTGTTCTTTATGAGTCGAGATGAATCCCTTACTTGAGAAGCTGAACAAATTGGGTAAGGCCATATTCTCACGAATAGAAAAATCGAGCACCAAGCCTTCATCCTTGCGGTCTTCCGTAATAAATCCGATTCCATGTTTAACCGCATCCGCTGGCTTCCGAATATGAGCCTTTTTGCCTCGAATCATGATTTCGCCACCGTCCAAAGGTTCCAAACCGAAGATCGCTCGCATGATCTCTGTCCGTCCAGAGCCCATCAGCCCGGAGAAACCGAGGATCTCACCTGCTCTCACCGTAAAGCTGATATTCTGGAACAATCCTTTGCTGCTTGCGTCCCGTACTTCAAGGACCACTTCTCCATACGAAGGATTTCGTGCCGGATATCGTTCCGTGAGTTCCCGTCCGACCATCTTCCGCACCACTTCATCAAAACTGGTCTCCGGGATCGTCTTGGTGTCTACCGTTTTGCCGTCACGCATGATCGTGATCCGGTCGCAAATGGTGAAAATCTCCTCCATCCGGTGCGAGATATATACGATGGAAACACCATTTTTCTTAAGTGAAGTGATCACGCCGAACAACTTCTGAATCTCCCGCTCCGTAAGCGCCGCCGTGGGCTCATCCATAATGATTACTTTGGCGTCGGTCATTAGTGCTTTGGCAATTTCAATCATTTGCTGCTGACCGACAGAACATTCCCCGGCAGGACGATCCAGCGGAATCTGTACGGAAAGCTTGGCAAATTGCTCAGTGGCAAGCGCTTTCATTTGTTTTGTGTTCAGCAATCCAAAAGACGAAGTTATTTCCTTACCTATGAAGAGATTATCAAGCACCGTCATTTCCGGCCAAACGTTCAACTCTTGGTGGATAAAAGCAAGCCCCATCTTCTCAGCTTCCTTCGGATTGGCAAAATAGGTTTCTTTCCCGTCAATGGAGATGGTTCCTTGATCCCGCCCATGAAGACCGATCAAAATGTTCATTAGCGTGGATTTGCCGGCCCCGTTCTCCCCCATCAGAGCATGAACCTCGCCTTCCTTTAGTTCAAAATCCACCCCGCTTAGCACTTGGTTGGTGCCAAAAGCTTTATATATGTCTTGCATCTGAATATGCATGATACCGTCCCCCTTTTAACCGAAAATGACGCCCGATTGTAAAATGCAATTAGCATACGGCGTAGCTTCGCCCGTACGAATGACCACTTTGGCATTCCGGGTCAACACCTTGAATTGTTCATGACTAATGGAAACGTCAATGGCTTCATCGCCAAATTTCTCGGTAATAAACTGCATAGCTTCTGGATTCCCTGCCTTGATCTCTGTTGCCAAAATCACTTTCTCAACGACCATATCGTCCGCTATAAGCTCCACGACCTCTTGAAAACTTGGTGTCCCCAGTTTCAGGGACAAGTCGATTTTGGGCACCCCTTCTGGAACAGGGAGACCAGCATCCGCGATAACTATTGTGTCCGTATGACCCAGATCAGACAACACCTTGGAGATATGACTGTTCAATATACCCTGCTTCTTCATTTCAGGCTTTCCTCCACTTCATCCCGTGTCGGCATGCCTCCTTGTGCGCCGAATTTGGTCACGGATAGCGATGCAGCCCGGTTGGCAAATCTGATGCTCTCTTGTAGCGGTTTACCTTCCGCAAGGGCGACCGCAAATGCGGCGTTAAAGGTATCACCCGCTCCAGTCGTATCCACTGGTTCCACTTTGTAAGTAGGTACAACGATTTCCTGTTCGCCGTCAAAATATCGAACACCGTTACTGCCCTCCGTAATAAACAACTTGTTAGGATATTTGCGTAGCGCCTCAGCCGGAGTCATGCCCTGAAACAATATCTCGGCCTCATGCTCGTTAGGCGTGATATAAGCAGCTTTGTCAATGACCTCATCCGGTACTTTTCTTGCTGGTGCAGGATTCAACAACAGGGGCGTTCCGCTTTGGGCGCAAATCTCGCTGACACGAACAACGGTTTCTTCTGGAATTTCTTGCTGAATCAATACAATATCGGCACATTGAATCACTTCTGTCGCTTCATCAACATAGGCTGGTGTAACTTCGCGATTTGCCGCTTCCACGACCACAATACTATTATCACCTTCAGCCAGCACGATATGAGCCGTACCGCTCTCCAGATGTGTAACCGGTTTCACATTTTGCGTATTTACACCATTTGCTTTAAAATTATTTAAAATGGCTGTACCAAAAGTGTCATCGCCCACCCGGCCGATCATGGAAACATCGGCCCCCAGCCTTGCGGCAGCGACTGCCTGATTTGCTCCTTTGCCGCCTGGAACTGTTTTGAAACTGTCGCCAAGGACGGTTTCACCCGCCCCCGGGCGCCTTGCAGAAGTAACAACCAAATCCATTGAGCTGCTGCCAATTACGCATATTTTAGCCATCTGAATTCACCTTTCTTGTTGTGCCCCGTTCAATGAAACTGACCGGAAGCTGTATGTGTTTGTTTTCGATTGGAGCTTGTTCCACCAGTTTGATAAGCAAGCCGGCAGCTTCTCTTCCCATCTCGTATGCCGGTTGGCGAATGGTCGACAATGCAGGAGATAGCAGGCTGCTCATCGGAATATCGTCGAAGCCGATAATTTGCATATCCTCCGGAACTTTTTTTCCGATGCGCAATGCCTCGTGCAATACCGCCATAGCTGCGATATCATTACTAGCAATGACTCCGTCGCTATCGCCATACTTGCTGAAAAGCTCATTCGCCCATAACCCAACATCGTTAAAGGAAAAGGATGTCGTTTGGATTACACGGTAATCCAGGCCGGCCTGACGTATGCTCTCGATTGCGCCTTCAAAACGATCCTGCGCAGGTTTGATATGTGCTGGTCCCTGCATAACCGTAATTCGGCGGCTTCCACGCTTGATAATCTCCCGTGCAGCCAGACGTCCACCCTCTCTTCCATCCGCAAATACGGAGGGACTGTCCAGAGGTGTTCTGTCAAGAAACACCACGGGAATTTTCAAGTTCTCATATATTGAAGAATGAGGGTAATTCGTTGAAGTGATTACGCCGACTACATTATTCTGGATAAAAGTCTGGATGTAATCCTTTTCCTTCTGTTCGTCCTCATCACTATTTCCGAAAATCAGTCTGAATTCCTGCTCTTGCATCCGGTCCTCTACGCCGCGTGCAAGCTGCGGAAAGTAAGGGTTTGCAATATCGGGTAACAGCAGGCCAATCAATTTGGACTTACGCTTGTATAAAGAGCGGGCCACCTCATTGGGAGAGAAGTTAAGCTGCTTGACCGCTTCCTCCACTTTCTTACGAGTGTCCGCATGAACATAACCTCTTTCATTAATGACCCTTGATACGGTGGCTACTGAAACGTTAGCCAAATTAGCTACATCTTTTATTGTTGTCATGAACGTTCACTCCTATGTGTGTAACCGGTTACAGATATGAAATTATCATATTTTTTTAAGTTTGACAATCCTTTTGTTACTGGAAATTTATCCTAGTCATCAGATAAAGACCTAATAAACGCAGTAACATTATGCCATAGCGTCATCTTGACCAATCCATATATTGATGCAAAATAGATGACTCTTATCGTTGCAAATCAGGCTATTAGCCAGATTATCGCCTATTTCGAGGGGGACTCCGATTGTCTTAAGGTACTCCGTTACCTCGGGGAGAAGTTGCTAAACTCGAATAAGCAAACGGATTGTAGGGGATTCTCTTTTTAGGGATCGTGGTTTTCGGAAAAAAAAGCCGCTAAATCAGCGACTTTTAAAGGGGGCATTGTTTTGTCAAATGCTAGTGCAAGCGATTGACCACTACTCTTTTGATGAAAAGGGAGAGCACAAACCCAACGAGGGAAATGATCATGCCAAATATGAACGCATCCTGTACACCGGCAGTCAAGGAAAGCGGGATAAGTGAAGGGTCATTTGGATTCGTGGCATGACTCATATATTTCGCTTGTCCATTACTCATCACGCTTACCGCAACAGCTGTACCAATCGCACCAAATACCTGCTGCATCGTATTAATGATTGCCGTTCCGTGCGGATATAGCTGCGGTGGAAGCTGGTTGAGGCCATTCGTTTGGGCAGGCATCATGATCATTGAAACGCCGATCATCATAATAACATGAACCGTGATAATAAAGGCCACCGAGGAAGCAAGTGTAATTCCAGAGAACAACCAGAGTGCCACTGCTATTAAGACAATCCCAGGAAGGACGATCCATTTGGGTCCATGTTTATCGAACAGCCTGCCCATAATTGGAGCCAAAAGTCCGTTCAATGCACTCGCGGGCAGCAGGATCAGACCTGCGCTAAGCGTGGAGAATGCAAGGCCTACTTGCAGGTACATGGGCAGTACGAGCATCGAAGACAATATAACCATCATGCAAAGTGCGACCATAAGGGCCCCGATTGCAAACATCGGGTACCTAAAAGCGCGCAGATCAAGCAATGGATTGGATATTTTCAACTGGCGAATCGTGAAAAGAATAAGAGCAACAAGACCGATTGCAAGAGATATTACGACAGTAGAACTGGTCCATCCCCCATCTCCTTCACCAGCGCTACTAAAACCATAAACGATACCTCCAAAGCCGAGGGTCGACAGTAGCATGGACAATAAATCAATACGTGGCTTGGTCGTTTCGGAAACGTTTTGCATCGTGAAAATCCCAATGATCAGAGCGATGACAAGAAAAACGAATGAAAGCCAAAAGATATAATGCCAGTTCAATGCTTCAATGAGCAGTCCGGCAATTGTCGGCCCAACCGCAGGGGCGAACATGATAACGAGTCCAACCAGTCCCATGGCTGCACCACGCTTTTCGACCGGGAAAATGAGCAGTATCGTATTAAACATAAGTGGTAGTAATAGCGAAGTACCTACTGCTTGAATAATGCGTGAAACCATTAACACACCGAAGCTTGAAGCAACGGCTCCAATCAAAGCACCGAGACATGAAAATAGAAGTGACGTTATGAACAGCTGTCTTGTTGTAAAACGCTGGATTAGCAGGCCTGATAGCGGAACGAGAATCCCCATGGTCAGCAAATAGCCTGTTGTCAGCCATTGAATGGTGGCCGACCCAATGTTGAAGATCTGCATCAAATCGGTAAGCGCTACGTTTAACGCCGTTTCGCCGAACAGACCGATGAACCCACTCATCAAAAAAGCGAGAACGATGGGAAATACTTTAATGTCTTTCTTGGCTGCTTTAAATTCAGCACCGGATGTGGCTGTAGAAGCTTGCATTATTTACACTCCTTTAGTTCTGTTATGTTGCGCTCAAACAACTAATAATGATTCTCATTATCAATATGCACAGTGTAGCAATTACTACAAAAAATGAAAATACACAAATTCCGAATACAATATGTATAATTATCTAATTCAATTTTGAAAAATGTTCTCATTAACGAAAAGTACGGGGGGATTTAGCACGGAGTATAAAAGTATATTCCCTTTACCTGCTATATCGATTTCTGACATAAATACTTAGAAATAAGCTTTGGGTTGTCCGTGGTAGTCCTGTTTTTTAGCAACGTGATATATGAATAATAATCAAATGTCTACCCAGTTGATCCATGTTAAAATACTTAATGTTCATTATCCACTAAAGAATTCATTAGTTTTGGTGCAACCCCTACATGGTTTTAATTGGACACTTTGAAGACTTATCCTTTAGAGTAGATATTGGAGGTGTACATCATTGAAATTTAACGAGTATGTTATAGGCGAGGCCTATAGAACAGAGTCTATTCAATTGTCAAAGAAGGATATTATTGATTTTGCAAAAATTTATGACCCTCAATATATGCATATAGATGAGGCAAAAGCCAAAAAAGGCCGCTTCGGCAGCCTCATTGCTTCGGGTATGCAGACGATGAGCACGTCTTTCAAGCTATGGGTGGAACTTGGTTTATATGGTGAAGAAGTTGTCGCAGGAACCGGTATGAATAACATAAAGTTTATCAAACCTGTGTTTCCAGATGATGAAATTAGTGTTCTATCAGAAGTGATTGAATTATCTCCAAGAAGGAGTAGTGGTGGAATAGTCACGGTGCGGCTCACTACGTTTAACCAAAATGATGAGAAGGTTTTTCAGGCAGAATTAAGTGCTTTGATTAGTAATTGATTTTTGTACAATTCGTTTCCGTTGTTGACTTTGAAAAAAAAACGATCGCACATCAGGTCTGATGCGCGATCATTGCTGTACACTCTCAATTCGTGTATCAATCATTTACAATATTTCGATATATCCTTCTGTCCCATGTACCCGAATTCGCTGCCCATCTTTTATTCGTTGAGTTGCCTTCTCCACTCCGACAATAGCCGGCAAACCATATTCACGCGCAATCACAGCTCCATGTGTCATCAGTCCACCCACTTCGGTAACTAGGCCTTTTATAGAAACAAATAATGGTGTCCAGCTCGGATCCGTATAGGGAGTCACCAGTATATCTCCATCTTCAAGATCAGCCTCTTCAATATTGAAGATGACACGTGCACGGCCCTCTATCACCCCGGAAGAGACAGGCAGACCAACAATAGCATCGGCTGGCAGATTTTCACGGTTATACTGACCTGTAATGATCTCACCATCAGACGTGAGCACGCGAGGTGGAGTTAGCTTTTCAAAGATTTTATAATCTTCTTTCCGTTGGGTAATGATCATCTCATCCATTTTATTGGTGCGTACAACTTCACGAAGTTCTTCAAAAGTGAGGAGGTATATATCTTCTTTTTCGGCAATAATACCCGCTTGTGCAAGTCGCTCAGCTTCTTTCAATAAAGCCTGTTTATATACAAAGTAACGATTGATCATGCCGTATTTGGGATATTCCCGATAACCGATGAAGTTGCGAACCAGGTCAATCATTCGTTTCGTTTCCTTGGCTTTTTGATCACCATCCGGCAATAGCTTCAATCGATTCAATATTTCCTGTTCTTTCTTCAACGCTTCCTGTCGTCCCTGCTCAAATTTCCGTTTGCTTGCATTAGGCTCAAAGTTTTTGATGTTACCCAGAATCAATGGCACAAGTGTAATGGGTTTTTCAATCCAACGGGTTCTGGTCAGATCGATTTCTCCGGCACATCGCATGCCGTATTTGTCCAGATAATCATGGATAGCTTCCCTTGTTTCCTGTCCTCCCTCAACCTTAAGCAATTCATCCATAAAGTCATCCTCTTTCACATGCTGTAAATATGCAATGACTTCCGGATACGGACGAATCACATCTGCAACATCCAGTAATGCCAGACCCATTTCCGAGGTGATATTGTTCAGTACAGATTGAGAGAGCGTATCTGCTGCATTTTTCTCACCCAACCACTCTTTCATGTTTTCATTGATCCATGCTGAAGCATTCATGGCAGTCATAAATACATTTGAACTTCGTGGGTCAGATAGAAATCTCTTCAATTCTTGCAGATCTTCAAGGATAAAATCAAACAAATCCAATCCAGACTTGTTTTGGATGTTACGTTTTAGCTCTTCTACTGAGGCTTGATTACTCTTAATCAACTCAGAGACGATAGTCGATTCATTTTCAATATGTGCTTGAAAACCATCAGACACGCTCTGTTTATGGTTATTACGTGGAGTTGGTGATGGCTGTTCAATAGGTAACGATTTAATGAAATTTTCGCGCTCGATTACAGTTGTAAGTGCGTCCTTAAGAAGCGGATCGGATTGTCCCATGGTATTTATGAAGTTTTCTCTCATGACAGGCGAAGCCAGCCTAGGCGTAATATCAACAAACAATCTTCCACCAGCTATACGCATGGGTGCCGGAGTCGTTAATAGAAAGAAAGATAAGCCCAGCGGTTTCATGGGATCAGTCATCATTTGTTGATGACCTACAGACAGGTACACATGATTTTCCTGGTCACTCGCTTCAGGGATCGGGTATAACGTTGTGATTGGCCGACTTTGGACTATATAAAACATATCATCCGCCAAACACCATTCGATATCTTGCGGGAAACCAAAATGAGCTTCGATCTGTCTTCCTATGCGTGCCAGTTCTAAAATTTGTTGATCGGTAAGTGTTTGCGTCTTTTGCAGCACGGGATCGATCTGATGTGTATACGTTCCACCATCTTCGCTTCCATAAATAGCCAACGTTTTGACGGCTATCCTCTTATCGACAATTTCACCTTCTCGTACTTTATAACAATCAGCAGATACCAAGCCGGACACCAGCGCCTCACCAAGTCCAAAACTTGCGTCGATGGAAAGCAGTTTCCGGTTGCATGTGATCGGATCAGCCGTAAATAAAATTCCTGAAACCTTTGGGAATATCATCTTTTGAATGATAACGGACAAATAAACCTGACCATGGTCAAATCCATTTTGCATACGGTAGATTACCGCGCGATCCGTAAACAGAGAAGCCCAACATTTGCTGATATGGTGCATGATTGATTCTTTCCCAATGATATTTAAGTAGGTGTCTTGTTGACCGGCAAATGAGGCATGTGGTAAATCTTCAGCGGTCGCACTGGAACGCACTGCATACGCATGACCCTCTCCAAATGTGGAGAGATAATGAGCGACTTCTTTTTCAACATCGGCTGGAATGTCTACGCCCATAATGAGTTCCCTGATCTTCCTACTGATTTCATTAATTTGCTCTCGTTCTTCTACTTTCAACAAGGTTAATTGATCCAGCAAAGCATGATATGTTTCATTTTGTTCAACGGCTTTTTGATATCCAACGGTTGTAACGCAAAATCCTTCGGGGACGTGAATTCCTTCCACCTTTGATAACTTCGCTAGATTTAATCCTTTTCCACCAACGAGCGCATGCTGCAATTTTTCCAATTCCTGAAATCCGATAACCAAAGAACTCATTCCGTATCTCCCCTAACCAATAAATTGAGAAAAAAACATTTGACAAAGAGTTTACCGCCATGATAAGATTTAAATATAAGATAAGATATTTATGTCTTCGTAAATCGAAGAAATGTAATCTGATTATATCATTGTGTTTGTTTATATACAATATCGAAGAACCTGGGATGATTGCCCAGGTTCTTTTTTGATTTCAAATACTATTAATTCTATAGAAGCATGGCTCTCATCAACCAGATTTCTGTCGTGCAGCATGTTATGTATCACAGTTGTAGAAGCCAACAAAAAAGCAACCTGCCCTCAAATGAGGTTGGGCTGCTTTTTTCAGTAATGCATTTTTTTAAAGATGGTTAACAGTTCAACAGGGTAAAAAAATCTCAATTTTCGTACCTTGCCGTACTTTAGATTGTACATGAATTTCTCCGCCGTGTGCTTCCACGATCGTTTTGGCAATGCTCATTCCGAGTCCAGAGCCAGCCGTCGATTCCTCAGTATTTGTTCCCCGATAATAACGATTGAACAAATGCTGCAGCGTTTCCTCGTCCATCCCTTTGCCATTATCGAATACGCGAATACATGCCTTATTGTTCATTCTGCCGATGGAGACGGTGACCTTCACGCCTGGCGGGTTATGCTTCACGGCATTGGACAGCAAGTTATCCATTAACCGCAGCAGCCAGGTTTCATCAGCCTGTACCCACAAGGCATGCTCCTTCCCGACATAGTGAAACTGGTATTCAGACAGCGTAGCGTCATTGACATATTTCAGCACGGAGCAGCGCACCAGCTCAACCAAATCGATTTTTCGAATCTCCATAATGGAATCGCCCTGCTTAAGCTGATGGATCATGGAAAAGTCAGAGATCAGCTCAAGCATATAATCCCCTTTTTCCCGGATTGTCGCCCCCATAGTACGCATCTCTTCTTGGCTCCATTGTTCCGGTAAACTCTCCAGCATATATCCATAACCTTGAATTGTGGACAGAGGCGTACGCAGATCATGTGAAATTCCTGACATCCACTCTCTTTGATCTTTCTCCAGCCGCTCGCGCTCCTTCTCGGTTCGGGCCAATTGATCAGCCATTTGATAGAAAGATTCAATGACTTCCTTATAGAGCCTGTAACGGTGTCGCATTGTGCCATTGGAGCGAAATATCTTGCGTTTGTCCTTGTTGGTAAGTACCTGATCGTACTGCCCACGCCCCATACGTTCGAACCAGCCTGCGAACAGAATCAGCGGCTGACCGTAACGGTAGCCATGCCAGACCGATAAGGGTACTGCCAAGAGAAGAGCTAGACCTGCAAACCACATAAGTCCGCGCGTTGCCGTATCCATCGCCGGATGTTTCAAAGGTCCTCCCGCTGGATTGGGTGTATACAGGATCCAGGTCATTCCACTGCCCTGGTCCCGATGGGCGACAATATTCGTATCATAGTTGCTGGGTGATTGCTGGATTGCCAGAATGTCCAGTGGA
The DNA here is from genome assembly GCF_050994985.1 of Paenibacillus taichungensis. Taxonomy (NCBI): domain Bacteria; kingdom Bacillati; phylum Bacillota; class Bacilli; order Caryophanales; family Paenibacillaceae; genus Paenibacillus; species Paenibacillus taichungensis. The sequence goes on along the minus strand of NZ_CP194720.1, from coordinate 1,925,086 downwards.
CGGTACCCCTTCTGCAAATACGTTCCAGCACCGATGGCTTGTTCGGTATGACCCGTGGAATTGATTACCTGGAGATAACTGCCGGTTTCACGCAGTCGCTGATCCAGAAAAGAAAGCTTTTCGCTAGATACCATGCCTTGCTGCCCATATTCGTCGAACCAGGCCATGAGCTGATCAAGGTCAGAACTTTGGTAGCCAAGGATATACAGAACCGGCACATTAAAGGCAAAGTTCAGATGAGTTTGAACAGCATACGTCCCAAGTGTCCGTGTCTCCTGAATATCGAGCAGTTGGGCGATAGAGTACGATGGCGACAGCCCATCATACGAATTTGTATTTACTTCGTAAATGACCCCGCCTTCGGCATTTACAACCTGCATCCACATTCCTTTTTCCTCAATAAGCTTATCCCACTTGGGGGAGATTTGAATCGTTTCGTCTTTTAAAGAAGCTTCTTGAGCAATCAGTTGTAAGGCCCCCACCGGAAAGTTCCGGCGCAACTCACTATTGGTCGTGTTTTGAAAGAATATAATGCAAGCAATGAGAGTAATCGCCAAAATGATCAGGGCATAAAAGATCAATTGATACGTGAAGTGAAATGTCATGCGCTGTTGTATCTTCATTTCTCCTGAAACTCCTTTGACAGCTTGTAGCCGAGCCCGCGTACGGTCAGCAGTAGCTTTGGATTTCCTGGATCGATCTCGATCTTCTCTCGTATGCGCCGAATATGTACCATTACTGTCGAGTCATCTCCCTGTCCGTCGATCCCCCACACCTGATCGTAGAGCTGTGTTTTGGAAAATACGATCCCCGGAAACTTGCAGAAATGCAGCAGGAGATGGAAAACCTGTGCAGGACAAGGGACATGCTGTCCCTCCACGATTAACTCCCCCTCCGCCTCATTCACGGTGAAGCGGCCGAATCGGTAAACCCCTGGTTCAGAGCGTTTCTCCTGACTCACAGTTGGAGCTTCAGGCTCCAAACGGCGTATGCGCGCCTGAATTCTTGCAGCTACCTCCAAAGGATTGAAGGGCTTGGTGATATAATCGTCCCCGCCCATGGCGAATCCCCTCAGCACATCGAGATCGGATGCCTTAGCCGTCAGAAACAAAATATGCGGATTTCCATATTCACGGAGCTTGGAACAAAGCTCCAGACCACTCCCGTCCGGGAGCGTGATATCGAGCAGAACGATATCCGGGGAAACCCGCTGTACCATATCGAGAGCTTCCGCACAGGTGGAAGCATCGTAAAGCTGATGGAACCCTGCCCTGCGAAGCACCATTTGCAGCATGGTGACAATCGAGGGTTCGTCGTCGACAATTGCGATTTTAATATCCGTTTGATTGGTCATCGTTTTCACCCATTTCATAGTAGCATACTGACATTAACAGAACCTAAACGGCTTAGGCAAACTTAAACGATTGTTCAGCAACTCGTTTAGGCTCTGTTTCAATAACGCTGTTAGCATAGGAAATGAAAAACCTGATTCGCGACAAATCTATTTTATTTTAGGAGGAAAACATTTGATTATTACAACAACAGCAATAGTTGAAGGTTCCCCGGTCAGGCAGTATATCGGCGTTGCAACAGGTGAAGTCATCATCGCTGCCAATGTCGGGAGAGACTTTCTCGCTTCATTTAGAGATCTTGTAGGGGGCCGTTCTCGTACCTATGAGAACAAGCTAAGAGAAGCAAGAGACGCTGCCTTTGAAGAAATGACCGAGCAAGCCGCACAGATGGGAGCCAATGCCGTAATCGGTGTGGAACTGAACTACGAAGTTGTTCGTCAAGGTATGCTCATGGTCGCTGTCAGCGGAACGGCAGTTATTATCTAAGCATTCAAACCTGACCAAAATATAAGTCTATTAATTTTTGGTCATCTATTCCATCAGATAAATCAATAAAATATTCTTGCTGCCACTTTTGTGTTTGCGCAGCTGATTTATTTAACTCTTTTTCCCAAGAGGGGTAAACTCTAATAGCCATCTTCCCTTTAGTGTCCTCGTTTTATAAAATTCCTTTTTCGAGTAATTTAGATTTTGGAAAAACAAACTGTCCCTTCATATCTCCATTCATAATTGAGATTATTAGTTTGTCTGGACTTTCGAAAAAGGAGTACGGTTGATTTTGATTGTTTTCGTCTTTTTCCCAAAATACAACAAAAAACCCTTTTTTCTTAGGAGTTAATTTGGCGAGTCGACTTCGATATGTATAATTTCCAATATAGATAATCATTCCTTCATATTCTCTATTATGCTTTTCTTCAATGATGTTTGTAATCTCTATATTATCAAAGTTATCAAGTAAGCTATCTATTAGCTCTTTAGATTTAAACATGCACTCATCCCCTCAATCATTTTTTTCGACGTTAATTATAGCCTCTAAGTATGTTTATGAAACGGAACTTTCATTTTTTTGTTACAGCTACTCGCAGTTTGTGATATGGTCAGTGAGGTGCGATCAGCCCGTACACATTTACATATCATGCGAGGAGAAGATTGAAAGTGAATGAAATAAAAGCATTGGAGAACCCGAACAAGTTTAGTGATCCTTTATTTGTGACACTAGTTGCAAGTTTATGTTGCTTGTTATGGGGGAGTGCCTACCCGTTTATTAAGCTTGGATATAGTGCTTTTGATATCTTGGCAGAAGATATTCCATCCAAATTTGTATTTGCGGGTTATCGATTTATTTTAGCAGGATTACTGCTTCTATTCTTGTTTCGTGTCATTAGTAAACGGAAATTTGAACTGTCTGGACGACAATTTTCAAGCTTAATATTGCTTGGCATGTTCCAAACGGGTCTGCAGTATATGTTTTTTTATGTGGGTGTAGCCAATACGACAGGTGTCAAAGGTTCGATTATGAATGCGACAACGACCTTTTTCAGTGTGGTTCTAGCACATTTTTTATATAAAAATGATAAACTGAGCAAAAATAAAATAGTCGGCTGTTTGCTAGGATTTATTGGTGTAATTATTGTAAATTTCCACTCCAATCTGCTGGAATTCTCCTTCTCTCTCACAGGTGAAGGTTTCGTTATTATTGCGGCTCTTATTTTTTCCATTACGGCCATCTATGCAAAGCACTTAACAGGCTCCATCGACGTCCTGGTTATTACCGGAGTTAGCTTGTTTGTCGGCGGACTGGCACTCACCATATTGGGACTCCTGCTTGGCGGCCGGGTTACACATTTTACACTTGAATCAACGGGTATCTTGATTTACTTAGTTTTGCTTTCATCAGCCGCATTTTGCTTGTGGAATCTACTTCTGAAATACAACAAAGTGGGAAAAGTATCTGTGTATAACTTCCTTATCCCTGTATTTGGTGCATTGCTATCGGCGTTGTTTTTGGGAGAAACGATTTTGGAATTCAAAAACCTAATTGCATTGCTCTTTGTATCCATCGGTATTTATATGGTCAATAGAGTAATCTCAACAAAATAATATTTTTCTTTCCAAACGAATGGGGACTCCCCACCTAAGATTTGGTACAAGACCGTACTCTCTAAATACAAGAAAAGGTCGCTAATGAGCGACCTTTTTTTGTATTTAAGTCTCAACTTTTCGCACTACAAACAGGAGTAAACAACATTACGCAAGCGGGGATGAACATAAGGCTCCTGATTGTTCAGCAGATGCTGCGCATACATAACCGTAAGTTCAGAGTCTGGATCAATTATGGCCATGCAGCCGGCAGCACCACTCCATCCGAATTCACCCAGTGGGCTTAACGAACCGCTGCCCGCTTTGGAGATATGTGTACGTACACCCAGCCCATAACCATACCCGCCCATATGATCCCAGGAATAATCATCACGGGTCAGATCGTTCAGATGGTCTGTGCGCATCAGCTCAATTGAAGCCTGTGACAGAATGCGAACGCCTTTTGGACTTGTTCCTTTTCCCGTCAGCGCACTAAGAAACAGTGCATAGTCGCTAACGGTGGACAATAGTCCGGCACCGCCGCTCTCCAAATCCGTGCCTACCCGGAATCCGTTTCCGTCCATTCGTACGGCTTTTTCAAGCTCATCATTGTAAGCATACTGCGGAATCAGGCGAGTCTGCTGTTCCTCGTTCAGGTCGAATGCCGTATCGTTCATACCTAGCGGTCCGATAATTTCTTCTTGCAGATATTTACCAAAACGTCTGCCACTCACAACCTCCACCAAAGCTCCGAGCACATCGTGACACATGCTATAGTTCCAATGCGTACCTGGCTCAAACAGAAGCGGTTCCTTGGCAAGCGCTTTCGCGAAGTCTCTTGTCGATAATATTCCGTTGGTGCTCTTCACAGCTTCCTGAATACTTGGCGAGCCAACATCATAGGAGAACCCGGCAGTCATCGTAAACAAGTCGCGTACTGTAATCGCCTTTGTCGCTTTTTCCAATCTGACCTCGCCGCTCGATAAAGTTTTCTTCACCGTCATCTCGGCATATTCCGGCAGATAATCAGATACCGGATCGCTCAGTAGCATTTGCCCTCTCTCTACAAGTTGAAGTGCTGCCACACAGGTCATAATTTTCGTCATGGAGTAGAGATTAAAGATCGCCCCATCACCGATGGGCGTTTGCTCCTCCAGATTGGCGTAACCATTCCGGTAACGGAAAACGGTATCATTTTGATGCATCACAAGGACTTCTGCCCACGGAATTCTCCATGATGTGATGCGGTCAATAAATGACGCAAGCGGTTTAAAGTCCATATTTCCCCGTCCTTCTATGTAGAATCGTTTATCAATGCACATAGTGGATCTGTGTTCATACACATGACCCACATAGTATTAATATACGACCATTCACATGCATTGACCATATCTAATAGAAAGCAACTTTTCGACAATCTGTACCGATTTTAGAATCGGTACGATTACTAGAGTGTCTTGACCATGATAAAATCGATTTGTTCCTCGTCCCCCATATAAAAAGAGTGTGAGCCCGTTTGCACAAATCCCATCTTCTTGTAAAAAGCAATGGCATTGTCATTCTTTTCCCATACTCCGAGCCAGATTTCCTTCTTTTTGTGTTCCAGTGCCGTATCCATCGCTTTATTTAGCAGATATTTACCTAGTCCGTGCTTTTGGAATTTATTCCTGATATAAATCCTCTCAATTTCGAGTGAAACATCACTCATTTGTTCGGATTGGGCGCCATCTCTGTTCACTTTTAGATATCCGGCAAGTTCATCATTGTAGTAGACGAAAAAGATGCCTGAACAGCTATTAGATAACTCGGCTTCCAACTGTTTAGCGTTAAATGCTCTTTCGAGATAGGCCCTCATATTGTCAAGGGAATTCTGATCTTTGAATGTATCGTTGAATGTTTCTATACTTATTTCTTGTAGTTTTAGTAAATCCTCGTGACTGCATGCTCTTATTTCCACTGTCATTCTGATGTATCTCTCCTTCTATGAATCAATTACTTAATTTAAAAACAGTTCAGTTTTTTGTTGCAAATACAACATTTATTATATTTTTAATCTACTCCAAATTTGTATAGTTTGCAACATAAAATAATGAGACCAGGCAGATTATAATACGTAGCAAACGTTTTCGGAATGTTTAATAAGTTTTCCTCGGTCAGTCTATTTAAGCAGTATTTCTTTATATTCTGTCGGACTAAGTCCTGTATATTCCTTAAACACCTTGGAGAAATAATGCTGATCACTGAACGATAACAGATCTGATAACTCCTTAAACTTCATATCCGGTTGACATTCCATTAGTCTGCATGCTTCCTTGATTCTAAGCTTTGTATAATACTGAACAAATGTGACTTGCGTTACTTTTTTAATGACTCTGCTAACGTAGGAGGGGCTGACGTGAAACTTCATTGCAATGTCATTGATGGATATTTGGGTGTACTTGTTCCGTTTGATGTACTCATCCATTTGCATAAACAGATCTTCTCTGCTTTTCCGACCATGGGATTGAAGCATATCAAAACATTGTCCAATCCATTCCGTTAATTCACGGCAGAAATCACCATATGTTTCTTCATCGAACAGTTTTTTTGCTCTAAGCTCCAGACCAAGCCTAATTCCCGCCCCTTGCTCTTCAACCAAATGTGCGAATGTATCCACTACTAAATTGATAAATCGTTCCAATTCTTTCACATGTACGTTATCCTCCGTCCATCGATTCATCAACTCGGACAGCTTAAGGGCAAACTGCTCCTTCTGACGAGCTTGTATCATGTGGACAAAAGCCAACTCCAGTGTGGAATCCAGACAACCTGCTTCAGTTCTTGTTATGGAAACCGGATTTCCGCTATCCAGCACCAATCCATTGTTCAATCGCTGGTGAATCGATAAGATGGACGATATTTGATGATAAAGCTCGGACAGATTTGCATCTTGAGACCATAGCAGCTGCCCCGCGATTGTAGTGTCCATACCTTGTACATCTAAATGACGCCGCAACGATTCGAGACACTCATGTACAGAAGAATACAAATCAAGAATCCCCCTGTTTACAAAAACGATGAATTGCTGCGGAGTTTGACTTAGAAACACTTTACATGGACGAGGAGCAAAAAAATCTTCTAAAGAAGCCTGTAACGTCTTTTGTCCCCATCGTTCCCGTTCCGAGGTGAAGGGCTGCCTGCGCAGAATGATCATCATTTGGGCCAAAAAAGCAGCATGGTCTCCTGGCTTAAGTTCAGCATAACTATGGGGATCAACGATCTCCTGCAGCTCATGGAAGTACCTAGACCTCGATTGTTCAAGCTGTTTAATAACTCTGCCCATGACTTCCTCCAGCGCCTCAGGCTCGACGGGCTTCAGCAAATAGTCGAACACCTGCAAATTCAATGCTTTTCGTGTATATTCAAAATCGCTATACCCGCTAATTAGAATGACCCTCAACTCAGGCTGGGCAAGCTTCGCCTGCTCAATTAGTGATAAGCCATCCATCTTGGGCATCCGTATGTCTGTCAACAGGAGATCGATAGACTGCTTCTGAAGTGCTTCTAACGCCTCTTCCCCATTTGTGGCCGTAACTGCCACATGAATGGGAAAATCGAGCTTATCCAACAGCATTTTAATATTGCGCAATATAGGTTTGCTATCCTCAACGATCATGATATTGTACATAGTCTATCCCTCCTGTGCTCAGTAAAAATCCCTCGTCATCGATCCGATGATTTGAATGGTTGCTCCTTTTTCCTTGTCTGAATGATTGTTGTAGATGTTAAATAAAAGCCGATTGCTATACATCAGTTTAAGTCGATTCACGCTATTGACGATCCCCATGTTGCCAAGAGCTGTCTGACGATCAGGGGTTTGATTCATTCCGGAGCCGGACTTCTGTATATTGGACAAAATCTCTTCTATTTTGTGTGGCTGGAAGCCCTCTCCGTTATCTTTGATCTCCAATGCCCATAATCCGTTATACTGCTTCACGGTAATTTGGATACGCCAGGGAGGTGTGGTATTAAAGAAAGCGTGCTCAATACAGTTTTCAACAAAAGGCTGAATGACCAGCCGCGGCAGCCGGATTTCACTCGTCAGTTCATCAGCATCGATGTTCCACTCCAAATCTTCTTCATACTTTTGTTGTACCAACGACAAGTAATGTCTTGTATGCTCAAGCTCATCCGTCATCGTCACATATGCATAAGGAGATGAAACAATATAACGTAAACTGTCTGACAGATGTTTACACATATCGGACACGACCTGGGTTCTCCCCTCTTGAGCAGCAATACTGATCAAATAAAGGACGTTATGAAGGAAATGGGGAGCGATCTGAGCTTGTAATGCGGAATTCCGCGCAGTGACTTCTTCATGTAACGCCTTCTTCTCACGATCAATGGATTGCTGTAAACGTTCCATCAAGTCCTGAAAAGCTTCATTCAACAGCAGCAGGTCGTTATTTTTAGGTCGTTCATCAACTTTTAGCTTCATATTGCTGTAGTTGATGCGCCAAATCTGGCTGCGAAGCTTACGAATGGGAAGCAACAGGTTGCGTGTGGAGAAGAAAATGTACACGAAAGAAATGAGCATTAAGGCTGTAATCAGCAAAATGGACATGCTTTGTACGGAACGGATCGAGCCTAATACCGAATCTTTCGGCGTTATTATAAAAGTAATCCAACCCGTCTGGTGAGATGTAGAATGCGTAACGTAATTATTTTGTTCATCAACTGCCAGTCCTTCGTCGGATAAGGGTTCTTTCCACTCCAATTCGTTCTTTCTCATTTCCAAGCCAGTCATTTGCTCACCTTGCTTGTTCAAAATGAATACATCTCCTGCAGTAATTCCTTCCGTAAGGTTTTGAATGTAAGCTTGATCCATTTGAATACTAAGATATCCGTATAGCTTGCCATTCTGATCGTTGACCGTACGGACAAAGGAGATCGTGTCTGCATCTCGAAGCAGAATAAAACCGTTCCCTGTCCACTCTCGTCCACTTCTACTTTTTTCCGTTAAGGCACTTAACATTGTTGGAGGATGCCCTGAACCCAGATACGATGTGAGCAGCACACCTTGTTTATCATAAATGGACATGTCCTTGATGTTCATGCTGGGGCCAATAGCCTGAAACATGATATCTTTTAGTTTCCGAATCTGCTTCAGTCTTTCATAATTGCTTGGTGCTGAAGAGCTCTTGTCCATCGTTGCGAAGATGTCCTTATTGGACAATATGCGCTGGGACATCTGGTTTTGCTGCTCTACGTATAGGTCAACCTGTTCTCGTACCTTTGTGGCAGTGACCAGTATATCCTCCTCTGTCTTTTGTGTAAGCGGGCGGATAACGACAAGGTTCACATAAACGATAAAGCAGCCCAGCACGAACAAAAGAAGGGCGAGAAATGTCAATAATACTTTTGTCTGCAAGCTGAATTGTGTGGCTCTATGTATAAATTTACCCATGCTTCGGGAAGCCTCCTGTCCTGTCATGCTGTGAAACTCGTCTGGATCATGTCTTAATGTAGCATGGGTTCGAATGAAATGATAGCGATTTCAAGTTCAGGATTTTACACATAAATATTCAAGCACAGACATGTACCGGAGAAGAAGTGGATTTTATAATTGAATTTGTAAACGGATTCATTACATGTTTCAGAGGGGGATTTACGTTGAACATGCATAAAAGAAAAAAAGCAGCATCCATTGTACTGGCGAGCTTGTTGTCCATCTCACTGACCGCTTGCGGATCAGGTGGCACTGATTCTGATACGTCTGCAAGCAGTGGAAATAAGAACAGCAAGGTCACACTGGAATTGGCCATTTCGAAGAGTTCACAGGATTCTGCCTTTATCCAGCAGGATATTCTCGATGAATTTGAAAAACAGACCCATATTTCTGTTAATCTGCAGCTCATTCCGGCTGAGCAAACAACGACCGTACTGCAAACCAAGCTGGCTGTAGACGAAACGCCCGACATCATTCAATACAATTTGGCCAGTGCGGTTACGGATTTGAATCTTGAGCGCAATTTCGAAATTCTGGATAACGAGTCCTGGGCCAGCAGAATTGTAAACAAAGATGTACTTTCCGCTGCCGGTCATATCTACAGCTTCCATGTCAGTCAAGATACGGGCATGCAAGGCGTCGTGTACAACAAACAGATTTTTGCTGACCTTGGTCTGTCCATCCCTACAAGTTACGAACAATTTTTGGCGATCTGTGAAAAAATTAAAGCTGGCGGCATCACCCCTGTATTCATGCCCTATAAAGATGCATGGGCTGCGAACATTTGGCCAGCGGCAGCATTTGCCGATTTTGTAGCCAAAAATGATCCGTCTTTTTTTGATGAACTCAACAGCAACAAAAGAAAATGGTCCGATATTCCCGAGTTCAAAACATTTTTGCAGCAGCAATACGAAGTCTACACCAAGGGGTATACCAATACGGATGTGCTGAGCGACAGCTATGACATGGCGGTTGGCAAATTCCTGAACAAGGAAGTCGCCATGATGTTTATGGGAGATTGGTTAATCGAAGGCGTAGCAGAACAGGATCCAAGCATGGAACTCGGCGTATTCCCAATTCCGTCTTCCGATGATGCCAAACTGGGTGCAAGTCCGCTTGGAGGACAGCTGTTCATTCCGAAAAAGGCTAAGCATTTGGATGAAGCCAAACAGTTCCTGGACTTTATCGCCTCCAAGGAAATTGCGCAACAGATCGTCGATTCCAAGGGCTATGTATCCAATTTTAGCGACGTTACTACACCGGAGTTACCTGCTTATAAACAGGATATCGTCGACAATTACATCCTGCCCAAGAAAACTGTGTTGACCACGGATGCTTACATGCTGGTAGATCGAAGTGAGCTATACAGACTGTTACAGGATCAATTCGCTGGCGGTTTGACTCCGGAGGAAGTTCTGAAATCCTGGGATGAGAAGTTCAGTCAACTGATGCAGGATAAAGGCGTTTCCGGTTTCTAAGAAATGAAATACAGGGCAGCATGTCATTCCTGAATGATGTGCTGCCTAGCCATAACGGAGTGTGAGACATGAAAAGGGCTAAAAATTTATATTCGTATTACATGGTATTTCCGGCACTACTCATCTACTCTATCTTTTTTGTTATTCCAGCAATTGCTGCTTTCTACTACTCCTTTACGGATTGGCGTCTGGATCGAATTGATCGAAAAGTTATCGGATGGGACAATTTCGAGAAAATTTTCTCAGACAAAACGCTTATTTTGGCGCTTAAAAATACGGCAATTTTTGCCGTTGTTACGGTTGCTGGCAAAAATATTATTGGTCTGCTATTAGCCGTGGCCCTAAATATGAGATTAAAAACGAAGAACCTGCTGCGCGCAATTTTCTACTCCCCTTCCATACTGAGCATTCTGGTCATCAGCATCTTGTTCACACCAATGCTGCGTACAGAAGGTACAATCAATCGTGTATTGGAAGCAGTCGGATTACATTCGTTGAGCCAGGCTTGGTTGACCAATCCTTCCCTTGTCATCTGGACGATTGCCATAGTATCCATCTGGCAAAGCGCCGGATTCCAAATGGCCATCTATCTGGCTGGTTTACAATCCATTTCTCAAGAATACTATGAAGCCGCTACGATTGATGGAGCAAGCTCCTGGAAAAGTTTTTTCAAAATTACACTGCCCCTTTTGCTGCCAGCCATCAATATCAATCTGATGTTGACGCTGATTGGTGGGCTTAAAGTATTCTCGGAAGTGTATGTCATGACTGGCGGAGGTCCAGGCAACGCTTCACAAGTTGTGGGAACAATTATTCTCCGCTCCTTCGGCGAAGGAAACTGGGGACTTGGTACCGCAGTCAACACACTTCTGTTTGTGGCGGTCACGATTATTGCTATACCGCTATTGATTTTCATGCGGCGCAAGGAGGTTACGGAATAACATGGGATATACACGCAAACTCGCTATTCGCAACTATGTTGTTGAAGGATTTCTGCTCCTCGCCTCTCTGCTCATTCTGTTGCCTCTGGTGATTCTAATATTAGGTTCGTTTAAAACGAGCGCTGAAGTACTCAGCTTCTCCTTGAGTTTGCCGGATAAATGGCAGTTTTCAAACTATGTCCGAGTATTTGAAGAAGGCGGTCTGACCCGAGCATTCCTGAACAGCATCTGGATTACAGGGATCTCGTCCATTATCAACATTGTGGCTTCCTCAGCAGCATCCTTCATTCTGGCACGTCGGGACACAAAACTTTCAAACACATTATATATGTATTTTTTCATGGGACTGATTGCGCCGATGTCGATCATTACGACGATTCGGGTCGTACAGGGATTGGGGTTTTACGGCAGCATATCAAGTGTCATCCTGATTTATGCTGCGCTTAATACCGCTTTTAGCGTATTTTTGTACAGCGGATTTATCAAAACCATTCCAAAAGCGCTGGACGAGGTCGCGTTTCTGGAAGGTGCCAGCGTATTCGGCGTGTTTTTCCGTATTGTTACACCGCTCATTCTGCCCGTTAACGCAACGGTAGCGATCATGGTGTTTATGTCGGTATGGAATGATATTACGATTCCGGTGTACTTCCTTACGAATAGTTCAACGTGGACTATGCCGCTTTCGATCTATAATTTTTACGGCAAATACAGCCGCGATTGGAATTTGATTTTTGCAAATCTTGTACTGACTTCACTTCCTGTGTTTATCCTCTACTTGTTTGGACAGAAATATATCGTTAGCGGACTTACTGCAGGTGCAGTCAAAGGGTGACCATTGGTATTTAAATAGAAATAAACTTAGGACGCTTTTGGGAAATCAACTCCCAAAGCGTTTTTTTGTCATACTATCTTGACGTTTATTTACAATACCCACTTCTTTGTTTATTTCTGAACAAATTCAATGAATCTAACAATTGATTATACAATTCTCCCTTATATAATAATAGATAGATGTTCATTATTGTATAAATGTAAATTTAAATTACACATCAGTGTTACTACAGTAATGGATGCCATTCACTTTATCCCATGCAATCCATTCATGTTGAAAGGAGATGCTACGATGGACAGACCCTATACGATTTGTCATATGCTTAGTTCGTTGGATGGCAAAATTATCGGGGATTTTCTGGAAGATGATCGGTCAGCCTACTTCATTCATGAGTATGAACGTATCCATGACCGCTACGAGTGTAATGCTTGGATGTGCGGACGAATCACGATGCAAGAGCATTTTGCACATGAATATATTCCTCCATCCAATCAAGACAAGCAGTCCCCCATTCCTCGAACGGACTATATTGCGCAGAAAGACGTTGAAACTTATGCCGTCGCTATAGATCCACACGGCAAATTGGCTTGGAACCACAATTATATATCCGAAGAGAATGGCAACAGAACAACGGATCACATCATTGAAGTCCTGACTGAAGAAGTTCCCGATGCTTATCTCGCATATCTGCAAGAATTGGGCATCTCTTATATCTTTGGTGGAACGAAAGAGCTGAACGTTGTGACGGTTGTAAAAAAATTGAAAGCATTGTTTTCCATCGATCGATTACTGCTTGAAGGCGGCGGTGTCTTAAACGGTTCTTTCCTGAACGAAGGTTTGATCGATGAGCTGAGTCTCGTATTCGTTCCTTTTGCAGAGGCAAGCTCTCCAGCTTTGACCATCTTTGAGAATGGTTCGAGTTTCAAAGAAACCTTCCCCGTTCATTTTGAATTGATAAGAGTCGAACAAATGGAACATAACGGATTGTGGATGACTTATCGAGTAGAAGGAAATTCTAAATAATTCTTAAATGTACAACGAATGGAGGATCACATAGCTATGGAAAAAAAACAAACTGCTGGACGAGATATATTGGGTGACTTCGCCCCCAAATTTGCAGAGTTGAATGACGATATTCTATTTGGCGAGGTATGGTCACGAGTAGAAGAATTATCTAGTCATGATCGCAGTATGATAACAGTCTCTGCACTTATTGCCGGTGGAAATTTCGAACAATTAACCCCACACCTTCATAAAGCAAAGGAAAATGGAGTAACTCGTAATGAAGTGTCCGAAATGATTACTCACCTTTCCTTCTATGTGGGCTGGCCTAAGGCATGGTCTGCGTTCAATATTGCAAAAGATATTTTTAAATAAAATAGAAAGTAGGGAACCATTATGACAAACGAACATTTGAGTAATAGCACCATCTTCCCGCTGGGAAAAAAAGTAGAAGCCAATTTTATTGGAGACGCGTATCTGGAGATGGTCTTTACAGATGAAACTCCACTAAACACTAGCATTGGAAATGTCACTTTCGCGCCAGGAGCACGCAATAATTGGCATTCACACGCTGTAGGTCAAGTGTTACTTGTTACAGGTGGTGAAGGCTGGTACCAGGAAGAGGGTAAACCTGCACAATTACTTAAAACCGGAGATGTTGTAAATATTGCTCCGAACGTTAAGCACTGGCATGGGGCAACAGCCGAAAGCTGGTTTGTGCATCTGGCTATGACACCAGGACAAACGGAATGGTTAGAGCCTGTGAATGATGAGTGGTACAACGCGCTCTAAGGCGAAGGAATCTGTATCTAAATGAAAGGAATGAAATTGAATATGTCTAATATTGCGGGTAAAGTTGTAATTCTTACGGGAGCATCCAGTGGGATTGGAGAAGCTACCGCGAAAGTTCTTGCTTCGAAAGGAGCCAAGCTGGTATTGGCAGCTCGCCGGGAAGAACGTTTAGTACAATTGCAAAGAGAAATTCAGAACAATGGTGGTCACGCTATTATCAAACCAACAGATGTGACTTCGCATACTCAAATGGAAGATTTGGCTGAATATGCACTAAGCGAATTTGAAAAAATTGATGTTCTAATCAACAATGCAGGCATCATGCCTCAAGCCTTTCTTTTCAAGAAAAAAGTTGATGAATGGGACAATATGATTGATGTAAACATTAAGGGTGTCCTCTATGCTATTGCAGCAGTTCTTCCGTCCATGAGAGAACAGAAATCAGGTCATATTTTGAACCTTTCCTCTGTTGCCGGACATAACATTTATCCGGGTGGAACTGTATACTGTGGAACGAAACATGCCGTTACAGCCATCTCCGAAGGCTTGCGCCAGGAAGAAGCCATGAGCGGCACAAATATCAGAGTCACCAATATTTCTCCAGGCGCTGTCAGCAGCGAGTTACTGGAAACGACAAGTGATCCTGAGTCCAAAGCAGGCCTAGATGAGTTCTACAAATCCGCTATTGATGCAGATCACATCGCACGTGCCATCGCATTTGCAATTGAGCAACCATCGGATGTAGCGATTAATGAAATGATTATTCGCCCAACGGTTCAAGTGGGTTAAAGGTAATGTTTCACGATATTTTGATAAATTCGTCGTATCATTAATACAACAGAAAATCCAATCGCAATGTTATGAGCGATTGGATTTTCTGTTTTTATAGTTGCAGTTCAAATGGTAAAGGCCCATACAATCTATTATAAAACAATTTAAATTGTGCTAGTGTCAATCACGAATCTGTACTTCACATCTGAAGCTAATACACGTTGGTATGCCTCGTCAATTTGGTCAGCTGAAATGACTTCGATCATAGGAACGATACTATGTTCTGCACAGAAATCAAGCATTTCCTGAGTCTCACGGATGCCCCCGATCATTGAACCTGCAAATGAGCGACGGTGACCGATAAGGGACATCACGTTCACTGCCAACGGCTCTCCAGGAGCACCCACATTTACCAGCGTGCCATCCAGTGTGAGCAGTGAGAAATAAGTATTGATGTCGATATTTGCACTTACCGTGTTAATAATCAGATCAAAAGACCCGGCGAGTTTTGCGAACGTATCAGGTTCACTTGTGGCATAGTAATGATCTGCCCCGAATTGCAAACCATCCTCTTTTTTCTTCAATGATTGTGATAGAACAGTTACTTCTGCGCCCATGGCATGTGCAATTTTGACAGCCATATGACCCAGTCCACCCAGACCTACAACCGCTACTTTTTTACCTGGTCCCGCTCCCCAATGATTTAGCGGCGAGTATGTTGTAATACCTGCACATAGTAGAGGGGCAGCGACATCCAGCTCGATGTTGTCCGGAATACGAACGATGAACTCTTCGGTTACGACGATGTGAGTGGAGTACCCACCTTGTGTAGGTTCGCCGTACTTATCGACACCCGCGTAGGTAGGAACATTTCCTTTGAGACAGTACTGCTCTTCTCCTTGGCGGCAGTTCTCACATTCGCCACAGGAATCAACCATGCACCCCACCCCTACTCGGTCACCAACTTTGTACTTTGAAACTTCGGCTCCTACATCGGTGACAATTCCTGCAATCTCATGTCCAGGTACGAGCGGATAGTTTACGGGACCCCATTCGCCGTGAGCAGTATGGATGTCAGAGTGGCAAATACCGGCATATTTAATCTCGATCAGAACATCGTGCAAATCCAGATCGCGTCGTTTAATCTCAGCCGCCCGGAATGATTGGTCCGGACCGTCAACAGCTCGTGCTTTAGCAGTTATCATCATAAAACCTCCTAAGATTGTCATTCTTCCTTTTCTCTTGCAAAACTATCTTAATCCCTCTAGTTAACTCTAGGTCAAATGTCTTTTGAGATTTTGACATCCTACAACCTGCGTGGTAAAATCCCAAAAGAAATTAGAGTTAGCTCGAAGTCTATATTAGTACGAAAAGGGGAACATAAATGACATATTCAATTAGCGAAGTTGCTAAAGAATTGAATCTAACCGTATATACATTACGTTACTACGACAAAGAAGGACTCATGCCCTTTGTAGAACGTACCCCTGGCGGAGCTCGAAACTTCAAAGAATCAGACATCGATTTTTTAAAGATCATTCAATGTCTGAAATCTACCGGGATGCCGATCAAGGATATCAAAGATTTTATTGCATGGTGTTCCGAGGGTGACTCCACCTTGCAGGAGCGATATGACATGTTTACCGAACGCAAGACTAGTGTAGAAGCACAAATGGAAGAACTTAGAAAGACTATGGAAGTTATTGAACATAAACGTGCTTATTATAGGACTGCTCTCGATGCTGGAACGGAAGAAATTCATAAAAGCAATCGAATGGGGAACTTCATTGCCAACTAAAATCATTATATTTAACTCACAAAAAAGAGCCTAAACGTCTATAGACGTTTAGGCTCTTTTTGTTCAATCCACTTTAGCTTGACCTTATATTGTTAATAACCCATATCCTTTAATATTTTGGATAATGTACGCAAACGCTCGCCGATCATTTCATCGTCATCACTCAGAGCTTGGCTAAACAGTTTAATATCTTCATTAATTCTCTCATTGTCCGTACAGATCTCCACGGACATTGCATCCCCTTGTAGGCCAACACGATCGATGACAGGCTGCTCTGGGTCATATAAATTCTCATATCTATAGGCCTCGCGGAAATGTTCCAAAGACCGACAGATTAGAATGGACAAATCCAGCACGCGATGGAGAGGCAGTTCCTCAGATTGTCTGGACCACTTTTCTCCGGTATATCTCCATACTTTGGCTGAAATATCAACCTTTCCTCTATCGTTCCACTGGGCCAATCCCAGGGAAAGACCTTTTGCGTCCGTGTTTCCGGCCATACGGCCGTCAACCTTTTCATAATTATCCGATACGACAACAGGTTTATGTTTTAACGTTGTAGGTATTTTCAATTTATTCCCTCATTCCGTTTACCTTTTTTACTAATTTACTAAACGACGGTTTCATCTTATCTTGATTTTAACCGTTAGTCAAATCAGTTTCCTGTTACATGATTTAATTCTTTGGCGGTCTATTATAGCCCTTGTCTCCGTAAGGCTGTAACTTCTGAAACCACGGCTTCAGGATTTGTTTTTGTTCCCAACGTATATCCGTCACCTTATCGATGTCCTTCTGTTCCAGTACCTCATAAGTGAATGCCTCTTCTCCAAATTCTCTCCATTCTTTTTGCAACTCGGCATTTGCAAATCTTCCTTGATCCAGCTGCATCTGCAGAGTAAACCATTTGTTTTTCAAGTTGGGATAGCTGTCGATATAGATTTTTCCGTTTACTTTGTTTTTAATTTGAGCTACGCCCATATACGTCTTGATCTGCTTATATTCCTCCAGTAGCTCCCTGCGCTTATTCATATCCATGTTTCTCTCTCCTTATCGTAGTTAATATACATTGGTAAAATTATAAATACCGAGCGATAATCCGAACTAATTTTGCAGGAAATTCACGTAAATTGGTAATATCCAAAAATCGTTCATGACCATAAATCTCGCTAATGACATCTTTGTCTTGACCAATTGCAGATGCAAGGAAAGTAACTCCTTTCCGTTCATATGCCTCTATGGTTTGCTGCATGTCTCTGATGGCATAGCTTCCAGTGTAATTTTCCATTGCTTTGGGCTGTCCATCACTGATACTAATTAGCAACTTGGTCTGCTGCGGTGCAAGCACTAATCGTTCTGCCATAATTCTAAGAGCCATTCCATCACGATTGTTACTTCTGGCCTGAATTCCCATGAGTCTGAATCGATCGTTAATATTCGGTTGATCGAGATCGGTATAAGCAAAGATCGACATCTGCTCCATCCTGGAAACATCCGCGGTATCACCGTAGATTAATACTGGAATATTGCTGATTTGACAAAATTCATATACCGCGATGACTGCACGCTTAGCCGCTTCTAATCTCCCAAACGCTGACATCGATGCTGATTCATCCACTCTTAGACCTACTACAAGGGATGGCAATTCCGTCGGAGGGCTTTTTTTTGCAAAATGCCTGTAATCCTTATATATGACGCTGTCTGCATGAAACTTGCTGCCATAGTACTTATTCTTCTCAAATTCAGATGAAGACTCATGTTCCAGCAGCGGGAGTGTCTTTCTCGCAATCTCCTGTACTATGGGTATAAGCTTTCTGCTTAGATTGTAATATTCCTTTTGGAAGTCATAATCGTAATCCGGGCGGTGAACGATGAGTTTTACTTTTTCATGAATCGAATCCGCCACGCTCTCTCTTGTGACTTGATTAAGCTTTTTACGGAAATCGCGCTCTTTTTGTTTTTCTTCCTCTGACTTGGATTCGGGATTGGTCTGATGATACATTGGAGAAGCGTCTTCCCCTGTATCCTCCCTTCCCATATCCACAGAGTTAACGGATACACAAGCAGCAGACTCTTCACTATCCGCAGATTTCTTTAGTGTGATCCCCTCTTCATCTTCAATAGTCTCATGCTCAACGTCAATGTCATCACTGTCTCCCCATATCTTGATCTCTATGGCAGAGTCATCGTTGGATTCCCGTTTTTTTTTACTTCATTCGTGATGCTCTCTACATGGGTAATCAGATCATGCTTGTGGAGTGCTTCTTCCAGGATTTTAATTTCCTCTGAATCGGTCGTTATTTTGTAGATAACCTTGTGATAAAGAGATTCTTTAGCCGAGGCTCCTCCCGCAACTGCATCAGTCCAATAGAAAAAAGAACGCATTCCAGCCACACCTTTGATGGCATTGGCTCGGGCTGTAGTGTCCAAAATCATAATCGTATCCGCTAACACACTTAATACCTGCTCATCCTCATAACCAGTTTTGACTTTGGCACGTTCCATCATGATTTCTTTGCTCGGAAGATCCATCTTCTCCGAGTGTTGAACCCTGTCCCGAAGCGCTTCATTTAAATGCCTCGACCCTACATAACTGCGATTGGTTGTAATGACCGCAATGAAGTCCGGATGTCTGTGTATGATTTCAGTAGGTAGATTAATACTACCGTCCAGTTCCAAAGCAGAATTTAACGCCATCAACACTGCTGCATCCCGAATGACATTCGGCTCCTGTATTTCCAGAAGATAACCCCTTTGATAGGCTCTAACGATCTCCGAGGGATAAAATCTGTACTCAACGGCTTCTCCGTCCGTCTGATCTACAACCAGCTTCAGCAATTGTTTCATCTTGTTCGCTGCTTGTTCTTTTGAAATATCCAATGCACTCATTATTATTTGCGTTGTGCTTTGAAAATGATCGCTTTCATACAATGCTTTCAAAGCGGTTTGATCCGAGGGTTCCGATGTCTCTAATCGTTCAGGAGAAATCACCGGCAAAATAGCACCAATAATATCCGATTTGTCCATATCTGCAAAACAGGTCACTTTCGTATAAGGCAATCCGAAATTAGCGGATAATGCTTTTGCCAATTGTGTTTTGCCAGAACCGGCATCTCCTTCTAGGAGAATATTGGAAATCTTCATTTCCCCACGATGCCAGTTTCGTTTTACTTCTTTAGTAATACGTCGTTCTTCTTCGCTCGACATATGAGACAATGGCTTCTTCCACACCAGCTTTTCTTCTGCATCTGTTAATGCTCTCTGAGGTGATAAGAAATATTCTTCATGTTGATGTTCCTGCATTGTTTTCTCCTCCCTGTTCGTCATGATGTAGTTTCCTCGGCTTTATTTCTTCTTTCAATGACGATAGGAAGCAATAATAACGCACCAATAATCACAAAAACACCACTCGCTATAAATACACTAAGCAGGGAAAACGTATCTTTGAGATATCCAGAGGTAAGCATGCCAATCACCATCATTCCCATAAAAATCGGCATAATTGCTCCGGATACCCGGCCAATAAATGCTCCTTCCGTATTCCGCACAAGAAGCGTCTGAATTCCACCTTGAATACACGGGAAGAACAAACCACTAATTACGAGCAGAATAATGGTTAACCAAATTTGTGTTGATGCGCCCATGCCAACCGTACAGATTGCATTAACAAGTAAACCGACTAGAAGCAATAACTGTGGCTTCACCTTTTTAGCGATTGCGATGATCACTGCACCTCCGACCAACATGGCCGCCCCATTCGCCATCACCAGCCATTGCAAGAACTCTTTATCCTGACCCAAATTTTCAATGACAAGAAAGAGCTGAAGCGGCTGAGTCAATCCTGATGCCAAACCAACTGCCGAAAAGGTTAATCCCAGTGTTCTCAAGGATTTATTCGCCCCGATATAACGCAGGCCATCCGTGAGCTCTTTAACGAAGCCGCCACGATTCCCTGATTTCTCCTCCTCTACATCTCGGGGAAGCGATAATAATACAAGCGAAGAGCCCAGAAACATGACCGCTGTCAGGATGAGGGATACGCTAATGCCAAACTTAATGAAAATAAACGTGCCGATGACTGGCCCCAAAACCATAAAGACAGCAACAAGCGTTTGGGACATCGCCATAACACCCTGCAATTGTTCGGCTGGTACATGCCGTTTGTACAGTTTCATCGCGGAAGGCTGAGAAAACTGTGACAAACTGGCAGAAACGAAAGATCCAATCAGAAGTGCAATCCATCCACCATTTATGACTGCAAGCAATACAACGGCAACGGACAAACCTGATAATAAATCGCTCCATACCATTGTTTTTTTCGGCCGCCATCGATCGGCAAAGGTACCGCCAATCAGACCAAATATAAAGATCGGTGAAAATTCCGCTACCGAAATCAATGAAATATCAACCGGATTATTATGCGTCAATTCGGAAACATAAAGAAGCACCGCATAATTCCGGATCCAAATTCCGAGCTGCAAGAGCACACGGGAAAAAATAATTGTTCGAACATATGGATTGGCAAACATTTCAATACCCCATAACCTTTAAGATTTTTGCTAACGTTCGCAGCCGTTCACTATTCATTTCATCATTATCTTGAAGAGCCTGGCTGAATAACTGAATGTTTTCATTGATGCTCTCATCGTCTATACAAACTCCCACTGTCATGGCACTACCTTGAAGAGCAATGCGATCGATGACAGGCTCCTGTGGATCATAAAGATGTTCATGTCGATAGGCCACTTGAAAATACTCGAGGGATCTACAGATCAGAATCGACAAATCAAGTACGCGATGGAGAGGCAGCTCTTCTGATTGCATTGAGCATTTTTCTCCCGTGTTTTCCCACGCCTTAGCCGATATATTAACCTTTCCTCTATCGTCCCACTGGGTCAAGCCCAGTGAAAGGCCTTTTGCGCCCAGGTTGCTGGCCAGTCGACCATCCACCTTTTCATAGTGCTCCGCTACGACAACAGGCTTGTGCTCTGGAGCAACTGTTTCTTTCATTTTTATTCCTCCTATTCCCCAACTTTTTATTTAGTAATTTACTAAATTACTAATTTACTAAATCACGGCTTCATTCTATACAGGATATCTTCCTTCGTCAACCGTTTTTTTGAATGCTTCCTTTTCAATTCTGCTTTTGAACAAAAAGTGATCCATGGGAAAAAGGTGCTGTTCAGCTTATTTTCACAATAATTTTTGTGCTAGAAATGTATCCAATAAAACAAAAAAAGCCGCTAAATTAGCGGCTTTCCGTGCTCGAACATGTATGATTATGTCGTTTCAATTGCCTACTCAATGAATAGTCACAATTGTGGACCAAAGAAGCAGACTTCAGGATCCACTAATTGGTACTTGGAATCGAGTAGTCTACTTTTGGAGCAGTGGCTCCCTCCGGCTTTAATTGAATGGACCGCTGGCAGATCGCTGTGATCACAAAAGCCATCAGAGCCAGTAGCACAGCTACTGGCGGCACCCAGTTTAAACCACCTAAATTGACAGCAAGCCCGCCAATTCCGGAACCGAGTGCTATCCCTACGTTTGCTGCCACGGGTAGCAATGTGGACGCAAACGGTCTGGAATTCGGCGCGATCGCTCCGGAGACGTCGAACAGATAGAGCTGGGACGCTGCGCTCATGGATGATGACAGGCAACCGATCATGAACAGGAACGCCAAGCCCAACCACAGGTGAGACACGGTGAAGCTGAGTCCCAGAAAGATTGCAGCTTGAATGACGAAAAGCCATTTGAGCTTGGGCAAGAAATCTCCTTTGGCTATTTTGGCACCGATCCAGTTGCTCAGTATGCTGCAGGCACCGTAGATAAGGAGTACAGCGCTAATCCAACGTGCAGGTACACCCATGGAGTTCCCCAGCAAAGGAGTAATATAAGTGAAAATCACAAAAATACAACTGTTTCCAAGAACCGGAATCAAGCAGGCCAGCAATATGCGCGGCTTCATAAATAGCGCCATCTGATCACTGAATGAACCCGCAATGGTCGTCGTTTGTCGCGGAAGAATCCGGAACATGAATATGAATGGCACAACCCCAATGCCTGCTGTAACAACAAACGTCATGGACCAGTTCAGATGCTGTCCGATGAAGGTTCCGAGCGGAACGCCAAGCACATTGGCAATGGAAAAGCCACCCAGTATCCAGGCAATCGCTTCCCCTCTCCGTTCCCGGTTAACTGCATCGCTTGCAATCGAGATCGAAAGCGATATCGTAAGTCCGCATGCTACGGCTGAAACGATCCGAATAACCATCAAGGAATAGAACGTCGTTGAGAAAATGGTAAGTACGTTCAAGGCAAGCACGACTGCAAACCCGATTAAAATGGAGTTTCTTCGGGGAATTCTGGCCAAGAAAGCAACGGCAAACGGTGTTCCGATCGCATAGGCAATAGCAAAGCCGGATACGAGCGCGCCTGCGGCAGCCAGCGACACTTTCATATAAGTTTCGATTTCCTTCAATACGCCCACAATTACGTATTCGGTTGTTCCCAATACAAAGCTAACCAATGTAAGTGTTAAAATAAGTAAATTTTCTCTTTTTCTAGTCAAAAATAAGCCCTCACATTTCTCTCTAATGTTGCAAACGTTTCATTTTCTTAAATGGATTCCTTTCTTAACAGATTTTGCTTTCACATCCCTTCAATTCGATATATAGTACATATTATTGAATAGTGAAATTGTACTGTCAGACATGCTAAGCGACAATCAAGGTTGTTGTGATCTTCATCCAAAACATTATGTATGTTGTCATTTCACCATAGAATCTTGAAGGGAAGACATTAATGAATACACGCCATGAGCCAGACCGACTGCATGAAGATCAAGATTGCATTATTATTTATGTAGGGAAGTTGGCAGATAATCCCCATTGGAGTTTTCCTACCCATAAGCATGACGATTTGCATGAGATTATTTATGTTAATGAGGGACAGGGCTCGTTCACGATTGATGGGACAAAGCACTCGGCTCAAAAGGGAGATGTTCTTGTATACAATAAGGGAACACTTCACGAAGAAAGATCGGACCCGGAATTCCCTTTATCCACCTTTTATTGCGGCTTTCGTTTCAAAGAGGGTACTCGTGTCAACAATGATTGGGTTGTTCCACCTGGTAGTGATCCAGTTGTTCGTGCCAATCGTTATTCCGAAGAGATCTGTTCGTTAATGCAGACCATGTTCAATGAATTTTCAATCCGAGAAGAAGGATACAACTCTATCTCTCATCATCTGCTGAATGCCGTTTTGCTGATTATCAATCGCATGTCTCACCATCAGCGCACAGCAAATGAGATCGTTCGAAGCAATACTCTCGCTGAAAGTATCAAAGATTATCTGGACACGAACTATCGTCAAAATATTAAGCTGAAAGACTTGGCTGATCAATTCCATATCGACTTCTATTATTTGATTCATATGTATAAAAATTGCTACGGTACCTCCCCTTATCATTACCTCATTCAGCGAAGAATGGGAGAAGCGACCCGATTGTTGGTTTCAACCAAGAAAAAAGTATGGGAAATCTCCAAATTGGTTGGGTACGAGAACCCAAACTACTTTACGATTCTATTTACCAAAACAGTCGGTGAATCTCCGAGAAGTTTTCGCAAAAGAAACCAAAAAGACATGTTCGGTGACCCTTCCAACTAAAAAACAGGTAGCCTGAGGGCTACCTGTTTGGTCATGCGTCAATAAGAGTATGTCCATGTTTATTGGCAAGTCCTTATATTTGCCACTCATGTTTTATCATTGAAGTGCTTCGTTAGGGGCTTCATCCGAGTCTGGTTCAACATGAACATGAACTGTGTACACCTCATGCTCCTTTAACAGCTCGTCTTCTACATTTGTTGAAATATCATGAGCTTTCTGAAGATCCAAATCCGATCGTACCAGAATTACCACATCGACAACGGCATTATTACCGTAATTCCGGGCTCTTAAGTCTTTTACCGCCTCTACGCCATCTACACTGGCAATTGTACTCCTGTATTCCTTGATTAGCTCTTCGTCAAATCCATCCGTAAGATGGTGTGTTGCTTCACGAAAAATGTCCCAAGCGGTTTTACATATTAGAAAGCCCACTGCTACAGCTGTTAATGGGTCAAGCCATGGTAGGCCGAATTGTGAACCAATGATCCCTATAACTGTCCCTATGCTAACCCAGGCATCAGAGATATTATCTTTTGCAGCCGCCATAACCGCCTGGCTCTTGATCTTCAAAGCAAGTCTCTTGTTATATCTGTATACGAGATACATCACAGCGGCACATAAAATGCCTGTCCAGGCTGCCATGATGTCCGGAGATTCGCTTTTCCCCTGGAAGACGGATGTAATCGCTCCGTAAAGCACTTGCAGCCCAACTACCATCATTATGAAAGACGCAACCAGTGAGGCAACGGTCTCTGCTTTCCAATGTCCGTATGTATGATCTTTATCAGCAGGTCGTTGAGCAAGTCTCAGACCGATAAGAACCGCGATCGAAGCTATAATATCGGTAGCATTGTTCAACCCATCGGCTTTTAAAGCTTCAGAATTAGACATATAACCGATAATCATTTTGATTGCAGTCAAACAAATATAAGCAATAATACTGATAATTGCTCCCTTTTCACCCAGTTTTAAGTTGTCATACTTTATTTGCTCCACGAAACGTAATCCCCCTGATCCCAACTGTTTTCTAGCACTTTACGATGGTATCATCACGATGTTGTGTGGGTCTAGAGAAACGTTTTGAACCAAGTAAAACAATGTCTGTACAACGAAAGAGTTTGACCTCGGCCAAAAAAAGTTGCGATAAGTAAACTTTTAGATATTGTGAATCGCCCCCTTCTCCAGTTACGGTCTGCCCCACCTTTTCCGCCATATGGCTTGACTCTGGTATCGTACCAGGGTTTATCGTGATGTATAACAAATATGGCTTTACAAATCAGGAGTGGATGAAGATGATGTTGCAAAAACAGTTTGACCAAGTGTTTAAAATTATGAAGCAATCGTTTCCCGCAGCCGAATATCGGGAATATTCAGAACAGAAGAAGCTGCTGTCCCACTCATGCTATCGCCTTCTTACAGAGGAAAAAGAGCAGAATGAAGTGATTGGCTTTCTCGCAGGCTGGGAGTTCGAGTCGTTCAGATATATTGAGCATTTGGCTGTTTCTCCGAACATTCGTGGAGGCGGCATAGGCAAGCGGTTAATGGAGCGTTTCATGAACCAGTCAGACAAGCCGGTTATATTGGAAGTTGAATTGCCAGAAGATGAGCTGAAGCGGAGAAGGATTGGATTTTATGAGCGCCTGGGATTCTGCCTGGGAGATCATTCTTATGTTCAGCCACCCCTTCGTGCTGTAAGTCAGCAAACCTTACCTTTACAGATCATGAGTTATCCGGCAAAGTTGACCCCGACACAATTTGAAATGGTGAGAAAATTGCTGTATAAGGAAGTGTATGGCGCGACTTCAGCATACGCGCACGCATATAATAGCTAAATGCAAACGAGGAAGAAAACCGATGAAAAACGATTATAAAATCAATGAAATCTCGAAGCTTTACGGAATAGGTGTTGACGCGTTGCGTTATTACGAAAAATTAGGATTGCTCGTGCCTCGGCGAGACGGAAACGGATATCGTCTGTACAGCCTTCAAGATATGTATAAGCTGAACATCATCCGGGACCTGCGCCAGTTGGATTTTACCATGCAACAGATCAAAGCGTATTTAGATCAGCAAAGTGTCGAAAATACACTTGAACTGTTATTGACTGAACAGGAACTGATTAAGGAACAAATAGCCAAACTCGAAACTACCCAGCGTATTATTCAAGGCAGAATCAAGGTGTTAACTGATGCCAGCAAAATTCAGACAGGAGTTTTCTGTATCAAAACGTATCCTGACCGGCCGTGTCTGCAGCTCAATACACGCATAACTCGGGATGAGGAGATGGATTATGCCATTAAAAAGTTACATCAAAAACATAAAAGTCATATTCCGGACTTTGGAAACCAATTATATGGTGCATCCGTGTCGCTTGAGGAACTAAAACATGGCGTGAAGGATGTTTTTAACTCCGTCTTCTTTATCTTCGATCCTGACGAAGCCAGAACGATCGATTACGATTACATGCTGCCAGCTGGTGAGTATCTTTCCCTTTTTTATCGGGGTAACTACCGTCAAAGTTATGAAAAAATGCTTGAGGTCGTTGCT
Source organism: Paenibacillus taichungensis (assembly GCF_050994985.1). Taxonomy (NCBI): domain Bacteria; kingdom Bacillati; phylum Bacillota; class Bacilli; order Caryophanales; family Paenibacillaceae; genus Paenibacillus; species Paenibacillus taichungensis. The sequence goes on along the minus strand of NZ_CP194720.1, from coordinate 1,898,338 downwards.
TATACGAATGAAAAAGGGCTCTGTGTTATGGGGGATCCTTTTGAAATCTATGAAATTGATAATCGTGATACGATCATTACCGAGCAATTTCTGACCGAAATACAGTTGCGGATTGTCAAAGAATGATAAACTCCTTAAGGTAGAAGTTATTGGATACGACGACTTGATACTATAACTTCTACCTTTATAACAAAAAAAGCCGCTAAATTATTAGCGACTTTTTTTATGTTAGTATGTTAAATCCTTTTCTCTGCGACAGTAACTCCAGCTCATTGTAGTGATTAGTGAATATCTTTCTTTTTGAAATTGCCGCCCTTCACTTCGGCTACGTCGTACACTACAATAAAAGCGTTGGGATCAATTTCGTGAATGATATCCTTGATTTTGCTTTCTTCCATACGGTTGATTACGCAGGTAATCTCTTTGAATTGTTCATTAGAATAACCACCGTAAGCATCGGTATAAGTTGCTCCACGACCTAATCGGTCACGAATGGTTTCGACCATGATTTCCGGTTGATTGGTGATAATTTTAAAGGTTTTGGAGCCGCTCAAACCTTCTTCAACGATATGTATCACTTTGGAAGCGATGTAATATGCAAGTGCGGACAAGATCGCCCCTTGCAGACCAAATACAGTTGATACGACAATAAAGACAAACATGTTCAAGAATAAGATTAGATCACTGGTTCCAAAAGGTAATTTGCGTGAAAGCAGGACAGCCAACATATCGATTCCATCCAATGCCCCACCGTTACGAAGCGCCAAACCCATACCAAAACCGATGATAATCCCGCCCACAACGGTAATTAACAGTGTATCCCCTTGAATAATCGTGGGTACATGGTGCATAAGGCTTGTACCCACAGCTAGCGAGGCAATACCGATAATGGAGTAAATAGCAAAGCTCTTACCTATTTGTTTGTAACCTAACCATACAAATGGAATGTTGATGATACCAATCAACATCCCTAACGGTAAACCAAACAGTTGTGAGCCAACGATACTAAGACCTGTCACACCACCGTCTGATACATTGTTTGGAATTAATACAGCTTCCAGACCATATGAGGTGATGAAAGCCCCGATCATAATCAATAATACTTTGGAGATGATTTTCAGTTTGTTAGACTTCTGCACGTTCCTTTGATTCATTCCTTTTCCCCCTTGGACAATTAACCGATAAAAAATAGTCTATAATAAATATCACTATTTTGGCAAATTAATAATATTTATTAGCAGGACTGCTTCTGTTGATTGTATCAATTACTCCACAGCTCCAGTGGCGCCGATTCGAAGATCAACTTCCACATCAAAATCAGCTCGGGATAGTTCTTGCCCCCAGTTAGACTGCGCTTCCTTATATAAGGGGTATTGATATGCCCTGGCATAAAATCCAAACCCGAAAGGATCAATTTCATAGTCCTGGCACTTTTTGATGAGCGCCTCAATGTTTTTTTTCATTTCCTTACTCAATTTATTTTCCATTTCCTCAGAATTTTCCAAAAGTTCAAATTCAAGAAACTTTTCAGTTATAATAATGATCGACTTTACTTTAATTTTGTATTGAAATCTGCCATTTTCATAAAAGGATTTAGTTTTTACGGAAATATCGCCTAAAGAAAAACTCACCTTGTCGATGTTAAAGGGCAATGTTTGTTGTAGGTCATCAACCTGAAAAGTTAAACTGACCCCTGGCTCAGCTTGATTTTTCAAAATATGAAGAAGTGACGTTTCCTGATAAGACAGAGAAGTTCTGTATTGCCCTTTTTGGGATAAAAGAGTCGTTCCTTTTAGCATAATCTTGTTATTTTCGATCTTGATCTCCGAGATGGAAGGCGTCATCGCTCGGTCATTCAATTGTCTATGCAGCTCCTGCGCGGTTGTTTTCACAGTAGCTGAACTTCTACTGCCTGAATCCACAATCGCTTTTACAAATAAAGGTAACGGCGGTTGGTCTTTTGCTTGAAACTGAAAAATATCCGCAATAGAACCATCAAAAGCAACGATGCGATCGGTAATCGTATTCCGAGGATCACGGAACGTAACATCAAGCACTTTAAACCAATCCTTATATTGAAGCAATTGTTTTCCTATAATAATGACTTGATAATTACGTCCCGCAAGCGAACCCGGAAATTGGGCATCCTGCTGATTCCTCGACTGCCTTAAACCTTCTGCTATTCCTCCCCCTTCCCGGCTTTTCTTTTGAATGTCTTTACTGAATACAGGTGCAGATATATAATAATGGAGCTTTTTATCTATGACATCCAAACCAAGAGCCAATGGAACCGTTGCATCTTCTAAATTGGTTTTGTCGTTGGAGCAACCTGTGAGCGCAGCCAATAAAATACAAAACAGACTCGAGATCATGAATTTTACGCCCCATTTCATAAGTCTCGCCCCCGTCCCATCTTTTTGCGGATCGCTACATACAGAAGAATGCCCGCAGGCAGAGCAAACTCCATCATAAATCCAATGTAATTAAGTGCATAGTTTATTTGGGCTGATTCAATAAAGCTAGGCCGATAGAGGAAAAAGCTAAGTTCAATGACAACACACCACACTGCAAGGTGGTATCTTTCCTGACCCTTTCCCACCAGCGATGCAGAGCACTTCGACACCAGATACATGGAGGGAATCCATATGCATGAGAACACAAACAGATAAAATGCAATAAATAGCACTTCCACCCGCTCTATAAACTGGAATTCAATGGACTTCATAATGCTAATCACCGGGTCGTTATACTCCCCGATCTCATCTGGGCTAAAATACACGTAACAAATCAGCGTGATTCCCAAGTAAACCATGCAAGTAAGCGTGTTTGATATCATCATGGCAGGCAATGCCTTTTCTTTGTTAACTAGATGGGGATAGAGAAACAAAACTAAACCGATGCCAAGCATCGGATAGATCATAAATTTTATGGATGAAAGAACCGGAAACCATCCCTCTTTAAAGATGGGCAGTAAATAGAGCCAATGGGCATGACTCAGCGTAGATACATAAATGAACGGAATCCAAACGGAGAGCATCGTGACAATTTCACTATACCGGCCAATCGCCTGGAAACCATGTTGCGCAATCTGAAATGTGGGTATGAGCAGCAGCAGGACTAGAATATAAATATATGTGCTCGGCAATAACCATAATTTAATGACAAGTGAAGCAACCATATAACCGTCATATGCCAGAAGCAAATAATAGGCCATAAATATAAAAGCAGCCATTTTTGCTGCCCACACGCCAATATAACGCTGAATCAATTCTAGTATTGAGCTGTTTGGATTATATCTCATCACCTTGACGATCGCTATGGAGGCCAACGTCGCCAGTCCCCAGCCCAAGAAAATCACTAGCCAACCATCCGTCCCCGCATGTCTTGCGAGTTCTCTTGGAAGAGACAAAAAAGCAACGCTGATTTGGAAAGTAGAAATAATAAGAATGAATTGAAGCATAGTTACCGGACGAAAAGTCTTCATTTGCTAGTTTTTCTCCTTCCATCCTCTACTTTTCCCCTGGCGTCTTGACTGACGTGATTGCGTGCTTACGGGACGGTTGTTCATCATCCACAACGGTACCCGTAATAAGGTATCCTTCCAATCCGCAGCTCTAAATGGAGCTATAGGTGTGCTATAGGAGGTATTGAGCGAGTTTAATGTTATTAATCGGCCGATGATGGTCATCATACCCACGACTAGTCCGATGAACCCAAACCAGTTAGCGAGTATCATCATCATGAAACGCATGAGGCGTACAGCTGCCATCATATCTGGATTAGGAATAATAAAAGATGAGATAGCTGTAAAAGCGACGACGATAACCATCACATTGCTGATCAGCCCAGCCTGAACAACCGCCTGTCCAATGACAATACCTCCCACGATCCCTACGGTCTGCCCTACCGGAGCTGGAAGCCGAACCCCCGCTTCCCTTAGCATCTCAAGTGTGATTTCCATAATGATTGCCTCAACGAATGGAGGGAATGGAACTTGGCCCCTTGATTCACCAAGCGTTAACAACAGTTTCATCGGTATTATCTCAAAATGAAATGAAATGACTGATATAAAAAATCCAGGCAAAAAAATGGCGATGAAAAAGGCAAACATACGTAAAACTCTAAGAAATGACGAAATGGACCATCTGGAACTGTAATCATCAACCGTCTGAAAAAAGGACATGAAGGTAACAGGAGCTACCAACACACTGGGAGAACCATCGACCACAACGACACATCGTCCTTGCAGTATTTGAGAAGCAGCTGTATCCGGTCTTTCTGTCGTAATGATTTGGGGTAGTAAAGCAAGGGGTTGGTCTTCAATAAATTCTGCTAATTCTCCAGTGTTAATAATGGCATCCACATCTATGGATTGAATCCGTTCTTCGAGTACTTTAATCATCTCCGGTTTCGCCACATCTTCCAAATAAAGCAAGGATACTTCCGTTTGGCCTCGCTTCCCAACGATATACCGTTTGAGCTTTAACTCTTTGTCCGCGATATAACGGCGGATCATGGCTATATTTTGAGAACCGGTCTCAGTAAATCCTTGATGAGCTCCTTTCAGTGATGGCTCCTGCTGAGGATCCTCAATCGCTCGCTGCGGCAAACCTTTTGTATCTAGTGCATAGGCGATACTTCTTCCTTCGATAAACAGTACGCTATAGCCGAGGATAATGGAAAGTTTGAGATCATCCCACTTGGTATACGGCTTCATATATCCAACCGTTGTTATGAAGTCTTCGGAGGGGTTTCCGGTTTCGAGCTGAAGCGGAGCAAGAACATCATGATTAAGCGACGTTTTGTCAGTCAATGCTTCCATATAGATGATGGTAGCTTGTTCTCCAGTTTGTTTTATATATAGCTTTCGAATGATCAGATCGGGAGTATCTGTGAAAATTTCTTCAATTCTAAGGATGGATTCGTCTAAACTTTTGGTGATGCTTTCATCTTTCCTGATCATGGCAGATTGTTCATCCACTACCCTAGCCTCCCTTCTTCCAGCAACTTTTCCTTATTATGACGATTATTGGAGACGATATGCATATCACTGAAATCTACTTCAAAGTTAGTCCACAAAGCTTATTTTATGTAAAGAAAAATGTAACCGTTGGCTCTTTTAGTCAGGAATAATATACATCAAGTCAAACACAAAAAAGACGCTCCTAGTACTCAATTGGATTGGTACTAGGAGCGTCTTATATTGGATCATTTCCTAACAGAAACGGATTTATTATAAAATAGACCATTCTGTCTGAAAACGCAGTATAAAGTAAGAAATAATGAAGTTAAGCCAATCTCATTTTGAAGTCCTGATACCCGAACTCGCGAACCACTTCGCAATGGCCATCTTTTCTTTTCACAGCAATGGCTGGCAGCGGCATACCGTTAAATGTATTGGTTTTGACCATGGAGTAGATCGCCATGTCCTCAAATACCAGTCTGTCACCCGTTTTGAGCGGTTGGTCAAACGAATAATCGCCGATCACATCACCTGACAGGCAAGTTTGTCCACCCAGACGATACAGGTGGGCTTTCTCCCCTGCTTCTCCCGAACCGATAAGTGGCGGGCGATACGGCATTTCCAGCACGTCCGGCATATGGCATGTTGCCGAGGTATCCAGAATGGCAATGTCCATACCGTTCTTGTGGAAATCGAGCACAGAAGTCACCAGGAAGCCCGCGTTCAGCGCAACCGCTTCGCCCGGCTCCAGATATACTTCCAGACCATATTTTTCCTGCATGCGTTTAATGCAGGCTTCCAGTCTAGGAATGTCGTAATCCTCGCGTGTGATGTGGTGTCCACCGCCGAAGTTGATCCATTCCATTTGTGGCAGCCATTGTCCAAACTTCTCTTCTACCGCATTCAGCGTCGTTTCCAGATCATCTGAATTTTGCTGGCACAAGGTATGGAAATGCAGTCCGGAGACTCCTTCCAACAGCTCAGCACGGAAATCTTCTTGCTTTGCACCGAACCTTGAACCAGGAGAACATGGATCGTAAATCTCATGCCCCTCCTGAGTCGAGCATTCAGGGTTAATACGCAGGCCTACTTTTCGACCAGCCTGAAGCGCTTTGCCCTTGAATTTCTCCAGTTGGGAGAATGAATTGAAGATAATATGATCAGTAATCGAAAGGATTTCATCGATCTCATCTTCGCGATAAGCCGGGGCAAAGACGTGGTTCTCTTTACCCATCTCCTCATGACCCAGGCGGGCTTCATACAGCCCGCTTGCCGTTGCACCGCTCAGATATTCTCCAATGAGCGGATACATCGTGGTCATGGAAAATGCTTTCTGAGCCAGCACGATTTTGGCTCCTGTACGTTGCATGACACCGTTCAGGATTTTGAGATTTCTTTCGATAAGTCCTTCGTCAACAACAAAACATGGCGTCGGTAATTGCTCAAACCGCATCTTAACGAACAAGCTCCGATTCTTTGACTTCTTCGGGCAATTCGTCAACGAGTACTGGGTTGAAATCTTCAACCCATGGGAGACCCCATTTGTTCAACTCTTCCATGAATGGATCTGGGTTGAACTCTTCAACGTTGTATACGCCTGGTTTGTTCCATTTACCTGTCATCACCATTGCTGCACCAATCATAGCTGGAACACCTGTTGTGTAAGAGATGGCTTGGGAACCAACTTCTTTGTAGCATTCTTGGTGATCACAAATGTTGTAAACGTAGTACGTTTTGTCTTTGCCGTCTTTTTTACCTTTGAAAATGCAACCGATGTTCGTTTTGCCCACAGTACGTGGTCCAAGGGACGCCGGATCTGGCAGTACCGCCTTCAGGAATTGCAGCGGAATGATTTGTTTGCCTTCGTATTCGATAGGTTCGATCGAAGTCATGCCCACATTTTCAAGTGCTTTCAAGTGCGTAAGGTAGCTTTGACCAAATGTCATGAAGAAACGAATGCGTTTCAGACCAGGCATGTTTTTAGCCAAGGACTCCAGCTCTTCATGATAAAGCAGGTACATGTCTTTCTCGCCAACTTCTTTGAAGTCATAGACACGTTTGATTTCCATTGGTTTCGTTTCGATCCATTCACCTTTTTCCCAGTATCTTCCGTTAGCCGAAACTTCGCGGATGTTGATTTCAGGGTTGAAGTTGGTTGCGAACGGATAGCCGTGATCCCCACCGTTGCAATCCAGAATGTCAATATATTCAATCTCGTCAAAGTAATGTTTCAGGGCATAAGCAGAGAATACACCAGTAACACCTGGGTCAAATCCACTGCCTAGCAAAGCTGTAATTCCCGCTTTTTCAAAGCGCTCTTTGTAATCCCATTGCCATTTATATTCGAATTTTGCCGTATCTTCCGGCTCATAGTTCGCTGTATCCATGTAATTCGTTTTCGTTGCAAGGCAAGCATCCATGATTGTCAGGTCTTGGTAAGGCAATGCCAGGTTCATGACGATATCCGGTTTAACTTCGTTGATAAGGGCGATCAATTCGTCAACGTTGTCGGCATCCACTTGAGCTGTCGTAATTTTTGTTTTACCGCCGTCCAACTTCGCTTTAAGATCGTCACATTTGGATTTCGTACGACTTGCGATGCAGATTTCCTCAAATACTTCGCTGTTTTGAACGCATTTATGAACTGCTACTGAAGCTACGCCGCCGGCGCCGATGATTAGTGCTTTTCCCATTTTCCATTCTCCTAACCCAATATGAATTTTTTTTAAATTAACTTCATTATTTTTCTCATTTTTCAACTTTTCGCCCGTTCTGAACCAACAAAAAAAGCAAGGTGAAAAATGCCCCAAACGCGCATCATCACACTTGCTTGTCGATATACATCATTAAAAAGACGCAAAGTTTCCATAACTAAAAAAGTTCAAAAGAACTCCTCTAGCGGAAAGCTTCTTCATGTATATCAATATCAGATCAGAGTCTATATAGCAAATAATTCGCCTTTACCACTCTTATTGACCGTTTCACAAGTTGATGTGCAGATGCACTGGTTGTAAAGTAACCAACTTATAAAATTTGAGCTTTTAACTCAATCAATAAGGCAACATAAGTTGCCAATCGGCGTTTGACCCGGCTGTCCGTATGGCCTTAACTTCCTTAAGAGAAGTGGTCAAAAATTATCTGCTGGAAAGACCTGATTCATGTTGATATATCTGCTTTCCAAAATCACAGGTCTTACAATATCAGATACATTAAAAAAAATCAAGCGATCTCTAAAAATTTATTTATTCATCATTTTGGAACACACATTTCGCTCTTAGGCATATCTGATTATAACGGCAAATCTTTAAATAGTTACTGTCTAATCTATCCAGCTCTTTCTCAATTTTCAAACTGACATGTCAACGATAACGATGTGTAACATGGAAGTTGGATTATCCTAAAATAGATTGATTTAGGTAGAATAATCCTTTAGTTTTCTATGTCGAATATAAGTTATTACGCGAAGTTAAGAAAAAATATAAAACTCCCAAAAATATTTTCTTTCCACTTGAAATTTTATACATTTTTGATGGAGAGATATGATATATTTGGTATGTAATTTAAAATATATCCCAGAAAAGAGGATCTTATGAAAAAAGCTGTTTTGCTATTTGCTGCAATTTTCATGTTTTTGCTTTCCAGCGCTCCATCAGCATCTGCAGCTGGAGACCGTCTCATTTATGACATCATGTATAACAATTCGATTCCACTCGTATCCAACAACGTCAGGTTTTCACTGCAATACAGCGTCTACGGCGACCTACAGCTCTGGGATAACCGCACACACACGATGTTATGGAACACCAAGACCAATGACACGAGAATAAATCATTTCAAGATTGATTATTGGAGTGGAAAACTAGTGCTCCAGGATCCCCAAAACACACCTTACTGGACGTCAGACAACAAGGCATGGTCTACATCGTACTATGGAGCGGACAATCTGCCACCCAACCTCAGGGGTAACGTGCTCATCGTTCAAAACGACGGCAATTTAGTGCTGTACAATACAGAAACACCGAGTGCAGGCTGGTATCCTGTCTGGGCTTCCAATACAGGAGGCCATTAATGTCTATTGTACTGGAGTACAAGCTGTTAATCGAAGCTTCAATTGACTGATGCTTACCCTCATTTCTTTACGGTAATACAAATACACTCCACACAGTATAAACGTGTGCGAGTGTATTTTTTTGTAAGGTGAATGTTTAAGCTGTCATTGACGCATACTCTTTCATTCGTATCTGTGTGTATCTTGCTCTCTATACTCCAACTTCTCCGATCATTTGCCACTCTATCTTTTTCAACTCATAAAAATAACCTTTTTGCTCCATTAACTCCGCATAGGAACCTGCTTCCACTACCATTCCCTGTTCCAGCACTACAATGCGGTCCATCTCTTCCAGACCAGTAAGCCGATGACAGATCAAGAGAAGCGTATCCTCAGCTGCTTGTGCGTAGAGATGTTTCATCACACGTTCTTCTGTAACGTAATCCATTGAGGAAGTAGGTTCATCGAGAAGCCATAACCGTCCCTTACGAAGCATGGCCCGTGCCAAAGCCAGTCTTTGCTTCTCACCATCCGACAGGTTTTCCCCTTTTTCATATACTACATCGGTTAAAGCTGTATTCGGCAGCTGTACTTTTCCCAGCATATCTACCAGTTGTTCATCCGAATGTTCTTCATCATTCAACAAAAGGTTATCCCGGATCGTTCCCCGGAAGAAATGACTTTGCTGCAAGACAACATTAGCCGTCTGCCAAATACTTGCCTCATCCAGTTCCTTCAACGAAATGTCATTTAATTGAATCTCCCCAGTTGTAGGTGTACGCAGTTTAAGCAGCAGTTCAATAATCGTTGATTTGCCTGATCCGCTCGGTCCGACAATCGCCGTTTTGGAGCCGGGTAAAATATGCAGCGAAATGTCCTTTAACGCTGGTCTCCACTCCCCTTCATATTGAAACGTAACATCGGAGAGATCAAGCGAAACAGCCTGATTGGCAGATAACGCTCCTTCTGGCTGTGTAGACACAGACTGCCTGTCGGAGGTCTGTATGGTTTCCGTCAGACGTTTGGCTGCGTGCTCGCTATCCTGCTTATACAAAGGTAATGTCGCCATTGCCGCAGCCTCTTCGAATACGGTTAGCGAGGCCATAACCAGCATTGCAAGAAACACGCCAGCCAGCGCTCCATCGATAATCAGATAAGCACCAAGTGTCAGCACGCCCCAGGAAATAAGGAACGTAACCAAAGCATGCATGGATTGCCCGCGCAGTAGGTGTCCGGCAGCCCGTTGCTGCTGGACCGTCAACGCAGCAGAAGCCTTCTGCAGCTGCTGCTCCCGTTGAGTCAGTTGTCCGTACACTTTCAAATCCCGGAACCCATACAATACTTCGGTGACTTCTGTGGAAAGCAGCGCCCGTTGTTCGCGAACGTGTCCATGTATTTTTCGCTGCCTAAGCAAAACTATTCCCGGTACAACCAATGTCGTTGTGAGCATACCTACTACAAACAAAACCGCAATCCAGAATGAAAAGGCAGAAGTAAACAACACTGTAGCCAAAAAGACCATAACAACAATAATCGGTGGATAAGCGACGCGCAAAAAATAATGTTGCAGACTCTCCACATCCCCAACAATGCGCGCAAGCAGGTCCCCGCTTCGTTTTTTGTTCAATATACCCGGCGTCAAAGGAATGAGTCGGGCAAAAAAGGATGTACGCAAACGGCTAAGCATGGAAAATGTCGCCCGGTGTGAATACAAGCGCTCTCCGTAACGACTCGCCGCCCGAAGCAGTCCAAGCAGCTTGACCAGCGAGGTGAGTACAATTAAGGTGTAAAGCGGTGGCGCGAAGACCGTTTGCGAAATCAGATATCCGCTAGCCGAGAAGAGGGCCACTCCTGCTATCCCTGCAATAAACCCACCTAGAATAGAAAGAATGATATCCTTTCGCTCCTGAATCATGGCTTTGGACAAAATCGCTAGCTCATTCATGATAAGCCCCCCTTTCGTTGAACATCAATCATCTCGGCATACTGGGGTAGGCGCGCCATAAGCTCTTCATGGCGTCCCGAATCTACTAGCACACCGTCGTCCATAAACAATATACGATCAGCATGTTGAATCGTATATAACCGGTGAGCCACCGTAATCATCGTCGCGGTTTCTGCCAATGTGGCAATGGAATGTTGCAATATCTGCTCTGTGCGCAGATCCAGTCCTACCGTGGGTTCATCAAACAATATGATGGATGGGCGCTTCAAAAAAGCACGTGCCAAGGCAAGTCGCTGCTTTTCCCCTCCAGACAGCCCCCTTCCTCCTTCACCAACCAAGGTATCGAAGCCATGCTCCAATTGGGCAGCAAGTTCGGCAAGCCCGGCAGCCTCTGCCGCCTGCTCGATTTCAGTCCTGGATACATTTCGCCCAGCACCAATCGCAATGTTCTCAGCAAATGTACCTGCAAAAATATAGGGATGCTGTGTAATGTAGCTAACCTGTTCGAACCATGAAGTCTCATCATATTTGAATAGCGGCTGTCCATTTACCAGAACCTCTCCTGATGCTGGTTTCAGCAAACCCGCAATGAGATGGAGTAACGTCGTTTTCCCTGAACCACTTTTGCCGACAATGGCAATGTATTCTCCCGGATCAAGCTGTGCTCGACCAGTCTCAAGCTCGAATGATTCGGGCGCATACCGAAATCGGAGATGGTTCAATATGATGGTCGGCGGTATGGAACTGCCATTGGAACGGTCCATTTGCAATGTCCCTATCCCGTTTCCTCTTTCCATCCGATCCATGTTATCGACCTCGTCAATTCCATCGGATGTACCTGATCCTTCTTTGCCATCTACCGATATACTCTCCCCAGCCGTTTCCTCAAGCATCTGCTCTACCTTACGAACTGCTCCCATACTTGTTCGACCGCTGTGAAAAGCCGTTCCCGTATTTTTCAACAGACTGTAGAACTCGGGAACGAGCAGCAGCACGAGAAACGCGGTATGGAACGCTATCGATTTGAATACAAGCAGCTGGATTGCAAGCTCAAGAGCCACGATACCGATGCTTAGCATTACGATCGATTCCAGCATGAACGTATTGGTAAACGCAATCCGCAAAATGCCCATCGTGGCATCGCGGTAACCGAGGCTAGCGCGTTCAATCTCCTGCTGCTGACGGTGAGCCCGTCCAAATATTTTCAACGAAACAAGCCCTTGAAGAGAATCCAGAAACGTACCGGAGAACTCGGCCAGCTGCGCATATTTCTCCTCTGATTTGTTCTTTGTTTTTAGTCCCACCAAAATCATGAACAAGGGGATAAACGGTGCCGTAAACAGCATAATGAAGCCTGAATTGGCATGCTGCATAAACGTTACCACCAAAATCAGAATCGGTATGATGGCAGCCTCCATCATACGCGGCATGTACTGACTGAAATAACTGTCAGCCTCATCCACAGCATCCAGAGCAACACTGACCTTTCCGCCTGTTTGTCCACGAAGGGTTGATGGCATCGAGGCATGGGTCAAATGTTGCAGCACGGCTGCTCGCATATTCGTCTTCGCACTGGAAGCCATATGCAAACCAACTTTTCCGTTCCCATAAGACAACCCTGTACGTACGACCATGACAGCCAGGAGTATCCCGAGCAGCATGACGACCGACGAAAGGGAAGCCTTCTCCACAAAAATCCGTTGTACTGCTTCAGCAAGCAGCGCAGCCTGACTTGCAATCGCTGCACCCAGCGCAAGTGAAATCACTGCAAGAAGCACGAGACGTTTTCGTTGCCCAGACATTTGTTGAGAGATCAGGCTTGTTTTCCTCTTCATGTAAGCTCTCCTCCTTTCTATGAACCTGTGAGATTACTCCCTTACATCACATATTAAATTCAATTTATTTTTTTCCCTTAACATAATCCGCATCAAACAGAAACAGTTTGAAAACCAGAATTAAGGAAGGAATCAACATGCACATGCCACCGATAAACACAACAACCAGTGCGAAGCCCATCGCTGGTGAGGTTACACTGTTTTGAATTGTAATAAACGGATCAAGGATATAAGGATATTGACCAATTCCGTAAGCGAAAAAGGCACAGAAAAATTGCAGCATGATACATATAAACGCTAATCCGTAGCGGCGTCCGTTATAGATCAGCCACATCGCAATCATGAAGAAGGCAACGGAAAGCGCAAGTAGCCACCATAAATCCATCATATTTTGAAAATGTCGCTCATTGTGCTGTCCCAAATAAATAAATGCAGTCAGTGCGATGATAATCGTCGGTGTGCTCCAGAACAGGGCATAGTTACGCACCAGCTTCAATGCAGAGTGATCCTCTGCCCGCGACGCATAGAAGGTCAGAAATGAGCTGCTAATGAACAATACGGACACAATCGCGAGTCCAACGATGCTCCATGATAACGGATTGGTAAACAGTGTCCAGTAATCCAGCGAAACCGTCGAACCCTGCTTCACGATAAAACCACCTTCAGACAGCGTTAGCGCCACTGATAGCGAAGCGGGAATAAGCAATCCCGAAGCTCCATATAGAAACAGATACACGATATTATTTTTGGAACCATAGTTCTCAAAGGCATAAAACGACCCACGAATGGCGAGCAAAATGACCGCAATACTGCCCGGTACGAGCAGAGCTGATCCGTAATAATAAGCCGTGTCCGGAAAGAATCCAACAATGCCAATATAGAAAAAGACAAAAAATACATTCGTAATCTCCCATACCGGTGATAAATAACGGGAAATCAGACGATTAATCAGGTGATCCTGTTTCGTCAAGCGTGCATAAAAGGCAAAGAAACCCGCCCCGAAATCAATGGAGGCTACAATTAAATAGCCATACAGGAACAACCAGAGCACCGAGATGCCAATCAGTTCGTAACTCATGTACGCTCACCCTTTTCTGTAGACGGATTGCGCTTCTCCTTCATCCATTTCTCCATCTCGACTTCTGCCGGATTATTGTTGAACAAACGTCTTAGTACGAGAACACACATGACTCCCAGAACGATGTAGAGAAGCAGGAAGAAGAAAAAGATCATTCTGATGTTGGGTGATGAAGTGGCGGCTTCCTCAACACGCATATATCCCCGGATAATCCACGGCTGTCTCCCCAGTTCAGCATAGAACCAACCCAGTTCAACTCCGAGAAAAGCCATGGGTGCGCCTAGTGCTATAATCCCAAGCAGCCACTTGTTCAGCTCATTGCGCTTTTTCCAGAACACAAACAGGAAGTACAGAACCGAGATAGCCAGTAGCGTAAATCCGATTCCCGCCATTAAATCAAACAGGTAGTGAACGAGCAGCGGCGGCCATTCGTCCTCCGGAAACTCCTCCAGTCCGGTTACTTCGGCATTAAAGTCACTAAAGGCCAGGAAGCTAAGCAGTTTCGGAAGGTGAAGGGCTCCTATAATTTCATGCTCCGCATTCAGCCATCCCAATAAAATCAAATCTGCGCCACTTTCTGTCTCAAAATGCCATTCTGCTGCTGCAAGTTTCTCCGGCTGATGCTCGGCCAGAAATTTGGCGGACACATCTCCCGCTAATGTGTTCAGTAAGCCGAACAGCAGAACCACCGCCATCATGAGATTCAAGGCTTTTTTGTGGTATGCAGATGCCCCTTTTCTCAGAAGCGCAAAGGCTGCAATTCCGGCTAACAGGGCAGCTCCTGTCAAATAGGCCGAGCTTAATACATGGAACACCTTGGAGAACGTCGCCGTATTCAGCATCGCCTCCACTGGGTTAACCGCTGTGAATTGGCCTGCTTCCATGACAAAGCCTCCAGGCTGGTTCATGAAGCCGTTCACCGTTGTAATAAACACAGCCGACATGCCTGCACCTGTGACGATTGGAATCGTCAGCAGCCAGTGAATGTAAGGATTTTTGAATCGATCCCACGTATACAAATAAATGCCCAGGAAGATCGCTTCAAAAAAGAACGCAAACACTTCCATGAATAGTGGGAGTGCAATGACATTGCCTGCTAGTTTCATAAAATTCGGCCACACCAGGGCCAGTTGCAGTGAAATCGCTGTACCGGTCACCACACCAACCGCCACAGAAATGACAAACCCTCTTGACCACCTCTTCGCCATCAGTGTGTAATGGGGGTCCTTCTTGCGAATCCCCATGAACTCTGCAATTGCGATCATTAGAGGTATACCGACGCCAAGCGTCGCAAAAATAGCGTGGAAGCCCAGCGTCATACCTGTCACCAGCTTGCTCCACATCACCGTATCGATTGCCATCCTTTACTGCCTCCTTTCAAACTCTGTTCGATTTTCGTACTGATTTGAAACTTTTAATTATTAGGTCAGTCATCCCTTGGGCTGCGTTTAATATCAGGTTTAGAGAAGTCCCACGAAATAGGTTCAGAGTTTGTCTATAAAGCGTTCCTCCATCATTGTATGTACAAAGAGAATTTTTTCACAAAGTAAGAGACGAGGAAGCTTTACCTGATACTGAAGGGCCAAAGTACTTAACAGGACCTAATAGTTAAAATTATTATATCTTTGTGAATTAGCAATTCAATCACTGACACGTCTTCGTCCCTAAATGTTCAAGAAAGGATCAACTCTTTCTGACAACTCGGTGAAAAGCGTAAAAAATACCCAAAGGAGCTATTGATTCTTTGGACACAACCGTGGTATTGCGATTTTCAATTCTACTATGCGTGCAAGATGTTCGAGAAAACCGTTCGCGGTTGCCTGGATTCTTATAGCAGCTTATAAATAAAACAAAAGAAGCCGCTCTTATAGCGACTTCTTCCATTTGTCTGCAAAGCTTCAATTCCGTTGCTGTACGGTCTCCTCTAGCCATTGCTGCAAAGGAATATCCTTAGTCAACTCACCGAGCAGAATGTGACTGAATATACCTTCCTGATCTATGATCATGGTCGCTGGCAAACCGGTAATACGATACAGGCGGGAGACCTTTCCGGTCACATCAATGATAACAGGAAAATCGAATTGCTGTTTCTCCATAAATTCACGAATGGTGCCCTTCGCTTCCCCCACGTTGACAAACAGAGTCTCTACATCGTTTTGATACGTCTGAGCGATCTGATTAATCATTGGCATTTCCCTCACACAGGGCGTACACCATGAAGCCCAGAAGTTAATCATAACGACTTTGCCCCGATAATCGGAGAGCTTCACCTGTTCTCCGGCTGAATTAACCGCAGTGAATTCAGGAGCAGTTGCACCGGCTTCAATGGCACCGGTTCTTTTGGGCTCGGATGATGAAGTCTCCTGGTAAATTGCCCACACAGCTACCAGCACAGCAGCCATTCCAATCAGGATAGTAAGCAAACGTCTCATTTTCGCACTCATTTTTTTACTTTTTATTTCCAATAAATTCACCTTCATTTTAAGCCAAGACTATGATGAAATGCAGCATGAAGCGACCCGAACTGTTGACGAAACTCCTCAGTAGAGCCATCTCCCACATTACGTCCTTGGTTCATAAAAACAATCTGATCCGCAACATCATCTGCGATTTCAAGCTGGTGGGTGGAGAACACGACCATATGTCCCTCCTCCTTGATCTGTTTTATCAGATTTGTAAACTCTTGCATCCAGAAGGGGTCCAGTCCATTCGTCGGCTCATCCATGATCAGCAGCGGAGGCTTGGACAGCAGAGCCTGGGCAAATAACACACGCTGCCGCATTCCTTTGGAAAAGGTCGTGACCCGCTTCTTTTTTTGATCGGCCAAGCCTACCATAGTCAGCACTTCCGCTACTCTCTCTCTGGACACTTTCCTAAGCGCCGCCCAGAACTGGAGCACTTCCTCTGCCGTCAGACCCTGGTTGAAATGATAATCATCCGGCATATATCCGATCTGTTCCGAATATCGCTTTCGTTCTTTGGACCAGCGCATTTTGTTTACAATGATTTCTCCGGAGGTAGGTTGAAGAATACCTGCGAGCATACGCAGAACAGTGCTTTTTCCGGCCCCATTTCCGCCACATAAGGCAAGCACATGACCGGAAGAAACGCGAAAGGATATATCTTCAACGATCTGTTGTTTTTTTACGGATTTATACAGTCCAATAATCTCTGCTTCCACGTTATCCATGGGAACGCCCCCTTTCCCAGATCCCGTAGACTACCACGATAGAACATGCAATCCACAGCAGACATATCCCTGTAAAAATCCAGCTTCCACTGGATGGTTGCACCCAATCTACCCACTGATAATATTCAGGTCCCAGTATAGAGCCCCCGCCAAGTTTGATCACAACAAACAAACGTACCAGCTCAGCCGGATTGATGAAGGTTAGAACGGTGAGTAAGGGTTTTATCCACTGATAAGGCATAAGTCCTAGCACGGAGATTAGAAGTGTAGGCCATCCGATCACAGCAAAAAACCAAACGGATACGGATATTGTTAACGCTTGCCACCGATTTTTGGATAACGAACCAATGAACAGTGCAATAATCAGAAATAGCAGCACCAGTCCACAGGAGAATACCAGAAACAATAAGTACGTCATAACATCTAAAGGGCTGCCCACCCATCCGCTAAGAAGTCCCATGAGGCCGTAACCGAATGTTACTATAGTCACTAATACAACCGACAGACCCAGATATTTTCCAACAATAAAAGACATCGTACCGATGGGATATGTGGACAACAGTTGCCAGCTGCCCTCTTCCTTTTCAGAAGTCAACGAGAACGAGCCCAGAAAGAGCGTCATCAGCGGCAACAGATAAAGAATAAGATTTAACATGGAACCTGTCGTGCCAGAGTAGCCTGTTACAAAATTCTGAGAATTAATGATTAGCAAACTCAGACTAAATATGCAGAAAAGAATCAAAAATGAATATGACCAGGGGTTGCGAAATCCCATTTTCATTTCTCGTCGAACGACTTGTAACATATCTCCCATCATGCATCACCATCTTCATTGGACATTTACTTATGGCCTGAATCTTCCGTTGATTCACTTTCCCCATGTGTTTCTTCATGTACGCCTTCACTCATTCCCTCTTCGGAATGCCCATGCTCACCCATCATATCCATCGTCTCTGTGTTTTGTTTCCAGTCGTGGGAGGCGAGATCTTTAGCGGTCATGATCGTTCCTACACCCTGCTCGGCAACAAATGCTTCGGCAGATGGTTTATCCTTGAAATTGAGGATCCCGTAAGCCATCGGTGTACGCAGTGAAGCGTCATATACATACGTGGCTTTGCTGTACTCAATCCATTCCTTGTCATTATAATCACGAACGAAATCCATCCCGATGTTATCTGTTCCGTTCTCTTCTTTCCACTGGTGCATACAACCAATGTCATCAAATTTATAATTTTTACCGTCTTTCGTGGTAAGCTGCGTGGCATAAGCATCATCTTTCACCTGCATTTTGCAAATGGCACAGATATCCACGTCTTCATTAATAGGCAATGCCTCGTATTTTTTTCCGCAAGCTGTTAATAACAGCACCCCAAAGAGAAGTACCATGACTGTTTTCAAATGTGTTTTCATTCTCATTTTCGTAATACCCCCATATTGATCATAATAAAAGTGGCCATGCCCAGCAGAATGCATCCGACGATCCAAACCCCAGTTGTCTCTTTGATCGCTTGTGAACCTTGTGTACCTGACTTCGTCGTCTGTGATTCCGCTTCCATACTCATTAATGGCGATCTGTCGCTTGTCCACTCTGCCTTACCTTCCGTAAACAAGTTGCTCATAAAGATCATGCCTGGAGATTGAAAGAAAAGCTGATAGGCTGAATTTCGGTTGACCACTTGCTCATAAAAAGGATTAATCCCATAGGACAGTTCACTGATCCCATCATTGTTCAGGTCAAGACCCTGAAAGGAATCCCAGTAGTTTTCCATCATCTCATTGTTCCGGCTGTCCATCGCTGAAGCTTCGATCACATTCGAAACAAATTGGTTTCTGGTAAACTGATTATCCTCCGCAAGCACGAGCTGAATTCCAATGAAATTCCGGAGCACCACATTGCCGCGAATTTCATTTCCTGAGGATTCAGCAATGTTCATGCCAACACGATTACCTTCCACGACATTGTTATGAACCGAGGATTGCTGTACGTCATACAACAAAATCCCTTGTGAATGCACATTTTCGTTCTGTTTGCGAAAGGAATTTCCCGATACAACCGTATTCTTGACGCCCATGACCATGGCTCCGGTACTGTTGTTCTCTCCCACATTGTCCACAACAGAGGAGCCATCGATATACATACAATGAATGCCATACCTGGTATGTAACAGCGTGTTAGCCTTCACCATAAGATTGCGACTGTTCTCCAGATAGATACCATCCCGCATGCCCGTAATTTTGTTGTCTTCGATGTGGGTACGATGGGAATTGTAGAGATCAATGCCATTCCCCTTTTGACCACTGGAAGCAGACTCCGGACCAGCCCATGAAATGGTATTGCTATGTATGAGCCCATCGACAGAACCCCGCAGCACGATTCCAAAACTTTGACTCTGAATATCCAGGCCCGTGATCTCTACACGATCTCCTTCAACCTGAATCGCTGCAGTTGGTTCGTTTGTTAAGTGTTGAACCGTGAACCCCTGCAATGTCACTCCATCTGAACGAATGGTGATCGTGGATTCAGCTTCCGTATTCAATAGCGTTACGGAGGAGTCCCCCCGAATAGATATATTCTTGTCTATACTTACGGGACCAGAATAAATACCCGGCTCAAGCACAAGCACTTCTCCAGGGCTAGAACCATCAATGATGGACTGGAGTGGAATAGCATCTTTGGTTTCAGGAGCAGCGTTTGCAGTGTCAAACGGGTAAGATAGCGGGATCGACAGTATCCCAATAAACAGCAACATGCTCAGGACAATCCGTTCGCGAAACATCATAACCTCCTTCATGAAACACACTGCTCATAGTGTACATAAAAACAAATTTTTACCATATAGCTCAAGCTGGCTATAGAGTTGGACCTTTTGTGTCCAAATTGTGAGTTCATTGTGGTGAAAAGCAAATAAAGTGACATCCACTTATACATAAAAACAGAAAGAACGCTCCGATATAGTAAAAAGAGCTTATTACAGACGATTGTGGTCTGTAATAAGCCCTTGCTCCAATGCATAACGTGTCAGTTGAACACGATTTTGAACCTGCAGTTTTTGCAAAATGTTTTTCAAATGATTCTTGACCGTATACTCTGAAATTGTATAATTCACAGCGATTTCTTTGTTGGTCCATCCTGCAGCCACGCCATACAGAATATCCTTTTCTCTTGTCGTTAGCGGAACGTCAGGTTCTTTTTTCTCCGTGAGTGAGACGTCCTTCAGGATTTGGTAAGCCACCTCGCGGCTCAATGGAGCCTCTTCTGTAACAATGGAATGAAGATATTCCAGCCACATGGACGGTTCCAGATTTTTGAGCAAGTAACCCTGAGCTCCCCGCTTCAACGCTTCCAGTAGGTGGAGTACATCATCCGAGACGGTAATCATAACAATTTTCACATAAGGAAAGGCCAGTTTGATCCGCTGTGTTGCTTCAAGACCGTTCATAATGGGCATTTGAATGTCCATGAGGATTAGATCGGGAAGCCACTGTTCTGTATAATCAACCGCTTGTTGACCGTCCGATACGACGCCAATCACTTCGAAGCCGGGATCCATGGATAAAATTTCACATATGGCTTCTCTTGCATGAGCGTGATCGTCTACCACAAGTACGCGAGTATGGCTCATAACATCTCACCATCCTTTGAAAATTCGACAACAGTAAGCTGCTGCTCCCTTCGGAATTGCATGTTAAAGTTCAGTTCATTCATCCGCTCTCTCATGATTTTCAGTCCATATCGATCCTTTCGTTCAAAGGGATTCATCTCAAATCCTTTTCCATTATCTCGAATCGTGATATTCCAGCACTTCTTGTGCCCGTTCCCCTGAATCCATCCTTGTGAAGCAGATGCATGCTTTTGAATATTAAAGAGAGCTTCCCGAATACAAGCGAGCAGTTCTACTTTCTCTTTGTCAGTAAATGCATCATCCGGGATGCTCCAATCCAGTTCGATTTGGACGGGGACATCTTTGGCAATTCTTCGAATTTGGCCAAGTAGTGTGACCGATTCGTTCATAGTGAAGGTATTGTCAACGTTAGGATCATAACGTAAATCGGCAATGGCCTGACGCACATAACGATTGACTTCATGGACCGTTTTCTTGATCGAATACACATCGTCCAGCTGTTGATCCTGCTTGGCTTGTTCCTCCAAACGCCCCACTTTCACCGATAACAAGAAAAGAGATTGGGCGATTCCATCATGAAGTTCCTTGGCCAGCTTTTCACGGGATTCAAGCGCAATTTTGGCAGCACGCTCATGCTCCAGTTCTTTTTGAATACGTTCCAGGATAAGAAACAGCCGAGTTAACAACGTTATACTCACAACATATACAATGACAGGCGTAAGCCAGTTGCCCAAATTCATTGATATATAGGGGAGTAGAAACTGATGTCGTACATATTCCCAGAGACCAACCGTTAAGGTGGGAATGAGCAAGATCATCCACTTGATTTGTTTATAAGACATATTCCCCTCCTGAACTGCAAGATAAGAATCAGTGAGGTAAACGAAGAATATAACCGAACCCCCACAGGGTGTGAATCAGATCTTCCCGATTCGGCACATGCTCGGATAGTTTGTCACGCAACCGTTTCACATGGGTATCTACGGTTCGATAATCCAGATCTTCCTCATGCTCCACTTTCCAAACAATTCTCAGCAAATCCTGCCTGGAGAATGCGATTTCCGCGTGTGTCGCCAGATGATATAGCAAATCAAATTCTTTGGGAGTCATATGAATCTCCTCGTCTTCTACTGTGACTCTTCGGGAAGTAGGATTGATTAAAATAGAGGAGATCAACACCTCGCTTGCTGAATGGTCCTTAGGCGCAGGTTTGATTAATCCGCTATAACGAGCCATCATGGTTTTGATGCGCAGCACAACTTCCCTCGGACTGAACGGTTTCATGACAAAGTCATCCGCCCCGGCTTTGAAAGCTTCAAGCCGATTTCCCTCTTCTGACTTGGCGGTCAGAAACATGACGGGTATGCTTAAGTTGGTCCGTAGATATTGGCATATTTCAATCCCCTTAATATCAGGGAGAATCCAATCCAGAATGATCATGGCATACGAGTCATGATGAAGCTTGCTTAAGGCTTGCCAGCCCAGCGAAGCCTCCTCAACGATAAATTGTTCTTTCTCCAAATACATTCGAAGAAGTCCACGGACCCGTTTATCATCATCTACAATCAATATTCTATTTTGCTGCAGGATCCCGCTCATGTCTTACCTCCAAATCTTTGCGATATTCGGGTCGATTGCTTAGTTTCTCTTTCTTATAAAACCTCAAGCCAGTGAGTGAACTTGATGTAATCAGCATACCTTCAACGTACTCAAAAGGCATGACTCCATAGAGCCATGCCTTTAATAATCTATCTCTGAATTGTAGACAATGTATGAACGATTATGTTTAGACTTATTTCTTGCCAGTGACGGCTGCTACCACATCGTCGGCAACCTTGCTATCTGCAATTGGGCCGGACATCATCCAATGTCTGGCAGACACTTTGAACACATGATTAGCCTTCACAGCAGGCATCGTTTTCCAAACATGAAGTTTCTCGACTTCCGTTGCAACGGCACTGTTCTCATTGAATTCTTCTTCCGTGCTAATCGATCCTCCGTAGATGGCAAACACATAATCAGCTCCAATGGAGGGCAGCTTCTCCAGAGATGTCGTGACTCCCCAATCGTCCTTAGTATCCTTTTGGAATGCTGCAACGCTTTCATCTGGATTTAATCCCAATTCAGTGTAAATGAGTGGAGCGAAGCTCGGGAAGAACACCTGCAGATCCTTGTCCGATGGACGCATGAAGACAACTGTTTTGTCCGGGCCCACTGCCGAAATGATATCTTCCTTGGCCTGTTTCAGTTTGTCAGTGTTCGCCTGAAGCACCTCTTGTGCTTTATCTTCCAGACCCGTTGCCTTGCCTATTTCCACAATGGTTTTCTCCCAATCATCCGGTGAATAGGCAATGGTTGGCGCAATCTTGCTCAGTTCCTCATACGCTTTGTCGTCAATGGCGTTTCGCTGAACCACGATAAGATCGGGCTGGGTTGCCAGAATGGCTTCCAGATTCGGATTGAAATCCGCATTTCCAGCGAGCGGGATGTTCAATGCTTTCAGTTGGTCATCCAAGTAGTGGCCATCAAAGTCGTATGCATAGACCATCGGTACGCCCAGGGACAATGTAAGATCCTCAAGACCAAATACGGCAACACGTTTTGGATGCAGCGGAACTTCCGTTTTGCCCATGGCATGTTCGATGACCTGAGTCTGAGGCTCTTCGGCAGTTTGAGTCGCTGCGCTTGCGTTTGTCTTGGTCGTTTCTGTTGTGGCTTGCTCCCCTGCTGTATTTGTTTTATTTCCGCAGGCAACAATCATAAGTGAAAGAACCAACAGCAGGAGCATCAATCCTGCAATTCCGCGTTTCCTTCCGTGTGTAGCTTTTTTTGAACGATCTCTTCTAAAGAGATCATTATTTTCTGTGTGAGACATGAGTTCCCCTCCGCATTTCTGTATTGAGAATGATTATCACATGATGATTATACAGATGTTCCTCAGCGAAGAAAATAGAAGAAGATGTCTACTTTCGCCCATTACTGGGCACTAAATAGCAAGTTTACTTCCTGAAGCAGAAGTTCATGCCGATTGGCTGTATGTTCCAGGATCGGTTCGCTTAACCAATGGCCTCCCTGTGTTAGATATACGTGCCGGTTTCGTACGGCATGCAGCTGCTTCCAGCTTTCCGCATGTTGAAGCCTCTCCCACAACATCTGGGAATGATGGTCCTTCATAACACTAACGATGATGACGTCCGCATCGAATGCAGCAATCTGTTCGGCTTCCACATATCTGGTAAATTCGATCTGATCCACACCCGAAGCCGCGGCAATCTTCAAATCGTCATAAAATACGGTTCCTGCTCTTCTTCCCCAGATTTGAATGCCCCGTGGAGACACACTTAGTGCGATTAGCTTACCTTGTTGAAACGAATCAGGAATATGATGAAGAACCGTTTCCACCTTTTCCTCATATCGAAGAAGCCATCTTTCACTTTCATTCTCCCGATCCACAAAACAGGCCGTTCGCCGCAAATGTTGCCGCCAATCCTCTCCGTGCCAACTTAGAAACAACACCGGTGCGATGTGCCGCAGCTTCTCTTTCTCCTCTTCGGGGATCATCTCGTCCAATGCAACAATCCGGTCTGGCCTGGCCCGCATCAATGCTTTGAGGTTGAAATCATAGTCATGGCTGAGTGCTACCTTGACATCATAACGATATTTCCGACGGTAATCATCTGTCCAAAACTGATCAATGGGCGCTGCGAAGGGGATAATTTGCAGGGTCAGCAAATGCCCAATATTGGGCCAGCTGTACGCAGCTGTTTTACATTTCCTGTTTGCCATATATGTACGAGGCGGTAATCCGACCTGCTTTTTGAATTGGCTGCTGAAATAGTGTTGGTCCTTGAAACCTGCCAATAGAGCAATGTCCTTCAGTGGTTGTCCTTCTTCCATCAGACGTTTGGCCTCGTTGGTACGAATCTCTGCCAGATAGTCCATCGAACTCTGATCGAATTTCTCTTTGAATGATCTCATGAAATAATAGCGGCTCATGCCCGCTTCATCGGCCAGGTTCTCGACTGTGATTGTATCCTGATAGTGATGCAGCATGTATTCCCGTGCTCTCTCGAGTGCGTTCTCGTGTTGGTTCTGCTTCTTGAACAGCAGATGCAGCAGGTCCTGGAGACCCGCTTGGCTTGCGAAACGATCTGTTGAATCACCCGTATGCCAGTAATTGACGATTTTTTCGCAAAGTTGCTGCACCTGTGCATCTGGAACCGTGATTGACCCACCAAGCTCCGTTAACAAACACTCAGAGGACACCTTCTGTCCACCATATGGAATGATGCCGATATGAATCCGGTACACGATCTGCTCTCCATCCGTTAAGTAAACGGTCTCGACCCGTTGGCCTGGTAATACAAAATGTGCACTATTAGGTACGAAAGGATGCGGTATACCATCAATGACGATTTTGCCGTGACGATTTGCAGCAACAAGAATGACATGATCTGGTGTTTCTTCGTATACCAAGCGATAGGACTTGTCGACCGAATCCTTGAATACGTTCTTTAATCCATACCATGCGAGATCTGCTGCTGCCTGTCCTTCACCCTGTGGGTGATTTTGTTGTAATTGTGTCATCGTAGCGCATCCCTCTTTTCGAATCTTCTTCAAAATTCTAAATGATAACAATTCTCAATGTCAATCATAATTCTCGCATGCACCAAATATCGTGTATTCGAATATGGATATCTACTAAGCCACAAATTTTTTAAACCTAGTAATAGAGCCCATTCATCAGGTTTTTCACAAAATTGATACCAATATGCATTTGACAAAGCTATATATTGATATAAAATTAAGAAATAAATCTATATATAGTGTTTGTTTTTGATCACCTTTCATTTGTCAAGGAGGATATGATAGTGCTAATTGTGTATGATTCGATAACCGGGAATGTTAAGAGGTTTATTTCCAAGCTTCAACTGCCGGCTGTTCAGATTCAGAATCAAATGACGATTGATGAACCGTACGTACTTGTGACATATACAACAGGTTTTGGACAGATACCTGATAAGGTGTCTTCTTTTTTGCAAAAAAACTCTAAATACCTGATTGGCGTGGCCGCCAGCGGTAACCGTAACTGGGGTGAGCGTTTTGCCAAAAGTGCAGATTTGATCTCTGCATCTTATAACGTCCCGGTTATCAGTAAATTTGAATTATCAGGTTCCAAGAAAGACGTGGAGTATTTTGAACAGGAGGTGAGCCGCATTGCGACATATTGAATTAAATAACATGCTGCTAAAGCGTGACTCTGATGGCTTCTTCCAGTTACATAAGGATAAAGAGGCTGTAGAGGAGTTTATGAAAGAAATCAAAAATAAAAGCATGGCGTTTGCCAACATTAATGATCAAGTCAAATTCATGATTGATCATGATTATTACGAAGATTTCTATGCTTCCTATACAGCTGACCAAGTTAGAACCGTATTTGAAATTACGCGTGGCTATGAATATAACTTTCCTTCCTATATGGCAGCGTCCAAGTTCTATACTGATTATGCATTGAGAACCTATGACCGTAAAACATACCTTGAGCAATATTCTGATCGGGTAGCAGCCGTAGCTCTTCATCTGGGTCGAGGACGCTTTGATACGGCTTGTTTGCTGTCTCGTTCTATGATGGAGCAGCGCCTTCAGCCCGCAACCCCTACTTTTCTAAATGCAGGAAAAAGTCGGCGCGGAGAACTGGTTTCTTGCTTCCTGCTTGAAATGGACGATTCACTGAACTCCATAAACTATGTACTAAACACTTGTATGCAGTTATCCAAAATCGGTGGTGGAGTGGCTGTCAACCTGTCGAAGTTACGTGCTCGTGGTGAAGTCATTAAAGGTGTTGAAGGTGCTGCAAAAGGCATTACTCCTGTTCTCAAGCTGATGGAAGACGGCTTCTCCTACGCCGATCAGATGGGTCAACGTAAAGGTTCTGGTGCAGCATACTATAATATTTTCGGTTGGGACGTTATGGAACTGCTGGATAGCAAAAAGATTAATGCGGATGAGAAAATCCGGCTGAAAACTCTCTCTATCGGACTTATTGTCCCTAATCGTTTCTATAAGCTGGCTCAAGATAATGAACCCCTGTACCTTTTCGCACCTTATAGTGTCTATAAGGCGTATGGAACACATTTGGATGATATGGATCTGGACGTAATGTATGATACCTTGCTGGCTGACGACAGGGTGAAGAAGAAAAAATCCCTCAGCGCAAGAGATATGCTGACCAAAATAGCAATGACTCAACTTGAATCCGGCTATCCCTACATCATTAATAAAACCAATGCCAATCAAGCACATGCCTTGAAAAACGTAGGACAAGTCAAAATGTCCAACCTCTGCACAGAGATTTTCCAACTCCAGGAAACTTCTGAAATTACAGATTATGGTCAACCGGATATTATCCGCAAAGATATCAGCTGCAACCTGGCCTCCCTCAATATTGTTAATGTTATGGAGAGTGGCAAGATCAAGGAATCCGTTCATGAGGGCATGATCGCACTGACCTCCGTCAGCGACATGACGCATGTTGCTAATGCTCCTGGTGTGGCAAAAGCCAATTCCGAAATGCATTCCGTTGGTTTGGGTGCCATGAACCTGCACGGTTACTTAGCCAAAAACAGGATTGCTTATGAAAGCTCGGAGGCCAAGGATTTTGTACGTACCTTCTTTATGACCATGAATTATCATTCTCTGGAGAAAAGTATGGAGTTTGCAGAGCAAACGGGTCAACGGTTCTATGGATTTGAGCAATCAGATTATGCGACTGGCGTATATTTTGATCGTTATGTGACTACGGATTACCGTCCCACGACATCGAAAGTACAAGAATTGTTTAACGGCATTGCTGTTCCGTCTCCCGAGGATTGGAACCAGCTTAAGTCTAAAGTGATGAAAAATGGTCTCTATCATGCCTATCGCATGGCTATTGCTCCAACAGCCAGCATCTCTTATATCCAAAACGCAACTTCCAGTGTGATGCCGATCGTAGAACAGATTGAGACTCGGACCTATGCCAATTCAACGACGTATTATCCAATGCCCTATTTGCAAAAGGATAATGTCTTCTATTACAAATCAGCGTATCAAATGGATCAATTCAAGGTGATTGATTTGATTGCGGAGATTCAGCCACATGTGGACCAAGGCATCTCAACCATTCTTCATGTAAACAGTGATGTATCCACGCGAGAATTGGCTCGTTGCTACCTGTATGCTGCTCATAAAGGGTTGAAATCTCTATATTATACAAGAACTAACAAGCTGACGATGGAAGAATGCATTGCTTGTTCAATATAAATAATTTCCCTTTAGGGTATTACGATTGGAGTTTGATATACCATGCCGGCAATTCAAGCTGTGAACTGGAATCGAGCGGATGATGATTTCACACTGATGTTCTGGAATCAGAATATTATGCAATTTTGGACCGATGATGAGATTCCTTTATCCGATGATAAAATGACCTGGGGCATGCTCAGTGATATAGAAAAAGACGCTTATATGAAAGTCTTGGGCGGCTTAACCCTTCTGGATACGATCCAGGGTGGTGTAGGTATGCCGCAGATTATGGAGCATGTCGATGGACTGCAACGCAAAGCCGTACTTAGTTTTATGGCGATGATGGAACAAATTCATGCGAAATCATACAGTAGTATTTTCACCACATTGGCATCAACCGAAGAAATTGACAGTGTATTTAAATGGGTGGAAGAAAATCCATATCTGCAAACCAAAGCGACGATTATACGTCAGTATTACATGAATATTGAAACTTCAAAAGATCTGTATATGGCAATGGCTGCATCCGTTCTTTTGGAAAGTTATTTGTTCTACAGTGGATTTTTCTATCCACTCTATTTAGCCGGACAAGGCAAACTTACATGCAGTGGTGAGATCATTGATCTGATTCTGCGGGATGAAAGTATTCACGGTGTATATGTGGGGGTGTTGGCCCAGGAAATATACGCAAGCTTTGATGAAACGCAGCGGAACGATGTGTATCAAGGTTTGGTTGATCTAGTACAGCTTCTTCATCAGAATGAATTGCAATATACGAAGGAATTATATACGCCCATTCATTTGACAGAAGAAGTGGAAACCTTCCTGCGTTATAACGCAAACAAAGCGATGATGAACCTCGGGTTTGAACCATTATTTGATGACGAGGAAGTCAACCCGATTGTATTAAATGGAATCAGTACACATACCAAACAGCATGACTTTTTCTCTAAAAAAGGCAACGGGTATATCCGTACTCTGAATGTAGAACCTCTGACGGATGATGATTTCAAGTTTGAATAAGTCATAAAGAATCATAGTAAGGCTGCTAACGTCTAGCCTATGAATATAAATCAAGAAGGCTGTTCCTCCGAGAGGAATAGCCTTCTTGATTTACTTTTCGAGCAATGAAATCAGTCTTTGCAGCAGAACAGGCTCTTCCTTGCGGAATTGTTCCAACCGAAGTCTTACCTTCGCAAACACGGCCTTGTCTTCACGAATTTCATGACGGATGTATTGATCCCTTAGCTTCATTGCCCTAGTGGTTATATCCTGATAACCATTCACAAGTTCTTCGTCGTAAGGGATTATCCCCTCATCTATCAAGTAGGTAATCCGTTCACTCATCATTTTTTTGTGCTCCCAGAGCACATGAAGATGCCTCACATCGTTACGGTCACCGAGACGAGGATCGTTGCTCTCTACTGCATCATAGTACATTTGCAAATAGTCGTAGACGTCAATTCCGAAAGCCTGTTCGCCATCAGGAATGTAATTAATGCGATTCAGATGAGTCTCTCCGTTCAGGTAATCATGCAGTTGGTCGAGTGCTACGATTCTATCGAAAGGATAAGGAGAATGCGGCTCGTATTTGTAAAAATAAGTGTGATGATCCGCGGTGAGTCCCTCTCTGAGCAAATATCTCATGGAATGGACAGCATCCAGGAACTCCGTGAACGGAATCTGTACATTGCGGTAAACTCCCGTATGGTCGAACATAGAAGCATCAAAGAAACGTTTGTCCCAATCGAAACCGTACAGAAAAAGATGATGAGGAAACGGTTCCTGCTGATAAGCCGCCGCTGGCGGTAGCTTGGCTTCGTCCAAAAACACGACGCAATAATAGCCGCTGCGAATCTGATCCGCGAAAAAATGGGGCCAGGCGTCCAGCGCCAAATGCTCCAGAATCGTATAATTCACAGAGCAAGTGAGTAGAAATGGATTATTGAAATTCAGTTCGTTGGGTTTGCCCCGAAAAAAATCGATATAAAACTGTCTGCCATCCTCCAGAAAGGTTTTCTTGCAGGACAACTGAATGAAATTGCTGTAATACCAAGGAATTGTTTCCTCATGTGCACTGGTAATCGAAAGCGTGTAAGCCCACCGCAGAAATCCTTTAAGCGGCGGATTTAACACGGGCAGCTGAACAGCATTCATTCTTTCTCCCCCTTAACTACTTGCACTACTATATCCTTTCACAGCCTGTTTCCAGAGCAATCGTATTACTGTGAAGAGTATAATTGAAGCGACCAGCGCCAGTCCTGTATAGAGCCAGCTGAGCTGTCCTAGCAGAAACATTGGTCCGAAATTGGTAATCAGGAACAGCGGAATGACAAAGGTACCGATCCGCCGGACCCAAGTTGGGTATATTGCCATTGGAAAATTGTTGGCGTCCCAGGCGGAATGAGCAATCTCCGATGCAGAGCCTGTCTGAACGAACCGAAATGACAGCAATGCAGGGATAATCATTAGACAATATGTGATGATAACGGAGACAAATAACAACAACATAAACCCGGCTAGCTGGAGAAACGTCAGGGGGATGCCCATGGCATGCCAGCCAATACCAATCATGACGAAACCAACTAAAATATCGGGGATTGGAAGCGCCAGATCGACATAACGCAAAGAAGCCATAAATTGAAGAGAAACCGGCTTCGTTAACATTAGATCAAGTGAGCCGTCCTTAATATATTCCGGAATTTTCGTAAAATTGGTGAAAAACAACCCAACGTACATTCCTGTCACCACGGTGTGCATGCCTATAAATAGAAGCAGCCCTTCGGGCGGTATGCCGTCGACGTGAAGATCGGTGCGGAACACAACGAGCACATATAACAGTTTAGCAAGCAGGTAGACGGATTCCACTAGCAGGCTCATCATGAAATTACCCCGAAACTCCATCTGGGCAATGAGACAATTTTTGATGAACATACCGTACAAATGTGCGTATTTTCTCATGGCTCTAAACATATGGGATCTCCGCTACCCCCCAACCGCTGAATATTTCTTCATGGATATGCGCCATGTGAGACGAGATAACCATAAAAACAGAAGTATCCACCCGCACTGGATAAGCAATCCTTGATACATCGCCGCCACTTCCGTTTTGCCGCTGAGCACATTGACCGGAAAATAAATGGTATACGGAAACGGCGTGTACTGAAGTGCCTCCACAATCGAATCCCCGAAAATCTCCAATGGGAACATACCTCCGCTCAGAATATTCACGAGCAGACTCGTAATGACGAAAAAATAAGAGATTTCGTTCAGATAAAAAGCACTTGCACAGATGCAGTAAGAGATCAAGAAATTGAGCAATAGCGCCCCCGACAACGTAACGACGAACAAGATCAGCCGTATGACCTGGAACTCAAGCACACCACCGACAGATGATATCCAGATAATCCCGACAAGCAGCACAGCTGTAACGCCGTAATAGATCGCCTTCTGTCCGAAAAAAGATACTAGCCGATATCCAAAGTAACTAACCGGTTTGATCAAATACTTGTTGAGACCACCGTTCTTGATATCGTCGACGATCTGGTGCTCGAACTGGGTAGCGATTAGTTTGGATACCAAGCCCGCCAATATCGTATACAAGATGATTTGATTATATGAATACGAGAATAGCGCCGATTCGCCGGAATGCTGGTACACCGCTGTCCATATAAAATACTGAACAAGAATCGGAAACGCGGCTCCAACAAGACCAAGAAAGAAGTGAAAACGGTATTCCATCGATTGCTGCACACCCATCGAAAAAACAGCTGTATACAATTTGCGTCCATTCATCCAACGGATTCCTTTTGGTAGAGCATTGAGATACTCTCCTCGATTGGCACATCCTCAATCGTCCAGTCAACAATTGGAAACGAATCGAGCACAGCGCGCGACACTTCTTTTAGACGGTGTTTGGGCAGCTCCAGAACAACACTGTAGTCGTCTGCGCTGATCATTTTCCCGAATTTGGCCAGCCGCTGCTCGGCAACCGGTTCAGAGAACTGCAACTTTACAATTTTGTGCTCGCCAAACAGATCGTTAATCTTATGAAGATCTCCGTCATACAGAAGACTTCCTTCGTTAATAATGATTGTCCGCTTGCACAGGTCCTCCACGTCCTTCATGTAGTGGCTCGTCAGCAGGATCGTGGCACCAAACTGCTCATTATAGTATTTCAGAAATTCCCGCACCCTCTTCTGAGAAGGGAAATCCAGGCCGATCGTTGGCTCGTCAAGATAAAGCAGCTTTGGTCGGTGGATTAGAGCGGCGATTAGCTCCATTTTCATACGTTCGCCCAAGGACAGCCTGCGAACCTGTACATCCAGCAGGTCTTGCACATCAAGCATTTCCGATAGCTCGGCAAGACTTCGACGATAGAGATCATCCTCAACGTCATAAATACATTTGTTCAAATAAATCGAATCGCTCGCGGGAAGGTCCCACCAAAGTTGATTTTTCTGACCCATTACAATGGAGAACAGCCGTTTGAATTCGTTCTTTCGCTCCCAAGGCACATAGCCAAGTACGTCGGCTTCTCCGCTTGTGGGATATAAAATGCCCGACAACATTTTGAGCGTCGTGGTTTTACCTGCTCCGTTCGGACCCAGAAATCCAACGCACTCTCCGGGGCCGATATCGAAAGAAACGGATTTAACCGCTTCCTTCACAAGTGATTTGCGAGCAAATAAGTTTTTCAGTGAATGTTTGAGTCCTACTTCTTTCCGGTAATATATGAACGATTTGTGCAGTTCCCGTACACGGATAAAGTCCATCCCCGCTCCTCCTGAATGATTGCATGTTTTCCCTTATTAGCGGCTTAAAGTTAAAGCGATTAAACTCCGTTATTATACAGAAGCACGCATTTGGAGCAAATCGGTGTCAGGCCACAGGCCAGAATCTCGCGTTGTTTTCGCAGATCCTCTCCGTGGAAAATATCGGCCACACTTTCTTCGTATAAATTACCAACACTGAATTCCGGAAAAAATTTGCATGGATTGACCTTACCGTCTGGCATCACGTCCATCCGGTTCGAGATTGAGAAACATTTGGTCCGGTTCATGGCCGGCTTTTCGCTACCTCGAATAAAACCTTCTACTTCTTCGGGCTCCAACGCAGGCTGATAGCGGATACGTACATTCCACACTCGTGAATTAACTCGTTTAAATTCCTCAATTAGCGTGTCGAAACGATCCGGTGAGATGTGAAACGTGAAAGAGTGCCAGCTATTCTTGTGGTCGCTCGCAAAGCGGGAGGCAAGGTGTGGAAAGTGTGCATCAAAGTAGGTATCCATTTTTTCTGCTGTATCTGAAGGGATGTACCATGGGAAGCAGAAGTACACGGAATCAACGCCCAGATCTTCAAAGAATTCCATCAAGCTATACAGCTGATCAACCATTTGGTCATTTACGGTCAGAGCTACGGACACTTTACCTTTATACAAGCCCTGCTTTTGCAGATCCAACAGCAGCTGTATGGCGTGAATCACTTTTTTGAACGTGCCTTTGCCCCGAATCGCGTCATTCTCCTTCTCGAATCCTTCCAGGCTGACTAGCATGACTAAATTTTTAGACATTTTCAAAATGGAGTCCAGCTTTTGTTCAATAAGAATCGCGTTTGTACAAATGGTCGTATGCCGGTCTTCCTTAGCCAGCAGTTCTGCCAGTTCATCGAACTTGGAGTAAAATAGCGGTTCTCCCCCCCATAGGAACACACGTGATTTGCGTTCTCTCGTTTCGGCGAGCAGTTTCTCCACGACGGGAATCTCGATTTCGTCTCTTTTCACTTCACTGGCAAAGCCGTGATGGAAGCCATCTGGATTCCATTCAAAGCAATGCTTGCAGCGAAGATTACAGCCGTTATTAAGCTTGATTCCGATCTCATATGGCACGGGTGCCGCATAGGTCGGGTCCTCCCGGCGTTTCCTTCCCGTTTCTGCGAGCGGAACGAGGGTTCTTTTCATATTTTGGAATGTCAGCTTATCAAACGTAACTGCTGTTTTCGGCTGCATGCGTTTTCCTCCCCAAATGATTGATTTTTGATCGCTGCTCCAGCAAACGTCTGTACATTTCTTCGAGAAGTTGTTCCGAGTAATCTAGGGCTTTCCATTCCGCAAATCCGATACCGAAACCACAGGCTTCCCAATAGTTTGAATTCTGAAGCTCATGGTCGCCGAACGGCTCTAACATTACAAAAGGTATTCCGTAGGACAACGAATCGTTCAGTGTCGCTCCTCCGGGCTTGCTGATAATGGCAGCGCAATTGCGCATCAGATCTGTGTAGGCAGTGTAATCACCGAGGGGCATTGCCCGAAGAATGCCATCTACACGCACATATTGGTTCATTGGTGGAAACGAATGCCGCCCCTGGGCATCCCGACTCCACGGATTCCATGAAACCTCTGTTCCGAAGTAGCGTGTGCTCCCATCGTCCACCTCCACCTCGGAAGGATCGTAGACGATCACATCCAGCAGGTAACCAAGTTGACGAAGCTCTGCAATCGTGGACGCGTATGTTCCTATCCCCCAGCCGCCGCCATGAATCAGAATGCGCCCATCACGCTGTGCATAAGGCAGGAGTTCCTTTTCATCTGATGCAATATAGCAGTCTGGAGACAAGCTTGAAGGCTCGTAAAGCCAAACGTTATCGTAGTCTGGATACACGGACTTGTGTACTTTAAACGATGGCGTATCACACACATCCAAGCGAATCAGTTGAATATCCAGAGGTATGTGTGTAATGGCTTTGTACTTCTCCAGGATCGGGAGCCAAAAACCGGTAAACACAGCAAAATGAGATACCCCATGACGTATCCAGGAGTCCAACAGGAACTGGACTTCCTCTTCATCCAGGGAAGAGTCTACAGGCTTAGCCAGTTTATGCCCCATAAGGGCAACAGAGAAATCGGCATGAAATGCTTTTTTGGTGGAATTAATTTTGCACCTGATTTCTTCATGATACAGGTTCTCCAGAACGTGAACGTCTGTTCTAACACCTCTATCTTGTAGGTACGTGTTTAGATGCATAGCCGGAATGTATGCACCAAGCGAATTGCCTGACGCAAGCAGGGTAACCGAAGATGAATTCATGCGCAGCCTCCGCATTCCAGAATTAGTTGTACACCTTAATGGACAAGTCAGCGAGTACCTGCCTCAGACTCACGATCAGTTCACTGCGATGTTCGTCATCACGGCCCACGACCGAGATATACAATCGTCCCTTCGGCATACCCCGATGACTCTGGATTCCCTGGAAAATACGTCGTTTGGTCAGAATTTCATTCACCATTACGGTGTTAGATGAAATGGGCATAATTCCGTACTCATCTTTCCCTTTGAATAGAAGACCGGATACATGCAAAGCGTCGAGCAACTTTCCGAACGTGAAGCCTTCAGGTAGGCCGAGAGAAAGGAAGGTAAGTAGGCCGCTATGGCCGTACGTATTCCAGCCTTTATCGAGATAAGCATTAATAAGGCCCATGGACTTGCGGGCGTTGATCTCAACAATGGGTACAATATCGCCGTCCTCCAGAATCATGGAGTCGAAGCACACGAAGCCATGGTATCCATCCTCGAATAATATCCGAAGTGCCTTTTCCATCGTATCAAAATAACCTGCGTTCTCCAGCAGAAGGAGCAAAGCCTCATCTGCTCTAATAGAACCGCCGTAATTCTGCTGCTGATTTATCATTTGCTGAACGGAAATGAAATCTCTCTCCCCGCTCTTATGAATAAACCAATGTGAGCTGAAATCGATCTCTTTTCTCAGTAGTGGTTCCAGCAGGAATTGCGAGCGCAATCCTCTGCTCTCCTGCTTGTCCAGGTGCTCAGCTATCCTTCGTTGCATGGCTTCATTTTCAATGAGCATGTTGCCCTTGCCCGAAACACCGAATGGATCTTTAAGCAAATACGCCCCTCGCTTCAGCAGTGTATTTCCGACAGCCTGCATTTCTCCTACACTGTTCACTTCCGTGCCATAACACTTCTCTCCGATCCTGGTCAGGATTCGGTTGGAGTAAAATTTGGAATTTACATACTTAACCGTCTCATGGTTGGGCAAAGAACCCAACGATCCTTCGGCACGTAGGTACTCCTCCGTATCAGCCGTAATGGCATAAGGAGAGAGCTGTTTTTCGTTGTGGGTCAACATCACTTCACGCTGTTGATCATCTGAAGCAAGACTGAACATGCACTGCTTGAAAACGTCCGGTTCGGGTAAGGAACTCTGTTCATCGTTCAAATCAAAGTTGTAATGGCTATGAAAGGAAAAACCTAACCCATTCAGATACTCGTACAGCTTTAGATCGATTTTGCAGCGGGTGTAGAGGATATCGTCAGGTCCGCAAAATGGAAATAACAGCTCGTCCATACATAGGACAATGGATTCCCTGTCCTTATCAGGAATAGCAGGTAGCTTGGCTAAGTCCGGATCCCTCCATCGCGTTTCCGGATCAAACGTCCCCATAACGATCGTTGGAATTACTCTGGCCTCACTTCTGGACATCTTCGTACAATGATTGCTCTTGAGACTGGCAGCTTTTTAGAAAGGTAATAAATGTGTCGATAGACTGGAGATGTTCATAATCGAATTCGTCATAGTCAATGATTACGTTTAACTGATCCTCGACTTTGAGCATAAACTGGATCATTTGCAGAGAATCGAGACCAATATCGTTATTCAGTTCCGTTGCTGGGGACAAGGATTGGCGTAGTTCCGGTTGGTCTTCTTTAATAGCGCACAAAATATCTACGATTTTATCGTACATGACTACACTCCTTTAAAGTGAACATTGTGTGAGGTACAACCGAAATTATTACGCTTACATATGCATTCAAATCAAACCTAAATTCGGTTTCGATTTCTCCTTCCTCTTCCAAAGTTACAATTATTATCTTTATAATGACATTTTATGTCAAGGGATAAAAACCTATGATATTCTACTTATAACATGGCTACTACCAACTAAAAAATCGCTATTTATAAGGGTTTTTCTGGGTCGACCCTCCTCATTTTGTTTTGAACGATTTTCTCCCTTTGATAAGATCAAGACAAATTGTTAAAATTCATGTACTAACGTTAAAAGCCACCCATTTAATAGGAAATGAGGCGAGAACATGTTTGAAATTACGATTGAATTGGTACGTCAATTAATTGATAGTCAATTTCCGAAGTGGAAAGGCTTAACGATAACCCCCGTAGAAAAAAGCGGGCACGATAACCGCACCTATCGATTGGGTGACGAAATGACAATTCGTTTACCAAGTCACGAACGTTACGCCTCTGCTGTAGAAAAAGAACTGAAGTGGCTTCCAGTTTTCAAGCCTCAACTATCCTGGCCCATTCCAGCTCCCATTGCAAAAGGTGAACCTTCGGACGACTATCCCCTTCCCTGGTCGATCAACCAATGGATTGCAGGTGAGACCGTCACGCATACCAACGTACTCGACCTAAGCGTTTTTGCCGAAGACCTCGCTAAATTTCTGAGGGAACTCGAAGCCATTGATGCTAGTCAAGGAATACCCGCAGGCATTCAAAATTTTCATCGCGGCGGGGACTTAGCGGTTTACGATACAGATACAAGAACCGTCATTGAAAAGGTATCCAGCGAATACGATCCAAAGCTCATGACTGAAATATGGGAGCTTGCCCTGGCAACGAAATATCAAGCTGCACCGTTATGGATCCATGGTGATGTTGCAGTAGGTAATCTGCTCGTGCAAGATGGACGATTATGCGGGGTTATTGATTTTGGAACTATGGGTGTGGGCGATCCTTCTAGTGATCTTGTGACAGCCTGGAACTTTTTTGATGATGTAAGTCGCGAAATTTTTCTAAGCTGCATGAATGTTGACCAAGATACGGTTAATCGTGCCCGTGGCTGGGCTTTGTGGAAAGCACTCATCTCCTACGCTTGGAATGAACCAGGCTCCGAAGCCTCGAACTGGGGAAAGCATGTCATAGATGTCATTATTCGTGACTATAAATCGCTCTAAGCATATATGAGCCAACCAAATCCCTACGCAGGACGTACAGCCGCGCGTAGGGATTTCTTTCTGCTTATCCGAAGATTTGTTTTGCGTTTTATTTTAGCCATCCCATTTCACCTCTAAATCTTGCAATGTTAATCACAAACAGTGTTGACATTGAGCTTAGGATAAAGCAGTTCGTTATAACGAGCTGGGGTGATGATGCAGTGGAGATGCAGATATGAAATGGGGAGCGTAAACTGATCTTACTATTGTGAATTTTTCATATATTGAAATAATAATATAGTGTACGAAGATAAGGTGCCGTGAGTTAACATTTGAAGCTACACGATTAAATTCCCCTTTAATTCTTGGATGGAAATCTGGCGAAAGCACCCCCTCCCTATGGACATAGCCAGTACGCTCTTTTTATTGTGAATTTTTCATATAGTGAAAATATAAGGTTGTTGCCAATAAAAAAGCCGCCTTTAAGGCGACTTTGTAGTTATCATGCTATTTTTATAGCTGAAAGCTGAAAAAATCAAGTTCGTCCAGTCCAGTCAGCTCCCGCTATTTCTTTCCAACGTTCTCTAATCTCGTCATATAACTCCTTACTCAGAGCTCCTTTGGCGACAAGATCCGCATTTTGCTGCCAACGATTAGGTTTGGCTGTACCCACAATCGCCGTGTCTACCCCTTCTGTACTGAGCGTAAAACGTAATGCCGTTTCAACGGCTGCTTGTGCATCTTCGCCCAGAAAACCATAACCAAGTTCATTCAAGCGCTTCCAGTATACAAAGGGATATGCTTCTTCCGCAAGCGAGTCATACGTCCATGCCGCATTGGCAATGGGACGTTTGGCAATAACCCCCATATTTCTCTTTCTCGCTTCTGGCAACGTCAGATCGATGGCTTCCTGATCAGCAATGTTCAGCGAGGTTTCCAAGCTGTCGAACACACCTGTCTGAATCGCATAAAGTGCATCTGTCGTATCGCCACTATATCCAATAAATCTTGTTTTCCCAGCTTCCTTGGCTCGTTGCAGCACTTCAATGACTGCTCCTTGCCGAAGTACTTCTTCAGAGCAACTATGAAGATGGATTACATCAACGTATTCCGTTTTTAGTCGTCGAAGACTACGGTCAATCGTTTGCTCTAATACTTTGGCGTCCCAATCCGGGCCATCTACCCCAGCGGCATGTCCACATTTGGTAAACAAATAATAATCGTCTCTGCGATGTGATAGCACATCTCCAATTAACTCTTCACTATCCCCGTAACATTCAGCCGTGTCAATGACGTTTAACCCTGCATCCAACGCACTGTTAAGCAATGTTTCTACATCTGCTTTGGATACGTTCTTGCCGATCTCCGCTCCACCAAACCCAAGTGTACTTACTTTCATGCCAGTGTTTCCGTAATTACGCAGTTCCATGGATCATTTCCTCCAAGCTTCGTGAATTTGGGTACAGATAATGAATGTACATATAGTACAAATTAGTCTTCGGTATGTATTACCCTTTTGTTGGGTATTACACCCACTTGTTCATCTTACTTTATTTCCTCCAACACGGATACATCCGTTGAATCAGGTTACGAAGAACTGACTCGGGTTCCCCAGTTCAGGATGAAATTTCTCACGGAAGCGGCCTCCCGTATATTCCCCTATGATTTTTCGCCAGAATGCCTGAGCAATGACATTGTTGCGAACCTGGGTTACTTTCCACCTTCCCGGAAAACGTTCAAACAGCTCATAAGCTGCCCGGGTACCCACTCCACTACGCCGGTATTTCTGCATTACAAAAAACTCAGTCAAATAGTAGTCATTATCCTTGCTACCTGGTTCACAACGCTCTACTAACGCAAACCCTGCTGGTGCCTCATCACTTGTAATCAAAAAAGGAAACTTACGGTCTTCCTCTGACCAAAAAGCGTCCAATCCGGGATACTCCGGGAAAATACCGTTACTATCCACATCAATATTCAAATATTTAGTAAAATCATACAGATAAAATTGCATTAAGTGCCTAATCACCTGACTGCGTTCCCGGGGAACCAGCTCTATTTTTATATTCATCCGGTTCACCTCCTCTGCTCTACTTATAACTCATACTTTAAAGCTTTACACCGCCAAGGGCAAGGAAGCATAGATGTGTGTTATTCCGGTTCCGTGAACAGGCTGTGACGATCTAAATATGGTAAACTAGGATATAGCATATTTTAGAAATTATTTTAACATGGGGGTGCCGAACTTGACCAATGTGCAAAAAGAGATTGACCGACGCAAGCTGGATGACAAACTGCCTTCCATGCCTTGGTTCGTTCAGCAATTCATTGACTATAAATTACCTGATTTATCTCCTTCAACTTTGCTTGAATATTTAAGGGATTATGAAGCCTTCTTTGGCTGGTTACGAGCGGAAGGATTATCCGAAGCAAGCTCCAATAAGGAAGTTACATTGCTTGAACTGGAAGTCCTTCGAATGGAGTCAGTAACATCTTATCGATTATTTCTGGCCACCAAGCGTGAAGGAGCCAACTCCAGAATCACGGTATCCCGCAAGCTTTCTTCCCTTCGTTCGCTCTTTCATTATTTAAGTCAGATTGCGGAAGACGAAGATTTCTATCCACTGCTGAAACGAAATATTATGGCGAAGATTGAGATCAAACGTACCCATAAACCCAAAGATACAGCAGCCAAATTAAAGGGTAAACTTCTGGAAGAAGAAGAGTTACTGGAATTTATCGGATACATCCTTGAAGGATATGCCGTGGATATGGAAAAGAACAAACAGGCGATCTACTCACACGAGCTAAACAAAGAACGGGATGCCTGCATTGCCAGCCTCATTCTGAATTCGGGTTTGCGTGTATCTGAAGTGGTGAACCTGAACGTGGATGATCTGGATCTCAACAATAAGCTGCTGTATGTATATCGCAAAGGTAATAATGATGAGACGTTTAAGACGCCCGTGTATTTTAGAGAACAAGCCAAAGATGAACTCGCAACTTATATCAATCTGCGCCAGTCACGTTACCGCACACCCAAACGGGAAAAAGGGTTGTTTATCGCTCTTCGCAATGGAGATTCCGAAGGAAGTCGGATGACCAAACGGGCCATACAAGCCATGATCATGAAGTACGCCAAACAATTCGGCAAGCCGTATCTGACAGTGCATAAATTGCGCCATTCTTTTGCAACCGATTATTATCTGCAAAATGATATCTATAAAACAAAAGAACAGCTTGGACACGCTTCTACAGAAACAACCGAAATTTACGCGCACCTTACAGATAAAACGATGTCTGAAGCAATTGAACGTCGTACAGATGATGGGATGTAGCCTATTTATGCAGTTCAGCATAAATTCGATTCATTAGCTCATTAAAATGTAACTTAAAAAAGCGATTCTTTCAGGAGAATGTCCTGCAAGGATCGCTTCTTCATATCTATGGCTTCGCAAGATTAATGAAAACACACTCTTTTCCTTACATTTCATATCATTCACTTTACATAATAATTATTTCGTCATAATCTTCTTTTCTCTTCATGACATTCACGCGAAACCAGCCATCTTGCTATATCCTCTGCCTCATGAACAGAATGCCAAACGGGGCCCTCACTATCCTCCATACATTCTCTCTTGTCATGCTCCAGATCCAGCCATGAAACGATCCCGATTACATCCTGTAACGTCTCTATTAGAGAAAGATCTTTCTCTTCACGGACCATGATCAATTTGGGATATGGTGCTAGTTTGTATCCCTCAATGAGAATCCAGTCGTAGGCAGACAGATATTTTATCATGTTTTCCAACGGCGTCGCTTGTCTTTCAATGAGTGCAGTACGTTTCTCCGACATAACAACGATTGCATCGGCCCCTGCTTGAGCAAAGCTGTAGGAATCGGTTCCTTCGTGATCCATCTCAAAATGATCATGTCCATCATGTTTTATTACAGCCACTCTTCGTCCAGCAGAGGTAAGGTACCGGGTAAGCGCAGCAATTAAAGTGCTTTTGCCTGAGTTTTTATATCCAACAATCTGTATGATATGTGGTGAAGTACTTCTTATTTCAGACATGTATGACCTACCTGACATGACCTGTGGGGAGTCTGAGAATTCGAACCTGTTCCCCCGCAGGAATGCCTTTTTTCTCGGGCGGAACAACGATCAGACAATCGCTATCTTTAATAGTAATCATGACACTGGATTCGTCCACACGCGAGGCAGAAGGTTTAGCATATACCATTCCGTTACGTATCTCTGTCCGTCCGCGTACAAAGCGCGTGAAATTGTTGACCTTTGTATAGTCATCATCCAATATGGCTGTCCATTCTTCCAAATATGGATGAGCATCAGCCTGCATCGAACGAATTGTTGGACGAACAAACAACTCAAAGCCGACAAAACAAGCCCCCGGATTGCCCGAAAGTGCAAATAGCAGCTTGTCATTAACCACTGCAGCCGTCGTAACACTGCCGGGACGCATGGTCACTTTGTTAAACAGCATCTCCATATTCCCTTCCCGAACCAAGTCCCCCATAATGTCATAATCTCCAACCGATACTCCACCTGTTGTGACCACCATATCATTATGTTCAAGCGCTTCTGTAAGCTTCGTACGTGCGGTATCCACATCATCTGCAATCGAACCATACATAACCGGTTCGCCACCCGCTTCAACGACCAGAGACCGAAGCATATAACTGTTACTGTTCCGAATACGCCCGGGTTGCAATGGCTCGTCCACTTCCAACAACTCTGTACCTGTTGCAAAAATGGCTACCTTGGGGCGTTTGTATACAGGCACTTGACCTACGCCGAATGTCGCCAGCACGGATTGTTCACCTGCCTGAATAATCGTTCCTGCTTCCAGCAGCAATTGGCCCTCATGAACTTCCAATCCAATTGGGGTAATGTTAGCATCAGTCTGAATATGGCGCTTCAGAGCAATCCATTGTTCCCCATGCTCTTCTTTACTTTCAGTCATCTCCATCATAACAACAGCATCTGCACCTTCCGGTACCTGAGCTCCTGTCATGATCCGAGCAGCTGTACCCGATGTAATCGTAAGATCCGATGTATACCCGCATGGAATTTCATCAATGATACGGAGCCAAATCTGCTGCTCGCTGGATGCTTCAATCGTATCCGAACTTAGAATCGCGAACCCATCCATTCCGGAACGACGAAAGAATGGGTAAGGATGGGGAGCATGAATCGTCTCAGCAAGCGTTCGACCATGTGCTTGCTCAAGTGTTACTTTTTCTATTGAACCCGAACTGACATGAGCAGCAACTTTCGCCTGCGCATCCGGTACTTGTATAGCTTTACGGATAAATTTTGCAGTCGTCATATCCGTTGAATGTGAATTTATTTTCAATGGTAATAGAACCTCCCTGGATCATTTGTTCATATTAAAAAGTGTAGCCCGAAAGCTAGGTCATGACAAGTACTCTCCAACATATCATTCACATGAAAGACGAATGGACAGACCATAATATGTAAGAGAAAAGGAGCTGACCTTTATGAACCAACGATGCGAATTATGTGGAAGGGAGCCTGTCGAGACAACAGTCCATCACCTGACACCGAAAGAAATGGGCGGAACACATATGCCTACTGTAGATCTTTGCATCCCTTGCCACAAACAGATTCATTCTCTGTATACCAATCGCGATATTATTACCTTAGGTTTAACTGAGATACAGGCTCTAAGGAAAGATGAGCGCATCGCTCCTTATATCCGCTGGATTCGCAAACAACCTGCCACAACCATTCCTCGTGTTCGAAAGTCCCATCATGTCCGCAAATCGTAAAACAAAAAGAACAGCGTCCAAGGTCATGTTCAGTGGCATAGCTCGCTCCACCTTACCTTTTCACTGTTCTTCTGCTAATGCTTTAATATTGCGGGCCCCATTCATGAGGAGCGCTACCTACGCCTCATGATTCGGCCGCCGCCAACCCTCGTTTTGGGTTTTTTATAGGAACTCTTCGGTGAATCAAATAATCCTCCAAGGCCGCCACTACTTTTATTACGATCAATTGTGCCTTTGCTTTGTTCCTTATTCCGGCTGAATAATCCTCCACCGGAGCCTACGCTTGAATCCTTATCGCTGCCACGACGGGTAATCGACCCTTTCCGGTCAACGGTAATGGGCGGAGCAACCTTTTTATCGCTGCTCGTCGGTGTCCGATAGGAACCTTCTCTTGGTTTGTACGTGTCCTTGTTCGTATAACCCCGATACGTACCGGACCCTCTACCCCCGAACGAATCAAACAAATTACCGATTAATGTTGCGGTTAAATAACCTTGCAAAAAGGACGAATCATAATTCTGCCGAACATATTCCTTTGAATCCACCTCAACCAAGGTGTCTTCCGCTTTATTCGGGTCTTGCTGCAAATGATAATACTGGTCCTGATACACCAGGA
Source organism: Paenibacillus taichungensis (assembly GCF_050994985.1). NCBI lineage: Bacteria > Bacillati > Bacillota > Bacilli > Caryophanales > Paenibacillaceae > Paenibacillus > Paenibacillus taichungensis. The sequence goes on along the minus strand of NZ_CP194720.1, from coordinate 1,853,971 downwards.
ACATCCGCTCTGTATTTTCCGCCGAGATCTGATCCGGCTTCCGCTGTTCAGATAAATCCTGAGCAACCTCTGGAACGGTACGATCGGCAGCTCGGTACACATAGGATGTCGTATTACCACTGCCGCTGACCGATTCAAGCGGATATGTGTCCTGAACGGATGGTGCTCCGCACGCGGACAGCAGCGACATCACAAGGCTGAGGACCAGCATTAATTTTAATGCATGTGCCAAGCGCTTTTTCATTGGAACCTCTCCTAGCTCGAACGAATCACTTTGATATCCGCAGGAAGAATGGACTCACCTTCATACAGCGTAAATCTTCTGTCTTGCCACTCCACACGCAAAAACATGTTATCATCAGACTGATATTGCCATACTAATTGTTCCCCAGCCTGACCATAGGGTGTCCTGCCTGCAGTGGTTACCATTCCTCCGTATTCTTCCTCCAAATGATACGCACGTCCGTCCAGATCCAGCAACGTAGGCACCTCGTCTGGTGCATCGAGACGGCCATCAATTGGTGTATAGAGGGCATACCGGGTCATTTCCCGTTCTTCAATATGCAAATGTCGGATTGCCGTACCATCCTGCAACGTGAGTACAGCTGCATTTCGCGCTCGATGATGTACCCGCCCAACAACTTCATAGGTGACCAGCGAAACTTCACAGATATCACCAGGTGCCAGCTGAAGCATTGTTTTCTCTACCTTAGGCGGTTCAGGTTTGGCTATTATCCCTTTAATCCGTTTCCACACACTCATACCCATTACTCCTGTTCTTTATCTTATAAACAAGCTGCAATAATTAATGCGCCCACGATATGTAGTGCACCTGAGAACAAACCATAACCAGTCTTGCCCTGCTGTATTCCCGTATCCAGATCCAGGTTGGCCCATCTCCGAATCATAAAGTGAACCACACTCTCCAGAATCAGCAAAATAATAAATGAAACAACGGATACCAACAACGCTTCTCCAAGATGACCGGCTGTCGAAATGGAGGTGGCGAGTACATATCCCTGAGCAAACAGCTTCATAACCATACGTGTTGTAACGGCCATATTGCCCGCCTTCACTTCAGCAAAATCCTTATACTTCGTGAACAAAGAATCCACATACATTAAGACAAACAGCAAAACCGAACCCGATAACGTCCAGACCAGCATTGCCAAAATGTTCAAATCCATTTACATAGCCCCCACATCTCAACATGAACCGCAATTAAAAGCGAAGGAGAAACGCTGGTCTCTCCTCCGCTGGTGTCCCTGCTTGCTTACAAGGTTTTAGTTCTTATTTTCGTATTGCTTCATCAGTGCTGCCAGTTCATCCTCAACAGCCTGATCTTTGCCCAGCTTCTCGAACTCATCATCCAGCGATTTTCCTTTTGATGACATCTCATTGCTGGCTTCGGCCTGTGCTTCCATCTGCATCATTTTTTCTTCCATGCGCTTCATGCCGGCACTTGCAGTGTCGGAGCCAAATCCGTTCAGCGCCTTGTTGATTTCGGTTTGAGCTTTTGCAGCGTTGTAGCGCGCAACCAATGTTTCACGTTTGTTTTTCATTTGCGTCAATTGTTTGCGCATTTCGTCCAGCTTGCCACGAAGGTTATCGGCAGAAGCCTTGTTTTGATCATAGCTTGTTTTGTACTCGGCCATCTTCTCTTCAGCGACCTTCTTCTCTTCCAATGCCCGACGAGCCAAATCCATATTCTGTGCACGCGCTGCTGTATGTGCTTGCTCCTCACGTTTCTTCACGAGAGCTTCCTGTTCTTCAAACAGCTGCTTGAATTTCTTCTCAATGGCGATTTGTGCAGCAACAGCTTTCTCCGCATCTTCCAGATCTTCCTGCATATCCCGGATATATTGATCCGTCATTTTGATCGGATCTTCTGCCTTGTCAATAATAGAGTTAATGTTAGACATCGTTAAATCGCGCAATCGTTTGAAAATGGACATTATGGTATTCCTCCTAGTCGATAGTTCATCCTTGTATATAATCATACATACGTGGCAATGTTCTACTCGTTTCAATTTTAACAAAAAAAATCATAAAAAACGATTTTAGCGTGCTTAGCCTAAATGGAACTATTGAATCAATCGACCCGTTTGGCACAGCTCTTCATCAAGCAGCTTCTCTGCAGTCTGCACAATCTCATCAATCTGCATCCGCGTAATTTCATCAAAGTGAATTCCCATTATTACGGTAACGGTTACCTTTAAATGAAGGGCAGCCTTACGTGCCAGTCTCTCACACAACTCTTGTTCTTTATGCCCTGGAATATGCACCGTAGCCCCACTCACTCGTTCACGGTCTGGATAAAATGTGGCTACTGCTCCAATATGTGATCTTCCTCCAGTTACCATAAACACTTTGTCTTCCCCTGCCTCAATCACCTGTAAACGAACGGAGTTTAAATCGTATGTACTCATTTTGCTCCACCTGTCCTTTTCAATATGTATATGTATGGTGGAATTATGGCTCCGATTTAATGAATCAGCAGTGAAACATCTCACATCATGCATAAATACGGATGGCCCCGGGCATACCAAAGAGAACGCAATTTGGGAAAAGGAGGCACGAACATGCGTATACGCCTCATCATGTTATCCATCATGGTCATTCTTCTGGGAGGAAGTTATACTCCTGCTCAGTTATGGGCTTCTTCAAGCCCGCAAACCGAACCTGCTTCGAAGTCTGATTCTCCTGAAGAAGAACAGTTGACTCTAGGACAACTCAGACAGAAATATGCGGATACGTTCAAAACCAATGGCCCCTCAACAAAAAAGGTCGCTCTGACTTTTGATGATGTTCCTGATCCACGGTTCACACCGCAGGTGCTGGATATTCTAAAAAAATACAAGGTGCGGGCTACGTTTTTCATTGTAGGAAATCGCGCTGAGAAACATCCGGATCTGGTGAAACGTATGATAAAAGAAGGGCATATTGTGGGCAATCACAGCTACAATCACCCGGAATTCAGCAAGCTAACCATGAATGCATTTCGCAAACAAATCTTACATACCGGGGATATTATTCGAAATCTAGCGGGTTACACTCCCAAAATGATTCGTCCACCCTATGGTGACATTAACGAGCAACAGCTCCAATGGGCAGCCAAGCAACATTACAGCATCGTGAACTGGAATGTTGATTCTCTGGACTGGAAGGGCCTCTCCAAAGAGGAAGTCAAACAAAACATCCTGTCCGCCGTCAAACCAGGTTCCATTGTTCTGCAGCATGCAGGAGGCGGTGTAGGATCGAAGCTGAGTGGTACGATCGAGGCGTTGCCTGAAGTTATTGAAGAATTGCGAAACCGCGGGTACGAGCTGGTGACTTTGGACGAAATGCTGGAACTGCCAAAGGGTAAATAGATTTGATACGGCAATGGATATTCAAAAGGGTGCTCTTCAATCACATTATTGTGATTGGAGAACACCCTTTATTGTTTAATTTAGATTAAGTTGGAGTCACATATGATGATGTGCAGCTCGCTTTGATTTTATTTCAAAATGTAAAGTTCAACATCCTGAATACCAAATGTGCTCACGGATTGCTTGCTGCCAGGAATAAAGATATCGATCTTGTGTCCTTTAATGGCACTGCCCACATCACGAGCCGTAGCGACAAATGCCTGTTTTGGCAGTCCTGGATGTGTATGACCTGTCACCAGTACCTTTGTACCCAATGGAATGATACTTGGGTCTACTGCAATGGTACCCAATTCAAGCGGATTACCGAAGTAATCCACAGCACCCCATCCTCCATTTTCGGAAGCATCAGCGGAGTATGCTGTTGCTTTGACGTCGACAGCTTTGCTGTAATCAAACGTTTTTCCCCAGGCTTGTACAACTTTACTATCTGCATTAACGTCAAGGCTTGCGGCAGTTACCGTTTTGGCCTCCGTTTTTGCTGCTGCAGCAGAAGCTGTGTTCGTTGTTTTACCAGGGATCGTAATTTTCAAACCACCATAAATGTTGTAAGCTGAAATGTCATTATTAGCTTTAATAAGAGCGTTAAGTCCAACTCCATATTGTTTGGATAAGGTGTAGAAGGTATCCCCCTCTTTGGCCACATGAACTGAATCAGCATGAGCCGGAACGGCCTGAATGAGCATTGCTGCTGTCAGCAAAGCTGTTGCTGTTTTGGCTATACGTTTCTTGTTAATCATGGTCTTCCTCCCTCATTATGCCTGCGAAGTTAGTTGTCGGATTCGGATGGAGGAAACCACCCTATAGGTTCAATTACATTTAAGAATTTATGTAGCCCTAATTCACCCCAAGCCGTGTGCAAATAATTCTTCCCCTAGCACACTCTGCATCGTTACATCCCCCACACTCCCAACTCCGGAAGTTTCGGCAGGAACAAATATATCACAATTTTGTAACCAGGGGTTGTAGTAAATGTTACCATCTGGCTAATTCACTTCAATATTCAGGCTGAATTCAAGCCGTTTTTTCAAATAAATGTCTATTTGAGCTTTAATCATTGATGACAGAAACGTTACTTTTTATGTAATTCCGTGCGTATCCTTACATAACAAAACAATCCCTGCCGACGGTTCGTCGACAGGGATTGTTGAGGGGATGAAATTCTCATCCAAAGTATAGATTTTGCATTTTCATCTTGATCTTCATCCTTATTATTGGATGGTATTAGAGCACTTTAGCGAGGAAGTCACGTGTACGTGCATGCTTGGGCTCGCCAAACACTTCAGCAGGCGTTCCTTCTTCTACAATAACCCCGCCATCCATGAACAGGATACGGTCTCCTACTTCGCGTGCGAAGCCCATCTCATGGGTTACAATAACCATAGTCATGCCGCCCTCTGCAAGCCGCTTCATGACATCCAGTACTTCACCGACCATTTCAGGGTCCAGTGCAGACGTTGGCTCGTCAAAGAGCATGACATGCGGCTGCATCGCAAGCGCTCTTGCAATAGCGATCCGTTGTTTCTGTCCACCGGACAGCTGATTTGGATAAGCGTCCTTTTTGTCAGACAGGCCAACCGTCTTGAGCAAATCTGCGCAGATTTGTTCCGCTTCTTGTGCAGATTGTTTTTTCACTTTAATGGGAGCAATCGTAATATTCTGTTGCACCGTTTTGTGCGGAAACAGATTGAAATGCTGGAATACCATCCCCATTTTTTCACGAGTTGCATTAATGTTATGTTTGGGGTCAGTGATCGACACACCTTCAAAATTAATTTCGCCTGAAGTCGGCTGCTCCAGCAGGTTCAAACAGCGCAAAAATGTACTTTTCCCCGATCCGGACGGACCGATGACCACGACAACCTCGCCTTTGCCAATTGTTACATTAATGCCCTTGAGCACATCGTTATTTCCATATGATTTGTATAATTGTCTAACGTCTATCACTTGCACTCAACTTCCTTTCCAGTCGACCCAGCAGCTTGGACAAAATGAACGTCAGCACAAAGTAAATGGCCGCTGCAATCAGGAATGGATTCATTCCTTGGTACGTAATGTTTTTGACTACACTTGCCTGGTACATAATGTCCACCATACCAATAACCGAGATGATCGAGGATTCCTTGATAATAGTCACGAATTCATTACCGATCGCCGGCAACACCGCTTTGAACGCTTGTGGAAGCACAATGAAGCGCATGGCCGCACCTCTACCCATTCCCAGGGAACGAGCTGCTTCCAACTGGCCTCGATCCACACCCTGTATACCAGCACGGAAAATCTCGGCAAGATAGGCACCACTATTAATGGATAGTGTGATAATCCCCGCCTGAAGAGCCGAGAAATTAATCCCAAAGGTCAATGATACACCGTAATAGATAATCATCAATTGTACCAGCATTGGCGTCCCACGAATGACCTCAACATAAGCTGTTCCGATCCAGCGCAAAATGGCGAAGTCATGTAGACGGAACAGACAGATGATTAAAGCGATAATTACCCCGAATATTACACCGAGTGCAGACAGTAAGAGGGTGTAACCTACACCTGTTGCATAAAAGCTTTTGTACTGCCAGAATACTTGGAAAATGTTTTGTTTACTCTTCTCTGCCATCAACTTGCTTGCTTCAGTAACCATCTGATCGATTTTATTTTCGCTTTTCAGACGTTCGAGCGTTCCGTTCACTGCATTCAGCAATTCCGTATTGCCCTTACGTATCCCGATTGCCGCTTCGGCCTGCTCTTCATCCGGAATAGCTGGAGCTAATCCAATCACGTCATCCAGGTAACCGGCAGCTACTGTATCCTCAACGATTGCAGCATTTACACGATTGGTCTGCAATTGCAGTACGATATCAGATATTTTATCAAGTGCTGTCAATTTTGCGCCTGGGATCCCCTGGCCAATCGTTTCCTGAATGGAGCCTTTTTGGACACCAATTTTTTCATTTTCCAGATCAGCCATGGTTGGATATTTATCTTTATCCGCACTGCGAACCATGATGACTTGCTTTGATTTATAATAGGTATCGGAGAAGTCAATGCTTTGTCTACGATCATCCGTTGGCGTCATTCCCGAGATGACCATATCCACCCGACCACTCTGCAACGCAGGAAGAAGTCCGTCAAAACCCATATCCTCTATTACAAGTTCTGCGCCAAGATCGGCAGCAATTTCTTTAGCAATCGAAATATCAAATCCGACAATTTGGTCTTTACCATCAATCACTTTATGGAATTCATATGGTGCAAAATCGGCACTTGTACCGAGCACCAGCTTTTTACTGCCTGAATTGCTTGTAGTTCCCGTTGCCATCGCAACAGGTGCAACCGTAGTTAGCAAGACCACAAAAGCTAGCAGCATCATGGTGTAACGACTAATCAATTTCAACCCTGTTCTCCCCTTATAATACTTTGTATGCTTTCTGTTGTTGATGCCTGAGTCATTATAAAGTAGAATGCATGATTATGCAATGCATTTCGACAGGATTCGATTACAGCCCGTTTCTGAAAAATAACCGCAACTATGATATAATTATTGAATTATTTTCATTTTTGCTTAAGGAGTCCATCATGACACATACCAAAACACAAATACTAACTGTTATTGACCAATATGCTTCCCGTTTTAAGGAGATTTCATCATACATTGGTGCCAATCCCGAACTTGGTAACGAAGAATACCTTGCTTCTGCTCGGTTAAAAGAAGAAATTGCCTACCATGGTTTTTCTGTAGAAGCTCCTGTCCTTGGTTTGGACACCGCATTTATCGGTACGTATGCTGCTTCCAAACCAGGTCCGACGATTGCCCTGTTATGTGAATACGACGCACTTCCGGAAATCGGTCATGCTTGTGGGCACCATCTAATCTGTATGATGAGCATCGGGGCTGCGGTAGGTCTGAAGTCCATACTGGATGAAGTCGGCGGAACATTAAAAGTGTTCGGTACGCCAGCGGAAGAAACGCGTGGGGCCAAAGTGCCTATGGCTGAAGCAGGATTGTTTGATGACTGTGATGTCGCACTAATGGCGCACCCTTATTACGCCTATGAGAAATCTGGCAGTTCCCTGGCTATTGATGCTGTACAATTTGAATTCCATGGGAAATCTTCACATGCTGCTGCAAGTCCACATGAAGGCATTAACGCCCTGGATGCAGTAATCCAGACGTTTAATGGCATTAATGCGTTCCGTCAACAAGTGAAAAGCACGGTTCGTATTCATGGGGTTATCAATAGCGGAGGACAGGCAGCCAACATCATACCTGACTACGCTTCAGCACAATTCTATGTACGTGCCTCGACGAGAAAAGAGTTGAATATTCTCACTCAACGCGTAATTCAGATCGCGGAAGGTTCTGCTTTGCAAACGGGATGCCGGCTTGTTACATCTAATTATGAGACTTCCTATGATGAGATGGTCACGAATGAATCGTTATCTGCTGCTTTTAGTGCTAATCTGCTTGAACTGGGTATTTCTCAAGAGGAGATCGTGAGTGGTAACGACCATGGTTCTATGGATATTGGTAACGTATCCTTGCGTTGTCCTGCGATCCACCCATATATCCGTGTTGTGGACGAAGTTCATACGCTTCATTCCATTGAATTCCGGGATCTGGCGTTACAGGAACGGGCCCTGGACGGTATGATCCTTGGAGCCAAGGCAATTGCTGCAACTGCTTATGATGTTCTTACACAGCCTGGGCTGCTGCAAACCATTCAAACAGAGTTTAAGCAAGCAAGTCGCTAAGTTTTTCGCAAAATGCTGCGTATTTGCAGCAGGGTGTTCTGCAGGACCTGCATTTCGGGTCTTAAGGAGCACCCTTTTGTTTTATCATTAATACGTATATACGGACACAAGCTGGAAATGCTGTGAAAAGAAAACGTTGAAAAGTGTTGAAATACTTACATTTAGCGGCTGCTCTAATGGTTCACATGCTGTCTAACTTGGTTATTTATAGCTATAACTTTATCTTGAGCTCAGGAGGTGTTGTCATGCTGCTCGAAGCGATGTATCACGTTCCCCGCGATAAATGGGCTTATGCTTATAATCCCTCGACGATTCACCTGCGTGTACGAACGAAGAGAGACGATGTACAATATGTGACTGCACTGACTGGTGATAAATACGATTGGAATGGAACCTATAAGGAAATTCAATTGGAAAAAGCGGCTTCCGACAATATGTTTGATTACTGGGAAACTGCAGTTAAGCCCAAATTCAAACGTCTGACTTACATCTTTCGCATAACCGCCGGTACCGAAAATATTTATTTGGCTGATAACGGAATTCATTATACTCCCCCGTATCCTACAGGAGGATATTATGAATTTTCCTACATTCATGAAATTGATGTATTTAAGGTTCCCGAATGGGCTAAAGAAGCTGTGTTCTACCAAATCATGACCGAAAGGTTTGCCAATGGTAATCCCGATCTGAACCCGGAAGGAACTCAGGAATGGGGCGGCCGACCTGAACTGGATAACTACTTTGGCGGAGACCTGCAAGGTGTTCTCAATCACTTGGATGATCTGACTAAACTCGGTGTTAACGCCATCTACTTTACCCCTCTGTTCCAAGCAAACTCTTACCATAAATACGATACCGTTGATTATAAAAAAGTAGACCCTCAATTCGGGGACAATGAAATGCTCAAAAAAGTAGCAGAACAATGTCATCGCCGCGGAATCCGTGTCATGCTGGATGCGGTATTTAACCATTGCAGCGAAGACTTCCCTCCTTTTCAGGATGTCCTGAAGAACGGCAAAAACTCCAAATATGCAGACTGGTTTCATATTAATGAATATCCGGTGCAGATCAAGGATGGTATACCAACCTACGATACCTTTGGATTTTATGGCAATATGCCCAAGTTCAATACCGCCAATCCCGAAGTAAAAGACTATTTGCTTGATGTGGCTGAATACTGGATCAAGGAGATTAAACTAGACGGTTGGCGACTCGATGTTGCGAATGAAGTGGATAACCATTTCTGGCGTGATTTCCGCAAAGTAGTCAAAACCGCCAATCCGGAAGCCTATATTGTAGGCGAAGTTTGGAGTGATTCCCTGACATGGCTTATGGGAGATCAATTTGATTCCGTAATGAACTACCCTTTTGCTGACAAGGTGCTTGAATTCTTTTGTGGTTCGATGGATGGTTATAACTTCGCTAACGAGATGGGCTCACTCATTATGCGTTACCCGCAACAGACGAATGAAGTCATCTTCAATATGCTGTGCAGTCATGACACCCCACGTCTGCTTACTCGGGCCGGAGAAGACAAACGCAGATTGAAATTGTCGGTTGTGTTTCTTTTCACTTATATTGGTACGCCCTGTATATTCTATGGGGATGAGGTTGGTATACGTGGAGAAGGTGATCCGGATTGCCGTAAATGCATGCAATGGGACCCTGCCAAGCAAGATAAGGAGCTTTATGACTTCTATCGCCTGATGATTGATTTGCGGAAAAGTAATGAGGCTCTTCGCAAAGGCCGCTTCCGTTTTTTGAAGGCCGATCACAATGATCCATGCATCATTTATGAACGTATGGATGACTCTCTTCACTTTACGGTGTGGATGAACAATACTCCGCTAGAACGTACACTGTCACATCCGATGGAAACCAAGGACTGGAAGGATGCTCTAACCGAAGATGCTGTTGTTCCCACCAATGGAGTGATGAATATTAAACTTGATCCTTACGGATACCGTATTTTGTATAGACAATTGGAACCGAGCTAACTACTTGCCAGAAAAACTCCTGAAGAATTGAATAACCTTTTAATGATCATCGGATGCTCAGGAGTTTTCTGACAAAGAGCTCAAGTTTAGGCTATAACTTCGTCGTTTTCAAATCCCCTTTTGCATCTATGGTTATTTTCCACCGCGTAGAATTTGGACCAAGCATGACAATTTCATTTATTAATTGATATAGCGTTCCATTATTGTCTTTAACCAGATCAACGACTATGTTTTTCCCATTTGTAAAGAGACTTGCACCAAAGAGATAACGTCCCGTCGCACTTGCCGCAACCATCAGCATGTTATCTCTTATGATGTTGCCCTCCACCGTATTATTAACCATGTCCAGATGCACTGCCCACCATGTTCCCTCATATTTCAAGCGATTTCCAGTGACGATATTGTTGGAGCCACGAACTTGAATACATGTGCCTTTTCCTGCAACTGAATTGTGAGAAAAGGTACAATCATTATGCAAACTGACCATCCGGTCAGGATTGGTCGTCTCAAAGCCTGGCTCAATGATGTTGCTCGATGCAATCACTCCATTGGCAATATCCATTGCTATCCCCGCTTGGGCAATATAATTGCCTTTTACGATAATATGACCATCCGCCACAATTCCCCAGTGTTTACCTCTTGGAATAATAATGTTGTCTGATATAATTCCGATGTCCATGCCTTCTGCACCTGTACTGGTTTTCGCTTCTATGGCAGCAGTAGCACTTGGCCTTGAGATGGTGTCGATCAGGTTTCCCTGGATTACAAACAGATGGTTGCTTAAATCGTTGGGATTATATTGGGAGGGAAGGAAAGATACTGAAATAACAGACGTGATTTTGATATTCTTAAAGACATTGGAGGTTACAAAGGCACCTTCAAAACCGATAAGCCCAACACCAAATGCTGTTCCAATCAGGCTATTGCCATGTATGTGCAGATTTTTGGCTCCAGTCTCTCCTCCCTCATTGTTACAGGTAATCCCACCACCGACTGTAGGCATATGATTTACTTGTTGTCCGCCTGAAAAAGAAGCAAAATCCGAATCACTGGATAATACAGGCGTGTGTAGAAAGTTATCGATGATCGAAACATGCCATGTTCCCTTGACCAGGATGCCATCCCCAAGATAGCGATAACAGTCATTCTCACGAATCACCACAAAAACCAAATGACTTCGAACTGCAATCGGTTCCTCTCCCAAGTGATGAAGCTTATTGTTTCTTATGACGACATTTCGGGCGGGATTGTCTTGACTGCTGGAACCATTCACTCCAATGCCATCGGTAAATTTACTAATATCATTATGCTGCAATAGTACATTGCTCGAATTCTCGATGTATAAACCTGTCTTATTTTTACTCCAAGCTGCTTGAGTCGTACGAACCAAGGTCAAGCCACTTATCTCTACATGATTGCTTCCTTCGATTCTGATTCCCTGATCGGAGACCTCCAATATTGCGCCTGGCAACGCTTTGATGATAACAGACCTTCCACTAAACGTATAGAACCAGCCCGTCTTGACAACTTTATAGTGCCCTGGCGTAAATAATAAAACATCACCTTCTTGTGCTGAGTCAAAAAAAGCTTTAATCTGGGCTGTCTGATCGCTTCCATCTCCGGGAGCAAAACTCCTCACATTAATAAAACTGCCTGTCAGCGTGGATTGTACAGCGGCAATATTTCCCATGATCTGGCCAAACATTTCATTAATTTTGACGGCTTTATATCCGTCGACACTGCTTAGAGCCTGCAAATTAGGATTGTAATCAGAGGTAAAATTAATGTAGTTGTTCATTTTAAATTCGCCTCCTCTTATGATCGTACAAAAAAGCCACAGTACAAATATACTGCGGCTCATTTGTGCAAAACTATTTCACAGATTCAAGCGTTATTCGGCGATAAATATCCATATACTCTTCAGCTGAGACGTTCCAGCTGTAGTCTCCGCTCATTGCATTTTTCACGATCTTTTTCCAGTGCTCGGGCTGACGGTAAAACTTCTCGGCGCGGCGAATGGTGTTCATCATGTCATGGGCGTTAAAACTGGTGAAAGAGAATCCATTCCCCTCACCGCTGAATTCATTGTATGCCTGCACCGTATCGTTCAGACCCCCTGTTTCCCGGACAAGTGGTACACTGCCATAACGGAGTGCAAGCAATTGGCTAATGCCACATGGCTCGAACCTCGATGGCATCAAGAACAGATCACTGCCGGCATAGAAGCGGCGAGATAACCCATCATTGAAGGTAATCTGAGCAGACATTTTCAGCGGATAACGATTAGCTGCCTCACGGAACCAGTGCTCATAAGCCGGATCCCCGGTACCCAATACTGTGAATTGAATGTCGTCATAGTACAATAATTCATCCAGTACACGACATACCAAATCCAAACCTTTGGAATCCACTAGCCTTGTAACCATCACCATAAGTGGAGCATCCGGACGTACTGGCAATCCTAATTCCTTTTGCAGCTCGATCTTGTTCTCGATTTTCTTGGACAGGCTGGTTCTGTATTTAACCGCAATTTTATTGTCCGCTGCAGGGTTGTAACTCTTGGTATCAATACCGTTAACAATCCCACTGAAACGATCGCCCAAGGAACTGAGTAATCCATCCAGACCATAGCCATAGTAGGAGGTTTGTACTTCCTTGGCGTAGGTAGGGCTGACAGTTGTTACATGATCCGCAAAAACGACTCCTGCCTTCAGGAAATTGACATTGCCATAATATTCTGCCCCATCCACCGTGAAATACCGATCATCCAGCTCAAGCAGATCACTGAATAAATCATGTGGAAACACACCTTGATATAACAGGTTATGTATCGTAAAAACCGTTCTCATTTCACTGTAAAAAGGATCATGAGCATAGTGAGCTTCCAGTAGTAAAGGAATCATCCCCGCGTGCCAATCGTGACTGTGCAGCACATCCGGCTTAAACTCAATTTGCGGCAGCACCTCGAGAACAGCACGATTGAAGAAGGCAAAACGCTCCCCGTCATCCATATACCCATACACGCCATCCCGTCCAAAATAGTATTCATTGTCCACAAAGTAGACAGGAATCCCGTCATGGACAAGCATCTCTATTCCACAATACGGTCTGCGCCAACCAAGAGGAATATCTGTCGTAATGATAGACTCCATTGCCTCTTTATACTCATCCGGAATGCCCTTATATTTGGGTAAAATGACACGAACATCTGCCCCACTCTTCTTTAATGCCTGTGGTAATGCGCCGATGACGTCAGCAAGGCCTCCTGTTTTGATAAATGGATGTACTTCAGCAGCAGCAAATAGAATATTCATGCCTTCGTCCTCCTTTTGGGTTTAACTGTAGTGCTTTCTGTGGTTTTACTGGTTCTAGTGGTACTGGCTTTTGCTCTAACGGATTGAACTTCAAGGGGCAATGCATCCGTTTTCCGACGTGTGTTCTTTTTTAAAATAACTACGCTTAGCGGTGGCAAAACAACTTCCAAACTATGTGGTTGCCCATGAAAAGGAATCTTTTCAGTAGTAAGCTGCATATCATTGATAATGCCTGATCCGCCGTAATCGGAATGATCACTGTTCAGAACTTCGGTATACATACCGGGACGCATGACACCAATCCGGTAACGCTCCCGCTTGACTGGCTGAAAGTTAATGAGCACAAGGAGTGTATCCGCAGGTTTTTTTCCTTTGCGCACATATGAAATGACACTTTGGTCCTGATCATCCGGAGTGATCCATTCATAACCGTCAAAGGAATGATCAAGCTCCCACAAAGCTTTTTCGCCCAAGTATAGCTCGGACAGATACCGCTCAAACTTGTGGAGTTTACGGTGACTGTCGTAGTTCAGCAAAAACCAGTCCAGTTGATCTTCATCTTTCCATTCGATAAACTGGCCGAATTCTCCACCCATAAACAGCAGTTTTTTGCCTGGGAAAGTCATAAAGTACCCCATGAAGGCACGCATGCCGGCAAACTTCTGCTCGTATGTTCCTGGCATCTTGTCTAGGAGCGACTTTTTGCCATGAACGACCTCGTCATGAGACAGAGGAAGCACGTAATTTTCAGCAAAGGAGTATACGACCGGGAATGTCAGCAAATGATGTTTGGAAGGACGTTCGTGAAAATCGGATTCCATGTAATCAAGTGTATCGTTCATCCAACCCATGTTCCATTTGTAGTTGAAACCTAGCCCACCCTGATCTACTGGTGAAGTAACCATTGGCCATGCACTGGATTCTTCTGCCATCATCAGCGCATAGGGAAAGTACTTGAAGACTGTTTCATTCAACTGCTGCAAAAAAGCAACAGCTTCCTTGTTTTCCAGGCCACCTTCATTATTCGTTCGGTATTGACCTGGCTGCTTTTCGAAATCCAACTTAAGCATACTGGTTACGGCGTCGACCCGAAGTCCGTCGAAATGGTACATCTCCATCCAGTACAACGCATTCGAGATCAAAAACGAACGAATTTCAGGTTTAGAGTAGTCAAAGCTAAGTGTGCCCCAACCTGGTCTCTCTGCTAACAATGGATCTGCATATTCATACAAGGGCGTTCCATCAAACAAACGCAAGCCATGAGCATCCTTGGCAAAATGCGCGGGGACCCAATCAAGCAATACGCCTATACCTGCCTGATGTAGCGTATCAATCAAATACATCAGATCTTTAGGATGCCCATAACGGCTGGTTGGCGCAAAGAATCCAGTGTTCTGATACCCCCACGAAAGGTCGTAAGGATGTTCACTCAGGGGCATCATCTCAACATGGGTATATTTCATCTCCAATAAATAAGGAACAAGCAATTCCGCAAGTTCACGATAACTGTAAAGAGTTCCGTCTTCTTTCCGTTTCCAGGTTCCAGCATGCATTTCATAAATATGTAGAGGTTTGTTATACACGCCTCGTTGTTTGCGTCTCCATGCGCCATCATTCCATTTGTAACCTTCAATGGAGCTGGTGACCGATGCCGTACGCGGACGAACTTCCGCCTGGAAAGCATAAGGGTCTGCTTTAAGCAATTCAGTACCATCTTCCGTTAATATACGGAATTTGTATAAAGTTCCTTCACTGATTTCAGGAATAAAACGACTCCAAAATCCAGAATCGGGTATCTTATATAAAGGTTCCTGTTCACCTTTCCAACCATTACGGTCTAAAGCCAGTCCAACTTCTGTGGCATTCGGAGCCCACACGGTAAAACGATACCCCTGACGATGATCTTCGATCGCAGGCTGTGCGCCCATTATTCGATAACTGTGATGAAGGCTTCCTTCATGAAACAAATAAATGTGCTCCGGTGAAATTTCCGGGTTTGTTAACGGTTGAATGGCCAAGAGATCACCTTCTTCTCCAGAAAATAGATATAACATTAACCATTACCCCATTCTAGCCAAGTTGAAAAGAAAAATGCGGTGTGTAAAAAAATGTTGTAATTTTTCAGGATTTTTACAGTATACATCGTTTCAATAGCTCCGCATTGCGTTTATGTATGTACTACACTGGACAAATATCTTGGGAGGGAAACGATTATGTTTAATAAAGATTGCATCGCTATGCTGTTGGCGGGAGGAGAAGGGAAGCGATTAGCCCCTTTAACCTCAAGTATCGCAAAACCCGCTGTACCGTTTGGCGGGCACTACCGGATTATCGATTTTCCTCTCAGCAACTGCGTAAACTCAGGCATCGACACCGTAGGTGTTCTGACGCAGTATCAAGCTGATTCATTACATGATCACATTGGTGGAGGAGAACCTTGGGGACATGGTACTTCAAGTGAGGCAGGAATTTCCTTACTTCCATCTTATCATACAGGAAATGACGAATACTTGGGAACCGCGGATGCTATTTATAAAAATATTGACTATATTGACCAACAAAACCCCGAAAATGTTCTAATTTTGTCGGGTGACCATATCTATCATATGAATTATCGTGAAATGCTGGAAGCTCATACCGCTAATGAAGCGGTAGCGACGATCTCCGTTATGGAAGTTCCATGGGAAGAAGCCCATCGCTTCGGCATTATGGCAGCGGATGAGAATCTGAGAGTTACCGAGTTTGCCGAGAAACCGGCGGAACCGAAAAGTAATCTGGCTTCCATGGGCATTTACATGTTCAAATGGGAATACCTGAAGCGCCACTTGCTCGAAGATGCCGCTAATCCGGAATCCAGCCATGACTTCGGTAAAGATGTGATTCCTCAAATGTTGAATGAGAACACCCCTCTCTTCGTATATAACTTCAATGGTTATTGGAAAGACGTGGGTACCGTGAAGAGTTTATGGGATGCGCACATGGATCTGCTTCATAACGATGAAGACTGGAGCCTGCAAAAAGAAGACTGGCCGATGTTTACTCGTGAGTGGAGAACTAAACCAAGTGCATACAAAGCACGTCAGACACGTGCTGAGCTCCTGCATTCCATGATCCATGAATCCTGTGCCATTGATGGCCGGGCTGAGCGTTCTGTTATTTTCTGCGGAGCCGAAGTTGGTAAAGGTTCTGAGGTTAAAGACAGCGTGATCATGCCGAATGCACGGTTAGGCCGCGGTGTTCACATCGAACGCGCCATCATTGGTGAAGGTGCCATTATCAAAGATGGTGCCATTGTCAAAGGAACGGCGGATGAAATCGTGGTTGTCGGACCGAATGAGATTGTCTCCGCCAAACCGGCTGTGCGCACACAACCTGTACGCATGCTGAAAGATGTTTACGAAAAAAGCGGGCGTCTGCGCGCTGGTGAACTTTCTTCATAAGCATAAAAAAAAGGTGAGCCATATATGGCTCGCCTTTTTGTTGCGAAAACAAATTTATGCAGAAATCAATTTTTTTTCGGATCAGATTCTGCTTGAGTTAACTTCGCATCGACACTTTCTTCGGCTTCATCAGTCTGCATTATGGTTTCCTCCACCGTCTCTTCCTCCGGTAAAGCTGGTAACGTCACCGTCACCGTTGTTCCCGTCCCGAGTTCACTTTGCATGATAATTGTTCCCTCATGCAATTCTACTAATTCCTGCGTAATAGCAAGTCCAAGCCCTGTTCCACCGTTCTGGTGATCGACCTGGAAGAAGCGATCACGCACCTTGATTAAATGCTCTTCACTGATACCAATACCCGTATCCTGAACAGCAGCTATAATCTGCCCGTCTTCTTCTTTGACCGATAAAAAGATCCAGGAATTCTCATGCGAGAATTTGATCGCATTGTCTACAATGTTCAGGAAAACTTGTTTCAATCTGTTACCATCCCCAAAAACATTGAAAGCACGATTTTCATCACTTTCTAACTTGAGATGTATCTGTTTTTGCTCAGCTTTTGCCCAAACATTCAACATGGTTTCCTGAACAATCTCACGAATGCTGACGGTTCCTTTCACCAACTTCATCTGATTTTGCTGCAATTTGGAGAAATCGAGCATCTCTTCTACAAGTCCGATCAGACGCTCCGTTTCTTTAGAGATAATACTCATTCCAATTCTCGTTTCATCCGGATCGTATCCACCGGAGTCCAGCGTCTCACTCCACCCTTTGATACTGGTCAGGGGCGTTCGCAATTCATGAGAAATGGAAGAAATAAAATCGTCTTTGATCTGATTGCTGCGTACAATTTCATGTGCCATAAAATTCAAAGTAGATGCCAGTTCGCCTAATTCATGTTTGTAGTTTCCCTTAACTCTGACATCCAGACGTCCTCGGGCCATTTGAGCGGACACCGCCGTAATGTTGTTAATCGGTCGTACAATGGAATTGGCCATACCTATACTGATGATCAAGACGATTGCCAGTACGCCAACACCTACTGCAATCGCAAGCATCCCCATGAACAATAACTTGGAATTCACATTTTCGAGCGATGTTAGGTATCGAATAACATACGTATTTTCGCCGCCTAGATCAAACTTGTGGGAAACGGCCATGACCTGCTCTCCTGTACCTGGTTGTCTGCCTACCCAACGTCCCATACTGCCATTCAACGCCTGTTGGATATCACTCGTTTGCAGCACGGCCCGGTCAGACTCAAATGCAGTCGAACTCGCTAACACATGACCGTTCAGATCCAGAATCTCAAGTTCTGTATTAGATAATTCCAAATTAACAAGTAATCTGGACAGATTATTTCCATCTTCCGAA
The DNA here is from genome assembly GCF_050994985.1 of Paenibacillus taichungensis. NCBI lineage: Bacteria > Bacillati > Bacillota > Bacilli > Caryophanales > Paenibacillaceae > Paenibacillus > Paenibacillus taichungensis. The sequence goes on along the minus strand of NZ_CP194720.1, from coordinate 1,835,669 downwards.
TTACTCTCACGAGCTAGAGGCTCAAAAAAATCCTTCGAATTGGAGATATGGGTACTGATTGTATTGTAGATGCTCTCATAATAATATCGTTGCACCGCCAGCATAAATACGAATTCCACCAACAGCAGAGCCAGAAAAACTACAATGAAGTAATGTAGTACAATCTGCCGTGTGATGCCTTTTTTGATCATTGATCCCGGCCCTTCCATTTGTAACCGTGACCCCATACAGTCTGCAGGTATTCAGGTTCGGAAGGATTGTTCTCAATTTTCTGGCGCAAGCGGCGAATGTTTACGTCCACGATTTTGGGATCACCCATATACTCTTTGCCCCATACATGATCCAGCAGCACATCTCGACTAAGCGGTGTATTTTCTTTTTCCAGGAAAAATTGAATCAAAGAAAATTCAGTTGGTGTTAACTCAATTAATTCATTTTGCTTCTTGAATTGCTTTGAAATCAGATCCAAAGAAAATGGACCAGATTGGAATGTAACCTTGGCAGCTGTCTCCCGGTGAACGTTCACCCGGCGTAGCAAAGACTGAATGCGTGCAATGAGCTCTGTTGGACTGAACGGCTTACTTACGTGATCGTCCGCGCCAACGGAGAGCGCATAAACCTTGTCCTGCTCCTGTACTTTGGCTGTAAGGAAAATAATACCCAGACGTTCATTCGTTTCACGAATACGACGACACACTTCAAATCCGTCAATTCCAGGAACCATAACATCCAGCAAAGCCAAGTCGATATCTGGTACGGATTGCAAAATGCGAAGCGCCTCGTGTCCATCTCCCGCTTCGAGTACTTCGAACCCGTTTCTCTTCAAATTAATAACAATAAAACTGCGGATGGATTCTTCATCCTCTAGAATAAGTACTTTACTCATTAAGTTCTTCCTTTCTATTCAGTTGCGGTATATTGTCAAGCAATCCACCATCGGCATCCAGTTGTGCACCGCGGGAAGCAATGACCCGATCATTCGTCCGGGTAATTTCTTTCCAACTTTTGCCTTTTTCCTGTTCCCACTGAGAAAGCGTGAAATATTTTATTTCACCTACGGTTTCATCGGTATCAATCATTTTAAAACGGATGTATTTTTCCTTTTCCGATTTGGTATCGATGGTAATCTTTCCATACCACTCCGGCTTCAGATTCAAATGGAATAAGTCAGCATCATCCCGATACTGGAATGAGACAAATTTCTTATCATCCTTGCCATCCCATTGATAGAAAGTATAGAACCACATCCGGGAATCAAATACGTAATGCTCCCAGCCTTTAGGTGTTTCCTTCAAGCCAAACTCAATAATACCATCATTGTCGACATCACCGCTTAAAATTTTGTCATCTCTGTAGGTTTGATCAGGCGATTTAAAAGCATTCACTAACTTATTATCTTTTACGTATATGATCTGTGAAAATGTACTTCGGTCATCCAACTCTGAATCCAGTACAATACCCACTTTATCTTTGGCAATCTGACCACCGAGAGCATTATATATTTCTTTCACAGTGTAGTCCGTCTGCATTCTATCAACTTCCTTGAAACTTCCGTCGTCGTACTGATATAACGCAATAGATGCAAATCCGCTATTATTCAGGGATACGATTGCGAAATCATTTTTCTTGTCCCCGTTTAGATCGAGGGTGTTCCCTTGAACATCATCTATAATATATTGATTATAAGGAACACCTCCCAACACTTGTTCAAGTGCTCCGGCTTTATAAGAATAAGCAGTTAACGCTTTCTGTTCTTGTAAACTTACGCCCAGGATAATATCCGGATTCCCATCATTGGTAATGTCCAATACTTTGAATGATTGCAGTTCATTTCCCGGAACATCAAATGTCAACTTCTTAACCCATGAATCCCCCTGCTCCTCCAATAACATGCCATGAATTCGCACGTTCTCATTCGGAGTCTCATAGAAAACGATGGCTTCCCGAGTACCATCTCCGTTCAGGTCTTCAACACGAATCATACTGGTATTATTCATGTCTTTGGGGCGAATCAATTTGCTTTCGGGTGGCTGTTCCCGCTGAACCACATTTAATAATTTTTCCTTGTCTGTAGACATCATTGGTTTTCTCATCAAACCCTTAGGATCGCTTATAACAGTACATCCGCTAAGGACTGAACCGAGCAAGATACTTACTGCTCCCCCCGCTAACAGGCGCCCCCACCGTGAATTAAGCAAATTCATCACTCTTTTCAATAGTTTAAATCATATTTTTTTCTTGCTGTGTCAACCGACGTCCACGTATATCAAAAGCAATCTTGCCTTCCGCAAGACCCCAGATGCGGGTCGCATGTTTCTCTGCCATCTCAATCGGCAATACTGCAATCACGGTAGCCCGTTCCTCTTCGCACAATTTGCGCAGCGTTTCCAGCACTGTATCTGCTGTATGAGGATCAAGTCCGATGACAGGCTCATCTGCCAAAACAACTTTGGCACCATGCGCAAGGGCTCTGGCAATCGCGACACGCTGCTTCTCGCCACCACTGAGCTTCTCTGCCGTCTGGTGTGCTTTATCCAGCAATCCGAGCCCTTCCAGATAATCCATCGCACCCATATAATCATCGGAACGAACCATACCTGTTACCATTCTCCACAAAGGAGTTTGACCGGACCGACCGATCAATACATTTTTCAAAGCTGTACGTCTAGGATACAATTGCGGATTCTGTTCCAAGTATGCCCATTCCCGTTTAATTTTCCGTTTTCCGGACCAACCTTCTTTTATAATCTCGGCGCCGTCCACCGTAAATTGACCACTATCCCATTTTTCCATCATAGCAAGGCATTTAAGCAGCATGCTTTTCCCACTGCCACTTGAACCCACTACTCCAATCATTTCTCCCTGTTGCATATCGAATCGTATATCCCGCAGAACCGGAACCCGGTCCGCTCCAACGGATTTGCTTAAACCCTCAACTCTGATCATCGCGATGTCTCCTCTTGTCCATGTTTTTCCCTACTACTAGTGTACTCGGAAATGGACATCAATTTCCATGCGAACACCAGCTTCTATTTTACCACAGATTCGAGCATAGGTTTACGACGAAATAATACACCTGCTGCACCAAAAAGAAGATACATGAATCCAAGCAAAATAAACATGCTTCCTGGTGAAATCCAGTTGATCACTTGGCCACCCAGATTCGGTCCAATGATGCTTCCAATTGTAAAATGAAATGAGGCCACCACGTTCGCTGCAGGCAGCAGCGCTTTTGGCAAAATATCGGCGGCATAGGCCAGGCCAAGCGAGAAAAATGAACCTACCAGACCTCCTGCTATGGTCAACAGCACAAGTGTCCACCAGAAATGTGTGCCCGCAACAGGAACCAGCATAAAGATGATACCTCCTGTAATACCTGCAAACATTAATGTTTGCTTACGTCCATAACGGTCACTCAATATGCCTAAAGGCAATTGCAGGAATAGACCACCTATTCCGACAAAAGGCAGTAATGACGATATCTGATTGGCATCCAAACCAATACGCAGGCCGTATACCGGAAAATTGCTGTTCATCCCGGCTTCCATGTACCCGTACAATAACGCAGGCAACAGCGCATACCATGCCCAGGCCAGACTTCGTCGGAAACGGCGTTCAGGCAGTTGTCCATGTTCGGCCTTTTCCGGCTTCGTATCGGGAAGCTTCATTAATACAAGGATAAGTACAGCAGCCATACATACGAATAATACCCAGAATGGAACGGCATCTCCAAAACCAAGTAGTTTGATTCCCAATGGGCCAATACTGAATCCTAAACCATAAGACATGCCGTATAAAGAGATGTAACGTCCGCGTTTTTCGGGTGCGGTCACCAGTAGCACCCATAATTGGGCAGAATAATGGAGTGCACTATCCCCGATTCCGACGACGAGACGCAATATGAACCAAATTTTGATATCCGGAAAATAAGGAAACAGAATGAGGGGAATCATGACAAATAACAGTCCGCCGATAATCAGCTTTTTGAAACCAATAGCTCCCAGCAATCGTTCCGCCACCAAGGTCATGGCAAAAGAGCCAACGTACAGTGCGGCTGCATTCAAACCGTTTAAACCCGGTGAGACTCCCTTTTGCTCCAAAAAAATCGAGAGCACCGGTAATAACAGGCCCTGACTGATCCCCGCCACAACAATAACGGTAATCAGAATGAGATAGTTAGATGTAGAATGTGATAATTTTGGGGTGGTTATAGATGACACAAAAATCATTCCTCCTGCAAGCATACAAAGAAAAATCGCCATCACTGACGACCTTTCAGATGTTATATCTATTCTATTGATCATGCATGGTTAAGCCAGGGGTTTTGCCCTGGACTTGAACATTATAGTGGACAACGCCCTGCAAAACAAGCCATAATAGTACTTAAGTCGCTGCGTACATTTAGATGTGACGGGAGGATTCTGCATCATATGGCTTATCATGTTAAAATCGATGTTTCACCGATATATGAAATGCTCAACAGCTTTTTGGTCTATGTAACGAAGAAGTGGATTCAACATCTGGATGTTGGCCCCGAATGGATCATTGAGGTGGAAGGCAAACTAAGTTCCAACGTTCGTGCAGCGCTCGCACCTGCTGCCACCTGGCCTTTTGATGACTTTGATGTATTATTTGCATGGGCGGCCTATCGGAACACTTCTAATGAGAATATTGATTTTCTGGATATGCTTGCTGGACTAACAGCCGAAGAGCTGTTCGCACGCGTATCTGTTCTGCTGCCCCATCTTACCATAGAAGAATCTACACGTATTCGGGATAGCTATGTGCCACTTTTACGACTCTGGGATCAGCATTACTGCCAGAATATGAGTGAGGATTATCGTACATGGCTTGAGGAAGACGCAGAAGAGAAACGCGTACTGCTTGATAAAATGGGCCCTGAACTCCTTATTGAATACGCTACTGCGGGTGTTCTGGTTGAACCGATGCCTGGACTGGATGAAGTTATCCTGTTTCCAACCGTCCACAACCGTCCTATTAATATGTACTGCTTCTATGAGGGCATGATGATCATGCAGTATCCTGTAGACGCACCCGAAGAGGATGAAGACCAACCACCAACCTGTCTGCTTCGTTTCACACATGCCCTGGCTGATCCGGAAAGACTCCGTCTGCTCCGTTACGTGTCGGGTGAACCGAAGTCGCTCGCTGAGATGTGTGAGGAGTTGGGTAAAGACGAGGATATGGTTAAAGATCAGGTTATGGCTTTACGCATCGCCGGACTGCTACGAACCCATCTGCTCGGCAGTAATCGTAAAGAGAAATATAGTATTCGACCAGATGGCGTATCTGAATTGAATATGTTCCTGGAATCTTATATACGCATATAAAATATGAACAACTGTGCTGCTGGCTGCAAGGAGTGAATTGGATATGAAAATAATAAAACAACATATTTTGTTCGATCTAGATGATACACTCGTGTACTGCAATAAATATTTCAACCTGGTGCTTGGTGAATTCTTCGAGAACATGCAGGAGTGGTTTGACGGACATGCACTAACAGTTCAACAAATTAGGGAGAAACAGCTGGAGATTGATGTAACCGGGGTCAACAAACTGGGATTTGCAAGTCACCATTTCCCACAATCCCTTATTGATACCTACCGTTACTTCTCCCAGAAGTTCTCAAAACCCACCTCTCAACAAGAAGAGTCTTACCTCACCAAATTGGGGATGAGTGTATATGACCAAGAGGTTGAGCCTTATCCTCATATGGTCGAAACGCTGGAGAATCTTAAATCGGCTGGACACGCCCTCTACCTGTACACAGGTGGAGAAACCGTAATTCAGCAGCGGAAGATTGACCAGATGAAGCTTTCGGCTTATTTTGATGACCGGATCTACATTCGGCAACATAAGAACATTGAAGCGCTTGAAGGTATACTCTCTACTGGACCTTTTGAGCGTCGTGCAACGTGGATGATTGGAAACTCACTGCGTACAGACATCATGCCAGCAGTGACGGCTGGCATCCATAGCATATATATCAAACAGCCGAACGAATGGCAATACAACATGGTAGAGCTTCAACCTAATCCCGAGACATCGATGTATACCATCACGGCCCTGGAAGAGGTACCGAAGGTCATTCATGAAAATATACAACAGCAGCAACAAAAAAGGACCCTTGGATAAGGGTCCTTTTCTTATTTTATTGTAATTGAATTTGACGCTGGCCCATCAGGCATCACATTCTTCTTACAGCCTTAACATCCAATAAACCTATGCATCCTGCTTTTCCGCAGATAGCTTGCCGGTTATCTTATCTTGCAAAATAATACGAGCCTTCACCGTACTTCCGTCTTTTCGTTTAAAAGCTAATACTTGAGTACTTCCCTTTTCAATCAACGCTTTTAACATCGTACTGGTGATTTTCTTACCGACGTACTCTTTCCATATGACAAACCCGCAGCCTTCTTTGAAACGTGTACAGCCATAGCCTTTCTTGCCTTCAATGATCTGACCGGTGCAACCCGGTGATGGACAAGATGCCAGCGTTTCTCGAACGCCCGATTGACTGGAAGTCGAAGATCGAGTTTGTGCTATCGCGTTTGCGACACTGCCAGTTCTGGATGAAGCTCCTGACGTTTGACGTGAAGTCTTCGAACCCGCACTGGTACTTGAGCCCGTACCTGATGTCTTGGCAGAAGTTGTCCTGGTGCTGGTTTTCTGGGTTTTGGCTCCCTTGCCTTTACCCCGTCCCCCACGTGTATCTTCACCAAAAGCATCCGCTGGTGCCGGTGCCTGCACACGTACTTTATCAATAATGGACATCGTAAATTTTTTGACGTTCTCCATAAACTTGTCCTGGCCCGCTTCACCTTTGGAAATTTGGTACAATCTTCTTTCCCATTGGCCCGTCATTTCAGGCGAGGTTAACAGATCTACGCCTGCCTTACGGATCAACTCAATGGCTGTCCGGCCCTTCAACGTCAGTTGCATCTTTTTACCCTGCATCGTAATGTAACCCACGTTTTTGAGTCGTTCGATCGTTGCCGCACGTGTCGCAGGTGTCCCTAGTCCACTGTCTTTCATTGCATCACGTAACTCTTCATTCTCGATCTGTTTCCCTGCACTCTCCATTGCTTTTAGCAACGTTCCCTCAGTATAACTCTTGGGAGGCTGTGTCGCCTTCTCCTTGAATTCACTCTTGGTACATTGAACAGACAATTCAGGTTGAACAGCAAATGCCTTGTCTGTCCATTCCTCTGCTTCCTCTTCTTCGTTGCTGTTTTTCTTTGTCTTTTTCTTGCCTGTCTGCTCCTGATCTGAAGACCCCAATACCACCTTCCACCCCAGTGACAGCAGTTCTTTCACAGATGTCTTGAACTGGTGTTTCTCAACGTCAGTGAGCACGGTATGCTGCTTATACTCTGCTGGCGGATAGAAATGAGATAAGAAACGCCTTACGATCAGATCATAGATATTCTGTTCATCCTTGGATAACGTACCCGGTCGTTTCAATGTAGGCAGAATCGCATGGTGATCCTCAACTCTGGACGGGTTACATACACCCTTGTTACCTTTATGAACAAGTTCAGGTTTCGCTCCTTGCGCCAGTTCACTATAGGGTCCATTTTTAAGCAGATTCAGCGTTTTGTGCATACCTTCAATATTCTGTTCCGTAACATAGTTTGAATTGGTCCGTGGATAAGAGATCACTTTATGTTTCTCGTAAAGCGCTTGAGCAATATCCAACGTTTTCTTCGCTCCATATCCATACTTCGCATTTGCTTCACGTTGCAAAAGGGTCAGATCATACAACCTGTATGGATACTCCTTGGTCTGTTTTGCTTCGTACTTGGTAATCTGTCCTGTCTTCCCCTTCACACTGGTCGCAATTGATTCAGCAATGGCGGGGTCGGTCAGCTTGTCCCCTTGACGTAATCCCCTGTACTCCACTCCTTCTTGACGAAACCATGCGGCTACTTCATAAAAAGTCTGGGACTGGAACGCTTCAATCTCGATTTCCCGATCATAGATCAAGGCCAGTACCGGAGTCTGCACCCGGCCTACAGAGAGCAAGGCATTATGTCTTGTAGTGAAAGCCCGGGACGCATTCATGCCAATCAGCCAATCCGCTTCACTACGAGCTCTGGCAGCATGGGTCAAATTCTCAAATTCCGAGGCGTCTTTCAAACCGTCAAAACCACGTTTAATACTCTCAGCGGTCAGGTCCGATATCCACAGACGTTTGACAGGCTGACGCAGCTTCAACTGTTGTTGAATTAAGGCAAAAATATACTGTCCCTCTCGCCCTGCATCACAAGCATTAACAATGGCCGATGCCCTTTTCGCAAGTTCTCCGATCATTTTCAGTTGATCTTTCGTTCTGGGGTTGGGTACGATCTTAAACTGATCCGGAATGATCGGCAGGTCGCCGATATTCCAGCGCTTGTACTTTGAATCATAGGCATCCGGTTCAGCAAGTCCCAATAGATGACCAATCGCCCAGGTGATAATGTAATGTTCACCTTCCAAATAATTGCGATTGTTCTTGGCTCTTGGTTCTATGACGGCGGCAATGGTTCGGCCCATGTCGGGCTTTTCCGCAATAACCAGTGTCTTCATCCGTCCATCTCTCCTCCTTCACCGTCCAGATGACGGCAAAAAGGGGCCTTCCGCCCACGGAAGCCCCTTGCTTCTGAAACTTATTATATCAGATTTTGGTTGCGGGAGCATCCTCCCCATTAGATTTACCCTGCTGCCTGTTCATTCAAAGCCTGCTTCGCTCTACACTCTTTGCATACGCCCTGAAAATCAAGCCGATGGTCTGTAACGGCAAAGCCGTATTGACGCTCGATTTGTTGTTCAAGACGAAGCAAACCATCCTCCATAATCTCTTCTACAGTGCCACACTCTGTGCAAATCAAATGATGGTGGTGATGTGAACCATCCGTACTTCGCAGGTCGAAGCGCGCAGCACCGTCCCCAAAGTTAATCTTTTCTACGACCTGCAGGTCACTAAGCAGTTCAAGCGTACGATATACGGTAGCCAAGCCAATCTCCGGGAATTGTTCCTTGACCAGCAGAAATACTTCCTCTGCGCTAAAATGATCCTTCTCATGTTCAAGTAACACACGTACCGTAACTTCTCTTTGTTGTGTCAGCTTATAACCTTTTGCAACCAACTGTTTTTTAATGTCATCAATCTGTTCTGAAATGGATTTGTCCCGGTTACTTGCCATAAAGATTGCACCTCCGGATATTATAATTTCACAATTTGTGTAGTTTTCAAGTAAGTGTCATTATGCTTCTTATTTATAATGATTATAATGTAATAATAAATCTTTATGAGATAAAAAGCAATGCTATACCTCACAGTTGTCTAAAATAATTGTAGCTGAACGACTCATGTAATCATAAAAACAACAAAAAACTCCCGCTAATTGCGAGAGTTTTGTTGAATCAATTATATATTTTATTCAATAATTGCAAATCCATATCCATATGCGGCTCATTAACTCGTTATACGAGAACTGTAGCACCCATCAAGTATTTGTCCACTTCACGGGCAGCTTCACGGCCTTCATTAATTGCCCATACAACCAGACTTTGACCACGACGCATGTCACCTGCTGCAAACACTTTATCCACATTGGTATTGTATTTGCCGTAACGTGCCTTAACGTTGGTACGACGGTCTGTTGCAAGACCAAGTTGTTCCACCAAAGTCTGTTCCGGTCCGTCAAAACCGATAGCAATCATGGCCATTTGAGCTGGGAAAACGCGCTCTGTACCCGGAATCGGCTGATAGATTTTACGTCCTGTCTCATCTACAATACGCTCGATTTGAACGGTGTGAAGTTCTTTGAGATTCCCTTCATCATCACCCACAAATTTGGTCGTCATGATGGAGAATTCACGCGGATCGTCACCGAACAATGCTTTCGCTTCTTCCTGTGCATAATCGAGAGTATATACGTTCGGAAATTGCGGCCAAGGGTTATTAATACGATCCCTTTCCATAGGAGCCTGAGTATGTGTACCAAATTGTGTAATGCTCCGACAACCATGACGAAGTGATGTAGCTACACAGTCGGAACCTGTATCCCCGCCACCGATGACGATAACATCCTTGTCCTGTGCTGACAGGTAATTACCATCCTCCAGGTTGGAGTCCAAGTAACTTTTGATGCTGCCATTCAGGAAATCCATGGCGTAATGTACGCCTTTCAAGTCACTGCCTTCAATGTTGAACTCACGTGGTTTGGTTGCACCGCCGCACAAAACAACCGCATCATAATCATCCACCAGTTGCTGCGCAGCAATATCTTTACCGATCTCCGTGTTAGTTACAAATTGAATGCCTTCTGCTTCCAACAAATCAACACGACGCTGAACGACGTTTTTGTCCAATTTCATCGTAGGAATACCATACATCAGCAGTCCGCCGACACGGTCGGAGCGCTCGTATACCGTCACCGAGTGACCTGCTTTGTTCAACTGAGCTGCCGTAGCCAGGCCTGCAGGACCTGAACCTACAACTGCTACACGTTTACCCGTACGTTTCTCTGGAGGCTGGGGAACCACCCAACCTTCTTCAAAACCCTTTTCAATAATCGCTTCTTCAATCGTTTTGATGGTTACAGGTTCACCGATAAGTCCCACTGTACATGATCCTTCACAAGGAGCAGGACAGACACGACCTGTAAACTCAGGGAAATTATTCGTTTTGTGCAGACGATCAAGTGCTTCTCTCCACAAACCACGATACACCAGATTATTCCATTCTGGAATCAGGTTATGCACAGGACAGCCCGACGTTCCGCCAGTCATATCTATACCTGTATGGCAATACGGGGTACCACAATCCATGCATCGTGCACCTTGTGTTCTGAGCTCTTCTTCAGCCATATGTTTATGAAACTCTTCCCAATCCTTAACCCGCTCCGCTGGTTGGCGGTCCGCAGGCAGCTGCCGTTTGTATTCCATAAATCCAGTAGGTGTAGACATCTTACGTTTTCCCCCATCCGTTCTTGTCTTAATCCCTTCATCTGCATGGTTCTATATGAAATGGATTACTCATGTTTGAGTTTTTGTATATTGTATCACAAAATCTTCTCGAAGATATTTCAATTATAGTAGCATTTTGCATGCTGAATATTAAATGGATTATCCGAATAATTATTTGTATTTTATACATCATATCGTCCAAGTCTACCCATGGTCAATACCCTTAAAATGGTTATTTCTGAGGTCTGACTATACGAAACCAGGCGTTTAATTAATGAAAAAACGACAGCAACGTCATTTAAATGTAAGGTAATTTATCATTGAAAACAACATTTTTTATTCTTTTAGGCTACCAAATCCGAACAATAACTGATTTTAGGGCTTTACAACGGTGAAATCCTACAATTTTTATACTTTTTTACTAAAGAGAGATTAGAGACTATGTATTACAATCATTTTCTTCGTTAATCAAACGTTATATTTATGTCATCTTTATGTGATTTCGTATTTATTTCATTTTATTTTTAAAAGAAAAGACGCTGTTCACGAATATTTCGTAAATCAGCGCCCTTATATTTCGTTTATAGCGTAATTTTGGGCTCTTTTACTTCATCTTATGTCCCTCTTACCGTTTTCGTTCGTAGAACTCAAACGTATACGCATAAACATTTTTTTCATCTTGCTCGCCTTCGATCTGTTCTGTTAGCTCCCACTCCGACCAATCCACTTCCGGGAAAAAGGTATCCCCTTCAAAATCCTCATGGATTTTGGTTACCACCAGACGATCTGCGAGCGGCAAAAACTCACGATAGACCTGAGAACCGCCAATGACGCAAAGCTCTTCGCCTTTTGTAACTTCCAGACCCTCTTCAATCGTATGCACCACTTCAGCCTGATTCGCTTGATAGTTAAGATCTCTTGTTACAACAATATTCCGACGTTGCGGAAGCGGCTTACCTCCAAAGGACTCCCATGTATTGCGTCCCATAATAATCGTTTTGTTTAACGTACGTTGCTTGAAAAAGGCCATATCTTTAGGCAAACGCCACGGAATGGAATTATTCAATCCAATGACGCCATTCTCGCCCATCGCCCATACAAGTTCAATGCTCAAGATTACACACTCCTTCAATCCGCATCTGTTTAGAGGTTGTTGAAAATCACGTTCTTATACAGCAATCGGGGCTTTAATTCCCGGATGATGCTGATAGTTCTCAAACTCAAAATCATCAAACGTATAATCGAAAATGGAATCCGGCTTGCGCTTGATAACCAACTTAGGCAGCGCGAATGGCTCACGCTCCAATTGAGTTTTTACTTGTTCCACATGGTTTGAGTAGATGTGTACATCCCCACCGGACCAAATAAACTCCCCTACTTCAAGATCACACTGCTGGGCAATCATATGTGTCAGCAGCGCATAGCTAGCAATGTTAAATGGCAGCCCGAGGAACGTATCTACAGAACGCATGGTAAGCATACACGATAGTTTACCCTCAGCCACGTAGAACTGAAACGCGAAATGACAAGGAGGCAATTTCATGTTGTTAATCTCCGCCACATTCCAGGCACTAACGAGATGACGCCGCGAATCCGGATTATTTTTGATCGAATCAATAACGGCTGCAATCTGATCGATCTTCTCTCCGTTAGGTGCTTCCCAGGTACGCCATTGTGATCCATACACCGGACCTAGGTCGCCATTCTCATCTGCCCAATCGTCCCAGATCTTCACGCCGTTTTCCTTGAGATAAGATATATTCGTATCCCCGCTCAAAAACCACAACAACTCATGAATGACTGATTTCAGATGGATTCGTTTGGTGGTTACCAGCGGAAACCCTTCGGATAGGTCATATCGAAGTTGTCTGCCAAATACCGATTGTGTTCCAGTGCCAGTGCGATCTCCCTTATGCACGCCTGTATCCAGAATATCCTGTAATAAATCGAGATAGTTTTTCAAATTATATTCCCCTCGCACTTTTATTCATACTAAACTAAAGAATATTTACACTTACCACTCTGATGACAGAACAACCTTCTGATCGCTGTTATCCCCAGATTTTTTTGATTTCCTTTTTCAAAAGTATAAAATCCGGGGATAAAGGCGAAGCGTATGCTTTCGATGCAGCTTTCCTTCAGAAAGCTTTTAGCTCCGCTTCTACAGATTTTTTCTGTCCTCTACGTTCTCGTGTAAAAGGTTAGTTTAACTAACTTAAATACTAAATATATAGACCGTGATTGGCTTGGAGCCACATCATAACTGATCATTACTACAGTGTACCACAATTGAGTTGTTGGATAAAATCAATTCACTAAAACTTTTGAGTGTGTAACTTTTTCATCATATCATATACACTCGTATGTTGAATTTCTTCGCTTTTGCTCAGAAAAAAGAGACGAACAACGCGTTAACGTCATTCGTCTCTTCTGATTTACGTATAATGCCGGACGAATCCGAAGCTTAGACTATATTAGCGGGAAATGATGTGGATCGGGTGACCCATAACCAGTTCCGCAGCTTCCATCACGATTTCACCCAAAGTAGGGTGAGCGTGAATAGTCAGCGCCAAATCTTCCAGAGTAGCACCCATTTCAATTGCGAGACCAAGCTCAGCAATCAGGTTGGAAGCTTCCAGACCTACGATTTGGCAACCCAACACGAGGCCGCTTTCTTCGTCAGCAACGATTTTCACGAAGCCTTCAGCGTGGTTCAAAGATACAGCACGGCCATTACCCGCATATGGGAATTTGCCAGCTTTTACTTTGTAGCCTTTTTCTTTAGCTTCTTTCTCAGTGTAACCTACGCTGGAGCACTCAGGATCTGTGAACACAACTGCAGGCATACATTTGTAGTCAACTACAGATGGTTGTCCTGCGATCGCTTCAGCAGCCACTTTACCTTCATAAGAAGCTTTGTGGGCAAGTGCCAGACCGGATACGATATCACCGATTGCAAAGATGTGAGGAATGCTAGTACGGCCTTGGTGATCAACTTTAACGAATCCACGCTCGTCAACGTCTACGCCAATCAGGTCCAGACCAAGCTCTCCGTCTGTATTTGGACGACGTCCTACAGTAACCAGCAGGTAATCTGCAGTTACTTCTTTGGATTCACCATTTACGGAATATTTAACAGTTACATCTTTATCCGTTTGCTCAGCACTTTCAGCTTTTGCACCCGTTACGATTTCGATGCCTGTTTTCTTCATGTTTTTAGCTACGAGGCTAGTCATATCTTTATCGAAACCTGGCAGTACAGTATCCAAACCTTCGATGATTGTTACTTTAGCACCGAATTTAGAATACATTTGTCCAAGCTCAGCACCGATATAACCGCCACCGATAACGATCATGCTTTTTGGAACTTCAGGCAAGTTCAGAGCTTCTGTAGAAGACAGAATGCGTCCGCCAAACGGGAAAGGTTTCAACTCGATTGGACGGGAACCTGTTGCAATGATTGCATTTTTAAATTTGTAACGTGGAGACTCGTGATCGTTGAATACACGAGCTTCGTTTTCGTTGATGAACATGCACTCACCGTTGAAAACTTCAACTTTGTTGCCTTTGAGCAAACCAGCTACACCGCCAGTCATTTTCTTAACAACGCCGTTTTTGAATTCTTGAGTTTTGCTGAAGTCCACTTTTACGTTCTCAGCAGAGATACCAAAAGCTTCGCCGTGCAATGCAGACTCATATTGGTGTGCAGCCGAGATTAGGGCTTTGGATGGAATACATCCGCGGTTCAAACAAACGCCGCCAAGTTCGGATTTGTCTACGATCAATACGCTTTGGCCCAGTTGAGCAGCACGGATGGCAGCTACATAGCCACCAGGACCCGCACCAATTACTAATGTGTCGATATTGAGAGAAGCGTCGCCTACTACCATATCTTACACCTCCATAACAAGCAGCTCAGGGTTAGCGAGCAGCTGTTTAATGTAGTTCATAAAGTTTTGTGCTGTTGCGCCATCGATGATACGGTGGTCGAAGCTCAGGGAAAGAGCCATTACAGGTGCTGCAACTACTTCGCCATTTTTGATAACGGCTTTTTCGCTGATACGTCCAGTTCCGAGAATTGCAACTTCTGGGAAGTTGATGATTGGAGTAAAGAACATACCGCCAGCAGAACCAATGTTACTGATGGAGATTGTGCTTCCTCTCATTTCGTTCGCGCTCAATTTGCCATCGCGGCCACGAGCTGCCAGATCACGAATGGAATCAGCGATCATCCAGATGGATTTACGATCAGCATCTTTGATAACAGGAACGATCAAGCCGTTGTCTGTATCTGTAGCGATACCGATGTTGTAGTATTTTTTGTATACAATTTCATTAGCTTCTTCATCGATCATAGCGTTCAATGCTGGGAACTCACGGGAAGCTGCAACCAGAGCTTTAACGATGAATGGCAGATAGGTTACTTTTGTACCTTTTTTCTCAGCGATAGGTTTCATGCGAGTACGGAAAGCAACCAGTTCAGTTACGTCCACTTCGTCCATGATTGTAACGTGAGGTGCTGTGTAAGCTGATTTAACCATCGCATTGGAGATCGCTTTACGGATACCTTTGAATGGCACGCGCTCTTCTTCCACACGTTGATCAGCTGCAGCTGCTGCTGGTGCTGCGGATTTTTTCTCTTCTTGAGCCGGAGCTTCGGAAGATGCCACTGCGGAAGAACCGCCACCGTTTTTGAAGGATTCAACATCTTCTTTAGTAACTTTACCATTGTTGCCAGTACCGTTAACTTGAGCGATGTCTACGCCTTGTTCGCGAGCAAATTTACGCACGCTTGGTGTTGCCAGAACGTCTTTGGCAGGTACTGCCGGAACGCTGTTGTTTCCGCCTTCTTTAGCTGCATCCGAGCTGGAAGCTGCTGCTGAAGAACCGCTTGTGTCAGCTCCGCCTTGAGCTGCATCTTTTTCTTGATCGTCTGCAGGAGCGTCGTCTTGCTCAGGAAGCTCGCCTTCAGCATCGATGATTGCAACAACTTCGCCAACGTGGCAAACTTGGCCATCTTTTGCGAATACTTCTGTTACTGTGCCATTAACCGGACAAGGTACTTCAACGACCGCTTTGTCATTCTGTACTTCCATGATGATGTCGTCGTCAGTTACTTTGTCACCGACTTTGATGTGCATCTTGATGATTTCGCCTTCGTGAAGGCCTTCGCCCAGTTCAGGGAATTTGTATTCAAATTTAGCCAACTGAAAAACCTCCTTGATTATGTCTCAATCCTGAAAACAACCCTTAACTCCAAGAAACAACCGTTACTGCTAGTGCAATAAACTGTTACTCAAGGGGCTAATGGCTGTTTACAGTGCAGCTTGCGCTGCGGTGTGGATCACCATACTGCGCCTTGCGGCATGTCAGATGATTAAATTAGAAATTTACGACTTTGTTAACCGCAGCAACGATACGTGCTGGGTTAGGAAGCCATGTATCTTCGATTTGTGCAAATGGATATACAGTATCCGGACCAGCTACACGCAGAACCGGTGCTTCCAAGTGCAGGATTGCTTTTTCATTGATTTGGGCAATGACTTCAGCTGCAACACCTGCGCTCTTTTGAGCTTCCTGTACAACAATTGCACGGTTTGTTTTCTTAATGGAAGCAACGATAGTATCGATGTCGATTGGGCTAACCGTACGAAGGTCGATAACTTCAACTTTGATTCCTTGTTTTTCGAGTTCTTCTGCTGCTTTCACAGAAGTGTGAACCATCATACCGTAAGTAACGATAGTTACATCAGAACCTTCACGAACAACGTTCGCTTTACCCAGCTCAACTGTGTAATCTTCTTCAGGTACTTCTGCACGGAATGCATGGTACAAGTTCAAGTGCTCCATGAAGAATACAGGGTCGTTATCGCGAATAGAAGCGATCATCAGACCTTTTGCATCGTAAGGGTTAGAAGGTACTACCACTTTAATACCCGGAGTTTGCGTAAGCAAACCTTCGAGGGAATCTGTGTGCAATTCTGCCGCTTTTACACCGCCACCGAATGGTGTACGGAATACGATTGGAGAATTATATTTACCGCCGGAGCGGAAACGCATACGAGCTGCTTGAACTACCATTTGGTCAAGGGCTTCGAAGATAAAACCAACGAATTGGATCTCGGCAACCGGACGGAAACCTTGAACACCCAAACCTACAGCCAGACCGCCAATAGCGGACTCAGCAAGTGGAGTATCAAATACACGCTCTTCGCCAAACTCTTTTTGCAGACCTTCCGTTACACGGAAAACGCCGCCTACATTACCTACGTCTTCACCGAAAAGCAGAACGTTAGGATCACGTTTCAACTCAACGCGAAGCGCATCACGGATTGCTTCTTTCATGTTCATTTGTGCCATTTGCTTCATTTCCTCCTTAAACATTGACAGTTCACATTTGAATTCATACATGTATACCGGGACACGGGAACCCGTCCCGGATGTTTATGCTTTATCGGAAAAAACTTATTGGAAATCAGCTTTTTGCTCTTCCAAGTGCTTAGGCGTTTGTTCGAACATGCTGTCGATCAAGCCTGAAATCGTCATTTTCTCGGTTTTTTCCGCTTTTTTGATCTCTTCGTTCACTTTTGCTTTTGCTTCTTCTTTCACACGTGCTGTATCTTCTTCAGTCCAAAGACCTTTTTTCTCCAGATATTTAGCAAAACGTGCGATTGGATCTTTAGCATTCCATTCAGCCTCTTCTTCTTTTGTACGATATTTGGAAGCATCGTCAGAAAGGGAGTGAGGACGGAAACGGTAAGTTACTGCTTCGATCAGAGTTGCGCCTTCGCCGTTACGACCACGTTCAGCAGCTTCCTGAACCGCTTTGATAACTGCGAAGATGTCCATACCATCAATTTTAACACCTTTGATACCTGCTGCTACCGCTTTGTGAGCGATGGACAGAGCTGCCGTTTGTTTGGCAAAAGGAGTTGTAATGGCATAACCATTGTTTTGTACGAAGAAAATAACAGGCAATTTGTAAACACCAGCGTAGTTCAGACCTTCGTAGAAGTCACCTTCTGAAGAACCACCATCACCTGTGTACGTAATTACAACTTGTTTTTGTTTCTTCAATTTGTAACCCATAGCAATACCCATTGCGTGCAGGATTTGTGCACCAATGATGATTTGCGGCATCAATACATTAACGCCATCTGGGATTTGTCCACCATGTTGGTGTCCACGGGAGTACAGGAACGCTTGATAAAGAGGAAGTCCATGCCACACGAGTTGCGGAATGTCACGATAGCCAGGACATACAAAGTCTTCTTTTTCAATTGCAAATTCACTACCAACCATTGTAGCTTCTTGACCAGATACTGGAGCATAGAAACCAAGACGACCTTGACGGCCCAGGTTTACTGCACGGTCATCCCAAGTACGGGTAAATACCATGCGGTACATAATTTCTTTTAATTGATCGTCGGAAAGTTTAGGCATCATGTCTTTGTTAACGATTTCGCCATCAGGAGACAGCACGGACAGAGCTTCTACATCCTCCGTATATACTTCATAAGGAACCTTGCTCATTTTTTTCTTCACCTCAACAAAAAATTTGAATATCAAGTTCCGCTGTTATAATATTATTATACACCTGTTTCACTGCATACGTCAAAGATATCCGTAATTTTTTTATGTTTCCTTCCGGATTGTATGTATAACAGGGGCTTAATATTGGTATAACAGCATAATACATGTTTGCGTATTTGACCTATCCCCGCACAAGGTTAATCTTACCGTATTGCGCGGTCGAATGCAAAAATTAACCGAGAAAGGTGACGTTTTATGACGGATTCCCGCTATTTGAAACGCACGATTGTGAAGGAAGAGATTGAGAGCCGCTATCTGGGAGAGAAGCGCACACTACGAATTTATCTTCCCCCAGGCTATAACGAATTGTTATCCTACCCTGTCGTTTATTGTCAGGATGGTGAAGAATTCTTCAACTTTGGACGTATCGCCACCACTGCCAACCGCATCATTCTCGACGAGGGAGCCGAACCTTTCATTATAGTAGGAGTTCAGGTTGATGTGTCTGTAAGAACTCAGGAATACGCCCCTTTCGGCGATCGGTTCAAGGCGTATACCTCATGCTTCGCTGAAGAGATTATTCCCTATGTAGAAGAGAAATATCCTGTTCGCCGCTCTCCGCAGGAACGTATTCTTGCCGGCGACTCACTGGGTGGCAGCGTTTCGCTTCATCTTGCTCTACTCTATCCAGACCTGTTTACCCGTGTCATCAGTATGTCTGGAGCTTACTACTCCGCATCCCAGGAAATTTACGCTGCAGCTGAAGACTTGTCCTGGTTATCAATCTGGATGATTGTTGGTCTGCAGGAGACTGCCTTTGAGGCAGATACCGGCACGTATAATTTTGTTCAATTAAACCGGGATACACGGGATTTGCTTGAAAAACGAGGTGCACTCGTCTCCTATCAGGAGAAAGACGGGCATCACCAATGGGGATTCTGGCAGAACGAGCTGCCGGAAGCACTGCTTTATTTTCTTCAAGAAAATTAATTGAATTATTGAACAGGCGGCTGAAATGCCGCTTTTGTTTTACAATTTTATGATAACGCTTACACCAATACTCAAAAAAAGAAGCAGGTTCTCTCCTGCTTGTCCGTTCCAGCTTCTTCTCTTGTATCAAACTTGTCATTTCAAGCAAATGTAAAAATTGTTATGTCAATGAATGTTCCTTTTCAATCCGATCCAGCAACACGTCACAACCTGCATCAACCAGTCTGTACACTTCTTCAAAATTCCCTGTATAATACGGGTCGGGTACTTCACGGAGCGTCTCGTCCGGCAGCAGATCCATCATCTTGATAATTTCCGCATCTTCACCACCTGTTACACTTCTTACGTTAGCTGCGTTGGAATCATCCATGCATATAATGTAATTAAAATGTGTGAAGTCCGCACTCGCAAATTGCCTTGCCGCCATATTGGCATAAGAAATTTGATATGAATCCAGCAATGATCGAGTCCCCTCATGAGGTGGTTTGCCAACATGCCAGTCTCCTGTACCTGCTGAGTCCACTGAAATCTGCTGATCAAGTCCTCTTTCACTCACTTTATGTCGGAGGACAGCCTCAGCCATTGGTGAGCGGCATATGTTACCCAAACATACAAACAAAACGTTAATCATGTTATTCCCCCTTACTCAAGGTGCGGTTAAGTGGCGTTGGTGCTATCTGAGGTTTCACACTCTCCGTCTGTACCAGAGAACGACGTGGCAGCTTCCATTTATAATGAACAGAACACATCCGGAAGAACACAACTGCAGCGAAACATATTAACAGTCCAACGTTCGTTGTGAACCATCCCATACCTATGGCAAAACCAGCTGTTATTGCCCACACCGCATAAATTTCATCGCGCAGTACCAATGGCTTCCTGCCTGCCAGTAGATCACGAATGATTCCTCCGCCTATACCGGTCATTACTGCGGCTACAATAACCGCACTAATGGGATGTCCCATATTGGCCGCGTACAATGCTCCTTGAATCGCAAATGCTGCAAGTCCAATCGCATCGAACAGCGCTTCTGTCCGCTTCCAGTGACCAATCCACTTAAGAGGTAGTACAAATGCAATCGCTACAGATATTAGGGCGAGCATAATCAGCATTCCCTGGCTCCACAGCATCGTTACGGGTACACCAATGAGAACATTACGAATGACTCCGCCTCCAAATGCGGTTACGAGTCCCAGTACAAGTACGCCCAAAATATCATATTCCTCTTCCATCGCCACAAAAGCTCCGGACATTGCAAATGCAATGGTACCTATAATGCTGAATACTTCAAAAATGTGCAAGTCCAACCTGTTCAAACCTCACTTTTCAAGTCATCTCCATGTCGCTCTACCCATTGTATCCGCGCATGCCGAAATTGTGCAACCACATTTTGTGGATTATACTGGTTTTGTGAATGATTTTTGCATCATTCTAACACCTTAATTAGAAGTGAATTGTTTCTTTATTGATTAGGAAGGATGAAATAGAATGACTAAGAAACGAATTGTTATTTTCACAGGCGGAAACCTCTCTCCTCAATTTCTACAAGAAATCGGTAAGGATGACATCATTATCGCAGCCGATCGTGGGGCGTTATTCTTAATAGAAAACGGAATTCAGCCACATATCGCAGTAGGAGATTTCGATTCTATTACCGAGCAGGAACTGGAGCGTGTGCGAGATAACAGTGAACGGATAATCACCTGCGATCCTGTGCTTAAGGATTTGACGGATACCGAGATGGCATTTGAAACAGCACTCGATCTTGAGCCTACTGACATTCTTATGTTGGGCGCAACGGGCACACGCATGGATCATACGCTGGCTAACGTACATATTATGGTCCGCGCTATGCAGCATCATATTTCCTGTACTCTGCAGGATGAACACAATTATATGATGCTAACGACCTCCGAAGCTTTTGTGGAAGACCGTGGATATGAGTACATCTCCCTGCTCCCACTTACTAATGAAGTAACAGGTATTACACTGGAAGGTTTCATGTACCCGCTAGATCAAGCTACTATACGCATGGGACAGTCTTTGGGGATTAGCAACAAACTGCTTGGAAAGTCTGGCACCGTATCAATCGATAGTGGGTTATTACTCATTATTCAGAGCAAAGATTAACCTTCTGCCTATACTTATTACGTTTTTGTAACCAATGATTTAGATTAAAAATAAGCAAATAAAACAGCAAAGACCCTTGATATATCAAGGGTCTTTCTTATGTTTGTAGCATTTGAGGTTCGTCAATGATTAATTTTTTGACATTTTTAATGGTATTTTAATAAACAAACCCAAAACGTTGCGGCCCTAGGGAGGAGAAGGTTCCATCCAATTTCTAGGCTGTTACAAAGCTGTTATACTCGCTCTAGCAACTAAACGAAAACGAATTTTGGAGGTACTCACATGAAAACAAACATCTTTGTCCAAAAGGCCGTAACCGTCGGGTTGTGCGCTACACTAGGTTTTGGAGCTGTATTAATGACTAATGCACCTGTTGCACAGGCAGCAAGCGCTTCTGTATCCACAGGACAACAAATCGTGAACTATGGTAAAACCTTTACAGGAACTCCATATAAATTTGGTGCGTCAACTTCTACTACCAAAAATTTTGACTGCTCTTCATTTATGAAATACATCTTTAAAAAGTATGGTGTTGATTTGCCGCGTACATCCGTTAAGCAATCCAAAGAAGGCGTAGCTGTGTCCAAAGCAAATCTGCGAGTTGGAGATCTGGTCTTCTTCTCCAGCGGTAGTCGCTCCACAGGCTCCAATATTACTCACGTAGGCGTATATGCAGGCGACGGAAAAGTTCTGCACACGTACGGATCACCAGGTGTAACTCTCTCCGACTTGAACTCGGGGAACTGGAAGAAAACATATATTAAAGCTCGCCGCGTACTGTAGCTCATATTTTAGAAATAACGAAGCGAGTGGGGCCGGATCTAATGATCCGGTCCTTTTATATTTACCCAATGAAGTTCTCTGTACAAACAGGATTTATGTGGAAAACAGACTCTACAGTTCGTTGAGACGACCTCTTTTATTGGGTATGAAGCATATAACCCACTCCACGAACGGTATGAATTAATTTGACACTCCTCCCCTTATCCACCTTCACTCGTAAATGTTTGATATACACATCCACCACATTGGTATCCATTGCAAAATCATACCCCCATACTTCCCTTAAAATAACGCTCCGGGGACACGCCTCATTCACATGACGGGCCAAAAATTCCAGCAATTCGTATTCTTTCGGAGTCAATACCAGGTATTCGCCTGCACGACTTACACGGCGTGAACGCAGATTGACCTTGAGGTCATGAACTACAATGACTTCTTCATCTTCCTGTGAAACATGTGAGAACACACGTAAAAGATTCCGTATTCTGGCCATCATCACATTGCCGTGAATAGGTGCTTCCATCACATCATTAGCGCCGTAATCGAGCAATTCCACAATTAATTCAGGTGATATCTTGGGAGTTATTACAAGCAATGGAGATGTGACTCCTATGTGCACAAATGACTCTAGTCCATTTTTCAGGGCATCTTCATGACATCCTTCATTTATTAATATGATCATATTGAGATTCGTGAGTGTTGGTTCAGAAAGACGGTTCAGATCTGTCCATTCCATTTGCTCGACCTGGTACCCTTCAGCACACAATATGCCTTGAATAAAAGAAACCAGATCGCCCCTGCCAACCAGTAATATGGATGTTTTCATTTTTTTCACCCGGCCTGTCTTATACGCTGCTACATTTGCTGGTTAAGACTACACTTAGTCTCCACATACATACTTGTGACCACTGTGCTTCGCAGCATTGTTGTATGTTTATCATGCCGTAAAATGAAAAAGTCCATTCCCGGAAGGAACGGACTCGGAACAATCATTTGATTTTTCTCTAACCAAAGTACCGGTGAACCAGCGTACGCGCCTCTGCCGTGTCTTTTGTTCCATGAACAAGGACACGACCATCCTGAAAAATGACCATCCTGTGTGATCCAGTTGTAAAAGAAACCAAAAATGCATTAGCCTCCACTTTGCCTTCATCCAGCTTGCCGAGACGATCAGCCGTATGCTGTAGATCCAGATTCATCCGCCGTGAAGGGCGAATCTGTACCGTATCCCTGCCACATAATACGTCTGTTTTCTCCAGATTTGAGGCAGAGAGGTACGGAAAGTTAGCCTTTACTCCGCAGGAAGGACAATCTTCTTTTCGGGCACCGTCGACGTTAATGGATATGTATTCATTTCTCCACACATCGAATGATAACAACTTGCGTCTCAATGCACCTGAATTACCACTGAG
The DNA here is from genome assembly GCF_050994985.1 of Paenibacillus taichungensis. Taxonomy (NCBI): domain Bacteria; kingdom Bacillati; phylum Bacillota; class Bacilli; order Caryophanales; family Paenibacillaceae; genus Paenibacillus; species Paenibacillus taichungensis. Next base: position 1,811,841 of record NZ_CP194720.1, on the reverse strand, counting down.
AAGCTTCATCGCTTCGGTAGTCTGATTAGCCGTAACCATCTGCACCGCCTGAGGGATAATGCCTGACGTATCACAGGTATCCCCACCTAACGGAACCTCACCCAACAAACAGTTTAAACAAGGCGTTTCTCCAGGCAGAAACGTGTAGGTAATTCCATAACTCCCCACACATCCCCCATAAATCCAGGGAATACGATACTTCTGTGACATATCATTTATTAATAGCCGGGTATCAAAATTATCTGTTGCATCCATGATCAAGTCTGCGTTTTGAACCAATTCCTCCAGTTCATCTACTCTGACGTCCATCACTTTGCCTACAACCTCAACAGTAGAATTAATGTCAGATAGACGATTCTTTGCTGCCATCGCTTTGGGGATTCGCTGAATCGCGTCTTGCTCTATATATAATTGCTGTCGCTGTAGGTTGCTCCACTCCACATAGTCACGATCTGCAATGGTAATATGGCCAATTCCTGAACGTACCAGTGTTTCAGCAATGCCCGTACCAAGCGCGCCCGCTCCAACAATTAATACTTTACTGTTATTCAATCTATGCTGACCTTCCTTACCAATAGGTGCATACCGTTCCTGTCTGGAATAGCGGTCTCCCTGTTCAGAAGATTGTGTCTGATTAGTCATGTATGAACCATTCCTTCCGCCGGACTACTCGCTGCTGCATAGCGCTTAACGGGAATCATGCCTGCCTCATAAGCCAGTCTGCCTGCTTCAACCCCCATTCGCATTGCCTTCGCCATCTTCACGGGATCTCCGGATCCGGAGACAGCCGTATTTAACAATACACCGTCAGCTCCAAGCTCCATCGCATGAGCAGCATCTTTAGGTGCACGAAGTCCTGCATCCACAATAACAGGAACGACGGCTTGTTCAATAATAATCTCCAGGTTATAGGGATTAATAATCCCTCTCCCCGCACCTATGGGTGAAGCTCCAGGCATAACAGCATGTACGCCGAGTAGCTGCAATCGCTTGGCCAGAATAACATCGTCCGAGATATAAGGCAGTACCGTAAAGCCCTTTTCAAGCAAGATTTCGCAAGCTTTATAGGTTTCAATTGGGTCAGGAAGCAAAGTGATTCCATCGCCGATAACTTCTACTTTTATCATATCACAAAGTCCTGACGCTCGAGCAAGTTCAGCGATTCGCACAGCTTCCTCTGCTGTTGAAGCACCGGCTGTATTGGGAAGCAGGGTATACCTTTTCAAATCCAGTGTGTCCAGAAAGTGCTGTTTGTTGCGATCTTCCAGATTCAATCGCCGAACTGCAAACGTTAAAACTTCCGTACCTGAGGCCTCAACCGCCTGGCCCTGCACCTCCAAGTCTGAAAATTTGCCTGTACCTAGCAGCAATCTAGATTCAAACGTATAATTTCCAATCCTCAACATAGCTCAACCGCCTCCCACAAAATGTACAATTTCAATTCGGTCTCCGTCTCTTAACGCTGTCGTTTCATGATATTCCCGCGTTAAAATTTGACGATTCAATTCAACCACGACGGTTTTCACTTGCAAATTAAATGAATGGAGCAATTTGTCTACACGATTCAAGCTATCTTCAATTTGCATGGTTTGTCCATTGACAATGATGTTCACTGCAACATCTCCTTTCTGTTCAAACGTTCTGGACTAAGAGCTTGAATCCCAAGTTCTTCCGAGGTTTTGCCACAAATCAAGTCAGCCATGAGGCTGGCTGTAATTGCACTAAGCAATATTCCGTTACGATAATGTCCAAAAGCAGCGAATAAACCCGGAACACTTTCACAAGCCCCTACATACGGCAATCCATCCGGAGTCGAGGGACGAACACCAGCCCACGCTCGGATAAAATGCGCTTCCTTCATGCCAGGAACCCAATTTGTCGCAGCTGTAAGCAACTTCTGAATACCTTGGACCGAAACTTTCATGTCTGTTCTTCCTGGAAGGCTTGTTGCACCGAGCCATACTTCTCCATTGGCTTTGGGAACAATATATATATCCTCTGCATACACCGTTTTGTCAGGTCTGTAACCGACATGATGGGGTGAAAACTGCACCGCTGCAATCTCCCCTTTCACAGGCAAAACAGGCGATTTCAGACCCACTTGTCTCATCAATTCTTCACCATGTAACCCTGTAGCAATAATGACATTTCTCGATGTCATCGTTCCTATTGAAGTCTCAACCCCTTGCACACCGTTCATATCCGTATACAAACGGACATCCTGTACACCTTCCATCACCCTCGCACCCATGGCTTGAGCTGATCTGATATAAGCTTGTGTTAGATTGACGGGAAGAACCTCGCTCTCGGAAGGTCTGTAATATGCACCATACGTATCTCTGTTTAACCATGAAGCTTCCTGTTGGACAGCGACTCGATCCCACCAAATATGTTCTGTAGATAAGGTAGACGATCGATTGTTTTTGTAACTGCGGACCTCACTGTATGAACGAAAAGGAGTAATAAAACCATGCTGTTGCAGCCCCATCTCCACTCCGCTAAGCGAACTGATTCGTTCCTTCTGCTCATGAAGCAAAGCTCTGCTCTTCTGTGCAAGCTTCGCCATTACAGCATGAGTGAATTCCTCACTGTCAGCAGCAAGCATCCCGGCAGCTGCACAGGAAGTTCCTCCAGCAATCCGCGCCCGCTCAACCAGAAGAACATCATGACCTCGGCTAGCAAGTTCACATGCAATGGCACAACCGATAACTCCTCCGCCTACAATAATGGTTTCTGCATGAAGCTTGCCTCGAACTTCCGCTCCAACTTTACTTCCCGATACTATTCCTGGATGATAGCCTGAACGATTCCTGCTTCGACTTCTTGCTTCCTCTCTCATGGTCTCATCTCCCTGGTTCAACATACCTCTCTGAATCCTCGATCGCCTGTCGCAATGAAGCCGCGGCCAGTTTCGGCTCATCGTTCGACCAAATCGTTGAAATCACAGCTGCTCCTCTGGCACCAGCAGTTCGAATGGCAGCAATTTTCTCAGAACTAATCCCGCCAATCGCGATCACCGGAATTGAAACATTGGAGCATACCTCAGCCAACGCACTAAGCCCTCTTGATTCGCAATTAGGTTTACTATTTGAAGCATAGACGTGCCCATAAAAAAGATAATCCGCTCCACGTTCTTCAGCAATTTTTGCTTCTTCCAGAGAATGAACCGATATGCCTACGCGGAGCCGATCGTCTCTCTTTAACTCATCCTTATCGTAACTGCGAATAACTGATTGACCCCAATGGACACCACCAAGCGACGTATGTTGGTACAGCTGATCTGAGCCATTTATAATGATTCGGCTAGATGGAACACCTTCTGTTTTTAGACTTTGCGCCCAATACATCTGTTGCTCAAGAGGAAGCTTTTTTTCCCGAATGTGGATATAATCGACCCACCGCCATATATCCTTAGCAATATTCAGAAAAGAGTCCATGTCTCCTGTATCTGGTGAAACCACATGCAGTTCGAATGATCTTGTAGTTACATGTTCGTGGAAGATTGCCGTCCCGTTCGCCCTCCTTTTGCATGATTTAAGCTAATACAAAACAAAAAAAGCCACTCCCGTAGGGGAGTGGCCACGAATTTAGAATTCATGGATCAACTGAATGACTGTTCAATGCAATTACTTTATACATAACGCATAACAACTATAGAAATCATCCATAGTCGCAACGCTGTTACATAGAGTTGCATGATTTATCTTGCAGGCAATATCGCAAAGTCATCGATAAAGCTCTTTGTCATTAGTTGAAACGCGCCACTTCCCTACGCTGGTATGATCCAGATCAGGTACGAAGGGTCCGGAATCGCATTCTTCCATCTCAGCCGCATCGTGCGGCCCCCCTAGTGTTCATATGAAGCTGTAGCCTATGTTACCATAGACACCTTTTTTTGTCACCGTACATTTCCATTTATTACGTTATTGTTTTTCGGACCAAGCTTCAACATCCCACGTTTTGGTAACCCAACCTTCATAAAAATCAGGTTCATGGGATACGAGCAGTACGGTACCCTTGAATTCTTGCAAGGCACGTTTCAACTCTGCTTTAGCCGTTACATCCAAATGGTTTGTAGGCTCATCGAACAAAATCCAGTTACTTTCACGCATCAGAAGTTTACAGAGACGAACTTTGGCTTGTTCACCACCACTAAGCGCGTTAAGCGGGCGGGTGATATGCTCATTTTTCAATCCACAACGTGCGAGATGCCCCCGGACTTCATTCTGTGTCAGATGAGAAAATTCGTTCCACACATCTTCGATTGGAGTAATATTACCTGCACGTACTTCCTGTTCGAAATAGGCTGTTTCCAGATAATCACCCAAGAAAGTCTTACCGCTGATAGGTGGGATTTTCCCCAGAATAGTCTTGAGCAATGTGGATTTACCTACACCGTTACATCCAACAATGGCAATTTTCTCGCCACGCTCAATCGTCATCGTCATTTTAGGCAATAATGCATATGAATATCCAATTTCAAAATCAATACCCTCAAAGACGGTTTTACTACTCGCCCGGGCATCCTTGAATTTGAATGTGGGTTTAGCTGCTTCGTCTGGACGATCAATCCGTTCAATCTTGCCGAGCTGCTTCTCACGGCTCTTGGCACGACCGGAAGTAGAAGCGCGGGCTTTGTTCCGCTGAATGAAATCTTCCTGCTTCTTGATAAACTCCTGCTGTTTCTCATAAGCATCAATATGCTGCGCCTTATTCATGTCGGCCATTTCAAGGAATTTGTTATAGTTCGCTGCATAACGCGTCAACTTGGCAAATTCCAGATGATAAATAACATTAACGACCTCATTCATAAACTCCGTATCATGCGAAATCAGAATAAACGCATACGGGTAATCCTTCAGGTAACGCGTCAGCCATTCGATGTGTTCCACATCGAGATAGTTCGTCGGCTCATCTAGCAGAAGTGCAGTTGGTTTCTCCAGTAAGAGCTTGGCAAGCAATACCTTCGTACGTTGACCACCACTAAGCGCGGCCACGTCACGATCTAGACCGATGGCGGACAAGCCCAGTCCATTTGCCATCTCTTCCACTTTCACATCAATCAGATAAAAATCACCTTGCTCCAATTGCTCCTGAATGTCACCCATTTCTTCCAGCAACAATTCGAGCTTGTCCGGATCGGCGTCTGCCATCTGATCCGTGATGGACATCATTTCCTTTTCCAACTCAAGCAAGGGCAGGAACGCATCCTTAAGCACATCACGAATCGTTTTTCCAGGCGTGAGCTTGGTATGCTGATCCAGATATCCATAACGAACTTTGGGGGTCCATTCAACCTTCCCTTCGTCCTTTAACAATTTCCCGGTAAGGATGTTCATCAGTGTGGACTTGCCTACACCATTTGCACCAACAAGGCCAACACGCTCTCCAGCAAGTAAACGAAAAGATACATTTTTAAATAACGTGCGGTCTCCAAAATTGTGACTCACGTTCTCTACTGACAATAAACTCATAAGATGAGGTTGCTCCTATCTATTGGACATTACTATTGTTCCGAAACCCTATTTTAGCACAGGTGTCGCCTTTTCTGAAAGTAATGTAAACATCTCACGCAACCTCGCTTTTATATTACAAACAAACTGCCTTTAATTTATGGAACAGTTATACTCAAAATAACCTTGCGCTGCCGCTTGTTTAGCATTTGTAAACACTTCTTCGGCTCTATAGCCATTGTTACATGTGGAAGGATAATAGTATTTAATTCCACTCACTGGATCCACTCCGCCAACGATCGCTGTTTTCTTCACCAGTCTGCCACCACCAATGGCATAATTGTTAATCTTTTGGTTACCTACAGGTATTCCCTGAATAAAAGCCATAAGCCCCGTGTCATTAATCGAATTGTACCAATCTTCCTGAGAAATCAAAGGCATGGTAAAGGTATAGGAAACACCATTCCTTCTTGCAAACTCATTATGCCGGTTAATAACATCTGCCAAATCTTCCTGCACACTTGTCACGATACGACTTCGTCTGATCTGCTCAAACGTCTCGGCATTTTGAAGCAGAGGGATTTGTGTACTGGAGGCGAGTTCTTTCTGGAAACCTTCAACCCACATGCCCAAGCCTGCATCATAGGCATACACATACCCATCAAGTGTGAAGTTAATACTGTTACCATTTGAATCAGAATATGTATAGGGCTTTTTTGGACTCCAAACTTGCCGGATTGAATCTTCAAGATCACCAGTCATCTCATTTTCATTCGCCAAAATGTAGTAACCATCATAATCCAGCACGACCATTGCTGGAATGTAATTAAACATGGCCCGTATAGCAGCAGGATCATCCTGGATCCCCATATTTAGCGCCATTGTTTGGGTAAATGTAGTCAAGGCAAGCTCTTTATCCGCTTTTACAAATTTGGTCGAATCATACCCTGCTTCGTCATTTTGCTTCTCATTTTGATGCATCACGGCCCCTGCATCCAGTACAGCAGTCTGAAGTGCCATCTTATATCGATTGCTTAAATATTGAGCCTCCTGGGCATTGTCTGTATTGTGAGAAATAACCCAGAATATAGGTAAAAAGATAAGCACAAACACAATAGAAAGATCAGTAATCTTCATTGAGCACCATACCCCCATAAGTGGTAAACACAGCTGCAGCTTGCGCAGACCCGTTTAACCACTCACGAATCAGCATGGCAGGTGTGCGATTGGTGTTTTTGACGGTTACTGTGAAGAAATCCCCCATTGCCAGTGTATATCTGCGCCCAGGATCGTCTAAAGCCAGCACACCAGACGAAGGAAACAGCTTTGCTTTAATCTGGGCTGAATAATAGCCATCCTGCACGGTTTCATAAGTACCAGAAAATGTGCTCTGATCCATCGGATCTGAGTAATGAGGAACATATTTTTTGTGCAAATGTTCCATGGAAATCTCATAGGCATTCCCCGTTCGGGCCATCTGTTCTTCGAACTCTGCATACATGGCAGGGGAAATGTATCCCTTTGTTCTGACTGCATCAACAAAACGGGTAACCGTCTGAACAATGGTCATGCGTGCCATATCATCCTGTCGATCTGCAGTCTCTGCTGCCGGGTATACATAAAGCAAAATCGCTGCCAGCAAAACAGCAAGCAACTTGGATGCAGCATTAATCAAGGTGTACTGGCCTCCTTCCAAAATGCAATTTTCAGCAGTTCGCCAGTTTCACTTCTTATAAACTCAGGTCTATACGAAGCTGCAAGTTGCACAGGTATGGTTCCTCTTCTGTTTACAAGGGGATCAATGACATATGCAATCCCGTCCACCTGCACGCTGACCGTTGTCCCTGTCATTTGCCTGACAGTATGCAACACTTCTGCACCGCTATAACGGATTGGCTCGCTTATACGTAGCGTGGTATTCAGCCGTCCTTCCATGTCTGTTGTCGTCTGCAGCAAGTGATTCAAAGCGTCTGATAGAACCCGAACATTCTGCTGCCCGTACAGGCAGGCTGTCACAATTAGGACAACCGCCGTACAGAACAACATGAGCTGCTGTGTATTCTGGGACATGTTGAACCAACTCCTGTCAGGATTGCTGGAAAATAAGTCCTCTTACCACATTGGATTTGTCTTTTACGATAATTGCTTTGAATTTACCACTTGGATTGACATATTGATTGTCTTTTTCACTCATGGTCTGGTTGATAACACCCACTTTCTCGTCAGGTTTAATAACAGAACCATAATCTGCATTATTGAGATCCTGGGAGATGTTCAACTGATTACCGTACCATTGTCCTCCTTTATTTTTACCTGTAATAACTTGAATCCCGAACTGGTCTTTGTCCGCATATTTACGCAACGCGTTTGTAACTTGTGATCCGCTAATGGTAGTTCCGTCATACACCGTAAATGCAGCTTGGGACAGCTCGGTCTGGATATCTGCAAAATTGTTCTGTGCCGTTTTGGTCGCCTCCTGAGCCGAAATAAACAACAAAACTACAATTGTAATAAGGGCAATGGTCAGAAAGATGCCTGCTGCCACCTTTAAAGCGCTTGATGCATTGTTCATGATAAATCCTCCTATATCGTTTTTAATTTATTTCAGACTGTGACGTAATGGTCGTTACAGTTTCTGAATCTGTTCATAATACATGTTCATTTGCAGGAAACTCATACCTACCAGCGGAATGACCAGATAGAGGAAGATCAGGGCATACATTGGTGTAAACCCGATCATTCTTCCCCATGATGCTTTAACATCAATCATCTTGGTGTATTCCTGCTTCCTTTGTTCAAAATAAAATGCCATCATGCTTTCTAGATCATCAAATGCTTCTCGAATCGAAATTTTCCCAAGTGCAAGTTGCAGCTTATCAACCAGACGCTGAAATTCAGGCAGCCCTGCTTCTTCTTTCAATTGTTCAAGTGCATGCTCCGGGCCATGTTCAAAATGCAACAGACATTTTTGCAGTGGTCTTTTGAAAATAACAGCAAAGCGATTAAGCCATTCCAATATCTCCTCTACAGACATACGGTCCATCTCCCGCAAGATCGATATAACGGTCTGAAACTGATAGATCTCATGCCTCATGTCCATGCTTCTCATCTTGCGCTGGAACATCATGAGCCAGATCGGCATGTGATAACCCGCTATACCTATCATCATTGCAATAATTAACTCCCACCAGTGGAGATATTGCTTGTTGTAACCTTCCAGCTTCTGCAGGATGCGTGCAATAGTTTCAGTCTGTGCATCATGATCCAGTGGAACGGGATTCACGGACTGCAATGCGTTGGAGATCTCATCAAAAGTTGCTCCTCGCTTCATTTCGATGCGTTCGAGTACAGCTTGATCTAAGCTTGTCTTTTCTGTAGCCTGCTTCAACTCGGCCTCTCCCATCGCGCCAAACATCCGGTCATCTCTCACGGGATCATATAAGATATGATTTCGTTCAACCTGATGCAGCAACAAGACACAGCCAATGGTCAGGACAAAACAACTTGCAAATAACATCAGCCTTCGTATAGCCAGCCATTCATATTTCAGTTCCGAGCTACTTTCCCGCATCAGTCTTACGGTTTGACTATAATTGGTACTACCAGGTTTGGCCGCGAACAACATCGCCACCTTACGAATGAACGTCTGCTTGTATAGGAACTGATCCAATCTGGAGTGTTTGCGACCTGTCCGATAGCGGGTTTCATCATATTGCTGAAGTCTTTGCAAAAGCAGGTAGGCAAGTATGATAATGACGTAGATTGATATTTTGGTTACAAATCCGATTTTGCTGCGATAGAATTCATCCATAGTTGGAAAACTTCCTCTGGCCCAACGTTCAATTGGAGCTGTGAAAAGAACGGGAGCCAGAGCGATGAAATTCAACCCTTTTAACAAATAGTCCAATTTGTCCCGCCGCAAAATCTCCAAATGAATTTCCTGTGTCAGATTCCCCAGGCCTTTCAAGTAAATCGAACCCTGTGCTCTGTCTTTATCCCCGAACTCCATCACCATATATGAAATACCGGCGAAACCTTTAAGAAAGCGATTTGGCGCAATCTCGTAGTATCGTTCCAAAGCTTCGTTCGGATCTGGAGAAGTCAATGCTTCATAGATCAACAGCACTTGCTCGGCAGCCTCTCCTTTACCTGCTTCCGCCGCTTCATACAGTGCTTCCTCTACCATTCCATGCTGATGATACCGATGTCTCACGTCGGCAAACAGGTCCAGCATCTGTACCAACAGTCGTTTCTCCATACGATTCAGACACATATCCAGTACAAGGCTGTTTAGAACTACAGCACAGAGTACCGACAATATGACAAAGGCGATACCCGGTTGCATTAGGAAAAGGATTACACTGATACTCCCGTATCCTCCGAGGATCATTAAGACCACGCTCATCGTCATTCGTCTTAATGATGGTTCGTCGCCGACATGCCGGAATGAAATTCGTTTCTGTACTTGCAGAATATAGGAAGAGAGAAGCGGCACTTTCATGCCCCAGCTATAAGACTGTAACAGGAACGCTCCCCACCGCAGCGTACGATTTCCGTTTAGCTTAGCGATCCCGATAGATTTACCAGCATTGTCTCCTCCTCTGTGACGTAACAGGTTCAGTATAAGTAGCGTGATTATCAAACCACCTGCACATATCCCCAGCACCAAGAGAAGAACAAACTTAACGGTCATAGGTATCACCCCAATGTTGCTTGATGAACTGTTCGAACCGCGCAGCGTCCTGCAGTGTCATCTGATCCCGCATATCCGTAATGCTTCCTATGGAGATTGGAGCTGTAGCGACGTAATTGCCATCCCTGTACTCGATCACATTGCGAAACGTAAATCCCGCTCGTTCCTCCACGCTATCCCCTTTATTCGCACGTGGCAGACACTCCGTAATTCGTTCGATATATCTTCGTCCCTCTGCGTCCTTTTTCATATGTACATCGAAATTAATGACACTTACTACCTGCTCCTCGGCAATATGTCCATGTTGGAACATACCTGTTTTGAGCAGTGAATTACGGAGGGAGAAAACCAGATCACGAAACGTTTTGGCATGATGGGTGAACAAGGTAAACAGACTGGCAACCTGGGACATCTGAATCATCCATGCGGCTACTTCGTCACTTGCGACCTCACCAAGAATATTTACAGTACCATCGGTCTTTTTCTGTAAGTCCAGTCCCTGTTGACCTGAGATGTGTTCCGTTTCCCGGAAACTTAGTATGTTACGCCGACTGTATATACGCCGAAGCTGTAGCTCGAAAGCCATCTCCTGTACACGCAACGTATACGAAGCGTAAATATGCTTCACCATCGCCATAAGTAGAGTCGTCTTACCTGATCCCTGTGCTCCTGTTACAGCTGTGATTCGACTGCCTTTCATCAAATATTGCAGTAAGGTGATTGGCAGATCTGCGTTGTTACCAGTAATCAACTGTTCCAGTGAAGCATTGGGAATATCGAATTTCCGGACAAAGAATGCCCATGATTCGGCAAAGGGAGGACGTACAACAACGACACGTGATCCGTCCTTCATCTCGTTCACCTTGTATCCATTCGCCTCCGAAAGCTGTCCCGGATAGTTGTATTTATAAATATTTTGACATACCCTCTTCAGTTCACGTATATTGCCAAATGACAGGAAGGACAGATGAATGGACTTACCTTTATAGAAAATCCAGACACTTTCCATTCCACTAAGTGGTTCTTCTAGGGGAGCATCCTCAAGTCCATCCGTGAGCAGATCATTCCACGAAGCTGGCTGCCTTAGCCCCATATCCTGCAGGGCATCCAGCATGCCGCTCACACCACCACTAACGCCATCTATTCGTTGATCTCTTATTTCATCAACCACCGAGAAGCCTTTGTAATGTTGGTAGATCCGTTGAACGATGATATCTGTTTTTTCTCTGAATCCAAGCTCTCTATACTCACATTCAAACACATACCGGATGTCCTCCTCGGAGATATAGTAACTTCCTCCGTCGTCTGTACCCTCACTCAGCCTCAATCTGCCAAGATCATAAGTGTCAATCATGCGTGACAAGGCATCGACACCAAATTGCTGCCGGTATAGATAAAACACGATTTCGAATTGATCTTGGACCGTCAGTAACTCAGTGTTTCCGAAATAAATGACCTCATCGATATTTGACTTATTCAGACCTATACTGCGAGTAAGCAGATCACCTATCAGATTTTTGACATACGTTTTGTCACTGATGCTTCCTGATACACAACCTTTAAGCGCCTTGCGCATCTCGGCACGCTGATTGATTCTTCGCCGATACTCTTCTTCATGTAATCCGGCATCCGCAAGTTGACTATGACTAAGCTCATGAAGCGAGTTCTTTACTTTCTCTGTCAGCACTTCAATGGTGAAGGATTCACGCTCGGGAGCACGGTTATTTTTTTCACGATGAGAAGCTCTGTACTTGAACCAAACATACGCAAGGCATAACAGCAAAATTAAAATTAACCATAGGGTATTCCAGAGCATCAGAGGTCAGGCTCCCCTTTCCAGCCTCTTTAGTACGGTACGCATCCCTGCCCCGTCCATAACTAGGCGAGCAAGTTCAGCCATACTTGCGGCAAAGCTCCCTTTACGTATATCTTTATTGTTGCTTAGACCTTCCAATTGCAAATACGCGGCCGCATCACGACGATTGAAGGCATCCATAAATCCGGTGGTATACGGCAACACCGATATCGAGCCTTTGTATCGAAAACGCCGACGAATATTGGTAATGGTTGCACGTGAATGTGGGTCATACTTATTCAGTACGACATGCAGCTTCTGATCACCCAGGCTTTCGGGTCTGATTTTTTCAAAAAAATACTCCAGATCCCTCATATTTTGATTCAGGTTCACCACAACATAGTCCGCTTGTTCCAGCAGAACCTGATCATTAGTGCCTGCGCGATCTGCATCGAGAAGAACCAGATCATAATATTCATTAGCTACGTGCAGCAGCCTTTTTAAAGTCTCCACATGCTCTTCTGTTGAACGTTCCAACCTATTAATTCTGCCAGTCAACAAATCCAAACGGTCTTTGAGGAGCGGCTTGGTATAATCCCTTAAATTATGCTTGTTCAAACTTCCGCTGATATGCAGCCGTTCCACAGCATCCCATCCCCCCTCCTCGAATGTAAATACAGATCCTGTGTCCTCTATTTCTTTAGGTGGGAGGGCAGCTTCCGTACTGCTCCCAACTGGACCTGTATTTACAAGCAAAATTCTTGTCCTATATTGAAGGGCCATCGCATAGGCGCCGATTAACGCGCTTGAGGTGCTGCCTGTTCCTGCAAAAGGACTCCAAAACGTAATGGTGCTCATGCTCTCATCCTTTCTGCTTCTTTAATGGCCCGGCGACTCTGGACATTTTCCCATCCGGTCAACTGTTCCACTAACCTGCATAGCGATTTTTTATAGTTCCGTGACAATGGCCCCAGGCGAATACGGCGATGATGCTCGTTTTCCAGTTTCACTGCTGCAGTCAGTTCATCCCAAGGCAACATCAGCGATTCCCCTGTCCATACAAATGGACTACCTTCCAGATACGCCCACAAATATCGAGCTTCCAGTTTGCAATCAACGGCATTAATCAAAATGCGCTGAAATGGTAGTTCTGCTGGCAGGGACTGTTCTTCAAGCAAACGCTTGAGCCACCCTTTACCGCGTTCCAGATTGTAACGTTCATAGTCACTGACCCAGACACGAGTATCTGCCGTGAGCCATAGGTCACGTGATGCAAAGTGTGATGTTTCCATGTCGTAAAGGACGTAATCATAACTCTCTAATTTCTCGCCATTCGCTTCAAGATGACTCTCAACCGCTGTTGAAGTTACGAACTGACAAGCGATATCAAAACCTTCAAATTCTGTAATACGCAGAGATTGCTGACTTTCCCCAACGCCGTATCCATATTTCTGCTGTAATGTTCCATCAACAAGCAAGACACGTTTTCCGGACGACGCTAGTATTTTGCAAAGGTACAGCATCAGGTCATTCTTCTCACATAACCCAGCAAAGATCCATGTTTGCATAGCTATCGAATCCCCTTTTAAGTTCTTTTATGCATTGTTACATGTATAAAAAATTATTTCCTCTCCGTCTTACTCCCCACCCGTCAGTAAACTTTTCTGCTCATCCGTACTTGAAGTTGATGCTGAAGAATCATTGCTGGCATTTCCAGTCGCTCCACCGCTACCTGAACCGTCATTCCAGATGACCCCATCAGTAGATGAAGAATTATTCGCTCCAGGGCGACTATTGTATGAAACGGACGACTGCGCAACGTCCTGCTCCACACCTTGGGATGGCGCTGAGATGGATGCGGCGAGTGAGCTTTCTAAAGAACTCCGTACCTGCCGTGCCAACTCCACCTCAGCACGCCGCACAAGATTAGGATCACTCTCCAGCAGTTTTAACACTTCATTATTGGCAGGGTATGTCGGGATTGCTGGTGTCTGGAACTGTGGTTCTACATAGGTTAGGGCATAGATTGAAGCTTTATGTAAATAGGCATCTACAATTGCACTTGAAAGGGACAGGATCTCCTCCTCCGTCATCGTAATCCATAGCGTAGCTGCATTTAATCTTTCAACTTTCTTTTTAGACAGGAGAATGTAGTCTTGACCCGTTGGAAACTGAATACGAATATCAATGATATCTCCCTTAGCAAGTGAAGACGGTAATAACACAACCTGTAGTTCACGATTTCTTAAATCGGGCGGTGCCGGGGTATCTTCATACACCATTTCAGTTGTAATGGCTGTTCCCTTTTTTAATTCTATTTTCGCCACTTGACCATCCATCTGCTTGGAGCTAGACCACAGATTCCTTGGTGCCTGTGCATCCGGAACGGCTATCAGTTTGATATCCTCGGGCAATATCGGCTCTCCTGCTTCAACATCCCGTATAGTTACCCATCCCTGTGCCCCCGAGTTCCATTGTTGCATCAATTCAGCTTCTTTTTGTTCGTAGGCTGATGAGTAACGGGCCTCCACTTCAGCCCTCGTATCACTCATAGTTTTGACATTGTAAATGACATATGCCCCAAACAATAAACCGATTGCTCCTGCTCCCGTCAATCCAGCGTAAATCAGTTGACGGCTTTGTTTTCTTAATTTAGACAAAAGAGGCTCTCCTTTCGCAATCTCTCCTAATCATGTACTCTTTTTCTTGCAAAGAATGAACGTTTCTTGGGAAGCTGCCCCATCATATGAGTCAGAATATGAGCAAAAACCTTATCCATCTGCGGTTCCCGATCAAAGGGATCGATATGTAAAGGCAGACCGTAGACACTGGAAGTATCCAACGTCTTGCGCATGCGCTGAACGGCATCAGCTGCTGCCAGTGGTAGGCAGTAGATCCATTTGTCTCTCGGGTATCGGTTGTGTGAACGGACAAAAGATCCAATCTCCGCTTGTCTCCATTCGGCACCGGAACCTATAACAATGGGTAAGTCAGCTCTGAGAAACTCTTCAAGCCGGTTCTGATCCTGACTACTGCCCAGATCCATCACAATGAACTGATAGCTGCCTCCTAATAAAGACAGGATGTCTGCACGTCCCGATTGTTTCCAGTAATGTACACCATCCACTGCAAACTGTCTGCCTGCTGGCACGGGTTTACCTGCATGCGCCACTTGTTGAATCCGTGCAAACGATTGGGAACGTGGTGACATCTCGATTATGGCCACTTTGAAGTTCTGCCGCTCCAGATAGTGACTGATGGCTATGGCCGTATGCGTAACCCCAACACCAGATGATGCCCCCGTCAAAGCGATTACTCTTGTCCCTCCGCTTATCGTCACCGTCGTTTCTGTACCAACAGACGCTATTCCCGGTCTGCGCAGCAGCTCCTTACGAACTTCATCAGCCGATTGAAAGCGTTCATTTGGATTCAGTCGCAACAATCTTCTCGCAACAGGAATATAGGTACGCGGAACATCGCTGCGAATGGAACTCTCTACTCCCTGAATCCATTCCGTATAAGTCCCACAAGTCATGAGATATAGCAGCAATGCTCCAAGCCCATAAAGGTCAGAACGCGCATCCGTCTGTCCTGAACCATATTGTTCTGGTGCAGCGAAGCCGGCCGTTCCCAATTTAACCGTATCATCGACTCTTTGTGCTTTATAACTCCGCGCTATACCAAAATCAATCAGTCTGACTTCATGTTCTGGTGTAATCATAATGTTGGATGGTTTCAAATCCCGGTAGATGACAGGTGGGTCCAGACTGTGCAAATAACTTAATACATCCAGTAGCTGAAGCACAAACTCAGTCATATGTTCAAGCGGAATCTTCCCACGACATTGCTTGAAATAGTCACCAAGTGTCAATCCCTCAATGTACTCCATCACAAGATAGGTATACCCGTGCTCATCAGGAACAAAAAAATCTACGATTTGCGGCAATCTGGGATGCCTCAGAGATGTAAGAAGAGCAGCTTCTGACTCCATACTGCCTTCGTATGGCATCGCCGTCACGCTTTCTTTGATCGCCCAGGTTTTGCCTGGCAACTTCAAATCCTCTGCTTCATATACATGGCTCATGCCACCTGAACCTAGAATGGACACAATACGATACCTTCCTCCCAGCAGGCTTCCACGCTCGAGCCTGGCCGGATGTCTCATATAGACTCCTCCTTGTGTGCATAACAAAAAAGGGAAAGCTTCACCGAAGCGGAACAGACCGGATATCCGGACTCTTCACTTCGGGATGCTTTCCCTCAACTTGTTATGGTTAATATTGGTATCATTATAGTATAGGCAATAAGGTATTGTAAAGCATAAAATTTAACGCCTTTAATATCTTAATACTTAATCATATATAGCGTGATTTCTTCACGGTTGTGAAACAACTGTTTGGAACGTTGAATCTGCATCCGGGAGCGCTCAAATGTATCGATGACTTCTTTAATCAACGCAAGCGGCTTCTTATGCAGCAACTTCACTGTCACAACTGCTGTTCCCCCTGATTGAAGGCTGTATAATAGATCCGATATAAGACGGCTCATCAGCTTTGGACTCCAGCTCATATCACATACGAGCAGATCGAATTCTCCTTCGCGGAAACGTACATCACCGGCATTTTTTTTCAAAAAGGTCAATTTGGGCGATTCCAGCAGGGTCGCATCCATCTTGGCCGGATCAACAGCAGTAACTTCAAGCCCTCGCTCTAGCAGGAAAGAGGTCCATCCACCTGGTGCAGCACCGATGTCCAAGGCTTTGTGGAAAGAAGTAAAGTCGATGCCAAATGTCTGCTCCGCTTCAAGCAATTTGAATTTGGCCCGAGAGATTTGGCCCTCTTCCTTCTGAAAACGAACTGCTCCGCCACTCCAGTCCGACAGATTTTGATCCGGTCTTGATACACCGGCATATAACGTATCATCCGAAACAAAGACAGATATAACATGATCCGCATCACGGACAACCCACTCACAACCAAGGTCATCCAGCTTCTCGGTCAAGAGCTGTTTCAATGAAGCAGCGTTCTCCTGCCAGAAGGCACTTTCCGTTTTTCGAACTTGTAATGCAACTTTAGTGCCCGTTAACTCTGTATGGTTCAACACAAATGAAATCAATTTTTCCATAGCTTGCGCTGATTCTTCCGTATTTTCCTGAAATTGAACAGGTTGTATATGACGTAAAAACGTCGGGCTTTCTTCCAAAAGCTTAATCGCTACCTCTTCTTCCGCAATTGGAAGACCGGCAAGCAGAATCTCACCTGGTACGAGTACCGTGCTCTTTACTGCCCCAAACGTACGGCGCAATTCCTCCTGAGCATAGGGCGCAAAGCCATGATTGGCTGTGCAGATAAAACGGGAGAAGTCTCCTTCACCCCAAGATGACTGTGTACTCAAAATGTGTTACCCTCCAGAACGTACGCGAATCCAGGGACGTCCATCTTCCCACTGGATATCAACCGGAACATCGTACGTATGCTTAATTGTATCTTGTGTTAAAACTTCATGTTTGGGCCCTGCCGCAGCAATACGTCCATCGCGGATCAAGGCCACATGTGTGAACAAAGGTACGATCTCTTCAACGTGATGAGTTACATAAACGACAGTGATATTACGCTTACGCAAAAGATCGATTTCGGCCAACATTTTCTCACGTTCATACAGATCTAGTCCGGCACAAGGCTCGTCCATAATCAACAATTTAGGATCTGCCATCAATGAACGAGCCAGCATTACTTTTTTGCGCTCCCCTTGAGAAAGGGTGCCGAGCGGATGATTAGCCAGTTTTGCAAACCCCATTTCATCAAGCAGGTTCAATGCTTTGGCCTTCACGTCATCCGGAATCATTTGATAGAAACGCAAAAAAGCATAAGCTCCTGTTGCGACCACTTCCCACACCGGATCTCGTGGTGTCAGTTTCTCAATTAATGTCTGACTGATATAACCAATTTCTTTTCGAACTTCCCGCACGTCACATTGACCATACAGGTTGCCCAATACTTCAATGCGCCCCTGACTTGGAAACATATATCCATTCATCATTTCCAGCAGCGTTGTTTTACCTGAACCATTGCGCCCGAGAATCACCCAATGCTCGCCTTCTTTAACATGCAGATGGACGTCATCCAGAATCTGATTGTCTTCCCGTCTAAGAGAGACATGCTCCATCGAGATTACACTCATTTTAGCACCGCCTTTCGGATTTCCCCTAACAGATGCTCGACAGAGTTCATACGATAAACCATTCTGGGCACATCATGTTCTCCATCAAAAAGCATAACCGCAGGCACGCTCGAAATCTGAAACTGCTGTACAAGTTCCGGGATATCGTGAATATTCATCTCGGTCAAAATCCCTTCGGGCAGCAAATGTTCGGCGATCTCAAGCATTCGACGCGCTGCTGCGCAAGTTCCGCATAGCGGGGTATATATAAATACAGCCTGAGGCATGCCTTCCCACACACCACGCATTAACATTTTGGTCGTAATCGGCTTCATCAGCTTTCTTCTCCCGCAGCAACTCGCATCATAACCTCACCTGACATCGGACCATTATGGACGGTAACAGAGTCTGGTTTATTGCTGTACAACAATTCGTACATCTGACGTTTGCCATACATGCTGGACGTGTGCAAATAGATCTGACTTGGAAATAAACCTTCCCGGACGATCGAAGCAGCAACTTCACCGCCATTCGGCGAATCCGGACCCAATTCATAATCCAGGGATAGAATGTCCACGTCACCTTCTCTAAGCAGCATCAGGCACTCTTCTGCATTGGTAGCCAGAACAAACCCTTTCGGACATGCCCGGTAATCATCCAAAAAAACATGCATTACAATCGCTCCTCTCCCCATTTAAAGCCAGGAACGCATGAGCTCAATGTCTCCACGGTGTGTTCCATCTTCGCCTGATTCGGTCTCCAGCACAACTACCGCTTGCTGAAATTCAGGCGTACGTAACAGTTCCTGCATCGCTTTTTTTCCTATATAACCCTGTCCAATTCGTGCATGTCTGTCCTTGCATGAACCGGAAGGATATTTCGAATCATTAAAGTGAATAGCCGCAAGAGCATCCCAGTATCCCAGTAGTCTGCCTTTCTCCAGCATCGATGCCTCATTGCCTGACGTCCACATGCCTGAAGCAAAAGCATGACATGTGTCAAAACAAAAAGCAATATGTTCAGGATACCGGCTTAGCTTTCGAATCTGTATCAACTCTTCCATCGTCGTACCCATGGAACCATGATCTCCAGCCTGATTTTCAAGCAGAACCTTAGCCTCTCCATCCCAATCTGCTAAAGCGGTATCCAGACAGGATATGAGATTCTGATATCCTTCAAGTGGTTCATTGCTCTTGAGATGTCCAAAGTGAACTACAGTTCCTACTGAACCGCAGGCATCTGCAATATGCAGATCATTTTGTATCGAAGCGATGGTTGCATGAAAACCCGCCTCTCCTCGGGTTTTGCCCAAAGCCGGATTCGTGGGATATGGTGAATGGGCAATGGAAGATATCCCCTGCTTCTCACACCAGTCCCGACACTGTTCAGCATCTTTGAGGTCCAATTCTTTCAAGCCAAGGCTACGCGGGTTCTTCGGAAAATATTGAAATGCCGTAGCCCCCATCTCAGTTGCCCGCTTGGCTGCCTGTAGAAATCCACCTCTGGTGCTGACATGTGCCCCGATTCCGCTTTTAGGCCTCATGCTGGCAATCTGGACAGAAGAAAGCCTTCTTGCCCGTAATTTCCACGCGTGCTATCGTTCCCCCACAACGAGGGCAAGTTTCCCCTTCACGATCATACACTCGACACTGCTCGTCAAAACTTCCCGTCTTGGTATCTCCCTGCATCAACGGCATTTCCATATAACCGCCTTCCGAAGCAGCTTCCCGCAACACGGATTGCACAGAATGGTACAAACGTGTTGTGAGTTCAGGCGATGCAGCAATATTTTGCGTCTTGGAGCTTGGTCTCAGACCTGCTGCAAATGCAATCTCATCCGAATAACAATTTCCGATGCCTGCAATAATGTGTTGATTGACCAGTGTAGTTTTGAGTGTACCCCGACGTCCTTTCAATAGGGCAGCAAAACGTTCTGCATTCATGCGCCGATCAAGAGGTTCAGGTCCAAGATCAGACATAGCCTCTTCCGTCTCTTTGGAAGTAAGCAGATGCAGATATCCTAAACGGAGCCCAATAAAGAATAAAGTATATTCTCCAAATTGAATTTCCACTTGAGTGGAGCGATCAGGACGTTCAGCTTCCGTGCCCCAGAAAATCATTCCGCCCAGCATGAGATGTAGCACAAGCCGCTTACCATTAGCCAGATGAAAGATCAGATGTTTGGCCCGGCGCTCTACAAATATGATACGATTGCCTGTCAGTTCACGGGTGAACACATCAGGATCGGTATTAATCGACTTATCACGGTTAACCACCACACCTGTAATCGGCAAATCGAGTATTTTCTCGGACAGCAAGGTCCGGTAGTTTTCCATTTCCGGCAATTCCGGCATCGTACATCTACCCCTTCTTGGATGCTTGGCTTGTCGTCTGCGACAGCCACTCAATCAGTTTATGCAAATCTTCAAACACATGATCAGGACGAACCTTGGTCGCCTGGATGTGGCTATCCATATTGTCCCGTGTCGTTATTCCAGTCAGAACCAGTAGGGTCTCGCAGCCTGCAGCTGCTCCTGCGGCAATATCTGTACGCATATTGTCTCCGATTACAGCAACTTCATCAGACTTTAAGTTCAATCGGCTAATGGCAGACTTCATAATAATACTTGACGGTTTGCCAATGACAGTAGGATGAACTCCAGTTGCTGCTTCTATCGCTGCCCCAATCGTCCCCGCTCCGGGCGTAAGCCCATCATCAGAAGGTAGTTGCAAATCCGGATTGGTCATGACAGATTTAGAGCCGCCATTGATCCAACGAAGCGCTTTAGTCAATTTATGATAGGAAAATTCACGATCAATTCCTTGTATAACGTATTCAGGTTCATCATCCGTTAGTGTAAGCCCTGCAGCTTCTATCGCTTGCAACAGCCCTTCTTCTCCGATACAAGCCACTTTCGCACCTGGAGACTCTTGGGCCACGTATTCCGCAGCCGCCACCGCAGAAGTACATACCTGTGATGCATCGGCAGGGATACCCATCCCGTTCAGATGATCTGCCACACCTTGCGGTGTACGCGAAGAATTATTAGTCACAAACAAATAAGGCATGCCTTGTTCATTTAATGTCTGAATAAGCTTATCGGCTCCTTCAATACGATGTCTGCCATGATAGAGCGTACCGTCCAGGTCGATCAGATAGGCCTTAATCATATACAGCACTTCCTTTCTTTATTCCATTAACATTTCATGTCATTAACCATTTGCCTCGAACTTCAATGCCACTCTATGTATACAGTACAAAAAAAATGGCTAACTCGCATCTGCACGCAACACGTCGAACCGAATCGAACACGGACGTTTGGCCCCGCGCGTCTTCTGTACAAGCTTGTCATTTCCTGCGCTTTCCCGGAAAATAATTCGAATCATTTCCCTGCTCATATTGCCCATCCTACACGCTTTCCGGCCAGATTGCAAAAGGGACCTCGGGAGTAACTTCCCCTTAGTCCCGTGCAATTATCGGCTTGTTCTCCCGTCGTGTTTGGCTGTACTGTTTCGCGCATCCATCATTAGGATTCACTCTTACGGTGAACAACTGGAATAAGCTCGTGTTCAATCGCAAGTTTCGTATTCGGGAATATCGATTGCGCTTCCTCCAGTAGTGGCTGCAACTGATCCTCATCTTTGTAACGAGAGCTGAAATGGGTCATGATCAGCTGTCCTGCACCTGCCGCTCTCGCCGCCTCAGCCGCTTGCTTCGATGTACTATGATAATACTCATGAGCCGTATCAGCCAAATCATGCAGAAACGTTGCTTCGTGTACAAGAACATCCGCATTTAGTGCAAGTGGCTGTACATTGTCACATGGGCGCGTATCGCCCAAGATGGTAATCACCATCCCTCGCTTGGGTGCACCCAACACATCTTCTGGACGAAGGAAGTCCCCATTGTCGAGGGTAATCGTTTCTCCCCGCTTCAAGCGACCAAATAGCGGCCCAGGCTTCAATCCATACTCAGCCAGTTTTGCAGGGTCCAGACTGCCTGGACGATCCTTTTCGGTAATCCGATACCCATAACTGTCGATACGATGTTCCAGCAACGCAGATTCCACAATGAAGCTCTCATCTTCGAAAAGCACTCCGCCTGTATGTTCTACAATGCTTAAATCATAGTTTAGACGTGATTGGCTCAGCTCCATGGTTGTCATGATCATTCGTTCAGTTCCTGGCGGACCATACACCGTTAGCGGTGAAGTACCACCCTGATATGCTCTGCTGGAGAGCAGACCTGGAAGTCCAAATACATGATCTCCATGTAAATGGGTGATAAATATTTTCTCCAATTTGCTCAATTTAAGCGGAGAACTTAAAATCTGATGCTGGGTTCCTTCCCCGCAGTCAAACAACCACAATGCTCTGCGCTCATCCAACATGCGCAGCCCTATGGAAGTTACATTCCGCTGAAGCGTAGGTACACCAGCGTTAGTTCCCAGGAAATATAGTTCCATCTGGATCGCACCTCTTTCTGCTGCCAGCAAAAAGCCTCCGACAATGCGGAGGGCTTTGCCTGACCTTTTACTTTTAAGCCTTATCCACGTTAAAATACTTCGCTTGCGGATGGCTGAATACCATCGCCGATACGGATGCTTCAGGTTCCATCATGAAACCTTCAGTCAACTCCACACCAATATCCTCAGGCTGTAATAACTTGAACAGTGGCCCTTGGTCTTCCAAATCGGGACAAGCCGGATATCCGAATGATACCCTGATTCCCTGATAGCGTGCTCCATGACGCTGCTTCATGGTCATCTGTGCTGGATCTGGGAATCCCCAGATATCTCTCATCATATGATGAACTCGCTCAGCTAATCCCTCTGCTACTTCAAGCGCTACGGATTGCAGAGCATGTGAGCGAAGATAATCACCTTGTTCCTTCCAAGCTGTCGATAACTCCCGTACACCGTGCCCAGCCGTTACGACCATGAAACCAACGTAATCCATTTGTCCGGATTCCACTGGCTTCAAGAAATCGGACAGGCAGAGGTATGGTTCAACTTTTTGACGAGGGAACGTGAATGTATGCAAGATATTACTTGTATTCTCTGGGTCATAGATGATAACGCTGTTACCGCTGGACTGAGCCGGGAAGAAACGATACATCGCATGCGCCTGAATAATCCCGTCACGAACAGCTTCCTGCATAATCTCATCCACTACCGCTTTTAGGTCTGTGGCTTTCTGATCACCCGAAGCAAGCAACTGCTCTACTGAGCCACGCAAACCAAGATGGTGACCTAGCAACATCTGCATGTTCACATACGGTAATATGTGCGATAGCGGATAGTTCCGCATCACATGTCGCTCCAGATCCGGTGGAACGAGAACCGGGTTGTCTATTGCGATATCCGAACGCTCTACCCGTGTAAGCTCGGGAAGTGATGTAACGGTTTCTGCACCAGCTGCGTCCGCCTCTTTCTCAGCATCCATCTCCAACTGCATCACTTCGCGAGTACTTGGGTTCATGAGCTTGTTAGCCAAATCCAGACCGTCCATCGCATCTTTTGCATATACAACCATGCCGTTATATTCCGGGCGTATACGATTCTTGGTGAATTTGCGTGTCAATGCTGCTCCACCAACCATAATAGGTACATCAATTCCTGCTGTACGTAAGTCCTGAGCGGTAAGAATCATCTGTTGTGCCGATTTTACCAACAGACCGGATAGACCGATCGCATCGACCTTCTCTTCTCTGTATGCCTCGATAATTCGCTCTGGTGGTACTTTTATACCCAAATTAATGATCCGGTAACCGTTATTGGAAAGGATGATCTCCACCAGGTTTTTGCCGATGTCATGCACATCGCCTTTGACCGTCGCTAGAATAATCTTTCCTTTAACTGACGTCTCATTCTTCTCCATGAACTGTTCCAAATAAGCTACCGAAGCCTTCATAACTTCCGCGCTCTGAAGCACTTCTGCTACGATCAGCTCATTATTGTTAAACAGCCGTCCTACTTCTTCCATGCCCCGCATCAACGGGCCATTGATTACTTCAAGTGCTGTATATTTGGCGAGTGCCTGCTCCAGATCGGGCAGCAAACCTTCTTTGCTTCCTTCAACAACATACGATGCGAGACGTTCTTCCAACGACAGGTTCGAAATCTTTTCTTTTTTCTCAACCTTTTTGTTACGGAACGCCGCTACGAAAGCAGCCAGTGTTTCGTCATTTGTATTATATAACAGCTCTTCTGAGAGTCTTCGCTCTTCTTCCGGGATGGATGCATAACGCTCCAGCTTCTCGGTGTTAACGATGGCATAATCGAGACCTGCTTTGGTACACTCATATAAAAATACAGAGTTCAGCACTTCACGCCCAGCTTCAGGCAATCCAAATGAAATGTTACTGATCCCCAGTATTGTATGACATTCAGGCATCGCTTCTTTAATGACACGAATACCTTCGATTGTTTCTTTGGCCGAACCGATATACTGTTCATCGCCCGTCCCTACTGGAAACACCAGGGTATCAAAAATCAGGTCTTCGGCTTTTAACCCGTACTTGTTCACCAGCAAATCGTAAGACCGCTTGGCTACCTCCAGCTTGTCCTCACGACTAATGGCCTGACCGCGTTCATCAATCGTTCCGACAACGACAGCACCGCCGTATTTATGCAAGAGCGGAGTGACCAGCTCGAACTTTTCCTCGCCGTCCTCAAGGTTAATGGAGTTAATTATCGCTTTACCCTGAGAGTATTGCAGTGCAAGGTCGATGACGGCTGCATCTGTCGTATCGATCATAAGTGGCACCTTTACTTTTTTGACAACAAGTTCAAGGAATTTCTCCATGTCTTCGGCTTCTTCACGGTCCGGATCTTGAACACAAACGTCGACAACATGTGCCCCATTTTTCACCTGAGCCCGAGCAATTTCTGAAGCTTCTTCATATTTCCCTTCAACAATAAGACGCTTGAATTTCCGTGATCCAAGTACGTTCGTACGTTCCCCAACCATATAAGGGCGATTGTCCTGTTCAACGTAGACTGGATCTATTCCTGACAACGCTGGTGGATGTGTTCCGTTCATTTCTCTGGGAGGGTACTTGGCAAGTGTATCCCGCATTGCCCGAATATGTGCAGGTGTTGTTCCACAGCAGCCACCCGCGATGTTCAACCAGCCCTGTTCGGCAAAAGCACCGATCTTCTGAGCAAGCGAATCCGGCGATTCATGGTAATTACCGTTTTCATCCGGAAGACCTGCATTTGGATAACAACTTACCGCAACTGAAGCCATGCCGGAAAGAGAGCGAATATGGTCACGCATGAATTCCGGACCTGTAGCACAGTTTAGTCCCACTGAAATTGGGTTAAGGTGTTCTAAGGATATATAAAAAGACTCAATGTTCTGACCAGCGAGGGTTGTACCCATCGGTTCGATCGTTCCTGAGATCATCAGAGGAAGCTTGATACCACTTTGCTCGAATGCCTGTTGAATTCCAATGCTACCTGCTTTTACATTGAGCGTATCTTGTGAGGTTTCGAGCAGCAGCGCATCAACGCCTCCCTCAATTAAAGCAAGCGCTTGCTCAAAATAGCTGTCAATGAGCTCTTGAAAAGTAACTCCACCTGTTACTGACAGCGTTTTGGTTGTAGGTCCCATAGCACCTACCACATAACGTGGAGACTCCGGTGTCGAAAATCGATCCACGGCTGCTTTTGCAATTCTGGCTGCTTCGAGATTAATTTCACGTGCACGGTCCTGAATGTCATATTCAGCAAGTACAACTGATGTTGCACCAAACGTATTTGTTTCAATTAAGTCAGCACCGGCTTCCAGATATTCCTCATGAATACGCTGGATTAGCTCTGGACGTGTAAGTACAAGCATTTCATTACATCCATCCAGGTCTTCTCCGCCAAAATCTGCGCCTGTGAGATCAACTTGTTGAATCATGGTCCCCATTGCACCGTCGAGGATCAATATTCGTTGTTTTAATGCATCATGTAGGCTAAGCTTATCCAATATCGTCACCTCCGCAAAACGTTAAATCTTAGTTTAACAGAAACTAACTTAATGTGAAAGATCGGGTTTGATCAGTCCCCAGGCGGTTTTTATGAAGGTCGAAGGAATTTGTGAATCGACAAAAATAGCGGAATCCGATATAATAGCGATTAAACCAAGTGGAAAAGAGGGAAAGAACATGGCTGAAATTGTAATCCGAAATACGAACGAACGTATCACTGGAGACGAAAATGTTCGAAATTTCTTAAACAAATATGAAGTATTATTTGAAAAATGGGACGCTTCCAAATTAAACACGGATCTGCAAAACAACTTTGGACTCACCGATGAACAAAAAGAAGAAGTACTAAAAACATATGACTATGAAATCAGAGACTTGGCTGCGCGTCGCGGGTACCAAATCTGGGATGTCATTACGCTGTCTGAACAAACACCAGATATTGAAGAGAAGCTTGCCAAATTCGAAGAGATTCATACTCATGCTGAAGATGAAATCCGAGCTATTGTAGCCGGCAAAGGAATCTTTGTCATCAAAGCTACAGATGATGTAGGTTACTTTAATGTAGAATTGTCTCCTGGAGACGTTATCTCAGTACCTGAGAACACCCCACACTTCTTCACTTTGATGGAAAACAAACAAATCATTGCCGTACGTCTGTTTATTGAAAAAGATGGCTGGATCGCAGATCCTTACCCGGATCCAACGTTTATCAAACAAGCATAATAAGCAAATTCTATTATTTGCTCAACAAACCCCTGTTCAATTCGAACAGGGGTTTATGCATATTCAGATAGTATACAACATTAGATGTTCTATATAAAATAATGTGGATATTTTGCCTTCATCTTCTCTTGTTCAACAACAACTAGTCTGAGATGAGCTTCCATAACCTCAACAGCTCGCTCGGTTTCACGTTCCGTAATAAGTCGGTATATTTCTTTATGTTGTGAAATAATAACCTCTGCATCGGAATCTTCAGACAAACGTAATAAACGAAGCCGATTAAAGGGAATATTGAGCTGCTGTAGCATTTTCCAAGTTCTCATTTTTCCTGTGCCTTGAAACAATATTTGATGAAACTCTTCATCTAGTTCAAAAAGCCGATAGAAATTATTTTTCCCTATACATACTTCCTGCATGGCGATATTGGTTTCAAGTCTAAATCTGAACTCTTCGGGAAAAGAGGCACAAGCCAGAGTGACAATTTCCTTCTCCATCTTCTCTCTCATAAACCGGCCTTCTTCAACATGCTCCAGATTAATATGGGAGACAATGGTTCCACTCTGTGGAATGATATCCAGTAATTCTTCCTCGGCAAGCTTCATGAAAGCTTCACGTACTGGTGTTCTGCTTACTTGCAATTCATCCGCAATTTCCTTCTCGGAAATCTTGGTACCAGGCTCAAGTTCAAGGTGCAGAATTCGTTCCTTTATCAGATTGTATGAATAAGCCCGGGTCGAACCTCTAATCTTTTGATTAAGTGACATGCCTTAACCTCTTCCTCTCAGCCATATTCATCCATCTTAGCACAATTTGCCGTTCCACTAAAATTCCCTAAATGAAACGGCAATGGGCAAATTTCAGTTCAGAACTATTGTTGCTTGTTTTCTTTGTACTTCTTATATGTGTCATTGGAAAGCTGCATATACTGAGGCAAGCCTTGGCTCTCCAGCTCTTTTACAAATGCATCAAACTCAGAAAGTTTACGTTCTCCCAAAATGAATTTAAGCGTATTTTGATCAGAGAAATCTTTAAGCGGTGTGCTAAGCAGTGTCACCTGTTCACGATCGATATCCGAGTAAGGAATTGGAGGCTCTGCAGGAACCACTTCTTTGATATCTTTCATGTCTTGCTGGAATTTCAATTCTTCCTCACTAAACATGGAGTGCAACAAATCCGTCGTTCCTCCATAGGCAAACACACCACCGGAGAATCCATAATCGATGCGCAAGTCCTTTGTGCCTTTTGGATTCAATCCGTTATAGTTCACATCTTCGGCCAACTTACGAACGCCATCCTGTTTGGTGAAGGTTTCGCCTTCTACACCCCATTTGGCAAATTCTTGACCTTCATCACTATAGTATAACCAGTCAATAAATTGCATGGTTGCTTTGAAATTCTCGTTGTCTTTAATTTTCCCGGAAATCATGACACCGTTTTCAAGTCTGGAGCCGGACATCAATTGACCTTTAGGGCCACCAGGAACTGTAATTTTGGCGATGGAGAAATTTCCCTCTCCCAACGTTTTATTCATGTCATTACGATGAAGCACTACCGTTTGCGAGTTACCATTAATAATAAAGGATTTTCCAGAAACAAACTTTTGAATAGCCTGGTCATCGTCCTGAGTGAAGCTTTCTTTATCCAGCAGCCCCTCCGATACAAGCTTGTTAAAGTAAGTTAACATTTCCTTGTATTCCGGCGTAGTCGAAGTATATACAAATTCATCCTGATCTTCTTTATACGTTAAACCATTGCCAAATCCCCATCCAGCTTTCGTTCCAAAACTGGTAGCAGCAATATTCAATGTACTGTTAAATTGGAAACGATCTGAAAACGGAACGGAATCTGGATAGATTTCTTTTAGCTTTTTGGCTGCATCATACAATTCATCCCATGTCTTTGGAATGGCAATGTTATTTTTCTCAAAAATATCAGTTCTCACAATAAGGGTATAGTCCGGCCAAACCTCTTCATGTAAACCTGGGAGTACATAATATTTCCCATCCTCTTGTCGAAGACCCTCAAGTTCATCCTGAAGTCCCCATTTCTCAATCTTATCTTTGAAATTTGGCATCAAATCAACATAATCACTCACTGGCAAAATTGCACCAGAGGATACAAAAGCAGATTCTTCACCCGGATAGGTTTTCGGAATAACCAGTGGGGCATCTCCAGAGCTGATCAGAAGGGATCTTTTCTGGGAATAGTCACTCATCGGAACGATGGTAGGCTCCAGCGTGACTCCGGTTTTTTCCGTGATTTTTTGGAACAGGAGCCAATCCTTTTTATACGGGTATGCTGGCTGGTCACTGTACAGAATAGATAGATTAAATGGTTCAGCCGCTTTGAAGATCTCCCCTACACCATAGGACTCCATGGCTCCCTTGGATTCTGGTTCGACTTTGTCTCCACCAGCTCCGCTGCTACATGCTGCCAGAACGACACTCATCATTGTTGCCAATACCATCTTGCCTACCAGCTTACGTGGTCTCTGTTTCATTCAATTCTCCCCCTGCATGTGGTTTAGATTGGCCTTACAATCAAGATGTTGAACTATATTGGGCTAGGATTACTGTTTTACTGTTTAACAGATCCCAACATGATACCGGTTACAAAGTATCTTTGAACAAATGGATAAATCGTTAAAATAGGCAAAATGGTGAGTACCATCGTGACCGATTTGATGTTTGCAGAAATTTGAGTCAGATTATCCGCTGAAGCACCAGCCGAAGCACCGCCCGTTGCACCTGCAATCATGTTGCGCAAGTAGATCGTAACGGGAAACAGTTCCTTTTTGTCGAGATACAGGAAGGCAGGAAACCAGGAATTCCAATGTCCCACAGCGTAAAATAGAACCATCGTTGCCATGACCGCTTTACTCAGCGGTAGAATGATCCGCAACAAAATGCCATACGTATTCAAACCGTCAATAGCTGCCGCTTCCTCAAGCTCTTCAGGCATGTTTTCGAAAAATGATTTCATAATTAACATGTTATAAATGCTGATTGCCCCAGGCACAACCAATGCCCACATCGTGTTATTGAAGCCCAGAGAGTTTATCAGGACATAGTTAGGAATCAAGCCGCCACTGAAAAACATCGTGAATACGGCGAACATCGTCAAAAATTTTCGTCCCATTAATCTTTTCTTGGATAAGGCATAAGCGAAAATGGTCGTCATGAACATGGAAATCAAAGTACCTACAACGGTATATATAATTGTGTTTTTGTAGTTGGTCCAGAACATGCTATCACGAGAGATGGTCTTGTAGGTTTCCACATTAAATCCTCTTGGGATAATGCTTACCTTGCCTGAATTGATATAAGCCTCGCTGCTGAAAGACTGGGCCACGACATTCAGAAACGGATAGAGCGTGATGAATACCACAAGCAGCAAAAAGATGGCATTGAAAACTTTAAATACTTTGTATGATTTTGATTCCAGCATATTGCTCCTCCTTTACCACAAGCTTCGTTGTGTCAGTCTGCGTGAAATGGCATTAACCGAGAATACCAGGATCAGTCCAATAATGGATTCGAACAAACCAATGGCGGTAGCATAGCTAAAATTGCTGGACTGCAAACCTACCCGGTACAGATAAGTAGAAATCACGTCAGATGTCTCGTAGATCAGCGGATTGTAAAGGAGCAAGATTTTCTCAAATCCAACCGCAAGGAAATTACCCATGTTCAAAATCAGCAATGTAACGATCGTTGGCAAAATGCCTGGTATGGTTATATGGAGGGTTTGCTTCCAACGGTTCGCACCATCGATCCGCGCAGCCTCATACAAAGAATCATCAATTGTTGTTAATGCAGCCAAATATAGAATGGCTCCCCACCCCATACCTTGCCAAACCTCAGAGGTGATATAGATTGTTCTGAACCATTCCGCACGTTGCATGAAAGGAATGCTGTCTCCAGTAAAGAATGATACCATTCCGTTAATAGAGCCATTAACTGCCGTTAATTGCAGAATCATTCCGGCAACGATAACGATGGACAAGAAGTGCGGAAGATACGATGCGGTCTGCACAAACTTTTTGAAACGTTTGCTTTTCACCTCATTCAGCAGCAATGCAAAAATGATCGGAACTGGGAAGGTGAAAAGTAACGCAAGTCCACCGAGCATAAGTGTGTTCCCAAATACTTTCCAAAAGGTTGGGTCTTGAATGAACATCTGAAAATACCTGAATCCAACCCACGTCTCTCCAAAAATACTGCCTCCCGGTACAAATCGTCTAAATGCGATTACGTTACCGAGCATGGGCCCATATTTGAAAATAATAAGATAGATAATTGGAAGAATTAACAGTGAGTACAGCTGCCAATCTTTGCGAAGCAGAGCTGTAATAGTTCTCAACCTGCTTTCTTTACGTAAAGATGTCATCGTTAGCGTGGTTTTAGCGGTTTCCGACTCCATATGTTATTTCACTCCGATCCTTAGCTTAATAAAATAAAAGCGTTTTCGATCAATGCTTATCATCTCTTCTTTTTGTAGAAGACAAGTAATCAGATGCACTTCACCCCCACCTGCAGAATAAACCAAACCAATGTAAGCGATATCAATTTTGAAAATCACTAGAGGCACATTTCGGTCAAGATGCTTCCCCTTATTTTCTTACTAACCACTTCATGTTGCCTTTCCAGAACTAGATAGTTTACTTCGATTATGTAAAGCGCTTACAAAAGATGTGAAAATTATAGCGAATAACTCCCGCTTCCACTTCATTCAAGTAAGTCAACAGATATTCGCTGTATTCATTCGCATACTAGTCATACTAGTATGTTAGTTATATTCTAAATCAGTAGTTCTTTAATTTCAATAACTTTTAGTAAAAAAAATTATATTTTGTTATTATGGTATAGTTCAAACTGTCCCAAAACAAAAAAACATTGTTAGGTTTTATGGATAAAATACATCTCACAAAACCTAACAATGTTTGAGTAGTGCACTAAAAATACGATTTATGATGCACTTATTGAGAATTTAGCAATGATTCGTTCCAATTCGGATAAATGCTTGATTTGATGGTCAGGCACATACGATTCGGTGTTCTCTTTATTCTCGCGGTTAATCCAAACAGATTGAATACCTGCAGACAACGCTCCACGGATATCAGTTGTAAGCTTATCTCCAACCATCATACTTTCCTCAGGTTGAACTCCCAGCTTACTCAATGCGTGTTCGAAGATCGAAGGATCAGGTTTTCCTTTACCGAACGTACCCGAGATAATAATTTCATCGAATAAAGGAGCCAATTCAGGAACGCCATCAAGTTTCTCTTGTTGTAAAGCAGGACAGCCGTTGGTTAAAAGCAAAAGCTTAAACTTCCCTTGCAGATGACTCAATGTTTCCATCGTTTCTTCATAGACATGGGGTCTTGATCTCCGCTCAGCCCCAAATTGTGAGGCAAGTCGTTCCGCCAGATCTTCACGATCAACACCCAATTTTAACAAGCCGCGACGCCATGACTCTTTACGATATGCGGGTGCAAGTTGCTCCAACTGGCGAAACTCCGGCTGATCGCCACCTGTGAAGTTAGCCCAAAGACCTTCAAACGGGTTAATCCCTATCATTTTGGTAAACGAAAAAGTTTCATAAGATTCATACAGATTACGTGCCTCATTACGAACAGCCTCTTCAAGGTCTTCGGGTTTAATACCCGTCTCTTGAGCTGCAATCAGGCAAGTCTCATGGAAGGCTTCTCGAACACTGCGCTCATCCCACAGTAAAGTATCATCTAGGTCGAACAAAATCGCTTTTAACGCCATTTCGGTCATCTTCCCCTTTATGCAATAATTACTTTTTCTCGTATGTTTCCACGGTGATCTGATGTGCTTTGGCGAATTTCAGAAGACGTTCAGTGATTGCATCGGTATCATAACGATTAAGTAGTTTGGTAAATACCCATCTCTTACCTCGTGCATTATGCTCAATTACAACCGTACCTGGCTCAATTCTGAATTTCACGATATCATCGACTCCAATTGAACGCTCGCGGTTCCCTTTTGTCGTCAAAATCCGATTACTTCCTATTTTGACATAAGGGCGACGGAGCATGAAGATGACTGCCAAAAATACGTACAGCAACATGGTCACCCAGTCCCAAGTGGTCATCGGAGCTTTGACAAGAAATGTACTCATAAAGAGGTACAGGAATGCTAGTCCGATCAGAAAAATAGGAAACAGAAGGCTGCGTCCTTTAAATACGTCCTCACCTGGTGTACCGGAAATCGGTTTACCGCTTTTTTTGCGTTGCTGATTCAACTGCTTAGAATTTTTCCGAACCGTTCTCTCGAACGAACGCGACATGAGAATCCCCCTTAGATGTTCTTTGTATCGGCTTACATAACTGCAAACCAACATTTCCCCCTATAATTTGCAACCTCTAGATAACAGGAAGAAACCTAAATATCATATTGATATCATTAGGTTTCCTTAATGTTTGAGTTTGCCTTGGTGGCCTTGATCGTTCTCATCATCTACAATTTCAATCGAATCCAGTTGCTGTCTGAAATTGCTTCGAATGTTATTCAAATAGATTTCTCTAAGCTTGGCACGCTCTGCGAGCTCTTCCTCTGTCAGTCCAGTGGATTTTTGCTTACGGGCCAATTCATTAATACGTGCTACCAGACTATCTATATCCAAGCTTGTCCCCTCCAAAAATACAAAGTCTTATTAACTTTGACATGATAAGGGCAGCTTGTCAAGCTGACATGCATTAGTGCGTGTGGATATGCAGTCTTATTCTGTGAATTGAGGCAGTATTAAGACTTGCCCCACTTGTATTGAAGTTGACTGAAGTTGATTCACTTTCTTAATTGCTTCTATATATACACGTGTATCCATTGTTTCAGGTTTGTGATCTAATGATATACTCCATAGTGTATCTCCTTGTGAAACTGCCATCTTCCCTCCAGGCAATAAATCTTTCTCATTGCCAGCGAACACAGTGAGTACTGTACTGCATCCAACCAGTATAATTAAGCTTACGATTATTAATTTCAAGACCCAAGTTGGGACATTACCTTTTGCAAAAACCTTCTTAAAATTCCTTATGTTAGTTTCAACCACTTCTGAACGCACCGGTTCGTAAATGCTTTGATAAGTAGAATATCTCATTAAATATCGACCTCCAAACGTTTGTTCCTATCCGTTGAAATCAATATAACACGAACACTTGTTTTGTACAATAACTTTTTAGAACAATTGTTCGCTTTTTTTTGTTGCATCCTACATTCCAATATCTTTCTTCTATTGAAAAGGGAACTGTCATTTGCAGTATTTGATTAGACCAAAAGAAAATTTTCATCTTAATTCGCAAAAAAACATTGATTTTATGGCATTTTATTTAGAACTTATGTTTGTACGAACGGAGGTTCTATGTTATAATTTTCCCAAACGTTAATAAAATGGGGTTGATACGGTATGTCGAAGATATCCAGCAGGCAACAGGCTATTCTGGAGTTTATACGCAATGAAGTCCGGTTGAAGGGGTATCCTCCTTCCGTACGCGAAATTGGTGAAGCCGTTGGATTGGCTTCCAGCTCTACAGTACATGGACATCTGGATCGTTTGGAGAAGAAAGGTCTGATTAGACGTGACCCAACCAAACCAAGAGCCATTGAACTTCTCAGCCAGGAAGAGTCAGAGCATTCACATCAGTTTGCTCACAGCGTTGCTCGCATTCCTGTCGTGGGTAAAGTTACTGCAGGGGTTCCGATCACAGCAACAGAAAATATCGAAGATTACTTCCCTCTTCCCACGCATTATGTAGGCGAACAGAAAGTATTCATGCTTTCTGTCGTAGGAGACAGTATGGTAGAAGCAGGCATTGTTAACGGAGACTATGTTATCGTACGTCAGCAGCAAACTGCAGATAACGGCGATATCGTAGTAGCCATGACTGAAGACGATGAAGCAACGGTAAAAACGTTCTACAAAGAGAAAGATCATATTCGTCTTCAACCGGAAAATTCGACTTTTGAACCGTTGCGTTTGAAACACGTTAGCATCCTGGGCAAAGTCATCGGCCTTTTCCGTGATATTCATTAATATGTATTCTAGTTGTACAGAAGTCTCACAATAAGATACTTAAAGAGGTTGTCCCGTTCAACGGGACAACCTCTTTTTTCTTATACAATATATATTGTTCTACGTTAGTCGATTATTCGCTGCGTTTAAGAATGCTTTTATGATGAGAGAACACTTCAAAACTCTGTTGACCATGGTAAGAACCCATTCCACTTTCCCCTACGCCGCCAAACGGGAGATAATGTGATGTCATATGAGACAAGGTATCATTAATACAACCACCACCAAAAGAAACTTGATTCAGAACCTGATTCTGCAGATCCTCATCCTGAGTGAAGAGATATAATGCCAGTGGTTTTGGACGACGAACAATCTCATCTAGCATGGGGTCGAGGTCGGTATACTTAAATACAGGAAGAATTGGACCAAAGATCTCTTCTTGCATCACTGGGGATTTCCAATCCAATTCCCCGAGAACTGTTGGTTCAATGAGCAGCTGATCACGTTCAGAACGCCCACCGATTATTGCCTTGCCATCTTGGAGCAAAACGGATAAACGATCAAAGTTACGTGCATTGACAATGTGCGGAAAATCAGCATTTTTCATCACGTCATCTCCAAATTTATCCTGAATTTCTGCAGCGATCAATTCAAGTAATTTGTCATGTACGTGCTCGTGTACAAGCAAATAATCCGGAGCAACACAGGTTTGCCCAGCATTCAGGAATTTACCGCGGACAATGCGCTGAGCCGCCAGCTTCACATCCGCATCCTGATGAACAATGACCGGACTTTTACCGCCTAGTTCTAACGTAACTGGAGTCAAATGCTCAGCAGCTGCCTTCATAACAATGCGACCAACACCTGTACTGCCTGTAAAGAAAATATAATCAAACTTTTCTTTCAACAATGCCGTACTCGTCTCAACTTCCCCTTCCATAACTGCCATGTACTCACTAGGAAATATCTCATGGATCAAATCATAAGTTAGACGTGACACGGCTGGGGTTAATTCTGACGGTTTTATAATGGCACAGTTACCCGCAGCAATGGCTCCAATTAGAGGGCCGAAAGCCAGTTGGAACGGATAGTTCCATGGTGCAATAATAAGAGCAACTCCATAAGGTTCAGGATAAATGAAGCTTGTGCCATCGGGTATAGCAGAATTTGTAGGTACAGGTTTTGGTGTAGCCCATTCCTCCAAATGTTCCAATGCAAAATCCAGTTCAACCAACACGATCCGAATCTCAGAGCCATAAGCCTCTGTTTCAGATTTATTTAGATCCACACGAAGTGCGTCAAGAATACGTTGCTGATACTTCTCAATTCCCTGTCTCAATTGCTGAAGAGCATGAATACGGTACTCAATAGACTTCGTTTGTCCTGTATAAAAAAATGTCCGCTGTGCGGCAACCAGTTGCTTCTCTTGTTCCATATTAACATCTCCAATTAATTGTTCAAAATTTAATTTCTAAAAACACAAATGAATTATAACGCAATTATATGAAACTATCAACATATAGATACTGTAAATACAGAGCAAACAATTTAAACATACTCTCGCTTCAACGATATGATCATATCTTAATTAACCATTCTATTTCTTATTGACTACATAAAAAGCCTCAACACTAATATGCCAATATTTTATGCTACGAATGCCAGCTTCCTCTTTACATTTTTATTCCCGTCCCCGTTTTAGTCAAACATGATGTATCCTTCCTTCCAAATGATGGGCACGTGTTCTGTCTATATTTTCTCTCACTGAATTTTTTCTTCATTATATACACTTTGAGGGAGGATCCCCACTGACATCTCTTTATTAGAATAGGATTGACAAAAAAGGAGGTCATTGTTATAATCGCCCTCATATCTTAAGGAAGGATGATTCAGATGATTCGTCGTCTAAAAAAACTAAAGAATGTGGCTACCGCATCACGCTTCTAAGTTACTCAGAAATAAAACTTAGAAGCGAGGAAACTAAAATGAATATAAATCAATTTAATCACTGGTCTGAAATTAAGTATTTAAAGGATATTGTAACCAATCCATTAATCGAAGTCGGCGATTACTCTTATTACTCCGGTTATTATGATAACAATTCATCTTTTGAAGACGGATGCGTGAGATATTTATGGGGAGATGACAAATCCAGGAGCTTATTCAACCCCATTGAGGAATTTGGATGGCAAATAGATCGATTGATTATTGGTAATTATGTATGTATCGCAGCCGGTGTCGTTATTCTTATGGGAGGAAATAACAATCATCATGCGGAGTGGATCACTGTTTATCCGTTCGCTGATCAAATTAGCCATTCCTTCTCACCCAAGAGAGATACCATTATAGAAAGCGATGCATGGATCGGCATGAATGCAATGATTATGCCTGGTGTTACCATTGGTGAAGGTGCGATTGTTGCAGCAGGCTCAGTTGTAACAAAAGATGTCGCCCCTTACACTATAGTTGGTGGCAATCCTGCAAAAGAAGTTAGAAAGCGTTTCTCAGAAGAAGAAATCATGAAGTTAAAAGAAATGCGCTGGTTTGATTGGAAAAGAGAATCAATTGAAGCAGTCACTCACTTACTTTCTAGTTCTTCAATTGACGAGTTATATGAGCACTACTTATCAGAAATTAAGGACTGAGTTCCTATAGATATAAAGCTAGGTAGAATATTATTCTACCTAGCTTTTTTATATCTCCCGCCAAAACAAAAAAGAAAAACCCCTCAGCGCTAAAGCGCCAAGGGATTCAGCTATTAGTACAACGTGATATATTGATCGCGTTCCCATTGGTGGACTTGTGTACGGTTTATGTACGATCCCTTCATATTATTGTTTCTTTCAATATATATGCGCTATATACGACATTTAATAGGAACTAACGTTCGTATATAATCAAATCATAGCTTTTCACGACTTGGGGGATGTTTGGGGGACGAGTTGGGGGACGTCCCCTAAACTTCAAATTAACCGTTAGTACAGCTCCGATGGATCGCAAATCATATGTCCGAAACAACCCTATATAATAGAAGGAAAAAACTGAGCTACTTGAGTAATCCCTTGGAGTTCTATCAATTATCAGCTTGCCCCGTCTCCTTTGTAGTCCTTCTTGCACCAAGTATGCTTCGCGGTGTTCTGGGTAACGAAAAAATATCCATTCACTTTTACATATTTAATTGAATATGTAGGATTTATTGTTTAGACAACCTTTGTTAATTTTTGTAATATTAATTCTTAATTAACCCTGAGGAGGAAATAAGAACCAATGAAAAGAAAGATCAATCTACTATTAATTTTCACGCTTATTTTGTCTGTGTTTATCCCTTTATCTTCTGTAAGTGCTTATACGGGTGGCTATGCTAATGGCAAAGATTCCACAATTATGATTCCTGATATCTACTTTATTACAAAGCCACATGACTCTAAAGTTGTAACAACATTAATTACCGATAATAATGAAACGACAGGAGCTTTACTTCCTAAAAATAAAATGGTAATGATTGATTTAGGAACAGATAGAACAATTGATTCCTTTAAAATTAACAGCGATTTAAAAAATATGAGAATTAACTTTTACGATAGATCGACTGGTTATTTAAGTGAGTTCACCCTAAAAGGTGGGACTGGAACACTCGAACCACTACCCAACGGAAAAGTTATAAGTAAAGTGAGATACATTACTTTGTACACAATGTCTGGAGAAGACATTAATATTAACGAACTTGACTTCTTCTATAGTAAGGATCCGAATACATCACCTGATCCGGTTGATCCAGTAGATCCAGCTGCAGATCGTGCCATTCTAGTTGTAACGATGACAACAGGCCTTGAAAAAGAGTTTGATCTCCCAATGAGTGATGTAAATGCATTCCTCAACTGGTACGATGCTCGTGATGAAGGCGCTGGCCCGGCCAAGTTCGCCATAAACAAATATGGCAACAACAAAGGTCCATTCAGCAAGCGTACAGATTACGTGATATTCGATAAGATTTTGACATTTGAAGTAAGTGAATACACGACCAACTAATTACACGACTCTGTGCTTATTGCACGGAGTCTTTTCTTTACAGAAATATATGGAAATAACCAAATAGGTCTGATAGACTATTCTGGATTGATTACAAAACTGGAGGACATATGAAAGAAAAAGTTGAGTATATTGTTGTAGTTTCTATGGTCGCTTGTGTTCTGTTGATTATTTTTGGATTCAGTTTAGTATTGTTTTTAAATATGTTTATTAATATTAAGAGAAGAATCAGTGGTGAAAATTCAAAATTGAGACCTTGTGTTTCTTGTGGACATTCCATCTCTAGATCTGCTCTTTTGTGTCCTAATTGCGGACATAGTTACGGAAAAGAGAGTAGTATTTATGATTCTATAATAGCTTGTTTTATATTAGGAGTATTTACGCTTGGAGCAGGAATAGGAGCATTAATAGAGTTTCTCCCTGATTTTATGGGGAGGAGGTAGAAATGAGTTTGATTGATTACATAGATGAAGGAAATGATTGGAAGACACGGATGCATTTTTATGATTGTTGAAATGACACCTCTTGCCATGATACCTGTGTCAGCAATGTTGGATATATTAAAAGATTTTTGACATCAAAAAGGAGCCTATAAATGGCTCCTATTTTTATACCCGAAATTCATACTGTTCTCGAAAGTATCTCCCGCCCATGATTTTAATGGATACTGGACTATACTCTTCTACCTGTCCCCCATAGTCAATGATGTGTTCGTGATCACCTAGGACATGCCAGACAGAAACACGGACTTGCTGCGAAGAAATCCATATCTGTGGATAATATCTTATATGTATAATTCATCTCATCACCAAATCTACCAATTCGACAAAAGGCATGTACTTCCTGCACATAATGACTTATAAACCACAAATTCCATAATAATATTTGTTCATCCAACATTTAACAACAATATGATTTACAAACATAACTTACATATGGTATATTTATCCATGGTTGGCCAACCTAATTATGTAAGAGGCTCTTCGACATCTTTAAGTTCAAATAACAACATAAAACAGAATCTACTTTATTGGTTCTAGTATATTTGGGAGGTTTGAATATGAAAAGATTAAGAAAATTCTCTATTTCTGTTATGGCAACTGCTTGTTTATTGGCATTTGGTTCAAGTTCTGCATTCGCTAAAACCGGTTGGGCTGATACCTTTGAGACAGCAGAAGTGATGTACTCAAGTGTTAATCAGAATTCTGGATTTAGCGCAACACAGTATTTAGATAGCATGAGTGATAATGACTATTATCTTGTAGACAACACAAATGGATCTTCTGTAATCTCATTTGGCGTTATTGCTACTCCGCCACCTAATTTCGATATTATTATGGGTGTAATTAAAATGGATGCAAGCGGTGCGATCCTGTCCATTCAGATGGATAACTGGAATGGGCCTGGATACGCTGAGGCAATTGGTATGAGTGCTAAACCTGGTGAGAAAGTTTACTTCAGAATTATGGATAACGGCATCAATAACTACAACCAACCTTATACAATTCAATTTACAAAACACAGCTAAATAATATTATAGTAGATGTTCAAACGGCTCCCCCGCTTAATTTGCAGGAGGGCCATTTTTATTTGTAGTATTTTGTCGTCGAGATGAGAACAGCGATAAATTCAATTTGCGGATACCCCGGAGTCTGCACCAGCAATTGGTGGAGCGGGCCGCTGCGGAAGATGTGTCTTTAAAATCAGTACTACCTGTACAAATTGAGTAGATAAACCAAAAGAGCCCTGAAAACCATTGAAGGTTAACAGGGCTCTTTTGGTTATCAACAATATATATATTCAGAGATCTAATTCTGTTTCTATTTTTCCGACCAAATCAATACCTAATTTTGTAGGGATAATGTTATCAACTCGTTATCTGATCTTCTGATTTCTCCACTATCCAAAAGATACTCAAGTGCCAAACGTTTCTCAAGATGAAAACTGTCATATTCATTTTGAGTTATAGAGTATTTATATTTCAGGGTAGTATTTGGTGAGAAATACGATAAGCAAATATCATTAAGTAGTAAACTCCTAAGCTGTTGCCGTTCTCCAAACTCCAATACGTAACCCAATTCTGTGTTATCAACTATATTTCTCAATAGATAGTACTTAGATATTGCCTGTGAGTCTTTCCAAATATGCTCTGGATCAAAGAACTCACTATAGACTTGGGCGTAATACTCTTTCATTACATACTTTTTTAAAAACCACTCAAGAAATTTTCTCTTCTGGATCGAATCTGATTCGTTAAGCTGGCTTTCAATATCATTAACACTGCACTGAATAGCAATTTCATCATAATCAAAATATACTTGTTAGACATTGCTCCCTCAGGGGTTGGAAGATTTAATTCAATACATACCATCCATATTTGAAACACTACAATATTGATTTTTGTATTATCCCCTCAAGGTAGATAGTGAAAGAAGAAGTCATGTTAAAATGAACTCAACACTGAAAACCGGAGGGGATTTTTGCTATGCCAGCTAAAAAAGGCCAAACCTTTAATCAATATAGTGAAGAAACGAAGTAAAAGGCTGTTCGTCTGCGATTGGAAGAAGGTTGGACATACAGTCGGATCATGGAGAAGTTTGGTATTAAGAGTGAGAGCCAGATTATTACTTGGGTACGGAAAAGCCAAAATGGAGTGAGTTTTGAGGATTATCGAGGACGTTGGACAAAGAAGCATTTTAGCAGTGCAGAAGAAGAAAATGCCTATCTGAAAGCGCAGGTAGAATATCTAAAAAAGCTCAATCCGAATTTGCACGGAGAGGGAAGCTGGATTTCGAAACCCGGTGCCAGTCCGTTCGAGAAAGCAAGTGGGCACCTGTGGTTTGGTTGTGTAAAATGGCTGAAATTTCTCGTGCAGGTTACTACAAATGTAAGAAGAATATCGTCCTCAGAGAGAAACGAGCAGATCGGGATGCGGATCTAAAAGCACATATTTTAGGCATTCACCGGCTTCGTCCTTATTTTGGCTACAAACGTATGCGAACCGCGTTAGGAAAGGAAGGCCTCGTGGTGAATCACAAAAAGGTACGCCGCTTAATGAGAGAACTCCAGATTCGTTCCGTGATTCGCAAGAAACGTCAATTTGTTGGTGGAAACCGTCCGTTCTGTTCCGTAATGTCTTAAATAGAGAATTCTCGGCGGCAGCTCCTCTGCAGAAGCTCGTGATGGATATTACGTATGTCCGGATTGGGCATGATTTTGCTTATCTCTCGGTTGTGATGGATCTATACAATAACGAGATTGTAGCTTGTGAACTCTCCGAGCGAAATGATTTAAACTCGTTATGGACACGGTGAAGAAACTGAAATGTGGACCTACCTTGCTCCATTCCGACCAGGGGTTCCAGTATACAACACAGAGCTATGCCAAGTTGCTTGAAGAGAAGAAGCTAACAGGAAGCCATTCTCGGCGTGGGAACTGCTATGACAATGCATGTATTGAGTCGTTCTTCTCCCACTTAAAGACGGAGAAGTTGTATTTGGAGAAGCCTCAGAATCTGGAGCAAGCAAGGAACCAAATTACAGAGTATATTTTGTTTTACAACAAGGAACGTTTCAAAAACAAACTCAGCGACCTCTCCCCAGGGAAAAAGTCGCCGCTTAATGGAATTTCTCTTTTTTATTGTCTACTTCACGGGACTATGACCAGTATCTATTAATCGCCTCTTCTTTTCTTTAATTTATCTCTTTTTTGATATTATTAAATTATTTACCAGTTGACCCCAATAGCACCAGTTAAAAGGGGTCCGAATACTGCAGAATATGAATTGAAGAAATTTGCTAAATCAGTTATCACAACCATCCTCCAAGTTTTCTCAATTCTTCTATGTAATTATTCAAATCATTAAATAAGGACTCGACCAGTTATGCCAGTAGAGTCCTTATTACCGATTACTTCGGATGTATTAAATTCAATTTAAGTTGCGGACTCACGGGGAGGGGGACTATGCCTGCAGTATAACTGACTATCATAGCCCAAATTGTTTCGAGCATAACAGACCAATATGTTTTCATTTTAGAGATTCCTTTATTCATAGGCATCTCCCCCTTTTCAGTTAGTTTTATACTTGCGTATCTTACGATACTTAGAAGCATAACAACCAAAAGGGCTATGATTACTGCACACAAGACGGTTGGCAGTCCCGCTACACCATAGACCATCGTCCCCGTCAATCTACAACTAATAGTCCCCGCTAGCTATTGTCAGTGGGGACACATGCCGATTCTTTCGGATTTTAATTCATAGTACCATAATTATCCTCTTTGATCAAAGTATTTCAACAACCGACCGACCACGGTCCCAAGCTCCTCGCGTGTAACCGCTGCACCTGGACGCGTACCATCGAAGAAACCCTTCTCCGTTACTTCCTTCCAAGTTGTCTCAGCCAACTTACTTGGCACTTTAATGTCTCTTTCCTGAATCACCGGCTTGTCCGCCTTCGTTTTGGTCAGCCCCAAGTATGCAGAAATCCCTTGGACATGACCTTCAATAATCGCATCGAGCACAGCGGCCTGCTTGAGTCGATCTGCGTCAGCTACCACATCGACAAACAGGTTTCCTATCAGAACTGCCGGCATATTGGATTCACGAACCATGTGAAGGTCCTTCGCCTTCTGTCCACGATCTGTGCCGCCTAGCTTGCTCATGATAGCCTTGTGCAAAGCTTCCTGCAGTTTGATGCTTCCCTGAGATGCTAACGTGTAACGGAACGTCACAAAGCCACCCTTTCCACCGCCAGCATTACAGTGAATGGATACCAGGATGTCAGCACCTGCAGCGTTCGCTTTGTTCGTCCGCTCCTTCAGCTCCAAGAATACATCTGTGGATCTCGACAAAATCACCTGTACATCCTGCTGCTCCCAGGCAGGCCTTGATACCAAGCGACACTTTCAGTGCGATATCCTTTTCAAGAAGTCCGTTAGCCACTGCTCCCTGATCCTTGCCCCCATGACCTGCATCAATCCAAACTTTAAACATTTTCCTCAACCCCTTTCTTAGTCTGTTTAATAAGCTGATTGCCAAACACCGCCACGGCGCCAACCAGAATGCCCTGTACTACGCTATCAACCGCCAGCCCGAGCATTAGT
Source organism: Paenibacillus taichungensis (assembly GCF_050994985.1). Classification (NCBI taxonomy): domain Bacteria; kingdom Bacillati; phylum Bacillota; class Bacilli; order Caryophanales; family Paenibacillaceae; genus Paenibacillus; species Paenibacillus taichungensis. Next base: position 1,767,866 of record NZ_CP194720.1, on the reverse strand, counting down.
ATTGAAAACAAAATTGCAACGCCAGTAACGATGTAAATAATAGTGCAGTCCGGTATCCGTGGAGTCTTCTTCAGCACATACCCGATCACCCAGCCGGCCGCCCATACGATCAGTAGCCTGCCATCAATTAAACCTTGAATAATGTCCCATTCCACACTACATCCCCCCCTAACTTGATTCCGGCCCAAACAGCCGCAATAAGAAGACCAGTTATTACAGTTAATACTGCACCGTACACCGTACGTTTCAACCATATTTGATCCGCATCATGCTTATCTAATCGTGACAATGCATCTGCTGCATTACGCTTGGCGTCATGAGCAACGTCAGCGACCTTCTTCAGCTCCGCTTCAACCTCAACAATACGAATGGCCATCTGCTGTGCCGTCTGCAATGCTTCTTTGGAAATTTCATCTGACCTCTGCCAATCCTGGAGCCAAAGCAGCCAAAGGTTTCAATGCTTCCTCAATCTGGGCAAGTTGGACCTTCAAATCCACAATCGTATTCACATCCTGCACCTGCATGTCATTCACACCTCCTGGTATGACTTCCATACGCCAATCCCCCGTCTCTATCTGAATATGAAAAAGCCCCCTGACCACTCCAGAGGGCTTGTATAGTACATATTGCTAAGTGAGCTTAATCCTGAATTAACTCCTGTCTCCCCTGATCCTCTAGGTACTGATACTATTCTCTCTTCTTGAAGGTCTGGTTTCTTTTAGATATTACATACCTATATGTGAACGCACCCTCTATGGTTCGTTATCCCATATAAGCACCCATTACAACGCGCCTCCCATAATCAAGCTATCCATAGCCTTTTTGATGATGAGCTACCACTCATCTAATTTCGTCAGCAATAGGGACTTTACTGTCTGTTAGGATTTCATTTTCATTAGGTGTTTCCTGGGTCGGTGAATTTGTGATGATCAGCACCATTGCCTGGTCCTTTGCTGGCACGTGCTTGATTAAAATCAATGCTGTGTCCTCCTTTATACTTGAGTCATGTAGGTGTCCGGGAAATTAATCAGGGAGCGACTTAGGTATGAGTTTGTGCCTGAAACCACTGCAGTGTGTATCAGTTTTAACGTGTTCATGTCCTGACCCGCTTGCATGTTGGTCCACCCGCTGTTTCGAATGGTTCTATCGGTTTGGGTGTAATAGGAATACCGATAACGGCGGTTCGCTGGTTCAATCACTAAGGTCAAAATATAAGTCAGAACGGACTGACCAGAACCTGACGAATACGCTTGACCTACGGAAACCGCGCTGTTAGCGGCATCCACTATGGTAAGACCACTGAACGTTGTATTGTCCGATGATAGGGATGAGTTACCTGTCATTGCTTCTAAGACCATACCTGTGCTGGATGAAAAGATGGTTACTTTATTTGTGGGTATATCGGCTACCGTGTTTTTGACAGATGCGCCATTGGTTGTACCGTTTACACCTATACTAGAAGCGAACTGTTGAAGTAGACCAGGAACCAGCGTTCCAGCGACACCAAATATATTAATACCTTTGAGGATATTCTCGGCGACCAGATCGGCGTCACCCATTACTGTGATGGCGCTACTGTAGTACCCGGCTGCCTTCGTTTGATTAGCAGTACCGGGCGTCACAGTTCCTCCTGCACCTCGGTTCGCCATTGTTCCAGTTAATCCATTTGCTGAAGTGTTACTAAATGTTGCTCCTGACAGCACTTGTGCCCCAGTAGCGTTCCCTGTTGCTCGGATTACTGTTTTAATCTTGGGTATGAGCTGCGCCCATGTTTCGGATGTGGATGCCGTTACTCCTATGGAGTTGAGAGCGGCAACCACTTCCGCTTTCCGCTCAACCCCAGATTGAAAAGCCAGTCCTACCGCTTTCTCAGTAGCAGCAACCTCTTCCCTATCGCCGTCTGTTTTACTCGATAACTGGACCTGCCCTTTCTGAGTTAAGGACGCGTCTGGAATATCCATCTGGTTGACTAATTGGCGAAGCTCTTCTACATCTTCCCGCGTTGCAACACCCTCATCGATCTTCTCAAAGATCGCATTGATACCTACACGGCTTACACTTTCATTCCCCAAAGGCAGGGGCAGTTTTAAACGATTTGTTTCAATTGGCATGATTAATTCCTCCATTTTGTTGTTATTAGGTCTATACGATTTAGTTCATAGGTTGTTAAATGGTCTTAAAAACGGCATAAAAATAGCGCTCCGATTTCGGAACGCCTGTTACACGATATTGCCGTTTTGGTCCATGTCTCCAGCCTGCAAAGCCGCTGCCACTTGATCACGGCTGCCTGCTGGTACTTGCTCCAGCTTAATCAAGCCTTTATGGATCATCATCACGTATACAACTAACATTATCTCACCTCCCCTCATGAGTGCTACAGCCCAGCGGATCAGCAGACTTGCAAGCCTAACCTTCATCAGGCGACACCACACTCAGCACAAGCATGTGCAGCTCCATAAGTGCCAGTTGATTCGCATTGCTTTCCTCGGCCAGTTGCTTGTTTAGTGCTTCCGGTGCCGCAAGTCTACGTTCCAACTCAACGTAATCTGCCGGACGACTGGCATGGTCCGCTTCTTCCTTGAGCGCCTGATCCAGAACCGGCACGCCATCCTTTAAACGGTAATAGCCTGCGTTAATACCTACAGGCAAAAATGTATTCTCAAGCTCTGCTTCTGTATATCCCTCATGTTGATAGGTGATTACGTCACGGATAATGTCTCCATCAAGCTGAAAATAAAATTTCGTCATAAAATCGTTACCTCCATATCGTCATAATCTCTTTTGATTCTCCTCGGTTCCCGCTTTCCAGCGCATATCCTACGCCAGTCATATATTTTGCCAAGCCAGCAACTGCATTTGTACTTTTCCAGACGTAGTCGTAGTTACCGCTATACACGGTTAGGTACAGCACTCCCGGGTACCTACAGCTAATAACTCTCCGTTACCAGTAGCAGACAAGCCGTTGCCAGTCCCGGGCAAGCCTATAATATCAGATTGTTTCACGAGTTCCTTGTTTACAAGTCGATACAGAATAAGGTAAGGAGCATTAGCAATACCTGCAGCCAAATAAACGGTGTCATAGACGTTTATAAACTCTACACTATAAACTGTTGTACTCGGTACTGTGTAGGTCAAGTCAGCTTTAGTAAATACATCACCATTTCGACTATACAAAATCAAATTATTCGGAGCAGTGCTGCTGCTCCCTAGAGCTACAATATTTCCGTCTCTGCTAAAGGCAACTGAATTACCTATGTATGATGGCAAAGTGGTGGGATTAGCTAATTTGGTAAATGTATCAGCTGTTCGCTTATAGATAGAAAGATAAGGTGATGAGAAATGAGTGACTGCCAAGTACGTTCCATCTGGGCTGAAAGCTAACGACCGACCTGAGGACGTCGGTAATGTCGCAGGATTGGCTAATTTGGTAAAAACGTCACCCGATCTCTTGTAGATAGTAACGAATGGCGACGCGGTATGAGCAACCACCAGATAATTTCCGTCTGGACTGAAACTTGCGCTATTTGCACTCCCATTTGGCTTAACATCTGGATCGGGCAACTTGATTAAGGACTTACCTACACGTTTATATATAGAGAGATAGGGAGCTGTTTGGAAAGGACAAGCAAGATATTGACCACCAGGACTCCAAGACAGTTTATATACAGCATTCACCGGTCGCTCCGATATAGTTACATCTAGCTCAAACGTTTTCGACACATACACCGGGTCATTAGCCGCGATACTCTCCGCGTATGTCCGCGATACCTTCTGTTAGCCGTTAATCACCGTAGACGTTTCGATTGTTTCAATGCCATCTGCGAGATGCTGGAATGAATGCGGGGAAGTCCCTGCCACCGTTCCCCTTTTGACGATGACGGCGGTTTTGACAGGCTCTTTCCCCTCATCGACATGTGTAAAAACCTCGTTGAGCGCATCAACCAGTTTGTCCTTTTCCGTTGTCTGTAGTTCGGCAAGATTTGTTCAAGAACGGCTTGGTCATGGAAGTGTGCAAATCACCTCTGATATATATGCTCACATCTCCAAAAAGTTAGAGCAACGCAATATTGATAAGTATGAACAATATACCTCCAGCATTCTTGGTTCAAAAAATCAAAATGGGGGACGTTTGGGGGACACTCCTCAATAGAAGTAAATCCCCATTCAAACGTCCCCCATTTAAACCCTTAAAAAACCCCGTAGGTATAAGGTTTATTCAATTAGTACAAAGTAATATATTGATCGCGTTCCCATTGGTGGACTTGTGTACGGTACATGTCCCACTCAATTTCTTTCAGCTCGTAGAAGTGAGCCAGGGCGTGGTCGCCGAGAGCATCACAGATAACTTCGCTGCGGATCAATTCGTTCAATGCTTCTTTCAGGTCAGCCGGCAAGCTTGGAATGCCTTCTTCCACACGCTCTTCTTCTGACATGATGTAGATGTTACGGTCAATCGGAGCTGGTAAGGAAAGCTCACGTTTGATTCCGTCCAGACCTGCTTTCAATAAAACAGCCAAAGCCAAGTAAGGGTTAGCAGCCGGATCCGGATTACGAACCTCAACACGTGTACTCAGACCACGGGAAGCTGGAATACGGATCATTGGGCTACGGTTACTGGCGGACCATGCTACATAACAAGGGGCTTCATAACCTGGTACAAGACGTTTGTATGAGTTCACAGTTGGGTTCGTAATTGCTGCAAACGCACGCGCATGTTTCAAAGTTCCAGCCATGAAGTGACGTGCAGTTTTGCTCAAACCCAGCTCGTCAGACTCGTCTACAAATGCGTTCACTTTGCCTTGGAACAAGGATTGGTTACAGTGCATACCGGAACCGTTCATACCAAACAGCGGTTTCGGCATAAAGGTAGCATGTAGACCATGCTGACGTGCAATCGTTTTAACAACGAGTTTGAACGTTTGGATCTGGTCTGCTGCTTTTAGAGCATCAGCATATTTAAAGTCGATCTCATGCTGACCTGGAGCTACCTCATGGTGGGAAGCTTCGATCTCAAAGCCCATTTCTTCAAGTGTGATAACGATGTCACGACGACAGTTTTCACCAAGATCCGTAGGCGCAAGGTCGAAATATCCACCTTGGTCATTCAGTTCGTTAGTCGGATTTCCTTTTTCGTCTGTTTTGAACAAGAAGAACTCTGGTTCAGGACCGACGTTGAAGGAAGTGAATCCCATTTCTTCGGCTTCTTTCAGGTTTCGTTTCAAGATGCCACGCGGATCCCCTGGAAACGGATTACCATCCGGAAGATATACGTCGCAAATCAGTCGAGCAACACGGTTCTCGGCTACCCAAGGGAAAATGAGCCAAGAATCAAGATCAGGATAGAGGTACATATCAGATTCTTCGATACGCACGTAACCTTCAATGGAAGAACCATCAAACATCATTTTATTGTCCAGAGCCTTGGTTAGTTGGCTCACAGGAATTTCAACGTTTTTGATTGATCCAAGCAGATCGGTAAATTGCAAACGAATGAATCGTACATTTTCTTCTTTTGAGATGCGTAGTATGTCTTCTTTAGTAAAACTCACGATACCCTCTCCCTTTCTTCTCTGCGTATTTGGCTTGCCTGTTATATTTGTACATTAGAATATTGCACGGGTCAAGGAGTCCTCCTACCCAAAAGCAGGATTTCCCCTGACCTACGAGGTTATACGAACTTATTTTTTATTAAAGAATCGGGAAAGCTCTCCCTGGATGAGAGATACTTGTCCAGGTCTCTTACCTGACACCAGTTGTTGTTTAAGCAGACGATGCAGTTGGGAGTCCGACAGCTCTCTGCGTTTTACTTCCGTATCGGCTGTAATAACCGTTGCTTCTTCTGACTCTTTGGATACAGGATTCATCACTTGTTTAATGCCCGCGATGTTAACTCCTTTTTCAATCAGAGCCTTGATTTCCAGCAATCGTTCTACGTCATTGAAAGAGAACAAACGCTGATTACCTGACGTTCTCGCAGGAACAATCAAACTGTGCTGCTCATAATAACGAATCTGACGCGCGGACAGATCCGTAAGTTTCATTACAATACCTATCGGGAATAAGGCCATATTTCTGCGAATTTCGTCACCCATCATTCATCAACCTTCCAGTCATCTATTCTTCACTCTATTGTACATTTAGTTATTACTAAGTGTCAATGATGTGTTAGATAAACTCACAATAATTTACGTTCTTTCATCGTTTGTAATGCCATCAAAACGCCATATTTAACATGAGAGTATGTTAAACCACCCTGCATATAGCCAATATAAGGCTCACGGATAGGCGCATCTGCAGATAATTCAAGGCTTCCACCCTGTATAAACGTACCTGCCGCCATGATGACAGGATGCTCGTAACCCGGCATATCCCACGGTTCAGGAACAACATGGCTATCTACCGCAGCAGCCCGCTGTATTCCTTGTACAAAGGCAATTAAATGTTCGGCCGAACTGAATTGAACAGCCTGAATCAGATCTGTACGTATCTCGTTCCATGCCGGTTTGGTTACAAATCCAGATGCAGCAAACATCGCCGCAGCGAATGTGCTGCCTTTAATGGCCTGTCCCACAATTGTCGGAGCCATGTAAAGTCCTTGGTAGATGCCACGAGTTGTTCCCAACATCGCGCCAACTTCACCGCCAATTCCAGGAGCAGTCAAACGATAGGAAGCCAATTGTACGTACTTTTCCTTCCCGCATATGTATCCACCGGTTTCCGCCAGACCTCCACCGGGATTTTTAATCAGTGAACCTGCCATCAGATCTACCCCGATTTCAGTTGGTTCACGTTCCTCCGTGAATTCACCATAACAGTTATCCACAAATACGATGACATCTTCCTTGATCGCCTTTACACGTGCAACCATATCAGCGATTTCTTCAATACAGAAGGAAGATCTCCAATCATATCCTCTGGAGCGTTGAATACCAATGACTTTTGTCGCTGCATTGATACTTTTCTCTACTGCCGTCCAATCTACTCCTCCATCTTCTAACAGAGCCGTCTCTTGATAGCCAATGCCGAAATCCCGTAACGATCCTGTCCCATCACCAGGCTTGCCAATGACTTTATGCAATGTGTCATAGGGCTTACCCGTAATGTACAATAACTCGTCACCTGGACGGAGCACACCGAACAAAGCTGTAGCAATCGTATGTGTACCAGACGCAAAATGGGGACGCACCAGTGCCGCCTCTGCACCAAACACATCGGCATATACTTCATCAAGCACCTCACGCCCCCGATCGTTATACGCGTAACCCGTTGAACCCGCAAAGTGAAAATCGCTGACTTTTCTAAGTTGAAAAGCATTGATTACTTTCCATTGGTTATGATCGGTGATCCGGTCAATCTGTTGCAATTGCCCCGCAATCTGACTTTCAACTTGTCGTTGAAGTTCAATAATCTCTGAATCAAAGCTTGCCATCTTACTTCATTCCCCTTCATAGCACGAATCTGACGTCAAACATCAATTATCGTGTCAACTTATCATACAAATATGTCATCGATGTTACAGTTGTATGAAATCTTCAAGTAAATAACCGAATTTCTCATATTCGCCTTTTTGCAGTTCCACTTCATAAATTACATCATTATCTTCAAATGTGGTCTCAACAACATCACCAATTTTGTAAAGTACAGATGTAAGATCCCCACGCTCAGCCGGAATACGGAAGCGTTTCGTGTCACCAGTCAATTCAGCCTGGATAAGCTCCCGAATTTTCTGCAAGTCATCGGCATCCAGAGCGCTCACTTTGATATGCTCTTTATCCAAAGGAAGCATTTCAAGTTGCTCCGGTGTACAAGCATCCTTTTTGTTATACAATACCAATTGAGGCTTGTCCCCTGAACCCAGTTGCTGCAAAATGGTGTGTACCGTTTTCATCTGATCTTCACGCATTGCAGACGATGCATCGACCACATGTAATATAAGGTCCGCTTCATTCACTTCCTCCAGCGTTGCACGGAAAGCCGCAATCAGATCATGAGGAAGGTTTTGTATAAACCCAACCGTATCAGTGAGTACGATTTCTTTACCACTTGGCAGTTCCATCGTCCGAGAGGTTGGATCCAGTGTGGCAAACAGCTGGTCTTGAATATACACATCTGCCGCCGTTAATTGTTTAAGCAAGGTGGATTTACCCGCATTCGTATAACCTACAAGGGCTACCTGAATGATACCCGTTTTTTTGCGACGCTCCCGGTGCAGCTTGCGATGACGTGTCACTTCTTCCAAATGACGCTTCAAGTCATCAATGCGGCCACGAATATGTCGACGATCCGTCTCCAGTTTACTTTCACCTGGACCCCGCGTTCCAATTCCGCCACCAAGTCTGGACAAATTCTTCCCGTGACCCGACAAACGTGGTAACAAATAGCTCAACTGAGCCAATTCAACCTGAATAATACCTTCTCTCGTGTTGGCGCGCTGCGCAAAGATATCCAAGATCAGCTGGGTGCGATCAATAATTTTGAGATCCAACGCTTCTTCCAGGTTACGCACCTGAGCACCGGACAGCTCCTGGTCAAAAATAGCTGTTGTTGCTCCCATTTCCTCAGCCACTGCACGAAGTTCTTCCACTTTCCCCTTACCAATGAACCATTTGGTGTCCCGGGTTTTCAGGTTCTGTGACAATACACTCAGCACTTCCACGCCTGCCGTCTCCGCGAGTTTTACCAACTCCTCAAGGGAGTACTCCGGGTTAATACCCGAACGTTTGACCTCATCGGTAACCAGACTCACCAACACGGCGCGATCCTTCTTTACCATATCTGTATCATGTGTGCCATTTGTCATCGTGTATATTCACTCCTTTTATTGCGTTTCCGCATATATTCTGTGCCACCATGGTTCCATGGCATGCTTTAAGCCGAACCGGTTAACCCGGCCGGCTGCTTTAAAAATTATATTATCGCTTACTTTTGATCAAACTTCAAATCCTCTGTGCGGATAGTCATCAGCTCCAGTTTTCCCGGATTCCCCTGGGTATACTGTTCCAATAGTCGAACTGCCTGATGGCGAATCGATCGTTCAATGGCATTTCGGACATATCGGGCGTTGCTAAACGCATGAAGAGACTCATTTTTTTCCTGAAGCAGATGCTGCTTTAGTTTGAGTATGGTCTGTGGCATGAGAATATAGTCACGTTCCTTGGCCATGATTTCGGAGATTTGAATCAATTGATCAATGCTGTAGTCTGGAAATTCAACCTGGATCGGAAAACGGGAAGGTAATCCGGGATTTGTCTGTAGAAAAAAATCAATTTCTTCCGAGTAACCCGCCAAAATGAGGATAAATTGATTCTTATTATCTTCCATTGACTTTACAAGTGTATCGATCGCTTCCTTCCCAAAATCCTTCTCGCCCCCGCGAGCCAGACTGTACGCCTCGTCAATAAACAAAATTCCACCCAGTGCCTTCTTGACCAAGTCTCTGGTTTTCTGTGCCGTATGCCCAATATATTCTCCGACCAAGTCTGCACGTTCCACTTCAATCAAGTGACCCTTACTCAATACACCCATCTTCTGAAAAAGCTTCGCAACAATTCGTGCTACCGTTGTTTTTCCGGTTCCCGGATTGCCTTTGAAAATCATATGATACACGTGCGCCCCACTTATCAAACCAGCTTCGGTACGCATCTGGGCAATCTGTAAGAAAGCATAGATTTCAAATACTAAATCTTTGATATTTTCAAGTCCAACCAGTTGCTCTAACTCACCTTGAATTTCCTGAAAATGCGCATGTTTGGCTAAACCTTTTGCTGCTTGTATTGCTGTCTCTTCTTCTTTGACCAGCATCTGAGGTTCCTGGTTACGCAAAACAACATTAATTTGTCTGGATGGTCTGCCTCCCGGTTGCCCTCCTGCAGCCATGACCCGTCCGTTCATTCGCCATCACCTCTATTTTATCGGGCTGAACTCTCCTGATTATTAATGTATTCTATCAGGTGCTCTAATATTAGAAGTATGGCGAAGAATTATGGGACTTTTCCATGACTCAAATCTGAATATTTTTTCTGAACTCTCCATTTTCAAACAGGGTTTGTCTATGCTTCAGAGACAGTTGGAAATAGGGAAACACATGAGCATCAATAGCATGCAACAATTCCTTTGCTGTCCGGTTAGCCAGATCATAATCCCCAGTCGTAATGTGCTTACGAGAAAGAGCATCTTCAAGTTCATCCTCGTCCAGCAAAAATATTTCTCCATCCTTCAGGACAACGACATCCAGATACAGATCATCAAACCATGGAACACCCTGATCGGTTATGCCCTGGCTGCGGCATGTATCAATGTACCATTCAACAATCCGCTCCTGATCATCAAACATGGCCGTAACAACAAAATGCTCGCCTTTTGGATAATACTGCAACCAGGAATAACCTTTATCCGCAATGCAGAAGGTACTTCCTCCATAGGTTTTCCACAAAGGCTCTTTCAAATCTTGTATCGTATACAGCGTAATGTAACCCGTAAAAATTTTGGATTGAACGAACCGGCATGTAAATTGTCGGTTCGTAATCCGGCGCCAGTTCGCGCGGTCCCCGAATTTCCGTTTCATACGAACCCCTCTTTGCCGACCACAGGTCCGTGACCTGCTGATATTGGTGAACAGCGAATAACGTCCGCATTACCGATTCCACAAGCCCCTGAATCCGCTTTGCACAACGTATTACGAATAGTTACAGCTTACCATATTTAAGTTATACACTCAAAATCAAGCTTTGCCCCATCTATCGGAGAGCTTTGGTTCCACGCCGAACGCTACACAAACCAAAAAACCTGCCCCCCAACATCAGGGAGCAGGCTTTAGGCTGTAATTATTTAATGCGGCTTATTCTTGTTAACCGCCAGTTCCAGCTTGAGAATCAGTGGGTGTATCCGTTTCTCCAGTGTTACCGTTGTTTCCACTATCTGGCGGCGTGACCACTTCGCCTGGTGTCGTTACAGACCCATCATTGGAACCTTCACCCGTACCTCCAGGTTCTGTTGTGCCCTGTCCCGGCGGTGTGTTTCCTTCTCCGGTCTGTCCGTTCCCTTGACCTGTCCCGCCATTGTTTCCATTTCCATTATTGCCGTTACCATTGTTACCATTTTCATTTCCGTTGCCATTGTTACCTTCAGAACTTCCATTCCCCGACGAACCGTTGTCTGGATTTTCTGTTCCAGGCTGTTCTGTACCCGGCTCCGTCGTTCCTGGCTCCGTGCCCGTATCTGGCTGTTCCGGTTCCAATTCCTCCGCTTCAATCATCAGCGATATGGTATTGGAAGGATCCGTTTCCTGTCCGGAAGCCAGATCATATGCTGTTACATAATACTCATAAGTGAGACCAGGGAGCGCACTTAGATCCTGCGCACTGGTCGAACCAACTGCATCAATGAGGTGGGTGAACTGGCCCTCAGATGTTTCTTTTCTGTAAATCCGATACTGTGTCGAGGAATCCCCCGTTGAAGTCCAATTCAACGATACAGTTTGCGTAGATGGATCATAAGCTCCATTCAAACCACTCACTGAAAGCGTTGGTTGCTCTGGTTCTTTTTCCGGTGGAGGTGTCTGGGCACCTGCTGGAGCTTTGAAGTCCTTCACAGGAACTCCTTTCAACGCATCCCCCATAACTTTGGCAAAGAACGCCGCTGACAGCTTACTACTATTTTTGAGCATATGGTTTGCATCTGGATTGTCGTAACCCATCCATACTGCCGCAGTCCATTCTGGCGTGTATCCAACGAACCAAACATCACGGTTGGCACTGTTGCCGGAAATACCACTTTGAACGGTTCCCGTCTTACCAGCAACGGGTCGATCCAGACGTGCTGAACGACCTGTACCGTCATTCACGACATTTTGCAGCATCTTAGTCAGGGAATAAGCATTTTGCTCACTCATGACACGTGTTGTTTCCGATTTATCGTGTTTATAGGTCGTTTTCCCAGCGCTATCCTTAATTTCCTTAATGGAATACGCCTGCTGGTACTCACCCAGATTAGCGAATGCACTATAGGCTTGCGCCATTTCCAGCGTATTCGTACCTTTGCTAAGACCACCCAGCGCGATCGCCAGGTTTTTGTCTTCATCCGTAAGCTGGATACCTACGCTTTTGGCAAACTGAACACCTGTATTCACACCAATTTTGTTTAGGAGCCATACTGCCGGGATATTCTCCGATTTGGTAATGGCATCCGTCATGCTAATGGTAGAAGAATACCCATGCAAGTTACCCGGACAGTAATTGCCGAAGCATTGCTTTTCATTACTGAGAGCTGAGTTTGCATTGTAATTACCAGATTCAAGAGCCGGTGCATAAGTCACAATCGGTTTAAATGCCGATCCAGGTTGTCTGCGACTCTGTGTTACCCGGCTGTAGCCCTTCGTTTGATAATCCCGTCCGCCCATCAAGGCGACGAGACTGCCATTTTCATGGTTCATAATGACCATGGAGCCTTGAACTGGCTGATCGTCTTTACTTGACTCAAACAAACTATCATCCGAGAAAGCACTTTCCATGGCTGTTTGAGCCTGAGCATCCATCGTCGTGTAAATTTTGTACCCGCCGATATTCAGATCATCCTCCGTTTTACCAGTCACTTTTTCTGCTTCACGAAGAACATAGTCGATAAAGGCTTGATACTTTTGATCTTTCTCAGGCGGTGTATAGTCATAATCTACTGCTTTGGCTTCATCCATTTCCGCCTTGGTGATGTAACCTTGCTCATACATCAGCTGCAATACGACAGCGCGACGTGCCTTGGAATCGTTGGGATTGCTCAGCGGGTTATAAGCTGAAGGCCCTTTAGGCATCGCTGCCAATGTGGCAATTTCCCATAACTTAAGATCGTTTAAATTTTTCTTTCCAAAATAAAATTCAGACGCAGCCTTAATTCCATAACGCTGATGACCAAAGAAAATCCGGTTCAAATACATCGTCAAAATTTCGTCTTTTGAGTACTTGCGCTCCAATGCCATTGCAATGGAAACCTCCGTCGCTTTACGGAAGAAAGTTTTGTCACGGGACAAGAACATATTTTTCGCAAGCTGCTGAGTCAGTGTACTACCACCCTCCACCATGGAGCGGGCCATGACGTCTTTAACCGCCGCCCGTCCGATGGACCAGATGTCCACGCCCTGATGCTCGTAGAATCGTCTGTCCTCCGTAGCAACAAAAGCTTCCTTTACCAATTCCGGAATATCTTCTTCATTGACCGGCTCCAGCTTTTGAATGGACAACTCGCCCATTAACTGTCCGTTACGATCATATACTTTTGAAGTTTCATTGATTGTTGTTTTGTCCTTGTTGGCTTTGAGCAGATTTTCGCCACTCACCATAATAAATAAATATCCACCCAGTGCACAGAATATGGCGATTGCCATGGTGAAAAACAGTGTCCATCCAACGCGTTTACCCGTAATTTTTTTCTTTTTAGAGGTCTTTGGCTTCGCTTTTTTGGCTGACTTGTTATTACTGTTGCGATTGTTAGACCTCGACAACGGATCGTTTGGCATGTTACCTCCTGACTCCCTTTCAGTTGCATAATTTCTATTCGTCTGCTGGCTCAAACTCCTATAGAGCTTATTTTGCCCGGAATGAAAAGAACAACCCTTATTCAGGTTGCTCTGTTTCAATTCCTATACATGTAGACGAAATGGTTGATAAAAAGGTTTCGTAATTTTTTAAGCTTCGCCGCTATTATCTTGCTGCATCAGCGATACGCTGCGTTGCGGCGTGAACGTGGAGATGGCGTGCTTGTAGACCATTTGCTGGCGTCCGTCGCTGTCAATGACGATCGTAAAATTGTCAAATGCCTTGATCGTTCCGCGGATTTGAAAGCCATTAGTCAAATAGACTGTAGCTGGAATGTTTTCTTTCCGCAGTTGGTTCAAGAACGTATCTTGGATGTTGATGGACTTGTTCATTAGCCGTACCCCCATTGGTTCATTTGAATTCGTGTTATAAGTAATATTCAATATCGCTGAGTAGCTTTCGTGCTATTATATCATGAACGGATTCATATAATCCACAAAAACCCCTTGTCTGCTATTTTGCACCTATGCCTGAGCTTCGCTTGCAACTAGAAGACTTATCCATTATACACCGCTTGTCAGAATTGCAAAAGAGGGACAAATTCTACCTTTTCCCACGTTTCCCTTCTATTTTTCTGGATTTGTATACGGTTTCTCTTCTTCTTTGACTAACGTAATATTTTTCCGATTCTTCTTATCATTGATCAAGAGTTTCAGGTATGTATTGGTATTGATTAGAACAATAATTAACCAAATTAATGCGACAAGACCTCCAATGGCGAAACCAATTCCAATCAATCCTGAGAAAAAGAGATATAAACTTGCCACTCCGCTCGGTTCTGCACTCATAAAATCTTCCCCCTTCCACTTTAGCTTTGAATCAAAACAATTAGCCTGTCATGTGAATTCATTTTAATATTTATGTTATTTTTTTACAATGAAATTTTCTGCTTAAATCTGTATACACCACCGATTATTGCCTCTTTTATTGACGTCATTTCATATCAAAAAAGTAAGAACCTCTACCTTTTATTTCTAAAAGATAGAGGTTCTAAAGTCCTAATAGGTGGCAAATTCCACCTTCTATATTCAGTCAAACTTGCGTTTGATCATCTCACTTACATGGGCATAATTCCCTGCAAAATCTTCGGTATCCGTCATATCTACCCATTCAATATCTTTCATATGCCGGAACCAGGACAATTGCCGCTTGGCAAAACGACGCGTATCCCTTTTCAGCCACTCCACCGCAGCATCCCAGCTTACTTCACCCTGAAGATAAGCCGCAATTTCCTTATAGCCGAGCCCCTGCATGGAGATATGTCCTCTCGCTACGCCTCGCTCCAGCAAAGACTTGACCTCATCTACCAAACCCTGCTCGATCATAAGATCAATTCGTTCTTCCACTCGGGCATACAGTTTCTGACGATCCATTGTCAAACCCACAATAAGTAGATCATATGGAGACTCTTTTTTCTGGGAAGCCAGCTGCTCGGATAACTTCTCACCTGTGAGGTGATAGATCTCCAGTGCACGAACAATTCGGCGTTGGTCATTCGGATGCAGTCGTTCTGCGCTAACCGGATCAATGACCCTCAGCTTATCATGTAACGCCTGCGGGCCATGTTGCTCTGCATAACGGAACTGTTCATCCCGGAACGCTTCATCTGAGCCGCTGTCCGAAAATTGAAAGCC
This sequence comes from Paenibacillus taichungensis, assembly GCF_050994985.1. Lineage (NCBI taxonomy): Bacteria > Bacillati > Bacillota > Bacilli > Caryophanales > Paenibacillaceae > Paenibacillus > Paenibacillus taichungensis. The sequence goes on along the minus strand of NZ_CP194720.1, from coordinate 1,752,649 downwards.
GTAACATACCGATTCCACATACAGACCAGTACCACCAACAATAAAAGGCAACTTGCCGCGCTCATGGATTTCCCCAATCAGACGTGTGCAGCTTTCCTGAAATTCCGCCACGGAATAGGGGTATTCCGGTTCATGGATGTCGATGAGGTGATGGGGCACACCCTTCATTTCATCGCGAGTAATTTTGGCCGTTCCGATATCCATTTCGCGATATACTTGCATTGAATCCCCCGAAATTATCTCGCAATTGAACGCCTCTGCAAGCTCGATACTCATTCTTGTTTTGCCTACCGCTGTTGGCCCAACCAGCACAAGCAGCTTCGGTTTAACTTCCGCTTTCAACATTAATCACTCCGTACAGTGTTTTTGCATTGCCCCGGTCATGCACTTCAAAACCGAGTCTCGTAAACTCCGCGCTGCCGCGCTTCTCTTTCATAACTACCCGCTTGCGAGCAACTCTTTTCGCTTCAATAATACTCTGTTCATCCAGTGCACTTGGATTCGCATAATCTCGCAAAGGCTGAATGGCGCTTGAATCAAGCATGGGTTCACGGAACATCGGATCGAAATATACCGTGTCACAGCTTCGGTCTGGCAAGGAACGCAGCAAATCGAGATGATTTGCATGCCGCAGCTCAATGCGCCGGAAAGCTTCGTTTACCGCAGGCTTAATGCTCTCATATTGAGACATGCCTTCTACTAATAACGTGTACAGTGGGAGGGAGCTTTCACAGGCGATGACCCGACCACTTTTGCCTACAGCAACCGAGAATACCAGTGCATCGGTGCCCAATCCTGCTGTACAATCGATAACAGTATCCCCTTCAAGTATCGCCCCTGCGTCCAGCATCGGATCAGCTTCTCCATTTAACACACGTTTGGCCCGAACAAATCCCATACTGGGGTGAAACTCAAGCAGCGGTGAATCCGGACGAAACAAACGAACTTTACCCTGAAGCACAACTACAATTTCATCTATCCCATAATGTGCAGTCAGTGCAGGTAAAGACATTTTTTTGCGCGGTACATAGGTCCCTCCTGTTGTTTCCGCCAGGTTTCGTGCACGTTCCACAAGGTGGCCTGCTTCCTTTTCACCGGTTGTAATATACATAACTTCCTCCTAAGTAGCTACATGACCCGTTTGAACAATTTCTCCAGATCATAGGTTGAAAATGACACCACAATCGGTCTCCCGTGTGGACAAGTATATGGTTGACGGCAAGAACCTAGACGCTGAATCAACACTTCCGCCTCCTGATCCGTCAATTTCTGATTGGCTTTAATGGAAGCTTTGCAAGAGCACATAATGGAGGCCGCTTCTCGCATTTTGGCAACATCAATACTACGTTCACTCAGCACCCATTCTGACATCTCTTCAATAATGTCTTTCTCATCCCCCTTAGGGAACCAGAACGGGTGGGAACGCACCCGGAAAGTCTGCCCACCGAAATGTTCCAAATAGACACCTGCCTGCTCGAACCAAGCCAGTCTTGTTTTGAGCTTTTCGGTCTCGGATGGTGTGAACTCCAATGTAATGGGCAACAACAACTCCTGCGAAGCCTGAGCCGGATTGCCAAACTGCTCGTAGTAATATTCATAATTCACCCGTTCATGGGCAGCATGCTGATCAATCAGATATAGACCATCTTGATTTTGTGCAATCAAGTACGTCCCGTGGTGCTGCCCAATCAGACTTAGCTCGGGAAACGCGGGCATGGAAACATCCGACTTAATGGCGGATGCCAGCCTTGCCGGGTCTGGTAAACTTGGAGCCTTCCAGCTCCGCTCTCCTTTTGCAGCCACTGCAGATGGATTATAAGATGAACGCCCTTCTCTAACCGGAGAATTCACTGAATTGGAACGATACGCAGAAGACTGAGCTAGTGAAGTAGACAGCCCCTTATCTTCAGTTAAAGGTAAGGCATCTTGCGCAGCACGATCTGCGTTAGCACCGGTACTCCCACTCACAGCAGAAGCTTCATCGGTATTGGAGTTTTCATCAGGACTATAATTTTGCTTCAGGACATTTGATCCTAGGTCCCCACTCAACATCCCGAATGGGTCATAGGATGGTGGTATCTCGGGTGGGGCTTCAGGCAATGGCAGCGACTGACCCTCACCGTTTCCATCAGGAACTGATTGCACATCAGACGGAGCCAAATCAGCCGGAGCATCCAGGTCATCGTCCTCTGAAGTCGTTTTATCGAGGCCAGCAGTTTTCCCTAATGGACCCTGTTGCCCATACCCCGCAGATTCCGATTCGTCCTTTAAAGGACCTCTTGGGAACAGAAATTGTTCCTGGATAAAGGAACTGTTATCTCCACGTCTGATTTGCTGCTTGGTTACCTGAGGAATAAGCACTTCCTTACGTAAGATTCCACGCAGTGTCGTTTCCACAAACTCGTACAGCTCCGCTTCCTTGCTAAAACGAACCTCCAACTTCGCCGGATGCACGTTCACATCGACCAGGGATGGATGCATTTCCAATTGCACCACGACAAGTGGGAATCGATTAATGGGCAGCAGCGTATGATACGCCTTCAGAATAGCCTGATTGAGCCCGTAATTCCGAATAAATCGTCCATTCACAATGGTTGACATACCGCCACGATTGGCACGAGTCCATTCCGGCAAACTGATCAGCCCACTCACACGATAATCCAGACTCTCTCCCTGAATGGGAAGCATCGCTTTGGCGGCGCTTGTACCATAGATTGCTGCAACCACTTGCAGCAGATCCCCATTGCCCAGCGTCTGAAGCAGCGTATTTTCATTATGTCGCAGCGTGAACGAGATATTCGGATGAGACATCGCCATGCGATAGAGAACATCCGAGATATGTCCCAGCTCAGTCTGGATCGTTTTCATATATTTAAGTCTAGCCGGCGTATTGAAAAATAGTTCTTTTACCTCAAAGTCGGTGCCCTGGGGTGAGGTTTCATCCTCATGTGAGAGAAGTTTGCCGCCCTCAATCACGATTCGGCGTCCTCGCCCGTCATTCCCGCTAGCTGATAACACTTCCACTTTGGAGACAGCGGCAATACTCGCCAAGGCCTCTCCCCGGAATCCAAGACTTGTGATCTGGAACAGATCGCGGCCATGAGCTATTTTACTGGTTGCATGACGATAGAAAGCCTTTTCCATATCCTCCGGCTCGATACCGGAACCATTGTCTTTGACCCGAATACGGAGCAGTCCGCCCTCTTCCACCGTAACATCAATTTTGGAGGCGCCTGCATCCACCGAGTTTTCGAGCAACTCTTTAACGACTGAAGCAGGCCGTTCGACCACCTCACCTGCCGCAATCTGGTTGGCAATATGTTCATCAAGCACATGAATTTTCGCCACAGGTTTTCCCCTCCCCTATAATCAGGATAATTGCTGTGCCTTTAATTTGAGATCATTCAGTATTTGCATCGCCTGAAGCGGCGTCATGTTCATTACATCAATATCTTTCATATTACGAATAAACTCCCTGGCAGGCTTGTCAAGGGCAACAACCTCCGTTTTCGGAGTTACACTTGGCTCTTCATCCCCAAAGATGGACAGTTGAACCACATCAGCATGTTTGGAGCCTGACTGCTGCTTGCCAATTTGTTTTTTGTCCTGTTGTTTCCGTACTGGATCTTCAGTCGCAACAGTGAGTTCGACAGGTTCTGTAGATTCCTGCTCCCGAATCAATGACGAATGATCAGTTGACTGGAACTCTGCACCATCTCGAGCATGATCACCCGATTGTTGCTTGTCCTTCCCGGCAAATTCACTTCCAACCGCAACCTGAGCCGCCGCATGTTCGAAACCGTGCAGCAGGCCATTCGCCCGTTCAATGATGCTGTCCGGCAGACCTGCAAGCCGTGCGCAATAGATTCCGTAGCTGCTGCTTGCAGCCCCGGCGATCAGTTTACGCAGGAAATTAACCTTGTCCCCGCTCTCTTGAACGGCCATGGAGTAATTCGCCAACTTGTCCAAACTCTCTTCCAAATGAGCAAGCTCATGGAAATGAGTTGATACCAGCGCTTTGCACCCAATGATATCGTGCACATATTCAATGACAGACTGGGCAATCGCCATTCCCTCACTGGTAGACGTCCCCCGGCCCAATTCATCAATAATAATCAGGCTGCGTGGTGTTGCTTTATCCGTCATGACCTGAATGTCGGCCATCTCCACCATAAACGTACTTTGTCCACCGATGAGATCGTCTGCCGCACCAATCCGTGTGAAAATACGATCCATAATCGGTACTTCAGCTTGCCCGGCTGGCACGAAACAGCCGATCTGCGCCAGAATCGAAATCAGCGCTACCTGCCGCATATACGTACTTTTCCCTGCCATATTTGGACCGGTAATCAGCAGAATGCGCGCCTCTTCCTTCTGCATCGCAGTATTGTTGGCAATGAAAGCTCCATCTCGCATCACTGCTTCAACTACCGGATGGCGCCCCTGTTCCACGACCAGATCGTAACCATCAGTCAATGTAGGACGTACGAAATTGCGCTCTGCACTGATAACGGCAAAGGATTGATACACATCAATTTCCGCCACCAGCTCAGCCAGTTTTTGCAGCCTGGCGATCTCCTGATTAAGCCGTTCCCGCAATTCCGCGAACAAGCCGTACTCAATATCAACCATCTTGTCCTGAGCTTCCAGAATCAGCGTCTCTTTTTCTTTTAGCTCCGGTGTAATATAACGCTCAGCATTGGCAAGGGTTTGTTTCCGCTCATAACGGCCTTCTGGCAGAGAAGCCAGGTTCGACTTGGTAATTTCAATATAGTACCCAAACACTTTGTTGTAACCAATTTTCAGCGAGCGAATGCCGGTTGCTTCACGCTCTCTGGCTTCCAATTCAGCAATCCACTGTTTACCATTCACCGAGGCTTCCCGGAGCTCATCCAGCCGCTCGTGGTACCCTTCACGAATTAAGCCGCCATCTCGCACGGACACCGGTGGCTCATCAACGATAGCCTGACCGATTGCATCTCGCAAATCACTGCAATCATCCATAATACCAGCAATGTGCTGTAGCGTTGTAGAAGGCGAATCTGCACAATACTGACGTAGCCCCGGAATTTTATCCAGTGACACCTTCAGTGCATTCAGATCCCGGCCGTTGGCGTTACCGAAGGCAATTCGACCCACCAGGCGTTCCAGATCGTAAATGTCTTTGAGTTCTGCACGCAAATCTTCCCGCAATATAAACTGGTTATACAGCGTATCTACCGCTTCCAGACGTTCATTAATTTTGCCTTTTTGCAGCAAGGGTTTATCCACCCAACGGCGCAGCATCCGGGCACCCATGGACGTCTCTGTGCGGTCCAGGAGCCAGAGCAGTGAACCTTTTTTCGAACGCTCACGTACGGTTTCCACCAGTTCCAGGTTGCGCCGAGTAAAGGGGTCCAGAATCATAAAGTGATCCGGCTCATACGTTGAAACCTGTGTCAATTGGCCAAGAGAACGCTTCTGCGTCTCACTTAAATAGGAGAAAAGACGCGCTATACAAGCTTGACGTTCAGGCTCCAGACGTGCCCACACCGCTTCGCCGAATTGCTGACGCACCAAATCTTCCTTGCTCTTCGTCCATGGTGTGTATACCACAGGCCGACCAATTGGAGATGCCTGGGTAGCCACCGTATCCAGCAACGCAGCATCCCCCACCAGTTCCGAAGGTTCATAGATCCCGATCTCATCCTTGAGCCACTCTTGGGAGTAAGGAACTGACGTCACATAGAGTTCCCCTGTGGACAAGTCACAGGCAGCCAGTGCAAGTGTGTTCTGATTCCCTGTCAGGCACACCATATAGTTGTTGGACTTGTCCCCCAAGGTCTTGCCTTCCATTACCGTTCCGGGTGTTATAACTCGTACAATTTCACGCCGCACCATGCCCTTGGTTACCGTTGGATCTTCCATCTGCTCGCAGATGGCTACTTTGTATCCTTTTTCAATCAAGCGCTGTATGTAATTGTCAGCCGAATGATAAGGCACACCGCACATCGGGATTTTATCTTCTCCCCCACCTGCACGTGCTGTTAATGTAATTTCTAGTTCACGGGAAGCATTAACTGCATCATCAAAGAACATTTCATAGAAATCACCTAATCTAAAAAAAAGAAAAGCGTCCTGCGCTTCGGCCTTCACTTGCAAATATTGTTGAATCATTGGCGTATACTGAGCCATGAGTATCCTCCATCCGTTCCAATGTTGTCAGGAAGAGAAGCTGTCCCGGAAGGAGCAATAAGGCGGTTAGGCACCTTAATCGTGCCACCGCCTCATGTTTCGGCATCCGCCGCTTCCCTCACAGGTTGCTGTTCCAATTCTTCCATAACGATGATCAAAATCGACTTATTTCTCATTATAACAAAAAAGTGCCCACTCTTCATGAACCTGCTCGAATATTCCAGAGTTTACGTATATCCCGACTCTCGTCCCATGTCCTACCCTGTCTTAACTGGCTAATTAATGGAGCAGCGTAAAGTTCATAACGTTCATAACCATCCATTTGTGTCAGGTCATCCAGCAGTGCCGGAATATGCGCCTGCATCACCTCACGGTTGCCTTCATAAAAAGCAGTATGAATAACAGCCTTCGCCAATGGACGTTGACGCAATTGTTGGTAACCTCTCGCGATAAGACCAGCCAAAGCCACAACTCCTTTGGCAACCAAAGGAGATACCAAAAAACTGGGTAATGTGCGGTATTCGAATCCACCGTAAGATTTCAGTCGAAAATCACCTAATGCCCCATAACGTGGACGGCGACCTGATCCTCGTGGATCCTGAAGAACGGCAAGCGGCAGCGCCAGATAATTGTCAAGCGCACGCAGCAGGTCCCCGTTTAATGTAACGCCACTGAAATGAACATGTCCGCCCAGTGGCAAGCCACGCTGGGGCATTCCCCCTGCCTGCCAGATCAGCGAGTGATCACTAATACTACGGGAAGCCGCCGCAAAGGCTCTCATCAGATGAGCCAACAACTCGCGCGGCTCAGAGCTGGGTGCAGGTCGTAGTTCGGCAACAGGATATATTCGTCGTCCATTAATCGTCACGGAATCACAGCCGGCTACACCTGTTCGTTCGAGAAATCTGGAGGCGGGCACAATTTTGGATTCTGGCATTTGCACAAGCAGGAACTCAGGGTCCATTCCAAGTATGGGGGCTGCATTACGATGCCGCTCTTCATCCAGTTCGGACTGAAGCTGTTTCCAGCCTGCACGGTACATGGCAGAGAGATCCTTCATGCCCTTCCATGGCCTTGGGTCAATCGAGATGACAGCACAACCGCTCTTTCCTGACGCTTCCAGTCTTACAGCGCCGTGATCCAGTCCAACCGTATACAATGCTTTGGTGGCAAGCCGTTCAATGCGTTTGAATAACGTTGATGCCGCTTCACGATCCAGCACACTTTCTTGCGCTCCCCCCATGCCACTGGTGTCCCTACGTTTGATGCGAATCGCTTGAAGACAGCATATCTCTACATCGTAACGTGCACGTAGACCCAACTCCCGGTCACGTCTGCCCTGCGATGCCAGCACTTCAATCCCGGATCGTTTCAGGCGATCTGCCCGTTCACGAGGGAGCATGCGTTCATATCGGCGCACCGCCTCCTCGGCCTCATCTATCACATTCATTCTGTCCCACCTCCCGATACTCGCCCAAAATGAAAAAAGAGGGCTTACGCCCTCTTCACTGCCGCTTGCGGCGCATATAATACCTTAAGTTTATGAATCCGGATCGCTGAGCTTACAGCTCATCGTCAAGCAGGTCGGGATCGAGATCGTCATAATCTCCATCGCCACTGCCGTAGTCATAATCCTTGTCTTCGTAATCTCCACAGCCATCCGTGCACACTTTCACACATACTTTGGTCTCGGCGACCAGTTCAACAGCGAATTCCCGTTCTACCCGGATAATTACGCTGCCTCCACCTGCCGACACCGTGGCTTCCACACAGCTCGGTTCCTGCGTTGCATCCGCAGATACCTCTACAGTGGCGGCCCGGTGTTTCGGGTCCAGATAGGACAAAGGCACATGTTCTACATACGACACCGTTTCTTTGGCTACATCCGTCTGTGAATTTTTGTCATAGGAATACCAAATGTTGATATCGTAAGTACCAATAACTTCAATTCCGTCCCCCGCTGATACGGCTTCATATTGGTGGTTGATAATCCAAGCCCCCAAAATACTGGTCGGACCATGTGGCGGAGTCACGGTATGTGTTACGGTAGAGAACTTACGACCTTTGCCGCAGATCGCCTTCGTGATGATCTCTCTACATTGATGTTTATGACTCAATGACATCTTTAAACCTCCTCCATACAATCATTCTTTACAAGTGTATGCAGGGCATCCGTCTAGGGTGACAACTATTTTCTATTATTCATTTGTAGATTGGGACCGGTCCGATACTGGAGACGGTGCTTTGTCCTTCTTGGCTATTTTCAGATACAGCGCGAGTTCCCGGCACAGCTGGAGAATCGCGGAACGAATCTCGAATTCTTCCCTTGTATCCGGCAACTCCATTCGCTTGAATTCTTCTTGCACATCTGCGAGAAGTTTTTCTGTACGTCCGGTGTAAGATTCAGTGAGCACATCCTGACTGAGCTGGTCGAACAGCTCCGATACCATTTCCGCATGCGGCATCTTCTGATAGATCTGGGATACCAGATGCATCATATGCTGGATGGAATCCAATTGCGTTTTGCGCATATAAAAGTAAACACTCCATCCCTCGTTCGGGTGGATGACCTGATTTTCCAATGAACGTTTGGCCGCTTCAATGCCGCCTAGTACAGCCTTGTCGGCTTCAATGAGCTCTTTCCCTGCCCATACTTCGTTTGGATTGCGCAGCGTGGCTGCAAACTCCTGGAAGATAACCGAGAATAATTCATCAATTCTTTTGCGAATACGCAGCATCTGCGGGTCCGCAGCCGGCATATAGGCCAGATTGACAACCATCGCGGAACCGAGACCAATCAGCAGCAGCCCAATTTGGATCAAAACCACCTGTACGTCCATTTCGCCGCCGCTAAATACCCGGAACACCACGACAGAACCCGTCACAATGCCTTCCTTGAATCCGGCCCGAACGATAACCGGGAATGCAATCAGTATGTAAACCGCCAGCACCCAGTAATGGAAGCCAAGAAAGTGAAAAAGTACACTTGCAAATAAAAGCCCCACTACGGAAGCGAAAAATCTCGCAGATATGGTGCGAATACTTCTTTTTCGTGTCACATCAACGCCGAGTATGGCTAACAAGCCCGCCGATGTTGGTCCGGGCAAGCCGCACCAGTCCGCAATCAGCACGGCCATCAGCGCGGCTATTGCGGTTTTAATTACCCTAAAACCCATCTAACTCCCTCTCCTCTAAGCTGCAAAAATGGCAAAGCCAGCGAGCCATACCTATCCGGGTGAGCACTTGTCCACCAATGCCTGACAGCGTGTGTCGTCATATATCATATCCCTAGTATTACACATCCTGCCAAAAACCATTTCTTATCTAATCAAAAGAATCATTCTGGAAGAACCGTATATCTATTTCGCTGCTACACTCATAAACGGCATCAACCGACATGCATATGCATGTCGGTCACAATAACGCGCCCCGGATGAGGGACGCTGGCAATTTGATTGATGCGACAAAAGCCTCTAGGCCCTCTTCTCCAATCGTCGCATTCATTCCGGACTGCGCGGAATATTCGTATTAGTATGGTACTTGATTTTACGGGTTCAGGCAACGTGACACCTCTTGTGAAATTGTATACATATCATGAAGCATTCTATTTTGCACACGCATGGTTCGCAAAATCACCTGCGCCCTGCCAGCAACTTGCGTTCTACATATACAACGAGTTGGTACATCGCTGTAGCTACAGCCGCAATGATCAACAGGCTCGATAAAACAAGGGTAAAGTTGAACACTTGAAATCCATAGATGATCAGATAGCCCAATCCCTGCTTGGCGACCAGAAATTCACCCACGATCACACCGACCCAGGCCATGCCCACGTTTACTTTTAAGGTAGAGACAATGGCAGGAAAGGATGCGGGTAATACCACTTTGCTGAAAATCTCGGAACGATCGCCACCAAACGTACGGATAACCTTAATATAGTTCTGATCTACTTCATTAAAACTGTTATACACGACGAGTGTAGTAATAATGACTGTAATGGATAACGTCGTCATGACAATAGCCGTAAATCCTGCACCAAACATGACGATAAAGATTGGACCCAGCGCTACTTTGGGCATGCTGTTGAACACAACCATATAGGGATCAAGCACTTTTGACAAAAAAGGAGACCACCAGATCAGAACCGCAAGCAGTGTTCCGACGAGTGTCCCCAGCAAAAAGCCGACTGCCGTTTCCCCAACGGTTACCCCAACATGAGCCCATAGTTCTCCACTGACGATGTCCTTCCAGATCTGATTGAAAATTTTGCTGGGATAACTGAACAAAAGCACATCAATCCAGCGCAGTCTTCCTGCCAGTTCCCACAGCAAAAACATAAACACCAGCATGGACAGCTGCACCGCCAGCACTTTATGTCGCCATCTGGCAACCTGCTGAATATGACTTTGGTGCAGCTGTCTCATCCAATCATCACGCATTTCCTGCTTCTGGTTCGTCTGATTCACCCGTTTTTCTCACCTCCTCCGGACTGATCCAGTTCACTCCATAACGCCTGAAACAGCTCATTGAACCCTGGCTGCTCCCTCGCGTGAAAAGGCTGTGCGTTCCGCAGATCTTCGGGAATGATAAACTCCTTCCGAATGCGACCCGGATTACGATCAAGCACAATGACGCGGTCACTGACGGCAATGGCTTCGGACAGATCATGGGTGACAAGCACCGAAGTTTTGCCGGATTTCTTCAATGTGTCTGAGACCAGATCCTCCAGCTGCAGCTTGGTTTGATAATCGAGTGCAGAAAAGGGTTCATCCAGCAACAGTATTCCCGGATCCGTAGCCAGTGTACGTACCAAAGCCACCCGTTGCCTCATCCCCCCGGATAGCTCTGAAGGATACTGGGCTTCAGTTCCAGCTAGACCCATACCTGCCAGCAGCTCACGTGTGCGCTCGCGACTCTCGTCATTGAGTCCACCTGTCAATTCAAGTCCGATCAAGACATTGTCCAAAATGGTACGCCATGGAAACAGATAATCCTGTTGCAACATATAGCCAATCTGGGCAGACGGACCTTCGATGCGTTTTCCTTTTACCTTGACCTCGCCTGCGGTTGGTGTGAGCAGCCCGGCGATGATCGACAGCAATGTCGTTTTACCACATCCGCTTGGGCCAACAAGACTAACGAATTCTCCCTGCTCGACCTGAAGATTCAAATTTTCAATAACCAGTGATGCTTCACGTTCGCTGACATAGACTTGCGAAATCCCTTCCAGTCTGATCACCGTTTCGGATTCAGGCATACATGCTCACGTCCTTTCCCGAATACCTGGTTACTTCGTTGTTGCTTGTTCTGCATAGGAATTATCGACAATCGTTGGAGAGTCCACACGTTGTTTCAGTTCTCCCGCTGCGCTCATGACGTCCAGCAAGTTATTCCATTCGTCCTCATCAATGATTGGATCGGTTGCATATGTGCCCTGTTCTTTGTAACGGTTCACACTGCTTACCAGAATGGCTGGATCGATATCTTTGAAATAAGGTTTGATGACTTCAGCGATCTCTTCAGCGGTATGGGAATCCACCCATGCTTGTGCTTTGTGCAAGCCGTTAGTGAACTTCTGAACGATGTCCTTGTTGTCGTTGATGTAACTTTGTTTAGTCATGAAGACCGTATAAGGCAGATGGCCACTTTCCGTTCCAAACGAGGCCACAACCTTGCCGCGACCCTCTTTCTCAAAGATGGAAGCCTGAGGTTCAAACAGCTGCACATAATCCCCCGTACCTGAAGCAAATGCAGAAGCGATGTTGGCAAAATCCACATTTTGAATTAATTCCAAATCATTCTGCGGATCAATGCCATGTTTTTTCAGTGTGAATTCACCTGCCATTTGAGGCATGCCGCCTTTTCTTTGTCCAAGGAATGTACTCTGTTTCAATTGATCCCAATTGAAGTCGCCTTCGGGATCGCGGGCAAACAGAAACGTTCCGTCCGTCTGTGTAAGCTGGGCAAAGTTAATGACCGGATCTTCTGCGCCTTGTTGATAGACATAAATAGACGTCTCAGCTCCGACCAACGCGATGTCTACTGAGCCTGCAAGCAGTGCAGCCATCGTTTTGTCTCCACCAGCCGTCGTTTGAATGTCCACTTCAAGCCCCTGTTCCTCAAAAAAACCTTGGGCCACGGCCACATATTCAGGTGCGTAAAAAACAGAACGTGTGACCTCACCGATCGTAATTTTGGTTTCATCCTTATCTTTATTGCAGCTGGTGAGAGCCACGATGATAATGAGCAAAATGACGATGGCCCGGATGAACCAGGGCGTGTATTTCATGATATTTCCCTCCTTCACTGGTTTCAGCTGTTCTCTCTATTATTGATATGCTGATGCCCAGCAAAAGGTTAAGAACTTGCATGCAAAAGAAGAGCCGGGCAATGATGCCCCGCTCTTCAAAAATTGGATAATGATGTTATAGCTGTTTACAGCTTGTAAATCTCGGCATATTTCGCTTCCAGATAATCAGCCAAATAGTCCGGATTCAGCTCTTCACCTGTTACGGCCACAATCAGTTCAGAAGGTGTACGGCTTTTGCCGTAACGATAAATTTTGTCAGTCAACCATTCCTTAATGGGGATCAGGTTACCTTCAGCAATATGGGCATCGAACTCCGGCATTTCTTTGCGCAGTGTATGTAGAATCTGTGCAGCATACATATTGCCGAGCGAGTATGATGCAAAGTAACCAAAGTCACCACCCGACCAATGAACGTCCTGAAGCACACCCACACCATCATTTGGTGGCACAACGCCGAGATATTCCTTGTATTTTGCATTCCAGGTCTCCGGCAGGTCCTTGACTTCCAGACCTTCGTTAAACAGCATTTTCTCAATTTCATAACGAATGATGATGTGCAGATTGTACGTCAGCTCATCAGCTTCAATCCGAATCAGAGAGCTTTCAACCCGGTTAATCGCCCGATAAAAGTCTTCCAGCTCAACCTCGTTTAATTGAGGGAAGTGCTGTTGCAAATCTTTATAATAACGCGTCCAGAATGGAAGACTGCGACCAATCATATTTTCCCAAAGACGCGACTGGGATTCGTGGATACCCATGGACGTTCCTTCCGCAAGAAGAGTACCAGCCAGGTTGTCGTCAATATTTTGCTCATACAGGGCGTGTCCGCCTTCGTGGAGTGAACTGAAGACTGCACTCGTCACATCATCCTGCAAATAATTCGTCGTGATCCGCACATCACCTGGATTCAGGCCCGTTGCGAACGGATGAACACTCTCATCAAGTCTTCCTGCTTCAAAGTCATAACCCATTTGTCCCAGAATAAACAGACTGAATTTCTCCTGTTGATCCTTGTCAAACAGCTGGTTCAGAAACTCCGTGTTCGGCTTGTTCGCCGAAGCATTGATCTTCTCTTGCAGCGGAACCAAACGGGCTTTGAGACGGGCAAATACCGCATCCACCTTTTCTACAGTCAGTTCCGGCTCATACATGTCCAGAAGGGTATCATAACGAGTATCTTTCACACCCCAGTAGTCAATGAACTCTTGTTTGAGCTTCACAATATCGGTGAGGTAGGGCGAAAAACCCGCAAAATCACTGTTATGCTTAGCATCTTCCCAAGCCGTCTCTGATTTGGCGGTAAGTACGGTATACGCTTGTACTTTTTCTGGTGGTACGGACTGACTGCGATTATATTCTTTCTGGCAATCTTCCACCTGACGACGGTCGATATCTTCCAGCTGTTCCAGTACGGCTGGATTTGTTAATGTATCCAGGTAGGATTTCATCTCGGCTGAGGTTTGCAGTTTGAATGCTTCGGTTGACAGCATTCCCAGTGTTTCCGAACGTGTCGGGACACCTTTTTTGGGCGCACCTGTGCGCAAATCCCAGTGAAGCAAACCAATGGCTTCATGATAACTCTTGATTTTGCGAGCGAGATTACGGAAGGATTCCAGCTGTTGCTGCGTGTGTTGTTCCATTGTTAACGTTCACCTCTTCAAAAAAATGTTGGTTTCCCTATTGATGATACTTTTTGCAATGCGTATAATCAACTTTTAACAGATGCAAATTGCATTATTCCTCCAATCCGAGGAATAATGCAATTTGCTGACCGTGGTATAATAAAAAACCAAAGGGCGTAGGACAAGCTGCATTTGATGCAAGTGGCCGTGCTCATCGTATTGGATAACAGGAGGCAATAGACATGAACAACATTCAAGAGATTCTGGCTTACAACAAATCATTTGTCGAGACTAAAGAATACGAAAAGTATACGGCAGGCAAGTTTCCAACCAAAAAGATGGTCATCATCACTTGTATGGACACTCGTCTGGTGGAAATGCTGCCCAAGGCCATGAACCTGAAGAACGGCGATGTGAAAATCATCAAAAACGCTGGCGCAATCATTTCTCAACCTTTCGGGTCTGTTATGCGTAGTGTTCTCGTCGCCATCTATGAGCTTGGTGCCGACGAAGTATTGGTTGTTGGACACACGGAATGCGGTATGGCTTCCCTACACGCAGAGACCATGATTGGACATATGGTTGAACGGGGTGTATCTGAAGAAGTCATGAGCACACTGGAGAACTCCGGCATACGTTTACAAAAGTGGCTACGCGGGTTTGACAGCGTTGAAGAAGGGGTAAAACATACTGTGGAAGTGATCAAGAAACATCCATTGCTTCCACCTACTGTACCCGTTCACGGCATGGTCATCGACTCCTACACAGGTGAACTTGATCTTGTCGCAGATGGGTATGGGCAATAGACATCTCTCTAAATGGTTTTGGGTGCGGACCTCAGGGTCCGCACTCTTTTTTTGTCTAAATTGAGGCAGTTGTTCTGTCAGGTTGTCAAACCATACAGTTTCAGTGTACACTTTTATGAAAGCGGTCAAAGAAAGCAATTTACATTGTTTTTGCTGGCCCAGCCCTAATATTAAGGAGACATGTGCATGAACATACTTTCCTACGGATTGCTCGGGCTTCTTACCCGCGAGGAGTCATCAGGTTATGATCTAATGCTGAAGATCCAGCCCCATTGGCAGGCTAAACACAGTCAGATCTATCCGCTCCTCTCCAAAATGGAAAACGATGAGCTTTTAGCCTCCCGCTGGGTGCAACAGTCTGACAAACCGGACAAAAAAATGTATGCAGTCACGGAAAAAGGTATTGAAAAACTGCTGGGATGGATGATCACTCCCGTTACCGCTCCGGTTACGCGTGACGAGTTCAATCTGCGTATTTTATGTGTCGGCATTGCGGAAGATGGAAGCATGAGACGCATTCTGAATGAGCGCAAAAACTGGTTTTTGGAACGCATCCGTTATTTCGAGGATTTGAAATCCCGTATACCTCAGGATAATTTGCGAGTAGGCAGTCGGGAATTCGGAAGTTACATTCTGGTACAAAAAGGGTTAATGAACGCGCAAACAGGCATCGAATGGTGTAACTGGGTAACCCAACTACTCGATGGTCAAGCGGCAATTCAGGACCCTTGTCCAAGTATTTCAGAAAATTAAACAAAATTTGAAACGTTCCTGTAAATTGACCGTATTACTTGAGTAAGGCCCATTTTTGGGCGAATCAAACAAATTAATCGGGGGGTTACGATCTTTACAATGAAGAAAAAATTCGGAATTAAACATCTCATGATGGTTTTCATGGCCTTTACATTGTTGTTTGCAACAGTCGGAGTCGCGAATCCGGATTCTGCTGATGCTAGACGTGGTGGCGGTTTCAAATCAGGAACAAAAAGCTATACCAACACACCTAAGAAATCCGATTCCAACAGTAATGTGAGCAAATCTAATACGAATAACAACTCCAATGGAGCAGCTACAACGAACCGTGGCGGATTCTTCGGCGGTGGCGGTGGATTTATGAAAGGTATGATGCTGGGCGGTCTTGCTGGTATGATGTTCGGCGGATTGTTCGGTGGCATGGGCGCTCTGGGTAACATTCTTGGATTGCTCGTAAACGTAGCTGCAATCATGCTGATCGTGATGCTCGCGATGGCCCTGTTCAGAGCCATTACAAATCGCCGTAAACCAGCAGCAGATGGTCGTTATGACCGCCGTAATGATCGTGATGATGATGACCGTAACAGAAACGGACGGTACTAATCTCTATGGTTCTAAGCATGGATGAAATTGTAAACGCGATCTGTATTCACATGGCTGAACGCAAGGGTGTTCGCCCAACCGATGTCAATGTGGAACTGAGCTGGGAAGAAGATACGGGATATTCCGCAGAAGTCTGGATTCAAGGCCGCAGTCAGTATCTGGTCGAATCCAACATGATTGAAGCGATCCTGCGCTACCTGCACAGTGAATACGACATTCGGGCTTACCGTGAGAATGTAAGACTGGATCTGGATGAAGAGATCACAGCGATTGTGAATCAATAAATGAATAACTAATAAGCCATTTGCGGATGGAATATAAAAAGGACCGTCTCCATGATGTCATTGACATGATTGGAGACGGTCCTTTTTTTGTGTTCCTTGGGAAGATGAAACCTTTGTATCTAACTTCCCAAGATTCATACTGTAATCCTATGGCTACTTCAATTTCACCAGACTGTAGTTTTTCTTGCCTTTGCGGATAATGATGAATTTACCGCCGATTGCGTGCTCTGCAGAGACCGTGAACTCAAGCTCCGTCACTTTCTCACCATTCATGGAGATAGCCCCTTTGGTGACATCCTCACGCGCCTGACGTTTAGATGGCTCCAGGCCAAGATCCACGAGCCAGTCTACAATATTTTTTGCTTCACCATCGGTTTCGAAGGTCGGCATTTCTTTAAAGCCCTGCTCGATTTCGTCGGCTGTGAGGGAACGAATGTCTCCGCTGAAGAGTGCTGCGGTAATGCGTTTCGCCTGCTCCAACATATCGTCGCCGTGAACAAATTTCGTCATTTCTTCAGCGAGTGCCTTTTGTGCTTCACGCTTGTGCGGCTCCGTTTCTACCTTTTCAGCCAAAGCTTCAATCTCCTCTTTGCTGAGGAACGTGAAGTATTTCAGGTATTTGATGACATCACGGTCATCCGTGTTCGCCCAGAACTGGTAGAATTCGAATGGAGTCGTTTTATTCGCATCCAGCCAGATGGACCCTCCTGCGGATTTACCGAATTTCGTTCCGTCAGATTTAAGCATAAGTGGGATTGTCAGACCGTAAGCTTTTGCTTCTGGCCCTTCTTTTTTACGGATCAGGTCCAGACCACTTGTAATATTGCCCCATTGATCGGAACCGCCGATTTGCAGCTGTACATCCTCATGTTGGAACAGGTGCAGATAATCGAGCGATTGGAGAATCTGGTACGAAAACTCGGTAAATGAAATTCCGTCTTCCAGTCTGCTCGCAACTACATCTTTAGCCAGCATTGTGTTGAGGTTAAAGTTTTTACCGTAGTCACGCAAAAATTCAATCACATTGATTTTGTGTGTCCAGTCGTAGTTGTTGACCATACGTACCTGATTGTCACCATCCGTTACGAAAAGCTTTTTCATTTGTGCAGTCAGAGCGTCCACATTGGCCTGTACCTCTTCCAACGTTTGAAGGGAACGTTCCGATTGACGACCACTTGGATCACCAATAGTCCCTGTTGCCCCACCAATCAGAATGACTGGACGGTGCCCAGCGAGTTGGAAACGTTTCAGCATCATGAACGGAATCAAATGTCCGATGTGCATGCTGTCTCCTGTAGGGTCAACCCCGCAGTACAATGAAACCGACGTGGTCTCGGTCAGCTCACGCAGACCCTCCGCATCTGTCTGTTGATTAATGGCGTCGCGCCATTCCAGTTCATCAATAATATTCAAAACAAACAACCCCTTCTCTATGCATTGGTATTAGGCCATGATCTACGTTAATTCACAAGGAGCTAAGCCGGGCGAGGCTTTTTTGGACACAAAAAAATCGCCGCCTTGTCTTCAATAGACATAAGGGACGATTATCATAACCGTGGTACCACCCAACTTGCACAGACAACAACTCACACGTTGTCCATACCGCTTTCAGCATAATATCGTTTGCCATTCCGCTTGGCATTACCCAAGTACTCCAGAGTGTAATTCGCAGCCCTTGTATGTATCAGGTTCCATCAACCCCTGACTTTCTGTAACAGGGACAAAGCCGCTACTGCGCTCTATCAACGTAATTCATGTATTCAATTTATAGCCAGTATAGCCGAACGTTAATATCATTGCAAGGCCAAGTATTTAATCTTTATATAGAGCAACAGAAGAGTGCCTACGCCAAACTTATAAAGACATCATGTTCAACTTCCCGTGATAATATGCATATGCCTTTCCTGCAATCTGATCTTCATTGTTCCAAAATTGCTGATCCAGCGCATCAAGATGTTGCTCCTCCTCTATTGTTAGAAACTTAGGAATATCCCACAGTTCAGCAAGTCTTTCATCCTCTCCCAAATGCTTAATGCAGCCATATGCTGACTTTATGATGTCCATTACTTGAGTCGCACCAATGGTATGTAATGCCTGCAATGCGTATAGGTATGCCTCTTCGCCCCAGTTGCAGAAAAATTGAACAAAACCACCGTTAAAGACGTCCACCTCTAGCAGCCATAAAGCAGCAATTTCCTGTTCATTCGTTGTTAACGCAGCCCAGCCCTGAGCGGATTCATTCTTTTTCCCCACAAAGGTTAACGCATATTCATACCACACATCATTAATATCCTGTTCACTCATGTCAATCACCTCTCTTTTCTTGGTTCCAGCCTCTCCAGATCTTGCCGTTTACCCGTCTGATGCCAATACAAGTAAGGATCTCCAAGCTGTTGGAAAGCCTTCTCAACACTTTGGGTCAATTCTTGCATCACTGCGTTTGTGTAATTCAAATGTGTCTGTTTGTTATCCACACCATATCGTTTCAGCAATTCCACATGCGCTGCCGTAAAAATGATATCCTCCAGCAGCCAATAGATCACTTCTTCCGTCTGTTCCATTCTTTTTTCCAACATGATCATGCCACGCTCGTATATACGAACTATATATGCATCATTTTCACTCTCTACATATGGAACACCTTCCCCTTTAAAGCTCTCAAACAAGCGGTTAACATCGTTCTCTATCTGCTGCCTGCGGAAGGATGTCCGCTCAAGCAACTGAAAAAGAGTTTTTGCAATCTCTGGTTTGCTTAGTATGTTGGACATAAAATCTCCTTTTGACATGATAATGAAAAAGCTGCCAATGGCAGCCTCTTCATAACAAGTTTTCAATCAGGTCCCACAGAAAGTCCGGTAGGAGGTATCGCACTGCGTAGGCAGTTCCGCGTACTCAGCCTGTTCGGTAGAATGTTCAAACGGGTTGGAAAGAACAGCTAGAAGTTTCTCCATCACACTAAGATCTCCGTGATGTTCTGCTCGGTCCAGTGCTTCTTCCACCCGATGATTACGAGGAATCACCGCCGGGTTGTTAGACTTCATCAATTGCTGCGATTCTTCTTTCCCTTCCTGCTGTCTGCCTAATCTTGCCTGGCGACGCTCATTCCATTCTGCAAACTCTGAAGTGTCGAACAAGGGAGCTCCGTTGAGCGTATCAAAGGTTAGTGCGAGAAACGTATTCGTGTAATCTGCACTATGCTTCTCCATCAATTCAAGAAGATCTCTGATTAACACTTCATCCTCAGCCTCTTCATTAAACAAGCCCAGTTTGCTCCGCATTCCCGAGAGCCAGTGATGATGATACAATTCGGAGAATTGTGCAATGGCATCCTGAGCAATTTGTACAGCCTGTTCTTCGTCCTCATTCAGCAGTGGCAGAAGCGTTTCGGCAAACCGAGCCAGATTCCAGCCGCCAATATACGGTTGATTTCCATATGCATACCGACCTTGCGTATCAATGGAGCTAAATACCGTCGCTGGATTGTAGGCATCCATAAACGCACACGGCCCATAATCGATGGTTTCACCACTGATGGCCATATTATCTGTATTCATTACGCCATGAATAAAACCAACCTGTTGCCACTTAGCGATAAGTGAAGCCTGTCGACGAATGACTTCCTGAAGTAACTGGAGATAGCGATTATCGGCTTCGGCAATATCGGGAAAATGCCGTTTCAGTGTATAGTCAGCCAATGCTCTGAGCTCATCAATCGATCCCCATCTGGCTGCGTATTGGAAGGTTGCTACACGTAAATGACTTGAAGCCACCCGAGTCAGGATTGCACCAGGTCGCTCTGTTTCGCGTGTAATGTTTTCTCCAGTAGATACAACCGCCAGACTTCGCGTTGTTGGAATACCCAGTGCATACATCGCTTCACTAATAATATATTCACGCAGCATTGGCCCAACAGCAGCACGTCCATCGCCTCCGCGAGAATATGGGGTTCTTCCCGAACCCTTAAGCTGGATATCCACTCGCTCGCCTTGTGGCGTGATCTGTTCTCCCAGCAGCAAAGCCCGTCCATCACCAAGCATGTTAAAATTGCCGAACTGATGACCTGCATAGGCCTGAGCCAGAGGCTCGGCACCTTCCGGAATCAGGTTACCTGCAAACACCTCAGCTCCTTCATCGCTGTTGAGAGCCTCAACATTCAGCCCCAGGCTGGCTGCAAGCAATGTATTGAAGATGATCAATTTCGGTGTTTGAACAGGTGCCGCACCCTGATTTGTAAAAAAGGTCTGTGGCAAACGTCCATAACTATTGTCAAAATGCCAGCCTTTTTTCAACGTTTCTTGTTGCATGGTGATCACAACTCCTTTTCTGTAACCAAGCGATATCAGGATATCTCTTCGTTTTATTTTAGCCTTGTGAACCAATGCTCATTTATGTAGTCGCATGGAAATTCAACGGGAAGAACATGTAGCATGTTCATGATGAAACTTTAGCATATTTATATCCCTTTTGCATTCATCCTGCTGTAACTTTCATACCCGAGGCACCGTTTAAGTTTCAAGGGGGGGGATCAGATTGAGAAAATATATCTATGTGATTGGCTGTATGACACTTTTGTTCATGTGCCTTACCGGGTGTTCAGCGGACAACATACAATCAAAGGGAAATCAGGTTATCGTTCAACAACCGGTTGAGAACTCCAATCAATACACTCTGTATAGAAAAATTACCGATCCAGCACAGGTGCATGCCATTAGGAGCATCACCCGCTCTATTCGATCGAACCACATTATAGCGGATATGGTACGGCCTCCGGATTATAAATTCTTTTTTGAGAAAAAGAATACAACTTCCTCAGATAAAAGTGACATCTATAATCTCTGGATCAGTCCCCATCAGGATCAGGTTGAAATCATCATTGAAAGCAAGCCTACCTATGTTCAATTAACTAAGGAGAAATCTGCCAAGCTTTTCGAACTAATCACAGGTGAAAAGCTTCCGGGGTATGTTGAATAAAACCAGCCACTCGTACTCCACAGTTCAACCCAATATAAAAACCCAAGAGGTTTATTCGTAAGGGGGAGTCATTCCGATCATTCCACCTCAATGATTACCATCTTGGGTCTGTTCAATTTATTCAGATCGCATGCAAGTTAACAAAACAATCTTACGTATGTGCTTCTTGAGCCTGTACAGGCTGTACGGGCAGACTCTCCTTTTTAAATCCGAGGTTAAAGAAGATATTGAGCAGAATGGCGCATAGACTGCCTGTGATAATACCATCACCAACAATAATGCGGATACTTTGAGGCAGCTGGGCAAACAGATCAGGCACAGCCGTGACACCAAGACCGAGTGAGACCGAACAAGCAACGATTAACAGATTGGATTGCTTGCTGAAATCCACATGTTGCAGCATTTTAATCCCAGATGAGACCACCATGCCGAACAGAACCACTGTTGCCCCGCCGAGTACCGCGCTGGGAATAATCGTTGCGAATGCCGCAACTTTGGGGATGAGTCCGAGAAAAACCAGAATACCCCCGGCAGCAACAACCACATTGGTCGTTTTCACTTTGGAAAGCTGAACCAAACCGACATTCTGGGCAAATGTGTTGTACGGAAAAGCATTGAAGATTCCACCAAGCACAAACGCTAGACCTTCTGCGCGATATCCTCGTGCCAGATCCTTTTCGTTGATCGGTTGATCACAGATTTTACTCAAAGCCATAAATACACCTGTTGATTCAATGATAACTACCGTACCTACAATGATCATTGTAATAATGGGGCCGATTTCGAAGGTTGGCCATCCAAAGTAGAAGGGCTGGGGCAAATGAAACCAGGATGCCTCCTGAACAGAGCTGAAATTTACTTTTCCCATGAGGGCAGCGACGAGAGTACCCACAATAATACCGAGGAGAACTGCGAGGGATTTGACAAAGCCGCGAGCATATCGATTCAGCACCAGAATGAAGAGCAGTACCCCGAATGAGAGAGCCAGATTGTCTAAGCTTCCGAAATTTTCGCTGTTTGCTCCGCCTGCCATGTTTTTGATACCTGTTGGAATCAACGCCAGACCAATAATGGTTACGACTGTTCCAATCACTACGGGAGGAAACAGTTTGACGATTTTACTAAAGAAGACAGCACATATAACGATGAATATTCCTGCTGCTATGATGGAACCGTAAATGGCTGGAATTCCATATTGTGATCCAATCGCAATCATCGGAGTCACAGCAACAAATGAGCTTCCAAGAACTGCTGGCAAGCCTATCCCCAAATACTTCCCTTTACGTGCTTGAAGCCATGTCGCGATACCACAGGTTAACAGGTCAATCGATACCAGGTACGCCAATTGTTCTGCAGTCAGGTTTAACGCCCTTCCCACAAGCAGCGGAACCAAAATGGCCCCGGCATACATCGCCAATACGTGCTGAATTCCCAGTGAAAAAATCCTCATTCTCTTGGTTTCTCTCATCCCTACCTGCCCCCTGTAATTTAGAATCACTTTACCGCTGCAAAAATCATGTTATGTTGATTCACATTATATAAACAATTGCTTCAAGTTCCATGATTCATGTTACGGAATTGTTACAAAACATAAATAGATTCAGTCTTTTTATGCGCATTATACAAAATCAACACATAACCCGATCTATTACATGTCAGTTAATATAACAACAAAGGTTGAATAACGTTGCACTCTTCATACTTCTTCGCTAAGGATAATTACACGTCACGATTTAGTAGTAAAGATTTCCTTTAGATCAATCTCTTGATCTCTGTTATGATGATTAACGGCAAATTTGAGAAATTCGGGAGGAACTTCCTAGATGAGACAAAATTTTAAAGGTATCACCCTATTTTACTTAACCATGCTTTTAGTGTTACTAGCCTGTCCTTGGAATAAGGCTGCTGCTGCCGATTCCTACAAATCGTTGGACTTATACTATCCAACAGACATTGACGATCACTGGGCATACGATACCCTTGACAACTTCGTTAATGCTGATTTACTAAACGGGTATCCCCTAAGTACTGGCGAAGTGGCTCTCAAGCCCAATCATCCCATTACCCGTGCAGAATTTGTTTCTATTCTTGTACAGGCGGCAGGGCTACATAGCACTGCTCAAGGGAAAGCCTTTAATGATGTGAACGCAGGCAAATGGTATGCCCATGCGGTCCGGATCGCTAGTTCACTTGGCGTAGTTGGAGGCATATCCAGTACTGAATTTGGTCCAGATCTCCCTATCACCCGCGGAGATATTGCAGTTATGGTTGTACGGACTTTCTCCAGCTCCATCCAATTTGAAGGCTCTGCCAAAACCTTTAAGGATGTCCCCAACTATTACGCAGCCTCGGCCATTGCAAAAGCAAGCCAAACAGGGATCGTTTCGGGTATGACGACCACCACGTTTCAACCGTTTGCAAAAGCCACTCGCGCTCAATCGGTTGTCATGCTAGAGCGGGCTTTACGTTTGGAACAAACCCAGCTCCCTGATACAACTAAACTGATAGCTCTGGCTTCCAACGCAACCGAACAGGAGATTACGGCTATGTCTGAACACAGCTACGATCAAGTTTCTGATATCTATGCTACATATTACACCGGTTATCAGCTCTCCTTTAATCTCACTTCACTTGATGATTTGACATCCGCTCTGAATGAGCAAACCCAGCTAGATATTGAATGGATCTCCAAACCTGTTTTCTCCATTGTGGAGCGCTCCAATCAATATGCCGTATTGGAAGCGAATGGCGGCAAAATTAAAACGAGCATCAATGCAGGTAAGGACCTAAACGAAGAAACCATTTCATTAGACGGGTTGTATAGGCTCAAGAAAATGGATGATAACACCTGGAAAATCTACGCGGTTTTACCTTATGAGGGATAACATCAGAAACACTGATAAATAACAAAAAGCACTGAACCGGGTTCAGTGCTTTTTGTTATTTCAATAAACCATTAAACAGCTATTTCAGGCAATCAGTGATTCCAAGCCCCTCATCTTGAGGGGATCGGATAATCGACAACAATCACATTGTCCACCCACTCATTCAGGGAGGTTACAAATGCCTGATGAGCAGGATGTGGACCATAAGCACGCAGCGCTTCCTGATCTTCAAATGTCACTCTCAGGCCAAGTGTGAAGCCCTGAATATGATCGGTCTCCTCGGTTACATTAATGCCTGCGGTGAGATCCACAATTCCAGGAATCTGTTCCTGTAACGCGAGTAATTGAGCTACCAATTCCTGCTGTTTGACCGTAGTAATTTTATCGTTCAATTTGAATACAACCAAGTGTTCATACATTACCTGCTCCTCCTCATTCCTGTAACCAGTTATTTAGCTTTTTAATACTCTGCGCTGAACATGATGCAGCAACTTTTGAAGCCAGAGCACATCACTCTGTATCGAGTGGTAGGCATGATCTCTCATCAAGAACAATGCATCTTTCAAATCCTCCTGAAGATCAATCTCCTGAGGTGTATGAGAATCAATGTATTCCAGCCTCTTATTCATTTTCTCAATAATATCCTCAATCAAGTAAGCAATCTTCTGATTATCCACCTTATCCAAATGGACCAACGCAGCGTATAAGGACTGTACGTTCGTAAACTTCTGGAACACCTTATATATGCTCTCTTCCAGGGAATGACGTCCTTTTTCGGTAATTCCATATGTCGTTTTGTCCGGTCGATTTTCAGTCTGGATTGTTTCTACCTTCTCGATAAGACCCTTCTTCAGCAACACTTCAAAATTATAATAAATGGTGCCCTCGGTAATCTTGGCATCCGTTTGATCCAGATGTTTACCAATTCGCTTCTTAATATCATAGGGATAATAATTCCCTTCACTTAGTGCACCGAGTATAAATATTTGAATCGACATTGTGACTGCCCCCATTCTGCTCTTCCAAGGGTACAGCTTCTTCCTGATCGCCTACCCTCATAACTTCTATTTTATATCATAACGGGCTGTTGTACAGGTTCTTGTACGGTATCGATTTGCTTGGCTTTTTTGAAATGATGAATGGCCGTATTGATAACAAAGGCTCCCAAGCCCACCAATGCCAGTCCAACCGCATATTCTACCGTCTTCCCTCCGCCGAAGAGAATATTATAATCCAGATGCGTTGAATAGAACATCGGTGTGATGTGACTCACGAATTTGAAATATCCTGGCATCATCTCCGGTGACATGGACGTCCCGTTTGCAATAGATTGGCTGAGTACAAATATCATATTGATCAGCATTCCGCCTTGACCGAGAAGCATGATAAAGATGCTGGTGAACTCAATTGACACAAACAGCTGTAAACTGTGTACCATCCACATTTTCAAGAATACTTCCACGCCATACCCCTGCACCATAAAATAAATGCCGATCCCTACGAGTGGAGCAAGGATGGAAACAAGCAGGTTCGTACCTCGCATTGCAAAGAATGCTCTCCATTTCCCCATCTGTCCTTGCAGTTGCTTCATTCCGCCAATGCTTTGCATCGCATAGATCATGGCTCCAACATAGAGCGCCATGGTGATGAACATCGGTGCCATCTGATTCTGCATGCCTGCTGGTTGCGGGTTGCTCAGAACAATGTCAGATGACACTTTGCCCATAGTGGATTCCACAATCTGTTTCGATTGCTCTGCAGGAACCTGCATACTGCTCAGCACACCCTCGAAGCTCTGTGCCTGAACCTGTGCACCCATCTGCGCGGTGATTTCAGCTGCAACATTTTTCATGGAGCTCGTGATTGTTGTTGGGTTCGATTCATTAATCAGGTACTGTAACTGAGCTTTACCATCCTGTTCAGACAGTTTCTCCGTAAAATCACCTGGTATACGTATGATCATATGAATATCCCGGTCTTCCAGCCCCGTCTTCGCCTGTTCTAATGATTCGTTGGTAACTACCTTAAATGGCAATTGTTCTTGCAACTTTTGCACAAATTCGATACCGGACTGCTGGTCCTCGTTGACAATGGCAACCGTAAGATTCGTTACATTTTTGGGGATTGCGCTATACCCCGACATAAAAACGGTCAACATTACAATTTGATAAAAAACGATCATGAATATGCCTGCCTTGACTCCGCCATGCTTCAGTATGTTCTTCACTCTCTATTCCACCTTGTTTTCTCAATTTAAACTACTTGAATTAAAGTACTCTTATTTGTTATATTTGTCAATGAGACCAACCAAGGAGGCGAAAAGAATGACGAAGAGCTCTATTATTTCTCTGTCAGAAATTACGAATTTCCAATCGAAAGAAGAAGAATTCAGTCCCTACCGTTGGTATCGCAGCATGTTGAATCAGGAACCCGTCATCTACAATGAAGAGACCGATTCCTGGCATGTATTCAGGTATGATTTTGTCAAAACCGTGCTTAATGATCACGAGCATTTCTCCAGTGTGAGAAAAAGATCAATTGTTAATGTGGGATATTCAAGCGAAGAAAAAGGTGCGGACAGTGAGCATCATATGCCGGACAAGCTGGATATTCACAATGTAGATCCGCCGGAACATCGCAAGCGGAGATCATTGCTGGCAAGTGCATTTACACCCAGAAGTCTCAAGCTCTGGGAACCGAGAATAGAGGCAGTGGCCGAAGAGCTGATCAGAGAATTTGAAGGTCAATCGGAAGTGGACATTGTTGAAGCTTATACGAGCATGTTTCCTGTCATTATCATGTCTGACCTGCTCGGCATCCCTTCCAAAGATCGTCATTTGTTCAAAGATTGGGTGGACACTATGTTTATGCCTACTACCGATGCCACTTTTGATCAAATTAACGAAATGAAAAAGATTGCCGGGGAGGAATACTTCAAGTACTTGTATCCCTTCGTTGTGTCCAAAAGATCCAATCTGGGAGAAGATATCATATCAGACCTGATCCAGGTTGAGCTCGATGGCGAGCACTTTACAGATGAAGAGATTGTGCGAACCACCATGTTTATTCTGGGCGCTGGCATAGAAACTACAAGCAACCTGCTGGCCAACTCGTTCTATGCCCTTCTATATGACCAACCGGAACTGTATGCCGAACTCAGGGATAACCTTGAGCTTGTCCCAGCCGCGGTAGAGGAAATGCTGAGATACAGGTTTCACATCAGCAAAATGGACCGTATGGTCAAAGAAGATAACGATCTGCTCGGAGTTAAACTGAAAAAGGGAGACGCTATCGTAGCGTGGATGAGTGCAGCCAATATGGATGAGAATATGTTCGAAGATCCGTTCACCTTGAATGTTCATCGTTCAAACAATAATAAACAGCTTGCGTTTGGTTTTGGTACTCACTTCTGTCTGGGGGCTCCTCTGGCCCGTCTAGAGGCCAAAATTGTACTGACCGCATTTCTAAAAACGTTCACCAGCATTGAACCCGTGCAAGGATTCAATCTGGAGGAAAACCTGATCCCTTCTGCGGCTGGACAATCTTTAACAAGTCTTCCGATGAAGTTGTATAAGTAAATACATCTGACGTAAATTCATTTATAAATTGATAATTTTCACTCTAAGTTCTATGGATACACTCAAAACAAAAAGAGCAGATCCCATCTGCTCTTTCTCTCTACTCTTTTCTTTATAAATAACCTTTATCCTTCCATTCTACCGTTCGTTAATTCAACAAACCTGTCCCACTCATCATAAACGGCACCACTCGCTCGGCCAACTCAGCCGGGGATTCCTGCCTCTCCTCTAGATTCCAACGATACGTCACCCCATAGATAGACCAGCTCAGCATCGTTGCCAAATACGCCAATGTTTTGGGTGGCTCCGCACCATCTGTTTGACTCATGGCAAGCTCCAGAACAAGCTTCTCTAACTGAGCCTTAATGTTTTCCTCAAAGATTGGCGCTACGGACTCATATTTCTTGATACATTGGTTGCTTGAATCATGATAATTACATAACGAGATCACCAGTTGCTTCAGGGTCTCTTCTGTCAAATGTGCCCCTACATTAATCTGTTTGAGCACATATTCTTGGAAAGCATAGGACAAAACGGATTCAAGCAGTTCATATTTGTCTGCAAAATGGGCATAAAATGTGGCCCGGTTAATCGTCGCCTTTTGCGTAATATCCTGAACCGTAATAGCTGAGAAATCCTTTTTATTCAAATGATAAAAAAACGCATCCTGAATTAATTGACGGGTTCGGATCACCCGTGGATCATTGGGATTTGGAGAAAACTCACCTGACATATACAAAGTACCCCTTTTAATCGATCTTGTAATCATACTTCTCAATGCTTCTATTATAGATAGCTACTGTTAGGTCAACAAGTAATCCAGGGTTAAACCGACATTATTATGGTGGCTTCGCTTAAGCAACACATTGGTTAAATCGTCGGTTGATGCAGCCTTTCACCATTGATAATATTGCACTCGTACCCCGCTTGGAGGTGCACTATTATGGAGGTGTTTGACTTGAGTAATCGTCAGCAGCAACAAGTTCAATTGACGGAAAATCTGTTTCAACCTTATACAATTCATCATTTAACATTGCAGTCTCGTATCGTTATGCCCGCTATGGGTCGGGCTTTCTCACCAGATGGTGTACCGGGCTCCGATGTAGCAGCTTATTATCGCAGACGTGCGGAAAATGGCGTCGGACTTATTATTACCGAAGGTGTAACTATTGACCATCCGGCGGCAACCAGCGAACCACGCGTGCCCCGTTTTCATGGCGAAGAAGCATTAAACGGCTGGGCAGAAGTCGTCAGACAAGTCCATGAAGCCGGGGGTAAGATTTTTCCTCAGCTTTGGCATATGGGTATGGCTCGTCCAGTGGGATCACAGCCTTATCCGGAAGCTCCGTCCATTGGGCCGTCGGGTATTGATCTCGAGGGAAATCTGACGGGTGAACCGATGACAGACGAAGAAATCACCAACATCATTCAAGCTTTTGTTGACGCAGCAGTTCATGCCAAACGGCTTGGGTTTGACGGCATCGAACTTCAAGGAGCACATGGTTACCTGATTGACCAATTCTTCTGGGACAGAACAAATAAACGGACAGACCGCTATGGCGGCGATCTTATCAAGCGTACGCAATTCGCTACCGAACTTATTCAAGCGATTCGTGCTGCCGTGGGTCCTGATTACCCGATTGCCATTCGTTTGTCGCAGTGGAAAATGAGTGATTATTACGTCAAACCGCTGGACTCACCGGATAAGCTGGGGCTATTCCTGAATGTGCTGGTGGAGGCCGGCGTCGATATATTCCACTGCTCAACACGACGTTTCTGGGAGCCGGAATATGATGGTTCGGAACTTGGGTTTGCCGGCTGGGTGAAAAAACTGACAGGCAAACCAACGATAGCCGTGGGCTCTGTCGGTCTGGATGATGAATTTACCAGTCTCTATACGGAAGGTAAAGGTGCAGGACACAAGGATTTGGATGATCTTCTTCATCGGTTGGAACAGGAGGAATTTGATCTAGTTGCCGTTGGACGCGCACTTCTCGCGGATCCGGCATGGGCTGTGAAGATCCGTGATGGCCGCGTGAATGAAATTCATGCCTTTTCGCCAGAAGCGCTTGTTACGTTGCTATAAGATTAATTTAGGACCGAATTCATATTTGTTATCCGTTGAATGAGCTATAATTGAACCAAAATACTCGTCATCCATTTAGTTAGGGACAGCGGGTATTTTGGTTTTTTTACATGTGTGCACAAAACAGGCGAGCAATATCATCCAAGAAAGTCCCTTCTTTTCATATTATAATGACATTTAACTTATCAGAAAGAAGGTGCAGCAGGTGACTCGTGAAGTGCGAACCGTCGTATTCGATACCGATCTACAACTCGAAGCCTATCAATTCGAAGGCATTATGCAGAAATTCCCCAATCATTTTCATGACTACTACGTCATTGGATTTATTGAGCAAGGCAAGCGCCATCTTATATGTAATAACGAAGAATATATGCTGAACACTGGAGACGTGATTATTTTTAATCCGCATGATCCCCATGCCTGCGAACAGGTGGACGGCAGAACCCTGGATTATCGTTGCATCAACATTCAACCTGAGGTCATGCGCCAATATGTACAGGAAATTACCGGACAAGATTACTTGCCACGGTTTACTTCCCCTGTACTCTATCAGAGCGAACATGTTACTTCTTTGTATGAGCTGCATCAGATGATTTTGGAAGAGCAAGCTGACTTTCACAAAGAAGAGCTGCTGCTCTTTCTGCTGGAACAGCTGATGAGAGAATATGCGGATGCCGAACCGCCTATTTCCGCCCAGGACGTCACCATCGAGATTAGACGCATATGCGAGTACATAGAGACACATTATATGGAGAGCATTACGCTGAACCAGTTAGTCGAGTTAACAGGGCTGAGCAAGTACCATCTGTTGCGTTTATTTACTCATCAAAAAGGGATATCTCCCTACCGCTACCTAGAAACGATTCGCATCAATCAGGCCAAACGGCTATTGGAACAAGGCCAGCTCTCAATCGAGGTCGCCGCGCAGACAGGTTTCAGTGACCAGAGTCACTTTACGAATTTTTTCAAAAAGCTAATTGGCTTGACGCCCAAGCAATATAGACGCATCTTCAACCATGAAGTGGATTCAAAGCGTATAGCGGATGATCAGTCATGACAAGTCAGAACCAAATCTCCACTGGACATCAGCTGGCCTTACTTACGATCCTGATCTGGGGAACAACGTTTATCTCCACCAAGGTGCTGTTGATCGAATTCACCCCGGTGGAGATTCTGTTTTTCCGTTTCGTGATAGGCTATGTGGTGCTCTTCCTGATCTATCCGCGGTTGATGAGAATTACCTCAATTCGAGAAGAAATGCTGTTTATCGGTGCTGGATTATGCGGGGTTACGTTATATTTTCTCATTGAAAATATTGCACTGGTGTATACCCTCGCTTCCAATGTAGGTGTCATTGTTTCAATTGCCCCGTTCTTTACCGCAGTCCTTGCACATTTCTTTCTGGACGGAGAGAGATTGCACAAGCGGTTTATCGTGGGCTTCGCCATTGCCTTGACTGGCATTATCCTGATTGGATTCAATGGCAGTTTCATTCTGCAACTGAATCCGCTGGGGGATCTGCTCGCTTTCGTGGCACCTGCTGTATGGGCGGTCTACTCTGTACTCATGCGCAAAATAGGTGAACTTCCCTATCACACTATCGGTGCTACACGCAAAGTATTCTTTTATGGACTATTATTCATGCTTCCGGCTTTGTTCCTATTCGAATTCCATTTCAATCTTGGGCGCTTCGCCAACATGGCCAACCTCTCAAACCTTCTCTTTCTCGGGCTGGGTGCCTCTGCCTTATGTTTTGTAACCTGGAACCGGGCAGTGAGTCTTCTGGGAGCCGTCAAAACAAGTGTGTACATTTATTTGGTGCCTGTCATTACTGTCGTCGCTTCTGCACTGATTCTACATGAGCGGATTACCTGGATAACGCTGCTCGGGGCTCTGTTAACGTTGGTCGGATCATTCATTTCAGAGAAAAAAGTACAAAGAAAAGACTACGGTAGTACGTTGCCGAAACTTCAATAGTGCAAGGTCCGTCTACCATAACTCAAAAAAGAGGCATTAATCCTGACGGATTAGTGCCTCTCTTCATTTTGCCAAGGACATTGCTTCGATGCCTTTCTCTAATTCAACATGGATAGAAGTTTCTCCAACTCCTGTTTCTCCAGATGTCTCCATTGTCCACGTTCCAGTCCATCCAGCGTAACATTCATAATTCGGATGCGCTCCAGCTTGAGCACTCTGTAACCCAGGGCTTTACACATTCTGCGAATTTGCAGATTAAGCCCTTGAGTCAAAATGATACGAAATACGTTCTCACTATGCTTATATACCTCACACGGCTTCGTCACCACATTCATAATCTCAACCCCCTGCGACATCGCTCGAACGAATTCGTCTGTCACTGGTTTGTCAACGGTCACTACGTATTCCTTGTCGTGATTATGCTCCGAACGCATCATCTTGTTCACAATATCTCCGTCATTGGTCAGAAAAATCAAACCCTCAGATGCCTTATCCAGCCTGCCAATCGCAAAGATACGCGAGGGATAATTCACATACTGAATGATGTTTCCCTCCACCTGTTCTGCTGCGGTGCAGACAATGCCGATGGGTTTATTCAGAGCAAGGTAAACAGGCTCGCGATCATTGAAAGGAATCTCCTGTCCATCAATGAGCACGATATCCTCAGGCTCCACGTCCGCACCTTTTTCACACACTTTACCATTAATCGTGATACGCCCAGCTGCAATTAAACGGTTCGTTTCCCTGCGGGAGCAATATCCCGTTTCACTTATGTATTTGTTAATTCGCATGCTCCACCACTTCTCATCTGTAATATTGCCACTTGTTCATTAGCGAGCTTATGTTGTCAGTTCATCGGCTTCGTTCAATAGGGTAGTACCTTGTACTGATTTTCATCCCACATCATCTCACTTATAATGAAACGAAGCAAATGAATTGTTATACGGAGGTACATAGGAAACCCAAATTAAACTGAGAAAAGGAGTTAACCATGGACAAAAAGTGTATGAGAGTGCTTAAAAAGTTATATTTACACGCCAATGGTGATTATGACAGAGCACGAGAAGTAATGATCTATCAAACGGATACACTAACTGCAGCAGAACAGGAGCTACTGACTGCACAGGGCTGGGTGGCTAATGATCTCGAACTGATCCACCATGATGATATCCTTCAACAACTAATCGCTTTCCAACAGCATGAACTTCTTTCCTGGTCGACGATTACCCAAGCATTTATTGCAGGTGTCGGGGGCAGTTATCCACGAGGCATATCTACGCTCGCAAGCTACCATATGATGATTCACTCGCAGATGCATGCTTATGAGGAAACTGAACAGTTCCTCGCTTGCCGAGTTTGCGGTTTCAGTCATAGCGATGAGGGCTGGGAAAATCTATCCAATATCCGTTATGCCCTTCACCAGGGTTATGATTACAGTGGGTCAAGCGTAGGTGCATACGCCGATCTAACAGAATTCATCAACTTACTTGAGAAGGAACCTATTAAACCGACTCCCGAGGATATCAACATATTCAATCAACTGCTTTATATGCTGGATCAGGCTGACGATGAAGAGTCTACGGGAAAATTTGAGAAACGACTCACTGCGGAGAAATTGGTCAAAGGACACGCAGGAATTCGCAGAAGTATCCTTCAAGCGCTGTCCAGAGTAGGTGTGCTGCCTAATCAAGTTCTCTCCCTCAGTGCAGACCATTGGACCAACAACGAGCATATCCTGAATGGGGGATTGCTGCTTAACAATACCAAAGGCCGCTCTGATATGGAGATGCCTTGGGCGGGCTGGCAAGGTAAACTAGGCGTCGATTGGGACAAAGCACGCAAGCTGTTTGGACACGCGATTCAAGTCAAAGACTGAACGGTCAGCCTGTCATATTTAATAATTATTGTTTGCATAACAGCTTAATCCAGATACAAGAGGAGTTTACCATGTACAAAGTTAACCAACTTTCAATTGACCCTGATCATCTGAACCAAAATACTGGTATATGGATTGGCGGAGAAATCGCATATGTTACAGATTGGCCGCTTAATCAGGAGAGTCAGCCCTTGTTGCATCTGTTCTCCATTGATTGCAATACACTTTTACAACAGCTGCATGTCCCTTCGTTGCCCCCTGGGAAGTATATTTCGGTCTTCTCCACCTATTCCGCTTCGGATTACTTTTTGGATCAGGTAACCTATACGGGGGATGAGCTGGAATGGAAGGAGAATATTCTCGCTGGATGTACATATGTATCCGTATCTTCAGAGCCACTAACTTCCGTATGTCCCATTCAATCCATTCCTTTATGCGGAGTAGGATTGACGGAAATAGAGATAGAGGAACAGGATTTCCCTGCCTTTTCATTTTTCTCTTCCATGCTACCAAACGGTGTGAACGGAATTAGCCATTTGTTAGAGGACTATCAATTCGTTTGTCAGATTTATTCCGGGGATTTCCCTGATCCCTATCAGGATATACTGGGACTTTCCGATGCAAACGGATATTTGTTATTACGAACTGGTTCTGCGTCTGCTCAGGCACCCTTGGAAGGAATTTTCTTTGTGCAGACTGCCTAGTGGGGACGATAGCTTAAGTTTATTCATAAGGATCTGATCATCAAAAAGTTTCCTGTCAATTACAGACAAGGAAACTTTTTTTGCTTCGACACGAAATCGTTTTAGGTTGAACATTGTGTGAGAAAGATCATTCATTCGCCAAAAGTTAACATTATTTTACAATAAAAAGCATGTACAATTGCATAATTATGGTATAAGTTATATACGAAAGAAACATTATTTACATAATATAAAATTTATATCCATCTCAGGGAGGGCAACACATGAGAAGAATTTTCGCTTTAAGCTGCGGGTTTTATCTATTAATCGGCATAACCAGCGTTGTACTTGGTGCACTTCTACCCGTCTTATTGACACATTATGAGCGTGGTTATAGTGATGGCGGGTTTTTGTTGTTTTTGCAGTTCCTCGGTTTTCTTGTCGGGGTGCTCGTTGCTCCTTCCATGACTGCTCGCATCGGCAGAAAATCCATGTTAACCATCGCCCTGATCTGTATCGTTACTGCCTATGCCGTTCTCGGATTCTTGCCATCCTGGACAGTTGTTCTTCTTTTAACCATTATTGTCGGGTTTGGGTCTGGCATCATTGAACCCTCCGTTGGTGCGTTTACGATAGAATTTACGGAAAATCAGAAAGCAGTAGCAATGTCCAAGCTTGATGTGTATTTTGCCCTTGGAGCACTTCTCATTCCGGCAGTCGCTGCCTTATACATTTGGCTGGATCTTTGGCATCTTACGTTTTATACCGTTTCCGCGTTATCCCTTATTCTCATGCTGTTATGGGTGACCATGCCCACCTCCGCCGCTTCTTATCTGAAACAAGCTGGTGAAAATACCGTTGGACATGCAACGGGCAGATCCCAGTATTCCAGAAAACATCTGGGGCTGCTCACAATCTTAGTTGTCTTTTTCTTCGTTTACATGGGTCTGGAGTTAGGCCTAATGAACTTCTTGCCTTCCATTCTGGTCGAACGATTGCAGTTACAGGAATCTGTCGCTTCACTCAGCGTATCCATTCTATGGATTGCCATGATTATCGGTCGTCTTTTTTCCGGGAAAATTGCTGAAGCCGTCAACTACATGCCTTTCCTGATCTGGAGTACGGTAGGTACACTTCTGTTCGCCGTTGCCATGGTGTTCGTAACAGGCCAATGGGCAACATACCTGCTAATCTTCGGAACCGGATTGTTCATGTCAGGACTGTTCTGTATCGCACTGGTCTATGCCAACATTCTGATTCCCGGCATGACTGAGCGCACAACCA
Source organism: Paenibacillus taichungensis (assembly GCF_050994985.1). NCBI lineage: Bacteria > Bacillati > Bacillota > Bacilli > Caryophanales > Paenibacillaceae > Paenibacillus > Paenibacillus taichungensis. The sequence goes on along the minus strand of NZ_CP194720.1, from coordinate 1,716,757 downwards.
GCATCCTGATTGCCTCAGGCGGTATCGGTGGCGCCATCCTGCAGTATGTAACCGGATGGAGCATGAGTTCGTGGCCTGTAGTAAACACGATCTGGATTTTGGCCGGATTTTGTCTGATTCTACTCCTCACTCTCGTTCTCTCTCATCTCTGGAACTTAAGGAACAGCACCGCAAGTGGAACTCTCGCACATCAAAGTAAAGAGATTTAAACGTTGCTTCTTGAGAGGGGTGATGCCTGCGTAAACCAGAATTGTTGATCTTCGTTCAGGCTAGAACATTACATTTATGGAGGGAATCATATGCAAACCTTAACCAAAAACCGTTTCAGAACCGGACAAGGGATTAAGTTGATTGACGATGAAGGCGTTGAATATCTGGATGGCGTATCCGGTACATTCAATCTGTCACTGGGCTACAATCACCCGCATGTCGTGAGCAAAATTCAGGAACAAGTCGGCAATCTGACGCATATGTCTTCCTCCTTCACAGAACCGTATGTGGATGAAGTGCTCGATCATCTGATTGAATATGCTCCAAACGATATTAATGCGGGTTGGATGCGAGATATTACAGGCTCAACCGCCAATGAATGTGCCACCAAAATCGCACAGAAATACACGCAATCCACAGACATTATCAGCCTGTACCTATCCCATCATGGTCAGACCCAGTTTGCAACAGGGATTTCGGGAAATGCCTTCCGGCGGAAACGGTTTCCAAATTCGGCTGTTCCCAACTCCGTTCATGTGCCTGCACCATACTGCTATCGTTGCCCATTCAAATCTTCAAGCGGAGACTGCGGATATCAATGCGTTGAAGCTATCTCCGATGCTATAGAATATGCGAGCTCCGGCTCAGTCGCCTGCATGATTATTGAACCGATTCTCGGCAATGGCGGCAATATCATTCCTCCTGCAGGTTATTTCAAGCGCCTGCGTAAACTGTGTGATGAGTACAATATCATTCTCATTGCCGACGAAGTACAGACGGGAATCGGACGCACCGGGTACATGTTCGCCAGCGAACTATTCGATATTCAACCTGACATGATTACCCTTGCCAAAGGTCTCGGCGGAATCGGTGTACCTGTTGCTGCGGTATTGATGCAGTCCCGATTGAATGTACTGGAAAAGCATGAACATTCCTTCACCTCTGGAAGCAATCTGATCTCCGTAACGGCTGCCAAATCTACCCTGGAGGTTGTATCCGAACCTGGATTCCTCGATGACGTGAAACGCAAAGGTGAAATTTTAGGCGGATTACTGCAAGATTTGGCCATTAAATATCCAAGCATCGGTGAAGCTCGCGGAGTCGGGCTGATGTGGGGATTGGAAATGGTGGGTGACAATAATGAACCGGATACGGATAAAACCAATGCCATTATCGACCGTGCCTTCACGGATGAGCATCTGATTTTAAGAGGATCACGTTACGGCTTCGGGAACGTAGTAAAGGTCAGACCATCGCTTACCACAACAGAAGATGAGTTGGTTGAAATTGTAGAGCGACTCGATTCGGTGCTTGCCAGCGTCCATTAAAACATTTCAATGCCATTGCTCGAAGTGGTCGTTTCGGTTAAGATCGTTCTTCTGATCGCTGTTATCCCCGGATTTTATTTGATTTCCCTTTTCCGAGGGAAAAATCCGTTGATAGCATATGCTTCCGAAGCAGCTTTCTTCCAGAAAGCTTTTAGGCGAACGCTCCGCTTCTTCAGAATCGATTTCGTCCCCTTCACTACTTTCGTATCTTGTCAGAAACTGTTTTTAAAATGAATCGTATAGTTACATTTCATATTATTATAAGGAGGTTTTAACATGTTAGCATTGGTATACAAATCGGCTTGGGATGTAGCGCTTGAGGAACGGCCTGTTCCGGAAATCGCGAGAGATAATCAGGTGTTGGTTCGAATCCGGGCAACGGGTGTATGCGGTACCGACCTCGGTATTGTCAGCGGTAAATATCATGCGGTTCCTTCCGTCATACTTGGTCACGAGTCTGCCGGGGAAGTCATTGCTGTGGGCACAGCTGTAACAACACTGCAACCGGGAGACCGGGTTGTCATCGATCCTACCTATTATTGCGGGCAATGCGACATGTGCAGAACAGGCAGACAAAATCACTGTACACATAAGTCGGTTACAGAGACCGGTGTGAGTGCTGATGGTACATTTACGGATTATTATGTAACAGAGGACCGCTTTTTGTATAAATTGAAGGACCATGTGAGCTATGAGGAAGCTACCTTGACTGAACCGCTGAGCTGCATGCTTACAGGCATTAATCAGATCCAGCTGCTGCCGAATTTCAGAACAATTATCCTCGGCGCAGGGCCGATTGGTATTCTATACAGCTATGCCCTCGCTTCCAAAGGCGTCACTGGCTGTCTCGTCGATATCTCGGAAGAACGCCTGGCTATTGCAGGTTCGATTGCACCGGACCGTTGGGAGGTTCATTCATCCTTTGAAAATGCGATAGAATCACTGGCACCCACAACCAATCAGGTTGATATGATTGTGGATACGACAGGCGTCGTGGGTACACAAGTGCTTTCGCAACTCGCCAGCGGCGGTTATCTCATGCTGGTCGGTCTGAGAGATGGTAACACATCGTTCAATCCCAAGGAAGTTGTGGACCGCAGTCTAAAAATCATTGGCTCCATCGACTCCCTGGGAACTTTCGCAACAGCACACTACATGATAGAGCAACAGATTATCCCGGCGAAAAAAATTATCACCCACTCGTTCCCGTTGGAGGATTACGAAGAGGCATTCCGCACGCTTGGCTGCGATATTCAGGGGCGTACACTTCAAGCTTCTTCACATGCCATCAAAGTGGTGCTGCAATCCAGCGGTTCCAGTATCTAATGTAGCAAGTTAATCATGATTGAGATAAATTAGAGATAATTGCTTACAGAATCCTGGAGGAGGAATACAACATGGTAGCAAACAAGGAGTTTGACGGGCTGGGAGAGTCAAAGAATGACAGCATTCAGGCGGTCATTTTTGACATGGATGGCGTACTGATTGACAGCGAACCGATTTATTTCGAGATTGAACGCAGCTCTTTTGCCCATTTTGGCGCAAAAATGACGGAGGAAGAACATCACACCTATGTTGGAGTCACGCTGGAATCGATGTGGCGGCAAGTTTTGGACAAGCACCAGTTAACAGCTACCGTGGAAGAAGCCCTCGCATACCATCAACATAATGTGATGCAGACGATGCTGGCTCACCCGAAGCTGACAGCCATGCCTTCCGTAGAACGCTGGTTAAGCTGGCTGCATGAGCAGCACATTCCGATAGCCGTTGCTTCTTCATCTCCACGTGCACTGATCGATCTGATCATGGACAAGACCGGACTTGGAAAATACTTCGAGGTCCGAATGACAGGTGAGGAAGTCACGAATGGCAAACCGGCTCCGGATATATTCCTGACTACAGCCGAGATGATTGGAGCATCCCCATCGAACTGTCTTGTCATTGAGGATTCGCGCAATGGTGTTCAGGCCGCCAAAAGTGCAGGTATGCGCTGCATCGGATACCGCAATCCGGGATCAGGTGACCAGGACTTATCCAAAGCCGATTTTCAGATTTCCAGTTACGATGAGTTATGGACGCTGAAAGATACACTTCCGTTGGAAGGCCGATCGCCAAGCTTGTCGGAAATAAACTAACACGAAAAAAAACAACCCAAATGGCTTCAATTCCTTGGAATTGGAGCTATTTGGGTTTTGCTTGCTGCAAATTTAACGCGATAACACAAACTCGAATATCGTCTAGACCGAAATATCCAGACTTCCACCCAGATTGGGATGAGGAGCCGGAACCGACTTTAACATTTCTGTTAGTTGCTGACCTTGCTGCTCTGCCATGTCTTTCGACATGGACATGACTTGCAAGCTCGCCGACTGTGACACTGAGACTTGACTCATAGCCATTGATAATGCTGCAATATCCATGTTCTGCACTCCTTTCGTTTTCTGGTCAATAGGCATACCTATTTTATATCGGTCAGATGGGAGGAAATATGTAATTCTCTCCTTCATGTTCAAAAGCTTAACATTCGCCCTAACCCAAGTATTTCAATACCCCATCTGTTTCCTTGGCTCTCAGGGTGACTTTGGCTAATAACTGTTCCGGTTGCTGAAAATCCCCTTTGATCTCTTCCATCAATTCCTTTACCATCTCTTCCAGTTGCGCTAATGTTGTTTCTTTAGGTAAAATACGAGTTCTTGCGATCTCATGTTTACGAAAAGAATCATCATACGATGGAACTGTTTCCTGACCGAAAGCACTAATTTCCAGCTCAACTTTTATTCCTTCCGACATTGGTTTCACCTCTTTACTCGTTTAAGACTGATTAGGACTCAATCAATCCATATTTCACAAAACTGTGGTACAAGCCATCTTCTTCAATAGTTCCAGTTATATCATCTGCAATGGCTTTGAGACCCGGCTTGGCATTACCCATCGCAATCCCTACAGCACAATACTCCAGCATCTCCGCATCATTCATGCCGTCCCCAATGGCGAGTGTATCTTCACGTGACATACCCAGATGCTCCAATAAATCTGCAATAGCAATGGCTTTATGAATGCCCGGAATCATCAGTTCACCGCTTCCTTCACCAAAGATAGGTACCGTGCACTGAATGACTTCGAATTTGCCTTCAAACTCCTGCTTGATTCGATCGAACGGAATCGTGGAGCTTTCCAGAAAACAAACTCTGTTTACGTCGTCCTTGTATAAATCGGCTTCACCATACGTCAGACCAGCAATAAACGGATGTGGCTTTTGTTCTTTTTTCGCTCTGGCATCGGGATCATTCTCTATATCACCATAGATGCGACGTTCCAGATGAGATTGAAGATTGGAGCTGGCGTACAAGGCCGAATTAGATTCGAGGTAGAAGTCAATCTGGTGTTCATTGAAAAAATCGACCATATGCCGTACATCTTCTGCCGTTACCCTTTTGTGATACAGCACATCTTGACCGAACTCAACATAGCCACCGCCGGCACCGATCAGACCGTCAAATCCTACTTCCCATATAGAATCGTAGATTTCCGCCTTGGATCGTCCTGTACATAAATAGAGCAGATGTCCATTTTCACGTGCCTGTTTGCACGCCTGTTGTGCGGACACCGGAATGTTGCCGTCATCATCTACCAATGTGCCATCAATATCTATAAAAACAATTTTTCGATGCGTTGTACTCATCTGCGTTTGCCCCCATCATGTATCTTGCCTGCGTTAAAGTATTCATTCTATTCCAGATACCTATTTCACTATACTTCCCCAGTCTAATTGTGAGGCTGAGTCGAAAAAACATCTCCATAGGCTGATCCCCTTGCTTGCTCCCAAATTCGGGCCTGTATTATCACAAATTAGCATTTAAAATGGTCATTTACTTGCCAATTTGTCCATATGCACCGTCTGCCAATCATCGTCCTGTTCCACAACAACCACATATCCCTGACGTTTCCAGAAATCCACGGCTCCAGGTAAAAAGCGATGTGTATGCAAATACAACGTTGTGTAGTGCAGCTCCGCCACCACTTTCTCCAGTTCTCTTACGAGGAGTGAACCAATACCGTATCTGCGATATTTAGGATCCACATAACATTTCACAATTTCGGCGGCAGACTGCTCAGGATATCGTCCTTTCACAACTTCGATACGCCCATCATAAGGCAGGATGCCAATGGAACCCACAATCTCTTCTTCTTCGGTGACAGCAACCAGAAATACAGCATCGGCTGAATCCAGATAATGTTCTTTGAATTGCTCCAGATCTACAGGTAACTCCTTATGATCCAGCTTTGGAAATACTTCTTTGCGGACACGCATGGCAAAATCAATTGCATCATTGATTTGGTGCTCTTGAATAGCTATCACTTTCGGTACGGCCTGAAGCTGTGTCACAAAATCCACATTCCTTATCCTTAGATTCGAGCCCGTTTTCAGCTCCGTATACGAACCCAACTAACCGCAAGTTCGCTCTCTGCTTACAATTCTACCGAAATAAGCTCTTCCTATCAATCTATCTAAACGACTAACCAAAATAGAAGAAAGCCCGCGCGATTTGATAGGGATCGCATACGATAAGGCGTGTCATCAATCAACTTCGAGGGGGAAGAACATATGTGGTTATCGCTTGGAATCTCTGCTGCAGCACTGCTGGCAATTGGGTTCATCTATCGTTATGTGGAAGATAAACTTGCAACCAAAAAGTTTCATCCCCACGCACCCAAGCAGCTGTTAATCAAGTTCAAGGAAGGTACGACAGCCGAAGAGATGTACACTCTGCATAAAAAAGCAAAATGCAACGTAGCCGAAACGTATGAAGATCTGGGATGGTATCGCATTGAATCAAGAAAGAAAATGCAGCGTATGTTAAAGCACTACAAGGACCATGTGCTCATCGAGCATGTTGAACCGAACTACTACCTTCAGGCATCGTTTACGCCAAATGACCCGTTTTTCCCTTACCAATATAACCTGCCAAAAATCAATGCTCCCGCTGCCTGGGATATTTCCCAGAGTAACAGCTCGGTCAAAATCGCGATCATTGACACTGGCGTGCAGTTAAACCACCCTGAGCTTGCTGGCAAGATCCTTCCCGGATACGATTACGTTGATTATGATAATATTCCCGAAGACGGAAACGGGCACGGCACCCATGTAGCTGGAATTGCAGCTTCTATAACCAATAATGGAGTTGGCATTGCTGGTGTGGCACCGCTCGCTTCGATTGTCCCGCTACGTGTATTGGATAACAATGGACAAGGTACAACGGGGAACGTCGGAAACGGACTTGTTTACGCTGCCAACAACGGTATTCAAGTCGTTAACCTGAGTCTTGGTGGGCCAACGGGAGAAGCTTTTCTTCAGGCTGCTGTGCAGTATGCATGGGATCGGGGTGCTGTCATCATCGCGGCAGCAGGTAATGATAATACTTCCTATCCGATTGTACCTGCCTCTTATCCAAACGTCATTGCGGTAGCTTCAACCAATCCTTCCGACCTCAAATCCAATTTTTCAAACTATGGATCGTGGGTTGATATGGCTGCACCAGGTGATACGATTCTGTCCACATACCTGGGTGGCTCCTATGCCTATCTAAGCGGAACGTCCATGGCGGCTCCCCATGTAGCGGGAGTGGCTGCATTACTCGCTGCACGCGGGAAAACTAATGCGCAGATTCGTGATGCCCTATGCTTCGCATCCGATCCCGTATCCGGCTCTGGTGTGTACTGGACGTATGGGAGACTGAATGCCTATCAGAGTCTGCAAGTGCCATAACACAATTACATTCACTCGTAATGGCATGGATCATCGCCACTTCCATTTCTCACGAATAAAGAAATCAAAAAAACCATGGGACTTCTATCGAAGCTCCATGGTTTATTAATTTTATTGGTTCTACACTTTTGCTGCCCATATTTCGATTTCAATTTTAATTTCGGGTAGACCCAACTCCGTAATATATCCAATTGTCATCGCAGGATAATCATGGCTGAATAATTGTCCCCACTCAGCGTATAAGAAATCCCAATCGATTTTCTCCGTCGCCCATACGTTAACTTTGATAATATGTTCAGCATCTAACTGCTCGGATTCGAGTACTGTTTTAATATTATTGAATGTATTCGTGACTTGCTCATTTAGACTGTCTGGAAAGTGTCCACTACGATCTGCTCCAATCTGACCCGACGTCACGAACAACTCTGCATTCCTCGGAATTCTTGTAATATGCGTATACTGTCCTACAGGAGCTGGCATATTAGCTGGATTTTTTCTAGTAATTTTGTCGGTTTTCATGTTGATTACCTCGTCATTCTTAAGATTTTTCTGCGATATTCCCTAGTTTTCTTCCTCATTTGGGCACACTTCTCCCTTGGAATAGATTCTAGAAAAAGACAGCAGTGGAGTATCCATATCCCGGAGATATAAACGCAAGTGATTTTTTCTTCATGATTGGATGCTCCTCCCTTCTTAAGTGACAAGATTCTCTTGATCTTTTCATTATATATGAAACAAATCATGAGTCAAATTCATCCTTCATAAGCAAAGAGCAATCCTGTGTCAACGAGACTGCTCTTTGTGTATACGTAAGGGACTACACCTGGAGTTAAAAATATTGCGCCCCATTATTGGCAATAACCTCTTTGTACCAATGGAAACTTTTCTTTTTCACTCTGCGAAGTGTGCCGCTTCCGTCATTGTTCCGGTCTACATAAATGTAACCGTACCGTTTCTTCATCTCCCCAGTACCTGCGCTGACCAGATCAATCGGTCCCCAGCTCGTGTAACCCAGAAGCTCAACCCCATCCTGAATGGCTTCAGCCATCTCGGCAAAATGACGATTCAGATAATCAATACGGTAATCGTCTTCAACGGTGTCATTGTCGAGCAACACATCCGTTGCACCAAGCCCATTTTCCACAATAAACAATGGTTTGCCATAGCGGTCATACAGCTGGTTACAGGTAATTCGAAGACCTTTCGGATCAATCGTCCAACCCCATTCGGAAGCTTGAAGATACGGATTCTTCACTGAGCCAAACACATTGCCTTCGGTCGAATCCTTCAAAATCTCCGGATCGGTACTTGTACAGCGGCTGGCGTAATAACTGAATCCGATATAGTCAACTGTATTCTGCATGAGAATATCTGCATCTTCCGGCTGCATATTAATCACGATCTCATGTTCTCTGAAGAAACGCTTCGTATACCCAGGATACGCTCCTTTGGACTGAACATCGATAAAGAAGAACGACTCCCGATCCTGCTCCATGGCTTTCCATACATCATCTGGATTGGAAGTGTACGGATAAACCATGCCTGCTGCCAGCATGCAACCAATCTGTGCACCTGGAATGATCTCGTGACAGGCTTTCACAGCCAAAGCACTAGCAACCAATTCATGATGCGCTGCCTGATAGAGAACCTGCTCTTTATTCTCACCTTCCTGAAGAACAATACCCGCTCCAATGTACGGAAGATGCAGCAGCATATTGATTTCATTAAACGTCATCCAATATTTGACCTTGTCCTTGTAACGATCGAACAATGTTTTTGCATAAGTCTCAAAGAAACCTATCATCTTACGGTTCTTCCATCCGCCATACGTTTCGACCAGATGTACAGGGACATCAAAGTGACAGATTGTGACCACAGGCTCAATATTATATTTCAACAATTCGTCGAAGACATCATCGTAAAACTGCAATCCCGCCTCGTTCGGCTCAGCGTCATCGCCATTAGGGAAAATCCGCGCCCAGGCTACAGAGAGCCTCAAGCACTTGAATCCCATTTCCGCAAATAGTGCGATATCTTCTTTGTATCGATGATAAAAATCAATCGCTTCATGCGAAGGATAAAACTCTCCATCTTTGGGCTCATATGAATCGAGATTTCCCAAAGCAATAGGGAAGCGATTAGCCCCCGTGGGAATCAGGTCAACCGTAGTTAACCCTTTGCCACCTTCAAGATAAGCTCCCTCAAGCTGGTTCGCTGCCGTTGCTCCTCCCCAGAGAAATTTCTCCGGGAAGGCTGTTAATTTTTCATACATTCACGTCTACCTCCTATCCATAATGAACGTTCACTTAACCGAGCACTGTGAGCAATTTGTCTTTCTCTTTCACAGATGCATCCTTCGTGCCTACTACATCCAGATAATTGGACGTGTTCGTAATAATAATCGGTGTAACTGTCTCATATCCGGCATCCTTGATCGCTTGCAGATCAAATTCCATGATCAGATCGCCCACATTAACGCGGTCGCCATCTTTTACATGAGCTGTGAAATGCTGACCTTTCAATTGCACCGTATCCTGTCCGATATGAATCAGCATCTCAACACCCTCATCAGTGACAAGTCCAATGGCATGTTTGGTGCGATATACCGTTTGTACGACACCCGTGATTGGAGATACGACTCTGCCACTGGTTGGACGAATCGCAATCCCTTTACCCATATGCTCTCCTGCAAAGGTAACATCATTGATCTCTTTCAGTTCAACCACTTCACCAGCCATTGGGCTGAAAATTTCATATCTGTTGTTCGGGTTTGGATCAAGTACAGGTGTTGGCGCTGGAACTGCATCTGCCTTGTCTTTGAAACCAACAACATACGTAAGGACAAAACCAAGGATGAATGCAACCGCTGTAGCTACAAGAGCCATGTAGAATCCGGAATCAACGCCTGTTTTTGAGTTGATGAAGGTCGGATAGCCGAATACGCCAAGTCCGCCAAACATGTACATTTTCGATCCGAATAACCCTAGAATTCCGCCTCCAATACCACCTGCGATACAACTCATGATAAATGGTTTTTTCAGTGGAAGTGTCACACCATAGATGGCTGGCTCAGTTACACCAAAGATCCCCGAGATGAAAGCTGGAATACTTAATGATTTCAATTTGGCATTCTTGGTTTTTAACATAACAGCAAGTACCGCACCAATTTGGGCAAAGGAAGCAGCGAAAGACATTGCAACCACTGGGTCAGCTCCGGACGTACTCAGGTTAAGAAGCATAACTGGTACGAGTCCCCAGTGAAGACCAAACAATACAAACACTTGCCACAAACCACCAATGACCAAACCTGTAACGAGTGGGCTTAATTCATAGATGCCTGTTGCTCCTGCACCAATCAATTGACCTGCCCATGTGGATATTGGACCAATTACAAGGAATGTTGCAGGAACGATAACCAGCAGTGTGAAGAATGGAACCAGGAACGTACTAACCACTTTAGGAATAACATTTTTGAAGAATTTCTCTATTTTCACTGCAAAGAATGTAGCGATAATGATCGGAATAACCGATGATGAATAATTCATCAGGATTACAGGAATGCCCAAGAACGTAATGTGAATTGGTGATTCAAATAATGTACCTGCAAACAACGTATACAGTGGATCACCCGCAGTCAAACCGGACAGCGTAGGATATACGAGTGTAGCTCCGATCGCCATACCGAGGAACGGTGAACCGCCAAATTTTTTGATGGCCGTATAACCAAGGAATACCGGGAAGAAGTAGAACAGACAATCGCCCGTTGCATTCAGCAGATGGTACGTACCTGATGTGTCCGCTATCCATCCGAAGGATAAAAACATGGCTGTAAAACCTTTGATCATCCCTGTTGCAGCCAGTAAGCCAAGCAGCGGCGTGAAGACACCAGAGATCATATCAATAAAACGACCGAACAAACTACCCTTGTTACCAGAACTATCCTGATCTTCAGGAACCTGTCCCTCAGCAGGCAGATTACCTGCCTTTACAACAGCTTTATATACATCCGGCACTTCATTGCCGATTACGACCTGATACTGTCCACCACTCTGCATGACGGTAATGACACCTGGCAGATTTTTAAGCTCTTCCGTTTTAGCAACGCTTTCATCTTTAAGTTTAAAGCGTAATCTCGTTACGCAATGGAATACACTGTTTACGTTTTTAGCTCCGCCTACACCAGACAAGATGTCTTTGGCCAGTTGATCGTAGTTCATAGTAATTCTCCCTCTCTAAGTAGACTCCCGATGCTTGTGAAACAAAGAAAACCTGAACTACTGAACATACACAACGCACCGGAAAATCCGGAAACAAGTCGTGATATTCAGCAATTCAGGTTTTGCCCTTAACGGTTGCAACCCTGTAAGGCTGTACACAGCGATATTCAGTTGTAGCATTAACAACTTCATCTTAAAGTAAGTTGCAACCCATCTTTACGGACCCAAAGTGGTCGGAAGTATCGGAATTGCCTGATTGAACAGTTACAATCCGATTGATGTATGCGCTTACTTTATGGATTCATAATATAATAACTTCTAACCTTTTGCAAGCGTTTTTTTAAGAATCTTTATTTTGTAATATCGTTACTCTGAAGTGGCATGCACTACGCGTTCAATATGAATGGTTAAATACATCATTTCTTCGTTAGTCAGTTGATACGTGTAGTTATTTTCAATGAATTTTCTAATCTTCTCCGAGCACTTGTGCGCTTCAGGGTACTTTTTCTGAATCATCTCAAATAACTCATCGTCGTTGTTGCTCTTATAATGCTTGCCTTTTACCAGCCGTTGGGCGAAAAACTTCAGATGAGTCACAAATCGATAATAATTCAACGAGTTCTCGTCAAAGTCCATTTTGAAATGATATTTGATGATCGTCAAAATCTCCTGCATGACCTGAGTCATGCTTCGGATGTTAGGCATCTCTTCGTTAAGTGCTGCATTTACAAAATGAAGTGCCATGAACCCCGCCTCATCTTCAGGCAAAAGTACACCAAACTGATCACAAATCATATTTAACGCTTCCAGCCCTACCTCATATTCGTCTTTGTAGAGCTGCTTGGTCTCCCACAGCAGTCCATTACGGATAGGCAGATTGTTACGATAACGTTCAATGGCAAAATGAATATGATCCGTCAGATGCAGATAGATGCTCTCGTTTAGCTTTTTCCCAAGCTTCAGCTTGGCATAGGCGATAATCTCTTCAGACACTTTCATGTATTCCAACGGTATGCTCGCGATTAATGCCTTGAAATTTTCCTGAATATTTTCATTCTGTAAAGTAAATATCTTATCAATATGCTGCTCCGACACCTCATCGCCGGCTCTCTTCTGAAAAGCAATTCCCCGGCCAATAACGATGACTTCGCGTTCGTCTTTAATCGCAACTACAGCATTATTGTTTAACACCTTCTCGATCTTCACTTTATCCACTCCAATATACAGAAAAAGGCAAACCGTGCCTTCCTTGAGGTCACTGGCCTTGCCCATTTCACTTCAATGTTAACTATATTTGCGTTCATGGTATTACATTTTTCTACATTGTGCAACAAAAAAATCGATGATGTTTTATCCCTAACAAATCACTTCCTGAATGCATAAATGATACTGTATATTTGCTTTGTATTTTTTTCTGTTTGGAAGTAATCATTCTGTATCTATAAATCTTCCCAATATAAGCATTTCCTTAGCATGACGACTTATCCATGGAATTATACTTGCGCCCAGAGCCCCAAATCCAGAATTTCAATACCTGTCTGTATCCACTCGGTATCAGAAAGCCTACTACTCGCCTGCCACTTCGACCATTAATAAACTGAAATTTATAATTACATTCATGAGTGCATCCATATCATTGCAGACAAAAAGTGTTTGCACTTATTTACTATACTTTTGATTATATTCTTTTTAAATTCCTGTAGAATTCGGATCATAAATAAACAAAAAAGCCCTCCGTAGTGAAGGACTTAATGTGTCCGAATGATGAAAAATTGCATACAAAAAAATAATTATTTTTATTTCGTCACGCTTTTCGCGCGTTTTTGCAGACGTAAATATCATCTCATAACTCTCATCAATCAACGGCGTACCTTGCCAATCCTTATAAAGATATAAAATCTCGAATCCATTGGCACTCTATTTCTTCATTTTCGTGCAGTCATTTGATCATGATTTATTCTTATTGCTTTCCTTCTCCAGTTCTGCTTCGATTCTTCGATTAATGATCTTCAACTGGTCCGAATTCAAGTGTTCGATATCCGTTAACTGTTTATCGATCTGGTACTCTTCCGCTTCGCCCTTGTGCATCAATCCTAGATGATGCTTTATGGATCGAATATCCTCGCGCATACTCATGGTCTGACGATAATTGTCTGCAACAAGTGCAAATATAATCGCGCCTGCCAGAATCGTACCATATGGCATCAGAAGACACAGAACAAATCCTACTATTAAAGCCAAAATGATATACATGCTTTTCCCCTCCACTTTAAATTACAGTTTGAATCGTTCTTGGATTAGCTGTGCCACGTCTTTCGGGCTCTTGTCAGTGTTATTAATCCGAATATAATGCTCATGCGTAATTTCTCCAGGCTCGGAATTCAATCGATATTTCTCCATACTCGAAAGCAGATCCTGCTCTGACCATTCGACATTACGCTTCGTTGCTTTGTGCAGAAGCCGATGTGGACTCTTGTTACGCTCCAGTCGTTCCGTCGGATCAGCCTCCAGTTCAACATAACATACCTCTGCACCTCTGGACTCAAACAACGCACTGACTTTGCGAATGTACTCCCAATCCTCTTTCATATCGAATGCCCACACAAATGTAAAAATCAAACCGGGCAGCTCACTCTTCGCTACTTCTTCAAAAATCTCCTGACGGAACAGATTAACAAGTCTCTTTCCTTGAGGTGTACCATAACTGAAATAAGGTGAAACCAGTTCAATCGTCATATGATTGTGAAACAATTTTAGATTGGTGATCTTCTCCAATTCCTGACCCACCGTCATTTTCCCCACAGCCTGTGGACCAAAAATAATGATGAACTTCATCCCATCACTCCTGACATCAGCGATATGTATACCATTACTTGAATTTTCTGGACATTAGTCCATAATAACGCCTATTGGATAAATAAAAAAGAGATTTCAAGCCATCCGCTGAATGTTCAGGGCTTGAAATCTCTTCTTCGGTTTTACTTTATATCCATTGTTTCATAGTCTGCCCAACGTTAACGTCCGATCAGAACCCATCCCCACTTCATTCGTCGGAGTCCCATGGCAATAATCCATGAGAGCAAAATCGCCACTACATAAGACAGCATAATGCCAAGACTGAAGTGTGGGGCGAGTTCCACGGTGAGTTCTCTTCTCCAGAACAAGAGCACTAACGGATGTATTAAAAATACACCAAACGCCACCGTACCCAAAGAGTTCAGAATACGAGTTGTCCGATAAGATCCATTCTGTTTCCATGCACCCATCCTTTCACATAGGATCAACAAGAGTAAGCAGGCCGAGAGGGTAAACAGATTACGGAATAGAAATAGCAACGTATAGGTTAGCGCCGGAGTTGTGGCGAAAGCCGTTTTTATATAAGTATTACCGTAAATAAACACTGCTCCTCCGCTCAACAATGCAGCAATCAGCACATAACGGTACGAGAACAATTTCTTCAATGCCGCATCGAAGTTCAACCCAATCCAGGCACCGAATCCAACAACAATCAGGTAACTGGGCAGCAAACTTCCCATCCGTGAGAAATGAAACTGCAAATGTAGCGCGTAGAAAACAGCCTGCGCCGCAATAAAGAACAGCGGTAAATATCGATTAAATACACGATAACGTGTTAACGAAAGAAGCAGTGGAAAAACCACATAAAATTGCAAAATAATCAGAAAAAAATATAAATGCGTATGTGCAGTACCGGTTAACAATTGCCCCGAGAACTGCTTTACATGTGCCAGAGGCTCTTTGCCTGCTAGCCATTGTTTGACGATAAAATAAATGAGTGACCAGGCCAAATAAGGCACAAAAACATAAAATAATCGCTTTTTATAAAAAGCGGGCATCCAGCCCTGTTCCTTTATCTTGGAGCTGTAATTGTAGAACAACACCAATGAGGACAGAAACAAAAATGCAGGTACGGCGAATTGCAAAAAGCTGTTCCAAAAATAATAAAAGTTATGATCCAACGTGTGCTTGGGATAATGTGCAACTGCTGTTGAAGTCGCATGAATGGCGACCACTGCCATAATTGCAAAAGCACGATAGAGATCCAGATACTCAATACGCCGGGGCCGATTAACCGGTTGATTCATAATAAAACCTCACTTATGCCTGATAGGATGATAGTTTCCGGCCGCAATCCAGATTCTAACCTTTATTTTAATCAGCAGACGTGGGTATTACAATCATGATCTATATTATTTTTGTTAAATTACAACAATATTCAGCATCATTCGACATTAGCTAATTGCCTATCCAGAACCGCTCAACGATATTCCCGTCAGGCTCTACATAGTCTTGATCTTGGATACCCCCATTACGAAGAATAACTCTTCGGGATGCCTCATTATGCGCATCACATACGACTAATACTTTGGTAATTCCGAGATTTTTGGTAATTTCCAAGGAAAGCTTGAGGATCTCCGCACCGTATCCATTCTGTCGCTCACCTGGACGAACACCATAACCAATATGCCCTCCGCTATGGAACAGCTTCTCATTCAATTCATGTCGTATGTTTACGGCTCCAACAACTCGATCACTCTCCGTCACAAGCCAGTATGTACTGTCCCTGACCCAGCCTTCAGGGATATCGATGCCTTGTTCGCTACGTTCCAAAAAAGCTAACATCTCTTCAAAAGGATAGGGTTCTTTCGAAATGACCCACGGCACCATCGATTCTCCGCTTGCAACCCAGTCTTCATAAAATGCTACATACGCTTCTTTATATTGCGCTGAAGGTTTAACCAATCTAACTTTTTCTTTGCTCATTCTAATTACGTCCTCCTTACTCATATTGATATTGCCATACTCCTTCACCCTAATATACTAATTCACAGTCGTGATGCTCCCAGACGTCAAACAGATTACCGTCCAGATCCTCAAAAGTAAAAAACTTTCCATAAATGCCCTCATCACTAACTTTGCCAACACGGACGTGGCCAGCAATGAGTTCAGTATGAAGTTTAACGATATCGTCTGTAAAAAAGGTGATCACCCATCTCTTTTTCTGCTTCACTTGAAATACGGCTCTGGAATCATGATCACTTTCAATCAGATCAAGAATCGGCCTATTGTCTCTAAAAAGGCTAATATAGCCTTGTCTTGGCTGTCTAATATTAAAACCAAAATGGTTCACAAACCAAGCAGCGGACTGTTCAACATTGGATACAGGAATGACATTGTATGCTATACCTAATATTTTTCCCGTCGTCAAATTTATACTTCTCCCTTCATTGCATATTGAGATTCTTGTATCAAAATGAAGAAAAATTTCTCCATCCAAGTAAAAAAGAGAACCTGCGTGTGCAGATCCTCTACTCGGGTCCAGCTTTCGCTATTATATTAGTTCACGATCCTGCTTGCTTATTCCTCTAATGCACACTAGTTATACGGATTCCACCTGTTGTGCGTGCACTTCCTGATCTGCTTGAATTACCTTGTAAGTGAATTGATAGCTTCCTGATCCCAGAGCAATTCGTACATCTGATCCCTGCGTTTGAATTTCGTGAATGTCCGCTATTTGGTCCACCGCTTTTCCGTTCTCCAGAACTGTCTGTACATCTGCTCCAGGCAGAAGGACCGTGCCCGTCGTATTGGCAGGAATGGTCACACGAACCTCCATCTCGTTATTACCGCGGAGATACCAGTTGGATGTGACAGAACCGTACATGGTCTCGAAACTCGCTTCCACCCACTCCAGTCCTGGTCCTGGTTTGGGCTCGATGTGTACGATCCGGAACCCGGGCTGTTGCTCATCTGTGTTAATTCCGGCAACATAACGATATAACCACTCCCCTATGGCTCCATAAGCATAATGGTTGAATGAATTCATGTCTGCACTCCACAGACTGCCATCCTCCCTTATTCCGTCCCAATGCTCCCAAACCGTAGTTGCACCTTGTGTCACTTGATATAACCAGGATGGATAGTCTTCCTGAAAGAGTAGCGTATAGGCCAGATCATGATGTCCCGTATCACTCAATACCGGATTCAGATAAGGTGTTCCAACAAATCCGGTGGTTAAGTGGTTTCCAGCGTCCGCAACCAGTTTTCCCAACTGATCAATGGTACGTTTCCGAGCTGCTGAATCCAATAGGTCGAAATGCAAAGCAAGTACATGCGCGGTCTGAGTGGGAACTGCAAGTTTGCCCGCAGGTGTCACAAATTCATTTTGAAATGCAGCAACAATGTTGTCATGCAGATTATCATAAT
This sequence comes from Paenibacillus taichungensis, assembly GCF_050994985.1. Classification (NCBI taxonomy): domain Bacteria; kingdom Bacillati; phylum Bacillota; class Bacilli; order Caryophanales; family Paenibacillaceae; genus Paenibacillus; species Paenibacillus taichungensis. The sequence goes on along the minus strand of NZ_CP194720.1, from coordinate 1,699,010 downwards.
AAGTTACATCTTCCGCCTGCCCTAACACCTCAGCAGCCTTCCGTGTTAGAGAAACAGAATAGGCATAGAATGTAGTTGCTACAAAATCCTTATCTGTAGCCCCAATATAGCTGTCCGGCTTGGAATCCAGCCCGAGCCAATCCCCGAAATGAAAGCCAGTATTCCACAAGTAAGGATTCTCTCCTTGAGCGTGAATGTACTTAATCCAGCGCTTCATGCTGTCATATTGCTCAGCCAACAGCCTGACATCCCCGTACATCTCGTAAATCGTCCATGGACAGATCACCGCGGCATCCCCCCAGGCAGCGGAAGAATGATTCGTATCCGCCCACCCGTCTGACGTCGAACTCCTCAAATCAGGAACGTAGAAAGGAATGCCTCCATCCTCTCCCTGATCCGCCTGCAGATCCCTCAGCCATTTGGTGAAAAAAGGCGCCGTGTTCATCAGGTATGAGGATGTTCGTATAAACATCTGCGCGTCTCCCGTCCAGCCCAGCCGCTCATCACGCTGCGGACAATCTGTCGGTACGTCAACGAAATTCCCTTTTTGCCCCCACAATATATTGTGATGAAGCTGATTCACGAGTGAACTGGAGCTTTTAAAATCACCGGTTCGCTCCATATTGGAATGCAGAACTACACCTGTGAAATCCTCAAGCCGAATCTCGTCCGGGAATCCAATCAACTTCACATAACGGAATCCCTGAAATGTGAAACGTGGCTCGTACGTCTCCACTTCACCGCCTTTTAGGGTATAACGAATGCACTGCGTTGCACCACGCAGGTTGTCAGTGTAGAAATTACCCTGATGATCCAATATCTCGGCATGTAGCAACTCTACCGTATGCCCCGTTTCACCCTGAATGCTGAATCTCACCCAACCGACCATATTCTGTCCCATGTCCAGCACACGTTCTCCCAGTGTAGTTGTAAGCAAGGCGATAGGTTTAATTTGCTCAATTGGCGTTACGGGTACGTTCTCTTGTGCAATGATAATCTCCTTTGAGTAATTCAGCACATGTACCGGCGACCATTGGACTGAAGATGAATCCTGCCATTCGGCTTCCATACGTGCATCATACGTTTCCCCCATATAAATGTCTGAACTGCGAATAGCGCTGGGGGAACTCTTCCAGTTTCGATCCGAAATAATACGTTCTTCTGAACCATCGGTATAATGAATATGAAGTTCCAGTAGCAAACCTGCCTTCGTACCGTATATCTTCTGCTTTTTCTCCCATCCCAAATGTCCTTTGTACCAGCCATCTCCCAGATAAGCACCTAGTATATTCTGTCCATTATGAAGCTGATCGGTAACATCATAGACCTGATATTGCAACCGCTTACTATAACTGGTCCAGCCCGGGGTGAAGTATGCTTCGCCCACTCGCTGATTATTCAGATGAAGTTCGTACAATCCAAGTGCAGTCACATATATTCTGGCCGAAGCGACAGGCTTTTTCAGTTCAAACAAGGTACGCAGTCGTGGGCAAGACTCATCCTGCTGAGAGGAAGGATCGACTGTGATCCACTCCGCCTGCCAGGCATCTTCACTACCCATGAATCCCGTCTCGAAATACGCTATCTCCGACCAGTCCGATTCATCTCCTGCACGATCCCAGGCACGAATGCGATAATAGTAGCGGGTTCGTGCTTCGGGCACCCAGTGCTCCAGTTCAACATGAATGGATTGATCAGAGCTCTTTTTGCCGGAATCCCATTCAATTTGAGCCATATCTTCCGTCCGTGACAACTGAATTTGATAAACTGATTGTACACAATTTCTGAGATCGGATTGCAAATGCCAGCTTAATCTGGGTGCCGTGATATCTAGTCCAATCGGATTTATTCTATACTCACAACGCAGATGACTTACAGTCAACATCAGAGAAACATCCCTTTCCATCGTGGTTTCCAAATCAAGGTTACGATATAATTATATCGATTCTATGATCGGAAATACCCGGCAATGAGGACAGTTTAACCCGGTAATCTGGTCATGCCAACCAAGGAGGCAATTCCGTGAATCCAACCGTACAACTGTTCAAGAGTGAATCCTTTTTCCAAAATAATCTGAAGCTGTTCGTGAACCGATGTTCCGAAGATTTTGTGGTTCCTTTTCACGCACACGAGTTTGTTGAGTATAGTTATGTCGCAGAAGGAAAGGGCTTTCACCACATTGGTGAAGATATTATTCCGGTACACAAAGGGATGTTATTTGTTATTCCGGTCGGCGTTCCTCATGTATTCCGCCCAGCTACCGCGAATGTATCAGAGCACCCACTCATTATTTATAACTGTCTGTTCAATTCCGAACTGATCCACACCTTGTCCATTATTATTCAGGAGCAGGAGATTCGAAACCATCTGACAGACCTGGAAAAGAATCGGGTTCCTTATGTATCCATCACAGATTACAGCCAGCGGATGGAAGAATTAATGGTAAAGCTGTACCGCGAATCTGCCGTTCCGGGAATCGGCTCTTCCACGATCCTGTATACGCTTGTTAGCCAACTCGTCGTGACAACTTACAGACAGATTCATCAAGCTACCTGCAATGAGAAGGAAAATGCGACTGATATGGAACATATCCTTCATTACCTGGACCAACATGTTAACGAACGAATCCGTCTAAGCGAACTGGTGAATATTTCTGGTTGGAGCGAAAGACATCTTGGACGCATGTTCGTGACCCATACCGGGCGGACGTTTGGTGCTTATCTGCAACATTTGCGCATACAAAAAAGCTGTGAATTGCTGAAGAATTCACAACATAAAGTCAGTTTAATTGCTGAACTTGTAGGCTACCGTGATGTAGATTCATTTTACGCCGTCTTTAAACGAATTACGGGAGAAACCCCTCAGGGCTATCGCAGGAACTTCAGAGCAGAACCATTGAATTAAGTGTGTTCCTGTCTTCCGTTCCTTTCTTAAGGCTCATCTCTTTACAGGATCAAACTTAATCTCTTCATGTTCTCTTTCAAGCAGACGATCTACATAAGCCTTTGCACCTTTCCAAGAGGTCATCAACGGAAACTGATGTTGCTCCCGTTCATTTATATTCCATGGATGAGGGATACAGATGACTTTTTTTCCGTCATTCAGCGCGGGTATCAGGTTATGTGCCCCATCATCAATTAACAGATCGAAGTTAATCAAGTTCTTCCGTTTACATGTTATAAACTGTTCTGGAGATATATATGGCATATGCTTCTGGAGCCAATTCCACTTCTCTACAACCGTTTTGGGCTCAGCCGCTGTTAGGATCAGCAGGTCATAGGCTTGATGGAGCTTTTCCACCTCTTCTACTACATATTCATCGTAAATCTCCAGTTCCTCAAACAGCCCTGGCCGACCATAAAATACATCATGCGTACAATCCGGATGGCGCAGATGGGATGTATCCCAATGTATCATATCCTCATATCGCAGCGGATGGGTTGGGAAGCTGATGTTGTTATGATAGATGGCTCGCTTGACCAGATGACATATGGTATCATCCATATCTACAGCAATAATAGGTTTTTTCATCATTATCCCCTCCAATAGGATCACAGTATATCATCATCAATGTAACAGCGCTATCCTTTTTGAGCTCAAAATAAAAAGCGGCCCATGCGCCGCAATAACTGCTGCGCAAGGACTGCCCCCGAAATCAACCCAAATCTTCGCCATTCGTAGCGATGACGTTCTGATACCAACCAAAGCTCTTTTTCTTATAGCGATTCAATGTGCCTTGTCCGTTGTCGTCCTGATCGACATAGATTACGCCATAACGCTTGGACATTTCCGAAGTGGACGCACTGATGATATCAATCGCACCCCAGTTGGTATAACCCATAAGGTCTACCCCATCCATGACTGCTTCTTTCATTTGTGTAATATGTTTTCTCAGATAATCGATCCGATAATCATCATTAATGGAACCGTCGGCCTCTACCGTATCCTTGGCACCAAGTCCATTCTCCACGACAAATAACGGCAATTGGTAACGGTCATACAGCTCTTTTAACGCCACACGAAGTCCGATCGGATCAAGCTGCCAGCCCCATTCTGTACGCTCCAGGTTCGGATTCTTGATCGTACTGTACAGGTTGCCGCCAGTTACTCCATATTCCTCCGGATTCACTGCGGATACCAGCGATGTGTAATAGCTGAACGAGATGAAATCAACCGTATGCTCTTTCATAATCGCTTCGTCTTCAGGTTCCATCGCAATGGAGATGTCATGCTCAGCCCAGTAACGAGCCATAAAGGTTGGATAACTGCCTCGCACTTGTACATCAGTATGAAGCAGGTTCAGTTGATTATCGATCTGAGCTTGCAGTACATCTTCCGGCTTCGACGTTGCTGGGTAGTGAATCATGCGCGCAAGCATACAGCCAATCTGGAAGTCCGGGTTAATCTGACGCGCCTTCTGCGTTACCAGACTGCTGGCAACAAACTGATGGTGAAGTGCTTGATAGGAAGCTTGCATCACGTTATCGACACGATCCTCAATGATGCCTCCACCCGTGAATGGCTCAATAATGGTTGTGTTGATCTCATTAAACGTCAACCAGTATTTCACCTTGTCTTTGTAGCGATTCATGACAGTCTCGGCGTATCTTACAAAATGTCCGATAACTTCCCGTCCTGTCCAGCCATTGTACTTCAATACCAATGACATTGGCATTTCATAGTGAGAGAGCGTCACGAGAGGTTCAATATTGTGCTTCCGCAATTCGTCGAATACTTCATCATAGAAACGCAATCCTTCTTCATTCGGCTCCGCATCATACCCGTTCGGGAAAATACGCGGCCAGTTGATGGAAAGACGGAATGTCTTAAAACCCAGCTCAGCGAATAACGCAATGTCCTCTTTGAAGCGGTGATAGAAATCAATACCGTAACGCTTCGGATATCCCTTCGCACTGTGGTGAGCCATCGCTTTCTCAACCGTTGCACTGGTCACGTGCATCAGTTCTCTAAGGTTGGTGTAATCCTTCTTCTCAAAATAAGGAACCATATCCGCTGTTGACCAGCCTTTGCCCCCTGCATCAAATCCACCTTCAGCCTGGTTGGCAGCAATTGCGCCGCCCCACAGAAAACCTTCCGGAAACCTTTGTCGATTGATCATGCGTATCTCTCCTCTTCTTATTGATGTCGTCTATTTCGTCTTAAGTTCGTCTTTAGACTTTAAATTTCAGCTTTCAATACTTCTTCACCGGTCGTAATTGTACCCAACTTCACAGGCAGAACCTGCTTGTAATCTGCTGTATTCGTAACGACCATCGCCGTTGTAATGTCATATTCCTTGGCAATTTGATCAAGTTCAAACGTGAGTAATTTGTCTCCAGCCTGTACACGTGCTCCCGTAGCGACATGGGCTTCAAAATACTGTCCGCGCAGTTTCACGGTGTTAATCCCCACATGGATCAGAAGCTCCATTCCGTTATCACTGCGGACCACGATCGCGTGTTTCGTTTTGAACACATTCATGATGGTACCTGTAACTGGTGACACCAGTTCACCCACCGTTGGAACAAATGCCACACCTTTACCCATCAATTCATCGCCAAACGTTGGATCATTAACTTCTTTGAGTGCGATCGCTTTACCCGTCATCGGTGCAATGGCTACTGCATCACTTGTTGGTGTTGGAGCACCCATATCGTCCACGTTCACGGTTACAGCATTGCTGGACGGTGCTGCCGCTGGTGCCGCAGAAGCGCCTGGTGAGAATTGAGCCAACGCCTCGGCGTCGCCCTCTTCTTCCTTGATCCCGAACACAGTAGACATAATTGCACCCACAACAAAGGCAAGAATCATACCGCCAAAGGAGTACCAGAAGGTTTGTCCGATCAGGGATGGCAGACCCGGAAGACCACCGTTACCTGCAAGCACATAAGCTTTGGCTCCAAAAGCGAGAGCGAATCCGCCACCCACGGCACTACCAATCATCGCAGCGGCAAACGGTTTTTTATATTTCATGTTCACGCCGTACATAGCTGGCTCGGTTACACCCATCAGAGCTGTAAAGCTGGTGGACAATGCAACGGTTTTGAGCTTTTTGTCTTTTGCACGGAAGAATACGCCCAACGTCGCTCCGGCCTGTCCCATATTGGAGATGAACGTCAGTGGCAAAAATTTATCGAAGCCTAATGTAGCAATATTGCTCAGGATGATCGGTACGAGCGCATAGTGCATACCTGTCATAATAATGAGCGCCATCGCGCCGCCCAAAACAATCCCTGCAATTAATCCGCCTTCGTTCAGCAGCCAGTTAATACCACCGGACAAGCCGCTACCTACAAATGTACCCAGTGGACCGATCGCAATCAGCGTTACCGGAACCATAACAAGCAAGGTAATCAGTGGCACAAGCAGCAACTTCAATGCTGCCGGAATAACGCGGTCAACCCATTTCTCAACATAAGACATCAGCCATATGGCAAGCAAAATCGGAATAACCGATGAGGCATAGCTGACAGCCGTTACCGGAATGCCAATAAACGCAACCGATTCACCGCTGGATAGCAATGCGCCCATATCGGGATACATCAGCGCAGTACTTAGCGCAATGGCAACAAACGGATTACTGCCGAATTTGCGAGCGGCACTAACCGCAATCAGCAATGGAAGGAAGTAGAATACGCCATCCCCAATGGCGGAAAGGATACGGTACGTGTCAGTACCTGCTGACATCCACTCCAGGGATACGAATAATGCAAGTAATCCTTTGAGCATACCCGCAGCTGTAATCGCTGGCAGCATTGGTGCGAAGACACCCGCAATCGTCTCAAAAATATTAAGAATTACATTTTTATTTTTTTCCGGTTTAGCTTGTTTATTTTCTGTACTTTGCTGTATTGCCGGATATTCCTTCACCATAGCATCAAATACTTTGGACACGTCATTCCCGATAATCACCTGGAATTGATCTCCTGAGATATTTGTTCCCATGACTTTATCCAGTTTCTTAAGTGAGTTATTGTCCACTTTATCGTTATTTTTCAGATCAAATCTCAGTCGTGTGACGCAATGATACACCGAGTTGATATTGTTTGTTCCCCCAACGGCTTTGATGATTTCCTGTGCCGTTTCCTGATGTTTCATGATCATTTCCTCCTCATTTTTCCAATAAAAAATACCCGAACAAATAGCCACGTCTTCTACGTGTCATTCATTCGGGTATTGCCTGATTGAACAGTAACAAGCCCAATTGATATTTAGTTAGGTTCTGGTTCATGTGCTGATATTTCATTGGTCACGCTTCGGTTTCATTAACCGCTCCAGATGAAGGGTCAGATACAACTGTTCCGAATGCGTCATATCATACTGATAGTTCTTATGGATAAAAGTCTCAATCTTGCCGATACATTTGAAGGTTTCGGGATAGTTTTTCCGTACGACCTCGTATAAATACTCCTCCGCATCGTCATGTGACGAGTGAGTAATTACCCGTTGGCAGAAATACTTCAAATGAGTAATGAAACGGAAATAGTTGACGCTATCTTCATCCAATTCGACATTGAAGTGATATTTGATAATGTTCATGATCTCCTGAAGCAGCTGCATCAAATGAGTGACATCGTTCATGGAATCATTGACTTCCGCATTGATGAAATGCAGCGCTATGTTGCATATTTCATCCTTCGGAAACTCCACATCCAGTCTTTCCTTCAGCAGGGTGAGCGCTTCCCGGGCCACGTCGAACTCGGCCTTGTAGAAATGCTGCACTTCCCAGGAGAGCGGATTGCGTGTAATCATTCCCTTTTCCAGACGCTGGACAGCAAAATGAATGTGATCCGACAGTGAGACATAAATCCCGTCACTGATGGTTTTGTTCAATTGTGTACGTGCCAGTGTCACAATATCATCTGTCGCCTGCAGAATTTCAATCGGCACTTCCGTGACGATGGACTTGAACTTCTCATAGATCGATGCATCCTGAAGCCGGAATACTTTCTCAATCCGTTCTTCATCAATCTCATCGCCCGCCTTGAACTTAAACCCGATACCCCGGCCGAGGATCAGCAGTTCCTGATTTTTGTCATCCACGGTACTGACAATATTGTTATTAAATATCTGTTTAATAATCATGTTGGACCCACCTGTTTTTTTTGAGGATTAAAAAAGGGCAAAACCAAAATAGAAATAATAAAATCATTTCCATAGTGGTTTTGCCCGCATTACCGGTAACAAGCCTCGGATATAATCTATCATAACCTGAAAACGGTGTCAACCCAAAATGCTACCACTGTTATTTTACTTTGTCTTGCTTTCAATAAATATTTCCCTATAGTTCCACGAGTGAGGGTATGCTGTCTTAATATGTACATGTTGATACACAAACAAACTGGAGAAGTCTTCTACTCAAAATGGAAATTTTTTTTCTTTTCACGGTAACTCATCAGCCTTTAGCACAAATAGGAGCCCTTCTTCCGAAGGACTCACTGTTACTCATATCGCTAATCATTGCTGGAACATCACATGAATCTGTACAATCTCCGAACGACTGCTAGTACGAATCGGAGGTCCCCAGAAGCCAAATCCCGAGGTGACGATCGAGTGCATGGACCCTTTTTGCAGATAACCCCAATCATTCTCGTAGATAGCCTTAGTAATAAACTGAGCGGGTGCGATCTGACCACGATGGGTGTGACCAGACACAACCAAATCTACATGGTTTTGCTCCGCAATATCCAAATCATAAGGCTGGTGATCCATCATGAGCACAGGCTTGCTTAAGTCGGTATCTTGCATCAATGTCGCTACTTCTGCCCGATCCTTCTCTGTTCGGTCTTTCCGTCCAATTAGCGTAATCTTATCGTCCAATGTAATTTTATCATCATACAGAACTTGCATATTACTCTTCTCCAAGGCAGCAATCAGATCCTCGATCGGACCGTTATACTTGTCGTGATTGCCCAGTGAGGCGTAAACCCCATAAGGGGCCTGAATTCCGCTGATAATATCCGCAATTCCACTCTTGAGGTACATATCCAGGTTGTCATCGATAATATCACCAGGATACAGTACCAAATCCGGCTTCAGCGCGTTAATTTCTTCCACCATTCGTTTAGCGTGAGCAGGGCCGGACAGCAGGCCAAAGTGCATATCCGCAGCCATAACAATGTTAAGGCTGTCCACACCTTCCACTTTTTTATCAATCTGAATGCTGTATTGTCTTACGACTGGACTATAGGCGTTATAGATACCATAGCCCAACGTGGACAGCAACAGCACGAGAGTGACCACACCTGCCCATTTATGAGCGTAATGTCTTGGAATACGGGTTAGTCTAAGTAACCATAACGTTAGATGAACCACCGGCAGGATCAATAACAGCAGAGAAAAGATTGCAAGCCAGTATGAACCGATAACACTCAGGAAGGAAATACTTCCAAACAACCTTGCCAATATGAAAGAAATTGCAAGAAATACAAGCGCAACGATGTAAAACCAACGAAATCTCGCAGATACAACCGGCTTCATCCAGCTCCATCCGCTCCGTCCTATGTAAAACACTAATAAACCATACACAACCAAAAACAAGATGCCTGCAAGTACAAACATGCCTCTGTTAACCTCCACGTCAATAAGTTGATTGCTGAATTTTCTCTTGACCAAATTCCAGTCCATCTGAACAAGTATAACGTAGTTAAAGAGGTGAGGACATCTGTTTCCATTCCTCAGATGCGTACATTTTATTACAATTTGGAATACTTAAATTCCAATCAATATTTTGGCGATACGTCGACCCATAGCCTGTCATCTGAATAAAAAAAACATTCCTGCGTCCGCTCATGACTGACTAACCTCATGAACGAGCACAGGAATGCTGAATGATCTCGAATTACATATTACTCGTTAGTGTCCATCCATTGGAAGTGGAATGAACCTTCTTTGTCCACACGTTTGAATGTGTGAGCGCCAAAGTAGTCACGTTGCGCTTGCAACAGGTTCGCAGGCAAACGCTCAGTGCGGTAGCTGTCATAATAAGACAACGCGCTGGAGAATCCAGGAACCGGAATTCCTTGAGTTACCGCAGCTGCAACGACCTCACGCCATGCACCTTGGTAGGATTCAACAATGTTCTGGAAGTATGGGTCCAGAAGCAGGTTTTTCAGTTCTGCATCCTTGTCATATGCTTCCTTGATGTTTTGCAGGAACTGCGAACGGATGATGCAGCCACCACGGAAGATCATAGCGATGTTGCCGTATTTCAGATCCCAGCCATACTCGTCGGAAGCTGCACGCATTTGAGCAAAACCTTGTGCGTAAGATACGATTTTACTTGCAAATAGCGCTTTACGCACATTCTCGATGAACGCTTTTTTGTCGCCAGAGAATGCTTCAGTTGCTGGTCCATTCAAGATTTTGCTTGCTGCCACACGTTCGTCTTTCATTGCAGACAGGAAGCGGGAGAATACGGATTCCGTAATCATGGACAATGGTACGCCGAGATCCAGTGCGCTTTGGCTTGTCCATTTGCCTGTTCCTTTTTGTCCAGCTGCATCCAGAATGACATCAACCATTGGTTTGCCCGTTTCCGGATCATATTTGGAGAAGATGTCTGCCGTGATTTCAATCAGGTAGCTATCCAGCTCACCTTGGTTCCATTCAGAGAAAATTGCATGCAATTCTTCAACGGACACATTCAGCACGGATTTGAGCAAATGATACGCTTCTCCGATCAACTGCATATCCCCGTATTCGATACCATTGTGCACCATTTTCACATAGTGTCCGGCACCATCTGGTCCGATATATGTGCTGCAAGCATCGTCGCCTACTTTAGCGGAAATGGCTGTCAGAATGGGTTCAACAAGCTCATACGCACTTTCTTGTCCGCCTGGCATGATTGCCGGGCCTTTCAACGCGCCTTCTTCACCACCGGATACACCCGCACCAATGAAGCGGAAACCTTTGGCTTCCAGATCTTTGCTGCGGCGTTGGGTGTCAGGGAAGTATGCGTTCCCTCCATCAATAATGATGTCGCCTTCGTCCAAGTGTGGCAGCAATTGTTCAATGGTAGCGTCCGTTGCTTTACCTGCTTGAACCATGATCAGGATTTTGCGTGGGGATTCCAGGGAAGCTACGAACTCTTCAATCGTGAATGCGCCTGTCAGGTTTTTGCCTTCGGCTTCTTTGAGAAGATCATTCGTTTTCTCCGGGGAACGGTTAAATACCGATACCGAGAATCCTTTGCTTTCAATATTAAGGGCAAGGTTTTTACCCATTACTGCAAGTCCGATGACACCGATCTGTTGTTTACTCATTATGTCCTCCCAATACTCTTTATATATAGTAGGTTAAAATTCGAGATCAACAATCTTTATTACTGAACTGTTTTTTTCCAGTCTGCTGCAAATTTGTCCATGCCTTGATCTGTCAGCGGGTGTTTGGAAATTTGTTCAATGACGGAGAATGGAACAGTAGCGATATGTGCTCCTGCCATTGCTACACGTGTAACGTGGTCCGGATGTCTTACAGAAGCCGCAATAATCTGTGCATCCAGGTTATGTGTACGGAACAGCTCAGCAACTTTGGCAACCAATTGCACGCCATCTTCGGAGATGTCATCCAGACGTCCCAGGAATGGGGATACATATGTTGCACCTGCACGAGCAGCAAGCAGCGCCTGGTTCACTGTGAAGATCAAAGTTACGTTGGTTTTCACACCTTTTTTAGTCAGGTAACGACAAGCTTCCAGTCCTGCAAGTGTCATTGGCAGCTTGATTGTGATGTTTTTGTCGTTGTTATTGATTTTGATCAGTTCGTCTGCTTGAGCAATCATCTCTTCAGCCGTGATTGCATCTGGAGTTACTTCTGCAGATACGGATTCAACTTCTGGTACCTCACGCAAAATTTCTTCAATGCGGTCTTCGAATTTCACGCCTTCTTTGGCTACCAGAGAAGGATTTGTTGTTACACCAGACAGGACGCCGATTTTGTATGCTTTTTTGATGTCTACCAAGTTTGCTGTATCGATGAAAAATTTCATATTCAATTACCTCCAAGGGATATGTTTTTTTGTTTTTTTTATGTTACAGATTTGCATTAACAGCCAGAGGAACTTCAATATCATCTTCAGCCTGCTGATCGGCAGGTTGGTCAAACCACCAGTGGTGCCCTTCCGCAGCGAGCATCGCATCCGACTCTGCTGGTCCATAACTTCCAGCCGGATACAGATGAAGTGGGAGCAAATTCTCCTGGAATGCATCCAGAATAGGTTGTACCCAAGCCCAAGAAAGTTCTACTTCATCCCAATGGGCAAAGAACGTTGGATCACCATGCAATGCGTCATGAATCAAGTTCTCATAAGCCTCGGCCAGATCCTCACGATCTGGTGACAGATCGATATGAACAGGTTTGAACTCCCCTTTGTTTTGCGGGTCGCTCGCATTCAGCTGCAGCGTCATGCTCTGGTCAGGACTCATCTCAATCACAAGCAGGTTCGGTTTGGAACCGTTAACCACGTTAGCCTGCCCAGATGGTTCCTTGAATTCAATGACAATGCGAGTGGATTTCTCCTTCATTCGTTTGCCGGTACGGATATAGAAAGGTACTCCGCGCCAGAAGAAGTCATCAATCTGCAATTTTGCAGCAATAAAAGTATCATTCATCGTATTCTCGGCAACACCCGGTTCAGCTGCATATCCGCTAACGGATTTGCCTTGAATGTTTCCTTCAGCATACTGTCCGCGAATGACACTTGCACCCACGTTTTGCTTTTGCAGTGGCTCGATCGATTCCATGATGTGTTTTTTCTTCAAACCGACTTTTTCCGTGGTGCTGTTATATGGAAGTTGGATCGCCATCATCATGAGCAATTGCAGCATATGATTCTGGAACATGTCACGCACGGCGCCTACATGATCATAATAGGATGCCCGTTCTTCCACACCAACAGTCTCATTAGCGGTGATCTGCACATTGGAGATATAACGGTTGTTCCACAATGCCTTCATGATCGGATTGCTTTGATGCAAGGTTTCAAGACGCTGCACCATCGGTTTGCCCAAATAGTGGTCAATCCGATAAATTTCTTCTTCCGTGAATGCTTCGCTTAACTTGCGATTCAAGTCACGAGCCGATTGTAGATCATGTCCAAATGGCTTTTCGATCACAAGGCGTTTCCAGCCTTCAGTTGATCCAAGTCCACTACCCTGAATGTTCTCTGCAATGGGTTCGAAGAATTCTGGGCCAACCGAAAGGTAGAACAGACGGTTGGATGGAATGCCAAGTTCAGCCTCTCTTTGTTCCACTAACTTTAACAGCTCTATATAATCTTCCTTATGGCTTATATTCAATACACTGTAACGGAAAGCCTGTACGAATGATTTTACAAGTTCAGGATCAGCAGGGCGTCTGGAAAATTCATTTAATGATTTTTCCACTTGTGCCTGAAAGAATTCATCAGACCATTCTCTGCGTCCCAAGCCAATCAGCGAGAAGGATGCCGGAAGTTTCTGCTCAATGTATAAATTATATAAGGCTGGATATATTTTTCTTTTGGCTAAATCGCCAGTCGCACCAAATAAAATAATGCTCGTTGGTTCCATCTCACTATTCTCCTTCCAAGTAACTCTGGTTTCTTTGCTGTAGTTACACTATAATACGTTTCATAGCCATACAAGTAATTAATATATTTCACAGGAGCTATAGACGATATCTATGACAACAAATTATGAACTATATAAGGTATTCTATTGGGCTGCCAAAACAGGCAGTTTGACCCAAGCCGCCAAAGCGCTATATATTACTCAACCAAGTGTCAGCCATGCCATCAAACAGTTGGAAGAAAGCTTTGGTCTCACGCTGTTTTACCGGAATTCCAAGGGAGTTGCGTTAACACAGGAAGGTGTAAGTTTGTATTCCTATATTGAACAATCCCAGATTTTGATCTCGCTGGCCGAGGAGAAAATGGCTGCATTGAAGAGTTTAGACAACGGAGAACTAAGGATTGGTGGCAGTGATTCGCTGTTCAAGCATTACATGCTGTCCTATCTGGAAGAATTTCATGTACTCTACCCCAACATCAAGCTGCATCTAAGTCATGGGACAACGCCGGAAGTCATCACGTTTTTGAAAGAAGGCAAAATTGATCTGGGTGTTGTGCGGATGCCTATCGTTGACCCACAACTTGAGGTCAGGGAAAGTATCCAGCTCAAAGACTGCTTTGTCGCGGGCGAACGATATGCTCAACTGAAGGATAAAGTTATGACATTGGAAATGCTGTTGGAGCATCAGCTCATTCTTTTCTCCAGAAACAGCCGGGTTCGGATGGCAATTACGGAGCTGTTCAACAGCTATGGCTACACACTCAAACCTGAAATTGAGGTCGGCAGTGTGGATTTGTTAATCGAATTTGCACGGAGGGGATTGGGCATATCGTATGTCACCCGTGAATTTATTTCCAAAGAGCTGGAAGAAGGCTCTCTCTTCGAAATTCAGCTGGATGTTGCCCTGCCACCTTCACATGTGGGCATCATGACCAAGCGTAATATGCCAATTTCACTGGCAGCCAACCGGTTTATGGATCTCATTTTCAAGGCGGATTAAGATTCGTCGGTCTGCTGGTGTACAAAAAAAGTGCCTCGTCATCCCAAAAGGATGATGAAGCACTTTTTCTCATCTTAATTCAAGTTCTTTCAATCTGATCTCAATTCTCTCAGGAATCATAGCAAACAGTTGCTGCCAGGGCATGAATAGACTGGGCTCAAGTACAAACTCCTCAAACTCCATAGAGGGAACAAACGCCTTGGTCTGCAGAAAACTTCGCACGCTGGCGTCAATTTCTTCATTGGTCTGGAAATAACCTTCGAACATCTCGTTTACGAGCAGACCGTCACAACCCGCATTGGCGCCTGCTGCACTATACAAATCTGGCAACAGTTCAAACACCACAGGGATCGGAGAAAAAGCATGTTTGCCTGGCTGCGAGTATAAACACACATGGCGTCCAACCACATTAACTCGATCTTTCAGCAATCCCCGAAGTACTCTCCCATGGAAGCTGGCTTCACAGTCCATGACTTCACCGTCATGGCCCACATATATCCACACATGCTCCATTTCGTACAAATGCCCAATTTCATAATCCCACCAAATCGAAAATTCAATCACATATTGGACCGCCTCAACCGGAAAATGAATCTCCCGCTCGAATGACGGTGAAGGTCCTGATTGATCCAGAATGGAAACGCCTACAAAATCCGGGTAAAAGGGTTCATTTCGATCAAACATCAATACAGGTGCATAGCTCATCGCGGTTTCCAGCATTTCCTGCTCAGTCATGGTCATGGATCGTCCCTCCACATTCTTTGAGTGCTACTACTGTAACAAGCCAATGTTATGCCTATCTTAACAGAGAATTCGGAATGTGTTAATTGGAACAAAATTTAAGCCCGTAACCGGAAAGTTTTCCGGTCACGGGCCTGAAATCAATCATTTGATAGGAGAACGAAATAACGTTATCCCTTTGAATTTTTGGAAGATTTGGAAGCTTTGATCGCCTGATCGGAAATAGAATCCACACATCCAATCGGCGGTCCCAAAATCGCGTCATTTTTGATGGATGCCACTGCCGTCCTGTACGCCTCCTCATCAATACAGTATGCACGATGGGCAACTTCAGGCGGTGTTGCAGCCAGGAAGTCAGCCCCCAGCACAATGTCCGGTGTAGGTTGATCAAAAATCGTCAACAAGTGCACATCATCGGTCTCCGCCACAAACCAGTGAAACCATCCTTGAGGGAATATCGAAACCTGGCCTGGCTTCAAGTGATAACTTATCCGCTCCCGCTTGAACGGATCGTAAACAGAAGTGGTAATTTCCCCGTTGATCAGAACGACCATCTCGGTCACATTTGTATGCCAATGTGGTTGCACAATAATACCTTTGCTCATGTGTACATTGAAGAATCCATTTTTGATCGTAGGCAGCTGCGGTCCAAACAATTGGGTAATATAATTGCGCGAATCACGCTGATAATTCAACACCGCTGTCGAATCGGCCGCCAGCTGAACATTCGGGGCTTGCAGAATCGGATTAGTCATACCGCTGTTTCCTCCTTAATAGGCATACATCTCATTGTTGTACTGTATGCGCTAATTAGCGGAGATAATACCGAGGACACGGCTCCAATGTAATTTTTATCGGACCGTGTAACTTACATCCGTTCATTAGGTGAAAATCATCCACTCTCAAGTAAAATACAAAAACACCCTTTTCCTGTTGAAAACCGGTCTGGGGCGTTAATTGTTTTATTTTATCTATAGGCTTGGCTTAAATTAAGCAAGACCTGGGTATCTTCCCCCTGCGGCAAATCCTTTGGGAGATATCCGTTCAATCTCAGCCAATTCATCATTGGTAAAAGAAACCTGCAAGGCACCAAGATTCTCATGAACTCTCTCCAAACTGCGAGTACCAGGAGATTTTCTCTTACTTTTATCCGTAAAACGGGCTCAAAGATAAAAGGCTGACTCCATGTAGGAATCAGCCTTTTATCCTTTTCGTATCTATTCTCAATCATTCTACGGTGCTTCAACAGTTGTTCCACAATACTCACAATCCGTCGATTGCTTCCGATATACCTTCGCCTTCGCCCCACATCCCGGACAACTCACCGAAACCTTCCATCGGGAATCAACAAAATGGTCATGGTGTCTATTATGTAATTTAGGAGATCCTCATCGTTGTTCCACAATACTCACAGTCCGAAGACAAATTCGGATAAACCTTTACCTTTGCCCCACACCCCGAACAATTCACAGATACAGGTTCTTGCGGTTCCTCGTATTCATGATCGTGGTACTCATCTTCATAATACCCTTCATCATCATATTCCTCTTCATTGTCATAATGGTAGTGATAATGATCAGCCTTGGGATGGAATTTAGGTCGACTACACATTTTAATTCCTGTAACAAGTACGATAACGCCAGGTATAAAAAGAATAATCGTACTAATAATAGCCATTTCGGTTCCCTGGAATATTAATAATATAGATAATAAGATGGTCAGAGATGAAAGTATAATGAATATAATTCCAAAAAATTTCTTCACAGCTTTTCCTCCTATGAATTTATGATTTGCTTGTCACGATCTGTTGATTCCGCTCTTTCAAACGGGACTTTAATCGGGAAAATTGTGAAGCAAGATGCTCGCTATTCACCAGTTCTCCTGCTTCGTAATGAGTTGAAAGCTCACTGTTTATCTTTTCAATATCCATCAAAATCTGCCGGTCATTATATTCAAGTGAATGTGGAGTGATCGGGTCACTATATTTTACAAGTTCTATTAATGTATGAACGGTCTTCCTCTCTTCTTCCGCAGTCAGAACGGAATGGCGCTCCATCGTGTGAAGCAGCTGCTGCAAAGCGTTCTCAATCAAATGTAGATTGAACAATTTCGTTTGCTCAACGGCATCATTACGACGTGTACTTTGAATAAAGATCAAAATGATGCCACACAGAATGAGGGCGATAGCTAAAGTTACCGTATGTAACAAAACGAACCAGCGTAAGCCATGATCTGCCAAACCTGTAAACAGAGAATATATCATTACACAAATCAGATACATTACCAACACGATCCCTAACGCTGTGTAACCAGGAACCAATTGTTTAAAGCGATCCATATGTAGCATGACATACCTTATATAAATCCAAATCGCCGTAATCGCGACATAAGAAGCCACAAGATTCATCCAGAAAGAAAACGATACAATGGCATGATTAAACACTGTAAAAGAAACGACTGAGGCTACAAGCATGCTGATCAGATAGATGGCATCCAAAATGAAAAGGTTGCTCCGTTTAATTATCACTATGCCTGCCCTCCATCTTGCAGATTGTTTCCGCAATCCAGACAGAACTTCTGACCGGGCTTCACTTCGTGTTGACATTGACTGCATTTCAAGGACAGACTGGAGCCGCAATTGCCGCAAAATTTAGTTTGGCCCGAATTGATATGATTGCACTTGGGGCATGGGCTAGGCATCGGTTCGTGACACTGAACACATTCCAAAGCATTCTCCGCATTATCTGCCCCGCAGGATGGGCATGCATGATATTTGTCACCACAATTAGGACAAAATTTGGTCCCTTTTTGCAAGGCATGTCCACAGTTGTTACAACCGGTCATTGCTGATTTTTCGGCAAGTGAATTGCCACATTTGCTGCAAAAAGAACTATGCTCCTGGTTCGGATGACTGCAATGTTTGCATATGCGTACAGCAGGTGTTTCCGTGGTAGCCATCACTTTGGACATCTGGGACATCTCGCTGCTGAATGATCCTCCCAGTCCAACACCCATCCCCATACCAAGCCCTGCACCCATTATATCCGATTGCATGCTTCCTTCATTTTTGGCTGCACCTTCAAGCGTATCGAATGAACGCTCCTGTTGATAGGTATACCCGATAATATCCATTTCGGCTTTGCGTGCCAACGCTTCTCTCAAACGAATGACCGAAGGGTCCTCTTCAGGCAGATTGACATTGTGGATATACAGGTTGATTAATTCAATACCAAATTCTTCGAAAGCAGATGCAATCGTATCAGCAAAATGTCGTGATATTTCTGCGATATAAGCATTGATTTCCAGTACACTTACTTTTCTATGTATTAGATAGGAAGACAGCATGGAGTTAATGTTCATAATAATTAGCCCGCGAAAGTAATTGACCATATTAGCCTGGTTAAATTCAGGCAGTGTTCCCACAAGTTTGACCAGAAATTTGCGAGAGTCTGCTATTTTTATTCCCATCTGTCCAAATGCTCTCACGGGAACGATAATATTATATTTTGGGTCCTGTACCTGAATTGGATTTGCTGTTCCCCATTTCACGTCTAGTGCGCTTACTTGGTTGACGTACCACACTTCTGCTGCAAAAGGTGATTTACCTCCGAACGGAAGGTTAACGAGCCGGTTTAAGATCGGGATATTCGCTGTACTTAGCGTATGTCTTCCTGGCCCGAACATATCAAGCGCTCTTCCATCCTTAAAGAGGATCGCCTGTTGGGATTGATTCACAATCAACTGGGTCCATGTTCCCAATTCATTCTCAGGATGTTTCCAAGCAAATACATCTGGTGAACCGTCATACTTGATTACGTCAATAATGGCCATTTCTCTTCCTCACTCCAGTAGTAGAATACTATAATTTCATTGAAACAATTGTACTAACAATCGATTTCTAACAATCTAAAGTTAAACTATTTTAAATCTTATTTATCTGCTAATCTTTCAACAAAAATGTTTTTTCATGTTTAGGCATTGCTATTTTACCATTTATAACCTCCTTTCGCACTAATTTAGTTCATATTTCATGAGATATTTTTCCTATAGATGAATGGTATAGACACTAAAAAACCTCCTGTATATCGACAATATACAGAGGTTCTTGTGATAGTGGAGTCCCTCTGGTTAATTCAGGAGATTATCCATATATGATGCGGGATTGGCCATGAACGCTTCGAACGTGGAGATCGTTCCAATCTCCTGATGTTCAATATCTGCGTAACCAATCATTTTTTTGCTTGGATTCCAGACGATTAGGATATGGGAGTACTGATCCACGTCAGAGGATATACGCAGCAGTTTCTGTCTGCCCATCTTCATTTCAACCGTATCGACCAGATGGAAGAATTCGATGTATCCCACGCCGGACGAATTGTCCGGCAAGTCGATTCTTCGCTGACCTTCCGTTAGAAAACGGATTAATGCATCAGGCAGCTTGTACGATTTGAGCGCATGCAATTTATTGCTCAGATTGTGAAAGTCTTGCGGCTCATGAGCTTTCAAATACTCTGCCATTTCAGCATTCTTCTGACTGATCGCAATCGTATATGCCCGCTCCCCATCCTTCTCTTGAATAGTTACATCCGCTCCACGCTCTACCAGAAATTGAACCATCTTCATATTGTTGTTGCGAGCCGCTACCGTAAGCGGTGTAGCCTTGTATGGATACACCATATCGGACTCGTTGTAATTGATGTCCACGCCCTCGTCCAGCAAATACTGAACCATCTTCATATCGTGATTCGAAACGGCTTTTCGTAATGTTTTCCCACCATATTTTCGAATATCCAGTCCGAGGTCCTTCAGCACTGCGATGTTCTTTTTGTTACCATAATAGGCTTCATCATACGCATTCGACTTCACCCTGCTCAAACCGTTCAATCTGGCACCCTTCTGATGCAAATATCGGATGATCTCTTCCCCGCCATATCTGACCGCCTTGAGGATTGCTGGATTATCCTTCACATTCAGGTTTACTCCGTTATCTACCAACAGCTTGACCACTGCCTGTTGATTGGTGATTAGAGCAATATCCAATGGCGTCAACGCTATGTATTTACTGAGCGTAATCTCTCTTTCGAGATCCATGCCCTGTTTAATAAATTCTTCTACAGCAATAACATCTCCCTTGTAAATCGCTATAGCTTGATCAGGCAACGTTTCAAACGTACCTTGATTTCCGATTTTGAACAAAAGGTGTTACCTCCCTCTGGTTAAATATCTCATGACTACTAGTCCTATAATGCTCATTATTATTAGTATACCTGCTATCCTTTTCATTTGTACAAACCTCTACCAAAATCATGATTCCAGACCTAAAGCCTTTCATACAAACCAACCCCGAAACATAAAGTTCCGGGGCCAATATCATCCTTTAAATTACACAATCAATCATGCGCTGAATTCTCTTCCCGGACCAACGCCAATATATGATCCTACGGTCGAAGCTAGTGCTCCACCTTCCACCAAAAGCGGGTTAAAGACACGGTCTGCCAAAAATCCTGCGAGACTATAGGATACAATAAAACCCAATTGGGATAAAATGCCGATGATTCCCCACACCCTGCCTTGTTTCTCGTTGGGTATGTTATTGCGAACCAATACATCTGCACTCATGTTGACAAAAGGCAGTGAGGCCAAAAACCTTATTTTGGGACAAATTTAGTCTATTTTGACTTAGTCTCGTCTCACCCATACTGCCCGAACGTAAATGCTTCAGCGGCTGAAATGTGATTAAAACGCCAAAGCACACGGTTGCAGAAAAATACAACGATGGCAAATATGAAGACAGCCGCAAACAAAGTTATGCCGTAGTGCAACCATGTCTTGGGAGCTGCCCCCATGTATAGCAACATGACCAGAATGACTACAGCTGCGACTAGCCCATCGTTCAACGCATTCAATAACTGAATCAGTCTGTGGTCCAGTTCTTACTAATCCCTGAGTCTGAGATGAATGAATTGAGAACTTATTTATTCCTATGCTAAGATAATGATTCAAACCTTTTTCTAATGAATACTCAATTTATGGGGTAAGTCCCAAATAAGAAAGGACACTATGAATCCTTCATCCATACCATCCATGTTGCATCAAATCATCCCGCCGCTGGATCTGCGCAGTTGCTTAGTCAGTGTACGTGGTGAAATCATTTACGAGCACTACCGCAATCAAGAAGCAGCAACCCATATTGCCAAAATCAATTCCTGCACCAAAAGTGTGCTGTCCGCACTCATATGTATTGCGATGGATCACGGGTGGCTGCCCGAAGCTCCTACTCCAATCTCCACCTTTTTCCCGCAGTTGGTGTCAGACCCTGACTCCCGCAAACCGGAGATTACGTTAGAGCAGTTATTAACGATGACGGCTGGATTCAACTGGGACGAATTCGGAGGACAGAATTCATTTCCTCGTATGACTCGTACGGATCACTGGGTGAACTTTGCGTTGGAGCAACGTTTAAGTCATGTGCCAGGTACATATATGGAATACAATTCGGGGGTATCACAAATATTGTCTGCCATCCTCATGCAAAGTACAGGAATGTCCGTAGCCGAATTCGCGGAACGTTATCTATTTGGCCCTTTGGGAATCCAACAGTATGAATGGGAAAGCGACCCACAGGGTGTACATACCGGAGGGTTCGGCTTAAAGATGTTGCCGGAGGATTTACTGAAATTTGGACAACTGTTTTTGCAACAAGGCATGTGGAACGGGCAGTCGCTGATTGCGAGTGATCTTGTTAGCCGCTCTACAAAACCTGCCATTTCGGTTACTCCACCCAATCATGGTAGTTACGCTTGGCATTGGTGGGTGGATGCTTATACCAACGAAACTTCAGAAGCTAAGGTTGCGGAACAGCCCACTTCCATACTCCACTATTATTACGCCCGTGGATTTGGTGGACAATTTGTATATATCGTCCCGTCCCTGGAACTCGTTGCCGTACTCACCAATGACAAAAGAAAGAAGGAAAAACCTCCGCTGGATGTGTTCCCCAAACGAATTGCACCCCAATTGGTAAAATTCTTATAGACCTTTTCTTTGAGTTGTGAATCAAACCAAATAACCCCATAGCTTACCCGGCATTCACCGGTAACTATAGGGTTATTCCATTACTTCTTACATCGATCCTCAGCCAAGTTCATCTCACCAAAGCCTCTTCCACAGCCATGGTTATGGGATAAGGACCCGATTCTTTGTTGGAGAGGACAACAACTTGCAGGTTGTGATCTGGATATACGGAAGACATGAACGACACGCCAGGATCGAAACCCATCACATGATATTTAAATAACGCTTCCCCTCTCCGATTAATCCAGATCCCTTGCCCATAATAGGTTTCATCATCCTCATGGACATATGGCGTGATTAACTTTCCCGTCGTTTCTTCGCCCAACAGTTCATTACTGAATAACGCATTCCAGAAACGAATCATATCCGGCGCTGTTATATAAGCTCCACCATCAGCCCCACCCTTAACAGGAATGGAAAAAATGTTACTGGTCCAGGAGCCATCCTCCTGATCCATATATCCGATCGCAGTATTACGGGGAAGACGATCTGTCTCGAAGTAGCCCGAATCCGACATGCCGCACTTGTTAAAAATATTTTGCTCTACGTAGTCTGTAAACGACTGCCCCGTGTGCTCTTCAACAATGAGACCCAATACGATAAATGCCGCATTATTATAATGGAACCGTCCACCCGGAGCTGATTTCATGGGCTGATTCTGAAACATTGGCAGAAAATCATTCAACTGCCGCATCGAATAGACGGGTCGTTCCTTCCACAACTCAGCGAAATCTTCCATCACTTCTTCATCAAAATAGTCCGGGATGCCTGAAGTATGGGTTAACAGCTGATGAATTGTAACTCCTTGATCCCATAGAGGAAACTTAATGCTCAAGACATCTGCCAATCTGGAATCATACGATAATTTTCCTTGTTCAATCAATTGGCAAATACTCACTGCCGTAAAAATCTTGCATCCAGATGCAATGCCAAACCGTGTATGTGGCTGATTCAAACGTTCATCACTTCGATTGGCATATGCACGAGTCGTACTTAATAGGGTATGCCCGTTTTGTTTTATCAATATTACGCCCGAAAAATCAACGTTCTCCATCACTTCTGTTATTCTGCGTGTCAGATCCGTTATACTCTTCATCATCGTCCACCTAACTTTTTTCAATTCGATTTCCATGCTCAGATGCTGCTCAATCACGTTTTTGTTTCAATGTTAAGGAGTCCATTACCGCAAGCCTTGCAGATCAGCCGCTGAACTTCCAACCTCCGTCTTCCTATCACGGGAAGATCTCGTATTTATTAAATAGTATAACGTCGCGTAGATCGTAAGAATAAACGTGCCAAAGAACATACAGAAAGCCAGCGATGGACGACTTACACTTTCATGCATAAGATCAACCAACGTCTCACGATTGGTTAACGCATCCCAGCTGTTCAAGCGATATACACGTCCAAGCAGAACACCGTAACTCCCCAGTGCACAACCCCCTAGCACAAAGATCCATGAAACCCATCGTCCCATTTTGTGATGGATCATTTCCTGAAGCTGATACATCGAAAGGAATCCTAGCAATAAACCCGTCCAAACGAACATCAAGACCACAATTAAGTCATACCAGTACTTGTAATCCAATCCATTGGCTCCGCCATAATAGCGGGAACTGCGTGCCGTCAGGTGAACAAGATCCGTTACAATGTAGGAAGAGTTCGGGAAGAACAATAACCAGAGCAGTCCGCTTGCAACGGCAAACCATGCTGCCCCTTTCCATTTAACATGGCTAAAACCATAAGCCATATAGGAGAATACAAAAGGAATCCAGCCCAGGAACAGGTTCCAGATAAGGAAGCGAAAATAGCGCTGATCCAGCCAATCCGCAGCCGCGTAATACAAACCCAGGGTCACCACTGTGACCACACTTAGAAAAATAAATACTTTAATATAATTCAGTTTTCTCAATGATATTTACCTCACTTGATCCTGAAATACATTCAGTTCCGAAAATATCGGATGATCTCTTCCTTGTTCTTTTCCACACGCAGATTTAGTCCGCGTTTATCCTTTAACCCATATTGCTGTAGTTCATGTCCCGGATCAAGCACCAACGGTTTCATTACTACATCTTCCAACAAGTTCATTGTCAGTTGATAGGTTTCACGCAGTTTATCCACCGGAATAATCGATTCATATCGCTTGATCAACTCAATCAGCCGTTCCGCATACACTAGACGCACCATACTGTCCGAACTCATCAACTGTCTTGATGCGAATGCTGTGACTGCAGCAATAATCAGAGGATTTGCATGATATTTGGCAATTGACGTAAGCTCATCAACTGCGTCCCAGTTCATGATAGATAATCCAGCGGTTAACTGACCTATTCTTTCATCCATCCATGTCTGCTCCAGCTCTTGCGGCACATCCCATTGCTTATAGTCTGTATAAACACCACCACGATGCATCTGAATAGCGCTCCCATAATGTTTAACGAATATCCCTTTGGGAACACTCCAATCGGTTTCCATCCAACCACCACCATACCTGTCTCTATTTTCGCTTATAACCGGCACACAATACATAAATTTACTGTTGAAGACCATACTAGGATCATACCATTTCCCAAAGGAGAATCAAATTCACAATGAATCCAAATTCAATGCAGCCTCCAAACCGAATGCAACCTGCTAACAACGCAAATTCAGACTTCACATCCCACTTGAACCATGGCGGGCATGAAATGTTTGATATGCATGAAATTCTGTCAGGGGCCATCAACGTATTGGATCAATACATGATGTTTAGAACATTTGTACAAGACACTGAACTTCTCGGCATCCTTGATCGTCAATACAATTTCATGTTATCCCAATACAATCTGACTGCAGAATGTTTCTCCACTGGACACAAACCTCATCAGGAGACAGCAACTTACATGATCCCAAATATCGTTCCGCCTGTATATGGCCTCAAGCCGTCCGCACCGAAAAAGCCGAATCAATCCCTCACCGATGTCAAAGATGCTGGAATCAGCGGTCATATGCTGGGTTTGATCAAATCACACGCTTCTCTACTGGCCATGTCTGCGCCTGAAATTACAAACGGAGCCGTGCGGAGAGTCATCGCTTCCCAAGTGCAACACTTTATTGAGATGGCCTACGAAATTTTCATGTATCAAAATCAACACGCCTATTACCAAGTTCCGCAACTGAATGCAAATGATACCAAACAGATGCTTCAGGCCTACGTCCCTGCAAATGGAGCCCCTCAGATGCCACAGAACAATAAACCACCTCTGCATTAATCTAAAATAAGCTTAATCAACAAAGAACAGCATCTTCAACCTACTCAAGGTTGAAAGATGCTGTTCTTTGTTATTTCCAGAATCATCTCATGTTTGCAGCATATCTTGAATAACACATTTTATTTTCAAGGAATTCTACCTTGATTCGATTACCAGAAACTGGTTTAATCAGAATGTGATCACAACTACTCATTATGTAACATGGGAGGTTTTTGAATGCGATTGAATCCAACGATTAAAATTGGTTTTCTAGCCATTACATTAAGCTTTACAACCATCTGTGCAACTCTTATAACATCCCAAACTACATTGGCTGCACCTATCCCAGCTTCCAAAGCGGTATATCATCAATTTCAAATGTATTCAAAAAATGCAGTGAAATCCACGCCCAGTCTGGTTCAAGCACGTAAATATCTATTGAATCATATCGATGAAGTTGGCCCCTGGCAGGCCACCCTGATGACCCTTCAACTGGAGAATTTGCAAAAGATCAGACTGGCTGACTTGGATCAAAAAATGTATACGGAACCGTTTCAAAGCGTTCTCTATGAAGCCCATACCAACATAGGTTATGAACAAAAGCTTACATATAGCAGTCTGCTCAAAGTGATTAAAGAACCGGCGGTTCGCAAGCTCTTGCAGGAAGCCTCCGATCTGGGATTCAAACTGGAAACCAGTGAAGGTCTATACTATCCTATCATCAATTATGAGATGTACAAAAAGTTTCAGCCCTACGTGAAACCTGACATTGTTGCTTACATTGATATTATGGCTGCGGAATCCAACCAGCCCACAACTTCCGATGCGGCCTTTATCATAACCTGGGATGAACTCATCCGGCGTACTCTAGAGAAGGAAGCTTTTCTGAATAACTTTCCAAGCTCTAATCGTGCGTCAGCAGTCAAGAATTCACTGTACGTTGGTTACCTGTTTTATGGAAGTGATAACTCTCCTGCCTATGACTGGTACACGGAAGAAGAAATTCGTACTATCGATCCAGAAGTGAAAAAAGCATATGAAAAGGCTGTGGCAAATAGGGAGCGCAATACGAAGAGTGTACTTCTGGATACAGTGGAGAGGATATTGCATCTTCTCGATGAGAGTAACGACGAACTCACCCCAGAAATCAAAGAAATCACTGACCATGTTGAAAACCTATTTGCCAATGATTAATAAATATTAACCGGTCCAAAGTGGATGGTTGTTAGTTTACAATAAAATTAGCTACAGTCTTAAAGCTAAAAAAGCGGCACTCCTCTTTACAGGGTGTGCCGCTTTAACATGCCTTGAGCCCTTCTTATATCATTTCAGAAAAGTATTATCTCGATACCGATGTAAGTTTGTCTGGATTCACAACGAGATAGAACCCCTCTATTCTTTCTCCAAGAGAGTCCAGTTCCAAACACAGAACTTCGGACAACTGTCCGTTTTCCAGTAACGCAAGGTGCTGCTCTCCGTTGATATATGTGGGCACCCACTCTCGTTCTCGCAATCGGGTAAGTACCCGGCGAGAGGTCAACAAAGCGAGTACACCTTTATGAACTCTCATCGTTCTCATGACCGTATGCACACTTCCACCGCCATCTGCCGTAAAAACGGGTTGTTCGGCAAGCAGCTCAAGCATCTCGGAGACATCATAATTTAGAAAAGCAGTTGTAAAACGAGCCAGCAATTGCTTTTTTGCAGCATAATTTGCAGAACTCTGTTCCATCGGCGGAAGTCTATCGGGAAGCTTGCGTCTGGCCCGACTAAAGATCTGACGGCAGTTGCTCTCTGATTTGCCCAACCAATCCGCTATTTCCGTATATTCATACTGGAAAGCCTCACGAAGTACAAAAACGGCACGCTCTATCGGGGAAAGCTGCTCCAGCATAACCAGATAAGCATAGGAGATCATCTCCTTCTGCTGCACGGTTTCTTCCGGAATGTTTCCCATTTCACCGTAGCTCATCGGCTCGGGAAGCCATTCTCCAACATAACTTTCCCTTTGATTACGGGCAGAGTTTAGCAGATTCAGACTCCGGTTTACGATTAGTTTAGCAATATAGGACTTAGCATTACGGATATCATCAAGAGACTTGCTCTGAAGCTCTGCAAAACAATCCTGCACAATATCTTCAGCCTCCACAACACTGCCAAGCATGCGGTAAGCAATGGAAAAGGCATAGGCTTTATAACGAATATACAATTCACCAACTTCCAGAGAAGACACTTCTGGCTCATTGGTGAGGGGATTGAATTTCATGAGAATGGCCTCCTCTGGCAGATGGTCGAATGTTTACTTAATTAAAGCAGCCTGGATACATCCCTGTCGTAATGGCAATCCGGTTCCAGCTATTAATCGTGTTGATCGCCATGATCAGATCCACAAGTTCAGCCTCACTGAAATGTTCTCTAACTTTTTCATACAATTCAAGTGGTACCCCTTGTTCGGAAATAAGTGTTACGGCCTCAGCTAGCTCCAGCATAACACGTTCTTTTTCCGTAAACAAAGGCGCCTCGCGCCACACGCTCAGCAGCAAAATGTGATCGGCATAATCTCCAAGCTTCAACAGATCTTTGGCATGCATATCAAGACAGAACGCACAACCATTGATTTGGGATACACGGATTTTCAGCAGCTCATATAACGGTTTGTCATCAAACTGACCTGAAATGTGCTGCTCCAATGCCATCATTGCTTTGAAAGCACCCTGGTTAGCCACTCTATAATTCACTCTTAAACTCATTGCATTCGCCTCCGTATTTTGGTCTACAACCTTAAGACAAATCAATGCTCACATCTGTGACACTTTTCTATAAAAAAATTTTCAACATATTAGGGCACAGAATATAGCTCGATCAATAATTAAGATAATTAATTTGCGTGGAGCTTGCCCGATATAAATATAGTTCACGTAAAGCGTTATGTATAAACAGAATTTTCCGTATTTATGTTAGCTGTTTGATGTATTGTTTGTGATTTTGAACAAATAATCCTTATACATATTGATACACGAAACAAAAGAGTAGTAACATACGGCTACGAAGTAAACTTTCCTGACATAAACAAATGAACGATTCATTATCCTAGCAAGGAGTGACTTCCATGATAACTTCCAATTCCAATCCTCAACTTACATTCGAACTGCCTCGCGGTTGTACGTTCTCCGCTGAAGACTGGCATGTATTATCTCAATATTGGTATCCGATTGCTCAGGCAAGCGAAGTGACAGATAAACCACTTGCCGCTCAATTGCTTGATGTCCGTTTGGTCCTGTATCGCAGCAATGATAAAGTTGTAGTTGCTAAGGATCTTTGTTTTCACCGTGGCGCTCCGCTCAGTAAAGGCTGGGTAGAAAATGGGGAAATCGTCTGTCCATATCATGGTTTCCGTTATAACTGTGAGGGTAAATGTACCGCCGTGCCTGCACACCCCAGCTCCAAAATCTCCCCCAAACTGAAACTTATCGTATATCCTGCGGTTGAACGTTATGGCCTCATCTGGACTTCACTTGCGGGTACCGACGAGCAGATTCCTGCATTCCCGGGATGGGATGATCCAGATTATATTAATATCCTGCCCCCGAACTTTGATATCGCAGGTTCTGCTGGGCGTCAAATGGAAGGATTTCTGGATGTATCCCATTTTGCCTACGTGCATACCGAGACGTTCGGGGACCGAAACAACACGGAAGTGCCCCAATACAAAGTAAAACGCGAAGGCAAAGAACTGCTTGCCGAATACTGGAGTTCTGTTAGCAACTATGGCAAAGGTCAAGATAATGTAGCACCCGATGGTTTTCAGTGGTTGCGTGAATTCCGCGTATTTCCACCATTCGCCGCATCACTGACGGTTCACTTCCCGGAGAACGATAAGCTGAACATTCTGAACTGTGCCTCTCCCATCTCAGCACGTTTTACGCGGTTGTTCTGTCCGATTACCCGTAACTTTGACAAGGATGCTCCGATTGAAGATACCATTAAGTTTAACTTGCAAGTATTTGAGGAAGATCGGGAAATGGTGGAATCACAAAAGCCAGAGGATTTGCCACTGGATCTGCATGCAGAAGCGCACATTCCCGCAGACCGTACCTCTATCGCTTATCGTCAGTTATTGACAGAGCTTGGTTTGGGACGGAATTACACATCATAAAATAAATACAAATGAATACAAAAAGAAGCGTTCCTACGAACGCTTCTTTTGTATAGTTGCTACACTTTCACTCGTGACAATGTACTGGGTTTTACCCCATATAAATGCCTTATATCGAACACTTACCCTTGATTATTGGTGTTCACAGGAGGTTCTGTATAATACGGACAGCCTGGTTCGTGAATAATACGGGGATCAATCCATGTTCCCCAATATGGAAGGCGATTTACATACGGCTGTGCGTTAGGCTGACTATTTGGCTGCGGCATGTTTGTTGCCGGAGAAACTTGAGTAACACAGTCCACTGGCGGACCAACGATTACTGTTTTTTGAATTGGAGCAAGTGTTTCCTTCACCTTGTTCTCATCCAGACAATACGTATGGGCCAGAACACTCGCAGGTGTCAGTCGTAAAATATCCGAACCAAATATAGCTTCAGGAACCGGGGCATCGAAGATAGCCAGCAGATGGGTCTGATCTACCGTTGCAATTTCATAGTGCCACCAACCTTGCGGAACATTAGCTACTTGACCCGGAGTAATCGTAAAGTTCAGCAACTCATTAGTAAACGGGTTTATAAGGGAAACGACGGCGGAACCACTGATGCAATACACCAGCTCGGATGCATTCTGATGAATATGGGGTTCAACCACATTGCCTGTGCTAAGAAAAATGTCCAGTAAGGATACGTTACCCAAAGTGTTTAATTGATGAATGGAGAGAAAGTTAATATAGTTATTTCCGTCTTTTTGGAAGAAAGGATTCTGGTTCACGTCAAATGTAAATTGGGTGGTTGGTAAGGTATAGTCCATATAGGAAGTTGCCAAAATAAACGCCTGCCCTTCGCTCTCGGTTTAGGTGATAACCTATAACGCCAGCTTATGCTCTGGGCTTCTATGCGTGAGCCCATTTCTGCTGAAGGGTTATGATACAGCTACCAAATCTTATCCACCTTTACCCGTACCACGTTCTATTAAGCCCTCTGTGTCACTCCATTGCATCGCAGCATAGGCTAATATCATCAATCAAACACTGGAGGCATGCATCATGGCATACGGACCTGGTTCAGTTCCTATCCCGCCAACTGCGGGTTATCCTTACCCTTATTATCCACCGCCACCCTATCCATACCCCTACCCTTATCCATATCCCTATCCACCCATCGTGCCGTTTCCGCTGCCCTTTCCCATCGGACATATTGGAGGCCCAGGATGGCATGGCGGTTACCCGGGTGGTCCACACGGTCCATTCCCTGGAGGCGGCTATCCGGGCGGTCCACATGGCGGAGGACCCGGGGGCCCTGGTGGACCTGGCGGAGGTTTCCACGGCCATCGTTTCTTCCAATGGTAAAATAGCAATGCAGGAGCTGCTACCGGCAGCTCCTGTCTTTGTTCAACTTTCTTTTAAAACATCCAATGATGTCCTTCTTTCGAACAGCATCCTGCCTGCTCAATACTCAATCTCATCCATAATCTTCAGATTACGGTTGGACACTTCCAGCAAGTCAGTAAACGTCTCAGATACATAATAGACAAAGTCCGGATCATGCACATACATAATCACTTGCCCGTAGGTTCCTTTCTCTGTCGGATCAAAATCAAGCATCAAATACAGGGAGCCTCCCGCCATCGTTGCAAAAGGAATCCACGCTTTATGGAATAAGAAGGGCTTAATCTCCGGGTCCAGTTTGCTGATCTCTTCGTCAGAATAGTACTCGTCCAATTTCTCATCTACTTCACAGAAGTATTGTTTGGTTTCCCGAATTTCCTGCAATGACATCAGATAAAACGGATTACATTCCTCTGCCTCCGCATCACCCGGATACAAGATATGAAATGCATAACCACTGCCATCCTTCCGCTTATAGAAGGCACGAAAATCCTCCGGCAACCGGACGCCATACTCCGTTTCAAATGCATTTAGACTTTCCTCAGAGACACCCTCCCGATGCTGGTATTCCTCGTATAACTGCCGAATTTCATCATCATGGATTTTTTCGTTCAGGAGCTCATTCAACGCATCAAACAAATCATTCCATTTTGCATTAGCCTCAGGTGTCATACACACCCCTCCCTTTTCAACTCTTTTCAACAACCCGTTCCCGCACATATTCCTGATATCCCCAGAACGCCTCTTCTTCCCCTCCGTCTTCGATCAGCACCATAACAGCGTAGGAAAACAGATCCAGCCAACGTTCCATCAACGCGACCTGTGCATCTGATATCAATCGATTACTACGCAACATTCCTTCAGGCTCGACGGCCCAAGCACGTCCAAGGTGGGTGATTCCCCACAGTGAAGCCATAACTTCACGATCCAGGGTAGATTGCTTTAGTTCAGGAGCTGCTTCTTCACGGTTCATTTCAACCTCCACCTTACCCAATCTTTGATCTTCAATCACTGGTGTTCACCAACGTAAAGGTTCTTCTCCACGCCATAACACGTAGCGCTCAATTTCACGGAGGGTGCCTGTGCCTATGCCATACTCATCCATCTGATCAGAGTGCAGATCAAGAATATGCAGCATGCCCCCGAACGTACCCACTGCAAGCTTTGACTGGTCAGGAGAGCTCGCCAAGGAATAGATGGTGCTGCCTACAAAATGTCTCCACACTTCCTGCCCATCACCATTCACACAATATAAATATCCGTATGCGTCACCAAGCACCATGCCTGCACCCAACTCCACTGCAGCGTAAACACGGGCATTCTCATCCATTACAGGCCAATCTTCCTTACTCTCATTACCATCGATCGTTTCCAGCTGAACTTGTATTGTAGCACCGTTATAAAAGTGACAGGCATTAAACCATACCTCTGAGCTGTCTGCAGTGAATACCGCATAATGAGGATAGCTGGATTCAGGATAAAGGGAATACGTCTTATTTTGTTTGCGATCCAGAACCATATGGTTACTGACCTGGCTGCCGTAGGCAATCCAGCGACCGTCACGTGAGACTGCTGCATGGCCCATATCAATCTGTGTATCTTCCAACTCATATTCTTCGATCTCTGCCGGATCCGGGTGCAGCAGGGATACCTGATCTTGGTCTACCAGGTAGATTCCATAATTGGAGAAGATAAGAACGGATTTCCCATCATTGAATGGAATAAGTCCTTCAAGTGTGCGTTCCGGATGCTCACAGTCAGCAAGGGATTCAATGCGTGGCAAAGCCTTCTGAATACTGGATTGAATATCTTCCCAGCGATACACCGCAAGCTCGTGTCCTTCTAGTTGACGATCTGGTTGTCTGATGATACGAATACCTTCCGATCCGGCCAGCGCATAATCTACACCATCTGACGAACAACCTGCGAAGGTATACTGAGAGAATGGCAACCATCCGTTTGGATCAGCCGTATATACACAGCCATTCTCCGTGAAGGTGCCGGTTGTGAATACTATTGTTTCTGTGTTCAGATAACCTACCACCCGAACGGCCTGCATGGCAGATTGAAAATGTTCGTTCATTGGCCATGTTGCAGCAGGCAGTTCAAGCCGGAGCCGTTCCAAATCCCCTTGAAGATTGGCTTGCTTTACCATCTCCCACACCTCAGTGCTGATCTGCGTTCTGGCATCCTCCGCGAGCTCCGATTCATCCAGTTGTTCTCCTGCCATGCCTCTGCGTACAAATGCATTGACATCTTTTGCGTATCGTTTGCCTTCATTACGCCATGTTTCCGCAATTTCTTCGTTTATCCAACTCAATGATTATTCCTCCACTCCGCCTCTGTCCATAACTGTACAGTGATGTGCCAGCAAAAATTGATCCAGATCATGATCCGTTGCACCTTCCATCCCGTGCATTTCTTCATAGAAAAGCGCAATTTCCCTGCCGTTCGCATAATTAAAACGTAAATATCCACCCATGGAGACCCTAAAAAGCTTACATGTATACTCATTTTCCATCACTGCATCCCACTTGAATTTACTTTTACACAAATCGGCCAGTTCTTTCATGGAGCCTTCACGCTCAACGTTAACCAAGTGGTAGAACGTATGGTTTCGCAGCTCGTTCCACGGTTCAAAATACGCCGGGGTCAGCGGTTTATCCTGATGGTAATATTCGCAATAGATCTGGTCCAGTGTCTCTCCAAAGTCTGCTTCAGAGCATGTCCACAGAATAATATGCTCATCATGACGCGGGAGCCACAACAATCCCTTCACATCTGGATGAATCGCCAGGAAATCACCATCCACCGAACTGCCGATACTGATGCACTCTTGAAGCTGATCCTGAGTAACGGGTGTATCCTCCGTGTGCATCCAAAAATCATATTCAGCAAAAGGCTTCAGTACCTCCTGATCCGGCCGCTGCACATTCATCCAGCCCGTATACGTGCCTTCCCCGTATTTTTCCAGCCATTGGCGATATGACGCAGGTAACGAGATGGAATGCTGTTCTTCAAAATGATCCAGTTCCTTAGCCGGTACGGGCTTCAACGCATGAGTTACTATATACATTCACAACATCTCCCTACGATCGTTTCGTTCAATTCACGATAGTTCATTCAATCGATCAGCAATTCAACCAGGTAAAGGCTAAGCCAATTCTTCCTGCACAATTTCGGTTAGTACACCCTTGCGGTTTACAATACTAATGGCAAATGCATCATAGCCGTCACGTTTCACCTGCTCAAAATCCATGCGCTCTCCCGTAATTAATTCGTAGGTTCCATCTTCATCTACATCTTCCCCGAACTCATCATCCCACGGCACGTTGTAAAAGGCAGATAGCTGTACTTCAAATATGTCTTCCCCTTCAACGTCCAGATAGGGCCGTAACGGCCTGTTATTCAGGTCTTCCTCTGGATATGTCTCACACAACATCGCATCATAACCATGTTTGGCTGAATCGATGAGCAAGTAACGTTCCCCTGTTACGGTATGCTCTGCATATACAATGAGCGGTGTCGAATCATGCCAGGTTATCAGATCATCTTCGGTTAAGTCACCATAATAAAAGATATGGAACTTGTCATGTCCATCGCTCGTTTGCAACTTGCCTTTCCATTCGACTTCATGAGTCTGAACATCCGAAATCTCCCGAACCAAACCTTCCAAATATGTAGGTCCTTTATGTACACCAAATAAATTCATCATCTCGCCTCCGCTTTATTCATTCGAATGGTTACGACTTTATGTTCTTCATCTACATCCAGCTTCACATCGATGTCTAACTTATCATGGAACAAAGCCGTAACGTTGATATAAGGATCACGAGCAGCTTCGCTGCCTCCATTACTAGAACGACTCATCCCCTGATGAATGATGGATTGGACCAGTTGTCCATCCCCTTTCCCAGTATTTTGATAAGTATAAATCACCTCTTTGTCCTTATTATAAAAATTCAACACCGTTGTAAAATCTTTGGCATTGGTATATTGCTTTTCGGATTTTACATATTCATTTTCTGTGGATTGATAGCTCACTGTACCCGCCAGATAGGGATTATCTTCACTGGGTCGAACATCAAACTCCTGATAAGCGATGTGAAAAAGGTATTGAATATGATTCATATCTACACGGTAATATAACTGCCTGTTGTTTTCCTCCTTGTCCATGGCAGCGAAACTGTTAATGAGCGGCCAGGCTTCATAGGATTTGCCATTCACGTCGACAGCAAGAGCATAATCAGAGAGTACCTTCTCTTTTTGAAACACACCATACGTCTGTAAAATGAAATAGGCTGGAATGAGTAATACGCCTATTATCACTGCAAATATCATAATCTTTAAACGGAATTTCATGATCATCCTCCTTTACGACTCGCGTTCTGCTGGTTTATCCAGTCTTATGCTGAAGTTTGGTCAATGTGCGGACAACCAGCTCCCTGTTCTTGGCGTTCTTAATATAAGCGGGAATGGAATGTGAAGCCGTCTTCAAAGGTACATTTCCAGGTTTCACGCGCAAATCAGCCGAAATATATGAGATCAGATAGTTTAAATGCTCCCGATTAACAGCCCATACCACCTTACCTCTAACATAATCCAGAAAGTACAATTCCATATCAAACACAGGGTCGCGTCCATCCCGTATATCGGGATAACACCCTTGAAACGCTGGCTTTTTATGTAATTCGACATGATTAATAGTCCCACAGTGCGGGCATTCGATATGTGACGATTTGTGAGTTATCTTTTTCTCATCCGTCACTTCAACATTGAACCAGCGCTCACACCGGATGCAATTGTTCTTGGCATTGTACTGATATTCTGTCTCTTGAATTCCATGAGCATAACATTGCGAACATTTCCATGCTAGATGATCTTCTTCTAAGATGATAAAGGCGTGCCCGCTGCATTGTTTACATCTCACAACGACCTGCTCTCCCCGGCGAAGAACAGCGTAGAAGCTGTATTTATAAGCCCCTTCATCCTCGAAACGTTTCATTTTCAATCCCTGCCTTTCCCCTGCATGAAGGTAATCGCTAAAAGCAATCACTCAGCATTTCCCAGTTGTTCTACCTAAAATTATATGTAACTCCAGTGATTAGCACAAGAAAACACAACGTAAAAAAGAGCACCTTATTCCAGATCATTATCTGAAAGGTACTCTTCTCCCCATTTAACTCAAGGAATCAAAGATCAAGTAAAAGCGATACTAGCAATCCCATCGAAGCGATAAAACCTACTACCGGCCCACCTTCTTCGAACGCTTCCGGCATCATGGTGGAGCAGATCATTGCAATAATGCCTCCTCCGGCAAATGCCCCAATAGCCGCGGCCATCTCATCAGGAAGCTGCTCCAGGAACAGGTATCCTCCCAATGCTGCAAGTGCAGAGATGATCAGTACACCCAGCCACAAGAGAATAATCTTGGAGCGGGAGTATTTATTACGTTGAAGTCCAACCGTACTGGACAGACCCTCCGGAATATTACTCACAAAGATAGAAACAACCAACACCACACTGACACCGTTCCCGGCGAGTAGACTGGCCCCCAGCATGATTGATTCAGGAATAGCATCCATGACCGTCCCTGCAAAAATACCAAGTCCGCTCTGGCTGGAATCTCCCTTCCCGGCAATTTCCGAACGCTTGCGCCCTGCTCCCCCTTTACTGGAAATGAGCAAATCGAACAGCGTGTACACGACGGCCCCTGAGGTAAATCCAATGGCCGTCGGCACAATCCCCCCATCATTCAGGGCATCCCCAATTAATTCAAATGCGGCTGCACCAATCAGGGTCCCTGTACCAAAAGCCATGATCCAGCCAATAACTCGTTTCGGAATTTTCAGAAACAGCGCAGCAAGTGCTCCTATGACAACAGCCGAGGCGGAGATGCAGCCCCACATGAATGCAGTCCACATCCGGGATGACCCCTCTCATGTTCATATATGATCTATCACTCCATTAACCGGAGCATAGACAACAAAAACAGGGGACATGACCAGATTAATATAAAACCGCTAACTTTAAACCATCATTTTGCGTAGTGAAGATATATATCTTGAACGAATGACGAAGAAATAGAAGGTCTGTGCCAGCAAAAATGCACCAAACACGGTTAATACCGGAACAGTATAATTCGTGATACCGAATTCAGTTAGAAACGGCTTAACAACAACGAGCGTTTCAACAATTGAGATCAGGATTGGGAAGAAAAAGAGAACCGCGATCTGAATTGTGGATGATCGTTTCATCTCCTGAAAACTGAGACCCATTTTAGACAAGGAATGCACCATTTTCCCATCTGCCTCCAGATCCGTGTGCAGCCTGAAATAGAGAAAGCTGGCTGAGGAGATCGAGAAGATCAGTCCGATGAATATCCCCAAAAAGGTAAAGAGTGCCGTTGTCTGTCTGAATTCTTCGAAGTCAGCATATCGCGTCGTGAAAAAACCTGAAAAATCTTTATCATTAGAGTTATTCCTAATAATCTCATCCATGCCCTTCAGCCGATCACTTACCATCACTTCAGATGATTGCCGATCGGGCACCGATCCCCCCCATGAAGGGATATGATAAAGATATTTACCGGAAACAGCATCTTTGTCCAATGGTCCGGTAAGAGCTTTAAACTCTTCATCACTTACAATAACTAGGGCTGATGTATACAGAAGTCCGTTGAATTCCGGTTCATTTTCAGTATATTTAATGTCGAGTGTAACAGGCCCTGAATTCATATCCAGCGTTAACTGATCGCCCTTGGCATAGGAACGAAATCGTTCTTCATGTCGAGGCTTCTCCACATTGCGTGAATCAATGAATATACTGGAATGAGCTGAGAGCGTATAGGTCGGTTTGTTCTGGATTGTGTTGAACTGGTTGAAATCACTTAGAGACATCACACTGATGCCGCTATCATCCGTACTTGTCCAAAAATATTCCAGATAAGCATTCTGATATTGAAGACCGGCAGCGTCAAGAACCTCATTGACGGGTGCCATGTTAGGTTCTTCCGATGCACTGTACACGTTATAACGGATCGGAAAATGATTGTCTCTAAATACTTGTCGATTCTGTTGATCCAGCGACAAAATGACCACTGCACTCATGGAAGCAACCGCAATAACCACCGTCACCATAAACAGCATGCGTGCGTTATCTTTTATTTTGTAACTCATCTCAGAAATCCATAGCAAGCGTGTACCATGCCACACCCGTTTGCGGTTACGTTTCAACAGACGAATACCCAGCACGGAAAGCTGCGAGTAAAAAAAATACGTACCTGCAATGCCTGTCACAGCAGCGATCAGAATACTCTCACTCGACAAACTACCGTAAAGCGCAAGGAATCCCGTAGCCAGAAACGCAAGCCCGAGAATAGAGAATATCCAAGATGCTTTAGGTTCCTTCTTGGGTTTGCTCGAACCCGTAAGCAGCTCCAATGCTCGCTTATTCCCGATAAAGACCAATGTAAACAGGGAAATGCAAAAGAACAGTACTAAAAAAGCAATCACCGTAATCAACATGGCCTTCACAGGGAAATAAAAAGGCAGATCCTCCATACCGATAAATCGGGTGGTTAACATCAGGAACAGCTTGGATAATAACATGCCTCCACCTATTCCAGCCACAATGGACAGACATCCGATAAACATATTTTCCAGAATGACCAGCCTTCGAATCTGTCCTGGTTCTGCGCCCAAGATGGTTAGAATACCGAATTCCTTGTTCCGTGATTTCAGAAATGCACTAATGGAATACATAACAAAGAAGATCGCGAAAACGTATACGATGACGGAGGCAACCTGCATTCCCGCTGCCGTAGTCTTGCCAATCGGCAATTTCTCAACAAACGGATGATAGATAAACATTGCATACGCGAAGAATATCATGACCATGAATGCACTACTTAGGAAAAAGGCGATGTACGCTCGCCCGTTTCGGCGAATGTTATTAAAGGCGAACTGAGGAAAGCTCATGCGAATTCCCTCCCCAGAAGGATAATGTATCAATAATCCGTTGAAAGAACGTCTGGCGGTTATCTCCACGATGCACTTCGGCTGCGAGCTTGCCATCCTTGATAAACACAATCCGATGGCAATAACTTGCGGCAAGTGGATCATGCGTGACCAGCATAATCGTTGTTTTCTCTTGCTGGTTGATCTGTTCAAGCGATTCCATTACCGCTTGAGATGAGGTGGAGTCCAATGCACCAGTCGGCTCATCGGCCAGTACAATGGATGGCATATTAATCATGGCCCTGGCAATGGCTGTACGCTGCCGCTGTCCACCCGAGATTTCATAAATGCGTTTATCCAGAATATGATCAATTCCAAGGTGAGTGGTAATCCGATTGAGTCTGCTCTCCATCTCCTTCAGCTTGACTTTGTCCAGCGTCAAGGGGAGTACTATATTTTCAGCAACGGTCAAGGTATCGAGCAGATTAAAATCCTGAAATACAAACCCGAGTTCCCTGCGTCGGAACATGGCAAGTTCTTTCTTTTTCATATCAAACGGATTCATGCCATTAATCAGCACCTTGCCTGAACTTGGTTCATCAATGGTCGAGACCATATTGAGCAACGTCGTTTTTCCACTTCCCGATGGTCCCATAATCCCTACAAATTCACCCTGCTTGATGGTCAGATGAATATCACTAAGGGCTTGAGTCTGCACTTTGCCCTGATACACTTTGTTTAGTGCCGAAACTTGTAACATTTCCATGGTGTTTCCCCTCCAACTAAACTATGCTTTCTTTTCATATCCTTATCCTAAACGACCTCCTACAACCCTGCTATCGATTTACCTTAAACTTTCCTTACACAGCGTTTAAGGTTATGTTCCCCCTTCTTCCTATTCCATAAAAAAAGCACTTCGCCCATAGGCAAAGCACTTCTATTTTCGATTCATCCAGCTGAATCGGACCAATGTTCCTTCATCCGGTTTGGAGAACAATTCAATCTGGTTACCCAAACGTGCACTGATCTCACGGACCAGGTATAGTCCCATCCCTGTAGATTCATGATACTGTCTTCCCCGCTCTCCGGTGAAGTAAGGATTAAACACACGTTGAATATCTTCAGCCGATATGCCGATACCCTGATCCTGAATATCTAATACGATTCGTTCTTCCTTCATATAGGCAGTAATCATGACTTTTTTTCCTGATTTGCTATCTGAGTAATTGACGGCATTGGTCAAAATCTGGGTTAACATGAACCGCAACCATTTGGAGTCACTATAAACTAGAAGTTCGTTGTCCAT
Source organism: Paenibacillus taichungensis (assembly GCF_050994985.1). Classification (NCBI taxonomy): domain Bacteria; kingdom Bacillati; phylum Bacillota; class Bacilli; order Caryophanales; family Paenibacillaceae; genus Paenibacillus; species Paenibacillus taichungensis. The sequence goes on along the minus strand of NZ_CP194720.1, from coordinate 1,658,600 downwards.
TTGGATATCCGGCGTAATTCCTCTGCGAATAAACAAACGTCGATTCTCAGCTACGCTGCTTCGAACCACCTCGGGTAGAGACAAAAGCTCTACGCGAAAATCCCCTTCGAACTGTTCCAGACGTGAAGAATGAAGTACCATTTCCAACCCTTTGCGCATTTTATCCAGCTCATCCTGTATACTGCCTGCAGTTTTATCATCATCCACATCTTCCAGGGTCAACTGAATAATGGACAAGGGTGTCTTCATCTGATGGACCCAACGATTCATGAATACAACCTGCTGCTCACTATGCATGCGCAATTGCCCCATCTCATGCTGACGGTTACGCTCCAGTTCATGCATCAATTCCTGTAAACAATTAGCCACAGGGGCATTACCAAGTGATTGGAAAGGCTCCTGTGCCAGCCGTTGTGGCTGCTGGAGCACACGGTAATATGGATGAAGCTGGAAATAACGTACGGTCAGATACACGAGCAATACCACTGTACTCAGAAACATGCCATAAAGTACAATTTTCATGGGGCGATCCTCACCTGAAAGCCAATATACACATGGGACAAGCAGCATCTGCAGCAAATAAAATCCGATGAGGGGTAGCTGATCTCTTAAGAACAGTTTCATTGTCGGTCCTCTTGGACAGGTGACTCCAAATCAAGCAATCGGTAGCCCGCTCCGCGAACAGTTTCCAAAACCTCTTCAGCTCCCAGATCCTTCAGCTTGCGGCGAACACGAGTAATGTACACATTCAACGTATTATCATCAATAAAATGCTGATCTTCCCACATCAGTTCGAGCAAACGCTCACGGCCCACTACCCGGCCTGCCTTGGCCATCAGTGCCTCGACCAATACGGATTCCTTCTGTGTCAGCTCCACGGAACGACCATCGAACTCCAGTACATATCTTTCGGGGTACAGCAGCATAGAGCCATTTTTCACTTTCATTTCTGGTTGAACAGCTGCATACATCCCATATGCCCTACGCAGGTGACTACGAACTTTAGCAAGTACGACCTCATATTGAAAAGGCTTCGTAATATAATCATCCGCCCCATGCTCCAGCGCCATAACCTGATCCATGCCACTGTCACGAGCCGAAATAAATAGAATGGGACATATGGAATGCGAACGGATCTGTCTACACCAGTAGTAGCCATCAAATTGAGGCAGATTTACATCCATCAATACCAAATCCGGACCGAACTGCATGAATTCATCCAGAACATGACGGAAATCTGCCACAATCTGCATTTGAAAACCATTTCGGATCAGATATTCACCCAGCAATCCTGCGAGCTTGGCATCATCTTCAACCAGCAATATCGATTGCATCGTCAACCTTCTTTCCGTTCCCTGACATATCTTCTACATCTAGTTTACCATTCTAGTCAAAAACGGATTGGAAATAAAGGATCAGACCACCAAACGTCCACGTTTCTCTGCCAAGCCAATGGTCGCCTCCACTCCGGAATTAAATTCGAGAAAGTCCTGTTCTACCCCGTCACTGAAAATAACACCGTCCTCCGGCATCTGGGAGACAATCTGCAAAGGCTGTTTTGGATGAATCTGTCCAAACACGAGATTGGCTGCAGTCGTCCGGCTAGGGAAGGGTTCACGTACAGTAAAATACAGATAAGGCGCATCCCAGCCAAAGTGATTCATGTCGCTCATGCTCCCCTGTGCAGATGCTGTCGCGGCGATATGTGCTTCTGAATAACCTTTCCCTCTAGGGTTCGAGTTTGAATGAGAGCTTCTACTGTCTCTATCGGGGATGAACGCTTCACCCAATTGGATGTGCAGCCATGCTTCCGAGCCCATGACTCCAGCAGCACCTGCCAGCACACTTTTGAACCAGCCCGTCGATCCCATTCCCGTGGATACAATTACTCCGCTGGAGGATTGTTGTTCTACCGATGAACCCATGCGAACTTCATAACGAGCAGATACATGCGTCTTTCTACCAATGAACAGATCGTTGACGCCATAAAGATACTGCCCATCATTCAGCTCCACTTTGGCCAACGTCACTTCTTTCAGGGAGCGGCGTTTACGAATAACATCAGGAATTATGAAGCTCAGATCCTCTACCGTAAATGGCAGCAATACCCCGTCCCAACGCATGGGGTCAGGATTCACACCAATGAGCGGCTGCTCGGTTACATACTTGAGCGTATTGGCAACAAGTCCATCCTGTCCGATTACTACCACAATGTCCTGTGCTCCAAAAATAAAGTTGGGCACATGTTCCCGATCAATAGTCTGAACCCGGCCCAGTTGGCTGAGCTGCTGCTGGGCCTGCTTCACGGAATGATGATAACGTCTGTCCTCCTCCAGGTAATCACTGAAGTCTGCTCCCAGGCGTTCGATATAGAACTGGGCTTGTTGGACCGTGTTATAACGGACCACCAATTCTTCCAGCCTCGTTCTGCGTTTGACCAGAATCAACTTGTATTCGGTCATAGGTTCTCCTCCCGCAGTGTGTGCAGCTTCAGACTGGCTTGCCTTCCCAAGTCTCATCGTGCCCGACCTCCCTGCTGCTCTCTTGTCGGTGGATTCATCAATCCTTGCAGCAGATCAGGTGAAATGTTAAGCTGTCCAATTTTCCCGGCATTCTCAGCCAGCTCCTGGAATGCAAGGGCAATCAGTTTATCCGAGTTCATACCCATGTTAGCCATCGCCTGTAGCACGCTAGGTTCCACCTGTTGTAACGAGTTCATCACGGCAGCAATTTCATAGGCTTTGGCATCAGCTTCGGCATTCTGATTGGCAATCGTTAATTCTATAAGCTGTTGTTTCCGTTCCTCCATCGCCGTATTGAATTGAAGCTGTTCCTGTTCCATCTCATTCTGTTTCTGTTTCACTGAGCGCTCGGCATGTAATTGCGTTTCTCGAATCTGCTGTTTCTTCGTCTCAACGGCAATTTCCGTGTTTAGTTCGTTCTCCTTCACTTTCCGCTCCTGTTCAATGGATGCATTACGACGTACATACAGCGCTTCGTCGGCTTGGCGTAAAATCTCTTCCCGCGCTTGTGCTTCCAGTGCACGCATCGTCTCTTTATTAGGCAAAATAGCCAGAATGGATAAACTCATCAGTTCTACGCCCAATTTCTCCAGTTCCTCACTCTGCACCACTTCCCGTTTCATGCTGCTAGCCAGCCGTTCACTCGATTGAATGGCTTCCTTCAGGGGCATTTGCTCCAGATGTTTTTTGGTCAGAACTTTGGCGGTCGTAATTACACGTTGATCCAACTTGCCAGGATCGTCGGAGATATATCTGTTTTTGCGCAAATTGTACGTGTAGTTCAAGCTTTGGGTGATTTTCATATAATCAACGATACGATAACTCAGTTGACCCTGAACCGTAACTGTTTGATAATCGGCTGTTATTTCTTCGAACATAAAGGGCACATCCACCGAAGATACAGGCAGAACCACCACCGATGTCGTCGGCTCATAATAGTAGAAAGACAAACCTACACCTTGACGTTGCACCTGCCCATTCTTCACTTTCATTACGTACTCACTGGGTTGAAACTTCACGAATCGGAATCCAAACATCGCTCATTCCCCATTTCTTAATATTGTCGTTTTGATATTATCGAAATGATAACAAATAACTTCGATATTGTCAATATGACATTAACAACTTTTTTTGCTTTTATATCAAAAAAAGACCTACCTTAGGCAGAAGCCTTAAAGCAGGTCGATTTTCTATAATTATAGTCAGTAATGACAACTCATTATGGGTTAAGTTATGCGAGGCGCTAGCCTATATTAGAAGTCATCACCTCGTTAAACAACGTTCATCATTTATTTGTTTTGTTCAGCGCTCTTCAAGATCAGATCAACAAACAAATCAATCTGGGCAGTAATGGCGATTGGATCATATCGATAGAATGTGTCAAAATCATTCTCGAAGAATCGGTGATTCTTCACCGCATCCAGCCCATTCCATACTTTGGACTGTTTGAATTCCTTCAGCGCTTCGCCTTTTTTCTCAGGATCGTACACCGTCATGAACATGTAATCAGTAGCATATTCAGGCAATACTTCGAGCGATAGCTGCACGGTCTGATTGTCTTTGCTCACTTTGCTAGGCATTTTCAGCTTCAAAGCATTGTATACAACTTGTCCGCCCCGGCCTGCGTTGTCGCCAAAGATCCATAGATCTCCTTTGTCCGTCAACTCGTATAATCCAGCGGTCGTATTTTCGTCCACGATGCCTTTCAGCTTCTCGCGTCCTGCTGCCGCCTTTTTCTCATAATCGGCAATGAACGCCTTCGCCTGATCAGGTTGACCAATCAAATCACCAAATAGCTCCACGGTCTTGTAGATATCTGTCGCTGTACCATATGGGATATGCACAGTTGGTGCGATTTTGGATAGTTCCTCGTAGTTATCATCATACATGACAACGATCAAGTCAGGCTGTAATTCCAGCGTCTTCTCCACGTTCACCGGATAACCCACATCTGTGGTGTCTTTCAGCTTGTCCTTAATGAACGGGTTATCAAAGGCACTTGGCTCTACACCAATTAAGTTACCGCCTACAGACAGAATCTCGCCCCCGTAGTAATCGGTCACGATGCGTTTCGGGTGTGCAGGAATGGTAACCGTCCCTTTATCCGTCTCATATTCACGTGTTTCACTTTCCGCTGATTCATTCTGAGCTGTATCGGTTCCAGTGGATTCCTGATTCTCAGTCGTCTGTCCTGAGCCGCTCCCCGTTTCATCCGTTGTCTTTCCTGCATTTCCGCAACCCGCAAGAACTAGCGTAAACACAATAAATAACGTGCAAATGGAAAGAATCGATTTGGATTTAAACATAAACATGATGCCCCCTATAATTCAACACTTTTATGATAATGGTAATCATTATCATTGGAATCATAGCAGAATTGATTACTAACTGTCTACCATTTTAATTGAAGTCCATAAACATAGGGATCGAGTCAGAAAGACCCGATCCCTATATCATATATACACTTAAAATTTATAAATCTGCTCCATCATTCTGGCTACAGCGACTGCACCCTGTGCACGATTAGCATGCAGTTTAGGCGCAAACGAGCCATCTGCCATTCCTTTAAGCAGGCCTTGCTCCTGCATCGCTGCAACAGCTTGTTTTGCATATTCAGCGATATCTGCGTTGTCATTAAATGTGGTGCTGTTGGTTGTTGTATCAACGGTTGTACTGGTGTTCTGCTTCATGACCTGTACCGCACGGTTTAACATTACCGCCATGTCCTCACGGGTAATACGTTCATTTGCTGCAAACGAACCGTCTGCTCGGCCTTGCACGATTCCCATCTCCAAACCAAGACGTACGGAATCTGAATACCACTGATCATTCTTCACATCCATTGGAGCTGAAGTGGATGTATCCGGCAAACGTGATTCTCCAATCCCCTTCATGATCATTTGCAGAAATTGTGCACGTGTCAGTTCTGCTTGCGGACTGAATCGGGTATCTGTCATGCCTGAAATGATTCCTTTTCCATACAGATTCTGAATCTCTTTAATGGCCCAGGAGTAGGATTGCAAATCATTCAACGGCACCTGCACTTCAGTAATCACGAAACGGCCTGATTGAAGCGGCTTGAAAGCAAGACTTTGGGTCATTTCATCATATTGAGTAAAGGTTACCGGTTTCATTTCACCATTTGGCAAAAGGGATTGGATAGCCAGCACATTGTCTTCTGCATTTGAATTTTGCACATTAGACATCGCTATTTCAATGGATCTGTCAGTCCACTGTAACAGCTGTCCGTTTAACAAGAGATCCACGCTGACCACCACGTTGCGGTTACCGATGGCTTCCTGTTGCGCTTCAGACAGATTGGCTGTGGAGTCTTCGGTTAGAATGACATCCATTGTATCCCAATCTTCATTACGAGCATCCTTCAATAAATTTAACGGGATACGGACAGATGTCTGTTTCATGACGAGCTCCAGCGACTGTAATGCCTGAGTACGTGCCCATTCCTGAAGTTGATTTGCATTGAGCTGGAAGGTCACAGCCTTTGTATCCTTGGGAACATCTGCAATCAAGGTTAGCTTTTTGCTGCCTGCTCCCATTCCTTCAATCATTTGAGACAACTGTTTCATCTCAGGTTGAATCACATAGGTGCCCGCTCCGGTACTTGTCCCTTTGAATGTAATGGAACCACTTTCTCCTGGATTACCGGATTCGACAGGTGGCGTTACAGGAGGATTGCCGGAATTCTGGGATGATCCAGGCGTGGAAGGCTCTGCAGGTTGACCTGGCTGTGATGGCTGACCCGGGGTCAGCTCTTGCCGTACAAGCTGACTAACCGCCTCTTTCAATGCGTTATCCGCAGCACTGATTTCCTGTGCGCTGGCTTCTGCATCATCCATAAGCACATGAGCAAACGACAATGCCTGTGCAAACACATTCCAGCTTGCGGCCGTGTAATTACTTTGATGCAGCTTCGCAGCGGAATTCACTGTAGTCTCCAGGGCAGATTTGTCAGCCGGGAACATGCCATAAGCTTCAAAATCCATAAAGCCTACCCACTGAGAACCAGCGGTAATGGTCAGTTTAATATAACGTGCCTCCGTGCCTGCGGGCAGGATATGTCTTGGACTGGTGGATACAACCACATCACTTGTTGTATCCACGACTTTGACAAAGTTCTTGTTATCGTTGGATACTTCGATCTTGTATTTAATGCCTCCACTCCACATGGACATTTCCAGCTTACGGATCACAGCGGTCGCCCCCAGATCCACTTGCCACCAACTATCCACACTTTGGTCTGTTCCCCATGAAGTAGTGGGGTCGCTGTCAATCGCTCCCCCAGGCGAGTTGTCTTTTCCACCACCAGTACCGGCACTGCTTGATGCGGTAGCTGTTTTACCTGTTGTTAATGCCTCCAGTAAAACAAGGTTGTTATGGGCTTTCTGAAGTATTGTCAGAGCCTCCTGCACTTCCGATTGTATGGCATCCTGCTTGTCTCTGACCGTGATTGCCGATAACAATGCCGCTTTCAGGTTTGCCCAGCTTCGCTGAGTATACGAAGATTCGGTCAGCTGCTGGATTTCACCGATAAACTGTGTCAGCTCCGTTTTGTCTACGTTGGACAACCCATGGATGGCTGCTTCCACTTGTTTTGCTGCTGTATTCACTTCGGTCTGGGTGGCTCTTGGATCTGTCATAACCTGTTCTGCACGAGTAAGAGCCTTGGTCAGAACAGCCCATGTTGCAGCAGACCAATCCGCTTGTTTATATGTTTTGGCTTCGGCAATGATTGCCTCGAGACCGTTCCGATTCGCCGCTATAACATCAAGCTGCTGCATAACCTCATGAAGAGCGGCAGTCGCAGCGTCCGTATCCTGTTGGGTTATACCACCAGATGTATAAGCCAATTTGTACGTATTCTCAGCTGCTGCAATGGCTGGAGCGAGTGTGGTCCAGCTTTCAGATGTAAAATCACTGGATTCCAGCGCCTTTGCACGTGTAATCGCTGCCGACAGCTCTTTCCGATCTGCGGGCAGATTGTCCAGGCCGCGTTTGTACACATCCAGCGATGGCAGGGCACGCCCTTCATACGAGTAACCGCCATTCGCCGGATATTCGTCATAATCGAACATGGCGTGATTCTCCCATGCGTCTCCCTCGGAAGCAATCCAGCCTACATTGGCCGCAATCCATGCAGGCTCCCAATAGAAGAACCCCGCTCCCTTCTGATTTGGAACTTGTGAGATCATGTCCATAATGCCTGCAATCGCATCATATTGTCCCTGCACAGTTGCCGGGAAGGTAGCACCTCCCACATTCAGCGTTTCCGGATTGCCAATAATATTGCCGTGAGCGTCCCCGTTTTTATACGAGAAAGGGTAGGACGTCTCAGCGATAATGACTTCTTTTCCATATTTCGCGGATACCTCATTCATCGTTTTGCGCACATCTGCGAATGTTCCGTGCCAGAATGGATAATAGGAAAGGCCGATAATATCGTACTCCAAATGACGTTTCTGCAATTCACCGAAGTACCAGTCAAATGTATCGGCTTTCCCCCCTTCAGCCAGATGGATCATGATTTGAACCTGATCTCCGCCTTGGATACTTCGAACGCCATCCACTCCTCGCTGAAGTAAGGCAACGTTCTCATCAAAGTCGACATTACTCTTCAATCCGTTTAACACGCCGCTGTTGATTTCGTTACCGATCTGTACCATATCGGGCATCGCGCCCGCATTCTTCATCTCGCTTACCACTTCACGCGTGTAATCATATACAGCGGTCTTCAGTTCATCAAATGAAAGGTTTTCCCAGGCCTTCGGACGAAGCTGTTGACCGGGATGCGCCCATTCATCGGAATAATGGAAGTCGAGCAGGATCTTCATGCCTTTCTCTTTTACCCGCTGGGCCAGACGAATCACATCTTCTTTGTCGTTGTACCCATTGGATTTCTGTGGATCATTCCACAGTCGAAGCCGCACATAGTTCACGCCACGATCTTTGAGAATATCGAGCAGATCGCGTTCTGCTCCATTGCTGTCCAGATAATAACCTCCATTATCCTCAATGGCTGTTAACGTGGAAATATCCACCCCTCTGACAAAATCACTGCGATATCCTTCTACCGTAACGGTAGCTTCAGGTTGAATGGGAGCCCCATATACATCACCCGTAACGGTAAAGCTGCCTGCTGATGCATATTGTGAAGGGGCAACTTCCTCCCATGCCACCGGGACAAGGCCCGATTTCCCGTTCTGGTAATGTGCCATGACTTTTGCTGGCAGAACAGGAGCAGTACGACTTACGGTAGACACGTTGACTGGATCATATTTCACGATGTCTGCCGGGTTCCGTACCTCTTCCTCTCCCCAGATTTGAAACTCGGAAATGCCAGGCCACCAGTCGGTACCAGCATAATAAGGAATCGTGACCTTCACATACTGAACCGCATCTGCCTGAAAATCCAGATTGACCTGTGATTCCGCTTTATCGTTGGCAGAGTGATCTGCCACAGATGTCCATGTATTTCCGTCCTCAGAAACTTCAACCAAAAACTTCACAACCTCGTTTTCATCCTTCCACTTTAGTTCCGCACCGGAAAGGTTGTATGAAGCCCCCAAGTTTACCGTCAGCCAATGCGGTTGATCTACTGAAGTAGGACTGTCCGCACTCCATTTTGTATTTCCATTGCCATCCACCGCTTTTTCTTTATAGCCCTCCCATTGTAGATCTTCTGAACTGACCGTAACCGCCTTATTCAGCGCAACGTTTACTTTCGCCGCTGCCGCTGCGGGCCGAACTACCAGACCCAAATCACAGAACAACATCAGTAATACGAGACAGCCGCTTATGTATCTTTTGTGCACGCTTGATCTCCCCCTTATCATTTGTTTGGTCACCTTTGAACAATGAATGTTGTAAATCATTATCATTGTAAGCGCTTTACATCGAACGAGGACACGGTATTATGCCAAGGAAACAGCAGTTATTTTAACACATCGAATGGTAATTCCTTGCTCACTGTGGATCGATTCCCATTCCTAACAAAAAAAATCTGTCCCTCTGCCTGATTAGGCAGATTGGAACAGATTTTAGCCTTACTATATGCTTACTTGCTGAGCTTCAGCTCCAGTTGAACCTGAATGTCATTTTCAGTAGAAAGGACCACCGAATGTGGATTCTCCATACCAAAATCTTCAAAGGTAACCATCGTTGTGGCGGACAACAACACCTGATCATTTTCGTAAGCAGCTTTTACGTCAAACGTAACCTCTTTCTCAATCCCTTTTACCGTTAGGGTTCCGTTCATTTTAAAGTCTACGGTCTGCCCTGCCGGCCATTCCGTTGGTACACCTTCAAATGAGGTAGCCGTAAATGCAGCTTGTGGATGGGTGGAAACATCGAAGAAATCAGCTTCTTTCACATGTCCATCCCGCTGGCTATTGCCTGAATCAATGTCTCTCATCTCGATCTGTCCATCCGCTTTCATCTGGGACGCATCGTCTACATTAAGAGTCAAGTTACCACTAACCTGCTCGTCCGCAAAATTGACCGTCTCCCGGGATGTCGTTACCGAAAAATATACTTTCGAACCTTCGCTGATGCTCCAGTCTCCATTCAATTGCTCTGCTCCCGCTGCAACGTTGGAAACGCTTGTACCGCTGTCCGATCCGGCTTCCGTTGTGGAAGCTGCAGTGCTGGCAGGCAGCACCTGTTCAATCTCAACGTTGTTGCCCAGGTAACTGTTCGCGAAATAGTACCCTCCGCCCCCAAGAATGACGATTGCTGCCGCACCTGAGATCATCCATGTTTTTGTCTTCTTATTCATCTCTATTTCCTCCAATGGGTAACTGTATAAGTTGGTTATTTATCAGCATCTTACCAGCCCAATGTGTCAGGATGACGTCAAGAAATGATGTGCAACGCATTTTTTTCTGAAAATAATTGCCTCATTGGCATTGTGCTTCCGCTCATGTAAAATCAGTACACAAGCTTCTGAAGTGAAAGGAGACACCTTCTTGAAATCCATACTTATCGTCGAAGATGAACAAGCCATTGCCCGTGTGCTGGCTGCCTATCTTCGAAAAGCGGGATTCGACGTTCGTCATGCAGCGGATGGACCCACCGCCCTAACTTTATTTGATTCGGATGTGCCTTCCTTGGTATTGCTGGATGTGATGCTGCCTGGAATGGACGGTTGGGATCTGCTACGAATCATCCGCCAAAAAAGTGCTTGTCCCGTCATCATGTTAACAGCACTGGATGATATTCAGGACCGTCTTAATGGGCTGAATGCCGGTGCTGACGATTATATGAGCAAACCCTTTGTGCCTGAGGAAGTGGTCGCCAGAGTCAATGCTGTGCTTCGCCGCAATCCACACTGGACAGCTGAAGGTGAAGGCAAACGTTATTTTGGTAATCTGGTCATTGATCTGGCTGCCAAACAGGTACTTTTGAACGGTGCCGAGGTTGCACTCACACCACGTGATTTGTCACTGCTCCTGTTTCTAGCAGAATACCCCAACCGCACATTCACCCGGGACCATCTGATTGAACAGGTATGGGGCATGGATTATGACGGAAGTGACCGGGCTGTGGACCTGTCGATCAAACGGCTGCGTCAGGCGTTATCCCACTGGCTGCCTGAAACGGGAGAAATCCGGACTTTACGGGGAATGGGGTATCAATTTTGGATCGCCAACTAAAACGAAATACAACCAAACGTAAAACATCCATTCTGTCCTACTGGACGCTTCGATATTTTCTAATCCTCTGCATTGGTTTCACCATTATTGTTGCAGGGGCACTTTACTGGATCAGAACTACTTCCATTGAAAAAGGTCTCAAAACGGCCCAGCTGCTAGGGTTGGAAATTGCCGAAAAGGTAACGGGAGCGGAAAACAAACTGCATATTCCCCCGGATCTCGACGGGCTCGTGGACAAGCGAACCAAGCTTTTCAATACAGATAATTACTTTTGTATTATGGTGCTCGACAACAATAATCAATTGATCTATTCCAAACCAAAAATGACGCAGCAAGATGTATATAATCGGCTGTCTGATGACCTACGCGAACCAAGAAACAAAAAATTCGCCGGGGTGACAGTCAACGTCACAGATGACGATCAGACGCTCGGTAAAGTGTGGGTCATGCAGTCCAAAAAGTCCATTGCATACAATCCGGAAACGATGCTTGTGGTATGCATCCTGTTCGTGGCTTTAATTCTGTGTGGTTGGTTTACAATCTACCTCCTGTCCCGCAAGCTCTCCAGGCCTATTCGTCAAGTCGCCCATGCCGCAGAGCAGATTCGAAACGGAAACTATGAAGTCAATTTGGATCTGAACACACGAGAACGGGAGATGAATGAACTCGTTGAATCTTTTCGCGAGATGTCTATCCGTTTGCAGCAATTGGAGGAATGGCGTGCCCTGTCACTTGCTGGGGTAACCCATGAATTGAAAACACCGGTAACGTCCATTAAAGGACTCGTGATGGCTGTCCGGGACGATATTGTCAGTCCGGAGGAAGCGAAGGAATTCCTGGACATCGCACTCAAAGAATCGGAACGAATGGAACGTATGGTCGCTGACCTGCTGGATTACAATGCGATGAGCGCTGGAAGTGTTGCTGTTCGTCGGGAACGCATAGATCTGAATTTGCTGGTGGGTGAAATTATGTATCAGTGGAAAATCGCTTATGAGGACAAGTCTCCCGAGATTGAATTGCACACACCTTCGTGTACGCTCTATACCATCGGTGATGCCCTTCGCATTCAGCAGATTATTGTCAACCTGCTCAATAATGGACTGCAAGCTGCCGCTTCCGATCAAGCGGCCGTCTTTCATATCCGTTTGCGCGCTGAGGCGGACAACTTGTTTGTTGATGTGCAGGATAACGGTACGGGTATCACTAAAGAAGATCAACCCAAGATCTTCGAACGTTTCTACCGTGGTGAGATCAAAAAACGCCGTACCCGCGGGTTAGGTCTGGGACTAACCTATAGCCGCTTGCTTGCTCGAGCTCAGGAAGGGGATTTATCCCTGACCTCCAGCAGTCCTGAAGGCAGCCTTTTCACCTTAACTTTGCCACGATGGTCTGGTCCTGAAAAAACAGAGATAGAACCATCTTACCGCGCAACGGCTAACGCGTAGCAGGACACGATGTCTGCATCTTATAAACGGGCTTTCTTCATCTGCCAAAGAACCAAGAACAAACGGCCCATGTAAATTGCTGAAATATCGAATAGCCCGACATTCCTTCATAGGAACCGGGCTATTCATAATGGGACAGTGGTCGGTGATATTCATATACAAGCTAAGTGGTCAGTACTCGCGGCATATATTCTGCATACGCGTCATTAATGAACTGCTCATGTAATCGACTGCTGGCAATAATGGCTTTCCGCTTGGCTTTTAAAACAATCTGCTCCACATCCGCATAACTGCATCCTGTGAGGCGTTCACACATGAATTCTTCCAGTCGGCTCTCCTGCTCAAACTGCCCCATCAGCTTGTTAATATATAATCTACGGCTTGAGTCATCCGGCATCCCATAAGTCATTTTGGTATCAAATCGCCGCCATATCGCATGATCCAGCTGTGTCTCCAGATTCGTAGCGGCAACCAGAATGCTGTCACCATCGAGTTCATCAAGACACTGCAACAATGTATTGACGACACGAGCCATTTCTTTAACCTCATCATTACTTTCACGTGTACGACCTACGGCATCAAATTCATCTAGAAATAGCACACAGGGGTTAGCCCGTGCATATTCGAATAGTTTACGGACATTGCTTCCCGTCTCCCCTAGATGGCTATGAATTATGGCATCGAGTCTCACAAGAACCAGCGGAAGCTGAAGTCGGTGTGCAAGATGGAAAGCAGTTAGTGTTTTGCCTGTTCCCGGAGGACCAAACATCACCATTTTGTTCGGCATTGGCACATCATGTTCTGCAAACTGATCTTTCATACCGAGAATGGTAATAAACTCCTCAACCACCCGTTCATTGTCAGCGGAGAATACAATATGCTTTGCCTTGCGTCCACACTCTTTCGGTGAATAAAAAGCGGCCATATCGATGCCTTTAGCTCGGGGTATCCGATTTATATGGTTGGTTTTGCTCATCGTTGATCGTTCTCCTTCTTCTATGTCTCAAGGGATCATCCAAGTTAAATACTATCGATTCAATCTCATTCATAAATTAACGATCTTTTAATCGTAATTATTACTATTAAATCATAACATAATATGGCCTCTTTGCAAAGTTTATGTGACTTGTCCATCATTTTGCGTAAGGTCTCGCCCAATTTGTTGCAAGCGGCAGTAAAATTTGCTATTCTAAATATGCATCGTTGTGTATAACGCAAAAAAGCCCTCTATTTACTCGAGAGAGCACAAAATTTTTCCAGATTTGCAAGCGGCAACTTGCCAATTCCGGATCCTTTTATACCAACGAATGTAATCCAATTAAAGTGAGGTTATCAATCATGGCAAAAGACGTATTATGTGAGGTTAATTCATGTCGTCACTGGGCTCAAGAAAACAAATGCAACGCATCTTCAATCTACATCGTGAGTCACAGTTCCAAAAAAGTAAGTGAATCCGCTGAAACGGATTGCAAAACATTTGAAGTAAAATAAAATTCAAATGGTACAAGTTAAAGGAGCCCTCGCGGTTCCTTTTTCTTTTTCTATTGTAACAAGAATGATAATTATTATCAAGCTCTTTTCTACAAAATCTGAACTCCCCTCTCTTCATGCACATTGGACTGCCTATTGACGTACACTACGAGAGCAGTCAAACTGCCCATGAACGAATAGACCATAGAGGTGAGTAACGATGCCCGTAAAAAGTGGCAAACAGTATATCGAACGGATCGATGCACAGACGGTCCCCTGCTGGTACAAAGGGGAGCTTGTTACTGGAAAACGTTCTGAACATTTTGCGTTTGCAGGTTTGATGGAAACACAAGCGAAGTTGTATGATCTTCAGTCTGATCCACATTTAATCGATACGATGACTTATGCATCTCCTGCTGACGGAAAACCAGTAGGTATGTCCTTTCTTCCTCCAACCAGTGTGGATGACTTGCGCAGACGCCGAGAAGCCATGAATATTTGGTCAGGGACTCACCATGGTTTTTTGGGACGATCACCCGATTATATGAACACAGCAATTATGGCCTTTTATACTGGGGCAGATATCCTTGAAGAAGTATCGCCACAATACGCCGAAAATCTGAGAAACTACTATGCCTACTGCCGGGATAATGATATTACCCTCTCCCATGCCTTTATCCAGCCCCATGCCAGTAAAATTTCGGGACAATTGGACGCGACCGAAGATGCAATTGCCGCCAAAGTGGTTGATCGCACTGAAGAAGGTCTGATCATTAATGGTGCATTCATGATGGCCACTCAGGCCGCCACGTCAGACGAAATCCTGGTTTATCCTTCCCCTTCACCGGCACCGTTCGACGAAGAAAATCCGTTTGCTTTTGCTTTTGCTGTACCAAATGACCTGCCTGGTATTAGTCTGATCTGCCGGGATACCTACGCCGCCGAGTCCAATTTCAACTATCCACTCAGTTCCAGATATGAAGAGATGGATAACATTGTAATCTTTGATCATGTGCTTGTTCCTCATGAACGGATATTCTTCGCCGGTAATGAGGAAATGTCTGGCCGACTCTTTAGCGGAAGCCATTTTCACATCCACGCAGGACATCAGGTCGTATGCCGGTATATCGCCAAAACGGAATTTGTTCTGGGCACCATTCAGTTACTCGCTGACACGCTCGACCAAGCTGCTGAAACGCATGTGATAGAGAAAACAGCCAGGGTGCTCGCCGGTCTTGAAACGTTAAAAGCACTGGCTCTGGCAGCAGAAGCCGGTGCTATGGAAGATGGACGGGGATTTATAATACCTGCCCCCAAACCGTTAATGGCAGCAAACCTTTTATTCCCCAAACTGTATCCAGAGATGATTGAAATTTTACAACTCTTAGGATCCAGCGGTGTAATTATGGTGCCTCAGGAAGAAGAGTTCCACTCGAATATCGCGCCTCACTTGGATACGTACCTTAGAGGAACCGATATGGTATCTCAGGAACGCACAGCGTTGTTTCGTCTAATCTGGGAGCTTGGAGCAGGATCATTCGGAGGCAGACAGACCCAGTTTGAACGGTTCTTTTTTGGCAACTCGATCACCGTCTCGAACCGGATGTATTCAGCAGTCTTTGCAGATCAATCGTATCGTCAACTCGTTCGTAATTTTATTGCCAAAACCGGCAAATAAATGAGGAATGACTGATTCCCTCGTTTAAACCAGATGGTCGTAGACCGTCATCAGTTCAGAGGCTGGTCTGCCTGCGTCGGTATCCCGAAGTGCAGACTGGTCTCCGTAACCGATGTGGAATACACCCAATACCTTTTCCTCACGCGTTAAACCCATCAAATTCATAAATACGGGATGCTGTTGATAATCATTGATCTTCCAGACGGCATTCAAACCTTGTTCCGCTGCCAGGATGCAAAAACGTTTGCTCCAGGCTTTTGCAGGCAATAAATGGTCCTCCCTGGCATTTGAAGGGGCGACAACAACCAGATGTGCCGGAATAGCTTCTGTATATTGATATGTAGCCCAGTCCCCGTAACGATCTGCCAAATGTGGTGGGTAACTCTGTCTGACCGCCTCCAGATACAGTTGACGTCCTTCATTCGCGAACAACATAAAACGCCAAGGCTCTGAACTTATCACATATAAAGATGGATCTGCTTCATCCAGCAACCGTCTTATAACCGACTGTGGTACAGGCAACGGGCTGAATTCACAAGTTCCTATACGTTTCTTGCCGCTTGCTGCATCTTGTCTCAAACCGGTAGACATGGCTCATCCCTCCTTAATCTGCACGATATATCACACCATCCATTGTCTTACTTACATCAACCAGTTTTTTTTCGGTTCAGTCTCACTTCTCCACCGATCGACCTCTTCGTGCACTCTGGCTTTGTCCTGAACCGTAAACTGATCAGATTCCACCTTCTCTGCGCTTGGAATGCTGTCACGAATCAGTCGAATATAATCCATCGAACGGATAAGCGATTGTCTTCCCGGGATATATCGAATCTTGCGACCTTCAAGCAAACAATAGATTTCGATCATGCCTGGCAGCTTGCCAAATGCTTCCCAGCAGAACACGCTCACCATATGCTGGAACGCCTCAACCACATTTGGATCATGGACAACCATATATTTTTGGATGAGCAGTGAATCCCAGCCCTCTGGCTGCCAGGCAGCCTGGAAGATCATGGACAGATGCATCGACAAGGTAGGAAGCTCCGTTCGCCATTGTTCAAATAGAATGGTCGGATGCTTCAGATCATCGTTCATCGCAATTGCAAGGGATAATTCATCCGTAATTTTGTTTTTTACATCCCAGTAATGAAGTACCGATTCAAATCCGGTTGCCTTTCTAGGCCACCACTTTTCGAGTAAATATTGTACAGGCACCTCTTTGCGCACTTCCGGGTCCATACTGTAAAAAGCATTAACTGCATGGCTGACTGCATATTGTACACGGTGTCTCCATTGCAGCGGTGAGCGCTGTTCAGCCTCCGGTTCCGGGCGGATGAACCGATGCGGGCTGCGCAACATCTCTTCCAATCTGTAATCTTCAAGCAGCCGTACCGGGGTGTCTGACATTCCCGGCTGAAGAGCTGCCTGAACATTATGTCTTAACATGAGTCCTTAGGACACCTGTAATCCGGCAGCAGCAAAACGTTTGCCAAAGTCACGGCACGTATCCTTCTCCTGCTCCATCGGACTGTATTCAATCTTCAGCATCTCTGGAGATACCTCCGCCCCACGTTCCACCAGCTTTGCTGCCGCAAGATCAACGGCTCCGCAGTACTGCTCGTAAGAAGTATCCCCGCTTCCGAACACTGCTGCCCGTTTGCCACTCAGATCTAGCTCATCCAGCTCTTCGTAAAAATCGAGGAATTCATCCGGCAGTTCACCGTCTCCCCACGTGTATACTCCAATGAGAAATCCGTCATAATCAAGTACATCAGCTGCATTGCAATCCGTTACGGACTTGAGATCCACTTCATGCCCACCTTGTTTAATTCCTTCGACGATCAGTTCCGCAATCTCTTCCGTATTTCCTGTCATACTTGCATAAGCCACTAACAATTTAGCCATCTATTTTTCCCTCACTTTTTATTGATCATGTCATACTGTTCCTGAAGAAGTAACATTTGAATTTATCAAAATCATATGTGATAATGATTATCATTGTCAAATTAAATTTTCAATCGGTTTCCATTTCAGTATATGGTGATGGACCAAATTCAACACCATATTAGGCACTGCACCCTTTCAGGCGCCTACCACAACTGGCGTACAGGCCCTTTTTTGTTGTACAATAGTATCCAAATGACTCTTGAAGGATGGATAAATCATTATGTACGTAGCAAAGAACTGGAAGGACTATGAAGTAATCGATACAGGAGGCGGCGAAAAGCTGGAGCGATGGGGCGATGTGATTTTGCGTAGACCCGATCCACAGATCATTTGGCCCCTTGAAAAAGAAACCAATGAATGGCGCCAGGTTCACGGCCATTATCACCGCAGTTCTTCGGGCGGCGGCAGCTGGGATATGAAAAAACCGATCCCAGAACGCTGGACCATCGGATATGAGAACCTGAAATTTCATATTAAACCAACCAGCTTTAAGCATACCGGTCTGTTCCCTGAACAAGCGGCTAACTGGAGCTGGATGATGGATAAAATCGCAGGAGCAGGTCGTCCCATCTCTGTACTGAACCTGTTTGCATATACAGGCGGCGCAACAGTTGCTGCAGCTTATGCCGGAGCTTCAGTTGTTCACGTGGATGCGGCTAAAGGCATGGTACAGTGGGCCAAAGAAAATGTTCAATTATCCGGCCTCGCGGATCGTCCTGTTCGTTTCATTACAGATGATGTATTCAAATTCGTACAGCGCGAACAACGTCGCGGCAATCGGTATGACGCGATTATTATGGACCCTCCTTCCTATGGCCGCGGCCCTAACGGAGAGACATGGAAGCTGGAAGAGAACCTCTATCCTTTCCTTAAATCCTGTATGGAAATTCTGTCCGATAACCCATTATTCATGCTGGTCAATTCCTACACAACCGGGATTTCGTCTACCGTTCTGCGCAACATGCTGACAATGACGATGTCTGCCCAATACGGCGGTCAAATTACAGCTGGTGAAATTGGTCTTCCAATTACCCGTAGTGGTCTGGATCTGCCATGCGGTATCTTGGGCCGCTGGGAGTCCTGATTATGTCCGAACATTCGCAAACAATGGGAGATATTCCGATTCTGTTTGAGGACAATCATCTGTTAGGCATCACGAAACCGGTCAATGTACCTACCCAGGAAGATGCATCAGGTGATCCGGATTTGCTTACACTGCTAAAACAGGATTTGAAAGAACGCTATAACAAACCTGGCAACGTCTATCTCGGATTAGTACATCGTCTTGACCGCCCTGTTGGTGGTGCCATGATTTTTGCCAAAACATCGAAGGCGGCTTCAAGATTATCCGAGACGGTTCGGGGACGTCATTTCCGCAAAATATATGCGGCTGTTGTACATGGCAAGCTGCCTGCACAGCAAGGAACGTTAAAACACACGCTGCTGAAAGATGCACGTACCAATACCGTCACCGTTGTGCCTAAAGGTACCGCCGGCGGTAAAGATGCTGTGTTGGATTACCGGGTCATCGGCGAAACTGACCGTTACAGTCTGGTTCACATCGAACTGCACACAGGCAGATCTCATCAGATTCGGGTCCAAATGAAAGAGATGGGCTGCCCCCTGTTTGGAGATCAAAAGTACGGTGCAGGTGTGAATAAGCCTGGACAACAAATTGCTCTCTGGTCTGCCATCGCTGCTTTTCCCCACCCGGTAACGAAGGAAGAAATTGTCCTTCAGTCCCTACCTCCCCGTGAATTCCCATGGGCAGAGTGGCCGGCAGCTGTGTATGATAACGTATTTAAAGCAGAACATTAATTGATATATTAATATAATCATTCACAGGATCAGGTCAAATCTGACCGTAAACCGTGTCATCCAGATTCCTTATCTGAATGGCGCGGTTTTTTTTACTCCAATGGAAAGGAAGACCTACTATGACACCTTTTACGAAACAGGTCGTCGCCATCATCGCAGCAATCCCGGAGGGAAAAGTCATGACGTATGGACAGATTGCCGCTCATGCAGGCAGCCCGAGAGCTGCCAGGCAGGTTGTACGCATTCTGCACTCCATGAGCCGGAAGGAGCGCCTTCCCTGGCACCGCGTCGTCAATGCCAAAGGTCTGATAGCCATTCCTGACGAGCATTCACGCCTCATGCAGGAAACGGAGCTCATTAGCGAAGGCGTTGAATTCCAGATGGATGGAAGCATCAACCTCAAACTCTTCGGTCATGATCCTGGTCCTACCTTCCTCCTTGATCTATCGACCGATGAAGAATAAAGTCAACACAAGGCATAATAAAAAGAGAGCTCAAGCAGTGTGATCTGCCTGAACTCTCTTTTGTTTATATAAGACCTTTATTGAATGAATAATAACAGTAATCTAGCTTGATTTATGCTGTTGCATTCACTTTTTGTTGCTCAGTTGTTACAGGTTCTGTAGCCGGTTTTGTTTTACGGATAAAGAACGCCAGCAGCAAAGCAACTACAGTCATCGCAGTTGCTACAACAAACGCATAGTTTACGCCGTAGATTGTTGCATCTGCGGTAGCACGAAGCATTGCAGCCTTATCATCTGTAGCGATTTGGCCTGTAGCCAGAGTATCTGCCAGATGGGATTTCAGTTTACTACTCATAATCGTAACGAGAATCGCTGTACCAATTGCACCTGCAACCGTACGCAATGTGTTGGACATCGCTGTACCATGTGCATTCAGGCGCTGTGGAAGCTGATTCAGACCCGCTGTTTGAATTGGCATCATCAACATCGACATACCGAACATACGAGCTGTGTAGATAAACATCATGTAACCATAAGTAGTGTCAATCGACAGGCGGCTAAGCCCCCAAGTTGTAATAGCCGTAATCGCAAGGCCGGCAACAGACAACCAGCGTGCTCCGACTTTATCGAAGATGCGACCAGTGATTGGAGACATAATCCCCATCAAGATGGCGCCCGGCATCATCAGCAAACCAGATTCAATTGGTGAGAATCCACGAATATTTTGCAGGAAAATCGGAAGCAAAATCATACCTGCGAACATCGCCATCGTTACGAGCATGTTAATGATCGTTGTTAATGTATACATGTTGTATTTGAAAATACGGAACTCCAACAGCGGATGATCGGTTGTCATCTGTCTAATTACGAACAGGATCAGGGATATGGCCCCTACGACCAGACAAGCAATTACAATTGCACTGCCCCATCCGTCTGTACCCGCATCACTGAAGCCATACAACAAGCTACCAAAACCGAGTGTAGATAAAATAACACCTGGATAGTCCAATTTAGGTTTCGATTGACGTGTTACATTTTTGACAAACGCAATACCGATTGCAGTTGCAATAACCGAGAATGGCAAAATGATATAGAACAACAGTCTCCAGGAATAATGCTCAACCACATAACCTGACAGTGTTGGTCCAATGGCCGGAGCGAGAATCATCGCGATCCCCATCGTACCCATGGCCTGACCACGTTTCTCAATTGGGAAGATCGTCAAGAATACAACTGTCATCAGAGGCATCAGGATACCTGCACCTGCCGCTTGAATAACACGACCTACCATCAGGATACTAAAGTTCGGACTTAAACCACAGACCAATGTTCCTAATGTGAAGAGCGTCATAGCCGTAATGAAAATTTGACGTGTCGAAAATTTGGCGATCAGATACGCCGTAACCGGAATCAACACACCATTGA
The DNA here is from genome assembly GCF_050994985.1 of Paenibacillus taichungensis. Classification (NCBI taxonomy): domain Bacteria; kingdom Bacillati; phylum Bacillota; class Bacilli; order Caryophanales; family Paenibacillaceae; genus Paenibacillus; species Paenibacillus taichungensis. Next base: position 1,637,159 of record NZ_CP194720.1, on the reverse strand, counting down.
CGAGCATATAACCCGTAGTCAGCCATTGGGCTTTATTCGCGCCGATGCCGAGGTCATCCATAATTTTAGGAAGAGCTACGTTCATCAACGTTTGGTTCAGGAAGGCGACGAATGCACCGATTAACAATGCGGCCACAATCGGGCCTTTCTTAATATTGTCCATCGCTGAGGATGGCGCTGCTGCTGCAGTAGTACTCATTGGTTGTTCATCTCTCTTCCTTCTAACTTTTCAATCATTTGATTATGAATTCTTAGCAGGTGCTCAAGGTCTTCCTTCGGGATATCCAGAATAGGTGACACTCGCTCCATCCACAATTGGTGTGTTTCCTGCTGGGCCCGTTCCCCCTTGCCCGTAATCTGAAGCTTTACGGATCGACGGTCCGAGTCTGAACGGGTTCGAACAATGTACTCACCCTTGACCAGACGCTCCACCACAGCGCTCATGGAGCTGCTGCCCATATGACAGAGCTCAGCCACTTCATTGATACCGATCGAAGGGCGCTCTCTCAAAATGGATAACACCATAAATTGAATCGAAGTGAGCTCAATTTCCTTGTTTTCATTCCAGAATGCTCGGAAGAGCATTTGATTGACCTGCCTAAACGAATTAATAATGTAGAATACTTCATATGTGTCAGACATTAATTCACCCTTTTACTTATGGAATATAATATTTCGTACACGAAATATCAGGGGAACAATTACTTATTATAACAAAAATATTTACATAGTCAACTCTTTACATATAAATTTTTAGAGATTATTCTCAGGCATTCAAAGCAGGCAAAACTCTTTAAAATACACATCAATAAAAAATAACCATAGCCCTCCTGCATGTTCAGCAAGAGTTCCATGGTTACTATTATTTCTCCTGTCCATCGTCGTTAAGATGTGGACAAGGCATGCTCTTTTGTTTTTGGTGTCGTCATTTTGCCTAATAGATATACCAGCAACTGCTGGTTATGCATTGAAATATTGCTGAGAACGGAATTCATAAATTCATTGCGAATGGTAATTCCGCGCTCAGTCTCCATGCGTCCCTTATCAGATAGGGATACCCATACAATTCGTCGATCCTGATCATCCCGATCCCGGCGAATCAGTCCGTTTTTCTCCATACGATCCAACAACATCGTTACTGCTGCGGGTGTTGTAGCCAGAAAAGGAATCAGATCGGATGGTTTCATCTTCTCGTGATCCTCAAGAACCTCCAGTACGGCCAGCTGCGCCTCTGTTAACGAGGGTGCCAGCTCATGATCCATATGCAGCTTGTAGTCCTTGGTCAGCCTCGACCAGCACTTGGCAAAATCGGAATTATACATCTTGAATCGCTCCTCTCTGCAACCGGTTATCACTTCACCTGCTTAAGTTTTCGCCCTTCAAAGCCGCATTCCTGCTGCCTTTTTTCAATTTCCTAGCGATCGACCGTAATCGACGAAGGTTGTTAAACTTCGCATGGTGGTCCTCTTTTAATCCGCGTCTGAACAACAAAATAAGACTCTTCACATGACAGGTTTCCCTGCTCTGTAAAGAGTCTTTATTGAATCCTGATTAGGAGGAAGAAGCTGCCTGATTCTCTGTAAGATCCATGATAAGCTCCACAATTTCATCCTGTTTGTCCACATGCACAAGCAATTTACCAATATGTTTCCGTTCAGTAATAGGTACAGCTTCGGAAGAAATGTGATGTGATTGACCTTCCTTGGTCATCACCGTTACATTTCGTTGTTCCCGACAATAGAACGCTCCGGCAATTCGGCTACCGTTCGGTTTCACCCGTTTGCCTTCCTTGAATTCAAATGTTGCCAGTCCCTTGCCGCCACGGCTCTGCAGAGCATAATCCAGCAGTAACGAGCGTTTGCCATAACCCAAGTCAGACAATATAGCAACCTCACCTTCATCGCCTTCCACCCACAGAACAGATACAACTTCATCCGTTTCTTTTAACTGAATACCACGTACGCCTCCAGATACACGCCCCATCGGATTTACTTCATCCTCACGGAAACGGATAGCCATGGCTTCTTTGGTGATCAGCATGATATCCTTGCCACCTGTACTTAGATGAACGGATAATACCTCATCATCTTTGCCGACTTTGCATGCGGCTACTGCGCCGGAACGCTTGGTGACGTATTCCTTCAGCTCGGTACGTTTAACCTGTCCTTTGCGGGTGACAAAGACCAGACTATGATCCGGCTCTTCGAAGGATTTAACAGCAAGCACACTTGAGATCCGATCGTCTTTTGCCAGCGGAATAACGTTGACAATTGCCGTCCCCGGGTCTTTCCACTTGAATTCCGGTACCTGATGCACAGGTAACAGGAAATACTGGCCTTTTTTCGTAAATACAAGCAAGTTCTCCAGCGTGTTAACTTCAAGGACCTGAGCGATATAATCGCCTTCCTTCACACCACTTGCGTTACGTTCCCCGCCAGATCGTGTGAATGACTGCATGCCTGTACGCTTGATGTATCCCTCTTTGGACAAAGTGACAAATACATCTTCCGCGTTCACCAGCACTTCCAGATTAACCTTGAGTTCTTCCACTTCGCCCTGAATAGCTGAGCGACGGTCAATTCCGTATTTCTCACGAATCTCCATCAGCTCTTTGCGAATGACCCCGATCAGCTTGCGATCACTATCCAGAATCGAGCGTAATTGCGCGATCTTCTTCATCAGTTCGCCGAGTTCCTTTTCCAGAGAAGTAATTTCCAGATTGGTCAATCGGTATAATTGCAAAGTCAGAATGGAATCCGCTTGACGCTCGGAGAAACCAAACATCCACATCAGGTTATTTTGAGCATCCTGACGGTTCTTCGAAGCTTTAATAGCCGCAATGACCTCATCAAGGATGTTAAGAGCTTTTACCAGACCTTCCAGGACATGTGCACGGTCTTCCGCCTTCTCCAGCTCAAAGCGGGTACGGAACGTCACAACTTCACGCTGATGGGCAATATAAGCTTCGAGGATTGATTTCAATCCCAATTGCTGAGGGGCTTTGTTTACAATCGCAACCATATTGAAGTTGTAAGTGACCTGCAAGTCGGTTTTCTTCAGCAAATAAGCCAAAATACCTTGTGCATCTGCTTCTTTTTTCAGCTCAACCACGATCCGCAGGCCTTCACGCCCACTTTCATCCCGTACTTCGGCAATTCCTTCAACCTTTTTCTCAAGCCGAATGTTCTCCATCGCTGTAACCAGACGGGATTTTACGACCTGATAAGGGATCTCGGTAATCACGATTTGCTGTTTGCCACCGCGCATATTCTCGATATCGGTTTTGGAGCGGAGATAAATCCGGCCTTTACCTGTACGGTAAGCATCCAGAATGCCGTCGCCGCCCATGATTAGCCCACCTGTCGGAAAATCCGGACCTTTCATAAACATCATGATCTCATCCAGTTCAATCGACGGCTTCTCCATCACAGCAATACAAGCATCAATGGTTTCACGCAAATTATGTGGAGGAATCTCCGTTGCAAAACCAGACGATATCCCACTTACACCATTGACCAGCAGGTTCGGATAACGAGATGGTAATACAACCGGTTCTTTGGCGGTATTATCAAAATTATCCTTAAACAGAACAGTCCGTTTCTCGATATCGCGAAGCATCTCCATTGCGATGGGCGACAAACGGGCCTCCGTATACCGCATGGCCGCTGCCGGGTCATCATCCTGTGACCCCCAGTTTCCATGACCGTCCACGAGCATATGCCCCATTTTCCATGGCTGTGCCATCCGTACCATACCATCATAGATGGAGGAATCCCCGTGAGGATGATAATTACCCATAACATCCCCAACTGTTTTTGCGGACTTCCGATATGGTTTCTCCGGTGTATTACCTGAATCGTACATAGCGTAAAGAATACGCCGCTGCACCGGCTTCAATCCATCCCGTACATCGGGAATGGCCCGGTCCTGAATAATGTATTTGGAGTAGCGACCGAAACGGTCACCTACGACCTCTTCGAGAAAGGCCGGCATAAATTGTTCTGATAGACTCATTCCAAGCACCTTCTATTCTTCGTACTCTGTAAAGTCGACGTTCTCTACAATCCAGCGTTTGCGCGGATCAACCTTATCACCCATGAGTGTAGATACACGACGTTCCGCTTTTGCTGCATCGACAATTTCTACTTTGAGCAATGCGCGTGTTTCAGGGTTCATCGTTGTCTCCCACAGTTGATCCGGGTTCATCTCGCCAAGTCCTTTATAACGTTGAAGCTCCACATTGTTTCCAAATTCTTTCATGTAATTCGCCAGCTCTTCATCAGTCCAGGCATAACGTACACTAGCCATTTTTCCTGATTTGCGTGTGAGTTTGTATAATGGCGGCTGAGCGATATATATTTTGCCTGCATCAATGAGCGGTTTCATATAGCGGTAGAAGAAAGTCAGCAACAATACCTGTATATGTGCGCCATCTGTGTCGGCATCTGTCATAATTATGATTTTGGAATAATTGCTGTCTTCAACTGCAAATTCGGTTCCAATACCTGCTCCGATGGCCGATGTAATGGCACGATATTCTTCATTTTTGAGGATATCAGCCAATTTCGCTTTTTCCGGATTGAGTGGTTTACCCTTAAGCGGGAGTATCGCCTGAATCTTGGAATCACGTCCCTGTTTGGCTGAACCCCCTGCGGAATCCCCTTCGACGATAAACAATTCATTCCGGGTAAAATCCTTGGATTGTGCCGGAGTCAGTTTGCCGTTCAGGTTGGAGCTTTCACTACGTTTTTTGCCGGTTCGCATCTCATCCCGAGCTTTTCGTGCAGCTTCTCTGGCTCTGGAAGCTTGAACCGCTTTGCGAATCAACGTTTGCGCAACCTGCGGGTTTTCTTCCAAAAACCGTTGGATATTCTCGGACACGACAGAATCTACTGCGCTACGCGCGGAAGCGCTACCGAGTTGATCCTTCGTTTGTCCTACGAATTCAACCTCCGACATTTTGACACTGATGACTGCCATCATGCCTTCACGAAGATCATTACCTTCGAGGTTTTTATCTTTTTCTTTAATCATGCTGGTACGCCGTGCGTAGTCATTCATCACACGTGTATAAGCTGCTCTGAATCCGGTCTCATGTGTACCGCCGCCCCTAGTGGGAATCGAGTTCACGAACGACGCCAGCGTTTCGGTATAACCCGCGTTATACTGAATCGCTACTTCGACCTCAATGTCATCCTTCTCCGCATAGAAGTGAATGACATCATGCAGCACATCTTTATTTTCGTTAAGAAAAGCAACAAACTGGCTTGCTCCGCCTTCGTACATGTACTCATCCTGATTGCCTGACCGTTCGTCCTTGAGCACAATTCTCAGACCCGAATTCAGAAAAGCAATCTCCTGAAGACGTTCTGCCAGTGTATCATAATTAAATTGAATGCCGTTCTGGAACACCCGAATATCCGGTTTAAACGTAACTTTGGTTCCCGTTCGATTGGTATTGCCCAATACTTCGAGACCAGACACCGGTTCTCCGACATGCTCAACGCCTTTTTTGTCTTGCCAATACTCGAATCGTTGACGATGAATCTTGCCATCACGGAAAATCTCGACTTCAAGCCATTCGGACAATGCGTTTGTAACTGACGCACCTACACCGTGCAAACCGCCGGATTTCTTATATCCTGATCCACCGAACTTTCCGCCTGCGTGCAAAATCGTAAACACGACCTGGGGAGTAGGAATCCCTGTTTTATGTATACCTGTCGGAATTCCCCTTCCGTTATCCTGAACCGTAACAGAACCGTCCTTATGCAGCGTGATATCGATTTTGGAGCAGAATTTGGCGAGATGTTCGTCGACAGCGTTATCCACGATTTCCCATACCAAATGATGTAGACCCGAAGTACTGGTGCTGCCGATGTACATCCCCGGCCGTTTCCGTACCGCTACCAGTCCTTCAAGTACTTGAATGTCGTCCGCGTCGTAGCCTGAAGACCCTTGTCCTCCGCCTGTCGAACCTGCCGACATATCGATTTGCTCGACCATTCATGCTCCCCCTTCTTAACTTGCAACTAAAAAAATGCCTGAAATGCAAACAGATGTTTTCTTATCCTTGTCCATTTTAATTCAAGATATCCCGTTTCGTAAAGACAATGAATGACACAAAGAGTGAAGCAATGCCCCAAACACTAAGCACAATAAGGGAAAAACCTAAATTCATCCCTTCGATTGGTGGCAATCCGCCAGACAAATAATTCGGAAGTTCGAGGTTAACCATAAACAAATATTTGGCTGACTGCCAGGATGCAGCCATACTGGTGAGAATAGTTCCTGCTATGAGTGCTGCCATCATGATGACAATACTTGCTGCTGTACTTCGCACTAATACAGAGACCATGAAGGCAAGCATCGCCACAATGATACTGACAAACCAGATCAGCCCTGCCTGCATTAGCATATACAACCACTGGTCCACAGCATGGACTGCTGACATATCGACATCTGTACCCACAACCTTGAATCCGGTAAAGATCGGCATACCGAAACCTTTATATCCGAATACCGCTCCCGAAATGACATAACAGATAACGTACGCCGACACCACAATAATCGACACGAACATAATCAACGTGATGAGCTTACTCAGCAACACTTTCCAACGTTTGACGGGACGGGTCAGAAGCATTTTAATCGTACCTGTGGTGCGCTCACCAGATACCAGATCCGAAGCAATCGCCATAATGAGCAGTGGGATAAACAATCCAACGGCGTTATTCATGAATTCCCGCGTAAAAGTTACACCACCAGGCTCCTTCGGATTGATGTCATTCTTCAGATAGTATTGCATTTGCTGGATGTACACAGTCCTGTACTTTTTGTACTCTTCAGGTACCCGGTCACTACCAAGCGAGTTCTGATTATCCGTAATGGCTTGTTGCAGTTCAAGCCGCCAGTCGCCGCCAAACTTGTCACGATTATTTTCCGCAGATTTCATCTGGGCATACGTAAACATCGGAACCAGGACCGCAAGTACGATAAAAATAATATAAAGACGTTTTTTCTTTACCATCTTGATCGTTTCGTTTCGGATCAGCGGCATGATGTTACTCAATGGATTCACCTTCTGTCATTTTTAAGAATAGCTGTTCCAGCGTAGGCTGAATCCGCTGCACTCCTTCAACCTGAATTCCGGCTTTCACCATTTGCTGGACTAGGTCCGGAATCCGATCTTCATGCATTTCAGCAACGACCGCATTCAGACCAAGCCCTGCAACAATGGTATCGTCCATAACATCAGCAGGCCGATCCACCAGCGAAACACCTGCATTCAACAGCATTTTTTTACCTTCCTCCAACGGAGTAACATGCCATATTGCCAATTTGGAATGGTCTTCAATCAGTTCATTGACGCCGCCAACTGCAAGCACTCGCCCGGCACTGATAATTGCCACCCTGTCACAAAGAAGCTGGATCTCGCTGAGCAAATGACTACTGACGAATACTGCCATGCCTTCGCTTGCAAGCTGTTTGATAAAGACACGAAGTTCCTTAATCCCTTTGGGATCAAGTCCGTTCGTCGGCTCATCCAGAATCAGCAGCCGTGGGCGACCAAGCAATGCCTGTGCAATGCCAAGTCGTTGACGCATCCCCAGAGAGTAGGTTCTTACTTTATCATGAATCCGCTGATCGAGGCGTACAATATCTACAACTTCCTGAATACGGTCATTATCCACCCCTGGTTGCATACGTGCAAAATGTTCAAGATTCTCCCATCCGGTCAAATACGTGTACACTTCCGGGTTTTCAACAATGGAACCCACATATTTCAGGGCCCGTTCAGGATCACGGTTGACATCATACCCACAAACTTGAATTTTACCTTCTGTCGGTTTAATCAGATCGACTAACATCCGAATGGTTGTTGTTTTCCCGGCACCATTGGGTCCCAGAAAACCAAAAATTTCGCCTGGTTTAACGTCAAAAGTAACATCCTTAATAATCCATTTACGTCCAATCTTTTTTTTCAGATGCTGCACGGACAATACGGAATCAGTCTGTTCTTGTGCCATTTATTTTCCGCTCCCTTCTGCTGGAGTCTCTGCCTGATATTCCTGTGCAATTCGAACCGCAATTTGCTCGTACCCTACTCCATTGGGATGGAAATGATCTGACGACAAATATTGTCCCAGATGATTTTCAAACAGATCAAATGTAGGCACAAGTGTCATTTTGTCCTCGTTGTTCAGAACCTTCATTGCAGCATCGTTCCATGCAGCTACAACCGCATTTCCTGGCTCTTTGAGTTCTTTTACATCCCCAAACGGATTGTATAACCCTATGTAGACAATCTGTGCATCAGGGTTAATTTCTTTCACTTTCTTCAAAATCTCCTGCAAACGCTTCGACGTCTCCGGTAATGCCGCAGCAAGTGTCTCTGCCGTTGGAGCGTCTTCTCCCTGTAGAACCTGTCCACCCTGGAACAGATCATTGGCTCCGATCGACAACAGAATAAAGTTGGACTGTTGTAAGACATAACGTACGCCCTGTTCATCTAGCTTGCTCAACAATGCGTCTGTTCTCAAACCATTCACACCCATATTGTTAAGCACTTGCACATCATATCCCTGATCTTTGAGCAAATTACCTGCCCGCCTTACAAAACCAAGTCCCTCATCATCCCCCGTACCTCTTGCCAGGGAATCACCGATTACAGCCATTCGAATTTTGCCATCTTTCACCACAGGTGTTGATTGCCCGCTATCCTTGGCAGGTGTCGTTGTCTGCTGTCCTGTACCTAATTGGGCATCTCCCTCAGGAAAAATGACGTCCTTAATGGCGTATCCAAATCCAAATAACAGCAGCAATGTTGTCAATATGGATACAGTGCTAATGGTCCTCCAGATCCATGGCGCTGAATCAAGATTTCTTTTTTTCATTCATCACATCTCCGCTCATGTACACCTGGCTGGGTGCTTAAAATTTAAAATGATTTTACATTAAGATGACGCTTTTTCTAAATAACATAAATGTTCTGTCGTTAATTTGCAAATTTTGCCGCTGTATTAAGCAGAATTCAGTTTCAAATATGCTTTTACAAAAAAAGCTATGTCACGCACAGCTTCGAGCTGTGATGACATAACCTTTTTTTGAACTAAAATCAAAATATTCTTCAATAAAACGAATTAGTTACCGATAAATTCTTGAGCCCAATATCCGTTGTAGAATCCAACACCAATTTTCGTAAAGTTTTTGCTTAGGATATTCGCACGGTGGCCTTCGCTATTCATCCAAGCTGTAACAACCTCTTGAGGTGTTTTTTGCCCTTTCGCGATATTCTCGCCAGCATAGCTGTAAGTTACTCCGAATTGTTTCATCATGTCAAACGGAGAACCATAGGTCGGTGATTGGTGATCAAAATAATTGTTGTTGCTCATATCTTTAACTTTGGCTACAGCCACTTTGTCCAAAAGAGCATCGGAAGCCAATGCGCCCAGGCCAGCTTTGGCACGTTCAGCGTTCACAAGTTTTACAACTTGAGCTGCAAAATCCGATTGTGTGCTCTCGCTACCACTGTTGCCTGTATTACCTGTAGTCGTTCCAGTTCCAGTATTTGAAGGATCTTTGGCTGGAGTAGTTGCCGGTTTCTCTTCTTGAGTTGGCTTTGCAGGTGTTACCGGTTTTGCAGGTGTTGTCGGTTGAGCAGGTTTAGTTGTTTGATCAGGCTGTGTTGCAGGCTTCTCTACCGTTGTTTGCCCTTCGCCAGTGGATACAGTGTAACCATTATCTTTCAGCCACTGTTCAATGTACGCTTTTAAGCTATCCGTACTCGTAATTTTAAACGTTGTAGTTTTAATAGTTGTTTTATATGATGCATCTGCAGCGGAAGCGGAAGCAGGGAGCATAACCCCTACGGCGAGTACGGCTGTCAGACTGCTAGTTACCACGGTTTTCATCCATTTCTTCTTCAAATTCATTCATCTCCTTAGGAATATTAGTTATGACAACTTTGTAATTAATACTCTAGGAGTATATCAAGTGAATAGTAGATTGTGAACCCATAAATTATGGAAAAGTAACTTTTTTGTCATTTTTACAAGCTGTTTCAAGTGGGTGTAGACGGTTTATAGTACATTGCACCCAATCCTGCAATCAGCTCTTAAAACGCTGGTATATCAACTAAAACTCTAACCATCAACCTTAAAATACGGCATAAAAAAATGGCATCCGGACAAAAAATCGCCGAATGCCACTTATCTTTTATTTATCATTCACCACACGAAAAACGTGAAGATCGCGATATAATAAAACTCTTTTTCTATAGAAGGACTTTACTGAAACGGTAGCCTCTCTTCTGGAAACCAATATGCTCGTAGAAAGAATAGGTTGTTGAAGTCACTTCACGGTTCGCTCCGGTGACAAACAATTGTTTCCCACCTTGCTGTCTGCCCCAATCCTCGGCACGATCCATCAGACGACGGCCAATTCCGCCCCCACGATGTTCTTGCCCTACTATCAAGGACGTAATTTGTGCGGCAGGTTCTGGATAGGCATGACTTTGCACACATTGCAAGCCAATCACACCAATAATCTGTTCATCCACTTCGGCAACAAGCATGCATGCGTTTGGATTACTTTCCAAACATTCAATGCGCTCTTTCATGACATTGGCTGTTGTGGGATAGCTGACCTCTCGCATCAGTCCCGTTACCGCTTCAGCATCTCGCAGTTCACACTCTCGGATCATCAGTACAGGGGCCTCAACATTATTGGACATGATTTACCTCCACTTTCAGCATATTAGCGGCTTGTACCGCTGTTTTACGAGCTTCTTCCACATCTTGGCCGGCACTTAATGCTACGGCCATTCGGCGTCCCACTTTGGTCTCAGGTTTGCCAAATACACGAACCTGAGTACGAGGAAGCGCCAGTGCTTCTTCAATCCCGCCTACAGTAAAGTCAGATGTTTCATCATTAGCCTTCAGCGTTGCTGAAGCTCCGGGTGTCAATAAATGTACACCAGTGACCGGAAAACCAAGAATTGCACGCACATGCAGCGCAAACTCGGAACTATCTTGCGTTACCATAGTAACCATGCCTGTATCATGCGGACGTGGCGATACCTCGCTGAACACGACTCCATCTGATGTAAGGAATAATTCGACCCCGAACAGTCCATAACCACCGAGTTCATCCGTAACAGACTTGGCAATATGACAAGCTTGTTCCCATTGCTCCGGTGTCATCGCATGAGGCTGCCACGATTCGACATAATCCCCATCTTTCTGAATGTGACCAATCGGAGGACAAAATACAGTCCCTGAGACAGATCTAACAGTGAGCAGCGTAATTTCGCTGTCAAACTTCACAAAGCTTTCCACAATGACTCGTACGGATTTGCCACGTGCTCCCGAAAGAGCAATGTTCCAGCAATCCTCTACGTCATCCGATGTACGGCATACACTCTGCCCTTTACCGGAAGAACTCATTAGTGGTTTAATGACACATGGTGTACCCAATTCACGAACAGCTTCCTGAAGTTGTTCCAGGTTGTCCGCAAAAAGATAGGCCGCTGTCGGAAGGTTCAATTGTTCTGCTGCCAGACGGCGGATGCCTTCGCGATCCATCGTTAAACGGGCAGCACGCGCCGTAGGAACGACACAAAATCCTTCTTCCTCAAGCTCGAGTAATGCTTCTGTTGCGATTGCTTCAATCTCAGGTACGATGTAATGAGGTTGTTCCTTTCGGACCAATTGTTTCATAGCTTCGGCATTTAACATGTCGATGCAGTAAGACCGATGCGCTACCTGCATGGCAGGTGCGTTTTCGTAACGATCAACAGCGATCGTCTCTACTCCCAGTCGTTGGGCCTCAATAACGACCTCTTTTCCCAATTCTCCGCTGCCCAATAGCAGCATTTTTTTGGCTTGAGCCGAAAATGGAGCACCCCACATGTTCTTTCCAATCCTCCCAAAGAGAAATCTTCTATATCTATCTCTCTATTTTCGGGGTTTTGGTTAAAGAATGCAAGAGTGCTCCCTATTTTTCTTGTGAATTTTACAAGATTTTTTGTGTTTTTTCGATCAATTTTTACAAAAATCTGTATTGAGCTTCTATTAATCCATTATAAACTCCTTGTTTCTGGATAAGTTGCTCATGGTTTCCTTCTTCCTTGATTTCACCATGATCCAGCACGATAATGTTATCTGCATTTCGGATCGTCGAGAGACGGTGGGCCACCATAAAGGAAGTTCTTCCTTGCAGCAGCACTTTCAAAGCCTCCTGAATTTTGAGCTCCGTTTCGGTGTCGATGCTGGCAGTCGCTTCATCCAAAATCAAGATTCGAGGGTCAGCCAGCAAGGCACGGGCAAAGGATAACAATTGGCGTTGTCCCATGGATAATACATTCCCACGTTCTTCGACTTCCGTATCGTATCCACCCGGCAGCTTCATAATAAATTCATGGGCATTAACAGCCTTCGCAGCTTCTTCCACTTCTTCATTAGTTGCATCAAGCCGTCCAAAACGAATATTATCGCGAATGGTGCCAGAGAAGATAAACGTATCCTGCAACACAATACTGATCTGGCTGCGCAGACTTTCGACCGTTACATCTCTTACATCCTGACCATCAATGGTAAGACGTCCGCCTGAAATGTCATAGAATCGGCTGATCAGATTGATAATGGTACTTTTACCTGAACCCGTATGACCTACAAGTGCAATCGATTGTCCAGCAGCTGCTGCGAAACTGATTCCCTTCAGCGCCTGTCTGCCCTTCTCATATTCAAACACGACATTATCGAATACAATATCACCTTTAATAGAAGCAAGCGGCTTGGCTCCAGGTTTATCTGCAATACTTGGCTCCTCATCCATAAACTCGAAGATCCGTTCGGAGGAAGCCATGGCAACGAGCAATTGATTGTACATCTGTCCCAGACGGTTAATCGGGTCCCAGAAGTTGCCGACATAGTTGGCAAAAGCTACGAGCAATCCGATTGTCAGCTGCCCCTCTTGAATCAGATAAGCACCAAACCAGAACAGGATTAACGTTCCGAAGCCGCCCGTAATTTCAATCAGAGGACCAAAGCCTTGGTTCATGGCCGATGCTCTATCCCATGATTTTTTGCTCGACAGATTCATGTTGTCAAAATACTTCATGTTTTCTTTTTCCTGCGTATAGGCCTGAGTCACACGAATCCCCTGAATGGATTCATTCAAATGGGAGTTGATGCGTGAGTTCTTCATGCGTACATCCTGCCAGGCACGGCGGATCAACACACGCAGTTTGGTCGAAATAATAAACATGAGTGGAACTGTAATAATGACCGCGAGGCCCAGTTTCCAGTTGATCAGCAGCAAAATGACGATAATACCGAGCAGCTGCACACAGTCAATCATGACATTGACCGCACCGTTGGTGAACAGATCCTGCAGGGAGTTGATATCATTGGTGACACGCACCAATACCGAACCCGCAGGTCTTTTGTCAAAGAAGTTAAAGGACAACTTTTGGATATGTTTGAACAGATCCGAGCGAAGATCATAAATGACACGTTGCCCGATAATGTTTGTTAATTTGATTCGATACGTATTAGCCGCCCATTGGATCAGGTATAACACAAGCACAGAACCAGCAATAATATAGAGCATCGTCAAGCTTGGCAACCCCGTTGCAGGTGCAATCGCTTTATCAATCGCCAAACTGATCAAAAATGGAACGGACAATTTCGTAATGGTACCCAAAATCATCATTAGGATAATGAGTGGCAAGAGTTGTCTTGCATAAGGTTTCATGTAAGAGAACAGACGTCCGAACTCACGCCAGTTAAACGGTTTTTCAATTATTTCGTCGTCCTGATATACAAAACGTTCATTCATTTTCTTGTCAGAGGTCTCTTTGACCTCGCGCCTATCGGCTACCGTTTCGGCACTCATGAATTCACCTGCTCCCCAGCCTCCCGCTTACCGCGGGCAATATAATCTGCGTATTGAATCTCATATACGTCCCGGTAAGGCCCAGGCTCTTCAATGAGATCTTTATGTGTTCCACGTTGAACGACACGTCCTTCATCCAGTACCAAAATCTCATCTGCGTGACGCAGGGAAGAGATCCGATGCGCAATGATAAACGTCGTTCTTCCACGCATGACTTCCTGGAATCCGGATTGAATCTCATGTTCGGTCTCCATGTCGACTGCACTGGTTGCATCATCCAGAACGAGAATTTTCGGGTTTTTCAGCAGAGCTCTAGCAATTGCAATCCGCTGTTTTTGTCCTCCCGACAAGCCCATTCCCCGCTCCCCTACAACCGTATCGTATCCTTCAGGGAATTCCATGATGAACTCATGCGCTTTGGCCAGTTTGGCAGCACGGATAATTTCATCCATGGTTACATTTTTGAGTCCATATGAAATGTTGTTGCGAATGCTGGAAGAGAACAGGAACGTCTCCTGGAACACAGAAGCAATCTGACTCCGCAGGCTGCGAATTCCAATGTCCTTAATATTTTTGCCGTCCAGCTTGATAGTGCCCGAGTTCACGTTATATGCACGCATTAGGAGCTGAATAATAGTTGATTTACCCGAGCCTGTTCCTCCCAAGAAGCCAATGACGGAGCCTGGTGGCGCATCAAAGTTGATATCGGTCACTGCCGGCATTTTATTGCCGTAAGCAAAGGTAACGGATTCAAAGGTCACATGCCCTTTAACTTGATCAGCCTCTACAATGACCGGATCTTCTGTCTCTTGTACATCTACCGGCGTATTCAAAAGTTCCAACACCCGTTCACCCGATGCTTTGGATTGCGTATAGTTATTGATATGGAAACCAAGGTTCCACATTGGACCGATTATGTACCAGATCAAACTGAAAAAGGCAACGAGTTGACCGAGTGTTAACGATTTCTGAATAACCATGTTCCCACCAATGAGGAGCAGAAGAACTACGCTGACCGAAGCGAGAATCTCCATGATCGGAAAATATTGACTCCATAATGTTGCTGCATGAATCTGGTTCGTTTTGTAACGCTCATTACGAACGGAAAACTTCTCCACTTCGTGAGGTTCACGTGCAAATGACTTTACAGTACGCACACCTGTAATATTCTCCTGTACTGCTGTCGTCAGAGAGCTGAGTGCCAGCCGCATTTCTTGGAATGCAGGGTGAATTCGGGATTCGAATCTCAGCGCAACGAAGGCAAGCAGAGGAATACATATGAGCGTTAGCAAGGTAAGCTTCCAACTCATGGTCATCATCATGATTGCGCCGAATACGACCATCAGAACCATGTTGAGAATTTGAGCGAAGCCAAATCCGATAAAGTTACGGATCGCTTCGAGATCTCCCGTGAGGCGGGACATCAAATCTCCCGTTTTGGCCGTGTCGTAATACCGGAAGGATAAAAATTGAAGCTTTTCGTAACAAGCGTTACGAAGTCGGTACGCCAGGAAGTTCCCGAGACGCCCTCCAAAAAGACCGTGTAAAAACTGCATTCCCGCTTTCAGAATAACGACACCTAATACCGTTAAAGCAAGTTTGGGAACGTCTTCAAAATTGCGCGGAGTGATGACGTCATCAATCAGTATCCTTAGCAGGTTCGGATACACCAGTCCAAGCGCGGTCGCTATGGCGAGGCATAAGATCGATAAAAATAAATACGTGCGCTTCTCCCAGAAAAAAATCTGCAATTGCCTGAGAACATCCATGTCTCTCCTCCTCTTATATCGTTCAAAAACAGTATGAACATTTATGAAGTTTATCACCGTCCCCCATTCGCGGCAAAGCGAATAAGCGACCATATTCAGGCTACTTTCACCTTAATGCGTCATTAAGGAAGGTAGATACCCTCCTATCAATCAAATGTTTGAATATTCTCTTCCTTTCAGGTTGTTCGTACAAAAAAAGGCTCCCTGTATGCCTTTAGAGGCAGGGGCCTTTTTTGGTACAACGACAACATTTCAAAATATCACAGTACAACTCATTCCGCTTTTCAACCGTTTACATACAGACATGGATTTGAATACCTTTTATTCACGTTCAATCTGCCCCAGTTGTACAGACAGACTCTCCCATTCTTCGGCAGGAATTCCACTGGTCATTGTCTCATGTAGGGCACCAACGGCCTCCTCAAGTCTCTCTTCCAATTGACGGGATTGATGCTGCAAAGACTGACCAAGCTGGTTGTCATAGAACTGGACCAGCTTATTCTCCGCAGCAGGCAGAACATCGATCACCATCTGCTTAATAACGGGGTCAAGTGTCTCCTGCAGCCGCTGTCGTCCATCTCCTTCGAAAAACTGTTTCGGATTTCGGAAATAACTCAGATACGCTTTCCAACCCGAAGGTTCTTCCAAACGCACCTCTTCCAAAACAGGTGTACTCCAGCGTTCGTTCAGCGGCAACGACAGATCCATGCCTCCGGACAATCGTTTCAGTTCATCTACACATTCGGTCACTTGCTTGTGCAGCCAGGACTGACCTGCCTGTTCGAGTCTGAGTGTAGTGGCAAGCAGTTCCTGCTCCAGTTCGATGGCAATCATGCGCAACAGTTCTCGACCACAGGCAGCGAAGGCTGCTTTCAGATTCCCGCGATCCTCACGAAGAACGGATGGATGGAACGCTTCTGCCATGAACAGCCCAAAACGATAACCCAGGCGCTGTCGCACATGGAACAGCAGTTCAGCCGTTTCCTGGGCCAGTTCTGCCTTCATGGACCGTTCCGCGAGCAAATGTACCCTCTGAAGGGACTGTTCCTGGATTGAGCCCAGCTCATCCCGACGTCGCTGTAGAACCTCTTCCCCCTGGGTCGCATCCTCGGCACGTGTCTTCAGTCGTTTGATCACCCGTGCGATCTCTTCAGAAGCCCCACCAACCGCAAGGTCCGCAAGCTCACTTCCTGCAAACCGGTTAAATTCTTCCTCGAACCGAATGAAGCCGGATTGCTCCAGCAATGTCGCATCGTTGCCTGTCTTGCCTTCCATTGCCTGCATGCTGGATACAGGAAATAAGCGTGGTGCCCGAATGCCATTTCTGCGCAGCTGAGTACTCACATGGTCAAGAACCTGCTCCAACTCCTCTTCAGAGGAAGACAAATCACTCGCATTAACCACAAAGAACATCTGATCCATCGCTGAGCTGTCTTTCACGCGTCCCAATTGATTCAGGAACTGTCGGTCTCCCTGAGAGAAGGCATGATTGTAATACGTTACGAAAATGAGTGCATCCGCATTCTTCATATAATTGAAAGTGACACCCGTATGACGGGCATTCACGGAGTCAGCCCCTGGCGTATCTACAAGGACTATACCTTGTTCTGTTACATCACAACTGTAGTACAGGTCAATACTGTCGACAAAGCAAGACTTCTTCTCATTAGCGACAAAGTTACGATATCCGTTCAGATCCACCAGCACATCCTGGCCGAGTTGAGCTGCGGTATCCTCCCAGCCTGCTGCGGCTGCCTGCAAAAAGCTGTAATGCGGACGCCCTGCCGGATGCACATCCTGTGGTGAAAGGGCTTTGACCCGTTTTTGCCAGTCTGCCCCAGGCTCACCCAGTCCAAGCAAACGGAAGGAATACGCAAGATCCTCCTGGAAGGCGTCCGGAGTCTTCATCCGGACCCGGGCAGTTCCATGCTCCGCGCCACCGGACGGAGCCATGATCCGGTTAATTGCCGCTGTCGTTGGATGCGGCGAGACCGGTAACACAGCTTCGCCCAGCAACGCGTTGGCGAAGGAGGACTTGCCGGCGCTGAACGCTCCGAACAGCGCCAGCGTAAACGTGCCGCCCGCAAGCGAAGCCGCGCGTGCACGCAGATCCCGTACCGCCGACCCCATGGCGGGGTACGGCTCTACCAGCGCAGCGGCGGCTTCCAGCCGTGCCGCCGCTGCATCCAGGCGCCGGCGGCGCTGTGCGCCAGCCGCCGGCTGCCCAGGCACCGCCGTTTTGCGCGGCGGCGGTGCCCCTGGAGTCTGTGGCTGCGCAGCCACAGACTCTGCCGTGCCCGTGTGCGGGCCGGGTGCTTCACCCGGCTCGTGCGCGGGCACGGGCGGGCCCTGCACCTCCGGCAACAGCCCGGAGGTAAGGGGGCCCGCAGGAGGCAGCAGGCTGCGCAGCCCTGCTGCCTCGGCATCGGCGGCGCGCTGTAGCGCCGTGTAGCGCGCCGCCGAGGCGGATTGCGCCAGGAGCGCGGTGCGGCTGGCGTCCAGCGCCTGGAGCGCTGCTTCGCCCTGCGCGCCCAGCGCTTCAAGCAAGCGGTCGGCCAGCATCATGGCCGCCCTGCGGTAACGGGCCTCAATCTCGCCCCGTATATCCTTGCTGAATTGAAGCACATACTCGGGAGATACCTCTGCACTGGCGCTTCGTTTCATCTCCAGCAGTGCTTCATCTACCGCAGGCAGCTCCGCGTTCAGCGCCTGCTCCCACTCAGCACCCCACAGCTGATGTGCTTCACCCAACTGTCTAAGCATGGTACGAATATGCACCTCAACTTGTCCTGATGCCTGATCTTGCAAGAGTCTCACAAGCTCAGCAGCCCGACGCTGCTTCTCCTGCTCGGTCTTACCACCAGAGAACAATAAGCCTACCCGGAAACCGGGTTTACGGCTCTCCAAATAAGCCGCCGCAGAGGTACGAATATCGGCCGGTGTCAGGTTCGCATTCGCCAGAAGGGGCTCCAGCTCTGCCCGAAACTTCTCCCGTTCACGTGATGGTTTGGAACGTAGTTCTGCTTCTTTTTGATCCAGGAGACCCAGTTCCCGTTCCAAGCGTTCAATACCTTCCTTGCCCCCAACTTCCTCCAAGAGCGCTGCCTCTTCCTCTTCGCGTTCCTCTGCCTGTCTTGTCAGATGCTGCTCGGTCACATGGCTCGCAGAGCTTGCAAGGCTATGCTTGATTAACCCTTCCTTCTCCTTCATCATATGTTCAATCAGTTGAGGAAGCTGCTTCCACTGGCTGTAACGATGCTCCTTGTCCCGAAGCGAAGTAAACAGCAGTCCATCATACCGAACTTCCCAGGCTGCAAAAATAGCTTCTACACCTTCAACATATTGGTCAAACGATAGCTCCCGGTCCCGATGTTTATCAATCTGGTTCACGATAAGAAACAACGGTTTGCCCCAATCGGATAGACTTTTGGCAAAAGAAAGGTTGCTTTCCGATTGCACATGGTTATAATCCATCACATAGAACACCACATCAGCAAGATGAAGTGCTGAATGTGTTGCTAGGCTGTGCCCCTGATCGGTCGAATCCACACCTGGCGTATCAAGTAATACCGCATCATTTTTCAGTAGGGGAATGTCATCCCATACTTCAATGGAGGTGTATGCCCCACCATTCTTGCAATACTCTTCCAATTGTTCTGGCGAAACCTCAAGAACTCCCGCTGAATTGTCAGCGCTTACGTTCGATGACGTATAAATAAGTGCTCTTGGCTCACCATTACGGATGGATACTACATTCGCACTTGTAGGTACAGGACTCGAAGGCAACACCCGCTTGCCACATAAACTATTAATCAGACTCGATTTACCTGCCGAGAAGTGTCCACAAAACGCAATCGTTAACTGTTTCATTTCCGCCTTACTGATCAAATCCGTTAAAGCCTGTACAGCTGTATGGTCCCCTGTCTGCTCCATCGCTTCTCGCAGTGGAAGCAGAGGTTTGGCCATCTCTACTGGGTAATCTGTTCTGGACATGACTGGCCTTCCCCCTGGCTCCTCTAATTTGACATCTGGTCCGATGTCTTTATCTTATAATTCATTTATTTTACCATTATCAAGTTTGAAATTGAACGGTTTGAATGCAAGATGACTGACATCGAAAATTACACATCGCAATTCTCCACATAAAAAAATAAAACCGATCCTGTCGGTTTTATCTGTGAAACGATTGTATTCCATAAGAAGCATGCTGCTTCCATGCCCAATTGGATCAACTTCAAAAGGATAACCCAGTGACATAGAAGCAGCATATCTTATTATTCCAAACCTCTTAAGAAACAGCATTCTCCATCGAAGGCAGCAAAATTTCAAATACTTGGCCATGCTGCAAAATCGTAATGTCACGACCTTTGTCTCTCATGACAACCACTTCTGGTTTCGTGGACATACGCTCGAGATAATGTTCAGGCACATCGCCAGAATGGCTTACAGTGATACCTTCTACTTCTTTTTCTTCGTTTTCAGCCATTTCCTGTTCAACGATTTGTTCAAAAATATCGGAGAAGGCCTCAAAATTGTCAGTGTACACGGAAATGCATTTCATGATTACTCATCCTCTTCTACTCATTAATTTATTTTTCGTTTTGGGGTTGTGACACGTTCCTTATCTTTCCTGATTTGGGACGTTTTCATACGCTTTTTACCTTCTCTGCATATGTCCAGTAATGGACAGACATGACATTGAGGGTTTTGTGCCTTGCAATGGTAGCGTCCAAAAAATATGAACCGATGATGAGTTAAAGTCCACTCATCCCGGGGTACGCGCTTCATCAGTTTTTTCTCGACTTCAAGTACGGAGTCATCCCAACCTGCCAGTGCCAGCCTTTTGGATACACGTTCAACATGCGTATCCACCGCTATTGCCGGGACTCCAAATGCATTGGATACAACGACATTTGCAGTTTTCCGCCCGACACCAGGTAGCGTCACAAGCTGATCATGTTCCTGCGGTACATCACCGCCATACTGCTCTATTAAAATTCGGCACATGTTCTGAATATGCTTGGCCTTGTTTCGGTACAAACCAATACGCCGGATATCCTGTTCCAGTTCTTCGAGAGGAACAGACAGATAATCGGCAGGACTGGTGTACTTTTTGAACAAGTCTGCGGTTACCTTGTTTACCGTTTCGTCGGTGCACTGGGCAGACAATAGTACGGC
The DNA here is from genome assembly GCF_050994985.1 of Paenibacillus taichungensis. Taxonomy (NCBI): domain Bacteria; kingdom Bacillati; phylum Bacillota; class Bacilli; order Caryophanales; family Paenibacillaceae; genus Paenibacillus; species Paenibacillus taichungensis. The sequence goes on along the minus strand of NZ_CP194720.1, from coordinate 1,616,313 downwards.
TACAGTCAATTCAAACGCATTGCTGTGATTTAATTCGCAATGTGCATCAGGAAACATCGCTTCCATTGTTTCGAGTATATGTCTTACAGTGGCTGCATTCATGAAGAGCTACCTCCCACAAAATGACTCCACACGGTGGAGCCTTACTTCGAAGCTTTTTTCGAGTACTTTGCGGGGACCCCAAAAATCTTGCAAAAAAAACGTCTTGATACGGGAAAGATCCCGCATCAAGACGGTCATTCTTTTGATCCTCGAAAAGAAACGATTACTGTTTTTGAATCTCCAGTACAACGTTGTTCAGGAGATACAATACAATATTATCATTATCTTTGAGAGATTGCACGCTTAAAGTGTTGTCACCCTGGTGAACAAATGCGCCTGTCCCCAGTGCAAAACGATAATTTGTGTCAGATGTGGACTCGCGTTTAACCAAAATTTGGTTGCCTACTCCATCATAAGACCAGAACTGTTTGCTCATGACTGTCAACACTCTAAAACGGGTAGAATTATCCGTATCTTTCGTCATTTCAACACGATCACCTACAGTAAGACTGCCAAGTGTGGTTAACGTAGATCCCGATTTAACCACTTTTACAGAACCACTAACAGGAACCGTCTCACTTTGACCATTGAACAGTTTCAGTGTAACTGACGAAGCGTCAACAGATGTAACCTCCGCTAGCGTACGTTTAACGACTTGAACCGCTTTAGGCGTAGTTCCCTCAAATGTAACGTTAATCAGGTTGCCGGCTGTCAATTGCGAGACCGTAATGGTCTGACCACTTTCTCCTGTCAGAGCCGCTTGATCAACATAGAACTGACTTGTCAGCGAATCCGATTTCACACGAACACGACCATTCGTCTCTACAGAAACTACTTCAAATTGAGCCACGGTGTTCAAAGCCACTTTCTGTACATAGTCCTGATTCGAACCCAGCGTAACTGTGACACTATCACCGATCTTCAGGTCACTCAGACTTGCTCCAGATTTGTTGTAAATCTCTATTGTTGGAACCGTAGAGTACGGCACCGTGATCGTCTGGTTTCCAGACAACAAACTGATTTTTCTACCCGCAGTATCAATACTGCTGATTGTGCCTTCGTATTTATAGATCACTTTAACGGATAACGCACGAGTTCCCACATACGTCAGATCCAATTTGCGACCATCATTCAACAAAGACTCCAATCCAGCAAGTGTAGGCTTCGATGTGTTGTAGTCCAGCTTCGTTTTGTCATCCAGCGTGAACACAAACGGTTTTTTATTGCCGTCCAGAACCGTCAAAACTTTTGTTTTACTGTTGTAGGATACAACGGAAACTCCGTTCATTGGCTCCATCTGACGTCCGATCACTTGAATGCGCGTCACACGGTCTTCAGAGTTTAGCGTAAGTTCAACCTGATCTCCATTAGTTGCGTCTGTAATCAGATCATTCAGCGTAGCATCCTGGATTCCGTTAATAACTACTTCCGGTTTTTCTGCAAGCAACTTCGCTTCCAGCGATCCACCTTCACGTTTAAACGTCAGTGTCGATTGGTTTCCACCGATCTCCACCAGTGTACCGCGTAAAGACTGCTCTACACCTTGCGACAATTCAATTGTTTGCAGGATGCTGTCTTTCACCGTATACTTCACTGCACTTCCCGCTTTGAGCTCAGCCAAGGAAAGGATTCGGTCTTGATATCGAATGATCAGATTATCGTTATACGTGTATTGCTCTGTAGTTCCCGCTGCATTGGTAAGCTTAATCGTTTTGGCAGAAGTCGTGACTTCAGCAACGACACCACTATCACTTTTGTTGACAATTCCGGACTTCACACGAACAACAACTGTCTTTTTGTCAGCCGAGAACGTCTCACGTTGTACTTCAATGGTGCTGTCTGCTGTAATATCAGACAGTTTGATTGCATTCCCGTTTTGATCGATAAATGCTGTTGCCTCATCATAGCCGTATGTTTCATAATTCTCGCCTACAAACAAGCCAATTTTATTACCTGACAATGAACGAGCAAATGTACCTTCAATGCTTTCTACCTGCGGTGTAGCATCGACCACTTCTACATATGAGGCTGTACCCGTAGTGCCTACAATCTGAACTTTTGTATACAGCTTCACATCCGCAGACGATGCACGGGATTCACTGTCTTTTGTAAAGTAAGGTGTACTGCTGTTCACTGCGAAGTTAACAGCTTTTCCGTCCACAACCAGTGTGATCTGCCCATCTTTTAATCCAGTTACATAACCCGTGAATGTGTTCGCATACTTCGTATCCGTTAAGGTTTCGCCGCGGCTAAAGAATGTAGCGAGTTGGGCACGAGTTACAGAACCGGTTGGATTAAATTTGTTGCCATCTACACCTTTGGCCAGATCCAAACTTACAGCCAGATTGATATACCCTTTGCCACTTTCGGAAATGCTATCATTATCAGCGAATCCGGTAGATTGATTGTTTTGGGCCTTCGCTTCAGCATCTTTGTTCAACGAACGGATCAGCAATTTTGTAATCCATTCACGTGATGCCTGTTTCTGCCCCCAGGATGTTTTGGACACATCCACTGTAGATTCTTCAGTTTTATCAATCAGTCCCAGTTGAAGCGCCAAAGCGACATATGGCTTGAAATAGTTTCCCACTTCCATATTTGTCGGTAATGCCGTAGCCGTGCTGTCGTTCAACTGGTCCTCCTTGTTCATAAAACGGATCGCCATCGTCACAGCTTCCTGCTGCGTTACCGCGTCTCCCGGACGGAACAGGCCGTTGTTACCGAGAAGAATGCCTTGATAGGCCAGTTTGTACACATGTTTCTCGGCCCAATATCCGACCTTGATATCACTGAACAAACCGGTTGGTGCAGCTGTATTGCTTACAGTTGCAGTCTGACCTTGCCCCGTATCTGTTGATTCTGCTGCCATGGCAGCTCCGCCGGCGCTAAGGGCCATCATGCCTGCAAGCACGGCTGAAACTACTTTTTTAGAGTGTGATGGATTGTTATATTTAAAAGTCACCTGTGATTCCCCTCTCTCATGTAAAACGGCCGATATTCCGCAGATTCACGGTAAAACAACATGCTGTACAACCTATTCGGATCGTGTCATTGGATGCTCAAGATCCACATGGCCCATCAAACTCTCGGATTGCTGGCCATCTACCAGCAAATCAAGTGATTTAACTTCATCAAATTGGAAAAACGTTTGCTTCAAAGCATCAATGGCAAACACTTCGCCACCTGCACCAAGACGTGCTGTATCCGGCATGTGAATATCCAGGGTAAGCGCACCGTCTTTGAACTGAACAGATTTCAATTCAATTTCTTTAGCCCAAAGCGGAACAAGCTTGTCGTCCTTGCTTTGTTGCAGCGCTGCAAATGCAGCCTTGTACTTGGCTTCATCAGAAGCATAAGAAATATCTGCCGATGCTTTGTGCAATTCCAACTCTTCCAGATCTGTGTAGTACACTTCAATGGTCTTCTTCTCATTACTTTCGGAACTTCCAGGTTTCTCTGAAGTAGTTCCACCCGATGGAGTCGTTGTACCCTCCGTATTAGTGCCTTCAGTGGTATCCGGTGTCGTTGTCGTTGTATCCTCCGGATCCACAGTTACAGGTTCAGTAATATCCGTCTCATTCTGATCCTCAGGCGCATTATTCTCTGTTCCCGCACCTTGAGTCTGATTTGGAGCTGGAGCAGCTGTTGGCTTGCTTCCACATCCAGCAGCAACTGTCATAACCGTTACCAGCAGCGCTGCAATCCATAATTTTTTGTTCATTCTAACTCCGCCTCCTGATCATAAGGGTTGAACCCTTATTTAATTCCCAGATACTCCTTGATCCCTGCAACAATCCCTTTGGCTACACTGTTCTGGAAACTTTCAGTGAACAATGCGGCTTCATCGCTCTTGTTGCTTAGGAAACCGGCTTCCAGCAAAACAGCCGGCATCGTTGTTTCACGGGTTACGTGGAGACTTGCCGTTTTTACTCCGCGATCCTTCAGGCCAGATGATTGCAAGAGATACTTGTGCATCACCGTAGCCAATGCCTTGCTATTCGAACGAGTGTAATACGTCTCCACACCGTTTGCCGCTGCAGACCCGCTGTTCGCATGAATGGAAATAAAGATATCCGCCTTCAATTTTTCTGCGATCTTTACTCGTTCACTCAAAGCCAAAAATGTATCATCGCTGCGCGTCAGCACAACGTCAATGTTAGATTCTTTTTTCAGCAATGCTTCCACTTTCAGAGCCATTGCCAGATTGAAGTCTTTTTCCTTCTTGCCGGTTACACCGATGGCTCCCGGGTCCTGATTACCATGTCCAGCGTCTACAACAACAACTTTTTTGCCGTTGTTTCCAACAGGAGGTTGCGGTGTTGTAGTGCCTTCTTTGTTCAGATCAATCATAACCAGACCGGAGTCACTTTGCACGTCATAACCTTTGGCATTGCTCAGATCAATGACAAAACGAAGAGTAGAAGGACTATTGCTGTACAAGGAATAACGAATCTTCGACACATCCGGATATCCACTCACTACAAGCTGTCCATTCTGGTTGCTGTCCAAAGCTTGTCCTTCACTAAAAGAGTCAGCGAATGCGGTATTTGGCAAGTCTATAACGATTCGATCCGGTCCTGTCATCGTGAAGACGTTCGGCTTCGTATTTCCGCTTGTTGCAATCAAAAAGCGGTTGTCACTGAAGCTGATGCCGTTCACCAGTACAAGACCTTCCTGATCCGATCCTCCACCATCATTACCAGAGTTCGGAGGAGTGGTTGTCCCGTTTCCGGAACCTGAATTCTGGGTAACTAATGTTACCGTCTTCGTTGTATTGTTCCAACCCACCTTAAGACCCATTTGCTCACCAATGAACCTTAAAGGCACAAGTGTGGTTCCATTTTTCACGAGTGGCGGGGCATCCAGGTTCACGTTACTGCCGTTCACCGTTGCCGTCTTCTGTCCAACAATCATCTGCATGGCAGTGTTGTCTTTGCTAATAGTCACGGTGCTTGTTGCCTGTTTCCAGTCCACACCATATCCCAGGCTCTCCGAAATAACCCGAATCGGAACCATCACACTGCTATTGATGATTTCCGCTTTGGCATCCGAAGGCTGCACAATTTCTTTCCCATCTAGGATAATGTGCGTATCTGCTGCTGCATGACTATAGCCCGGGAAAACGAGCCCAAAGACAAATAACAGTACCAAAAAACCGAACTTCTTCATCCTTCACCCCTACCATTCTCATATTTTTTTGCCGCATGTTGTGAACCTTCAGCTCCGACTGACCACTGAGGCATTACCAGACACCTATTAGACGCCTCGTACTCTCAAAAGTTGCGAATATATTCCAACATAACAGAAAAAAAACGTTGTCAAATCAAGCTTTTTCTACATTTTATTGTCTGAATTTTTCCTTAATTATCAATTATGCATCTCGAAACAACGGACTACCCTGACCTTCATATTTGCGCACAACCCACATTAAAGACCCAAATATTCTACAATTCCGTCTACGATGGCCTGTGCACATTTGTTCTGATAATCTTCAGTCAGCATCATTGCTTCATCAGCTGGATTACTTAGAAATCCAAGTTCAATCAGAACTGCGGGCATCGTTGTTTCACGGGTTACATGCAGACTTGCCGTTTTGACTCCCCGATCCTTAAATCCTGTAATCTGCAACACATGCTTGTGTAAAATGTCGGCCAAATCCTTGCTATCTTTACGACTGTACAACGTTTCAATTCCATTAGGAACAGGAGTTGTAAACTTGTTTCCATGGATCGACACAAAAATATCCGCCTGATTCAGTTGGGCGATATCTACACGCTGCTGCAGGGATAATTCGGTATCATCCTGCCTTGTAATCACCGTCTGAATCTCCGTATGTTGTTGCAGAAGTGCCTGAACTTTGAGTCCCACAGCCAAATTAAAGTCCTTCTCATAGGCGCCTGTCACACTGACGGCCCCCGACTGTCGTCCACCATGTCCTGGATCAATAATGACAACCTTTTTGCCATCATTGGTTGGAACAGCAGGCTGACTTGTTGGTTCTCCATTACTCGCCGCAAGGTCAACAAGCAACACGTTGTTCTCGCCCAGTGACCATTTGGCAGTCGCCACCTGACTCAGATCAAGGACCACACGCACCGTTGAAGGCGTTTGGCTGAACATTGCATATCGCACCTTGGATACCAGCGATGAATCCGTAACCAGAAGAGTTCCGCTGCCATCCGGATTGGAAGCCTGTCCCTGGATGAACTCCTTAGCAAATGTGGTGCCGGGCAGATCTACGATGATACGATCAGGTCCATTGAGACTGGAAACCTTTGGTGTGATTTTCCCGTTCGTCGCCAAGATCAAACGATCCCCGCCGAAGCTGATACTTTGAAGCTCTGACAGACCTTCTGGTACAGGAGCTTCCACCGGGTCATTTTCACCTTCCATACTTGCTACAGGAGGAATACTTAATAGGCTTACTGTCTTGGTTCCATTGTCCCATCCCACCTGAAGACCCATGCCTTCACCGACAAAACGTAACGGAACCAGTGTAGTCCCCTGTTTAATTAGAGGCGGAGAATCGAGATTCACCCGATTTCCATTCACGGTGGCCGCATCTTCGCCTGCCGTCATCTGGATACTGCTGTTACCTTTGAGAATACGAACAGTCTGAGTGGCTTTCTCCCATTTCACCTGATAACCGAGGTTTTCAGAAACGATCCGAATGGGCACCATCACGGTTTTGCCAGTATTCTCGGCTGGAGCTCCCGACTGCTGGTTAATGGTCACACCGTCCAGCACAATCGAGGGAGACGAATCGGCATTTGCCATGACAGGAAATAAACACAGGAACAGAAAAACAAAGACTGCTGCCGACCATTTCTTCATACATCAACCACCATTCTGTTTGTCTTTTGAACCTTCGACCTGATTCGCTGTGATGCAACACTCGACTCTATCTACCCTTCCATAATCTACTAATCAGTTTATCAGATATTGTCACGTCATCCGGTTACAACGTTGTCATATTTAGTCGGAATATCCTATAACTCGAAAACATAATTGCATCATTGCCAAATGCAAAAAAACCTCCAATTCGATCCAAGGAACGGTGAAGTTCCCTGCACGATTGGAGGTTTGAAATACAAATTACAGATGAAAGATTAGACTGAGGCCGTTTGTCCAAACAGCTTTGCCGCGTGACGCTGTTCATATGCAGCGATTTCATCATCATGTTGAAGAGTCAGACCGATATCGTCCAGTCCTTGCAACAAGAATTGACGACGATGCTCATCCAGATCAAAATCAATATGCAGTCCGTATGCATCTGTAATCGTTTTGTTTTCCAGATTTACATTCATCTCATAGCCTTCATGTGTCGCTGTACGCTGGAACAGATCCTCAACCTGCTCTTCCGACAGTTTGATCGGCAAGATCCCGTTCTTGAAACAGTTATTATAGAAGATATCCGCATAGGATGGTGCAATTACACAACGGAATCCGTAGTCCATAATTGCCCATGGTGCGTGCTCACGAGAAGATCCGCAACCAAAGTTTGCGCGTGAGATCAGAATGGATGCCCCTTCGTAGCGTGGTTTATTCATTTCAAAAGAAGGATTATTGTTACCCTCTTCGTCAAAACGCCATTCGTAGAACAAAAATTGTCCAAATCCGGTCCGTTCGATCCGTTTTAAAAATTGTTTCGGAATGATTGCATCTGTATCTACATTGACCCGGTCTACCGGTGCAACGATGCCTTGCAGTGTTTTGAATTCTTCCATATCATTCGTTCTCCCTTCAATCCGTTCGTTGTTAGATAGCTGCTTCCGTTTTGAAATTCCAGTCACGTACGTCTACGAAGTGTCCCTTAACCGCTGCTGCTGCAGCCATTGCAGGAGATACGAGGTGAGTACGTCCTCCGCGTCCCTGACGTCCTTCAAAGTTACGGTTGGAAGTCGATGCACAACGTTGTCCTGGTTTCAATACATCCGGGTTCATTGCCAGACACATACTGCATCCGGCATCACGCCATTCAAATCCAGCCTCTGTGAAGACTTTATCCAGACCTTCTTTTTCCGCCTGAATTTTAACACGTCCCGAGCCTGGTACAACGATCGCTGTAACATTGCTGGATACGGTGTGACCCTTGGCTACCTGTGCAGCAGCACGCAAATCTTCAATCCGTCCATTCGTGCATGAACCGATAAATACATAATCAACTGGAATTTCGGAGATTGGTGTTCCAGGTTCTAAGCCCATATATTCAAGCGCTTTTTCAGCGGCTTTACGTTCGTTTTCAGTTGGCAGTTCAGCCGGAACAGGAACTTTCGAAGAAATGTCGGTTCCCATACCTGGGCTAGTACCCCAAGTCACTTGCGGAATCAAGGATTCTACATCGATTTCAACCACATGGTCGAATTGAGCACCTTCGTCGGTTACAAGCTCTTTCCAGGCAGCAACCGCTTCATCGAATTGGCCATCGGCAGGTACGTATTCACGTCCACGCAGATATTCAAATGTTGTTTCATCTGGAGCAATCATGCCCGCTCTTGCTCCACCTTCAATGGACATGTTGCAGACGGTCATGCGCTCTTCCATGCTCAGTTCACGGATCGATTCACCCGTATATTCAATAACATATCCAGTAGCGAAGTCTGTACCGTATTTGGCGATGACTGCGAGAATCATATCCTTCGCGGTTACACCCGGGTTACGTTTACCGACAAAACGAACTTCCATCGTTTTGGCTTTGGCTTGCTGCAAACATTGGGTTGCCATAACATGCTCTACTTCACTCGTACCAATCCCGAATGCAAGTGCGCCAAATGCGCCGTGTGTGGACGTGTGGCTGTCACCACATACAATTGTTTTACCTGGATGAGTCAGGCCGAGTTCAGGACCCATAACGTGTACGACACCTTGATCAATCGTATCCAGGTCATACAGTTTTACGCCGAAGTCACGGCAGTTTTGTGAAAGTGTGTCAATTTGTTGTTTGGAGATTGGATCTGTAATGTTGAAACGATCCTTCGTTGGAACGTTGTGATCCATTGTTGCAAATGTCAGCTCAGGGCGACGAACTTTACGGCCGCTCAGACGTAGACCTTCAAAAGCCTGTGGGGATGTTACTTCATGTACCAAATGCAGATCGATATACAAAATGCTTGGTTTGCCTTCTTCCTGATGAATCACGTGATTTTCCCAAATTTTCTCAAACATCGTTTTTTTACTCATCATTTTCACCTCATCATAAGTTCGGTCCTTGGAAGAGCCTCAGTAGTTCCTTTAAAAGTGAAGCTCTTGAATGACATAAATATATCACCCTGTCCTTCATTGTTCCAAGATATAATATCTATAGATGTAATAGGTTTAACCTATAATGAGGGAAAAGCAAATAAACCACTGCTATATGCAGAGGCTTCAATTGATAACAATTATCATTATCATGCAAGTCCTATACTACGTTCCAGTCACTTCAATGTCAATGCTTTTTATGTTTAATAGAAAAAAAGCAGCCCTGATGCCAGGGCTGCGATGACTAATTCTCACCAGCTCTAGACGTTCCGTCCACACACAATACAAACGACATATGAATAACCGAATGAAATAAATGAGACAACGGATCTGCAGATTGAGGTCTTGAAAAAAAGTACGATCGCTACCTCCCGTATTCCCCACATCTATCCATTCATTGCATTCCTGCCTCTGCTGGAAGTGAATTACTTCTTATCCCCACTGCTTTAATAACGAAATTATAGGCTTTAGCAGAGTCTATGCCGTTTAAAGTATAGCTGTAACTTGTTTGACCGCTGACCGCCGGCACATACACGCTCCAATTCGTGCTGACTTTATCATTCTTCTCGTAAATCCGGTAACCTCGCACCGGCTCAGAGCTAGTTGCTGGCGCTTTCCACGAAAGAACTGCACGGTTCGCTGACTGTCTTACTGCACTTAGATTTTCGACTGTGCAGGGTTTGACGTCCGTCCGTTTAATACTGTAAGCATCATAGACGGCAAGGGGTTTATCTTTAACTGCTGTGTAGGATGTAACTTTCAGCACGTCGCTTGTAATGGAAACATCCAGGTACATTTTCTTGTTGGGCTGATCGTTTTTTGCTGCAAAAAACGTGTCTGCATCTGGATTAAGAGCATAGAATTTCGAAGCGGCCGAGTTGCCCATTAGATATACGGTCCCTTTGGGATTCAGCACATTTCCTTGCTCATCGGTAATGACATTCTTAATAGGAACGTTATTCAGCATTTGAAAAGACCTCATATACATATGGTCATGTCCCTCAAACACCATATCCACACCCAGCTCATCAAATACAGGAATCAGATATTTTCGGTAAAATTCTACCCGCTCGCTTTCTGCGGAAGCATTATCCCCAGAAGAATAAGCTCCTTTATGCATAGAGACGAATTTCCACTTCTTGTCGGTCTTTGCCACCTGATTCCGCATCCAGTCCAATTGCTTCGTGAACTGAATATCGGCTTTGTACGGCTTGACCTCCCCTTCGTACTGGGAATTGATTTGCATAAACAGGGCATCGCCGTATTCAAAAGCATACACCGACCCGTCATGAGCACCAGTCCCCACATCTTTTGGAAGATTAAAATGGTTATAAAAATTATTATTCGGATAGTCCTCTATCTCATGGTTGCCAATTATCGGAGCAAAAGGCACATTGGCAAATTCTTTTTTCGGCACACCCAAGAACCATTGCCACAGCTGCTCCAAATCACCGTCATCCGTTAGATCCCCTGTAAGAAGAACAAACTTTGGATCTACCATTTTCTCAATAGCTCTCTTAAAAGTATCCTGCCACAGATCGAAATTGGATTTACTTGAGCCTTGGGTGTCGGTTACATAGAGGAAATGGAAATCCTGATTATCCGCCTTGTCTGTGGTAAAAGAACCCGTCTCGCTCCAGCCGTCCACATCACCGTTACCAGCGCGATACATATATTTGGTTCCAGGCTTAAGACTGGTTGCAATAACCTTGTGGCTGGCGAACTTTTTATACTTTTTGGAACTTCTGTCTCCTGACGTCATTAAGGTTTCAATAACTGTTGAGCTACCCTCATACGAAGTTGCCAGTTGTTCCGGGAACTCGCTTCCTCCGGCTTTGGAGGCCTCCACTACTTGCACTACTGTACTTCTTACGGTTTCGGCCGTATACCAGTCAAAGGCGATACTTGTCTTGGGGTCCCCATTAAAAGTCATGTTCAGCAGCGTTGGTGTTTTGTTGCCGGTATCTGGAGACTTCGTCTTAAAGCTCCAGGTAATATCGTTGTCCGGTGTCCGGCCGTCCCCAGTCCCCTTAACAAGCTCTTTAGGGATGGTCACCTTGTAAGTTTTGCCGGCAGTAAAATTAGGATGGCTGACTTTAACCATGTCTTGACCGAGGAGCGAGGCAGAGATGTTGGTAAGAGGGGCATTGTTTTCAGTGATTACAACTTGATGACCACTAGCAAGACTAATAGCTTTATTAAACTTCACTGTGATCTCTGCGTTAAGGGAAACATCTGCAGCCCCTGAAGCGGGAGTTTTGCTTACCTCAAGTGTGGGAGTGTTCCCGGGTTCACCGCTGATGCGTTTTCCTTTAATTACCACATCTTTGATTCTGCTTGAGCCTGAGTTGGACACCGTTCCCCCGCTTACACTTTTCGTAGAGTTTACCACCCAGCGGATATAGAGTACATCTTGATTGTTTGTTTCCGCAGGCAATGCGAGGTTCGTTAATTTGCAGGAATTATTGGAACAATTAAAATTGTTTTGGGCAAGAACAGTTTTACCGCCCGAAACATCTGTCCATTCCTGCTGATTCGTACTGTATTGCACCTTAAAATCCCTAGGTCCAGTACTTGAAGATGTTTGCTGTGAAGAGAGGACGATACCTTCGAAGCCTTTGGTCGAAAGCTTGGCAAACCAATATTTAATGCCCGTACCTTCATGCCAGCCCTGGTTGCGTACGCTGTTCTCACCTGACTCATAGGTGTATGCATCCGTATTTGTTCCTACATCACGAATGGATGAAGCTGTTTGATATATCCCGCCGGTAGCCGGAAATACGCCGTTCTCACCTTTGTCTTTAAAAATCCACTGGGCAATCGTTTCCTGAACTGGAGTTGCTTCACTTGCAAGATCTTCCTCATTTCCTTCCCTTCCTGCTGAGACAAAACCGGTCAACTCCATGCCAAGCAGCAAACCTATAACCAATATACTGATTACCTTGGAAAATCTGTTCTTGAGATAAGATTGGTTGTTGTCCATTCGCCCCATCTCCCTCCTGTTATTGGAGTTTCCAGTTGGTAACTTGAAGTACTGCAGAATCTGCGCCCTTCAGGTCTGTCTCTCCCATGTTCAGCAAATTGCTCCACTGCTTCACACGATTCTTTCCGTTAGGCGGAGAGTTGTAATCATTCGTATCCACAATCTTGGTCCGTTCTTTATAGAATTTGGTCATGAAAGTCTTCTCATCCGTGCTGCTTCCTGATTTACCCAAAAGCCCTTGAAGAGTCTCAGAACCGCCGGTCGCTCCATGGTTCAGCGCTGCGTCCACGAAGGAACCAATCGTTAATGCCGAGTTAAAGCCGCGTTTGCGGGCCTGATCCACACTGTACTTAATATAAACATTGTAGAACGTTTTCCACATAGCCTCTCTCCACTCGGGATCATTTTGCAAATTGCCGATCTTTTTGCAGAAACTCTTTTCGCTTTCATTGATTTCGAGGATCTTCCCTTTCATCGAACCCTTGACACCGATCCGGGCCAATGCTCCCTTAACCGAAGGATTACTCGCGCCTTTGACAGCGTCATATTCCTTGAACAGATCCGGACCGTCGGGACCGGTATCATTTGAGCCGCCTGTAGTCGCACCGAATATTCCAATCGTATACCCGCGGTTATCATCAATATCTTCACAATATCCGTAAAACTTGGTCCAGTTCAGATCGTCCTGCTCCGGCTTATTGACAAGCATCATAATATTGTTCCACTGCTCACCATCCAGACCTGTGTTGGCACGTAAGAATTGAAGTGTTGCAGGTGAGAAATTAGAATTAGGGTTCCCTGCCGCATAACTTTTCTGTTGAGACGCATTGGACAGAGAGCCATAAGAAAAAATCATTGAAAAACTGAGCAGGATCATCAATGAAAATTTCATCTTCTTGAAAACCTTACTGTTCATTGAATTAAGCACCGCAATCTCTCCCTTAATTAAATAGTATAAGCGCTTTAACTTTTAGAAATAGGAACCCTATCCCCAAACCTATCCAAGCACGCCCCCCTCCTTTTTTAACGATTAATAAATTCCATTCAAGCTTATCTCAAAAAAATTAACCATACAGCACGTATTTTCTTGTAATTATTAAATTTTCATACATATATTGCTATGAACCTTGGATCAAGTCTACAATCCTCTTAGGAGGTGCTGAATGAAGCCGGTATTTTATGAGTCTGCTCTTTTTGATGTCAGCCGCAAGAAACAGGTATACACCAGCATGCCTTCAAGGCACTATCATGATGCATATGAGATTCTGTATTTAATATCCGGGGATTTTTATTATTATATAGGTGATAGAACCTACCAGGTTGCGGGCGGAACACTGCTATTTATGGATATTCACGAAAGGCACAAACTGGTTAATTCCGGCTGCTATATATATGAACGAGTTACACTTCTGTTTAAGAAAGAATTCCTGCAGCATTTCTGCACCAGTGGTCAATGTGAGGGTCTGCTCGAATTGTTCAAAAGTGATTACCGTGCTTTGAAGATGACCGGAAAGGATCAGCATTTCATCGAACAGCTTTTTCAGAAGATGATCCAGGAAGGGAAAAAGCAAGCCCGCGGATATGAACAGTACCAACAAATATTATTGGTAGAGTTGCTCCTCTATCTTAACCGTAAACTATTTGACAGCCTTGTCGCTCCATTGGTGGAATCCAATCGTACACACAAGAAAGTCCTAGACATCGTTAATTATGTAAATCAACATTATATGGAACCGCTTAAGCTCTGTGAGATTTCAAGGCAATTCGACATAAGCTCTTCCTACCTTTGCCGAACTTTTAAAGAATCCACAGGGTTCAGCTTCATAGAATATATCAATAACATCCGTATTAAAGAAGCTCGTGATTTGCTCGTGGGCTCTTCTTTTAATGTTACTGAAATTGCGGGAATGGTCGGGTTTGATAACACTTCCCATTTTGGAAGAACCTTCAAAATAGTGATGGGCATCTCGCCTCTCTGCTTCCGCAAACAATTTAAGTCTTAATAGCAAAATCACTGGAATACCAATCATTAAAGAAAATAAAATGCCCAATTCTTCAATATCGGCAATGGATTCTGTAAGGCAATACGTTAGCGGATCCATCCATTACAATCACTCACTTTTCTCACCCCAATTCAAGTCGAAATTTCTTTTCCCAACCCAAGAACCCCTTATAAAAAGGGGTTCTTGGGTTTATTTATGTAAAGCCCACTAGACTTATCTAATGGACTTTCTCTGTAGAATCGCAAATAATAGTGATTTATAGAATTTGACCGCCCACCATCGTCCAGAGAACCTGAAATTCATCATCCAATAGGACCAGGTCGGCATCGAAACCAGAGGAAATTTCCCCCTTTTGTTGAAATCCAAGAATATTGGCCGGCGTAGTTGAAGCCATCTGTACGGCATCTATCAAGGGAATTCCGGTTTCGACAGTATAACGTAAGGCTTCATTCATGGTAACTGTACTGGAGGCCAGTGTATCATCCTCCAGTCTTGCAATGCCACCCGATACCGTGACATGATGGCCTCCAAATAGATAATTCCCATCGCCCATACCCATTGCTTGTAAAGCATCTGTGATCAAGACCATTCCTTCAGGTCCTTTCAGGTTATGCATCAGTCGAATAATAGCAGGATGCAGATGGACATTATCCACGATAGCTTGAAGACTTACATGTTTCTCTTCAAAAGCAGCCACAATCAGACCCGGATCTCGATGATGGATCGGCCGCATGCCATTAAAACAATGCGTAACATGACTCGCACCTGATGCAAAGGCTTGTTTGGCTTCCTCATATGTGGCATCCGAATGAGCGATCGCTATAACTACTCCCCGTTCTTTCAAAAAAGAAATCAATTCCATTCCTCCCGGCAGCTCGGGAGCAATAGTAACCATCTTAATGAGTGACTCTGCTTCCTGGAAAATGATCTTCATTTCTTCTATGTTGGGATGCCGCAAATACTTTTCATTCTGCATTCCTTTTCGCTTCGGGTTCAGATACGGTCCCTCTAAGTGAATTCCTGCGATCTTTGCTCCCACTTCTTGTCCTATTACACGCTTGACACTACGAATCATTTTCAGAAGATCCTCCATCGTAGAACTAACAGATGTAGCCAGAAATGAGGTACACCCCGTTAAAGCACATTGGCGTGAAACTTCTTGAATACTCTCTTCAGTACCGTCCATCATATCAAAGCCATTGGCACCGTGGATATGGACATCTATCATTCCTGGGACTAGCAAATGTCCTCTTCCATCAATCCGTTCATACTCTCCTTCTAGCGTAGGAAGATCACCTGTGTCTACCCTCATGATTTTCCCTTCAGAAATCCACACATTGGCTGATGGAACGATACGATTGCGAAGTGCCATTTGTACATTATGCAAAATATAATCCATAAAAATCCTCCTCTTCCCGATGGTTATCAGTCTTGCTTTCGAACCTCTTCATTTTCTTCCTGACACTCAATAACAGTGATGTTCTTCTGATCCAGAACTTCTCTGATCTCACTCGGGAGTTCCAGATTTGTGACTAAAATATCAACGAAATCAAAGTCCAGCCGATGAATAGATTTGCCGTTAAATTTTGTGTGATCGGCTACTACGATAACCTGATCAGATCTTCTGGCCATTTCTTTCTTTACCCGGGCATCTTCTTCATATGGATAATAAAGTCCATCAGACCGGATCGCCGATGCTCCAATGAAGGCTTTATCAGCACGAATTTCACTTAGTTTATCGATAATGGAAGAACCATATAAAAAGCGGTGCTTTACATTCAAGTAACCACCGAGAATATAGATTTGAAGATCCTCTCGATTGGACAAGATCCCTACGTTATCAATCGAGTGTGTGACCACCGTACAATTTTTTGCGCTAATTTGTTCTGCTACAAATTGCACTGTGGTTGATACGTCTAAAATCACAGTCTCATGGTCTTGGATAAGTTTTGCCCCAAACTTCCCTATTTTTTTCTTACTCTCGGATTCATCAATCAAACGATCCTGATAAGACAGCATTTCTTTCTGTAACTCAGGTAACGATAGCCCCCCATGAGTTCGAATCACAACGCCTTCTTGTACTAATCTAACAATATCCCTTCGTGCAGTATCCCTTGATACTTCAAACAGCGTACATATATCTGTAACACTCATCGATTGGTGTTGTTTCAAGTATTCGAGTATTTTTAACAATCTTTCCTCTTGATACACAATACATGCACCTCCTTTTAAGTAATTATAAGCATTATTTTAATTATTTCAAGTTATTATAAGTAATTATTAAGTAAGTGCAAGTGTTTATTCCTGACTATTCAATAAAAAAGACGTTAGCCAGATGAATTTACATCCGTTAACGTCTTCATAAGTTAAGATTTACTGCTAAGAAAAAATTAATGAAAGGATTTCGGAGCCATTTGCTAAACAAATTGACTTACACCAATCAGATACTTGTCATCAAAAAGCGCTCTAGGAAAGAAAATGGCTATCAGATTAGTACGCCATTTAGATGCAGCCGTGTTCTTTTTTAGCATGGAATGATCTTGAGTCCAATGGATTCCCAATAGGTTTCTTTTAATGCTCGTTGCAGAATTGGACTTCACGCTTTTCACTCCCTTGGGACAGTTCTTTTTGTTATAGTTTTGCCTGTGTTGCATTAACTCTTTGTAAGCAGTTTAAGCGTTTCAGTTAAACTAATCATTTCTTATTTGTAGTGATATAATAATGGCATAACGAAAGGAATGACGTGTGCATATGGAATTCAGACAACTTCAATATACGCTGCAGATTGCGGCAGAGCGGAATTTCTCCCGGGCAGCTGAGAAGCTGCACATTGCTCAGCCTTCTTTAAGTCAGCAGCTATCCAAACTTGAAAAGGAACTGGGCGTACTGTTATTTCAGCGTAATACCAGCACCGTGGAACTGACCCATGCAGGGGTGACTTTTGTAGAGCAGGCTCAGAAAATAATTGATGCAGTCGAGCTGCTAAGACAGGAAATGTCGGACATCTCCCAGCTGCGCAAAGGTAAAGTCGTTGTAGGCAGCATGCCGATCACTGGCTCCCACCTGCTTCCGCATGTGCTTCCCGCATTTCAGCAGGCCTATCCCGAGATTGAAGTAACCTTGCTGGAAGACTCCGGGCTGACGCTTGAAAAGTTGACGGCTAGTGGCAAGGCTGACTTAAGCCTGCTCTCGCTCCCATTGCAGGAGCCAAGCCTATCTTATGTAACGATTGGTGAAGAGCGAATTGACTTGGCGGTTCCCCCAAATCACCCTCTAGCACGCAGAGGAGATCCGGAGCATCCAGTTCCAGTACGGATGGAAGAGCTTCGAGATGAACCCTTTGTTGTGCTGAAGAAAGGACAAGGCTTCCGCAAACTTACATTTGATCTGTGTGAGGAAGCTGGGTTTGACCCCAATGTGGTATTTGAGAGTACAAATATTGAGACGGTGCAGTCACTGGTGGCTACAGGTATGGGGATTACACTGGTTCCGCGCTTTATTGCCCGTGCGCCCCGCAGTGAATTTGTTCCTGTTTACGTACCGCTAGCTGAGCCAACGCCCAGTCGTACCCTTGTAGTTGCATACCGCCAAGGACGGGTTCTCTCCAAAGCCGCGGAGGCATTCATTCATACTTTTCAACAAACCGTAGCCGAGCTCTCTCAAGGAGAATAATTGGACGGTCAGCGAAATAGCACGCCATACATGGCAATAAAATAAACAAAGGCTTGACCCATAAGGGCCAAGCCTTTGTTCTATACTCGTCTCCCGCATCCGCAGGATAAAGTTCTTACATGGTATTAGCAGTACATCATCGTTACAGTACAATGTTGCTAAATCATCATTGAATTGTTAACGTAAAAACGTACATATGAGAATTTCAAGTTTGGCGGTTTATTTTCGCAAATTACGTTCACTTGTCAGCCTGTTCTGTTGATTCACAAGGCGGCCTTCGTCCTGAACAGATTGTTCAGGTGGTGATAGCCCTCCTGCCCCATTCTCTAAGAATGGCCTCAAGTGATCTACCCTAGTGTTTTCCTGTTCCAGTCTCCTGAGCGTATCTTTCACATGGTTGTCCATTGATTGATCATCCTCCTTGGTGACGGGATAGTTATCATTACCCGCCTCCCGGATGAATAAACACTTTATTGGAAAATTACAGATTTTTATTTGCTGCCAAAATAAATGCCAGGTCTACGGTCTTCGAATACCGGAATACGGCCACGAACCTCATCCACAAGTGAAGGACAGATAATTCCGGTCACGATCTCTTCTCCTTCTCCACCTTCAGCCACAATTTCACCCCAAGGATCAATAATGAGGGAATGCCCGAAAAATTCGGTGTCTCCGCTTTTCCCTACGCGATTGCAGGCAATAACGTACATCTGATTCTCAATGGCCCTTGCTGTAAGCAGTGTGCGCCAATGATGCAAGCGCGGGTTCGGCCATTCAGCGGGGACAATTAATGCTTTGGCTCCGTTCAAGGCAAGTGTTCGAGCAAGCTCAGGGAAACGGATATCGTAACAGATTGAAGCTCCAGCGGTGAGGCCGTTCTCCAATTCAAATATTTCCGGTTCTGCACCAGGCTGCAAATACTTCTCTTCATCCATCAGGCGGAACAAATGCAATTTATCGTAACGTGTCACCTGATTTCCTTCACTATTATAGGCGTACATTGTATTGAAGATTTGGCCATCACGTTTCTCCGCAATGGAACCGCCAACGATGGAGATTCGATGTTTTTGGGCAAAAGTCGCGAGCCACTCTCTTGATTTCTGGCCCTCCGGGTCAGCAAGCTCATGAATTTGTTCCAAAGCATATCCCGTATTCCACATCTCGGGCAGCACAGCCAATCCCAAGTCGGGAACCTGTTCTACCGCTCTTTCGAGCAAAGACTGCATATGTTTATGGTTGGCTTCAGGGTCTCCGATCTGAATATCGCCCTGAATCAGGGCTACACGCATTTCCCCTTGTTGTTCTGTCATAACCAGCACTCCTCTGAACCGTAATACCTGTAATCATAGCTTGATCATTCAAACATCTGCAACCTGTTTTCGTTCTGAACTCCTACATAATAACTCGGGCAACAAAGTTAACAAACGGTTGCTCGTCAGTGCATCGCCCAAATTCCATGTTGTTTCTTCCACTTCGTACACCTGCCCCTTCTGCACGGCTGTAAGTGCTCGCCAGTTTGGACTCTGCATCAACTTCTCTGTGGCCTGCATTGCAATAACGTCTTCAGGAAGCAAGACAAATATATGGTCACCGGCATACTGACGAATCGCTTCAGACGAAATTTCCTTATACGCTCTGCCCGCGACAAGCGCCTCCTTCACTTTCGTAACGGGTCTGAATCCCATCGGATGATACAAGAGTGAGGCCAGACCAATATTGCCCATGACAAATAATCGGGCACCCCGATGATAGGTGAATACGGACACCGTTTCCCCCGGTTCAATTGAAGCATGAATCTTCATCCACATCTTTTCCATACGTTGCTGATAGGAGGAGAGCCATTTTTCAGCTTCTGATTGCTTGCTAAACCAGCTTCCCACCCTACAAATTCGATCTTCCAGCGTTGCATGAGAGTTATATGCCAGTGTGGGTGCTATTCGGGAAAATTGTTCATATTGTTGTTCGTTAGTGCTATCGAAAATGATCAGGTCTGGTCTCATCCGGACTGCCTCTTCCACATTAACCGGGGCAACCGCATCATAGGCCTGATCTCCTAATAAACCAATGCCCAGCACTTGCAAATCTCCACCGGAATCACCATAAAACATAATTCGCTTGGGCTGTGACGGAATATTCACATCATGACCCAACCAATCCTGAACCAGTGTTTGTTGCTGAATAGATCGGTCATATTGACGAGGCGATAATCCGGTCATTTGACGAAAACGCCTGCTGAAATAATACTCATCCTTAAAACCCACCCGGGTTGCTATATCCCGAAGCGGTTCATCGGATTTGCGCAACCAATCCTTAGCATGTTTAATTCGTACATGGTTCACATAATCAAGCGGCCTGTGGCCTGTTAATTGTCTAAATAAGTTTGTATATTGCACGGGTCGGATATCTGCAAGACGGGCCAGTTTCGTTACTGTGATTTCTTCAGCGTAATGATCTTCTACATATTGAATTGTACTGTGTAGTCTGGATTCCATGCTCTGCTCTGTTTTTGGTGAAGTGTACCGGGTGATGATCATCTCCATCCATCTCTGAAACTGTGCATTCAAATGGCTATATTCGGCATCTGTTTGATAATCCCGAATGGCATACATTTGCTCCAACAGCCCACTTAACGGGGCATAAGGATAGCCATTCAATTGATTTCTATGTTCGAATACAGGGCGCGTATACTGTTCCGGATCTCCCGTCAACACATGAATAACATCAAATGATATCACCATATATTTCAATTTCAATCGGTTTCCATGTTCAATCTGGTACCCTTCACCCGGAGAAAGCGGGTAAACACATCCGGTGGTAAAAGGAAACTGTTCATATCCTATATATAAGCGACCTTCCCCTTCTTCGCAGATCAAAAATGTATGTTTATCACATGCCACTTCCAGCATCACCTGTTCTGGTTGTTCAATTCGTTGTTCCAGATGATCCAGCCGAAACATGAATGCTGAAAAATACAACCCTCTGGCATCGGCATTCAAAGCCTGCATGGTGGTTCACCTCGTTTTTTAAAATGAGAATGATTATCATTCTATCTGTATGAACTGATTATAAGCGAGCTTTTGTTATTAATCTAGATCTGGCTGTAATCAGCACAAAAAAGAGCATTCAACGAAATGTTGAAGGCTCTTTTTTAGTCGGCATTTTCGTTCTTAATCCAATACAATATTATGATGTATCTATCTATAAACGACTATTGAATCATCTGTTTCGGCAACTCTTTCAAAAGCCATTCTCTTGAAGTTGCGTCACTTGAAGCCTTGACCAGATCAAAGCGATATACTTTTCCTTCTTTTACAGCGGGTAGGTTCTTCCAAATCGGGCTATCCAGCAATTCTTTGGTGGACTGCTTCGCATCATCCGTTACTGGATCCAGTATAAATACGCGATCACCCGCTATTTCAGGCAGCTTTTCAGTAGAAATCTCAGCAAAGCCCATTCCTTCATCTAACACTTTCTGAATTTCCGCGGTTGGCTTCATCCCATCGGCTCCATATAATAACTGTGGCAATCCTGCTCCGGCCATTACAAACAGTCGATTACCAGGATACATGGTGAATACCGAAGCCGTTTCCCCTTCTTTCAGTCCATTCTCATGAAGCTGCTTCCACATCTCTTCCGTTGCTTGTTGATGGGCCGTGATCCAAGCTTCCGCTTCCGGCTTTTTGTTCAAAAGATCGCCAAGAATACGCATGCGGTCGTCCAATGACGCAAATGAATCAAAGGTAACCGTTGGCGCAACCTTCGAGATTTGATCATATTGTGCCTCATCGCTATTCGAGAAAATGATCAGATCAGGATTCAAGGTAAGCGCCTTTTCAACACTCAACGGGAAACCCACATCTTCCGCTTGGGCGACCTGATCATCATATACTGTTCCCTCCTGACGAAGAATACCTACAGGTACAACGCCCAGCGCTAGCAAGTCCCCTGTAACTTCACCATGATAAATTACACGCTTCGGCGTAACCGGAACCTCTACATCATGGCCTGTCCAGTCCTTGAACATCCGGGTTTCACCCTCACTGTTATCTGCGGATGCCGTCTGTTCCTGATTGGACTGATCTTCGTTTGTCTGTGTTTCATTGACCGTTTTGGAATCATCCGTTCCGGCAGACGGAGTTGAAGTCTGATTTCCACAAGCCAGCAGAAGAATGGATAACCATGTAACCGTCAATAATACTGCCGTATTTCGTATACCCTTTTTCATTTCTATTTCTCCCCCTAATAAGTGCTTCGTTCCTATTCACCAATGATATTGATTATCATTATCGAATATTATCATAAAACAGGATTTCCCCTAATCTCAATGGACAAAACAAAATATCTCATTTCAGTTTTGTACAAAAACTTAAATATTGGCTCCTCCCAAGTATTCATGAAGTGTTTTCCCCCTATACAGCTCGGGATTGACGTGATAAATTAATGAATACTATATTGCCATCTTTAATAACCGGAGTGATGTATAGCATGACTAATCAACCTCAATCATCGGGTCGTTCAGCCTTTACCATACCTACATCCGATGTAATGACACAGCTTCCTACACAATTTTTTGCTTCCCTAGTTCAAAATGTAAACCGAGAAATTGCAAGTGGTCACGACGTCATTAACTTGGGTCAGGGGAACCCGGATACACCTACACCACCCCACATTGTCAAAACATTGCAGGAGTCGGCTGAGAACCCGCTCTATCACAAATATTCGCCTTTTAGCGGGCATGCTTTCCTGAAGGAAGCCGTTGCGAAACGTTACAAAGAAGATTACAACGTGGACCTGGACCCCGAAACGGAAGTTGCGATTTTATTTGGCGGAAAAACGGGCTTGGTCCAGTTACCTCAGGTATTGCTCAATCCCGGCGACGTATGTCTTGTACCTGATCCAGGTTATCCGGATTATTGGTCTGGTGTGGCTCTGGCGAAAGCGCACATGTCTTTTATGCCACTGCTGGAGTCCAATGCATTCCTGCCTGATTATGAAGCAATCTCTACTGAGGATCGAGAAAAGGCCAAGCTGATGTTCCTGAACTATCCTAACAATCCAACCTCAGCAACTGCCCCTCTTTCCTTCTATGAAGATACGGTAGAGTTTGCCATTCAAAATAAAATCGTCGTAGCCAGTGACTTCGCCTATGGTGCAATTGGATTCGATGGACATCGTCCAGTGAGCTTTTTGCAGGCACCAGGTGCCAAAGAGGTGGGCATTGAGTTCTACACATTATCCAAAACCTACAATATGGCGGGTTGGCGCGTCGGATTTGCTCTAGGTAATGCGGAGATCATCTCCAAAATCAATCTGCTGCAGGATCATATCTACGTGAGCCTCTTCGGAGGCATCCAGGCCGCTGCTGCGGCAGCACTGACATCTTCCCAGGAATGTGTGACTTCACTGGTTGCACGTTATGAATCACGTCGCGACGCTTTCTATGATGCACTCTCATCCATCGGCTGGCAGGCTCCTAAACCGGGAGGTTCCTTCTTTAGCTGGCTGCCTGTACCTGCAGGCTTTACTTCTGCTTCCTTTGCTGACGTATTACTGCGTGAAGCTAAGGTGGCCGTAGCACCGGGTATTGGTTTCGGTTCACATGGTGAGGGCTATGTGCGCGCAGGACTGCTAAGTGATGAAGATCGATTAAGGGAAGCAGCGGAGCGGATTGGCAAGTTGAATTTATTCAAGTAATTTACAGGTGCATAACCCCTTTGCATCTGCCAAGTTTCCATGGTATGTTATAAGGAAATATTGAACGAAACGTGATGACGGGACCAGTACGAGAGGATCAGCCGCGCCCAGAGAGTAAATTCCATCGGGCTGCAAGAATTTACCGCGGCTTCTCTCCGAAACCTACCCCTGAGCGGCCTGTGATGCACAGGACAGTGCCTTCTGTTACAGGGCATGAAGCCGGATGATCCAATCATCAATAAAGGTGGTACCGCGGAAGTAACGAACTTTCGTCCTTTTTAATTAAAAGGGCGGGAGTTTTTTTTGTACCCAACGGTCTGCTCCAGGGTCAATCATTAATATTGTTTAAGGAAGTGAAATTATGACCTCACGTATTGTAGTTAAGATCGGAAGCAGTTCGCTTACTACGGAAGAAGGCGGGCTAGATCGGAGTGCCATTACTTTTTTTGCTGGAGAAATTGCTGCCTTGGCCGAACAGGGCCACGAGGTTCTTCTGGTCACTTCGGGAGCGGTAGCTGCCGGATTCCGGGAGATTGGTTACCCCCAGCGTCCCAAGCAATTGCATGAAAAACAAGCTGCAGCCGCTGTTGGGCAAGCTTTGCTGATGCAGGCATATCAACAGGCTTTTGCAGCGCACCGCGTTACTACAGCACAAATTCTACTCACCCGTACCGACTTTCACAGCCGGAAACGTATGGGCAATGCAGGCATGACGGTAGAAGAACTGCTCAAACAGCGCGTCATTCCGATCTTTAATGAGAATGATACCGTATCTGTCGATGAATTGAAGTTCGGGGATAACGATCTCCTGTCTGCACTGGTAGCGAATCTGGTCAAGGCACAGCATTTGGTCATTCTTACAGATACCAACGGTCTGTACACGGCTGATCCTCGAAAAGATCCATCTGCGTTTCGTTATGACCGTATCCCCGAAATTACGGCAGAAATTTACGCCTATGCTGGCGGTTCTGGATCATCCGTAGGTACCGGCGGCATGCGATCCAAGGTAGATGCAGCCAAAGTGGCAACGCGTGGAGGCGTACCTGTCTTTGTAGGAAGTGTGAAGGAACCTGGAGATATGCAAAGAGCGGTTGATGGCACCGGAAAAGGAACGTATTTCGAAACTCGCCTTGCCGCTCTCTCTCGCAAAAAACAATGGCTTGGCTTCATGTCTACTCCGCTCGGTACCGTCGTTGTGGATAATGGTGCCGAAGAAGCATTGGTTCATGGTGGTCATAGTCTCCTGCCTGTAGGTGTCAAACGTGTGCTGGGTACCTTCCATGCCGGAGATGTTGTAGAGGTGCTGGGTATGGATGACACTTTGCTCGGTCGTGGTATCGTCAATTATGATGATGACCAGCTACGGCTCATCGCAGGACTGCCAAGTGGCGAAGTGATGAAGCAGTTGAACAGCATCCATCGACTTGAGGTTATCCATCGAGACGAGTGGATTACGTTAAAATAGAACACCTATAATCCTACCGAGTGTACTACTCAGGATCATATGATACAGCTATTAAATATTCTTTTGTTTCCACTTTATATATGGGAGGAATTTATGATGAGTGAAGTCAGGGAAAAAGCGAGCAAGGCCCAAGCCGTGGTTCCGCAGCTGAATCGACTGAGCACAGAACAAAAAAATAACGCCCTGCTGGTCATGGCGGACGCATTAATTGCCCAAGCGGATTCCATTATTGCAGCAAACGCTGACGATCTGGAACGTGGCAGACATCAAGGTACGCCAGAATCGATGCTGGATCGCCTCGCTTTGAATAAGGAGCGTATCGCCGGTATTGCTGAAGGACTGCGTCAGATCGTGGAGTTGCAGGACCCTGTGGGCGAAGTGCTGGAGACTTTCACTCGTCCGAACGGATTGCATGTTGAAAAATTGAGAGTGCCCATCGGTCTAATCGGCATCATTTACGAGGCACGTCCAAATGTTACAGTAGATGCTGCCGGACTTTGCCTCAAAACAGGTAACGCTGTACTGCTACGAGGCGGCTCCTCGGCCCTCTCCTCCAATCGCAAAATTGTGGAGGTACTCCATCAGGCACTGGCAACAACAGATATGCCAGCTGATGCATTGCAGCTTGTTGAGGATGCAGACCGTTCCTCCGTGGACGAAATGCTCAAGTTAAATGGACTGCTCGATGTCATCATCCCACGCGGCGGTGCTTCACTGATCCGCAATGTGGTCGCCAATGCAACAGTGCCTGTGATCGAAACCGGTGCAGGTATCTGTCATACTTATGTGGATGAATCTGCTGATCCAGTCATGGCAGCGGAGATTGCCGTTAATGCCAAGGCACAGCGTCCATCCGTATGCAACTCCATGGAAACCTTGTTGCTGCACGCTGTATACGCGGAGGAGCATCTGCCGGCTCTGGCTGAACAACTCCGTGAGGCGAATGTCCTGTTGAAGGGTTGTGACACGGTCCGCCGTCTCGTTCCCTCTGCCCTTTCTGTGACGGAAGAAGATTATGCTACAGAGTACAATGATTATATTTTAAATATTCGTGTAGTTCAGAACCTGGATGAAGCGATGGAGCATATCGCCCGTTATGGCACAAAGCATTCAGAGTGTATCGTCACCAAGGATACCAGCAATGCAGAACGTTTTTTACATGATGTCGATGCGGCTGCTGTATACCATAATGCTTCTACTCGTTTCACAGACGGATTTGAATTCGGTTATGGAGCCGAAATTGGGATCAGTACCCAGAAGCTGCATGCTCGTGGACCTATGGGTCTGCCTGCATTAACGTCAACCAAATACCGTATCACTGGAAATGGACAAATCCGGCAATAATATCGCAGCTACAGTTATATAGGAGGAACGATAAATATGAGTCAAGAACAACAGACGTTATTACAACAGAAGATTACATTTCACGGAGCAGGTGCGATGGCTGAAGCCATCGTGCGCGGATTAATTTCCCGCCTTGTCGTTCGTCCTCAGGATATTACGATGCTGAACCGAAGCAACCAGAAACGTCAGGAGGAGCTCAGCACCCGTTATGCCGTACATACCGGAACTGCTGCACAATCGCTGGATCATCTCGCTGCTTCTCCGGTTATTGTACTCTGCATGAAGCCAAAGGATGCTGCCGCAGCGCTGCGTGAACTTGGGCCGCTCCTGTCGCCGGATCAATTAATCGTTTCGGTTATTGCCGGATTATCGATCCGTACGATGCAATCCCTACTGGGACGTAAACAACCGATCGCCCGCACCATGCCGAATACGTCCAGTACAATCGGGCTCGGCGCAACCGGACTTGCCTTTTCCGAAGAGATTACGGATGAACAGCGCAGTACAGTCATGACGATGTTCGAAGCTGTTGGAATCGTGACCATCGTGCCTGAAGATAAACTCGAAGTGCTCACAGGTATTTCCGGAAGTGGTCCGGCTTATGTATACTATTTGATGGAGGCCATGATTGCCGCAGGTATTCGTGGCGGACTATCCAGCCAACAATCCCGCGATCTGACTGTTCAGACCGTGCTGGGTGCTTCACGCATGGTACAACAGACTGGCTTAGAGCCAATGAAACTCCGTAGTGATGTGACCTCCCCGGGAGGTGCAACTCAGGCAGCACTAAAAACGCTGGATGAGGGAGATTTCTTTGAAAATGTAATCGCAGCCGTCAACCGCTGTGCAGAGCGCTCACGGGAGATGGGAGCTGCTTTGGAAGGAGATTTAAAATGAATAATATGTGCACAGCCACATATCGTCTGCATGATGATCGTGCAGACTTCCGCAAGAAAGCTGAGTCCATTGCTGTCGGCATGACCGTTGGCAGTTGGACTGAATTGCCTCAGGCCAAGCGTGAGGCGATGCAGAAACATCTGGGTGAGGTCATCAGCGTTGAGGTGCATGAAGCCGAGGACATGGCCCCAGGTGAGCGTTACGCTGATATTACCATCGGTTATCCGGATGTAAATTTCAGCCGTGACATTCCTGCCCTACTCGTGACGGTCTTTGGCAAAATTTCAATGGACGGACGCATCAAACTGACACGGCTTGGATTCTCGGACGGGTTCCTCAGCGCATTCCCCGGTCCCAAGTTTGGACTGAATGGTGTTCGTGATCTATTAGGTGTACATGATCGTCCGTTGTTAATGAGTATCTTTAAATCAGTCATTGGACTGGATGCTGAAGAACTGAGGGAACAGTTTATTCGCCAAGCTCTTGGTGGAGTAGACTTGATCAAAGATGATGAAATTCTGTTTGAGAACAAACTGACTCCGATTGAGAAAAGAGTCGAAGTCTGCATGAAAGCTGCGGAACAGGCACGCAAGGAGACGGGTAAGAAACTTCTTTATGCCGCAAATTTAACTGGACCTACCTCACGCCTGAAACAACAGGCTGAACGCGCGATAGGGGCAGGAGCAAATGCGCTGTTGTTCAATGTCTTGTCTTACGGATATGACGTGCTGCACGAACTAAGCAGTGATCCGGACATCAACGTACCAATCATGGCTCACCCTGCGCTTGCAGGTGCACTGTATCCTTCACCACACTATGGAATCTCGGCTTCCGTCCTGCTGGGGCAGCTGATGCGACTTGCCGGAGCGGATCTGGTGCTCTTCCCTTCCCCTTACGGATCGGTGACGATGCCGAAGGAAGAGAATATGGCCATTACAGAACAATTGCTGTCACCTGAGCTTCCGGTCAGAACCAGCATGCCTGTGCCTTCGGCTGGTATACATCCAGGGCTTGTACCGCTTATTCTGCGTGACTTCGGCACTGATGTCATCGTTAATGCCGGCGGAGGTATCCATGGACATCCCATGGGCACTGAGGCAGGCGGACGGGCATTTTTGCAGGCTATCGAGGCAGCCCAACGTTGCATTCCACTGGCAGAATATGCAGTCGAACATCCCGAGCTGAAAAGTGCACTGGATCTGTGGGGTGGCGAACGATGAGAAGTGATAAAAAAACAGTTATTTTCTGTGATTTTGATGGCACGATCACCCTTTCGGACAATATCGTAGCGATTATGAAACATTTTAAACCCGAAGGTATTGAAGCGATTATGAAAGACACGATTGAACAGCGAATTTCGCTCCGCGAAGGTGTGGGAGCGATGTTCGCTCTGTTGCCTTCTTCGCAGAAAGATGAGATTGTGGAATTTGTCCTTGGACAGGCCGGCATCCGAGAAGGTTTCAGCGAATTTCTTGCATATGTTAGGGACGAGGGCATTGAATTCAATGTCACCAGTGGCGGAATGGACTTTTTTATTGAGCCTTTGCTCGCTCCATTCGATATTCCACAGGATCACGTTTATTGCAACGGGGCAGATTTCACAGATGAATTCATACGTATTGAATGGCCTAATCCATGTCAGCCTCCTTGTGAGAATGGCTGCGGCATGTGTAAAACGACGGTTATTCGTACATTCCCGGAAGAACAATATAATCGTATCCTCATTGGAGACAGTCTAACGGATTTTGAAGGTGCCAAAATCGCTGATCTTGTCTACTCCCGTTCTATTCTGACGGATAAGTGTATAGAGCTGGGTGTGGACCATGTCCCATTCACAACCTTCTACGATATTATGGAAGATATGAAACAGAAGCAAACACAAGGAGTGCTGTAAAAATGGGTTTTGAAAAGATTACATTGGAACATAAACGCCAGGTCCTCGAAGAGCTGGCTGATATCAAAGCGCTGTTTGCCAGCCGTAACTGGTTCCCTGGTACAAGTGGCAACCTCTCGATGCGTGTGGGCGACTTCGACCCGGAGCAATTCTACTTTGCAGTTACTGCATCAGGCAAAGACAAATCTCTCCGTACACCGGAAGACTTTCTGTTTGTGGACAAGCATGGTAAAGCCATTGAGACCACAACCCTGAAACCGAGCGCTGAAACGTTAATTCACTGCGAAATCTATCGTTTAACCGGATGCGGCGCGGTGTTCCACGTGCATACCGTATTTAACAACCTGATCAGTGAATTCTTTGGAGCAGACGGGCACGTACCGATTCAAGGCATCGAATTGATCAAGGCTTTCAACATCTGGGAAGAAAATGCGGAGATTCGTGTACCGGTTCTACCTAACTTTGCAGATATTCCATCTATCGCTGAATTGGTGCCAGGTGTACTTGATGCCAACGTACCGGGAATTTTACTGCGTAACCACGGTATTTATGCCTGGGGTAAAGATGCTTTTGAAGCCAAACGTCATTTGGAAGCGTTCGAGTTCCTATTTGAAGTGATGTACCGTCAGCTTCTGTTAAAGGGTGCTACGAAATAGCAATCATTTATTCGAAATCAAAGCTGCACAACCAAAACACGCCAAGGCTGATATACATAGGCCTTGGCGTGTTTTTTATGTTTGGGGAATTTCTTGTTTTCTATGATTTCTTTGTTCCCATTCAGAAAAAATCTGTAAAGTTCTACAATCGATCATCCCGATCCTTGAATAAAAAGAGACTGTCTGCTCCCTCATCATTTCGATGAGCCGCACTAGGGATACCCGTCCCCCTCTGCTTGCCAAACAACAGCTTCAGACCGCCAAAAATGAGCAGCAAGGACACAATGACGGTGTTCACATACGAACGAATCTCGTACGTCATAAATGCATCCGGGAACATCTCATTCAGCTGTGGAATGACCAAACGGATAAACAGATAGTACAATCCCAACGCAGCAATTCCGAATCCAATCAGGCGCTGGTGACGAGCCCAATCCTTGAAAATGGGTTGATCTGTCAACGGTTCGCGGCCATACCGGCTTGAACACTGAAGTCCGTCAAAGAAGCTGTAGAACCAGATCAACGGAATCATGAACAGGAACACCGATAAATGAAGCAGGTCCAGAACGTAGATACTGCCGAGAAACAGGAACATGAGTTGCATGCCTCTTTTTTGCAGTCCAAGATACAGATGTCCCGCACCCGGGAAGGCTGATAACAGGGTTGCCAGCACTTTGCTTCTCCGTCCAGAAGCCCTGCCCATCTCCAGCTCCTCGAACAACGTACGATCCTGCAATACCTCACCAGCCTGCTTGCGATGCACGTGCTGGACGGCATCAAACATGCAGTATACCCAAATGACAGGCAGAATGAGCAAGAACATCAGAAATACGGATTCATTCGTAATGGAAGCTACAAAAACCATCATGGCAAATGAACCGAAGAACGCGATCAGGAATGATAAACCGCGATGTAACAGTCCGAGATGAAGATGTCCCAGACCTGGAACAAAAGAAAGCAAAATCGTAAAAAATCGTTCGCTTTCACTACCTTTTTGATACATGGGTTGGCCGTAAGCCCCTTCGGGGCCACCATACTCACCACCCTGATGCTGATGTATTCCCTCCATGTCCATCTCCATCTGTCCCAGATGACCTTCCTGACCAGTGTATGCTCCCTGATATGCCGCCCCCTGATGCGGTCCACTGTAATGTGCGCCATATCCATGGTATCGGGCATCATTAGGCGATGGGGCACGCAGCAGAACGATAATCATATCCAGCATGCTGACACACCAGAAGAATATGGTCCCCAAAGCCCCAAGAATCATTAATTCCCGCTCACTCACCAGAATTGCCAGCATAAACGAACCAACAGCTGTCCCAAAAAAGAGTAATGGATAGATTACAGCTCTGGCAGGTCGACCCCAATAGAGAAAACCCAAACCCGGAATCAGGTTTAATAAGAATGCAAGTAATTTGTTACGATCTGATTGCACAGTCTTCATCCTTTCTTTTCAGGCAATGCGAATAAATTTAATTTATGGTCCAGGCTTGAAGTGATCCAGCCATGAAGTAGCTGCCTCCGTCCATTTTTCCGTAAATGAACCTCTGTGATCACCATCCTGGAACTTATGATAAGGCGCAACCTTGTCAAATAGCCCTGAGGAGAGGAAGATTAACGTCAGACAAGCCGCTACAGCATAATGAAACACTTTGTGATCCAGCCAGAGACGTCTTCGTCCGGAACGCGATTTGCGCTTTGGCTTGGAGGATTGCATTTCCGTAATTTGATTCATGACTGAATCGGCGAAGCCTACCGGGTCCTTCAGTTGTGGCAGCTCCCGATGAATGCCGAGTGCTTCGAGATAGTTGTCCATTGCTGCCGGAACGTCCATAAGCACCTGTTCCATCATACTTGCCTGGTTTGCAGTCATTCGGCCTTCAATATAATCAGTCCATTCCTGGACGGTATACATTCTTTTATTTCTCACGCCACTCATCCTCCTTCCAATGATTTCGAATCCACTGCCGGGCACGATACAGACGGGACTCCACGGTTTTCACTGCCACCTGTGCATCACGGGCAATCTGCTCATAATTTTTTTCGCTTAAGTAATACGCAGTTATAATGTCCCTGTGCTGGGCAGGCAGCTGATTGATACGCTCGCGCAACTTCTCCTGACGCTCTTCACGTACAAGGCGGGCAAGAACATCTTCTTCACGACCGGGCATGTTTATTATTTTTTCTTCTCCGCCCAGATCCTCAGCGCTTCGTCTGCCCAGCTTGCGTTTGGCATCAATTGCTTTGTGAAAGGCAATTCGGGTTAACCACGTTTTGAAACCTTCGGATCGGTAATCGGGGAGAGATTTAACCATCTGAATGAACGCCTCCTGCGCTGCATCCTGTGCATCCTGATCGTTCCGCAATACGGAGTAGGCCACATGGTATACATGCTGGCTGTACTTTTCGATCAACAAGCGCATCTGGGATGTATCGCCTTGACGGATTTGTTCGATTAAGCGCGCTTCATCAATAACTCTCCCCTCCTCTCCACTACAATAGACGACAACTTGTTTGTTGACCCCTGCGTATTCATTCATTTTTTTATAAAAAGGTTTTACATTGCCTGAAAAGTCAGTCCTACCGGGAACTTAATGCATCTTACTTAACATCTCTATAATCTAAAAAAAACAGGCACAGAATAAATTCTGGCCTGTTTTTGATTTATTCTGAATGAAGTTGTTGCCTAATCTAACATTGGTGTTAACGTCCTCCGTTACGAAACCGCTGCGTATATGCCTTGGCGTCCTGCACATTCTTCACGCGGTTACGACTCCATTCAAGCAGGATTCGATCTATATAGCGGAAATGCACTTTACCAGCAAACACCGCTTCCTTCAATGCCATGAGAATCAGTTCCTCCTGATAGCGATCCTGATCCAACCAGCTGGATATAGTCTCGCATTCCATCGGGGAAAGCGGGCGGCCAAATTCTTTTTCAAAAATAGAGAACATATTTCGTTCTTCCTCTTCTTTTTGAACACTGTTCGAATCCGGGCGCAATGCATTACTGTCCAGCTGCTGCTTACGAGCAACGGCCATATCCTCTGCTGTACAACCTGCAAGCTTGGCATATAATCCATGAAGATCATACCGTTCATATTGAATGTCACGCTCTTCATCCCGATGCTCGTCAATGTGAATGTACCCGTCTCTCATAAGACGTTGTAGCATTCTGGCGATGCCTTCAGGAGCAAGACCCATACGGGTTGCAAGCTCTTCAAGCGTTGGGAACTCATTGAATTCGACTTGCCGGAATCCAAACAATTGAATCAGCAGAAGCACCTCTGCATCACTTAACCCCAGCTGATGATAATAGCGCAATAAAGCATATGGGAGCTGCGCTGTCCCTGATGCCATACCGTAAGCTGCTCCATTCAACCAGGCTTTGGAGCCGGTTTCTTCCATGGACTCGCGGTTAAGCATTAAGGGTACAGACGATAGAGCATACGTGGGAATGCAATTGTTTCACGTACGTGATCCAATCCACAGATCCATGCTACCGTCCGCTCCAATCCCAGACCGAAGCCGGAGTGAGGAACCGATCCGTATTTACGTAAGTCCAGATACCACTGATATGCCTCTTCCGACAATTGATGCTCATCAAAGCGCTGCTGCATCAGTTCCGGATCATCAATACGCTGGGAACCGCCAATGATCTCTCCGTATCCTTCGGGTGCGATCATATCTGCACAGAGGACCACTTCAGGACGATTTGGATCAGGTTTCATGTAGAATGCCTTGATTCCAGCCGGATAATGGGTAATAAAGACCGGTGTTTCGTATTTCTCGGCAATCGCCGTTTCGTGTGGAGCACCAAAGTCTTCTCCCCAAGGAATATCGAAGCCTTGTCCATTCAGGAATTCAATCGCTTCATCATACGTAATGCGCGGGAATGGAGCTACAATTTTTTCAAGCTTGGATACATCACGTCCAATGGACTCCAGTTCAGCACGGCAGTTTTTCAGAACCGTTTGAACTACGTGTGCAATAAACTTCTCTTGCACTCGCAGGCTTTCCTCATGATCCACAAAAGCCATTTCCGGCTCAATCATCCAGAACTCGATCAGGTGACGACGTGTTTTGGATTTCTCGGCACGGAACGTAGGACCGAAGGAGTACACTTTGCCCAGCGCCATTGCTGCAGCTTCCATATACAACTGTCCACTTTGTGTCAGATAGGCATCTTCATCAAAGTATTTGATGTGGAACAAGTTCGTCGTTCCTTCAGCAGATGAAGGTGTAAGGATCGGAGGATCAACCTGTGTGAATCCGTTACCATCAAAGAACTGCTGAACAGCGCGAATGATCTCCGCACGAATAACCATAATCGCACGTTGTTTTGTCGAACGCAGCCACAGATGGCGATGATCCATCAGGAAGTCTACCCCATGCTCTTTTGGAGTAATTGGATAGTTTTCAGTCAGATGGATAATTTCCACACCAGTAACCGTCATCTCATAACCGGATGCACTACGTGGTTCTTCACGGATAATTCCTGTTACATACAATGAACTTTCTTGAGTCAAGCTCTTAGCAGCATTCCAGATATCTTCGCTGACTTCACTCTTAACCACTACCCCTTGAATATATCCGGTTCCATCACGCAGTTGCAAAAATTGAATTTTGCCGCTGGAACGTTTGTTGTTAATCCAGGCGCCGATCTTAACAGTCTCGCCCACATGCTCACTCACATTACGAATTACACAATCCGTACTCATGCACATATCTCTCCTTGGAATCCTGAATTTGAAAATGCAGCGGGCAGGCATATGCCTGTCCCCTGCACTTCCTTGTCATGCTATATTCACTTTACAATTAGATTACAGAGAATTCAATACGATTCGGTGTGTATCTCTTGCAATCACCAATTCTTCGTTCGTAGGAACTACGAGAACGTCTACTTTGGAATTCGCTGTTGTGATGCGACGTGGTTCTCCAGAGCGAATTGCATTCAGCGCTTCATCCAGTTCAACACCCAGATACGTGAGTTGCTCACATACTTTTTGGCGAAGAACAACGGAGTTTTCACCTACACCAGCCGTAAATACGATCACGTCTACACCGTTCATTGCTGCTGCATAAGAACCGATGTATTTGCGCAAACGATATTCGTACATCTCAAATGCAAGCGTGGAGTTAGCATCGCCAGCCTCCATACCTTCCGTGATTTCACGCATGTCGCTACTAATACCGGAGATTGCAAGAAGTCCACTATGCTTATTCAACATGGAGTTTACTTCGCTCACGCTCAGTTCTTCCTTGTTCATAACATAAGGTACAATGGCCGGATCCAGGTCACCACTACGTGTTCCCATCATTAATCCTTCGAGTGGAGTCATACCCATGGACGTGTCCACGGATACGCCGCCTTGTACAGCCGTTACGCTACCACCATTACCAACATGGCATGTGATGATCTTCAGATCTTCCAATGGACGATCCAGATATTCAGCTGCTGCCTTGCTTACGTAATCATGGGAAGTACCATGTGCTCCATAACGACGCACTTTATACTTTTTGTAAAGCACACGTGGAATGGCATACAGATATGCTTTTTCAGGCATCGTTTGATGGAAAGCCGTATCAAAGACCATTACCTGTGGTACCCCTGGCATATTGGATTCAGCCGCACGAATCCCCATCATTGCTGCAGGGTTATGCAGTGGAGCCAGATCGAACAGACGGCGGATTTCTGCTTTGGAAGCATCATCAACCAATGCTGATTCCTTAAATGCTTCACCACCGTGAACTACACGATGTCCCACAGCCTGAATTTCATCAACGGAACCAAGCACACCGTTTTCTTTGTCTGTCAGGATGTCAATAACTTTACGAATCGCTGTAGTATGTTCTAGAATTTCGCTAACTTCCGTAACATCCTCGCGGCCGGTTGGTTTATGAGTCAGAATGGAAGAATCCATCCCGATCCGCTCTACCAGACCTTTTGCCAATACGGATTCATCCGTCATGTTATACAATTGATATTTAAGCGAGGAACTCCCCGCATTAATTACGAGTACTTTCACAGCCGGTCACCATCCTTGTCGTACTTGAAGAATCCTTCGCCTGTTTTTACACCCAGGTGTCCTGCACGTACCATTTTCTTCAGGACTGTGGAAGGACGATATTTCAATTCACCGAATTCACGGAACATTCTTTCGAGTGCAGCTTCTACTGAATCCAATCCGAAACGGTCTGCCATCTCAAGCGGTCCGTGCTGGAAATTGTATCCGATACGCATAGCGTCATCAATATCTTCAGCGGAAGCGACACCTTCCTGCAGTACATGCAGCGCTTCGTTGATCAAAAGACAGATCAATCTGGACGTAACAAATCCAGGTGATTCATAGATCATAACGCCTTTTTTGTCCGCTACTTCTTCTACAAAACGTCTAGTTTCTGCAAAAGTGGAATCGGATGTTTTCAGACCACGAATAATTTCTACAAGATCAACCCGGGAAACCGGGTGAATAAAGTGCATACCAATAACACGCTCTGGGTATTTGGTTGAGCTTGCAAGCTCAGTCAAACTCAGCGTGGATGTATTACTTGCAAGAATTACGTTGCTTGGGCAAACTTGGTCAAGTTGACTGAATACCGCTTTTTTCGCTTCCAGATCTTCAGAAATAGTCTCAATGACCATATCGCAAGTTCCGAGTTCAGCCAGATGAGCAACTTTGGTAATACGGGAGAGAATCAATTTCTTCTCAGCCTTCGTAATAGCCCATTTCTCCAGTTGTTTATCGAGGTTAGTCTCAATCATGTTATATGCATGATCCAGCTTCTCCGTTGTGTGTTCCACCAGAAGCACATCAAGTCCTTTGGCTGCAAGCATCTGGGAAATACCTTGCCCCATCGTGCCGCCGCCGACAACTCCTATCTTTTTGAAAAACATGGTTCTGCTCCATCCTTTCGGTTCTCTATTTCTCTATTGTACCCTGTTCGCCGAAAATTACAAATTTCGACCCAACATATAATAATATCTTAGCACGACTGAAATGTAAAAAAAAATAACCGACATAAATAAATTATGCCGGTAGAAGGGCGCTGTCACGAAATTGACAACGAAATTGATCGCCAGACAATACTTCTTCCCTGAGCAACGTGTCGAGGGAATTGTCGAAAATTGTCCGCTGTTCTTCAAGCAATCGTTTGGTCTGTTCCATCAGGTCTTGCAGGATCAATTTGTTCTCCCGCATGAGTTCTTCCGTTGTGACCATATCCATGTTAACAATACCCAACGTTGTGAGCCCGGAAGCCATCATCGTCTGTACCACATTCGTTGCTTGTTCAAAGTCATTGCGTGATCCAGTACTGCGTCCACCATAATACATTTCCTCCGCTGCTGCACCTCCGAGGGCAATCATGATTTGCTCTTCAAGGAAGCGCTTCGTGTACAGAAATTGCTCTTGTTGCGGGTTATGACGTACATATCCCAGGGCCTGTCCACGAGGGCTGAGTGCAACCTGACTCACACTGCCAGGACGAACCAGTTCAGCCATGATGGCATGTCCCAATTCATGAATAGCCACTCTTTTCTTCTCTTCTACGCTGGATTCGCGGTCTGTCTTCTCACCCATCATTACTTTATCAATCGCAAGGGACAGATGACGCTGTTCAATGTTGGGCAGCCCGTCCCTCATAGCGTAAATTGCAGCTTCATTCATCACGCTTTCCAGCTGTGCTCCAGAGAAACCATAGGATTCTTCTGCTGTCTTCTCAAGACTGACCCCTTCCAAAAGAGGTTTATTGACTGCATGCAGCTCCAGTATGTGTTTTCTGCCTTTCTTATCCGGCAAGTCTACCTGTATATGACGGTCAAAGCGTCCTGGACGTGTCAACGCGCTGTCCAGCATCTCTTTTCGGTTCGTAGCGGCGATCACAAGGATGCGCGGTGTGTCGGAAGAGTATATGCCATCCATCTCCGTCAACAGCTGATTCAGCGTCTGATCATATTCACGCTGTTGTCCGCCTTCCCGTTTTCCACCGATCACATCAATTTCATCGATAAATATAATGGCATTTTCCTTATTTTCTTTAGCAGCACGTGTTCTTGCATCACGGAATAAATCCCGTATTCTGCCTGCACCTACACCAACATACATCTCAACAAACTCACTGCCTGAAGCAGCAACAAAAACAGAATCGGTATAATGAGCAGCAGCTTTGGCCATCAAGGTTTTACCTGTTCCTGGAGGGCCAGTAAGCAGGATACCTTTCAAAGGACGAATACCAAACTTCTGAATTTCTTCATGTCGAATGAGAAAATCAAGCGCTTCCCGCAATTCCTGCTTGGCACTCTCTTGACCCCCAATTTCTTCAAAAGTTAGCTTGGAAGGTCCTTTTTTCTTGCGTTTACGTTCCTGACCTGCGCCCACCGTAATTCCGCCACGCATTTGCATCATAAGCAGCAGAGCACCCACAAGCATTGCAGCGATCAGAATGGGAATCATGTTTACACCGATAAAAGCGAGAAAGATAATTAATACGGGTACAAATCCAATGGCAATTTCTTTCGTCCATTTAGGCATTAGGCCACACTCCTATCTGACCGGGCACACGCGGCAGAATGATAAACTTGCTGGCATCTCCATCTCTGAGACTGACATATACATTATTGTCATCCATGGCTGTATTTACCTTGATCCCATTTGTAGCCATTTTAGACAAGGTCGGTGTAATCTCGGTGTATTGCTTGTTCTCCATCGCTTGAGCTACGGTAAACATCGCGCTTCCCCACCAGCTCTCCAGCGCCTCGTTGGAATGATCCACGACATCCAACTTCAACGAACGAGTGCCAATCAAGGTCTGTCCTTCTTTGTGAATATATTGTACCAACCTGCCCAGATCAACATCCGGCTGCAGATCGAGTTTCAACTGTACATCATTGCGGTTAATAGTTAATTGAACATCATTGACTCCATCGTACTGGGTAACCATCTTTTCAATTGGGCTTTGCACAGCCACATGACGATACACAAACCAACCTCCAAACAACACAACGGCTGAAATGACGGCAGTCAGAGCAATAGGCAATACTTTTATTTTCAAGTGAGTTACCCCTCCTAAATTTTGGCCCATCCTGTAACTTGTAGGCAAGAATATAAATATGTGTACGTAATGTCCTGTGATGTGCCTAACAGGATTTATTTGTGTATGATGTATCCTTGAATACATATTTGAGTATATCACATCGTATATACAATATCTAAGGCGAAAATATGAATAAATTATTAATTTTAACTATTCAAATCCAAAATGATCAACAAAGTACGCCAAAGAACCGGACCAGTCGGGTTTCCGTCTGCCGGTTCTTTAATGTATTCTCTTCAGACATTAGTACGTCTGCTAATTCTAGCTGTTCGGTATCGTATAGACCAGGTCCACCTGTTCCCCGTTGCTGAAGCGGTAAAACCGATAATAGTTGTGCGTATCATCGTTGTAATACACTTGCCATACATAGATTCCATTCACAACGCCTGGCATGATTCGTTTGATCTCCCCGCCCGGAACTTCAGAGCTGAACCGATTTCGAATCTGAGCCTCATTCATGCCGTTCTTTAACAGTTCCCCGTGTACCGCATTGGTTCCCGTCACCGGTTTGTTATTCTCATCAAACTTCACCCACACCATGACATCCTGGTTATCCTTATTTTTGCCGATCAGGGTCCAGTATATGTTGTCTCCGCCGTCTTTCTGTCCCCAAACATACTTACGTAGCTCTTCGTGGGACGTAATCCCCAGCTGTTCCTGGGCCGCCTGTATGGCCAACGCCTCTTCCTTGCGCTGATCCTGGGTAACATAGACATAATAACGCTGAAGTCCAAACAGAATCAGAACCAGGAGCAGCAGCGAAATCC
The DNA here is from genome assembly GCF_050994985.1 of Paenibacillus taichungensis. Classification (NCBI taxonomy): domain Bacteria; kingdom Bacillati; phylum Bacillota; class Bacilli; order Caryophanales; family Paenibacillaceae; genus Paenibacillus; species Paenibacillus taichungensis. The sequence continues at coordinate 1,576,557 of NZ_CP194720.1, read as the reverse complement.
ATATCCACTTCTTTTTTTTCTTCAAAAGCCGAACTTCCTTTCCCTATGACGATGCTGTCCTTGTAATTATCGGGCAAGCAAACTGTCAAATGCCAGCTGAGACTCACGCAGAATGCGCTCTTCATCCATCGTAAGACATTCGCCATGTTTAACCACTTGTTTACCATCCACCCACACATGCTCCACATCTTTGGCCGATGCCGAGTAGACCGTATGGGAAATCAGATCCGTATGCGGATAGAAATGGGCTTGTTCGATGTTCAACGCGATGAAGTCAGCCTTCATGCCAACTTGCAGAGCGCCTGTATTATTCAGGAATATGGATTTGGCACCATATGAAGTTCCAAGCAGAAGCGCTTCCCCTGCCGGCACTGCAGTAGGGTCACCAGATACACCTTTATGAATCAACGCAGCCAATCTCATCTCTTCAAACATATCCAGGTTATTGTTACTTGCTGGTCCATCTGTTCCCAGGGACACAGTCACGCCTGCTTTCAACAGATCAGGTACTCGTGCAACACCCGAAGCCAATTTCAGGTTACTACCTGGATTGTGGGAAACTGCTACATCATGCTTTGCGAGAATCTCGATCTCTTCATCATTCAGATGGACAGCATGTGCAACCAGAGACGGACGAGAGAAAAATCCTAGTTTCTCCAGATGTGCAACCGGACGCAGTCCGTAATCAGCCACGTTCTGGTCCACTTCGCGAAGCGTCTCAGACATATGCGTATGCAAAGGCAGATTCAGGTCATGAGCAACCTGTACCAGCTTCTCTATGTAATCTGGTGGGCAAGTGTAAGGGGCGTGTGGAGAGATTACGGTTGTAATTCTTCCGTCTGCCTGTCCATTCCATTGACGAGCAAATGCTGCGGACTCTTCCAGCTTACGCAGTTGTTCTTCTTCTGAGCAAAGTCCGATTACCCCACGTGCCAGAGCAGCCCGAACGCCGGATTGTTCCACCACTTTCGCCACCTGATCCATATGATCATACATATCCAGGAAAGCTGTTGTTCCGCCTTTCAACATTTCAAGAACGGATAGAGATGTACCCCAATATACGTCTTCAGACGTCATTTTGGCTTCCATTGGCCACATTTTCTCCTGCAACCATACTTGTAACGCGAGATCGTCTCCATGGCCTCTCAGAAGCGACATGGCCGCGTGACCATGCGTATTGATCAGACCCGGCAAGAAGAATAGTCCTTTTCCGTCCACCTTTGTCAGACTTTCGTCTCCTTCCGGCAATGTCTCACCAATATGCACAATCTTGTCATTCTCCACAACCATAAAACCTTGAACCACTTTCCAATTCGTACCCTCACTCACGGCAAATTTGCCGTTGTGAATGACCCATCTATTTGTCGTCATCTTCCTCGTCGTCCTTTCCATTCTCCAAGTAATAAGCCAGACTAAGCAAATCCGTCGTAAAATCGGCATGATGAATACGAATATGCGGCGGAGTCTTCAGAATCGTTGGCGCAAAATTCAGAATCGCTTCAATTCCTGACTCAATCAGTTGATCTGCAACATTTTGGGCTTCCGTATCCGGAACCGTGATAATACCTATACGAATGTTGTCTTTTTTGACCGAATCCGTTAATTCATTCATTGGTTGCACCGTCAAACTGTTGATTTGACTCCCAATCTTCGGACCGTAGGCATCAAATACAGCGACGATCTTCATGTTGTCTTTGAGATAGGCATTGTAATTAGACAAGGCATGTCCCAAATTACCTGCTCCGACAAGAGCTACATTGATCTGCTGGTCTATTTTTAAAATATGGCGGATTTTCTCAATGAGATATGAAACGTCATACCCGATCCCTTTACGACCAAAGTCACCGAAGTAAGCCAGGTCTTTACGAATCTGGGCAGGATTCAAATCCAGCCTCAGTCCCAGTTCTTGTGAAGAGACCGTATTGACTTCGCGCTGATGCAGTTCATTCAAATAACGCAAGTAAACAGGCAATCTACGCACCACGGCTTCCGAAATTTTATCTGATTTCATTCATTGCTCCCCCTTACAAAGGCCACGATAGATAGATGAAAAAGATGAGCACCCTGTCGAAAACGAGCAAAAAGATTACTGAGTTAAACAGGATGCTCGTTGTTATATAATGGATAATTGCTTTTATTCCTTTTAATTGCTTTACTCGCATATCCACGAAACAAAAATTATATTACTTAATTTTACCGCCAACCACTGGCGTCTTGCAATAATGGAAGCTACAGAGCGTATCTGTTTATTGTTGCTCTTCGGTCGGTCTCTCGAGCCATTCCGAAATACGAGGAACCATCTGTTCTGTGAGCATGTGCTCCATTTTAGGACCAGGTAATGAATATAAAAAGTACTTGCCATAATACGCTTCAATAACGCGTGTATCGTATACAATTACAATGCCTCTGTCTTTGCCTGTACGAACCAGTCTGCCAAATCCCTGTTTGAAACGGATGACGGCTTGTGGCACGGACAGCTTCATAAACGGGTTTTTCTTCTGCTGCTGCAAAAGCTCGCTCTTCGCTTCGACTAATGGATGATTCGGTGGCTGGAACGGCAGTCTGACAATCGCGAGACAAGTCAGAGCCTCTCCTGGAATGTCCACCCCTTCCCAGAAGCTGCTTGTGCCAAGAAGCACCGTTGCTTTTGCATCTTGGAAGCGGCGTGTAAGCTTGGAACGGCTGCCACTGTCCACCCCTTGCCCAAGCAAAGAAATATCATTGCCTGACAAGGCCTCCTTAAGTGGGTCATAGACCTGGCGCAGCATGCGATAGGAGGTGAACAACACCATCATACGTCCACGAGTGGCAATAGCCGTTTCCGCGAGGGAGTGCACGAGCATATCCACAAAGTGGGCATCGCCTACACTGCCCTTCACGCTTGGGAAATCACGCGGAATGACGAGCAGCGCCTGTTCTCGATAATTGAACGGTGACGGCAACATGGACGTTAACAAACGGTTATTCTCGGCAGCTTCCTGCAAACCCAGCTGTTCGATCATGAATTGAAATGATTTGTCAACGGAGAGCGTAGCCGATGTAAGCACAACGCTTTTCTTTTTATCAAAGAACATATCCTTCAATTGTGCACTGACATCGACAGGAACAGCATAGAGCTGAAGTGATTTACTGCGGAACTGGCCGCTGGCCTCCATCCAGTAAACGGTGTTGGCATCATCCATCCGCATGAAGAAACGCAGATTATCCTTAATCGTTGCCAAGTCCTTGAGCAGACCTGAGATATCCGTAATCAGACTATCGGACTGATAATCATCCTGATCTTCTTTCACTTCAAGCAGCAGCTTGTCGCCTTTACGAATCAAATCACCTAGAGTGACATAGATTTGGTTTTCAGCATCCTGCAATTCCTGCCATTTAGCTGGTTTTTGTGAAGGCTTCAGTCTAAGAGAGAATTGTCCTGTCTCGCCTGGAGAAGCATCGCTGCGTTCAGGCAGCAGGCCAAACAATGTATCACTTAGTCGATCCCACATCTCTTTGACTTCGACCGCAAGCGGGAACATCTGATCAATCATGGAGCCCCACTGTACCGAATTTTCGTGACCCGATAATTGAGAACGAAGCATCGGCAGTTGGCCATTACGGCTATCTTTAAACAGTCGGGTCAGAGTATGAACCAACGTGAAATATTTCATATGAAGACCCAGATGCTTACCTGCTACGTCCTCCAAATGATGTGCTTCATCGATGACGAGACTTTCGTAGGCCGGCAGCAGCTGATGTGCTGCTTTGACATCCGTAAATAATTTCGAGTGATTGGTAATGACGATATCAGACAGCCCGGCTTCATGTTTGGCCCGGTGATAGAAACATTTGCGGAACCAAGGACAGGAACGTCCAAGACAAGACTCAGACTCACTCTGTACCGTCTCCCAGAAGTCTCCTCCGCGCCCGCTTAGATTAAGCTCCTCGTCGTCTCCAGTCTCCGTCTGAGTAAGCCAGACAATCATCTGAGCCGCTGTAAAATAATCCTCTTTCGGTGTAGCGAATTCACGTTTATTGATTTTGTGCTCAAACTTACGCAGACACAGATAGTGCCCACGTCCTTTGAACACTGCTGCCTTGAACGGGAACGGAACCACCTGGGTCAGCATAGGAATATCCCGCTCTCTCAATTGCTCCTGCAGGTTGATGGTATGTGTGCTGACCATGACTTTCTGTTCCTGTTTCACACTTTCATAGATGGCAGGCAGCAAATACCCAAGTGATTTACCTGTACCTGTTCCAGCTTCAATCAAGAGATGTTTCTCTTCATCCAAAGCTTGTCGTACACTGCTGAACATCTGAGTTTGCGCCTCACGCTCCTCATAATGGTCCAGCGTCTCCTTCAGGTTAGCTCTAACCTGATCCATGAACTGCTCAAAACTTACGCCTTCCAGCGGATTACCTTCTCGCTCATCGCGTGGTGAGCCTATATCGGTCCAGTCACTCACGTTCAGGGCGAGCTGGCGGTAATACGTATGACCATCCAGATCCTGAATCGGCTCTGCTTCCTTCTCAGTACGCATTCCATCAAAGAACCAACCCAAGTCACTGTCTTCCGGCGCAAACAGGTCACTGAGGCGCTGAATCGTGATCAGCGGCAGTGCACGCAGCTCATCGAGGCACTTCAGTAATACAAAAGCTGTTGCGAGAGCATCACTGTCTGCCTGATGAGGGCGGTCATGCTGAAATCCGAATTCCGAAGACACATAACCGAGTTGATAAGACCCCAGTGACGGAAACGTGATCTTCAGGAAATCAATCGTATCCAGAATCCGTCCGGTAAATGGCAGATAACCGCATCGATCGAGTGCATTTTGAAGAAAATGAAAATCAAAAGCAACGTTGTGTCCAACAAGAACAACATCGTCAAGCAGCGGAACCATCTCCATCATCATCTCTTCCAATGAGGGAGCATTCGCCACATCTTCATCAGTAATACCGGTTAACCCCGTAATAAACGGAGGAATCGGTACACCTGGGTTCACATAAGAACTATATATTTGAGTTATGCTGTAGTCATGATCTATGATGGCAAGTCCGGCCTGTATTATCTCACCGTCGGACTGCGTGCCGGTTGTTTCGAAATCCAATACGGCAAATTTCATTGCAATGTACGGTCCCTTCCATTCCAGTCTATGTTACAGCATAGCAAAAAAAAGGGCATTTGAAAATTAACTGACAAAAAAGCGGTGTCCCCGCCGCTATGCCAGAGGAGGGAACACCGTCTTTATGCCGCCGAATTGGCCTTAATTTAAGGCAGTCAGCTGATTTGCATATTGCAGTTTTCCGCTGTTTAATCGACATGCTTCCATGTTATACAGCGGTTCGGTCAACGATGGGTCATACTGAAGCGCCTGCGCAAATAATGAACATGCGCCTTCAGGATTCGCGAGCTTGGCCTCGATACAGCCCAGGACGTTACATACCAGCCCCTTCAATCTCGGCGAACCGTTCAGATGCATGATCCGCTGCAAGTGTATTCCGGCTTCCTCGGTTTGTTCCAGGTTGAGATGAGCAAGAGCCAGGTAAAAACGAGTCAATGCACTTTCCGGATAGTCGGTCACAACCCTAGAAAATTGCATAATCGCCTGCGGGTACATTTGCAGTTTGAAATATCCCTGACCGCGACTGAAACACTCCAGATGCAGTTCTGGCAGTGCGGTAACAGCTTCCTGTTCAGGTTCGAGGGAAGCAGGCTTATCCAGTTCCCTTTCCCTCACCTGGCTCATTTTTTCTTCAAACATCAGCCACTCATCAATCATCCCGTCACTCATCCGCTTCAGCAAATTCCACTTTTGCAGCAATTCTTGTTTGCTTAGGCCTTCAGCAGAAGGGTAGCGCTTGATAATTTCATCTAACATGTCGTTCATTTCTGCGAAAACATGCTGGAACATCGATGCATCCCCACCCTTGAAAAAATGGATTAGTGCAGTGACCTGTACTCATTTTTTGTAGAATGGGTCGATTTCATTCCCCTTACCAGTCGATTACATAATCGTCGCATGAACTTCGTGCTTCATCGTTTGCACAGGTTTATTCTGTCCATCCACAAATACAACGGTAGGCTTGTGATTATTTGCCTCTTCTTGAGACATCATTGCATATGAAATGATTATGACGGTATCCCCAGGCTGTACCAGACGAGCTGCTGCTCCGTTCAAGCAGATCACTCCACTTCCACGTGGACCTGGAATGACATAGGTTTCCAGACGTGCACCATTGTTATTATTCACAATTTGCACTTTCTCATTTTCCATTAGATCGGAAGTTTCCATTAGATCTTCATCTATGGTAATGCTACCCACATAGTTCAGGTTTGCTTCCGTAACGGTTGCCCGGTGAATTTTGGATTTCATTAGTGTTCTAAACATGGGACAGTACCTCCGATTTTTGCAGCCTTATATTGTCAATCAATCTTGTTTTGCCGAATTTTACTGCAAGTGCGATCAACAGATCGTCACGACCATGAACTTTTTCCTGATCTGCAAGTGGCTCCAGACTTGGAAAAGTCTGAATTTCAGCATAATCAATCACAGCCATTGGAGAACGTTCAATGTTCTGACGCAATATACTGCGGATATCCGCTGCTGTCATCGCCGTCCCTGCATCTACAGCTACCTGTGCCTCACGTAATGCCTTGGACAGAACAAGAGCCTCCTGACGCTGTTCTGTGCTGAGATACACGTTGCGCGAACTAAGCGCCAAGCCATCACTCTCACGAACGATAGGACAAGGCACAATCTCAACTGCCATGTTCAAATCGTTAACCATCTGCTGGATCACAGCTACCTGCTGTGCGTCCTTCATGCCAAAAAATGCACGCTGCGGTTGTACAATGTTAAACAGCTTCGACACGACTGTAGTCACTCCGTCAAAATGCCCTGGACGTGATGCACCGCATAAGCGATCCGTTAGACAAGAAACCGATACAGTCGTTTGCGTAGGCTGTGGATACATCTCTTCAACAGAGGGAATAAATACGATATCTACCCCTTTTGCTCGTGCAGTTTCCACATCTCTGGCTTCGTCTCTTGGGTAACTGTCAAAGTCTTCATTCGGACCAAATTGAATTGGATTTACAAATATGCTCAAAACCACGATATCACTCTGTTCTTTAGCCGCTTGCATCAAACTTGCATGGCCTTCATGAAGAAATCCCATCGTAGGCACGAGTCCTACAATGGACTCTCTGGACTGAATCGACTGACGTTTCAAGCTCAGTTCTTGTCTTAATTCTGCGATTGTCCGTATCACTTTCATGCGTTCGTCTCCACCTTTTCTTTACGATATCCGTATAGTTGATCCAGAACGCCGTCAGCGGCGGTAAATACATGCTCTTCTGCCGGGAATGAGCGATCCTTGACTTCTTTCACATAGGACTCAATGCTATTGCGAATCAATGTACCTACGTCTCCATACGATTTAACAAAGCGTTTTGGCGTGTATGGGGAAGCATACTGAACCACATCATGGAATACCAGTACCTGACCATCACACCCTCTACCTGCGCCAATACCAATTGTGGGAATAGAAAGTTCTTCCGAGATCGCTCTTGCCACTTCTTCCGTAACGAGTTCGAGTACAATGCCGAAAGCTCCCGCTGCTTCAAGCGCCTTGGCTTCGTCCATCAGCCTTTTGGCATCAGCAGCATCCTTGCCCTGAATACGATAACCGCCAATTTGATTCACGGATTGTGGGGTAAGCCCGATATGTCCAAGTACAGGTACACCGGCTTGCACAACCGCTTTTACCGTATCTGCAATTTCGAGACCGCCCTCCATCTTGACCGCTTGTGCATGACCTTCCTGCATCAGGCGACGAACCCCTTTGAGCGTCTCGTCCAAGCTGCCATGATACGTCATGAAGGGCATATCAGCCACGATAAACGTATTTCCCGCTCCACGTACTACAGAGCGTGTATGGTATACCATATCGTCGATCGTAACAGGCAAGGTCGAGTTAAAACCCAATACCACGTTTCCCAGTGAATCACCAACCAGAATGAGATCGATACCCGCTTCCTCGGCCAATTGGGCTGTCGGATAATCGTAAGCTGTAATCATGCTAAGCGGCACGCCGTCCTGCTTATATTTTTTCATTTTCACAATATTCAATGCTTGTTTGTTTGCCATTTTCTTCATGGCTCCTCTCATCTTTTCAATTTAAACGCAACAAAAAAACCTTTTAGTTTCCACTAAAAAGTCCCGAAAAGTCAAAAAAGAGTCACTTGCGATCGTCCCTTCTGTCTCGGTCCTCTTCGGCTCAGAGCAGAATCCAACAACTCACTTTACTACTATTCCTGCCTTGTCACTGTAACATTTTAAAAGCAGAACAAAGCATACTATTGCCGGAGTGCAATTCGGTCTGCATTAGCCGATATCGCCTCACGAACACAGTATACCAAAGTTCTGCCCAAAGTTCACGTCTTATGTTCATTTTAACGGTGTAAATTCGACAAATTGTTTAATTTATCAATGAAACTTCACCGGAGTATACCGATACACGCTCACCGTTTTTCTTCTCCAAAATCAATGCGCCAGAAGGATCAAGCCCGATGGCTGTACCTTCGATGATACCCTGCGGATTAGCCACCTTAATTTCACGGTTCATGGATACAGACAAAGCTTCCCAGAGCGAAGAGATCACACCGAACCCTTCTTTTTGATACAAATAATACAAACGCTCCAACTCCGAGAGAATGGCCGCTGCAAGTTTGGTTCGGTCTATCGTTTGTCCGGTCTCCATCTTAAGTGAAGTAGCAATTGATATCAGATCCTCGGGATAATCCTTGGGATCGAAGTTCACATCTACGCCTACGCCTGCGATACAGTACCGTAATTCGTGGTCTTCAACGGTTGATTCAAGCAGAATCCCGCATACCTTGCGACCATCAATTAAAAGATCATTAGGCCATTTGATACCGGCATCAGCGCCTGTATACGATCTAATCGCACGACACACCGCCACACCCGTTAATAATGTAAGCTGTGGTGTATTTTGCAGTGCAAGCTCCGGACGCATTAGAACACTCATCCAGATGCCTCTTCCCGGTGGTGAGAACCATTTACGTCCAAAGCGGCCTCGTCCACCCGTCTGTTCTTCTGCCAGCACCACTGTCCCTTCGCCCTGCCCCTGTTCAGCCATGTGCTGAACATCACCTTGGGTGGACAATGTGGAATTCAGAATGATTGCCTTCCGACCAAACACCGTCGTTTCCAGTGCCAGTTGAAGCGCTGTGGCATCGATACTGTCCGGTTTCGTGACCAAGCGATACCCTTTGCGAGATACGGCTTCAAACTCATAACCCATGTCACGCAGTTTGTTTACGTGCTTCCACACGGCCGTTCGGCTAATGGAAAGGTTGCGACTGATCTCTTCACCAGACACAAACTCTCCTTCTGCATTTAGTAACATATGTAACAGTTCCTCATGCTTTGTCATCTGCAGCCACCCGCTTTACTTCGTTGGTCAGCATGTCATGCTGATTCGCTATATTTCCGATCGCAGTCTCTCTTAAGAGATGTTTCATCAGTTGTCCAAGCCATGGTCCACCCTTACGTCCAAGCAGCTGTAGAATGTTCTCACCTGTAATTTGCAAATCTTTCAGTTCGTGCACCTTCATGGATTGGCTCCATGCAGCGCCTTGGGATTGTATTACCACGATCTGTTCTTCGTGTAGGACCTCTTGATCTCTCCAACCTGATGGAAGCAGTGGTTGAATAATGAGCCAGTCCTCTACTGCCTGACGTCCGCAAAACAGCACAGTTATGATCCATTCTGATCGCAGTGTCTCTTCATCCTTTTGCTCCTGTATGACTTTCTGGATCAACTCTTCGACCTGCAGAACTCCATTAATGCGGGAACGATCTTCATTAGAAAACGTCCATTTTCGAAGCAAAGCATCTGCTTCATCTTTGGTATAATGGCCTGCAATCAGTATCATGGACCAGCGCAACAAAACGTTCTGTTCCATTAATTGTTCCATATTAGACATGAGGGCTTTATTGAATCGTTCCCTGTGGATTGGTGCCTTCACATGCTCCAGTGCCTGACTGCGAAACAGCAATTCCAGACCGCGCAGCGGATGGGGGCCTGCCATCATTTTCACCATTTCGGTACGTACTCTCTCCATGGCGATATGTTGGAGCAGATCCTTTTGATGAACAAGCCCTTTCCAGGTGTTGTAGGCAATTTTGAAATCAAATACCGAAGCAAAACGAACACAGCGAAGCATCCGCAGCGCATCTTCACCAAACCGTTCTGTCGCCGATCCTACACATCTGACCCGTCCATCCTGGATATCCGATTGTCCACCGAAAGGATCAACGATATTTCCGTCTCGATCCATAGCGAGAGCATTCATTGTGAAGTCACGCCGCTGCAAATCTTCTTTGACATCCTGCACAAATTGAACGGCAGCGGGTCTTCGATTATCCTTATATTCAGATTCAGTGCGGAACGTTGTAACTTCAAAGTAAAAACCTCCTGAACGTACAGTAACCGTTCCATGCTGGAGGCCCGTAGGAATGCAATCCGCAAACAGTTCCATGACTTGCTCAGGAGAAGCGGACGTGGTGATATCCATATCATCCACGCTACGTTCCAGCAGTTCATCACGCACACAACCACCGACCCAATAAGCTTCGTATCCTTTTTCATTTAATGTTCGCAGCACCTGTTCACTTTGTCTTGCCATTTCATGATCTACCTGTGTCCATTGAACCACTTACTCTCACCCCATAACTACGTGTTGCTTGGTGTTGCTTGGTGTGGCTTACACAGATATATTTCCAAGATGGAACAATCCTATCTGACAATCAGCCACAAACCGGCTTCAGATTCGGAACTTCACGTCCCAGCACCCGGTAGTATATTTGTTCATATTCATGCCGAATAGCATCGTTGCAAAAATCATGGTGTGCCCGTTTCAGGCACGCTTCTCTAAAGTCCGCTGTCAAACGGTCGTCTGTCAACAAACGAATCGTGTTCTCCGCCATCGATTGCGTGTCACCGATTGGAGACAAAAATCCGGTCTTGCCGTGCAATACCAATTCAGGGATCCCCCCTGCTATTGAACCAATGGTAGGTACACCACAAGCCATGGCTTCGAGTGCCACCAGACCAAAGCTTTCCTTCTCCGACGGCAGCATAAGCACATCAGCCATTGAAATGACTTGAGCAATGTCATCCTGCTTGCCTAGGAAATGGACCTTGTCATTCAGTCCAAGCTCATTAATCTTCCATTGAATCTTCGGCAAATCCGGTCCTTCTCCAACAAATAACAGTTTGGCTGGTACTTGCTCCTGTACTTGACGGAACACTTCTACCACATCCTGTGTTCTCTTCACTGGACGGAAGTTGGAAATATGCATCAGTATTTTTTCGTGAGGTGCTGCGAAGTCTCTACGCAGACTTGCTGCATCACGTGGATAATAAATTCTTTTATCAATAAAGTTATAGGTCAGATCGATTGGACGCCTAATATCCAGCAAATCAACCGTTTCACGAATTAAATCCTGGGATACGGCCGTAACCGCATCACTCTCGTTGATGGCAAGTCGAATCAGATCCTTCAGCGACTCATCCTGCGCCAGTACGGTAATATCTGTTCCGTGTAACGTTGTGACCACCTTTAAATCCTCACCAACCATTTGTTTTGCCAAGAAGGCACACACCGCATGGGGCACTGCATAATGTACATGCAGCAGATCCAGTTGCTGTGCTTTGGCTACTTGCGCCATTTTCGTGGCCAATGACAGGTCATACGGTGGATAACGGAAGACGTAATAATCGTTGACCTCAACTTCATGATAAAAAATATTTTTCTGAAATTTACCCAGTCTAAACGGGATACTATTGGCAATAAAGTGAACCTGGTGACCCTGTTCGGCAAGCAATTTGCCCAGCTCCGTTGCGACAACGCCAGACCCTCCGAGGGACGGATAACAGGTAATACCAATTTTTAGCTTTTGATCCATCCGGTGGACGCTCCTTTAATCTCCCGCGTGTGCAGGTTGATGTAATGCAACGGAAATGCAATTGATAAATGATTTATACGAGCAAGCTCGATCGTTTTATGACTTGGCTGCTTGGCCAAATTGATGAACTACATAAGGTGTAATGCTAGCGAATCCTTCTGCAAAAGGAATGAGGCTCCGCTGTCCGAGCAAAGAATCCCGGGCTTTCACACGTTCAATATATCCTTGAGTCAATGGAGTGGCAACTGCGCCTTCTCCCAATTCGAACTGGGAACGATAACTTAGCAATGAATTTTCCTTCTGCTCATAGTGTTCCGTAATATCCACAATCAAATCCGTTGGTCCGATATCGTTAATGAAGTAAAAATACAATTCTTTCACTTGAACTGCGGGCATGTCCGGCTTATAGTTTCTAAGCTTGGCATTAAAGACAGCCTCCTGCACCAGCTTGCTGCACATTACATGATCTGGGTGACGATCCTCCCAATATGGCGCAAACACAATTCGAGGGGCATGACGCCGTATCTCGGCAGTCACAGCTTCGATGTGTTCAGGAGTAATATACAGCCCCCGATCAGGCAAACCGAGATTGCTTCGACACGAAAGACCGAGGACGCGGGAGGCTTGCTCCGCTTCCTCGGCTCTGCGCTCTACCGTCCCGTTGGAAGACATCTCCGCTCGGGTCAGATCACACACGCCTACTTTCAGTCCAGCTGCAGTATGTTTGGCAATGGTTCCTGCCATCCCAATCTCTGCATCATCCGCGTGTGCACCAAATATGAGAATGTCCAAACTCATTGAGCATCACCCGAATTCAATCCACCCTCAGGCTTGTATTTATGTACAAGCTCTCTCCAGCCAAAATCACCGCGATCGAGCGCTTTGACGAGAATTTCTGCAGTTGCAATATTCGTAGCAAGCGGAATCCCCTGTACATCGCACAGACGCAGCAAAGCGTTAATATCTGGTTCATGAGGCTGTGCCATCAATGGATCACGCAGGAATATAATCAAATCCATCTCATTTTGTGCAACCAAGGCTCCGATCTGTTGATCTCCGCCCAGTGGACCGGATTCAAACCGATGGATTTGTAGTGAGGTTCCTTCCATAATACGAAGACCTGTTGTACCTGTCGAGTATAATTGATGGTCTGTAAATACGTTTTCGTAGGCTGTCACGAAGTTAACCATCTCTTCTTTTTTGCGATCATGGGCAATAAATGCAATTTTCAACATGACAATCTCCTTTTAGTGTGTGTTCAAAAAGTCAGGTTTTCAGCACCAAGAAGGTTGGATGAAGCTAGGGACTGAGTAGCGGAGCTACACGTTTTCTGAGAAAACGGCTTCGGAAGCATGTGCTTGCGAACCTACGTGAGCAACGGAAGGCCTGGCTTCATTCAAGATTCGATGTCGTATACGCTTCTCGAGTGACCTCGTGATCAAAAGTTGACTTTTTGAACTACCTCTTTTAGTCGATAAAGTGATCAAATCCGTAGATAAGTCCTGTATATTCCATAACCTTCTGTACACCAATCTTAACACCAGGCATATAACCTGCACGCTCATAGGAATCATGACGGATTTTGAGGGATTGGCCAAAGTCTCCAAATACCACTTCCTGCTGGGCGAATACCCCCGGCAACCGGACACTATGAATCCGGAATCCATTGTAGTATCCGCCACGAGATCCTTCGATCGTCTCTTCTTCATTCGGATTACCCTGACGAAGTTCCTCGCGGTTTGCTGCAATTAGCTCGGCTGTTTTGATTGCTGTACCCGAAGGAGCATCCAGCTTCTGATCCCCGTGATATTCGATGATCTCCACATTCGGCATATGTTTGGCAGCTTGTGCGGCAAATCTCATCATCAGAATAGCACCGATTGAGAAGTTCGGGGCAATCAATCCTCCAATGCCTTTGTCCTGACACTGCTTGTCCAGCTGTTCGATCTGTTCCGGCGTAAAGCCGGTAACACCCATAACAGGTCTGACCCCATGACGGATCGCAATCTCTGTATGAGCAAAGGCATATTGAGGGACTGTAAAGTCCACCATAACCTGTGGTTTAGTCTCTGCAAAAGCCATCTCGATATCATCGGTCAGAAGCACCCCACATTCGGACAGACCGACAAGTGTTCCGGCATCCGTGCCTACTCCGGAGCGGTTGACCGCTGCGGCGAGCTCCAGTTCAGGATCTTGAAGCACCAGTTTCACTACTTCACGGCCCATCCGGCCAGCTGCTCCGATTACGGCAACTCTTATTACTTCACTCATCTTGACTGCATCTCCTCACTATATTGGTTCGATTGGTTAAATCCATTCAAAAGATCTCCATCCCGCTTTGAAACGGCATCTTATTGAATGGATTTCATACGCTGCTTAATTTCCTGTAACAATAGATGCAGTTGATCATTCTGCGGGTCCAGCAACAATGCGTCACGAACGGAACGGGTTGCAAGGTCGAACTCATTCAGATCACTGTAAGCAAGAGCAAGCATGATATGCGCTTCCACATATAACGGGTCAAGTTTTACTGCCTGTTTCAGCAGATCGGCCGCCTGCACATATCGTTCATGCGATCCGTTTCCGGCCTGTTCAAGCAGCACCTTGGCCTGAAGGCTTATCTGTTTGGCTTCCAGGGTCTGCAAATGCAAAACATACTCCTCTATCCCTTGTGACAGTTCAACAGCCTTACGGGCATATTCAAGCGCTGGAACAAGGTGCTGACTACGAGCATGTGTAATGGAACAACGATAATAGAGCTCCGCATGTTCCGGGTAAGCGTTAATGGCAGATTCAAACCAACGAATCGCCTGCTCAAAATCATTTTGCAAAATACAGCGGTAAGCATGCTGCATATACTCTTCCGGTTTCATCATCCAAGCTGTCCCTCCCCCATTGAGGTGATGGTACAGCATATGTAATCTACGCCTAATCGGTGTTTTTTGGCGTCCACCGATTTGCATCGCGTGTGTTAAATTTATGCATGACTTTGTCGTGCGCCTCTGCCAGATCGATCCCGAGAGAGTTAGCAAAACAAATCGTGATAAATAAAATGTCCCCGAGCTCAAGCTCAATGGAATTGTCTGCTTCGGAAGATTTTTTCGGTTTTTCACCGAATTCGTGATTCACTTCCCTTGCAAGCTCTCCCACCTCTTCAGACATACGGGCGAGCATGGCCAGCGGGCTGAAGTATCCTTCTTTGAACTGGGAAATATACAGATCAACCTCACGCTGCATTTCTGCAATGCTTTTCTCCATGAGAACGGATTCTCCTTTTGAAATTGTGTCGTATTTGTTCCTAATATATCAGTTATTTAGATTCACTTCCACCATCATAAACGACAAATCATTTTTAAAGAATCAATAAACAGGTATACTAAGATGGGAATGATTGCTTTCTCATTCTAATTTGTAAAACGGAGAGGGAACTTATGAGCACTTCCAAAACCTGGGTTCAATTCAAATTGATTCTCCCCATCCTATTGGGTACGGCATTGTATGCCTTTGGACTTCTGTACTTCATCATCCCCAACCAGCTCATGGAAGGCGGCGTAACCGGGATTACGGTCCTGCTAAATTATGCATTCAACATCTCTCCTTCGCTTACAACCTTGGTCGTTAATATTCCACTCTTTCTAGTGGGGCTCAAGATTTTGGGCGGCAGACAGATGATTTATACAGGCGTGGGTATAGGAGCGCTTACGGTGTTCCTCTGGTTATTTGAAAAAATGATTGATCTTGGCTGGATTGAACCGCTGCATACCGAGAATGACCTTTTACTTGCGGCGCTTTACGCTGGGGTTACATTGGGAGCAGGCCTTGGAATCGTTTTCCGCTGGGGCGGAACGACAGGTGGTTCTGACATCATAGCCCGCATTCTTAATCGAAAATATGGCTGGAGTATGGGACGTGTACTATTAGGTATCGATTTCATCATTATTGGTATCTCCCTCGTCTACATTCCCAAAGAAAAAATACTGTATACCCTTGTGGCTGTATTTATCGCCTCTAAAGTAATCGACTTCATTCAGGAAGGGGCTTATTCGGCCCGCGCATTTATGATCATCAGTGATCATGCACCTGAGATTGCAGATTTGATTACCCGTGATATGGATCGCGGCGTAACGCTCATTCCAGCCATTGGTGCGTATTCGAAACAAGCCAAACATGTTGCTTACTGTGTCATCTCCAGGCAGGAATTCAGACGTTTGCAGACGATTGTGCGTTCGGTTGATCCTAGAGCATTTGTTATTATTAGCGATGTGCATGACGTACATGGAGAAGGGTTTAAGGAAAGCTGAACTTTATACTTGTACAAAAAGAAAACCTCTATCTTCAAGAGAAGCGCCACCAGCTGGCCTTCCTTGTAAACAGAGGTCTTTGTCATATCATGATGACAGTAATGGCTCAACGACGAAACGGAAAAATGCCTTGCTGCTGTGCCCGATATTTACGGTAACCCGCATAACTTAGTGCTGCTATGATTATGGAAGTAATCAGCAATCCGGCCGCCCTGCGATTGGGCCCCTGAACAAACGGTACAAAGGCACTTTCGTCCTTTTCACGACCAAACAACTGGTTCACCAACTCTTCACCATGGGCTATCATACTCTTTAATTGTGCGATGTCAATCTGCTTGGCCGCAGTCAGACCTTTGGTATGAGACAACCAGGCATCCAGTTGGGCGATCTCGTAAGGTTCACGGCGGATCATCGCCGCAGGTCGAATCGTCTCGTAATGCTCCTCCAGCAAGGCGTAGCGGCTTGCTATTATCGCCGAACTTAACTGCTGGTCTGCCGCGGTTGACAGCGCATCAATATCATTTTTTACGATTTTATAATACTGGAGCCATAGAGGTTTGGCCGGGTTAGCGAGACTATCTGCCGCAAGTCGAAGTTTGGCAGAGGCCTGCTGCAAAGACGCATCATCACTTTTCACCCTGACCGCAGCTTCTTTTACTTCAACAATGGTCTCGGATAGGGCATGAATGCCTTCTACTGTCGTCTGACCCTCAAAGGATATATGCTCCAGACCTTTACTGATTCGCAAAATACTGCCTCTAACCTCTTCAATATCATTCTCCAAGGCATGTCGATACAGCAGGGCCGCTTCTTCATTTAATTGCTCAATTGAATTTTTGGCTGATACTTGCTGATCTGTATTTCCGTTCGCATCTGTACTTTCCGCTGATACGCTGTATGACAAGTTCGTCCAGAACAGTAGAGTCATGAACGACACCACCATAAATCCAGTTTTGATCCTGAACGTTCTCTTCATGGACATCCCTCCCACCATCAATGTATGGCAGGGAAGAGTTCCTTAGAACAAGCTTACATGATGAAATCAGGCCCGTTTGGCCTGTCTCAAGGCAAGCCACGCACAGAGAATGCTCACTAGCGTGAGTCCCACGGTGAAATTGCGTACACCATCCAGATGATCCATCAGCGATGCGGGCAGCCAAGGGAAGATGTCATAGGTATAATCCATTGTATCGTTTAGCAGTGTCCACAAGGCAGCAATCACCAAAGCACCCCAACGGAACCCAAACAACCTCACATACAGCAATGCCTCGATAGCCATGGCGCTATGCGACGCAATTAACATCCAATCCTGCCAGTTGTGTGCGCCCCCCTGCATCCAGCCTGCAAAAATGATGGAGACTGCCCATACGCCGTATTTTACCGAAGTAACCACAGCAAGCGCCTGTATGACATGTCCAATCCGATTCAGAAGCCTCGATTTCGGCTTGTACAAAATCCACAATAAGGATAGTGTAAAAAACAGACTCGCTGTCGGACTGTCCGGCACAAACACAATTTGCCATAGTGGTTGCTGTGCCAGCGTAAATTTCAATTGATCCCCGTACCATATGTATCCATATACTGTTCCTAATGCGTTACACCAAAAAAGAAGCCACAGGAAGTAACGGTTTGTTAGAAATTCCCGGCTCCAAAAGTACGATAAAGCCACATGCTCTGCCCCTTCCATTATGTGTATTCTGCGTTCCAAAAGATGATGTTGCGAAAAACGCCTCAAAAAAACCTGACCGCATAAACGATCAGGTTTCATTGCTTATTTCGATTTTACTGTTCTGCCTTCTGTTTCGCAAGCCATTCCGCCAAGTGATTGATGTCATCATCTGTCAAACCTTGGGCGATGGCTTGATCATACATTGCGGGCATTGAGTTATACCCTTCTTTGATAATGGTCAGAATTTCTTCCTGGCTGTGTTTGTCGCCCACACCCCGAAGCGAAGGCCCTCCTGCTCCCTTCATATCAGCCGCATGACATCCGATACATCCGGCCTTTTTGAAGGTTTCCATCGCAGGGTCATCCTTCTCAACAATCGCCACTTCTTCTTTTTGACCAGCCGCATTCGACGTAGGAAGACCCTGCGCGTGTTTCTCACGCGCTTCTTCTTCACGCTGAATATGTTCCGGCTTTTGGCCGCTTGCTTCCAACTCATGCGCGTAGTGTGTCCATGCAACATTGGTCAGGTAGAAAACGGCCATCACCGATAGAATCATAAGTGATGATGCAATCGGACGTTTGTAGAAACGCCGCTCCTTGCCTGTATCCAGAAAAGGGGCCAGTAACAAAGCACCGAAAGCAACTCCGCTGACTCCAAGTACCCCGAGCAGGACATAATCACCTGAGGCATATGGGTATTTCAAATACTGATACAGAAAAAGGAAGTACCAGTCCGGCATCGGGATAACCGATGCACTTGGATTGGCCGGATAGCCCAGTGGTGCAGGTTCCGAAATCGTTAATACCAGAATACCAACCAGTACAACGACACCAACCATCCATTCCTTCAGCAAGAAGTTAGGAATAAAAGCCTCTGATTTGCCGGGATACGCCGTGTAATCCGGTGGAGTTATAAACCCCGCTCCTTTACGGACGCGTGAGTCCCCGACGAAGATAATCTTTTCCTGGTCATCTGACTTGTGTCCGTGAGCCATGTCGATTCCTCCCTTCTCAGATTATAGTGGTCCCGAAATGCCCTGTCTGCGGATCATAATAAAGTGACCGACCAGAAGCACCAGAAGCACAGCCGGAAGGAAAAAGACGTGCAGGGCAAAGAATCGTGTTAACGTCTGCGCACCTACAATAGTTCCACCTTGCAGGAATTCCTTAATGATCGGTCCCAGCCAAGGAACCGTATTCGCAATCTCCAGAGTAACCTTGGTTGCAAAGTAGGCTTTGTTATCCCAAGGCAACAGGTAACCGGTAAGCCCCAGACCCAGCATGACAAAAAAGATCAGCATGCCGACAACCCAGTTCATCTCGCGTGGTGCTTTGTAAGAGCCGGTAAAGAACACACGCATCGTATGTAAGAACATCATAACGATAACCAAGCTGGCTCCCCAATGGTGCATCCCGCGTACAATTTGGCCGAAGGCTACTTTAGTCTGCAAATACTCAACACTGGCGTAAGCATTAATAATATCAGGCACATAATACATGGTCAGGAACATCCCTGACAAAATTTGAATAACAGTGATAAAGAACGTCAATCCACCAAAGCAGTACACGAATGCGGAAAAGTGATGAGCCGGGTTTACGTGCTCTGGAACTTCATGATCCGCAACGTCCCTCCAAATTGGCGTGATATCGAGACGCTCGTCAATCCAGTCATAGACATTTTTAAACATCTGCGTTCACGCCTCCTATTTGACTCGGGTGTTCGGAATAATGTCGCCCAGATAAACCCAACCCTGATCTTCTTTAACCACATACTCATCAAGCGGCTTCGGGGCTACGGCAAGGTTCTTGCCTTCCTTGTTATAATGCGCGCCATGGCACGGACAATGATATTCGTCAGGATATTGCTTATCACTGTTCCAACCTACGGTACATCCCAAATGTTTACAAATGGGTGAAAGCGCATAGATTTTGCCCTGCTCATCTTTCCTGATCCAAGCGATTAACGAAGCATTGCTCAAATACCAACCGTCTTGCTGTTTCAATTCAAACGTAAATTCTTGAGGTTCATTCGTAATTTTGCTGATTTCCGCTACTTTGACAGAGGTGCCTTCTCCCTTGTGCTGCAAAATCGGGTCCACCGCAAAACGGACCATGGGGAGTATTGCACCGGCGGCCATGTAGGCTGTAGCTCCACCAAGCGTGTACGTCAAAAACTGCCTGCGTGACATTTCCATGCGGCTTGGCAATTTCATCGAAGCTTCGTGCTGGTCATGCTCACTGCTCATACTGTCTCCAACCCCCTTTTTCAGCCAACTTTCTCAATCGTTTTCATTATCAGAAATTCCACGACTTACTAGAACATACATAATCATATAGTAGCCCTAGAACACCGTCAAGAATTTGTCACACATTTTTAAGGTTCATTTGTAAGCGTTATTAAAAAAATGTTGGTAAATTGTCACATTTGTCACAGGTAGGTCATCTTTTCCATAACTCACGGATTTTTTCCCCGACAAAACGCGAAATCCCTTCTTCTCCAACCTCTTGAATTAAAGTAGAACGACTTAATACCAAATCTGCAGAGGTAATTTGGGTATGTTCCAACTCGCCATCAGATGACATTATAACCACATATTTGAAACCGGAGGATTTGAGCTGTTCGGATAAGGTATTTAATGCCATTGACATATCTGGACACGCATAATGGAATGCAGGGTAAGTCATGATACGTCCTTTAAAAGGAATCTCCACCAGATCCAAAAAATCTCTAAGTCGCTCTAACGCCTCAGTTGCTTCAACCGGGGACTGCTTGCCCGTCAGGGCTGTATATGGAATAAGGCATGTATCCAGATAGAGTTGCAGTTCCGCCCAGCTGTCTTGAGTCATCTCACTGAATTTCAATTCCCTAATTCCCCTCTCTATCCATTTTATTCCCATATTATATATGAGCGTATATTATAAATCCAGAGATTCATACTTTTTCCGCATAAGAATGATGAAGAACACAAAAAAGAAATGCGTGTTTCACGCATTTCCTGTCGTATATATTATTTTACATGCTCATCAGTTTATGGCCTTTAGTTCATCCGTCAGATTCCGGAAAGCTACTTCGTCTCCGGTAGCCAATGCCTTATCGATTTCCATATACAGCTTCTCGCTGCGCTGTTTACGAAGCGCGTCGTCCCACACCATCTCAGCAGCCAGCCCCAACATGACTTCATACGTAACTTTCATTTTATCCAATAGGATGCACCTCCAAAACGGATTTAAGAGCTCCTATATTCCTTTCCTTTGGCAACATAACCTAGTGTAGTTCTGGACATCCGCTCAAGATCTGCGTCAGTCAACTCACGTATCACTTTGGCTGGTGTGCCCAAAGCAAGGGTATAGGGCGGTATTTTAGTATTTTCAGTTACAACAGAACCGGCCCCGATCAGCGTATATTCACCAATTTCGGCTCCATTGAGAAGGATAGCGCCCATACCAATCAGCGAACCTGTTCCGATACGACATCCATGGATAATCGCAGAATGCCCTACCGATACATCGTCGTCCAAAATCAAAGGTTGATCCGTGTTGACGTGCCCAACAGCATTATCCTGTATATTACAGCGCCGTCCAATCACAATGGGTGCCAGATCGGCGCGCAGCACAGCATTGAACCAGATCGTAGATTCTTCACCCATTGTCAGATCACCTATAAGTTTGGCGCCTTCAGCCATATAGACCGAAGGGTGTAACTGGGGTTGCATACCTTTGTATGGAATTATCATAAGTATCACTCCTTAATTTGGGAGTGATTTTAGCAACTTGTCCTTCACTTGTCAAACATAACGGGACTAATATCCCCGGACAGCGAGCGACAGGATGACGCAAGCCGTGAACCCCATGCTGTCATTTGTACTGTTCGCCCATCTGCATGTTCTCCAATGCGAAGCATGCCTAGGTGCAGCATCATTTTGAGTATCCTGTTGTCATAAATCGTCTCGGCAGTGTCATAATAGAACGGCTGAATGTAGGGACCAATCTGGCGGAACAAAGACTCTGCTGTGGACCAGCCAGCTGCACATTCCCCTGTCCAGTACACTATGGAGGACAGATTGGGAATAGCACCTTTATAAAGTCTTAACCAAAACCGAAATAGCTGTATCATCTCGGCTGTTTTCTCCGCACCCAGCTTGTCTTCACCAGAAGGTGACAATTTCAGCGTGCCCTGCTCCTCACGGACCAGACGATGATGAAAAGCATAGTCGTAGATGAACGCAAATCGGTCGGGGTAGTCTTTGAACGAACGACCATAACCGAATCTCCATCCTGCCTTACCCACCAGCGCCTCGCTCACATGCAAATGCTCCATGATCTGCTGTTGAGAACGACGATACATCATGCCTTCTGCGTTCAGTGCTATTTCATGCTGTTGGACAAATTGCAGAAACAGTTTCAGATCATCTGCGAGTAGATGGTATTCATCCCTGTAAACGGGCGGCTCGCTCGTCTGTGCAATGCCTGCTTTCAGGTGAGTGGATAACACATCACGAAATCTCATTTGCAAATCCTTAGGTACCTGATACAGGTATCTGGTCTGCTGAGTTGTGCCATTGAATAACCATCCACTCTTCGTGAAGCGTACGATAAGATCACGTGGACTGGCTCCAGCCTCGCTATCTTTTTTATCCATCGATTGACGAGCAATGGCGACAAGTTCCTCCATACCGAAGTATTGGCGGGTATCAAACAGCAAGTTGTTCAAAAACCGTAGATCTACCTGGTTTAGTTCCCTAACCTGCTGCTCAAAAAAAGGTCTGCTGCCCAATGTAGTGAGAATACTCTGGATGAGTTCATGTTTGGAATTGGGCTTACACTCGCACTGGTAATAGTCTGCTATTCGATTAAGCTGGCCGATATCGGCAAAAGTAAGCATATCCGCTAGATTCATGGGTCCATCGCCTCGCCCTTGACTACTTTTTGGCTGTTGATTCGGGGCCTGGAGTAGTTTGGTTTTGTAAACATCGTTGACGGAATTCCCATGATCTAAACCTCTTTTTTGCAAATCTTTTATGTTTTAACCATACTATGCCCGAAGTTGCCTGCTCAGAAGAAGAATGAGAGGTTCAAAATCATATAGAAATTGAACTAGAGAATATTTACACTTGCCACTCCAATGACAGAACAACCTTCTGATCGCTGTTATCCCCAATTTTTTTGGATTCCCTTTTTTCGAAGGGGAAAATCTGGGGATAAAGGCGAAGCGTATGCTTCCGACGCAGCTTTCTTTCAGAAAGCTTTTAACTCCGCTTCCTCAGGTTATTTCTGTCCTCTCCGTTCTTGTGTAAATGCTTATTTCAATCTCTATAGAATGCCAGTTACACATTGCTATAACGCAAAAAAAACAACCTGAGTTAATTACTCAGGTTGTTTTGCCAGATCTAATGAAAGGTGTCGTGTACAGTTATAAAGCAATGGACTCCAATCGTCACGTTCCTTCTCCAGGATCGTAAGCGATAGGTTTCCAATTCGTTCCGTATAGCGGTCTTTATACAAAGCTGATAGCAAACTGGCTAAAAAAGCGCCATGGGAGACAATCAGCACATTTTGGTCCTGATGAGCCTCCCATAAATCCTCCAGAAAGCCCAATGCACGTGTCTGAATATCAGCAATCTGTTCCTGTCCCAAATCAAGCGTCTCCCAGGAAGCGCCCCAGCGAGCCACACGCTCTTCGGATGTCAGACCTTCAATTTGACCAAAGGCACGCTCTTTCAAGCGTGCATCCGGCTCAAGCAAAGGAACATTCAATAGCCCGGAGATAATCTCTCCCGTCTCCTGAGCTCTGGACAGCCCGCTCGTAATGATATGGTCCCAGCGATACTCTTCGGTAAGCAAACGTCTACCCAGACGCTCAGCTTGCTCACGACCTTCCGCATTCAGAGGTATGTCTGTCTGTCCCTGAATACGCCCTGCTGCATTCCAGTCGGTTAGACCGTGACGAATAAGCCCAATGCGCATCTCATCCCTCATTTCTCTATACGGTGAACGAAAGCTTTACCTAAGCACGTGCACCTTGTTTGCGTTTGTTTGTTGAACGATGCATCCGCCCAAGAGAGAACAGAGCCATACCTATTGCAAGCAGCGACAACGCCATCCAGTACTGTGGATACGCTGGGCCCATGCTCACAACGAAGGGCTCAATAATACTCCCTCTATCTGCTCCCGTCATGTTGTACTTGTACAATCCGGAGGAAGAAGGCTCACTGCCCGCTACCCCTGTCTCCAAAATACCCGTAGAGACCACGCTGGTCTGCTCAGCTTCTGATACGTCCGGCTTAAACATCGCCATGTACAGAAAGCTGCATAAGAAAATTGCCAGGAACGCAGCAATCCACAAAGACATATGCTTGCGGATCACAGCAGAGAAACGATTAACCTTTGCCTCTTCCGGCAGTAGCCATGGAGACTCCGCATAGATCCGGTCCATAACATTACGGTTCACTTTCTCTGCTTGTTGTTCTGTCACTGGGACCGGTATGCTGTGCAGCAGAATTTGAGCTTCTTCCCAAACCTCAAATTGCTGCGAGCAATCTTCACAACCAGCGAGATGAGCATGAAATGCAATTCGCTGAGGATGAGCTTCCGGCAAGTCCCAGACCAGTGCAAACAGTTCCTGGGCTTCATTGCAATTCATCTGTTCTTCATCCCTTCATATGGCTCGTAGACCGGTTCGAAGAAATAAGGTTCCAATTGAGTTTTTACGCTTGACCTTGCTCTGAACAATAACGATTTTACAGAACTGACGCTCTGCCCAAGAATATTTGCAATCTCCTGGTAATCTAGTTGATCATACTCACGGAGTATAATGGCAGAACGCTGCTTCTCCGGTAAATTGTTAATTGCATCCCTAACCAGCATCACCCGCTCACTGCGCAATACAGCATGCTCTGGCGCATTCTCAGAAGGAGCAACAGGTACAATACCGCTCTCTTCAAGTGGAACACTCCCACTACGCTGTTTGCGAAGCTCACTCAGTACCGTATTTCTCGCAATGGTATATAACCAGGTTGAGAATGAGGCATCCACCTCTCGGAATGAGTGCAGACTGCGGAACGCCTTATAGAAAGTCTCAGAACAGAGATCTTCCGCAAGCAGCTCCATATTAGAACTTTTCAACATATGATATACGAAAGCCAGTATTTTACGCTGATAACGACTCATCAGCTCGGAATATAACTCCAGGTTACCTTCCTTGATCTCTCGAATCAACTGGGAATCCGTCATTTGAGTGCGACCCCTCCTCGCCCATCCATGTGCTTCTCCCCGTTCGACTCTATCCATGTATTACCGAACAGGCACAAAAAAGTTGCGGTTTTCACCGCATAAAACAGCGTTCAGCGCCAAAACAGGCCTTCCCGCCAAATTCCCCTATGTAATGGCAATTTCCCCAACGTTTCTACATTAACAGTATTTATTGTACAACGGTCTGCATCATCCTGGCAAATCCATGGCTTCCGTTGAAGCCCGACCAGTCATTATTATGCAGCCATTTTCTCGTCCATGACTTCAATTTGATCCCTTTTCTGAAGCCACTCATATATTGGACGAACGAAGGCCTCAAAAAGTTTGTGTGAATTAAGAAATAATTTTAAAATTTCAGCAGAATTTCGTCATAACATATTTTTAGCAATTGCACCATTAAACCTTATTTCCGATCATCAAGCAATAGACAAAATGCATTTCCAACTCACTTTATGCAAGGATTATATTTCCTTAATTTACGAATGTTATAATTAACTTAAACAATTTTACTCAAAGTGTTGACAAAATGAAAACGGATACATATAATAAAAGTACAGTATGGTTTCTCTCCACTCCTATCCAATAACTGTATTGCTCCACGTGAGCAATGGCCGCTTATGTAAGCGGTCTTTTTTTTGTCCTTTTTTAGAACATGTCCTGTAACAGCTGATTATCAACATAAAAAAGAGGGCTTTCGCCCCCTTCCTATAACCTAAACCCACACTTGATACCCCAGGGAATCCAGCAACGTTTTGGCACGTTCCATTTCTTCTTCCTGCCGGAACGACAAACGCATAATGCCCGGCACATCGACCCGGTTCTCAATAATCTCCATGTTGCTTAAGTTAATATCATTCGCCCCAAGCTCGGTGGCAATCTTGCCGATCATCCCCGGTGCATCCTGTACATCCGTATATAGATCAAACAACGACGAGATCATGCCTTTCCGTCGTTCTGGCAGCACACTGCGGAACTCGCGTGCCTGACGAAACGCCTCCTCAATGCCCTCACCATTTTGTTGCTCCAGCATTTCGGTGAAAGCCGTCATTTGGCCGTTCCAGTCCTTCAACAAGCCCAGCAGCACCTCACGGTTGCTCAGCAGAATATCTCTCCATACAATGGCATCACTGGAGGCAATCCGAGTAATATCACGGAAACCGCCTGCAGCCAGCATTTTATACAAAGGGTTCGACTCATTATATTCACGCACCTGGTTCACCAGCGCAACTGCAATAACATGTGGCAAATGACTGATCGCTCCAACTATGTCATCGTGCAGCAGCGGTTCTACACGAACAATCTGTGCACGTGTGTACGCAAGAAGATCAGATAATCTGTCATAAGCTTCCTCAGGTACTTGTTCTGAAGGGGTCAAGACATAGTATGCATTCTCAAATAATACAGACGAGGCTGCATCCACACCTGCACGCTCAGATCCAGCCATCGGATGGCCGCCAATAAAGTATGCATCACTCATGCGGACATGCTCAGCACAAGCTGCGATGGACGCCTTTGTGCTTCCTACGTCCGTAATGATACATCCCTTTTTCAAGGGAAGCTTGGCCAATTGTCCAAAATAGGATTCGAGCAGCCCAACAGGTACGCACAAAAAAATAAAGTCGGCATCCTGTACCGCTTCCTCCAGAGAGAGCGTAGCATCATCCACTACACCACTCGCTATGTACTTGTCTTTCAGTTCAGGCAGGTGGGCATAGCCCATCACCGTTACACCAGGCTTGCCTTTGAAGCAAAGCGCCAGTGAACCGCCGATGAGCCCTACACCGATCATTGCAATTTTTAGTTTCATGGGTCCTCACTCTTTTCATCGCCAGATTTAAGGGCGTGCTACCGCCTTCTCAGCCAGCGTGTTCTTCAGTGCCGTGACAAACGCACGGTTCTGTTCTGATGTTCCGACGGACACACGAATGTATGTTGGATATACATGGAATCCAGGACGAACGATAATGCCTTGTTTCAAAAGCGACTGGAACGCCGTTGCAGATGGCATGTCCAGATCAACCATGATGAAGTTACCCTGCGAAGGGAAAAACGGCAGTTCTAACTGTGTGAATTCATTTTGCAAATACGCTCGTTCTACTGCATTACGCTCCGCACATTCTTGGACAAAAGCCTGATCCTCAAGTGC
The DNA here is from genome assembly GCF_050994985.1 of Paenibacillus taichungensis. Classification (NCBI taxonomy): domain Bacteria; kingdom Bacillati; phylum Bacillota; class Bacilli; order Caryophanales; family Paenibacillaceae; genus Paenibacillus; species Paenibacillus taichungensis. The sequence continues at coordinate 1,549,212 of NZ_CP194720.1, read as the reverse complement.
AGCTTTCGCCGCAGCCTGACCGAATCGTGAAGTATTAAACGGTTCACGCACACGGTTGATCAGATCGATTACTTCTGGGCGTGCAATACCGTATCCAATACGCAATGAAGCTAATCCATAGATTTTGGAGAATGTCCGCAAAATAACCAGGTTAGGATAACGCTCAATCATAGGCACACTTTGTGGATACGCCTCATCCGTTACAAATTCATAGTAAGCTTCATCCAGCACAACCATCACATGAGAAGGTACACGATCCATAAATGCCGTCAATTCCTGCTCAGAGATAATTGTACCGGTTGGATTATTGGGGTTACACACCCAGACTGCTTTCGTCTTATCATTGATTTGCGCCAGCATGGAAGTCAGGTCATGAGTTCCATCTTTGAGCGGTACTTCAATGCTGATAGCACCTTCGATGTCAGCGTTACTTTTGTATACAGAGAACGTCTGGTCAGCCATGATGTTCTCGTCTCCCGGGAGGAAGAATGCACGAGTGATCAACGCAATGATCTCATCCGATCCACAACCAAAGATTAGATTATCCCGTTCCACTCCCAGATGCTTCGCCAGCACTTCAGTCAGTTCCGTGGAACTTCCATCCGGATATATGCTTACATTGACTAGCTCTCTAGTGATTGCTTCAAGCGCAGCAGGCGAACTTCCATATGGATTTTCGTTGGAGGCCAGCTTGATCACTTGCTCCAAACCCAGTTCACGTTTCACTTCTTCAATCGGTTTGCCCGGTTTATATACAGGCAGATTGACAATCTGGGACTTCGGTTTCAACCCGACCGCCTCCTGTTATTGAAATAGTTATGGACATGCCTCAGCCTGTGCTGAGCATGCCCTGGGGATGTAACATCATTGAATCCCTATCCTTTTAATTGTGCCACAAAGTTGCGAATTTGCAACAGCCCCGCCTGACGCGTATCCGGATTTCCAAGAAGAGGTATAGCTTCTTCCACCTGACGAACGATAGCACTACCAACAACAACACCATCACAGATGCGGGAGAAACGAGCTACCTGCTCGTGACTGGAAATGCCGAAGCCAACAGCGACCGGAAGATCTGTCAGGCTCTTTACAGTTTCAATAAAGCTTTCTACCCCATCGAAAAAGGAAGCTCTCTCTCCCGTGACACCCAGAGAAGAGACACAATAGATGAAACCACGTGCTCCCGTAACAATACGCTCGATTCTCGCGTTGGACGTAGGGGCTACGAGCGGAACCAAATGCACACCTGCAGCATCCGCACGGCGTCGCATGTCCTCCGCTTCCTCAATCGGAAGATCCGGGATGATCATGCCACTGATCTCATGTTTGATCAACTCGTCAAAAAATACATCCAGTCCCGTCTGTAACACCGGATTATAGTAGGTAAACAGTACAAAAGGTAGTTTCACACCCGCAGCACGTGCTCTTGCTGCTGTCTCCATACAAGTCCGAATTGTGATCTGACTTTTCAATGCACGCTCGGAAGCACGCTGGATTACCGGTCCATCTGCGAGCGGATCAGAATAGGGAACACCGAGTTCCAAAATGTCCGCTCCTGCCTGTTCCAGTTCCTTAATGATCTCCACCGTGGTGTCCACATCTGGATCTCCAACCGTAAGAAATGGAATAAGTGCTGTCCGGTTCTGTTCTTTCAATTGTTGGAAGGTCTGGTCCATCAGGTTCATGCCAAGTCCCCTCCTGTGTATTTCATAATGGATTCAACGTCTTTGTCACCACGACCGGAAAGACAGATCACAACGATATCATCAGCGCTGAGTTCAGGCGCAAGCTTGACGACCTGCGCAACAGCATGGGCTGACTCCAATGCCGGAATAATGCCTTCTGTTCGGCTCAGCAACTGCAAGGCATCTAATGCCTCCTGGTCCGTAATCGGAACATATTGGGCACGTTTAATATCTTTGAGATAGGAATGCTCAGGACCAACACCCGGATAATCAAGTCCCGCTGAAATAGAATGGGCTGGCTGAACCTGTCCATATTCATCTTGCAGCAGATAACTCATCGAACCCTGGAATACACCATGTGTCCCTTTGCTCATCGTAGCCGCATGGAACTCGGTGTCCACCCCTTTACCTGCGGCTTCAACTCCAACAAGCTTTACATCCTGATCGCCAATAAACGGATAGAACATACCGATTGCATTACTTCCGCCGCCAACAGCTGCAACAATCACATCCGGCAACCGTCCTTCAATCTCCTGAATCTGGCGCCGTGTCTCATCACCGATCACTCGCTGGAAGTTACGTACCATCATTGGGTACGGATGAGGACCGACTACGGATCCAAGCACGTAGAAGGTATCTTCCACATTACTAACCCAGTAGCGAAGCGCCTCATTCCCCGCATCTTTCAATGTACGCGTGCCAGATGTCACCGGAATGACTTCTGCTCCAAGCAGCTTCATCCGAAATACGTTCAATTGTTGTCGCTGCGTATCTTCTTCACCCATAAACACTTTACATTCTAGCCCCAGCAATGCAGCAACTGTTGCCGTGGCAACGCCATGCTGTCCTGCACCTGTTTCGGCAATGACTTTCTTTTTCCCCATCCGTTTAGCCAGCAATCCCTGTCCAATAGCGTTATTGATCTTATGCGCTCCTGTATGGTTCAGGTCTTCACGTTTCAGATAAATTTTGGGTCCGCCCAAGCGTCGGGACAATTGCTCTGCATGGTATAAAGGCGTTTCCCGTCCAGAATACTCGCTTAACAGATAATTCAGTTCCTTGTTGAATTCCTCATCTTCGGAGAAGTGGCTATACGCTTCCTCCAGTTCGATCAGAGCGTTCATTAGTGTCTCAGGTACAAAGCGGCCTCCGAAGGGACCGAAACGCCCGTGTTGATCCGGCAATTGATGTGTCATGCCTGCTTCACCCTTTCTACAAATGCTGTTATTTTCGCAATATCCTTCACACCTTCGGACTCTACGCCGCTGGATACATCGACGCCGTCCGGTGCATATGTCTGTATCAGTTGTTGCACATTATCCGGCTGTAAACCTCCTGCCACGAACAACGCGATTCCATGTTTTCTTGCCCACTCGGCGTAGAATGGAATTCGTTCCCAGGCAAAGGTTTTACCGGAACCCCCTCCATAGAGCGGGTCAAACGTATCGAGCAATATGGCGTCCACCACATTTTTATATGGATCAAGTGCCAGTAAGGCGGTATCGTCAGCTAATGAACCTGTTTCATCTTTTGGAAAAGAGAAAGCCTTGAACACTTCGATACCGAAGCGCTGTTTCACCTGTTCACAAAATTCCGGCGATTCCTGTCCGTGCAGCTGAATGACATCCAGGCGTGAAATCTGCATGATGCTTTCCAGCTCTTCGAGCGTGGGATTCACGAAAACACCCGCCAGCTTCGGCCGATCGAACATCGTCCAGTCCAAGAGAACCGTTCTTAGCTCCGCACCCTGTTCAGGTGTAATACGGCGACGGGATGGGGCAAAAACAACACCAACGTAATCCACAGGCAAGTTTATCATCGATTTTAGCACTTCAACGTCCTGAAGTCCACATATTTTTACAGCCGCTGCCGGCTGGTTTCGCAGATCCACGTCTCTGCTGCTTGTGCCGTCATGATTGAATGCATTCATGCTTTTGGTCCCATCAGTTCATATACCGCAGCCTCAACATTGTCTTTGCGCATCAGATGCTCCCCAACAAGGATACCATGCACACCTGCCTCAATAAGAGATTCCAATGGCTGAGGACCGTCAATTCCACTTTCACTGATTAATGTTACACCCTCCGGAATCAAATTCATCAAATCCAATGTGGTGTTCAGACTCGTTTCGAACGTTTTCAGATTGCGGTTGTTGATGCCCACAAGTGTTGCCTGAGGAATATCAAGTACTTGCTCCAGTTCAGCATGATCATGGACTTCAATTAATGCATCAAGACCCAGACTTTTGGCAAATGTCAGATATTGACGCATTTGTTCGGGTGTCAGAATGCTCGCAATCAGCAAAACGGCATCCGCGCCAAGCAGCCTTGCCTCGGCAATCTGTCGTTCATCTATAATAAAATCCTTGCGCAGTAACGGTATGTTCACAGCTTCATGAATGGCCTGCAAGTATTCGCTATTTCCCTGGAAATAAGAAACGTCGGTCAATACGGATATACAATCTGCTCCAGCCCGTTCGTATGCGGAAGCAATTTCTACTGGATGGAAATCAGGACGAATCAGTCCTTTGGATGGAGAAGCTTTCTTCACTTCGGCGATGAGACCCAGCTTACGGTTACGTCTCTCTGATAAAGCACGTTCGAATCCACGAGTATTGGGTAATGCCTCTATCTTTTTCAGCGCATCGTCCATCTGAAATGTTTGTGCGAGTACTTCAACTTCTTTATGTTTGGTTGCTACGATTCGATCAAGATACATGACTGTACGCCTCCGTTGTATGAATTAACTGTTCCAGCTTCCCGGCAGCCTTGCCCGAGTCTACAGCTTCTTTCGCCATCAACACACCTTCTGCAATGGTATTCGCTAGACCGGATACATAGATGCACGCCCCGGCATTCAACAGAACGACATCACGGTATGCGCTCCGTTCTCCCTGGAAGATCCTTTTAATAATTTCGGCGTTCTGAGCCGCATCTCCTCCAAGAACCGATTCCAGCGGATGTAACGATAATCCCATATCACGTGGATCAATGTCATACGTATGCACTGCACCATTACGCAGTTCGGATACTTGTGTAGGTGCAGAGATGCTGATTTCATCCAGTCCATCATGACTCGCTACGACCAAAGCTCTTTTCAGCCCTAGACGATTCAGCACTTCAGCGATCATCGGTGTCCGGCTGCGGTCGTATAAACCAAGCAATTGTCGATCCGCTCCCGCAGGATTGGTTAGAGGTCCGAGCATGTTAAAGATCGTACGCACACCCAGCTCTTTTCTTGGCGCAGCAGCATGTTTCATAGAAGGGTGGTACACCTGAGCAAAACAAAAACAGATTCCGATCTCATCGAGACATTGTCTAGCCTGCTCTCCGTCCAGATGAATATTCACGCCCAATGCTTCAAGTACATCCGCACTGCCCGCTTTACCTGAGGCAGAGCGATTACCATGCTTCGCCACCCGGACAGAAACTGCTGAAGCAATGATGGCCGATGCCGTTGAAATGTTGAACTTATGAATACCTGAACCACCTGTTCCACAGGTGTCCAGCAGTCCATTGCCGTCGGTTAGGATCCGTCCGCCCTGTCCACGCATGGCTTCGGCAAACCCCGTGATTTCATCCACCGTTTCCCCCTTCATCCGCAAGCCCATAAGCAAACCTCCGATTTGAGCCGGAGTGGCCTCACCTCTCATGATGGAGTACATTAAGTCGCGCGCTTCTGCCTGCTCCAGATGGCTTCCCTCCAAAATTTTGGCAAGGCCATTCTTCATCCCTTCCGCATGACTATCTTTAGTTACAAATCGCTCTGATTCTTCATTCATGACTGGGTTCATATTCATTTCCGGTCTCTCCTCTCTCAGTTTTGTGCAGCCGTGGCTGGGTTAACAAAATAATCGGCGTTGGCAAGTTTCAAGGTGTGATCCTTCTCTTTGGCAGGAAACATCGCTTCTGCTGTGCGAATCGCTTTCAGCAGCGCTTTGGCTTTATTTACTGTTTCTTCATATTCATTCTCAGGCACCGAATCCCATACGATTCCGGCTCCAGCCTGCACATAAGCTTTTCCTTTTTTGAAAATAATCGTTCGAATTGTAATACAGGAGTCCATGTTTCCTGAGAAACCAAGATAACCGATAGCACCTGCATAAGCACCCCGCGCTTCTTTTTCCAGTTCCGCGATAATCTCCATCGCACGCAGCTTCGGCGCACCGGATACCGTCCCCGCTGGCAAACATGAAAGAAATGCATCAAAGAAATCCTTGTCTTCTCTAAGCTCACCTGTAACGTTGGACACCATGTGCATGACGTGGGAATATCGTTCAATCTCCATGAACATGTCACATTTCACACTTCCGAAGTTAGACACACGTCCCAGATCATTACGCCCCAGATCGACAAGCATCAGATGTTCCGCACGTTCCTTCTCATCCTGCAACAGATCTGCCGCTAATGCACGATCTTCTGCTTCCGTAGCTCCTCTTGGACGAGTCCCAGCAATCGGCCGTGTCTCTACGCGGTTTCCATCCACTTTTACCAACGCTTCCGGTGAAGTCCCTACAATAATTTCATCGTCCATCTTCAGATAATACATGTAGGGTGATGGATTCAACGTCCGAAGCACGCGATATACATGCAGCGGAGAAACTTCGGTATCAATGTGGAAACGTTGGGATAATACCACTTGAAAAATATCTCCTGCCCGAATGTACTCTTTGGCTTGCTCTACATTTCCGATAAACTGTTCCTTCGTGAGATTGGATCGAATATCCCCCAGTTCCACGTCTCCTGGAATGGAACGCGGATTCAGGTTTTCCCCTGGTCCTTGCTGCTGCAAGCGTTCAGCCGCCTTTTCCAGCTTCTCAGAAGTTAAAGCATAAGCTTGACGGATATCATCATCCGTTGCACCGTCTTTCACATGTACATTGCCCACAAGCAGCATCTGCTGCTTCACATGGTCAAACACAATAATCTGGTCACAGAACATGAAGCGAATATCATCCATTTTCAAATCATCCAGCGCGTGGGCCGGAAGCTTCTCATAATATTGCAGCAGATCGTATCCAAAGAAACCGATGGCCCCGCCTGTAAATGGGGGCAGTTCATCATCTTTTGGACTACGATACTTACGCAGCAGTGCTTTGAGCTCTTCAATCGGCTTGCCTGGCAGTTCTCGAATCTGTCCCGCTTCTTCTACCACGATCCGCCCTTTTTTGGCCGAGATCATCAGGAACGGATCTGTACCGATGAAGGAATATCTCGCCCATTGAATTCCCCCCTCCACACTTTCCAGCAGAAATGCCCGGTCGTTGTCAGCATAACGGCGGAAAATCCGAATCGGGGTCTCCATGTCTGCCAGAATCCGTTTGACTACCGGAATCAGATTATATTCATTCGACATTTTCAGTACTTGATTAACGTTTGGCGTTATCATCAGATCACGTCCTTTCAGATTTATATAAGTTCAACTAAAGAGGTTTACACTGAGCACTCCGATGACAGAACACCCTTCCGATTGCTGTTATCCCCAGATTTTTTGATTCCCTTTCTAAAGAAAAATCCGGTGATAAAGGCGAACGCTCCGCTTCTTCAGGTTATTTCTGTCCTCTCCGTTTTTGTGTAAAAAGTTTAGTTGAACCTATAAGGGTAGAAGAAAAAGTAATATATACAACAAAAAAACCTCTACCATCAGGTAGAGGTTTGGTTATAAGCTGTTTCAACAGGTTGGTGCTTCATAAATAACAAGTCCCTATACATGCATCCTTACCGAATTATCACACAGGCTGTTGTATGGATGTAATATCAATCCATCAAATACAAGGAAATGTACCGGCATACACTAATTCTCACCCATAGCACTCAATCTTTCATGAAATGCAAGAGGATATCGGTCGTGTTATACCTAAACAAAACGATGTCGCTAGACACGTTTACATTCCTTCATCCTGTTTCTAATAATTCCGTAGCTCGACGTACCGCGAATCAGTTGACCGGCTTCTGTTGCTCCGGTTACCACCCGCTGGACTCTGCTATATACTCCACTCATCTCAGCTGCTCTCAGCTCAATCTCTACTCTACTCAACTGGTTCTCACTATACATCATTCCGAATGATTTGACAACCACTCTAATCTTACGAATTGGAAGGTGCCGCCAAATCAGGACGCAGAGACTGTGCACCGTTAAGATACACATGGTTGATTTCATTCTGACCTTTTGCAGTGTTAACATGTACCATAAAACGGATGCACTGTGGCAAGGCGCCTGCAACCGGAACTTCTAATGCACACATCAAAGGTACAAGCTCCCAGCCATCCAACTGGCGAATTGCCTTTGCTGGGAAAGCTGCATCCAGATCTCCAGTCATCGTAATCCAGACACTGCAAATATCTTCGGGTTGGATCTCGTTACGATCCACGATTTCCTGCAAAAGTACAGCCGTTTCTTTCAAAATATGTTCTTCGTTATTATGCGTGACCGTAGTAGCCCCGCGAATTCCCCGAGTAACCATCGCTTTTAATCTCCCTTCTTGAGCATTTCAATGACTTCGCGTACTGCCGTAACCGGTACATCCTTTACAATTCTGGCAGCGCCGATCCGGTCAGGAATAATGAAGACCATATGGCCCTCACGGAACTTTTTGTCGTGCATCATTGCATCCATTAATGCATCTGTATCCAAATGTTTTGGCATCGTCACCGGAAGGCGCAATGAACGCAACATGCGAACTGTGTCGTCATAGAGTCCTGCTGGAGCTCCCAACTTCTCGCCGAGCAATGCGGAGCCCGCCATACCAATCGAGATGGCTTCACCATGCAGAAATTCGCCGTAACCGGCAATCGCTTCAATAGCATGACCAATCGTATGACCCAGGTTTAACAATGCACGTTCTCCATTTTCACGTTCGTCACGTGACACAATCTCTGCTTTAATACCACAGCCTCGTTCCAAGCCATATCCCAGAGCCTCTGGATCAAGAGCAAGCAGCTCATCTGCATGTTCCTCACACCAGTATGCAAAAGCTTCATCCCGAATCAGTCCGTGCTTCAGCATCTCTGACAAACCAGCCGAGACATCGCGTGGCGGTATGGTTTGAAGAGTATCCACATCATAGAGTACCAGCTCTGGCTGATGAAATGCACCGATCATATTTTTAGCCAGCGGATGATTGACAGCTACCTTGCCGCCAACACTGCTGTCATGCGCAAGGATCGTCGTAGGCACCTGTACAAACTTGATTCCACGCATATATGTAGCAGCAACAAAACCAGCCAGATCCCCTACTACACCCCCGCCTAGAGCAACAATCGCCGAACTGCGATCCAGTTTGCCTTCGATGGCGACAGTCATCATATCCTGATATACCGAAAGGGATTTCGATGTTTCACCCGATGGAACAACTGCGGAGACGACTGTAAAACCAGCCGTACGCAGCGTTTGTTCCAGATTGGACAAGTACTTGGGTGCCACATGCTCATCAGTAATAATGAGTAAGTGGCTTTTTTTGGTTAAGCCATATTGCTCAAAATATTGAGGTGCTTGAGCCAACAGGCCGCTGCCAATTAGGATTGGATAAGAGCGTTCCTCCAACTGCACCGTCAGCTGGCGCATCTTAGTAATTCTCCAGTTGATTATTGTAGTTAGCAAAGTTAGCGCGAATTTCCTCCATGGAGTCTCCGCCAAATTTCTCAAGGAAAGCTTTTGCAATTTCCCAGGCTACCACATGCTCCATAACGACGCTAGCTGCGGGAACAGCACATGCATCAGAACGCTCAACCTGGGCTGTAAATGCTTCTTTTGTATCGATATCCACACTTTGAAGCGGTTTGTACAACGTAGGAATAGGTTTCATAACCCCACGTACCACAACTGGCATACCGTTAGTCATTCCGCCCTCGAATCCGCCCAAACGGTTGGTAGCTCGGTGATAACCACGCTCTTCACTATGCACGATTTCATCATGCACCTGAGAACCACGAATCGTTCCAGCTTCGAACCCAATACCAATTTCCACACCCTTGAATGCGTTAATGGACATTACACCCTGAGCAATCCGTGCATCCAGTTTACGGTCATACTGCACGTGACTACCAAGCCCTACAGGTACACCTTCAACGATACATTCCACGATTCCACCGATGGAGTCGCCTTCCTGCTTGATCTGATCAATGTAGGCTTCCATCTTTTTCTCGGTTTCAGCATCGGTTACACGTACGGAAGAAGCTTCTGTCACTTCGATCAGTTCATCGATCGGCAGATCTTGATAAGGAGCTTCAATTTCTCCGATACGCAACACACGTCCAGCTACTTTGATTCCGAATTCAGCAAGGAATTGACGTGCAATAGCACCACATGCTACACGCACCGTTGTTTCACGGGCACTGGAACGCTCCAGTACATTACGCAAATCTTTCAGGTTATATTTGAGCCCACCATTCAAATCAGCATGTCCCGGACGTGGACGATGAACGCGACGTTTCTCTTCGTCAATGCCTTCAATCGGCTCAATATTCATAATATTCTGCCAGTGTTTCCAGTCATTATTTTGAACAACCAATGCTACAGGAGCACCTGTTGTATATCCGTGACGGATACCACCAACGAAATTGGCCTGATCCTTCTCAATTTGCATGCGACGTCCACGGCCATATCCTTTCTGGCGGCGGTGAAGCTGAAAATTCAGTTCTTCAAAGTCAATATTCAGATTGCTTGGCAATCCTTCAATAATTGCGGTTAATTGGGGTCCGTGCGTCTCCCCTGCGGTTAAATAGCGTAAACTCATAATACGTTCCCCCTTTAAACTGTTAAACTTCACATTGCTAAAATCCCATAATTTCTTTGCTTATTATAGTATAGCTGACCGGCTTTGACAAGAAAACTGGTCGTTTCTTGTCCTAAACTGGATTGGACTCGAATGGTGATTGATTGAGATGTCGACGACTGTGAGAAGTATCCATTCATTCATTATGCAAATAACCGCCTGGACACATATACATGTGCACGCCAGACGGTTATGAAATAATTAAAATTATTTTTTGCGATAAAAGAATGTTTCCGCTGTCTCCAGACCATATTGTCCCGGGGAAAAAATCTGTTCCGTACTGCCCACGAACAAAATACCACCTGGACGCAAACTTGTTGCAAACTTGTGATACAACAGGTTTTTGGCTTCTTCGGTAAAATAGATCATGACATTACGGCATACAATCAGATCATATCCTTCGTCAAAACGATCCAGTAACAGATTTTGCTTCATGAACTTAACTGAACTTTTCAGTTGTTCATCAATACGGTACACCAAGCCATCCTGCTTGAAGTATCGATTGGCTGTTTCCTTCGGAACATCTTTAAGCGAGCGTTCCATATAACGCCCTTCCTTGGCTTTAGCGAGAGCACCTTCATCCAAGTCACTTGCCGTAATGGAGCTTCCCTTAAGAATGCCCATCGTGTCCAGAATCATCGCTAGCGTGTACGGTTCTTCGCCTGTAGAACAAGCGGCACTCCACACTTTAACGCCACGCTTCGGACCTAGTAACTCAGGCAGGATTTCATCCCGCAGTACTTCCCAGCGATTAGGGTTACGCCAAAATTCCGAGACGTTAATGGTCATGCGATCCAGAAACTCATAAAACAAGGACTTGTCCTTTTGCATGGCATCAAAAAAGATAGAAAACGTATGAAATCCGTTTTTGTTACGAAGTGTGGTCAGCCGTCTTTTCATCTGGCCTTCCTTGTATTGAGCAAGATCAATGCCTGTGCTCTCTTTGATTTTCCGAATAAATCCGGCGTAATCCGGGTCTAGTAGTTGTTCCTGCTCCAGCATCGTATCACCCTTCTGGCTAAAAAATTACAACCAGGCTGCGATGCTCTTGTCGTACGTTACCAGCTCATCCGGAGTAAAGAAGTTTGCTGCTTCACGAGTGGCGCTTTCCGGTGAATCCGCCCCATGAATCAGATTATGCGGTGTGTGGCTGGCGAAATCTCCGCGAATTGTACCCGGAGCAGCTTCCTTCACATTGGTTTTCCCGATTACGATGCGCGCAAGTGCCACGATGTCGTCACCTTCCCAGACCATAGCAAATACAGGTCCAGATGTGATAAAACGAACCAGATCATCGAAGAACGGTTTCCCCTCATGTTCAGCATAATGGCGTTTGGCCTGATCTTCAGACATCTGCACCAGCTTGCCTGCCACCAACTTAAATCCTTTGTCTTCCAGACGGCTAACGATACGCCCTATCAATCCACGCTGCACACCATCCGGCTTCACCATCAAAAATGTACGATCCATAGGCTCACTCCTCACTCACGGTTCAAAGTTATTTCATTATGTAAACGCAATCCCTTTGATTGTAACATACATGTCCAAATCCTCCCAATGAGGAATATCACATGAATGTTATTTTTGAGTAAGAGACAGCTACACGAGGAACTGCATTCATGAAAAGGTGCCCGTCCATAGCAGTCTAATGTTCAAACATATTAATGCGTACGTTTGACCACAAAATGAGCGATATCACGCAAGTTTTTGGTGGTCTTGATGTTAGGCAGTTGATCCAGAGCATCGAGCGCTTTCTTCATATATCGGTCAGCCAGGGCTTCTGCTTTAGCAATTCCTTGACTTTGGTGAATCATGCCAATTGCATCGGATGCACTCGCCCGTCCCTCCTCGTGCTGAACGCGGGTTATCTCCTCCAGCAATGGTTCACGCAAATTAGGTTCCTGCAATGCATAAAGTACAGGCAGCGTGATATTTCCCTGCTTCATATCACTCCCTGGAGGCTTGCCCAATTGCTTCTCGGTACCAACCAGATCAAGTACATCATCTTGTATCTGGAACGCCATACCCACGTTGTAACCATAGGTGTACAGCAACGAAGATACATGTTCCGGCGCACGAGTAGCAAGCGCCCCCAGCTGGCAGCTGACAGCAATAAGAAGCGCCGTTTTGCGACGAATTCGTAAGAGATAGTTACGTACACTTTGTCCCGTATTGAAAAAGTCCCGAATTTGCTCCATTTCACCAATTGACATCTGCACCATCGCTTTGGCCAGAATACGGTGTATCGCCGGATCGGATAGGCCCGCAGTCATCTCAAGCGCCTTGCCGTAAATGTAATCTCCGGTGTACATGGCAATCCGATTATCCCATTTGGACTTCACCGTTGGTTTACCTCTTCGTGTCGCGGCATTATCAATAACATCATCGTGAACCAGTGAAGCCGAATGAATTAGTTCCAACGGAACCGCTACCAGCTTCAGACGTTCAATATCGTATGTACCAAATTTCCCACCGAGTAACACAAATACCGGACGCAAACGCTTACCCCCTGCCTTGAGCAGGTGAAGTGACGTTTCACTTAGCAGCTTCTGTTCTCCCTGAACACTGCGATACAACTCTTTTTCAATGTAGTCCATGTCTTTTTTTAACAACCCGAAAATATCCAATAGTTTCATTCGTTCACCCGTGTCAGCGTATTGTCAGTCCATAAATCCATGCTTACCTTCCCCTCCAGCAAGTCGGGCCTGCAGGCATAACGAAAAACCAGGGCTTGCCTTTCCTGCTTGTGTTCTTCTGAGACGTACTACTCTTCTTCGAATGTCAAGGCCGACATCCGGGAATTAAACTCTGCGACTTGTTCTGAAACATAAGTACAGAAGTTGCCGGAGCATGGGTCAAGGCTGTGGTTCCATCCAAAGGTCACCATCAGCGCTCACCAATACCCCGGGATTGGGGGACAACAAATTGCCCCTGCAATTCGGTCAGCAGATTCTAAATTGCAGGGAGCTAAGAAGTTATCCCCGTTCATCCGGTTCTCCCCATCTGGTAAACAGTTGATGCGGGATGCGCAGACTATCAAGCACTTTACCCACCAGAAATAGAATCAACTCGTCCATCGTTTGGGGTTTGTAATAAAAAGCAGGCATGGCTGGTATCATTCGGACACCAAGCCGTGAGAGCTTCAGCATGTTTTCCAGATGGATTGCATGCAGTGGCGTCTCACGTGGCACCAAAATCAGCGTTCTTCCCTCTTTCATCATGACATCTGCAGCCCGGGACATTAGATTGTCCGACGAACCTTGTGCAATGGATGAAAGAGTACCCATGGAGCACGGCATTATAATCATGCCTTCTGCCAAGAAAGAACCACTTGCGATGGAGGCACCAATATCACTAACGGGATGATAGATCAGGGAACCCGCACGGCCGCCGAATTTTTCTTCCAGCACACGGTCCCGATTCGTAACATCCCAGTCCATTTCTTCTTTTAATACACGCCACCCGGCATTGGAGATCACCAGATGCACGGTGTATTCAAGATCAAGCAGCGTTTCAATTAATCTGATGCCATATATACTTCCACTGGCCCCGGTAATTCCGACAACTAGTCGTTTATTGTCCGGCTGCTGCATCTTTATTTCACCGCCAGATCAATTAAAGTAAATGTAAATACAACCAGACTTAGCACACTGTTCATTGTAAAGAATGCGGTTTGCACGCGGCTCATGTCATTTGGCGATACAATATAGTGTTCATAGAAGAGGATACCATAAGTAATCAGCATTCCGGCACCATACCACCAGCTCAGATCAGTCAACAATAACAAAGCAAGAAAACCGATTGCGGTAATCACGTGGAAGAACTTTGCGATCTGCAATGATTTGTTAAGACCAAAACGGGAAGGTATGGAATGAAGACCCTCGCCCTGATCAAAATCCAGATCCTGACATGCATAGATGATATCGAACCCTGCAGTCCAGAACACAATCGTAACGTACAGTACAATCGCTGTCCAATCCATCGTACCCGTTACCGCTACCCAGCCCCCCAGTGGAGCCAGACCAATGGTCATACCGAGCACTACGTGGCACAACCAGGTGAAACGTTTGGTGTATGAATACAATACCAGCATAAATACAGCTATCGGCAACAGCTGCATGGATAACACGTTAAGGTTGGATGAAGCCCAGAACAAGAGCACAAATGATACTATGATAAAAATAACGACCTCACCGTTTTTCAACAAACCGGCAGGAATTGCTCTCATTGCGGTACGTGGATTTTTCTTGTCTATGGCTTGGTCAATCATGCGGTTTAAGCCAAAAGCAGCACTTCTTGCACCAATCATAGCCAGTAATACCCACATTATCTGCATCCAGGTCGGGAATGTATCATTCACTACCATGGAACCGAGAATGGCCCCCATAAATGCAAAAGGTAACGCGAAAAGCGTATGTTCAATCTTAATCATTTCTAAAAAGATGCGAATTTTCCTAAACATGCTGATTCTCCTTGGTTCCAATATGCAATGCCGCAATACCTCCGGTCAGAGGATAGGCCTGCACTTGCTTTAATCCGGTTTCTGCAAAAATGTCGGCCAGTTCCTTCCTCCCTGGAAAAAGTGCCAGTGAGTCCGGCAGCCATTTATACTGCTCATAACGTTTGGCAAACAATTTGGCAATGTTCGGTAATAGTTGTTCGAAATAAAAATAATAAATAGCTTTAAATGGTTGCCATGTCGGCTTAGACAACTCCAGACAAACTACCATGCCTCCCGGTTTCACTACACGCTTCATCTCTGACAGAACCTGTCTGAGATCCGGTACATTGCGAAGTCCAAATCCAATGGTGACATAATCAAATGAATTGTCTTCAAAGGGAAGTGACATCGCATTGCCTTGAACCAGCGTGATCTGTTTCTGACGGTTTACAGCATCAACTTTGGTCTGTCCAACTTCCAGCATATTGCTGCTAAAATCAAGTCCATGCATGTGACCCGTTTCACTTGCTTGGGCCATGGCAAGTGTCCAGTCACACGTGCCGCAGCACAAATCGAGACCGGTATCGCCTTTGGACATATTCATTTTCTTCATGGTAAATTTACGCCAAGCTTTGTGCCTGCGGAAACTCAGAATATCATTCATGACGTCATATTTACCAGCTATACTCTGAAAAACAGAATGGACAAATTCTTCTTTAGGTTTGGTCTCTCCGCTCCCCATTCGTCTGTCTCCCCCTCAATCTTCCCTAACTGCCGCATGTGAAGGCTGCAAATACGTCAGGTAAGGCTCCAGGATTGCATTGATCTCATGCAGGCCCAGTTGATCTTCCTCGTCTTGCAGCAACAGTTGTATACGGTGTGTACACTCACGAAGCTTGTCCAGCAAAAACTCGCCGATCCGATACTTCAGCACCATACCGCTCCATGCTCTTGTATCCGGCTCGGGCTGACGCAGCATTTTTCGCTCATCGTCATTACCGTACTCGTAAATATGCCAGAAAGCATAACTGTGATAAAATCTCTGTTCGTCATTCATCCGACGCAGCTCTTCCATAATTGCCTCGCAGTAGCTGAATTCGGCCAACAGGTCGTTCCATAGCGATGCTTCGTTATCACGGATCATGCCTGTAAAAGAAAGAAACAGCTGCATCTTCAGCTGTACTGTTTCACGCAAGTATTCTTCAGCCGAAACGAGAAGCTTTTTCATCCGTTCATACAGCGTCATCTTGCGTGCATTCACTTCGGATACAGCACCACTAAGTTTACCGATCATTTCAATTTTACCTGCATGGGCAAGTAACTGATAGAAACGACTACTGAAATAATCTCCGGCAAGCACGTTCAGCTGGCGTGAACGCATCTCCAGTTCTCTACGCTCTCCGGATATCGTATCGATTCGATCATGCGTATCCATGGCCAACTGAACGAGCGAGGTTGCGAGAGCGTATAGCTCATCATGCACCTTTTCGTCTGTGCGGCCCACAAATACCTGCAGCAGACGAGCCCGGCTATCCGGAAATGATGGGATTTCCGTATGTTGTCGAATCATGTCGTAATCCGTATATTTCTTTGCTAGTTGGGGTACGCGATATGAATTCATTCTCAGCCTCCGAGCCTTTACATTGTTAAACCATTTCTGCACTACAATCTTATATATTATAGCATATGTTTATCGGGCACGCACTGAATCATGCTATTCTATTACCCCTGACTTGACATTTCGAATTGCTTCTTCCAAAGTTCGGTCTCCATCATGTGAAACCAGTCCTTTAATTCGTCCGAGAGGATCGGACTTTTCCAGTCTCGAAGCGTTTCGATTGCATACATTGGCCATTCCCCACGCCGAAAATCGGCAGCGAGCAACAAATGTCTTTTATGAAGCCATTCATCTTCTGCCATAACACGCAGCATCACCTGTTCCACGTTATCCAGACTTCGAAATCCTAAATCTGCCACAGCAGCCATATTACCATAGATTTCGGTGTAACTTGTGCTGGTTCCGGTAACCTTTAGATCAAGTGTCAAAATGGATTGTTTCCACTCCACCCTGGCAATGGGTGTCGATAATTTCATGGTGCTCAGCACGTCCACCAGATTGTCTTCTGTTAGCTGGACGGGATGCTGCGCCGCAGAAACGGGTTGTACGTTTTCACCGCCCAAGGTACGCATATGTAAGGTTTGTATGGCAACAAGCAGAAGGACCGCCGCAACCGTTGCCAGCAGTGAAGCAGTCACGATCATCCGCGGTTTCATAAATGCCTCCCTGCCCTTACCTATTAGTGTAGTCTGTCCGGTAAAGGCTCATACCTCATTGTACAATGAAAAAAAGCAGGCTATGCCTGCAATTTTCATTATTCCGACTGAATCTGTCCATGCTTCGTAATCAGCGTGGCTTTTCCACGGATTTTAATGGCGGAAGTATGATTGGTAAACTGGGCAAACATGACTTCTCCCTTATCCAGCTTCTCCGTATGGTGGAAGCGGGTATCCTGACCTCGGGTTAAGCCGATCACCTGAACACCGTTCTCCTCCGCCTTAATTACGATATAATCACTGCCGGTTGGATGATCCATCACGCACATCCCCTCTCCTTGTTCAATAGCGTTAATGATGATAAATATTGTTTCATTTGTCAACCAGCCCTTATGTGGATGGAGCGCAATAATCTTTTACTCCCAGGTCATACTACAAGTGATCCTGCCACAGAAAGGAGAGTTTATATGAAGTACATTCCCGCAGCACTAACAGACGAGCATATTCACCAGTTAAAAGAAACCGAACAGCATATGTCCGCAGCAGCTGGAGAAGAGCTTATTCTGATTGCCTATGCACAGCAACCGGATGATCCGGAATCGCAAGATGGCAGGAAGAAAAATAATTAAAGGACAAAAGAAAAGGCCGTGAACAAGTCACGGTCTTTTTGTCGACATATGGAATATGTAGAAATCTTATTTAATTCCGTCTTTGAGCGCTTTACCTGGTTTGAATGCAGGAATTTTGCTCGCAGGAATTTCGATTTCTTCACCTGTTTGCGGGTTGCGTCCTTTACGTGCAGAGCGCTCGCGAACTTCGAAGTTCCCAAAACCAACCAATTGTACTTTGTCTCCGCTTTGAAGAGCCTCAGAGATTGCTTCGAATACGGCATCAACCGCTTTCGTTACATCCTTTTTGGACAATTCAGTAGCTTCGGACACGTGTGTAATCAAGTCTGATTTGTTCATTTGTTTTTTCACCTCCTGAATCAATGTCCTGAATGTTATACTGTGTTTCCGTTTTATAGCGAAATATACGTTCATACACAAAAAATCTACGTACATCTTGAGCGTGATGAACAGAAATCTCGGCCTGCGGTCAACAGTCATTTCTGGCAGAATGTCGCCTGAAACAAAGGTTGTTTCAGACGCCGAACAAATTTTATACTAATACAGACAGCACACAATTTCAAGTGCGGTTGCGGTTTAACACGTAAAATGTAACCGCCAGGGCAAGCACGAGCACCCCACCTTTTACAATATCATGCGTGAAATATTGAACATTCATCATAGTCAAACCGTTCACCAGAACACCAATCAGAACCGAACCGATGAATGTTCCGATCACGTTTGGTTTACCTGCACCAAATACGGAGAATCCGACAAACACAGCAGCCACGGATTCCATTAACAACGGAGAACCTGCATCTATTTGCCCTGAACCTACTTTGGATGCATAGATAATACCGCCGATTGCAGCAAACACTCCAGCAGCTACATAAGCGAGTGTACGCACCTTTTTCACCTTGATACCGGATAGGCGTGCCGCTTCTTCATTGCCCCCCGTAACGTACATCTGGCGCCCATACTTCGTATAGGTCAAAAAGATATGCACACCGATAACCGCAATGAGCAGCAGGATGACCGAAATCGGCATTCCCAGCCATTTTCCCTGCCCAAGCTGCAGAAATGTGGGGTCCATCTCTCCGGCAGCCTTGCTTCCGTCAGGAAACTGCATATGGTTATAGATCGTGTATCCTTGAGCATACGTTTTATGAATTCCACCGATAATGTACATCGTGGCAAGTGTAGCGAGCAGATCCGGGATACGCAGTTTCACAATAAGCAAGGAATTAAGCCAACCAATCACAGCCCCAATAATTAGTGGGACGATAATGACAACTGCCAGCGGCTGCTGATACCAAATCATCAATGAAGCAGTAACGACAGTAGTTAACGAGACGGTAGCCCCCACCGAGAGGTCAAATCCATCAACAATGAGAGATAAGGTAACACCAATCGCCACAAATGTCACGATAGAGATTGAACCCAAAATATCGGTCAAGTTACTATATGTGAAGAAATAAGGCAATTTAATACCGAAAAATGCTATAACACCAATAATAACGATAATTGCGCCATAACGGAACGCAAAATCCAATGATTTATCTTTCATGCTCCCACCTCTTGTCCACCGCTTGCATAGTATAGCAGCTGTTCTTGGTTAGTCTCGCCCCGTTTGAATTCCTTTACGATAGTTCCTTCACACATGACTGCAATTCGATCACCAATGCCCAATCCTTCATCCAGTTCACACGTGAAATAGATAACAGCTTTACCCGCCAAAGCCAGTTCGTTAATGATGCGAAAGATGTCACTTTTGGCGCCGATATCCACACCTTTTGTCGGCTCATCAAAGATAAAGACGTCTGCGTCCGCATTCAGCCATTTGCCAATGGCCACCTTTTGCTGATTGCCACCGCTTAAATACTTCACTTCCTGCCGCACTGACGATGTTTTGATACCGAGCTGCTGCACCAAAGATTCCGCATTCTCACGTTCTCGCTTTCGACTTACAAAACCTAATCTACTAAGACGTGCAAGCAAAGGCAGGCTCAAATTCCGTTCTACGTTTTCCTCAATTAAAATCCCCTGTTTCCGCCGTTCCTCAGGCACGGAGACAATGCCCTGAGCCGCAGCATCAGCTGGTTGGGAAAGACGAAGTTCACGATTGTTAAGCCGAATCTCTCCACTCTCCAGCCGATCTGCACCAATCAACAAGCGGGAACATTCCGTTTTCCCCGCACCTACAAGCCCTACCACAGCAAGCACTTCGCCTCGACGAACAGACAGGTCCACGCCCTTGACCCGGACTCCACGCCGAAGTCCTCTTGCTTCCAGCAACACTTCACCTACCGGAGCTTCTGTTTTGGGAAACTCTTCCTCAAATGGTTTTCCGAGCATCTGCGTCACCAGATCATTGATCGTAAGCTCTTTTGCCGCACCCGTGAACACATGTTGTCCATCTCTCATCACGGTGACGCGGTCACAGTGACTTGTAACTTCAGGAAGACGGTGCGTAATAAAAATACATGCCACTCCGCGTTCTTTCAATAAATGAACGATTCGAAAAAAAGCATCCGTTTCTTCCTGGCTCAGCGGTGCAGTTGGTTCATCAAAAATAATGACCTTGGCATCCTGAATCAGGATACGTGCGAGCAGAATCATCTGCTTCTCCGCGAGTGTCAGGTCGGCTACTTTTTTGTGAACCGATATAGCCGCTCCTAATTGCTGCAAAGCTTCAGCCGCACGCTGTTGCAGTTTCCGCGGGCTTTTCCACCAACCTCCACTCGGCGACGCCAATTGATCCAGCATAATGTTCTCGGCAGCTGTCAATTGTGGAACTAGCGCAGCATCCACTTCCTGGTACACACAGTGAATTCCACTCGCTTTAGCATCTCCTGGTGAATTCAGATGAATTGTTTGCCCACTTAATTGAATGGTGCCCTGATCCAGTTGATAGGCACCAGATAGAATTTTCATCAATGTGCTCTTGCCGGCACCATTCGCACCAAGCAGCGCATGAATTTCCCCGCCTTTCACGGAGAACTCCACGTCTTTCAGTGCAGGAATACCTGCAAACTGCTTGTGGATATGTTTCATTTGAAGCAGAATCGGTGCAGTACTCATGACGCCAACCTCCAATCGCTCCCTACGGGAGTATCACTTTTCTCATGTAGTTTTTTCATCATGGTTGGAAAAAGCGCGCCTTGTGGCGCGCCTCAGTTACGCTGTTTTATTTAGCAGTAACTCCGTATTCCGACATCCAATCCTTGATTCCCTGTGTACTTCCTCCCCAGCCCTCAACATACTCGGACAGCTCTGAAGTGGAGATTTGTTTGTCTGGCAGCGCATCGCGCTGTACATAAACCGGGTTGAGAACCACTTGATCCTCTGTCTCATCCCCATTCAGCTTCTGGTACGCATAACGAACCTGAACACGTCCAATGTCTGTTGGATCAACCGCTGCGGAAGCTACCCAAGGATTTTTCGGATCCTGGATCATCTGCAAATCTTCATCACTCATGTCAATACCATATACCTTGATCTCATCACGTCCTGCTTGCTGAATGGCACGTGCTGCACCTTTAGCGAACTCATCCCAAGCAGTCCATACCGCCGTGATTTCACCTTTTGGATATTGTTTCAGAATCGCTTCCATTTTGGCTTGCGTATCCAGCGCTGGATTCTGTGCTGAACCAAACGTTGCAATCTCCTTAATGTCCGGGTTCTCTTTCAGGAACTTGCCATAAGCAATTTGACGACGTTCCATTGGTGCAAAACCGGCTACCCATACTTTTACGATATTGCCTTGTCCGTTAATATCTTTTTTCATTTGCTCCAGCGTAAGCTCAGCCATCTTCTGATCATCCTGGGACAACACTGTTGCTCCCGGAACGCTAATGTCTGCATCGAACACAACAACCGGAATGTTTTGTTCTACTGCCTTTTTCACGCCCGGCGTCAGCAAGGAATCCCCATGATCCGTTAGAATGGCATCGAATTTCTGGTTAATTGCGCTATCGAGCAACGATACCATTTTGGCTTTATCATTATCGGCGACAAACGTAGTCAGTTGTCCACCGAATTTTTCGATTTCTTCTTTAACCCCTTGCACATATTGCTGCGAGAACGTACCTGTGTTAAATTCCATAATCAGTGCAATTCGTTTTCCACTGAGTGGGCCTGTTACTGCTTCGGTTTGAGGCTTGTCCTCTGCTGCGCCGGAAGCTGTAGTTGAAGCAGGTTCTTTTTTAATTCCGCAAGCGGACAGCGCCAATGTAAATACAAGCAGCACACTCAACCATACCCATTTTGTGTTTTTCCCTCTCATCTCTTTCTCCCCCTGTTCACACTCTCTGTG
Source organism: Paenibacillus taichungensis (assembly GCF_050994985.1). Lineage (NCBI taxonomy): Bacteria > Bacillati > Bacillota > Bacilli > Caryophanales > Paenibacillaceae > Paenibacillus > Paenibacillus taichungensis. Next base: position 1,527,119 of record NZ_CP194720.1, on the reverse strand, counting down.
ATCTCGATCACAATAGTTGAATATTAATATAACGGCTAATCCCTAGTATGTAAATGGGTTTTAGTAATTTAAAGCTAAAACTCGCTAAGTTTTTATCCGGAACTAAAGTATATTATCCAGTTCATCCAGAATCATGTAAATTAAACAAGAAAAAGACCGCGAGGGGTACCCCTACGGCCTTTTGGACTTACAGAATTATAGCGATTAATCCACCGGAACCTTCGTTAATAATACGTCCCAGCGTCTCTTGCAATTTATATCGTGCGTTGTCTGGCATCATCGCAATTTTACCCTGAATGCCTTCTCTCACGATGGAATGCAGTGAACGACCGAACATATCTGAATCCCATACCTTGATCGGATCGTTCTCGAAGTCCTGCATCAAGTATCTCACCAGTTCCTCACTCTGTTTTTCCGTTCCGATAATCGGTGCAAACTCCGATTCCACATCGACCCGGATCATGTGAATGGATGGTGCGGTTGCTTTCAGGCGGACGCCGAATTTGGTACCCTGCCGGATGAGTTCTGGTTCATCCAATGCCATTTCGGCGAGGGATGGAGCCGCGATGCCGTAGCCAGTCGTTTTGACCATCTCCAGCGCCTCAGCGAAGCGATCATACTCCCTCTTCGCATGGGAGAATTCCTGCATCAATTGCAGCAGATGATCTTTACCTCGAATTTCAATACCAACAACTTCCACGAGGATCTGATCATATAGTTCATCCGGTGCATACAGATCGATTTCTGCCACACCTTGCCCCATGTTCATACCACTCAGACCGGCTCGGTCGATGAATTCGTATTCCATGAACTGAGCAACTACCCGATCCACGTCACGCAATCTGCGGATATCCTTAACCGTATCGCGAACGGAATTTTCATAGTTGCTGCGCAGCCAGTGATTTTCATTCAGCACCATCACCCAGCTCGGCAAATTCACATTCACTTCATGTACAGGGAACTCATACAGCACTTCGCGAAGTACACCTGTCACATCATCTTCAGTCATTGTAGCTGCACTGAGTGTCATAACCGGAATGTCATACTTGGCAGCAAGCTCACTTCGCAACTGCAGCGCTTCTTCACTGCGAGGGCGAGTGGAGTTGATCACCAGTACAAACGGTTTGCCTACTTCCTTCAGTTCGGCTATAACGCGTTCCTCTGATTCCACATAGGAACTCCGGGCAATCTCAGCGATTGTGCCATCTGTTGTGACCACCACACCCAATGTGGAATGCTCCTGAATGACTTTGCGTGTACCAATTTCGGCAGCTTCCTGGAAAGGAATCGGTTCTTCAAACCAAGGCGTGGAGATCATGCGTGGTCCATTCTCATCCTCGTATCCCTTGGCTCCTTCCACTGCGTAGCCTACACAATCCACAAGGCGCACATTGACATCAAGTCCCTCGGCGACCTTGATTTGAACCGCGTTATTCGGTACGAATTTTGGCTCCGTAGTCATGATTGTTTTGCCAGCTGCGCTCTGTGGCAGTTCATCCACTGCCCTCCCGCGGTCTGCCTCGTTTGTGATGTTTGGCAGTACAATCGTTTCCATGAAACGTTTGATAAATGTTGATTTACCTGTCCGGACTGCGCCGACAACCCCGAGATAGATATCCCCTCCGGTCCGCTCGGCAATGTCCTTAAAAATGTCCACTTTCTCCAATGAAATCCCCTCCCTAAATTACTCCGAAGGAAAAATGCTAAAGAGCATCCGCTTCGTTTTTTCAATCAGAAGACTGAAATCCCTGCAACGGTAGAGCCGCCTTTGTGAGTGCCCGGAAGTCGTCCGCCGCCGAACGTTGCATTCTGATGAAACCGGCGAAAGCGGCGTTAACTCGTACATGCAATTGGACTAGTATCATCTTATGTATCCGTATGCAGCATTATGACGCGTATTTTTTGTTTTTTTCTCAAGGTAGTTGCCTTAAGAGAATCGCCCCGCTCTCGGACTGCGCGTCTTTATTTCAATCTACTTTATGAGCGTGCCGAAGCTTTTATGCCGGTTCGTTGATTTCGTTTTCGTGGTACCGTTCAAGCCGTGCAGAAGGTATACTGTGAGGGTAAGGCATTTTTTAGCAGAGAAGAGCAGAGATAATGAGATGAGAAAGGTGAGATGAGCATGGCACAGATCAAAGTATATGGACTAGGTGAGCACCTGAACCCATTGAAAGCGCAGCTTTCACAAGTTATACACTCCGTTATGGTGGATGTTGTGGGATTACCGGAGAACAAGAAGTTTCAACGTTACTTTCCCATGGAAACGGATGATTTTCTTTTTCCCTCTGATCGTTCAGCAGCATATACCATTATTGAAATCAGCATGTTCGAAGGCCGCACAGATCAAGTCAAGAAAGAACTCATTCAGCAATTATTCACACGAATGAATGAACAGTTGAAGTTATCACCTAATGATGTGGAGATCACCATATTTGAAACACCGCGTATTCATTGGGGTATTCGGGGGTTACCCGGCGATGAACTTGACTTGAGTTATAAAGTGGAGGTCTGAACAACGTAATCTGAATATAGTTTATGGTCCTTATGATGTGAACTATAAACCAACATACAAGAAAGAGATATTCCGTGATGCGGAATATCTCTTTTTTTACCTTAAGGATAATCATTGATTGCATGCATTCGAATCGAATTAACGTTCATTATTACTTTTTTGCAACCGGGGTATTATTCTGCCAGGTATAGGCGACCGATTTTACAGGGACAAAGTAAGAATGCTCCAGCAAGAATTCACGCATATCTTCCACTTTTGTTGGAGCATTATCTGACTTCTCTACAGCCTGCATAATGTCAAAAGCATAATCCACATAGACATTGCCCTCGTCATCCATCATGAAAGGCAGTTCCTGACCCGAATATACACTATTCAGTGTAACCGCTGGGGCACCTGCCTGTGCGGCTTGTTCCATATCTACAGCGTATAGATTCGGATACAATTCTTCCCCACTTGGCAGTTGATTGTTATGTACGGACTTGTACTGGTTGACCATTCGCTGAACATCATTTACTTTCTGTACGGTTTGAAGATCCATGACTTTGACTGTCGGGTTCACTTCTTCATCCTGAATGAGAAAGTAAGCGCTCCCACCACTTTCAAACGCAGTGCCGGGTATTTCATCCAGATACCCCTGCTGTTTCAGCTTGGACAGATCTACTCTGAATTTTTCATATTTCGGTGTTTCTATATCTGCATTGACCATGGGCAAAATCCCCTGATCCTGTTGGAATGCTTCTACCGCAGTTTGAATACGGCTTACGCTTTCCCTATAAGCTATTTTGGGATCAGGATTACTCTGGGATTGATACATACACCCCGTTGCTGTAAAAGCAAACAATAGGAACAAGAGTAGACAGGACATCTTCTGCAAATGACGCCTCTGCCCTCTTGGTTTCGCGACCTTCGCCATATTCTCGTTCATCCGTATCCTCCTTGAAATCGTTCCACTCAGGTATTCTTAGAACCAATCGTCCTCTTCCTGCTGTTGACGCTCCAATTGTTTACGAATCGCTGCCTTCAGCGGGTCCTCCGGAACATGAACCATCACCGATCCCCGCACCTTTGCCTGACATGACAACCGAGTACCTGCATCCAGCAGCGAACCTAGCTTACGCTTCTCCGCATCTGTTGGTGGATGAAGCGCTGCAAGATGTTCCGAATCTACTTTCACCTTACACATGAGACAGGCTGCCTTTCCATCGCATCGCGTTGCAATTTTCACCCCTGCACGACGTGCAGCATTTAGCAGTGTTACACCCGGCTTTAGCCGAATCGTTTTATTTTGCGGTAAAAATGTAATATTGTAATCCATCATTCTTCCTCCCAACCTATTGAGGCCATTCGAAGCCAACAAGCTCTTCCACTTCTGCTCTGAATCGGCTTGTCCATATATTTTGCTTCCCCAATAAAGTCATTAGAGGTTGATGTGATTCGGGCATCTGCTGGATCTGTCTTGCAATGGGTTCATAACGATCAGCACGGCCTCTCATTAGATTGAACAACAGTTCATGAGCAAGCGGCATTAAACGCAATGTGTAAGAACCCACTTTGGCTTCAGGTGCATACTTGGCCAATATATGCTCAATTTCAATGCGGTACCAACTTTTACGTGACCACACTTCGAAACCACCAACCAGTTCCAACGCACAAGTCCCTACCTGATAATGACTGAGCAGCGAGGCATAAGGTCCAGTTTTATCTACGACAGGCTCGTCCAGCACCATTCCAGGCGCAGATTTATGAAGCAACTTCGCGGCGGTGATGTCAGCGTAAACATCAATATCTCTGGGAGCCTGCTGTAATTCCACCTGTTGGAGCAACAACCCACAGCTTCCCCCAAGCAGCCACGTATAAGGCTCTGCATCCCAAGCTTTCGCCGTTTCCAGCAAAGCCGCTTGTAATTCTGGATAGCGCTCTATCCGATCCTCCGTTTCATGCGACCTCATCGGCTCACCTTCCCTTCATCCGTTTTCGTTGTGTCAGTTCTTATGATGTGTTTATGCGGATGTTATCTCTCAGGCGAGAAAGATCAGGTCAGAGAAGCTATTCCGCCGAAGAAGCCAATCAGCATAATGAGAAAAGCAATTAAAGAAAGAATCCCCCGTACAATACCTTTCGTTTTGGATCGAGCAAACGTAATCAGGAATACAGATAGTCCCATAATAAGGATTGCGACCAATGAAAGCCACATCTTGTCCATCGCGTTCATAATCCAGAGTTCTCCCCTTCAGTCCGTTATTCATCACTGACACTGTGACAATTGCAACTATTATAACACGAAACATTGCTCAGCTTTCCAAAAAAAAAGACAAAAAGCAAGCCGGCAGATGCCGACTCGTCTTTTTGTCTTGCCTGATCGCCTGCACGCAGGCGCGATCTATTATTTTTTCATCATCATTTTCATTAATGATTCCATACTGTTTGGGTTTAATCCGCTTTTTTTGACGGCACTCACGATATCCTGAACTGTATCTTCAGATACTGGCACTTTTGCCATGGCGGATACTTGCTTGATCAGTTGGCGCAATTGAGCTTCATTCTGCATGGTGGACGGTTTTACTGTACTCGCCAATTTCTTGACGGCACCTTCCGTAATCGATTTCCCTGTTTTTTTGTTGATCGCTTTCAGCGCTTCCTTGGAAATGTTGTTAGCCATTCGTCTCCCCTCCTCCGGCAATACTCATGTGTATAATATGAGTGCACCGCAAAAAAGGTGAAGAAGCTTCTCATTTCGGGAAAGCTGCCTACGCTACCATCAGGAATGCCACTGCTCCCATGTTTCAAGCGTCATGACTTCCATTTCGGTCTTGGGATCACGTCCCATCAAAGCTTCAACCGCATCCCGCGGCTGTCTCTCTTGAAAAAGAACGTGATAAAGCTGATCTGCAATCGGCATTTGCACACCGTATTTCTGAGAAATAAAGTGGGCGGCCTGCGTGGTCCGAATACCCTCCACAACCATGCCCATGGAATTCAAAACATCGTCCAGCTTCTGTCCTTTGCCCAGCAAGGAGCCAGCTCTCCAATTACGGCTGTGCTGACTGGTCGCAGTCACGACCAAATCACCGATCCCTGCGAGTCCAGAGAACGTGAGCGGATTCGCTCCCATCTCCACACCGATGCGTGTGATTTCAGCAAGCCCGCGTGTTAACAACGCTGCTTTGGCATTGTCACCAAAGTTAAGCCCGTCTGACATACCAGCTCCCAGCGCGATAATATTTTTGAACGCTCCCGCCAGTTCTACACCGATCATATCTCGATTCGTGTATACACGGAAATAAGCATTCATAAATAAACCTTGAGCCGCCTCGGCAGAAGCTTTATCCAGTGATGCCACAACAACCGTCGTTGGGCAACGCTTAACCACTTCTTCCGCATGGCTTGGACCAGAAAGTACAACGACACGGCCTTCTTCACATTCGAGTTCTTCCGAAATGACCGTGGACATACGTTTCAGACTTTCTGTCTCAAAACCCTTGGTTGCATGAATGACTAACATTTCCGGTTTGTAATAGGCCTTAAGCTGATGTGCAACCGAACGCATCGCCGATGATGGAGCAACAATTAACACAGCAGAAGCCCCTTCAACTGCCGTCGCCATATCCGTGGTTGCCTGAATACGAGGTGACAGCTCTGCATCGGGAAGGAAGCGTTGGTTTGTATGTTTATTATTGATCTCTGCGGCCTGGTCTTCACCACGTGTCCACATGATCACATCCAGTGTATTGGCAGCCAATACACTGGCAAGTGCAGTACCCCAACTGCCAGCAACCAGAACAGCAACTTTTTTAGACAACGCGTTTTCCCCCTCCAGGGTTTTTCGATCCCAATTTATTTTCCTGTCCTTTGGCGAGCTTCGCAATATTGGTACGATGTCTCCAGAACGCAAACAGACAAATAATCAGACTTCCCCAGAAGATACTCATCGAATATCCGGGTAACACAAGGATGAAGAGCGGTGTCAAAGCTACAAAAATAAGGGAACCCAATGAAACATATCGTGTCAATACGATGGACAGGATCGCAAATACCCCGGCGCATAGCGCAGGAATAAGTGCAAGAGTCACGAGTACACCAATCGCTGTCGCAATTCCTTTTCCTCCACGGAAACGGAAGTACAGCGGCCAGTTATGTCCTGCAATGGCAGCTATACCACTAAGTGCAGGAATCCAATCGGAACCATTGCTGAACCAAACCCCAATCCAAACGGCCGCAATACCTTTGAGTACATCCAACAGCAGTACCAGAATTGCTGGTCCTTTACCCAATATCCGCAAAGTATTGGTAGCCCCTGCATTTCCGCTTCCGTGTTGACGGATATCGATCCCCCGTAGTGCTTTTGCAAGGAGGACACTAAAGCTGATTGAACCGAGCAGATAGCTCAGTACAATCGCTGCGATTTGTAAAATCACAAACTTCTCCCCTAACCTTCGTCGGACTTCCTCCGAGTAAATATGCGAATTGGCGTCCCTTCAAAATCAAACGCTGCACGAATTTTATTCTCCAGGTAACGTTCATAAGAAAAGTGCATCAATTCCGGATCGTTCACAAAAATAACCATGGTCGGAGGTTTAACTGCAACCTGAGTCACATAGTTGATTCTCATTCTGCGTCCTTTATCTGTTGGTGGCGGATTAATCGCCACTGCATCAGACACTACATCGTTAAGCAGATGCGTCTGAACACGCATCGAGTGTTGCTGGGCCACACGCTGCACCACAGGCAACAATTTTTGTAAGCGTTGTTTTGTCTTGGCTGACAAAAATACAACCGGAGCGTAAGTCATAAACAGGAAATGATCCCGAATTTTTTTCTCAAACTCATTCATTGTTTTATCAGACTTCTCTACAACGTCCCATTTGTTCACAACAAACATGGAGGCTTTGCCTGCTTCAAATGCATAACCTGCAATATGCTTGTCCTGCTCGATAATGCCTTCTTCACCATTAATTACAATCAGAACAACATCTGCACGCTCAATGGCACGCATCGCACGCATCACACTGTATTTCTCCGTGGTCTCATAGACTTTACCACGTTTACGCATACCTGCTGTATCAATCAGCACATAGCGCTGACCGTCTTTTTCAAACGGTGTATCGATCGCATCCCGCGTCGTACCAGCAACATCACTGACAATAACACGTTCTTCGCCCAAAATGGCATTCACCAATGAAGATTTACCCACGTTAGGACGTCCGATCAGAGCTACACGAATGACATCGTCATCGTAAGTCTCTTCCTCAAGTTCAGGCAATTTCTCAACGATGGCATCCAGCAAATCACCTACACCTGTACCATGACTTCCCGATACTCCGATTGGATCACCAAATCCAAATCCATAAAACTCATAAATGAGCTCACTGCGCCCGATATTATCCACTTTGTTAACGGCTACAACGATAGGCTTACCTGAGCGGTACAACATCTCTGCGACTTCTTCATCAGATTGCGTAATCCCTGCTTTTGCATCACACATGAATACAATAACATCCGCTTCTTCAATGGCGAGCTCTGCCTGCATCCGGATTGATTTTAAAATGACGTCCTCGCCGTCGATTTCGATACCACCTGTATCGATAATGCTAAATGGTTTACCGTTCCATTCGCCGATTCCGTAGATACGGTCACGGGTAATGCCCGGCTTGTCTTCCACAATGGCCAATCTGTCGCCGATGATCCGATTAAAAATGGTGGATTTGCCCACATTCGGTCGCCCGACAATTGCCACAACGGGTCTTGCCATACATTCCACTCCTCCTGTCCATACTTACGATAATCATCATAGCAAAAAACGCCTGTCTTGGCTAACGTTTCATGCCGTTATACTCGCAATAAAAACAATCGGCGAACCCGCTGGGGCTCGCCGATCTTGCTTTTATTGTTCAGCAAAATATGCAGTATATAACTAAGAACCATGCATGTATAACTTATTTGAATTTGCTGAGTTTGTCACCGAAGCGCTCGCCGAGCGTGATGCTCAGACCTTGATTGCTCAAGGAAACGTTCGGGTTGTTGATTTCTTCACGTGGAGCATTGTTTCTTGCAGGTCTTTCTGATTTTGGCGCTTGAGCAGGAGCTTCTTCAGTTTCCTTGATGCTCAGGCTTACACGTTGCTCAGAAGGATTCATGTCCAAGATTTTAACTTGAACTTCTTGTCCTTCTTTCAACACTTCGTGCGGAGTGCCAATATGTTTGTGTGAGATTTGCGAGATATGCACAAGTCCCTCAACACCAGGAGCGATTTCAACAAAAGCACCGAAGTCAACCAGACGTTTTACAACACCTGTTACGATTTCGCTAGAGTTGAATTTGTCGCCAGCTGTTTCCCAAGGACCTGGTTGAACAGCTTTCATGCTCAGGCTGATTTTACCTTTTTCAGGATCAACTTTCAGCACTTTTACGTTTACTTTATCGCCTTCGGACAGAACGTCCGATGGTTTGTCAACGTGTGTCCAAGCCAGCTCGGATACGTGAACCAATCCGTCTACTCCGCCAACATCAACGAAAGCACCGAATTGAGTCAAACGTTGTACCGTACCTTCGATAACTTGACCTTCTTGCAAACCAGCCATAACCGTAGCTTTGTTTGCTTCGAATTCTTGCTCAAGTACGTCTTTTTGGGAAAGGATCACTTTGTTATTCTCACGGTCGATCTCTTTCACTTTAACACGCAATGTGCGTCCTTTGTAATCGCTGAAATCTTCAACGAAATGGCGCTCTACCATGGAAGCCGGGATAAATCCGCGTACGCCCACGTCTGCTACCAGACCGCCTTTAACAACGTCAGCTACAACAACTTCGAATACGTCTTGGTCTTCAAAATGCTTTTGCAATTGATCCCAAGCGTTTTCGCTGTCGATTGCACGTTTGGACAGAACGAGTTTTTCTTTCTCGTCGTCGATGCTAAGTACTTTAGCTTCAACTTCTTGTCCAACTTCAACTGCATCAGACGCGCTGTCTACGTGTAGGGAAGACAGTTCACGAATTGGAATTACACCGTCATATTTATATCCAATGCTCACATAGGCTTGGTTATCTTCCAATTTGACGATGGTTCCTTTTACGGTATCTCCTTTTTTCAAGGAAACGAATTGATCCAACTCATCTTGGGTTGCTTCTTGATTTTTCATTTCTTCCGACATGTCAAATACCCTCCTCAATTCAAAAACCCCATTATATTCAAACCTGCCTGTAGCAGAGTTCAAAACACTTTCAGAACTAAATGCATAGCTTAGCTTCCCACAAAAAAATGGAAACATGCACTCAGTTGTTCGACGTCACCTTACTCACTTGCTCGGTACGCCCGTTTGCACCATTTCATTAATTTTGGACATAATCTTCTCAGTCGCTCTTTCCAGCGCATCGCCGGAAGGATCTTCCTTGAACTCGTCCAAATTCACCGGTGCTCCATAAACAACTTTCATCTTACGAAAAACCTTGTAGTTACCGATAATAGCAGTAGGAATAACAGTAGCACCACTTCGGAGAGCGAAGCTCGCTGCCCCTTTTTTGCCGATGCCTCCATCATTGTGTCGGCTTCCCGAAGGGAAAATGCCCAGCACTTCACCACCACGCAAAATGTTGAGTGAGGTCTTGATGGATTCCTTGCTGACGCCTCCACGTTTAACAGGGAAAGCGCCTACGGCTTTGATAATTCGGCCAAAGACCGGAATATCAAACAATTCGCTTTTGGCCATGAAGCGCACCTGACGACGAATCTTGATACCAACCGTTGGAGGATCAAAGTTACTGATATGATTGGAACATAAAAGTACGCCGCCTTCTTTCGGGATGTTCTCCCGTCCAACTGCCTCCAGGCGGAAAAGAATGGTGTAAATGATCCGCAGTAATGTGCTGCAAAATGTGTAAATCATAGACCGATCTCTCCTCTGACCATTGTGCAATAAGACACGATTTTGTCAACCACTTCATGGATGCTCATCTCGGTTGTATCGAGCACTGTAGCGTCCTCAGCACAACGAAGCGGGGAAATTTCCCGACTTTCATCCAGTTTGTCACGGGTGGCAATGTCTCGCTCAAGTTGCTGCAACGTCAGTCCTTCTGAGGGGTCCAGTTCTTTGAAGCGGCGAAGTGCACGCTCTTCCACACTGGCAGTCATGAAGATTTTCACTTCCGCGTCGGGCAGTACTGTCGTTCCGATATCGCGTCCATCCATGACGACGCCCTTGCGCAAAGCCATTTGCCGCTGTGTATCCACCAATTGCGTACGCAGCCCCTCGATTTGCGCATATCGGGACACGATTCCCGTCACTTCACGGGAGCGGATTTCCGAGGTTACATCTTCCCCATTACAGAACACTTTCTGTCCGTCGGGATCCGGTTGTAAATCAATGACCAGCTTTTGGGTTTCCTGAAGCACCTCTGGCACATCTTCCGGTGAAATACCTTTTCGAAGCATATGCAAGGTTACCGCACGGTACATCGCGCCAGTATCGACGTATATATACGCGAGCGCCTCTGCAACCAATCGGGCCACCGTGCTTTTCCCGGCACCGGCAGGTCCGTCAATTGCGACGTTCATTTTCCCGTTCTCTGATGTGTTCTGGCTTGCCAACGGGGCATTCCTCCTCAAACGATAAGCCTCAATAAAAAAACAGGCATTGCCTGCATCGTCAAAATTATACCACACTATACACATGGATGCAAAAACAGACAAATCCTTAATGCTATTGTTCGTGTACCGTTTGCATCTGAATTGGTGTTCCTTCCAGACGATCAATGGAGGTCATATTCTTTTTTATATTAGGCACAAGAAGTAATAATTGATAAAACACAAGCAGAATAAGAAGAGCTGTAATCAGCTTCAGAGCCCTTCTTTCCATTCGCTTGGATAAAACATAATATAGGCGCTCGTATCTGCGGGATGCATGGCGATTGTTCACAAGCAGAACCTCCGTTTTTCCATTACAGTGCCCAGCATTGTCCATTGCTATACCAGACAATTATCCTCTTTATTTCGATCGATAATCCAATTGCCGTTCAAAACAAAACTTGATGATCTTCTGCCTTTCCGAATCCGTAATCTGCACAAACTTTAACATGCATAGCTGTCTGCCTGTTTCCAGTGTTTTGATACGTACCACTTCAGCTTCAAAATTAGCATGTTCAATTGCTGCATTCCGATAAGGAATAAGCAACCAGCATTTCAGCTTCTGCCCTTCCGCAATAGCAAAATTGGGTTCTCCATAAATGGACAATCCCCCGCCGCCAATATCTTCAGTCAAGCCCACTGCACGGGTCAAATCTTCACCCTGGATGGCCATTTCAAGGTTTGCATGAACACGAAGAAAACTGCGACGCTGGATTTTGGTAATGTCGTCCGGCAACGGCTTGCGAATTCGTACTAGCCGTACTACATCTTCCTCAAATCCGGTCACATACGTGTTGAAATAATGACGAACCCCGTCTTCCGTAATATAAGAAATGGACAATTCTTCACCAAAAAACAACCGTTTCAACCGGCTGCTTCCCTGCTGCATCGGAACTTCGATCAGAAAACTATTGTCATCCACATCAGCTATACGTGATTTATATTCTTTGCTTTCCTCTTTTTCATCTGCAGAGGCAATCTGGATGTATAAAACTTCATTTATTTTGGGAAACAAGCTGTTCACCGCCACCTTAGCTTTTTATCTTCGTAATCGTATGTACAAGGACTATTATACCATGACCTTTCTCATAGTGGACAACAAAAAACAGACCACTGCGTGGCCTGTTCAGTTATCTATTTGCAATTTAACAGCCTACCGGTTTCTTGATGTTATGTGGTCTCATTCACCGGTTTGATTTCCTCAACGGCTTCTTCCATACCTGTATCAGCGTTGATGTAAATTTTATATTTTGCACCATTGATGCGTCCACCGAATTCGTAACACAGAACTTCTTTGCTGTAATCATTCTTAATGAGTGATTTGCGAGCATAGCTCTCCTTGAATTCCGGATTCAGTTTTTTGCGGGCCTGTTCAACCGTGAGTGTGGCTTTTGGAATCTCCCGCTTTTTCTGATGTTCATATACAAAATCACTTGCCTGGAAGCCTGTAACATCCCCATTATCAAGGCCAACCCTAACAGACATTTTTTCAGGATAAATCAGTGTATCGCCTTGTTTGCGAACATAGGTCAGATTACCGAGATTGCCAAACTCGTCATAATTGACTGCCTTCATATCTTTGTAACCCTTATTGGAAAGGAAATGATCTGCTTTGGCCATAGCTTCCTTACGTGTGACTTTCTTTGTTCCGATTGGACGAGTGTCACTGTAAGAGATGAGCAGACCGCCATTACGCGTGAAGTCCATACTCAATTTACTGTCTTTGGATTGATCAATCGTAGCTGTGTACGATTCCCAGTCTGTACCCTTACCATTCTCCTGTATTTGAATCTTGCCGTGTTCGGCATTGGAGAACTTTGCAGCTTTAGTTTGGATCTGCTCTTTGGTCATCGGTAAGCCATCCAGCTTTTTCACCGAACGTTTGGCATAAATGCTGGAGACTGAAGGACCCCAGTCAAGTTCAGGGTATTCCTGTACCTTTTTGTTGACTGTCCGGAATCCATCCACGATGGTGTTGTCCATCGTTTGCTCTTCGGTTGCCATAGCCGACTCGGCATCCATCCAGCGTAAACGGTCAGAAATGACTTTTTGCTGTACATCCTGCAGATTTTTAGTGATCTCGGATGAATTCGCATACAGCTTTTTCAAGTTGCCCATTTCTTTTTCACTTAAAGGTTCATTGGTCAGATCACGCATGGACGCCTGATAAGCAAAGTTAGAGATGCGGGAGAGAAACTCCTCCGTCTCACTGAATGGCAACATTGTAAGCGGCAATTGGTTAATCTCATTCTGCGCTTCACTGGTGAGTCGCCATACGTTCATCAGACCTTTACGATGCATCCCTTGGGACGTAGCATGAACTGCCAGTGTATTCCCAATCTCGGAGTGCAATTTGTCCATATGAAAAGATAAATCGTGAAAGGCACGCTGATATTGATTTTCTGCCTTGATCAGTATGGCATTTTTCTCCTGGTTCTCTTGGTAACCCCATACGAGAGCACCGATTAACAGAACTGCAAATATCGGAAACATAACTGAACTTAAACGTTTATACATCGGTAGAGTCTCCTTTCTTCTAAGCCACTACCTCTATTGTGGATCGAAGAAAGACCTCTTATGCATGCGATTTCCAGTCTGTCCAATGACGGGCTTATCACGCGTGGTCTCAAACGTTCTGTTTAATTCAATTGTACCCAGGTTGTGCCGCCATCTTCCTCAATTTCGAACTGATCGCGATTATCACACAAACACTGTTTAAAACCAGTCTCAATTCTTCCTCGTTCCTTCTTGCCTCGCAGCGTAAAACGTTCTCCACATTGCTTGCATCTGATTTTAATTTTGATTCTCATCACGCTTATCCCCGTTTCTATTTGTCTTTCCCCGGGAATTTTTATTTTATTGCAACAAAAAACACACCGGGGCATCAGGCGCAGGTTGCGCTCCATGTCCACCAGTGTGTCCGTATTTTTATAATTTAATCTCTTCCTCACGCTTCACAAAACGAAAAGGAGAACGATTGTTGGCCCTTGTAATCTTGCCCATCGCACCGTACCATAGACCCGCCATCAGTGGCGCAATGAACCATAACCAATGATTCACCATCGTATTCATAATGACATCGTAAAGCGCATGCCAGAAGAACGGTAAAACGAGTGAGAGCATAAGAAACCAACGTTTTTTCTTACCATCCGAGAACTTGGCCCGCCCCATGTAATACCCCATAATTACTGCAAACATGGCGTGACCCGATACAGGAAGCAATGCACGAATGAACATAGCTGAGACGGAAGCATTCCCCGCAAAGGCATACAACACATTCTCAACTGTAGCAAATCCGAGTGAAACAGCAACGGAGTATAGAATCCCATCATAAGGCTCGTCAAATTCGGTATGGTTATAAATAATATGGTATATCACAAACCATTTGACGAACTCTTCAACACCACCTGAAATCAGGATAGCTTCAACATAAGGATTATCTCCAAGCCAGATCATCATGCCACGCTGAATAATCATCACAGGCAATACCATCAGAATCCCCATGAGAAAGACTCGAAATACCATGTGAAGAGGTTCTGAGTCATAACGGTCTTTCAGATAAAAGTATGTTAACAAGGCGAGACCCGGAGCTACTGCTGCCGCTAAAACCGAAAACAAAAGCACCGAAATTCCCTCCTCTGACTAAAGACGCGATTACAACGAGAGCTTACTCCTGACGCTTGAAGTGGGTGCAAATAACCTCAACCGCTTGTTCAGGCATAACAACCTTTCCGTACTCTTCCATGACGGCAGGGGTAACGGAAGATCCTTCACCGAATTCAGCAAGCAAGGCAATCAATGCTGCATGTTTAGTGGAATCCAAGTCATCCGGTTCAAAATGCAAAAACCATTTGTCTTTATAAGAATAAAGTCTTCCAGCATCCGTTACGTGCTGATGCAACATATGTGCAGCCTCAATCAGCACTTCAAAATCTTTGAATGCATAGACGATGGAATCGCTCTGCTCAAGTGTAACTTCCATCTCATATACTTCTTCAGGCAAATCATCCTCATTACCTGAACCATATTGTTGCGGATCATATTTCCCCCGGGTGACAATGACAACCATCCCTTGAGCGGGAAGTGCGAATACTTCGACAGCAAGTGGACCTGTAGCATCAAATCCAAGTTCGGAATAGGCCTGGTCCATCATTTCAGTGAACAGTTCATGAACTTTAGGTATTTCCTGCCACATATCTTCTTTTTGTATTCCGCGCTCGCTCAGATCGTCAAAGGTCAGGAAAATCCGTATCTTATCGTGACTTAATCGTTCTATTTTCATACAGGATCTCCCCTTTATAAGCAAGTCTTATAACAGATTATGAAGCACAAAACAATATGTGCTGAAAATAAATCTATGTAGTTATGTTATCATTTTATACCTGCAAATGCACGAAGTAAAATCGACAAAAAAAGAATCATTCCACATCAAAACAGGACTGTGGATGATTCTAATGGGAGGTTTGTGTTTATAAACCCGGTACTGTTGTGTTTGTTTGAGTTAAAATTTGCTCAACTTCTTGTTTAACATCCGGATTGGTGCGAATAAAATCTTTTAGCATGCTCATGTTCTCTTCTTTTTCTTGCGGAGTTATCGGATTTGCACTTTTTTTATGCGTGCTTTTGTGGGCATCTCCGCTCTGTTCGTTTGGCTTGGAGCTGAAACCGTCCATGCCCGGGAATGTCATCTCCATCATTTTGTGTTTGGCCTGATTCATCATGTTGCGGGATGAACCGGAAGACAGCATTGACATTTTACCTTTGGACAGCCAAGAACTGGCTGCTACGCCAATTACAACACCCCAGAAAAAGGATGACGCCTTCATTACACCAACCTCCTTTTAATGTTAAAATCACAACTAGTGTTTGCGGGAGTGCCTCATCTCATTCCGCATAAATACAGGAAAGCGAGTTGAAAGCATGATTAGACACACCATCGCCTTAATTATGATCGCATGCATGCTGTTGTCAGCTTGTGGAACCAAAGTCGAAACAACACCTGAATCCACGAAGCCCAATGATGATTCGGTTACTTCAACGCAGGAGCAGCAGAATGAGCCAACTTCCACTGGCACAAGCGAAAAGCAAACCACGGATTCCCCGTCCTCAACGGACTCGGACTCGAATACGGATCAAGCATCACCAAGTAATGACGAAACATCTTTGACAGAAAAAGAAGGAACTGATAATGCTCCCGATTCACAAGTAGCCGAAGTTAATATTGAAAAAACGTATCACATGAACGCCAATTACTACATCAAACCCAACGATAAGACGAGCGAAAGCAAGGTTGTATTATTGACATTTGATGATGGGCCCAAAGAAGAAAAAATGATTAATGGATTAATCGACACATTGGATAAACATAATGCGAAAGCAATATTTTTTGTTAACGGATACCGAGTGAAAAGTCATCCCGAGTTGCTCGAGATCATTCATAAACGTGGGCAAATAATAGGAAATCATGCGTGGGATCATGAAGACCTGAAAAAAATGTCCACCACAGCAGCAGCCAAACAGGTAACCGATGTGCAAAAGATTGTGAAAGATACGATTGGCGTGGAACCTCAGTTTTTCCGCCCGCCGTTCGGTTCTGGAAATGATGCACTAAAGGCCACAGTCAAGAAAAACGGCATGTTATACATGACATGGTCCAATGGTTCACTGGATTGGGATAAGAGCACCAAAAACAAACCGGAGAAAGTTATCCAGAATGTACTGGATCAATTAAATCCCGGCAGTAATATATTGATGCATGAGTTGCCATGGACGGTTGAAGCGTTGGATGAGTTGTTAACCAAACTTGAACAGAAAGGCTACACTTTTGTCGACCCTCGCTCCATCGAACTCGAAGCCCGCTGAGCTTCGATTATTTGCCCAGCATTCGGCTTAATGTCATTAATTGATGAATCAAAACTCACACGAAGGAACTGAAAAGTTATAACAAACAGCCTTGGTCCTATCCGGATCAAGGCTGTTTGTTTGATAGCATTCGCAAAGTAATAATATGCATTTCTGCGGGACAACAAAGTCTGAACGGCAAATGATTGGTTCCGTATCCTTTGCTAACCAGCAATTTGCCTTCTTGCTCGGTGTCATTACCATCCTTTTTTAGAGAGAACCACCCACTAGATACGGAGCGGTATGCTTTGTTAAGAAAGACGGGGCCAAAGCCTGGAAATACTAATTGCCCACCGTGAGTGTGACCACTCAATATCAGATCAACAGGTCCATTCAAGTGAAGAGCCTCTAAGGGATCATGCACGATGGCAATCTTGCAATCTTTGGTGTCCAATTCTGCAAGCAGCGAATCGCCTCGCCGTGAACGATAATCAACTCCGACCAGGCAGAGTTTGCTTTTGCCTTTACGAAGGTAAGTGGTAGAATCCTGTAAGAGTTGAACACCCGTATCTCGGAATATACGTTCGAGATGCACAGTTCCTGCTCTTTTGTCATGGTTCCCATACACTGTAAAAACAGGGGCAATATAAGATAACAAGCTCATATTATGTCTGACGAGTGGCCATGAAATTCCTTTTTCCGCCACATCTCCCCCAATGATAACCCAGTCCACCTGATTGCGAAGATGTTCCAGATCATTCTTTTTCAGCTTGCGTTTATGGATATCAGATAAATACAGGATTTTGCTGCCATCAAAAGAAGAGGGCAAATTCGGAACTTCAACCTCTTCTGAAACGATGTGATGAAGATGCGCCTCACGCCACATATGAACCAGCAAAGCAATCCCGGCCAAAATAACGGCAACGAACCAGGCCAGTATTACCATGGCCATGGAAGGAAAGTATCCAATGAAGGCGCTCCTTTTATCCCCCACCAAACCAGACTGATTGTAAGCAAAACAAATATAAAAATGAGCGAATTAACAAATCGTTTACTGAGGCGCAAACGACGAGACGGATGAAGTTCAGTCCGCGTAGGAAGTGTGCCCGCTTCGGAAACGGATTCTTCTGATGGTTTTTCTGCTTTGTTGGCACGCGCTGGCGCCCGCCGGGGAAGTACTGGACTTTCCAGTGATGATGTATAAGACTTACGTTGTGATCTTGGTATGGAGACTGAGGTAATTGGTGTGAGTCCTCCCACCTCTGAGGCAGCAGCTGGTTCAACAACCAGATTAACTTGAGAAACTTCAGGACGCTCAGATGTCTCTGTCTTATCCGAGTGACGATGGCGCTGACTGCCGTATGTCTTCATTCTACTTAATTGCTGATTCATGATTCCCCCCGAAAACGTATCGCTAATCCAGACACCAAATCAATAATAAAATGACATAATATAGGCGCCCATAATGTGCCGGATTGCATATAAATCCAACCCAATCCATAGCTCGAAACAAATACCCAACCAGTCGGAATCCAGTGCCGCAAATAGCGTATATGGATGACCGCAAATAAAATACTTGTCCAGTAAGGACCTATCGCATGTTGAATGGCTCCACGAAATAATAATTCCTCACAAACAGCAACGATAGCTGCTATGCATACAATGTGCCAGATTGGACGCTTGCGAAACAACATCTCGTTAATTCCACCATCGTCCATGCTTTCTTGAGGAATAACATAAGAAAGAACCAAGTCCATAACAAGCATAATGCCAGCAAGACCAAGTCCCCACCATATAAACTGGTAACTGTCTGGCCACGCAAGCACATCAAAAAGATTTCTCTTCTGCAATAAAATCCATACAACCCCAATGATCAAAGTTAACCCTTGTGTAAAGTATAGATTGATCAGAAGCAAACGCTCGGTAAGCTGCTGTGGTTCAGCTTTCTGAATCTTGAACTTGGGAAACTTTAATTTTTTCATCGCCTATGTCTGTCCTCTTGACTTATATTTGATGGATAACAATTTCGTTGTCCAATCAGATAGTATACTAAATGATAGCCAAAAAACCAAATAGGTTCAAGGCCTGCCCCAAGTCCCGGTTTTTCAACAGAGTTTTATCCAATGAATTAGTTCATTAATGTGTTAAAATCCGATTCACTAAACAGCTTGTAGTCGAGCTATATCAATCGATTAATGAGATCAATTTTTATCATCTGTACGCCTTCTCCCCCACTGAAGAAAATTACATTAGCAAATCGAATTAAAACATTTAAGCCTATTGACATGCTCATGTCAGCCATGATACATTATGAAAAAATTAGTCACGTTAAACACGATGATGGAAAAAAGACGTTGCTTTGTCTTACAGAGAGCCGATGGATGGTGTAAATCGGTGGCAGGCAGATGATCTTGAGCGCTCCTGAGTTATTGCATTGAAATTGGAGTAGGTGCAATCGGTTTAGACCCGTTATCCTCTTCGGTCTTCATTGACCGCTAAGACTGTCGTTGCGAAACGGCGGTGAATTAGGGTGGTACCACGACAACTCTCGTCCCTTATTGCGCAAGCAGTATGTGGATTGAGAGTTTTTTGATTTATTTTAGAGTACAGACGTGGGAATCGCCCTATTTGCTACACCCTCCCCCTCTACTGCGACACCGCGTTGTTGGAAGGAAGAGTTTCAATGGTTTTAAGGAATGCCTCTTTCGTGAGGTGAGACCTTGACGATATAGATACACATACCTAAGGAGGAAGAAACCATGTACAAAGTGTTAGTGTCGGACCCCATTAGTGATCTGGGTATCCAGCAACTGGTGGATGCAAATGATGTTGTAGTTGAGAAGAAAACAGGTCTTAGCGAAGATGAGCTTGTTGCAATTATCGGCGATTATGATGCCCTTCTAGTTCGAAGTCAGACTCGTGTAACGGATCGTATTATGACGGCTGGTACAAACCTTAAAGTCATCGGACGTGCTGGCGTAGGTGTAGATAACATTGATTTGGAAGCTGCTACCCAACGCGGTATCATTGTTATTAACGCCCCTGACGGTAACACGATTACGACATGTGAGCATACATTTGCCATGATGATGGCACTGGCACGACATATTCCTCAGGCATATGCCAAAACCATTCAAGGTACTTGGGATCGTAAAACCTTCCTGGGTGTGGAGTTAAGAAATAAAACGCTGGGTGTGCTCGGTATGGGACGAATCGGTAGCGAAGTAGCTAAACGTGCAAAAGCATTCGGAATGGATATTCTGGCTTACGACCCGTTCCTCACTCAAGATCGCGCAGAGAAACTTCAGGTTAAGCTGGCTAGTGTAGATGACATCATTCGCAATGCCGACTTCATGACCGTTCACACACCATTAACACCTGAGACACGCCATATGATTTCCCGCCCTCAATTCGAAGTGATGAAAAAAGGGATGCGTATTATCAACTGTGCCCGTGGCGGAGTTGTTGATGAAATGGCACTTGTAGAAGCAATTGATGAAGGTATCGTTGCTGGTGCAGCATTCGACGTATTCGAGAGCGAACCACCAGCTGCTGACCATCCGTTCCTGAATCATCCTAGCATTATTGTGACGCCTCATCTTGGTGCATCGACAGTCGAAGCACAAGAAAATGTAGCGATCGACGTATCCGAGCAAGTCCTGCATATTCTGCGCAATGAACCGTTCAAAAACGCAGTTAACATGCCTGCTGTAGCTCCAACTGTAATGAACAAACTGCAGCCGTACTTTAAACTTGGTGAAACACTGGGCAGCTTTGCAGCTCAGATCACTCAAAATGCAGTTCAGGAAATCCGCATTGACTACGCTGGAGATCTGTCGGAAGTGGATACTTCGCCTTTGACTCGTTACATTGTAAAAGGTATTCTCGCAAGGCATTTAGGCGGAGAAGCCAATATTGTCAACTCCATGCATTTGGCTAAAGTGCGGGATCTCAATGTAGTGGTTAGCCAAACTTCGGCGACGAAAGGATTTACTAATCTGATTACCGTCACACTTGTGACGAATCAGGATGCTGAGGAGCGTCGTGTTGCGGGCACACTGCTTGCAGGTTATGGAGAGCGTATCGTGCGTCTGGACAAATTCCCAGTGGATATTGCTCCAGAAAGTCACCAAGTTCTGATTTCTCATAATGATAAACCGGGTATTATCGGACGTGTTGGAACTTTGCTTGGAGAGAACGAAGTTAACATCGCCTCCATGCAGGTCGGACGTAAAATCATCGGTGGGGCGGCAATCATGATTCTTACTGTTGATAAAGAAGTTCCAAAAGATGTACTTGTGCAACTTGCAGCTCTTCAGGAAATCAATACTGCCGTTGAAATCGTTCTGAATTAATTATTGTCGGACTATTCACTTATAAGATAAAAAAAGAGGCGAACCCTTATTGGGTTCGCCTCTTTTTTTAAACTCAAACTTCTTTTTTTAAAGCGTAATTCATGCATTAACTTAATTGAATAATGTTTAATGTAGCTCCTGGTGGAGAGAGGACAGCGGTACCAACAAGACCAAATAGTTGGAACTGTATTGTAGATCCGGCAGTTACCGTCACAATAAAGTCAGACTGTAACTGACTCAGGGAAAGCAATGGTGAAACTACACTCGCTGGAATTGCTGCCCCGTTAAGTAATATACGGGATTGAATAGCAAGTGCGGCTGTCAGATTTATTTTGTAAGAGATATAGTAACGCCCTGCATTGGCAAGAGTGAAAGTATCATTCGCTCCATTGATGGTTATACCAGTGCCTATATTTTGGTTGTTTGGTAATGGTATTAGTGTTCCACCCAAAATGACAACGATGGTTCCATTTGTGTTTTCACCAAAAGCTGAATTAGATGTTACAGAGGTTCCTGTGGCTCCGGTTGCACCCGTCGCTCCTGTACCCCCGGTGGCCCCAGTTGCTCCTGTGACGCTCACTCCAGTAGCACCTGTTATTCCAGTCGATCCAGTAGCACCCGTAACGCCTGTAGCTCCTGTGCTTCCAGTTACACTGGCTCCTGTGGCTCCGCTAGCCCCTGTTGCCCCAGTAACTCCGGTGACTCCAGAAGCGCCCGTGCCTCCGGTTACACTAGCCCCTGTTGCTCCGGTAACCCCAGTTGTTCCACTTGCTCCTGTTGTGCCAGTGACACCAATACCTGTTGCACCCGTTAAGCCTGTAACCCCGGTGGCCCCGGTTATTCCCGTCTCTCCGGTTGCTCCTGTCGATCCAGTGACACCGACTCCCGTGGCTCCGGTTACTCCTATAGCCCCAGTGGTTCCGGTTGTCCCTGTCTCTCCAGTGACTCCTGTTATTCCGGTTGCTCCTGTCGATCCAGTGACACCGACTCCTGTCTCTCCGGTTATTCCTGTAGCCCCAGTGGTTCCGGTTATCCCTGTCTCTCCTGTTGCACCAGTGATTCCGATTCCTGTTGCACCCGTTAAGCCTGTAACCCCGGTGGCCCCGGTTAATCCCGTTGCTCCGGTGACTCCCGTTACACTAACACCGGTAGCACCCGTTACCCCCGCAGCCCCTGTATTGCCGGTAACCCCAGTCGCTCCGGTTACTCCCGTATCTCCCGTGGCTCCAGTACTTCCCGTTACGCTGACACCTGTAGCTCCAGTTACTCCCGCAGCCCCTGTATCGCCGGTAACCCCAGTCGCCCCGGTTACACCTGTATCTCCCGTGGCTCCAGTACTTCCCGTTACACTAACACCGGTAGCACCCGTTACCCCCGCAGCCCCTGTATTGCCGGTAACCCCAGTCGCTCCGGTTACTCCCGTATCTCCCGTGGCTCCAGTACTTCCCGTTACGCTGACACCTGTAGCTCCAGTTACTCCCGCAGCCCCTGTATCGCCGGTAACTCCAGTCGCCCCGGTTACTCCCGTATCTCCCGTGGCTCCAGTACTTCCCGTTACGCTGACACCTGTAGCTCCAGTTACTCCCGCAGCCCCTGTATCGCCGGTAACTCCAGTCGCCCCGGTTACTCCCGTATCTCCCGTGGCTCCAGTACTTCCCGTTACGCTGACACCTGTAGCTCCAGTTACTCCCGCAGCCCCTGTATCGCCGGTAACTCCAGTCGCCCCGGTTACACCTGTATCTCCCGTGGCTCCAGTACCTCCCGTTACACTGACACCTGTAGCTCCAGTTACTCCCGCAGCCCCTGTATCGCCGGTAACTCCAGTCGCCCCGGTTACACCCGTATCTCCCGTGGCTCCAGTACTTCCCGTTACACTGACACCTGTGGCTCCAGTTACTCCCGCAGCCCCTGTATTGCCGGTAACCCCAGTCGCTCCGGTTACTCCCGTATCTCCCGTGACTCCAGTACTTCCCGTTACACTGACACCTGTAGCTCCAGTTACTCCCGCAGCCCCTGTATCGCCGGTAACTCCAGTCGCTCCGGTGACTCCTGTATCTCCTGTGGCTCCAGTACTTCCCGTTACACTGACACCTGTGGCTCCAGTTACTCCCGCAGCCCCTGTATCGCCGGTAACTCCAGTCGCCCCGGTTACACCTGTATCTCCCGTGGATCCAGTACTTCCCGTTACACCTACTCCAGTTGCACCTGTCGCACCAGTTGCCCCAGCACCAGCCAGCAACGTATAATCCGGGGACGTTCCTGGTGTTCCAGTTGGCGATGCCACATTTGCAATATATGTGCTGCCATCAAACGTTACAACTTGACCCGCTGGATACGTTGGTGCTACTGCTGGGTCGAATGGAACGACGCCTGTCAGACCTGCACCGGTGGCTCCCGTTACACCCGTATCTCCGGTTGCGCCCGATACACCGACGCCGGTTGCCCCTGTCGCACCCGTGGCTCCCGCACCAGCCAGCAACGTGTAATCCAGGGACGTTCCTGGGGTGCCTGTTGGCGATGCGACATTCGCAATATACGTGCTGCCATCAAACGTTACGACTTGACCCGCTGGATACGTTGGTGCAACTGCTGGGTCGAATGGGACTACGCCTGTCAGACCTGCACCGGTGGCTCCCGTTACACCCGTATCTCCGGTTGCGCCCGATACACCGACGCCGGTTGCCCCTGTCGCACCTGTGGCTCCCGCACCAGCCAGCAACGTGTAATCCGGGGACGTTCCTGGGGTGCCTGTTGGCGATGCGACATTCGCAATATACGTGCTGCCATCAAACGTTACGACTTGACCCGCTGGATACGTTGGTGCTACTGCTGGGTCGAATGGAACGACGCCTGTCAGACCTGCACCGGTGGCTCCCGTCACACCCGTATCTCCGGTTGCGCCCGGTACACCGACGCCGGTTGCCCCTGTCGCACCCGTGGCTCCCGCACCAGCCAGCAACGTGTAATCCGGGGACGTTCCTGGGGTGCCTGATGGCGATGCGACATTCGCAATATACGTGCTGCCATCAAACGTTACGACTTGACCCGCTGGATACGTTGGTGCTACTGCTGGATCAAACGGTACAATCCCGTTCAGACCTACTCCAGTCGCTCCTGTTACACCCGTGGGCCCCGTTGGTCCTGCGCCTGCAAGCAATGTATAATCCGGGGATGTTCCCGGCGTTCCCGTTGGCGATGCCACATTTGCAATATACGTGCTGCCGTTAAATGTTACGACCTGACCCGCTGGATACGTTGGTGCTACTGCTGGATCAAACGGAACTACTCCATTCAAGCCCACGCCTGTTGCTCCCGTTGCACCAGTAACACCCGCACCTGCAAGCAAAGTGTAGTCTGGTGATGTGCCCGGCGTCCCGGTTGGCGATGCAACATTGGCAATGTACGTACTGCCGTCAAACGTAACCACCTGTCCTGCCGGATACGTTGGCGCTACCGCCGGATCAAACGGTACAATCCCACTCAATCCTACTCCAGTCGCTCCAGTCGCTCCCGTTACACCCGTAGCCCCTGTTGGTCCTGCGCCTGCAATCAACGTATAATCCGGTGATGTTCCCGGCGTTCCCGTTGGCGATGCGACATTTGTAATATACGTACTGCCGTCGAAAGTTACAACTTGACCCGCTGGATACGTTGGTGCTACTGCTGGGTCAAACGGAACTGCTCCATTCAAGCCCACTCCTGTTGCTCCGGTTGCACCGGTGGCTCCTGCGCCAGCAAGCAATGTGTAGTCTGGTGATGTACCTGGAGTTCCAGTTGGTGAAGCTACATTAGTAATATAGGTACTACCGTCAAACGTCACTATTTGACCTGCTGGATACGTTGGTGCTACCGCCGGATCAAACGGTAATATTCCACTTAAACCTAAGCCAGTGGCTCCCGTTGCCCCTGTAGGTCCTGCTCCCGCCAAGAGTGTATAGTCCGGTGAAGTACCGGGAGTTCCTGTTGGCGATGCCACATTTGTAATGTAGGTGCTGCCCTCAAATGTTACGACCTGACCCGCTGGATACGTTGGTGCTACCGCTGGATCAAATGGAACAGAACCACCGAGTCCCACACCCGTTGCCCCGGTGGCTCCAGTAGCTCCGGCCGCTGCTAGCAAAGTATAATCCGGTGAACTACCCGGTGTTCCCGTTGGCGATGCCACATTAGTAATATAGGTACTACCGCCAAATGTTACAATTTGTCCTGCCGGATAACCTGGTGCTACCGCTGGATCAAATGGAACAGAGCCCGTTAAACCTGCCCCTGTTGCTCCAGTCATTCCTCCTGACAAAAACAACGTGTAGTCTGGAGAACTTCCAGGTATACCGGTAGGACCATTCACGTTAACTACATAAAGACTACCGTTATACGAAACTACTTGACCTTGCACATAGCCAGGTGCCTGAGCTGGGTCAAAAACGGATATATCATCCAGTCCAACTCCAGGCGCCCCCTGCGGACCTGGTACGCCTTGAGGCCCTAGAGGCCCTAGAGGACCTACCGGACCTACTGGTCCAACTGTTCCTCCTGACCCGGTCGGACCTGGCAGTCCAGGAACACCCGGAACCCCTGGAACTCCCGGAACTCCCGGGGGACCTGGAGGACCTGGAGTTCCTGATGTTCCAAATGAACTGGTAGCACGAGTCAATGATACGGATATGGAACGAATCAAACCAACCAATTTATCTTTTTCCGCAGGCGGAACTTCCAGAAGCAACGTTACACTTAATACATCATCGAGTATATTTTGCAAGTTTCCAGCTAGATTAATAACGGCTACAGGCACAACTTCAGAGCCTGCAATGGTTAGTTCCAGAACTGATTGTAACTCCGCTTTCACCCCAGCTCGAAAACCAGAGGTATTAACAAAGTTGAGCAAACTCCGTAAACTGTTTTGCAACGCGAGAATATTAGACGCTGTAGGCTGACTGACAGCTGCAGGAATAGTCACTGCTAGTGCTTTCAAAATGGACTCAAACTGCTCCACTTCACTCGATGTTATTGGAATAAACGGTGATCCCGCTCGAAACGATCTTCCTTCTAAGAAAGCTTTAATATTCACCCTTTTTCTTTCATCAGACATGCCTATTCTACTCCTCCTTTAACTTCTTCGCTTTTCAAGCTTATGTTTCATAAGAGGCAAAATTATCTTGGACACTTTTTTCGATGCAAAAAAAGTGAACATACTGTTCCACGTTGAACAAGATTAAACGGTACTGTTCAACAAAAAAAGCACCCTCAGCATGAGGGTGCTTCCGCACTTTTTGTATGAAATCGGGCTATTTCGATGAATCCACCGGAAATTGTAAAATAAACTCTGTACCTTCGCCAAGTACGCTATTAACGATAATGGTACCGTGATGCGCATCTACGATGTTTTTTACAATTGCGAGCCCCAGTCCTGTACCGACACTTTCACCCCGAACACGAGCCTTATCTGCTTTGTAGAATCGTTCAAAGATGAATGGCAGATCGGAAGACGGAATGCCTACACCTTCATCTTTTACAGTCACTTTAGCTACAGGTATCCGGACATCAGTTAACAGCTCTGCCGATATGACAACATTTTTGCCTGAGGGAGTATGCCGAAACGCATTATCCAGCAAATTGGTAAATACCTGTTCAAGTCGATCCTCATCCGCCTGATGAAGTTCAATGGAAGACTGTTTGCACTCAAACCTAAGATGGATATCCTGTTCTTTGGAACGTACCGAGAACTTTCTGTATACTCGTTCCAATAGTTCAACCAAATCCACTTCCTTCACGGCCATATCCGTATGACCCGCTTCCATTCGCGCAAGATCAAGCAGATCCTTAACCAACCTGCCCATACGCAAAGACTCATCATGAATCACTTGAATTAATTCTTCACTTTCTTCTGGGGAAGCCGCCATCCCATCCAAAAGAGCTTCACTGTACCCTTGCATCATGGATAGCGGAGTACGTATTTCGTGAGAGACGTTGGCGACAAAATCA
The DNA here is from genome assembly GCF_050994985.1 of Paenibacillus taichungensis. Classification (NCBI taxonomy): domain Bacteria; kingdom Bacillati; phylum Bacillota; class Bacilli; order Caryophanales; family Paenibacillaceae; genus Paenibacillus; species Paenibacillus taichungensis. The sequence continues at coordinate 1,499,815 of NZ_CP194720.1, read as the reverse complement.
CGACGCATCTTCTCCAGTCGTACTTCCTCCGTCACGTCACGAAGCACAGCTACTGCGCCTCGAACGACACTATCCGCGTACAAAGGTGCCATCTGAACAGACCAGACTCCCTGCTGCACATGCACGTTAGAGTTCTGATCGCCGCCCTGCTCCATCACCTTTTTGAACAAAGGAACGAGTGGTTCCGGTACCTCTCGCGAAGAACTCACAGCATTCTCCGAATCCTGTCTCTCGCCCATCTGTGCCCAGTCCAAATCACACCAAGCCTGCATGATTTTCTCGCCGGGGGGGTTTGTCAAAATAACCTTTCCCTCACCATCGAATGTCACTACGGCATCGGTCATGCTTCGGAGCACGCTCGCCAGATGTTCTTTCTCATGGTTAAGGTTGCGAATGTTATCTTCCAGCTGTGCAGCCATATGATTAAATGTATTACCCAATTCTCCAATCTCATCGCTCGTTACAAGGGAGAGACGTGTACCGTAGTTTCCTTTTCGAATCGCATTGGCTGCTTGAATTAACTGCTGCATCGGCTGCGTAATTTTCGTAAAAAGAAACAGCGCAAAAAAGGTCGTCAAACTGAAACCGATAATACAAACATATGTGAACAAACGTTTGATATCTCTCGACTCAGACTCCGCAAAATTCGTATCAATATACGGCAGCAAAAAAAGACCCAATGCTATGAGTACACAGCCCACAAGGCAAATAATCGTAATCCATAACTTCCCGACCAGCGATCTCCAGAAACTAAAACTACTTCGGTACTTCCAGTTTATAACCCACACCCCACACCGTCGTAATCATCGCCGCTGACTCTGGCGAAACCTTGTTTAACTTCTCGCGAAGACGCTTCACATGCGTATCCACAGTACGAAGATCACCAAAGAATTCATAATTCCATACATCCTTCAGCAGCTCTTCTCTGGAGAAAACTTTATCTGGAGATGTCGCGAGATAATGCAACAGTTCATATTCTTTCGGTGTTAGACTGATCTCTTCCCCACCTGCGGTTACGCGGTGAGCATCATGTTCGATGACCAAATGAGGAAATACGATATTGTTGCTTGAGTTACTTTCCTTAGACAGATAAGCTGTCGCAGAAGAACGACGCAAAATCGCCTTCACCCGGTAAATCACTTCACGTGGACTGAACGGCTTAACGACATAATCATCTGCTCCAACTTCAAAGCCCTGAACGCGGTTAATTTCTTCGCCTTTTGCAGTAAGCATCAAAACAGGGGTTGATTTTACCTGACGCAAACGGGTACATACTTCAACGCCGTCCATGCCCGGTAACATCACATCAAGCAAAATCAGACCATAGTCACCTGCAGTTGCTTTTCGCAACGCAGTTTCCCCATCCTCTGCTTCATCGATTTCATAACCTTCTTTTTCGAGATACATTTTCAAAAGCCGTCGGATTCTTTCCTCGTCATCCACGACTAGTATACGGTTCTCATGTTCAGCCATTCCACTCCAGCCCCTTTGCAATAACTCCTCATCACTTCTATTATGTTCGATCTGGCGAACAATATTTGAATGCCCCATTGAACGTAGGGGCTTACGTATGTGTTTCATGGATTTCTCTCGGGAACTTTACGAAACTACCTCTCCTAGTCTGCCCCAGCGTATGAATGCAACCCGGCGATGATCAAATTCACACCAACGAGCGTAAACATAACGACCAAAAATCCAAGTACTGCAAGCCAGGCAGACTTGCGGCCCTGCCAGCCTCTGGACAAACGCAAATGCAGGTACACACTATAATATAACCATGTTATCAGTGCCCACACCTCTTTGGGGTCCCATCCCCAGAAACGGCTCCAGGCAATCTGAGCCCAGATCATAGCAAAAATTAATGCTCCCAATGTAAATATCGGGAATCCGATAGCAATTGCGCGGTAACTAATCTCATCAAGATCGTCGGCATCAATGCCATCCAGCATTGGTTGCAGAGCTTGTCCAAGCGGTCTTCTTACAATTAAACGAATAAGTCCATATAAGATCAGCCCTACAATCAAAGACCAGACTACCGTATTCAGTTTACGTCCAGCATTAACTCCGTTCATCCAGGAAGGTGTCTCAAGCAAAGGTTCCTTCATGCCAAGAAACGGTTTTATGCTCTCCACTTCGCTATTATAAGGTGCAAATATAGGAGGCATGCGATAAATCACTTTCTCTATTGTACTATTTTCCTGTACCTCTGTGTCAATGCTCGTGGTTTTCTGAACAAAAACCGCTTCATATCCGGATGCACGGAAAGCAAATACCGACCCGATAAACCCAACCACAACGACGATAGTGATTAATGTAAACTCAACCCATCCTCGCTGGCGTCTGGATGACTTATCCTTGCCACTGAAATCCACTGTGCGTAACAAGTACATGAATCCTGCGGCAAAGCCTACGGCGAAGAATGCCTCGCCAAGTGCAGCCAACGTTACGTGGATCTTGAGCCATATCGATTGCAAAGCAGGGATCAGCGGCTGTACTTCCTGAGGAAATACGGCTGCATATGCCATAATAATGATGGTTAGTGGCAATGCAAATAGTCCTAGCAACGATTTTCGATAAATTGCGTAAACTACAATAAATGCCACCATAATCATCATGGATAGAAAACTCATAAACTCATACATATTACTTACGGGTATATGGCCTGCTCCAGCCCATCGTGTACCAAAGAAGATGAGATGTGCAGCTAGTGCAACCGTTGATGCAATAAAGGCTCGCTTGCCCCATCGTTCTACATGAGCTTGCGGGTCACGATTACTCCATTTCTTGCCCATGACGGCAACGCCATATAACATAAATGCAGCACAATATAGAAAAAAAGATACGATAAATGCGTCGCTGCTGAAATCCAATAAACTCATGTTTGGTTCCCCCCGTTATCCAACGACTTCTCATCCACTTCCACATTCATATGTTTTAACACAGCTGCAACCTCGCGCCTAAATCCAAACCAGTTTTTGTTCGTGTGGCCGCCTAGGGTGAGTTGTCCATCATCAATCCGAATCCAAATACGTCGGTGGTGCCAGTAAAAGCCCATAACCAGACCCAACATAACGATTCCTGCCCCAATCCATACGAAAGGCATGGCCTTATCAATACGGATATTGAGGTAACTCACGGACTGAATGATGTCCACCTTATCCATGCTATCGACCTCTAGCTGCAAAGGAATTTCTCCTCCATTCAGCTGTTTGTTAATTGCGTCCTGTTGAAAACGCTGTTTATCGATCTGCTTCGCAAAATACAAGTACTGCATGCCCTCTGCAGGTAAATCGGGTCCCTTGATGTTAAATAGAAAGGCAGGCGCATTAGGTGAAGGGGACTTTGATTTGGGCTCTCCATTTTCATCCAGCCCAAAATCCATATATTTTTCTTTCACATTCAGACTATAGGGTCCAGCTTCAAACGTTCGCTGCGTATCCACCATAGCAATTTGGATTGCTCCGTACTTCTCACCCGTCTGGGCATTGACCAGATCAGGCGTTACCGAACGAATCGTTGGTGTCAAATCATAATCAAACTGATATGCTTTCAATCCGTGGTAATTCAGTGGATGGTTCACTCGAACATCATGTCGATCCACCTCGGTCAATTGAGGTTTTTTCGAAGGATCCGAGCAATCTGCCGTACATTCGTACAACACCACTTTGGTTTCAAACAGTTTTGGAACGGTTTTGTTCAAATTTTTGAACTGTTCTGGAACCTCATCTTCACTGTAAAACTCAACATTAAACTGTTCATTCTTCAAATACATGGAGGTATTCGGTATTTTCTTGATCTCACCTTCGGGAAAAGCAACATGCTCATCCAGATTCAGCCCGGGAAGCCCTCGGGCAAGTACTGCCAGTAGAAAGATAATCAAGCCGATGTGGATAACATAAGGTCCCCAGCGACTGAATCGCTGTTTCTCAGCCAGCAGTGCACTACCCTCGGTATGCACACGATAACCTTTCTTTTTAAGCGGCGTAACCGCTTTCTTAATCCAGTCTTCTGATGCCTCTTCTATGGAGCCTTGGTACACCAGTCGCTGGCGTGTAAGAAACTGCATGTGTTTGCGTATTTTCTGTTTATTCAGCGCTTTGTATAGTGGAAGTACCCGGTCTAGACTGCATATGACCAATGAAGCACCGATCAGCACCAGTAGCAAAATAAACCACCAGGATTCGTATGTATGGGACAGACCCAGCAGATAATAGATATGACCCAACTGACCGTATGTGTCCTTGTAATATACGGATGGATCAATATTCAGAAATGTACTTTCTTGTGGATAGATCGTGCCTAGCATGGAACCTACAAGTGTAAACACAATCATGTAAACAGCAATTTTGACCGATGAGAAAAAGTTCCATATGCGGTCAATAATTTTGGGATTCGTACGCTGCGAACGACGCGCCATGCCATCATAACGCATTTCCAATACTTCATCCGATTTGACCTCGGCCTCCAGCAGCGGCTTGCCGCATGCTTCACACAGCACAGTGCCCACCGGATTCTGGTGTCCGCACTCACACTTCGTATTTTGGAACACGACTAGACCTCCTGTCAGGGCTGTTTCGCCAGTTGTGAAATTTGAGCGTCAAGTGTGTTCAAATCAAGTTGACCGATATGAATGGTGGAGATTTTACCCGTGTCGGAGACAAAAAATGTCGTTGGCATCGGAGATATACCGAAATCCCGGATCGAGTTTTTGTCACGGTCGAGCATAATCGGAAACGTAACGCCCACCTGCCGAACAAAATTTTCCACGGTCATCTGGTCTTCCCCAACATTGATTCCAACAAATTGGACACCCTGGTCCTTCCATTTGTCTGCTTGCGCTTGTAGCGCAGGCATCTCTTTGACACAAGGCTCACACCAAGTCCCCCAGAAGTTGATCACCATGGCTTTGCCTTTGTATTCCTCAGACGTATGAACTTGTCCATCCAGGCCCAGCAATTCAAAAGAAGGAGCTTTATCTCCTTCTTTTGGCTTGCCATTCGAGCCGGATACCGATGTAGTAATCGCATATCCGCCCAACACCAGGATCAATAACAAAATGACGATTTGCACCGCTCTTCTTGATTTCCCCATGTGCTGCTCCCCTTTTAAGTCAGCTTTTTGCATAATTTGATTCTAAACGCTCCCGGGTACAAGAATTAGACGAATAACACCATTTCGATCTAACTCTTGCTGATTGAAAGTCGCTCCAGGGATTTATGCAAAAAGCTTGAGTGACTAGCATTCGCATATAACGGTCTTGGACACCTGTGAACATCCTATGAACAATTATAGCGAATTTCGTCACAAATCTGCGGCGCTTTTATGAAAATTATGTGTCCTCACATTACCTTTTTTTCATTTTTTTGGCGGGTTCTGATTTTGCGAGCGTAATCAGGTTGTTGACTTCTTCTTTGGTTAGATTACGTGTGAGTCCGCGTTTCAGGTTTTGAAGCAAAATACCACCAAACGAAATCCGTTTCAGACGTGTTACCGGATGGTTAATCGCTTCGAACATACGTCTAACCTGACGGTTACGCCCTTCGTAAATCGTAATAGAGATAACAGATTCATTTGCTGCGGTATCCACATCTTTGTACTCAATCTCTGCCGGAGCTGTCATACCGTCGTCCAGCATAATGCCTGTCTTTAATTTCTCCAGAGCCGAACCATGTGGAACACCTTTAACGGTTGCATGATACGTTTTGGGTACGTGATGCTTCGGATGCGTCAACAAATGCGCAAACTCGCCGTCATTGGTCAGAATGAGCAATCCTTCTGTGTCATAATCCAGACGACCCACTGGGTATACCCGTTCCTTGACACCTTTAAGATAGTCGGATACAATTTTCCGACCTTCAGGGTCTGAAGCACTTGTGATAACACCCTTCGGTTTGTTCAACATCATGTACACTTTCTTTTCACTGCGGATCGGTTTACCATTAACCGTAATCATATCCTCTTCGGGGTTCGCTTTCGTACCCAGTTCGGTTACGACCTCCCCGTTAACTTCTACTTTGCCGGACAGGATCAGTTCCTCGCTCTTGCGGCGGGATGCAATACCTGCCTGTGCGATAATTTTTTGTAATCTTTCCATGTTTGTCATGTCACCTCACACTAATGATACCCATCAAGGCCGGAAATCACAAGGATAATCCATCGATTTTGTTAACGCAGGGGTTGTAAACACCTTTAGAGCTGCATTTAGCTATGTATTTAGACCAAAAAAGCTCACCCTCTCACTGCCTGTATGCGACAGGAGCGTTAAGGTGAGCCGTTCACTTTTAATCGTATGTAACCACTGCAATAAGCATAAGGTTAATTGGCTACTTTACCTGCAACAACGACCTGTTTTTTCGCAGGGGTTGCACTTTCTTTAATAAAGGATTGCAACGTTTTGGAAGTAATATAATAAGTACGTCCTCCGTATACAAAGGTCATCATGCCAATAACCCGATTGTTCTGGTCCAGAACAGGCCCACCTGAATTGCCTTGTGCCACAGATTTTACGATACTGCCAATGCCCTTCTTGCCTGGAACGTCCGAATCTTGTGAATTAAATACTCGGCTCTTGGCAATTGTATTATAAGTTGAAGGGAAATCTTCGTCCAACAGCACAAGTTCCCCGGCAGAATTTTTAGGAAATCCGATGGTATAGACAATTTGATTATCTTTGGCATTTGCAAACGTCACCGGTTGTGCGTCGATTTCTTTGTCCAGCTTCAGCAATGCCATATCTGTCACCGGATCTGTTTTAATGATTTTGGCTTTAACCGGCTTGTCCAGATGACCTGGGCTTGCTACAGTAAGTGTGCCTTCGTCCCCATCAGACAGTTCAGCATAATCCTGAACGACATGATAGTTGGTTAGCACCTCATCCTTGGAGATCAGTATAGATGTGCCTACATCATAATATACTGAATCGGGTTCATCCTGCTTGACCAGACGTACGTTCACAACTGGAAAAGAATCCGCTGTAACGGCCAACTGAGCACGTAGTTGTTTATCGAAGTAACCCGTAAAATGAATCGTATTAACGGCTTGAGCCGCAGCCAACCCCGTCTGTCCTGCAAGCAACGCAATGGCAAGCATGCCTGACATTCCAAAGCGGAGCATTCGTTTCCAACTCTTTTGCATGATTCTCACTCTCCTCCGCTATCATTCTAGCATAATTCGTATATCGGAAGGAGAGGGCATATTTTTAACCAAATACAATCAAACAAATGACCAAGGCTGCAATGAAACCAACTACATCGGAAAACAACCCAACTTTGAGCGCATAGCGACCATTACGTATGCCTACCGCTCCAAAATAAACAGTCAATACATATAGGGTTGTATCCGTACTGCCTTGAATCGTGGAAGCCATGCGGCCAATCATCGAGTCGGGGCCATAGGTTTTAATTAGGTCAGTTGTAAAGGCAAGCGAGCCTGTCCCAGTCAAAGGACGCAAAATACCGAGTGGCAATACTTCTCCCGGAACCCCCATCCAGGACACAAGTGGTGCGAATAGGCTGATCACATAATCCAATGCACCAGAAGCACGGAATACACTGATCGCTACCATCATACCTACCAGATGGGGAATAATGCTAATTGCCGTAGAGAAGCCGTCTTTGGCCCCATCAACAAAGGATTCGTAGACCGGGACCTTTTTGGTAAACGCATATAATGGAACAAACGCGATGATAACCGGAATGGCCCAGACGGAAATCCAGTTGATGAAGGTTAACAACGTTGCTCATCCTTTCATACCGGGATTGTCACTTTTATGTACACGCGGCGGCCTGTGAAGTGCCCTGTTTCGGTACCAGCGATCGGCTACGATGGCTGCAAATGTCGCAATAATGGTTGCCATTAGCGTGGTGCCTACAATTTCCGTGGCATTCGCAGAATGATAATTAAGCCGAATGGCTATCAGGGTTGTTGGAATAATGGTGATACTCGCTGTATTCAGAGCCAGCAGCGTGCACATGGCAGGGGAAGCCGTTTGTTTATCCGGATTCAGCTCTTGCAGTTGCTGCATGGCTTTAATCCCCATTGGGGTTGCCGCATTGCCTAGGCCGAGTAGATTGGCACTCATGTTAGATAAAATATAGCCCATGGCTGGATGATTCCGCGGAACATCCGGGAACAAGAAGCCAACAACCGGACCCAGCAGCTTTGCGATTCGTCCCAAGAGCCCTGCATCCTCAGCCATTTTCATCATCCCCATCCAGAACACGAGCACACTGATCAGCCCAAAGCATACCGTGACTCCGGTTGCTGCTCCATCAAAAGCCGCCTGCGTAACGACTTCAATTTTGCCCTGTGCGGCTGCAAAAGCAAATCCGGTTACGATCATGAGAAGCCAGATTAAATTGATCAAAAGATAACCCTCCCCTCCTTATGGAGATAACAAATGACTTAATACTGCACGCCATGCGGAAGCCCAGGTAGAAATTTCATCGATCCCCCCCAGAGTTGCATCCTCTGTCTTTGGCTCTGGCGGAATATAACTTCCTTTGCGATACACAGGAATTGAACCCACAAGTTTCCCGTCAAGCTGCATATCAATTCGGCCGGCCAGTCCAAAAGTGGGATCAGTCGTTTTTGCATCTCCCTCTGTACTCTCTTGGACACGGTTTTCGAGTAAAATCAGCTTTTTCGTCAATGAAGATGTCTCACTCTTCGCCAGAGGATAGGTGAACCCGCGGCCTGTGACCACATCCGTGTTTTGTACAGGCTGTTCTTTTTTTGCAATTTCCACCAAAGGGAAGTTTTCAAAACCGAAATCCAGCATACGTGCATGGTCATTCCAGTCGTCACCATCGTTCAGGGTTACCGCAGCAAGTTGTTGTCCATTGCGAGTAGCAGAGCTGACCAGACAACGGAATGCTTTTTTGGTATATCCGGTCTTTACGCCATCGGCTCCTTCGTACAATCGCAGCATTTTATTTTTGTTTTGCCAGGAATACTCCCAGCTCTCATTCGGATTTGGGGCCGATTTGTTCTCCGTAGCTACAATTTGTTTGAATACCGGATTCTTGAGCGCATACGCGGTTAGGCGTGCCAGATCATTGGCGGTGGAGTAATGACCATCTGCGTCAAGTCCATGGGGATTCATAAAATGGGAATGGGTTAGACCAATTTGCTCTGCCTTTTTGTTCATTAAAAGAACGAAACCTTCTTCAGATCCACCGACATGTTCAGCAATCGCCGAGGCCGCATCGTTGCCCGATCGAAGCATCAGCCCATACAGCATGTTTTCCAGTGTCATTTCTTCACCCAGCTTGAGATAGATGGATGACCCTTCTTTGGCAAAAGCCGAAGAAGTTACCTTTACTTTGTCATCCAGTTTACCGTGTTCAATCGCAACAATTGCTGTCATGATTTTGGTCAAGCTGGCAATTCTGAGTTCCTTATCCCCGTCCTTGCTGTACAATATTCGGCCCGACGTCACATCAATGAGAGCAGCGCTTTGCGCATGATTTGAGGGGCCAGGTATGGTTCCCTGGGCTTCAGCAAGTCCAATTGAGGGAAACAGAAACAAGGGTACAAGCATGCATGCCATAAATTTCATTAATTTTCGCATCGATTCATTCCTCCGGGTCACTTGGAATCTTGTACTAGCTTATGACAGGACAACCCGAAGTATGTCCCAGTGTTAGCAAACAGCAAAAATCCCTCTCGCACATGCTGCGGAAGGGATCTCAACCGAATCATTAATTAGCTGTACGTAGAAGGATCAGGTGTGACAGGAATGCCAGACGCTGTCGGTTGTGTTGTATTACGATTGCGGAACATGTCCTGAATTCTATCCATCACATACGGTGTGGAATCAATCAATTTCTCAAACAGATGTGTTGAGTTATCAAGCGGAACGATGTGAACGCCTTGTTTGCCAACTACCAGGAAGGCGATTGGACGAATGGATACGCCGCCCCCGCTTCCGCCTCCAAATGGTGAGGCAACCGATGCGGAGCTGGCATGTTCAGTCGTACTACCGCTGCTTCCGCCACTTCCACCTTTGCTGCTTCCATCACTTACATGAAAATCACTGCCACCCGCAGCGAATCCGAATCCTACTTTACTGATCGGCAAAATCACAGTACCATCAGGTGTTTCGACCGCATCGCCCACGATTGTATTGACATCCACCATGGCCTTGATATTTTCCATTGCGGTTTCCATTAAGCCTTGAATTGGATGATCTGACATTTAAATTCCCTCCAGTTTCAATTTAAGCTAGGTTTGATCTAACCATATCATCCCCAAACTTGAAGGGACTTATGTAAGCCAGCCTTTTAACTAAACCTCAATACTTCAAACCGCTGACTCGGCAAAATATAACCCCGGCAAGTTGCAATTAAACTGTGGAAAATTTCAGCATAATCGATTACTTCTTTACTAACGAAATGATCTAGCCAAGGAGCATAATTTCGTTCCACCCGCCACCCGCAGTCACCTTCATGAAATCTATATAACACGGGGACAATACATACACTCATATTTGCGATTTACTGTTTTGTTTCTTCATCTTGCGTCTGCGTCGTTGCTCTTTTAAGAGTCTGAACCACATCCGCCATCCTCCCTCTACTTGAAGCACTCGGGTTAACAATGTAAGTCCTGCGATCATGACTGCTGTAATCCGGATCTTTAGTTTCCAATCCAGCTCGGTTTGGAACTCCATCTCGTCTTCCCACACCGGCACAACTTGTAACTGTGGCGTTTGTTCAAAACGAATTTGATAAGAGAGGTATCCAATGATGATCGACTTGATGCTCCACACCCAACCTATGAGAACAGCCGTATATGCTGCATCGCCAACGCCAATGCAAGTGGACCAGGACAAATGAGTCATATGTACACGAGTGAGCGTTTGCTTGATCCAGAGCTTTAATGCTTCCGTTGCCCTGAGCATGATTTTTACGTCCTTAGCCCATTTTTTGACTTTACGTTTGTTAACACGCTCGCTGCTCTGGGCTTCTCCCCTTGAATGATTCATTCGCTGCTCCGTTTTCACCAGAAAACCTTCCTTCATATTACGAAAGACAATACTAGGAATTTCATAGTTAATACGCACAATGCCATATAGCAGACGAACCGTAATCTTGGCATAATCATCGTGATTGTGTTTCCTAAATGTAAAATGCACATGAACATACGAGATGAGGACTGCGACAAGAAGCAGTGCGATCAACAAGCCGATTCCTCCAAGCCAAATCCACACAGGCCTTACCTCCAAGCCCTCAATTCTTTTCACGTCTAGTATGACACTCTATATAGGAAAAAATTCACGTCTGACCTGAAAATTCCATTTAATCTTTGAACGCTACCTTACACTCCATTCCACGTACCACGCCAAAAAAACCGGCAACCCGAAAGGGCACCGGTTTTGAATCGATCCAGACTGCAAAGTTATGAATTTAAAGGATCATCTTCGTTATTAATATCGTTTGAATTTGCATCATCTTCGAGATTTGTACTATCCAGGTCCAGGTCCACATGCTGCACATCCAATTTTTCAAAAAGCAGCTGTGTTTCTTCCTCCAGGTTCTCGGAATCTTCAAACAACCCTGGCTCCGGCAGATCTTTGAGCGAAGCCAAACCAAAGTAGTCCAGGAAGGACTTGGTAGTGCCATATAAAATTGGGCGTCCAATGGCCTCAGCCCGTCCCACTTCCTGAATGAGATCCTTGTTCACAAGTGTATGGATAGCACGTTCGGATTTTACGCCACGGATCTCCTCAATCTCTACCCGCGTGATAGGCTGACGGTACGCCACAATAGCGAGCGTCTCCAAAGCTGCCTGGGATAGAGACGTACGTGCAGGTGAATAAGCCAATTTCTCAAAATAAGCCGCATGTTCCGGTAATGTACCCAGTTGGACTACCCCTGCAATTTTAAGAATTTGTACGCCTCGTCCCTGCTTGGCAAATTCAGCGATCATTTCCTCAATCGCATCCGACACCAGTTCGGTTCGCTGATCCACGATTTCGGCGATTTGTTTGATGCTCAGACCTTCTTCTCCGGACAAAAACAGCAGGCCTTCAATAATCGATTTCAATTTCGGAAAATCCATGATTCTTTGTTTCCCCTCTCCACTCCATAACGATATCCTCAAACATCCGTTCCTGATAACAGACAATCTGCTTCATCTTCATCAGCTCCAGCACCGCCAAAAAAGTTACGACAATCTCATGCCTGTAAATTTGATTATCCAGCAGCTTGGAGAATAACAGTCTGCCTCCCGGTCCCATACTTTCCAAAGCCCCGATGACATCCCGAATACGATCCTTAACCGAGATTTCATCCCGCTGGATCCGAGTTACGGTTGTCCGCTTCTCCGCCTTGCGTAGCGCCTTCTGAAAGGCTGCAATCAGATCCGAGGTATGCAAACCCTCGACCGGATTCGATTGTGCTTCTACAGGCATATAAGGCCGCAAATCCTCGGGTTCTTTGGAGAAAATAAGGCTGCGTTCCCACTCCCGTTCGTGCAAGTGACGCGCAATCCCCTTGTATTTGCGATATTCAATCAGACGCGCAATCAGTTCTGCACGTGGATCATAATCTTCATCTTCCATATATGCATAATCCTCAAAGTCCTCGATTACCGGTGGTTTGGGCAGTAATAGTTTGCTCTTGATCGACAGAAGTGTTGCCGCCATTACCAGAAATTCACTCGTAATATCCAGCTCCAGCTCCTGCATCGAATGCAGATACGCCATATATTGATCGGTAATATCGCTGATGGGAATATCCTGGATATGAATCTCTGCCTTATCGATCAGATGAAGCAGCAGATCCAAAGGCCCTTCAAAAGTCTCCAGTTTGTATGTAACTACCGTCACTAGACGAATCCTCCCGCCAGAAAAATAAAAACCCCCGCTAAGCCGCCGAATCCGGTCTCCCGTTTTCGTCTGCGCAGAGCAGGGCACTATATTAAATAAGCACTATTTTAGCTGTTTCGTCAAGTTCGCCATTTCAATAGCTGCAGTAGCTGAATCCCAGCCTTTGTTTCCTGCCTTTGTTCCAGCGCGCTCAATGGCTTGTTCAATATTCTCTGTTGTAACCAGGCCGAAGATTGTAGGTACGCCTGTTTTCAGGTTAATTGCGGCTACACCCTTAGCCATCTCATTGCACACATAATCATAATGTGTTGTTGAACCACGGATAACCGTCCCCAACGTAATGACAGCGTCGTATTTGCCACTTTCAGCCATTTTTTGTGCAATCAACGGGATTTCAAAGGCTCCTGGAACCCACGCTACATCCACTTCATCATCTTGTACACCGTGACGTTTGAAAGCATCCAGTGCTCCGCTGAGCAATTTGCTTGTAATGAACTCGTTAAAACGTCCTACGACTACTCCATATTTTAATCCTTCTGATACCAAATGTCCTTCAAAAAAGTGTGGCATTCAAGTCATCTCCCTAATTGTATTATATCATGTACTCAGCTGATTTTTGGAAACTAGTTCACCCTGTTTAACCTCAGAAAAGCTACTCAGTTTTTTTCTTCATTCTGCTCGATATCGTCGAACTTTAGCATATGGCCGAGTTTCGCCTGCTTCGTGTGCAAGTAGACCGTATTATCCTCGTTTTCTTCCATCTGAATGGCAACTCGTTCCACCACTTCAAGTCCGTACCCTTCAAGCCCTTTAATTTTGCGTGGATTGTTGGTTAACAAGCGAATTTGACGAACACCAAGATCCTTAAGAATTTGGGCACCAATACCGTAATCTCGAAGATCGGCAGCAAACCCAAGCTTCAGATTGGCATCCACGGTGTCCAGACCTTCCTCTTGCAGTTTGTAGGCTTTGAGTTTGTTGATCAGTCCAATGCCTCGTCCTTCCTGTCTCATATAGAGCAGAACGCCATTGCCTTCGTCATGAATTTGTTTCAATGCTGCATCGAATTGTGGACCACAGTCGCATCGATGAGAATGGAATACATCCCCTGTGAGACATTCGGAGTGTACGCGAACCAATACAGGTTTCGATCCGTCAATTTCACCTTTAACTAAGGCGACGTGCTCCTTGTTGTCCACCGCATTGGTGTAGGCCACCGCCTGGAATTCACCAAAGTCTGTTGGCATACGTACAGCTACTTCACGTTTAACCAACTGTTCCTTTTCATTCCGGTACCGAATCATGTCCTGAATGCTGATCAGCTTCAGATCATGCTTGCGGGCTATCTCCTGCAGATCCGGAAGTCTGGCCATAGTGCCATCTTCCTTGATCACTTCACAGATTACACCTGCCGGATAGGAACCGCACATAATGGCGAGGTCTACAGCCGCTTCCGTATGTCCCGCGCGTCTTAGCACTCCGCCGTCTTTGGCGATGAGTGGGAACATATGGCCCGGCTTGCGGAAATCTCCGCTTTTCGCTTCGGGATTAATCAGCCCCTTGACTGTAATGGAGCGTTCATGAGCCGAGATGCCCGTTGTGGTATCTTTATGATCTACAGAGACGGTAAAAGCCGTCCCATGAAAGTCCGTATTTTGCTGGACCATAGGTTTCAGGTTGAGTTCATCGGCACGTTGCTGCGTAATGGGAACACACACCAGACCTCTGCCTTCGGTAATCATGAAATTGATTACTTCAGGTGTAGCCTTTTCCGCCAAAGCGATAAAGTCGCCTTCATTCTCCCGATCCTCATCATCCACCACAATAACCGGTTTACCCTGCATGAGATCGTAGATGGCTTCCTCAATAGAATTCAAAATGGATTTCTCTGACATAGGTCCCCCTCCAGTTTCTATTTCAATTTATATTTGTAGTTAATCAATTACGATTTGTTAAGCAAATCCGTGATTAGCGAGGAAATCCTCACTGATACTTCTCGGCTTACCCGCACCTGTCTCCTGATGTCCCTTACCATAGTGCAGTAGATGATCCACATATTTGCCCAAAATATCACATTCAATATTGATGGTATCACCCGTCTTTTTCACATTTAATACGGTCTCACCAATGGTGTGTGGAATAATGGATACAGTGAATGCACTCTGTGAAGTATGCACAACGGTCAGACTAATTCCGTCCAGGGTTACAGACCCTTTGGGTATCAGATATTTGAACAGCTGCGTATCATCAGGTTTGATCTCGAAAACAATTGCATTCTGGTCACGTGTAATGCTTCCAATGACCCCAGTGCCATCGACATGGCCCTGAACGATATGCCCGCCAAAACGACCACCTGACAGCATGGCTCGTTCCAGATTAACTTTGCTCCCTGATTGCAATTGACTAAGATTGGTATGTCGATATGTCTCGGGCATCACATCGGCAGTAAATCCGCCACCCTCCAGGGTTGTCGCAGTTAAGCATACCCCGTTCACAGCTACACTATCGCCAATCTTCAAGTCGTTCATGATGACGGAAGCTCCGATATTCAGGACCATCGCTTCGCCTTTCCGACCTATACGCCGGATCTGACCGACTTCTTCCACCAAACCGGTAAACATGCTACCGCCTCCTTTATTTATTTCGTTATCGTTAATTCATTTATTCAGGCCAAACCGGAATTCCGCCAATGCTAATATTATCTCCAACTTGTTCAATTTCCAGCTGATGCAATTGAATTGCCTGACTCATGCGCTCTACACCCTCGAAGCGGAAACTGCCTGGTGTTTCGTATCCTCCAACAATTTTCGGAGCAATGAACATGAGCAGTCGATCTACCAACCGTGCTTCCAGCATGGCACCATTCAGAGTGCCCCCGCCTTCAAGCAGAATCGAACCAATTTCACGCTCACCAAGCTTGCTGAGTGCACTCAACAGATCAACACGTGGTCCTGGACCACAACGTATAATCTCCACCCCATAGGCTTCCAGCCGCTCAGCCGCTTCAGGGCTCGCCTCATCCGTTGTAAGCACCCAAGTTGGTGCAAGGCCATCCTTGACCATTTTGGCTCCTACAGGCAGACGCAGCTTGGAATCGACCACAATTCGTACCGGGCTAATCCCTTCCACTTGCAAGCGAGTCGTGAGTTCGGGATTGTCTGCAATGACCGTTTCCACACCAACCATAATCCCTTGATGGCGATGACGAAGCGCGTGAACAATCTCGCGAGCTGACTCGTTAGAGATCCATTTGCTGTCACCGCTACGCGTAGCGATTTTGCCATCCAGAGTAGAGGCCGTCTTCAAAGTTACAAAGGGGAGACCTGTTGTAATGTATTTGATGAATTTCTCGTTCATCCGTCTTCCGCGCTCACGCAGCACTCCAACTTCAACTTCGATCCCTTGTTGACGCAGCATGCTGATCCCTCTGCCGGAGACTTGCGGATTCGGATCTTCGCAGCATACGACGACACGTTTCACTTTCTCATGAATGAGACGTTCACTGCATGGTGGAGTCTTGCCATAATGGCTACAGGGTTCAAGCGTAACGTATACTGTACTGCCTTCAGCATCACTGCCCGCCATGTTCAGCGCATGAACCTCTGCATGACCCGTTCCCCGTTTGAGATGACTTCCGAGGCCCACGATACGTCCTTCTTTTACAACGACACAACCGACTACCGGATTGATTCCGGTCTGTCCTTGTGCCCGTTCTGCCATATCCAGTGCCAGCGCCATATAAAATTCATCATTAATCATTTCCAAGTCCGTTCACCCCACGGTTAAAATCTTAAGTTATAGACCTCCCTTCCAACAGAGAGGCATGTTCCATATCCAATAAAAAATCCCCGTCGAACAAACCGTTCGATGGGGATGATGAGAGACATGTGTCACCAGCAGTACTATTGATACATCGCCAACAACACATCGCCCAAAACTTCATTTCAGGCAAGTGAAAGCAGACACATACCTTAATGAACTTCAATTACAGGTAAAGAGCTTCTATGTGTGGCATATGTATGAAGATTTCCGGAAGTAACCGGATTTCTCCCTGCACAGGAAATGAATTCGTCAAAAACTGTACAGCAACACTCCTGCGGAATGCGGCCCCTAAAGACTGCACCCTCTCCTTCTCCCATCCAGACTATACTGTCGGTTCTGGAATTACACCAGATCAGCCATCTGCCACAGGCAGACGGGTCACGGACTTTGCATCAATGCTGGATAGATATCCTCACATACTGCATCACCGCCGGTAGGGAATTGCACCCTGCCCTGAAGGATTCGTTGCGTTATTAATTGGATGTTAGCACTTTAACGTCAAAAAATCAATTGTTTTTTGTTCCTTTTTGTCACATACTAACTTTTAATAAGCTTAAGTGTAAACAAAAACCGCTTCGCTAATTGCGAAACGGTTTACATACAGTTATTGATTAAGCTTCTACTACTTCAACAGTTTCCATTTTGTCGCGACCTTCGAAAGCGTCTACGAACTCCATACCTTTGGTTACTTTACCAAATACAGTATGTTGTCCATCCAAATGTGGTTGCGGTTGGTAGCAGATGTAGAACTGACTTCCGCCTGTGTTACGGCCTGCATGTGCCATAGCCAATGTTCCACGCTCATGTTTGTTCGGGTTGATTTCACAGTTGATTGTGTAACCTGGGCCGCCTGCACCGGAACCGTTAGGGCATCCGCCTTGAGCTACAAAGCCCGGAATAACACGGTGGAATACAAGACCATTGTAGAAACCGGAGTTAGCCAGTTTTTCAAAGTTTGCTACTGTGTTTGGAGCTTCTTGATCGAACAAATCGATTACAACTTCTCCGCCGTTTGCCATTTTGATTTTCGCTTGTTTCGCCATATGTAAATGACTCCTTTCGTATTGACCATCGTTAATGGTGCCAGAACGCATGACCCTGGGCCAAGCTTTATAGCACTTTTCTTAGTGTACACCGAAAATGGATTGATCGCAAAATAATCAGCAAGATTTTTTCAAAATCCGGCCCTCAAGATGCAAAAGAAGACAAAAAAGAGTGTCCTTTTTTGTCTTCTTCATATAGAACTCCGCTATTTGAACTTAAATTAACGGGTAACTGGCTGTTTTGCAATACGCTCAGGTACCAGATCATTCTGGATAATGTCCTGATACGTCTCACGGCGTACGACAACATCCCCTTGACCGTCTTTGACAAATACAACTGCCGGACGACGAATCCGGTTATAGTTGCTTGCCATGGAGTAGTTGTAAGCGCCTGTGCAAGCTACTGCGAGCAGATCGCCGCTTTGCACTTTGGGCAGGTCCAAATCCCAGATCAGCATATCACCGCTCTCACAACATTTACCAGCAACAGATACCGTTTCCTGAGCTGCCTCATTTGCACGGTTTGCCAATACAGCTTCATATTTGGACTCATACAGAGCTGGACGTGGATTGTCTGTCATTCCACCATCCACAGCTACGTATTTACGAACCCCTGGAATATCTTTGCTTGTTCCAACCGTGTAGAGTGTTGTTCCGGCTTCACCTACGATGCTGCGGCCTGGTTCAACCCAGATCTCAGGCACGGCATAGCCGATTTGAGCAAAATGATTTTTTACCGCATCCGTGATCGCTTTCACGTATTGTGAAACTTCAAGCGGTGTATCTCCATCAATATAGCGGATACCGAAGCCACCACCCAGATTAACCACTTTGAATGCTACGTTAAGACGCTCATACACAGCTGCTGCAAACTCAGCAACGCGTTGAACTGCCATTTGGAAACCTTCAACTTCGAAAATTTGTGATCCGATGTGTGAATGCACACCGAGTAAAACTAAGTTCGACTGTTTGGAAGCCAATTCAATGGCTTCAAATGCGGTTCCGTTTCCGATATCGAATCCAAATTTGGAATCCGTTTGTCCTGTCGAAATATATTCATGCGTATGCGCTTCAACACCAGGCGTCACACGCAGCAAAATGTTAACTTTGCGATTTTTGTCTGCGGCTACAGCTTGCAGCAAGTGCAGTTCATTGAAGTTATCTACAACGAAGCAGCCAATTTCTGCATCAAGCGCCATTTCGATCTCTTCCAATGTTTTGTTGTTGCCGTGGAAATGAATACGCTCTGCCGGGAAACCGGCTTGTAGTGCCGTGAACAATTCACCATCGGATACTACATCTAAGGAAAGTCCTTCTTCCGCAGCAAGGGCACACATGGCCATTACGCAGAATGCTTTACTTGCATAAGCAACTTGGAAACCCAGGCCTGAAGCACGGAACGCTTCCATGTACTCTCTACAACGCTCACGAACTAATTGCTCGTCCACAACATACAGGGGAGTTCCAAATTGTTCTTTCATGACGGTAGTATCGACTCCGCCAATTTCCAGATGTCCCTGTGCATTTATTTTACTTGTACCATGTAAATACATATCTGCATTCCTCACTTTTTATATACTGGAACAGCTGTTATTCCAATGATTTTACACCAGTATATCAAATTAGTGAATGAGAAGAATGGATTTTTCGGCAGATCATTTGTGTTTTTTACTTTTTTGCAATTCCCCGTCCGGATCACTGTCCATTTTGGTATTGTCACGCGTTTTGTTGATCGAAGGACGTTTTTTATTCTCCAACAGTGGCAAACGGAATAAAAAGTTACCCAAAGCCTTTGCATTAAACGGTATGAATGGCCAGAGATACGAAGAGTTGTAGGAGCGATGCAAGGTGAGCGCCACAATAATGAACGTCGTCCCGACAACGAAGCCGGGAACCTTGAATATCGCCACAGCAACGAGCAAAAACAACCTGACCAACCGATTCGCCAAACCAAGCTCATAACTGGGTGTTGCAAACATACCAATGGCGGCAATCGCCATGTAAAGTACAACTTCATTCACAAAATAACCTGTTTTCACGGCGATATCTCCGACCAAAATGGCCGCAATCAAACCCATGGCCGAAGCGAGTGGCGTCGGGGTATGAACTGCTGCCATCCGCAATAAATCCACCCCGAATTCAATAAGCAGGAACTGCAGAATCAGCGGAAGCTGTGCATTCTCGTGAGGGCCGATGAACTCCATTCCTGCTGGCTTAATGGCAGGGTCAATAACCATCAGCAACCACAACGGCAACAGGAAAAGTGAAATCAGAATACCTCCAAATCGTACCCAGCGCAGATAGGTTCCCATAAAGGCGGTCTGTCTGTTCTCTTCCGCATGCTCACATAGGTCAAAAAAGGTCGTGGGCAGAATCATCACACTGGGTGAAGTATCTACAAATACAACCACCCGTCCGTCCATCAGATGGGAAGCTGTCACATCCGGTCGTTCCGAATACCGAACCAACGGATACGGGTGCCAACCCTTGTTAATAATCGCTTCTTCAAGCTGCTTATCGGCAGCAGGGATACCGTCGATATTTACTCGTTTGATTTTTTCACGAACGGAATCTACCTGAACCTTGTCCACGATATCATCAATATATACAACACAGACATCCGTTTGCGATCTGCGTCCGACCTGCATAATTTCAAACTTTAATCCAGGGTCCCGTATTCTTCGGCGTACTAACGCCACATTGGTCAGAAGTGTCTCTGTAAACCCGTCTCTAGAACCACGGACCACTCTCTCCAGCGAAGGTTCCTCTGGTGAGCGTACCGGATAGCTGCGGGTATCCATAACAATAACGGAACGATCCCCTTCGACGAACATGGCACTCATGCCTGTGAGGACCTTGTTAATGACAGCACTCATTTTCTCCACTCGCTCAACTTGAATATGAGGAATGTAGCATTCGAAATACGACTTCAGTGCATGTCCAGACACTTGCTCCGGTGTAAGATACGTTAATCTTTTTAACACTTCGAGCAAAATTTCATCCTTCGCAAATCCAGTCAGCAGCAGTAATCCAACGTGTTTGCCGCCCAAGACCATTTCCCTCATATTCACATCAAAGGACTCCCCAAGTCCCAACACTTGTTGAAGCGTATATCTGTTATCACTCATGCGAGGGGAAATATCGTCGTTTTCCTGCCAATATTCTACTGATTCCTCGATACTGTCAGACATTTCATTTTGCTTCTTTTTTTCGTAAGCCTTCTTTTCTTCTTCCTCCTGAATCTCATAAGGAGATTTATGCATCATCTCTTCGGATGTTGCTTCGCTGGAGTTATGCCCGTCGTTGTCTGATCTTACGTCCATTTCCCATCCTCCTTAGGCCAAACGTTTCAACGCTGGTATACAAAAAAGTCAAACAGGGAGCCTGTCATCTTCCCCAAAATCATGGCAAGCAGCAATCCAAATAGATACGATTTCATGCCCAGTCGTTTCGCCAGCACTGGCAGTACATTCAACACTTCTGTGAGTGCCGCAGCAAGCAGACCGATGAACACACCGCAAAACAGTCCGATGATCGGGCTCAGCAACACCGCTCCATGCACCTTCCAGTGCCAAAAATCCGCAACGGTACCGAGCAGCGAACCTCCGATCAAGGCCCCTTCATACCAATGGGTTTTGTCATAGGTTCGCGTAAGCTGAGCTAGTCTTGGGATCATATCAAGCACGAGAATAAGCGCAATCACACCACTTCCGACCGCGATCCCCCCCGCAATACCCAGCACAATGCTGATTGCTCCGTTAAGAACGCTCATCCGCATTCATCTCCCTGCGTTCCTCTTCATGCATACGTTCGGTTTCTTCAATCACCACATACTTGTCTACATTTTGCTGATATAGGAACATTTCCACCTCCAAAGGGGTAGGTTCTTCATTCCACTTTTTCTTGAATAAATGATTAAAGAACACGGCCATGCCAAATCCTATCCCGATTGAATACGCCACCTGAAACAGATACGGATGCTCATCCCGGCGGCCTGTAATCATCTCTACAATTCGAATCTGAACTTCCTGCATGTTTACGTCAGCATGAAAATTCATAATGGTCAACGCTGATCCAAAGAAAAGCAGCAGCCACACCAGGATAAACAGGGATTTGGAAGGTTTGCCACTTCCCGCAACTACCTCAACAAGCGTATGACCCGATCCGATCAATTCAACGGTGACATCTGGTATGGCCCGACGGATCTGAGGGATGATCTGCAATATATCAATGAGGATCAGATTGCCGTCCTCCGGTCCGGGGCGCAGCAATTCAAGTTCAAGCAGCCTTCCTTCCTTTTCTTCGGGAGAGGTGAGCAAGTGAGCTACATCTCCAAGCTTGACACTTCGGCCCCTTTGGATACGAATACGGCTGCGCAATCGAACATAGACCGTTGGAGTGGGTGTCAGGGACATCCGGAACACTCCTTTACTGCGTAATTTAGGTTAGTATTTGAAGAATGTGCAAATTTATTACATTCTGGTTGGAAAAAGGTTTTGTAGACACTGAGGGCGCTTCGGGATGGATCGGCCATCGGTCGCTGTTGCTCTCAGGTTAGTAAGAGAACTACACGCAGGCACTCCAGCTGCAGACCAACCTTCCGATCGCTGTTGTCTCCAAATTTTCTTGATTGATTTCTACTAGTGTAGAAATTCGGAGACAAAGGCGAACGCTTCGCTTCTTCAGGTCTAATCTGCCGCCTGCGTTGCTTGTGTGTATCCTTAGACGAACCCTCACGCTTCGCTCCTTTGTCCGATTCCATCCCTCCGCTGCATGGGTCCCTTTTTTCCAAAGGACTGAAATAAATATGCTGGAAGGCGGTAATAGGAGAAATAATAGCTGGTGAACTTGGACTTTATTTTTTCACAATCCTTTTGTTACTCAAACAAAAAAAGCCGCTAATATAGCGACTTACTGAGAAGAGAAGAGGGTATGGATTGACTGGTAAGAAACTTGGGGATTAGGTATCTTTGGGGAAATAACGCATGTACAAAAACAAAAGCCGTGATTATCAGAAGCGCGGATAACAATACCTTCATTTTTTTACTCCCTGTTCAATAACCCTCCTTATTCCTCAACTCCATTTCTCTTCTGAACTTCAACGGGGTGATTTGCATGATTTTGCGAAACTGATTAATAAAATAGCTTGTGCTATTAAATCCAACTTCATAAGCAATTTCGGTTATACTGCGTTCCTGGAGTTGCAACAGCTCCACGCTCTTTTGGATGCGATAATCGATTACATACTGCATAGGGGTTGTCTTCAGCATTTGCTTGAAATAACGGCAGGTTTCCGAGCGACTTAACTGACCCGCCCTCGCAATATCCTCCAATTTGATTGGTTCAGCGGAGTGCAGGTGAATCCATTCAACCATGTCCTTTATTCGTCTGCTTCTAATGATTTTGGATGGATCATATTCCAGCGCGTATCCGCTTGTAATCAGATGTTTCCATATCGTCAAAAGGCTTGAAGCCACATTCATTTCGTAAAATGGAGCCTGCTCATCCAGGTCCTTTTTAACATGCCGAATGGCGTTCAGGACTTGAGCTCCCCAGAGAACTTCCCTTTTGATATGAAGATAAGGTAAATTGGTTGCTGAGATATAAGGATGAACGTACTTCAAATATAACTCGGATGGTACAACAAATTGCGGAGAGACATTTAGACAAAGATAAATACAATTATCCTTCTCCCCCCGTTCCTCCGCCATGTGCATACAACCACTGTTGATAAACAGCCCGTCGCCTTGTGGCACAACGATCTTTTGATCATTTACATAAAAAAGAGCTTCGCCCTGGACAACCAAAACAAACTGCAATTCATCATGCCAGTGCAAAGGAATATGCCCGTGAACATTGCGTACAATTGTGGTTTCATAACACGCAACAGGCAGAGTAACTGTACGATGCTCCGTTAGTTCCCTCCCGTTTTGATCAATCCTGAATTCTACTTTAAGCATATTTTCTCATCTCAATATAATGATATTTATCTGTGCGATATTGATATTATTATAGCCTATTACGTTTTAATATAGCACTATTCTTATATTTAAGGTGAGGACGCTATTCATGAAAATATCTATTCAAAGATCCAGAAAATCAGGCCTCTTCTTCGTTCTTACAGGAGCGATATGCTGGGGCATTGGTGGAACGGTTTCACAAAAACTGTTTCAACAATACGGAATCGAAGTCAACTGGTTTGTAACGGTACGACTGCTGATTGCGGGTATACTGCTGCTGACGGTTCAATCCTTTACTACAAGGCGCTCGCAAATTTTCGATATGTGGAAGCAGAAAAAAACAGCCTTGCAGCTAATCACTTTCGGATTATTCGGGATGCTTGCTGTTCAATATACGTACATGGCGTCTATTCAACATGGCAACTCCGCGGTGGCGACACTACTTCAATATCTGTCACCAGTCATGATCATGGTCTATATGTTCTGGAGAAAACAGGCTACTCTGACCAGAAAGGATGTTATATCAGCGATTCTGGCTCTGAGCGGGTGTTTTCTTCTCCTGACTAATGGTTCTCTCTCCCAATTGTCTGTGCCTTTACCCGCAGTTTTGTGGGGGTTGTTATCCGGGGTTGCCGCTGCCTTCTATACCCTCTACGCCGTGAAGCTGATTGAAAAGTTTGATTCACTCGTCGTAGTCGGCTGGGCAATGATTATCGGAGGGGCTGCACTGAGTCTCATCCACCCACCATGGAAAATGGACTTTGCCAGCTTGCGTTTGGAAACCTACGGATATTTGGCCTTTACCATTATTTTAGGGACAATGATTGCATTCTGGTTCTATATCGAAAGTTTAAAAAGCCTGACAGCCAAAGAAACAAGTTTAATGGGAAGTGCGGAGCCTCTTGCTGCCGTTGGCACCACTGTTATTTGGTTACATGAGCCTTTTGGTTTATTTCAATGGCTGGGTACCGCATGTATCATTGGATTGATATTATTGTTGCAGTCGAATCGTCCCAAACCCATCCAGGCTAACGACAAATAACCTTCTTCGCATATTAATGCGCGATAGAAGGTTGTTAGTTGTCGTATATTGGTGTTTTAACACCAATATTGTTGCCTGCAATCCAAAATCACTGTGCAATCTGGTCGCGGATGGATTGAAGTATTTTTTTCTCCAGCCGCGACACCTGCACCTGGGATATACCCAGCCTACTGGCGACCTCGGACTGGGTCTGATCCCGGTAATACCGGAGGTATACAATCAGCCGTTCCCGTTCACTGAGACCGCCAATTGCTTCGTTTAGCGCCAGTTTGTCAAACCACCGTTCCTGAGACTCGTCGGCAATCTGGTCCATTAGTGTAATCGGATCGCCGTCATTCTCAAAAACCGTCTCATGTATAGAGGTAGGCGGTTTGTTCGCTTCCTGCGCAAAAACAACTTCCTCCGGGGTTACCCCCAGCTCTTCAGCCACTTCCTTGATCGTGGGCAGACGGTCCAGGTTTTTGGACAACTCATCCCTTTTCTTGCGGACTTTATTCGCCATCTCCTTCAGTGAACGACTGACCTTAAGGGTGCCGTCGTCCCGCAGGAAGCGCTGAATTTCTCCGATAATCATCGGGACAGCATAGGTGGAGAATTTTACATCATAACTGAGATCGAATTTATCCACCGATTTTAGCAGCCCGATACAACCAATCTGGAACAGATCTTCCGGCTCATATCCCCTGTTCATAAAACGTTGTACGACGGACCAGACGAGTCTGATGTTGCAGTTCACCAGCGTATCCCGTGCGACATGGTCACCCGACTGACTGAGCGCAATCAGCCGTTTGACCTCGGCATCGTCCAAATAGGTCTGTGAAGACTGTTTCACTTCAGCATCCATAAGACCACCAACCCCTAATTATACAATGCTTTCTTGGATTCAATCCTTTTCTTCATCTTGATGGAGGTGCCTCTGCCGGGCTCACTGCTGACTTCGAATTCATCCATGAAGTTTTCCATAATGGTGAAGCCCATGCCCGAGCGCTCAAGTTCGGGTTTGGACGTATACAACGGCTGTTTGGCCAGTTCAAGATCTTCGATGCCTTCACCGCGGTCTTCCACAATGATGGTGATCATGTCATCGCGAATCTCGGCTTGAATGGACACGACACCTTCCGGATTGTTGTTATAACCGTGGATGATGCTGTTCGTTACGGCTTCCGAAATGACTGTCTTCAGATCGCTAAGCTCGTCCATCGTAGGATCAAGCTGGGAGATGAAGGCAGCAACCGTCACCCGTGCGAACGATTCGTTCTCCGACTTGGCCGCGAATTGCAGATTCATGAAATTTGTCCCCGTTCCTTCATTCATGAGACGACCTCCAGACCCGAGAGAGCAGTTCCCTCATTTTCGTAAATCGGCATAATCTTGAACAAACCCGACATTTCCAGCAAACGATACACTGGCGGATTGACATCACAGACAACCATCTTGCCGCCTTTATTCTTAATGAGCTTGTATCTTCCCAAAATGACACCCAGACCCGAACTGTCCATAAATTGCAGATCTTTCAGGCTGAGTACCAGATGCTCGCATTGTCTGCGCTGGATGGCTTCATCCATCTGCATCCGTACCATGTCAGCTGTATGGTGATCCAGCTCCCCGGATAATCGCACAATCAGAATCCCGCGGTGATGTTCCATTTCCACATGCAAGTTCACGTTTGCTCACTCTCCTCCCTGTCTTGAACAAGGATTTCTACGTTCCCGAAGGCTTTTCCTGCCCCCCGACAAAACTAGAAGAAAACCCCTATTTAACTACAAAATATGTTCAAAGGATGTACGCAACCTGCATAAATCGCCGTTTAATCGAACAGATTGGAGGTTGTGCGTTTGAACAGCTTCCACCAGCCTGCCTTGTCCACATCCTGCGGAGCCTGAATGTCGAACTCCTTGATAACTTCATTGCCCTGGTAGACGACTAGTTTACCTACACTCTGACCTGCTCTGACCGGAGCTTTTACTTCTTTGGCCATCAGCAATTCATGACGGATCTCATCCGATTTTGCACCTTTACGCATCAGCACACTATAATTTTGTGTTGCATTCAGCGGCACTTCAGCAACTTCACCTTTTTCAATTTTCAGACTGCCCAGCAGGTCCCCTGACTTGTACAGAGGTTTCATCGTGTATTGCCCAAAAGCATAGTCAAACATCGAGGACACTTCGCTGTTGCGTGTTTTGGTATTGGGTTCGCCCAGCACCACGGAAACGACACGCAGACCATCCTTCATCGCTGTAGCCGAGAGACAAAACTTGGCTTCGGAAGTATATCCTGTTTTCAACCCATCCGCACCGGAGTAGAAACGAACTAACTTGTTCGTATTCACCAGCCAGAATGGCTTCTCGCTATCTTTACGAAGGTAGTCCTGATATGCACCAGTATATTTCGTAATTCCGGGATGCTTCAGCAGTTCACGGCTCATGACCGCAATGTCATGCGCGGAAGAATAATGATTATCTACCGGAAGGCCGTTACAGTTGGCAAAATGAGTATCCTTCATGCCGAGCTCCTTTGCCCGTTCATTCATTAGTTGTACAAAGGCTTCCTCTGAGCCAGCAATTTTCTCAGCCATTGCTACAGAAGCATCATTACCAGAGGCCATAGCAATCCCTTTTAACATATCGTCGACCGACATCTCTTCCCCAGGTTCCAGAAAAATCTGTGATCCACCCATGGATGCAGCATATTCACTCGTTCTCACTTTATCCGTCAGCTTCATCTTGCCAGAATCGACCGCTTCAATGGTGAGCAGCATGGTCATAATCTTCGTAATGCTCGCCGGAGGCAGCTGATCATGACTGTTTTTCTCAAAAATGACCGTGCCCGTATCTGCATCCATTAAAATGGCGGAGCGTGCCGACGGGGCCAAATCTGTTCCCCCCGCTGCTTTGGGAGTTTCTTCAGCCAGCGCGGTTGATGCCATCAGGGACAGCAGGATACAAAGGGTCATGAACGATGCCATTATTCGTTTCTTCACTAAGGTTACCTCCTCAAATGACTTGCTTACTGCATGTTCCATGCATGCATGTACTGCTAATCATTGTCGGCCCGATTGAAGTAAATTATTCCATGTAAAGAATGATTTCCCGAACTTTTTATGTAATCCATGTGAAACACCAAAAAACGAGCCTGAACTACTGGATGAGTGAACAGCCGTTAAGGAAATAAAAAAGGCAACCTGCCCCAATGAATCACATTAGGGTAGATCGCCTTTTCTTAATGGTCAGTTACATTTGTGGAATAACAGCCAGCACAAGGGCGAGGAACGATTCACGAACACGTTCTGTCGTCTCCATAACCTCATCATGCGACAACGGCTGGTCCAGAATGCCGGCAGCCATGTTGCTGATACAAGAAATACCGAGCACTTCCAGGCCGGCGTGGCGTGCTACGATAACCTCAGAAACGGTAGACATGCCGACAGCATCCGCACCCAACGTACGCAGCATCACGATCTCAGCTGGTGTCTCGTAGTTTGGACCAAGCATACCTGCGTATACCCCTTCACGTACATCAAAACCTTGTGACGCGGCTGTATCCTTCGCGAGCGCACGCAGACGGCGGCTGTAGGCTTCGGACAGATCTGGGAAACGCACACCCAGCGCGGAGTCATTCGGTCCGATTAATGGATTCTTGCCTGTGAGATTCAGATGATCCGAGATCAGCATAAGGTCACCAGCCTCATAAGAGGTATTCACTCCACCTGCAGCGTTCGTTACGAGCAAGGAAGTTACACCCAGTTCTTTCATAAAACGCACCGGGAAGGCAGTAAGTTCCGGGCCATATCCTTCGTACATGTGGAAACGACCTTTCATCATGACGACCGGACGGCCTTTGATGGTTCCCACCAGCAATTCGCCTTCATGTCCCTCTACTGTGGACACTGGAAAATGCGGAATATCCTGATAGGCGATGCTGACGCCATCTTCAATCAATTCTGCTAAAATGCCAAGTCCTGAACCTAAAATCAAACCGACTTCCGGTTTAATGGAACTTTTGCTTTGGATGTAAGATGCCGCTTCCAAAATCATCTGTTGGTTTAATGCTGTCATAAGATGTTCCCCCTTGAGTTGAAACGATCCGTCTGTATCCGCAAATGGCATCAATCAAAGCTACACGCTGAAATGATGCATTCGCTTATGTATAACGGCGTTTAAATGTGTTCAATTTATTTTATCCTAAATCAGACTATTGTTCCGCTTTTTTTTGCAGATTTATATCCAAGTAGAAACTATTTTGCCCGCGGATGATGAGATTCATAAATCTCTTTCATCGTTTTGCGGCCATGATGTCCATATTGTTGCCCAGGCTGCTCCACATGACCGAGCATGTCCTGCACCGCGCGGGTATCTGCCCCACTGGCAATCAGGTGAGCGGCAAAGGAATGACGCAGCGTATGTGGTGTAATTTCACCAGAGATTCCCGCATCCATCGCTGCTTTTTTGAGCAGCTTCCAGAAGCCCTGCCGGGTTAATCTTCTACCGGATACGTTGACAAAGAGAGCCTGCTCGTCCGTATCATTTTTAATTAGCAGGTTTCGGTACTCGTTCACATAAACACTTGCCCACTCTGCTGCAGGCGCACCTATTGGCAAAATTCGTTCTTTACCGGCACCTCCACAGCGGATAAAGCGCATGCCTGGCTGTACGTCCCGCACATCCAGTGCAATCAGTTCAGATACACGAATGCCTGTCGCATACAATAGCTCCAGCATGGCCCGGTCACGCACCCCTTGCGGTGAACGGGTATCGGGGGATGCGAGCAGCAATTCGATCTCTTGGATGGTTAACACCTGCGGTGGTGTCTTGTCTGCTTTTGGAGCCTCCACATCAAACGTAGGGTCCTGTAATATGTCACCACGCCGCATCAAAAAATGAAAATAGGAGCGCAGGGATACGACGCTGCGGGCAATGGTTGCATTCGCACGTCCTGCCTGTTTCTGCTGACCTACAAACAGGATAACATGCGTCCGGCGCACCTGCTCCGCTTCCCGGATACCGTATTCTTTATCCGCAAATTCGATGAACTTGTCCACGTCCCGAAGATACGATTCCAGCGTGCTGCTCGACATCCCTTTATCCTCTTCCAAGTATAAGGCATAGGCGTGTATCGTCTGCTTCATGCACAACGCTCCTCATCTGACAGGACTGCCACACGGGCAACCTGCTTCCGTATTTGCATCCCTGGCTGTCCAGCTACTCTCCGTACCAATAAAATAAACGGAGACGCTCTGCCATTGTAGGACGTCCTTCCCCGTTACTTGGCCAAACCGTTTCCTGAAATACTTTAACCGCATTTCCTGTTGGCATCTGATATTGGTCCACAGGTGAGATCCATCCGTTGAACAAATCCAGGACATGATAGAACAGATAAACTAATGCAGCAAAAAATACGATAAATCGAATAAAACGGAGTCCTCTCCGCAGCGATATAATCATGGGTTGTACCCCTTTCTGGTTCGAATCCGACTCGTCTAGAATCAGGGTATGTTACCGAACACAAGAATATGACATTCAGGGTAAACCTCACATCACACGCTGGACCAAAAAAGCTCTCCCGTCAAAACCGCCGGTGAGAGCTTGAAGATATGCTATGTTATTCTTCGTCTTTGGGCTTCTGGTCATTTTTAGCTTTGCAACGGTAACAAATCCCATGGAAATCCAATCGGTGATCTACTACCGAAAAGTTAAATTCCCGCTCCAGTCGCTCTTCAAGCGGTCCAAGCCAGTCTTCACGTATTTCATCCATACTTCCGCATTGAACACAGATTAAGTGATGATGGTGATGCTTGGATGTATCTCCGCGTAGATCATAACGCGCTACACCGTCGCCGAAGTTGATTTTCTCTACAACATGCAGCTCACTCAGCAGTTCGAGGGTACGGTACACGGTTGCGAGACCGATTTCGGGAGCCTTTTCTTTCACGAGCATGAATACGTCTTCTGCGCTCAGATGATCTTCTTCATTCTCAAGAAGTACTCTTAAGGTGGCTTCCCGCTGGGGCGTTAATTTATATCCTTGGGACTGTAGTTGCTGCTTAATTTTATCGATCCGTGCTTCCATTTTCTCCCTCCCCCTAGGAAATCACTGCACACTGCAACTTAACCCACTTCTTTCATTATAGGGGGAGTACATAATTAAAGTCAACATTTTACACTATCACGCGCAAAGCTAAGCTGGTAGTAGCATCGGTGTGACCCAGCGCATCATCGCAGGTGTAACCCATGTTTCAAATGACGCAACCCCTAGCAGCAGTGCTGCCATAACGAGAGTTAACACCATATATGAAGCAAAAGGCTTCTGACGACCTGGCGTCCGCTGCATCAGAACACGGTTCCGAATAATGTATAAGGAAAAGGTCATGGCCGACACACTGCAAATGAGCAGTACCGGAATCACGAATAAATTATGAGGCGCAACGGAAACCAGGGCAAACAACAGCCCTTTCCATGAATACTGTCCGACAAGGTAACCCACTGTAAAACCAATGAGCACTCCTTTCAGAAAATCCAGAACCAATATGCCCGGCAGGCCGATGACCGATAAACCCAGAATGAAGATCAGGCCAACCCACTTTAGATGAAGCATGGCAATGTCCCAATAGGTTCCGGTCTCAATCACCTGTCCGCTGTGCTGTACCGTCATGAAGAAGTTACCGAGGTATCCCTCCAAATCCTGGCGTTGTTCAAGGGATAGGGCATTAACCATCAGGGCGCCAAAAATGACACCCACCAGAAACAAGACAGCCACGAATACATATAAAGAGGTTTGGCCTTTGAATGTGAAGTAGGCAGAACGCATACAGGTACGAGTCCCCTTTCCGGTTATCATGCTGCAAGGATGTCGAGTGAAATCCTCATAGTCATTCTTATGAACCGGAATGCACACGTATGACTTCTTGTCCAGATTCCAATTTCTTCTTCATGACAAAATGCCATTCCCGTACCAATGATGCTAACTTCACTTTATGACCCTACCGCAAACTTCTCTACTCTGAACTTTCCTTGCTGGACACCTTTCCGTAAGTGCCCCCACCACCAGATGACAATTCCAGTTGACCATTCCGCGCAGCAACGATAAGACCTGCAAGAACTGGCCCAACGACCTCTGCAAGTTCATCCTCGCTTGTGCGATGTAATACGTTCATTTCCGTACCTAAGCGGTCCAGCAGCTGGCGCAGTTTGGCTTTTCCCAAACCCGGGATAAATTCCAAAGGTACCTGATAGTGATAAGCAGGTCGGTTTGCTGGAATATGCGGACTCTCCCGATCAGCGATTGCCATTATACGATCGAGTACACCCTGCACAAGCTTCAAACTGCCACAATATGGACAGCGTTCCGCCGACATCGCATGCTCGTCCATAATGCTTCCGCAGGATGCACAATAGGTACGATGGTATTTGCCGAGTCTTGGATTCAAACCGTAATTGGCTGTAATGTTTCTGCCTGCTTGTCCTTTAAGTGCCATACTAAATTCGTCAAAGGAAGGCTTCGCGAGATGCAACTCATTGTATTCTCGTCCAATCTTGCCCAGAGAATGAGCATCCGAGTTGGTCAGAAAGGGGACCTTATCCAGTTCCTCAATATAACTGGCCATGGATGAATCAGAGCTTAGCCCGAGCTCAACGGCATCAATCAGGCTAGTATCCAGCACATCAGCCATACGAGGGGCTGTGCTGCCATATATGCCTTTATGCGGGGTAAACGCATGGGCTGGCACAATAAGCCCACCACGCGCCTTTATCTCGACCTGCATCTCAAGCGCGGGTACATATACCCGCTGTGAACTCAGGTTTACATTTTTCATATAACGTTTCATCCAGTCCGTGAAGGACTTCATGGTTTTCAGATCACGGAAGTAAGCCAGCATATGGAACTCCCGCATCCCCGGCTCGCGTAGCTCTATTTCTGTACCCAGCAGGATGGTTGTGTCCTGATACGCAATGCCCCCTCCCTCAAGCTCGGACATCGTGCCGTTCTCAAGCAACTGTTCGATGTCCATCTGTACAACCGGAGAGTGACAATCAATGACACCGAGTAGATGAATTCCTTTGCGATCCGAGGCTTCTCTAGCAATGTTCTCGAAGGTCAGATCACGGCTGCCACTGATTTTAACAGCTTCTCCGCGCGAAGTTCGTCCAATGTGAATATGGAGGTCTGCATAACAAGGCTCCCACCCTGCAGACGCTACCTGTTGCTCATTCATCATTAAAACCGTCCTGTTGTTCTGTAAAGATCCCATGCATACACAGCCATCATCGTTTTGGCATCACTGATCCGATTCTGATCCATCAACTGATAAGCCTCTTCAATTGTAATCTCGGATACTTCAAGAAATTCATCTTCGTCTAAAGCCATATCCCCTGCTTCGAGCTCCTCCGCGATATACAAATGGATGATCTCATCCGCAAATCCTGGCGAAGTGTAAAATGAACGCAGATGCCGCAGTGATTTGGCTACATAACCGGTTTCTTCGCGCAATTCACGCGCTGCTGCCACTTCAGGTTCTTCTCCTGGGTCCAGTTTGCCTGCCGGAATCTCGACTTCGGTACGTCCCATGGCCTGACGATACTGATCAACGACGAGCATACGATCTCCATTCAGCGCGAGGACAGAAACTGCTCCAGGATGACGGATGATCTCACGGGTAGCAGTCTGACCGTTAGGCAGCTTGACTGTGTCGACTTGAAGGGAAATGACTTTGCCCTCAAAGATGGGCTTTGTCGATATGGTCTCTTCGTCAAGTTTTGGATTGGCAGGATGCTTATGATTGGTTGGGTTCATCTGTTCTTCAACTCCACTTCTTCGAATTTTGATTCTCTTTATACGTATAAACCTCTGTTTTTTGGCATATGGTGAGCTTATAGCGATTTCAAACAAATATAGCAAATCAGGGGGACAACCAATGAACAGTTATTTAACACCGCAATCCGTACACGTGGTCGGACAAGCCAGACAAGTCCAGCTCATACTCAGACAATGGGTGCGTGAGTGGGGTCCAGATGCCAAATTAATCGATATGCTCGCTGGACGTAAATGATACTGTTCTTGGTCTGCAATACCCATGAAATATAACATGGTTTTGCCAAAAAGTCCGAACTCGGTTTGTACCGGATTCGGACTTTTCAGTTGAAGCATGGGGGAGTTTCACCCTCAGTCTTTTTGGATTACTTTTTACTTGCAGCCGTTTCCTGAATAATAGCCACAACCACTTCAGATAGTTTCACAATATCCTCAGCGCGGATGCGTTCTTTCGTCGTATGGATGTCCTCATAGCCTACAGCCAGGTTGACCGTAGGTATGTTGAACCCATTGAAGATGTTGGCATCACTGCCACCACCGGATGCAAACGTGCTCGTCTCCAGCCCCAGGCTCCGAATGGCACGCTGTGCAAGCTGAACAACCTCGTGTTCATCATGGAAGCCAAATGCAGGATACAGGATCTCACTGCGGAATTCAGCAGTTGCACCATATTTGCGGCATGTCGTTTCCAAAGCTTCACGCATCTGGGCCACTTGAAGTTCTACCTTCTCCTGCACAATACTGCGGGCCTCAGCCTCAATCTGCACAAAATCGCAGACGACGTTCAGTGCTGATCCACCCTGGAATTTGCCGATGTTCGCCGTAGTCTCATCATCAATTCGTCCCAGCTTCATCGCTGCAATTGCTTTGGCCGCCACTTGAATGGCACTGATGCCGTCTTCTGGATTCACACCCGCATGTGCGGATTTCCCATAGATCTTCATCTGAATTTCCGCTCTGGCCGGAGCAGCCACACAGATTGTACCCACGGCTCCGTTGGAATCCAGGGCATAACCGAACTCGGCTTCAATATCCTTCGGATTCATTGCACGTGCACCAACCAGACCCGACTCTTCACCTACGGTAATCACAAATTGAATTTTTCCATGTGGAAGGTTGTTCTCTTGAATAGCTCGAATCGCTTCAAACAAAGCGGCAATCCCCGCCTTGTCATCTGCACCCAGAATTGTCGTGCCATCACTGCGAATCCAACCGTCTTCACCCAGCTCAGGTTTAATTCCTTGTCCAGGCGTTACGGTATCCATATGACATGTGAAAAAGATTGGTGCTGCTTCTTCAGTATTCTCGGCTTCCCAGGTAACCACGAGATTACCAGCGCCATGTCCAGTTTTCTCCATGGTGTCGTCCTCATATACACTGAGGCCCAGCTGAGTAAACTGTTCTTTTAACACTTTTGATATATTTTGTTCATGGGTTGTTTCACTATCAATCTGCACCAGTTCCATAAAATGATCAATAACACGTTGCTGTTTTATCATAGGACTTTCCTACCTTTCTTCGATACGGTACAATACAATTACTATGGTCTGTTTATTTATTTGTTGAAAGGAGTTCTCTCATCATGCAAAAAAAGAAATGGTTCCGCATCATTATCTATCTCATGCTGCTCGCCATGATTGGGTCCACCCTTTTCATAGCGCTCGAGCCTTTATTGTTCGGATAGAAACCTGAAGCCTTTTGACTGTCTGATTTACAGACGGGGAAGGGCTTCTTTTTCTGTAATCCAGGTAATCTCATACGGGAAAATCCGATTAAAATATGGAACGATATCGTGCGCAACCTGTTCTACAGTGTAAGTCTTGCCTGTAATATCCTCCAACGAGGTCACACCATACTGCTCAATCCCGCAAGGAACAATACCCTGAAAGCCTGCGTGCTGAATTCCCGAGGTGATATTAAAAGCAAATCCGTGACTCGTCACGAAGCCGCGCCGATGTTTACACCGATTGAACTTTACACCGATAGCGGCAATTTTTAAATCTCCGATCCATACACCTGTGTAAGACTCTTTACGTCCCGCTTCAATACCCTGATCAGCCAAATAATCAATAATCATCTGCTCCAGACAACGTAAATAGCCATGTAAATCCAAGGCTTCATCCCGCCCAAGAACAAGTAACGGGTAACCTACCAACTGGCCAGGGCCATGATAAGTAATATCACCGCCACGGTCAATTTGAAACAAGGAGATGCCTTGCTCCCGCAGTTCGTCTTCACTGAGAAGCAGGTGCTCCGGGTGATTCTGTGAACCGATCGTATACGTCGGCGGATGCTGGAGCAACAGCATCTGTTCCGCTCCTTCTCCCTCATCCAGTTGCTGCACAATCGCTTTCTGGCGGTTCCAAGCCTCTTCATAATCAAGCATCGGTATGTACATAACATCCAGCGGCTTGCTCATGATTCCCCCACACCCTTCTGTTTCAATGTTCATTGTATAATGATGAGCATTCTATTGAAGAAAACGGGAAAAGTGCACGGCCATTGGCACATACACTTTCCCATTATCCATCTATTCAGCGCTTGGCATCATTTGTAACTCATTGAAATGATGCACTTGCTCTCTCTTAATACACGTTCGATTCCATGGTGTATCCTTCAAGATTCTCTTTTACACGTTGCAGGAACCGTCCGCTAATGACTCCATCCAGAATACGATGGTCCAGGGAGAGACAAAGGTTCGCCATGGAACGGACAGCAATCATGTCATTAATGACCACAGGTTTCTTGACGATCGACTCAAAGGTAAGAATCGCTGCCTGCGGGTAGTTAATGATAGGTTGTGACAAAATGGACCCAAATGATCCGGTATTGTTAACCGTGAAGGTTCCGCCCTGCATATGGTCCAGCTTCAACGTGCCTTCACGAGTTTTGCGTGCCAGCTCATCAATTTCACGAGCTAGGCCAGCGATGTTGCGCTGATCAGCATGTTTAATTACAGGTGTAAGTACAGAGTCTTCTGTACCCACTGCCATCGACAGGTTGATATCCCGTTTGACAATAATTTTGTCAACAGCCCAGACGGAGTTCATGATTGGGTAGTCTTTAATGGCATTGACGACACCCTTCATCATGAAGGACAGATACGTCAGGTTAATACCTTCTTTGCGCTTGAACTCATCCTTGAGTTTGTTGCGCAGCATCACCAGATTCGTCACATCCACTTCAATCATCGTCCACGCATGAGGAATTTCCGATACGCTTTGACGCATATTACGAGCAATGGCATTACGAACTGGAGTAACGTCGATGAAGTATTCGGATCTTCCCTGTCCGCCACCCTCTACTTCGATTTGCGGAATTTTCGGACTTTCGGTCAGATGTATACCGGAATGTCTCACAGGAACGCCTGCGTCAGCTGCTGGAACTGTTTCTCCGGCAGATGCGCCCAAGTCTGCATTCCCCCGATTCAATCCGCTGAAAGGAGAACCTGAAGGTGCTGCTGAAGAGACCTGCTGTCCTGCTACAGTAGAAGACTGTGCAGACGTTGCGCCCGCGTTTCCACCCTGTGCAATGACAGCCAGTACATCCTTACGTGTAATCCGTCCACCTGCTCCAGTGCCCTGAATGCTCTGCAAGTTCAGACCATGTTCAGCTGCAAGGGATTGAACCGCAGGAGAATAGCGGTTACGCATCGGCTGATTGGGATCATGGCCTGTTGTACTCGCTGCACCAGCAGCAGGTACGTAGTTCGCACTTTGTTGTGCATGAACATGATCACCATTCTGTTGCTGCGAAGCTTGGGTTACTTGTTCAGCTGCTTCCGCATCAGAAGCAGCTACCTGCATGCGGCAGATGGCTTCGCCAACCGCAATGGTCGTACCTTCCTCGACCAACAAATCACCCATAATTCCATCAACGGTTGATGGAATCTCTGCATTGACTTTATCCGTAATTACTTCACAGATCGGTTCGTATTGTTCAACCCGGTCACCCGGTTTTTTCAACCATTTGGCAATGGTAGCCGAGACCAGCGATTCCGCCAGCTGCGGCATAATGACCTCGATCCATTTCATACTCATTGGTTATATCACTCCAAACTTTGCTTTTAAACTATCTCACTACACGACTTAATACTCGGCGAGTGTACGCATCGCTTCCTTGGCTTTATCCTTGCTCAGCATATAGAATTTCTCCAATGTTGGGCTAATCGGCATTGCCGGTACATCCGGTCCGCAGAGACGCTGAATCGGCGCATCCAGCTCGAACAGACATTCTTCACTGATGATAGCCGCAACTTCCGCTCCTACACCACCAGTTTTATTATCTTCATGCACAATCAGCACTTTGCCAGTCAGACGAGCGGATGCAATGATGGCTTCGCGATCCAGTGGCTGCAATGTGCGCAGATCCAGTACATGGGCAGTAATGCCTTCCTCACGCTCCAGCTCTTCGGCAGCCTGCATGACAAAATGAAGTGGCTGGCTATACCCGATAACTGTAATATCTGCTCCTTCGCGAAGCACGTTGGCTTTACCAATTGGAACGATGTAATCATCTTCCGGCACATCTTCCTTGATCAGCTTGTAGCATTTTTTATTTTCAAAAAAGAGCACCGGGTCCGGGTCGCGAATGGCTGCTTTGAGCAGTCCCTTCGCATCGTATGCCGAGTATGGAGCTATAATTTTCAGACCTGGTGTGCCAAAAAAGATCGATTCCGGACATTGGGAGTGATACAGCCCACCAAAAATACCGCCGCCAATTGGCGCACGAATAACAATCGGGCAACTCCAGTCATTGTTGGAGCGATAGCGAATTTTGGCCGCTTCACTAATAATCTGATTTGTTGCAGGCAGCATAAAATCCGAATATTGCATCTCGGCAATAGGTTTCATACCGTACATCGCAGCGCCAATAGCTACACCTGCAATCGCTGATTCGGACAAAGGTGTGTCCATGACACGCATTTCGCCGAACTGATCCTGCAACCCTTTGGTTGTAGTGAACACACCGCCTTTAACCCCGACATCTTCACCAAGGATAAAGACATTTTCATCCCGCTCCATCTCTTCTTTCATCGCGAGACGGATTGCATCAATATATTCCATAACCGCCATACTTACCGTCCCCCTTCTTCGCTGTCCGCATAAACGTGCGTCAGAGTGTCCTCAGGTTTCGGATATGGCGCGTTGTCTGCGTATTCAGTCGCTTCTTTCATTTCCAGCGCAAGCTGGGAAGCCAGATCCGCATCCCGGGCTTCGTCCCAGATGCCGCAATCGATCAGATAGTTCTTCATGCGAAGCACGCCGTCCTTCTTCCAATTCTCTTCAACCTCTTCCTTGGTCCGGTATGCCAGATCATTGTCGGAAGTGGAGTGTGGAGACAACCGATACATCATCGCTTCAATAAGTGTAGGTCCTTCACCAGCGATTGCGCGGCGACGAGCTTCTTTGACTGCACCATATACTTCCAGCGCATCGTTTCCGTCTACACGCAGTCCCGGGAACCCGTAACCTAGTGCACGATCCGATATTTTCCCACTCAGCTGCTTGTGAATTGGCACCGAGATGGCATACTGATTGTTCTCACACATAATGATCACAGGAAGTTTATGAACACCTGCGAAATTGGCACCTTCGTGGAAATCTCCTTGGTTGCTTGACCCTTCACCAAAAGTTACAAAAGAAACGAACTCTTCCTTCTTCATTTTGGCAGCCAATGCAAACCCTACAGCGTGCGGAACCTGTGTCGTAACTGGACTGGAGCCCGTTACAATCCGCAGCTTTTTGTGACCGAAGTGACCCGGCATTTGCCGTCCGCCACTATTCGGATCTTCCGCCTTCGCAAAAGCAGACAGCATCAGCTCACGTGGAGTCATGCCGACCGCCAGTACAAAGCCATAATCGCGGTAGTACGGTAAATAATAATCGTGATCCCGGTCCAGACCAAATGCAGCGCCTACTTGCGCAGCTTCCTGTCCTACACCGGATACGTGAAAGTTAATTTTGCCGGCCCGCTGTAAGAGCAAGCAACGCTCGTCAAACTTGCGTGCGAGCAGCATGTATTTGTACATATCCAATACTTCACCATCGCTAAGTCCCAGCTGTTCATGCCGATGGACCGCGTCTGCAGTACCTTTTGAACTCATATGAGGTACCTCCTTTTAATCAGAGCCTATGCCCGTCTTACTACCCGATCTTATAACCTGGTACTAAGACTTGGCTTAACCTTATTATAATCCCATTTACCCAAAAAAGGAAAGGACCTTTCTCATAAGCCTGTCCGGCTTACATTCCAATCGATTTTCCGTCTACTGCCAACATGGCTTCACCCATGATTTCCGATAAAGTAGGGTGAGGATGGATCGTCTGTCCCACTTCCCAAGGTGTGGCATCCAGCATTTGAGCCAAAGAGGCTTCAGCGATCAGTTCCGTCACATGGGTACCGATCATATGTACTCCCAATATATCATTCGTCTTAGCATCCGCGATTACCTTCACGAATCCATCCCGACTTCCATGAACCAAAGATTTTCCAATCGCCTGGAACGGGAACTTGCCTGTCTTCACTTCATAACCACGCTCTTTTGCCTCGCGCTCCGTGAATCCGATACTCGCTGCTTCCGGACGAGTATAGACACAGCGCGGGATTCGATGTGATTCGACGGCATGTACCGTTTCACCCGCCAGATGATTCACTGCCAAAATGCCTTCATGACTCGCTGCATGTGCTAGCTGTAATCCGCCGATGACATCGCCGATTGCATAAATGTGTCCCTCACCCGTTTGAAGATGTTGATTCACGGCAATAAATCCGCGTTCGAGTTTAATATCCGTATTTTCGAGTCCGATATTTTCGACATTGGCCTGGCGACCAACCGACACCAGCATCTTGTCCGCTTTCAGGGTCTCTTGCTTCTCGTCCCCCAGCTTGACATCAATCTGAATACCGTCTTTCTGTATGCTATATGTCTCTGTCAGAACGCTAGCGCCTGTTAGGAAGCGAACACCGCGTTTCCCAAGCAATCTCTGCATTTCCTTGGCTACATCTTCATCCTCTGCTGGCAATACATGAGCAGCAGCTTCAACAACTGTAATTTCGACGCCAAAATCATTCAGCATGGAGGCCCATTCGAGGCCAATTACGCCACCACCAACAATGATCAGAGATGCTGGTAATTCATCCATTCGCAAAGCCTCATCACTGCTCATGATGTATCGGCCGTCTGGCTCAAGACCTGGCAGTACCCGTGGGCGAGACCCGGTAGCAATAATGAGGTTGGTTGGCACAACCGTATCCATCTCGCCATCTTCAAACTCGACAGCCACAGCACCGCTCTGAGGGGAGAAAATGGAAGGTCCGATTACGCGCCCTTTGGCGTGTACGACCTGAATTTTATTTTTTTTCATTAAATACTGCACACCTTGATGAAGCTGCTCCACAATTGCATCCTTGCGCGCCTGAACCTTCGGAAATACAAGTGTTGCTCCAGCAGTTTCAATCCCATACATTTCGCTCTCTTGTATCTCAGCGTACACTTCCGCACTTCGCAGCAACGCCTTGCTCGGAATACAGCCACGATGCAGACAGGTGCCCCCTAGCTTATCCTTCTCGATAATAACAACCTGTTTTCCTAACTGTGCGGCACGGATGGCAGCAACGTACCCTCCCGTTCCTCCTCCAAGAATGGCAACATCACATGTAATTGGCATCTTTAATGTTCTCCTCTATCCATATAATTTCAATACAATTTCAATATATTTGTAAGATGATGATTCAAATGATTCTCTTTCTCATAGACGTTATCTGTATTCCATTGTACTCCCCTTGAGCAGTCAACTCAAAATTTGACCCTGAAACGCATGGACAGCTTCTGAAAACCAAGCTATGATGGAATCAGGTATGACCTGTAAGCGCAACCTTTATTTTACGTCAACCTCAGGCAGAAGGAGTTTAATGGTGATGAATACTAGACTGATCTTTGCACGATTTGTGGCGATTATTGTTCTGGTCATTCCCGGGTTAATGGCAATGAAGGGTTTTCTAATGATGAAGGACGCCCTTTTCCTGTATTATGCCGAGCATGGGAACGAGCAGATCTCACCAGGTTTTCAATGGCTCTCCTTTGGTGGAGGACTTGTCCTGTTCGCCGCAGGCATGAGTTTTCTGGGAGGCTGGATTCTGTTCCGTGACCGCAAGCGTAATTATGTAGGACCCCGTTTTCGTTCAAAAAACACACCATCAGCCGACAAAGCAGAGACGCCCGGTACGACTTCCTGAGTCCGGGCTTTTTGTCATTTTTTCTGGCTCCGCAACATTTCAACATCCCAACCTTACATCTGCCTTTATATGCGTTACTTGATCAGGTATAATGCTTATTTATTCAAACAGGTATTTTGCATAAATTCAGTGTTAGTATCTTGAATATGCACAATGCCCACTCTTCCATAGACAGGATGGATCAACATGGTCTCGTTTATCATTACGCTAAAAAGATTGCTTAAAGGCATTTTCCATGCCTTCAAGGACCAGAAGTTCCTGGCTCTGTTTGTATTAACTGCGGCGACACTTCTCTCGGGCACGTTATTCTATACTCGTGTTGAAGGTCTGCACTGGATTGATGCCCTCTACTTCTGCGCAGTAACTCTAACAACGGTGGGACATCCGGATTTTGTACCATCGACCGGATTCGGCAAGGCATTTACGGTCATCTATATGTTTGCAGGTATCGGCCTCACCTTCGCCATGATTGCCAGAATTACAGCAGGTATTCTATTTCCCCGCAAATTGCAGACAGAAGAGAACCCGGAGTAATCTCCGGGTTATTCGTATAATGCATCCCGCAGCTTGGTAGACATGCGCGACTCTTTGGAAGAGGACTTCAGAATCGTTCTGCGCAACGTCAGATTACTGGCTTGCAGCCGCTCCGCTTCAGCGAACAAGTCTGCAAACAACGCCTGCGTAGCTTCGTCAAGGACTGACTGCCCTTTCAAACGTTCATATCGCTCTTGTAATTCGGATAATGCTTCACTCATCGTTAACACCTCTTTTCAATCGCTCCTGGCTTATGCACTACTCTGCCGTAACCAACAGCTTAACAATCCATATAGTAACACAAAGCTGCTTAGATTAGTTCTGGCTCTTACTAAAGATTTTGTGGTACTCTGTAATGGTCGCTTTTTTTTGTTGAATCCCGTATGTGAGAGGAGTAGCAGAACTGTGCAAACAGGACGAATTACCGTAATTACAGGACCTATGTTTAGTGAAAAATCCGGTGAACTCATTCGCCGTTGTCAGAAATTAATTCAATTTGGCCGTAAAAAGGTCGTTGCTTACAAACCTGCCGAAGATGATCGGTTTGCCCAAGACGAGATCGTTAGCCGTATCGGCTATCGTCTGCCTGCCCATTCCATTCCCCGGCAATTGACCCCGGAATCCGTAGAAATGATCCTGACTCAGACCAAAGATGCTGATGTTGTTGCATTTGATGAAGTGCAATTTTTCAGCAGTGCCATCATGGAACTGGTCTCCGAGCTAGCCTACTGTGGCAAACATGTCATTGTGGATGGACTGAATATGGATTACCGTGGCAAGGAATTCGGATATGTAGGCGGTTTGCTCGCCATGGCTGATGACATTGAGAAACTGTCGGCATTCTGTGCCGTATGCGGAAGCCCGGATGCGGCTTTCACCCAGCGTATCGTTAATGGAGAGCCTGTAACGCTTGGACCAGTCGTCATGATTGGCGATTCAGAAGCTTATGAGCCGCGCTGTCGCTGCTGCTTCATTCCTCCTCACAAAGTTGAATGCTGAGCTGACTTAGTTATTCAATAATCAATCTATAGGTTCTGATCGGCGGTATCTGCTGCTACAGGTTTCCTGAGATTTCAAAAAAAGCCCCTGTGGGCTTTTTTTATTATAACTCCTTTTAACCAGCATGCCCTTAATATACTTCTCCATATCTCGGTCACGCGCTCTTTCTGCGCACACAAAAAAGCACCGCCTCACAGCGATGCTTTCCATTCGTCATCTCCCGCTAGTCCCGGGAAACAAAATATTTGTTGGTCATGTAGTAAGCGTCGCCACGCGACGTTTCTACCATTCCTTTTTTGGCATCCAAAAATACAATCTCTTTGCACTTGGTGCAATACCATTTGGTGCGCTTATATGGAGATTCCGTAACATATGCCGTGCCACATTTACAATCAATCTTCATTAATAACTCGGTTGATTTATATGCGCTGGACAAGCGTTCCATGTTATCCTGCTGCTGTGTAGGCATAATTGTCTGCTGATAATCCGATAAATGATTCTGAACTTTAAAATCTGCTACCAATCCTGCATTCAATCCAAAAAACTCCTTGCCGATTTCGGTCACGAAGCGCTTCTCATTTCTGTAGCAATCCAGCCACTCAATAATCTGCTTATTTGACAGTGGAACCGTACCCTTGATACCGCTGTTTAAGGTGTAGGTCATGATGTATAAAGTATCGTCTTGTCTACCTGAGTACATTAGAATCCTCCTTCGAATACATTTGCTAATGTACTACAAAAACGCTCATAAATCAAAGCAATGTTATTTCCTGAGCGTATCTCTTCCTTATTAAATGGGTAACATTCCTCGATGTTCCGCCACTGATTTACAAGAACTGCATACACCTGCAACATTTCCCTGGGAAGTCGCATAATGCACGATGGACTTCACTTTTTTACTACAGATGGAACAATATTGCCTCCTTTCCTTCCTGGGAGTGTAATCGGATAGGTTTACTACGTTTGAGTTTGATTTGAACCTGCGTACAAAGTTCAGCCATTTCATCTCTTTCTCTCTCTTCCTTGTTTGCCTTCTAAGGGGTAAATTGCTTATGCTTGGGCAAAAATTGATCCTGCATTGGTTATGTATACGACTCCAAGTTGTGCATGCCTATCTCATAATCTATTCGACGTTTTGAGCCTTTTTCCTGTTTTTGATCTCTACACATACAAAAAAAACCGACAGAACCTGCCTCAAACCTCTTGTAGGAGAAAGGAACTTCCGTCGGTTAACTTGCCTTATTTATAAAACGTTCCAAGAACCTCCAGCTCAGGTGAGCGCTCAATTCGAAACGGATAGATATATCCCTGATTCAACTTCACAAACTTTCGACTCCACAGATCAAGTCCAGTTGTAAATTGGTACGCCTGATAAATAAACTTGGAACAATAGTTTCGTTCAATGCTGCGCAGATTTGTCTGCAATCGGTAAAATTTCACCTGCTTGTAATGATCCTGTACCCACTGCGCTGCCTTCACACCAGCCTGATTGAAACGGGAACGAAACACAATGAAACGATCTCCCTCATAAAAGCGGGTGATGTACCAATCCAAGGAATCGGCAAACACAGGACCATAAGGGTGTACGTGATACACTTTACCGTCGAGTCCAATAATCCCCATATGCCCAGCGTAATAAGTTGATTCT
The DNA here is from genome assembly GCF_050994985.1 of Paenibacillus taichungensis. Taxonomy (NCBI): domain Bacteria; kingdom Bacillati; phylum Bacillota; class Bacilli; order Caryophanales; family Paenibacillaceae; genus Paenibacillus; species Paenibacillus taichungensis. The sequence continues at coordinate 1,454,892 of NZ_CP194720.1, read as the reverse complement.
GAACTTGGCGTATATAAAATATCTCCCGGCTCCAGCTTCATCTGGCCTAAAGCGGTAATGGGCAAATCCTGATGCAGTCTTCTGGCCGCTGAACGTGCGCGCCGGCCCTCCACCAATAGTCGATGCATTTTTCCAGCAACAGCGAGATAGACTTCCGACCATTTGATCCGTTTCTCAGGGCCTTTGAACCACCGATGAATAAATGTGGATATACGTTGAGATTCTTTTTTCATATTGTGCACTCCACTCTAATCTGTTTGACGTTTCTTGATGTTTCTCCTCACTTCTAAGGCTCATTATAGACAGTTGATGATGCATGTTCAATTCCGGTGCCTGTTCTATGTTGTGCAATTCGAGGAGGTTCATACCGAAAATGGAAACAAAAAAAGCAATTCCGGCATTAGCCAGAACTACTTCGTTTGATTTGAACAATTGGAGTTGAATTATATGAAGAGATTCTATTCTTCCACAACACCAAGTGCTTTATTTTTCTCCTTGAAACGGCTGTTATGGGAAGACACATAGGCAACTTTATCCGCCTCAGGATCCATATACAGTTTTGCACTGTTTACCGCGAGGGCAGCATCCGTAAATGTACCAGCAATCAGATACAGTTTACTTCCGTAATCTACAAAGTCTCCTGCAGCGAAGACGCCTGGAATATTTGTTTGCAGCTTCTCTGTTGTAGTGACATGCCATTCACCAAGATCAAGTCCCCAATCCCGGATCGGGCCAAAATCACTCTTCATGCCGTGGTTAACGATAATCGCATCCACATCAAGGACTTCACTCTCACCTGTCTCAACATGGGATATCGTCACCTGTTCGATGATCTCCCCACTTTGACTATGTAGGGTATCAACGGCGTATGGTGTACGAATATCTACTGAGGATTCTCTCATCCGCAGTACATTGCGCTCCAATCCACCAAAACGGTCACGACGATGCACTACCGTCACTTGTTCTGCCAGTGCTTCAAGCTCATTGGCCCAATCCACAGCGGAGTCACCCCCACCAGAGATCATTACCCGTTTGCCACGGAAAGGCTCCAGCTCCTGTACTGTATAGTGAAGATTGGTAACCTCATAACGGTCAGCGCCTTCAAGCTCCAGCTTCGCCATTTTATATATACCATACCCGATCGCCAATATGACGGTACGTGTCCAGTGTTGTTCTCCTGTACTCGATGTCAGCAGTATCGTGCCATCAGGCTGACGCTCGAATCCTTCAATTTGCTGTTCAAACACAATCGTTGGCTCAAATGTTCTCGCCTGTTCTTCCAGCTGTTCAATCAAATTTTCACACAGAATTGGAGTGACGCCGCCAACGTCCCAGATCATTTTCTCTGGATAAAAGAGCATGCGACCACCCAATCTATCCCGCGCCTCAATCAACTTGGTCTTCATATCACGCATCCCGCTGTAAAATGCAGAATACATGCCGGCAGGTCCCCCGCCGATAATTGTTACATCATATAATTCCAAATGCTGATCCATGTAGTTACCTCCATCAGTTCGGTCCAAAGCACTCGACTATTTGATATCGATTCTCATTATCACTCTTTTCCTAGTCTAATGGGAAACTTATCAAATTACAATGGCTAAAATTCAAACATTTCTTATACAAAACTACTATCGGTTATTTATTTGTTGATTACTTAACTTTGGAAGCTGCCAATAGATGCTCGACAACGAAATCGATTTGCTTGTTGATGGAATAGATATCCGAGTAATAGAAGAAATCAAAGTCAATTTCGATTAGACGGCCTTCTTTGATAGCGGGTATGCTATTCCAGATTGGGTTATCGTTAAGGTTATCTGCGCCTTCATATACTGAACGAAATACGTAGTCTCCCATATATTCAGGAAGAACTTCCATGGACAAGGTCGAACCTGCCGCGTCGGAAACGACGTCAATTTTTTTCTGGACCGCTTCAGGTGCTTTCATTTCCAAGTACTCGTATATAGCCTGAGATCCTCGGCCGTACTGCTTACTTTCTACAATGACCATCTCTTTCAGTCCACCCTCGACGATGGAGGCCGTTTTGTCCAGTATGCCTGCATCAGCAAGTGTTTTCTTGCTCTCTTCAACTTTACTGTTAAGATTGTCGATTAAAACGTCTGCTTCCTGTTCTTTGCCGAAAATGCTAGCGATACTCTGAAGTCTTTCTTCCGTTGTCATTTTCTCATATGGGACATACACCGTTGGTGCAATATCTTTTAATAGCGTGTAAGTCTCTTCTGAGGGAACAATGATCAAATCCGGGTCCAGATCAATGACAGCCTCAGGGTTTGGTTCAAACCAGGTGCCTAGTGAATTTACACCTTCAAGCTCATTCTTATATGCAGCCCCATCAAAAACGTCAGACGTCGCAATAGGCTTAATTCCTAGCGCTACAACATCTCCTTGAAGATAAAGTACAACCACCCGTTTAGGATTTGCCGGAACAACAACATCACCTTTAACCGTGGAGATCGTGCGTGTTCCATTTTCATTGTTCGTATGATTACCTGATTCTGATGAAGAAGATGTGGCTGTGCTCGTAGATGAGTTCGTATTCGTTCCTTCCCCCGTAGCTGTTGTTGATGCAGTGCCAGCGGAGCATGCCGATAAAATCATTGTGATGCTTAAAAGTGCAACCAAAATCATGCTGGAGCTTGCTTTTCTTCTTTTCATTGATGTAGACCCTCCGTCTATATATTGATAATGATTCTCATAATCAATATATCCTCGCGTCCATCTCCAGCCAATGGACGATTCGGAGAATTGTAATGGATGATCCTCTGCCAGGGTCTGGTCTCTTATTTTCCGCTGATAGAGTGTGGGAGATAGGCCCACATGTTTTTTGAAAATGCGGCTGAAATAATACACATCCGTGTATCCCACTTCTGCCGCGATTTCGCGCAGGGTTGCATCGGATCGCACAAGCAGATTCTTGGCCTTGGTCAGTCTCGTTTGAATGAGATAATCAATCGGGCTGTGTCCTGTCTTTCGTTTAAACTGCATAGATAAATGACGGGAGCTGTAGTTGAATTGTTCAGCCAAAAAATCCAAAGTCACCTGTTCCCTATAATGTTGCTGAATGTAGCGAAGTGTTTGCTCAATAGGGTCTGGAAGCACTGTCCTGACCTCTTGCTCTGCCAATTGAAACAACAGTTCATGAATGAATTGGTAGAACAAACTTTTCACTTGCAGCAAGTCCAATCTGCTCGCCTGATTCCATGCTTTCTCCAGTTCACCAAAATAGCGTAATATAGCAAGAGGATTGCTCGGCGTAAACCCATATTGCAAAGAGAACGGAGCAACCTGAACCTGAGGAGGTTGTGATAACCTCCATGTTTTACAATGAGTTGGGAACGCAAGGAATGCCCTGTAGAACAGCAAATAATATTCAAACTTTTCGCTCACCCGAATATCCAGTGATGACCCTTTACCACTATGCAGAATACAGAATCGTTGTGCTTCGTGTGTTTTCCCATCCAATTTAAGTTGAGCTGCACCTCGAATGCTGTATATAAAAGCGTTTGCCGGAAGCAAATAGGATTCCTGTATCTCCCCTGCCTCCATGACGATCCGGCGTATATCCAGAATTTTAACAGCCGCGTGATTCCAGCTATGCATCTGTTCGTTTAATTGCATCGATTACTCTCCAATCCCAGTCTCACCAGGAATAAAGACCTTGTACAAGATCATTATTCTGCAAACCATCCTTAACCGAAGCGTTATAGTGGTTCACTATTATCCCTCATTATAGATGATAATAATTTTCATTATCAACTGTATTTTGACCAGGATTCAATTTCACCAACCAATGATCCGAAAGATTTACTTTTGATTCGCTGTCTTCGTGAACCAAGCTGCCAATTCCTCGGTCTGATCCAACGTTGCAATAGGGTCAAAGTACCATGAACGATCCGGACTCCAGATAAACACACGATCATTCTTTACGGCATCAAGTGAACTCCATACTGGCTTAGTTTTCAATTCCTCTACAGTCAGGTTCTCTGCCGTAAGAATAATGTAATCACCGGCAAATTCGGGTATGGATTCGGACGAAACTTCAACAAGCTGATCTTTCATTAATATCTCCTTTTTGTCTGCTGGAGGATTCAATCCGAGAGCACTGTACACAGCCTGACCTCCACGCCCAAAATTATCACCAAAGGCTAATGGTGCTTTATCGTAAAATTGCATAACTGATACTTCTGCATCTGCTTCGATTGCTTCACTGACACGCTTCTTGGCGTCCGCAATTCGTCCGTCGTAATCGGCCAACCATGACTCAGCCTCTTTTTCTTTGTTCAATGCTTTACCGAAATAAGCGATCTCTTCATGGGTATTTTTCAACTCACCATAAGGAACAACAAGCGTAGGCGCAATTTTACTAAAAGAATCAAACAAATCAGGATCACCTGTGACAATCAGATCTGGTTGAAGTTCCAACACCTTTTCAAGAGAAATGGTTTCGTATTCACCAATATTTTCTACACCCTCAAGAGATTTGGTAAAATAGGGGTTTTTCAAGTTCATTTCCGGTGTACCGACTGGCTTGATTCCCAAAGCAATCAGACTTCCCAAATATAAATCAACTACAATTCGCTTAGGTTCAGCCGGGACCGTGATATCTCCTTTAACCGTCGAGATGACCCGAGGCTCGGAATTGTTCGATTGGCTATCTGCCGTTACTGTGCTGGTGGCATTCGAAGCCCCTTTGCTTCCGGCATTTTCTCCCCCAGAATTACTAGTTGCCCCTGTCGAGCAGGCACTCAACAGTAAAGTGAGACTTAATAAAATACTAAGCAGCATTCCCGTTCTTGTCTGTCTGTTCATGTACAATGACCCTCCGTGTTTATATTGATAATGATTATCATCATCGTTATAAACATACCTTCCAGCTCTTCCACTGGAAATGTCATTTCGAGCCAAGGTCGATGTCAGATCAGGCCACTTTAGAGGTCCAGATGTTTTCTCCTTGAACTGAAGTGGTGAAAGGCCTGTATGTTTTTTGAACATACGTCCCAGATAATATCCGTCCGGATAACCGATACCTGCTGCAATCTCATCTAATGTAGCGTCGGTGTGCAGCAGCATCTCCTTGGCCTTGAACAAACGGAACTGAATCAAATAGTCGATTGGGCTATAACCCGTGGCCTGCTTGAACTTGCGGGACAGACTTCTGGGACTGCTGCCAACCTTCTCAGCCAAAACATGCAACGTCAATGGCTCCGCATAAGAGGATTCCACAATTTCAATGACTTTACTGACCTGATCCGTAACGGAATAGCGAGTTGCAGCATGAGGAATTTGTGCTGATACCTTCTCTACAAAAGGGTAAAACAGGCTCTTTGCCTGAAAATGATGTATGGGGTTCTTTTGATTCCATAAAGTGTGTATCTGTTTTACTTGCTCATACAGCACAACTGGTGACTTGGGGGCAAAACCATAGGTTAGCTGAAATGGATTCATGCGCTCCATCATGTTGCCCAAATCGGTTCTTCCTCCACTTGGCAGACTTACTTTGTACATAAGGTAAAACAGATTTAGTCCGGATTGTCCAGCTTCAATATGCAGTACGCTTCCCTTTCCACCATGAAGAACATAAAAACGACTCACTTCATGCTTCTGGTCGTTTATGGTTACATAGGCTTTACCCTGGATGGTGAATACAAACGTGCTCGCAGGAAATTTATATGTTAGCTCCTCAGTTGGCCCTAACTCCATATAACGTATATCCGCAATACTCACAGCAGCATAGTTCCAGAGTATGTAATAATTATTCCACATTTCATTAACCCAACTCCGTCTAAATAGATTGACTAAACAGTCCTTCACTTATTGATAACCATTATCAATTATTATTAGCAAGTAAGCAACAAAGAAGTGAAAGTGAACTTATTAGCAAGCGTATCTTCATTTGCTTCTTGTAACATCCGATATATGTAAGTAGATCCACGATATAACGAAGAAGGGGAAGAGACCATGAATTCAATTTCACCTGCCTCCAAAAGCAGCTTCACCTCAGGGAGCCAAGTCTCCAGTAGAGATAAGGAAATTCAGGGACTTATGAAACAAAAAATTAGGCTTAATGAAGAATTGCAATCCGTCAAATCTAATGATCAGTTGGACTCCAAAATTAAGGCGGAACGAGTTAAATCTATAACGAGTTTCATCCAACAGGTCGATAATCAAATCGCTCAAATCAAAAGCGAGGAGATTCAAGAAAAAAATAAATTGAAGCAGTCTGAGCAACCTAAAAAACAGGAGCCGCAACCGTCTGAGCTCTCTGGCGAAAATCAGGCTCCGGCAATGGGTCATCTAATCAAACATAGCCAGACTTATGATCAGTTAGGCAAACTGGTAGGTTTGCGTGATCGCATGCACGGGTCCATTCAAACACTAGAAGGGGAAACCCGCTTCGACCGGATCGTTCTCGATAATGACGCTGGAAACGATATGGGCAAGTCGATGATGCTGGAGAACGCTGAACAAACTGTTTTTCAAATGAAGCGTGAGATGGTTCAAGAGATTGATTCTCAAATCCGAAAGGTTGATCAGTCCATCGGGGAAAAATTAAAAGAAATCAACCAACCGGTACCATCAGAAGCTATCCATTCTACTCCACAATCTCCTGCAAATGAAGATAAGGAAGTAAATAAAGAAAATAAGGCTGAAAACAAATCGAAGATTTCCAACGGTACGCAGAATGATAAAGAACCAGGAAAAATTCAAGAGACGCAATCAAATGCATCCCCTGCCCCATCCTATACATTGCTGGACATTCGGGTTTAATAGCTTACATAATAAATAACTATTCTCCAATAACAAAACCGTTATTTACAGGTCTCTTCTACCTGTAAATAACGGTTTTTTCCGTATCTAATGTGTTTCCTGACATTACTGGTTATACGACCTCCTCATTTGCACAAATAATGCTGCCATTCACCGATTTACATACTTTTTTAACCCGCGTCGCCTCACTCACAATTTGATCAATGTTTTCATACTGTTGTCTGTGGTTCGTGACCACAGCGATCGACACCGAAACAAGCGGTATAGGTCGGTTCAGTCCAGAACGCCCTTCGCCCAAAACATATTGATTATCCAAGTCCTCCTGATTGTAAAATGTACCTTTGATCTGCTCAAAACCTGTGATCACTTCTTCACAAACGTGTCTAAATCCATGATGATTTAATATCACAATAAAATCGTCTCCACCGATATGGCCAAGAAAAGCCTCTGGAAAAACAAAAAGTTTCCGGAGCAGGTTAGCAGTAGCTTGAATGAGCTGATCCCCCATTTTGAACCCATAGCTATCATTGTAGGATTTAAAGTGATCCAAATCTATGTATAGAACACTAAAATAATCAAGCTGAAGTAACTGATATAATCGTTCATCTATAATTCGGTTACCTGGAAGACCTGTCAAGGGATTCATGAAAATAGCCATTTCGGCACGAACATCAGCCACAGCGAGCAGCAGACGTCGGATACTAACTGCTCCATACAAAACGCCTTCAGCTGTTATAAGCACTAGATCGTATAACTCTTCTTCAGATCGATTCATAGCCAGAACACTTACATCCGTAATCTGTTCACCGTAATCGACGACCAGTGCCCGGGCGTTCATAACCAGTTCCACATGGCGTCCCATATACAAATTATAGCCGTACTGTGTACCAATCTGCTGGAAGAAACGAGCACGCATCATTAATGACACACCTTGTTCTCCCATAACAGCTACACCTTCCAGATTGGGATTGGATTTAAAAAGATGGTAGACGATATCACATTTTGTTTCGGGCGCTACTATAGGAATCGTATCGGCTATCTCACCTATTTGCGTAAATATAACATTCGCCTCCTTTGTACATAGCCATACCATCTACTTTTAAATCTTTAATTATCCCCTATGGAAAAGATAATGGAGATGGCCTTAATACTGTGTCAGGCCTTCCAAGTGCGTAACCCTGACCGTATTCGATACCTTCATGTCGCAAAAATTGAACTTCCTCGTAACGCTCGATGCCTTCAGCGATGATACTGGTCCCCGAGTCGACAGCAAATTGTTTAAGAATTCTTACAATGTGCTGCTGATCCGAATGTGTGTCCACTCGACTAATCAGTGCTCTGTCCAATTTAATAAAATCTGGTTTTAGACTTACAATCGCCTTCAGACTGCTATATCCGGAACCCGCATCATCAATGGCAATCCGAAAGCCCTGTGATCGATAATTCGAAAGAATGCGTTCGAATTCTACATAGTCCTGGACTGCCTGTTTTTCGGTTAACTCGAAGACCACTTGCTCAGGGGAAAGACCATAACTGTTCAATAGACTGATTGTTTCTCCACTGCGGTATGTGGTATCGGCTAAAACCTGAGGATGTATATTCAAAAAAACGACGGTATTGTCGGGATAACGCTCTGTAGTTAAAGAGGCTCTGAATCTTTCAATCGAAATCTCACGACAGAAGCGTTCAAACGTGAACACCTGATCCGTATGACCAATGAATTGATAAAAAGATTCTGCATTTGGAAAAAGATTAGAGATGGGAGGACGGTTTAATATCTCGTATCCAAGGCAGCTCCCATTCTGCAAATTCAAGATTGGCTGAAAATATGTAGTAAGCATTCTATTACGCATAATTTTTTGCAGTCCGGTAAATTGCCTGTAACTAAGCATGGATTGTTGAAATGATTTATTTACATATTTCAAAGAATTGTATAGTTCATTTATGTATTTACTGAAAAAAGCCGTTCTCCTCATATAATTCATCCTTTATACCTATAATGTGTATCTTGTCAGTGGTCACATCGTACCACTTTCTTGCTGAGAAAGCGTTAACTGCAAGTAAAAGTTTGTAAAAAATTTCATCATTCCAAATATATATCTGAATTAAAATAACTTTTATTTGTCACCCCTTAATGATACAATTTGTATCAAAAAAGAATGGAAGGATTTGATCGTTTGAAAAAAGAACTGGTCCCAGAAGTTATATGGCTTAGGTGCATTGCTTGCCTTGCTATTGTTGCCATCCATTGCATCAATTTGACTTTCACAAATTATGAAGGATCTCTTGCTAGTCAGACAGTCACCTTATTAGAAGTCATAAAACTTGGACTTTTGTTTGGTACACCAGCTTTTGTTTTTATCTCAGAATTTCTCTTAGCAAAATCTTACTCTACTTATATACCTGATAAATTCTTGTGGAAGCGTGTCCGCTACATCTTGATTCCCTACTTTACGATGGCTGTAGTCTATGCTTTCTATAGTTTGATTAGATCAGATAAGCTAACACCATATGCTTTAGTAGTTAAAATTCTTAGAAACATTGTTGTAGCAGATTATATTGCGTACTTCATTATTGTTATATTTCAATTTTATATCTTGCACATAATCTTCACTAAACACTTCCAATCCCTATCACCCAAGCTTTTCATCCCTCTATGTCTAGCGATTAATTTACTCTATCTTGGTTTTTTCAACTTTGTCCCGCCTCTTCAAATTATTCCTGGAGCTGAGTACATATGGACGCGTCTATATTGGGTAGCTTTCCCAGGTTGGTTATTCTATTTTTCAGTAGCATATCAATGCGGCAAAAATTATTCTGCTTTTAAAGAATTTCTTAATCTAAATATAAAATGGATTATATTAATCCCTATATTAACTTTCCTTGCTATAGCATTTTTAAAATTTACAATGATACTTCCCGAAACCAATTCAAAAAGAATAGACATCTTGTTTTATGCGTTAAGTATGATCTTTGTTATTTTTTATTTTGCTTCAAAAACTAAACGAATTCCATGGGTCATTGATCAAATAAGCAGATACTCATTTGGTATCTACCTGTTACACTTGATGTTTGTGCAAACCATCAGCAAATTGTTTTATGAACTACATCCTTTTATCAACCTCCCCTTAACTTTTATAGTAAGTATTAGTTTATCCATCATTTTCACGTACCTACTTCACAAGTTAAAAATCGGTAATTATTTCGTGGGTAAGATCGGAATCAGTTTTACAAGAACAAACAAAGAAAGTAAACAAAATGATTCTTGGGTTGAAACAGAAATAAAGGTGTAAAGAAGACGTAATAAGGTTAGATTAGTTTCCATTCGGATATACAAATACTGGGATCACAGGGTAAAGAGTATACAAAGAAATCGTGACTCCTATGATCCAATTGATTATCACAGGGCTTTGTCGTACGGCAGCCACTCAGCTCCAAGTTTAATGATACCCAATAAATCAATTTACAAATATTGATAAGACAAAACACGCATGCCTCTGAGAAGACATGCGTGTTTTTTTATTTGCTCAATTCTGACCCATAGTTGCATTGATTCCCATAACAGCTAGAAGAACTATAGGTTTCGAAAAATTATTCTATTGCGTCAGGAAGCCTTCACTTCTACTCCTGATCCTTTCAGGACACCTTATGCTCAATTCTCAGCTTGTCAGCAACCATAGCGATAAATTCCGAATTCGTCGGTTTCGACTTGCTGATATTGATTGTATAGCCAAACAGATGGCTGATGCTGTCGATGTTCCCACGTGTCCAAGCAACTTCAATGGCATGACGGATGGCACGTTCGACGCGAGACGGCGTTGTTTTGAACTTTTCGGCAATCGCTGGGTACAGGGTTTTCGTGATAGCACCCAAAATTTCGATATTGTTATACACCATAGTGATGGCTTCGCGTAGATACTGATATCCTTTAATATGCGCAGGAACGCCGATTTCATGTATGATGGACGTAATGCTTGCATCCAAATTTTTGTGTTTACCCATCGGCACCACGTTGGACTTGTTCATAAACATCGATGAACCGCCACTACCACCTGTGGAGATCGTAGTTTGCGTGCCAACCAGTTGACGTACACGATTCGCGAGTACTTCCATGTCAAAGGGTTTCAGGATGTAATAAGAAGCTCCGAGTTGCACGGCACGCTGCGTGATATTCTCTTGTCCGAAAGCCGTAAGCATAATGACTTTGGGCTGTGGAGACAAATTCAGGTTGCGCAGACGCTCCAGTACACCCAGTCCATCCAGGTGAGGCATAATAATATCCAGAATGAGTACATCCGGTACATCGCGAGTCTGCTCCAGCAACTGCAGCACTTCTTCTCCATTGTAAGCAATTCCGGTTACTTCCATATCTTCCTGTTCGGATATATATTCGGCAAGCAAATTCGTAAACTCACGATTATCATCGGCCAGCAATACCTCAATTTTTTGCAAAACGGTATCCTCCTTTAATTTAAACATCGTTTCGTACATTTCCTTACAGGTTAAATTTTCGACATAGGAGAGGAAATTCCTTCTGTCGAAAATTATTTTTCTTTATTTTTTTTTCTCATTGCTATATAATAAATAATTTATTTCATTATCCGATATTATATGTTTGCATTCGACAAAAAAACCTTAAGGAGGTTAACCCGCCTTAAGGTTTTTTGCATGTTCCTTTTTCATCATGACTCCTGCATCTTGTAACATCCACTCAATAAAGCAGCCATAACCTGATTTCGGATCATTGACGAACACATGCGTCACAGCACCAATCAGTTTTCCGTTTTGAACAATGGGGCTGCCACTCATGCCTTGTACAATGCCCCCGGTCTTATCCAGCAGCTTCGGATCTGTGATACGAAGCACCAGACCTTTGGTCGCCGGTTCGGATTGGTCTGCTACGTGAACAATATCAATTGAGAAACGCTCAACCTGCTGACCTTCAACAACTGTGAGAATTTCTGCCGGACCTTCTTTTACTTCATGAGAGAAAGCAACAGGAATCCCTTTTGAATACAAACTATGTTCAGGATTTCCGGACATTTTACCAAAGATACCAAAAGCCGTATTACGTTCAATATTGCCCAAAATTTTGCTTTCTTTCAGGAAATGAGCTCGTTTTTCACCCGGATCACCGGATTCACTCTTAGAGATTGACGTTACATTGGACTGAACAATCTGACCACTACCGACAACGATGGAGGTCTGCGTGTTCATATCCGTAATGACATGTCCCAGAGCGCCATATACGCCTTGATCCGGAGCGTAGAAGGTTAATGTTCCTACACCTGCGGCGGAGTCACGAATGTACAAACCAAGCCTCCAGGCTTGGTCTTCAGCGTCATAAGCAGGTGTCAAACGGGTTTTAACCGTTTCTTTACCGCGTTTTAAAACGACATCAATTCCTTTTTTGCTCTTGCCTGCAAGCTCAACCGCTTCAGCTACACCCGATACACCATCAAGGCGTTTACCGTCCATATGGGTAATCAGATCTCCAAGCTTAATGCCTGCTGATTCTCCAGGGGATACACGTTCATCTTGTCCAGAACGAACCAGATGGTGCCCTACAACGAGAATGCCTGCGGATTTTACTTTGACGCCAATGGTTTGTCCCCCGGGTACTACACGCAAATCCGGAATCACGTTTACGTTAACCGTTTTTACCGGAATTTTGCCCCACAACTTCAACGTTAATTTGGCACGTCCCGTTTGTTGGGGATGAAGATGCAAAGGTTGTTGCTTCGTTACGTGAACCGCAGTTTCCTTTCCATCAAAACCGACGATGTCAGGACGATCCACGACAGCGCTTGAAGCAGCCGGTACAGCGAGATGAACGTCTGCCTGCCTGCCTGCAAATACCTGGAGTTCATCAGGCAATGAAGCATAACTTTGCACAGGCTGAATGGCCTGGCTAATCACACATAGAAAGAAGGCAAATAAAAGACCTAGCAATTTCTTCCTGAGGGGGGAATTCAATGGCTGTCACACTCCCTTTGCTTCTTTCGCTTGACGAAAGGTGGTCGCCAATTGCGTACCTATAAGATAACCTCGCCCCCAGGCTTTTATTACTGTCAATCATTACGCCAGCCGCTCGTTTCACCCTTTTTTGGCTTCCGCCAAATTCAGCATTTCCTGTGCATGATGCAGCGTTTTTTCTGTAATTTCCACACCGCCCAGCATACGTGCCAATTCCTTCACTCTGCCTTCGTCTGACAGCGATTCCACTTGTGTCATCGTGCGTCCGTCGTACACATGCTTTTCGATGAGATACTGATGATCGGCCATACAAGCGACCTGTGGCAAGTGAGTAATAGAGAAAACTTGGCAAGTAGAAGACAGACGGTATAATTTTTCCGCAATGGATTGTGCTGCTCTTCCGCTCACACCTGTATCCACCTCATCAAAGATTAAAACTGGAATCCGGTCATGGCGTGCGAAAATACTCTTCATCGCGAGCATCATTCGGGACAACTCACCACCGGAAGCAATCTTGCCGAGCGGACGTAAAGGCTCACCTGGATTCGGAGAAATCAAGAATTCCGCATTATCTGCACCTTGACGCGTGAGACGAATACGACGCCCATTCCACTCAATCCCTTTTGCATCTTCAAAAGGCGTAATCTGAACTCGTAACGTCGTTCTCTCCATCTGCAGATCCTTCAGCTCACTCTCCACCTGCGCTGCAAGTTCCTCGGCACATTGTTTACGAACACGGCTAAGTTCCTCGGCAGACTCCATGACTAATTTGAGCAATTTGTCACGTTCATTACGCAGCTTCTCCAGACGTTCATCCTTGTTCTCCAGCTGATCGGTTTCATGGCTAATCTGTTCATAATAATTCAAAATAAGTTCCACACTGTCGCCGTATTTCCGTCTGAGGCCAGAAATCAGATTCAGTCGCTGTTCCACTTCTTCCAATCTACCCGGGTTAAATTCAATTTTCTCCCGATAATCACGCAACTGAAACGTCGCGTCTTCCAACTGATAAAATGCAGACTGCAGCTGTTCAACTATAGGCTGTAGCCCTTTGCTGTCATATCCCGATATATCTTCAATCCGTGACAATGCAATACTTACAGCTTCTAACCCACGTTGACCGCTAAGCAGATCATATGCGCCAGCAACACTGTCCATCATTTTCTCACTATGGGATAGTTTGACCCGTTCTTCTCCGAGTAATTCATCCTCGCCCTGTGTTAGAGAAGCAGCTGCAATCTCTTCAAGTTGAAACCGGTACATGTCCAGCAATTGATACGCACGTTGACTTGACTCCTGAAGTGCACGTAGTTCTTTTTCCGCAGTAATAAACTTACTGTAGCGTTCCTGATATTCCGTTTTGACTGGACCGATGATTGCTGCCCCGTATGTATCCAGAAGCCCCAGATGGCTTTCTGCGCGCAACAAACTTTGATGTTCATGCTGTCCGTGAATATTAATTAATTTTTCTCCGACTTCACGGAGCATCGTCAAATTGACCAATTGGCCATTAATACGAGATGTACTTTTACCTTGAGTATTCAGTTCACGGCGAATCACTAGATGCTCCTCCGGCTCACAATGGATGCCAAGCTTCTCCAGCGTTTCCCATACCGGATGGCTTGGCTCCATTTCAAACAGAGCCTCCATCTCGGCCTTCTCACATCCATAGCGGATCAGATCGGCAGAGCTTCGTCCACCAGCAATCAGACCCAAGGCATCAATAATGATTGACTTACCCGCTCCCGTTTCACCAGACAAGACATGGAATCCCGGGTGGAAAACAACATCAACTTCTTCTACTACAGCCAGATTACGAATCGATAATGTAACTAACATCTGCAAAAACACCTCCGGATGACTCACTCAGAAATTATGTTTTTGAACCATTATATTCTAAGAAATATAACCCATAATCCGCTCGATTACGGTCACGCTGTTACTTTCCGTCCGGCAGATGATGAGTATGGTATCATCTCCACAGATGGTTCCCATCACTTCCGTCCACTCAATATTATCGAGCAAGGCAGCAATAGAATTAGCTGTGCCAGGCAAACATTTCATCACGACCAGATTGTTTGTATGATCGATGTGTAAGAAGTTGTCCACGAGGGCACGTTTCAGTTTCTGAATCGGATTATATCGTTGGTCTGTAGGCAGTGAATATTTATATCGTCCATCATCCATGGGGATCTTGATTAATAGAAGCTCCTTAATATCCCGTGATACAGTGGCTTGAGTCACCTGAAATCCGGATTTACGCAATGCTTCAACCAGATCATCCTGGGTTTCAATTTCGTTTTGACTAATGATTTCACGTATCTTAATGTGTCGTTGTCCTTTCATACATGCCTCCAGTTAAAATAGTTCAATGTATTACATAAAACGGCTAATTCTTATTTCCTTAAAGTTTGTCATCCTGCAATTCGTCATTCGTTATATAAACAACTCTCAGGTTTCATAAATACCCTTAGTCCAGATCATCTCCATCGTACACGTCTTCCTGATAATCCATGAGCCTGATTACCTTGACATTCGATTCCTCCATGTCCACATACAGCAACCCTTCACAACCGGGATATAACAATAAATAATACAGGAAGCGATCTCGCAGGGAGGGTCCAGTAAGTTCAAGAGGTTGCCTGCGACGGGACGTCTTCACCAGATATCTCTCATCATCCCGCTCTGCTACATAATCAATGAAAAGCCTGCTGTAATAAACGGATTCATCCGCTTCAAAGGCTAAAGGGATTTTCATTTTACCTCCGATGACTTCATATCCTTCCGCTTCAAGCAGATCCACTGCCGGTGAATCCTGAATTTCTAAATTCAGTTGCATACCCGACAAGCTTACTGGAATCGGACGATTAACCCAATTCCGAAAGCCAAAGAACAGCCATAAAATCAAGCAGACAGCAAGTACACCAATAACAATTGTGTCATATTGCCCATCCATCATCGCTCACCTCGAAGACATATTCGAGATTCGACAACCGATTTCCTTTTAGAATGTCACCTTTCCAGCGAAAAGAAACTCATCTTATGATGAGTTTCCTGTAAATGTATGGGCAGCTTCCTTTGCAACTTGATCTGCAAGTGCATCAAGTGAAACTTGAACGTTCTCTTGTTGTGTTGCCTCTGGTTCTTCCAGACGCCAGTGAGCGAGAAATTCAATATTTCCTTCTCCGCCTGTGATCGGCGAGAATGTTAAACCTTTTAGCTTTAATCCAAGCTCATTGGCGAAACGAAGCATCGTCTGCAAAACGTCCTTGTGAACCTTAGTATCACGAACGACGCCGGACTTGCCGACTTTCTCACGGCCTGCTTCGAACTGAGGTTTAATTAACGCCACAATGTCTGCCGGTTGCTTTAGAAGTGCCAGCAGCGGCGGCAAAATAATTCTAAGCGAAATAAAGGATACATCGATACTGGCAAAATTCGGCACAGGTCCATGTAGATCTTCGGGAGTCACATAACGGAAATTGGTTCTTTCCATTACAGTAACCCGTTCATCGTTACGGAGTGACCAATCCAGCTGGTTATAACCTACATCAATGGCATATACATGAGAGGCACCATGTTGTAAGGCACAATCGGTAAATCCACCTGTGGATGAACCGATATCGAGCATCACAAGTCCATTCATATCGAGATCGAAGTGACGGATCGCTTTTTCAAGCTTTAATCCGCCTCTACCGACATAGGGATGTACTGAACCCTTTACTTTAAGTTCGGCTTCCCGTGGAATCTTCATGCCCGCTTTTTCAATCCGCTCATTGTTTGCATATACCAGTCCAGCCATGATTGCAGCTTTTGCCTTCTCACGACTTTCGTAATATCCTTGCTCAACCAGCAGAACATCAATTCGTTCTTTCGGGAGTGACATGTCTTTCTCCTATCATGTAGTAATCCTGATTAATCAATAATGTGCTCCAGTTCCTCTGATTGTTCCATTCTATGAAGGGAACCGAGTTCTGGACATACCATATGAAGATTGGGCTGCCATGCTACGCAGCTCTGAGCTCACATTCTCAACCGTGAGTCCCACTTCAGCTCTTTGATCCTCAATACTGCCATGTTCAATGAATCGATCCGGAATGCCCATCAGTTGCACATGAACATCGTGTAGCCCTTGTTCTGCATAAAACTCCAGAACTGCACTGCCCATACTGCCTGCTTGTGATGCTTCTTCAAGCACAATTAACTTCGTGCCTCGAACTGCCAGATCACGCAGCATCTGCTCATCAAGCGGCTTAAGGAAGCGGGCGTTAATTACGCCAACCGTAATGCCTTCTCTTTTAACCGTCTCTGCAGCTTCTTCAGCAAGCTGTACCATTGATCCTGAAGCGACGATAGCATAACCTTCAGATGGACGAAGCTGTTCCCATGTACCGATTGGAATCGGAATGAGTTCATCATCAAGAGGCACGCCTACAACATTGTTTCGTGGATAACGATAAGCAATTGGACCTTCATTATATTCAAGCGCCGTCTTCATCATATGGCGCAGTTCATTCTCATCCTTAGGCATCATCAGAACGATATTCGGAATATGACGCATAAACGCCACATCGTACACACCTTGATGCGTTTCACCATCTGGACCGACAAATCCGGCACGGTCAATGGCGAACATGACATTGGCGTTATGACGACAAATATCATGTACAATCTGATCATACGCACGTTGCATAAACGTCGAATAGACGGCAAAAACAGGTTTTAAGCCTTCCATTGCCAGTGCTGCACACATGGTTGCTGCATGCTGTTCGGCAATACCCACGTCAATCATGCGATCAGGAAATTCCTTACTGAAAGGAATGAGACCTGAACCTGTTGGCATGGCTGGTGTTACCGCTACAATTCGTTTATCCTGCTTGGCAAGATCAATCAACGTTTTACCAAACACTTCTGTGTACATCGGTTTTCCTACAGCTTTAAGCACTTGACCTGATTCAATTTTGTACGGAGAAATTCCGTGCCATTTGTGTGAATCCGCCTCAGCTGGCTGATAGCCTTTACCTTTGGTTGTCAGCACATGAACCATTACAGGTCCATCCACGTTATCCGCCTGTTTGAACGTTTCAATCAATTTCGGAATGTCGTGTCCATCAATGGGGCCTAAATAGGTAAAGCCCAACTCTTCGAACAAAACTCCTGGAACCATCATGTATTTGACACTATCTTTAATCCAGCTCGCCGATTTGGCCAAACGATCCCCGATGGCAGGAATTTTCTTGAGCATTCCTTCCACGTCATCCTTGGCTTTCAAATAATGGCGATCGGAACGAATTTTGCTCAAGTATTTATGCATAGCCCCGACATTCGGAGCAATGGACATTTCATTATCATTGAGGATAACCATCAGCTTTTTCTGCTCATGACCGATGTGATTGAGAGCTTCAAAGGCCATACCACCTGTAAGCGCTCCATCCCCGATCATCGCGATCACCTGATTGTCTTCACCCTTGAGATCACGGGCAAGCGCCATACCCATCGCAGCAGATAATGATGTACTGCTGTGGCCCGCTTCCCATACATCATGTTCACTCTCGTTACGTTTAACAAATCCGCATAGGCCATTATGCTGACGCAGTGTATCGAAGCGATCCATTCGCCCCGTTAGCACCTTGTGTACGTATGCCTGATGCCCTACATCAAAGATCATTTTGTCTACTGGACTGTTATAACAGTAATGCAGGGCTACCGTGAGCTCAACCACTCCTAAGTTGGGTGCGAGATGGCCCCCTGTAACGGACAGCTTCTCAATCAGAAACTGCCGGATCTCTGCCGACAAAAGAACGAGATCATCCTGAGACATCGACTTTAGATCACTGGGTTGTTTAATTTGTGGAAGCAGCACGAGAATCTCCCCGCTTTCCTAGATTGTTTGATTTGGTGTAATCCATATATACACAGTTTATTAAATGACATTAAAACATTATAACATAAAAGAACAAGAATCATAATTTACGGCAGTATACTCCAGATAACGAGCATTTTCGCCAGCAAGGTTCGTATGATCTTCCTCAATATGTATTTCTATCTCCAGTTGGAACAGACCCTCTTCATGAAACCCAGAAAAAGCACATTAAATTGATTACACGATTCTGGGTGATTTGAAACAGTGACGCTCAACCAAAACTAATGATCTCGACTCATCAGATAATCTGCGATCTCCATCAGTCTGGAAGGGTCTGGTAACTCCGCTCTGCCGAGTGCATCTTTCGCAGATTGCGTCAGGGACTTCACCTCTTGAAGAGAGGCATCCATACCAATAAAATAAGGGTAAGTAACCTTTTGCTGATTCACATCACTTTGCGTTTTCTTGCCCATTTTCTGCTCGTCACCCGTCAAATCCAGAATATCATCCTGAATCTGGAAAGCTAGCCCCAGGTCTCTACCAAATACACGCAGCGCCTCCAACTGTCCTTCTGTCGCACCACCAATACGAGCGCCAGCAATGAGGGAAAACACAATTAAATCTCCAGTCTTGTGCAGATGAATGTATTGCAATTGGGCAAGATCTGTCATGCCCTGCTCGCCTTCCATATCAGCCACTTGTCCGCCAACCATACCTCTTGCTCCAGCCAGTTCGGACAACTCCTCCACAATGGACAACAATGCATCTGCAGACACACCGCTGCGACGACCAGACTGAACGATACTATAAAAAGCATGCGTTAACAGTGCATCGCCAGCCAATATTGCTGTCGCTTCACCAAATACTTTGTGGTTCGTTAATTTTCCCCTGCGATAGTCGTCATTATCCATGGCAGGCAAGTCATCGTGGATCAACGAATACGTATGAACCATCTCCACGGCGCAGGCTACCGGCAATGCAGCTGTACGCTGTGCACCGAAGGCTTCCGCCGCAGCAACGACCAGAAGTGGACGAAGGCGTTTGCCCCCGGCCATAAGTGAATACTGCATCGCGTCAACCAGTGACTGAGGTACATCCCAGTGCACAGGAAGAGTCTGCTTCAACTCTCCCGTCACTTCAGCTGTAACTTCCTCAAGATACGTTTCAAACGAAGGACGATTACTCATTGACTTCACCGCTTTCGTCGACGGCAGCGCCGAACGGTTTTTTGCGAAGTTCCCCATCCTCTTCTACGATCATCTCGATCTTACGTTCCACTTGTTCCAGCTTCAAACCACAAAGTTGGGAAAGTTTCATTCCGCGCTGAAACAAATCGATGGCCTGTTCCAGTGGAACATCACCATGCTCAAGCTGACCTACGATGTCTTCCAATGCCGCCATTGCCTCTTCAAAATTCAATTCCGGTTCATTCGCCATGGGTATTGTCGTCCTCCTTCATTCCCCAAACCTGACAGTCCAGCTGTCCGTCTGTTAATTTAATCTTTATCGAATCTCCAGGTTGTACATCCTTCATCGATTTGATCAATCGTTGTTCCTGTTCGTCATAGACAAGGCTGTATCCACGTGACATTACTTTGAGCGGGCTAAGCGCATCCAGATGACGTACAGATGATTTCCACTGCTGCTGCTTCGCTCTCGTAATAGATCGGATTGCAATCTCCAGCTGACGCCGAGCTGATGCATTCTCACGTCTTGCTGCGTTCACCTGTTCACGAGGATTGAACCGTTGTAGCGCTGCACGCAAACGCTCCTGTTTCTCAGTTGTCCATTTCATACGTGTATCTACAGTTCGCAGAAGACGCTGCTGCAGCATATCCAGTCGCTCCGTATGCTGCATTAAGGTACGTCTAGGATGCACAAGCACAGGCGATCGTTGCAATCTGGCCAGTCGCTCCCGATTATGAACAGCACGCTGACGTAAACTGTGCTGCAGCTGACGCTGACGCTGAGCGATCTGATCAAGCAACTCAGCTCGATTGGGTACTGCCAGTTCAGCAGCAGCCGTAGGCGTTGCCGCACGCAAATCAGCAGCAAAATCGGCAATTGTAAAATCCGTTTCATGCCCAACGGCTGATATCACTGGAATGGCCGAACCCACAATCGCTCTTGCCACGATCTCCTCATTGAAAGCCCACAGCTCTTCCAGTGATCCGCCGCCTCGTCCGACAATCAGCACATCGGCTTCACCCATTCGGTTCAGGTTGTTGATAGCCTTCACAATGGAAGGAGCTGCACCTTTACCTTGAACGAGTACAGGATACAGAATCACTTGGGCAGAAGGATATCTGCGTTGCAATGTAATCATGATATCCCTTACCGCTGCACCTGTAGGTGAGGTTACCACACCAATCGTCTGTGGAAAACGGGGAATCTGTCTTTTCCGTGATGTAGAGAACAGTCCCTCGTCCTCCAGCTTTTTTTTCAGCTGCTCATAGGCCAAGTACAGACTTCCAATACCGTCCGGTTGCATGTGTGTAGCGTAGAATTGATATTGTCCATCCCGCTCATACACCGAGACATTACCACGAGCAATAACCCTTGCACCCTCCTTCGGTACAAAGGGCAATCGTTGATTATGGGAAGCAAACATAATGGACTTAATTCGGCTGTCCTTGTCCTTCAATGTAAAATACATATGACCGCTGGAGTGATGTGTAAAATTGGAGATCTCTCCGCGCAGCCATACATCCGACAGTACCTGATCTGATTCCAGTTTCATCCGGATGTATCGGTTCAGATCTTTGATGGAGTAGATCTTTTGATCTGCCACAGATTTAACCTACGCCAATCCGTGAGCGCGTTTGGCAGCGATCAGTGTATTTTGCATCAACATGGTAATCGTCATTGGACCAACGCCACCAGGAACGGGTGTAATTGGACCAGATACTGTCTTCACGCTTTCGAAATCCACATCCCCTGCCAGTTTGCCGTTATCTAGACGGTTCATCCCAACATCAATTACAACGGCACCCGGTTTGACGAAATCGGCATCCACAAAGTTTGCACGTCCGATAGCAACCACAAGAATGTCTGCCTGACGCGTGATCTCTTTCATGTTCGCTGTACGGGAATGACACATCGTTACCGTTGCGTTCTCACGTTGTAGCAGCAAGGATACCGGTTTACCGACAATATTGCTGCGTCCGATAACTACGGCATGTTTGCCTGACATTTCAAGACCGGTACGCTTGATCAGCTCAATTACGCCCGCAGGGGTACATGGCAATAAACTATCGTCTCCAATGACGAGGTTCCCCACATTAACTGGATGGAATCCGTCCACATCCTTATCCACGGCGATTGCATCAATTACCGCTTTCTCTTCGATATGTTTCGGCAATGGGAGCTGAACCAAAATACCGTTAATGGATTCCTGTTTGTTCAGCTTGTCCACCAGCGCGAGCAAATCCTCTTGGGACGTGCTTGCATCCAAACGATGAACTTCGGAATAGAAACCGAGGTCATGACATGCTTTTTCTTTGTTACGCACATATACTTGGGATGCCGGATCTTCACCGACGAGCACAACAGCCAGACCAGGTACTACCCCCTGTTCGCTAAGCTGTTTCACTTCTGTTGTCATGCTTGCGCGCATTTCTTGGGATACTTCTTTTCCGTTAATAATAGATGCTGTCACTGTACTCTCTCTCCCTTATGTGAACATATTTTTAGAGGTTGTTCAAAAAGTCCGCTTTTGATTACGAAGGATGCCTATCGGCATCATCAGCATCGAATATGAAATTCAGCCGAAATGTCCGTTGCTCACGTAGTTTTCCCTACGCTCCGCTACTCCATTTCTAGCTTCATCCCATCTTCTCGGTACTGAAAATCGGTCTTTTTGAACACGCACTGTAGTTAATTGTAACTTAAGACAGTTTTGCTTTGATGGTGCTGACTTCCTGAATCATGCGCCCAAGTACGCCGTTAACGAACTTACCGGATTCATCTGTACCAAAATATTTGGACAATTCAATCGCTTCATTGACGGATACTTTTGCCGGAATATCATCACGGAACACCATTTCATACGTGGAAAGCCGTAAAATCTGGCGGTCTACACGTGACAGACGGCTAATCTGCCAGCCTTTCAAATAATCGACCAATAATCCGTCAATCGCTTCTTTATTGTTCCATGCGCCCTGTACCATTTCGGTCACGTAGGTACGCATTACATCTGCATCATGAATAACCACTTCGGTTTCATTGTCTTCAGCGGCTTCATTAATCAGCATATTCACGGCTTCAGCTGCGCCCACTTCATTCATTTCCATCTGATACAGACTTTGTACTGCAATTTCCCTTGCCAAACGTCTTTTCATGTCCTGCCTCCTGCAGCGCTCCCTGTGGAGCGTCATCATGCTTATTTTAAAATATAAAATCTTTGATGGAATCAGAGATCTTATTATATTGTTATCCCTTTTCACAAAAAAACCTGCAATCGTTTCCTCCAAAAAACGGGCAACCTAAACTACAGCTCTATTTTCGGAAGAAACATATTGCAGGGTTCAGGTGGCTCACTTAAAGGGACGCCAGCGATCGCCAAGCCATTGCCCCCATTCCCTCCAGGGAATGAACGAACCCAGCTTCGAGTCGCTTCGTCTGCCTAACGTATAACCGATGAACACCAAGAGTGCAAAGAACAACATATCCCAAAAACCGATCCATACATAAAGAAATCCAAAAAAGATGCCGCCGACAATTCCGGTAATTCGGCCTCTGTGACTATCCCAAATCTCTCTCCACAGCATCAGTGAAACTCACCTCATTCCACTCGACTCTTGTAGTTAGGCGACTGGGTAACGTTAGCAATATACACGGTGACAAAAGAAACCGGGATACCCGTAATCTCCTGTACATGATCATGTATTGCCTTCTGCAGATCGGCAGACAGCGTCGGGATTGGCGTCTCGCCATCCACTACTGCACGGATCATAATCTCCAGTCCGGACTCAACCACACGAATACGAGCTTTGACATCACGAACTCCCCGGAAACGGGAAGTTGCTTTGAGACAGAGATTTTCGATCGTTTCCATCGAAATCTGCACATCACCATACTCAGTACGCTGATCTACAGATGGCAATGAAGCACGATCACGCCGAACCGAGATGTAGAAAAATCGCAAACTCAGGATAAACAAAATCGCTGCTGCAACTACCGCCGCAATAATGACGTTTTGTTCCTGCTGGTAATTCAATTCGTAAGGCAGCACACCACTGATAAGAAGTATGACTGCTGCCGATATTGCTCCAACGCTTATGCTGTATATAAACAACAGAAGCCGATCCAGTATTTTAGCCACGAACTGCACAGCCTCCCTTGCTCACTAACATGGCTTAACCTGCCCTTTGGCAAAAAGATGATCCTCCGGTGCAAGCTTCCGCTTTTTATGAAGACCTGTCCAAGACGGGATAACCCCCGGCAGTGATGCCGGGGGAATCTGTCTTCTTTTATTTTACGCGCTGACTGTTCAGGTCGATTTCTTCCACTTTCTCGGTGCTCTTGAACTGAACATCATGAATGTGCACATTAACTTCATTCACATTCAATCCTGTCATGTTCTCGATGGAGCGTTTCACGTTCTGTTGAATTTCGGTAGCCACCTGTGGCAGACGGTAACCATATTCAATAATTACGGAAACATCCACTGCAGCTTCACGCTGACCTACTTCAACCTTAACGCCTTTGGAAAGGTTTTTGCGACCAAGCAATTCAGCAAATCCACCAGCGAATCCGCCGCTCATGCCTGCAACACCTTTGACTTCAACTGTAGCCAGTCCAGCGATCACTTCAATAACTTCAGGTGCGATCTGGATTTCACCGATATCCGTTCGTTCAAATTCTGTCGGCAGTGTACTCATAACTGTTCAACACACCTTTCGCGAAATAAGTTTGCGGCCATCCGTCAGGGCGCTGGTACTCAGGCCAATCTGGCCTTCAGAACCCTTCCGGTCCGGCTTTACCGGAACTCCTGCAACCTTCATCCGCGTATGTGCGGCGGCTTATCCTCTGCAGGAGACATGCGCTCTTATTATTACATACTATATCATTTGGGCTACATTATGACAAACAAGCCCAATATACCTTTTAAATCTCATTTTCCTCAAGAAATTTGATATCAAAGTCACCCCGAACAAACGTTGGGTGATCCAGCAATTTCTGATGAAAAGGAATCGTTGTGGAGATGCCTTCAATCGCGAACTCAGCCAATGCACGCTTCATCTTCGCGATGGCCTCTTCCCGGTTTGCTCCCCATACGATCAATTTAGCGATCATGGAGTCGTAATAAGGAGAGATCGTGTATCCCGGATAAGCTGCACTATCTACACGTACACCCGGTCCTCCTGGTGCAAGGTAGAAACCAATTTTGCCTGGTGACGGCATAAAGTTGCGGTCCGGATCTTCTGCGTTAATACGGCACTCAATGGACCAGCCATTGATCACAACATCTTCCTGACGGAAAGAAAGTGGATTGCCTTCAGCTACCGAGATCATTTCGCGGATCAGATCCACTCCTGTAACCATCTCTGTTACAGGATGTTCGACCTGAATACGTGTATTCATTTCCATGAAATAGAATTCACCGTTAGGGCTGAGCAAGAACTCAAGTGTACCTGCTCCCGAGTAATCCACGGCAAGCGCTGCCCGTACTGCGGCTTCTCCCATCAGTGTACGCACATCTTCGGAGATGATTGGACAAGGTGCTTCTTCCACCAGCTTTTGACGTCGACGCTGAACAGAACAATCACGCTCACCCAGATGCACTGCATTTCCATGTTTGTCTGCAATGATCTGAATCTCCACGTGCTTCATGCCTGTCAGGAATTTCTCCAGATATACTCCGGCATTACCGAAAGCTTTCTGTGCTTCCTGCTGGGCAGCTGTTATTTGCTTGATCAGTGTTTCTTCATCTTCAGCAATACGAATCCCTTTACCTCCACCACCAGCGGTAGCTTTGATAATGACAGGATATCCAATATCTCTAGCAATCATAATGGCTTCATTCATATTTTCAACCAAACCGTCGGACCCCGGAATGACAGGTACACCTGCATCCTTCATCGTCTGTTTGGCAACAGCCTTATCCCCCATTTTAGTAATGGCTTCCGGAGATGGGCCGATGAACGTAATATTGCAGGAACCACAGATTTCTGCAAAATCAGCGTTCTCTGCCAGGAATCCGTAGCCTGGGTGGATCGCATCACATTCCGTCAGTGTAGCTACACTCATCAGGTTTGTGAAGTTTAAGTAACTGTCTTTCGAAAGTGTAGGCCCGATACAATACGCTTCATCTGCAAGACGAACATGCAGGGAGTCTTTATCCGCTTCCGAATAGACTGCTACCGTCGAAATGCCGATTTCACGACAGGCACGAATAATACGTACCGCAATTTCGCCACGGTTCGCAATCAGTATTTTTTGAAATTTCATTTCGTTATTGTCCTCCTTCGAAGCTCATGCAGTTGACGTTATGCGGCTGTAACCGTTATTCCGGTTTTACCAGGAACAGGGGTTGTCCATACTCAACCAGCTGTCCGTTCTCAACCAGCACTTCAACGATTTCTCCCTTGATGTCTGCATCAAGCTCGTTCATCAGCTTCATCGCCTCAATGATACATACCGTTGTTTTCTCAACAACTTTATCACCAGCGCTTACAAAAGGACCTGCTTCCGGCGAGGAAGCTCTGTAAAAAGTACCC
Source organism: Paenibacillus taichungensis (assembly GCF_050994985.1). Lineage (NCBI taxonomy): Bacteria > Bacillati > Bacillota > Bacilli > Caryophanales > Paenibacillaceae > Paenibacillus > Paenibacillus taichungensis. Next base: position 1,428,543 of record NZ_CP194720.1, on the reverse strand, counting down.
ACCATCGGAGATACAATTTTATGTAAATGACTTGTAGTATCGACTTGCGGAGCAGCCTCAGCTACAACTGCAGCCGGTTGCACCTGTGGTGCAGCAATCATTTGCGGTTGAATAGCAGCTGCCTGAACATACTCGGTTTTACCCGGTTTGCGAATCGACAACCGTGATCCTTCATTTTCAATTTCCAACTCTTGAACGGAACTTTCATCTACCAGTTTGATCAGCTCTTTGATCTCACTCAATTTAAACATTTCCATTATTCACTCCTTCGGCATCATGCCAGTCTCACTAGGACGGTCATATGGCTTTATGTATTATATCATAATCATTAAAAATGGAAAGAGCCCGAGATCTAATCCAGCTCTCGGGGCTACTTTTCCATATTTTAGATTACTGTTCTGTCACGTATTGCACGCTGATTTTATTTTGGGATACAGCCAGTTCTTTCATAACCAGATCCACAATGGAAACCGCTTGTTTTACATCCAGTTTGTCACTGAGAACAACGACTTTATACTTATCGGCATCCTCTTGAACGATGGCATTGGCAAACTGCTGCGACAGGGTTTCTTCAATACCATTGATTTTGGCTTCTTTTTCTTCCAGCGTACGAAGCTGCTCTGTTGCTTTGGCATTTTCTTCTGGTGTTTTGCTCAGATCACCCGCAACGGTCATAAGTTCTTCATACTTTCGATTGTTGCTCTCCTCACGCTGCCACTGGTAGTTCTGGAACTGGCTACTCGCAGACGCCGCCGTATTCTGTTCTTCCATCTCCTTGAGAACGTCCTCATCGGTTTTCGTTGCACTGCTGTCTGTTCCGGTACTTGCATCAGGAGTGGTTGCAGCGCCTTTGTCGGTCCCTTTCTCGCTGTCTTTGCCTGCTTCACCTTGTTTCTCTCCGGATTCCGCAGCCGGTGATTTCTCGGTGTCTCCAGCTTCTTTACCATCTACAACCGCAGGATTATCCACAGATTCAGTTGCCGTTTGATCTCCTTCAGTCCCTGTAACTTCGCCGCCATTCACCACTTCATTCACAACCAGACCTTCTGTCGGATCAAGGATTCCAGCCGTTTCCTTCGCTTCTCCCTGTTTCATACCATCTACCTGCGTGCTCTCAGCTACAGGTGTATTAACCGGACCGGAATCTTCAGTGAACAGGTAATAGGCGGACAAAATGACCATCAGACTCAGCATGGATACGAGCCATACCGTTTGACGTTTATTATTCATTAGAACTTCCTCCTCGAATTGGCTTCATTCTTATGACATCAAATCTTGTGTTTCATGGTTTCGGACTAATCCTGCTTACGCGGAACAACCGAAATCCGGTAGGCCGCAACATTCAGTCCTTTTTCCACAGCATCTGTAATCAGGTCCTTCACAACCTTATTCTCTGCACCTCTGGCAACGACAAGCACGCCCCGGATCTGCGGTTTGAGCTTTTTCGTGACAATCGGTGTCTGATCCCCTGATATTTCATACGTAATAATCTCGCCATCCCGGGTATATTGCGTCATATGTCGCTTGCCCCCGCTTGCATCCGTTTCTTCGGTGAGCTGCTGCGAATCCTTCACATTACGCTGTACAACAAGCTCCTCTGTAGAATCAACGGTAACCATCACATCAACAGTTCCCACACCTACGATATTTTCCAGCACACCCTTGATCTTGTCCTCAAATGCGACCTCTATCGCCTGAAATGGATTCTGATCCGTCGGATCCGTCTGTATGGATGCCATGGATGTAGCCGGATCAGGAGGCTCACGACCGATATTTTCAGAATCAATCTTTTTGACATTGACGAAAGAGTTGAACAGCATAATTCCGACTCCGATCAAACCAAGGATAATCAGCCAGCGAAAGGTTTGACTGCGCCGTTGCCCACCTTCTCCTCCGCCGAACCAGCTTTCCATCTTTTTGAGCCATTGCCTCATCGGATACCCTCCTTCTTACAGCGTCGAAGCGCTTTTCTTTTCTTTCACCTGTACTTTGTTTGCATCAATATCCCACTTCTCTGTCAACAACGTAATAATTTGTACTGCTCGTTCAGATCGGGAGGATGTCTGTCCTTGCTGAGTGTTTGTCTCTGCCTGCTCACCCGACACAGGTGTGGAGTCTGCTACCTGTCCATTTTGGGGTTCGCCAGAGTTACCGTTACCCATGTTACTTTCACTTTTGCTAACGCTGTTCACCTCGATCTGTACATCAGGCACCTCAATCTGACCAATCTCGATTGGCTCCTGAACTGGAGGAGATTCAGTGGTTTGGGATTCAGGGTCAGAGTCGAATATCGGTTTTGTCGTTGCCGTTGCTTCCTGTTGAGCTGTATTGGAGTTGACTTTCCCAGCTGCTGTCTCCCCTGACATCTCCACCAAAACATACTGGATCACCGGAAGTTCCACCGAAGAGGCCAAATCCGTCTCCAGCTTGCTTGTATCCATGGCGAGCTTTACCTCAACAGACTGCACTCGCTCCCCGGTTGTTTCTTCAATTTGCCCTTTCATTACGTTAGCCAGCTCTTTGGCTGTCCATTGCAGCGATTGTTCCTGTTCATTGGATTGCAGCCGCCTGCCCTGAGCCAAAATCTGTTCAAGTGTTGCATTTCCATCAGATGGCGAATCCATGGCGGTCATCGCTCGCTTAAGCTCGCCAACCGGATCACTTTTCAAAAGCTTCGTTATGGGCGATAACAGGGTCAGCAAGATAAGAAGGCTCAGCACAAGCTTGACATAGCGTTCCATGGATCGGTTGGGCAACAGCATATCCACGAAAGTCGCCAACAGAACGATCATGATCAATTCCCGGAGCCAGCTGCTCAGCCACCCCATCCTTCCAGCCCCTTTCTATCGAGCATGCCTCATCTCATCATGACGGTCAGATTGCCTGCGGTTAGCAGGATCGTGATTGCCAGAAAAAACATCAGTCCGACTGCTGCCAGTGCCGCAAATACGTAAAGCATGCTTTTGCCTATCGCCTGCAGACATCCTACAATTGGCGTATCCCCCAGCGGTTGCATGATCGCGCCAGTTATGTTGTAGATCAGGGCTAACGTCAGAATTTTAAGTGCAGGAAACGCACATAGAAACAAGATGATGATGACACCCGTTAGTCCGATTGCATTTTTCACCAGCAGTGACGCTGTGATAACCGTGTCCGTTGCATCCGCAAACGTTCTACCGACAATGGGGACAAAGTTGCCTGCGATGTACTTCGCCGCTTTCAGACTGACACCATCTGCCACGGAGCCCGATGCTCCCTGCACCGAAATTACGCCCAGGAACATCGTAAGCAGTATACCCAGCAGAGCCACACTAATGTTCCGTAAGAGATCTGCCAGCTGTGTAAGCTTGTACTTGTCGGACAAAGAACTGACGAGATGTAATACGGCTGAGAAAAAGAGTAGCGGGAACACCAGCAGGTGGATCAATGTACCGACCAGATGAATCATGAAAATGATCAGCGGATGGGTAACAGAAACGGTAATGACATTCCCCATTGAAGCCAGCAGCGTAAACAACAGGGGCACCATGGCCATCATAAAGTTGATCATGCTGGCTATGGCATCCTTGGCGTATCCAATCGCCACACTGAAGCTATTGATGGCGATGATAATAATGACCATGTAACAGATGGAGTAAGCGATTTTGCTAATGTTATTTTTCTCGAAAGCAGTCTGCAATGTCTCCAGAATCATGCTCAGCACACTTAGCATCACAATCGTGACTAGGAGTTTGCCGTTATATAGAATCTCATGCAGCATGAAGGTTCCAATTGCTATAAACACCGACTTCAGGCTGAACCCTTCATTGCCGGGCATTAACATATCCATAAAGGAAGGTGTTTTTCCTTCCGGGAAAAAACCACCGTATTGTTGCATGAGTTGGTCCCAATATTTTTCTACCTGATCCTTGGGAAGCTGGTCAGCCTGCTGCTGCATCCACTCTCCCGAGGGAGAACCTGCGAATACCTGTCCCATGATCGCAAACAGAAAACACAGCGTCAGCACGAAGGTAAGGCGCCACTGCGGCTTATGATGCATCATTTTCATATGAAGTCCGCACGCCTCCCTCTACACCGGCATCAGCTTCATGACGGTTTCGATAATAATGCTGATGATCGGTATCGCGAGTACAAGGATCAGCACCTTGCCAGCAAGTTCAATTTTGGAAGCAATGCTCTCCTGGCCTGCATCCCTGACAATCTGTGCTCCGAATTCAGCAATGTACGCTATGCCTATAATTTTCAGTACAGTTTTCAGATAAATGCTCTCCATGCCTGAATTTTCGGCAAGCCGTTTCAACACCTCGATTACCGCGCCAATCTTGCCAATCAGCAGCATGAAGATCACGATGCCGGTTGCAGCCGCAATCAGAAAAGCGAACATCGGCTTCTGTTCTTTGATAACTAGAATGAGCACCGTTGCGATGAGCGCCAGACCTACAACTTGGATAATTTCCACAGGTCACCACCATCCCGGCTTCATGACCGTTTTCATTGAAAAAGAAATATCGATTTGATCTCTTGCAGCAGGCTGTCCAGCATACGGACCACCATGAACAATACAACGACAAATCCGATCACGGTCACCCAGTGAGCCATATCTTCCTTTCCCATTTGTTTCAGCACCGTATGAATCATCGCAATGATGATTCCGATGCCCGCAATTTGAAAGATTGCGTTCACTTCTAAATTCATGACCTTGGCACCTCACTATCCCGGCTATTTCAGAAGATCAGAATGACGATTAACGCTCCGACAAGCATCCCGAGACTGCGGCACATTCGTTCATATTTCATTTGATCGGCTTGGGCACGGGATTCCTCATGCATAAGTTGCTGAATGGCTAACGAGATGTGCTTGGTCTGATCCTGACGATCGCTGGTGCCAAGGCTGAAGCTCAATTGCAGCATGACTTCCCGCTCGTCCGCCTTCATGGCTGATCTTCCCCACGCCTCTGCTATACCAGACTGAAGACTCTCACGAGCAGTGTGTCCATGAGGTGGTTCCATCTGTTTGGCTGCGTGGAGAAACAGCGTCCGAACAGGCTCTTTTGTCTGGGCTCCCATTTTCCCCATGGCATCAGGTAACGGGGTCAGCCCGTAGTTAATCTCTGTCATCAACCGCTGGAGAGCGGCGATTAATTCTCGCAGTTGTCTTGGCCTCAAGGCATACTGCCTTGCCTTATAGAATCCGGCGAGGGTACTGGCCAGCAGAATGATGACAGCACCGAGCATGTTAACCAAAGGCCTCACCTCCCACTTCCGCCTGCTGGAGACCACGCATTTTGCCATCGGCCAATCGAAAGGTCATGCCCCGGCTCGTCCGTTGCAGCTGTACATAGCGTTGGAACATCTGCTCGACGATCAGGGTTCTCAGTGCAGGTCTGGAAGAAAGCTCGGCCAGATCACGACCATGCGCAGTAGCGATGACAGATACGCCTGCATGGAGTGCTTCCATGACCGCCTCCGCATCTTCCGGTCGGCCTATCTCGTCCACGATTAGGACATCGGGAGACATGGAGCGAAGCATCATCATCATGCCCTCAGCCTTTGGACATCCGTCCATGACATCGGTGCGAGGTCCTACGTCAAATCCGGGTACGCCCTTATAACTTCCAGCGATTTCGGACCGCTCATCAACGATGCCAACCTTTAGACGTGGACGTATGCCCTGAACAAGTTCATTGACACCCGTAAGTTTAGTACCACTGCTAATCTGTCTTGCCAAATCCCGCAGTAATGTGGTCTTGCCTTGCTGCGGAGGTGAAAGAATTAAGGTGTGCATGACCTGTCCACTTTTCATGTCCAGCAGATACGGCAGAATCCGATCAGCGACTCCGTGAATCTCTCGGGCCACCCTGACATTAAATCCATTGATGTCGCGCAAGTATTCGACCCGGCCTCCACTTAACACCGTCCGGCCAGCCAGTCCGATTCTGTGCCCGCCAGGAATGGTGATGAACCCTTTACGCAGCTCCTCTTCCAATGTATAAAGCGAATGATTGCTGATCAGATCCAGCAGCCTGTGTGTTACCTCTTTTAAGGGAATATAGGCTTCATCAGGCTTCGAAGTCGGACTGCCCTGGGGTGTGAGGAAGTGATAGGTGTCTCCTGCATTGATTTCCAGTGGTCTTCCTTCACGGATACGTACTTCCTCCACTTTATCTAATAAAGCGGGCGGCATTCTTCCCAGAATGGTTCGAATCGGTTCCGGAAAGAGATCCTTCCAGTTCACCATCATGAATAGGCCCCTCCAACCTTGAATTCGGTTTTATTGCGTTCCTGGTGCTTGTTCATATCTCAAGTTTATGTGTGTACATTGAATTTATGACGCTGAAATCTATCATTTTCTTCAAAATAGGGAGGAGAGTTAAAAATCATAGATCAGCCTACTGTTCCAGTTCTAGGCACCTGTCTAGATCCAAGTGCATATAGTGCTTGCAGACAGGTGATAAACATTCCGGGATAAAAAAGGACAGAACCAACTATCCCCAAATATAGAAAGGAGTTGTGGGGAGTGCGAGTCGATGTAGTAGGCAATGTGAATGAAGTTCGAAAAATGGATATTGCAGGACGATGTGTGGTCGTTATCGATGTGTTGCGAACAACCAGTACTATTGTTACGGCACTGGCATACGATGCAGCCGACATCATTGCTGTAGAAACAGTTCCTCAAGCGAAACAATTGAACTTGAAAGATGCCATTCGTGGCGGGGAGCGTTTTGATAAAAAAATTACAGGATTCGAGGTGGGCAATTCCCCCTATGAATATATGACTCCGAATATTGCGGGTAAAACCATTATTCTGACTACAACAGATGGTACGCGTGCCCTGATCAAGGCCTCCAAGGCTAGACATGTGTTTGCAGGCTCATTTCTCAATGTGAATGCGGTGGCGGCTGTTCTGTGCGAGCTGCGTAGGGATATCTTATTGTTATGCGCCGGGGATCAGGATGAGTTCGCGCTGGAAGATGGTTTATGTGCAGGCAGCATTATCGAGGAGTTGTACCGACAATCTCCTTTTCCCATTATGCTGAACGATTTGGGGCTGGCTCTTCATCAGGCTGCTACTCATGCCGAGGACAAATTACCCGATCTGATTAGAGTATCCGCTGGTGGCCGAAGGTTGGAGAGGTTAGGGAGGGTGCATGACGTAACGTATTGTACCCAATTGAACTTGCTGGACTGCGTTCCAGAGATGGGTGAAGGGAACCGAATGCAACCATTCAGAGGAACGCGTAAGGAACCGCTGTTTAAGTTACTGTGAACAATCTAAAAAGGTGTACTGCGATCCCGAATGGGAATACACAGTACACCTTTGGTGTTTCTTTGCCATTTTCTCTTTTTATCTACGAACTTGCGGTCCGCCAATTACGGCTTGCTCAGCTGTATCCAAATCATACGCTGTATGCAGCGCCTTGATTACGTCATGCAGCTTCTCTCCATCAATTACACAAGATACCTTGATTTCGGAAGTGCTGACCATCTTAATGCTAACGCCTTCGCCCGAGATGACTTTGAACATCTTCGCAGCAACGCCAGGATGGCTAACCATGCCTGCACCAACGATCGAGACTTTAACCAGGTTTTCTTCAGAAGTAACTTCACGGTAAGGCAGGCGGCTATGAAGAGCTTCAATGACACGCAGTGCGTTCTCCCGGTCAGATAGCGCAACAGAGAACGAGAAGTCTGCTTTACCGTCCATCACACCGCTCTGAACGATAATGTCGACATCCAGCTGTTCTGATGCAAGGGCACCAAATACTTCAGCAAGAACTCCGGGTACGTCTGGTACACCCAGAATACTGATGCGAGCCACATTTTTGTCGTAGGCAATTCCACTAACTACCACACCTTGTTCCATTGTTGCTTCCTCCTTCACAACCGTTCCTTCATTATGGTTAAAGCTGGATCTTACAATCAAAGGTACACCGGAATGCTTCGCGTATTCAACTGCACGCGGATGCAATACCGCTGCTCCCAGGTTGGCCAGTTCCAGCATCTCGTCGTACGAAATTTCCTTAAGCTTGCGTGCAACCTTCACGATACGCGGATCGGTGGAATAGATACCGTCTACATCCGTGTAAATCTCACAAGCGTCAGCCTTGATGGCTGCTGCCAAAGCTACTGCTGTTGTATCCGATCCGCCGCGGCCTAGCGTCGTAATCTCGCCGTCTTCCGTCATTCCCTGGAAGCCTGCAACGATTACAATGTTGCCTTCTGCCAACGCCTGGTTCACCCGTTCCGGATGAATATCGTTAATCCGTGCTTTGCCGTGTACCGACTCTGTTCGGAATCCCGCTTGCCAGCCTGTAAATGAAATGGCTTTGCGTCCCAGCGCCTGAATCGCCATAGATAACAATGAAATCGAGATCTGTTCTCCCGTAGTCAAAAGCATATCCATCTCACGTGCAGGCAGTTCACTGTTCAGCTGTTTCGCCTGATCAATCAAATCATCCGTGGTATCCCCCATGGCCGAAACCACGACTACACACTGATGTCCTTCATCCGCTTTTTCTACAACACGTCCGGCTACACGCTTCATGCGCTCTGTATCTCCGACCGAGCTGCCCCCAAATTTCATGACGTACAATGACAACGCAAATCCACTCCCTACCTTGTGCAGTATGCATAATTGATGTCCATCGTCATTATTCTCTCCGAAAAATGACTTTAACCCAGTATATTACGAAAGCGTCTGATAGGCTAATCTTTTTTCGAAAAAACCCTTTGCCAGAGAAACGGCAAAGGGTTGAATTAACGCTTTATTTAGCTTACACCATGTGAACGTTACGCGCGGGAAGAGTATTTACCTTCACGAGTATCGATCAGCAGGACATCGCCTTCATTGATGAACAATGGCACTTGTACATTCAAGCCTGTTTCAACTTTAGCGTTTTTAGTAGCGCCCTGTGCTGTGTTACCTTTAACGCTTGGCTCTGTCTCGATAACTTTCAACTCTACACTTGTAGGCAAGTCAATTCCGAGGATTTCACCTTGGTAGCTAACGATTTTTACGTTCATGTTTTCTTTGAGGAAGTTCAATTCCCACTCCAGTTGGTCACTTGTGAGTGTGAATTGATCATATGTTTCGTTGTCCATGAACGTGTGCTCTGTACCACTTGCATACAAGTAGGATACGCCACGGTTTTCGATGATGGCACGACCAATGGTTTCACCTGCACGGAATGTTTTCTCAACGGTGTTACCATTGCGCAAGTTTTTCAGTTTGGAACGTACGAAGGCAGCGCCTTTACCTGGTTTAACATGTTGGAAATCAAGTACGGTATAGATGTCGTTGTCTACTTGTACGGTCAAGCCTGTTTTAAAATCGTTTACTGAAATCACAAAAAATCCCTCCTGATATGGTTGAAAAGTAGGTGATATAAGACGATGGGTTAATTTAAGTTTGAACAAGTCAAACCGTCATATTACACAGACCACTACGATGGCAGAACAACCTTCCGATCGCTGTTATCCCCAGATTTCTTTTAATCCCTATCCTAATAGGGAGAAATCCGGGGATAAAGGCGAGCGCTTCGCTTCTACAGGTTTTTTCTGCCCTCTCCGTTATTGTGTAATTCCATGTTTACTTCATTCAAAAGCATAAATTAAAAATCGTCTTATATCACCGTTGGCTGTAATTTAGCCAATAACGGTGAACTTCTTGTCCGAATTCGTCAAAATGTGAATACCTGTCTCGGTAATCACCACGTCATCCTCGATACGCACGCCGCCAAGGCCGTCAATGTAGATACCCGGTTCAACGGTTACCACCATGCCCGGTTTCAATACATCGTCGCTAAGCTTGGACAAACGAGGAGCCTCATGGACTTCCATACCCAGACCGTGGCCCGTGCTGTGTCCGAATTGCTCTCCGTATCCGTGCCCTGCAATGATATCACGTGCCAATGCATCTGCTTCCCGTCCGGTCATGCCCGGTTTCAGGTTCGCCAGCGTATGTAACTGGGCTTCCAGTACGATATCGTAAATTTTACGCAGTTCAGGTACAGGTGTGCCCGTTGCGATGGTACGTGTCAGATCTGAACAGTATCCATCCAATAGCGCACCAAAGTCAAATGTAATTAACTCATTTTGTCCGATGACTTTGCCACTTGCTACACCGTGAGGCATAGCAGAACGTTCACCCGAAGCCACAATGGTGTCGAATGAAGAGGAGGTTGCTCCATGTTTGCGCATGAAAAACTCCATCTCCAAATCCACTTCACGTTCAGTCATACCCGGTTTTGCGAATTGCAAAACGTGACTGAATGTTGCATCTGCCAGATCCGCAGCTCTTTGCATTACAGCGATCTCATCTTCGTCCTTGAACATGCGAAGTTGCTCCACTATACCGGATACAGCTTTCAATTCAATGGACTGAAGCGCTTGGGCATAAGCAGTATGCGTGCCATAAGTGACATGATCCTGCTCAAAGCCAACCTGTTTGATATTCGCAGATGTAAGCAATTCGCGTACGGATTCCAACGGTTTTGGTCCATGTTCCACAACGGTAAATCCTTTGGCTTGTTGCGGCGCCTGTGTCATGTAACGGAAATCGGTAAGCAGATAAGCTTCCTGTTCCGTAATCAGTACATATCCTGCTGAACCTGTAAAACCCGTCATATAACGACGGTTAATCGGATTTGTAATCAGCATAGCCGTGAGTTCATGTTCATGCATGGCCTCACGCAACTTATTTACTCGTTTGTTTTCCATCGGTAACCCTTCTTTCTCTCACATTCCCGGGTCCCCGGCTCAGGTTTGTTTGTCCAGATGACGCACGAGAGCCAGCAGCCCCAGTTCATAGCTTACTTCGCCAAATCCGGCAATTTGCCCGATTGTTTCTGCAGCAATTACTGAATGATGTCTGAATGCTTCGCGTGCATGAATGTTGGATAGATGTACTTCTACTGTAGGAACTTTTACGGCATTGATGGCATCACGCACAGCATAGCTGTAATGGGTCAGCGCTCCGGCATTTAGCATGATTCCGTCTGCATCGCCCATCGCTGCATGAATTCGATCAATGATGTCCCCTTCGTGATTGGATTGATAAAAAGCGATGGAGACGCCCAGCTCCTCCGCCTGTCTGCGAATTTTGTCCTCAATATCCTTCAGACTAAGCGTTCCATAGATGCCGGGTTCACGTACTCCGAGCATGTTCAGGTTCGGGCCATTGATTACAACAATCCGTTTCATAGCTGCTCCACCCTTTCTGCAAATAACCATCTGCTATTTTAACACAGCCATTGCCGGATTGAGAAGCTTTTTTGCGGCTATGCTCCCGCTTGCTCTGGCTCACGTTTTCGTTCATCCGTGAACTCCATGGCTACGGTGTAGCCAATAAACAGTCCCCATAACAAAAAGAAACAAAATTCTGTAATGATTGAATCCCAGGTTAACCGGTTTAAAGGCTTCACCATATCCAGTTTGGGACCTACCAGAACAAAGATAATGAGCCACCAAAAAATTCCGTAACCCATGCCTGGAAGCGGCCCTTTCCATTTTTTCAAAGTGAACGTGTAAATCAGGGAGGTGAGAACGGAAAAGACAATAAAAAACAGCCACCCAGTCAAATGCCCTGCTGCAGTATAGATAAAATTGTGCTTGAAAAACGGTTCAGCCAAAAATCCCAGTGGCACAGTCGTAAAATGAAGCAGATAGAATAACCAATGCAAACCTCCCCAGATAAAACCTGCGAAAAAACCTAGCTCCACTGCAAAAGGGAAGGGCTTGGTGAAATAATGTGCCTGCCCTTGACGCTGGGTAGGACGTCTACCCCGGTCCTTTTGCTCTCCTTTGTCAGCACGCTGATTTTCCTTATGGGATGTTTGTTCGCTCGTGTGCTCTGTCATCGATATTCTCCTTCACGTTCAGTTTGCAAAAATGTGAATAAATCTCCATTTTCGTCCTAACTCTACCGGGTAGTATGTACAAATCAGGACAAAGTTAACAACATCGACCCTGTATCGACTCGTAAACTAGAAATTGCTCTCAAAATTCGATACAATAGGGTTATAAAACTGCCTTCGACCATGAAGGCCTAGAACAGAATAGGAAGGTGAATAATTTGCCTCAACAATCCAAGCCTGTCAGCTACGGGGGGCAAGCTGTCATTGAGGGCGTAATGTTTGGCGGTAAACATGTCAACGTTACAGCTGTGCGAAGAAAAGACGGCGAAATTACGTATCTGGAAGTTCCCAAGCAAGACAAGTCCTGGGTCATGAAATTGCGGCGGATTCCACTACTGCGCGGGATTGTCAGCATTATAGATTCGAGCGTCAAAGGAAGCAAACATCTCAATTATTCTGCTGACGCATATGCTGATGATGAACTGGAACCTGAAGAAAAAGCAAAGCAAAAAGAAAAAGAAGGCTCAGGTTGGAGCCTTAGCATGATTATCGGCGTTACTGCAGTAGCTATCCTTTCGTTCCTCTTTGGTAAAATTGTGCTTACATTGTTGCCGGTTGTCATTGAAAATTTTCTATTTAAAAATGCATTCGACAATCAGTTTTTGCATAATTTACTGGAAGGCGGAATTAAGCTGATTCTGTTGCTTGCCTATCTGTGGCTGATTTCTCAGACACCAATGATTAAACGTCTGTTCCAATACCATGGTGCTGAACATAAAGTCATTAGTGCTCATGAAGCCGGAGAAGAGCTTACACCAGAGAATGTGCAGAAGTATAGCCGTCTGCATTATCGTTGCGGAAGCAGTTTTATTATGTTAACTGTCATTATCGGCATATTTTTGTACTCGCTCTTCACATACGATAACCTTTGGGAACGTATGGGACAGCGGTTGCTGTTGTTGCCAGTAGTACTCGGTATTTCATTCGAATTGTTGAAGATGACCAACTCGGTTCGTGACATCCCTGTACTTCGTTATCTCGGATATCCAGGGCTGTGGCTGCAATTGCTGACAACCAAAGAGCCAACGAATGAACAGGTAGAAGTATCCATCGCTTCGTTTAACCGTATGCGTGAATTGGATGCCAAACTCGCAAACGTTTCGGCCACGTCGGAAGTTCCTGTTGCAACACTTGATCCTGTGAAAGGGTGAATGATATGAAGAAGCAGGCAATCATATTTTGGACGTTCATCGCACTCGCTGCTATTGGAATCTTGGCTAGGCTGGGAAGTGGAGGTATATCCCAAATTATCATCCCCCTCGTCGTGTTCGGAGTTGTGTTCCTGCTCTATAAATATCCGCCCCGCCGTTGGGCACGCAAGACATCATCACCAAAGATTAAACCCTCGGCTAAAACCATGGCTAAAGTTAACGCACAGTCTGGTGCCCGAAAAAGTAGCGGTGCTTCCAAAAAACGCAAGGATTATCCTTTCCAAGTCATTCAGGGACAAAAGGGTAAAAGTGATGAAGACGTTCCCAAGTATCATTAAAACGCTAATACAGACGAAACACACAGAAAAGCAATTCTCCAAACATGCGGAGAATTGCTTTTTCATTTTTATACAGGAGTCAGCGGTGGTATGTCCGTCTGTTTCTTTCTAAGCTCTCGTCTCTGTTTGTCCAGCTGTTCACCATATATCTTGGTATTCCACCCACTGAAAAATTCAGTACCAGCGGTAACACCAGATTGATATAAAGCTGTACTGTCTTGTACAGAAAGGTGAAATTCAGTCGGTTTAATTCCAAGGGTAGGAATTTTTACAGTACGGAATCGATTAACCTGTTCGATATATCGCTCATCATGAGCAGTAAGCATCGTTTCAACCAATGCCTGAAGCATACTTAGAGGCCCTCTGATTCTGGCTGGCTCTCCTTCGGTTTTGCCAACCATCTTAAAACCGACTACAGGGATGATGTCTCCTCCACGTTCTGTACGCTCTCCATCAAACAGCCAGAGCGGAAAATTGCTCAGTAATGCGCCATCCACGATGTAAACAAACTGGTCCGCAAAACGTAAACCTTTGGATAGAATCGGGGATCTGCGAATGGCAACCGGGTCGAAGAAATAGGGAATACTGCAGCTCATGCGTACGGCCTTGGCTACTTCCAGTTTCGAAGGATCAATCCCGAATCGTTTGATATCGTCTGGAAGCACCAAAATGGTGCCATTGGAAATGTCGGATGCAATGATTAGCAATTTACCTGGAGGCAGATCAGCAAACGTCCTAACCCCCTTTTTTTTCAGCATATCCCGAATCCAGCATTCCAGCGCTTCCCCAGAATATAGTCCTTTCTTCAAAAACAGCCTTGCGGCGGGCCCGATCCACTTCGTATCAAAAATGGGAGAACGTCGCAGCAACGAAGCAAACGGTGTATTCTCGATAATGCCTTTCATCTCTTCCGCCGAATAGCCAGCCGCCAACAAAGCAGCTACGATGGAACCCGATGACGTGCCCGCTACGCGATTGAACTCAACACCGTGATCCTCTGCACCCTTTACGGCGCCAGCAAGTGAAATTCCCTTTACGCCGCCACCTTCAAATACTCCGTTAATCAACACAATAAAACCCCCGTTCTCCAGGCAGTCCATGCTACTACTGCCACTGTATGAGAACAGGGGTTGGTCATATTACGTTAAATTGTTTTACAGTCCATAATAGGCTTTTAATTTGGCGATTAAGCCGAGCGGGTTTTTCGTCAGGTACTGTGAGCTGAAGAAAATATCCCCTTTCACCGTATCATATTTCTCATTATATATAAGCTGATCAATGATTTCTTGGGATGTCTGCCACCCGATTTCTGGTGTACCAAGCTTATAAGGAGAGTGACCAATATACAATTTCACATCGGTATTTGCCACTTCATTGGCCCACCAGTCAACCACCTTGTCATATCTGGCAGCACTTAGTGTCATGCTCCAGTACACTTGGGGTGCAACATAGTCAATCCACTCCTGCTTGATCCAAGTCCGCACATCCGCATTCATGCTGTCATAAGCGGTTACTCCGGCTTTTGTATCAGAACCTGTCATATCAACCGATTTGTTACGCCATACACCAAATGGGCTAATGCCGTATTCAACGCCAGCTTTCACCTTGTGAATGCTCTCTCCGAGCTGCTTGACGAATTGATTGATATTGTCCCGGCGCCATTCTGCGCGGTCACTCGTATTCAATGTGTTGTATGCTTTGAAAGCCGCATCATCATTAAACGTTACATTGGAAGGATAGAAATAATCATCCAAATGTACGCCATCAACATCATACTGGTTAACCACTTCCATGATGGAATCAATAATATGCTGTCTCGCTTCCGGTATGCCTGGATTAATATACAGCTTGCCTGATGCGTTAACAATCCAGTCCGGGTGAAGTTTGGATACATGATTGGCAGCAAGCCCAGTTGTCGTTGCCGAGTTGGTAGCCCGGAACGGGTTGAACCAAGCATGGAACTCAAGGCCACGTTTATGAGCTTCCTCGATCATAAATGCAAGTGGATCATACCCAGGATCTTTCCCCTGTGTGCCTGTCAGTACACTATTCCACGGTACAAGACCTGATGGATAGATCGCATCCCCATTGGCTCGCACTTGAACAAATACGGCATTGATCCCCATATCCTTCAACGTATCAAGCTGCTGAATGAACTCCAACTTTTGTTTTTCTACATTTCCTTTGGCACTAGATGAAGGCCAGTCTCCGTTTACAGTCGAGATCCAGGCTCCTCGCATCTCATCTGTGTTTGGCGTAGTTCCCGTGCCTCCAGGCTCTGCTGGTGTCACTGGAATAGGATTGGGAGCATTGCCTGTGGCCAGATTAATCGTCTGCTCAGACTGGTTCCAGGTGACCTGAATTCCCAAGTTCTCACTGACGAATCGAATCGGTACCATAACGCGGCCTTGCTTCAGTTCTACCGATGCATCAAGATCAACCACAGCACTATCCACCGTTGCCTGCTGGCGTCCACTCGTCATCGTAATGACTGAATCGGATTTCTTGATCGTAACTGTGCGGGTAGCCTGTGACCAAAGCACAGATGCACCCAGTCCTTCACTAATAACACGCAAGGGAACCATCGTTACATTTACTTTGGGCAAAATGTAAGGTGAAACATCAGACTCCAAACGCTGTCCATCCAAATAAATAACAATTTCCTTTTGACTAGCTGCCTGCGCCGTCAGTCCTGACGTTTGTAAACCCAGAACAAAAATGAGCAGCAGGATTAATCCTTTACGAAGCTTCATCAGTGCAATCCTCCAAAATAATTATAAATTCGCGGCAAATTCTGCTAGTTTAATAGACGCTCCTAATGATTGTTAAGTTGCGAATAATCGCCAAATTTTGGTCAGAAAAATGCAAAAGGACGCTCCCTACCGTTTTAGCGGCAGGTGCATCCTCTGATTTTGAATGGATATTCATTGTAATTTTTCAGTTAAGTCTGGCTTAAAAACTTAAGATTCTGTATTGCTCATGACATCCTGAATACTTTTGAGATCACGCAGTCGAGTCTCATCCTGGCGGAAATATTCAACCAAAGATTCGATGCAGGTAATGGAATCCCAGCTCAAATGGTGTTCTATCCCTTCAACATCCTGGTAAATATTTTCTTCTTGAACACCAATCGTCGTCAAAAATTGTTCAAGCAGATGATGGCGCTCCATCAACCGTTTGCCCATCTTTTTACCTTTTGGCGTAAGCACCAGCCCGCGGTACTTCTCATAGATCAGGTACTCGTCTTTGTCCAGCTTTTGGATCATCTTCGTCACCGATGAAGGATGTACTTCCAAACCTTCAGCTATATCAGACACACGAGCATAGCCCTTTTCATCAATTAATTTGTATATACGCTCCAAATAATCTTCCATACTGGGCGTTGGCATCTGCTTCCCTCTCTTCTCTCTGACCTGCAATATTCTTGCCTGGTCACTATCTTATAATGATACATGTTATCAATACGCATTGGCAAGTCCTGCACAATTCATTCACTATTTACAGTCCATAAAACACTTCTCGGGGCTTGAATTCCTTCACCGTCACGCAAGTATTGGCAAGGGTGACTTATCTCTAAACGAGGCAAACTAAGCAGGTTCCGTATTGAAAGGAGTGATTTCGTGAGTATAAGTGTAGCGCAGCCACCCGTTCGCAAAGCAAAAGGCACTAAACCCTTTATTCCCGATTTGGTGTATTTTGAACCCGGTGCGCTGGAATATGAGAAAGGTAAACGAATTATGGATTGGGTTACCTCTAGAGATATCCCATATCAGATGACGACATCCCATAATCGAATTACCAATCTCCCTGGTGAAACGGAACAGGAAAAATACCGAATGGCCAAGCGCACTCTTGTCGTCGGCGTGCGTAAAACACTCAAGTTTGACCAATCGAAGCCTTCGGCGGAATATGCCATTCCCATCTCCACAGGTTGTATGGGCCACTGTCATTATTGTTATCTTCAAACGACACTTGGGGCCAAACCCTATGTCCGTGTCTATGTAAACACCGAAGAAATCATTGAGGCTGCCAAGGGATACATTGAGGAACGTGCACCTGAACTTACCCGTTTTGAAGCAGCCTGTACATCTGATCCCGTAGGTCTGGAGCATATTACAGGAAATCTCGGTGACCTAATTCGTTTTATGGCAGATGAGGAACACGGGCGACTTCGCTTTGTAACCAAATATCATCATGTTGATCCTTTATTAAACATCAAGCATAACGGACACACTCGAATCCGTTTCAGTGTGAATTCGGATTATGTGATCAAAAATTTTGAGCCAGCCACCTCACGATTTGAAGAGCGAATTGAAGCCGCAGGCAAAATTGCTCATGCCGGATATCCGCTCGGATTCATTATTGCCCCAATTATGTGGTACGACGGCTGGGAAGAAGGATATAGCGAGCTTTTACAAAAACTTGCCGATACACTTCCCGAAGAAGCAACCAAGGATCTAACTTTTGAGATGATCCAACACCGTTTTACCAAAACGGCAAAAGCCACCATTGAGAAGCGATACCCCAAAACCAAGCTGGAGATGGATATCGAAAAGCGGAAAATGAAATGGGGCCGCTGGGGCCAGTACAAATATGTGTATAAAGATGATCAGCAGGATGCCCTGCGTGAGTTTATTACTGAACGCATTTTTGAACATTTCCCACTGGCCAACATTGATTACTTCACTTAAGCGTAGAGCTGACACCTAATATTAAAGAGCCATTGATTAAAAAAGCAGGTTACATGAGCCCAGAATCATTCTGGTTTCCATGTAGCCTGCTTTGTTCTTATTTAAAATAACCCTTGAGTAAAATAAAAATCGTCGTTACTCTGTGCTAGATAATCATCCAGTCTGGTGTAATTTGCTGTAGCCAAATCGTAATTTTCGTCATCTGATCCGTAAACAACAACACTCCGAGGAACAACATTAATGCGCCTCCAGCTTTCATCATGATATTGGAATAACGCAAGATCCAGCGTGTAGAACCGATGAAAAAGGCCAAAATGAAGAACGGTAACGCAAATCCAGCCGTGTAACCCGTAATTAAAGCCAACCAGGTTGTTGGTTCGCTCGCAGCCATCGCGATGATAGCAGTCAATATCGGCCCAATACAAGGCGACCATCCTGCCGAGAAACCAATGCCAAAAATAAATGAGCCTAAGTACCCCGCTGGTTTCCATTTCATATCCATTTTGCGCTCTTTCATTAGAAACTGAGGTTTGAACAAACCAAGCAAAAATAAACCCATTAACATGATTAAGATCGCGGATAATTGACGAATGAGATCTCGGTTATCATTGAAAAATTGGCCAAACAATCCGGCTCCCAGTCCGAGCGAATAAAACACAGCTGAGAAGCCCAAAATAAACGCCAGCGTATGAGTCAATGTCTTGAAGCGAACTTCACGCTGATTGCGCTCATCCTTCAACCGTTGTACCGTCATCCCCGTAATGTAGGAAAGATACGATGGATACAGCGGTAGACAGCATGGCGATATAAACGAAGCTAATCCTGCTACAAAAGCCAGCCACACATTAACATCAGGCATGAAGCGGATATCTCCCTTCCCTGGGGGCTCACTTGCTCTCGTTCAGACTCAGGCTCGGAACCCTTTTTTTCCAATCATCGTTAGAATCAGCATCATGATAAGCAAAAGTACAATTGTTGCTCCTGGTGCAAGGTTCCAGATCCCGGCCACAACCAGCCCAATGACCACGGCAATTTCGCCAATGACTACAGACAATATAATCGCCGATTTGAAACTTCGTGCCATCAGCAAGCTTACAGCTACCGGAATGGTCAGCAGTGCGGATACCAGCAATGCACCCACAATTTTGATCGCCGTACTAATGACAAGGGCTGTCATCACGGTAATCAGCATGTTAAGCAATTTCACAGGCAATCCGGTTACCGCTGCGGCATCCTCTTCAAAGCTGAGCAGGAAAAACTCCTTATGTAACAGTGCTACAACGATGACCACGATCAACGTAACCACACCGACCAGCTTCAAATCTGTGGAGTCTAGTGTATAAATACTGCCGAACAGATAACTCATAACATCTGTATTATAACCTTTGCCCAGCGTGAAGAACAATGAAGCCAGCGCTACCCCACCGGACATGATAATCGCGATCGATAACTCGGCATAACTTTTGTACGCCTTGCGCAGTTTCTCGATCGCAAAGGATGCGAGCACGGCGAAAATAAGCCCCACCGCAATCGGATACACTTCAATCAGGAATCCGAGTGCAACCCCGGCTATAGTCACATGAGACAGGGTATCCCCGATCATGGATAAACGCCGCAGCACCAGAAACAATCCGATCAACGGTGCGGTGATGCCGATTAACAATCCCCCCGCAAGCGCCCGCTGAAAAAAATCACTCATTAAAATTTCCAAAACACACACGACTCCTTCGGCCTTGCTCTAATCTGGTTGCGTACTCGCGTCTAACGTACCTGGGTGGTGGTATGCTGCAAATTAGTCTCGGCGCAGTCTTCCACCTCATGGGAATGACGGACATGGAAATGTATCTTTCCGTTTGTCACCGCTGCTTTGGAACCGAGATAACTCTCCATCCGGTCCATATCATGTGATACCATCAGGAATGTCATCCGGTGGTGTTCATGCATATGGGTAATCAATTCGAAAAAACTGGCCTGGGATTCAGCGTCGATACCCACCGTCGGTTCATCCAAAATCAAGAGGTCAGGGTGATTAATAAGCGCCCGTGCCAAAAACACACGCTGTTGCTGTCCGCCTGACAGTTGTCCAATCCGTTTGTTCGCCAAATCCTCAATCCGCATCACCTGCATAGCATCTGTGCACTGCTGCTGACATTTACGCGACATTCGGCGAAACATATTCTTATTGTTGTACAAGCCAGACATCACAACTTCCCTTACCGTCGCAGGAAACAATGGGTTAAACGCATTTTTTTGCGGAACATAACCAATCCGTTCCCAATCCTTAAAACGGCGGATCGACTGTCCGAATAGCTTGATATCTCCCTCGGCTGGAGGCAAAAGTCCAACCAACATCCGCAGCAATGTCGTTTTGCCCGCCCCGTTTGAACCGATAATTCCGACGAAATCCCTTTCCTGGACCATAAAATCGAGATTTTCAATTACTCGCTGGTCACCGTAGGAAAATGATAGTTTCTCGATCTCTATGATTGGATCATGGCACAATGGCATGATTTGCTGCATGGCAAAGCCGCCCTTCATTATATATAAGGATTGCAATCGAATCCTTCAGTCTATCTTATTTTAATGCGATCAGCAGATTTTGCAAATTTTTCTCCATCAGAGTGAAATAATCATCCCCGTTGGTAGCCTGTTCTTTGGTTAAACCTTCTACCGGATTCAGGACCATGGTCTCTACACCCGCTTCATTGGCAAGAGTTTTCGCCAGTTTGTCAGATACCAACTCTTCGAAGAAAATGTATTTAATCCCTTCATCCTTCACCAACTTGGCCAACTTCACAATATCTTGTCCTGTAGGCTCCGCATCGGGAGAAAGTCCCATAATGGCATGCTGGGTCAACCCATAGTCACGTGCAAGGTACCCGAAGGCTTGGTGTGATACGACAATTTCCTTGTTGGGTACTTTAGACAATTCATCCGTAAAGTGCTGATCCAGTGTTTCCAGCTTGGTCCGCAGCTCTTCGTAACGTTGTTCATATCCTTCTTTATGTGCAGGGTCTACTTCAACCAGGCTGTTTTTGATATTTTCAGCCATTACCATTGCCGATTTTGGACTTACCCACGTATGAGGGTCCACATGATGGTCTGCGATATCCTCTGCGTTAGCTTCATCAGCATGTTCGTCGCTATGTTCATCCACCTGTTCTTCACCATGACCGTGTCCATCATCACCTTCAGCAGTCAATAGAGTAACCCCTTCACTTACTGCAACTGACTTCACCTTGGTATCGCTATTCAGTGACTTCAGGAAGTTGGGGACCCATCCTTCCAGACCTGCACCATTGTATAGAAACAACTCGGCTTTGGATGTATTCACAATATCTTGGCTCTTCGGCGTCCAGTCATGTGGTTCAACACCTGTGGGCAGCAAATTAATGACATTTGCATCTTCCCCGCCAATAGTGGAAGTAAACGCATAGACAGGATAGAAGCTCGTGATCACATTCACTTTGCCTTCCACCAGCTTGGCACTATCCGAATTATTCTGACCGCATGCCGACAATATGAGCAAACTAAGAACAAGCAGACCGCTGAGCAACAATTTCATATGCATTCTTCTACCTGTCACTTGAGTCCGGTTTAACTGGTCTAGATTTCTTCCATTATAAAGTTTCACTAGTATTCACTCCGCATCTCTTAATCGTAAACATTACTGAAAGAATTATAGGTAACCTGCTCGAACTTGTCAAGCCGCTTTGTCCTATCCATTCTTTCCTTGAGCACGGAGTTCATAACAGTATATGCTTGTTTTCTTCCTATCAGATCCGATTTCATCCCAAAATAAAAAGTGACCCGATTCTCATCGAGCCACCTCCTATTACAACTATATAAATCAAAACCTTGTTTTACCCTCAAAGTATTATTTTACTTGTGCACCATTAGGCATATTATCCGGTACCGTTGCCAGAGTAAGCTGGTCGCCATGAGATGCGGCCAGGATCATGCCCTGGGACAGTTCACCGCGCAATTTCACAGGCTTGAGGTTCGTCACACAGATGACTTTGCGTCCAACCATATCTTCAGGTGAATAAAACTTCGCGATTCCCGATACAACCTGACGTTGCTCATAGCCAAGATCCAGCTGCAACTTCAGCAATTTATCGGCTTTCTTGACCGGTTCACAAGCAATTACTTGAGCGACACGCAGTTCCACTTTGGCGAAATCGTCAATACTGATCTCTTCTTTACCTTCTGGTGCTGTGACGGGTTGAGCGGCTTCAGAAGAGCCTCCAGCATCAGCTTGAGCTGCCTCAGGCTGCGCTTCAGCTTTTTTGCCTCCAGTCATCGCTTCAGCAATATAAGCAATCTCCTGCTCAGAGTCCAGACGTGGGAAGATCGGGTCACCCTTCTGCAATGCGTTGCCAGCTGGAATAACACCCCATTGCTTCGCTGTATCCCAAGCCGTCAGTTCACCTTCCTGAATGCCAAGTTGTTCCCAAATTTTGCGCGGAGCACGTGTCAGGAACGGCTGCAAGAGGATAGAAGCAATCCGCAAGCTTTCAATCAGATGCGACATTACCGATGCCAGTTCATTGCGTTTTGCTTCATCACGAGCCAGAGCCCAAGGCTGAGTCTCGTCAATGTATTTGTTACTGCGGCTAACAAACTGACTGATCGCTGTCAACGCTACGGAAAATTGCAAGTTTTCCATAGCCTGCTCCACTTTCTCCACAGCAGCAAGACCCGCTTCTTCAAGAGATGCATCAAATTCGGTCACACCAGAAGTAAACTCAGGCGCTTTACCTTCGAAATATTTGTCCACCATGGCTACCGTACGGTTCAACAGGTTTCCAAGGTCATTGGCCAGATCGGAGTTCACACGTTCTACAAAGCTTTCTGGAGTAAATGTACCATCTGAACCAAATGGAACTTCACGCAGCAGGTAATAACGCAGTGCATCCAGACCATAACGGTCAATCAGAGTTACCGGATCAACGACATTGCCTTTTGATTTTGACATTTTGCCGTCTTTCATCAACAGCCAACCGTGAGCGAATACTTTCTTCGGTAAAGGTAGGTCCAATGCCATCAGCATAATCGGCCAGTAAATCGTATGGAAACGAACAATTTCTTTCCCTACCAGATGCACGTCCGCAGGCCAGAATTTGTTGTAAAGCGATTCGTCGGATGAACCATAGCCCAGAGCTGTAATGTAGTTGGACAACGCATCAATCCATACGTATACAACGTGTTTCGGATCGCCTTTAACTTTGACACCCCATTCGAAAGTTGTCCGGGATACGGCCAAATCTTCCAAACCTGGCTTGATGAAGTTGTTGATCATTTCATTTTTGCGGGACTCCGGCTGAATAAAACCCGGATTCTCTTCATAATATCTCAGCAAACGATCCGCATACTTGCTCATCCGGAAGAAGTAGGATTCTTCTTTTACCAGCTCAACCGGATGTCCGCTATCCGGACTTTTGGCCGAGATAATTTCGCCTTTGTCATTCTTCTCCACATCAACCAGTTGGGTTTCCGTGTAATACGTCTCATCCGGGATACTGTACCAACCTTCGTACTCACCCTTGTAGATATCCCCTTGTTTCAGCAAACGGTCAAAGATATCCTGTACCACTGTTTTGTGGCGCTCCTCCGTCGTACGAATGAAGTCGTCATTGGAAATATCCAGTTTGTTCCACAGTTCCTTGATGCCAACCACGATGTCGTCTACAAAAGCCTGCGGTGACTGTCCTTTCTCCTGTGCCTTGCGTTCAATCTTCTGTCCGTGTTCATCGGTTCCTGTTAAATAACGAACTTCATAGCCACGCAGACGTTTGTAACGAACCATAGCGTCACCCGCTACAGTCGTGTAGGCGTGCCCGATATGCAGTTTGTCACTCGGATAATAAATCGGTGTTGTCAGATAAAATGTTTTTTGATCAGCCATAGATGAATTCTCCTCCTTCATATAGTCGTGCTTTTTCATTGCATTTGCCTAAAAAAGAACACAAAAAACTCCCGTCCCTGTATGGGACGAGAGTTGCTCTCACGTGTTACCACCCAAATTCCCCGTGCTTTTCACAAACCACAGGCTCTGCCGGTCCTTCGACCGCCCATTAACGCTGGATCACGCCTCGGCCTTACGACAGCCGTTCTAATCAACGTCTGCACACTCGAAAGAGGTTCCTCCGGGACCATATTCCATCCTCCTCCCAGACCGGTTCTCAGCTCATCCGGCTCTCTGCACTGGGGGTGTGTCTGTACTTATCCCTTCACTGGAAATCATATAGAACTACTGAAAACCAAACTTTTGGATCAGATATACATACCAAAAATATACTGAAATACTGCCTCCTTTGTCAAGTGGACAGCAATCTTGATTCGACTCAAACCGGTAAAATCGACCATTGGCTTGTTAATCCGATACCATCACAGTCTTTTCAGCCTTGGGCGGCACCAGATCCACTCCGCCTGGATGAAATGGATGGCATTTCGCAATACGCTTTGCCGCAAGCAGTGATCCTTTGAACGCACCGTGCACCTCAATCGCCTCCATCGCGTAAGCCGAACAAGTAGGATAGAAACGACATGTCGGCGGCTTCAAAGGAGAGATATAGCTGCGATACACCCGAATGGGAGCCTGAACCAGTCTGCGGGATAACTTCATCGTCAGTGCTTCCCGTGAGTGTGCTGATGACCAGATGACACTTTGGCTGGCACATGTTCAGCACAGTCCTTACAGTACCCGAAAACTTCAAATTTATGATCGACAACCTGGAATTGCTCAGGCGCATCTGCAAGCTGCATTGGGCAAAAAACGATTGGATATGTCTTTTGGCATTTCAAACAAATCATATGGTGGTGATGGTGATCCTCGCTGCAATGTGCTCTGAACTTCACCCCATCTTCAAAGATGACCTGCTCCAGCACACCCAATTCTTGCATGACACGCAAATTCCGGTACACCGTGTCAAAACTCAGTCCGCTGTAAGTCTTACCCATATATTCATAGACGTCCTTGGGTGTCAAATACCCAGGGGATTCGGCAAATAACCGGGCCAGTGTCTTCCGCTGATCCGTAATGCGGAGCCCCTGCGAGGACATGGTAGTAATAATCTGTTCTGTCGACAGCATGATCTAAAGCACCTCCTGTCATTTGAGCATTCTGCATAACCCCCAAAGAGCAACTTCATTTCTAGCAATACTTAGATCGAAATGGTTTTATTCGTCTAGGTATTGTACCCGTTAGCCTGTGGAATCAAATTATGCAAATGCTGATACTTATGCTTGATTTATATACTACTAATAATGCCTTAAATGAAGTTCATAGTCAACGAAAGCGCTTGGATACCGCTAATTACAAGCGTGACTAAAAAAGAGCTGCCCCCGGTCATTTGCATGACTTGGGGACAACTCCTTCTTCTGACGGTTCAGATGATCAATCCTTCGGGCGACTTTGGGGGTGACAGGATAATACCTTATAACTTCACACCAAACCGTCCGTCCTAGGTAACAGGTGAAACAATTACTTCTCTGTCGGAAGCGGTGTGAACAGCAGGTTAACCGGCAAATTGCTTCCTGGTGCAGCCGAGAACACAATCGTTACAGCTTCGCCGTACGAACCTGTGCGATAGAGTACACTTTGTTCATTTGGTGCACTTAACGATTTGCTGCCATTCGAAATCTGCACAACCTGACCATTAACAAGTGCTACACCCGAGTATCTACCACCACGAGGGTTGAATGAGATCAGCGTGCGCGGAGCCACATTGTTCAGTGTAATTTTGTAAAGTACGCCGAAGTTACCCGCGTTAGAAGCTTCCGTATAGGCCATAGGGTCTGTGCCGACCAGATTCGGGTCACTTGCATTATCCCCAAGTGGCAGACGAGCGGGCTTCGAACCTACTTCTTGGTCATACGTGATGACACGTGTTGCATTCGGGTACGTACCACGGTTGTGCACACCGTCACGATCCAGAACAGGCAGTGTGGACCATACAGCCATCGGATCTTTATTTTCTTCGATCATGATAATGTTGTAATCCAGCCTGTAGTCGCTGAAAACATCAGAATACAGTGAAATTACTTGCCCTTGCTTCATAGGAAGAGCATTGAGTTCAGTAAGAATCAATTTGCTCTCTCCTGGCTGCAACACAACATTCAATTTTCCAGTGCCATCTTGCATGGACTGGAACCAACGCTCAATCGATAACCTTCCGGCTACTGTTGCAAATGGCGAAGGACCCGCGAAGCCCACATTTTGCTGCTCTAATGTTGCTGCGTACATATTATTATTCGTAGCAACAACGTACATTTTTACGTTTTTACCGGTGTTATTTACATGGTGAATCATGAAACGGGTCTGACCGATTGAAGACTCTTTGTACACAATCCCTTCCGAATTAACGGTTTCCGGACTGTTACTACGAATCAGAACACTTTGCTCATCGTAATAAGTGTACGGAACTTTCTCCATGGCAGGAACTTCACTGCCGTTGAAGCTGAACTTATCACCTACCGGCGTGAACAACTGATTAAAATCAGAGATAGTATACAGAGTTTCATTTGTGATATTGACATTCTTGGTATAGCTGTTACTAGCACCATGTTTGTCCGTAACGGTAATTGTTACTGTTTTTGGACCCGGAACAAAGAATGCCAGAGCATTGTTTTCCCATTCAGTTTTTACAATAGCATTTTCATCATCAGTGCTCTGATCAATGTACGTGATCTTTTCACCCATTTTGTATTCTTCCTTGTCTGTCGTAAACATCGCTACAGGGGGAAGATTCGGTTTCTGAACTTGAATCGTAACAGAGTATGGATCACTCCATTGTCCGCTCGAATCCTGGACAGCATACGTTACCGTATATGTACCTGGTTGGTCAAACGAATCCTGACGGCCAGTCCAGCGCTCGTCTACGATGTCAAATCCCTTTGGAGAGCTGGATTTGGTGTTGTATGTCACCGTGTCTCCTACAAAGATCTCTTTTTGTACTGTGAAGCTGGCTACAGGTTTGGTATTCAGGTTCAGTACAACAGTCTTGGCAGACTGATTAACTTTATAAGTAATATTAAGTGCCTGAGTAATCGATGTCAGTGGCACCATGAACGTATTTTTTTGTTGATAGGCAGGGCCTTTCATCGTTCTGGATTCACCGTTAACAGTGTAAATGCTACTATTTGTTTTGAAGCGAAGCTCATCTTCGCCACTAATAATAATGGTTTCTTTGGTTGTATTGTCATATTTCACTTCATAACCAACCCGATCAACCAGTGCGCGGATCGCTACATAAGATACTCCATTTTTAACAGCCATCGGCTGTCCGGCAAGATATGTTTTGCCGTCTTGCACCATTTTGTTGCTGTTCATATAAAGTGTCAGATCTCCGCCTTTACTTCCGGCTACAGATTGACCGCTTGTAGATGGTTGCTCAACCTCAACTGGAGCTGTCGGAACTGTTGTTTCCTCTTCCGCATCCTCTCCATCAGCAGGGTCTGTAACAGGGTCAATCGGAGTAACATCTGTACCGGTAGGTTCATTCGTCACCGGGTTTGTTCCTTCGACTTCATTGTTATCAGGCTGTTTTGTATCTGACCCAGACTTTACATCCGATTCCGAGATTGTTTGTTCTTTCTTCACAACCTCCACGGATTTTACATTGGCTGTATTTGTTGTTGTTGTATCACTTTGATCGGCTGCTAGTGCATTCGCTGGAATCGCTGCAAACGCTTGGAATACAGCTAAAGCGGTAAGTATGGATAATTTCTTCTTCAAATTCATTCTTTGTCTTTGGCTCCTTCTGCTCCCATTTTATAAATATCCCCCTCAAAAAGTCATACTATTAGACGCTTAGTACCGGGAAAAGTTGCTAAAAATATTTGATAAGAATTGTAAACATTTAATAGAGCGAAAACACTATGAAAATAGTTATCTATCACACCTTCGACTTGGAGTGAAATCTGTATTAAAACCCGCCGCATTTTCCAATAAAAAAATCCCTCAAGACATGGTTGAATAAGCACCATGCCACAGAGAGATTTAGAGATATAGAGTTTTCGAATTTGCTAACGCAAACTGACGGGCAAGCGTCCTGTTGGCTGCAATTCACCTGTTAAAACGAGGGACAATGCGCGAACCACTGCAGGAGTGTTCTCGTACGTACATACATAACTTCCCGGCGTCGGAATCTCCAATAGATCGTATGGATTACGCAGAGCGACTACAATCAGGGAATGCTTCTCACTAAGTTTTTGAACCAAATGATGTTGCCCTTTCGGAAGATGGCCTGCGGAAGTGTAAGTACATACGATGATTTGATCTTCCTCCGACACATTCTTGAGTATCTCGTCCGCTTCATCATAAGAAGGCTGTGTCGTTATTTTGTGCTCCCGAACTCCGGCTCTCAGCTGCGATAACGCCACGCCAAGCGAATCTGTATGAGACCATGGTTCATCCACTTCTGTGCGTTGCACAACCTCCGGCCAGATGACATACACATTCTTTTCAGGGTTTAAGGGAAGCAATCCATCATTCTGAACTACAGTAATACTATTGGAGGCAATCTCATCCAACCTGGATTCGAAGGAGGCCAGCGACCTTGATGATTCATCTTTCTCTTTTGTTGAGAACGTGATCCCATCCTCATCAGACCCATCCGATACAGCATCATCCTCTTCCATGGAGACAAACGTATGCTCCCACTGACCACAACGCGCTGCCTTCCATGAAATAATACGTTCCAATGCCTGGTTAATGGTAGCTTCTTCAATTCGCCCAGTGCGAACGGCTTCGACAACGGCTTCCACAGCAGAGACTTGATCTTGCAGTGTGTGACTGACCAGAATTAGATCAGCACCTGCCTCCACGGCACGAATGGCTGCTTCGGCCACACCATATGGCTTTGATATCGCATGCATTTCCAGACAGTCTGTAATAATAATGCCGTCAAAGCCCATTTCTTCGCGTAACAGCCCCGTCAACACTTTACGGGACAATGTAGCTGGAATCGGCTCCGGTTCAATCGCCGGGAAGACGACGTGAGCAGTCATGATGGCATCCACTCCGGCCTCAATAGCGCGATGGAACGGCAGAAGTTCCACCTCATTCAGCCTGTTACGTTCATGAGGTACAGTGACCATACCGAGATGTGAATCCACCGCTGTATCTCCATGTCCAGGGAAATGTTTGGCTGTTGCAGCAACGCCTTGGGATTGATATCCTTTGATGGCTGCTGCACCGTGAGAAGCTACGCTCTCCGCATTCTCGCCATAGGAGCGCACCCCGATGACCGGATTAAGAACGTTATTATTTACATCCAACACTGGAGCGAGGTTCATATCGATACCGATGCTTTTTAACTCTTGACCTAGAATCTGTGCGCATTCAAGGGTATAGACCGGATTCCCCGTCGCTCCAAGCGCCATGTTTCCAGGTACCTGGGTCACTCCCTCTTTGTCAATCCGGGCCACCATCCCACCCTCTTGATCCACGGAGATCATCAGAGGTAAATCTCCGGCTTCAGCTGCGATCGCTTGCAAGTCGGCAGACAGTCGTTTTAACTGGTCTACGCTTTCCACATTCCGCCTGAAATAAATGACGCCTCCAACATGATAATCACGGATCAGTTGATTGATCTGTTCATCAGCATGCTGTCCATGGAATCCACACATAAACATCTGTCCTACCCGCTGTTCCAACGAAAGCTGATCGATCGAATTCATACGCATGCTTTCCTCCCCATTATGAACCTGCTCTTTGGTTTGACCTGAATTCTGATGGTTTCATGTGAAAATGTTTATGGAACACCTTGGAGAAATATCGCCGTTCCTTATACCCCGTCGCTTCTCCAATGGCTGTAATACTCCATTCCGTTGTACTCAATAATAAGGCCGCACTCTCCATTCGCTTATGGGTCATATATTCAACAAAGGTTACACCCATCTGATTTTTGAACAGCTGGCAAAAGTAGCCCGGACTGATGCCCAGCCAATCAGCTACCTCATCAATGCCCAGATCACATTCCAATCTGGCGTTCATATACTCGCACGCAGAACTGATCAGCTCAGACACAGAGGGGCGAGGTACACTTTTCTTATCATGACAAACATAAGCAAGTGCCTCCGCCAGTTCGATTAATTCCTTGATGGAGGTTGCTGAATGCAATGCGCTCCAGAAGTGCATTTCGTCCTGTTCAGCCATGACATGTACTTCGCGCAATTCACGAAGCATATGTACCAGCAGAAAACGCAGACTATTTTCGGCTACGCCATCCAGCGTACTTTTATGCTCGCTCATCTGATGTTTGAGCCTCACTAGCAGTTCTATCAATCCTTGTTTATTTCCCTGTTTGATCCAGCGGGTGATCAAGTCCAAATCCTCTTTTGTAATCCACATTGTTGTCCTGCTGGAAGGTTCTTTGGATGACATGATAGAGTGCTCAGCAGATTCTTGTTCCTGCGCATCGCTGCGCTGATTAGAATCATTCATGATTAGTAATCGCTGACAGTGCCGGTATCGCTCAGCCATCTGATCATTCAGTTTCACAGGCATAACATCCTGAATGACCCTTGTCTTCATGCCTGAACCTATCTCAAATGTCGTATCTAGTTCCAACTGGACCTGTTGAGCCAGTGCATCTGCTCGCAGTCTCCATTCATCTGACGCCTCCACCAACATGCACCATTCTCCCTTACGGGCCGAAATCAGCAGAGTTCCTTCATAAATCCGGTCTGTAATCTCCCTAAGTTTGGAACGGACCATTCCATGCCAGCTTTGGTGCCGAGCCCCAGACCATCCGATCGAATGTTTAAAATAACCTGACACATCGATAAGTAGCAGGATATATCGTAACGAAGATGCCTGTGGTTCGGAGGAAGAAGGAGGGGAAGAATATAATGAATCTTCCTCTTTTCGCATCAGGTCAATGATATGTTTGTGCCTTACCCATACTTCCATCTCCGATTTGCGGTGGCGTTCAGCCTCCACTTCCAACCGTTTCTTCTGAATCTGACTAGCAAGCTCACGCAATTTCTGTTCCAGATCCAGGTAATCGATTGGTTTGCATATGTATTCATGGACATTGTAACGAATGGCCGTACGAGCATACTCAAACTGCTGATATCCTGTCAGCAAAATAATCTCGCAAGTTTCACCTTGTTCCCGCAATATTTGAATTAGTTCCAGACCATCCATAGAGGGCATGCGAATATCACATAACATGATGTCAGGGTGACATTCAGCAACTTTATCCAGTGCTTCGGACCCGCTTCTGGCCGTACCTACAATTTCAATGCCCATGTCTTCCCATGGCAAGATAAAACTCAAATTCTCCAAAATCGGCAGCTCATCGTCAACCAACAACGCGGTTAGATTCATTCATCTTCCCCCTGCTCATATTGTGGAATAATACATTGAATGATAGTGCCATGTCCCGGAGAGGAACATATAAACACCCCGTATCCGGCCCCATATTGAATCCTTATCCGATCTGCAACACTTCTTAAACCCAGCCCTCGACGCTCTGCCATTGAAGACAGCTGCTTCGTTCCCTCAGCCATGATGTATTCAGGCGGGTCTTCTGCCATGTATTCGAATCGAGCCAACATTTCCTGGGGAATACCGATACCATTATCCTCAACTCGAAGCACCAAGTTATTCCTTTCCACAAATGCACTGATCCGAAGTACACCCTGATATTCGATTCCCTCGAACCCATGCTGAATACTATTTTCCACAAGAGGTTGGAGGGTTAGCTTGAGTATAGATGAGGTGTACAGATGAGATGGAATGTCAATCTCGTACCGGAACAAATCACTAAACCTGTAATGCTGGATCTCAAGATAACTCTGCAAGTGCCTTAACTCCTCACTAAGCGAGATCTCCTCCTGATCCTGAATACTGATCCGCAGCATATTGCCAAGACGTGTCACCATTTCACTTACTTTACGCCCTTCTCCCCTCATGGCTAGTCCGTTAATGGATTCCAGCGTGTTAAATAGAAAATGAGGTTTGATCTGGGCTTGAAGCACGCGTAGTTCTGCCTTGGCCTTCTGTTCCTGCTCTGCACGCACACGTCGGAACAGACCGCCGATGCGATCCAGCAATTCGTTGAACCCTTGGGCAAGCAGCTGCATCTCGTCAAAGCCACTTCCTTCGACCCGGGCATTAAAGTCCCCGTCATCTACACGCCTCATGAATCGTACGAGTACCGCAATATTGCCGGTAATCCGGTTCATGAAGAACACATTGAAAACCATCGCAGCAAGCAGGCACAGCAGAATGATAATAATCGACCAGCCAGCAAACACATTCGTCTCTGCCGATAATGCTTCCCATGAAGTGACACTGACCAGACTCCAGTTATAGTTTTTCAGATGATATTGTGAAATGATGCTTTCACTGCCATCGAACACTGCTCTGGTGCTGCTGAACCCTGGTCCGTAAATTCCAGAACGCACACCCAGATTCTCCATCTTCTCTCCGCTGTAGCGTCCGGAAGGATCGTATACGATCAGACCCTCTTCATTGATGAGCAGGAATGAAGTATCCTGTGCAGGATCACTTATCTGCAGATGGCGGAAGATGCGGTCCATCTCCCCTTTTTTAATCTGAACGACAAGGACCCCAATATTCTGAAAATAACTGAGTTCCTTGACCAACCGAATCTGAGTAAAGACAGGCTCTACGCCCGTCAGTTCAGGATATTCCAGAGGGGCCAGCCATTTGGGCACGCCGTTGAGTTCCTGGATTTCTTTGAATATTGGATGAACCTTAAATTGTTGGAAAGGAAGCGCTTGAAAATTTTCTTTCGTAAATATAGAAACGATCTGGTTATCTTGAGACGAACGCGGACGCAAATCATACAAGAAGGCATAACTAATAAACGGGTAGTTGTATAAAAGGGAACGGAAATTACGCTGGCTGGCATTCAGCGACAATTGATTACCGATTCCAAGGTCCTGTTTGCTAGGATCTTTGGCGTTCAAAGCCATCTGGAATACCGATGTGGCAATGCCGTTGTCCGTGACATTGTTGATCTGCTGAAAAACATTCTCGATATTATAGCTGATCGCCTGGAGTGCATATTCAGACTGCTGATTGTATTTTTTCTCAATCGTATGTGATGTGACCAAGAACATGCCGATTCCAAGCGTGCACATCGGTACAATGATGAGCAACAGAAATGCCATGGCCAGCTTCATCCGCAAGTTCATTTCCCGTTCTCCCTATATAACGCATCGTTAATTAACCTTTAACACTACCTGCCGTTACGCCTTCAATGATTTTCTCCTGCAATATGGCGTAGATTACAACAACCGGTACAACACTGTATACAATGCCTGCTGACATCTGGGCATAATTCATTTGATACTGATCACGAAACTGGACCATGCCGACAGGCAATGTACGCAGTTTATCGGTGGATAAGAAATAGTTGGCGAGTAAAAATTCGTTCCAGTTGCCGAGGAAATTCACGATAAACACCGTAACAATGGCTGGAACTGTAAGGGGTATCACTATTCTAGCAAAGATACCCGGAGCCCTCAACCCATCCATAACCGCGGCTTCCTCAATTTCTCCAGGGAGTGACCGCATAAAAGCAGCCAAAATAATAATTGTGAACGGAATTGCATTCGCAACATAAGGAATGATCAGCGCCAAATGAGTATCCAAAATGCCGAGCTTGCGGACAAGCAAATAAATCGGCAGCATGAGCGCATTATTTGGAATCAGCATGCCCGCCAGAATGAGACTGTACAATAACATGCTCCATTTGCGGTGTCTCATCCGCGTTATAGCAAAAGCAAACATAGCACCAAGCACAATGGTTCCGACTGAGGACAAGACCGAAATGTACATGCTGTTCCAGAAATACGTTCCAATCTTGGCATTTACCCAAGCCTCAACGTAGTTATTAAACACCCAAGTGGAAGGCAGACCGAACGGATTCAGTGCAATTTCGTTGTTATCCTGCTTAAATGAAGAAAAGATTACGAATAAAAAGGGAAACAGAATCGCAAGTAGATACAACATCAACAAAACATGAGGTATACTGCCTTTTATGTTTTTTACCATCAATATTCCACCCTTTCGTTGCGTCTCGCCACCAGCAACTGATATACCGCGGTGAGCACAAGCGTCAGAGCAAAGATCAGAACCGCAATCGTATTGCCATAACCGTATTTGAAATTGGTAATTGCATATTTGATCATATACGTAGCAAGCACTTCGGTAGAGCCTGCAGGTCCACCTTTGGTCATAACCAGAACAATATCTGCTGCCTTCATCGCCCCGGCAATGGATAACATGATGACGACGGAAATGATAGGTCTGATAAGTGGCAATGTAATTTTGAAAGCTCTTTGTACGGCTGTTGCTCCATCAATGGCTGCCGCTTCATCCAGATCCTTTGGAATAGCCAGAATGGCCGCCAAGACCATGACAATATAAAATCCTGTCCACTGCCAAGCATTGGTTACGAGAATGGATATCATTGCGAACCGATTATCGGATAGCCAATAGACTGGCGAAATACCCACGGTTTCAAGTAACTGATTCAACAGGCCGATGTTAGGCTCGTATATGAATCCCCACAGAATACCGATGACGGCCGTTGACATAATGGACGGCAAAAAGACGGCTGTTTTGTATAATCCCTTCAATCTCTTCACGTTTGCAATGAGCAGGGAAAACAGCACAATGAGAGGCACCTGGATCAAAACCGAAAATGCGATAAAGAAACCGTTATTGCGCGTAGAAATCCAAAAACGTTCATCTGTCAATGCTTTTGCATAGTTGGACAGTCCCACAAAACGCGGCTCTGCGGATACACCGTTCCAACTGGTCAGACTGTAATAGAGCGAACTGCCGATAGGATACAGGAAAAACATGATAAACAAGATCAGTGCCGGCAACACAAACAACGTATAGATCAGCGGGCTGCGGAGTGAAGTATTCATGATCTACCTCCTTCAGTGACTTCAACTTCTTATGCTCGTATATAGAGCAGATTCCTCAGCAGTATAATTCTCTAGATAGGACCAAGGGTTTTACCCCGGCAGTGTTCCAACCGGGGTAAACCAGCATGGTGTTAGCAGGTACTCTTCTTCGCTTAAAGATCGATTATTCTACTGAAGCATTAGCCTCTTCCTGAACCTTCTGCAATTCTTCAGCCATTTTCTCTGGTGTCGTCTGTCCACCAACCAGCTTCTGAATTTGCAAGTTACTGATCTCTGTCGTTACATCGGCTTGAACGAGTGCATCGAAAGCCGGGAATGAAGTCTGCGATGCATTCAGAACAGCTACGATTTCTTTCATCAAATCGTCAGTGATGCTGTCTGTCAGCACTTTTTCATCCAATTTCATTGCTGGTAACACACCGTCTTCTACGAGTCCACGAACTTGCATATCTTCGTTGTAGAAGTTTTTGATAAAGGCTTTAACAGCCGCAAGCTTCTGAGGATCATCCGCAACCGCTGCGGAGAAGCCGTATCCGTTATTGACGTCACGCATCAGGGCTGTTTGATCTCCTGCACCGTTCTCTACTGGAGGCATATTGAAGAAACCAACCTTGCCAATGAGTGACTCACCGCTCTGTCCTTCCTTGAATACAGACGATTTCCATGTACCGTCGTACATCAGAATCGCTTCACCACTCGTAAATTGAGTTGTATATTCTGCATACTCAAAGCCAAGCTCGCCTTTTTTGAAGTAACCTTTATCCACCCATTCCTTATGCTTCGCGAATCCTGCGACAACGCCTGGATCAGTCCACTTGGCTTCGCCTGTAGCAAACTTCGCCGTAATATCAGGTCCAGCGTAACGGGACCACAGATGGTTTGTTAACATGAGTGGAACCCAGCCTGCTTTGGAAGCAGAAGCAAGTGGCACTTTGCCATCAGCCTTGATCTCAGCGAGCATATTATCCAGCTCAGCCATTGTTGAAGGCGCTTTCCAACCTTTTTGCGTAAAGTACTCTTTATTGTAGAAGAATCCTTCACCCGATCCGCCAATAGGCAGTCCGTACACTTTGCCTTCATAGGTAAATGGCTCAAGTGATGAGAATTGGTCCTGAATGCCCAGTTCTTGCAAGATCGGCGTGAGATCTAACAACATGCCTTCCTTGGCATATACTTTGGAGTCCGGACTACCGAACAATTCGAAGATATCCGGCGGATTGCCTGCTGCCATCTCACCACGAAGCTTCTCCTTACGGTTTACATCGGATTCAACTCCGTCCAGTGTAAAGGTCAGGTTAGGTACTTCGCTCTCCACTTTGGCCACAACGTCCTGCAGAATGGCCAGCCTTTTTTGTTTGTCGGCACCCACCTGAGTGTGACGGAGAAGCATCTCAACCGGTTCCTTGCTTGGCTCCGCAGGCGTATTGCCTGCTCCCTGTTGTGGCTCGTTAGTTGAGCTCGAACAACCTGCCAATGTCCATGATGCGATAAGCAATAATGAAAGCAGTAATGTCATTCCTTTTTTCATTCGTATGACCCCCCTCAAGATATTGAGCATTTGGCTTTACACTCTGATTATAAAAAGTTGTAGCTTACATCGTAAGGATGACAATTCATCAATAGAGGGATAAAATCCTTCACTGGACAAATAATCTTGCATTTACAATTGATAACAGTAAAAAAACAGCCCCTGCGAAACATGTTCGCAAAGACTGCTTGGTTGGTAGATCTATATATAAATATTTACTTATTGGAACAAGCCACGCCAGCTGTTTCCGTACGACCTTGTTCAATCAAACGATACGCTCGTTCTACTTCCTCATCACTCGGAGAAGGAACACCGTCAAGCGGATAGGCTTTCCCCAGCGCCTGCCATTTGTAAATACCCATCTGATGATAAGGCAGGATTTCGAACTTCTCGACTCCATTTAGCGTTCCAATAAACCGCCCCAGATTAAGCAAGTCTTCTTCCTCATTGTGAATCCCTGGCACATACACGTGGCGAATCCACATTTTTCGTCCATTGTCCGATAACCATTGTGCGGTGCGCAATGTTCTCTCGTTGGATTTACCTGTCAGCTTGATATGTTTCTCATCATTAATGTGCTTCAGATCCAACAAAACCAGGTCCGTGTTATCTAACAAATCATGAATCCGATCCGGTTCATTGAAACCGTTGCTGTCCAGCGTAGTATGCAATCCCCAGCGGCGTTTCGCTTCTTTGAAAACTTCGGCTACAAAATGAGCCTGTAATGTTGGCTCCCCGCCGGATACCGTAAGTCCTCCGCCGGAACTGCGATAGTAGGACAGGTATGGCTCGATTTCAGCCAGTACCTCCTCCACACTCATTTCCCTGCCACCATCCAGTGCCCATGTATCCGGATTGTGACAATACTGGCATTTGAGCAGACATCCCTGCATAAAAAGCACGAAGCGGATGCCTGGGCCGTCAACCGTCCCGAAAGTTTCGAGTGAATGAATATGTCCATTAACCATGCTGCCTCTTCCTTTCTGTATCGCATCCGCTGTGCGTTTAATATGGAGGTTCTACTCCTATCTCCTATGAACTGTTAAGTTAAGCCCGTGTTACATCGAACCGTGGAAGGTCCGGTTAATGACATCGAGTTGTTGCTCACGTGTCAGTTTGATGAAGTTAACCGCGTAACCGGATACCCGTACAGTCAACTGCGGATAGTTTTCCGGGTGATCCATCGCGTCAATCAACTGCTGGCGATCAAATACGTTCACGTTCAGATGGTGTGCCCCTTGACCAAAATAACCGTCCATCATGGCAACCAGATTGGATTTACGTGTGTCTGACTCTTTTCCGAGTGCTTTAGGCACGATGGAGAATGTGTTAGAGATCCCGTCAAGGCTGTGTTCGTACGGCAGTTTGGCTACTGAGCCAAGGGATGCCAGTGCACCTTTTTTATCCCGACCATGCATTGGGTTCGCCCCTGGAGCAAACGGTTCGCCTGCTTTACGGCCATCAGGTGTTGTACCTGTTTTTTTGCCATACACTACGTTCGATGTGATCGTCAGTACAGACTGTGTTGGGATCGCATTACGATACGCTTTGTGTTTGCGAATCATGCCCATGAAGCTTTCCACCAGTTCAACTGCAATGCTATCGACACTGTCTTCATTGTTACCGTAACAAGGGAAGTCGCCTTCAATTTCAAAATCAATTGCGATGCCTTGTTCGTTGCGGATCGGTTTGACTTTCGCATACTTGATGGCACTCAGAGAGTCTGCTGCAACCGAGAGACCAGCAATACCACAAGCCATCGTACGTACAATGTCACGGTCATGTAGGGCCATTTCAATACGCTCATAGCTGTATTTGTCATGCATGTAGTGAATGACGTTGAGTGAGTTCATATACAGTTTGGCGAGCCATTCCATCATCGGTTTGAAACGTTTCATAACTTCATTGTACTCCAGCACTTCGCTTGTGATCGCCGGATATTCAGGTCCAACTTGTGCTCCCGATTTCTCATCACGACCGCCGTTGATTGCATACAGCAATGCTTTTGCCAGGTTCGCACGAGCGCCGAAGAACTGCATTTGTTTCCCGATTTTCATCGCAGATACGCAGCAAGCAATACCATAATCGTCTCCGTAGATCGGACGCATCAGATCATCATTTTCATACTGGATGGAGCTCGTTTCGATGGATACTTTCGTACAGTATTGTTTGAAAGCCTCCGGAAGCTTTGTGGACCAAAGTACAGTCAGGTTCGGCTCAGGTGCAGGGCCAAGGTTGTTCAGGGTGTGCAGGAAACGGAAGCTGTTTTTCGTAACACGGGTTTCTCCATTTACGGACATGCCACCGATGGATTCAGTTACCCATGTTGGGTCTCCACTGAACAATTCATTATAATCTGGCGTACGCAGGAATTTGACGATCCGCAGTTTCATAACAAAATGGTCAACCAGTTCTTGAGCCTGTTCTTCAGTTAGCAAGCCTTCTTGCAAATCACGTTCAATGTAAATATCAAGGAACGAAGAAACACGTCCGAGCGACATTGCCGCACCATTTTGCTCTTTGATCGCAGCCAGGTAACCGAAGTAGAGCCATTGGAACGCTTCTTTTGCGGTTGTGGCTGGCAACGAAATATCGAAACCATGCATTTCACCCAGTTGTTTCAATTCTTGCAATGCACGAATCTGCTCAGACAGTTCTTCACGCAGGCGAATGACATCTTCATCAATCACATCGACTTCAAGCGCATTCAGCTCACCTTTTTTATTTCGAATCAGGAAGTCCACGCCATACAGAGCTACCCGGCGATAGTCACCGATGATCCGGCCACGGCCGTAAGCATCAGGCAGACCGGTAATAATCCCTGCTTTACGTGCTGCACGCATTTCGGATGTATAAGCATCAAATACGCCCTGATTATGTGTTTTGCGGATGTTCGTAAATATATCAATGACGCCTTGAGGCATTTCAAAACCATAAGCTTCACAAGCATCAATCATCATGCGAATTCCACCGAATGGCTGAATGGAACGTTTGAATGGAGCATCCGTTTGAACACCAACAATCTGCTCTTTGGATTTATCCAGATAACCGGGTTGGTGAGAAACAATCGTTGCTGGCGTGTTTACGTCAACATCGAGTACCCCGCCATTATCGCGCTCTTTTTTGGTCAGATCGGATACGATATCCCATAACTCTTTTGTATTCTGAGTTGCACCTGCAAGAAATGCTTCGTCGCCATAGTAAGGTGATAAGTTGCGTACTAGAAAATCATTCACATCTACGGATTTCGTCCATGTTCCTTTGGTAAAGTTTCTCCAACCTGTTTGTTGTTTGACATCTTTTTCGATCACCGACATAGTAATCCCTCCACAAATTTGGATTTCCGGACACATGACAGGATGCTTCACTCGTCTCATCTGTGCCCAGAGCCGCGATTAATGTGATATTTTTCACATGTAAGCCGGAACATGTTCTCTCTACTTGGGAACCGGAACCGCGGATGAATGTTTTTCTTACATTTTCAGTATACGACTTCGTTCTTTCATCATCTGTGATTTTTATCACAAAGTTTGTGACCATCCTCACTCCACCTGTGCTGTGTCATGGTGAACCCTGCAAATTCACACTTAGCCACTGCGCGGACAGAACAACTTCCGATCGCTGTTACCCCCGAATTTTATTGATTCTATTTTTTAAGGGTAAAATACGGGGATAAAGGCGAGCGCTTCGCTTCTTCAGTTCTTTCTTCCCTCTTCGTTATGGTGTGAATACCTGGTTCAAAAAGTAACATCACGGATTCCGTGTAACCTCTTTTAAAAAAGACAACTGCAAGGATTACGTTATACCTTTTTTTACAGGAAAGACGGCAATCGGGGCTCCCCTTACGGGGAACCCTGACTATATGCCTGAATCATACTGCTGCTTTAGTTGTTATTCAAACTTGCCGTAGAAAGCGTTGCGGTACACATCTGCCAGTTCAGTCACCAGCGGCAGTTTTGGATTGGCTGTTGTACATTGGTCCTCGAATGCGCGGTCTGCCAGATAATCGACATGTGCCTCAAAGTCTTTGGCATCGAATCCGATTTCTTGGAACGACTCTTCAATACCCAATGTTTTATTCAGTTTGCGAATGGCATTGATGAGGCTGGTCACCCCTTCTTCTGTTGTACGTGCAGGCAATCCCAGAATGCGGGCAATTTCGGCATAACGCTCATCTGCCACAAAGTGCGAATATTTCGGGAACGATGCAAACTTCGTCGGTTTTTTCGCATTGTAGCGAATGACGTGCGGCATCAGGATCGCATTGGTACGTCCATGTGCAGTGTGGTACTGACCGCCCCATTTGTGCGCCAAGCTGTGGTTAATGCCCAGGAATGCGTTGGCAAAAGCCATACCGGCAATCGTCGAAGCGTTATGCATTTTCTCACGAGCCAATTTGTCACCTTGCAGCGCCGATTGCTCGAGGTATTGGAATACCAGTTGAATCGCTTTGATCGCGAGTCCATCCGTGTAATCATTCGCCATAACGGAGACATACGCTTCGATCGCATGCGTCAGTACGTCCATACCTGTGTCTGCGACAGCCGTTTTAGGCAGAGTATATACAAACTCAGGATCCACGATCGCCACGTCTGGTGTCAACTCGTAATCTGCCAGCGGATATTTGGTATTTCCTTGATTTTTATCTGTAATAACCGCGAACGATGTTACTTCCGAACCTGTGCCCGAAGTTGTCGGAATCGCTACGAATTTCGCTTTCACGCCGAGACGTGGATATTTGTAGATCCGTTTGCGGATATCCATGAATTTTTGCTTCAAGTCGTTAAAGTCTGTGTCAGGATATTCATAGAACAGCCACATCGCTTTGGCAGCATCCATCGGTGATCCCCCACCGAGTGCGATAATGCAGTCTGGCTGGAAGCGGCGCATCATTTCTGTACCGCGATCTACCGTTGTTGTCGATGGATCGGGTTCGACATCAGAGAACACTTCAATAGCTACTGGCATTTGACGTTGACGCAGATAGTGCTCTACTTTTTCCACATAACCGAGTTTGACCATCATCGCATCGGTAATAATGGCTACGCGTGTGATGTCCGGCATTTTGGCAAGATACTGTGTTGCACCTTTTTCGAAGTAGACTTTGTTCGGCACTTTGAACCACTGCATATTCACGGTACGGCGAGCCACCCTTTTCACGTTGATTAAGTTCACAGCGGTTACGTTGGAAGAAGTCGAGTTACGTCCATACGATCCGCAGCCCAACGTCAGTGACGGCATGTTGGTGTTGTAGATGTCACCGATGGCACCGTGTGTAGATGGCGAATTCACGATAATCCGTCCGGTTTGCAGACGCTCTGCGAATTTGCCAATGACTTCTTCGTTCGTCGAATGAATAACAGAGGAGTGACCCATGCCGCCAAAAGCAACCACTTCTGCTGCACGCTCAATCCCTTCAGCTGCCGTTTTCACTTTGTAACAAGCCAGTACCGGGCTTAGTTTTTCAGCCGACAACGGGAATTTTGTACCTACCCC
This sequence comes from Paenibacillus taichungensis, assembly GCF_050994985.1. NCBI lineage: Bacteria > Bacillati > Bacillota > Bacilli > Caryophanales > Paenibacillaceae > Paenibacillus > Paenibacillus taichungensis. The sequence continues at coordinate 1,386,502 of NZ_CP194720.1, read as the reverse complement.
TTCAATCTCGGCTACGAGAATTTTGGTGTTAGCAGGGACCTCGATACCGCACATTTGCGCAATGCTGACTGCAGATTGACCAACTATCGCCGGGTTCACCGCACATTTCTCAGCATTAATCGCACCTGCGGTCAGTTTCGCAGCCTCATCCTTGTTGACGAAGTAACAGCCGTTCGCGATCATTTTCTTTTTCACCTGATCAAAGATCGGTTCTTCGATGATGACTGCTTGCTCGGAAGCACAGATCATGCCGTTATCAAACGATTTGGACAAAATCAGATCCGTTACCGCTTGATTGATATCTGCGCTTTTCTCAATAAAGCAAGGTACGTTCCCTGGCCCTACGCCCAGTGCCGGTTTACCACAGCTGTATGCCGCCCGTACCATGCCTGACCCGCCTGTTGCCAGAATGAGCGCCACATCGTTATGATTCATCAGCGCGTTTGTACGATCCATTGAAGGATCATCTATCCACTGGATACAATCCGCTGGAGCACCATGCTTCACTGCAGCATCTCGCAAAATTTTGGCAGCTTCCCGGCTACAGTTCTGTGCAGATGGGTGGAAACCGAAGATGATCGGGTTACGCGTTTTGATGGAAATCAGTGCTTTGAACATTGTGGTGGATGTCGGATTCGTTACCGGGGTAATCCCCATGATAATGCCGACAGGCTCCGCAATTTTCTGGAAACTTTCGTACTCATTATCTTCAATAACCCCTACTGTTTTGTCATATTTGATGCTATGATATACATACTCTGTTGCAAATATATTTTTGGTGATTTTATCCTCATACACACCCCGGCCTGTTTCTTCCACGGCCATCTTGGCGAGCATCATATGTTTGTCGAGACCTGCCAGCGCCATCGCTTGCACGATGCGGTCAATCTGTTTCTGATCCATGGACATGAATGCTGCATGTGCTTTATTCGCTTTGTCAATTAACGTTTGAATATACTGACCTGCTGTCGGTTCTTTTACTGGGGCGACTTCGTTCTTTACAGCCATCTCCCTCATCCTCCTAAAGGTTCGTATTGGTTTGTCTCTCTTCTTTACATTCACATCGTATCATGGGGAAAGAGTTAATTATGTGATTTTTTTCACAAAGTATAACAAATTTAATTTAAGTTTTTTAGTGTCCCTCACTTAGCCATTTACACTTCCTATTTAAACTATAGGGCTGTCAGATTCATCCTCCCCTTCAGAAAGTGAATTTAATCACAATGTTTGAAATTTCGCCATTTTTGCCCCCTTTCCACGCCCCTCAAACGGCAAGATAAGGTATATACTGAACTTAAAAATTGAACCACCGCAATTTGTACCGTCCTTCCCGGCCGAGAGATGACCCTGATCAGGACGGCAACGGTTTGCGGCGAACCACGGGGGCCAGTCCAAGCTGCAGAAGGCCGTCCGATGGACACAAAGGGGAGATAGACTTATGAGAGAACAACTGAGTGTACTGGAAAAACGCGGAAATACCAACTGTTTCTCGGAAGCGAATTTCAACCATCTGCTCGTAACGATGAAGGACAGAACCTATCCGGAAGGAACCCATCTGTATTGGGAAGGAGATGTCTCTGACAAACTTTATTATATGAAACGGGGCCGTGCTCAGATCACCAAATCCACGGATGAAGGCAAGGAACTGATTATGTACATGTATCAATCCGGTGATATGATTGGGCAGGCTGATCCGTTCTTCGGATCGAAACACAGCTTTTCGGCGGAAGTGCTGGAGGATAGTGAGATCGGTGTACTGGAGCATAAAGACCTGGAGATGCTGATCTGCCAACACTGTGACTTTGCGATCGACTTTATGAAATGGATGGGTATCCATCACCGGTTAACCCAAACCAAATTCCGTGATCTGATGTTATATGGGAAACCAGGTGCACTCTGCTCCACGCTAATTCGATTGTCCAATTCCTACGGCGAACCCCATGGAGAGCATGTCATGATTCATAAAAAAATAACGCACACGGATCTGTCCAATATGATTGGAGCGACCCGTGAAAGTGTCAACCGTATGTTAAGCGATCTGCGTAAAAAAGACGCCATTGAATACGACAACGGCATGATTGTCATCAAGGATCTGCACATGCTCCAGGGCATCTGTCACTGTGAATTGTGTCCTAACGAGATTTGCCGAATTTGATTTGACGCTTTCCCCATCTTGTAAACATTTGATACGCAAATGAAAAAAGCCCATCTTCTATAACGAAGATTGGGCTTTTGTTATACTTAAGATACAGTAGTCAACTCAAGCTTTACTGCATCACGTGGATTCAATTTCATGTCCAAACCGTTTTCCATCAGTTCCTTATCATTCACCATGATCATCCAGCGTTGGTTCATCCGGGGAATTACATTTTCAACGGAAACGACGAACTTGTTGTTTTCCGACATTCTTACAATCCCACTGGACTTCAATACATCACGCACAGTACATTCCTGAACATACACCCCGGCATATTGACGATTGAGATTTGGCATAATATTTCCACCGCTCACCTTGAGTAATGTTGTTTGGTAAACAACATCGTCTCCCCCACTGTCAGCGGCTTTTACATATATGATCACTTCATCTTTGACATGAAGTTCCATGTCCCAATTTTCCGGGTCAATATCCTTGCCATTCAGTTTGACTGCCCAGCTAAGTGAGGAGTCCAGAGAAACTTCCCCCACGGATTGGATCCGCTTTCCATCTGCTGTAAAATCGACAAGTCCACTGTTCAACAGTGCTTTCTTGAGCGTCAGACCTTCACTAAAATCTCTCTTAATGGACTTCGTTGCGTCAGGCAAAAAAGTGCTGCCATCCACTGCCACAGTGATCGTATTCTGCGATTCGGTCTCTTTAACGATTGGCTGTTCGGAAGGCTGTGTCTCGCTACAACCGGCTAATATAACCAGAATAAGCAGACATATACCTATGTAACCGGGGATTCTCTTCTTCATGTAGGTAACACCACCCTGCGTAAAATCATTCACCCTGTTGTCCATAACCTCTATTATGGCACAAAATTCATGCAAAAAAAGTGTCAATGCCGTTACTTTTCATCCAGTAGCGTCCATAACTGGTTTGTACAGCACAAAGAGCCTGCAAGCAGGCCCTTTGGCTCCTAATTATCTTTAAGGTCTATTGAATAACATGGTTACTGGACACAAGCCTGCATGTAGGTACGGCCCCCGTCTCCATCCTTCAGATACGGATTGAGCCCAAAGAACTGTTCCTCCGACACATAAACACCTGTCAGCAAACGCCCTTCAAGTAATCCACCGTCCACCTGTACACAGAACGAAGGTGCATCCACATATTCCTGATAGAACGGAATCTGACCATATGAATGGTGTACCTTGGATACCTTGCCCTGCTCATGCAGCGGCCGTTCGGAGAAATAGGTAGGTACAATATAACGGGCAATCACATCCAGCTCCTGTACAGTGTAGAAGGTGTCATCACCCAGCCAAGGCGCGAACAGGCGGATCTTCTCATATTGTGACCATACAATCGCCTGAATCAGCATCTCCGCTTGAACAAAACGACCTTCGCCCACATCCAGATACACACGTTCTTCATGAAAGTTGGCTTCAGTCTGTGCTCCGATGGAATCGGGTTGTCTCAGTTCACATCCGATACATTTCCAGCCTCTTGCTGTCTGAATCCATTTTTGCAGTACCGCCGGAGCCGTTACCTGACCATTGCTATTCGTGGAATGAGTCTTCTCTCCTGCAACATCATCCTTAACCGACGCGGAATATGAAGTTCGTTTAAATAGCTCCGCAGCTTTTTTGTAGATTAGATGTACCTGGATGGATGCGCTCTCAAGTTCTGCAATATCTTGCTTGCCGTAGCGTACTTCACGGGATAAGCTTTCTTCTCTCATGACAAGTGGCCTCCTCGCTCCGGCCGCCTGCGGCCATTTTATTTACAATTATACTACAACTCGCGACAACATGTGCAGGACCGTGAAGACAAAAACTCCTGATTTCCACTGGAAACCAAGAGCCTTTATCCCAACAGTTCACTTAGTTTGAGCCGGGGAAGCTGTTACTACTCAACCCACTGCTCTGCCCAGTCTTGAATTTGATTCATAACAGGCTGTAGCGCCTTGCCTTTCTCTGTCAGTTCATATTCAATACGAACTGGCGTCTCCGGATAGACATGACGGATCAGAATTCCTTCGCTTTCCAGATCTTTCATCCGTTCTGACAACATCTTATCACTCATGGATGGTATCAGGTTGGAGATATCCTTGAATCGCTTCGAACCACTCATCAACGTTTGAATAATCAGACCGTTCCAGCGCTTACCCAGAAAAGAAAACGCCGTCTCAAAGCGCGGACACATCCGCAAATCTTGGCCTTCCACATTAATCACCTCTTTAGAGATCACTCAACTTACGTTTAGTTAGTATATTTCATAATAACATATTTAAGTCTCAAAGAAAACGTCTGCCGCTAAAAAGTTAAAATTTTAGAGCATAACTCAACTTCGATGATACAACTCAGTATACATCACATGGGACAACGGAACCATGGGAAAATATCGTCTAACTCCCATGTAGCTATCTTACCCAAAAAGAACCCCGCTGCCACAGTCATACTTGACTTGGAGAAGGGTTCTCTGGTTTATCGTTTATTTTATGCGTTCATACAGCCAATTTGCAGCTTAAACCAGCACGTTACCAAGTGATCTCACAGGCTCGCTGAAGCCAAATTCAGGCTTAACGTTGCGCGTAGGATATGCCCACTTCACTCCATTGCTGATCACTTTTAAAATTTCCGGATTATAGAAGGTCGGATAAGTTTCATGACCTGGACGGAAATAGAAGATTTTACCTGAACCGCGGAGGAACGTACATCCGCTCCGGAATACCTCTCCGCCTTGGAAGTTGCTTACAAACACCAGCTCATCCGGTACTGGAATATCGAAGAATTCCCCGTACATTTCTTCTTTTTCCAGAATTATCTTGCTGTTGATGCCCTCGGCAATCGGATGGGATGGATTCACACACCAGATAATCTCCTGCTCATTGGCTTCACGCCATTTCAGATCACAACTTGTGCCCATCAGCGCTTTGAATGGCTTGGAGAAGTGACCGGAGTGCAGCACAATCAACCCCATACCATCCAGGACCCGCTGTGCAACCTTCTGAGTTATCTCGTCGCTCACACGATCATGCGCCATATGTCCCCACCATATAAGCACATCTGTAGAATTCAGCACCTCATCAGTTAATCCATGCTCAGGCTGATCCAGTGTTGCAGTGCGAATGGCAAAGCCTTCGCCTCCCAGTCCGTTTGCCAAAGCCATATGCAAACCGTCTGGGTAGACTTCCCTTACTTCATCGTGAATTTTCTCATGGACAAATTCATTCCAAATGGTGACGTTAATCATATTCAATTTCCCCCTAGTGTAACTCTAAACCCACCACATATCTCCCAGCGGCTCTTCAATCAATACTTGTTGGAGATTTTGCACAGCTTTAGAGAATCCTTCTTCTACCGACATCAGACCATCTTCGTGTTCAATACTTACGACATAATCATATCCAACCAGACGCAGAGCGCTAATAATATCAGCCCAAGTCTTGTTATCGTGACCATAACCGACCGAGCGGAATTGCCAAGCACGATCAAGCATGTTTGTATAATCCTGCATATCTGTTACACCATATTTGTTCACGTTAATTGGATCAATAGTTGTATCTTTCGCATGGAAGTGATGAATCGCGCCTTCACGTCCCAGAATGTGGATTGCTTGCACCGGATCAATACCTTGCCACCACATGTGGCTTGGGTCCAAGTTAGCGCCAATCACTTCGCCTGCTGCTTCACGCAGTCTCAGCAAGGTAGCTGGTGTATGCACCGAGAACCCACCGTGCAGCTCCAGTCCCACTTTCACATTGTGATCTGCAGCGAACTTGCCCCACTCTGTCCAGTAAGGGATAACTTTGTTGTCCCATTGCCATTTAAGAACTTCCTGGAAGTCATTCGGCCATGGTGCAACTGGCCAGTTCGGATATTTGGCATCCTCATGGTCTCCTGGACAACCGGAGAATGTGTTTACAACAGGCACTTCCAGTTTCTCAGCCAGTTCTACCGTCTTAACGAAATCATCGTGGAATCCTTTTGCAATATCCTTTTGTGGATGAAGCGGGTTACCGTGACAGCTCAATGCGCTGATAGTCAGGCCACGGGATTCTACTGCATTTTTGAAGTTTTTCAATGCTGTCGGATTGCTCAGAAGCTCATCGGGTTTACAATGTGCATTACCTGGATGTCCACCTGTTCCGATTTCTACTGCTTTCAAGCCCTTGGATGCAACATAGTCGAGTGCATCCTCCAATTTACGTCCTCCGAATAGTACCAAAAATACGCCGAGTTTCAAGTGCGATTCCTCCCTAGATTAAATATCATATTATTTGCTGGTTTTATGAACCATGAACTGCATAAATATACCGTTCAGATCACATGATTGTATCATTATTGTGGAAAATCAAGAGCTTTTCTATCCTGAAATTAAACGTAAGAATACTGGTTATTTCATTGGAAATGATATCTGGTCGGTTTAGTCGAAATAAACCGCTTTGCCTGTCTGAGCAGACTCGTAGATCGCTTCAAGGATCTGAGTAACCACGATGGCTTGTTCAGGTTTTACAACTGGATCTTTGTCTTCAATGATCGCTTCAAGCCACATTCTAGCTTCACGATCCGCTTCATTTTCTGCACTACCAGAATAAAAAGCAACTCCACCTGCATCCAGATCTACCTTAGTTTCAAACAGACGGCTGCGTTTCTCGCCATTGATACGCAGACCATCCTTCATATCCGCGCCACCTTCTGTTCCGCAAAGCAGTGATTTGGCTTCGCCGAACTCAGCAACATTCAGTGCCCAGCTGGACTCGATAATAATTGTAGCCCCATTCTCCATCGTCACAAAGCCGAATGCAGAATCCTCTACCTTGAATTGTTCCGGGTCCCACGGACCAAAAGCATTGGCCGCATTCTCACGTTGACCCAGCTTGTGGAACGTTGAGCCCATTACACTCTTCGGTTTGTAATTATCCATCAACCAAAGAGTCAGGTCCAGCGCATGTGTACCGATATCAATCAACGGTCCTCCGCCCTGCTTTTCCTCATCAAGAAACACACCCCAGGTAGGTACAGCACGGCGGCGAAGTGCAATTGCCTTACCGAAATAAATATCGCCCAGCTCGCCTTCTTCACACATTTGTTTCAGGTATTGGCTATCATTGCGGAATCGGTTCTGATACGCAATGGACAACTTTTTGCCTGTACGTTGTGCGGCTTCCAGCATAGCCTGCGCTTGTGCAGACGTCTTCGCCATTGGCTTTTCACACATTACATGTTTGCCCGCCTCAAGAGAAGCGACCGTGATCACGGAGTGGGAGTCGTTTGGTGTACACACGTGTACCACATCAATGCTTTCATCCTTCAGCATCTCGTTATAATCCGTATATACTTTGGCTCCCTCAGCACCGAATTCGGCTGCCGCCTCCTCCGCACGTTCTTTCACAATGTCGCAGAAAGCGACCATACGGCCCTGAGATTGTTTGGACAGGCTGGGCATATGTTTACCTTTGGCGATTCCGCCACAACCTACGATGGCGATATTAAGTACTTTAGACATGAACAAGTCCTCCATTAGCGGCATATTTTCTAATCCAGTTCATACTGCTCTCGATGCTTTGCAGTGGAGGATTCTGACATACATCCTGCTCCACAACAAGCCACTCGGCTCCCGCCTGATCTGACGCTGTAGCTACAGCACCCAAATCTACCTCACCTTTGCCGAATTCCACAGTCAGGACTTGACCTTCTGAACGGCGCATGTCTTTCCAGTGGACCAGTGGCAGACGTCCCGCATACTTCGCGATGACTTCCGTTGGCGGGTATCCTGCGGCGTGAGCCCAACACGAATCCAACTCCACTTGCAGATGGGAAGCGGTTACGGTATCATACATCGCGTATAACGCCGGCTGCCCCTCAACCTGCTCTGTAAATTCAAAATCATGATTGTGATACATTAACACCATATCCTGCGCTGCACATTTCTCACCAATATCATTCAGGGAAGCAAATACGTTATCCCACTGCCTTTGTTCTTCCGACAGATAAGGGACAATCAGGTTTTTGTTTCCGATGGCTTTGTGATAAGCGATCGCGCCATCAAGATCCTCAAGCAGACTATTGTACTGAACATGGGTACCCACAATCTCCAGACCGAATTCATCCAGAATGGCCCTTACTTCTTCCGGGCTGTGCCCGTAAAAGTTATGGAACTCTACGCCTTGATATCCAAGCTCTGCAACCTTAGCGAGTGTACCTTTGAAATCGCGTTCCAGTTCATCACGTACCGTATATAGCTGTAATCCAACCTTCAACATTTACCGGTTCACCTCATCCGAGATCAATTAGTGTGACTGTACAGCCTCTGACTGATTTTCATCTGTATTGTTCTTTGCTCCTGCTTGATAAGTGCTCTCCATTTGGATGTGTTTGCCCTCAAGCGAGGAGCGCTGGAACGCATGCATAGCTTCAAGCACATGGTAGGCGAGCTTACCGCTGGCCTTGTGTTCGCGTCCGGCTCGAATGGATTCAACCATTTCGGTAACGCCGATTCCGCGCTCGTTCTGTCTGCTTTCAAAAGCAGGTGTCACAGTCTCCCATGTGTCCTGACCGAATCTGCGCAGCTTCACTTCCCCGTTAAAAAAGTTGGGATCCGGTATGCTCATCGTACCTTCGGTACCGTAGATTTCAATCCGTGGCAAATCCGAAGCACCCCGGATATCGAAGCTGGTGATCATGGTTGCAATGGCACCTTCCTCAAAATCAATCGTTCCTGCCAAGTGTGTTGGCGTCTGTACCTCAAGAGGTGTACCTTCCTTCGGCCCGGAACCAATAACGCGATCTGTGATCTGTACACCTGCTGAGGAACTGATTCTGCGAATCGGTCCAAGAAGGGTGATCAGCGCGGTCAAATAGTAAGGCCCCATATCGAACATCGGTCCGCCACCAGCGACATAAAAGAACTCCGGATTCGGATGCCAAGCTTCCGGCCCTCCACCCATGAAGAATGAAGTTGCCGCAATCGGTTTACCGATCAGTCCTTCTTCAATAGCCTTGCGGGCAGTCTGAATGCCTGATCCAAGGAATGTATCCGGTGCTGAACCAACGTACAATCCTTTTTCCTCAGCCAGTTCAATTACTTTGCGACCATCCTCAAGAGAAATTGCCAACGGTTTCTCGGCATACACATGTTTGCCTGCTTCAAGCACAGCCAGATCAGTCATGGCATGACTGCCAGGAACCGTGAGGTTTAGCACAAGCTCAATTTCGTTATCTTGCAGCAACTCATCTACATTGTAAACGTTTGCGATATTGAATTCATCAGCTCGTTCTTGTGCCCGTTCACGGATCAAATCCGCAACAGCCACCACTTCAATGAGAGGATTATCTTTAAAATTCTCAAGATAAATGGCGCTAATGTTACCGCAACCAATAATGCCCGCTTTCATTTTCTCCACAGTGATGTTCATCTCCTTATGAATGGTGAGAACCTGTAAATTTGCATATTTGTAATTGAAGGTTTTACGCTTAAGTGTTGCACTTGAATTTAATACTATGGTATTCCGTTTCGGCTTCAATTAAAATGAATAATATGATCGAAACATGAACTATCTGGTCATAATTTTCAAATTGCAAGGAGTATGCCAATGCCGACTGATTATTCCTGCCAGGTTCTTACAGCAGGCTTCTCGTTTCATCGCAAACCTTATATAGGCTTGCACCCTGAGGGAGTAAAGAATTACTTGTTGAGGCTCCAGACGGACGGACGTTGTCGAGCCCGTGTAGACGGCGAGATGTCGCTTGTTGATGCGGGTGATCTGCTTCTGTTTAGTCCAGATGAGCCGTATGAACTGAGAATAGACAAAGAGCAAAATCCGATGGGCGAACGACTTGTGGAGAGTGGTGATTACCATATTTTCTTCAATGGGGACTGGGTGGATGAGTGGTGGAAACATCACAAGAGGCCGAACCGGATCAAGGTGCAGCTAACCGAAAGCCTGCTTACCCTGTTTCGTCAGCTCGTACTGGAGCAGCGCCGTATTTCCAATCCTTACCCTGAAATCGCCAGTTATTATATGCGAATTCTTTGTCTTGAAGTGGATCGTATGCTCTCGGAGCATCCGACGATTACTAATACCAACTATGTGGCATATGAGATTAAAAGTTACATCGAGGAAAACGCTTCTTCTCTATTCAAGCTTGAAGATATAGCTACCCATATTGGAATCAGTGTATCAAGGGGAGTTCATCTCTTCAAAGAAGCGTTTGGTAAAAGTATTATGCAATATACACTGGATGTACGACTGAACATGGCCAGGGAACGGATCATTTTTAGTCCAATGACACTCGAACATGTAGCCGAATCTTCCGGCTTTAACAATTATACGTATTTCCACCGGGTATTCCGCTCCCGGTTCGGCATGTCGCCCAAAGAATTCCGCGTCATTCACCGGGAACAGATGTAATCGCTTCATTAATACGTATACGTATTATTCGTAACCGAAACTTATTTGCGCTTGGCAATCGCCTCGGATACAACCATAGCCAGATCTTCATTGCCAAACATGGATAACACGCCCAATACAGTGTCGTCCGGAATGTCACCGGCTTCCTCCTTGGATACAACTAGCTTCAGCACCTGCTGCAAACGCTCGTTGCTCAGTTGTTCCGGGTAGGCTTGCTGGTACATCTCTTCCGGATCCAGTCCATGATTGACACACCACTGGGCAAATACCAGAATCATCATTTCCTCTTCCTGTTTATACGTCTCAATTACAGCTTCCTCAATCTGTTTGTTGCGTTCTTTTTCATATTCATCCATGGTATTATACTTCCTCCAATATCGTTTAATGAATCATTGGTGCGGAAGGCTTCATTCACACTCCCGCACGACCTTCTTCAAGATTAACCGCGAATAAGCTGTTCGGCCAGGTCATGACTGTCCATGACATGACTTGCACTGATGGCACAGTCATCCGGGGTTTCAAGATTTGCCAAGAATTGATCAATTGCTCCTGTGAATCCTCTTCGGGTCAAAATACTTTCCCAGCTGCCAAAGGTTTCCTTGCGTTCCTGTGCACCACGTTCCTCATACTTCGCTATTTCCATGTTCAGCACTTCTACCGATCTTCCCCCGCCATACAGCTCAATCTTCTCCAGATCCGCTCCTGCTTGGCGTACCATATCGAATCTGCCCAATGCCGTTCTGCCCAGCTTGGCAGAACCAGCCGCATGCAACAGTCGGTCCAGATCATTTTTACGTATCCACTGATGGAGCAGCTGCACATTGTGATCCGAATACCATAACATCAGGTCAAGGATATGAATGAGATCATCATAGATGGTTTCTGCAGCGGGACGATCCTGAATTCCTGTCCGATGTTTAGTAACTGTCAGCGATTCAAAACCCTGTCCAGCCTGCATCCATTCCTTCGCATTTTGATACAACGGTGCAAATCTCCGGTTAAAACCTACCGCCAAAAGAAGACCCTGTGCTTCAGCAAATGCGGTCATTTCTTCCGACTCCCGTAACGTATAGGACAGCGGTTTGTCCACGTATACTGCCAGCCCGCGCTCCAAACATTGCATAACGATGTCAAAATGAGCTTCTGTCGCTGTATGTACAAACACCGCATCCAGATCCCAGGACAACAATTCTTTTATGTCCGTTGTTCCATTGTTCAATCTATAGGTATGCTGTATTTCCTTCACCGGCTCGGGAGAACGGTTCATAATCCCCGTAATTTCCACGTTAGCGTGGGCAGTCAACAGCGGCAAATATACTTTACGTGCAATATCCCCGAGTCCGATGATCGCAGCACGGGTTCGCTTGGTTGTTTCCATTATGATCATTCCACCTTCAGATGAGTTCTATATTTCTACGTCCTATAGTGTAACCCTTCAGACAGCAACATGCCAGTGATTGCAGCTAGAACCGGCACGAATTGTCCATCCTTTGGTTGAACGTGGTAAACTTTAGAGAGATAGCAATACGGATTGGGATACGGTAAGACCTTCCTGGTCTGAAAGGAGCGTTTGGGATTTTGCGAAAATGGTTATGGCTCCTCTTATATGTTTTAGTTGCCGGAGTCACGTTTATTTACAGATATGAACTACTGGCCTGGACCGATCTGCATCAGTCCATACCACTTTTACTCGCCATGGCGACGTTGTTTGCTCTTGTACCCGTAATTCCGTACAAAATCGTCATTATTGCCTTTGGCTACAGTTACGGCACTGCAACAGCAGCCTGGATATGCTGGCTTGGAACCACATTTGCTGCACTGCTGGTATACACCGGAGCAAGAACGATATTCCGAAATCAGGCCAGAACCTATCTCGAACGCATTCGGGGTTTAAATCGATTTACAACGTGGATGGAGGCTCATCCCTTCATGGGTATCATGTCTATGCGACTGTTGCCCATCGTGCCGCAAATGGCGGTTAATATCTATGCGGGCATTACCTACACCCCATTCTGGGTGTTCATGGTTGCGACAGCGATTGGCAAATTGCCTGCGATTTTTGTTTTTGCCTATGCGGGTGCACAAGCAGAATCATCAATCTGGGTGAGCCTGTTAATCCTTGCCGGTTATCTCGTGTTCATGACGATAATATTACTTTGGTTTCGCTTACGCTCTCGTAAAAAAGTCTAAGTCGGAACAGTCAGAAACATTTCAGACTCATCCTCTTTACGATCCTGCTTGGTTGGCTTGCCAATTCGGGATATAATAGAAGAGTAAGCCAAAATATCATTCTTCATCAGAAATGGAGTGACTATAGCATGGAACAACATACTAGTGAAAAAGCAACTTTTGCAGGCGGATGCTTCTGGTGTATGGTATCCCCCTTCGAGGAACTACCCGGTATTCATAAGATTGTATCGGGATATACAGGAGGACATACGGAGAACCCAACATATGAGGAGGTCTGCTCGGAAACGACAGGTCACGTAGAGGCCGTTCAAATTACATTCGACCCGGCCATCTTCCCATATGAGAAACTCGTTGAATTGTTCTGGCAACAGATCGATCCAACAGATACGGGTGGACAATTCCATGACCGTGGATCATCTTATCAGACAGCCATCTTCTATCATAGTGAAGAACAACGCCAGATCGCAGAGGCTTCCAAAGCAGCTTTGGCACAAAGCGGACGTTTTGACAAACCAATCTTCACACCGATTTTGCCAGCGAAAACGTTCTATGAAGCAGAGGAGCATCACCAAGGTTACCATCACAAAAACCCAGCGCATTACAAACGGTACCGTAAAGGTTCTGGACGTGAAGACTTTATCGAACGCAACTGGTCCGGCAAAGTGGATAAAGACGGCCTGAAGGAGCGTCTGACGCCGCTGCAATATGAAGTTACCCAAAACAACGCAACCGAACCAGCGTTCCATAACGAGTTCTGGGATCACCACGGTGACGGAATTTACGTGGACATCGTATCCGGTGAGCCACTGTTCAGTTCCACCGACAAATACGATTCAGGCTGCGGCTGGCCAAGCTTCACCCGTCCACTACGTGACTACAATGTGAAGGAAAAAACGGATCTCAGCCACTTCATGATTCGTACCGAAGTGAGAAGTCGTGAAGGGGATTCCCATCTGGGTCACCTGTTCAATGACGGCCCTGCCGAAGCTGGTGGAATGCGTTATTGCATCAATTCCGCAGCCCTTCGTTTTGTACCCAAAGAAGATCTTGAAAAAGAAGGATATGCCGAATACGCCGTACTTTTTAATTAAGTAATGGTTCATTGAAGTACGTATTTACGTATTTAAGAAGCGCTAGTGAATCGATCGCATCTTAAGAGGACAATTCACTTGGTATGCTAATTTTAACGAATTTCAGTCACGTTATTCCGATGAAACTGCGGAACAGCCTGAGGCAGCACATGTAAAGCGATGAAATAATGTCTCTACGACTCGTTAAACCGCAGACTTGAGGGAACTGGAGCTATTAACTTGTGCTCCGTTCGTTAGACATTAAGTAAGACTAAAAAAGGGACTTCCCGTCATCTTCATGACGCATGGGAAGTCCCCTTTTTATTTCTCTTTTTTTGTATATAGATTGGAATTAGCTTACATCATACTCACAATCCAGCCGATCCAGTAGGCAAATGGAATCAATAACAACTGAGCCAACAATGTGCCAAATAAACGGGATACAAGCATACAGCCATAGATCTGATTCATTCGATCCAGCCGGATTTCACCGCGCAGAGATTTGTCACTGAGCAACGAAATGCGAGGATCAATCAGAATGGTTAACAGAATGGTTGCTACTCCATTAATGAGTCCTGTGGATTGCGAAGCAGCTACAGCCTGCCCCGGATAAAGATACGCAGCGTACAGACTGGACAGAACTCCAGTCGTATAGATCGCTGTCACCGCTATGTTCAACGTCATTAGACGTCTGGGCATTCCATTGTGTACCAATAGCTTTGCCATTTTCCATGATGGCGGGGTAATGTAATACATCGCATTTTTGAACTTGCTGCGCTTCAGCAGACCTCGAATCATGGATGGAATCGATCCTGCCGCCTCAAAATGAACGACCATTCGGGAAGCGAGCTTAACCATCGTTGGAAAACTTAGAATAGCCAAGGCTGTCCCTACCGTAGCCGCACCCATTAGCCAGTGCAGCTGTGCTGCAAAGTGTGGGTTACCTCCATTCGTCGCAGTATCCACGAGATTACCTACCATCGGCCCTTGGGCCATATTGGAGGTACGCGACACCAGCAGCAAAATTCCGGACAGGGACAAGGCCAGCGCGATTCTGCGAGTACGTAATCCCCCAAGGCGCAGCGCATAGGACAGACTGTCAGCGGCATGAATAAGCATCGTAAACAACATAGGAATGGCTAGGCTCAAACTAAACATATGTAAATCTCCTTATCTTTTTCTAATGAGCTTCTATTGTAATTTCAAGTATGGAAGCATTATACTCCTCATCCACATAAAAGTATAGAAAAGGGCAGAGAAGCTAAACAGTAGAATGCACCAAAACTACAGCGTGTGCTTCAAGGTTCTCCACAATAATCGTTTATTCATCCGGGTACAGGGTAATATACAAATAACTTATATTGTACAGGAGGGAATCAATATGCCGTGGAACAAACAGGATTATCCCGTTTCCATGAAAAATCTGGAGCCTCGTGTCAGACATAAGGCCATTGAAATTGCCAATGCACTGCTGGATGACGGTTATGAGGAAGGACGCTCCATTGCGATCGCTACTGCCAAAGCGGAAGAATGGGATGAGAACCATCCCACATCGAAGCATTCGAAGCAGGGTACGAAACAACCTTCATCAGACAGCAAATCAGAGCATGGAAAATCTTCATCTCCACGCCGTCATTCCGAACCTGTCTCTTCTTCCAAAAGCCATGATAATATTCATGTGGTTCCTACCGACTCTGGCTGGGCCATCAAGGAAGAAGGTCAATCCAAATCTCTGGCTACGTTCCGAACCAAACCCGAAGCTGTGGATGCTGCCAAAGAAAAGAGTGAAAAACAGAACATTCGGGCTATTATCCATAATGAAGATGGACAAATCTCCTCTTCCATTAAGCCTTAAGTGAATCTGTTCTAAAATAGGATATATCGTGAATGTATTAAGTTAATTTTTTTACTGAAGGCAAGCAAAAAAGCCCTTTCGCCGCTAATGGAATGATTCCCATCAAGCATGCAAAAGGGCTTTGTGTGTGGTATGAGGCAAGCCCACCTTATTCAAACAAATTTCATTTCGAATAGGGCGGTCGTTACGTTTAATGCGAAACCCCTCTAGCCACCGGAACTCGTTGTGAAGCACCGCTGACTACTTTGGCTGCAGTCGACACGGGCAGTTTCACAGCTGAGGTCGTAACCGTCCGGCGAGCCGGGAAACTGACCATGTACGTAATCACTTTACTGGCAATCCATACGGCCAGAATGGTATATAAAGTTTCTTTTACCGGTAGAAAGAAAAGCGACAATCCGAGTACAAACGCATCGCTGACAAAGAAAACCGTTCCCAGCTTCCAGCCTTTCCAACGGCTAATGAGCACCGCCAGAATGTCATCTCCACCTGTCGCTCCTCCGAATCGTAGCACCATGCCAGCTCCCACGCCCGTGATAACACCGGACAGGACTGCCGGAATCCACAGATTACCATGAAACGGAATGACCAGGGTAGAGTACCGCTCAAACCCGTCATAGAACAATGAGAATGCGGCCACACCCAGCAGCGCCTGAATCATGAACTTCCAGCCCTTGAGGAACCAGGCCAGAATCATGACTGGAATATCCAGCAGTAGCATGCCGATTGCAGGTGATAAGCCTGTCGCGTACTTTCCAAGCAGGGCCAGACCGACAAATCCGCCCTCCGATAAATGATTCTGAAAATTAATGTGATAATAGGCAAATGCCAAAATAAATGTTCCGAGCAGCATAATGGCGAACTTTCCCGCCTCTGTCTTAACTTGTTGTAAGGTTAACGATGTTCTCTTCATTCAGGTTCCCTCGCAGTTTGTAAAGGTTGGTTTGCACCGACCGTACCCTGCAAAAGGCAAGCCTGGAAGAAATCATCGTATTTGTCCTTCGAATATTATTCATTCCAATCCCCTCTTTCGCAGAGTCAGCCGTTTTTTTCTTTACGGTGGTGTACTCTACAAGGGGCGCTAAGTGTAAGAGAGATCGTAACGTTTCCAGATCGTCCTTGGGGAGATTATCCTTCGGGAACTCATGGTATCCTGATCCTTTCTGTCTGTTGGTGGTTAGCTGTGCCAATTAAACTGATGAATATTACACCTTGCATAAGACCATATAAACTTTACACTTAACCACTTCGATTGCAGTACCCTCTTTCGATCGCTGTTATCCCCGGATTTTTTGATTCCCTTTTCCAAAGGAGAAAATCCGGGGATAAAGGCGAGCGCTTCGCTTCTCCAGACGGGTTCTGCACTCTACGTTCTCGTGCAAAAATTTAGTTCACCTTATTTAGAAATGTGTAATGTTCAATTCAGTTTAAACATCAAAGCTAACTTGCTTGTTCTTCTATTATATAACACCGATGTGATTGGGTCGAAACAGCAGACCCTTCAAATATGCGCAAAAAGCACACTCTGGCCTGCTTGTGCCGTCAAACAGCCACACCAGGACAAGCTTCTCTAACTAATGGTGCTACCTGCTCCTTCATTCTATGACTGAAGCTTCCAAATATAACTATCCAGTCACCTAACTGTGACAATTTGGGTCCATTTTTTATTTTTCCGCGGATTTTAAAGGAATCATTTCCCTCTTGCACATACACTATAGCAAATGTAATCGGCTTATCTTGGTCCAGCTAAACGTTTTCAGACTTACTCTGCTTTTTATGGTATAATATAACAATTGATTCCCACTACCCGTTTAAGCGAGGCGGATTAATGAAAACGTTAAAGCCAAGAGTCTTTATTGGCTGCTCGCTGGAAGCGAAGCCGATTGCAGCCGCAGTACACGAAAACTTGCGTTTCTCGGCCGAAGTTACCCCTTGGTACTCCGGAGTTTTTAATCCAAGCAGTTATACCATGGACGATTTGGAAACAGAAGTGCGTACGACTGACTTTGCCATTTTTATTTTTCATCCCGATGATATATCGAAAATTCGCGGGAAGTACTATGCCTCTGTCCGTGATAATACAATGCTGGAAATGGGTTTGTTTATGGGTCGGCTAGGACGAAAGCGTATTTTTTTCATTCTCCCTGAAGATATTACGGACATCAAAGACGCTTCCAAGATCGAAGGTTTACGCATGCCTACAGACCTCCTGGGATTAAATCCACTGGTTTATGAAATTCGTTCAGACGGGAAATGGGCGCCAGCCGTCTCGGTGGCCTGTTCCAAAATCGCAGACAGCATCGAAGAACAGGGACGATGGAGCGATCCCGAAGTGGAAAAAATCATCGAGAAACATAAAAGGTCTGAGGGCGAAGCCCGATTACAGTTGCTCAAGCTGCTGCGATTCTTCAGGGAGTTACTGCGTACCCGCAAAGCAGATTCGGTTATGTTGGAGCGAATGAGCGATGCACTTCGAAGTGCATTTGTATCTCTTCCTCCATTTGCCGTGCGTGGGACTGCCATATACCGTACAGATGACAGTGGTCATATTGAACAATTATGTGGTAATGTTGGGGAACCGGGGAGAAAATATAACTTGTCCGCCAACGACGACAAACAGCCTGATGATCCGAAGCGAATTCTGGTTATTGATTCTTACCGGGAGAACAAAATCAAGATCAATCTCTACGACGACTACCTTGAGAAAGAGTATCTGCTATGCTATCCTGTAGCCAAGAGGTATGTAATCACAGTCCATATTATTGGACATATTGAAGCGGATGAGGCGATATTTCAGCAGATGGATTTGGAGAATCGTCATCTGTTCAACGCCATCAACGATTTGTTAGGAGGCGAACCGGAATGAAACCGGAAACGAAAAAAATAAGCAAGCGCTGGGGCAGCGAGAAAAAGGTACGCCTCAGTTCTGCGCCCGAATCATCACGACCGGTTCCGGAACCCAAGGAAGAAGATCGTTTCCACAAACCGGCCGTACCGCTGACTACGATTGGCCCTTCACTGAAGGGTAAGGAAAGACCTTACAAAGTGATTCTGGAAAAAGAGGCTCTTTATGAGAAGCCTCAGTATCTGGCTTAACCGCTTTATGCTCATATACAACTCTGCCGTCTGGTTCGGCAGATCATCTGGCCCCGCCTCCCAAGGCAGGGGCTTTTTTGTTGCAACACTTTGACAACTCTTACTAACCTTCGCTAGTACCAACCAAAAGCTCTTCATCTCTTTCTCTGATGCATTAAGTCGTTTTCTTTATGCCTTTAGGTTTCCTGCAAAACCCAAATATTATACCTTATTTTGGAGAAGGCCTGTCCCTATTTCACCGCCTACAACCTCAGCATAAACCGAATATGGGCTACTTCCAATATTTCTCGGTTGTATTGTGTATCAGCATTGCATATATTGATTATAATATAAGAACATACGTTCTGTAAATAAGAACATGTCCGAATTCAAGGTTAAGGAAGTGAAAGTATGTCATCATCCCCTTCCGCCCCATCCCCTGCGGATGAAGACCACCGATTGATTAAAAGCATGGTTGTACGCACTCTGCTGCTGGATGTGCTTGAACGGGATATTCGCACACTGGATACGTTGCAGCTCAAAATGCCAGAGGTGTACATTCTGTCTCTAACCCGCATTCAAAATGATGTACTTAAGGAAATGCTGACGCTTCGCAAACAGATGAGAACTCGTGGCGTCAAGGTTCTGGAGGAGAAACGGCAAGTTGATGGAATCGAAACCCAGTATCTGTGCAGAGGATATTTACAGCGGTTCTATATGCTGTGGACGTTCGCACGGAATGAAGTCAAAAAAGAGCTTAGTCGGCATCTGGATATGGACTTGACCCAGCCGTTATAGCTGATTCATCTGCTTAATGTACCCGTCATCGTTTGAATTCACAACTCTTAGTCCACTTAGTTCGCTTACTCCTCAGAATCCTCACCCTTCTGCCTAATCGAAACAGGTTGACCCCAGGAGGCTGCGTTCATTAAGATGGAATAGACATGTCTGTACATTCCGTTCAGACTTGCAATGAAAATGGATTCCTATAAGCAACAAGCCTGCCTGCCATTAACGGCGGACAGACTTGTTCATTGGAATTGCTTTCAACGTCTTATCAATCAAGGAGTTGTACTTCATGGACTTGAATTCGCATTTAATTAAAAATCAAAAACCCGCACATACAGGCATTGCCGCAGATGTTACCGAACTGATCGGCCAGACACCTGCCGTCAGACTGAACCGACTTACAGGCAGCGATTCCGCTGACGTATACGTTAAGCTGGAATATTTCAACCCCAGCGGCAGCGTCAAAGACCGTGCCGCCTATAACCTGATCGTTCAGGCTGAACGGGCAGGAGTGCTGCTTCCCGGCGCAACCATTATCGAACCGACCAGCGGCAATACCGGCATCGGTCTTGCGATGAATGCTGCTGCCAAGGGATATAAGGCCATTCTGATCATGCCGGACAACATGTCCAAGGAACGCATCAACATCCTGAAAGCCTATGGTGCAGATGTCGTACTTACCCCTGCTGCGGAACGGATGCCTGGTGCGATTCGCAAGGCCAAAGAGCTTCAGGCCGACATTCCAGGAAGTTTCATTCCCCAGCAATTTGAGAACCAGGCGAACCCGGACATCCACCGGATCACCACGGCTCCCGAAATTATGCAGCAGATGGAAGGCAAGCTGGACGCCTTCATTGCCACAGCGGGAACTGGCGGTACAATTACCGGAACGGGAGAAGAACTGCGCAAGCAGCTGCCGAACATTCGTATCTATGCGGTAGAGCCGAAAGGTTCACCTGTGCTGTCCGGTGGCGAGCCCGGACCCCACAAGCTCGTCGGTACAAGTCCGGGATTCATTCCGGACATTCTGAATACCGACGTGTGGGATGCCATTATCCAGGTGTCCGATGAGGATGCACTGGATACGATGCGGCAGCTTGCTGCCCGGGAAGGGCTGCTGCTCGGCCCTTCCTCTGGCGCTTCGGTGTGGGCCTCCCTTCGCATCGCAAAGGAACTGGGGCCGGGTCACCGAGTGCTCTGCATTGCGCCCGATACCGGGGAACGGTATTTAAGCATGGGTATTTTTTAACAAAGAAAAACTCTTACACAAGTTAAAGGCCCTCCAAAATGAGCGCTTGATCACAGCTGCACGTTGAATCCGCAGCGTACAAGTACTTATTCTTGAAAGGGAGCCAGTTAAGTTAAATATTCTAAATATGAATGTGAACTAGTGTGTCAGGGTTGTCCATTCTACACCTTCGGGAAGCAGAGCCGCAATGCGGTCTTTGGCTTCCTTTTTGCTGTACAACGATTCATCGAGAATCGCGGCGGTACCTGAATCACTGCTGGTCCGAATCAAACGTCCCAGACCTTGCTTCACGCGCAGCAACATGTATGGAAGATCGATCTCTTCATAAGGTGCAGCTGACGCTGTACGTTTTGCATTAAATACAGGGTCCTGTGGTGGATACGGGAGCGACCAGATCATGACATTGGATAATGACGGTCCTGGAACGTCCAGACCTTCCCACAGATTGACGGAGCATAGCACACTTTCCTCATCCTCCTGGAAAGCGGCAATCAGGTCACTAATCTCCCGATCTCCCTCATACATAAAACGTAACCCTTGAGCCTCAGGGACATGAACGATGTCCTGCTTGAATGCACGCAGCTCTTCCATCGTACGGAACAGAATCAGGGCACGACCCCCACTCTCCTGAAGCAGTGTCACGGCGTCACGCAACCGATTTTCGTTTTCCGGGTGACCAGGAACGGTTTCATCGGTAATCTTCATCTGCATTTTGTCCGCGTAGTCATATGGGGAAGCCACGGAGAACGATACAAAATCATCAATACCCAGACTGTCTGCCACATAACGGAATGAACTGTCCACAGATAATGTTGCGGATGAGAAGACAATCGGAATGCCTGTATTGAACACACGCTCGTTCAGAATTTCCTTCACGGTACGCGGCATGATCGATAAGGTTATCTCGTCTTCGCTCTCTTCAGCCCAGCAGATGTATCCATCTTCCTTACGGAACAACGCAAGTGCAGACTGAATCATGTCCAGATGTTCTTCCACTACACGCATCTGATAGCCATCCAGCGAGAACAATCCGCTCTCAAATACCAATTCTTCGCCGATCGCATCCAATACGCTGGTCAGACGTTCAATCTCACGCAGCAGCGGCGGTTCTACCCGCACTTCTTTCCGTTCCGATCCGGGAATGGCTACCGTATACGTATCCAGCAGCGCGAACAGTCGTTCACTGCTCTCAATCGCTTCATCCACACGCTCCGCGAGGGATTCACGAATCTCCCCTTCAAGGAGACGGGTAACCAGTTCCTCGAAGATGCGGTGTTTCAATTTGTAGCTCAGTGCGTTCAGGGCCGCTTCTTCCAGCAAATGTCCTTCATCAAATACAACCGAGCTGTGATCTGGCAGCAGTGGCAATTGTCCCTCGCGTTTGCGCGCTTCATAGGTCCACACATGCTCCATGTAGTAATCATGGGAACAGATGATGATGTCCTTGGAACGACGATAGTGGTCACGCGACAGCGTCAAGCCACAGCGTTGACGTTTGGGACAAACGAAGCAATCTTGGAACGGGTCCCAGTTAATTTTGTTCCACTGGCGATCATTCAGATGTGGATACTGTTTGCGATCACCATATGGATGAAATGCCTGAAGCGTACCCGGCGTATTCACAAAATCCGGAAGGCTCTCATGCACTTCTTCAATGACAGGCGCATCCTCATCCGCAAATCTCATCGCACTTAATTTGTTCAGACAGACGTATTGGTCAGGTGACTTGCCCAGACGTGCGTCTACTTCCAAGTCCAGATGTGCAGCCAGCTTTGCAATATCTCCGCCCGGCTTCACGAGCTGTTCAATCAAGGACTCATCTGCACAGGCAATCACCGCCGGTTTCCCCGTATAACGTGCATAACAGACCGCATAGAGCAGATAGACTAATGTCTTTCCTGTTCCCACACCAGCCTCAGCCATAATGGTCTTTTTATCTCCATAGGCCCGTTCAAGCTGGTACGCCATAAAAATCTGTTCATCCCGTACCTCGAAGCCGGACTCAGGCAAGATATCGTAAAAAACATCGGCAACCCATTCCCCTAAACGGGATACAAAGGGCTCTGCCGGATCATATGCAAAAGGATAACGTTGTGTAGACAATCCTAAGTCAGCCTCCATTCTTCTATAAGTGGTGCATTTTTATCTAAAAACCGTCCATAGGGCAAAAGTTAATTATCCCACGCCATGAGGTGGGTGACAAGCTTTTTTTGCGAAATTTTATGTATAGAACCGGACCACAGGGAAAATATATACAGAAATCCAACTTAAGGAAAGGTGGTCTCTATGGATAACCATTCTTCACAACCTGATCATTCCTCAGACAAGGCACCCGAGACATTAACGGATCGGCAAGGCCATCCCATCACGGACAATCAGAATGTTCGAACCGTCGGCAGTCGAGGACCGACTACGCTGGAGAACTATCATTTTCTCGAAAAGATCACCCATTTTGACCGTGAACGCACCCCGGAAAGGGTTGTCCATGCCCGCGGAGCTGGCGCTCATGGTGTATTTCAGGCGTATGGAACGGCCGGGGATGAACCGGTATCGAAGTATACTCGCGCACGTCTGTTTCAGGAAAAAGGCAAAGAAACGCCCGTATTCGTTCGCTTCTCTACGGTTATTCACGGTGGACATTCACCGGAGACACTTCGGGACCCGCGCGGATTTGCTGTGAAATTCTATACCGAGGACGGCAACTGGGATCTGGTGGGCAACAATCTGAAAATCTTTTTCATTCGCGACCCGCTCAAATTCCCGGATATGGTGCATGCCTTCAAGCCAGACCCGTTGACAAATGCACAGGATATGGAACGGTTCTTCGATTTTGTTTCGCTTAGTCCAGAAGCAACCCATATGATTACGTTTCTCTTCTCCCCTTGGGGAATTCCGGCCAACTATCGACAAATGCAGGGGTCAGGCGTCAATACATACAAATGGGTGAATCAGGAAGGCACAGGCGTGCTCATTAAATATCATTGGGAACCGCTCAATCAAGGCATACGCAACCTGCTCCAGAAGGACGCCAGCGATATTCAGGGGCAGAACTTTAACCATGCTACACTGGACCTGTATCACGCCATTGAACAAGGGGACTACCCGGAATGGGAGTTGTGCGTTCAGGTTATGGAGGATGGCGAGCATCCCGAATTGGATTTTGATCCGCTGGACCCGACCAAGCTGTGGCCGCCAGAGCAGTTTCCGTTTTTACCCGTTGGGAAAATGACCCTAAACCGCAATCCCGAAGACTACTTCAATGAAGTGGAACAAGCAGCGTTTGGCACAGGAGTGCTGGTGGATGGACTGGATTTCTCAGATGACAAACTGCTGCAAGGCCGCACCTTCTCCTACTCGGATACCCAGCGTCACCGAGTGGGGGCCAACTATCTGCAACTGCCCGTCAATGCACCGAAAAAGCGGGTAGCCACCAATCAGAGCGGCGGGCAGATGCAATATCAGGTGGATCGTGCACCGGGTCAGAATCCGCATATCAACTATGAACCTTCCTCGTTGGGCGGCTTAAAGGAAGCAACCCCACGAGGCAAGGAACATGAACCACTGGTGGAAGGCCGACTTGTTCGTGAAAAAATTGAGCGTACCAATGACTTCGGACAAGCCGGGGATACCTACCGTTCGTTTGAAGATTGGGAGCGAGACGAGCTGATCAGCAATCTGGTAGATGCTTTAGCCACATGCAAACCGGATATCCGCGAGCGCATGATCTCCCATTTCACACAAGCGGATGCTGATTATGGGCGCCGGGTAGCGGAAGGATTATCGTCCGTCTCAACGGATGACAGTGCTACGGTTCAGCCCAAGCATGAGCCCACAGTGGAACAGGCTGCCAAGCGCAGTCATGAAGCAGATCCATATTAAGGACTGGCTGGTTTAGTTAAGACATTTTTAAAGGCAACGGACATGTTATATAGGAAACATATGGGCTCGTTCATTAACCCTCGGTAGCAAAGACTGCTTGCGCAGCTTCCTATCGGGGGGATTTGGCGTTCCAACCTGAGCAGCCCGTGAGCTGATCACGCGAGGCTCTTCTATTTTAAATATTTTTAAAGTTGATTTCGGATGATTGGAGGTATGGATCATGCCGCTTGCCGGGAAAAGGGGCTCTTTCTACGTTCATTTCAGATGATCCCCTGTTAAATGTGGGACATGAACTGATCACAGGATTATGTGCTAGTCATATGAATTTCCATTTCCGACCAGTTATACGGGGCTTATCAGCAGGTTGAGTCCATCTGATCAAATGATTATTGATGATAACGTTTATAACATTTACCATGAACCTGTGTCCTTTAGGACTTCATTTCCCAATTACTAAGGAGGTTTGCTTAATGAAATTATTCCCTATTACTTCTGCTCATTCCTCATCTCAACGTTCGCTGAAATCGAAAATGACTAACATCTGCCTAAGTGCCGCGTTCCCTCTACTATTGCTCGGCGGTGGATCGGCTGGTGCGGCGGAATTGATCGAGAGTGGAATGCAAAATCCCTCTGATTCTGTAGCTGCCTCCAGCACTACACTCGCTGCAGGTGATCTATATGTCGCTCCTGGCGGCTCGGCCAGCAATCCCGGAACCCTTGCGAGTCCTACATCACTGGCTAACGCATTGACCCAGATCGCCCCGGGTAAAACGATCTATTTGCGCGGCGGAACCTACAGCTTCTCGCAGACCATTACCATTGAACGAGGCAACAGCGGCACATCCGGACAACGTAAAAATCTGGTGGCGTATGGATCGGAAAAGCCTGTCTTTGATTTCTCGGCCCAAACCTTCGCCTCCACCAATCGCGGGCTGCAAATGTTCGGAGACTACTGGCTCGTCAAAGGACTTGAGGTGAAGGGTGCGGGCGACAACGGCATCTTTATCGGGGGCAGCTACAATCGCCTGGAACAGATCGAAGCTCATCATAACCGGGATACTGGCATCCAGCTCGGACGTTATGCTTCGACTGCTTCAAACAGCGAATGGCCTGCCTATAACGAGATTATTCGCTCCTATTCCCATGATAACTATGACCCGGATGACGGCGAGGATGCGGACGGTTTTGCTGCCAAATTGACGGTTGGCCCGGGCAACCTGTTCGACGGTTGTATCGCTGCCTATAATGTAGACGATGGCTGGGATCTCTATAGCAAAACAGATACAGGCGCCATTGGCGTTGTCACGATCCGTAACAGCATCTCCCACCATAACGGGCAGACTTCGGATGGCACATCCACCTCCAACAGTGACGGTAACGGCTTCAAGCTGGGCGGCGAGAAAATCGCGGTGAATCACATCGTGGAGAACAGCATTGCTTTTCAAAATAAAAAACACGGCTTCACCTATAACAGCAATCCTGGTTCCATTCAGATGAAAAACAATACATCCTGGAACAACGGGCAAAGCAACTTTGCCTTTGATGTAGGCACACACATCTTCACCAACAACCTGTCCTTCGAAGGCGGCGCCAGCGACAAAACCAGCGGAACCGACGTCAGCAGCACCAATGTCTGGTGGAAGAACAAAAAAAGCGAGAACGCCAAAGGCCTGCTCGCCAGCGCAGCCGACTTTGTCTCCCTCGTGCCTTCGGTAACACGTAGCGTTGATGGAACGCCTGTCCTGGGCAATTTCCTGAAGCTTGCTGGGGGCAGTGATCTGATTGGGTCAGGTACGCCAGCGGGTACGAATATTGGGGCGCGGTAGGTTGTAGATAATAAGATAAAAAGAATAATTTAAATGCAAAGTCCCCTCCCCCATACCAGCCGATTGCTGTTGATGGAGAAGGGGATTTTTGAATTACTTTGTATTGTCTACTGGCTTATAAGGTAGATAGATAAATACTTACGTTTTGGCTAAAACCTCAATGATCAGTCTGCCGCCTGTGCGAAAACCTTGCTCAAACGCTGCTTCCACATACATGGACGTGGATTGTCCGATCAAGTCTATCAGTTGCTCCAAAGCATCATATTCGTTATCGGTAAGCTTTGTTTTGTAGCCCTGCATCAGGTCCGATATCTGGCGATTGATCTCTTGATAATCGGCATGCTCAGGATAAATCGACTCGTCCAACCGCAGGTTTCCGTGAAACAAATCCTCGATCAGGTTTGACATGTTATCCTTCATGGTAAGGTCACCTCAGGAAGATTGTAACTCAAGGGATGAGGTGAGATGGGAATTTAGCGGGAAATCCGCTAAATTCTTTTTTCACAAAATGTGGAGTTAGAAGTAAAAGTTGCCGATAAAATATTATTACTACCCTGATCTTTAGTGGAAAGATGTTAAATAACGACTATGAGTTAAATGCTATTTGTAATATTAATTTTTTATATAAGCCTCGCGGTGCAATTTACATAACTAATTATTTTTTCACAATAGAAATTAAAGTTCTTGTTCTTTTCTCCCCATGTAAAATTTTCAATAAATTGTAAAGATTATAATAATCCCAATTTTGCAAACTCTTACGTAACATAAAAAAGTTCAACAAAAAAATATTATTCAATACAGATATAAATAAATCAAAGAATCTATCATTGTCTATGATTGTTTCTTCATGTAAATTTGAAAAATATTCAACACTCATTACGGGTAAGGATCTAGAACCTGAATGAACTATGCCGCTTAATATCGACCATTTGTCCAAATACACATGTAATGAACCGGGTTTCCTCACTCAGAAACGGCAAAATGTTTTTGCTATACTCTTTGGAAGCCAGATTCAGAATACAGTTGCTTTCCGCTTGAAGCTGATCTGCCAACTTACTGCCCCAGAATTTATAGAGTGACTTGGAACCTGGGCCTTGCAGCTTGCCCTGCATCTCCAACCGATAAGGGGTAATCCCATCCAAAGGCCGCAACATGTCATAAAAACCGGATAATATGCGTAAATGCTGAAGATAGGCCAGTTCCTCATGTTGAAAAACACCCGGAGGCATAGATTGCTGGTGTCAGATTTGCTTTTATTATATTCATATTCTGAATCCGTTCCACGCTCTATTCGACGATTGAATCGTTACAATTCCACAACGCTTTGAGTTCGTCATAGCATATCTTTTGAAGCAAACTTAATAGCTGTTCTAACTCGTTAGTAAAATGTGGCATCTGCGCGATAGCCATAAGTTCGGTATCGATCTTCATCTTTTTAGCTGGTGATATGATCATTCTCATCGTGCTAATCCATCCTTAATCTACCGTTGTTTTTGTCGTTATCCATTTTATAGGATTGGACGGCACCTCCAATGTTAAAGCGCACACCCCCGTTGAGGTTCCTTTAAAAAAACTTAAAAACGAACAAACCAGCCCGCTAATGGACTGGCTTATTCATTACATTTTGTAAATTTAAGTTAAAAATTATTTGTACTTTAAATAAGAATCAAGGGTTAGTTGTACCCATTGTATAACCTTTGAAACGTGTGAGTACCTGAATTTAATCAATTCGCATTCTTCTATCGACTATAGACCAACTGTGTTTTTATGCTGATTCCTCTTTCAAAAAAGAAATTTAGGTAGTTGTTAAATTAACAATTGAATTGTATCTTCCCTCCGTCATAAAGACGCCAGTAATTCGTTCATTAATAAACCTAATTACATCTAGTGAGTCATAATCTTCGTAACATATATCTTCCTTATAAATAAGTTTAACATTAGCCAATCCACTCTGAATTAATAGTTTTCCTTTATCCATTTCTCCATTTTGTAAATAGTAATTCCCTAAATCAACCCAATTCATTACAAGATAATCACATGTTTTAATTGATTCATCAACAAGAGTAACAAACTTATTTTTGTTTGTAGATTCGTAATGCCATGCCATCAAATACAATATAATGGCTTTCGTTTGTGTATCACTGGAGTTTTTCTTTAATTGCATTAATTTTTCAAGTTGGAAATCATTCATTCCACCCATAAACCATTCACTGAAAAAACTTGAAAGTATTGTGAAATATGAAACATTATCATTGTACTCCATTGCCGAATCTAACAATGATATAGCTCTTTGATAATCTCCAAAAGGAGGTAATGTTTGCAATAAGACTACTCTTGCCCATGCATCTACGTCCTGAGGAAACTTATTTAAATAGTCAAGAATTAACTTCTCTGCTTCTTCCATGGACTCTTCAGTCGACTGATTCACTAACCCATTGACAATATTCTGAATGGACAAATCATTCATCAAAATCCTCATTTCTAATTAATTTGGTTACCAAGAATACGAGTAGTCTTGCCCATAAAGGCATCTACATTAATTATGGTGCCGTTCTTGTCAGCAAAAAACCTAATTGTTACATCGTGACCGTTGATTTTTGTAAACATCTGGTTCGAACCTATTTTAATTTTACTAGGATTAACTTGCCCTATCTTACTAGTTACACTGTTAAAAATAGACAATCTATCTTTCCCGAGTTTCATGATCCCTTTTTTAATGTGATCCTGAGAAAACACATGGGATTCATACCGTTTAAATAAATCTGATTTGAAACTAATTTTAGCCGTTGGACTGAGAGCTCCGCCTTGACCTTTCCCTTTCTTGGATCCGGTAGCTTTACCACCAGCAAATCCCATTGCAAGTGCTGCAATATATTCTGCTTCTTTTCCTTTAATCAACGCACTTACTAACTGTTCAGTCGCCCAACTAATATTACCTGCAGACTTAGTATAAGGGCTTCTACCCAATGCCATATCATACAAGTAATTATACCGATTCTTATCTAAAAAAGAGTTAAAGCCGTAGCGATCTCGAATTGTATTCTTATACAGATTATAATTTGAAGTATTTATTTTATAACCTTTCGCTTTAGCATCCTTCAGCATATGTCTGAGTTCTTGAGCATAGTAAGGCTCTGCCATATTGCCGCTAGGATCCACATACTTTAACGGGTTATTACTGACATACGAATACAGGTTCAAACTCAACGGATCGTTCAGTTCCCCCTCATACGTATCCTCGCCAATAAATCGTGCCATGCCTGGATCGTACCAACGAGCTCGTAGATACTGAAGCCCTGTTGTTTCATCCCAATATTCACCAGCATAGCGCAGAACATTTGGAACCGTTTCTTCCGTTGTGAGTGGTCCACCCCATATGTCATAAGTGTACTCGTTCAATACTTGACCAGCATCATCCACAAGTCCGACTACATCGCCATGCCCATTGAACTGGTAGTATTCCAATTTTCCAGTTTGCTTCTCCTGACGTGCCCATAGTTGACCATACAGGTCATAGATATAAGCATAGGTTAGTTCAGTTTTCCCGGACGTCACTTGGGCTTCCGCCATGAGTTTGGCTTCTTCATCGTAGTAATAACGAGTCGTTTTGTCACCTTCGGTGCGTTCGTACAGCAAACCATCCCCGTTATAGCTATAGGTTACTGTTTTGCCTTCCCCGGCTGCTTTAACCAACCGGTTCTGACTGTCATAGGTATATTCTGCATCTTTCAGTCCGTATACCTTACCACTGCCGGTACTGTACCGGTTGCCATTCGAATCATACGTGTAGGTTTCCTGTAGCGAACCCGATTCCGTTTGGATGCGACTAAGTTCATCATACGTAAACCGATCGCTTGTCCCATTCTGAGTACGGGACGTGATGTTTTTGTTTCCATCGTATTCATAGTCGAATTGATGAATGGATGTCGTTCCTTGGGAAACGGTGACTCCTGACAGATCATAGCCATCAAACTGATAGCTTGTGCTAAGGCCTTTCCCAAACGATACTTTTTCCAGCAAACTGTTTGACGTATAACTAAAGGTGATTCGATCCACAGGCGTTTGGGCCGATGCTGCGAGTGCTGAAGCGCCACCCGTTCCCGAGGTGATATCCATGGAAGTGACCCGGTTCATCGTGTCCAGTTCACCGTGTATCCGTAAGGATTGTTCGTTTACATCAGTAAGGGTATATCCCAACCGCTGCTGAGTATTGTTTTCATATTCAAGCTTGGTTCCATCCGGGAAGGCGAGCCCACTGAGCACACCGTCCGTATCACGGTATGAATAGGTTGTTTTGCCGTGATCATCTGCCATCGACGTTCTACGACCCATCTCGTCGTACGTATACGATACAGAGGTATCCGGTCCTTTGAACCCTGTAAGCATGTTGTCGCTGTTATACGTATACTCGGTGATTTTCCCGAGCCGATCCTGCTTTTTGATCAGATTGCTCTTTTTATCATAATAAAAGGTAGTCGCAGAACCATCCAACGTCGGTGGAGTCTGCTTGATGATCCGGCCCAGTTCATCATATTGTTTGGTCACCGTTTGCCCGTTAGCAAATACAACTTGGGTCACCTGGCCCTGATAGCTGTAAAAATATCGGCTGGTTTCTTGTTTGGGCGTGGTTGCCGTTGCAATTTGTCCGAGCGCATCGTACGTATATGTTGTGCGCTCCCCATTACCATCAATAGAAGCAGTTACGTTTCCGCTGAGGTCATATTCACTTTGCTGCAAAGGTACAAATGCGCCGTCTCGATATTCCTCTACTGCTGTTGTGCGTCCCAGCAAGTCTTTCTTTTCACGAGTTTTATACCCTGAAGCATCCTGAACCGTTATGGTTTGACCAGCAGGATCAATCGTTGTTGTATCCGAAGTTCCATCGGGATATTGGGTCTCTGTCGTTTGCCCAAACGCGTTGACCACATACCTCGTCACATTCCCCTCAGCATCTTCCGAAGCCGTCACGTTTCCTTCGCCATCATAGGCATATTTATATGTTGCGTCCGCCGTTTGCTCTTCCACGAGTAAACCTAATGGATTGTATCGCTCGAAAGTCACAATGCCGTCTGGCGATGTGCTTGTAATGATGTTATTTGTATCATCGTATGCGGTCGTCGATTGTGTACCATCGGCATGCTTAATTTGAATTAGACGCCCTGCCTTGTCGTATTGAATTGTTTCCTGCTCTCCGGAAGCATTCGTCGTTGTCTCCAGTTCACCGGAAGGCGTATAGCTATACGACACCACAAGAGATTCTTCTTTACCAATGGCATCATGTACAACCGTCGATGTCGATTCCAACAAATGCCCTGCATTAGATTGGTAGCTGAATGTAGCAGTGCTATCTTTAGCCAGCATACCGCCTTTGTCAGTTGAACTGCTGATACGTCCTTTATCATCAATTTTCACTTCCGAATCCGTGAGCAATTGTCCGCCATATCCATTTTTGGTGGAGGTCTGCAACATATGGCCTTGATTATTGTATGTTATTTCAGTGTACCTTTCCAACGTACTGTTTACCTTGGTGGTGAATCGTACAGGTTTGATCCAGTTATACGGCGCTTTTCCAGTTTCGTACGCATAGGTAGTTTCCTGTCCTGTGCTTTGTTTTTCGGACGTCACCATTCCATTGGCATCGTAGGTCATGGTCGTGGTTAGCTTCTCGCCTGCACGCCCCCCCTCACTAACCCACTCCGTCATTTGAGTCGGAAGGTTTCGCTTCGTCTGGTTATCGTACTGCAACTCCGTGGAATAAATCACGTCATCTCCAGTTAACGTGTGCTTATCTGCGTGAACCAAATCTGGATGCGCTGCAGCGCTAAACGTTTTGGAGAACGTCCAAGTATCTACAGTGTTCTCTGCTTTCACTTTCGTGGTCCATGTTGCAGATTGACCGTAAGTGTCCAGATCTTCTCCAGAGTACTCAAAGTTAACCTTATCCAGAACGCCTTCGCCTTCCGTTGTACTAAAATGGCTCTTACGCTCTCTGACTTTAAAGACGAAATAGGAAGAAGCTTCGCCCATCTGCTTCAGCGCCGGAATATATGCATAATCCGTTATAGCCGATGAAGGACTTGTAATACGCGATAGCAACGCTGTATGCATCACACCTTGAGCATTTTGGTTGCTTTGCAACTCAGGTAAAAAGTTGAATTTGGATTCCGGATAATAATACGTATACGTCGTTGTCCGATCAAGAGCATCTGTGTATTCTCGCAAAATGCGAATGCCTTCGTCCTCGCGTTGCGTGTATGTTGCTTTCCGATCCGTTCCGGCAAGCTGTACAGTAACCTTCAGGTTGTCATAAGCAAATGTCAGCGCCTGACCTTCACTGTTTTCAATTCGTGCAATAGCTTGGTTTCCGTTCAATGTTGTATAGTGAAAATCCACGGTATTGCGGTAGCCATCTGTAATTTGCAACAGCTCTCCGGCTTCATTAAAAAGATAATCGTAGCCGTTACGGATGGATAGACGATAACTGCTAGATACGCCATTAACAGTCACGGTTGCATCTCGCTTAACGGTTAAGTCATTCCATACGTAACCTTCCAGTTCCAGATTCGCGTTTAAGCGGTAATTGCCCACTCCTGGAATCAGAATATACTGATGATCGCCACGCTTTTCCATGAAAGGAATGTCCCAACGCCATCCTTGCCCCAATCCAGCAGAGAGTTCTTCCTTGCGTGGCGTAACCATATTGGAATACGTCTGTGTCGTTTCGTCATATTCAACGCCCAGCTGTCCACTCGCTCTAGCGCTGTCATAGACGCGTGTCAGATCAAACGGAATGAGACCAGGTAGAGAAAGGTCAGTACTCTGAATCATCATTTCCCCTGTAGCAGTTGAGATGGATTCTGCTCCATAAGACGTCATATAAAGCGATGCGTCATCTCGGATATCTACATGGTTAAGTCCAGTTTCGTCCACGGTTGTTCCTGTACCTGGAGCATCCTCATTAAGAGCATTAATCGAGAAGTTATTTTGCTGTGATGATCCGGAAGGGCGTAGCCCCTCCATTTGAATCGGTTCGCTTATTTCTTGTGTTTCTAGCCATTTTTCAGCAGCCTCGCCGCCTGTGCGATCTGTCTGTAAAGCTTTATACAACTGGTACAACGAGTAACCTTGATCTAGCTTCTGTTCGATCCAGTCTTCTTTGACCCCAAATTGCTCTTTTAAACTATGGATTGTAATGTAGGTGGCAGAAGGAATTGAATCCTTCCCTTCTGCCGCCGCTGCTGCTTGTCCTCCATATCCAAAAGAACCGAATCCACTAAGAACCAATATGGCACATAACCAAATAATCGTTAATTTCTTAAACACTCCATCACCTCAACCTAGATTTAGACAATCATTAATTAAATGGGAAAATCTTTTTCGTTCGTTTCGTTAAATTACCGTTGCGATCATACTCAAACACAATTTGATCTCCCGTAAATAGAACGACTTTAAGCAATTGATTGCCATAGCCATATTCATAGCTGTTGTCATTGCGAATGTTCATCCATGCTGCTTTTATGACTCCCTGAATCGGTTTTCCATCCTTTTCACTTAGCTTGAGATAATAATTCTGTCCACCTTGAAGCTCCCATTCAAGAACGGTATATTGCTCACCATATACCTGTTCTTGCTCTATTGAAGAAGCTACCGGAATGCTAAGTTCCTTATCTGAATACAATTCGATCCGAGGGTCGATGGAAAAATCACCTGATTCCTTTATGGCAATCCGATACTTGTCAGAACTATAGGGGTTAAAACGGTAGTACACATTCCCTTGCTGAACTGTGGGAAGCGCCGTCTCTGTGTTTTCATACAAAGTCAGAAACTCCACTTCCGCTTCCTTGACCGTAAAGTTACGGTAAGGACCTACAAATCTCAGCGATTGAGATGACACATTATGCACCTGAAAGTCAAACTTTCCAGGTATGTTTTGTGATCCTGTCTCATTTTCCCCTTCTCTGACAACCCCTTGATTCTGATCTCGAATAACGTAATCATAGGTTAATCCTTCTGCATGAGATGTAACGAGCGGTGCTGAATACGTTGATATGTTGGAGAATAACATCGTCGTATTTGGGGCCAAACTCCGTTTGATGAGCGCAGGCTCTTGACTGGGATTAGCTGTCACAGGAACGTCATATTGAATCGTTACCGGCTCCGAGGATACTACGGTTAAGACAAGCGTTCCACCCGCTGGAACTTCCCATGTTTCAAGACCTGAACCTTCTGTTAGATACCGATATTTATTTGTTCCTTCGTAGACCACAAAATCCACAATGGAATTGGTTGCTCTAATCCGATTCAACTGAGCCGTTTTCGAACCCAGATTCGTAAATACTGCGCTCTCACCTTGGTTAACGGTAATTTCTGTTTCTGGTGAAGGGACTTGATCATCTTGTCCACGGAAAACGCGGTAAATCCCACCATACGTTATGGGTTGATCTGAGATGTTGGTAACAACAACTTTTTTACCACCCAAGACATACGCCTCGATCGCTGTTGCTGTTCTACTGCTTGACACTGTTCCATCTACGTTGTAAATCGTGTAATCGTACACCCGCCCCGCGCTGCTGGAAGCATCATTTCGGACCCTTTTCGAATCTGAGCTTATGTTGGTAAAGGCATAGCTCTCGCCTTTGTTCAACGTTACGCGCAGATAAGCTGGTTCCTGGCTATCCACTACAGAGAAATCATCCGTGTATTCAAATGTTACAGGTGTACTTCCCCCTACGGTAACGACGGCTTCACCACCAGAAGGAATGGTAGCGAGACTTACATTGCTATTGAATTTGTCGCTATGTGCTCTGCCGTCTGCCTTATACACCACAATATCAAACAGTGCACCTAATTTTTTGGCGTTACTCCGTATTGGGTTGCTGAGTGAGCCTCCATTATGGAATTTTACCGATTGACCCGGTGATACCGTAATCTTAGTTAGTGCTTCATTTGGTCGATCCTCTACATCAAAAATGGTGTAAATCGCACCTATGGTTACAGGTTGAGCAGATACGCCTGTAATTACTGCTTTATTTCCATAGTAAACAACTGGTTCAACCGCTGTTGCTTTTCTTGTACTCCGTTCTGTGCCATCCGGATAATATGTCACGTAATCGAATACTCGTCCTTGGCTAGTTGAAGCATCACTGTCGAGGTATTCCCGATCGCTGCCATTATTCCAGAATGTCACGCTCTCGCCTTGATTCAGTGTTACCCGATGGTACGCAGGTTCCATGCTTTCTTCAACCGAGAAATCATCCGTGTAACTAAACTCAATCGGGACTTTCCCTGCTACGGTCACAACTGCGTAACCCTGTGATCGAATCATTGGATTGGTTGTTTTGTTGAAGCCATCCGAATGAACAACGTCTTCTGCTGTATAGAGGACATAGTCAAGAATGGCTCCGTTGCTACTGCTCGCATTGTTTTTAACCGGATTAGCTAACGAACCATTGTTCCGAAAAATAACAGATTCACCGGGATTTACGGTAATACGAGTAATGGCATCTCCACCCGCTTTTTGGACATCAAAAGTCCTATAGGGCACACCGTACGTCACTGGTGTTGCTGTAACCAAGGTCACAACAGCGGTTCTGCCCGATGCTACCCCAGGCTTGGTGGACGTATTCGTCCCCGTGGAATGTTCTGTACCATCCGGAAGATAAACGACATAGTCATGCTTATCTTTGGTGGAACCATTACTTTGGAGTGCATCTGATTTAGCGCTGATATTGGTGAACTGGTAACTCTCGCCTTGGCTCAGAGTCACTCGGGTATACGCAGGTTCATCACTCCATTCACCCGTATAGACTTCGTAAGGGAGTCCAATGGTGACAGGCTGTGTTCCGGCCCCCGTAAAAATGATCTCGTTTCCTCCCCCTAAGTATGGCTTGCCGGTTGATTCAAAGTTCGAACCAGCAAGGCTTCCATCTTCCTTGTACGTGGCATAGTCATACTTCCGGTCTTGGGCTGTGGAGGTATCCGCACTCACAGCCCTCGTTTGTGTTCCTTCATTGACGAACCGATAGCTCTCACCTTTGGACAAGGTCGCTCTATGTAAGGCTGGATTCGCAGATACACTATAGGCAAATTCAGCAGGTATGGTTACTGTAAATGCATTAATTCCACTTGAGGTTACGACAGTGGTGTACCCTGCTCCTACGGATAAACTGCTCGTCGAATTCATGTTATCCGATGAAATACTTCCATCTGCTTTATAAACAGCATAATCATATGAACTGTTTCTCGATGTCGCAGCATCTGTGCTCAAGGAGCGAGCGCGGGTTCCATTATTAGTGAAACTATAGGAATCACCAGGATACATAATTATGACTTCTTCCCCCACCAGTGCCATGGGTTGGGTAGAAAACATATCCTCCTCATATGTATCCTCCGTTACTGTCGGTGCATCTTCTATATCTTCAACATCCTCGTCTACACCTTCCGGTTCTTCATGGACGTCTCGATCAATACCACCCAGATATTCGTCGTCTGTTAAAGCTGATTCCTCCATAGAAACATCGACATTCTCATTGCTACTTTCAGTCGTAATTATGGCATCTGATTGATTAGAAAGCGCAAAACCGCTAGTCGGATACATGGTTCCAATCAACAACAAAGCCATCAGAAAAACAATAAATCCTTTTCTTAAACTCATGGAATTTATATTCCTCCTTTATGTTTTTTCTCCATTCCCTTCCTAAACAGATGTATAAATGGAGTCTAATAAATCATTATCGTCATTTCCCTTATTTTAGGATATAGTTAATTAGTCCCTACTTTAAGGGACTTTTTTCCTTTTCCATTTCAGATAACAATTAATATAACCTGTAATTATCTTGATCCGAAACAGAATTAAAGATTAAATGCAGTTCAAATGCTATTTCAATTGAATTAATCGTTTTTCCTAATTGGGCTATAACTTAGATTTATTACCTGAAAAATAAAAAAAGCCGCCATTTGGCGACTTCTGAGTAAATAAATAGTTATCATTCTGATATGTGATCAGCGGACAACAGGCTACTCTCCCTCTGAATATATAAATACATAATTACTCCCATCCGACTTCTCTTCTGAAAAAACAAAGTCTAACCGATCAAAGTTTCTAATATCCTTCACATCTGTAATCTTACGCTCTGCCATATATCGTACCATCTCACCTCTGGCCATTTTAGCCCGGGTTGCCTTTTCAACAAGCTTCCCATCAACCATTTGTCCGAACATACAAGTGATCAACCGGGTTTCCTCCTTCAGGAAAGGTGTAATGTTTTTGCTATACTCTTTGGAAGCCAAATTCAGGATACAGTCGCTTTCCGATTGAAGCTGATCTGCCAATTTGCTGCCCCAGAATTGATAGAGTGACTTGAAACCTGGACCTTGCAGCTTTCCCTGCATCTCCAACCGATAAGGGGTAACCCCATCCAAAGGCCGTAACATGCCATAAAAACCGGATAATATGCGTAAATGCTCCTGAAGATACGCCAGTTCCTCATTTTGAAAAACACCTGGCGCCATATACTGATACTGAATACCCTCATAGGCATAGATGGCTGGGGTAAGATTTTCTTTTATATTCATATTCCGAATCCGCTCCACGTTCTGTTCGGCGATTGCATCGTTACACTTCCACATTGCTTTGAGTTCGTCATAGGTTAACTTTTGAAGCAAACTGAGTAGCTGTTCTGACTCTTTTATAAACTGCGGCATCTGCGCAATAGCCATAAGATCGGTATCGATCTTCATCTTTTTAGCTGGTGATATAATAATTCTCATCGTGCTGATCCATCCTTAATCTACCGTTGTTTTTGTCGTTATTCATTGTACAGGATTGGACAGGTGAATCCAATGTCTAGGCTTAACTAAATCCCTCATGTTTCCTTTGAAAAGACTCAAAAATGAACAAGTCAGCCCACGATTGGACTGGCTTGTTCATTAGAATTCAACAGATTAAATTGTTGAAAAAGTAAGGCGTGCATTTCAAACTGCTATTAGGGAGATACGCTCCCCGCGCCGCTATTTTGCTCTACTTTAGTAGTAGGTAATTGAATCATTGGCGTATTTGACCCACTTACATATGGAAGGGCTCCATCCCATTTCTTGATGGTTTCATATTCAACGAGTTGACTCGATAATGATTGTTGGAGCTCTTTATTGGCTTTAGCTTGACCCTCTGCTTCAATCAATAGTTTGTCTGCATTACCTTGCGCTTCCACGCGCTTACGTTCTGCTTCTTTCTTGGCGATCTCAAGTTCAGTCGTTTTACGTTCCAGTTCTTGAGAGGCTTCAACACGCTTATCGATTGCTTCCTGAGTCTTAGCATCAGGTTGAGGAACACCTACGGTAACGTTAGATACAATAAAGCCTAACTCTTTAACGTCATCAGAAAAACGTTGTTGGACATCCACTCCTGCTTCGGATGACTTCTCACCATAAACATCAATGACTGTAAACTTGGAAATACCTTTACGAGCTGCGTCACGGAAACGTGTTTTGAGATATGTATCCTCAATTTCTTGAATGCTAATTGGCCCAAATGTATTGAAAATAGAAGATACTTTACTTGGTTCTACTTGGTAGTTGTAAGCAAAATCAATTGTGATGTTTTTCCCGTCAGAAGTGGCAATCTGAATATCTCTGTATTCAACCGTTTGAATTCGGATCGGATATTTCGTTACTTTATCAAACGCTCCAACGAGTTTCCATCCTTGACTCAGTGTACTATCTTTTACGCCTCCATTGGGTGAATAAACGACCCCAACATATCCATTAGGAATTCGTGTTAAAAAGAAAGTCACCAGTAACACTCCCACAATAATAACCAAGGCAACCGTGATCGCCCCTACCCTAAAAGTCTTTGAATTTTTCATCATCATTCTCCTCTTGTTTGAATTTATTATATTTCTTCAGAATTCTACTTCCTATTTTATTGAATAGCGGGATCATTAATGCCCATAGAATAAATGCTAGGATAAAGATTAAAATGATTCCCCCAATAAATGGCATATTCGTCCTCCCCTCTATGGATGTAACCGAGTACAAATTTATAAATAGCAACTAATTATATCCTCCTTTATATATACTTTGTAAAATCGTATTCGGTTTCAAGGATATTCCGACACCATTCCAATATTCTTCACCGCTGTCAATTGAAAAAGAGGGACATAATAATACGGAAGCTTTCCCCAATCCCCTCGCCTGCACAATCAAAATATAAAAGAAACCCCGGTAGCACGTCTGCATTCAGCAGCGTACAGCCGAGGTTCATCATTATCATTTCAAATAATACATTATTTATCTCTACTTAAACTCACCTTGTAAAATCATGCTGCCCAATCGTCAGCAACGTTGGTCTGCTCTTACTCCACAACGAAGTGGCAATTTTCGGATTATAATAATAGAGCGCTCCGTGTGTCGGGTCGGTGCCATTTAAGGCTTTACGAGCTGCCTGATAGGAAGTCTGGGTTGGTTTTGTATTAAACTGACCATCGTCTATGGCCGTGAACTGCCCTTTTTGGAAAATTACTTTCGGAATTGATGACGGGAATGCATTTGAATGCACTCGGTTCAAGACAACCGCGCCAACAGCAACCTGTCCTTCAAAGGATTCTCCGCGTGCTTCCCCATGGATCAGCTTTGCGAGCTGGCGTAGCGTATTACCTTGGGCTGCAGCCTTCTTGTTCAGTCTTTTCAGTGTTGCTGGACCTGCAATTCCATCCGCACTCAACCCTTGAGCCTGCTGAAACTTACGGACAGCCCCTTTGGTAATAGAACCGTAATATCCGGTCAGTCCAGCTTTAAAATACCCCAGTTCGCTTAGTTGCTCCTGCAATTGAAGAACATGTTCACCGCGAACGCCTTGTTCCAGCTTCTGCGCCCCGGCAGACGGAGCTGCCATCGTAAGTCCAAGAACCATCGCGAAGGCACCGAGAAGCACACTGACTCGTCCTGCTCTTTTGCCAGCCTTTCTCCCCCTGCGATGGGTGACTTTTCGGCTGACGTTAATAGGTTCCATGTGGTCAGTGCTTGTGTGCAAATCATGTAGATCAAGCCTCTCATCCCCGCTATCTAATCTAAACTCTTCATCAAGGCTGTAGATATAGCTCGTCATCTTCATCTGGTTCATTTCTTTCATCTCTCTAACTGGAGTAAGATCAATCACATCATATCTCCCGTTTATCTCACTCATCCTATCGTTGCCATTATAGCTGTACATCACATTCATCCCGGCATTCTCTATCACACGTATCCGTTCACACACGCTATTCTGTCTACTCATCATTTGCTTTTCATTCATTTTATTCTTCTCATTCATCATATTCTTTTCAATCATTTCATACGTTTGATCCATTTCATTAATGTTCTTCATGATTAGATTAACCTCCACTTTTCTGAATCCAGATCCCACTTCTTCCCCCTGAATCCTCACGGCCCTACATCCCGAGTGTCATTATAGGATATAGAAAAAGTGACGTCTATCGGACCGATGGCGCAGGCGAAAATCCACTCCACACACAGCAAAAAGAGGCATGAGCCCATGGTCACGCCATGGTCATGCCTCTTCTTGTATCAACCTTCTGCCGCTTGTCCAGCCCATTATAGGCGTAGGCAGGCAGACCCGCACAAAAGTTGCGTTGTATTTATTGACATTTATTCTGCAAGTTCCAGACCCTTGGTTTCCCGGCCCAGGAACAGCACAGCCGCTGCCCCAATAAGGATGGTCACGAAGAAAATCGTGAAAATCAGGCTGATTGCAACCTCACGCTGAACCAGCATACCAACCATTAATGGAGCAAGCACGCCCCCAATCCGGCCTACCGATGTGGCAAGACCCACACCTGTTGAACGAACGGAAGTGGGGTACAATTCCGGACTATACGCGTATAGACCGCCCCAAGCTCCCAGATTGAAAAAGGAAAGACAGATACCTGCGGTCAGAATCGTCGCTTCCGTTGTTGCCAGTCCAAAAGCAATCGCACTTACTGCTGTCAATGTAAGATAAACGACAAGTACAAATTTGCGGCCAAACCGCTCAATGAAGTACGCCGCTGTGAAGTAACCTGGCAGCTGTGCGATCGTCATAATCAGCACGTACTGGAAGCTTTTGACCAGCGTAAAGCCTTTTGCCATAACAACCGACGGCAACCAGAGGAACATACCATAATAAGAGAAAATGACGGTAAACCACAAGATCCAGAGCATCAACGTTGTACGGCGATGAGGTGCTGACCATACCGTCGCAACCTTTTCGCGGAACGTGATTTTCTTAATCTTGGTATTGTTCTTGTAACGAGGCGGGTCCTGAATGGCACGGCGCAGATACAGCGCATAGAACGCTGGAACGGCACCAATGGCAAAAGCAATTCTCCAGCCATATTCCGGGATAACAAAGTTGGCAATGAGTGCCGATACAATCCAGCCACCTGCCCAGAAACTCTCCAGCAGTACAACTGCACGTCCACGTTCTGCCGTAGGCATCGACTCCGATACCAACGTAGATGCTACGGGCAGCTCCCCGCCAAGGCCAATACCTGCAATCAGACGCAGTACACACAATACGGCGAATCCGGTCGCCAATGCTGACAGGCCACTAGCAATCGTAAATACCAGCAGGGTCCACATCAAAATTGCCTTTCGGCCGAAACGGTCCGCAAGTGCCCCCGCAAGCAATGCACCTAG
This sequence comes from Paenibacillus taichungensis, assembly GCF_050994985.1. NCBI lineage: Bacteria > Bacillati > Bacillota > Bacilli > Caryophanales > Paenibacillaceae > Paenibacillus > Paenibacillus taichungensis. Next base: position 1,344,338 of record NZ_CP194720.1, on the reverse strand, counting down.
CGCCATACCGATGGAGTTGATACTCGTAAGCACCCCGACTTGTCCGGGACTGAGACTCCATTCCTTGGCGAGTGCAGCCACGATGAAGGAAATCATGCCGACTTCCATTGCATCAAACAGCCAGCTCATGCCGGCACTGAACAGCAGCTTGCGCTGCTTGGGATTCCGCAATACTTCCAGTTTGCTCATGTCTTATAGCTCCCTTGATCTCTATGTAGTCATTCTGACACTAAACCATTATTATGCAGAATGATCCAGAAATCAATGTAAAATACGCATATCCGTTGATCTTCTTCCCATACCTTACCCCTTGAGTGAACCCGCTGTCAGTCCTGCTACAAAATAACGCTGAAGCAGAATGAACAGCACGATCATCGGAATGGCTGTTACCAGCACACCAGTGAGCATCATCGGATAGTTCGTCACGTATTCCCCGCGGAACTGCATGAGTGCGAGTGGTAACGTTAGCTTGGACTTACTGCTGAGCATTAGCATCGGAATGAGCAAGTCATTCCAGACCATCACGAGCAGGAACGTGGCTGTAGCTGCCAGAGAAGGTGCAGCGAGTGGTAGCGCAATTCGTGTATAGAGCCTCCACTCGCTTGCTCCATCCATACTGCCCGCTTCCAGTATTTCCGCATTCAGCATACGCATAAAACCCGTCAGCATAAATACGGAGACCGGCATTAACATCGCGGCTGATACTACAATGAGTCCTGTCAGACTGTCCGACCACCCAAGCGTACGCGTCAGAGAATAGATCGGCAGCATGCTCACTTGGGAAGGAACGATTAGACCTGCAACAAACAAAGCAAACACAATTTTGCCCACGCTGCCACCCCAGCGGACAATGGCATACGCAATCATGCTGCTGAGCAATAACTCAATCGCAACCGTGCCCAGCGTCACGACCAGACTGTTCCCGAAATACTGCCACATCGGCTGATTGCGAAACATGCCAGTGAGATTATCCCACGTAAACGGGTCCGGCCAGCTAAATGGACTGATGAAGAAGTTGCTGCTGGTTTTGAACGATGACACAAATACAAAGTACAGCGGCACAAGAATTAACAGGGCGTACACCAATAGGATCAGTCGATTGAACCATTTTAAAACCATAGGAACCCCCTCCCTTCTTCTTTAAGTCTTTTAGGTCTGCTCAGGCATCGTTCTCATTCAAGTTTTCTGCCCTAAAGTCATTTCAACGTAATGAAATCCGGAACTCGTTCAATAATTCGTTTAACAATTAGAATACTCACGACTCACCTATTCACGAACATATCAATCCGTCCAATCGTTAATAGCTTACCCGGTCGGCACGCAGCGCCTTGAACTGCAATAACGTCAGCAAAGCGAGCAGAACCAGGAAGATCATCGAACCCGCAGAAGCGAGGCCAAATGAATAGCTGCCAAAGGCGGTGTGATAGATATATGTCGTCAAAATTTCAGTAGCGTAGTTCGGTCCTCCGTCTGTCATGGTGAAAATGAGATCAAAAGCCTTGAAGGATTGAATCGTGGTATAGGCCACTACAATCGTTGCCGAAGGTGCAAGCAGCGGCCAGGTCACGGTACGAAATACCTGCCATTTGCTGCCGCCATCCATACGTGCTGCTTCATACAGCTCCGCGGGAATGCCTTGCAGACCTGCGATAAACACGATCATCATCTGCCCGGCGTGTGCCCAGACCTGTACAGCGGCAATCGAGTAGATGGCGATCTTCGGATCACCAATCCAGTTGTGGGCGATGCTCCCCATACCTGCCTCGTTCAAACCATAGTTAATGAGTCCGATGGAAGGATCGTACATAAATGCCCAGATCAAACCCACCGATACGGAGGACAGAATTGCCGGCAGAAAATAGAGCGCCCGGAGCGCGATGCGTGTCTTGGTGTTACGTACCAAAAGCAGCGCCAGAACAAGTGAAATAAAGGTTTGCGCAATGACAACCGTTAACATGAACTCGACGTTGTTGCCAAAGGCTTTGCGAAATACGATGCTGCTGAGACTGTCCTTGTAATTATCCAGCCCTACAAATGCATACGACGGGGATACCCCGTCCCAATCCGTAAAGGAGTAGAACAGCCCCGTCAATGTAGGAAATACGAACAGTGCAACGTACAGCAGCAACCCGGGTAACAAAAACAGGGATAGCTGAATACGGTTCTTCATTGTTTATTTCCCGATATGCTGATCAATGATCGCCTGTGCCTGCTGCGCTGCTTCTTCAGGAGAAGTGCCGCTCAGTACAGCCTGAATGGAGTTGGTTACTGCTTTCTGATTATCTCCGTTCAGGATAGTGAACCGTGGCTGGAACACGGTCTTTTTGCTCGCCCAATCTCCAGCAACCTGGAGCTCAGGTGTATCGTACTTCACATCATTCACTGTTACATTCTGTCCCGTCTGGTTCGCATATTCGCCAGCCACTTCCGGATTGCTCAGGAATTCGATGAACTTCTTCGCTTCTTCGGGGTGTTTGGACTTGCTGTTCACCGCAAGCATAAATGTCGTGGTATGAACGCCTTCATACTTCGCCTGATCGGCACTCACCGTAATCGGTGCAAGCAGCTTCTGCTCCAGATTCGGGTTCTGCTGTTTGTTCTGAGCCAGCTGATAAGATCCGCTTGCCAGCATGGCTGCTTTCTCCTGGATAAAGAGTGCTCCCGCTGCCGGGTCTTTCGTTCCCAGTGCGTCCTGCTGGAAGTATCCTTTGTCGTTCAGTTCTTTGATCTGGGTTAATGTTTTCACCCAAAACTCATCCGTCAGTTTGGCCTCTCCGGCTTCCACTTTGGTAAAAATGTCGTCACTTGGTGCATTGTTCATCACCATCGTATTCATGAATTGGCCCGGACCAATATCCGCTCCAGCAAATGCAATCGGAATAATGCCGTTGTCTTTCAGCGTCTGGCAGAGTGCCAAGAAGCCTTCCCAATCCGTCGGTGGTGTCAGTCCATATTTTTCAAACAGCTTCACATTATAGATTGGATCGTTGTATACGAGTTGATAGGGAATTGCATATTGCTTGCCATCGTGCTGGCCTGCTTCAATCAGCTTTGAATTGTAGGCCGACAGAAACGATGACCCGGTCAGATCGGTGAACAATCCGGCTTTGGTGAAGGCTTCGAACTGTGCACCAGGGAAGGAAGCAAATACATCTCCAACTGAACCGTCACTGATTTTGGATTGTACAGTGGATTGATATTGATCTGAAGGAAGAGTCTGCATTTCCACATGGATGTTCGGATTTTCCTTTTCAAACGCATCAATCGTCTTGTTCAATGCTTCCACATCCTCTCCACGCCAGTGCATGAAGCTGATCGTTACTTTGCCCGAACCGGAGGAATCGTTCCCTCCTGATGCCGCGTTATCCTCGGCGCCGCAGGCAGACAGCAGGATGGACATCACCAGCATACTGACAAGGGGAAGGATATATTTTTGTTTTTTTCTCATGAAAAAAGACCTCCTGAAGGATGTTATATAAGTTAAACAATGATTTTACACTGAACCACTACGCGGTCAGAATCATCTTCCAATCGCTGTTATCCCCAGATTTTTTTAAAATCACTTAATTAAAGGTGGAAATCCGGGGATAGCGTATGCTTCCGATGTAGCTTTCTTTCAGAAAGCTTTCAGGCGAACGCTACGCTTCTCCAGATTTTTTCTGTCCTCTTCGTTACCGTGTAAAAAAAGTTTCACTTATTTAGTTGGTAGTAACTGAATGCTTCTTCTGTCTTGTTTTCCACTTCTCACGAATGATGGGCATAACCGTGCGGCCGAAAATTTCGGCTTCTTCCAAATGCGGGTACCCAGATAATATAAATGTGGTCACGCCCAGATCTCCATATTCCATCAATCGTTCTGCGACCTGTTCCGCTGTACCGACAATGAGGATCGCTCCGCCTGAACGAACAACGGATAACCCTGTCCACAGGTTTGGCCCTACAACGAACTGCTGTTTCTCGGACAGCTCCCGCAGCTCATTCTGTCTGCGTTGGTTGGTTGCATCCGTCTCTGCGAAGGCTGCTTTGGCTTTTTCGATGGCCTCTGGTGGGACTTTGCTAATAATCTCCCAAGCCGCCGCCCATGCTTCTTCTTCCGTATCCCGGATGAGTACTTGTGCCCGCATGCCGTAACGCAACTGGCGATCTTGTCCGGTTTCCTCTTTGATCTGTTCGCGAATGACTTCAATTTCTTCGATCTGCTCCTGAATCCAGTCATGAGGCTCTCCCCACATGAGGAATGTATCTGCGTGTTCAACAGCGACCCGTTTGGCAATCGGTGAACTTCCACCCAGGTAGAACGGCGGATACGGCTTTTGCACCGTTTCAGGCATGCCTACCGGACCTTTGAAATTGTAATACTTACCATTAAACTCCGATTTGTCTTCGGATGCTTCCTGATTCGACTGAGCACCACTTCCAGCAAACTCGGTCAGATTGAGCCCGGCCGATTGTGTCCATGAACGCTTCATCACTTCCATGTACTCGCTCGCCCGTTCATAACGTTCATCATGGGCATGAGCCAGTGGATCTCCCAGTTCCTCCAAATCCCGAACCGAGCTGCCTGTCACCACATTGATCATGGCACGACCGCCAGACAGTTGATCCAGTGCCGCTCCCATTCGTGCCGCCAATACAGGGGTGACCAGACCTGGGCGAATGGCCACAAGCGGACGCAGTGTTTTCGTGTGACTCATGACAGCCGAACCCACAACCCACGCATCCAGACAGGCTCCACCTGTCGGAATCAATACAAATTCAAAACCTGCCGTCTCCGCTGTCTGCGCCACTTGAACCAAATAATCCAGGCTCGGTTCCCGCTCCGGGGCAACCCCTACATATTTTCCGTCTCCTGCTGTAGGCAAAAACCAACCAAACTTCATCTCTTCCTGTTCGCTCACGCAAGTCAATCCCTTCTATAAATAAAGTCTCATGTTAAAAATAAGATCGGTGTTGTGCACATTGGTCGTTCCGGTTACGAATCGTTCTTTCGATCACTGTTATCTCCAGATTTTTTTGATTCCCTTTTCAAAGGGGAAAATCCGGAGATAAAGGTGAACGCGTTGCTTCTTCAGAATCGATTTCGTCCCCTTCACTACGTTCGCACTCGTTAAACCTTATTTTTAAAGTACGCCTAATTTCTAATCATTTTATAAGTACGTACACTCCCAAATGCCGATTAATTAACTTGGTTTAATAGGTATGGACATCATAACAATTGATTTGTCTGTGATCAATGTCATTTCGCGGTAATTTTATTTTGTCATTTTGTGGTGAATTCACAGGAATAGGTCTTCTCGATCTTGAATATTTACAAAACCCACCTGTATAATAGGTTATAAGAGAAACTTTCAGGGATTACAAACTATACTTATATTAAAGAGGTGTTCCTGATGATCGAGAGCATGAAGGAGGACCACCACGAGTTTTTGGATATTATTTTTTTTACTCCGTCTGAATTCGAGAAAGCCGGGGGAGCATGGCCGATTCGAATCGGTCGTAATATAGCCAAGAGCAACTATCATATCGGCCCTCGAACGACCCCTTTTCATTATTTGATTTTTGTTCTGGAGGGCGAGGGAACTTTCATACAGAACGGTCATCGTTATTCCCTGCGTGCCCGTGATGCATTCTGCCTGTATCCACAGGTTACCCATGAGTACTGGTCTGACCCAAAGGAATCTTTGCACAAAATTTTCATTGCCTTTGATGGAAAACATGCGGCTGAACTTTTGGCACGAATCGGGCTTACTCCAGACGCGCCGCATCGTTCAGGTGTACTCACGCCGGAGACGGCAAGTGGCATGCGTGCTTTTATGGAAGAGGTTCGCAAACCTCAGGGAGGCGCAAGCGACCTGGGACGACTTACCCGTTTTCTCGGATTGTTTGACCGGATTGCCAAATCCCCTGCTACCCGAGTGCTTCAACCAGACTCTGCCACACCCTGGCTGCAAAAGGGCAAGGAGTACATGGATATTCACTTTGCCGGCGGCATTACCGTGGAAGGTGTATCTTCTCACGCTGGCGTGGATCGGACCCATTTTGCCAAACAATTCCGTAAAGCCTACGGCCTGTCTCCTGTCCAGTATATTCAACGTCTCAAAATGAATCAGGCCAAACGGCTGCTTGTTCAGACCCCGTTAACGTTAACTGAAGTAGCGCATTCGGTGGGTTACCCTGATCTGTTTTCTTTCTCCAAAGCGTTCAAAAAGCAGGTGGGTCTGCCACCCAACAGATATCGAACCGCCGAGAACAATAAAAGCTGATTTGTCGCCAGCCGCATGCTAACGAATAGCAAAAAAGGCAAGCCTCCTTGATCGGAGACTTGCCTTTTCCTCATTACATATTACAGTGCTCTTTCTTAAACTGCATATACCTAATATATACACCCGCTACTTCTTCTCCTCGCTCTTTCGAGCCAGCGGAATTCCGTTTTCCTTTGCATACCATGCCTCATAATGATGCACTGCGACACCTGCAAAGGAGGAATGAGAAGCGCCGAGATCAAACACTTTCTTCATTTCTTCGTCCATATTAGTGATGGATTTGCTGAAAAAGGTTAGATGATCACCCTCATGCGTATCGGCCAGCTCGGCTCCAACCCATACCTTCTTGCCAAGCTCATCCGCTTCTTCCAGCTCTTCCTTGGACAGATCATACATCTGCTGACCACTATCCCGATAAGCCATAATAGCTACCGCATCAAAGTGATCAATCACCCAGCGGCTGAATGTACCTCCGCCTTCTGCCGACTCGCGTGCATCCAGCCAGAAAGGGATCGCGGCGCTCATGTATAGTCCGGCATCCTTACCAGCTTTGGTCCAGGCCTTCATGTTGTCGCTCCACTCCGCAATAACGCTATTCTGCTCGTTCTCCCAGCGTTTTAGCTGATAAGGCTCAACATCCAGCTGAATTCCCTCAAAGCGTTCATTTTTGGCCGAAGCTGCATTATATGCCCGTACTTTTTCAATAAACGCAAGTCCCTCTTCCCGCTTCTCCGTATAGGCCCAGTCTGCATGACCGTTAAGGGCATGCACTTTGATCTCAGCCTGCCTCGCAGCCGCGATGAATTTGCGGTATGTCGCATCGGGTACCTCATCCTGAATTTGCAGGAAAATGGTATCCACACCCTGCGCTTTGGAGAAGGAGATAATCTCAGGCGTCTGCTCTGCAATAATGGAAGCGTCCCACAGCCAGGTCGCCTTATGTTCCTCATGTGAAAACCATTTGAGTAGCCAGGGCAGAAGAAGCAGGCAGAACAGCAGGGCCAAGATGGCCCATTTTGCCTTCACCGTCAGTTTGCCCCACTTGTTCGTTATATTCCTCAGACGAGCAACGCTTCACTTGGCTCAAGCACAGGGTGCTGTACCGAATGACCAATCTTGTAAATGTGCGGATGTGAATACGTTTTGAACGCATTACGTGTATCCAGAATTGGCACACCCATCTCGGCAATATCAAAGTAAGGCAAATCGCTGTGGTTGGTGATCAGCACGATGCAATCGTACTTCTTGAACTGCTCCAGATTGAACGCTTCGCTATAAACCGTCTCGCCATGTTTGTCCCGGAACGATTCAGCATGTGGATCATAATAGCTGACATTGGCTCCACCTTCCTTGAACTGTTCATAGATTTCCAGTCCTGGAGATTCACGCAAATCGGCAATATTTGGCTTATACGACATACCAAGCAACAGAATGTTGGATTTACGTACCGATTTTGCGTACTCATTCAGAATGGTTGATGTTTTGTTCAGTACATAATATGGCATATTGTCATTGGTGGATTGCGCCAGCTCAATGAACTTGCTGTAGAAACGGAATCCTTTAGCCTTCCAGGACAGGTACATCGGATCAAGCGGGATGCAGTGACCGCCGATGCCAGGGCCCGGATAGAAAGGCATGAATCCAAACGGCTTCGTCGCAGCTGCGTCGATAACTTCCCAGATATCGATGCCCATACGGTCACACATCATGGCCATTTCATTAACAAAGGCAATGTTGACGCTGCGGAACGTATTTTCCAGCAGTTTGGACATTTCTGCCACTTTTGGTGAAGATACAGGTACAACCGTTTCAACGTATTTACTGTACAACGCTGTTCCCAGCTTGAGGCAAGCTTCAGTTGTGCCCCCGATTACTTTTGGTGTATTAAAAGTAGTGAATCGTCCGTTGGACGGGTCCACACGTTCAGGCGAGAAGCACAAGAAGTAGTCTTTACCTGCTTCGTGTCCGATTTTGTCCAGCTCATCCTGGATCAGTTCTTCCGTTGTACCCGGATAAGTAGTGCTCTCCAGTGTAATTAGCATGCCTGGTTTCATGTGCAGTTTAATCTGATCCACCACTGTCTCGATATAAGACGTATCTGGGTCCTGATTTTCACTAAGTGGTGTAGGTACACAGATGCTCAACGCGTCGATCACGCGCAGCATGCTGTAATCCGTTGTAGGCTGGAAGCGGCCGCTTTGCATCACTTTTTTCAATTCATCGGACGAAATATCGTGAATATAGGAATCTCCCTGATAGATGCTCTCCACTTTGGATGCATCCAGATCAATCCCGATTACCGTGAAACCCTGATTGACCATTTCCACCGCAAGTGGTAATCCTACGTAACCGAGCCCGACCACGCCGAGCACCGCTTCTTTATTTTCGATCGCATTCAGTAATGTGTGGAATTGTTGATTCTCCATGATATTCCCTCCGGGCAGTGTATTTGTTTGGTTGATTGACGAATCCATTTGATAGATGTTTGTCTGTAGATGTACTTGTTTGTCTAATAAAGATTAATGAAGGATAGCTGTTTCTCTTCGCTTTGCTATGTGGTTGCGTTTAATGCAGGCAACGCCTGATTCGGGCATCCAGTTCCACAGGTGAGAACGGTTTGGTCATATAATCATCGACTCCGCTGCGGAAGCATTGACTGATCGTTTGTTCCACACGCTGTTCCGTCAATACGACGATTTTGGGCGGCTGAGCCACATCCAGGTTCTGGATATGTTGAATGAACGGCAGGCCATCAATGCCATATAGGTTCAATTCGGTCAGTACCAGGTCAGGTGTGATTTTCTCAATCAATTCCAGTGCAGCCAGTCCATCCACCGCTTCATAGGTTTCGTACCCCTGCATCTTCAGACGCAATTGCAGAAACTCGCGTACCGTCGGATCGTTATCCACAATCAAAATTCGTTCCGGCTCGTCTGCCGTCTTGTCCAGCGTGTAGATATGAATCTCCGACGGGTCTACCAGCTTGGCGGACTCAGCCATATGTTGAATGGTTGCCTTTGAAGGACGTTCACCTGCCGGGAAACTTGCCAGCGTGATTTGTGGATCGGCACCAGGTACCGTCTCCTGCAATTCATGCTTGATGCGAAGCCCTTCATAATGAACCTCATCCAGTGTCAACCCTGGCAGCAGGACAGCAATCGCCTGTGTGGCTCCATCCTTCCAAACCTGAAATGCAGACTCACTGGTCTGTTCCAGATGTGTCCTGACCTGCTGCTCCGGCTGAGACTGCCCTGCACAATGGATGAACATTAAGCCGCATGTTTCGGCACCCGTTTCTTTCAATCCCTGTTCTACACTGCGGTACACATTAACGGCAGCCTCACGCTGCAATGTCGCCGTATTTGGCATGTTCTTTTCCACCCTTCTCCCTCGGTTATCTATATTGTTTCTGCTGTATTACTTTGATTACGCTGTGCTTAAGCCACCTCGCTTGTTTTTTCTTCCTCGGACCAGCTCTGGCGTGTCATGGTACCCCATGAGTTGTTGTTTTGCATGAACTGGATATGCCCCTGCAATCTCCACAGCACGCCGAGCTGATGATAGCCGACGAATTTTAGAGCGGAGTAGAACAGCATTTTGACCAGATCCGATAGCTTGTTATACCGCTTGAATGCAATTTCCTCGAGCACAAGGGCTCCCACACTGAGCAGATAACCACTCACAATGTTAAGCGATCCAAAGAGCACAAGTATCGGCCACTGGGTCATATCCATCAGTACATATCCCGTGAGAGCGAGAAGTCCGGTAATGCGGAAATACGGATTCAGCGCTTCAAAAAGGATGTTGTACGGCATGGTCAGCATGCCCATGACTTTATATTTCGGGTTGAACATCATGCCGCGATTCTCGATCATGTTCTTCAGATTTCCACGTCCCCAGCGCTTGCGCTGACTGGACAAGATCCGGTAGGAATCCGGTGCCTGTGTCCAGCACACAGCTTCAGGGCAGAAAGCTACGCGGTATTTCAATTTGTTCTCCAGCATATAACGATGAAGCTTGATGATAATGTTCATGTCTTCACCCGGATAACCGTCCCGGTATCCCCCAACCGCGATAACCGCATCTTTGCGGAACATGCCGAAGGCACCAGAAACGATAATCAGACCATTCATGTGACTCCAGCCGATCCGTCCGCCGAGAAAAGCTTTGAGATACTCGATAGACTGGAACATCGGCCAAATCTTGCGAGGCAGTGAAACGTCCTGCACTGCCCCATTCTCGATTTTGCAGCCGTTAGCTATCCGTACATCCCCGCCAATAGCAACCGTCTCTTCCGGATTCTCCATATACATGCGAGCCATACGAATCAAGGCATCCTTCTCCAGCAAAGAGTCAGCATCGATGGAAGAAATCAACGGATAATGAGACAGATTGATTCCGGCATTGAGGGAATCAGCCTTACCGCCATTTTCCTTGTCAATGACATACAGGTCGGGGAATTCCGGATTGTGGTAGATCCCGCGAATTTTCTGACAGGAAATCTTGCCCCGAATCTTCGTGTTGGGTACCGGCTTTAGACGATATTCTTCCAGCAACACCTTTAAGGTGGTATCACTCGAACCATCATTCACCACGATGACTTCATATGTTGGATAATTCAGCGTCATCAGACAGTTCACATTTTCAATAATCGTCAGTTCCTCGTTATATGCGGGAACCAGCAAGGAAACCGATGGTACCAGCTCCGAGCCTGACAACGTATTGTATTTGGAATAATGCGATCGCCTGAAGATCGTCCAAATGTTACGGAATGATAAGGCCAGAATGGAAAAGTAAAGCGTATTTACGGCAACGACATAATAGATTGCGACCATGCCGTAGATTAATAGTAGATCTCTAAGCAGTGTAATCCCCTCCTACCGCAGCCACACCTGTACGTTTCTTGCTTGTTATCCGGTTCCCACGTACGGGACCGAAGTACCGATCATACAGCAACCTTTTTTTGTTATGTGCAATCATCTGGTCAACGGCTTTGTGGTCTGTTCCTGAGTGCTGCATCGTACTCTCAATCTGCTGCATTGCAATTTCCCGTTCAGCACCTGTGCCCTCCACAGCGGCCTGACACAAGGCTTCAAATCCCGGTTCACCCAGCTTGCCCAGGCTCTCCGCACTGTTATAACGTACTCCCCAATCTTCATCACGCAGCGCTTTGCGCAGCAGTGGAATGCTGCCTGCCGCATGTTTCGAACCGAGCGCCTGCACCACTTCGGCCCGTACCTCCGGGTCCGAATCCTGCATGAGCCTCAGAATGGTCTCGTCCTGAAGTGCCGGACTTGCACTAAGATACAGCTTCACTGCTTCTGCCCGTACATCCTGATGTTCTGCGCCAACGAGTCTGTCGAGTGCAGGCATCACTTCCGGCACAGCTTGTCCCCACATCGCAACCAATCCCACTTTGACAAAGTCAGGATTGCGATCTTCCAGTAGTTCAATCAGAATTCTGCTTGTATCCAGACTGGTTTCGAGCAAAATATCTGCTGCCAGATGATGAATCGATTTTCCTTTGGTCAACAGCAGCGCGAGCATGTCTTTCAGTTCACCCTGACGGGTAGTACATCTTGCGATGGAACGGCCAATCATAATGGCCATCGGGCCAGGCTTTTCATCCTTAAGCAATTCCATCAAGCCTGGAACGGCCTCTGGACAACGCATACCGCCCAAGCGATAAGCCGCATCAATCTGGCGTCCGTAACGAATACGACTCAGTTCCTTCAGATCATGCTCAACAAATCCGGCTTCACGGCAGAGTACAATCAATTTGTTGCGATACTCGCCCTTGAACTGATCAATCCATTCAATAAGTTTGCTCTGGATGACCCGACGCTCAAGTGGGGCCAGCTTCCCAGGTGGCAATCTCAAGGGACTGTCCTCTGTCAACGCCGTCTGCAGATACGTAAAGTAGTCACGCTGCTTTAATTTATAAAACTCAATCTTGCGCCGTTTGCCGTTGTGGGACATTTTCATGGCAAACAGCAGGATTACACCCACAGCGACGAGCGCCGTACAGATGTATAGAAATAGATAAGCCAAAGCCAAATTCGGAAACATGTGAAAAGGTCCTCCTTTATACTCATTTATTCGGTCTGAAAACTTGGAATTTGTTCATACCGTTTCTTCATTTCCTCGTAGCTCAGTTTCAGTCGCTCACTGTACTGTACCTGCTCCCAGGGCTGCCAGCTGTATATAGGCAATGTCTTCACATCCAGTGTCTTCTGTTCACCACCAGGCCAAGAAATATTTCCAGTAGAACGATCCATTAGCCACGGAATCAGGGTCACACCTTTGACTGCGACGGTTTCGAATTCCCGCCCACCTTTCAGCGCTCCATACTTGATCGCTTGCAGTGAACTTGGGTCACCGAATCCAAGCAGCATCCATGGAATACGTATCTCGACCTGATTACCGTTATACTGCCAGGCGGTTAACGAATCGGTATCGGATTGATCTGGAGCTGTTGTTCCCCGTTTCAATGTGCCAACCTTCTCATTCATGAACGGTTGGGCGGACCGGGTATCCGGTGGGGTCATCCGTAAGCTGACCGCCAGGTTCCATGGATGGAATGGATCTGCTGCATTCTCTTGCTCCTCGGGCAGCATCCCATAACCGTCCTTGCCGTAGAGGCGCTGGTTAAAATCATAGTCCTTGGCGATCTCCACTTGTGATTCATCATCCTGCCCCAATGTAATCACTGTTTCGAGTCCATCACTCAGCGTTCGATCCGGAAGTCTCGTACCCGGCTGATTCCCACCATCCAGCGTATCCGTTCCGATGCGCAGCAAGGTCTGGTCTGGATCAAAAGGTTGATCGAGCGTCATGCCAATGTACAGGTAGGCTTCATCATGGGTCATTTTCATTTCCTTGATGCCGTCTACCTTACCTTGCCAGACGGTGACCTCTTCCTTCTTCAGCGCATTCCAGTCATCCAGCCTCCCGTCGATGGTCAGCTGTTCCTGCTTACCGGGGTCCATAGCGAGCAGACCGAACATCTTCTCATTCGTCAGCACGTTCAGCCAGTAGGCACGCCGATCAGCGGGAATTTCGAGCGGCATCGTGTTCCAGGTTTTTTTGAACCACTCATCCTGCCACATGAACAAAATCGCTCCCGCATACCCTTCATCATAAATATCTTGAGTCAGCGATGCGTCGATCTCGCCCTGCTCGGCCTCGTTATGTCCGCCCTGATCCCGACCTCCCATACCCAGATGGGAGATCCCAAGTGAAGACGGTACACCGTACTCTGTAATCATTACAGGCATATCGGAAAACTCGGCTTTGAGCTTGCGCAGATAACTTTTGTACGTGTTGTACTCGCCGTTCTCATCCTTGATCGTCTGGAGTGTCTGGTCCGTATGGAACAAGTCCGGGTAATACGGGTACACATGGTATGCTGCAAAATATCCGCCCTGCCACTCTTCCGGTTGAATATGTCGCGCATCCACACTCACCAAATCCTCTTCAAACAGCGGCTCGCCCGGATGATCCAGCACATCGGTGGTAACCCAATTGGTGAAGGTCATCGGATGCTCCCATCCGTATTTCTTCTCCAACACGGCGGTATAATCCAGCAGCTCTGCCAGCCAATTCTCGAACGGTGATGCATCCTGCGTCCCGGAAAAATGAGCGCCTTTGTACTGCGGCACATCGGGGTGACTCTCATTCGTGTTGTTCACCATCGAAGGGTCCCACTCGGTCCCCACATGCCAAGCCATTAGATATTTCCCGGCATTCGTCTTGTATTTGCCGCTTGACTCTCCCGGTTTATCGGGAATGTCCGCATCCCCATATACAGCCGATACCGCCTTTTCAATCTCCTGCTTGAACGTCTGCTCAATATGGTCAGCATAGGCATCCTGCTTCTCGATCAACTCTTCTTCCGGCGACCATATGCCCTGTATAAAATATAACGGTTGCTCCCGGCCACGGTTATACTCAACCAATGCGTTGTAAAAAATCGGCTCATGTACCGTGTACACCCGGATGACATTGGCCCCCAGATCCTCAATCTGCTGGAACCACTTTAAGTAATCCTCTTTGGTCAACGGAAACTCGCCTGGGTAATGTCCTGGTGATGTTGCGCCCAGGTTCACACCTTTCACGAACATCTCCCGCCATGCACCATCGGGTCCATATTCCATGAACCGGTCTCCATCGGTCTTGAATTTCATCTCCGTGCCATTATCCGCTGTGTACGTAACGAGCTGGGGTTGCATATAGTGCCAGCCGGCAAATATTCCGCCTGTCACTACGGCCGCTCCTGCAAACATCGTTAGCAACCAGCGTCTTCGTCTTCGTCTGCTCATGGCTCTTAATTGCTCACCTCTCTAGTATGCATCCTGCTTCATCTGCGGATCTTAAATGACATGAAGGTCTACGGGAATTCCGCATCGGATGTCCGCTTTGGGTAGAGATGTCAGCGGTGTAGTTCTCACTATAGCTCTAAGTGTCTGCATTTGTAACTAGGCTGATGGAAGCAAACGTGAACTGCAACATTCTGCCCATAATTCGTAAAATGCGCCATCAACTAGCATTCAGGAGCCCTTCTTGCTCTTATGTTCCATGGGCACGAATATATGTCACTTTAACCGTCCTTTGAAGTTCTTCCAGCCTTGCACATCTCTACCCGTTATTGTTATATGCAACGCGGATTGCGATATCTGTTTCCGCTTGAACGCTTACCCCATTAAACGCTAATGATATTTTAAAGTTGCGGACATTTTTACAGTATTAACCATAAAGATTACAAAATTGATACTATAGTCCGATAACGTATCCTCGAAAACCCGCGCCCTATCAAGGTTTTCTGAAAAGTGCAGAAAATGAAAAAAGGACATCAGTCCCCCCCTATAGGACTGTGCCCATTTATATTACTTTTACATAAAGCCCAATGAACACCCGGTCATCACCCGGAAGTCACGGATCTCTTACATGAAATGTAAAAAAATACATCTTATTTCCTAAATTTTGACTCTATTAGGTCCATCCAATATTTGTGTCCAAATTGCAAAATAATTCCGGTTGCCGCATCTGGCATTGTCGGATATGCTTATAAAACAGGAACACTTGTTCCATACTGTAAATAAACTGTAAAATAACGTTGGCTGAATGAACCCCATCGCTGTACAGAAGCAGCCGAATCATGAATAAAAGGAGAGAAGTACTATGCCCCGCAAAGACGGACGTGTCATTATGCTGGCCGATTGCCAGTCATTTTATGCCAGTGTGGAGAAGTCTGCACATCCTGAATACAGAGACCGTCCGCTTGTTGTTGCGGGAGATCCTGCACGCCGTTCAGGCATTATTCTGGCAGCCTGCCCACTTGCCAAGTCCTATGGAATTACTACAGCAGAACGGCTGGGTGAGGCTCTTGCCAAATGCCCCGATGTTGTCGTCATTCGTCCCCGGATGGCCGAATATATTCGTGTTTCCCTACACATTACCCGTATTCTTCAGTCCTATACCGATCTGGTTGAACCGTATAGCATTGACGAACAGTTTCTCGATGTCACCGGAAGTTTAGATCTGTTCGGCAGTCCTGAAACGATTGCCCGCAGCATCCAGGACAGGGTCATGGATGAGACTGGCGTCTATATCCGCGTCGGCATCAGCGACACCAAGGTTGTCAGCAAGATGGCCTGTGATCTGTATGCCAAAAAAGTCCCAGGAGGCATCTATACACTGCCCCGCAAGGACATGCAGACAACGTTGTGGAATAAACCTGTTCGAGACATGTTTATGGTCGGTTCCCGGATGGGGCAGCATCTCTATAAGATGGGGATTCATACGATCGGTGATCTGGCGCAGACTCCATTGTCCCGGCTTAGAGAACGTTGGGGTGTAAATGGTGAGGTATTGTGGCGTATTGCCCGCGGAATCGATGATTCTCCAGTAAAACCCGGGACATATGCTCACCAGCAGCAGGGCATTGGACATCAGATGACATTGCCTCGGGACTATGAATCGTGGGCAGACATCAAGGTGGTGCTGCTCGAACTGGCAGAGCTGGTCAGCCGGCGTTCCCGGGACAAATCGCTCATGGGTAATGTCGTCTCTGTAGGATGCCGGGGGCAGGATTACGATCGTCCAACCGGCTTCTCCCGCCAGATGAAGGTCAATGAACCAACCAATATCACGGATGAAGTGTACGATGCGGCAGCAGCTCTGTTTCTGCGCCATTGGGACGGATTACCCATTCGCCGCATCAGCGTGTCATTGACTGGGCTCATGCCTGATTCCGAAGTACAGCTGTCCTGGTTCGATGACCGCGAACGCAAAAGAGAACTGGAACGTGCCACGGATGACATCAAGCGCAAGTTCGGAGAAACCGCGATCATGCGGGCCTCCTCGCTCTGCTCGTCCGCGCAGGCACAGGACCGTTCTCATAAAATTGGAGGTCACTATAAATGAGTAAAAAATTACAGCAAAACGGGATTTTTGAGTCATCGCGCATGATGCTTCCCGAACATCGGGAAGCCTACATCATTCATCAGGAGCAACTTGCTCCCCGTACCCGTCCATCCCTGGATGCCCAGGCAGCGGAAGAAATGTCCCGTTTACTTAGTAACTCCATGCTGCTTGGGGATGCAGTCACCATCACCCTGTTCCATGAACATGATGATATCCGTTTTACCGGACAGGTGCTCCGATTGGACTCCCCTGCTCGTACCCTTAAGCTGCTGATGGAGAGCGGAACCCGGGACATTCAGATGAATCTTATTACGGATGTGGTACTCGCGAATGAATGATGCGGTTTGGGGTTGCGGGTATACCGGAATAGATGCAGCATGGCCATTGCTATGCAGGACCCTTTTCCTACACATTCTGAACCAAGACTGAAGCAGCCGATAAGCCCATTCCTATTAGACCATGTCGTTCCAAAGAAGCAAAAGGACGGATTGGTGTTTCATCGGCTACTTGGAAGGGTATAGAGATGACTTAATTAGAAGAAACTCCAGTCAAATTCCTTGGAAAGACGCTCAAGCAGATGCACACCTGCAATACTGTTTCCTTTCCGATTCAGAGCCGGACCTACAAGACCGATGCCAAACTGGCCTGGAACCAGAGTCAGAATCCCACCCGACACTCCACTCTTGGCAGGCAACCCGACCTGAATCGCGAATTCGCCTGATGCATTATACATACCGCAGGTAGTCATGAATGTCTTGGCGATCTGTACATAACGACGAGGAATAAGCTCAATCCCGGTGATGGGATCTGTCCCATCATAAGCAAGCACCAGTGCCATACGGGCTAGGTCCGCACAAGTCACCTCGATGGAGCAATGGCGGAAATAGACGGCAAGCACATCTTCGACGTCATCCTTGAGCACACCATTGTGCTTCAGAAAATAACCAAGCGAGCGGTTCAGATGGCCTGTCTCCGATTCGGACTGGTATACCGACTCGTTATAGTCCAGCCGATCATTATTAGCCAGCTTGCGAAAAAATTCCAAAATGCGCCGTGACTTCTCCTCTTTACAATCCCCAGCAATCAGGGACGATACCGTAATCGCGCCCGCATTGATCAATGGATTAAACGGAATGCCCGGTTCGACCAGTTCGAGCTTGATCATGGAATCATAATCATCCCCGGTAGGTTCTTTTCCTACATTAAAGAAGACCGCTTCCTCCCCATGATCCATCAGGGCCAGAATGAGTGTAAATACCTTGGAGATACTTTGCATCGTGAACGGGACACCACAGTCTCCGGCTGATACATGATTGCCTTCGGCGTTCATGATATGTATACCCAGTTCATCCTGTGAAGCCTTGAACAACTCGGGAATATAAGAAGCGACTTTCCCCTGTCCAGTGTGCAGACGGCTGGTCTCCAGCCATTCCGGCAGCAACTGGTTCAGACGTTCCATTGCAGCATTGCTCATCTCCATCTCCTCCAAATCTCTGTATGAGCATTTCACACGCATCTGAATGACAGTTTCCCATCGAAGTGATGCAAAATGCCCGGTATAGTATGTATTACCCGCAAGCCTGATCCCTTACCGCTTCACCTGAAGATTCAGCTCCAGAATCTCGCCGGGTAACCCATGATAATCCCCAACCCATGTGGATACAAAGTTCTGTCTGAGCAATATTCGACGTGATGCCGCATTGGACGGATCGATAACCGCATAGATTACACCAATTCCCGCCGCCTGTGCCTGAATAATCAGCCGAGCTGCGATGGAAGTCCCATGTCCTTTCCCCCAATGCTCCGGCAGAATCATGTAACCCATCTCCGCCCGGGACGGATCGGATTCATCCGGGATCAGTTTCGCGTAGGCCATGCCTACCCCATCTTCACCAGATATCCGATAATAGCCACAATTGTTGCCGAGATTATAGTTCAGCATGGATTCAAATTCCGCCGTAGCTTCATGCTCAGGCAGAGCACGTTCGGTAATCTGTTGCATGACTTCAATATTGGACACAAGTGCATAATAATCAGCAAAATCAGATGGTGCATATTTCAAGAAATTCATGACGTACATACCTCCTCCAAATGGCTAATAAGGACTTGCTCTTTTTATTTCACCTAGAGTATACCAGAAGCAAAGTATGCATTGCACACAACCACTTCATGTACAGAAGTCTCATCCCTCTCAGGTTGAGCCGGTACCAAAAAAGCGGCCTCCGTAGAGACCGCCAGCTTGCTTTTTATAAAATAGAACTAATCCCCACTACGATCAGCTTGCCCGGGATGAAGGGTTAAGATTCATCTGCTGTTCCCGTTGGCGTGTACGACGTCCTTGACCCGGAGGCGTAATAATCAACGCCAGCAAGAGCGAGACGGCACACAGTACAGCGATCACAATAAAGGTAAGATGGAATCCACCCAGCAGGGCGCTGATAAACGATCCAGCCAGGGCACCAAATCCAAATCCCTGATAGATCACGCCGTAGTTTTTGCTCTGATTTTTCAGTCCAAAGTAATCTGCCACAATCGCCGGGAAGACCGTGATATTCCCACCAAAGCAGAACGCGATAGCGGCCACACAGGCGAAGAAGATGCCAAAGCTCAGCGGTACCAGACTCAGCGTCATTACGGCAACAGCCGTAACCAGCAGTGCTCCGGCAATAACTTTCATCCGTCCTACTTTATCCGACAGCGCGCCCAGAATGATACGTCCAGCGGTGTTAAAGATGGCAACCATCGCCACCGCATTCGCAGCTGTAGCCACATTAAGACCTGCCAACTGAACACCGATGTCTTTCACAATACCAATCAGATACAGTCCACTCATACATGCCGTGAAGAAAATAACGAACAGCATATAAGCTTCTTTCGTACGCAGCATTTCTTTGACCGTATAATCATGACGTGTTACTTGTTGCTTCCCACCGTCCGTGCTGCTTGCAGCCGGAGCTTGTTCACGTACAACCGCTTCACGGATCAGGAACGAGCCGCCTACAATCAATACCAGTACAATAATGCCCCAGTACATAAAAGCTTGAGCAGGACCAACAGCACCGATTAATGCCGAGTTCACGTATTTGAACAACAGACTGCCTGTACCAAAGGCCCCGACCGAAATACCTGAGATCAGACCTTTTCGTTCAGGGAACCACTTGATCAGGTTGGACAGGGAAGTAATGTACGCCGTACCATCCGCGAATCCAACCACAAATCCGGCCAGAATATAGAGCAGTGTCAACGAACTCACTTGAGAACTGAGCACGAGTCCCAGACCCAGCACAACTCCGGCTACCCGAATCAGGCGACGAAGCCCCCATCGTTCTTGCAGTCGACCTGCAAATAGTGTGGCAAATGCCAAAGCAAAGCTGGTAATCGAAAAAGTTATCGCGACCGAGCTGACGTCCCATCCGAAACGATCAGACAACGGTTGATTAAATAAACTCCAGGTGTAGATGGTTCCGAGACCCATTTGTACAATAATGGTACCCAGTACAATAAGCCAGCGGTTCATTTTCATAGTTGTAGATGCTGAATTAGGTGCGGATGAAATAGCTGCTTTCATCGTGATCTCCCCTTTGCCGATGTCATATATATGAATGCGTTCACAAGCTAATCATACATGAAAGGGGATTCATTACACCGATTTGAGCATGAGTTGCATCAGATGCGGAATGAAATGCCTCTAGATGCGCATGAGCTGCCTGAATTCTTTGACTTTGCCCCGGCTAACGGGCACTTCAGCCTCCAGATCACGTAAACGAAGCAGGTACGTATTGTTAAACCAGGGCACAATTTCACGAATTTGAGACAAATTCACCACGTAAGAACGATGGCAGCGGAAAAAGGTTTCCTGTGGCAATCGACCGTGAAAATCCGAAATGCTGACCGGCATCGTAAACTCACCGTTTTTGGTATACACCTTTGTCACTTTCTCTTGAGCTTCCGCATAATAAATATCGGCGGTGTCAGTCACAATAATATTGTCATTGCGCAGCAGATTGATGCGTCGTCCCGTCTGGGCATTGGATTCCCGCGCCTGCAGATTTGATGCAGACCATTCATCGTTTGTTTGAGCCGTATTGTGAATGGGTCCATCATCACTGCCACGTTCACGTTCGTCCTGCTCATGATCTCGTTTGAACGCCGTTTCGAGTTTATGCAGCATCGTGGCAATTCGTTTCTCATCATAGGGCTTCAGAATATAGTCAAACGCCTCCAGCTCAAACGCTTCAGCGGCATGTTCCTTGTACGCCGTTGTGAATACGATATATGGCTTGCTCGCAAACTTCCCAATATGATGTGCCAGCATCATGCCATCCAGCGAAGGGATATTTATATCCAGAAAAATAACGTCGACTTCCTGCTCCTGCAGAAACTTCAGCACATCTAGTCCATCTTCCAAACAATCCACCACTTCAATTTGGCTATGTTCCTGTATCAAGTAATTCAGTTCCTCACTGGCCGGAATTTCATCTTCAACAATAAGTGCTCTCATTAACGGTTCATCACCTTGTCACTACATCTCCTTTGGGTACATCAAATAAAATATCAGTTCCTTGATCCAGCCGAGTAATCGTTAACCCTTGTCCATAAATGAGCTTCACCCGCCGATGCACGTTGTACAACCCGATCTGGTTGGCTGGCATCCGGTCATGGTATACACGCTCAATAATGTCGGCTCCAATGCCTGGTCCTGTGTCACTGACCCCAATTCGCACAAAGTCAGGATAGTCCTGTACCCGAATCCGTACGGTTCCGGGTCCCTTTACCTTGAGAATACCGTGAATAATGGCATTTTCCACAAGCGGCTGAATGACCAGACTTGGAATATGCACAGCCACCTCATCAATATCATAGATCACGTTAAGCCTGCTGCCGAAGCGCGCCTTCTCGATTTCCACATAATTGCGGACTTGCTCCAGCTCTTTGTGGATATCAATAAGCTCATCCGATAGCTCCAGGTTATAACGCATATATCCAGACAGATTCACAATCAGCTCGCGCGCCCGATCCGGCTTGGTTCGAATCGATGAGGCAATCGCGTTCAGCGCATTGAATAGAAAATGAGGATGAATTGTGGTCTGCAATGCACGAAGCTCCGCTTTATTGGCGGCAGCCTTGATCTCCTCTACACGTGATACTTCCATCTGGGTGGAAATAATCTGGGACAGGCCCACAGCCATCGTTTGCAACGGATACGTAATCTTGTACGCTTTGCGGTAATAGATTTTCAGGGCACCCGTCACTTCGCCCCGCTCTTTGAGCGGAATGATGAGCAGAGAGTGGATATCCGGCGTTTTCTCGTCAATGACATCATTGCTGATCGTAATCTCTCCGCTGGAGATCGTCTTCTTCGTCATCTCACTAATAATTTCATTACCGATGTGATATCGTTCCTCACCAAATCCCACATAAGCCAGTACATTTCGAGTATCCGTAATCGCAACCGCATCCGCCTGAATATCCTCCTGAATAATCCGACAGATCTTCCGCAGAGAGTCTTCATCAATGGAACGGAAGTACGGCAAGGTCTTGTTGGCAATCTCCAGCGCCAGCTTAGCCTGACGAGCTGCAATCATTTCCTTTTCCCCTTCTACACTCTGCACCAGCAGCACGATCAGTCCAATGTTCACCTCACCCAATATCATCGGCAGCGCAATCTTCGAGACAATATCGGCACCCAGAGGATCGGGATAGGAATACAACAGGATAAGCAGCATCGTAAGCGCCTCACAGATCATTCCCGCCGCAATACCGATCATCCAACGCTTCGACTTAGGCGTATACTTATGTATATACCCGGAGACCAGACCTGCAAGGATACTCGTAATCAGACACGGAATCGCCGTGACACCATCCATATCGATCAAATACCGATGCACCCCGGAGACAATCCCCGTAATGATGCCCACAGGCGCTCCAAACAGAATGCCGCCAGACATGATCGCAATAATGCGCACATTCACCAGCGAGCCTTCCACATTAATACCGGTATAAGTACCAAAGATGGCAAATGCACAGAATAACAACGTAACCGCAATGTACTCCTGCCATCTCAATTTTCCCTTTTGCAAAATCTGTCTAAACCGCGGTATTCTCGATAGAAAGAATAAAAATATAATCAGCAGTGCCGCCCGTTCAAACAGCCCCAGCAGCATCGTAAACATCTCCGTCAATCTGACTTCCTCCACATCCGTCAAAAATAAACGCCCCTCATCGCAGCAGCGTTTTCCTCACTTTGATTTCCATATAAGCTTGTATGCAACAGTTTACCGCTCCAATAGGAGGAAAGCAAAGTCGATCCTGTGAAAATAAGATGACTAAAGTCGCTAACCTATTGAACAGACAATACGGAATTCATTTTTCTCCAAACCTTTCTCTTCCCTGCCAACAAAGCTTCACTTTCCTACACATAAAACTCTACTTCCAGAAATCCACTGTGTTATAATTAATTGGAACATTATGCTAATTAATTAACTGAAATTTATTTAAGAAAGGTGTATTTAAATGTTTGTAATGCTACTGTTAGGCTTACTCCTGCTTTTTAGTGGTTTGTGGTAAATCATTTACTTTATCTCGAAACGTACCCAAAACCCTAATCGCTCGTCTGCTCATGTGCTGAGAGTGATTTTAAGTATTTCGATCCTCGTACTAATAGTTGAAAACTACATATACGAAACAACAGTACCTTCTAATGCCATTTTAATTTTAGTATTTATTGCATCCTTAATAGCTACGAGCCCTTTTTTTGTTAAGAATAAAGAGTGATGGGATGACACTAGAGGACCTGCAAAAAATTTTGTTAATAAGGATTATTTATAACTAGTTCAGCAATCAACGGAGGATAAAATGATAACAACAATCCAGCAGGTTTTGAAAGTTATCTCTGACCGAGTTTCAGTTTATACAGATCTGGATTGGATTATAGCTGGTTCAACAGCTTCTTTGATTCAAGGTTGTAACAATTTCCGGCCGAATGATATTGATATCTTGGTCAAACAAAACTGTGATGTTGATAAAATCGCCAACTTATTTATAGATTATTTGCCCGAAACAAATCCCTCCCTTCTATTCAACAAAAATTGGGTTTCTACAAAGCGCTTACCAACCTTTATGATAAATAACGATAGAGAGAAATGGGCTTTTGCCCGACTAACATTTATAGCGTCATTATTGAAATTGCCAACACCGTGTCGGACGAATACCTTGAATTAAGCCCTGTAGTCTGGGAATTAAAAAGATATGAGGAGTTTTCTGGAATGCTGATTCCCGTGGTCCCCTTAGGATTGCAGCTGAACTCCAGTTATGAACAAAAGAAACCGGATCGCGTCAAAGCAATCAGCGAGGTCATTAAGTTGAAAAATCTGGATCTACAATTCATGGAGAACTATTTATCAAGCAGCTCCTATCGACAGCTCATAGAACAATTTAGATGATAATTCAAATAAAATCCGTTTAGAATCTGCAAATAGGTGTTTCATAAGCAACTTTTCCCCGGCAAATATAAAGAAGAAACCACTCCTCACAAAATGGAGTGGTTTTCTGAAAGTTAGAACTAAACCTTTGGTTCGAACAGTCAATTTAACTCTGCTATGATACGATGTAAAACCTTTTTGCTTTCTACGTCTTTTGGCCGTGGTATCCTGCCAATCTGTTCGTAAACCTCTTTCTCTTCCAAGAGCTGCCTAGGGTTCAAGACATAAGCTGATATTCCGTTCAACATAAAACGTTGTGGTAACAAGGAATCAAACCGCCAGACCCACTCAGGTAAGCCGTTCATAATAATGCTTCTATCCTCCGATGTGGTTATATAGCAAAAAGTGATGTCTACGCCATCCTTCTGGAAATCGGATTGCCTACCTCGAAATTCTTCTTTGACGGTAACCTGTTCATATCCAGCTTCGACAAGAGCCGACTCTAACTGATCTCGGTATTGTATCCAAGTTATCAAGTCTATATCGTCATGTAGACGGGTGACCTTACCAAGTAAAAAATCAATTGCCCATCCGCCACGTAACCAAAAATCAATTTTCATTGTTGCAGATATTGTACTGATTTCACTTAATAAATTTAATTGTGACTCTGTTTGAGTTTGGAAAAGTGGATCAATCATATTTAACCTCCTGTAAAGCAGTTCTTCGCTTCTCTATGTAATCACCTGTTCAATACATTCCATTTTTAAAGGAGCAAAGCTCATGGTACCATATGTTGGAATATATTTCTATATCGTCAATTATCCTCTATTTCCCTCGGACATGCCTCAGTACTCCATATTTATCTACCATTGATTGACGATTTCTAGCACTCCATTTCTGCATAAATCCATAAATCCTCCTTAATATTCACAATACCATATGGCTCTCACTGCCTTAAACAAACAAAAGGGCGGTTCATAAGTCATCTTGCTGACTTATGAACCGCCCATCCACTATAATTACTTCATACACATTCGATGTAATTTGGTTTTTATAAAATGAACTTCCAGTTACACAGTAACGGAGAGTGCAGAACCAATCTGGAGAAGCGAAGCGCTCGCCTTTATCACCGGATTTTACCCTTTCAAAGGGTAATTCAAAAAAATCCGGGGATAACAGCGATTGGAAGATGGTACTGCACTCGGAGTGGCCACGTGTAACACCCAGTAGTTCATTTTATACCACCCAACATTCCATCGAATCCCTACCTAAACATGCCCCACAACTTAATCAAATGAAACGTATTGTTTGGATCAATCTTCTGCGCAAGAACAAAAGCAACAAATTGTTCCTCCTGAGTCGTAGAAAAATTCTCGTTCAAAATGACCGCTGACGACTTGACCAACCTTCTCACCTTGGCCTTATCCTGCAAATCAGACTTGGTGACCCCATCTATCAACTTTTTGATACGCTCTTTGACAGCGGGATTTTTCATCTTTGTTTTGATCCGCTCCACCAGCTGCGGACTGATTCCATATTGTTGGTAACCCAAAACGTACAGCACCTCCTGAATAATGAACTCACTTCTTATTCATATGACAGGAGGGCCTGTACACTTGACATTTTCCCACGGAAAATGTGGAAAACCACACATCTACAGCTCCGATTAATCGATCAGATCACCTTGGAATACCTGCTGCTGCTGTAAAAAGTCACGTAAAGGAGCGTAGTCAACAGACGTCCAGAAGTTCGCATCCGCAATCAGGCTGGACACATCATCTCGCGCCTGCTCCAATATGGCAAAATCTGCAACCATGTCGGCAAGACGGAACTCCGGTAATCCACTTTGCTTGGTGCCAAAGAAATCGCCCGGTCCCCGCAGATCCAGATCTCGACGGGATACTTCGAATCCATCTTCAGTTTCCGTCATGACCTTCATGCGCTCCTGCCCAACTTCTGTCTTGGGATCAGCAATAAGCACACAATAGGAGGCATGAGCGCCCCGACCGACCCGGCCACGAAGCTGATGCAGCTGTGACAGACCGAAGCGGTCCGCATCCATAATAACCATCAGCGTTGCGTTAGGCACATCGACCCCGACCTCCACAACCGTTGTGGAGACCAGGAGCTGAATTTCGTTGCTGTAGAAGTCCCGCATCATCTCTTCTTTCTCGCCAGCCGTCATCCGTCCATGCAGCAGACCTACACGGTACTTCGGAAAGTTCTGCTGCATCTGGATATGCAGGTCAATCGCATTCTGTACATCCAGCTTCTCCGACTCTTCAATGAGCGGACAGATCAGATAGGCCTGACGTCCCTGGTCCACTTCTCGCGAAATAAAACCAAGTACCCGGTCCATCATGTCGTGCTTAACCCAGTACGTTGAGATTGGAATCCGTCCCTTTGGACGTTCCGAGATGGTCGATACCTCAATATCACCAAAAGCCGTAATCGCCAGTGTTCGCGGTATCGGCGTCGCCGTCATCGTTAACACATCCGGGTTATAGCCTTTACGCCGCAAAACGCTGCGCTGATTCACACCGAAGCGATGCTGTTCATCCGTAACGACAAGACCCAGATCGCGGAAAAATACATCTTCCTGGATCAGAGCGTGTGTACCGACAACGATATCGATCATCCCCATCTGCAAGGATGCAATCAGATCTTTGCGCTTCCGTCCATTCACACTGCCCGTTAACAGACCCACAGTTACGCCAAAGGGTTCAAACAGCTTTTGCAGTGAGCGCATATGCTGTTCTGCCAGAATCTCCGTAGGGACCATCAGAGCCCCCTGAAAACCGGAACGAACGGTCGTATACAGCGCAATCGCTGCAATAACCGTTTTACCTGAGCCTACATCTCCCTGCAGCAACCGGTTCATCGAATACGGTGAACGCATATCATGCAGAATTTCAAGCTCTACCTTCTTCTGCGCATCCGTCAGTTCAAATGGCAAACTGCGAACGAACTCCCGAATCGTCGTATTATCCGTTGTGTGTACTACACCATCCATACGATCCCGGTTCAATGCACGATAGGCCTGCATCTTGAGTTGAAACAAAAATAACTCCTCATACACCATCCGTTGTCTGGCCTGCTGGCCTTCCCGGTTATCCTGCGGACGGTGAATCCCGGCAATCGCCTGTTTGCGAGCCATGAATCCATATTTCTTCATGAGGGATTGAGGCAGAATTTCGGGGATCATTTCCCCGAATTGGACTAACCCCTGATTAATCGTTTTGCGCATCCAGGACTGCGTAAGCTTGCCGGTTACGGAGTACACAGGCTGCAGCGTGCCCGAACGCCCTTCCCCTTTATCCGGGAACTCCGAATCCGTTACGGTCATCTGCATACGTTTCTGTTCCCATTTCCCTGTAATGACAATCTCCCGATTGGGCGTAAGCTGCTCCTTGAGAAAATGCCGATTGAACCAGGTGGCTGAGATCATCCATTCTTCCGTCATCACTTTACAGGTAAGACGTGACTTTTTGCCATAACGTTGCAACACCGGGATACCCATCACTTTACCCTGTACCGTAATTTTATCCCCGTCCTTCACTTCACTGAGCGAACGCAGCCGATAATCCTCATAACGAAACGGGTAATATTCAAGCAAGTCTTTTACAGTAGAGATGCCAAAGGCGTGAAGCTCTCCCTCTTTGAGAGCACTCACGCCGCTAATTTGTTTTACCGATATTTCTTCCCATTTCATGTCTAATCCCTCATTCCGGAACAGGCCACATAAAGATGGCAATTACGCCTGGCCCAACATGGCTGCCAATGACGGCCCCAATATTGGTATATACCACTTCATTCAGTGTAAAATGCCCGCGTAATTGCTCTGCACAAGCGATCGCCGATCCAGGGTCTGCGGTATGACCTACCGCAAGATTAACACGTTGACCCGCCAGATCCTGCTGAAACAGCTCAATAATGCGTGCCATGGCTTTTTTGTGACCTCTGACTTTCTCCACTGCGTAAATAACGCCTTCCTCATCAATGGACAAGATCGGTTTAATATTCAACAGTGTTCCCAAGATGGCCGCAGCCTTGCCTATCCGACCGCCTTTCTGCAGATACTCTAATGTATCTACAAGAAAGAACAGCTTGCGGCTCTGCTGCATGGCTGCTACAGCCGCAGCGATCTCCGCAGCGGACTTGCCTTGTTCAGCAAGCTCGGCAGCCTGTACGACCAATAAACCATATCCATAGGATGCAGACTTCGAATCCAGTACCGTTATGTCTCCCTCACGTTCCAGCAACGATTTGCCAAGCAGTGCCGATTGATAGGTACCACTCATGCCGGAAGACAAATGAATCGATACAATGGGCCGCTCTGGGTCCTCATCCAACAATGTGTTATAGATATTCATAAAATCGGTGGGAGAAGGCTGTGAGGTTGTAGGCAGCACGGATACCTTCTCCAATTTTGCATAGAACTGTTCCGAAGTCAGATCAACGCCGTCTGCATAAGCTTCCTCCCCGAACAAAACACGCAGCGGAACAACATGAATCCCGTATTTATGGATCAGTTCTTCCGGTATATCTGCCGTGCTATCGGTTACGATCGCAACCTTGTGGCTCATCAGATTTCCTCCTCTTTGCTTAAGTGCTATTAGTGCATGTTCAAAAAGTTAACTGGGAACTTTTTGAACAACCTCTATTAGGACTCTACAGAGAACAAATAATAATAAACCGGCTGTCCTCCAAGATGCACCTCTACCTCAGCATCAGGATATTGTTCTTCAAGCCATGCGACAAGCGCAGCGGTAATCTCAGGGGTGGCCTCGTCCCCTTCAAGGATGGTCACTACTTCATCTCCGCTCTCCATCATCTGTTGCAGCAGGCCTTCACATGCGTGCAGCATGCTTTCATCCGTTGCCACGATCTTGGAATTATGGATACCGATATAGTGCCCAGCTTTGATATCAAGCTCGTCATATTGTGTATCTCTGACCGCATGAGTCACTTGACCGGACTGTACCCGGCTAATCGCCTCAAGCATATGGTCACGATTGGTTTCCGCAGATTCATCCTCCTGGAAAGCAAAAGCCGCTGCCATGCCCTGAGGGATCGTCTTGCTCGGAATTACAATAATTCGACGCTCATCTTCAAGCAACTCGCGAGCCTGTTCGGCAGCAAGTACAATATTGGAGTTGTTCGGCAAAATAAATACCTGCTCTGCCGCGATCGAACGCACCGCTTTCACAAAATCTTCAGTGCTCGGATTCATCGTCTGTCCACCAGACAGAACAACATCCACGCCGAGACTCTGGAAAATCTCCGCAATGCCTTCACCAGAAGATACCGCGATGAAACCATATGGTGCCATCTCGTCTGCTGGGAGCACAGCTTTTTCCACGCTACGCGTCGCTTCAGGAGGAATCTCTGCGAACAGCTCAGGCGAAGGCGCAATGTCCATACCTGCAGTCAGCAGATCACGATGCTGCTCACGCATATTGAGAATGTGAATTTGTGTGATTTCTCCATAACGGAGAGCTAGATTTAATACATCCCCAGGTGTCTTGGAATGCACGTGAACCTTAATCACTTCATCGTCAGCAATAATAATGATGGAGTCCCCGTTAACTGACAACGCTTTCCGGAATGCTTCGTCATCAAATGCAACGCCTGCGTTCTCTCCAAGCTCACGGTTAATAAAGAACTCCATGTCATATAGGAACTCAATATCTTCCGTTTCCAGTCGTGCTTGGGCAGACATTGGCATCTCCGGCACGATTACCTGCTGTGCAGGCTTCGCAGAAACCACTTCTGACGGTGCAGCTGGTTTCAATGCAGATGCCGCTACGGTTGGTTGTACGTCTCTCTGGAAGGATGTACGACTTGCCCCATCCGTTTGCAGCAGAACGTCCATAAAGCCTTCGTAAATATATACAAGCCCCTGACCGCCCGAATCCACAACACCGACCTGTTTCAATACAGGCAGCAATTCCGGAGTCATTGCCAGTGCTTCTTTTGCTTTTAACAATACTTCATTCATTAATTCAGTTATATCATTCGTCCGTCTTGCGTAGTAGCTGGCATGTTTCGCCGCTTCCTTGGCTACGGTAAGAATGGTCCCTTCAACGGGCTTCACTACGGCTTTATAAGCTGCGTCCACACCGTTCTGCAGGGCTGCGGCGAACTGGAGTGTATTCAGTTCCTCGTAAGGAGCAGCTGAACGACTGAATCCGCGGAACAATTGCGATAATATTACTCCGGAATTCCCCCGTGCACCCATAAGCAGGCCTTTTGATAAAATACCGGCAGCTTCTCCGATGGAGGCAGAACTCTTACGTTTAATCTCTGCCACTCCTGCACTCATTGTCAAATTCATGTTCGTTCCCGTGTCACCATCCGGCACAGGGAAAACATTCAGGGAATTGACGTGCTCTGCATGCTGTCCAAGTTGTTCCGCTCCGGCAAGTACCATTGCGGTGAAATCTGTTCCATTTAAAGAACGTATACTCAAGTGAGAATTCCCCTTCCTAGCTTGATACACGAACATCTTGCACCAAGATGTTATCTGGTCTGTTCATGCGCAAACGCTTATCGCGTTATTCTTCGTCCATACCTTGTCCGGCACAGGCATAATAATACATAATGTCAGCCGGATTAACGGTCTGGGCGGCCGGGCAACCGATATCCTGCAATTGCTCTGTAACCCCTAACTCGGGGCATACGGATATGCACCGGTATCAAGAGCCGGCATGAATGCCGCATGGAGACTGGTGCCAATGATGGAATGCCGCAGCTCACAGCGTTGCCAAAAAAGCAGACCACCGACCTTTAAGGCCGGTTTTTTCTCCGGCTTCCCCGCGGCAACAGCCTGTTCACCGCTGTATTATGGACTATTCAACATTGTACTATATTAGACAGGAGAAATAAATAAAGTTTTTGGATCAGTTGACGAAGCTTTTTTCAATATGATATTATATTCAAGTATTGTTTTATGCAGGTTTAGTAATGGAAATGATCCGGCTATGCCGGCTTGAACAACGCCATTAGCTACTGGAACCTGACCATTGCGGTCAGGAAGAACAATTTAGCCCGTTTGGAATGGCATTCGTGTCTCCTTAGGGCAACTGGTTATTTTAGGATAGGAGGTGTAATCTATGTCTCGCAAATGTTATGTGACAGGTAAGAAACCGGGCACCGGTAACCACGTATCCCACGCTAACAACCGTAACCGTCGTTCTTGGGGCGTAAACGTTCAGAAGGTCCGCATTCTCGTGAACGGTAAACCAAAACGTGTATACGTAAGCACCCGTGCACTGAAAGCCGGTAAAGTGACTCGCGTATAATCACGCAAAGCTACTATAAATCGGGTAAGCAAAAAGCACCTTGTTCCTTGCAGGTGCTTTTTTGGTATTCAGAAATAAAATCATGAATACACACATCAGCATGTGAATGGCCGCCGCATGGCGCTTCGCAGGTCCGAATTCCAGATGATCCTGTAGCCAAAGCGGCGGTATTCGCCAATGGAACCTTTTAATCATGTCAGTTCTTTTGAAACGTATTAAGAATCGCCTTTACAAACCCTCCCAAAAACTTCGGCAGTTTGAATGTGTAAAATTTCATACTTCACCCTCCCCATCATGCTCATGCATCCGCCGTATCCTATGCTCCAGGCCTTCCTTGCCTTAAACACGACAAAAAAGGCTACATGAGAAACCTGCTCATGTAACCATATTTATGCGGAACCCTCTGTCCCTATTCCACAATGACGAGCCTGTTATTAGGTCATTTAGGTTTGGGTAGGGATATATTGATAGACAGCGATCATGAATACACTCAATAAGTAATACAGTATGCTGAATATCACAAAAGTAACCCGAAGTCCTGTACGGTCAAATTTGCGGAAGTACATAATGACAACACCAACCCCGATCAATGACGTAATCGCATTGTATGGGGATTGAATAACCGCAAACATAGCCAGCACCAGTCCCGTAACGAGACTCGCAGCCATTGTCCACAGCGTCTCCTTGAGGTTCATGCTCAGCCTCCGTAACTACTGCGAATTTCGGCAATCGCGGCAGCGCGATCTTCACGTCCAAATACAGCACTTCCCGCAACAAGCACATCCGCGCCAGCTTCAACCACAAGCGGAGCCGTGTCGGCAGCAATACCGCCATCCACTTCAATATGCACGTCATGACGTCCTTTTTCGTTAAGCCAGCTACGAATTTGCTTGATTTTGTTCATCGTGCCAGAGATGAAAGCCTGTCCACCAAAACCGGGATTTACGGTCATGACAAGCACCATATCCACATCGTCCAGCACTTCCTGAATAGCACTCGCCGGAGTTCCCGGATTAAGAGCAACCCCTGCCTTAACTCCCTGTTCTTTGATCAGATGAATAACGCGGTGCAGATGCACACAAGCCTCGGCATGAACCGTAATAACCGCCGCACCAGCTTTCGCAAATTCCTCCACATAACGTTCTGGGTTCTCGATCATCAAATGCACATCAAGCGGCAAGCTTGTATGTGGAGCGATCGCTTTTACAATCGCAGGTCCAAGCGTAATATTAGGGACGAAATGACCGTCCATGACATCAACATGAATCCAGTCTCCGCCAGCAGCTTGGGCTTCCGCCACTTCCGCGCCGAGACGGGCAAAATCCGCAGATAAAATAGATGGTGCAATTTTAATCATATTAATACCTCCGCTTTTTGTCTTTCATTTCTGTAAGGAATTGTTCGTAGTGCTGATAACGGCTTTCGGAGATCATTCCCTCCGCTTTGGCTGCAAGCACCCGACAACCTGGTTCGTGCGTATGGGTACAGCCTCGGAACTTACATTGATCCGCATATTGAGCGAACTCCCGGAAACAAGTGGATAACTCCTCCACACCAATCTCCAGGAAGTCCAGTTGGCTGAATCCCGGCGTATCCGCGACAAAGCCACCATTATCCAGCGGTATGAGCTCCACGTGCCTGGTGGTGTGTTTCCCTCGGCCAAGGCGCATGCTGATTGCACTGGTCTCCAGGGTTAGACCTGGCATCAAGGCATTCAGCATCGAAGATTTACCTACACCGGATTGCCCGGAGAATACGCTAATCTTGCCGGCAAGACGCTCCTTGAGCAGTTCATTGCCTTCACCGGTTCGTGAACTGGTAGAGATAACTTCATATCCAATTTGCTCGTACATAGCTTTTACTTCTGCTACTGTATCACGGGCATCGTTTTCTGGATCAGCCAGGTCCTGCTTCGTGAGCACAATCAGTGCATCCAGTCCAGCTTGTTCGATATGTACCAGGAATTTGTCCAACAGATTGAGATTCATGTCCGGTTCCTTAACGGAAAATAACAGAACAGCCAGACTTACATTGGCAACAGGTGGACGAATTAACTCCGTTTCACGTTTGCGAATCTCATCTACTGTTCCTTCTCCGTTCTCTGTCAGCATATAGCTGACACGGTCACCCACAAGTGGTGAAGTACCCCGTTTTCTGAAGATACCTCTGGCCCGACATTGAACGGCGGAGCCTTCAACCGAAGGCACCCCGCTGTCTTCCAGTGGCATGACATAATAGTAACCGCTTAGCGCTTTAACGATGATACCTTCTGGCATAGCTCCGTCGCCCTCCTTTAATTTACAGTACATTTACCCTGAACGTCGGCAATAAGCCGCCCTTATGGACGGCTTGATGCGTTAACGACTTCCTTTTTCTTGTCTTTTCCTTTGGCGAGACCATTTCCGTTCTTCATCGCAGAAGTATCTGCTTCGTCATGCTCCCCTTCACCCTCAACAGGTGTATCCGGTTCACCTTCCTGTTGTGTATCCACGGTGCCTTCATCACCACCACCGCCTTGTTCAGGCTCCTCCGTTGTTGGAGGCGGCTCTGCACCCTTCTCAGGCTCAATGGTAGGCACAACTACCGTTCCGTTCTTGGCATCACTGTAGGACACCAGATACGTATCCAGGAATTGGCCATCCCGGTAGACAGAGACAACACCATCGACGTTTGGAGCCAAAATAAGCGGAATTGTCAGCATTTGGGCAGACTTGATTGTCCGGGTCCCCCATTCCTGACTTTTGCCACGAGCATCCTCGAAAGTAATTCGAATTTTGCTGTTCTTTCCTTCTTCTTTTGGTGAAACGTTAATGTTATAGGCGTAGTTCAATGCCTCTGGCGGATATCCAGTACTAATGAAAATGGTGATTTTGTCACCAGGATTCACGTCTGCACCGGCTTCCACAGGCCATTGCTGTGTCACTTTGCCTTTATCTACAGTGTAGCTAAACTCTTCCTGAACTTGAGCAAGGATTAAGCCGGCGGATTGAAGCTTTTTCTCGGCCTCGCTTCGTGTGAGATTTTTCAAGTCAGGCATTTTTATCGTTTCGGATCCTTTGCTCACAGTCAGAACAATCTGAACCTCTGCCGGATCGTATTCTTCATTCACCCCAGGAGTTTGGGACAGAACCGTACCCGCAGATTTATCATTTGAAAATTCCTCTTTTCGCTGGATCTGATCCTCTTTGATTCCAAGTCCGGTGAGTTGTGAGACCGCCTCATCATAAGATTTGTCTTTGAGATCATTCATCTTCAACAACTCTTTTTCTGCCCCAACGCTCAGCTGGACCTCAGAGCCTTCTTTGACCACATCGCCTTCATTTCGGGTCTGGTCAAATACGATACCTGGGTCCACATCCTCCTTGTACTCCCGGATGACATTATCACTGACCACAAGCCCTTGATCCTGCAACATTTGACGAGCCTTTTCCTCGGTTTGGCCAATGACATTGGGTACAGTCACATCTGGCACAACAAGCATGCCTTTCACGTACCATACAACTCCAACCATCGCGATTAGAATAAGCACGGTCAACGAGATCAGCAGTGCTGGCTTCTTCCAGTTCTTTGTTTTGGTTTTGCCCTTGTTGTTATCTTGGTCAGACTCCATCACGGGTATAGCACCTGTGGATGTAACTCCACGTGGCTCCGGCTTGATCGCCGGCATAACACGGGTCTGATCGATATCATCCTCATCCGGAAAATCAATTTTCGTTTCATTACGTCTTTCCGGCATCAGGCAGGTTTCCAGATCCGTCTGCATTTCTTTAGCAGATTGGTAACGCTCCTGCGGATTTTTGCGCATGGATTTAAGAATAACGTTCTCCACGCTTTGCGGGATAAGCGGATTAAATTTGCGAGGTTCATCAAACTCTTCCTGCAAATGCTTCAAAGCAACGCTAATTGGACTCTCTCCCAGGAACGGAAGCTGACCAGTCAGCATTTGATAGAGTACTATACCAAGAGAATATAAGTCCGACTTCTCGCCAGTCACGATGCCTTTGGCATGCTCAGGTGAGAAGTAATGTACGGAACCGACTACTGAGCCGGTCTGTGTAATCGTTGTGGACGTAACCGCACGGGCAATCCCGAAATCCGTTACTTTCACACGGCCATTACGACCAATCAATATATTATGCGGTTTGATATCCCGATGAATGATCTGATTATGATGTGCATGATCGAGAGCATCTGCAATCTGGGAGGCAATTCGAACGGCCTCGTCCACCTGCAGAGGCGCCCGTTCTTTTATAATTTCATTCAGGTTTTTACCTTCAACATATTCCATGACAATATAATGAACATCATCTTCCTGTCCGACATCATAAACACTAACTACGTTAGGATGTGAAAGCGAAGCTGCTGATTGTGCTTCTCTGCGGAAACGGCGGATAAACTCTTCGTCATGCACAAATTGCTGCCGTAACACTTTGATGGCAACGTTCCGGTTGAGCAACAGGTCCTGGGCCTTATACACAAGAGCCATGCCGCCACCGCCGACACGCTCGATCACTTCATAGCGTCCGCCTAGCTGGTGCCCAATCATGACTCACACCCCGTTTCCGATATCACGGAACCTTCCTTTTGCAGTTCGAATAATGCCACCGTAATATTGTCATCTCCTCCAGCAAGCAAAGCCAGCTGAAGCAGGCGATCCGCACGATCTTCCAATGCCAGTTCCAGATTACCTGCGACCTGAATGATCTGCTCATTGCTGACCAGATTACTAAGCCCATCACTGCACAGGAGAAGAACTTCGCCTTCTTCCAGCTTGACGGTATCCAGATCCACCTTCACTTCAGCATCTGTCCCAAGAGCACGTGTCAGCACATTTCGACGCGGATGATGAGAGACATCTTCTTTGCTGATCTGACCATTTTTGAACAATTCATTGACCAGTGTATGGTCCTCGGTCAACTGGATCACATGTTTGTTTGCAATTTTGTATGCTCTGCTATCACCGATGTGACCAATAACGCCTTCCGTATCATTTAATAACGCCGCAACCACGGTAGTTCCCATGTTGTGGTAATTATCATCCGAGGAGGCAGTACGGAAGATCACTTCGTTGGCATGCAAAATAGCATCGCTCAATGCGGCTGACAAAGACGCATGTGAAAGACCCGGCTCAAGCGTTCCCAGATCCTGCACCAACGTCTCTACCGCCAGACGGCTTGCCGTATCTCCTGCAAGATGTCCGCCCATACCATCGGCAACAATACCCAGAATATAACCTGTATCGAGATTTCGAATCCAGGATGAATCTTCATTCACCGAACGCACCCGTCCGATATGGCTCACATGAACTGTTTTGATCAAAACGTTCTCACCTCAACTCCATATGCTTTGCACGAAGCTGACCGCAAGCGGCAGCAATATCATGTCCCTGTTCACGACGAATGGTTACATTAACACCCTGCTCCGAGAGAATCTTCTGAAAATTGAAAATATCGCTTCTGGATGTTCTTACGTACTTGCGCTCAGGTACATGGTTGACCGGAATCAGGTTCACATGGCACAACATGTTCTTAAGCACGCTTGCGAGTTCTGCCGCATGTTCCGGCTGATCATTCACACCACCGATAAGTGCGTACTCAAACGTAATTCTGCGCCCCGTTTTCGCCAAGTAATAACGCAAAGACTCCATTACATCCTCAAAAGGAAAACGGCGGTTTACCGGCATCAATTTAGAACGCAATGCATCATTTGGCGCATGGATGGAAATCGCCAGGTTAATCTGTGTATCTTCATCTGCAAACTTGTAAATGTTTGGTACGATTCCACTTGTGGACACCGTGATATGGCGCTGACCGATATTCAGCCCTTTTTCGTGAATCATGATACGCAGGAACGTCATTGTTGCTTCATAGTTCTCAAAAGGTTCACCTGAACCCATGATTACGATACTGCTGACCCGCTCACCGCGTTCGTCCAAAATTTTCTGGGCTTGCACAACCTGAGCGACAATTTCGCCAGCTGTAAGGTTACGTTTCAGTCCACCCAGCGTGGATGCACAGAACGTGCAGCCAATCCGGCAGCCAACCTGTGTTGTTACACAGATGCTGTTACCATAGTTGTGCTTCATGATAACTGTTTCGATCGCATGATCATCATGCAGACCGAACAGGAATTTCACCGTTCCATCTTTTGATTCAAACTTCGTAATTTCAGTAAGTGTAACGAATTCAAATTGTTCAGTCAGTTTTTCACGCAGCGCTTTGGACAAGTTCGTCATTTCACTGAAATCATTCACACGTTTCACATAAATCCAGTCGAAGATCTGACCACCGCGAAAAGCCGGCTCCCCGTTCTCAACAGCCCACTGTTGCAGCTCCTCCAGGGAATAATCATATATAAAAGGTTTCATTTTGTTGTCAACACCTATTCCTTCTTTTCTTTTCATTCTTCCTATTCTATCACAAAGACCACGTTACATCCATGTATACCCTTGATGCCTGTACTTCATGCATTATAACACCTCAATGCCTGCATCGCACCCTATCATCACATTTTACTGATGTTGAACACCTTCAGTCTAATCACAAAGAAATCCGCCGAAGTTCCCCTCGGCGGCTATCCTTCAGTGCTCTATTAAACTGTTAATCCGCTATCCTTGTCAACCTGGCAATGAAAAATCCGTCACTGTGAGCGTACTGTGGCAGGATCTGCACACCACCGTTCACAACCTTCCAATCGGCTGTCTCCATACCAGACCAAGCAGAGTCTTCAGCGGCTTTGTATTCCGGATGCCGGGCTAAAAAGTCAGCGACCCTATGCTCGTTCTCCGCAGGCTCGATTGTACACGTACTATACACCAGAATACCACCCGGCTTTAATAGCGGTGCAACCCGATCCAGCAGTTCACGTTGAAGATTGGAGATATCGTGAATATCTTCCGCAGTTTTCGTCCATTTGACATCCGGCTTGCGGCGAATAACACCTAGACCAGAACATGGCGCATCCAGCAGAATGCGGTCAAATGACGCCTCAGGATAACGCTCATCCAGATCAAGTGCATCCCCTGTTACAGCATCAATACAGCTAAGTCCCAGACGATCTGCCTGATCCATGATCAACTGACGTTTGTGAGCATGTACATCATTGGCCACAATTCGTCCACGGTCCTGCATTTTCTCCGCCATATGGGCTGTCTTTCCGCCAGGAGCTGCACAGCAGTCCAGTACAGTCTGACCATCTTCAGGCCCAACTGCCTCGGCTACAAGCATGGAACTTTCATCCTGAACGGACAGCAAGCCATCCCGATACCAGGACGTATGTGCCATGTTGCCACCACTGCGTACGAGAATACCGTCCGGACTAAGCCGGGAAGGTTCCACGATAGCACCCGTGCTCTCCATCTCCAGCATTAATTTCTCACGTGTAGTCATTGTTGTGTTCACACGAACACTAACCGCAGGCGGTTCATTATTTGCACGGCAAATCGCTTCCGCTGTCTCTTCGCCATATTGGCTGATCCAGCGTTCGACCATCCACAGCGGGTGTGAATGCTCCAGTGAGATACGTTCAGCTGCAGGCAAATGTTCGGGAATGCGCAGTTCATCACGATTGCGAATCATGTTCCGTAGAACGCCATTCACCATACCGGAGATGCCCTGATGACCTAATTTCTTAGCCAAGTTGACGGCTTCACTCACCACCGCGTGTTCCGGAATACGGTCCAGATATAACATCTGGTACACGCTGATACGTAGCAGGCTGCGAACCCAAGGTTGCAACTTGGATACACCTTTGGCTACATAGCGTTCCAGAAAATAATCAAGGGTATTCCGTCTTGCGATCGTACCATAGACCAGCTCTGTAGCTAGTCCGGCATCTGCCGGACTTAGCTCGGCCTCTTTCAGACGCCGGTTCAGCTCAAGGTTGCTGTAAGCTCCCTCTTGCTCAACGGCGCTGAGTACCTTTACAGCGAGTGCACGAGCAGATGTTTTAGGCCGCTCCGAGCGTGATGTACCGTTGACCGAAGGGGACGCAGATGAATTTCCTGCACGACCCGATTTCCCCTGGTTGGGACGGGGTTTATTTCCTCCACGTCCGGACGTATTTCCTGCGACTTTATGACTATTTGCAGACGGACGGCCCGGTGTATTTCCGCTCATTGCAGCACCGTTCCTGGTTTCAGAGTGCCACCACGGGCAAAGTCAGCAGCTTGCATCACTTTTTTGCCTGCAGGCTGAACCTCAGTAAGCCAGAGAGAACCGTCCCCTGTGCGAACTTCAATGCCGTTTTTGCCCAATTGTAATACCGTTCCCGGCTCAGCTTGTCCAGCAACCGAAGAAGAGAGTACATCCGCCTGCTTCGGATTTGCTGCTGCCCAGACCTTGAAAACCTGCTCATCCCACATCGTGAATGCACCCGAGAACGGCACAAGACCGCGAATTTGATTAAACAATTCACGCGACGTGCGATTCCAGTCCATCTTCTCGTCATCCCGAGTCAGATTACGAGCATACGAAGCCTCGGCTTCATCCTGTGGGACAGCCGTTGTTTCGCCTGCTACCAGCCGCGGCATTTCTTCCTGAAGCAATTTGGAGCCTGCTTCACTGAGCTTTACAAACATGGACCCTGACGTATCTTCATCCGTAATCGCTACTTCCACACGTGAGATCATATCTCCCGTATCCAAGCCTTCCGCCATAAACATCAGTGTAACTCCCGTCACTGGCTCTCCATTAATAATGGAGCGTTGAATCGGGGCACCGCCGCGATATTTTGGCAAAAGAGAGCCATGCACGTTCACACATCCACGAACGGGCATATCCAGCACAGCTTTGGGCAGAATCTGCCCAAATGCCGCAGTCACAATCAGGTCCGGTTTCCATTCAGCCAATTGGGCTACAGCTTCTGGAGCACGCAGTTTCACTGGTTGAAATACAGGCAGGCCGTGGCGTTCTGCCGCAGCCTTGACTGGTGTTGGTGTAAGTACCTTTTTACGGCCCTGTGGTTTATCTGGCTGTGTTACTACCCCAACCACGTTATATCCCTCGGCTATAAGCATATCGAGAGACGGAACTGCAAATTCAGGCGTTCCCATAAAAACAATATTCAAATCAATCACTCCTTAGTTACGACGCGGCCCGGTTTGATCGGCTGCAATTTCGTATACCTTTTCAGCAATATCCGTAAAGAGTACACCATCCAAGTGGTCAATCTCATGTTGGAATGCACGTGACAACAATCCGCTGCCCGTAATAATCAGTTCCTTGCCTTCACGGTCCAGCCCTTTGACTGTAACTGTCTCAAAACGACGCACATCACCGTTAATGCCAGGAATACTCAAGCATCCTTCGGGTCCAAATTGCTCTCCCTCGCTCGAAATAATCTCCGGATTGATCATCTTGATCAGCCCCTGTTCATCTCCGCAATCGATCACAATCAGGCGTTTCAAAATACCAACCTGTGGCGCAGCCAAACCTACGCCTTCTGCGTCATACATCGTATCTGCCATATCATCCAGCAGTTTCTGTACATTGGGTGTAACTTTGGTTACTTCTTTAGCTCTTTTGTGTAGTACCTCATCCGGTTCTTTCACGATAATACGAATAGACATGTTGTAAGCACCTTCCTAATCCTCATCATAATTTCAGGACATCAAGCTCATTTCAAAAATAAGTACTGATTTTCTGCTATGTAGCAGGTATCAAAAACTGATTTTAAGATCGAGCCATCATTCATGTTGTTTTTAATCTATGTTTATACCGCTTGTTTACATCCGCATTTTACTACAAATGCTCACATTAACATTTGCGGGTCTACATCCAGACTAATTTGCAGCTTCTGCGCCTGAACATCGTCGTCCATGCGCCGGGCGGTCGCGAGCGCCAGTCCAATGGCGTCGACATCCCCCCGCCATTTTATCATACATTGGAATCTGTATCTATTCTTGATCCGAGGAATCGGTGATGCTACCGGGCCAAGCACATCAAAGGCATCATTACTGAAACGGTCCAAACTACCTAACCAGCCAGCAGCATTTGCCTTTTCTTTCAGTATTCGTGTGTAGTTCTCAGCCAACCGGATCAGTACCGGAAGCTGCTCATGTGAGAAAGTCACCAAAATCAGGCGACAGTAAGGCGGATACTGCAAATTGCGCCGATGCAATAATTCCTCACGGACAAACGAAACATAGTCATGCTGGCTCGCATGCCCAATCGAATAGTGCTCTGGTGTATAGGACTGTACGAATACCTCGCCTGGCAGTTGATGTCGACCAGCACGGCCGGCCACCTGGGTGAGCAGCTGAAATGTTTTTTCGGCAGCCCTGAAATCAGGCAAATTGAGTGCGGAGTCTGCGGTGATGACACCAACCAGAGTGACATCAGGAAAATCAAGCCCTTTGGCAACCATCTGGGTTCCCAGCAATACGTCTGCCTTTTTCTCACGAAACTGCTTCAATAACTTCTCATGCGAACCTTTTTCGCTCGTTGTATCCACGTCCATCCTAATAACACGAATACCCGGAAACAGCTTAGCCAATTCTTCCTCTACCCGCTGTGTACCTGTACCGAAATATCGAATATGCTCACTACCGCAATCCGGACACACTTCTGGTGCTGCTTCCGCATAACCACAATAATGACA
Source organism: Paenibacillus taichungensis (assembly GCF_050994985.1). Taxonomy (NCBI): domain Bacteria; kingdom Bacillati; phylum Bacillota; class Bacilli; order Caryophanales; family Paenibacillaceae; genus Paenibacillus; species Paenibacillus taichungensis. The sequence continues at coordinate 1,302,326 of NZ_CP194720.1, read as the reverse complement.
ACGAAGATTGTTTGAGCGCTGATGATAGGTTAATGAAATATCACACTCGGGACAGCCTGCAACGTATCCACAACTGCGGCACATCACAAAGGTAGAATAGCCACGTCGATTCAGCAAAAGCACGGTCTGTTCCCCACGCTCCAACCGCTCTTCCAGCCCTTTATGCAAGGCACGGCTGAACATCGAGCGATTTCCGTCCTTCAACTCTTCACGCATATCAACAATTCGTACCTCCGGCAGCTTATTTCCAAGTGCGCGGGTAGGCATCTCCAACAAAAGTGGTGCAAAATCATCATTGCTCTGCGAACGAGCAGCATAGTAACTTTCCAGCGAAGGTGTCGCTGAACCCAGGACAACGACCGCCTGGTGCTGCTGTGCTCTTTTTACCGCTACATCACGGGCATGATATTTCGGGGTTTCTTCCTGTTTATATGAAGTCTCGTGCTCCTCGTCCATAATGATCAGACCAAGACGACTAAACGGAGCAAAGACTGCTGAACGGGCGCCAATGGCAACTTTCACCTGGCCTTCCCTAATTTTGCGCCACTCATCATAACGCTCTCCACCAGACAAACGACTGTGCATCACAGCAACCTGATCACCAAAACGTCCTTTAAAACGCTCTACCATCTGCGGTGTCAATGCAATCTCGGGTACAAGTACAATTGCCTGCCGATCCTGTTCAATACAGCGCTGAATGGTCTGGAGGTATACTTCCGTCTTGCCACTGCCTGTTACACCATGAAGCAAAAAGACGCCATGGCGCCTTTCCTGTAATCGACCATTGATATTGTTATAGACTAGCTGCTGCTCGTCGGTCAGATTCAGTGGCTCGGTCGCACGAAACTTACGTCCCTGATAAGGGTCACGAAAGACTTCGACGTCCTCCGTCACAACTAACCCCTTCTCCTCAAGCCCTTTGACTGTAGCCGCTGATACCTGAAGTGTGGACAACAATTCTTTCATCGCCATCGGCAACAGTTCTTTCATTTCCAGCAAGAAAGCCAAAACTTCTTTCTGCCGTTGCGCCTTTGCCGGGAATGAAGTCAATGCCTCTTCCGCAGCCGCTGCATCCACAGCTAGATTAATGGATTTCATCGTTTTTTTATTCAGCTTGTCCTTAATTGCCTGACTTTCCAGCAGGACACCACTGAGCAACAACTTCTTGATCAGCGCAGCATGATTGGGGTATTTACGACTCAATTGTTGCAGGGGAACCTGCCCACGACTCTTCACAAAACGAATAATATCTTGCTGCACTTTTTCTGAAGTCGATTCTTCTCCCCATACAAAAAGAACTTCTTCGCCTGACGCAGAACCTGCCATTTGTCCATCCAGGGCATCTCCAAGTGAGATATACCGTTCTGCTTTCCCTTTCAGCGCAGTCGGTACCATCACCTGCAAAGACAAAATACGGTTGCTGGCATAACGTTCACTCATCCACTCGGCTAATTCAACCAAATCTTCAGACAACGGTGGAACGATATCCAGCAATTCCTGAATCGGTTTGAGTTTGAAAGTCTCCGTTCCCGTGCGAGGCACCAGATCAATTACGAAACCTTGCACCGTCCGATGACCAAAAGGTACACCTACCCTGCTGCCAATCTCAATCCATTCACGCATGGATTCCGGCACCAGATAATCAAACGGCCGGTCCGTTTCCTTCACAGGAACATCGACAATAACCTTGGCGATCTCCATATTAATTCCTCCCGGCAATGCGCTCCGCCGCAATCGAAAGCAACCGGCGGGCCACCTCTTCCTTGGCCACCACCTGAAGCTCTTCCACCAAACCTTCACGGTCATAGATGTGCACCGCGTTGGTATCTGTTCCAAATCCGGCACCCGTCTGCGTGACATCATTGGCTACGATCAGATCACAGTTTTTCCGTTCCAGTTTCTCACGTGCATACATTTCTAATGAATTTGTCTCCGCAGCAAAACCAATCAAAAATTGATGGCTCTTCTGCTTGCCCAGCGTTTCAAGAATATCTATATTTTTAATAAGTTCAAGCGATAATGTATCGCCTTTCTTCTTGATTTTCTCCGTGTACACTTCCTTGGGGCGATAATCCGCAACAGCCGCGGCCTTAACCACGATATCTGCATCATCCCACTCACCTGCTACCGCATCATACATATCCTGCGCAGACTGTACCGGGATCACCTTTACATTGGCTGGCGGCTGAACCTGGGTATTCCCCATAACCAAAGTCACATCTGCCCCCAGATCACGAGCTGTCGCTGCAATGGCAAAACCCATTTTTCCAGAGGAATCATTGGTAATATATCTCACCGGATCAATGCGTTCAATGGTACCTCCTGCAGTGACCACAACCTTCTTCCCGCTCAACAAGGAAAGCTGTTCGTTACGTTCCCGTTTGGCAGACTCCTGCTGTTCAAAAAATCGTTCCACCACATCGACAATTGTCTCTGGTTCTTCCAAACGTCCTTTGCCCACATACCCGCACGCCAGTTGACCTTCACCCGGTTCAATCATCATAGTTCCGCGCTCCGTTAACAGGCACATATTATGCTGCACAGCCGGATGATCATACATATGTACATTCATCGCTGGCGCAATCATCACCGGTGCAGTGGTTGCAAGCAAGGTTGTAGAGAGCATATCATCAGCCATCCCATGTGCCATTTTGGCAATCACATTGGCTGTTGCCGGAGCAACCAAAACAAGATCGGCCATATCAGCCAGATGGATATGCGAGACGACCGAAGGCTCCCGCTCATCAAATGTATCACTATATACCACATTTCGGGTCAAGGTTTGCAGCGTTAATTCGGTAATAAACTGTTTCGCGGAATTCGTCATAATGACATGAACGTCCGCTCCTTTTTGCACCAGCCTGCTGCATAATGTAGCCGCTTTGTATGCGGCTATGCCGCCAGTCACACCAAGCACGATTTTTTTACCGTTCAACATGGTTATCCCCCCGATATACGACGTTTATAATGATGAATAGAGAAAAAAATAACAACCTCGCGGTTGTCAAATAAATCCGGCTTGCGCCGTATGCAGTTGAAGAGCAGCCGCAGGCGGCTTACTCTTCTTCCTCTTCGTCCTGTCCTTTGATGACAACGAGCAGATCACCATAAATTTCTTCAAGTGCAACGCCAACCTGTTTATGGGATCTGGCATTTCTCAAATCCGTTTTCTCACCTTCACGAAGCTGTCTTGCCCGGCGGGAAGCGGCAACAACAAGGGAATACTTGCTGTCGACTTTGTTCATCATTTCATCAATAGAAGGATACAGCATATTTACAAAACACCTCTTTGCATTAGTATAATCACAATTCGCCGCCTGACGGAATCATGGTGCACCGCTGGATACACTAACCAGACTGGAGCTGCTCTACATATATACTATGACAGCAGCTCCACTGATTATCGCATTTTGCGGCGGCAATTGGATTATTTATTGATCTTACAATGTTCGGCGATAATGATGCTTTCTATTCGTTTACACGCCAAATCAATTTCATCATTAACGACAGCGTAATCGTACTGCTCCAGCAGACTGATCTCATCTACCGCGACGGACATCCGATGATCAATCGTCGCCTGACTTTCCGTACCACGGCCCTGAATGCGATCTTTAAGCTCGTCCAATGAAGGAGGCAACAGAAATACAAAGATCCCTTCCGGGAACTTTTCTTTCACTTTCAACGCGCCTTGAACTTCAATCTCAAGAATGATGTCCCGGCCCTCGTTAATCGTTTTCTCCACAAAATCACGCGGTGTTCCGTAATAATTCCCTACATATTCTGCGTGTTCCAACAATTGATCTTCAGCAATCATGTTCAGGAATTCTTCATGGCTTCTGAAGAAATAATTGACGCCATGTTCCTCACCCAGACGTGGCTGACGAGTCGTTGCCGATACAGAATAAATCAATTCCGGCACCCGTTTGCGCAAAGCGCTGCATACTGTACCCTTCCCGACCCCTGATGGGCCGGACAACACTACCAGTAATCCCTTAGACATATTACACTCCATTTTATTCGTCGTTGTCATCATCTTTCGAAGAAAGACGATGGGCGACCGTTTCTGGCTGAACTGCAGACAGAATGACATGATCGCTATCCGTAATAATAACGGCACGAGTACGTCTTCCGTATGTTGCGTCTATCAGCATATGACGGTCTCTTGCCTCTTGTATAATTCTCTTGATCGGCGCCGATTCCGGACTCACGATGGATATAATCCGGTTCGCCGATACGATGTTACCGAATCCAATGTTAATGAGTTTGATTGCCATAATCAGGTTCTTCCCCCTATACATGCGACTCTTTTGCCGAAATATGACCGTTCATTCGATATTCGCCGCTTGCTCACGAATTTTCTCCAGTTCCGCCTTCATCTCGACAACACGGTTCACCAGAGCCAAATGGTTGGCTTTTGATCCAATCGTATTGACTTCCCTATTCATCTCCTGAATAAGAAAGTCCAACTTGCGGCCTACTGGCTCATCACTTTTCAGCAGCTCCCTGCTCTGTCCAAAGTGACTCAGTAGACGCGTAAGCTCTTCCTCTATGTTAGAACGATCGGCAAACATAGCAATTTCCATACCCAATTTATGCTCGTCAAAAGGGAAAGAGCCTTCTTCCTGCATTTCCGTAAGCCTTTGTCTTAACTTGTTGCGATGATCACTCACCACAGTCGGCGCAAGAGCAAGCATCTCGGTATGCAGTGATTCCAGACGACTGACACGTCGTTCCAGATCACTGGCCAGATGAAGACCCTCGCGGGCGCGCATCTGCTCCAGACCGGATAAAGCCTCTTCCAACCCCTGCTGCAGGACACGCTCCCATTCGTCTTTCTGCTCTTCCGGAAGCGAACTCGTCCCATCCGAATGAACCATGACATCTGGAAGTGCCAGCATATCCATAATACTCGGTTTGCCCTGCATACCATAGCGGCTCTCCAATTGCTCTGCGGCCTGAAGATAGGCCCTGACCGCCTGCTCATTCAGAACAGCGGGAAGAGCCTGGTCTTCATCTTTTTCTTTCATTACATAAACATCAATCCGCCCACGTTTTAAGCGGCTCTGTACCTTTTTCCTCAATCCGTCTTCATAACACGTCCATTCTCTTGGGAGACGCATCATCACTTCGCAATAACGATGATTGACAGACTTGATTTCCAATTGTACCTTATAGCCTCCAAAATGAAAGGCGGATTGACCGTATCCGGTCATACTGAATGACATCGGCATCACATCCGTTACACTATTGTAATTGATTATTAGGGTTGAAACAAGTAGGACATTGATGCTCCGACTTCTCCCACACATATTGGGTCAATTCGGCCGTCATACTATAGAACATAAATGGAGTCATTAAATAGATTCCTTTGAAATGTTTTGTTGCTACATCCAGAAGCTCCTTGGCGATCTTCACACCCATCGCTCGACCTTCTTCGCCTTCAAGACCAGCCATCCGGGAACGCACTTCATCCGACAGCTGAATACCCGGAACCTCATTATGCAGATATTCGGCATTTCGTCCGCTGGCTAAGGGCATTACCCCTACAAAGATCGGCACTTCCAGATGCTTGGTCGCTTCATGCATGGCTGCGATTAGTTCAGGATCGTATATCGGCTGCGTCATAATATAATCGGCTCCGGAAGCAATCTTTTTCTCAAGCCGCTGTACAGCCTTATCCAGATGTTTCACATTTGGGTTAAATGCGGCACCGATAACAAATCCCGCCTTCTGCTTGAGCGGTTTACCGGAGAAGGATACGCCGTCGTTCAACTGCTTGATCATACGTATAATTTCAAAAGAAGTTAGATCATATACCGAGCTTGATCCGGGCAAGTCTCCAAATCGTGCAGGGTCACCTGTTACAGCGAGTACATGATTAATGCCTAGAGCATCAAATCCCATCATGTGCGATTGTGTCCCGATCAGATTCCGGTCACGACATGCAATATGCACCAGTGGGCGCAAACCTGTTCGATCCTGAACAAGATGGCCGAGAGCCATATTACTCATCCGGGTAACAGCTAGGGAATTATCAGCCAATGTTAACGCATCTGCACCCGCCGCTTTCAATGTCTCGGCACCTTTCATAAACTTCGCAATGTCGAGATCACGTGGTGGGTCAAGTTCGACGATGACCGTATGGCGTTGTTTGACTAGATCCACAATCGTAGGCTGCCCACCCCGTCCAGACCGTTCATCTACATTCTCATGCAGGATAATACGCGGTTTCGACTCGGATGGGTCAGGTTCCAATATTGGAACAGGTGTGTATTCAACAAGAGCCTGGGCAATTGCCGCAATATGATCAGGTGTCGTACCACAGCAACCTCCGATGATACGTGCGCCCAGATCAGCGAATTGCACTGCCGTCTGTCCGAAGTATTCCGGGGACGCTCCATAACGGAACTGACCATCGACGTAATCCGCTGCACCCGCATTCGGATAAACAGACATTGGGACACCGATACGGCCTGACACCGTCTCCATCGCCCGCATAATTCCGTTTGGACCGGAACGGCAGTTAAAACCAATGACGTCTGCCCCTTGCTCACGCATGATTCGGAAAGCTTCTGGCATCGTATATCCATCCAGTGTGTGCCCTACATCCTCAACAGCGAACTGTCCAATCACGGGCAGATCACTCAGCTTGCGAGCCTGCAGGAGGGCGATATCCATCTCCTCGATATCATAGAAGGTTTCGAGCAGAATACCGTCGACTCCTTCATCGAGCAGTGCAAAAATCTGTTGCTGATAGAAACGCTTCAATTCACTTGTTGATACGTTCGTCCGCTTTCCTCCACGAATGGAGCCAACCGCGCCAAGAACATAACCGTTTGCGCCAGCTACTTCTTTGGCGATACGCACACCGGCACGGTTGACATCCTCGACCTTGGACTCCAGACCAAACTTGGACAACTTATCGTAATTGGCAGAGTACGTATTGGTTTCATGAATTTCCGTACCTGCATCGCGGTAACGACGATGCACATCTGCCACCACTTCAGGTGATATCAAGTTCAACTCTTCATAAGAAATCCCTACCGGGAATCCCATCTGATACAGGAAAGTTCCCATCGCCCCATCCCCTATGAGGACCCGTTCCTGCATTACACTGCGTAAATCCGCCTTCATCCCTTTTCCCCCCGCCTGACTGATCATTTCATACTAATGTAACACAAAAAACATCTGAAAACGAAGAAAAACACAGGTTTTTCGTGAAATTCAGTTTCTATAACCCTCTGGACTAGTAGGAATTCATATAATTGCAAAAAAAGAGGCCCTAAGGCCTCCTCATTTAAACGTATTCTTTACGAAGTGACTCCCTTGAAAACAACTTCAGCAGGTCCAGTCATGTACACGTGGTTGTCGGCTTCGTTCCACTCAATATGAAGATCGCCACCCTTGAGGCTGATCACCGCTGTACGATCCGTATGTCCGTTCAGAACGGATGATACTAGTGTTGCGCAAGCTCCGGTTCCACAGGCAAGTGTTGGTCCAGCACCGCGTTCCCACACACGCATGTCCACATAGCCGCGATCGCGAACCGTTGCGAACTCTACATTGATTTTTTTCGGAAACATGGGATGAACCTCAAGTAGTGGCCCCCATGTCGAGAGATCAAAATTCACAGCATCATCCACATAAATGACTGCATGAGGATTACCCATGGAGACTGCCGTAAATTTGAACTCCTGTCCATTTGCTTCGATGGAATGATCCACCACCGGATTGGCATCCACGGTGGTTGGAACCTGAAGTCCATTCAGGATAGGCTCTCCCATATCCACACGAACGGTTTCCACTTTACCATCACGAATGTTCAAGCTTACTGGTTGTACACCCGCACCGATGGTTTCTATCGTAATCTGTTCTTGGGTCACATGGCCGTGATCATATACATATTTGGATACACAGCGTATGGCATTGCCACATTGCTCTGCTTCCGAGCCGTCCGAGTTCATGATGCGCATCTGAAAATCCGCCTTCTCTGAAGGCAGTATATAAACCAGGCCATCCGCGCCGATGCCGAAGAAACGGTTGCACCATTTTACAGCCAATTCTGCGGCATCAGCCGGAAGCTGTTGTTCTCCAAACACAACAATAAAATCGTTGCCGAGTCCGTGCATTTTTGTAAATTCCATAACCTTGCCCACTCCTTTTGGCAGTCTGCTGCCAAAGCGTTATTCTTGCTTCTCTCTACAGGATACCCTGGATATTCATATCCAACATTCACAATAAAAAAAGCTATCCTGCAAAATGCCGAGGAATCTCGCCTCGAATCATTTTGAGGATAGCATAACGAAAACGATAAGCAATTGCTATTGATTTTATGCCGAAAACTTTGTACTTTTCGGTACGAAGCGCCCAGGGCCCATGCGGCGACGGTTGCGACGACCTCCCCACACACTGCCCACTCCCATAAGGAAGGTTGGAATACCTGCGGCAACGATGGAAATGGCCCATTCACGCATACCCAGGGGTACGGTTTTGAAGATAGGCTGCAACGGCTCCACATACATGACCGCCAGCATTAGCACGATAGATGAAATGACGGCAAACACCAAATATTTATTCTGCAATGGATTCCGGTGGAAAATGGAACGGGAACTACGGCAGTCAAATACATGAATGAGCTGTGCCAAAACGAGCGTAGCAAAGGCAACAGATTGAGCTTTAATGAGCTGACCTGGTTGATCTGGCGCCGCCTGTAGGGTAAGCCAGAAGGCCCCAAGTGTACAAAGCCCGATCAACACACCCCGACTGACAATTTTCCAGCCCAGTCGTCTGGCAAAAATATTTTCTTTGGAACCACGAGGCTTGTGTTCCATCAGATCTTTTTCCGGCTGATCCACACCGAGCGCCATTGCTGGCAATCCATCCGTCACCAGGTTGACCCACAGAATCTGGATCGGCACGAGTGGCAAAGGTAATCCCATCATCATCGCGAAAAACATCGTTAAAATCTCGCCAACATTGGATGCCAGCAAATACCGGATAAACTTGCGGATGTTCTCATAAATATTACGTCCTTCTTCAATTGCAGCTACTATAGTAGAGAAATTATCGTCACTCAGAATTAACGCCGATGCTTCCTTCGTCACATCCGTGCCGGTAATTCCCATCGCAATACCGATGTCTGCTGCTTTAATGGCTGGTGCGTCGTTCACGCCATCTCCAGTCATCGCTACGACATGTCCTTTGCGCTGCAATGATTTTACAATCCGCAGTTTGTGCTCAGGTGATACTCGTGAGAACACGTAAATGCCCTCCACCTGTTTATCCAGTTGCTCATCCGTCATGCCCGCCAATTGCTGGCCGCTAAGTGAAGCCCCACCTCGTGGAAGGATACCCAACTGCTGGGCGATAGCCTCTGCGGTTGTGCCATGATCACCGGTAATCATAACGGTACGTATGCCTGCTCTGCGACAAGTCGCAATTGCATCCCGTGCCTCACGCCGCGGTGGATCAATCATGCCTGCAAGCCCGACAAAGACGAGTTGGCTCTCGGCAGCATGTTCATTCTCTACTTTTTCATCTGGCCGTACATCGCGGTAAGCCATCCCGAGAACCCGCAGTGCAGAACCCGCCATATTCTCGTTCGCCGCCATGACTTTCTGCCGCAGCGTTCCTGTGAAAGGTACAACATTGCCTTCCCACAAAATGTAGCTGCATTGCCCAATCAGCACATCCGGTGCACCTTTAGTGTAGATCGTGCGCCCACCCTGATGATGAACCAGAACGGACATCCGCTTCCGATCAGAATCGAACGGAAATTCCTGCTCACGTGCATATAACTCTTTGAGACCAGCTGGGGTAAGCCCCATTTTGGAGGCCAGTGTTACGAGTGCCCCTTCCGTAGGGTCGCCTTTCAGCTCCCATACCACGCTGTCTTCCTTGACCGTTTCATTAACATGATCTTTCTTTGTACTTTTCTTCGCTTCTTTCTTACTATCCTTATTTGTCTCTTTGCCTTTCTTTTTATTCCGCATCTCATCTGCAACACTCTCGATAATACTGGCATTGTTACATAGTGCGCTGATCTGAAGCATTCTCCGCAATGTCTGGTCACTCTTCAGTTCCAAGGTACGACCATTCTCCAGCATCTGTCCTTCCGGTGCATAACCATCCCCGGTGACCTTGATGCTGCGGCCCTCCAGCCACACGTCCGTAACCGTCATCTTGTTCTGGGTCAACGTACCCGTTTTATCCGAACAGATGACCGATGCACAACCAAGGGTTTCGACGGAGGGAAGCTTGCGCACAATCGCTTTTCGCTTGATCATACGCTGTACACCCAGGGCTAGCGCAATCGTTACAATCGCTGGTAAACCCTCTGGTATGGCGGCAACTGCAAGACTGACCCCTGCCAGAAACATGCCTACTGCCGGTTGTCCATGCAGAATTCCTGCAACAACAACCATGACGGTTAATCCGAGCGCCACAAAAATCAAAATTTTACCCAGCTGTTCCAGCCTGTGTTGCAGCGGTGTTTCCTGTTCCTCCGTATTCTGGATCAGGTCGGCGATTTTGCCCATCTCGGTATCCATGCCTGTCCGGATCACAACGCCCTTGGCTGTACCGCGAGTGACCATCGTCCCCATGAATCCAATGTTCTTCTGATCTCCTAGCGGTACGTCATCCGCTGCTATGGGACGGCAATGTTTGCTTACAGGAACTGATTCACCAGTGAGCGCAGATTCCTCCACATCGAGGCTATTTGTGGACAGCCAGCGCACATCGGCAGGAATACGATCACCACTCTCCACAAGCACGATATCCCCTGGCACCAGAAGTTTGGCTGCAAGATGAGCTTCCTGACCCGACCTTAACACTTTGGCCAGTGGAGCCGACAATTGTTTCAATGCACGAAGGGAACGCTCCGCCCGGAATTCTTGTACGAATCCAAGAATGGCATTAAGGACGATGATGGCAACAATCGTTACAGCATCCAAGTATTCTCCAAGCAATCCGGACACCAGTGTGGCCCCCATCAACACCAGAACCATGAAGTCCTTAAATTGATTAAGCAATAATGTAATTGGAGATATGCGCTTTCCTTCGCTCAGCTCATTCGAACCGGCGGCCTTCCTCTTTTCTGTTGCAGTTTCTTCGGTTAACCCATCCTCAAGACTGACGCCAAGAGTGTTACGAAGCTCTTCAACGCTTAGTTGGTGCCACTTGGTATGTTCCATGCTTCAAAGTTCCCTCCCAGTCTGTATTTCCTCTGTAAAACGTCACACCTACTTCACCGGCTATGCTAATCAACAGGTTGTACGCGATGCCGGACAAACTACCTGCTCTATATGTATTCGGACAGGACCCTAATTAGCACCCGATGGCGAATCCTTTCCCTGATGGGCAGAATAAGCTAAAATAAAGGTCTGCGGTCATACACGCAGTTGCAATCCGAGTTTTTGCTATGTAAACGAATACGAATCTGCAACGGGTTCTTTTTACATATCCCGGTGTTCATTTCAGTTATAGATAGAGAGGACGTTGAAAAAAATGGCATTGGACGGCATCGTAACACGAGCTATCGTACATGAACTGCAAGGCTGCAAGGGCGGACGCATCAGCAAAATACATCAACCTAACGGGCATGATGTTGTACTGACCCTCCGTGCTCAGCGTGGAAATAGTAAATTGCTTATTTCGGCTAGCCCGACTTATCCGCGTGTGCATTTTACCGAAAAGACGTTTATTAACCCTACTGAAGCTCCAATGTTTTGCATGCTGCTGCGCAAACACTGTGAGGGAGCGATCATCGAGGAGATCCGTCAGATTGGCATGGAGCGGATTATTCATATTGACGTGCGTCAACGTGATGAACTGGGTGATGTTTCAGTCAAAAGGATCATCATTGAACTGATGGGGCGTCACAGTAATATTGTTTTGGTCGATCCGATAACAGGAACGATTCTGGATGGAATTCATCACGTAACCCCGTCCATCAGTAGTTACCGGGTCATTATGCCTGGATTTTCGTACACCGAACCACCAGAGCAGCATAAAAGCAATCCACTGGAAGTGAGCAGCACTGAATTCCAAGATAGCTACACTGCTGCTGAAGAAGAAGCTTCTCGCTGGCTGGTAAATTCATTCAGCGGTCTTAGTCCCCTGATTGCAGTGGAGATTACCTCTCGGGTGTCTGCTATTAAAGGTGACGATCAAGCTGCAAGTGAAGGTGAGGTTCGAATCGAAGCCGATGCACTTTGGACTGCTTTTGAGTCCGTCATGGGACCAGTAAGAGATAATAGTTATACACCTGTGACCGGGCAGAACGCCAAAGGCAAAATGATTTTCTCGGCCGTTCAGCTTCAGAGCATTCAGGACGCAGAGAAAACCTATGACACGATGAGCAAGTGTATGGAGGATTATTACGGAGACAAGGCCGAGCGGGACACTGTCAAGCAAAGAGTGAGCGATCTGCTTCGTTTTCTGCAAAATGAGCGCAGCAAAAACATCAAAAAGCTCGACAACCTGAACAAGGATCTGCTGGAAGCTGACGATGCGGATAAATTCAGATTATGGGGTGAGCTGCTGTTTGCCTCCCTTCATCAGGTTAGTAAAGGGGACAAAAGTGTGGAGCTTGTGAACTTCTATGATGAAGATCAAGCGAACATTACCATTCAGCTTGACCCATTACTTACACCGTCTGACAACGCTCAACGTTATTTCAAACGATATAACAAATACAAGAACAGTCTGGCTGTTATTCATGAGCAACTTGGAAAAACGAAAGACGAGATTGACTATCTCGACAATCTGCTCCAGCAACTGTCTATCGCATCCATGAACGACATCGAGGAAATTCGCGATGAGCTTGTGCAACAGGGTTATCTTCGTGACCGCAACAAAAAAGGCAAAAAGAAAAAGAAAAACGACCGCCCTACCGTGCATCAGTTTACTTCTTCAGAGGGAATTGAACTTCTCGTAGGTAAAAACAATCTGCAAAATGAGTACGTCACCAACCGTCTGGCTTCTTCCAATGACACTTGGTTGCACACCAAAGACATCCCGGGTTCACATGTCGTCATTCGCAGCACTGACTTTGGCGAAGCAACCCTGGAGGAAGCTGCACAACTCGCGGCTTACTTCAGTCAGGCCAAAGAATCCAGCAGCGTTCCGGTGGATTACACCTTTATCCGACATGTCCGCAAACCAAGTGGCTCCAAACCAGGCTTTGTCATTTATGACCACCAGAAGACCCTGTTTGTGACGCCGAACGAAGAGCTGGTTAAAAGTTTGCCATCCACGATCAAAAATGGATAAGTTGTTTGCTTCAATCCTGTAAGACAACGTAAAATCCCCCAGAACAATAGACTGTTCGGGGGGGATTTTCTTTGTTTCTCAAAAAACCATGGACTTAAACTGGTGATTGGATGTGCTTACATGTCCTGGATCACAGCAGCAACCAACGAGCGGGCACAGCAGTTATTTGAACGTCTTGGAGCTGCTCGCGGCACATGGGTGAATTATTCCATCACCTAGCCTAATTATATGCAATCAAAAAGGACATAAAGACATGGATAGCGACTAACACTCACCCCATCTCTATGTCCTTCTTTATTTCATATTCAATTTTAGCACGATGACAACCGATCTCTTCTCCCCCAGTCTCATGCAACAAATGAAGAGAGTTTCCGAATCAAGACTTCCCGGCTGCAGCCCGGAGTTTATCGAGTACATCAATGGTTACCGTTTTGCTACCTAGATCCCCGTGGAATACTACCCCTTGTCTTACACCATGGTAATCTGAACCACCTGTTTGAATGAGCCCAAATTCCCGTGCCAACTCCGCATATCTGAGCTCCTCTTCTGGTCCATGATCCGAATGAACCACTTCAATACCGTCAGGTTGGGCGTCCACCAGAATACGACGAACCAATTCATCGTCTGCGTATAAACCAGGATGAGCAATAACAGCAGCACCACCTGCATCTTTAATCCACTGACATGCATCTTCCGGTGCAACTCGGGGAACCGACACATAGCCCGGTTGACCTTCAGCCAGATAACGATTGAACGCATCCCTCATATCAGCTGCATAACCTTTCCGTACCAACACATCGGCCATATGAGGTCTACCGATGCTTTCATCTGGTTCCAGTGGTCGGCCCAAGCCATCAATGACCTCCTGCCAACTGATTTCAAGTCCAAGCTCCTGCAGTTTGGCGATGATCAGATGATTGCGTTCTTCCCTCGCTTCTCGAAGCCCGCGCAGTCGTTCCAGAAATTTCTCACCTTCTGTATTCACATAATACCCCAGCACATGAATATCCTTGCCATCCGCTCGGGTACTTATCTCTACCCCTGCCACAACGTCAATTCCATACTCACGGCCAGCCCGCTGTGCCTCGGCTACCCCCGCTACAGTATCGTGATCCGTCAGCGCAACCGCAGACAGTCCTCTTTGTTTGGCAAGCTTTACATTCTCGGCAGGTGGCTGCATTCCGTCCGACGCTTGGCTATGCGTATGAAGATCACAACGTCCGTTAGATTGATGCATGAATAACAGCTCCTTCTTATATCAAATGATTAGCTGAACGAATTTTCACATTATATAATCCTCTTATTCCGCTCGTCCTTCTGATGTTGTCTGCTCATGCTGACGTAAATAATTCAGGAAAGCTACTGCCGATAAGGGAAGTAATGAAGATTTCAGATGTATAGCATAGAATTGTCGTTTGAACTCAAGCCCACGAATATCCACGATATGAACCAGTCCAAGAGCTAGTTCATGCTGAACCGACGACGGGGATAACATCGTGATACCCACACCCGCTTCCACGGCGGATTTCACAGCACCTGTACTGCCAAGTTCCATCACCACATTCATGTCCTGCGGATCTATATTTCTCTTCTGCAACTGATCTTCCATCACCTGACGGGTGCCTGAGCCTTTCTCCCGCAGTACAAATGCGTAGCTCAGCACATCTTCCAGCTCTACTTCACCACGATCTGCCAGTGCATGTCCTGCCGGGACAACCAGCTTCAATTCATCCTGCATGACCGGCTCTACAATCATATCCGGGTGGTGAACTGGCGCTTCAATCAGTCCAAAGTTAAGCTGATGTTTTAGGATATCGTCCATAATTTGCGTAGTATTCATCACTTTCATAACGATCGAAATATCCGGGTATTGGCGAGCAAAAGGGCCCAGCATTCGTGGCAACACATACTCACCAATCGTCAAACTTGCCCCGAGCTGCAATCTGCCTTGGAGCATCTGTGTAAACGCAGACATCGCTTCATCTGTTTGTCTGACCAACTCTACACTGCGTTTGGCGTGAGGCAGTAATGTCCGACCCGCCTCGGATAATTCTATTTTCTTGGTAGAACGATGCAGCAGCTTGGTCCCAAAATAATCCTCAAGCGATTGAATCTGCATCGTCACCGCAGGTTGTGTCATATGTAGTGCTTGCGCAGCCGCTGAAAAACTTCCCTTCTCTGCTACGGTATAAAAAATATGCAATTGATGAAAATTCATATCTTCGCCCCTCTTCTGTACGCTTACCCCATTGTAGCCGATTTCATGATTTCCAACAAAAAAAGCATGCAGCTTGTCTGCATGCGATGTAACCTGAATCTATCAATTCGAAAATATGGATTATTCCAAACTTACTTATGCTTACGACTGTTCTTGACAAGAGTCATTCGTCTTGAATGTCTTAGCCAAGAATAATACGATTTTAAATCCCGCAGTTCAATTGTCTCGGACATTTTTCCCAGAAACGTAACAACAATCATCTTATGAAGCGGATTGCCAGCGATATCATATTCCCCTTCAAGTTCAGAAAATTCAGCAACCACGACCAGATCTTCGTCAATCAGGTAAACATCCTGCTCATTACGGTAGTATGGTGTAATACGGTCCTGCTTCAGACACTCCCATAACCATGCCGCAATATGGTCATCATCATTACGTGCCGGCTCAATACGGTCTGCATACCGCATCTTGGCATGATTGGTAATGACGATGTCGGCCACTTTTTTGTCTCCAAGAGCCACGAAAAAAGGCTCGTACGTGCTCCAACGTTGCATCACCTTATCACGCATGGGAATCACTCTCCACCAGATAGGACTTTCTATCTATTTGTTTACCCAATATATTACAACATAAGTCCCGCAATCTCAAGGCGTAACTTCAGTATTTTTCACAAAATCCAGTTTATGCATAATTCAATAAAAGAGCGGCCCCGAAGGGCCCCTCTGGTTAATCGTTTGGAAATGTACAGTGGCAACAAGTTCACTGTACATTTCCAAACCATTTTGTTATATCCCGTAAAAACTCGTTTTGTCCATCGTTTTGCTAGCATACTCTGTTTTGATCTCATTCCGGTAGGAACGTTCGACCTTGCGCACATAGGAAAGTCTGTTCACATTTTTCATCGTATCTTCAGCCCGCTCTGCATTAACATACATGACGACATAATGCATACGGCGGGAGATGTAATGAACGGTACCATATTTTTCGAGATTACGAGCCGCTTTCAAATCACTGACCCAAATAATGAATCCTGTCCTTTCCGCAAACATCATTTTCCCCGCCTTTCTATAATGGAGACCGGAGCCTTGGAAAGGTCCGGTCTGTCATGAATTTTTTTCTGATCAAATCTTAGCTACAACCACACTTGCCTCCGCTACCGCAGCCGCCCTTCGGATTCGGATCATTGCTCGGTACCTTAATGGTCGTTGACACGGCGAATGCAATCGTCTCCGACATCTGGAACAACATATCGTCCAATGCCTTCTCCGCCTGTTTGAAGCGGGCTACCGCCTCGAAATGTTCCAATTCAAGCTCTAAAGCCTGAACCTGATCTTTTGCGGCGTGATAGTCCGGGTGAAAATGCCCAAAACGCTGGGTTTCTTCGAATAGTTCCTTTTTGGCGTCCAGCTTGCGTATTCCCGCCTGAATTTCAGGGTTCGTCTCCACTTGCTGCTTCCAATATAAATAATCCGATACTTCGGCTGATTGGTTAATCATGTCGCCCAGTTCATATGCGCCCGTTAACACTTGGGCCATATCGACCGTGTTCATTTCCGCTACGCTCATGAAATTCATCCTATCTATATATAAAGTTCTACTTAACGTAGACTACTTCATCATATCATATCCCCGAAAAGTTAAGAAGAGTTTTTCCTGCAAATAGAAATAAAGGGAACAGGCGATCTGCTTTGGCAAAGTCGATCAAGTTTATGCATGGTTCGGAATAATAAGGCGAATCTGGTTCCATTCGTTAGGCGAAAAAGTACGGCGTTCTGCGGGATCTGTTCCACCATCAGATATGTACCAGCCCGTTAGAGTCCAATCTTCATGACCCTGAATCTGATCGGGGATAACATAAATGATACTGCTGTCCAGCTTCAGACCCAGTTTTGTCTGCCATTCAATGGCTTTTGCAGCAATCTGACGAGCCGTAGACACATGATACCCTCGCCACTCGTTATGCCACATCTCCGGAATCTCTCCGTATCCGGGATAAAGACCCGATTGTTCCGTGATGGAATGATCCTGTTCATACGTGTGAAGTTTGGAGTCGTCTTGAATGAGCCCAACTCTTCCACGAATATAAAAGAGTTCCTTCGGTACCTTAAGTTCGTCTTTGAACTCATCTGCTCCGACAATGGATTCATCTGCAATGACTTCCAACTTTGTGCGGTTCAACTTCTCAAGTAATTCACTTCTCGATTCATATATCCATGTATCCTTTTTCTTGACTTCATCCGTTGCTTCATCCTGATTAACGTTCTGTCCAGCATCCATGTGAAGTCTCTCTGCCTCCTGTCCCCACTGCTGGATTGCTAGCTCCACATGCTCAGGTACTCCCGAGCCAGCATAGCGTTTAAGGAAGTTTATCATTACATCCGCTGTAAGACCGATCTCGGATGCTACAACGATTCGTTCCTTCGTAATCCGATATATGGACATTCGATCACGACTCATAAGTTCTGCACCAATGTCCAGATTCCAGCGGACCTTGGGGGTTACATCTGGCGGGACCATAATTTCAAAGTCAGGCTGCACAAAAATGGTATTCTTTTCGGCATGTTCCGCTTCATCATTCGCCAAGTTCAGTAAGATTTCAGGATCAATCTGCCAGCGAAAAAAAAGCTCTCTTGCTGCTGACTCACCCACCTCCCCATATCCTAAACCTGCCAGAACATTGAGCCACCCCCGGATATGTTTTAAGAAGTTTAATCTTGAAAAACCTCCACTCTCTCTGCTTTCAATTACATCTTCCTGCCCATCGTGGTCTAAAGTTCCTGCTGGAATACTCAACCATTCATTTCCCCGTGAAGCAAACATTAGCAATTGCTGACGAAAATGCTGAAGTTTAGGCTCCGCTATACCATATCGGTCCATGCATACGCTATAAATTTCTCGGTGCATTGAAGACCACGGCATCGTTAACCAGTGAGAAAGACGGTCAGGTGACACAGTCATCCGATTATGCGTCTGTTCAATCAAACCCAGACTGAGCAGCAAATCAATCACAAGGGCCACATGGACCGGGTACACATCTTCATGATCGTAGCAAATACCTAGTTCGGCAAAGTCTTCAGGGCCCAGAACTGTCATTCGGCTTAATCGCTGCACTATTTTCTTGTGGATCGTTCCCTTACTTGTTAATGGAAGTCCTCCTTGGGCTTGACCTTCTCTTACCATCCAAGCCAATACATGCAGAAGCTCTGCAGCAATATCTGGCTTAGCCTCTCGAATAATCTTCACGTGTTGGACTTCACTAATGGATATGGACTTAGCTTGTGTCATTTCATCCTGTAATACATGCACTTTCTGCTGAACGAACTGTTCGACCCGTGCCACATAGGCAATAGTTAACAAAGAAAGTAGTGATTCTGGTATGTAATACAGGCGTTCTCCCCAAGACTTGCGCACAGCTTTGATCCAGCCTTTATGCCGAAGCGCTATAAACGCGGTTACTGCTTCAGCTCTGCTAAGACCATCCATAGCCCACTCTGCTGATGTCAACATGTTGGAAAAGGGTTGTCCGGCAAATTTGCAGAAAATCACACCGAGTACCGTTCTTTCAACGCATGAAAGCTCTTTTAATGATTTTACATCCAGATTACCTTGTGTATGCATTGCTTATCATGCCTTTCCCATTATTTTAAGTAAAGGTGTACACACTTTTTCATTGCAATTCATGAATGATTTTGTACTCATATCCTTGTTCGACCAGGAACATCTGACGACGTAATGCAAACTCCTGTTCCTTACTGTCCTCGGATACCAAGGCATAGAAATAAGCTTTATTTTCTCCGGACTTCGGCCTTAAGATCCGACCCAATCGCTGGGCTTCTTCCTGCCTTGAACCGAAACTTCCGGATATTTCAAGTGCAACAGCAGCATCCGGCAGATCTACGGCAAAATTGGCAACCTTGGATACTACAATTGTTTTGATCTCTCCACGTCGGAACGCTGCAAACCATCTCACTCGTTCTTGTTGGGACATTGTACCCGATATAAGCGGCGCTTCAATTTCCCGGGCAATGCTCTCGAGCTGATCCAAATACTGCCCGATGACAAGCGCTGGCATCCCCTCATGATGGTCCAATATCCGTCTGATCACAGCTAATTTGGCCGGATTTTCGGCTGCAAGGCGAAATTGATGCTTCACCTCTGCTTCTAAATAGTTTGATCGTAGTTCCGGAGTAAACGGGATGCGTATCTCCTGGCACTGTACATTAGCTATCCATCCTTGCTGCTCCAATTCTTTCCATGGCATGTCATATAATTTTGGACCAATTAGTGAAAATACATCCTGTTCACAGCCATCCTCACGCACCAATGTTGCTGTCAATCCCAGTCTTCTCGTAGCCTGAATATCTGCAGTAGCCCGAAATACAGGTGCTGGCAGCAGATGGACCTCATCATAGATGATGAGCCCCCACTGACGTTCACTGAGCAATTTGATATGAGTAAAATCAGCATCTTTCGATTTTCGATGTGTAAGAATTTGATAAGTAGCCACAGTCACAGGTTTAACCTGTTTTTTCTGACCGGAATACTCACCAATTTGTTCACTTGTTATCGTTGTTTTGTCCTGCAATTCCTGAATCCATTGCCGTACGGATGTGGTGTTCGAGGTCAAGATAAGGCATTCACATTGCAAACGTTCCAATACCGCCATCCCAATAACTGTTTTGCCTGCACCGCAAGGGAGAACAAGCAGGCCACTTCCTCCCATGCCTTCGCTACCTTCAAAAGCATCCACAGCATCTCGTTGGTACGGTCGCAACTGGAAGCTGTCCGAACTGTCACTTTGAGTATTCGCTTTCCATTCAAACGGAAGACTTGTTCCTTCTCGATATCCCGCATAATCCAGCACTGGATAACCCAAGCGGGTCAACTCCCGTTTCAGCAATCCGCGTTGCTCACCGCCAAGCAAAAGCTCATGGGGATCGACACGCTCCATCCGAAAAGCCGAGATGGTTTTCATACTGCTTAATTCATCCAGCAATCGTTCGTCTTCGCTCACGAGACGCATTCTCCCATGAACTGCCTCTGGCTTCAATTGCAGCTTCCCATATTGATAGATAATTCTCTGAATATCTTGAATCAGGGCCGCAGGAACATTCCAACGAGACACTGATTCCAGACTTGCTATCACTTGATCAGCACTCCATCCGAGTGCAGCCGCATTCCACAGTGATAATGCAGTAATACGATATGTATGAAAAGCCGCAGGTGTCTTCACCAGTTCCGCATACATCCCTAATTGAGCTCTGGCCTGATCAAATCCGGGATGACCCACTTCAAGCAATACTGTAAAATCACGCTGCACAATACAGGCGCCCGTTTTCTCCATTCCGCTTCCTCCCTAATTTAAAAATGATCTATATGTTTTTCTGAATAACAGGCATCACAAAAAGTCCAGTTTCGGTTTCTTCCGAAATTGAACCTGTATAATACAACAGTTCGACCTTAATTTAAGCTTTATAAAGACCTAACAAAAAAAGCACCCTGCCCATACCTTGGTATGAATAGGATGCCCAACTATAATCAAATCATTCGGCTGTATATCCTTTAGCCATTGCTATAAATAGTTTTACAGCATTTTGCATGGCATCCTCATCAAAGTCAAACTTTGGATGGTGATGCGGATAGATGGCATTCTTCTCCGGGTTGCCTGCTCCGACAAACATAAAGCAGCCAGGAATCTGTTGCAGGTAATAAGCGAAATCTTCAGCTGGCATCAACATCGGTGACTTCTGTACCTGGTCTGCACCAAATACATCTACCGCTTCCTTGAAGAAACGCGCCGTTTCCTGCTCATCATTCACGACTGGAGGATATCCCATAATATAATTCAACTTCGTCTCAGCACCATAGATCTCTCCGGTCTGAGCCACGATCGTATGCACACGTTCCTTCATCATACTGCGTGTCTCTTCATCAAAGGTTCTCACCGTACCCGTCATTTTGCATAACTCGGCGATGATATTCTGTGCTGACCCTGCCTGCATCGTGCCAATTGTCAATACTGCGGGACGCAAAGGATCTACTGAGCGACTGACAACCGTCTGCAATTGCATTACTAGGGCGGAACCTGCCACGAGGCTGTCCACTGTGGATTGCGGCATGCCGCCATGTCCACCTTTTCCTTTGATCTCAATATAAAAGTCATCTGCCGCTGCCATCATCGGCCCCGGAGTACTTGCTGCCACGCCTACAGGAAGCGGGGTCCATAGATGAATACCATAGATGACATCTACCCCTTCCAGTCCTCCGTCTGCAATGACCTTGAGAGCCCCACCTGGAAGCAATTCTTCTGCAGGTTGGAACAAAAAGCGAATCTCACCCTTGATCTCATGTTTATGACGGCTGAAGTACAATGCCGTGCCTAGCAAAATGGATATGTGACCATCATGACCACAGGCATGCATGGCTCCTGCTTGTTGTGATGCATATTCAACGTCCTTCTCGTCCTGGATTGGAAGTGCGTCCATATCTGCACGAAGCATTACGACAGGCCCTGGCTCGTCCCCACGAAGACTACCTATAACCCCGTGTCCGCCAACGTGCCGTTTCACTTCAACGCCAAAGCTCTCCAGCATACCCGCTACAAAAGAGGATGTCTTCTCCTCATGAAAGGAAACCTCAGGATTCCGATGAAGATGACGACGCCATTCTACCATGTGGATTTGCAGGTCATTCCACCATATATTATTTGTCATGTCTCTCCATCCTTTCGCTCTCTATACGGGACTTTCATCAAGCCCGAACCTTCCTCTTGAAACCTATTGCTGTATATTGTAGCAGAATTGGAAGAAAACCGATACGAATGACCGCTTGAAAGCTTGCACGGGAAGGGGAAACATACTATCATAAAATAGAGAAAAGAACGAGATTTATACTCTCGGAAGCTTATGAGGAGGATCAGACGCTTATGATTTTTGAGAATACAGGCTTGGATGGCTTGAAGAGCGACTTGGCATACCTGGATGAGAGCGCCGAGAAAGTCGGATTTGTCCGGTGGCAATGGGAATATTATCGTGCTACATATGACTACAAAATTGAAGATGAACAAACCAAATCGGAATACTTTGTACGTATTAATACCCGTGCGATAGACGGCAAACTCGAAAAACCGGATACGGTTCTCGCAGTTGAAGCTGTTTATCTTGGAAAAGCAACCTTTCCACATGGTCTGGATTATGACTCTACCGTACCGCAGCCAGTCGTGAAGCTGGCGGCCCAAAAATTACAGCAGCTTAAAGAACTGCTGGAAGCTTAGGCTGGGCCGAACCATGAAACAACAAACGGCCCAAACGAAAACGAAGAGAGGCACGCCGGATTTCCAACTGCTAATCCTCACTTTATTGTTGGTGGGCTTCGGACTGGTGATGGTGTTCAGCTCCAGTTCCAGCATTGCAATTGCAAATAAAAGTTTTAACAATGATGCCCTGTTCTTCACGAAAAAACAACTTATGTGGGCGGTTATCGGTTTAGTGGGCATGTTTTTTGCCATGAATATCCGATTTAACAAATACAAAAAACTTTATGCACCATTTTTCTTGTTCACGACGGTATTGCTCCTGATAGTTCTGGTATCAGGAAAGGTGCTGAACGGCGCACGAAGCTGGATTCACATTTTTGGCTTCAGTATTCAACCCGCCGAGTTTGCCAAAATCGCTATTATTCTGTACCTCGCTGCACTGATTACCAAAAAAGGTGAACGGTTCAGGGATCTAAGGACAGGATATATTCCCGTGCTGGTGATTGTCGGGTTCATTGCAGGACTGATTATGCTACAACCGGACTTTGGTACATGCTTCATTCTTGTGGCTACTTGCGGTCTGGTCATCTATGCTGGTGGAGCAAGTATGAAACACATTATGGGTTCCATCCTGCTGGTTGTGCTGGGAGCGGCATTAGCACTTGGAGCGAATGCCCTGTTTTCTTCCATGTCTTCTTCAGATACTGCCAATAGCACTACAGCTACGGAAGCTACACAGAACTACAAAATTGGGCGGATACAAGCGTTCCTTGATCCATTATCCGATACGACAGGTGGAAGCCTTAACCTCTATCGCTCCCTTGTTGCAATTGGAGATGGAGGCATCACCGGCTCCGGGATCGGACAAGGTACGATGAAGCTGCATTATTTGCCAAATGCTTATAATGACTTTATTTTCTCCGTCATTGGGGAAGAGCTTGGCTTTGTTGGAACTGCCCTGTTTCTGTTGGTCTACCTATACTTCATCTGGCGAGGCATTATCGTCTCCCTTCGCTGTCCCGATCCATTTGGGACGCTGGTTGGGATTGGTATTATGGGATTAATTGCAATCCAGGCTTTTATCAACATTGGGGGTGTGACCCAGACCATTCCGGTGACAGGGGTTACCCTTCCGTTCATCAGTTATGGCGGCACCTCACTATTTGTGATGATGGTGGCCATGGGAATTCTGCTTAGCATTTCGCGTACCAATAATTTGGACGTCATCAAGGAAGAGAAAACGAAGTCGGTGACGGTTCAGACATCCCGTACCTCTCCCGCACTTCGTTCACGTGAATCTATTCGTCGAATTCGGTAATGCGAAGCAAACGTGATACGAATGGTATTGAAACAAAATGAATTGGAAACAAAAAAAGACTTGGCATCGAATTCGATGCCAAGTCTTTTTGCTGTTGTCTATCTAGATGAAGAACCAGGTCAACATACCGCTGTTCTTGCATCACGGATTGCTCAAGTTTACAGATCGTCGCCTCTGAAAGATACGCCTTCTACCTTTACATTGACTTCAACAACACGTAACCCGGTCATGGTCTCTACCGCTTCTCTTACATTCTGCTGGAGCATGCGGGAAACTTCATGAATCGGTGTCTCGTACAGGACGATGATGCGCAGATCAATGGCTGCTTCCAGCTGGCCGACTTCCACGCCTACGCCTTTCTGTACGTTTTTACCGCTCAGGCGCTTGGCCCAGCCCTCTGACAATCCTCCAGACATTGCGGCAATTCCGGGTGTCTCCATCGCAGCCATTCCGGCAATTTTCGCCACTACGTCATCGGCAATCCGGATGTTTCCGCCCTCTAGTTGAAGTTGTTCTGCCATGCCACATCCTCCTTCACTTCGTTACTCGTATTTTAAATCCTTTCCACCCCAAAAAGCAAATTAAACTCAAAAAGATGCGTTTACAACCTACCACGATTTGGTTATATTGAAATATGAAAATAATCTCATAAGTGTTTAGTCATATCGTTTAAAACAAAATAATACGTTACCGAGGTGTTTGTTGTGAGAAACCGAATTTCATCCATTTTGCTGATTGCCACCTTTGCACTCAGCGCCGTCGCCCACTACTTGAAATGGGATTCGATTCTGCAATTCGTCATTTCAGCCATTTCGGTTATTTTTGTGGCCGGTTTTTTAGGCAAAGCCACCGAAAATGTAGCCCATTATGCTGGACAGCGGTTAGGCGGTTTTTTGAATGCTACATTCGGCAATGCCGCCGAATTGATCATCGCCATTTTCCTCGTCAAAGAAGGATTGTTCGACATGGTTAAGGCCAGTTTGACAGGCTCCATTATCGGTAACCTGCTGCTGGTGCTAGGTCTAAGTATCTTTGCCGGAGGACTCAAGTTCAAAATTCAGAATTATAACGTATCGCTTGCCGGTTTAAACGGCTCCCTGATGATTGTAGCCATCATTGCCCTGTTTATCCCAGCCGTCTTCCTGAATACCCATTCCATCACACAGAAGGATACGAACACACTCAGTCTCATTGTCGCAGGTTTGCTGATCCTTGCCTACATAGCGTGGTTGGTATTCTCCATGGTTACACACAAGAACTATCTCGCAGATGTCACAGTGGATGAAGATGAAGAATTGCCGCATGAACATGCACCCGAGTGGTCCAAGAAAAAATCAATTCTCTATCTCGTTCTTGCGACCGTCATGGTTGCCTTCGTCAGTGAATGGCTCGTTGGTACCCTTGAGGTGTTTACTGAACAATTCGGACTCAGCGAACTGTTCGTCGGTGCGTTCCTCGTAGCCATTATCGGTAACGCTGCAGAGCATAGTGCAGCCATCATGCTTGCCATGAAAAACAAAATCGGTGCCGCCGTGGAGATCGCAGTTGGCAGCAGTTTGCAAATCGCACTCTTCGTTGCTCCTGTACTTGTTTTTGTCAGTTTCTTCACTGGCAGAACGATGGACATTGTATTTACAACGATTGAGCTGGTCGCCATAGGCGTAGCCGTATTTATCGCCAAGTCCATCACCCAGGACGGTTCAACCAACTGGTACGAAGGTCTGCTCCTAATGGTTGTGTATGTTATTTTGGGTGTATCGTTCTTCTTGGTATAACAGTACTCCGATCATCCTAATTGATAGTCAAAAAAATTAGCGCGTAAAAGGCAGCCTGGAAATGGCATTTCCAGACTGCTTTTTTCTTTCTGCCTCTGCCTGAACCACATCAGACGAGCTGTTCCGATCCAGGCGCACAAAAAAAGCATGCAAACACCTGCATGCCTTCTATTCTGACCCACGCTATTGCAGGCTATTGCTCATTCTTCTTGTTCAAAGCTTCATATAGAATCGCCAGATTCCGCTCAAGCGCGCTTACCAGCTGCTTACCAGCACCTTCTGGAAGAAGCCCTGCACGAACAGCAAAATCGACTTCCTTGGAGAACCCATACATCTGTGTATCCAATACTTCCTCATAGAGAGGGCAGTAGCGGGTAGCCAGATTCTCCATCTGTACTTCAATAAGCTTCTGTATTTTATCTGCATCTTCTTGAAGAAGACTGATCGCTTTCAAGTGCAACTGGTCCTGCAGATCAGATGAAGTCATGCATTTTTCCCCCCTATGTCCCAAAAATCGCGTAAAGACGTTCTACCTCTAATATTAGACGAAATCAGGAGCTAATACAAGAACCTGACCAAAATAACCATAGATCTTGAAGAGCTTTATTCCTGCCTAATCCCCCTATTTTACGGAGGTCTTGCCCTACACCTGAATTATCTCATGCAAAAAAAGCATCTCTGCCATAATAGGCAGAGATGCTTCTTAGTGCCATTACTCGGATGCGATACTTACGTTCAGTCCATGTTTGGCAAATACTTCTGACATAGCTACTTTGGCTTCAGCTGCATCCGGGCCATGAACATGCAGTTCATAGCTGTGCGTGCTGATCAGCGTTGTAAACAGTCCGAGAATACTTTTTACATCGATATACTTGTTCTCTGAATGAAGC
The DNA here is from genome assembly GCF_050994985.1 of Paenibacillus taichungensis. Classification (NCBI taxonomy): domain Bacteria; kingdom Bacillati; phylum Bacillota; class Bacilli; order Caryophanales; family Paenibacillaceae; genus Paenibacillus; species Paenibacillus taichungensis. Next base: position 1,275,595 of record NZ_CP194720.1, on the reverse strand, counting down.
ACGATTGAAGAAGTAAACTTGCTCGCTGTTTGAGCAATTTCCACTACCGCTGCGTTATTACTCGACATAGGAATCCCTCCGTCTTTTCACTTTTGGTATCATCTATTAATTACCACTACATGATACCGTGAATCCGCTTTCCTAGCAACAGCAAAATACTGTTCCTACTTCAGACGATCCGGATTGAGGCATTCCAGCTCAGGAATAACGAAAATCCCGTCTTTACGGATCAATACATCATCAAAATAAATTTCGCCACCACCGTAGTCTGGACGCTGGATCAACACCAGATCCCAGTGAATGGAGGAACGGTTTCCGTTATCTGTTTCTTCATATGCCTGGCCTGGCGTAAAGTGCAAGCTGCCTGCAATTTTTTCATCAAACAGAATGTCCTTCATTGGGTGCAGGATATGTGGATTAAATCCAATTGCGAATTCTCCGATATGACGAGCGCCCTCATCTGAATTCAGAATTTCATTGATGCGGTCTGTATCGTTGCTTGTTGCTTCAACAATTTTACCGTCTTTAAACGTGAATTTAATATTTTCAAAAGTAATGCCGTTATACAACGTTGGCGCGTTATAACTAATCGTTCCGTTCACGGAATTACGTACAGGGGCACTGTACACTTCGCCATCCGGAATATTTTTTTGGCCAGAACATTTCTCTGCACCGATATCTTTAATGGAGAAGCTCAGGTCTGTTCCCGGTCCAGTGATGCGCACTTTGTCCGTACGTTTCATCAGATTAGCCAATGAATCCTGTGCTTTGTCCATTTTAGCGTAATCCAGGTTACATACGTCGAAGTAGAAATCTTCAAACGCTTCTGTGCTTGTATTCGCCAGCTGTGCCATACTTGCATTCGGGTAACGAAGCACAACCCATTTTGTATGTTTTACCCGTTGCTCGCTATGTACCGGATGGGAATAAAGTGAATTGTACATTTTCATTTTCTCTTCCGGTACATCGGACAGATCATTCACATTCTCCCCTGCACGGATCCCAATGTAACAATCCATTTGCTTCATCCGGTTCAGATCGATCTCTGCCCAGGTTTTCATCATTTCTTCTGTCGCATTTTTGAGCATGGCACGCTGTACTGTTTTGTCAGTCAGCTGTACAAAGACGTTACCGCCTTTTTTGCCTACTTCTTCAATAATTGCATTAATCAGATCCCGTTCTGTGCCAATCATCTCAACCAGCACATTCTCGCCGGGCTGTACATCTACAGAGTAGCCCACCAGATTGGCTGCGAGCTTCTGAATTCTTGGGTCCTTCATCGTGTAAACTCCTCCTGTCATCCGCCATCCCCTGAATTGAACAACGGTAAATTACGATACTATTGTAGCACGCTGCAACGATCCCGTCAGCAGGCTGCCCCACAACTTATCTATTCATAGGCCCTGAAGTTTACATCTGTGACAAGAGCTTCTTTATTCCTTTTGCTGTTCAGGTCCTTATAGCTCACCTGGCTTTCCGAGGAAAGTCGCAAGGGCAAGCTAGTTTTCCGATCTACGGTTAGGTGATACACCGTCTGTACCTCGGCCTGTTTCATCATCTCTTGCATTGATGTTTCCCCTTGCTCCCACACTTTGTTCAAATCCTTCTCCAGTTTCTCCTGACTACCTTCCTTAACCGTAGTAGCCTTGTGCATATACTCCGCCCGAATCGCATTCATCTCGTCGTTAAGCTGCGCGAGTGCCCAAGTTTTGGCATCTTTTGGCGCGAGTTCAATTCGCAGTATTTTTGTTCGACGGCCTGAACCGTACTCGGACTTTATCGTTTTTTCCATACGATCGATACTTTCCATTTGAGCGATAGGATTAAAACGGGACAACGAACCACGCAGGGGCTCATGTTGGGCAGTTAAAGCCATCCATTGTCCTTGTTTCCGTTCAAATGATGCACTGAATCCGCTCGGTTGCCCGTTATTGTTAACAGCAGCGGCATTTACTCCTTTTACTCCCGCTCCGGCAGCAGTCACAGCTCCAGGCAGCCTCGTTTGCAAGGTCAAACGATCATGATTCTCCAGCTTGCCTTCAAATTTAAACTGATTTTCGAACAGCCCGCTGCTTTCGCGTCGTAATCCCGCTTCCCCGTCAAAACTCAACTTTTCTTTGCCTGCAATTCCGGATAAAGCCAGTGAAAATAATTCCTCGGGGGTTCGATCTCGCTCTAACAATCCACAACCAGGAGCACACAACACAACAATGCTCAGAATCAACAATAGCCCACGTATATACCGACGGTTCAACATGTTCTATTCCACCTTTCCATCAAACTTTCTCCATAGCCTGCCCCTCCCTTATTTGCTTATACTTCCTTCCTTTGGCATCGCCTCATCAAAAAATAAAGAGAGGACGACTCCGCAATCGGAATAGTCCTCTCTTAACGTGTAACTTCCTGTTCTTCCATGACGATCCGATTTCGACCACCATGCTTCGCATCATACAAGGCCATATCAGCCCGGTAAAATAACGATTCCACACTAACCTTCTCATCCATCCAGTTCCATTCGGCAATACCGCTGGATACGGTCACGGAAGGCCTTGTCTCCTCAGCGACTCTGGTACGAATGATTTCTGCATATTCCAGTGCCTGACGAGCACCAATCTGAGGCATATAAATAGCCAGTTCTTCTCCACCCCATCTGGCACAGATATCCTCAGGCCGGACGGAACTCGTCACAATGTCACTCACCTGTTTTAATACCTGATCACCTGTTTGGTGCCCAAACGTATCATTCACCTGTTTAAACTGGTCAATATCCACGACAATGAGTGAACCACAGAATTCATGAGCCTGACGTTCATGGATCACACTATCCAGATAATGCCTCACATACAGTCCTGTCAGCATATCCAGGTTAGCCAAACGTCGTACCTCGGCGTGAAGCGTTGCATTGGAGAGAGCAAGTCCAATATGAATGGACAACATCTGCAGCAGACGGTAATTGTCATACGAAAAATACTGCTTTTTTGGATGTCCCAGCAAAATGGCACCCTTCACTTCACCATTCACCCGAAGGGGTGAAGCAATCAATGACATAGAACCAGTAAGATCCATGAAGACCGATGACACTCTATCGTATTTCGCATAATTGGATAGAATGAGCGGTTCTTCGGTTTGATACAGTAACCCTGCGATTCCATAATCCATTGGAAACGATTTGCGACCTAACTCATTCACATTGGAAGACATCACTTCAAAGTGATCCGTACTGTCATTCAGTTGAAGAATACAACATGATTCAGCCTGAAAGATGTCCTTTAACTCCTGCTCGGAGAATTGATAGATCTCCATCAGCTGTAGGCTTTTGTTCAAACGTTGTGTCAGATCGTTGATTAGACGAAGTTCCTGGATCAACATATTCGATTGCTCGTGCAGTTTGGCATTTTCAAAGGCAGTTCCTGCTGTATCCGCCATCATCGTAATGAGTTGGAGATCGGAATCTTCCATTAACTCCTCATTCATCTCAATATGAAATACACCATAGATCCCTTGTTTACCTTTTAGAGGAAGGCCAACCTCCAGAATGCGATGTTCACCTTCATCCGATCGAACAACTATGAGCTTGCCCTCCATGAACGATTGTACACAGATGTCTTCTCCCCGTTCATGTACAAGCAACGGTTTGATACGTGGGTTTAGGCTGCTCTGATCCTGAGACATATACAATGTCATACGAGTTGTTGGATATAAGTAGTCAATGCTGTCGAAGACTTCATCCAATATCGCGTCCACATCCATTTTGTCATGCATCCGTTGAACGATTTGGAAGAGAATCGACCTTCGGTGTTCTTCACGTGCCGTTTGTTCATGAGCATGTAATAGATCCGTCATAAATATGTATTCAAATCTTCGGTAAAAGCAGGTACGATAATGCAATGCCTCCGATCGAACAACGGCTTCAGACGTTTCATCTCGATGTTGCTCGTAGGTTACAGCAGTGAAGACAGCAAACATATCCTTATTTGTCCTGGAGAATAAAGGTTCAGCCATTAGATGGTACTCTCCATTTTCAGTGGTTCCACGTAACGACTGGGCCTGTCCCGTTTCAAGGCATTGCATCACAGTCGAATGTACATCGAGCAATGGAGCCCCATCATTGCCTTGCCCCATACAGATCCCTTCTGTATTCCATACGTTGTATATTATCGATGATCTGTCTGAGTGCGACCTCCGTTGGGCGTGCCAGTCGGTGTATGCTTGCTGCAGCAGGGTTCCCAAATATGAAAAATCAAAAGGTGTGATGTCCATTTTTTGCATCCAGAATACATGCGCTTCGTGAGGAGCGGCAGAAGATGCGGAATCGCCCGAACTTCGCGAATCCAAGCTGGCTGGTTTACTTCTTAGATGTTCTAACATGTCAGGCGCTCCTTTGCACCGTTTTTGCATCCACTCGGATGCATTAATCTGCAGACGTTATCGCAAACCTGCAAATCCTATGCGATAACCTTAATGTACAAGATCATTTAAAGTTAAGATACAATCTATTTTACTCTCTTTAAAGCATTTTTGCATCCATATTTCAGAAAATTGTCCCATTATTTTGGGCCTAAGGACCTATCGACAAATTTAGACGTTTTTTTGCTTTTATCACACGCTTGACTTTGGTTCTAGTAAACTGTAAAATAAATTGTTGATGAAGACTACTAATGGGTCTTTAAATTTGGGCATTACCGGTTGTGTCACCCTCATTCTTTTTGTTGCTTTCAGGACAGCGGCTGAACTTTTCTGATCGTCTTATGCGTGGCTTAGCCCGCATCAACAATTTGGAGCGCAAACAGAGCCCTATATGAACTTTAACTAAAAAGGAGCTACTTTAAACATGGCACGTTACACTGGTCCTAAATTTAAATTGAGCCGTCGCCTCGGCATTTCCCTGAGCGGAACAGGCAAAGAATTGAAACGTCCTTTCCCTCCAGGTCAGCACGGAGCTAACCAACGGAGAAAAATGAGCAACTACGGTATGCAATTGCAAGAAAAACAAAAACTGCGTCACATGTACGGTTTGGGCGAGAAGCAATTCCGCACTCTCTTTGCTAAAGCGCAAAAAATGCAAGGTATCGCAGGTGAAAACTTCATGTTCTTGCTTGAGAGCCGCCTTGATAACCTCGTATATCGCCTTGGATTCGCTAACTCCCGCGCTGGTTCGCGTCAGTTGGTATCCCACGGTCACGTAACTGTAAACGGCAAAAAAGTTGACATCGCTTCTTACCAAGTAAGCACTGGCGACGTTATCAGCCTGCGTGAAAGAAGCCGCGGTCTTTCTTCCGTTAAGGAAGCTTTGGAAAACCGTTCGCATCTTCCGGCATACGTAGAATTCAACGATACTGCTCTGGAAGGTAAATTTATTCGTTTGCCTGAGCGTTCGGAATTGTCCCAAGACATCGACGAAAAACAAATCGTCGAGTTCTACAACCGTTAATCGTTGTAATTTCATTAAGCTTCACACCAAACAGCTGTCCGAGATTTTCTCGGCAGCTGTTTTTTTTATTTTAAGAGAAACAAAGAACAAAAAAATGGAGTTCATGCCCCCTGTATCAAATGTATGGAATGGCCTCCTTCCTATAAATAGTCTATTTTCATCCAAACTCGATTCTCAAGACTTCCACGTTTTACTGAAATTCTCCATGACTTCTCATGATATGTAATTCAATTCCGCATGATATATATCATAAACCAAGAAAGAATGGCAATTTTCGACCATTGCTTGTATTTCTCAGGCATGCAAACCAGCCTTTTTATGCTATAATAAGTGCTGTTAAAAGGAGGAAGACACTGAATGGTTGATGTTAATAAGAAAAAGCCCGATGAACAGCCTGCCCGCAAGCGCAGCTTCGCCCGCAGACTGGGTAGTTTCGTCAAATGGATGGTTGTCCTGGGATTCATGGGGGTACTATTTGTAGGCGGTGCTCTGATGGGATACGTCAGTTCCATTGTGAAAGACGAACCCGTCCGTTCAAGGGCGCTGATTGAACAAAAAGTCAGCGAAAACTCCATCACAGGCTTTGCTTACTTTGCCGACGGCAGCCCGATCGGTCAATTACGAACAGAAGAAGACAGGCGTCCGGTCACCTTTGACCAGATTCCGCAGAACGTTATTGATGCAGTCATTTCGATTGAAGACAATCATTTTTACGAACATAAAGGTGTAGACATGAGCGGAACGCTCCGTGCCGTGAAACAGAAAGTGTTAAAAGAATCTGTTCAAACTGGCGGTAGCACACTGACTCAGCAATTGGCCCGGCGTGTATTCCTCAATCTGGATCGAACCGAGGACCGGAAAGTGAAAGAAATATTACTTTCGCTCCGACTCGAACGTTTCCTGACCAAAGACGAAATTATGACAGCGTATCTGAACAAGGTTCCTTTTGGTAACGGCTCCAGTGGATATAATGTATATGGAGTCAAGGCAGCTGCCAAAGGACTGTTCAATATTAATGATTTGAGCACATTAAACACAGCTCAGGCTGCTTATCTGGCAGGATTGCCTCAGCTCCCCTCCTCTTATTCTGCCTTTAATGGAAAAGGCGACTTTGTTGAGGACAATTTTGAGCGTGCAATCAATCGTCAGCATCTGGTCTTGCGCCGTATGCTGGAACTGGGCAAAATTAATCAATCCGAGTATGACGAAGCTCTTGCTTTTGACATCAAGAGTTCACTCGCACCCAAAACCATCAAAGCTTACAATACTTATCCATACCTTATGATGGAAACAGAGCGTCAAGCTGCACAGATTCTAATGCAACTCAATTCGGATAAAGCTGAAGGCACGGATGCCAAAGCGGATACAGCCAAGGATACGGATACAGATACACCGCAAAAAGAAAGCAGTGTCCTGCTGGAAGAAGCTCAGCAGCAATTGCGTACAGGTGGATATCGTATCTACACGACGATCAACAAGAGTATCTACAAAACGATGCGTACTATTGCCGAAGATGACAGTAATTTCGCTGCTGACGATCCCGTGAAGGGAAAAGAACAGACTGCTGCCATGTTGATCAATCACAAAACAGGCGCCATTCTCGGCATGATTGAAGGCCGTGATTTCCAGGATGAACAGATGAACTATGCAACCCAGATGGTGCGTCAGCCAGGTTCAACTATGAAACCTATTGCTGCTTATCTGCCTGCACTGGATGAAGGGCTTGTTCAACCAGCTTCCATTATTGATGATTCACCGATAATTCTGAAGGACGGCCAGACTGGATTCCATATTCCGAAAAATGCCAACAATCGCTACCAGGGACTTGTGACTGCCCGTAGAGCACTCAACTACTCGCTGAATGTTCCGGCGCTGAAGCTGTTCAACGAAGATGTTGGTATCGACAAATCATGGGCTTTCGCCAAGAAGCTTGGGATTACCACCATCCAGCCGATTGACTACCAAGCCCAGACTGGTGTACTTGGAGGACTTCAGTACGGTGTTACCGTTGAAGAGCTCACCAATGCCTATGGATCCATTGCCAACAATGGTGTGTACAATGATTCCTATATGATTAGCAAAATTGTAGACTCAAAAGGAAATATCGTATATAAACACGATGCAGAACCTGTTCAAGCTTTCTCAGAACAGACGGCTTACCTGATGACAGATATGCTTCGCACCGTTATTACGGAAGGTACAGCCGATAAAGTTCGTGAAAATTACAAGTACTCCAAGAGTGTGCCTATCGTAGGCAAAACGGGTTCAACTCAAAACTACGCCGATGTTTGGTTTGAAGGCTATACACCGGATGTCACGTTGGGTGTATGGGTTGGATACAAACAGCCGGTAAACACGCTGGAGACCAAATCACAGAAGAAACGTGCACAGCAGCTGTGGACGCAAATCATGAATCAAGTCATCGCTACAGACAAAGAGATGTTCGTAACAGATTCGTTCAAGAAACCATCCGGGATCGAGACACGAACTGTATCGGCTTATAGCGGCAAATTGCCAACATCTCTGACTGACAGATTTGTCACTGATATTTTCAATAGCAAATTTGTGCCGAAAGACAGCGATGATGGCGTCGCAAAAGCCAAATATATCACTTACAATGGTGTCAACTACATTCCGCGTGATGGAACACCTGGAGATATGACGAAAGAGAAAACGGTCGTTAAGCGCAAGAAACCGATCTCTGATCTCATCAAGGAACTACAAAGTGCATTCTCACGCATGAGTCGTCACGAATCACTTGCATATTACCTGCCGGAAGATGCCGATGCAGACATGCCGACACAGATCGATCCAAGAACCGATAACGGCAAAGCACCGGATGCACCAGGCAATGTGAGAATTTCCGTTGCCAATGGAAACGCCGTGATTACGTTTAATGCAACACCGGAAAGTGACGTGGTTGGTTATCGCCTGTATCGCTCAGTAAATGGCGCCGGATTCCAGAATCAGGGGCAGGTTGTCCTGACAGGTGAGTCCAGATCATTTACCGCATATGCACAGGGTGGAAACTTTGCGTTCTACGTCACAGCAGTAGATGTAGCGGGTCGTGAGTCTGCTCCTAGCGCAGCAGTTAGCAGTGCGGGAATGGTAGAACCTCCTGCAGATGAAGAAATAAATGAACCGATTAATGTTCCGGGAACAGTCGTTACACCGGAAGACTCTCAGAATGAGAATACCGCATCTACGGCTCCGGCTACACCGGGCCAAGTGAGCGTGTCAGCGCTCTCCCAAGGACTGCGCATTCAGTGGGCCTCCAATCCGGAATCGGATGGCGTTCAAAGTTATGCTGTATATTTTAGTGAAACAGGGGCAGCCCCTTACACCAAAATTGGCACAACTTCAGGTACCTCCATGGACTACGGAGTGCCTGCATCCACCAGTGGATGGTTCAAGGTATCCGCCAGCAACAGCATAGGCGAATCCGAGCCGTCCGGAGCCGTGCATTTCCAACCGTAATACAGAGTTACCATAGCTCCACTCTTAACCCCATTCTCGCATCATGAGGATGGGGTTTTGTTATTCGTGCATAATCCAAAGTAAAAAAGCCTGATCCGTAAGTGAGACACGGATCAGGCTTTTTATTGGAATCATGGGGCAAGCAGACACGTAGCATCTGCTGGTTTATACTTTAGTCTTCAATGGTCGATAGATCGCCTGTCGGCAGATCCAACTCCCAAGCTTTCAACACACGGCGCATAATCTTGCCGGAGCGGGTCTTGGGCAGTTTATCCTTGAACTCAATCTCACGCGGAGCGGCATGAGCAGACAAGCCTTCTTTTACAAATCGATAGATCTCTTCCTTCAGCTCCGGTGTCGGCTCATACCCCTCACGCAGTGCCACAAAGGCCTTAATGATCTCTCCGCGAGTTACATCCGGTTTGCCGATAACGCCCGCCTCTGCTACCGCAGGGTGCTCTACGAGCTTGCTCTCCACTTCAAAGGGGCCAATGCGTTCGCCTGAAGAGTTAATGACATCATCAATCCGGCCCTGGAACCAAAAGTAGCCATCTTCGTCCATATAAGCGGAATCACCGGATACATACCAGCCAGAAAGTCGGAAGTACTCCTCGTATTTGGCCGGATTATTCCAGATCTTCGCCATCATGGACGGCCAGGAAGTACGAATAGCCAGGTTACCCATACTGTATGGCGGCAGTTCCTGTCCTCGATCGTCAATAATGGCGGCTTCAATCCCCGGTAATGGACGACCCATGGAACCTGGTTTAATTGGCATGCCCGGGTAGTTACAGATTAACTGTCCACCCGTCTCCGTCATCCACCATGTATCATGAATTCGCTGTCCATAGGCTTTCCAGCCCCAACGGACCACCTCGGGATTAAGCGGTTCGCCAACAGACATGACGTGACGGAGACTGCTCAGATCATGCTGGGCAATGGTCTCTTCGCCCGCCCCCATCAACATTCGGAAAGCCGTCGGCGCACTGTACCATACGCTAACTTTATTTTTCTCAATGGTGCTGTACCAGTCTTGCGGACTGAAACGTCCTCCACGAATAACGTTGGTCACCCCATTCAACCAGGGTGCAAAGATCCCGTAGGATGTACCTGTGACCCAACCCGGATCAGCTGTGCACCAGTATACGTCATCCTCGCGCAAATCGAGTACAACCTTGCCGGTGTAATAATGCTGAATCATCGCATTCTGCACATGATATACACCTTTCGGTTTACCTGTAGAGCCGGATGTATAGTGAATCAGCAGACCGTCTTCGCGAGTCAGCCACTCCACTTCCATATCATCCGAAGCTGCCGACATCTCTGCATCAAAGTCGATGAGTCCTTCTTCCGTCTGTGGACCACCACCCACAACAAAGATATGCTTCAGTTCCGGCAACTCGGAACGTTTGATTCGTCCCAGCAATTGAGGGGTCGTCACCAGGGCTACAGCTCCGCTATCCTCCAGTCGGTCTTTCACCGCAGTTTCCATAAAGGCTTCAAATAGCGGACCTGCAACAGCCCCAACCTTCAATATGCCCAACAGACTAAAATAGAGCTCAGGACTGCGTGGCATAAAAATAAATACCCGATCACTTTTAGCAATGCCATATTTACGCAGGACGTTACCGAAGCGACTCGACTGCTCACTCAAGTCAGCAAACGTGTATGCCTCTTCACGCGAAGCATCACTGTATAATAGCGCCGTTCTCCCGCCTCTTCCTTCCAGCACATGACGATCTATCGCTTCATGCGCCATGTTGACTTTCCCGCTGGCGTGCCACGTAAAGTGCTTTTCAACCGATTCCCAATCAAACCGGCTTCGGGCCTCCGTGTAATCGCCCAGATTAGATTCAGACACAACCGTTTGCAGCATCTCACCATGTGCTTGACTCATGCTTGCCAGCCTCCTTCAACTCGACATTTCGATTCCCAATATGGGTCACTTCTGATTGCCTTTGTGTTGACTGAACTTCCAGTTAGCGCTTACATTAGTAGAGAGAACTTCTCATCATGTACTTGCCCAGGCCAAACCGATGAACCCAAACTGCAGTTGAATTGTGAACATTTTTTGTCTACGCAATTATAGCAAATCTTTTCAATCATCGTCTATGGCTTTTCAAATTTTTGGTTTTTTGCTATAAGTAGGGGGAGAGAGGAGCATGAACTATGGAGCATATTAAGGAGCATCATATGCGTTCCATCTTCAAGTCCGGCCACCGAATCATCATTGAGGGACCAGTTCAGGCCGAGACGATTACGCAGCTTGAATTTCATTCCGATCTGGATGCCTTCCGGCGCCCTTCGGAACAACAGGAGGCATTGGCCGAAATTGCCGCTTTGCCTGAAGGTCGAATCATCATTGCACGGGAGAATGAAACCATTGTCGGTTATGTGACTTTCCATTATGCAGATGAATGCGAACGTTGGTCGGAAGGCAATATGACCGATCTAATTGAGCTGGGCGCCATTGAGGTTGCGGATTCCTATCGCTCTCTCGGGATCGGGCGCGAAATGCTGCTCACCGCGTTTGAAAATGGACAGATGGAGAAATATATCATATTCACAACGGAATATTACTGGCATTGGGATTTGAAGGGCAGTGCCCTTTCCGTATGGGATTACCGCAAGATGATGGAAAAATTGATGCAAACCGTAGACATGACTTGGTACGCCACCGATGATCCCGAGATTTGTTCACATCCAGCGAACTGCCTCATGGTCCGCATTGGCAGCCAAGTACCCTTGGAATCGGAAGAACAGTTCGACCGCGTTCGATTCCGCCATCGGTTTATGTACTAATTACGAATTCGCATGAAAGATTCCGAATACGTATACATAGAAAAACCGCCTCTTCGCGAACAGGTTCATCATGGATGATCTGAAAGGAGGAAGCGGTTTTTGTTGTTTTTAAGCCTATACCATGCTCAACATGCGTATACCTTATGGGGTTACATATGTTCCAGCATATGTTCCACAATACGGTGAGAGCGCTGGGAAGACTCCACAGTAAACTCGGCAAAGTTCACATGTGCTGATCCATCTGCTTTGTCAGACATTGCGCGAAGTATAACGAACGGAACACGGTTCATGAAGCTTACTTGCGCTACGGCAGCTCCCTCCATCTCCGCACATGCCCCATTCATTTCGGTATACAGCATTTTCACCGTATCCTTGTTTGCAATGAATTGATCTCCTGACAGCACTTTGCCGATCAGATAGTTCGCTCCTTGCGCTTTGCAGGCTTCTTCAGCTAACGCAATAAGGGATGCTTCCGCCGGAAAGGCGGACGTCTCCTGGTAAGGAATAACCCCGCGCTCAAATCCAAGTGGAGTCACATCCATATCATGCTGTACACATTCGGACGAGATGACCATATCTCCAATGTTCAACTCCGGATTAACTGCACCCGCAACACCCGTGAAAATAATACGGTTAACCTGAAAACGATCAATTAAAATCTGTGTCGTCACAGCTGCATTTACTTTACCCACGCCTGATTTGCAGACCACAATCTGTTTACCCAGCCATTCACCTGCGACATAGGTAATACCGGTTTGTTTTACAGTCTCTAGTTGCTTCATACCAGCTAAGAGAAGTTCTACTTCCTCATCCATTGCACCAATGATACCGATCGTTTCACGCATGTTATGACCTCCTATATAGCATTCTGCATTCTTCATGTAAACCTGGACTCGTTTCCCTCCAAGTATGTTTTTAGTCTACGTCCAAAACCCATTCAGCACAAAAGCTCCGTTTCCGGAGCTTCCGTCATTCCACTATGTAGAGAGAATGCCTTCTCCCTTTCTTAAACCATTTCCATTTCAATCGGAAATGACGATGAATCATCCAAGCCTGTATTTAAACTACGTCTGCATGGCTTACAGACAGACGAAGAATCGTTTCATGCGGCAAAATAACCCGTGGGTTTTCCACATTTTCTTTCTTCATAAGCTTGGTCAGCAAACGCATTGCTACAGCGCCCAGGTCATACATCGGTTGAGCTACAGTAGTCAACTGAGGGCGGACCATGGAAGCCATACGAATGTTATCCACACTGATGATGGAGAAGTCATCCGGTACCTTCAGACCTTCATCCTGAATGCTGTGAATAGCACCAATTGCCATCTCATCTGTTGCAGCAAAGATTGCCGATGGTTTTTTCTTCAAACCGAGGAAATACTTCATCGCTTCCACACCAGACTCATAACGATAGTTACCAATGCGTACGAGATCCTCCTGATATTCCATACCTGCTGCTTCAAGCGCTTTCTTGTACCCTTGGAAACGAGCATAACCGTTGGCAGGATCTTGCAGTGTACCACTGATCATTGCGATTTCCTTGTGTCCATGACGGATCAACGTATTTACAGCGTCAAATGCCGCTGCTTCATGATCGATATCTACAGAAGGGTACGTGCCCTTCTCGTCACTTGTTGCACAGAGAACAATCGGCACAGCCGCTGATTGGAACGCCTGAATATGCTCGTCCGTCACAGTTCCACCCATGAAGAGCAGACCGTCCACTTGTTTCTCGAGCAACGTGTTAATTACACGAATTTCTTTTTCTTTCTTCTTATCCGCGTTACACAAAATAATGTTGTAGTGATACATATTCGCAATATCTTCAATTCCGCGGGCAATCTCTGCAAAGGTTGAGTTCGAAATGTCCGGAATAACGACCCCGACCGTGGTTGTCTTCTTGCTCGCCAAGCCTCTGGCTACCGCATTCGGACGATATCCCAACCGATCGATGGCTTCATATACTTTTTTGCGTGTCTGTGGCTTAACATTAGGGTTATTATTAACAACCCGTGATACCGTTGCCATAGAGACACCGGCCTCACGTGCCACATCATAAATGGTTACCGTCACAGTACTTCTCTCCATTACCAGTAAATTTTCATACCATTTTCATTAAGATTTATATTACGACAAATTTATGCATTAATCAATTAAAATAGGCTTTAGGACTCACGCAGTGCATTCGTGATTGTGGTTGAAGTAATATTCGAGTGGGAAGTATGCCATACAGGAATTCCCTTTTTGACTAGAATCGCCTGCGGAGATTCGTGCTTAACACCCAGCTTGTCCGCTGCTTCATTGGACACAGGGCGATCTTCCACTACATAAATGATACCGTATTTCACTTGTTCACTTGGACTATTTTGCAAATAATCGTTCATCTCCTGATAAGCATTCGCGCTGATCGGGCAGCGTGTACTGTGCTTAAACAGAAGCAAGGGTTGATCCTCGGTAGCCTCCACTGCGGAGTTTAGCTGTTCAATACTTGTCATTTTAGTCATGTCAGCCATTTGATATACATCCCCCTTTACCAGGATTACCGCTATGTTGAGCGTTTTCACTCTACGATATCTTAACAAAAAGCGGGCGAAAAAGCCAATTTTCATGAAAACAAGCATTTTGCACGTCAAAATTAGACAGCATTCGAGAAGTGCGCCTGCCATACAAAGCCGGATAATTGACCTAATCTGCGCTGTGTTGTCTCGATCCATTCTTGATCATTAGATTTTTGAGCATAGCCCATAATATCCAGCAGAAGGTTAATTCTCTCCTCCACAGCACGTTGCATCCGATGCTCCATCTCACGATCCGAAGCGTCCGGCCAGGCCAACAATTGTTCATGGAAGAGGTCCGCAAGTTCATTACGCGCTCCAAACGATACATCCTGTTTCGCTGGCTGTTCGCCGAGTGTACTGATGCACTCTTTCAAATCCGGCTTGACCGGCTGAAGAACCTCATAGGAAACACAGTCTGTACAAGCAAATACAGGTACGTTACGAATCTCCACCTTTTTGGCATATACCACCGTTCTTAATTCCAATTCCATTACATGTCCGCATCTGCACGTCTTACGCACAGTCATCACCTCATTCGTTCTATACTCTTATATAGATACCATTCGACCTATTTCCGCTCAAATCCTGCTATAAACCATAGGTTGCACAAATTACCACCGTCTCCAGAAGAAGGTTGTCGAATGTAGGCATTCATTGAGTTGTAATCGCTTCCCTTCTGGCGAGATTGCATGACGATGAAGTCACCATGAGAATCTGTTACAATAAAGACGCTATGTGCTAATTACCGCAAAAGGAGAGATGATGATGAGATTAACAGGCAAAAAAGTCATCGCCCTGGTCGATGAAGAATTCGAAGATCTAGAACTGTGGTATCCGGTGCATCGTGTCCGTGAAGAAGGTGCTGAGGTGCATCTCGCAGGAGAGAAAAAAGGCAAAACCTACATTGGTAAATATGGTGTTCCCGCCGAAGCGGAATACAGTTTTGATGAATTGGATAGTTCAAACTATGATGGTATTCTTGTACCCGGGGGCTGGGCACCAGACAAGCTTCGTCGCTACCCCAAAGTACTTGAGCTCGTCAAGGAAATGCATGCGGATCGTAAGCCGATTGGACAGATCTGTCACGCAGGCTGGGTACTGATATCCGCCAAAATACTGGACGGGGTTACGGTCACATCTACACCGGGTATCCGGGATGATATGGAAAATGCCGGAGCCATCTGGAAAGATGAAGCCGTTGTTGTGGATGGACACATCATTTCAGCTCGTCGTCCACCTGACCTTCCGCCATATGGCAAAGCATTCTGCGATGCACTTGCTGAAAAATAAAACAAAACCCCGCGCCAATGGCGTGGGGTTTTTATCGTTAAAATAAGACTTTTTTCCAAAATTGTACAAAAGTTAATATTTTCACTTAAAGGTATTTATTTGAAAATATCCCATTCAAGATGCATTCGATCCACTCTGTTCATCTGGACTGCCCATCGAATCATTGAAGACTTGTAGGCGCTCTTCGATGTCTGCACTTGTCCGCAGAGTGAAGCAATCATGGGCTGCCTCTTTGGCAGCCGCAGCCGTCGTATTCAATACCCTGTGCTTCACACGCAGCAAGGATTGTGGAGACATACTCAGATTGCTAATCCCCAGCTCCAGCCATAGGGGAATCGAACGCTCATCTCCTGCCATCTCTCCGCAAACACTGACATCAATGCCTGCCGTATGTGCCGCATCGACTGTTGCGCGAAGCATGCGAAGTACAGCCGGGTGATACGGATGGTACATATGTGCGATCTGCTCATTCATTCGATCGACAGCCAGTACATATTGTACTAGATCATTGGTACCTATGCTGAAGAAATCAGCTTCTTCGGCAAGCAAATCGGCGATCATCACCGCTGCCGGAACCTCAATCATGATGCCCACCTGAATATGCGAATCGTACGGCAATTTGCGCTCGTCCAGATCAGACATCGCTTCACGCAGGATTTCATTGGCCTCCTGAAGTTCTTCTACCGAAGAGATCATCGGATACATAATTTTGACATTGCCCGCAGCACTGGCCCGAAGAATGGCTGTGAGCTGTGTTTTGAACAGATCTTTACGGTCCAGACTGATCCGAATCGCACGATATCCCAAAAATGGATTATCTTCTTCTGGCAGTTCAAAATAGTCCAGCTGCTTGTCACCACCGATATCGAGCGTACGAATAACGACAGACTGACCAGCAGTTTTCTCAGCAACAAGACGATAGACCTCATACTGTTCCTGCTCACCCGGGAACGTAGCACGGTCCATGTATAGGAACTCTGTCCGGAACAACCCCACACCCTTTGCCCCATGTTTCAGCGCCATATCCAATTCCTTGACGGAACTGATGTTAGAAGCCAGATGCAGCACGGAACCATCTTTGGTTACGGCATCCACTGTTGCAAGTACCTGCAGCTGTTCTTTTTTCTTCAATTGTTTGCTACGAATCATCGTGTACCGTTCAATTGTCTTCCGATCCGGCTCCGTAAATACGAGGCCATTATCTCCGTCGACAACCAGCATATCTCCGGTCTCCACCGGCATGCCAAGACTCGCTTCCAAACCGGAAACGAGAGGAATGCCAAGAGCACGAGCCATAATTGCCGAATGTGATGTTTTGCCTCCGATAAGTGTCACAATGCCCAGCACGTGGCTTGGATTCAAATGCGCCAATTGAGAGGGAGACAGCTCTTTGGCCACGAGTATATAAGGCTGGGTATCCGATGGAAGCGTAATTTCCGGTGCACCCAGCAGATGCTTTAATAGACGGTTCCCCACGTCCTTGATGTCAATGGCCCGCTCCTTCATATACTCGTCTTCGAGCAGATCAAACATGGTGACAAAATGATCAATAGCCTCTTTGACGGCTACTTCTGCCGCTTTGTACTGCCGTTCAATAATGCCTCGAATTTCGTTCATGAATACCGGATCTTCCAGAATGGCCAGATGCGCATCAAAGATGCTGGACTCTTCAGGACCGACCACTTCCTTGAACTCGTTCTTGATATATTCAATCTCATCCTTGGATGTCCGTATGCCCTCGTACAGCCGTTCGAACTCTTGGGCGAGATCCACCGAATCCATCTTCTGATCCGGCAGATCCCATTCCCAACTGGGCAGGACAAATGCTTTGCCGATGGCTATGCCTGCAGCGCCGTTGATGCCTTGTATCTTCATTCTACCCCTCCAACGTTCCTGTCATAGAGCACCACGGACATAACGGATGCCTGACCTTTCTTAACTTGCTTAAATGGAGCAAAGCTCCATGATTTGACACGATCGGGATTCGTGATAACCATCGGTGTCGTCAGCGATGCCGCCTCCGCTCGCAATACAGCCAGGTCAAACTTGATTAACAACTGACCCGGCTCCACCGTATCCCCTTCCTGAACAAAGGCTTCAAAGTGGCCTTTCAGTTGGGATGTGTCAATACCGATATGCAACAGAACCTCAAGTCCCTCCCGGGTTGATATGCCCAGTGCGTGCATCGTCGGATACATGTGCATAATCGTTCCATATACGGGTGAGACCAGCTCTCCTTTTTCCGGAACAAAGGCTACTCCATCACCCACAAGCTTGGCTGCAAATATCTGATCCGGCACCTCTTCAATTGGCAGCATTTTGCCCTGCACAGGAGCACAGAACAGAACTTGTTGCAGATCCCGTTCGAGCAGCTTCGCAATCTCTTCCCGGATTAATTCCGAATAGGTGCCGAATACCACTTGTACGTTACCGCCACCCAGCTTAATGAGCCCTGCCGACCCCATACTCTTCATTGCACCTGTATCGATTAACCGATCATTATGCACGGTGAGTCGAAGTCGTGTAATACAGGCCTCTACCTGTACAATGTTTTCTTTCCCGCCCAATGCTTCCAAAATGAGAGGAGCTTGATAAGGAATGTTACCTACCCAATCTTCCAGCATGGACCCCTCTTCGCGTCCTGGAGTTGGAATCTTGAACGTACGAATCGCCCACCTAAACAGGAAATAATAGACCAACCCATATAGTATGCCAATCGGTATGAGCTTCCAAGCATTTTCCGATAGATGGAAATTGAGTATGTAGTCAATAATGCCAGCCGAGTAGGAGAATCCATGACGTATATCAAGCCAATAACTGATCCACATCGCAAGTCCTGACATGACTGCATGCACGATGAACAGATAAGGTGCCGCAAACAAAAAGGCAAACTCAATCTGCTCCGATACCCCTGTCAGAAAACAAACAAGTGCGGAAGTGAGAAATGTTTTTTTGATTTTCGGCTTCAGGTCTTCCCTTGCCTCCTGAATAATCGCAAAGGCAATCGCTGGAATCGCAAACATCATGATCGGGAATAACCCGGCCATAAAATACCCTGCTGTCGGATCACCCGCAAAAAATCGCGGCAAATCCCCTTGCACAATATTGCCGTCTGCTGTTTCATACGTCCCCAGTTGGAACCAGAACACATTGTTAAGCAGATGATGCAGGCCGAATGCCACCAGCACCCTGTACAAGACCCCATATATAAACAGCCCAAAACCGCCGAGACTGTATTCCCAGGTGGCGATGGCGTTCAATGCATGTTGTAGAATGGGTGCGATCCATAACATAAAGAAAGAGAACAGTGCCGAGCACAGCCCTACGATGAGCAAAACAAACCTTGAACCACCGAAAAATTGTAAGATTTCGGGCAGTTTAATACTTTTGAAGCGATTATGCGTCACCCCGGCAAGTGCACCGAGAATAATTCCGATTAAGGAAGCAGGTTGAACGGTGCCATCCCCGAAATTGCGAGTCACCTGATCATATATCACAATACCAGCCAGAGCAGCGAGTCCCGCTTGTCCGGCCTGGTTGGAGAGTCCCAGCGCTACACCGACAGCGAACAAATACGGCAAAAAATAAAAAATACCGTGTCCGGCCACGGTAGACACTTCACCAACAACTTTCAATCCCCAGGCGTCCCAGGGCAAACTGCCAACACTCAGCAAAATTGCGGCGGCGGGCAGGACCATTGTAGGCAGCATTACCGCTCGTCCGAGCTGCTGCAAGGATCCGAGCCAATTCATGGCGACCTCTCCTTTCTATCCTAGATGGTAAGCTTTACGCAACGTTTTGTCAAAGCAAAACAGTAACCTGTTGGTAATTTATTCTATATTCCAAGTATGTAACAGAAAAATCCCGTCAACTCGAGGTTAACGGGATTTTTAGTGATTGAGATTTAACCGCGTCCAGCACCGCGCAGAACGATGGAATCCTCTACCTTGATACAACGATTCGTTACCGCTGTCATGCCGTTCTCAGCAGCAATCTGTACGGCTTCATCACTATGGATACCAAGCTGAAGCCACAATACATTCGCTTTGATCGCCGCAGCTTCACGAGCCACATCGGCACAATATTCATCACGGCGGAATACATTCACGATATCTACCGGCTCAGGGATATCTGCAAGAGTCGCATATACCGTCTCCCCGAGAATCTCACCTTGTACCTGCGGATTTACCGGGATGATGCGATAACCTCTGCTTTGCATGGCTTCCGCTACCATATAGGAAGTGCGATCTGATTTGTCCGATAAGCCGACGACTGCGATGTTGCCTGCCTTGCGCAAAAGTTGTCCAATTTCTTCACGAGTAGGATTGTTAAATTCCATGTTCAAGCACCATCCTTTTCTGCTTAACGTGTTATTTTACTCTTTTACCCATTGAACCGAGGCGCCAAGCGCCTGCAAATGATCGAAATATTGCGGATAAGACTTGGCTACATGGTGTGCATCCCGGATACGAAGCGGTTCTTTGGAACGCAGACCGACAACGGTCAGTGCCATAATTACGCGATGATCGTAGTGAGCGTTAATCTCAACGCCGCCTTCGACGCCTTCCGGACGACCATGTACGATAATCTCGGCCTGACGTTCTTCTACGTTGGCTCCTGCCTTCCGCAGTTCGTTCAAATAATCCGTAATTCGGTCACATTCCTTGTAACGTAAGTTCTCTACATTATAGAACCGTGAGGTGCCTTCCGCAAACACTGCTGCCGCTACCATGGCCAAAACCGCGTCTGTCGCGGCATCTCCATCGAATTCCACGGCTTTCAAAGTACCGTTACCTTGCACGTGAACCACATCGTTCTCATGCGTCAACGGCACTTCCATCATGCGCAGAACGTCAACAATAGCACGCTCACCTTGTTTGCTCTGTTCCATCAATCGCAAAATTTTAACATCGGATTGAGTGACCGCCGCAGCCGCGAGGACAGCTGCTGAACCCGGATAGTCTCCTTGAACCGTATATGTTTGCGGTTTATAGGCTTGGCCGCCAGGTACGCGGAAGGACATGTAATCATCACTCGCATGAATGACGATACCCGCTTGCTCCAGTACTTCCAGCGTCTGACCAATAACCACTTTGGATTTCAAGTCATTCAATACTTCAATTGTGCTGTCTTCGGCCAGAAGCGGAGTTACAAACAGCAACGCGCTCAAATACTGGGAGCTGACAGAACCGGATACACGGATATGTCCACCCTTAGCCTGACCACCTTTAATCGTGATTGGCAAGCGTCCTTGTTCGTGCTGTACCTCAACACCGAGCTGACCAAGCGCATCGATCAGGTCATCATGTGGGCGTTTGCCAAGAGAATCCGGGTACGTGTTTACAAACGTCACCTCAGGACAAAGTGCCGTTACCCCCATTAGGAAACGCAGCACTGCACCTGCATTTCCTACATTTAATTCACGCACATCATGTGGATGGCTGCCAAAGCCCTGGATAACAATTTTGCTGTCATCTTCTTCAAGCACTGCTCCAAGATCGCGAATACATCTGCGCATAGCGTCACTATCTTCACTGTGAGCCGGGTAATGGATCGTACTCGTGCCTTCTGCCAGAGCAGCAGCTAGCAAGTAGCGTGTGGTGTAGTTTTTGGAAGACAAAGCTCCAATTTCCCCGTTCAGGGATGGGGTCGGTTTAACGATAACGTCCATGGATGAAATTCTCCTTCATTGATTATAATGTGCTTCGTTAGATGATCCTGTTACGTATTTGGCTCAGGATCCATGCGGTAATGCTGTACTGCCAAATTGACATTCCATACATCGCTTGGGTATCATTATAGGCGTTAAGTCCATACAGAAAAGAGGACCTGAATATGACACAAATTGCAGAAATTGAAACTTCTGAGCTACGCCGCCGTTTACTGGCGGGAGAGAAGCTGCAGATGATAGACGTCCGTGAGGACGATGAAGTCGCAAAAGGCATGATCGAGGGAGCGAAACACATCCCGCTTGGACAGATTCCGGACAGACTGTCCGAAATTCAAAAGTCCGGTGAAATTGTTTTGATCTGCCGCAGTGGATACCGTAGCGAACGTGCCTGTGAGTACTTACAGCAGCTCGGATATGATGGCTGCACCAATATGGTTGGCGGCATGCTGCAATGGCAAGAGGAAAACTAAGTAACATCAGGATCGAGGTTATATGGTCAGGATAGCTAGCTGCAATCAGCAGTTCTCCATAACCACCATGCATCATGCACCCTGATTCTTACCATCAGTCAAACGGGCCAATCGGCCCGTTTTTCACATCGATCTCTCACGATCATACATCCCCATTCACCACTTTAAATCCTTCAACATATCTTCTTCCACATACGGAATGTATCCCTCTCCAGGCATCGACCCTACACTCATTTGTACGTTCTATCCCTACTCTCACTGACGAGAAAATGAAATAATTACAAGCTTAGACGCGGTAATGCGCTAAAATTAAACGAGTCACTTCAGAAGCGGATAACTCGGTTGTATCCACCGTGTAATGCGCAAACCGATATGCGTCCTTCCGTTCCTGCATAATGGTCTGAATGCGTTCCTCCGCATTGCCTGCCAAGAGCGGACGGTTATCACAGCCGCTGACGCGTTCTACTATCACTGCAGGATCAGCTGTCAGGGCAACCACCCAGCCGTTTTTCGACATGACATCACAGTTGTCCGAACGTAGTACCACACCGCCTCCGGTCGCAATCACCTGCGCCTTTTTCTCTAACACCGAGCACAACATGCGACTCTCGGCATCGCGGAAATACGTTTCTCCCTTGCCTGTGAACAACTCTGGAATCGTACAGCCTTCCTCTTTTTCCACCGCGGCGTCCACATCAATCAGTCGGTAACCTAACTCGCGCGCGAGCATGTCAGCGACGGTTGATTTGCCAGTTCCCATCATGCCGATGAGAATAATATTGTTAGACTTGCTCAAGGTGTACACTCCTTTAATTCAAGCAATTCGTGAGCACTTTTGTCCTATCATAACACAGCCCTGCGGACGGGGGAAGGCCATAGTATGACTGGCTTCCCTCCAAACATCCGCAAACACTTCCAGATCATATCGAAGCACGTCCATGTACTTCAAACGATTTTAAAGAACTCAAATCAGCCTATTTTGGAAATATAGGCGATTTTAAAATTCTAACGAATCTCGATGTAGGACCAGCTTAAGTATACGTAAAAAAAAGAGACCTGGAGCTCATCGGTATATGTACCGACTCTCCAAGTCCCCTTTCCAAGCTTCTGTTCCAGCCAAAGTCCTTGATTCAGGACAATTTAGCCTAATTTCACGGACTTGCGTTATACACTACTATTCCATCCAGTTGTGGTGGAAGCTGCCTTCTTTGTCTAGACGTTTGAACGTATGAGCACCGAAGTAGTCACGTTGTGCTTGCAGCAGGTTCGCAGGCAAACGCTCTGTACGGTAGCTATCGTAGTAGGACAAGGCACTGGAGAACCCAGGAACCGGAACGCCTTGAGTTACCGCAGCAGCTACCACTTCACGCCACGCACCTTGGTAGGATTCTACAATGTTTTGGAAGTATGGATCCAGAAGCAGGTTTTTCAGTGCTGCATCTTTGTCATACGCTTCTTTAATGTTTTGCAGGAACTGCGAACGGATGATGCAGCCACCACGGAAGATCATAGCGATGTTGCCGTATTTCAGATCCCAACCGTACTCATCGGAAGCTGCACGCATTTGGGCAAAACCTTGTGCGTAGGATACGATTTTACTAGCAAACAGTGCTTTGCGAACATTTTCGATGAACGCTTTTTTGTCGCCGGAGAATGCTTCAACCGCAGGTCCGTTCAGAATTTTGCTCGCTGCCACACGCTCGTCTTTCATCGCAGAAAGGAAGCGGGAGAATACGGATTCCGTAATCATGGACAATGGTACGCCGAGATCCAGCGCGCTTTGGCTTGTCCATTTTCCTGTTCCTTTTTGTCCTGCTGCATCCAGAATGACATCAACCATTGGTTTGCCCGTTTCTGGATCGTATTTGGAGAAGATGTCTGCTGTGATTTCGATCAAGTAGCTGTCCAGCTCTCCCTGATTCCATTCTGTAAAGATGGCGTGAAGCTCTTCAACGGACACATTCAACACGGATTTGAGCAGGTGGTAAGCTTCACCAATCAGCTGCATATCTCCGTATTCGATACCGTTATGCACCATTTTTACATAGTGTCCGGCACCATCTGGTCCGATATATGTACAACAAGGATCGTCACCGACTTTGGCCGAAATGGCTGTCAGGATCGGTTCAACCAGCTTGTACGCACTCTCTTGTCCACCTGGCATAATTGCAGGGCCTTTCAGAGCGCCTTCTTCCCCACCGGATACACCTGTACCGATGAAGCGAATGCCTTTGTCTTCCAGCTCTTTGCTGCGACGTTGTGTGTCAGGGAAGTATGCGTTACCGCCATCAATGATGATGTCGCCCTCATCCAAATGAGGAAGCAGTTGTTCAATGGTAGCGTCGGTTGCATAACCAGCTTGTACCATGATCAGGATTTTGCGCGGGGATTCCAGGGATGCCACAAACTCTTCAATAGAGAATGTGCCTGTCAGGTTTTTACCTTCGGCTTCTTTCAGAAGATCGTTGGTTTTCTCCGGGGAACGGTTAAATACCGATACCGTGAAACCTCTGCTTTCAATGTTAAGGGCCAAATTTTTGCCCATTACTGCAAGTCCAATGACACCGATCTGTTGTTTCGCCATCTGGTCCTCCATCCTTTGCTCCAATTAATTTTATTGAATGAATTCTCAACAATACCCCCATTTTAACGGTTTTACGCATAGAAGTGAACCCCGGACCATGGTCGCACAGCGAGAAAACACCCCAATTACCTGAGGTGTTCATCGTATTTTCATAAATACAGCGTTATATTTCAGCCTTCCAGCATCAACATGTACCCTGACAGCTGCTTTAAGACTTTACGACAGGCATCTGCTTTTTCGATATTATCCGTCTGAATGGCGGCATGCAGACGCTCCAGTTCATCATCTACTTCCATGCGCAGCAGCATGAGTCGCTCCTCACCTTCGCGCGAGAGGAACATTTCTTCCATCTCTTCCGCCGTCGGCGCAGGTTCCTTTTGAAAAATAACACGCTGTTTGAACCCGGATACTTCAACGAGACGAATGACTTCACCGAACAAAATATTTTCCACGGTCATCTGCTGATCCTTAAAGCGTTTCACAACGGCATGCCCACGTGTATCCCCAATCAGCTTCTCTAACCATTCCGCAAGTTTTGCATCCTTAATAATATAATCTCCCGTCATTTTGTAATTCCCACTGCGCGTCTGTTGAAAACGGAGCTTTACCAGCTTGCGTCCGGTGCGGACTGACAGAATAAAAAAGGATTCGTCCTCGCTCCAATATAGTGAATACCCCTCACCAATAAGGTCTTTGATCAAATTTTGGATATGCCGACGGTTGAACCGCAGCTCCAGATTGCAATATTCAACTTCATAACTCTTATTCACGGCACTCCCTCCATCTGTACCGGAGATGCTCCGGCCATCTTCTTCAATCGCTTCTACTCAATCGGCTTACCCTATTTTATACTTCATTTTATGTAAGGGTACTTGGTTATTTGACTATTTTTCACCGATTGATCCGGAGGATCGCAGCTTTCCGCAGATGCACAGGGGCAAGCCCCCGTTTTTTCATGATATAACGGACGCGAAATGGAGGTATGCAGAGGTCATGTGCGGACTGCGAGTTGATCGGGATGATCCGCTGGCTGCAGATCGGGACAAGTTCCTGGAAACAGTTCGTTCAAGGTTCAAAACACTGCTGCCGCTCTACAAGATGTCTATGTCTTAAGCAGACATGGAGTACCGTGAACAGTTAGCTCCCGAAGTTGACTACTACGGCGGTCAGAATAATCTTCACGTCGTTAGCTAAATAGATGGACTATGCTACATAAAAAGGGAGTTCCACAACTTGTACGGTTGCCGGAACTCCCTTTTCTTATTAGATCAACCTCACCAGGCTTCATCGCATCATTTAGCAGGAGCTGTACGATACGGTTTACGGGATAACACATAGTGCACAACGGCAAGTCCAGCCATAACGACAGCACTTCCGATAAATGGAGCAGGATGACTAATGTGATCCCACAGCAGTCCGGATACAATCGGTCCTACGACCATGCCTGATCCCTGAAGGGTCAGGAAGAAACCCCAGATCGCTCCGCGTTCTCCTTTGGGAATCAATGTGGCTACAAATGCATTCCAGGCCGGGAGAATCATCGCATAGCTGACACCAACCAGCATGACGATGCCGAACACAACAGGAATAGACGTAATGGAAGAAAAAGCAAACAGACTTGCTGCTGCCATTAAAAAACCGATGTTCAGGAACGGTGCCGTGCCAAACCGGTCTACCATTTTCCCTACAGGCAGCAGTGCAATGACCGTAATCCCGCCACCGGCTATCAACAACAAGCTGTACAGGTTGGGCGAGATGTGCAGATCTGTGCGAGTGTATAGCGTAATCACAGGACTGAGCAGACCAATAACAAAGGACTGCATGAACAGTGCAGGATATACGAGCGGATTCACGTTAAGTGTACTGCGTACCCGTTGCAATGTGCCCTGGACACTGTTTTTGAGTCGGATGAAAGGCGTAAGAATATTCGGTTTAGCCGGATATTTCATATCTGTCCGCTTAGTCTCACTTTCCGCATGCTCACCCTCAACAACGACACGTCCGGGCAGAATCAAAGCGACCAGAATGACCAGAATTGCAACACCCATCAACACTAGGAAAATGGTGCGATAATCGTGATGCGTCCGTTCCAATAGCCAGTTCATGCCGATCGGCCCAAGTCCAGTTCCTCCAAGTGCCGCCATCTCCAGCGCACCCATGGCTGTACCGTTCTTGTTCTGCGGCCCCGACATCGCGGTCACGCCCGTCATGGCGCAAGGCCAAAGGGGTGACGTACCAACTCCAAGAATGAGACAAGCCATGGCAAGGCCAAATGCACTTTTGAAAAAGATAATCATGATTACAGCTACTAATGTACAAATTAGGGCCGTCACCATTGTAGCGCGGAACCCGATCCGTTCTGCTGCCCAGCCAGAGGGAGCCCTGAACAGATTATCTCCCAAATATTGAAGGGCAAAGGCCACACCTATTACGCCAGCGGACAAGCCCAGAATATTGTCCATATACACGGGCAAAATAGCGACCAGCAGAGCACCCTTGATGATTTCAACTAGAAAAAGCGTTAGCCACATGGCGATAAAGAAAGGTGATCGAAGGATTTTGGCTGGTTTTGTATTAGTTTGCATTCTTTTTCCCCTTTCGATGCTTGCTTGCCCATCTCCTATCCTTACTGTAACCCTCGGGGATGTGTCCAAATCTCAGCAATTCGAAAAATTGTCAAGCAATATTGCTTGCATTCGGTTCTTAATTTGCTATACTCAAATTTGTTTGAGATTACAAAATGATAAGTTATCAGCGAAGCTGAACTAAATCCGTGATCGCAAGAAAAACATCCGCTACATGCGGTCTGTCTTCATAGAATTTACGTCGAAAGACGTTTTTCTTACAAATTATAATTAGGAAAGGTTGTGACAGCACTGATGGATCACCGCCGTACGCCGCTGTTTACCGCTTTAAAAAATCACGCGGCACTCAATCCGGTGCAATTTCATATTCCGGGACATAAAAAAGGATTGGGAACGGACACCGAATTTCGTGAATTTATCGGCGATAATGCCCTCTCCATAGATTTGATTAACATCGCACCGCTAGATGATTTGCATCAGCCAACCGGTGTCATTGAGGAAGCGCAGATTCTGGCAGCCGATGCCTTCGGAGCCGATTATACCTATTTTAGTGTACAAGGCACAAGCAGTGCCATCATGACCATGATTCTGTCCGTATGTGAACCGGGTGACAAGATTATTGTGCCCCGTAATGTGCATAAATCGGTCATGTCTGCCATCATTTTCTCAGGAGCGAAACCCGTGTTCGTCTCTCCAGCGCAGGATGCCAATCTAGGAATCGATCACGGTGTCACTACAGGCGCGATCCGACGTGCCCTTGAGCGTCATCCCGATGCCAAGGCATTGCTCGTCATTAACCCAACGTACTTCGGTGTATGTACCGATCTAAAAGAAATTGTTGAACTGGCGCATAGCTATCAGGTCCCAGTACTTGTGGATGAAGCGCATGGCGTACTCATTCATTTCCATGAAGATCTGCCGCTCTCAGCCATGGCCGCCGGGGCTGATATGGCTGCGACGAGTGTACACAAGCTGGGTGGTTCGATGACTCAGAGTTCTGTACTCAATCTGAACACGAAGAATGGCTATGTGAATCCGCAACGTGTACAAACTATTTTGAGTATGTTGACTTCAACGTCGACTTCCTACATCCTTCTGGCTTCGCTCGACACGTCGAGACGTAATCTGGCTCTGAATGGCCATCAGATGGCACAGAAAGCCATTGATTTGGCTGAGTTTGCAAGACGCTCCATTAATGATATGGACGGACTGTATTGCTTCGGCAGAGAGCTGCTGGGCACAGAGGCTACCTTTAATTACGACCCAACCAAAGTAACCATTCATGTTCGCCACCTTGGAATTACAGGTTACGAAACAGAGAACTGGCTACGTGAGCATTACAAAATCGAGGTAGAGCTCAGTGATATGTATAATATTCTGTGCCTCATCACGCCGGGAGATACGGATGACTCCGTAGAAATCTTGCTGAACGCCCTGCAAGATCTATCCCGTACGTATTATCAAGTGAATCCAGCCCACGAGCTGGTGGTTAAGGTTCCAGATGTACCACAGCTGATGCTGACTCCTCGTGATGCGTTCTATGGTGATACCGAAGTCATTCCTTTCAAGGAATCCGCTGGCCGGATTATTTCGGAATTCATCTACGTATATCCACCAGGAATTCCGATTCTGCTGCCAGGTGAGGTTATCACTCAGGAGAACATCGACTACATCATTGATCATGTTGAAGTTGGACTGCCTGTAAAAGGACCTGAAGATCGTAGCGTAACCAATGTAAAAGTCATTGTGGAAGCAGATGCGATTTTCTAGAACAGCCACCTCTTCATGAGGTTGATCGATCTAAGGACCAAGCGGGATGCTTGGTCCTTTTTATTTTTTTCTCCACACAGACTTGTCCTGTCTTGTGTTATGATCGCTGTCTTATTTGCATTTTCCCACCTATTCCACTGTCCCTATGGCAAGAAAAAACAACATTTACACCTAATAAAAAGCAAACAAAAGGCCCCCTATGATCAAGGAGCCTTCTTGCTTTATTCCAAAAGGATGACTATTCTTGGCTTGCAACGAGTTCGTTGTACGCCGCTTCAACACGGGTCCACTCTTCTTCGTCTTCAATATTGTAGAGCACCATTTCCTCGTCTTCTTCTTCCATACGCAGAATGATGCCGTCAGCTTCAGGATTGTTACGTTCCAGCAGGAGCGCATAAACATGCTTCTCCACGTCAAACGTCTCCACCAGAACCATTTCCACGTCATTTCCGTTCTCGTCTGTCAGTGTCAGAAGAACTTCTTCATGCTCGTGGTCGTGGTCGTGGTCTTGACCGCATCCGCAGGCATCGCCGTGTTCATGTGTGTGATCGCTCATTGATATACCTCGCTTTATAAATAGAAATTGTGTAACCTTGCATATCGTAACATGTTCAATGGTCCAGGTCAATTTAACCGCCAAGGTTATTTTTGCTTCAATCGTTCAGCGCGGTAATGATTTTCTCGGCTGCCAGCACATAATTACTATTTGCATTTTCTTTAATATAAAAACCGACTTGGTACTTGCCAGCCCGGCTGAAATCATACGTAAAATCGTACGTTCGGAACCAGAAGTTATCCTTCTGAGTCTTGAGCTCTTGAGACTGAATATCCTTAACCTCACCACTTGGATTGGTAATCGTCACCTTCACGGCAGCTATATCCGTCGTCAAACTGTCGACTTGTGAGAACACATTAAATTTCAACTTACCCACGTTTACGTTGCCAAACACGGTATCTCCCTTGAAGAGAAAAATATGTACATTCGGTTTGATAACCGTTACTCTCTTGTTTGTGCTATCCCATCTGGCGATTCCGCCCGCTTCCCTTACAGGTACATAGGTCGTTCCGTCAATCAGATAACCACCGTCAGCTGCTTCCTTGCCGTTAATGAGAACCCGAATCTTCTCGTTCACTGAATCTGCAAACAATAAAGACCCGCCGAGCAAGGAGAATACTGTGACACACAGCAAAATTCTTTTCCATTTCATTCCGTCAATATTCCCTCCCCTGCTGCTAGCTGTTGTACATTTATACTGCAGGTTCATCCACAAAGTTGCGCTGTTTTTCATCATTTTTCATTTTTTATCCAGAATATTTTCCACCCCTTGGAACGATCAAAAAGAGGCGTTCCTTGTTAAAGGACGCCCCTATAGTATAGTTGTTGGCAATACGTAATTATACGAACTTCTTCTGGGTCAATTTTATTATGCTGCTAACTACGAAGTATGACGAGTTAATATACAAGGTACGCCCTTGCCCACAGCTCCATCGGTTCGCATCCGTGCTGCATAATCCATTCCTCGTGTACAGGGGGTCTTGCAACGCTCACATACATCCGAAGTAACCAATTTCATGGATACACGAAGTTTGTCACTCTTTAACGCGGGAGCTTTTTTTCCCTTTGCTTTTGCCATCCCGGATTCCCCATTTCCCCAATTGCTTGCTGATGTAATGCATCATATGGGGATTCGCCCGGTTGTGTGTCAAAAGGGGGAAACTTCGTGCATGATATCCTTAAATGAAACCGCCGTTTGCACGTAGCGTCTGTCCTGTAACCCATTGCGATTCTTCACTGACGAGGAATGAGATCACATTTGCAATGTCTTCCGGTTCACCCAGACGACCAAATGCATTCATTTTACGCATTCCTTCGAGCTGCTGCTCCGTCTTCCCAACAGAAAACAATTCGGTATTCACGGGACCTGGTGCAACAGCATTAATAGTGATTTGTCTGGAGCCAAATTCCTTCGCAAGCTGACGAGTAATCTGTTCAACTGCTCCTTTGGTACCTGCGTACACGCTGTATCCCGGAAACATCTGTCCAGTTACAGAAGTGGAGAAGTTAACGATTCGGCCCTGTTCCTCCATGTGTTTCAACGCTTGCTGACAAGCAAAAAATGTACCTTTTACATTAATCGCAAACTGCTGATCGAATTCTTCCTCAGTCACATCTGCCAAAGGAGTTGTCTTCATGATGCCTGCATTGTTGATCAGAATATCGATTTTTCCAAGCTGGTTAATCGTTTCGGAAAATAAACGCTCCACATCTTCCTTCCGGGCAAGGTCAGCCTGAACGGTAATGGCACGAACTCCTTTTTGGCGAGCAATATCTGCAACCTGCTCTGCTTTGTCGGGGCTACTCGTGTAGTTAATGACGACATCCGCGCCCATTTCAGCGAGTTGCTCAGCTATAGCACGTCCGATCCCCCGGGATGAGCCTGTTACAACGGCCACTTTACCTGTTAGCTTTTTCATTTACAATTACTCCCTCTCTTGTTCCAAATGTAATAATCCCTTTTCGATCAACAACCACACCTGTGCAAATTCCGCATCAATTGTAGGGCTTTGCCATTCATAGGCATGTGCCGGATGATGAAAACGAGCTGTAGCTTGAAGGATCGCAGTTGCAACCACATCTGGTTTGTTAAATTGGAAATGATTCTCCTGCTGGATAATCTCACTCAGATGACGTACAAGATGTTGCACATGTTTAGCGATAATATCTGCGGATTCCTGGGTTACCCGTGCGTACATTTCAAACAACTCTGCATCGGATTCGGCATAATGACGTTTACGAGCGATTAACACTTCTATATATACTTTCAAATGACGTGTTCCCTCACCGTTGTAACTCTGATCCTTAGCTATGGCCGTCAAAGGCGCGATAATCTCATCTTCGAGCCATTGTGCGGTCACGCCTTCAAGTAATTCTTTCTTGCTTTTATAGTGCCTGTAAATCGTACCGTGACTAACTCCAAGCAATTTAGCGACATCCGTAACAGATGTTTTGGCAACACCGAAGCGCCGGAGAGTTTCCTGCGTTGCTGCGATAATTTGTTCCTTGGTTAAAAATTCAGAAGTTTTGTCTTTATCCATATGATTAAGATGGTTGCACCATCCTCAAGTCACCTCCGTTGAAATTAGATTAACATAACGAATAACAAATGACAAATGATTATTTTTGTCATTTGTTATTCTTGATAATTTTATATGTACGAGCGTAAAAAAAAGAGCCCATTTAATATGGCCCTTATCCAAAGTTTTAATGTTTCTCTTTTTCTAGAACACGAATTTAAACAATACGAAGATCACCGCAAGTATCCCACCGAGAATTAGCCAATTGCTGATTTCCCACCAAATACTTTTCCCTCCGGTTAAAAGCTGTTGTTCATTTTCTTCATGACGCTGTTTGTGTGTATGTGATTCGGAGGCATGGGGCGGCTTGCTGAAGTCCATCATATACATTCCCCTTTCCAGCAACTTTAATCTTATTGTTCCAGTATAACCCATAATTGAGTGAGAATTTGATTATTCTTTAAAAAGTATTATTGAATAGACAATTCTTCTTCTGTGACCCATTTATGATTTTTCACCGGATCTCCGCCTGTGGTCGGGGTGTAATCAACCATATATACCGTCGTTTGCTCAGCGGAGTCAATCGTTGCCTTAGCCCCTTTCATTCCTGGCATGTGGTCAGCGTTCAGCACAACCTCTGCTCCTGCTGCATACGGTTGATCCGTATGGTCCTGAATCTCCTCTTGGATGACCCATTTATGATTTTTCACAGTGTCTCCCCCTGTGGTTGGTGTGTACGAGACTGCATAGGCTGTTGTCTCATAGGCTCCCACAATGGTCGCTTCTGCACCCTTCATTCCAGCCATATGGTCCGTACTCATCACGGCCTTGCTGCCCAAAGGATATGTTGGATTTTTCTTTTCCTGAAGCCCTTCCGGTAATTCTCCCGAATCCGAGTGGTGCATCTCTCCTGTGCTCGCTGTATGACTGTTACTACTGCTATTATCCTGCCCAGCATTTTTGCCACATCCACTTAACATCAGACTGCTCGTGATCACCGTAGTCAGCAATATCATTGCATACTTTTTCATGAGTTGCACTCCTTTGAACTTTCGTTTTCTACTCTTATAATATACCCCATATGGGTATATTTCAATCGTGATCGATTTCTTTATCTATTTTTGTATATCGCAAAAAGAATTAAAAACATATCAAAAAACCTCCGATTTCTCGGAGGCCTTCAGTATGTTGAACATTATTTTAGAAAGATGCTTCAGACTTCAATAGTGAAGTCCAGAACAAAACCGTTTTATTCGCCCTGGCAAAGATTAGGCTAGTCCCACGGTAACATTAACGTTCCCTTTGATGCCTTTGGAATATGGGCAGTAGTCATGAGCAAGTTTGACAAATTTCTGTGCTGTCTCTTCATCCAGACCCTCAATTTTAACTTCAAGTTCAACTTCCAGCTTCACACCATTATCCGTAGGGTCCGTTACTAGCATAACTGTAGCCGATACTGTGCTTCTCTCAATTTCGACTTTGTGTTTCTTCAACTGAAACTCCAGCGCTGAATTAAAGCAAGCACTGTATCCTGCTGCAAACAATTGCTCGGGATTCGTAGCTGTCGTTACTTTGCCTCCCAGTTCAGGCGGGGCAGCGACATCAAGCATAAATACGTTATCCGGCGATTGCACAATCCCTTGACGTCCACCTGTATTGATAACTGTAGTTTCGTATAATGTTTTCATGAGTATTGTCTCCTCTGTATGTTTAAATTTTATTTTGTAAAGATGATATCTCTTTTTATTTTGCTAACAATTAGATTGTACACAATTTAATTGTGTTTGTAAATCATTATTATTAAATAAAAAAAACAACCATTCCCTCATGTAAAAGCAGGAAATGGTTGCTCCGGAATTAATAAATAACTATTAATGATCCGAAAGTTGAATCTATCTAATTTAGTTTAACTTTTACATTTTCTTTTCAAAACCCTCCATCGGTGCAAGTGAATTCTGGTAGTCAGTCCCTTTCTGACTGTCGGTAGTAAAGTGCATGACCTCCCGAAACGAACCTTCCAGATAAGTCTGCATTGCCAAAGGGATACGCAGTTCATCCATATCAGACGGAGAAATTTGGTAACGAATGCTGCCAAGGTCCCCTGCTTTTACCTTCTGTACCCATTTCGGCTCGCGAATCAATTCCCGTCCGAGTGCAGCCAAAGTTGCCCCGGCGTTGATAACTTCTTCTGCGTCTTCCGGCCGCTCAATCGATCCGATACCGATCAGAGGTTTTTTGTGATCCAAAACCCGGACGAATTTAGTTAAGATCGGCTCTTTGTCATCGGGGTGATTTAATGATGTTCGTTTGTAACTTCCCATCGACAGATGAATGTAATCAACTCGCGTGTCTGTCAGAGCCTGGGCAAACGCCAAGGAGTCCTTGAGCTGGATGCCCGGCATATGAATTTCTTCCGGTGAAATCCGATAACCGAGGATGAAAGGTTTATCCGCATGGGCATCGATAACCGATGCAACCTCCTGAATGACTGCCAGCGGAAATCGCATACGATTTTCAAAGCTGCCACCCCACTGATCGGATCGTTGATTGGAATTGACGGAGAAAAATTGCTGCAACAGATACGTATTGGCCCCGTGAAGCTCTACTCCGTCAAAACCAGCTTGTATGGCCCGCAAGGTTGCCCTGCCGAAGTCCTTAATAATGCTTTCGATTTCCTCAGGTGTTAATTCACGCGGCGTCTCCGAGCCGATTGGATGTGCGGCAGCGATTGCACTCGCACTGGTGGGTTGAACACCTCTTAGCGTTTTGGAGTTCGTTTTGCGCCCTGCATGAAAGATTTGCACAATGGCTTTCGTTCCGTCTTTCTGAATGGCCCTTGCAATTTTGGACAGTCCTTTGATTGTAGAATCACTTGCGATGGATAGCTCACCTTCGAAGCCTTTTCCCCCTTCAGTTACGTATGCAACACCCGTAATGATCATACCAGGGCCACCAGCCCGTTCGGCATAATAATCGACTTCATCATTGGTAATTGAACCGTCGAAGAAACTGGACATCGTTGTCATCGGTGCCATGACCACTCTATTTTTTAGCGTAAAACCATTCGCAAATGTATAAGGCTGCAAGAAATTACGATTACTATTTTCCATATATATTCTCTCCCTTTATTAGGCTTGTTCGCCCTTGTCTCTGTTTCATGAGTTATTGTATAGTAGGGTGAAAAAAGAGTATAGTATGCACTTAAAAGGTAGATACTATCTAAAAGGAGAGTGGAATATGGAAACTGCTGAGGAAGTAAACGTTAAACCATTTTCACATGCCATGTCCTTGATCGGCGGAAAATGGAAAATGCATATCTTGTTTTGGTTATGGAAAAAAGAAACATTGCGATATGGAGAATTGAAAAGAGCCTTGGAAGGCATTACGCATAAAATGCTAAGCTCTCAGCTAAAAGAATTAGAGGCCGACCAATTAATTATCCGTACAGAGTATCCACAATTACCGCCAAAAGTAGAATACTCTTTGTCTCGTGAAGGATTAACGCTGATGCCTGTGCTGGAAATTCTCTGCGATTGGGGTAAACAGAATCTTGCTGATTTGCATAAGAGTTAGTGAACGTAGCGCAGCGAAGTATATAGCTTATTTCTTTTAATTTTCGTTCCCAATTGTCCCCCAAGACTTCATCATGTCATCTCAAAAAAACTAAACAAAAGAAAAAAGCCCTTGCTGCGCAAGGACTTTTTGTTATGATCTGTAGTGGGCTCGAACCACTGACCCCTACCCTGTCAAGATAGTGCTCTCCCAGCTGAGCTAACAGATCATGATATCTAATTGTTCTCCAATCAAGTAACAGTATCATACCAAGTAACCGTGTTCATTGTCAATCGTTATATTGGTAATATTTTATTCGAATTGGTGCACAATAAAGGAAAGATTACCATTTTGATGACGAGGTGACTTCCATATGAGGAACATGAAAGAACGTAAACTGCGTTTATTTATCATAGCCAAAAACTTAGCCTGTTTGATTGCGCTTGTTGCATTAATATACGTTTCTGTCGGTTGTAGTTTAGAACGGGATGAACACACTGTACAATTCCAACAGTTGAAAGTACCCAATGAGGTTAATGATGACCTGCCCGTTTGGCTGGATGTGTATTCCAAGTCTGTTGTGCATGACGTTTACTCCCCACAAGGCAATGTTGAAGTCTTACCCTGAGGAACATGATGTCGCATTTCACTCATCTTCGTCCCACTTTTTGGAATATGCCTTCTTGGTCACATAATATAACAAAGCAATCATTCCGGCCGACATCAAAAGTG
This sequence comes from Paenibacillus taichungensis, assembly GCF_050994985.1. Classification (NCBI taxonomy): domain Bacteria; kingdom Bacillati; phylum Bacillota; class Bacilli; order Caryophanales; family Paenibacillaceae; genus Paenibacillus; species Paenibacillus taichungensis. Next base: position 1,239,598 of record NZ_CP194720.1, on the reverse strand, counting down.
TGATTGCCATCACTCCCGCCATACCCATGGTTCGCACCTCCTCTCCCAGTATGTTCCAGACTTAACTATACAGGAAAAGCATTTTTTTGTATAATTCAGTCTGATAGCGTAGAGCAGAAAGAAGGTATGGAATTGGCAGCTGAGATTAGTTATGTAACAACTGAAGAACAACTCCAGAAAGCACTGGATATTCGTAATAATGTTTTTGTAATCGAGCAGCAGGTACCTGCTGACATTGAGATTGATCAATATGATATTATCAGTCCTGATGTGCATCACGTATTGTTGAGTAAAGATGGACAGGCTGTAGCCACGGGGCGCCTGATCTATTACACCAAGGATACCGCCAAGATGCAGCGCATCGCTGTACTCAAATCTCATCGTGCGTTCGGTTATGGACGTGTGTTGCTGTTAGCCATGGAAGAACGGGCACGTGAATTGGGATTAGCCTACTCTGTTTTGGACGCGCAATGCCAGGCGCAGAAGTTCTATGAAAAGCTCGGATATGAAGTGATTTCGGAAGAGCCTTTTTATGATGCAGACATTCTGCATGTTCGTATGCAAAAGAGCTTGTAGATATCCTCTGCGTGCGATATGAAGTTATGTTATGCATACTTTTTTTTGATCCGGACAGGCTAAAGAGGTAACCAGATTCCTATTTGGTCAGATAAGGAGAGTGTGACATCATGGATCAAACGACACGCGAAAGCTTCACAGCAGTTCAAAAAAATGGTGACGGCGATCTGACTGCGTTCCAAACTTCATCTGGACGTGTGCTGGATTACCAACAGGCACTGGCAGAAGTAAAAGCAGGAGCAATTGCAGGTGTGAACGTCTTTAAAGGCAAAGACGGCGAAATGTACATTCGCGGCGACGCAGACGGCGACCCAACCAATAACCTTGATCAACTTCCTATCTTCTAATAGATGTTACGATGCCTAACAAGGCGCCAATCCGGCATTCCGGGTTGGCGTTTTTTACGTTTTAATATTCGGTAAAATATTTCACGGCATCGCCAGCAGGCTGGCTTTTGCGAATGGGTTGTGGTGCCTGCTCCCATGCTTGCAAAATGAGTATACCTTCGAGCGTAGACTTGTTCTCCCATACAATATGCTGCCTGCGCTCAAGCTCCAGCAGTGACTCATGAATGAACGCCTTGCTTCTTCCCGTCTTATTCTCCAGCTCATCCATTCGTGGCACTCTGCGCCGCTGGCCTGCATAATTCACAATTATACGCAAAATTTTGCGTTCAAAATCATTCAGCATATTTCTTCCTTCCCTTCCTTATGGAGTACGGGACGCCATGCCAGAATACCTTGTTCCAGAAATGTTCGGGGTGACCCCTCTTTTCCTGCGGATGCTCTAATCTTCCCTTCCCGTACACTGTTGATTCGAATCTGCCGCTGTGTAATATGCCCTGCACGATCCATGTAGACGAGCTCCACCATCTGACCAATATATTTCCCTAGCATAATCATCCCTCCAATAAGAACATGTGTTTGTTTTATTATTATATGCGAACATAAGTTCTTTATTCAACAACTAAAAAAAGGATTTTTTTGAAACAAAAAAACCAGACTCACTCCCTTTCATAGGGAAGTCTGGTTCCTATCCTGCCTTGCTATGCAGATCATCTTCAGTTTAACGTCGATCCGATTCCGTGAATTGTACTTTTTTCAGCTGCTGGGTAGACGGGTTAAAATCAACATTCACAAATACAGCAAATTGTTTACCGTCTTTATTACGTACCCATAACTTGAACTGTTCACGGGACTGGTCTGCTGTTAACGAAGTGCGTCCAATATGTTTGTAATCCAAAATGTCCACGTTGTACTTGGTTTGTGTTTCTTTCACTGCAATGATTCCCCACTTCGCATAATCCGGAATCGCAGTTGCTGAACTGGTTGTTAGTCCACTTAAACTTAGTACCACTGTCATTAGGGCTACGATGAGCATTCTCATTTCATTCACTCCTTGGGGCAATGTTTACGTTAGCCTGCCCTGTAGAAGTTTATTTTACACCAGTAGACGAATGATAAACGTAATCGGCTGCTGGAGCGATTGAATCGTACTGATCGCCATCTTATACCGTTCTATTGGTGATTTGAAGCTTATCCCCCAGTCACCATCCAATAAAAGATTTCGCGTTGGTGGATCTTCCAGCTTTTCCAAACCGTACTTTTCTATCAGCTTGTCTTTTCTTTGTTGATCCAACTCACTCGAATAATTTGCATATGCTGCCGTCACATCGCTACATCCAAAAACGACAAGCAGGAGGACACCCCATCCCACCATAATCCAACTTTTGCGCACTCTCAGTTTCTCCTTCATTAATTCAGATAATGACTACCATACTTAACTTCATTCGTCCTGATTGTACATAAATAACACGGGATTGGAAATAACAAATGTAGACTCAATTACATACGCCTTAAGCCTCATTTGCAAAATTATGGGTTTAGCGTATTCGATAAACGTGTAATAGGCCATGACAGCATCACTTCATTATTCTGAGCAATCATTTCGAGGAGGTTACACCCGAATGTTCAAACGTATGGATGAAATCGCAATTGAAATCCCCAATGTCGAGAGACCGGACCCGAATGCAGCGGCAGCAATACAAGAATTGCTGGGTGGTAAATTCGGAGAGATGTCAACGTTGAACAATTACCTCTATCAATCGTTTAATTTTCGTTCCAAAGAAAAATTGAAACCCTTCTACGATCTGGTGATGAGTATCACCGCGGAAGAATTAGGTCATGTAGAGCTTGTGTCTCATGGCATTAACAAGTGCCTCAGAGGTTCCACTGAGTACAAAGAGCCTGACGATACACCACTTAGTTCCGTGAAGGATGCGCGTCTCTCCTATCATTTCCTGGCTGGCGCACAGGGAGCAATGCCTTTCGACTCCATGGGCAATCCCTGGACAGGAGCCAATGTCTTCAACAGCGGTAATCTGGTTGAAGATCTGCTGCATAACTTTTTCCTCGAATGCGGAGCACGTACACATAAAATGAAAGTTTATGAAATGACCGATCACCCTGCAGCCCGGGCAGTTGTTGGCTATTTGCTGGTACGTGGTGGTGTGCATGTGGTCGCTTATGCTAAAGCGCTTGAAATCGCAACCGGAGTGAATGTAACCAAATTGGTGCCGATTCCATCCCTGAGCAACAAATCCTTTAACGAAGCGTGGAAATACGAAGAAAAAGGCCTACACACCAAGCTGTATACCTATAGTGATAAAGACTTTACTGCGATCAGTCAGATCTGGAAAGGGACACACCCTGAAGATGGACAACCGCTGGAAGTCATTCAAGGCGTCCCTGAAGGATACCCGATTCCGGAAGCTCCTGCAGTGGAAGAAGAATTCGCACCAGGTATATCGCAGGAAGACTTCCAGGAAATTGCACGTCGTCTGAAGATGGCAGGAAATATTGCGGATTAAGGAAGCTTTATTGTAGTGGATGTATTAGTTGTTGTTGATATGGCATGAAAATGGATTAAGCCCTCGGATCTTGCTGCTTCAGTGGCAGGATCGAGGGCTATTATTGATATATTAAAACATGGATTTAATGCTGTTGATGAACTTTTGCCCTGTGTTTGACTCTGTCAGTGTAATGTCCCACATCACTATATTGGTCACCGGATTTGAACCATCGGATATTACTTTTATAGTCAGTTCATTAACTCCCTTTAACGGAGTTTGAAAAGAGTCAGGATGGTTCTCCCCACTGTTTGCTGATACAACCAAAGAATAAATTTCTGTGCCATCGGCGATAAAGCTTACTGTTATAGTCTCATGGCTTGCTCTTCGGACAACATCGTCCGGTATAGCGAAATAACCTTTCATATTTTTGTATTTTTGATTTAAGAGATATGAAAACTCATTCGTTTTTTGTTTTTCTCTACTGTACAGATTGATTTGAGGCTCGACATTGGTTTGGCCTACTTTAAAACTGGAGAGTTCTTCATCCCATACTACAGCCCCATCGCTCGAAACAATTTCATTCAGTGCAACACTTTTTCCGTCAACATTATCTAAATAATGATTGAGGCCGCCAACAACAGTGATCGTACTTATTGAAAAAATAATCGCTGTCAGGAAGATTCGAATAAGTCCTTTTAATGTATTCCGATGATGCTTTACTATCCGCTGTGCTCCATATCCAACGGCAGCCCCTAAAGTATTAATCAGGATATCGTCTATGTCAAACGCACCTAAACGGGAAATCATTTGCAATGTCTCTAACATCGTAATGCAGAGAATGAATATGCTGATAAAGCGAATAAACCCACAGCGAAAGAGGAGCGGAATGACCATCCCGAAGGGGATGAATGCTACAAAGTTCCCCATTTCAAAAAACCATATCTTAAAATCTCTCCCCATTGGAAAATGTAAAGGAATTCCTTCAGGGGTTAAGCTGTATCGCCAGCCCTGATCAGGACTGGCCGAGCTTCTATCGAAGCCCAGGAATAAGAAATACAATGTTAAACAAGTATACAAAGATAACAATACAATGATGAATTTTCTTGACTTTCCTTGATACAAAATAAAAATCACACCTTCTTTTTTTCAATAAACTTCCACATCATCAAATCATTCCACGCTACAATCTGCAGGACTCACGTTGCTCCTTGATTTCTTGGTAACCCTGAGAGGTTGTGCCGTTCAAGGTTGTTTGCACTGCTGCTTCGTATGAACTATTCTGAATCACAAAATGAAAAATACGCTTCTTATTGGCTTGTTATTGTATTTTTTCCAGCAATGGTACTATAACCTCATCCAATTCCTCAAACATCTCATCCTCTGTAGGATTTTTCAAAATTCTTTCCAAATCAACCTTCAAAACTATTAGATATCGCGAAGGCAATCTTCTGATTAAACCAGTAAGCATAAAATATTCCCACTGTGGATCTTTGGTTTTAAATACATTTTGAATATGAGGAATAAGTTCTTCTCCAAATCTTAAAAGTAAATCTTCTACGGATCTGGCAATGGGCCAATTCCCATCTTGCAACCACTCCATAAGCTCAGGAATGATATCTCTCAACTCTTCATTACTTAATTCACTTAACTTACGCACCGCTTCATAATCATGTTTGTCGCGGGGAAGCCATTCTCTAACATTCAGACCTATCTCCTCTTTTCATCCAACATTGAATTCCTAGATCCTTACTCCTGCTCCGATACTGGCTCAATGTCTTCTACTTTTACTTCAATCTGATCCTGAGTATCCGTCGTTGACATTGCATCTCGCATACGAATGGTCCATGTTCCTATATGCTTATCGAAATCAACATTCTCAATTACAGGAATACGTACTTGCTCTCCGTCTAATGAGTACAATCCAGCCCGGATGGCATCCTCCTCACTCATATGAGCTCCATCTGGATTGGCCGGGCAAGATACAGCAATCGTTTCCGCTCTGGCCTGCCCGGGATAGGGCTGATTTTCCGGGCTGCCATCCGTCCAAATCTCAACATAGGAGCCGATCTGCGGATTAGGCGCATTGGAGAACCATTTTGCCGGATAATACCGACTTTCTCCTTTGTTCGCACCGAAGTCTTCATATGCAGGATCAACCACTAGAATGGAATTGCCTTCGCGGGCAACCACATAACCAGTGAATCCATCTTCACTTGGTGTATTCACTTGAGTTTGCACTGAATTACAATCGATATGTCTTGAACATCCAGTAAGGCATACGATCAGGATTGAGAGCGATATCAGTACTTGACGAAGATGGGACATATGTAAATCCCCCTTATTTAAACCTATTTCTAATTTCAACGTTCAATATATGCTTATAGTTGCATGCAAACTTACGTTTATCATAAACATGAGGGCAACAAAATCACTTCTTTCTGTACTGCTTATACCCATACCTTCCCCAGATCACTAATGCCACACATAATAAAATTGCACAGTATCCCCAGGTAAAAAACAGAGCGAGCCCCAAGCCGATATTAGCCCCTATATAGCCTCCACGTAACTCCGTATATAACGCATAACCCAATGGGACGCTGCCTACAACAAAAAGTCCGATGAACCACCCGCCCCAACGTTTGAAAACAGATCCCCCTCTATCTCTATCTTTGGAATTCTTTTGTACGCCTTGAACCAGGATAATCAGCAATAAAATCAATACTAACCAGGTTATGAAAATATAAAACATAGCGATTGTCTCCTCTCTTCACTTTCTTCTATTTTTGTACAAAGGTTTTCCGCCTGTTTGTCCATTGTACTGCCATCCCGCTTTCGATAAACTGATCACATTCGAACTAAATTGATAATGATTATCATTATCCAATAAGTAACCAGTTACGGGAGGAATTCAAACGATGAAAGCAACACGTAAGCTCGGTACCCTTACACTCATGATTACCCTGATTGGAGCACTGTTATCAGCCTGTGGTAGCCAAGCAGAACCATCCACTACAACCGCTGAAGCAGACTCAGTTGAATCCACCACCTCAACTCAAGCTCAGTAACGTAATATTAGAAAGTAGAAAAACGCCTTCGTCTTACTCAGGATCATGAGTAGACGAAGGCGTTTTTTTTAGTTCATATACAGCTTCATATCAAGAGTTAGAGTTCATAAACGCTCAGTTACGTTCAGGCACCAAACTGTGCATAATGCAGACGGCTGTATACTCCACCCGCTTGAAGCAACTCCTCATGTCTGCCCTGCTCCGTGATCCCCTGTTCGGCAACAACAATAATACGATCCGCATTTTTGATCGTAGCCAATCTGTGGGCAATAACCAGGGTAGTCCGTCCTTCGGACAATTCCGCAAGGGATTGCTGGATCGCCGCTTCTGTCTCCGTATCCAGTGCAGATGTAGCTTCGTCCAAAATTAGAATTGGAGGATTCTTCAGGAACATACGCGCAATGGACAAGCGCTGTTTCTGTCCGCCGGACAGTTTCACACCGCGTTCACCAATTAACGTATCCATTCCTTCCGGCATGGAAGTAATCAGTGTTTCCATCTGAGCACGACGAGCTGCCATCCAGATTTCTTCTTCTGTTGCATCCAGCTTGCCATACGCAATATTCTCACGAACTGTTCCATCGAACAGGAACACGTCCTGCTGAACAATTCCGATCTGACTGCGCAATGAATCCAGCGTCATGTCTTGAATCTCCTGACCATCGATCGTGATGCGACCTTCCAGCACATCATAGAAACGAGGCAGCAGACTACAAAGCGTTGTTTTCCCTGCACCAGATGGTCCTACAAGGGCCACGGTTTCGCCGGCGTGAATATTCAGTTCAATCCCTTTAAGAACAGGCTCCTGATCCGAATAGCCAAAGGTCACCTGCTCATATCGAATATCTCCACGCAGATGAGATACTGTAGTGGCACCCGGACGATCTTCAACGTCCGGCTCCATATCGAGCAATTCCGTATAACGTTTGAAACCTGCAATCCCTTTTGGATACGTCTCAATAACGGAATTGATCTTCTGAATGGGTGTAAGAAACACATTGGACAGCATAATAAATGCAATAAACTGACCGTAGCTCATACTTCCATTAATAACAAACCATGTGCCACATACCAGTACAAAGAGGGATACCAGCTTCATCAGCATATAACTGATGGAAGAGTTCCAAGCCATGATTTTGTACGCGATCAGTTTGGTCTGACGGAAACGGCTGTTGTTTACAGCGAATTGTGCTTTTTCATGCTCTTCATTAGCAAAAGCCTGAACCACGCGAATACCACTTACATTGTTTTCTACACGTGCATTGAAATCTGCTATATCCCCAAACATTCGGCTAAATGCCTTGGACATCTTGCTGCCAAAATACAAGGATAGATAAATAATGAGCGGTACGATAATAAATGTTAACACGGCCAGATTTCCGTTAATGCTCATCATGATGCTGAATGCACCGATCAGCGTCATTACTGCGATAAATACATCCTCCGGACCATGATGGGCAATCTCGCCAATATCCATGAGGTCATTGGTCATACGAGAGACTAGGTGTCCGGTTTTGGTATTGTCAAAGAAACGGAATGATAACTTCTGTACGTGATTAAAGAGCGCTTTACGCATATCGGTCTCTATGTTAATACCAAGCTTATGTCCCCAGTATGTAACAACAAAGTTGAGGAACGAGTTTAATAGATAGATCGCGAGCAGGGCAAGACATGCCCATAATATCCAGTCCCAGCGTCCCCCTGGCAAAAGGTCATCCACGACTCTATTAACTGCCAGCGGAAAGGCAAGTTCCAGCAGAGCTACGAAAATCGCGCAGCTAAAGTCCAGAATGAACAGCTTTTTGTAAGGCCTGTAATAGGCAAAGAAACGGCGAAGCATGGACTGAAGCCCTCCTTATAGCAACCATACCACATGATTGCTTTCTATTTCGTTTTGCTCAAGAGATACAGGAAGTACGGGGCACCAATGATGGCAACCAGAATACCTGCTGGAATCTCTGAAGGCTGCAAAATTACGCGTCCCAGCGTATCTGCAACAAGCACGAGCAATGATCCGACTAATGCAGATGCAGGCAAAAGGAACTGATGTTTTGGTCCCACGAGACGACGTGCCAGGTGTGGGCCGATTAGACCCACAAAACCAATACCGCCACTGACGGATACACATGATCCGGCCAGTCCCACGGCAGCAGCCAGCAGTATCAGTCTTTCACGCTCCACCGGTGCGCCGAGACCACTCGCTGTTTGATCACCCAGGTTCAGTACATTGAGCACACGGGCTTTATACAGAACAAGCGGCACAAGGACAATGAGAAACGGCAACAACGCCGTTACGAATTTCCAGTTGGAACCCCAGATGCTACCTGCCATCCAGGTGGCCACAAATTGATACTTCTCCGGACTGAGCCGAAGTGTTAGTACGATCATGGCTGAGCTGATTCCTGCCGCTACACCAATCCCTGTAAGCAACATGCGCGTAGGCATGAGACCTTCTCCCTTTTTGTAAGAGAGCACATAAATCAAAAATGCAGCAAACGTTGCACCGATCAGAGCCAGGATTGGCAGCAAAAATACGGGAGCCGCCGTTGTTGTCGGGAAGAAGGAAACAAACAACATAACAACCAATCCGGCTCCAGCGTTGATACCGAGAATTCCTGGATCAGCCAGAGGATTTCGGGATACCCCCTGTAGAATACAACCGGATAGCGCAAGTCCCGCACCAACCAGAACTGAAATGACGATACGCGGCAAACGGAATTCAAACAAGATCAGTTCCTGCTTAGCAGTCCCACCGCCAAACAAGGTCCGCATAACCTCAAGCGGAGAAAGCCGAGTGAACCCTGTATTCATACTGATAATAAAAGCCGTAATAATCAACGCACCAAGCACAATCATGACAATGGTGCTTTTTGTTCTCTTTTTGCGTTCTGCTCCAACCAGAGTTGAGGATTCCATCGTTACAGAGTCCTCCTTTCTTTACGCGCCAGATAGAGGAAGAAAGGTACCCCAATTAGGGCAACCAAGGCGCCAATTGGCGTCTCATATGGCGGGTTAATCATACGTGCAGCCAGATCCGCGAATACGAGCAGCAGACTGCCCATCACTGCGGAACATGGAATAATCCAGCGATAATCGACACCAACCAATTTACGTGTGAGATGGGGAATGATAAGACCTACAAAACCAACAGCACCCACCACGGACACGGCTGTACCCGCGAGGATCAGTACAACAATCAGACCAACCAGCTTGATCAAGCCAGTACGTTGACCCAATCCAACGGCGATATCTTCTCCCAAGCTAAGCAGCGTAATGGAACGAGAGATAATAATCCCTGCAATAAGCGCCGCCAAAACCCAAGGGAACATGACCTCTAACTGGGACCACTTCGTCCCGGCTACACCGCCAGCTGTCCAGAAAGCGAGGTCTTGTCCAATTTTGAAATACAGTGCAATCCCTTCACTGAGTGCTGATAACATCGCAGACACTGCCGCCCCCGCCAGAACGAGCCGGAGAGGTGTAAGTCCGGATTTAGAAGCTGCACCGAAACCGTAGACCAACAGAACCCCAAGTCCTGCACCAACGAAGGAGTACAGAATGATATACATATATGGCATGCCTGGGAAAAAGGCAAAGCAGACAGCAAGCGCAAATCCCGCGCCAGCATTCAGTCCGAGCAAACCGGAATCTGCCAGCGGGTTTCGGGTCATCCCCTGCATAATCGCACCGGCTACAGCGAAGCAGGCACCGACCATCGCTCCGCCAAGAATACGCGGTAACCGAATCTCCCATATGATCTGATGCGGAGTCAGTTCAGGATTAAAGTTGAAAATGGCCTCCCATACAACGCCCAGCTTAATATCTGCGGCCCCAAACGAAATGGATAACGCCATACCCAGCGCGAGCAGCAGAATCCCCCCGGTCAGGATCAATGTGGCAGCCCAGGGACGAGTGTGGATTTTGGCTGTCGGTGATTCCGTAGGTTGACTTGCCGGTGAAACTTTCGAACTCATATGCCCCCACCCTTGTTATGAGTGGTGTAGACAAATCCTATGTACATAACATTCACCTCTCTATTAATACAAAACTGATATTGATATTGATTCTCATTCCCATAGACCATTGTATGTCAACTAACTGTCGCTGGCAATGGACAAATGGGACATGTTTATTGCATAAATGAATTTTTGTACTAAAAAAAGCTGCATGGAGTATAAGAACTCCAATGCAGCACCTTGGTTATTAAAATGAATTAACGACTATGCACCGCAATCAATGCTGCCAAGACATCAGGCACATCCGTAATGATTCCCATTACACCCATGTCGATCAGTTCCTGCATCTGGGCAGGATCATTCACCGTGAACGGATGTGTTGCAATTTCCTGAGCCAGTGCAGCAGCAACTTCTTCTTGTGTTACAGCCAGCTTGTAGGGATGCAGAGCAGAAGCTTCCAGTTTGGCCGCATAATCATATGGGCGGTACAGCTTTTCCATATATAGAATTGCTGTGCGAATTTCCGGGGCAAGACGTTTGCATCTCACTAACGAAGCATGATTGAAGCTGGACAGAATAACCTGTTGTTCCATGTCCCAATCCCGAATCGCTTGTATCAACTTTTCTTCCATTCCTTTATAACTAACAATACCATTTTTCAATTCCAGGTTAAGTAAAATGTCTTTTCCCCGAACCAGATCAAATAATTCTTCCAAAGATGGAATGCGTTCTCCAGCAAAATCGGCATGGAACCAAGCTCCTGCGTCAAGAGTACGCAATTCTTCAATTGATTTATCCTTGACCCAGCCTTCTGCTCCAGCAGTGCGACTTAACGTCTCATCATGTATCAGTACAAGTCTACCATCACTGGAAAGCTGGACATCTGTTTCAATGCCTGTTGCTCCAAGCTGCAAGCTGCGTTCAAAGGCCACCATCGTATTCTCGGGACATACGGCGGATGCTCCCCTATGGGCAATATTTTCAAATCTTTTCATTCCAGCGCCTCCTGAGTTCAACATTAACTCTATGATTATCACTATAAACGCAGTTTGTCATACCTGTATTAACAGAGCGTTTAATTGTATGCTCTGTCCGTGTATAGGGCAACATCTTGGGGGCTGGGGATTCACTCATTTTGTGAACTCAATCTGTAACGCAGACATAATATAGTATCAGTCATAGACAACTGCACTCCGCTGTAAGGAGGTCGCCCATTGAAACCCCTAACGAAGAATAGATCTGTATCTTCCCAATCTTCCTCCAAAAAAGCTCCCTTACCCAGAATTTCTGCCAAAAGCAGATCCGGCAAACCCAGCAGCAAAACAAGAACGCCCCCCGGACCACGCCAATACATGAAAAAGGCATCCGTTCGAGGGCTGTCTGTTCCCGACAAAACAAGTAATCAATCATCTGTTATTAATGAACAGAGTCAACTGGATAAGTTGGCTTTTATCGCTGCCATCCTTGCTCTTATTGCGGCTGCTATTGGACTATACATTGCCTGGAGAACACTCAGTTTGCCGGGTGATACTGTGGTAACGGTCTAACCTCTCTTGCCCTGCTCTGTCTCTCTTTTCCCTAGAGGCGGAGTTCTTTTTTTGCAGACAAAAAAACCGTTCCCCTGAGACGCCGACCGTACCGACGTCTCTTTGGAAAGGCCATTTCTTCACCGGGCATTGCTTCAGCAACTATGTCACCGTCCCGGAATGGCTGACCGAATTACAGTACGAATGTACGAGAGATGATAACGAGCAGGATGAACAACACCAGAATCGCGCCTGTTGATGTCCATGCTCCACCGCCAAAGCCGCCGTATCCGTAACCGTAACCTGTGCCTTTGATTTCGCTCATGAGTGACACTCCCCTCTTTTAAGAAAGTACACTATAGACTATGTTTGGAGAGGGAACTTGCTTGGGCACATCGGAAAGTTTTCCGCTGGAGCGGGTAGTTACTTATCCTGAAGCTGAGACCACTTCTGGGTCAATTGTGCCGGAATATAGGAGGACATCCGGTTCAACAGTTCAGCCGGATCAGATTCAAGACTCCATAGACTGAGATGTGAAGTATTGGAGAATCCTTCATGCACGCTGTGCTCAACCATTTTCATCAACGGCTCATAATATCCGTTTACATTTAACAAACCGACGGGTTTACGATGAATGCCAATTTGTGCCCAGCAAAGAACCTCAAATAGTTCTTCAAATGTACCCATACCACCAGGAAGAGCCACAAATCCGTCGGATAGTTCAGCCATCGTTGCCTTGCGTTCATGCATCGTTCCCACTTCAATCAGCTGCGTAAGACCTCCATGTACGACCTCTCCTCGGAACAATCCAGTTGGCATGACACCAATTACTTCTCCACCTTGCTCCAGAGCAGCATCCGCGACTGCACCCATTAATCCCATACATGAACCGCCATAGACGAGTGCGTACCCATTATCGGCGATCTGTTTACCCAATTTAATAGCCTGCTGTGTGTAATCGGGGTGATTTCCCGGGTTGGAGCCTGCAAAAACACATATACGTTTCAATGGGTTTCACTCCTTCTCATGATCTTTTAGATTGAACTTAAGAATATTTACACTTGCCACTTCGATGACACCCTCTACGTTCTCGTATAAATGTTTAGTTCAATTTATCTATTTTAATAATATATAACATGAATGTTATGGGTATGTACAACAGGTTAACAGAACCAATAGACAAAAAAACACCCGACCGTTTGCAGCCGGCCGGGCTCCCATAATTAGTACACATCATTTAGAAGGGGTTGTTAATGTTTACTATAAAGGTCGAACATTAAATCCATATGATCTTTGCATGAAATGAATATTAAATATCAGTGGACTTATCGTATTCCACGACGTGAGCGTACCACAAACATATGCTTGTCCTTGCGAAGTATCCGGCCGTCTGCAAGCTCAACCTGATCATCATCATGACGTATAATCGTGGTGGATAATGCTACAATTTTGGCCCGACGCCAAATCATAACCTGTGATTTGAAATAGATGGCATTTTCAAATTGCACGGCCTTTTTCATCACATATCCAACCTTATGCACCTCGGATCGCGCTTTTTTCAAGGGAAGGCTCTCTTCAGGCAGAGGCCGGATCATTGCGATATTGTCGAACGATACCTTGATCCGCTTGGGTCCGATTCGTACACAATCCGCTTCTTCATCCCACTCGACCAGCGTTCCTTTCAGTGGCTCTCGTATGCCGGTTGCACGATATACGGCTACTTTCCGTCCTACCCAATGTCGCAATGCCATCGCCCCCCGTTTGTCTAGTTTTCCGGTATCGTCCAATCAATCGGTTCAATACCTTTGGAGGTCAAAAATTCATTGGCTTTGGAAAAAGGACGACTGCCCAGGAAACCACGATGTGCTGCAAGCGGACTTGGATGCGTAGACTCCAACACCAGGTGTTTATCCCGGTTAATGAATGCCCCTTTCTTCTGGGCATGACTGCCCCAAAGCATAAATACCATCGGTTCTGAACGTTCATTCAATGCCCGGATAACAGCGTCTGTAAACGTCTGCCATCCCAGTCCCTGATGGGAGTTTGGCTGTCCTTCCCGTACCGTCAGAACCGCATTAAGCAGCAGCACGCCCTGCTCTGCCCAATGAACCAGCGATCCGTGATTCGGAATCGGCAGCCCCAGATCCGCGTGAAGTTCCTTATATATATTTTTCAAAGAAGGAGGAATGCGCACCCCCGGTCTGACCGAGAAACTTAACCCTTGAGCTTGACCTGCTCCGTGATAAGGGTCCTGACCGATTATAACAGCCTTGACCTTATGATACGGGGTCAGTTTAAGAGCCGAGAACAAATCTTCCTTGGGTGGAAAAATGGTCTGTGTTTTGTACTCGGCGGCGAGTGCATAACGAATGTTGTTGAAATACTCGGCTTCAGTCTCTTCCTGAAGTACCGTGTCCCAATCATTTTCAAACATATGTAAAGGCTCCCTTCCCTGATGAATACATATCCGTGCAGTCCACATAACGAACTGCCACCTGCGTGAGCCGCATCCTACGACTCATAGACTATCCACCATTTTAACATAACCGGGGACAGCAGACCAGAAGTGTACATCAGGGGATAGGTTACCTGTATAACTAACGTTATCTCAGAGTGACAATGGAATAGCTAACGCTGCAAATTGATGCGCTTTGATTCTGTACTTTTCAGACTTGAACGGGTACGCCTTCATCTTTATTGATCAATAGAGTGCTTATTCTTCTAAGTCCCTCTTCAAGAACCGAACGCGGACATGCCAAGTTTAGACGGATACACCCGCCTCCATTAGCTACAAACATATGCCCATCTTCAAGTAATACCCCCGCTTGTTCAGCGAAAAATAAAGGCAGGTTTACATTTGAGGGGATGTATGCCGTAATATCAATCCATGCCAGATACGTAGCCTCCGGAACACGAAAGACTGCCTGTGGCAGATAACGCTTCACATATTGATCCACAACGGCAAAATTGCCATCGAGATACGTTTTCAACTGCTTCAGCCATTCGTCGCCATGTTCGTAAGCCGCTTGAGTCGCAGCAATGCTCAGCGGATTTTTGAATCCATAATGCCGTTTCTGCCAGATCGTTCGAAGTCCTTCATTTGCAATAATCACGTTGGAGAACATTAGGCCCGCCATGTTGAACGTTTTGCTTGGAGACATACAGGTAATGATTCGATCCGTATCCGGGAACAGCTTGGCAAGAGGTGTATGCTTCTTACCTGTACGCAGCAAATCACAGTGAATTTCATCCGATATTACCCACACGTTATGGTTCAGACAGATCTCACCCACACGTTGTAACTCTTCTGTTGACCATACGCGTCCAGACGGATTATGCGGATTGCAAAAAATACATAACGTGACTTGTTCATCACTGGCTTTGGCTTCAAAATCTGCAAAGTCTATTGAATAATGTCCCTGCTCGTTGATCAAATCTGAGCAAACTAGTTCAAGATGATTATGCTCTGCAGCCGATTTAAAATAACCATAGGAGGGTGTCACAATCAACACCTTTTCATTCGGTTTGCAAATATATTCAACTAATTCATATAGAGCAGGAATGATCCCATGTGATGTCTCCAGATACTCTTTGGGAAAAGACCAGTCGTAGTATCTGTTCATCCAGTTGGAGACAGCTTCGTAGTATGCCGGATCGAACACCTGGGAGTACCCCATAATTTTCCGGTCCAAACGTTCTTTAACTGCTTCCCGTATTTCGGGAGGTGTGGCAAACTCCATATCTGCAATCCACATGCGAATAAACTCTTCATCCTTAAAGGGAAATTTCATATCTTCTGTTGCATTAAAAATATATTGACGGAAACCATCCGTATTCATGGCATTGGTTCCTGTGCGATCAATAATCTCATCAAAATCATATTTCATAGCCTTCTGCGCCTCTTTCTCTCTGTTCTCCATCCTGGGATGAGGTTCTGGTAGTCACATTATTTCATGGCTTAGAAGTTACATCAAACATAATACAATCTATTCAGAAGAAACAAATTGATCTTAATGTTTCTTCTGAATAGGTATTTCCATGAAAAAAGTGTTATATTTTTCGTATAGATTGATTTTACCAAGGGGTTTCACCTTTTCTCATATTCTTAAGAAACTTAAAAGAAGGAGATCCGATATGAACACCATCAACAAAGAAGTGGGCAAGAAAATCCGTAATTTTCGCAAATGGAAAGGATTAACGGTTCAGCAGCTGGCGGATCAGATTCACAAAAGTAAAGCTACTCTGTCCAAATATGAGAGCGGTGATATTACACTTGATGTGGTCACGCTGCATCAAATTGCTGATTCATTGAACATTCAGGTGGAGCAGCTGCTGTATATCGAGCCCAAGCAAGCCTCTCCCCTCATGAATACCGTACCGTCCAGCTTTTTCAAAAATTCCACACGGTTTTATTCGTATTTTTATGATGGGCGCAATAACAGCCTCATCCGTTGTGTCATTGACATGATGGCACAGTCGGACGCGAATCGTTATCGAACTGTGATGTATATGAACGTCAAGAATTTTGAGAATTATCAGGAATGCGAAAATATGTATTGGGGCCACACCGAGCATTACGACACACTCACCACGCTCATTCTAAAAAATCAGGCTACACCGCTGGAGAATCTGTATATTAACATCCTGGCATCTTTTCAGGAATCCGAGAAAAAGTGGGGGTTGATGGCAGGCGTTTCCTTCCGTCCCTTTATGCCCATCGCTTTGAAAATGCTATTCTCTCGAACACCCTTGCCTGAGAACCAGGAGTTATATAACGAACTGAAAATGTCTAAGGAAGATCTGCGCACGTTAAAGATCTATAATATGCTAGCCGTCACCTAAATTTTCAACAGATGCTGATCCATCAGAGTGGATTAGAAGAGAACCGCCTGTATAACAAGAAAAGGGCGACAGTTATAAGCTATTACAGCTCATAAAAGCGCCCTTTGGGATCAGATGTTTATTACTTCACACTTTGACTTGGATGCATCATTCAATTAATTCTTGATCAAATCAAGGGTTTCGTCAAATAATTGCTTCTGGTCCTCAATCTTGTTTTCATTACCGATAACACAGCGCTGCTGCTGTTCCAATATGGCGGATACCACTTCCGCAAAACCTACAATGTCACTTTCTGTTGTGCTTAGCACTTCATCCCGTTCTTTCTGAAGATCGGCTTCGGTGACATTAGACAGGTAACATTCCAGAGAGAATGATCCTTCGCCATAAGGCGTTCTTGGTGTATCGAGGTCCTGGATGGCGCCAATGATATATCTCGTCATTTCCCGTGTATCTGCTTTGAAATCCTTCAGGTACTGCGGCATCTCTTCATATACTTTGTATGTTTTTTCGAGATTCGGGTCACGGTACGATGCTACATAACTGTCTCCGTTACGTCTGAAACCTGACATGCAGCCGTATGCTCCGCCTTTGGCTCTGATATTATTCCACAAGTAATCCAAAGATAGAATCCCCTGCAAGACACGCAGCGAGCCGGTGTACGAATACCCTTTATCGATAAAATTACCTGTTTGAACGACATATTGGACTTCAGATGGAGATCTGAATCCTTCTTTGTGATGCACAGGTGTAAATGCCTCTTTTTCTTTGGCAACGTCCTGGGTGAACAGCTTCGCTTTCAAATCGGATACCTGTTTCTCCAAGCCCGCATACCCCTGATCATCTGCAGTGTAACTTACAAGCAAGTTTTCCGGTCTGAAAATAAAGCTAGTCAACGATTGAAGGCTGGTCGACAGTTCTTCTTTTCTTGCCTCAAAGTTCGCTTGAAGCTCCTCAAGCCACTGGTAAAAGGTGATGCCGCTAACCGCTTCCCTGAAGTTTGCGACAGCCGAATGTTTAGAGGTAGAACGACCAATTCCCGCTGAATGCCCTCCGCTGATCAGATTGCGCTGCAAGTTGCCTTTCAACTGGGCAATAATTTCATATAAACGCTTCGAATCATCAAATTTGGACGTAAACACAATTTCTTTGATCATGTCAAAAGCAAATCCAAGTTTGTCATACAGTACTTTGGCGTTGAATTCATACGTAGCCTTGAAATCACGGTGCTCATGCGCGTTTGCATACGTACCGATGCCACTATGAATACCCCCGGAATGAATGTGAATTTCATTCGACAATTCATTAAATGAGAAATTCTGAGTGTCGACGTAACCGAGCACACTTTTCAGCAATCCAACATACGGCAGCAAACGCCGTGGGACTTCCTTAATATCGAACAACAGTCTCAGATAACCGATTCCATTCGTATAGATGTTATGGTGCAGTACCGTTGTACCTTCGACCTGATTTACCGTCTGATACAGCGTGGATGCTTTCGGTTCAATATCCTCTATCGACAACGTCGGAATCACCTGCTGTTGTTCCTTGGTTGACGGTGCATTCTGGTACTCGGCGAGAGCCTCGGTTCTCTGAATGAGCTGCTGAATCTCTTCCTGACTCAGTCCCGCCTGAACTGATTTCAGATGTGCTTTCAGTGCTTCCTCTTTGCGTGCGTTCAATCCTTTATCCGGCGTGACAGCAACGAAAGAAGTATGTGTATTTTTCAATAAATACGTATCAATCAACTTCTCAAAGTAACCCTCGGTCATCTTCGTTCTGAGCTCGACGAATACGTCATTTGCTTCCAAATGAGTAAATGGCGCATCGACATCATACAGCCAGCTTTGCAATGAGGAGAAACCGTAGATTAATCCTTTGGGCATTCTTCCATAATCCGCTTCGCGGTGGTTGAACTCATAGGAATTGATACCTGCGAGCAGCGCTTTTGGATCAAAACCTTCCTTCACCACACGCTCAAGCACCTCTTTTACCGTCCCCAGAAAATCTTCTTTGCTTGCCAGATTACTCTTCTTCAATCCAACGGTAAACACGGGCTGATACAGGCTGTCATCATACGTACCATACACATCTTTTGCAATGCCCTTATCCAGCAAAGCCTGCTTTAAAACCGCTCCTGGAGCGTTAAGCAGTGCATACAGCAAAATTTGAAACGAGATGTTTAATTCCTTGTCCAGACTTGTTCCAATAACCGCATTATAGGTCAAAAAGCTGTTATCCACTTCTGATTCGGTACTTCCGGCAGAATATGTCTTAATTGCGTCCACTCTTTGTCCGAATGCAGGCTGGAGCTGAATGGCAGAATCAATCTCAATTCGATCATACTCACTCAGATAGTTTTCATCTAACCACTGCAATTTCTCTTCCATATCCATATCCCCATACAAATAGATGAAGCTATTGGACGGATGATAATATCTGGAGTGGAAATCCAGCAAGCCTTGATAAGTCAGATCGGGAATGGCATCAGGAAATCCGCCTGATTCACAGGAATATGTAGTATCCGGGAAAAGTGAATTCAGGACTTCTCTGCGCACAATCCGTTCCGGGGAAGAAAACGCACCCTTCATCTCGTTATATACAACGCCGTTATAGGTTAGCTCATCTTCAGCTGAGGTCAGGTTGTAATTCCAACCCTCCTGCAAAAATATTTTTTCATTATCATAAATATTTGTGTGGAGTACCGCATCCAGATAAATATCCATCAGGTTATGGAAGTCATGATCATTCCGGCTTGCAATCGGATAAATCGTTTTATCTGGATATGTCATCGCATTCAGAAATGTATTAAGAGAACCCTTTAGCAATTCAACAAAGGAATCCTTAGCCGGAAATTTCTTGGAGCCACAAAGTACGGAATGCTCTAGAATGTGAGCTACACCTGTATTGTCTTCCGGAGGAGTACGGAAACCGATACTGAACACTTTATTATCATCCTGATTGGATAAGAGTACAATTTTGGCTCCGGATTTCTGATGTTCCAGGAGATACGCATCTGACTTCAACTCTTCGATTCTGCGTTCCTGCAGCACCTTATAGGGCTTAAGCTGTTTCAACATGGGTCGAGTCCTCCGTCCATTAAATTGTTTAGTTTGGTATGCAACCTTGAGTTCTTCAAGTTCAAAGTTAAAGGTAATTTATGCCTACGGATAGTATACACTATCGTTGCATGTCTTCCTAACGGGCAGCACCACAGATGTCATCTGATATGTATTATCGTTTTTTAATGTTTATGAACTGAATGGTACAGCAGAAAGTCATAAACATTAAAATTTTCAAACAAAAAAAGATCGCATGAACAACTTGTTTAACAAGTGTCATGCGATCTTTTCTTAGGATGCCGAGGACCGGGATCGAACCGGTACGGTAGTCACCTACCGCAGGATTTTAAGTCCTGTGCGTCTGCCAATTCCGCCACCCCGGCATGGGTATGTATTTCTTGGCGACAAGAAATATCTTACCATGAAATTTATAGCTTTGCAATACCTTAACATAAAATAATCCAAAAAAAATGAAACAGGCACTGCCAGCGTTAGCGAGCAGTGCCTAGAAAGTTCGAGTTGCGGTCCCGAACTTTCTTTAAACCATCTATATTAAGGGAGGTGTGAAATAAGAATACCTCCCCAACATTAAAGAAACCTAAAATCAGGCTTAAATTAAACTAAAAAAGAAGAATAGGTGCAATTCGGGCCGCCTCTTCCTCGCTGCATTCCACAACTACCAGGATATGCCCCTGTACCAGCCAATCTTCATAGTAATTAGCATCCTCTTCGGAGACACCTGCTTCGGTTAAGGTAAGCACCAGATCATCCGTCTCACTTCCAATCTCGTTGCCTGCAAGTTTGCGTACCGCTTTTCCAATAGCCATCGTCTGATCCATCCGCTTGCCCAGACTAGCCAGTACCCCTTTAAGCACGCCTAAAGCTCCATCTGTTCCTGCACCCTTCAGAGGCAGCGGCAAACCAGTTTTCTCACTTACCATTTCGAGATTGACCTGTTCTTTGGCTACCGCGCCCAAATATTTATCTGCTATGCCTTCCTCTTTCAATTTATTCAGCATGATAATGGCTTCGTGCTCCGTGCGTACAAGTCCGATCAGCAATTGTGTCATTATGCGTCCCCCTCCTTTTACCCTTATATAACCCCTGGCTGCTTCTTCAAAAACGGAAAACATGTAATAAGTCCTTACACCTATGTAAAATATAATTTCTGATCTGGAAATCTATACCTAGTTCTGATAGACTAGATAAAGAAGACAAATTAACCATTGAAATTATTGACATATCGAATTACTATTCCATAACCAGGAGCAATGACATATGAAAAAAGAGGTAGAAATTGCCATTCGGCGCAAACAACAAATTATTGTCCGTAATACAAGTGGGCAAACGGTAACTGGATTTCCGGAACGTACAGCCGATGCTTCCATTCTTTCCTTACGGACCGTCCACGGAAGCCTGTGGATTCCATTCGACGAAGTGGAACAAGTCACTCGTTTGTTAACTATCCGCTCTCATCATTTAAGTGGAATGCAGTTGTGTACGGCTGATCTGTAAACAGAGAACAAGTACTTCATGTATTTATACGTGAACTAGACGTGTTTATTTCGTCATTCATAAAATAAAACCAGACGCATCAACGTCTGGTTTTATTTTGCCTTTTACGGTATGCCACACTCTTTCAAAGCCCCAGGGCATATCTGTATCGATTACTTTCACATTCACAGCGTGTCGTTATTTCACCACAAACTTTACTCGAGTTCCATCCGGATATGTACTTAGTTGGTTTCCCACCCATGAGCCTGCACCACGATTATCTTTGGGACTAATATATTGGATATCCGCACCCGCTCCGCCTTCTGCACACATCGCCATAGGCCATTCATCCCGATCTTTCCCCTTCTTGACCGGAACACCTTTGAGAGATAAATCCCGATTACCTTCAGCTCCACTGCGATCAATGGTGCATACATCCGAATGTCCTGCCTTGATTGCTGTCTTGATATGATTGGCCGTTTCAGGATAGCGCTCTGCCGGGAATGTGATAGTATGATCTACACTCCCCTTGCTTCCCCCAAATTGGGACGGTATGTCCAGAGACCATTCTCCCCCAACCCATGCATAGAGAGCTACCATTAACATGGCCACCAGCGTCAATATCTGTTTTTTAAATCGTTGCCTGCCCTTGCTCTTTCTGCTTCTGCGTCTTTTACTCATGCTGTTTCTCCCCCATTCAACACTTGCATTATACCAGAACGCCAGTTCGCTAAACAATATAAAAAACATAAAAAAACAGCCGACACTTCACGGCTGTTCTGCATAAACTATCCCACGTTAGGAATCGCCTGTTGTCGAAGTAAAGGCAAGGTTACCTCAAACTTCGTTCCTTTTCCCTCGATACTCTCCACCGAAATTTGACCGTCCATCAATTCGAGCAACTCTTTGCAGATGGTGAGTCCAAGTCCGCTGCCGCCAAATTTGCGTGCATGAGAGATGTCTGTCTGCGTGAATGCTTCAAACAATTGATTGATTTTATTGTCCGCAATACCAATTCCGGTGTCTTGTACAGTGAATACCAGAATAACGGTATCTCCTCGCCGCTCCTCAACATCCATCTGTAATTGCACTTCACCTTGTTCCGTGAATTTAATGGCGTTACTGAGCAGGTTATCCAACACTTGTCGGAGACGCAGAGGATCACCCGTGAGTACATCAGGAGTAGTCAGATCCGCATGACAGAGCAAACGAATTTGTTTATTCTGCGCCGCAGGTTCATGCGTTTTAATAATCTGTTGAATCAGCTTCAGCGGCTGAAATTCAATTTGTTCCACTCTCATTTTCCCTCTGCCCAGCTTGGCCATATCAAGACTATTGTTGACAATGTTCAGAAGAGCCTCCCCTGACTGACGCGCAAGCTCCAGGTACTCTTTCTGCTCCTCACTGTTGTCACCCATGCCGACAAGTTCGATCATGCCCATAATCCCGTTCAGCGGTGTGCGAAGTTCATGGTTTAACTTCCCAATGAACTCCAGCTGTCCCCTACTGTTCATTTCTGTCAGCGAAGCTGCCATCCGCAACTGCTGCTCAGCATATTTCCGCTCTGAAATATCGTATTGAATCCCTACAAAAAACAAACATTCCCCTGAATCATCGAAAATAGGATCAATATTCAGTTCATTCCAGAATTTCTGTCCATGCTTCGTATAGTTCAGAATCTCCGTCTTGATTGACTGCTTCTTATTCAACGCTTCGCGGATATGCTGTACGGTTTCCGGGTCCGTATCCGGCCCTTGCAGGAACCGACAATTCTGTCCAATCGACTCTTCTGCACTATATCCGGTTAATTCACTAAAATATTCATTTACATACATTAGCGGAAAATCAGGCAAGGTGGCATCGACTACGGTCACGGAAGATTTAATTTTAGAGATAATAAATTCCCATTGTATAGCGAGTTGATTGTATTTAGTCATGCTTCCTCCTTCATCTCACCAAACTTTGTTGTATTCATACTCCTTATTCAGCTATCGATAACCCGATGGTATGTGATTATATAAAAACAATATAATTAATTGTAACATAGTTATTCAAGTCATGTGTTCCTTGGGTAATATCTGATAAATACATTCACAAATACTTATCATGTCATCAGGAGGGTCACTTATGAAATTCCTATTAATCGTCATTATTATTATTTTGCTTGTTTTCTTTTTCACAAGACGTAAACGTTAATTTTAATCCGGTCATGTAAATGAGGAAGGAAGATCGGGTATGCGAACCCTCTTTTTTATATTCATGACACTTTGTATCATTAATCTGTGCTTCCCGAAATTTGGCTGGTACTTGCGTTATGGCTGGATTTCCCGGGGAGAAGCTGAGCCCAGCAGACCATATATGGCGATGACCAGAATGACCAGTCTGTTGATGCTGCTTATCGCTTTTACGCTCGTTGTGGCTTGAATTATAGAAATCAGAATGGCAGCTGTCTCTTGGGACAGCTGCTTTTTGCTGCTTCAATGACGGGAAAATGACAACTTTGTTTGTGGTGCGTTTGCAACGATCCCCGTAATATATAATTATCGTTGTGGAAAGGACACCTTAGCATGAACATCGCATTTTATCCATATTGGGCTGCCAAAACGCTGCTTTCTCTCATTAATGTTATATATATCATGGTTATCACGACGTTTATTTACGGTCAGACCGGGTCTGTCCTTTACGCTGCGTTGTTTCCGTTCATTCAAATGTCAGCGCGTATCGTCGCAGGGTTTACTGCACCACTGCTTGTGAACCGTTTCGCATTCTCCAAGCTGATTATTAGCATTCCTTTAGCCAAAACTTTGATGATTACCGGAATCGCCATTGCATTTACCGATCTCACTGCACACATTCCTCTCCTGCTTGTGGGAACAGCGATCCTCTCGTTCCTGGATGGATGGGAATCTCCATTAATAAACACATTAACTCCACGATTGGTTCAAGGAGAAGATCTGGTGAAGGCGAATAGTTTTCTCTCGTTCTCTACTCAGACCGTGACGATCATTGGATATGCGATGACAGGATTCATCGTGATGCACTGGGGCGCTTCACAAACATTCTGGGCGGCTACAAGCTTATCCTGGGCTGTCCTGCTGCTAATGATTACGATCAGTTCACTTACCCACGATATTCAGGAGAAAGTCGAGAAATCCACTTCCAGATGGGATGTATTAAGGGAAGGTTGGCTTATTCTTTGGAAAAATCGGTCGTTGCGCCTGATAACGTTCATGGACCTGGTTGAAGGACTTGCTGGCTCCATCTGGATCGGCGCTATCACGCTTGCTTTTGTGAAAGAAGCTTTGGGCCAAGAGGAAGGTTGGTGGGGACTTATCAACTCCAGCTATTCTGCCGGCACCATTCTCGGGGGGATTTTGGCCATTGCCCTGGCCTCTCGTATACAGAAGCACCTGATCTCCAGTATGGCCATAGGTTCTCTTCTCTTCAGCTTGCTGACCATCGCATACGGTTTAAACAGTCTTCCTTGGCTTGCTCTGGTATTGTGTGTGCTTATGGGTCCTGTTTATCAGATCCGCGATATTGCACAGCAAACTGCTTTTCAGAGTAGTGTGCCCGTCGAATTTTTGTCCAAGGTATACGCAGCGCATGGGATTGTTCTATCCACTGCCATGAGCATATCTACGGTAGTCTTCGGTCTGATCGCTGACCAAATGGGGGTTCGGCTGGTGTATTTGATTGGCGGTGCCTTATTCATCATTTCCTCCCTTTGCTCTTTCCGGTTAAATCGAATAAAAGAGTAAATGATTGAATCAAAAAAAGACGAGCACACATCTGCTCGTCTCCGCTGCTTCCGAATATCATCGGAGCAGCCATTTTATTCTCAATCCAATCGGTAATCTGTCAACGGTTTGCCCTGTTTATAATACAACGCTGGTGACAGTATATTAAAGAAAATATGAACATCAGGCAAATCCGCTTCTTCCAAAATAACCTGCATTGAGGAAGCAATCCGATTATGAATCTCCTGATCACGTTGGAACATCAAGATCTCTACTGAAGCCGGAGAAGGAGTAAGGGCTTGTACGTCATGACGTTCTGCCTTCATTCTCTCCCGCGGAATATTGGTAATCAACGCAAATTGCTCCGTGATGCGGGGTACAACTTCCTCCAGTTGGGGTCCTGTGAATCCTTTAAAACGAATAAACGGCATTGCTATCCCTTCAATCTCTATTATTAGTCTCTTATGTGATTTTAAGCACATTGTTTTCGGTTGTCAAATCTCTTTCATCATATCATTTTTTTCATAGAAACTCAGAAAAGCCCCGCTGAAGTCTCAGCGGAGCATACACGTAACCAGGATCTCACTTTGTTCTACAGTGGCTTACAGCCAGAAAGATTTAGTGATGATTACGAGCAGGATGAAGAGTACGAGAATTGCGCTTGTGGAAGTCCATCCGCCAAATCCACCAACATTGCCGCCACAACCGTATCCAACTTGACTCATTTGATTGGCCTCCTTTAAATTTCAAGGTATGCCATAACATATGTCGATTCGAATAAGAATGACCGGGCTATACGGCAAGCTAACCGGCCCAATCATTGTGTATTCTGTCAGTTGAATGATGCCAAAGGAATGACTTGAATGTTCACATGATTTCCTGATACTTCACGATAGAGGTCTGCAGTATTTTGCTTCTCCAGGACAATCAAACGAGTACGCGTATCGTTTCTGGACGCCAAGACCACTTGACCATCCGGGGCAATGCAATAGGCGATTGGTATTGAAATTTCACTGTCACGATATGAACCGTCCGCATGACTGGTCCCCATAACAATGCATTGATTTTGTATCGCCATCCGCCGTGCTTCTTCAATCCACTCTATATACTGCTCTTCGCTGAACATTCCCACACCAATGGAATGCATAATGATATCCACTCTGCCAATATTCTCATTGCGAAATCCTTGCAGCACCAGTTCGTCACATAACAATGTGCTTATGGTCCAGTCCTGTTCCTTAACAACCTCAGCAGCGGTATACTTGGCTTTCTCCAATACAGTCTCCCCAGCTTTATTAATGATGATCGCACGGTCCTTGGGACGTTCATCCAACCTGCGATGACCTGACACAATCATCGTTCCATATACAGCCGCCAGGCGGCTAGCCTCTTCCACATTCTGATTCAAATAGCCCTCAGGAAAGAGTAACACATCCACTTCTGGATGTTGTTTCAATTCCGCTTCCAGCTGCAGCAATTGTTGTTCCAACCTGGGTTGTCCAATAATAATCTTCAACGTTTATCCCCCATTCATGAAAAAAACCGGTTCATACCTGCATCAGGTACGAAACCGGCTTAAAGGCTGCTGTACAGGCAGGAATCCTGCTCATCACACTTCGCTTCAAGAGTAATTGTCTTTGGAATAACGCTAATCTAACAATTACTTTTACAGTTTAAATGATATGTAGTTAGGAGTTTCTGTGTTCAATTCTATCATAAATCTCCTGCCCGTCATAACCTCGATCTGTAGCTATATCCTTAGTCAACAGTATAACATCAGCGGTCGCAGCTGAATTTGCACCCAGCACTCCCAGAACTGCCAATAATGGATAGAATAGAATGGTCAGAACCTTCTTCATATACTCATCTCCTCTTCCGTATACAGGAAATTTTTGTGTAATCATCCTAATAATACGATGAAGAGAAGTAAGTTTCAATCTTTATAGTCATTCGAAGCTTTCCAACAAATCCATCGCCTCTTCATGATCAGGTTCCAAAGCCAGTACTTTCCGCGTGTAAGCCAGTGTTTCTTCTTCCAGTTCAAGTTCATAACAACACACGGCCAAGTCATACAGCACCGCTGAGTCCTGTTTACTCGAATCAGCATCTAACGACAGCTCCAGAAACCGCTTGGCGTCCTCATACATGTACATCCCATATAACAACTGACCTGCAAGGAATGCCACATCTCCTAGCCGCTCCATTACATAATATGAAGACCACATGATGTGGATTCCAGACTGAATATCAAGCATTTCCTCATCGCTTGCATCCGGTAGAAGGTTCGAAATTCGGTTGGCACTATGAATCAAAAACTCAGCATCATATCCGCCCAGACGCCAGAACGGTATAATCTGCTTCAGTTCCATTCGCTCTACCTGATGATCCATCCATTCTTTCATACTAAAGAAATCATCGGGTCCAAAACGTTCAACAAATCGGTGATACGCCAGCCGTGTGTTCACGTACCCTAACGGTTCGTCCACCATCAACATACATCCAACGTTCAGATCCTTGTAATGATGTGTTGTAAAGCGAGTGTGGGCTCCTTGCCCTTCCAATACATATTGAATGGCATGATAATTCGCCGTTAAAGAAAAACTCCCATGAAGTACGAATTCAGGCGGCTCAGCAAACTTCCAGTTGTCCAGTCGATGGTCCCCTTTGTCCGCAGTAATCAACACATATCCCGACTCAGATAACTTGTTTAATCGTTCGAGACAGGACAGACCGATTGCCGGGAACATAATGTGCGAATCCTCCAACTCTTCCTTGTACAGAGCGATAAGCCCTTGATAGGGATAGTCTTCTGCACTGTACTCAGGTGCACGGCGGTATTCATAACTCAGTATCATGTTTTGCAGTAACTCGGCAGGCTCCGAATGAAGAGGAGATTTTGGAGATTGGACGAGTACGTCACACTCATATATCTCACCCTCACCGACATAAATTAATTCCTGTGGAATGCTGTCAAAAAAGTAATTGGCAATCAACAGCAAAGGTTGCTTCAGATCGCCTGGTCGAATAACTGTATCCGCCACTACCAGATCCAACTCAGTGTCCTGTATCGCGTCAAAACGTGCAAAATCCAGTATTCCTTGGTCAATAAAGGATTGCATAGACGGATGCTCTCTCCAGCCCAATACATTATCTTCGACCAGATCGGTCATTACATATCGAAAAGCAGGCAGCTCCACGCCTGCAAAATCTTTCAACTCTGTCAGTTTGAGCAGAATTTGGTGAGCCAAGCGGCCTACGCCCGCTCCAAGTTCCAGAATGATCACCGTCTCAGCCGTCTTTCCTTTGTTGGCGAGATCTTGAAGAAAACCAAAAATCATCTCTGCATACGCCGTTGCAATCATGGGGTTACTCGTAATATATTGCGGAACCTGATTCTCGGTCCAAGCGTGCAGTCCTTTCTGTTCATAGTATGCCCGCTGCCAGTCCCATACCGGAGCTTCACTGAAGCGGAATCGTTGTCCTTCGTTTTGCATCATTGGTTGAAAACCTGCTTTCCATTCATAATTTCATCGACTTTTTGGACTTACAATTCCATGCACTCATAGACCGTTCCCTTAATCTCTAACGCATTATATCATAAACGATGCCTGATCCAATGAAGTGCTAAACCGCACTCCTGTAAAATAGAAAAAACCTACCTTTCTCAAGGTAGGCCATATTCGTTAATACATTTATGCTTCATTTATAACGAACTGTTGGCAAGGGCGCTCAAAGTTTAGTCCGAATACAAGACTCCATCAAAGTTCTCTGGACCTACACGAATCGTACCCAGCAAGTTAGAGCTGACGAATGCAGTGTACGTCAATTGAGGTGTGACTGGTGGATTGAAATCATCCGCAGAGAACGTAATGATCTGAGGAGCCAGAATGCTCAAGCTGAACGTAGACGTTGCAGAATAGATGACAGGGTCCGTTGCCAAGGTTCCTCTGACAATCGTTATCGTTATTCCAACGAGGGCCAAGGGAAGTTGAACTGAAACGGTTCCTTTGAATTGCACCCTCGGATTAGCACCAATACCCGCGCTAGTTACAAGTCCAATCTGGCCAAATAATTGTGGCGTATTAGTAACAAGAATCGGTATTGCAATGGAGTTCGCCAAACTAGCATTCTGGGACGTTCTCGCATCAATAAATTGGCTCATGAAATCTACCTCCTATTGTTTGGAATATGATAGTATATGTGAGATTTCCTATATGGCATGGACAGACACTGATATTCTGAAAAAAGGGCACACTAAAAAGACACTGCCCGTATTGCTACGGCAGTGCCTCTATCGTTTATCTTTCAAATTTTGCAAAGTAGCGGCTTCAATCTGATTGAATATACTATCTTCAATTTTGGATATTCGTCATTTTAGAATAACTATTCAAGTTTATGCTCGTTTTTCTCCAATTTCTCTTTTAATAATCGAATCTCTTGTTTCAAACCTGAGATTTCCTCTCTTAAACCAGATCTTTTTATTGCCATAGAAAACACAGCATATAAAATCAGACCAACCAAACCAATGAAAATAAATATAGTTAAAATCCCTACAAAACTGACAGCACTAGCACCATTCATAACTTTAAGTTGTCACCACCTTTACAACATATATTTTAACAATGATACCATATATTTATGGTATCAGTTTCGTTTGCAAGTTCGTTCACATGAGCCTGTCAAAGAAAGCTCCGTAGCATTGTGCCAACAGAGCTTTCTTACCGTTGTTTATTTGAAATATTCTCATCATAACTTGGAATTCATCAACTTCCAAAATAAACGTCCAATTTTCCAGTGGGCGGTGTGGTTGCCATCCAAACTGCTGCCAAATTATCGGGAGCATACGTTGTAGCGGTGATATAATCACCAATTAATACTGTAGGTGTAGAGGAATTGCCATTAGGATTAAATGAAGTCGTCGTGAGTCTGCGATTTGCGAAGGTTGCTCCTCCGTCAAACGATTCAGCCACAAACACATCTAAAAGAAACCCGTCAATTTGATTGGAATAATAAATAACCCTTACAGTTCCTGTGAATGGCGATACGGTGATGGAGGGGAAGAAATTTTGTGACCCAGCAGGTGCTCCGGTAATGCTAACGGGATCTGACCATAGAAGCCCATCCGGTGAACTGCATAGGAAAATGTCGGTGTATCCATTCCGCGCATCATTCCATGTTGCATAGACTGTCCCACTAAAGGTTCCATTGGATATGTCAGCTCCCAAGCCCAGGTTCGTCTGAACTCGAAAAGCATAATTCGTGACAGGTAAGGGAGATGGTGCAGGCACAACAGA
Source organism: Paenibacillus taichungensis (assembly GCF_050994985.1). Taxonomy (NCBI): domain Bacteria; kingdom Bacillati; phylum Bacillota; class Bacilli; order Caryophanales; family Paenibacillaceae; genus Paenibacillus; species Paenibacillus taichungensis. The sequence goes on along the minus strand of NZ_CP194720.1, from coordinate 1,209,195 downwards.
AGCGATCAACGTGGATTGTTGTTGAATAGGTGGCTGAAACGTAGCCCCTCCATCGTACGAGATGCGAAGTAAAGCGTACGGACTGTCCGGACCCGTAGTAATATAACCTGCATATACCTCACCTGTAAAACCTATAGCTATAGCACTTCTATCATGAAAACCTCTCGGGCTTGAAATTCGGCTTGGAGTCTGCCACGTTGTACCCTGATCTAATGATCTCTGCAAAAAAATGGACGATGCCAAGGTAGCGAGAGGTGTGTACCCCACATACGCGTTGCCCCGATAAGGACTTCCAGGTGTTCGATCCACTGCAATATACGGTTCATCATTATGAACGATAAGACCATATCCCCTGTTCACAAACACAGGAGGAGTCCAAGTCACCCCATCATCTAGGGACGTGTAACTAATAATTGTACCGTCATTATCACCGTTAAATATATGGACTGTCACTATGAACGTACTCGGAAATGTGTAATCAATGGTTGGTGCTTCGGCGCCAGCATATCCGGCAGGTTGCTGCAAAATTGTCGTTGTCCATGTCTGCCCAGTATCAATTGAACGGTAAAACCCAATGAGCGTAGGGCCTGTACTTGTATCTACTGCAACCGCACACATGATATTGGGAAGCAATTCGTTGGTAGCTATAGAAGGTTCGAACTGATTTCCACCAAGTGCTCCTGTAATATTTACAACGGGCAAACCACTCACCTCCAATTCGTAAGTTAAGGAATATTCGTAAATCGGTCAACCCATATCATTTCAGACTGTAAAACGCGTTGAATAATCTCACCCGTAGAATCAATGCCGTACACATGAATGATCGTACTCGTAGCACTAAAGTAGTCCGCTTGGACTTCATAAAAAGCTGCACCATTCAGAGCATAAATCAAGGTCCGAGAAGCTTGGGGTCCTAATTGAAATAAATCGTGCCCAATTGGAATTCTGGCATTCTGAGTAGTGTCCCACTTAAACGCTTCAATCTCGATATTCACAGGAATATTAAGTGAATCATTTAAACAAGTTACAAGAATCTGAGTAGCCATACTTGCACCTGTTGGTGAATTGTAAATCAATCCTGTAGAGTTTGGCAATCGAACCATCCCTCCTCTTTGAACCGCAAATTAACTACACTATTTGTACGCGCCTATCATTTAAAGTAGTACCGGTTCTTTGTTAAAGGAGAACACAATAAAAAAGCCTTGATAAAACAGCAAAGAATGATGATGATCACCATCGGGCTTTTGCAGGCTTGTTCCAGGCTCAGTTAGTATTTATTTTGAGTTTGTAACAATAGAAAAAAACCCTTGCTACGCAAGGGTTTTGAGAGAATGGGCCCTACAGGACTCGAACCTGTGACCAATCGGTTATGAGCCGACCGCTCTAACCAACTGAGCTTGGGGAAAGGTTAAATTACATATAATCCAGTTCACAACTCCCCGTTTCCACTGTTATTTTGGTCAGTGTATTTATCTCTATTTCAGATAGTTCGTTTACAAATCTGTTAGCAGAGAAAATCCTTGAGCTACGCATTACGGGTGCGGAACACATCGGTTTTATAGTGTTTATTAGGTTTTTTAAGCTTTCTTCTGTACATTCTATCACGTATTAAGTTCTACAAGTAGTTTTTAGATATTTTATGACGGTAGAATAATGGGTAGAGGTATATTCACTCAATCCAGTTTCCGTGTCCTGAAGCATATATCTGCTCAGTACGCGGACCAACTTTAAGGTTGAGGGCTTTGCTCATTAAAGGTGTTCTCTTAAAGACTCTCCCAGATCAGCGGTGTATCGGGTCAGACGGAGACTGATCTCAGTTCGCATTACATCACGTATCAGACCGAAACGCTCTTGGTGACCGCGACAATAGATCTTATTGTAAGTGATAAATTCATCCTGTGTATCCTCGACCACTTTAATATTCGGCTTCTTTAATTCTTGCCAGGGCCGGTAGACCTGCTGAGTACGTTGCCAGATAGCTCAATTTCCGCGCTATCGTCCGGCCCTTACAAAGCTGCCGCAGACTGCCGTTCCCACAGTTGTAGGTAAAGCTTACAAGCGTATCAAATTGGTTTTGATTAAGCTGTGCTATCACCGGCACATAGGACGGGTTATTGACATCTCCCTCATAATTTGCGAGATCCGCCACCAGCATGCTATCTGCCTTTTCTTGCGTGATGGTCATCCCTTCTCTTACATCTGGTCCATAGTGCCCCCATCCGATGGTGTAGTAGGTTTCTGTCGGTACCGGCTTATATGCTTTGAGTCTGCATCCCTCGAAAGACTTGATAAGATTTATTCCCACTTGCGAAATTTTACTGCCCATTACTCATCCCCCCCTTCTTGGTCTGTTTGACCAATTGATTACCATACACCGTTACGGCACCGAACAAGATGCCTTGCAGGACACTATCTGGGCTCAGACCTAGCATAAGGCAACAACCGAAATTAAGACCAGAGTTATAATATAGATAATTGTCCAGTCCGGCACACGTGGTGTCTGCTTCAGGATATACCCGATTACCCAGCAGACAGTAAGCACCAGCAATAATTCTGGTTTAATAAAACTTGATACAGCATTCCCTTCCATGATTTAGCCTCTGGTAAGTTTAATAGCTGCTATGATCGCAGCGATGACAACAGTTATGATTGATCTCCCGATAGTACGCCACAACCACCGCTGACCGTCCTCGATACGATCCAACCGGTGATGCGCGGATTTCGTAGATTGCATAGCTTCCCTCGCCAAATCGCGTGTTGTTTCAATGGTAATGGTCAGCGTACGTACACCTTCAATGTCTTTTCTCATTCGCGTGAGTTGTATTTGAATCTCTACAAGCTTATCCTCAGTAGCCACTCCTCCTCCTCCTCCCGGCATCCTCTTACCCCCTCTCAATTAGTCTCCCTGAAACGAAAAAACACGCCTGCAAGAGCGTGCATTATTCTCTATTTTGTTTTGGAAACACTTCGTTCAATTCCTGCATTAATAATGTCGCTACGACAAATTTACCATAGCTATTTGCGTGCCATATGAATTTATACATTTTCAGATTTTTATTTACTGGATCGTAAGACAGATTAACACCTGCACTATACTGAACATTAGAAGCAAGACTATTAACATTATCCAGTTCTGTAAACACTGGTTCTAATTCTGACTGAGTAACAATACGATTTCCGGAGGTATTATCTGATCAGACATAAACGTCTTCACCTTCGGGTGTAAGCATGATGTTTCCACCAGTCATAAATAAACTCTCTCCAGCACTAATTCGAACATCGTTTGATCCGCGTAGCATAATTTCTTTGGTCGCATCTGTAAAAGAGTTATACGCAGAATAAACCCCACTATCCACGAACTCAATCTTACGATCTTTAAGAATTCCTTGAATTCCCATATACAGGTTGGCACCAATCCGTGCGTTTCTTGTGACATTAATGTCCCTATCAGATGTGATGCTACCCCCAACAATTTGCTAACCATAGATATTGCCACCATAAAAGCTTGAAGCCTCTATTTTACCGGAGAATATGGCATTCCCTTCAGTATCCAAGAAAACAACATCGACCCACCCGGAACCTGTGCCGTCTCCCTTCTGAATCTTTATACCTTCAGTAGCGTTCATTACTGTCCTTGCCAACTTATCACTGCGGACTGCTTCAAAACCAACCTCCGGCCCAATCCGAGTCCCGTTGCAGATTTTGTCCTTAACAACAGTGGTCTTCCTCAGGCTGACAACAGCAGCCTTCAGCCAATGAAGGCGTTAGAAATGGTCACTTTGATGTTGATCCGCCGCCGCGGGCTGTAGGAATATCCAACAATACGCTGCTGTTCGTCAATGTCCAACTCAGGATCTCCTATCCCTACCGTATCGCCCCGCTCAAAATACTCCAGCACATCAATCTCGTAGGCGGTGACACGTTCACCAGACCGGACATCCACGTCCTTGACGAGTCCCTTCAAGTTCTCCCTAATTGAAACTGGACAGGCCTTATCGCCCCACGGCGGCCAGCAGCGATATACTATACCGATCAAACCGCAGTTCACCGCCCGATTGCGCCGCGATTTCCATCAGGATTTGCGGGCGCTAATATTTCCCTCTGACAGATCCACGGTGCCAACGTTGAAGCCAGTACCCTCCAGCACCATGACAAGCAGGTCAAACGGAGTGCCTGCATAGACAAATCCTGCTTCCCATTCAAAATTGAGCAGATCATAACTGTCCTGTTCACATTCCATAGCGACCATTGTTGATCCATCCCCAGTCCTAGTGCGACGGTGATGGACGATATTGAAAAGTTGATTCTCAAATTCGTCCAGATTACCATCCCTCAAGTATTCGCTTTTTCCGTCAGGATCTATCAGGGTGGTAAAACTCAATTTGTACTCACCGTTGATAGTCTCATCAACGGTGTCATTGTCATACCGTTCTATGACGGTCAACGGCTGGAACGATGGGTTCCTAATCGTGATAAAAGCAGCAGCACCTTCTTAGAAATGAAGAAGAGCCGCAGGAGGTATCCAGGAGCTCGCTTAGAATTATTCAGTTGTTGCGCAGTAGGGTCCAACTTCACATAAAATTAAATAACACTTAGAACATATTATTTTTAGTATACTTGTAATATAATTATTAACTTATCGATTAAAAGAAAAGAGGTTATTTTTGATGTCTTCTTCGTTAATATCAAATGAGAAAAATTACAACTACTCATTACAAATACTTCGAGGCATTGCGGCACTGATGGTAGTTATCTATCATGTCAAAGGGTATACTAACATAGTTGGAAATTACCCCAACAACTTATACAATTTCGTTCCACAGATTTTCGGGTTAGGAGCACCACTTTTCTTTTGTATATCAGGCTACGTTATGGCAATGTTGATCGAGAGCAATTACCCAAACTTTCTATATAAACGTTTCATGCGGATTTATCCCCCTTTCATAATTGCCTCAGTATTTGTAGTGTTTGCAAAAGCATTATTTTTAGGAAACGTATCATATAACAAATTAATTTATGCTCTGACTTTATTGCCATTAGGAGTAACACCAACCTACCCACTAAATATAGAGTGGACTATGATTTATGAAGTGTTTTTCTATATAGTGTGTTCTATATTCACACTGAAATTTTGTAAAAAGTTATTTCTACCTTTTTTAATTATTTGGGGAGTTGTAATTTTAATAGTACATAACATCTTCGGCATTCAGACAAGTGAGTTAACCACAATTAAACTAATACCTTTTTCAACGTATAATTATTTCTTTATAACAGGCGCAATTGTTTACTATATTCACAAATTTAAAAAAAGCAATTCAGTAAAAATAAATTTCACTATGATACTTTTATCCACGACCACCCTATTTAATTTCTATTATGTCGTGCTAAAGCACTCAATTTTGTTAATGAAATTTAATTTTTTAATTTTTGCAATTCTTTTTGGAATAATAGTCTATTTTGTTGTTAACTTACAAGTTAAGAAATCAAATCTGTATTCGCAATGTGGAGACTACTCTTATGGTATCTATCTAATGCATGCACAAGTTCTTTACATAGTTTTGACTATGTGGGGCAACCATTTTCCTATCAACGAATTAGCAAGTAGTTTTGCTTTAATCATTTCAATTATTATAAGCTGGAATTTCGGAAAATTTGAATATGCTCTTCATAAGAAACTAAAAAACATTAAATTAACCACATTTAAACGAAGTCAAATTATAAAAGCGATTTCAGTCTGTTTGTTGCTGTTCTCAGTGGTTGCTACTCAGTACATTTATAGTATGAAGCCCAAAGAGGCCGTAGTGCCTTTTGATTCTTCAAACAAATTAAACGACAATTTGAATGCAGGTTGGGTTGACACTCTATCAAATTTATATGTGGGAAAAAATCAAAATATTACGTTATCCGGGTGGGCGATCGATCCATTCCTGATAACACCAGCGTCCGAAGTTATAATGGTATCTGATCATAAAATAATCCCGACTCAGTTAATTTGGCATGAAAGAGCAGGTTTGTCTGACGTATTCAATACAGACTCTGTTTTAATGTCTGGATTCATATTGACCGCAAACTCAGACTATTTTAACAGTGATTCCATAAATATAATTGATCTTTATGCAGTAACCAAAGATAATAAATACATTCAATTGCAAGTAGAATCCCCAATAATCATAAATAAGAAATAGAACAATAGAAAAGAGACTATTCATAGTCTCTTTTCTATTACCTTTTACCGTATAGTCCAACTGCGCAATAAACATCGATGAAACACGTATTTTAGCATAATCCATCAATCAAATAATCTTTTGTAAAGATACTTCGAAAATTTCACTCCCGGGTTATCAACCAAACGGTAGTATGCATACGCACACACTACAAGAAAAATAAATGATATTCCAAATGAAATAGTGAAAGCAACCGAATAATTCACACTCTCTACGAGTCTAGTAAAAATAGGGGGGGCAACACTAAATAAAACTGGGATGTGAATTAAATATATTGAAAACGATATATTTCCTAAAAAAATAAATGGCAAAGAACTAAATGTCTTCTGGGCATTCTTCGAGTACAAGAAGAAAAGTACAATTAACACAGCAGCTAAAAAGTGATAAAAAAGATAGTAATCAACATTTAGAAGATTGAGGAAGGGAAATTTTAAGTGTTGATAAAATGTGCCGCTCAAAGCGTTTGTACTTTCTTGGTAAGGAAATGAACCAAAGACAAGGGCTAGTATTAATATGATAGATTTATTTAGAGTTGTATTGTACTTTTCAAAAGCAGAGTGATTAGATCTTAGATCTGAGAGTATCATTCCAAAGAGGAACTCTAGGTAATACGAGTTCCAGAATATAATTATTAATATGGTGTAGATAATCCAACGTTTTTTTACTAATCCGAAAATAGCCAGAAAGGAAAATACCAAGAAAGAACCAGTAAATTCATAATATATAGTCCAAAGGGCAACGTTATAATAATTGCTGTACGTCAGTGTGAAAAAACTCTGGAATGTATTTTGAAAGGCTTCACCAAAACTAGGAGTAAAATTATAGTAACCACCAAGCCATGCTGACAACGAAATTTTTGACATATCAAGGTTACCAAACATATGGAATTTCATAAGCAGGTAAGCGAGCATGATAGAAACTGCAGCAGGTAAATACAATCTTGGAAATCTTCTCACGGATGAGGAAACAAGGGTCCTTGTATCTTTAATTTTAAAAAATGAATTACTCAAGACAAACCCACTAAGAACAAAGAATATACAGACAGCAAAATTTCCATTATAAACTATATTAAATATAGTCTTTGATAGAAATAGATCATAACGACTATGACTTACTGCTGGATCTCCAAGTTGAGACGCTGGGTAAAACATAAACATCGTGTGGCTAAAAACTACCATTAAAGCAGCGACCCCACGTAATCCATCTAAGTGATTTATTCTTTTCATTTCATCCGGCCTCTCACACTTGCATAATAGATTATTACCTACCAATTTTCTGAAATAGTTACTAAAAACTATGTCAAAATAAAGTTTATCAAATACACATTTTTTCTTCCACTAAAATTTATAAAGCTCTAAACTCCTAAAGTATTTCATAGAACCCAGAAATATCAATAATAGAACCATTCGCAGCAGGATACGTATTGTCATAGAAGCGAACTTGCGCATTGATGCTTAATCCAATTTCTACTGTTACTACCTTTCCAGTTAAAGTTCCTTACCGTTCCCTGCTCCTCTCAGCGGAGTATAAGGTAGTGATACTGTCAATGCTCCAGCCCCAGTACCGTTAGTCCCCGATGTTGCAGCAACAGCCGGAGTATATGTTCGAACCCCTTCTAAATCCCTGCTATTCACTCCAATTTGTGTAGTCGTGTTGGTTCGATGCACGTCTCCGACAACAAACCCTTTAACAAATTTTCCAGTAATTTTTTTTCGTTGGTGCACCTGTTCCGAAATCAAATTCGGAAATGGCATAATTATAATTATTTAGTCGCTTGGTTGTAATGAAATGCTGCTTTGGGTCTTCTATGCAATGCTCATCACCGTAGGCCAGAAACCGTCGAACTGTGCACCGGATGCAATCTGTTAGTTCTACCGTACCGAACACCTTGCCGGTGCCACTCTTGATGATTCCGATTGTTCCGCGCTTATTCGTCCGGCTACCTCTTATCTCCCATGTCTTTTGACCAGTTAAAATGAGATCAGCCCACTTTGGTTTAATAATCAAACCGTCCATGCTAAAAAATTCCTTTCTGAACATCATCTTCGAACTGCGCATTAACCGTAACCCACCTTTTCGCCATCAATAAATCGTTATAAGTCACTGAAAAAGTGTTCAGATGAATCAAACTGGCTTTTCCCAATCCTCACGGCAATAGCGTCTGCAAACTCATTATCCGTAGTGTCGATTCCTTGGGCATTCATCCAGTCATACAGTGCAGTTAAAAGCTCCTTTTCTCTACGCTTTACTTTCATGTATTACTCAAAAGTGTTGATAATTCCCTTAGTAACTTTCAACCTTATTCCTCCACAGTTTGCGTCTACTGTGCAGCATTCTAAGCAATCACGTACTGCGTATCAACCCCAGTGTCCGTTGCGCTTCAAAATATCAATAACTTCGTCAGTATTGATAACCAAATACGTATTCCGCGGTATCTTCGATTGCTTCCGCTATATGACCAAGAGCAACCTTTTCTTCGTGTGTAAGCAAATCAATGTCTTCTGCCTTGAAAACAGAAAACTTAAATGCCATTCCCTCAGTGTTTACCTCTTCAACGCTCGGTTGGAAACGTTCTTTAAAGAGATTGTTGTCCCATATTTCCTTTTTCCACTGCCTTGAATTAACTGGAGATAATCAATGACGATAAAGCCAAGACCGTGATTTTCCTTCAACCTGCGGTATCTTGTCCGGATCTCCTGCACAGTGATCACACCCGGGTCAGCGATGAAAATATTCGCATCACCGAGAATCGAAGCAGCTGCATAAAATTTAGCCCAGTCATGTGCCTTCATTTCTCCGGTACGAATTGCATTGGCATCCGGGTTAACTTCCGCGCTCACCATGCGCTGTCCAAAGGATTCATCTTACACTTCAAGACTGAATATCGCTACGGTTTCCCCGGTTTTAACAGCCACATTTTGAGCAATATTCACTGCAAACGCAGTTTTCCCAACAGAAGGATGGGCTGCAACGATAATCAATTCACCCTTGTGTAGCCCTGCCGTAATACCGTCAAAATCCCTATATCCGGTGTAAAGCCCTGATGTGATACCATTCTTGACATTCTCGCATCTTTCTTCAGTGGATTCGATCACCTTGAACAACACTTTTTTGATAGGCGTGAAGTCTTCATCTAAGGAAGCCTGATTCGATAATGCAGCCGAGTCATTTAGCATACTATTTACAACCATTCCGGCATCGTCACTCTCATAAGCAAGCTCGATCTGCTGCTCTGTTGCGTGAATGGCCTGTCTTAAGGTGTATTTGTCCTCAAGAACGCCGATATAGAATCCAACGTTTACAGCGGTCAGCTCCTCATGAGCAAGCTTCAGCAGATAACTTGTACCGCCGATCTTCTCCGATTGCGTCATGCTGTGAAGTTAACTCGAAAGCGAAGGAAGCTCTATCGGGCTGTCAGCTTTATATAGTGCCATGATTGCCTTGAAAATCTGACGATGTGCCGGATTGTAGAAAGCCTCTGGGGGAAGTGCTGATGCCATATCTACAGCATCTCGCGTCTTGTACATAAGGATTGCACCGAGTACTGTTGCATCTGCGGCTGGGCTATTCGGCTGTTCGCGTAATTCCAAGGTTTGCATAAAACGTCTCCTTCCATCCTGCAGGCACAGCACTACATCGGCACGTCCTGTGTCTCTTTGTGCCAAGTATGCGGCCGTTTCTTCCTTCTGCTACTCTATTTCCCGCTGATCGCCTATCTTGCCGCGAATCTGACTGATTTTTGGTGGAAAGGAATTGGTCTGAATGTGCCTACGAACGTTTTCAGCGGCTACGTCAAACGGGAAATCCTTCAGGTGATCATAAAGCCGTTCTATCTAGGCATCGCTGGTGTCGATTTGGTGTGTATATTTTTTTTGAAGCTTAAGCAGCAAGTCAATAACTTGCGCTCTCTTCAAGTTTCCTTGCCTCCTCTGCTTTAGCCCGCAGTTCCGCAAGCTTATCCTGCTTGCTGTTTCGGGGTGAAGTTGGCTTATTGCGTTTCGGCGTACTAGCGGCATTGCCATTCCCCAAGCTTCCTATATCCCTGGAAGGTAATAAGAAAAGCTGTTAGTCTGCTGAAAATCATCGCCCTCACGTTCCTGCTTTGCCTTATACAGGCTTGTCATAGTAGTGAGGGGTAAAGGTTACCGGCATCCCCCGGCGACCATCTTACCCATGGCTAAGCGTTCCGTTTGAGTTACATGAAAGTCGATTTTCTTATGCAACTTGCAGTAAGCGTTCAAAAGGGTAATCATCCCGTCCGTATGAGGATCAGGATTTTGGTTCTCTTTTTCCCACCACTCTTTTTCAAAAAAATAGTAGTAGTAGTAAGATCTTTAATATCTTTTGAATCGGACATTTCAGTCTGATCACTACCCGAATTCGACTTATGATCGGACATATGTGTCTGATCATAAGTGTTTCGATCGGACATTATTGTCTTATCACTGTTGAATGAAGGGACATTTTTATCTGATCGAATCAGAAGGTGCTTACTGTAAAAGTGGATGAACTCAAACGGGCTTCCAAAGGTTGGAGTACATCCGAGCAATTCATGCTGGCAATGGCGTTGCAACTGTTCAATGGCCGAAACAATAATGCCCAAGCTTTTCACCAAAGCGCAGGAGAGTGAAGCAGACCGTCTTGTTTTCTACACCGCCATCCCCTTCTTTATGATTGAAAAGTTAAATTTGTCATCAGTGAGAAGTGAAGCTATAGGATACATCTCCCGGGAATTCAGTGTCCCGCTAAATTTTGCAAAAATACGCTATGAGCAAATTGAAGATCGTATTAGGCAAGGTGAATTTCTATCCGCCATTGAATCAACTGCTGCCACTCGTGAAATCATTCGTGACTCTCCAGAAAGTTACACCGCGAATCGTTGCAACCTATTTATTCGCGCTTATTACAATTGGGATGGCGATTGCTCCCGGCCAGACACCCTGATCATCGAACAACCTGACGGCTTTGACTGGGACAACCCGTTAGTAATCGAGGTTGGTGGAAATTATGTAAGCTGCGACAGACATGCCCTCTTATATGTCCCATGATTCAGCGACTATACTATCCGGGGATCTCTCGATCCGGCAGGATCGCAAGGGCTTCGTTGCTATAAACTTATCGCGCGTGGCATGGCGACTTGGCAAACTGTCGACACGGCTATTTTTATCAATGGAAACAATAGACGATGCTTTGAACTTTTGAAATCTTGAGGGGAGTGTTGCAAACAAAAAATTATTCTTATGATTAAAATTTCTAAGGAGGAACTTATGAAAGGCCGTGTATATCCAAGAGGAAAAACGTACACGTATGTTTTCGATCTCCCCCCGGATGCATTAACCGGTGAAAGAAACCAAAAAAATAAAAGGGGATTTAAAACTGAAGCATCAGCTTGATCAGCTTACAGAAAGGCAATGACCGATGCCGAGAAAGGATTAGATGTTAAGACAACAAACATCACCTTAGAAAAATATCTCTATGAGTATCTTGAAACACATGCAAAGCCTAATTTCAAGCCAACGTCCTACGATACTGAAAAAACCATTATCGAGGCCCGAATTATACCTGTACTCGGTAAAGTGAAGTTGCAGGCACTTACCCCGCGTGCCACCAAAGGCTTTTATGCTTAGCTCAGGAAAAAGTATTCCAAAGATTATGTGAAGCAGCGTCATACTCATGCTTCATTTTTACTAGCGATTGGAATAAATCCAAAGGTTGCCGCCGAATGCTTGGGCATGACTCCGGCGATGTTCAAAGAGAGGTACTCACATCTGTTGCCGATCATGCAGGAAGAAGCCGTTGACAGAATTGAAAATGAACTCAATATCGCAGAAAAGCAACTTGAACCCGTGGAATAAAAGTCTCCATTAGCAAATCCGTTAGCAAGCTTTAAAATATGGCCTTTCCCCACTCAAGCCTAATCGCTCCGAGGAGCCTATAAATAGAAAAAAACCCTTGCTACGCAAGGGTTTTGAGAGAATGGGCCCTACAGGACTCGAACCTGTGACCAATCGGTTATGAGCCGACCGCTCTAACCAACTGAGCTAAGGGCCCTGAACAAAAATGTATAACGTTCAGATGATGGCTGTGAATCATCCAGTAAAACTAAATTGCGGGGGCAGGATTTGAACCTGCGGCCTTCGGGTTATGAGCCCGACGAGCTACCGGGCTGCTCCACCCCGCGTCAGTAAGAAATATTAAAACAGCGACTTAATTAATATACACCATACCTACCCATTAAGTCAAGGGGTAATGTTTAGGGGATAAAGCGTACACCATATCTCCCCTTTTTTGAACGATATACTTCCACTTCAGCCGGCTCGTTATGGCCATAAATCCAACCATCCTGCTCCATCCGTTTTGCAAGACACCCTGCCTGAAATTTGGTTGCATACAATTTGCTGAAATATACCCAGTGCATTCCACTCGTCCTTTCTTGAAGTCATCATTTATCCCTGCTTTTGTAGAATACCCCAATTCCATAAAAATAGCCGCCGAAGATATAAATCTCCAGCGGCTGCATCTATGATTTTATTACAAGATCATCTAACTTTTATTGAAACGTGGCTTTAGGGTTCTTTTTCAATTTCTCCAGCATCTCGTTCCCTTTGGCTGCCCATTCACCAAGCGCTTCTTTTGGTGTTTTTTTGTTCGCAAGAACTTGATTGAAGTATTCCATACCCTTATCACTTACTTGCCACAGGTTCGGCATTTTTTGATACATTTTATCCAAGTTCGTATTGGTCGGAGGTACAGGTTTCAATGTATAGAATGCCTGAATGTTGTAATCCAAACCATCCTTCGGTTTAATGAAGCTTTTCCGAGAAACCATCTCATAACTGCTGCGCGCTTTGATCTTCGCCCAATCTTCACTGTTCATATACTTGATCAATTCCCACGCATCATCAGGGTTCTGAGCTGAACTATTAATGGCCATAAGGTTGCTCAGATAAATATTGCCTCCAATTTCAGGAGCCTCCGGATGAACTGGAGGAGTGACAACATCCCAGTCTACCTTCGTAAAATCTTTCATTTTATCCGCATTTTTATTGGCATCAATCAATTGATTAATGTAACTGTAATCTCCAATCACCATGGCTGTTTTGCTACTCAGGAACAGATCACCCTGAAGCGGATTATAACGTCCACTCTCATCCTGATTATCCTGCGGTTCGTCTCCTTTAGGGATGACTTTATCTAAGGCGAGTTTGCTTATCGTGCTCCATACTTTCTCCCACTGAGGAGAATCTACAGTCATTTTCTCCGCTTTGTCATCAAAAATTTTCAGCTGCAAAGAGTTATAATACTGCGACATCGTATAGTATGGAGAACCGCCTTGATAGGTACTGAAAGAGAAACCAAATACATGGTCTTTTCCTTCACCTTTGGTAAGGCGTGTACCCAAGTTGAAAATATCATCCCAAGTCATGTTATCCGTTGGAGGCTCCACGCCTGCTTTTTCAAACATACCCTTGTTATAGAACAAAGCTGAAGAGGAAAACGTTGGCGTCAAAGCGTAGATGCTCTGATCTCCCAAATCCTTGATTCCTTCGAGAACACTTGGCACAATATCCGTAGTATCAAACTTGTCTTCCTGCATCAGTGGGTCCAGTTGTTTCACCATGTTTTCCTGAATTAACGACTTGACTGTCGCCGTATCAGCCACGATGACGTCTACCGGGTTATCCCCTGTCATAATCTTCTTCAAGCTTTCCATCGTATCCGGAATGTCCTGCTGTTCTTCCTGGTTACCATACCCATACATGCTGCCCTGATCTACCGCTGGTACAACTTCAATCGTTATATTTGGATGTGTCAATTCAAAAGCATCGGTAAACTGCTGACGGAAATAACTGTCATCCTGCCCCCCCCATAACGTCGCTACACGCAGTACACGCTGCTCGTTATCCTTGGACTCACTCGCTGTACAACCCGCAAGCAGCGGCAAAGCCAGACTGGCTGTAGCCAGCACGGCTAGCACCCGTTTTCCCCAAAACCTGTTCTTCATCTCCCAATTCCCCCTCTAAAATTATCTTGGCGGTGTAATGACAATACGTTCACCGTCAAATTCCAATGTGGCACGATTATCAATGGACAGCGCCTCCAGATACTCCTTGGGCACCTGAAGACGTCCCGCCCGGTCAATAATGACAAAAGCTTCATGAATATCCGGGGCTCCTGCCTCCGATAAGCCATGTTCGTCATCCAGATTCGGATTGCGTTTCACAAACTCGGTGCTAGTCAAACCGTCCCGAATCGCCACGATGCGGTCCACCTTACCAGCAAGGGTTAGATCATGAGTAACAATTACAATCGTGACCCCGAGCTCCTTGTTCATTTTGCGAAAAATGCCCATGATGGTATCACATGTCTCTGAATCCACCGAACCTGTTGGCTCATCGGCAAGCAGCAGCTTGGGGCGATTCGATAGCGAGATGGCAATTGCCACCCGCTGCTGCTCCCCACCGGATAATTGATGCAGCTTGTTGTGCATGCGATCCTTCAGTCCAACCCACTCCAGCAGCTGCATGGCATAGGCGCGATCTCTCTTGCCTCCCAAAATCATGGGCGTTTCCACGTTTTCCAGTGCTGTAAGGTATGGCAGCAGGTTACGGCCGTTATTTTGCCAAATGAACCCTACGGTGTGACGTTTGTACTCCACCAATTGGGCATCTGTCATTTTCAGCAAATCCCAATCCCCGACAACGGCTGTACCAGCTGTTGGACGATCAAGTCCACCCAGAATGTTGAGCAATGTGGATTTACCACTACCACTGTTACCGATAATGGCCATCATTTCACCTTGATTGACAGTCAGATTGAGACCTTGAAGGGCAACGACTTCCACATCGCTGGATTTAAAAATTTTGACAAGTCCTTCGCATTGGATCACGTTTACCTCTCCTCTCCCATTTTGACTGCCTGGTGAACACGCAGCCTGCGGATTTGCCACAGCAGCATCGTTGCTCCAATGATCAGCATGACCACGGTCACGCCGTACAGTTGCAACATATCTTTCTCTTCAAATACAATTCGGAACGGAGGTACCTGTGCGGACACATTATCTGTCGTTTGCAGGAAGGGCAGGAACAGACGGCTGGATACCTGACCAATGCCAATACCAAGAATGATGGACAGACCTGCCGTGAACACCTGCTCCAGCAGCAACATACCGCTCAATTGCGCCCTGGATAACCCCATCGCCCGCAGGACACCGAACTGTACTACACGCCCGGATAGATTGAAGAACCAGTACAGAATGTATCCGATTAGGGAAATAATCACCGACACAAGGAATCCGAGACTCAATATGCCGAACACTCCACCCCTTGATGGATGTTTGCCCTGGGATACCAGCTCTGTACGCACATCGCGTACAGACGATAACTCAATGCCTTCAGCTGCAAGTTTCTCCATCAAAGGAGCAACTTTGGCATCCGGCTCCATCTTAAGCCAGACCTCATATGGAATCAGAGGCACCTGATCATAGATATAATCCAGATTGGCAATGAAAAACGGCATCTGATCCGGATACTGGGCAGGCCAGTAAGGTATAATGCCAAAGACCACAAATTCAATCGCCTGGCCCTGTACACCAATGGAGACGAGGTCTCCGGTTTTGAGCTTGAATTTGTCTGCAAATTTGGAAGAGATCAATACGGCCCCTTCATATTTTCCAAGCAAGTCAAGGTACTTATAAGGATGAGCCGGGAACAGATCGTTGCGGAACCACGCCACTTGGGCAAAATCCACATTGTCGATCCCCACCAGCATTCCCTGTCCACCTGATTTGCCAGAGACAATAATATTGCCTTTCGTTTGCAGCACTCTCGCTGCATGTTCGACACCATTCAGGCTGCGGAACACTTCAAAAGGTGGCTCGGAATAGATCATCTTCGTGGGTTGTGAAGTACCACCGCCCCCACCTGTTCCACCTCCACCACCGTTACCGCCGCCTCCAGAACCACCACTACCGTTTCCTCCACCCTGTCCACCGCCTGAACCTCCGTTTTGTCCGGAACCCGTTGGCTTAACCTCAGGTGTGCCTTCCCATACCGTCTGCATAATAACATCCGAACCATAGCGATATAATGTGCGCTCGGTTGAGTTCAGATCAATGGTACGAGCCGCCGCCGAGTTATACACACCGAGTCCGAGTGTCAATACAAGCAGGATCATCAAGGGATAATAAGAAGATGATGAACGCGAAAGTTGCGTCAGTGTCAGATACAGTGGAACCGGGAGAAACTTACGCCCGATCAGCTGTATCAGCTTCAAAATCCACGGGAACAACCGTAAGAAGAACAGTCCCAGTGCAAAGATCGCGAGTGCCGGTACAAAGAACAGAAACGGCTGCACCTGAAGCTGATCTGTCGTCATTCCGGTCTGGAACGTCAACATTTGCCGTTCATAGAACAAGTAGTATCCATATCCTGCGAGCCCCAACAGCGCGATATCCAGGAACCAGCGCTGCCATACCGGCGCACGATCTGTACGTGCTTGCCGACGCTTAGCCGATACAATCGTGGCCCGCGCATAGGTTACTGCCGGAATGAGCGAGGCTATGATTGCCACTAACACGGCGATAAGGCCAAGCAGGATGGCTTCCTTTGATATTCCAATTGGAATGGATTTCCGATCCACGAACGACAGGAATCCGCTCGCTGAACCGATGCTTTTCGCCATAAACCATCCAAGAAACGGGCCGATGACAAGAGCAATCGCTCCCAGGAATATACCTTCAAGCAGATAAAGAGAGAAGATCTGCCGGGCAGAAGCTCCGCGACTGCGAAGAACCGCGATGTCACTTTCCTGCTTTTGTAGTGACTGTCTAGCATTCATGGCTATAAAATAAAAGACCATCGCAATCATCGGTGCTGCCAATGTGAACAGCATGGTCTGCAATTGCAGACTCTGACTGCGGAATTGTTTCAACAGATCCCCGAAGGTGATGTCCACTTTCGTATCCTTCAACCGCTGATACAGATCGATATCCAGCCTTTCCAGCACAGAGGTCAATCCCGAGAGCTGGCTCGTTTGAATCTCTTTCAGATCAAATGCATAATACCAACGTGAATTCTGAAGAGGGATCCCTTTTTCCTTTAACAAAACATTATTAAATACCGATTCATCCACATATAGTCCATTCATCATACCGTCAAATCCCTGTACCCAATACGGGCTGCTAGGATCATCGGCTTTGAAAGAACCTATAATCTTCACACGCAACGTAATATCGAGACCGCTGTAAATCGGATATTCCAGAACATCTCCGATATGCAGATCGTTACGATACATACCCTCTTCGAGCATAACCGCTTCAATCGTATCGTCCTTGACCTGGTTGCCCGGCTTCACTCCCGCAGAATAATTAACCTGTGCATCCAGGCCTGTCATCGTACCCAGACTCATGCTGCGGACCCGGCTGGCATCCACTTTCGTCGGGTCTTCCGGGTTCACTTCCGTGCTGCGGATGGAACGGGAGTTCACATACGTATGAAAAGGAAATCCGATGTCACGAGGCACATCCTCACGAATATATCGATCCACCTCTTCCAGACCACGTGTGTCTGTCTTCACACCACCAGGTGCCTGGTAACTCATGAGCAACGAGCCGGCTGGCAGTCCCTCACTGTTATCCTGCAGCGTCTGGGCCACGACCCGCTTCAGCGCACCATCGGCATACATTGGAATACTAACGGTGAACGCTACCGCCACAATCAGTCCGATCAGTGTGCTGAACGTCATCCAGCGAGTGTTCCACATTTTGCGGAACAACAGTCGAAGCAATGGCAGCCCCATTAGCGGCCCACTACTTTCTGTCCAACGGTCAGACCTTTCAGAATCTCCACATCCGTGGATGTCTGCTGCCCGACTTCTACGTCCACTTCACGCTTGCTTCCATCACTCTCCACCACTTGCACGTACGTTCTTGAACCGATGGAGCGCAGAGCGGATACAGGAATGACAATCGCGTTCTCTGTACGCTGCGTGACAATTGACACCGTTAGAGGTGTACCGCGTTCAACACCCTTCGGCATTTTCGCCAGCGAGACGATCACATATTGATCCAAGCTTTCTTTTGCTGGAGGCGTTCCGCCTTCTCCTGAACCTCCGCCGGTACCACTTCCACTTCCCGATGCTTGGGCAACAGGCATCACTTTGACTTTGCCAGCCACTTTGCCTGCGCCATTAATGTCCACATCCGCCTTCATGCCAGCCGAGAACTTTTCCAGATCTTCCTTGGCAAACGTAGCTGCGACAACCAGGTTGGATGTATCTGCTATGGTCGCAATCGGGTCATAAGCTTTGACAGCCGCGCCCTTCTCCACCTGTACAGCAATGATTGTTCCACCGAATGGAGCGGTCAAAGTGGCTTTACCCAACTGATCCTCCAGATCGGCGAGTTCCTGACGTAGCTCTTCAAAGGCAATCGTGGACTCTTCGAACTCTACCGGGTCCATCTCATCCCGTTTGCGAAGCGTTTCCTTCATTTGCACTTCCGATTTGCGAATCTGCAGGTTTTTGGCCCGGATTTCCTTCTCCACGCTCTCTACATCAAGAACAGCGAGAAGTTGACCTTTTTTCACTTTATCCCCTGGTTTTACATTCAACTCTTTGATATGCATACCGTCCAGCGTAAAATACACCTTTTCCTCCCGCTGGCTCATCATCTTGCCGCTTCCGCTTACTTTCTTCTCCAGCGTCTCCGTCCGAACTTCATATTCCGGCTTCTTGGAGATCGTTGGCGGTGTAATCGGCGGAAGTACTTCTTCCTCTGTCTCAGCCGGCAGCAAAGAGCAGCCGGACATCGTTGCAGCCACTATCGCACTAAGCACAATAAGCGCTGCGCGTTTCCCCCTCTTCGGAGCGGCCCCTTTACTTGATAAATCTGCCGTCCGCCATTTCATAAACATGGTCCGCAACCTCCAAAATCGTAGGATCGTGTGTAGTCATACAGATCGTTACTTGTTCAACTTCAATAATATTGCGAAATACAGCCATAACCTGTGCTCCCATTTTGGAATCGAGTTCAGCTGTCGGCTCATCCGCGAGCAATAATCTCGGTCTGTGGGCTATCGCCTTGGCGATGGCCACCCGCTGCTGCTCTCCCCCGGACATCTCGAATGGACGGTGCTTGACCCGTTTGGTTAGTCCGACCAGATCCAGACAATGACCTACCCGGTCCTTCCATTCCGAACGCGGCACGTCCGCCATGCGCAGCGACAGCTCTACATTTTCCCAGGCAGACAACAAAGGCATAAGTGCATACGCCTGAAAAATAAAACCAATTTCTCTGCGCCGCAAAGCGGTCCGCCGCCGGTCGCCCCAATCCTGAAGAGGCTGGCCGGAGAACAGAATATCTCCACTTGATGGCTGATCCAGCCCACCCAACATATTGAGCAGCGTCGTTTTCCCTGAACCTGACCGCCCTTTCAACATCACCAGCTGTTGCGGGTTCACTTCCATATCGATGCCTTTGAGCACATGAATAATACGGCTACCCGTCTGGAAACTGCGATGAACATTGCGAACCTCCAGCACAGGTCCGTCATATGGAGGCAACAGATCCTTCTTGGAGGACTCGGACTTCACTTCAGGTTCAGCTGCTGCAACCGCAACTTCCTCCTGGCTTGTTTCACTGGTTATGTCGTGCGGATCGATGGATGTATTCTGCGGTTCACTTATGTATGCCGATTCCTCCTGCGCGACTGGTTCCCTATGCTCCGTTTGTCCGACTGCACTGTCCTCGCCTGACTGGCTCTTGGCAGGTCTGATTTTGGAAAATAAATTCTTCATGCCAGCAATCACGCTCATCCTTTCTTCATATCCCGTTCACTTCATCAAGACACTAAAAATAGAAATCTATTCCATACTACACTGCATTATAAACGACGGATCACAACTAAAAGTTACAAGCTTTTTACAACGTTCCCGTGAAAAAGTTAATATTTTGATGAACAAACGAAAAAAGCACCCCAACGAGCGGGATGCCTCTTGAATATTCGATGAATTTGCCTCTATGGCGGCAATCATTACAATTTTGATACCGTTCACAAGCAAACCTTTCAATCCGGTGTGAATGATATTATTTACCAAATGAAGAAGGATCTTCACGCCAGGATTTGAGCAGTTCAAAATCACTTTCCTGAATTGTACCCTCAGCCAAAGCTACATCCATCAGAGCTGTGTAATTGGACAGAGTTTGCAGCGGAATTCCCGCTTCTTCAAAAGCCTTAATGCCTTTGTCCAGCTGATAGCTGAAAATCGCCAGTACTGCCAGTGGAGTCGCCCCAGCTACACGTACTGCTTCAGCAGCCTTGATTGAACTGCCACCTGTCGAGATCAGGTCTTCAATGACAACAACCTTCTGCCCCTCAGTGATCAGACCTTCAATCAGGTTCTCTTTGCCATGTCCTTTGGCTTTATCACGAATGTAAGCCATCGGTAGATTCAGCTTTTGCGCCACCCATGCAGCATGTGGGATACCCGCAGTTGCAGTACCTGCGATGACTTCTGCATCGGGGTATTGATCACGAATGATCGCAGCAAAAGCTTCAGCGATGTCGTTACGAATCTCGGGATAAGACATCGTTAGACGGTTATCACAATAGATTGGTGATTTGATGCCGGATGTCCAGGTGAATGGCTGCTGCGGCCGCAGCGCTACCGCTTTAATTTTCAACAGTTGGGAAGCAATATGGTTAGGAATTTCAGTAAGTTCGATCATGCGTTCAACATCTCCTTCAAAATGGTTTCTGCCGCTTCACGCGGATTGGGAGCGCCCGTAATTGGTCTGCCTACAACAATGTAATGGCTGCCTCTGGCAATGGCTTCACCTGGCGTCAGGACACGAGTCTGGTCTCCGAGGCCACTTCCCGCTGGACGAATGCCTGGTGTGACCGTGTGAAAATCACTGCCACAGGCTGCGCGGATCGCCGGTACTTCCAGCGGGGAAGCAACGACGCCATCGAGACCTGCCTCATGGGCCAGTCCTGCATAACGGACTACTGCTGCCTCAACGCTGCCCTGGATGCCGATCTCGGTATTCATCGTTTCCTGACTGGTACTGGTCAGCTGGGTAACCGCAATAATCTCAGGTCTGCGAAGAGAAGGATCAGCAGCCAGAGCCGCCTCTGCACCTTCACGGGCAGCACGCATCATGCTTGTACCTCCAGCTGCATGTACATTGAACATATCCACTCCCAGACGGGTGATACTTTCAGCACCCCCACGAACCGTGTTGGGAATATCATGCATCTTCACATCAAGGAATACCGAGTACCCCTTCGACTTCAGCTCGCGAATGAAGTCCGGGCCAGCGGCGTAAAAGAGCTGCATGCCCACCTTCAGATAGCAGGGAATGCCTTCTAAAGCTTGTACCAATTCCTGTGCTTGCTCTACTCCGGGATAATCGAGTGCCACCATCAGACGGCCAGCCATTTCGTTGAAATTCGGGTGATTCATATTCCAGCGCTCCTTCCAAAAGCTTGATTTTTCCGTTTTTGCCCGATATAAAGGACATCCCGCCAGCCCGAAGGCTGACTGATGTCCTTGATCAGTGACAAATCGTCTTATTTATTGTACAAGAGCTGGCATAGCCTCAGAGGAGAAGTTGATCGTTTGCAGCATGATCAACAGGGCACGGATCGTATCCAGTGAAGTCATACATACAATGCCGTTCTCTACCGCCTCACGACGAATACGGAATCCGTCACGCTGCGGGGTTTTGCCTTTGGTCAGCGTGTTGAACACAAAGTTTGCTTCGCCGCTGCGAATCATATCGAGAATGTTCGGCGAACCTTCACTTAATTTATTTACCGTCGTCACCGGAATGTTCGCTGCTTCAAGCGCAGCTGCCGTACCTCCGGTAGCCATGATTTTGTATCCCAGTCTATAGAAACCTTCAAGCAGTGGAACAGCTTCCTCTTTGTCTTTGTCGGCTACCGTTACCACGATTGCTCCGGTAGCTGGGATCTTCATGCCTGCACCGATGAGACCTTTGAACAACGCTTTAGCGTAATTCGGGTCACGACCCATAACCTCACCTGTGGATTTCATCTCAGGTCCAAGCGTTGGTTCCACACGACGCAGCTTCGCGAAGGAGAAGACCGGAACTTTTACGGAAACATGATCCGATTCAGGCCACAGACCGTCCACATATCCGAGGTCTTTTAGCTTCACGCCCAGAATGGCTTGTGTTGCCAAGTTCGCCATCGGAATGTTGGTTACTTTGCTCAGGAAAGGTACTGTACGGGATGAACGCGGGTTCACCTCGATGATGTACACTTCACCCTTATGGATAACAAACTGGATGTTAACCAAACCGATCGTTTTCAGTTCTTTTGCAATCTTGATTGTAATCTCTACAATTTTCTCTTTGAGATCCTGGGACAGGTGCTGTGGCGGATAAACCGCGATGGAGTCGCCGGAGTGAACCCCTGCGCGCTCGATATGCTCCATGATCCCCGGAATCAGTACCGTTTCACCATCACAGATCGCGTCAACCTCAACCTCTTTACCCATCATGTAACGGTCGATCAGGACCGGATGCTCCGGATTGATTTTAACCGCCTGCTCCATATATGTCAGCAATTCTGCATCGGAGTACACAATCTCCATCGCACGACCGCCGAGTACATAGGAAGGACGAACCAGTACCGGGTAGCCCAGACTTTGAGCCGTTTCAACCGCATCATCTACCGAAATGACTGTTTTCCCTTTTGGTTGTGCAATTTCCAGACGTGAGAGCAAACGCTCGAACTTCTTGCGATCCTCTGCCTCATCAATGTTTTCCAGATCTGTTCCGAGAATCGTTACACCAGCGGCACGCAGTGGTGCTGCCAGGTTGATTGCCGTTTGGCCACCAAACTGTACGATAACACCTACAGGCTGTTCCTGTTCGATTACGTTCATTACATCTTCGAAGAACAGGGGTTCAAAGTACAAGCGATCTGATGTATTAAAGTCCGTAGACACGGTCTCCGGGTTGTTATTGATGATAACTGCTTCATAGCCTGCTTTTTGCAGAGCCCATACTGCGTGTACTGTTGAGTAGTCAAACTCAATCCCTTGACCGATCCGGATTGGACCGGAACCAAGCACAACTACTTTTTTCTTATCTGAAGGAATGACTTCATTCTCAGTTTCGTAAGTAGAGTAGTAATATGGCGTTGTTGCTTCAAATTCAGCTGCACATGTATCTACCATTTTGTAGACTGGGCGAAGGTTTTCCTCTTCACGACGTGCTCTGACTTCAGCTTCTTTCGTTAGCGTACCTCCTGGTTGACCTTCAGCCCGCAGCTCAGCAATGGCACGGTCTGTGAAACCAAGACGCTTCGCTTGATACAAGGTTTCGGAGGACAATTCGGATTCCTCACGAATGCGATCTTCGAAGCGGATCAGCCCTTCGAGTTTATCCAGGAACCACCAGTCAATCTTCGTCAGATCTTGAAGCTGTTGCAATGTATACCCTCTGCGGAATGCTTCAGCGATCAGGAAGATACGCTCATCGTCAGCTTTGACCAGACGCTCGTTCAGCGTTTCTTCATCAAGGGTTTCGGCATCTTTCAGATACAGACGGTGTACGCCGATTTCCAGGGAACGAACAGCTTTATGAATTGACTCTTCGAATGTACGGCCAATCGCCATAACTTCGCCTGTCGCTTTCATCTGTGTACCCAGTTTGCGGTTCGCTGAGATAAACTTGTCAAACGGCCAGCGTGGGATTTTGCTCACGATATAGTCCAGTGTTGGCTCAAAGCATGCATATGTTTGGCCCGTTACCGGATTCACGATTTCGTCCAGTGTGTAACCCATTGCAATTTTGGCAGCCATCTTAGCAATTGGATATCCCGTTGCTTTGGAAGCTAGTGCCGAAGAACGGCTTACCCGTGGGTTAACTTCGATAACATAGTATTGGAAGCTGTGCGGATCAAGCGCAAACTGTACGTTACATCCACCTTCAATGTTGAGGGCACGGATAATTTTCAGGGAAGCTGAGCGCAGCATTTGATATTCACGGTCAGACAACGTCTGGCTTGGTGCCACAACGATACTGTCACCTGTATGAACACCTACCGGGTCAAAGTTTTCCATGTTGCAGACCACGATACAGTTATCGTTTTTGTCCCGCATAACCTCATACTCGACTTCTTTCATGCCTGCGATGCTCTTCTCAACCAGACATTGACCGATCGGGCTA
This sequence comes from Paenibacillus taichungensis, assembly GCF_050994985.1. Taxonomy (NCBI): domain Bacteria; kingdom Bacillati; phylum Bacillota; class Bacilli; order Caryophanales; family Paenibacillaceae; genus Paenibacillus; species Paenibacillus taichungensis. The sequence continues at coordinate 1,184,769 of NZ_CP194720.1, read as the reverse complement.
TACCGAATACCTGCTACGACTGTCTCACGCAGTTCTTCTTCGTTGGCACAGATTCCGCCGCCTGTTCCGCCAAGCGTGTAAGCTGGACGGACGATGATTGGATAACCAATCTCATTCGCAAAATCAAGTGATTCCTCAAGTGTAGTTACGATTACACTCTCAGGTACAGGCTGTTCCAGCTCGCGCATCAGATCACGGAACAAGTCACGGTCTTCCGCTTTCTCAATGGAAGTGAGCTGAGTTCCGAGTAGTTTAACATTCTCACGTTCAAGCACACCGGCACGTGCCAGTTCCACAGCCATGTTCAGACCTGTTTGACCACCAAGGGTAGGCAGCAAACCGTCTGGACGTTCCTGACGAATAATTTGCGTTACAAAATCCAGTGTGATTGGCTCGATGTATACTTTGTCAGCCATGTTGGTATCCGTCATGATCGTAGCCGGGTTGCTGTTGATGAGTACAACTTCCACGCCTTCTTCTTTCAGTGCCTGGCATGCTTGTGTACCGGCATAGTCGAACTCGGCCGCTTGACCGATGACGATTGGACCTGAACCAATCACCAGGATTTTTTTGAGATCTTTGTTAATCGGCATGTTATTGTGCTCCTTTCACTGCGGCTGCCAGTACGGCTTGACGCGGCTGTTGCGGGTGAGTAATCTTGTGTTCCCGAATCATCTCGATAAAGCGGTCGAACAGATAGCTGTTATCATATGGTCCTGGCGCTGCTTCCGGGTGATACTGAACGGAAAACGCCGGGAATGTTTTATGTTTTAGACCTTCAATGGTCTTATCGTTATTGTTGATATGTGTCACTTCAAGCTCCGTATTTTTCACGGATTCTTCGTTTACAGTGTAACCGTGGTTCTGAGATGTGATGAAGCAACGTCCGCTCTCCAGTTCTTTAACCGGGTGGTTTCCGCCACGGTGTCCAAACTTGAGCTTCTCTGTGTCGGCTCCTGCCGCAAGTGCGAACAGTTGGTGACCCAGGCAGATTCCGAAGATCGGATATTCGCCGAGCAGTTCACTGATCATTTTAACCGCGTGAGGAACGTCTTTCGGGTCCCCAGGGCCGTTGGACAGCTGGATGCCATCCGGGTTCATGCGGCGGATTTCGTCCGCTGTTACATCATGCGGAACTACGACAACGTCACAGTTACGTTTGCTGAGTTCACGCAAAATCCCTGTTTTTGCACCGTAGTCAACCAATACAATGCGTTCAGCCGTTCCCGGGCTGTTGTAAACATGTTGAGTAGAAGTCATAGGAACCTGATTACGCAGCTCAGCGATGCTGGTGTCTCCCATCATCTCCAGCAACTCTTCCACAGGTTTCGATCCTGTTGTGAGAATTCCTTTCATTGTGCCGTGGTGACGAATCCGGCGAGTCAGCATCCGTGTATCAATCTCGCTGATCCCAACGATGCCATACTCTTTAAGCAAATCGTCTACGCTGTATTCCGCACGCCAGTTACTTGGTGTCGGCTCATGACGGCGTACCACAAAACCATGTACGAACGGACGAATCGACTCGAAGTCGTCACGCGTAATGCCGTAGTTACCAATCAGTGGGTACGTCATGGTTACGATTTGACCGCAATAAGAAGGATCCGAAAGCACCTCTTGATAGCCTGTAATTCCCGTATTAAAAACGACCTCACCTGTTGTTTCACCTTCAGCACCGAACGCTTTCCCGGTGAACAGTGTGCCGTCTTCCAACAATAATCTTGCCTGTGCCTGCATCCCATTTCACTCCTCTGTGTTTATCAACGTTGAATACTTTGAGTTGAACTGGGAGACGTTACGTTTGGTGCGGCTTCGTGGGCAGAAAACCCTTTGATCGCTGTTATCAACAGATTCATTTGAATTAAAACCTCATAGGGTTGAATCTGTTGATAAAGGCGAGCACTTCGTTTCTTCGGGTCTTTTCTGTCAGCTCCGCAGTTACGTTGTTGTCCAAGTTCAAAATCATGACATTCAACTTTGCTTTGTTTCGTATGTTTGACTCTCGGCATGGTCTGCCTCGAGTTAGTTGTAAAGTTGTTACTGGTCTATACATTTTTAATTTAAAGCTATGAAGACTAGTTGTTTGATCAATTATTCAAAACCTGATGATGTAATTGATGTAGCGGTTCAGCAAGATGCCGTTTTACTGTTGTACCGTATTATTCCACACGCTTTTGCCGTCCACCCATGTTTGTGTGGCCCAGCCTTTCAGCTTCCAGCCTGTGAATGGTGTGTTTCTTCCTTTGGTTGCGAATGTTGCAGGATCAACCGCTTTTTCCTCGTTCAGGTCAATCATCGTGATGTCCGCAGGTGCTCCCTCTTCCAGTTTGCCAGTATCCAGCCGGAATACCCGTGCCGGATCAGCTGTCATGCGTTTCACGAGGAAGTCTAGGCTCCAAAGCCCTGTTTCCACAAACTTCGTGTACAACAGCGGGAAAGCTGTTTCGAATCCGACGATGCCGAAAGGTGCCAGCTCCATGCCTTTTGCTTTTTCTTCTTCGCTATGCGGCGCGTGATCGGTAACGATCATGTCCAGCGTTCCGTCCAGCAAACCTTCGATACAAGCTTGCACATCGCGTGGTGAGCGAAGGGGCGGGTTCATCTTCCAGTTGGCATCCATACCTGGGATATCCTCATCAGACAATACCAGATGGTGCGGACATACCTCAGCAGTTACTTTAATACCGATGGACTTCGCCAGGCGAATCAAGCGAACCGACTGCTCCGTACTTACGTGGCAGACGTGGTAGTGAACTCCCGTTGCTTCTGCAAGCAGGATATCACGGCCTACGTGGATGGCCTCAGATTCATTTGGGATACCTTTGATACCGTGACGCTTCGAAAACTCGCCTTCTGTCACATATCCGCCAACAACCAATGAGTCGTCTTCGCAGTGAGCGATGACTGGCATATCCATGCTTGCTGCAAGGCTCATAGCATCTTTCATCATTTGAGCGTTTTGTACGCCAACGCCATCATCCGTGAATCCAATCGCACCCGCTTCTTTCAATGCAGCGAAATCCGTAAGCTCACGTCCAAGCTCGTTCTTCGTAATAGCTGCATAAGGCAGTACTTTTACCAGGTCGGCTTCTTTGGCTTTATCCAAAACCAGCTTAACGACATCCGCGCTGTCGGTTACCGGTCTTGTGTTCGGCATACATGCAATCGTTGTAAAACCGCCTTGTGCTGCCGAACGGGCACCCGTCTCGATCGTCTCTTTATGCTCGAATCCAGGCTCACGCAGATGCACATGCATATCAATCAAACCGGGAATGACCAGTTTGCCTGAAGCATCGGTTACGCTATGCGCTGATTGCTCTGCTTTCAGTACCGCTTCGTCTTCCACTCCAGCGATCTTTTGAATTTTTCCTTCATCTATAATGATCGTTTTCCGTTCAAGTTCCCCTTGTTGATTCAAGATGTTCGCGTTCTTTATAATCTGTAGCATAATTGCCCTCCGCTTCGGTTCTGTCCGACTTGCCAGAAAAGCCGGATGATTTTCTTTATCGTGTACCCTCACATTGCTCTATAAGAACTTCCGTCCCGTCAGCCTATGACCCACAGCCAGACCCTGTTACAGTTTCATCGCACGTTCCATGACCGCCATGCGGATTGGAACACCGTTTGCCATCTGCGGGAAGATCCGCGATGCTGCGCTCTCCACTACCGCGTCATCCACCTCGACATTTCGGTTCACAGGAGCAGGGTGCATAATGATTGTGCTTGGTTTCAGGCGTGACGCCCGTTCTTCCGTCAATCCATAGTGTTCGCGATAATCCTCAGCCGAAGTAATCAAGCCATGTTTATGACGTTCCAGTTGAACTCGGAGCATCATGACTACATCCGCATCGAGAGCTTCTTCCAGACCTACATAAGGTGCGTGTTCTGCGAGCTCCGGTGCCTGCATCGTTTGCGGTGCGCAGAAGCGCACATCTGCACCAAACTTTTGCAGTGCCCACAGATTAGAGCGAGCTACACGGCTGTGTAGGATGTCTCCGATAATTGACACACGCAAACCTTTCAGCTCACCGAAAGCCTTCCGCATCGTGTAGAGATCCAGCAGCGCCTGTGTAGGATGCTCGTTATTCCCATCTCCGGCGTTCACCAGTGGAACATTCACTTTCTGAGCCAGTTGTTGCAGAACCCCCGAAGGTTTCAATCGGATCACCCCTGCGTCGATGCCCATGGACTCCAGTGTGCGTACCGTATCATAGATGGATTCACCTTTCTCCACGCTTGATGCAGCCGCCGTGAAGTTCAGTACTTGTGCACCCAGACGTTTTTCCGCCATCTCAAATGAGAAGCGAGTACGCGTGCTGTTCTCGAAGAACATGTTGGCTACGAAGTGGGATTCCAGTACAGGAACCAGTTTCTCCTTCTGCGCTTCCCAGTGTGCTGCTCTGTTCAGAATGGATTCGATCTCATCACGACTAAGTTCCTTGAGGCCAAGCAAGCTCCGGTCCTTCAATGCTGGTTGTGTAATCATCATGCTTGTTCCCCCCGGTTCTGAATGATCTTGACTTCGTCCTGTCCGTCCGTTTCCATGAGCGCAACCACGATCTCCTCTGATTTGGAAGTCGGCACATTCTTGCCGATAAAATCAGGTCGTATCGGAAGTTCCCGGTGTCCGCGATCTGCGAGAACCGCCAGCTGAATGTTCTGTGGTCTTCCACAGTCCATCAGGGCATCCATCGCTGCGCGAATCGTCCGTCCGGTATAAAGCACATCATCGAACAAAATCACTTTTTTGTTATGAATTGAAAGTGATTCAGGTGTCATCGTCAACAGTTCCTTGCGATTCGCTTTATTCTCATCCAAGCGATCATCGCGATAAGGGGTCACATCGAGTTCTCCCCAAGGGATCGGTGTACCTTCGATTTCTTCAATCTTGGCGGCGATCCGTTCTGCGAGGTATACACCCCGTGTTCGAATTCCGATCAGTACACAGCCCTCAATACCTTTGTTTTTTTCCAAAACCTCATGGGCAATCCGTGTTAATGCGCGGCGGATCGCGGTTTCATCCATAATGACATGTGTCTCTGTGCTCATGCGTTCAGCCTCCTCAGGATTTACCTTTCAGATCATGGCCCCGTGACGAGGAGAACAAAAAAGACTCCTTGCCGTGTTTATTGGCAAGGAGTCTCCGAACTTCAGACCGCTCTGAAGAAAGTTTACTCTCGGGATGCATCGCTTCATTTGCCGCAGCAAAAAAACGATGTATCGTTCACGTTACCTTGCCAGTCTCACGGGACTGATTTAAAGGTGCTATTCATGTCGTTCATATTGAAGGACCTCACAGGGTTCTATACTCAATATGTCCGTTTGTCTTCATGAATTATGACAGAAAGACAACCCTCTGTCAACACCTCAACATCACAGGCGAAATTCCACTACTGTATTCCCTTTAGAACTAGAATCAGCAGTTCGGCTGAAAAACATCCAAACACATCACATTTCATTCGTTATTCATAATTATACAATAATTCTGTATATTTATCCATAGGAAATTGCAGAGGACCTTACAACCAAAATAATCCTCTGTCTATAATCCAAGTTGAGACAAAGCTCTCCCCCTTTGGAACATGCAATGAGTTTAGTCATAACTATTTTAAGTTCTGAAGGCATTTTCAATATGATCCATCTCTTCTAATTTTAGAGTTCAACGTCAAGAAACACGGAATACATGAAGGCTCTGCATTAGTCCCCAGTGAAATGGGTAAAGTTTATAAACATGAAACAATTCATTGATGCTTCAATAAAGCCGATATACATAAGGATTTACAAATACGCGACATAGAAATAAGATAAGACCTACATTTATTTACATTTAGGAGGAAGTTATGCGTCACATTTGGCAAGTTTACAAAACAGACTGGTTGCATATTTTGAAGGTTCCCACAGGTATTTTTCTAATTGTGGCTATTATTTTACTACCCGGGGTGTATGACTGGGTCAACGTGAAGTCCGTATGGGACCCGTACAGTAACACCCAAGGAATTAAAATTGCGGTGACAACCGAGGACAAGGGTGCAACTGTTGCAGGAACTAACGTCAATATTGGAGACGAATTGGTGTCCAGCCTGAAACAGAACGAAAAGCTGGGATGGACTTTTGTGGACCAGGCTGAGGCTGATCGTGGTGTACAAACAGGAGAGTATTATGCAAGCCTGCTCATTCCTGGGGACTTTTCAACCAAAATTACAGGTATCGTTGACGGGAAGCTGGAGCGCCCAGAGGTAATCTATACCGTTAACGAGAAGGTTAATGCCATCGCTCCAAAAATCACAGGCTCTGGTGTATCTGCGATTACAACACAAATCAATGAAAATTTCACGGAAGCCGTCAGTCAGGCTGTTCTAACCAAATTGAAGGAAGCCGGAGTTGAGATTAATGCCCAGCTTCCAACTTTGCGCAAGATGGAGAATGGCATATTCACGCTGGAGAAAAATCTTCCGGATATACAAGCTGCAGGTCAAAAGGTACTGGAAGTAGAAAAAGCCATGCCTGGTATCGTAAAAGATGCTCAAAAGATCGTCGAAATCGAAAAAAAACTACCCGAAATCAATGATGCTGCACAATATGTGCTCAAGGTGCAGGAGTATTGGCCTCAAATTAATGATGCGGCATCCGAGGTGTTGGCTATTCAGGGGCGGATTCCCGATATTCAAAAAGCCGTAGAACGTATTCAAGAAGTGGATGCGAACTTTGGTCAGGTATCTGGTGTCATCCAAACGGCCCTGGATAAAACCGATAAGGCTCTCTCTATCGTAACCGCCGCAGAGCAAGATCTGGACAAAGTATCCCAAATCGCTGGTAGCGGGATTGAGCTGGCCGAAGGCTTGAATCGGTTTGTGGATTCCAGTGAAGAAGCATTTCAGACCATAGGCCCGGCAATCCGGCAAAACCTGCTGTTGGTGCAACAAATCGCAAACGCTGCGTCAGACGTATTTGGGCAATTGCAGAATACGGATCTTACTAAACTGCCGACAGCAGAAGATCTGGACCGGATCGCTGCCCGCTTGGGGATTGCGGTAAAACTCGTCGACAGTATGGCAGAACTACTGGGCAAAATCGACAACTTGCTTCCAAGCCATCCACTTGCTAATAAAATTACGCAGCTGAACACCATTTCAGATAAACTTCAGTTGCAAATCCGCCTGGCTGGGATTATCAGTGATGCTCTGCGTCGCAATACAACTCCACCCGCAGACGTCATCGCCCAGTTAAATGCTCTCTCCAAGGAGATTAGCAGCGGCATTAGCAATTTCATGAACACCTACGAGAGCGAAATATCGCCGGCTCTTGCGGCTGGTGCGGATAAGCTGAGGTCTATCCTTTCCACTTCAGCAGATACACTACAGGGAGCAAGAGATCGAATTCCGGATATTGCGGACATTCTTGCATCAGCCAAAGAAGGCATTACGTTTGGGCAGACTGAATTGACAAAAATCCAGACCGAACTGCCCCAAATACAATCTAAGATTCATGAGATATCGGAGACGCTCGCAAATAAAAGTGAAGGCTTTATCCAAGCTTTGAACACAGTGTCTTCATTAATACGAAACGATCTGCCCAAGCTGGGGACCAAGCTGAATGAAGCGGCTGATTTTGTTCGGAACGATCTGCCCAATGCTGAGAAACAGATAAGCAAGGCATCCGATTTTGTACAAAATCAGCTTCCGGAGGTCGAACAAGGAGTACATCGTGTTGCCACGCTGGTACGTGATGATCTGCCTGCATTGGAAAGTGCCATCAGCAAGGCAGCAGACAAACTTAGAGAAGTCGAAGGCAATAACCAGTTTGCCGAGCTCGCCAAGCTTTTGCGCGGCGACATTGAAGAAGAAAGTGCTTTCCTAGCAAGTCCGGTGCAAATCAAGGAACAGCAGCTTTACCCGATTCCGAATTACGGATCAGCCATGTCACCATTTTATGGCGTGCTGTCCTTGTGGGTCGGCTCAACGCTGCTGATTTCCCTGCTTCGTGCCGAAGCTGAGAATCCAGAAGGCAAGTTCCGGGGATACGAGTTGTATCTTGGACGTCTTGCCACTTTTCTGACGATTGGATTGCTTCAGGCGATCTGTGTCAGCCTGGGAGATATCTTGATCCTCGGCACCTATGTCGCAGATAAACTGTGGTTTGTCCTATTTGCCATGCTGGTGAGTGCCGTATTTGTCACCATAACGTACACCTTGCTGTCCGTTTTTGGGAATATCGGAAAAGGGATCGCGATCATCTTCATGGTGTTCCAGTTCTCAAGCTCCGGTGGGACGTTTCCGATCAGTATGACATCGCCCTTTTTCCAGGCATTGAATCCGTTCATGCCCTTCACGTATGCGATCAGCCTGCTACGTGAGTCGGTCGGCGGCATCCTGTGGTCGACTGCCATTAAGGATATTCTGTGGTTATGCATGTTTATCGCGCTGAGTCTCATCATTGCACTCGCTTTGAAACGTCCACTCAGCAGTCTCACTAAACGTTCAGCCGAGAATGCCAAGAAGACCAAAATCATTGCTTAAAAGCGTCCCAGAGACCCTCTGCGTAATGAACGCAGTGGGTCTTTTGTTTGAAACCAACAGCACATATCGAATGAATCATGCCAAACAAGACAAGGCCATTGGATCTACAGTCCAATGGCCTTGTCTCATTATATAGATAATTAAAACCTCTGATTATTCCACTGTACGTTCCTGTTCCAACTGATCATAGGACTGCTTAATGGTTGTTAATGTTTCTACATGCCGATAGATGTTGTTCCCTGCGGTGACGAGAATACATAACATGATCAAGCCTATTAGCACTTTTTTACCCAGCCCCGGACGGAGACCGATGACGAAGCCCCCACCGAGGAGGAAAAACGCAAACAGATAGTGCCCTGCATACAGGTACATATCGTATTGAAATACCGCAAGCCCAAAACCAACAACGATATGAAGTAAAAATGCAAACAGAATGTATGGCACAAGAGTCCACACTTCCCGTTCACGGATCCCTTTAATAAACCCCGTGAGCGCCAGCAGCAGAATAAAAGTTCCCGTAAGCTGAACATAGATCGGATTAGAACGGGATAGATCCGTTACAAACGCGACCATGCCCGGGTCCAGCAAATGCACTTTCGGTGACAGCATCGGATTAATTGTTAGCAGGCTTAGAGCCTTCCAATGAACTGCGAACTGAAATGGAGTGGCATAGCTTGTTCCCCCATTTTGAATACCAAGCAACCAATTGCTGACCCAACTGCGACCGCCAAACACGATGTACTGTATCCCAGTCAATACGACAATGAAGGCAACAGCCAGTGCCATAATCCCGATATACTTTTTCCAAACAGATTTGTTACGCCACGTACGTAAATTAAAAAACATGGCGGCCGCAAGCGGTACAATGTTCGTCGATGTCAGTCCAAAGTTGATGGATGCCAGCAGCGCATTCGGGATGTAACGGACATCTTTGCGTTCACGGTTGTACTGCATATACAGCACAGAGAACAGGATAACAAACTGTACGTACGGATACGAATCCGGAATCAACGCGGTAAACATCAGATAGGAGCTGAAACCGAACAGTACTGCGAAAAGTAACGGTGTGGTGATTTGTTTATCTTTTTGATTCAAAAACAGAAATACCAGCACAACCGAACCTGCATTCACAAGGGACTGCAGGACAAGAAAGAACCAATTTCCGCCCAACAGTTGAGCACCTGCTTCAAGCGCGACTGCTAGAAATGAAATTAACGGATGAATCACCGAAGAACTGTTATCTCCATAATACATGGAAGGATCGAAGTTAAATAAATTAAGTGGAAACTGCGTCGTACTAAATGGCGTGTATGAGCCAAGCAGCTCGGCATGATTCGCTATGTATGTCACGTAAGGCCCATTCATGAGAGCGTAAAAAAGAGCAAAACCCGCAAACAGGCAAAATGCCGTCCAATTGGTCCTGCGATTATAAAATATGAAGTCCAAAAATTTCATGCGTTCACATCCAGTTTCAATTATTCTAGAAAACCAATAAACACAACCCGCCCATAATACAAGCGACACCGATCCAGCGCAAAGGACCCACTGTTTCCTTAAAGGCAAAGCGCGCTATAATGAGCGTCCACACATACGTTAATGCATTGGCAGGCAGCACAACCGTTAAGGGGAGAAATTTCAACAATACAATATTCAGCAGCGCACCTGTACCGTAAAATCCTAGCCCCATTAGAACATGCAGCTTTTTGCGGCTGGTGGCGTAGGCTTTCAAACCCGCTCCCCCCATCGCTCCACACAGGGTCATTGCAATTAATACAGCAATCATCCAGCTATCGATCAACACTGGTCAACGTCACCCCGATTCCAAGCAGCACAACAGCGGCCAGCTTCTGCACCGTAATTTCTTCTCCTAGCAAAAAGTAACCATAGATCAGCGCAAACACATAGCTGGCACACATCAAAGGATAGGCCACAGACAGCTTTTCCAAAGCAAAAGCCTTGATCATCAAAATGGCACCCAGCCCATAACATAGAAAGCCGATGCCCAGATAGATCCACTCGGTCAGACCCCACTTCCAGAACAGTTGTCCCGTCGCTGTAAGAAAAGCGGAGACAAGCATCAACAGCTTGCCTGTGTGGCGCCCTTTTATCTCCCCCACGACAATGCCTCCATCTCTGGCACGCGCTTGTTAATAAAGTATCGCTGACTCACCAACTGCATCACTGGAAGATCGGATAAGGAGTCAGAGTAAGAGCAGGATTGATCATAATCAATCACCATCTTTTTCTCATCCAGATAGGCCTGAATACGGCGAACCTTCTCATCCCCTTTGCAATTGCTGCCTTCAATCCTACAAGTATAGCCATTCGAGTGACGAACCAGATCGGTACCAATGACATGATCCACCCAAGGGAAATTTTTAAAATATTTCATATAGGCATGCGGAGATGCGGTCACCAGCAATACATGATAGCCTGCTTCCTTACGGTGCTGCATCTCTACACTTGCCTCTGCAAAAATGGCTGTACGCAATCGTGTATCAAAAAAATGCTCCAGATCTTCTTCGGACATGCGCTCTATGCTCTTGAAATAAGAACGTTTGACACGTTCAACGGTCATCAGACCTGCCTTGAACAACGCAGTATGAAATGCAATTACAGGCAGTCTCCATACCTGCCATGGGTAACGCCGAACGCCGTAATGCACAAACTGAAACATGGAATCTCTGCGTATAATCGTTTTATCAATATCAAAGATGGCAACTTTCGTGCTTTTCACCCTGATCCCCCTCTAGCTTTTTGACTCTAGTTTTATTCGAAAATGGCGAAAATAGAAACAACACTGATGACATACAAAACAACGGTGATTAAGATGGGCTTGTCCTCAAATAGAACTCGATCAGGCGAACCCCCTTGGTTCTTCATATGAATCAGATACAGATAACGGAACATGCCGTATATAACCAAAGGAATCGTCCACATTAAATGAATGGTGCGATCGGATGTGAACGTAAAGAGCGAATAACTGATAATGGTCGCCGTTGTGACAATGGTATTGAACTGATCCAATAACGTAATCGAATAATTATCCAATACTTTACGGTGTGAACCGGTATTTCCCTCAAGCAGAGTAAGTTCATTCCTCCGTTTGCCAATAGCCAGGAATAGAGACAAAAGCATCGTACAGATGAGAAACCACGGCGTAAATGGTACATGGATCAGCACACCGCCCGCAATCGCACGAAGTACAAACCCAGCCGCTATAGTCATCATATCCAAAATAACGAGATGTTTCAGTACAAATGAGTACGACACATTCAGAAGGAAATAAACAATACATAACACTCCGAATAACGGGTTCATTACGAAGGCTGTCCCGACCGAAAAGATCAATAACAGTATTCCAAACAGCAAGGCGTGAGCCGGATTGACCTGTCCAGAAGCAAGGGGACGGAACATCTTCACCGGATGCTGACGATCTCTGTCGCGATCTACATAATCGTTTAAAATATAAACGCAGCCTGCAACCAGGCTAAATAAAATAAAACCTAGCAAAGTCGATAGAATGGTCTCCGTCCGAATTTCCTCAAAAGAAAAAAGCAGCGCGGCAAATAACAACAAATTTTTGGTCCATTGTTTCGGTCTCAATAATTTTAGCAATCCTGAAATGGTATTTCCTGTCCCTGCAGCAGGTGTAGACACGGTACTGGTACGTGATGATAACAATTTCCATAACTCCCTTCAAAAGCAACTTCTGACTTATATAAATAACGTAAAGATCTAATCATATGTTGCTTGTATAATTTTGTAAAGGGATTACAGGAAGAATTTATATTTTTTTGCATAAAAAAAGAGACCGTTTCCGGTCTCTTTTTTCTTTACATTACATCATTATGATTATGTGAATTTAAACTAAAATTCGAATTGCACGTCGCTTAGGCGGCGTTTAATCTCAGCGATAACACGTTTCTCTTCTTCTTCCCCTTTAGCTTCAAAGGTAACGGAGAAACGAACAAAGTTACCGGCATCATCCCAAGGCACCGAAGAGATCAGTTTCTCACGAATCAGGAACTGGGAGAAGTCCTCGCCTGATTCAAAGCGGCGGCCTCCGACAATACCTTTTGGAGCTTCAACATAAAGGAAGAAGGAACCTTTAGGTTTCTCAGCCTGGAAGCCGAGCTCGTTCAGTGCAGCTACCAGAAGGTCGTGACGACGGGAATATTTCTCGGCGATTTTTTCCGTGATTTCCGGGTGGTTCAATCCATAAGCAGCAGCCTTTTGGATCGCGATGAACTGACCGGAGTCATTGTTGTCTTTTACGTCGCTGAATGCTTTAACAACAAGCGGGTTACCTGCAACAAAACCGATTCTCCAGCCTGTCATGTTATAGGACTTGGACAGGGAGTGCAATTCTACGCCCACATCCTTCGCACCAGGTACAGACAGGAAGCTGAACGGTTTTTTGCCGTCATAAGTCAATGCTGCGTATGGAGCATCATGTACAACGACTACGCTGTATTTCTTCGCCCATTCAACCACTTCCGTAAAGAACTCTACGGTAGCACTCGCGCCCGTTGGGTTATTTGGATAGTTCAGATAGAGCAGTTTCGCTCGTTTCGCGATATCTTCCGGAATAGCCGACAAATCTGGCAGGAAGTTGTTCTCCTTGGTCAATTGAATGTTGAACACTTCACCACCCAGGTATTTGGTGTGTGTACCCATAACCGGATACCCTGGCACCGTCATAATCGTTACATCACCTGGATTGATGAAGCAAGAAGGCATCATCGCCAAAGCTGGCTTGGAACCGATGGAATGCACGATTTCAGTTGATGCATCGATACCTTCAACATTAAATACATTTTTCAGGTAAGCAGCTGCCGCTTCCTTGAATTCAGGAATACCATTATCCGCGTATCCACGGTTCTCAGGTTTGGAGGCTTGCTCCGCCAATGCAGCTACGATGCCTGCATCTGCCATCTCGTCCGGTTCACCTACGCCGAGGTCAATCAGTTCTACATTGGGAAAATCTTTTTTAGCCGAAGCTTTGGCACGTTTGATTTTCTCGAATTTATAGATGTTGGTGTCTTTACCATAGTTGGAGCCGCCAATACGGTCGGCAAAATTAGTCTGAATGTACGTTTCCTGATATTTATCAATACTCATGATTTTGTTCATCTCCTCATTTGACGCAAATTTCTACACTTTAATATGAAGCATTTGCGCGTTCAAAACCATGGACAAATTATCCGAACATTTGTACTTTCTAGAGCTGTCAGCGGCTACGCAGTGAGGCCAGAACATCTTCCATATCCTGCGGAAGCGGAGCTGTAAATTCAAGGTATTCTCCAGTCGTTGGATGTACAAAACCGAGAATCGCGGCATGCAGGGCTTGTCCCTGCATTTTGATTCCTTTGTTACGACCATACGTCGGATCTCCAACAAGCGGATGACCTATAAACTTCATGTGAACACGAATCTGGTGGGTACGCCCTGTCTCCAATTTCAGCTCCAACAACGTGTAGTCATTGATGCGCTCGGTGACGGTAAAATGCGTGACCGCATGTTTACTGTTACGCTCTGTCACGGTATACATTTTGCGATCATTGGTATCTCGACCAATCGGTGCATCAATCGTACCCTGATCATGGCTAAGATGCCCATGAACGAGTGCAATATATCGTCTATTCACACTATGCTCTTTGAGTTGAGCGGCCAGTGAGGCGTGAGCACGATCATTTTTGGCAGCCATAATTAGACCTGATGTGTCCTTATCAATCCGATGAACAATACCCGGACGCAGTTCGCCGTTAATGCCTGAGAGATCTTTACAGTGATACATCAATGCATTAACAAGTGTTCCTGACGTATGTCCTGGTGCTGGATGTACAACAAGGCCACGCTGTTTGTTGATAACGATCAAATCACTATCTTCATACACCACTTCAAGTGGAATATTTTCAGCAATAATCTCTACAGTCGTCGGTTCAGGGATCAAAAGCTCTACCAGATCGCCTTCAGATAATTTGGTGTTAGCTTTGACTTTAGCCCCGTTCACCGTTACGAATCCGTCTCCGATCCACAATTGAACTTGGGAGCGCGATACGTTATCCATGGATTCTGTAATATATTTGTCAATTCGTTCTTTATTATGTTCAGCAGCAACCGTCCATTCCATACGATCATTGCCATTCAAGAGTTCATCGTCATGCGTTGATGTTTCTCCGTTAGTCTGTTCTTCATTTTGCGATTTACTCATGATGTTCATTCCCTTCGACCTTTGCGGCTGCTTTCTCGCGCCGTCCTTCAAGCAACGTTTCTACAATAATCAATACCACACCGATACAGATCGCCGAGTCGGCTATGTTGAAAATGGGAAACGTATAGCTACCAAAATTAAGCTGGATAAAATCGACAACTTCTCCGGTCAAAGCCCGATCCAGGAAGTTACCAATAGCCCCCCCAAGCACCAAACTAAGCGCTACAGGCAGCAATTTGTGCGGAGTATCTTTTACCTTTTGCAAATACCAAACCAAAGCCACCACGACAACCAGTGTAACCACAATAAAGAACCAGCGTTGATCCTGTAAAATACCAAAAGCTGCACCTGAGTTACGATGTGATGTGATGACAAAGAAATTGCCAATCACCGGAATTTCATCTCTAAGTTCCATCCGGGTTGCAATTAGGAACTTCGTTCCCTGATCGACTAAAAATACGATAAAAGCGAGGATATAATACACCACGTTTGTTTGTCACTCCGTTCTTGTCTTTTCCAAACGATACCAGGCTTTACGCCAGACTTGTTCATTGTAGCACAGCTGTTTGGAAATCGTCCACGACGCGGTTAGCCGCAGCCTGCATGGCAAAAACGATAACATTTCCCTTCTGTAATTCTGCACCAAATGGTACATCCTACAACAGAGTTAAAATCCGGAGTTCATACGGAACAGAAAGGGGAAAATGATGTCACATTTCACTGCCAAGCAACTGCAATCCTTACGTTCCCAATTGATAACTGAAAAGCGCGATATTGAACATAGACTGGAGCAGAACGAACATTATGGTCTTGGTGACTCCATGAAGCTTCAGACAGGCGAATTATCACCGATTGACAACCATCCGGGTGATGTAGCTACCGAGATGTATGATCGCGAAAAGGATATTTCCCTGCTGGAGCATGATGAATTTCAATTGGAGCGCATTGATTCTGCCCTGCATTCCATCGAAGAAGGTCATTATGGAACTTGCGCCGTCTGTCAGCAACCTATCCCCTATGAACGCATGCAAGCTGTTCCTTACACCAAATACTGCAAAAAGCATCAACCGGAAACGGTTGTTTCCGAAAATCGCCCTGTCGAGGAAGAATTCCTCGCCCCTGCCTTTGGCCGCACAAGCCTGGATGAACGTGATGACCAGAACGGTTTTGACGGCGAAGACGCATGGCAGATTGTTGAAAGTTGGGGTACCTCCAATACTCCCGCTATGGCTGAGGGACGCGACATCGACAGTTATGACGTTATGGCGATTGAAGCCACTGACGAAGTCGAGGGATGCGTTGAGGCATATGAGAGCTTTGTTGCAACCGATATCTACGGTCATGACGTGTCCATCGTGCGCAATCGGCAATATCGACAGTATCTGGAGAACCGTGAAGGCGAAGGTCTGTTAGAACCGGATATCGAGTCAGATGACACGTATTAACCTACGGGTACTCTAATAAGTGTTTAATTCCAACTGTCGCTGCACAATCCGTACAATATCTGCGATGTAATCACCCACGATGGGCAGATTAAGCGCGCCTAGCACTTGTAACACGTAAATAATCGTTGCTGCAAAAAAAGTAAAACCGATGGCAATCCCCACGCCCCTTGCGGCGCCAGACAACAGATTAAGTCCGATCAGCTTCCACGGCCGGTTCAGTAATTCCGTATACTGTGCGATTCGTGAACGTTCAAGTTCATTCGCGAGCCGGTTAGTGAGCTTGTGAAGTTCTTCAATCTTGTCCTCCGCATTCTTGGAATGCGTCGTGGATTCTGAATTAGATGGCGATTGGGTATCCTGTTCGTTCATAATTTACTCAGTTCCTTTGATGTATATAGAATGTCTGCACAATAGAAATCATTGCCCATTTGCTGAAAAACCAAACGAGCCAGGACACAGGATTGATCTCCTGCATCTGAGGCTCGTTGGCATGTCTGTCTCTATATACTGTCCTATTTGAAATAGAGTTACTCTGTCCCCGTTAAAGTCTGACAGAGCAATCCTTTCTTCAGGAACGCCTTACGTGAGAATTACAGTATTACCCCTCGATATAAACACCGATGGCTTTGCCTCCAGCTTCAATGCGCTGCATTGAATCATTCGTTCCGAAGGTAACTTCGGTAACGAGCACATTTTCACGCAGCACATGATCAAAAGCCTTAATCGCTTCTTGTAAAGCAGAGTCTACATCCAGCGTCAAACGTACTCTTTTCTCAATCGGCAGATCCAGCTTCTTCCGTGTGTCTTGAACTGCACGAATGACTTCACGGACCCAACCTTCCTGTTCGAGTTCTGCTGTAATCTCCGTATTGAGAGCTACCGTCAGACCATAGCCGGATGCCGAGGCAAAACCGGATTTGGCTTGTTTCTCAACCAGCAGTTCTTCACCCGTCACTTGCAGCTCTTCGCCTTCCGGAGAAACAACGTTCAGAAGATTTTCTGTCACCACTTTACGCGTCTCATCTGCTGACATTCCCTTGAAGAAATTCTGCAGGAACCCTACGTTTTTACCGTATTTTTTACCCGCTACTTTCAGGTTCAGCTTCAAAGTGAAATCAACGAAATCCGCATCATCATGCTCAGTACGAATAGTTTTGACATTGATCTCATCCTTGATGATCTCTTCATAACTTGCCAGATCGAAGCCTTTATCCAGAGAAACAATCAGTTCGGACAACGGTTGACGTGTCTTGATTCCTGTTTCGTTACGGACATTACGGGCAAGTTCCACGATTCGGCGTGCTGTCTCCATATCCTGCTCCAGATTCAAGTCAATCAGCGTTTCATTGGCAACCGGATAATCATCCATGTGCACACTCTCACCGGTAGTCAGGTTCAGATAGATATCTTCTGCAAGCATTGGTGTGAATGGAGCCACGAGCTTGGCAGTAGTCACCAGCACCTCGGTAAGTGTACGGTAAGCGTCCAGTTTGTCTTCTGTCAATCCACTACCCCAGAAACGGTCACGTGAACGACGGATGTACCAGTTGCTGAGTTCATCTACAAACGCTTCAATGGCTTTGGAAGAGTTCAGATAGTCGTTAACAGACAGCGCTTTTTCTACAACGAGAATCAGGCTATTCAGTCTTGACAAAATCCAGCGGTCCAGATTGTGTGAAGACAACTTGAATGGATGCTCCTGTGGATCAAATCCATCAATCGTAGCATACAGCGTCAGGAATGCATGGGTGTTGACCAACGTATCCACCATTTTGGATTTCGCTTCGCCCACGATGCCTTTGGAGAAACGTTTGCTGTTCCATGGTGCGCTGTCAGACAGTAATGCCCAGCGGAATGCGTCTGTACCGTATTCTTCGATAACTTCCCAAGGATCGATAACGTTACCTTTGGATTTGGACATCTTCTGTCCGTTCTCATCGAGAACGTGGCCTGTTGCCATAACTGCTTTGTATGGCGCTTTGCCTGTCAAAAGTGTAGATACAGCCAGCAAGCTGTAGAACCAGCCACGCGTCTGGTCAATTCCTTCACAGATCATGTCTGCCGGATATTGCTGTTCGAATATTTCTTTATTTTCAAATGGATAGTGCTGCTGGGCAAACGGCATGGAGCCGCTGTCGAACCAGACATCGATCACTTCCGGTGTGCGTTTCATTTCATATTTACCACAAGAGCTCATGACTTTGACGTCATCTACATACGGCTTATGCAGCTCCAGATTCTCAGGAACGTCGCCAATTGCACGAGCACGCAGTTCAGCGATGCTATGCGGAGCGAATTGTTCACCTGTCTCTTCGCACACCCAGATGTTCAATGGCGTTCCCCAATAGCGGTCACGGCTGATATTCCAGTCTACGAGATCTTCAAGGAACTTCCCGAAACGCCCGTCACGAACGTGGCCCGGGTACCAGTCTACTTCACTGTTATTGGCGATCAACTGATCCTTGATTGCTGTTGTTTGGATAAACCAGCTGTCCATTGCATAGTACAGAAGTGGTGTATCACAACGCCAGCAGAACGGATAGCTGTGCTCATATTTTTCTTTGCTGAACAAACGTCCTTTTTCAGACAGGTATCTTACGATATCAATATCGCAATCCTTAACAAAACGTCCGGCAAAATCAGTTACCTGTGGCACAAACTTGCCTTCCAGGTCCACCATGTTCACAAAACTGATGCCATTCTCACGACATACACGATAGTCATCTTCACCATGTGCTGGTGCCATGTGTACAATCCCTGTACCACTTGCGTCGGTTACAAAGCCTGCACCCAGGATGATGTTTGCTTTCTCAGCCTGCACGTAGTTGAACGGAGGATCATACGTTTTGCCAACCAGGTCAGAACCTTTCAAGGCACCGATGATTTCATATTCACCTTTGGCATCCTTCATGACTTTCTCAACAAGATTAGTCGCCATGATATACACTTCGTTGTCCTGACGAACACGGGAGTAGTCCATATCCGGGTTCACGGCAAGTGCAACGTGTGAAGGCAATGTCCAAGGCGTTGTTGTCCAGGCAAGCACGAATTCGCCGCTGTCATTCAGCTTGAATTTGGCTGTAGCACTGAGGTCTTTCACGTCTTTGTAACCTTGCGCTACCTCATGGGAGCTAAGTGTAGTCTGACAAGACGGACAGTAAGGACTCACACGGTGACCGCGATACAGCAGGCCTTTTTCATGAATCGTCGCCAGAATGTTCCACACACTTTCGATGTAATTGTTATCAAGTGTGATATACGGATTATTCATGTCTGTCCAGTAACCAATACCTTCGGTCAGATCGCGCCATTGTTGTTCGTATTCAAACACGCTCGCTTTACATTCGTTAATGAATTTCTCCACGCCATAATCTTCGATTTCCCACTTGTGGGAGATGCCCAACTTTTTCTGAACACCCAGTTCTACAGGCAGACCATGTGTGTCCCAGCCTGCTTTACGAACGACGCGGTAACCCTTCATCGTGTTATAACGTCCCACGAAATCCTTGATGACCCGTCCCAGTACGTGACCGATATGTGGTTTACCGTTGGCTGTAGGCGGTCCCTCGTAAAATACGAAGTTCGGCTTACCTTCGCGGTTTTCGATGGATCTTTTGAATGTATTCTCGGTTTTCCATTTGTTTAACACGCGTAGTTCTCTGGCGCGCGCTTTCTCTTTGACGTCAACTCGTTGCATGATAATCTTCCTTTCAAGTATGGATTGTGGACCGTCCACAAAAAGCGTTTCAATCCCCCTAAATCCCCCTTACCAAGGGGGACCCCATAGGCGCTCCGCCCTCTGGACACCCGGAATGGGTTGTCTTTGGCGGGAGCTACGGTGGCGTTGGCGAGGGTGTCTATGTTGGAGTCGGCCCTCATGCGGCTGTCCCCTTCGGGAACGCCGCAGGGCCTTACCGCGAGAAGGGAGTTGCCGGACGCTTCGCTCCTCCGGCGGTGGGCTCTCTCCTTGAGGTCCTTCGGGCCTCATGGGCGTTCGCCTTGGCGAAACCCCGGTGCCGGACGCTTCGCTCATCCGGCGGTGGGCTCTCTCCTTGAGGTCCTTCGGGCCTCATGGGCGTTCGCCTTGGCGAAACCCCGGTGCCGGGCGCTTCGCTCCCCCGGCGGTGGCTCTCTCCTTGAGGCACCTTCGGGCCTTATGGGGCGTTCGCCTTGGCGAAACCCCGGTGCCGGACGCTTCGCTCATCCGGCGGTGGGCTCTCTCCTTGAGGTCCTTCGGGCCTCATGGGCGTTCGCCTTGGCGAAACCCCGGTGCCGGACGCTTCGCTCCCCCGGCGGCTGGCTCTCTCCTTGAGGCACCTTTGGGCCTCATGGGCGTTCGCCTTTTTTTGGACACAAAAAAACCTCATCCCTGGAAAGGGACGAGGTTATGCTCGCGTTACCACCCTAATTCTGTTCATCACAAACCACATCCAATATAAATTGGGTATGCTCTGTCATCAACAGCGCTTATGCCCCGCTTAACTACAGCAGGGTGCCAATGTAACGTTCGGCTCACGGTTTCGCTTACGCACGGCCAATCCTTCACCGCTTCAGCGTCACTTCTCCGGGGAGATATTCGGCTATAACTCATCCATTGGCTTGCACCAGACGCCAACTCTCTGAGGGATGAGATCATAACGTACTGAACCCGTCATGGAATCACTATTCATTATGAATATAGTTATAGCCTCTTTACAGGCAAAAGTCAACCAGGCGGATAGACTAATAAATTTCCTTCATTTCCCGCTCACGGTCACGGACTTCCTGCTCCCGGCTCTCCAGCGCTTCCCAACCATCCTGAGTCAACAATTCAAGCTGTGCTTCCACAAGTGTACGGAAACGGGCACGATAGATGGACGCCTGCTTTTTCAGCTCTTCGACTTCCAAAGCAATTTTGCGTGATTTAGACAAAGATTCGTTTACGATCCGGTCCGCATTTTTCTCGGCTTCCTTCACGATCAACTGTGCTTCTTTTTTCGCATTGTTCTTCACATCATCTGCAGCTTCCTGCGCAATGATGATCGTTTTGCTCAGCGTCTCTTCAATCGTTGCAAAATGATCAAGCTTCTCCTGAACGGACAGCAACTGATTACTCAGCTCTTTGTTTTCGCGAATGACGCCTTCGTAATCTTTGATGACTTGATCCAGGAATTCATTGACCTCATCCTCGTCATACCCGCGCAAACGTCGGGAAAATTCCTTGTTGTGTATGTCCAGCGGCGTTAATGGCATGCTGTCCACCTCCTGTAAAAGTTCCTTCCCGGAATGAGAAGGTTTGCAGCATATGGGTTCCACCCAAGGGGCCGTATATGTGATGCCCAATCCTGGCACGAATACGGAATGCAGGATCAGATCTGATCCTTTGGCGGTCATATCAACCTTTGCACTTTAATGTATATCGGAAACACCGAATGTTTTTTGCACCTTTACCTTAAACATTTCGACAAGAAAGCGGGTTTTCCTGCAACACTCTTAGGCAAATTTGCCGATTTTTACGCGGCAGCGTCCCTTTTTGGTCAATCCATCCTGTTCCATCACCTTGAATCGACCAAATCCTTGAATGGATACCACATCTCCTGCCTTCAGCGCTTTGGACGGATCTTCCTCCACTTTCCAATTCACACGACAGCGGCCAGCCTTGATCGGAACGAGAACTTTACTGCGACTAAGCCGATACACATCTGCACAGATGCCATCCAAACGCAGTGAAGCGACAGTAATATCCATCGTCTCCAGTCTGCTCTCGGACCATTTCAGCTGATCCAGTGCCAACAGCTCCGTAAACACATGTACCCGGTGCACCTGATTCAGTTGAAGCGATAAAAAAGCGCCGGTTTCCGACGCCACCACCGTATGGCATCCGTCCTCCAGCACTTGAATATCACCGATCTTGCCACGTTTCATGCCAAGCCCGAGCAGGGCACCCATATAGTCCCCATGCTCCAGCTCTTTGATTTTCTGATCGTCAGACGTAATGCTCATCACCTGCATACCCATATCCTCATCGTCCAGATACCGATAATCCGGTGCAATCAGCGCACGCTTACGTTCAGCTGTTTCATAACCACCATCCAGACGAATCTGTACATCATCTCGACGGTTCACAAGTGTTTGTAAAATAAAGACCTGCCTGGGATCAAGAAAGTCAGTTAGCTTCATGTCATGATACTTACCTGCCCGTTCAACCCAGTCTGAGGCTTTATCCACAAAATCCCGCTCATCATGACTAAAATGCTCGTAAATCTCACCGCTCATCTATGTTCACCCTACCTTAATATACAAAGTATCGGAGGACGGAGATCAGCCCATTAAGCGCGAGTTGAAGAACGATCAACGCCACAATCGGTGAAATATCCAACACACCGAACAAAGGCGGAATAAATCGGCGGAAAGGTCTTAAATATGGTTCTACAAACTTACCTAGCCATTCACCGATGAAGCTCTCCCGTGCATTGGGAAGCCATGACATCAATATGTAGACAATGACCATGTAAAAGTAAATCTGGTATAACGTGTACAACACGCTTTCAATCTGATACAAAAGTGGCTCACCTCATTCTGTTATAATCTTGCTCGCTGTCAGCCAGTATTTCCGTAATTGAACCCTGAATTTCAACCGTATCTGGCGTACAGAGAAAAATGTTGCCGCCAATTTTTGAAATACCGCCGCCCAGTGCATACACTGTGCCACTCAAGAAATCAATGACGCGCAAAGCCTGATCCTGACGTACCCGCTGCAGGTTAACGACAACTGTACGATGGGAGCGCAGATGGTCAGCAATCTCCTGTGCTTCGTCATAAGAACGCGGTTCATAAAGGACGACTTTAACATTTTTCTGGGAATGAATGCTCACCACATTATTACCCCTTTGGTTTCTACGTTTATCGAGACTTGAGGTTTCAGCTTCCTGCTGATCAGGATCATGTTCCTCTTGTGCCGCCATACGCTCACGTTCCACAATCTCTTCCTCTTCCTGAAGCCCGAGGAAATTCATAAACTTATTCATTACGCCCATTGCGAACCCTCCTCTTTTCCTACGAGAATCGATCCAAGCCGAACCCAAGTTGCCCCTTCTTCAATCGCCACTTCAAAATCATTGGACATGCCCATCGACAACTCGGTCAATGGCTCCGCTGTCAAAGCTTGTCCATTCAAATGGTCTCTAAGCTCACGCAGTCCGCGGAATACGGGACGTGTAAGCTCTGGATCTTCCTCATGGGGTGCCATGGTCATCAGGCCGATGACCTTCAGGTTGTTGAACGAACTGATTTCACGCAAAAAGGAACTCGCCTGTTCAGGCTGCAAGCCATACTTACTTTCTTCACCCGAAATATTCACCTGCAATAATGTTTCCACCTGGATGCCAAGAGACGCCGCCTTTTTATCCAACTCCTTGGCCAGGGACAAACGATCCAGTGAATGTATGTAACGGAATTTACCGATGACGTCCTTCACCTTATTCGTCTGTAAATGACCGATAAAATGCCAGATTCCCTGCTGACCGAATGCTTCCCATTTCGCTTGTGCATCCTGCCAGCGGTTTTCGCCAATATGCTCAAGACCGTGGTCAAGCACAGCTCCCGTTGTTTCAAGTGAGACGTATTTCGTGACAGCAATCACATTCACATCTTCACGTTGACGGCCACTGCGCTGACACGCGGCTTCGATCTTCTGATTTACTAGTTGTATACGCTCCTCCAATGACACAGAGGGTCACCTCTCTTCCAGCCCAATCCAGCTCGCCATTCTCCCGGTAATGCCATTTTCTTTACGATACGAGAAAAATAGCTCGGGATTGCAGCTTGTACACCAAGTTGTACATTCGATATGATCCGGCAATATTCCTGCTTTCATCATAATGTGTCGATTGCATTCTTTCAAGTTTAACATCGTTTTGCCATTTGCGGCAGGTCGATATACTTGATTGGATGCAGAGTTCTTGTATTCATCATTACCCGAGGAGTGGTCCAGCCAAACCCGTACATGCTGCATAACCGCTTCATCCACTTCATAACAACAATCCCCAATAGAGGGACCTATTGCAGCATGGATATCCTGTCTGCGACTTCCATATTCTTGCTCCATCTTTTCGACCATCGATTCGGCTATACCAGCAACTGTACCTTTCCATCCGGCATGAGCAAGCCCCACCGCTTGTTGTACGGGGTCATAGAAATAAAGGGGTACACAATCTGCATAAAAGGAAGTCAGCAGCACACCAGGCACATTGGTAACCAACCCATCCGTATCCTGTAATGCAGACTGTCGATCCAGCAAACCTTTGCCCCGCTCTTCAGCCGTGATGACAGCGACATGTTTACCGTGTACTTGTTCTCCACAAGTCCAGGACTCCAAAGGGAAACCCAGCTTTTCAGCCACAAGTTTGCGATTATTCAGCACGTCAGCCGGATCATCACCCACATGATAGGCGCAGTTGAGACTGGCGTAAGGTGTGCTTCCGACACCACCCTGCCTTGTCGTAAAACCGGCTTTCATATGCTTAAACTGCAATTTCCACGGCTCCACATATAATAACAACGGGTCAGGACCCCTATTTGAGTTCTGGCTTCCCGACCGTATTTCCTTATCCAAAATAAACGGTTCCATCTTCTCACCTCACAACTTCCAGTGTACCAAATGAACCTCGTTCTGTCTCGGTTATATCGTTCGGCGCTGGTTCCGATTTAACCGTTCAATACGTTCCACCCGGTCCATCCGGCTGTTCTGTTCGTCATACAAGCGGGCTTCACGGTCGCGCTCATCGTAGTTATTTTCCTTCATTTCATCCATTTTAACCAAAATCACATCCGAACCGATCTTCACAATGTTTCTCCAAGGGATGACCAGATCCGTCCCCCCGCCAAACAGCCCCATAAAACGACTGTAACCTGGCACAACAATCGCTTCAATTCGGCCCTGCTTCAGATCCAGTTCCAAATCGCTAATCTGACCCAGACGTTTTCCATCCGTAATGTTAATAACATCTTTGGTTTGAAAATCCGAAATTTTCATCCCGCTACCCACCGCTTCACCTGTGTTCACTTTCATTTGGTCCCGCCCCCTGATTAATCCGCTTCTGCCCGTTCTCCGCTTCTATACAATATATGTTTCATACGCGAAAAATGTCCTCTTTTTCGAAGGAAAGGAAACCGAACAAATCCAAATATCTCTGATGTCGAAATCCAAAAAGCAAAAAGACGATCAAAGGAATATATTTCTCCCTTTGATCGCCTCTTCGCTAACCCCTTGTTACGACTTCACATGTTTCTGCATTTGTTGTATCGCTGATTTCTCCAGACGGGATACCTGCGCCTGGGAAATGCCAATTTCATCAGCCACTTCCATCTGGGTTTTTCCTTCGAAAAACCGCATCGACAGAATCATTTTCTCCCTTTGACCGAGACGGTGCATCGCTTCACGCAGTGCAATTTCCTCAATCCAGGACACATCTTTGTTTTTGTCATCACTGATCTGATCCATCACATAGATCGGATCTCCACCATCATGATAGATCGGTTCGAAGAGCGAAACCGGGTCCTGAATGGCATCCAATGCAAAAACCACATCTTCCTTCGGCACATTTAGTACCTCAGAAATTTCGAATATCGTCGGTTCACGGGAATTTTTATTCGTCAGGCTGTCACGCACCTGAAGTGCTTTATAAGCAATGTCCCGCAATGAGCGAGATACCCGAATTGGGTTATTATCGCGCAGGTATCGACGGATTTCACCGATAATCATCGGCACCGCGTAGGTTGAAAATTTGACATTCTGGGATAAATCAAAATTATCAATGGCTTTCATCAGGCCAATACATCCAACCTGGAACAGATCATCGACAAACTCTCCCCGATTGTTAAAGCGCTGAATGACACTGAGTACGAGACGCAGGTTGCCATTCACTAATTTCTCTCTTGCTGAGCGATCATGGTGTTGCTGAAGGGAATGAAACAATTCCCGCATTTCTGTGTTGGTGAGGACAGGCAATTTTGCGGTGTCCACGCCACAAATCTCGACTTTGTTTCGGGTCATCGTGATTTACCTCCCAAGGAGAAACATTAATGTACATTATCTCCGGGGCAGGCTTTTTTATTCGCACTTGGCATCCTTGCCATTAATACCCATTATGAAAAATGCTCCTGTTCAGACCATCTTGTTGAACTCCTTGCGGAGTCTTTTAATGATTCTTTTTTCGAGACGAGAGATATAGGATTGGGAGATTCCAAGCAGATCGGCGACATCTTTTTGTGTCTTTTCTTCCCCATCCGTCAAGCCAAAGCGAAGCTCCATAATCATTCGCTCCCGCTCGGTTAATTTTTCCAATGCTTTATGCAAAAGCTTCCGGTCTACCTGTTCTTCGATATTCCGATAGATTGTATCGTTCTCAGTACCGAGTACATCGGATAATAATAGTTCATTTCCATCCCAATCAATATTGAGTGGTTCATCAAAAGAAACTTCTGTACGAATTTTACTGTTACGTCTCAGGTACATCAAAATTTCATTTTCGATACAACGGGAAGCATAGGTTGCCAGCTTAATTTTCTTTTCCGGGTCAAACGTATTAACGGCTTTAATCAAACCGATTGCACCGATGGAGACCAGATCCTCGATATTGATACCTGTATTTTCGAATTTGCGTGCGATGTAGACTACCAGTCGCAGGTTCCGTTCAATCAGCATGGCACGGATCGCGGAATCTCCAGAAGACAACTTTTGCAACAGAAATTCTTCTTCTTCACGTGTTAACGGGGGCGGTAGTGCCTCACTGCCTCCGATATAATAAATCTCTTCACTTTTCAAACCAAGCAGAAATAATAAACGATAGTACTGCAGCTGCGCCATCAGTTTCCATTTTACAAGCATGTACGTTCCTCCTATACCACATTCAGCGGCTTTTCTGTTGCTCCCGCAGAGATAGCCGTAGACTGCGCAGAAGCAGCGTCTTGCACAAGCTCAGGGTGAATCACGGCCTGGTATTTTCCATCGGATGACAATACGCCCCCGTCCAACCCTATTAATACCTTTGTCGTCTCATAACACATTTCATCCATCGTTACCTTCACCCGGTCTGGCTTCATCGCCAGCATAAACGCAGTTCCTTTGTTAATACCTCGATAGGGTACAAGCCTTAAACGATCCTGCCAGTGGAAGTCCTCCTGATCGAGCTCCATGATAAGGTTGTCCGGCGCCTCATCCTTCAACCTGCCCTTCCAAGCAGCAGGCAGCATGTCTTGCCATAGCGATACCTCCATTACCATGACGGGCATACGTGAAAGGGGGTCTGTAAGTTGATTTCCTGTATCCAGAAGGCCTGTACAAGAAATAGTCACATCATCAATAAAAACCTCCACTTTACCCAAGTACGTTGTCATTCGGTCTGTTTTTCGTTTGGAGCTCTGCACGGCTTTGAATAGAAAAAGCACGGCAAAAAAGACGACAAACGTGAACCAGAAGGCAATTTTCAAATCAAAAGACATTCCACCTGATGCTGTAAACCAAATGCCGTTGAACAATTCCCCAGAGCTTTGCAGCATGTAGTGCACACCCAGAATTCCCCCTGCGGCGACAAAATTGATTACATAGAAGGTACCCAAAGTCCTCATAAATGCCTGAAGACCCTTAAACCCAAATGCAATACTCAGCATCACCAGAGACAATCCAAACTTGATCAAAAAGGTGAACATAAAATCAAACTCCGGCACAAACATCATGACAACGTACAGCGCACCCACGATCGCGGACAGCAACCATCGCCACCAGACCAGCTTCGTTTTGCGCATCCAGGCCGTCAGTCCGATGAGCGCACCGTCAATACACAGGTTCGTCAAAAAAATAAGATCCACATATACAACCACATTCTTCACCTGCCTGCGCGCAACATATCGAAATAACGTTATCCCGATATTCATGAGCATATTCACAAGTATAAGGAGCTCACTTTTCAAAGTCTGTCTAATCATGGGGGGATCGTTCCAACTTTTTTTGTCGGATTTACTCAGAGCAGTTGTTCAGAATTTGTTCAATACGATGTGATAGGATAATAAAAAAAACAAAAAAGACCCGGTTGCTCCATCAGGAGCACCGGGTCTTCAATGAAATCTATTATCGTATTAATCGTTGTTATTATTACGTGAACGATTGCGCAAAAATGTCGGAATATCCAGCTGATCATTGCTCGGCTGATTTCCGAACGGACGCAAATTCGGGGAACGGTTATCCGCAGGCTCACTTGCTGGAGCGGGTTTACGTCCTGGTGGTGGGGAAGCAGGTTTATCTTCAAAGCCAGTCGCAATAACTGTGACTTTGATTTCCTCCTTCAGATCCTCATCAATGATGGCACCAAAGATCATGTTCACTTCCGGATCAGAAGCTGACGTAACAATCTCAGCTGCTTCATTGACTTCATACAGGGACAGGTTAATGCCACCCGTAATGTTCATGATAACCCCGCGTGCACCTTCGATGGATGTTTCAAGCAAAGGACTCATGATGGCTTTACGTGCCGCTTCTGCAGCACGGTTCTCGCCAGTCGATTCACCGATACCCATCAGCGCAGATCCGCGCTCGTGCATGATCGTTTTGACGTCTGCAAAGTCAAGGTTGATCAGACCCGGTACAGCGATCAAGTCAGAGATACCTTGTACGGCTTGACGCAATACATTATCTGCTTGACGGAACGCTTCAAGCATTGGTGTCTTTTTGTCTACAATCTCAAGCAAACGGTCATTTGGAATGACGATCAGCGTGTCCACTTTTTCCTTGAGAGCTTCAATACCTTGCTCTGCATGGCTTGAACGTTTACGTCCTTCAAATGTGAACGGGCGAGTAACTACACCCACGGTAAGTGCGCCGCACTCTTTGGCGATTTCGGCAATAACCGGAGCCGCACCTGTACCCGTACCGCCGCCCATACCCGCTGTAACAAATACCATGTCTGCACCTTTCAAGGTGTTCATGATCAAATCACGGGATTCTTCCGCTGCTTTTTTACCTACATCCGGGTTGGCACCAGCGCCAAGACCACGGGTTAATTTATCACCGATTTGCAATTTATGCTCGGATTTCGCGAGGTGCAACGCCTGAGCGTCCGTATTTACCGTAATAAATTCTACACCTTGTACACCGTTTTCGATCATTCGGTTGACTGCATTGCTTCCGCCGCCGCCTACACCGATGACTTTAATTTGAGCCAAGCTCTCCATCTCGAAATCAAATTCCAACATATTATTCCATCTCCCCCTCAATGTGCATGGATGGCCCGTCCAATTTTTGATTGAACCGAATCAATTTCATATATCGACGAACGAAAGCGTTTATTTTAGAACCAGCGCATTCAGACGGCTTCAAGAATTGTATGAAATGGATTCAACCTTTTATATAAATTCGCTGAACATATTTTTCAGCCGTTCGAACAGACCTGGTTTCTGCTCCGATTCCTGGGCCGTATTCGGCTTAGGACGGTTGGTCGGTTTTTTGTTGTTATTATTGTTGTTGTTATTTCCACCGCCGTTGTTGCTCGAGGGACGAATACGCAAACTGCGGATTACACTGTGCAAAATGCCGACTCCGCTAGTAAAGCCAGGGTCACGCACACCGATATAATCCGGCACCGCAACTCGTACCGAAGCAGCAAGCTCATGCTGAGCTACCTGCAGAACACCCGGCATAGAGACCGTACCTCCCGTTAGTATATAACCTCCAGGAAGATCATTGTAACCAAGACGCTTCACTTCTTGAGAAATCATTTGGAATATTTCTTGAACCCTCGGTTCAATAATAGCCGCCAGATCCTCTTGAGAGAATTCCTTGTCTACGTTGCTGCCGATCCGTGTTACTTTGAACATGACATCCGCAGCAGCATCATCCAGCCATGCGCAGCCATATTTTAGTTTTACCTTTTCGGCTTGATCTGTTAATGTGCGCAGACCATAGGCAATGTCATTCGTTACAAACTCCCCGCCAATAGGCAGCGTTGAAGTGGCAACGAGACTGTCTTCTTCGAAGATGGCGATGGTTGTAGCCCCTGCTCCGATATCCACAAGCACGGAACCCATCGTTTTTTCATCCTTGGACAATGCCAGCTGACCTGCTCCAAGTGACATGAGTACCAAATCACTTACTTTCAAACCCGCTTTTTCCACGCAGCGCAAAAGATTATGTATCGCGGTTTTTGCACCCGTAATGATGGTCGCCTCTACTTCCAGACGAACACCAATCATACCACGGGGGTCCTGTATGCCCTCCAAGCCATCTACAACATACTGCTTGGCGACAACATCAATAATTTCCCGTTCCGGTGGAACCGCAATCACTTCGGCTGCTTTCAACACCCGCTCCATGTCTTCTTCTCCGATTTCACGATCCTCGTTAGACACTGCCACGACACCGTGACTGCTCATCAGTCCGATATGATTTCCCGAGATTCCAACATACACTTCGGATATTTGAATACCTACCATACGTTCTGCATGATCCACTGCATTGCGGATCGATTGCACCGTCTGATCGATATCTACGATTACACCTTTGCGAATTCCCTCCGAGTCGGCAGATCCAACTCCAATAATATTAAAGGTTCCATTATTCATTTCCCCAATAATAGCGCGAATTTTGGATGTACCGATGTCCAAACTAACAATGATGTCATTGTTGCTCAAGTCTGTGGCACCTCCTGACTCCAAATAGTAAAATACGTTCGGGTTTAAACACTCTTAAAATATATTCAACACACTTTAGGCTTTCCCTCTTTTTTCTACAATTTTTTTGGGTGCCAAGATCTGGTTGCGAGACATAAAACCTTGAAGAAAAAAGAAGGAGGCAACTCAAGTGCCATAAGTTCAAGTGTATCATTTTTTCTTCGTCTCAGAAAGAACAACTTTCACTGGATAAAAGGGGCTAAACCCCGATCCCGCCTGGTTTTAAATACTGATCAACCGAATAAAGGCGGAAATCAGGGAGTTGCTCCTGGTTCAGCATCTTCTTCCGGGTTATCCGGAATGAAAGGCACGTACGTATCGGCCTCCAGCATCGTGATTTTCCCTGGACGTTCCGTCTCAATGACCTGGTTGAGATACTCTACCTTATCGGACAATAGAGAAACGGTTGTAATCACTTCAAACTGTGACTTGGTATACATCCGAATCTGATCCGGGAAAGAAGGTGTAGGATTCGGAATAATCTCTGAAATATCCGTCGTTAGTTCATTCGGGATCTTGGCCAACTCTTCACTCAGCTTGGCCTTGAGCGGATCATCCGCCTTCCACTGGGTCAAAATCGGTTTCTCAACCGCAACACCAATGGTGGCAGGGACCGTTAAGCTTGTCCCGCTTGCCAGTATGGCTTTTAGCGTACCGTCAGAACCAAGTTCATACGCAACCGTTGGATATTCCTGCACCTTGATAAGAATAGTCCCTGGAAATTGTTTATCCACAGTTACGGTTGATATAGCCTTGATCGTTTTCAGTCGCTCAATCACATCAGCAGAGGTTGTCCCAAAAAACTGTTCGCCCTCCTTCAGCCCACTTTTCTCCAGCAGTTCTGAAGTTGTTGTGTATACATTACCCGTAATCTCAATTGCCGAAATCCGACTCATCGAAGAACGAAAAAAAAGTACAGCAAGTAATACAATAAAAAGAAGTAAGAGAATAAAAACAATTTTACGGCTTGTGTTTCGTTTGGGCCGATTCTTCTTCAGAACCGGAATTTGACTTTTAGGCATAGGTCGCGCTCCACAAAGCCTCCGGCCCCCTTCCCTTAAGAAGGGGACTCAAAGGACGTTAATTGGCAAAATCCAGCTGCTTCGAAACGGGGGACTGTCGCTCAACCGAAGCTCCAAGACTCTGAAAGAGCTTCTCGATACGATCGTACCCTCTATCAATATGATGCACTTGCTCCACAACCGTTTTTCCCTGGGCAGCAAGGCCAGCAATAACTAGTGCTGCACCTGCACGCAGATCGGTTGCTTCCACTGTAGCCCCGTACAATCGGGGAACGCCACGGATAAATGCTGCATTCAGGTCTACCGAGATATCGGCTCCCATGACATTCAGCTCATCCACATGTTTGAACCGACCCTCGAATACCGTTTCCTTCATCACACTGAAACCGTCGGCCAGACTGAGCAGCACCATAATTTGCGACTGCAGGTCTGTTGGAAATGAAGGGTACGGAGAAGTCACAATGCGGTCTACTGATTTGGGACGGCTCATACAGCTCACCGTCATTATATCATTGCAGACTGTGATTTGAACACCAGTACGCTTCAACACATGTATAAGGGAAGTAAGATGGGCCGGATTGCAGTGTGTAAGCGTTACATTCCCTCTCGTTGCTGCGGCTGCAATCATCACCGTTCCTGCAACGATCCGATCAGGTATAATTTCATAAGAGCAAGGCTTGAGTTTCTCCACACCATTAATGGTGATCGTATCCGTTCCAGCACCGATAATTCGTGCACCCATCGCATTCAGAAAATGTTGCAGATCTTGTATCTCTGGTTCTCTGGCTGCATTAAATATCGTTGTTGTACCCTCAGCTGTAACGGCAGCCATCATAATATTTTCTGTGGCTCCTACACTGGGGAAATCCAGATGAATGTCTGTTCCCACCAGCTTGCGCCCACGGCATATGATCTGCTGATCCAGCTCTTCAATCGAAGCTCCGAGCGCCTCAAGGCCCCGAAGGTGAAGATCAATTTTACGTTCCCCAATGGCACAGCCACCTGGCTGGTACACGGATACTTGCCCAAACTTAGCCAGCAATGGTCCCATCAAAAAAATGGAAGAACGCATCTGCTTCATGAGATCCTCAGGCACATCATATGACCGGATGGACGATGTATCTATCGTCACTGTTCCCTGTTCATGCCGACACGTGCATCCAAGTCGTTCCAGGATATACAGCATCACTTCGATGTCCAGCAAGTGTGGAACGTTGTGCAGCGTAACTTCTCCGTCTGCCAACAAACTTGCGGCCATGATCGGTAAAGCGGCATTTTTTGCTCCATGGATGCGTATGGATCCTGAGAGGGGTTTCCCGCCTTCAATCACCAAT
This sequence comes from Paenibacillus taichungensis, assembly GCF_050994985.1. Taxonomy (NCBI): domain Bacteria; kingdom Bacillati; phylum Bacillota; class Bacilli; order Caryophanales; family Paenibacillaceae; genus Paenibacillus; species Paenibacillus taichungensis. Next base: position 1,151,535 of record NZ_CP194720.1, on the reverse strand, counting down.
TTGTCCAATGTATCACCTCCGGGGTTTACCGTTCACCCACTACGAAGACTTCCGGTACCAGGTTAATACCGTTTTGAGATGATATAGTGTTCTGAATCTGCTGCATTAGGGTGATAACGTCCTCTGCTGTTGCTTGGCCTGTATTGACAATGAAATTGGCATGCATGGTGGATACCTGTGCGCCTCCCCGAGTCATACCCTTTAACCCCGCTGCTTCAATCAGGCGGGCGGCATGATCACCAGGGGGATTCCGGAACACGCTGCCAGCACACGCCATCTGCAGTGGCTGTGTACGGCGTCTACGGTCTTTATAGGCCGCCATCGATTCCGAAATGACTTTGCGTTCTCCCTGCTGTAGTTCAAATGTAGCCTCCAGCGCGATGCCTCTCCGGTCATGCAGAACAGAGTGGCGATAGGCAAATTCCATGTCCTCCTTGCTGTAACGTACCAATTCCCCTGTCTCCAGTACAATCTCAGCGGATTGAAATATCCGTGACACATCCGATCCATGGGCACCAGCATTCATATATACGGCTCCGCCGACTGTTCCGGGGATTCCGCTGCCAAATTCCAAACCGGTCCACTCTTTCTTTGCAGCAACAACACTGAGTTTAACAAAGGAATGTGCCGCTCCAGCAGTTACCCCGCCCTCGTGAAATTCGGCATAATCAAAACCTTCTCCCGGTTTCACGACAACTCCGCGTATTCCCTTGTCAGACACCAGCATGTTTGAACCCCGTCCAAGCTGCATCCATGGGATCTGATGTTTGTGCAGCAATTGGATGAGATTGACCATCTGCTCCTTGTTTTCCGGTATGACCAGCGCATCTGCAGGACCGCCGATCTTCCATGTGGTGTATTTGGCTAGCGGCTCGTTTTCAAGAACTTTGCCGACATTGTTCTGGGATAGTAACGATATCCACTGCTGCATATTAATATCCTCCTTTACTTCAAAACCGATGAGCACGGCAGTTTTCGTTGCTGCAAGCCGTGTTGCGGCGCCATGGAACGATTGTCACGATTTATAGGGTATCTTATGTCAGTCCCGCCGTGTGTGTGACAATCGCCCAAAACGCACATTAACGCCCTGCAGCAAGACGCCGAATCTCGCTCACAAGCACTTCGGCTGCATCAGGTTTCCCCAGCTGCCGGGAGGCTTCCGCCATCCTTTTGCGCGCCGCTTCGTCATTCATAATTCCAGCAATCGCTTTATATAGCGCCTGGCCTGTCAGATCCTTCTCCAGCATCGTAAGTGATGCACCGCCACCCTCAAGCGTACGAGCATTCGCCTCCTGATGATTATTCGTCACGTTAGGTGACGGAATCAAAATGGATGGAATACCTAGAGATGTAATCTCGGCAAGGAACGATGCCCCTGCACGATTTACGATCAGCGACGTGCATGCAAGAACCTCAGGCATGTTGTGTACGTATGGCAACACATGCAGATGATTTGGCATCGTTCCAAGGGAACTGCGGATCGCTTCACGCGTTTCATCAAAATATGAGTCACCAGTCACGTAGACCACATGCACATCTTCAAGCTTGGCCAGCATCGGTGCCATATCCACCATGGCTTTATTAATTGCTTTCGCACCACGGCTACCACCAACCACAAGAACAACTCGGCTGTCCATGGGTACACCCAATGTCGCAAATCCACGATCACGGCTGGCTTGAGCTACCGTTGTAGCCCTTGGATTACCGGTATACACAACCTTTTTGGCTCCAGAGAATGCTTTCTCCGAACCCTCAAAACTAACAGCTACCGTGTCCACATACCGAGTAAGGAACTTGTTAGTTAACCCAGGAATGGCATTCTGCTCATGAATAACACTTGGAATACCTAGTTTGGCTGCTGCATATACGACAGGCCCACACACATAGCCCCCCGTACCGATGACAACATCAGGTTTGAATTCCTTGAGCATTTTCTTGGCTTTACGTACACCTTGCAAAAATCTCATCACAGTCTTCACGTTGTCAAAGGACAATTTCCGGCGAAAACCTGTGATATCAATCGATTGAAACGGAATATTCTCTTGTGGCACCAGTTTGCTTTCAAGTCCACGGGTACCACCGATATATAAAAATGTCGAGTCGGGATTCTCCGCCTCACATTGCCTTGCTATAGCAACGGCCGGATAGATATGCCCACCGGTACCGCCGCCGCTCAGAACGACTCGCATCGTACATTCACCTCGCATAACGGGATAAGTTCAATAATATGCCTAACGCTGTCAACATCAAGGTCAGAGATGAACCACCATAACTGATGAGTGGGAGTGTAATCCCCGTAACTGGCATAAGCCCAATCACAACGCCAATGTTGATAATGACCTGAACAGCCACCATACCCACAATACCTACGCCCAGAAGGCTGCCAAAAGCATCTGGTACCGTCATGGCTACACGCATCCCTCTCCATACCAGGACCAGGAACAGCAATAATACAATCATTCCACCAATGAAGCCAAGCTCTTCTGCCAAAATGGAAAAAATAAAATCCGTCTGTGGCTCGGGTACATAGCTGTATTTTTGCCGACTCATACCTAGCCCCAAGCCGGCAAGTCCTCCCGGGCCGATCGCATATAAAGATTGAATAATCTGATATCCGGCACCAAGTGGATCAGACCACGGATCCAAAAAAGCCGTTATTCGCTGCAATCTGTAAGGAGCTGCCGCAATCAACGCGGCAAATCCCGCTACACCGCCTAGGGCAAGAAGCAAGAGATGCTTCATCCGTGCTCCTGCTGTGAAAATAATGAGCATTGATGCACCCAGCATTACTGTGCCTGTCCCCAAATCGGGCTGAAGCATAATAATACCAAAGGCCAAACCAATCAAACCGAGCGGCGGCAGAAGCCCCGTCGTAAACGTTTTGATTTTGCCGGGTTCCTTACTTAACCAATGAGCCAGAAACAGGATCATACCCAGTTTCATGAATTCCGAAGGTTGTATGCCGAATGAGCCAATGCCCAACCAGCTTCGTGCTCCTCCGCGAACCACTCCGATGCCAGGAATCAGCACCGCAATCAGCATTATAAAACAGGCAATCAGTATAGGCTTTGCATACTTTCTCCAGACCCGGTAGTCCACATTTGCCGTAACAAACATGGCAGCAAGTCCAAGTCCGGCGAACAGCAGCTGTCTTTTGACAAAGTAAAATGAATCACCATAGTCATGAAAAGCAAGCACCGAGCCCGCACTGTATACCATAATAATGCCGATGGCAAGCAATGCCAGAATACAAATTAGGAGCCAGAAATCCGGCGCCGGTCGCGTCTGTTTCATCAGGAGGCCACCCCTTGCATGGAAGTAGGGGCTTTTCCACCCCCCTACTTACAAGTTATGCGCCGCCTCTTTAAAAATGCGTCCCCGCTCTTCATAGGAAGGAAACATGTCCCAGCTTGCACATGCCGGTGATAACAAGACCACATCACCTGGAGCTGCAAACTGTGAAGCTTCCTGCACGGCAACGGTTAACGTTTGGGCAGCGTCCTCCTCATTATCGACGACCTTAATTTGCTTTAATCCCGCCAGTTCCGCGACCTTGGCAATTTTCTCACGTGTCTCTCCAATAGCAACCACAGCTTTCACCCGCTCCTGGAATAATGGCAGCAATTCCATCATGTCTGATCCACGATCCAGTCCTCCGGCAATGAGCACGACCGGTTCCTTGAAGGAATTCAGCGCCATTACGGTTGCTTTGGAATTGGTCGCTTTGGAATTGTTGTAATAGCCCGCTCCATTATGTTCAAGTACATATTCAAGACGGTGTTCAACCCCCTTGAAGTCAGCCAGAGGCGCAGCAAGCACAGATGGATCGGCTCCAGCGGATACAGCAATAGCTACTGCTGCCAAGGCATTTCCCACATTAAATCGTCCTGGTATTCCGATGTCTTCCACATCAATAATGACATGATGGTTGCCCTGACCGTCTGCATAGATCACCTGGCGCTTCACATCATCCTCTTCCCCATCCACGTAAGGAGGATCAGCATATACCCCTGCTTCGAGCTTCTCTGTCAGCGAGAATGGGAGCAGTCTTGCTTTGATATATGGAACTAGTCCGCGGCATACCGGATCATCCCAGTTCAGGATAGCCACATCCTCCGGTTGTTGGTTGGAGAACAATTTGGCTTTGGAAGCCACATAATCATCCATGTCCCCATGATAATCCAAATGAGTCTCCGCAACGTTTAGCAAACTGGCAATACGCGGACGGAAATCGGATGTGCCTTTCAGTTGGAAACTGCTAAGCTCCACCACCATCCAGTTATCCGCAGAAGCCTGCTCTGCCGCCTCACACAATGGCGTTCCAATATTACCGGCAACGATTGGTTTCAAACCGGCAAGCTCCAACATGTTGCCTACCCACGTTGTTGTGGTTGTTTTCCCGTTGGAGCCCGTGATCCCGATCATAGGCGCAGCGCATAAATGGTAAGCTACCTCCACCTCAGTCACCACTTCTATGCCTAAGGCAAGTGCCTGTTGCACAGGAGGCGCCTGATAAGGAATGCCCGGATTTTTGACTACAAGCTTCACATCACTATGAATCAGGTCGTCCGGATGTCCACCGCATACAACAGAAATTCCCAAAGCCTCCAATTCGGATGCTTCGGGACACTGTTCTCTCTCTTTTTTATCATTAACTGTAACGATTGCGCCGGCACGGTCCAGTACTTTAGCGACCTGCACGCCGCTCTTGGCCAGTCCAAGCACGACCACTTGTTGTCCACGATATGATTCAGGATGATTCATTGTTTACAACCCCTTGTTGAGATAAAGTCCAAGAGCGGCCAAAATGGCGCCTACCGCCCAAAAAGTAATGACAACTCGCCATTCCGACCAGCCACTCAGTTCAAAGTGATGATGAATCGGGCTCATTTTGAATACGCGTTTGCCACGAGTTTTGAAAGATACTACTTGAATGATAACGGACAGGATTTCGATGACGAAAATACCGCCAATGATGACAAAAAGAAGTTCTGTCTTCGTCACAATGGCGACGGCACCAATCGCACCACCAATTCCGAGTGAGCCTGTATCTCCCATAAACACTTTGGCCGGGTGTGCGTTATATACCAGGAATCCAAGTACCGCACCAATCATCGCCGCCGCACATACTGCTGCTGGCATCGATGTTGCCTGCATCGCCACAATGGCAAATGCCCCAAATGCGATGGCGCTCACGCCGGACAGCAAGCCGTCCAGACCATCGGTAAAGTTAACTGCATTCGTGATGGCAAGCATCATGAATACCACAAACGGATAGTAGAACCATCCCGTCCAGTCGAAGGAGACTGATGTACCCGGAATCGATATGGCTGTACTGTGTCCATTCTGGATCAGTAAGTAGCACATCACTGCACTGAAAAACAACTGACCAATCATCTTTTGTCTAGCCGTCAGCCCTAGTGAACGTTTGAATACAATCTTGATGTAGTCATCCAGGAAACCGATCAGACCGAAGCCGAGTGTAGCCACCAGCAGGACGTAAAAGTCCGTATTTTTGACCGCTGAAAATTTCAAAAAGGCCAATGTGAACGCGAGTAAAATAACTACTCCGCCCATTGTAGGTGTTCCGCTTTTTTTCAGATGGCTCTGTGGCCCATCTTCCCGCACCTGCTGTCCGAACTTCATTCGACGCAGCAATGGAATCAAGAGCGGTGCAGCAATCACCGCCAAAATAAATGAAACACCGATTGTTAACAGTAATACCTGAAAATCCATGGGTTCACCCCTCTAGTCTACTCTATTCTGTAATGGAGCTATTTTTAGCGCTTCGACCACATCCTCCAGTTTCATGCCCCGGGAGGCCTTAAACAAGACAACATCTCTGGATTGGAGATTCTCCAGTAGATATCGGGTCAATTCTTCCTTGCTCTCAAAAGTGTGTACGGCTTCTGCTGGCATGTTTTGTCTTGCTCCTTCTGCGATACTCGCAGATAAAGGGCCGTAAGCCAGCACCATATTCATTTTGTCGGGTGTAATGTATTCACCGATTCCCCGATGGAGCTCATGCTCCTGAGGCCCCAGTTCTAGCATATCACCGAGCACGGCGACTTTGATCCGATACCCCTTGAGGCCCTCCAGCACATCCACAGCGGCTTTCATGGAGGTTGGACTAGCGTTGTAAGCATCATTAAGCATGGTCAAACCACTGACGCCGTTAATAATCTCGATGCGCATGCCGGTTAATTTCAGACGTGACAGTCCTGCTACAATCTGTTCAGCAGCCACTCCAAAATGACGGGCAACCGCTAATGCAGCAAGACAGTTGACCACATTATGTGTTCCCAATAATGGCAGTGTAAGAGCACTCTCTCCAGACTGCTTGGTGGTAAAAGCGACCCCACTCTGTACATTCATAATTCCAGTAGGATAATCATCATTATCCGTCTGCAAGCCAAATGTATACCGCTGAAGTCCTTCAGGCAGCTTAGTCGCTGGCTCTGCCAGAACCTGCTCAATCAATGGTTCGTCGCCGTTATATATCAACAATCCACCTGGTTTCATTCCAGCAGCAATTTCAACTTTTGCCCGAGCAATCTCCAATCGAGATCCCAGTTGAAGTAGATGGGATTCTCCAATATTCGTGATGATTGCGACATCCGGCTGGGCAATTAAAGATAATTCTTCAATCTCCCCCCGGCCGCTCATGCCCATCTCCAGAATTACGATCTCAGTGTCCGGTTCCATGCTAAGTACGGTAAGTGGCAAACCAATATGGTTATTGAAGTTACCTTGGGTCTTATGCACTTTGAACGTTGTAGAGAGAATGGCATCCACAATGTCCTTTGTTGTTGTTTTTCCATTGCTGCCTGTAATGCCTACAACGGAGGCCTTGTTTTCTCTTAGATAGGAAGACGCAAGCTCCTGTAATGCAACCAGAGTATCCTCCACAATAATCACAGCACCTTGAGGTGCAACTCCGTGATCCTTTTGCCATAAAGCCCCGGCAGCGCCTTTCTCTACACAGGTTTGCACAAATTCGTGTCCGTCAAACCTTTCGCCAACAAGAGGGATAAAGAGACTGCCTTGAACCGGCTTACGCGAATCTGTAAATACACCTTCAACACCAACATCACCATAAGTAGCAACGTCAGTTAGTGTTCCTCCACACATCTCGGCCAATTGTGCCATTGTTCTTTTTATCAATTGGATTTGCCCCTTATCGCTTCTTTCGCTATGATCCGATCGTCAAAATCCGTCTTGGTTGTGCCGATAATTTGATAGGTCTCATGCCCCTTGCCCGCAATCAATACTACATCGGCAGGGCTTGCCATTTCAATAGCCTCATGAATCGCCTGGCGCCGATCCACAATCATCGTATAACGGTCAGGTTGAATGGCATCTTCAATCAAGCCTTGTTCAATATCCTTGAGAATCAGATCGGGATCTTCTGTCCGCGGATTATCGGAAGTGACAAATACGATATCGCTATACTTCGCTGCAATTTTACCCATTAGAGGCCGCTTCGTACGATCTCGGTCACCACCACATCCAAATACACAGATCACACGGCCTTCAGCAAATTCTTTCACCGTCCGCAATACGTTCTCCAGGCCATCTGGTGTATGAGCATAGTCAACAATGACTGCAAACGACTGTCCTTCGTCAACAGCCTCAACACGTCCATCTACGCCCGGCACCGTCTCCAAACTACGTTTGATCTCCTCCAGCGGAATATCTTCAACCAGAGCAGCAGCGATGGCAGCCATTGCGTTGTACACATTAAATTTGCCTACCATGCGTAAACGAATATCGGTGCTGCCTCTGAATGTATCTACATGGAAAGAAGTCCCCTGCGAGGTAATTGAGATCTGGGATGCGCGAACATCCGCATTTTCCTCCATGCCGTATGTAATGACTTCAGCTGCAGTTACAGATATAAAATAGGCAGCAGCTGGATCATCTGCATTGATCACTGCAAATTTGCGCTTGGAAGCATCTGCGGTATATCCGTTACCCAACCGTGCAAAGAATAGTCCTTTGGCTCCGCGATATTCCTCCATGGAATGATGGTAATCCAGATGATCCTGCGTCAGATTGGTAAATACAGCCGTGCGGAATTCCGTCCCCTTCACCCGACCTTGCTCCAAAGCGTGGGAGGAAACTTCCATCACACAACAGTCCGTGCCAGCTTGAACCATATCATTCAGACTGCGCTGCAGATCAAGTGCTTCCGGTGTAGTGCCTGACATCGGGTACGTGCGCCCGTCATAGCGCATTTGAATGGTCCCGATTAATCCTGTTTTTTGACCAAAGTCACTCATGATTTTTTCAATTAAATAGGTAGTCGTTGTTTTTCCGTTAGTTCCCGTTACACCAATCATATTCATCTTGAGGCTTGGCGAGTCAAAAAAGGAATCCGCCAGTACAGCCATGGCGAAACGGCTGTCTTTTACCAGCAACTGCGGAACAGGCAGATCCAGCTCTCGTTCCACAACAAGAGCAACAGCTCCAGCGTTTACAGCCTTCTCAGCATAGTCATGTCCATCAACTGTATGCCCTGGAAGACAGATAAACAGATCTCCCGGTTGTACCTGGCGAGAATCTGTCTGTAGGTTTTGACATTCTGTATTTGGTTCGCCTATGACACGGGCGGTTGTCAGCAATGATGAAAGTTGTTTTAAAAGCACATGAATAACCTCACTTTTTCCAAGTTTACTTCAATTTCAACAGTTCTCTGTAATCATTAATATCGTCAACACAGCCAATTAATGAAACGCAACTCAGTGCATTTTGTTGCGGTGGTGATCAAGAGCCCCATCAGGGCTCTTGTCCTTCCTCCTTGGTATGATCATGAATATCATTCAGAACATCACCCATATAGATCCGTATAGTAGAACCCTGATCAACCCGCGCTCCTGGCTTTGGAGCCTGGTTAATGACATATTTCCCACTGCCGGATTTAGCCAGCATAAAGTTCATATTCAGATCCTCATACAGGTCTTCGACCGTAGCTCCTGTCAGATCGGGAACCGTCACGATTTTCGTTTCTCCATACTTGTATTCTTTGGCTACCTGATCCTTCCGAACCGGAACATTCATATAATGCAGCGCATCCTCTAGAATGTTCTGTACGATCGGTGCAGCAACCACGCCGCCGAACTGAATTCCTTTCGGGTTATCCACCGCAGTATACACAACAATCTGCGGATCATCCGCCGGAGCAAAACCGATAAAAGATACAATATGCTCGGTAGAGGAATAACGTCCATTAATTACCTTCTGGGCTGTACCCGTTTTGCCGCCAACCCGGTATCCATCAATAAACGCCGGACGTCCCGTACCCTTGGCAACGACACTCTCAAGTGCTTCACGTACTTGCTTGGACGTATCTTCCGAGATGACTTGTCGAACCAGTTCCGGCTTGGCCTCTTCCATCACTTCACCCGTTTCCGGATGAACCCAAGCCTTTGTAACATATGGCTTGTATAGTTTACCACCATTAATAGCTGCTGACACAGCCGCTACCTGCTGAATCGGCGTAACGGATACCCCTTGACCAAAAGCAGTGGTCGCAAGCTCCACAGGTCCAACCCGTGACAGTTTAAACAAAATCCCGCTGGCCTCACCACTCAGATCGATGCCTGTTTTGGTGCCGAATCCAAAGTCTTTAATATAGGAGAATAATGATTCTTTGCCCAGTCTCTGACCTAGTGCAACAAATCCAGGGTTGCAGGAATTCTCCACAACTTGCAGGAAGGTCTGGCTTCCATGACCGCCCTTTTTCCAGCAACGCAGGCGAGCGCCTCCAACTTCAACAAATCCGGGATCATAGAACTGATCCTGCGTCAGATTTACTTTCTTCTCTTCAAGTGCTGCTGCAAGCGTAATAATTTTGAACGTTGAACCTGGTTCATACGTCATCCAGATCGGTAAATTCCGGTTGTATACATCGGCCGGATATTGCTGATAATCAGCTGGTTCATATCCGGGTCTACTGGCCATACCAAGGATTTCACCCGTCTTAGGGTTCATTGCAATGGCAAGCGCCGAGTTGGCCTGGAATTTGACCATAGCCTGATCCAGCTCGCGTTCCATGATGGACTGAATCGATTTATCAATAGTCAGCTTGAGGTTCAGACCATCCTTCGGTTCCACATACTTCTCAGATGAGCCCGGCATTAGCCTTCCGGCCGCATCGGACAAGTAGGACACACTGCCATTCAAACCGTTCAGTTTATCATCATACTTTTTCTCTACACCCGTTAAGCCCTGATTATCAATGCCTGTAAAACCAAGAATATGGGCCGCCAGATCATCATAAGGATAAAAGCGTTTATTATCCTCAGCAACAACGATACCCGGAAGCTTCAAATCACGGATGTGCTGAGCCTTCTCCATCGTAATTTTGCGGCCACCGGGTTGTAGTCGTACAATTAGTTCTCTTTTCTTGATGGTTGCCAGCACTTTCTCTTCGGTCATCCCCAGCAAAGGAGCCAGTGCTCTTGCTGTTGTCTCCGCTTCCTTCACCTGGGCAGGAATCGCCATAATGGTTGGTGTGGTTATATTGTAGGCGAGAGAGGTTCCATTTCGATCCAGGATCTCTCCCCGTTTGGCTGAATAAGGAATATTCCGCCGCCAGGACTCTTCCGCTTTCGCAGATAGTTCCGGCCCTTTCCCTAACTGTACATAAGCAAGCCTAATCACCAAGGCTGAGAATAAGAGAACTAAAATCACTAAACTCCATAACAACCTGCGCCGCAGATTTACGCTTGACCCCTTCACGAAAAGATCCCCCCACTCGTCCCAAAATCATGATTGTGTTCAATTCATGAATATTCAGGACAACCGGGGGTTAGAACAAGCTGTCTGTGATCTCTATGGAAGCGAAGCCCCATCCGATGTGTTATCAGATGATTTTGTCTCATTTGAAGGTGGATTTGTAGTATCGGTTTTGCCTGTTTCTTCGGTGTTCGCCGTTCCATCAGCTGCTCCCTGATTGTTAGTCTCGTCCCCTAATGCTGGATCAGAAGACTCGGGAGCTTCATCTGCTATACCGGTAACTGCCGCTTTGGCCGTCTGCAGCACAAGCTCAACCGTTCTCTGTTCGCCTGCCACCTGCTCCGTTTGCTTCACCACATATCCTTCACCTTTAACGGTCACGCCCACTTTCATGAGGGAGAGCACTTCAAGTGCATCTCGTAGTGATTCGCCGGTCAGATCAGGGATCTTCATTTTGCTGCTTTCTTCGGTCAACAGGTAGATTCGTTGGCCAGGATTCATGGCTGCACCTGCCACAGGATACTGGCGAATGACATTTTCACCTTGACCAAGCGTCTCATAGGCAATTCCGGCGTTCAATAGTTGGCTTCTAGCCTGTTTGGCTGTCTTACCTGACAGATCAGGAGCTTTAGCTTGAACGACCGGCGTTGTTTTTGACTTTTTGTCAGTGGTCTTTACTGTATCTTTGGGAACTCCCATGTACTGAAGAGTCTGGCTCACAATCTTCTTGAATACGGGAGCAGCTGCAGTACCTCCGCCAATATTGGAACCATCTGGCTGGTCAATTACAATCAACATCGCGATTTTGGGATTATTAACGGGTGCAAATCCGATAAACGAAACGACGTCTTTGGATTTACTGTATTCCCCGTTCACTACTTTTCTAGCAGTACCCGTTTTACCTGCAACTCGGTATCCTTCGATATAAGCATTGCGCCCTGTACCAATCGTTTGGTCAGCTACAACCTGTTCCAGATAACCGCTCACCAGTTTGGAGGATTCCTTGGAAATCACCTGACGAACAACCTTCGGCTTGATTACTTCTGATGTACCGTCATTCGGGTTAATAATTTCCTTCACCAGATGCGGTTCCATAAGTTTGCCGCCGTTGGCAATTGCCGAAATGGCTGCTACCTGCTGGATTGGTGTTACCTGTACAAGACCATGACCATATGCTGCTGTGGCAATTTCCGATTTATAAACCAGCGGCTTGATTGGTGAAGCCGATTCACTCGGCAGATCAATGCCCGTCTTTTTACCAAAACCGAATTGGTCTATGTAATGACGCAAACGTTCACCGCCAAGCATGTTATAACCCAGATTAACAAACGCAATGTTACTTGAACGTTTGACACCTTCCAAGTAGGAAATCCGTCCATAGGCGTGACCGTTATCACTGATTGGGTAGCCACCAATATAGACTCGCTTGGATTCAAACGTAGCATTCGGATCAAACAGCTTCTCTTCAACCGCACCCGCCAGAGTAACAATTTTAAAAGTAGATCCTGGTTCATAGATGGATTGTATCGCATGGTTGATAAAATTTTTCTGATCCGGCGTTTCCGCATACGTATTAGGATTAAAGGTCGGCCAATTGGCCATTCCTAAGATTTCCATGGTGTTAGGATCTGCTGCAATGACAGTCATGCTCAGTGGATTGTACTGGGCAACAGCTTCTTTCATTGCATCTTCGATGTAGTACTGAATTGTATCATCAATCGTCAGCTTTAAGTTGCTTCCATTCTGCGGTGGAAGGTAGTTGTCCTGGGAATCAGGCAGCTTGTACCCTTTGGCATCATTTTGGTAGTTCAGATAACCATCTGTACCTGTAAGCTGTTCATCATAGGAGACTTCAAGTCCATTAACAGCCTTCCCATCACGGCTCATGTATCCCAGCAAATGAGAGGCGAGCGTTTCTTCCGGATAATATCGCTTCGACTCTTGTGTCATGACAATCGCATTTTGACCCTTGTAGTCATCTTTCAGTTCTTTGCGAAATTCTTCTACTTTGGTAGCCAAATCAGGGTTAATTTTATACCCTTCACTTCGCACTTCACGTTGTTGAAAGAATGTCCCATCTTGCTTTTTCGCTGTTACAAGTGCGCGCATTTCACTCTCGCTTTTACCCAATAAGCTAGATAATTTGTTAGTGACCACATCTTCAATCCCAAGTTGATTAATTATCTTTGGGTTAACGGACACCGTGTATGCAGGCGCATCCGTCGCCAAAATGTTACCATTGCGGTCTGTGATTGTCCCGCGACTCGCCTTGATGGTTTGTTCGCGTTCAACCAATCCAGCTGCTCTTTCCTGCCAAATACCGCCATTAACAACCTGAATAAAAAAGATTCGGGTTATTAATACAAGAAAAAAGAGGGTAATACATCCCCCTATAAGCAGCGTGCGCATCTTTATTCTTTTTACCATCGGTACACCTCTTTTGCTTCAGCACTTTGTAAGGATTGATACAAAATGTTCTACTTATTTGCTGTATCCGAGGACGATTCAGTACCTGTCGAGTTCGTTGTACTTGTTGAGCGAGGTACAAAAATGACATCCTTGCCGGAAGCCTCAACGTAACCAAGCTTGCGAGCATTCTCGATGACCAAATTGTTTAGTTTTTCTTTTTCCACTTGCAAATCTGCAATCGTTCTCTCTGCTTCTCTCACGTCAGACAACGTTGTCTGTGCCTGCTTATTCAGATCATAGATGTGAGCGTAACGCGACATCATAACACCGCCCACAACAATGACTGCAACCAGAGTAATCAGATACAAAAATTTCTCGCGTGCCGGAAGACCGGTACGACGGGTCACCACTTTGGTGGTTTCCTTGTACCGCTGCTGGGTCACACGTTCTTGGGACGCTTTTTCTTTCACTGCCAGATTACCACGTGTATATGCCATACTCCGACTCTCTCCTCCGCTCTTGATTTACAGTTTCTCGGCTACGCGCAGCTTCGCTGAACGAGCACGGGAGTTTTCGGCCAGTTCCGTTTCCGTTGGAATCAGCGGCTTTCTGTTCACTAAACGCATGGCACCCTTACCGCCGCAAACACACAACGGGAAATCGGGAGGGCATGTACATTTCTCCAGATAACTGCTAAAAATCTGTTTGCAAATTCGGTCCTCAAGTGAGTGAAAAGTAATAACAGATACACGTCCGCCTGGTGCCAAGCACCGAACGGCCTGATGTAACGCTTCTTCGAACGCGCCCAGCTCATCATTAACGGCAATTCGTAATGCCTGAAAACTGCGTTTTGCAGGATGTCCTCCGGTACGACGAGCCGCCGCCGGAATACCTTCCTTGATTAATTCCACCAGTTCGCCAGTAGTCTCAATTGTGGACTGCTTCCTTTTTTCAACAATGACACGAGCAATTCGTCTTGAGAATTTCTCTTCACCATAGCGATACAGAATGCGGGCAATCTCCTCTTCCGGCCATTCGTTAACAATCTCTTTGGCGGTAAGGGATGCGTCCTGATCCATACGCATATCCAACGGAGCGTCGTGATTGTAGCTAAATCCACGTTCTCCTTCGTCGAATTGCGGCGATGATACCCCCAAATCGTACAAAATGCCATCTACCTGCGGCACGCCATCTTTCATCGGTACATCCAGTTCTTTCAGTACCTGTTCGAGATCACGGAAATTGGTTTTCACCAATGTAATCCGATCTCCATATAGAGCCAATTTTTCACGCGCGTTATCCAAAGCCCAATCATCCTGATCCAGTGCGATCAGACGCCCCCCTGGACCGAGCTTGGATGCAATCACGGAGCTATGTCCGCCACCGCCTAAAGTGCAGTCCACGTATATACCGTCCTGCTTGATGTTTAAACCCTCTGTTGCCTCTTCTTTGAGTACGGTTATGTGGTGAAACAACCTGCACCCCTCCTGACTTTATAGATCAAAATTAAAATCGACCAGCTTTTCGGCAATGTCGTTGAATGCTTCTTCGGATTGATTGAAATAACTCTCCCATATGCCTTTGCTCCAAATCTCCACCCGGTTCGACACGCCAAGAACAACGCAATCCTTGTCCAGCTTGGCATACTCTCTAAGATTGCCCGGCAAATTTACCCTGCCCTGTTTGTCCAATTCACATTCGGTGGCACCCGAGAAAAAAAACCGGGTAAACGCACGTGCATCGGATTTCATCAATGGCAGTGCTTTGAGCTTCTGTTCCATGACCCCCCACTCCTCCATGGGGTACACGAAAAGACACTGGTCCAAACCCCGTGTGACAACGAAAGACGGTCCCAGAGATTCGCGGAATTTAGCCGGAATAATAACCCGACCCTTGTCATCAATGCTATGTTGGAACTCCCCCATAAACATTGGCCCACTCACTCCTCACCCGTTTCTCCCACTTTGCCCCACTTTCCACCACCTAAGCATAATAGATTCGCACAAAAAAATCAAAACCCTTCTTACAGGCTTTACTTTTTTTAATTTCGCAACCGCAAAAAAACGTCTTTGATCCTGTCACTCAGGATCAAAGACGTTTCCCGTTTACGGGCAATCGCACGTACACCCGCATATGAGCCATATCATTAATAAACCATTTTAAACCCTTTGAAGCACTTAATCAGCTTGTAATTAATGGATGGCTCTTAGAATTTCCAGCTATCCAGATATTTTTCCTGTTCGGCGGACAAGGAGTCGATAGCAATATTCAAGCTTTCCAGTTTGTAACTGGCAACTTGTTGGTCAATGTCATAAGGTACATTAACAACGGTTTTACCCAGTTCCGCATAGTTCTCGCTCACATAACGCAGACCCAGCGCTTGCAATGCAAACGTTGTATCCATAATCTCGGCAGGGTGTCCATCGGCTGCACCCAGGTTTACGAGACGTCCTTCAGCCAGCAAATACATTTTACGACCATCTTTGAAGCGATATTCTTCAATGTTGCGGCGTACGGTACGAATCGAATCGGAACGTTTAGCAAGTTCAGGTTTGTTTACTTCCACGTCAAAGTGACCTGCATTGCTAAGAATGGCTCCATCCTTCATCACATCGTAATGCTCTCCAGTGATCACATCTTTATTGCCGGTAACAGCGATGAAGAAATCCCCCAATTTTGCAGCTTCCACCATCGTCATGACACGGAATCCGTCCATATGAACTTCTACGGCCTTTATAGGATCAATTTCAGTTACGATAACATTTGCTCCGAGCCCTTTGGCACGCATTGCTACACCTTTACCACACCAGCCATAACCCGCTACAACTACGTTCTTTCCTGCAACGACCAGATTGGTTGTACGGATGATACCATCGAATGCAGACTGACCTGTACCGTAACGGTTATCAAACAAGTATTTGCAATAAGCGTCATTGACTGCAACCATTGGGAAACGCAATTGTCCTTCTTTCGCCAAAGCTTTCAGACGAATGATGCCCGTTGTCGTTTCCTCTGCTCCACCACGAATGGTGGCAGCTAGATCAGGACGTTCAGAAGCAATAATAGTGGCAAAGTCTCCACCGTCATCAATAATCAGATCAGGTTTCACTTCAAGTGCACGGAGTTGCAGTTCTTTGAACTCAACAGGGTCCGGATTATGTTTGGCATACACAGTAACGCCGTCTTCCACCAGAGCAGCACAAACATCGTCCTGTGTTGACAATGGGTTGCTATGTGTAATCGTCACTTCTGCACCACCAGCTTGAATGACTTTCGCTAGATAAGCCGTTTTGGCCTCAAGGTGAAGGCAAATGGCTACCTTCAAACCTTTAAACGGAAGATCCTGTTCAAATTGGCGACGAATGCGGTTCAACACTGGCATATGTGCTTCTACCCAATCAATTTTCAGATGACCTTCTGAAGCGAGTCCCATATCTTTAACGATACTGTTTTGCAATGCAGGGGTAGTCATTCCTCATCCTCCTCGATTATCTATTCCTTCTATTATAAAAGGCCACTACAACGTGATCACTTGGTGTTGTCCACGGAATTCGTTCTGACTTTCAATCAGTTGTTCAATCCACTCGGTTCCATAACGGTTCAAGTAAAAGAGCACGTTATGCACTCGTTCCTGCGGTTTGTTCATGGGAAAGAGTGAGTTTTGCACCCCGTTCCAGTGCCTTAGACTCACATCGTGTTTATCTTTGATGGCTTTGTGGGTCTGCTGTTGCAGATACTGCATCTGTTCGCTGATCTTGCCTACATTGGTATCTCCAATTCGGTCCAAACCAGGGTGGATCTCTGAAATTTGATCAAGCAATGGACGATATAGATCGGCAAATGCTTGTTGAATGCGCTCGAACTGTTCATCGACCTGGAAGGTCTCCTGTTGCGCCAGCCATTGTTCCCTCTTTTCATCCATATGATATTGAACGTCCTGGAAAGAAAGACCGTACTGCTTCATATGTTTGTGATGAACATCTTCCATAATGGTAAAGGACAGACGTGGAAGCAAAATAGGCATCTGCAGCTCAAACCGGGCAAACGCTTCACGTGTCAATCCCCAGTACGCGATCTCACCTTGACCTAAGATAACAGCCGCTACAGGTAAAATGGAATCTTGCATCAATGGCCGGGTCAATACATTGTTGCTAAACCGCTCGGGATGTTCAGCCAGTTCCTGAAGCAGTCGTTCTTCTGTAAATGAAACCAGACCTTTACGGTCGCCGTACAAGCCGTCTTTCAACATCAGAAGCAACCGCGCCCCTTCATGTATGTAAAACAGATTGGCCCCATCTTCCGCGACTTCAGCTGGCATGGCATATCCGGCTTGTTCCAATGCGGAGGCACCTTGTGCATATGCTTGGCGTAATGTCCCATTTTCACGAATCAAACGTTCAAATACAGGCTGCTCAAGTCTGCGCAAGTCTGGATCTGCAGCATCCATCAGAATAAGTCCACTGCTGCCAAACAACGCTGAGATTAACCGGGCAAACGCATCACTCAAGTTCGAACTCGACTGATGAATCTCCGTAACCAGCTTTATTAATCCTGGTTTGTGCACCGTATCCGGTAAAAGATGCTCCACCTGCTTCAGCACGGTCATCCATTGTTCTGTTTCCACATGGACATAACTCACAGAATCCCTGCCTGCAAACCGCCCTTGTAACTTGATCTTTGTCATGTCACCGTTGGCGTCAGGCAAGTATGTGTGGTTCACTTCATCCCAATCATGGTCTTCACCTGCAATCCAAAAAACGGGAACGACCGGCCGTTGTAGCCTGTTCTCCGCTTCCCGCGCAGCTGCAACCACACTTGCTGCTTTGTAAATTACAAACAACGGACCTGTAAGCAGGCCGCTTTGCTGTCCTCCCGTAACAACCAACGCATCTTGTTCCGCGAGACGTGTGATGGATTCATGAACAGCACCATGATCGTTCACCCGTTTATTATATATACGTAGATACTCTGCCAGACGTTGACGAGGAATACGTGTGTTCTCCGATTGATCTAGCCACTCGGCACGCGTATGAAGCCCCGATTCCCAGCGAATGTCATACTCGTAAAGGCCACGCGCAGCATCCCTTGAACAGACATAGTCTTCTGCAAGTCGATTTCCGCTGCGGAGTGCCTCGGTAATACCTTTCATGAGGTCTGCCTCCTATTCTGCTTCAAAGAGCCTTTCTTGATTGTACCGAATGAGAGCCCTCTTCGTCAAAAGAAAGTGCATCAAAAAATAAAAAACCGCCGAACAAAGTCGGCGGTTTGATATTCATGGATAAGTCCAAATGAAATTTGTACTTTTTATACGTAAGGTTCTGCAACCCAGTGACCTTTGGATACCTCAATCAATTGAGCGTTCTGCAGGTTGTATGGATCACTTGCAGGACCACCAGATCCATTCTTAAGTGCTTGTTCTTCCGGCAGCAAGATGCGACGTTTGCTCGCTTCTACTTCCGGATCAGGTACAGGGATCGCAGACAGCAATGTTTTGGTGTAAGGGTGAATCGGATTAGCATAAAGTTCTTCACTTTCTGCCAACTCGACCACTTTACCCATGTACATTACAGCTACACGGTCACTGATATGTTTAACCATGGACAAATCATGCGCAATGAACAGGTATGTCAAGCCGAGGCGTTGCTGAAGTTCTTCAAGCAAATTAACGACCTGAGCCTGAATGGAAACGTCCAATGCTGACAATGGCTCATCACAGATGATGAATTTAGGATCTACGGCCAATGCACGTGCAATCCCGATCCGTTGTCTTTGACCACCTGAGAATTCATGCGGATAACGGAGTGCGTGGCTAGGATTCAGACCTACAAGATCAAGCAATTCTTCAACACGTCTCTTCCGCTCTGTCCGACTTGATGCCAGACCATGAATATCAAGAGATTCACCGATGATATCCATAACGTTGAAACGTGGGTTCAAGGATGCATAAGGATCCTGGAAAATCATCTGCATATCTTTACGCATTTCTTTCATCTTGCGTGGGGACAGCTTGTAAATATCCGTTCCATTAAAGTTAACATTTCCGCCTGTTGGCTCATAAAGGCGCAGAATTGTACGGCCAGTTGTGGATTTACCACAGCCAGACTCCCCTACAACTCCAAGTGTTTCGCCTTCAAAAATATCAAAGCTAACATCATTAACCGCTTTGAGAATGTTCCCTTTGCCCAAATTGAAGTATTGTTTCAGGTTCTTCACTTGAACCAGCGGCTTGTTGGCACCTTTGATAATACCAACTGGAGTAGGCTTTTCTTTTTTAGGCTCGTCCAAACGAGGAAGAGCATTCAGCAATTTAATCGTGTATGGATGTTGAGGATTACTGAAGATTTCAGCAGTTGTTCCTGTTTCAACAACTTCGCCTTCCTTCATAACGACAACACGGTCACACATTCCTGCAACTACTCCAAGGTCATGCGTGATAAGCATGATCGAAGTTCCAAGCTTTTGCTGCATGTCTTTCATAACATCCAAGATTTGTGCCTGAATCGTTACGTCGAGTGCAGTTGTTGGCTCATCCGCAATCAGAAGGGATGGACGACATGCCAAGGCAATTGCAATCATAGCACGCTGGCGCATACCACCGGAAAATTGGTGTGGATAATGGTTCATACGCGCTTCCGCATTTTTGATGCCTACAAGTTCGAGCATTTCCAATGCGCTTTTTTCAGCTTCTTTTTTGGACATGTTCTGATGCTTGCGCAGTACCTCGGTAATTTGCTTACCAATTTTGATGGTAGGATTCAAAGAAGTCATTGGATCCTGGAAGATCATGCCGATATCTTTACCACGGATGGCTTCCATCTGTTTATCTGTCTTATTCAGCAGGTCCTGCCCGTGAAAAGTAATTTCTCCGCTTTTGACCTTCGAAGGCGGGGAGGGAATCAATTTCATGATGGTTTGGGCAGTAACACTCTTACCACTACCGGATTCACCTACGATCCCCAGCGTCTCTCCTTTGCCAAGTTCAAAACTCACATTTTTAACGGCATCAAACTCACCAGAACGCGTCGTAAATGACACACTCAGGTCTTTGACTGTTAAAATCGGCTCCATAATCCCACCTCCTATTTCTATTTACGTAATTTCGGATCAAGCGCGTCACGCAAGCCGTCACCAAGCAAGTTAAATGCGAGCATTGTCATAACCATCAAACCTGCAGGGAACCACATCCGCCAAGGATACAGCGTCCAGCCTGTAAGTGCATCATTGATCATAGATCCAAGAGAGGATTTAGGTGCAGATACACCCAATCCGAGGAAGCTCAAAAATGCTTCTGCGAAGATGGCATTTGGGATGGACAACGTCAATGTAACGAGAATTGGTCCGACAGCATTTGGCAACAAATGACGGAAGAGTTGACGTCCAGTGCTTGCGCCCATGGAACGAGCAGCAAGGATAAAGTCTCTGTTTTTGAGTTGCATAATCTCACCACGTACAATCCAGGACATACTGATCCATCCTGTAATGGTGAGTGCAATGATAATCGTTGTCAGACTTGGCTCCAATACAACCAGCAACAAGATAACAACGAGCATGTATGGCAGGGAGTACAAGATCTCGGAGAACTTGTTCATGATGCCATCAACACGTCCACCGTAGAAGCCCATAATGGCTCCATAAATTACCCCGATGACAAGGTCAATCAAAGCAGCAGCCAAACCTACAGTAAGAGACACACGTGCACCTACCCAGGTTCTTACCCATACATCACGACCCAGTTCATCTGTTCCGAACCAGTGTTCAGCACTCGGTGCAGCATTGGCATTTAACAAATCATTGGAATAATAATTATAGCTTGAGAACAACGAAGTTGGACCAATCATAGAGAAAATGACAACAAGGACTAGAACAGCCAAACTAATCATAGCGGCCTTGTTGGTTGCAAGTCTGTACATAGCGTCTTTGAATAGCGACACACTCTCTTGCGATTTCAACGCTGCCTGACTATCCAGGCCTGTGTTCGCCGTTTCATTATTGTTGTTATTCGTGCCAGACAACGTTATGCCCCCTTCCGGCTTTCTAGCTTAATTCTAGGATCAATCAACACGTAAGCGATATCCGTCAGGAAACGTGCAAGCATCAAGAGAATACCATAGAAGATTGTAATCCCCATGATCATCGTGTAATCACGATTCGTAATACTCTCTACAAATACTTTACCAATTCCACCAATATTAAAGATTTGCTCAATAACAACGGAACCCGTGATGATATTTGCTGTCATCGGACCAACATAAGTAACGACTGGCAGAATACCGTTCCGTAAAACGTGTTTAAACATGATAGCAGGCCATTTCAAACCTTTGGCTTTGGCTGTCTTGATGTAATCTGCATGCAACACTTCCAACATGCTTGAACGCGTCAAACGTGCGATAAAGGCAATTGGAGATGCTGACAGTGCGGCAACCGGAAGCACATAGTCGAGTGGGCCATCGAAGCCCATAACATTAAACCAGCCGAGTTTGAATGCAAAAACATATTGCACCAGGGATGCGAGCAAGAAACTCGGTACAGCAATCCCGATAACAGCCAGAATCATCGTAATATCATCAATCAATTTGCGATGGTACACTGCGGCAATAAGCCCCAACAAAACCCCCACAACAATTGAGATAATAATCGCAAAGATTCCTAGCTTCAGCGATGCTGTAAACGTTTGAGTGATCATACCCGTTACATCTTGATTCAGGTATTTCATAGAAACCCCGAAATCACCCTGAATGATTCCACCCATGTACTTCAGGTATTGTTCATACATCGGTTTGTCCAAACCATACTTCACTTCCAAAAGTGCCCGGATTTCAGGTGATACTTTTTTCTCGGATGTAAAAGGGTCACCTGGAATGGCCTTCATCAGGAAGAAGGTTGCTGATGCGAGTATGAAAAGCGATAGCAGCATAAATAGCAGTTTTTTCAGCACGTACTTAACCAACCCTTGCACACCTCCACAAAACAATATTTTGTATACAAATCGATTGTAGAATTAGACAAGAATAATGTCCAATCCATTTATCGGAAATTTCAAGAATTATAAGGAAAATCGGTGCACATACAAAAAAATCGGGATATATATGGAATTCCACATATATATCCCGAAGTAATCATATAGACTTCAGAACAACTTATTTCTCTTCCAGATATGCACGAGTGAAGTCAATAGCTCCACTGAAATCAAGTTGTATGCCTTTCAGGTAAGGCTTAGTCAAAGATACGTTAGTGTAGTAATAAATCGGCAATACGCCCATTTCATCTTGAATCAGGATTTTCTCAGCGTCAGCAAAAGCAGCCATACGAGTAGCTGGATCTGCAGATTTTACAGTCTCTTTAACATCTTTGTCATACTGTTCATTGCTGAATTTGGAATCATTGTTTGTGTTTCCAGTAGTCCACATTTCCAAGAAGTTGTACGGATCGTTGTAGTCAGCAGACCAGCCCGCACGAGCGATTTGGAAGTTTTGGTTTTGACGGTTCTCAAGGAATACGCCCCACTCTTGGTTTTCCGTTTTCACGTCAACACCAAGGTTTTTCTTCCACATGTCAGCAACAGCAAGAGCGATTTTCGCATGACCGTCACTAGTATTGTAGATCAAAGTTACTGCTGGCAATGTTGTGTAGCCTTCTTCTTTCATACCTTCAGCAAGCAATTTCTTAGCTTCTTCTACGTTCTCAGTGAAGTAGTCGTCTTTGTGCTCATCACGGAATTCGGCGTTTTCACCGCGGATACCTGGAGGTACAAAGCCGAAAGCTGGAATTTGTCCACCTTGTGTTACTTTGTCAACAATCAATTGACGCTCGATTGACATTGCAAAAGCTTTACGGATTTTAACGTTGTTAAATGGAGCTTCATTAACGTTGAACTGGTAGTAGTAAGTACTTGCAATACCAGTAGCTTTAAACTCGTCCGGCAATTCCGCTTTTACAGAAGGAATTTGGTCGGAAGGAATTTCACCGTTAGGTGCGCCTGTGTAGTCCAATTGTCCAGACTTGTAAGCTTGCAGTTCGGAAGCACTGCTGTTTGTCAGGGACATATTAATTTCAGACAATTTGATGTCAGAAGCTGCATGGTAGCTATCGTTTTTCTTCACAACGATTTTTTGACCTTTAGCGTATTGATCCATTGTGAATGGTCCGTTAACGATCATGTTTTTGTAGTCTGTGAAGAATTTGTCATTCGTGTCAGCAGACTTGTGTACTGGGTAGTACGTGTAGAATGCTGTCAGACCCAAGAAGTAAGGTGTTGGGTTTTCCAACGTTACTTCCAGCGTGTGCTCATCAGTAGCTTTAACACCTACTTGAGAGAAGTCTGTGATTTTAGTACCTTTATATGTTTCGTCTTTGCTCAGGTTGTAACCCTCAGCACCTTTGATGTAATACAGTTGGTAAGCATATGGAGAAGCTGTTTCCGGTTTCAAAGCGCGTTCCCAAGAACGTACAAAGTCTTCGGCAGTGATTGCATCACCGTTGCTCCATTTAGCATCCGGGTTCAGGTTGAAAACATATTTCAAACCATCTTCGGAAATTGTCCAGTCTTTAGCAACACCTGGAGCTTCTTTGCCATCAGGGTCGATACGCACAAGACCTTCATACAAGAATTTCAGTACAGTGTTGGTTTGGCTGTCTTTTGCTTGAGCCGGGTCTAACGTAGGAGGTTCAGCTGACAGGTTAATTTTCAGGACTTGATCTTTAGCAAGACCATTTCCTTCGGTTGCAGAACCAGTATCGGTGTTACCTGTGCCTTCGTTTTTCGATCCGCACGCTGCAAGTACGGTACCGAACGCCAAAATCAGCGTCAAAAGGACTAATAGACTTTTCCTTTTCATCTAACACTTTCCCCCTAAATTGATGTGGTATATGTTTATAGATTATACAACCACCGGTCAAAAAAATCTACATTACTTTTTCAGAAAGTAATGTTTTTTTCAGTTTTCGACAAAATCGACACATTTTTTAGCCCTTTTGCGTTATGTATCCTCACATCTGTTTCATGAAGTATCTAAATAATCCAAATATAGTAAACAAAACATATCCAAAACTCATTATGACAAAAGCCATGCGCCAAACGGCCCGGAACATTCTACCCCCATCGACCTTACCTTTGAGCCGATTTTGTGCCCCTCCGATGAATCCAAGCGCTATTAGTATGAGTATTAATGTTAAATAAAATCCAAAATTCGAATCAAATGTTAAGTTGAATAACGCCGATACAGAGAATATAAGGAATAAGGTTGTAACATCCATTGCCGAGCGCAGCGCCACACGCTTATCTTTTTTCCATCCATACATGATCCAATAGACAAGAAAAAACGGAAAGAACGGCAGTATGCTCAGCACAATAAAAAATCCCATTAACTCACTCCTTCCGGTTGCATACCTTCAATCAGATGAAGCAGTACTTCATGCGTTGGAGCAGACAGGCCACACCGATACGCCATGCTTACAATTTGCCCATTAATGGATTGTACCTCCGTTTCTTGTCCATGCAGAACATCTGACAGCATGGAAGATGTATTCGAGGCTGTGGAACGACAGACGGAAAGGATTTGTTCCCACACATCTACCTCAAGAAGTATTCCGCTTGCTCTGTATACCGCCAATGCCTCATCGTACAACTGACGCATAAACATGATTCGCTCTTCCTTTGTGATTAACTCCCCGTTAGGAATACGCCATATCGCGGTAAGTGGGTTAATGACAGCATTGATTAACAACTTCCTATAAATCAGCTTATCGATTTCATTCGACACTGTACAGCCAAATCCTGCCTGCTGCAAAAGTCCCTGTAAACGAACGGGTTCATTAGAATCCATTGGCGTTAGAGATGAGATACGTACATCTGCACTTTTGCCCAACCAGGTCTCTCCTATACCTGAACGGATGACTCCATCTTGCTGTCGTTTCGCCCCTTCTGTGGTTATGACGCTGTATACATTGGAATGTGGCATATTGGTTTGCACATGTTCCAGATGCCCAACCCCATTTTGGAAACATGCGATGTTGAGCACTTGCGTCTTCAATGAACCAATTTCACGTATAACATCATGTATCGCTGTCTGTTTCACCATTAATAGTAGCCAATCTCCAGGTGAGTGTTTCCATACTCGATTTAACTCCGTAATCGGCTTGGCCTGGGTATGATCAGGTGTAATCTGGATGGTTTTCTCCTGTTCAATGACCTTAAATCCTTCGATACTAAGTTTGTTTGCCTGTTCGGCCGTTCTTGTCCAAAATCGAACCTCGTTGCCTGCGTCCTGAAGCTTACCTCCATACAAAAGACCCAGTGACCCTGAACCTACAACGTCAATGATCATCCTGCATCCCTACCTCTGCTCCAATAGTTGCTTTTATCTATAATAGAACAAAAACAGCAAACAAAAAACCCATCATACCCGCCGTTATGTAACGGAGGTGTGACGGGCCCTAATCCAATGCTGATCATCAGACATCGTTTGCTTTTATTCAATTCGTTCCAGATTCCCGTTGGCATCCATTTTGAATCTCGTTTTGAGCTCCTCTTCTTCTTCTGTCAGAAATGCAAGTCTGCGAGCACGATCCATAATCTGAATCAACGCTTTATAATCGTCGTTTACAACACGATAATCAGTCTGTACTTCATTCACTTCCTTAGACAGACGATCATTCTCGCAACGCAGTTCATGAAGTTCATCCTCTTTTTCACGAAGCTCTTTCTCAAGCATTTTGAGCTGGCGACCGTTTTCCTGTACAGTTCCCTTCCATTGCCGCAAGAATCGTATAACTGCATCGATGGATAGAGAGTCTTCCGAAATACCATCCGCCTTGTACAGATTTTCTTCTGTATCCAGGGTGGACAAAGCTGCTACTTGTGGTCCAAGCAAAGCCGGTTGTTTGCGGAGATAACTTCGTTTTTGTCGTTGAGCCTTAGCATTGCTTATAGCAGACTCGTATTTCTTACGTACACAGCTGTTCCAGCGAAAACCGCAAGCGGCAGAAGTTCTGCCTATTTTTTCGCCAACCTCTTCAAAAGCAGCCAGTTGTGTACTTCCTTCCCGAATATGACGCAAAGTAACCTCAGCCAAAATCAAATCGTCCTCTGTACTCCAAGCATCCTGTCTCACTGCAGTCATGCTATAATACCCTCCTAACAACATCCTAAAATAACCGTCCCCATAACCGAGTTCCCGGCATGTGAATTAGGTATAAAAGCTGCTTTATTCATTCTTATGCCTCTCATAGAGTTCATAGAATTGATTTCATACTAAAATGTATTTCCACATTTATGAGTACTCATACGTTACATATGCAAAACAAACCATACTTTAACTCTTTTAGGCCAAAAAAAAAGAATTCGCTTTCATATCCAATTTTGTTTACACCTTTTTCCTTTCCCGGTATAATGTTGTGTAGACAATCTATGATCGTACATAGGAGAGGAGGACTTACCGTGGCGCGCATGTTTCGGGTACTCGGGTTCTTCACGCTAGCGATTGGCCTGATGGCTTTTGCGGGAGACCTGGTCGAAATGGCTTTGCTTTTTTTCCTGCAGACTGCGTTTTTTGTCATTTTGGGATATTTGAAATTTACGGAACGTACGTACATATTGCTCTTCTGGGGCTATATGATCGTGACATTCACAGGGTTCAGCTATTGGACCGTATTCCAAATGGATTTGCCGCTCTAATCCGCCAGCAGCATCAAAGCGATCCGGCTAATGTCGGATTGCTTTTTTGTCGTTTTCAGATTAAATGACTATTCTTTGTGTTATGTAACCACTACGGATATTTCACGTATCTATTTCATATATTGTCTGGAAGAGATAAGCCTGATCGCATCATATGTAGGTATGGAAAGGAGAATGATGGGTGAAACGTCGATACGGCATTCCCGGCTTCATCGTATGTATTATATTTTTGATCCAGCTACCTTGGACTTATGCCTATGGAGAGCCTTCATCTGAGGAAACACGCGAAATACTGCAACAAAGCCTATCCATCGTCGAAATCGATCATGAAATCGAACGTATTACAGCAAGACAAAAACAGTTGGACGAACAGCGTCAGACGTTATCCATTCAGCTTCAGGAACAGGAAGACCAGATACATACTCAGCAAGACCGAGCGGGCGCAGTTGTAAGATCCTACTATACCGGGGAGCGTGATAGTCTCTTGATGACGGTACTCGGAGCAAGATCCTTTAAGGATCTGTTCATTCTATACGATTACTATCAGATTATTATTGGCAGGGATCAGGCTGTTCTGGACAAGTATCAAGATCGATATCGCACGATGCAGCAAACGTCTGCCCAGATTAATCAGACCTCTGTAGAGCTGTCTGAACTCAAAAATAATCTTCAACATCAACGTGAACGGGTACTTGCATTGCAGAAAGAAGTGGACGGAAAAGTAGCTGCCAGCGGGGATGCTGCAGCCATGCAAAAATTGATGGATGAGTTGACCATCTATTGGGAGAACATTGGCATATACGAGGTCAAGCGATATTTTAAAGCTTTGGCATCAGCTATGCAGAACCTGCCACAGTTTATCCAAGAACAAAACGGAGGAATCTCCACTACCGGAACATCGTACACCATTCGAATTGGACAAGATGAGCTGAATACGTTTCTTCGATCACAGAATCCGATCTTTGAAGACTTCGCCTTTCAGTTCGACAAAGATCGAATCACTGCTTCCGGGCAGCGTGATCAGTTGCAATTAAGCATTGAAGGTCATTATACGGTCGAAAATGAACCGCAGAATTCAATTCGATTTCATGTCGATAAACTTGTGTTTAATCAGTTAGAACTACCCGATACCACACGTCGTATGCTGGAACGAGAATTCGATCTCGGATTTTACCCACAGAAAATTCTGTCCTTTGTCAAAGCCACAGGGGTATCCACAAGCGAAGGCATACTTGAAGTAAAGCTCGCCATTTCATTTTGACGAGCTTTGCAAGGCAATAATACTTTTGACATATTGATTAGCCGTAATCTCTCCCGCAAGAAGTTGTTGTATCTTTTTTTGAAAGGCAGAAGTTAGTATAGGACTTTCCGTCAATACGGCCTGTGAAGATTCAGCTGGAAACCAGGATTTTACATCAGTCGTATCATACTTCGTTATTAGTTTCTGTGACTCAAGATCTAGTTCCTGTTGCTTTGCTGGTAAATAGTTAGCCTGTTGGTGCCACTCCGATTGCACGGTAGAGGAAGTCATTCCTTCAATCCAGCGGCTGGCCTCTTCCGCCTCAAGTGAGCCAGCAGCGATAACAAGACTTCTTGATCTTAGCGGTTCCAACGCACTGAGAACTATCTTCTCCGATGAGCTCTGATCGCCTGCCACGGCTTTATCTCCACTCAACAAACGAGAAAGCAACGTTACTACCATAGGAGTTCCCGTCTGCTCATCAGAAGAAAAGATCATCGGATTTATGGATTCGGCTGTAATGTGCGACTGAATCTGATCCAACAGCTGTATGATTTGTTGGTATGCCTCCGTCTGCGAAGAAGTTTGCGCTTTCTTAATTTTGTCGGGGGCCATGCCTGGCTCAAACTGATTCAGCCACGCACTTACCGCATGAAGGTCATTTGAATTTATACTTATCAAATCCGTTCCATCTTGTGTTGCTTGTTGTACAAGTTTGATCCATTGCTCCTTATTTTCGGGTAAACCTGCCAAACCGGCTTCGTCTAGGAATGGAGAGCGGGCTGCGAGTACATAAGCGTCAAAATCAAACGGCATCCCCCATTGGTAACCATTCCACTCTGTCATTTCACGTAAGCCAACCACAGTTTCTCCCAAAGACTTGGACAGTGTTGTACCGTTTAACGGATACAGATGTCCTTTTTTGGCATGATATTGAACTTCCGCGCTATCCAGAAGAATAATATCCCCGCTCTCTCCTACCGAAAACTTATTATCAAGCACTCGCTTATATGTAACTGGCTCCAAATTCCGAAGACTGATTTCCACATGTTGAGAAGTTGCTACTTCATTAGCCATCTTTTTAAACGATTTAAAGTCGGTCTCAGACATCGAGACTACAATCTCTAATGGGGCATGTTGGTCTTCACTACGAGATGACGTGTTGGGAAATGCATCTTTTTCCGGATCTCGTTCCTGATTAAGCTGTGAACCTCTAAAATCAAAGCTGGGAGACAGTATCGTTAACGAAAGCAGTAGCACTGCGAACAAAACAACCTGGTGTCCACGCTTCATTAACTTCCCCTCCTTGCTCACCTAATTTTTTCCTGCAACACTCATTGTAACAAATAAGTAGTGCTCTTGTCCTATCCTGCCAAAAAACAGTTTTCCGATATTTTGCATACCTCGAGCATATCGAGTTCTGTGCAATAACTGATTTTTATTTTTTCAGCAAAAAACCGGCCCTAAGAGCCGGTTCAATAGAAACATTTTCCGGGAAATAAACTTCCCGTTACTTTACAATAAATCCGCTGCAAGCTGAGCCAACTTGGAACGTTCTCCTTTTTCCAGCATAATGTGTCCACTGATTCCCTCTTGCTTGAACCGCTCCACAATATACGTCAAACCATTACTTGCTGAGTCCAGATAAGGATGGTCTATTTGCTCAGGGTCACCCATCAAAATGATTTTACTGCCTTCGCCCACCCTTGATACAATAGTCTTCACTTCATGTCGAGACAGGTTCTGCGCTTCATCAATAATGATGAACTGTCCTGGTATAGACCGTCCACGAATATAAGTGAGTGCCTCAACCTGAATACTGCCAAGACCCATCAGAATTTTATCAATGTCGCCTGCTTTTTTGGTATCAAACAAAAATTCCAAGTTATCATAAATCGGCTGCATCCATGGTCTTAGTTTTTCTTCTTTCTCACCAGGGAGATAACCGATATCTTTCCCCATCGGAACAACCGGACGAGCGATCAATAATTTTTTGTACTTATGATCATCCTCCACTTTAAGTAAACCCGCAGCAAGCGCCAACAAAGTTTTACCTGTACCCGCCTTTCCTGTAATCGTGACAAGTGGAATATCATCATTCAGGAGCAGTTCTAGGGCCATACGCTGTTGCGCGTTACGTGCACTGATGCCCCATACATTATCATTACTAAGGAAAAGTGGTTCCAACTTCGTTCCTTCTGTATTTACTTTGAGTAAAGCCGATTTATTGGTTCCCATCTCATCCTTGAGAATTACAAATTCATTCGGGTAAAGCGAATAAGACAACTGTAACGGTTTGATCGGTAGGAAGCGATATGTGTAAAACTCATCAATGACCGAAGGATGAACCTTCAGGGCAGTATAGCCTGGATATAATTCACTAAGGCCTGCCGTTCGATCTGATAAGTAATCCTGTGTGAAAAGACCGAGTACATCCGCTTTGATACGAACAAGCACATCCTTGCTGACCAGAACCACTTGTCGCTCAACGACCTCTTTCTCATTTTCCTCAATCTGATAATTCAGTGCGACGGCCAAAATCCGATTATCGTTGGATACCTCTCCAAACATTTCCTGTACTTTTACAAAACTACGATGATTCAGTTCCACTTTCAGATAGCCTCCATTAGCTAAAGGGACGCCACTGTGCAGATGTCCCAATTCACGCAACCCATCAAGAAGTCTTGATACATTACGGGCATTACGCCCAATTTCATCGGCATTTCTTTTTTTGGAGTCGATCTCCTCCAGTACAACCGCGGGAATGATTACCTCATGTTCATCAAAGGCAAATATGGCATTGGGGTCATGCAGAAGCACGTTCGTATCCAATACAAAAATCTTTTTCATTCAATCCCCTCCAAAGCGGCGTCGTTAAAGGCATGGATAAGTTTGATCTTTCAGCAGCGACATGGACAATCATGCTCCCATACATAAATGTATTCGACTAGGACAAAATAATTGTCAACCATTCTGAAAAACTCCAGGAAAGGATGAACATTTATGAAATATTGGGTTTGCACGCTGCTTCTGATCTTTATACTTACAGGCTGCAACAGTTCTACACGTAATGCCTCGCAGCAACAAGGTCAGCATGCCAAAGGTTACGGAGGAAATGTTACAACTCAGCAAGACCAAAGGAAAGGATCTCACATGCTCAATACTCAGGAAGATCGGTTGCACCCTTCAGCTGTGGACCATCTGACCGAAAATACAGGTGAGGTTCATGAGAAAAACGTTATGGACAACACCAAAGCCGATCGGATGCCAAATGAAAAAAGGGTGACCCACCTCAAAACACTTGCCAAGCAAGTGGAAGGTGTCAAAGATGCCAACTGTGTCATTCTTGGCAATACAGCCGTAGTTGGCATTGATGTCGACGGTGAACTGGAGCGTGCACGAGTAGGTACAATTAAATACTCTGTAGCCGAAGCCCTCCGCAAAGATCCGGAAGGTGTGGATTCCATTGTTACCGCAGATGCTGATGTCACTGAACGCATTAAAGAAATTGGTGAGCATATTCGTCAAGGTCATCCAATATCCGGTTTCGCTTCAGAACTTGCTGACATGGTGGGCCGGATCATTCCCCAACTACCCAAAGATGTCAAAGTCCGTCAAAATCCGGATGAACATGTTGAACGTGAACAACAAATGCAGCAGCTGCATTCTTCAGACAAAAGACAACAAAAAGCCCAGTGATCTCTCACTAGGCTTTTTTCATTGCAGTAAAAACCTGCTCATCTAATTTCTCAGCAGCACGCTGATCATATATTTTGACAAATTGAGGCACAGAAGATAGCTGGGCTCCATAAAAAAGGGCGTTTCTTACCGCTTCAATGGAAATGTCGAAACAGCACATATTAAACGGAACATCCTGTAACGGATTTTGTCGTACGGAAGCACGTCCGTTTACCGCATACACCATCTCTTCTCCAAAAATGGTGACGGTAATAGCCGGGTTCTCGATCATATTGTTCACGAGACGTGAACGATGATCAATCGCCACACGAAGGGTAGAAGCATTCTCCGCATAAATCCAGGAGATTGCTGTTGATGTCGGACCTCCAGATTCAATGTCCACGGTGCTCAAAAGCACAAAGGTTTCGTTCTTGAATTGCTGTAAAAGAGATTCAGTCAATTGTGTGACGGCTTCGGACATCCAACCAGCCCCCTAATCTTCTTTATGCAATTCTTAATTCGTTGTTGATGATATTATAGCATACCATCAAACTTGCTTCCAATCCCAAAAGAATCAATGTTACTCAGCTGTTGGAGATGCTGTTACTTTGCCTGAAAGTGTATCCTGCAACGCCTGTTTGGCATTAGCCAATTCAGTTTCGTTGATATATACATATGGACTTCTCCACTCTCCGGTTACAGGTGTGTAGTGCACATCCGATTTGGAAATATTCCAATAGGTTGAAATGAAGTTCTTCATTTGCTCTGATTCCACATCTGTTGTCATGTTATCGTCAACAGCGCCTATCACTTTACCAATCTTCGTTACGCCTCCCAGTGATTTCAACTGATCCAACATGGAATTCAACACTTGATTCTGACGTTTATTTCGGTCAAAGTCGTTGGATTCATCTGTCTTCGGCTTACAGTTCGATTTACGGTAACGAACAAAATCAAGTGCTTCTTTACCATCCAAATGCTGTGCACCAGCTACCAGGTTAATATCCGTGCCATCGGCCGTATCTTTGTAACACATGTTTTTATCCACTGTCACATCCACGCCACCTACAGCATTAACCGCATCACGGAACGCTTGAAAATTCAATACCGTTGTATAATTAATATCCACATTCAGATATTTTCCCATCATTTCTTTCATTTGGTCCTCTGCATTTTTGCCAGAGGTTTTTTCTTGGGCTTTAAATTTAGGATAATAGGAATTCAATTTATTAGCCTTATATCCATCCAACTGAATACGGGTATCCCGAGGTAAAGATACAATGGTTGCCGTCTTGGTCTCCGGATTCAGAGAAGCTACCATAACCACATCCGAGAGATACGTACCTGTTTCGGGACGGTTATCCGTACCTAGCAGCAACATCGTAATGGGTTTGGTTTTGGCTGACATTCCAGCCGGTACTGGCTTATCAATACCCGTATCAGCTACCTGATTGTATACCCAATAGAGATATCCGCCGCCAACCACAATTGCAATAACCAATAAACTTAAAATCAGTCTGCCAAAGGTTCGCATCTTTTTCTTCTTCTTTGGTTGCTTGCCTTTGCCGTTCTTCGATCCAGAAGCGCCGGATTGAGTCGGTGCCTGTCTCCGTGGAGGCAGTCCGTTCGAATTCGAGTTCATATCTTCAACACCTTTATCACATCTGTTTTGGCCTATATATAAGACAACCGCTTTCCCTAAGGAAAACGGATGGTCTATACTATACAGAATTTATGAGTTTCGAGCGGCAGCTTCCGCTTTTTTCTTTTGACGACCTTCAATAAAATAACGCACTCTCACTAACAACATCAAACCAACCGCGACCAACAAACATTGAATGATGGGCAGCTTGTCGATCTGAAAAATAAGAAGCATGAATGTGCCCATCGCCATCAAAATATAGAGAACGATTTCCTTACCAAGTGGCAATTTCTGACGTACCCGAAACACCTTGTTATATACGTAAGTAATCAATACAAAGATGACGATGTAGGCTACGATCGGGTGTGATGCGAACCATGCTTGCATGCACAGCCAGCTCCTTTCGTGTTCATGCTAGGATATAAGTTAACTATTGTGAAACCCTTTCGATAACTCTGAATAAGACACACATCGGAGGTGACCGTTCCGGTATCGGATCGTTCTTTTGATCGCTGTTATCCCCAGATTTTTTTGATCCATTTACTCAATGGTAAAATCCGGGGATAAAGGCGAACGCTTCGCTTCTGCAGAATCGATTCCGATCCCTTCACTACTTCCACTGTGCATAACATCGTTAACTTCTATGTTCCATCAAACGTTAACTTATATAGTTTATTTTGTTGTTATTAGGCTTTCGAAGCCATTTTACGTTGTTTCTCAGCACGCTCACGCTCGGATTTATTCAGGATCTTCTTACGAAGACGAATAGATTTCGGTGTAATCTCACAATATTCATCTTCATTCAGATATTCAAGCGCCTGTTCCAACGAGAAGATAATCGGAGTTTTAATTTTAACCGTATCATCTTTACCGGAAGAACGAACGTTAGTCAGTTGTTTTTCTTTGCAGATGTTAACAACGATATCATTGTCACGTGTATGTTCACCAACAATCATACCTTCGTAGATTTCAGTACCCGGCTCCAAGAAGAGCGTACCGCGATCCTCAACGCCCATCATGCCATAGAACGTAGATGTACCAGTTTCAGTTGAGATCAGCACGCCTTGGTGACGTCCACCTACTTGACCGGATACTACTGGAGCGTAGCTGTCAAATGCATGGTTCATTACACCGTAACCACGAGTCAATGTCAGGAAGTTGGTGCTATATCCGATCAAACCACGTGCTGGGATCAGGAACTCCAGACGAACTTGGCCACTACCTGTGTTGACCATGTTAACCATCTCTGCTTTACGTGCGCCCAGGCTCTCCATTACGGAACCCATGCTTTCTTCAGGGATATCAATCAACAAGCGCTCTAGAGGTTCCATTTTCTTACCGTCAACTTCTTTAACGATAACTTCTGGTTTGGATACTTGAAGCTCATATCCTTCACGACGCATATTTTCAATCAGGATACCTAAGTGAAGCTCACCACGTCCAGAAACGACAAATGCATCCGGGCTATCCGTTTCGTCAACACGAAGGGAAACGTCTGTTTCCAATTCTTTTAACAAACGCTCACGAAGTTTACGGGAAGTTACCCATTTACCTTCACGACCTGCGAATGGACTGTTGTTCACGAGGAACGTCATTTGCAGTGTAGGCTCATCAATTTTCAAAACTGGAAGTGCTTCAGGATTGTTTGGATCAGCGATGGTTTCACCAATGTTGATGTCCTTGATTCCTGCAATCGCGACGATGTCACCTGCTCCTGCTTCTTCCGTCTCAATACGTTTGAGACCCTGGAAACCGAACAGTTTCTCGATACGTGCAGTTTTGCTCTTACCATCACGCATAATAACCGTTACCGATTGTCCTTGACGGATCACACCGCGGTTAACACGACCAATGGCAATACGGCCAAGGTATTCATTGTAGTCCATCAAAGTAACGAGGAATTGAAGTGGTTCTTCAACATTTTCGGTAGGGTGTGGGATGTGACTAACGATGGTATTGTAGATCGCCATCATGTTGTCATCCTGTTTAGCAGGATCACTTTCCATGCTGGATGTTCCGTTCAATGCGGAAGCATATACAACAGGGAATTCAAGTTGTTGATCGTTGGCACCCAGTTCAATGAACAGGTCCAATACTTCATCAATTACCTCAGCCGGACGAGCCGCTGGACGGTCAATTTTGTTTACAACAACGATAGGTGTAAGGTTGTGCTCCAGTGCTTTACGCAATACAAATTTCGTTTGCGGCATACATCCTTCATAAGCATCAACAACGAGCAATACGCCGTCAACCATTTTCATGATACGTTCCACTTCACCACCGAAGTCGGCGTGTCCTGGTGTATCCACAATATTGATCAGGTAATCTTTATAGGTAATAGCTGTGTTTTTGGCCAGAATCGTAATACCGCGTTCACGCTCCAAATCGTTGGAGTCCATTGCGCGCTCCTGTACCGTTTCGTGATCACGGAAAGTACCGGATTGCTGGAGCAACTTGTCGACGAGCGTTGTTTTCCCGTGGTCGACGTGGGCAATAATCGCAATATTGCGAATGTGTTCTCTTGAATGCATGGTTTGTATCCATATCCTTTCCAATTTCAATTCTTATCTACTAAACTTCCCGCAAATTCGCAGGTTACTCACCCAAAATAAGCGTCGGTGATATCCCGACGCATGCCTATATCCCTTATATTATAGTTGATCATAGGTAAAAATCAAGATATTTCGCTTGAAAGACCGCTGGGAATGTTACCAGCCTCTCCCTTGGCGTCCTCGACCAAACAGCAACCACATCCCGCCTACAATTAAAATTACTGCCAGAACGTAGATAATACCGGTGTGAAGCAGTGTAAATCCAAATAAAATAATTGAAAGGATGCCCACGCCCAATGCAACCGGAAGTACCATTGCAGGTCTTCGATGATCAGCCAGTGCATATTCAAGCAAACCAACGGCAATTCCAAGCAAAAAAGCAGGCCACAGGTTGCTCATCAATCCGCTGCCCCATGTATTGGTGATTCCGAACAACAGACCATAGACGGTTAATGTTCCTGCTGGAACGAGTGACCATGATGGCGTGAGCCTTGCATAATATAATGCATGAAGAGCAATACCAGGCAACAAGATGAGCAAAGGCCAGAAGTGCCGTCCAATAAAGCCAAAAACACCAAGTTTCCCGAGTAAAATTATTAAACCTGCAACAAAAATAAATATTCCGATTGCTTTTTCATTTCTCATCCTCATCTACAATCACCTCTTATAACATTTGGCTATGTACCCCGTAAGATAAACTATAAGCATACCATGATGACTGACTGTTCCCAGCCTTCTTCTAGTGTAGCCGATGTGTATGCAAAAAACTACACTTTATGTCGTACTTCGCCTCTCTCCATTATCCTGTATTACCCTAAAATGATCGGTCTATGACTTATTCAAGTTCACCCATTTCTTCAGAACAAATAAATACAGCAAAAAACTGCCCTTTACGGGCAGTTCGCCAGAAAATTCACATTTCCATTTGCTCAAATCAACTTACACGTTTCGACGAACAAACTTGTGCGCTCCTCCAATCGCAATTACAAGACAAGCCATAGCTACAGGCAGCACTGTATGCGCCTCAGCTGCCAATCCACCGAGCCACTGTCCCAGCTTCGGATCATTCATCACCATCTCACCTGCTGTGAAGGCCAGAATACCTGAACCGGCAAATACCAGAATCGGAAACCGCTTTAACAAACCGACAATTAATCCGCTGCCCCACACCACAATCGGAATACTTATGGCAATCCCGATGACTGTGAGCGCCAAGTCCCCATCCGCGAGAGCAGCAATCGCGAGAACATTATCCAGACTCATGACAAAGTCAGCAATCAAAATGGTTTGGATCGCTTTCCAGGTCGTGGACGCCTTACGAATATGTACTTCATCTTCATTCTGAAGCAGCAGCTTGACAGCAATCCAGAGCAACAGCAAACCGCCAGCAGCCTGAATAAAAGGAATACCCAACAGCAGTACGGCTGCAAAGGTTAACAAACAGCGCAAAACTACAGCGCCGAAAGCCCCCCACCATACCGCCTGCTTGCGCTGTCTCACCGGCAAATCCTTGCTTGCAAGCGCAATAACAACCGCATTATCTCCACTCAGAACCAGATTGATCATTAATATTTCGGTCAACAACCATAGCGTATCCATGCTTCTCCCCCCCACTCTAACTTGTATGTCAAAGTTGTCCATGCTATTCTTAAACGTTGAACAAGCTTTCTCAGGTTTGGATATATAGAAGGAGTGACATCGTATGGAGCTGTTTAGCCCCGCTTTTTGGCTAGCGTTGTTGAACGTTGTATTTATTGATCTAATTCTGGCTGGCGATAATGCCATCGTGATTGGTCTCGCAGCTCGAAATTTGCACCCTTCTGTGCAGAAAAGGGCGATTCTTTACGGAACAGGCGGCGCACTTTTAATTCGTATTGTAGCCACTGTGATTGTGCTCTGGCTGCTTAAAGTGCCTTGGCTGCTTCTTGTTGGGGGATTACTCCTGATCTGGATTGCGTACAAGCTATTGGCAGATCAAGGGGAAGAGCATTCGGATATCAAGGCTGGCAGTTCTCTCTGGGTAGCCGTGCGAACCATTGTCATTGCTGACGCTGCCATGGGACTGGATAACGTCATCGCCGTTGCTGGTGCAGCACAACAGCATTTGGTACTGGTTATACTCGGACTGCTGATCAGTGTACCTATTATCGTGTGGGGCAGTACGTTGTTTATCAAATTAATTAACCGTTTCCCTTGGATTATTTATCTTGGAGCCATCGTGCTGGGATATACGGCTTCCAATATGATCACAGAGGAACACCGCCTTGTTCCTTTCTTCACTGAGCATCCTGCACTTAGAATCTTATTTATCGTCCTCGTCACTGCTGGTGTCGTGTTTGCAGGATATCGTAAACGTGCAAGCAGCAATAAACCAGGTGGAGAGCGGCAGCATTCGTATTCCTAAGCTTTAAATAAGTGAAATTCCCATCAGCCACAACCATAAAAAGGACTGACCGATAATACATCGGTCAGTCCTTTTTCTTCATGCAGATAACATAGTGCTTATTATGTCATTCAATCCAGAATGAGGTTCCTCAAAACCACTCTTCTTTCATGTCATTAACTTCATCCTGTTGATTGGTTATCATAAAGTTTTCACCTGCATGCAGCGTAATTGTTTCTGTCTTCTCCACCGCCTGCTCCACCCATTCCGGTAGTTGACTCATAGTCGCTTCGATTTTGTCCACAATGCGAAGATTCGGGTTCGTTGTTGGGGACTTCGGTACAAAAAGAGTACAACAATCCTCATATGGCAGAATCGATATATCATACGTTCCGATCTGTTTGGACAGAGTAATAATCTCCTGCTTGTCCATCATGACAAGTGGTCGCAGCAACGGCAGATCCGTCGCACGTCCAATGACATTCATGCTTGGCAGGGTCTGGCTTGCTACCTGACCCAGACTATCTCCGGTAATCAGTGCAAGCGCACGTTCACGTTCAGCTAGCTTGGTTGCAATACGTAACATGGAGCGGCGCATCAGTGTGATGATCAAGTTATCCTGTCCCAGTTGGGTAAATGCTGTTTGAATTTCCGTAAAAGGAACCAGATGCAGCTTAATTGTGCCTGCATGATCAGCAAGTGCACGCGCCAAATCAATGACCTTTTCTTTGGCACGCTGGCTTGTGAACGGATAACTGTAAAAATGTACACATTCCACTTCCAGGCCTCTACGCATCGAAGACCATGCAGCTACAGGGCTGTCTATGCCACCCGATAATAACAGCATCGCTTTTCCATTTGTACCCAAGGGAAATCCACCTACGGCCGGAATGACTTCACTGAAGATATACGTGCCCTGGTCCCTGATTTCCACACGTAGTTCAATGTCAGGTTCACGCACGTCTACACTTAACTGCTGGAATTTCCGAAGAATCGGAGAACCCACTAGATGGTTCATTTCATGCGAAGAGTTGGGGAACTCTTTCCATACACGCCGCGCATTAACTTTGAATGTGGTACCGTCTTTGAATTCAGACTCTCTCTCATCCATAAAAGCAACGGCAGTCTCCACGATTTGATCAGTTTCAGATGGAGTCACTTTAACGGGACTGATCGACGTAACGCCGAATACTCGTTTCAGCACAGCAATCAGTTCTGTATGAGATTCACCACCCAGATCAACATACAACCGTCCAAACTCCTTCCACAGACTTGCACCTGGGTAAGGTTTGAGCAGAGAACGTACCTGGGTGATGATTGTTTTTTCGAACCGGGCACGGTTTTTTCCTTTTAACATAAACTCTCCGAAGCGGAGAAGCAGCATATCATATTTCATCTAAAATCACATCCGCCTTTCCAACGGGCGCAGCTGCGCCACCATCTGATGTAAAGCCTGCTCCAGCAGTGCCACATCTTCTTCTGTATGTTCATCTCCAAGACTAATACGCAATCCACCAGCAGCACAAGCATTATCCCTGCCCATAGCAAGCAATACCCTGCTGGGTTCAGCCGATCGCGAAGAGCAAGCAGATTGTGTAGAAACAGTTACTCCAAGTTGTTCAAGGGTATGCAGCGCCACTTCTGCCTTCATTCCAGGATAGGAAAAATGAACAATGTGCGGAGCACCCTCTTTACGACTATTTAACACAAGTCCGGGAATCGTATCTATGACCTCCATAATACGATTTCGCAAAATCGTTGTACGTTGTGCAAAGTCAGCCTGACGTTCCGCAGCGAGACGCATCGCCTTCGCCATACCCACAAGCAAAGGTACGTTTTCAGTTCCCGCTCTCAGTCCCTGTTCTTGAGACCCCCCTGACAATAAAGGGGTAAGCTCCACTCCACTTCGTACGTAGAGAAGTCCAGCTCCTTTGGGACCACGAATCTTGTGAGCAGACAAGCTGTACAAATCTGCGCCCCATGCCGCAGGTTTAGCCTCTATCTTGCCAAAACCCTGCACGCCATCCACATGAAAAAGCACCTTTGGTGCTTCCTTCTTCAGTCGTGCACCAATTTCAGCAATTGGATGTATCGCTCCTGTTTCATTGTTCACATGCATCAGACTCACAAGCACCGTATCCGATCGTATAGCATCCATTGCCTGCTGGGCGCTAACCAGACCATCGGAATCCACGGGAAGCCAAGTGACCTCCCAGCCCCACTGCTGTAGCTGCACAAAACTCTCGTATACTGAAGCATGTTCCGTTGCAGTTGTAATGATGTGTTTGCCCCGAGACTGGTAATGTAATGCCGCCCCTTTAATAGCAAGATTGTTGCTCTCAGTTGCGCCTGAGGTAAATACGATTTCTTCTGGTTTCACATCAATGGCGGCGGCACAACCAGATCGCGCTCGGCGCAACAGTTGATGGGCTCGCTCACCATATCCATGTATTGAAGACGGATTCCCATATTGGGCCTCCATAATCTCGGCCATTGTACGAACGACATCCGGATGAGGAGGCGTTGTTGCCGCATAATCAAAATATTTCAAATGAGGTTCCCCTCCTTGTCTGTTCGTTGTGGAATCTACAGTGAGCATTGTAACACGATCCCCGCTCAACACAAAAAGACCAAACAGGAACTAAGCACATTTAAGGCTGCTGTTCCCGCGTTTGATCTCTTCCTAGACGTACTGTTGTGTTGCCATTTCTGTCGTTTATACCATTTATACCGTATATTTCGACTGTGCTTTCTCCACTTTGGAAATATAAGCCTGTGTTTCCGAAGGGAGGCGGTTAAGTACACTCATCAGTTCAGCGTCACTCGATACACCCAGACTCGAAACCCGTCCCGGGCCGGCATTATAAGCAGCAAGTGCCATCTTCACCTCGCCACCAAAACGCTGAAGCTGGAGAGATAGGTATTTGGTTCCACCATCTATATTTTGAGCGGGATCGTAAGCGTTACTTACTCCCAACCCTGCTGCCGTACCATCCATCAACTGCATTAGTCCTTTGGCACCTGCGGAAGACACAACATTCGGATTGAAACCGGATTCAGTGTCAATGACCGCCTTGATCAATGATTCAGGCACCCCATATTTGGCGCTCGCCGAAGCAATCAAAGATTCAAAATCAGTAGGAACAGATGCACTCGAATCCCCTGTTCCAGTATTTAACAGGGAAGATAAAGAAACCACATTACTGTTCGAGGATGAAACAGAACTTGTATCTGGGTTATACATACTGCCCAGTTGCAGCCACAACAGACCGTCACTGGATCGTTTGGAAATCGCAGCAGAATTCACGTCTTCGCCAACGGTACCAGTATTGTTCAAAGTATTTGAATTCGTCCCGAGCAGCCCGTCCATCATACTGGCAAAATCCACTGTTGAAGCGGAGTTTCCGTCTGATGCATTTGTTTCGTTGAGACTATTGGACAATTGCAGTTCCAGCAACTGCCGCGACGCGCGCGGATCAATCTGCATGAGTTATATTCACTCCCGTATAATGTAAACGTAGATTATGACTTTATTCTACATTATTTTACAGAGAGGTTCCATTGTTTTCAAAAAAATAGACCGATCATACAACTTTATTTCGCACATGCGAAAAAACCTTCTGCAATCCCCATTTAATTAAGGTGGGAGCAGAAGGCTGCAAATAATAAGCTCATATCCTGTTTGGTTAAGCACTTGTGTATTGATTGTTACATCATGTTTGTGCTTTATTAACGGGCGAATGGAATCATGAAGAAATAGCTGAGTGTTGCCACTGCGCCAAGTCCGATGGACCACGCACCCGCCGTTTTCCGCCCATTGACGTAAGCGTAGTAACCAAGTACCGCTGCAGCTGGACCAAGGACAATGGACCACATAAATAAGGATGCGATACCAAAGGCCAGACCCATATATCCGGAGATTCGGCCAGTAGATTTCATAACACCGTCTTCATCTTCACGCTTCACAGGGGTATGATCTGTTCTTTCCGTAGGTTCTGTTCGAATAGAACCTGTTGGGGGCGCTACCTCTGCGCCATACTCTTCTCTGTGGCTACGTCTTGGATAGTCTACACGCTGACGCTGCTTTTCATCTAACGGAGTCGTTTTTGGACGTTGGAACGATTGATCATCTCTACGGTCATTATTCATTGCAAAGCACCTCCATATAAATGGGAATGACTGCTCATTTCGGTTTGAATGTGTGACAGCAAGTCGCAGATGAAGTACGGGCATGATCGTGATGATCGGAATCAAAAGTCTCTCCTGCAAATTCCTCATGTAAGCGACGGGTGGCATGTTGGTCGATGTCAATCATGATGGCATCAGCCTGGCAGAAATTGTTTTCTCCCCAGAAGTGGCAGTTAGCAACACTGCATTTGACGATCGGCTTCTCTTGGCTCATTTTTATCACCTCGACATCTATTGTCTCCGCACCGCAAATCGGCTATTCTCCAACGAAATGCCAGATGATGACATGATCCTTTATCTATAATGCCAGTTGAAGAAAACGCAAAAAAACCGCCACAAGGGCGGTTTTGTCCAATTTGTATATAAGTTGAAAATGTAATTACGCGTGATTGCGTTGGTTTTGCATGCGACGCTGCGTTAGGTAGTCACTTTCATAAAAAGCCAAATCATCGCGCAGTTCTTCGTACGTTTTGGATATCTCAAGAATGACATCACGTACTGCTCGAATTGGCTTATCACGGAAACGGATTGCATCCTGACCAGTGTAAGCATATCTTCCATCTTCGGAGTAACATTCATTTTTAGGATAGAAAAAGCTGTTTATGCTTTGATGATATGTGTTATAGAGAGCCTTTTCGGCAAAATCGACATCAAAATTGGCACGACGCAGCACAACGCCAAGTTTTTCGTAAGAAACTTCAGAAAAAACGAGCAAATGACGGAGATCCGAAAGAAATCCTTTGTAGAAGGCTGATGACTCCTCCGTCTGATTCTGATCCAGTTCAGGCAAGGCATTTTCATTCAAAAATTTTTCGATCCGATCGATAGCCGGTTTTAACTTTTCCCTAGTTGACTCACATGTTTTCTGTACATTGGCTGCTGACATAAAGGTAGCTCCCCCTTAAATAAGTCCTTACATATAGATCGGCCAACGGGAGGTTCTCCCCTGACCTTGAATTCTCAGGTACTATCCTACCATAAAAAGTTGACGAGCGGTATCCCTTAATCAGGCTTTCCCTTTCTGTTCCTGAACATGCCCATTACACACAGCTCACCTGATGTTCACCTGCATAAAAATAACCG
The DNA here is from genome assembly GCF_050994985.1 of Paenibacillus taichungensis. Taxonomy (NCBI): domain Bacteria; kingdom Bacillati; phylum Bacillota; class Bacilli; order Caryophanales; family Paenibacillaceae; genus Paenibacillus; species Paenibacillus taichungensis. The sequence goes on along the minus strand of NZ_CP194720.1, from coordinate 1,107,948 downwards.
CTTTTCCTAACGATAGATATATCCAGTGACAACGATGAAATCAGAGCACTGTAAGATGATTGTCAAAATAAACGAGGAGGTTCCATCCTTATGTCCAGACCGAAATGGGTTAACTGGGCCATTGCCGCGGGTGCGGGCGCACTTGCCTTGACGCTTTTGCTTCCAACGTCCAATCGCCCTGTTCCTGCTCCAAGTGCCATGCCCGATTCTCCACACGAGGAACATGCGAGCAAACAACGTCTTAAAGTCCAGGATGTAAAGTCAACCGATCTGCTCACCCGTGCAGATGCCAAACAGCACCTCAGCATCATGCTTGAGAAGACCTCCAAAATGAATGATGTGCAAATAAGTCAATACGTTAAAGAGCTACAACAAACACATGATCATATACGGTCTATTGATGTAATGAATACCAAGGGATCACGCAGTCGGCACTTTGACAAAACAGCAGCAAAAGGAAGTAAAATGGAACAGCAAAAGCTGGAACATTCTCTCGCCCTAGCCAAGAAAGCAGTGAGCAAACGTCAAAGCTTCGAGTCTTCTTCCTTTCCTCTGGGCAAGGAAAAGTTTTTTGTTATGGCGCAGCCCTCCAAGGATGGAGAACGTGCCGTCATCGCTCTCTTTAGCCAAAATGTACTGAATGCCGTGGAACAGCATCAGCGCAAAAATTTGCGCATGATTCCTTATCCGCGTGAAGGAAAATTCAAAATCGAGTCTGTGCACCCCGACACCCTTAAAGAAATCACTGTAAAAACAGGACATGATAATGCCAATGCCAGCCATTTTTACGAAAATGAAATCGTCATTCGGTTCCGTCAGGATCCAGGTGAACGGGATATGCGCATCATTAAATCTGACCTGCGGACGCAATCGGCACGCAAGCTGGGATACACGTATGTTTTTCGGTCGGAACATATGAATTATGAACAATTACATGCTTATTTCGAACGTAAATGGAATCCGCTGTATATGGAACCCCACTACATGTATTTAACCAATGAGACCGTCCCTGAACAAAAAGATGTAACCGTGCCCAATGATATTTTGTTTTCCGATTACCAATGGAACTTGCCCGCCATTGAGACTAACCGTGGCTGGAATATTACAAAGGGTAACAAGGATGTTATCGTTGCAGTGGTCGACACCGGCGTTGATCTGACTCATCCCGATCTGAAGGGTAAGCTGCTGAAAGGTTATAACGTTGTCGAGCCGGCGAGCCAACCGCTTGATGACGTAGGCCATGGTACACATGTAGCAGGTATCATTGGCGCTGTTGTGAATAACAACGAAGGTGTAGCAGGCATGAGCTGGTATAACAAGGTATTACCTGTTAAAGTGCTGGACAATTCGGGTTCAGGCACAACCTATGCTGTGGCCGAAGGCATCATTTGGGCTGCTGATCATGGAGCCAAGGTCATTAACATGAGTCTGGGTAACTATGCAGATGCCCAATTTCTTCATGATGCTATCAAATACGCTTTTGATCGCGACATTGTATTAATTGCAGCGACCGGCAACGACAATACGGAGCGTCCGGGATACCCTGCCGCTTATCCGGAAGTATTTGCGGTATCCGCTACGGATCCGGACATGAACAAAGCTTCCTATTCCAACTACGGGGATTACGTCGATGTGACGGCTCCAGGGTCCAGCATTGCAAGTACGTATCCGAACAACCAATATGCAGCCTTGTCCGGAACGTCGATGGCCAGCCCCCATGTAGCGGCACTTGCAGGCTTGATTCGCTCACTCAACCCTGATCTGACCAACACAGAAGTCATGGATCTCATGCGTCAAAGCGTCATAGATCTGGGAGACCCAGGTCATGACAAGTATTTCGGTTATGGTCAAATCGATGTGTTTAAAGCATTGGAGGCGGCCTCTGGCAACAGTGCCCCACTTCAATTTTGGCCGCAACATGTGAGACAGCAAATGGACAATACAATGAAAAAGTACATCAAACAATAACCGCTCACTGGATATAAAAAAACAAAAGCAGCTGCGCCCCGGGGCGTATGCTGCTCTTTGGTATGTTCACCTATTTCCCCGGGGCACCCGCTGCACTAGCGTTTGCGAGAAGTTGTGCGGGATTTGCTTGATTTTTTCACGGATTTTTTCTTACCGTTGTGGCTTGAAACATAACAAGGATCTTCTTCTTTGACTACGACAGGATACATGTGATGATGGATTGGCACACAGTGATGTTTTTTGATGACTTCGATCGGGTGAATTACGGGTACGATTTGTGGGATGTAGTAATCTTCAACAACCTGGATTGGGTCACATACAATCGGACAAAGCGGTGGACAGAAATGGTTCATTTCAAACCAACTCCCTTTCAAGTGATACTATAACGTATTGCACTGGGTCCGATGTGGATTGGATGTATGTCCGTGTTCCGAAAAATTATATAAGCGGGAGCCTGTCCGCCGTTGCCCCACCCTGTTGCGGTGTAATGTTATTAATGACCATACATAATACCCGCAGCCCTTCGCATAACAGCTCCTGATTCGTAACCGTGAAGCAAATCCGTAGACTCGCCGTATCCGTTTCCCCCACATAACAAGCAGAGCCTGGCAAAAAAGAAACACCTGCGGCAAGTGACTGGCGGTGCAGCTCACGCATATCCAAACCATCTGGCAATTGCAGCCACAAGTTTAGTCCTCCATCAGGCAAAGTCCAGTACATCCCGGGAGAACCATGTTCCTCCAGTACCGCTGATGCGGCCAGCAGCCGGGAGTATAACTCATTTCTCAATCGCGCTGTATACGCACTGTATTGATGCTGTATAAACGATTGCAACGCCTTTTGTGTTAGCAACGGACTTCCGAGATCCGCAGTGGATTTGGCAGCAACAAGTCGGGTGAGCACACTTCCGTCTGCAACCGCACACGCCACACGACAGCCGGGTGATAATACTTTGCTGAAGCTTTTGATATATATCACATGACCCGTCCCATCCATCGATTTAATGGAAGCAGGTGGAGGATCACGGAAATACAGATCGGCGAACGGATCATCCTCCAGGATGAGACAATGATAACTTTGAGCAAGGTTAAGCAGTTGCGCACGCCGTTTGGCACTCATTGTAATGCCCGTAGGATTGTGAAACGTAGGAATCGTGTATATCAACTTGGGCGGGTATGTATCACACAATCGGGTTAACAAATCAATACGCATACCATCGTCATCCATCGGCACCGTAATAATCTTCGCTCCTCTGCTTGTGAAAACATCAATGGCTCCCGTATAGCTCGGTGCTTCCATGTAAACAACATCACCAGGACCAACAAACGTACGCGCAACAAGATCGATTCCCTGCTGGGTACCGCTTGTAATCAGCATCCGTTCAGGCATTACCCGCAAACCTCTTTCTGCAAAGTGCCCGGAAAACGTCTGACGAAGTTCCCGGTCCCCCTGAAAGGACCCATAGGCTGCCATGCGCTCTGGATGATTCGAGGAAAGCCGATATGCACTGTCGATAATCTCTCGTGTTGGCAACAATTCAGGCTGAATTGCCGACATATGCAGCTCATATCTAACTTGTGGAGATGCATCAAAATGTCTCCAGAGCTGAGCTCGGGGCAGATAATCCACAAGAGCCATCTGCCAGTTCCAAGGTGTGCTGGATTCATTCTTTGCATGAGTACGGTGAGTTCTCTCCATATCCTCCGTTTTCTCCAGCTCTTGCGCGCCACGTACATAACATCCCTTCCCCTGGGAACATGTAATCAGCTGTATGGCTTCGAGCTCGGAATAAGCTTTGGACACGGTGACCAGGCTGACGCCCAGATCAGCCGTCATTTTACGAACCGACGGCAGACGAGTTCCAGGCTCGATTAGTCCAGACCTTATTCGGTCAGCAAGTGTAAGGGCAATCTGAACATACAATTTGGTGCTGCTTCCCCGTTTCAATTCAATATGCACACATGCACCCTCCTAACTGTTATGATCAGCATTTTACTGTTATACTTCTTCCGTCTATTATAGTTTATAATATCAGTATAACAGTGAATAACAGGAGATGAGAATAATATGAATATCCCTTGGTCCAAAATGGCACAAAATACCCCGTCCTCTGTCGTTCGCGACATGCTACAGGCTGCACAGGCGCCTGGAATGATTTCTCTAGCCGGAGGTTTACCTGCCCAGTCATCATTCCCGCTTGAAGCCATCCGTGACGCATACGAGAAGGTATTCATGGGCGGCGCAGCTGCTCTTCAATATGCAGAGACGGAAGGTTTCCGACCATTACGTGCCAAAATTGCAGAACGTCTTGAATCCAAGGGCATTCCTGCTTCACCTGACCATATGCTTCTGACTACCGGTTCCCAGCAATCCATTGACCTGGTGTGCCGGATTTTGCTCGATCCAGGCGACAGCGTACTGGTTGAATCACCAACCTATCTGGCTGCCCTTCAAGTCATTCATTCCTATCAGGCTAAGGCGCACGGTGTTACCTGTGATGAGGACGGCATGTTACCTGAATCACTGGAGGAACAGCTGCAACTGCATCGACCAAAGCTCGTATACATTAACCCTACGTTCTCCAACCCGTCAGGTAAAGTATGGAGTCGCGCCAGACGTCAACAAGCCGTGGATCTGTGCCGGAAATATGGCGTACTGATCCTGGAAGACGATCCTTATGGTGAAATCCGCTTTAAACCGGAACAACTGGATGCCCCTGCACTGGCGCAACTGGATGCGGAATCCTATGAGGGTCCATCCAATGTCATCTACACCAGCACATTCTCCAAAACAGTAGCTCCAGGTCTCCGCACTGGCTGGATACTGGCAGCTCCGGATGTTATCAAAATAGCTGCCCGCGCCAAACAGGGGGCAGACTTGCATTCCAGCAGCATCGACCAAAGAGCACTTCATGCGCTATTGGAGTCTTTCGATCTGGACGAGCATATTCGCAATATCTCACAGGATTATGAACAACGGATGAAAAAAATGACCACTCTCATGGCTGCAAAATCGTGGGAAGGTATCTCTTGGAACTCACCGCAGGGCGGAATGTTCCTATGGCTGCAACTGCCTGAGGGCATGCTGGCCAGCAATCTGTTTACCTATGGAATTCAGGAGAAAGTATGCATTGTACCAGGAGATTCCTTCTATGCGGGTACACCGGAGCTGAACCGTATGCGGATCAACTTTACTCATACTGATCCAGATCTGCTTCCCGAGGCTGTAGCACGTATGGATCGTGCCATTCAACGCTGGCATGCATCATTACAGTCGGACAGTGTAGTTACACTGTAGCGAACTGTCATCCACTGTATCATTAGGAACAATTTCTCATTCCAACGAATAACAACAAAAATAAGGCGTCAGACCCGAGAAATCTCGAAGTCTGACGCCTTATTTATATGACCTGCAAGTGCAGGAATTCATTTGAAGTTTAATCGCGTCCTTCTGATCAGTCAGGCATAATCGTTCTGTTTGCCCATGACTGATAGTGGACTGCACTTGTTACTGTTTGTGTTGTAGTTAGGAAAGCTTACCGTAAGCCGGGTTCTGTGCTCTTCGTGGTTCAGACGGGAACTACCCTCCCACCACAAGCGACAATCATCTATCTAGGCCATACATTGCTGCACAGCTCAAGCGACCAACCTAGACACACCTCGGGCTAAGGCTGCCTTCTCCAAAGAGTCGACTGTGTCCCATTAGGTCTTGCTCCAGATGGGGTTTACCAGGAACGAAGTCACCAGCGTTCCTCGGGGTCTCTTACACCTCGGTTCCATCCTTGCCTGTGCCGGAAAATCCGGCCATCGGCGGTCCATTTCTGTGGCACTATCCTTCAACTCGCGCTGACTGGACGTTATCCAGCATCCTGCCCTGTGGAGCCCGGACTTTCCTCTCGTGGCAACGAAGGCCACCAGCGATTGTCTGTCAAGCTTTCCGAACAACATTACATAGTATACAGGCATTTGAGTTTACAAACAAGCTTAATCTTACTGGAAGCAATGTAACCGGTGCTTTTAGATAAACTGAAATACTTCGGTGTTTACCTCGGATGCAGTCACTTGCGTATCATAACGCTTGTCTTCCAAACGTGAGCGCAGCCAATCCGCAGTTTTCGGTTTCATGATTTTTTCGGCATTATGCCCGGCGTCGATGATACACATACCCGCCATCAGCGCATCGTGAGCGGTATGATAATCAATGTCTCCAGTAACGATGACATCTGCTCCTTTGAACCGTGCTGGAAGGGTATAACGGCTGCCTGAACCGCCAAGCACTGCTGCTTTTTTGATTTTCCGATTGAGATCGCCTACTACCCTAACGTATGGCACATCCAGTTGGGCTTTAACGACCTCCACCAGCTCACCGAGTGTCATTGGTTGTTTGAGTGGTCCCAAGCGCCCCAGACCCAGCGTACGGCCTTTTAAATCCATTGCATACAGGTCATAGGCCACTTCCTCATATGGATGAGCCTTAAGCATCGCTTGTACAACCTTGCTGCGCAGACTCTGCGGTACAATGGTCTCAATCCGCATTTCCTCTACACGCTCCATCTGTCCCTCTGTACCGATGAAAGGTTGTGTCCCCTCTCCCGTTACAAAAGTACCTGTCCCCTCCGTATTGAAGCTGCACTTGTTGTACTGCCCAATACTGCCAGCGCCCGCTTCCAGAATCGCCTGGAGTACCTGCTCATGATGGGTACGAGGTACAAATACAGCCAGTTTGAACAAATGATCTGTATGTACATCCTCAAGTGATTCCTTGCTCTCCATTCCAATGGCTTCGGCCATCCAGTCATTCATGCCGCCTTCAGCCACATCCAGATTGGTATGACTAATATACACCGCAATATCATGCTTGATCAGCTTCTCGTACAGTTTCCCCATCGGTGTATCGGTATTCAATGACTTGACCGGACGGAAAATGATGGCATGGTGCGCAATAATCAGATTGGCTCCAATCCGAATGGCCTCGTCTACAACTTCGTTCGTAACATCAAGTGCGATGAGAACGTGCGTAATTTCCTTTTGCAAACTGCCAAGTTGAAGGCCAATCCGATCGTCCGGCACGGCCAGATGTTTGGGAGCAAGCTGCTCCATCAATTGAATTACAGTTTGACCTTTGGCAAACATGAGAGTACCTCCTTCAAGTTCACAATAAGACGCTCCACCTCTGCCGCCTTGTCCCGTGAAGACTCCTGATCGGATTTGGAGATGGAATGCACAACACTTTGCAGCTTGACGATTTCGCTCTCCCATTTGGCAAAAAACACATCCGTTGGACGGTCAGTTAAATAAGGCCCCATGCGCAGCAGCAAATCTGATGTCAATTCCACTCCGCCTTCAAGTGGTCGTGCGCGATACACTTCCTCATTGGCAATCGGACTGAGTTCTTGCGGCATTGCTGTAATAATTTCGTACACTTTGCCATCTTCCTCAAGCAGCTGTTCTGCAACCACCACCCAGTGATGCTCGAGCAGCCAACGTCTAAGAATATCCTCACCAACATTAGGCTGCAAAATAAGAAGCTTGACCTCATCCAGTTTGGAGAGGCCACGATCCAGAATGGAGGCAATAAGTGCCCCTCCCATACCGGCAATGGTGATAACATCCACTTCTCCTGCAGAGATGACATCCAATCCATCTCCACGACGTACTGTAATTTGTTCCTTCAGGCCTGCATCGCTGACTTGCTTGCGTGCAGCTTCATAAGGACCGGGGTTGACTTCTCCGGCTACTGCACCCGCTGCTTTCCCGCTGCGTACTGCCGCTACCGGAAGCAAAGCGTGGTCTGAGCCAATGTCAGCCAAGCGGCTTCCTTCTGGAATTTGATCATGTATCCGCTGTAATCGATTCGAAAGTTTCATGAAGCACCTACACCATTCATTTAATTTATTGATTTGCATTGAACAACGAAAAGCGATAAAATGAAATCCAATAAAACATTTCAAGGATTAATTACCAAAACCAAGAAATTTAGATGTTCAATTTAAAAATAAAGGAGACCCCGCCGCCGCTTAAGCGTCTTGCGGAAAGTCTCCCATAGTGATGTTATTCGAGGAAATCTTTAAGCCGTTTACTGCGGCTAGGGTGACGCAATTTGCGAAGAGCTTTAGCTTCAATTTGACGAATACGCTCACGCGTAACACCAAATACCTTGCCCACTTCTTCCAGCGTTCTTGTACGTCCGTCATCCAGACCAAAACGCAGACGAAGCACGTTCTCTTCACGCTCAGTCAAAGTATCCAGGACATCTTCGAGCTGTTCTTTCAGCAACTCATATGCAGCAGCATCCGCTGGAGCCAATGCTTCCTGATCCTCGATGAAATCACCCAGATGGGAATCATCTTCCTCACCAATCGGTGTTTCCAGGGAAACTGGCTCCTGAGCAATCTTCGTAATCTCACGAACTTTTTCCACACTCAGATCCATCTCGGCAGCGATTTCTTCTGGTGTCGGTTCACGCCCAAGTTCCTGCAACAGCTGACGGGATACCCGGATCAGCTTATTGATCGTCTCCACCATATGCACAGGGATACGAATCGTACGTGCTTGGTCAGCAATTGCACGGGTGATCGCTTGGCGAATCCACCATGTCGCATACGTACTGAATTTATAACCCTTTTTGTGATCGAACTTCTCAACCGCTTTGATCAGACCCATGTTACCTTCCTGAATCAGATCCAGGAACAACATTCCACGTCCAACATAACGCTTGGCGATACTGACCACGAGACGAAGGTTAGCTTCAGCCAGACGACGTTTCGCTTCTTCATCCCCGTTTTCAATCCGTTTAGCCAGTTCTACTTCGTCATCCGCAGACAACAAAGGTACACGACCAATTTCTTTGAGATACATACGAACAGGGTCGTTGATTTTGATTCCTGGTGGAAGGCTCAGATCATCATCAAAGTGGAATTCATCGTCTCCCTCTCTGGTGTTGTTCTCGGAATCTTCACTAGGGCGAAGGGTTACCTCTTCATCATTTTCGTTCACGACATCAATACCCAGGTCGCTCAGTTGTTCATAGAACTCATCCATCTGCTCTGCATCTTGCTCAAATGGGGAGAGTTTTTCTATAATTTCCTTGTAGTTCAACGAAGCTCTTTTCTTACCTGATTCAATCAATTGATCCTTAACCTGATCCAGTGTCAATTCTGTTTCTAGTTCAGTATGCTGATCATTCGCCATAACTCGACTCCCTCCTCCCTAGAAACATCCAACATTCAGACGTTCACTGTCTCTCTAGGGCAATCATTTCAATTGCAATTTGTGCCGCGCGTACAGAATCACCTGCCCGCTCTGCAGCAATCATTTCTTCTTTTTTCAGATCGTACTCTTTCTTACGCGGATATTTCAGCACTTCCCTGATGCAATCGTCGAGCACTTGAATACTCCATTCACCTGGACCATCCATCATCGAGATTGAACTGACCGTCTTTTCCAGTCGGTCGTCATGCAGTGAAGACATAAAACGGCTTGTATCCGACGGTTTGCCTTGCGCATAATAGGCATATAGATAAGCAGCAATAGCTGCATGATCATCCAAGTTAAAAGCTTCACCAAGATGCTCATTCACGTACTGGGCAGCCTCATCATCCTGAAGCATCCAGGCGAGCAGTTTGCGTTCAGCAGCGTGGTAAGCCGGCAACAGATTGGGTGTAGGCACCTGCCTATTTTGTTGCCTACCATTATTCCACCTTTTCGGGTTATTATCCCCATACTGGAGGTTATTTTTCATGGCCTCCCGTTCTTCATTACACTCCTGCTTCAGTGTTTCAAATGATACATCCACTTCCGCAGCCAGTTCCCGAAGATATACTTCCCGTTCTGTAGGAGAAGACAAAGGAGCAATAAGTTTCACCGCTTCCTTGGAATAAGCGATTTGTCCGCCGCCTTCTAGCAGTATATGGTTTTTTTTAAGGTTTATAAGCTTAAATTTTGTAGTCGTTACGGCGCCGTCCACAATCTGGTTTCGGAACCGCTCTCCACCATGCTTGCGGATAAAATCATCCGGGTCGAGCCCATCCGGTATCAGAGCAATTTTGACCTGCAATCCCGCTTCCTCAAGAATAGGGAAGTTTTTGAATGCCGCAGCCTGTCCTGCTCGATCGCCGTCATAACATACGATGACTTCATCACACATGCCTTTAAGCATCAATGCCTGATTCTCAGTGAGCGCGGTACCCATTGCCGCTACACCATTCTGGATATCCTGATCCCAGGCGGAGATAACATCGCCATACCCTTCGAACAATATGGCCTGCCTTTGTTTGCGAATTGCATTTTTAGCATGATGCAGATTGTAGAGAACACGGCTTTTGTTAAATAACCGGGTTTCCGGTGAATTTAGGTACTTCGGTTGCCCGTCTCCCAAAATGCGACCTGCAAATGCAATCGGCTTTCCACTCCTGCCGTTAATCGGAAACATGACCCTGTCTCGGAAACGGTCCACATACCCCTGACCTTCGTTTCGCGGTGACAGTAACCCGCCCTTTTCCATCTCTTCAAGCGGAAATTCGCGTTTTTCCAGAAATTGTACCAAGGTATCCCAGCGATTAGGCGCATAGCCAATCTGGAATTGGTCAATGAGTTTGTCGCTAAACCCACGTGAGCGTAAATATTCCATAGCCACTTTACCGTGCTCTGTATTTTTCAATAAAAAATGATACAGCTTCGCGGTAAGCTCATATGCTTCCAATAAACGTTCGGTTTCTGGATTAACATGAGCCGATTCACGCCCTTGCCAGTCCCCCATTGAAATGTGGCTTTCTTCTGCCATCGTCTTGACAGCCTCGGGAAAGGATAACCCTTCGATTTCCATCCTGAATTTGATGGCATTTCCACCCGTGCCGCAACCGTAGCAATAGAAAATTTGTTTCTCAGGCGTAACTGTAAACGAAGGGGTCTTCTCAGAATGAAAAGGACAGAGGCCTTTCATATATTTCCCCTGTTTGGTCAGATGTACAAATCGGCTCACCGTATCGACGATATCATGCTGCTGTAACACCGATTCAATAATGCTTTCGGGTATACCGCCTTGTCCGGTACTCATCTTGGTCCACCTTCATCTCTTTAACACGTAAATATTATTCGATAAACTTACACATTCTCCTGCAAATCTTTCAAAAGTTTTGTCAGTTTATGTTGAAAAATTTCCCGATCCTGCTCTGTGAAAGGCTTTGGGCCTTTTCCATAATGCCCTCTTTTTCGTGCTTTGGCCGCAGTATGACGGGAATCCAGCATGAAATCAATATCACGATCATTAAATTCACGACCACGAAATGATAAAACATAACAACGTTTGCCAAGTGCGAGCGCCGCCAGTCCATAATCCTGTGTAATGACCACATCGTATGGCTTGATGTGATTGGCAATGTAAAGGTCTGCACTCTGATCACTTCGATCTACCTGAACGGTGCGCACTCCTTCTCCGCCCTGAAGAAAATGGTCAAATGAAGAAACCATCAATACAGGAACTTTGAATCGGAGAGCTGTTTCTGCGATCTCAGCCTTGACTGGGCAAGCATCACCATCCACAACAATATGGCGTACATTTAACTCACTCAAAGCCAGACCACCCGGTTTCATAAAATATCTGCATATTGTAATATACGACCTCAGCCAGTCAAAATCCTTCTGACCGGTCTATGGAAATCAAAGGCTAAAATACGGAACGGCTGTAAATATAAATTTTTCACAATCCGTTCCGTATATTTATACCCTCATATATCCTTCTTTAATACTGAATTTATGGTTTGCCGCAGATCTGTCTTCTCGGAGTAAAAACGAACCCAACTACCAGACAAGTTTGGAGAAATCAGCAAAAGCTTTCAGATCACGGTCAATGGCTGCAAGCAGTGCCAAACGATTCGCCCGCACAGCCTCATCTTCAGCCATAACCATAACCGAATCGAAGAATACGGTGATCGCTTCCTTCCAAGCTGATGCAATCGCGAGCGCTTCAGCAGCCGCATGCTGAGACAATACCTGATGATATTCCTCATTGGTTTTGCTCCATGCCTCATGCAACTGGCGTTCTCCTTCTTCTGTGAAGAGTTCTGCATGAACCGAAGCATTGGATGCTTTAGCAGCCAGATTACCGACACGGTTGAAGGATTCGACAGTTGTTTTGAAGGCATCTCCTGTTTGGACAGCTGCCATGAGTGCCTCACCTTTTGGAACTACCGCGCTGATATCATCAAATCCGGAAGAAATCACTGCGTCCACAACATCATAACGAACCGTTTCCGACAACAGTTTTTTAACTCGAAGACCGAAGAAGTCCTGTAAATCTTTACGCACTTCTTCATCCGCACGTTTCAACAGGTTCATCTGAGCATGCACTTGAAGGGCAACGCCGAATACATCGGACAATGTCAGCGGAAGATTGTGATCCAGCAAAATTTGAACGATACCTGCTGCCTGACGGCGCAGTGCGTATGGATCTTGAGATCCTGTAGGAATGATATTGATCGAGAAACAACCTACAATCGTATCCATTTTATCCGCAGCACTCACAATAGCACCAACGAGGGAAGCAGGAGATTGATCTCCGGCGAAGCGTGGCTGATAGTGTTCAAATACCGCTTTGGCTACTTCTTCTTTTTCACCAGCTTTACGGGCATAATCTTCACCCATCACACCTTGCAGCTCAGGGAATTCTCCCACCATAAGTGTTACAAGGTCGAATTTGCAGATATCTGCAGAGCGATTCACCGCTTCGGCTACATCAGCTGGTACTTGCAGCTTGCTAGCCAGACCATCCGCAATTTTGCGAATACGACGAACTTTATCTCCAACCGTTCCCAGCTCTTCCTGGAAGACGATACTTTCCAATTTCGATAATGCATCCTTGATCTCCAGCTTCTGGTCTTCCTCGTAGAAGAACTTGGCATCAGACAGACGTGCACGAAGTACCTTTTCATTTCCTTTTGCAATGACATCCAGTGAATCGCTGCCGCCGTTACGAACCGTAACGAAGTATGGCAACAATTGTCCATCATGATCAAGCACAGGGAAATAACGTTGATGCTCGCGCATCGAAGTAATCAGTACCTCTTGTGGAATATTCAAAAATGAAGATTCAAATGTTCCGAACAGCACCGTTGGTGTCTCAACCAGGAACAGAACCTCTTCCAGCAAATCTTCCTTGATGGCAATATCCCATTTTTTCTCGGCAGCCAGTGCCTGGATCTGGGATACAATCATCTGCTCACGTTCTTTGATATCCGCAATAACGTGCTCGGAACGAAGCACTTCCACATACGAAGCGGGATCCGAAATAACCGCCTCTTTTCCGAGGAAACGATGTCCACGCGTTACATTGCCAGACTTTACGCCTGCAACCTCCAACTCAATAACATCGCTGCCCAGCAGAGCGACAATCCAACGAATCGGACGTACAAATTTGAAATCATACGAAGCCCAACGCATGAATTTCGGGAACGTCATGGCATGTAGTATAGCCAGCAAACCCTGACCGATTACAGAGGACGTTTCCACGCCTTTGCTGCTCTTGGTAGCATAGATATATTCGACGCCGCTCAGTTCCTTGAATGTGAACTGATCCGGTTCAACACCCTGACTACGGGCGAATCCGAGTGCAGCTTTACTCCAGTTACCACTATCATCCAATGCTATTTTACGGGAAGGTCCTTTAACTTCTTCCTCCACGTCTTCCTGTTTCTCGGCAACATCCTTGATCAAAACAGCCAGTCGGCGCGGTGTGGCATAGGCATTCACTTCACCGTAAGCAATGCGGGATGCATCCAGCCATTTCACGACACGATCCTGCAGCTGTTCAATGGCTGCTCGCATGAAGCGTGCAGGCACTTCTTCCAGACCAATTTCAAACAACAGATCCTTAGACATGCTCAGCTCCCCCTTTCTTGATCAGCGGGAAGCCGAGCTTCTCACGCTCTTCCACATATGTTGCAGCCACTTGACGAGCCAGGTTACGGACACGAGTAATGTACCCCGTACGCTCCGTTACACTGATTGCCCCGCGCGCATCCAGCAGGTTGAACGTATGTGAACATTTCAACACATAGTCGTATGCCGGGAAAACCAGATTCTGTGCCATAGCCTTGTTCGCTTCCTCTTCATGCATGTTGAAGAGCGTAAACAACATTTTGACATCAGATACTTCAAACGTATATTTGGAGTGTTCGAATTCAGGCTGACGGAACACATCACCATATGTAATGCCGTCGACCCATTCCAGTTCAAACACATTTTCTTTTTCCTGAATGTACGAAGCAAGACGCTCCATACCATACGTAATTTCAACTGCTACCGGATTCGTCTCGATTCCACCAACTTGTTGGAAATACGTAAATTGGGTGATTTCCATACCGTCCAGCCATACTTCCCAGCCAAGACCAGCACAGCCAAGGGAAGGATTCTCCCAGTTGTCTTCAACAAACCGAATATCATGTTTGAGCGGATCAATACCCAACTGTTTCAGACTTTCCAGGTAAATCTCCTGAATATTGTCTGGAGAAGGCTTGATAATAACCTGGAATTGATGATGCTGATAGAGACGGTTTGGATTTTCTCCATAACGACCATCCGAAGGACGGCGGGACGGCTCTACATAAGCTACTTTCCAAGGCTCGGGTCCAAGCGATCGCAAAAAGGTCATCGGGTTCATCGTACCTGCCCCTTTTTCCGTATCATATGGTTGAACAATAATACAGTTGTGCTCGGCCCAGAATTGTTGCAGCGTGAGGATCATCTGCTGAAAATTCATAATCATGCTCCTTTTCGATGGTTTGTGATGAACAAGCCTAGAACGGTACAGACAATAAAAAGCCCTCGTCCTACGCCTGTTATACAGACATAGGGACGAGAGCTATTCCCGCGGTTCCACCCTACTTGGCTTAGATATAAACAGAGATCCTGTTCATTCAAGCCCACTTTTCCGTGTCATTCATGCTCCCGAGTGCCATTTCACAGACCGATTCAACCCGGCTCCCACCATCCCCGGCTCGCTCACACAAGATCAGTAAGGTCAATCGACCTCTGCTCTTGAATGTAATAAATCAAGTCTCCTACTTTCTCGTTCAATGCATGTCTCCAAAAGAGAAATTATAGTTTATAATATATAAAAATAAGTACGAAGTCAAGATATATTACTTATTTCACATGAAGACGACTCAAATCCCGTACTTTTCCATTTGATCAAGAAAAGAACGGGATTTAAGATTCAAGCCAAGCTGATGATCCATAAAGGCCCGCATGATCTTTTTAATCTCATCCCGGGTGCCTTCGCTCACCGATATATTACCAAGCCTTTGCAGATCCAGCTGTGCAAACAGACGTAAGAGTTTCAACGCCTTCGGACTCACTGACATTGCCGGAGGATCAAAGTGTTTGCAAGCACGGCACAGAACGCCTCCAAGTCTTGGACTAACAAATAATTGTTCATCCGGACGCTCGTGACCACAAGAAATGCAATCATCAAGCTGAGGTCCATACCCGGCTGCCTGTAATATTTTCATTTCATACAGGCTTGTGATCACAACCGGATCCTTCTCTTCTTTCAACGCCTGAAGACAGGCTTTCAACTGTTTGAACCAGAACGTACCTGTCTCTTCATCCTGCAACACGCGATCCAGCAGTTCACAAGCATAAGAAGCATAGGATGCCTTTATCAGATCTTCACGCAGCTCATGATAAGATTCAATAATCTCACCTGCGTTTAGTGTTCCAAGACCGGTGTTACGAAAATATACATATTGACCGTACGTAAATGGCTGCACCAGTGCAGCATGTCGGCTTTTGGGCTTTTTAGCACCGCGGACGAGTACCCCTACTTTCCCGCCGCTTTCGGTGCAAAGCGTAATGATTTTGTTTCCCTCGCCGTAGTCCATGCTGCGGATGACAATCCCTTCCACCCTGTATAGCATGCCTCGTCACCTAACCATTCCCGAATTAGCCAATTAACCTTCGGCTTCTTCATCTTCAATCACTTCCCTTGCAGGTTCCGACTCCTGTCCCACCGAGCATGCCTCGGAATACAACAAATAGGATTCCACATCCCCCGTCATCGCAAAAACCTTCCACGAAAAATCTCGCATCGGAATTTCATCCTCTCTTCGGAAATGACGTCTGCTTCTACCAGATAGGATGGAGTCTTGCAAGGTAAACTATGTGTTGCAATTACTGGATACAATTCCGACGATTAGTCGCGGCCAAAGCCAAGGTCACGCAGAACTCGATCCTGGTTTCTCCAGTCTTTCTTCACTTTAACCCACAGGTCCATGAAGATTTTGGAACCTAACAGGTTTTGAATATCCTGGCGGGCACGTTTCCCCACTTCTTTGAGCAAGGCACCCTGTTTACCGATAATGATCCCTTTTTGCGAATCACGCTCCACAAAGATGACAGCCGAAATATAAACGACGCCATTGTCCTGTACTTTCATATCCTCAATCGTTACGGCAATGGAGTGAGGCACTTCTTCGCGTGTCATTTGTAAAATCTTCTCCCGAATCAACTCGGCACAAACGAACTGCTCCGGATGGTCTGTAACCTGGTCATCTGGGTAGTACTGTGGACCTTCCGGCAAATACTTGCCGAGCTGCTCCAGCAATGTGCTTACATTGCTGCCGAGCATGGCAGAAACAGGTACGATTTCAGCGAAATTGTGCAGCTTGCGATATTCCTCAATCAGCGGAAGCAGTGCTTCCGGCTCAATTTTATCAATTTTGTTCATGACAAGAATGACAGGCGTCCGTACATTTTTCAATTGTTCGGCAATATAACGGTCACCACCGCCCATGCCTTCAGAAGCATCGATCAGGAACAGAGCAGCTTCAACTTCTCCGAGCGTGTTCAAAGCGGTCTGGTTCATGTAATCGCCCAGCTTGGATTGACGTTTGTGAATCCCTGGCGTATCCAGGAAAACGATTTGTTGTTGTTCCGATGTATATACACCATGAATCTTATTACGCGTCGTTTGTGGCTTGTCCGACATGATCGCAATTTTCTGTCCAATGACTTGGTTCATCAGTGTGGATTTACCTACATTGGGACGTCCAATAATGGCTACAAAACCGGATTTGAATGCTTGTTTTTTCATATGTTCCTCCTCAGGCGCCTAGGCCTGGAATGTATTGGTTTTTACTTTTTAGCAGAGTTCAGATCAGATGGTCCAAAAGCCCATGGCAATAATTCGGCAACTGTAGTCTCCTGCAGATCACCTTTCAAGTTACCCAGAATGACCTTCATGTCCGGATCACACAGTTCGTACATCACTTGACGACATACACCGCAAGGAGCAATCGGTCCGTCTGTATCTCCTACAATCGCCATAGCCTTGAAACTGCGTGGTTGCTTACCTCCTGCAATCGCGCTGAACATAGCTGTGCGCTCAGCACAGTTACCTGGGGTGTAAGCAGCATTCTCAATATTACAACCATGATGCACATGTCCTTCACTGTCAAGCAAAGCTGCACCTACACCAAAATGAGAATAAGGCGTATACGCTTTTGTACGTGCCTTAATTGCTTCTTGCATCAACAAACCATTATCCATAATTAATCTCTCCCTTAGGGGTGTACTATAAAGTTAACTAGTGCATTTACACTGGACACTCCGCTGCCAGAACAACCTTCCGAGCGCTGTTATCCCCAGATTTTTATGATTCACTTTTTCAAAGTGAAAATCCGGGGATAAAGGCGCACACTTCGTTTCTTCAGGTTTCTTCTGACCTCTCCGTTATCGTGTTTGCATCAAGTAACTATACAATTGTGTGTAATTTAAAAACAAAATCAGAACAAACCCAGCCAGCTCATCACCGGCTTAATGAAAACGACACACCCGATGATGACGGCGAACACCGCAGCCAGCAAAACTGCACCGGCCGCGGTGTCCTTCGCCGCTTTTGCCAGCGGATGTATATGCGGATGCGCCAGATCTACAGCAGCTTCCACAGCTGTATTCATCATCTCCGTCACAAGCACCAGAAAAACGGCTGTCAGTACAAACATCCAGTCCGTTCTGGAAATCCCGAAAAAAAAGCCGGCTGCACACATCAAAATGGCGACTCCTGTATGAACTCTTACATTCCGCTGAGTCTGCAGCCCGTATACGATTCCTTCCGCAGCATTGCGGAATACCATCCCCCAGGAGCGCCTTTTCATTATCGTGTCAACCCGGCTTGGGCAAGTACCGCTTCCTGTTTGCCCATCATTTCAGCTTCGCTGGCTTCATCCTGATGATCGTATCCAAGCAGGTGCAAGAAGCCATGAACAAACAGGAACCCGAGCTCACGTTCAAATGAATGGCCATACTCTTCACTCTGCAGAATGGTCCGTGGAACAGAAATAATAATATCCCCCAGAACATCAGGCATTTCTTCCATTTCTTCATCCTCGTCCAGTTCGTAGATGATATCCAGTTCCTCATCTACAGTCTCATTCATCGCAAAAGACAAAACATCTGTTGGACGATCAATGCCGCGATAGTCACGATTCAGCTCATGAATCTGCTCATCATCTACAAAAGTCAGGGCCACTTCCCCTTCCGCAACGCCCTCTGCTTCCCCTGCAAGGTTCAGCAGCTGCTCCAGCATTGCGATCATCGGTTCGGTGATTTCTTTATCCTGTTGTTCATTATTCCATGCAAGGTTAAGACTCATTCTTTCATACTCCTGTCTTGTCATAATTAGCGAATCAACCCGCTTCAGGCGAGGTTGGCTTCGGTTTCTTCATTTCTTCCGGATATTCAATCCTGGAGTGGAATATACCCATGACGGTTTCCTTAAGAGTCTTGGCGACAATATCCAGCTCCCGCATTGTCAGATCACAGTCGTTAAACTGATGATCGTCCAGTCGACCTTTAATAATCTTTTCGATCATGGACTCCACTTGTTCCACTGTAGGCTTCCGCAAGGAACGGACCGCAGCTTCCACACTGTCAGCAATGCCAACAATCGCCGACTCTTTGGACTGAGCCTTGGGACCCGGATAACGGAAATCATCTTCCGTGAAATCAGGTTCCACTCCTGCTTCCTCAGCCTGACGCAGTGCTTTGTGATAGAAGTAATGCAGGAAGGTTGTTCCATGATGCTGCTCAGCAATGTCCCGAATAGGCCTTGGCAGCTTATAGTCCTTCTGCATTTCCACACCATCGCGTGCGTGAGCAACGATAATGGATTTACTTAATTTTGGATCAATCGAATCATGCGGATTTTCCATATTGTTTTGATTTTCAATAAAATAAATTGGTCGCTTGGTCTTGCCGATATCATGATAATACGAGCCGACCCGGCATAACAACCCGTTGGCACCGATCGCCTCCGCGGCGGCTTCTGACAGGTTACCTACCATCACACTGTGGTGATAGGTGCCCGGTGTTTCTGTTAGCAATTTGCGCAATAGCGGGTGATTGGGATTAGACAGTTCCACCAGTTTCAGCGCAGACAAAATGCCAAATGAGGTTTCGAAAAACGGCATCAGCCCAATTACCAGTATGGCGGTCAGTACGCCTCCGGCAAACGCAAATCCAATGCCATAGAGTGTTGTCGTCCGGTTCCAGTCACTTGAGTCAATCAACGCCAGCGTGAAGACTGCGATCGATCCAAACAGACAAACCATAATGGCGCCTTTCAGGATCGTAGACCGCTGACTTGCCCGATGGGTGGCGAAGATCGCAACAAACGATACCAACACCGCGAAGAATCCAAGTTCAAAGTCAAAAATCTGACCCTGATGTGTATTCAAAATAATGCTCGATAACATGCCGATAATAATCGAGCAGACAAAGGCAAGCGATATATCCAGCAGCAATGCTATTAACATGGCTCCTACGGCAACTGGGGCAAGAAAGCCTACGTATGAGTTCTCACTGGTCTGGAGGATCGCAGTAACATGCATAACCACAATCGTAATAATAAATATGAGAACAAGCATCAGCAGCTGAGCATTGTTATATTTGAAATGCGTTCCGCTGAATTGCTGAATATACATGAGAATCGCTGCCGACAACAGACAGGACAGCATAAGCAGTCCAAGCTGAGGCCAATAGTTTACTTCGTTTTTCAGCAAATCGTTCTCGCCCAGAAGAGTGTACATCTCCGGGGTGATCATCTCACCCTTGGCAACAAGCGTATCTCCTTGCTTGATAAAGACCGTTTGAGTGTTCTCACGAGCCTGTACTTTAGCTTCTTTTGTACCCTCTTCATCGTAGAAGCGGTTCGACGTTACTACAAGACGAGCAAGCTCCTGCACAACCTCACGCTGCGTACGCTTGCTTAGGGAGCTCACACTCACCATCTCAGCCACTTTGGCACGAGCTGTTGTAGCCTCACTAATCTGGTCGGTCATTAATCTGGAGACGATATCCCGAGCAACGGCCTTCATTTCCTGAATATCATCCGAAGTCAGACGTGAAATTTTGATATATGTCTCTTCCGGGATACGGTAGCTTTGCTCCTGTACCACATTTCTGATCTCTTCCAAAAGAGTTTCGGAGTATGTACCCGCTTTCCGGTTGTTGTTAATAAAATTGGAAACAAAATCTTTTTGACGCTGCGGTATTTCATCACGATAGATGTCAATCTTGTCCTGACTGGAAATCTGATCATCCTGATTCAGTCGATCAATACGATCAAGCAGAGTCGTCATCAGATTTTCGTTCCGCATCTGCACGATCTGAAACATCGGCTGTACACGTTCAGCGGCTTCTTCTTGCGCTTTCAGCGTGGCCTTGGTATTCGGAATCTGCATGGGCGCAGCAATATTCACTTCACTTCGTGTGCCTTCCTGAATATCATACCGCTCTGGAAGCAGCTTGGAAGCAAGACTCACGTAGAAGAGAATCACCAGAAACAAAAACAGAAGATAGCGTGCCCACACGCTATACTTCCATCCTGTAGCTCTATTTTGAAAAGATTTGCCTTTTGACAGTTCCTTCGAGGTCATCGAGACAATCCCTTTCTATTCTTGATTTTCTGCGGCGTGGTTATAAGCGACGATGATTTTCTGGACGAGGGAGTGCCGTACAACGTCTTGCTCGGCAAAGTAGACAAATCCAATCTCTTCCACTTGGCCCAGTATTGCATTTGCTTCCACAAGCCCTGACTTTTTGCCGCGTGGTAAATCAATTTGTGTCACGTCACCGGTAATGA
The DNA here is from genome assembly GCF_050994985.1 of Paenibacillus taichungensis. Taxonomy (NCBI): domain Bacteria; kingdom Bacillati; phylum Bacillota; class Bacilli; order Caryophanales; family Paenibacillaceae; genus Paenibacillus; species Paenibacillus taichungensis. Next base: position 1,086,843 of record NZ_CP194720.1, on the reverse strand, counting down.
CCATTTTGGAGCCAAAACCGAGACGGGTCAGAAACATTTTCATCTGCTCCGGTGTCGTATTCTGGGCTTCATCCAGGATAATAAACGAATCGTCCAGTGTACGTCCCCGCATATAGGCTAGAGGCGCAATTTCGATTAAACCTCGCTCCAGTGCCTTCGCAGTCTGCTCTTGTCCCATAACATCGTACAAGGCGTCATACAGCGGCCGTAAATAAGGATCCACTTTTTCCTGAAGATCGCCAGGCAAGAAACCAAGACTCTCTCCCGCTTCTACAGCAGGTCTTGTGAGCACGATCCGCTTGACGCTTCCTTCCTTAAGTGCTGCCACAGCCAGCACAACAGCAAGATACGTTTTACCTGTACCGGCAGGACCGATACCAAATACAACATCACGTTTTTTAATTGTAGTTACATAGTGTTTCTGTCCAATCGTTTTAACCCGGATCGGCTTACCACGGTAAGTCGTTGTAATCTCGCCTTTGAACAGATCCAGAAGCTGGTCTGCACGCAGTTCCTTTGCCAGCTCAATGGCATACTTAACGTCCCTTTCGGTTAACACGTATCCGTTACGTACCAATTGCAACAACACATCAAATAATTGTTCAAGCGATTCCACATTCTGAATGTTGCCATGGATCACAATCTCCGCTTCACGGGATGCGATCTGTGCGGGAATCTCGGATTCAATCAGTTTCAGAAAAATATCTTGGGGTCCAAAAAGAGATTGACCCTCTCCCGCACTTTGGAGGGAGATTCGTATGCTGCGTGTTTGCTCTGACAAATAGCCTCATTCTCCTTGACTATGGACTAACGGAAGTTCTTCCGCAATGCTTTCTTCCACTTCAAATAATACTTTCATATAAACTTTACCATTCTCTTTCTTCTCATGCAAAATTTTTTCGCTTAAAATTTTCGTTCCTTTGCCGTTTTTGGCGATAATATCGTTTCTTGCTCCTTCCAATCCTTTCGTTCTAGCCCATTCAATCGTATGCTGCTCCTCTTGTTCCCGAGTTTCCAAATCTTTCTCGGTCAGCCACCCCATGGGAAGTGTGAAGGATCGCCAGGTCAGCGGTTTATGATCACTTTCGGTATCAAATGTGGTAAAAGGCGTATTCCCGTATCCCCAAAGTTGTATCGCCCATTTTCCCAGCACAATGTAAAAACGTTCCTTGCTATCTCCAGTCATCGTATTATGTTTCTGCACAAGGGGGACTTCGACCTGATATTCTCGCCACACCAGTCCGCGCACTTCCCCTTTGGCTACAATGGTCTTTGTATTCTCTTCATCTCCCAATATACCGGATATTAGTACCTGCCCCTTCTTGACACGCATGTCCTTCTGCACGACAGGGCGCCCCTGCTCCGCGTAAATTTGAGTGATTACAGCGTCTGTTTTACTGATCAGATGTCTCGGGTTCAGCAGCGGTTCGCGCTTAGGCTGTGCTGACTCTACAACCTGGATGGTGATGGTTGTCCCTTCTTTGCTTACCCCAATCCAGGTTACATCTGGTAGAGCCAGCGCGAGCTGCCTGGAGAGCTTGTCCTGGCTTTGCAGCCGAAATCCCCACTGAAAGGGATAGATGCCTTCTTTCTTCGCTGCTGCGAGCACTTCATCCGTGGGAATCGTCACATTACCTTTGACTTCTACATTCCAAACCATCGATGACAACGCAAACAGAGCTGCTACAAAAAACAGCATGCCACCCAGAAAGAACTTTCTTCTTAACAAACGGGCTGCAAAAAAAGGAAATCCACTGCGGTGTGTCACCTTTACACGGCAGCCTGTCCGTTTCAGCAAAGGACGCAGCTTGAAAAAATGCGGCAGCAGAATATTCATTTCTGCCTTGCGTCCGTCGTGGGCACGCAGGTCCCATACTTCCAGTCCCTGCTCTGCCACCGTATTGATTAATGCTTCAATATCCCCCCCAGTGACCGTGATGCGGACTGCTCCGCGCAGTTTGTACAGACTGGGCTGCTTCATCCGTTCCCCTCCGCTCCATTCATATGAATATCCAGAATTGTTCCTTCAACAGCCACTTCATCCGGCAAAATATTGCGAATCATCAGTTCAGTTCCTTTGATCTCCAGCTGACCCTGAGAGAGAGCCAGAACGATGCGATCCGGTGTAAAATGAATGACACCACGATGATTCTCTATATACAATTGCTTTGTGCCGATCAGGGTTAACCGTGGCATATCGTAAAGCACGTCCTGCGGCAGATCCAGAACTTCACTGGTCCATCTGCGCAGCTTGCGGCTGATCCGGGTCATTCGAAGGTCTTCCCCCTTCCTCTACAGTTCAACTTATGCGCAGATTCCTGAAATTATGAAAACTACGGAGCGTGTTAGAAGTGAAAATAAAAAGAGGCCAGACAGAAAAAAGCCGTCGTCTGGGATTATGCTTACCAGAGACGGCTTTTCACTTATTAAAACAATATAAAGTTATAGTTTTCCTCGTGTTCCAAAAGGTTGTTTAGAGCGCGGAGAACCGAGAACTTCTGCCCACAACACACCAGTACGAATGTCTTCCCGGCGAAGCTGAGGCGATCCAGACTCGCTGGATGAAACTTCATCCCAGCTGGAATCAGACACAACAGGTGTATTTGCAGTAGAAATACGATCTAGTCGCTCACGAATCTCACGTTGTCGTTGCTCCATCACTTTCATTTGTTCTTCGAGGGAGTTTTCCATTCCACCCAGAGAACTCCGTCCTCCCAAATCGTCATTCACGGGACGAGCAGATGTCTTCGCAGGCTCCGAAAAGGGTGGGTCATAACGTTCATCGTACTGATCGTCATCATACCGTTCGTCGTACTGCTCATCATAGCGTGGATCTGAAGGACCCGATGACTGCTGCGGTGCGGTATTGCCCCGCGAGCGATCATTCCGGTCTGAATCACCACTTCCTCCAAACGTAGGCATCCCGTTATTTGGACGCTTTTTGTTCGGATCAGCCGACTTGGCTGCTTTTCCAAGGAAGGAAAAGAGCGCAAATGCGATGACCGCTACAATATACAGATTGTTAAAAATCCATTCAAATAGGCCCATATGCACTCACCGCCTATCTTCCGTTTTTGGAATCACCCTGATCGTTGGAATTCGAACCTTCACCAGGTTTTCCCAATGTATTACGCATTTGAGTATCCGCTTCAATGTTCTTCAGGTTCATGTAATCCATAACACCGATCTTACCACTACGCAGTGCTTCGGACATTGCCAAAGGTACTTGGGATTCAGACTCAACCACACGCGCTCTCATTTCCACTACGCGCGCTTTCATCTCTTGCTCTTGAGCAACGGCCATAGCGCGACGTTCTTCCGCTTTTGCCTGTGCAATACGTTTGTCGGCCTCTGCCTGCTCCGTTTGTAGGAATGCACCAATGTTTTTACCTACATCCACGTCCGCGATATCAATAGACAGAATTTCAAAAGCGGTACCTGCATCCAGACCTTTGGACAATACGGTACGGGAGATCAGATCCGGATTTTCCAGGACGTCTTTATGGGAATTCGAGGAACCGTTTGTACTTACGATACCTTCGCCGACACGGGCAATAATCGTCTCTTCACCCGCACCCCCGACGAGGCGGTCAATATTGGCACGAACCGTAACCCGCGCTCTTACCTTAACTTCAATACCATCTTTGGCTACCGCAGAAACAATCGGCGTTTCAATAACACGTGGGTTTACACTCATCTGTACAGCTTGCAATACGTCACGACCTGCAAGGTCGATCGCAGCAGCACGTTCAAATTCGAGTGGAATGTTCGCACGTTGTGCAGCAATCAGGGCGTTGACAACTCGGTCTACGTTACCACCGGCTAGGAAGTGACTCTCCAGTTGATTCATTGTCAATTGAAGTCCAGCTTTGGTTGCTTTAATCAGTGGATTTACGATCCGGCTAGGTGTTACACGTCTTAGTCTCATCGCTACCAGCGTGATAATTCCCACGCGTACGCCCGATGCAAGGGCTGAAATCCAGAGCATAACCGGGAAAAAGCTGAAGAATACGCTCAATACGATAATCGCAACTACCGCAATGAGCAAAACCGTAATCAAGGTTGGTTCCATAGTCGAAATTCCTCCATTTGCATTTTGATTTTTGTAAAAAACATGATAAAAACGTTGTGGAACTTTGCTGCTGTGCATTGATTCACACCACTCCACTAGCAGCCTCCGTAGAATGGTTATGTACATTGCCGAAGCTATAATCAACTCCGGCAACAGAGCGGGTTACACCGGTAACGCTTGTTGAACCACAATCCGGGTACCTTCCGCTTTGATCACAATAATTGGTGTATCAATCGGAATGAAATCTCCATCCGACACCACATCGACGCGTTCTCCGTTAAATATCGCTGTTCCCGAAGGACGAAGTGGAGTCAGACTGATGCCCTGCAAACCGATCAACTCTTTGCGTTCTGTTGCCGAAGAGTATCCTTGATCAGCAGAGAGCCTATCACTTAATATGAATCGATTCCATATGCCTCGATCCTTAAACAGAATAACAACGATTGCAATGACTACCAGCGCGGCTCCAAAAGCAATACCTAACGATATAAATGCATCACTTGTATCATAGGCGGCTCGCACGACACCAGCGACAAGCGCAATCGATCCCAAAATACCCAGAATACCGAAGCTTGGGATAAACATCTCCAGAATCATCATGATGAGTCCGACAGTGAATAACACCCATGTCTCCGCTCCAGCAAAACCGGCAATGTAGTTCCCTGAGAAATAAAGCACAAAGCACACGATACCAACAATACCAGGCACTCCGAACCCAGGTACAATCAACTCAATGATCACACCGGCTATTCCGAGGAATAGCAATACCGTCATGACGACAGGATTTGTGAGAAATGTGGATATGTTCTCTGCGGCTGTTCTCTGAACGGTGAACACATCATCTTGACTGTAACCAAGCCAGGCTGCAGCCTCTTCCGGCGTGTTGCTGATATGGTCCGCATAACCCACTTTCAGCGCTTCTTCAGCCGAGAGAGCAATAATTTCACCTTTTTCTTTGGTTTTATTAATCTCAGGCATTTCCACGACCATGTTAACATCCGTCATTCCGGCTGCAATTTTACCGTCACGGCCACTTTTCTCAGCCGCGCCCTGCATCTTGCTCTTCCAGAATGCAACCAACTTCGGATCATCGACATGTTTACCTGTGCTGTCCACCATCGCTGCCGCACCAATCATACTGCCTGGCGACATTACGATCTTATCTGCATTCAAAGCCAGAAAACTTCCGGCCGAAGCAGCATCTCCACGGACAAATGCAACGGTTTCAACTGGGCTTTCCTTAATTAATGTACCCAGTTCTTCTGCCGTGTCGACACGCCCTCCCGGCGTATTGATATCCAGAACGATCAGGCCAGCATTCATCTCTTCTGCTTCCTTGAACCCGCGTTCCATAAACTTGCCAAGTCCCTGCTCAATTGGTTTATCCACCGGAATAATATATACGGCGCCACTTTTCTCAGCTGCATGCGCTGACGGTGATCCAATCCAGACAGGAAGCAGCAGCGTCAGTAGCATCATGAGCATCAATGGCCCCGTAAGCTTCTTCCGGCGCTTTCCCTTCACAAATAGTCCCCCCTTTTCCATTAATGTTATACTGTCCAGCTTATGGTATTTATTACGTACAATGCAACATTTCGTTTCAAAATCTTAAAATTATATTTGAAACCGGAAGCAATTGCAACATTTTAAAACCATAATCATATATATTATCCATTTAAAAGCAATATTTGTGAATTTCCTCGAACAAATGAACGATTTCTAATCACACTTCGAATTCCTTTTGGGAACGGAGTAACGTATCAAAGATCTAAAACGGAAAAAACACCCCCTGACAAGTCAGGAGGTGTTTATTGATTTGCTTTATTGCAGAAATTGTTGAACTGCTTGATTTACCAGTTTGCCATCCGCTTTGCCTTTGACTTTCGGCATAAGGGCAGACATGACTTTCCCCATCTCGGCTTTCGAAGAAGCACCGGTTTCCTGGATGGTCTGCTGTACAATAACTTTAATTTCTTCTTCGGTAAGCTGTGCGGGAAGGTACTGACTGAGTAATTCAATTTCCGCTTTTGCATTTGCCGCGAGGTCATCACGGCCCGCTTTGTCAAATTCTTGGAGGGCATCTTTGCGCTGTTTGATTTCACGACTCAGAATATCAAGCACTTCGTTATCATCCAAATCTCTTTTCAAATCTATTTCAAGATTCTTGATCGTCGAACGAATCAACCGAATGTTGGAGAGCTTGAACTTGTCCTTACTCTTCATCGCTTGCTTCATATCTTCGTTCAATCGTTCGCTAAGATTCATGTAGTTAAAATCCTCCTAAAACTTTCTCTTACGAGCAGCCTCGGACTTTTTCTTGCGCTTTACGCTTGGCTTCTCATAATGCTTACGTTTCTTCACCTCAGCCAATACGCCATCTTTTGCGATGGAACGTTTAAAGCGACGAAGTGCAGCATCAATAGTCTCGTTTTTGCGAACTTTAGTTTCAGACACCAGTTTTCCCTCCCTCCGACCAGACCGTCCAAGAGCAATAACACGGTTCATCACCTTTCATTATAGGCGAAAGGTAATAAAGGTGTCAACCTTAACGTAATGATCATTTATTTTATGTGAACTTCAGCTTCATATTCATGCCTTTTATGCATATATGAATCAGTCCTGATTTAGAGTAACTTGGATCGTTTATTTGTGTGAGTCTGACAAACTTGTCAACACGCCAAGTCGGGTCCCACCAAGTAAATGATAATGCAGATGATGAACGGTTTGTTCTCCATCCTTACCGCAGTTATTAATCAGTCGGTAACCTGTTTCTTCCACGCCAAGACGCTTGGCCGCTTCCTGCGCAGCCAAATGAATCTCCCCAATCAACGGCAAGTCTTCCGCCGTTACTTCATTCATGGAAGAAATATGTTTCTTGGGAATAACGAGTACATGGGTCGGTGCAGCGGGCTGGATGTCATGAAAGACGATGACATGGTCATTCTCCAGTACCTTATTGGAGGGAATGCTGCCCTCTACAATTTTGCAAAATAAGCAATCCATTGTTCATACCCTCCTTTGAATTAAAAATTATGTATACCCTTCTATCATACCGGAACTGAAAACTCACGTCCAATTTAACCTGTTTTAATTCAATAATAAAAGTAACAGGAAAAACCTTTCACATCTCAGTAAAGAAGTGCAAAAATACACCGAAGATGTGAAAGGTTCGATTTTCATCTAAAAGTACTGTTTTCACCGTTTTATTAATAATAAGGCAATAGAGTTAAGGCAGTGAGGCCAATCAGAGGTAGTACCAACCTATTGAACCGTCTGCGACCATAACCATAATAAGGATACGGGTAACCATAGCCCGGGAAAAATCCCCGTGCATGCGCGGGATAAGTAACCGGCATCATATTGGGTCCCCAGTTTGCATTTGCATGGTTAACCATGGCTTCATGCCCCACGGGAACAGCCAAATAAATCATATCATCATCCACATTTTCCACAATGCCATCGTAATGGGCACCGTCATGCATCTGTATACATACATAGCGATGCATGTGTTCCTTACACAGTTTCTTCGCTTCTACTTTTTCCACGTTTAATCGCCTCCCGAATCTGTTCTGCTCTTCATCACCCTTTCATCGTATTCAGATCTGGGCGAAATGACACTGTGCATGACAAGAGTTTCAAGATAAGTGCCTATTAAAAAAAAGAAGCACCCCGTTGCAGTTTCCATACGGAAGTCTGCTGTCGCGGACGTCTAATCAGGATTTATTCCTGATCAGACGTCCGCCGGGGTGCTTACATAAGTTTGTCGGCTTAACTGTAGTATAACAACAGGATGAACCTGTATCTGTGAGCTATCTCACTCAACTCTCACAACGAGTGTATAAATGAGTCTCAAACCACCAAACCTCAATCCATCAGGAGATTCCCCTTAGGATCAAACTTTAGTAATTGGTTTATGAGGAGAGGAGATTAATCTCAATTTGTAATCATTCAATCGTATGTGTTCTGTTTCAAATCCCTATAATGTTTCCAATACTACGCGAGAGCCAGCTCCGGCTTCGCCCGCTGGAATAACTACAAGTTTGCGTGGCAAGCGTGCTCGCAGCTCCGGAACGTGACTGATAATGCCGACGGCAAGACGGTCATCATGCAGTTTTTCTAATGATGTAATGACGGTATCCAGCAATTCAGGGTCCAATGTGCCAAACCCTTCATCCAGGAAGAAGAATTGCAGCGGGTACTGACCGCGCAGCTGAATCTGGGCAGACAGAGCCAGGGCCAGTGACAACGAAGTCAGGAACGTCTCTCCGCCGGACAAGGTGGATACCGGACGTTTAACCCCACCGTTTGCATCATCACAGATGACAAAGCCCCCACCTGAATCCACCTCAAGTGAATAACGTTGTTTGGTCAGGAAGCGCAGACGCTGTGAAGCAGCCTGACTAACCTGCATCAGTTGTTCTTCTGCAATATACTCGACAAACGCATTACCTCTGAAAGCTGCTTGCAGTTTGCTAAGCATCTCACCTTGTCGGCTCACTTCTACCCGTTTGTTCTCCAACTCGGTCCAGCGAACGTGTCGCTGCTGCACATCTTCCAGATCCCGTTCTGCACGCGCCTTGGCTCTAAGAGCCGCTTCATCCTCTGCACGAGACTGCTGGAGTCGCACTGTGCATGCCAACCATTGTTCCTCGGATACAACAACTCCGCCCAGTTTTTGTTCCAGCTCACGTAATTGAGAAACAAGTTCACGATCACGCTCCCGATGCTGCTGAATTTCCGCCGCCAGCCGCTCTGCTTCTTGGGAAGGAAGGGCTGCTTCCACAACGGCATTCTCGGAGTCAAATGGCGATTGATCCAGCAATTGCTTCCAGCGTTCCTGTGCCTGCTGTAAATGCTCTGCTGCCGAGGCTGCTGCTTGTTGAGCCATGACATCCTTCTTGGCCGATTCCTGTTTTAAGGCATCCGCTTCCTTGAAACGCTGTGCTGAATCGGCAGCAATTTTCCGCAACCCATCCAGTCGAGTCTGGGCCGCAGCAATCAAATCCTCGACCCGTTGCTCACCAACCCATTGGCGCAAACGTTCTTCCTTCTCGACGAGCTGTTTGCTGTTTCCTTGCCATTCCGTTTGCCACTGAATCAGCTGTTTGTCCAAATCAACCAGCTTCTGCTGGAGGGACTGTACCAGCTGTTCCTTTTCCTCAAGGAACGTCACGCTCTTGTTCAGCCGTTCCTTGATATCTTCTGCGAGCGCGTCTCGCTCCTGCATCGCCTGGTGAAGGGCCATGGCCTGCTCTTGAGCGATGCCTGGCAGTTCCGCGGCCCAGCGGCCGTGCAATGCGGCTGCGGCGGCCTCACTCTCGGCCAACCGGCGCTCCGCCTGGGCGAGTCCGGCTTGGCCGGCCTCCTGCGCAGCAGCCGCTTCCATGCGGCGCTGCTGCGCGCCTACAGCCGCCTGCTGCAACGCGGCGGCTTCCGCTTGCAGCGGCGCTGCGGCTGCAGCCAGCGCCCGCGCGGCTTCGCGCAGTGCGGCGGCACGCTCCGCCCAGTCCGCCGGGGAGCGCCCGTGTACGGGCGAACCGGCGGGCTCCGGCTCCGCAGCCGCAGGCGCGGCCTCGGCTGTGGCCGGGGCTTCGCCGGCCGCAGCACCAAGCTGCGTCAGCAGGCTGCGACGTTCGTGCAGCTGCTGGCGCAGCCCAAAGCGCAGCTCCTGCAGCTCCGCGTGCAGGCTGCGCAGCAGTTCCAGGTCCGCATCGCCTGCAAGCGGACCTTCTCCCGGCGGCTCAGCCGGGAGCGGGTGGTGTGCGGAGCCGCACACCGGGCATGGTTCGCCGTCGCGCAGCTCGGCGCGCAAGGCGGAGGAGAGCCGATTCAGCTCCTGCTCACGCATGGTTCCGCGCAGCTGCTCCTCCGCCCTGGCCAGCAGGCTCTGTTCACGGCCTATGTCCTGCTCACAGGCAAGCAAGGCCTCAAGACCCGTTGCCGCCTGTTCAATCAGATGCTGACGCTGTTCACTCAGACGGTTCTCTTCCTGGGCAGCCAGCTTTAGCCGTTCTGCCCCCTGAACAGCCGACTGCTTATTGGCTTCCATCTCAGCCTTGTTCAGGCGCAATTGCTCCGCCGCAGTATCTAGACGATGCTTCAATTCCAGTGCAGCCTGCAGCTGTCTGCGTTCTTCGGACTTCACTTCATTCGGCTTCAGGCTTTCCTGTAATTCTTCCCGCCGTTTGCGGCCACGCTGCTGTAGTTCTTTTTCCTTCTCCAGCTGTTGTCCGATGACACTCTGTTCAGCCTGTCCTTTGTCCAAAAGCTGCTTAAGACGGGTACGATCCTCTCGTAGTCCGTCCCGTTCCCGTTGCAACTCCTTGGCCTGTTCCAGCTGTTCCAATCGAAGCAGCAGCTTGGGTTCTTCCTCAGCCATCTGTACACGTGCCTTCTCGGCCTTCTCGGCTTCCAGTACAGACAGCCGTTCATGTTCCACCGCTTGCTGGTGAGCAATGCCGGCTGCATCCTCACGCAACTTCTGCTGTGCTGCCGCGTCACGCATCGTCTGCAATGAAGGGAGGATCGCGTCTGCCGCTCCGGCCAGTTTCAGCCGTTGTTCCCCAGCTTCGATCTGTGGTGCACGTGCTTTCAGCTTTTCGTGTTCCTCCATACGAGCCTGGCGTTCATGACTTAACTCACGGACTTTGCCGAGCTGCTCGGCTTCCTTCATCGCTTCATCAAGCGTTTTGCGTGACAATTCAGACTGTTTCACAGCAGCTTGAAGAAGAAGCTCCGTTTCCGCCAACGTCTCTTTGCTCGCATTCCCAAGCCCCTGCTGCTCGGCAGCCAGTGACTGATGAACCATATCATTATCCTTCACCCGCCGACTGAGCTTGATGGCAAGCTGATCTCCATACTTCTCCAGATGAAATAAACGTTGCAGCATCTGCCGTCGTTCACTGCCTTTCAGGGACAGAAACTCAGCGAATTTACCTTGTGGAAGCACAACGGCTCGCGTAAAATCATCCATTTTCAACCCAATGACATCTTCAACGCATCGGTTCACGTCTGCCAGTTTATCAGCCAGCACCTGTTCTTCTCCGTTGACGGTCTCAATGAATTTGCTGATGGTGTTGCTCACCGAAACCTCATTGTTTCGTTTGAAACGTCGTTCCACCCGAAATCTTCTTGTGCCTTCTGCCGAGACAAGTTCAAATGTAAAAGCAACGGACAATGAATCTTCAGCGTGATTCATGATTCCCTGGGTACCGTTAACCGCACGTTCCACTTTTCCGTACATCGCCAGCGTAATCGCGTCGAGCAAAGAAGATTTCCCACTGCCTGTAGGACCAAAAATGCCGAACAGTCCCGTTTCTGTCAATACGGTAAAATCAATCTCCTGAGTCTCCCGATAACTTTGCAGACCTGCAACTTTCAATAAAATCGGCTTCAATTTCCCTCGACCTCCTCACGCATACCCGGCTCGTCCTCATCGACGAGTTCCAGGAACAGTTGAACCAGACTGTCTTCAGGTAATGCCCCACCTGTCTGACGCTGATAAAATTTGCGGAAAAGCTCATGTACGGGAAGCTCGGATCGTTGCTCCAAAAGCCCTGCGGCTGCCATCTCGGGGTACACCGGACGGATATGGATGATCCCGTCATGCGACTTACGAAGCTGCTGGATTTCTTTCAGAGACATAGCATCATCCAGCCATACTTCCATATCAATAAAAGCCTGAGGATCACGCCCTTCATCCAGCCAACGATAAACCTCAGCCAGACCGCCACGCGCCTTCCAACGCACAAGTGGACGTCCAGAGGTCAACAGCACTTCTTCCACGTTTGCGGCACCCCCTGGTGCCAGATCAACCATGGTGACGGACTTACTCTGCCCCGCTTCGGAGAAACTGTAGGCCAGTGGAGAGCCACTATACCGAATCACACCGTCCCCTTTAACTGCCTGCGCACGATGAAGATGCCCCAGTGCTGTATATTGCGCCCCTGTTGACAATGCAGAAGGGTCAACCGTATAGGCCCCTCCTACCTGAATGGGACGTTCCGAATCACTTTCCACTCCGCCCAGAACATAAATATGACTCATTGCCAAATTCACCGTATCCGGACGAAAAGAAGCAGCCAGACGCTGCATTAACATGCCAACCCGACGGCTGTATGCCTGGCGAAGCACATTCTCGTCCCCATCCGTTGTCAGCAGTTCATTCAGTCGCGCTTCAGAGGGGTATGGCAATGCAGCAATCTGCGCAGTCTCTCCAGTTCGCTTTGCATGGATCGTAACTGCTTCTGAAGTAGGCATACCTACAAGTGTAATTCCCTGTCTGTTCACAAGCGGGGTCACCGAAGCCACTCGCTCCGGCTGATCATGGTTCCCGGCAATCACCACAAGTGGTCTTCCTTGTTCTGTCAGACGCGCCGCGGCCTCATAAAAAAGCTGTTCCGCCGATGCAGGCGGATTTACAGAATCATACACGTCTCCAGCCATCAATATGGCATCTGCCTGCTGCTCATCCGCGAGTCGAACAAGCTCATCCACAAAATCCTCCTGCTCTCGCAGCCGGCTCCGTCCCTCCAGCGTTTTCCCCAGATGCCAGTCCCCTGTGTGCAAAATACGCATCGTCCTTTCAACCCCTCTCTCATGCAAAATCCGATGATACAAATTCCATCCGGCCGTTTTAAAATTTCACTTTATATTTTCACAGCAAGTCCGCCATCAAAAAAGTACAACCACTTCCGGTCGACTTTCCGACCCAGAATATCCTCAATAGCCCGGCCATACAGCTCCAGCTGAAAGCGATAGTTTTCCGTCAGTTTGTCCAGTCCACCGAGATGTTCCAACACCCGGTCTGTCTTGTAATCTAGCAAAATAAGCTCGCCATCCACCTCATACAGGCAGTCAATAATCCCCTGTACCAGCACCATTTCATTTTCTAGTGATGCCTGCATCTTACCGTCTTCCTCCAAGGTGTGAATCCCTGCATCTGGTGACAGACTTTGAAGCCATTCAGCAGGAGAATGATGTGCCGGAAGTCCATAAATAAAAGGAATCTCCCGTTTCACCCACTCCGCACGCAACAATTCTGTCCCAGGCTCTGTATTGAAGAATTCGGCCAGTTGATCAGACTCAATAACCTCTGCTTGATGGGGGAGCAAAATCTGGAGCTCAACTAACCGCAAAAGTGTCTGCTCAACGATTTGCGAATCAATGGGTGAACCATCTACAGGAAGATGCTGCATCAACGTATGATACACCGTTCCACGCTCGGCTCCAGTCAATTGTTTTTCCTCCATGAATTTGGGACGACGTAGATGCAATTTAAAGGACGATCCTCCATCCTTCACTTCACGGCCCTCATAATCCACAGAAGTCTCAGATTGTTCTTCAACTTCCTCCATCATCTGTAAAGACTGATGGTCTTGCATGGCTAGCAATGTTTTTAGTTCGGTAACCGATGTACTGGCAGCTACTTGCGTTGCTGCTTGATGAGGATACATCCATGAAAGCCGTTTATCAACTTCCCGAAGCAGCTGTAGACCCTCTTGCTCACCTATTGTAAATACAGCTTCCTCACTGATGTCTCGTAGTGTTGCATCTTGTGTATCCTCGATCATCTCTTCTTCAGTGGAGGAAGGAAACAGCTCCACAGGCTGAACTGCTTTTAGGGCAGCAATTCGATGTTTCCGCACTTCTGTCATGCCGTCTTCTTCACCAAGCGTCTGATCCACAAATATTTCCCGGGATACTTGATCAGCAGAAATGACAGAAATAGTCCAGCGTGATTCATCATTCACAAGACAGGCAGCATATGAATCAGCGCCTCCCGCAAGTTCACGCAGCAAAGCTGCGTCTGGATGTCTCATCAGGGATGGACCGATCCAGTCCAGATAACTACGTCCTGCTGCAAGCAGATAGTCAGGCAATACCCGTTCCGGACTGTCTTTAATCTGAGACCATGCCACTGCCTTTTTAACAACATCTTTCACCGTACCGACCAAAATCATTTTCTCTTTTGGGCGGGTCAAAGCCACATAGAGCACCCGCATCTCTTCGGCAAGCAGCTCAAACTGGGCGCGACGACGAATCGCCAGATTCGCCAAGGTTGGATAGGCAACCCGATTCTCACGATCAACAAACCTCGGGCCAAACCCCAGCTCCTTATGCATCAGAAACGGCGAATTCAGATCCTGCTGATTGAACATTTTGGATATGCCCCCGACAAAAACAATAGGGAATTCCAAGCCCTTACTCCGGTGAATCGTCATGATGCGTACCGCATTGTCCTGCTCACCAGAACCACTTGAAACGGTGCCAAGATCTCCCCCGTTCTCACGTAGTCTGGATACATAGGTCAGGAAGCGGAACAACCCACGATTAGCCGTTGCCTCCTCATATTGCCGAGCGCGATCATACAGAGCCTTCAAATTACTTTGACGCTGTATGCCTCCCGGTAGGCCGCCAACCCAGTCCAGATAACCCGTTTCCCGGTACATTCGCCAAATGAGTTCACTCAGGCTGCCTTGTCTGGCTTCAAGCCGCCACTGTTCCAACTGACGCATAAAGCGAATTAACTTTTGTTGCAGCTCTGTGCTGGTACCGTTGTCCCTATCCGCATCGTCGCTTATACGTCCACCCATACTTGCATCTATACCAGCATCCAGAAGCTCATCTGTATCTGCATGTACAGAGGATTCATGTGTACGTTCGATAACTTCTGCTTCGGCGGATACTGCCGACTCCCGCTGCCCCTGTTCCATTTCTGACCAGACTTCGGGCCATTGCAGCTGGATTGCAGATGAATCCGGATTCGAAACTTTCTCACCATGCTGCCCGACAACATTTAACGAACTATTGAATGCTCCTGTAGCCGATACAACAGCATCATAGAAAGACTGTCGCTTGTCCCCAAGGCGAATCTGAGCCAGTTCCTCTTCATCTAGTCCGACAATCGGCGAACGAAGCACGGAAGCAAGCGGAATATCCTGCCTTGGATTATCCACAATCTGCAGCAAGGACAACATCACTTCCACTTCCGTCGCCTGGAAATACCCTTTGCTTTGCTCCCCTCCGGCAGGAATACCCTGCTGTCTGAATTCCTCAATCATGAGTGGAGCCCACATCAGGGCAGAACGAAGCAAAATAACTATGTCTCCGTAACGCGCAGGTCGCATGGATTTGAGGGCTTTATCATAAACGTTAAGGGCTGGTTTATCCGTATCTCCAACCATTTCACGAATACGTCGAGCCATGGCCCGAGCCTCCAGCTGGGCGGTTTCGAGCTCGGCACTCTCCAGCTCGGCAGAAGGCAGAGCATCTCCATTCTCGTCCGTGCTTTCCGTCAGATCAGGTCCTCCGCCTTGACGATCAATCAGCATAAGTTCAGGTGTGTATGCCTCATCCCCAAGCGTCTCTGCCGGGAAAGTAGCCCCATAAGCGAGCTGCGCCCGTTCATCATAGGCAATCTCAGCTACCCCTTCATTCATGAGCTGCTTGAATAACATATTGACCGAGTGGACTACTTCTGCACGACTGCGGAAGTTACGCGCAAGATCAATACGTCTTCCTGCATGCAATGACTCTTTCTCTCCGTCCACTTCCATATCCGAATTCGCTGCGTATTGACGATACTTGTTCAGAAACAGACCGGGTTCAGCCAGACGAAAACGGTAAATACTCTGTTTTACATCACCAACCATGAATCGATTTCCTGGATTTTCTCTGGAAATCAGTCTGACGATATCTTCCTGCACCGTATTAGTATCCTGATATTCATCCAGCAGCACTTCATCGAAACGTGCCCGATATTCCATTGCCGCATCCGAAGGCATCGATAGCTCAGGAGTTGAATCCTCATGGCGCAAAATATGAAGACAGTAATGCTCCAGGTCACTGAAATCAACCTGACCGCGTTCCCTCTTGGCCTGTCGATATCGCTCTCCAAATGCACTGACCAGCTTGGACAATTCCTGCATTAGTGGTGCCGCCTGCTCCAGCTCCTGCCAGAAAGAAAACGCACTTCTTCCAAACAATGACCCTTTCAGATCCGTAACGGCTTTTTTCGCAGCCTCACGCAGTTCCTTGACCTGTTCTTGTAACCCCGGGTCCGTCTGGTCCTTTTTGCAAGGCTTCAGCTTGCCAAAAGATGCTGGCTGAAACACTTCAGGCAATCTTTCCCACGGCATGACCTCAACAGCTGACAGAAGCTCTTCGACCATTGCCAAATCTTCTTTTAATGTATCTGCATAAGGTTTCGGACCCTCCGGCTGCATAGATATGCTGATTCCTTGACGCAGCAGACCAGCCGCACCACTTAGGGCAAGAGCCGCATCACGCAAAATACTCTGAACCCATGCAGAATGCCCAAGTGCCTCGACACTTTCCACCTGAAAAGCAGATGCCATCTCCGCAAGCCAATGATCCGGCCAGGAATGACTGCGTGAGAAATCATACAAACGCTGCACAAGTCGATGCATGGCATCATCGTTTCGTTCCCCACTGAACCAATCCACCAATTCGCGGAATGTACTGCCTTCATCTTCTTCCCCATACTTTTCCTCAAACAACTGCTCCAACAATTCCTGCCGCATAATCTCGGCTTCATTTTCATTCAGAATCCGGAAAGCCGGGTTTAGCGGAATTTGCTGATAATAACGACGAATGACCTCCATACAGAATGAATGCAGTGTCGTAATGGATGCCCGCCCAAGTAGTGAAAGTTGTTTGCGCAAATGTTCTTCGGCAGGCTGCTCTTCAAGTGCACGTTCCAGTGCTTCCCGTATCCGCTGCTTCATCTCCGCCGCAGCAGCTTTCGTAAATGTTGCAACCAGCAAACGATCTACGCTGAATCCGCGGGAAGGGTCTGCAATCTTACGAATAATCCGTTCAACCAATACGGCCGTCTTCCCGGAACCCGCTGCAGCAGCAACCAGAATGTCTTCCCCACTCTGTGAGATGGCACTCCATTGGTCATCACTCCAGAAGCTTCCCTCCGGTTTTGGCATAATCGTCATGATGTTTCCCCTCCTTTGTCATGAGACAGCATGTCCCAGATTTGCTGTTTGCCCGGTTTAGACAACAGATTATATTCATTGCCTTCGATATTTTCATCAAATTGACAGACTGGCTTGTACGGACAGAAGGTGCATGCAACCTCCTGCTGGATACGGTAAGGTTCAATCGCCACATCCCCGTCCGTAATCCGGGTGCCAATCTCACGAATATTACTGCGAACTGAAGCAAGCAAGGTATCCCATTGTTCTGGCGTAGCTACAGCAGCGCTGCTATAAAAACTGCCATCTGCCTTAAGCGCAACCGGAATAATGGCCGAATAGCCTTTGTCCAAGGTATTGTCCATTTGAGCGATCGCATCCCGGTCCGCGAGTAACAAGCCCTTCATTTTAAACCGTTTCAGTAGTTCTTGTCCTGCCTGCTCAGAAGTCATGCCATTCGCCGATTGAAGCAACGGATTATGCACATGGAAATAGAGTGTTCCTCCAGGCATAGCCGATTCTCCAAGCCACTCCTCGGCAGCACTAAGCAGTACCTCCAGGTACGTGAGCATCTGTAATGACAAGCCATAATACACCTCATGCAACTTGAGATCGGTCTGGCTCGATTTGTAATCAATGACCCGCAGCAGCAGGCCATTCTCTCCTTCAGCCACATCCACACGGTCGATCCGACCCACGATCTCCATCACACAGCCATTTTCCAATTCAAAACGAAGGGGTGGCAGGGGTTTACCTGGCCCAAAATCAAGCTCCAACCCAATCGGTTCAAAGCTTCCCCGTCTGGACTGTTCACCCAGAATAACGGACGCCCTGCTAACGATATCCTTCAGCTTCCGGAAGATGTAACCATACCGTTTGGTACTAAGCAAAATCTCTCCCTGCAACTGTGGTGCAATCTGCTCCACGGTGTGCTCCGCTTCCTTCCGACATTCATCTGGAGACAGACTGCCCCAACTACGATTCTGCTCACGCAAACGTATGGCAAGCTGACTCAAGGCTGCATGGAACAATTGTCCAATATCAGGGGCTTGCAAGCGGTACAGCTGGCGCTCTTTCAAGCGTAGCCCGTGGGATGCAAAATGGGAGAACGCACACGCCACAAAACGCTCCATCCTGGAGACACTGGTCCTTACCTCTGTGCCATATAATCTACGGCTAGTAGCCGTACGTAGAGGTAACGCCCGATTGCGATAAAAGACCGATCCAAGCAATTGTTTCAGCTGAGGTCTGCTCGTCTCCCGAGAGACATGCCAGTTATAGATCGCCCACCACATTTCAGGAATATCTTCTCCACGGCGCCATCTGCGCAATTGTCCGATGAGATAAGAGAGGCTCTGACCAGGATGGTTAACATAAGACCAGTGTATCTCTTCAGCATCCGTAACCGGCGGCTGGGCAAGCAATGGCTGCTCATGCAGACCGAACATCTTCCGTACATGTCGTACAATTTCCGAGGGCAGTAATGTTTTCCCTTCATCATCTGCAACAGGATAACTCAGCCATAACTGCTTGCTCGCCGCTGTCAGGGCGGTATAGATCAGAAAGCGTTCATCCAGCATTTGTCTTGTTGCTCCCGGCCCAAGCCCCAGTCCTCTCTCTGTCAATAACAGCCGTTCCTGCTCAGTTAATACACCATCATCCTGAGGCACAGCAGGCAGTTCACCATCTACTGCACCCAGAATAAATACGTACTTGATACCCTGAAGACGTGTACGATCCATCGATCCAACCAACACTTGATCAAGCGCTGGAGGAACAAGTCCCAGCTTCAGTTCGGTTAATCCGGTCTCCATCAGCCCAGCAAATAGATCGATATCCAGCCGTTCGGCCCCCATCATATCAACCATCTGATCTAATAGATCTAGAACGGCACCCCACATTTGACGATGCTCTCTCGAACGTTCCGGATCACCCTGGGCTTTGGCTTCTGCAGACATCTGATCCAGCTTCCAAGGAATCTCAGCATCTTCCAGTAATCTGTAAAGCGCCGCACATTGGTCTTTAGCTGTCTTTGCCTTGCTCATTCGTTTCTCAAAAGCACCCAGTGGATCAACAATCACTGTACGGCATTTTTCCATTAAGGACAGCATCTGCTCCCGGCCCCTGCTGCGGACATCCTGATCGTTGTCTTCCAAGGACAGGCTGGGTACATACTTCCATGGCTTGCCATCTGTCCAGCGGTATCCGTGAATTCCGCAAGCTAATATATAATTTTCGAGCTGGTCCATATCTTCACGTGTAATGGAACCGCCCCGTGGAAGCAGCAGATCCGTTTTCACACAGCGAAATACATCCTCATAACGCCAGCGACGGCGAACGATATCGAGTGCTGAACGAATAAATTCCGCTAATGGATGATGTAGTTCATTTCTTCTCCGATCCAGAAAGACAGGCACGCCATAGTCCCTGAATAGGGGCTCAGCAATGTCGGCATATGTATCCAACTGACGAACAAGCACTGCCATATCTCGATAACGCGCACCTTCATCTTGCGCCAGACGACGCATCTCACGAAGTGCTCCTTCCATCTCAGTCCGGCGGTTCTCAGCGACGTACAGTCGGACACCTGCATCACGCCCCTCGCTCTTCCAGCGAACTCTGCGATCAAAGCCAGCCTCCAAATGCGCCAGTCCAGGACTGCCCTCATATCTCGGCAAAACTTCCGGTTGAAGCACGGTTGTCTCATTAAAAACACCCAGATCCTCAGCCATACCTTTGAGACGTGCATATGCACTCGCTGTGGGATGGAACAGCTCCAGTTCTGCTGGAAGTGCGCCGTGGTCGTAAGCACGATCCAACGTCAATGCAATTGTGACGGAAGAAGCTTGCAGCATCAATCTTCCAATGACACTCATTTCCTGCGGAGTAAATCCCTGAAATCCATCGATCCAGATCTGTGCATCTTGCAGCAACGTGCTCTCCGGCAACCGCTCTGTCAGTTCAGTCAACGTGTCTTCATCATCGATATATAGTTCGGTTAATTCCTTTTCATAATCACGGTATATAAGTAGCAAGTCATGCAGCTTGTCTCCCAGAATCGGTGCAGAAGAGGAAGTATTCCATGCGGAAAGTCCTTCTTCAAGTGAAGTGGGGTCAAGTTCATAACGTTTAAACTCACTGTATAAATCATTTAAGTCTCCTATAAATCCCAGCTGGCTGCCTGATGCTCCAAACAACTTCAATTCTTCCTTTCGACGCTGAAGCACTTTGTAGAGCAGCATTTTTTTGCCTTCAGCCCCAATGGGAATACGTGCAGAACCACCTGCCTCCTGCATTACCCGATAGGCCAATCGGCGAAAACCAAGCACTTCAGCACGCATGGTACCTTTAATAGCCCCTGAAGATACCAGTGACTGTTCAGTTCGAAACGAACTCTGTTCCGGGACCAGAAGAATCAGTGGTTTACCTTGTGGTTCCTTATGAAGCAGGGATGTGATTTCCCGGGTAATCAGCGCACTCTTACCGCTGCCTGCCCGGCCAATAACAAAGCGTACGGACATGTTTAATCCTCCAAACCATCACGAACAAGATTTTAATTCCCAGTATAACATATCTGACTTGGTTCGGAACATACGTTTGCCACTATCCGGCAATTACAGAAAGCTTCTCCACGAGCATAGCAAAGAGCCCACAGCTTATGAAAACAGTGGACTCTTTGCGTAAATGTATATTCGATCTTAAAATGAAATCGCGCTCAATTAATTCTTTTTGCTGCGTACTTCGAAGATGGAAAATTTCAGGTAATGACCTTCGTCTACGCCCAAAATTTGCGGGTGATCCTTACCGGCTGCTTTCCAGTCGATCAGACGCAGTACTTTGCCTGCATCTTCGGCTGCATCCGCAATAGTTTCTAGGAAGAGATCCGGACGCATGTGGTATGAACAGCTTGCCGTTACTAAATACCCACCCTCATTCACCAGCTTCATTCCTTGGAGATTGATATCCTTATATCCACGGCATGCGCCTTTGACTGCTGATTTCGTTTTGGCAAAGGCTGGTGGATCGAGGATAACCACATCAAATGTTTTACCACCGGCTGCAAGCGCTTTGGACGTATCCACTTTCTGTTCACCAGCACGTGCACGTACGTTACGCTCATCTAGGCCTTTCACCTGTTCACGCAAGTATTGGAATGCATCCGCAACGACAAATTCGACCCGATCAGTAAAACCGTTCAGCTCTACGTTGGTACGTGCACTTTCAATCGCATGTTCTGAGATATCAAGACATGTTACTTTTTTTGCTCCATATTTGCAGGCGTTCAATGTGAAGCTGCCTGTGTGGGAGAAACATTCCAGCACAGTGGCCCCATCCCAATAAGGGAACGTCACAACCTTGCCACTTTTATTCACAGGAAGCAACTGCTGCGTACCATCCTGCTCAGTCTGTTGGAGCGTAATACCACTCTTATAACCCCAACCCTTCATAAGTGGTTCAATGGCTGCACGATTCTCGCGTTGGTCGAAGAAGTACCCTGTCTTCTGACCTTCCACGATATCCACCTTAATAAGCAATCCATTCTCCGTTACCGTGACATGACGAGGGCACTCCCCGTACAATGGTCCCTTCGTCTGCTCCAAACCTTCCAGTTCACGAATGGATACATCACTGCGTTCATAGATGCCTTCCGGCTGCATCACTTCAATTAGAGCTTGTACAATCGCTTCGCGGCAACGGTCCATGCCGAGTGTGAGCAATTGAACAACAAGGATGCTGCCAAAACGGTCAACGATCAGTCCTGGCAGGAAATCAGCTTCCCCATAAACGAGACGGTATGCCTCTCCATCCTGGATAAAACGCTCCCGGTGGCGCAAGCAATCGCGGAAACGCGCTGCAAAAAACGCGGTGTCCATCTGTTCAAACTCCAAAGGTTGATACGCCACGACTCGAACTGTGATTTGAGATGCAGGATTATAGTATCCCGTCGCAAGATAGCGACCTTGGTGATTCAATACGTTGACCAGATCTCCCGGTTCGGGGTTTCCTTCAACAGAGGCAATTTCATTGTTATATATCCATGGATGTGCATGTTCAAGCCGCTTTTTGCGGCTGCGTTCCAGTGTAACTGATGGCAAGATAGATCCACTTCTTTCATAGTTAGTTGTTGAAAAGATAGGTTTGGTGCAAAGGTGACCGCTACGGGGATGGATTGGACTTTCGATAACCGTTACGTCGTTGTACAGGTGAATCTCAAATTCCACACTTGCCACTGCGATGACAGAACAACCTTCCGATCGCTGTTATCCCCAGATTTTTTTTGATATCCTTTTCAGAAGGGAAAATCCGGGGATAAAGGCGAGCGCTTCGCTTCTTCAGGTTTTTTCTGCCCTCTCCGTTATCGTGTGAATCTTTAGATCAACCCATATGACCGTAAGCGTTTCGCTTCTACAGTTCCAATTCCATCCTCCTCCGCTACGTTTGCAGAATCTCCGTATCTTTTGATTGGGGGTGCGGTATTTTGGGTGACCATTAAGGAAACTTCTCGGTCTTTCAGACGCTGTTGATTCCAGAATTCCGTTAGCCTGTCATGGTTGTCCTTATTTACTCATAGGATGAGAATAAGGATATGCACGGAAGGAATGATGTTAACTCATGTTCAGAGATGTTGTGCTGCCCCTATTGTATGGGCTTCTTATCTTTTTTGGCGGGATGAAGCTGATGGAAACAGCCTTACAGCGGATGGCCGGGCCCATGCTGGCTGGATGGCTGGGCCGGGCTACCTCTGCTCCCTGGAAAGGCATGGCTTTTAGCGCGGGCGCTACAGCCCTGCTGCAAAGCAGTACTGCCGTCACCGTACTCACCATTGGACTGGCGAACGCCAGATTAATTACCTACGGACGCACACTTGGCATTATTCTTGGCACCAACATCGGGACGTGCCTGACCACCGAGTTGGTCGGATTGCAGATTGGGCGTGTTTCCCTGCCTCTGCTTGCCTTGTCTCTGACAGGCTGGGCCGTCTTTGTTGTGCTTGGTGAACGAAATCAGTTCGCTCCTGAACGCACACGCCGGACACTGTTTACGATGCAATACAGCTTTCTCGCGTCAGCCGGATTTGCCCTCGTCATGACAGGCATTCAAGTGATGCAATCCATTGCCGTACCCCTGCGTAGTATGGGTGTATTCCAGTGGTTCCTGGATCGATCAGCAGACAGCTTGTGGTGGGGCTTTCTGGCAGGTGCCTGTCTGACGGCCCTAATTCATAGCAGCGCAGCTGTCATTAGCATGGCGATTACGCTTGCAGCCACAGGCGTACTGCCTGTGGAGATCGGCATCGCTATTGTGATCGGGTCGAACGTGGGGACCTGTATCACCGCCGTGATTGCTGCCGCTGGCGGAGCATCCGCGGGCAAATTTGTCGCAGCCTCCCATGTCGTATTAAACATAGCGGGGGCGCTGCTATTTATGCCGCTGATCGGCCAGCTGCATGCAGCTTCGGCCTGGCTATCAGCGGATAACGGGGCGCAGATTGCGCACGCCCAGACCCTTTTTAACGTCACCAGTTCACTGCTTGCCTTGCCATTCTGTTACTTGCCGATTTGGCACAAAAAACCACCGGTCTCCACCCCAGTGGCGAAGTCACCCGTGGCCTGATGCTCAAAAAGCTCTTAACAAACAGTAGCGATACGTCACGCAACAGAAAATAGCTATACGTTAATGCCTAATTTGCTTAGTGCCACACGTAAAATGTCATCGTTATTATCGTATCCACTTTGCTGCTGTCTGGACCAAGCTTCTTCCGGAGTGTACCAATCCACACCTTTGATTTCTTCAATCTGAGGCTGCAGGTCGCCGCTTTCCGCTTCAACGAGATAATAATGAACTTCCTTATCCACCGGACCAAGCTCTGCATGCTGATACGTATAGGCGATGATATCGACGGGTTCTACTATTCGGCCAACTATGCCTGTCTCTTCCAGAATCTCACGTAGTGCAGTCTGTTCCACCGTTTCTCCATCTTCCATTTTGCCCTTGGCGAGAGTCGTTTTGCCGTAGCGATCTACAATCAGTTGAATTTGAAGCTTTCCGTCTTCTCCCGTGCGGTAGACGACTCCGCCTGCCGAAATTTCTTTTCTGTTCATGTTGCTCTCCCCCATTACGGAATTGTCTTTATCTTTTTTTGGAAAAAGAAGGACCTCATCTCCACGGGTACGCTCCCCAAGGAAATGAAATCCTTGTTTCTGACGCCTCGATTACATCGCTGCGGACTTGAGATTTTCCTCCAACACTCGAACCAGCGTAGCCTGGCTTTCATTCACACCCGCCTCGGTCACTTTGACACGGCATACTTTGCCTACCATATCCATGGAACCATCAAAGACCAGCTGAATGTAATTGTCACTATAACCGTGCAGTTTACCACTGCCTTCACAGCCCTTGGCTTCACCTTCAGGAATGACATCCAGTACTTGCCCCACAAACTGTTTGGCGTATGCCAGTTGCATTTGCTCGGATAGATCAATTAGTTCATGCACGCGTGCATTTTTAACTTCCTCATCCACCTGATCCTCCATACGCGCTGCCGGTGTTCCGGTCCGCTTGGAATATGGGAATACGTGCATTTCGGAAAAACCGATTTTCTTCATCAGCTCGTAGCCGTTACGGAACATCTCATCCGTCTCACCCGGGAACCCAACAATAACGTCGGTTGTAATCGCTACATCCGGCATCGCTTCCCGAATGCGAAGCATTTTATTGTAAAACTCTTCGGTCGTATATTTACGGCGCATACGTTTCAGTACGGTATCATCACCCGCTTGCAGCGGAATGTGGAAGTGCCGCACAAGTTTGTCTGAACGTTTGATCACATCCAGCATCCGATCATCAATCTGACTGGCTTCAATCGAACTGATCCGAATACGCTCCAGGCCCTCTACCTTATCCAAGTCCCATAGCAGATCTGTCAGATCGTAATTCTCCATGTCATCCCCGTATCCACCAGTATGAATGCCTGTCAGGACAATTTCCTTGTACCCGGCGTGCACCAGTTGATGAGCCTGTTGGATGATGCTATTTGCTTCCCGGCTACGGGAAAGTCCACGTGACCACGGAATAATGCAGAACGTACAGAAGTTATTGCAGCCATCCTGAATTTTCAGAAATGCACGGGTACGATCGGCAAAATCCGGTACGTCCATCTCTTCAAATACCCGCGTTTTCATGATATTGCGCACAGCATTGACGGGCTGACGAGATTCCTGAATTTCATTGACATATGGCAAGATTTTGTCCCGATCCTGTGTACCGATAACAAGATCCACACCAGGGATGTCCAGAATCTCTGCCGGAGAAGTTTGCGCATAACAGCCTGTAACGGCTACAATCGCATCCGGGTTGCGCCGAATGGCACGACGGATAATCTGGCGGCTTTTTTTGTCGCCGGTATTGGTTACTGTACAAGTATTAATCAAGTATACATCCGCTGTCTGTTCGTCAAAGTCTACCTGATCGTATCCTTCGTTTTTGAACAATTGCCAAATCGCCTCTGTATCATAAAAATTAACTTTGCAGCCTAAGGTGTAAAACGCCACGGATGGCATAATTACATTCCCCCCATTTCTCCGGATTCATATAAGACGCAAGTTAGCGCCGCCATTCCAGCTGTCTCGGCCCGCAAGATGCGTTTGCCCAGTCCAACGGATACAGCACCCGCCTGATCGGCTTCAATCGTTTCCCTCTCCGAGAATCCGCCCTCAGGTCCAACAACGATCAACACTTCTGCACTCGCACCAGGTGCAAGCTGCTCCACAAACGGCTTCAAAGCGTCTCTTAACTGCTTGCCATTTTCCTTTTCATAACAATAACATACCAGACTGTAGCCCTCAAAAGAAGATAGCAGCCCTTTCCAGGAAAGTGGCTGCTCGACGGATGGAATGCGGTTCCGATGGCTTTGTTCAGCGGCTTCCTTCGCGATTTTCCGCCACCGCTCCAACCGTTTGCCTTCTTTCTTGGCATCATATTGCACAATCGTACGCTCAGACAGGAAAGGAACAAAGGAAACCGCTCCGATCTCTGTACATCTTTGAATGACCGTCTCCATCTTATCGCCTTTTGGCAAGCTTTGAGCCACGGTTACACGTATACGCGCTTCATGGTCCATTTCGAGAGATTCCACAATATTCGCTGTTACTTGCTGGGCTTCGATGCTTTCAATCTGCACCAAAGCTTCTTTGGAGTTTCCGTCACTGACAATCAGTTTATCTCCAGGTTTACCACGCATCACTTTGCCGATATGGCGTGCATCATCACCCGTGATGACCACGGAATGTTCATTAAACTGTTCTGCAGATACAAAATAACGCTGCATTAGTCTGTCCACCCATTCTATCCTGTTATGACTGGAATTCACCCCGCTGATGGCCGGCGTGAATCCAATCGCCACAGATGATCATACAACTTTTATGTCCTTCTGACCAGTATTTCAGTCCCATACACTATACGTTTCTAACGATATAAACCGATGATTAGCCTTGCCAGATCCAGATACATATTCTGGGCAAATTGATATAAAGGTTGAATCGTCGCATTTTGCAATGGAGGAATAACAAGGATCAACAGGAAAATAAATATGGACCATTGCTCTACCCCTTGTAGTTTGCGGCTGATTGAAGGCGGCAGAATATCCTCCAGAATTCGATATCCGTCCAATGGAGGTAACGGAATAAGATTAAAGAGAAAAAGGAAAAAGTTCGTCAGGTTAAATATGGAGAAAAACATGGAGATTGCCGTAAGCAACCGTTCATTCTCAATGCCACCCAATGCCCCCGAACCAACCAGGGATGCATAGATGATCGTACCGATGATCGCGAGCAGCAAGTTACTCACAGGCCCTGCTACAGATACAATGACACCCATTAATCTCGGTTTGTCAAAGTTGGCCCGATTCACTGGAACAGGGCGTGCCCAACCAAAACCAGCAATAAGGAGCAGTAGCACACCAAACAAGTCAAAATGTACAACTGGATTCAGTGTAACCCTGCCCAGCAGCTTGGCTGTTGGATCGCCGAATTTGTTGGCAAAATAGGCATGAGAGAATTCATGCACCGTAAAAGCAATCAGAATCGCCAACAGGAAAAACGGCAGTTGATCCAGCGGATAACGAAAGAACGAGTTTAAGTCCATCGGTTACCTCTTTCTGGCCACAAACGCGACCCAGTCCTCATCGCGGTGCACCGAACTTATTTCGAAGCCGGAAGCAACGAGCGCATCATGGACAAGCTGCTCTTTATTTTTCCAGATGCCTGAAGTAATATAAACGCCGCCAGACTCAAGCGCATGATAGACATCATCCACAAACAGCATAATAATCTCAGCCAAAATGTTGGCAACGATAACTTTCACCGGAAGCTTCACGCCCAGCGCAGGGTCCTGACTGCCCAGAACAGACAGCAGATCACTCTCTTTCACCGTAATTTGTTGTCCCAGCCCATTCAGTTCCACATTTTCCTTGGCACTTGCTACCGCAACCGGATCAAGGTCCAGCGCGAGCACATGTTTTGCTCCGAGATGGACAGCTCCAATAGCCAAGATGCCAGAGCCTGTACCCACGTCAATGACTTCCTCGCCACCCTGAATGACCGATTCCAGTGTACGCAGACAAAGCGAAGTGGTTGGATGTGTTCCTGTACCAAACGCCATGCCTGGATCAAGCTCAATAATTTTCTCATTTGGGCTTTCCGGTGTATACTCTTCCCATGTCGGTTTAATGGTTAGACGTTCCGAGACACGTACTGGCTTGAAATATTGTTTCCAGGCGTTCGCCCAGTCATTTTCATCCACTGTTCGAGTCTCAAAACGAACCTCCCCCGTTTGGATATCGAATTCGGAAAGTTGCTCAATGCGTGGACTTACTTCAGATTGCAATGCATCCATGTCCGTACCTTCGGAAAAGTATCCTTTAATGACCGCAAAGCCTTCAGGAATATCATTCAATGGAAACTCGTACAACTCGCCATACGTTGTATCCCGCTTTTTATTTAAAGTACCGGACTCTTCAATTGAGACCCCTCCAGCACCCGCTTCATGTAAAAAATTCGAAATCATCTCCACAGCTTCTTCTGTGGTATGTATTGTTAGTTCATGCCATAACATACTTCGTTTTTCCTCCTCATTTTTCAAACATCCCAACCATTGTACTACACAAGCGAGCAGGAGTACAAAACCGCAGCAGTAAAAGAAACAACAAAAACAGGATACCCGCAGCCTGACTGCTCGAATACCCTGTTTTAATTATGACTACACTCGATTAACTTGTTAGCAAAAGCGTCCACCATTCTGGGTAATCATCTCTGCAGCTTGCGGGAGAGAGTCACTGGATACGGATACTGTCAGCAAGATTTCTTGCTTGGGCCTGCCTTCAGAGCCAGCTTCCGGATCGTCATACACTTGTCCACCCGACAATACTTCGGTCTCGTCGCTAATAAGGGAAAGTACATTCAGCTCACCACTGAATCCCCCAATCACGGCCATGGTTGAGTTAACTGTGCTCTCAGCCGCTCCCCGATCCACTGAAGACGATGTGTCATTCAGACTCTCGATACTCAATTGGTTCGGGTGCAGCAATTCCAGAGCTCTGCGTGCAGATTCAGCCTCGGACCAGCTTGTAAACACTGCTTCGATAATCACTGCAGAGCGACCTTCAGTCATGAATCTCCCGACCCTGACGACGATCGGCCGCTTCACTGCGGCGCAAAGCCTCTATATCTTCATGATCCGCAGCTTCGGCACTGAATTCCACATCCTCATTTTTGGCGGACTGCATTCTCTTCATCTTTTCCGTTTTCGTCAAAATCTTGCCTGGACGTTCATGTTCTGCCATCGTTATGCTCCTCCTTCAAAATAGGTATCTATATAAAATGAACTAATACTTGTTACACTGTACCACTCCGACTGTAGTACCATCCTCCGATCGCTGTTATCCCCAGATTTCTTCATCTCCCTTCTTAAAGGGAGAAATCCGGTGATAGCGTATGCTTCCGAAGTAGCTTTCTTGCGAATGCTTTCAGGCGAACGCTTCACTTCTTCAGATTGGTTCTACACTCTCCGTTAAAGTGTAATGCTCTGTCCATCTTATATAGATTTGGTGAAACTAAATCATACCGCCGGCTTGTTCGATAATGGATAGGGCACGGTGATGTACTGCCTCGTCAACAACAACGGTCAGTAGTACATCTCTGCCTGTCGGACCCTCTTGTCCGCCATCGCTCATACCGCTCGCAGAAGGATCTGCTGCCGCCATGATTCCCGCGCTGGCATTTGTGCCTAGAGCACCTGGTACCCAGGAAGAAAAGCTGCCTGATACGCCTGGTGTATAAGATGCTCCGCTTGGCCCGACACCCGCATAACGACTGAATCGATTGATAGACAGGTCTTCCACTCGTAATGCCTCCAGTTTTTTGGCTGCCCCTTCCGCTTGCTCCGGGCTATGGAAATAAGCCAAAATATTTTTTTCGGTCATCCGGTTCACCTGCTTCCCTAGTTTCGGCACATCAGTAAACCACTGAATGCTCATGTCTGGTATCTTTCCGCAAGCGCGCCCATATTATGCAAAAAAGGACACCCTGCGGAAAAACCGCTGTGGTGTCCTTTTTTTAAATTAATGATTAAGACTCAGTCTCCACGGAAAGCTCGTTTCACCCGGTCAAAGAAGGATTGCTCGTGCTCATGAGTTTGTTCTCCATCCAGCGCAGCAATTTGGCGAAGCAGGTCTTTCTGCTCGTCATTCAGCTTGCTAGGCGTAACGACAACGACTTTCACATGCTGATCCCCTTGCCCCATGCCGCGCAGGCGTGGTACGCCTTTGCCTTTGAGACGGAAATACGTTCCTGTCTGTGTACCGGCAGGTACTTTTAGCTTCACTTTCTCAGACAGCGTTGGAATTTCAATCTCATCTCCCAATGCGGCCTGAGCAAAGGTAAGCGGAATTTCGCAATAGATATCATCGCCTTCACGCTCGAAGAAATCATGTGATTTCACACGGATGACAATATACAGATCTCCTGCTGGTCCTCCGCGCAGACCACCTTCACCTTCACCAGTCATACGCAATTGAGCGCCGTCATCTACACCCGCTGGAATGCGAACATGAATTTTGCGTTGTTTGCGCACTTTACCGCTGCCGCTGCATGTTGTACATTTTTCCTTGATAATTTGTCCAGAACCATTACAGTTCGAACAAGCACGACGGTTGACCATACGGCCAAACGGTGTATTTTGAACCACTTCCTGTTGACCACTACCTTGGCAGACGGAACAGGTTTCTGGTTTAGTTCCTGGTTTCGCACCTGAGCCATGACAAGTATCACAGCCTTCGGTACGAGGAATGGTAATGTCAGTTTCCTTACCGAATACCGCTTCCTTGAACTCAATCGTCATGGTGTATTGCAGATCGTTCCCCCGTTGCGGAGCATTTGGATCACGTCGTCCACCGCCGCCGCCACCAAAGAACATATCGAAGATGTCGCCAAAGCCGCCGCCGCCAAAATCGCCACCGCCGCCGAATCCGCCCTGATTTGGATCAATATGACCGTATTGATCATACTGTGCCCGCTTCTGACCGTCACTGACTACATCATAAGCTTCTTTAACTTCCTTAAACTTGGCTTCCGCGTCAGCAGCCTTGTTTACGTCAGGGTGATACTGACGGGCAAGCTTGCGGTATGCCTTTTTGATTTCCTCGTCGCTGGCATTTTTGCCGACGCCGAGTACCTCATAATAATCACGTTTTTCAGCCACTCTTCCACCCCCATATCATTCACCATATCGCACATCGTGACAAAAGGAAAGCCAAAGCACGGGAGCCCCGGCTATGACTTTCCCTTCGATCCGAACGTCACCGATGATTAATTCACAAGAAATCGTGAATTAGTTTTGTTTTTTATCTTCATCTACAACTTCGTAATCAGCGTCTACAACGTTGTCACGTTTTGCAGAACCCTGTTGCTCGTCAGCACCTTGAGCTGCTTGCTCTTGAGCCTGTGCTTGCTCATACAGTTTCACAGACAGTTGTTGAACGATCTCTGTCAGTTCTTCTGTAGCGGCTTTGATGTCTTCCAGATTGTCGGAAGCCAGAACACCTTGCAGTTTTTCTTTTGCAGCATTCGCTTTTTCAACTTCACCTGCGTCAGCTTTTTCGCCAAGATCTTTGATCGTTTTGTCAACAGAGTAGATCAGTTGATCTGCGCTGTTTTTCGCTTCAACGAGTTCTTTGCGTTTTTTATCTTCTTCAGCATGCAACTCAGCATCTTTCATCATTTGCTCAACTTCAGCATCGCTCAAACCGCTGGAAGAAGTGATGGTGATTTTTTGAGTTTTATTTGTACCTTTGTCTGTTGCAGATACGTTAACGATACCGTTGGCATCAATATCGAAGCTAACTTCGATTTGTGGAACGCCACGTGGAGCTGGAGGGATATCTCCCAGCATGAAGCGACCGAGGGATTTGTTACCCGCTGCCATCTCACGCTCCCCTTGCAGAACATGAATCTCAACGCTTGGTTGGTTGTCTGCATAAGTGGAGAACACTTGGGATTTGCTTGTAGGAATCGTTGTGTTGCGCTCGATCATTTTAGTGAATACGCCACCCGCAGTTTCAATACCCAGGGACAATGGAGTTACGTCAAGCAATACAACGTCTTTCACGTCACCTGTCAGTACGCCCGCTTGTACAGCAGCACCCAAAGCTACAACTTCATCCGGGTTAACACCTTTGTGAGGGTCTTTACCTGTCAGTTTTTTGATTGCTTCCTGTACTGCAGGAATACGTGTGGAACCACCAACCAAGACGATTTTGTCGATATCGTTAGCTGTCATTCCAGCATCGCTCAGTGCACGACGAGTTGGTTCAAGCGTACGCTCAACCAGACCAGCAGAGATTTCTTCGAATTTCGCACGGCTAAGGTTCAACTCCAAATGTTGAGGAACGCCATCAGCCACAGTAATAAACGGCAGGGAAATAGTTGTAGTCAATACGCCGGAAAGTTCTTTTTTCGCTTTTTCCGCTGCATCTTTCAAACGTTGAACCGCTGCTTTATCTTTACTCAAGTCAATGCCTTGATCTTTTTTGAACTCACTTACGAGATAATCAATGATTACTTGGTCGAAGTCATCGCCACCCAGTTGGTTATCACCACTAGTTGCTTTAACTTCGAAGAAGCCGTCACCCAGTTCAAGGATGGATACGTCGAATGTACCGCCACCCAAGTCATATACGAGAATCGTTTGATCTTCGGATTTCTCCATACCGTATGCCAAAGCTGCTGCTGTTGGCTCGTTGACGATACGCAGAACTTCCAGACCTGCGATTTTACCTGCATCCTTTGTTGCTTGACGCTGGCTGTCATTGAAGTAGGCTGGTACTGTGATAACCGCTTGAGTTACCGTTTGACCCAGATAAGCTTCAGCATCGGATTTCAGTTTTTGCAAGATGATTGCAGAGATCTCTTGTGGAGAGTAATCTTTGCTATCGATTGTTTCTTTGTGGGATGTACCCATATGACGTTTGATTGAGATGATCGTACGATCCGGATTTGTGATCGCTTGACGTTTAGCCGTTTCACCGACAACGCGTTCTCCATCTTTTTTGAAACCCACTACGGATGGGGTTGTACGTGCGCCTTCCGGATTTGGAATAACGACAGCCTCGCCGCCTTCCATAACCGCTACGCATGAGTTTGTTGTTCCTAAGTCAATACCGATTACTTTGCTCATCGGAAAATTTCCTCCCTCGACAATTTAAATGGATCAGATTGATCCTTATTTGTATTTGTTGTTCCTAATCGTGCTCTATGTGTGTACTAACCTTTATATTAAACTTCGGTGGCATCGTACAATCAAGAGTGAACTCAATTCATTCTGTAATAGAAATTATGAGCTAACTTTGACCATAGCCGGACGAAGTACTTTATCCTTCAGCATATAGCCTTTTTGGACTTCCTCTACAACGGTACCTTCTTCATACTCGTCGCTCTCCACTGACATAATCGCCTGGTGGAATTCAGGGTTAAACGGTTGTCCTACCGTATCCATTGACGTCAGACCTTCATTGTTCAGCACAGTCTCCAGCTGACGGAAGATCATTTCGATGCCTTTGGAGAAGGATTCGACTTCAGTACCTTCCGGTACAGTAGCCATGGCACGCTCGAAGTTATCAATGACCGGCACCAGTTCGGTGACCAGCTTCATCGAAGCGTATTTCGCCAGTTCTTCTTTTTCCTTTTGTGTACGACGACGGAAGTTATCAAAATCAGCTTGCGCACGGACAAAACGCTGTTGATGTTCCTCAGCTTCCGCCTTCAAACGTGCGATCTCATCTTGCTCCTGATCTGTCATCTCTTCCGCCTGTGCTTCTGCAGCTCCGGCTTCGTTGACAGGCTCCTGTTCCGCTGCTGTAGTTGCTTGTTGTTCCTGTTCTTCTGCTGCGAATGATTGCTCCTCTTTCAAGATGTTCACCTCCTTATAAGAATGAAATGCTTCATTCCCTTATTTGAAGCGATGCGTTAGCATGGCCGTCAAATCACGGGATAATGTATTTAAAATATGAATGACACGTGCGTAATCCATTCGCGTAGGTCCCAAAATTCCGATGGATCCCAAAGCCTCTCCATCCAATGAATAGGATGCCGTTATCAGGCTGCAATTGGCGAAGGCTTCATGATCATTCTCGGTACCTATTCGCACCTGAATACCAGATCCACCCTGCACGGGCATCATCAATTTCATGAGTGTTGGTGTCTCATCCAGCAGGTCAAGAATATCTTTTACCTTTTCAATATCTTTAAACTCTGGCTGGGTCAACATATTGGTGGCACCACTAAGGAACAGACGATTGTCATGCTCGTTGTCAAAGGCACTGTTCAGCACCTGCATGACTTCCTCATAACGTGTAATATGCCGTTCCATCTCTTGCCCAAGCTCGGTGTAGAGACGAGACTTTAATTTGTAAATTGGCACGCCAACCAGCTTGCTGTTTAATAAACGAACTACATTCTCCATCTCCGCTACCGAAATTTCGGGTGGAATCTGAACTGTCTTGTTCTCCACCTGACCCGTGTTCGTTACGATAATGGCTACAGCCTCGTTTTCATTAAGCGGAAGCAGTTGAAAATGACGAAGTGACGTGTGAAAAACTTCCGGTCCGAGCAGGATCGAAGTATAATTCGTCATATGTGACAAAATGACTGAGGCATGCTGAATAACTTGTTCCATCACGTTCAGCTTTTCTGCGAAAAATGACTTCAGGTCGTCCAGCTCTTGTGGCTCCACCTGATTCCAGGGAACCAAATGATCGACATAATATCGATAGCCTTTGTGTGAAGGTATGCGTCCTGCCGATGTATGCGGCTGTTCCAGAAAGCCCATATCTTCAAGGTCCGCCATTTCATTACGGATCGTCGCCGGACTGTATCCAACATCTCCCCTTTTGGAAATGCTCCGGGACCCTACGGGCTCAGCTGAACGGATATAGTCATCCACTATAGCGTTCAGAATCATTCGTTGACGCTCTGTTAACATGGTGAGTATTCCCTCCTTCTGACTGTACTGTCCCATGTCGTTAGCACTCCGGTTAGATGAGTGCTAAGCGGTAATACAAAAATACCAAAATGACGTGAGCATTGTCAAGTCAGTTTGATGAGTACGCTCATCTATTTATAGTATAGACCAATGTCTCCAAGACATAACAACTTTACTGTACAGCTCATGAATTAAAAAGAACCGCAGGTGAGATAGAGTATACTCGGCTCAATCCATACGGTTCATTCATTTATCAGGCTGAAATATTCAACTCTTTCAATACAGCAATCTCATCACAGCAATCTTGTTTGCTGCAATGAACACAGTCGGTCCATACTTTTTCCGGGAAAATCTCCTTATTCACCACGGCAAAACCGTTTTTGAGAAAAAAGGACACTTCATACGTCAATGCCATGACTTTGGGAATTTGCTGCTTCTCCGCTTCCTCTACCAGTCGGTCCAGCAATAGTGAGCCAATGCCCATGCCTTTGTGACCTTCGGAGATACCGAGCGATCTGACTTCCACCAGATCATTTCCCAGACGGCAGAGAGATCCACAGCCTACAACCTGACCATTCACTTCTGCTACAACAAAGTGCTCCAGCTGCCGTTGCAGTACTTCCCGTGAACGCGGAAGCATGATCCCACGCTCTGCATAGCCCTTA
Source organism: Paenibacillus taichungensis (assembly GCF_050994985.1). NCBI lineage: Bacteria > Bacillati > Bacillota > Bacilli > Caryophanales > Paenibacillaceae > Paenibacillus > Paenibacillus taichungensis. Next base: position 1,051,627 of record NZ_CP194720.1, on the reverse strand, counting down.
ATCATTTCAAATAATGGTTCAACATCTTCCGGTACGGCTTTTCTGCATATGGCCGACATCCAGCTCTCCTCCTATAAGAAGCTTTCCAGAGGAAAGCCGACTTCGTAGTTGTATAAATTACACGCTCTGTAAAATCAATATGAATAAATATACAACAGAGCGTATAGAATTTCAAGCTACGAATTCAGCGATATAGACCCGATAAACTCGGCAAAAACGTCATTTCCGAACAGGATGCCCTGCTCACTAAGCCGGAAGCCGTCTGGCGTCTTCTCCAGCAGTCCTGCATTCAGCATTTTACCCAAAGGCTTCGCAAACACTTCCTCCATAGGCTCCCCGAACTGATCGCTAAACCGCGAGGATGAAGCACCTTCGAGCATTCTCAACCCAACCATCAGATAATCTTCCATTGCCTCGGCGCGACTGATCTCAAAATGATCGAGACGCGGCAGACCTCCTTTGGAAGCTTCAACATACGGGTTTATACCTTTTATATTCATATGGCGTTCGCGGCCTACATATCCATGCGCACCTGCACCGAGACCGTAATAATCCTCATTGCGCCAGTACGTGATATTGTGACGGCTCTCGAAGCCGGGTTTGGCAAAGTTACTGATCTCGTATTGTCCGTAACCTGCTTCTTTCATACGCTTCATTAATAGAAGATACATTTGCAGCTCGTCGTCTTCATGAGGAAGCGGTAACTGGTTCTTCTGATACAACGTATGGAAAAGAGTATTCTCTTCCACCTTCAGACTGTAAATGGAGTAATGCGGCAAATCCAGCTCCAGCGCTTTATCGATACTCTCGTTCAACATCTCGACGGTCTGGTTTGGCAAACCAAACATCAGGTCAATGGACAAGTTATGCAATCCAGCTGCTCGGGCATTTTCTAAACTGCGGTATACATCATCTGTATTATGAATCCGGCCAATACCTGTCAACAGATCATTTTGAAAAGCCTGTACTCCAAAGCTGACGCGGTTTACTCCGCCTTCTTTCATAACCGCAAGCTTTTCCGCGTCCGTCGTACCCGGGTTAGCTTCCATTGAAAACTCAATATCATCTGCCCAGTTCGGGAAATAGGTCTTAACGGACTTCAGGAATACGGCCATTTCATCCGGTTTCAGTGCAGTCGGCGTGCCGCCGCCCACAAATATGGTTTTGATTTCTCCTGGCGGATTTGCTTTAACCGTATGTTCCATCTCCCGTTCCAGCGCTTCAAGGTACTGCATAACAGGCTGGTCCTTCAATACATAGGAGTTAAAATCGCAGTAAAAACATTTATTTGTGCAAAAGGGAATGTGAAGATACACCGCTTGGGGTGCACCTGTTTTCCGGCTGTGTGCTGCCAATGTCATGGCAAGTCCCCCTCTATTTGAAAAAAGGAAAGCCATCCGGCTTCCCTTTCAGCTTGGTTTATTGGTTATTAATCATCAATTTTCAGCACCGCCATGAATGCTTCCTGCGGCACCTCTACGTTACCAACCTGTTTCATCCGCTTCTTACCTTCCTTCTGCTTCTCGAGCAGTTTCCGTTTCCGCGAGATGTCACCGCCATAACACTTGGCAAGTACGTTTTTACGCATTGCTTTTACCGTTTCACGAGCTACAACTTTGGTACCTACAGATGCCTGAATTGGCACCTCGAACATTTGCCGTGGAATCAGCTCGCGCAGCTTCTCACAAATAATGCGTCCGCGGTTATACGCACGGTCACGGTGAACGATGAAGGACAAGGCATCGACTTGCTCACCATTGAGCAAGATATCCATTTTTGCCAGATTAGACTGACGATAACCGGACAGCTCGTAGTCGAAGGATGCATATCCTTTGGTGCTTGATTTCAACTGATCGAAGAAGTCATATACAATCTCGGACAACGGGATCTCATACGTAATGGTAACCCGAGTTGTGTCCAAATATTCCATATTCACATATTCACCGCGTTTATTCTGACAAAGCTCCATAATGGTACCTACATAATCATTGGGTACGATAATCGAAGCTTTAACATACGGTTCTTCAACGTAATCAATTCTTCCCACCTCAGGATAGTTGGATGGGTTGTCAATCTGCATAACTTCACCATTGGTCAACGTCACGTGGTAAATTACGCTTGGTGCAGTCGTTATCAATGGAATGTTGAACTCACGTTCAATCCGCTCCTGGATAACATCCATGTGAAGCAGTCCAAGGAATCCGCAACGGAATCCAAAACCGAGTGCACTGGAAGTCTCCGGCTCAAAGCTGAGCGATGCATCGTTCAACTGCAATTTCTCCAACGCTTCGCGCAGGTCAACATAATCTGATGTTTCAATCGGATAGAGACCGCAGTATACCATTGGATTAATTTTGCGGTAACCCGGCAAAGGTTCAGGTGTTGGATTTTTGGCATCTGTCACCGTATCCCCGACTTGTGTATCACCCACATGCCGGATACCTGCAACGATAAATCCAACATCACCTACGTTCAGCTCGTCCACGATAGTCATGCGAGGTTTGAACGCTCCAACTTCAATGACTTCAAACGTCTTGCCTGTTGCCATCATTTTGATTTTGGAACCTGATTTGATTTTGCCGTCTACAACACGTACGTAAACAATTACGCCTTTGTATGGGTCATAGTGAGAGTCAAAAATCAGCGCTTTCAAAGGTTGGTCAGGATCACCTTGTGGAGCAGGAACACTTTGCACTACTTGCTCCAGAATCTCTTTGATACCGATACCCGCTTTGGCTGAAGCCAAAACTGCATTGCTTGTATCCAATCCAATGACATCTTCCACTTCCTGTTTAACCCGATCCGGATCAGCACTTGGAAGGTCAATCTTGTTAATTACCGGTAAAATTTCAAGATCATTATCTAATGCCAGGTACACGTTAGCCAGCGTCTGGGCTTCAATACCCTGAGCCGCATCCACAACCAGCAAAGCACCTTCACATGCAGCAAGGCTGCGTGATACTTCATATGTGAAGTCTACGTGTCCAGGCGTATCAATCAGATTCAACAGATACTCTTCGCCGTCATCGGCTTTGTAAGTTAGCGCTACCGCCTGCAGCTTGATCGTAATTCCACGTTCGCGTTCAAGTTCCATTTGGTCCAATACTTGTTCTTGCATTTCACGTGTAGTTAGCGCACCTGTGTACTCCAAGATCCGGTCCGCAAGTGTTGATTTGCCGTGATCTATATGTGCAATAATTGAAAAGTTACGAATTTTACGTTGTCTTGCCCGAATGTCAGTCATTCCTTACCCCCAGAAACAGCCTAGTGTCAATCACTTCATTATAACAGTTGATGCAGGGTGCATCAATCCCGCGTTGCCTCAACTTTATAATTATCGTCACAATTGCGAACTTCCAAGGGTATATTTTGCCTATATTTCATAGCCTTTTATTCAGCGACTCCGCTAAATAAGGATACAACCCACTTCATTCCGTTATGGGACAGATTTTGAAGAAGACCTGCTGTTTTGTCAGCCAGTACGTCGACCGGCGCTTTGCTCTGCTCTGCGCCAAGCACCTGACTCGGTGACAGAACAGGTACTGCTGGAGGTTCTTTAACCTCCTGTTGTACGGACGTGGTCGGAACAGACTCGGCAACCGGTGTCACCGGCTCCGTTTTCACCACTGCAGGGTTGCTAGTCGAATCATCACCCCTATTAAAGCTGCTGCCTGCCAGCTGCATTCCAAACAGAACACCCAGCAACATCAATACACAGATGGAAAACAATCTTTTACCGAATCTGGACACATTCCTCGCCTCCTGTTATATCTTCGATTCTTCTATTCTTCCATATCAGGACTACTAGCCACCTTTTGACGTCTTATCCGCACTCGCTTTGTCCACTTTCTGATCATCCCAGTACACCTCTGCGATCATGTCGGCCAGTACTTTGGATGTCCGCTCCAGTTCAGCAGCTGTATTGTCGATGCCGCCAATCTCAATCAATATGCTGTTGGGAGAAAGGGTCTGGTTATATTCACCATTGTTGGCCCCGCCGCCGTCCTTACCCCAGACGCCCCGAGATACCCCTGGGTATTTCGCTTCCAGTTTCTTATGAATTTTGGCCGCAAAGGCTTCATTCTGCTGCCAGTTTGGATTTTCATGTCCTATAATAAAATATACTTTGGCGTAACCCAGATTATTAATGGTTGTCGTTGTTTTGTTATGACGCTGAGAGTCACGGTGGATATCGATGAGATACGTAAGATCGTCATTTTGAGCAAGTGCAGCTTTCACCGTCTGACGGGAGTATTTATAGGAATAATTCCAGTTATAATCCTTAACCTTGGTTGGATAATCTTCTTGCGCATGTTCCACCCCAATCCCCAGCTTCTCCAAACTGTCGGACAAGTAGGTTCCCACTTGAAAAACATTACCAGTCGATTTACCAGAGGAAGGATTGTCACTCTTCGTGCCCAAGAGAGGATTGTATCCTTCACGTGGATGGGAATGGTAAACAAGAATCGCTTTTTTTCCTGTCGTTGGTTTGCTCGGTTCATCTTTACCACCATTCTTCGGTGGGGGATCACCCTTTACTTCACCATCACCCGGATCCTGCGGATCGGATGGATCGGGATTATCCTGACCTGGTGGGATATGCTGCTCGCCACCTGATTTCCCTCCGCCTGCCGAAGCCGTATCAATTAGTCCAGGACCCGGCTGATAATCTTCTGGAGCTTCAGCTTTTTCATTTCCCGAGCCTGGTCGCAGCAGTACGGGTTGATTGGAACCCATGCCCGGCATTTCTCTAGCGATCAGGCTTTTGGGGTCTTGCGGATTAACATTCGTCAGCAGTTGGAATACAAACGAAGTCAGATTTTCACCAGAAAATGCAGATGCTTGTTCTTTCTGAGTTAGATGTGGCATTTCCATGCCAAGCATGTCCACAAAAAAGCTACTTGAAACAGCTCCCGCAAACCCTTTCATAGAAGAAACAGGTGAGCTATTCAAACGCTTCTCTGCCATGCCCCCCAGACCGAGTACAACAAAAAACAAAGCAGATATGATCATAAGCAACAATAACGTACGGCCCATAGCCAGCACGTGCAAACATCTCTTTTTCCATTTACCAATATTCCAGGCCAATATTTTGTTCATTGCTTCTGTCTCCTTCCCTGCTGGACAATGCTTATACTTCAACTCTATGAGCCTGCCAGATTTGATAGAACAGGAAAAAGAAGATTGCATACAAAAAAAGAAAGTCCGATAGATTCGGACCTTCTTCACAGGAGTCTCAAGCATTTTAAATCTCAAAATGTTAATTAATGGGTGTAGGCAGCTACATTCTCAGCATTTACCGCATCATGGAGCGCGGCATTCAGACCTGTTGCAATAATATTGGCAATATCTTCGACAAATTCATCGATTTCTTTGGGGGTAACGATCAGATCATGACCTAGTGGCTCCAGTACCTCTTTTACCAAACTGAGACGGTCATTTTCGCCGATATCGTCCAGCATGCCCATAATCTGTTTCGTTTGATCAGTCTCTTGCCGGAAATGAGTACGCATCATTTCGATGACGTTATTCACGATGGTCGATGCATAACATACGGTTGGTACACCGATGGCAATGCATGGAACACCCAATATTTCACGTGTCAGTCCACGTCGTTTGTTCCCTATTCCTGAGCCAGGATGAATGCCGATGTCTGCCACTTGAATCGTTGTATTAACACGTTCGAGGGAGCGTGAAGCCAGTGCATCAATCGCAATGATTGCATCCGGTTTCGTTCGATCCACGATCGCTTGTACGATGTCACTGGATTCTATACCCGTTGTACCCAGCACACCTGGCGCAATAGCACTGACTTCCCGATAACCGGGTGCAACCTGATCTGGAACCAGCTCAAAATACTGGCGGGTAACCATCAGATTCTCCACTACCAGCGGTCCAAGTGAGTCAGGCGTGACGTTCAGGTTACCCAAACCTACGATCAGCACCTTAGACGTCTTGTTAATTCCCGCTTTGGCCAAAAAATCTTCCATCTCTCGCGTGAATTCTGCCGCAACCCGCTCCTGAAGATCGGTATCTCCGTTACGAAGCGATGGAACCTCCAAAGTGACATAGTGCCCCTTTACACGCCCAATTGCTGTAGCGGCTGCATCATCAAGCACATCAATACGTGTGATTTTAATACCGTCTTTCTCATCCACATCCTCCCGCAGCCCGGGAATCGTCTGTTTCTGCCCCCCCTGAGCCATCTCCTTGGAGTCAATTGCCAAGTCGGTACGAACTGCATAATTTTGCAAATCCAGTGTCATCTGTCCCTGCCTCCCTTACCGCATTTGAGCATATTGTGTGGGAAAATGGTGTGCTTTATGCAGCACTGTCGAACATCATAGGAAAATCTGTTGCAATTTGCATGCCAGCGTGCTAGAATATTTTAAGTTGTGAAACGTTTGTATTCATGCAAATGCCTTACAGGAGGTGAATGTAATGCCAAACATCAAATCCGCTGTTAAACGCGTAAAAACGAGCGACAAGCGCCGCGCACTCAACGCTTCCCAGAAATCTGCACTCCGTACAGCTGTTAAAGCTGCTGATGCTGCTCTGGTAAGTAACGAAGTTGATACTGCAAAAGCTGCGATTCAAGCTGCTTCCAAAAAGCTGGACAAGGCTGTAACTAAAGGTCTGGTTCATAAAAATGCTGCAGCCCGCAAAAAGTCTCGCTTGGCGAAAAAACTGAACGCTCTTTCCGCACAAGCGTAAGAAGCGTTACTTATACGATCTAATGGAAAAATCCTGAACAGCACGAGCTTTCAGGATTTTTTAGTATCTGATTCTATAAGCACTCTATTGAAACGGAGCGGCCTTTATTCCGATGATCTCACCATCAACGGAATAAAGGCCGCTTTGTGTTACCGTTATATCTAAGTTTAAGCTCCGAGCCTTAACAAGAAAAGCTCCAGTCCGAGCACTTTATCCACTGCCCCGGTCTTCATCTGATAATCCAGTTCACTGAGGTGACTCAAAATCAGCCTCAAACGTTCTGCCTGAAACTTGCGAGCCTGTTCACCAGCAATTTTAACAGCATACGGATGCAGACCAAGCTGGCTGGCAATTTGCTGTTGGGAGTAACTCTGCTGCCCTAACTCTTTTACCTGAATCATAATTCGAAATTGACGGGCAATCAAGGCAGCAATTTTGATCGGTTCTTCACGCTGCTTCAACAACTCATAAAAAAGACCCAAAGCTTTCTCCAGCCTCAAGTTAGCAAGCTCCTCCACCAAAGCGAACACATTCTGCTCGGTACTTCGAGCCACCAGTGATTCGATATCCGCGCGCTTGATCGTGCCTCCGTTACCAGCGAACAAACATAACTTGTCCACTTCCGCAGATAACGTCTGAAGGCCTGTTCCTGCATAGCTCACAAGCGTGTCAGCCGCTCCAGCCTCAAAAGATACATCCCGCTGCTTCGCCAGCTTTACAATCCAACCCAGCAACTCCTCCCCACTTAGTGGAGCAAATGCAAGGACAACAGCTTGTTTCTTCGCTGCCTTCACTAATTTTTTACGTTCGTCCAGTTTATCCCCTTGAGCCAGAAACACAATCGTACTATAATCTGCCGGATTGTCCATATATGTAAGCAGTCGATCAATCTGGTGATCAATTTTGGAATCCTTGCCTGCTGTAAACAAATTAGCATCGCGAACGATAATGAGTTTACGTGGAACAAGAAAAGGAACCGTCTCCGCTTCTTCAATGACAACCTCCACAGGTGTCTCAGAGAGATCATATGGAATGATCGCAAATTCTCGGTGCTCTTCTTCAATCACCTGTTGTTTTAACATATCCGTAAATTGCTGTATCTGATACTTCTCCGTTCCGTACAGCACATATACCGGAGCCGTTTCTCCATTACGTATTGCCTTTGTCGCACTCTTTACATCCATCACGGTGCCCCCTTATCCCTCTTATCCTACCAGAAAACGTGACAGACAACAAAGGGGCCTTACACCCGGTTAACGGATGAAGGCCCCCTGTCCTACATCTATATAAACGCGGACACCAACAATTCTAGAAAAAGCTGGTGCGCGGTCATACGACGTCAGTTATGCCAACTGAGATAGGACGTTGTTGTTACTTTCAATATATTCTTGATACAACAGAAAAGTTCGGCAAGTCTTGAGGCCAAACGTATAATTTACAGCCTATTTGGCAGAGGTTCCGCTTGAGGCAGTGGACACGTTAAACGATTTTTTCACTGTTGTTCCATCTTGATCTGTTTCGTAATTAAATACAGCGCTATCCTGAGACCAGCTCGCAGATTTTAGTGTACCCTCCACATTACGTTGCTCAACCAGATTTAGCACATCCGAGTCAGCGGCAGGTTTAGAGTAAATGCTGATCTGATCGCCGAGCAGCATGACCAGATAGGAGCCATCGGGTGATTTCCATTCTTTTGGAGTCGTGGTGGCAAGTGCACCTGAATCGGTGGCAGCCAATCCTTTATTTCCACCCGCTGCATCCATACCTGTCTCGGAATCAGGACTACTCGTCAGGCCCTCTGTCGGCTCTTCTACCTTAACATCAGGCATATCCTGAGAAGTAGTGAATGATTGTGCATCCCCATTTTCAGGCTCTGTTGCTCCGCTCTCAGTAGAACCTGCCGAAGGTCCAGTACTAGCTCCTGAATCCTGACTTTTTTGCTGATCAACACTCTTGGTACTGTCAGCAGGATTAGAACTGGACGGGGCGTTTTTCGTTGCATCACTCTTGTTCAATTCTGACCCTGTATCCGGCTGTTTAGGAGTTTGTTCTTCCTTCAATTCAGGTTCCTGCACCTTCTCTGAACTGTCTTCTTTAGGACCAATCTCTTGAGCTTGTTTATCTTCAGCGGATGGCTGACTTTCCGAACTATCAACCCAGACACTGTTATCGCTCTGTAAAGAGGAGGAAGAATCTTCATTGTTAATCTCTCTGCTCAGTGGATTTTGATCCTCATTCCCGCCTTCTTGAGTACTTCCAGTGCTCATCATCACTTCCGCATTCTCAATCTTCTCTGGTTGATACCCAAAAATGGTAACGCCCAGTACAACTGCTGCTGCTGCTGCACCCATGGACATACGGCCTGCCATGGAATTCAACCATTTTTGCTTCGGTTTTCGCTCACTTGAACGCTGTAAATTCTCAAACGCAGCAGGGACAGGACTCATTTCCTGTATGGTACTGCTTTGTTCCCTCTTTGCTTCGTCGATTGCATCCAGTTGCGGCATAATGGCATCAACCAGACTGAATCTCGGGGTTACCTGCGGCAAATCTTCCAGTTCTCTGGAGAGAGCTCTGAGCAAACTAAAGTTTTCAGCGCACTCCGGACATTGGGCCACATGCTGTAGCATCTGCGCAGTTTCCGCCTCGCCCAGATCATGATCCAGATACCGGTGCATCCATTCCACCACCTCTTCGCATTTCATCCTGTCACACCACCTTTCTGATACTCCTGTAGTAGATTCTGTAATTGCTGTCTGGCTCTAAATAAATAAGATTTAACCGTATTCAACGGAAGATCGAGGCAATCCGCAATTTCGTTATAGGATAAGTCCTGCAAATATCTTAGAACAATAACGGTACGATGATGCTCAGGCAACTTGTTAATAGCATCCTGAATATCCTTTGCCACATATGTGGACATCACTTCGAATTCCACATCCTGATTGTCCTGAAAAACCATATCATGCTCGTCAATGGAGACGGAGGGCTTGGTTCTTCTGAATTTATCAATACAGATATTCGTGACGATGCGCTGAACCCATGTCTTAAACTGGGCCTTTTCCTCATATGAATTAATCTTGGTGTAAATTCGGATCAACGCTTCCTGAGCAGCATCCAAAGCGTCTTGTTCATTATTTAGAATGTAATATGCGGTCCGATAAACATGCTGTTCAATGTCCCGCAATAGGGTAATTAGAGCGTCGCGATCGCCCGATTGAGCGGCTCTGATGAGTTCCGGCTCTACCACAAAGGATCCCCCTCTCCCTGCAACCTTACAGACGTGACCATCAATAAAATTGTTGCAAAGTTAAGTATTTTTTTTAGATATCATAAAGTAAAACTTCAGAGATACCGCGTCCTGATATCGCAAGAAAAACTTCCACTAAACGCGTTCTGTTCCCCTGGGTACGTAGATAGACGTTTTTCTTATATTGCCATAACAAAATAACGGCTTATGTATTCGGGCCGCTGAAATCTTCTCTTAGAATAACAGAAATTGCATAACGAGTCATCAAGCCAGCTCAAAAGTCATTCCAGTACTTACACGACTCAATTTAATGACAATGGCATACATTATAGCTAACCACACTTATAGCATTGAAAATAAAAAAATTCAAATTTCGTACAAATTTAAGCTCATTTTAATGTAATTTTCATGAAAACAGTGTATTGTAAATTTACATTCATAACACGAGGTGATGAGCATGCCAGCTCTTGCAAAAATTCAAGCGTTAAAAGAACAAATGCCCAAAGAATATCAAAGCATATCCCATTTTGTGGAACATGCGTTGCAATCTATCGATACCCTGGTTGAAGAACATCGGAAATACACCGCTGCACAGGCATTATACGGCGATAAAATCGTCGGATCGGAAGAACGCTTGTACAGAGAAACCGTGCTTGATGTTCGCGCACAGCTCTTGCTTACGCTTGAGAAAACTGTAGAAGATCTGTTGCACAAAGGTGACAAACATTGGAGTAAACACTTTAAAGATGGCGTTGAATAATTCATTGTTATAAGTCATTCCAAAATGAGCCCGCTTTCCGGCATTCTCCCCGAGGAGTATCCGGAAAGCGGGCTTTTGGTATCATTCTTTGAGCATATGAAGTGCTTCATACATAAAATTAATAAATGACAATTAGTTTCCCACCAACAAAACCTAATGCACGTATACCTGCCGAGCTACTATATACCCACACTTCAATCTTACCCTTTGAACTCATCTCCTGGGTTATGCTTGTTGGATCTCCCCATGCCAAACGAGCCTGTGTTGTAGTCATTCCCAAGTCCACTTCCCCAGCGATAATCTTATTCCACGTGGATTGGGACCATTTATATTTCTGATAAGGATCATATGCAAAGAATTGATTGGGATCTGACAGCATTCCCGTCACCTTAGATGCAGTCCCCCCTGCATAAGCAACAATCGTTTTTCCTTTTGCATTACGGAACTCAACAGAGTAGCTCTTATCTCCAGAGTCAGACTTCTCAATCTTAATATCTGTTATGGTCACTTTGCTGAAACGTCTTCCAAGATCCGTATAATCATTAATCCAATAAGACTTACCAATCAATCGACTAAGGCTGCCCAGTTCTTTTTTCTTGATCAGGGCAAGTGTATCCTTCGATTCAACAACGATTGATGACTTTCCAACTAGAACTTTTGCCTGCTTAAACTCTGCATCCCATTGTACTTGAATATCCGCCGTCTGACTTAACAGATGCGCAGGAAATACCGTTTGCCCTCCGATGGTTTGCACTTTCCCTTTCATTTTGATCTCCTTGTTGTTAAAGTGTGCAATTGCACTCCCTTTTTGCAACGTAATTTTTTCATTTCCGAATTGAATTTCAAAAGATGAACCTTTAACATCAACTTTGGCTCCCAGTGTCTTAAAAACGGACTGCACTGGTAAATATACAATTCCGTCCAACAATGTAGCACCTGTCAGCTTCTGCTGTGATTCAACGTTCAGTTGAAGGCTCGAAATCAAATCACCTATCTTCAAAGTTACTTGGGTTGTACCCATACCGCTTACCTTTAGTTTGCCTTCTCCTTGAATTTGTGCAACTTGAGGTTGCTCTATTATAATTTCTTCTGGCAAAGGTATACGCTTGATTTTGAACCCGTTGCTATAGCTCTCCTGAACAGTAAGTGTAATCTCATCTCCAATAACGGCTTCTTTGGAAGATGCAGCCAACGTTACTTTATTTAAAGAAGGAGCTACTAGAGGGGTTATTTTCCCACTGTCATAAACGACCCAAGAACCGTCTTGTAACTGTGCATATAATTCATCCAGATCATACGAATGCACAAGTCGATTTACATTAGTTAATCCTGGCAAATGTTCTGACTTATATTTGGAGGTTCGATCATAACTCCATACAGTTCCATCATTCTTCACCGTGAGTAGCTTATGTGTACTTCCCCACCAGATCATGGATTGCACGTCACTTGCAATAGTCACCTGTTCGTCCTCGTACATGACACTTACAATAACTACAGAGCCATCGTTCTTCAATACCGCTGCATAAGCGCTGTTCAATGCGATAGCTTTACCATCAGGTACATAGCCTGCTTTGCGCACTTTTTTTCCATAGTCGGCGTAATACACGTCTCCAGACGAGGATAATGCACTATAAACATATCCCTCATATGGACCAACATCAATGATGGATTCCAGACCTTTAATCTGTTCCCCTTTAGTATGAAGTGTTCCATCTTGAAGAAGAACCAAACCATGCCCATATACCTTCACTATTCCATTGTATTGATAAACATCTGGCTTATACGCATTGTCCTTATCCCAGCGATATACTTGTCCATTAGCAGTCCATCCAAAGACTGAGTGGGTATCAGATTTTGAGATACCCATCAAATTTCGACTTTGCGTCCATACTCCACTGGTAGTGCCTTTAGACCAAATTGTTCCATTATCAAGCAAATAATCATTACGATCGAGCACTGAAGAGATTGAGCCATTGGAACCGGATGCTGCAGTCACATGGGACTGACTAGTTATCAAGCCGATCGCTAGAAGTCCGATCCACAGTGCTATTGTCCTTTTGATCCATTTAACTCTAAACTTCTGTGTTGCATTGCTGTTGCATTGTGTGAATTCTACAAGTCCCATTTTTGTTGATCCCCTTCTTATTATGTAGTTGCTACTATCACCAGGTATCTCTCTAGCTCCCCTCAAAGCTGAGCCTAACTATTATTCGGTAAAAATAACCATTATCCTGCACTATAAAAGAATTCATTATGAGCTGTTTGGAACCAACTTATAACGCACATCAATCTCTCCATCTTTGATTCTCATCTGAATTTCCCCCATTCGATCAGTTCGATAGATCTCTGTACCCGAATCAACAAGACGTTCAAGCACACCAGGATTGGGATGTCCATATGTATTGTTGGCCCCAGCAGATATCACGGATGCGGATGCATTCCAATACTGTAACCAAGCTTCCGTTGATGATGTTTTGCTACCGTGGTGTGCAACTTTTAATACATCTATGGTGACAGGAACCTCCTTATGATTCTCCCCCGAGTGACGTGTGAACATCTCCTGAACAGTACCATCTGCTAATGCAGCATCTGCATCGTACTGTCCAAACGAGGCTGCAAGCGATCCATCCTGAATCATAAAGAGCAGATCCTGCTCGGCTGCAGCATCCATGTCACCCGTGAACAATAAGGAGGCGCCTGCCATCTCCAGCAAAAAGACAACCGAATCATGATTCTGATGTTCTGAGACAGGCAATCTTTCTCCTGTATCCTTCGCTTTCTCCAGATCCGGATATATAAAATGTAGTCTGGTCTCCCCATCTGGAGCGTAGGACATCCCTTGGCGAATGGCATATAACGGTATCTGCTTGTCTATAGCGGTATCCAGCAATTTCTCAAAATTGGCTGTACCACTGGTTGTCCCATTAAACATGAACCGTTCCACCGGGATCTGTTCGAGCACAGCCTGTAATCCTCCAGCATGATCCTGATCGGCATGGGTTACGATTACGGCGTCCAGCCGATGAATGCCCCGCTTTTTTAATAAAGGAACGACCACCTTGGCCCCTACTTCGTATGGATCACGCCTTGTTTTCCAGGATTGTTCAGACTTCCCGAACTGTACTGTACCTCCACCATCGACCAATATATGTTTACCTTCAGGTGTTGTAATAAGTGTACTGTCCCCTTGTCCTATATCCAAAAACTGCACCACTCCGGTCCCCGCAGGTTGCGGTGTCTGGTACGCCCACCATAATCCCACCACAAAGCTGAGAGCTAGCAGCGCACACATCCATTTGTGGAAGACGTTCATCCGTTCACCAGAATAAAAACCCGCCCCTCGCGCAGCAAATGCACTTGTATACTCCGGCCAGGCAATACTTGCACTTAATGTTGTCATCGAACCAGGACTAGCCTCACGTCCACCTTTGTTTAAACCTTGTGATGATACATTAGACAATCCAGACAGCCCCAGAGCCGCTTTAGGCGCCCCCCCAACATATCGGCGATTCAGTGGAGCCGTATCCTCTTCTGTGCCCTGAACTGCAGGTTGGTCACCTCGGCCGCGATGAAGGACCCTCAAAAGTGCATAGAGAACGGCATAATATGCTGCAATCCACAGTAGCGATGGGGTAGCCCAGATCAGCACAAAACCAGGCAAGCTGTTCATCCACTCCACACTTACAAAGGTCAATTTGTTCAGCATAATAGCAATCCACGCCAATGGTTTGGCTAGAGGCATCCAAATAAACGATAAAATCAGGGCAACCGTTCCAAGAGGAAGTACAATAGCACTGATCAAAGATACAAGCAGGAAGTTAGCGACAAATGAAAGCAGTGAAAACTGGTTGAAATACAGAATCGTGACCGGAAACGAAATGAGCTGTGCTGTTACCGTCACAGAAGCTGTTGCTGCAAGGCCCTTGGGCCAACTGCTAAATATCCGATTAATCAGTGGCATGTAAATCATCAGTCCAGCTGTTACCAGAAAAGATAGCTGAAAGCTCACGCTTAATAAAAAATACGGGTTCCACCACATCATCAACAACGCTGCTGCACTGATCATCTGCAATCCATCCCTCGCAAGCCCGCGCCGCGCCATATACAAACCAATCATGGACATGATACCCGCACGAATGACCGATGGCGAACCGCCAGACAACAGTACATATGCAGGTATTAGCAGTAACACAATGGTGAGCGAGGTTTCTCGGGTTAACCTAAGCCAAGATAAAAGGAGCAGCAGCGATGTCACATACACCGCGACATGTGTTCCGGAGATCGCCAATATATGAGTTAAACCAAGCTGTGAAAACTGTCCATATGTATCCGGATCGATATCATTAGCCATCCCGATAATCAGACCTTTCATATAGCCCGCATGAGGTTCGGGAAATATCCGTTCTACCGCTGCGCCAAGCTTATGCCTAACGATGTCATTCCACCGAAGGATGTTGAGTTTCCCCAGCCCTTCAGGCGGAACGGTGGTTACTGAACTGGCCCCCTTCACTTTAAACAACCAATGGATCTGAAGAGTCCTTAAGTAATTTCGATAGTCAAACCCACCAAAATTTCTGGCTTCGCCGGGAAGCGTAAGCGCACCCGTCAACGTGATCGAATCTCCTCGCTTCCACCCCGCTGCTACTTGCTGTTCTTCTTCCTCAGCCAGGCGAACTTGGACCATTAGACGTTCTCTCAAGTTAGACGCATTTCCCGCTTCCGACACAACTGCTGTTGATGCATCGGATAGTGAAAGCATCGACGTGACCTGCATTTCAAAATCGGCCCGATCCCCATCTATGCGTACATCCGACATAAGGGTTCCTTCGAATGTAGCTGCATAACCGTCTAAATCCTCCGCAGCCGTATGTGTGATATCGGGCAGACTGCTCCAATTCCGCGCATCATTCCATTCCCAGTGCACAGCACCGCCAACGAGTGCTCCGATCAGCAACAAGATGGACCAACCTCGTATATCAATCCATCGTAGTAAAAGAGGCAGACAAACGAATGCCCCGATCAATCCCACGATCAAGGACCAACCCGATAATGCACATGCCATCCCGCTACCGCATAACCAGCAGACGGTAAATACCAGTAAAGGTCTGCCTTTCATTTTCTTCCCCTCCTTTGTGTCACCCGTATGAACGCAGAAAAACCCCCGGCAGCTGATACAGCAACCGGAGGTTCTTCCCCGCAAATTTGAATATTATTTTGGTTCTAATCACTTACCGTCATCATCGTCTCACGTGGAGGCTGGTAATTACCCAGCTGACGAAACGTAATGCCTTTTTGCTTCATCATGTTGGTAACCTTGCCTGTATCCTTGGGATATGGGCGATGAAACACGATTTCTGTAATACCGCTATTCGCGAGCATATTGGAGCAAGTCCAGCAAGGTTCATCCGTGACATATACAGAAGAGCCTTCGCGGTCAATTCGATCGGTGAACAAAAGCAAATTCTGCTCCGCATGAATGGTACGAATGCAACGTTGCTTTTTAACCATTTCCTCCTGACCGTCGGTTACCACCAGC
This sequence comes from Paenibacillus taichungensis, assembly GCF_050994985.1. Classification (NCBI taxonomy): domain Bacteria; kingdom Bacillati; phylum Bacillota; class Bacilli; order Caryophanales; family Paenibacillaceae; genus Paenibacillus; species Paenibacillus taichungensis. The sequence continues at coordinate 1,035,367 of NZ_CP194720.1, read as the reverse complement.
TCGTATTCTTCCGAGATCATGCATCCTGCTTCAGAGCAGTCCGGAACCCCCATGGGCGCACCGTTATAGGCTGTTCCAAGCAGTTTCTTCCCCTGCACAAGTACGGCGCCAACATGGCGGCGTGAACAGCGGGAACGGGTAGAGACCATATATGCGATGTCCATAAAATACGTATCCCAGTCTTTGCGTACGTCTGCTGTGCTCATAACCGTTTCCCTCCCCATCTGATGAAAGTTGAACCCATACCTCTTTCTTATGTCATTTCCAATTCAACTTATATCCTAATATTTAATATTGCGCGATTACCTGATCTGCACATAAGGAGCCATTTTCTCCAGCATCTTCATTCCGATTCCTTTCACTTTGGTCAGATCGCTGACTTTGGTAAAAGGACCATGCGAATTACGATAATCAATAATGGCTTGCGCCTTTTTCTCCCCAATTCCAGGAAGGTCCATAAGCTTCGCTGCCGGAGCTGTATTGACATCAATTTTACCATTGTCGACAGCTTCATTGCTCACCATTGCTTGGTTATTGTCTGTTGAAACAACCGCTGCCTCGGATTTCGTTTGTGTCCCATCAGTAGGAGTATCCGTTTGCTTAACTGCAACTGTCTGATCCACTGCAACTGTCTGATCAACCACTTTCCCTGCTGTGGCATCAACCAGATTAGTCTCTACAGGGGCCTCTGTTGTTAACGGTCTCTGTTCTGCATCGGAAGCTTTCGTTTGTTCCTGAACCAAAGTAGCCGACTGTACAGCAGGGGTTTCCTGCTCTATCGTCGGCTTCTCGGTGGCGAGCTGCATAGGTTCCCAGCCAGAAGGCGGCTGTTCACTTTTGCCCGACCATAATATTAGTATACATCCGACCACCGCAGCAGCAATGGTCATCCCCTTGTTCCATCTCATCTCTTCCACACCTCTCCCTGGATTCAAAATAAATCTATTCTGAACACGGGCGGTGCTTCCGAACCGTTGGACTTGCCTGGTAAACCAAGCTGTACTATTTTCATGTCATGTGAAGCAGGTCTTGACGCATACACTAGAGGGAAAGAACTGCGCCATTACCGTAAAGCATGAAAGGAGGCCTGAACAATGAAGGTTGGATTTATCGGAACCGGCAGCATGGGCAGCCTGCTGATCTATGCCTTGATTCAATCCGGTGCACTTGAGCCACGGCAGATCGCCGCCAGCAATAGAACCCCTTCCAAAGTACGGCAGTTATCCCTCCGTTACCCCGGTCTGCATGAATCACAGAGCAACCGGGAAACCGTCATCCGCAGCAATATCATCTTTTTGTGCGTGAAGCCACTTGAATTCAAACATGTCATTGACGACATCCTGCCTGTCGTGAATCCCAATCATATAATCGTCTCGATCACCAGTCCCGTGCAGCTGCGCCATCTGGAATCTTCACTTCCTTGCAAAGTCTCCAAAGTTATCCCCAGCGTTACGCACCAGGTCGGCAGCGGAGCGTCCCTGTGTATTCACGGTGAGCGAATGACTACCGAAGACCGCGCTGTGCTGGAAGGGCTGCTCAGTCATATCGGCAGACCCTATCAAGTGGATGAAGCCTGTACCCGGATCACATCCGACTTCTCCAGCTGCGGACCTGCATTCATATCGTTCTTTCTGGAGCAATGGATCGAGAGTGCCGTCAAGCTTACAGGCATCAAACGAGCCGACGCCTGCGCTCTTGCCGGCGAGATGCTCCTGGGAACAGGCAAGCTGCTCACCGAAGGAGGATACACCCCGCAAGAACTTCAGGCTCGCGTGGCTGTACCTGGCGGCATCACCGCACAGGCACTTGCCCTGCTAAAGGTAAGTCTGAATGGTGTTTTTGACAGTCTGATCCAGACGACTCACGACAAATATGATGAAGATTTGTTGAAGCTGGATGAACTATTCAAAACCGGTGAGATTAACCGGCAACAATATTAACGAGTTTGCCTGGAACGGCAATGACCTTGCGAATGGTCTTGCCTTCCAGTGCCTGCTTCACAGGTGCCAGTTCCATTGTAAAGTCCTGCATGCCCTGTGCGTCCAGATCCTTCGCGATCGTAGCACGGGTTACAATTTTGCCATTCACTTGAACAACAATCTCCACTTCGGCATCTACCGTCATGGACTCATCATACTCAGGCCAAGCTACATAAGAGATTCCACCATCATGACCGAGACGGCTCCACAGCTCCTCTGCCATATGCGGTGCCAGCGGTGATAACAGCTGTACAAAGTTCTCCATGGCTTCACGCGGCAGCGTATCTGCTTTGTATGCATCGTTGATGAAGATCATCAGCTGGCTGATCGCTGTGTTGAAACGCAGATGTTCCAGATCCTCTGTAACCTTTTTGATTGTCTTGTGTGCAGTGCGCTTGAACTCATCGGTTCCACCATCGGCTGTGATCTTTTCATGGATTGCACCTGTATCTTCGTTGATGAACAGACGCCATACACGTGACAGGAAGCGATGCATGCCCTCAACCCCGTTAGCGTTCCACGGTTTTGTAGCCTCCAGAGGCCCCATGAACATTTCATACAGACGCAATGTATCTGCACCGAATTCATTAACGATCTCATCCGGGTTAATAACATTACCACGGGATTTACTCATCTTCTCATTGTTGGTTCCCAGGATCATGCCTTGGTTGACCAGTTTGTGGAACGGCTCTTTGGTATGCACCACACCCAGATCATACAGCACTTTATGCCAGAAACGAGCGTACAGCAAGTGAAGCACTGCGTGCTCTGCTCCCCCGATGTACAGATCAACCGGCAGCCACTGCTGCTGTTTCTCTTGAGAGATCAATTCCTTGTCATTGTGCGGATCGATAAAGCGCAGGTAATACCAGCAGCTACCGGCCCATTGTGGCATTGTGTTCGTCTCGCGACGTGCTTTCATTCCCGTTTCCGGATCTACGGTGTTAACCCATTCCGTAACATTCGCCAGTGGTGACTCTCCAGTGCCCGAAGGTTTGATCTGGTCAATATCCGGCAGCAGCAAAGGCAATTGATCTTCCGGCACCGTCTTCATCGTTCCGTCTTCCAGATGCAGAATCGGGATTGGCTCACCCCAGTAACGCTGACGGCTGAACAGCCAATCGCGCAGACGATAGGTGACCTTGCCTTGTCCCTTACCGTTCTCTTCCAACCAGGCGATCATCTTCGCAATCGCTTCTTCGTTGTTCAATCCGTTCAGGAAATCGGAGTTCACATGCGGTCCGTCTCCGGAATACGCTTCTTGTGTCACGTCGCCACCCTGTACAACCTCGATGATGTCCAGACCAAACTGTTTCGCAAACTCCCAGTCACGAGCGTCATGTCCCGGAACGGCCATGATCGCCCCTGTGCCGTATCCAGCCAGAACATAATCGGCGATCCAGATTGGCACCTTCGCTCCATTTACCGGATTGATTGCATAAGTTCCTGTGAACACACCCGTTTTGTCTTTAGCCAAATCGGTACGTTCCAGATCGCTTTTGCGAGCAGCCTGTTCCTGATATGACTTGATTGCTTCACGCTGTTCAGCAGTTGTAATGACTTCCACCAGCTCATGCTCAGGTGCCAATACAGCATAACTTGCGCCAAACAAAGTATCTGCACGTGTCGTAAACACTTTGATGACTTCTTCATGACCCTCAATGGCAAAAGTAACTTCCGCCCCGGTCGATTTGCCGATCCAGTTGCGCTGCATATCCTTGATACTTTCCGACCAGTCCAGCTCTTCCAGGTCTTCCAGCAAACGCTCTGCATATTCCGTAATTCTCAATACCCATTGGCGCATCGGTTTACGAACGACCGGATGTCCACCACGCTCACTCTTGCCATCGATAACTTCTTCGTTCGCCAGTACTGTACCCAAAGCTTCGCACCAGTTCACAGGCACTTCATCTACATAAGCCAGGCCTTTATTGTACAACTGGATGAAGATCCATTGCGTCCATTTGTAATAGTCAGGGTCTGTTGTACTGATCTCACGATCCCAGTCATATGAGAAACCCAGTGATTTGATCTGGCGACGGAAATTGTCAATATTGCGGAATGTAATATCCCGTGGATGCTCACCAGTATCCAATGCATGCTGCTCAGCAGGCAGGCCGAAAGCGTCCCAACCCATTGGATGCAATACATTGAAGCCGCGCATACGTTTGAAACGGGATACGATATCCGTTGCCGTGTATCCTTCCGGGTGACCTACGTGCAGGCCTGAGCCGGATGGATATGGAAACATATCCAGGGCATAGAACTTCGGTTTAGCCGGGTCCTCACCCGTTTTAAACGTTTTGTTGTCATCCCAGTATTGCTGCCAACTTTTCTCCATGTCTTGTGGCTTATAGCCGTGTTTCGGCTGTTGATTCTCACTCATCTATTGTTCCTCCTCTGGTTATTCGCTTTTATTGCAACAAAAAAACCTCAGCATCCCGTAGCGTTTGCAGCGCTAGGGACGAGAGGTTGAATTCCCGTGGTACCACCCTAGTTAGCGGACGATCGTGCTTCGTCATCCACTCCCTTTGGACCTGTAACGGCGGTTAACCGATGCGGATTTCCATTCCTGAACCGGAGTGTTAATGAGTCGGTTGCAAGATGGTGTAATCACCGCATTTCTCCAAGGCGAGTTCGTGAAATACTGTCAACCGACTTGCACCAACCGCCGGCTCTCTGTCATGTACAGGACTCACTACTGATCCTTATCATCGAAATATGTATACGATATGATCGGAAACATTATATAAAAAAACAGCATTAAAGTCAATATTACACTGTCTGTTGAGTATAAGCAATGCCATGCATCAGTATACACATTAAGACGACTGGAATCGCTTGATTCCTTCTTCTAGGTTATCAATCGACCACTTAATGTGTTCCTTGTTATCGTATTGACGATATGGACACTCGATTCTCAGCGCCAGATCAAAGTACAGATCATATAAACTTCTTCTTTTTCGTTCACTGTCTGTTGTAACTGCTCTACCATAGCCTTTGAGGAATCCCGGTGTATTATTAAAATGACTGAAGTAGTGCTCCATCAGAGGATCTGCCCAAAGGGAACGTTCGAAATCGATAATGGCCGTGATCTGCCCCGCCTCCACAAATACATTCCCATCCCATAAATCCCAATGCACAAGCACAGGCTCTTTGACATCCTCCAGCACATCCGATTTTTCTTGAATCAAACGCTCCAGTTCCTCATAACGAATCGAAAATTCCACACCCGCTGCTTTGCTATCTCCCAGCATATCATCCATTAAGCAAAGGAAAGCTTCTCTCCACGTCGTATAATGCGGTTTCTTTGAGGAAAAGTAACCAAACTTCTCTCCTTTAATTTCATTGATTCGACGATTGTGGGCACCCAGCTGCTGCTCTATGGATTCCTGCTCTTCTGCACTGTACTGATCTTTGACTTTGTTATACGGCGTTCCTGGCATGTATTCCATAATAAAATATTCTGCCGGAACCAGGGTGAGCGATGGATCGTAGGCCAATACCCGGGGAACGGGTACATCCTGAAGTTCTGCCACAAGTCGTAGTGCCTCAACCTCAGCAACCATAACTTGCTGTTCACAGCGCATCAGCTTAATGCCATTAGAAGGAGCAATTTTGAGTACAACCTTCTGTCCGTCTTTCTTGGTGATAAAGTAAGCGTGGTTTGCCCAGCCGTCGATCATCTCTTTGTATTCTTGGATACCTGTGTTAAAGTGCTGCTGCACAATTCTGTCTAATTGTTCGGAAGTCAGCCTTGTTTTGTATGTACTTTCCATTCTACACCCCACCCGGAATTAAATTTTCAGGATTCTACTAATTAGAAAACGTTTTCCATCCAACTATTATGGCTTCCTTTAACCCTACTGGCAATAACTTTTATTACATATAAAAAAACATTCTTATAGACAAAGAACTGCCCTTATACATCATAAGGACAGTTCTTTATCATACTCCTATTTCACGGCTACATAGAATAGACGCTGTGCGCCTTCTCCCGCCTCTTTCCACTCAAAATCAGCATAAACACGTACATCTCTGAAGCCGGCCTTCGTGAGCTCCAGCTTCATCCAGTCAGGATCATACGCGCGCTGAACATGAACCTCTTCAAACCGTTGGTACATATCCTTGCCGCTCTCAGCCACACGTGAAAATATACTTAGATGATGCTCAATCTCACACCGATCTTGATCCATATCACAGGTCCAAATATACGATACGGAGCGTTCGTCCAACACAAATGGTTGCTCTTCTTCGTATCGAATAAGGGTATTCGGATGATGTACATCGAACAGGAATGTGCCCTCCGGCTTTAGCATCTCGTAAGTACGCTGAAAGGTACGAACGACATCCTCTTTTTCAAGCAGATAATTCACGCAATCACAGAACGATATCACCGAGTCCACAGGCTCCGGAACTCTCCAGTCCCGCATATCCTGCTGCACCCAGCGGACACTGCCTTCCCGATATAAGCGGTGGCCTTGAGGTGTGGCCTCCATTTTACTGCGCGCAACAGACAACATGTCCGCCGACAGGTCAATACCTGTAACTTCAAAGCCAGAGTTCACTAGTGGGATCGTAATTGAGCCGGTTCCACAGCCCAGTTCAGCCACACTTTTCGGCATGCCATGCCGTTCCCAAGCCGTTCTCGCAAACCTTATCCAGTCCGGATAAGGCATATCCTCCATTAATTCATCGTACACATAGGCAAATTTCCGGTAAGACATGTCAGGCACCGCACTTTCAATTTCATTTTCGAATCTCTTTTGAACAAAAGAAAAAGCAGGGGCGTCCGGAGTTCACCCAGCCTTGCCCTGCCTTTACTTGTGGATTCAAGCGCATACTTGATCCATGATACCTGTTTGTCTACTTGTCCTCGTTCTGATCCTGAGGTACAGACTCTGTCAGATAGGTCCAGTTTTCCTTTTGAGTTACCAGACCGTCCTTCATCAGTTTACCCAAGGCCCGTTTGAAAGCGGATTTACTAATACCAAAGCGCTGCTTGATGATGTCCGGCGGGGTTGCATCCGAATACGGCATGCCGCCCGTAGGGCGTTCTTTCATGAAAGCAAGCAGTTTGTCTGCATCTTCGTTGCGACCAACCTCTTTGAGAGGAGACATTGCCAGATTGACACGTCCATCTTCACGGACCATAGTTACCCGGCAGTTTACCTTTTCACCCAGACGCAGCATCCGGTTACGCTCCGAGGAATGGATCATGCCAATGGCTCCAAATCCCAGCACTCCACCTTCAACAAGTACAAACGTACCCATCTGAAGTGTCTTGTACACCGTAGCTTCAACCCATTGATTAACCCATGAGGTTGGCGCATGGAAAGACAATGGTGCAAGCTCACGTTCTCCGGCCAATTTCGCACGCAAACGTCCCTGCTTGTCATGTTCCATAATAACAAAGACTTCATCGCCCACCTGGGGACGCAGCTCTTCCAATTCAGACAGCTCACGAATCGGGAGCAGCAATTGCCGCCCAAGCCCCATCTCGAGGAAACAGCCGAGGCGTGGGTGAATATCAGCCACAACCAGACGTGCCATTTCGCCAAGAGTGAGATATGGTTTTTTCATGGTTGCCGCAAGGCGATCTTCCGTATCAAAGAACAGAAAGACCTCCAGCGTTTCTCCAATTTTCACGTCCCGTGTGAGCTCCGTATAGTGAAGCAGTACATCTTCCGATCCTGTCGTCAAAAAGTAGCCAAATGGAGACACTTCACGTGAAACCGGCAAGTTGACGACTGTTCCTGCGATCAAACTCATACCGTTTCCACCACTTTGGCATCAGACCACAGTCGTTCAATGTTGTAATACTCACGCTCGTCGCGGTGGAAGATATGAACAACCACATCACCCATATCCATCAATACCCAACGTGCCGAATCCATACCTTCGATGCCTTTGATATTCACGCCGGCAGCATGCGCCTGTTTACGAATCTCTGTTGCAATCGCCTGTACCTGAGTATCGGAATTCCCGTGACAGATAACAAAATAGTCCGCTACCAGCGAGATACCAATCAGATCCAGTGCTACAATGTTGGATGCTTTTTTATCGTCAGCGGCCGCAACCGCCATATTCATAAGTTCTTTCGATGATACTGTCATGAACCAACCTCCATAATCTAATCTATAAATGTGCAATCAAATCATTTCGCGACAACATGGTCAAAGGATAAATAACACGGCGCTGCGAGATCAATAAGCTGATTGTCGAGTCGAAACCGGCAATTAAACCTTCTTCCAGACTGTGCTCAGCCTGTTCGCGAATATGATTTACTCCCGGGAAATCTCTTCCCGGTTCAATATAATCCGCAAGACATACCACTTTATCCAGCAGGCTCATGCCCACTCGACCCGAGGTATGCCAACGAATAGCATTAATAATTTCGGCATCATCGATGCCGTAGTCACGTTCAGCAACAAAAGCACCCACTTCGGAATGCCAGAGTTGCTTGTCATGCTGCAAAAGTTCTTCGTTCAAACCATTATCACGGATGACCGCTTCCATCTCAGATACGGGCCAATACTTGGCCACATCATGCAAGATTGCTGCCAGATCCGCTTTTACAGGATCAGCACCATATTTTTCAGCCAATAACACTGCCGACTCCATGACACCCAGCGTATGCTTCCAACGCTTCTCCGGCATTTGACCGGAAACTGCGCGGATCAGTTCGTCACGGCTTAGTCCCATATAAACCGCTCCTTACAATGTATTGGTGCACCTCATCAGGAATCATGAAACGTACCGAATGACCTTTGGCAAGACGTCTGCGTACGGCTGTCGATGATATGTCCACTAGGGGCATCTCAGCCAACAATACCCGATCCTGCAACGCGTCCGGCAGGTCATCCAGATGTAACTGGAATCCCGGTCTTCCCACACCGATGAAGGTTAAACGTTCGGCGAGCTCTTCGATCTGCTCCCATTTGGGAAGATAGTTCACCATATCCGCTCCAACAATGAAGTAAAATTCATGCTGCGGATAGCGACGCCAAAGCTCCTTCATGGTATCAATGGTATAGGACACACCGCCAAGTTCCATCTCGATACCCAGCACCTCATATTGCTGCACACCTTTCACAGCCGCTTCCGTCATATCGAGACGTTGCTGTCCCGAAGCTCCGGCGCCGCGTTTGTGAGGTGGAACATGGGAAGGCATGAACCAGATCTCATCCAGTGCATGCGAATCCCTTGCCGCTTCAGCTGCCAGGAGGTGTCCCATGTGGATCGGATCAAACGTACCACCCATGATACCGATCTTCACCCGCGTCACACTCCCTTATCTAGGTAGTTCGATTTGTTTGTTATCGCGCGATTCTTTGTACAGGATGATTGTGTTACCGATGACTTGTACAAGCTCACTACCCGTTTCACGGGCAACTTCTTCGGCCATCTCTTTTCTGTCCTCGTCATTGTTGTTGAGCACTTGCACTTTCATCAATTCGCGCTTCTCAATCGCATCTTCGATGTGACGGAACAGGTGCTCATTCGTTCCCCCTTTGCCGATTTGAAATACAGGGGTCAGATGATGTGCCTGTGAACGCAAAAAGCGCTTTTGTTTACCGTTTAACATGAATACTCCATACTCCTTATGGTGAGCAAGCCTCAGCAACAGCACAATGACTGTCGGGGCCTGACCGTTCAATTATATTTTTACAATATTAAAAACTGTCTAACACAGCTCGCCGCATCGTCTCCACGGGCGCCGGGATGCCGAGCCAGTGCTCGAATGCTACCGCACCCTGGTATATAAACATACCAAGACCACCATGCACAGTACATCCACGCTGCCTTGACTCGCGAAGCAGGCGTGTTTCCAGCGGATTGTAGATAAGGTCGCTTACTGCTGCACCTGCTCGAATGAGTGCAGGGTCAACAGGCACGTCATCTACATGCGGATGCATGCCTGCGGCTGTCGTGTTAATCACGATATCTGCCGAAGCCAGTACCGCAGCAGCCTCTTCCATTCCACTACCCGTGATGTCGCCCAGTCCATGAGCCCGCAGATCGGAAGCAAGGGCTACGGCTCTGTCGGCAGTACGGTTAAGAATACTAATCTGTTCAGGCTTTTCCAAAGCAAGGGCGTATATCACACCTCTCGCTGCTCCGCCAGCCCCCAGTACAGCGATACGTTTGCCTGCGAGTTCAGGAACAGCTTCTTCCTTCAAGGAACGCACATAACCGATGCCATCCGTATTATACCCGGTCAGCTTGCCTTCTTCATTAACAATGGTGTTCACCGCGCCAATCAGGCGTGCACTTTCATCAATGACATCAAGATACTGCATGACCTGTTCTTTGTGCGGAATGGTTACATTCACACCACGATACCCCAGCGCCACAATGCCTCGAATGGCTGATTCCAGCTGCTCGGGACGAACATGCAGTGGCATATACATTCCATTCACTCCTGCAGCCTGCAGAGCCGCATTATGCATGGCAGGCGATTTGGAATGTGCAATAGGATCACCCATGACGCCAAGCAGGACAGGTAGTGAAGGATTTGTTTTTTTCTGTTCCGACATACTTCCGCCTCCGATCTGATGAAAATGCTACTGTGATTACATTAGATCAAGGATGGGCGGATCAATACACGAATACCTTTTGGAGCATGAACAGCTACAAGGGCCCCATTCTCACCGTTAACCTTAATCCAGCCCAGTCCGGAAATGAATACATCCGACTGACTACCACGTTTGATTCGAAACTCATGTCTGGTCCATTCAGGCATATCTGCTGCATCTTCACGTGTTGGTGGAGACAGCAACTCACCCAGATGGTCACGATACAAGTCGTCTGCACGTTCCAACTTCGTCCGGTGAATATCAAGCGCAGTGCTGATAAAACAAGTGAAGGACTGACGATCTCCTTCTACAAAGTCAAAACGAGCCATACCGCCAAAGAACAGCGTCTGACCAGAATTCAATTGGTAAACGGCCGGTTTAAGCGGTTTTTCCGGCATAATGGCAGCCAGATCCTTACGGGATACAATCTCACTGAAACGCCAAGGGTATACAATTCCCGGTGTATCAATAATAGCTTTTCCATCGTCCAGTGGAATATTAACCATATCCAGCGTCGTCCCTGGATAGCGGGATGTTGTGAGTTCCTGCTCGAGATCACTGTAGTCACGAATCAGACGGTTAATCAGTGTGGATTTACCCACATTAGTACCACCAACCACGTATACGTCACGATCTCCGCGATACGTCCCAACAAGCTCAAGCAGTCGGTCGAAGCCCTGATTTTGCTTCGCACTGCACAGAACGACATCTACCGTACGCAAACCTTGTTCTTTGGCCTGTTTCTGCACCCAATTGCGGACCTTGTTCCAGTTGGTTACTTTTGGTAGCAAGTCCGTTTTGTTTACGGCAAGCAATACCGGATTGTTGCCTACAAAACGCTGCAAACCAGAGATGATACTGCCATCAAAGTCAAACAAATCAACGATATGGATGACAAGTGCATCCTTATCCCCGATTTTGCTCAGCAGGGCCAGGAACTCGTCCTGATCCACTGTAACGGATGATGACTCATTGTAATTTTTGATACGGAAACAACGCTGGCAAATGACGGGTTCACGATCCAACGCTTTTTCGGGGATAAATCCTGGTAATTCCGGGTTTTCCGTTTGCAGATGCACTCCGCATCCGCTGCACCTTACGGCAATATTGCCGTTATGCGGTTCTGTCATTTCTTCTTTTCCTCCTCAAGCCATAAGCCTTTCTTGCGCAAACTCGTTAGAGCAATCCGTTCCACGCGCCGATTGAAGCGGGTCATGAAGCCTTCATCTCCGATGGAGATTGGCAACACCAGAACCGTATAAAGTCCCAGTCGATTACCTCCAAAGACATCTGTAAGCATCTGATCGCCTACGACAATCGTTTTTTCAGGAGTTAACTCCATCATTTTCATTGCTCTACGAAACGGAACATTCGATGGTTTGCGTGCACTATGCACAAACTGGATATCCAGTGGCGTCGCAAACAGGGATACACGATTCAAATTGTTATTGGACACAATCATGAGCTGGAAACCAGCCTCTTTGACACGTGCGAACCACTCGATCAGTTCGGGCGTGGCGTCAGGAGCTTTGGCCCCAACGAGTGTATTGTCCAGATCAGTTATAATTCCACGGTAGCCTTGAGCGTATAGCTCTTCCAGATTAATGTCAAAAACCGTGTCTACACGCAGCTTGGGCATTAACATTTCAAACAAAGAAGTCACCTCAGTTTCATACGACACACTATATCACAAATCCGTCTTTCCTGAAAATGCATACAGCGCCTGATGGCATAGGAAAAAAGGAAAAACGGGACGGGCGACATTACGCCCGTTCCGCTTTAAGTTCCTTACGCAGCTTCGAAGCGGTCTGATAGACGGCCTTCCAGTCGTCCGCAGTTACAGACGCTGGACTATAGCGAGTCTGTTCAAACTTCGCTAGAAGTTCATGCAATGTCGCTGCTGCAGCTGGTTTCGCTTGGCTCCAGCGAGTTACCGATTCACGAAGTGTCTCGTCGCCGCTCCGATTTAACCCTTTGCGCTTCACATATCGAATCCAGCGTTCAGTCTCTGCCACTACCTTTTGTTCAGGCGTTAGCGGTCCACCTGTCCGCAGACGAAGCACGAAGAATCGAAGCGAGAGGCGATTTCGCCAGAACATATAAGCCACCCACAATACGATGATGGCTCCCGCAGCCCAGATTACAAAAGTCGGGATGCTGGATGAAGCCTGTTCAGGCGCAGGAGTCTGCTCTTCCTCTTTTACCGGTTCCTCTTCAGGTTGTTCTTCAGGCTCATCTACAGGCTGTACATCTGGTTGTTCCGTGAGCAGCGGCATGTCAAAGCCTGGCGTCGCTTCAACCGGAATCCAGCCATACTCGCCAAAATAAACTTCAGCCCAAGAATGTGCATCTGCATTCGTTACAGTATAAGTCGTCTCGATCTCGGCCCCAGGTTGGCGAGGGGCCTGCATATCTGAATTCAGCGACAGCTGTCCAGGTGCGTATCCTTTCACCCAACGAGCAGGAATCCCTTCAGAGCGCGCCATCATAACCAGCGCAGTCGAGAAATAATCACAATACCCTTCACGAATGTCAAATAAAAATCCTTCTACAAAATCACTGCTTACTTTTCGGGATAAATCCGGATTGTTTGTGTAATCAAAATTTTGTTGTAAATAGTTTTGCAGTAATGCCACTTTTTCATACGGCGTACTTGCTGATGCTGTAATTTCAGCGGCCAGGTCCGTCACCCGATCAGGGAATCTGGATGGCAGCTGCAGATACATATCGTCTGCCGGGTTGCTCGTATACAGATCATCAAAAGATTTGGTACGGAGTTCATCTTCCACAATAACTGGCGCTTCGGATACAATCGTATACGTCTTCGGATATTGCGGTTGCTGACGGTCTGTTACGACATGAAGTTCTGCCTGCTCCGGATTCCATAACATCCGGTCCGAATTCGCTTCACCATTGACAGATGTGACTTCCGAGATGGAATAGGCTCCAAAGAGGATCGGATACACGTTATCATTCAACATCGTCACTTTCTGAGTGACTTGCTTGGTGGTTACATTTCCGGGTTCATCATTCTCCAGAGCTTGTCCCGCTTCAACATCCTCTGTCGCACCTCGTCCGCGATCATCCCAACCTGTTCCCGTATACTCTGCCCGCGTCTCACCGCGCCAGTAACTGCGCTCATTGGTAGTGACGGACATGACAGGTGTATAGTCGAAGTTGAATCCTCCGCCAAGCTGGTTGTCTTCTCTGCTGTATCCTGACTCGGTAGCTGTCGGAATGTCCAGTGTTCCGTTGCCTGTCTGACTCCCCGAACTTCCGGTGTAGTTACGCCACGCGGTATAAGGATCAGTAAGGGTAGGAGGGACTTCCGGCATATTCACACTGGCTACGATAATCAGAGAGAATATGATTGCAATGTTCGCCAGAATTTTATAGGGATGTCGGATAATTCGCTTCCACCCTTGTGGATATTGCAGTTGGAAATTACGGAAGTGCTGACATACCAGCCATCCCATTCCTGCAAACATAACCCAGGCGATTTCAATCCAGAGTGGAAACTGGGTAAAAGAGTCCAGAATTCCCATCGAGATAATGTTAATGCCCAGAAAAACGAGAATTCGGCGCGTTGTAGTCACCAGACGTAGGGCAGCTTCAAGCATCACCCACGCGCACAGGGAGAACCAGATGTAAGGTGTCAGGTGCAGCACAAATTGCTCTGTACGCTCCATTAACGTGCCGTAAGGTATATAAACCGTGTAATCAATTAATGTCTTATGCAAAATATATACAAGGACAATCGCCTTGATTATGGTTCGAATCATTATTTTGAAAGGCAGAATAACTTCCAGAATACTGACCGCAGCGAGCGTCCACAGTACCAATGAAGTGGTCTCGGTATACCAGGATTCCTGTGTAAATGATATCCACTGCATGCCAATCAGGAAAATCCAGAGCAACGAAGCTGCATGATACCAGGATCTTCTCCCCAATGTCAGCTCTTGGCCTTTAGTACTCATACACTACCTCCCCCCATAACCGTTGGAAGCTCCTGCAAATGGGAAACGGTAAAGGATCTTGTGCCTCTTCCACGAAGCATCGCATTCCACTCGGAACTCCGGCGGGAATCAGTAGGTTCAATCAGAATATGACAAGGAGTCATCCCCCGTGTGTCAGCCCATCTGAGCAGTTCGAGAACTTTTTCATCTTTCTGGGGAGATATCACTACAAAATACGCGCCTTGAGGAAACTGACGTGACATCTTCTCGACACCTGGCAGCAGCCGATTCTCCTGGCCGTTATATTGGATATCTACCAGATGATGAATCATCTTCTGCCGTTCCATCGGACTTTCGCTGGGAGCAAAAAATGATGTCTTCTCCGACAGTGTCAGCAGCCCCATACCCATTCGTTCTCTTGTACCATATTCCAGCAGCGAAGCAGCCGTGGACACAGCCAGTTCAAAGGCCTCACCATGTTCATAGCTGCCTGACAGCGCATCCAGCACCAGAATCGTTTTCGGTACTGACTCATGTTCAAATTCCTTGGACTTCCACGTTCCCGTCTTAGCCGTTGCATTCCAGTGAATGCGGGAAAGGCGATCCCCATAAACGTAGTCACGCACGCCGTTAATCTGGGTCGTTTCCCTGCGTGAGCGAGTCAAGGCTGTCTGTGGACCAGATAACCGTGATTTGCGGTCATACAGCTGCCAGTACGGTATAAATACCGTCCGCGGCAGCACCCGGAATTCGCCTTTAGCTTTGAACGTTCCCCGATGCTCGATCAGACCAAAGATATCCTCGCTGGCACATTCCGTTTCGGAAAAGACATACTTTCCTCGCTCCAGCGGTGGGGTCTGAAATGACAATTCACCATACCCTCGCATGCTGGGAATGAGGCTTTCTTTGAAAGACCAGGATTCGCCGTTATGCCGATGCAACATTTCGCGCACAACCACATATGGAAGGGGTAAAAATCCCGGGATGTTCAGACTTAACTTTACCTGTACCTGATCACCCGCATGCAGCAGCTCTTCATGATCCTGACCAGAAGAGAGCTTGCGCACGCCATGAGTACGCCGTACACCGCTAAAACCAGCAATTGCAAGGTAAATACACAGTAGAGTCACCATCGACAGCAACATCAGGGAGGTCTTCCCTCCCTGGAATAAAACATAAGCCAAACAGCACATCCACACCGCCGCGATGCTCCATACGCGGGGGTGGCGTATTCCCCTTCTGAATGTACTCAAAAGCGGCTTCATCAATTATTGCCCCATGGAGACGGGCACTCGAACCTGCTGAAGTACGGAAGTTAATACAGCCTCAGAGCTCATGCTGTCCAGTCTCGATTCGGGACGCAGCACAATCCGATGGGAGATGACGTAAGGTGCCATCGTTTTCACGTCATCCGGAAGCACGTAGTCACGTTCCTGCAAAAAGGCAAAAGCCTTCACGGCCATCATAAATGAAATGGCTGCCCGCGGGCTTGCGCCCAGCAATACGGATGGGTGGGAGCGAGTTTTGCGAACGACATCAAGCAGATAATCCATGACCGGATCACCGATGAATACTTCCTTGATTTCCTGTTGAATGGCTGATATCTGATCCATATGGGTTACGGATTCAAGCCGATCAACAGGCTGACCCGACTGATGCTGCTTCAGCAGCGTTTTCTCGATATCCTTGTCGGGATAACCCAGACTTATTTTCAACATAAACCGGTCCAGCTGTGCTTCCGGCAATGTGTATGTTCCTTCGAAATCAATTGGATTCTGGGTTGCACAGAGCATAAATGGATGAGGCAGATCATACGTATCGCCATCTACCGTCACACTGCGCTCTTCCATGACTTCCAGCAATGCGGACTGCGTTTTCGTAGTTGCCCGGTTAATTTCGTCTGCCAGCAAAATATTGGTCATGACCGGACCCGGACGGAAGTAAAAACGCTCATCACGTGGATGGAAAACGGATACCCCCGTGATGTCACTTGGTAAAATATCAGGATTACATTGAATGCGGCGGTACTCTCCGCGCATGGATTTCGATAACGCTTTAACCAACTGCGTCTTGCCTGTTCCTGGTACGTCTTCAATCAGAACGTGTCCGCCTGCAAGCAAAGCTGTGAGCAAAAGTTGAATTTCAAAGGATTTCCCCATTATGCATGATTCCAGATTAGAACGAACTGCTGATATGATTTGGATCGACTCTTTGCGCACAGGCATGTGGTCTAACCTCCTAAAAAAGCATATAGATTTCCTTTTATTGTACATGATCCAAGGGCGCGCGTACACTCGAAGGAACTCATAATTTGTTTCCAGGCGTCAGATTCACCGCAGTTATCGCATGATTACGACAAAAAGAGGCTCGGATAGAAGTTATCCGAAGCCTCTGCTGATTTCATATATAATGGCTAGCTCTGCCATGCTCTATTACCCTTTGGGCCGAACCACCAATGCCGCGAGAAAAGAAAAGATTATCGCTGAGGAAATACCCGCCGCGGTCAAATCGAATATCCCCGTAATGACACCGATCCATCCCTCTTTCTCCAGTTCCGTCAATGCCCCGTGCACGAGGGAGTTACCAAAACTGGTAATGGGGATGGAAGCGCCTGCCCCTGCAAATTTGACGAGTGGATCATACAGCCCAAACGCATCCGCAACCGCACCAGCGACAACAAGTGTACTCATCGTATGTGCTGGAGTCAGTTTGACACCATCCATTAGAAGTTGTCCCACGACACATATCAATCCGCCAACAATAAATGCCCATAAAAACTGCATCCTTTATCCCTCCTTTTCTATGGCTACGGCATGCGCAATACAAGGAATGCTCTCGCCCTGCTGATATGAAAGTGGAGACAACAATGCACCGGTAGCGACCACCAATACCTTATTGAGTTCACCCTTTTGCATCCGGTTCAAAATATGACCGTAAGTTACGGTCGCTGAACATCCGCAGCCGCTTCCTCCAGCCACAACCTGAGGCTGCTTTTCCAGGTTATATATCATCAGGCCACAATCATTGAAGACCGTTTGTTCCATTGGAACACCTTCTTTATGCAGAAGCTCTTTAACGATGGGCAGTCCAACCGAAGCAAGATCACCCGTAACGATCAGATCATAATAACCCGGTTCCAAACCTGTATCCCGGAAATGCGAAACAATGGTATCTGCTGCCGCTGGAGCCATCGCAGCTCCCATGTTAAAGGGATCTTTGATGCCCATATCCATAATTCGGCCAATTGTCGCTTTGGTAACTACCGGGCCTTCACCAGTACGTGAGACTACACCACAGCCAGAACCCGTGACCGTATACTGCGCATATGGCGGCTTCTGTGAACCGTACTCTGTCGGATAGCGAAATTGCTTTTCCACCGTACAGTTGTGACTCACCGTACCTGCCAGTACATAATCACCTGCACCCGAATCCACAATGAGTGAGGCTAAAGCCAACGTTTCCATAGAAGTTGAACAAGCACCAAATACCCCCAGATAAGGTACACCCAGCTTACGGGCCGAAAAGGAACTACTGATAATCTGGTTCATCAGATCCCCGCCAACAAAGAACTGCAGCTCTTCCTTCGTGATATTCGCATTGATTAATGCCATTTGAGAAGCCTGTTCGAGAAGCTTGCGTTCTGCCTTTTCCCAAGTCTTCTCCCCAATCTCCAAATTGTCATATACATAATCGAAATCAGATACTAAAGGCCCTTGGCCTTCATCTGGCCCAACAACTGCCGATTTGCCAATAATCCGTGGACGGTTCTCAAATTGCCAGGTTTGTTGGCCCAAGCGTTTCATAAATGTCCACCTCCAAAACCGAGAATGGCGTATACGATTCCCACGATAAAGGCAGCAACAACACCAAACACAATGACCGAGCCTGCAAGTTTAAACATGTTGGCACCAACTCCAAGCACCAGTCCCTCGGCACGATGCTCCAGTGCTGCAGAGCACATCGAGTTGGCAAATCCCGTGACAGGTACAGCCGTCCCTGCACCCGCCCATTGCGCCATTTTATCGTAGACACCGAGACAGGTCAGGATGACTGAAATGAGGATCATGACCGCAACGGTTGGACTTGCAGCTTCCTTTGATGTCATGTCAAACCCCGCCATAAACGCTTCCTGGATAGCCTGTCCAATGACGCAAATCAATCCGCCAACGAGGAATGCCTTAATACAGTTCGCCCAGATTGGACGGGCAGGCTCATGTTTTTTGGCGACTTTTTTATATTCCTGTTCACTGATGGACAGGGATGATGATGATTTTTTACTACTACCCTTAGTTTGAGCTGGCAAGATACAGAACCTCCCTTGTAATGAAAATGAGTCAACAGATGTGACTGCATGTACTGTGTGTAATCCTGTATTCATTGTTTGTTAAGGTTGGGAAAGTTATGTATCCGGCGAAAGACAGCATTTGTTTCCAGCACGATAAAGCAGCTGAATCAGATGAGTCGCTCAGCACCGGATCAGAGGTCTGGAGAAATTTATAAATAAAGCAGAATGATTACGAGCAAAATAAAGAGGACGATACAAAGCATGGTTTCATTGCCTTCATCGGGCGGCTCCATCTATTGTCCCAGCTCCTTCCTGTTGTCAGGCAAGTGAAATTATTAGCATATTAAATACCCTCATGGAAAAAGGTTAAGCAAAATGGTTCCTCACTCTATGCTTATTCAATGTTGCTGCTTGTCGACTGTGTTTGGTGCGGATTTCATGACCCGATGAATCATCAAACGAGCAAGTATTTATGCCTGAGATACGTGACATAACCATGGACAATTACTTGCGCAAGGTTCATACTGTAGTGTGACCAGTGGTTAAATAAACGTTCTTCTCTTTTGAAGGACAACAGTCCGGCAGCCGTTCTGCTGAGACCTGATCTACATACAAGCAGAGGAGTTGTCGACACATGAATCAAAAAACGTTGGAAATGTTTCGGACATTAACGGAATTCCCTTCCGTTTCAGGATTTGAACGCGAGCTTCGCGGATGGATGAAAGAACAAATGTCTCCTTATACGGATGAATTTGTCCAGGATCGCCTGGGTAGCCTTTTTGGTGTATTGCGAGGAGAAGCGTCTGGACCCAAAGTCATGGTTGCAGGTCACTTCGACGAAGTTGGCTTCATGACCACAGGCATTACGGAAACAGGCATGATCAAATTCCGCCCCCTCGGTGGATGGTGGAGTCAGGCTGTATTGTCCCAACGTCTGGAACTCATCACTCCGGATCGCCGGATTACAGGGGTTGTCGGTTCGACACCTACTCATCTTCTCGATGAATCCCAGCGCAATAAACCGGTAGATCTTAACCATATGTACTTGGATATCGGTGCTGATAACCGTGCAGAAGCAGAGTCTTGGGGCATTCACCCAGGCATGCAGATTGTGCCGATCTGTGAGTTCACACCGATGGCTAATCCGAAGAAAATTATGGCAAAAGCATGGGATAACCGTTACGGTGTAGGCCTTGCACTTGAGCTGATTGAAGCATTGCATAAAGAAAAATTACCAAACACTCTCTATTGCGGTGCAACAGTCCAAGAAGAATTGGGGCTACGCGGTGCACGCACGGCTGCCAATCTGATTGAGCCGGATATTTTCTTCGCACTGGACTGCAGTGCCGCGAATGATATGACAGGAGACAAACAATCATTTGGACATATTGGACAAGGTGCTTTACTGCGTATCTTCGATCCGGGCATGTTCACCCATCGCGGTATTGTTGAATATGTTCAGGACACAGCATCATCCAATCAAATTAAAATGCAATATTTCATCTCTCCTGGCGGTACGGATGCCGGAGCGGTACATTTGAGCGGTATCGGTGTGCCTTCCACGGTAATTGGCATCTGCGCCCGCTACATTCATACTTCTTCTTCCATTATTCATACGGATGACTATGATGCAGCAAAAGAATTGCTCGTGAAACTGGTGAAGGGTCTGGATCAGACAACACTAAACACAATTATCGGAAACGCGTAAGGATCGATTCAAGGGAGGATCTTGAATTACATAAGCTTCATGGCTTCCCTCTTTTAGATTAAAACCTCAAGAGATGTTCTGCTTCAGCAGGACGTCTCTTTTTTTGCTGCAACTAGTTTAATAGCTAGAACATATATAGAAAAGATTCATACGATATAACAACGGTAGAAGAACTAAACATCAAGTAGCGGGGGACCTATTATGGCAATGAGAAGGAATGGAAAATCAAATAAAGGTTCCACCAAAACAAATGCTGCCAACACCCTTCTCAATGGCAACCTTAAAGGAAAGAACCTGGAAATTATCGTCGCAGCCTTGCTGGTGAGCGGGAAATTAAGAGTGGATGCTGTTACTTTGTTTCGAGAGGCCACATTGGTTGTTGAATTGGTTGGACAGTATAAAACACTAAAAAGTATTACACCATCGAACACCGACAAACTCGTCCAATTTCTAGACGAAATGGGCGACGTGACACTGGATGATGTTATTCGGGCTTTTCAACAAAGGATAAATTCCTAGATAGGATGAAATGAGGTTGGGATGATGTCTGACTTTGACGGAATTGGCTTCGCCGAACTGATAATTGTAGTTATCCTTGTAATGTTGTTTGTATTTGGTTCAACAGATATTGAAGGTTTGTCGAGTACACCCACAACCACATGATCTGACCATCTCCAAATTGAATACAGCCATGGATATGAACCAAAGAAATACCAGTCCTATTGCAGGACTGGTATTTTTGAGATATCACAGAAATAAAGGAGAGAATGCAATCCAGGCCACAATAAGAGCCAGCACAATGCACACATTTTCCACAACGGCCCCTTGCTTCGTGCCCGTACTCATGAGATTAATCCTTATACGCCACTTGAGTGGTGGCAATGGACGAATGCCGCGATTCGTCAACGAATCTGCCAATAGATGCATGACATAGGCTGTACCTCCGGCTACCCAGATCTCTGGCCCCTGCAAATGAGTTGTACTGTAGAGCAACCCAGTCCATACGGCGGTTCCATATAATGTGTGTGTCAATCCCCTGTGGGTTAACGTGGTACAGAGCATTAACAGACTGCCAGCAATTAGATTCCATGGTGCGAATGCATGCCCATAAAATACAAGTCCCAATCCGATTGCAAACATCAACACTTTGCGCAGGGAACGCGACGGCAGGAATGATACCATCGCAATCAAAATGGCGAGCAGCAGATTCCATGGTTTCGCCTGAACATAGAAGTACACAAATACAGCGACAGGCAGCAGGATTGTCTGTAATAGCCTAATGAGGCTGTTCGGCAATGCTTTGGATACCAATAGCGAATTCGGCTCATCAATGTCTGGCAGCAGCGAACCGATCAGAGCCACGGTAACCGCCGGTGCAGTCACAGGCATACCGGCTAACTGCAGAACAGAGAGGGATACAGTGGTCCCGATAATCAGGTGGGATCTTCCCATCATGGTGCAAAAACTTCCTTTCGAAGAAATAGGGAACATAAACCGTCCACTCCAGATTTTACAACGAAAACTATATAAGAACAATAGTTCGCATTTCTCATTTCAATTATAATCTTTCTCCATCGAATACTCCTGCGCACCTTTACTGTAGATATTCTGAATAAGCCTGTTTCATTATGAAGCTTCTATCATTATTAGTGAAATTAATCACATATAATGTCAACATTGAACGGTATGATTTAAATATAATCCACTAAAAATGCTGGTAACGTAAAGTATCCACTAAAGGAGGCATACAACCATGAACGGAAATAAAGAAAAACTGGTTATCATCGGTAATGGTATGGCAGGCATAAGTACAGTTGAACAAATTTTGAAATTGAGTTCCCGGTTCGACATTACCGTCTTTGGCACAGAGCCCTATCCCAATTACAATCGGATAATGCTGTCCTATGTGCTGGAAGGCAGCAAAACAATTGATGATATTGTGCTTAATGATCTGCATTGGTATGAAGATTACGGTATCACCCTCCATACGGGTACAACCATAACACGCATTGAGTCAGAAACACGTGAAGTCGTAACTGCGGAAGGCTTACGTTTCCCTTACGATAAAGTCATCATCGCAACCGGCTCCAGCTCTTTCATTCTTCCTGTACCGGGTCATGACAAACAAGGGGTCGTTGGGTTCAGGGATATAGCGGATTGTAACGTCATGCTGGAAGCAGCGAAACAATATAAAAAAGCGGCTGTCATTGGAGGAGGTCTTCTCGGCCTCGAAGCTGCCAAAGGCTTGGTCCAGCTCGGCATGGAAGTTACAGTCGTGCATCTGATGCAGGATCTGATGGAACGCCAGCTTGACCCTCAGGCATCTGCGATGTTAAAAACCGAACTTGAGCGACAGGGCATTCGGTTCAAGATGGGCGCACAAACCGCAGAGCTTCTCGGTGGCGAACGGGTAGAAGGTATTCGTTTTGCAGACGATTCCGTGCTGAACACTGATTTTGTTGTCATGGCAGTAGGCATCAAACCCAATACGGGTGTAGCCCGGGAAAGTGGCCTGGAAGTTAACCGAGGCATTGTAGTGGATGACTATATGCAGACGTCACTAAATAACGTGTATTCCGTCGGAGAATGTACCGAACATCGCGGTGTATGCTACGGCCTCGTTGCCCCACTGTTTGAACAGGGCATGATTCTGGCCAAACATATATGCGGTGTTGATACAGCTCCCTATGAAGGTTCTGTGGTATCCACGAAATTGAAAATTTCGGGCGTAGACGTCTTTTCCACCGGTGAATTTATCGACAGTCCCGAACATACGATCATTTCACATAAAGACGACTGGAAACGCACCTACAAAAAAATTCTGCTTCGGGATAATATCATGGTTGGCGCTGTACTCTTTGGTGATATTACGGATTCTGCCGAATTACAGAAATTGATTAAACAACAGGCTGAGATGACAGATGAACTGTATGCTTCACTGATGGGTACAGGTTGCGGTGGGCACAAAAAAGCCACATCCGTGGAAACCATGGCAGAAGACGAAATTGTCTGTGGATGTAACGGAGTAACCAAAGGAACCATTGTCGATGCCATTACGAATGAGGGATTGACCAGCGTAGACGAAATCAAAGCCTGTACGGGTGCAACCCGCTCCTGCGGCGGCTGTAAACCGGTTGTTGAACAGATTTTGCAATATGTGCTTGGAGACAACTTTACAGCGGGTGCCAAACAGGGAATCTGCGCTTGCACCTCCCTCAGCCGGGATGAGATCGTAGCGGAGATTAGACAAAAAGGAATGCAGACGACCAAAGAGGTCATGCATGTTCTGGGTTGGAATCAACCCGAAGGGTGTTCCAAATGCCGCCCGGCCATTAACTATTACCTTGGCATGATTGCACCAGATACCCATGTGGATGAAAAGGAATCCCGTTTTGTCAACGAACGTATGAACGCCAATATTCAAAAAGATGGCACGTATACGGTGGTACCGCGCATGTATGGCGGCGTCACAACGCCGGAAGACTTGAAACGCATTGCCGACATTTCGGTCAAATACGATGTAAAAGCCGTCAAAGTGACTGGAGGTCAGCGGCTGGACCTGATAGGAGTCAAAAAAGAAGATCTGCCCAAAGTCTGGGCTGAATTGGATATGCCTTCAGGCTACGCATACGCCAAATCGCTGCGTACAGTCAAAACATGTGTCGGCTCACAATTTTGCCGCTTCGGCACGCAGGATTCCATGGCGATGGGTGCTCTGCTAGAACGCAAGTTCGAACGTCTCGATCTACCTGCCAAGTTCAAATATGCCGTAAACGGTTGCCCTCGTAACTGTGCAGAGTCGTGTACAAAAGATATCGGAATCGTGGGCAATGACGGCGGCTGGGAAATATTTATTGGAGGCAATGGCGGCATCAAGGCCAGACTGGCTGACTCTCTGTGCAAGGTGAAGACCGATGAAGAACTAGTTGAGCTTTGTGGAGCGATCATGCAGCATTATCGGGAGACAGCCAACTACCTGGAGCGGACTTCCGAATGGGTGGAACGTGTTGGGTTGGAGCAGATTCGGGCCGTTGTTGTCGAAGACGTAAAAGAGCGTAAGGCGCTTATGGAACGAATTGAATTCGCTCTTGAGCAAGTGGAAGATCCTTGGAAAAAAGCACTGCGTAACGAGGAAGGCCAGAACAAACTTTTCCATGGCATAGAAGTTTCTGCTCGACCGTAGTCCTCTGTCTCTGCCATTATGATATATATTGACCCTGTAACGTGAACCTGATAATGAAGGAGATGTTCATATGACAACACAGCAATCTGCCATCTACTATCCTGCCGGAGAGATCGAAGAATTTCTGCCGCAGATAGGTAGAGTGGTTGAGATCAAAGACCATGAACTAGCTGTATTTCGCACCTCAGATGGCACCATCTTTGCTGCAGAAAATAGAAATCCTCATCCCAAGGGTGGACCGCTGGCGGAAGGGATTGTCTCCGGGTATTATCTGTACGATCCACTGTATGATTGGAAAATTGATCTGAACACTGGTCTTGTGCAGGCCCCCGATCAGGGACAAGTGCAGATGTATCCCGTGAAGGTCGAGAACGGGCAGGTCTGGGTCGCTTTATAGCAATAAGATTTTCACTGTCAACGACAGATGCACCAAAATGGGGGAAATCGTCATGTATACATCAAATGTTGAAGGAATTATTGAAGCAGCGGTTAAAAAACGAGATCAAATGAACGCAAGCCTGCCACGTTACATGGTTGCCGCTTTGATGGCTGGCGCATATGTAGGCCTTGGCATCATTCTGATATTCAGTATCGGTGCCCCACTGCTTGCTGCTCAGTCCCCACTGCAGATGATGCTGATGGGCATGTCTTTTGGACTTGCCCTCACACTCGTCATCTTTGCTGGATCGGAGCTGTTTACTGGTAACAATATGTTCTTTACAATGAGCACACTAGCTGGTCGGACTACTATTCGGGATACTCTCAAAAACTGGGGACTCGTCTTCCTTGGCAATCTGATCGGTGCCGTTCTGCTCAGTCTGCTTATTGTGGGCAGCGGTCTCTTCAAGACGGCGACACCGGAACATCTGCTTTTTGTCGTTTCTGCCAAAAAGATGGCTGCTCCCGTTAGCGAACTTTTCTTCCGAGGCATTCTCTGTAACTGGCTGGTCTGTCTGGCGATCTGGATGGCGGCCCGTTCAAAAGAAGATATTGCCAAACTCGTCCTCATCTGGTGGTGTCTGTACGCCTTTATTGCGAGTGGATATGAACACAGCGTCGCCAATATGACTTTGCTCTCCTTGTCCTGGTTGTTGCCAAACCACCCGGAAACAATTACTCTGGCAGGCTGGATTCATAACATGATTCCGGTCACGCTCGGTAATATTATCGGCGGTGCGCTGTTTGTAGGTATGGCGTACTGGTTTGTTTCGCCCGTGAGGAAGAAAGGCTAGCCCAATTCCCATCTTCTCAACAAAAGCCATCACGTTCTCTCATTCTACAATCGGGAGGACATGATGGTTTTTTGCTATTTAGCGATTCGACTTCTACTTTACCTTCGACTGTATCAGGGTTAATCTGTAGTTGACATAATCAAGTTATAATTAGTGCATACTTATAACTAAAAAGGATGATTGCACACATGGGAATTCATACGTACTTTAGATCACTCAACGATCTCGAACGCATTATTCGTACCCCGGGAAAATTCAAGTTCGAGGAACACAGCGTATCCGCCCACTCCTGGAAAGTCGTGCAGTATGCCAAAACACTCGCCGATATTGAGGAACAGCATGGGGTGGCCATCGATTGGAAGAAGCTTTATGAGATCACCAGCAGTCATGATTATGGCGAAATTTTCATCGGTGATATCAAAACGCCGGTTAAACATTATTCACTGGAGCTTCGTTCGATGCTACAGCAGGTAGAAGAAGGCATGGTTGAGCATTTTATTAACGAAAATATTCCTGAAGAGTTCCAGCCGATTTTCCGTAGACAGCTGCGTGAAGGCAAAGACAATTCTGTCGAAGGACTTATTCTGGAAGTGGCCGACAAAATGGATCAGGTGTACGAAGCGTTTGCTGAACTGCAGCGTGGCAATACAGAAAAGGAATTTATCGTGATGTACCGATATGCCCTAATCAAAATCAAAAATATTGATCTCCACTGTGTACAATATTTCCTCGAACATATTCTCCCTGACATCATTGAGGAAGGTAACCGGTCGCCATTTGATATCCGTCAAATCACGGAAGATGCTTTGTCACAATAATCAGCTCCAGTCATCGTGGTTCTTCAAGAGCCATGGACAGGGCTTTTTTTCGTTATTGTAACCTTTGGCGATACTCGCTGGGATACAGTCCTGCTTTGATATCCATATCTTCAAAGGCCACAAATAGGCGTTTTGCTTCGATGATTCGAAGCCCAGTCATGTATTTGAGCGGGGTTTCACCCGTCCCCTTGTTTAAAAACACTTCCCTAGGTAATCCACACTTGGCTACTTCAAAATCTCTCATTGACATTGAGTTCATTTGTAACTATTATAGTTACAACGGTGGTGATCATCCATGAAACAAATCAGCAGTCGCTTTTCCATTGCGGTTCATACGCTGTCCCTGGTCGCTGTTGTGCCCAATGAGTGCACGGGAGATTTTATCGCCAAAAGTGTGAATACCAATCCCGTCATTATTCGACGCATTATGTCCAAGCTGAAACAGGCCGGCCTGATTGAGGTCAGACCCGGTGTTGGCGGTGCTTCTTTGTTAAAGGACCCCGCGGACATTACCCTTTTGGATATATATCGTGCACTTGAGGTTGTGGAGGATGGCGAGTTGTTTAACTTCCACAAGCATCCGAACCCTAATTGTCCGGTTGGCAGCATGATCGAACAAACCTTGCGCGCCGAACTTATTGAGGCTCAGCTAGCTATGGAGCAGCGTTTGAAACGTGTAACGATACAACAGATGATGGATCAGGTTCACGTCTCTGAATAAAAAAAGCTCATTACGAGCTTTTTTTAAACCTTTCGTTGTAATCACACCTGTTATAACACATACGATTACATCCATTCATGTAGATTGACATTTCACATTAGTGTCGACACAAACCATACCTTATAGGAGGAAAATACAATGAAAATTTTAGTTACTGGAGCAACAGGTCACTTGGGTTCACTGGTCGTAGAAGCACTGTTACAAACGGTATCTACTGGGGATTTGGCTGTAAGTGTACGCAACCCAGAGAAAGCGGAAGCATTGCGCGCTCAAGATGTGGACGTTCGTCACGGTGATTTCGATCAGCCGGAAACGCTGGAAAAAGCATTTGCAGGGGTGGATCGGCTGCTGCTGATCTCTACAGACGGTGACAATGAAACGCGTATTCGCCAACATCAAGCTGCCGTGCACGCTGCCAAGAAAACAGGCGTTGGATTCATCGCTTATACCAGCGTTGTGAATGCGGAGAAAAACACCCTTTCACTGGCTGAAGTACATCGTGCCACAGAACAGGCTATCCGCGAATCCGGCATTCCTTATTCCTTCCTGCGCAACAACTGGTACCTGGAAAATGAAGCAGGCAGCGTTCAAGCAGCTACCCAAGGCGCACCTTGGGTGCATGCAACTAATGCCAGCCAAGTCGGCTGGGCTACTCGCAGTGATTATGCGCATGCTGCCGCTGCAGTACTTATAGGTGAGGGACATGAGAATTCAGTATATGAGTTGTCTGGTAAACTTCGTACTCAAGCTGAGCTCGCCGCTATTGTTGGGGAAGTACTTGGACAGGACATCAACGTGCAAAATGTGGACGATGCCGCGTATGCGGACATCATGAAGGGTGCAGGATTGCCTGACTTTGTAGTCTCCATGCTCGTTGATATGCAAAGTGCCATCCGTGAAGGCGCACTGGCTGTAGAGAGCGATACACTGGAGACATTGCTTGGCCGTCCGACTCAACCATTGAGTGAGGGTGTTAAAGCGATTTTGGGCAAGTAAGTTTAAATAGAAGAGAATAGAATGGATATCAAAAAGGGACACACCAACGAATGTTGGATGTGTCCCTTTTGGTGTTATAAAACAATCTTTAAAACGATATAGCAGTTAATCGGATAACTGTACATTGAACCGGTCCGATTGCGACTTGAATTCTCGATTTAGATATCGGTAATCTCCATCAACGTTACATCGATCATTGCTCGATATATCGTGCCGGAATGTGATCGGCCAGCCAAATATTTTCGTTTCCATGATAGAAGAAAATACCTTCTTTGGCCGCTTGAGCCGCGTTAATTTTCAGTATTATTGGCTGGTCATCACGTCTTCGTCCCACCTGATTGGCGGTATCCATATCTGCGGATAGATGAACATACTGCCTCTGCCGAGGCTGCAAACCTTGCTCCATAATGGAAGCAACCGACCGCAGTGGCGTGCCATGATAGAGTATCTCCGGTGGATCGGCAGGTGTTTTGGATATCTTTTGCGGAGTCGAATGACCATATAATGCCCGGATGCGGCCAGAACAGATTTCATGTCTCTTTTTCTCAGAAGCTTGAATCATCTGCTCCAGATCCGCTTCCGTGACGTCTTTCCACTGTGGACTTTCATGTAAAGCCACCAGCAATTGCGGAATCTCCACCCAGCCCTCTTCGTTCAGCTCCAGCTCGTACTCCCAAGGGGCGTGACGCAAGGCGTATGAGAGCTCTTTACTTAACTTCATCAGATCCATTGCGATCATCTCCCAATTAAGTTAACAATTCATTAGACAAATACTGTCTGTACCACTACATGAAAGGGTGAACGCTCTGCTTCTTCAGGTTCTATCCGGTTGTACTGCCGCCAAAATCTCCTGAATGTTGCGGGCGAGTCCCTCATCATCTTCCTGATTAAACTGGCGGTGTCCATCGATGCCACGATGAATAATCGTGTTCATTACGGGGTGCACCTCACGGTCTGAAGCCACCCGGATCAGATCATCGGCAAAATCCACCGCCTGCTGCTCACTATAGTTAAACGGTTTAATCAGCATACGGATGCTCAATGCATGAGCCTGGGGCTCCGCGAGTTGATCCCGATGGGTTATGCCATATACAGCGCCAAATCCAAAAGCAGCAATCACCTGACGCTCCAGCTCTGTTGTCTGTTCCAAAGGCGTGCCGATCAGTTCACATATTTTGTCCACCATCTGCTCCAACTCTGAAGCCGCCGCAGCCAAAATTACGTCATTAATATCGTCAGCATTGATAAATTCAGTCATATTGTATTTCTCCATTTCTGCTCCGTATTTGATCCATTCTCTTAGACTTTATGAGAACATTGTATCGGAGATAGGGTGTTCCTTTCAAATCACCCATATGTCGTCGACACTTCTCTTACTCTCCTATTACCCTTAAATAAGTAGAGTCGCTTGGGATTTAAAACGATTTTTTGCGAGCCTGAGCGCCTTATCCTTTTCACCATGATTCATATAGTACTGGAACAATATCTCTTCATAACGTTCGGCAAGATATTGGGAACCAAGTTCACGATAATAAGGAAGAATTCGCTCTTCTATCATTTCATAATACGCTTGCTCCTGCCCTTGTAAAATGACAGACTGGAGTTCCAATTCCATATAACTTGCGTCTGCAACAAGTTTAGAGTTGTGCAAGGCTTTTAGAGACATGTCCAATAGCTTGTTTGCAGGAATGAGATTACCCAGTCTATTCGATTCTATGTAATTATTGAGTACCATCAGGTATAACGGTTGTTTCTCCGGTATAATATCAAGCGCTAGTCTATACCAGTAGACAGCATCCTCATATTGGTTTCGCCGATTATATTCATAACCCAGATTGTTCAGCAGCTTGGCTTTTCGGTCGGTAAGCCCACAATCATCACAAATCCGAATGAGATTCTCATATCTGCGTTTTGTCTCAGGAAAATCATGATACTCACGAGAATTTAGCTGAACTAGCATAATGGTTTCGGTATCAATAATCCGCACCATATTAAGAGTTTTCCGAAAATGCTGGATAGCTTTCTCAGCGTAATAGTAAGACGTAATATTTGAATATATCGAGTGATATGCCAGAGACAAATGATAAAAGTACTCATGATTCGTATATTTGGATTGATTTATTGAAGTTAGTGTCTGGATTGATTTGGTATAGTGCCCTGTCAGGAAATAGTAAATCCCCATCACGTGGTGATAAAAATAATGCTCATACGAATGCTCCGATTCATCCGGAATCTCCATCTCGGCGATAAGTCTTTCTGCTTCATCGATATCATTCATAAACAAGTAAAATCGGATCTGCAGCAAGTCATAAGATAAACGCAAGTCAGGTATACCTTTTAACGGTTCTTCTTCCAACTTGTCTTTGAGACGAATAGCTTCAGCTGTTCTCTGCATAATAATGGCCTCTTGCCATGAATCCAGGACATTGTTCATCTGATGATATCTTGTTACTTCCCTTGCCATATCAATGTACAATCGCTCACAGAGCATATCCATGATTTCCTGTGAATACTCTGTCATTCCCCGCTCAATTTTGCTCAGATGTGTGACTGAACAGATTCCTTTCACCAGTTCTCCTTGAGTTCGTCTATGTTTCTCCCGGTAAAATTTAATAATCTTCCCTTCAATCATCACTACACCTCTTTTTATCCATCGTATTATCCCTAATTATAGGGATCGAATATGGACTCTACCAGTTATATATTGGAGTCTGGCGTACTTGGGAAGAGAATTTCAGGATAGAAAGACAAGGTCCATTGATAACAAAATAAGAGGCTCCCCCAAAGCTGGAGGAACCCCTTATACTTGTATATCTTATTTGAGCAACGACAATAAATTGTGAACTGTTTGGGCCGTTTCGGCACGAGTAGCACTATTTTTGGGTTTAAATCCCCCTCCAGTTGAACCTTTCATTACACCGAGCTCGGAAGCTTTAACGACAGCTTCTTTTGCCCAAGATGCAATGTTTGCTTCATCCGTATAACCGGCTTTAGCCAACTTGGTATGGTTTGATTGGGTTTGGTATTCGTATGCTCTCATCATGAGCACTGCCATCTCTTCACGAGAAATGGTTTGGGTCGGAGCAAACTTATCATTCGCTATTCCCTGTACCAAACCTGCTTGATATGCAGCAGCCACGCTATCTGCGTACCAGGCATCCTTACCCACATCACCGAATGGCAATTCGTTATCTTTCGCCTCTAAGCCCAGGGTTCTTACGATTAATACTGAGAATTCGGCACGAGTCGTTTGACCTTGTGGATCAAACGCAGTCTCTGTTTTACCCGTCAGCACATGTTTCGCCGAAAGAGACTTGATTGCTTCACTTGCCCAATGCGTTGAAGCCACGTCCACGAACGATTTATCGTAAACCCATGGTGCATACGTGCCCATATGAGACACGTTGGAAGTGACGGTACCTTGCTGGGTATTTACAACCCCACCGGCATAGTCCCAATTATTATTAGTTGATTTTTCATTGTACATTCCAATGAGATTACCATTAAGATCACTATTGTAAAAGAGTGTCAGCGTAATATCTTCCGGGAGTGTGGACAAGGATAATTTCTCACTCGAAACCTGAAGGTACAGTTCGAATTCGTAAGCCGTACCTGCAAGTGTCCACGTAAGACCTTGTTTCGTTTCTGGTGCTTGTACATCTTGTTTCTTCACATCCAAAATGATCTTGCCACCAGCAGCACCAGGACCTCCTTTTGTTTGCAGTTCTTTCAATACGCTAGATGGAATGGTGAGTGATAGTACACCTTGCTGAGATAGTGTGAGTGTATTCGTACCTAACAAATCCCCCGCATTGACAGGCAGCTCAATCTTCTTACCCACTGTAATATCCACTTTTGCGGTCCCGTTTGTCACAGCATTCAAATCTTTTTTCGTTATGACCTGATTTTGATTAGTTTCTGGTTGTGGCGTTGGCACAGGCGCAGGAACAGGTGTAGGGGATTGGGATATCGAAGATCCACCGCCATTTCCCGAACCGCCACCGTTATTACCAGAACCACCACTGTTCATTTCTTGAATTTTATTGAGGAAGTAACCCAGGTCTTTGTCACCAATTTGCAAAACAGGCTCCTTGGTAGAATAGTTAGCGGTCATTCCAAAGTTATTCGTAATATAATTGACTTCCGTGTCTCCTACATAACCATCCTGGTCGATATCAGCGATTTCATCCGAAGTATGATAATGTTTCGTTACAAGCTCCATGTCATAGATATCGATGGCTCCATCCCCATTAATATCTCCTGCATACGTAAAGTCAGACGAATTCAGTTGATTGATGCCATAATATTCGCCATTAATCGTCTTGCTCAGAACCACTGCGAGCCTGGAAGGTAAATGACCGCGAACACGTGTGTAGATGGTCGTCGTTTCACCTGTTGCCGGAATGCCATCGATGAGGAACTCACCCTGTCGTTGTATAGTCCCCTCATATCTCTCCCCGGAAGCCGTTTCTGCATAAACTTCAATGCCCATCTTCGAGTAGTCGTTTGCAAAATCCAAATACTCTCCATTGACCATAAAAGCTTCGGGACGTACATAACCATATGTTCTTGAAGATTTGGAGATCACTTCATAGCTGTCTGTGTTAAACGCGGTTAATGTCAACTTCTCTTCGTTCTCTTTCATGCCAACCGTCGTGTATTTCACTTCAAGCAATGGTACGTCACTTTTCTTAAAATAGAATTCATCCTTGGGTACATCAAAGACAACCTGGAACAAATCAAGATCCCCTGTGATTCCTTCAAAGGACCCACCTGAGATGGATGCCTCAAAGCTGAGTTCTCTTTGGTCCACTACAGGATCACTGAATTTCACCTCAGCACCTGTCTCATCCAGTAATGCCTGCAGCTCAGACGTTGGCTCAATCCGGTTAAATTGTTTATAGTCATACATCGATTCCAGGGTAAACGAAATACCGTTTAACTTCTCCACATTGTTTAATTGAATAGTCTGGGTAATCGTATCTCCTTTACGCACTTCGTCTTTGTCATATGTGCTGGTCACATAAGGTTTGCCTTCAGAAATAAACCCATAGCGATGGTCCTTAACGGCATTTGCCGCTGTACCCACATCCATTCCAAAGAGTCGAAGTTCGTAACCATTGTCATATTCTTCTTTGGTAATACCAAATGATATGTTTCCTTCTTTGGAAACAGGCAAATCACCGGAATAGAAGGGACTGCCATTCTCGTAGAAAATGACACGGTTGGAAGATTGATCATAATCCGTGATCCCATTATCAACAAAGGTTTGGACTGTTGAATCGATAGCTGTGCCATCATACCAGACGCCCTGTCCACCTTCCCTTTCCGTCAGCATACTATCATTGAGTTCGTATACACCAGGCTCTATACCCAAATCAATCTCGGGGGCTGTATTGTCCACAACTACCAATCTTTCGTATGAATACTGCTTGGAGTCCGAATCGGTCCCGATGAATTCAAGTGTGTAGCTGCCTTCAGGGACAAATCGTGCAACGTTGGAGATCTCCCCGTTTTCAATCGGAAATGCATAACCTCTAAACACATTCAGGATCAGATATCCCACTCCCGGTAGCAGGGACTGCGAATTCAAGGTACCTACAAACCCGATTTCCTCGCCGGTTTCGCGATCCTTCAGCAATACATCTACAGAATCAATGGGACTGCCCAAAAGAATGGCACTCAGTGTCATCCGGTTCAGAAACTGATGGAATGGGGTATCGTTTGTAACGGATGGTGGAATCATCTCTACCGAAGTAATGCCCTTTTCGCTAATGCGGATGGAGAATGGGATCTGAATATGATCCGCCGCATTTTCCGTATCCAGATATACATATCCTTCATAACGGCCGCTCGGCGTGTCCTGTGATATATCCACTGAGACGGTCATCTCCTCCGTACTGCCGCCATTTACAGTAATCGATTCAGGAAGATGAACATTTAAGTTCATATCGTTTAACAGCTTCATGGAAGTGTTATACGTCTTGGCAAGGTCCCCTTTATTCTCTACCTTAACTGTCCGGCTGTCAGATACGATTCCCTGGCCGTCTTCTTCCAAATATGCACTATCAAATACGATGGAACCTGTAATTTCATCAATCAGGATGGATTCGTCATTGGAGAAGTGAATCGTTTTATCCTGAACTTTGGCAAATATAGATGTGTGGACTGCCCGGTAAGGATCTACTCGGCCTGCCCCTACTTCATACACGGAATAATTCCCGTTCAGATCGACAGCTGTATTCATTAGAGCAGTCTTTACATCAAAAGGTGTATATTCTTCATGTGCCTGGAGCAAAAGTGCAGCAATACCCGCCATATGCGGGGTTGCCATGGAAGTACCCGAAATTCTTGCATAGGCAATGTTATAATTCTCACCCGTATGATCATTCACAAATACAGGATAGGTCGAAAAAACAGCTACGCCCGGAGCTACAATATCGGGTTTAATATCATCATTCACGGAAGCTGGACCTCGGGAACTGAAATCGGCCAGTTTATTTCCTTCCGTAACGGTTTGGCCTGCTGCGCCAAAGGTTACCGTCACGCCGTTCAACTCTTTTAGTTTTTCTCCAAGCTCTCTCATCATTTGGAACGTAGGAATATACCCGTTCATTTCACCCAAATAATTTGGGATTGTTCCTTCAACATTATTATAAATAATTGCTGCTGCCGCCCCTGCTTTTCTTGCGTTGACGATCTTGGCATCGAGTGCAATTTCCCCCCGAGAGATAAGGGCCACTTTGCCTTGTACATCAATACCTTCAAAATCAAAAGCATTACCAAGCCCTGCATAAACAAGTTCGTAGGTTTTGCCTTCAAGGGTGGTCAGATTATCAGTAAAGTCTTTACCAAACAGAGGTAACTCCTCAGTATAAGTTGCAGCAGGTGCTTCTTTCGTTGGCGCTTCTTCTCCTACTGCTGGTACTTCTTCTTCTAATGCAGGTGTATCTTCTGCTGGTGGTGCTTCTTCATCTGTTGCTGGTATCTCTTCTTCTGTTGGTGGAGCTTCTTCATCTGCTAAAGAAGGTTCTTCTGCTGTTGGTCGAGCTTCTTCATCCACTACAGGAGTTTCTTCTTCCTCTGCGGATGCCTCATCTTCTACTACAGGTGTTTCTTCTTGCTCCTCTACAGATGTTTCCTCACCCTCAAAAGATGCTTCTTCTTCCATTACAGGTGTTTCCTCTGTCTCTCCCGCACCTGAATTGCTATACACATCCAAAGTCACAGTAGCCGTAGGAATAGTTAACGGAACATCGGAAGCACCAATCGTAATGGCCAGTGCGCTCGCTCCTGGTGTACCTAACGTACCTTCATTGGGTCCATCATTACCTGCGGCAACCATACTCACCACGCCTTGCAGCATCGCATTATTCAGTGCAATCGAAGAAGGATCCAGCGGATCATTCGTAGCAGCCCCTAACGATAGATTGATAACATCAAGTTCATCTTCAATGGCTTTGTCTATTCCGGCAATAATGCCACTCATGTCACCACTTCCACCAGGGCCAAGTACACGATACACATATAAGTCTACATCTGGAGCAACACCTTTTACAGCATACCCCACGTCATTTTTGGCTTGGCCAGCGATGGTTCCCGATACGTGTGTTCCATGGGAAGTATAATAAGCTTCTGCTAATACACCTTGCTCCTTATAGCCCGAATTTTCCCAATCTTCATAGGTCGTCTCCATCGGGTCAGCATCATTATCGATAAAGTCCCAACCTTTAACTGTAGCCGGATCCACTTGTTTTGGATCTTCACCCGCATGAGCACGATACCCTTTATACGCTCCGGTTAGATCCGGATGATTATAATCAATCCCTGTATCCAATACACCGACCTTGATTCCTTTCCCTGTAATGCCCTCTTCATGAAGTTTGTCGATGCCAAGATAAGGTACACTATCAGCCATTCGAGGTTGCATTCCACCTCCCGTGGCAAATTCACTTTGTGTGTCTGTCTCTGGTAGATCAAGAGCCACTTCCTGATCAGCCCACACTTTTTTTACTACACCAGATTTCATCAAATCCTCTACGGCTATGCCAGGGATGGTTAGAGCAACACCATTTAGTGCGGTTTCATACTCCTGAGTGATTTGGATCGAAGCAGCATCATAAGATAGATCTCTCTTTTGTTGCAAAGACTTCATGTATTGCTTGAATTGCTGATGATTTTGTTTCACTTTACTTGTCGCCGTAAGCTCGGACATCTTCTCATTGTTCAAAGCAGCCCGTTTCAAGGCGACCACAGCGGGTTCACTTTTGAATTGGACAATCACATTTACCAAATCTGAACTTTTAGTATTCACCTTGGCGTCAATAACTTCTCCATCCATCACTTGAAGCTGGTTTAGAGCTTGTCTTTCCTCCTTCGTTAGAGATTGCAGAATGGACTTAGCGCTTTCACTCGGCTGGAGAGCGCCATAGGCAGGCGCTGCATAAGCAGGCATGGAAAACATAGAAGACAACAAGACTCCTGTTGCTATAAAACCGGATAACAATCGGGCTGATTTACGTTTCATTTCATACCTCCTGCGGTTTCCTATTAGATTAGGATTATCGTATTCCGCAGCGTATGGAATGTAAATTGGGGTAATTGAGTATGTTAATAGATTGAAATGTTCTGATAATCTTCGAAAAAATTTACATATAAATAGACCGAATTATCTAATTTACATACTTTATTTTACAAATCCAGGATTCCGCTCTTTTATTTAAAGAAAACTTTGCGAAACAAGTATCTTTAGACCTAAAATCACTTTCGAAAATGGATAGTTTTTTCAGAAGGAAATTACTTTTTATGCTAATTTCTTATTACATTCAATACAAAACTTCTGAAAAAAAGCGCAAAAAAGCTCACATCATCCTTCTAAACAGAACGAGATATGTGAGCTTTTATGACCTCCCGAAAATTATTCTTATAATATCCCTTTCCCCTAAGTTACTCAGTTATTCTTTCGTAATACGTTTAAGGGTGAGGTTAACTAATTCTTTACTTGTTATACTGTCATAACTAGATAGTATATTACCTTTGCATCTCCTTAATGACATTATTCAACCGCATTAATGATCAGTAAGAAAGCGAAGAAAACAAAAAACAGGTCAATCATGGTGGTATCTGACCATAATTAACCTGTTTGATGTAACGGAATAGTGATATTTAGGTTATAAAATTAAAGTGTTGTATTGTACGATCTTGTATTAGTATTGTAAGTTGTTTAATAATCCGAATAAACCCATAAATTAATCAACATGTCCATTGTCAAGTGCATCCAAGGCTTCATCACTTATATCAAGTGGTTCCCTTTTAACTCGATTTGCAAGCGAAAGAAAATCAGTAGCACAAGCAACATTCAAATAACCTGCCCTTATAAAGAAATGGCCACCTCTTTCATATAGTTTTATTGCTGGCTCAAACAAATCTTTATTATCAATAGCAATTTGATTTCCTTCATCAATGAGTGCGTTTAACTCTAAATAACTGGTAACAATTTCTCTAACATAACTACTGTCAATCTCCTTTAGTATCTGTAATTCATCAACACTTACTTGTGACTTAGTTATCGAATTTGAAATGATAATAAAAGGATACCTACAAGGGCCAGGATAAATTTGAAAAAATTTTGATGCTCTTCTTAAGTATTCTTTACTCAAATGAACATGTGATCTTGCTTCCTTGTTTCCAATACAACTCCAATCTATTGCAGAAATACGCTTAATTGCCTGATTAAAATATTCCATCAATTATTTCGCTCCATCTTCTGTATTTTTATTGCCCAAGAACATTTTTCGAATAATATTCATATGCTCCAGGGAGTTCTCCACACTCTCGAAAAATTCCAGCGACTTCTGCAGGTCACGATGGACTTTTTCACGCGCCCACTTCTCACGGAAGTAACTCGGAATCTGCTCATAAGCAAGACTAATCTCCTTGTTCTGTTGTTCCAACTTCTTAAAGAAATCGGTCACCGAAGTCGATGTAGTCAGCTCTTTGGCGGCCGTCAGCATTTTACCAAGCATCGTCCATTTTGCTTCGTTCTCCTGCTGTTGGAGCTCGGTAAATCCGTTCGTAAATCGGTCCAGCAAATTCAGAGCCGAAAGCTTGAAGGAGCCTATCTTCGGCACGCTTGCGATCAGACCCGTGGCAACGGCAGCAATACCTACGCCGATGGCTGTCTGAGCAGCAATCCCCCCTAGCGCTCCCAGGATCGGAATCATAGCAGTGATGGCCAGCGCTGCTCCTGCCAAGGATCCATCCTTCGGATTCGTCGTCGATGCCTGCGTCACTCCAGCAGCCTCTGCGGCTGCTGCGGCCTGAGCCGCTTCGTACTCCTCAATCGGCATCAGCGGTGGCTCTGGCTCTGGTGGCAGATCCGCCACATGAACAGGCGCTTTGTTGCTGCCCTCCTGTTGCAGCAGGCCAGCTCGCACATTGGCCTCCTCGTCCAGAATGAAGCTGCCACCTCCACCAAGCAGCCATTAGTTATTTCGACACGCAAAAAGCTCTCTCCAACTCATAATTCAAATGGGAAAGAGCTTTTGAATATTAATCAAATGTTTGAATCATTTAATGTTGGGTTCGTTGGATATGGTTGTGCTATACGATTTAATTAGCCTGGTATCAAATTGCAACATCTTGGTATCCTACATCAGCTATTTCTTCATTTAATAAACGCACCCCTAAACCATTCTCTGAATCCCATGTACAACTAAAAAGAACTCCAATGTCACGTTCTTCATTAATGTCTCCATACGGAACAACAATCCCCTCTAAAGTAATCATCTTCATCAGTTGAGCTGTTGTTTCAACTTATGGATAATTCTCATTAAACGCAACATCATAACCCAATTCAATCCTTTTTTGTCTGTAATAATCTAAAATAGGTTGTAATAAGTTATACTGCACTTGTTTCCAATCTTGTATTAATGATTGATATGCCGTATATTGTTTTTCATCAAATCTTCCATCTTCATCGCCATCAATCATCAATGTAATTTCAAGTTCTTCTCCGAATAATTGAAACATAGTCTTCCTAGTCCAACCATAGTTATATTCGAGCACTCCAAAAACAGGATCATTTTTTATCATTGTGTAATCTCCTCTTTATCGTTTATTAGAAAATCCCCCAGGTTCAAACGCTCCTGCATTTATTTCTCCCACACCTCCAAGATGCCCAAAAGTACTATTTATCTTTGTTGGTACTAGCTGCATTGTTTTAACATCATTTAATTCGTGCCATGTTAGTTTATTTTTATCTCGATAAATCTTTATATCTTTAGCAGCAATTTTGCCAGAATCCATACCAAATTGACGTGCTATTTCAGGAGAATTATTAAGTTGTTCAGCTAACCTTTGATCTGATTGAGCAAAATTAGCTCTTTTCATTGCTCCTCCGTATGTGCCTTTTCCACCTAACATATACTCAATTTGCACTTCTTCTTTAGCTACTGGTGAAAGATCAGGGATCAGACAAATGAAAAAGCCAATTTCGACTTATAATTCAAGTTGAAATTAGCTTTTCTGCATCCGTCATTTTCTAAAGATTAAACTTCATACAAACTATCTATAAAACTATCGAAAGAATCGGATATAAGAAACATATTGCTCCTCTTTTCAGTTGGTTCTATATCATGAAGGAAAATATATATTTTCCCGACATACTCTCCACTAGTTCCCAGACAAATTTGATTTCCTCCAGAATCATCGCCTATGGATATAAATTCATCAGGAATTTCACCATATAATGAGTCAAACACACTCGATAACTCATCGTATGATTCATCGATATCTAGCCCATACAATGTGTTGAGCGCAGTCTCCCCTTCATCATCTGAGATTTTAAAAACATTTGGCCTTACATTGCCACCGTTGTACTCAAGTAAAAAGTCACGATATTGAACCGGAAACACGATATGATGTTTTGCTTCAAATTCCTCAATATTTTTCAAATTAATCTTTTCATTTGTGTTATAAATAATTGCCATGTTTATTCTCCCTTATAATCATTTTTGCCATTAACTGTAGACTGACCACCAATATGCCTAAAATCCCTATGGATATCCTTCTGCACAAGAACCATTGTCTTTCCATCTTCATGATGATGCCAAGTGTACCCTTTTGGAGGTTGATTTAGCTCAGGAACTGGTGGATCAGAATCCTTATTTAGTCCCGCTTCTAAGTTGGCCTTCTTGAAGTCCGCCTGAGGGTTTTTAGGAGTAGTAACTTCTATTGTTACTGGTTTAATAGTAGGATGATAATACTCTGAAAAGTCGGGGTAGCCATCTGGATAACTCACAGACTGCCCTTTCTTATTAGTATATGTCCAAGTTCCATTCTTATCTATTGAGATGTAACCACCCTTATTATACCATTTTTGTGGAACAGGTGAATTCATCGGTTTAGTTTCCATTATTTCTTTACTAAAATCCGACAGTTCTAACTTCTTACCTTTCCCCGTTCCCTCAGTACCTTCCAGTTTATCCTTCGGTTTATTTGTATTCTCCTGCGATTTCTCCGGTTCGGATGATTTAGGCGGTTTAGTATCGGCTTGCGGTTTAACGTCGTCCTTGTTCTTAGATGGAGATGGCTTCCACGTATTCACTTCATTTGGCGTTTCATTTTTTTCTGGTTTCGTCTTTGGTGTCGTGCTTGGTTTCGACGTTGTCGTTGAATTTCCTTCATTCTTTTTCGAAGAAGATGAACTACCCGAACTTGTTTTCGACTTCGGCGGGTTCTCTACAGGCTTAGAGGTTGATCCTCCCCCACTGTTTGCTGTCTTTCCATTCCCCGAAGCCGTCTCACCTGTTTTGTTCGTCTTATTATTGCTCCAATGACTTCCTCCACCCGACACGATTCGCATCTTCTGACTTTCTTCCCAATACTTTTTCACAAAGCTCTTCACTTTGGGCACTATGGGCGAAGACGGGCTCGTGCTCACTTTGGGCGGCGTTATTCCACTTGCCTGCGGGATAGACCGGACCGGGCCTACAAGACCACCTGCCGAACCTCTCTTGTTCTTAAAATTAACTTGATTATCCTGACCTTGTAGCGTCGCATAATATTGATCGTATTCACCCCATAGTTCAGCAAAGGCTTGTTCGCTCATGGGAGCCTTGAGCCTCCAGGACAGATACTGCATTTCATCTAGGCTTAGCCCTTGAGCCTTCCAATAGTCATAACTTCCCAGTTCCTCTACCGTGATATGAGGCCTGCCAATATCGAAGGTGATATTCGCAAAATGGGGACCTACAAAAAGAATATTGTATTCCTCCGGGTTTTTCATCACTTTGTTGAAATAATCCAGCGAACTTTTCAGGTCCTGATCCGCCTGTTGTTTCGTCCACTTCTCCCGAATATAACCTGGAATTTCATAATATGTGGCACTAATTTCCTGATGCTGCTGATGCAACTTCTTGATCAGATCGAGAGGCGAAGTCGCTGTAGTTAACACTTTAGCGGCCGTCAGCATTTTACCAAGCATCGCCCATTTCGCTTCGTTCTCCTGCTGTTGCATTTCAGCAAAACCATTCATGAGTCGTTCCAGCAAATTCAGCCCTGAAGGGTTGAAGGAGCCTATCTTCGGTACACTCGCGATGAGACCCGTGGCCACGGCGGCGATACCAGCACCGACGGCGGTTTGAGCAGCAATACCTCCTAGCGCTCCCATGATCGGAATCATAGCAGTGATGGCCAATGCAGCTCCAACCAAGGATCCATCCTTCGGGTTCGTCGTCGAGGCCTGGGTTAATGCGGCTGCCTCTGCAGCAGCAGCCTGAGCCGCTTCGTACTCCTCAATCGGCATCAGCGGTGGCTCTGGCTCTGGTGGCAGATCCGCCACATGAACAGGCGCTTTGTTGCTGCCTTCCTGTTGCAGCAGGCCAGCTCGCACGTTGGCCTCCCCGTCCAGAATGAAGCTGCCACCTCCACCAAACAGCCATATCGCTTCCGGCGCAGTGGCCTCGATCTTTCCGGCTGCAAGCAGGATGTTGCTACCCTGAATCGACAGATGTCCCGGACTATCCAATAGTACACCCTGCTCATTCAAGGTAATCGTTACCCCGGATCCGGCTTGCAGCGTAACCTCCTCAGGCGACATGCCGATAGAGCTTCCGGCAGGATGGCCCCAGACTTTATGATCCGTCCACTCGTTAGCAGAACGTTTGCCCTCCGAGATGGAATGACGAATGTATGCGCCGGACTCCAGGCTACTTGGAAAATATAATTCCACATGATCCCCGATCTCCGGCATCATGTATAATCCGCTATGTCCTTCCGCAGCATATGCTGGTGTGACCGGATAGGGAGATGCAGCCCCTTGCGCCATCGGGCCCTCGTCCATGGGTAGTTTGATTTGAACATGGTCATGAATCACGCGGACCACCTCACCATATAACGACAAGCCAATCAGGTCCGATAGGTCGCATCTAGGTACGCGAATGTGATCCTCGGGTACCATACGATAGATCGTCATGAGCAGCCCGGATTCCAGGCGTGAATTGGCATACACCACGGTTAGCTCCGTGCCATCCGGCAGTTCAACTTTGTCTCCAAGTGCATAGGTGTGTGCACTTTCCATCGTATACTGCAATACGCCTTGCGTGACCTTGGGACCCTGAATGATATATCGATCTTCCGTTCCGGAGCCACGCCAGTCAATTCCACCCAATTCTTTACGAACCTGATAAGGCTGGTTTTCCGGCCACTTCCACATCTTTCCTGCGGGCAAACCGATAAACAGCTTGGGTGATGCCGCCGTGATTTCGGGGACCAACACCGTACCGAATCGCGAGGCAAGCCGGCGCAGGAACATCCAATCAGTCTCTTTATATTGTAAAACAAGTCCACTCAATAGGGTATTTCCTGTAACCTGATCCATGACATCCGAATAGCGGTATGAATTCATAATGAATTGAATTAGTTCCTTGAACGACCACCCTCTGTTTTGAAAGGCTCGTTCCTGAATCCGGATATCCATTTGATACGAGTTGGACAAGGCTTCAAGCTCGAATCGATAGATCCCTCCCGACAATTGAACCTTGAGCGAGGTCATGACGCCATGGAACAGTCTTCTCACCGATCTGCCAGTTTCATCGACTTGCCTGAGCACGATTGATTCACCATCAGCCTGAACCTGAAGAATTCCAGGTCCATCCTCTTCTGGAAGAATGCCGCTGACATAGAGTTTCGCATGCTCGTTCACCTGGCGGGTAATTTGTACGCCCTCCAGCCACTGTGCACGATAAGGCCAATATAAGCGAAGTTGTTCATATCCGATATGGTCCGGTTTCTTCTGCGTGATTTCACTCATCGTCAAAAGTCCAACTGCTGACCGTCATCCTCGATGACGATATCTCCACCATACATACACTTGTGCGTACAGTGACTAAGCAGCGCAGCCTTCCCTTCCACTTTGGTATCTCCCTTCCCGTGAAGCCAGGGCATGGTCAGCACGGGAACGCAAGGCGCTTTCTTAACCCCATAGATATCAACCATCGTACTTGCCGCTA
This sequence comes from Paenibacillus taichungensis, assembly GCF_050994985.1. Lineage (NCBI taxonomy): Bacteria > Bacillati > Bacillota > Bacilli > Caryophanales > Paenibacillaceae > Paenibacillus > Paenibacillus taichungensis. Next base: position 991,398 of record NZ_CP194720.1, on the reverse strand, counting down.
CTGCTGGATTTAGTGGATTGGAACAGTTACCGAACGACCCAATATGGATGCCCGGAACATAATCCTCAACGGTCATCTTCGCTTTCCCCTTGATATATACGCCATGACTGAACGGGATTTTCAATCGTGTACGCTGTGTCCCGCAATTACATTTCAGGATTGCTCCTGCAACGACATAACCTTTGGAGGCTTCTCCAGCTGTATGAATCTGGGCAGCTTGTTCTTGACTTTGTGCCATCGTAACCTCTCCTTTCTAATTGGTTTGCTCCAACTCCAACGGAATGAATTGCACTCCCGTGACATCTCGCCGCAGCATGCTCTCAGCCAATGCTAGATTGACAATGATTACGGTTTCGCGCATCTCCATCAATTGGAACAGAGGTACCTCAGGGAATTCTTGCTTTAGCACAATCCGCTCCAGACTTCCATCCATTCGCCTACAAGTATGGGGAGATAATACGTTTGCCAGCGCAGGGGGGTGAATGGCCCAATATGTCTCCTGGGTCATTCGCTCCTTGTCCGTTAATACGGTGGCCCTTCGCTTGAGATGGGGACAATACAATATAAGTGTTTCAAGCAATTGATCTGAAACCAATGGGACAGGCTGTTCCAAATAATCCGTATAATCCACATGGAATCCACTTCGCACATAAAGGTTAATCGCGGTATGCTCACTGCCCGAATCATGAAAAGCCTGATTCCAGACCCTGCGTTGCAGTTCTCCGACAGGCTCTGTCTCTACGCGGTGTATCCATCTGGGGTCAGCCATTAGACGAAAGTATCGGATAACCCTCGCCTCCTCTCGGCATCGTCAAAAATTGCCCCCTCCACATCAGCACCCTCCCATAACGTATCAGTCAGATTGGCTCCACGGAATATGGCTCCACGGAGGTGTGCCCCTCGGAAGTCAGCACCTGAAAGGTTTGAATTTTCGAAGTTAAGCGCATCGTACTCTGGCCCCTGAAGGAGTCCTTCCGGATGTCCCGTCTCCCCGATTACCTCCTTGAAAACAGCTCTTTCCAGAGAACAACCGCTGAAATCTGCCCCATATAGAATGCTTCCGGTGAAATCGGTGTTCTCCAGACTACAATTGCGCCAACGTGTCCCTATCAAGACACAGCGTTGAAAATCGGTAGAATGCATATCGATACGATCAAAACGGCTGTAACGAAAATCCAGATCGCTGCATTCCATTTTGCTCATATCCAGTCCCTGAAAGTGCGCATACATGACCTCCAGACCATCACTTTCTTCCAATGCTTCACCAATCTCCTCAATGCTCCTATTCCTTCGATCAAGACGAAACACGCACTCGCTGGCATCCAAGTATTCTCCCGCACGTACTTCGAATATCTGTTCCAGTTCCATAAGAGAGTTCCACTCAAAGTCCTCCAGCGCGCGACAGCTACGGCGTATGAAATGCACAATATAACGATTCACCAATGCCGCTTCCTGTAGCATGATTCGGTCCAGTTCTACCGCTGTAACGGTTCCTTGATAGCGAGGAAGTTCTTCTCTTAGTCTATTGAGCATCCGTTCAAGACACTCATAGGCCCAATGGAACGAATAGAACGAACGGATGGGTGCACGATCCAGCAACCATGAAGCATCGCATGCTTCGACCAGAACATTCATAGCTCCTCCAAGAAGTTCAGTTCGCAGCATAGAATATTGAATATAAGCGATCCGTCCTTTCGCTCCACGCTTTTGCACATCGCTGACTTCCTGAATCATAAACCTGAAATGACTCAAGAACTCGGCTGTCAATTCCGCATGCCTTGTATGCAGCGTATGCTGCAAATCATCCATAAGCTTGTCCCGCGCAGGTTTCACCTGATGGGTATAAAAATGTATTACAGATTCCTTGCGAACCATCGGAACTTCCCCCTCCTGCCCTTTCTGTCATACCATGCTAGTTGGCTTTCACTTCCGATCCACTCATTTTTGCCTGTCCATCCAATTTGAACGTTCCTCCTCCACCTTCGAGCAACAATTGCGAATCAGCAGATAATGTTATTTTCTTCCCGGCTTTGAGCGAGATATTACCCCCAGCAGACATCCGAACCTGCTGGCTTCCGATGATCTGGATGCCCTCGTCCCCGCTGAGCCGAATGAACACCTCGCCCTCTTTACTGCTAATGGAAATGGAATCTGGTGTCAGTCTGATTTCCTTTCCATAGGGCGTTCGGAAAATTTTATGGTCCGGTTTGTTCAATTGATTCGTTCCGGTTATCTGGTTATCCAGACGAGGTGCTCCTGTCGCGTAGGCCTCTTCTTCATTTTGCGTTGGAAAATAGACAGCGACTGGATCCCCCACTTCAGGCATGACATACCAACCTGTCTGCCCCTCTGCAATGTAAGGCGACTGATACAGCAGCCACAACGCTTCCTCTTCCTCCTGTTGTTCATCACAGTCCAGTTGCACTCTGACATGACCGCCATGTACTGAAAGGATACGACCAAGCAATGAGCTTCCAGCAATTAATGGATTGTAATATGTCTTTTGTCGCAGTCCTCTATGAAGGCTAAGTACATATTGGTGTTTCACGATCCCTCCCACAAGCTCGGTATATGCCTCAGTCACATATAGGCTCCTGCCCCGGAAGGTAATATGGTGTCCAAGCTCCATGACCTGGTCTGTCTCGATTTCGTATATAATGAAGTCCGATTCATTGACCTTTAACGTATCGTTTTCTGTAAAGTACATGAATGGCGTCATATTTTTGCGGATTGTATAGCGTGTATTGTCTAGGTCAATTGAATTTCCGTGCTCAAAGACGCCAAAATAAAATTTTGGGCTATCAAACTGGGCAGCAGGCATCAAGCTAGTGTGAAAGCGAGAAGCAAGTCTCCTGAGAAATGCCCAATCCGTTTCTTGATATTGCACAGCAACCTTAGCGATCTTGGCCCCGCCTGTTCCCTCATCAATTACATCAAGTCCCGGATAATGCTGATCCAGTTCCTTTAGCAAATCGGGCAACGTCATTTTGACATTTTGAAACGTTCGCGTTCGTTTTGTAATATCCATCCGGTATGTATGCGAGATAGCCTCCACTTGGAGCGTATATACACCTCTCACAACCTGCACTTCAACAGATAACGGAATGCCTTTGAACAACGGACTTTTGTTTCCATCCTCATCTTTTTGCCATACTTCAATGGAAGTATCACGGTCCGTTACATCGACATAGCGATCTTTCCATTCTTCGGACACCATACCCTTAAACACGAGCCGAGTGTGCTCATTCATCTTTTTGCGGATCGTAAGTTCTTGCAAATGCAGCAGTTCATATGGTTCAATAAGCAGATTCTCATAAGTCAGACTCATGTTCCCCATCTCCTATCAGTCTCAAAGGATCGCAAGTGAGTTCAGAATCATCTCGCTAGGCTCCTGCCAATCCCTTTTTTCTTCATCTGTGCAATTAAATCCGTATACAAGAACGGACTGGTCCAAAATCGTAAAACCGATATGGTTGTAAATCTGATTATTCAACCCCTGTACGGAAAACTGACAATAGCCCATGACATGTCCCATTTCTGTAGTACGAACGCCGTGTTTGTCCCATTGTCTGACAGGCTGCGTTCCGCGAACGACATTCGCCATCGTTTCGGTAAAGGAAGTCAGTTCCGCTTCCGAAATTCGATGCTCCAACCTGTTGAACGTAAAATTGACCGTGCCCGAGTCGTTCGTGTAGATCCATTCCGGCCGATGAGACGAAGGATACTTTATGCTCGCTTCCTTCTCTGAAATTAAACGCAACGAACGGGGAAGGGATATGCTTACCCTACTGTCGTACAACTCAGTGCGTTTTAGAAACACATTCTCCTTTCCAATACGGAGCCTCGCTGGTAGCTCTGCTGAATCAACAGCCTGGGATTTATATGCCAATCTAACCGCCTCTTCTACTTCACCATTCTGATCATCCACTTCATTTCCACGTTGGCTATATAATATTGGAATCACTTTGCGATCAAGATATTCCATATGAAGAACACACTTCCTTTCCTTTTGATGAATCAATCTACAATCATTCGATGCGGTCCGCCCACCGGCATACCCGAACGTCCCGCTCCCCGAGCTGCATTCGCCAATATACGATCCAGATATCGATGAATCTGCGCATTATCGTATTCTCTGTACTCCAGCGCCAATCGACTGGCAATGTGATGCAAAATGACGCTGCGCGCAACCGTTCCTTCATTAAGACACATCATGGCGAAGACCAGATCCTGGGGATCAGAGGTGCCCGTTCGAAGCAATCTCTCGGCATAATCCTTCATGACAACAGGGGATAAGGTGCTTGCCCCCTCGGCTGCATAAGGGACATGAATGACATGCAGTGTGTTGAACTCCGTTGCCAAGTCAGCAAAGGTCTGGTAGTCCCGCCGCAGCCGGGCCCCTTCCTTCAGCTTGAATCGAGCGAGCTCCAACTCTCCAGATGTGCATGTTGTCTCTTCATCCAGAAGCAGTTCCGAATGGCTTATCGTCATGTCACTCACGGTCTCCTCCGCAGTAAACCGAAGCTTCAGCACATTGACCCGGCCCGTAGCTCGGTATGCCAGTTCCATAGGCTCTGTCAGCATGTAAAGCCTTCCTTTATGCAGCACCATCCCAGGAGCAACAATCAGCTTGTCCGGAAACACTTCCACCTCTGCACCTGCAAGAATGCCATCTGCATAACCGCGATAGTACAGTTCGATGTAGTCTCTGGGGAAATCGCGTAGCCCCTCCAACATGGATGTTTTCAGGATTCTTCCCTTGTTAAAATGCGGATACGAATATGTGAACATGAGCGGTGTCCCTCCTTTCTGCTCTCGGTCCTCACTTCATTCCGTCAAAGAAGTCGAGTTCCGACAAGTCTGTTTCAAATGGAAGCAGCTTCTGCGGCCCCAGATACAATCGTTCATTCCTGCGCGCAACCGGCAATACATGAAACCCCCAATGACGGTCATCCGGAAAAACAAAAAACTTCGTTTCTCCATTCACGATGGAGTCCGTATCATCCTGCGGGATTTTATCTCCGTACTGATCCCGGATGTCTTCGTAGAGCACCTCTTTATAGGCATCCGGACGGTTGGCATAGACGAATTTCTGTCTCAGTTGACCATCACTTCCGCTAAGGTACAACTCCACTTCTGCCGTCTCGAATGGACGGGAAATGCTGCCCGGAATGCCGTCACTCCGATCCAGACTGCTGATCAGCATTTTTTCACGTCCATTATGCGTGTAGGCACTTACGGTATACGGAATTACTGCGGCATCATGCGTGATGTCGGCTTGAACGCTTCCTGTTTTGCGGGCACTCAGATAACGAATCGCCCCTCGAAGGCAGGCAAGTTTAAGATCAGGTACACGTCCTTCCGCAGGTTTTTGCCGAAACTCAATGCTTCTGCCTGGAACGAACTCTTTCAGTGCTTCCCGAAATACATCAATGCGACAGGACTGACCTGTCAACTTGATAATCGAATATTGGCTCATCCGCCCTTGCCGATAGAAATCATCCAAAAACTTGCGAACCACCTCATAGATATCAGCCTTAATCAGCTGGGTAATCTCCTTGATATTAAAAACCACATCAGGGAACTCATATTCATCTTTCAGTTCACCACTACGTTCCACGGACAGAAACCAACGTTCCATGGTCGTGATCTGCAGGTCACTATCCCCATCGTCCTCCATCTCCGAGTGGAATCGGTTACGCAAGATGCCGGTTTTGCGGAAAAATTGCTGCTTCATCTCTTCTGCGATTTCCCACAGAAAGTAGAAGTTGCCTCTCACCCGAAGATACTCATCTCGTGAACGATTCTCTCGACGCGCAAACGCAGTCGGGATGATATGTTCTGCCTCTTCATAGCGTTGTTCCAGCTTCTGATAGACGGATTTCACACCTTCTTCGTCCACCTGGCGGAACACGTCCGCACCGGGTGCCTCGATCAGGCTATCGATATCCGTCACCTGATGTCGTCCGCTATAGTAGTCGGCGAATATGATCTTCATGAACTGCATAATACGATAGGTAATGTTGTGACCTCCGAAGTTCGTGTCCCCATTTTCGTATGTAGTATGGATATCCAGCTTGTAAGCCATATGTCCGTCCTCGATCGTAAATGCACAAGATGACAGGTCAGTTGTTCCACCGCCACAATCAATCACGAGCGCATGATACGTCTGCCCTTCCATGAAAGCACCGCGTTCCATCCCGTCAGCAAGGGTGTTATAGAGTACAGCCATTCCCTCATCCAGCGCATACGTCTGCTCAATCCGATAATCCGGAAGCATCTCTCCGAACATCTGCAAAAATTGTGCTTTCATCTTCACGGGACTGGTAAAATGCACATGGCGAAACTTACACTTGAACTGATGCTCTGCCGTTCGGATGATGTAATTCATGTACGCACGCAGCAGATCCATACGAGAAACCATGGCCGCATTGCCATGAACATCGACGATCTCTTCCATTTTGTTGTAATTGTTTACCCAGCGCTTCATGCTGCGGAAGACACTCGCCCGGCTGCTGTACCCTCCCCGACGCATGCTTCGCAACGCTTCATAGCCGAACTCGTAACGAATGTTCGCTGGATCTGAGCACTCCGCGACACCGATGGCCGTAGGCAGAACCTCGATCCAGTCCGTGTCTTTGTATGTAGGATCGGGAAAAGCCACATAGTTAATGGCATCCATACGAACCCGCCCATTCAGTAAATCCTGGCTGCTTGGTGCCTGAATATAACCATTATGCAAATAGGCGCCTGCCGTCGTGTTGGAGGTGCCAAAGTCAATTGCAAGTACAGCGTCTGTCGGTTCGAGTTCCCGGATGTCCAGATCGGCCAGTGGAATTTGAGTATATTGAATATGAACCGGAGGAAGAGGCCTGCTAGAGTAATAGGTCTGATATAGATATTCCGAATCGCGTTTACGGAAAAAGAGAAGATTGTACTGTCTGTTTCCCGATCGTTTCCAGGTCGCTCCACTTCCTGCAGTCAAATAAAAGGTTCCGGATATGGACTCGTCCTTAACCAGATTAAAGATGCCACACAGCTCCATACTCTCATTGACCAAAAGTACGTTGGACTCGGTTAAACCACCCGGTGCCGTGACTACGTACTGATCCAGCTTGTCCACTTTCAATCCTTCGTACAGAATCAGCCGCGCGGGCACACTAATACCTCCATCACTGCTCATAGGAGCCGTCATATGACGAGAAATGGCCTTTTGTATGCGCTCGAATCCGCCTTCCAAAGACTGATCGATCCACAATACATCGTCCGCTCCCAAAAATTTCAGAATAATCCGAATCAGTTCTTCACGCTCCGTGCGGGGCCCCAATCCCTCAACCAGTCGCTCCTTGTAACAAATATTCCGTAATTGAAATGTGGTCATGTCCATCAACTCTTCGCGTGTATAACGCATGGTTCCTCTGGCCCGTTCCCTGCCCGTGGCATCGGGATACAATCGGTATGAATAGCCGTTCATCTATACTTCCTCCTTACAACTGCTGATGCTGCTTAATATAGGGCAATACCGTCCTGTATCATCGTATAGTCCACATCCAGAATGCCAAAATGATGCCCCCAGTATATTTCCGTGTCAAAACGAACCGGCAGGAAGAGTTCAAGAATCAATTCCAGCTTCTCCTTCGCTTCCGTCCGTTCTACCTGACCAATATATAAGAGCAATTCATCCTTCTCCTCACAATTGGCATAAAGGGTTGAACGCGGGAACATCCGGACAAGAGTATCCCTCAGCAGATGAACGGCCTCTCCCGTATCGTACAGACGGAGCATATTGCAGGCGATCACTTCCTGCTCCTCCCGTCCGAACAACTCCAGTCGCCGCCGTATCCGTTTCCCGTATACACCCGAATGCATATCATTCAAAATGAAGCGAATGTAATACTCCCTTTTATTCATCCCCTGCATCAAATCCATATCCGCCAGAAAATGAATGACCAAATCAAAGAGCGTCTCCCGCAATTCCACCTGCTCTTCGTTATTGATATCGAACAAATCCCTGAAAATATCAAAAAAACGATAATATGGATTGACTTCAATCGTACGTTCCACGTCTGAAGCATTCAGGTTCGTATGACTTAATTCCATGTATGGCGAATATACACGTGCAGGAACAAAAGTTACGTCTCTCAGATCAGTTCCATTACGCTTGGCGCGAATAATCAGATCCCATATATAATTCATGTTGAGCTCACATCCATTCCCCTTCGCAGCGATATTCAGGGAAAGCCAACTGGATCTCGGATACCAGAAAGCTCAGCAAATCATCCAGAAAAATAGCCTGCTCTGGCTGAATTCCGTGTTTGCTGAACCTCAAAATCATTCGATGTTTATCTGCCTCAACACGGACATGATCGCTAACAAATCCATTAAGCGGGTACGTGATGCCCAGGGTAGGCCCAGGTGCCACCACTTTCACATCTTCCAGTTCCAATCCCTCCGCTGCCTGGAAAGCATGAACCATGCGGGCAATCTCCCCTTTGGATCGTACAGAGCGTCCTTCCTGACGCGCATATTTACCGGCAAACCCTTCCCGTTTGTTGTTGGAAAACAGCGGAAAGTCCATCCTCCCAATGCGGGTTGCGACGGGACCGGCTATTTTCAACACCGTCCATGAATCGGATTTCTCCAGCGGAGATACGATGGTGATATCTTCTTCCGATCTTTTGATATATCGAATATGCGATTCGTCTCCATCCACCAGATACCCGTGCTCAGTCCCTGTTTTGCGGAGCGGTAACACATGTTCATAATTGATGCGGTCCGAAGCCGGGACAGGGAATCCACCTGTTTTCATATCAAGCTGCTGAATATTCCAAAGGGGAATCATGTTCGTTCTTTTATATGACTCAAACTCCTCCAAATGGATTGAAAGTTCTTTGACCACATGCTGTTTGTCCCATGCATCTCCATCGTCAGAACCCACTAGAACACAATCAACGAATTTGAACACATAGGGTGCATTAATCGATTTCCATGGTAGGCTGTTTTTACGAAAGACCCGGTACAGTTCTTCAATTTTGGAGATATACGCTGTACTTGATTTCAACCGAACCGTTATGGCATGTCTGCCTTCACTCGTTACAATCTCCCCGCGGAATGTCCGATTACTTTTCAGCAGGGATTGGAGCTCCTGTTGCCCACATTCCATGTAGAACGTGAATAAATTCATCTCTTCCTTACGTGCCAGCGCATCTGAAGCCTCGCTCAAATAAACAGTCTGCGGTGCAACATCCTCCGGAAGAATCGGATACAGAAATTCATGAATGGGGTCCAAATCTTCCCGCGGACATAATGTGACATATACATCGTGGCGTTCCTCCAGCGGTACCACCTCGTCAAACACACGTTGCTCGATCTGTTTGTTTAGCGTCTCCTGATACTCGACCAAATTAAGAAAAACGCCTGTTATGAGGTCTTTGAGCATGCGACGTTGTTCCAGATCCTCCATCTTGTTTAGACGGTCACGAATAATATCTTTCATCACGAATCTCCTCCTTCCGTTGCTTCCTGTTCATTCGCTTCAGCCTCGGTGGTGTCGGTGCTTCCTTTAGCCTTTGAGGCGGAATTAATGCTAGCATTGCTTGTCGTTTTCCCTGAAGAAGACCCGGACCCAGAAGCATCCACAGTTCCACTTCCGACCGAAGAGGCATTACCCGCAGAAGAAGTACTTCCCACTGAATTGCTTGCGCTCATTCCTCCCGCATTCCCGGTCCAGTCCGAATTCAAACCAGACGTATCTGTTGTTCCTAACCCTGCCGCATCCTGAGTAAGATCAACCGCCGGTACAGGTGGATTCAGTTTCTCATCCAGCTTATTTATTTTCCGCTCCATAGCCAGCACCCGTTCCAACATATCGATCTCCTGATAAATTTCCTGTGCCGAAGCATAGGCATCCATTGCGCCACTATAATCTCCGGCTTCATTGAAGCGGTCACCCTTCTGTTCCAGCGTATCGGCCTGAAGTTGTCTGGATTGGCGCTTGATATCCGCTCGTTTGGTTTCGGCCGTCTCCAGTTTGGTGGCAACTTCCTTCAGCGCTTCCTTATATGCTGTTTCCGTAGCCGCTGTTCTGGCCCTTTTATACAAAATGATCGCTCCACTGTAGTCTCCGTTCTGGAGTTTCAGATCTCCCTCAGTGATCCAGTCTTGTACTTGCTGAAAGGTGGTCATCTGTTCCAAACGTTCCTGAATGACTTCACGGTTGAACATATTGTAGGACTCAGACAATTCCAGTGCTTTGGTGTAACTAGCGGTTGCTTTGGGAATATCCCCTTCTTTCAGATGAGCCTCGCCGTCAACCAATGTCTGAGCAGCAGCCATCTTCGAAGTCAGCAACTTTTTGTGCACAGGGTCCTTTACTTTGATCGAATTGTTGCGAGCAAGACTGTAATCTGAGACGGCCTTGGCGTACTCCTGTTCCTTCACGTACTGGTCAGCGTTCTGTTCGTATTGCAGCATATCTACGACCAGCTCGGCTTTTTTGGCTGCGCTTTTCACCGCGTAGAATATGCCGGCTCCGCCAAAAATCAGGAGCATAATCAACATGATGGCAATCCGTTTAATCCACTTCTTACGGTTCTTGGGTTCTTCATGAAAAATCTTGTTCACATAGATGGCTGCCGCACTATAATTCTCGATTCGTGAACGTTGCTTGCTGAGCATCACTTCTTCCAACGTGTCGGCCAGCGCCTGCGGGTCATTGGCACCTTCCACCGCATCAATCATCTCGGCATCCTGCACACCTTCCCATAATCCAGGGGTGCATAGAACAAGCACATCACCATCGGCAAGCTTGACCTTATCGGATACATACGGTTTGATCATGCCAGGTTTGCCCGCGTATTCATTCAGATTGCCGCGTTCATCATGCTGATCCACACGATCCTCTGCAATCTGGCCTTCCGCTGCCAGTTGGGCAGCTACACTATGATCCTTGCTTTTTAGTGCAAGCCTATTTCCCCGGAAATGATACAAGCGGCTATGTCCGGCCGATGCCCACACCATGCGTGTATAATCTGTTACAACAATAACGAATCCCGCTTTGAGCCTGACTCGGCGGCTTTCATACTGCAACCATTCATGTGCGATCTTGATATATTCCGTCAGTCTGCGTTTGGACATGGTTGGCTTTTCCAAAAAGGATTCCAGAATGGTCTGTACTGTGATCTGTGCACTATTCACTTCCGTATCGGTGTCCAGACCATCTGCAATGACATAACAAGCCCAGTCTTCCAGTTCAACGCAGCCGTAGAAATCCCGATTTTTCAGGAAAGACCCCGCCTCTGAGACAAAAGCCGTCTTGAATTCACTGTTCTCCTTCCTCATCCGTCTCCCCATTTCCCGTCCCTGTGCGTTGCCCGATCTGTTACCATCCTTGCTCCAAAATGATAATCGTGGCGTTATCCTGATGCACGAGCTGTTTTTCTTCAATTAAATCAATGATGGCCTGGGCTGCATCAAATGGCGGAATATCTTGCGCCAGAATGGTCTCCAGTTCCATCTCCGTGAGGGAGTTGTATACCCCGTCACTGCATAACACAATCTTGTCCGCCGGCTGCAGTGCAAACGGCTCGTCCGCGATTTCCATTTGTTTAAAATGGTCGTACCCCAAATAGTTGACCAGCCTTTTGCGCTGCGGATTGTCAAGTGCCTCCTGCTCCGAGATCTCGCCAGACATATACTGTTCTTCAAGTTGGCTTTCCAGTGTATGCTTGTGATTGATGGCAAGCAGCTCTCCTTTGCGAAACACGGCCAAGATGCTGTCTCCTACCGCACCCCAATACAAATCCCTGCCCTTGATCATGGCAGACACCAATGTTGTCCCTCCGGGAACGCCCAGCAAATTCCGAAGGATGGCCTGATTTGCCGCATGGGAAGAAGTATCCCAGAACTCTTCCGGATCAGGAAACCGCTCCAACTCTTCAAACTCCCGGATAAATGTTTCCACGGCAGTCGTACTCGCCACTTTTCCACCGGACAATCCACTGATTCCATCTGCGAGTACAGCAAGTACACCATGCGGCTGCACGGCACAGGCAAAATAATCGTCCTGTTCATTGCGAGCACCAATGGTCTGTCCATTGCCAATTTGAACTCCAACCGGTCTATCGTCACGCTGCCTTACCGGAATCCGGCTTCGTGCGAATAACAGCAACCAAATCAACAAACAGCCACCCGCAAGTACCCAGTAGGGCGTTAGCTCCTTGTCGTTCCACAAAATCATGAAGGTGTTCACTGTTGCTCCCATTCAAAGTGCACACCGCACAATGGAATGAAAATGAATTTGCTGCGTCCCAATTGAATAACATCGTAGGCAGCCAGTTCCACCGGAGAATAGACTGCTTCATTATTGTGATATGCGAGGCCAGAAGCATCGCCGGGCAGCAAATAGAAATTCCGCTTTTTGGGATCGTACACAATCACCGCGTGATTACGCCGAGAAATCGTGTTATCCCCGAGAATGCGAACATGCATCTCTTCCGAACGTCCAATAAAGTTCTTTTCAGCCATTATTCGATAATCCTGGCCCATCTGCGGACCCTCGATGCACACCATCCATCCCGTTACCGGTTCAATTCCTGTCGTTTCGCCCAGGTATGGCATCGTTCTGTCATCCTCTGCCGTACGAGGTGCGCGTGGGACTGCACCCGCTGCCTCACCATTACTGGTAGCTGGCGATTCAACGGCCAGATTGCAATATGGACAAGTATTGCCGTGCCGTCTCGTGCTGAACATATGTCCGTTTCCACATCTAGTCAGACTCATTTCGTTTCATTCCCCCGTAAGCTTGTATGATGTACGCCAACGTTATTTCACCAAAATGCGGGTATTGGCAATATAAATTAAGTCCCCTGCCTCAATCAGGCTGGGTTCTTCGATTTCCAATTTGGATGCTCTGCTTTGATTTCCTTTACGTACACCTACCCCACTGGCCGAGTCGATATCCTCGATAAACCATTGACCCGAGGCTTTGTTCAATACGGCATGCTGCGAGCTAATGAGAGACGCATAGGGTGTATCGGACAGATCAATGTCAGCCTCGCTGTTCTTCGAACTTTTCCCGATCAAAACACTCGTTTCGCCCTGAATATACCATTCCTTCACACTTGTGCCGTCGTCGTCCAGGAGGACGAGCTTCACGACACGCGAAGACAATTTCTTCTTTTCCGCCTTGGTGGCTGGCATGTATTTAAAATACAGGTATGCTCCTCCAGAGAGGACCACGATAATTCCAGTTACCCATTGGGCACTCATATCCCGGTTGATGATAAATATGTAATACAGCACGGCTAACGAAATCATGGCGACGCAAGCGTCAAGCCCCATCGTCAATACCGACCTTCCTCGTTTCACTTCCATAACCTCCGCCTGAACCGGCTTGATCCATAACGAGCTACCGGTCTACTTTTTTCGAACTCCGAAATATCGGTCAAACATGGCGGACATATCCATTCCTTTATTGGGACCGGCTTTGCCACCGTTTGGACTTTCCTTGCCTTTGGGGTGATAGCCAAAAAATTGTTCGAACTGTTCCTGCATCCGCGATGGATCCGACCACACCTTCTCGGCATTTGCACTCCCGGACTTCGTATTGCCTTTACTAGATCTGGCTGTATCGGATGCTGAACCCTTTGCTTGACCTGTATTACGTCCAGTGCGAAGCTGCTGATCATATGCTGCTCTAAGCTCGGAATTTCCGAGTGTACTGTATGCCTCATGTACTTGCTTGAAACGCGCTTCTGCCTGTGCATCTCCCCCATTGACATCCGGGTGAAATTTTTTCGCCAATTGACGATAAGCCTTCTTGATCTGCTCCGGAGAAGCTTCACGTTCTACACCAAGCACGGCATAATAATCTTTCATGGTATTCTTTCCTGCCTCCCTGCCGTATTCGGGCGTAAATAAAGATTAAGGGGCACCAGGGCCCCTTAACATGACAGCGTTGTTCCGGACCAGAACGAACTGGCCCAAGACAACAGTTGTTCCCTTTATACAGGGAAGCCGCCCTCAATTTTAGTGAATTCAGTTTTGTCTTTTTTCTGTTTGATGAACAGGCTGAATTCACCTACGCCTTCGGTATCACCGAAGCGCTCTGTGTAATCCACAACAAATGCGTTAGGCAAGTAAATTTTGCGTACCACTTGATCTGCTGCAACCACTTCCAGGGTTACTTTGCGGTAGCAATCCGCTTTTTCAGCAGGCACGAGGGACCACAAAGCAAGTTTCATCGTGTCATCTGCATTGTCACCGTCGGTTGCAGTGATAATTTTGCCGCTGATGCGAAGTGTTGCGCCTACATCTGTGGATCTAGCGTTGGAATCATCTGGTGTATCCGTGTCATACACAACTGTACGGATATTATCCATTCCCAATTCGATTGTTTCTGCGCCTTCTACTTTCAATACAAAACCCATTAATAAAAACCTCCTTAAGATTAGGAAAAAATGTGCCCGGTATGCTCCCCATCTCGGGAGAGGTACCGGAATATATGTATAAAGGCAAGACGATGAAGTCTGCCTCTAACACCAAAATAAATGTCTATAATGCGTTGTTTCATGAATCATATTTAATAATCAGACTTGTTCCAATGGTTTTCTTACACTTTCATCGCACTGGTGCCTTTGGTAATCATGACCTCCAGGTTCTTCACGTTGCCGTTAAATACCAGGTCAATATGGCACATGTTGCTCTTTTCATCGATGATAAAGCTCATATCGTCGCCTTCCTGAATGATCGAATTGATCGACCCTCGAGTTCCCAGCCACCGGCTCTTCTGACTGCTCGGATTGTTGCTGAAGAATTTGACGATATTTTCATGCTTGAAATCACCGGTTTGGAAACGGAGCAAGCGCTCAATGTAAGTACTCACAAGTGTTTTGTACAAGGAATCAAAACCATCTTCGGACATCGCCATACTTCTCGCTTTATAGACCGTAATCCGTTTGATGTCGCTATCCTGGATTTGGGCATTTTCCGATGAGAAAATAAATCCAAAGTTTTTTCGGTTAATCAAATCCTTGATGGTATTTGTAAATCCGGAAATTTCTTTGGTCATCGTTGTTACAACACGCAAGCTGTTGTCCCCTGCCTCAATGTCAAAACGCACACCTGGATAATCACGGTTGACGTTCTTGAAAGCCCCTTTCAGGTATTCCGGACACTGATACGCAGCAACAATCCCTGCAGATACATAGGACGCTCCAACATACACGCCTTCAATCCACAGTTTCAGAATGTCTTCCTTCTCCTTGGAAAGTTCCACACCATTCTCCGTCTGAAGCATGCGGCTGTCGATAACGACACCCGATTTCTCCTTGGGAATAATCGTGAAGTTTGGAGCACTCGGAATGGCAAATTCGCTATATTCCTTACGGGTCAACACTGAACATTTATCGATATACTTATCAATACCTGCGGTAGCCATGCTGCTGAAGGTGGTTTCTTCCCCGGATTCAAAGCTGAAGAACACCTGCACCTTGTAATCCTTAACAACTTGCAGGAGCATTGCCAGAGATTCCATGCTGTTTCCGTCTTGTTTAACCACTTTCTCGTTACCACGGAAACGGGCACGGCTGACTTTGACTTGGCCTGTATTTTCCAGTTCTACGGAAGGAACGATACCGAACCAAATCGTATCGGTAAAATCATTCTTTGCGTTGACAGTGTTGAGATATGTCTCAAGCCGCGGAATATTACTGCTCTTGACGAGCATATCCAGTTTGGCATTGGAGATCAGCATGGAAGGAAGCATACCTTTGTTCTTAATCGCATATTGGTCAAAGAACATTTTGACACCCAATATTTTCTCGACCAACGGTTTTACCGTTTTAACAAAATCATCCTTGGCGTTTTTGTAAAACTCCAGGTATGTATTGTAATTCTGCACTTCAACAGCAGTATCCACTTCAGACTGTACCGCAGGAAGCGGGCAGAATGTGCGGACCACCAGATCCTGTACATACGGCGAAGGTGTCTCGGAAAGTGAATCGTAATCTTCGGCAAATACTTGCGTCAAATCAGTGCTTGTTGCTTCATCAAGAAGCATCAGCTCGTTGTTATCACTCTTCGGAGCTTCGATAATTTTCAATTCTCCGCTCTCACCAATCGTAAGTTGTCCTACCTGAATCGCTTCGGAAGAAGTTTCTTCTTGTGCACGGCCCAGCAACAAACGGGTCTTAATATCTTCAATGGCGAGTGGAAGCATGGCCATGACATTGTTATAGTTCCGGCTTGCATCTTCAAACATGACATTCAGCTTATCCCCGATATCCAGCTTCTTCGGATCGCCGTCATCCAGCTTCTCATGCTGGCCATACATGTAATGGATTTCCTTACGTACCTGACGAATGTCATCCATAACTTTTTTCGGTGAGATCATATCAAGCAGATTTTCAAACTTGAAATCAACGTTCGTAATACCTTGACTACGTTTGGTATCAATCAGGGTGAACAGCATTCTCAGAAAGTCGTTACTATGGTCGATCTTGATCTCTGAGATAGCTTCGTCCGGGATACCTTCCGGCTTTTTAAGCGTATACATGACTTTCTGGTTTACCGCATTGAAAAAGGAGTACACGCTAGGTGAGAACTTGTCCAGGAACTCATCGAAGCTGCGAACAAGCAAATGTTCGTTAATCTCCTTGATCTTATCGTCACTCAGACTGTCGATGCCCTTCACATCACCAACAATGGTGATCAAGTCCAACTTCTCGGGATTGATTTCTTCAAAAAGCATCGTTCGGTTCGTTTGATTAATAATGTCCATTCAGGCAACATCCGCCAAGATGATGATCCATTCGGGCGAATGCTTCCCCCCCTCCATCAATTTTTGACACTCCGCACGTCTCTATCAGTCTTCGGTCATGATCCAGGAGAATCACTATTCCCAGCAAACACAAGACCAATAGAACGAGCTGTCAACATACGACTGGAACTTATGTACCAGATTATGCCGTTTGCTTTGGAGATTTATGGAATTCATCTTAATCATCAGCGATATGTTTTGTCAATATTACCCACTATAGGTCTAAAAGCTCATTTTACAACCTTCGATATACCTATAGAACTAATTTTTGGAATTCGCTTCACTTCCTTACGGATCATGCCGATGATATATAATATCCTATAATTTGGATGAAGTTGAATGATTTAAGACTAGTGGGGTTTTCCCCCTAATCAAGAGTAAAAAGACTGAAAGTATGCGCTGTTGCATTATTCTCAATCAATGAAAACTACGCATAACGGCGTTATATCGTGATTAAGAAAAAGTTTTTGAAAAAAATTTAATATTCCCCAAAAAGTGTACCGAAGTTTTCAAACTAGAAAGGAGATTCGAAGCCTCACATGATATTAATTAAATGCAAAAAAATACTGCTTTCCCTATTGGTGATTAGCATTTTAATTCCAGCAGGGAACATTGGCAGCATCTACGCGGAATCATCTGTCAAGACCCACGCGTATGACGGGCTCGATGCCATGTTTGTCCTGGATGTTAGCTACTCTATGAATGAGACCGACAAAGATCGCATCGCCGAAGAAGTTATACATATGTTTATGGATATGAGTAGTGGACCTAAGACCCGACTGGGATTCGTAGCTTATAATGATCAAATCACTTCATCCGTACCTCTAATGGACATATCATCCTCTGGGGCACGAAATAACCTTCGTAGTCGTGTTGATGGCTTAAAACGCTCAGGCTATACAGATCTTGGACTTGGCTTGCGCCGAGGTGCGAGCTTGCTTGAACAGTCTCAGACGGACAAACGAAAGCCATTTATGATTTTGCTCTCTGATGGGGAAACGGATTTGCGTGGCTCGTCGAGCAGAACACCAGCTGATTCATCCAAAGATGTAGACAAGGTGATTGAGATGGCTCAAAAAGCTAATTATCCAATCTATACCGTCGGACTAAACCGCGATGGTACGGTTAACCCCGCTGAACTGGAGCGAATTGCTCAGGAAACTGGTGGATCTTCCTTTATCACGGGAAGTGCAGACGACTTGCCTGAAATTTTCAACCGCATTTTTGCAGATCAGATTCAATCTGTTCTTGTATCTGTGGCAGCAGTAACAGCAACAGGGGCAATGCAGGAGGTAACTGTGGACATCCCCAATTCAAGCATGGCGGATGCCAACATTATCATGCTCTCTGATCATGCTGTCTCTGAAGCTCAGCTGTATTATCAGTCCAGCAATGTCAGCTTCATCCGATCTGATAAATATGCTCTAATGAAGATCATTCGTCCGGTCAAAGGACAATTCAAGCTGAAATTCAAGGGGCGCAGCGGAGATTTGGTGAAGATCAACCTACTTGGAAACTACAACGTGTCTGCGGTTGCACATATGGCAACGGAACAGCCAGTAAAGGGGAAAAGCATCACATTTGAAGCCTCTCTCTACGATCAGGCAGTGGACCCTAAACCCATTCAGGATTTGAATGTTTACAAGGGACTTGAAGCAGAACTCATTGTCACCCCGTCTGATGGAAAAACAGAGCGCATCCCTTTGACTAATACAGGCAGCGGATTTACGGGAAAATACACTTTTCCAAAATCGGATCTATACACATGGGGTCTTCGGATTGATGGTCCTGACTTTTATCGGGAGATCACTCCGGTTGAAGTAGATATTACGAATCAGGCCCCCGTAGCAACCGGGGAGTCCATGGTGTTATCCAAAGACGATAGCAATACAGAAGTTGACCTAAGCAACTATTTTAAGGATGCCAATAATGACCCATTAACGTATGCCCTCGCAGAAGGTGGGAGTGAGCGCAAACTCGGAGACGCTGTCATTGAAGGTAATATACTGCGTTGGTCTTCGCTCCACACCGGTAGTTCATTTATCAAGGTGACCGCAACGGATTCCGAAGGCGCGAGTGTAACCGCAGACATCCAGTTGAAAATTCATTCTTTACGTGAAAAGATACTTCTATATACGGGACTCGGTCTCCTCACAGCCGGGGGAATCTTCGCCCTGTATTGGTTTGTACTGAAACCAAAACCTGTATTTCGCGGAAGGCTGGAAGGATACTTCTTGGCCACTGCAAACGGAGAAGATATTCCCGTGACGAATTGGCCACTGACTTCATTGGAGCGACGGAAAGTAAGTCTCAGTGAACTATTTGATCGTATGGACATTGGGGTTAAGGTACCGGAGTCGGGACGAATTTGGCTGGAGGCTGGTAAAAAGGAAACGTTATTGGTACGGCATGACACGAACTGCACAGTCGTCCGGGGACGAACACCAGTGAAGCCCAGACATACAGAAGCTCTGGAGTATAATGAAAAGTTGTATATTACATTTGAGGATGGGGTCACAGAGATTGAAATTCGATACAAAGCCATCAAACCAAGTACTAATATCTATGTAGGACAAAAGAAAGATTCACAGCAGACCATGGGATAATCATCGCAGTGTTGATGAGAACGATCATCTGCAATGACACTATTGTAAAAACAGATGCATAAAGAGAATTAATCGACTTATAGAAAATGATTCCTGTTCAGAACAGGAATCATTTTTTTATCCCTTTGGTATCTCGAGTGCTTATGTGTTCTGAAGATAGCAATGTTCTCTTAAAAGTCTGTCTAACACTCCCCTGCCAGTTCCGCATCTGTCCAATGAAGCTGAACACCCTGGCGAATCAGCTGTGCCTGATAGTCGTGAAGATGCTTCGCCGAAACCCTCACCTCTGAGGGCTCTACTTGCTGTGCAATTGCATAAGCAGCAAGGGTGCCCGCAGCCTCGCCAATATTCCATTCGGTGGGATGCAGACGGTAACAACCGTTCGCAATCTGGGTCATGGAGATATTTTTGCAAGCCGCAAGCAAGTTCTTGACTCGCACCGGGATGAGTGCACCCAGCGGAATCTCATAGGGATGGTTCGGTATATAAAAAGTCCGCTGGCTCACGGTTGTTGGATGGAGATCCAGATGATAACTGCCGACACCCACACTATCCTCGTAACGTTTGGCTCCCTCTGCTCCGCGCAATGCCTTGCTCACATCCTGCTCGGTAATGGTATATACGCCTCGGATTCGCCGTGATTCCCGAATATACGGTGCTTTCGCGAGACCGTCTTCCGTACCGAGCACATCTCCACGCAGCCTTACTCCTGGATAACCCTTTCCGCCGTCCAGTCGGGGAGCTGCTGTCTGAAGCCAGTATACTAAAGAAAGAGTTAGTTGCCTCGCCGCTTCCAGATGCCGCTCGCGTTCCTCCGGCGATACGCCAATGATCGGCCCGGCGTAATAATCGTTCAGTGCCCAGTTGAGCAGCGTGACTTCACCATCATTCAGTGACTCTGACCATATAGCCGGGTCAACGATCCGCCGATAATCCCACAGGGGGGTTATGCCCTGATCATTCGGGAACATCGTGAACTCTTTCAGCTTGGAGGTATCATTAGCATCCGAAGCGTACCAGCTCAGGATCGGATACAGTGAGAACGAGGGAACATACTGACGCCAGTAATCATAATCCCTCGGACGAGGGATCGTGAAGTCTCCTCCCGGCACATAATCCACTGCCGCCACATGGGTAATCGACTGCATGTCTAGCGGGTTCGCTTCATCCAGGGCATGTGGCTCACCCGTATCCCGCCGAGATTCCGCTCCACTTACATACTCTACTCCCGCAAGGGGAAGCAGATCACCGCATTCTGTAGCATCCAGATAATAGGCACCCTGGAGCTTAATTAATCCCCCATTTCGTTCTTCACGCACAGTCACGCCAGTCACCCGGTCACCTGCTGTATCTACATGTACTGGCACGGTATGATAGAGCACCTCGATCCGACCGGTGTTCACGTAAGGCACAAGCATCTCATGCAAAACAGCAAGCGCGACCTTCGGCTCATGCGCCAAGCGGCTCACCCAGCCATTACCGGGGTTAAGAACAGGATCGCTCTTGGCGACATCCGTAAGCGGGTAGTTCCGTCTGTAGTAATCTCTGACCCGGCTGCGGAACTCACGGTACGAAGCTGTACTGCCAGATTGTTCAATCCAGCGGTGCTCATCTGGCGGTACTGCCTGTGAGGTCAATTGACCGCCAAGCCAGTCCGTCTCTTCCGTCAAAAGTACCCGTTGCCCTGCCTTGGCTGCAGCCAGCGCAGCTGCAGTCCCGCCAAGACCACCGCCAATAATGACGATATCACTGTGTTTCTCCTGCTCAATCCCCATGCTTTGTCTCCTCCCTGTCACTGCCTTCAGACCAGCCAACGCCGTCCTTACGCAGGTGTTCCAAGGCCAGCTGCGCCGCCCCGAAACAGCCTGCCCAGTTACCGAATTCAGCCACTGCAACCCGGTCTGCCAATCCGAAACTGGACAACTTAGCGGTAAGCATCGGCCACCATATAGCCTGATCATGGGTCACACCGCCACCAAGAATAATCAATTCCGGATCTATCGAGGCAGATATATTCGCAATAACCGAGGCCAAATCAGATATGTAACGCTCTAGAATGTACAACGCTATTGCTTCTCCCTGTCTTGCAGCGGTCATAATCTCTCGGCCGTGAGTATACGTGTTGCCCTTCTGTTCCCGCGCCAGCCGCATCAGTGCACTACCGGAAATGTATTGCTCCACGCAGCCGCGTTTGCCACAATTGCAAGGCCGACCGTCAGGCACCAGCACACTGTGCCCCCAGTCCCCACCGCGCCAGTCTACTCCCCGTAACATCCTGCCAAATGCCATATTGGCCCCACCGACCCCAGTTCCGAGTGTCAGCATAACCAGGTTCTGCTTACCGCGGCCGGTGCCAAGCCACGCCTCGCCGAGCAGTGCAGCATTGGCGTCGTTATCAGCAGTTGAAGGCAGGCCAAATTCCGCTGTTGCCCACTGCGTCAGTGGCATTCCCTGCCAGCCAGGTAAATTGTTCGTTGCGTGGATCACTTCACCCGTTTCCACATTCACCCTTCCTGCCGAGGCAATACCCAGTGCCTTCACTTCTTCACAGCTAGACAACAGTTCACTTACTAACCCGCGCAGCTGGACAAGTATAGCCTTCCGGCCCAACTGGGCCTCGGTTGCACATGTAGCTTCCACCAGAACGACTCCTGCTTCATTGACCACAAGCCCTTTAATGCCTGTGCCTCCTACATCCACGCCAATGACCTGCGGCATTCGCTTTCCCCCTATTCACACAAGCCCTTCAATAAATACGGTCGATAACCGCCCTGGCCGTTAATTCCTTCATCTTTTTAGTCTCTTCACCATGCTCGCGCTCCAGTCCCTGGCAGAGCAAGTCGATAATAAACAGCTGAGAGATTTTAGCTCCTACAGAACCGCCTTCAAGGGGAGACTCCTTCCCCGCGGTCAAGAGCAAGATATCCGCAATAGAAGCAATGGGGGATTTGGCATAGTTCGTCATGGCAATCACCTTAGCCCCGTTTTGTTTAGCCTTCATCAGCATATCGTTGGTATCCAGCGTACTGCCGGACACACTGATGCCAAAAGCCACGTCACCTTCTCCCATCGTTACCGCCATCATGGACTGAATATGACTGTCGGAATTCGCTTCCGCACGTCGGCCGATACGCAGAAAACGGTTCTTGGCATCCATAGCGGTAATGCCTGACGAGCCCACGCCGAAGAATTGCACATGTCGTGCACTGTCCAGACACTTTACTGCCTGCTCCAACTGACTACGATCCAGCATACCCAAGCTGGATTGCAGCACACCCACCATCGAGGCATATAAATGGTCGGCGTAATCGTCCTCTCCCTGCTCGCCGTCTGGCTGGTTCTGCCGTTTCGGCAGCCCCTGGGCCAGCATCAGCTTGAAATCCTGATAGCCTTTAAACCCGATTTTACGGCAGAATCTCATCACCGTGGTCTCTCCGGTACCAGCAAAATCAGCCAGCTCAGTCACAGAAAAATAGATTATATTATCCGGATTGTCCCGTACGCACCTGGCCACCTTCTGCTCCGACTTGGTCATGGAAGGATAATACGTATTAATTCGGTCATTCATCTCCATTACTCTTCATCCTCGCTTTTTTCTGGTCACTGCTGCGAACTGTCGGGTAATTAGCTGTGGCCGAGTTATTGCGGAGCCCACCACAACCGCGTATGCCCCCAGATCAAGCGCTTCTTCTACCTGAAAAGGTTTACTAATCCGCCCTTCGGCAATGACCGGAATCTTCAACCGCTGTGCAGACATTCCCAGCAGCTCCAAATTAGGCCCTTCCTGCTGCCGGGAATACGGTGTATAACCCGATAGTGTAGTCGAAACACAGCTGACTCCAAGTGACTCAGCATATAAAGCTTCCTCCAGAATGGAGATATCTGCCATGGAAACTACCCCATTTGCGTTCAGATAGGCGGTGATTTGCTCCAATGTATGATTTTCCGGCCTGCTCTGGCGGGTCGCATCAAATGCAATGATATCCGCTCCGGCCTCTAGCAGCTCGTCAATTTCTCTGAGAGTTGGGGTGATATATACAGCAGAATCCGGGTAATTGCGCTTCACGATGCCAATAACCGGCAATGAGACGGTCTGCTTGATCGCACGTACATCTGCTGCCCCGTTCGCCCGAATACCAGCGGCCCCTCCTTCCTCCGCAGCAGCTGCCATACGAGCCATCATCGCCGCGCCATGCAGCGGTTCGTCAGCCAGCGCCTGGCAGGAAACAATTAGCCCCAAATGCAGTTTCTCCAGCACTACCTTTGTCAGGGTTTCCACCCTCTCTCTTATATTCTGCTTTCCTTACCTGGGTTGGATGGTACGAATCGTACAGACAGGCCCACTTCGAACATCCGGTTCCATGGCATATAACAATCGGTAATCTGGATACTCCCAGCTGTAGTATCGATCCGCACAGTAAGCTCTTGTCGCAACCTTTCCTCTACTCGGGCAGCAACAAGGCCACGAGACCCATCGAGCAAGTACTTGCCATATCCCATCTCCTGTACCGGGCCATTGCTAAGTTCTCCCCGAACGACTGAACAATAGCAGACATCCTCAGCATAGCGGAGAGCGAGGAAATCAAGATGCGATTGTGTACGACCATAGAGCAGATAGATCATGGCCTGCGAAATGACGGTTCCTAGCGAGTTGGAGCTGGTATTCCAGGCGGCATATCCAGCCAGATCAAATAACATGTCTTTTTGCCGCAGCATCTTGACCAGCTTCTGATCCCCACCATTGGCATATCCCACATCCGCTACAGCCACCGGCTTGTTCTTGCTCCTGAGCAGAAAGTGTCCATATTCCACCAGTTCCATCAGGTTTCGGTATACATCATAGCTGTAAAAAGAATGCTGCTGCGACACCGCTTCCGCCATCGTCTCTCCAGGTGTGCTAATCAACAGCACCAGATCTGCTTCAGTCTCACTGGATGCAATTAACCCACCTGCAGCCAAAATCTGATATTTGAGCGTCTCATAGAAAAATCGATCCTCGAATAGCGGAGTAACAAACGCCCCCTGAACAGATGATAATCGTGGGTACACCAGCGGCATCCGATCGTGAGCCTTGTTCATCATTCTGGAGAGCAGTACGCAACCAACTTCGTCCGCACCAGGATACATGTAGACTTTAAGTTCCAGATCAAGGGCGGTAATCCGGGCTCGCACTTTCTCCTGATCCTTGGCTGTATGTCCATAAGGCGCCGAATCATCCTGCGGCACAATCATGAAGTCGATAATTCCTTCCTGGACCAGAGCCAGCACTTGCTTGTTAGCTTCAATATTTATGGCCCTGCGTCCCAGGTAATCTTCCAGCACTTCCATTGGTAGACGGTTATCGATATCGGCCAGCTCGCAGATCTCCTCATCCGTCCCAATCCCCAGCTCCATCCGATGGCTGATGAAACCTTTGCGAAAAATCTCTCTTCCCCAGTCGGCGTAATAATCCGGCTCCTCATCGGACAGAGAATATTGCGGGCAGCGCATAATCAGTTGGAACGCATACAGGGTTAGCTGCGGGTACTGCTGCTTGATCCCCCGAAGGCGCTCCAGACGGGCCGTTAGTTCATCCGGCTTCAACTGATGCAGACGGGAAGGAATAATCCCGCCATAGAGCAACGTATCTAAGGCAACGATTGCTCCATCTGCCCTTGCACAGCTCTCCTCAAACCAGGTCCATAACTGTTCCACATCGCCCGGACGCTTTTTCAGGCCCATGATTTCAAGTGGCGGACGCTCAACTTTGAATTTCGTTCCCTGTGCCAACAAATAAGGAAACTCATAATTGCAAGGCCGTTCATCTAACGGAACAAAGGTTAGCTTATACTGCTTCGGCATGAATGCGTTCACCCTTTCTGTGTTTTTTTATCCTTTAATCGCTCCGGCGATGCCTTCCATATAGTATTTTTGGGTGAAAAGGAAAACAATGATAATCGGCAGCACCGAAATCATGGTGCCGGCGGCAATCCAGCCGAAGTTATACGAGAATTGACCGTTCAGATACGTCAGGGCCGCTGCCAGTGGATATTTCTGCGGATCATCCAGCACGACAATCGGCCACAGGAAATTGTTCCAGAATGCCATAACTTCAAGCAAGCCAATGACGGCAATACCTGGTTTAACCAATGGCATGACAAGCTGCACGAAGATACGGAACTCGGAGGCTCCATCCATTTTGCCAGAATCCCGAATATCCGTCGGTATGCCCAGAAACGTTTGTCGCATCAGAAAGATGTTAAAAACCGACACCGCGGCCGGAAGCACAACACCAAGAAACGTATTGCCCAAGTGAAAGGCCTGAATCGTTAAATAATGCACAATCATCGCCGTTGCCGAAGGAATAATCATGGTCGAGATCAGCAGCGTGAACACCAGATTACGTCCCCTGAACCGAAAGGTCGCGAGTGGATACGCCGTTAGGCAGGACAAGAAGATGTTAAACACTACCCCAAGGAGCGTAATCACCACCGTATTTATGATGTAGCGTGGAAAATCCATGAACTCCCACACCTGCACGTAGTTATCGAAAGCGATGAAGGTTGGTAGAATTGCTGGTGGATTCGCAAACACATTACGACCAGGCATCAGCGATACGCTGAGCAGCCACAGAAAAGGACCCATCATAAACAGGGCGAGCAGAATCAACAGTACATAAATGATCAAATGACGAAGGGCTTTTTTCATTTTCTTAGACGAAAGCGTATGCCGAATCAATAGGTATTCACCCCGCCTCTCCGGTTCAGCCGGAACACCAACACACTGAGCGCTGCTACCATCACACTGACGATCAGCCCAAGCGCCGAGGCATACCCGAAATTGAATTGCTCCAGCCCTTTTTGAAAAATATAAACGCTTGAGGTCAGCGTGGACGTTCCCGGCCCGCCCTTGGTGAGAATATAGACCTCATCGAATACACGAACGGCACCCATCACCGAAATTACGGTGCAAAAGAGAATATGCGGCCGCAGCAACGGAAGCGTCACATGAATAATCAGTCTCAGTGGTCCTGCTCCATCCACTCTGGCGGCTTCGTATAGATCTGCCGGAATTCCCTGAAGCCCAGCCAGATAGAGCATCATATAATAGCCGAGACCCTTCCACATGGTGATGAACATCAGCACATACAGCGCCGTACTGCTCGTGGAAAGCCAGGAGACCTGCTCACTAAGAATGCCAACCTTCAGCAGCAGGTAATTGACCACGCCGTTATTGCCCAACAGCCAGCTCCAGATCAGTGCCACCGCGACCATGGAAGTTACAACCGGTATGTAGTAGGCAGCCCTGAACATTTTGACACCTGGAATTCGGCTGTTAACCAGAATGGCCATGAGGATCGAGATGATTTGAATCACCGGCACAACCAACACATACACCAACGAATTCCACAGCGAAATCAGGAAATTGTGATCTTGAAAGGCCCGGGTAAAGTTATCCAAACCAACGAAATGTGTCTCTGTAATGACAGAATAATCGGTTAATGAGAGGGGTACCCCGTAAATAATCGGCCAAAAGGTGAAAACTGCCAGAAACAACAATCCCGGTGCCATAAACGCCCATGCAGCAAAAGATTCGGATCGAATCGCCTTGTACACGGCTACGCCTCCCTCTCTTCTAGAATTGAGGGGGAGTACTCCCCCTCATCAGACTGTACCGCATAAGTTCAGGATTCCTGGTTAAGAATTTGGTTAACTTCCTTCTCCACTGCGTTCAACGTTTCTTTAATATCTGCTCCGTTCATCAAAATTTCCTGCAAGCCCCGTGCCAATGCGGAGTTGATATCTCCTGCATTCGGTACGCCGACCATGTAATCAGTGGCTTTATCAAGACTTTGGGAGGAGGCTACCTTGGCTTCGGCTTCCAGCGATCCGTCGGATTGCGTAAAGAACGGATCTTCAATAGAGGCTTTACTCGACGGCAGCGTGTTGGCTACCTTGGAGAAGGCAGTCTGGTTCTCTGCATTGGTAATAAAGGCGGCAAATTCCACCGCTTGCTCAGGGTTTTTGGATTTCTGTGGTACAACGAGATCCATGGAATTGGAGAGCCGCAGGTTCGCTTTGCCTGTAGGGAGCGTTACCGCAATCGTATTCTTGTAAACATCCGGTGCAGATTTCTTGATGAAGTTGATAAAGGTTGGACCCGACAATTGGAAAGCGACCTGCTCCCCGGAAAAATACTGGATCTGCTTGCTGAATTCGGCATCCTCCTTCAGCACCACGCCTTCGGCCATCAGATCACGCATTTGAGCGATCATCGCCTCTGCCTCCGGCGTATTGAAAGCGGCGGCCGTTTTGTCCTTATTTAGAATCGGAATGCCGTCGATTGGAAATAGCTTGGAAATAAGCTGCTGCGCATAACCGGCCACTCCGGTCTTTTCATGGACCTGACGGGCCCACTCCACAAGTTCCTCTCGGGTCTGCGGCGGATTTGCCGGATCAAGGCCTGCCTCCTTCACCAGCTTGGTATTCATGAACAGCACTTCGGTACCTGTGTACCAAGGAAGCGCGTAAGCTTTGCCATCCAAAACAGTAGAATTATAAATGCCTTCAAAGTAACTCTTCGCTTCCTCATCTGTCAGGTATTCATTCAGATTCAGCAGCGCTCCCTTACTTCCCAATTGACTGGCGAATTCGGTATTGAGGTTCACAACATCAGGGCTTTTGCCACTGGCCGTACTGGTCAATAAACGCTGTGAAATGGCATCATATGGATAGTCCTTCCACTCGACTTTCACACCAGGATGACTGCTCTCATACTTGGCAATCAATTCATTGAAATAATCGTTGAACGTTGGCTGTAAAGCAATCGTCCAAAACTCCAGCGTCACCGGCTTTCCCGCTTCCGCACCCGTCTCCCCAGTGTTTCCCGGACTCGGCGTACCAGCCGTATTGTCATTTCCTCCGCAGGCGGCAAGCAGCATAGACATCATAACGACTAGCAGCAAAGATACTGTGAAGCCCTTTCTGTTGGTGGTCACACAACATTCCCCCTCAGTTTGGTATAAGACGGGAGCCGGCGCTTACGTCAGATTTCCTGGCTAATTACTCCATCTTTCCAATGGAGTATATGCAGACCCTGGAGTTAGAATGAAGTATTCTTCCAGAAATAAATTAAAAAAAGAAATAATTTTTCTTTTAGGTTAAAAAAACACAAAAAAAAGCCAGTTCGATCCGTAAAAGGACCAAACTGACTTATTTGTTACAACTATATGTATAAGACAAGGCTGCAATTAAGCCGTCTCATGCTGTTTCTTCGGCTCTGCTTCATAGACTTGCGTATGTTTATTTTCAGCTAAAGCCCATTCTACCGTGCCAGGTTTGCGTATTTTCCACATCCAGGCCTGTACTTGAAGTGATCTCTTAACCCATGCGAGGGACGCACAACGTTGCTCGGAGCGAACTGATAATCCCCAGTGAATAACGCGTGCGAGCCACCGGTTCACATACTCATTATGAGAACGCACAGATGGCAATTCATCGCGGAACAGTCGCTGTTTAACATCCATAGGGGGCTGCCCGCATGTCCAATAATGAAGCAACGCTGCCAGGCTATATATGTCTGACATCGGTCCCTGACTGGATTTCTCCGAGTAGAACTCAAGCGGCGAATACCCGGCCGATGTAAAGATCGCCTGTTTTTCCCCGGATTGTACAGGCCAACGAGCTGCTGAACCGAAGTCCAGTAGTTTGGGCGTACCGTCTTCCATCACCATAATATTGGATGGCTTCACATCACGATGAAGAATTCCCTGCTTATGAATATAGTCCAGTGTATCTACCAGCGGGAGCAATGTCTCCGTAATAAATGCCGCGTCCAGCGCATGATTTCGCTCAATCAGATATTCGGTTAAGGTTACCCCTGTACAATATTCCATAACAAGATACCCTGTATCATTTTCTTCGAAATGATCCACATACGACACAATATGAGGATGATTCAATGTCGATAACAGCTCTCCTTCTACCAAAAATGCAGCAAGAAGTTCCTGATACTGACCACTGAAACCTCGTGAAGAACAGAACACTCCCCGTTTGTCAGCCTGACGTGCTGCAAGCCTCTGGGGGAAAAACTCCTTGATTGCTACTTTTGCACCTGTATTCCGGTCTCTTCCTGCATATACAATAGCCAGCTCACTGCTAGCCATGAGATGTCTTACCTGATATGTATCATTTAAAATTACATTGCGTTGCAATGCCATTTTGCAATTGTCCTTTTTCATAACAGACCCTCTTTTCAACCTTGTCGATCGGAAGACTTGCCGCATGTTGCATCATTTGGTCCAACCAGACAGGCGTTTCATCGCCAACCATGTATATAAACCAAATGATGCAATTTGAATCACAACCATGCGGAAATATTAAAAAAATTCTATATTTAATAATTCTTCTGTAAAAATTGCTGAATTTCTTGGTTCATCTGCTTCAACACGTCTTGAGAAGGAAAATGACCTGTGTCGTATTTGATTGCTTTGACATTCGGAATAATCTTCTGAGCTCTTTCAATGACCTTATCTGCCGGGAAAAAGACATCCTTTTCTCCCACCAGCAGCAGAGTTGGCGATGTATAATTCACCAATTCGTCCTGCTCCGTAAGCTTGGGCATATCCTGCTCCAGACTGACGTATTTGAAGATTTTCCCGATTATATTTTTATCTATTTCTTTCATACAACTACATGACATGATATCCGCGATCTTTTGCAAAGAAGTTGGAGAAGAAGTCATTTTGTACGTTACGAGTGGCAACACGATATCCTGAGCCATTTTAATTTTGGATCCTACGGCCAGTCCAGCGGGTGCTACCAGAACAGAACATGCAATTCGGTCCGGAATGTAAGTTGCCAGTCTTAGGATAATTCCGCCTCCAAAGGAAGGACCGATAAACGCACTTTTTTCGATCTTGTAGTGATCCAGCAAATCAGAAATCCACAAAGCCAAACTATCAAACCTTGCCGAAATTCGTGTTTCTTCACTGTAGCCTGGATGACCGATCGTATCCGGCGCGATAATCCGGTAATCTTTGAAAAGAGAAGAGAACCATGACAACGTCATCGGATTCACACAATTTCCGCCCTGGAGAATAAATAGCGGCTTACCGTCTTCTGGACCTGTTAATAAAACATGCGTTTGTCCAAAACGTGTCTCGACGTACTCTCGTGTAAAACCTTCGCCCAATTGCTCAACATACGCTTCGTATTCCTCAAGTATGCTGCTCTTGCCTTCTTCACTTCTATAAATGGAACTCATGTCTGCCTCCTGCAAAGTATACTCTTTCAACATTTTATGGATTTTAAGGTCCATAAATATAAAAGAGCCCGCTGATGACAGGCTCCTTCATATGTGTAACTTATCATAATGAACTGATTATAGAATGGAAACTGGAAATTGTAAACATCGTTTCTCATAGAAAATTAATAATATAGAAATTGTAGAGAAATAGGGCTATTTTCGGCCGTAATCTGCCTTGATTTCGCCCCACTGCTTGGTCTGCCATTTTAGCACTTTATTGCTGTACGTATTCGTCCGCAGCCACTGCTCTGCACGGTCAATCATCAGCCAGATCTCTTCGGTGGAAGCATCCCTTGCGAGCGTGGTGGACACCGCTTTTTGCTTCAACCATTTCATCGCATTGACAGAGTCCGTATAAACCGTCTTACTACTGCCCTCTTTTTTGAGATACGCCAAGGCATGTACGATTGCCAGAAATTCACCCAGATTATTCGTACCTTTGGAGATTGGCCCAACGGAGAAAATAATCTCACCCGTGCGGGTATCTACGCCTTTATATTCCACCGGCCCTGGATTCCCACGCGTACCAACATCAACCGAGATGCTGTCATAGTCAATTTCTGCGGAGGTCTCCATGCCCGCACTTCTTCCGCTACTGCCAGACTTCGTCTTCGAAGAAGCGCCTGAACCACTGGCACCCGTACCCCAGTTTCCTTTCCATCCTGCACGATATGCCTCTTCGGCGGCAGCTTTCGATTCATACGATTTATATTTTGCTCCGGTAAAATGATCCGTTTGTGCTTTGCATTCCGCCCATGTGCTGTATACGCCAGGCTGCTTTCCTGCCCAGACGACATAGTATTTCTGCTTTGCCAATATGACCCGCTCCTTCGTTTGCTGCATTCAATTCCTTATTGTAAACGATAGGGAGGTGAGATTGAAAGAAGCGTGTTTATCTTATTCCTGCACTTGATACCTCCATTTCTTCAACATGTCTAATGCTACTTCCAGAAGCTTGCTTTGGTTATGTGAGATTTGCATTTCAATAATTGTTTGACACCTAAGGTTTTGTAAATCAGATAACTTATCCATCATTTGCTCCAGCAACATGAATGACTGCGCGCTCACTTCAAGACTGGAATCACCGATAAATGGAATAATGTTCTCAATATGTACTATGTAATTCAGGTTTTCAAGAGCGTATAGCAATGTGCCTCTGCTTCCTGATGTCTTGGAGTCTGTGATGACTTCAATTAACGGTTCGACTGCTCGATCATCTCCAATGTCAGATAAAGCGATAGCAATTGTGTTGCGTAGTATGGCGTTGTCCGTAGATTTCAGGAGTTCAATCAAGAAAGCGAATTGAGTTATATCCTTTTTTTCACCAATATATGCTATTTGTTTAACAACGCCTTCCATATCTCCTTGGGAAAGATGCTTTTGTAACATGTTTGTATACATTGTACGTTGTATCACTCCTCATTTTTTAGAAGAAAGCTCTCCATAATAATATCGGTCATTTCCTTATTTTAGGATGTAGTATAATGGTCCTTATAATGTCGGGACTATTTTCCTTATCCACATCTCTTGTCCTAAACAATTGTATATTTCAACCAGATCAGGAACAGGCTAAGAAATACGACACATGATTTGGTACAGAAAGGAATACAACCAATGGACTGGATATGGAAATCCATCTTGCTTGTACTGATTGGTATGTTTCTACTGCGGATTGCTGGACGTAAATCTATCTCGCAAATGAGTGTAGCCACAACGGTCATTATTATCTCGATCGGAACAACGATCGTGCAGCCAATTGCGAATCATGAGTTAGGTAAAGCGATCGGGTCAGCGGCGGTATTTATCCTCACACTTCTGATTGTTGAACAGTTACAATTGAAGTTTAATTGGTTTGAAAAACTGATGAGCGGAAAATCGAAGGTTGTTGTGGAAGATGGGAAGTTGAATCTGCCGAATTTGAAACGCATGCGCTTCTCCGTGGACCAATTGGAGATGCAGTTGCGGGAGAAAGGGATTACAAGTATTGCCGATCTGGAAACGGCCACGATGGAACCAAACGGGCAACTCGGTTACGTGCTCAAACGGCACGCACGCCCAGTAACCGTAGGCGATTTGGAAGCACTCCTGAAGCAAGGTACGTGGCCCATGGAATCCAAGGAACTGTTCCAAGAGGTCATCCAGGATGGACACTCGCGTCCAATTGACTCCAAGATACAGTAAATGAAATAGACACCCGAATGCGAATGCCTTCAGGTGTCTTTTTTTGCCTTAATCTGCAATCCGTTATGAAATTAGGACTTGGAGGAAACTTCCGATTTGACCATATGATCCGGAATGTTGTTATTGGCAATGATTTCTCCAAATGGACCAACAAAGGAATGATCGCCGCTTTCTCCATGTTGCGAGTACTGAAGCTTTGGAAATAACAGCTCCGCTGTACGATAACATTCTTCCAGATGCGGATAACCTGATAAAATGAAGGTCTCGATCCCCAGTTCTTCATACTCTCTGATTCTGGCTGCGACCTGATCGGGATCACCGACAAGTGCGGTTCCGGCACCACCCCTAACCAAGCCGATACCCGTCCACAGATTGGGGCTAATCTCTAGGTTGGAACGATCCCCATTATGCAGCTTGGCCATTCTCTGCTGTCCTACGGAATCCATGCGGGCATAGATCTTCTGGGCAGCGGCTATTGTCTCCTCATCCAGATGGGAGATTAGCTCATTAGCGGCCTTCCATGCTTCGTCTGCTGTCGGACGCACAATAACATGCATACGTATGCCAAAACGAATGCTTCTTCCTTTCTTTGCAGCCAGTTCCCGCATTTGATGAATTTTGGCTTGCACCTGACTCGGAGGCTCACCCCACGTTAAATACACATCGACATGATCCGCTGCCACTTCCATTGCGGCTTCCGAGGAACCACCAAAATAGAGTGGTGGATGTGGCTTTTGGATGGTCGGATACAGGACGGAACCACCCTTAACCTTCAGATATTTACCTTCATAGTCAACAGCCTCTCCCTCCAATTCCTTCCGCCAAATGGTCAGAAATTCATCGGCTAACGCATAGCGCTCATCGTGGTCCAGGAACAGCCCTTCTCCTTCAAGCTCAATTGGATCTCCACCAGCCACCACATTGATCAGCAGTCTTCCTTTGGAGAAACGATCCAGTGTTGCGGCCATGCGTGCAGCTGTGGTTGGCATCATCAGACCTGGACGCGCCGCGACAAGAAACTTGAGCCTGTCCGTGGAAGAAATCAGCGATGAAGCAACAATCCAGGCATCTTCACACGACTTTCCCGTAGGTAACAAAACACCGGCATATCCAAGTTCATCCGCGGCTTGTGCCACCTGCTTGCAGTAATGATAACTGACTGCCCGGGCTCCTTCTTTTGTTCCAAGATACCTGCCATCCCCGTGCGTGGGAATAAACCAAAACAGTTCCATAGGTATGACCTCATTCCTATTTCTTATATTTTATTTTTCCGATTGATTTGGTGTGTTTTATTTATTATGATAGCTATTATCCGTTGGATATCAACGATCAATTAGCCAGAATCTGACGGTTAAACAACGCATTTGACCGATGTGTTGCGAAATGTCTTATTCATCTACATCCCCAAACCATTTGAAGGCTCAACAAAGTTGAACAATCCGTTGTTTTCGAGGTGATGAGAAGTGAATGAATCCCGTGGAGTGGATCGAAGAATTTTACGGACCCGTGTGATGATTTCCAAAGCTCTCCTGAAAATTCTGCCACAGAAAGCCTACACCGAAATTAGTGTCGTGGACATCGCCGAGCAAGCGAATATCAATCGATCTACCTTTTACGCCCACTTTCTGGACAAGGATGATTTATTGGATAGCATGGTGAATGAGAAATTTCAACTGCTTGAACAGTTACTGGCGGAACGGAATTCCCACTTTGGGAGTCTACCTTCATTTAACGAGCCAGATCCCATTTTTGCAGCATTGTTCGAGCATATATTGGAGCATGATGAATTCTATCAGGTGATGGTACTCATTAATCCTGCCGGGAATTTCAACAACCGGTTGAATGAAGTGATTAGAGAGATGTTTTTGGATCGGATATCCCAATTAGGTATGGAGCAAAAAGAAGTGCCTCTCGATATTTTGCTGGATCATATCAGCTTTTCCACCATTGGAATTATTCACAAATGGCTTGCTGACAGTAAGGTAAACTCACCTCATCATATGGCTCTTCAATTAACTCGCATTGCCCTGTTAGGAACATATAAAGCGATGGGAACATCGGATTAGAAGGAGTAGCCCCACCTCCAAAAAAATGATACATGGCATCTGAATACACTTGACATGTGACCCTTGACTCTAGAACAAAAAGAACTGTCATTTAAGCATATATTCCGCTTAAAGACAGTTCTTCTTTTGCTACTTAGTCCATAATTGCCTGTGCAACCGGAGTTATAGTGGAAGAGATAATGAGAGAACATGTGTGAGTTTCAGCTAAGACAGTCCTTGTCTCACCGTGTACTCAAATAGGCAATACCCAAGCCACCGGTAACCGGATTTTCATAGATTTCACATTCCACGTCGAATACTTCACCAATCATTTCACGGGTCAAGATATCGGCGGGTTTGCCATGAACCACAATCTGTCCCTGCTTCACAACATAGAGGTAATCGCAATACGCTGCAGCGAGTTCGAGATCATGAAGCGCAGCCAATATGCCGATATCCAGACTCCGCACAATGTTGAGGATCTGAAGCTGATATTTGATATCCAGATGATTGGTAGGCTCGTCCAATATCAGAAATTCGGGCTGCTGCGCCAGCACTCGGGCGAGGACCACACGCTGCTTCTCCCCGCCGGACAGGGACACGTAATTGCGGTCCGCATGTCCGGTCAGATGTACCTTTTCCAGCGCCTGTTCCACGATTTCATAATCCCGTTCATTATCCGTCTCCAGCAGCTTCTTGTGAGGAGTGCGACCCATCATGACCATTTCACGCACAGTAAAATCAAAGCTCAATTCGTTAAACTGACCCACAACGCCCATATGCCGGGACACGACCTTGGGACTGGATTTCAAAATGTCCGTATCATCGAGAAATACTTTGCCTTGCTGTGGTTTGATCACTTTATAGATGCTCTTGAGCAGCGTTGATTTGCCACAACCGTTCGGGCCAATCAGGCCTACGAATTGCTTGCCATTTACCTGTAAAGAAATGTCCCGGATAATATCCGTGTTCAGCACCGATATGGATACATTTTCTACATTCAGTTTCATGTTTATTTTCCTCCAAAACCGTAGCCTTTTTTGACTAACATATACATAAACATCGGCGCACCAATCATCGCTGTAATGATCCCGATTGGCAATTCAACGCTGGAAATCAGTGATCGTGCAATAACATCCGTCCAGATCAGGAAGATGGCACCGAATAGTACGGATACTGGCATGACTTTACGATGGTCAGATCCAACCAGCCCTCTCACAATATGCGGAATAATCAATCCAACAAAACCGATCATGCCGCAGCTTGCCACCATTACGCCGGTGACGAGAGCCGTTAACAGCATATACAACCTGCGATATACACTGAGATTAATCCCTAGCGTAACCGCGGCTTCGTCACCCAGCAGCATCGTATTAAGGACCCGGGATTGCAACAGGAAGAACAAAATGGCTACGAGCACAACGATGCTAATCAGCGGAAGCTTGTTCCATCCTGATGAGGCAAGACTGCCCATGGTCCAGAATGTTACGGTCTTGATGCCTTCGGCATTGTTGGCAAAATAAATGATAAAGTTCGAAAAGGCACTGCACAGTGCATTAATGACCATCCCGGCAAGCACCAGCTTGACCGATGTCATTTTCCCCCGAATACCTGCGAGAGCGAGGACCAGCAAGGACGCACCCATCGCTCCGGCAAATGCCCAGAAGGCCACCCCGGTCTGACCAAGCCAGCCAATCGCGCCGAATCCGATCAGAATGGCAAACGTAGCCCCGAGTGAAGCTCCTGAGGAGATCCCCAGTATATACGGGTCTGCAAGAGGATTCTGCACGGCAGCCTGCATAACTGCACCACATAAAGCTAACCCGGCACCGATAAACATGGCCATCAGTACACGCGGAAAGCGAATCTGCCAGATGATATCCGTAAAGGACCCCGCCTCAATCGGCGTAGAGCCGAATTGAAATCCGGTTAATTTGTACAACAGAATACGATAAGACTCGGCAAGCGGAATGCTCACCTGTCCAATGGATACAGCAATCCCAACCGAAACAACCATTACGATGATTAAAGCGGCAATCAATACTGCAAAACCGGATTTGCTGTGAATCAGTGATTCCCTTTTTCCCATACGCTGCTTCTGAATCTGAGCCGTCTGTGCCATCTTTTCCCCCATCAATATCACTTGAATTTGAATAATAAAAATTTAGCTATTTACAAAGCATTTTCTCGGATTATAATTGAGAATGATTATCTTTGTCAATTTAAAAAACATAAAGAAAAGGGGCTCGTCGCTAGATGAAATTCAAATTCAGAACCGTTTGGTTCGCTTCTTTAAGTCTCCTGTTACTCTTGCTTGCCGCATGTTCCAATGCAGCATCTTCCACCACTACCACCCCCGTTGTGGAGGGAAGCAATTCATCCGAAACGGCAACACAAGTAGAAAATACAAGCAAAACATCCTATCCGCTCACGATTGAGAACTTTACCATCTCAGGTGAAGGTGGCGAGTGGAAACCAAAATCACAAACATTCGAGAAAGCCCCCGAGCGTGTCGTCGCGAATACCCAATCTGCTGCAGAGATGCTGATCAAGCTTGGGCTAACCGATAAAATGGTTGGAGTCGCCGCATTGTATGGCACGGTTACTCCTGATGT
Organism: Paenibacillus taichungensis; assembly: GCF_050994985.1. Lineage (NCBI taxonomy): Bacteria > Bacillati > Bacillota > Bacilli > Caryophanales > Paenibacillaceae > Paenibacillus > Paenibacillus taichungensis. Next base: position 953,846 of record NZ_CP194720.1, on the reverse strand, counting down.
CGCAGATGATTTTGCGAAAATTCCTGTCTTGTCCAAAGATTATGTGGGTAAAGAGCTCGTTGTAGGCGCAAGTCCGGATCTGGTGCTGGGACGTGGGGACCTCTTTGCAGACGCAGACTGGGGTGTAGGTACCGTGGATGGCTTGAACGACATGAACATCCGGACCTTCCTGCAAACCACGAATCATCAAGGGACATTGGACAGCCTCTATAATGATATTGCACAGTTGGGTCAAATCTTCGATGTACAGGACAACGCCGCAAAATTCACAGAAAGCCTGAAAGCTCGTGTTGAAGCCATCAAGTCAAGTGTGGCGGATCAATCTGAGCATCGTTTTGCCTACATCGTTCCTGCTACGGAAGACACGATTACTGTGAGCAGTATGCATAATGATACGTATCAGTTGGATGCACTGAGCCTGTTGAAACTGAAAAATACATTTGATGGCGTGCAAGGCGAAGTCAGTGTGGAACAGCTAATCACGGCAAACCCGGACTACTTGCTCTTATCCGCTTATGCCGGTTCCCCGGATATCGACAAGCTGATTCAAAATCTGTATGCCAACCCTGCACTGCAAAGCATGAATGCCATCAAAAACAAACAAATTTACGTAACAGATTTCAGTCAGTTCTGGGGTTATGGATATCAAATTCTGGACGGCATTGAGAAGATGGAACAGGAAATGAAAGCAAATCCGATCAAGTAATTGCAGGACATCTGCTTCCAATTTTGAATGGAAAAATCGGAAGAGCAGGAGAAAAGATTTCTCGCTGCTCTTTTTGTTCTCCGTTTATGTGTCAGATTTAAAATCCGAGCTTGACATTAGTTTGATAACAAACTATATTACATGTATGAAAACGACAGACGCTATATCACTCATATCCAAAATTAAAGAGAAGGTCAACCGCTTCATTTTATCCGAGATGGCTGGGCAGGGAATTCAGGATCTGGCCACGTCCCATGGGGATATAATCTACGCCCTGTACAACAACTCCAGAATGACCATGGCTGAAATCGCCAAAAAAATCGGTAAGGATAAATCCACGGTCACAGCGCTTGTCGACAAATTGGTGCGCAACGGTTATGTCGCCAAAGAGCGTGATGCAACAGATTCACGGATTGTCCATGTGACATTGACTGCAAAAGGAGAAGAGCTTAAACCGGTATTTGAACATATTTCACGTCGTATGCTGGACGCGTTTTATGCGGATGTTACTGAAGCGGAGAAAAAAGAACTGCTTCGAATTTTGATGAAAATTCACGGCAACTTCTAATTTTTTTTGGAGTAATAGTTTGATATAAAACTAATTTTTGGAGGTTTGTCCTAATGATCGATTTTACTCAATTGCTACCTGAACATGAAGTCAAAACGATAGGAAAACATGATTTGCACCTAGAAATATATGAAGCTGATACGGCTCCCCACTCGGTAAATCCAGTAATAAAGCCACCTCTCTTGTTTGTTCATGGCGCATATACAGGCAGCTGGATGTGGAGCAAATATATCCCCCACTTCGTTGAACAAGGCTGGACCTGCTACGTTTTGAACCTCAGAAGTCATTACAAAAGCCGGGTAATGGACATGACGAAAATTACGTTTGAGGATTATTTGGAGGATATCCGTGAAGTTCTGGCAGAGTGTACAGCGCCCCCTGTTCTCATCGGCTTCAGCATGGGCGGAATACTCAGTCAGAAGATTGCCGAGACGATTACTTTAGCTGGATTGGTCGTGATTGATTCTAGTCTAAGCCAGGAAGTTCATCAATTGATTCCCTATCCTGAGAGTAATCGAATTACACCTGACATTGTCATCCCTCCCCCGGCCCGCGAAGAGCACAGCAGTATTGACGAATCTGCGGAGGATATTGCCTTTCAGCGTAAATATCTGCAGATGGAGTCATCGAAGGCATTTCTCACGTTCTCAGCAGCATTCGGGTTAAGCGGCGGTGTATCCATCAACGGCAATTTAATTACATGTCCAAGTCTGGTAATCAAAGCCGTAGAATCCGATGATGAGGAGCGAAGAGGTCAATTGACTGCAGAACAGCTTGGCGCTGAATATGCAGGGCTGTGGGATACAACCCATACCGGATTGCTCGTCGGCCAGCGATATTTGGAAGTTGTGGAGATCATCCTGAAATGGTTAAATCGGGGGAATTAAAATCAAACCCGAGCACAACAAAGTCGCCCTTCCTCTAAAGTACAGCTCCAATGGTACGTTGCATCTCCGAATTGAATTGCAGTCTGAGTCATGGGCGACTTGTATTTTTCTTTGTTACACGTTTTTCTTTTTACAAATATATATCACTGCCATAAGGAGGAACCATACAGGGGTAACAAATAGCGCTACACGCGTATCCTCAGCCAATGCCAGAATCACCAACACAAATACCAAAAACGTCAGAATCAAGTAGTTGGAGAATGGATAGAGTGGCAGTCTAAAGCGACTCCGGCTCGCCAGTTCCGGGCGGGTACGGCGGTATCTGAGATGACAAATCACCATAATGCCCCAGACGAAGATGAAACAGACCGTTGAGACACTGGTGATCAGCGTAAATACCCCCTCCGGCATCACATAGTTCAGAACAATCGCAATCAGAATAACGATCGTGGAGAAAAAAAGCGCATTGGAAGGAACCTTTCTGTTATTCAATCGTGCGAACGAAGTGGGCGCGTTGCGATCCTTCGCCATGGAGAACACCATACGGCTTGTGCTGAAAATGGCGCTGTTACAGGCCGAAGCAGCAGATGTTAGTACCACAAAATTCACAATGCCGGCAGCTGCTGCAATGCCCACGGCTGCAAATACCTGAACAAACGGACTCTCGCTGGGCACAATTGCGTTCCATGGGTAGATACTCATAATAATCAGCAGTGCGCCAACATAGAAAAGCAAGACACGGATGGGAATCTGGTTAATCGCTCTCGGAATAACCTTCTCCGGATTCTCGGTTTCTCCCGCTGTCAATCCCACCAGTTCCATGCCTACAAAGGCGAACACCACCATCTGGAATGATATGATGAATCCATGCATTCCATTCGGAAACCATCCCCCATGACTCCACAGATTGGTGAAACTCGAAGGCCCTTGATCCGTGGTAAAACCTTTGAAGATCATATAAAGACCAACAACAATCAGTGCCAGTATGGCCAATACTTTTATCAGGGCAAACCAGAATTCCATTTCACCAAACAGCTTAACCGTTGCCAGATTCATGATCAGTAAAACGATCAGTGCAATCAATCCGGGCATCCATTGGGGTACTTGCGGAAACCAGAACTGCGTATACAATCCAACTGCCGTAATATCAGCCATCGCAATGGAAATCCAGCAGAACCAGTAGGTCCAACCTGTAATAAATGCCGCCATGTTCCCCAGGTAATCACGCACAAAATCAACAAAGGAGTGATACTGCAAGTTGCTTAGCAGCAGTTCCCCCAATGCACGCATGATGAGAAATAACACAATACCCGTAATAATATAGGCCAGCAAGATGGATGGCCCTGTCAGTTGAATCGTTTTGCCTGCTCCGAGAAACAGACCTGTACCGATTGCACCTCCAATCGCCATCAGTTGCACGTGCCTGTTCTTTAATCCTCGTGTTAATGTTTCTTCTTGCATGGTAAACCACCACTCTCTTTCTGCACATGCTCTCTACGATGTCAAACTTGTATACAACTCATCATATAATAATCTGTCGTGAATACCTATAATTCTTTTAGATTTTTTTGCGCAGCAAAGAGGCCACCTTTTGAAAAGGCGCCCTCTGATCTGGTCAACGATTATTTGTGTTTATAAAACTCGTGATACAGCTTCATAAGCGCCCTCTTCTCAATCCGTGATACATAGGAGCGTGAGATGCCAAGTTCCTTGGCTATCTCGCGTTGGGTGCGCTCTTCCCCGCCTGCCTCCAAGCCGAATCGGCCAATTACAACTTCCTTCTCCCGATCATCCAAGATGTCGAGATTGCGGTAAATCTTACTTTTTTCAATCTTGAGTTGTACCTTATCTACAACGTCGTCGGCTTCTGTTCCGAGAATATCAATTAATGTAATTTCATTGCCCTCTTTGTCCGTTCCGATTGGATCATGAAGGGAAACGTCTTTGCGTGTTTTCTTCAGGGAACGCAAATGCATAAGTATTTCGTTTTCAATACAACGGGCAGCAAACGTAGCAAGTTTGGTCCCTTTGCCTTGTTGAAAACTTTCGATCGCCTTAATCAAACCAATCGTTCCGATCGAAATCAAGTCTTCCTGGTCTTCGCCAGTATTGTCAAATTTCTTGACGATATGCGCGACGAGGCGCAGATTGTGTTCGATAAGCAAATTACGCGAATGTGCGTTGCCTTCAGCCATAAGGCGTAAATGTTTGGCTTCATCATCCTCAGCCAGTGGCTGGGGAAATGCATTATTTTTGACATACGAGACGAGTAACGTTAACTCTTTGATGAAAAGGGCAATTGCGGTAAACAATCCGGGCACAGATGACACCTCCTGCAGTTTTACAACGATCTGGCCTGAGCACATGTGGGAACAGGGTCGATTTATTGTATGTAGGCGTGTGCCCAGAAGTGCACGTACACTTGAAAAAGGGAAGTTATTCGCGGAGATTTATACACTCACTGAAACAATCGAGCCCACCTTTTGAAGGATGAGGAATTCTTTCTCGACACTATCGATAAAATACTTCTTCTCACCAAATATCACGACATCATTCTCAGCTAATTGAACATCGCTTTTGAAATAAATAAAATTGTCCGTTTCTCTGAACGCACCTTTGTAGTAGTACAAGTTGTCACCTTCTCCTTGGAAAAATGAATGATATCAACTGCTGTAATTACTATTCTTTTCGTTTAAAACACAGCTTGTAAAGCATAAGCCCCATCCCAGATGAACAAATAAGATATCCAAAGAACAAGAACAGTAAATAAATACCATGAAGATCTTCAGGAATCTGATTTACACCTTCAAACCACGCAGAACGAATAGGATACAGTAGCGCTACCCAAATGATCAGTAAGATTAGAATATAATTAATTATTTTTCTCACAATAACGATCCTTTCAAGTCCGAGTGGAAACAAGAATTAATATATAGCAACTCCTACAACGAAAGGAAAAAAGCCGCTAGATTTAGCGACTTCCTATGGTACAATGTTGCCGCCCCGACACTTGGAGAGTACAAAATCAGCATCTTTTCTTAGTAATGTGAGATTGTAATGCCATGGATAAGTCCCTCGGTTGAATTGGAGGCGAAATGGACCCGAGTGTCCCCAAAACGATAGGAGAGTAAATATTCTCCTTGAATATCAGGGTTCTCACCCTTTTGACCTTTTCCCAACATCTTCTCAATGTCACTGAAGGTTTTCATAGGGAGGGTTTTCCAACTCAAATAAATATGGTCAAGACGGTCTGTGTCTCCCTCCCCAAAATTAAAGGAAGCATACTCTACCCCTTCAAATATCCAGAAAAGTCCTCCCATTTCCGGTTCATAATAGGGTTCACTATTTGAACTTTTCAGCGCTTTTGATACTTCTGCTTTCGTTTGTCCAAAGCTTATATTTTCAAACCCCGGTATTCTCCCACTCTTCAACTCTTGAATGGAGTTTTTATTTAAATCAAAAAATGGCCTGCTCAGTTCAGACTGAATTTTGGAGAAAGGAACTTTCACCTCTATAAATCCCGCCGCATAAGGCCCAACTTCGTATGGATTAAATACCAAGACAATTCCTGTGTTTTGGTAGTAAAAGCTAGATGTATTCGACAAGGGAAAGTTATAAAAACTGTCCGGGAAAACATTCTCATTACTCTTTAGGTCTGATTCAATACCCTCAGCTAGATTAACAGCTTGTTTATTGGTTTGAATCACCTGGTTCAAGTAGAGGCGTTTTCCTGTTGTTAGATCATAATTATAAGTCGTTACTTCTTCATACCCGTGCGCGCCGCCTCTGAAATTATAATCTGTATATACAATAGATAGTAGGTTGTTTTGATTGTATTTAGTCTGTGCAGTTGTATTCCAGTAAAAGTAATCTTGCTGTTTTTTTAGATATGTATTCTGTATAGCGGCATTTACGGCATGGATTTTGAGTGTTTTATTTATTTTATCCCTGACCTTTTGTTCGCCGCCAATTATTTGAACATACTTTTGCCCTTTATACGAGTAAATTTTTGTCGTTACTGTGCTCGACCCGGCTGCATTCGCATCACTTATTGGGATTATAAATAGAAACACCAATAAGAAGCTTATTAACATAGCAAATGTTTTATTCAAATTGAAATCCATCCTTTCTAATTATTATGATATACCAATAATACTGTAACTTGGCTGGTTTGTCTTTTTCTAGTTGAAACTGTAATCCATCCATAGAACAGCCTCCATCCACACGTTAATGCGGAGTGAAGGCTGCGTCTACCTATCTGTATTTAATTCACCGGTGCCGGCTCTACAGCATCTGCGATTTCCGGCATTCTCGTTTTGCGTTCCATTGTCACGCTAATGAGTAATCCAACAAGTCCAAGTGCTGCAATAACTGCTGCATACAACGGTACTGAGATAAGTCCCGTATGCGTAATTGCAAACCCGCCCAAATAGGCACCACCTGCGTTGCCCAGATTAAAGGCCGAGTGACTCGACGTTGTCGCCAGCAGCGGTGCCTCGCGAGTCATATTCATAATTCGAATTTGCAACCCTGGCATAATACCAAAAGCCGCAACGCCCCAACAGAAGATGGTCATTACCGCGAGATACGGATTGTCCAATGTCAACGTTAAGGCCGCCAACAGAACTGCCAATATACCGAAGTTAACCATCAACGAAGGCATCAACTTCCAGTCTGCCAGACGGCCCCCCAGTATATTACCCAATGTAACGCCGACACCGAACAGCACCAGAATCCAGGTCACGCTCTGCTCCGCAAATCCACTAATATCGACAAGCATTGGTGTTATATAGGTGAACACAGCGAACAGGCTTCCACAGCCCAGCGCACCAATCAGCAATATTAATAACACTTGGGGGCGAATCAGATTCCGGAATTGCTGTCCCAGGTTTGCTGGTGGTCCCTGCTGAATCACCGGAATAAAACGAATGATACCCATCAATGAGATGATGCCCAGAATAGTAATGGCTCCGAATGATGACCGCCATCCTAGCTGCTGCCCAATGAAGGTACCAAACGGCACACCGATAATATTGGCAATCGTTAATCCAGCCAGTACTACGGATACCGCCCCGGCCCTTCTCTCCGGTGCAACCAATCGTGTTGCCATCAGCGAGCCTACACCCAGAAACGTACCATGGGCGAATGCCGTTAGAATACGTGCCGAGATGAGCAACCCATAAGTTGGTGCAATAACAGACAATGCATTACCGATGATAAAAATACACATTAGCAGTACCAGCAGTTTTTTCTGCGGTATCTTGTGCGTAAACACGGTTAGTACAGGCGCACCCACCGCCACACCAAGCGCGTAACCCGTAATTAACTGCCCTGCTTGGGGGATGCTCACATTCAAATCCGTTGCTACATTGGGCAGAAGGCCCATAATAATAAACTCTGTCATGCCAATGGCAAAAGCCCCTACCGTCAGACATAACAGGGATAAGGGAAACGCTCCTCGTTTAGCAGACTTCGTACCTTCCGATTCCGTTTGTGATGATTCTGTCTTACGCATATGATGTTCTCTTCTCCTGTCTCTTCTATCTAGCTTCCGCCTTTGACCACAATGCCTCTGACAATTCGCTTAGCGTATCCTGCATGGCCAGCCTCTCTCGCCAGTGTGCCGGAATGCCGCTTAATCCATAGTACGCCCCGGCAATTTGCCCATATACCGCTCCCGTGGTGTCCGCATCATCACCCAGATTCACTGCCAGCAGCGCCCCCTCTTCGAAGGTCGATGATTGATGGAATGCCCATAACGCTGCTTCAAGTGAACGAACAACATAGCCGCTCCCCTGAATATCAGGCGGTGCTTTATCCCGGTATGATCCCTGGACTATTTCTTCAATCGCTGGTGAAAAAGATTTCTCTTCCCTCCACTGACGGCAGGTAGCAGGCCGTAATATGACATCCTTGTCCGCTCCGCGCAGTCCTGCAACCAATATTGCTGCCAGCACTTCACATGCTTCCACACTTTCAACAGCAGCATGTGTCGTTCTGGAACTCAACCCAGCATACCGCACTGCTTGATCCGGCTGCTTGGCATATGCCATAGCTACAGGTGCGAGCCGCATAATTGATCCATTCCCAGCAGTCATCGGGTTGGTTGAACCACTATACGCTTCACCGGTTGCTGCAAACCGTTCGAGGGCACTGCGAGTAGCCCCGCCAATATCAAAGCAGGTTCCTGTACTGCTCATATAACCCACCTGATACCAATTCGTATATCTACGCATCTGATCCCCGGGATCAAAGTTCTCTTTTCTCACCAAGCTTTCTGCCAGACACAGGGCCATCGACGTATCATCCGTCCACTGTCCAGGTGCCAAATCGAATACCCCGCCGCCCACAATATCGGTAACAGGCTTAAATGTGCCGGGACTGCTGAATTCCACTGTGGTTCCCAGTGCATCTCCCGCGGCAAGCCCAATCAAACAACCTTGGAAACGATCCTTATACAGCATCTTCGATCCCTCCTCCGCGATTTAACTCTCAAATGACTTCTTCCATTCTCCCACATGGCTTGATATGGCGTAAAGAATTTTAATAGGTTATTTCGATTGCAAATTTATTTTAACCCTTTGCTGAGTTGCCTTTCTTCTATTACAAAAGTGTCGAAAGCTGTTGAACGGTTGAATTATCCAAAATTCCTTAAAAAAAGTTTGATACGTTTAAACTGAAAATACAGGTTTTCCAGTACACCGCTTACACGCAAAGGGTATAACGTTTTTCCACTTTTACAATTTTCTGAAAACACATCATCCATGTGCAAGTTTTACATGTAAACAATCATAACGCGCTTGACCCTCCCGTTTGTCCTATGTTACGGTTTCATTAGCTTATACACCTGTTTTTTCCCAAATTAATATTTATAACTTTGCTTTCACGTCAACTAATGTACCGCAAGTTAAAAAGATTACAGTGTGTATTGGCAGAGAAATTCATTTAGCTTTATCCCAAAACTAATTCTGAAACAGGAGGAACAAATTTATGATTAAGGCACTGGTTTTTGATTTCGATGGAACGATTATTGATACGGAGACAGCATGGTATGTTGCTTTTCGTGATGCCTACAAGGAACACGGCGTAGACTTAACCCTGGAGATGTACTCGCAATGCATCGGTACCAGTCTGAAAACATTTAATCCTTATGAGTACCTCATCACAGATTTGAATCTTCCGATCGATCGGGAAGCGTTCAGGGAATCCGTTCAGTTGCATCATGCAGCATTAATGAACAAAGAACAGGTAAGACCCGGTATCCAAAACTACCTGGAAGCTGCACGCAAAGCTGGATTGAAACTTGCTGTCGCTTCAAGCTCCAAACGAGAGTGGGTTGAACAGCATCTGGAGCAGCTCAAGCTGAAGGATTACTTTGAAGTCATTCGCACCGCAGATGATGTTACCCATGTGAAGCCTGATCCTGCATTGTACAATCAAGCACTTGAAGCCCTTGGAGTAACTGCAGACGAAGCCGTAGCGATTGAGGATTCACCTAACGGCGCGCGTGCAGCTGCTGCGGCTGGTATTCACTGCGTTGTCATCTCGAATACCATTACCGGGACACTTGATTTCGATATGCCTCACCAACGGCTGTCATGCTTGACCGACCTCGAATTTAACGATTTGATTTCGAAACCACTCGTCACTACGGTCTAAAGACTGAACGAATTTCGCATTTCAAACTTTAAAGGGGGAGTTCACACATGAAAGCTGTACATTTTGGTGCGGGCAATATTGGCCGCGGATTTATCGGTCATATGTTGTCCGCTTCCGATTATGAAGTCTGCTTTGTCGCACGTAACCCGAAGAAAATCGCCATGCTTCAAAAGAGGCAGGAATATCCCATTACCCTCGCAAATGCGGATCAGGATACAACGATTGTGAATAACGTAACCGCCATTAGTGTCGGCGAACAGGATCGCGTTGCTGAAGTGATTGCTTCAGCAGATCTGATCACAACAGCCGTCGGTGTATCGGCGCTGGAAGATATCGCTGAACCGATCGCCAAAGGCATCTATCTGCGTATGAAAAATAATAATTCTGCACCACTTCACATTATCGCTTGCGAAAATGCCATCGGAGGCAGCACTCGGCTGAAAAAACGGGTATATCCGTTTCTGGATGTAGAAACCCGTGAAAAAGCAGAACGTTATGTCTCATTCCCCAATGCAGCGGTTGACCGCATCGTCCCCGCTCAGGATCATAAAGACCCGCTACAAGTTACCGTTGAGCCTTTCTATGAATGGGTGGTTCATCGCCCTGCACTGCTGGAAGGATTTAAGGAAATTGAAGGTGTGCACTACGTGGACTCTCTTGAACCTTATATTGAGCGCAAAATGTTTACGGTAAATACCGGTCACTGCGTTGCCGCATACTTCGGATATCTTGAAGGATTTAAGACAATCCGGCAAGCTATGAGTCATGCACCTCTTCGTGCCAAGGTACGCAAAGTGATGGAAGAAACCGGAGCCATGCTCATCGCCAAGCACGGTTTTAATCCACAGAAACACAGCAAATATATCGATACGATTCTCGAACGTTTTGCCAATCCGAACCTGACGGATCAGGTAACACGGGTCGGACGTTCGCCCCTTCGCAAGTTATCGCCTTACGACCGGCTTGTTCGCCCAGCGATGCAGGCCTGCGAATTCGGAATTGAAATTCCTCATTTAACTTCCGCTATGGCAGCCGCGATGCTGTTCAATCATGAACATGACGAGGAAGCCATAAAGCTCCAACACCTGATTCGCGAAGATGGCGTCTCTGCCTTCATTCGTGAGCGCATGGGAATTCCCGACGAACATCCCGTCCATCAGCATGCCGTTGCCCGTTATGAAGAGCTCAAAGGGCGACAGGAATCAACCATTTTAACCTGATTAACAATAGGTCAAAGAGTTTGATCCCGCAAACTGAATAGACATACGAACAAAAAGCCGGGAGGAACCTATGCTTATCGCATCGTTCCTTCCGGCTTTTCAAACTCAAGGCATACATATTTATTATCGAAGCACGCTTACTCGTTCATGATGGAATTGATGGAGGCATAAACCATAGGCAGGAAGCCCTCTGAAGGTTCGCCAACCGGTGCATGGATATGGAAAGCGAAGCCATTGCCATCCAGCTCTTTCACGATGAAATACTCCGTTTTCTTATTGTTTTGAGACATCATGAACAATTTTGCCTCTTTCATCGGACCATTGCTAAGCTTTTCCTCACTTAATTGCTTGACCGCTCCGGTTTCTGACAGATCTTTCTTCGCATCCACTTTCAGTTCATTCAGGTTATAATCCGAAGGCAGTTTTTCAATCTCGACCTCGTAATCCGGATCAATCTTCATGGTCAATTCATGATCATCCGCATCGTAAACCATTGGTTCAAACACATATAATGAATACCCTTTGCCTTGAGCCAGTGTAACCGGGCGCTTTTCGGTCATGCCTTCCACGGTCACTTCCAGCTCGGATGTTTTGGCACGATCAGATGTAACATTACCACCTGCATTCGTACCGTTACCATCATTGGACTCGACCTTGGCGATTTCCGTAAGCACCAGCTGTTTAATCGTTGTATCGCCTTGAATGGCTTTCTCTACATATTTGAATTGAACGGAATCTTCATCGTCAATGTCATCCAAAGATTTCTGCAGATCTTCACCCACCTGGAAAGACATCGGTTCCTCTTTCACACGAATTTCAACCGTGTGCGGATCTGCCCATCCGGTCAAAATGCCTTCCGCTTCAATCACAGCACTTTCCTCAGGCTGCTTCCCTGGTGCCGGTGTCTGTTCTTCTGTATTATTCGCGGGTGGCTGAGCAGTAGGGCTACTATTGCCGCAGGCTACAAGCGAGAATCCCATAACCAAAACAAGTAATGATGCACTAATATTCATAGTATTTCGCATATGAACACCTCCGTTAGCTTATACGCAATGATGTTTGTCCATGTTGCCTGACTTGTTAACTTGACAGCTTAGTATTACTTACACGGCTGACCCGTCGCTCAATCATAGAAAGTGTTCAATGCTTCTTTGACACCATGAATACTCAGCCGGCTTGCTCCATTTGCACAAGTTTCGCATTGGCTCCGTTAAAAGCTTTTGTCTGCTTGTTAAACTGCTGTCTTAACTCGGCAACTTTGGCATATTGGCTGTTCCGTTCCCGAATCGCACGTTTGATTTTAACCAAATTGGGCTCCACATTGCCTCTCATCAATGCATATAACTGCTCGTCCGCATCAAGGCTCTGCCTATAGGAGGCAACAAACGCTTCAAATGACGCAGCTCTTTGCTCATACTGATCCAATACCGTGTGGGCTTGAGCCAGGTTCTCTTCTTTTTCAAAGGATAACTGATCCAACGAAGTTCGCAGCTCTTCCATCTGTTCTTTAGTCCGGCTCATCACGGCTTCAGCTTGTTCCAGCAATGTTCTTCGCTCGGCAATATGTCCGTTTGCCTGATCGAGCAAGGCCTCCAGATTACTGTTTTTGTTCTTTCCTTTACTCAGTATCGATCCGTATAATTCCATGTCTTCCCGTTCATGATGAACAAGTTCCTTCAGGCTCTGGTTCATCTCCTGATCGGTAAGAATTAATTGATTGACTTGATTTGCCGCAGGTTCCTGTGGCTGACCGCAAGCACTGACAAGCAGAGCCAGCAATATGCTGACCCCGGCCAAAGCTATCTTTTTTCTTTTAAGCACCTCGGGGTGCCTCCTCTCTTGCAACTGCTATGTTGTTATTCTTACAGGCGGGTGTCTGCGCTAAAATTGGATACCCAATGTGCAATCGGATCGTAGACCTCAAACTCATAACCCCGATCTTCGAGCAGTTTCAAAATGCGTGGCAGTGCCTGTACCGTTTGCTCGCGCTCATGCATCAGAATCACTTCCTTATCCCGATGTACACTGCTGCTAACCCGTTCCACGATTTTGTCCGGCTGACCGGGAAGATTCCAGTCGAGGGAGTCGGTGGTCCAATCCCACATTTTAAATCCAGCCGCAGCAATGTCGCCCCTGAAGTCTTCTCCGATCTGGGGACTACTGCCGTATGGAGCACGAATCAGATGCGGCGTAAAACCGATCAGATCCTTGACCATCTTCTGCTCCTTTTTGAACTCCTTCACAAAATTAGAGGAGCTTCCGCTCTTATACAATTTGTTATAGTTATGTGTCATGCTGTGAAGCCCCGGATAACTGCCCTCTTTGACAAGCCGCTCCACTGCTTCCTTGTGTTGATTCAACTGACGTCCAATCATGAAAAAGGTTGCCTTTGCCTCATGCTGTTTCAAAATATCCAGCAGTTGATCGGTATATACACTTGGTCCATCATCAAACGTTATGTATGCCAGCTTGCGCACCTGACCCTGGAACCGCGCAGGTTCCTCTTTGGACTCCGGTGTCATTTCAATCATGCCAAGCTTGGTTGGCTGTTCAATCGCAGCTACTGGCGGAGGTGCTACATAATCCTTGATCCAGTGCGTCATGCCAATGAATGCATATGTTAAACCGATAATGAGCAGTGCCAGAAGCGCCAGCGCAGCACTCAGTCTCCCATACCGGATTTTTCTTCTTCCATGCGTCTTGGTTCGGCTTGTTCTATGCGGAATGCCGCCACTCTCTCCCGCTCTCTGTTGTTGAACTCTCACTTCCAGGCCACTTCCTTACTTTCATTTTTTCCCGATTATTGGTACATTATATCGTTTCATGTCTCTATATAGAAGATTAATAGAAAAATGGTCCTGGAGAATGACAGAATAGTTACAAGCCCGGTTACAATCTACTTATCTATTTCTTTTCTTATGCTTTTCCTGCGGATACAATCTCCTGTATAATAAATTGATTTACGCCATTTGACTTCAAGAAGGAGCTACATCCATGACTAGCTTGAACCGTGCCGGCAGATCGATCTTTCTGCTATTCTTTGTCGGCATTATTGCCATTTCGTTTTCTTCCATCTTTGTACGCTGGTCCACAGCCGACGTCGCCGTCATCGCGATGTACCGACTGTTCCTCACCAATCTGCTGATGCTGCCTTTTGTGTGGAAATATCGGCACGAGATGATGCGTTTAAACTTCAGACAGTGGGCTTTACTTCTCGCATCCGGCGTGATGCTTGCACTGCACTTTCTGCTCTGGATGGGATCGCTTCGGCTTACGAGTGTAGCCAGTTCAACGGTCATTCTCGCTTTGGAGCCTATATTAATTCTCGCCGGTTCTGTCTGGCTGTTCAAAGCCAAAATCAACCGCATGATGATCATCGGTATGGGCGTTGCCCTGCTTGGATCGATCGCTATTGGAGCTGGAGATTTCCAGTTGGCAGGCACAGCGCTACGGGGGGATATTCTTTCTTTGCTCGGAACGATCGCTGTGGCGGTACACATGCTGCTTGGACAGTTTTTGCGTGCCGGACTAAGTGCCTTTTCGTATAACTTCTGGGTATTTTTCGTAGCTGCCTGTACGCTTGCGGTATATAATCTGGTTAGTGGTCACCCGTTTGGCGGTTATGCGGCTTCTGAGTGGGGAATTTTCCTGTTGCTCGCCATCGTGCCAACGATCTTTGGACATTATCTCTTCAACTGGCTGCTTCAATATATGAATGCCACGACAGTATCGATGGGGGTACTGGGGGAACCTGTATTTTCCTCTCTGCTGGCCTGGATGCTACTCGGTGAATCCCTCAACGGGCTTCAGATGTCTGCCGGGGTTGTCATTATTTTCGGAGTATGGATCTTCATTCGGTATGGCAAAACCAAACCACAGCCCATTCCCTCAGATGCTCCTGTAGCTGGAAAAGGACCAGTCGAACCTACAGCGGTGTAACTTGCGTTTGTATTAGGATTTTTGTAAAAAACAACTGGGACCTGCACCACGCAGATTCCGGTTGAATCCATCCCACTACATATAAGGCGGTGTGTTTTCATGAAAAATATTGTATCCATGCGCTGGCTGCTCGCCAGAATGTATGAACCAGATGTCGTCATTGCCGATTGCCGATTCCTGCTCGGTCAACCGGATGCCGGAAGACAAGCCTATGAAGCTGGACATATTCCTGGTGCAGTTTATCTCGATCTGGAAAAGGATCTATCCGCTCCTGTATCTACCCACGGAGGACGTCACCCGCTACCAGATCCGGCTGAACTGGCAACTCGTCTCTCCAAAGCAGGCATCGGCTCGAATGCACGTATTATTGCCTACGATGACCAAGGTGGTATGAACGCATCGCGGTTGTGGTGGTTACTTCGTTACCTGGGACATGAACAGGTGTATGTCATGGACGAAGGGCTCTCCGCCTGGCAGAATGCCAAGTTTCCAGTGACTACGGATGTGCCGGTTCAGATTCCAGCTTCGTTTGAGGTGAATGTGCAGTCAGGACTTTTGGCGAGTGTTGAGGATGTGCAGCAAGCATCTGCTGACGGCTCAGCTGTACTAATCGACTCCCGTGATGCTCGCCGCTATGCGGGTCTAGAGGAACCCATTGATGCCAAGGCCGGACATATTCCGGGTGCGGTGAATTATTTTTGGAAAGATGTGTTGGATTGGGATGGACGTTGGACAGATACTGGGGTGTTAGAAGAGCGTTTCAGCAAGTTGGACAAGGATGGCGCGATTATCGTGTATTGTGGCTCCGGTGTGTCCGCCTGCCCGAACGTGATTGCGCTGGAAGAAGCGGGATATACGAATGTGAAGTTGTATTCCGGAAGTTGGTCGGATTGGATTAGTTATGAGGAGAATCTGGTGGCGACGGGGGAAGAATAAGAACTAAGAGCCCGCGTCAAACGCGGGCTTTTTTTGTGCTTTCATTATATCCATGTAGAATTTTAGATGCTTAAATTTCCGACTTCTGTAACGCTCAGATTCAGCTTATGTTTTCGGCATACCTCGTAAAAATCTTTTGAAATAATGGGTTTGAAGATATTTATATAATCCAACATAAAAAATTCATGCTCGCCAATTCGCTCTTCATGAAGGCAAATTTGAGATACAACTTTGACGATCTTACGTGGAGGCTGTTGTACAGATGCAGCAATGACCCCTTTGCGCCCATATTCCGAATTTTCATAATCGAAAACATCCAAGCGATCAAGTTGATGTACAGTCCAATAGGTTTTTTCAACCGAACGACCGTCGTGGTAACACACAGTTGTCGGAATAAACTGTATGTTTGTTTTAGTTTCCTCCAACAGCGCTTTAAAACGATCTGATACGTGTCTCGTTCCTGTGATCGTCTCAAAATAATCTACTTTCAGGTTGCGCACCGTAGACAGTAACTCAACCTCTGCCGTTGTCCCCTCTGGCAGCGGATTCTCTATCGCCACATAATTCATACCTAATTCGGGAGTGAAGGTCGTGCCGCCACTAATAAACCCTCTACGTGGATATTGAGATTCCAGAAAATAATAGTTCATAGAATGAAGTCTCCTTTCCGAATTAAGTGCTTTTCAATCAATTATGCGGGGCAAAAGAATTAAGCAGCTATGCACTATGTAATATGGAGTACATCTGTCATGTGGCGATGTACTCTTTTGTCGTTTTCGTATGGTCCTAAAATCGGGAGAGTCGACAAGGTTCTAATTCACTTCTTGATTCCCGATCGATGATTTCACTTGCAGCCAGACGTGCAATCAGCGGCGCCAGCGTAATTGCAGAATGCATCACGGTTAGATAAAGTCCTTTTACGTGATCTTGGAAACCCACAATCGGATAGCCGTCTTCAGGCATAGGTCTCATCCCGACCTTTATGCTTTCCAGTTCCAGTTGATTCCCATCTTTCAGACTGCGACGCAACGTGTCGAACGCTCGCTTACCAACCGCCTCTGGTCCGTTTTCCTCCGACTCGTCGATTTCATCCGAATCAGAATGGTAGGCGACGACGTAACCGGCACAGGATAACCTAACGGGTTGCAAAGTTCGGGGACGCCTGCACCTGCGGCCAATACGACGACATCCGACTCCAGAAAACCGTTGGACGTATGCACGCCGACCAAGCGGGAACCTTCTTGCTGAAGCTGTGTAACGTTGGTATCGAACTGAACCTTTGCTCCGTACTCCCTCGCTTTGTTCAACAACAGCTCTGTTATCTCTATGGGGTCTACCGCACCTTCTTCGCTGACATACATCGCTTCGTCCGGATAGTCCAGCAGATTCGGCTCCAATACCTCAAGCTGCTCCCGGTTTAATTTTTGAAAGTGGGGTTGCTCCCTGAGGGGTGGAGTGTCCCAAGTTAGCGCTCCATTCCAATGAATTTTCAGTTCGGGTAACTCTTGCTGAAGCGTATGATATTCTTCCAAAGATGCATCGTACAAATGCCAGTAATCGGGAGCCACCCTATGAGTCGTATGTATCCAGGCAAACGATTTTTCCGTGACTTCACGCGCCGCTTCAGGATGTCGTTCAATAACGGTTACATCTTGATTTCGTTTGGCCAGATGATAGGCCATGGATGCCCCGACAATACCTGCGCCAATAATCACAATTTTTTGTTTAATCAATAATGACTCCTCCGTTTTCACCCTATTGTAACATAGGCGTTATGATACTTAGGGGTTATAACATATGAGCGGAGCTGGAGCGACTCAAATAGTTGTACAGAAAATCCGGGTATTGTTGAAGAGGACTAACTGGAGGTAAAGCAAGTACGCTAGCCAATAATGTCGCAATTTCAATCCACTGTCGTATCCTTCCAATTGACTGCAATACGAATTAGGATGGACAGGATGCACACCGTATACCAGACGGAGCCTGCAATCTGAACTAATGTACTATACTCTACTGATGCGCTCACATTTAGACAGGGACCTCTCCGCCATGATCGGCAAGGGGTCCCTGTTTCTGGACTTGATATAAAGCGAAATTAAGTGATGGTAAGACTTCCGCTTGCATATCCGGCTATGGTTGAAGCCACATCAATTCCGGCTGTTATTGATGCTGAGAAGACCATAAGCAGGCGGTCACCGGCGGCTACTGGAATACTCAGTCCTGTGGTCAATCCGCTGGATATTGTGCCCAATGACAAAATGCCGGTCAGTGGTGGAGCCAAGGTTACCAATGCACCCGGTACAGCCGTAAAGGAGTTATTAGGTGTAGTCGAATGGTATAATTGTGCAGTAATGGTTACTGTAGATCCAACCAAGCTAAGCCCAGCTGTTGTACTGAAATAAGCGGCCAGTGAAGTAATCGTTCCTGCACGGGATGCCGAGAAAGCAAAGTTAAGCAAGGTGCCTGCAGCGCCTGTGAGATCAATAATCCCTCCGTTAACACTTATTCCTGTAGCATTGTTGCCAAATCCAACTAAACTGGAGGTATTCAAAAGTCCGCCTAATACCGTAGTCAACGCAACAGGCAGTCCTGATGCGTAAGGTATGATCGCTCCAGAACCTGCTGCCCCTGTAGCTCCGGTTGCCCCTGCTGTACCTGTCGCTCCCGTAGCTCCCGTTGTACCTGCTGTACCTGTCGCTCCCGTTACTCCAGTTGTGCCTGCTGTGCCTGTCGCTCCCGTTACTCCAGTTGTACCCGGTGTGCCTGTTGCTCCCGTTACTCCGGTTGTACCTGGTGTGCCTGTTGCTCCCGTTACTCCAGTTGTACCTGGTGTACCTGTCGCTCCCGTTACCCCAGTTGTACCCGGTGTGCCTGTCGCTCCCGTTACTCCGGTTGTACCTGGTGTGCCTGTTGCTCCCGTTACTCCGGTTGTACCTGGTGTGCCTGTCGCTCCCGTTACTCCGGTTGTACCCGGTGTGCCTGTCGCTCCCGTTACTCCCGTTGTACCTGGTGTGCCTGTTGCTCCCGTTACTCCCGTTGTGCCTGCTGTCCCTGTTGCTCCCGTTACTCCCGTTTCGCCTGGTGTACCTGTTGCCCCCGTTACTCCGGTTGCACCTGGTGTGCCTGTTGCTCCCGTTACTCCGGTTGTGCCTGCGGTACCTGTTGCTCCCGTTACTCCGGTTGCACCTGGTGTGCCTGTTGCTCCCGTAGCTCCAGTTACACCTGGTATGCCTGTTGCTCCCGTTATACCGGTTGCACCTGGTGTGCCTGTTGCTCCCGTAGCTCCGGTTGTGCCTGTAGCTCCAGTGCTGCTTGGGATTTCACCCAGTAATTCCGAAGAAACTAAACGATGGGCTGTTACCAAAGAGCCTGTGCTGCTCTTACCCCACACTGATACTTGAACAGGATCATCAACCATAGCTGTTGTTGTGAAAGTAAACTCGAAGGCATCAAAATTGGCATAGTAGCTGTTGGTTATCACTTGATTTGGTGCGATGTCAAAAGATTCACTGACATACAAAATCCTCAATCCACCACTCATGTAATACCCTTGTATCTGTATAGTTGAGGCTGTCACATCGCTGCGGTTATCCATTCTGACAGTAACTGACTGAGTCGGCCTAACACCACTAACAGAATTATTTTCTAACGGCCCTGTTGATAAAAAGCTCATCGTTACTCTCCCCTTTCTTTTGAGTAGATTTTATCTGCTAGATGTTTTTAACTGTTTTTTCGTGCTCCACCACCCGGTGTGCATCTACCAATTGTCCCGACGCTTGTTTGCCCCATACTGAGATCCCTACTTCT
The DNA here is from genome assembly GCF_050994985.1 of Paenibacillus taichungensis. Classification (NCBI taxonomy): domain Bacteria; kingdom Bacillati; phylum Bacillota; class Bacilli; order Caryophanales; family Paenibacillaceae; genus Paenibacillus; species Paenibacillus taichungensis. The sequence goes on along the minus strand of NZ_CP194720.1, from coordinate 934,124 downwards.
TCCGCACCTTCTGTATTGGTTTCAAAAACAAACTCAAAAGCATCTAAATCTGCAAAATAATTTCTGGTCACTGCTTCATTAGGTGCAATGCTGATCACTTCGCTCACATAGAGCATTCTTGTTGTGCTTAGCACATACCCCTGAACAGAGACTGTTACAGAGTCAACAGCAGCCCGACTCACCAACCTAATCGTTACCTGTTGTGTTGGTCTAACACCAGAAACCGGATTGTTTTCGATCGGCCCAGTTGATAAAATAGCCATCTTCCCCATCCCACCTTTTTATGAACCTCTTACTCTCTTAAGCTCACATGAATAGTAATATTCAAACATTAAACCAACGGTGTGGACAAAAGACAGGCGTCAATTCACCATTCTTCATAAGACATATAAGATTACGGCAAGAAACAATATATAAATTTCGTAATCTTGCGTTTAAACAAAGGGGTAATATGAATATGATGAGGGATGAGTGGCAGACCATTTCATTATTAAAAGAACTCAAAAGAACCTTTTCCAACAATCGGGAACAAAAAGATGATTTAACATAGCTTTATACAACAAACCAGTCTTGTGTAGTCTCGTGTTTTCGTGTCAAAAGGGCTGTCCCAAAAGTCATACTCATGACTTTTGGGACAGCCCTTTTCATAGTTATTTAGGTTTAATCCATCTGACACACGTTTTTTGCTCCCGTTAGCACCGTTCTGAATTATAACTTATTTTAACGACTGCATCGCTCTGTTTAAATCGATAGATTCCCCACTTCATTCTGATACTCATAGATATAACGGATATAATTTTGTGCGCTTTGGTTAATTTCTGCATCAGTAGCTTGGAATGAGGCACCAAAGACTGCAAAATACGGTAACGCTACGGCGCCAACATGATTTATGCTGGCTTTAAAGGGGGTCACCACCTCATCTACGGTAAAGGACACTGAACCATCCCTCGTGTAATTTTCCTTCTTATCACCAATGGATATAGCCAAGCCCATCTTTTTCCCATGCAGTTTGTTACCTGTTGATCCGTACGCCCATCCGTAAGTAAAAACATCATCTAACCACTTTTTCAACAAAGGTGGATAGCTATACCAATATAACGGAAACTGCAAAATAATATGATCATATGCTTCGAGTAACTTCTGTTCTCTGGACACATCGATGTTCCAATCAGGATAGGCTTTATAAATCTCATGAATTGTAATATCAGAGTGTTGCAACAACTCCTTTTTCCAGCGTTGATTTACTCTTGAAACCTCTATATTGGGATGCGCCAGAATGACGAGTGTTTTCATGATTAACATTCCTTTCGCGTTTCAGCTATAGGCTTTTTTTGAATATGGCCATTATCATATAAGCCTGAAAAAAAGAAAATACACACTCGAAAGTAAGATGGTTACTTCAGAGTGTGTATGGACTTCATCAGCCATATTGTGAGAAAATGAATAGTTATACCGCATCAACAAGATCTAACACGAACGAGGTGATATGTCATGAAGCAATATAACCTGGGAATCGAAGCGACACTCGAAATTATTGGCGGCAAATGGAAAGCGCTAATCATATGTTTATTAATGTCTGGTGTGAAAAGGACAGGCGAGTTACAGCGCAGTATAGACGGTATCTCGCAAAAGGTCCTGATCCAGCAATTACGCGAGCTTGAAAGAGACGGCCTTGTCAGAAGGCATGTTTACCAACAGATGCCGCCCAAAGTCGAATACAGTCTTACAGAGTATGGAGTAACCGCCAACAAGATCATGGATGTGATGTGCACATGGGGGCGGGAAAATATAGCATTAAGGCAACAACAAGGAGAAGACATTATACTATTGGAAAACAAAGAGCCTGCTTTTTGAGCTGGAATCTTTAGCCGACACTTTGAGAAGAAGGAGCACTTAAATTGAAAAACTATCTTGTATTCGGTGCTAGCAAAGGATTAGGAGATGCATTTGTCAGGGGTGTACCTGAGCAAGGTGATAAAGTCTGGGTCGTGTCTCGCACGAAACCTGATAACTTGAAACTAGACGATGGAGTAGAACGCATATGGATACAGGCAGATCTGTCTGATCTCCATGCATCCGAACAGATCTGCGATGCGCTTCAGAACGAGACTTTGGATGTTCTCATTTACAATGTGGGTATTTGGGAAAAAGAGGGGTTCGAGGACCACTATACGTTCGATAAGGACACCCCCGCCGAGATCAGTAATCTGATTCATGTAAATGTAACATCTGCTATTGTAAGCATTCAGGCATTATTGCCCCACCTCAGGCAATCAACAGCTGGAAAAATCATTCTTATTGGCTCGACTGCGGGTCTGAGCAATGCGAACAGTACTCAGGTTTCTTTTGTCGCTTCCAAATTTGCCATTCGTGGAGTTACAGAAGCCTTGAGAGAACATACAAGAAAAGACCGGATCGCGGTTACGTGCATCAACCCGGGAGAGCTCGCAGGCGAAGTTCCATATAAAGATGGCATCGACCGCGCTCTTTCCGAATATAATGGTACACGCATCCCGCTTCAGGATATGGTTTCTATCGTAAAATGCATCGTTAGCCTGTCCAATGCAGCCTGTGTAAAAGAAATTAATATGCCGGCAATTACGGATTTGAACGCTTAATTAAGATTCAAAACGGATTAATAAAACTCCGTGACAACCAGAGACAAACAAACATTAAGCGCGCGTTTGAAACGTGCTCTTTGTGCTGCAATAAGGTAGTTAACATTTTATAAAATGGACTAAAAGATGCTTAAATTCACTTCATTTAAAAAAAACGTCACTATACTTTAGTCCTGTCCTTACTGGGCTAGGGTCTTGGACAAAGACTGGGCTTGAGTTTGTTCTGATTATGGTAAATCCACTGCTATACTGCAAAGCGATATACATATTTTGATAAAAGGAGCTATCACAATGAGAACAAATTTCAGCACCATGCCCAGCACGAGTTCAGAGGAGGAAAAAGTCCAAAAAGCCAGGCGAGGACTGCTCGTTTTCTTTGCCGTGCTCATCCCTCTCTCCATCCTTAGTTATGTACTGATCATGAAAGCACCGATTTTCGGTCTGCTTCTCATGTGGACACCCGGCTTGTCCTCTATCTTCGCCCGTGTAGTACTTCGAGAAGGCATCTCGGATATTTCCTTGCGGTTTGGTGGGAAGCAGACAGTGAAGTCATTGCCTTTCATCTTGCTTTTTCCAGTTGTTATTGGTTTATTTGCTTATGGAATCGCATGGATTACGGGGCTAGTTCAGTATGTTACACCGGACTCATTCATTGAAGGCCCATCTGGTGTTATCCTTGCAGGAACAATACTTTTTCAAATGTTTGTGGGTACTGCAATCGGTATAATCAGCAGTTCAGGAGAGGAGCTCGGCTGGAGGGGCTATATGCTCACTCGACTAATCGACGCCCGTATACCCAGACCCGTGCTGACGAGCGGAATTATTTGGGGTGTCTGGCACCTTCCCGTAATGGTTTTTGCGGATTATTATTCCGGTCCCTATCCTGCCTTATCGGTTATCCTGTTTATGATTTCAGTGACCTCGTTCAGTTATCTGATCAGCCGCTTGCGCTTAACAACCGGCAGCATATGGCCTGCAATTCTCCTCCATGCATGTTGGAATGCCGTGATCCAGGATGCCTTTGATATATCTTCCAGTGGTAAAAACGTTCTGCTATGGACTGGAGAATCCGGAATATTAGTGGCTCTCGCCTTGCTGATTGCAGCATGGATGATGTCGAGAAAGCCTCTTGTCATAAAACAGCTATAAGAAAAAATCTCTGAATCCAAATTCGGAGCAATGATGAAAATATGTTTTAAGGAAAAACATCCAACTTAAGACTGACAAAAGCCCGCAACGTAGCGGGCTTTTCGGTTTTTCATCCATTATCGTTTATCTTTGACTTTCAGACTAGATCGCTTGTAAGTATGAAGACTGACAAAGTACATGCGAGCTTTTGTGCTTTTAGATATGTTTCATTTCCCTATTGAACAGCTCATCACTGACAAGTCACTTTGATGCTGTCATGCATTCCACCAGTGCCCGCAGTGAATAATCGGAGGTTGAGCACAACAGAATGCATCCGGCTGTCTGTGGCAGTGCGGCGTCATCATAGGGATTGCGCAGCACCAGATTCAGCAATGGCTTAACCGCAGCCAATGCCTCCGCCAGTTCCAGCTGACCTGTGAATAGATGGGCATTAAGGGTGCCCTGGATAACGACATCCGCATCAGCAGCTTGCTGTATCAGGGACTTTATCTGTTCGGCATCGGGCTTCATCGCGCAGTAGCACGTCTGCACAGCCAAGCCTTCATCCTTTAATTGGGAGGCTAACCTGATTTCCGCAGAAACGCTATTATCGGCCTGAGTCAGCTGCTCCTGCTGCGGCAGTATCAGCAAATATTTCAGCGAATCCTTGAATGGCAGCAGACCCTGCGGGTCCCGGCTAACTTTCACAGTCATACGAGCCAGCTTCAGTGCCGCCTCTCCCCACTGCTCTATGGGAATCGGCTGTGCAGACGCCTGGTACATCCGGAATTGGTCATGCAGCTGCCGAATACGAAGAACCGACTCGTCGATTCGCGACTCGTGAATGCGCCCATCCCTTACAGCGGCCAGAATACCCGCGATGACCCGGCTCTGAAACTCCGGCGTATGGCACATCAGGATCATATCGTTCCCCGCCTGAACAGCCAGCACACCCACGTCTTCCGGGCTGAAATTTTTGCGAATTGCCCCCATTTCTATGTCATCGGTACAGATCACCCCCGTAAAGCCCAACTGTTTCCGCAGCAGTTCCGTGGCAAAAAAACGACTGAGTGAGGCTGGAAGTCCGCCGGATTCTGGAATGTTAGGAAACACCAGATGCCCCATCATGATTGAATCCGCCCCGGCTTGAATTGCCTCAACAAATGGAAGCAATGGCCCCTCCATCAACTGTTCAATCGTCAGTTCACATTCGGGCAGAACAATATGCGAGTCTCCGCTCACTTGCCCATGGCCGGGAAAATGCTTTGCCGTCACGGCCACTCCCGCTTCATGCATCCCCTGAATATAGGCGCGGCCGAATTGGGCCACCAGCTGCGGGTCCTCTCCAAAGGAGCGAACACCCACAACCGGATTATCTATATGCGTGTTCACATCCAGCACTGGTGCCCAGTTCATGGGAATACCAAGCGAGTGCAGCTCACTGCCGATGATTTTACCGAGCAAAAGAGCGGCTTCCGGATCTTCACTTAACCCGACTGCCCGGTTGCCAGGAACATAGGGAAAAAAGGACTTAAACTTGGACAAGGTGCCGCCCTCTTCATCTACCGAAACATAATAAGGCAAAAGGCTCCCGCTATCTCCGGCTATGTTCTTTACTTCTGCAAGTAGTGTATGTGTCTGCTGCTCGCTCTCAATATTATGGGGAAAGATGCCGATCCCCCCGAATCGGTGCTGTGCCATTCTGCCGCGAAACTCCGGCTCGGCCCGAGTCGATGGTGTGCCTACTACGCACATCAGGGCTATTTTGTCTTCCAGACTCATTACCGTCAGATCAGTTTGTGTATGGATCGCGTTCAGACCCAGTTCTTGATAGAGCGTGCGCTCCAGATAATCATGCAGATAGAACCTTGATTTCACAAAGTGCTCCGCCATATCAGAGGGCTGGTAACGCTCCAGCGCAGCCTTCATGCGAGGGAGGATCCTCTCACGTCCACGGCGGTTTCTCGTATAATTGTTAAGGAGTGAGCGCCACTCCGCATCGTCTCCGGGATACAGCTCCCAGCGGTAAGCATACTTATGGATTGCCCGAGAACGATCTGTCGCCACCTCAAAATCATGCATGATCGCAATCAGTTCCGCTTCTTCCTTGTGCTCGAGCACTTCGTCCATCAGCTTCCAGATCACATCATAATAATCCTCTACTCTGTAATTGCCGAGAAGGTTGTGTCCGGTAACAGGACCAATGCCATGAAACTGTTCCAGAAACCGGTCGATGAAGGTGGCGGTATTCGCTTTGCGGTTCCAGGCCAAATCCGCGTGCAGTAGCATGGGATACCAGGTAGTTTCAAAAATACCATATGGAACACCGAGGCTGAAAGGCCCCGTCCAGTTGGTAGCAACTACACAACCAAGATTCAGTTTGTCGGCCGTCTCTGCCCACTGAAGCAAGTTGTCTGTCCGGTTCAGCAGTACCGGATAATTCTGATGTTCTGCCCAATCAAAGCTGCGGACTGCTGGCGCCCCCATAACTTCAATGCCGAGCGACCTAAATTTATTGGCATGCGAAGTAACTTCCGCTTCGATATTGCGCCCGTTGTAGATCCAGATCATGGCGACACTTCGCCGATCCAGCTTAGCCAGTTCCTCTGGCGGGCATTTATCCAGCATGTCATGCCAGAAAATCGGCTGCTTTCCCCGTTCTGCCGTAAATGCAATCAGACGGTTCAAAAAGGCGATAAAAGCTCGTTCCCGCACGCCTCCAAACTCGATTTTACAGCGTTCGCACTCGCATAGGCTGTAGACCTCGTCACACCCGAGGTGAATATAACGCGAATCCGGGTGGGCGTCGATCATCTCTTCGAGCAGAGTGGTTATCAACCCAAAGCTTTCCGGATGCGATGGGCAGATCTCCCCGGTGGACTGCTCTGTCTCGCGAAGATGCCGCCAACCTTCGTGGCGTAATACATATTCCAGATGTCCAAAGCTCTGCTGGAGCGGAATAATCTCTATAAAGTGATCGTGGGCGCTCCGCTTCAATTCTTCCAGCTGTGAACGACTTAACGCATGTTTTGGATGTGCGAACTCGGGATGCGACTGAAATGGGAACTTATCCTCATATTCAATCAAAATTGCGTTCGTCTTATAACGGGCGAATTCAGCCAAATACTTCGTCAACAGTTCCGGCTTGGAGAACGTCTGACGCAGGTCAAAGTTCATTGCCCGCATAGGTGTATCCGGCCAGTCGGTTATGGACACCGCCGGGATAACCCCATCGGGTCCATTCAGTTGTACCAATGTCTGCAATCCATAAAATAGACCCGCCGCATCCAGTGCGTAGACTTCAGCCCTTCCGGCCGACACCTCCAGCTTATACCCTTGTGGACGTCCGTCCAACCCAGTCAGATCCGTTCTGTCTTGTTGAGTAAACGAACTGAAACTAGGGATGGTCGGGCTCTTCTGTTGTGTTCCCAGGACTTCATGAATGGCAGGGGCTCCATGTTCCTCATCGACTACCTGCTGCGTTTCCTGCCCTGAGAGACTTTCGATTATTAATAAATAACCCTTTTCTATTCTGGAGCATGTATATTCCATCCCCGGAAATGCCCGGCGACAATGAATTTCCAATCTGGGATCATCCTGTTCCATGAAAAGACTCCATCTTTCCTCGCCATTCAGTCGCAAGGCTTCTCCTTCGCTCGCTGCAATCTGCTTCGGTTGTGGTATCAAGCTCTGCATCGCTCTCCTCCTATTCTCAGCTCTGTGGACTGATCCGGCCATTCTTCCAGCACTGCAAGACACTTAACTTTCCACCATCCATGTTAAAGCTAACGATATCGGCGGGTGCTCCAACCTCAAGTCCAGCAGCCTGTTCAAGCCCAAGTAACCGGGCCGGATGCACCGATGCACAGTCCCAGGCATCGGGAAGCCCGGACAGCCCCGCTTCCACAAGATACCCCACCTGATCCGGAAGCATCATCGCCGAGCCAGCCAACAGCTCCGGCTGGCCGGCAAGGTGCAGCCGACCTTCCGCCGTCAATACCACATCTCCACCGATATGCAGGTGGTAGGAACCTGGTGGCATACCGCTCAACGAGACGGCATCGCTGACAAGAATGGCGCGGTTCCGTTTCATCCGAAGAATTACAGCCAGCACAGACAGCGGAAGATGATGACCATCCGCTATCATGCACCCATACAGCTCATCGGCTGCCAGCTGCTCCCACAGATAGTTCGGATGACGAGGAAGCATCAGGTGTGCACCATTACCAAGATGTGTAGACATCAATGCTCCTGCGGAGACCGCTTCCCTGATCTGCTCTGGCGTTGCTGCCGTATGTCCAATCGAGACAAGAATGCCGGATTCGCAGCACCGGGCAATAAATGAAGCTGAACCAGGCCACTCGGGTGAAAGGGTAATGATGCGAATTAATCCATCGGCGGCATCCTGCCAACGGCTGAGCGCCTCCCAATCAGGGGGAACAATATGCTGCTTTGGGTGGGCGCCGCGTGGGCCATCCTCCGGCGAGAGGAATGGACCTTCCAGATGAATGCCCACAATTCCCTCGGCCGCATCCCGGTTCAGCCGAACGGCTTTTGCAATGACGGAGGCCGCCTCAGCCAACCTTACGGAACTGTTCGTAATCAACGTCGGGCAAAAGCTTGTAACACCTTGGCTTTTCAGCTTCCGGGTCAGCTGCACTACCGTATCTGGACATAGCGGGGCTGTGTTCAGATCCAGCCCCCATCCGCCGTTCACCTGTAAATCCACCAGTCCAGGCGCAAGCCAGGGCAGGCAATCTCCGGGAGGCGACATTTCAAGTTCAGTAACAGCAGTGATACGTCCCTCTCTGATCCCGACCTCAATGGGCAGCCCTGTTCTGTAGTGCTTCCCGATCATTGACACGCTCACAGGCCGTAGGCTTCCCGGTCTGTGAACATCGTGATTCCGGGATGTGTACGCAGGATAGTGGCAGGACATGCCGTGCTGATCGGATCATGTAAAGCTGCCGCAAGTGCACGCCGCTTGGATGCTCCCGGTACAATTGCGAACAGCTCCCTTCCAGCCATCAACGTTGGCACAGTCAGGGTCAACGCCTCCGCAGGCACATCTTCCAGATGGGCAAAGCACCCATCGTTCACCTGCTGACGGCGACAAGCTTCGTCCAGTTTTACCGCTTTGACGATTCTCGAATCTTCAAAATCGGCAACAGGCGGATCATTGAAGGCGATATGCCCATTCTCTCCGATACCGAGGCAGACGATATCAATAGGAGCCGCACGTAGCAGGTCTCCATATCTCTGACACTCCTGCTCCACATCTTGTAGCCCATCCAACAGCTCCACCCGCCCAGGCTGCACCCGACTGAACAGCCGATCCGTTAAATATTGACCAAATCGCTGGGGAGCCGTTGGCGGCAGATACATATATTCATCCATATGAAAGGCACAGACCCTTGACCAATCAATACCTTGCTCCCGTACCAGACCTTCATACAATTCGTTTTGCGAAGGAGCAGCAGCGAACACCATGCGTACCTGACGCTCCGAATCCTGAAGCAGCTGTCTTAATCTGGCCCCAACCGCAGCCGCAGCCGCTGCTCCCATCTGATTCCGATCAGTATAAACCTGCACAGACATATGCTCAACGTTATGAGTCTTGAGCGGTTCCACCAAGTCATTCACATTCATGTGCTTCCTCCTCCTTCAAGCCACTTCTCGTCTGCTTGTTTAATTGCCGGCATTCAACATCAGCAGCGTTGTATGCGGCGAATCATGACCTGCTGCGTAGTAATAGCCATTGTAACGGATTCTCCGCGGTTCAAAACCAACCTGTCTGCCCGGTCCCACCGCTTCCGAGACAAGCGCCACACTCCCATCCATTCCTGTTGTCCCGCTGGTGTAACGCCCCGCCGAATAAGTAAATCTCCCCTCGACTTTCGCCCCCGAAATTATTGCGCCTGTATCATAATCTCTGACCTTCATGGTGACGGATACCCCTGATCCGCCATAGACCAGATTCATGTCCGTTACAATCAATGCCTTCAATGCGGTGCTGCCAGTGGTCGCCGACACTTCATCGGTGAGAGGCCCGATATTGCCACGCAGATCACGCGCCGCAATACGATAGTAGTATGTCGTATCCGGCAGCAGTCCCTTGTCCTGGTAATTCAGGGCGCGGGCGAGTCCAACGATATCCGCAGCCACAGGCGTGAACCCCTGCACGGTACTTCGGTATATCACATAGCGTTCCACTTCCATGTTATCCGAAGCCATTCCATAATTCAGATGTACAGTCTGATAATCAGTCGCCTCAATGGAAGGAACCCCTGAAAGGGCGGAAGGAGCTTCCTGATCATCCGGCGCTGTCCAAACTACACCGCCCGGCCCCCAATAAGAAGGAAGTGCCCGGTAGGAATCATAGTGATGGACGGCAATACCGCCAAAGGCGCTGCTCTGCCCGTAAGCTGCATATACCTTATCCAGCTCGGCTTCCATGTGGGTACGCCCCTCCTCCCAGAAGGTAATGGTCTCCGGGTCTCCGCTATTGGCGATATCCAGCGTTTCCACACCAATCACCACGGAATTCGGCTTACCGATCTGATCCGCATAAGCCAGCTCTCCAGCAGCCCCGGCAATAATGCCAGCGGAGCCATCCGCCGTATCCCGATAATCCATAATGGAGATATAATCAGAGATATCCTGAACATGCTCAGACAGCCATTTGTTGGAGCCATTCCATGAAATATTCGCTGCTTGATCCGATGTGTCATACCACTTGGGAACAGCAGGACCGAACGGAAGCCAAATACCTGCGGTATCCCGGCGATCAATCATCTTTTGCAGGCCATCCAGGTATTCCTTCTGCAGGAAATGACTTGGGTCTTTAAAGTCGGGAGAGATATAAGGCTCAATATCCACATTGATTCCGTCAAACTTCTCCGTATCCCCCGCTGCAAGATTGTAATTGATCACCTGCTCCATTTCCTGCACAGCATGATGGTGATACTTCTCGTAAGCGCCCATATAGGCCGGCGTAGTGCCGCCTGCAATTAACGCATGCACCTGCAAATTTTTGCTGTGCGCCCAACTCACGAAAGAACGCAACTCGACTTCCTGCGCTTCCAGTGCATCGTATCCGGCATAACCGCCTACTGCAAGATAAAGCGTCTGGACCGGTGTTTGGCCGAATGTCTGCGTATCGGTGATGAATGACTCCAGCACCTGGCGCGATCCAGGGTTGAGCAGCAGCTTATAGCTTTCCGGTTCCCAGATCCACATAGCGCGCTCCTGTACAGGAAGAGGTACGGCAGTCTCATGCGTCCCGGTTCCAACCTGAGCATACACCGTCGGGCTATAACCATAACGCCCCGGTGCGCTGGCCGCTCTGGCCTCAAGACTGACCGTGCGATCGCCAAGTCCCGCCGTGTCCCAGGTGTATACATATGCAGGACCTTGCTGAACAGCTTCCTCCCATGGCCCGCGGTTCACCCGAACCTCTACCAGCATGATCGGAAGTGGAGAGCTGGTCTCTACAGAGATCTCCACCTGGCCGCTAAGAGAAACGCCCTCAGATGGTCCAGTGATGGTTACTACAGGAACAGCACCTGCCGGGTTATTAACGGTAAGGACGGCAGCCGCTCCCCATACCCCGTAACGGGTGGACGTATCCAGTCCACGAACCACCAGTTCCACGGTCCCGTTATAAGCTGAGGTATCCAGCATATAAGACCATGTGCCGCTGTCATCCCCATCCGGATCATTTAATACCACTTCGAATTGAGCCGTTCCGTCCACAAATAGTCGAATGTCATACAAGTCGGTATAACTGCCCCCAATTTCCACCAGCCCTCCATCCGACACATACCCGCCCGCAGGCGCGTCCAGTGAAATTGAACCCGCCGCTTCTGCCTTGCCAGGGACAGCTATTCCAATCGTCACCATACAGATCAACAGAAACAATCCCAGTTTGAATCCGGAGTACACACGCAGATGCTGCTTTTTCATAAGCGAAGCCTCCTTTTGCCATTCTGTAATGGTCTAGGATTCCTGTGCCGTACATTCGCTCATTTCGCGCTCAGCTGAACATTCTGAACACGGTCATACGCTTCCTTATAGGTGTTCAGCAGCTTATCTACCCCAAGATTGTTGATTTCCTCTACATACTTCTCCCAATCCGCCAGACTCCGGGAACCCGTAACAAATTTGGCAAAACTCTCGTCACGGTGCTTCTTAATCGCCTGACCGGTAATGGATATGACCTCATTTTCCACTTCTGTAAAAGCAGGTCTTGGCTGCATTGCGGGAGGATCATATTTGACCGCTTCTTCATAGGCATGCTTCAGATCGTCCGAGAACAGCGACAAGTGCGCGTTGAAATCAATCCAGGTATAGGTCCCGCTGGTCTGAAGCCCTGTCTGCTTGCGCATTTCAATGACATCGTTATACTCCGGCTTGAACTTGATCGTATCGCCTTCCTTTATAAAGGTCTCTCCCTCTACACCCCAGCTGCTCAGCGTACGTCCTTCCTCAGAATAGAAAAAGTCCATGTACTTCATCACATCATCAATGTTCTTGGAGGTCGAGGCCACCGTCAATCCGCCTTCCATATAATGAAAATACGGATTCAGCTGTTTGCCGCCTGAAATGCCTGCCGGAGGGGCCAGAAACTGCATGTTGAACTCCGGATTCTCCTGCTGCATGGCATTATTGAAAAAGTCAATCCGGCTGATATAATCAATGGTTACAAATGATTTTCCAGTCGAGACCATATCCTGCCACTGCTTAGTTTGCAATGATAAGAAATCGGGCGGGACCAACCCTTCATCGTAAAAACTTTTCCACATCCCTACCATGGCCTTGTAGTTGTCTTCAGTCGGTCCATAACGCCATTCCTTCTGGTCAAAATCATAGTAGGCACCCTCACCCGTTCCGTAGTTCACCGTCATATTGGCATTCATCTCATCCGGGATCTGACCGTAGCGGATCGAGAGCGGGTAACTGTCCGGGTATTTCTCCTTCAGCTTCTTCAGCGCTGCATGCAACTCTTCATAAGTTGTTGGAACCTGAATGCCTTCCTTGTCAAAAACATCCTTGCGGTACATCCAGATCATACGATTCGTCTCGCCGAAGCCTTGATTGGGGAACATATACATTTTACCGTCGGCGGACAGGGCAGCCTTCGCTTCCTCGGGATATTGCTTCATCCATGCCTTCAGATTCGGCATACTGTCCATATATTCCATCAGATCTACCAGCGCGCCCTGCTGACCAAACTTGTTCGAATCTTTGCGATTAGGCATATACATCAGATCAGGCAGCGCTTTGGAGGCAATCGCAAGGTTCAGGCTCTCATCCAGCTTGCCGGAAGGTGTCTGCACTTCCAGCGTGACGCCCGTCTTTTCCTTTAACCAGCTCCAAATGGGCCAGCTCTTGGAATAAGGAAAAGTGGCATTGTTGTCCAGCAGGGCCGTGAAGGTCTTTCCCGCCCCGGTGGAGTTATCGGTTATTCCGGTACCGTTTCCTTTGGTATCTGTTTGCGGGTCGGCACCCTTGCCGCCACTGCACCCTGCCACCATCGTTACTGCAATCAGCAGGGGAAGTATTACCGATTTCCATTTGCCCATAAGCTTCTCTCCCTTAATCTGAATTCGCGGTGCACTTCTTGCCTCACTTAACCTTTGACAGCACCAACCATGGCTCCTTTGACGAAATACTTCTGTACGAACGGATAGATGACCAGAATCGGCAGGGTTGAGACCATAATGGTCGCATACTTGAGCGATTCCTCCACCACCAGATTATCTCCCCCAATGGATGTTACGTCGCCTGAGCTTGCGCTGCCGGCCAACACGAGATTACGCAGCAGCACCTGGAGCGGAAACAAATCGGGAGACCGTAGATAGAGCAGCGGAAAGATAAAGTTGTTCCACATACCCACGGCATAGAACAGGGCAATCGTGGCAAAGGATGCCTTGGACAGCGGTACAATAATACGTATGAAGATTCCAATATCGTTCAAACCGTCCATCCGTCCAGATTCCTCCAGCTCTTTGGGGATGCCTGAGAAGAACGTGCGCATCAGAATGAGGTTCCAGGTGCTAACTGCACCCGGGAGAACCATGCCCCATACGGTATCCACCAGATTCAGAGAACGGACCACCAGGAAGGTCGGAATCATCCCGCCGCTGAAGAACATCGTAATTACAATCAAGACCGTGAAGCTATTACGCAGTGCCATGTCCTTTCTGGACAATGCGTAGGCTCCGGTGGAGGTGACCACCAGCGAGATCAGTGTGCCAAGCACGGTATAAATGATCGTATTTCGATAAGCCGTCCAGATTTGCGGATCGCCCAGCACCAATTTGTACATGCTCAGATTAAAACCCTTGGGCCAGAAGGAAATATTGTTTTGGATGACGTTTACGTTGCTGCTGAGGGAAACCGCCAGCATATGAAGGAACGGATAGAGTGTAACCACCACAACGAACAGCAGGATCAGCGATGCCACAACGTTAAACCAGGAAAATCGGAGTGAGTTCACGCCACACCTCTTTCTACCATAGACTGGTCTCACTTAATCGGCGGCTGAGCCAGTTGGCCGTATAGATGAATATCAGACTGATGACACCCATGAACAAATCAATGGACGCACCATAGCTGAAATTCCCCTGTACCATGCCCACCCTGTAAACATACGTGCTGATAATATCCGCTGTATCGTAGATCGCCGGATTCTGCATCAGGAAGACTTTCTCGAAGCCGATTTCCAGCACTTTGCCGATATTTAGAATCAGTGTAATGACGATCGCGGGAGATATACCGGGTAGTGTGACATGCCAGATTTTGCGCAATCGGCTTGCCCCGTCCATATCCGCGGCTTCATACAGCTGCGGATCGATGGCCGTCAGCGCGGCCAGATAAATAATGGTCTCCCAGCCGATATGCTGCCAGATTTCTGACAGGACGTAGATGCCCCGGAACAGCCCCGGCTCATTCATGAAATTAATCGGTCCAATACCGATGCCTGCCAGCAAATTGTTAATTAGCCCTCCCGTTGGGGACAGAAACATAATCACCATACTCGCCACGATTACATTCGAGATGAAATGAGGCAGATAGCTGACCGTCTGTACAAAACGCTTGAATGCTGCCCTTCGCACCTCATTCAGCAGAATGGCCAGCAAGATTGGGGCTGGAAAGCCGAACACCAGCTTATACAGTCCCAGCAGAAACGTATTCTTCATCAGCGGCCAAAAATCGGGATTCTCCAGAAACATCCGGTAATATTTGAATCCCACCCAATCACTCGCCCAAATTCCTTTAAACAGATTGTAATCCTTGAACGTGATGACCAGACCAAACATCGGCGCATAGCGGAAGATCAAATAATACAGGAGGCATGGCAGGAATAGCAGCCATAGCGCCTTGTTCCTGTTCCAGGTTCTGATCAAACGCGACTTCCGCCGAGGCGGCCGGTGCGTTTCTTTTTGCGGTTTGCTTTGCATTACGCTAGCATCAGCCATCGGCATGCCCCCTCTTGCTTGATGAGTTAATTCGACTTTTATGTCAGCTAACTTACCCTGGAATTCCGGGGTTCGTATTCGAATTATAGCTATAAACCTTTAGAAAGCGCTATCTACATGTTATATAACTTTTCGCCTTTACTCCTTTTTTCCAGATATCCGCGTATAATTCAGTAAAAGTGTATATTGTTTGTGTCAGCTTTATGCCGCTATGATAGGATTAAACCACTCGATCCGGGGCTGTACTCAAGGGGGAATGTCATAATGAAGGGACTGTCCTAAAACACAAGTTTAGCCTCACTCCATCGGATACTGGACAGCC
The DNA here is from genome assembly GCF_050994985.1 of Paenibacillus taichungensis. Taxonomy (NCBI): domain Bacteria; kingdom Bacillati; phylum Bacillota; class Bacilli; order Caryophanales; family Paenibacillaceae; genus Paenibacillus; species Paenibacillus taichungensis. Next base: position 918,573 of record NZ_CP194720.1, on the reverse strand, counting down.
AACCTGGGCATCATTTACACCAATGTCCGGGGGCTGCACTCTTTTGCCTACTTTGAATAAGGGGAAGAGAAGGCTTCGCTGGGTGAACTACCGGGAAATGGCAGCTATAGAAGTGAAGAAATTACACACACCTGGGAAAGAGCAAGATCAGCAACTTGATTTAGAAGGAAGGTGGCGATACGTGGAAATGCCCGGCGATCAGGATACTTACGTTACTCATATGAAAGCAAACCAACCACCGAAAGCGATTATGAAACGAAGCTTCATCACTCAAATTCGCAGACTGCACGGATTGTCCGCTGAAAGACAAATGTAAGAAGGCCGCACCTTCGCCCTTCACTGGATGAAGAGACGTAGAGCGGATTTTGCAACTGAAAAACGTCATATGGGACAGTGGCTAGCACTTGTAAATGCGAGCCACGCCCTTTGAAGACATATTTAAAATATCCAATTGCTACGGGAAAATTCAATCAGTTCATTGTGCTCACCCATTCACTGTTATTCCAGATATCAGGATTGTTAATAGTTTGAATTTCTCCACGTACAGTGGAATCATAACTATCCTTACTACTAGTATACCAATCAACAATAACTAACTTTCCATTCGAATTTTGCACAAGAAATTCAGTAGGTTCAGCAAAGTTACCTATATCCTTATGAACACGTGCATCTAATTTCAAATAGAAAAAACTCTTATCTCCTCCAACATACTCTACATGTCTAGCATCAATATCAACGCCTGTCACCTGATTATAGGTAAACTTGTTCTTAAGGAATAAATCATATTGAGATGAAACTTTTTTTTGCGTATATTGTTTAAGGTTTTCGTTATCGATATAAGTATCCAAATCAATTTCCGAGCCGTTCCAAATCGCTTTATAATATCCAGACAGAGCTTCCGCACACATTTTATAAGCCGTTTCAGAATCTCCAGCAGATAGATCACTTTCGTTCTGAGCTAAAAATTCTGAGGTAACTTTTGATAAATCCCCTTTTGTGCTCAGCGAAATTTCTGTGTTTTTAGATTCCTTCGCATCCATATCACCTACGACAACGGCAGTGTTCTCTTCATTAGTACTAGTATTAGTCTGTTCGCATGCGCTAAGGGTAAGCACAATTATTAATAAGAGATAAGCACGTTTCATTGCAGTTCCTCCAGTGAAAATATTGTTCAACTCCTGTCGTTAAGCAGGGGGAAGTTCTTTTTGTAGCACAACACTTTGGAGAGAGGTGCACCCTCTCTTGCTTAGAAGATTGTAAATTGAATTGAATGTGAGGTAACTTCCCTTGTAAATCCAGTGTACATCTCCACATTATACCATTCACTAATAGGAAAGCGCTATTACATGTTATATAACTTTTCGCCTTTACTCCTTTTTTCCAGATATCCGCGTATAATTCAGTAAAAGTGTATATTGTTTGTGTCAGATTTATGCCGCTATGATAGGATTAACTACTCGATCCGGGGCTGTACTCAAGGGGGAATGTCATAATGAAGGGACTGCTTACAAGCAAATTTGCGCTGAATGGACTGTTTGTCAAGCTAATGCTGAGCTTCCTCAGTGTCATCCTGATTTTGGCTTCATTTAATCTGTTCTCCCATCTGTACTTAAGCAACAAGGTCTATCAGGAGATGGTCAGACAAAATGAACTCGGCCTTGCGCAGACCGTTGAAGGGTATGAGAATCATTTCCGACTGACCCAGAACATGATTCTGGCCCTCACCCAATCGGATACCTGGACAGCCAATCTGGGCATTTTGAGCCACATTAAGGAGAACCGCCGTTACGATATTCCCGCAGAGGTGAAGTCGGACCTCTCCACGCTGTACGCTAATCCTTTTCTGCATATCGACAATTTCATTCTCTATTTCAAGCAAGAAGACTATGTACTGGAGAAGGAAGGTCTTAGCAGTGCCAGCGATATGTTCGGTAAATATTATTATAGTAAAGAATATCCCCCGGATTACTGGAAAACTCAAACGATGAACAACCAGTTCCTGAAAGTAATGCCTGCCGCAGCTTTTACGGAAAATACCGTTCACTCATCCCGCTCTCTCGGTCAACTGATGCCGGTCATGATGAAAGCTATTCCCTACGAAGATGTGTACGGCATTATTATGCTGGATCCACAACGTATGCAGGACACATATGGCGATGCCGCTAATAATCCGTTCTACATTCTGGACAACGAGGGACGCCTGCTTTTTACCACGATGGAGGGGGAACTGCAGAATTCGCAGCTACCTGCAGACGGAAGCAAACATGAACGTATTGGGGATCAGTATTACTTCTATGAAAAAGGTAAGCAAACCGGATTTACCTATGTCCGGGTCACCCAGGCCGCAGTAATCGCCGCGGAAATGCGGGGCATGCAGCTGCTGCTGGCTTTTCTGCTTGGCGCTGCTGTGCTGATTAGCGTGATCTCCTCCCTGTTTTTCAGCATAAGATTAAACCAGCCGCTCCAGCGCCTTATTGCCGCTCTGGACCGAAATTCGGACAGCGGACCAGACAAATGGAGCAGTGTAAAAGAATTCGCCATGATCGGAGACCGCCTGAGCTCTATTCTGGAGAATAACCGTTACATTCAAAGCGACCTTGCGCAGAAGAACTCTCTTGTACGCCAGTACGCTTATATCCATAAAGTAAAGAATATACCGCTCAGCTCCTATCTGGCGGAGCTTGAGGATGCCCAACATTCCGAGCAGCCTTATGTCTCCATTCTGTTCAAGGTGGGCTTCAAATCCCAGCCGGATGAATTCGGGCAGCATACCCTGTTATTATGGAAGCTGATTCAAAGCCTGTTCACCAGCAGCAAAACCAATAGCGTTGCCATTCAGCCCGAGCAGGACCAACTGCTCTTGCTGCTGTTCGATCCAGGTCCACAGAGTGGTATTCTTCAAGCGCTCGATACACTGAAGGAGTTGCTGGCTGTCGAGGAAACCCTTTATCTGACCATTGCGGTAAGTCCGGTGTATTCCGGAGAAATTCCGTTTACCGATGCGTACAGCAATCTGTCCATGCTGTTAAAAGAGCGCAGGCTGAATGGGGAGACACAAGTTATTGTGGAGCCGCGTGCTTCTTCGTCAAATGCCTTCCATGTGAAGGTCACTTATGGGGAGGAACTGCACAACCTGCTGCAATCCGGCAATGAAGAGGCCGTATTCGCTTGGCTGGATCGCCAGCTGGAGCAACTGCAGCACAAGGATGCGGCCGCAGAAGACTTCCGCACCTTTGCCATCGGTGCAGTCGAACAGATCAGCAAGACGGTGATGAAGCTGAATTTGACGAACATCGAATCCGAGCTTCGCTCTTCTCCTCCGGGAGAGGCATTTGCTGGTTTCCATTCCATGCAGCAATACAGAGAATGGCTTCAGGCGTTGGCTCAACCGGTACTTGCGGCAGTACGCAGCCAGCTGGAAACGCGTGATCCGGTTATCACCTTTGTGCTGGACTACCTGGATCATCATTATGGGGAAGACATTAATTTGAATATCGTCGCCGACAAGTTGAATTTAACATCGGGGTACCTCTCCAGTATTTTCAAGGAAAAGACTAACATCAACTTCAGCGAATATCTGAACAATCTGCGGGTTGAGCGGGCCAAGGAACTGCTTGTGAATGTAGATCTGCGAATTCAGGACATTGCGACACAGGTCGGCTATCAAAATGTGAACTCGTTTATCCGCATGTTCAAGCGTCGGTACGGGCTGACCCCCGGAGAATACCGCAAGCGTCATGCGGGTGATGAGCCATTTATCTCCTCCAGCCATGGCTAACCAGGCGTGAGCGGGCAAGAACCGTAGATTGTAAATACACCAGTGTCCGCTCGGAAGCAGGCGCTGGTGTACTGTCATTTTACATTAGAATTTTGGATAGATGCACAAGAGCCATTGAAGGAATTCGCTGTTCCTCAGGAATATTCTCATAGAGAAGATGTCCTTTCCCTGCTTTAACCATCCGTTCGCGCATGGCTACAATACGGCCTTTACTGTGATCAATAAAACGAAAATCCACCTGTCGTAAACTTTGCATTTCAGTCAAACGTTCGAATGCCTCAGCCTTGATCCCCTTATGTATCTCTTTCAGTTCAAGCACCTCCAACCCGTCCGCAGTCCACAGGTTCCCAATGTCTTGCAGAGACTTCATGAAATCCAGTTCAAGCTGACGCAGATTCTTCAAATGCGAGAAGTCGCACAACCGCTCGATTTTGGGCAATGACAGATGCAGATAGACCAGATGATGTAATGCCCCCACTGCATCAATCTCGGTTAGATTCTTTACGGACGATAATCTCAGCATACGGATATTCGATTCAGCCAGTACTTCGAGTGAACCAGCCAATGTACAGTGATCGAGAGCCAAATACTCGATAAATGGTAAGTCTACAACAAAATCAAGCTGATCAATGTCGCAGTTCAGGACGAGGGTACTCAACCGAATGCAGTCCTCAATCGGCGAGAGATCGGGAAATTTCCCGCTAAGTGCGAGATAAGTCAAGTATTTGTAATTTCGGATGAAGTCTAGATTTAGCTTTTTGGGTGAGCGAATGTTCAGAAACTCCATCTTTTGCAGCGCACTCAATATACTTAAATCCTGTGGTTGCTTGAGATCCAGCTGCAAAGCGGTGACATGTTTTAAACCAGCAAGTGCCTCCAGAAACTCTTCTGAATACCGCCCCTTCACATCTGTATTGGACACATTTAAAATCAAATCGGGTCGTTTGGCAAACACATGTTCATCCAATTTTCGCAGATCATGCATTTCGTCCAACCCGACAACAAAGCTAATCGTAGCCCTGTTCCGCAGTTGTACGATAGCCTTGTCCATTTTATCCTCGTTCCAGGGAACTCCACTCATTGAAGCGGCCCACGATTCGTTCATTATTGGTCACCCTCCAATTCTCTGATACTTATCCATGTATAGCTTTCCTTTAATTGTAAATCAAGAAGAGTACATTGAGAAGTCGGATATTTTAAGGAAGAGATAGTATTAGAGTTAGATGAAACTCGCTTTCATCTGACTCTTTTATCTATATTTTACAAGAACAAAAAACACATTTTTACACATAGACTTTTGATATTGTCATGATGTAACACATAGAGTTTTATTTAGAATGTAATTGACTTAGTCTATACAGACATAGTATATTGTTGATGAAAGTTTTAGAAGGGTGTGTTTGAGATGAAAACAGAATCAAGGCTAAAACATTGGACACATAGCGAAGATAAAATATTTATAGATACAATCTATGATTTAGTTATGAATAAGTCATATACATTAAATAAGGCATTAGATTATGTAGCAGAAAAGCTTCAACGCTCAAAATCAGGATGCGCTTTTAGATATAACAAAATAATTCGACAACAGCTCGATCCTCAGGTTTTAGAAAAAATCAGCTCAAACAATCCCGCAAATATGAGTACTAGAGGGAAAATTATAGACAGTAACGCTGAGCAAATTAACATAGATTTAATTGAACAGAAAGTAGATGATTTTTCGAGAGTCAACTCATTAAAAAATGAATTAAGGGATATTGAGAGTAGAGTACTCGAATTAGAAAAAAGAAAAACTCAAATTGTTAGTGAGTTAAAAATATATTTGAATGATATAATGAGTTTAATTAAATCAACTTCTTGAGAGTGAGGTTTTAGCAGTTGAAAAAAAAAATAAGCCGTTGCTCTTGTAGAGAGCCAACGGCTGAGTAGAACAACTCACTGTTTTGTTAAAAGTGTGAGAACCGTCTACATATATAATAATAAAACACATAATCCAAATTAAATGTAGCACACTTTTGACACTCTCCACAAGGTACTAGAGTATCTGGAGGTGAATGAAACTATGCGAATTATTTATTCTGAGAAGTATCAGTGTCATGGTATTTTTCGTGCTTGGAGACGTCATCCTAAAACCAATCAAATTTTATGGGCAAAAAATTATGGTAAAAAAGCATGGTTTATTCCATTAGACGAAATTTAACTAATACCCCTCATGACTCGAACGGTTCCGAGTCATGAGTTTTTTTGTAGTACTACACAGAATTTACTTCTATATAGTATCAGCAACATTTGCCTTCTTTCTTGTTTTAGCATTTATTTATATACGATGAGAACCAGTGTCGGTTATATTTAACAGAACTCATACCTTAATGAGAATTAAATCTAAAAAATTTTAATTATATACAAGTTAATGATCAATCAATCTATAGCATAATTATTATGGGATAATGTTAAACGTACCCGGGCAAATACCCATTCCCCTAGACTGCGCTACAATTTTTTAAATCCTTGCCTATCGTTTACGTGTATTGGGTTAAACATGCTTTTATAGACTTTTACTTCATACTTCTTAATAGTCTATTTCGTACCTCATTTGTATAAAAAAACAATATTCAAGGAATTCAAAGCACTTTGCAAACAATTTTTCTATATTTCGAAAGGTATAGTAGATAAATAAATTTAGATACTCCTGAATCTTACGTAAAGATCATTAATATTCTATCTCCTAATAAGTCATAAACTAAAATGATTGTTTTTGGCGCACTTTTTTAATTATAAAATTGAGAAACTGGAGGATAATCATCATGAAGTTTGCTAAACGTATGGAACATTTCAGTGAGGGGATATTCACACGTTTGCTGGAAATCAAGAGGCAACGACTGGAGAATGGAGAACCTGTCATCGATCTAAGTGTAGGCACACCCAATATTCCCCCTGCCCAACATATCATGACGGCTTTATGCGAGGCAGCAGCAGATGCTTCAAACTATACATATGCTGTAAATGATCAGAGCGAATTGCTGCAAGCAGTCAGTGAATGGTACAAGCGCCGTTACCATGTCGAACTGAACCCGAAAACCCAAATTTGCTCCTTGCTTGGATCACAGGAAGGTCTCGCCCATATCTCTTTGGCGATCGTTGATGAAGGAGATCTGGTCCTTGTACCCGATCCTTGTTATCCAGTCTTTGCTGATGGACCTCTACTTGCAGGAGCCGAACTGTATTATATGCCCCAAAAGAAGAACATGGATATGTTATTCAACTTCAGGACATTCCTGAAGCTGTTGCGCGCAAAGCAAAATTCATGCTTGTATCCTATCCGAACAATCCCACGACAGCAATGGCATCCGATCAGTTCTATCTGGATCTAATTGATTTTGCCAAGAAATATGACATTATCGTTCTTCATGACAATGCATACAGCGAGCTGGTGTTCGATGGGAAATCGTGCGGTAGTTTCCTTGCTTATCCCGGGGCGATGGATGTCGGCATTGAATTCAACTCGTTATCCAAAACCTATGGATTGGCTGGGGCACGAATCGGCTTTTGTGTGGGGAACCCGGATGTGGTATCTGTGCTTAAAAAGCTGAAATCCAACATGGATTACGGCATGTTTCTTCCGATTCAGAAGGCAGCCATTGCTGCAATCACAGGGGATCAGAGTGAAGTTGAGCGGGTCAGAGATATCTACGAGGAGCGCAGAGATATTCTTTGCGAAGGATTCAGCAACCTCGGTTGGCATATTGCCAAACCCGAAGCCAGCATGTTCATCTGGAGTCGGATTCCAGACCACTACGATACCTCAGAGCAGTTTGCCATGAATCTGGTTACACAAGCGGGTGTAATCGTAACGCCTGGGAGTGCATTCGGACCTTCGGGTGAAGGATATGTGAGATTCGCTTTGGTTCAGGATAAAGAGACGTTGCAGCAAGCGATCCTATCGGTAGATAACAGTGGAATGCTAAGAGAAAAAACAACGAATTTATAACACGAATGAAAAAATTTCTCATAAGAAAACATCCCCTCTAGGTAAGCAGTGAGAAAAGAGAACATGTCTACATGAACTCACCACTGAAAACCAGAGGGGATTTTTTATTTAAAGATCGAATATTTAAGCTGATTTGCGCCAGTTGGAACGGTACATTAAATAAAGGAAATATGGCGTTCCAATAATCGCAATTAACAACCCGGATGGAATCTCGGTTGGTGCCATAACAGTCCTTCCGATCGTATCCGCCAGTACCAGCATCACTGCACCGACCAAAGCCGACAGAAACATCGACCGTCTTAATTTGTTTCCCGTCAATAGACGGACCATATGTGGAGCGATTAGCCCAATAAATCCAACCGTTCCCACACAGGCGACTGCACCTGCGGCAAGCAAAACACCAACGGTCATAGCCAGCAGACGCGTCCGACGAACACTCAAGCCAAGACCGGAAGCACTATTATCGTCGAATACCAACAGTTCGAATCTTCGCGCCAGCCACCACGCAAGCGGGATCAAAATCAACAGGAACACCCCAATGATCTTCACTTGATCCCATGTACGTGCATAGGTACTGCCTGTTAGCCAGATAAAACCGCTACTGCCATATACAGCGCCGCGAACAATCAGAACCTGAATGCCTGCGCCTGCAATTGCAGACATGGCGATACCCAGCAATACAACTGCGGAAGGATTGAGACCCTTCTTCCAGGACAAAGAGAATACGATTGCTGCAGCGATCCCTGCCCCAACAATCGCCGCTATAGGCAGCAAGAACACCGGAAGACCAGGCCATAGGATGATGACCATCATCGCACCCAAGCCTGCGCCTGACGATACGCCCACGATGGACGCGTCAGCCAGCGGGTTGCGAACGGCCATCTGAATAAGCACACCGCTGATCGCCAGTGCACCACCTGCACCTGCGGCGACAAGAGTACGCGGAATGCGAAGCTGAACAATAGCCGAGTATAGCCCATCCGATTGAAACAGGCTTGGCAGAAGATCGGCCATTGGAATACGCATCCCGCCAAACATCGTACTAAGGAGAACCAATGCTAACGTTAGTAATGTAAAGATAATAGCAATAGGGCCGAATGCCCAGCGACGCGAACGTGCTCCTGTGCTCATTGAGGTAGACATGCCTGATCCATTTGCTGCCTTCATGCGTGTAAGTACAAGCCAGATCAGCCATGGTGCACCAATGATTGCCATTACGGCCCCTGTCGGCAACTCCAGACTGGAGTTATGAACCATCTTGGCAAGTACGTCTGCACCAACCAGCAGTGTTGCGCCCCACAAGAAAACACCAGGCAATAACAACCGATTGGAACGAATTCCACTCAATCGAACCAGATGAGGTGCCACCAAACCCACAAAGCCAATTGGCCCAATTACACTGACAATGACCGCAGCCAGCAACACAGCAATAATCAACCCCGTGGCACGGGCCATGCCTACTTTTTGCCCGAGTGAGGAAGCAGTTGATTCATCCAGTTCCAACATATCCCACTGCCGGGATAAAACCAGGGCAACGATCGTAATTCCAATGACCCAAGGCCATGCGTAAATTACACCGCTCCAGTCATTCTGAACAAGCGTTCCTGATCCCCATAGAAATAATGCCTGAGTCTCCTGAGAGAAGAAAATATGCAGCGCGCTTGTAAAAGAACCAAGTACCATCGATACAATCATGCCAGAGAGCGCAAGTCGCACTGGACTTGACGTTCTCCCCCCGCCCATGAAGTACGCTGCGGCAGCTGCCAGTAATCCACCGAGTACGGCGAAAAGGAAAGGCGATTGCTGCATCAATCCTGGGAAAAAAATCGTTCCCAACACCACGACAAAATAGGCCCCCGCATTGATGCCGAGTGTATCCGACGCCGCGAGCGGATTACGCGTAATGGTCTGTAGCAATGAACCAGCAACAGCAAGCGCCCCTCCAGCCAGGATACCGATTACTGTTCGGGGCATGCGCAGATCCCAGATCATATTATGTTCCAGTGTGTCCTGCCTGCCCATAAGTGAATCTACAACCGTATGGAGTGGAATTGAAGCTTCTCCATAACACAGGCTTACAAAAAAAAGCACGATGAGAGCGGTTAGACCGCCCCCATAAATGCTTAATGTACGCCAGTTAAACACTGGTCGGGAATGTTGGACCGAACTCATTGGGTAATCGCTCCAACAACCCCGTCAACCAGAGCTTTGGACGAGATAGGTCCACCGAACGTCCATGTTGTGCTATCCAGTTGATAAGTGCGTTTATCTTTGACAAAATTCAGACCTTTCCATACTGAATTGTCTTTCATTGCTGTGCCAAAAACGTCATCATCCGGTTGTGTGATGTAGATGAAATTGCTGTCCTGAACAGCAGGCAAGGATTCAATACCCACCGTTGAGAATCCATATCCTTCAATCTTGTCCGGCTGCCAGTCGTTAACCAGTCCAACCTTCGCCAACGTGCCAATTACGACAGCATTATCGGTAAACATGCGAAGACTTGCTGCATTTTGATACGTAAATGCTTGTGTCAGTACATAATGGAATTCCGATTTGTCGGCAGCAGCAAGTTTATCTTTGACTTCTGTATAGTGCTGATCGAGTTCATCGAGTACCTTCTTCGCTTGGTCTTCTTTTCCAAGAGCAACCGCGATATTGTTAAACGTTTCCGTCATTTTATCATAAGTATAGCCATCACCCGTATACAGGTCATATTCAAGCGTTGGTGCAATGGCATTGAGCTGATCATAGATATTCGAATTGGAATTGGCGATAATCAGATCCGGCTTCAAAGCTGCAATCGCCTCCAGATTTGGCTCGTCACGTGTTCCAACATCCGTCACCGTGTCATCCAGAGCTGCTTCGGGAGTCACATAGACTTTATAGTTGGCGTTGTCTGCACTACCTACTGGCTGAACACCCAGTGCTACTACATCTTCCGTATATGTCCATTCCAGCGTAACAACTCTCTTAGCGGGTTTGTCCAGTTTGAGTTCTCCACCACTATGTTTAACTGTAACAGGACCTGCTGTCTCTTCAGTCGGCGTGCTGCCGGAAGAGGCATTTTCATTTGTATCTGTTGTGCTGCTGGCTTTACCGCAACCTGTCAGAGCAAGCGCCAAAACCGTCAGCAATAAAAATCCGTTCAAGCTTTTTTTCATATCCTACTTCTCCCCTATTTATATGTATTTATATGATAACAATTATCATTATCACTAATGGATTATCCTGTAGAATTGCTTTTTTGTCAATTCAAAAGAGTTATTATTTTCTTTGCAATATCTTCCCTGTCACAGCATAAACAGAAAAAAAATGAAAGAACCCTCATTCAAGGCGGGCCTGGATCACATCGACTGTTTTGAAATGGTGATAGAATGCACCGTACGATAATTTAACTCAACTGCATCGTTGTGATACACGTATTATCTTCTTCATAGGTAGATAGCTGTGTCTCTGCAACCTTTCCATCATACACCACACGAATGAGGTATGACTTATCTCTGGCTAACCAAAAATCCATAAAACCGTTGGATCCGGCCTTCATCTCAGCATTCTTCATGAGCGTATTCCCCTCGGAGTCATGGATCGTCACACTGAACTTCTTATTTTTCATTTCGCCCTGACATCCGGTCAAACTATGAATTGCACAGGGATGAGTCTGCTCCACATAGGGTGCAATGGAAAGGAAAAACTCCTTTTCAGGCAAGTCGTAGGTTGTCGTTTGGTTACCTTTATCCGTGACGATTAACTGGGTGGCATTAATGGAGGCCGATTCAGGTGTCTCCTTGCCTGTACTGATATCTTCTACTAATTTCTTGATATTGGGCGCTTCCGCGTTATCTGCTTCTTCTGTCCCCACATTGTTTGCAATAAGGAAGGCCCCCAACACAATTACAACCACTAAGCTGGCAATGATCCACATTTGTTTTTTCATCTGGAGTTCATCTCCTCGTCCGTTTTAGTTTATTATAATGGAGAACGAATCATCATGGACTGAAAGCGTATGTAATTCACCATTTATTCACATATTTGTATGCTTCATTCGCATCATATTAGATGTATCATTGATCAGCAAAGGAGGATGTGTATATGCATAAATCCCTATCTATACCCGACATGGATCGCAGAGTCCACAGATCCAAACAGGCCCTGAAAGCCTCATTGTTAGAATGGATGTCACGCAAGCCATTCGAGAGTATTACCATTACCGATATCGTGAAATTGGCCGATGTGAATCGCAGTACCTTTTACAAACATTATGTATATAGAGAAGACTTGCTCAATGAAATTTTGAAAGACGTGATGGCAGATCTGATCTTCGCCTATCGTGCCCCTTACCAGCACTACCGAGATTTCGGAATCATGGACCTGAACGCTTCAGCTATCAAAATTTTCGACCATGTTCTTGGCCACGCCACCTTCTATGCCTTGCTGGTTAACACAAACATGCTCTCGGGTTTTCGGGATACGCTCTATGAAACGCTCAAAACTCTGTATCTGGAGGATGTAACCGATATGTCACCAGACCCCCGAGTGAACAAGGAGCTTCTTGCCTGTTATCAGGCCAATGCAGTTCTTGGTTTAATTACAGGATGGGTGCAAAGCAATTTCAAATACAGTGCCTCCTATATGGCGGAGCAGCTACTGGAATTTACACGCATGAATCGCTCCAATGAAGTTTACCGTTCGAATCTGAATCCATCATTGGATGAAATGGAAAGAGGCACCGTCTCTCATGACAACTGAGAAACCAGTACCTCTCTGAATGCTTCGATCACTTTGCTGTTAGTTGCTGATCCAGCCACCATCCACTGGCAGCTCCACACCCGTGATGAATTTGGATTCATCCGAAGCTAAGAACAAGTAGGCATAGGCGATATCCATGGACTCTCCGGCATGCGGAGGCAGTGGGGCGAGATTTTTGTAATGCTCTCCCATCTCCACTTGGGACTTGATGCCCGCTTTTTCCACCATGCCGGTAAACACAGCCCCTGGATGTACAGAGTTCACACGAATGTTATCTTTGGCGAACCATTGTGCACCATGTTTGGTCAGTGAACGCACAGATCCCTTCGATGCACTGTATGCTGCGCCCTGAGCATCGGCAATTCCGCCAATGATGGCAGCGATGGAAGATGTATTTACGATGGAGCCTTGTCCATTTTGCTGCATATAAGGGATAACCGCCTTCATTCCCAGCCATACACCTGTACCGTTAATGGACATGACCTTGTCCCAATCTTCCAATTCTGCTTCCAGAATGCCTTTGGCGATGTGAATGCCGGCATTGTTGACCAGAATATCAATTTTGCCATAGTTTCCGACGGTTTCTTCCACAACTGCATTCCATGATTCCGGACTGGATACATCCAGCTTTAATGCAATCGCTTCGCCGCCGTCAGCTACAATCTGTTTCACTTGTTCCTGCAAAGCGTCAATCGCTACATCGGTAGCAACTACCTTCGCCCCTTCTCTAGCAAACAATTGAGCCCCAGCCAATCCCATACCGCTTGCCGCTCCAGTTATAATTGCAACTTTTCCAGTTAATCTTCCCATGTCCAATCATCCTTTCCAAATGAAGATGGATGCTCCACAAAGACACATCCGACCTTGTCGACACCTTTAGTATACGGATGAAATGAAAGCTCTTTCAATCAGCAAACGGGCAGGCTTTTGTAGGATAACCGTTAGTTGGGTGCGACTTTGTTCATTCCCTGTAAGTAATCCCACAGATGAAGGGTTATTTGTTGTTTTAACATCGAGGTGAGCCTTCTGCATCTTGGTGACATTGTAAACCTATCATGGCTTGTCCCTGTGCAATCCTATATAATAAACATAAATTATGGAAATCATCTCGAACATTCGAATCCATTATACGTGTCTAACCCATTCTAGCTTGAGCAGGAGGAGTTTTCATTGAAGTGGTACCGTGTACATAAAGAAAAATCGAATACAACCCATTCCATCGACTGGAACGGATTAATCCCGAGGCATATCGCAATCATGATGGATGGAAATGGAAGATGGGCTACGCGAAAAGGATTACCTCGAAGTGCTGGGCACTATGCAGGAATGCAGACAATGCGGGAAACGATAAGCATGTGCCACAAAAACGGGATTGCTTCGCTCACTCTTTACGCCTTCTCTACGGAAAACTGGAAAAGGCCCAAGGAAGAGGTCGATTACATCATTAGTTTGGTGGTCGAATTTGTACAGGATACAACCGTTCAGGAACTGAATCAGAATAATATCAAAGTTAATTTTATTGGTGATATCTCGAAATTCCCAGACGAAACACAGGAAGCGATGCGTAAAGTGGTGGAACTAACCCAAACGAATAGCGGGATGGCTGTGTATTTCGCGATGAATTATGGGGGTAAAAACGATATTGTACAAGCGATCAAAACGTACATCGTAGAAAACAATGAAGAAAACAAAGAAACCTCGGAAATCTCCGAGGCGGAATTCGAAAAGTTTTTGTATACCGGACTCAATCCTGCCCCCGATCTGCTAATCCGAACCAGTGGGGAGAAACGGTTAAGCAATTTCCTATTATGGCAAGCCGCTTATTCCGAGCTCTGGTTTACGGATGTGATGTGGCCGGATTTCAACGAGCAATTGTTATATGAATCCATCTTGGATTATCAGCAGCGCAAACAAAGAGCATTAGACGATGTAACACAGTAATCCAACATTGTTTCTGCCGATCCTCAGCTTAAATGAGCTTTTAACCAGGGATGGATAATAGGGAGAACGGTACTGGGCTGCATTGCTTTGGTGTGATCCATATCCGCTCCCTTGATGATTTGGACGGTCCAGCCGAGGTTTTCAAGAACGGGTTTATGCTTTTGCAATCTTCCAGCGATATCCACCGTCACACTACCAAATTTCTCCCCATACACAATCGTATCTCTCTCTCCTGCAAAAGCCAATCTGGGGATATTCAACTGAGTCTGAATACGTTGATCATCGAAATCAAATAAACCTTGATACAAGGTCGCAAATTGTTTCGTTTGAGCCGGATCGATCTTTAACTCCACGTTGTCCCAATCCAATTGATCCGGACTCAGTTCTTCTACTTTCATTAGAGCTTCTGCTGGGTGTATTTCTCCCGATTCTTCATGCTGCTTCAATGCTCCCTCATATGTCTTGGTGGTCACTACTCGCATTTCCTCATATGGCCCCTCGTATGGCGGGAATCCTCCCATAATGAGACTTTCCATACGGTCAGTCCGCAGGGCTAACTGCAGTCCAACGAGAGCCAGCCAGGAGTATCCATAATAACTAAATCGATTCACATTCATTTGATCCGCAATTCGTAACAAATCCTGAGTGATATATTCGGGCGTAAAATGTTCCGGATGGGGATGTGCCATATAGTGGCCTTCATAATCAAAATGCAGGATCTGAAATTCACCGGAAAGTCCGTCGATAAACTTTGCACCCAATTCAGGATCAACCCCCCATAACTTTAGGGTATCGGCTTCTTGTCCGGTTACGGACTTTTTGGCTATGGGCAGCATAATGGCGCTACGATCTTCCTCTCCCGTCAGACCTACTTCAAGCTGCGAGCCATTCAACAATGTAATCATTTTCTGCAATTGAACCAGTCCTTTACTGTTGATATCCTCAGTGTATAACATGGATGCAATCTTTCGGTTTTCATTATAAAATGTGGATAAAATATGGACTTGGGCGTGTTGTATGTTACTGTAGCACTTGAAGGTTTCACTTGAAGCATGAGGAGAAGAAACATGAACCGAACATATACACCTGGGCAGATTGCCACAAGGCTGGATGTAAGTACAACTACACTGCGACGGTATGAAAAGGAGAACCTGATTCCAGACGTTCCACGGACAGACAGCAATCATAGGTACTATACCCCTGTTCATCTTCAGGCGTTTGTTGCTATTCGTTTATTATTGAAAGGGTATGAGATTCCCGTAGTATACGAGGTTATGAGAAAAGTAAAACAGGGCGATACGATGGATGCCCTCTGGCTTATAAACCAGCAGCTATATAACAGCCAACTGGAGAAGCAACGAATGGAAGACATATGGAAGATGGTGCAACAGGTGGATTTTGCTAACGATCGAAAGGTTGGAACGACGGAGGCGATGACGATTGGAAAAGCTGCCGAAGCAGCCGGGGTCAACACTTCTGCTATCAGGCATTGGGAAACCGAAGGCTTGATTTGCTCAGAAAGAGACCCTAACAACGGTTATCGAATGTATACCCGGGACGAATTAAGAAAGATATTGGTCATTAGCAGCTTAAGAAAATCCGTCTACTACATTGAACATATGAAAGAGCTTCTGAACACTGTCGGCACGCAGGATTATACACAGATCAATAAAGCCTTCCAACTGGCCCTGCAAAAGCTAAACAGCCAACTGTCCCTGCAATTTGCAGGCGTGAAGGAACTTATGACATACATTGAATTACATCAGGCACAAGGATAACGTATTGGTTAGTTGAGATTGGATGTTTTAATGAAAAAAGCCCGACATTTGTTCGAGAAATTCTCGACATGGTCGGGCTTCTTACTGTTACTTCACGTTCTACACATGCTGATTTACAGGTTAGATATGGCTTTGTTTTTCTCAAAGAACCTTGCATTATGGGACGATACCCCTGCCATATCGGAAGCGGTCGGCTCCAGATAGAGCTTGGCGCTGTTTACTGCGAGTACGGCATCATTAAATGCACCAGCAATCAGACGGACTTTGCTTCCATAGGTAATGAAATCACCTGCTCCGAATATCCCCGGTTGACTTGTGCACATTCGCGGATCAACCGAGATACCGTAATCTTCACGTTCCAATCCCCAATGGACCAGGTTACCGAAATCACGATCGTATCCATGACTTACAACCACTTCATCCACTTCAATTGGCATGATTTCTCCATTGTCTACATGGGCGAGTTCAACGTGGCCTATTTTGTCTCCTGTACCATATAAGCGAGAGATGCTGTAAGGAGTCCAGACTTGGGCAAAAGCTTTCATCTGGGCAACTGGCAGCTCATGTGCCGTAAACTCCTGTCGTCTGTGCACTACGATGACCTCTCGTGCCAATCCCTCCATCTCATTCGCCCAATCTATTGCGGAATCCCCGCCTCCCGAGATCAGTACACGTTTATCCTTGAATCTGGAAAGATCCGTAATGGTATAGTGCAGGTTCGTCAGCTCATACCGATTTGCGCCCTCAATATCCAGCTTTTGAACCTGCGTCATGCCTCTGCCTGCACATAACAAGATCGTACGTGTGTAATGACGCTTTCCTGTCTTCGAGGTGAGTACAAACACTTGATCATCGCGTCGTTCCATCTGAGCAATTTCCTGGCCGAATACAATAGTTGGATCGAAGGTTCTTGCCTGTCTTTCCAGGGAATCGATCAATTTCTCACAACGAATCGGATCAACTCCACCTACATCCCAGACCAGCTTCTCCGGGTACGTGCGCATAAATCCGCCCAATTCCTCTTTGGCTTCAATGATTTTGGTACGCATGGCTCTCATCCCGCTGTAAAATGCAGCGTACATTCCTGCAGGTCCGCCACCAACAATCGTTATATCGTAAATGTCCAATTGCTGCTCTGCTCCAGTATTCATCTAGGGCACCAACTTTTCAACGACATAATCCAACAACTTGGCCGATCCAATAGGACCCACACCTGTTACAAAATCACTCGTTTTCAGCGGAAAGACATGATTGTCTTTCACTGCGTTCAAATTCGCCCACACTTTGCTTTCTTTCAGGTTATCCATGGATTGCTTCGTATCATAGCCTTTCAGCGTCCTGTCTTCTAGAAATATATAATCCGGGTTCATTTCCGGCAAAAATTCCAGGGAAAACTGGCTAAACCAATCTGTAGAGTCTTTGATGACTTCAGGGCTGTTCAGACCTAAGGTTTCATAGAAAAAGACACTGCTGCTTCCACCTTTGGGACCCATGAAACGGTAACGATTGTGCTCTACTCGAAGAACCAGCACGGTTTTGTCGCCGATCGCTTGAGCAATTTTCTCCTGTGCCTGCTTCGCCTTCTCATCAAATTCAGCCAGCACTTTGGCAGATTCCTCTGTCTTGTCAAAGACAGCAGCCAGCTTCGGCATGGCAATCTGCATTTCACTGTTGGAATCCAGAGCCACCGTTGGAGCAATCTTGGATAGTTCATCATATACGCCTTGTTCCATACCTACGCCTGCGCTAACAATCATATCTGGTGACAACGTCAGCAATTGTTCATAATTATATTGATATTGTTCCGCTTCAATCATTTGGACCCCGTGTTCCTCAAAATAAGACGCACGATATTCCGGCTCAATCTCCGGAACAAATATAACCATCTGCGGTGTAACGCCCATCTCAATCAAATACTCGGCATAGATGGAATCCAGTACAAGCATATTTTGAGGATTCGTAGGAATCGTCACCTCTCCAAACTGATCCCGAACAACTTTCGTCTCATTTTTCTCTGCCGTTTTTGCTGAAGCTTCCACTTTTTTATCAGAAGAACCGGAACAGGCGGAAAGCACCAAACTTAGCGCCAACAGCACCATTCCCAAACCCTTAAACCTTCGTGACATGATCTACTCGCCCCTTATGTAATATTGATAATGATAATTATTATCAAATACTAGCAAATAGGAAGAGATCCTTCCATAGGAGATGGTGCGTATTCAGTTGGATTATTGTGCTCTATCATAGATTGGTGACCAGCTTATTTACAATTTCATTCAAAATCATTTGGTGTCCAATAATTCCACGGCCATCCACCCACAGGCAAGTATCCACGAAAAATACCCTGTTGTTTTTTACAGCCTCCAAGCCATTCCATTGAGAGCTCTCCACTAACTTCTTCATATTTTCTTCAGCACTAAAGTGCTGCATAACTCGCTTCTCCACAAACAGGTAATCGGGATTGGCTTTGGCCAACAAGTCGAGTGAGCAAGGATTAAACCACGCCTCCCCTGAATGCAACGGCTGTGGCAGAGTTAAACGGAGCTGTTCGTACAGTAAATGGGATACCCCATTAGAATGACCACCCAAATATCGATAACCGAACGGTTCTACCCTCAGCACCATCACGGTAGAGGAAGATTGGACAAGATGCTGTAGTTGCTGCTGTGCTTTGTTTACTTCCAATTTCATCTGCATATGCAGTTTATGGGCTGTATCTTCTCGATGAAACAAGCCTGCCAATTGATGGAGCAGAGCCTCCACATCGTTATTTAAACCGGTTATAATGGGTGCAATTGTGCGCAGCCTTTGCTTGATCTCTTCTGTCCAAAAATTTCCCACAATCCATTCGGGCTGAACTTGCCGAATCTGTTCCACATCCAGCTCATATTGCGACACTTCCATCATCTTCACCTGATGCATGTCAAATAGTTCACGTAGATGTTCAGGCAAAAGCAAGGGAGTTACTACAACCGCATGTGGAATAACCCCCAAGTGAATCAACACTTCCGCACAAAGCGGGGAAAGACATACGATTTTACGCTGGGGCAACGTTTGTGCATAATTTCTCGGGGACACACCCGTTAACTGTTTGAAACGACGACTGAAATAATGAGCATCCTCGAATCCGGTCCTCTTCGCAATGTCCTGAGATGTTGCCGTTGATAACAACAGTTCCTCTTGAGCACGATAGATCCGGTAATGAGCCAGATAATCCAGAGGCGGCTTTCCATACCGCTCACTGAATTTGCGGGAATAATGCCAGGGACTTATGCCTGCTATCTCAGCTAATTGCTTTCGTGTGATGACCTGTTCATAATGCTGCTGCATGTAATCCACAGTGCGGAGAATGCTTTGTTCCACGGTAGGCTCCTCTTCTAACAACTCCCGGTATACATGTTGTAACAGTTCATACACCAAAAGTTGATTTCCTACATGTACTACATTGGAATTAGGAGAACCTTCTTCACTCCAATGTTGGCTGAGACTCGCCAGTGTGCCACCGGTTAATTTTACTTTTTGATACGTGTCCCCTGACGGTACATGCCATTCATATTTCACTACTTCACCTCGGTCTGGGAACATCGCGTATGTATCGAACTGAACATGCCATCCGGCCAGATCCAGATTGCCACCCTCAATCACTTCAATCACGGTGTTTTCTTGCACTGTAACTAACTCCCCATAAGATACCTGAACCCTATGACCATTAATATTCCAGATCGCTTTCCCGTCGAGGATAAGTAGTAAGGCATGACTTGAAAATTGATGCCTTTTGCCCGCACTCATCCATTGGTCTGTAAGTGGCTGGGTTGACTTCCATTGAGCCATCCACTCTATGTTGTTGGGCATTTTTGTTATCCTTTCTGTGGCTGTTGTGTTATTAAATCTACAATACACGAAAACCCGCACCATCAGGTACGGGCTTTTCTTAATTTATACGTGTTTCCTTTCTTTTCCTAACATCAAATAGGTGAACATACCTGACACACAGAAGGAAATAATCAAACCAACGCAGGCATGTAACAGATTCAGGCTCCCTTCTTCCATAAATAGCGGAATTTCCAGCAGACTTCCGGATCCACCCAATGCAACTGCTTTGACGGACATCAGCCCGAAATACAGTCCTCCTGCAGCACCGCCAAGCAATGCCGAATAAAAAGAGGCCCTCTTTCTCATATTGACCGCATACATCGCAGGCTCTGGGGTACCTAATAAAGCAGTTCCTGTTGCCCAGAAAGCCAGCTTCCTGAATTCCCGCTGTTTGCTTCTTAGCCCAGTAGCGAGTGAAGCTCCTGCTTGTGCAACAAAGGCAACCAACATGACAGGGATAATGAGGGAGAAACCATTCACCATTATTTCATTGATTATGATAGGTAAAAGCCAGTAATGTAATCCAGCGATCATCATTAGGGAATAAACCGCTCCCAGCAGCATAATTGCTAAAATCGGGGCATCATTCAGTAGTGAATCCACCACATCCGGTAACTGCTGATCAATCCAAGTACCAAGTGGACCAAGTATCATTAGAACCAATGGAACGAGAATCAGAAACGTCAACAATGGAGCAAGAATTCCTTTGAAGGCTCTTGGGCTTATTTGCTCAACGACTTTTTCCAGATAGGACGCCGCATATATCGTCAAAATCACCCATATGGAAGCTGAAAAAAAGATCGCTTGTGACACAATGGGTACTCCCATAAAGTGAACATCCTCTTCACCTGACAATAAAGCGGTCATTTGCGGGTAGAACATTAGTCCGGCAATCGCTGCGGCAACATAAACATTGCTTTTTAACCGAAAGGCTGTACTGAAGGCTACCAGGATTGGCAACAGATAATACACACTATCTCCAATGGATTTAAATATCAGGAATGTCTGACTGTCCATCAACGAAGAGGAATCTGTAGAACTGTAAACGTTAAATAACGTAATGATGGCTAGCACAATCTTGAGCACTGCAGCTCCCAGGATGGCGGGCATCAGAGGCCTGAACACATCGGAAACAAAAAATAAGAATGATTTTTTACGGGTACGCCTTGTTTCTTTCATTGCGTCCCCTTCTGCTTTCCCCACTCCCATGGCCTGTAGCGTATGGTATAGTTGTGAAAATTCGTCCTCAAATGTTATGTAGCACTGATCACCTGTTATACGAATATCTGCATCAAGATTTGATACAACGTGCACTGACATATTTACGCCTGTACGGTTACGCAATGTCAGCGTAGTGGTGTTCTCTTCATGCTGTACAAGACGAATATTTTCCTGTCCTCCTGCGAGATTCAAGAGTTGTTCGATGCTACTGTCATTCATATGTACCTTCTCCTTATGCTGCGGTAATCCCGAGTTTTATGATGTGCCCCTATCTATATACACATTTCCATGAAAAAACTTCAATAGGATAAAAAAACTAATTCACCTTATATTTCATGATTTTTGTGCAAGGTATAATGACCTAATTCAAGCATAGAGCTACTTACTATTTAGGCTTCCGTTCAACCTGTTTTATGAATCATTTTCCCCGTACTCGTCATCACTCACCACAACTTTGGACAACCTGAGCATAGCGTTTATGTCTATGTTCCCTTTCAAATGAGCAAATTTCTTCAGGGCCAGCCAGGTACCTTTTAGATGACCTGATTATGAACTTCCCAACTATATTAACCTTGTAATTATCTCTCCAAGACTATCATCCAAGCCATCACTTAATCCTCAGCATATCCTGTCGAATAGCGCATTCTGTCATAGACAGTTTGTGTGAAATCAAAGGAGGAATCATTATATGGTCAAACAAGTTTCTATCTCCCAAATTCACCCTCGATTAACCGTGTACAGCGAAGAGAATTTCAGAGGCCTTCGGAGAGTATATCGTGGTAATCTTGGAATTGCCGATATTGACGCCGTTCTGACAGGGATCGAAAGTTTGAAATTTTTCTCTACCAATCCAAACGCCACACTCGTGTTATTTGATCGTTCACGTTTTCGTGACAATTTCGTTGTACTGCGGGGCAATCGAATCATTCGTGAACTGGATGACTTCTTGCGTAGAGGTGATGTGGAATCCCTCATTTCTTCCAATCAGCGGTTAACACTGGCACAGATTCGCCAAATTAGAAGAACCGGTGAGCTTCCTCCCGGCTACCGATTAATCTAATCTGTCATACTCACCAACGTTAGTTCATTCAACATTTCAGTGATGCATGTCATCTAAGTGCATCACTGAAAATAAAAAATTTAAAAATAGGCATATCTGAACTCCTTATGAAAAATACTGTGTACATAAAAAATAATGAAATGGGACGATTCTATATTTTGCCCGTAAGGGTAATACAAGTGAAGCATATTGAAATCTATGATCCAAGGAGCTGGTCATTTGCAATATTACAGACACAGCGCAGAGGAGACGCTTCAGGACGTTCAGAGTTCCACGGACGGGCTCACAACCTCTGAGGCTGCGAAGAGACTGGAGACGGAAGGCTATAACGAGTTAAAGGGAAAAGCCGCAACCCCCATCTGGAAGCTATTTATTGAAAATTTTAAAGATCCCATGGTTATCGTGCTGCTGATCGCGGCCGCTGTTCAGATCGTCCTTGGACACCTGATCGAATCGCTAATCATTTTTCTCGTCATTCTGTTAAATGCGGTAATCAGCGTTGTGCAGACCAAAAAGGCCGAAAGTTCTCTGGATGCACTCCGGCAAATGTCTGCTCCCGAAGCCAAAGTCATTCGTGACGGGCAGAAAAAAACGATTCCCGCGCGGGAACTTGTTCCCGGCGATATTGTCTTGCTGGATGCAGGGGATTATGTCCCGGCAGACGGCCGTATTTTGGAATCAGGCAGCTTGCGCATCAACGAAGGCATGCTGACAGGAGAATCCGAAGCAGCAGAGAAACACACAGATGCCATCCCGGAAGAAGCTCCGATCGGTGACCGTCGCAATATGGCATTCAGTGGATCACTGGTGGTGTATGGTCGGGGTACGCTCGTCATTACGGGTACAGCGCTGAAAACGGAAATCGGCAAGATTGCCGAATTGATTGAAAATGCAGAGGCGAAGGAAACTCCATTGCAACGGAAATTGGAATCCTTTAGTAAGAAGCTTGGCTTCTTTATCCTAGGCTTGTCGATTCTTATTTTCGCCATCGAAGCAGGACGTGTCTGGCTAACTGAAGGAACGGAAAATATCGGACCATCCATTGTGAATGCCCTAATGTTCGCAGTTGCCGTTGCTGTCGCTGCCATTCCAGAAGCTCTTTCCTCCATCGTGACGATTGTATTGTCTCTGGGAACGAATAAAATGGCCAAGCAGCACGCCATCATCAGACGTCTTCCTGGCGTGGAAGCCTTGGGTTCTGCCAGTATTATCTGTACTGACAAAACAGGAACGCTCACTCAAAACAAAATGACCGTGGTGGACTATTACATTCCCCATGGCACAAAAGATCAATTCCCCGATGATCCCAAACAGTGGTCTGCAGAGGAACGGCGTTTGTTACATATTGCAGTACTCTGCAATGATTCGAATATTAACCAGGAAGGCAAGGAACTTGGTGATCCCACCGAGGTAGCGCTCATCGCCTTCAGTAACCGGGTGAACAAGGATTACAATGAAATTCGTGACCAGTTTCCGCGTGAAGCCGAACTTCCTTTTGACTCGGATCGGAAATTGATGAGCACTGTGCACACATTTGAAGGACAGACGGCTTTGCTGACCAAAGGTGGACCGGATGTGCTGTTCAGTCGCTGTAGTCATGTATTTATGAACGGTGAAGTTCAGCCATTGACATCTGAGATTCGCACGCAGTTTGAAGAAAAGAATGAAGCTTTCTCCAAACGGGCCTTCCGTGTGCTAGCCTACGCCTACAAAAAGTTTGATGACAAAAATCAGGTCACGGTAGAGGACGAATATGATCTAACACTTGTTGGTCTGACAGCCATGATTGATCCACCGCGTGAAGCGGTATATGGTTCCATCGAAGAATCCAAGAAGGCAGGCATTCGCACGATCATGATCACTGGCGACCACAAAACAACAGCCCAAGCGATCGGTATTGATATCGGACTTGCAGGCCCGGATGATCTGGCCCTTACCGGAGCAGAGCTGGACAAACTGTCGGATGAAGAACTCGATCAGCAGCTCGAACATATCTCGGTGTATGCACGTGTATCTCCTGAAAATAAAATCCGCATCGTGCGTGCGTGGCAACGCAAAGGCAAGATTGCAGCGATGACCGGAGATGGCGTCAACGACGCACCTGCACTGAAACAGGCAGACATCGGCGTAGCGATGGGCAGCGGGACGGATGTCGCGAAAGACGCGGCAGCCATGATTTTGACGGATGATAACTTTGTCTCCATCGTGAATGCAGTCAGTGTAGGGCGTATGGTATTCGATAATATCAAAAAAGCCATTGCGTACCTGTTTGCAGGAAACCTGGGGGCGATTATCGCCATTTTGTTTGCATTAGTGGTCGGTTGGGTGAACCCCTTCACAGCCCTCCAGCTGCTCTTCATCAATCTGGTGAATGATTCCCTGCCAGCTATTGCACTGGGTACGGAAAAAGCTGAACCGGATGTCATGCGTCGAAAACCGCGGGATATCAACGAAGGCATCTTTGCTGGTGGAACGTTGCAGGCTGTCATTACACGTGGTGTTCTGATCGGAGTGGCTGTCATCGTGTCCCAATATATTGGACTTGGGATCTCGGAGGAAATGAGTGTAGCGATGGCATTTACGACCCTAATTCTGGCACGGAGTCTGCAAACTTTTGCAGCGCGCTCCAACACACAGACGATTTTCCAGGTCGGCTTCACCACCAACAAATATGTCCTCGGCTCCATCCTGGTTTGTCTCTGTCTGTATGGAATCACGTTGATTCCAGGGGTTCGCAGCATCTTCGCCATCCCGGCAGCCTTTGGCTGGAATGAGTTCCTTATCGCAGGGGGACTTGCTCTCGCCGCGGTCATTCTGATGGATGTCATCAAGTGGATTCGCAATCGTGGCACACAAGCTACTGCGTCCTAAAAATGAACACATGCAAAAGACGGCGTCCTGGTCAGGACGTCGTTTTTGTTTGATTACCATACGAACCAGTATGACATTATTGCCATATAAGAAGATTGAGCGTAAAATGATCTATTGAATTCATAGACAGGAATGGTTACGTGAAAGATAAAATTGTAATGCCTCTCTGGACTTGCTGCCTGTTCATCGTTGTGATGAACACCACCATGTTTAACGTCTCTTTACCCGTTATTATTCATGATCTTCAGATTACATCGGACCTGGGTTCCTGGGTCATTTCAAGCTACTCGATTGGTTATGCCTTGTCGACGGTGATTTACAGCCGATTGTCTGACCGTATTCCGGTACGCAATTTGTTGACGGTTGGATTGCTTATTCTGGGGTTATCTTCATTACTCGGATTATTTGCGCACAGCTTTGCGATCCTTTTGCTGACACGCATTTTGCAATCTGCGGGTGCAGGGGTCATGGCCGGACTTGGGCTTGTTATCGCGAGCCGCTATATCCCAGTGGAGCGGCGCGGAGCAGCCATCGCACTGATCTCATCAGGCAGTGCCATGGCGTTTGGGCTTGGCCCTATTGTGGGTGGACTCATTAGTGAGTACTGGGGCTGGAATGGACTTTTCGCTATTACGGTGCTTGTCCTGCTTGCGCTGCCCGTACTGCTCTATTTTCTCCCGCGTGAAACGGCCAAACCGGAGAATCCCTTTGATATGTTCGGTGCAGCATTAACCGTGATTAATGCAACTACCCTTCTGGTTGCCATTACTCAGCAGTCATGGTTATGGCTGACCATCGGTGTCATTTCACTTATTGTGCACATCGTGTATATTCGCAGGGCGAGCCTCCCTTTTGTAAATCCACATGTATTCCGAACACCCGGGTTTACCCGGCTACTGCTCATCGGCTTCTGTGTTCTGGTCGTAAATCTGGGCAATTTGTTCCTGATGCCGCTAGTGCTCGCTGATCTGTTTGGCCGTTCGTCGCTGGCTATTGGTCTGCTGATTGCTCCTGGAGCCATCGTCTCGGCATTCTGTACCCGCTTCGTAGGTCGCTGGATCGACCGTTATGGCAATATGCGTTTTCTGATGATCGGGCACATTTTGCTTGCCGCAGTACTTGCTCTGTTTATGCTGGGTCTGAATCAGTCAGCCCTAATCATCACCGGAGGTTATCTCTTTTTCTCCCCGGCACTCTCCACCTCGATAGCTTCGCTGAATAATGAAGCATCTCGGATGCTTCCCAAAGCGCAGATCGGTTCCGGTATGGGTTTATTACAGTTGATCCAATTTTTTGGCGGTTCGGTATCCGTCGCTGTCTGCGGGCTGCTGCTTCACGGCATTCCGGGCGTTCCGATAGAGGAAGCCTATCATTATGTATATGGATGTCTGCTCTTGGTCTGTCTGATCTCGCTAGTGATCGTGGTCTGGCATAACAAAGCTGCACGATCAACTTCTACGGTTACGATGACTGAGACTGGGTAGGTTGCAAACTAGGATGTATGTATTCTAGATCATTCAATCAAAACATTCATGTATTCAATCGAGTAAAAGGCCCGCGCATAGCGCGAGCCTTTTGTCGTTCATTTCGTTGTTCAAACGGTGAATCACTCTACTGAATCACTCGATCTGGTTTTTAAACAAGCTATGAATGCATTGAAATTGGCAGCGATCTCTCGTACATTTTCCTCCAGCAGTTGCTGAGCTTCCTCCGGGGTCTCTGATTCACTCTCAGCATCTTCACGCACCATCGCCTCTTCATGATCCATAACCAGTACGGCAGGAGATTCTGAATTCTTTCGGTAATCCAATAAATAGTTGTTGCCGCTGCTGACACTCCAAGCAAACGGAATAATCCGGCTCGGATCCGGATTCACATCGTCTACCAGATTGATGTTATTTGCAATGAACTGATCATCGAGAGCAGAGAAACGAATTTCCCAATCGATGACCTCTCCATTTTCAATCATATCAAATGCTTGACCGTCGGTCTTCCGTTGGAACTCCAGATATTCGTGCGGAAACACAATGCTGTAATGCTTCTGAATGTTATTGATATTCAAGTTATTCATACTCTCCCTCCCCTACAGCCCTGTCATAGCACATCATTTCCCAACCAATGCTGCTTTCCAGGCTTCCTCCACTGCTACAGGAGCTTTGCTGCTGCTCTCGCCGCCGCCCTCCTCCGTCCAAAGCGGTGGATAATACACAAATACTTGTCCTGTCTGAAGCTGTCTCATGTCGTTCTGCCAACCCTTCCAACGAAAGGTCTGATAGTACTGCTCCAGATCACCATTAGCCAACCAGTTGATGAAGCCCGAGTAAGCCAGTTCTGTCGATTCCCATTCCAGCGTGTCAGGGGCAAAATAGTATACATGTCCTGTACGGCCATACTTGCCCATATCCATTCCGAAAAACCCACCGGCGGCATCGTAGGCGACGATCATCATGCCTTCCAATGTGGGTACACACGGCTTGTCACCCACACCATTCCAACGGGTCAGACTCCCAAAAATGCGGTCACCACCCGATCCAAGTAACGTAATCCAGCCATCATCTAACACGATTCCCTCTGTCTCATAGGCAACGGCTCCCAAATAGGATTTGGTGCTTACTTGGAGGCGATAGAGCGCATCCTCTCCTGCCTCCCGCTGTGCAGGAACATAGGTGTACTTATTTTGTCCATGGTCCAATAGCTCCTTGAGTTCCTCCCAAGCGTGATGTTCCCGATCCACTAATTCGCTTACGGATAATTTATGCATGATCATTTCTCCCTTCAATCTACTTTAAATCCAATAAGGCCGTAGTTGCTCCATACGTTCACACTATTCCTTTTATGTTGCAAGCTTCACCCAGATATGCTTGTAGTCAATTTTTCCCCATGCATTTAAGGCAATGCCTTCAAGCATGGGGTGATGCTGGGCTCTCTGAAGACTGTGATACAGAAAGATGACATTCGATGAACTTTTGAGCTTTTCCTGAATGTCCAAAAGCTGCTTCATTCGCTCGTCCGGGCTCGGTTCTCTCATGCATACTGTTAACTTGTCATCCACATATGCGGTCAATTCCGGGCTGAGGTGATTACGCAGGAAACTGAAACGGGATTGATACAGCTCCAGCAGGGTAAGGTCTGCCTGCTCACCAAGCACTTCTCCAGCCATGACCAGATCGGCCTGTGCCAGCACTTGGGGGTCAGCCAGATGCTCAATCGGGAGCTTCACCACATTCAGTTGTACCCCCATCTCCTTGCATCGTCTGCTAATCCACACAGCCGTTTTTTCATTCTCCAACCATTCATACGTGTACAGGTTCAGAGGCTGACCGCCATATTCGGATCCCTGAATCCGTTTTTTTGCTTCATCCAGATCAGAACTCGCTGCGTAATCCTGCTGCGCTCCACTGAGCACAAACCCCTCCGATGCACACTGCCTGAGACCACCCAGTTCCTTAATCATTCGTTCCCGATCCAATCCCAGATCCATGGCCTGACGAAATAAAATATTCTGCTGAATCCCTGCTTTGTTCAGGTTAAAGGTCAGGTAGGTGCTGCCATTCTCCAACTGGCTGAGAGAGGGTTCACTCGTTGATTCTCTACTCGCACCCGAATATAACAGCTGCATATCCCTGCTTGTCCTGTGTGACCCAGGCTGTCCTTCATAGTCCGGCCACACCCACATCTCAATCCGATCCAGATGAGGACGCCCTTCAAAGTAATGGCCATTCGCTTCCAGAACAAGCAGGGATTCATTATTTTTGATAATCCGGAAAGGACCCGTGCCAATCGGCAGTGCTGAGAAACATTCAGCTTTATCGGGACCTCCCAAATCTTCAGGCACGATCGAACAGCGATCCGTACAGAGAAAAGCTGGAAATACCGCATTGGGCTGGGCAAAATAAAAATCAATGCAATATCTCCCTGGAGTCTCTATAGCTTTGATTAAAGAAAACATCCATTCCGAGGATGTCCTTCCTGACATGCGTTCAAATGTAAATCTCACATCCTGTGCAGTCATTTCCTGACCGTGGTGGAACCGTACTCCCTTACGTAAGTAAAACCGCCACCGGGATGATGAGTCGTCCCATTCCCAATGATGAGCTAGTCCAGGAAGAATACGTTTTTCCTCCGGATCGAATATGAGGAGTGTATCGAAGATCTGCCTTACCCAATGAGATTCAGTACGCCGCTGAACCCACGCAGGGTCCAGATGAGGGACCGGCCGGTAAAAGGGAAAACGCAGTACCTCCCGTTCCTCCCCATCGGTGCGCAAGATGCCCAGCTGTCGTTCCAGCCAATCGGTGAAGTCATCCTTCATTCGCTGCGTACCGGAAGAATCAATTAAACGCCATGCTTCATTAAGCTGCTCATTCTCCACAAGCTGCTTCGCTTTGGCTGCAAGCAGATCCGACACCGATACGTTAAAAGACATTCGGGATACATTGCCTCTTCCTCGACCGGGTATCCATGTCAAATAACCGGATTCCGTCAATTTGTTCAGCACAAGCTGTGCATTACGCCTCGAACAATCCAGCAGTTCAGTGACCTGTCCCATCGTGACTTCAATCATTTCCTGCTCAGGCACACCCTCAAAGTGAGTGCGCAAGATCAGATAATGCTCTTCTGCGTCCATCTTCACCCTCCTAAAAGGCGAAGTCGACTTGGTGAATGCTTCGCTTTTTCTTCCTCTTTTGCAAAAGTATAATGGACCTCATTACCACACGTAAAGAGGAGATTGTTATCCATGTCTGAAATCAACGTACACGCCACACCTACCACCACACTCGCCACATCCGTATGGAGAAATCCAAGCTTCATCATTCTGTTTGCTGCCAGCGGCATCATTGCTCTTGGCAATCAAATCTATGAATTGGCTCTGCCTCTTATTTTATATGAACTCACAAAGTCTCCTGTAGCGATGTCCACCATGCGTGGCATTGAATTTCTGCCGAACCTGTTTCTCGCCATGTTTATCGGTGTACTGATGGACCGGGTGCATAAGAAATGGTGGTCTATTGGCTCCATCGTGTTACAGGTTATTCTTCTGCTCGCGCTGTTTCTGTCTTTTCAATATGGTCACCCTTCCATTTATGTACTCTACGGATGCGGTTTTATGCTGATGACACTGAGTTATGTTTTTCGCAATGCATCAGCTGGCATGATCAAACAATCGGTGCCTACGCCACTACTAACCTCAGCCAACGCAGCTTTGGGTTTCACCACAACGTTAATTACCATCATGGGTGCCGCCCTATCAGGAATGCTGTTGATGTTATCCAACTTGTATACGGGTCTGTTAATTACCGCCATTCTGCTTGCGATATCCTGTATGATTCTATTACCACTGCACTCCGCACCTGTGTCCAGAGGAACATCTCCTCAGGGCTTCTGGGTGGACTTTAAAGAAGGCTGGATCGAGCTGCGTCGCAACCATATGTTACTGGTTATCAGCATTACGGTCATTTTTCTTAATGCGACCTCAGGTATGGTGGATGCAACCGTCATCTTTTATGCCAAAGACACTTTGCAACTGCGTAATCTAGAGCTTGGACTTGTACTATCTGCTGCCGGAGTAGGCGGTTTAATCGGCAGTCTGGTGGTAAGCTCCCTGCGCCGCAAATATTCAGCTGGCGTGCTGATTGTGGTGACCACACTGCTTCAAGGATTCGCCTTTCTGATCCTTTGTTTGTTCCACTCAACCTACGGACTTGCAGTGGGTCTGTTTCTGTCTGGTATTTTTCAAACTATCAGCACGATCTGCATCTGGACATTCCGCCAGGAGTCCACACCACAACACATGATTGGCCGGATCAGCGGGATTACCGGGTCTCTGTTCAAACTCGGCATGCCCTTGGCTATATGGGGAAGCGGCTGGATCTCCGAGCTGTCCAATCCTGCGTTGGTGTTCGGCATAGCCGCAGCAGCGAATCTCATCATTTTTATCTGCTGCCGTTACAGTGTACTCTGGGACCGAAAATAACGATCAACATATACAAACAGGTGGCGAGATCATACTTACCACCTGTTTCGCTGTTTCTAAGTACCTCTCCCCTTCTGAGTTCCATGAGCATCTTACGCCTTATTTCACTATTCAAATCTGTTATAATCGAACTTCATAGCTATTTATTAAGGAGGATTCAACTTGTATCGTATAGCTGCAATTACACTCCTGGCCCTGATCCTGTTCGCAACCGGTTGTCAGAAGGATGAGGCTTCATCCGTCCCTTCTCCCGAGGCCGTGCAGGTACCGGATACCCAGAAGATGTATTACATATCACCCCAAGGAAACGATTTGAACAAAGGAACCATTCAAGCTCCTTGGAAAACGTTGCAGCATGCTGCCGACCATGCTCCCCCGGGAAGCACAGTTTATTTGCGGGAAGGTCTCTATCACCAAAAAGTTAAAATCACCAGAAGCGGTAATTCATCAGGCAATCCAACCCTGTTTTCCAGCTATCCACAGGAGAAGGTCATCATTGATGGTGAAGGTCTGTCGGTACGCGGCATAGAGGGTCTGATTGAAGTCGAAAATGCCAGCTATATTACGATCCAAAATCTCGAAATCTGCAACTTTACAACCTCACTTCGGGGACAAGTGCCTACTGGAATATATGTTCACGGGTCAGGAGAGCACATTCAACTGCTGGGCAACACCATTCATTCCATTGCAAATGGGGCTAAACCTTCAGGACCCAATTTACAAGGCAGAGATGCCCATGGAATCGCGATATATGGTACGGAGCATCCCCAAGCATTGCGAGACATCATTATCAAGGATAATGAATTGTATGATCTCGTGCTAGGCTCAAGTGAGTCACTCGCAGTCAACGGGAATGTGGATACGTTTGCCATACTGGACAATACGATCCATGATACGGACAACATCGGCATTGATCTGATTGGGTATGAAGGAACTTCGGAGGACGACACCTACGATCTGGCGCGAAACGGGATCGTACGGGGCAATGAGATCTATAATATCTCTTCCAATCTTAATCCGTCCTATGGAACGACTCTCCCCAATGATAGCAATTCAGCAGGAGGAATCTACGTGGATGGAGGCAAAAATCATATCATCGACCACAATCGGGTATATCGCAACGATATCGGGATCGAGATTGCTTCGGAGCATGCCGGACGTTCGACCAGCAACATTACGTTGCAGGATAATCTGATTTTTCATAACAGGCTTACAGGCATCGCCATGGGCGGCTATGATGAGCAGCGCGGCTCTACCGAGGATAGTACGATTATGTACAATACGTTAGTGGATAACGACCTGCTGGATGCAGGCAATGGGCAGTTATTCCTGCAAGCCCAAACGAAGAACAATACGTTCAAACGAAACATTCTCGTATCGGGCAGCTCTGACGTGCTCATTTACAATGAATACACCAGTAATTCGGGGAATGTGTTTGATCATAATGTGTACTACTCCCCTGCACCACAAGAAGAGGCCCTGTGGGTCTGGAAAAACACGGAGTATTCCGGCTTTACCTCCTACACGGAGGGATCAGGAAATGACGTACATTCATTGTATGTGAACCCCCAATTTGTAGATGAGGCGAACGAGGATTTCACTCTCCAAGCCAATTCACCTGCCAAGGAAAATGGATTTATGAGCCATGAATAGATTGATATGATTCCAATTGGTGAAACTCTAAGCAAGACGAAAAAACGCTCAGCCATGATGGTGGTTGAGCGTTTTTCGTCTTTAGAATTTGAAGTACAGGCTTAACGAAGCAAATTATTATTCAGCGTCGTCGGTTATTTTTTCGACCAGTTTCCGCAAGCCATGATTGGTTTCGTTCAATTGATCAATTACATTCATAAACTCTGTGACCAGTTTGGCCTGTTCTTGTGAAGAAACTGAAATCTGGGCAATCTCCTGCTCCATATTCAGTACGGACTTTTTCACAGCGTCAAGAGACTGCTCAATCCGTCCCGTGGCTTCTTTGGTACCTGTGGACATTTTACGGATTTCTGTGGCTACTACTCCAAAGCCTGCGCCGGCTTCACCCACCCGCGCCGCTTCAATTGCAGCATTTAAACCTAGCAGATTGGTCTGTTCTGAAATTTCTTTTATGTAACTAACCACTTCGTTCACATTACTGGAATCTTCAACCGCACGTTTCGTATTGCTCAAAATTTCTTCCGAGGTTGCACTCAACTCTTCCGAATGAGCAGCTACATGCTGGATACCCTCAATCAGTCTGCTTGTAACTTCTCCTGCCTGATTCATCAGTTTTTTCAATTGATCCTGGGTATCCATACTATATGTAATGCAAAGGACTGCTTCTATCTCGTTCTGTTCATTCTTAATCGGAAGGAAATATGAATCCGTGGCGATACCAAAAACCTCAGCCGGATAATGCTCCCTTGTCTTGGATTCATTCTTTAACATTTTAAAGTCTCTGTGTATATCTGCAATTGGATCTCCTGCCTTGAAATCATATTTCAAAGCGTTGCCGGATTCGAAAAACAGGAACTTTTCCCGGTCCATGACCGATATGGAGACATCCTGACGTGTAGCTTCGCGAATAAATGGTATTGCAGCCAAAACAGCCTCAACCTGATTCATAATAATATATTCACTTCCTCTAATAGAGATAGTAGTGCTGAATATTATATCGACAGTTATTAATCAATTATGAAGGTTTACTACCATTACTCGCTGCTTCGGCTGCATGGGTCACCCGATTTCGCCCACCTGTTTTGGAGGCATAAAGCGCCTGGTCCGCTTTTTGAAACAAAGACTGTTCTGTATCTTCCTGCGAAACCGTAGCCGCGCCAATACTCACTGTAATGTTATACTCGCCCCAATCGGCAGAGGCGACCTGTGAACGGTATCTCTCTGCTATAGTCACAGCTTGCTGTCGATCACAATCCGCAAGAATAATGACAAATTCTTCCCCGCCATAACGCGCCACCACGTCCGTGCTCCGTGACACCGATTGCAACAAGCCTGCCAGGTTACCCAGAACCAGATCTCCAATCGGATGTCCATACGTATCGTTAATGCTCTTGAAGTGATCAATATCAACGACCAGAAGGGAGAAAACAGACTGAGTTTCCTGGAAGCGAGCCAAACTTTCCAGCATTTTATCCTGAAAAAATCTGCGGTTCTTGAGTCCCGTAAGCAGATCCGTCGAAGCCATCGTCTCCAGCTGATCATTTACTTTAATCAATGCCTGCTGCTTCACTTTATATTCTTCGTGCAATCGTTCAAGCTCCTGGTTCGCCTCATTTGTCGCTTGATACAGTTCCTGAAGCTTTGTTTTGGTGTTCATTATATCCTTCTCATGTTCAATTCGCTTGCGCATGACAACTACAACACAGTCGATTACGCTCTCTCCATTGCGTGTCCGGCGAACCCCGTTCAGAAGAACCGGAACATCCTGTTGGTCGCTGGTCCGAAACGAGAAGTACATCTCATCCACATGTCCATATAACTGAATGTAGGGATAGAAATACGTATGAAAAAAAAGCTTGTTGGTCACCGACATGGTTGACTCGATATGCCGTCCCAGCAGTTCGTTGCGTTCATATCCCAGCAGAGTCAGCAGGGTTTGATTGATGGATTGAATAATTCCTGAATCAGCGATTGAGAAATAGCCACATGGAGCCATATCTAATTGAATATCCATTGAAATAATTGCCTTTCCTCTCATTTTACTTTACACGCTCTGCAAATACTCTTTAATGAAGCGGCTTGTCTCTTCAGGCTGACTTAAATGTGGATAATGCCCCTTCGCCGTCATCTGTTGAAGTCTACTGTTCTTCAGATGCGCATGCAAGTAATCCCCCACTTCAACGGGAGCGATGCTGTCATCCGAGCATTGAAGAATGAGCGTAGGTACCGAGGCCCGCTCCAATTCATTCCGACAATCCGAGAAAAACGTCACCTCCGCAAATTGTCTAGCAATATGCGGATCTCTCGAACAGAAGCTTTTTTCCAACTCGTCCGTCAGCTCTTTCCGTTCCGGATTCTGCATAACAATCGGAGCGAGATAGCTGGCCCAACCAATAAAGTTCATCTGCATCATTTCCAGCAGCTCATCAATGTCACGCCGATCAAATCCGCCATAATAACCCGGAAGATCGTTTACATAACGCGGGGAAGGCCCCAGCATGACGATTTGCTTGAAATATTTAGGTTCATGAATGGAAGCAAGCATGCCAATCATGCTGCTGACCGAGTGTCCAACAAATATGACATCACTCAAGTCGAGCGCTTCCATAATCTCTAGCACATCCTGGGCATATCCTTGAAGATCACTGTATTTGTTTGGATCATAATAGTTAATTTGAGATTCACCTGAGCCTACATAGTCGAATAAAACAACTCGGTAGTTCTCCGTAAAACTCGGAACAATATAGCGCCACATATCCTGATCACACCCAAACCCATGTGCAAAGATAATCGTTTGGCTGCCTTTTCCCAGCACTTTCACGTTGTTACGCACGAGGACGTCAATCGTCATCCAAATCACCTCTCTGAGGTAGTATCCTTTTGCTATGACCTATCTGGTTATTATATCGGAAATTGTTGGGTTATGGATAAGAAATATTAATTTTCATTACTTTGGATACATAAAGAACAATCCACTTTGTATGCCAAAAGGCCCTCTCATCACGAAAGGGCTCTTTGTACTTATTTTTTATTCTTGGCTATTTTACAGTGAGAATCACACGCTGATAATGCTTCAACTGATGCTCCCCATTATCAATTAAAATGTTTAGTTGAATTTGTATAACCAGGGTGTAAGCTTTTCCCATTTTGATATATGATTATGCTTATGACTATGAGTAAATGTAACTGCTTAAAAATAATCCTAACACCAGGAGGGATCAGACACCGATGGAAAAGCTGAATGCCGCCCTTATCCGTTTTGTGGAGCA
This sequence comes from Paenibacillus taichungensis, assembly GCF_050994985.1. NCBI lineage: Bacteria > Bacillati > Bacillota > Bacilli > Caryophanales > Paenibacillaceae > Paenibacillus > Paenibacillus taichungensis. Next base: position 882,418 of record NZ_CP194720.1, on the reverse strand, counting down.
GCAAGATTTATATAATGAAGCATATGGACTTTTCAAAAATCATGATCTGCGTCCTCGTGAACAACATCGCCAGCCGGAAGTGGACGAACGAATCCCGCTCTCTCCAGAGCTGCAATATCTGTACAGCCACTACGAGATGATGGATGAACAGGCCAACGGCACACTCAAAATGAAAAATGCAGCTGTCGAGATCGGTGATGCAGCTCTAATCTTCTTTGTTGCACCTGAACATCTCTATCGTCAACAACTGGGGCACCGCTGGATCGGAATGAACGAACCTTATGAGGAGTCAGACTCTTGGCAAAAAAATCATGTTGTCATCGCAAATTTTAACGATGATCCAATAATCGTTGATACAGCTGCACCGGACTCACCGGTATATGCTGCTTTTGCAGGTGAAGAACCTCAGCTTATTGCCGATTCATTAACAGACTTTTTCAATGCACTGGCCATCCTGATTGAAGCTGCACGGACCCATACCGGGGAATTGAAGGACGAGGAAACTTATGAAACCATACCCGAATATCTGGAGCATGTCGAACCTATATTGAATGATTTACTGGGAGAAGAGCATACTGCACATTTATTCGAGTATTTGTCATTTCGTTAAAAGTAAAGGATCACAAGATACGGAGGGTTGAATCATGATTTATGTTGCTTTGCTGCGGGGCATTAATGTGGGCGGGAATAACAAAATCAATATGAAGCAGTTAAAAGAAACGTTTGAGCAAGCAGGCTTGCTGGATGTGGTGACATATATCAACTCAGGAAATATTATCTTTGCCGATCATCAGGAACGCGTGGATGCGAATACAGAATTATCCCAGATTCTTGAACAAGCCATAGCTGTCGATTTTGGCTTACAGATCAAAGTGATGGTACGTAATCTGGATGAAGTCCGAACTGTTATTCAGGCACTACCGGAGGACTGGAAAAATGATGCCACGGCCAAAAGTGATGTCATGTTCCTCTGGGATGAAGTGGATGATGCATCCGTTCTGGACAAACTGCCCATCAAACCGGAGATCGGCACATTGCTATATGTTCCCGGAGCCATTTTATATTCCGTCAGTAAAGAACTTGTTACCAAAAGTGGTATGAACAAGCTCATAGGCTCCAAGGTCTACAAATATATGACGGTTCGGAACGTGAACACGACCCGCCAGATTTACAAGCTGATGCAGGTTGCGGCTGAGAAGTAACGTGAATCAGCTGATATTGAGCTCTTCCAATGACCAAGAAATAGACTGTAAATGTTCAATCAGACTGGTTAAATAAAGATGTGAAAATTCCCCAGGAGAGGCCCCGGGGAATATCATCAAGAACGCTTCCTGCTTGTTGCCTGCAATAGGCATGGATAACGCTCCTGTATTAACTTTGTTAGTCAATCTGAATGCTTTTGCGGCTGTGATCTTCGCCCTGACGTTTCGGAATGTCGAGCTTCAGCAAACCATTTTCCAATCTGGCCTTGATGTTTTCCTCATCAATATGCTCCACATAGAAACGTCGGATAAATTCACCTGAACGTCGCTCCTGCCGAATGATTCGATTCGTATCATCCTTCTGCTCAGTCATTTCATTCCGTTTGGCACGGATGATCAGTTCATTACCTTCAACCTGAATGTCTATATCCTCTTTGGCGATGCCGGGAAGCTCGGCTTCTACCACGTATTTATTTTCTTCCTCGCGAATATCGGTCCGAAATGACTGTACACCGGTTCCGAATGGAGAGAGGAATGGAGACTCAACCATGTCATTGAAGGATTTCAGCATGTGTCCGAACAAGTCTTCATTTCGTTTGCGAAACGGAATCAGATCAAACATCAAAATCAGCTCCTTATGTGTGGTTGGTTTAGTTGTTGCTTACACGTCTAATTATAAAATCGATCCCTAAATTGCTCAAAATCCGTTAAAGCTCAAAAAGAACGATTTTTCCAAGCCACGACTCATTCCCTTAAAATAGATTCTGCTTTCTTTAATTTTGACCTTTTTTGACCTTCTGGCTTTATCTGACTATGATGCAGAACGTGTAGTCTCCTTTGCCTGCACTGGACCAGATTGATCTTTTTTAATGCCCAGCATCATAATACCCATGATGACAACCAACAGAGCTACCAGCATGAATGGAATATGTTTATCCACCTGGTACAGCGTTGTTGTCAGTAAAGGGGTAATCACGGCAGATATACCTTGAATCGCTGCTACCAATCCGGCTGCGCCGCCCTGCTGTTCTTTGCTAACCGAAAGAGAAGCTCCCGCCATGAAACCAGGCATCATTAGACCCGAGCCCATGCCGAATAGGAAGAATGAGAGATAATAGACAACCAATTGACTGGAGATCAGAAACAAAACCATACTTGCGAGCAGAAAAAGGGACCCGAGTAAAATCATCGGCCGCGGCTGCCATTTCAACCACTTCATCTGGATTACCTGCATGATCAGCATCGCAGCCCCGGAGAACATCAGTCCGAACGAAACCATTCGGGCTGTAGCCCCTGGAGATAATGCGAGCTGATCCTGAAAATAAAATCCACCGACAACCTGTACCGTCATAATGCCAATCATCGTAACCAAACCCGCAGCAAGATACATACGCAAACCGTGTTGGAGCGGGTTAACCTTGGGCGCTTTCTCCTGAATGACCGGCTTGGCAGCAGGAATGAGCAACAACGCAATGATAAACGCCGCTACCGCAATAAAAATACCAAAATAAAGCGGCCACAGGAGACCGATAATGGTAAAAGCGCCTGCAATCGCAGGGCCAAATACAAGCCCCAGCCCATTGGCGGCACTAATAATCGCCATCCCGCTTCCCCGCTCTTCTCCTTCCGTCACATCTCCCATATATGCCTGAGAAGAGGATAACACTGCCGGAATGAACATACCGATCAAGCTCCGTGTTACAATTAGAAGGGTTAACAGAAGTCCCCCTCCGATCCACGCATTTAATCCACTATACATCGCCAATGCAAACAACGCACAGCTTATGGACATACCTATGAATCCAATCAATATGATGGGTTTTCTGCCTTTCAGATCACTGAATCTGCCCCATACCGGGCCCATCACAGCCATGGCGATGGACCCGAGTGAAATAATGAGTCCGGAATGACTTTCTTTCATCCCCAGTTCCCGAATAAGCGGCGGCATAATGGGAGCAATAAGCATAAGACCCAACATCGCTGCAAATACGCTAAAAAAGATACTTCCTCTAATTCTGTTCACGCTCATACACTCCTTTATTTTTCAGTACAGTATCCACTGTACCTGGAGTATATAAGGCTGAGAGAATCTCGACTGCCTCCATACGGAACAATTAACGGTTAGACGGATTATTAATATATTTTTTTCATTTCCGATGGCTTCACGCCGAATTTACGATAGAATTGCTGAGAAAAGGCACTGATATTGCTGTAACCAACTGCTATCGCTGCCTCAGTGACGTTGTTTTCTTGACTACGCAGCAATTTCATAGCGTTGTCGAGACGAATCTGGCGTAAATATTCAAATACGGTAGTGCCAAACAGCGCTTTGAAGCCTTTTTTCAATTTGAAATCGTTCAGACCCACCTGTTTGGACAACGCCAGCAGGGATGGAGGGTCTACCATGCATGCCTCCATAATCTCCCGGGCGGTATGCAACTTCCGTATATCCTCTCTGGAGAATCCTGAAGGGATAGGCGCCAGATCAAACAGCTGAATCATAAACCGATTCAATATCTCCAATGCGGTCGCTTCCATCATTAAGGAAGATCTATAGGGATTGTTCAATTCCACAATCAGACTGTCAATCATCGTTCGAATTCTGTGATCCAGCTGAAATATAATCGGTTTGAACACACAATGTCCTAAAATGTCCTGAAACCGAATGGACTGGCTCGTTGCCAATTGTGCGCCCGCATAATTGAACAACGAGATCGGAATTCCGATGGCAAAAGAAGTATAGTTCTCCTGCGCAGGCGGATGGAACCAGGCTTCAAAATCACGCATCATAATGAGTGCTCCCTGCCCAGTGGCCAGCGTATATTCCTGACCAGATATATCTACGTAACGTGCACCTGACAAGGCAAATTGCAGCTCAATGATAGGAATATTCGACGCAAAGAACGTAGAGCACGGTTCACTATATTTAATCTGAGAATACACAATTTCGATACCACTATACGTGGTTACTCTTTTTATATTTCCACTGCCCGCTTTAGCAGAGAGCAGGTACGTATTTTCATCTTGCTGACTGAATGGTTCCTGCGTTAAGTAATGCTGGTATACGACAGCTAACGAATCGAAACCCATGTGTTCTCACCTCGTCTATAACTTGATCATGACTCTCAGATAGAGATTTGTTTAATTGAGAATAATTCTCAATAATTCTACCTCAATTTCTGCTTTTAGACCAGCCCCATGACGAGATGACTATTCTACATACGAAAAAAAACCAGAAACCACCTATAGATATGGTATTTTCACATTGAAGAATGAGGAGATACGCCTGCAACTAAAAAAGAACACGAGAGAGCATTCTCTCGTGTCCTTTCCCATGACTTACTCCCAGAAAAAACGTCCGGCAAATACCTTCTCCGTCAGCAACTTGTATGTCTCGTCTGGCAATTCTTTTTTCATTTTCGCCATTACGACATCCTTGCCTCCATTATATTGCGTAGACATGCCGATCTCAGCTGTGGTACTGCTTGCGTCCAAGCGCATAATTGGTGCTTCGGCGTCTTTTGACCAAGGTGTCCATTCTGCCAACTCCGAGGATCCACCACGACCCGGGTTACCTGTGTAAAGGAACTGCTTCAAATATGCTGCCATCGCGCCAGACAATGCCTCACGGCCAGGTTTGTTCTGTTCACTAAAATAACCTTCAGGGAAAAGGGCGACGACGCCGTCTGCGTGTCCTGTGTAAAAGTCCATATCCGCGCCATGTGGTGCGCCCAGCAATGTTTGCAGTCTTTCGGAAATGACCCCAGCCTGTGTTCCCCATGCAAAACGATAGGCGTATACGGGTGGCTGTCCTGCTTCACTCGTAAGGCGTTCAGCTACCCGCTCTGTATTAAAGCCTGCATAAACCTCACTGCCGTAATTCAGAGCTGCGGCATACTGTTTCGCCTTGGTCTCATCTGTAAACAGAGTTTCATCATGAAATGAGGGTACAAAGTATGGATCACCGAAAGCAAAGCTGGAAAACTCGGTTTCCAAACTGCCGAGCAGAACAGGCACTTGTGCATAATTACCGCTGTTGATGGCATCGAATCCCTCTTTCGGAATAACTGTACCGTCACGGAACAGTTGTGGGAATGGCTGCATACGAATCGCCGTTGAACCATATACAGTGACCAACTTGTCCGCAGGCAACTCACGCAAATAACTCGCCAGTTGTGCCTGAGACTGCATGCCGATCCATGTTCTCGCATGTTCAATAGAGGTCATTGTACCCTCTTGCACGAGCAATTTCACAAGTGCATGCTCGGATTTTTGCTCTCCTTCCTCCGGTGCAGCCGTGGTCAGGCCACCACTGAACGCAGCTGCTTTCTGAAATAACCCTTTGCTTAGCGGAGAGATTAATGCTGCCAGAACATTACGTGCTCCTGCCGACTGCCCGGCCAACGTAACATTGCCTGTATCTCCGCCAAATCCCTCGATATTATCCTGTACCCACTGGAGTGCACGGAATGCATCAAGCAAGCCATAGTTGCCCGAATCATCAAGAGGATTTCCGGTTTTCAATGCAGCATTTTGAAAGAACCCAAGAGCTCCCAAACGATAGTTCACCGATATGATAATGCTGTTCGTGTTACGCGCAAGCTGTTCACCCTGAAAATCCTTGCCTGATCCGGTCATATTCCCGCCGCCGTGCAGAAACACCATTACCGGAAGCTTGGAACTGGTTGTATTCGGACGCCAAATATTGAGATACAGTGAGTCTTCACTTCCGGCTATCGTTTCGCCGGATAACTGCAAGCTGCACGCAGCAAATTCCTTGGCTGTTCGAGTCCCGGTCCATGCATCCGGTTCACACGGCGCTTTCCAGCGTAATGCACCTACCGGAGGTGCTGCATAAGGAACGCCTAACCAGCCGAGCGTACCGTATTGTTCATAGATTTTTCCGTCAATGGCTCCATATTTTGTCTGCTGCAATGTTTGAGGTTTGAACCCCTGATCTTGTTTATGTTTCATCCAACTCTGCTCCAAGGTTCCAACGCCATTTTTGAGCTGTGCCTGTGAAGCTTATGCAGTCTCCTCAGTACGTTCGCTCATACTCCTGCCTTGAAGCGCGTTCACCTCCTTAACTGATATGTAAGTGAAAGCCTCTCCTTGGTTGTAGTTATATCTTTCTAGCGCGTCCGAGCCAATCTCTCCAGCAGTTCTACCGCAGGAGCCAACACTGCTTCATCAATATCGAATTCCGGATGGTGATGCGGAGCAGGCAGCTCGCTGCCAATAATCATATACGTTGCTTTCCCACCTTGTTCCTGTACGCGCCGAATCATGTAGCTGGCATCCTCACTTCCAAGTGAAGCACCATCCGAAATAGCCTCCGCATGGGTAAATCCTGCGATGCCTTCACTTTGCTGCACAGCAAGCTCTGCAAGCTCCATATCACAGTGAATAGGGACTGCACCGCCAATGACTTCAACCATAGAGCTCAACTCATGCATCGCTGCGCTGTGCTCGATGATCTGACGCACCCGTCGCTCCAGCTCACGATTCGTTTCTTCTGTCGTTGAACGGGTTTCAATCACCATCCGTGCGTGCTCGGGAATAATATTGGCCCCTGTTCCGCCTTCAAGAATACCCACATTAATGCGTGTATCTGCCGTGCTAAACCGAGGCAACGCATGAATATTAAGGAGTGCCGTAGATGCTCCCAGCAAAGCATTCCGTCCTTCCTCCGGGGTAGCCCCCGCATGAGAAGCCACACCTGTAAAATGGACTTCCAGCTTGGTCGTTGCCAGAAATCCGGCAGACGCCCCTCTGACATGACCGGATGGCACACCTGTACCCAGATGTAGGCAGAAAAGACGGTCTACCTGTTCCAGCATACCTTTTTCGACCATGGCATACGCACCACGCACACCTTCTTCAGCAGGCTGGAACAGCAGACGGATCTTCCCGGCGAAATTTCGGTTAATCAAACGTTCTGCAAGTGCAAGCCCAATGGCTGTATGTCCATCGTGTGCGCAAGCGTGCATAATGCCTTCATGACTGGAGCGGAATTGCCCCGCTTGTGGTATATGTTTATCTGACTTGCTCTCACGGATCGGAAGTGCATCCATATCGAAGCGGAACGCCGTTGTTGGTCCTTCCTGTTCTCCTTGTAACTCAGCGACAACTGCCGTAAATCCCCCTCGCATCTGCTGCACAATCGCTGGATCTGCCCCTTCATCGATGGCACGCTGATATGCATCTTCCAACACTTCAGGCTTTGGCAGACCTCGCCGCGATGTGTCATCAATGGCATCTTTTCCATAAGTCACACGGTAACCCAGTTCCGTTAACATCTGCACGACTTTTGCAGCCGTACGAAATTCGGTGAATCCCAGCTCGGGATATTTGTGAAGGTCTCGTCGAAGCGCAATAATATCAATCATGGTCACTCACCTCTCTCATCAAGCTCTCTATTTCATCATGCATACACCTTTACACTACGAATTCTATACCTTAGCTCGCTAATCCTGTTTCGATTCTTCTAACACGTTTCCATAATGAGATGACGAATATCCAAAACCTATCCAGCCGCGCTTCTCTAATCGTAAAATTTACATTTAGTTAATCGAGTACATACGCTCATTTATCATTGATTGTATACACTGGTTTTGGATACCAAACTATACATATCATTAGGAGGATGTGTTCATGTTAAATCGATTCAATACCCGTGCTGCCAAAATGATGCTCGCGGTTACGACCATTGTTACAGCTACGCTGGGAGGCAGTAGTGCAGCTTGGGCTGTGGAAAACACCACCTCATCTGCTTCACCGATCAAAAATGTAATCATCCTGATCCCGGACGGTATGGCGAACGACGCAACAGCTTTGGCTCGCTGGTACAAAGGTTCCTCTCTTACACTGGACTCCATGGCTAGTGGCATGGTTCGTACACACTCTGCGGATGCGCCGATTGCGGACTCGGCCCCTGCGGGAACAGCCTTTGCTACAGGTCACAAATCACATACAGGGTATGTCGGAGTACTTCCTGATAAAGCAACGATGCCGGGACAAAAAGCCATCGCACCGGGAGATGCGAAAAAACCGGTCGCTTCTATCCTGGAAGCATCCAGACTGGCAGGCAAAGCAACTGGCATTATTGCGACATCTGAAATTATGCACGCCACACCAGCTGACTTCTCCGCCCACTATCCGGATCGCAAAAACTATGATGCATTGAGCAAACAGCAGGTCTATAACGGTATGGACGTTGTTCTCGGTGGAGGAAGCAGTTATTTGGAGCCTGCGGGACGCAAAGATGGCGAAAATCTGGTCTCATCCATCAAAGCACTGGGCTACGATTATGTGACTACTCCGGCAGCAATGAAAGCTTCCACTTCAGGCAAGCTGTGGGGGATGTTTGCCCCGGCAGGCATGGCTTATAATATGGATCGTGATCCAGCTAAACAGCCAAGTCTCGCCGAGATGACAACTAAAGCGATCGAAGTTCTTTCCAAAGATGAAGATGGCTTCTTCCTGATGGTTGAAGGCAGCAAGGTCGACTGGGCAGCACATGCCAACGATCCAATCGGCATTATCAGTGATGTACTGGCATTCGATGATGCCGTCAAAGTAGCCATGGATTTTGCCAAAAAAGATCAAGAAACTGTCGTTGTCGCTGTCACGGATCACCAGAACGGTGGATTGACCATCGGTAATGCTTCAACGACAGGCACCTATGATAAAGAGCCGTTGTCCACATTTATCGGACCTCTGAAAAAGGCCAAGCTAACAGGCGAAGGTTTGGAATCCAAGCTGGATGCCAAACGCACTAATATCAAAGCTGTGATGAAGCAATACTATGGCATTACCGACCTGACTTCCGAGGAAATCGCTGCAATTAAAGCGGCCAGTCCCGGCAGCCTCAATTATACGGTTGGACCGATGATCAGCAAACGTTCCGGCATCGGCTGGACCACTGGTGGTCATACGGGCGGAGATGTTGTGCTGTATACGTACGCTCCGAATAATGATCGACCTTTCGGTGTTATCGACAACACGGATGTAGCGAAATACATGGCACGTGTGCTGGACCTTGACCTCGATAGCGTTAGCAAACAATTGTTTGTGCCCGCCAAACAGGCTTTTACTGCAAAAGGTGCAACGTACAAGCTGGACCTGACGGATGCCAAAAATCCGAAGATCCTCGTAACAAAAGGTAGCACCAAGCTTGAACTGCAAATCTACAAAAATATCGCGCTCGTTAATGGCAAAAAGACAACCCTGGATGGCGTAATTGTCTACAATGGCGTAGAAGCCTTTGTGTCACAGGATGCGATTGATCTGATTCAATAAAAAAAGCGATCCCTCATTGAACGGCACTCTTAGCTAAACTGCCCAAGAATATTCTTGGGCGGTTTTTCGAATTCACTTTTAAATCCAACTTCTATATGCAAAGGTAACGTAGTATAGTAGGCCCACGCACAAGCTTATCGTATAATAAGCATAACATTGATAAATATGACGTAAAAAAGGAGAGACTCATGATGTTGATCAGATTAAACTGGATCACACTGCGGGTACGCGACTTGGAAGCATCGCTCCGTTTCTACCACGACATGCTTGGGCTGCCGATTCAGCGCAGATTCGAAAGCCGGGGACGGCAGATCGCCATGCTGGGACTGGAAAATGAAACGAAGTTGGAACTGATTGAGGGCAGCGAAACCACACTCAAGCCAGAGGCCGGTGTTTCGATCGGTTATGAGGTAAGGTCGCTGGACGAAGCCATGGAGCAGCTCGCCGCATTAAGTATCCCGATTGTACGAGGCCCCGTCCAGCCCAATCCGCATCTGCGATTTATTTACATTGCCGATCCAGATGGCTTCGAAGTGCAGTTGGCTGAACATGCATAATTAAGGCGCAATATTGTTTGAGGCGAATCTAAATAAGTGTACGTTTCACGATGACCGGCCTGTTTTGTGTGGAGCCAAACCTGCACGAGCACCCCACATAGGATGGCGTCAGCGCGCTGTTGTGCAAGTTTACAGCTTCATCCGGCGCATTAGCGGTACACCCACGCGATTCAAAAGCCGTTCAAGCAGCAGCCAGCACCAGCGTCTGCTCATTGGCAGATGGCGCTCATACACGGCAGAATACTCGAAATCCGATACAGCGCCACGGTTGCGCTTGAACTGCGCAGCACCTGCACTCTCATGCAACAGATGACCGTTCTCACGGGCCTGTCCAATCAGGCAAGCTGATAACATGCGGTACAGCCCGATGGACTGAGGTAGCGCCGTATCGTAACCGAACAACGGCGTTGTCATCACCCCATTTCGACAGAAGTATCCCATAATCGCATCTATACGCCCTTCCTTTCGCAGACCACACAAGGTCAGTGCTCCAGAAGCTTTTGATGTGGCAATGAAATGTTCACTGAATTGCGGATTATCATAAGAGTATTTTTCGAGGTATAGCAGCCTATACAGCTCTGCGATTCGCGGAATATCTTCCTCCGTCAGATTCGCTCCGGAAACGAATTCATATCCGTGCTTTGTCAACAATTCGTAATCCCGCTTCAGCAGCCAGCGCGACTTCGCATTGCCGAAATTTGGATCATTCGCCCGGTACAGATAGATTTGCCGACTAGGAATTAGTTGACAGCCTGCTTGCTGCAGCTCTCCCGTGAGATCAGAGTGAAGCCCTGGGCACAAGGAACGAAATACGACGGCATGCTCAGGATAACGTTCCCTTACTGCTGCAAGCAGACAAACCACCTGCTCTCCTGACATGGCAGGATACAGGTTTGTTGATAACAGCCAGTTGTTGATATGTACAACTTTGTTTATTTGTGATTGCCGCATTCCCCACCCTACCACACTGAGCAGCGCGAAAAGCCCTTTTTCCAGCAACGGTTTCTGAAGCAGCATCAACTCCTGCTTGGCATACCGTACATAATGTGTATAAGGCGAACAAACGTAAGAATTTTCATACTCTGCATCATTTACTGTCAACGGAAGCACTAGATCGTCAATTCGAGCAATGAGTAAGGTTGTGTTTGCATTTATCATGAAGTCCTGTGTCCCTTGTAACATCATGGGTTCCAAATACGCTCTTGCATCTCTACCATCCTCGGTGTTAGGCCAGTCCATATCTTCGAGCGAATTCCGATCATAGAAACGAACGAGACTATCGCGTCTTTCATTCCTCGCTGGATCTGTACGATTGCGGCTATCCGTCCTTTTTTCCATTACTGCATTCTTCACGTTCTGCTCCCCCAATTGCCCAAACTTCCTGCCATTAATTATTTTTTACAAATTCTTCTTCCTTCCATTATAGTGGGCCTGGATGAACATCCACAATTGTTTCATTGAAAACAGTCAGAGCGATCGGCCATCAAAAAAATAAACAAGCCTGCCCCCACATCATGGTTGGAGACAGGCTAAATAGACTGAACTTTGAGTATAAAATTGGAGTAATCAGGTGACTCCGATGCAGTAAGCTAGCTTCAGCTTATGTATTTTACAGCGTACCCGTTGCAGAAACTACTTCGTTCTTATCCGATACCAACTCGTTCAGGTCCACAATCAGTTGCTCCAGTTCTCCGAAGCTGTCCACCATCTTCTGGGTCAGATTGCGCTGCTCCTCCATACTAGCAAGAATTTCTTCCGTAGCGGCACTCGATTGCTGAGTCACACTTGAAATTTCTGAAACCTCATTAACCACTTTGGTAGAGGAATCTCTCATCGTGGCTGAACTGCTCTCGATATCTGCGGCCTGATTCAATACTTGCTGAGAATTGCTGTTGATCGTGCGGAAAACTTCTTCTGCCGTTTGCACACTGTCTTTTCCTGCTTCCAAAGCGAGTCGAATACGCCCAAATCGATCCGTCAACGCCTGTGTCTGTCCTCTCAAACGGGACAAAATAGCAGCAATATCACTGGCCGACTGGCCGGAGTGCTCTGCCAGCTTGCGAACTTCCTCCGACACGACTGCAAAGCCGCGTCCATGTTCTCCTGCACGGGCTGCTTCAATCGCTGCATTAAGCGCAAGCAGATTTGTCTGATTTGCAATATCTGAAATACTGTTCAGCATTAGCGACATGGACTCACTTTCCTCGTTAAACTTACTCATATCATCGGCTGTGGTATTAATCGTTTCATACAGCTCCTGCATCTGAACATTCAGTTGATCCATTTGTGTGCTGCCTGTTTCTGTACTGGTTGCCATGCTGGCTGACAGTTCTTTCATCTGAAGTGAGTAGGAAGCAACATCGCGAATATGCTGATCCGACAAGGACAAGGACTCTGAAATTTCTGCTACACTAGTAGCCTGGAATTCAACCCCTTTGGCCACTTCACTAAATCCCAGCGTCACTTCATGGGTAATGGAGCCGGTGTCGGTTACTTTTTGCTTCAGTTGATCCGTATAACGAGATAGGCCATCTACAGATTCTTTGACCCTTACAAGCATTGTTTCCACTCTCATTTTGGAATGCTCCACCTCTTGCCACCTGGCCTCGCTATCCCAAAAGAGTCTTTGATTCAACTGGGAAACCATCATCAGAATGGCTCCAGTAAGTGCAAACAACCCTACATCAACAATATAGCCAATAAACTCCTCGGAGCTCTTTGTCTCCACCAGAACAACCTGAAGAATACTAATAACAAGCAGCACGAGAAATCCGGTTGTGAACAGTTTCTTGTCAGGATAGAGCAATAACACTGAAGTGATAACCAGACTTAAAGTGATGTTAACACTTCCCCAGCCTGCGTAGACGCCACAGATTGTAATCAGGAGTGTACAAAGCCACGGGATCACATGAATATACTTCTTTTTGATATTGGCGTACGTTACCCAACCGGTGAATAAAATAGCTACCCCACTCGAAACAAGCAGCTTGGGTTCCAGAAAGGCCATACCAAAACCGATGGCAACAATAACCCACAGGATGATACAGATTAGCTTGTTCCTTTTCCAGATGATTTCATCATAACGATTCATGAATTTCCCGTCCTTTTTATCAATTAAATACGCTGGTGAAACATTTCTGTACTATCTTTTATCAGTCTATGGTCCTTGCTTATGAATAAATCGCAAAATCCTAGGGCTTTGTTATAGTACATTAGGTCTTCATAAACATGAAAACACACTTACTATATATCGGAATTTTATTATAAATTTTTAATATATGAAGGGATATAATATGTACTTATATTTCAGAAATTTTATTTGGTTTTCTCCATAGTAAAAGCCCGTATCAGGGATACGGGCTTTTTCATGTTAAGGGGATCAGCTACCTTTTATTTCCCGAACACAAGTGTGTTGTTAGACGAACCTGCATACTTGGTGACAAACTCGCGAGCATAACTGGCTGTCTGCACTTCATAGCTGTAGTTGGTACTTGGTCTCCAACCTGTTTGGGGAGAGGATGGGCTGCTCAACGCAGGTGTACTGCCTGTATCCGTAAATTCTCCGTTTCCTTTATCATCCAGAATGCCGCCTTTTTCAGCGCCTGCACCGAAATAATTGTTTTCAGAATATATGCGTGCTTTCTCGCCAATGGTAATGGCCTGGTTAAAATTGTTGGCGTAATTGTTTTTGATATGGAAATAACCGTATCTCATGAGACCAGGACCACGTACATACAGGTTTTCAAAATAGTTGTTTGCCATCGTTACATGAGGTACACCATTATAGCTGCTGTTGCCATCATTCGGATATCCAAGAATAATTCCGTATTTGTGGTTTGCAAATTTGGAATTGCTGATCGTAATATAATCTGCGCGATCCCCAATGTACAGGAGCTTGTCCAGATCACTTCCGCTCGAGCTGTAGCTATGGCCGGAGAACGTCACGTGATCAATCCAGTAGTTGGAGCCTGAAGTAATATACATCTGGATATCGTCGTTAGCATTAATATTGGAAGCGTGTTCAAAAGTCAGATTCTGAAAAATGACATTGCTTGAGCTGGACGTCGATCTGAAATGAATGTTCGTCAGTGTGTGTTTATCAAAGGAGCCTACCAACGTTTTGTTCGATCCAAATTCGACTTTCTGCAACGTAGAGGAAGAAATATTTTGTTCAATAACCAGTATTTTAGCTGTTGTGCCTGCCATATGTGTTCGCAGATCGTTCAGATTGCTGATGTAGATGACCTGACCGTTCTTACCACCTGTCGTGGCTGATTTGGATACACCACTCTCATTTTTGGCGTTACCGGCAAAACCTGTTAAACCATTCGTGCCTGTGTTGGGATAACTGGCCGCACCATATGTAGCGGGTGCCGTGGAGACCGTCAACAATAACAGTGTTACAGCGAGTAAAAGAATCGAAAATTTCTTCAAAATTTCACCATCCTTTATAATTTTATCCTGAAAGACAAGTTGATTATATCGTGTAACATCAGATGTGACAATACAAAAATTGCAATTTAACCAATATTTTTATTTTTTTGCAACAGCAGTCCCCGTATAAGAAAAATGAAAAGACGACACAAAGTCATCTACAAAAACCATGACTTTGTATCGCCTTCTTCTAAATCCTATTTGATTTTCAGTTCCAGCTTATGTTTCTCCGCTTCCTGCAAGTCATCGTAAACTTTGCCGGGTTCAGTTGGTATTTTCAATACAAGCGATTGAGGATCGTCCAGCATATTGCTGCTGTAGTATAAAATCATCCCGTCTTCTGTTTCGCTACCTCGATACATTAGAAGCTTGGTCTGCTTATCATTCTTGGTTATAGAAACAATCTCGTAAGGATGTACTGATTCACTTATAGATTGTTTGCTTTGGAAATCAAACTTTTTATTAGGTTCATAGACAAGTTTGGCTTGTATAATAAGTGGAGACATCTCGACTTGAGATAACATCACCTCATGACCGCCAATCGTAAATAACTGATTAAGTTTTATAATTTCCGTCTTGGGAACCGAAAATTTGGGGTCTAAGTCAAAAGAAATCTTCATCAGTTCTGAATATCGCATTTCGGGTCGCTTTGTCCCTGTTTTTGGGTCTGCTAGCTTCCCCGGATCGAGGGAGACGATTTGAAAGTCGAGCATTAACTTTTCAGGAAATGCATCAGTTCGTTTGAGGTTAATCGCAGTTCGACCGTATATGATATGGTTCCCTTTGGGTACTTGGACTCCCCCCGCATTACTATCATCAAATTTATGATTGGTCAGCATGTCAGTTACCCTGGAACGGTTCACCGAATATATCTCCTGAGAAGCATCCGTCTGGGCTGTGTACAATACGATCATCTTGTTTTCATCCGCCATCACTGCATTGACGGTTAACTGATATATTCCTGATTTCACAGAACGATTCACGAGCTGCACATAACCATTGTTAATTGCGGATGAAATCGTGTTTCCGTCTACCTCTTTTCCAGCCAACTCCCGAAAAGGTTCAAGAACTCCCCAATTCTGTGCGGGCGGGCTGTACATTGCCAGTTGTGATGTACCGCCAAGCGGACCCATTAGCAGCCAACCGGCTGCCAGTGCTGTTACGAGCACCGCCGTAATCCACCTTAATTGCACATGACCTGTCATTCGCCGAGTTCTTGCCTTTGCCAGACCTCGCTGAATGGCAAACGCCGTGTCCGCCGGATTCAATTGCTGTCTCTCCAGCTTAACCTGGGAAGCATCTGCGAAAAGTGCCTGTTCCTCCGGACTAGTTGTCATGCCAATCCCCCCTGTTCTTCATCTGTTTCCGTAACAGTTCCAACCCTTTATGCTGCCAGGTCTTGATGGTGCCCTCCGGTTTGCCAAGAATGGAGGCAATCTCAATTGACGTCATGTCGTTATAGTATTTCAGCAGTAATACATGGCGGTATTTAGGTTTGATTTTCTCAAGCATGGACCACATCGCAAGTCTGTTGTCACTGCATCCTGCAATGGCAGAATCGGATATCGCCTCCTCCAACCCTTCGCTTGGCAGAGGTGCGGCCCGTTTGCGACGCCTTTGTTCATCAATGCACACATAGATCAGAATACGAATAATCCATGATTTGAACGCCTTCTCATTTTTCAGAGAGCGACGCTTGATCCAGGCCCGGCATGTCATCTCCTGCACCGCTTCGAGCGCGTCGTGACGATTACGCAGGTAACTGTAGGCAATGGAGATCAGCGTGTCCTGATGCTCCATGATGGATTGGACAAATGCCGTCTCGTCTTCGCTCTGTACAAACAGCATCTTTTTCATCTCGGCTTTGGTTTCCACCCTGCAATCCCCTCCTTCTCTCTCTTTCTGTGGTTTAAGACGGATGAACAAGCCAAACCGTTTTTTATTTATTTTCCATCACAAAAAAGCCCCGCCTAATCCTGAGGAGGAAGCTCTTGTATTGATTTCCGCATCATTATTTAAAGTTCAAACCATTCCAGCTCATTGTCATCCTGATTCGTAGCTGCTTCCATCTGTTTCAGCCAGTTTGCTGCGATGTCACCCCAAGTATGAAACAGACAATATATGTATAACTCTCCCTCTACAATTTCATTCATTCCCGATGCCACTTCAATCGAGACTTGTAGAGCTTCAGGCCAGGGCGAACCCTCCTGAAGCACCGCAAATCCATCTTCATAATGCTCCAGCCTATACAAGTCGGAGAAGGTTAAGGAATACGCCAGTCGCTTCACAATCCGAGGTAAAATGACAGGATTTGTTGTTCTGATGCCATATTCCCAGCCCATCAGGGTACCTCCTTTAATCTAAAAGTAAGTAAAAACGATTACTCTTGCTCATTCAATTCATTGATCGAGCGGTCCAGCCACAATTCATACCAGTCGAGAAAACCCAGCCGCTCCGTGTTGCCCATATACTGATCTGGATAAATTCCATTACTGTTCGCTCGATCATCGGTCCAGATCTCTCCGAAGGACAATCCCTTCACAATCAGATTGAGCGACACGCCACATCCAAAATCGCTGATTCGCAGCATCCCTGCCGACCATTTCGGATCATAATACTCATGTTCAAGCGCTGCCCACTCATCCTCTTCTTTGCTGTCGTCGTACCAGTCCACATCCCAATTCCAGGATTCCACATGTGGAAACGGCTCAGAAATTGCATTCAACTCATCATCATAATCCATCACCAAATATATGCCGTTCTCCGGCTTTTCCAGCCCATAATAAGGACCTGCCCCACCACTTCCAATCACAAGCAAAAAAGCTTGATATTCTTCGGGCAGCTCTATCTTCCATTTCTGTTCAAAAGCTTTAATTTCGTCCAATGTCCATACCGGAGCCATCTCATATTGATGATTCTCCGCCCCGAACACATTCCGTTCCGTGTCCAGATCCTGGAGTTTGTTCAACTTTCCCTGTATACGCTCCAACTGGGCCTTATGCATGTACGTAAGCCTCCTTCCATCGCGTTGTACCTATACCGTCAGATTCGAATCAAGTCATTCAAACTATTTTCGCTTTGCAGACTGGGTTTGATGGTAACCCATATTTGATTGCTTTCCCTCAATATCATGCACGCATAATTTCCGGGCTCCATCTGGAGCAACACACCACCGCAAGACTCATCGGGTTCTAGCTCGCCCCCAGTGACATCCTCCGCCGCCCCCAAATACACGTTACCGGAAGGGACACGTAGATGGTATACCTGTGCATTCTCCAGTTCCTTCCCCGCGTCATCCAGACTCCATGTCACCTCATACTGTCCATCTTCACCCAGATTCAGAAACAAACAGTTGCCTGCATTTACCTCAATCAGTTCATCTTCCGCAATAGACCACCAGTCTGGTGTATCTTCAACACGATGTTTTAGCGCCGCCAGATCATACAGGCACAGTGCTGCCGTATCCGTGAAGAACTGAAACTTCCCATTCATTCTTCATCTCTCCTTTCTAATTCAAAATAAACACCCGTTCCTTTCCCATTCTGATCCAGGTGAAAAATCAGAACCATATCCAACCATTATATCAAGCCCGGCACACAGGTTAAAGGCATTCAAGAGTTAACTAGATTCATGTTATACATGTGAAGAATTAAGATGTAGCAAACAAGGTTAATCTCTTCATTTTTTTAGCAAAAATGACGATATAATGATAACTGACTTTTTGTGATTTTGTGGAGGAAACCATGGCTATCAACCTTAGAAGAGAACCTTTTCGCTATACTTTAAAGGAACCGATAATGTTCGAAATTTTTATTCTCAGCATTAACGGCGCCTCTGCACCACCCAAACCCATTCAAGCGGAATTATGCGATATCAGCCGATCGGGTTGTCAGCTTTCATTTCCGTTAAATCTGCATGTGGAGTCCAATAACATTCGAATCGGCATGAACTTGCTGCTTTTTGAAGACCCCTTGTATTTGGAAGGAACGCTGCGCTGGGGCAAAGAAGAGAATAACCGATGGCACTACGGCGTACAGCTGGAGATCCAGCAAGGTAATCATGAGCGTCTATCCAGAGAAATGAGAATGCTTGCGGGGCAAGGCAAAATTATGGTGAAGTAACCCGGCAAGCACCAACCTAACAAAAAAAAACAGCCCGGTGAACCGGACTGTTTCAACATTTTAGATATTCAGGCTGCTTTGGTCGCAGTCGTAGTATTGTCCATCTTGGACCAATCCACTGTGGTTTCAAGCAAAAGTGACACCACAACTCCAATGACAAGCCCATTGCTAATGATCGGAATGAGATACATGGGTAGAGCCTGAAAAGCTTCAGCAGGGATGTTCATTACAGCAACACCTGTAAGAACTGGCAGTGCCACACGATAGATTGTTTTGGAATTAAAGGTGGTGCCTTCAAGTGTTCTTAGAGCTGTACCAAACATTTGCAAATAGGCAACAAATAGCACGGCACTCCCTACACTGGGAGGAATTTGTGCGAAAAAGGCTGTCACAGAAGGCGTCAGTCCTAATATACATAACATGCCTGCTCCAACAACAAACGCAGCCCGTTTCAGAATACGGGTGCTCTCCAGAAAACCAATCGAAGAGGCAAATAATCCGAACGGCAGCACACCTACACACGCAGATAACATGGTGAACAATCCCGTAAGCATGTATGATCGTTTATATTGTTGGCTGGACGTTTGCACTCCATATATTTTTTCGACAGAGCTTAACGTGGTGATGGAATTTGTCATATTCACCAGCCCAACAAAAAAAGCTGTGATGACAATACCCGGCTCCCACTTCGGCGTCCCCCACGGAAACCAGGAAAACAGGTTTAAATTCTGATGACCGGATGCTCCTGCATGTTGTCCAGGGAACACAAAACTGTAGGCAATCCACCCCGTCACGATGCCAATCAGGATGGAGTAGTTACCGAGCTTGCCTTTTCCCTTAAGCTGGATTAAGGCCACTAGAAACGCTATGGCAACGGACAACGCCGCTACAGGCAGGTTAAAATTGCCGAACTCGGTATATCCTATCATGCCTTTGAAGAAATTCATGGTCAATTGAATCGTCATCAGAAATAACATCGCACTCTTGACCATTGGTGTGAACAGCTTCTGAAGCACATGCGCAGCTCCAAGTCCGCCCAGGATCATCATCGTCAGACCCGCTAACAGAAAACCCGCAGCCAATCCTCCCCCGATACGTTCCAAACTCATGCCGGCTGATGAAGCCGAGGCCGTTAAGCTTAGTGTCAGCCCCCACCATAATCCCGAGGGACCATCCATCACGGCATAACGATGGCCGAAGAACGCCTGTAATATACATACAGCCCCAGTAAGCAAAAAGGCATACTGCATCGATGCAGCAATGGCCTCCGGTGAAAGCTGAAAATTATGTCCGATAGATAACGGCACCACCACAGTGTTGGTGAACAGGAAGAAGAACCACTGAATGCCTGCCAATGCAAGCGATGACGCACCCTTTATATTATTTTGCAAAGATTGCTCTTGATGTCTGTTCATGATTGAGTTAACATTCGCTCCATTTCTTTATAATGATGCCTCTGGGCATGCGCAAGTGCAGTGACGCCGTCCCGGTCAGCAATGAGGCGATCCGCACCATGTTGCAAAAGCAATGCTACGATCTGCTGATGGCGAGTGCCGCCATCCCCCAGAATGACCGCTTCCAGCAAAGCTGTCCAGCCCAGATTGTTGATATGGTTCACATCCACATCCGTGCATTTCAGAAGGATCTCCACAATATCGACATGACCTCGATCTGAAGCAGGAATCAGAGCTGTGCCACCAAACCGATTCGTAATCCGGGTATCAGCACCTGCTTTTATAGCCAGTTCGACCATTTTACGCAAACCTTCCGCACTGGCATACAGCAGCATGTTATCCAGTCGTTGATCCTGGATGTTCACATCCGCTCCCGCTTCAATAAGTGTGCTTGCCGTCTCTGGTTTGTTGCCATTAACCGCGGCCATCAGAGGTGTCCGTCCTCGAGCATCCCGGTCATTCACTCCAGTCCCTTGTGCGATAAACCGCAGCACATCATCCGTATGTCCAGCTTCAGCAGCTGCATGTATTGTTTTCAGCATCGCACCTTCACCCTCCAATTTGTCGCCATCCTCACGGCATATATTCAATACATCATAATCTACATGTGTGATTTGAAGTGTTTAAACCTTATGTATGTTAACATAGGATAATAGTATATTAAAAATACATGTTTTGTTGGTTTCCCATATGAAAAACATATCGCTGCATATAAGGAGAACACACGTGGATATCAAACAATGTCGCTATTTCATCGCGATTGCCGAGGAGAGACAGATCACGGCGGCAGCGCGCAGATTACACATGGCTCAGCCTCCTTTAAGCCAGCAGCTCAAGTTGATGGAAGACGAACTCGGCGTAGCTTTATTTGAACGCAAAGGACGCAGCATGGAGCTGACACAGGCCGGTCGAAGCTTCTATGATTATGCGGTTACGATGACCAAATACATGGAAGAAGCTGTCATGGAGATGCAGAGCTTCCGCTATGGTATTCGGGGCAAGTTGTCGCTTGGCATTAATACCATTTCAGATCGTTTGATCCCGCAGGCGCTCCAGCAGTTTCGGACAACACACCCTCAGGTGACCTATAAAATTCAGCAAAATGAATCTGCACAGCTCTGCCAGCTCTTGGGTGAAGGCAAAATCGAGCTTGCCTGTGTGCGGATGCCTGTCAAAACAGAACAATATGAAGTACTGCATCTACCGCAGGAAGCTCTCTTCTATATTTCCTCCACACCGCTGAAGTCAGCGGATGAGCGTGGGATTTATTTTCAAAAGTTGGTCGATATCCCTCTCTTGCTTCCTAGCACTGAAGGACTCGGGATGTTCGAACTGATTTTACAGAAATTCCGTGAGCATCACGTGAATCCTTCCATTGCGGGCGAATGCTCGGATATTAACATGTTGTTGGAACTTGTGCGACTCGGTTTTGCAAGCTCCATCGTGCCCCATACGGTTCTTCAGCTTTATCATGAGCATCCGTTTCATATCTATCGTATTCAAGATGCGCAATCTGCCGTAGATTCTGCGCTTGTGTGGCATCGCAATCGTCATCTTTCCAAGCCCGCGCAGCACTTTGTGCAATTGGTTCAGGAGCTACTGCCTTCAAGCTCGGTATAGTGTCCAGCAGACATCGACCATCAATAATATCGTCCATATACTAAAAAGCAGCAGCCTTGCCGGAATAATTTCATCCGGCAAGACTGCTGCTTTTTGATGTTCGTTAAGCTTTTGCCGTGAACAACAATTCTTTTTCCTTAATCGTTGTACGCCCGGCAGACTCAATCGAATTATATTGATGCATGTTCGTAATGATAACCGGCGTAATCGTTGTGTAACCGGCTTTTTCGATTTCTTCTCTGTCGAATTCCATCAGTACATCACCAACGGCAACCTTCGCTCCTGCTTGAACTTTAGGGGAGAAGAATTGACCTTTCAGTTTCACGGTATCAATCCCGATGTGAATCAGCATTTCAGCGCCGTCATCACTAACGAGACCAATGGCATGTCCACTCTTCGACAACGAGAATACTGTACCGTTAATTGGAGAAACCACACGGCCTTCCGACGGCTGGATGGCAAAACCTTTACCCATAATCTCTTCCGAGAATGCAGGATCTGGAACTTCACTCAGTGATTTAACTTCACCAGTAATTGGGCTAAATACGTCTTGATCCAGTGCTTTAGTTTCTTCAACAGCAGTTACTGCGGAAGCAGAAGTCGTTGCTGCTGGTGTTGTAGGCTCAGCAGCTGGCGTTGCTTCAGCCGATTGTGGAGCATTTTCTTCTTGGAAACCAAGGATGTACGTCAGTACTGCTGCTGCTACGATGGCAATCAAACCACCAGCCAGAGCGTAGAGTAACGTGCTAATTGCCGGACTGATAAATGCTGCAATACTTGGCAGGCCCACTAGACCTGTAAGTACATAAGCTTTAACATTGACGATCCCCATGAATCCACCTGCAACAGCTCCACCGATCAGAGCTGCAATAAATGGTTTTTTGTACTTCATATTGATCCCGTACATCGCTGGTTCCGTAATCCCCATGATAGCAGTAAGACCTGTGGAATAAGCAAGCGATTTCGTTTTACCATTTTTCGATCTAAGACCAACACCAAATGCTGCACCACCTTGTGCCAAGTTAGCAGCAAACATCAGTGGAATAATAAAATCGTAACCAAGTGATGTCATCGAACCAACAATGATCGGCAACAGTGCATAGTGCATACCCGTAATGATCAGAAGTGACATCGTACCACCAATTAGGATACTTGCGAATATTGACATATTGTCGAACAACCATGAAATACCACCTGACAAACCATTACCGAGCACTGTACCCAATGGTCCAACCGTCATCAAGGTCAAAGGAACCATAATTAACAGGGTAACTGTTGGAACAATCAGAAGCTTAAGCGAAGCATGTGTAACACGATCAACCGCTTTCTCTACATAGGAAGCAATCCAGATTGCGAGAATAATCGGAATAACCGTAGAAGAATAGGTTGCTGCTATAACCTTAATGCCTACAAATGTGGTGTCTCCATTGGCAAGCAAGGCTGTAATCGTCGGATGCATAATCCCCGCTGCCAGCGCTGCAGCAATATACATATTGCTACCGAGCTTACGTGCGGCACTGATCGCCAGAATAATCGGCAGGAAGTAGAATGCACCATCACCGATAGCAGATAAGATGATATAAGTTGAACTGGTATCAGACAACCAACCTACAGCTACTAGGATTGCCACGATCCCTTTGATCATACCGGCACCCGTAATCGCTGGCAGAATCGGCGTGAATATTCCAGAAATAAAGTCGAACAATGCACTTACTGGATTTCTCTTTTTCTTCTCCCCAGTCGAAGCACTGGTTGATCCAGCGTCTGCATTCGGGGATTTGGACATGTTTCCTACAAGTGCATTATACACAACAGGCACATCGTTCCCGATAATGACCTGGAATTGTCCGCCATTCTCCATAACGCCCATAACGCCAGGTGTATTTTTCAGCGTCGCTTTGTCCGCTTTTTTGTTGTCATTCAGGTTAAACCGGAGTCTTGTCATACAGTGTGTGACTTGATCGATGTTCTCTTCGCCACCAACAAGCTTCAGAATATCCTTGGACAATTGTTGTTTATCCATTGTGTTTTGCTCCTTTTATGTGTAATGAAGGTAAAAAAAAACCTAAACACTGAATAATGACAAAGCAGTTTCAGCTTATCATTATTCAACGTTTAGGTTTTGCCTTTTTTGCAGTAACAATCCCAATTATTCAATTGTTTGTTCAGTTCTGACAACTCGTTCAATATGAATGGTCAGATATAGGATTTCTTCCTTGGATAAGACCCGGCTATAGATCTTGCGAGTATAGTCGTTAATCTTACAAGCACAAGCATGTGCCTCAGGATATTGTTTGCTCACCAGGTCATGAAGCGGATTATCTGCTTCCTTATCTTCAATTGCTGTACCGTGTAGTACGCGCTGAGCAAAGAACTTCAAATGTGTCAGGAATCGATAATAACTCAGCGAATCCTCATCCAGCTCAATGACAAAGCTGCGTCGTACAATGTTAAGTATATCTTTTACGATATTCGTAATGCTGATGGTTTCTCTCATCTCACCGTTCATCTGGGCATTGACCAGATGCATTGCGATGAATGCGCATTCGTCTTCAGGAAGCAGGACACCCAATGTTTCTTCAATAATCTGAAGTGCCTTGAGCCCAATGGCATATTCCTTGCGGTACATGCGCTTGATCTCCCAGAACAATGCGTTACGAATCTGCAAGCCTTGACGATGCCGGTCAATGGCAAAATGAATATGATCCGTCAGTGAAATGTAGATGCTCTCATGCAACTTCTCACCTAATACGGTCTCTGCATAACGGATAATTTCATCCGAGCATTCGACATATTCAACTGGAATATCTGACAGAAGCGTTTTCAGTTTCTGCGATACTTCCTTGCTTTCCAATGAGAATATTTTTTCGACCAGACTGTCGTCTATCGTTTCACCAGTATGCTTTTTGAAGGCTATGCCCCGTCCCATGACGACCAGTTCGTTTCCTCCTGGATCAATCACAGTAACTACATTGTTGTTCAGCACCTTCTCAATTTTCATTTCTTCACATCACCTTGCACCGTCAAAGTAGTAAAAGGCAAAACCAAAGCTGGTCATGATACACATGCCCCGCTTCTGGTTTTGCCTGATTGAACAGTAACAATCCAGTATTCATTAGCCTTAGGCCCATCTTACCATATAATTATCCATCTGACAATGTTTTTGTGAAAGCGGTTAATGTGCTTGAATATGACACAAGAAGATGCTGCTCACATATGTCTTTAGAACTAGAAATTAATGGTTGTCGGATTTTAGACTTGCGCCGTTTGTACCAATAACTTCTTTATACCAATGGAATGATTTTTTCTTGTAACGATCAAGGGTACCTGATCCGTCATTGTTACGGTCCACATAGATGAAGCCATAGCGTTTCTTCATCTCTGCTGTGGATGCACTCACCAGATCGATGCAGCCCCATGAGGTATAACCCATGACTTCAACGCCGTCTTCAATCGCTTCGCCTACTTGTACCAAGTGATCATTCAGGTACTGAATCCGGTAATCATCATTCACCGTTTTATTGCCATTTTCGTCAGTGACTAGCTCATCGGCTGCACCCAAACCATTTTCGACAATAAACAATGGTTTTTGATAACGATCCCAGTATTTATTGAGCGTTACGCGCAGGCCTTGCGGGTCAATCTGCCAGCCCCATTCACTTGCTTTGAGGTAAGGGTTCTGTACACCTGCAAACAGATTCCCTTTGCCTTCAACACGTTTCTGTGGGTCACCTGTCTCACAAATACTTACATAGTAACTGAACGAGATGAAGTCCACCGTATGTTTCAGAATTTCAGCATCGCCATCTTCAAACTTGATGTTGATATTATTCGCTTTGAAGTAACGATTGATGTATTTCGGATAATAGCCACGTGCATGAATATCGGCAAAGATGTCATTCCGCTGTTCTGCATGCATTGCAGCTACCACATCATCCGGATTTGGTGTCAATGGATAGGTTGGCATACTGAGTACCATACAGCCAATTTTCGCTTCAGGCATAATCTCATGACCCAGTTTTACTGCCAGCGCACTTGCCACCAGCTCATGGTGGATTGCTTGGTACAGATCCTGTTTGGACAGTTCCGCTTTTGGTGTAAAGATGCCGCCACTCATGAATGGTTCTTCCAGAATGGAATTAATTTCATTAAACGTCAGCCAGTATTTTACTTTGCCTTTGAAACGGTTAAACAAGACGGTTACATAACGCTCGTAGAAATCAATCATTTTCCGGTTAACCCAGCCGTCATACGTTTTGGACAAATGCAGCGGTGTCTCATAATGAGAAATCGTTACGAGGGGTTCAATCCCGTATTTGTGGCACTCGTCAAACAGGTCATCATAGAACTGCAGACCTTTTTCATTTGGCTCCAATTCATCACCTTTAGGGAAAATACGGGACCAGGCAATGGATGTACGGAATACTTTGAAGCCCATTTCAGCAAACAACTTAACATCCTCTTTGTAACGGTTGTAGAAATCGATACCGATCAATTTCAGGTTATCCTCTGTCGGTCCTTCCGTTCTTGGCGTCGTAATCCCATGGGGCATTACATCCTGAACAGACAGGCCTTTGCCATCTGTATTGTAGGCTCCTTCGAGCTGATTGGCTGCGACTGCGCCGCCCCATAGAAAATCCTTCGGAAATGGTGTTGTCATATCTGTCATTCCTCTCTGGTTACGTTGTACTCATTCTTTGTTAAAACGGTTGACCCTATGCCCGTGAACACATCAAAAAGCGGACATTGCGCAACTAAAAGGGCTTCAAATCAGCCTGCTTTCTGTTGGGTTTTGCCCGCTTTATGCGGTAACAATCCTCGAATAGCCTAATTACTTACAGCGATCCGGGTTTAAGATACAGGAATCAGATCAAATTATAGTTGCTCACCATTGCTGGCAATTACGTTTTTGTACCAGTCAAATGAATCTTTCTTCGAACGTTTGAGTGTTCCATTACCTTCGTCGTCCAAATCCACGTAGATGAAACCATAACGTTTGGACATTTCAGACGTGGACATGCTCACGAGGTCAATCGGGCCCCATGCTGTAAATCCAATCAGATCCACACCGTCTTTGATCGCTTCTTTCATTTGTTCGATGTGTTTCTTCAGGTAATCCACACGATAGGAGTCATGAATTGAACCGTCTTCTTCAACACGGTCATATGCACCCAGG
Source organism: Paenibacillus taichungensis (assembly GCF_050994985.1). Lineage (NCBI taxonomy): Bacteria > Bacillati > Bacillota > Bacilli > Caryophanales > Paenibacillaceae > Paenibacillus > Paenibacillus taichungensis. The sequence goes on along the minus strand of NZ_CP194720.1, from coordinate 855,553 downwards.
CCATTTTCTACGATGAACAATGGTTTCTGGTAACGATCCCAGAAGTTATTCAACGTTACGCGCAGACCGATCGGATCGATCTCCCAGCCCCAGTCGGAAGCTTCCAGATAAGGGTTTTTCACACCGCCAGTCAGGTTACCTGTTGTTTCTTCTTTGTCTGCGGATGCAGATTTGGTTACGGACATGTAGTAACTGAAGGAAATGAAATCAACGGTATTATTGAGCAAGATCTCATCATCGCCTGCTTCTTTCTGAATCACAATGTTGTTTTCTTCAAAATAACGAGCCATGTAGTTCGGGTATTGACCACGAGCATGCATATCCGTAAAGAAGAGGTTAATCTGATTCTCATGTTGGGCCAGACGAACATCTACCGGATTACAAGTCGCCGGGTACGTTTCCATACGAGCAAGCATACAGCCCACTTGGGAACCAGGAATAATCTCATGGGCAAGCTTGGTTACCAGTGCACTTGCTACAAATTGGTGATGCAGCGCTTGATATGTCGTTTGCAGTTGGTTGTCTACTTTATCGATCAGGATACCGCCGCCTGTGTATGGGCTAAACAGCATCACGTTGATTTCGTTAAACGTCAACCAGTATTTCACTTTATTTTTATAACGGTTGAACACAGTCTCTGCATATCTCACATAGTGTCCAATCACTTCACGACCTGCCCAACCATTGTATTTCTGTGTCAGACCCAGCGGAGTTTCATAGTGAGACAAGGTTACCAGCGGTTCAATGCCGTATTTCAATAGTTCGTCGAAGACGTCGTCATAGAATTTCAAGCCAGCTTCGTTCGGCTCTTGGTCGTAACCATTCGGGAAAATACGTGCCCAGTGAATGGACAAACGGAACACTTTGAAGCCCATTTCAGCAAATAATGCGATATCTTCTTTATAATGATGATAGAAATCAATACCAAAACGTTTAGGGAAACGTTCTTCAATTTTGCCGGAGAGGATCTCTTCAATTCGTGTAGAGGAGATTTCCATGGCATGTCCGCCTGTACGCTTCTCTTTGGGAACATGCGCAATCATATCCGCAGTAGAGAGACCTTTGCCGTCCTTATCAAATGCACCTTCTAATTGGTTGGCAGCTGTAGCGCCTCCCCACAGGAAGTTTTCGGGGAATCCTTTTTTTGCCGTGGTCATAACGAACAACCTCTTTTCGAATTTTATTTGGGTTTTTCCCGAATACAGCGGCTGTATTTCAGGCCAAAAAACAAGAAAAACCTAAACTCAAGGTAAAATAGCTCGCAAAAAAAGAGCCTTCATTTCACCATCAGTTTAGGTTTTGCCTGTCTGCACAGTTACAATCCATCAAAAGATGTTATTGCGTATTCGGTTGTTTTCTCTTGTAATGTAAGCGTAACATATCTATTTTGCAAAATCAACTTTCCTCTTTATGCACTCGCTGACCACCTTTGGACGTTATCGAGGCATTCGCATAATCGCTGCTCTTAGGGCATTTGTATCCCCGTATTCGAGGTAGCTGGCAGGACTTTCGTCGCCCAATGCAGGAACTTTCATGTCTATCCATCTTAGCGCATATTCACCCATTTCACATAATATAACCTTGCTAATATCTACCGGAATCCCCCGCTGCTCTGCACATTCAGCCCATTTTGGGTCCACATGTAAATATGATTTTTCAAAGAGTTGCACAAATGAGTCCCAACTGCCCTGATTAAATTCCGCCAGATATAACTCTTTCATACTCATGTAAATTCCCTCCCTGAAATAGACATCGTAACCCCCAAGTCCTACGATAAGCAATTCATCCTTAAGCCGCTTGAAACCGATTTGGAAAAAGGTAGACTTAATTTTAAATGTTTTTCGGGAAAATGGATAGCCAAGGAGGAACACAACAATGACTGAAGAAGCAAACACATCCGGTTGGGATGCCATTGATATAGCAGTTGGTAAGTTATATGGAGATCAGGAACCACTTCACTATGGTACAGCCATTCCTTATATGCTCGGTGGACCTGATCCGCTAAATGGAATTAGCATATACAAAGTGGATGCCCCTATACCTCACTGGCATTTCATTACCTATGGTTTTTCAGAACTGTATGAGAAGGAATCGGAAGATATCGAGCATAGCGGTTATGGATTTGAAATGACGTTTCGGCTTACCCGGAGTGAGGGTGAGTCCACACCCCCGTCTTGGGCTCTGAATCTATTACAGAACGTTGGACGATATGTTTTTACTAGCGGGAACGTATTTCATGCAGGAGATTACATGGATGCAAATGGCCCCATTTGTCTCGGCTCAGATACATTACTAACCGCACTTTCTTTTATTGAAGATCCTGATCTGACAGAGATCTCCACACCCAATGGAACGGTGAAATTCATTCAGATGGTGGGAATCACCGGTCTGGAACTCGAAACGATGCAAACATGGAACACCCGCGGATTGTTAGCAGCCTTTGTTGAATTCATGCCAAAATACGTTACGGATCTCATGAGAAATTCATATTTGGATATCCCCTCAGTAATACAGGCTGTTGAGCGCGGGATTGAAGAGGAAGGTTCCAGTACAGCATTTTTATTCATACAACAACTGGCCTGGACATCTCCACGCAAGAGAATACTGCAAAAAAATGTACCCGCTGAACTCCAGATCGGAGCAAAACAGGCCCAAATTATCGGAAAAATACTACGTAGCCGCTTTTCAAAAGGCGCTCCACTGTCCCTAATCGGATCAGGAGTGAACATTACGTTCGAAGCCGGGGGGACACCTTCATTTTCTGAGGATGGCAACCAGATTAAGGTAGTTGTGCATGAACAAACCGTATCGGAGTTAGTTGCAAACCTTCGCCCAGTCGAGCAAACATTTGAAATTGCTTCACTGCCCGGCGTTCTCTTTCGAATTGCCCGCACTGAAATTACCGATCAGGATGGTCATGTGATCGAAACCATCGGTTGATCACAAGGAGGTAACCATATGTCAAGAACATCTTCCTTACGGAAGAGCTGGTCCGAGAGCGAAAATTATGCTCCCGGTATGGCACATATTCAATATTTAACGAAAACCAATCTGGACAGGATTCGCAAAATTAATCATTTTCTGATTAACGCCTTCCAGCAGAGTCTCTCGGATATCAAAGAAAACCTGTCCAACACATATCTCTTTCTGCTCACCGACGCGCATGGAGTTCTGCTTGCCATGGATTATAGCCCCGATCTGGAACAAGTGGTGAAACAGTCACCCATCCGCCCGGGTATGATCTTTACAGCTAGAAGCTGTGGCGTCAATGCCATATCCGAATCTATGGATAAACATGGGCCTGTTCAGCTGCCGCCTGAACAGCACGAGAATCCACTTTTTCAGAACTGGCATTGCTACGCTGCACCTTTGTCGGTCGGTCTTCAACATGTTGGCTACCTGGACGTCTCCACCATTAATGCAGACATCCAGAGTGAGCTGATTGCAATCGCCAAGCTGATCCCGGCCCATATGCAAAATCGGTATCAATCTAACCTTGCCTCGTCGGTAACAGAGCAGCCATCGATTGAATTCACCAAGCGACAGTTAACCATTCTGAAAATGATCTCTAACGGACTGACAGTTAAAGCCATTGCTTTGAAATTGAAAATAAAGGAATGCACCGTAAATCACCATAAAAAAGTGATTTTCAACAAATTAGGTGTACAATCCAGCACGGAAGCTGTTTCAATTGCCAGCCGTCTGTCTTATCTATAAAGGTACCCCTATAGATTCCTATAGGTGGTCAACACGAACATCTGTGCTAAGATTTTTAGGTACACATGAATTAGAGAGAGAACAAGAACACACACACATTTTCAGGAGGGTAATATGTCTAATCCAAAAAAAGCTTCATTGTTTGCCATGTTAATTATGATTCTGTTGGTTGCTGCAGCCTGCGGCGACAAAGCGGATAACAACGCCAAATCGAAGGAATCCACTGCAACAGAAACCACTGCCGGCACAGATACAGACACAGCCAAGACAGAAGATACGGAGAACACGGAGAGCTCCGAAGCATCCACTTCCGAGTCCAAGGAATCAGATAACTCCAAAGACGTTGAATTGGGAACTACGGAAAAAGGCTCTTACAACAATGACTATTTCGGTGTTTCGTTGAAATTCCCCGAAGCTTGGGAGTTCCAGGATGCCGCAGGCATGAACGAGCTGACTAACGCTTCCTCCGAAGTTATTGCTGGAGACGATGAAACGAAGAAAAAACAAATTGAGCTATCTCAGGCCAAAACACTGAACCTGTTGATGGCTTCACAATATCCATTGGACGGAAGTCAAGTTGGCCCTTCCGCCATGGCGATTGCTGAAAAAGTAAGCCTGCTGCAAGGAATTCGTACCGGTAAAGATTATCTGAAAGCAACGAAGAAATTCATGGAGGACAGCCAGTTCCCTTATGAATACAAGGAATTCACAACCGAAACCATCGGTGGCAAAGAGATGGATCTGATGCAAATTACGATGGATGGGGGCAATGGTTCAACCATTACGCAAGATTACTACAGCACCATTATTGAAGGTTATGCATTCAACTTCATCTTCACCTATTTGGATGATACTACAAAGGCCGAGATCGACAACATCAAGAAATCCGTTCAGTTCAAATAATACACTCACTGTCACAGTGCCTGATGTGCATGAATAGAACCCCGCGCAATGACCTTCCACAGATCATTGCCGGGGTTCTTTTTCGAGTAAAATGAATGTTTCACCTTATCCGGAAATGGCCACCCAATGTCCCTCTTTGACTTCCACCCATCGGGACTGCTCCAGATTATAGCGATCTTCCACTTCTACCGTCTCTCTTGGGGCTTCGTTTACAGCATGACGTTTTTTCTTCGCTTCCACAGCCGGGTCCGGAACCGGAATAGCCGATAACAAGGCCTTTGTGTACGCATGCTGAGGGTTCGAATATAGTTCTTCACTTTCTGCTAACTCCACAATCTTCCCATTATACATGACAGCTACACGATCACTGATATGTTTAACCATGGACAAATCATGTGCAATGAACAGGTATGTCAGACCGAGTCGCTGCTGCAATTCTTCAAGCAGCTGTACGATCTGAGCCTGAATGGACACATCCAACGCAGACAAAGGCTCGTCACATACAATAAATTCAGGTTCCACGGCCAGCGCACGAGCGATTCCAATCCGCTGCCGCTGACCACCCGAAAATTCATGAGGGTATCTCTGGGCATGAGCCGGATCGAGACCCACCATCTCCAGCAATTCCTCCACACGTTTTTCCCGCTCAGCGGGGCTGCCGGCAAGATGGTGAATATCCAAGGCTTCCCCAATAATGTCCATAATTCTAAATTTCGGATTAAGCGAGGCATACGGATCCTGGAAAATAATTTGCATATGCCGCCTCATCGTTTTCATCTCTGAGGCAGAGAGGCGGTTGAGCGGCACTCCTTTAAACAGCACATCCCCACCTGTAGGTTCATGCAGTCGTAGAATGGCTCTGCCTGTAGTCGATTTCCCGCTGCCCGATTCGCCTACGACCCCAAGCGTCTCCCCTTGGCGAATCTCGAAACTGATATCGTTCACAGCTTTTAAAGTGTTGCCTTTCCCCAAATTAAAATGTTGTTTGAGGGACTTCACTTCCAGTAAAGGCTGATCATCTTCCAGATCGCGTGGCACCAACGAGACGAGTTTCGGCTTTTTCTTCTCATCCAGTCGAGGTAATGCATTCAACAGCCTGGACGTGTACGGATGCTTCGGATTTGCAAAAATCTCTGTAGTTGTGCCGGATTCCACAATCTGCCCGTCTTTCATGACCACGACCCGATCACACATGCCTGCCACTACTCCGAGATCATGGGTAATCAGAATAATAGAAGTTCCCAGCTGTGCCTGCATATCTTTCATCAAATTTAGGATTTGGGCCTGGATAGTAACATCAAGCGCAGTTGTAGGTTCATCCGCAATCAGCAATTCAGGACGGCAAGCAAGAGCAATAGCGATCATCACCCGCTGACGCATACCTCCGGAGAATTCATGTGGGTACTGATTGAAACGTATTTCACTCCGGGTGATACCAACGAGCTCCAGCATGGCAATCGCCTGCTTCTTCGCTTCCCCTCTGGAAAGCTTCTGATGTTTAATCAGACTTTCGGTGATCTGTTTTCCGATTTTCACAGTCGGATTAAGCGAGCTCATAGGGTCCTGAAAGATCATGCCGATGTCACGGCCACGGATACTCTCCATCTCTTTTTGCGTTTTATGGACCAGGTCTACTCCTTTAAACAGGATCTCACCCTTTTTCATCTGCGAAGGAGGCGAGGCAAGCAGCCGCATAATGGAACGTGCCGTAACACTCTTTCCACTGCCGGATTCCCCTACAATGCCAAGCGTTTCGCCTTTCCGCACTTCAAAACTGACTTCTTTCACCGCCTGAAATTCACTCTCTCCGGAATGAAAAGAAACGGACAACTCATTTACTTTCAACAAAGGTTGCATGTGATCACCAGCCCTCATCCATATTTTCACATGTGCTCATATGTATACTCTTCCATACCTTGACAATTAAATAGACTCTAAATAATATATACTATATCAATCGGAATAATGCAATTTAAAATGAGATGAAAGGAGGCTCGCATGGTTTGATTCTTGCAAAAGGCAGCAAAATGTCACAGCTTGTTTACACCCTGGGATTTAATTATGGCAAAATGCTGCTTCATCCCTCCTATCGATATGTTCTATTTATTCTCGGACTGCCCGTTAATTTGGTTGTATTTCTGATCTGGCAATCAAGACGAAAAAGGGATGACTGGGCCGTGGTTCAACAAGCTGTTGAGAGCGATATGCTCTCCACTTCTTATCGGGATAAACTTAGGACGGACGTTGAAGAACAGTTGAGGCGTAAACACCATTTCTTTCGGCAGCAAGTTAGTGAGGCAGAGTTTAAGCGTCAGACGGAGGAATGGCTGGAGGAATCCGTTCAGAAGGAGTTAAAGGAACGAACGTTCAGCAAGCTTCAGGAACAGGGAAAACAGCGCCTGACGATGGCTGATACATTCCAATCGATGATTGATAAACCTTGGTTCCTTGCGATATCAGTTATTCCGGGCTGTCTGATGTACGCCATGATGTTTTTGTATGGCAATCCTTATCTAAAGTACATATTCGAAAGAATTCTGATGACGGTATTCGTCATTCTGGGCGTAGCTACACTTGTATTCACCATCTTGTACCTGTCCCCATTCAATCCGGCGGCCAACATCCTAGGAGAGACAGCGACACAGGAACAGATCGCAGCTTTTAACCATGTCTATGGCCTGGATCAGCCCTATCTTGTCCAGCTCTGGAACAATATCAAGGGCATAGCGCTATTTGATCTCGGTAAGTCTTTTTCAGGGAATGAAGATGTCACGGCTACGATCGCCAGAAAGTTTCCAATCACGTTAACACTGGCCGTTATCTCCTTGCTGCTTGCCCTTGTCATTGCATTGCCAATCGGCATCATCTCGGCGATCAAGCCCAATTCACTGTTTGATTACACATTCATGTTTATTGCATTGATTGGATTATCGATTCCGAATTTCTGGCAAGGACTGATTTTCATCCTGAATTTTTCGATCAAGCTGCAGTGGCTTCCGGCTACCTTCAATCCACAGAACTGGCTATCTATTATTATGCCAACGATTGTTCTGGGAACGGGATTAACCGCTGCAGTGGCCCGTATGACTCGGTCTTCCACACTGGAGGTTATTCATGAGGATTACGTGATGACTGCTCGTGCCAAAGGATTAAGTGAACGACAGGTTCTGCTGAAACATGCTGTGCGCAATGCGCTAATTCCAATCGTAACCGTTGTAGGTCTTCAATTCGGAGGCATGCTTGGCGGGGCGGCTGTAACGGAGAAAGTATTTAATATCAGCGGACTTGGCAGCTACATTGTGGATAAACAGTTTATCCCTGATATTCCGAGCATTATGGGCGGGGTCATATACACAGCGATTACAATCTCCATCATCAATGTTGTGGTAGATCTGTTGTACGCTTTTGTCGATCCCAGGGTTCGTTCCAAGATGAAACAATATTAAAGCAGGTGCACTATGACAAAATCGGGTTCACTTACACAAGAAATGCGTTTTCGGCTTAAGTCTTCACAGGAGTACAGTCAGGCGAGCTTCGCCTGGGTCACTTCCCTTCTCTTGTCAGTGTTACTGTTGTTCAACAGTTATGACTGGAGCCTTCAGGAGTTCAGACCATTTCTGCTGACTGCGCTTGGAATCTACCTATTCTTCACGCTGGTCCAGAGTGTACTGACGCTTCGGATTCGGAGAGACCTGATTCAGAAGGGGACAATCTCTGTTCTGACTCGCCGACTCGCCTGGGTCCAGCTGTTGGGTATCATTTCAGGCAATATCTTTATCGTGACGGCCGCTTTTCATCTGATCAAGAAAACAAAAAGCATTGAGTATACATTTGCGGTGTATATGCTGCTGACCCAGCTGTTCGTTATTGGGGTCTCGGCACTCAATATGTTTAAACCATATGTTGCGGATACGTTTTTGCCAGCTATGGCTGTGCTCGTACTTGTGCTTGTCATCGATCTGGTGGTGCTGTTTATCGTATCCCGGTATACGTCAGCCTCGACCATCCCACGCTGGATGCTGGGCGTGAGCGTGATACTGATTCTGACTTCGGTCACAGGGAATGTATTCGCACTTCTACTGGGTATCTCCATCTTTGGACGAATCCGCAGACAGGGTAAACAAAAATCCAACTTCTGGAATGATCTGTGGGAGCGTCTTGCTCCGAATGTCACGGCAATGTCCGGTTTGTTTTTTATCATTTTCCTGTTCTCGATATCGATTTGCAGCTTCTTTACTTTTGATTACAGCATGGCTGTAGAAAATAACTACTCTGCCTTGCTTCAGTCTCCATCGCTCGCCTATCCCTTGGGAACGGATGACTTTGGACGATGTTTATTTTCCCGGATTGTATTCGGTGCCCGTATATCGTTGATCGTAGGCTTCATGTCAACTCTGATTCCGGTACTGATAGGCGGTATTCTCGGAGCCTTCTCGGGATTCTATGGGAGACACACAGACAATATCATCATGCGACTGCTGGATATTCTCTATGCTATTCCGGGTATTCTGCTCGCTATCGCCATCATTGCGGCGTTCGGGGCCAACACAGTCAATCTTATTCTGGCACTCAGCTTGGGTTCGATCCCAACTTATGCACGAACGATGAGGGCTAGTGTGCTCTATGTATCTACTTTTGAATTTGTTGAAGCTGCACGTGCACTGGGTTACAACAATCGCTCCATTATTTTCAAACATATTATTCCGAACTCGCTCGCACCCATGATTATCAAGTCTACACTTACGATTGGCGGAGCGGTCATTGCCACCAGCAGTCTGAGTTATTTGGGGCTCGGCGTGGAGCCGCATATCCCCGAGTGGGGCAATATTCTGAAGCTGGGCAGCACGTATCTGGAAACCCATTCGTATCTGGCCATCTATCCAGGTCTTGCGATCATTCTGCTCGTGCTCTCGTTCAACTTTCTGGGTGACGGACTACGCGACGCGCTTGATCCGAAGCTCGAAAAGGCTTAACCACTGCTACAATATTCAACTCAAACTCAATTTGATTTCCAATGATTATGAACTTATCTGGAGGTATTTTCATGAAAAAACGTATGCTGATAGCACTACTATTAACTTTTGTCCTTGTGGTCTCCGGTTGCAGTGTGAAGACCAAGACGGAATCCCAGTCAGAATCCTCACCATCGGATACAACAGAAAACACGCAAAACCAAAAACCGGTAGACATCGAATTACTGGCTCAGAGCTCTTCCGAAAATGACGTGAACATTATCCGGGACCAACTCACCAAGAATGGCTTCAATGTTAAGCTGAACCTGCAGCCGGATTACGGCAGCTACAAATCCCAGCAGGATGCAGGCAATTATGATATTGCGCTGTCCAGCTGGACAACGGTAACCGGGAATCCGGACTATGCAGTTCGTTCACTTTTCAAAACAGGCGGAGACTACAGCATTCTGGCTGATGAAGAAATCGATAAGCTTATTGACCAGGCTGCTACTCAGACTCCGGACGAATACAAGGATACGTATAAACAATTGGAGGATCGCTTGGTAACCGATCAGGCCTATATCGCTCCGTTGTACATTTCCCTGAAAAGTCAGGCTGTGAACAAAGACATTCTCAATGTAGACACCGTTCGCTTGTCCAAATCCCGCGCCATGGCATGGGAACCGATTGAATTCAAAGACAGCTCCAAAAATACAAAAGAACCATTAATTCTGACACAAACTGCTTCCGTCCTGACTTCCCTTGACCCGATCAAAGGAAATGACGGTTCCATCAACCAACTGAACACCAACATGTATGTACGTCTCGTTAACCTGACAGATGACGATCAACTTACACCAGAGGGTTCCCTCTCCCACAATTTCAGCATTGCTGAGGGTAACTCGGAGTATTACTTCATTCTCAGAGACGATATCAACTTTGCCAAGATTGATAATAAAAAAGCGGTAGATACGGGAGAACGTGTCGGTGCAGATGACGTCATCTTCTCTCTCGATCGCGCCAAAAACAAAGATTCCGTACCGGATCACCGGACATACAGCCTGCACGAACATATCAAGGAAGCCGAGTTGGTAACCGATCTGGGCGCCTTGGAATCAATTCAGCAATCCAGTGGCAGCGGTACGGTTAAAGAAGCATTGGAACAAGGGCTTGGCACCAAAATTACGGAACTGGTCGCGGACAAAAACAAAGCCGATAACGCTGCCGGGAAATATCAAGTTGTGAAACTTACAACCACGGAACCTTTCCCGCAAGTATTGAACTATCTGGCTCACCAATCTGCTGGCATTGTGTCCAAAAAGCAGGTTGAGAGCATCAATACGTATGATGTAGCTTCGTTTGACGTGAATAAAGACATTCCTTACGGCGATCAGAATACCGTGACTGAAGGTGCTGCGTACAACAACACCCTGTATGCCAGCGGCCCATATATCTTGGCATATAAAAATGATTACGAAGGTGTATTCTATCAGAATCCCGGCTACCGTAAAGGCTCCGAATATGCACCCAAAATCTCTCAGGTGAATGTTCGTTTCATCGCCGATGCTGACAGTGCGTTGTCTGCTCTTCGCAGCAGTGAAATCCACCTGTACTACGGAGTATCCGAAACAAAGTATGACATCATCAAAAATGACAGCAAATTGCAATTGCAGAGCATTCCGAGCAATGCGGTTTCCTATCTGTTGTTCAACACAGCCAATCGGGAAGTTGCCAAAAGCAGTGATCTGAGAAAATCCGTGCTCTACTCCATCAATCAGGATGACATTTTGCAGTTCTACAAAAACAACAAACTTAAGGCATACTCTACAGTAAGTCCACTCGTGCAGACCGGGAATGAATTGAAGTCCGATCCGGCAAAAGTGAAAGAATTTTTGAGCGCCTACCAGGCTTCCAAGTAACAACAAAGATAAACGGCTGTCAACTGGATCACTCCAAGATCCGGATGACAGCCGTTTTATTTTATAGAGAGATAGATTATGCTGATGAGCAGTCTGCCTGATACCTTCGTTGTACGTCAGGCAACAGAGTGACGATCTGGATACCCACTCCCCAGGCAAAATAGACCAGATGGATGACGGATACATGCTGGATCCAGTATACCTGTATCATAATCCAGATGATCAGAGCAAATCCCGTATATAAGGAGAACGTCCATCCCCAGTATTGATTCGGGTAGAGATTCAGTTTTTCACCTATTTCCCAGTGAATGCGACGAAGGAGTGAAATGGCAATGATCATTGGCATAACACCAAGAACCAACATTAGTATAATTCCCGGGATTAGAAAACTGCCAAACGGGGAGTGTTCCAACATTGAATTCGGCATCTTAACAAGATTTCCCGATGGATCGATAATGAGTGCTCCTCCTCCAATGATCGCACCAATGGCCAGGAACCCCTGCATCATAATGAGCGCCCACGATCTTTCAGGTACACATTCACGTTTCATTCCATCATCACTAGTTCTCATCCCTCACCCTCCAGACATGAAACAGATTTTACTGAACGTTCTACTCCATTTTCACATATGGAGAGGGCTGAATCCTGTGCTCTTTCTCACTAAAATCATCCCAAAAAATTCGATTATGGTAAAACTTGATAAAAGAACGTACGTTCGGTATAATAGAGATATACTTAATGAGCGAGAGGCAGATATGGACGACAAATTTATTAAGGAACTACGCGAGATTAGTCGGGACGACAGACGAAGATCCGAATTTATGATCCAAGGCATGAAGGAAACACTTCAGGGAAGAAAAGAAGAAAGTATCTTCAAGCGCTGGGTTCGGCGTAAGAAGACAGAGAAGAAAATTTCACAACGATTCAATCAAGATCCCTCTTCGGATCAAAAGTAACCACATAAAAAGGAGGCGTACTACGCCTCCTTTATTATTTATATGAATGCCTATTCGTCTAGACGTTGTATGGATCAGGATACTTCTTCTTGTTCACATTCTCTACCCTGGAGTAAGAAAATTGAATTATGCAAAATAAAAACAATACTTTATTTCGCACCAGCCCGGACCAAAATCGCTTCGATTTCCTTGAAGCCTTTATTCTGAGCATGAATGAGCGGTGACACTCCATCACGATCCGAAAGGTTTACGTCTGCTCCATGATCAATGAGTAATTGAATCGTCTGCTGCTGTTTTTTATTGCCATCGTTTAAAATGATTGCTTCCAGCAGTGCTGTCCATCCCAATTGATTAATATGGTCCACATTCACTGACGTTTGGGTCAGCAGTTCTCGTACCACATCCACGTATCCATGCTCCGAAGCCGGAATCAGTGCAGTTCCTCCATATCGATTCGTTATCGCTGGATCGGCTCCCGCCTCAATCGTCAGCTTCAAAATATCCAAGTACCCTTCAGCGCCAGCATACAAAAATGGGTTATTCTTCATATCATCCTGTACATTAATATCTGCACCCGCTTCAATTAACATTGTGGCTGATGCCAGATCATTGTTGTACGTTGCAATCATAACAGCTGTTCTTCCGCTCTGATCCTGAGCATTGATATTGGCGCCCTCTTGAATCCATTTTTCAATACTTTCGGTGTCTCTTCCCTCTGCTGCCTTCAACAACAGCTCATCCGGTGAATCCGATAACTTCTCCTCCACCTTCGAGTCGTTTCTCACTTCAGGCACGCAGCCCTGAACGACGAACATACTGCTTATTAGGATAATTATCATCAGCGACTTATTCATACTGCCTCCCTTACTACAGTGTCACTGTTACCGAAGAAGCGACACTCCAATCCCCAACTGGACTTATTGTATAGGTCGTGCCTGAGATTAACGTGCCATCATTAACAAGGTCGAATACGCCCGTGGCGCCTTTCCGACTTGAATATTTATATGTCGCTGTCAGAACGTCACCGTTAGGTGATGTTAATGTTACACTTCGACCTGAGAACAGTTCATCTCCAGGATCTTGCGCCAGCGTAACTTCAACTGAAGTTTCACTCACAGCTTGGGCACTCGCAACCTCCAACGAATCAAACGACCTTGCGGTGAATGAAGCGTTATTGATGTTCGCCCAGTCAGAAGAAACCGTATATGTCACACCGGATTGCAATATTTGTCCTTCAGGCAAACGGAACTTCGGTTCTTGTTTGCCATCTGTCGATTGCGTGAACGGAACATATTTGGCAACGATTGGATCGCCACCTTCTGGCGTAATCACGACTTGTCTTGCCTGCATGGAGGAGATAATTTGATACGTTTTGCCTCCTGCTTGTTCTTGGTCATTCAACACAAACGCATTAGCCCCTCGACCACCGCTGTATGCTGAAATAATATAGCCATAATCCACCACTCCGTTCTCTTGCAGTGCTTCAATCTCGAACGTATCATTCGTTATTTGATTAGCCGTCGTCATGTTTAGTTTCGTGCCACTGCCTTCAAAGGAACCAGCATCGTGGCCTTTATAAGTGAGACTGTATACTTCACCTGCATGTTGAACGGACGTTGGAACGATGTAGGTTGCGATGGACCCTGTTTTTAGACGAGGCATGTTGGTCAATGTCAACCCACCACTGAGCGCAAAATCGGTTTGTGCCTTGGCAAATACTTCATCCGCTGCTGTCAGAGGCTTGTCGAACGTCACAATTAACGTAATGGCATTGAGCGATCTAACGCTCTGGATTTGAGCCTGCCCCGAAGGAATAGCCTGGTGGGCCGTTTGCAACAGTAGCGCTGCTTCCCCGCGTGTGGTCGAACCGTTCTCGGAATAGAACGTGCTCATCCAATGGTGAACGGATTTCACGTCACGCTGCATCGCTTTGGATACGACCTGTTCGAGTTCTGCATCCGTCACTTGACTGTGTGGATTGAATTGTCCGTTATTCGCCTGCATGATGCCAAGTTCAACGAGCTTTGATGCATACGGTGCATACCACGCGTCAGGATTAACGTCCGTTAATTCAACGCTTTCTCCTTTCTTCTCCTCCAGATTAAACGTTTTGAATACCAGTGATGCTAATTCTGCGCGGGTAATGGCTCTATGTTCACCCATGGATTGATCGGCATAACCGTTCATGATCCCCAAGCTGTTCAGTTCCTTGATGGCGACCTCAATCTGCTGGTTGGTAAGCTGTGTCGCTGTAGCTGCAACGTTAGTAACGTATGTAGCTGCATGTGCTTGATTGGTAGTTAGCGGGAATACTGCTGTGCCTAATGCAGTTATCGTTAAAAATGTAGCCATTTTTCGGGTTATAGGATTCATATTTGAATTCCTCCTCTATAGGTTGAAGTTGCCTGTATCTATAGAATAGAGGACAAAAAGAAACTCCCAAGGACAAAAATATTAACAAACTATAAACTCAATCTAATTTTTCTCGAAACTTATACGGTGAACCGGTAGCCCGCACCCCAGACGGTCTCAATATATTCCGGATTTTTCGGATCTGCCTCCAGCTTCCCACGCAGTTTACGAATATGGACGGTAACCGTCGCAATATCTCCGCTGGAATCCATGCTCCAGATCCGCTCGAACAGATCGGATTTGCTGAATACACGGTTCGGATGACTCGCAAGAAATACGAGTAGATCGAATTCCTTGGTTGTAATTGCTACCTCTTCGCCATTAGCAAAAACGCGGCGCGCTCCCTTATCGATATGAAGCCCACGAATGTGGATTTCATCTTGCTCGGCTGGTTTACTTTTGCCAAGCAGTCTCTCATATCGGGTCAAATGAGCTTTCGCTCTTGCAACCAACTCACTTGGGCTGAACGGCTTCGTAATAAAATCATCAACACCCAAATTGAACGTTCTAATCTTATCGATCTCCTCCTTCTTCGCGGAGACGACAAGGATCGGCACCTCCTTCACCTCACGAATGCGCCTGCAACATTCGAAGCCATCCAGGCCAGGAAGCATCAGATCAACAATGATTAGATTGTAACTCCCCTCCAGAGCCAACTTCAGCCCTTCATCTCCGTTATGGCAGAGCTCTACAGAAAATCCGTTGAGTTCGAAATAGTCCCGTTCCAATTCCGCAATCGTTGTTTCGTCCTCAATAATCAAAATGTTTGTCATTACCGATAAGCTCCTCCTCTTCATTCAACCGTTTTAGTTTGATATAAATGACCGTGCCGTCATTGGGTTTGCTTTTCGCCCAGATAAAGCCTCCGTGTCCATCAATGATTTGGCGGGCAATCGCCAGCCCCAATCCACTTCCGCCTGTTGAGGAATTACGAGATTGCTCTGCCCTATAAAAGCGTTCAAATATATAAGGCAGCGCCTCTTCCGGTATTCCTCTGCCATTATCCTTAAAGGCTATCGTAGTCCATTCGTCATCTGCTTGAAGTGTAATCCCGAATCGTTTTTGTTCATTCTCCATATATTTGAGGGCATTATCCACTACATTGACAACGGTGCGTTTTAATTTATCCAGATCAACAGATGCCATGA
Source organism: Paenibacillus taichungensis (assembly GCF_050994985.1). NCBI lineage: Bacteria > Bacillati > Bacillota > Bacilli > Caryophanales > Paenibacillaceae > Paenibacillus > Paenibacillus taichungensis. Next base: position 839,546 of record NZ_CP194720.1, on the reverse strand, counting down.
CCGATCCAGATGCCCGATTATCCCAATCCAAAGCCACCCCTTTGTCCTCCAGATCGTATCTGAGCTCTTCAATGCTGTCTTCCAGGAAATCGACAAGATCTACCACTTTAAACAGGAAAGGTTCCTGATTTAAGTCGAGCTTTGAATACAGAAACAGTTCATCCACCAGCTTATCCATGCTAACTGCTTTGGAGTGAATGATATTAACGTATGATTCCATTTTTTCCGGAGTGTTGGCCACTCCGTCACGTATCCCCTCAATATAACCTTTAATATTGGTGATCGGTGTGCGAAGGTCATGCGAAATATTGGAGATGAGCTCTCTGCGATTCGCTTCGTCTTGCTGTCGCAACTCATTGGAGCGCTGCAATTGAGTCCGCATGCTCTCGAACGCTTCGCTGAGTTGTCCAACTTCATCATTGGAGCTAAGTTCGAGCTTGAAGGACAGATTCCCATCTTTAATATGTTCGGCTGAGCTCCGCAGTTGATTCAATGGCTTAATAAAGCTGCGAGTGATCCAGCGGAATAAGAGCAGGTTCGCGATAATGAGAACGCCGATGAGCAGGAGTGACATCACAGGTAGCAGCTTGCGAGTAAGCTCTGCAAATGGGCTTCTCTCACGAATAACGAAGATACTTCCTCTTTCTCCATCTGAATATTGAAAATCAAATTTCGCATATGCATAGAATCGCTCACTGATATTAAAGGTGCTGCGAATCTGATAATTGTTGAGATCATAGGCAGGCAGTGCTTGCTTCAGTTCTGGCTGGTTGAAGGTCAACGATTCGAAAATCTGGTTATTCTCCCGTCTGACGTATAGCCCAGACTTCTCGGCTCGAAGCTTCATGTCGTACTCGCGCAGCAAAACCTTGTTCTGCAGCTCGTCTGGATCATTTTTGGCCAGAAACTTCATCTCTTGAAAGATCGATTCTCCCTGTTCCGTGAGTGGATTCACCTGATAATGTACTTTGTAAATATCGCGAAAACCCTGCAGATCGCCTGTTGCAGCAATCGTATACAGACTAGCTGTAAGCAGGATGAACAGCAGACTTATGACGAGCATACCCGTGAAGGACAGCAACATTTTTATTCGAATGGACATGGTATCCCCTTCTTAATCATGCTATTGGGTTAGTTAGTGCACATGTTAACACAAGATTGATCCAATTGCCCATAGGAGTATTCCATATCAGCAGTTCTAGCTGAACAGAAGAAAAACCCAAGGTCGTAGAAATGACCTGGGTTTCTCAACAATTAGAGGAGGAATACACCTCCCTAGTTATTTACTTATGCGAATCATTCGGAAAGAACTGTGTGTGAGTCCTTTGCAATATACTAAGTTCAACTTTGTTTTACGGTAAAATAGCAAACGAGCGCACTGGAAAGCCGGACGCCTTTTCGGCCTTAGGTACGATATTGAAGATCACCGCACCTTTGGCTGGTACCTGATCCAGATTCGTTAACAGCTCTACCTGATATGTATCCTGGGCAAGTACATAATATTCTGCCAGAAGTGCCCCGTTCTTTTGATAGTCTACAGCTGAATCAGTGTCGAAGGTCTCATGGCCGATCGCCTGTATTTTTCTTTCCTCGAATAAAAACATTAGCGCACTGACTGACCATCCGGGTGCATGACTGTTTCCCTCAGCATCTTTGTTGTCGAATGCTTCATGACTGGGCCAGCGTTTGCTCCAATCGGTACGCAGTGCTACAAAGCTGCCAGCTTCAATAACGCCATGTTCTTTTTCAAACTCAAGAATATGATCGACATCCAGCGTGAAATCCGGATTGCTCTCAACAGCCTCAGATTGATCAATGACCACCAGCGGTAGCACAAGCTCCTTCAACCCCAGTTCATCGAGATACCGGGTATCCCGCACAAAGTGAATTGGCGCATCCAGATGCGTACCATATTGACCAGGAAATCTGAAACTCTGGGCAAAGAAACCTTGATCGTGATTAAACAACGTATCGAATGCTGCAGCATCAAAAGCTGAGAAATGCGGAGATTCCGGTCCAAACGTATGGGTCAGATCCACCCACTTCTTTTCTTTTAATAATTGAATCGCTTGAATGAGCTCATTGGACATCCGAATCACCTCATACATAGAATGGAATAAATTGTTACTATTATATCTTATTCCACTCCATGCGAACATATCGAAATGTCAGCTATTTGATAGAATTCATTAACTCGAAGAAGTATTTTGCTTCATGAGTCTGATATAGATTGAACCACGAATCTAAAGTCTCCGGAGTAAATACATCCAGCACCTTCAATACATGCATCGCAAATTCCAACGGAGCTATGCCCGATGCAGTAACTAAATTGCCATCCGTTACGGCCGGTACCATTTCATAGTATTTTTCTCCAATGTAATGAGGACAAATCATTTTCAAATATTCCAGATCGTTGCTTGTATGCCTTCTGGAGTCTAGCAATCCCACCCTCGCAAGTCCAACGGTTGCACCACATATTGCCGCAACAACATGACCTTTTTCCAAAGATATTGAAGCTTCTTTTAATATAGGCTCGTGAATGGATTCCATCCAAGTATTTCCGCCTGGAAGAATCAACACATCCGTACTTTCCAACTTACACTCATCAACTGAAATGCGAGGTAATATTTCCAATCCTCCCATGGTAGTCACCGGACTTTTATCAACGCCAACAGCAACCACCTCTATCGGCTCCAGCCCTTTCTTAAAATACCTTCCCGAGTTTAGTTCAGCAATTAAATAACCTACCTCCCAGTCTGACATCGTATCAAATACATAAAGATATGCTTTTTTTGTATGCATCGTGCACTTCCCTTCTAGTGGATACCCCTAGTATAAAAAAATCTACTGACATCTTCCGTCAGTAAAGTTTTTAAATTTGAAATATTCAGCGGTTAATCCTCACCTATTCTACTCGAATGACCAGTTTCCCGCGTGTATGATGGGTTTCGCTTTTTTCGTGCGCTTCACGCAGTCCTTGTTCACTCAAGGGGTATGTCTCATCAATGATAGGTCTCAGCTTGCCCTCAGCAGCGAGCTCAGCCAACTGATCGAGTTGATCCCCTTTGGGTTCCATCATGAACACATTGGCCGTTACACCTGCTTCCTTAGCCAGCGTTTCATCCGGCTGTTCCACAAGCGACACCAGATGTCCACCGGCCTTCAATACCTTGAAGCTATTACGCTGAATGTCGCCACCCATCGTATCCAGCACGACATCATACCCGGAGAGAATCTCCGAGAAGTCTTCTTTTTTATAATTGATAAAATGGTCCACTCCCAGCGAACGAAGCAGTTCTTCATTCGATTCACTCGCCGTGGAAGCCACTTCAGCGCCAAGATATTTGGCAATCTGAATAGCAAAGGTTCCTACACCACCTGCTCCCGCGTGAATGAGAACCTTCTGCCCTTTGGCAAGCCGTCCATGGTCAACAAGTGCCTGCCAGGCGGTCATGGCGGCTAGAGGTATGGCAGCTGCTTCCTCAAAGCTCAGATTTTCCGGAATACGGGCAATGATGTCCGCATCCACGGCCACATATTCTGCATAAGTCCCGAAATGACGAGGACGAGCAAATATGCGATCTCCCGCTCTGAACCTTGCCACATTCGAACCCGCATCAGTCACCGTACCGGCAACATCCCCGCCCAATATAAGTGGAAAAGAATCCGCTGCATCTTTCATATGGCCTTGTCTGACTTTAAAATCCACCGGGTTCACAGAAGTAGCATGAATGCGGATTAGCACCTGATTGACTCCACATGCCGGCTTGGGCATTTCCTTTTCCTTCAATTGTTCTGCTCCACCGAACTTTTCAATCACAATTGCTTTCATTAGAGATCCCAGCCTTTCCATAGCATTATCGTTTACTCTCCTTCTTCATTACCCTTCCCGGACGTTCATTTGACCTATATTCATGAATTCGCAGCAGGTTTGGGTTCACAAGCCTGATTAGTAACCATGATATAATGTAGTACAGTTGAACCTAAATAACTGAACAAGCGAGGTAGGAATGTGGAAATTGAAGTAAGTACGTTACATGCATTTTCGGATAAGCCTCTAGGCGGAAATCCCGCAGGCGTTGTTTTACAAGCAGGACACTTGTCCGACTCCCAGATGCAGGAGATTGCCAGACAAGTTGGATTCTCAGAGACCGCGTTTGTTATGCCATCCGATCAGGCTGATTTCAAAGTTCGTTACTTCACCCCTAGTGATGAAGTTGATCTATGCGGACATGCAACGATTGCCTTATTTTATTTAATGAAAGCACAACATATCGTTGATGTAGGTGTATACACGCTGGAGACGTTAGCCGGAATACTTGAAGTAGTTGTCCACAACAATGGTGAAGTCTATCTGTCTCAGGCGCTTCCGGAGTTTGGAGAGATCGTTGACCGACAAGACATTGCAGATTCTCTGGGTATTTCTACACATGATTTACACGCTGAATTACCTGTACAGATCGTATCTACCGGACTGCGCGATATCTTGATTGCCGTTAACCATGTTGATGTGCTGTCAAAAATCATTCCTGATTTTAAGCTTATCGCTGAAATTAGCAAAGCTAACCATGTCGTAGGTTATCACGTATTTGCACTCAAACCAGATAAAGAGAGCACTCTCGCAGAATGCCGGAACTTTGCTCCCCTTTACGATATCCCAGAAGAGAGCGCAACTGGTACATCTAACGGTGCTTTACTCTGTTATTTACATAAAAACAACCAAATTTCAGATCCCCACGATACAACTTATACGATTAGACAAGGATACACCATGAACCGCCCCTCGGAGATTCGTGCCAGATTAACGCTGGGCATTTCCAATGAAATCACCAAGATTCAAGTGGGCGGGGTCGCGGTTCATATAGAGAACATTCGAATCCAACTTTCATGAATTCCCCGGTCCCGATACAATAAACGCCACACCAAGGAGAGATATACTCCAAGCAGTGTGGCGTTTACGGTTAAACAATGGATTAGATTCAATGCGTGTTTGCATCTGTGTACCAACCTACGCTGTAAAGACGTGGCAAACAGATGCACAATTCATCCCGTCTCTTTCCCCCTCATTCTTTTCCTCAAGCGAGCGTATTGACTGTAGATCCAAGGTGATTCTTTCGTCAGGATCGGGCCAAGCACTGCCAGAATCAACACATATAACACGGCAAAAGACTGAATGGATGCCATCAGGCCTCCTGCCTTGCCGATGTTCGCCATAATGATAGAGAACTCTCCACGGGATACGAGCGTGAATCCCACATTGAGAGAAGCCTTGGGAGTCATCCCAGAGAGTCTGCCAGCGATCATGCCCGCACCATAGTTGCTGGCAATGGTCAGAATAACGGCAATCACGGTCATTCCAACGGCCCCGCCAAGGGTCGAGGGTTCAATAGTCAGGCCAAAGCTGAAAAAGAAGATGGCCCCAAAGAAATCTTTGAACGGCATAATCTGATGCTCAATTCGGCTGGCATGTCTGGATTCCCCCAGAACAAGCCCCATCATCAGAGCTCCAATCGCCTCGGCTACATGCAACGTTTCCGAGAAACCAGCCACCAAAAAGAGCAGCGTCATAACCGTAAGCAGAAATAACTCCGATGACTTGATGTTGAGTGCCTTATCAATATATTTGATGCATTTCCTGCCTATGATCAGAAATAGCACAATAAAGAGCAGCGCAGACAGGGATACGAGCAAGACGCTGAGGAATGAGGTAGCCCCACTAAGTACAAGCCCCGTCAGAATCGATATATGGATGGCGATGAATAGATCATCAAACATGATCATGCCCATAATAATCTCCGTCTCCGGGTTCGCCGTGCGCTTAAGATCCACGAGTACTTTAGCCACAATAGCTGTGGAAGAACTCGTCATAATACCACAGACAACTAATGTTTCTTTAAGTGGCAGTTCCATGAACCATCCCAGCAGCAGACCGGAAGCAAAGTTAAGGCCAACGTAGAACATACCTCCGGTTAAAATGGCTTTGCCTGACTTCATCAGGCGGGAGACCGAAAATTCCAATCCCAGATAAAAGAGCAAAAACAGGATACCCAGCCTGCCCATAAATTCAATAAATTCCGAGCTTTCGATAAAACGCAAATCCACAATGCCGATCTGTGGTGCATGCGGTCCAACAGCCATACCAATCAGAATATAGAAAGGAATGACCGAAAATCGTAATCTTGCAGATATCAGCCCCGTAAGTGTAATCAGCGCAACGGCAATTCCCACTTCGAATATGAGCATATCCATAGGCTAGAGCCGTCCATTGGATAACAACTGTTTTAACAGTTTGATCTGATCCCGTTCACCAGCGACAACAACCGTAGCCCCCGCGGTAAAGATATAGTCCGGACCTGGATTAAACTGCTTCGTCCTGTTCTTCTCCACCACAGCCAGAATAACTGCTCCTGTTGCCTGGCGAATATTCAGTTCTCCGATCGTTCTTCCTATGCTCTCTGAATGCGGCTCAATACGGAGCCACTCAATTAACAGTCCCTCCAGCATAACTTCACGCTCATCCTGAAAGGTTGGTTTGTACGTCATGCCACCGACAATAGCAGCAACCGCACGTGCCTCATCATCATCCAGTGTGACCAGTGACACCATATCTCCCAGTTCTTCAGGTGAATCGCCTGATTCCATGTGAAACAGGTCACGTCGCTCGTCATTATGGATGACAATGACCAGATGCTCACCGCTTCGTGTGTGCAGCCAATACTTGCGTCCAATTCCCGGCAAATCTGTCTCTTTAAAGTGCATGATCTGCACCCCCAGTGGACATCCGATTCAAGGACTCTTTGTTTAACGTAATATCCGTAATGCGTACTCGCATGGAGCCAGCCGGTATATTAATCGACCTCACTTCTCCCTTGAGCCCAAGCAATAATTGCCGCCCCACAGGGGAGAGGAATGAAATATGCCCCGCATCCGGGTCCGCGTCATCTGGCATAACAATGGTGAATGAATCAGATGTATGGAAGTCAACGTACTCAAAACGGATCAAACTACCGATAAGTACCACCGATTCCAGAGCTTCATCCGAACCAAGGAGCAGCTTCTCCACACACGTCGTATATTTTGCGAGCAGTCGTTCCATCTGCGAACGTTCCGGATCACGCACGTCAAAATAGGCGTCGAGAAATGTTCTTTTCTCTTCACCGAATATAATGAGCTGGTTCACCAGCATTTCTCTGCAATTTTGAAAGGAGGTCCTATGGTTCATAATAAATCTCACCTCCTATACAAGCCCTGTTCTCCATGTTGATTCGCATGTTTTTCTTCATCATGTTGTTCTCCTCCTTCATATAGATAAAAAAACCACGGATACCGCGGTCTTACTACCATCTTACCAAAACAAATTTTTTAATCCAGCTATTCTGTTAACTTTGCGTTGTATAATGATAAAAAGGGCGTCAATCCAGCTTCCAAACTTAACCTTTACATCATATGACAGATCCATAGAAGATTTTAATAACGTCATAAAAAACATTTTATGGGTTTTCATCTCGTATTTTTATTTTGTTTCCTGTATATTTAACTACAAACTTTTATGCAATTTATACAAATAGCCATCCCAAGACTTTAACACAATAAAGGAGTGCATTGAAAAAGTGTCGACTATAACTAAGGATTCAACTCAAGTAACTGCCGCAGAGTATGTTCATTCCGTTTACGAATCGGTTATCGCCAGAAATCCACAGGAAAGTGAATTCCATCAGGCTGTCAAAGAGATCCTGGACTCGCTTATTCCTGTCATTGCAGCTCACCCGAAATATCGGGAGAATGGCTTGCTTGAACAGCTTGTTGAGCCAGAACGTGTCATTACGTTCCGCGTGCCTTGGGTAGATGATCAAGGCAAGGTACAAGTAAACCGTGGATTCCGTGTTCAGTTCAACAGCGCTATTGGGCCTTACAAAGGTGGACTTCGTTTCCATCCTTCTGTTTATTCGGGAATCGTTAAATTCCTTGGGTTCGAACAAATTTTCAAAAATGCCCTGACTGGCCTGCCAATCGGCGGTGGTAAAGGTGGTTCCGACTTCGATCCAAAAGGAAAATCAGATCTGGAAGTCATGCGTTTCACTCAAAGCTTCATGACTGAGCTGTACAAATATATCGGTTCCGATGCGGACGTACCTGCCGGCGACATCGGTGTAGGTGCACGGGAAATCGGTTATATGTTCGGACAGTACAAACGCATCAGCGGTGGACACGAAGCTGGCGTACTCACAGGTAAAGGCTTGCTGTACGGAGGAAGTCTTGCACGTAAGGAAGCTACAGGATTCGGATGCGTGTACTTTGTGAAGGAGATGTTGGCCTCCAAAGGACTGAGCTTCAAGGACAGCACGGTGGTTGTCTCCGGTTCGGGTAATGTATCCATCTATGCCATTCAGAAGGCTCAGGAGCTTGGAGCTCATGTTGTGGCGTGTAGTGACTCCGGTGGTTACATCTATGATGCTCAAGGAATCAATCTGGATACCGTAAAAAGATTAAAAGAGGTTGATCGCCTGCGGATCAGCGAATATGTCAAAGAGCATCCACATGCCGTGTATACCGAAGGCTGTGAAGGCATCTGGTCTATCCCTTGTGATATCGCGTTGCCTTGTGCAACGCAAAACGAAATCGACGAACAGGCTGCAGCATTGCTTGTGCAAGGCGGAGTTAAAGCGATCGGTGAAGGAGCGAACATGCCTTCCACTCTGGCTGCGATTGACGTTTTCCATAAAGAAGGCGTTCTGTTTGGACCAGCCAAAGCGGCTAATGCTGGCGGAGTTGCCGTGTCCGCACTTGAAATGTCGCAGAACAGCATGCGGTTGTCCTGGTCATTTGAAGAAGTGGACGCCAAGCTGCATGACATTATGTCTAACATCTACACTAGCTGTGTTCAGGCAGCGGATGAGTACGGCTGTGCAGGTAACCTGCTTGCCGGAGCGAACATCGCTGGCTTCCTGAAAGTGGCAGACGCCATGCTTGCGCAAGGTATCGTCTAATTCTTTGGGTGTCATAACTCTCTGCATTACCGAACATCTGCTAAACGATGCATCTTATCGCATAGATATAAGCAAAGGGCAGTTCTCCCGAATGGAGAACTGCCCTTTAACATAGATATAGATAACGATGTCACTCGAATCGCAGTATCAGTCTCTTAATTCCTTTGTAAAGAGAACCGTAGACTCACATGTACTTATGAACGTACCGTTTTTAGAGCTCCGCTCCAGGACAGCACCTGATCCAGCATGCCGTTCAGATTGGTCAGATGCAGATCGGCCGGTTTAAAGGTCGTTCCGTTCTCAAAATCGGTAAACAGCGACAGTGCCGGATGAACACGAACATCAGCAACCGACAACTCACCTAGAATGCCCCGCAGATGTTCTGCTGCACGTGCACCACCTACGGAACCATAACTTACAATACCTGCCGCCTTGTTGTTCCATGCCTCACGTGCGTAATCTAGTGCATTCTTCAACGATGCAGAGATGCTGTGATTATACTCCTGTACAATGAATACGAACCCATCCAGACTTGCCAGCTTCACATTCCAGGCAGTAGCCTGCTCCGTTGCATCCGCTTCTCCCAAGAGAGGCAGCTTGTAATCAGCAATATCCACGATTTCATAGTTGGCATCACCACGTGCATCCGCAATCTGCTTTACCCATTCTCCAACCTGTGGACTCAAACGCCCCTCACGTGTGCTCCCAAGAATAATTCCAATGTTAAGTTTCGACATCGTTTCTTCCTCCTCTTGTGTGTTGTTGTTTGTTTTTCCAAATAATTTATCCATAAAACCCATATTGACACCATCCTGTACCGTTTGGTTTAATTTCTTCTGTTGATATTGATAATAAGTAATTAAATTCATTTAGTCAAGTAACTTACGTAAAGTTTGTATATATTTTTTTCACTTTATCTTTATCATACAAATATTGTTATGAATTTATTCTACATAGCAGCATATTGATCGAAATCCAGCCTGATGGTAAAGTTGTACTGACCTTAAAATAGCATTCTTTTTAATAAAAGGAAGTGTACAAATGACTAACCAAGCATTCAGTAGCAATCAGGCTACTCTGCATTTAAGCGCAGACTGCGAGCAATGTTTTGGGCTATGCTGTGTCGCCTTGCCGTATGGCAAATCCTCAGACTTTGCTTTTGATAAATCTAGCGGTACCCCCTGTTCCAATCTTCGTACCGATAACCGCTGTGGCATCCATACACAGCTGCGACAGAAAGGGTTCAAGGGCTGCACAGTCTACGATTGTTTCGGAGCTGGTCAGAAACTATCACAAATTACATATGCGGGCAAGGATTGGCGTAACCATCCGGAATCAGCTGCTGAAATGTTCGATTGCTTGCCTGTCATGAAGCAGCTTCATGAGATGATGAGCTATATCAATGAAATGCTACAGCTGCCGGAAACATCATCCATCCATGCAGCGTTGAAGGACCTATATGTGGAAATGGAACGACTAACCGATCTGGATCCATCTGCCATATTACGTCTCGATATTCCCTCACATCGGGCGGTGGTGAACGAACTGCTTGTACAGGCCAGCGAGATGGTGCGGGCAAAGGTTCCAGCTTCGGGTAAGGGACCATCCAAATCGAAGACCAAAAAGGGTACCGGAAGAGACTTTCTAGGAGCCAATCTTAAAGGCGCTGACCTTCGGGGTGCAAGCTTTAGAGGTGCCTTAATGATAGCGGCTGACCTACGAAACGCAGATATGAGAAAGACCGATCTAATTGGGGCTGACATGCGGGATGCGAATCTGGGTGGAGCGGATCTGAGAGGCAGCATCTTTCTGACGCAATCCCAGCTCAACTCGGCAAAAGGCAGTGCAGATACCAAGTTGCCGGATCATTTAAACATTCCCTCACACTGGATGTAGGGAAGACTGTACAACAAATAGCTCGTCCCTCTTTTTAGAAGGACGAGCTATTTGTGTTGTATTACATTTTAGATATAAAACTCAGGACTTACAACTGCGGTAATGAATTAACGGACTACAGCAAGTCGCGGCGAAGGTCCTCAGCCGATTTAGGAGACAGGTGACCGAGTGGGATATCAAATACCGTCTTAGCCCCTTTGTGTCCTTCCAGACTCAAACGTTGTGCGGCTCTTGCATAAGCCACCAGTACACTTGCGGTAAATTCAGGATTGCTGTCGAGCTTCAGACCAAATTCAATAATTTGTTTCTGGCCTGCGCCTGTAACTCCACTACGAATGACAAATCCACCGTGCGGCATGCCTTCATGCTCAGCCTTCAATTGCTCTTCAGTAATAAACGTCACCGTTGTATCGTAATCCGAGAAATAGTTCGGCATGGATACAATCGTTTCACGAATCTCGTCGTGATTTGCACCGGCTTCTGCAACTACATAGCATTGACGCAGATGCTTCTCACGTGTGGTCAATTCTGGGGTCGCCCCAGCACGAATGCTGTTGATTACTTCTTCAACAGGTACAGTGTATTGCACACCAGCCTTAACGCCAGGAACACGACGGATGGCATCGGAGTGACCTTGGCTTACCCCTTTACCCCAGAACGTGTACTCTTTACCTTCTGGCAGGATCGATTGGGCAAGCAGTCGGTTCATGGAGAACAAGCCTGGGTCCCAACCTGTGGAAATGACGCTCACGTGGCCACCTTGCTCTGCCGCGGCGTTAACTTCTTTATAGAATTCAGGGATTTTGGCATGTGTATCGAAGCTATCCACCGTATTGAACAATTTTGCAATTGCAGGTGTCTGCTCCGGAAGATCGGTTGCCGAACCTCCACACAGAATCATCACATCAATTTTGCCTATGTATTGCTCAGCAGCAGAGATATGTTCGAAACGAACCTCCGTACCTTCTGCAACCATCTGCTCCGGGTTACGACGTGTAAATACAGCAACAAGCTCCATATCCGGGTTTTGAGTAATAGCTTTCTCTACACCTTTGCCCAGATTTCCGTAACCTACGATACCAACTTTGACCATGTTCAATCCTCTCCTGTCTTCATCTATAGTTGCCTACTTTATCTAGTATAATGATATAACATAACATGTAAATTGTCAGGTTTCCAGTTTGAAATAAAAATACCTTGCATGCAGAGCAGCAAGGCCTGATATATTCCTTTTATTCTAATCACGTCCAACCGAATGGATAAAAGGTATGGCATCCACGGAAGAAGTAGCAAACAAAATGGAAACGGACAGCACCGTTAGAGACAACAGACAACTTGCCAGGAGTAAGGAAAGGAATCTTGATGCGGTTCTGATCTTTTTCATCCATCCTACCTCCTCATCCTGTTTGCTATATTTTGGCTGGATTATGTTCTTCATAGTTCACCGGACCGCTTCACCAACTCCAAAATTTCACTAGCGACAATATCCGGCTGACTGTTATGAATATCGTGTTTGGCGTGTGCCACAGTGACCTGTGATCCTTGACTGGACCATGAAGCAAAATTGGCTTGATCTGCCTGCCATGCCCGGCTGCCTTCGCTTGGTTTCTCTGAACCGGCCGTCAGAATGGTTAACGGGAAGGAGAATTCCTTTTTATGCTCCAGGATATGGGCTGCGTTCGTCTTGGAATTGCGCATCTCTCCAATCACGTTGTCATTGTAAGCATGCTTGAGTGTGGAAATGGTGGCTGCCTTTCTCATTGACTCCGTAACGAGATCCGGGTTAACGACCAAAGATTCTGTTATCCGATCCCAATGCAGTAATGTACGCACAATTCCTGTTTTCACCAGAAGACGGGCTGAATCGAAATACCAGTCCGATTGCTCCATAGCAACAGTGCTGTAATATTCGGGACTTCCTCCATCAATCATGACCATGCCAGCTACCTCATCGGGGTACATTTGTGCGAATCGCACGGTCTCCAGCGATCCGAGAGAATGACCTACCATGATATACGGCGGACGTTGGCCGGATACTCGCAGCAATTGATGGATTTCCTCTGTAATGGTATCGATATCACGTGGCCGATCCGTATAATCGCTATACCCGTAACCGAACCGATCATACACCGCAATTTTCACCTGGGATTTCAACTTGTTATATAGCGGGCTGAAATCAACATACGGATTGGGCGTACCCCAGCCTGAAGCCAGGACAACTGTCGCATTTCCTCTTCCCGTTGTATAGAGATGCATTTTACGTCCGCTCACCTCATACATTTTGCCCGGTGCAGTATAAGATTTCATGTCCTGTGTCGACTGATATGCCTCGTACGCGGTTCCTGCCAGCAGCAGAAGCCCTGTTGCCAGCATCAGGCCACCCAGCCCCTTCAAACCTCTCCGTAACCCCTTCTTCATCGTTCTCTACCCCTTACCCGGCTCTTCTTCTATATGTATTCTTCAATCTTACCCAAGTACGGGGGGAAACGGAACGATCCCGGGTCCAGTTCTTTCCCCAACCTAAGTCTAGTTCCACCCCCTACCCGCAGGATGAAAAATACCATTGAGACCTGTACCAAAGGGAAGATAATCATATAGACAACGTAAAATAACCGCAAATTCCCGATAACGGAAACCTGCGGTTTTGATGATATTCATTTTGTAAAAAGCCAAATAAACCCTCTGCAATCTACAATTGCAACGTGAGACCCACCGGGCAATGATCACTGCCCATGACATGGCAATCAATATGCGCCTCTGAAACCTTCGGAGCCAGCTGATTGGACACAAGAAAATAATCGATCCGCCATCCAACATTACGCTCTCTTACCTTGGGCATGTACGACCACCAACTGAACACATCCGTGCGATCCGGGTACAGATGACGGAAGCTATCCACATATCCAGCAGCCAGCAGATCGGTCATTTTGCCTCGCTCTTCCAGCGTGAATCCCGAGTTGCCCAGATTCGGCTTCGGATTCTTCAGGTCGATCTCCTGATGGGCTACATTCAGGTCACCACATACGATAACCGGCTTGGTCTGCTCCAATTGCAGCACGTACCCTCTGAACCGATCCTCCCATTCCAAACGGTAAGGAAGTCTGGTCAGATCCCGCTTCGCATTGGGGGTATATACGTTGATTAGATAAAAATGATCAAACTCCAGCGTAACCATTCGGCCTTCCGGTTCACTATCTTCCTCTATCCCGTACCAGACAGATAGCGGCTTGATCCGGGTAAATATGGCTGTGCCGGAGTATCCTTTTTTGACAGCATAATTCCAGTATTGATATACGTCTTCACCCAGATCCATTTCGATCTGTCCTGCCTGCAGCTTGGTCTCCTGCACACAGAAAATATCGGCTTGACTCTCGTTATAATAATCCATGAATCCTTTGGTAACACATGCCCGCAATCCATTTACATTCCAGGACACCAGCTTCATATCCTCATCTCCTCACATCTCCCCAATATAGCATGGGCGAATTCGGAAGGACAAGCTGAGGTGTGACGATATCCAAACAGAATGAGCGCTTACTAAGCCCTATGCTCACTGAAACAACCAGGTTAATGCTTCAGGCAGATGCTTGGCAAAAAATAAAAGATCATGCGTCCCGCCCTCTTCCTCCACGTAATTCAGCCGCTCGGCAGGATAGCCCTGGGCCAAAATCATGCGACACGCAGAACGTGTATTTTCCAGCATTTGTGCTTGGGCATTAGCCTTGTACACACCTTCCAGACTCCCAACGTACATATACAACTTCAACCCGCGGCGTTCAGCCCAGGAATAGTCACTCATATAATCGAGGAAACCTTCATACCACATTGAGGCTGATAACGCCCCAACCTTTCCAAAGATATGAGGGAATTCCATCGCCGCAAACAGAGAGATCAGCCCACCGAGCGAACAGCCAAGTATACCTGTATTCTCTGAATCTGTAAGAGTACGGTAAGACGAGTCCACATACGGTTTCAGCTGCTCAGTGATCGCCTTCAGATATATGATTCCCTGACCGCCAAAGGCCGAAAAGGATTCATGTAGCGCTGGTACAGGCCATGGCGTGTAGTCATCGTTGCGATTGTGAGGTTCAATACCGACCAAAATCAATTCAGGCAGTTTTCCGGAGCGAAAAGAATGATCCAGCAGATTGCTGCAGGCTTTGGCTACCGCACCTCCATCCTGAATATAAACGACCGGGTAATGACGATCTCCCTCTGTGTAAGATGGCGGAAGCAGCAGATGGAGCGTCCAACCATTAACCGACTCCTGTACCCATTTACTCATGATATGGAACCCTTCCCTCCTGTTTCAAATCTGGCTTGTTACATCCGGTTCTTGAGCAGTAAAAAGATGAAATAAGGAACGCCAATAATGGAGATAACGATGCCCACAGGCAGTTCTGCCGGGGCAAACACCGTTTTACCAATCAAATCCCCTACAACAACCATCGCCATGCCGACCAACCCGGATATCGGAATGACCCGTTTATGGTGAAGCCCCACCAGCCGCCGTGCAATATGAGGAGCGATTAACCCAACAAATCCGATACTCCCGGATACGGCAACACAGGCACTGACGAGCCCAACACTGCCCAGCAACAATATTTTTCTCTCCCGATGAACATCCACGCCGAGTCCCATACTGCTGGCCTCCTGCAGCTGCATGACATCCAGCACACGGGATTTAGCCCAAAGCAAAGGAATCAGCAGAACCAGCCATGGAATCATCGCCGATATGTATCGCCAATTGGCATTATAAATGCTGCCTGTCAGCCAGACGGTAGCCATCTCAAAATCGGACGGGTTCATCTTTAGGGAAAGATAAAGCGTAATTGCACTAAAACCTGAACCGATGGCAATCCCGACCAGAATAAGCCTTTGGGAATCCAACTGACCACGCTCCTGTGCAAACCACAAGATGAGAATAACTGCCGTTAATCCACCCACCAGGCCAAACAGTGGCATCGCCATAATGGACAACCATCCTGTACCTGTTATGGACCCATGAAACAGAAGCATAAAGAGCACCATTGCTGTTCCGGCACCTGCGTTAATCCCAAGCATGCCGGGGTCAGCCAGCGGATTGCGGGCGATGCCCTGAATAACAGCTCCGGCAATCCCGAGTCCCAGGCCAAGCAGTAATGCAATGACAATACGCGGCAGCCTGAAATCAAAAATGACCAGATCATGCTCATGGACAGGGTCCAGCCGTAATAACGTTTTGACCACATCCATCACCGATATGTCAAACGCACCATTAGTCAAACTGATATAAACGGCTGCTGCAATGATTATTGAACTTATGAAAATGACGGCCCATAATCTTCCCTGCTGCGGTTCAGGCATGTTTTCCCCCTCCTTTGGTTTTGATCAGATAAAGGAAGAAGGGAACGCCAAATAATGCGGTGACTACTCCAATTGGTGTTTCAAACGGAGAGTTAATGAAACGACTCAAGATGTCACACCAGGCCAAAAAGAATCCGCCCAGCAGAGCGGAACACGGAATAATCCAGCGGTAATCTACCCCGAAGAGAAATCGGGTAATATGCGGAACCAACAAACCGACAAAAGCGATTTTGCCCG
This sequence comes from Paenibacillus taichungensis, assembly GCF_050994985.1. Classification (NCBI taxonomy): domain Bacteria; kingdom Bacillati; phylum Bacillota; class Bacilli; order Caryophanales; family Paenibacillaceae; genus Paenibacillus; species Paenibacillus taichungensis. The sequence continues at coordinate 823,080 of NZ_CP194720.1, read as the reverse complement.
CCAAAGCCACAGATATTCCAGTCAGGATAACCACACTCAGTATCGATAAAGCCTTAACCCATCCGGTACGCTGCCCCAGGCTTGTTGCCACATCATCGCCCATCGACAGAATGGTAATAGACTTGGAAAGAATGATGGCTAACGCCAGTCCCACCACAGCAAATGGAATAATCAGCTTGATCATGCCCGGGTCCATCTGATGCAATCTGGCGTTATACCAGAAACTGATCGTTTGAGACACCTGATAATAGGTAGCCACGGCCTGAGATACACCACCGAGGAATGTACCAATAATCGTGCCCAGAATGGCAAGCCGAACAGGCGACATGCCGCCCGGCAGTAACCAGGCTATGAAAAATACCAGTCCTGCTCCAAGTGCCGATCCCGCTAAAGAGTAAAATATCAGACCAAGAGATGACGTATTCGGCATAAATACCATACATAAGGTGATGACCACTACCGATCCATCGGATACCCCCATAATGGAAGGGGATGCAAGATAGTTTCTTGTCATCCCCTGCATGAGCGCACCTGACACCGCCAGAAAAGCCCCGATCAATAGAGCACCAATAACACGCGGGAGCCGGGATGACACGATGATCTGGTGATCGATGCTGTCTGTATCAAAATGGAAAATGGCTGCCGTTATGGTCGAAACGTCAATGCTCTTGGCTCCGTACATCACGGACGCCAGAATGGTAACTGCAATGAACAGAGGTGCTGCTGCGAACAGCACCACCGGATTCAATCTTCTTTTTTGCATAGGAGTATACACGCCTTGCTCTAATTATTTGGATAACTGCTCAACTGCTGCTTTCAGGAATTCAATACGACTCCAGGCCGGACCACCTTCAGCCAATGGATCAATGACATTGACAAAAGCATGATTTTCCTTCAGCGCGGTTGTCTTCTGGATAATCGGGTTGTTTTGCAGATCTGTCAGGGCATTCGGGGTATCGGAGTTCTCAGATGTCTCAAATTGTACAAACACATAATCCGGGTTCATCTCTGCAAACTTCTCTACCGAAAGTGCTTCCTGCGCTTTGGCTGCCTGAATCTCGGCCGGAACCTGGAATCCAAGGTCTCCATACAGAATCGGATTCACAAAGACAGACTCAGGATACACATACATTTGTCCGTTACGAATACGCACTGCCAGCACTTTTTTGTTTTCAAGTTTGTCGCCTAATTCAGCCTGGGCAGTAGTCAGAGCAGCCCTATACTGTTCAATTTCCTGTTTGGCCTGTTCCTGCTTGCCTGTCAGCTCAGCCAGCAGATTCAGGTTCGACTCCCAATCCGTAGCAATATGGGACACCTGAATAAATGGCGCAATTTTACTTAACTGCTCGGCCACTTCAGGTTTAAACTTGGTGGAACCCAAGATAATATCCGGTTTCAGGGACAAAATGGTCTCAAAGTTAGGCTCAATCTTCTGCCCAATGGACTCAGCTTGATCCGTGATAGAAGCATACATCTCCGGGAATTCGCCGCCAAAAGTAATTGCCCCTACCGGATGTACATCAAGAACCAGCGCATCCTCCATCGCTTCCATGGAACCAGTAATAACAATACGGTTAACTTCTGTTGGGACTGTGTACTCTTTATCTAAGTATTTAATGGTTCGTGTGCCTTCAGCTGCCTCAGCTGTGTCCGTTTCATTGGTCGACGCCTCGGTTCCGGTCGAAGCTGAATTCTCCGCATTCCCTGACGCGTCCTCTTTATTGCCGCACGCTCCTAATACTGCGAGCATACATATCATTACCAACCATAACCCCAATTTCTTTTTCATCTCTGGTGATCCCCCTTCAATTTCGATTATTCTAATTGAGAATAATAATCATTATTGAATGATAAACAAGAATGACGGACAGAACCATGGACTCTGTCCTGAATCTCTATGGATTTTTCACCGATAGCGATCCATCAGATCGTCCAGGATGCGTTCATTGGCGAGGGGCGAGTTCTCAAGCCAGGGATCAGCTGGGATGATAAATAACCGGTTATTCTGAACGGATTTTATATTTTGCCACAAGGAGGTTTTCTGCACATCCTCCCAGAAGGATAACGTCTCACTCTCCTGACATACCATCAGAAATATCCAATCGTTCTGCATTTCATCCAGCTGTTCCAGCGTAATCGGCTCGTTATATATTTCCCCTTCTTCACTGACATGGGCTGGTTTAACCGCTAAATCTCCATATAACACTTCCAACATGGAAGGTGAACAATAACGTGTGAACTGATGTTTTAACAAACGGACAACAACTACCTTCTCGTTGCCAAGCTTTTGCTGCATCATCGTTTTGACCTGATCAACCTTATGATCATAAGTTTCCAGCCAACTCTTGGCATCCTGCTGTGTCCCCAGATGTTCAGCCAGAATCTGAAGCTGTGATCGCCAGTTGTGATCTGAGACCGTGAGGTAATGAACCGGTGCAATACCTTCAAGCTGTGCTTTCTCCTCAGGTCGCAAATGGTCGTAACTGATAATCAGGTCGGGCTGATGCTCTTGCAGAGCCTGAATTTTGGATTTCCATTCCATGTCAATCCGATAGGCACTCAGATGTACAGGGATGTCCTTGCCATACATTCGATAATAATACGATGTCCATTTCGGGTGCAGCGGTGCCGCATAGGGAATCATGTTCAGGGCCAGCAAATGTCCTGTAATCGCAATGTGATAGGCCGCAATTTTACGGCGGCGGCTGTTCATATATACCGAAGGGGATATTCCCATGGCTTTTTTAAATTTGCGACTGAAGTAAAATTCGTCCTGATATCCAACCTGATGTGCAATATCCCGCAGACGCATTTCAGTACCGGCCATCAGTTGTTTTGCCCGGTTAATGCGGAGTGAAGAAATATAATCAGTTGTACTCATTCCATATCTTCGCTTGAACAGGTCCACATAATATTTCGGACTCAGCCCGGCCATGCCTGCCAGATATTCCACGGTTAGATTCTCATTGGAATGCTCATCGATATAATCTTTGGTACGCTGGATCATCATCTGGGAATCTTCCTTGAGCGGAGGTGATGCTTCTGTAAGGCTTGCGAGTAATTGGAGAAACTGCACATGTGCCTGAAAATGTCCCATGGCCCTGCCACTATGCCACAGGTTGTGTATTTCTTCGCACATAAATGAGAGCTGAACGGTTGGTGACACCGCCAGCTCCTTGCCAGATCTGAACATCGGGGTATCTTTAACCACATGCAAGGTGTCAGGATCATCATGCAACTCTTGATAAAGGTCAAACCGCATGATCGTTACTTCGGCTCCTTCATCTCCGAAAGAAGTCAGACCAAAAGTGGATTCGGGTACACAGGAATATACGCCTTGTGCGTGGATATGGATAGACCCCCGATCCAGTGTCAGTAAGGCTTCACCACCTGTGACCAAGACAAGCACATAAGACGAGGTATGCTGCTGGGGAATGTTCCAGTCCGAAGTGGATTTCATTTTCTCCATGTCACGCAATTTTATAGTCATTCTGTCGAGCAGATACGTGGAATCCACCTCTTGATTAGGGTATAAGTTAGGGGAAATCATCTATTTATAGGCCTCCATTTGATAACCATTCTCAATAACTATCATCAGTATATCAAATTTCCGGAGACCCCCGCATCTACTAGTTCTTTCATGATGGTACTAAACCCGTTCAATCTCTGGATGCAAATCGCAGTGCCCTGTTGATCAACACAGGCAATACCGAGATATGACCTTCATCTTCAAAACAGATAAAGTCAGCACGGACTCCACTTGCATCGGCATGGTTCAACCATTGGGTAAACGCTCGGGAACGTTCAATCACCCCGCTGGGATGACTCCCCTCCAGTTCTCCTGCTCCAAGTAAAACGTGAATTTCCGAACTGTTATCTTGCATGCGAGAAGCAAACGTCTCTTGTTGCCGGGCGATCCAGGCTGAATTCCAATGAAGAGAAGGACTACCTGCAATGTAATTTCGGTATGTTCCCGGACGTTCCAGTAACAACTGCAAAACAAATAATCCGCCCAGCGAGTGCCCCACAACGGATTGTCTGCTTCGGTCAATGGCATAGCGTCGTTCAATATCTGGCTTCAATTGTTCCTCGATAAACAGGGTGAATGCTTCAGCGCCGCCATGCTCCGGCCAAGTTGCTCCATCCGGTCTTCGGGGTAATTCCCCTTCGGGAACCGGCATCATAAAATCATAGTGTCTGTCCGGTGGAAAGGGTTCTCTGGCAGTATACCCCACGCCAACAATAACTGCTGGCACAACCCCGGTCTTCTCCGGGCGTAAAGATTGTATACGCATGGCCTCAACCGTCGTACCAAACACCGCATTGGCATCCAGCAGATAGATCACGGGATATCCGGAAGCTGGCGGGGCGCTCTCCGGCACCCAAACTCTGATCTCGTACTCTCTTTTGGTCTGTTCTGCACGCATGCGATAAAAAGCTGTTCCCGGCAAAGTTACTTCCGGTTCTGCTCTGTCATGTCTCATCACTTGTTTCAATGAAGTATGCCTCCTGGTTGCTACGGCTTTAGTCTCCGATTATATACAAGGTCGGTCCGGCCTTCCATGGACGAATCACCCATTTCCATATGGAAAATGCACCGCTTCATTGCACGCATGGCTTTTTCATTTCCATGTAAAGAATAAAGCCGGCCCCCTTGACGGGGTAACCGGCTCTGTCTTGTATTGTAGTTTTCTGTTCTGTTTTTCTATATAACATGTCCGACGGTTTAATGCTATTTGAGACCTGTTGTAGCAATGCCACGAATGATCTGCTTCTGAAAACACAGAAAGAGAATGATCAATGGCAGAACCGAAAGTGTGGCTCCAGTCATAATCTGCACCCAGTTGCTGCTATCCTTGGCCTCGCTGGAGAAGAAAGCCATCCCGACCGGAATCGTAAACATTTCTTCACTCTGCGTAATAATGAGCGGCCAGATGAATGAATTCCAACTGCCCAGGAATGTCAGAATGCAGAGGGTGGCAAACGCTGGCCTAACCAGCGGAACAGCGATCCGAAGGAAAATGCCCCATTCTCCCATGCCATCAATTCGTGCTGCGTCCAATAATTCCGAAGGAAGGGATTCCATGAATTGCTTCATTAGAAAAATGCCAAATCCGGATATTAAACCTGGAAACAGAATACCCCAGTACGTATCCATGCCGTTAAAACTGCTGGATACAAGATACCATGGAATAATTAGCATTTCAGTCGGCACCATCAATGTACTTAGAATGAGCACAAAAATAACCTGTTTCCCCCAGAACGAAAATTTGGCCAGAATATATCCCGTAATGGAATCAAATACGCAGACGCTCACGGTGGCAATAACGGCTACATATAGGCTATTCAACATCCAACGGGGAAATGGGGTTCCCTGAAAAATGGCTGCATAATTGTCCCATGTGACTCTGGAAGGGATGAGGCTTAGAGAGTAGATTTCATCCAGCGTCTTGAACGACGTCGATATCATCCATAGAAACGGAAACACCATCAACCCAAGTCCGAGCGTAAGTAAAACATAACTGATCAGTGACCCGGAACGTTTCCAGCGGAGTGTCGTTCGGGTATCGGCCCATGCCGCAGATCTGCTCATGCTTGAAGAGCACCGTCCTTTCCTTTTACTCCTGTTGAAAACGGCTGCCCAGCACTTTAAGCTGAATCAGTGTCAGCATGAATATGATGGCAAACAGAATAACAGTCGCTGCCGAGGCCAAGCCCATATCAAAACTTTTGAAAGCCAGATTGTATATATGAAGCACGACAGCTATGGTGGAGTCCAACGGTCCGCCGCCAGTCATATTCAGCACTTGAGTGAAGGATTGCAGAAACCCGATGCTTGCCATTACGACAGATAGAAGCATGACTGGGTTCAACAGAGGGATCGTAATATGCACAAAGCGCTGCCAACCCGTGGCTCCGTCTATCGCAGCCGCTTCATAATACAATTTGGGGATGTTTTGCAGACCCGCCAGGAAAATGAGCATCTGAAATCCGATATTTTGCCATACCATTACCGCAATAATCCAGAAGATGGCCTGTGAGGGCGAATACAGGAATGACTGCGGCCCAAGGCCCAACTCTATAAATAGAGCATTTACAATCCCGTTCTTCATCAGCAGCCACCGGAATACCCAGCTTACCGCCACTACACTGGTAACATACGGGATAAAGTAGGCCGTCCTGAACAATCCGCGCAGCTTCACCACTTGCTGGAGAAGAAGAGCCACGATTAATCCGGCAATCAACTGTGCAGGTACACCAACAACGACGTAGATTCCTGTGTTCACCAGGGACTTGAGGAATAGAGAGTCACTTAGCAACGTCGCATAATTATCAAAACCCACAAAGGGTTTGTCCGGTGACAGCATGCCCCATTCGCGAAAGCTCACGTTAAAGGAGTACAGAATCGGTAAGATGCGGATGACTACAAAATAGATCAGCGGAATCAACAAACCGCCATAAATGAATAACCGCTGTTTATGTCTGTAATTGAGTCTTCCTATTCCCGATCCGAACCATAAACGACGCCGTTTCGGCCGCGAAGGGATCACCCCGGTAGTCCTCATAGCTGCGCAGCCTCCTTGAATGAGAACTTATTTTTTCTTATCCTGTTTCGTCCAGTAGTCGTCATAGAGCTTCTGGGTTTTGGCCACCAGATCATTGAAAGCCTGTTCTTCCGGCACATGATTAAGCAACACCTCATCCACAGCGTTCACAAATAACGTACGTTCCTGCGTCTCATCAATGAAGAAGTGGGCGTTGGCATCGTTCAGTTGAGAGATAAAAGGGCCAAGCAGCGGGTCATTCACATACTTATCCTGAAGAGCCACTTCTTTCTGTGCGGGAAGTTCACCGACCTTCTCCACCCACTGTTCCTGAACACCCTTGCTGATCAAAAACTGTAAAAAGGCCGTGGCTGCTTCCAGCTTCTCCCCGGTAACATTGGCAGGGATCGCATTCGCCCAGAATGAAGCCTGTGTGGACTTCCCTTTATAACCCGGTAGCGGTGCGACAGCAAAATTCAAATCGGGAGCGTCTTTTTTTATAGATCCCAATCGATATGAACCATCCACGTTAATTGCCGCATGGCCCGTTTTGAATGCATTGGCATCATCAGTGTAAAAGCCGTTAATACCCACCTTATGCACGGTTGCAAAATCAACCAGATACTTGAATGCTTCAAGCCCTGCAGGGGTATCATTCCACAGGATTTTCCGACGATCCTCGCTCGTATCCTTGCCTCCCGCTTGATATAACAATCCGTCTCGGAACCAGTGATGAAGCTGGGAACCCGGTTCCCACGCGAAACCCTCTGTTACCAACTGGCCATTTTTGTCCGTTTCCGTTAATGCCTTGGCATCCGAGACAAGCTCTTCCCAAGTCGTAGGCGGTTTGTCGGGATCAAGTCCAGCCTTGGTGAACAAGTCCTTGTTATAAAATAACCCCAGCGTTCTCACGCCTGTAGGCAGAGCATAATAGCTTCCGTTTAATTTGGCTGTATCTACAAAAGGGAAAAATGCCTCGGCGATGCCCGGAAAGCTGCTTTCAGGCAACGGCTGTAAATAACCGGATTGCACATATTTGGGCAACCAGCCGTAATACAGATTAATGACATCCGGTCCTTTTCCGGCGGGAACCAGTGTAGCTACCTTTTGATTGTACTGGTCGTACGGAAAATTGGTTTGTTTGACTTTGATGTTGGGATGTTCAGTCTCGAATTCCTGGATTAAGGTATTGATCAGTTCAACCTTGGCTGGAAATTCGTACTGCCAGTACTCAATCGTGATGGGCTCCGTCTCCGTCTGATCACCCGAAGCTGTAACAGCTGCTGAACCGGACTCTTCGGATGGCTTGGTTGAACAAGCCGTAATGCTCAATAAGAGTAAACCTGCAATCAATAATTGCAGGGTCTTGCTTGGTCTGAATGAAAAATAACCGGATTCCGTCAAGTGAAGCCACTCTCCCCTCTTTTTCCAACAAAAGTGTTATAACGTTCTTTAATTCCTTGGCTTACGCATTGGTGGAACCGACGACTTTGCCAACAGGCAGCTTCAACAAACGTCTTGCGTTATTTCCGAAGATGAGTTCAATGTCCGCTTCAGGGAAGCGAAGTTCACGGCATACACGCACCTGATCCTGCAAATAACGATAGGGATAACCACGCGGAAATCCGCTTGCATCCGTTCCAAAGATAATTCGCTCCGGACCCAACAGTTCGTAGGTTTTGCGGAATAACGTCTCCAAGTTCAGCTCGTATGGCATCCAGCGTACCCACTGATTGGAACCCGATGTGTCGATGTACACATTAGGGCAGCTCCAACTTAGATGCAGAAGCTCCTGGAAATACCCTGCGCCAAAATGAGGGATGATGAACGGAATATCCGGATAGGCACGGGCCGTATTAAAGATGGCAAGCGGATTGATGTTGGGATGATGAACGATGCCTCCGGCATGACCAAGCATGCCAAAATGAATCAGGACAGGCAGGCGGCGCTCTGCAAGAAATGCCCACACCGGGTCGAGCGAAGGAGAGTCAAAGGGAATCTGGGTGAGGGGACCAAACAACTTATATCCTCGCAATCCGAGCTCATCAACTGCCCTACGCAGCTCAATGGATGCATCTTCATTTTCAATGGGATGATAGGCGAATCCGGTAAACCGATCCGGGTATATGGATATTTGTTCAGCCAAGTTGTCATTATCCAGAGCCGTCAGGAAGTTAAGTCCAGCAATATTGTATTTGTCCAATTCATCTACCCACCGTTCGATTAACGGCCGCGCAGCTTCCTCTCCCTGCTCCTCCACCGCCGGGAAGTCCCAGGTTAGTCTCATTCGCTCACTGCGTTCCTTGCCATATCGCGTCACCAACTCATGGTTTTTATATGAGGAAAGCAAAAGTTTATAAGGCAGATGGGCATGGATGTCAAAAACTCGAAAGTCGGGATTGGAGAACATTGATTTTGCTCCTTCCATTTAGATTCTGTTAAGCCAGCCGTTTAGAATGAAATCCAGTTTTGCATCTACAGAACGGAGTTTATTAGTGGTATCGAGACTCCATTGTTCCTGTGTGCCGAGACGGAGCGCTTGGGCCTCCAATGCTCTTGCCACTTCTTCCGGATTCGGTCCACCACGCATATGCCGAATGTGTACAAAATGCTCAGGGGATATTGCTTGCTCTAATTGCTCAATGGTTAGGGCAAGCGGTTTGGCGGCAATTTCCTGCACCGCTGTATTCACAACATCCCAGTTCAATCCCGAAATGGAAGTACCGGATTCAGTCAGCTGTGTTACAATGCGGCTCACGATGGAATGAGCTTGTCGAAACGATAATCCTTCTGTGCGGACCAAGGTATCTGCAAGTTCGGTAACCGTTGCGAAGCTATGCTCTGCCCGTTCACGCAGCAATAACACATTGACCTTAAGGGTATCCATCACTTCGGACAGCAAGCGATATACGGATTCAAGTGTATTCAGACTTCTCCATACATAGGGCTGCATATCATCTTCGGTATCTACAATGTCGCCAAAGGGCGTGTTATGCATCATGATAAGCGCAGTTGCTGCATCCCCTTTGGCACTTGAAAGGAGTGAACGGGCGTGTTCAATCGATACCGGGTTCCGTTTTTGCGGCATGATGGAACTAACCTGAACGTAAGGGGCAGCTACAATTAATGCACCATATTCCTGTGTGCACCATAACAGCAGATCCTGAACGAAACGCCCCAGATTGATAGCTGCCAGTTGGGCTACAGAGGCGGCTTCACCTGCATAATCTGCACCGCTGACGGCATCATAGGCATTCTCAATAATGCCATCAAAGCCAAGCAGTTCTGCGGTCCGGTCTCGACAGACCGGAAATCCAGAAGTGGTGAGAGCAGCCGCACCAAGACTGCTGCGATTGCAGCCTGTATAGGCGGATCTCAATCGATTGAGATCCCGTTCAAGGGAATCGCTAGCGGCACAGATGTAGTGGGCAAGTGTTGTCGGCTGGGCTTGTTGGGTGTGCGTGTGAGCAATCATGAGGGTATCGATATGACGTAATGCAAATTCTCTTAGGCTTCGGTGTAATGACAGCCCTGAGGAAATCGTTGAGTTCAGCTTCTCCCTCAGCACCATACGATACATGGCGATACCCATATCGTTTCGGCTTCTGGCTAAATGCAGATTCCCGACAGAAGGTCCGCCAAGCTTCTCTAGTTCAACTTCGACTTGGTAGAACAAATCTTCAACGTGGAAGGAATATTCGCTACTTCGGAGCCCATCTACATCCAGACTCTGTATAGCGGAAGCGATGTGGCACGCCTCTTGCTCCGAAATGATGTGTTGTTCACGGAGCATAATCAGATGTGCTTTGTTTACGGCCATCATGGGGTTCAGCAGATGCTGTGTGGCCTGGTTATAGGCGGGTTCAAGTACAATTTCGGCATAGGTTTGACTGGGAAAACCAGACGTTTGTGTTGGAGTCGTTGACGTTGACTTCACCTTCCTTGCTCTTCATCTGAATACAGTGATTTTAAATACCGACTAATCAGGTCGGAATGTTTAGTTCAAAACTCTACCACTATTTTGGTATACATACAACTTTATCCTTAATCAAAATTTTCTATTGTCGTATCGGCTTTCTCTATAACCTGTTCTATTGACTGCCGTAGATTTGGAGACTAGATTATCCTGTATAAGATTGGTCTCTGAAAAATAAGCGGAAGGAGGGATGGTTATATCACATTCCTATGATGTCATTATCGTTGGAGCCGGATCGATGGGCATGAGTGCAGGTTATTATCTTGCGCGCAGTGGATTAAAAACATTGCTGATTGATGCCTTTGATCCTCCGCATACGGAAGGCAGCCATCACGGAGAACCACGGCTTATCCGCCACGTATATAGCGGGGGACCTGATTATATAGCGATGGCACTTCTGGCGCAGGAACTGTGGGAAGAACTGGAGGATACTACCGGGGCCAAATTGCTTGTACCATCAGGCGTCTTGAATATAGTTGACCCGGATATCCATTCTTTTCATAATCGTTTAACCCATGCTGACGATGCGGGGATTCGGTATGAAACCTTGCGCGCAGCCGAAATCATGAAACGCTGGCCAGGCATTGAAGTCCCTGAACATTACGAGGGAATGTATGAGCCTGATGCAGGATATTTATTCAGTGAGCGCTGCGTGCTCGCCTTCCGTCAGGCAGCCGAAGCATCGGGTGCCACTCTCTTAACCCACACACGTGTTGAACATATCGAATGCAGCGCAGATTCTGTTGGAGTCATCACATCTGCTGGTGAGACATATTATGCGAACCAGGTCATTCTCAGTGCCGGAGCATGGTTTCAGACGCTGAAACCGTTCGTCAATCTTCCCATTCGAGCTGTACGCAAAACCGTGGGATGGTTCGTTGCACCGGAGGCATTGTTCGCCGAGGATCACTTTCCCGGTTTTACGCTGGCTGGAAAAGAAGGCGGATATTATGGATTTCCGAGCATTGGCGGGTCGGGTCTGAAGATTGGACGTCACGATACGGGGCGGGAGTGGACACCAGGCGATACACTGGCTTCATTTGGCTCTGATGAAACGGATGAGGGTGATCTGCGGAGATTGCTTGAACTTCGGATGCCTCTAGCAGCGGGAAAGCTGAAACGTGGTGCGGTATGCAAATACGAGTTCACACCGGATGAAGATTTTATTATCGACCGTCACCCTGCCCATAACCATGTATGGCTGGCAGGCGGATTTTCCGGTCATGGCTTCAAATTCTCAAGTGCAGTGGGCAAAATATTGTCTGATTTGGTGCAAACAGGCCATACAGATCAGGATATTGGACGATTTGCCCTTTCCCGATTTGGTAGCCATATATCAAGGTGAACTCCTTTCTTGAACCGTGCTGTGTGGTATAGCTCATCATGTTTCAAGAAAGGAGTATGTGCAATCGTGGTGGGTGCAGATAGGGTGAGCTTGAGCTGCTCGGATATTTGAATCTTTAGATTCAAATATCCGAACAGTCTCCGCAAAAAGAATAAATACAACGAAGGAAACGCTGTCTATTGCCGTTGTACTGTTACATATAAAGACGAGCTATTCGACCACAACCCATGGATACTGGGACAAGTTATCATACAAGAAACGCACCCGTTCTGGCGTTCGGCCTTCCTCATCAAATAACAGCAATTCATTCTCATCCTGCAGCCAGGATATCGGAATTTTGTAATCCTCTTGCGGACCGATCTGCCAGTAACGTCCCAAATGGTGCCCGTTCAGATGAAGTGTTCCCTTGCTCATCCCGGTAAGGCGAAGCATCAGGTTCACTCGGAAATGTTCGGGCACAGCTGATTTGGAGAAACGCCAGCGGTACCAGACAGGTTGACCGTACGAACCATTCCCCACCGACATGGCATTCCAATTGCCACTATAGTCCGCAGCCTGCCGATAGGTATCGAGATGACCTGAAACGTTCGGTGGCTCATATAATCCCCATTGTCGTGGAAGCAAGGCATCCGTACCTGCCATGCGCCAATCCTTCAGCTCATCTTCACTCCGGTACAAGATCAGTTCCAGCCGATTCAGTGGCGTTCTGCTATAAGGCATCTCCAGCGTATTGATCTCTCCGGGCCGCAAGTAATGGGAAAGATCCAACGTGTTAAACGAAAACCAGTCCTGATAGCCTTCCATTGGCACATCCATGCCATTAATGCGCAATCCTTGGCTCACCGCTCCAACGAGAATCGCACGGTCCATGCCATCCAGCGTAAAGCTTCTGCTCAGAAGCGGGGCATCCTCCAGATGATTCACTTCATCGAGATGCACCACCCCATGCTCCGCATGCCAATTCCGGCGGATGTCCTGGGCGGAACCACCGATGTACACAGATCCTGCCAGACCTTTGCTTTCACCCAAATATGGAGAAAAATTTAGCCTGCCCATATGCTGTACCAGCACCTGAAGTGTATTCTTTCCTTTCGTCATCTGCACCTGAACACCCGCTGCACCAACTTGACGAACCAATGCCTGTTCCACACGATTGACATATATTCTGGCCGTGTCCTGGAGAGACGGCAGAATCAGGGTGGTGATTCCATCCACCGAACGGTCGAAATCGCACTCGTATAACAGATACCCGAAATCCTGTCCGTACTGGGAAAAATGCTCTGGTTGACCGCTCGAAGCAAGCTGTTCCGCTGTCAAAATCACACGAGACAACTCAGGGGAATCCGTCAGTTTTGGTGGCATTGGCGGCGTGCTGAACAGAGCATGCTGAATTGCTGCGGATGACTCCTGAACATGTTCATCCTGCATGCTGCTCTGTGAATCGTTTGCTTCACCGTATATGAACTCACGTCCAGTCAACGACCGTTCACCATCCGCCCAGCTGCCGAGAAGCAAAATATTCCGATCCGGATCAGAGATCATACCCGTGACCTGCCCGGAGAGGGAGACATCTATATCATCTAATCCGATTGCGTAACGCAGCTGATTCGACTCTCCCTCTCCATTGATTCTCCACGTGCGATCCATCGTTTCCTTGTCCAGAACCACGAACCGAATGGGGACACCACTTGCCACCAAATGAATGATGCCTGGCTCACGGAAATGTACCAGATCGAAGCGATAGGCTTCATTTAACGGATCACGTTCAACCAGTACTTGCATGCTGCTGCCCTGTACATTCAAGACGTTTGTCTCCAGTTCCACAACTGAACGCTGTCCCGCCTCCGCAACGATGAACAGGGTCAATTCTCCATTCACCACTTCATTGCCCGTAATCATCGCGCCACCTGTCAGGTATACATTCTTGGCAATCTCTACCCTGTCCAGTATCGGAATAATCTGCCCAGGGTTCAGGGCAACGGGAAGTGTCCGTCCTTCCTCCAGCGTGACGTGAAACGTCTCACGCTCATCCTTGTGACTCTCCAAGAACCATATCTTCTCGCTGCCTTTAGACCTGCCTCGTACAGAAACGCCTTGCGGATGACGTACCTTGATCTGCTCCGCTGGTACTTCCTCCGTCTCCATCAGCAATGCGCCAAACGCATGGACAAGATAGGATAACGTCTTCGCTACAGCATACTTGGCCGTTACCCGCCCGTACTCGTTCAGCGGCGCATCATAATCGTAGGAGGTAATCATGAAAATATCGCTGCTGCCCACGGTTCTGCCACCATATCCGCCAAAGTTGGTTCCGCCGTAGAACATGTAATGACTGATTCCGGTATAGCCGGTGCGAAGAATTTCCATCATACGTTTCTCAAACAGTGGCGCCGTCTTTTGAATGGCAGAAGGCCCACCCCAATTCTCGAACCATCCCGTCCAAAATTCCGTAACGATCTTCGGTGTATCCGGCTGCTTCTGCCGAAGCTTCGCATAATGCCCGTCAGCCCCTGACCAGAAGTTGGCCCCTTCAATCGTGCCCTCCGCGCCACCTACACAGGTGATAAGCGGAACATCAATCCCTCGCTGAAGCAGGCCGTCCCGAAGGTGGTTCATATGGGCACTTGCTGCTACATCATCCATCAGATACCCGTATTCGTTCTCGACCTGTACAAGAATAACAGTGCCTCCAGTAGATAGCTGGCGCTCACGAATGATTGGAATGATCCGGTCAAAATACAGATCTACATAATGCAGATAGGCTTCATTATTTTGTCGGAACTTGATTCCCTGCTTCGTCTCCAGCCAATACGGAAAGCCGCCGAAATCCCACTCTGCGCAAATAAACGGACCCGGCCTCGTGATTACATACATGCCCAACTCTGCACACAGGTCCAGAAAGGCTCCACAATCATTGTCTCCTTCAAACGACCACTGTCCCTCCTCCGGCTCATGCACGTTCCAGGCAAAATAGGTATCAATGCAATTCATGCCAGCCAGCTTCGCCTTCATCAGAACCTCCCGCCATTCCTCCCTTGGCATGCGGAAATAATGAATGGTGGCACTGTTCAGAAATACCCGTTCTCCATTCATCATGAAGCTGCGCTGATCGTAAGTCAGTTCAGATCGAGCACTATGCTCAGTTCTGGTATTTTTATTCTTTTCCTGCTCCTGAAGCAAAAGGGATGTTTTCTCTGTCAAAGATAAGCCCTCCTTCTCTGTGTTTGAGTTCATCGCTGCGATGACAGAACAACCTTCCAATCGCTGTTATCCCCAGATTTTTTGATTCCGATTTCAATAGGCCATCAGTTCGCCTGTAACGTTACACCTTCCACTACAACGGTGGTAATGGAATTGTCCGCAGTCGAGACTTCCAGTCCATTGGTATATACCGGAACATTTTCAAGCTGCTCCATGTTCCGATCCGGTGAAGTCTGATAAACCTGTGCTGTAGAAGTACTGCTGTAGTCAAATGCCTCCAGTTCAAATGCTGTGGTTCCGGCAGATAGCTCATTGCGAATCACCAGTACCAGTCTTTGATTAGCAGCATCGTATGCGGCAAGTGTTCGCCCATCATCTGTTGGAATAATCGTTGCACCTGGACGAATAAATTTCGTAAACTGGGCCATGCCATAATACTGTTTTGTCATCTCGTACTGCTCTTCGCCATTAAAATTGGCATGAATGAATCCCCAGTTATTGTTGGCACCTTCATCTTCAACGGCCTGCCAATACACCCAGGCAGAAGGCTGCATGATTTCCAGATCGAACATGATGCGCTCCGCGAGCTCCTGCACGGAAGTCATGTCCTCATGACTATGCGGTTCACTGCCACCTGTCCCATACTCGGACATCCACAGTTTCTTGCCATACCGTTCGGCCAACGTACGTAGTTCTTCCATTTTGCTACCATTATAGGAGTGCGTGTTAATCTGGTCGATCACATCCAACGTATCCTGATCATAGAGGCTGAAATTGTGCACCGTCTCGTCAATGCTATTATCGTCCGCAGCACTGATGACCGTTCCATCCAACCCTTTACTTTTGAGCGATGCCGCAACCTTCTTGATAATCTCGGCTTGTTTCTCATTGGTAAAATGACTGCCTTCCTGCATGTTGCCTTTCTTCCACCAATCAGAGGAAGGTTCATTAAGTGGGTCAAGTGTACGGAATGTAATGCCCCACTCATCGCGATAATGCTTCACTACTTCGGTCAGATAATCGGCAAACGCGTCGTACTGATCCTCTCGTAGATTGTTGCTGCCATCCACGGCACCCGTAACCGAGCCGCTGATCGTCATCCAGTAAGGTGGTGAATTGGAGAACGCTTCGGCAATGTTGACCCCACGTTCCAGAGATCCCTGTAATACGGCACGTTGTCCTGCATCTGCCTCCCAGTCCCACACGCCGGGTTCAGGCTGGAAGCCGGGAACATCTCCTCCGGGCCGAAGCGCCTTCATGTCGGGATTCTCCTCGCCGCCAATATTGTAGCGAACAATGTTCAGACCTAGCCCTTTCTCTGCATCAAACACCAGATCCAAGACTTCACTGACCTTTGCTTGATCTTTCCATCCTCCAAGATCGTTGGCCCACCACGCCAGCGACGTACCCCAGCCTTCAAAATGATCATAGGATTGTTCCAGCTTCAGATGTATCGGCTCACCTTGGAATGTAAGTATTTTGGATGATTCATTGGCAAAATGATTGATGATAATCCCTCCTCCCGCAAGGAGCGCGATCAGGGCCACACCCATCAGGATGTAACTCCGGCTGCGCCACCTGCGCTGCTTGTTATAATTATTGTTGTCATTGTTGAAAGGGTCCTTGTTGTTATTCATGATTCATGCAGCCCTTTATCCATGTGCGATGTAGACGGCTCTTGCTTTTCACCATTGGCTTCAACACTGCGTTCACCTCCCGTTACTTGATCCCGCTGCTGCCACCACTGATATTCGCTTCATACACATAACGCTGTCCGAACAGATATACCAATACCATTGGGATGGTCAGGAACAGGGAAGCAATCATAACGAGGTTCCATGGCGGCATCTGTCCACCACCGACCGTAGTCAGAAGCTGAACACCAAGCGCCAGTGGCATTTTCTCCGGATCATTGATGTAAATGAGCGGCCCCATGAAGTTCCCCCAGTTATAGGAAAACGAGAAAATGGCGATGGCGGCAAGTATCGGATAGGTGAGTGGCATAATGATCTTCCAGTAGATTCCCGGATGTCCCATGCCGTCAATCATGGCAGCTTCATCAAGCGACTTCGGTATGCTCATGACGAACTGCCGAATGAGAAATACGTTGAATGCTCCGGCGAAAAAACTAGGCACGATCAGTGGATAGAATGTATTGATCCAATCCAGATGACGGAAGATGATGAACTGCGGCACCATCGTCACCTCGCCCGGAATCATCATCGTACTAAGCAGTACAATGAACAGGAACCGACTGCCTCTAGCCTTGATCCGAGCGAAGCCGTAAGATACGACCGATGCTGACAACACCGATCCGATAATGGTAATGACGGTAATAATGACTGAATTTTTCAGATAAGTACCCAGATTGTTATTCGTGAAGATCGTATAGAAATTAGACCATTGGAATTCGAGCGGTATGAAGGTAAAGGCTGATTTTACGGTTGTAGCGTCACTCGCCAGTGCGATGGAGATCATGTACAGGAAAGGGGAAGCAAGCAGCACCCCGACCAGAATCAGAAAAATGTAAGATATCGTTTTCTCCACAGTGGATGGATTACTCATTTGCTTTTCCCTCCTCGTAATGCACCCATAGCGCCGACGAACGGAACACAACCAGGGTCAACGCCATGATGATGATGAACAGAACCCAGGCAATGGCCGATGCATATCCCATTTTGTAGAACTGGAACGCATTCTGGAACAGGTAAGGAACAACCATCTGGCTGGCATTATCCGGTCCACCCGCTGTAACGATGAATACCTGTGCGAACGTCTGGAGCGCCCCGATCATCCCGGTGACGAGATTGAAGAAGATGACGGGAGTCAGCATCGGAAATGTAATGTGGAAGAACGACTGCGAGCTCTTCGCCCCATCAATGGCGGCGGCCTCGTACAGCTCCTGAGGAATACCTTTCATACCCGCCAACAGCAGTACCACGCCGCCCCCGACGCCCCATAGCGACATGAGGATCAAGGCTGGTTTAACCCAGTTCGGATCAAGCAGCCAAGCAGGACCTTGAATGCCGAAAATGGCAAGCGCCTGGTTGATCAACCCTTCCGTTGGAGCGAGCAAATGGATGAAGAGCAGTGAGCTTGCAACTACCGGAACCACAGATGGCAGATAGAACAGGATGCGGAAGAAGGTAATACCTTTGATTTTTTTGTTGAGGTAATACGCAATCCAGAGCGAGATGGACATGCCCAGCGGAATCGAAATTAATGCGTAGAAGAAGGTATTGCCTACGGATTTCCAGAAGATCGGGTCATCGGTCAACAGGTTTTTGTAATTGTCTATACCGATGAATTCAGGAGACTGGAACAGATCCCAATTGGTGAAGCTCATGTAGATGGAAAACAGGATCGGACCCAGGGTAAGTCCAAGGAATCCAATCAGCCAAGGCGAGATGAAGATATAAAACCATTTCCCGTCCTTTTTTCTCACGTTAAGCCCTCCTATAACGAAGCGAGCAGACGAAACCCGGATTCATTCATGCCGAATTCCGTCTGTCCCCTGTCGATGCTATTTATGCATGTGAACAACCTCTATTTGTAGATTCTTTCCAGTCCGCTCTGAATTTCGGTCACCGTATCATCCAGTGAAGCTTTATTGTTGAAGTAGACACCCAGCTTGTCGTTAATGAGCTTCATCATTTCATTCCATTGCGGATTGAACGGCTCGGCGTAGATAGTGGACTCGCTGAAAGCAGCCATGTTGATTTTCTTGCCGCCATATTCGGCATTCAGGAACTCATCGCTGGACAGGCCGGCCTTTGTTGCAGGAGCATCCTGCCCCGCCTTGATCATCGGTAATTGTGCTTCTGGTGTAGTCAGCGCTTCTATGATTTTGAATGCCTCTTCCTTATGTTTGGACGCGTTCGTAATCGTAAAGCCATTGAAGAACGCATTAGTCTCTCCCCATATCGGAGAAATGTCCCAATTGATGCCTTCCACCTTGGCAAGTGAACCAATATTCCAGAATCCCGTCGTCTCCATGGCAATCTTGCCTTGGGCGAACAATGGGTCAGCACCGATATTTCCCATGTCGGCAATCTCCGTTGGCGTTGGTCCCACACCATGGGTGAAGGTCAAGTCATTCATGAATTGCAGTGCTTTACGTACAGGTTCGGTATTGAAGGTAGGTTTGCCGCTCTCATCGAACAGGGAACCACCGTTTTGGTAGATCAATTGCATCCATTGCGGCCACCAGCTGCCTGGGTAGTAACCCCATTGAACTGTTTTGCCATTCTCCTTCACCGTCAGCTTCTGAGCAGCAGCGAGCAGGTCTTCCTGAGTCCATTCCTTAGTGGGATATTCCACTCCGGCCTTGTCGAACAGGTCTTTGTTGTAAAAGAGCACCATCGCGCCTGCACGGTCAGGCATTCCGAACTGTTTCCCATCGAATTTCATCAGGTTGGCGATGTCGTCAGAATAGCGCTCTGACATGTTCACATTGTTGGCCTGGATCATATCATCCAGCGAAACAATTTGGTTTTTGGAGGCGTACGCCTGATAGTTCTCGGCGATCATCATGATGTCCGGTGCGGTTCCCCCGGCGATCATCGTCTGAACCTTTTGGTCATAGTCCCCGGCAACGACGTTCAGTTTCACGTTAATATCGGGATAGGTCTGCTTCACAATGTCGAGCCTCTCCTGATAAATCTTCTTCTCGTCCTCCGAGCCCCAGATCGTCATGCTCAGATCGACCTTGCCACCAGCTGCACCGCTGTCACCCTTGCTACAGGCTGTCAGACCCATTACCATGACCAGCATCAATAACGAAATGACCTTTAAACTTTTTCTCATACCGTGCGCCCCCTTGAAATATGAATGGAAGATCAGACAACTGAAACCCGTTTCATGAAATGGGTTTCATAAAGTTTAAAATTAAAACCCGTTCCAGTTTATGAAAGGGGTTTCATTCACGACCTCATTATATTTCACCCTCCGAAGGAATGTCAACGCTTTCTTTTTCAAACATTCCCCATTTATCGTGGTGCGGGTCCAGTACTTTGGCGGACAACAAGCTCTGGTTGCAGAATGGTCTGTTTCTTCGGATTAGCCTGATTAATCAGTTCATGCAGCTTGTCCACCGCCAGCTTGCCCAGCTGATACGTATTCTGGGACACAGTCGTCAGTTCCGGTATAACGGCACTGGCGAGCGGCGTATCATCAAAACCGACAATGGAAATATCCTTTGGAATCGATAAGCCATGCTCAATGGTCGCCTTAATCGCACCAATCGCCGTGTAGTCGTTCACACAGATCACCGCAGTTGGAGGGTTTCCACGGTCCAGCAGCTTAGACATCTCCCGTTTGCCATCTTCAATGGAGAAGCTTCCAAGCAGTTGACGCTCTTTCGGAATTTCGAGTCCATGCTCACGCAGTTTTTTCTGAATGGCCTTGACCTTAACCATCGTGGTGGACAACTCCTTCAAACCGCCTACAAAAGCAATATCCCGATGTCCCAGTTCGAGTAAATGTTCAGCAGCCAAAACAGCCCCTGCCCCTTCATCCGTGTACACCCGATGGAATCCGCCTTTGGCAATATTGCCATTAACCAGCACAATCGGCATACGTTTGCCCATATCAATCAATTCCTGAGCCATCTCATCTGGACAGACCTGCATGTTGATTCGTCCACCGAGAAAAATAATGCCATCTACCCGCTTCTCGCGCAAAATGGACAAATACTCGGACTCCCGGCTGTAATCCCCGGCCGTATTGCACAGGAAGAACGTATACCCCAATCCACGTGCCTCGTTCTCAGCCCCCCAGAACACTTCCGGGAAGAACGGATTCGTAATGTCTGGCAGGATGATCGCAATGGTTCCCGTCTCTTTCTTGATCAGACTGCGCGCCTGCGCGTTGGGTTGGAACTGGTGTTTTTCAATGATGGACATGATCTTCTCCCTTGTGCTTGCACGCACAGGTGCCGTATCATTCAGCACACGGGAGACCGTGGATACGGATACGTTCGCTTCTTTGGCGATGTCATATATGGTAATCGGTGTCATATGTGGAACCATCCTTTTTCTCTAATATTCCTGCTTATCATACCAGATAAGGAATCGGGATGAAATGGGTTTCATTCCGAGGCTCCATCACAGCATCTCCACCGATGATATTCAAGTAATTGAACCATTCGATCGGATGATCCACCAAACTTGTAATTTTCATCGGATTCAGCCTGCTTTCCCTTCTATTTCACACCATTGTTCCATATATTAGATTGTAAGCGAATTCATAAGGTGATTAGAGGAGTGTGAACGACGTTATGATCATTCAGGTCAGTCCGCTGGCAGAATCAAGACTTAACGCGATGCTGGGAGATCGGCCGGGCTATTTCAAGCTGTTTTATGACACCGATGGATGCGGATGTGATGGTACTGCTGTGCTTCTGATCGTTAACGAGCCGGACAGTGATGACATTCGGATTGAATCCGATTCGCTTCCTTTCCTTATCAACAAACAGCAACAGATCTATTTCGAGCCTTGCCTTCGCCTGCAATCAGAGAACAGTTTCCCTTCCTACCGATTGAGCAGTGATTCCATGATCTACGGCAATCATGTTAAGGCCCATGATCTTCGGGATACCGCAGACACTTCGCCGCAGCCGCTCAGTTGGTTCGTACGATAAGCTCAAGGATCTTGAAACTACACATAGGACAAAAGCCGGCACCCTTAAGGGTTAACCGGCTTTTGCTGTGGGTTTCTCATCATAATAACTTTCAAGGAATGGATATTTGCCCCGCCCAATCCAAGGCATAGGTAGCAGAATCGTAAGCTAAGACTCCAATGGTGTAGTTACCCGTTGCAGTTGGCTTAAAACTGATCGTTTCCTGAGGAAGAACTCCTGCACTACTTTGGATAGCCAAATCTAGTCTTAGTTGACCATTCTGAATAGGCTCAACTCCCGGTTTCCATATAAACAAATCCAAATCTGCACCATTTTCATTATTAATAATCAGCGTGTTGGCGAAATAAGCGTCTGTGCTGTTAACCTTAATACTATATAAATTAATGTTGCTTGCTGCTATATTTGTCTGTGCTCTAATATGATTACGATAGTTATCAAAGGAACCTGTTGAAGAACCAGAAGCAGCTTTAATAGTTTGATGTCCTAGGATGAGTCCATTGCCATATACTTTATCATATCCTGACATCCCATAATCTTCTATCTTAAAATCATAATTAAGACTCCCATTGCTAGCTTGAAGCATAAGTGCTGCTAATCCGGCAATCATAGGAGACGCCATTGAAGTTCCAGAGTAGGTAATATATTCGCTAGTAGAGTTCGCCTTAGCCGCACGGATAGAAGTTCCTGGTGCCGCAAGTGTAGGACCTACCGATCCTGTTCCCCGGTTGGAGGAAGGATTTAGATACCAGCCTCCTTCGTAAGGATCAGCCACATTTGCAACGGACAACACATCTGAACATTTGGCAAAAAGATTAAGTGAGCCATAGTCAGATCCTCCTGATGTATTCCCGGCAGCAACTACTGTAAGTATTCCATTATTTGCTGCACTAGACACCTTATTGCAGAAACTTGCATTAGCCGAGCCTGAACTGCCTATACTCATATTAATGATATCAATTCCATATGTGTCCTTATTAGCAATAACCCAATCCATCGCATTCAGTATGTTCTGGATAGAACAATTCGTATTACTAGAGCATACCTTGATTCCTACTAGAGCTGCACCTGGGGCCACTCCGGTTTCTACTCCGGGATCTCCTGCCCCAGTCCCAGCTGCGATACTGGCAACGTGTGTTCCG
Organism: Paenibacillus taichungensis; assembly: GCF_050994985.1. Taxonomy (NCBI): domain Bacteria; kingdom Bacillati; phylum Bacillota; class Bacilli; order Caryophanales; family Paenibacillaceae; genus Paenibacillus; species Paenibacillus taichungensis. The sequence goes on along the minus strand of NZ_CP194720.1, from coordinate 800,234 downwards.
TGACCCAGGTCATCATAAGCTGTAGTTGAGGATGTATTTACAAAGTCCTTCCAACCTAAAATTTTTCCTCCACTCAAATCAATATGACCACCATCAATACCCGTATCAATTACTGCAATAACTGAATCATTTTTGGAATATGACGCCTTTCCATCACGATTACCTGTTACGCCATAGTCACTTCTTCCCTTTTTGATTCCAGTCATCTCGGTAGCACCATTCAAATAGACCTCTGATTGATGTTCATCCGGCTCACCATATACAGAAACTACATCGTCCGGAGTCGAAAGGGAAGCTATTTCCTCCATATGAACCAGGTGTTCAATTTGGTCAATCGTTAATGCGGCAAAAAAACTGTAACCACCAAAACCATTCAAATCTGTGATATTGCCACTGAATATTTCCGATTCTCTTTCTATGAATTCTTCCTTCGTTACAACTGCATCATACTTGAGCATGATACTTACTTCAATTTTTTCTTGTGCATGTGCATATAATGCTTTAGACTGAAGTCTTTCTTTCAATTTGTCCAGAATTTTTGAAGGAACTGCCAAGGTGTTATATTCCATCCTATTAAGGTTGATAGACAAACTAGTCTCCGTCAGATCGGATTCAGAATCCATTAGATTGACTTGTACTTCAGGAGTGGGTAGAGATTTGCTAAAGGGAAAATGATCTGGAGTAATTTGAACCCCATTCGCACTAACAGTTGCAGGCAAAACAAGAAGACAGGATAAGACGCAAAGACTAATACGCCTAACAAATTTCTTTGAATTCATGGACTGGACTCCTCCTTACTAAATAGTTTGGAATTCAAGTACTATTTCGAAATAATAACTAGAAAACCATGGTTCCCTCCTTTCTTGTAAATGAGTTCAGTAATGATCTTCGTTCCATTAGATGTTTAATTAATTTTTTACAAAACAAGCATACATTAGATTTTTACTTTTAAATCTCACAATTTGTTTAGGTTATCAACAATTCTACATACCCTTCCTAAAATTCGTCAAACAAGGTCTTTCCAATCCAAAATCTATCATCTATAATACACTTATGGAAAATAATGTTTATATATTATAACGAGGTGAACAATGGATATTTTATCGACCAAGCCCATAATCCTTGATAATCACTGTTATATTGATATCGATCAATCTATTCTCATGAAAAACGGTCTTCCTTTCTCCCTTTCCAGACTAGAACTCCGTCTTCTCCAACGTCTCGCTTATAACCTTGATGAAACAGTCCCCTTGCTTTCGATTTATAAGTTCATGTGGCTCTCAGAGGAAAATATAGATCTTCATCTGCTCTATGTATACATAAACCGAGTTCGTAATAAAATTGAGGACCATCCAAGAAAGCCACGATTTATTATCTCTGTCAGAGGAACTGGATATATGCTGCGCTCCTATAGTTCTGAAAAATCATAAAAGAAGCCCTTAACTCCGCCAAATCCCTCTAGAATCAGCGTAATAAGGGCTTCTTAACTTAATTAATAGATGGACACCGTGTCCGATGGGAGTGAAATGGTAGAGATTGCATCCCATGTACTCACTTCCTCTATTTCGGTGATCGTCAACTTGGCAAAAAAACTATATCCTCCGAATCCCTCCTTGTCGGTGACAGCGTCCTTGAACGCAGAGAATTTCGTTTTCAAAAATTTTTGTTTGGAGATGTTCAGATCATATCTAAGCATAATACTCACTTCGATCTTTTCTTCTGTTTTATTCAGTTTATATTCGTCTATGAGCGTTTGAAGCGGTTCAAGAATCACTATGTCTTTCACGATTCTATCTCCATCTTCTTTTTGTTTCTCACTTTTCACCTTAGTTAAAGGGCAGTTTTTTTTCACTTTCACTGCTTTGACCACGGGTGCCCTCAGTTGAGCTTCTTGAGCTGAAGCTAATGAAGGAATGAATAAGAGACATGCGATGAAACCAATGAATACTTTTCTTCTTGTTTGCATCAAGTTCCCCACCTTCTCACTCTAAATTTACAATACTTTCCTATTTAGACGTAGATATAACAGTAAATGTTTCGTTGTTAACCTCACTTTTCACATAATATTTCCTATTGATGTCATTGGGCCTCTATTCTATAAAAAAATAAAACCTCCTCGCCCTTAACTAAACAGGCTTGGAGGTAGAATTGTATTCTGGTTTGAACTGAACCAGAATCGTTACGGTTTTTACATCCGATCTCGTCAAATGACCTCATGCGTTTATTTACTTTGTTTTGAACCGGGATGATGCTTCGGCAAGCTGTTTGGTCAATCCATCGATGGTCTGTACCATCTCTGACAGATGCTCGGTCATGCCTGACTGTTCCTCCATCGTCGCGGTTACTTCCTCCACGGATGCAGACACTTCTTCACCCGAAGCAGATAAGTTCTGTGCAGCTCCAATCACGTCATCCTTATCGCGTTCAATGGATTCTATCTCAGAGGCAATGGCCTGAACCTGGTCCATCATTTCATTCATATTTTGAGTGACAAAATTGAACGTTTCTTTGGTCTGGCCTACACTGCTCTTATGCTGTTCAGCAATCGCCTCAATGGCTTGTACGCTCCGGTTATTCTGCTCGACATGATCAATCGTCTGCATCACAATCCGGCTGATATCCTCCGACTGGGCTGTGGTCTGCTCCGCCAGTTTGCGGATCTCCGATGCAACTACGGCGAAGCCACGCCCATGCTCGCCTGCCCTAGCGGCTTCAATAAAGGCATTGAGTGCAAGCAGCTTCGTTTGATTCGCAATCTCGGTTATCGTACCTGTAATTTGGTGAATGCCAGAGGAGCTTTCAGCGAGCTGCACTGTAATCTTGGAAATATTGTTTACTTCAGCCTCGTTCTGTTCATTCACTGCAATCAACGCATCAATGACCTCATGGTTGCTCTTGAATGCATCCGTGATCTCATCTGCCTTGAGCTTCACCGACTGTGACATCTCATTGACGTTCTCAATTTTATTGCCCACGTTCATGAATTTATCCACGATCGCTTCCGTATCATTGGCCTGAGATTCCATCGCTCGTGAAATTTCAAACGCCGTTGTCGTGGTTTCGGCAATAGAAGTCGAGGTTTGCTGAGTGGAGTGATCCAGTTCAGTTGTACTTGTTTTCAGCACGCTGATGGAATGATTCATGCTGGAAATCAGCTGTTGGTTGCCCGCCGCCATCGTGTTAAAGCTGTCCACCAGTTGTTTGAATTCTCCGCTATATTTGCCCTTAGCCTGCACCGTCAGATCCCCGTCTGCAAGTTGTCTGAACAATGCTGTCAGTCTTGTAATGGGTTTGGTAACCAGTAAGGAGATCAGTATTCCTGCGATGATAGACACCGCAATTGCGCTGAACAGGACGATATACATCTGTTTCGCCATTTTCTCTAATGGCTTCTGCACATCACTTAGTTTATCTTCAACAATGATGGTCCAATCTGATCTTGGAATTTTGGAATAAAAGATTACTTTGTCCTTTGTGCTAACATCACCTTGTTGCAGTTGCTCATTAGAAGGCAGATCAATCAGTGACTGATATTCACCAGACTCAAGCTTCTGCCCCGCCATCTTCTCATCCGCCGAATTGAACATTACCGTGCCTACGCGGTCCAGAATAATGACTTTTCCCTCTTCATTAATGTTGATATTCTGAAGCTGGTCAACGAAGAACGAGGTTGATGCGGTAGATACGAGTACGCCCTCCACTTGTTTGTTTTCATCGTAGATCGGCATTGCAAAAGCGGTACCCAGCGTACCCAGTGACTTGGAGATAACCCCTTCACTAATTACATTCTGGCCTTGAACCGCCTGTTGAAAATACGCTCGATCTGCACGTTCTCCCCCGAGGGCTTCAGGATCGTTCGCTGCAACGACGATGCCTTTCCGGTCCAGCAATATGATATTGCTGTTGCCTTCCATCCCTGCGAGGCTGTCTGCCAATATCCCATTGGCTTTATCCACGAGTTCACTATTTTCCGAGAAAAAGACATCATCATTCTGTCCTTCGCTATTTCGAATCTCCAGCAGGTCCTGGAATGTGCGATGCGTTGTAATTAGAAATGTGGACTGTTCTTCCAACGTTAATGAGGTGAACAAGCCCGCACCAATCCGGTCAGAGGTTGCTTTAATCTCATCCTTGCTTTTGTCGAGGGTAATCACTGCTGCTACAGTGTAAGATAATACCGCAGTTACCGCCAATACGAGGGTTACCAGTAAACTGATCATTAGCGGCAATTTGACTCTGAACGACATGTTGATCATGCGTTCTCTCGCCTTCGCGAATACCAAATGAATCCACCTTCCATTTCATCCTTGATTGTGTCCAATATTGTATGGGTTAACTTTATATCGGTAGATATCAATCAATTATTCAGCAGGAAAAACGTTTGCACTAAAAATGTTTTTTTAAAACTCATATTCATCTAAATAAAAATAGAACTATATGTAACTAGTATTATATTTTTTTCATTTACTCCATTTGTAAAATAAAGGTATAATTCACTTTGAATTCATCTATCGTTTCTTTTAGTGAAAAGGGTGCAAAGATAATGAAAAGAACAATCTTACCCAACCAATTTATTGCAGTCGTAATAACTTTACTTCTCTTCATTGCAGGGTGTGGTCCAGAAGAAGAAGCATATGAATATCTCTCAATTACAAACACGGAATATGTTAATGGAACAGATACCGATGATGGTATGATCATGAGAGTATACACATACGACCTCCAAACGAAGGCTCTAACTAAACTATCTGATTTACCTTATACCTCACAATATCCCTTAACTGTAGCTTCCTTAGCAAATGACACCATCTATTATTCAGGAGTTGGAAAAGATAAGGGTGACGAGTTGTTTTCCTATGATATTCAGGCACAAAAGACTCAACAATTAAGCACAGGCTTATTTGCAATTAATTCAATTATTCCAGATACCGTTGATCATACTTTGGTTATGGCTGCTGTTAAAAAGGGAGAGCGTCCTGTCAAAGTCATTTTCTTTGATCAGAAAACACAAGAGATGAACATCTTGAATGACGATGATTTGGATACAACTACATGGGAGATTTCGTTTAACCCGGAAACGAGTAAAACCTATGCCATCCAATATTCTGAAGAAGAGCAGTATATTCATATGGAGCAGTCCAATAAGGCGCAAACACCGATGGTCCCTCCAAACCATACGATCATTGAGATAGATCCAATCTCTAAACAGACACGCAAGGTTATTGAACTAGAGGAGGAACAAATTTTAACTTTATCAACAAGGGGAGACCAAATTCTTATTGCCACTGCAAAACATATCAACAAGAATCCAATTAAATATAGTATGGTTAATATTAAAACAGGAGAAAGAAACGAAATTGATCTTCCCATTAAAGCGAGGAGTGGATTGTTTTTGTCCAAAGACGGGCAGGGTTTCTATTTCCTCGGAGAAAATACAAAAGCAAACGTGAATCAGGAACGAGGAATTTATTTCTATGATTTGAAAACGCAACAAGTGGAAGCCATATTTCTTCAAAAAGAGGGCTTCATTAATAATTTTATACTTCTAACGAATCCCATAAAAATAAATTAATTTCTCCTTAAACACTATATAAGCCAGTAATCCATATATCCAAACGTCACTTCCCCGATTGTGGCGTTTTTTAGTTTGGGTCAAAACACGCCGCGCTGTAAAATTGATCATATCTATATCGATTAGGAGGAAGCAAGGTATGGCTCCCTGTTCTTTGATATTCCTTTACGCTGTAGCCACTTAAAACAAGTAGACATCTATCGGGAGGCCCTAAGTTCCCACGGATACGATATTCCACAAGATCAATTCGAAAAGTATTTCTCCCGGGCATCCCGATACCTTGGCATCCGCTATATGAGTTGGAACCTTGGGGTATGGGAACAACACTCATATGCAAAAGACGACTTAAAAAAGTATATGAAGATGGTAACTCAACCTTTGTTCTCCTAATCCCCTCCTTATTCCAGGTCAAGCATAAGATGAATTCACTATTTTGCCGAAAAAAAGCTCCTGCCACCAGAAGTGACAGGAGCTTACATTATAGGGATTCAGTATGAACATCATATGCTTCCCTGACCTACATGGCATACATTTTTCACAAACAATTATGAACTGGTGCTTAACCCAGATCTGCAATTCGCTGTTTAATGCGCGGAAATAAACCAAAAGCATTCTCGTAGAATACCTTCTCATGATGCTGCTCTGGCACAAGTCGACGGACGAATTCTGCATACAGATCGATCGGCGCGAGCGGCCAGTCGGTTCCGAACAGCATTTTCTCGTAATGATCCGAATACACAAGCGCCCGGCGGAAATGATCCATGAACAAGGGTTCGCTCATAAACCGTTCAAAATGGGGCCGATCACCGACAACAAGGCCTGACAAATCTGCGTAAACGTTCGGATTTTTCGCCACGACTTCAGCGGCATCCATCACCCAAGGATCACCCAAATGACAGATCATAAAATTCACACCGCGCTGTTGAAAAGCTAATTCGTCCACGGTCAGCGGATGTGCATATTTGAGCAATCCATTCATCGAGTATGTATCCCCCGTATGAATGACCACCGGCACGTTATACTTTGCTGCGAGTTCATAGACCGGTGTGTAGATTTTGTCATACACGTAGTGATGATAGTACCCCGCATATAGTTTAATTCCGGCTACCTCAGGAGCTTGCAATCGTGCTTCAATCCGGTCCAGCTCGGCCTGAGCGTTATCACCACCAAGGTGGTTTGGATTAATGCCGACGCATTCCATGAGGAATGAAGGAACCGTTTCTTCCAAATCAAGTCCCATCGGGTTGGGAGAACTGGAATCCGGGAATGCTCCCTTTGTCTGCTCCGTAACCCCCATTCCGATGCCAAGAATCACGTCGTTCTTATCAAACTCCGCCTTGAGGCCAGCGGCAGAATAATCCACTTTCGATAAATCTATTGCCGTTCGATGAAAGCTGTCGATGTCCGACAGATGAATGTGAATATCAATAATCGGCATGTTAAGCCTCCTTTTCACCTTTTGAAGTTGCAAAGTTTAGCTGCAGAAGGCCTCGTACATCCTCTGGATTCAGAGGAGTTTGCCCCAAAATCAGATAGGTCGGCTCTGTCCAGACCGTTTCCCCGTTCATCAGTGGCAGATTGTGATACACATTGTGACCAAGCACCACATTGTTCACAAACCCCGCAGCATTCTGATTAGGGTAACGATTCACTGCATGCAGCATGTCTTTACGCGAAACTGCTCCCATTCGCAAGAAACCCTTGGACTGAAGATATCCGTCTACCTTTCCTAGAGGATACCGCCCTTGCTCTGGGTGTTCCAGCCAACCATCAGCAAAGACTGACGATGGTTTGAAGAAATGTTCCTCGGCTAGCGAGTAATCCAGCGCCAATCCGCTTTCATTCTTAACCGAGTGCAACTCACAGAGAACTGGAACGCCGGGCAGCATGAGGTAATGCTGCTGTACCGTGATTCCCCGATTCGCTTCATGCTTCTCGATGCGGGTTGTGATCTGAATTCCTTTCCAGACGTTACCGAATTCATCCTTTCGCTCCGTCCATGCCGCGCTTCTTTGTTCCAACTGACGGCTGAAACCGTTCATACCTGGGATACCTACACCAAGTCCGCCGTACCACGGATTCCACCAGGAACGCGGGGCTGCTTCCGGATACGTGCTGTCCAGCCATTCTTCACCCTGGTACTTCAAAGAATGCACGACACTTCCGAAACCAGGGGCAGCTGCCATCGAAAGAACTCCGTTGCTCACCGTGTACACAGGACCTGCTGGACCTTCTTCAATCACGCAATCAACGGCTGTTCCTGTCTGCGGATACCAGAGGGCTGTACGTTCATGAATCCGATCCTCGCCTCGATATACGGCCCGAACCTTCCAGCCAAATTCGCTCTCTCCTGTCTCATCCTTTTCCGCAGGGGAGAACTGCAATTTAGCAGAGCGCAGATCCTGCTCTCGATTTAATTCCATATCAGCAGCTAAATGCTCTGGTGTGCCACCATTCTGCACGTACAGTTCCAGGTTTCCAGCGAGTGGGACCATCTTCCGTTCAATCAGTTCTGCTGTCAGCACATCCTGGGCAAACGGATTGCCACCACCCAATGCCAGCTCAAGATGGTTGTCCAGCTTCGGTACAACCGGGCTATGCCGTTTTTGAGCGAATGATCGGAAATCCTGCCATTTGGCAAAGGTATTCAGAGCAAATACGGTCGCCTTTGTTTGCACAACGGCTCCTGCTGGAATCCGGCCTAGCTCATACTGTAACCCCAGCGTGTGTTCCGGACGAAGCAGCTTCAGCGAAGGGTCCCAATAGATACCGCAAGCACCATACTCTTCCTTGCAGAACAGCCAGTTCTCTGTAATTTGGGCGCTGTCCCAGTGACTCGGATCGCCAGAGTACGCATCGCCCATGTCTACATAACGGCCTTGGTACGGGAGAATAAGCCGGTTGCCGAAGAAACCAAAGTTCGTCATCAAGAACATATTCTCTTCCAGTTCTGCGCTGCGAGTATTCCCAATTTCGTGGTAAAACTCCGCAATTCCGTGAGCAGACAGTTTGACCACGGACTTGATCTCTATACCTGGGAAATCTTCCGATTCATACAGTGCTTCGAGAACCTGGTTTTCTCCCTCCGGATAGATGTTGACTTCCTTGGCTTGTTTCTTGGAAAACTCTTCTGCAAATGGCTTACCCAGCTTCGGATAGGTCCACCAGAACGTGTGGACGGAGCCAGGATATTCAATCCACATGTTGTTCTCTTGCTTGCTCATATGGAGGGAGAATGCACCGTTCACGGCCACCCACTGTTCCCCGTTTTCCCCACCGTAACGTCCTTGTGTTCCCTTCATTAGAACAGACAGCTTGGTTGTAAAAGATACCTCTTGTCTATCCGTCGGAACAGCTGTTACCTCTACTTCCTGCGAATAGAGACCATACGAACGCAAGGTGAAAGCTACCGGTACAGATGCTTTGCCTTTTGCAGGGACCGTAAGGCTCACCGAACGTTCTGCCCACTCCAGGAATTCTTCTTCTGGCAAGTCAAAAGTGAACACTGCTTCGGCATCAAAATTATTCTCCACGTTCAGGTATAGCTCAGTAGGAACGCTTGTATAGAGCTCTTTCACGGGCAACGCCGTGTTGATCTTGGCCGGGAATTTCGGGGCAACGCCCATACGAAACTCGGCTTTTCTGCCACCAATCAGCCATGTGCTTGTGACAACGGGATGGGTCTTATTCTGACTCTGCTCCTCTTGAACCGGATCAAGGTGGAATTCGCCCTCCACGATTACCGTTTCTCCCGGAGCAACCGCTCTTGCAACGTCCAGCGTAAAACGAATATTTTTGTTGTCCTGACCCTTGATCTCGAACTTCAGCTCGGATGCTGAGCGGTTCGTGATTCGGTAGCGAACCTTGTATGTGGAACCAAATACGAGATCATGATCGTCGATCTCTGTGGTAATTTCGTACTCCGGTGTTTCGAGAGCTGTCAGCCCGCGACCCGATTTCTCGAATTCGGCTCGCAAGGAGATATCTCCCTTTTTCCAAGAATAATCAAAGAAATCGAAACCACGCTCCCGTCGGCCATCCGGCTCGATGACGAGTTCACGGGTGCTATCTGCGTACCAATCCAGGTCCTCAAAATAAGGAGCAAGTGCTTCCGTCTGCAAGATGGTCGGGATGAAGTTCATCAGATGCACATTTTCATCCTTTTTCTCCCAGAAGAACCCGCATTTCTTGTACATCGGTACAGCCTTGGTGTTACCTGCCCATGTAAACAGATCCAGGCGAGGCCATCCCGCTTCCACGGTCTTGCGAACGGCATTCAGGATCAGATTACGTCCGACCTTGTAGCCGTGATAATCGGGGCGCACATTCAACAGCGGTACATACAGGGCATTCTCGTCATAGCGGTAGTGGGCAAAACTACAGAAGCCAACAACCTCTTTCTTATGAACGGCCAGAAATACATGAAGATTGGACGAAGTCTCCATCTCCCGGCGAACGGTATCCTCCGTTCTCTGGTTGGTGCCACCTCCCCAACTTTCGTTACTGCGGTTCCACATATCAGCGACTGCGGCAGCGTAGGAGGGATCGTATTCGATAATACGGATTTGTTCGATAATCGAAGTTACGGTCATATTTGGTCTCCTTATCTTTATCTATAGGATGGTCTTCGTGATCATTCGATATGGCCTTTGCCCGATAGCCGCAGAGATAATACAGGCCATGTTTGAAGAAGCTAGCGATAGTCTTATCATACTATAAATGGAAGCTTTTTCAGAGGATTAAAAATCTTTCTTATCAACTTATAGGTGCCTTTCGGCTCTTGTTCAAAGTGTCAGATAACACCACAAACAAAAAATGGCTCTTTCCGCCTTATCGGACGGAAAGAGCCATTTTGATGATACGGGGTCTGTGCCATCAGCTCGCCTTCGCGAGTTTTGTGCCGCGAATCGATGCTGTAGCGTACACGACGAGCGCTGTCCAGATGAGCGCAAAGCCAACGAGCAGAACCGGCGAGACCGATTCCTTGAATACGAATATGCTCAGTAACAACATGATCGTCGGCCCGATATATTGAACGAAGCCGAGCGTTGACAGTGACATCCGGGCGGCTGCTCGCGCAAAAAAGAGCAGCGGCAGCGCCGTGACAACGCCGGAAAGAAGCAATTCAATGAACGTAGGCGCAGGCAGCGTCCATGCCGTCGTTTTTCCCACAACGGCCAAATAGATCCAGTAGCCGAGAGCGACAGGCAGGACTACAGCCGTCTCCGAGAATAAACCTATAGAAGCGTCTTGCTTGATCTTTTTCTTCGCCAGGCCGTACAAGCCAAATGACGCAGCCAGCGAGATCGCGACCCACGGAAACCGTCCATAGTCAATCGCGATGATAAGCACCGCTGCGCCAGCGATGGCAATCGCGAGCCATTGCCCGCGGTTTGGCTTCTCACGAAGGAAGAGAACCGCTAACAGGACGTTCAGCAACGGATTCAAATAATAGCCAAGGCTTGTCTCTACGACATGGCCGTTGTTGACCGCCCAGATGAAGATAAGCCAATTAACTGCAATCAGCATTCCACTGGCGGTGAGGGACAGAAGAAGCGAGCGGTTAGTTGCAATCCGCTTTATGTCACCCCAGCGGCGCTGGGCAGCGACCAGAATACCCATAAAAACGAATGACCATACAACACGATGCGACAGAATCTCGCCTGCCGGAACTTCGCTAAACAACTTCCAATAAAGCGGGAGAACCCCCCACATGATATACGCAATAATAGCGTTGACTAACCCGTTATTCATAATCATTTTTCCCCTCTTCTTGCTCTGATGTCTGAACGGATTATACGTCTCAATCCCCTCTCAAGTAAAGGAAATATTGATTAGTTTGATTCAATTATTACTTACTAGCCAAGGTTAATAAGCTTATCAAAGCAGTATGAATCTTTGTCATAGCCATTATGCTCATAGAAAGCATGGGCGTCCGTTCGCTTGAATCCGCTGCATAAAATAATACTAGATATTCCGAGTTCTTTAGCATAATTTTCAGTGTGTCTTAATAGTTGTGTACCTACCCCACGATGCTGAAATTCCTTTTTAACGGCCAGAGCTTGTATATGTAAATAACCAATCGCAACCCCTATGGACAATGCCTGAACTATAGTTACAAAACCAACCACATCATTTTCAAATAATGCAACAAATGTTTTGTAATTCCCATCCTCATTCATTTTTTCTATAGTAACCCGGAAGTTTTCATCATCAACATTGCGAATCTCAAGCACATCGTTCCATAAAAAAACAACTTCAGTATAATCATTCGCTACAATTTCTCGTATCTTAATTTCCATGCCTAACCTCCCTTTTCATACAAATGGATTTTAAAGGAAACATTTTCCTGTCTTGTAGCGTTTATGTTACGTGAATAACAATACTTAAGGAGGAATCAAGATGAAGCGATTAGTTTCTCTATTGTTGATGTTAAGTTTAGTTGTAAGTGTATCGTCGGTTGCATCTGCATTAGATCAATCCTTATTGGATCTACCTTTTAAGGAACGTGCGGCGAATGTGTATAATCCTTCATTAAAGAAGGTCTTGTTAAATATCACAAAGGACCACAAGTTGACTACAACGACGTATAACTCCATTTATGTTCCAGTGAAGGATGTCTTTAAAGCATCCGGAGCAACAATTAAATGGGATGGAAAGAACAAAGTAACTACGATTAAAAATCAAGGACAGGAATTGATTCTTAATTTTTCTGGTAAAAGCATCGCAGTGGGTAAGAACCAAGTAGCTCTTCCGCAAGATTGGGTACAATTGAAAAAGGGAGAATCGAGTATCAATGCCTTTGTTCTAGCATATATTTTTGAAGTAGCTGCTGATGAGTCCGACCAAGAAAGAGTGGACTGGGAAGAAAAACTTAAGTTTTTGGATATCAAAGAAACAACCGGTCTTCCAGGATTAGATAAGTATATGCATGTGTTTGTAGAGTTTAATGATTAATTGAAATCTCTTTTTTCTTAATTTTCATTCGGTTATCCCTGGGATAGGTTTCTTTTCCTCTTATTAAGAAACCTATCTATGAATATTCAGTCCTCCATACACCACGCTATCCTGCCCGTTAGAGCCTCGCGAATGTGATGTAATCGACTTGGACAGGCTCTGCCGATTCGATCCGAAGTGCCCGGTTGATCTGTCCCCGGTGATATTGCCCATGTAAGAGAACCTGCAACAGGATGTCCCGGACGGATGTTCGGAATGAAACCCCACTCTGATTCGCGTATTCGATCATTTCGTCCAACTCAGATTCCTCAAGCCCTTCGATATAGACGCGATATTGCTCTGCATTTTCTTCGAACATCGTCCGGAGCGCCGTCAGGTCTTCCGCTTCTTCCCATAACGAATATTGCGCGCTGCCCTTGCCCTGCAATCGGGACAGCCAGACTCGTTCTGCGACCGCAACATGCCGAGCCAGTTTCAGAAGGTCCTTGTTCTTCGTCCCACTCTCTTCGAGCGCGTCCAGGATACGTCCGTCTGCCCAGTACAGGTGTTCCATCATACACTTGATCGTCTTCATTTCGAATTCCCCTCCTGGTCTCATCGATTACTTAAACATGTTGTCTTCCGCTCGTTTCATCAATGAAGCTTTTCATTCGATTTAACTGATCTCTGTCTGGATGCCATAGCGTCTTGGTTGAACGCCATCGTTTAACCTAAATCCGTAAGGACTTGTTTCGCATAAGCATCCCAATCCGCTTTATCTGTGTTAATCTCTATAGTTGGAATCAATGATTGTTTCGTAGCCATTCGAAGATTTTCTTGATTATCTAAAAACGTTTCACATACTTGGGGAGTACTAGAATCCCCCATAACATATGACTTCCAAGCTTCACCGCGACTTTCAATATACCTAGACTCAACAGCATCCGGGGTCAAGGTTAAGAGTACACAATGTGCATTCATCATGGATAGACGGTTCTCAAGCAACTCAATCTCAGGAGAGGCTTTAAATGCGACTCTATGATTTACATGAAACCTCTCTAAAAGAAAAAATATACCTTTGGATGGTTTGGAATGACCAAGAAAGTTAATCCAATCGAATTGTTGTTCAAGATAATCAACATGTCGACTTAGAAGTGAAATATGTTCATCCTTATCCATGGATCTTAAAACACCTTGGTGTGAATGTAATACTTGTGAATAGTGTTCACTTATTGCAATTATAGTTTTTTCATTATTCGGTGTTTGACTATGTAATCTCTTTATAGCAGAAAATAATGATGTTTTTCCTACAGTAGACATCCCTTCAATAATTACACCCCGAATCATCTTCCTACTCCTCCTAAGCTTCGTGGTATTCTGCCCTTTAGTATAAGTGCCCGCTCAAATAGTAGATTTATTCGACGTAAGAATTACACTAACCTGCCCGTTAGCTGAATAAAAGCAGCCAATCACATGAACTGCAACCCAATAGTTAGATATCATCTGACAATAGGAGGTACAGTTCAACATAAATCGGCTGCTTTCTTGTTTTTATTCAACAACCTTTTCCGTAAGCGTAATGATGTATTAATTCATCAATGGGAATTGAACCATCATTATAACGATAAGAGAAGAAATACAGCTTAGTATTGCAATCAAAATATGAAGACAACTGAATGAAATTTTTTCTATAAAAATTCTTTCTTTTCTTTGAATGAAACACGAGTAAATTAACACAGTGATCACAACGGGCAGATAATGATAAAAATCTGGTCCATCCTTACTGGGTAATACTTTATTAATATAGCCACCTATTGTTTCATCAATGATCATAAATGTATATATAACTCCGATTAACGCAGAAATAAAAAACTGAAATGCTAACTGAACTAGATTTTTCTTTATAAACAAGGGACCAATTTTTCGGTATAGGTCATTGACCATTATGTATTTGTTGCCTCCTCATTTTTCGAATAGTACTCCTCCTATATTTTACCACATAGCTCGTTCTATTGATTCCGTGCAGCGATACCTCAAATTAAAACTAACCTGCCCGTTAGTTGAATTCAACTAAGATTATTTAACAAGAATTTCAATTGGATTCATTGTTAATGAGATATCCCCATCAATATTTACAAGAAGTTTTTGTTTCCCTTTTTTTGTTACTATAAATTCATCTTCAACCTCAACTAGTTGACCTGACTTAAACTCAGTTAAATATGCCATATCCTTATAATTACGCTCCTCGTTACTACCCGAAAAGTAAAAACGAATGATTGGTTTTCCATGGGAAACTTCAACGGGTTGAATACCAGTATATTTAAGAGTCCCTTTTACTTTTATTGCTTCACCAGTAACTATAATAGTTGGCGTTGTTACTTCGAGAACAAAATCAGTTACTACTACACTTTGAGTCACAATTTCTTCATTTTTTTCTGTTAATGAACACCCAGCAAATATCATGGGTACCACTAATACCAACATTAAGATCCAACTACTCATTTTTGTCACATCATATCACCTCTCTCATACTACAACGGATTTATAATGAATTTGTTGCTTAATTTCAAGAATACAAGTCATTCCGCTTTCGTGGTCTACTAAAAGTCAAATAAAATAGGCTCCCATGTAAGCTGGCAGCCTTAATTGCTTTCGTTTTCCGTTAATTTGAATTACTGAATCATCTCATTGATTTTGCTAACGCGATCATTTCCTCTTTAGTTAATTCTTTGCTATCCATTTCAATGAAAGTATCATTTTGTACCCATCGTAAGTATCCTCCTGATATATGGTTAGCCCATGGTTCAAATCGCCCTTCGATTCCATTAATGTTCATTTTCTCTCCACGTTCATTAAATTTAAAATCCTCGACTATAGTTCTTGTTGTACTTGATTGGTTACGAACATCGACGTTAGTGACAACTCGGTTTACTTTATATCCACCCGCCTTATGTTCTTCAATTCCAAACAAATATGTCTGTCCTGATTCATCAAAAAAATGAAGTCTAACTTTTGAAACTGATTGTCTAAGATCAAACGGGTATGGTTCCTTAATTTGTAATTTATAGTTTTCAACCAAGTAAGACGGCGTAAAGAGTTTGAAATCCGCAGCAGTTTGCAGCTTGTCCAAATCTACATTTGAAAAAGCTTGCGTAGGTTGAGCTGATGCGATGAGTAGGTCATTGTTGATTCCAACAGAAAGCGTAAAGACACAAATCAATGAAACAATCCATTTAGGCAAGGGCATTTCCTCCAAATTTTATGAAGCACATTTTTATCTTTAACATAACCTACCACTTATTTCATTAATCTCCCATTAATTCATAATCATTCGGAATTAACTCATACAAGGCACGAACATCACAACCGATGGAATCAGCGATCGAGATGGCAATTTTGAGCGGCATCACTCTTTTGTTTTCGATAAAATCGTAAACTCGTTCTGGTTTAATAAGCAATTCCTTTGCCAGCCATTCCGCTGACTTTCCGGATTCCATCAATCGTTCATTCAGTAAGCAACGTCCTAGTTCAAATTTCAAAAAACAATGACCTCCTTCATAAGATCACATCTAACCTTAAGCGTAGTCCATTAACAGCATTTCTATACAAAAACCAAAAACTAACACAAACTCCCAGTCGTAATGTTTTTAGTAGTTCAAGTGGATTCAGATAAGAGGAAAGGCATAGCTCGAGGACTTCATTTTACAGTATATTTTTTCGATATATTATGTACAGACTTTTATTTTAAATTTTAACTATTAAAGTTATGGGAGCTGTAAATTGTTGTGTTGAGGGGGAAATACAGTGAAAACAAAGATTGTATCCATACTAAAAATGAGATCTTTGAGAACAAAGTTAGTCACTCTATGCTTGGCTATACTAATTGTGCCCACGATTGTGATAGGGTTCACTTCGTATACGGTTTCGAAAAATGAAATGAATGAATCAGGCAAGGCAGCACTTGAAAATAGTGTGAATATGGTTATTGGCATGATTAGCATCCTCAATGAGCAAGTAGAGAGCGGAGATTTAACATTGGAGCAAGCACAGGAAAAACTCCGCGTCGAACTGCTCGGTGAAAAAAATGCAGAAAATAAGCGGCCTGTAAAAAGTGAATATACTGTAGGGAAAACAGGATATCCATGGGCAGTTGATAAGAGTGCTCATTCCGTGATGAATCCTTCAAATGAAGGTCAAGATTTGACAGATGTCGTAACGGAAGATGGCGTGTATTTGGGGAAAGAGCTTGTTAAGGTTGGATCAGCCGGAGGGGGATTTGTCACCTATAAGTGGGCTCTACCTGATACAGGTGAAATAGAAACGAAAGTTTCATATGTTGAAATGGATCCACATTGGGGCTGGATCATCGGTTCAGGTGCATATTTAAGTGAGTTCAACAGCGGTGCAACGCAAGTTCTTTATCTTGTAATAATAGTTACGGCAGTTGCAGTAGTTCTCGGATCAGTTATCGTCAGCATCGTCTCAGGGCGTCTAACGAAGCCTATCCTTAAGATCGCCAAACGTCTGAAGTCCGTTGCGGACGGTGATCTAACCGTTGAAGAAGTCAAAATGAAGTCCAAAGATGAAATAGGTGAGCTGTCTAAAGACTTTAATGAAATGATTAAAAACATAAGATATCTTATTAGACAAGTCGACCTCTCCACAAAGCAGGTAGCTTCATCCTCCAAAGAATTGACCCTTGGAGCAGAGCACACCAGTCAAGCAACTGAGAATATCACCATTTCGATCCAAGAATCCGCAGTCGGCGCACAGGAGCAACAAATGATGCTTCAAAGGACAACCAACTCACTCGAGGAAATATCAATTGGTATCCAGCGAATAGCGGAAAGCTCATCAACTATTGCTGATTCTTCTGTTGATGCGATGGAATTAGCGAATATAGGTAGTACTGCCATAGAGCACACGACGAAGCAAATGAACCTGATTAACCATTCCGTTAATGAAACCGATGTAGTAATGAGGATGCTTGATGAACGCAGCCAGCAGATCGGTACGATGCTACATGCCATTACGGATATCGCAAAGCAGACTAACCTTCTGGCTTTAAATGCTTCGATTGAGGCTGCCCGTGCAGGAGAAGAAGGCCGCGGTTTCTCCGTAGTTGCTGCTGAAGTGAGGAAACTTGCTGAACAATCGAATCAGTCATCCGGGCAGATTTCCACGTTGATTCATGATATGCGTACAGATATAGAGCAATCTCTTAAAACGTTGGAACGAGTTAAACAGGACGTCGACTCCGGTATACAGATTGCTAGTGAGACAGAACAACAGTTCAACAAAATTGTGGGGTCCACAAACTTTATCGCACAACAAACGGAAGAACTCGCCAGTGTTACACAGCAGATAACTGCAAGTGTCCAGGAAATAACAGCGGGTCAAGAGCAAGTCTCCAATCTTGCGCTTCAAGCTGCAGACAACTCACAAAATATAGCTGCATCTTCAGAAGAACAACTGGCTTCAATGGAGCAAATTACGAGCTTAGCCACAACCTTGTCGGATATGTCACAGCAGTTAGAGCGTTTGACAATCCAATTTAAGTATTAATCTCTAAAATGCGAGTGCACTTGCAATTATGAACTAACCTGAGTTAATTGAACAAAGGCAGCCGATCACACGTGGATCGGCTGCCTCCTTCTTTTTATTGAGGTTATCGTTTCCTGTTAGTTGAATCAGTCGTTATGAGTAGGATTTCATCTTCTAATAGAAAGTCTATGATAAACTTCTTGTTGATTTTCATAAAATACCATTGTCATTTTGTCGTTAATTACTTTTCTTGCACCCGTGTTTTTATAGCCTATCTTTTCATATAAATAACAGTTTCCTTTTTCTTGTAAGATGGTACCCGATTTCCATGACTTTGCATCATCATATATCTGCTCAACCATTGTAAAGACTTTTTGAGCACCCCCTTTTCCTTGATGTTCTGGCAGTTCTTTTTTCACGATTCTAATTCCACCAACAGCAACTTCAAGATGATGAATAATGGAATAATCTGTAAAATATTGATTGATTTGAGTAATAGTTCTTTCTACGGTTTTGATTACTTTCCCCCAACATGAAACACACCAATCACGTTTTCACCATCCAGATCATACAGCGGAATATCACGGCCATCCGCTGCTCTACTGTTCTGTAGTGCAATGGCTTCTTCAGGTGTACTTGGTTGCTCGCCATCCAGGTCCTTTTTCAGTACATATCCTTCTGTACCATCCACACCAATAGCCTCAATTAGTTGAGGTTCTGTTTCTGGAGAAGTAGCCTCAACGGCAGAACCGTAAGTTTGCCCATTACGATTTTTAGGATAATTCGTTTTCTTACCACCAACAAAAATAGAACCAATGATGGTTTTCCCGTCAACATCAAAAAGCGGGGCAATCCGTGTAGTTTCACTAAGATAATCTGTTTTCATGACATATCCAGCAATGCCGTCTACACTTCCTGCATAGATTAAGTCGGGTAGTATTTCAACGGATTTGAAATCTTCAATCCTACCGAATGTCAGTCCAAATTCATTTTCAAAATAGTTGATAGCCGTGATATGACTTGGAATAATCGTATTTTTAGCACTTGTATTCTGGGATACCATGAGACCGCCTGAAACACTAAGGATAAAAACTACGAAACCCGATATTAAGGCGCCCTTAGAGTACATTTTCATAACTGTTCACTCCGCATTCTTTATTAGCTTTAGCCACATTTCCGTGCTATTCACATTCTAAACGTTACCAATCCATGGAAAGTTACGGTAATCTAATCGTTAATTAAACAAAAGCGGCGATATACTACATAAGTAACCAATCATGGGATAAAGGAACTTCGCGAACTCTGGTCCAACACTTTATTGATAAACTGGCAGGATCGATTTCGTTGAAAGATTTAAAACGGCGCACCACTCAATGAATAATAATCTAACAACTTTAGCTTGGTTTGCTTGAACCATCGAACGATAGCATGATTCATTTTATCAGGCGCCTCTATTCGGTACATCGTTAAACGGTAATATTTCACTAAACTTGTTAGGGTGTTCTCCCACTGTGAGAACACCCCTTGGCAATTTGTTCCGTTCTCGTTTCCTGTTAACATAATCAGTTCTGATGCATTATTTTCCCTAATCGTGTGCCAATCCACCTACATCGGGAGGAGATGAAATATCGCTGCTTTGCTCCAGTGTCTTGATCATTTTCAGACGAGATGTAATGATGGCGATCAGGATCACGAATAGACCTGCAATGATAAACAGTAAGGCAATACCTCTGCCCGGCCCGGTTCCAATGATTTGCCCCAAGGAAGATGCAAGTGCCCCTCCCTCCATCATGAGCGGGTTGAACACGTGATCGGCCAGAAATCCGGCCAAACTGTACGCGATGATGAAGCCGAGCTGTGACAGAATACCGATGATGCCCCAGACCCTGCCCTGCTTCTCGTTGGCAATGTTATTACGCACCAACACATCCGCACTCATGTTGACAAACGGAAGTGAAGAGAGGAACAGGAAGCCAGCGAAGATGATAAAATAAATGTTCGTGGAGACCCCAAGTAGTGAGAAGGACAGTCCGCACATGATCAAACCCATCACCAGCACACTGGCGTATTTCTTCGTCATCGTGAATATGCCGATACATAAACTGCTGATCAGCATACCAATAGCGCTAACTGACTGAAATGTTCCAAGTGTTTTGGCATCCGTGAAAGACAAGAGCATTGGGCCAATCAGCGTCTCCAGGAATCCGAGGTAGAAGGTAACCAGAGAGATAATAATGACCAGCAGCAGCACTCCCTTATTGGTTACAACCTCGCGCCATCCCTCCTGAATATCCGTCATCCAGTTTTGATCTTCCTTTTCCTCGCGCTCCACCTTCATGCTCTTCCGTATAACCAACACAGCCAGAATAGCGATCAGGAATGTTGCAATATTAATGACCAGTATGACTTCAATGGTTGTAATACTGAGCAGAATGCCCGCGATAAGGGGTGAAAATAAAAATTTGGAGGATTCGGCCAGCTGCACAAGTCCGCTTCCTTTGGAGAATTGGTCTTTGTCCAGCAGATCGGTGGCGGAAGCCTTGTATGCCGGACTTTGCAGTGCCGAAAACACAGAACTGAATGCTACCCCAACATAGATATGCCATAACTGAATATCACCCGTAAGCATGATGGTCAGAATAAAAACGAGACCGGCAGCCGAACCCAAATCACCAATGATCATCATCGTTCTGCGGTCAAATCTATCTGCCAAGACACCTCCAATCGGCCGAAGCAAAATGTTGGGCAGAAATGTAAACAGGGTAATGAGTGCAACACTTGTTGCCGTATTGGTCTTTTCAAAAGCATATACCCCCAGTGAGAAGGCCGTGAGACCAATTCCGATCATGGAGATCAGCTGACCAAACCATACAACCAGAAACTTACCGAAAGAGAAAGATTTGTGAACCGTGTGTTCCATTGATAGGGCTCCTTTCTCGTTTAGGCTTGATGAGGAAAATACAAACGGGTAACATAGGCGAAGCTTCCTTGTTCCGCTCCCAGAACACGTTCTGTGATATGAGCGAAAGCTTCCACTTTTTTGAGAAGCTGATCTTCCTCCCATTGAAAAATGCCCTGATCCAGTAAAAATTGTGAGGATACCAGTAAAAATTCAATCGATTCCCTGGGATTGGGTGTGTGAAACACTCCTTCCTCGATGCCCTGCTCAACCACTTCAGCCAGGATAGGACTTAATCGAAGAACTGTCTCAACAAGACTCTTTTGATGCATTTCCACATTTTGTACATGGTGCAGTTGCTCAATCAGTCCCAGCTTGTTGTCATCAGGCTGATTCTGCGCCATAATAATGCGAAAAATTTTGTCATGCGCGTTCAGGTTCGGATCAGATACCACACGTCTGGCTGATGCTTCACCGTTCAGAATAAAACGCATGACGATGGCGTTCATTACTTCTTCCTTGGACTGGAAATAATAATAAAAGGTACCCTTCGCAATGCTGCAAGCCTGAAGGATATCCATGACAGTTGCTTTGGTGTACCCTTTTGTCACGAACAGAATCTCGGCGGCATCCAATATTTCATTTCTGCGTTCTTCCGGATTTTTGATCAATCTCATTTTCTGTCCTCCAATCCATTCGACCGACTGTCGGTCTATTCTAGTCGTGAAGTTCTCCGATTAGAACCCCATTTCGGTTAACCATTGTGACAGATGGCTTTCCCGGTTTTTCAGATCCTGACGTTCTCTTGCATATTTTCCGATATTTTTGTCAGCAACCAGCTTGCCATCCATCATAAACAGTACACGTTCCGATCGGGCGGCCACTTTGACATCATGTGTTACCAAGAGAATGGTTGTACCGGCAGCATTGATGTCCCCCAGAATATCCATTATTTCGTGTGTCGACTTGGAATTGAGTGCCCCTGTCGGCTCATCCCCAAACAGAATATCCGGATTGTTGATCAACGCTCGGCAAATGGCAATCCGCTGCAACTGTCCCCCTGAAGCTTGCGTGATGTTGTGATGAGCCAGCGTGTCAATCCCCATCTTTTTCATGAGTGACATCGCCCGTGTATTAATTGCATCCCTGCTGCTGTTCTTGGCAAGATACGCGGAAAGCACAATGTTGTCGAGCAGATTCAGGTTTTTGAGTAGATGAATGTTCTGAAAGATAAACCCCATTTTGGTCAAGCGCAGACTGGCCAGATCACTCTCCTGAAATGCCGATATTTTTTTGCCGTCAAAATAGACACTCCCGCCACTGATCTGATCCATGCCGCTAATGTTGTACAACAATGTAGACTTGCCTGAGCCGGACGGCCCCATAATAGAGACGAACTCTCCCTTTTTTAACTGGAGATTGATATCTTTCAAAATGCTATGTTCATCATTCTCGCCGATTGCTACGGATTTATTCACGTTTTTTGCTTCTAGTATCGTTGTCATCGCTGATTCTCCCCTATTCCACGATCATTTTGGATATGCTAGTTTCCTTGATCGACTGGATGCTGATCCAAGCCGTCAATACGATAGTGCCTGCAAGCAACAACGGACACAGAATGTAAGCCTGTACCGGGTTAATTACGAAGACAATACTGGATGCACCAAAGGTGGACATGATGCTGCTGACAAGCAACGGCCCGAGCGTATTGGACAGTACCGTTCCGGCAGCAACGCCCACGACCAAAATAATAAGCGACATCACCACATACTTCAGTTTTATCTTGGACAAGGCAAAACCGAGACTTCGCAATACAGCAATATCGTTGTTGTCCTTTGCTACCAACATTTGAAGGAACAACGAAGTAATTAATATCGAAATGAATACACCGATGGCCAAGGCCAGCATGGTCACCATTTTTAATTGTTGAATGGTTCCTCCGAGCGTCTGATCGAGATAACCTTGGAGATCCGTCACTTTGGCTGGAGCGAAGGACGTCTCGTATTCGGCAATTTTGGTCGCCATTTGACCGCGATCTTTCAGATCAAGGCTGACCACATACCACAGAACGCTGTCCTTGTTGTATGGCAGCAGAGCTTTCGCTGTTTTCCCGCCGTTTGTCACGTCCTGATAGATACCGCTGACTGTCATGACCTGATCTTTACCGTTTACCAGCAGGGTGAGCTGTTCCCCTGTTTTCAGTCCGAGCTCGCTGCTGTTCGCATCCGACAATGCAATTTCGTTCCCGGCTGCTGGTGCATTACCACTGACATAGGACAAAGGGAAAATGCTGAAGTCCCCGGTCTCCACGCTCAGATTATCATAGCTGCCCTCCGCATTCCGAACCTTGAACTGGCTGGTTACCAGTGGGGAATACGTTTTGATACTCGGGTCATTTTTGATCTCGGTGATCAGATTATCATAGCGTTGCTCCACATCGTCCGTGTGTCTCAAGTCGATACGAATGTCGCTCTGTCCTACGCCCATATAGGAAATAAAGCTTGGTGCCTGCAAGGTATTGAGGAAGTTAATCGGTACAATCATGATGAACGAACTGACGACAAACACAAATAATAACAAACGAAACATTTTGATTCGCTGTACAACTTCCTTCAGTCCCAGAAAGACAGGTACGGAAGACCAGCGATTTCGGGACAGACTAAGGCGATTGCGAATGATCTGCGTATCTCCCAGACTTCCTGTCCGCAGCGCCTCCACCGCAGAAATGGAACGAAACCGCCGCAATACCGTCCGGCAGAACAGCACCACCATGACAAAGATCAAACCGGCAGCCAGCAATGGCACGGCGAAATGCAGCACAGTTGCAGGGGCTTTGCCCATATACAACAAAATATTTGCGACAAACAGCCTGTTTACACCAAGTGATGCAACGTACCCCAGCAGGGAAGCTAGGCCTGCCATGAATATATACTTCATGAGATATAGTTTCTTGATATCTTTCTCCGCGATTCCAATGGCCTTCATGACACTGATCTCCCGGTAATCCTCTTCAATCGTTGCCAGCATCGTGAACCGAATACAAAGCATCGCAATCAGAATCAGCACAAGACTGACCAATATGATGACGGCTGCGATTACACCATCGGTCATGGCATTCAGTAACTGAAACAGACCGTAAGTTACGACCGGACCGGCATTAGGTAGGCCTGCATTTTGGTAAGCTTGGGTGAACGCCCCTGTCTGTCCAGGATCTTTCAGGCGAAACTCGATCAGATATTCCATCTCCCCGACGCCCTGCTTCAGTTCCTCCAGATTATTCGAACTCACCACAAAACGTTTGGAGTGAACAACGGAAGGATTCATCTGAGCATCTCGAACAAAATCAGCGATGGTATACGAACGTTGAAATTGTCCATTGTCGATTTGAACCTGATCTCCTAAGCTTAATTGTCTTTGCTGCATGTAATATACAGGAACCGCGATCTCCCCATCGTTAACCTGAATGATGTCACTGTTTAAATTCAGCAAGTAGTCAAAATCCTGATTTTGTGTAACAAAATCAATATCCATTACACTGCTTTTCTCCGACTCTGCACCAAGAAACAGATTGGCGCCATCAATATTGACCATCTCTACAATCTGATGCTGGGCTACGTTGGATTGACCATCGGCCCAAGTGTTTACTTTGGCGTGATCCAATTCTCCAGCGTGCATCTGTACAAAATGTGGTGCCTTGGATTCAGAGAACAGATATTGAATGGAACTCGTCAATTCCATAATCATCCGTGATCCCGAAGATACCAGCAGGGCAGCCAGCAGTACAAAAATAAACAGCGCAGCTGTGATCCCTTTTTTTCTCGTGATATCATTTCTCAGCATTCGTAGCAGCATAAACGAACATGGCTCCTCTCATCTACAAGTTGTTCTTATTCATCTGGAGTCATAAAGCTTGTCAGAACCTGTGCCACCGTTGAAGGTTGATGCATGATAAACGCTCACTCCCGCCGTTTTGTTATTTTGGAATCATTTGTAACTTAATGTACAATCTTATAGATACACACATTATATAATCACTTTTATATTTGTCAATTCGTACATATTTTTCTAGTTTGTCGAAGTATTTGTCACTTTCGTTCCCATATGCGTAAAAAAATATTTTCATATAGTTCTGTGAAACTTCAAAAAATAGGGCTTTAACATTTAATTTACATTTTCCATCATGAATCCTACTTTTTTTACGCTCCGAAAGAACTACAACTCATTTATTTGAAACATATGATAGATTAAGGGCATAGCTAAAAAGAGCAGGATACCGAAGTACCTGCCCTTAATGTATATTTCCTATCTTTTACCGCTTGCTTAAAGAAACTTCGTCAGTTCATCCTTTATTTGTTAAGTTCATTCTCTGATTTCTGTTATGGAAAAATGATAGCTAAATCAGTTCCTGCTTCCGCTTCAAATACACATACAAAACCACTCCAGATGCCGCACAGATCACAGCGCATAGGCCGATGAATCCGTACCCTGCTTGAAGTCCGCGCAATAACCCAAGCTGAGTGGTTGGACCATACGCATTCTTCACGCCTTCAATTACCCAACCAATTACATAGTTACCGATGACACTACCAATCCCCATCAGGGTAACTGTGAACGTAATCGCAGTGTCACTGCCGTTTGGATATCTGCGTGCGATAAATGCCATGACTGTTGGATAGATCATCGCAATACCCGCTCCTGATACGGCAAAGAAGAATGCCAGCCCCTCTCCGCCTGCAATAGCGATGAATGTGCATACCGCCGAGAAAGCAGAGAATAAAATGAGCGACAATACGAATCCGATCCGGTCCGTAAGCGGCCCTAGCAACAGTCTGCCCAACGAGAAGCTGAGGAAGAACGCAGACAGCAGCCCAGATGCTTTGACCGTGTCCCACGTGTAGGCTTTCTCCAGAAAGTTAACGAGCCAACCTCCAACCGCCAGTTCAGATACCACGCCAAAAGAAAGAATAAGCACCATCAGCCAGATGGCTGGATCTCGTGTTAACGTCTTGAGTGAAGTCCGATCTTCATGAGGAAGATCATCCCCCGGGAATTTGCTGCGCAGCGCCGCAATGATCGGCAGCAGACAGAGTGACAACATCACCAGATACATGCCGCGCCAGTCCAGTACGTGTCCGAACACGCTCAAGGACATCACCCCTGTCGCGAGCAAAGGTGCAACCGTTGAACTCAGCCCATAGAAGAAATGGGACAGGTTCATCATCGTACCTGTGTTTTTCACAAAGATCCGCGCACCCAGAATCGCCAGCGCAATCTCCAGCATGCCGTTTCCGATGTACATGAAGAAGTAAGATGAAGCAAAAAGTGGATATGTATGAGATACGTAAATGAACACACCCGAGAGAATCATCGATGCAAACGAAATGATGCTAACCGCCTTAATGCCCCATTTGCGTACCAGGATGGCAGTGAAGGAGCAGGCGATCAGGTACCCCAGTGCATTCAGGGACAACAATGTTCCGAGCTGTTTCTCATCCAAATTGAAGTCGAATTGAATGCGCGGAATGGCCGGTCCCTTAATATTTTCCGATATGCCGAATACGATAAATCCCAAAAAAATCGTTGCCAGTTGCATGGCATACAGTTTGTTGAACTTTTTCTTGTTTCCTTCTGTACCTGCTTGCTGATTCAAAATAAGTTCCTCCATTGTGTCTATATAAGTTGAAACAAGGGTCATAAACTGGACACTCCAATGACAGAATAACCTTCCAATCGCTGTTATCCCCAGATTTTTTGAATTCCCTTCTCCAAAGGGAAAATCCGGTGATAAAGGCGACCGCTTCGCTTTTTCAGTTTTTTTCTGTCCTCTCCGTTACCTGTTTAATGAAATAGTTCATTTTATATAACAGGGTTACTACAACTTATCCGTTCTGATGAGAGATCATCCTTCTGATTGACGTTCAGTTCCTTTACCACTGTTTCTCAACTACCTGGATGCGGTAGGTCAGGCTCTCCAGTGTAACAGCGACCAGCCCAGTCACATACTCGCGCCGAGTGTCTCTTTGGATGATCAACCCCGGCATATGCTCCTGTGGGATCATGTCCAGACAACCTTGAGTCAGGCCATCCAGCATGGCCTGGTCCATCGTATCTCCTGTTACCACAATCGTAGCCGGATTAATGATCGCGATAATGGATACCAGCGTCTGTACCACCAGTTCCTGCAACCCTTCCGTCGTTTTCAACATTCGCAGTTGTTCTTCCCGTGACACGCCAAATGGCAGAAAAGATACCTCTCCCCCAAATTGAGTGTTCCCTGTGAGCGGACGACCATCAATGATAAAGCCTGCACCCGGAAAATGATTTTCCGGAAAAGTCACCACCGCAAAGTTCTTCTCTTCCTCAAATTGCTGCTGGTTGTACAGTCCATAGACCGTCAGGTTCATGTCATTCCCAATGACTACTTCCACATCATCATACTGTTCCTTGAGCCTTGGTCCTAACGGTTGACCCGCCAGATCCGGTACGTCGCAAATGCCAATCACACCGTTGTGTGCCACACCAGGTATCCCGATACCAATCGCCTGCACATTGTGGTGTTGTTCGATCAGGTTTGCAATTAGATCCTCTACCACCGGGACATTAATCTCATCCAAAAAGAGTGTCTGTTCGTCCGCCATCTCTCCGTTCAGATTGGCATATGTATGTGTGATTGAGTGAATGCCGCCCTCCGTTCTAATAATCAGGCACAGCACACTTGCATAGTCCGCATTGAATTGATATCGACTGGCAGGTCTTCCCCCACTCGATTCATCCGGGCCCAGATCGATAATCTCACCAGTTTGGAGTAACTCGTTAAGGATCGTACCGCATGTCGCTACGCTGAGTTTGGTCAAGTTCGCAATGGAAGCTTTCGTACCTACGCCCATGGATCGGAGTGTATTTTTCACCAGTTCAACATTAATGCGCTTCACCTGTTGGGTGTTGTGTGATGTTGGTAACATCGTTAGTTATATGCCTCCTTTCATACATTTCGAACCATTCAATGAATGTTTTTAAAAGTATTTTAATAATTGAAGTGTAGGGGGATTTGGGAGGAAAGTCAATGCTTAATTGAAGGCGGAAAACGTTTGGATAGAAAGGCAAAAGGACAGTTCAAGATCATCTAATATGATCCTGCGCTGTCCACTAGTTAAGGTGGTTTTATGTAGAATGACTCATTTGATTTGCCAAGATGCTCTTCTCCAGTCGGACTTTAAATAGCTTTCGGTTCAGATCCTGTTCCATGGAATGAAGGTGATATGCAGCTTGTTTCACGGTATCCATCTCTAGCACACCTGCCTGCTTTGCGATGATGTCCATGGCATCCAGGATGAGTTTTTTGCATGTGACCAATTGGTTGACGTAATCGTCTTGTTGCTTAATGAGTCGTGCGTACTGTGAAGCGATGTCTTCGCTGTTGGTACTTTTCATGTTACCCTCTCCTTTCTTAAGGAGAGGGTAACATGAAAAGTAAGATGAAGGTGGTACGTTGAGGCGTACCATAGAATTATATAGTTTATGATATTTCATATTCCGAACCAATGCGTGAGATGTCGATGCATATACTGCTGAAGTAGAAGACCTTCAAACCATTTAAATATGATTACGATTAATGAAATTTCTCTTCAGCGTACCCTTCTATTTATAAGCAAGTTAAAAAGAAAAGTGATAGCTCAATTTGAGTATCACTTCGTTGCATCAATGTTAAAATAAATTCAGCTGTTCAAGTGGTTCACTATCTATAGTTTTTTTTGCGATTTTGAAACCTTTGCTCGATCTATTAACCCGATTTAACTTTACAGCAGTTTCCATCCATATCCGCATCTGATCAGGAATAGTACAAAGGATTTGACTTAGCTCTTGTAAGGAACGCTCCTTGTGAAGTAATTTTTCTATATGAGGCCACACTATTTGAAATAGATCAACTTTCTCATGTGTCTCAAAAGTGTTCATATTTATTAATGGATTTTTAGACTTATCATACAACCAGTTTATGATGCTCTTTTCTTGTTCAAATATATCTTCAGTAAAAGAAATACCTCCTAATTTCAAAAGAGACTCATTTCCAACTAAGGGAATGGATGATTCCCTAACAAAAAGTGGAACCCATGCGTTTTTTAAATTTTCAGATGCCCCCGACCAAGTACCGCTTTTCTGTGTTGCAGCAGCAACAACTATTGCGTAGTTCGATAAGCCGTAAATGTGCTTATTTCGTTCTAAAGCAGTATATCCTCTAAAACGAGAACTAGGATGGTATGCTGAAATAACTAATAGCTGTTTCTGTAGTATACGATTACGAATCTCTTTTTGGAGAATAACTCTTTCCATGCTATCAGAAAGAACAGAAACTACTCTGCCACCTTGGGACATCGCACCCATTTCTGCGATTCTATCAACACCTCTTGACCCTCCAGAAATCACTACTTCCCCTTCAATAGCTAGTCTCTCAGCAAGTTTCTTTGTAAAATTAATACCTTGCTCATCAACATCCCTAGATCCTACGATAGCAGTCCCCCCTTCATTCAAAAGTTCTAGGTCCCCTGAGCCATAAATAAACACAGGGGATTGATTTCGAAGAATTTTTTTATACCTTTGGGGGAAATTAGTTTCAGCTCGGGTTGTTACCCATATTCCTAAACGGCTTAATCTCTCAAGTTCCAATCCAAGCTGAGCTGCCCTAGAAATTAGTTTTTTTACTCGTTCAATTTCAATGTGAGTCATTTTAAGTCGTGACTCCCACAATTCCGTATCCTTATCAAGAAACACAGCGGGACGTAATCCTTGATCTAACAGCTTTTTAGAAAAATCATCCCATTGTTTTAAAGTGAAAGGCTTAACTTCTTTCCCTAGCAGGGCAATATCCGAACAAAGTAATAGTAAAGCGTAACTATCTGAATTTAACTTTTTTATCAAATAATATCACTCCCACTGGCTGTTGAGGCTAATGCAAATGGATATACAACGCCACTACCTGCCATTTTAAGCAGATATCCACACATTGTAAAAGTCCAACCTGAATTCATTATATCATCAACTAACAGGACATTTCCTGAGGGACAGGGTTTATTTACTACAAATGAATCTGCAATATTACGTACCTGCATACTACTATTGCGCATATTCTTCTGTTCCTCTGTATGTTGTGTCTTAATAATTTGCTCATGAAACGGTAGGTTTAATTCATGAGCAAGTTTTGTAGCGAAATCTTTAACAAGACTTTCATGTCTAATTGAAGGGATAGCAGTAATCCATTCAATGGGTTGTTCTGGATTCCACTTTTGACGGATAAACTCTGCTGCTGCTTTAACCAATTCAATCCTGAATTCCCCATTAAGATAACGATCTTCTTTTACTAGTTCACCCCAACCCGAATCCCCATATAATGAGAGAGATCTACCTTCAGCGTTTTGGATATCCACATTTATACGTCCCTTAAGATTACCTACTCCTCCTAATGGCCATTGTTTCTTAACCTTAATTGAGAGAAATTGTTCATTTAGAAAATGTATACTCTCAGCAATCTGTACCTCTGTAACTGTACTTGGTACAATTTCACCACCTAGACAATTCGCACAACGTCCGCAAGGTTCAGCAGTATGATCATCAAGTTCTTTAGATATAAATTCCATGTAGCAATCCTGTGTCTGCTTTAAATACCTCATTCTTTCCATTTCAACATATCTTTGTTTTGTTACTTCATCGGCATTATTAATTCGTAACCATTCAACTGGTGTTCTGATATAACCACTCCCTTCTTTAGAGATGATTCTTTCTAATTCAAGCAATTTTATACACTGTTCAACCTTACGCTGTGAGATATTACATTCTTTTAAAATGCCGTATACTGATATTGACTTTTCAGATTCTTCAATGATATTCAGTACAATTTCTATTATTTCTTCTGACGGAAATGCCGATTTTATAAAGTATTCTTGAATTTTTTCATCCTCAGGCCCTGTTAACAAAATGGCGGTCGCTTCTGATAGTCCTCTACCTGCACGCCCTATTTGCTGGTAGTATGCTATTACTGAACCCGGTATTTGAAAGTGAATTACAAAAGAAATATCTGACTTATCAAATCCCATGCCCAATGCATCGGTTGCGACAAGAACTTTATATTTATTCTCAATTAAACGTTGCTCTAGCACAGCTCTTTCCGTATTCTCATATTTAGATACATCCCCATAATATGCTTGAGCATTTACACCTTTAAATCTTAGCCAGTTAGTAACCTTTTTACAGTCGGAAGTAGTTAAGCAATAGATAATTCCTGAACCTTTAAAATTAGGAATGTTACTAGCTAACCATGCTAACTTCTCAGCTTGTGAATACATATTTATAGTCTGAATTCTTAATGACTCTCTAATTAAAGGCCCTCGGATTGTATGTAAATCATGACCTAGTTGCTTCTGTATATCCTTTACTACTCTATCATTAGCAGTAGCGGTTGTTGCTAAGACAGGAACATTAGAAGGCAAGTTTTCAACGATACTAACGATTCGTTTATAGTCTAGTCTAAAATCATGCCCCCAGTTAGAAATGCAATGTGCCTCGTCCACAACAAATAGTCCAATTCCTAGAGGTATTTCAGATAGAATCTGTCGAAAATGAATATCTGAAAGTTTTTCTGGAGATACCAGTAGAATATCGCATTCGTCTCTCAATAAACTTTCAAAAATCCTCTCCCAATCATCAGTATTTTCAGAATTTATAGTTTCAGCTACTAAACCAAAACGTGCAGCAGATTTAACTTGATTTCGCATAAGAGAAATTAAGGGACAAATTAAAATAGTTACTCCTTTCCCCTGCTCTCTAAAAATTTTAGTTGTAATAAAATAAACTACGCTCTTGCCCCAACCGGTCTTCTGTACAACTAAAGTTCTTCTGAGATTTAATATAGATTCAATAGCTTCATACTGATATGGATGAAACTGCGCCTCTTCCCCCAGTGCTTCTTGTAATAGTTCTAAAGATTTATCCGCTTCGATCATGATAACCCCTCCGTATAGTAAACCAAATTTTTAGATGATCTTTAGTTATATGCGAATGTAACTTTAGACCTATTAAAACTATACCAAGGAACTACTGTCGAATGCTGTCACAAAAGGTCGGTTTTACTTAAAATAAAAAAATAGCCACTCCTGAAAATCCAAACTAGGAGTTAGCTCTATTTAATGAAATTCTAATGTATAGATTTTTCTTTTTTCTATATTTCACAATAGTTAAGTGTACCAGAGTTTGTGACGATACAGTGCAATTAGTTCATTCTCGCACACGTAATGTAATGGCCCGATTGGCTAAAGGGGTTATCTTTCCTCTTCACAATCCAAAAATTTAGTGATCTTCAATTTTTGACTACACCCTGCTGGCAAAGATTCCTTATATATAAATGAAGTAATGAATTTTGCTGAATAATGTACAATTCTCTTTTCATGTAAGATATTGAATATTTAAAATAGACCATCGGTATAACCTTGAGCAACATTCTTGCAAATTAAGTGATCCACATAGGCGGTTGTCCAGTGGGATTTTTTCAGAGGAGCCAGATCCTCTGGTGTGTGACAGGATACAAGGGCATTTCCCAAACAATCTTTTCAATCCTCCTTCCGTTCACTCGATTGACAAATCCCCACAAAAACACTAACCTAATAACGAACTAACCATTCACTATTAAGGAGTCGTTCCCGATGGTGCAAGCCAAGAAAGACGAGGTCAGGAAAGAGATTGAATACGCGGCACTCAAGGTTTTTTTTGAAAAAGGCTATGTGGATGCCAAGATGAGCGATATCGCGGATGAGATCCATATTTCCGTGGGCAATATCTATACTTATTTTAAGAACAAGAAAGAACTTTTTTACGCCGTCGTGCCGCCGGATTTGGTGGATTATCTGAAAAATGTACTGGTGGAGACGATTCACTTTGATAACCAGACCTTGTTCGAGGAAACGGATAGCGAGCGAAAGTCGGCGCTGTTACAGGAACAGGTGGATGTGCTACGTAAATACCGGAATCAGATCGTGATCATCTTTGAAAAGAATAAAGGCACCATCTACACCAACGCCAAGAATGAACTTGTTGAGCTGATGATCGAAACCAAGAAGGCCTATCTAAAGAATCAATATAAACGATATGAGATCGGAACCGAAGAGAATTTGATCTTACTAAACATCCTCGCGCACAATGTGATCGATATGAATCTGGATCTGTTGAAGCGAGATATGAGTGAAGATAGCCGGAAGCAAATATTCGAAGCGTTGTATGTATACAGACTGTACGGTATGAAGAGCCTCAACGAATAACAACCCAAGCCCATGCTGAAAAAACAAAGCGTGCAGATCATATCAACTTTACTTGGTTTGCACGTAAAAAAACCTCTAACATTAAGACACTCTATTTTTTTGACTTAAAAATGAATTTATAATTCATTTTTAAGTCAAGTATCTACCATTTACCAAACTATTTAAGTTAAACCTACCTTTACACAATAACGGAGAGGACAGAAATAACCAGAGGAAGCGAAGCGTTCGCCTGAAAGCTTTCTGAAAGAAAGCTACATCGGAAGCATAAGCTATCACCGGATTTCCCCCTAATAAGAGGGTATCAAAAAAATCTGGGGATAACAGCGATTCGAAGGTTGTTCTGTCATCGGAGTGACAAGTGTACATACCCATCATTCAACTTATATAGCTTCACCCCCACATTCTAAGGAGGAACACAACATGAACACCGCTTACGCATTAAAAAACGTCAATCTGATCCACGGCGACTCAAGCCGCTATCCGCAAAGAAACATGACGATTCTCATCAATGAGCAAGGTCTCATTCAGAATATAGGCCAAGATAACGAACTGCTTATCCCAAGTCACTACACAACCATCGACCTCTCAGGGAAATACGTAATGCCTGGATTGATTAACGCCCACGTGCACCTCTTTGCAGACGGTAAACCGTTCAGTCTCTCGGTCAGTGAAGGCATGTTGCAGTTTGCCTATGATCGGATATTGAACACCAAGTTTGGTAGAAACGTTTTGAAAAAACGAATGAAACGCAATGCACTGACTGCACTCCATGCGGGTGTGACAACGATGCGCAGTGTAGGGGAATTCTTTTACACTGACGTCCTTCTGCGGGATGAGATTAACAACGGTGAATTTGTCGGCCCTACTCTGCTTGTCTCCGGATTTTTCCTAAGTGTAACGGGCGGACACGGTGCTCCATTCCTGGCTCTGGTGGGCGATTCCCCGTGGGAAGTACGAAAAAATGTTCGCATCAATGTGAAACACGGCGTGGATCTGATCAAAATCTGTGTGACGGGTGGCGTGACGGATGCGAAAATGGTCGGGGAAGCTGGCCGTTTACAGATGACGGTGGATGAAGTTGCGGCGATCTGCGATGAAGCGCATAAGATCGGCCTGCGGGTGGCAGCGCATGTGGAAAGCACGGAAGGCGTAAGAGTTGCGTTACAAGGTGGCGTCGATACCATCGAACACGGTTCGGAGATGAACGACGAAATCATTCGTTTGTACAAAAAAAATCCCAATGCCCTGAATGGCTACACCTCACTCATCCCCACCCTGCAAGCCGCCTATCCATCCGCTTCACTGGATACCAGCGTAACGAATGTAAGTGCAACGGTAAAAGAGAATTCCAGACTGGTCTACGATTCCATGCTCAAAGGTGTAAAACAAGCGATCGAAAACGATATCACCATTGGTATCGGTACTGATGCCGCCATGCCTTACGTGACTCACTATGATATGTGGAGAGAGATGGACCACTTCATGAGACAGGCCAACCTGAACAACAAACAGGTCATCGACATGGCGACTCGAACCAATGCGAAGATCCTCGGTGTTGACGATGTAACAGGAACGGTGGATATCGGGAAACATGCTGATCTGATTATTATGGAGGAAAACCCGCTGGAACATATCGAGGCCTTGTCAGACATCGCTATGGTCATGGTCAAAGGAAATCTAATTCAAACACCATCTGTCACAAAAATCAAAGAAGTCGACGATGTTCTAAACTCAGTTTGGTGAATTCAGGAGTGAAATCATGCTTGGTATATTGATCAATTGTTTTTCCATTATATGCGGAAGTACCCTAGGAGCCATCTCCAAAAGGTTCATGAATGACGGTTATAAGTCCATACTCAATCAAGAGATTGGGATCAGCGCGCTCATCATAGGCATTAGTGAGGTCTTTTATGTCCAACCTGAGAAGGAGAACAAATTCAATCTGGCGTACGATTTGAATCAATGACGAATCACGTAAGATAGAGTTATGAGTTTATGAACAATAATCACTTCAAGACATTGAACCAGAGGAGACATATCCTATGAACAAAATGAAAAAAACAGGTTTGTGGCTTGGTGTTACGACTCTAACCCTATCACTCGCAGTTCTTTACTTTCCAACATGGACGCCAAAAATAAAAGGAACAAACCCTATTCATGCATTGGAACAAGTTATAATCAACGGCACGGGACATGAAATCATGATCAGAGGACAGAATCTGGACAACCCAGTTATCCTGTATTTACACGGTGGACCGGGTGCATCTGAACTTCCGTACGCGAAAAAGTACCAAGATTTACTAGAATCTCAGTTTACGATTGTGAACTATGATCAGAGAGCAAGCGGCAAATCCTATCATTTTTTTGAGGACTATTCCAATCTCTCAGCTAACTTGCTGGTTGAGGATGCACTGGCCGTCACGGATTATATTACTCAACGTCTGGGGAAGAAAAAGGTGATCCTGATGGGTCATTCGTACGGAACATACATAGCAACTCTTGCTGCGCATCGAGCACCCGATAAATATGAAGCCTACATTGGGATCGGGCAGATGGCAGATACACAACAGAGCGAGATGGACGGATGGAAGTACGTTATGGAGCAAGCCCTGTTGGCTGATAATCATGAAGATGTAGAGCAGTTGGAGCAGATCTATGAACCGATCAAACAAGGACAGGCATTCACGCCGCGAGATATCGTTAAACGTTATGGAGGCACATCAAGGTTGATGGACAGCCCTGACACCAGCTTCCTGGGAATGACGTTCAGCCATGAATATAATATGCTGGATGCCATTCGTTTTAATAAAGGGATCATATATTCGCAAGAAATATTGATAAGTGAAGCCCTGAGCCGTCCTTTGCCATCCTTGATTACGAAGCTGGACCTCCCCTTTTATTTTGTCATGGGAGATTACGACTTAATGACTTCATCCCATGCCGCCAAGGTGTTTTTTGACCAGATTGAAGGAAATCAAAAGGAATTCATTGGCTTTAATAACTCGGCTCACTACCCACATTATGAAGAGAAGCAAAGATTTTTTGATTGGATGGTAGATACCTTTATCAAGCACAAACCTTAATCATTCAATCCTTTACCCTCCAGGATCGGCTGCATGTACTTCTCTATTCGTGAAAATTTCGTTTTGGATTGCTTTTTTCATCGAACTGCTGCTGAAGTTGCTCTGGAACGCTATATTCTGCAGTATTTTTCATTCTCACTTTTAGTCCGGCCTGTTCCACTTCAATCGCTTCACATTGCGTTTGTGGGACTTGCACACTTGAACCCCATCCGTATACGTGCAGACGTTCCTTTCATCACTGGATTATTATCATAACGTACAAGTTCAGGTAAAGCACCGCTTTTTCTATCAGTTACCGCTTGGTTCCCCCCATCTAAACATACAGCAAAAAGTCTTTCAGATCATATCCGAAAGACTTGTTTTTGACACCTTATTTAATTATATCGCTAATCCCACTCAAGCTCTAACCCTTGTCTCAATCCACTTTCTCCATCCGCCCGAGTCACTAATCTTTTCGGCACCTTCCGCAGCGTAGGCCTCACAGACAAATCCGCTCACGCTTCTGCCATCGATCATCTCGACTTGACCGATGCCAAGCGGGGCGGGGATCGACGCGGTGAAGGCTCCAAACGAAGCGCGCGGCATCTCCCACAGCTCGACTTCAATGGATGAGCCGCCTGTCACTGTGCGCACAAGACCAGGCTTGGCTGGCGTGGTGGGCAGTGCATACATCTCATACACAGGCGCCGTCAGCGACTCTTCCCGAAATACGGCACCGAGTCCAGTCATCTGGGGTTCCAGTGGCATTCCGCGCAGGTGAAGTCCGCACACAGCAACCGTAATGACATCTTCCTGCTGAAGCAGAAGTTCAGATGCCACGATGATATTCGCTTCTTCTTCCGGGCCGGCAAACAGTGTTATGCCAAAAGGAAGCCCTTCCTCTGCCCAGCCTGCGGGAATCGCCACGGCACTCAGATCAAGCAGATTGCAATGGTTGGTGTACAGTCCCATCTTGCTGTTCGTTTCGATTGGATTCGTGATCACCTGCTCGCGGGTCCAGGTTCCCCCACATGTCGGCAGAATCAGCACGGCATCCTCCAGCAAAGTCGCGGTGTGCCGCCGAATCTCTGCCAAGCGATGCTGGGCCTTGAACAAGGCTGAAGCGGTAAAGGCTTCTTTTTTCCCAGACTCCAGTACCGTCTTCGTAACCGGAAAGACCGCTTCCCCATGTGCCTCCACATATTCATCCAGATCAGACCAGCGCTCCGCAACCAAAGGACCTTCGTACAGAAGTGCCGCCGCTTCTTGTAGCATGGCAATATCGATCTCTTTCACAGCTACGCCGGATGCTAGAATGGCTTCCTTCTTCCGGTTCCATGCCTCTTCATACGCTATAGCATAAGGGCCATAGAATTCCATTGCATTGGACGGCAGCAAAAAGGTACGCGGCATCTCCCCTCGACTCAACGGGCGATGCACAGAATACGGATCTTGCACATCCACACCCCGAACCACCTCGTCCACGCGCTGTGTATCGACCAGCTCATGAGCGAATACAGTGACGCAATCGATGCTGCGACAAGCGGGAATGACTCCAGCCGAAGGCCATGCACCCACCGCCGGCTTATATCCAACAAGATTATTCAGCGCTGCTGGCACACGTCCTGATCCGGCGGTATCCGTTCCGAGAGCAAACGCCGCCTGACCAGATGCTACCGCTATGGCCGACCCCGAACTGGAGCCACCGCTGATCAGTTCGGGACGAAGCGCATTATGTGTATCACCATACGGACTGCGTGTGCCCACAAGTCCGGTGGCGAACTGATCCAGATTGCATTTCCCCACCGGGATGGCACCGGCAGCAATAAGTCGTTCTACCACGGTCGCATGGCGATCCGGGACATAAGCGTAGTCAGGACAAGCCGCCGTAACCGGCCAACTGGCTACCTCGATATTGTCTTTGATGGCAAACGGAATGCCCCATAACGGGCAATCCTCCGGTTTCATCTGCGCCAGTCGATCCAGGAACGGCTGTATCCGTTCAAGGGTCGGCGGCAGAATCCAGATGTTACGATCCCGGGCAAGCTCTGCCCGCTGGATAATGGCCTCGATCACATCCTGAGGGGTGAAGTGGCGATGGCGATAAGCCTTTTGCAAGCTAGCTACGGTGAATTGCCCTGGTACAGATGATTGGCTCATGACGCGTTCACCTCTTCTACAGGATATATAGCTGCAATGCAGTCCCCGGCACGAACCTGATCCCCCGATGAGACATAGATGGAAGCGACAATTCCGTCATACGGTGCCTTTTGCGGGAACTCCATTTTCATACTTTCTTCTATTATAATGTCTTCGCCTTGGAGTACCTTCTGACCCACTTCCACAAGCACCTTCCATACACTGCCGGACATCGAACTGTTCACTTCCAGACTTCCTTCGGGCAAAGCCTCTTGCTCCGCCGCACTCGAACCTTCCGGTTCGGACACATGTTCTGCGATGCCAAGCTCCTTCCAGTACTCCCGCTCCTGCTGGAATGCAGCCTGCTGTGTATCCCGGAAACGTGCGGAAGGTTCCTGAATCTCTTCCAGCCAGCTAAGATATTCGCCCAGATTGAACGTCGTCTCTTCCACGTCAACCACCATCTGCCCACGCGGGAAATCCTCTCTCATCTGCAACAATTCCTCCTGGGATACCGGATAGAACTGAATCTGATCGAAGAAACGCAGCAACCACGGTTTGCCCTCCTGGAAGTTGGCTGTCTCCCTGAATTTGTTCCACATCTGGATCGTACGACCGACAAACTGGTATCCACCGGGTCCCTCCATGCCATAGATGCACAGATACGCGCCGCCAATGCCAACCGCATTCTCCGGTGTCCATGTGCGTGCAGGATTATATTTGGTCGTCACCAGACGATGACGCGGATCAAGCGGTACAGCTACTGGCGCTCCGAGATATACGTCACCCAGTCCCATCACCAGATAGGATGCGTTAAATACCACCTCAGCGACTTCTTCCAGCGAGCCGAGTCCGTTCATGCGGCGAATGAATTCCAGATTACTGGGGCACCAAGGCGCATCAAGGCGTACATTTTGCTGGTAACGTTCAATCGCCAGTTGGGTGGCCGGATCATCCCAGGACAGCGGCAGCTTCACAATCCGGGATGGCACTTCAATTGAATCCAGCGAGGGTAATTGCAAATCGAGTTCCATAATGATCGCTGCGGCTTCCTTCACCGTCATTCGGGTGCTGTCCAGATGAATCTGCAAGGAGCGAATGCCCGGTGTCATCTCGATGAACGGTATCCGTCCACTGTCACGCACCGTTTGCATTAACACATAGACCTGGAAGCGATACAGAAGATCCAGTTCCCGATCTCCATATTCAATCAGAATATTCTCGTCACCAGAGCAACGAATACCAATCTTGAACCGCCGTCCCTGCTCCTCGTAAGCGAGAATTGGCATATAGGCGCCAGAAGAAATATCCAACAGTTTCGGCAAAGAAAGACGTTCGCCCCCCTCGGTCAATGCATCGAGATAGGTATGCTGTGCATCCCGGAGCTGCTCGGCTTCCTCCACTGTGATCAGCTTAAACTTTATTTTGTCGCCCGGAGACAGCTGTCCGACTTTCCAGAATTCCGCTGACGCCGTTGTCACCGGACATACAAATCCCCCCAGACTCGGTCCATCCGGCCCCAAGAGGATTGGCATGTCTCCGGTCAGATCAAGTGCGCCAACCGCATAGGCATTGTCATGAATGTTGGATGGATGAAGCCCGGCGTCTCCGCCATCTTCCCTTGCCCACAGTGGCTTCGGTCCAATCAATCGCACGCCTGTACGTGAGCTGTTAAAATGAACTTCCCACTCCGTCTCCGTCAACTGCTCCAAATACTCCTGTAACAGATATTCCTGCGTGCAGTGAGGCCCTGGAATAACACCAATCGTCCAGGTATGGGTTAGTTCAGGTTGTTGATGAAGAGAGAGCGGCTGCAAAACAGTTCTCCGTTGCAGGTCTTGCTGCACTTGTTGCTGCATTCCCTCTGGCTTAGACTGTTGCACTTGCTGTTGCACTTGCTCTTGCTCCTGATTCCGCTGCTGACTTTGCTGTTGCTCCTGCTGCCGCTCTGGATGAACTCGCAATACCGCTCCCGTTCGCAGTGCACTGCCCGTATGCCCGCCGAACTCCCCCAGAGTAAAGGTTGACGCACTGCCCAGCGTCAGCGGCATATCCAGTCCCCCAGAGACAAGCAGGTAACCCCGAATGCCGACCACAGCTTCACCCAGAACTAAAGTAGAACCCTGAGCCGCAAGTGTGGGTGTGTAAAGCGGAATCGGTATTCCATCCAGCGTTGAAGACATATCCGCACCTGTCAGGCAGAAAGTCATTTCATCGCGGAAGTGGTACGAGCCGCCGCGCAAAGTCATTTCCAGCCCCGCCGCGCCTTCATCATTACCTAACAGGCGATTGCCGATTCGAAATGCAAGTGAGTCCATCGGACCCGAAGGCGGTACGCCGATATCCCAATACCCTTTGCGGCCCGGATAATCCTGCACCGTAGTCTGAATCCCGCCGTCCAGCACTTCAATGGCATGCTCTGACGGACTGAATCCAGCGAGCATGTTCGTATATACCAACCCTTCCCGAAAAGGCTCCGTATCCAGAAACGCCTGAATGTAAGTCTGGTTGGTGGTTATGCCGTATACTCGCAATGCAGCGAGTGCTTCAATCATGCTCTCTATGGCGGCCTGTCTGGATTCGGCATGCACGATTACTTTGGCCAACATCGGATCATACAGGGTTGTCACCTGTACACCACTGCGAATCCACGTTTCCACCCGAACATGTTCGGGCCACACGACAGCATCGATCCGGCCATCACTCGGGCGAAAATCATGCAAACAATCCTCCGCATACAGTCGCACCTGCAAACTGTGGCCTTGCGGCTGATGAACCAGAGCCGCCAGATTTTCCATCTCTCCGGCTGCTTCCCGAACCATCCATTCAACCAGATCAATACCCAGCACCTCTTCCGTTACCCCATGCTCCACCTGTAACCGGGTGTTGACCTCCAGGAAATAAAACTGTGTTGTCTCCGGGTCATACAGGAATTCGACCGTACCCGCACTACGATATCCCGCTGTCGCAGCTAGCCTTCTGGCGCTTTCATGCATGGCACTTCGCGTTGCTTCCGGCAGGTTCGGTGCTGGGGTCTCTTCAATAATCTTCTGATTCCGGCGTTGTACGGAACAATCCCGTTCACCCAGTGCCACCGCTTCTCCAAAAGAATTACCGAAGACTTGCACCTCGACATGTCTTGCTCTTGCGATATATTTCTCCAGAAACACGCCACCATCGTTAAAATTCGCAACAGCCAGTCGGGTTACCGAATCGTATGCCTCTTGCAACGCTTGTTCATCCGTGCAGATGCGCATCCCGATCCCGCCGCCACCTGCGGTGCTCTTGAGCATAACGGGATAACCAATCGCAGCGGCCTGTTCCATCGCCACCTTCAGCGATGGCACCAGCCCCGTACCCGGAAGTAACGGCACAGACGCCTGTTCCGCAATGGAACGCGCCGTATGTTTCAGGCCAAACAGTTCAATATGCTCCGCAGTTGGTCCAATAAACGTAATTCCCTGCTCTCCGCACGCTCTCGCAAAGGTCGCATTCTCACTTAGAAATCCGTACCCCGGATGAATTGCATCAGCACCAGCCACCAAGGCCATGTTCAGGATAAGTTCGGCATTCACATAACTCTCCTTCGCCGGGCCATCACCGATCAGGATGGATTCATCTGCCAGTTCAACATGCAGACTATCGCGATCTGCTTGGGTGTAGACAGCCACAGAAGCAATTCCCATCTGACGTAACGTACGAATGATTCTGACGGCAATCGCTCCGCGATTGGCTATGAGCACTTTTTTAAACATGAGAATCGCTCCCTTCAGCTTCCCAGATCAGCACCTGTGCAGGTGTCGGATTGTATGCATTGCATGGATTGTTAAGCTGTGGACAGTTGCTGATCAACACCGTGACAGGAGCGAGAGCCACCAGTTCCACATACCGCCCTGGTCCCGATACGCCATCTGCAAATGTGAGCTTGCCTTCGGGCGTAACCGGCACATTCATGAAGAAATTGACGTTGGGAGCCAGATCCCGTTTGGAGAACTCCGGGCGACTGGACAGCATCAGCATGAACGTATCCCGGCAGTTATGCATCGGCAGCGTATCATGGGAGTACCGAACGGTATTGCTCTGTGCCGAGCAAGCTCCACCAATCGTATCGTGTCTGCCACAGGTATCCGCGGTAATCTGAAGCAGTTCCCGACCCGACTCCGCAACCAGCACTGATCCGGTCGTCAGATACAGGTTTTGCTGTCCAGTAATCGTTTGAATAGCACTATAGTGATCCCCCGGATCTTCCGTAGCATAAAAGAGTGTATCCACCGCCTGATTCCCTTCCAGATCGACAATGCGGAGTACCTGGCCTGCGGCCAGATCATGGATCCATCCATCCCCTGCCGGGATGATGTGGTCGTAGATCGCTGTGGCGGGTTCCCGTGTGCTCGTGGTCGCTACAAATGTTGATGTGCTCATATTAATAGGCCCCTTTCAGTAACGATTGTGCTTGCCAGGTATTTTCAAATGCTCTCCGATTCTCCTCACAATGAACAAGGCAGCGATCATCTTCCTTCACAGGTTCGGCATCACTGAACGTCAGCTCAATAACTGAATCTGGATAACGCCCTTCCGGGTCCAGCGGATTCGGTGTATTGGATACGACGAGAAGAAGTTCCATTTCCGTGCGAAGCGTTATCGAAGCACCTGCAGTCGGTTGCGATTCGTATCGCATCGTGCCATCCAGCTCACAGACCACTTTGGAAAAAAAGTTAACCGGCGTACAGAGATCACGAGGCGTCAGCCGATGTCGATACATCTCTACCACCAGATTCTCATATCCGCTACGGTACCAGTCATTTCGCTCCTGCTGATAGGTCGTGACTCCATATTTGTGATCCGTACTTCGACGTGTTGTGTATCCCGATAACGTATCATGCCAACCCGTCGTGTCATCGATAATGGATGCAAGGACACGGCCCTGATCACTCATCAACACATGACCAGATGTCAGGTATGCGGTGTGTTGCGCCTTGAGTGAATCCGGCATGTTGTAACGTTCGGAAGGATCGGAAGCCTGAAACAGAAGTGTTGTCAGGTTAGCGCGATCCCCCGCTGCTGTCATTCGAATATTCTTGCCCCGGCTAATGTAACCTGACCACTTTCCACCTGCTTGGATGCGAATTGAAGTCATATCAGTACCTCCTGTGTAGTAGAAAAAAATATAAAAAAGCCCGGGAGAAATACCAAAAATGAATTTGGTACATTCTCCCGGGCTTTTTTCCCGCCGTGTACATGGATGTGAGCCAGATCGGCTACTTCCATGCGTTTTCTCTCGGACCAGGCAACAGTGTGAGCCACCGTTCGGAACCCTAGAAAACATTTTGTATTCGGTTTCTTTTCATGTTAACAATCCTAACACATAACAAAAACAGTGACAACAATAATTTTATTTTAATTATTTTCTTCAATATAGCGATCGGATTCATGTTATATTTTCAGGCATTTTCACCTCTTTTAACGAAAAAAAAGCTTGTGCTTTCCAAAAAACCTTGGTTAAATGTGAGGTGTCATGACAAACGCCAATGCAAAAAATCGATACATTCCGAAATCAGGGGGAGATTCCATGTCAGATAAACTAACTTTGAAAAGAGACTTATCGTTGTCTCACGTCGTGACCATGGGTCTGTCCTGGATGTCACCCATGATCTTTTTCACCAGTTTCGGTGTGTTGCATGAAGGTTCCAGAGGCATGCTTCTCGCAGCTTACTTGCTTGCATTTATAGCCATCTTGTTCACCGCGCTCAGTTATGGTCAGATGGCCAAGGCGTTCCCCGTGTCGGGATCAGCGTATACCTATGTAACCAAATCCATGAACCCATTTATCGGCTTCCTTGTCGGGTGGGCCATCCTGTTGGATTATCTCTTCTCCTGTATTATCGCCGTGCTCATGTTCGGTATTAATCTTCACGCACAATTCACCTCGATACCTTCCTTTGTCTGGATTCTGTTATGTACCCTTGTGGTCATGATCATTAATATTATCGGGATCAAAACATCAGCCAATGTCAGCAAAATCTTCGTAATCATGCAGATCCTGTTCATTGCAGGTTTTTGCTCCTTACTTGTATACAGAGCATTTCAGAGCGGGATCACCGCAGGCTGGAATCCGCTTAATACTCAAGATGGTGTCCCCATTTCCACGATTCTTGCCGGAGCTTCGCTCGTATGCTTCT
The DNA here is from genome assembly GCF_050994985.1 of Paenibacillus taichungensis. Classification (NCBI taxonomy): domain Bacteria; kingdom Bacillati; phylum Bacillota; class Bacilli; order Caryophanales; family Paenibacillaceae; genus Paenibacillus; species Paenibacillus taichungensis. The sequence continues at coordinate 755,604 of NZ_CP194720.1, read as the reverse complement.
CGTTCCTTGGTTTTGATTCCATTACGACCATGACCGAAGAAACGAAGAACCCAAGGAAAACCATCCCTCGGGCCATCATAATCATCGTTTTATTGGCAGGACTAATGTATTTCGTCACAGCTTTCCTGATTCAGCAGATGTACCCGTCGTTCACGTTTAATCATGTCGATTCCGCAGGTTTTGAACTCATGCAATCGATCGGTGGTCCTTTACTCGCCTCGATATTCACCTTTGTCATTATATTCTCTGTACTATCCCAGGGGATGTCTTCCATGACGACCGTAACACGTCTTATGTTCGTGATGGGAAAAACATCCTTGTTGCCACGAGCATTCGCATCACTCCACCCTACACTTCGAACTCCGGTGTTCAACATTGTTCTCATGAGTGTCATCTCGTTATCGGCTATGTTTATCAGCCTGGAGACAGCGATCATGTTTGTTAGTTTTGGTGCATTAACCGCATTTCTGTTCGTCAATCTATCCGTTATATTCCACTATATTATTCGTGAAAAACAGCGTTCTCCCCGTGATATGTTCGTACGTTTCCTATGTCCGCTACTCGGTGCCGGATTCGTATTTTATCTTATCACACTACTCGATGTTTCCTCGTTGATGCTTGGCTCCGGATGGCTCGTAGCTGGACTCATATACTACCTTGTTAAACGTTTGAAGCCCACAACCATGAGCATATCCAAAGTGGATGAAGCCTTGTAAACAAAGGTGATTTTGTTCAATGGTACTTTGATTGTTCAGTTGTTCGTTTGATTGTGTCTGTTAGTGAGGGCACACGAGATGTGCGGGTAGTGCTTAACCCACAGACAGAATGATAGGGCACAGCATGTAGAGTCAGCAGATAGAGTAATAGAATAGCACGCGTGATGGGAGGGATTACAATGACGTTGGAACGGATCAAACAAGCTTCCGTGATGTTATTTTCCATTCACGGCTTTGACGGCACTTCGTTGCAAACCATTGCACAACAAGTCGGTATACAGAAGCCTTCTATTTACACATATTTCACAAGTAAAGATGCGTTGTATCTCGAATTACTGCATGATTCACTTACACAGGAGTTGGATTTCGCCCGTCAGTTAACGAAAATTCGTTCTGACGGAGCTTTCAAAGAAGTGCTCTTTCAATTCTTGTCCAGCTTCATTGATCGTTACGAGAGCGAACCGAGTGTTTCTTATATGCTCAAAACATTCCTTTATCCTCCGCAGCACCTGCAAGCTCCAATTCAGGACTTGCGTAATCATTATATCGATGAATTGGAGCGTATTTTGTTCACTGTGTTCAGTAAGGAGCCGGCGGATCAGGAATTCTACATATCCCTTGCTAACTCTGGACAATATCAGGTTGTTGTTCCCTTGCAGAGAACGAAACCTTATCCCCCTGCGGAAAGCTCCTTCGCCTTTTTCATGGTTCATCTGCAAGGATTGTGGGTTGAGTTGCTACGCAGCGGTGCGAAGCGTGCCTACGTCAGATTGCAGAGAACATGGCCTCTGGTTAGTGCTTCAGTATAATCAGTAGCTCAGCATAGAAGGACTCTGGCTAAAAATCATAAGAAAAAAGGCATTCCCTGTCATACGTCATACGGAAGACAGGGAATGCCTTTTTGGGGTTTGTTCTGTGGCTTTGCTCGATGCCTTTTCTCTATCGCTTTGTTCTGGAATTCGCTTCATTCTAACGAATTGAGGATATGCTAATTCCCTCTTTTTTGTACAATTCCGAATTGTAACGAATTACAGAGACGTTATCTCGACAATATGGGCCGTTTTTTATCTACTTATATACGGTTAATTCTCTTCTTCACTTCTTACACGTACATTGCGAGCAACAATTTATAGATCATTGCCGCGGCTTCCGAACGGGTCGTCATATTTCCTGCACGAACCGTATTGTCCGTATAACCGTTCACAATTTTGGCCTGAACGGCTGTATTGAGTGCATCTTGTGCCCAAGCCGGAGTTTGCGACTCGTCAGTGAAGCTTGGTTTTACAGCATCATTGCTCGTTCCCGACTGTGCATCTGCACTTAACTTCAATGCATTCGCCATCATCATAGCCATCTCGGCACGAGTGATCGTCTGATTAGGCTTGAACGTATTATCTCCATAGCCCTTCACGATTCCGGCTTGCACGGCTGCGGCAATATCGCTCTTCGCCCAGTCCGGCAGACTGCCTTGATCTGCAAACGTCGTATCCGACTGCACGGACTTCAAAGCCAGTGCCTTACTGATCAACGTAACAAACTCTGCCCGTGTAATCTTTTTGGATGGTTCGAATGTACCATCTGTGTAACCCTGGATAACGTCCATGCCAATCAAACGATCTGCATAGTCGGATGCCCAGTGTCCGTTCAGATCGGACATATTAGCAGCTGTGTAACTGGACACAACAAAGGTACCCAGATGATTCACATTAGCCGATATTGTCCCTGCTGCATTCGTCTTACCACCAATGAATACCCAGCTCTGACGGGCTTCATTATAATAGTAGATCGCTGGCTGTGTTCCTTGTGGCAGCTTGGAAGTATCATATTGCAGACTCAATGCTGCCTGATCGTTCAATGTCCGTCCTCCACTGCGAGTAATCTGTACTGCTTGGCTCAGAACATTCAGCGAAGCTGCATTCTGTAACTGGTCCTTGGATACAACGGACAGCTGCAACGTATCTTTTTCCCCAATAGCTCCAGCCGGAGCGTTGAATTGCACGATGTCTTTCAGACCCGTTTGTACTGGCTGATTCGCTTCAACCTCTACCTTCACTTCAGCAGTTGAATCTGATCCCGTATCCGGGTTGGTTGGTGTGGTTGGAACGGTAGGCGTTGTTGGTACGCTTGGTGTGCTTCCACCGGAATTCCCTCCAGCGTTGCCTCCATCACTACCTGAACCCCCGCCGCCATTACCCGAACGGGCTTGTACGGTAACCGTACGTGTGACTCCCTGTGCAGCATTGCCGGCAATATCTTTCACGTTATAACGAAGGGTGTAGACCCCCGCTGCTTGTGTGTTCACTGTGCCGTCAATTTGCACGGAACCACGGATGCCCACATTATCGGTAGCCTGTGCTCCAGGGTCGTTATACGTATCTCCCACGGTTAATGACATTTGGCTGCTTCCTTGCAGGGTGATGACAGGAATTTCGCGATCTATTTTGACCACCAATGGTAAAGTATAGGTTTCGTTCAAATCGTCTGTCGCTCTGAATAACAGCTTATTCTCTCCCGACTCCGTTATCTCCAAAGGCTTATTCTCTGTATACGGTTCGTACGTCTGCCCTCCATCACGAGACAACTCAATAGTCGCCGAAGTGGCTGGCGCGTATACTGCGCTGGTTACACCAACCGTTACGGACTGGTTTGTCCATGTATCCGTATGATACGGCTGGCCGTCAGCGGTGGTCATATTTCCTTTTAACACCAATACCTGATTATTTGTTCCTTCCACAATGACAGTGAACGTTCTGGTATCCATTTCGCTGCCACGTTGTACCGTTGCCGTCAATTCCAGTCGCTCATTATTCTCAGGCTGTGTAAGAAGTCTTCCCTGTGCATCCATCAATTCCGGGTTGGAGCTGGACCAGCTAATCGTGGCTCCATGTTTTCCTTCAACAGGAAGGGTAAGATCGGAAGTGACCGCGTTCAGATCGCCCAGATCAATCGCTTGAAGCGTATCCGTTACCGCCTGTGCATCACTGTAAGGTGTAAAACTCACAAAGATCGGATTGGAGTAGAACCACAGATCGCGATAGTTCTGATCATTAATCTCGTTGAACCGAGTCTCTGCATCCGCTGTTGTGATCTTCGGATCAAGTTGTGGTTCACCATTTACGGTCTCTCCTGCAACGTTCATGCCCAGATTTGTACCGCGCAGGCGATAATATTTATCCTGATCAGTGGCTTTGATCTTGTACGTGATGACATTGTAACCTTCCGCATCTGTTGTCCAATCGTTGGAAGTGAAGGTTGCCAGTACTTTGGTGGAGTCGTTCGTGTCTTTGGAATATGCGGCTGTGCCCTTCTCGGCCTTGCCCGTGACATCTCCGGCGATGAGATCGACGTGATCTACCAACGGTACTTGTCCAGCGGACGTGCCGCTGTTGATAGGTTTTTCATAGTTGTTGCTCGTGGTTGGACTCTTGAAACGGATTTTCAGTTCCACTTCGTCACCTTGGGTCACACCCAGGTCTCCGCCCATTTCAGCTTGAGTACCCGCGCCGGAAGCCGTGAAGTCCAGTGCGTTGATCAGATCACCGAATACGGAAAATGATTTCCCTGAACGCAGTCCTTCCAGCACGGCTTGCATCCCAGTACCATCAACCCAAGAATAGGTCTTGGCATATTCGCCCGGAAAATAACCGCTGGAATTCGTGTCAATCGTCTTGAAATGGTAATCCGAATTGCCATAGTTCCAGAAGTGACGCCCTTCTCCCAACAATGCATCCCACAAACCGCCCACCTTGGCGACCATATAGTCCACACCACCGTATGTACGGTATTTGTATCCATCATCTGCGGTCGGATTAGCTACATTGTATGTTGTGTTGTACCCACCGCGATCCGGTTCCATCTGGTTGCCCAGCATACCTTCGATACCAAAAACAACTTGTGGAGCCAGATCGTTGAACTCACGGAAGTCCGCGATGGTATATTTGTTTTTGCCCCGTGAAGGGTGATTGATCATCGCATAACTCGTCGTTGGATACTTGGTTGCCAGCCAATTGATAGCAGCTAGTGCATCCTGATGAGTTGTATAGGCACGTCCCCCCGTCAGATCCCAATTCGCTACGTCAGCCGCATCGAACAAATTCGCATCCCGATTGGTAAAACGATACTCAAATTCGTTTGCAGCTTCCAGCGCTTCAGTTGAATTCGGCTCATCTGTGAGAATACCCACCCCAACGTGTTCATGTGTCGGCATGTCCCATTCGAAACCGGAGAAGATCGTTTTGCCTGCGTATTTGCCCGCTTCCTGAAGTGCTTTGATCTGTGGCACCTGGTATTCGTTCATCCCTTTGGACATCGGAATCGATCCACCTGGAATGTCTACTCCATTCTGATCCCGCTTGGATAACCGCAAATGATCCGTAAGCGCGATCCAGTCCAGACCATACTTCGTCAGTCCCGCGTCGAGTACATTTTCCAACGAATTCTGTGCATCATCGGACTCAAAGGTATGTACGTGCAAATCCCCCGTTTGCCATGAACCTGTTGCCGAGCTGTTGGTTGATGTGTTATCTCCCGCATCCGCATAGGTTACTGCAGCAGGGAAAGCTCCCATGACAAGGCCCGTAGCCAGTGGTATAAGCGTAAGCATAGCGAGCATTTTCTTTCCTTTATTGTTGAACAAAATCATCCCACCACCGTTCTGAGTTGTTGTGTCGGGAGTAAATATAAGAAACTTTGAGGGCAGGGTCAACGCAATGAAAGCGCCTATCAAAAATTTGACATATCCCTGCATCACTTTATATTTCGTTAACAATTTCTTTTGCTGTATCTACGAAGATTATGCTCTATCATCCTCCATATTGAGGTGCTGGAATGGACTAGAGAGAGGTTGCAAGAGGGTGAAGAAAAATTCAGATTTTGTTCACCATTCAGGAAAGTTCCACCACAGCTAGTGGAGCATTAGGAAGAGAATTAGCAGAACAGAGGTGCTGAAGAGGTATAAATGAAGGACTTTGTAAATATTTGAGGACGGAGCATCTGCCTAATATAAAAAAAGAACCCACGAATGCACAGGCGCAATGCGCCCTGAATCCGCAGGTACTCTGGGTTTGACTGGGTTTTGATTTAGCTTTTACATGTTTACTTTTGTGAAGGGGAAGTTAACGGGTTGTGAAATGTGTGCACTCTCTACTTTATATTTAAACTAGAAAAATTCTCCCAATAAACCGATACTATTGAAGATGGCTCTGGCTCATTAGACATAGATCATATTATATAGAAGGAGTTGCACACTTTTGAGAAGATTTTATCAAGGTTTTGGGCTAACTATTATAGCTTTAATTTTACTATTACTAAGCTCTACTCCAACAGAAGCAGCATCGAAGAAAATAAATTTAAAATTGTCAGATGGAGCGACGTTTTATGGCGAAGTTTTAAACGGGAAACCTCATGGTAAAGGGACAGCGAGGTGGGGAGAAACCGAAATATACTCTGGAGATTGGGTGAATGGTAAGCGGCAAGGAAAAGGCAAGTATACATATAAATTAGTCGAAGGTGCGGGTGTACCCTTTGATGATTATGATGAATCTAACATGGGTAAAGGAACAGGTGAATTCACAACAAAAACCTACAACGGATCGTGGATTAATGATACATATCATGGAAAAGGAAAAGAAATTACGCAATGGTTAGAAGTACAGTATCTTACTTCTGACAACAAGGTTCATCCTATACCTAGTATTTACATAAACACCATTAACGATGGAACATTCAATCAAGGCAAGATGTCTCAGGGTTATTACGCAATCCATTCCTCAGATATTGTTTCACTAAGATATACAGATTACACGACGACAATCACCCTCAAAAACTATTATTTCAATGGAAAGTTAACCGGGGACCAGTACTTTTTTGACACGATTATCAATTATAAAAAGAAAGACGGCTCTTCAGAAAAATATATTGGGATTAAACCTTCCGAATTCTCCAAAGGCACATTAACTAGTGGCAAATTCACGGGGTCTACGCATCTAATCGATTATGGTAATCCAGTTAGTTATTCTAAACAAGTCGTAAAGAACGATAATGTATTAAAAGAGAATTCCATAACATCAGCCGCCTTTGATAAAGATCGCAAGAAAATCCTTAATGAATTCCTTCAAGCGATTAAACCTTATTCAACAAAACTCAATAACATTTCCAACGAGATCATGTCATTAAAAGAGATGGACTATATGGGGATGATGCCCTAGGTAGTGAAGATCACAAATGAGAAAAAAGCCTTCCAGATAACTATCTGAAAGACTTCCACCTCTTGCCGATTCAGAATCAACCAAAACGACCACTAATATAGTCCTGTGTACGCGAATCAACGGGCTCGGCGAACATGTCTTGGGTAGCGGAGTATTCCACGACCTCTCCATTCAGGAAAAACACCGTCTGCTGAGAAACCCGAGCTGCTTGCTGCATATTGTGTGTGACCATCACGATGGTATAACGTTCCTTCAACTCATGAGCCAACTCCTCGATCTTGAAGGTCGAGACCGGATCAAGCGATGCCGTAGCCTCATCCATCAGCAGAATGTCCGGCTCCACTGCCAGTGCACGTGCGATGCAGAGGCGCTGTTGTTGTCCTCCGGATAGACTTAACGCGGAACGCTTCAGGTTATCCTTTACTTCATCCCACAGGACAGCAGAACGCAGGCTCTGTTCCACGATTTCGTCCAGCTTCTTTTTGCTGTGAATGCCATGTTGTCGTGGGCCGAAGGCCACATTATCGTAGATGGATTTCGGAAAGGGATTTGGCTGCTGGAAAACCATACCGATCTTCTTGCGAATGGTCTCCACATGCACCTCGCCGCTGTAGATGTCCGTCCCACCTACGGCCACTTTACCCTCAATCCGTGTGCCGGGTATCCGGTCATTCATGCGGTTGAGGGTCCGCAGCAGCGTCGATTTGCCACAGCCGGACGGTCCGATAAAAGCGGTAATGGCCCGTTCCGGAATTTCAATGGAGACATCCTTAAGTGCCTGAAACTGACCGTAATATAAATTCAATTTGTTAATCTCAATGATTGGCTGCACAATGGTTCCTCCCGGTGTTGAAATTGATCTTGTTACTGGATCAGCCTGACACATCAAGCTTGATTTTTGCGTGCATTCAGCCAAATTGGCACACGGAACAGAATATTAATGAGCAAGGCCACAAAGATCAGTACAGCCGTTGTCTTTTGCGCAATCTCCTCGGCATCCGGCACAATAGCTTCGGATTGAATGTACCACAGATGTACAGCAAGGGTTCCTCCTGGCGATAGCAAATTGAAGTCCCACATTTCCCCGGAAGTAGACACCCCTGCGGTCAGAATAATGACGGCACTCTCTCCGAATGCCCGACCTGCCGTGAGGCAAATGCCTGTCATGATTCCGTTTATAGCCACCGGCAGCAAAACATTACGGATCGTCTGCAAATGGGTAGAGCCAAGTGCAAAGGACGCATTACGAAGTTCAACTGGAACCGCTCGGACCGACTCCTCGGTTACCCTGGTAAGCACAGGCAGATTCAGAAAGGCAAGGCTGACGGCAGCGCCCAGAATCGTAAGACCAATTTCGAAGAACTCCACAAACAGGGCAATACCGAACAAACCAAAGATGATGGATGGAACAGAAGACAGTCCCTCCACGCAAATGCGCACGATCTCCATAAGTTTGTTGTTTGGAGCAAATTCAGCCAGGTAAATCCCGGCCGCCATGCCGATGGGAATAGAGATCAGGAGGGATAGAATTAGCACATAGAACGAGTTGAACAGCGCCGGCCCAATCCCTCCTCCTTCTTCAATCTCGCTTGGAACACCATATAGAAAGTCCCAGCTCAGCAAAGGCAACCCTTTTTCCAGAAGAAGAAATAACAGTCCAACAATGAATAAAATGACGACAATCCCTACACCCCATACCATGCCCGTAAAAATCCGGTCCATCAGCGTGGATGCACCTCTGCGTTTGCCGAACGAATAGGCGGGGACAGCGTTCGCCTGCTTCTTCATACTCATGAGTAGCGTCCCCCTTTCTTCTGAAGCAATCTTACGGCTACAATCATCAAGATGGAAATGGCAAGCAGGATAAAGCCCATCATGTATAGCCCATGATTCCAGGTAGAATCAAATTCAACGCTTGAGATTTGCATGACGATATTACTTGTCAGCACCGCTGTTGGTGTGAATAGACTGTTAGCGAGCTGCGCCGTATTGCCGATGACCATTACCACCGCCATCGTCTCTCCAATGGCACGAGTCATCCCGAGAATGACGGCGTACATGATTCCGCCTCTTGCAGCAGGCAAGACCACACGAGTTATGGTTTGGAATCGGTTCGTACCAAGTGCATAAGCTGCATCCCGGTATTTGTTTGGTACAGCAGATATGGCATCATCACTGATCCGGCTAATGGTAGGCAGCACCATAATCGTCAGAACAATGGACGCTGCGAGCAAACCGTCCGCCAGATCATGTCCACTGATATCCCTAAGCCAGGGGATGAGAATCGTCAGTCCCAAGAAACCGTATACCACAGAAGGAATCCCTACCAACAGATCCAATACAGGTCGCAGAATATGGCGAAGCCATTTTGGCGTCATTTCGGCCAGAAACACGGCAATGATGACGGAGATGGGAATGGCAAACAACATTGTGAGCCCCGTGAGTGCCAGCGTTCCCAGAATAAAGGTCAGCGCCCCGTAATGCTCATTTTCCGGGTCCCAGTTGGTAGAGAAAAAGAATTCGCTGAGCGAAACATCCGCAAAGGTAAGAACGCCCGTACGAAGCATAAGGACCAGAATGCATAACAGAACCAGACAAACGAATAATGTACTGCCAATACAGACCATGCGAAACAGTTTATTGGACCATCTTAAACGCGCCTTACGGTCAAACCGGGTTCCCGATCCGGGAGCCTTGCCGATGCTTGAACCAAGCTCACTCGGAGCAGGGCTGTTCGTGGATGGATTTAAATCGATCATGGAGGGCTCTTCCTTTCACATAGAGAAGCCAGCTTGGCGACCGTGCGCAGAAGCTGGCTATCCCTTTCCTTATGAAATGCGAGAATGATGAACGTTCTTAGCTTTCGTTATTTAACGGCAGCAAGCGGAATGAATTTCAGTTTTTTCAGGGAACCGTTCTGGAACTTGCTGCTTTGGATATACTCGATGAACGCTTTGGTTGCTCCCGTAGGTTGACCTTTGGTCATGTAATATCCAATGCCCCATACTTTGTATGTTTTGTTCAGGACGTTTTTCTCTGTTGGTGCTACGCCATTGATGGATACAGCCTTCATTTTGCTAGTCACATACGGAAGGTCAATATAACCGATTGCATTTGGTGTCGTTTCAATCGTTGTTTTCATATCACCGCTGGAGCCAACCTCTTTGTAGTTATCCCCTTTGCTCATGAAGTCCTTGCCATCCAGTGCTTTTTGTTGGAAGTTAACCCGTGTACCGGAACCAAATTTACGGTTAACCACAACGATGTTGGCATCCGATCCGCCGACTTCCTTCCAGTTAGTCACTTTGCCGGAGAAGATGTCTTGCAGTTGTTTTGTTGTCAAATTGCTTACACCCACATTGGTATTAACGACAGCCGTGAACACTGTTACAGCTACCGGATTGGCTACCAAGCCATCAAATTTCTTGAAGCCAGGTACATCTTTGGATGCATCCCAGTCTACAGCGCCAATGTCCGCGATCCCTTTACGAACGGATTGAGGACCTGTGATGGAACCTGCTGCGGAAGCGGAGATTTTAACTTTTGGATTATCTTTTTTGAATTCGCTGGCAGCTTGAAGTGTCAGCGGAAGCAATGCGGAGGAACCGTTAATGACAATTTTGCCTTTCTCTGTGCTCTTGGCAGCTGATGCTGTCGTTGCGCCACCCAGTCCACCAATCAGAGATACAGCCATAAGCATTGCTGTGAAGGGTTTGATCCATTTTTTCATATTAATTAAACTCCTCTCGAATTAAAAAGCTTGTGATCATATTTGATATAAAACATTACTTCGTAACGGCTCTCCAGCTTCCGCCAGCTTGTACCAGAACTCGGCCGTTCTCAACCACAGAGATTTGTGTTCCGGCAACCGCGATGGAGGATACATCGGAAGATACGGTGTATAGCTTGGTTTGTTTTCCAGTTACCGGGTCGATCGAAAGGATCACGCTGTTGCTGTCATCCTGGGCCGCCAGTACATACAAGGTTCCACCCGACAGAATAGCTTGTTCTACATCGTACTCGGCATACACCGGCGTAGACTTTTGAGATGAATCCACAGACAGCAACGATGCTTTACCGTCTTCGGAAGGTACACTCACGTAGTAGGCTTTTTGTCCGTCAGCAGACCATACAAATACCTTGTCGTCGGTTGATGTTGTGAGCTTCACAGCCTCAGGTTTTGAATCTGCTGTGTTATACGAAAATATTTGCTGTTGATTGGATGAGAAATCAATGGAGACATTGTCTTCATCCACATTGGTTGTATCCGAAGTTACGGTACCAAGTGTTGTTACGGTATAGATAAATTTCTTGCCGTCAGCAGAGACATTCAGGTTTTCCTTATAATCCACCTTGTCTTCGACCACTTTCGTAATCGCGCCATCTGCCAGATTCAGCTTGGCAATCACGGACCCTTTATCCCCTTGCAGGAAGTAGATTGCATTCCCGTCAGCAGACCATACCAACTCAGGCTTGATGCTGTTGTCGCTCGTGATCAGTTTCGAAGCTTTGGTCTTCAGATCAATAACATAAACGGCTCCTTCGGCATTCGTATATGCCGCTTGATCACCACTTGGCGAAATAACGAGATCCGATCCACCGTCTGTCGTTAACAACAACTCATATTTGCCGCTTGTTGTATTCACGAGATAATCGTTTCTGCCATTGTTATCGTTCTTGGAGACAATCAGCTTATCTGCTCCAGCAAAACGAGGATTCTCGACTTCATCGATCAAGGATACCGTACTGATCTCAAGCAGTCCGTTTCGCTTGACAATCGTACCGCCAACACCCGACACCAGTGGACGAAGAGCGATGTAACTTGTACCACCGATGATGGTAACCGGTTGATTCAGATTCACTTTGACGTCATCTACCACAATTTGTTTGCTATTGTTTTGGAGCGTCACGCTGTGATCATTCAGCTTGATCACCGTTGTTCCGCTATGTACTTCGGCTTGTGCGCCGATGGCTTTGATCACATCACGAAGTGAAACGAGTGTCTCGCCATTTTTAACGATGGAACGAACGACGACGCTGTTACCGTTTATTGTAAGCGTGGAATTTTGCACCTGAGCTGCATTAGCCGCAGGTTTCACTGCAGGAGCAGCCGATACTGCACTAACCACAGAAGTACCTAACACTGTTGCTACCATGGACACCACTAACACCTTTTTCATTGACATTGGCTCTTGTCACCCTTCTCTATTCCATTTAATTTGCCTTGTTTTGTCATGCCCTGCTGTCTGGTATTCTGCATGTATCGTCTTTATGAGAGCTTGTCCGGCTCATCCCCCCAAACTTCCACGTTCATAGTAAAAATGACCTATCACGATTGTAATTATAGGAGAGATTTGTAAACGGAAAATCCTGGAATTGTTAACGAATTGTCAATGTTTTCATAACACACAAAAACGAGTCGTTGGAATATGACCCACGACTCGTTTTTTGTCTTTTTTCCCTAGATAAAAAGTTTCATCAATGTATTAAAAATCGGATTCACAATATAACCTGTCGGATGGATAGAATACCTCTTACCCGAGTTTAGAAGGCTGATCTTCTCCATTTCCTCAGCGGACAGCACAAAATCAAAGATTTCACTATTCTCTCTGATCCGCTTTGGATTGGATGATTTGGGAATCAGGATGACGCCCCGTTCCAGATGCCAACGCAAAATTACTTGAGCCACCGTCTTATGGTGATGATCAGCGATTTCCTTCAATATTGGATGCTGCAATAACACTTTATTCCCCTGTCCCAACGGACCCCACGCCTCATGCAAAATCTGATGTTTGTCCATATAGGCACGTAGTTCGTTCTGCGGGAATTCCGGGTGCGTCTCGATCTGGTTGATCATCGGCAAGATTTTCGCGTGCTTCCTTAATTCTTCCAGATGCTGAATCTCAAAATTCGCGACCCCAATGACTCTAATCTTGCCTTCCTCGTATAATTCCTCCATGGCTTTCCACGTTTCGATATACTTTGGCGAGGCAAAATGAATTAAATACATGTCGAGGTAATCGACCCCCAGCTTGTTTATCGTTTCCTGAAAAGCTTTCTTGGTCGCTTCATAGCCATGATCCGTATTCCAGACTTTCGACGTGATGAAGAATTGCTCGCGCGGAATTGGACTATGCCGGATCTCTGCTCCCAGTGCTTTCTCATTCCCATAGATTCGGGCAGTATCAAAATGTCGGTACCCGACCTGAATGGCCTCGCGAGTCGCAGTTGTAAATTCTGCTTCTTTCGTTATTTTGTAAACCCCAAAACCCAGTTGAGGAATGGGAACACCGTTCCTGGCTTCAATCACTTTAGTATGCAAATTCATTTTGACTGCTCCTCTCCAAAAAAACAGAATATACTTGATATATATTATATCTAGTTAAAGCCAAAAAAAGAGGTTAACCCTTTCTTTCTTCATGAAACAGATCGGTTAACCGTATGTCTTTTAAATAATTCTGCATCGCGATCTCCGCGCCTTCAAGGTGATGAATGATCTTTTCTTTCACGTCATCCACGTCTTGTCCCTGGAGTGTTACATCGGTATGAACTTTAAACAAGTCTTTGCCGGGTTCAACCGCCAGGAATACGTCCAACATCGTGATTTCCGATAAAGGCTGAGCAAGCAATATGCCGCCCTTGGCCCCTTCTTTGGCCATTGTCAGTTTGGCGTTATTCAGGTTGCGAATGACTTTTACCGTCGTAGGAACCGGAATATTTAATTGCTCCGAAATCAACTTGGTGGATAAATAATTCGAACAGTTCTCCTCAGATAGAACGTGAATATAGAGCAGAATAGAGATTCCTTGTGATAAGGCTGTAGAGTATGCCATTTCATTCATCCTAACTATTTCTTTTCTAAATATACTATATATCTTTTATATTTAGTTAGCAACTATCAGCCTATTCCCACTCTACCCTCGATTTCATCGCTGCATATTTACTGGGAGTGATACCTACAGCAGCCTTGAAAGACCGACTGAACAGATGAATACTCGAAAAGCCAACTTCCTCGGCAATCCGGGTTAAATTATGTGTTCCTTCAATAATTCTTTTCTGGGACTGCTCTATTCTGATATGTGTCACATATTTGTGAAGGGTAATCCCCAGCTTGCTTTTGAACAAATGCGATAAATGGTTCGTCGATACACCGACATGCCTACTGATAGCAACATTATTTAATTGAGGGTCGGCGTAGCATTCATGAATATAACGAATCGACTTTTCAATGAATGCCCACCCCTTGGTCATGTATCCCTCTTGGTCTTGATCTTCGGATTGATTTTTAAAAAAAAGATGCAGCAACTCCAAACATATGGATTTCGTAATTAACGAAGATCCTCCCCGCTGCTCCTGAAACTCCTTATGCATGAGCGCAAATCTCTTTTTCCATTCAATTCGATCGGCTAGCTGCAAATGAGAGATTGGGCGTATGGAAGCCAGCTTCATTTCCCTATTCGCCAGATTAGGTCGTTCACTATGAGCTGCACTCGTATTCTTCAATAAACTACGCTCTTCCTCATAATACAGATCAAAATGAAAAATATACTGAATCAATGGCTGCGTGGAGGTGGACCGAATGATATGAGACATGAATGGATGCATCAGCACAATGTCACCTTCTTTGACCAGGTATTTCACACCACTCAAGAAGAACTCCGCTTCCCCTTGTTCGATGTATGTATACACATGATCGTGGTCTATCCATTCCCCTGCCAAAGAAAATGATTCCGTCACTCTTGCCGCTCTTACGAATGGCGAAATGCTATTCATCCATGGCTCATACACATGTATTCCTCCCCACTGCCTTCTCACTGATCCGTTTATATTGTCGCAAACACTTTATCGAAGCCCGCTTTGGACTTGGCAAACAATTCACTTGAATCGACAGTTGGCGTTGGTGCAAGCACCTCTTGAGATACGACGCCAGTGTATCCAATCGCTTTTAGATTCTTCAAGAATCCCTGCAGATCAATTACTCCCTCGCCAGGGTATAAACGCTCATGATCCAGCAATTCTTCAATGGGCAGATCATAAGCATCATTGATATGAACATGGACAATCTGTTCCTTCTTAAGATCCAACACTTCTTCGATCTTTAATCCATTCGTATGCCAATGATAGGAATCCACCAATAAACCAACATTGGGAGCATGAATTGTTTCGATCCAGTCAAGCGTATCCTCCACACTCCAAATAAATGGATTCTTCCATTGAGTGCGCAGATGATGGCAACCCACAAATTCCAGGCCCAGTCGAATTCCATAGGCGTCCAGAATATCTGCACACAATCTCAAGCGTTTGGTAGCTGCCGCCATAAATGATGCTGCTGGCTGATCTGTGGAAGGTAAAATATAGGTACAACAGCTGTAACAGTTCAATGCAGCAGAGGCTTCTGCCATTTGAACCAGCGATTGAAGACCATCACGAAACTGTTCATCTGTGGTTCTCCAGTCTACGGTCAGATCGGATGAACCGATGATCACCTGATTGCTCTCCAACAGATGTTTGGCCTGTTCCTTGCCAACCTCTTCAATGAATGAGAGCGGATTCAAATCTACAGACTGAAATCCGTATTTTGCAGCATTCGTAATATATTGTTCATTGGACTCGATGTTCCCTAAGCCTGCTCTTGTTAACCCTCTAATCATCATAATCTCCTCCTAGGACCAGTCAAACAGTACACCGTTATACTGGTCTTTATTCAATCTCAGTCCCTCGTATGCTTCTTGCGCTTGATCCGGCTTCATCACATGGCTGATCAATGGTTCGATATGCAGCTTGTTCTTTAACATCAGTTCAAATACAATGTTCGAATTTCTCACCAGGGAATGCTTAACGAATTCGTTCGGCTCAACCGGGAAGCGCCATTCATGTGCCCCCTTAAACGTAATACAGCCTCGTCCATACAGGTGGCAGTAGTTCAATATATCGGTGACATCCGTGTTATATTCGCCTCGTGGACTGCCCAGGAAAATAATCTCTCCCAGCTTCCCGATCCACTCCAGACTTTGAACACCTACACTGGGTACACCCGTCGCCTCAATATGAGTGGATACACCTGCTCCATTCGTTAGGGCATGTATCTTTTCCTTTACTTTATCTTCTCCGCCATGAAGTGTATAGTCAACCCCACATGTCTGGGCAGTTCGAATTCGTTCTGGTGACAGGTCCACGCCAATCACAGTTGCACCTTGAAGGCGTGCCAATTGAGCCGCCAAATTCCCTACCAATCCAAGCCCCGTCACGCCAACAACGTCCCCAAGTTCAATATTGGATACACGAACGGAGGTGAATGCCACGGTTGCCATACGGGTAAAGGGAACCCACTTCAAATCCAAGTGCTCAGGTACCTTGATGAAAACATGATCTGTGGATACCACTTGATATTCAGCATGTTGACCATAATGGAACACAGCGTCCCCAGGCTGAACATGGTGTACCCCCTGTCCCACCTCGATCACTTCACTTACACTTGCATACCCCGGACATACGGGAAGCTTGGCCCACTCTTCTTTTCCCGATAACATGGCCAGCTCCGTTCCCGGACTGATGAGGGAATAGATCAATTTTACCAATACTTCCTTCTCCCCTAGAGCTGGCAAAATAAAATCCTCTTCTACCGTTTCCACTTGCAGCGGACGAGCAAACATGATCTTTCTATTCTTCATCACCTTCACTCCTTTCTTATCTTTTTAACTACAATATAAGACTTTTCATTCGCATTGTCTTTGATTGCAAAACCGATTTTTTATCTAAAACAACGATTTTAAAACCTTTGTAAGCGAATCCAGCATAAACGTAAAAAGACTCACAAGATCCAATGATCTGTGAGCCTCAAATTCAATCTTATTCAGTCGTAGTCTGATACAATGCGGTACACCCGTTAGACGACCAGCTACTTCAGGGATAGCCGGCCGTTATTGAAACCGGATTGGCCGCATGGTTCCTTTTTTGCTAATTTCACAGCTACACTTGTCACTTCTCAACCGCCAACTACGGCTGTAACCCATGAACCTCAAACTCATAGATTCGGGCTGCCGTATCGCCGCCCTGCGTAGGTTTCAGCACATTCAGCTTCACATAACGAGCCTTGACCAGTGCAATTGCATCCGAGGTTTCGGCTGCGGTATTCCCCTGTACATGAACTACATCTGACCAATTCACGCCATCAGCACTGACCTGGATCGAATAGTCGCTCGTATTAAATCCAGACCATTCCCCACCGCTCTCAGCATGTTTGATGACAAAACCACTGACTTGATGTTCTTTGCCAAGATCAACTTGCAGCCAATGCGGCTGGTTACCCAGTGCGCACCACTTGCTGTTGCCCGTCACCTTGCCGTCAATTGCCTTTCCCGCATCTTCAGCAGGTCCGCAGGCATGGTCGGCAGTGGCCGTTTTGCCAAGTGCGACATTTTTAATCCCGGAAGCGCCCTTACTTACGGTGATCAAAGCTTGCTTCGTTACCGTATCCTGCCCCGAGCTGTTGGTAGCTGTAAGCATCACATTGTACGTGCCTTCCTTGTCATACGTTACCACTGGATTTTGCTCCGTGCTGACAGCCGGACTGCCATTCTCAAAAGTCCAAGACCAGCCTTCCGTCACCTCGGAAGAGAGATCAGTGAAATGCACCTGCTGACCCGGTGTGATCAGCGTTGCATCGGCCTTGAATCCTGCTTCCGGCTTAGGATACGCCGGCCACTGGATGGTCACGCTGGCAGCCTGGCCGCGCTCATATTTTGCATTCACTGCCACGACTTTCAGTACAGTCGCCTGTTCCGCGTTGATTCTCTTCATCTCAGGCACATAGAAGACGTTATTGGTGGTCGCACCCACCCAAGTCTCTTTGCCGTCGGGCAGGACACGGTAAATCTCATATTGTTGAACTTCCTTGTCGTTGTCCAACGCGTTCCATTTCAACCTTGCATCACCGTATATACCGCCGCGGAAATCGGATTGGATGACATTCAATTCTTCAACTGCTTCAAGTGGCTTCACTGGATTAGCATTGTTCTGAATGGATATCTGACCAATATGGATGTCATAATCCGGTATGATTTCCTTGCTGTCAAAATACAAAGACAATGCCACAATCCGCTTTCCTTTGTAAGGCGTCAGATTCAAGATGTCCGTCGTCCAACCCGATGCCTTTTTGTCTTTTACATCCAAAAAGACGAACTGATCAGGACGGTCTGCAAAAGCCAGACCAACCTTCATGCTTGGCTTGTTCTGCGTTTTGTACGTGATCGACAGCTTGGTAGCTGGCTCAATCTTCAGATCGGTTTGATACAGCTTCAGATGGGTAGCATTTGCCGAACTTAGCGTACCCGATACCTTAAGGGAACTGCCCCCATAGTAGGCATCCGACCAATCGAGGGACGGCGTAAGTGCTTTACCCTTACTTTCTGTCAGCCAGCGCCATGTCGGAAGCACATCCTGTAAACTGCGGTTATTCCAACCACTATCCCGTACCTGCTGGCCATGGACATAGAATTTCTCACCACTGCCCGTGTTGAAGTTGGTCGTGAATGGCAGTTGGTCCACCGGCGAAGATTCAATCACATTGTTCGCAATCCCTTTCCAGGCCTGGCTTGTCGCCGTATTGGCCGGGTTACCGTTCTGGCCTACCCAGAATTGATTCTCACGGGCAAAGAAATCGGCCATGCTGTCCGCGCTGTTGTACGACCAATCCGGCCGATAAATGCCGAGGGAAGTCACAGCCGGTTTCCCCTCAGGAAACAGCAAATTCCATTTCAGACTGGTATCGTATCCTTTAGCTTCCACATCAATACCTGCGAACAGTTCAAATGGTGATCTGCCCAGGCTTTTGGCTTTGGCCGCAGAACTGCCAAGATCATTCCACCAGAAATTCAGGAACATGCTGTCTGATACCTTGTTACCGTTATCCTGAAGGAACATTGCATTCCGGTCCGTCAGCGCATTTTGCCATGAAATATTGCCTTCCTTCGTCATGGAATCATACCAGATGATCTCCATACCGGCAGGCTTATGATCCTGAAGATAACGGAGGAATGTCTTCATTAACTGTGCGTCAGTGGCTGTTCCACCTTCAGTCTCCTGATTGATAAACCAACCGTCAAAACCGTAGTACTCCGCTACCTCAATTAATTTATCCGCGGCCGGGAAGGAACCATCGCTGTTCTGCTGAAGCATTTGCTTCACCCACTCATATTTGCCACCGTATACGGATGGCGGGAAGAACACTGTGCCCATGATTGGCACTCCGTTCCGGTGTGCCGCATCAATCGTGTCGGCGCTTGGTGGCACAATAATACCTTCTCCCGCCGAGCCACCCCAATATACGAGCTTGTCGACATACTGCCAGTAAGAGAACGTATTTGCAGAGAATGTATCCGAGCCCTGTGACGGAACGCCACTGGTTCCCTGATTCAACGCAGACAAGGCCATCACTTTAGGATCTTTTGTTGCGTTCGGGTTAACTGCCTCTCCTGTGAATCGGCTCTGGAGCGGAATGGTGCTCCGGTTAAATGCCGCATCCGGGTCAGAAGCTGGATTCCAGTTAAGCAATTGTTCAGGCAGCCAATAGGATGAATAAGGTTGCTTCGCCAAGGCCGCTGAGGAAAGAACAGCGCATACCAATATTACAAATAGGAGACTCGCACCAAGTTTTTTCATACCGTACCCTCCAATCCATTTTTGGCAAACTAATCAGGGTGAAAAAAGAAACGTCCGTCAAACCAGGACAGACGTTTCCATGTCTACTTTATAATTCAGGTTATTTTTGATTTGCAGCTTTCCATTCGTCGTACTGCTTTTGTGCTTCTGCAATCACTTTATCCAGACCTGCCGCTTTCAACTTCTCGATCGCTTTCGGCAGATGCTCATCCGGGTCAACAGCTCCCGTCATGATGGATGGGTAGAATTCTTTCACGATGGCGGAGATGGAAGCCACTTCCGTCTTCACCGGATCAGGATTGAAGTTGAAGCCAAAGCTTGGAGCAACTTTCGCGGAATTATTGAATTCCTTGAACGCTTCCCACTTATCAGCTGGATCTTCCTTGTGCATGTAAGTCAGGAACAAGTTACCCAGGGCAAAACCAGGCATCTGGAATCCGTCCTTCATCGCTGGCAGATCCTCAATGACATTATCTGAAATCTTATTGTAATGTGTTCCTTCAATGCCGTAGTTGATCAGGTTACGCAGATATGGATCGGTATTCAGCAAGTTCAGGAACATCATAGCCCGTTCCGGGTTCTTGGAGTTCGCCGAGATTGCATGCATAGCGCCTGTTGCCGAGCCGGTGAAAATAACCGGATCCTGCATCGGTGTAGTCACGATATCATAGCCCGCACTTCTGGACCATCCCAGTTCGGCGTACGGCTGTGTCTGTTCACGGTCAACAAACCATTTGCCTGTTTTGATGTTGTCGATGCCTTCCAGTGTTGCTACATCCTTGCGCAGATAACCAGCCTGATAGTATTTACGGATGGTTTTCAACGAGCTTTTCAGCTCCTCGGATTCCAGCACATTAACGTATTTACCGGTGTCACCATTCATGTTGATACCCACCGGGAATTCGTCACCGAGCAGGAAGTCGAACGCCAGATAAGGCTTAAAGCCCTTCGGAACAGCCAGCGGAGTAATGTCGGCTGGTTCATTGTCCTTGATTTGTTGCAGGTAAGGCTCCAGATCCTCTAATGTACGAATCTTGCTGATGTCCATGTTGTATTTATCAACGTACTGCTTGTTGAAGCGCCATACCCATTGCGAAGCCAACTCTTTATTAACTGGTACGGCATAGTTTTGGCCATCGATCTGCGATCCTGTGAGGAATCGTGGATCAAGCTGCTCTTTAATGCCCTGACCATACTTATCCAACAAATCATTGATTGGCAGGAATGCTCCTCTGGTGGCATTTGGCAGATAGTCATAAGCCCAGGAAGAGGTGAAAGCGATATCATAATTTTCGCCCGAAGCGGTAATGACTGGCATACGTTTGGAATAATCACCCCAGTCAATCATCGTGATGTCGACGGTTGTATTTATTTTCTCCATTAAGTATTTGTTCATTTCTTCCTGCACCATTGGCAGATCGCGCTGTGGACCACCAATCAGATATACCTTGAGCTTCACTGTGTCCTTATCGCCGGATTCTCCCCCGGATGCCGCATTCCCGCTTGTATCATTGGTATTACTGCCACCGCAGCCTGCTAGAACAGTAGAAAAAGCAAGCAGTAAAGTAACCATGAGCAGAGCGATTTTTCTTGTCTTCATGTGTATCCCCCTTATCAATGTTATTGTTACTGCCCTTTGAGGGCAGGCACAACCAGACTTATTCTTTGACCGAACCAATGGTCAGGCCTTGTATAAAATACTTTTGGAAAAACGGATACGCCAGCGCAACAGGCAGTGTAGCCAAGACAACCATCGCCATGCGGACGGTCTCCGTTGGGAGTGTCGAGGCAATGTCGTAGGACACGACCCGGCTGCTGTTTTGCACAACAAAATCCATATTGTTCTGTATTCGAATTAGCAATGTCTGGAGTGGAATCAAATTCGCATTGTCGATGTAGAGTAGCGCATTGAACCAGTCATTCCAGAATCCTAACGTACTGAACAATCCAATAGTCGCGATGCCCGGCAACGAAATCGGCAGTACGATGCGCGTATAGATACCGAACTCAGTAGCTCCGTCGATTTTGGCCGACTCAATAACCGCATCCGGCACAGTGGTCGTGAAAAATGTACGCATAACGATAATGTAAAAAGCGTTCATGATTGACGGCAGGATCAGTGCCCATATCGAATCCCGCAAGTGCAGCACCTGCGTAACCACGATGTAACTGGGAACGAGACCGCCGGAAAATAGCATGGTGAAGAAGGCCAAAAAGCTGAAAAACCGACGCTGCGCAAAATTTTTGCGCGAGATGGCATACGCATACGTGGTGACCAAATACAGTGTTAGCGCGGTTCCGACAACCGTCACCGTTAAGGTAACCCCAAACGATTGGGCCATCTGCTGCCCGGATTCCATAAGGAATCGGTAGGCATCCAGCGTCCAGACTTCAGGGAATAACTTAAAGCCATTGATCGCCAGCGTCTTCTCATCGGTAAATGAGATGATCACGATGAACAGAAACGGAAAGATACAAGATAAGGCAAACAGACCGATAGCTATATTAAAAATCACATTGGATAATGGCGAAATGGCATTCAGATCTCTCGATTTCTTTCCGGTCCTCCTCGTATGGGCAGATGCCCGCTTTACCGGTTCGCTTAAATTACTCATGGAAGCACCCCCTTGCCGCAGCCTAGAATACGGCATAATCCTTTTCAATTTTACGCACAGCATAGTTTGCCAGCAGGACAAGAATCAAACCGACAACCGATTGATACAACCCTGTAGCTGTACTCATTCCTGTATCACCCATAATGGTCAAGCCGCGGTATACAAACGTGTCGATGACATTGGTGACCGGATACAGCGCACCAGAGTCCCGCGGAACCTGATAGAACAGTCCAAAGTCGGAACGGAAGATCCCGCCGATCGCCAGAATGGTGAGGATGATCATTAGCGGTCTGAGCAGGGGCAGCGTTATGTACCGGATCTGTTTCCACTTGGTGGCTCCGTCGATCATCGCTGCCTCATAATAAGAACGATCGATACCTGCGATTGCCGCCAGATATACTACACTGCCATAACCTGCACCTTTCCACAGGCCGAGAAGAATGAGAAAATACGGCCAATACCCTGTCTCACTGTACCAACTAACCGGATCTCCACCAAAATAGGTAATGATCTGGTTGAACACACCCTTTTCCACACTCAGAAACGAGAAGACGAAATAACTGATAATAACCCAAGACAGGAAATAAGGCATAAACATCGCGGTCTGGTAAATCTTCGCCAGCCGTTTGTTCAGCAGTTCGTTCATGATGATCGCAAGCGTCACCGCGAGTACCAGCCCGAGAAAGATCAGACCCAGGTTATACAGAATGGTATTACGTGTGATGATATAGGCGTCACTGGTGGAGAACAGAAACTCAAAGTTCTTGAACCCGACCCATTCGCTTTTTAGAACGCTTTCAAGAAATCCGCCCGGATGAATCCGGAAGTCCTTAAAAGCAATAATCGTTCCGAACATTGGCAAATAGGCAAAAATGATAAACCAAGCTGCTCCCGGCAGTACCAGCAGAAGAAACGCCTTGTTCTTCATCAGACTTTTGAAGATGCCCTGCACGGCTGTCCCTCCTTATAATCTCGTTCATTATTGCTTTAGCTGCATCCAGCATTAATCCCCTATAATCAACACTGGATCTAAGCCCTTTTGGTGCTTTGGATTTCCTCGTTCACTCCTACCTCCATTATGCAAGCGCTACCAATTTTGAGATAGTTGAAAAACCCAATAAATTGATGGATTAATTAAAGATCGTACATTCATTCCATAACAAAAAAGACACCCCCACATGGGGAGTATCTTCATTCAGCCGGAGCCCCGGCTTACTTTTTCATGTAGATTGAGCGCAGCTCCGTAGGAGAAACGCCTGCATATTTCTTAAACTGTCTGTAAAAGTATGTGGAGTCCCAATAACCCACCTCGCCCGCTATTTCTGCCGTCTTTTTGTCCGAATATAACAGCAAATGAGTGGCACGCTCGATTCGGTACTGGTTCACATAATCAGAAAAGGTGGTACCGACCTCTTGCTGGAACAATTGGCCGAGGTAGTTCGGATGAAGCTCCAGCCTCTGACTGAGCGTCTTAAGTGACAGCTCATCCTGATAGTGATTTTTCACCACCTCCAGCACAGACATGATATGCGGACTGTACGTTTTCTCGGCGGTATGATATGTATCCAGCGTGCGATGAACAACCTTTCTGACCAATTGTTTCAGTTTGCTGAGCGTATGAATTCTGGACAGGGGCCCGAAGATGTCCCCATAGTCAGGCGTTTTCTCCAGTTCCTTGGCGGCCAGCATAAGCTGGATTGCAGAATTGAAGAACGGTGTTCTCGGGAGGCAGGGTTCCTTACCCTCAGCAATGAAGAATTCGTCGATGAATCGATCCACCTCAGTACCTTCCCCATCCCGCAGCAGCTTGTGAAACTGCTCCATCGCAGGCCCAGGCTTCTCTTGATGCTGATTCGTAGCTTCTTCGTTCTCTACTTGCATGATGAAGGTATTACAATCCATAAACAAATGATTCTGAAGCCACAGTTTTACGGACTTGCAGCTCTTCGGAAAACCCAGATAGGTCGACTCGGATTGACCCATGATCCCCCATACACGTGCACCTGTGTCCTCAACAACCGCTTGCTTCATCCTGTTGAGTGCCTGAAGCTGCCATTCAGCACTACCTTCCGTACCAGCTGAAACGAACAGCAGCATGATGTCTCCGTCCTGATCGGGAAAGCAGATAACACCGCAGCCATCCGGGAGGCCTTTTTTTCCGATCTGCTCACACTGCTCAGCAATTCCCGGCAGATACATTTGGGGATCATCCCCCTTGTCATCGCCTACAATTCGCAGAGAAGCCGCACAATATGTGGACTTGTTCATGGGAATCTCAAGCATCTGCGCACGCTCACGGAATTCTTTGGCGTCAATGGTCTCGTTCGCCCACCGCTGCAAAATATTGTTGCGCAAAATCCTCCAGCTCTGATCCATTTGAATCTGCCGCATCTCTTCGTGCTCCCAATCCCGCTGCATATGCTTGATGGTCGCTTCCAGTTCATCCATATTGACTGGCTTGAGCAGGTAGTTCTCGACCCCCAGCGAGATGCCCTCCCGCACATATTTGAATTCTTCGTAACCGCTCAAAATAATGAATTTGGTATATGGATTGCGCGCTTTAGTCTCCCGGATCAGTTCAAGTCCGGTCATTTGCGGCATCATGATATCCGTAATAATCAGATCGACAGGAACCTCGTCCATCATTGCTAGCGCTTCCAACCCATTGCATGCCGTTCCGGCAATCTGCATGTTATTCTGATCCCAATCAATGATGGCTTGCATTCCTTTCACAATAAGCGGCTCATCATCGACCAACATTACACTTCTCATCCCGTTTCCTCCCTTGTAACTGGAATGCTGATGGTCACCTCACATCCTTCGCCCTCCACACTGTTCAGGTGCAGACCATAATCACTGCCATAATTCAGACGTATGCGGTCGTGCACGTTCTTAAGACCCAAAGATCGGTCAGATGTCTCAGCAGCTTCATCACCCTTATGCAACCCATGCTGCAGTTCAAGCAACCTCTCTGCGGACATCCCCTTTCCGTTATCCTTCACACGGATGTGAATCACGCCGTTCTCTTCTTCGGCTGTGATGGAGATCCGGTTATCATCATCATTTGTACGAAAACCATGCACTATATAATTCTCAATAATCGGCTGGACCAGCAACTTGACGACCATGCTTCCCGCCGCTGCATTCTCGATATGGGTCTCCACGTGCAGCTTGTCCTCATACCGATATTGGACCAAAGCCAGGTACATGCCGCACAGCTCTATTTCCTCCGCCAAGGTGACATGGGTCTGCTTTTTGATCAAATGACGGAACATCGTGGCAAGAATGTAGATCATCTGCCCAACATCCCTGGCTCCCATACTGATGGCTTTCATGCGGATGCTTTCCAGCGTATTGTACAGAAAATGGGGATTGATCTGGGCTTGCAAAGCGACAAGCTGCGCGTTCTTTTGCTTGATCTCTGACACATATACCGTTTCTATGTAAGACTCCAGCCGATCACACATATGATTAAATCTCTGCGAAATCTGCTGCAGCTCATCTTCCCCCTCCATATCGATACGTTTACTCAGATCACCCTCCTGCCAGCGACGCATGTAAAGCACGAGTCTGTGAATTTTTTTGGAATAACGACGGATGATGGTGAACGTTACCGCGATGCTAATCATGATGCACAAAATCACAATCCCAATGAGGCTGAAACGAATCGCCTGAAGGCTCTGTTTGATTTGCGACTCCGGAATAATAGAAGCCACGACCATGCCCGTATTCCCGATATTCAGCAGCTGCACCTTGGAGCGCTCCTCCAGATCCACCCAATCCTCCGGCAAATTCATCTTCCCCCAGTACGGGTAGACGGTGTTGTCATACTTGTCCTGCGAATCGAAAATCACCTCACCTTCCCCGGTCATCAGCATGATCCGACTGTTCTTGCCGCCCGGTCTGTCTCGAAGAAGCCCTTTGATACGGTCTGTATTCAGCTCAAACATAATTGCACCATACTGCTTCAATGTCACGGAGTCCTTGAGCACATTCGCGTAGCTATATGGAGTAGGCTCATCATCCATTTTCCCTTCGAAAAGCGGTTCGCTGCCCATGTACTGCCAAGGTGCACTCCTCAGTTGCTGGAACCAGTCCTGATGCCCTGCAGACAGCTTGGGATGATAGTAAAAGTGCTGGGTCTCCCGATTAAGAACATAGAAGAAATCCTGATCCGTGCTGTATAAGACGACATTTGCAATCGAAGCCTCATCCTTTAACAGCAGACGTAATTGATAATCGAAGTTTCCTCGCTCCGTGCGGTAGCTGTAAGCATATTGATTCAGACGCCAATTGAGAAAATCCTCGTATTCATGAGTCAAAAAATACTTCAGATCATCGCCGATCATGGCGTCGGTATAAATCTGCTGCACGGCACTATACAGCCGTTCGTACTGCTGATTCAGGTTGATGCTGACAATATCCAGCTCCTGCAAACTCGCATCCATTTGTTCCTGTACCACTCGCTGTTCATAGTAGCGGTAGGCCAATACCGCGATGCTGATGAACAACAGGACCATCACCATGGAATAAAACAGCAAAATTTTGTTGAACATTTTTTTCTTCAAGTAGTTCTTATACATGGTTCGTATCCTGGACATTCGCGCCTGAACACCTCCTCCAGACCCATTTCCAACTCAGTGTATCACCGTTTGGTTAAATTCGACAATCACCAGTGCATAGAACCAGTAATCCATATTACGATTTGTCAAAATTGAATGGAAGCGCTATAATGGGCGCATTCCCCTATAAAAGTTATGTAATACATACTCGCTTTGGATGCTCTCTATATATGAATCACTCCCCGATAAAATGAACTGGGGGTTTTTATGATGTTTCTTACTGAAAACAAACTACAAGCACGTATTCATGAATTATCCGAGCTCCGTTACCGGGATCGTCTGCCTTTAAATCATTTTCTCGCCTGCGAAGACCGCAGGGAAGAGATCAACCCGGTCCTGCCTGGAGACGATAGCCATTGGAAGCCTATGCATACAGGAGAAAGTTGGTCCGGTCGAGATCTCTATTTGTGGCTGCGTACAAAAGTCGAGTTCCCTGCCTCCTGGGAAGATAAACGGATTGTCGGACTGTTTGATTTTGGCGATACCGGGGGTGGTAACAATTCCGGCTTTGAATCACTGTTCTACTGGGATGGCAAGCCATTTCAAGGCGTGGATTCCAACCACAAGGAAGTGTTCTTTCCAGCCTCTGCCGCAGGCAGCACCAACGAGTTGGTCTTCCGCTTATGGTCCGGTCTGGAAGGTGGTGGTCAGCCCCGCAACCAGACGCATACATTCAGACAAGCAGAACTGTGCTGGCTGGATGAAGCTGTTGATGATCTTGTATTTACAGGGTCGGCGATTCTGGAAACGGTCAACATTCTGGATGCCCATGCACCGGAACGCACAAAGCTGCTTCATGCACTCCAGCAGTCCTTCCGCCTGATTGACTGGTCGCAGCCTAAGTCTGATATTTTCTATTCCTCTGTGCATGACGCAAGGGATGACTTGAGCTCCCGATTGAATGCGATGGACAAGGCCTCTGATGTGACCGTTACTTGTATCGGCCATACTCATATTGACGTTGCCTGGCTGTGGCGGTTGAAGCACACGCGCGAGAAATGCGCCCGCTCCTTCTCTACGGTCATGCGCCTGATGGAGATGTTCCCGGAGTATGTTTTCCTTCAGACACAGCCGCAATTGTACGAATATGTGAAAGAGGACTACCCGGAACTGTACGAATCCATCAAGGAGCGTGTCGCTGAAGGTCGCTGGGAAGCGGGCGGCGGCATGTGGCTGGAGGCTGACTGCAACCTGACCTCGGGTGAATCCCTGGTCCGACAATTGCTAATTGGCACTCGTTTTCTCAAAGAAGAATTCGGGACGGATTGCCGATATCTATGGTTGCCCGATGTTTTCGGCTACAGCTGGTCTCTGCCGCAAATTCTGAAAAAATCCGGCATTCATACGTTCATGACAACCAAAATCAGCTGGAACCAATACAACCGCATGCCATTCGATACATTCCACTGGCGCGGCATTGACGGCTCAGAGGTGCTGACCCACTTCATTACTACACCCGAGCCTTGGTCCGAGCCGGGTTCATGGTTCTATACCTATAACGGGAAAATCATTCCGAAGACGGTCAAGGGCATCTGGGATGCCTACCGTGATAAGGAGATGAACCAGAATCTGCTGCTGTCGTACGGATACGGAGACGGCGGAGGCGGAGTTAACCGCGAAATGCTGGAGATGAGACGGCGGCTGGATCAACTGCCCGGATTGCCAAAGGTCAAGACAGGACGCGCAGATGATTATTTTGAAAAGCTGCAGGAGACGGTCGAGAAAACCGATTCGTACATCCATACTTGGGATGGTGAACTGTATCTGGAGTATCATCGCGGAACTTATACCAGTCAGGCGTACAACAAACGGATGAACCGTAAGCTTGAGCTGGCTTACCGCGAAGCGGAATGGCTGAATGCATTGCAAAGTATTGTGCATAATGACTGGAATCTGTATCAAGCGAAGTCTCTGACTGCGGGTTGGAAAATCATTTTGCGCAACCAGTTCCATGACATCATTCCCGGTTCCTCCATCACAGAGGTGTATGAGGATAGCCGAATTGAATATGCAGAAGCTGAGCAGATTGGCAGTCACGTGGACACGCAGGCTCGGATGGCTATCGCTTGCAGCGGAGAATCTCCGCATACGTACACCATTTGGAACTCTTCCCCATGGGTCGTTACAGAAATCGTGAGCATTCCTGCGGCATCAGGCGAATTGGAAACGGGAACTTGGCTGAGCGATTCCGGAGAGATCCTGAACGCTCAATACCAGGATGCACGTTGGTCCGTCGAGGTGAATAATATTCCTTCGCTGGGGTATACCACCATTCACTTCCAGAGCGGTACGGTAAACGATATCCCTGAGCAATCGTCATTCATCCACACAGCCAATGGAATTGAGACACCGTTCTATCTGCTCGAGTGGAATGAGAATGGGCAGTTGACCCGCCTTTACGATAAAGAGTCACATCGTGAGGTCCTTGCCAAAGGCGCTAGAGGCAATGTGCTTCAGGTGTTCGAGGACAAACCGCTTGCCCACGAGGCCTGGGATATTGATATCTTCTATCAGGAAGATATGCGAGAGATTACGAAATGCACCAGCATTGAAGTCGTAGAGACGGGGCCACTTCAGTCCGTGATCCGCTTCGCTTGGGAATACCTCGGCTCCACGATTACGCAGAACATGACTGTATATACCGGGCAGCGACGAATCGATTACACCACTGAGGTGGATTGGCATGAACAGCAGCAACTGCTGAAAGTTGCCTTCCCAGTCGGCATCCGCTCTACGGAAGCCACCTACGATATTCAGTTCGGTAACGTTAAACGGCCGACGCACTGGAACACAAGTTGGGACTGGGCGCGTTTCGAATCCGTTGGCCATCAATGGGCTGATCTGTCCGACAGAGGTTATGGCGTCAGTTTGCTGAATGATTCCAAGTATGGTTATGACATTAAAGACAACGTCATGCGGCTGACCCTGATCAAGAGCGCTACGCACCCTGATCCACATGCGGATCAGGGGCTGCACAGCTTCACCTATGCTCTTCTTCCGCATCAGGGAGATTGGCTCGTTGGCGGAACCGTGCAGCAAGCCTGGCTTCTGAATGCTCCAGCTCGATATACACAGGGACAATCAGAGCAGCCAAGTCGCTCCATGTTCACCTTGTCCGGCAGCACAGCCATGATCTCGGCAGTTAAGAAGGCGGAGGATTCCGATCGTGTCATCGTACGCGTTCATGATTATTCCGGCAGCATGAATATGCTTGAACTGACAAGCGATCTACGGATTCACGCGTGGAGAGAATGCAATCTTATGGAAGTACCGGAGGGCGAACTCCTGTATAATACACCGATAACTTTTGCTCTTGAACCTTATGAAATCAAGACGTTTGAGATTGATCTGAGAGTATAATCCTATAACTGCGGCAGTTAACCAAAGAAACCAGCAAATCCCCAGATGATGGGCGACTTGCTGGTTTCTTCGTGTTGTGGTTATTCGGTCGTTATTCAATCAGTAACGGTCCGCAACCAATGCTTCTCAATGACGTATTATAGAACAAAATGGAAAGGATGGCGTTTATATGGGAGAGTCAATCAAAAAAATGAAGTCCTCCACCTTCATTTTCTTTTCATGCGTTCTGGTCCTGTCCGTAATCATCGCAATCCTGTCCAGACCTTATTTCACAGAACCGATTTTCCATGTTGAGAACAACAAGTACATATTCTATAGTGAACAAGGTAATCTAACGACTTATCGCAGCAGAACGGCAGATCCTATTCAAGTACGCCTTGATCATCAGGAACGGACTGTTTACATCAATCATCAGCAATATCTCATCACGAAAATTGATTCTGCGTTCAGTACAACGTATAAGTTGATATATCCTAACGGGAACAAGTATGAAGTCCAAGATCATTCCGGACAATTAATAAGTTTTGATGCAAAAGGCAATAGCGTTTCCGAGGTCTTCTTGTACGTTGGCAGTCAAAGAGTACTTCAGGATGGGGAAGAACAATTCTCTCCTGCAACGCTTGTAACAGCCGCCTACCCAGATTATCATTACACTCGTGGTGCTCCAGGTTATCTGTTTCTCGCATTAGCCGCAGTGATATTCGGATGGTGCAGCTTCCGTTATCAAAAATTTCAAGACTTCCTTTTCTACCTCTCGCTTCGTTCGTTCTGGGCGAACGATGCAGAACCTAGCGACTTTGATTACTTTTTGAGCAAAGTATGCGGGATTGTCGTTATGATAGGGGCTTTCTGGATCGCTATTAATGCATTCTGAACTGAAAGCAATTCGATGTACCATAATTGATTTATTTTACCGTCTCTAATGTATATCGATTGCGTGGAATCTCAAGCCCCAGATTACCACGCAGTGTCTCATGCTCATACTCGGTACGGAACAGGCCGCGCTCTTGTAAGACAGGTACGACCAGGTCCACGAAGTCCGCGAGTCCGTTCGGCACAACTGTACGAATGTTGAAACCGTCCGCAGCTCCCCCTTCGAACCACTCCTGAATCTGATCAGCGATCTGATCCGGTGTACCGATGAAAGATGTGCGAGGTGTCGATGCAAGCAATGCCACTTGGCGGAGGGTCAGCCCCTGTTCTCGTGCCTGCTGCTTGATCTTGTCCGTTGTACTGCGGAAGCTGTTACTGCCCAAATCACCAATCTCCGGGAAAGGCTCATCCAATGGGAATTGGGCAAAGTCATAATGATCGAAGTAACGTCCCAAATAATTCAGTGCATGGTCAATATCGACCAACTCCGCGATTTCCTGATACTTGCGCTCCGCTTCTTCCTCCGTTCTGCCCACAATGGGACCGATGCCAGGGAAGATCAGGATATCTTCTGCCTTACGACCATAAGCCACCGCTCGTGCCTTCACATCCGAATAGAACTCCTGAGCTTCCTCCAACGTCTCATGCCCCGTGTATATAGCATCGGCCGATCGGGCCGCCAGATCCTTGCCGGATTCGGAAGAACCTGCCTGGAAAACGACCGGATGTCCCTGCTTCGAGCGCGCCACATTGAGTGGCCCCTGGACGGAAAAGTGATCTCCCTTGTGGTTCAGCGTATGCAGTTTGGATGGGTCGAAGAAAACACCGTTCTCTTTATCCCCGATAAACGCGTCATCCTCCCAGGAATCCCACAGGCCTTTGACCACATTCAGATGTTCTTCTGCAATTTCGTAGCGCAGTGCGTGGTTTGGATGTTCACCTTTGCCAAAATTCTGAGCCGAGCCTTCAAGTGGTGAAGTGACAACGTTCCATCCGGCTCTTCCTCCACTGATATGGTCCAGGGAGGCAAATTGTCTTGCCACTGTGAACGGTTCACTATATGAGGTGGACAACGTCGCGACCAGCCCGATGTGTGAAGTTGCTCCCGCAAGAACAGAGAGCAGGGTTAACGGTTCAAAACGATTCAGGAAATGCGGGTTGGATTTCTCGTTAATAAAGAGGCCGTCCGCAATAAAGAGCAGTTCGAACTTCCCTTCCTCTGCCTTAATCGCCTGCTTCTTGTAGAAATCCAGATTTACGCTGGCATTGATCGGAATATCCGGGTGTCGCCAAAAAGAGATGCTATTTCCCACTCCATTCAAGTTTGCTCCCAATCTCAATCGTCGTTGTGACATATTAATTCCTCCCTATATTGTGGTGATGACCATTTAATTCAGTCCGAGTACCTTTTTTTCTCTGAGAGTCGTTTCTTCATTTCATCATTTCTTTATGCTGTTTGCGCCTGCTTCTGCTGCTGCCATACCCAATCCCGGTTTATTCGCCTGGTTCCTTTCGCTTACCCGGACTGTCCAAGCTGCTCCCAGAAGGACAATGCCTGTTAGGAGAAAAACAAAAGGAATCCCCGTCCATCCGCCCAGAAAACCGCCAAGTAACGGGCCGAGTACAATACCAAATTGATTCGCAGTCTGACTCAGACTGACAGCCCTTCCTCGGAAATCACGGTCAGCATATTTGATGATTAACGCATTCAAGGCCGGATACACGGCAGCGAAGAACAGACCATAGACAAATCGCAGACTTCCAAAATAAATGAGGTTATACGCCGTCAGTTGCAGTAAACTGCCAATGCCGCCGCCCAGCAGGCCGATAAACAGGGTTTTCTCATATCCGATCTTCCCGCCAATTCTTCCCCAGCGCGGCCCCATAATTACCGTTGCCACACCGATAGCCGAGAAGACGATTCCTGCACTCAGTGTTGCACTACTGACGTCCCCACCAATCTGGACCACATAAAGCGTCAGCACAGGTTCAATAATGAGCACAGAAGTTGAAACGAGCAAAATCAAACCATAGATCCGCATTAATCCCGGAGTGGAGGCTGCTTTTTTCAGATCACCCAGAATACTTGTGTGAACCACAGTGCGGGGACCGCGTGCTTCTTTTACCCATATCACCATCACAGCCGAGAGCAGCGTAATGATCCCCGATGCGATAAAGCATCCGCGCAGCCCGATCCAATGGCTTAGTACTCCACCCACAAGCGGTCCCAGAATTCCTCCGGCAGCCGTGGATGTGGAGATGACACCAAGCGCATAACCTACATGCTTCTCCGGTGTATTGGTGCCGACTAATGTAATAGATGCAGGATTGAAGCCGGCCATGAGTCCTTGAAATATCCGCACAGCGATAAACGTGTAAGGGTCATAAACGAAATAGTTAGCCAGATGAGCAATGGCGAGACCAACGCCCGAACGAATCAGCATCAGTTTGCTTCCGTATCTGTCAGCCAGCGAGCCCCAGAAGGGAGCACATAGTCCGCTGATAAGAAAGCTGATCGAAATCGAAATGCCGGACCAGACTTCCAATCCGCTCTGAATACCGAGATCATTTTGCAGGAACAGCGGAAAGAACGGCACAGACAAGGTGTAAGCCATATGATTGAAAAATAGGCCAAACCACAGAATATACAGATTTCGCTTCCAATGCGGCATCACGGCATTCTCCATACTATATAATTCCTATATAAAAAGTAGGTTATTATCCATATTAGGATACCGTCACTGGAAAGTATAATAGAAAAGTTCAATAGACCCATTCAAGAATTAAATGAATGGGTCTGTTAGATGCTGTTATTTTGACCGTAACGATTACTGCACTTGAACGGACATGAATACATCCACCTCATCTTCACTGTCCAAAACAAACCCAAAGCGTTCATACAAACGCCGAGCCGGACTGCCCTGCAATACATTTAAAGTAATACGTTTGCCCCGGACCTCATCCCGTTTCAGCAGCATGTTCAGCACTTGGGTCCCTATTTGCCGACCCTGATAGTCGGGATGGATATAGAAATGTTCCAGCAGCATTTCCTCCGATTTGGGTTTCAGCGCTACACACCCCACCAGTTCACCCTCGACCTCAATAATCCACGTGTGGACAGGGTCAAATGTATTACGGAAACGTTCACGGACCTTCACCTCATCGTACCTTTTCAACCTGTTTAAATCATCATATAGAACGAGGGCTCGCAACTCAGCAAGGTGCTCCTGATCTGCCTGCTTGGATTGACGCATGGTGATTTGGATCATTAAAAAGACTCCTTTTACGCATAAGTTATTCGAATTCATGCTGCCTACGTTGCATCTTCCTCATCCTTTTCTTCCAGACACTTCTGAATGAATTCAAATAACCCCACAGCTTCAATTGATCGATGTCCCCAATCATGCCAAAAATACAACACCTGTCCTACCGTTCCAGAACCTGATGGGTCTGTGTCCAGACATAGATAATCCCCACCACCATTTTCTGCGATCGGAACCCATTTGCAGT
The DNA here is from genome assembly GCF_050994985.1 of Paenibacillus taichungensis. Lineage (NCBI taxonomy): Bacteria > Bacillati > Bacillota > Bacilli > Caryophanales > Paenibacillaceae > Paenibacillus > Paenibacillus taichungensis. Next base: position 721,042 of record NZ_CP194720.1, on the reverse strand, counting down.
TCCACAGTACTGGCTTAATAGCATCATCCTCAATCTCAGGCTCCATCTCGTCCGGGTCGAATTCTTCCTGCAAAAAGGTCCAGTTCTCCTTCACCTGATCCAAAGGCGACAATGTCAGGTTACGCACAAAGGAATCTACGCCAACATTCCAGGCTTGTCCGTTATGTATACGATACAGAGCCTTCATCTCTTCAGGCAATGTCACCCCAAGTTGATTTTCCACAGATTGAAGTTCTTCGTCTCTCGCACCCGGCTGGAGATTGAGCGCTACCTCAAAATCTGCATTTGCTCCCGTACCTTTTGCAATAATACGCCGCCATAGCAGCTCTGCTTGCTCTATCATTCTCCATTCTCCTTCTTGTGCGCTTTATAGATTGTCTAGTCTAATGATATAGAAAATCTAACTGTACGATATCAGAGATAGGAAATACAAGGAAGTGCATAGATGATCGTGTTAATCCCATCATTATGCCAAATCAAAAAGCACCGCCCAACGGATTAATTCCGTATAGACAGTGCCCATTGTATAGCCTTTTTAGTGCATATCATGTTATTAATATTGTCTATATAGATTTCAATGCATCATTAATCTATGAGGATTTGATAAATTCATCTGGCTAGAGCAGCATCCGTTCACCTTATTATCCCACATTTTTTGGTTTATGTACTTCATCTGAAACTTACATTATTTCGTTATTCATTCTCTTGGCTTGTACAATCTCCCTGATGATCTTAGAACGATTCCAGACAACAAACTTGAAGACATGTCCACTGTCTAATGTAATGGTAATTCCGTTAGGAATTAGTCCCCATGTCGCACTTTTCTCAATCTTAGTCATAGCCCAGATCTCGATTTGAACCCATTCCGTCTGAAAATTCAGACCGTGAGGAATAAAAACTAATCGTTCATTAGTAAGGAAAAGCTTTCCTCCTACTCCTTCAAAACCTCTTAACCAGTTTGCTTGAATCCTTTCAAAAATGACGTACTCAGTAGGGCCCAATTCTTCCATTTCTATCAGTCTCCTTTTTCAGCCTATAGCTTGAATCTCTATTATTATAGGTCGTTTTGACCGATATAGGAATATTTTGCACATGTTCATTTGTAAAAAAAGCACTGCCCTACGGAATCACTCCGTCTTGGACAATGCTTAATATATTTTTGCTTTGAAAGGAAAGAAGGAAAGCTTCCTCTCGATTCCGGATTACATCTCTTTCAAAATACCTTTAACCAGCCCGATGAAGGTTGTTTTCACTTTTGCGGCGACTTCAATCACTTCATCATGACTTAACGGCTGATCCAGAATGCCGCAAGCCATATTGGTCAGACAGGAAATGCCCAGTACTTTCATGCCGCCATGAATGGCTACAATCGCTTCAGGTACCGTCGACATACCCACAGCATCCGCGCCCATCGTACGAATCATGCGAATCTCTGCTGGAGTCTCATACGCAGGACCACTCCACCATGCATATACCCCTTGCTGCAAACCAACATTCTGCTCCTCCGCTACCTTCAGGGCGATACTGCGGAGTTCGCGATTATATACCTGTGATACGTCCGGGAAACGCACACCCAGTTCGGCATTATTCGGACCCATCAGCGGATTATTCCCTACCAGATTGATATGATCCGTAATCAACATAAGCTGTCCAGGTTCGAAGCTGGTATTGATTGCTCCACAAGCATTGGTGATAATCAACTGCTCGACACCCAGTGCTTTCATAATCCGAACCGGGAACGTTACTTCATCCAGCGTAAAACCTTCATAATAATGAAGGCGTCCTTTCATAGCTACGACAGTCTTGCCCATCAATTCTCCGATGACCAATTCGTTAGCATGACCAATCGCCTCGGATTGAGCAAAATAAGGAATGTCCGTATATGGAATGACGGTTGCATTCTCGATCTCGTCCGCGAGCGCTCCCAGCCCTGATCCCAGAATCATGCCCACGACAGGTTTGTTATTAATACGGTTTAATATGTAATCTCTGGCTTCCTGAATATGTGCAGATTGATGCATAGATATATTCCCCCTGAACATCTGAGTTTGGATTAAGTAAGTACTATAAACCAAGTGTAATGAACTTTAGTAATCAAGTAAATGGGAGCCGGATAAAGTGGACTCTGCCTCTCCTCCCGAAAGCAGGTTAAAGTTTGAGCCCGGACTGTAACACGTCGAAATATGGTCTCAAAATCTCATCAAAATCAGGTTCGTCGCCTTAACATTAAATAGATGATGGATTCTTTATTATGCAAAAGAGGAGCGGATGTATTATCCACTCCTCTTTCTTTCTATTTAATCTGCGCTTGCCGTAATGTGTTCCCACTTGTCATATTCCTCAAGCATGCCATTCAGCTGCGTACGCGCCATCACAAGCCCCATGCTTCCGAGAGCCAGTCTTCTTGGAGGATTGTCTGTGCCGGCAATATCAGCAACCGCTGACATAGCTTTTTCAACATCGCCATAAGGCGCGGTCTCAGCAAGATCATTATACCAATCATACAGCGGTTGATAGTCCGGGATATCGCTTGTAATTTCTTGAGTATTTCCTTGGAAACCTGTCTTGAATCCTGCAGGCTCTACAAGGGTAAGGTTTACACCCAAGCCCTTAACCTCAGCGGCCAGACCTTCACTCAGGTTTTCAAGCGCTGCTTTAGAGCTACAGTAGATAGACAGCGTTGGCAAGCTTTGTACGCCGCCCATAGATGAGATATTGATAATGTGACCCGAGCGATGTTCCCGCATCTGTGGAAGAACGGCTTGAATGGTGGTCATTACACCAAACACATTCGTTTCATATTGCTGACGTGCTTGGTCAACGGATACTTCTTCAAAAATACCTGCTTGAGCATATCCGGCATTATTGAGCAGCACATCAATTCGTCCATATTGGCGCGTTACCGCATCCACAACCTCGTGGGTCATTTCCTGATTAGTAATATCCAGGGCCAGCACTTGTACATTACTATATTGGCTAAATTCAGCGGCAGCTTTCGATGTATCCCGCATGGTAGCGACGACATTCCATTCACGCTTCGCAAATTGAAGAACCAATTCTTTACCGAAGCCTGTTGATGTACCTGTAATTAAAATGGTTTTACTCAAGTGTATTCCCTCCAGATCACGAATTGAGCTTGGCTCGTGAGATATCGTAACCCTTAAAGTTCACTTTAAGGCAAGTATTATTTTTCAATGGACTCCCACCAGCTTGAAGTAGGAAATACACTTGAACCGATAATCACCTTTTCTCCAATTTTTGGCGTAGCTAAAGCTACACCTAGCTTATCCGCAGCTGCTTTCGCGCGCTCAATGGGGTCTGTCCAACTGTGCAATGCCAGGGTGAATGCTCCCCAATGAATAGGAATCATTACTTTACCCTTTACATCCTGATACGCTTGCACGGACTCCTCAGGAACCATATGAATGTTGGCCCATTTCACATCATATTGACCTGTCTCTATGAGGGCAAGATCGAACGGACCGTATTTATCGCCAATCTCCTTAAAGTGAGGACCATAACCACTATCCCCGCTAAAATATACATTCGATTGTTTACCTTGAATAACCCAGGAACTCCATAACGAGGAACCAGAACGGACACCGCGGCCAGAGAAATGTCTTGCGGGCGTGCTAACGAAGGTTAACCCTTGATACGATGCTTCTTCCCACCAGTCCAGCTCTTTAATCTGGCTCGGATCTACACCCCATTTTGTCAAATGTCCAGCGACCCCTAACGGAACGATAAATTGTTTGACCTTTCCTTTTAGCTTACGGATAGACTCATAGTCCAGATGATCATAATGGTCATGCGATATCAAGACGACATCGATGTCAGGCAAATCCTCAATCTGTGCTAGCGGCTTAATGCTATATCTCTTTGGCCCCGCGAAAGCAACGGGAGAGGCGTATTTACTGAATACTGGATCTAGCAGAAGCTTCACTCCACTGACCTTCATCAATAGGGTCGAATGACCAAACCACATGACTTGATCCTCGGCACTGTCTGAAAATGCTTTTGCATCAAAAGTCTCCATTGGAAGGGTTACCTTTGGTCGGCCATTTGGGTTTCCTTTTATCGTATCGTATAGGGCTCCAACGGTATCTTTTAAACTATAATCCATCGATGTCGGTATTTGATTGTGAAACTTCCCATCGATAAAGTTAGCGGATTCATGAATACGCCGCTTACTATCCGCTGAACTTTTCCCTCCAAGAGGCGGGTAATAATTTACGACCCAGAAAATCACTAATACGAGTACGACCAAGATTATTACATATTTCATCCTGTCTCTCCTGCTTTCTCATTCCGATGAAATTTTTTTTAACCCTGTTAGCATACATCTTAAAGTGCACTTTAAGGCAAGTTTTTGATTACAGAAAAAGCCACCCCATTCTTACACAGAGTGACTTGTCACAATCTCGACTTATATGGTTGTATCTAATTCCCCAATGTACGTGAGAAAACGTTCCTCAGGATTTCCCTTTTCTATATCGTTATACACTTCAAGCTTCTGGCTAACCGCTTCAAAAGCCTCATTTAGCACTTGCTGTTTTCTCTTGATCTCCGCTTGATGGGATTCTAGTATGGCTCTGCGCTGTCCGATCGTTTCATCTCCCTGCAAGGCAAGGTCAACGATTTTTTTCAAATCCGCTACGCTCATTCCTGTGGCACGAAAACATGTTATTAAGCGAATCCAGTCTATATCTCGTTTTTCAAAAAGGCGGTTGCCGTGATTATCCCTACGAATATCGGGTAAAAGTCCTTCTTTATCGTAAAATCGGATCGTATGAGCAGGGCAATTTAATTTTTCAGATACTTCCTTGATTGTAAACAAATTCACTCTCCCCCAAGTCCAGTTCATAAGATGTTACAGCTAGCTCTATTATAAGCAAAAAATTGCCCTTAATCGAAGCCAGCCCCTTTATTCCTTATAATAAAGGTACATAAATGCCTCTATTTACACTTGGGAGGTAGTTGGACGGTGATTGAGTCACCTTTGAGACATCCTTAAGCCACCGTGAACCATACTTAAGACACCTTCATCCTCTCGCCCCACTCTTTCTCCCCACACCTTCTCGCCTCTTAGCCCCAATCCTGCTCAACTCTCCCTCTCTCTTTTATCCATTTTATATAGTATCTTTTTTCCCTTTCAGCAACGATCGGAAAGCCAGCTTTAACACCGGCGGCACTGCAAAAAAGATAAACAAGGTTCGGAAGAGCTGATAGCACGTTACAATCGACAGGTCGCCGTTGACTTCCTTAGCGATGAGGGCCATTTGGTCCATACCGCCTGGCGATAGGCTGAGAAATGCAGTGACGATTGTGATGTCATGCATTCGTGTCAGCAGCAAGCTAAGTCCCATGGAGACCCCAATCAGCAGCACGCCACTCAATATTGCGAGCAAAACGATTTTTGCCTTGTTCTTTAGACTCTCCAGATCCAGCAGCAGCCCAATGTAGCCCCCGATCATCAGTTGTGAAAGACTGAGTACGACGGGTGGCAACGCATGACCCTCATACCCGGTCAAATTAAGCAGGATCGTACCCATCATTGGTCCAAGCAGAAAGGCCGTTGGCATCTTGATCTTCTTGGCGATGAACGCACTAAGTACGCATACTGCGGCAAAGACCAAAGTATGCGGAAATAACGCAGCAGATCCGCTCGCAGCAGCAGCTACGGCGCTATGGCTGCCACTGACATGAAACAATGGGCTGAAGATCAGCAGCGGCACACAGAAAATAATCATCATCAGGCGGGATACCTGCAAAAAGGTGACGACAGTGATATCAATACCCTTCACTTCTTCGGCCAACGTAATCATCTGGCTGAGTCCTCCGGGAATGCTGCCCATGAGCACCGTTGGGAAAGGAATACCGGATAATTTCGAAATTAAATACGCAATGGCCCCGGCACATAACAACAGCAGAGATGTGAACAGAATCATCGTCGGCAACTGAAGTCCGATCTGCGTTAAGGTCGACAAGGTGAACGAAAGCCCTAGGGTATAGCCGATGATAACCATACCGGTATCGCGGACTTGTCCAGGCCAGTATAAGGTGATTCCTTTAAACAATCTGGAGCCGATCACGAGGAACACCATGGATCCAAGTAGCCAGGGAATTGGCATATGGATCAGTTGGAAAACAAATCCACCAAGGACAGCAATGGCAAAGGTTATCACAAAACGGACCCACTTACTCTTTTTCCACAACGCAACCCGGGCTTCGCCGGTACCATCCATTACAGGTTCTCCGTTATTTTATCTAGGGCCAGTTGAACATCGCCTTTAAAAATGCCTCCATGGTAGCAAACTACAGTCTCTATTGGATAAGCCTTCAGCTTGCGGAGTGATTCCAATGCCAATGTCATATCTGGCGTAACTGTCGGATTAGGACCGATCAACTTACCATCCTCAACATTTAATGCATCACCTGCAATGAGTGTCTTACTAGGCTCATGGTACAAGCTGATATGACCCGGCGTATGCCCTGGTGTATGGATTACAGTCAGTCCGCCGCCGAAAGGCAGTTTCTCTCCGTCTGCCAGCAACGTGGTCACATTCTTTTCCTTTCCAGAAAAAGTAGCTTCAAATGCAGTAGCAAGATCCTGCGGAAGTGAGGCAATCATCCCTTCCTTGCGTTCCCCGCTGAATTTAATCATCGGCTTTAGGCCATCGATATAAGGCTGGTCATCCGCATGGGCGTACACCTCTATACCTTCGCCTTTGAACTGCGGCAGGCTGCCTACATGATCGATATCCTGATGGGTAAGAATAATGGAATGAGAGGCCGCAGGGTCAATTCCCGCTTGGATCAAAAGCTCCGTAATTTGGCCGTAAGAACCAGGCATCCCGGTATCCACCAATACATAAGATTGCTCGTCACGGATTGCCACCGGGTTAATAACAAAATCATGCTCGCCCATCTTAAGAGTAAGCACTAGCATTTCAATCTGTTCGTTAATTTTCATATTGTGCCAAAGCGAATGCTCTGGCTCACCTCCCTAGAAATAAATCAAAAAAAACTCACAAGTTCATTATATGACTTTGTAGTTTTTTCGTCAATTTCCTTTATTGACCACAATAAGAAGACATGTCAGAATGTGAAGGGGTGGTTAAAATGGAACAATTCAAAAGACAACTAATCGTCGATACAGCAATGCGCATTTTTAGAGAAAAAGGATATTTCTCAGCCTCCATGCAGGACATCGCAGAAGCTTGTAGCATGGCCAAGGCGAGCATCTATAAAGTATTTTCTTCTAAGGAAGATCTATTTACCGGGGTATTTGTCGAGGTACACAGAATCCTGTTCGAAGAGGCAAGGGAGCTTGATCGGAGACTTCGGCTGGAGGGACTTCCACCAAAAGAAGTACTGCGCCAAAAGATCGAATTTCAGCTGCAATATATGCTTGAAAATTATTTTTTCACCAGTGAGTTTAAAGAGCTGCCGATCACAAGTAATGAGAACTTTCTAATCGAATGGAGAAAAAAACGTGCCTCTCTGCTGACCTTACATCAGGATTGCTTCTATGAAACATACGGCGAGCCTATTCTCCCATATCTCGGGGATGTTGTCGCTATCTTCCGCGGCATGGTCAAAGAATATTTGTCTCACACTTTTCAAGCGGTGATTGCGGCTCCCATGGCTAATTTGGCTGGATTTATTGTGGATCGGCTGGATGTTGTTATCGGAGATTTGATCGCAAGCAAAGCCCAACCTGTGCTCAAGGCATCAAGTGCCTTTTTCAACGAAATCAATCCACCAGATGACCAGACCCGGCAGGACAATCTAGATGATCTTTTGGAGTTTTTTGCCGATAAAATCCGCGAGCTACCACGGCCAGAGCCCATTCGAAATGAACTGCTTGAGGTTATCGAATGGCTAAAGTTAGAGTTAGGACAACCCAAGCCTAATGGTACTCTTCTACGGGTATATATCAACTTTTTGGATTCAGTTAGCGAGTTAGCACCTTATGTGCGACAGCTTAGTCTCGTACTGAAACGTTAGTCAGTAGAATAAGATTCATTACAAAGAAAAGCAACTGAAATTAATCAGTTGCTTTTCTTCATATAAATATACTTACTTAACTATTGTCGAGATTAATTCACCACAGCATCACTTCAAGTCCCCACCGGAACCGATCCATGATGACAGCTTACCTTTTTCGATGATCGGTACGGAATTATTGAACGGGATTTGCTTTCCGTTTGCTTTTCATGAAATCCATCCCAATGATTAGTAACAGCATCAGTGAAGCAAACATCACGGATTTACCAATGGTTCTTTCAGGAAAGATCATATAGGCAGCTAGAAAATTGCCTGCGAAAACAAACAGGTAATTGCGGATGCTATCCATCTTCTCATCTCATTTCGGAATCAAATTTAGATTTCACTGTAATCTGCTGCTCTACCTTATCATAATTTTCCATATAAATCCATAATACAACTTATCTCTTTCGCTCAATCCCCTCATAGACCGCCTCGCAAAGTTCAGTTGTGAATCTGCCTGACATGCCCTCCAGAGCCGTATTCGTAAATGCGACAACGCTCAGTTCTTCTGTTGGATCAACAAACCACGAGTGACCATAGGTTCCACCCATGCGCCACGTCCCAATAGATTCCAAAGTACCCGCCTCAACCGGATCTTTCAGCACCGTGAATCCCAGCCCGAATCCTCTTCCCAGCCAATAAGGCATCTCCAGATCGCCAATCTGATTAGTTGTCATTTCGGCGACCAGCGCTTTAGGAAGAAGCGAACCTCCACCTTGACGCAGCGTTTCAAGCAATGCTAGAAAGTCTCCTGCACTTCCTATCATGCCCGCACCACCCGAAAGATAGGCCGATGGATCAAGGTATCTTTCGGATGCGAGTTGGAAGCCTGCCGTTCCTTCAATAAAAGGTACATGGTCCTCATCGCGCAAGCGACGAGTTTGCCCCGAATTGTTGGAACTGTCCGCATAGGCAGCTGTCATTCTCTGCGAGTCCACAGCGACAAAATCTGTATCCTTCATGCCCAGCGGATGAGTCACGAGCAGTTGTACGGCCTCTCGCAGTGTCAGCCCGGTCACTTTCTCAATAACTGCACCGAGTACATCTGTTGCAATCGAATATCTCCACATCTTCCCGGGCTCATACAGAAGTGGAGCAGAAGCAATCCTCTGCAAATTCTCTTCCAGCGTAATATCAGCGATATCCATCCCATCTGATACTCCGGCAAGTTCGTACGTTCCTCCGTTTTCCTGAAAAAAACGATACGTTAAACCCGCCGTATGTGTCATCAGATGATGAACCGTCATGGAGGCCACTTCCCCATTTGGCTGTTCGGGACGGAATTCAGGTAGCCATTTCATAACCGGGTCATCCAGCTTTAATTTACCTTGGGATATCAATACCATGGCGGCGGTGGATACAATCGGTTTGGTTACAGAAGCATACCTGAACAGTGCATTTTCTTGCATGCGTCTGTTCTGTCCTCGATCGGCGAGGCCATCCGCGCTGTTATAGACCACTTCCCCTTTCCACGCAATCTGAACAACGGAACCCACAATTCTTTTTTCTGCCAACGTACGGTGAATCACTTCTTCTACAAATGCAGGATTAAACTTCATATTTCTGTCTCCCATCTTACTCTTCCCCTCCATGTGCCACGTGCTTGATTATTTAAGTAAGTGTGCTTATTATATAAATGATCTCATTCATATTACATAAAACAACCAAGTTATCTGCTTTAATTTGCGATGAATATAAAGGCATTTATAAAACATTTCCTATAATTTAAAAGGAGGCCATCTTATGGACCAAATCGATACTAATATCCTCTTTCATTTGCAAAACCAGGCAAGGCTATCCATGACGGAATTGGGCAAGCTGGTCGGTTTATCTCAACCCGCCGTAACGGAACGCGTGAAGCGTCTAGAAGAAAGCGGTGTAATCGAAGAGTACCGTACTATCATTTCCCCGCAGAAAATAGGGAGGTCGAGTACTTCCTATCTTCTTTTTCGCACACGGGATTGTCATGCCTTTCTTGATTTCTGCCGTTCGTCACCCGAAGTGATCGAATGTCATCGCGTGAGCGGAGAGCATAATTACCTGTTGAAGATCATGACAGATTCGATTGCTGGTCTTGAAGCATTTGGAGACCGATGCGATCAATACGGTACCTACACCACCCTCATCGCGATGTCCTCACCTATTGCAACCAAAAATCTCATCGAAGGAACGAATCCGGTGTAAATGTTCTGTTCAATAACCTATCTTGGGAAACCATGTTTACTGGCGGACCAGGCGACGAGTAAGGCCATAACGATCAACAGGATCAGGGAAATGGGCAGGAAACGAGCGCCTGTCTGGTCCAGCAGGATAGCTCCGACGATCCCTCCCCCTCCGATCCCCAGGTTCCATGCTGTCACCAGCATGGATTGGGCAACATCGGCACTTTTGCCTCCGGCCTGCGCAATTGCAGTCTGTAATAACGTAGCCGCTCCGCCAAATGTAAGCCCCCAAGCGACTACTCCCAGAATGATCATTATCGGTTGATGGATAAAGATCCCCATCACCAGCGAGGCCAGCGCAAATAGAACAAGGTTAACCAGAATCAATAATCTCATGTAACGGTCAATCAACAGCCCAATAATCCATATACTGATTACCGAAGTCACTCCAAAGATCATCAGAACCAGGTCCACCTTTTCGGACAGCATCGTCTCGCCCAGATAAGATGAGATGTACGTGTACAGAATGTTATGGGCCAGTACCCAGGTCAGAACAACAAACAATATGGGACGAACCCCCGGTATAACAAAAATCCGATGAAGCGCAAGCTGCTGACGTGCAGGCTCCCCCTCATAGTCAGGTACTTTCCAGAGCACCCACAATACAAGCACTACCGTCAATAATGAAACTGTTCCAAAAATAAAACGCCACCCTGCGTAATTGCCCAAAAAGGTACCCAAGGGAACGCCCAATGCAAGCGCGAGTGGTGTGCCTACCATAGCGACAGCCATAGCTTTTCCCTTTAACGTGTCTGAAACCATGCGGCGTGCGTAACCTGCAGTCATCCCCCACAACACTCCAGCAGATACACCCGCCATGAAGCGTGCAGCAAGGGTCAAACCATATACTGAAGATACAGCCGTAATCGTATTGAAAATCAGAAAACCGAAGATGCATAATAGCAGTAGCGGCCTGCGTCTCCATCCACGAGTTGCTGTCGTCAGGGGAATTGCCGCCAGAAGAGACCCCACGGCATACAAAGTAACGAGTTGTCCAGCCAAACCTTCTTTGATATTCAGATCTTTCGCTATTTGCGGCAGCAGCCCCGCCGGCAGGCTTTCTGTAAGAATGCATATAAATCCAGCCATGGCCAAAGCGAGCAGAGCTGACCAGGGGAGGCGTTCTTTTGCCATTGTGTTCGGATTCACAAAGACTCTCCTTTATCCTTTATTTTGTATAGTCCAGAAGCCTCTGGCCTACAGAATAAGCTTATAAAATCGAACCCACATTTGGCATACATAATCAACGGCAGATCGAGCGTTTTATAAGGATAATCCATTTAATTTTGGTGTTTCACTTCGAATTTCAATGTAAACGCTATTAAAGCAATTATCATCGCGTACTGGATCATTAAAGAGGATGGGAAAACAACGAAGGGAACATCGAAGATGACGAAGATGATTGATAGCATTTCTGTTACTCGCTAGAATGATAAGATAATACATAGGCTTTGACTTCAATGCATTTAAACATACACTGAAATCGGCTTCATAGAGGGGAGACATCCCGATGTATAATCTTACATCCATTGAGCACCACACCAGGCTGCCCTCTAACGGCAACCCGTTCACACATACAGAAGGACAACTGTTATTGCTACTGGAGGATGGAGTGATCTGTCTGACCGTGAATTGTCAGCATCGCGATCTCAAGGCAGGGCATTTTATTTTTCTCCAAGATGGCAAACAGCTGCAGATTAGGCAGACTTCCGCAGATCCTTTACGCATCATCGCGTTGGAAATAGAGGGGCAAGTCTCGAATAGAGAGGATTTCGAAGAGGCTCTTATTCTCCCTCCCCTTTTTGAGCATAACCGTGTTGGTATTCTGCAATCCCATGAACGCGAGTTAATCAAAGAACTGCACATTCTCTGGCAGAAGCATAATCAATGGGAGCGTATTCGTATTCAAGGACGATTCCTGCAGTGGGCCGCAGATGTAGGAGAACGGCTTGAAGCCACCTCCGATTATGACTCGGCCAGTCTTGTACTGGACGCGCTGCGTTACATGGAGCAGAACTATCAGACGCCGATTACACGCCAACAGCTTGCCGAACGGGCTGGTTTCTCCGAGGGGTACTACTCCCGTTTTTTCAAGAAAAACGTGGGCAAAAGTCCGCAGGAATATCTAACCGACATTCGAATGCATCACGCCAAACGGCTGCTCACTAGGCAACAAAGCTCCATACAGGATGTAGCCGCCCAAGTGGGTTATAACAACCCTTTATACTTCAGTCGCATATTCAAAAAAACCGTGGGCCTCTCGCCCACCGTCTATATTCATTCGAATCCACGTCAGATCAGAGTGGCCGCCATGAATAATCAATATACAGGGCATCTGCTAGCACTGGGACTGGAGCCTTGCGCCGCAACGGGACCTGCTTTCAAAGCCGAAACCTCTTTGCTCGATCATACGCTTTTCATGAATGCCTATGAAGGAGAAGCGCCCGATTCAACTACATTGCTCCGGGCTGAACCGGATCTGATTCTGACCAGTGAATATACAGACGATACATATGTTCAGCAGCTAAACCAGATTGCACCTACACAGACCATTGCTTTTCAATCCCAGGACTGGCGCAGTCAGTTCCTCGAAATTGCTGAGGCGACCGGACGAAATCAACAAGCTTATAGCTGGCTGGATGAATATGATGAGAAATCCCATCAGGCTGCAACCCATCTTCGTCAGCAGATTGGCTCTGCTTCAATCGTGTCATTACTCGTTCGCAGTCAGGATTGTTTTGTTGCCGGCTACCGCCATATGGGTGCGGTCCTGTATCAGGATCTGCAATTGTCCACTCCTTCCCTAATCCATGAACAGCAGAGCCACTATATTGCTGAGGATTGGAAAATGGACGATCTGGACGCCGATTACATCATGCTGGTGTTCCACCCTTCGGTCAGTGATGCCGAGCAGCAGAGATGGTTGAACTCACCCTGGTGGAAAGCGCGGGAAGCTGTGAAGCGAGGGCGTGTTTATTGGGATCAGATGAATTATGTATTCGGCAGCTATAATGCCTTCTCGCATGATCTGTTATTACGGGAAATTCCCGAGCGCCTTCGGTCACTATCGTGCATGTGAATGGTTCCTTTTGTGCCTCGACGCACTGAATCTTCTCTCCTATACTAGTAATTGAGAATGATAATCAGTAAAGGGGAACATGCACATATGAATACAGATATAAGAAACAAACGAGGATTTAAACCCAATTTGAAGGCAGGCATCATACTAATGCTGCTGCTTATTCTGGTTGCCGGGTGCTCCAAGGCCGAACAGGCTTCTACGGGTGAATCCACTTCCACAGCAAGTGAGTCAACAGAGAGCACCAACGGCACCTCATCGTCGGATAGCGAGGCAAACAATACGGAGACACGCACCGTTGAGGGTATTAAGGGTCCTGTTGATATTCCTGCTGAACCCAAGCGTATCGCTGGCTTGACCTATGCGTATGCCGATCACCTCGTGGCATTGGGCATGAAACCATACGCCATGGTGACCCAAGTCGGCCAGGAGATGCCTGCCTATCTGAAGGACAAGCTCGAAGGTGTCGTACCGCTCGGTTCCGTCAATGAATTCAACAAGGAAGCACTTCTGGACACAGAGCCGGATCTCATTCTGTCCAATGAAGTACTTGTTGATGAATACGACGCGATCAGCGCAATTGGACCGGTATATATGAGCAGCTACTTCAGCAATTCGCTTGAGTGGTTCAAGGATACAGCCAAAGTATTGGGCAAAGAAAAAGAGGCAGACGAAATCGTGGATCAGTTGTATCAAAAGGCGAAGGATCTTGGCACCAAGGTTGCTGCCAGCGATGCGGCGGATGATACCATTCTGATTTTTCGTTTGACCGATAAGCAGATTCAGGTATTTGCTCCAAGTGACAAATCACCTGACGCCTTCTATTCTCCGAACCTGCTGTACGATATAGCCGGACTCCATGAACCTGATCTTGCCAAAGCAGGCATCGTCATGAATGAAGTTATTGAGAATGTGTCGCTCGAATTGTTGCCTGAATTGAATCCGGATCGTATTTTCATGATCATCTCCGGTAGTGAAACAGATAACGAACAAGCGCTCACTAAGCTGCGTGACAATGCAGTCTGGAAAGGCCTGAAAGCTGTGAAAAGCGACCAGGTTTACACGGTGGACAACACGGTTTGGGTAGCTGGATTTGGACCGATTGCCTATGGTCAGGTTCTGGATGAGGTAGAACAAGCTTTGCTTGGAAACTGAACGCAAGATCTCTAGAGATTTGCAGCATAAATAAAAAAATAGGCATGTCGTTTACATGAAGGGAGAAGGCCCTCAACGTAAATGCATGCCTGTTTATGTTTATGATTTCTCATTTTAAAATATAGCCCCCGAGATAGGTTTCCATCAGTTCATTAGAGAGCTGAATGGCTTCCAAACGATTCGTTGCGGGCATCGAGAGCATAAGCCCATCTTCGGAGCTCCACCTTTTACTGTTCTGCTCTCCGCTTGAATGCTCCTCCGAAATGGCGATGGTCAGTTTGCTGAATGCACGATCAACAAATAGTGTTCCGTATAAGAAGATATCCGTTTTCCCATTTTCAAAAATGATGTACTCCATCGATCCGTATCCTTTATGAAAACGAATTTTGAGCATCTTTTGATCTTCGGGTACAGGGAAAGGCTCACCTTCAATATCAATGGTTCCTTTGAATATGTAATCACCCGAGGTCGTTAGATAACGCTTGCCATCCATCTTGATATGAACCGTTTGCTCTGGCTCCCTGTTGTCTTCTCCCCCCAGCCGATACTTTACACCCACACCATCAAGATGGATCGTTCTGGGCAGAAACAGAAGAACCACACTGATCACAATCATCAATACCCAGATGGTAAGCACGATCGAAATGATTTTTTTCCTCATAGTCCATCTCCTCAACTCATCGGTCTACAACTTCTGAAGATATACCGTCTCTTCCTGATCTTCATTCCATTGAATATGGACAGGGATGGGAAAGTCTTCATTCTCCCTCCTATCAAAGATGGTATATGAATTAATTACAAATTATAACATATAATCCACCAGCATAACTTTTCCAAGGTATTCGCTTACTTTCATTCCGGCACTGAATCAGTCCTATGCTCACAGATGACTTAAAACGCACAGCTGAAATTGGCACACAACTTTTGCATACAACAAAAAAAACCGGCCACATCGTGACCGATTCAATCAGCTCCTCGGGGAGCGTTGGCATATATGTGCGAATGACACGGGCCCTATAATTGATACTGCTTAATGCGTGTGAAGGGTTACAACTTGTCCACCTGTAACAATGTTACCGGCTTCACCGTACAAGCTGTACTAATCTGCTCCTCAGTGAGAATGTTCAGTTTTATGAGGCTTTTCAGCTTATGACTGTCTACCTTGGACAGCAGTCGCCAGATGTCCGGATCGGGAAGGGATGCGTACAGCTTCTGATCATCATATTCCTTGCGGTGCTGAAGCACCGTTTTCACAGCGTATCCGCCAACTTGCGTCTCATAGACGCCCTGCTCCTCACAATACCCGACAATCTCATCTCGTAACACAGATAGTCGTTGTTCAATTTCTTTTTGCTGCTGTTTTAGTTCAAAATAGGTTTGCACCTTCTGTTCCATACCTATCACGCTCCTCTATACCATAGGTATGCAGTGAAGGACAGTTTAAGACAATACTACAGCAGTTCATCATTTAAATATGAATTATTGCCAATAATCTTTTTAACCCGCTGCATTACACCAGGCCCCATAGGAACATTAGATACTCGCTTTAATAGAATCCAGCGCAAACAAGCCATCGCTTCAAAAATCTCCGCATCGTCTGGTGTGTATTCCGTCAGACTCTTGAATAGAGCACTGTACATCTTACCGTTTCGTTCCCCTGTATAGATCGTCATCAAAAAAATGGACCAAGCTATATCGTACCTGGGATCACCGCGCTGCCCATTTGTCCAATCGATAATCGCATATTGATCACCTGCCTCCAGAACATTTCCCAGGTTATAATCACCGTGGATCAAATGATCCTGCCTAAACTCAGTCCGTTGAAGAAGGCTCGTCAGGATCTGATGCATATCCTCATGCAATTCAATGGAGGGGAAAAAATATCCAACGAAATCATATTGTGGTATGAAATTGGCATCCGCGTTACCCGTATCATTTACATCAAAACCATGGACTTGAATTAACTTTTGAGCTAATTGCTCCAGCTTGGTTTTGCTTAACTTGGCTATAGGCTCCCCGTCATAACTCGTTAACAGGACTTGATTAGAATCCACATCCATGCCCCAACCGTACGGCTTGGAGACTTGTATTCCACTCTCGTATAGTTGAGATAATAGTTCATACTGGTTGCGAATATTGGGTTTGGAGTCCTTGTTCCATATCTTTAATACATAAGAGTGATCACCGCATTCTATCTTCACAACGTCTGCTTCCAGCCCTGGTGACAGGGGAAGCATCTTGTATGGTTTCCCAAGCAGACAGCGAGTTTCTTCGCTCAACTCCATCCAACGGATACTTTCCAGAGTTAACCTCATTTTGCCCAACCCTTCTCTGTGAAATTAGAAATAACGGCATTTGATACTCCATAGATCTTTACAATGATTTATCAAAAACCTTCTGCCACTTCTTCTCATTATATCCGATGGCAATATAGAACCGATGCGCAGCTTCCCTTTTCCCGCTTGATCGCACGCGAATCTTGTTAAACCCGTTCATCCGTGCCCATTTCTCACATTCGCTCATGATCTTTTTACCAATTCCCGCACCTCTATGATGCTCATCGACAACCAATCCACCAATCTCGGCAAAAGGTACACTTTCGATAGAATGTCTTCCCTGTACATGCCCCCAACCCACAACAAGGGAATCGATCTCAGCTACGCAAACATAATGATCTGTCATTGAGTTTAGTCGATTCAACCTTTCGATGATCTCTTCTGTTGTACTGGTGTAACCCAGTTGATGGGATAATTGGCTAATCCCCTCGCCATCCCCAATTCTAGCTTCTCTGCAATGAATCATAGTGTCTCCTTTTCACTCTAGTTGTCAGGTGTAATAAGTCCTTTACCAATGAAATTCGCAGACACGGGCTTCTTGTCCAGTTCTCTGGACCATACGGATAATTGCCCCATATGGTGAATCTCATGAGCAATCACGTGACGCATCACTTCTCCCCACGATTCCTTGACGACGGTGCTATCCAATTCAGGATCGATGTAGGGTCTCTTTTCCATGTCGGAATCCCAGAATAGAACAAATGCCTCCACATCAGGTCGCAGCTTGCGGTCGAATTGTCGTACGGCTTCCAGTGTTTTATAATCATCAAAATTCTCCATACCATCCGGTTTGCCCTGCAATAATTGAAGCCAGCTCCACTCTACATCGATGATATGAAAAAACGTTTGCAAAATATTGCCTACTCCCCCCGTCCGAGGTCGAAGCAGCTCTTCCAGCGGTACATCCTCACACCACTGAAACCATTGCTCACGCACGATCCAGTTATAACGAAAGAAAGATTCCATTTAGCCATTCTCCTTTTCTATATAATTGAACTAAAAAATATTTACACTTGCCACTCCGATGACAGAACAACCTTCTGATCGCTGTTATCCCCAGATTTTTTGGAATCCCTTTTTCAAAGGGGAAAATCCGGGGATAAAGGCGAACGCTCCGCTTCTTCAGGTTATTTCTGCCCTCTACGTTCTCGTGTAAATGTTTAGTTCAATTTATATATCATGCTTTTTAAGTGTTTTGATCAGTTCCATATTGGCAAAAGTCTTATCTGAATATTCAAGGTCTCCGTAAATCCCGCTAATCTGATCAAATCCCGATTTGGTCCAAAATCGTAATGCAGGCCAATTTTTGAGCGCCACGTTGATTCTGATTTCCTTATAACCAAGCTCGAAAAACAATTGGGTTAACGCATGCATCATTTCTTGTCCATAACCCTGCTTCTGGGTCTCACTATGAATATACAAAAATTCGAGATAAACGGAATTCTCCATGGGGTAGCCATGGTACAGGCTCAACACACCTATATTTTCGTTTTCCTGAATCGTACGAATGGTCTGAATTCGGTAGTTCTCCATCCTTCCCTCTTGAGGCAGATTGCCTTTCTCAAAGCATGATCTCACATAATCCGGCTCATGATCTCGTCCGTCCCATTCCTGCACATAGTTACTCGTATCAACAATGGATTGGATATCGAAAATCTCAGATTCTTTCAAATCGGAAATGAAAAGTCGCTCTGAATTCCATGCTGTTGGAATCTGTTTCATATCATCATCCCCAATCTTTTCGTGCCTTCTATCTTAACCCATGATATGGTAAAAATAAAAGAGCCGCTATCGTCGCAGCTCCCTACTCTTTTGGCTTCGTCATTCTCTTCTTTACATAGAGTAAAACATGAATTCCAGCGTATATAAACAGGACATTAAACAGATAAAGAAGAGCATTCACATAAACATTGGAAAGGAACCAGATCGTATCATCAGGTCTCTTATAATGATAATCAGTAAAGAACCGCAAAGGAAAACCATACTCTGTTCGTAAAGTCCCCTCCGTGTAGGCTGTTCCTGGAATAAAGATCAAAGCTAATACAGCAAGCCAAGCTGAAAGATTAAATATTCTTTTATTAAACGTCAATTCATCTCATCCATTCATTACATTTTCGGTATCCACCACATTCGCAAACATGCTCAGAACCGAATTGTGATGTTCTATAATCTGCTCAGCTTGAAGAATGTTGGAATTCCATGTGCTGTGAGCATCACGAACCAAGGTTACTGCGTAGCCAAGGCTACTTGCTCTGCGACAAGTCGTATCCACGCATATCTCCGTCTGCATGCCAGTCAGAATAAGATCCGTCACTCCGTTTTCTTGCAATTTCAGATTCAGATCTGTTTCATGAAACGAATCCGGTGTCTGCTTTTCAATAATAAGGTCACCCGCGATCGGCGCAATGGACGGATGGATCGTCCAACCTGCCGTTCCACGCTCAAGGGGACTGCCTGCTCCTTCACTGTGCTGAATGTAGATAACGGAGTGACCTTTTTGCCGAGCCTTGGAAATGACATGTTGTATTCTCTGAAGCAATAAGTCCCCCCGATATACGGGATCTGATTCATCGAACATGGCTACCTGAACATCGATTACAAGAAGTGCACAATGAGTTGGCATCTTATATCCTCCTGAAAAATAATATTAAATCAGCACTTGTTATGACTCCTTCTTCCTTTTTCGCGCCGTTAACAAACCTTCCAATCCCAGATCGATCAACACAAATAGTATAGCAGCTAGAACGCCAAATAAGGACAAAACTATCGTTTCTTTAAAATTTAAAATTTCTTCTCCCGCGCCCATGAGCAAATAATAGATATACATACCTAAGACTCCAGCACATGCATAACCCAGTATTCTCAAACTTAGATAAATGACATAATTTGCGAAACGAGATCTGCTCAACAGATAATCCAGCAACAGGGATAACGGTAACCCAATCAATGTGATCAGGGGAGTCGCATATACAAGATAAACAAGAATATAGAAATCAAAGCTGTAAGATTCATTCATGGATATGATACTTGCAATTAAAGTAAAACTAATGATGGTTAGAACGGTCGTCAGAAGCTTTCTTCCAATGTTCATCTCACCACTCCCATAAGGATATCCATCTACAATGAATGTTTCCTATGCGTCAGATTCTCCCGGTTGCCACCCGATTTCTTGGGACCATATATGAGCTTTCTCTAAAATGCTCCACACCATCGGTCCTTTGCCTTCCACGTATTTTGGACGCTGGTCCTTGTATAAAGCCATAAGCCGGTGCTTCTCTTCTGCATATTTCAATCGATCCTCTGGATGTTCCCTCAAATAATCTCTAAAAAGCAAGTTCATCTGCTCAGAGAAACTCCCTGCTTGTCTTACATGTACATGTGTTCTCCTGCTTCCGGGCACTTCACGAAAATATCGCTTGGTTTTATCGGGATTTTCTTCTCTAAATACGAAGCCGGCCGCTTCGATTTCTTGTTTGTAGTTAGGTAATTCTTCGTAATTGGATACGGAAATTTGTATATCTATGATCGGTTTGGCGTCCATTCCGATGATGGAAGTTGATCCGACATGGTCAATCCGCACAGCCTTTTCACCCAACGCCTCTCTTAATCTCATCCCGGTTTCGAGGAACATTGGCCTCCAAGCAGGATCATACGTTGCAATTCTCCATTGATCTTCCATGTAGTCCTCCCTTCGATTTCATTAAGTATAGTTTCTATAATCATTTCTCTACACGACTCTATAAACCAAGTGAGATGTTTCCTCTCCTGAAAGAAAACCTAATCTGGTATATAAATAGTCAGCCTTATTTCCTAATGTAACGAACAAACGAATGGTTGGAGAGAAACCTTCCAGATGAGAAATCGCCTTGGATAACATATATCTTCCCAAACCCTGATTACTATAGCACGGCTTAACTGCTATATCATACACAAGAGGTATATCCTCCCACATCGAAATCAAACAAAATCCAACAACCTCGTTTGTCTTTTTATCTACTAAAACCGATGATGCATTCAATAGCTCATCCTGACGGTTATGTTCAAAATAATAACTCACGTCATCCCGATATGTATCCAGATTTCCCTCATCCATTCCTCCACGATATGATTCGTTCATGACTTGAACAATGCTTGGCAAATGTTCCAGTTGGGGTTTAATACAAATACAATCAGTATGGAGGTCATTTTCGATCTTCTCTGTAGGTCTAATCATACATTTCCTTGTGTTTAAAACTTCGAAACCAGCCGACTTCAACACATCAATATGTTCAGCCAGAACATTGTAAGCATCTACTTTTGACTGCCCCCCTGGATTTTGAATGGCATAATTCTTTAAGAAATGAACCATATCTACAGTCAACATGGATGGAGGGATCATAAAGAAAGAACCAAGTTCATTACTTGTCAAAGAAATCCCTCCCACTCGTTGATTATCTTGATAGATCCAATAACAATCACTTGCGTCTAGCATCATTTCTTGAAGGTATGCCCAGCTCGGTCTAAACCAGATATTCTTTCTATACGTCGCAAAATACTTGGCATAGCTAGTTTGATTCGCTGCTACTAACGAATATGAAGTCTTATCACTCATTGCCTTCTCCCTCTCTACTACAACTTACTTCTCGGTGGTTATCCAAATATGTTGTTATCTATATTTGATTCTCAGCATACAACTCATTCTTTGCTACGGCTATATAATACATAAACACGTGTTACTACACTTTTGTTTGAGAAAACACAAGAATTCAAAAAAAGAGAAGGAACAAAAGTCCCTCCCCTTACCTTTTCAGATATAATCACACTTAAATTTAGAAAACTCAGCTACAGAACCTTCTCCGCTCGCATATAGACCAATGAGCACCCCTGTAAATCCCCCAGCAACTTCCGAGGAAAGGTATTTCGTCTGTGCTGTACCTAAGAGGGTGTCCTTGCCATCTGCATGAATCAGGAAGCTGTAGCGTTCATGGCTTGCCTGTATAACCAATGTGGCATGATGATTACTTCCCAGTTCCACTTCATTTTCGACTGATTTGATATCCCCAATATTCAGACGTTCAATTACCTTATACCCGCTCTGCTCTTTGCGAATGGCCAAGTCATAATGGTGCTGTTCATCCATGTAGATGGTGATGCCTGCCTCGCCATTCGTAAGACTAACGTCAACAGAGATGGTCGCGTCAAAGTCTTTTTGACGTAGGCCAATGAATGTCGGGGATGCTGGAACATCCAGTGTCACTTCAGTTCCTTTTAACTTTATGTTGCCTTGCTCTAACAAGTAATTTTCTGTATTGGGATGACGAAGATAACACCAGTCCAGATTCCAATCCGTGTTCTCGAACGTATAGGTTTTTTTCTCTTGTTGAACAACTGTGTCAGAGATACGATCAGTGTCAAAACTCATAAGCGTCGTACCATTATGTCCTGCCGTAAACCAGCCTTCTTCGTCAAAGGTAACTGGCGTAAGGAATACTTCCCGGCCCAGATGATGATAGGTGAGCCACTGTCCACTCTGACGGAATCCCAAATGGAAAATCCACCAGTTGCCTGCCTCGTCCTGAATCAGGTCGCCATGGCCAACCCCCTGCAGTTCATAACCACCCAGATTACGGTTGGTCAGAACAGGATTCTTGGCATAGGGCTCGAAAGGACCGGAAGGAGAATCTCCCCGCGCATACGTGACCATATGACCGTATTCGGTTCCGCCTTCAGATGCCATGAGGTAATAGTAACCATTCATTTTATACAAATGTGGGCTTTCCAGATAACGTCCGCCTGATCCTTGCCATACTGAACGACTTGGGGTCTTTTTGTTACCTGTTTCAATGTCAATTTCACACTGAATGATTCCCCCAATTCCTTCATCGTCGGTTCCGTTGCTCATAAAGAAGGCCTTACCATCTTCAAAATACAAATCCGGATCGATTCCCCCTTGATCCACAATAATCGGTTCTGACCACTCCCCGTATATATCATCAGTCCATATATAGAAATTCTGACGCGTGGTGTCGTTCGTCGTGGTCATATAGAATCGCCCGTTGTTGTATCGAATTGTGGGGGCGAAAACTCCGCCGGAGCTGCTTACGGTCTCCAGATGAATCTGGCTTTTTCGGGTTAAACAGTGACCGATTTGCGTCCAGTTCAATAAATCTTTGCTTTCAAAAAGCGGGACACCCGGAAAATACTGAAAAGAACTGCACACCAGATAATAAGTGTCATTCACCTTGCAGATGCTCGGATCTGGATAGAACCCTTTAATGACGGGATTATTGTATTTCACTTGAGCCACCTCTTTTTCTCTAATTTACATTTTTAAGAATCCAACTTCATAAGCAGATAAAAAAATTAAACACTATCGCAATCATTCTTTCAATGCGTTAGAGTTGAAGAGTCAAGTTAATTTCGTTAAATTAATATATATATGATTTCAATAGATCTGGTTAGGAGATTGTTAAGGATGATCAAAGCGAACGGAGATCCAAAATTCATACCGTTATACGAAGCGCTGGCAAGCGAGGTTAGATGGAGGATCATGGATATGATTGCATCTAGCGAAATGAATGTGAAGGATATTGCAGCAGCGTTAGAACTTAGCCCCTCCATCGTCACCATGCACATACGAAAGCTTGAGCAAGCCGGACTGATCGATAGCCGTCGGATACGCCTGAATGGAGGCACGCACAAATTGTGTTTCCTCAAACAAAATAACATCGAGATCGAACTACCATCCGCCAGCCGGACAGCAAGGATTAGAGAGCAGACGATTTCGGTAGGACACTATACTGCATTTGAAGTCTATCCTACCTGCGGTCTTGGGACGCATGAGAAAGAAATCGGTGTTTGGGACGACCCACGCTACTTTCTTGATCCTGAGCGGGTTCACGCTGCCATCCTTTGGTTTGGAAGAGGTTATGTCGAATACAAAACACCTAACTATATGCTTCCTGACGAGACTGCTAACTCCATTGAGATTTCAGTGGAACTGGCTTCTGAAGCCCCGGGTTTAAGAGATCATTGGCCATCGGATATCCAATTTACGTTTAACGGCATTTCGCTTGGAACGTGGACAAGCCCCGCTGACTTCGGAAGAGCTGCCCGAGGCAAATATACACCAACATGGTGGCATCGTAATGTGAATCAATATGGATTATTAAAGACAATTCGTGTTGATAGCTCGGGTACGTATATGGATGGAGAGCGGATGTCAGACGTGACGATCGAGGATATCCAACTGGAGCAGCCATTTTGGACGCTTCGTTTCACGGTTGACGAGGAGGGGGCTAACGTCGGAGGATTAACACTTTATGGTTCCGGGTTCGGCAATCATGACCAGGATATTGTCATACGCGTACAACGCTAATCTTTCTTAATGTAGTAACGAATAATCCCGTTCTTCTCTTCAAACGTATTCCTTTGAATGAACGGGATACTGCTGTACGTAGTTAAAGAAGCTTTCTATATTCAACACCATGAACATGAATCAACACGTTCTGGGCTGCCAATCTTTCAAATAAATTCAACATATCCCCAAAGGGATTTTCGAAATAGGCAATCAGGTGTTCATAATTTGCAGTGGATTTCAAAAAGTTATAAAAAAAATAAGGGTCCATGTTACCCACATCATTTTTACTGCCGAGGGAAACCTCCAACGTTTGCCCTGTTTCTGCATTCTCGAACATGCAATGCTCTCCATGGACATCGAAATGCCAGTTTCCACTCAGATATTCTTCACCGTTTAATACTTCTTCATTAGAAAGCAAGTGGTACGCTCCATTGATGATCTCTTCCTTTTCAGCCTGGCTGGTTTCTGAAATCAATTTGTCGATCAGTTCTTGTGCAACTCTTTTGTATGTTTCCATTGCTTCCAATAATGTATCAGTTGTTTCTTTGGTTAAAGCGTGCATCTCTTACCTCCTGCTTGTAACGGTTGTCTTGAAGTCCCTTCAATGTGGCCCTATGTTTGTTTTTATTCTTTGTACTTGGTGCTCCAACGGATAGAGCTATTGACGACTCGAACGCATCGCCTTTACATGTTTTAAACTGCTGTCGTTTAAGAACTCTTTATAGGCTTCGGATTCAACGGCGTAGATCGCCACTTTTCCTTGTGAGTTATGATGAATACCCCAACCGTAACGCTTACCCAACGAAGAAGTACGAAGACAGGGTTGTCCCTTAGAGAAAAACTTGGTTCTCTCTATGGATCTTTGCTCGTAGGGTATATCATTGCGCTGCGCGAACACTTCAAACATGACATCCTCTTGCGTATATTGATAAGGGTGGTTTGTTATCATTTCATATTGTAAAACTGGAACGGTTTTGCCGCCGTTTTTGGCTTTGGGGATCTCTGCCACTTTAACAGGACAATCTTCTGCTGCTGCAATAAAAGTTTCATAATAGTTCATGTCTTTCATCTATATATCCTCCCATCTATTCAAAAAAAATATGGATACGAATATACAATCAAGCTTGAGCTGTTTTATAAATATTTCTTAAAAGCCTTGCTGGATTCCCCATCGTACCCTAACTTCGTGTAGAAGCCGTGTGCTTCGTACCTGGATGAACCACTGGTGAGAAACACCTTTATACATTTTTTCTGTTTGCATACATCCTCTATATACTTCATAAGTTCAGATCCATATCCCTTGCTCTGCACATGCTCCGTAATGATAACCCGCTCAACCACGCCAAAAGGTCTATTTTCCACCAAAGCATCCAGACAAATATGTAAATGCGCAGTCCCAATAACCTGATCATCGACTTCGTAAACAAATAAGAAACTGTTGGGATTATCCCTTACTTCTTCAATCCGCTCCGCCAGTACCTTCGTATTCAGGTTGTTCGGTAATAATTCTTTGTACAACCTTTCAATAACCTCGACATCCCTTGCTTCGGCCTCTCTGATCATCAGGTACCACTCCTCAATTTATATAATAACTTAATATGATGTCACCATTGTCCTCGAATTCACCCGTCTCCTGAAACCCGGATTTCTTATATAAAGCGTTTGCCACCATGTTGTGCGGCACATGAGATACCCTGATTTGCTTGCAATCGGTTCTCTCTTTTAACTTATGAATCACTTCCTTGATCGCCAGTTTGGCGTATCCTTTCCCCTGGTATTTCTCATCAATCATGAATCGAAGTATCCAATAAAACCCGTCATTATATATCTCATTATCAAATAAAATAAAACCCACCATGCGGTCCTCTGCAAAAATTCCATATGGCTTCGAGGTGATCTCCTTCGTCGCATGTATTAAGGAGTCTGCATTACTTGCTACCAAATTCAGTTGGTCTTCACGCGGTTTAAGCTGAATACACTCTAATTCGTTTTCTGGGGTTATAAGTTGTAGGTGCACTTGCTCTGTTGACACATCAATCTCTCCTTGCGCTCAAATGATGACTAGATCCATCATAACCCAAAAAGTGGTATATGCGAACAGTTTCTTCCTCTTTTTTCACCTGCTGATTAGCAGTTCTTTCCTTACAGATCCAGAACAAAAAAACCACGGTTTCCCGTGGTCCATCCATTCGAGTATGCTCTATTCTACTGATCCACTTACCAGTCTTCCTTCAAACCATACCGCTTGTCGCGCAGACCTTCTGGCAACCGCCTCTGCCGAGCAGCTGGCTTCTACCAGTACAAAACTAGCTGTATCCCCTACCTTCGGCCATACCTGTTGGCCCTCTGAATCCAGTGGAGTGATACCACTTGTGACAAATGCAAGAGACTGAGCCAAGGAGCGTTCATCGTTATACCCGTACAGTTCGGCGAAACGGCCGGCTTTCTCCAGTTGATCTCCATTGCCAAACGGTGACCAGTGATCCGTCAGACTGTCTGTCGCCAGCTTCACGTTCACCCCATGTTTATGGAGCATCGGAAGGGGCATCATCATTTTACCGATAGGCACGGTCGAAGCAACGTTCATACCAAGGGAAGCCATCCGCATGGCCATATTTTCCGCTTCTTGCTGCTCCGCACGAGCGAACCAGAACGCATGACTTACGGTAACTTTACCCTGAAGTCCTGCTTCTTCGGTCAAGTCAGCCAATTGTAGCAACGTTTGTTTACCCGGTTCTCCAGAATCATGCAAATGAATATCGATGCCTGCCTGATACTGGACAGCCAGTTCGACCATTACATTTAGCGATTTCTCAATATGCTCGTCCACAGTGTGAGGATCAAGTCCACCTACATGAGTAGCCCCTTCCGCCATGGCTTGACGCATGAGTTCAACCGAATTAGAGCGGAGAAGTCCATGCTGCGGGAAAGCGACGATTTCAGAGGATATTTTGCCCGAAAATGACTCCAATGCCTGCTTTGTAGCTTCCAGCCGTTTCAACCCACTGACCGGTTCAATATTGCAATGACTGCGCACATGGGTGGAACCGTATCCCTGAATCAGGCTCAGAATGCTCTCCGCCTGACGCTTTGCATCGGGTAATAGCTTGGGCAGCAACACTTTCTCTTCTTCGATACGTTCGAAAATGCTGGAGATGCGTCGAACCGCTTTCCATGGTGCATCATAATACGTTTTATCCAAATGAATATGGGCTTCCTCGAACGAAGGCAGCAGCAGCAATCCTTTACCATCAACCTTTGGCAACTCTCTTGTTAATTCCGTATCCCCGTCCATGATGGCTGCAATGACTCCATCTTCAATCCGCAGATGACCAAGGCTCGTCCGGGTGCCAGTTACCTGCCCATCTTCCATCACATAACTTTGCTCCAATGATACGTTGGTTAACCAGTATTCCTGCTTCAACATGGTCACTCCCTCTTTCCACTCGGTCTATCTAGCATCGAGTACCGATTCATCTTCTGTGGTCAATGGTACCATAGGACCTCATTCAGCAAAAATAGTTAAAACGTTGGTGTTCCATACGATTATCGTCTAGATATTATTGGACTTCCCCATTAGTATACGAAGTGTAATATATCCCAAAACTTGAATCACAAATACCATAGCCACAAATTCAACCAGAATGCTGTTGCCTGCATTTAAATCAGTCATGATATCCTTCAAAATTAGACCGGGTTGCTTCAAGACATCCCAACTATTCCACCGATTAAATCTCCCGATATATACCCCTAGACTGCTCAGAAGTAAAACAACGCCTACAACTACCATACCGCTAAATGGGTTTAATCGTTTATTTAACAATTTGTGAATTTGATGTATCGAGCAAATGGATAGAAGTAAACCCAGTATGGCTAAGACAAATGTTAGGCTGAGGCTATACCAGAAATCAATATTAACCCAGAATTTAGTTTCCCCCTGAGGATCAAAGTATCTGAATGCATGCAAAATTTCTGTGAAAAGATATGCCGAATTCGGTAGAAAGAACAACCAGCCTGCACACATTACCCCGACTAGTGCGATGCTCGTTCTTGCAAGTTTCTTATTGCTTACATAACTAATCGTTGATGAAATGATGAATGGAACCCATGCTAAAAAAATGTCCCACGTTAAAAATTGATACATGTTCGTGTTTGATTTGGTACGTAAGTACACAGCAACAAGTAGACAACCTATAGTAGCAACGATTAAAACACTACCCATTTTTAAATAAATTGTATTTTTAATATTGTTCATTTCTTCGCTTCGATTTCCCTTTCCTTGGTGGTATGCAAGTGCAGTCCTGATAACCTGATCATCGATTTCATAAACGAACTGTGACTCCGCCTTCCTAGTAATACACGTCCATCATAACCCAAAATGTGGTATATGCGAAAATAGCGGCGTGAACCCAGAAGGAAGACAAAAACTTTACTTTCGCAATATTTCCGTTCATCTTCCATTCTTCTACCATTAGAGAATGCAAAAAAAACAGGCACTAGGGAAGTGCCTGTACATATTTAGAACCGAGCTAAGTACTTAGCTAATAGTTCACTGCTTCTTTTTTATATGAAAATAGGATGATCAGAAATTAAACCGCGCATGGCCGCCATCCGTCACGCCTTCAATCTGTTCAATATCCAGTAGTCTTCGCTTCATCTCCAGTCCTCCGCGAAAACCGGTCAGCTTGCGGTTGGCACCGATAATGCGATGACACGGCAGCAGCACCGGAATGGGGTTGGCTCCATTGGCTGCCCCAACAGCTCGTACCGCTGAAGGTCTTCCCACCGCTGCGGCAATGTCGCCATAGGTTCTTGTCTCACCATATGGAACATTCCCCAACTCCGCCCATACCTGCTGTTGGAATGTTGTTCCGATCAAATCAAGTGGAATTTCGTCTGTGAAAGCCACCTTGTCTCCCGCAAAATAGGATTGCAGCCAATCCATCATGCCCGTCTGCTTCAACGCTGCTTCATTCTCTTCGAGCTCCACTCCAGGAGCAATTCGGCCAATCCAACTACTCCAATCTTCCAGCGTTTCATTGGGCATGATGACCCGGCATAGCCCTTTTTCGGTGGCAAGCAATACCCACGGACGACCGTCTAACTCCATTTTGGTCCACATGATGCTCTTTCTCATAGGTCAATCGTCCTTTCCCCTCGTAGGTTTTTTATCTGGTTTCTTTTCTCGTTATGCACACATACTACACACGAACCGTTTTTTTCATTTTCCGTTTCATGCTGCGGATGATCTGCTTCGTCTCCGGATCAACACGATAGGACTCCGTTATTTTCTGAAGAGCCTTATTATACGTAAAGTCGTCCAAGGTATTGTCCTGCAAATAACGCATCGTGGCTTCTGGCTGTTTCACATACGCGATGGAAATTGCCCAGGCCACTGCCATTTTCACATAGTACCCTTCGTGATGAATGGTATCTAATGAAGCAAGCACTCTGCTGATATATTTTTCTTCCATATAAAAGTTCAACAGCATCACAACCCCGAAGCGAATGTCATATTCCTGGTTGGATACCAGAAAGGGCTGCAAGAACTGCCACACTTGATCCAGATGTGCCTTTGTATATTTCAAACCACCGCAGAAACTGTCGCATACTGACCAGTTATCTATTTTGGGAACAAACCAGGCAATATGCTGCAGGAGTTCCTCGATATCTGCTTGGGCATGACCGATGACCATCGCTTGCAACATCACTTCTTCAAAATAATCATCATCGGCGGTTTTCAGGTAGGCACGCCAGTCCTCTTTGACGATTTGTTTCGCCATCTTGCGTATTTCAGGCAGTCTCACACCTAACAGATTCGTGATATTCGGAATGAGCGCAGCCGAGAATTTCTGATATTCCGGTTCGACCAGAGATAACAATTGTGTTCTTACAACCGATTCCACATGTCTCCTCCTCATCGGGTTTTCTACAACAAGTATATCCCGGCAGCATCCATTTGTAAGCCCATATCGAATGTTTTAGCAAGATTACAATATCCATTTCTCGTGGTCACTGTTTAACTTTCATTCCATTTCGTTTAAGAATACGGAGTTGAATCCATTTAGAAAGGAGACTACATATGAATCGATCCCATCCCAAAAAAGATTTTTCGGTTGAAGAGATTACGGAGCTCCTTGTGCAATTCGTGCAAACCCAAAACCTGACCGAGTTTTATAAATGGGCCAAAGAACTTCATCCCTATGACCTTTCTCTCGTATATAAAAAGTTCCCTGAACAAGAGACGAAACGCTTCTTGCTCTTATTCAAACCGGACGTGCTCGCCGACATGGCAGAAGCGCTCACGCTTCACGAACAGGTGCATCTATTCGAACATTTAGGCCCGGAGCGCACTCTTGAAGTCATGCAGCAAATGGACAAAAGTGATCTGATTCGCTTCATGCATGATCTGCCCCTCCAACGCAGAGAAGAACTGCTGTCCAATATGAATCTCGATCATTCCGCCATTATCCGCTCCGTGCTGAACTATCCACCGGAAACGGCTGGACGGATCATGACCGATCGTTACCGTACGCTGTTATCGCATGAAACCGCAAAGGAAGCACTGAGAGAATCGCAGGCTACGCTGCACATTCCTGCAACCAGTTATCTGTATGTCACCGATGATGAAGGCAAACTGGTCGGAGTCGTGAGTTATCAATCCCTTGCTCAGGCAGATCACAACACCAAAGTAGAAGAGCTGATGACTCGGCGTGTCATCCATGCAACAGTTGATATGGACCAGGAAGAAGCTGCACAGCTGTTGCAACGTTATGAGTTTATGGCTTTACCTGTCGTGGATGAAAACCGCAGATTATGCGGTGTTATCCAAATGGATGATGTCATTGATATTATTATGGACGAAGCCAGTGAAGACATCGCCAAGATGGGTGGCGGCAGTAAAGACATCGATTTTGATACCAAACCATTGGTTGCCGTCAGACGTCGCCTTCCATGGCTGATTTTATTGTTATTTATCGGATTGATCTCAGGCAGCATCGTGGATTTTTTCGAAGACACACTGAATCAGGTTGTGGCACTGGCGTTCTTCATGCCCATGATAGCCGGTATGACGGGGAATACGGGTACACAATCCCTTGCAGTGGTTGTACGTGGCTTGATTGGACGCAAGCTGGACAAGGCCACAGTGCTCGCGCTTATTGGCCGAGAGATTAAAGTAGGCACAATGATTGGACTTGTATGCGGTTTGCTGATCACGGTCATCGCCTATTTCTGGCAAGGTGACTGGCTGCTCGGAGCGATTATTGGAGTATCACTATTCTTCACCCTGGTTATCGGAACACTGACCGGTACTTGTATTCCTCTTCTGCTCAGTCGTTTCAAAGTGGACCCTGCGGTCGCCTCCGGCCCATTAATCACAACGTTGAATGATATATTGTCGTTGTTTATCTATTTCGGTATCGCTACTCGTTTTCTGGATGCCTTAATGTAAATTAACCTTTCAGTCTTTATTCATTGAACAGGTGTTTTGCTACAGTAACCAAAAGACTCAACTTCCTCTGTACATACAGTGAGGTTGAGTCTTTTGGTGTTGTTTTTAATCTAAAGGAGAACTGCCTTATGCTTCATTTTAATGTATTTGCTATTTCAACTAATGTTTGATAATCGTATAACGGTTCAAGATTGTTATTTTTTCCTGAAATAAGAGAGTAAGTTAAACCCTCGTTTCTCCAATAGATGGCACTTACATGTCCGTCTCCTTGGTCCCATGTTTGAGAGCCATTAGATAATTTTAAACCTTTCTTCCCCTTCGGAGGCGTATCCACCTTTGAATTTGTAATCATAGTGATCAGGTTCAATCCTTCGTCGGTATTGGCATACGTGATTTCTACTGCTTCAAATGTACCATTGGTATCTAAAATCCTCGCTGATTTTTGAGTAACTTGGAAAGGAACTGACGGTTGATTGATTTCAAAAGGGGTCCTGGCTTCAGCCTCTTCAAATGAAATTTCAACTGGAGGACTCAGATCCAAATTATTGATTGGTTGGTCACCTTCCCCATTTTTTAAGCAAGCAGACAATAAAAGAGGTATCATACATAGGAACAGCAATTTACTGACAGTTTTCATTTAATCACCTCGATATCAAAGTAGTTACTTCCATGACGTTTCTATTATCTGGAAAGTTATGTTTTTTTCTGCTCATGTGCAATCTGCTGCAATAATGTACTATAAGCCAATGCCTCCCCGGAGTATGATCATGTAACTACAACTCGGGGAGGCCCTATGAATCTTACATCTTTTTTCATCTATTGTATTGTCGTTACCTTCACACCAGGCCCCAGCAATATTGTGATTCTCACTTCCGTCGGACAGGTTGGTCCCCGGAAAACGATGGAGTATGTGTGGGGTGCCACCGTTGCATTTGGCTTATTACTTGCTGCTTCTGCTCTTCTCAATCATGTACTTGCTGAGGTATTGCCTGGTATTCTCCAAGTGATGCAGATCGTGGGTAGTGTTTATATGATATATCTGGCTTATCAAGTCTATAAAATGGGTTCCACCGAGACGGGATCGAAGCAAGTTACGGGGTTTCTAAACGGTTTAATCATGCAGTTTGTGAATCCAAAAGTAGTTCTGTTCACGTTCACAGTTATTCCCAGTTATGTTCTGCCGTACTACGATAGCACCATGTCAACGTTTCTGTTCGTGATCATTATTACCATCATCGGCTTCCTGGCCTATTCCAGTTGGGCCGTGTTTGGCTCCATCTTCAGAACCTTACTTAATCGTCATCAAAAAGCAGTGAGTATCCTAATGGCCCTTTTTTTGTTATACTCAGCCATTATGGTATCGGGAATCATCTAACGCGCGGGAGGTGTGTGCAGCATGGAATTGTTTAACTATAAGAAATCACAGGACGTACTGGCTCTATCCGCCAGCTTTACGGATTTCACCTATAAAAAGCATTGCCACGAGGAATATGCAGTAGGAGTCACGCTTCGCGGTATTCAGCAATACCATCTGGACGGACATTATCAGGCCTCCCACAAAAACGGCGTGATGTTATTCAACCGGGAGCAGTCCCACGATGGAAGTTCCTATGACAAAGCCGGCATAGACTATGTCATGCTATATCTGAAGCCGGATTTGGTCGAAGAGGTTCTAGGGAAAAAGGAATTGCGTTTTAATAGCCCCATCGTCTATGACCCTGTGCTTGCACGAAGCATCCTGATGCTGAATGATGCTATTCAAAAAGGACAGGATGAAGCGAAATGCAGTGAACTGCTTTTGGGCCTGTTGCAATTACTCTCCCAGTCGGAAATGGACACCAAGTTGTGGCGGCCTCAGGACAATCTGGTTCGAAAAGCGAAAGAAATGATGTTTTGCAGTATTGAAGATGTGCTGAAACTGGACGACCTGTGTGCGGAATTCAACATGTCCAAGTTTCAATTTATCCGCGAGTTCAAGTCCCATGCTGGCATATCGCCTTACCAGTTTTTTCTGAATTGCAAGGTGGAGCGTGCCAGACAGTCCATTGAAACGCATAAGGATGTTTACTCCGCTGTAGCCGAATGTGGTTTTGTCGACCTGACTCATCTGAACAGACACTTTAAACGAGTATTCGGTATCACGGCTTATGAATATATGCTGCAGTTAAACTAATTTAATCGGTACGATTATCCGACCAAATGTATTAAATCCCCGCTTGGAACGCGAGTTTACCTCAATGTTCCACACGGGGATTTTCTTTTCCCTTCCGTTGCCGTGCTACCATTCTCCCTTAAATCAGATCCTAGCATTCACGCGCGCTTCTTCCTTCTCCAGATCCAGCCACTTACCAATACAAGCAATAGAATAACCCCACCATATATTATGAGATAAAATGACCAACTTCGTCCTTGATCGTTTTTTTCAAAATCAGCCTGACTCACTACTTTTCCTGCTCCCAGCAGCTTCAACGCGTCTCCAGCTTGATCAATGGAAACATTGCCACTGCAAAGATTCGTATGCAACTTATCGTCCATTTTATTCTGATAAGCAAAGATCAGATAGGATTGGTTCTTATCCAATTGAATCCCACAAGATTCCGAACCGGCATCATTACCCATGACAGTCATTCGTTTAGAAGAAACACCCTTCCATGCGGTATCCACTTCAAAGGTATATGCTCTCACTCGGTCAGTGCTAAATATCTGCACCCCACCCCTTTTCACCACTTTACCTGTAAAAACCGCCGTAGACGTCTTCAATTTCTCTTGGGCGTTCGATTCTACGCAGCTGCAAGCATAAGCTTTCTCCCCAGGAAATACCGTGTAACCAAATCCAACCAACAACAATATCAATGCAAACCATACTAAGCGCTTCATCCTTTCACCCCCGGCTCAGATTGCAACACCCTTCTTGTAATCGTTCACATTTTGTTTGAAGCTATATTTATTGTAAGATTATAGCATAATACGAATATTGTATTGAGCATCATCAGAATTCAGACACCTTGGAGGAAACCGTCACTTGAATCAGACTTTGAAAAAGAATATCTCCATCCCGCTGCTCGTTGCAGCGTTATGTCTCATTGCATTTGTAAGCATCGCCCTGTCCATCAGCGACAACCAGATCCACGTCTTTGACGATACCTTGATTGGTTGGATTCAGGGCATGGAATCACCCGGAATGACACGATTGATGCAGCTCTTTACCTGGATTGGCAGCGAGGTGCCTGTGGTTGTCATTACCATTCTCGCCATGCTTGTGCTGTATATCTACCTCAGGCACAAACGCGAGCTGCTCTTCCTGGCTTGTGTTATTACGGGCTCGACTTTGCTCAATGCATTGATTAAGCTGGTATTCCAGCGCGCCAGACCTACGATTAACCGGATTATTGAGGTGAGTGGTTATAGCTTCCCGAGTGGCCATTCCATGGCAGCGTTCAGCTTGTATGGCGGCCTGGCCTTCTTAATCTGGAAGCATGTACCGACAGCGACTGGACGCGTACTCATGATTATCGTGAGTGCGATCTTCATCCTGACGATTGGAATGAGCCGAATTTATTTGGGGGTGCACTATCCCAGTGATGTCGTGGGTGGGTACTTTCTGAGTGGATGCTGGCTTGCCGTATGCATATGGTTCTATCAGCGACATCTGGAACGCCTTTCCCTGTTACAGTCCCAACCTCTCGCTTAAGCTTTTTCGATCACCATGCAATGATCCAACCCATGCTTGAAAACAAACCAAACGTAAAGAACCTCAT
This sequence comes from Paenibacillus taichungensis, assembly GCF_050994985.1. Classification (NCBI taxonomy): domain Bacteria; kingdom Bacillati; phylum Bacillota; class Bacilli; order Caryophanales; family Paenibacillaceae; genus Paenibacillus; species Paenibacillus taichungensis. Next base: position 685,648 of record NZ_CP194720.1, on the reverse strand, counting down.
GGGTGCATCAGGCACCAATGAGGTTCTTTTACGTCATTATGGATCTATTTTACAGTGGCAACTTAGAGCTCCTCGCCATTGGATTCAATGACTTTTTTGTACCAGTGGAAGCTCTTCTTGGGTGTTCTGCTCAAATCACCATTGCCATCATTGTCCTTGTTCACATGAATGAAGCCATAACGTTTCTTCATCTCGCCTGTGGATGCGCTGACCAAGTCGATACATCCCCACATCGTGTAAGCGATAAGCTCCACACCGTCGGCAACGGCTTCTTTCATTTGTTCGATGTGACCTCTCAAATAATCAATGCGATAGTCATCCTGAATGGAGCCATCTTCCTCTACTACGTCCACTGCACCCAATCCGTTCTCCACAACCATCAATGGAATCTGATAACGGTCATACAGGTGATTCAGCGTGTAACGCAATCCTTTAGGATCGATCTGCCAGCCCCAGTCTGAAGCTTCCAGATACGGATTTTTGATGCCGCCCAGCAGATTTCCCTCTGCTCTATCCAACGACTCATCCGCACTCTCGACCAAGGACATGTAATAGCTAAAGGAATAGAAGTCCACGCAGCCTTCACGCAGAGTCTGTGCATCTTCCGGCTGCATCTCGATCTGGATGCCTTCTTCGGCGAAGAAACGTTTGGCGAATCCAGGGTATGCTCCACGAACCTGTACGTCTCCACAGATCATGTTGGACAGCTGGTCCTTCTTCTGCGCGAGCAAAATATCGTCCGGGTTGCATGTATTCGGATATGTTGTCATGAAAGCGACCATACAGCCGATTTGGAAATCAGGATTGATTTCATGTCCCAGCTTCACCGCTTTTGCACTTGCAACAAATTGGTGATGCAGCGCCTGGAAGCGGGTCTGAGGATCATCAACTCCATCGATCAAAGTCTCTTTGCCTTCAAAAAGGATACCTGCAGCCATATAAGCCCCCATTGGCATCGTCAGACAGTTAATCTCATTAAAGGTCAGCCAGTATTTCACCTGATCTTTGTATCGGTTGAAGAGGGTTGTACAATATCGGATATAACAATCAATCACTTCGCGCGAAGCCCAACCGTTATATTTCTGGGTCAGACCAAATGGTGTCTCGTAGTGAGAAATGGTCACGAGCGGCTCAATGTTGTACTTTTTCAACTCGTCAAAGACGTTGTCATAGAACTGCAATCCCTCTTCGTTTGGCTCCAGATCATAACCGTTCGGGTAGATTCTGGACCAGTTAATGGACATGCGGAACATTTTGAAACCCATTTCGGCCATCAGGGCAATATCCTCTTTGTAATGACCATAAAAATCAACCGCTTCATGGCTCGGATAATACGTGCCCTCTTCCAGTACAGGCGTAATCCGCCGTGGTGTTGTGTGCGTTCCACCTGTCATCATATCGGAAGTACTTGGGCCTTTACCACCCTTGTCCCATCCACCTTCAAACTGATTGGCAGCCGTTGCGCCACCCCAGAAAAATCCGTCTTTCATCGACATCATCCATTCCTACTTCATGATCTTTCTAACACTATACATCCAGTGTACCACCCATACCCTGACACCTATTGTCATGGTATAATGTCGGCATGGAAAATAACCGATTATTCAGAATGCTATTGCTGTTATTGGAGAAAAAGAAAGCTACCGCACCCGAGCTCGCGCGTTTGTTCGAGATATCCGTGCGCACAGTGTACCGTGATATCGACAGACTGAGTGCCGCGGGTATTCCCGTATACACGACAACCGGCAAGCATGGCGGCATCCATCTCATGGACAACTTTGTCATGGACAAATCCCTGTTGTCCGAAGATGATCAGAATGAAATTTTGCTTGGATTATATAGCGTCAGCGCCATCCCTCACCTTAACACTGCCCATATGCTCAAACGTTTAACCGCCCTGTTTGATCACAAGCTGGACTGGATCGAATTCGACTTTTCACCATGGGGCAGCATTCCACAGCAGGAGAGGGAACTGTTCAATCAGGTCAAACAGGCGATCCTCACCAATCAATGGATTACGTTTCACTATGTCAATTCGGATGGAGAGAAGAGTGTTCCGACGGTTGAACCTCTCAAACTTTTGTTCAAGAACAGTACTTGGTATTTTAAGGGGTACATTCACGACGAGCACGATCGAAACGAATTTCAGACGTTCAAAATGAAACGCATTACCCAGCTAAAAATTCTGCCGAGGGTTCCCCGAAACAATATAAACATCGGATCACCGGAAAATGAGACTCACGTCACAATCAACCAAATCGCTCTGGAACTGTCGTTCTCCAACTCCATTGCTTATAGGGTGTATGATTTTTTTGAACCGTCACGCGTTGAAAAAGATTCCGACGGCAGGCTGCGCGTTGCCCTTGAACTGAATGAGGGAGAATGGCTGTACTCCTTCCTGATGTCGTTTGGATCTGACCTGACCGTAATCAAGCCTCCACACGTTGGACAGGAACTGCTTAGGCGACATATCAACGCGGTAGAACATTTACAACAGGTTGGAAAATGAATGATATAATGAAGCTCTGATCATCTGTTGATTCTTTTACTTTTTTGCTATCTATCCATTTCCTGAAGGAGGTTTGTCCATGCAAGACATTAGACGTAACAATGTGGAGCGATTCAAAGGTTTCGGTACGTTATATGACCAGAACCGGCCTGCTGCGCCCACCGAGGTCGTAGATATTCTGACGAATTATTTGGGCAGCAAACCTCGCTTGGTCGCGGATGTTGGCTGTGGTACGGGCTTATCGTCATGGATTTGGCTAAATGAGGCAGAACGTGTTATTGGCGTCGAACCAAGCGATGATATGAGAGCTGTCGCAGAGTCCAAATGGGAAGCAGCAGGCAAACCGGACCATCTGCGTTTTGTCTCTGGCCTATCCCACGAACTGGGACTACCTGATGGCAGTGTGGATATCGTGACCTGCTCACAGTCGTTCCACTGGATGGAGCCCCAGTCCACACTGCGCGAATTTGCGCGTGTACTGCGTCCAGGAGGCATATTTGCTGCCTACGACTGTGACTGGCCACCAGTGGTCGATTGGCAGCTGGAACAAGCCTATCTGCATTTGAATACGGAGGCAGATCATCGAGCTGCCAGTCTGGCTCCCCAGGAGAATCAAGCACATAAATGGAATAAAGACGGACATTTGCAGCAGATTCAGCAGTCCGGCTTGTTCCGTTACTCGCGCGAAATTGTGTTTCATCATCGGGAAACATTCGATGCCGACCGATACGTCAATCTGGCACTAAGCCAAGGCGGCCTGCAAACGGCAGTGAAACTCGGAGCGACTGATCTACTTGAGGTAGCAGACGAATTTAGACAGCTGGCTACTCGTATATTTGCCGGTGAATCGAGACAAGTTCTATTTTCATATCGGATGCGCCTGGGCATCGTCTGATCTTAATCTAATCTCATCCAGATTTCCCCTATAATAAAATACACAAAAGAAACCTGCCCATCACTTGAATCGTGATGTTGCAGGTTTTTTGTTTATATAGCCATCAGGTTGAGAACAAATTACTTAGTTGTTCCTCCTGTACATTCAATGCCAACACTACTTTTGACGGGTCCTGCTTCGAGTAGATCACGTTAATAATATGACCTTGCTGAACCTGAGGTAGGGTAGATGGATAAATTTCCTTTGGTATAGTGACCTTAAATGTCTCTCCATTTGACTTCGTTACACTAAGCGTTAGCTGAAGTTTGATTTTGCCATTACCTCCGCTTCCAAGTGGAGTAACATCCAATATCTTGGCCATCGCTTTCTCGCCCGTTCGTGCAATATCCATCATCTCAGGTGCCACGCCATGCTGCACCATCTTTTCATCCAGCAATTGCTGCATATCTTCCTGAGACAATCGTCCTTTCAGATCAAGTCCTACCTTGCGTTCATCCTTCACGGAGACCACTAACGGAATGAAGCTGCCCGGCTGAAACTGAGCCATGGACGTCAACGGTATGATCGTTCTCAACTCGGTATCGTATTTCTCACGTCCTTTACGCGAGACGGTCAGGCCCAGTCGAACTTCCGGCTGCTCATTAATATACGTACCCGTCTGCTGGATGCTTTTAATGACACCAACCGCTGGTAATCCTGACTTCACTCTCCCAACGCCGAAGATATTAGCCAAAATGGAGGGAATAAAGATCAGCCCAAATCCGGCAAAAATCGCTGGTGTATACCACCATGCCTGCATAATGATAAAAGGATCATTCCACAGCTGCTGTGCCAGAAATGGGGAGAATCCCACCCCAAACACAGTCAACACACCGACCAATCTCAGGAAACCTACCATCTGCCCCACCCTCTCTATATCTCTATTATTCGTTGTTAGTTGTCTTTATTAAAAGATAGAATGCTCGTTTGTAGTTCGAACACCTTCTAGACGGACAACAGACCCATGTAAATTAACTCTGTCGGATTCGCCGGATTTTGCCCCAATCCCACTCGATCTCCCACGCGTGGAATCTGCATCTTGGACACCAGTGTTTCCAATGTTCGCTGATACTGATTGCCATTCGTCTCTGTTACATCCAGCACAAGCACAACAATTGGATCAAAATTGATCAGCTTGCCCGTATCGGTAATCGTGATTACCGTGGCTGTTGCAGTTAAGGGAAGGGAACCACTTGCCGCCAGTTGTGCCTGTTTTGCCGAATCCAGACTCTGGTTGATGGCTTCCCGATGCTCCTTTGATACAAAACCTTTCATCATCATGCCGGTAAGTCCTTTATTCATCATTTTATCTGCCTTCGCAATCGCATCTTCCTGCTTGTTCTTTTTACCAAACCATCCCATAATGAACACCTCGTTTTTTTATTTTTGGTTATAGTTAAAGTATAAACAGGAGGGCTTGTCCTTGAATACCCTTTTGACTGCATACAAAAGAAACGAAAAATCCGGTGATTAAACCACTGAATTCTCGTTTCTTTAACATGCTTTTTGATGGATTCCGCAAAAAAAGAGCCGAAAACGACTCTTAAATGAAAGGTTTGGAGGCATATTTTGTGCCTAATGCACCGGTATTGAACAAAATCATGCAAAAAAACGGCGGTTCCACGCCGATTTTCGATCTATTTTTTGCGTAACAGGTAGACCAGCTTCCGATAATACATGGCGGCTTCCTTATATTTTCGCAGATCCTCGGACACCACGGCCATTCCCTCATATAAAGGTTCAAGACGCATGGCATGCTGCACGGACTCAAAATAAGGCAGACATGCGAGCGCTCGCTCCATGAACACTTCACGATCTCCATGCGCAAGAGCAAGATGGCTCTGGTAGAAGGTTGCACTCATCTGCTGATCCTGAGTTGTTGCACTATTCAACAGTTGATCCACACTCTGCGCAAGTGCCCCCCAGTTTTTTCGTGCCAGTGCCACTTCACACCGATACACACTCACTAATGGCTTCATGGCCTGCTGGGTTTCTTCGGGTTCTTGCTGCAACAGGGATTCGAATCGTTCGATCTCCGACTGCGCCTGATCCAGCTCCCCCGTCATGGTTAACATGACAATCCGATTATTCGCAATGGCAGTGACCAGATCGCCCTGATTACCGGCATACACCAGATTCGCCTCTGCCATAGTCAATGCCGAGAGCGCCTCCTGTACCAGTCCCATCGCAAAGCAATATCCGCTGTACGCCACATATAAACCGGACAACCGATGAAACAGCCGCTGATCATAGACATGTCTCATGGTGAGATCGAATACCTGCTTGGCCTCTTCGTACTGTTTGACCTGAATGTAGGCTTCCATCTTGATATTTTGCACAGACAGCCAGAATTCACTTCCAGGAAGGGCCAATTCACTTAGCCTGGTTGCATGCGTTAACACATCCACAGAAGCAAGCTTGGAACGATAGTACTGCACTTTGTAATATAATAACGCCTTCGCTAGCGGACGCGGCAGATCTACATCGTCAGGACGGCCGTATTTCTCTAGATAAAAATTCAGATAGGATGTATGTATATATTCATGAGCCGATGCATCATTTAATTGTTGGTAATAGACCGCCTTCATTAAGGCCGTGGTTAGCTCTACTGTCAGCGCATCATCCCGATCCTCAAGCGCGTGTACGATATCTTCTGCTATCACGGAGGCTGGAACTGACATTTGTTCAAAAATAACCTCTGCCCGCGCCAGTGTTTCTTCATCCTGTGCAGAAGCGTTTAACAGATAGGAAGTCGTTACGCCAAGACGTGACGCAATAGCCTCTGCCAGATCTTCAGGGAGTGGGTAACGATCGGCCAGAATATTGGCAAAGTGAGCCTGCGTAACCAGACCTTCCACGAGGTCTTTGCGGGAGATTTGCTTTCTTTTGCTCAGAAATTCAATCCGTTCCTTCAGCATGGCTAGTCTTCCTTTCGTTTCGATCCTGTGAATCACAAAAATCCGGTGATAAAGGCGAACGCTTCGCTTCTCCAGATCTGTTCTGTCCTCTCCGTTGTCGTGTAAATGTTTAGTTCAAATTATATAATATCATCCAGGGTACGAAGCCGGATACCGTCTTTTAGCCAAATCCATCGAAACGGTTTCCGTTTCGGAGGCAATTGTTTTACAATAAGGTGGTATGTACAAGAGCATTATCCAATAATGAAGAACAAGAGTTGAATATGAAAGGATGCAAATGAATGATTATTAAACCAAGAACACGTGGTTTTATTTGTACAACTTCCCATCCTGTAGGCTGTGCTGCACAAGTCCAGGAGCAAATTGATTATGTAAAATCCCAACCGCAATTGAACGGACCGCGGAACGTACTCGTTATCGGAGCTTCTACTGGATATGGACTTGCTTCGCGCGTCGTATCCGCATTCGGTGCCGGAGCCAACACCATCGGCATTTACCGCCCCAGCAGCTCCACTGAAAAACGTACGGCTTCAGCAGGCTGGTACAACTCTGCTGCATTTGAGAAGGCTGCGGAAGAAGCAGGACTGAAATCATACAGCATCACAGGTGATGCCTTTGCCAACGAAACCAGAGAAAAGACCGTTGAACTGATTCGCAGTGAACTCGGTCAGGTTGATCTGGTTGTCTACAGCGTGGCGTCAGCACGCCGTACCGATCCGACTACTGGTGAAGTATTCAACTCCGTGCTCAAACCGATTGGACAATCGTATACGAACAAAACAGTCAATTTCCATACGGGAGAAGTAACGTCCGTTACGATTGATCCGGCATCCGATGAAGAAATTCGCCAGACCGTAGCCGTGATGGGCGGAGATGACTGGGAACTGTGGATGGATGCCTTGCAACAAGGTGGCGTACTCGCCGACAATGCAACAACCATTGCCTTTTCTTATATCGGTCCTGAACTAACACATGCCATTTATCGTGATGGCTCCATCGGCCAGGCCAAAAACCATCTAGAAGCGACAGCCCACAAGCTGAATGATCGTCTGAGTGCAAAGGGTGGACGTGCTTACCTAACCGTAGCCAAAGCGCTCGTAACCCAATCAAGCTCCGCAATTCCAGTGGTGCCGTTGTATATCTCTGCGTTGTACAAAGTCATGAAGGAAAAAGGCTTGCATGAAGGATGCATCGAGCAATTGCAACGCTTGTTCGCTGATCGCCTCTATGCGGGAGGAGAAGTTCCGACCGATGAAGCAGGGCGTATTCGTATTGATGATTGGGAGATGAGAGCGGACGTTCAGGAAGAAGTGGCGAAGCTCTGGGACGAGCTGACCACAGATAATATCTACGATCTGTCCGATTTGGTAGGATACCGTCAGGAGTTCTTCCAACTGTTTGGTTTCGAAACCGACGGCGTGGATTATGAAGCAGATGTTGATCCAAATGTTGAAGTACCACATCTGCGTTAATTGAAAACTAATTTGGCTGTGAGATTGGAGTAACAATCTTATTACAGGTCCAGATTAAGCCTTAGGGGAGCGAGCTTTCGCTCCCTTTTTGACGTCAACCGCTTCTATAAAATCGACTTGAGTTGCTTTTTCAACCCCTTCGGCACCGTCTTCTCTACCTTTATGGATCGCGCTCCATGCATCGTTGCAAAGAACTGGAGTCCCTCCCGAAAATCCGCTATCCATTCCTCCACAGGCGGAGCAGTCTCTTCCATCGATAACAACCGAACCGTTAGCACGCCCGTTTTGCGATCGAGTCGCGGGTCCATACGTCCAATCAGCCGATCGCCGTGAAGAATGGGCATGGCGTAATATCCGTAAGTTCGTTTCACCTCTGGTGTATATATCTCCCACTTATAATGGAAATCAAATAAATCCACAATCCGTTCCCGTCTCCACAGCAGGTTGTCCAGCGGAGGCAGGAATCGTACCGGACCTGATGGATCATAATGCGGCTCTTCCCTTTCCATCTCACGCAACAAACCCTCATCTTCTGCACGGATATAATAAGGCGTCGCAACATCCTCTACCTCCAGCGGAATCATGCGACCATCTGCGACACGTGCAGCCATATCACTCCGACGTTCAGCAGCCGTAGATTTCATCCAACCTAATCGTGGATCTCGGGCATCCACGACCCGATATGCGTAAATGTACTTGTCCATCAAAGCTTGCCTCTGAGCCAAGATATCGATTTCCGCTGTCATGGATTGGCCCTGCTCCAGCAGTCCGGATTCAGTAATATGAAAATAACGTTCATTCCCCCGCCTTGCCACGACACGAATGGCAGCCGAATCCAGTAGCAAGTTCAACGCTAACGAGGTGTCCTTCGTTTTAGGCACATCTGCACTGTCCCAATATCCACTCACCCGTTCGACGGCACGAAAAGCCCTTGACGGGAGCGGTCCCTCATCTTCCAAACGCTTCAGCACATGCTGCACTGTATTCTCCAGCCCTTGCAGGGAAGGAGCCAGACGCTCCCGTAATCGGGCACGCACAGGTTCGAACATCGCATAATCTTCGATCGGAATGACACATGCAGCATTGGCAAAATATTCGAACACTTTATGATCACTTAGCAAGGTATGTAAGTACTCAGAGATATAGCCCGGATCACGAGCGCCCAACACCAAATGCTGATTCCCGGTTACGGCAGCGACAGGATCAATCTGTACGCAGCCAAGGGTGCGAATCAGCTCCATGACCTGTTCAGGACCCGAAGGCAAGGAAGCAGCGGGCCAACGTCCCAATAAAGATTGCGTTTGCAGCAAAAAACGCCGAACGATTTTTTTATCCATGCGAAGAGCTGTTGTCATATGTAGAATTCTTCCCTTCATCGAAGATAGGAGAATGTATAGCTATAATTGATCCAATTCAAAAGAGATACATTGATTTTAACAGTCCAAGGGATGTCATACCAATCGAAGGAAGATCTTTTATTAAATTTTTGAGCTTATGCAGCACTCTGCACACCAAAGACAAAATAAAAAGAAGCACCACCATCCTGGGTCCGCTTCTTGTGTTTGACCTTTTGCAATTTTTCCTGTTTCGTGGGCATGAGTCGAACATGCTGGGATAACGCTCCATAATCTCCATTTACTCTCCGACTTTGCTCCGGACACCATTGTCCTGACCGCTCTGCTTTTCGCAATGCTTTTTGTGTTTGTGTACGTGCCATAATAATAGAACACACTCCCTTGGTTGGTATGCACTCAATATATCATGTGCAGGCAGACAAGTGAAGGTGATTAACGTGGAACTCTTTTCCGCCGTGATTGCCATGTTTCGACAGGTTCCTGATCGTCTTCCTCAATCAACTCCAGTGCTTCTTCCATTCTTCTGGATTTAAACAGCATGATCAGGTCCATCAGATCTTCACGGTCCAGCAACTTCACCCCGTTAACCGCTGCCAGCGTCCGGCATGCTTCCGTATATCTGGCTGAAGTGAGCACGATGGAACGATCTGCTTCATAATAACGCATGGACGTGTAAATCTCCTGTACTGCGCTGAGTCCAACCGGATGATTCGCTCCGTAACGTTTGGCCTGAATGACATTTCGCCTTCCTACTCTATCCACAAACACAAGGTCAGCACCAAAATCACGGCTGCTTGTAGTCTTATGTACTTCGGCATAACCGAGCTGCTGGAATAAATGATACAGGTACAGTTCAAATTCCGATCCATCCTGCATTTTATCGATATCCTTAATCGTAATCTTACGCGGGTTGGCCTCACTTCGTATGCGCTGCCCTCGCCGAATTACACGGCGAATGATCCAGGTAATGAGTAGTAGAAGGATAATCCCCCCTATACCCACAGTCATCATATTTTCATTCCAATTCATGTCTGTTCTCCTTGTCATTCCTCTAATCTGGCAGGCTTGTACCCCTCTTAGCCCTCATCACCCGACTAAATATAGCAGACTTCTCTCTTAACAGAAAGAAGATGAATTCCCTGTAACCCTCGAACTTCTCCAAACAACCATAATATTATACCTTAATCATAAAAGGTTACAGACACTCAGGTTGAATTTCACATGTATGAAATGGTAGAATTCAACAATCGGTTCTATTTTGAATCGAAGAAAGGTGGTTTATAACTTGCATACATCCAACAAACGAAAGTCCAAAACATGGGCTGCGCTTCTTCTCAGTGGCACGCTCCTCTTCAGCCTGCATACACCAAGCTACGCGGCCGCTGAACAAAATGCACCATTGCCTAAGCCTTCATGGACATCATCTTCTCTCTCACTCACGCAAGTGAATACGGAGAAAGACGTTATCGTCAACGAAGTGAACGCAGTACCCGCGAAAAATCTGGTGTATGTGCATTCTTCCCAGCCCGTGACCAAAACAAGCAGTAATACGAAGTTGGATTGGCAGCTGGATTCGCTTCAGGCGCTGGATGCCACGACCGGACAATTGAAATGGAACGTTATTTTCCATGAGAAAAGTGGGCCTTATACAACCTACTCCAATTCACTATATACCAGCAACGGCACAGCCTATGTATATATGGAATATTCGGATGGAACCAAAAAGGTATACTCGTTCAATACTTCCGGCAAAACCAATTGGGTCAAAAACGTGAGTAATTCATCTTCCATGTACCTTCTGGATGACGATACGTTATTGATCGCTTCGAGCCCTGGTGTTCAATCAAACGGTTCCGTTCGATCAGCCATCTCGCTGTATGACAAAAAGGGAAAACTGATTACGGAAAAAACGATCAACGGTGCTGTACTCAAAGCAGGCAGTGATCGAATCGTAGTCGATGCAAGCAAGCAAACCAAAGTGGGCAGCTTCTGGCAGCCTGCCGCTAACCCCAAAGTGGAGATTTACGATCGTACGCTGAATCGTCTTTCCTTCTACCAGTTCCCGAGCAATGCCAACACTCTGGGAGACGGCGGCGGTGAATCGCTGGCCATTCTGGAAGATGGCTCCGTGATCATGCGTGCCAATTTTGCGAACACGGGTAACAAGCTGATGGGCTTTGGCACCGATGGCAAACTGGCCTGGGGCCGTGCTATTGCCGGTGATGCCTATGTTCAGACCGCGGGCAACAGTTATACCCTGTTTACAGGCCAAAAGCTGGAGCTGTACACCATGAAAGGCAAAGTGACCGAACGTACATTTAAGGAAGAGCAGCCTATTCTCATGCAGGTTGATCGTACACAAGACGGGCAATACAAACTTGATTTCGCTAAAAAGGGTTATATTCTTGATCCACAAACATTGGATACGGTACATGAATATGAGTTTGCATCCTCTCCTGGATTGCTCGATGGATATTCAACGTACAACGATCATATTATTTATCAGATCAATGACGATGCATTATCCAAGTATGTATTGAAGACAGCCTCAGCTAAATAGTAAATAGAGCGCTCTGGTTGACCGACTAACGGTTAACAGGGCGCTCTGTTATTTCACACAACGATGAGAGTCCCCCTCCCTTTTATCCTCTCTGCGCAAACTGGTATAATAGTATCGTTCACTTTTTCACCCTACTCTTGATTGGCAAGGAGCGTAGCCCTCCCATGATTATTCAATTCATTCGATACAGATAACTTAGGGCATAACATAAACCTCTTTTTTCAAAATGTTCGATAGAGGTTTATTTGTTATGCCCTTTTCTTCAGTTATCCATATCTGAATGAATGGGGTGTTATTCCATGTCAATCCAACGCAGAGAACGTAGTGCTGCGCTTATTTATCCATACATCCATATGCTTAAATGTCCCGTCTGTCATCACACAATGACAACGATTAGTCGGGACAATATTCAATGTAGTTCCAGGCATTCGTTTGATTTGGCAAGACAAGGCTATATCAATTTCATGACACGATTTTTCAAGGGAAACTATGACAAACGTTTATTTACAGCCAAAAGGAATATTTTATCTCATACGGCTATCTATACACCTCTGACCGATATCATTCGCCATTGGATTGAAGATTACTCCGATGGCAGCAGTCAGCCCTTGCATATTCTGGACGCAGGTGCAGGAGAAGGATCTCTTTTGTATCAGATTACACAAAACACTCCAGTTGTGGGCTGGGGGATCGACATCGCCAAAGAGGGTATTGCCATGGCTTCTTCTACCTACGACCAGCAGATTTGGTTTGTTGGTGATCTTGCTTATAGTCCTTTTGCAGAGGGGCAACTGGACGTGATCCTGAATATCCTCTCCCCTTCGAATTATGAAGAGTTCGGGCGGGTGATGAAAAAGGATGGCTGGATTATCAAAGTAATTCCCCGTGACCGATATCTAATGGAAATGAGAGAGCTTTTGTTTCGGGGCCGATCTCATCAATTAGACAGCAGAGAGTATGTATTGGACCGATTTACCAAGCATCATCATCTCTTAGACAGCATTCCGCTAACATACACTCTGCCCGTATCGGAAATCATGATGAATTCACTTATTCATATGACACCACTCTCCTGGCATGGGTCGGAATCAGCTATAGCCAGCGTTCAAGAGTCCTTATCCCAGATTACGATTGATTTAGAAATACTGGTGGGAAAACAGAGATAAGTTCTGAAGCCATTGAGATAACATTCTCTTAATCATTGAACAATCAAAAAAATCCGGGGAAGTTCCTGTTGGAACTCTCCCGGATTTTTCAATAAGATCTGATGCAAATCGGTCTATTGTAAATGAAATTAATTATTCCAGTTTTCTTCAATAAATTCATCCCGTCCAGATATTGCACGGTCTTCCTTGTAATGTTTCTCATTTTTCTTGTGGTAATCCTGATGGTAATCTTCTGCCGGATAGAACACAACTGCATCCCGAATCTCCGTCACAATCGGTTGATTGAATCGCCCGCTTGCTGCCAGCTCCTGCTTGGACTGTTCTGCTAGCTCGCGTTGACGTGCATTATGGACAAAGATCGCTGTACGGTACTGACTTCCACGATCCTGAAATTGCCCTCCATCATCGGTTGGGTCCGTCTGGGGCCAGTATAGCTCCAGTAGTCGTTCATACGGAAACACCTCTGGATCAAATGTAATTTCAACGACCTCGACATGACCGGTCTCCCCGGTTTTGACCTGCTCATATGTTGGGTTATCGACGTGACCGCCGGTATAGCCTGATACAATACCATGAATGCCTGGTTGCTCTTCAAATGGTGTAACCATACACCAGAAGCATCCGCCGGCAAATGTAGCTTTTTCCATGCACACTCATCCCTTTCTGTTGTACCTATATCTTAAAACAAAAAGAGGTTGATGGAAAGCCACGTCCGTGGACTTCCATCAACCTCTTCAGAAACATCTGTTATATTAACAGCTATTCATACTGCTTGTTGCCGACTAACTGTTCATTCAAGAAATCTTGAATTCGTTACCCGCGGCTTCGACCCATAGAACGGAAGATCAAGCTCACGATCGCTACAAGTACGATGGCACCGATTAATGCCGGTACTATGTAGAATCCGCCCATTTCTGGACCCATGTCTCCCAGGATCACTCCACCTAACCATCCGCCGATAAAACCGGCAATGATGTTACCGATAACGCCGCCGGGAATGTCACGACCAACAATCAGACCTGCCAACCATCCAATGATACCACCGATAATTAATGACCATAACCAACCCATATCATTCACCTCTAATTAAAGTTTTTGTTGTTGTCTGTCTACTATTAACCGCTACAGAAGCATTTAAACAATTGGCATGAAAATTGTTGTATATTACCTTTTGTTCATATGCCCGTTTCTCTGTTCAACAGCCTATAACAAGGCATTAAAAACAGAGTGCGTCACTTCCGGGCATCTTACACAGTTCAAGACTGCGTTATGTACCTCCCGAAAGTCATTGTATGTTGATTCAGACAGCCTTAGTATAACCAATTGAGGTGAGAATATTTTAAAGGTAATATTCGATTAATAAAAACCTGCACGCCCCTTGCCTGGCTGGGTCAGCCAGTTATGCTTATGACTCTTGTCCAGCTCTCCTCGCATTGACTGAATGATCTGCACAATGTCCGTCCGGCCATTCTGGTGCCATTCCAGCGCTGCACTGACATACAACTCTCCAAGTTGAGCAAGAGAAAAGGTATCCGTTAATCGTGCAGCTTCCAGCGTACCTTCTTCCCCTACAAAGACAGCAAAGCCGCGTTGATTTAAATATTGCAGGCGCAGTCCTTCGTCCGGTAGCGGTATTTCATAAGCCCGATCGAACCGACCGGCACGGTTCATGAGCCCTGGGTCTATTTTCTCCGGATAATTCGTGGTGCCAATTAGGAAGATGCCCTCTTTAGACGTTGCCCCATCCAACGTATTCAGGAAAAAGGATCGCACTTCATCCGGCATGGAATCGATGTCCTCAATAATCAGTACCATGGGAGCCAAACGTTTGGCTGCTTCGAACACTTCACGCACCGATTCACTGTTTGTGTATTCGGTAATTTGCCAATATGCTGCTGGCCCCGGAATGCTTCCTGCAATGGATTTCACGAGGGTCGTTTTTCCGTTTCCAGGATGGCCGTACAGCAGGATGCCACGTTTGTAAGGAATATCATAGTCTCGATAAAAGGAACGATCCGCCTCGAAAAACTGGTCCAACGAACGGAAAATATCCTGTTTGATTTGCGGAGAAAGCACGACCTCATCCCGCCCGACAGAGCGGGTAATCGATTCGACATGACGGTCACTGCCATTGCGGGCATCCGTGTACACCGTGACTTTTTTCATATTTTGCTGCCGTTCCCGTTCCCTTACACTGCCCAGAAATCGCTTCAATTCCTCTTCTCCTGTAGCAAAAACAAAATCCTCATTGTATATCCCATTCTCCCGGAAGAAAGGAATGCGGACGAGAGCTACGCCCCACTGGGGATAGGCAAATACATTGTT
Organism: Paenibacillus taichungensis; assembly: GCF_050994985.1. Classification (NCBI taxonomy): domain Bacteria; kingdom Bacillati; phylum Bacillota; class Bacilli; order Caryophanales; family Paenibacillaceae; genus Paenibacillus; species Paenibacillus taichungensis. The sequence goes on along the minus strand of NZ_CP194720.1, from coordinate 670,409 downwards.
GCGAATCGAATAATGTACACCATATGTCGGTGCATCTCCATCATCCTCATAATGCAGTGTACGCAGCTCCAGATCTTCGAAAATCCGGGCAACCAATTCCACTTCGGTGCTGTTACTTTGCAGATCTTCCTTTAGCAGATCCCAGTATTCACTGTTTGGATCATCGCTGGCATAAAGCTCATAACGAACACCGTATCGATTGCCAAGCGATTCAATGATGCCGCGAATCAAACGGGCGTATATGGCATAGCCTTCGTTTCGGATTTGACTGTCTTGTTGCTCTTCGTAGGAATAGATGACTCTATTATGATTCAATTGTTCTTTATCTATGGTCATTACTTAGCTCCCTTCACAGCGGCAAGTGGTTTACATTTGGCTACAACTTGAGCCAGACCTGCGCCGGTAACACTATCAATAATTTCATCGACATTTTTATAAGCTTGCGGTGATTCATCAATAATGGATTCAAGTGAACGCTGGTTCACCACAATCTCATCTTCAGTTCCCACACCCAGCGCCGAGGCAAAATCCTCCACAGTAACCAGGCGCTTTGTTGCTGTGCGCGACCGAATGCGTCCTGCTCCATGACAGATCGAATAATAGTTATCCTTCCCCTCGGGTTGACCTACCATGATATACGAAGCCGTTCCCATTGAACCGGGTATAAGTGCGGGATGACCTGTTGCCAGATACGGCTTCGGATTATCGGGATGACCGGCAGGTAATGCACGTGTAGCTCCTTTGCGGTGTACAAAGACAGAGCCCTGATCCACGTGGGATTCCTCCCATGCATAGTTGTGCATCAAATCATAGAGGGTACGGAATTCGCATTTTGGACCAAACACATCCCGAAAAGCTTCGCGAATAGCATAAGCAATCAGATGGCGATTCACCACAGCATAATTCAGCGCAGAATACATCATATTGACGTAATGGCGACCTTCCGCATGTTCAAGCGGAGCAAAAACCAGTCTTGGATCGGATGTCCCCAGACCATTTCGCTGCATCACTTTCGCAATGGCTGATGAACTGGTTTGGCTTACATACCCGCCCCAGGCCCGGGAGCCGGAATGAATCATGACAACAATTTGTCCATCGTACAGACCCCAAGCTTCCGCAATCTTGCGATTTTCCTCGGCAATCTCTATCGCTTGAATCTCGGCAAAATGATTGCCTCCACCCAAAGTTCCTAACTGGCGATGAGCCCGATGCCAAGTCATATCCGGTACCAGGTTCAGCACTTCCTCATCAAAGGCAAATTTGCTGCTCTCTACATGAGTAATGGAAGTTGATTTTTTCGGTGTATAGCTATCCGGGATATATTTTTTTGGTAATCCGTGCAGACCCTTTCGCACAATATGCTCCAAACGAATGTCCGAGTAATGACCGCGCTGATTTGCCTCCATCGGCAGCACTTTCTCAATGGCTTTTACGAGTTTACGGCGCAACTTCACGTCTTTCAGGTCGTCCTTATGCAAATTGGTCATATGTACCCGCATACCACAGCCGATATCACTGCCTACGATGGATGGAGATACATAACCACTCTTGGCATCCCATACCGCTGTTGTGCCAATGCAGGTACCTACACCGACATGCACGTCAGGCGTATAGCTCATATAGGAAATTCCCGGGATTTGAAGATTGTTGTTCGCCATCTCGAACACCTTATAGTCTAATGACGAGAACAGCTGTTGTGCCGCATATACCGTTAAATCACCAGCAGGCAATTTGACTTCATGTCGGTAGCCTCCTGTGAGTTCATTTTGACTCGTAAATAAATTAGGTTGTGTATTCATAAATGTTTATTATTCCTTCCTGTACGTTCAGCTATTTCGGTTCACTTTCAAAAATGAACCTAACGTTATTCCGAATTCCATATCCATCTTAAGTACAACAAAAAAAGAAGCCACGGACAGTTCGCCCGTGACTTCTTCATGACAATAACAGAAAACAAAATCAGCATGAACATGCCGCGTCTGTTCTCCATTGCAATATACGCCGAGAGTAGCATATCGATTAATAACGTTCCAAGGATAAACGATATGCATCTTCCCCTATGTCGCCCGTATGAGGCCAAAGAGACGATGAACTGGATATACAATTGTGTCTGTGCTTCGTAGTGACTTTGTGGATTTCAAATCATAACCAACCATCATATCTCTCGGCCTCCCTTCATCAATATTATGTTTATATTAAGCGGACTCGTTTCGATGTGTCAACCCTTTTCTTGGAAAATTCCCTATTTTGCATATGCATTAGATTTAAATTCGTGCTAATAACTTATATAAAAAAAGCAGGGTCTGTAAGGAACAGACCCTGCTTACTCAAGCATATTATGAGATTATATATCGATTATTGATGGTACATGTTTTGACAGATTTGACTTTGTATCTTATCATTTCCCTGCTTGTTTTTCCAATTCTTCCACAGGATTTTCATCTTCTTTTTCAGGCACCTTGGAGGACAGGAACCAACCACATACCGCAATCGTAATCAGCACAATGTAGAAACCAAATTTCCAAATTTTATTTTCCGGGAAATGCTCATCCAGAACGCCCAGTGAAGGATGTGCAAGTGTAATCACAGCCAACTTAACCCCAACCCAGCCAACGATAACGAAGGCTGCAACTTCAAGTCCTGGACGGGAATGAAGCAGTTTAACGAAGAAGGAAGCCGCAAATCTCATGATGACAAGGCCGATAAATCCGCCGAGGAAGATGACGATAAACTGTCCACCGTCAAGTCCGCCGATCGGAGGCAAACCACTTGGTGGCAATGCAACAGCCAGCGCCACAGCTGCGAGAATGGAATCGACCGCGAACGCGATATCTGCCACTTCCACCTTGAATACAGTCATCCAGAAACCAGATTGTTTTTTTGGTTTTTTTGGAGCGGAATCAGCCGCTTCATCTGTTTTGTTTCGGCTACCCAACACCTTTTTGGCAATGTGGTTAATGGAGATGTACAACAGGTACAGGGCACCAATTGCTTGAACCTGCCATACGTCCACGAGGAACGAGATGAGGAATAGTGACCCCAATCGGAAAATGAACGCTCCCATTAAACCATAAAACAACGCCTTTTTGCGTTTATCATCAGGTAAATGCTTAACCATAATGGCAAGAACCAATGCATTATCCGCGGCAAGTAACCCCTCCAGGACTACTAAGACGACAAGAACCCACCCATACTCCAATAATAACGATAACTCCAAATTTTACTCCTCCTTAGTATCCTTATCCTTATGATGTACAAAAAAAAGGACCTTTACCATCGCTGGTAAGGTCCTTTATATTCACGAAAAGAGACCTTTACCCAGCATGAAAACTTGGTAAAGGTCTCGCTAACAACAAAATTGCTGCCAATAAAGCCGGGGATGTAATCCCGAACTGACGACTTTACTGTGAAAGCTACTCCCCTTTAACATCAGGAATATTTAGTTTTAAGTTGAAACAGGTTCAATAATCTGTTCTCATCATATTCATAACGATAAGCAAAGTCAAGCTTTATTTGACTGTCTGCGGTCCAGCTTGCGAAAGACCAGCAAATCATAGATGAAATTACCCAGTGGGATAAACGAGATAAAAAACAAAGCAATTGGACGACGCAAACGCCATTTTTGCGTGGTATACAGACTCACCATAAATAATAAATACATCAGAAATAAAAAGCCATAGATGTTGCCAAACCACGTGACTGCCTTTGGCATGATCCCTGATTCTCTTAATGGAAAAGCAACAAATAACAAAAGTACATATGAAAGCCCCTGCAACCACAACAGCAGTCGAAAGCGGCTGAGTGTTGAATGTAACATTTTTTTCCTCCTGCTTCTAAATACGCGCAACGATTTCATTGCATCCCGTACAGTATATCACAAAAACGAAATTTACCCTCACGCGCAGTTCTACAGGAGCCAAATCCACCCGATGCACATAGGATATATGACCAAGATAGATTGTTGCGAATATGGACAAGGAGGAAACTGTTGATGAAAATAGCCCTGATAGCGCCTGAAAAATTGCCAGTCCCAGGTAACGGATCAGTCGAAATCTGCATCCTCGGCATTGCTCGTGAACTTGCTCTCCGTCACCAGGTGACGATCATAAGCCGTCAGATGCCCGGTCTTGCCATTACAGAGCAAATAGATGGCATAGTGATCCGTCGTGTACCATCAACCAGCCCCAGCGAGTACACGAGGGCAGTGATCCGTTTTCTGAAAATCCAACCCTTCGATCTTATTCAGGTAGACAACAGACCTCATAGTATGGCTTCAATTAAACGCGCTTTCCCTACGTTACCTGTGGTGCTCTATCTTCATTCGTTAACCTTTGCACAACCAGGACCAGCAAGATTAGCGCTGTTAAAAAAAGCGAATTGGATTGCCGTTAATAGTCAATCCCTCAGACAAAGGCTGGGTCGCCGATTCCCATCCTTAAAACGACGGATGGGTGTTGTACCACTGGGCGTGGACCTAAGCCGTTTTTTGCCTGCAGCTAAAGGAGAGCAGCAGCTTCTGCGGAAGCAGTTCGGTATCACAGGGCCATTCTCCATTCTGTATGTAGGCCGACTAATTCCCGGCAAAGGTGTGGATGTACTGATTCGTGCCGTAGCTCTTATTCAGCAGCAGGTATCCGTGCAACTGATCATTGCAGGTAAAGGACCTCCAGTTTACGTCCGCAAGCTGCGACAGCTTATCCGAAAATTAAAGGTTGATGCCACCTTCCGAGGTCAGATCGCCCATGAGCACATTGACCGTTTGTACAGGGCTGTGGACTGCCTGGTGTGTCCTTCCCAACAACATGAGGCCTTCGGGCTGGTTAATGTTGAAGCTATGGCTTCAGGACTACCCGTCATTGCTTCAGACAATGGAGGCATTCGTGAAATCATTGTATCGGGGAGTAATGGATACCTTGTAAGACAGTATCACAACCCCCAAAGTTTCGCTGCTTACCTGTCTAAACTGGCAGACAATCCTTCTCTCGCTCTTTCGCTTGGAGAAGCTGGCCGTGCCAGTGCAGTTGAACAGTTCAGTTGGGCCCGGACAGCCATGCATCTTGAAGCAGCCTATACAAAACTTATCCGAGGATAAATCTTGTATAGGCTGTACTTTTGTTAAGCTTTTTCACGTGACTGCCAGTCTGCAATAAAGCTATCCATATGCGGAACAGGAACATACATCATTTCAATTAACTCCACAATAATCATATCTTTCATGGCAAATCTCACCTTAGCGCATGTTTGTTGGCGGAAAGCATCATAAATTCCCGAGCCAGTCCAGCAGCCGTGAGGAGCGAGCAGTGGATTATTAACAATATATCCAACCGTCCCAATGGGGGGAACTACTACCTTGATGGCTCGAGAGTCTAACCGATTGTCGGGGTCTTTGACCAGAAACAGGAAATCGCCTACGTTTAAAGCTTCTACACCATGATAATGCTCCATTCCATACATGGCTGCAAATAATTTGGTACTCATCACAAAAGCTCCTTTTACACATTTTTAAATTTAGTTGGGTTGAATTATTGATCTTCCTCATAATGTTTCATCCACTCTATGAGTTGTTCACGAATTTCTTTACGATATTCGCGGGGTTCAAGGACCTCCGCTTCGGGGCCAAATTGATATAACCATTTCAGGAATTCACGACTACTGTTCAGCGTAACTTCAAATAACAATCCGCCATCAGGCGTATCTGTCATTCGTGGACGAACAAACATTTCTTCTTCTTTTATGTAGGGGGCCACTTTCTCAGTGAATCTTACTTTGAAATGGATAAGTTTATCCCCACGATCAATGGACCATGTGTTTTTCATGAACTGCGTTATGTTGAAATCACCCATAACAAAATGGGTATTGGTCTGTATAACGTCCAGAAAGCGACTGATCCGAAACAAACGGACTTTCTGCAGCAAGTGGCAATAACCAATCAAGTAGAAACGCTGATCGCGCGGAATGAGGTAATAGGGGTCAATGTCGCGGACCGTTATTTCATTTTTCGTAAGCGTGTGATATTGGGTTCGAATCGTTTGTTGATCCAGAATGGCTTCAATGACCGGGATAAGCAAGTTGGGATACTTCCCTTCTTCCCGATATGCAGGTGTACCCATACGAATAATGCCTGCAATATTTTCTACAATGTCACTGTTTCTCGATTTCATTTTCGTATGGGCTGTCATCACCTTGTCAAAGGCTGAATCAAATTCAGCCGGGAGTTGCGAAGTATCCACCACGGATGGAAGCATGGAGAATACTATCGCTTCCTGTTCGGTAAAATCCAGAGGATACATGGCAAATTCACCAATGAACCGATACCCCTTGCCATAACCTTCATTCATGATAGGGGCAACCCTGTCCAAAATTCGGAGATCGCGATAAATCGTGCGCACAGTTGTACCGCATTTCAACGCCAATTCTTTGGCGGAAATTCCGGGATTCGCTTGTATAGCCTGAAGTATACGCAGAAGACGAATTAATTTCTCTGTCATGTAGTTTCTCCCCTTCGATATTTTATCGGCAAGGAAAACTAGTTCCTTTAGTCCGGTACTAAATCTTTAGTCCCAAACTTATTTTCGCAATTTCACCTTATGTATATAGTTCAATCGCACTTATTCGGCTTATTAAATATACATTCTCTTACTTGCTTGCGTAAAATATTAACCTCAAGTCCTTATACCTACGCCTGATAGCCTATTTAGCATTCAAAAAAAATAAAAAAAAGTCTTGTCTCTTGGACCAGAGACAAGACTTTTTCGCTTGTTTATTTGTGCAATTGCAATAATTTAGTCAGCACATTGACCATATGATCGCACAGATCAGGGATATCTCCCATCTGATCTTCATTCACACTGCGGTCAAAATGTACTTCAGCTGTGATTGCATAAGTTGCTGGCTGATCTTCAAATATATAATGAATATGCTGCAATTTTCGTTGTTCCGGCCAGCTCTCTTGTAATATGGAGCTAATTGCAGGACATTGAGTCTCAGGCTCCCTAACAACCATTCTGAACCGCAACCGCAAACGGCAACCTGGTAGAACTCCTGGTGTCTCCAGAATCTCAGCCGCGAGATCCTCAAGCGATGTGTTCAGTACCACTTCGCCTGTTACGTCAGGGCAATCTCGCAGGCAGAATTGCAGCACCAACTCTCTGGACATACGGGCCAACTCAAGCTGATCCTTCCGATCCGTTATGGAAATAAGTTCATCCAAATTATCGAGATCATATAGGTAATTTTCGAAGCCTACTTTCAAATTGTCATAAATCGTCGGATCAAACATGTTGTGAAACCTGCTTTCTTATGCAAATTATTCCGAAGTGAATTGTTGCTGCTCCGAATCATAGTATACTGTAACGTTGTTTCACGCAAACAGCTCCCCGTCATCATACCGAATAACGCGACTATGTAGCAATCTTTCATAAGTCAAAACGACATTCATTATCGCGCATCTCCTGCGACTCCACTTGTCCATTTCCAATATAAAAAAGCCCGGTCGTGATGACCGGGCTTGGTTGAGATACAGAATAATAAATATTCTAACTCCCTATTCTTCTTTAGCTGGTTCTTCTGGTGCTGCCGGTGCTGCTTCATCAGCAGAAGCCGTAGGCTCTTCCTCAGCCGCTTGTGGCGGCATCACGGAAGCGATGATGGAATCACCAGACGTCACCAGAGTCAGACCTTTATCGAGCTTGATATCTCCAGCTGTCAAACGATCACCAATTTCCAGTCCGCTAACATCCACCTCAATGGAGGTTGGCAGATCAGCCGGAAGTCCTTCGACCTCCAGTTGAGTTTCCTGTGTCTGGAACACACCGCCTGCCTTGGAGCCGGCTGCGGTACCTTGGAAGTCGATCGATACACTAACGCTGATCGGTTTATTCTTCGAAATTTGCAGGAAGTCCACGTGCAGCAGACGTCCGTTGCGTTCCTGCTGATCCTTGATCAGCACTGGAACCGTTTTGCCACCCTCAAGATTGAGGTTGAACATCTCGGAGCGACCTGTACGTGCTACTTTCAGCACTTCTTTTTCATCTACATGTATCGCGGCACCTTCTAATCCCGGGCCATAAACGACAGCCGGAACACGTCCGCCTTGTCTTAACAGGCGCAATGCTGCACCTTTCTTTTCAGTTCTTGGTGTTGCCGTAAGTTGAGCCATTTTTCCGTTGGATTTCATGATTGAACATCCTCCTTCAAGGGATCCTTACTTATATTTGTTAGGAAGCCGTAAGCTTCTCTTTTAGACCAGAATGGCCTTTTCGTGCGTGGCCGAATCTGGGGCCATATCTATATTTACCCCAATGAAAGACCATCTCAAACACTAACATGTGCAGTTTTTTTATTTTTCTGGTGAAAAAGGTTCTTTCTAATGAACAAAAAAGCAGCCGGAATACCTTCCGACCGCTTGTTAAGCCTATACTTTTCAACCTTTGTATGAAGTTATAACTTAGCCAGCTATGCGCTGTTACGATCATCCTCATCATCACTTTCACGGATAACCTGCATTTGATCCGACCCACTGTGAACGATAATGTGCACATCTCCGTCTTCAGGACCGATATCAACATAACGATCTCCGCATGTATCTTTGGCTTCCCATTCATTCAACCGAATAATTAAGCCTAGATGATGCAGTCCTGCAGCCACCCGAAAACGGGCTTCTGCTGCATTACCCACTCGCTCAAATGGGACAGCTCCATCCTCCATGCCTGTGCCCCATACCCAGACGTCCCATCCCTCATAATGCTGATCTTCCCGTTCATATCGGAGAGTGACAATTCGCGAAATTGGTTTGTGGATTTTGACATTCAGCGATGCCTGAATCCCTCCAGCCTCCGCGGTAATCTGGGCAGACCCTGGTGTTAAAGCACGCACAATTCCTGCTGTACTAACCACTGCATGATCCACCTTAGACGAGCTCCACCGTATATTCATACCTTGCAGAGGCTGGCCGAATTGATCCAGAACCAAGGCGCGGAATCGACTGACACGTGTCGTGTACATTACAGATTCCCCAATAATTTCAATTCGTTCCGGATGGAGGTGATCAACCTGCAGCGTACACTCTGTGGTAATCGTGCCACATTGGACGCTGATCGTGGCTTCCCCAATCTCCCCCATATGAATTGTCCCATCGGATTGAATCGCAATAATCTGTGGGTTCGAAGAGCTCCAGGTCACAGATGCATTTTCCACTACATTACCAAAACGGTCTCTGACTGATGCTCGCAAACCAGCAATCTCTCCGGCACTGTACACAAGACGCGGCGAATGAATCTCAATCACAGCCGGTTCAGTACCACCAGCATATTCCGTGTCGTATAGTACCATTAACGACCACCGTTCTACCATTGCGTTCCCGCTCACCGTCTCAATGAGGTCTGTACCTGCTTGGTGATCATTCACAACAATATGCCAATCACCCTCCGGCAGACTCACTTGCTGCTGCTGACCCGTTCCGTTGTAGATTACCACGATCTGATTCCAGGTATCCTGATTCGCTCCGTGATCCAGTGTAAATGCAACCACATTTCCTTCTGCTCGCATCATGCGAAGATGATTCCTTACCTGTTCGGCGTTAATCATTCGAAAGGCCGGATGTGTGCGACGCAGATGAATCAAGCCACGATAATAGTCAAAAACAGGTCTGAATCGAGCTTTGTTAGCCCAAGTGATCGTATTCACGGCGTCCCCGCTGCGATAACTATTGTGATCTCCTGCTTTGGATCTCAGCATCTCATCTCCTGCATGAAGAAATGGAATACCCTGTGAGGTAAGCAAAATCCCTGTTGAGAGCAAGGAACGTCGAACCATCTCATGATCAAGTACATCATCCGCATCGACATAACGATAAGGGTCCGCCGCTTTAACCGCCGATTCTGCACTGCCTCCTTCTACAGGCTGCCCGTCTCTCCATACCGGGTAACCGAGATCATGCCTGAGGTACATCGTTGTTGCGATTTTGTCCCATAAGTTGAGATTATCATGTGCCGTTACATAATTGACGGATTCCACTGGTGAAGATGTGAAATCATCTAGCGCTCCGGCTACACCCATGGCTATTTCGTACTCCTTACCGTCTGCTCCGGTAACAAAACCTTTGCCGATCCCATCACTATCCCCTTTGATAGCACTGCGGAAATGATCGTTAAATACAGCAAATCCCTGACCGCGTTGTGTTCCTTTTAACGTTTTCCGATCCAGAGGTGAATCTCCGCCTGTCCACGGCTCCCCGTAGATCAGAAAAGCCGGATCAATCTGTTCTCTCAGCTCGCGGGTCACTTCGTTCATCGTGTCTGTATCAATCAGCCCCATGAGGTCGAAGCGAAACCCGTCCACATGATATTCCTCTGCCCAATACAGGAGAGAGTCCAAAATATATTTTCGCACCATAGGGCGCTCCGTAGCCAGTTCATTGCCTACACCCGAACCATTGCTAAATTTGCCATCCTCACGGTAACGGTAATAATAACTTGGTACAATCCGTTCAAAAGGTCCATCATCCACGCTGTACGTATGGTTATAAACCACATCAAGCACAACACGAATGCCTTGTCGGTGCAAGGAATGAATGAGCGCCTTGAATTCCCTGATTCGAATCGCAGGATCACGCGGATTGGTCGCATAGGAACCTTCCGGCACGTTATAGTGCTGCGGATCATAACCCCAGTTGTATGGCAATTTGGCATTCGAGCCGACGTCCGTTGTCACTGCCAATTCATCAACCGTCTGATAATCCGCTACAGGCAGAAGATGTACATGCGTGATGCCGAGTTCGACAAGATGATCTACACCGATGGAATTGCCATCTCTGTCCGTCAACCCGGAAGCCGTAAATGCCAAATATTTGCCCTTATATGGAATATCAGCATGGGGGTCGGAGGAGAAGTCTCGCACATGTAATTCATATAGAACTGCATCTGCCGGACGCAGAAATACGGGCTTCACATCCTCTTCCCAATCCACTGGATTGGTTGTATCCAGGTCAATGATGGCTGTTCGCTGTCCATTCGCCGATACAGCACGAGCGTAAGGATCGGGTGCCACTGCAATATGTTGATCATCATGGGTAATGTGATACATATAATAATGTCCGGCCCAATCCCCTTCAAGCTGTACACTCCATATTCCATCCGAATCACGGGTCATCGACCGTTTCTGTCCGTCATCATGTTCGGTTACTTTACCAGTTGTATCATAATGTCCCTCATTATCAAAAATGAGTAATGAAACCTGCTGAGCTGTAGGTGCCCACAGCTTGAATGTGCTTGCTGTACGCGTATATGTTAAGCCAAGATCGTTGCCTTCATAACGAAAAGATGTCCATTCCGGCATCGTTCCCACCGCCTTTATATCCATTGATTTCGTGTTGTCCCGATGTTACGGAGCGAGACGTCATTTGTCAACCCGGGGTTGTCTGTACTCAACATATCGGTTGAGCAGAGGCTTTCAATTAGCATATTGAATGTAAAGTAAATCCTCACAGCAATCGCTTTCAAGATACAGCATATGTAAACAAGCGCCATAGATTGACAGCATTTGTACCTGTCCTGATGAAAAAAAGATGGTAAAAAGAAAAACACCCTCGCTCCACAATGGAGAAAGGGTGCAATAAGTTCACTCACCTGAATACATAACGGTCATGGATATAGCGGGAACACTAACCTGACCGTCTTTGGCTGTACGCAGCGTCTCGATGCCAGCCTGCCCCTGCTCTACAACCACATTCCATGTACCTGAAGAAACGGAGATTGTACGGGTTTCTTTGGAAGCATTGTAGATAATGATTATCCGTCCCCATGAATCTCCCACAGACGTTCCTGCCAGTTCATAGGACAACAGCCCTTTTCCTTTTTCAAGCAATCGAACATGGAGCTCAATCTCTTCCCGGGTGCGAAGACGAAAAGCAGGATGCTCGCGCCGAAGACGGATCAGGCCACGATAATAATCATAAACAGGCTTAAACTGCTGCTTTTGCTCCCACCGAATGGCATTGACTGAATCTCCACTCTCATGACTGTTGGCATCGCCAAATTTACTTCGCAGAAGTTCATCTCCAGCCGCAAGCAATGGGACCCCCTGGGAAGTCAATACGATGCCATTAGCAAGCAGACAGCGCCGGACCGTTTCGTTCTCCAGTATGCGATCCGGGTCAACGTGCAAATACGGCTTCGCCTGCTGTACAGCCTCTTCCACGTTGGCGCTGCCTTTCACACGACCCTCCTCGCTATAGGTGATAAATCCCAGCGTATCGTGCAATCCTTGTGTCTGGGCGACTTTGTCCCACAGGTTGAGATTATCATGTACAGTTACATAATTAATCGTTTCAGATGGGCCAGCGGTAAAATCGGTAATGGCTCCCCTTATGCCTGTCCAAATATCGTCTTCTTTTCCCTCCGCTCCTGTAGCAAAACCGGTTCCCGTTCCATCACTATCCCCTTTGATCGCTCCACGGAGGTTATCATTAAATACAGCAAATCCAGCTTCACGCTGTGCTCCCTTAAGTGTCATTTGATCTCCAAGGGGTGATTCCAGCGCACCCCAAGGTTCACCGTATAAGAGAATGGATGGAGAAACCTCGGCATGCAGTTCTGCTGCGAGCTCTTTCATCGTTGTCGTGTCGATCAGACCCATCAGGTCAAAACGAAACCCGTCCACATGGTATTCCTCTGCCCAGTATCGTACGGAATCGATAATGAACTTGCGCACCATCGGGCGCTCAGTTGCCACTTCATTGCCTGTACCTGATCCATTGCTGTACGTGCCATCCGGATTCTGACGGTAGTAATACCCTGGAACAAGCTTCTCAAATGAACTGGCTGCCGTATCAAACGTATGATTGTACACCACATCCATAATGACTCCGATACCCTTCTCATGAAGGGCGAGCACCATCGATTTGAGCTCTCGAATTCTTGTCTCCGGTTCATCTGCACGGGATGCATAGGAGCCTTCTGGAACGTTGTAGTGGAGCGGATCATAGCCCCAGTTATAACGTGAGCAATCGGAAGTCCCGTCATCTGCCTTCGATTCGTCCACTGTCGCAAAATCAAAAACCGGTAGCAGATGTACATGAGTAATTCCCAGCTCAGCCAAATGATCGATCCCCAGTGTATTCCCGTTGGAATCGCGCAGACCTGTCTCGGTAAAAGCCAGATACTTTCCTTTGTGCCTCATGCTGGATGACTCATGGATCGAGAAATCGCGCACATGCAGCTCATATAAGACCGCATCTACCGGGCTCGCCAGTTCTGGACGAATATCCTCATTCCAGCCATTCGGGTGGGTCTGTTCCAGTCTGACGATGACTCCCATTTCTCCATTCATGGTCACAGCTCGTGCATAGGGATCAACCGCTATCTCCTGCCGTCCGTCCTCAAAGGTGGCTCTGTACATATAACGATAACCGTTCCACTCACCTTCGAGTTTCAGGGTCCAGATGCCCTGATCCTGCTTGTTCATAGGTATTTCTTTCTGTTCGTCCTTATTCTTCTGTTCATTGGGACTTCCCCCTGTTGAAGGCGGGGATAACAGCACATCTACCTGCTTTGCGGTAGGTGCCCACACTTTGAAACTACAGGCTTGTGGTTCCATCGTGACACCCAGATCTCTTCCTTGGTATGTATCTACTACGTTTAATACGTCTAACTTGTGATGGTCATCAATCATGCTGTATATTCCCCTCTCGATGAGCAATAAAATGGATGTGAACAAATACTCCTTACCTTTTATACCCCTTCTGTTACCTAACCATAATCTCGGGGATGAAAAAGAACTTAAAAAAACAAGCCCTGCTTCACGTCATTTCACGCAAAACACAGCTTGTTCTTCAAATTACTTCCCGTTTAGCTGGGCATAAGACGCTTCAAATTCGGAAATGAGCTGGTCGCCACCGGATTTTCTCCAGTTCGCCACTTCCTGCTCCCAGCCAGCATCATCGATTTTGCCCATAATGTATTTGGTCTGTGCATCCCAGATCATCTGGTCCAGCTCCTGGCCACGCTCAGTATAGATGGCAGAAGACAAGGTCAGCGCCGGATTTGGAATGGCATACTGCTCATTTTCACGTGCCATCTTCGTTCCCTTCATACCGATTGGTACATCGACAAGCTCAGGTACGTTATAACCTTCAACGCTTAGCAGATTGTCACGATAAGGCTTCACTTCACGCTGGTATCCGTCGAAGTCCTTGAACTCGGTCTTGCCATCCGAAGTCTTCGTATAGTGCACATCTTCCAGACCTCGCAGCTGAAGTGTACTCAGTGGTTCATCCATCAGTTGATCCAGGAACGTCAGCACCTGTTTTAACTGTTCTTCGTCCGGTACGGAAGCTTTGGGAATGACAAGCATCCCATAGTTCCCCGGTTCCCCGGCAATTCGAATGCCATCCGGTCCTTGGAACGGGGCCACATCAATCTCGCCATCAGGCACATTTGGTGTCAGCCGTTGCTGGAACGACTTTCCGTTCTGAGCAACACCGTTCAGCTTCATGGCTACGAGACCGGAGTCGATTTTTTTGTCCGCATCGGAAGGGTCCAACGCTGGGAAGTCACTGTTGATCAATCCCTCACTGAATAGACGCTTGAACAGCTTCATCGTATCCACATATTCTGTGGTCAGGAATTCAGGGGTAAGTTTACCCGCATCGTCCACACCCCACTTGTTCACCCCACCAATACTTACGGCGATTCGTGTCAGCGGCGAGGATACGCCTTCATTGTACTTTTTGAACAGTACCGTTCCATACGTGTCCTCCTTGCCATTACCATCAGGATCATCCTTGCGAATGGAGCGCATCACTTCGTACCAGTCATCGAGCGTTTTCGGTACATCCAGCTTCAACTTGTCGAACCAGTCCTTGCGATACACGATGGCTGTACGCCCGATATCGCGGAAGTTGGGTACCCCGTAGACCTTTCCTTCAATCTTGATATTGTCAAAATAAGCCTCGGATTGGGCAGACAGGTTTTTATAATCCTTCAGGTAGGGTCCAATTTCCCAGAACAGCCCCGTTTTGGCTGCGTTAAATGTTGTGGGTACATAATTCACCCGCATAATGGTCGGCATCTCACCCGAAGCTACCATGACATTCACTTTATCATCAAAAGCAGACTGCGGAATCCACTGTACACTGACATCCGTATTCGTATATTCCTCAATCTTTTGTTCAATCCCGTTCTCCTTGGCTGGCACATCACCAACCTGCATCAAAGAAATCGAAATGGGAAGCTTGCCTTCCCCTGCCGCAGGCGCTTTCTCTCCCCCACACCCTGCAAGCAGTCCAGCGGACATTGCACCAACCACGACCAATCCGCCTAAACGAGACATCCGACCTTTTGGACTCATGAACCATCTCTCCTTTAGATAACCAAATTATTCACATTTTGCCTCATTTGATTAAATCGCTACGGGTACACAATATAGACGGACTGAACCGTTCCGATCTATATTGTGCTGATTTGAAGTCGCTCCTTGGATTGATGCAAAATGCCCCATGAATGCGCTATCATAAATAAGTCTGAAGAAAGGAACTAGCGTGTCGCCAGTTCCATTTCCACTCCTGCCAAAATAAATGGAGCTACCGATTTCGGATCATTTATCCGAATGGATTCAGTCACATAATACTCGTATGACCCGTCACGATACGGGGTACCGCCCAGACCTGCCCCACCGTTACACTGCGTCAGGGACAATACATCTTCACGATCCGTTTGCAGCAGATGCAGCAGCAGACCTTGATAACCCTTTTCTGCGATCGCTTTAAACTTGCCACTCAGATAACCCTTACGTACACCCTTCGCTAGTGCATACACAAACATTGAGGTCCCCGATGCCTCCAAATAATTACGCTCACGCCCTGGTTGATCGAGCAAATGAGGCCATAACCCGGACTGTTGGTCCTGTACATGTACAAGTGCATTCGCTACACGTTCGAAAATCCCCACAATCTGACCGCGATGCTCATGATCTACAGGCAGATGATCCAATGTATCCACTACCGCCATCACATACCAGCCCATCGCCCGGCTCCATACATGCGGAGAGCATCCAGTTTCTCCCGAGCTCCAGCGCTGTTCCCTGCTCTCATCCCAGGCATGGTACAGCAGACCGCTGCGTGGATCACGTGTACGTTTCTCCACCAGCAGCAGCTGTAATGCCGCTTTGTCAAACCACTTCTCCTCGCCAGTAACCGCACCATATTGCGTGAGAAACGGCGTTGCCATATACAGCCCATCCAGCCACATCTGGAACGGATAGATTTTCTTGTGCCAGAATCCGCCTTCACTCGTACGAGGCTGTCCCTTAAGCTGTACCATGAGCAAATCTGCGGCTTTACGGTATTTCTCTTCACCCGTTTTGTCCAGCAACATGAACAGCGATTTCCCCTGGTTAATCTGGTCCAGGTTATATTCCTCGACTGCATAGGAGCGAATCGAGCCATCTTCCAGAATGAAATTATCCATCAGTTCACGGATGTAGTCGAAATATTTCTGTTCTCCGGTATGGGTGTACAGCTCTTCCAGCGCTTTCAGCAGACAACCATTTTCATAATGCCAGGTCGGATACAGCTCATGATTGCGATAACTTTCCATGAACTGTTCAGCCATCCGTACCGGTGTGAATTGCAGGGTTTCTTTCATGATGTTCCTCCGCTTCCGGCTTTTTATTTAGCCTGTTTTTTGTAGTCTTCGGCATATTCCTCACGAATTTTGGTACCGCCCGCATTGCCCCAATTCTCGATTTCCTGTTTCCAGCCATTTTCATCGATTTTGCCCATAATATATTTGGTCTGCGCATCTGCAATCATCTGATCCAGATCTGCCCCACGGTCGCCATAAGTAGACGAATACAAGGTTAATGCAGGGTTTGGCACAGCATGTTCCGCCAGCTCTTTGGCAAGTTCCGTACCCTTCTCACCGAGTTCGGTATCTTTCAATTTCGGCACATTGTATCCTTCCACGTAAGGCAAGTTATCACGATATGGCTTCACTTCACGCTGGAATGCATCGAAGTCGCTCATCTCCACTTGGTCTTCGCCAGCCTTCTTGTAATGTTTGTCTTCAATGCCACGCATCAGCAGCGTCGCCATCTCCGGGTCCATTAATTTATCCAGGAAAGACAACAGGTTTTTCAACTCGTCTTCCGATTTCACCGTCGCTTTCGGAAAAGCCAGAATACCGGAGTTACCCGTCTGCCCCGCTACACGGTCGCCACTCACACCAAGCAAACCTGCAATGTCTACTACGCCATCCGGGTCGTTCTTGGACAGACGCTCTTGCTGGCTCTTCCCGTTCTGGGCGACACCGATACGCATGCCGACAACGCCTGTATCATATTTCTTCTCCGCTTCTGTGGAATCAAATACAGCAAAGTCCTGATTCAGCAATTTCTCGCTATACAATCGTTTCAGCAAATCCAGCACCTGCATATATTCCGGTGTCATGAATTCCGGCGTAAAACTGCCGTCATCTTCCACCTTCCACTTGTTTGGTGCACCAAAACTTACGCCAAGACGTGTAGTGAAGGAATATTGATCCTCGTTATACTTTTTGAAAAGCATTAGTCCAAACGTATTATCCTGACCGTCTCCATCCGGATCGGAGGTCGCCAGCGTTTTGATCGTTTCATACCATTCATCCGGTGTCGTTGGTACCTTGAGATTCAACTTATCAAACCAGTCTTTACGGTAAATCACCGTTGCTCGGGCAATATCAGAGAATACGGGTACCCCGTAGATTTTGCCTTCCACCTTGATATTGTCGAAGAAACGCTCGTTCTGTGCAGACAGATTTTTATAATCCTTCAACAAAGGCCCAACTTCCCAGAATACATCGTTACGCATCGCACTGGTTACGGTTGGGTTATACTGCACTTTCACAATTTTGGGCATATCGCTGGATGCGATCATGACATTAATTTTGTCATTGTAAGCCGAAGCCGGAATCCATTGAATGTCCAGTTTGGTGTTCGTATACGCCTCGATCTTTTGCTGAACCTCATTACCTTTGCTCGGTACGTCGCCCACCTGTGCTATTGCAATGGACACGTTCTGCACGCCGCCCTCAGCAGCCTGACCTTCATCCGATCCGCATCCTGCCAGCAGGCCTGTTACCAATGCCAATGTGCTTAAGACAGCTACGGCTTTCTTTTTTGTTGCTTTCATTAAACGAAAACCTCCCCTTTTTTATACAGTCATGAACCCGTTCTGATGTACAATCATGCGTAATTTCAACCTTTTACCGATCCCAGCATCACTCCTTTGGCAAAGTGCTTTTGCAGGAACGGGTATACCAGCATGATTGGAATCGTGGAGAACACGATAACGGCCATACGAATGGTAAGCGGCTGAATCTCGGTCTCTTCGATACTGGTATCCCCGATCCTACTCTGAGCCAGGATGACAATTTCACGCAGCCATACCTGCACAGGCCACTTTTCACTATCGTTGATATAGATTACGGCGTTGAAGAAGCTGTTCCAGTGAGCCACCGCGTAAAAGAGAGAGAAGGTAGCCATTGCTGGCATCGACAAAGGAAGCACAATTCGGAACAATACGCCCACATCGTTACATCCATCAATTTTGGCGGCATCCTCGAGTTCATCCGGAATGGCTTGGAAAAAGTTCTTAAGTACGATCAGGTTGAATGCACTAATCGCGGTAGGCAGCATCAAAGACCATAATGTATCCGTCAGGTGCAATGATTTTACGACAAAGTAGGTTGGGATCATTCCGCCGCTGAACAGCATGGTGAACAGTACCCCCAGCAAGATCGGCTGACGTCCACGCAAGTATCTTCTGGAGAGCGGATACGCCATCAGCGACGTGAACAGCAGGTTAAGCAGTGTTCCGATGACGGTGATGTAGATTGATACACCCAGACTGCGAATCAATGTGTCTGTAGAGAAAATATAACGGTAAGCAGCGAGGGAGAATTCTTTCGGAAAAAGAATGAATCCTCCCTTGGCCACTTCATGCGGACTCGTAAACGAGACGGCCAAAATATAAATGAACGGGATAACGGTCACGATTCCGATCAAAAGCAGAAAGCCATGATTGAGGATATCAAAAATCCGGTTGCCCCACGTTTTATCCTGTTGCATCTTAATGTTCACTCCTGTCTGGTGAAGAACGTCTGCTGCCAAGCGTTAGTAGACGCCTTCCTCCCCGAATTTTTTGGCCATCGTATTAGCACCCAGTACAAGCGCCAGTCCGACCACCGACTTGAACAAACCAACAGCAGCACTATAGCTGTACTGTGCCTGTGTGAGACCTTTGGTGTAGACGTAGGTATCAAATACCTCACCCACATCCCGGTTCGTCGGCGTCAGCATCAGGAAGATCTGTTCAAAGCCTGTATCCAGGAAGTTACCCAGACGCAGAATGAGCAAAATAATGATCGTACTACGAATGGCAGGCAGCGTAATATGCCAAGTCTGGCGCCAACGATTGGCACCATCCATCCGTGCAGCTTCATAGAGCTGTGTATCTACACCGGAAAGTGCCGCCAGGAAAATAATTGTGCCCCAGCCTACCTCTTTCCAGATGGATTGTCCAACAATCATCGTTCGAAACCAGCCAGGCTCAAGCAGGAAAGCCACTTTTTGCCCCGTCAGGTTATAAAGTAATTCGTTAATAGCTCCACCCTCGGTTGTGAACAGCATGTAGAACACACCAACCACAACAACCCAGGAAACAAAGTGCGGAACATATACCAGCGTCTGTACAAATCGTTTGAACCGTTCACGGCGAACTTCATTCATCATAAGTGCCAATACAATTGGCAGCGGGAAGAAGAACACCATATTATAAATCGCTAGCAAAAACGTATTCCGGAACAAGGTCCAGAACTGCGGTTCCCCGAAGAAACGCTGGAAGTGCTTGAACCCTACCCAGTCACTGCCCAGAATGCCCTTGTATGGCGTGTAATCCTGAAAAGCCATCGTAATGCCGTACATGGGTATGTATTTGAAAATAACAAAGTAGAGCACGCCC
The DNA here is from genome assembly GCF_050994985.1 of Paenibacillus taichungensis. Lineage (NCBI taxonomy): Bacteria > Bacillati > Bacillota > Bacilli > Caryophanales > Paenibacillaceae > Paenibacillus > Paenibacillus taichungensis. Next base: position 650,416 of record NZ_CP194720.1, on the reverse strand, counting down.
GGTATCAACATAATATAGAGCCACCGGTTTTTGATGATGTCCCTCCACAGCAGGTTTTTGTCACTGCGGGTAGCGGGTCGTGTTCGAGCCGCCGTTTCGGCTTTCATAGTGTCTTCCTCCCCACGTTGGAAACGATTACAAAATATCACTTCCTGAATTCATGTCTTCATTGTGGAGGATAAACGGGTAACTGGCTATCGTCTCGTTTTAGCTTCTTGTTTTCCCTTATGCAGCAAGGGTTTAAGGCATTGGTAACTCTGGATCGCTTCCCTGAATGAACCACATTTAACCTTCGATATTCCCGTCTTAACTCTGCTCCGAACACAGAACAAAGAATGGCCCAAAAACAAAGAAAAACCTGCCTGCCATGGCAGGCAGAGCAGGTTGCTTTTATCGCTGCTGCTCCCGGTATTTTCCGGGGGTAGTTCCCGTAATTTTACGAAATGTACGGATAAAAGCGGTAGGGTTCGTGTAATTGAGTTTCTCGGCAATCTCCGATATTTTCAGGTTGGTCGTCTGCAGCCAGGTCTTGGCTTTTTCCATCCGGTATTCGGCAAGGTATTCTGTAAAGTTCACGCCAGCCTCCTTCTTGAACACACGGCTCAGATAGACTGGATGAAAATTCAGTTCTTCTGCGCAAGCTTCCAGCGACAATTCGCGATCATATCGCTCCTCGATCAGCCGAATCATGCGCCGGGCAATATTCAAATATTGAGACTCTTCCTGTTCGCGCCAGAATCGAATGACGGGTTGAAATAAACATTTGCGGAACCAGTTCGTCATTTCATCCAATGTGGACAACTTCAGCAATCGAGCCATGGAGGCCTTTTCACCCAATACTTCCGCAACATTCCCACCCTGCTCCTGTACAAGCTGATACACACGGGACAACAGTTGAACCATGATAACCGGGTATTCGCTGAAGTGTAGCTTCTTGTCTGCGAGCAGACTGAGGTATTGCTTAAAGTACGCATCGGTTTTCTCCTCGTCCCCTTGCTTGAGTGCAGAAGCTAACTGGTCCTCAATCATCCTGAGCTGTGTATATAACGCTGCCTCCGTCTGTCCGCGCGGCTGAATATCCTCGTAATGCAAAATAATACGGCTGCCCAGACTTACCCTACCTTGCAGAGCCTCACGACTCTCCTGGTAAGCCCGTGGCGAATCACCTATTGCAGAATAGGAACGACTAATACCGATACTTACAGGCAGATTCAGATAGGTCACGACCCGCTCACGGATCATTTCCGCTTGAGTGTGCATCCACTCTTTTAGTTGTACTTCATCATCCAACACGGATGCCAATACCGTAACTTGGGCGTCATCAACCATAACAGGTGCAAACCGAATCTCAGAGGGCAGCAGTTCAGCGACCATATTGTTTAACGCGAACAGCAGCAGATCCCGGTCCTGCTCTTCATACCTTGTCCCTTCAAGGGTGTCAATTTGAAGTGTAAGTACCCCAAGTCTAGCCCATGAGGCTGGAAAATCGTATAACTGACCCTGATATCTGAAGTCATCTTCCGATATTTTGCCTGTAAGCAGTTTGGTCATAAAAAATTCCTGCAAATGAACATGCTGGCCCTTCATCTGCTCACGCATCGTTTTCTCCGAACTGAACAAAGTCGATAATTGCTCTTCAATGTATATAAATTCATCCTGACGGCGTCCCGACGGAGCCATTGGAGAATCCAGTCCTTTCGTAAACTGCAGAAGTCTGGAAATGGGAGAGTACATCTTGCGACTGCCATAAAAGGCTACTAGTCCCGTTAAACATAACATGACCAGCGTAGCCACACCTGTAACCAATGCAATTTTCTGCGACTGGGCGGTTATCTGACTCAGCGATACAACAGATACATACAACCAGCCATTAAGTGGGGACTGCCTGTAGCTAACCGCCACCTGGCTTCCTTCCACCTCTGCGCTGAAAAAACCCTCCGACTGTCCCGTCGTTTGTACCTTTTCGTGGATTTCCTGATTCAGCGTGTCGTATTTCCCGTCTTGTTCTGTATCGTTGAGAAAATATTTCTGCTCCCGATCAAGGACGTACATATCCCCTGAATTCGGATTTCGACTTAGAAATGTACTTAGCTCTGTATCGGCTATGTCTATAACCAGAAACCCCTTTGGTTTCACATTCGTTGGTATCATCGGAATCTTGAATACCATGCTGACCACATTGTCGGATGAAATAAGGGTAGGCGCTTGTTCTTGTGCCGCTTCACCGACTCCGGCCGATACCGGTATACTTTCTTTGGTTGAACTCACATTTTGCGTCACCCAAAACAGGCTGTTTGTATATTTCAAATAGGAACCAATCCGGTCCCGAATACTGAAATCATCCAATTTTCCGAAAGATCGCATCGATACAACCCAGTCTTCATCCAGATTCACGAGATAAGCCTGATCGATATTTGTAACCGATTGCAAATTATTAAATCCGGAAGTCAGATCTCGAATTTCCTGAAATTCGCTGCTGTCCAGCGGTTTTTTCATCGCTTGTAATACCAGTGGAGAATTCACATACTGGATGGACGATAATTGCAGGCTGCGCAATACTTGCTCTACCCGCATTTGGGTCTGATGCAGAATCTGCAAATTACTCTCCCGCACCTTCTGCTCAATGTCACTTGAGGCAATAGAATAGGAGACCGAACCAATAACAATGACCGGAAGGGCTCCGAGTATCATGGTAAAACAGAGCAAACGCAGCAGGTATTTAGGCAAAAAGAGCATCCTCCTTTGTGCATTTTGCGTGATTTAAACGAGAACGATTTCGGAATCACTTCCCGTACTTATGCAAAACGTATGTATAATATCGCTTTCATTGGATTAATTTACTATTGTTATTTTAAAACCCATTGTTATTCAAGTCCACTATTTATTATTGAAGGTTGACTTCAAAGCAATTTCCAGTTTATATTAGTTGCATATTCCTCAATCAAAGGAGAGATTTTGATGTCGGTGAGCGTTCTTAACTAACAAGTTTCATATTCAGGAGTTTGGCCTTCGATTCACTTGTGCCTTGTGGCATACGTGTATTTCATGATGCGCCATTACCCTGTACTTAGTTAAGAACAGCGGATATCATAAATCGCCTCCGGGATTGTACGTGTCCGGGTCTATTTCCGCGCTGTGTTCAGCGTGGATTTTTTTGTATAGACCTATAACGGGCCCTACTTTCCCGTACGTTAAGGGCGGAGAATGACGTTTGTTCATTCTCCGCCCTTTTTGCGTTTTTCGGGAATATATTCGCTTTAACCGAAATTCCATTTTATATCCAAGGAGAGATCAAGCATGAATGAAAAAACGTTAACCAGTCTGGGTTATCCCCAAATTCAAAAAAACGTTGCAGCCTGTGCCCTATCTTATTTGGGCAAACGTTATGCAAGAGACATGAAGCCAATGGTGGACGCTTCTCTGATTCAAATGCGTCTGGAAGAGACCGCTGAAGCGGCAGCTTTGATTCGTAACGGCGCCAGTGTGCCCATTCCATCACTGGATGGCATGGAGACCATTATGGATCTGCTAGGTACCGGTTATTTATTTACGGAACGTGATTTCAGCCATCTCGCCCAATTTCTTCGCAGCTGCGCACAGCTTATGAAATACATGGAGGGCAAATCCGAAGTGGCCCCTACAGTTAGTCGCTACGCTTCATCCATGATATGGATGGAATCCCTGCTGAGTGAGATTGAACGCTGTATCCATAGTGGACGCATTCAGGATCAGGCGAGCAAGGAACTGATACGTATTCGTAAAAAAATGATAGTCAATGAGGAACGTATGAAGCGAAAGCTTGATTCTCTAATAAGCAAACACCGCTCCATCATGCAGGAAAATGTGATCAGTCAACGTGGTGGAAGAACAGTGCTGCCCATTAAGAAAGAATTCCGCAAACACATTAAAGGCAGTGTGCTGGATGAATCGGGAAGTGGCCAAACCGTATATATTGAGCCTGCTGAATTAGTAGGTCTGCAAATGGAGCTGGCTTCACTGCAAGCCGAGGAATCACGGGAGGAGATGAAAATCCTCGGTGACTTAACCTCCCTTGCTGAGTCTTATAATCGTGAAATCGCACTAAACACGGAAACGGTAGGAATTCTGGATTTCCTGTTCGCCAAAGCGAAATATGCGGCGACCATGGACGGACGGACTGTGCGCGTCAATGCCAATGGACGGGTTCGGCTTCATCATGCCCGCCATCCGTTTATGGGTGCATCCATGGTTCCGCTTGATTTTGCAATTGGTCAGACGTATTCCTCACTAATCATTACAGGGCCGAATACGGGTGGCAAAACGGTTGCACTCAAAACACTGGGTCTGCTTACCTTGATGATGCAATCCGGTCTGCTTGTGCCTGTCGATGAAGATGGCGAGATGGCCGTATATCATGAAATTGCTGTGGATATCGGCGATGGACAGAGCCTGGAGCAAGCACTCAGTACCTTTTCTGCACATATTCGCAACATGATTGGCATCCTGGAGCAAGCCGATTCATCGACACTTGTGCTTATTGACGAGATGGCCTCCGGTACCGATCCCGGTGAGGGAGTGGGACTCTCGATCGCCATGCTGGAGGAGCTACACAGCCGTGGAGCTACCGTTATCGCGACAACCCATTTTGGGGAAATCAAACATTTTGCAGCAGCCACGCCTGGATTTGAGAATGCACGAATGGAATTTGATACGGTCTCTCTTCAACCTCTTTATCGATTGCGGATCGGAGAAGCCGGTGACAGCTATGCCTATTCCATTGCACTGAAATTGGGTATGCCACAGCGTATTATTGAGCGCTCCAAGCTCATTTCAGATCAGGGTGTCTCGCAAAGTGTCTCTTCCACCTCCTCTCCATCCGTGCCTAAAGTAAGTTCAACGTCATCGCACATAAACAGCACGGTTGAACAAAAACAATGGAATGAAGCAAGGAACAAGACGAAACCTGTCAGCCCGTCCGTACAAACTGAAACAAAAAAGCAATCAGCTGATCGGCCTGAAACATTAGAACCCGCTTCCCCAGCCAAAGCATTCCGAAAAGGGGATCGCGTCTATGCAGCTTATCTGAACCAGTCAGGCATCGTATGTGATGTGGAGGACAGTCGCGGAAATATCGGAGTCATGCTGCGCGGACGTAAAGTCAAAATTCATAAGAAACGTCTAACTCTGCACATCTCCGCAGATGAACTATATCCGGGTGACTATGACCTCGACATTGTGCTGGAGACCAAAGAGAACCGCAAGAAACGCAAACTGATGAGTCGCAAGCATGTGGAAGGACTGAAGATTGAATTGCCCCCTGAAGAATAACCGGAAATTTTATATAATGGGTTTAGTTGCTATACTTTAATAAACCTATCGATCGTTCGTGGTTAGAAATTCATCGGGGAAGGAAGACTCGTATGTCTGTTGAGCAAGATACAAACAAAGTCACTCCAGAAGTTCTTGTATGTCCTTTGTGTGGGGAGGCCAATGGCTGCTCCTATGCCGCTGGTCGTCCTCATTCAGAATGCTGGTGTAACCGGGCAGTGTTCCCAGAAGGGGTGTTTGACCCCATTCCGGCAGAACAGCGCAGGAAGTCCTGCATCTGCGAGGCATGTCTGGATACGTATAAAAAGAAGACAGAGCAAAATAAAGAGCCCCACAGTTAACCCTGTGAGGCTCTTCTTCTATTGATATAATTTTGTATTGAAATACAGACCATTACTTCTGCAGTTGTTGATAATGCGCTACAGCCTGCTTCAGTACAGGGTGACTCTCATCCATGGACGTATACTGGCTGAGTGCTGCTTCAATCCCTTTTTGCTGGATCGTAGTCTGGAGTTCTACCGCTTCCGGGTCTTCGGAAATGTCAAACTTGCAGGCAGCGGCCATGCCCATTGCCAGATGTGTTGTCTCCGTTCCATACTCGTAAGCCTGGAGAGCCGGGCGAACCAGACGGTCATTCGGGGACAGTTTCCGCAGTGGAGAACGTCCTACACGAGTTACCTCATCCGTCAGATGTGGGTTAACGAACCGTTCCAATATTTTGGCAATGTACATCTGATGATCGTCGGCATTGAATCCAAAACGCTTCACCAAAACTGCTCCGGTTTCCTGCAAGGCACCATATACGATGGATTTGACTTTTTCATCGGCGATAGCCTTCTGAATTGTATCAAACCCGTTCACATATCCAATATAAGCGGCAATACAGTGTCCGGTATTTACGGTAAACAGCTTCCGTTCGATATAAGGCTCCAGATCATCCACATACATTACACCCTCAACCGGTTTGAACGCAGGAGCCATTTGTGAACGGTCTACAACCCATTCATAGAAAGGCTCTACCTGTACATGCAATGGATCTTCATGATGCTGAATCGGCACAATCCGGTCCACGGCAGAGTCTGGGAAATACACATACTGATCCGCAAGCAGGCGAGTCCGCTCATCAAGCAGACCATATACATGTTCTTTCAGCTGAGTGCTGGCTCCAATTGCGTTTTCACAAGCAATGATGTGAAGCGGCTGGAAGACATCACCTGTTCCCAGCCTGGAAGTAAGTCCTTTGGCAATACCGGGAGCAATATGTTTCAGGATGTTCACACCCACTGCGGTTGTGATCAGTTCAGCTTCTGCAACGTTCTGAGCAACGGTATCCAGATTGGTTCCATCGATCGCACTCACACCGGTAACTGTCTCCAGGTCCTTGGCTTCGTTAGCCAGTTCAACCGTGTATTCTCCACGCTGCTCTAGAGCCTTAACCAGCTCCTGGTTAACGTCCGAGAAAACGACATTGTAGCCTGCACGGGACAGAATCAAACCGATAAAGCCACGTCCAATATTACCTGCTCCAAAGTGAAGGGCCTTCATAGTTCCATTTCACTTTCCAAAATAGTGATGACTTCTTCAGCAGTTTGAGCATGACGCAAAGCTTCCATGTTCTCTTCCTCGGCGCAGATGACTGCGATGCTGGTCAAGATCTCCATATGTTCTCCGCCCTGAGCAGCGATACCAATTACCATATACGCTTTCTCTTCCCCAAAATCAACACCTTGCGGGAACTGAATGACCGATATACCAGTGGACAGGATGAATGATTTGGATTCCTTCGTGCCGTGTGGAATCGCAAGTCCGTTACCAACATACGTGGAGACAATCTCTTCACGCTCCAGCATTTTGTCAATGTATTCAGCGGTGATATGTCCCGCGTCTTTCAAAATTTGACCTGCCATACGAATCGCTTCGTATTTATCCTGAGCCGTTGCATTCATGATGACTTTATCTTTAGTTAACACACTCATGTTTGAATACCTCCAATTTCTGTTTTGCTGCGGTAAAATCCCGCAAGTTCTTGGGACAAGTAATGAATAAGATCATCCCGGTTGCCTTTTTCAAGTAATGTGATCATTTCTTCCTGCAACAATAGTGCACTGATCTCACTCAGTACTTCCAAACTTTCCTTCGATAACTGTCTGGGTCCTAGCATCAAGAGCACATGGCTGACACCTGTCGGGTCTTCCGGCGTGCGCAGAAGCGGCTCTGTCAACTGGAACAGCGTGATTGAAGGACTGTGAATGCCATCACTGCGTGTATGAAACAAAGCGAGGGAAGTCCCAGGAATTTTCTGGCTTCCAACCGCTTCACGCTCCTCCAGCAGCCTGGCAATCTCTTCAGGATTATTTAACACACCAGATTGATGTAAAACGCTGCACATGGCATAGGCCGTGTCAAAAAATCCAATCTTCTGATTATCCAGCGGGAACACCTGAAACTTGCCGATAATCTGTACGATTTCAATCAGGGTCGCTTCCAGTCCAACCGGATCGGAAAATCGTCCTGTTGTCCTTGAATCTGCTTCAGGTGGGGGACTATGTTCCCGCTGAAGCGTCGTTGTCCTGATGAAGTGCCTTAAACGTTCACTTTCTTCTGCCGTCAGCAGTGGGCTCACCTTGTAGTATTGATGTTTATCCATTGGCAGATCCACAGTAGAGAGAACCAGATCATATTCCGTCTTTGGTATACGCGCGGCTTCATACCAGGACACACTGTCCACAATCCGAATCTCGGGAATTTCCTTGGACAGTCGGCTCGATAACATCCGTGAAGATCCGATCCCGCTCGTACAAACGACGACAGCCCTGATTTCACGTTTCAGCACCCGCAGTCGTTCAATGGAAGCACCGAAGTGCATCACCAAAAATCCGATCTCTTCATCCGGAACATCCGTATTGGGCCAAGCCTCTCGCACTGCTTGCTTTACATCCTCAAAGAGTGATTCATAATCCTTGCGGATCTGTTGAAGCAGCGGATTACGGATGAGCTGCCGTTCATCCATTCGTTCCAGTACTGGCTCCATATGGGCAATCAGACCTTCACGGAGCAGACGATCCTCATGGAACGAATAATGAGTTTTCTGCTGCATCCGATCTGTGAGGGAACGAACCATGTCAAGTAAGACCAGATCGTCTACGGGCAGCAGACGTGAGGAATGAATCGATTGCTCGATTTCAATCAGCAGCCTGTGAAAATAAGCCTGCTCCTCGCCCACAAACTCCAGCCCAAGCTGGGCAGATAGAACACCGCACAAACGGGAAGCTAAATATTCCGGCACCTTCTGCTCAACATGTAGAGGCATTCCAACGTCTTTTTTGTCTTGTTGAGTGCTTCGACCTATGCCAAAACCTTTGCGAATCCGCACAACGGATACAGACAATTGGATCAGCAGCTTCATGTATTGACGCTCCGGTATATTTTCCAACCACTCAATATCCGGCTGCCATAACGCGTTTTCGACCGTAAGTACATCCTCATGCCCTATCATTTCCAGAAGCTTGCTGCTTACTTTGGATACTCCCTGCTCCGCCTGTCTACCGAACAAATCGGATTCATCCAGATATTCAAGAGCGAGCGCGGAAATAGCCATGCGATGAGCCAACTCACTTCCATTGATCTTGACCCCATATCCACGTCTGCGAACCAACTTCAATCCTGCCAGCTGAATGCGTGGCTCCAGATCGTCCAGATCATTGCTTGCCGTAGATACGGTTACTTTCAGATCTGAGGCCAATGCAAGCAGCTTCACAGGCTCGGATTCATCCAGCAAAATACAAAGCATGAAGAGTTTACGCTCTTCGGGCGTAAACTCCACATATTCGTTAAGCTCAAGTTGTTGACGCAATACGGCCAAATCATCGGAACCGGGATCAATTCGAACCCCGGTTCCCGATTTTTTTTCCAATCTCATGCCAAGGGGCTCAAGCCATTGTTCAATCATCTGCAGCTCTCGATGTACGGTACGAGTGCTTACTTTGACCGCAACAGCTATATCGCCAGCAGTTACTTCATGAGGATGCTCCAGCAGGAACTCCACGATCTCACGCTGTCTCCTTGTAATATTACTCATCAGGAGTCGGATTTGAGGCGCTCCACCAGTGCCTCATATTCAGGACTCTTCAGGAAGTTGTCGATGGAAATATGCTCTGCATTTGGAGCCACGGATTTGGCCCGGTCTGTCAATGTTTTCTGTGTGATGACGATGTCGGCATCTTGTGGAATCTCACTGATCGCCGTGTTGGTTACAGCGACATCCACACCGGCTGCCTTCATTTTCTTCCGGAGAATCGAGGCACCCATGGCACTCGAACCCATACCTGCATCACAGGAGAATACAATTTTATTGATATCCGTTTTTACTGCCGAAGAAGCAATATCGGCTGCACGGTCAGCTTCACGATTGTCTTTATCAACGGTGAGGTTGCCCGTTTTGCCCTGATTTTTCATATCTTTCATACGGTTGGACGCACTGTCCAGATCTTCTTCATCGTTCTTCTGTTTACCCGTTTTGAGCAGTATGGATGCTACGAGGAACGAGATGATCGCAGCTACAGCTACCCCTGCAAACATGCCAAGGTATCCACCCTTAGGTGTTAACAACGAGTAGGCAATGATACTTCCCGGTGACGGTGCTGATACCAAACCAGCTCCGGTTAGCATAAAGGTCAATGTACCCGCTACACCACCAGCCATCGCAGCCAGAATCAGTATCGGTCTCATCAGAATGTAAGGGAAATAAATCTCGTGAATCCCGCCAAAGAAATGGATGATTACAGCACCTGGAGCGGAAGATTTGGCTGATCCGCGACCGAAGAAACAGTATGCCAGCAAAATACCAAGTCCAGGTCCTGGATTGGATTCGAGCATGAATAATACGGATTGACCCAATTCTCTTGCTTGATCCGTAGCAATTGGTGTCAGAATACCATGGTTGATCGCATTGTTCAGGAATAATACTTTTCCTGGCTCAATGATCAGATTGACCAGCGGGAGAAGACCAGCATTCATCAAAGCTTCTACCCCAGCTGATAACACCTTGCTAATCGCTTCAACGAAAGGCCCGATGCCTTTAAGGGCTAGAAGGGCCAAAATCCCACCAATAATACCAGCGGAGAAGTTGTTAACCAGCATCTCAAACCCTGATTTGATTTTGCCATCGACAGCCTTGTCAAACTTCTTAATGACCCAGGCTCCCAACGGTCCGGCTATCATGGCGCCAAGAAACATTGGAATATCACTGCCGACAATAACCCCGATGGTCATGATCGCACCGACTACACCACCACGTTGGCCGTGTACCATGGTACCGCCTGTGTAACCGATAAGCAAAGGCAGCAAATATTTGATCATTGGATCAACCAATAATGCAAAATCTGCGTTAGGGAACCATCCTTTTGGAATGAACAATGCCGTAATCAGACCCCAGGCGATAAAAGCACCCATGTTCGGCATAACCATACCACTTAGGAAACGTCCAAACTTCTGAACGCCAACCCGTATTCCTCCGCTTTTTTCGGACTTTGCGTCCACTGAACTCATACTGAAAACCTCCTCAACATATTAAACCTTGATTCCACTGAATTTTGACAACGATGATCCAGACGAACGAAGGTACAAATCTGCAATAAATCTTAATTTACAACCATATCGTAAATGAAAACGGTATCTTCTACAACGAAATGAAAACCTACTTCCGTCATGAACGTTGATGACAAGATTTAAATTTAAAGGATTGTTCCATATTTAAACCCGTATATTGATCGAAACCTGTTATTCCCTTTCATGTATCATACCCACGAATTGCCCCATTTTAATGACAAATGAAATTGTAAATTTATTCTATTTAAATGAGCTGTTCCTACCTCATTTAGAAATGATGATGAAACATGTTAGATTGATATTTATTTCATCTAATTAGTCTAATTCATCGAGTAACAACGAAAAAGCGCAATGACCTCATCCTGATTCAGATGAGGCAATTGCGCCTAAGTATTCTCCGAATAAGCAATATCACCATTCGGATCTATAATCATCGATTCATTTTATTACCTTAAAAAAACTTTTGCATCAAGCTAAAACTCTATCCAATCGGTGAATTGTACCTTAATATTATTCCGTATGTTTACGATACGCATCCGCGTTCATCAACGTGGAAAGTGCTGCTGTCAGGTCGCCCTCAACACGAATCTCGATCATCCAGCCTTCCTCATATGGAGAGTTGTTAACCAGCTCCGGGGAATCCTGCAATGCATCATTCACAGCAATAATCGTTCCACTGACAGGAGAAAACAAATCCGAAACGGTTTTGACGGATTCAATCGTTCCAATGCCGTCTTCCGCTTTTACATCCGATTCCAGGTCAGGCAATTCCACAAACACAATGTCACCCAGCTGATGCTGCGCGAACTCGGTAATACCAATACGTACGGTATCCTCCCCTACGGTCTGCACCCATTCGTGCTCTTCACTGTACAGGAAATCACTTTTCAATTCGCTCATCGATATCCGCCTCGCTTTTCATTAATGAGTGCATGCGTTTCTTTGACCTTAACCTTTTTCCCAGAACATAGCGTATGATATTTTCGATTCAAATGTCAAGATACCTCACAATTTATTTGTTTTTCTTCCTTATATACCTGTAACTCAAATGCACTCTCCCTACATATAATGGTGAATATTAGAAAAGTAAGCGCACTCTTTATAAATAGACGAACGTTATGAAACGAATTAAAAATATCATTCGGCTTTTTTATTCATTTCTATGATATCGTTCTTGACATCAATAGTCGATTCAGGCTTTAATGAGAGTAGTAAATGTGTTTAATTGGTCTATGCAATACCCGCGGATGAATGTAAAGGGAGAGATTACCCTTGACACCCGAATCAGGGTGTACATGCGGTAACGCCGAAGGAGTAAACCACCGACAAGCGGAGGTGAATCTCTCAGGCAAAAGGACTTTTACGGGACGCAACTCTGGAGAGCATCTAATCGCCCTGTGTGGGCGTTATGATCACCCAAGGGGAAACCTGCTGCATCATGCGGCGGGGTAACTCTCAGGTACCAAGGACAGAGCCTAAGAATACAGCGTGCTTCTGGCATGCCGATTCTTTGGCCTGTCCTTTTCCTTTTTCCCAAAAAAACGAAAACAGGTTATAGAGCGGCGCTGCCTATCGCGTCCTTACCTTACTTTTATAATAAAATATGATGCCAGATTCATTGATCCATGGTTATACACTCGGCCGGTTGACGGCCCATGACGAGGTGATTGGATGTCCGATTTGCTTAGAACCCCACTCTTTCCACTCTATCAGCAATATGAAGGCGTACGATGCATTGATTTTGGTGGCTGGGAGCTCCCGGTACAATTCAGCGGAATTCAGAAAGAGCATGAAGCGGTGCGAGAACGTGCTGGATTATTTGATGTATCCCACATGGGCGAATTCACCGTACAAGGTGAACACGCAGAAGCTTTTTTACAGCACATGACCACTAATGATGTAACAACACTCGTTACCGGTCAGGCCCAATATACGTTAATGTGTTATCCGGATGGTGGCGTGGTCGATGATCTGCTGATTTATAAACTGAAAGACCAGCAATATATGCTGGTGGTTAACGCCTCCAACATCGATAAGGACTGGGCATGGCTGCAACAGCACATGATGCCTGGCGTAACGATGACCAATGATTCGGATCAAACAGCGCTACTTGCTCTGCAAGGTCCGCTGGCAGTAGATATTCTCAGAACGGTGACAGACACGGATGTGTCTTCGATTGAGCCTTTCCGCTTTGTGGCAAATGCGAAGGTATGCGGCGTTACATTGCTGTTATCCCGTACCGGATATACGGGTGAAGATGGCTTTGAGCTCTACGTTCCTGCGGAACAAGCCGCTGCGGTCTGGAACGGATTGATGCAAGCCGGAGAAGCTCACGGACTTGTTCCCACAGGACTGGGTGCCCGGGATACGCTGCGCTTTGAAGCCAAGCTGCCCCTGTATGGACAGGAATTGTCTGCAACTATCTCACCGCTGGAGGCTGGCGTTGGCATGTTTGTGAAGTTAAATGCAGGACCGTTTATCGGACATGAAGCCTTGTTGCAGCAAAAAAATGATGGACCTGCCCGCAAGCTGGTCGGGATCGAAGTACTGGAGCGCGGCATTCCTCGCCCTCATTATCCCATTTACGCCGAAGGTGTGCAGATTGGTGAAGTGACCACAGGGACTCAGTCGCCTACGTTGAAACGTAATCTGGGGCTGGCCTTGATCGACAGCAAATATGCTGCACTAGGTACCCCGCTGGAGATTGAGATTCGTGGCAAGAAACTAAAAGCCGAGGTCGTGAAGACCCCTTTTCATAAACGGACACGTGCGCCAAAGACACCTACTCAAGGAGCTGATCAAGCATGAGCAAGCATCGCTACATTCCCATGACCGAGCAGGATCAGAGTGCCATGTTGGCAACCATCGGCGTGGAAACGATTGAAGATCTGTTCCATGACATTCCACAGGAGATTCGCTATCAGGGTGAACTGCCTGTTTCCTCCAAACTCGATGAATATGCACTGACACGTCATATGTCGAAGCAAGCGGCAGCGAATGCCAACTTCGAGACACACGCCAGTTTCCTGGGTGCAGGTATTTATGATCACCACGTACCTTCCGTCATTAATCATGTCATCTCCCGTTCCGAGTTCTATACCGCCTATACACCTTATCAACCCGAGATCAGCCAAGGAGAATTGCAGGCGATTTTCGAGTTTCAATCCTACATCTGTGAGTTGACAGGTATGGCTGTAGCCAATGCCAGTATGTACGATGGTGCGACTGCATTTGCGGAAGCAGGCAATCTGGCCGCAGCGGCAACCCGCCGCAAACAACTGATTGTGTCACGCACCGTGCACCCTGAATCCCGTCAGGTATTGCAAGCTTATGCTCACGGCCTCAATCTGGAGATTGTTGAGATTGGATATCAAAATGGTGTAACAGACTGGGATGCCCTGCAAGCCGCCGTGTCCGATGACACCGCAGCCGTCATGATCCAGAGCCCGAACTTCTTCGGCGCCGTGGAAAATGTAAAACAGGCCGCAGATCTTGCCCATGCGCACAAGAGCCTGCTCGTGGTCAGCGCCAACCCGCTATCGCTGGGTCTGCTGGAAGCCCCAGGCAAGCTGGGTGCTGACATCGTCGTTGGCGACGCGCAGCCCCTTGGCATCGCCGCATCACTCGGCGGCCCAACATGCGGATATTTCGCGGTATCCCAGGCTCATATGCGCCGGATTCCTGGCCGCATTGTAGGCCAGACAACGGACCGCAACGGCAAGCGTGGTTTTGTACTCACGCTGCAAGCACGGGAACAGCATATTCGCCGGGAAAAGGCGACGTCCAACATCTGTTCCAACCAGGCGTTACTCGCGCTGAGCGCCTCTGTATATATGTCCATTATGGGTAAACAAGGCATGATCGACGTCGCTGATTTGAATTTGCAAAAGAGCCATTATGCCCTTAACACGTTTACCACAATTCCAGGCGTCTCTCTTACGTTTACCGCTCCTACGTTCAATGAGTTTGTTATTCAACTGCCTGAAGGAACAAATGTGGAAGCACTGCAACTGAAATTGCTCGATGCAGGTTTCATTGGCGGCTATGAACTTGGCCGTGATTATCCTGAGCTCGCTGGACATATGCTGATTGCGGTTACTGAACGACGCAGCAAGGAAGAGATCGACGAATTCGCACGTGTATTGGAGGGATCGCTGTGACTCAGGAAACGACAACAAAGACAACGACGACATCAGCACAAGGACAATCGGAAACGGTAACCTCTATCTCCACTTCGGGCCAACCTGAAACTAACACAACAGTTACTGATCAAGCTGCCTCTCCAGCACCGGAGCAATCGTTGATTTTTGAACTCAGCAGTCCGGGTCGGGTCGCTTATTCCTTGCCTGAATGCGACGTTCCCCGTCAAGCTGTGGATTCCCTGATTCCCCGGGAAATGCTTCGGTCGGAAGCAGCAGCATTGCCTGAGGTTTTTGAAGTTGACGTCATTCGCCATTACACTGCCCTGTCTCGTCGTAATTTCGGGGTAGATAATGGATTCTATCCGCTGGGCTCTTGTACGATGAAATATAATCCGAAGATTAATGAGGATGTGGCCCGTTACAACGGATTCGCCAAAATTCATCCCTATCAGCATGAATCCAGCATTCAAGGTGCACTTGAGCTGCTCTACACGTTGCAAAATGATCTTGCCGGACTAACCGGTATGGATGCCGTTACGCTGCAACCGGCCGCTGGTGCACATGGCGAATGGACCGGGCTCATGATGATCCGTGCCTACCACGAAGGTCATGGTGAACAGCGCACAAAAGTTATCGTACCGGACTCTTCTCACGGGACCAACCCAGCAAGTGCAACCGTAGCAGGTTTCGAAACGGTAACGATCCCTTCCCGCGCAGACGGGCTGGTGGATCTGGACGCACTTCGCGCAGCTGTTGGCTCGGACACCGCAGCGCTCATGCTGACCAACCCGAACACACTCGGACTCTTTGAAAAAGACATTCAGGAAATTGCCTCCATTGTGCACCAGGCAGGTGGCCTGCTGTACTACGATGGAGCCAACTCCAATGCCATTATGGGCATCACACGACCTGGCGATATGGGCTTTGACGTGGTGCATCTGAATTTGCACAAAACAATGAGTACTCCTCACGGCGGAGGTGGACCTGGTGCCGGCCCGGTTGGCGTGAAGAGCCGCTTGATTCCATTTCTGCCAAAACCGATGGTCATCAAGAATGATGAGGGCATATATGCGTTGGATCGCGAAGGTGATCAATCCATTGGCCGGGTCAAAGCTTACTATGGTAACTTCGGAATTCTGGTCCGCGCCTATGCCTACATTCGTACTTATGGACCTGAAGGCTTACGACGGGTATCTGAATGTGCGGTGCTCAACGCCAACTACATGATGGCTCGTCTCGCACCTTACTACGAGATTCCGTATCCAGGCGTTTGTAAACATGAATTCGTTATGTCTGGTCGGGGGTTGAAGCAGTATGGTGTACGTACACTGGATGTTGCCAAACGATTGCTTGATTTTGGGTATCACCCGCCAACTGTGTACTTCCCGCTGAACGTTGAGGAGTGCATCATGATCGAACCAACGGAAACCGAGAGCAAAGAAACACTTGATGGGTTCATCGATACGATGATTCGCATTGCCAAGGAAGCAGAAGAGACACCTGAATTAGTACTCAATGCCCCTTATGGCACACCGGTTACCCGTCTGGATGAAACAACAGCTGCCCGTAAACCTGTATTGAACTGTGCTTGCAGTTAAAAGCTAACCTAATAAACTTGCATTTGATACCTGCAACGACATCCGAACTAAGTTATGATCCCAGGACTGGCACGATAAGATCATTACAATATTCTGTCGTTGATAATCAGTAATAAATGCCACAAACAGCCGCATTTTGCTTTCTGCGCGGCTGTTTTTCTTATTGCTTATTAACCTGTCAGCTTTATTTTATCTTCCCGGTTTAGGGCTTCCAATTGGCCCGTTCCTTCTTGCCCAATCGCGGACAGGTGTAACAATAGGAGCGACCTTGTCGTAAATATTGCAGGCAACAGACATTTTTGATCGCAAGTCTCTTCGAAGGCTCCAGCGGATGATCAATCATCCGCACCCTGACATGAAGCGGATTCTTGGGCAGACCAAAAACATCAGCTTCCAGACCATTTTGCACCACCTGTTCATCAGCGGCAAATCGACGCAAGAGAGCCTCCACGTCTTGATACGTATTATGGATATTCTCCCTGTAGTTTTGCAGAGCCGTTGGCAACTGCCCCCACAACATGCTTACATGCAACCCGGAAGCTTGGGACAAACACTCCATAAGGGGACGTGCAGTCTGACTGTAAAAACGTCTTAATTCTGCTTCAAGCCAGACCGTTCTTTCCTCCGAATCCTTCGGAGCGAGAATGACATTCATTTTCTCAAGTTGAAAAGCAATTCGTGTATATCCGGTTTCCTTCATCAAATGTATACTCAGATTGGCTAGCGAGAAATTCGGAGCTGCATCATGGACGGATAAGGTATATTGCAGCGCAGCTGCCACATCACCGAACCAAATGGTGAAGTAGGCTGCGGCAACCGCTAGATCCTGTCCCTCGATTAACTGTTGATAGGCGGACAAAAAGCTTCTCATTGCCTCCGGATCAACAATAGATTCTCCACATAGCGATGCCACGGGTACACCATTCAGTTCCTGTACAAGATTAAAGTGTTTGCCCAGTTCCTCACAAATCCGGTCATTCATCATTCGCCGAACAAACGATTCAGGTCATCCAGCATGGAAGTAGCCGCATTGGGTCCATACCCGCCAAACCACGAATCTGAAGCCACCTGGAATACCTGATTATTTTTAACAGCCTTCATGTTTTTCCAAATCCCCAAGGTCTGCAGATTGTTATAGATTTCTTCATTATCATTAATAAGGATAATATAATCCGGATCGATTTCTGGCAGCTTTTCATTAGACAACACTTCATAGCGACTTTCAGCACTTGTCACTGGGAAAACAGCCGGTCTGGAGAAACCGAAATCATCATAAAGCCACTTGTAGTCCATGTCTCCGTAATACCGAATATCATTTCTTATCCGCAATACCATCAGTGTCTTACCCTCTGCTTTGGCGTGAACCTTCTGGATCGCCTCAGCTTTATGCGTTTCATAGGTATTTATCACTTCTTCTGCCTTTTCGTTCAGACCAAAGGCCGCCGCGGTAGCTCGAAATGCCGTCTGCCAATCTGGTGCCACATATCCATTCTCAAGCATGGCCGTTGGAGCAATTTTGGCATAATTCTCGAATTGCTCTTTGCTGTTCGTATCTGTCACAATCAGATCTGGTCCAAGAGAGAGCATTTTCTCTGCACTGACCTTACCTTGATCACCGATGATAGCCACATCATTCAAGAATGGCTTCAAATATAACGGAAAATCTTCGTTCTGTGATTTCACCGTAGCTTTTGGTGTCATGCCAAGTGCAATCAGATGATCCGTCAAATATGTCACTGTAGAAGCAATGTTTTCTGGCTTTTGCGGTAATGTCTGCTCACCATTTGTATCCTTAAATGTAAATGTGGCATCTTGGGACTCATCCGATGCCGCTTGTTCCTGTTTCGTCGGTTCTGCCTCAGACGAACCTGACTTCTCTTTGTTGCCACAAGCCACAATTAATAATAACACCGCAAGCAAAACTGCTGTTAAAGTGAAATAGCGTTGATTTCGTTGTTTCATGTTCTACAAATCCCCTTATTCATTCGTTATTCTTTTATTTTGTTTTCTGCGATTCTCTCATTTTTCATTACACGTGTGCTTGTGATCCAGCCCATTTCATTTCTTAGATTCATAAAAAACAAACTCCCATGCTGTGGAAGACGTATGAACGCCTTGCAGTTCGCCCTATCCAACGAAGCGGGAATAGACTCCCATCTTGCGGTTCTCCAATTATGATCATCCACGCACCAATAAAGATTGGCCTCTAGGACAGGAAGGCATGAATCATACCGAACGACAAACCAACCGTCCTCGTGCTTCTCCTCACATATTTCAATAAGCGCAGGTTTCACTTTAACCATGCTGTCCGCAAAAGCGAAGACCTCCTCGCATGCCCATGCCTCCTTATAAGAATGCCCGAGACCCGGGTGAAGGCTTAGTCTGCTGTTGTTGTTGTTAGGATGGCACTCCAGATGCTGTTCATAAGACTTATTAAATATGCTCAACGGAAAATGGGTATCATTACTACCGTTAAGCCATAACATCGGCAAGCGGCTTTCAGACAGATAAGTGGATGGATCCCACAATAGACGAATACGTTCTGCCTCTGCCTCCGGCATCGATGCAAAGCTAAGCCCATAATAGGAACCCGGTTCATGCAGATACCCACAGCCATAAACGGGCATGGCAAAAGAAAGCCTGGTGTCTAACCCCGCAACCAAACTTGTGATGATGCCTCCCCATGAAATTCCTGTTATACCTATACACTGCTTGTCTACACCCTGAAAAGAGCGGAGCAATGAATGAGCCAATATTACAGCGGCTACGGCATGATACATCCATTGATCTTCAACAGGCTGTTCGTAATCTGCAAATACACCCTGTTTCTCGGGACCACTCCATGAATGTGAAGGCCATTCCATCCGTTCGGTGTGCTCCTCATCCCCGAATGGAACATGCCCTTCCAGATCCACGGCTATCGCAGCATACCCTCGTGCCATCCATTCTTTCACCCAACTGCTAAAAGCTGTTCCCGCACCACCGTGAACCAGAATCACCGCGGGAACTACCTCGTTAGGAGAGACCGGACGCGGAATGCCGTAGTAGGCAAATATGCGAGTAGCCCGACCTTTATATGACACACCCTCATAGAAGCAGGCATGTACGCCGGTATGTTGATCTTCTGAAACCGGGTATAATCGAGGTACTTCAAACAATTGCTCCAGATTCCAAGGCGGCTTTCCAGAAATGGAATATCACCTCTTCTTTACACTGATAATGATTTTCTTTCTCAATACGTATCATATCATTCATTGCTTCCGCTAAACATGGATATTTAAACGGAGTGAACTGGACTTTAGTCAGCCAAATAACCGCATAAAATAGGACAGCGCCCGATCATGCGACCATGCTGAATACTCAAACAATTTTTCTGTCCCCACCTCGTACACATGTCCATGCCGAACTGCTGTCAAACGATGCCACTGTGCGCTGGCCTGAAGCGCCTTCCATTCCCGGGCCGCCTGCTGTGTGGAATCTACCATGATAATCAGCATATCTGCGTCGTATTTTTCCAGAGCTTCTTTAGTCACCGCTTCAAAAACATTGATGTCATCGAGACGATGCGTAGCTGCCAATCTAAAATCATCATAAAGGACCGCGCCAGCATTGCGTTTGCCATATATCCGATATTCCGAATCCGTGATACGCCATATGTTGACGGTAGCTCCACCGATGTTACGTCTTACTTTGCGGTAGACAGCTTCTGCCTTGCCATCGTATTCAGACAGCCACGTCTCCGCCTCCGCCCGATGCTCCATGACTTCTGCAATCATTCGAAGCTGCTCGCGCCAGTCTGCGGATAACCAAGGGATGGCAACTGTCGGCGCAATCTGTTCCAGCTCTTTTCGCGCCCGCTCAGCCAGAATGTCAGTGCAGAAAATAAGCTCCGGCTCCGACGCACGCAATTGATCCACATTTTCTTGCCAGATCTGCCCTTCCCCCAGCTCATAAGAGTGTAGGCGGGTCATTCGGTTGTATAATTCATGATTTGGATAAAAGGCAGCAGCTTTCGGAAGCAGCCCAAGTGCCAGTAAACTGCCCGAGATTGGATCAGAGACACTTGCGATACTATATCTGCGGCTTTTGACAAACGCGTTAGGCGAAAGCCCCATCTTCTGTTTGAATCTGCGGCTAAAATAAAATTCATCTTCATAGCCCACTCGAACCGCGGTCTCTTTTACACCGTCGCCTGACAAAAGGAGCTCCTTGGCCCGTTTCATTCTGACCTCCACCAGATAGGCCGTTGGAGTCTTTCCTATATATTGTTGAAATGCCCATGAAAAGTACCCTGGACTCAGGCCTGCAAGCTTGGCCAATTCATCTCGTTTTAAATCATGATCCAGATGTTCATTCATATAATCGGCAACACGGGCAATCGCAGAAGCGGTAGACTCAACGATTTCCGGCTTGGCCTCCGCTTCAACAAGTAAAGTCATCAGACCGTATAATGCTGCCTGTCTATTGAAGTGTTCCTCGTCACCAGCGACGTCCAGTTGAAGCAATCGATCACAAGAGAGCGCGAGTTGTTGCGGGTCTTTGCACCAAAACAAACCCTCCATGAAAGCATGGGTAGCGATCATCTGCTGTTCTCCGCCATATTCGTATACTTCGAAACGGACCATACAGCCTTTTAACGCCTGCTCATCTGCCGCCAGCTTGAACCTCTGTCCAGGAGCCAGCAAATAGACTTCCCCTTCGTTCAATCGGGATATGTGTTCATTCGATACTAAAGTTCCTGAGCCACTTGTACAAAGAATAGCGAAGTGTTCCGCTGTCGCAGCATGAACCATTTCTCCATTCCAGGACACTTCAAACGAATCGATACTGCTATATTTAAGCATCTTGCCTGCCTTTTTTTCATTGACCTTCATGGTAACCCTACTTTCTCCCTCAGCATGATGTCCATTGATTGAATTTGTTCGAATACCTTAATGATAATGATTTTCAACCAAGATACAAACGAAAAATGTAAAAGACGAATAATAGCCTTTCGCTCTCTATCTTGCTGATTGAAAGACGCTCTTTGGATTTATGCAAATGCTCAAAACAAAAAAAGCCGGTATCTGCTGTAACAACAGATACCGGCAAAATCGCTGCACGACTGCAGCTTTTTTATCGGAAAAAGAAACCCTTAAAATCGGGTGGAAACCCCGTAAAATTACATTACGCTTGAATGCTTTGAACCAATTCAACGACTTGTTCAGCCGTTTGCATATCGAGTGCTTTGGCAGCAAGTTCTTGCATATCTGCACGGGACAGCTTGGTGATCTGACTGCGAGCTGGCAGAATAGATGTTGCGCTCATGCTGAACTCATCCAGTCCAAGACCGAGCAGCAATGGAATTGCTGTTTCGTCTCCGGCCATCTCACCACACATGCCAACCCATTTGCCTTCACGATGCGCTGCATCGATAACCATTTTAACCAAACGCAAAATGGCTGGGTTGTAAGGTTGGTAAAGATATGCCACTCGTTCGTTCATACGGTCAGCAGCCATCGTGTATTGAATCAGATCGTTCGTTCCGATACTGAAGAAATCCACTTCTTTGGCAAATTGATCCGCTAGAACTGCAGTCGAAGGAATTTCGACCATGATTCCCAGTTGAATGCTGTCAGAAACAGCAATACCTTCAGCAACCAGCTTCTCTTTCTCTTCGAGCAAGACAGCTTTCGCTTCACGGAATTCACCAAGTGTTGCGATCATTGGGAACATGACACGCAGGTTACCATGTACGCTTGCACGCAACAATGCACGCAATTGAGTACGGAAAATGTCCAGACGGTCCAGACACAGACGAACTGCGCGGAAACCGAGGAATGGATTCATTTCTTTTGGCAGATCCAGGTATGGAAGCTCTTTGTCTCCACCGATGTCGAGTGTACGAACAACGACAGGTTTACCTTCCATTTTTTCCAGTACCGCTTTGTAAGCATTATACTGAATGTCTTCGGAAGGAAGCTTGTCTCTGCCCATGTAAAGGAACTCGGTACGGTACAGGCCTACAGCCTCACCGCCGTTTTCCAGAACACCCGTTACATCATTCGGTGTACCAATGTTGGCTGCCAGTTCCACATGAACGTTGTCCACCGTTACCGTTGGCTCATCACGTAGTTTTCTCCACTCGGCACGTTGTGCATCGTATTGCTCCTGTTTGGAACGATACTCAGCAATAACATCATCCGTTGGATTAACCAGCACATGACCGTCCAAGCCGTCAACGATAATCATGTCGCCTTGTTTCGCTTGAGCCAGAATGTCCTTGGTTCCAACGACAGCCGGGATTTCAAGCGAACGAGCCATGATCGCAGAGTGAGAAGTACGTCCACCAATATTGGTTGCGAAACCTTTAACATATTGACGGTTCAGTTGAGCCGTGTCGGATGGCGTAAGATCCTCCGCAAGCACGATCACTTCTTCACTGATCTCAGCCGGACTCATGAATTCGATACCAAGCAAGTGATTTAGCACACGTTTGGTTACATCACGCATATCCGCAGCACGTTCCTGCAGGTAAGCACTCTTCATGTTTTCGAACATTTCGATAAATTGCGTTGCTGTTTCGTTCAATGCGAATTCCGCATTAATCTTATCATCTGCAATTTTCGCTTTAACCGGATCAATCAGTTCCGGGTCATTTAGAATGAGCAAATGCGAAGCAAAAATCTCAGCTTTTTTCTCGCCAAGCTCTTGTAAAGTACGCTCTTTGATCGCCTCAAGCTCAGCCTGGGACTTGCCCAGAGCTGAGTCGAGTTTCGCGATCTCTGCGTCAACGTCGTTGATTTCGCGTTTTTCTACAGAGTAGTTGGGATGCTCCAAGATAAACGCCTTGGCGATAGCAATACCCGCCGAAGCCGCGATCCCAGAGACATTAAGCATTAATTTCGCCCAGCCCTTCGTTAACCATAACGTCTGTCAGAGCTTGAAGAGCTTCAGCTTCTCCTTCGCCTTCAACGATAATGCTGATGGTGTCGCCTTGTTCCAGACCCAGGGAAAGCACACCCAGGATGGATTTCAACGTTACTTTTTTACCGTTAGCTTCTGCAAAGGATTCTGCACCTTTGAATTTGTTTGCTGTATTAACCAGGGCTGTCGCCGGACGTGCGTGGATACCATCTTCGTCTGTAATTCTGAATGTTTGTTGCATTACAATCATCTCACTTTCAATAATTTAGTTTAGGCATTGCATATATTTACACTTGCTTGCCATCGTCGTAACACTTCTTATTTTATCTCAATAATCGGCTGATCGCCAATTTTCAGTAACCCACTTTTCGTAAGCGTCACTGTCGAGCCTTCTGGCAGGTTGGTGAAAATGACCGGAGAGATGATTGACGGAGCGTTATCTTTCACATACTCCAAATCCACTTCCATAATCGGCTGTCCTGCCGATACCAGGTCGCCTTCCTGCACGAGCACGTTAAAGCCCTGACCTTTCAGCTTCACCGTGTTGACACCTATATGAACAAGTACTTCCTTGCCTCCGTCAGACATAATGCCCACGGCATGTTTGCTTGGAAATACGTTAAACACCTTACCATATACAGGAGAAGTAATCTTGCCATCATGAGGTAGAACAGCAAAACCATCGCCTGTCATTTTCTCAGCAAAGACCGGATCAGGAACGTTTGTGATATCCATCAATTCGCCGTTAACTGGCATAACGATGTCTTCCGCAATAATACGTTCGCCTTCTTCACCTTGCGCCTTTTCCTGTTCAGGAGCTGGCTTAGCCACAGCTGCTGGAGCTGGTGCCGGTGTCCGTCCTGCAATGATATCCTGCATTTGAGATTTAATCGTATCTGAACGTGTACCGAAGATGGCTTGTACATTATTACCCACTTCAAGTACGCCAGATGCACCCAATTGTTTCAAACGATCTTTATTTACACTGGATTTCTCATTTACTTCAATCCGCAAACGAGTAATGCAGGCATCCAGATGTTTGATATTTTCTTGTCCGCCGAAGGCAGCAAGAATATTGTGAGGCAGATCATCCGTTGAACCTGAGCCTGCACCACCCGAAGCTGTTTCAGGGGTTGCCTCTTCACGACCTGGTGTTTTGAGGTTGAATTTGCGAATGATCAATCGGAATCCGAAATAGTAGATCACTGCAAGAATCAAACCTACGATGATAACATCCCACCAAGGTGTGCGGTTCGGGATAATCCCGAAGATTAGGAAGTCAATGAATCCACCGGAGAATGTCATCCCGATTTTGACTCCAAGAATTTGCATCGTCATGAAAGACAAACCTGCAAAGATACAGTGTACTGCAAACAGGATTGGCGCTACAAACAGGAATGAGAACTCAAGCGGTTCTGTAATCCCTGTGAGGAACGAAGTCAGCGCAGCTGAACCCATGATCCCTGCAACATACTTTTTGTGCTCCGGTCTTGCTTCATGGTACATCGCAAGCGCCGCAGCTGGCAAACCGAACATCATGAACGGGAATTTACCAACTTGGAACGTTCCCGCTGTGAGATTCACACCATCTCGCAGTTGATTGAAGAAGATTTGCTGGTCTCCACGAATGACATCTCCAGCTTTGTTCACATATTCACCGAACTCAAACCAGAATGGTGAATAGAAAATGTGATGCAGACCGAACGGAATAAGTGACCGTTCTACTACTCCGAAAATGAATGCCGATAATGTCGGACTTGTATCTACCATGAAGTGAGATACAGCATTCAGCCCATTTTGAATCGGAGGCCAGATGATCACCAGAAGCAGCCCGATTAAGAGGGAAACGACTGAAGTGATAATTGGGACAAATCGTTTACCTGCAAAGAAACCGAGGTAAGACGGCAGTTCGATTTTGAAAAATCGATTGTAACATAGCGCGGCGGTAATACCAATGATAATACCTCCGAACACACCTGTACTCAATGTAGGGATACCCAAGATGCTGGCATAGCCCGGTACTTCGCCGATCATGGCTGGCGTAACACCAACAGCCGTACCCAGAGTCACGTTCATGACCAAGTAACCGATGATGGCCGCAAGACCTGCGACACCTTCGCCTCCGGCCAGCCCGACGGCTACACCGACAGCGAACAGCAATGCCAGATTATCAAATACGATCTGACCCGCATTCATCATAATCGTCGCGATTGAGCTTACCCATGGGGTATCTAGCGCTGTTGCATACTGCAGAAAATCTGGATTCACAAGCATGTTACCGATCCCTAGCAATAAACCTGCCGCTGGCAAGATTGCTACAGGTAACATAAGAGCTTTACCTACTCTTTGCAATACACCAAAAAGCTTTTTAAACATTGCGTCGTATCCACCCTTTCTTTTAAATTTTTATGTTGTGATGCAAGCAAGGGAAAACAAAAAAGGCACGAGTTAACAAAGCAAATTGGTCCAACCTTCGGGTATAGCATACCCGGTATAAGGTAAGAACAATCACGCTCTAGATAACTCATGCCTGATCGAATCAGTAACACGTCGTTTGTGTTTATTCAGTTGCTTGATTACGGAGACCATTGTAGCACCACTTCAAAAACGATGCAAGCCTTTACACGAAATTTCTCAAATTAGAGTTCCACTAGTGGAAATATTTCACTTACTCTCTTCTTCTTTCCTTTGATTCAAGCGCTGCAAATGAATGGTTAGATACCCTACTTCAGCAGGGTATACAGGAAGATTCAACCTTTTTTCCATCACCTTCGTTAGCTTCCATGCAAGCGAGTACATTTCAGGATATTCCAACTTCAACAAGGAATCCAATTTATGGATTTCTTCCACTTTGTCTCCCCGACGGACACGCTCCAAGGCAAATCGAAGATGAGTCAGTAACCGGGAATAATCCAGTGACTCGGTCTCAAAAGAATAATCCAGTTGGGTGGACACCAGGCTCACCAAATCGGTTATCAATTGCGAATGCTCGCGAACTTGGGAAATATTTTGGTTGGTCATGGCACTGTAGATGTGAAGCGCAATAAAACCGATTTCATCCATTCCCAGATCTACACCCAGTTTTTCTTTAATCAAACGAACCGCATATTCACCCATGCGATATTCGTCAGGATAAATTTCACGGGTCTCATATAGAAACGGATTCTGGATAACAATCCCTTGTTCTTTCCGTTTTAATGCAAAAGAAATATGGTCGGTCAACGCGATATGAATATGTTCGTTTAAAGGAACATCCGTACGTTCTGCAATATACGTAATGACTTCGTTAATAATTTCGATCAATGCTTCATCCACTTGTGGTAAAAGCTGCTTATACTGCTCCTGCTCCTGTTGGTTTCTCAAAATGAACATCTTCTCCACAGCCATCAGTGGAATAATATCATTTGTTTTCCGATTGAAGCCGATGCCTTTACCAATCACGACAACTTCTCCATGTTCAGGATGCTGTGCAATAATTACATTATTATTTAGCGCTTTGGCTACTTGCAGGCTACTCAATATTTGCACCTCTTTTTCACACCATCTTAGGTGTGATTCAGTCACACCCTAGTAAGAAAGAAAAGACATCCGGAAGCGGGCAAACCGCGCCGGACGTCTCGCTTAAAAAGTAACAAAAATTCGCCTTAAGGTCAATAGAGCATGACTGCTTTATAATTCGTTGTCTTACTCGTCAACTCCAGCTTTTTCCACAATCTTATCGATTATAGAGGGAGTCGTTACAGGTTCACTCTGTTGGATAGCAACCGGTGCTGTTGTTCTAGGCTTGGTGAGACCTTTAATTAACTGCTCCACATCAATGCCGGAGACACTTTTGAGCATCTCGGGAGCTGTCGCCATGAGCTCAGTTACATAATTACTTACACGAGTGGCGCCTTCACCCTTCCCTGTGTCCACAACGGTCAGCTTATCAATCGCGGAGATCGGCTCTGCAATTTTACCAGCAAGTTCAGGCAGCATTTTGACAATGATATCGAGCACGGCAGCTTCGCCGAACTTTTGGAACGCCTCGGCCAGTTTTTCTTTCGCTTCTGCTTCCGCCAGACCCCGGAGACGAATGACCTCTGCATCCGCTGTACCTTTGGCGCGTTCAGCATCCGCCATCGCTTGACCTTCAAGACGCTTCTGCTCAGCAGTAGCTTTTGCATGCGTTTCAATGGAGTACTGTACTGCATCGGCTTCACGCATTCTTTTGGCTTTATCCGCTTCGGCAGCCTGCTCCACCGCATAACGATCCGCTTCCGCCTTTTTCTTCACTTCAGCATCATATTGTTTCTCACGTACGATAATTTCTTTCTCTTGCAGATCAATCTCACGTTCTTTACGAACGAGTTCAACTTTCATTTCTTCTTCCACCACGGTTTGTCTCGCACGTGCTTCGTGAATATGGTACGCCTGATCCGCTTCCGCTTTAGCAGTATCCTGATCCCGCTTAAACGTCGCTACTTTCAGTTCCTTCTCTTTTGCAGCTTCAGCGATATTCGTATCACGCAGCAACTCTGCTTTTTGCCCTTGCTCTTCCGCATTGGCCTTCTGAATACGCGCATCCCGCATCGCTTCCGCTTCCGCAATTTCAGCATCCCGCTTGACGGCTGCTATTCTCGGTTTACCGAGGGCATCCAGATAACCTTGTTTGTCACGAACATCTTTGATAGTAAAAGAGACAATTTGCAGTCCCATTTTTTTCAAATCTCTGGCAGCTACACCTTGAACCTCTTGTGCGAAGCGATCGCGGTTACGGTATACTTCTTCCACCGTCATCGTTCCGAGGATGGCCCGCAAATGCCCTTCCAGAACTTCCTGTGCTTCGCCTCTTAACGATTCTACCGGCTTACCGATGAATTGCTCGGCTGCAGTAGCCACATCTTCTACAGAGCTTCCAACCTTGATAATGGCGACACCATCAGCAATGACCGGTACGCCTTGTTCCGTGTATACTTCCGGTGTGGAAACGTCCAGCTTATGGGACAACAGCGAGATAAACTCTGACTGCTGGAACACTGGCAAGATAAATGCGCCGCCTCCACGAACAATTTTAATTTTTCGTCCGGAGTCATCGTCGGAAATATTTTTGCTTCCAAGGAATGAACCCGTAACGATCATGGCTTCATCCGGCCCAACCGTTTTGTATCTCGCCCAGAACGCCAAACCAAGAATCAGAATAACACCGACAACAATTGCAGGAATCAACAAAACATCCATATCCAAATTCAAATCACCCATTCCACATCTCTCCCCTTATTCATATATGACTGCTTACACTGCTAACGGTTAAACTTCCTTAAACATCTTTAAGTACATCTTCATCCCATTCCGATACACGCAGTACACCTTCGGTTACATCCACAACTACAACACGCGCTCCCGCCGCAATGGGACGATGTTCAAAGCTGGATGCCGTGTGCACCGTATTACCGGCAGCAATCTTGATCATGACTTCACCAAAACCTTTTTCCGGTACCGGAATGGTGATTTCTCCAATTTTCCCGGAGAGCTCTTTCATTGAAAACGCAATGGAAACGTCACTGTTACGCATCGGCTTGATATATGCAAAGAATACCAGCATGGCTGCAGCAATACCTATAAGCAGGGATAGTATCAGTGCCGAAATTGCACTTATCGAGCTATAACGTGTCAGCATAATACCGGCTCCGCCAAAGGTGGTTATAGAACCAGCTAGCACAACAGGTTTGAAAAAATCAAGGCCTGGCAATTCAAAGGCCCCGTCCAGCAAGCCATCAATCAAGTCACCTAGCACAAGACTGACGACTGCAAATATGGCTCCTCCGATTAGACACCCCCAATAGATTGACTCCATTCCCTGTTCCTCCTCTCTTCTGCCGCAATTCCATCCAACTGGGCATTCCTCATGTAAATAAATACGTAGCAAGGTGCCGTTATGTTTCAAAATCTTTCCTCATTTGTATCCTAGACCCGATAATGGTTATTCTCACAGTAATATGGTCCAGTTCCTGGAACATTCTCCAATTCGCTCTTATTCACAACAAAAAACCGCAAATCTCCGTTAAAGGAGACGTGCGGTTTCAGATCATATTATTGTGTTTTTATGTTTTATATTTACAGAGAAGCTTTGTAGATGGATACAACATCTTCACGTTGCAATTTTTTGAAGTTACCAAATGGGCCGAAGAGCATGGCTTTGTCAGCCATCACTTCGATTTGGCTGTCATCGATATCATAATCAGCCAGACGGTTAGGCGCACCAATGGATGTCCAGAATTTGCTCAACGCATCAATACCTTCTTCAGCAATCTGTTTGTCCGATTTACCTTCAGGATTAACTTCGAACACATTGATCGCCAGACGTTTGAAACGATCCACATTTACGTCCACATTATGCTTCATCCAATGCGGGAACAGAATCGCGAGCCCTCCGCCATGAGGAATATCATACACTGCGGATACCGCGTGTTCAATATTGTGAGTAGCCCAGTCACCAGCGAGACCCATGTTCAGTACGCCGTTCAATGCCATTGTTCCGCAGTACAGAATCATTTCACGCAGTTCATAGTTCTCCAGGTCTTCAACCAGACGAGGCGCTGCATCCATAACTGTGCGCAGAATCGTCTCACAGAACCCGAGCTGAACCGGTGTGTTGGCATCCAGATGGAAGTAATGCTCCAGTACGTGGGACATCATATCAACCATGCCATAAACCGTTTGGTCCAGAGGAACAGTATATGTATTTACCGGATCAAGGATCGAGAACGCAGGGAACGAATACGCACTGCCCCAGCCCAACTTCTCCTGTGTATCTTGATTCGTGATTACCGAACCGGAGTTCATTTCGGAACCAGTTGCAGCCATTGTCAGCACGGTACCGAGCGGAAGAGCGTCCTGTGCAACGGCTTTGCGCTGAGCAAAGTCCCACATGTCGCCGTCATACTTGGCACCTACGGCAATTGCTTTTGCACAATCCAGTACACTGCCGCCACCTACAGCGAGGACCAGGTCAATGTTGTTCGTTTTGCAGAGGTCTACACCTTTGTGCACCGTCGAAAGACGTGGGTTCGGTTCTACACCAGCCAGCTCCGTAACTTCAGCTCCTACTTCCTTCAACAAACCGATCACCTGATCGTACAAACCGCTACGTTTGATACTGCCGCCACCATATACAAGCAGAACCCGTTTGCCGTATTTCGGCACTTCAGTTTTCAGTGCTTCCAGCTGACCTTTACCGAAAATCAATCGGGTTGGATTATAAAATTGAAAAGATCTCATATCTATGTCGCCTCCAATGGAGATTCATATTTTAGTGCAACTCCCATTATAGTACCCCGATTATACAAAAACAAATCGATAGTCACTCACTTTATAGCAACCCGTTGATTTGCAAGTGTGCACGGAACATTTCACTGGTTGAAGGCAGGCTTTCCTTATCCACCCATGTCTCAGACGACCATAATCCCGCTTGTTTAAACGCTCGTGGACAATGAATGAAGCATTCTTCCACATCCACAATGACAGCTGCCCCAATGGTTTTACCGCTCCAGCCCATACTCGCGATAAATTCTTCATCCTTGGTAATGGACGCTGTACCATTAATGCGCAGCACTTCATTCAGACCCGGAATCAAAAAGAGCATGCCAATACTAGGGTTAGACAAAATGTTCAACAAGGAGTCTATCCGCCGATTGCCTGGGCGTTCGGGATAAATGAGCCGGTATGTATCATAAACTTTTACGAATCCCGCTCCATCGCCCCGGGGTGACACATCACTTTTCCCATCACGATCGGACGTGGAGAGGAAAAATAATGGTGATATGGATAGAAAGTTCTGAACATGTGAATCCACAAATGAGATTGCCTTGTTACGCACATGTTCATGCGGTTCACCCACCATGCCTTGCAGTTCCTCAGCATCTGTGATCAACGGAATATCCAATGCCTGCTTTTCCATATTATTAACCCCATTTCCTCAATTCATTGTGGTACTCTAGGACTTCCCTCTATTATAACTGGCCCGGAAGTTCATTCCAATGCACACAAATGTCAAGAACGACAAGAACACCCGCTCATGATTGGGCGGGTGTTTTGGTTAGTTGTTGACTACTATTCGGTATACCCCATACTACTTACAAAACGACGGAAGGCTTGGCGCCCTGCCTCATCATATTTGTACACACCTGCATGCTCCAGAATCTCGGCAAATTTCAAGCCTACTTCCTGTTGCACAAGCGCGACGGCTTGCTCCTTGTTCAGGTTTGGACCGAAACGTTCGATCAATTCTTCTGCCCAGCCCAGATGTTTGTTCAACACATGTTCGGAAGTTTTGGCCGCCTCAGCAAGTTTGGTATCCCCAGCGAGAATCTCCGCGATGCTGTCCAGCTCTTCTTTCAAACGGCCTGGCAGGATTGCAAGCCCCATCACTTCGATGAGTCCAATGTTCTCCTTCTTCAGATGATGCATTTCGCGATGCGGGTGGAAAATTCCTTCGGGATGTTCATCATTCGTACGGTTGTTCCGCAGAACGAGGTCCATCTCATATCCACCGTCTGAACTACGACGAACGATTGGAGTTACCGTATTGTGTGGAATTCGCTCTCCATCAACCTCACTGAATGCTTCGATTTCCACTGTAGAATCGCTGTATACCTTCCACGCTTCATAAACAGCGTTCCCCGCTTCGAGCAACTCAGCCGGATCCTGTGATGCCAGTCGCAATACGGACATTGGCCATTTCACAAGACTAAGCGTAAGTCCCGGTGAACCAGCGTGGCGGAATACCGCCTCTGGCTTCGCATTTTGAATGGCAAAGGTATGACGCCCACCCTGGAAGTGGTCATGAGTCAGGATGGAGCCGCCAACGATGGGCAGATCGGCATTGGAACCAATAAAGTAATGTGGATACTCCCCCACGAAAGCCAGCAGCCTGCGCAGCGTATCTTTGGTTAATTTCATCGGCACATGATCGTGATGGAAAATAATGCAGTGCTCGTTGTAGTACACGTATGGAGAATATTGGAAGAACCAAGGTTCGCCGTTCAATTCCAATGGAATGACACGCAGGTTTTGACGGGCCGGGTGGTTGACCCGACCAGCATAGCCCACATTTTCACGACAGAGTTGGCATTTCGGATATACCGGAGGCGGAAGCAGCTTGGCCATCGCAATTTCCTTCGGACTTTTCTCCGGCTTGGAGAGGTTAATCGTAATCTCCATGTCTCCATAAGCTGTATCCTGTGTCCAATACACATTCTTGGAGATGCGGTCCATCCGAATGTAATTGGAATGAATCGAAAGCTCATAAAATTGGGAGGTAGCCGCCTCGATGCCTTCAGTCTGCTCTGTATGACGGAATGCGCGTACCACCTCGGATGGACGGGCCATCAATTGACCCATAATTTTCGCATCGAGCAAATCGCGGTACGTATCCGTATTTTCAGGTATAAGTCCGATCTCAAATCCATAATCAATCAGCGTATCCAGCAATGGTTGGGGTCCATCTAGCACCATCTCGTTTAATACTCCAGCATACGGCTCGGAGAACCCAAACTGTTCCAGTAGTAGATTACGGCTGTAATCCCGATCCGCTTCTTCAATCAATTTGTTCTGCAAGGCAAATGCTACCAGACGTTCAATGGCATGCAGTGCTTCCTGCTGCTCCGGTGTCCGCTCTGTGGCGCCTGCTGCAATATGAGTCTGTGACATATCGATGTTCGCCTCCTAGTTTTTTCCGTAGCCGTCAGGGTGGGACTGATGCCAGCTCCATGCACTTTGAATGACATCTTCAAGATTCGTCCATTTCGGATTCCAGCCCAGTACGGATCTTGCTTTGGCAGACGAAGCCACCAGTACAGCTGGATCACCCGCACGACGTGGTTCCTGTACAACCGGAATATCCAGTCCGGTTACTTTCTTGGCCGTCTCAATAACCTGTTTAACAGAGAAACCTTGACCGTTGCCCAGGTTGAACACGTTGCTGTTCTCTCCTTTACGGAGATAGTCTACGGCCCGCAGATGCGCATCCGCCAGATCACTTACGTGGATGTAATCACGTACACAGGTTCCGTCTTCGGTCGCATAGTCATCACCGAACACGGCGATGTGTGGACGTTGTTTCAATGCCGTTTGCAGTACGAGTGGAATAAGGTGGCTCTCCGGCTGGTGATCTTCACCGATTTTGCCGCTATCATGGGCTCCGGCAGCATTGAAGTAACGAAGGGAGACGTATTGGATTTCCTGTACTTTATCGAACCAGGACATCATGCGCTCCATCATCAACTTGGTTTCACCATAAACATTCGTAGGCTCTGTGCGGTCGCTCTCTTCAATTGGCACTTTCTCCGGCTCGCCATAAGTAGCAGCCGTGGAGGAGAAGACGATGCGACGTACATTCGCTGCATTCATCGCTTCCAGCAGGCACAATGTGCCAAACACGTTGTTGTCATAGTATTTCACAGGATCTTTCATACTCTCGCCAACCAGTGAGTTCGCTGCAAAGTGGATGACTGCGTCAATGGAATTCTCAGCGAACAGCTTCGCCAGAAGTTCCTTGTCACGCAGATCACCTTCATACAATTTTCCGCCCAGCAGAGCTTCACGATGCCCTGTCTGCAAGTTATCCAGTACAACGACCTCTTCGCCACGCTCCAACAAAGCCGCTACCGTATGAGAACCAATATAACCTGCTCCACCTGTCACCAAAATTGCCATCTTACTTCGCCTCCTTCAATTCTTTAACGCCGTCGCCTACTCCGCATACATAGAAATCGCCTTTGAGACTGGTACGTGCTTCATATGCCGCTCCAACTTCGCTTACAAAACGCTCTACATCGTCCTCATGCACAAGGGAAACTGTGCAGCCTCCGAATCCTGCTCCGGTCATGCGTGCACCCAGAGTGCCTGGAATTCGTTGAGCTTCTTCAACCATCACGTCCAGCTCTTCGCAACTCACTTCATATAGATAACGAAGCGATTCATGAGAAGCATTCATCAGCTTGCCGAAGGTTTCCAGATCGTTATCACGCAGTGCATCCACCGATGCAAGTACACGTGCATTCTCTTCCACGACGTGCTGGGCACGCTGTCTTACCTTCTCATCCTTGATATGATCCTGCAGTGTAACGAATTGTTCAGGTGTAAGTTGCGCCAGATAGTTCAGTGCAGGCAATTGTTCTTTTAAAATGGCAAGTGCCTGCTCACATTGGGAGCGACGTTCGTTATAAGCCGAGTCTACCAACCCCCGACGTTTGTTCGTGTTACCAATGACCAGCTTGTAGGCGCCAGTACGGAATGGCACTTTTTCATATTCAAGGGTGTCACACATCAGCAGGATCGCATGATCCTCTGCTCCATTAGCTACAGCGAACTGATCCATGATGCCACAGTTGACGCCAACGAATTCGTTCTCTGCCTTTTGGGACAGCAGCGCCAGTTGAACCGTATCAATATCCTTAACACCTTCAAGTGACTGGATGGCATACCCAGTAAGTACCTCCAGCGATGCGGAAGAGGAAAGTCCTGCGCCGTTCGGAATTTCTCCATGATAGAGGAAGTCATAACCTTTGGTTACTTTTACGCCTTTGCCTTGCAGTTCAACCATGACGCCTACCGGGTAATCCGTCCATTCCCCTGTTTTCTCTTTGCCAATGGAGGACGTATCCAGCGTTCCTTCATAGGACATATTCGTGGAAGTCAACTGCAACTTGTTGTCCTCACGCTCTCGGATAATCAAAGTGGTACCGAATTCAAGCGCTGCCGGAAGCACGTACCCCCCGTTATAGTCAATGTGCTCACCGATCAGATTCACCCGCCCAGGGGCATGGAATACACGGATGTCCGCTCCACTCTCTCCGTACTTGTCAATAAACTTTTGTTTCAATTCATTTATGTTCATTGCTGCTGCACCCCATCTCAATGTTGTTGGTTTTCTTAATGTTATTATACAAGAAGGCGGTTCCTCTTGAAATGCAACCATGTGTGTTCCATATGGATAAATGTGACCTTTCGACGTATAATGAATGGAACATCCAGGAAGGAAAGGAATGTCATCATGACTGAACAACGTAAGGAAGCTTCAAAAACGGGTGCAACGGGGGATCCGATAAAACATATTCCGGAAACCTCTGGCAAAAGTGGAGCACTCAGCTACTCGGTTGCCTCCAATCCTGTTTATTATGAAAAAGGGGCATTGCATGTCCTCTTTGCAGGCGCAAGCCAGACCCTTCCCGGTCACGCCCTTGGCCCTAAGCTATACGATTATTATCTATTGCACTATGTAGAAAAAGGAGCCGGTACGTTCCGTACTGAACTACATACCTACGAACTATCCGCAGGAGACTGTTTTCTCATTCAACCGGGACAGCTTGTAAGCTATCAATCCCATGCACGACATCCCTGGCAATACCGCTGGATGGCCTTTACCGGCAGCCAGGCTGCGAAGCATATAGAGGAAGCAGGTTTCCGTCCGGAGAAATCCGTCTTTCATGCCGGTCCTTCCTGTGGTATTTCCGACTGGTTATCCGTGATGCAGACGGCTTTTGCCGAGCGGAAAGAAAGCTCTCATTTTACATCATTGGGTACGTTATATATGATTCTAGCCGAGGCACAAAATCACCTTTCTCAGGGTCAAACCTTAATACCAGGTGAATCTTCCATACGAAGAACTGTAAAACAGATGATTCAATACATGTCTACCCAATATGCCTACCCTGTCTCGATTGAGCAAATGTCAGCCAGTCTTGGCTATAATCGTGCGTACCTGTCTCGCATTTTCAAACAGGAAACCGGACTATCACCAGTTACCTACCTGCTTAAACTGAGAATCGATAAATCGCGTCAGCTGCTGCGGGAACGCCCGGATCTGTCCATCGAACAGGTATCCGCCTCCGTGGGCTTGCCAGATGCGCTGTATTTCTCCAAACAGTTCAAACGATTCCACGGGGAAGCCCCTAGTCTGTACCGGGAAAACATCCTTAACAGGTCCTTGCATCGAGCGACACGCCAAGTACCACCGAACCAGCGGTAACCCTGTAATCAAAAGTAGGATCTCCTATCCCATAGGTCTGCATAATAAGGAACAAAAAAGGTGCATCCCGCCATTATGGCTAAGATGCACCTTTTGAACTTTATTTATGATCCGGTTCCGGACGGAGAATCGATTCAATACGCTCCAATTCCTCTGAGGAGAATTCCAACTGGCTGAGAGCAGCCACATTCTCTTCAATCTGCGAAGGACGACTTGCACCAATCAGCGCAGAAGTTACCTTGCCATCACGCAATACCCAAGCCAGAGCAAATTGGGCCAGACTCTGACCACGCGATGCTGCAATCTGGTTCAGAGCACGCACTTTGCGCAATGTCTCTGGCGAGATGTTGTTTTCATTCAAGAATACAGACGGGCCCTTGGCACGTGAATCTTCTGGAATGCCATTCAGATATTTATTGGTGAGCACGCCTTGTGCCAATGGACAAAAAGCGATGCTGCCTGTTCCATACTCATCAAGTACATCCTGTAGGCCATCCTCAATCCAGCGATCCAGCATGGAATATTTGGGTTGATGAATCAACAAAGGAGTACCCAGGCCTTTGAGAATCTCGGCCGCCTGCTTCGTCTGTTCTGCAGGATAGTTGGAGATGCCGACATACAATGCTTTGCCGGAACGAACAATATGGTCCAGCGCCATCATCGTTTCTTCCAGAGGTGTTTCGGGGTCATAACGATGAGAATAAAAGATGTCTACGTAATCGAGACCCATGCGCTTCAAGCTCTGATTGAGACTGGAAACCAGGTTTTTACGAGAACCCCACTCACCGTAAGGTCCAGGCCACATATAGTACCCGGCTTTGGTCGAGATGACGAGTTCATCTCGATATGGCTTCAGATCCTGTGCCAATACCTGACCGAATAACTGCTCTGCTGAACCTGCCGGCGGACCATAATTGTTGGCAAGATCAAAATGCGTAATGCCCAGATCAAACGAACGGGTGATCATATTACGGCCGTTCTCCGCATTATTAATGCCACCAAAATTATGCCATAACCCAAGTGAAATCGCTGGCAGTTTCAAACCTGAACGTCCAACGCGGTTGTATTTCATTGTTTCGTAGCGTGCATCGCTGGCTACGTAGACCATCATGAATCCCTTCTTTCCCCAGGTTCCGCCTCTAGTACCCGGTCCGTATGCCGGAGAATGCGGTTATTCGGACATTGTTGACTTACGTTTAACCAAGAAGCTGGTCCACCTTATTCATTACCTCACCAATAGGGTCTGTAATCAGCAAATCAGCCTGCCTGTCGTAAGCCGTAGGTGTAGCATTAAGCAAGACCGTGTGTTTCCCTTGAAAATACGTAATCAATTGAGCGGCAGGATACACCGTTAATGAAGTTCCACCTACCAACAGCAAATCCGCCGAGGACAGTACATCAACCGAACGATATAATATCGTCTGGTCCAGTTCTTCTTCATACAGCACAACATCCGGCTTTATCACGCCACCACACGCAGTGCAACGAGGAACCGTATCTTTTGCCGTAATAATGTCATCCAACCCGTAAAACCTCTTGCAATCCATACAGGCGTTTCGATGGATCGAACCATGAAGCTCCAGGACGTTGCTGCTGCCAGCCTTCTGGTGCAACCCGTCGATATTTTGTGTGATAACCGCCTGAAGTTTTCCTTCCTGCTCCAATCTGGCGAGCAGTCGATGGCAGCCATTGGGCATCGCATCGGGATGTAGCATTTTACCTCGATAAAAATCATAAAAAATATCCGCATGCTGGTCAAAAAAATGTCGGCTCAGTAGCTCTTCCGGTGGATAGGGTGAATGCTGCTCTGTCTGGTATAAACCAGCGGCAGAGCGGAAGTCGGGAATCCCGCTTTCCGTTGAAGTTCCGGCCCCTCCGAAAAAAACAATATTTGAACTTTCCTTAATCCAGGCAGCCAGTTGTTCTGTTGCGTTCATCCTCTCTCCTCCTTTACGAGATCACCCCTGTGAGGAACGTTCAGAGATGATTTTTAACTCATCATAATTTTGGATAATGACATCGGCGTCATATAAATAGTGGCTTCCCTCGACTTCTGGACAGAAGCCAATCCTACAGGACACTCCTGCGTTACGTCCCATCTGCATATCTCCATTGCTGTCACCGATCACAACAGCCTCTTCAGGAAGAATATGTAATTCCCGGCAAGCGAGAACCGCAGCCTCTCCATCCGGTTTGCCCCGAGTCACCCGGTCACTGCCAACAATCGATGTAAAATATGACCGGATGCCCATCCACTCTAGATGTTCCTCGGCAGCAGCTGTGCTGTCCGAAGTGACCACTGCCATCGGAATCGATGCTTCCTGACAGCTCTGCAAAAATGCATTTAATCCTGGCAGCGATTCAGCCATTTTTCTCTGCCGTACCTCATCCATGGCGACACTGGAAAAATGGCGAATCGTAGTGATTGCTTCGTTCCACGGCATGCCTGCGGCATACAACTGCCCAGCAAGCAAACCGTTGCTCTCGTCCACCGTGGCAATAGCTAAAGGCCCTTGAAGATCATATCCGATCAGCTGACCTTCGCGATTGCGGACCGTACCGAGAACTTGCTCACGCTCTACCGTGAACGAGGCACCAAGCTCTGACAGTTGTGATTCCAACTGATTCAGCAAAGACTCCGCCCACGGTCCCCATAGCTGTAAGAAATCCAGCAGCGTTCCATCCTTATCAAAAAGAATGCCTCGGCAGGTAACTTGCTTACCATGGATTTGCAGCATGGACATACGTATCACCTCCAGTTTCCGCCTGCTATGGATTAGTCCCTTTCACCGTTGAACTTGCAGCCTACTTGATTGTATCCAGCCAACCTACAGTCGTTTTAACCGTTTGGGACAGCTGCTCCTCTTCACTTACCCCAGCTTCACCGTCACCGCTCTGGTGGCCATAGTCACCAAACTGCGAATGGTTACCACCTTCGATAGTGTAATACACCGTATCTTCTGGCAAATATGCCCGACCATTCTGATACTTTGTGGCATTCACCACTTCATCATTAGTACCCAGTATGGATAACGCGGGTATCCCCAGTGACTTCACACTGCCTTTTTCATCCGGATAAGATGCGAGGAAAAAGATGCCCTGAAGTGCATCTGGATGGGAAGCCGCATAACGTGCCGCCATCGATCCACCAAGAGAATGCCCTCCCATAACAAATTGTTCATCCGGATAGGCTGTAATAATATCATCTGCGAGATTCTGCTTGAGTACCGCCAGATTAACCGGCATTTTCGCAATAATAGTATGATGTCCTGCTGCCGCAAGCTCATGGGCAAGAGGTGCATAACTTTCCGGTTTAACCAGTCCACCTGGATAAAAAATAACACTCACCCCAACAGATTTGTCCGGCACAAAATCAATCCAGTTGTCTTTTTCAGTTACAGTCACCTGATTTGCAGTTTCCATGGCTGTCTGAGCCATCTCTTGTGGTCCATAAGGCGTAAACAGCTTCCAGGCCACAAACCCACACCCAATGACAATGAGCGCCAGAAGAACGAGCAGGAATTTCCCGATGCCCCTCTTCTTGCGCCCTGTATTATATCGGTTTCTCAACGTTCATCACCTTTCTGCACTTCCGCAGGTGCAGCGGCTTGCAGAACGGGAGCCTTCATTCCTGAGGCTCCCCTTCTACATCATTCATCGCTATTCAGCCTTGGCCTTGCGGTATGCATCCATATATTGTTCCGCTTTGCGGCGAACATGACTCAAGTCCCCCGTCTTCACTGCTTCCGCTGTAAGGTCCGAGCCAATACCTACAGCAACAGCGCCTCCCTTAATCCAGTCACCTAGATTGGACAAGGACACCCCACCGGTCGGCATAAAATTCGCTTGTGGCATAGGTCCTTTCATCGTTTTGATAATGGACGGATCGTAGAGATTACCCGGGAACAACTTCACAATATCCACGCCAAGTTCCAATGCACGTTGTACATCCGCAATGGTCATCACCCCTGGAAGAATCGGAATCCGGTACAGGTTGCAGATTTTCACAGTGTCCGGGTTCAGGGAAGGACCCACAACAAACTCGGCCCCTGACATAATCGCGGCACGCGCTGTCTGGGGTTCAAGCACCGTTCCAGCTCCAATAATGGCAAATTTCTCTGGATCTTGTGTGTTCCAATGGTATACACGGCTTAATTTCTCGATGGCTTTGAGGGCACTAGGCACAGTCATCGTAATCTCGATAATCTTGATGCCACCCGCGATGGCTTGTTCGGCCATGGCGATAACCTGATCAGCAGAATCTGCACGCAGAACCGCAACAACCCCACTGTCCGTTATTTTTTGTAGCAGCTGAAGCTTCTTCATTTCATTCTCTCCCTTGTCAATGTGGTTGTCTATTACAAGCCTTACATTAAAGAACGAAGATGAGACATATATGATATCAGCAGCGACTAGCGCTCAACATGAGCTACATTGTTCAGCTTGGCCTCGACCTGCTCCCACGTCGGGAGCGCCTCCCAATCGCCAACAGCCTGTATTACCATGGAACCGGTCAAATTCCCGAGACGGGTCGCCTCCTGCGGAGAATATCCTTTGATAAGGCCGGACAAAAAGCCCGCACAGAATCCATCTCCTGCCCCAACCGTATCCAAGACATGATCTGCCTTGAAGTACGGAACTTCCGTTAGGGTACCATTCACCAATACGTAGGTCAAATCAGGGCCGCCCTTCACGATACAGACTGCATTCATGGCTGACAACCGCTCAAGTACTTTTTGATTATCTTCTTCGTTATACAGAAGTTTCATCTCATCCAGACCCGGCAAGAAATAATCCGCTTGCTCAGCCAGACGAAGCAGTACGGGACGAGCCTCTTCAGCTGACCACAGTTTAAGACGCAGATTAGGATCAAAACTCACTTTCACACCAGCCTGCTTAGCTATATGTATAGCAGCTTCAACAGTAGCAAGTCCCGACGCGCTTATTGCTGCGGTGATGCCTGTAACGTGAAGGATTTGCGCACCCGCGATATAATCCGTGTCCAGATCTTCAGGGGTAATCGCACTTGCAGCGGATAGCTTCCTATAATAGTGCACCGAGGCTTTCCCGGAAGCGTTCTCACGAATCATCAAACCGGTGGGCTCTTTGTCGCTCATCCTTGCTCTGGATACATCTACACCTTCACCACGAATAGCCTTCAAGATCATGTTACCGATCGGATCATTACCCAGGCGGCCAAACCAGCCGCTGGTATGCCCTAGTCGGGATACACCTATCGCCAGATTACTCTCCGCGCCCCCAAATGATTTGTCTAATGTCGCTGCATATTCGAGACCTCTTGTATCCTTTGCTGTCAGCAAACCCATGCTTTCGCCAAACGTAACAATTTCCGGGCTAGGGCGGGTATTCGTCGACATGAATTCTCCCCTCCTTATATTTACAATTTCTCATCTTCTTTCCCCATTGTCAGCCTCTATGCAACCGTTGTCAATCCCGGAGCGTTCATTTTGTTGTCACAGCTTTGAGAAAGGATAGCGCTTTCTCATGTGAAATATATCACAATTAATGTTACACATCCATATTACCCTTATTACAGTACCAGATTGCAATCGCCAAGGGTTATCAGGAGGGCTACAACATGAACAAACCGACCATCATTCACGACGATCAGGATTCCTTTTTTTATAACTTACGCTTTATGCTCATTGTCTGTGTACTAGCGGGCAATGCTCTTGAACCAATCATTACACGTTTTGCAGGAGCAGAGGCTATGTTTCTGTGGATATATACGTTTCACATGCCGCTATTTGTATGGGTAACTGGCTACTTTGCCAGACATTCACTCAAAGGTACTTCTGGCCGCAATGTGCTTAAGCAAATTGCATTACAGTACCTGCTGTTTCAGTCTCTATATGCAGTAATGGATTACACCGTATTCCACACACCGCATATGCGGTTTTCTTTCTTTGCACCTTATCTATTGCTCTGGTTTCTGGCAAGTCATTTCTGCTGGCGGCTATTGCTTCGTCTTACACTCTCCTGGAAACCAATCTATAGATTACTCGGTGCCGTGATGCTGGGAGTATGTGCCGGATATTTGCCCATTGACGGTTTCTGGCTGAGCTTCAGCCGAACGTTTGTATTTCTTCCTTTCTTTGTTATCGGGTATGACTACGGAGCGTCCATCCGCTCCCATTTGCGATCCGGCTGGGGCCGAAGAATTGCAGCTACGTTATCTGCTGCTCTTCTTGGTTGGATTGGACTTGGAGGGCTCAACATTTCACCAGGCTGGTTACTGGGAAGCATGACATACGCAGAGCTCGGACATCATGAGTGGTTTGCAGGAATTTACCGACTTGGAATCTATGCACTTGAAATTGGATCAGGAGCATTATTTCTCGCATGGGTCCCTTCATTAACATCCAGATTGACTGATTTGGGACGACGCACTCTGTATGTGTTCCTTTTACATGGATTTCTCGTTCGCTTGGCGGTCTGGTCCGGGGTTTACAACTATATGGAGACCAGCTTGTACATTCCGGTAATTGTCTCCATTGCGTTATTGTTCGCTATAACGCTGGCCCACCCAGCCGTCCGTCATGCCTTTCGGCCACTCATTGAGCCAGATATTGCCCGCTTTCACTTCAATCGTCAGGGGGTATTAAAACGTTCAGCATCCTGGTTTAGATGAACTGTAATCCTGCTCCTTTTCATCAACATCAACTTGTTTCAGGCTGGAAATTATGTGGTAAGTAGGAATACGCGCTACAACAATCTACTTATGATATAAGGAGTGATTTGTAATGGCACGTCCACAGACGTCTGAACACAAAATGAGTCGCGAGGAAGCGGGTAGATTAGGTGGCAAGGCCACCTCCAAAAAACATGATCGGAGCTTCTACCAAATGATAGGTAAAAAAGGTGGAGAAGCGACTTCAGATGCGCACGATTCTCAGTTCTATAAGGAAATTGGACGTAAGGGTGGAGAAGCAACTTCCGACACTCATAATAAAGAATTCTATCGGGAGATTGGCCGCAAAGGCGGGAGTAGTTAGCCAATCCCCATGGGTAGCGGTGAAAGATCACTTGAGGCAGTGCATCAAAATCAAGAAAGCTTCATTCCACTAATGGATTGAAGCTTCTTTCTATTGAATTGTAGAAATATGACGACGGTTGTGATAGACTCTATAGAAAAACCGGGTTGTTCACGGGTTTAAAGCAGCAAAGAACTTCGCAAACTACGGGAAGCTCGAAACCAGTATCACTGGTCTATTTTTTTAGAGTACGGATGAAATTAAACGACAGATGCACTGCCATTTATATTTCCATTCATGTTGCTCAATATTATAAATTTGGGGGGAAATACACCATGTCAGCCAAGAAGATGCGTTCCGATATGATCAAAAAAGGTTTTGACCGTGCACCGCACCGCAGTTTGCTCCGCGCAGCGGGCGTTAAAGAAGAGGACTTTGGCAAACCATTTATTGCCGTTTGTAACTCTTACATCGATATCGTGCCCGGCCATGTCCACCTGCAGGAATTCGGTAAAATTGTAAAGGAAGCTATTCGTGAAGCCGGTGGCGTTCCATTCGAATTCAACACCATCGGAGTTGACGACGGAATCGCCATGGGACACATTGGTATGCGTTACTCGCTGCCAAGCCGTGACATTATCGCGGATTCCGTGGAAACCGTTGTATCTGCACACTGGTTCGACGGCATGGTATGTATCCCGAACTGTGACAAAATCACACCAGGCATGATGATGGGCGCACTCCGCTGTAATATCCCTACTGTGTTTGTCAGCGGCGGTCCAATGAAGGCAGGTCGTGACAGCAACGGTAAAGCTCTGTCCCTGACTTCCGTATTTGAAGGCGTAGGTGCTTATCAAGCTGGTAAAATCGATGACAAGAGC
The DNA here is from genome assembly GCF_050994985.1 of Paenibacillus taichungensis. Classification (NCBI taxonomy): domain Bacteria; kingdom Bacillati; phylum Bacillota; class Bacilli; order Caryophanales; family Paenibacillaceae; genus Paenibacillus; species Paenibacillus taichungensis. The sequence goes on along the minus strand of NZ_CP194720.1, from coordinate 605,971 downwards.
TTGCTTGAACTTGAACAGTTCGGCTGTCCAACATGTGGATCATGCTCCGGTATGTTTACCGCGAACTCCATGAACTGTCTGGCTGAAGCGATGGGACTGGCTATGCCAGGTAACGGAACCATCCTGGCTGTTGCTCCTGAGCGTCGTGAGTTTGTTAAACAATCTGCTAAACAACTGATGGAACTCATCAAAATGGATCTGAAACCACGCGATATCGTTACTGTAGAAGCCATCGACAATGCTTTTGCACTGGATATGGCTATGGGTGGTTCCACGAATACGGTACTTCATACATTGGCACTGGCTCATGAAGCAGGCATTGATTATCCAATCGAGCGAATCAATGAAGTTGCTAACCGCGTTCCTCACTTGGCCAAATTGGCACCCGCTTCCGATCTTCACATCGAAGATGTTCACAATGCGGGTGGCGTAAGTGCAGTTCTGAACGAATTGCTCAAGAAACCAGGTGCAATTCATGGCGACTGTATCACAGTAACAGGTAAAACGATCCGTGAGAACGTTGAAGGTCAGGAAATCCAAGATACAAATGTCATCCATCACCTGGATAACCCGCATTCCGAAAAAGGCGGCTTGGCTGTATTGTTTGGTAACCTTGCACCTCAAGGTGCCATCATCAAGGTTGGTGCTGTTGACGCTTCGGTTGGCGGATATCACAAAGGTCCTGCTATTTGCTTCGACTCCCAGGAACAAGCGCTGGAAGGTATTGCGAACGGCAAAGTAAAAGAAGGACATGTTGTTGTTATCCGTTATGAAGGACCAAAAGGCGGACCAGGTATGCCTGAGATGCTCGCTCCTACTTCTCAGATCGTAGGTATGGGCCTTGGTGCCAAAGTAGGTCTGATCACCGACGGACGCTTCTCTGGGGCATCCCGCGGAATCAGTATCGGACATATCTCTCCGGAAGCTGCTGAAGGCGGTCCAATCGCTTTTGTTGAAGAAGGAGACATCATTGAACTTGATCTGAACAACCGCATCATTGAATTGCATATCAGTGACGAAGAATTCGAACGTCGTCGCGCAGGTTGGAAAGGCTTTGAGCCGAAAGTAAAAACCGGTTACCTCGCTCGTTATTCCAAACTGGTAACGAATGCAAGCAACGGCGGCGTACTGAGTATCTAATTCAAGTATGAGATATCCGGTGAATTTCTATATCGGAAACATAAATAAAGGGTTGCTCTTCAGCCGACTTCGGCGAAGGGCAACCCTTTTCTTTATTTATTTCGCATTCAGTTTCGTTCAGGTACAAAATCCTGTTCAGGAACCAACAATTCCTCTGAGGACTGTTCCACTGTCGCTGCTACCATTGCGTGCTGACCATATCGATCCAGCAGTACATCAAGCGGCATGGCAATCATTTTGGGAACCAATTGTTCGGATCGCTGCTTCAGACGTTTCGTTCCAGCCGGATGAATGACGCTTAGCAGAAGTTTCAGATATACTTTGGATGCAGAACTGAACGGACCAGGAGCTAACTCCCGAACCGTAAACCCAAATTTCTCCGGTCCCCGGTTAATCATACTCACACCGTATAGAGCCTTGGCTGAACGAAGTTCAGGTTCAAGTGCGACCTGCCGGGCCAAATCAGGAAGCTGCTGTTCCATGGCCCGAATCATGCGAATGGCCAGATGCATACTTGAGCGTGAAGTCATACCTAGATCGAAAAGCTTTTTATTATCAAAATGAAGTTCTATAACCGGATCTCCGTTACGAATCACATGACCGTCATTCATTTCAACCAATGCTCCATGATATACGCGGGAGCGGTAGTGTAACAATGGGTCCTCTGGCGATGCTGTATGCAAATGGTATACCCAATGAAACAACTTCTCCCAGCCTAGCCATAACGCAACAACCATACGTTTCCAAGGTGATAAATGTGTTTGTGGTTGACCTGTACTTTTAGATTCGCTCACCGTAACGCCTCCCATCAACGTATCGATGCGTACACTGTGCAAATGCTGCCTGTTTGCTTCCTGCAATACGACTTCGAGCGCCTGAAGCATCTGCTCCGGCGCGTGTGCATCAGCGCCTAGAGTAGTCCCTCGATCATGCAGTAACATGACCTCTCCGCCCCTTAGCTCCTTCAACATCCGTTCCGTCAATTTCTCAACGCCCACACTGCTTCTCCAGTCCTCAAACATGGACGACCACAGAATAATACGGCGATCTTTTTTACTGAAGAAATCAAACAGATTCATAATGCCCCATGGTGGACGATAATAACAAGTTTTTACCCCCGTTACCCCTTGAATAATCTGACCTGTTCGTTGAATTTGATCTCGAACCGTACGCGGCCGCATCAACCAATTCGTTTTATGAATATAATTATGAATTCCGAGAAGATGACCTTCCTCATGTATACGCTGAATAAGCTCGGGATGACGGGCTGCATGCTCGCCGACTACAAAAAACGTTGCCTTTGCTTCATACTGACGCAGTAAATCAAGCAATCTGGGTGTGTATTCCGGGTCCGGCCCATCATCAAATGTTAAGGAAAACTCCGTCTCACTTCTCCCGCGCCTGAACACACGAAAACCGAAAAGTCTGCTAACTAAACTCGGAATAAAGGCGTAAAACGATGAAATGTACAATAACCACAGTAATATGCTCTGAAGTAAATTTGTCATGCTACAAACTCCCCGCTTCTCTTGCTGAATTACCGTGCCATAATATAGCACTAACCAAAATAAACCGCCTTTAATTTTATCATAATTCAGCCTTTTCTTGAATCCTCTTTTCCCAAAAAGATAGCTATCGTGTACAATAAATGCATCCTAATTTTTACCTTAATGACGTATAAAGGAGCCCTGCCCATGCTGCCGCTTTACAAAAAATACGGGCGCACCGTCTTTGACATTGCGCTGCTCGTATTAACCGTGTACTTTATCATGTACGGTTTCAGTCGATTATATCAATTGGCTGCGCCAGTTTTTCTTTCATTTATAGTGTATTGGATGATCGAACCTCTGGCAAGATTTCTGCATCGCAAAGGATTGCCCAAAACCTTGGGTGCCGCCATTTCAGTGTTATTGTTTCTTGCAGTTATTGTTGCTGCCTTTTTTGGATTGGGATTAATTATCGTATCCCAAATTTCTAATTTGCAAGATAATTTCCCTTATTATATCGAGATGATTCAGCGTGAATTCACCAATCTGGTTTATTTCATCCAGGACAAGTCTGATGCCTTACCTGACGGAATAACCGATAAGGTTAATGACTATTTTGCTACACTGACTGGATTCCTCTCCAAATGGGTAACCAGCGGTGCGCAATTCGTCATCGGTTTTCTCAGTTCATTTTCTTCCTTTATTACTAATTTCGGGATTGCCATTATTCTCGCGTTCTTTCTCAGCATTGAAATTGAATCCTGGCGGAAATTTGCCCGGGCCAAAACGCCAAAAACGTTGAAGCTGGCTATTGATTTTATGCGTAATCATGTATTCAAGACGATCCGTTCGTATTTGAAGGCCCAGATGATTATGATGCTGATTACTTTTGTATTGATTTATGCAGGCTTGTTAATTCTGGGAACTGCCAATGCCTTCACCATCGCAGCCATCTGCGCCGTTTTTGACCTTGTACCTTTACTGGGTGTTCCAGTTATATTCATTCCGTGGATTGTGTATCTGTTCATTGTGGGGAATAGCAGCCTTGCGATTGGCCTAATTGTAGTTCTTGCTGTAACCATGCTGACACGCCAATTGCTGGAGCCCAAAATATCGGGTAATTCAATCGGAGTCTCTTCCGCTTACTTGATGCTTTCTTTTATGCTGATCTCGCTCTCCGTCTTTGGCCTAGCCGGTGTGGTATTGTCTCCGGTGCTGCTGATTCTGCTCAAAGAACTACTGCAACAAGGATATCTCCAGCAATGGATTCACTTGCCGAAGGATGAATTCGAATCTTCCCCATTAGTGATGGACACACCGGGTAGCACCACCTCTGGTATGAATGCTGAGCCTTCGGTGCAAGAACCTGCTCCTCCCGGTAATTATGAGGATTCAGCTAAATAGTCCATCACTTTTCTGAACATCGCCGTTGCTTGATGACGGCTACTTGGAGCAACGTTTTGGACAAGGACAGCTACAGCATATTTGGGATGTTCCGTAGGCCCATACCCGATAAACCATTGATGGTTACGTTTCTCTCCGCGCTGCTGTACCTGTGCTGTGCCTGACTTCCCTGCCACCTGCCACCGTGCATGTTGCAGGGATTTTCCCGTTCCGTCACTAACGACCTTCTTCATCCAAGATAACAGCTGATGCGCTGTAGCTGGAGAGATCCGTCCTGCTGAAGATGGTGAATCATGTATCGGCATATCCAGCATCGTATCGCCATCAGCATATCGGATACGCTGAACAAGGCGTGGAGCACTCACCTTGCCATCATGCAAGAGTGTAATGATCAGATTGGCCGCTTGTAATGGAGTCACCAGAACGTCCCGCTGACCGATAGCCGTCTGTACCTTGGCTCCTTCATCCTGAGGAGACACGGATGGCAGTCTCACTCTTCCTGCTTCCTCGTGATCAAAATGATGCAGTACCGACATACCTGCGACCTGCTTCCCCTCCCAGCCAACTGGACGCGCCAATCCCAAAGCATCCGCCGTACGTTCCAACTGCTCCATACTTAACCGACGAGCAGTTTCAGCAAAAACAATATTGCAGGATTCGGCAAATCCCTGCTCTAGATTCAATGTACCATGTCCATGCTCCTTCCAGCATGACAGACCATATTTCCCCCACTCACCACCACAATGGAAAGTCTCCCCTTTGGATACAGCGTGATATTCCAACGCTGCCGCTGCTGTAACGATTTTGAATATGGAACCCGGTACAGCCCCCTGCACGGCACGATTTGACCAAGCCGTTTGTTTGGGGTCCACATGCTGCGGATCATAGAACGGCGCCGAAACCATTGCACGTACGTCTGCATTGGCTGCATCCAGCACAACGATAGCTCCTTCCTTCATTCCGGACTTCTTCACAATCTGCTCTATCCCTTGCTGCACATCGATATTGATCGTCGTCTCTGCATGCAATGGATAGTGTGTATTGGAGGGGGCAATCACGCGTGGCTGGATATTCGGAATAACTTCTCCTGAACCTGTAACCATGCGTGTTAACAGGGTAGGCCCAATGCCCATCAATAAAGGCTCCATTGTTCTTTCCAACCCAGCTGCTCCAGATTTCATGGCAAAAGGCTGCTTCACCTCATTTTTGTGACCCGACTGCACATTCGAGAACCCAGGCTGTTCAGCAAGATAACCCAACCATTGCATGCCCGTAGCTGCTTGTCCATAACGTGTCATGAGAGGATACACACTCGCTCCGTCTGCCTTCAATTCACGTAGTCGGGCAACCTGAGAATCGGTCAACGTACTCGGCTGTTTGGCACCTGCTGTCCAGAAATGGGGTGCGTTTCCTTGACTCCATTCCTTTTGTAACGACTTCACATCAGTATGTAAGAGAGCCGCCAATTCCTTAACTTCCGAATTTGCCATTGTGGATAGATATGCATGACTTGTTTGATCTGAATGCGGAAAAAGCACCAACCCCCATTCCAGCTTGCCTGTTAAGGGTTGACCCTTATAATCGGTAAACTGTCCTCGTCCCGTATCCAGTACCACTCCACGCTCTCGCTGCAATACAGACATTTCACGAACGGTACGTTGAAATCCTGGCATCGTGCGGTTGATTTGAATGCCCTGAACCCAAGCCAAACGAATCATAAGCAAAATAAACAAACCCGTAAGAAGAATACATGTAATATAAATGCGCCGCTTCAGTTGTACATGCATCAGGACACCCCGTTCAGCGTTTTGGCATAGTATTCTTTATTCGGAATGGAATTATTCGGCAACAACAAGAAAACCTGTCCCTTATTAGGGACAGGCTTCTCAAATGAAGCAAACAGGTTCAAATTAGACTGTAAAGCGAGACAATGTATCTTTCAATTCTGTCGATACATTCTCTAGTTTTGCTGACAAATTCACCAGTTGGTTGCTGATATTTTGTTGTTCACTGCTCAAGGAGGCAACTTCCTGGGACGTTGCAGAAGATTGTTCAGCTACTGCGCTGACATTACTCATCGCTTCGGACAACGTACCTTGAGATTGATTCAAATCTCCGATTGAGCCGGTGACCATGCTCAGACTCTCAACAAAAGCACCCATTTGTTGCTGTACTGAAGCAAATATTACATTGGTATCTTTTACGGCATCCATCTGTTCCTTAAATAATGGATAAGCTGCAGACAGTTGATCTACCGTCTCATTCATTTCGGTCATAATCTTGTCTGTAATGTCGCCGACCATATCAATGGACTGTCTGGATTGTTCAGCCAACTGACGAACCTCATTTGCTACCACCATGAACCCGCGTCCGGCTGTACCAGCACGAGCGGCTTCAATTGTTGCATTCAAGGAGAGAATGTTCGTTTGTTTGGTAATATTCTGCATGACGTCAAGCACCTTCAGAACAGAGGATGTGCTCTCTTTCAAGGAATCCACTTTGTTTACCAACGCACCAATCATTTCTTCTGTCTTCTGTGTTTTGGTCATCAACTGGTTCAGATGCTGTGTACCTGTCTGACTGGATTTCTCTACATGGCGGGCTGAATCACCCATTTGTTCATTTGCGGCGACCACACTCTCCATCTGACGGGAGATATTGTCGGTCAATTCGTTTCCACGCTCCGCTTCTGTTGCCAAACTGCTTGCTCCACCTGCAATTTCTTCAGTGGCAACGGCAATCTCTGAAGCAGAGACTGCTGTTTTCTTGGATGCACTGCTTAGCTCAGAAGCAGTATCCAATACTTCCTGTGCAGATCGGTTGGTTTGCTCCACGAGTTTCGTAATTTGCTCCATCATCAGATTGAATGCAGCCGATAATTGGCCAATTTCATCCTGGGAGCTATAAGGTGTACGCACCTTGAGGTTCCCTTTTGCACCTTCTTGCATCAGATCTTTCAATTTGCCCATTGGGCGGGCAATCATACGAACCATCCAAATACCGATCAGTATCGCAATAACGGCATCAATCAATGCCATCCACAAAGTCAGTGTAAGAATACCCTTGGCATCTTTCACCAGGATCGAAGTTGGAACCATCCCAATCAGTTTCCAATCAGATGTATCCATGGTGCTGTATGAAGCCAGCATATTGGTTGAATTTCCATCCACCGTATACTCCGTATTCGTGCTGCCGGATTTTTCTTTCAACTCTTTTATAAATGCCAAATCTGTATCTTTCCCTGTACGATCAGCAATCGTTGAAGCTACTACCTTGTTGTCTGGAGCAATGAGCTGGAGGACTGCGCCCTCACCCAAGTCAAGTGATTTCAATTGCTGCTCCAGAACCTCCAATTTCAATTCAATGATTAACACATAGGACTGGGTTGTCCCTTGCAGGTTCTTCATTGAACGGGCAATTCGGAACGTTGGTGTGCTGCCATCCTCTTTGACTTCCGTTGGAAGCCAGCGATATCCACCTGCTTGTACCAGCTCGTCGTACCAGCTCTCATTCCGAATGTCGCCCATGGAAGAACTGCTGCTACCTGTGCCCATGGTAGACCTTGTTTCGTCTGTAGGCACAAGATAAATCGCTTCCATAGATTTATTCGTAAAAGCAATATTCGATAATTGTTTGTTGATGGAGCTTGAATTCACAAACGTATCATATGCTGACAAATTCTTATCAGACATTTTTTGAAGCAAAGACTGCATTTCCGGATCGAAGAAAATTTGTGTAGATGTGTCTACAAACCGTTCCAGGATAATGTCCATTTTTTGTTTGGTTTGTTCAATCGTTTCCTGATTTGATCGGGATGCATTCTTCTCAATCGTATCTTTGGCTTTAGCATAGGATAATAGACCTAAACCAATAACAAAAAACATGATTCCTACAAAAAAGACCAAAAACAGCTTAACGCCTACCGATTTAACCGGATTAGCCTTCTTAATCTGTGTAAACGTGGTTCCCCCAACATTTTTCCAGTTCTGCTTTTTCAATTGGGTTTTTGTCTTGTTCCACCCCGACTTCAGCTTACCTGAGTTCAATGTAAAAGACTTTTTGCTTGAAGCATCCCCTGTCTTACTTTTAACACCTTTTTCTTTCTTCACTTTCTGAACCTTCTCGGGCTTAACCTTCTCGGGTGTTGTCAACTCTTCCCCACTGTCCTTCTGCTTCTTTTGAACCAATCCCATTCACCTGCCAGTAATTTACTTGTTAGATTTTTCTTTCTCTCCCCTATAAATATGTAGTATTCGACAGCTTTCTCCTTTCCCCTTTCGTTTTTTCGAAATTTATTACAACTTTTTTCCTATTTTTCTATAAAAAAAAGACCCCCATATACCGATATACGGAGGTCGAATTTGTAAATTTTATAACACTATATTGTTAAAACATAATATTATTTTGTTAAAAACTAGGCATTTGAACCTACTTCTTTTTTCTCATCATATCAAAGTAGGACACAGGTTGATCCACCTTCATTTTTACACGCTGTAACGGGTGACGGGCTGCATCGATTACGTTGCCTTCTTCATCCTGCAATTCCCCAACCACCTGTTTGAAAAAGTGGCCTCCCGGACCAAAAAATTCGATCTCCTGTCCAGGTTTGAAATGATTGCGCTGTTGAATGGTCGCCATTCCTGTAGCCGCATCATAGTCCATAACCAATCCAGCAAAGTCAAAAGGTACCGCTTTTTCTTCCGGTTCATAGATGTGATCCTCATGATCCGGTGTATCATAGAAAAATCCGGTATTCAGTGGACGATTCGCTGCCTTGTTCATTTCCTCTACCCACTCAGGCTTCAATACATAGTTCTCCGGGTCAGCCATATAAGAATCGATAGCCTGACGATATACGTTAACCACGGTAGCCACGTAGTGAATCGACTTCATGCGACCTTCGATTTTGAAGCTATCCACACCAACATCAATCAGCTCAGGAATATGCCCAATCATACACAGATCCTTCGAACCCATGGAAAAAGAATTGTCCTGTTCCTGGAATAGGGGCAGCTGGTTCTCGCCCAATTTGAATGGTGCAGGTGCCTGCATTTGCATTTCTTCTTCGCTGACCCACACGGTATCTTCCCGGGCATCTTCAAAGAGATCATACTTCCAGCGGCAGGATTGGCAGCAGCCACCCCGGTTGGAGTCACGATCCGTAAAATGGTTGGACAACACACAACGTCCGGAATATGACGAACACATCGCTCCATGAATAAAGGCTTCGATCTCGATATCCACATTGGCTTTGATTTCTTCAATCTCCTCAAAGCTTGTCTCACGACCAAGAACGACGCGTGGAAGACCTTCATCCTTCCAGAACTTCACAGCTTGCCAGTTCAGAGTGGATTGTTGTGTACTCAAATGCACTTCCAGACCCGGTACTGCACGCTGAGCCACTTCAATAATTGCTGGATCTGCTACGATAATAGCTGCTATTCCTGCATCATACAAGTTTTGCAAATACGCTTGAATACCTTCGATATCTTCATTATGAGCATAAATATTGGTTGCCACGAAAACTTTGGCTCCATATTTTTTGGCGAATTCCACACCCTCGCGCATTTCTTCAAAGCTGAAGTTATCCGCGTTGGAACGCAATCCGTATGCCTGTCCACCGATATACACAGCATCCGCACCATAATGGATTGCAAATTTAAGTTTTTCCAGATTGCCCGCCGGAGCAAGCAACTCCGGTTTGTCCAGACGGTTACGTTTACCCGAGAACTTCCGCTGTACCGCCACTGTTTCCATGTTGTTCACCTCGTCTATTAATACACCTGTTCTTTATAGAAAAATCCAAACGACAATTCCCGTTCAGGGTCCTGCAATTGACGAACCTCGTCCAGCCATTCTTCACAAAATGCATAAGCATCGGCATCAGCCGCATAACTATCCAGAGCTATACGGTATGCACGTACAACAGCTTCGTTATACGCAAGTGGTTTTAACATGCCTTCGATTTTAAAGCTGTGTACCCCGGCCTCCATCAACAGATGAAGATCTTCGAGAATACAGATATCCTCGGAGCTCATAATGTGAGTTCCGTTCACATCTTCATAGATCGGGAACTTCTCATCCCGACGTTCGGCCTCGATCAGAAATAAACCACGCTCTTTACCCAAATGCCCATCTACAGGACGCCCTTGATGGGACATATAACTTTGCACCAGACTCCGTTTGGAATGATAAATGTTCGTCATGCCATGCACTTGAACCTGGGCTTCTACCTTCAGGAATGGAACCATTTCCGTCAGCTCGTCCATATTCAACTCCCGAGCAAGCACAACACGACTCGCGCCTTTGGTTCCCCAGTAGTTGGCTGTTGCATAGTTGGTCGATGTCATCTCAGCGTTCCAGTGCAGCTGGATATGAGGAGCATGCTCCTTAATAGCGGCGAGCACAGAAGGGTCGTTGAACTCCACCCCATGAACACCGATTTTACCCAGTGCTTGAACATATTCAGGTAATTCCTTTAACAACTCATTGGACATCAGATTGTTCATAGACACGTATACACGAGCCTGATGTTTCGCTGCAACGGCAACGACCTCTGCTGTTTCTTCCACACTGAAGCTGCCGGGAAGACGCATGCCGAAGCGATCATCCCCAATTAACAAAGCATCTGCTCCTGCTTGAAGCAGCACCTCTGCCTCGTTCACATTTGCCGCCGTAACGAGCAGTTCATGTTTCGTACTCATATACATCCCCTCCGCTTATTGCGCAGCCTTACTTTTGGCTATATTTTGCTGATGTTCCTTATACGTTTTGGCAAACAGATGTCCAGACGAGCCATCCTTTTTCGTCACATAGAACAGATACTCCGAAGCTTCCGGATTTAGCGCTGCCTCAATGGACGGAAGACTTGGACTGGCAATTGGTCCTGGTGGCAGCCCTTTGTTCAGATACGTATTATAGGGGCTCTGTACCTTCAGATCCTTGAAAAACAACCGCTCCTTCGGCTTGTCGAGCAGATATTGCACGGTAGCATCAATCTCCAGCTTCATATCCTGATTAATCCGATTGTAGATTACCCCGGCAACCAGAGCACGTTCCTCATCCACTACAACTTCTTTTTCCACTAGTGACGCAATGGTCAGCAGTTCATGCAGGGAAAGGTTCTTCTCTTGGAGCTTGGCTTCCAAATCAGGAATGGAATTAATCTTGGTCTGAAATTCTTCCAACATCCGTTGCATCACATCATGCGTGGAACTTCCCTTTTTCAGCTCATACGTTTCCGGGAACAGATACCCTTCCAATACGTAGCGAAGTTCTTCATCCACTGGAATATTTTTGACGAAATCTACATCAAAAGCCGAAGGATCATTAGCCAGCTTGATGAATTCATCTCGATCTACGACATGCTCATAAGAAAGCTTACCCGCCATTTGCAAAACGGTATAACCCTCCGGAATCGTAAATTTCACCATTTCCTCAGGCACAACTTCACCGTTACTTAACTTATTAATAATCTCATCGTATGACACACCTGGATTTAAGGAATATGTACCTGCCATAAAATTCGATCCTTGTTTCTTCCATTTCAGGTATCCCTTAAATGCTAAACCACTTCGAATCAGACCTTCCTGCTCCAACTGGTCGGCAATTTTGGAAGTTCCTGACCCGCTCTTGATCTCGAAAACGATCGGTTCTGTGGATGCTTGTACGGGACGCATCATGCTCCAGACATATACGCCAGCGCCTCCAGCAACAACCACGACGATAAGCAGAAAGACTAAAATCGCTTTTCCTTTCAAAAAAGACACAACTCCTTTACACAACCAAAAAGAGCGGACTTCTCCGCCCTTCCGGTTTCTTCAATTTGAAGCTGATCAATCAATCTTCGTCAATGGGGAGTGTACACTCATCATACAGTTCAGAGATGTTCTCCCACTCATCATCATCGTCAATCGTAACTAATTCCGGCATGATCTGGCCTTCACTTCCCGGTAAAACCCGCAAAAGTTCAACTTCGTCATAAGGACGTAATGAACTGCGGAGCACCGCATACTGTTGGCCCTTCACTTCAAACTCAGCCAGCAGGTCATACGGATGCGATTTACCGTTCTCTTCTTCCAGCTCAACGTGAGCACCAAAAGCCAGACGCAGCGAATCTGTCCATTTCAAGTCTTCGCGGCTGTATTCTGTCATTTAGTTCGCTTCCTCTTCATCTTCTGCAAGAAATGTATTAAACGTCTCCTCGACGATATCCCATTCGGCATCATCTTGGATGACGAAAAGTTTGATATCGTCGCCCTCTTCTTCATAACGGAATGCATAAACATCCGTCTCTCCATCTTCGGGTTCAACCGGAGCAACCATCATGTACTTGGCCTCCGAACCGTCCACTTCGAATTTCATGATGACTTCGAATTCCTCTTCATTACCCTCGTCATCCGCAATGTAAATAATCTCCGATTCTTCTTCCATACCCAGTTGATCTTCAGCCATTGTTGATCCCCCTCACCTTTTACTATTGGCATCCAAATAATTTTGCAAAATCAAGCTTGCGGCCATTTTGTCCACAACCTGCTTGCGTTTTTTGCGACTGACATCCGCTTCAAGCAACGTTCGTTCTGCTGCCATGGTTGTCAGTCGTTCATCCCAAAGGTGAACAGGTAAATTCAGTTCGCCCCGCAGGCGTTCGGCAAAAGCAATGCATATTTCACCACGCGGCCCTACGGTGCCGTTCATGTTTTTGGGAAGTCCGACAACAATCTCGCCGATCTCATGCTCACGCACAAGCTCCGCAATCCGAGCGAACTCACCTTCATCCCGGCGGCGTTCAAGTACTTCCAATCCCTGGGCAGTCCAACCGAAGGCGTCACTAGCGGCAACTCCGATTCTCCGGTCCCCATAGTCCAAACCTAATATTTTCATCCATGCTCTCCCATCCTCAAGCCTGCTCAGGTCGAACAATATTCGCCTTCTCAAGCTTCAGGCTGTCTTCTGTCGGTTCATTTCCCGCTGCCTGCATAGCTGCATCACAGCGGAAGCGGTGTACATTACCGGTGATTGGCCAGATAAGAACGAACAAGCTCTTCAATCAGCTCATCACGCTCTTTTTTACGGACCAGACTGCGTGCATTGTTGTGACGAGGGATGTATGCGGGGTCTCCAGAAATCAGATACCCGACAATCTGGTTAATAGGATTATACTCCTTATCCACCAGTGCATCATATACCGTGAGAAGAATCTCTTTGGAGGATGCTTCCTGCTCGTCGGCTTTCACATTAAATTTAACCGTCTTATCCATGGAGTCCATTGATGACACCTCGCTCCTGCATGAACATGGGGACCATGTCCTGCCGAATTGATTTCTGCTTATATAATAACATATTCTGACTGCCACAAGTAAACAAAGGATAAGCCAATTGTGTTTTTTGCTTGTCCTTTACTGGCTTCAGCATATTGCATCATTCGATTCCACTCGCTCTCGGGTACAAAATATAAACGAACAGAACCATTTCGATTTATATTTTGAAGATTGAAAGCCGCTCAATGGATTTATGCAATATGCCCGCTAACCAATGAAACCGCCAGTTTCAACGCTTCATCCAGCTTACTTGCATCCTTGCCTCCGGCTTGCGCCATATCAGGACGTCCGCCACCTCCGCCGCCGCAAACTGCCGCAACTTCCTTGACGATTTTACCTGCATGCAGCCCTTGTTTTACCTGTTCAGCAGGGACAGCTACAACGAAATTCACTTTGCCGTCAGCTGGAGCACCCAGTACGAGTACTGCATTCGGCAGTTTTACTTTTAATTCATCAGCCACTGTACGCAGTGCATCCATGTTCGGAGCATCCACACGAGCTGCAAGCAATTGTGTGTTTCCTGCTTGTACGACTTGATCTGTCAATGCGCCTGCTTCCATGGCACTCAGCTTGCTTTGCAGTGATTCAGTCTCTCTCGCTGCTTCTTTCAATTGCTGATTCAGACCTTCAATGCGTTTAGGTACATCCGCCACATTTGCTTTGAGCAGGGATGCGGATTGTTTGAGCAATTCAAGCTGACTTTCTACATACAGATACGCGCCACGGCCAGTAACAGCTTCGATCCGACGTACGCCGGAGCCGATTCCGCTCTCGCTCACCAGCTTGAAGATACCGATCTCTGATGTATTATTTACGTGACAGCCGCCACAAAGTTCCAAACTATAATCTCCGACTTGTACCACACGTACGATATCGCCATATTTTTCACCGAACAATGCCATTGCGCCCATTTCTTTGGCTTCATCAATAGCTTTAAGTTCAATGTTTACGTTCAGACGATTCCAGATCTGTTCGTTTACCTGACGCTCGATCTCTGTTAATTCTTCCGGCGTAATGCTGCCGAAGTGCGAGAAGTCAAAACGCAGACGTTGAGGCTCTACGAGTGATCCCGCCTGATTGACATGTGTTCCGAGCACATCTTTGAGCGCTTTGTGCAGCAAATGGGTTGCGGTATGGTTTTTGATAATATCGCCGCGTTTGGACGCATCCACTTCAGCTTTAACCACATCACCTACACGCAGTTCACCGGACTCTACAGTCACCAAATGTACGTGTTGTCCCAGCGGAGCTTTGAACAGGCCTTGCACTTTCGCCGTTACACTTGCTCCGCGCAGCAAGCCCTGATCACTCACTTGTCCGCCACTTTCCGCATAGAACGGTGTCTTGTCAAGGATGACCTGGCATGTCTGTCCTTCGCTTACGGAGTCTACCAGTGCGTCAGCAGCAACGATGGCTACCACTTTAGCTTCCGTCAACAGGTCATTATAACCAACAAACTCGCTTTTAACCGCCAGATCAGCAAGCGGTCCGCCTTGAACCTTCATGCTCTCGTTTTCCTGGCGTCCTGCACGACCAAGTTCACGCTGCTTCTGCATGGAAGCATCAAAACCTTCACGATCTACCGTCAAACCATGCTCTGCTGCATAATCTTCTGTCAGGTCAAATGGGAAACCGTACGTATCATACAGTTTGAACGCTTCAGGCCCGCTAATAACCGTACGCCCTTCGGACTTGGCTGTGCTGCTGATATCAGCCAGGATAGCCAGACCATCTGTGAGTGTTTCGTGGAAACGCTCTTCCTCGGTTTTGATCACTTTAGCGATAAACTCCTGTTTGTCTACGACTTCCGGATAGTACATCCCCATCACTTCACCAACAGTCGTTGTCAGTTCATACAGAAATGGACGGTCGAGTCCCAATACTTTTCCGTAACGTACGGCACGACGGAGCAAACGGCGAATGACATATCCGCGTCCTTCATTGCTTGGCAGAACGCCATCACCTACAGCAAAGGCAACGGTCCGAATGTGGTCGGCAATAACTTTCAGTGCAACGTCAATTTCTACGCTGTCATTATATTTCACACCGGCAAGTGCCGCTGTTCTCTGAATCATCGGTTGGAACAGGTCTGTGTCGAAGTTGGAATCCACATTTTGCAGAATCGAAGCAAAACGCTCCAAACCCGCACCTGTATCAATATTTTTGTTAGGAAGCGGTGTGTAGCTACCATCTTTGTTATGGTTGAACTGGGAGAATACCAGGTTCCACACTTCCAGATAACGTTCGTTTTCCCCACCTGGATACATTTCAGGATCATTCATGTCGTTGCCATAAGCTTCGCCGCGATCATAGAAGATTTCAGTACAAGGTCCACACGGGCCTTCGCCGATATCCCAGAAGTTTTCATCCAGTTTGATGATACGCTCAGCAGGCAAGCCTACTTTTTCGTTCCACAGTTTGAAGGCCTCTTCGTCTTCAGGGTATACCGTTACGGAGAGACGTTCCGGATCAAAACCGATCCACTCTTTGCTTGTGAGAAATTCCCATGCCCAAGTAATCGTCTCTTCCTTGAAGTAGTCTCCAATGGAGAAGTTACCGAGCATTTCGAAGAACGTATGGTGACGGCGAGTTTTACCGACATTTTCAATATCGTTGGTACGAATACATTTTTGGGAGTTGGCGAGACGCGGGTTCTCCGGTTTCTCCCGACCGTCAAAATACGGTTTCAATGGTGCCATACCCGCATTGATCCACAGAAGGGATGGATCATTATGAGGTACAAGCGATGCGCTTGGCTCGATTTTGTGACCTTTACTTGCAAAAAACTCTATCCATTTGGACCGGATTTCACTGGCTTTCATACGGTGTGCCCCCAATTAATTATAATAGTCCGGTGCATATTCGCTCCGGGTTGTTAACAAGTAAAAACAAACACAAAAAACGCCCCTGATAGTCAGGGACGATTATAATCGCGGTACCACCCTGGTTATTGCTGTTCATCCGCAGATGAAACAAACAATCTCCTCGTTGATGCGAAATAACGGTCGCTCCCGGCAGGGTTGTCCTGCACTCCGAAATCAGCTTTCCGCCGTTTCAACTTTCAAGACTCTTCCAGCCATCGGACTCAGATTACATCTGATCCGAAGAAGTCTATTCTCTGAGGAAAGGAACCCTCGGCGTACTTCATTTCATCATCGATTTCTTGTTCTAAACATACCCCTCCATTATATCGATATGCCTATATGGTGTCAACGCACCCTTTAGGACTAAACTGTTGCTACGATCAGTCCGTTCTTCGTTTGATGTAATAGGCAAAAAAGTGCTGCACAATGACTTTCAGAACAGCAAAGACTGGCACCGCCAGAATGAGACCCACTATGCCCGCCAGTTCGCCTCCCACAAGGAGCGCGAAGATAATCGACAACGGATGCAAATGCAGAGTCCTCCCTACCACTTGAGGGGAGATGACGTTGCTCTCCAGCACCTGACACAGTGTGTTCACAATGACAACGAAGAGCACCATTTTGAACGATACCGTAGACGCCATCACTACTGCTGGAGCAGCTCCAAGAAACGGCCCCAAATAAGGCACGATGTTAAATACAGCGACAATGCTTGCGAGCAGAAGCGCATAAGGCATATCAATGACGATGTAACCGATATAGGCAAAGATGCCCACAATCACACAGACGATAAACTGTCCGCGAATATAGTTTCCCAAGGCCGTATCAATCTCTTTCATAACCGAAACAATGGCCTTGCGCCGTGAGCGGGGCAGGTACGCCACAATCGTACGCTCGAACACCTCAAAATCTTTTAACATATAGAAAATGAGAAATGGCACGATAAACACATTGAACAACACATTAATGGTTGTCCCGATATTATCCATCAGCTTTGTGATCCCCTGGGTGAGCCGATCCTCCATCTGGAAAAACCAGCTGTTCATACCTGTGCGCACACTTGGCGGCATTAATTTGTGATCCATATTGTTCATCAGACTCTGGGCACGCATCGACAGCTCCGGCATATGCTCGTTCAGTTCCTCCAACTGTTCAATCAACACCGGAATGACATTCATCAGGATGACCCCGATACAGGTGAGGAAAAAAGCATAGATTAACAACACGGCAATGGTTCGAGGGACTTTGCGTCCTCCCAGCATGCTTACAATCGGATTGAGAACATAGGATATGATGAGAGCCACGATAAATGGTGCCAGCACTGTTTTCAGAAATCCATATATATGAAGCAGTAATGGCCGCAGCAGCCAGATAAAATACAGAATAATCAATCCGAGCAGCAGCCAGATGGCATAACGGAACAGCTTGTTTTTGGTTAATTGCTCCACTTGCATCTCTCCCTTTTGGACTGGCTCTGAAAGTCAGTATATGTAAGGAAGGGAATATTTATTAACGCACAAAAAAAAGCGCCCCCTTCATGATTAAGGAGACGCATCTTGTGATCCGGGTTAGCATATATTCATACAAGTTCCCTTGAACCACTATGTAACCGCAGCTATATACATCTGTCATCATTTCATGACAGCATTCAATGACAGTCTTTGTCATGAAACCGCATATAGAAGAAGTTAAACTTCTTATTAAGAAGAAGCATGAAGATGAGGGAAGTCTTGCGGCAGCTCTTCCCCGAAGAAAAGATCATCGAGGGAACTGAGCGTGCCGTCTTCTTCCACTTGGTATACAGACATTTTCTCACCGTTCACTGTTAATTCGATAAAGCATCCCCAGCAATAAAACTGGTGGGAACCGATTTTCCCAATATCTTTGGAACTACAGTTTGGACATTTCATATTCATTCACCTATCCATTAACAGAATGAATGGCATTTTCCAAGCGCTGTTCACTCAGCGGCGGCACCATAATGGCACTTTCCCCAATAGACATATCGCTTGTACATGGCAGCCATTTGCGGCCCTCAATCAAATCGGACACAAAACCGTCCGTAATTTCAATCCCTATTATTGTATTTCCCAACTCCTGGTCAAAATAAACATCAGAGACACGTCCAAGCAGCAAACCTTCTTCGGTGAGCACGGACATCTCCTTCAATTTAGACTGGCCGAGGAGGTACGTGTGTTTTATGTCGTCGGCTCCCGTTTTGCGGACAGCCTGTTGATTACGGATCATGACGGCATCTTCGCCGTAGGCAACGATATCTTGCCACTGCACGATTTTGACATGACTGGTAAACAGGCCTTTGTTTTCAAGTTCAATGCCTTCAATTTTCCAATCGTCATTCACAATGAAATCCTGGATTTTACCGACCTGCTTCCCATCCTCAACGTCAAAAACGGCAAGTCCGATCATTTCCTGAAGCTTCATCGCAGGGTCCCCCTCATCTTCTTATCATTAAATAGTCGCGGCGCTATTGCTAGGTATGCCCAAAGTTGATGAGTGGCAATCAGACGCCGATCATCAAAACCGCTTCTATCCAACCGATGAAATGGAACTTCTTCCCTCCTTCTGTTCCATGTGCAAAGAGCCCCTTAGGCTCTATTACGCAGTCGCCCAAGAATGGTTCCAATTTTTTCGGCGGTTATCATGATTTCTTCCGTAGTATTACCCAACCCCCAGCTAAAACGAATCGCGGATTGCAAAAATGTCTCCGGCAACTTCATCGCTTTGAGTACATGGGATACTTCGAGGGAACCGGAAGTACATGCCGAACCGCTCGCAACTGCGATGCCTTCCATATCCAGATTCATGAGCATCGTCTCTGTTGATACTTCCGGAAAGCTAATGTTCAGGATATTAGGCAGCGTAAATTCCGGATGTCCGTTGACGTGGAAATGTTCCAACCCTACATGCTGCTCCAATTGTTCCAGCAGTAATGATCGCAATGCCAGATCATGTTCATGGCGTGCCTCCGCTTGTTCTCCTGATATTTTCAACGCCTCCGCAAAGCCAGTGATACCCGCTATATTCTCGGTACCTGCACGTCGCTGCCGTTCCTGAAGGCCACCATGAGATCTCGCTTCTAGGACAATTCCGCGCCGTACGTATAATGCACCCACGCCTTGAGGGCCATTAATTTTATGAGCAGAGAAGCTGATCATATCCACAGGCAGTTCCTTGCAGGAAATTTCTTGGGTGCCAAGAGCCTGAACTGCATCGGTATGGAACAAAATATCATGTTGACGAGCCAGTTCACCAATTTCGCGGATAGGCTGAATCGTGCCCACTTCATTATTGGCGTACATCATGGTGATCAGCACTGTATCTGGTCGGATGGCATCTTTCAGCTCTTCCAGACGTATTCTTCCGTATTCATCTACAGGCAAATAGGTCACGTCATAGCCTTGTCGCTCCAGTTCCTGACAAGTATGCAGTACTGCATGATGTTCAATGGCTGTTGTAATAATGTGCCGTCCCCGTTCGTTTCTCGCTGAAACTGCGCCAAATATCGCCAGATTGTCACTTTCCGTGCCGCCTCCGGTAAATACGAGTTCATCTGGGAAACAACCCAAAGACGCCGCAATGACATCCCTTGCTCCACTGACGGTCCGTTTGGCTTCACGCCCAAAGGCATGGATACTTGATGCATTGCCATATTGCCCTGTCATAACTTTCATCATCGCTTCCGCGACTTGTGGGTGCATAGGTGTCGATGCGGCGTGATCCAAATATATTCTTTTCATTGATTTCACCCCGTTATATGTTGGAATAAAAAATGCTAGAAGATCCATAAAGTAGCTGGTTGCATGGCTAAAGCCCCCAAATATGGGGGCTTTAGTGTGTCATCTGTGATGCTCATCATCAACTATTTTAGATATAGAACATGTAGGAGTCTTTTTGTTCCTGATCTTGGAATGTAATCAGATCCTTCAGCGTTGTTGAATCCAATACTTCTGCAATGCTGTCACGGATGCGCAACCACAAATCGCGCTTCGCTGGGTCATCTTCCTCTGTGAAATCCACTGGAGAGATTGGACCTTCCAGTACACGAATAACATCCCCTGCCGTTACGGTAGCAGGATCGCCTGCCAGAATGTAACCGCCGTAGGCGCCACGGATACTTTTGACCAGTCCTGCATTACGCAGGGGAGCGATCAATTGCTCCAGATAATGCTCCGAGAGCTGGTTGCGCTCGGCAATACTTTTCAAAGATGTCGGGCCTTCGCCTGTTCTGGCTGCCAGCTCCATCATGATTGTGAGCCCATAACGGCCCTTTGTCGATATTTTCAAAGGAGTCACCTCTTTCAATTTTCGAAAAAACAAGTTGTGAAACATAAAATAACAGGATGTGGTCCAAGACCGTCTTTCCAGGATCCGCCACAGCGGGATATGAAAAATACAGACCTAGTCCCTCTAATCCTCCGTATTCCGATCATAACCCTCAACTAATGTTAACATATCTACATGCTTTATGGAAAAGAAAGATTGACGAAATTCCAAAATGTGCGCCTGTGGTGGACACTATCCAAAGTTGGCCGGGTGTATCGTAACTTGAGTCCGGTTATGCTAGAATAAGAAACGAAACACATTTATATAGAGAAATGGTGATAACGATGTCCAAAACAATTGAAAATACACGGGTCGTCGTTGGCATGTCCGGAGGTGTCGATTCTTCCGTCACCGCACTGCTGCTGAAGGAGCAGGGTTACGATGTCATCGGCATTTTCATGAAAAACTGGGATGACACGGACGAGTTCGGCCACTGTACCGCTGAAGAAGATTCAGAGGACGTACGCCGGGTTTGCGAACAGATCGGCATTCCTTACTACACTGTCAACTTCGAGAAAGAGTACTTTGATAAAGTATTTTCCTATTTCCTTGATGAATATAAGTCGGGTCGGACTCCGAATCCTGATGTCATGTGTAATCGTGAGATCAAATTCGGCGAATTCCTGAACAAAGCACTGGATCTCGGTGCTGACTATGTGGCTACAGGCCACTATGCTCGCCTCATTGAAGAAGATGGAACGTTCAAACTGCTGCGCGGTGTGGACAGTAACAAAGACCAAACGTACTTCCTCAATGCACTGAATCAGAACCAGCTGTCCAAAGCCATGTTCCCAATTGGTCATCTTCCTAAACCGGAAGTGCGCAAGATTGCAGAAGCAGCTGGCCTGTACACCGCGAAGAAAAAAGATAGCACAGGTGTCTGCTTCATCGGCGAGCGCAACTTTAAAGAGTTCCTGAGCAACTATCTTCCAGCCAAAGGTGGAGACATGGTTGATATTGCAACCGGAGAAGTGAAGGGCCGTCATGATGGTCTGATGTACTATACGCTTGGACAACGTCAAGGTCTCGGCATTGGCGGTTCCGGTAATGGTGAACCCTGGTTCGTGGCAGACAAGGATCTGGAGAAAAATCAACTGCTTGTCGTTCAAGGCGACGCACATGCAAGCCTGTATTCAACCGGTCTGA
Organism: Paenibacillus taichungensis; assembly: GCF_050994985.1. Lineage (NCBI taxonomy): Bacteria > Bacillati > Bacillota > Bacilli > Caryophanales > Paenibacillaceae > Paenibacillus > Paenibacillus taichungensis. The sequence continues at coordinate 584,266 of NZ_CP194720.1, read as the reverse complement.
CTGCAACAGGTGTAAACTGGATCGCAGGTGCAGCACACATGCCTAACGTACCATTCCGTTGTACCGCCAAATTCCGCTATCGTCAGCCGGATCAGGGTGTAACCCTGACATGGCAGGAAGATGGCAGCGTGGATGTACAGTTCGACCAACAGCAAAAAGCGATCACGCCTGGTCAAGCCGTTGTGTTTTATGATGGAGATGTATGTCTCGGCGGCGGAACGATCGATCAGGTTCAAAAAGTGCCTGTACCGGCGCTGAAATAGATTCAATAACAGAAATGAATCCATCCCCGTATGGATTATGCACAATACCCTGTATTCCTATAACAAAAGCCATCTTTCATGTATACCATGACGGATGGCTTTTTTCCTTCTTTTTCCTGCAAAAAAAATAATTATTTTCAATTATGCAGCCAGCCACACTCCTGTAAAAGATGCCGCAACCCCCATCAGTACCGAACTTGTGACGTATATAACTGCTCTGAAGTAACGTTCCTGCCCCATCAGACCAAGGGTTTCATATCCAAACGTAGAGAATGTGGTATACGCTCCGCAAAATCCAGTACCCCCTATCACCCAGACTGCGTCTGGGATTGAAGCTGACTGATGCCAGCCATAGAGCAATCCAAGTAACAGAGAACCACTGATATTAATAACCCATGTCCCCCATGGGAAGGCCGTTCCGAGCGAACCGGATATCCATCGACCCAAACTGTAGCGAAGCACCGCACCTAGCATTCCTGCAAAACCAATCCAGATGATCATCGTGCAACACCATCCTGCGTCGGTTTACCCAGCATTCGCTGACCAACCTTAATCCCCAATGCACACAGTAATAACCCTGCGAGTAAACTCACAACGAGATATATAACAGCCTTACCCCACATTCCTCCTTCAGATAAACGGACCATATCGAGAGTAAAAGTGGAGAATGTGGTGAATGCCCCTGTAAACCCCGTTCCAATCGCAAGACGAAGTTGAGGCGTTATTTTACCTGGAACAGCTATGGTGAAGAACCAACCCAAAAACAGGCTCCCAATGGCATTGATCAGCAGCACTGCCCAAGGTAAGCCTTCATTGGCTGCTGGCATCCATAACTGTATCCCATATCGGCATAATGTACCCAAAATTCCGCCGATTCCAATATAGAATATTTCTTTCATTGTTCAAGCATCTCCCGGGTCATCGGTCTTACAGCTCTCTGCGCCGCTGCTGGTTTAGACGAATCTTCGATTCATTGCCTTGTTCTGTTGCTTCATAGAAAATGCGCCGTGAGAGCTGTTTCGGTAAATATTCCTGCTTCACATAATGGCCCGGATAATTGTGAGGGTATTGGTAGCCTTCATGCCCCAGCTTCACTGCACCGGAATAATGGGTATCCCTCAGATGAAGAGGGACCTCAGCCGATTTCACCTCATCGATGGCATTCATTGCTTTCGAGATCGCAGTATACACCGCATTGGACTTCGGACTTTCAACAGCAAACAGGATCGCTTGGGCAATGTTCAGCTTGGCTTCAGGCCAGCCATTATTGCGATAAGCATCCAGCGCCCCAATGGCCTGGGTCATCGCTTGCGGATTCGCAAGTCCAATATCTTCACTGCTCGCTGCAATCAGACGACGTATAAACGTCATCGGATCCATGCCCAGCTTCTCTACCGCATACAAAAACCAGAACAGTGCTGCATCACTGGAACCCCGGATGCTTTTATGAAATGCCGACAGTACATCATATTGTGTCGATTCATCTGCCTTCACAATCGGACGGCGTATGGATTCTTCAGCTACATCAAGTGTAATGTGAATCGAGCCATCCTTCTCTGGCGGGGTAGTCAGTGCAGCAAGTTCCAAGGCATTCAGCGCACGCCGAATATCGCCATTTGCCATCGTCGCAATATGCTCCAATGCCTCGTCATCTGCCTGCAGGTCCATGAATCCCAAACCTTTATCCACATCCACCAGTGCCCGGCGCATTGCAATCAGGGAATGCTCTTTGTTCAAAGACTCCAACTGAAATAGCGTGGAACGGCTCATCAAGGCCCCATTCACATAATGAAAGGGATTCTCTGTCGTAGCACCGATAAAAATAATCGTGCCCTTCTCTACTGCAGGCAGCAGTGCATCCTGACGTGAACTATTAAACCGGTGTACTTCATCAAGGAACAAAATGGTTTTTGTTCCATACAACTGCTTGTTCGTTTGCGCCTGCTCAATGACTTCACGTACATCTTTGACAGAAGCATCCACCGCATTCAAACGGACGAACTGTCCTTGGGTATGCTGGGAAATAATATGTGCCAGTGTTGTCTTGCCACATCCCGGAGGACCATAAAGCAAGATGGACGAGATCTGATCCGCTTCAATGGCGCGCCGAAGTAATTTTCCCGGTCCAATAATCTGCTCTTGCCCAATATATTCATCAAGCCGCTCTGGCCGCATACGGTCAGCAAGCAGTCTTGCTTGAGGTTCTGAATCTTGCTGAAACGAAAATAAATCCATTGCTCATCACTTCCTTAACGGATTGCCTTTACTTGTTCCTTATTAAATTCTGTTTAATCGCTATTCTCTATCATATCATACTCCCGCGGCAGCATACCCATAAATGCCCCAAGCGCACTGCTGACAAAGGCATCCTTGCGCGTAATAAAATGAGTCATCATACGATTCATGCCTACCGGGAGGGTGTGCTTGCGCAGTAATCCATTTTCAATCTGATTCCGAATGACGATTTCGGGTAACAGTGAAATTCCCATGCCGGATGTCACCCCGCTAATAATCGCTTCAAGGGTTCCAAATTCCATAATGACCGGACGGGTTACACCGCTAACCGATAACCATTCCTCCAAAATCTGACGATACGAACATCCCATGCTGTAGACCAGAATCGGTTTACTGGTGAGTTCTTCGTCTTCCGGTTCCATCCCAGAGGAGACAACGAATAGTTCTTCATCGAATACGGGAGTAGAAGAAATATCAGGGTGATCACATGAACAACCGATAAACGCCCCTTCCAATTCATACCCAATAACCTGATCCATAAGCACTTGGGAGTTACCTGTAGTCAAAGATAAGGAGACAGCCGGATGCTGTTTATAATATTTGGAAAAAAGCTCAGGTAAACGGACCGCTGCGGCAGTTTGCGTGGAGCCTATGCGTAGTGGTCCGGAAGGTTCAATTGTAGAGCTCAACGCTTTACCTGCCTCATCGAGCAGGCCTACAATTTTATCCGCATACGTCAGTAACATCTCACCTGCTGGAGATAACGTCATCCCCCGATTATGACGAATAAATAGCAGTGTCCCTACTTCGGATTCCAGATGTCGTATCCTTGCTGTGACATTGGACTGCACGTAACCGAGTCGCTCCGCAGCTCTGGTCAGATTCCCTTCTTGTGCGACACATTGAAATATCCTTAAATCCCCACTCTCCATTGTAAACCTCCCAGCTATGACTATATCCATCCAGACATCATTCAAAATGATATCCAATCCATTAACAATCATTATACAGTATAGCTGCTTCGAGCTAAAATCGTGGTAATCAGAACACAGCAACTTACTACTCGCTGAGTTCACTTAAGGAGTGTTAATAATGATGAACTGGACGAACACCGTAGCTTTGGTAACCGGAGGTGGTACAGGTATAGGCCGAGCTACCAGTATACTGCTCGCTAATGTTGGAGCCACCGTCGCCGTTAATTACTCTCGCTCTCAAGAAGAGGCCGAAGAGACAGTACAACATATTCTGAATGCGGGAGGTCATGCTTTTGCAGTTCGGGCCAATGTTGCTTCCGATGCCGAGGTTCGTCAAATGGTGTCCTTGATCACTGAAAAAGTTGGACCGGTGACCGCACTCGTAAATAATGCCAGCATTACGCATCATATCCCAATGATGGATCTGGAATCCGTAACGGATGACATATGGAATGAACTATATGACGTCAATGTTAAAGGCATGTTTTACTGCGCACGAGCAGTAGCGAAAGGAATGCAGCAAGCAGGCCAAGGCACAATTGTTAACCTTGGCAGTATAGCTGGCAGCACAGGATCAGGGTCATCCCTTCCTTACGCAGTTTCCAAAGCAGCAGTACACGGTTTGACGAAGTCTTTGGCACATGCGCTATCCCCCGCTATTCGGGTTAACGCCATCATTCCGGGTGCAGTCGCGACCCGTTGGTGGGCTGGAAAGGAAGAACAGATGCATCGTCTGGGCGGTGAGTTATTGTTGCAGCGAATAGCGGCAAGCGAAGACATTGCACATATGATATGCGCCGCGCTAGAGCAACCCTCCATGACCGGGCAATTGATTACAGTAGATAGCGGTCAGACGTTATGATTATGAGCATGGAAAGCGAAGTGGAGGAATCCTGATGAAGCCTTTAAAATATACGCTCCTGATCCTTGTTACAACTCTCATCATGGGAACCTCGTTTCCCGTAGGCAAAATCGGTATGATGTATGCTCCTCCCTTTTTGTTAATGGGACTTCGCTATATATTGGCAGGAGCATTACTAGCGTGGATCATCAGAAAACGTCCCATGCCTGTGGGGTGGAAACAGTGGATGCAAATCGCCGTAATCGGTCTGTTCCAGTCGGCGGGAGTAATGGGATGCGCCTACTACAGCATGAACTGGATTAGTTCGGGAGAATCCGCCATTATCACGTTTACGAATCCTTTGCTTGTCATCATCCTGAGTGCTGCTCTATATGGTGTGTCCTATCGTTTTAGCCAGTGGACCGGTGTGGTTCTCGGATTTGTCGGAGTGGCGTTAACCTTTGGATTCCATCTGAGTATGAGTCCTGGAACGTGGATTGGCTTTGGCGGCGCTGTCTCTTTTGCTGTATCTACGTTGCTCATTAAAAGCTGGGGAGCTGCTCATGATACATTCGTACTTACCGCTTATCAAATGCTCGCTGGAGGCGCAGTACTGCTTCTACTGAGTGTGTTTACAGAGCAGCCTCATTTTATCGTAAATACAACATCCATCGTTGTCCTGGTATGGCTGACCATTTTCTGTTCCATCATTCAGTTCACCCTCTGGTTTTATTTGCTGCAAAACACAGATCCGGCCAAAACCAGTTCCTTTCTTTTTCTGGCTCCGCTGTTTGGACTGCTATCGAGCTTCGTTTTGTTGGAAGAGCATGTCGGCTGGATTGTGGGTGCAGGCGGTCTAATGATCTGCCTGGGCATTTTCCTGGTTAACCGTCATCCCGCCAGTCATAAGTCAGTTCTAGATAAACCGGGTTTGACCCAACGCACACCTGCAAGTTGACCAGTAGAAAAATAACAGCGAAACTTTAGGTGAGCCACTCGATAATAATACTCATCTGAAAAGTACAAAAAAGAGCATGGTGCTTTAACAGCGCCATGCTCTTCCTATATTAATGCTATGTTCAACAACAAGGATTCACTCTGCTTCGCTGTCAGGCCAACCCTGAATGGCAACAGACTCGCCTTCCGGATTATGGGTTGCAGCAGCATAGTCTGGCAATGGGCCGTCGTGAAATAACCACAGTTCGTGTAACGCCCGTGTACAGCCAACGTATAACAGTTTCGCATCACCCGCATTGGGCAAATAATGTTTCTCATCACTATCCGCTACGATAACTGCATCAAACTCCAACCCTTTCGACAAATAGACAGGTAAAACGGAGTGACCGCCTGTGTACTGTTTTTTGCCGCCGTCAATCAAGTTCAGATCCCAGCCTGCTGCCTGGAGGTCCTGATGAAGCTCCTTTGCCTCATGCAGGGTGCGGGTCAGAATGGAAACTGTACGATAGTCTTTGACCGTTAAGAGCTTAAGAGCCTGTTCAAGGCTCGCTGTGCGCCCTTCTATCCCATAGGACAATGTCCGTACGGGATCACCACTCCGGAATACAGGAATCGCCGTAATGCCGCTCTTGACGCCCCGCTCCAGAATCGTATTGGCGTAATCTATAATTTCCATCGTCGAGCGATAACTCCGGGTCAGTGCAAAGTATGCATTCTGCTCCTCAGGAAACAGGGAACTCATCTCTTCCCACGCATGAACACCACGATACTCATGAATACCTTGGGACAGATCGCCCAGTATGGTGAAGGAATGCCCTTTGACAAACTGATCCAATAACGCCACATGAAAAGGAGAAAAGTCCTGCGCTTCATCAATGACGACGTGATCGAAGCGCTCGGAGCCGTCAATATCATGAACCAAGGTATGAATGTACACCAATGCAGGCAAATCCTCTTCACGGATGATATCCTGCTTCAGATCTGCAGCCGTTTGCTTCATCACCAATTTGGGAATAAGACCGCTGAGCGAGGCAGGTACCGAACCGCCTTTAACAACCTTGAACAGCTGTTTGTAAAGCGTAAGTGGTTCATATTGAGGCCATTTTTTGGCATAAGCCTTCTCACGGGTTGCCGCTTTCTTTTTACGCTCTTTGCGAACAGCTTCCGGGCAAGGTTTCTTGAGTTCCATCTCAATCCAGCGGTGAATACGCGCCATAACCCGCTCTTTGCGTTTCGCCAGCGGATAATGTTTGTACTCTTCCCCAAACCAGTTCTCAATCTCGGCTTTGCTGAGCACTGCACCATCCCATGGACTGAAGTCCATATCAGGTACGGATTCCTCTTCCATCCCGGATAGCCACTCCCGGATCAGTTCCATGAAGCGGATCGAGCCTTTGTAACGCCCTGGCACATCATCATTGAGCTCAGGACGTGCATCCGGCGTTTCAAACCAGGTGTTCAATGTCTCCGACGTGTCTGCCAAAGGTAGGTCCAGCCCCAGCAGGTTCATCGCCCAATCCGGGAATGTACGCTGCTGAATGTCCCCTACACCGAGCTCCGGGAGTACATCCGATATGTAATCCAGGAACATATGGTTGGGTGCGAAAATAACCATTTTCTCTGCAGATACCTGCTCCTTGTACTGATACAGCAAGAAGGCAAGGCGATGCAGTGCGACGGTTGTTTTCCCCGAACCGGCCACACCCTGAATAATCAATGCGGTGTTTCTTGCCGCACGAATGATCTGATCCTGCTCCGCCTGAATGGTAGATACGATATCACGGAGTTTGTTGTCTTTGTTCTCACCCAATCGATACACGAGGAATTCATCCGATACGGCTGGCTGGTCACTGTCCCGATTGTACGTATCTGCCACACGTTCCAATATACGCTGCCGAATGACAACGTTTCGTTTCAGATAAACCAGGCCCTCAATGAGTCCTTCCGGGGCTTCATACGTTGCGGAGGCTTCCCCTCCGGTAAATGAGTAAAACAGGCTTGCGACAGGAGCACGCCAATCGATGACGAGCGGATGCTCTCCCACCTCTTCGCGGTCTACGCCGATTTTGCCAATATACAGCGGTTTCCGTGCACCACTGCCCTGTTCTTCGAAATCCAAGCGTCCGAAATAGGGTTGCTGCGCGCTCTTGGACAAGGCGGTGCGGCGTTCTTCACGTCCGGCCTCCAGCACTTGCTCTGTGAAGTCGTGGCCGGTGTATACCGGAATGTTCTGCAGCCGTTCCAGCTGACTGTCCACTTCCTTCATCGTTCGCTCTAACCTGTACTCTTCTTCTTGATAGGCACTTTGAAAGCTGTCTGACATGTTTCAGTTACCTCCTAAGAATATGTTTTTCTGCATAGTCAATCACTGACGACACAAAAGGATACCCACTATATCATATTGATGTACAAAAAGCTACAGTAACCCGGATAGCCAAATGAAAGAAACCGCTGTTCCTGTTCGCAAAGAACAGAAGAACAACGGTCATCCTTTTACATCATTCCGGTTCAGAATCCGGCTTCCCATCCTGTGCTACAAACTGTTTCTGTGCCAGTTCACGGTATACCCGATGGTTGCTAATTAGCTCTGCATGGGTTCCGGTTCCCGTCACATGTCCCTGCTCCAGAACAACAATCTGATCAGAGTCGACGACGGTGGACAATCGGTGTGCAATGACTACCGTCGTTCGTCCTTCCATCAGATTGGACAGGGCTTGCTGCACTTCATGTTCGGAGGTGCTGTCCAGACTGGACGTCGCTTCATCCAGCATCAGAATATCCGGGCTGCGCAGCAGGGCCCGAGCAATAGCGATCCGTTGGCGTTGACCACCAGAGAGCTTGATCCCGCGTTCTCCCACTTCCGTATCGTAGCCCTGAGGCAGTTTATCAATAAAAGCTGAGGAATACGCCATTTCTGCCGCGTGTCTAATTTCATCCATACTCGCCTCACGGCCCAGCCCGTATGTCATGTTTTCCTTAATCGTGCCCGCCATCAGAGGGCTCTCCTGTGATACATATCCAATCTTGCTTCGCCAAGAGGCTAATGAATAATCGGTTATGGCTTGTCCGCCATACGATATACTGCCCGACTCTGGAAGATAGAACTGCTCCAACAGGGAGAACAGCGTTGATTTCCCACTGCCACTTGGCCCAACAATGGCCGTTACTTTACGGGCTGGAACAGTCAGATTAATCCCATGCAGTACCTCTTCCCCTGTTACATAAGAGAAGTGCAAGTTATTAAATGTAATCGTCTCATTGCCCTTGGGAGCAATTGCTGTGCTATGACGAGGTTCTTCTTCATGTGCCAGAATAGCCTGAATACGTTCTGTCGCACCGACAACCTTTTGCAGACGTGAATACAGTGTCGTAAATTGGCCCATCGGCATAATCACCTGGAACAACAACAGAATGAAGGCGACCAGTTCACCCGGAGACAGTAAGCCAGAAGCCACCCGCATACCGCCAACACCCAGAATTACAACCAGTACAGCCGTCATGACAAACGTAAAGAGTGGACCGATCAACGCCAAAATCCGCGCTTCCTGTAGTCCAAAAGCAAACATCTTCCCAATACGAGAATCGCCTGCTTCTGCCTCCTGTTTCTCTGTACCATAAGCTTTCACCAAACGAATCTCGCCAATGACTTGGCTGAGCACCGAAGTAAGCCCTGCCATTTCGTCCTGCTGCTTTTTGGAGATTTTGTACATTTTACGACCAACAGGCAACAGGATCAGCAACGTTAGCGGCACCAGACTCAGAATAATGAGTGACATGACCCAGTCCAGATAGAAAAGCAACGCTACTCCGCCCACAACCGCAACGATATTGGATACAAAAGAAACGAGATAATCCGCAATTAGCGTCATAATCTGACTTGTATCATTCGTGATTCGACTCATCGTATCACCCGTACGATTCCGGTCGAAATATGGCATCGGCAAGGATAATACCTTGTTCCACAGCTTCGTTCGCAATGTCGCAACCACCCGTTGACCCGCATAGTTCAACATATAGATGCTGATGCCTGAAGCGATGGCCTGAATAACAAATGCCCCCAGCAGCAGGAAAATAACGGACTTGTTCAGCGCAGACATCGTAAGCCCATCAATCAGGCCTTTGGTCATCAGCGGGACAATCAGTCCGGCTGTCGTCTGAATGAGTGTCAGGATCAACGCTATGATTAGAATAAGCTTCGGTGGATTTGTGGCAGCTATCAGCTTCACAAAATCCTTGAATCCTTTTTTTCCTATTTTCGATTCAGCTTGACCTGACTGTTGTTGCTCTTCCATTACCGTTCCCCCGTTCTCCCCTTGTTCACCAGAGATCATACGTATGAACTTACATTACGTTTCCTGTCTTTTACAATATCCCATGCAGCACAAAATTGGCCAAAAACAGGATGGCAATGCCGTACATGACTTTAGGTACCTGTTTGCCCTGACCCGCAGCGAGCTTCGCCAACGGATACGCAATGAATCCAAATGCCATACCGTCCACGATGCTATACGTAAATGGAATCATGACCATAATCAGAAAAGCCGGAAAAGCTTCCGTGAAATCACTGAAATCCATATCCTTCACACTTTGTACCATCAAGCCGCCAATAATGATTAAAATCGGTGCAATAGCACTGTCCGGAATATAACCCAACAGTGGAATAAAGAAGAACGTTGCACCAAACAACACTGCGGTAACCAGTGGAGTCAAACCTGTACGACCACCCGCCGCTATGCCCGCAGTTGTCTCCGCCGCAGCTACAGGAGGACTACTTCCGAATACACCTGCCAATACGGTACTGATGGATAATGCACGTAAGCTCCCCTTGAACCGCTGGGGACGACCAATAAGATGAGTCTGAGCTGTAATCAGTCCAATATTTTCAAATACAACAATTAGCAGCAACAGGAATACTGCAATCCAGAACGCCAAATCCGCCAGCTTCACCAAAGAAAGCTCTCCAAACAAGCCGCCATATTGACGTAATGCTTCTAGAGCTGACACCGGCTCACCGGGATTTACAGCACCGAGTACATATGCAAGACCTGTCCCTGCAAGAATGCTGATCAGGAGTCCGCCCTGTACATTGCGTATAAATAAAATCAAGGCGATCACAAGAGTAACACAAGCAGTGATAACTCCCGGATCATTAAAATGTCCGATCGCCACAAACGTGGTCTGGTGTGCGATGACGATTCCGCTTTTTTGCAGACCGATGAACGTCAGGAACAAACCAATCCCCACCGTAATGCCATGCTGCAGGTTTTTCGGAATGGCCTCACTAATCATTTTATATAACGATGTAAAAGCTACGACTGCAAACAGCACACCTGTGACAGATACAACCGCCAAGGCTTCCTGCCAGCTCAATTTCATCGAATGTACGAGTGTATAAGTGAAAAATGCATTGATGCCCATGCCAGGTACAACGATAATCGGCGACTTACCGCCAAATGCCATCAGCAAACAACCTGCAATGGACGTCAGCAGAGTACCCACCATAGCCGCCTGTAGTGGCATTCCAGCATCAGCCAGAATTGTTGCATTGACCATTACGATATATACCACGGCAAAATAGGAAATGGCTCCCGCCACAATTTCCTTTTTCCACTGGTCCCCCGGCTCCATGCCAAGACGTCTGGTCATCCATCCTTGTTTCATACGTTCCGTTCCCCTCTCTCTATGTAAGCCGAACAAAAGTATTTACACTCTACCACTACACGGACAGAACAACCTTCCGATGCAGCTTTCTTTCAGAAAGCTTTTAGGCGCACGCTTCGCTTCTCCAGTTTTTTTCTGTCCTCTTCGTTCTTGTGTAAATCTTATATTCATCTTATATAGCTGCGATTTCTCTATGTATCTACCATCATTTCGCACAGCACCACATATCATACACGCTTTTGGGATTGAAGTACATTACGTAACCCTGACATTTGTTAAGGTTTGCACATGCAAAAAAAAGCGCAGGTACCTTGTCGGCACCTACGCTTTTTATTCACAACAGATTACTGCTGCTTATTCTCTGCAATTTCGATCAGTTCCTTGACGGCCACACTGACCATGATCAGTCCGGCTACCGGAGGAACAAAGGCGTTACTCGCTGGCGGCTGTTTGGCCTTGCGAATCTCCGGCGCATTCTCAGGAACGATTTTTTGCGTTACATCTGCACGCGGTTTCAATGGTTCTTCGGTGGAGAAGACCACTTTCACACCTTTTTTGATGCCTTCTTTCCGCAGTTTTGTGCGGACAACACGGGCAATCGGGTCCATGGTCGTTTTCGAAATATCCGCAACCTGGAATTTCGTCGGGTCCATTTTGTTTGCCGCACCCATGCTGGAGATCACCGGAATCTTCCGTTTCAGGCATTCCTTGATGAGGTGGATTTTGTAAATGATCGTGTCCGAAGCATCCAACACATAATCCAGCTCATACTTGAACAATTCCTCATACGTTTCTTCCGTGTAAAACATATTCAGCGCAATTGCATCGCACTCTGGATTGATGAGCTTCACCCGCTCTACCATCAGATCTGCTTTTTTCTGCCCAACGGTCGTGGTCAAAGCATGAATCTGACGATTGATGTTGGTGATGTCCACCACGTCTTTATCAATCAGAATGATACGTCCAACACCGCTACGGGCAAGAGCTTCTACTGCAATACCGCCCACGCCGCCGATGCCGAGCACAGCTACTGTACTATTTTTCAAAGCGTTTAGACCTTCAGGTCCGATTGCCAGTTCTGTTCTTGAAAATTGATGGAGCATTGAGAATCGATGCCTCCTTTATTTCTTTTCCGCCACCGGTTTACGGGCTACGCGGATGTGAAGTTGTTCCAATTGGGAGTTATCCACTTCAGAAGGTGCATTCATGAGCAGATCCGTTGCACTTGCCGTTTTCGGGAAGGCAATCGTTTCACGCAGATTCGTGCGACCTGCCAGCAGCATCACCAGACGGTCGAGACCAAAAGCGATTCCGCCGTGTGGTGGCGTTCCATATTCAAATGCTTCGAGCAGATATCCGAATTTCTCGTTGGCTACTTCCGGAGAAAGTCCCAGAGCAGCGAACATTTTTTCTTGAACATCACGTTTGTAGATACGCATCGAACCGCCGCCCACTTCATAACCATTCAGAACGAGGTCATAGGCTTGAGCGCGAATAGCACCCGGATCTGTATCAAAAAGATGTACATCTTCGTCTTTAGGACGTGTGAATGGATGGTGTTCTGCAACATAACGTTTGGCATCTTCATCGTAACCGAGCAATGGGAAGTCCACAACCCATGCAAATTTGAATTTGCTGTCATCGATCAAGCCCAGTTGACGACCGATTTTCAGACGAAGTGCGCCCAGTACATCTGCAACCACTTTTTTGGTGTCAGCAGAGAAGAGCAACAAGTCGCCTTCTTCAGCGCCAGTACGTTCTTTGACTGCTTCGATCTCTTCTGGCGTAAAGAACTTCACGATTGGTCCTTTGAACTCGCCATCTTTTACTTGAATCCATGCCAATCCTTTTGCACCATAACGCGCTGCAAATGGTCCGAGGTCATCGATTTCTTTTCGGCTCCATGTACCACAGCCTTTGGCGTTCAATACTTTCACTTCTCCACCTTTTTCAATGACAGAAGCAAATACTTTCACACCACTGTTCGCTACGATATCGTTCATTTCAACCAGTTCCATGCCAAAACGCAGATCCGGTTTGTCTGAACCGTATTTGCCCATAGCATCTGCATACGTAATCCGTTGGAAAGGCAGTTCCAGCTCAATACCTTTCGTTTCACGCAGCAATTTGGCCATCAGTTCTTCCATCATTGGCAGCAGGTCATCCTGTTGCAGGAAGGAAGTCTCGATGTCGACTTGAGTGAATTCCGGTTGACGGTCCGCACGCAAATCTTCATCACGGAAACAACGAGCGATCTGATAGTAACGCTCAAGTCCGCCGACCATCAGCAATTGTTTGTAAATTTGCGGGGATTGCGGCAGGGCGAAGAATTCACCTTCATGCACACGGCTTGGTACGAGATAATCACGCGCACCTTCCGGGGAGCTCTTGGTCAGAATTGGTGTTTCTACTTCAACGAATTCTTCTCCATCCAGATAATCACGGAACACTTTGGATGCTTTGGAACGCAATTTCAATGTTTCAAACATTTCCGGACGACGCAAGTCCAGGTAACGATATTTCAAACGAAGGGACTCGTCGACTTCCACACCATCTTCGATGAAGAATGGAGGAGTTTTTGCCGCGTTCAGTACTTCAATCTCGGTAATTTGCACTTCGATTTCGCCTGTAGGCAAGTTTTTGTTTACGGTCTCTTCGTCACGTTTAACCACTTTACCAGTTACTGCGATAACGTACTCGCTCCGCACTCTGTCAGCGATTTGCAATGCTTCGCCAGAGTAAGCCGGGTTGAAAACAACTTGTACAATTCCGCTGCGGTCACGCAGATCGATAAACAGTACGCCCCCCAGGTCACGGCGGGTCTGTACCCAGCCGTTCAATGTTACGGTCTCACCGATGTGTGCGGGTGTTAAGGCGCCGCAATGATGACTTCTTTTCATAACCAAACTCCTCTTATGTGAATTTCCGTTCTGTATGGGCGGGCAGAGCCCGCTTTTCAACAGTGCGGTTGCGTGAAGACGATTTTATTCGAAAAGGCATGTTACCTCCGACTCGCCAACTTCCGATTAATCGGAAACATTGGTGAACCTCAGTAATTTTGCCGGATCAATTGTTGTATTTTACAGTTTCAAACTCGTGCTTATTTACTTTCGCGTATAGCAGATACCAGATCATCCAGCTTCACGGTTTGTTGTTCACCTGTATCCATGGACTTCAGGGCAATTTCCCCGCGCTCCAGCTCATCATCACCCAGAATGGCAGTGTAACGGGCTTTGAATCGGTCAGCAGATTTCATCTGAGCTTTCATCTTACGACCGAGATAGTCGCGTTCACCGGACAGACCGGATTGACGAAGCTTAAACAGCTGACGGTTGACTTCACGATCGGCAGCTTCACCAAGAGCAACAAAATACACATCCAATGGAGCAAGGGAACTAACATCAATATTCTGGTGTTCCAGAATCAGTTGAATACGCTCCAGACCGATACCGAAACCAATACCAGGCTGATCCGGTCCACCGATATCTCCAACGAGGCCATTGTATCTGCCGCCACCGCCGACTGTATCAATCGCCCCAATACCTTGGGCTTTCAGTTCAAAAGCAGTCAATGTGTAGTAATCCAATCCGCGTACCAGACGATTGTTCACCGCGTAATCTACGCCAAAATCATCCAGATACTCTTTCAGCTTGGCAAAGTGGTTCAATGATTCTTCATCCAGACTATCCAGTATGGACGGTGCCCCTACGAATTTGTCCTGATCAACTTTGCAGTCGAGCACACGCAGCGGATTACGTTCCATCCGGGATTGGCAGTCCTTGCACAGGCTGTCCTTCATCGGTCTGAGGAATCCAAGCAATTTTTCGCGATATTCTGCACGGCTAGTTGGGTTACCCACCGAGTTGATCTCGACTTTGACATCTTTCAATCCCAGTTCTACACACAGTTGATACCCAAGCGCAATGACTTCAGCATCAATCGCTGGATCAAGGGCTCCGATAGCTTCTACACCGAACTGGTGGAACTGACGCTGGCGACCTGCTTGTGGACGTTCATAACGGAACATCGGACCGATGTAATAGAGCTTGCTCACATCCGGTTCGCCATAAATTTTATTTTCCACATAAGCGCGGACAACACCCGCTGTACCCTCCGGACGAAGGGTCATGCTGCGGTCGCCTTTATCATTGAAGGTGTACATTTCTTTTTCAACAATATCGGTTGTTTCCCCAACGCCTCGTACAAATAAAGAAGTCTGTTCGAAGATCGGTGTGCGGATCTCGCGGTAATTAAAACGGCGACACAGATCACGTGCTTTTTCCTCTACGAACTGCCACTTTTCCACAACACCAGGCAGCAAGTCCTGCGTTCCAGTCGGTTTTTGAAAAGCCATCTTTCATCCCTCCAGCATCTATTTTTCTCTGTATAATAAGTTGTTCCAGGACTGTTACACCTGCCCACTCCGATTGAAGTACCATCTTCCGATCGCTGTTATCCCCAGATTTTTTAATTCCATTTTCAATGGGGAAATCCGGGGATAACATATGCTTCCGAAGCAGCTTTCTTTCAGAAAGCTTTTAGCCAAACGCTTCGCTTCTACAGATTGGTTCTGCAATCTCCGTTACGGTATAAATGTTAGGATCAACTTATATAACAAAAAAATCCCTCGCCCTGTCGCTGTATACACAGCAAACAAAGGGACGAGGGATTGTGTTTACACATTCACCCGTGGTACCACCCACATTCCGGAATCCCTGACACTTTCGCCGTTCAGGTGATCATGTGATGATCTAAGATTGCTCCAGGCAATCCGATCAAACAAATCATTCCGCTCTACGTATAACGCACGCCCTGCGCAGGCCAGCTAATGACAATCAGATATAAATCCAATGTGTTCGCTGTCTGTTCTCGGGGAAGTCATTCGTCCGCTCATCAAGAGAATCCTTACAGCCAAGGGATTCCTCTCTGTTCATGTGGGCACGGAGTACTTGGTCCCGTCATCAAATCATCAAGTTATATGATTACATGTTATTATATAACGTTTAAAGTTAATTTATTTTCTGATTGTAATGAACCGCAGTGCTAAAGTCAAGGGTTAACACAAAAAGATAGCATTAGAAAAAAATTCTCACATGCCGTACGAGATGCGGAGTCCACAGAAATCAAAGCTAATAGAAGCTGGATTCATCAAATGAATTCCAACTTCTATTGTTTTCTTATATCTCTATTGTTTCAGCATCCACTTCAGCAAATCCGGCACATTCGCCCATAGACGGGAGTGTATAATGACATATTCAATCGCTTCGTCAGAATTGCCCATTCCGACAAAATCAGGGAGGTTATGCGGCAGCCGCTTCAAACCCAGCAGATAATCAGGCACATGTTTGTTCACACCCTGGGCCACACGGTACAGCCTTTTGAGCTGGGAGGTGATTCCGCTCCTCTTATACTCCAGAATGATCTTGTCATAGGCAAAGGCGGCTGTGGCGTCACCTTTCCCATACTTCTCCATCAGTTGCTCTGCCTGCTCCAATTGGTTGCTGTACAAATACACAGCAGCGAGCAGGTAACGCGCTCCGGTATTGTCTTCCGTATTAAGCTTCAAAATATGCTCCAGGATTTGTGCCGCTTCTTTGGCATCTCCACCAAACCAGCAGGATTCGGCGTAGCTTTTGCATATCCTGATATATGGACGAGTCTCATGAAGCGCCCAAAAGTTACCCTTATTCTTCTCAAAAAACAGTTCGCCCAGTTCGTGTTCGCCAGCAGCGATTCCGGCCTTGAGGTAAGCTCGTGCATCAGACTCATTGTCCGATTCCTCAGCCAGAATACGATATGCATCAGAGCTGTCAGAATACATCTCCAGGGCCGTTTTCGCCAGCTGTATTCTGCGTTTGGAAGAACTGGCTTCCATCGCCTTATGTAGCAGAGCCTGCGCTTTGTCCTTCGATGTGCCTGGGCTGTTCATAATCATCAGTTCGTCCGTTTCGCCACCCATGCCGTATTCTTCGATGTACTCGAACATCTCCTTAACCTTTCGGGAGATCGTTGCTGTCGTTACCTCATACTTACCTGATAGCTCAGCCTTCGAAACATTGAAGCCGTATTCCTCAGACAGCAAATACTCGATTGCGGCACAGAACGATCCTGTCTTCTTCACAGTAGGGCGGGTCTGACGGGAATAGCCATTCCATAGCACCAGAGCTTCCAATATCAGCTCCCGCTCGTAATGGTTCCTCATGTTCTCAATAAGCTCCAGGGCCAGCTGTTCGTGAGCCGGATGCTCCCATTTCAGTTCGCTCGCCACCATCTTTTTCAGCTTGGTCAGGGTCAGTTTGCTCTCAGGCTGAATCGAGGCTTCCTGAACTGGTTGCTCCGTTGATATCAGCCCCAGTATGGATTCTACCGCAGAAGGCTCCTTGCCCAGACAGCATTTCTTATATTTTTTCCCGCTTCCGCACGGGCATAAATCATTTCTTCCAACCTTACTCAAAACTAATTCCCCCTTAAATCTGTCACTAGCCATTTGCATGAGAATACTGTTGCTTTAGCACTATAGGTGTCATTTCTCCTACAAGGCATTCTATATAATTTACAATTTCCAGCATCAAGCAGAAACGGTTGCCCCGCTCTTATATAAGGGCGGGGTCGTTCAGCGAGTATATGTTCATCTGGAATATGACGATCACTCTGGCTATGAATTCCTCACACTCTTTATCATAGGATTGGATTCGCCTGAGCCCAATCGTTGGAAGCTTGATTACCGTCCATTGTAGCCCAACTATGAAAACAAATCGCTTTAAAATACTTAAACCCATTTCTCTATTCTAGCAAAAATTTAAATAAGGGGTAAGCTTCGCCCAAAACATATAAATTTTCATCTCAAAAAAAAAACCTGCACACGGTGTGCAGGCTCAAAGGATATATAAAAAAAGGGGGTCATGTGTGTTATTATAAACGGGCTATGTTAAAGGCTTATGTAACTAATATTACAGTAATATTACAAAAATGATAGCGCTTTATAATTTGTTGTTTTCTCCATTATAAAAGCCCATGCAGAGTGTCCTGACATGGAAGTCAGACCCTGCAAGGGCTTCATACTACGTATTAATTCAATTCTTCCACATAAGCTTGGTTGGAACGAAGTTTATGAACGATTTCCTCATAATCCTCATCCCTTACTTTGGCAGACAAAACATAATGCAGATCGTCATAGTCAGCCGAGGACACATCCGCAGCATCCAACAGATCGCCTTCCTCATTAACATTATCTCGGGTACCTCGCTCGGTATCACGATCCACATTGCTGACGACCGGAATTACATTTTCGCTGGCGGGAACCCCAGGTGCTGCACCCACACCCATGGCTCCATTGGTTCCTACGCCACCCGCTGTGTTATAAGGCACCAAAGGTACCATAATCCGTTTGTCTCTGCCAACCGCGCTATCCAGTTGCCCTACTTCCAAATGCTCTGTACGGAACGTCTGAAGTGAGGTTCTTGCCCCCTCTGCCTCGTCCTCGGTCCGAAAATACGCCTGAATATGTTTTGTCATGTCAAACCCTCCTTTATCGGAATAAATGCTTGGTGAAACTAAAACTTAGAAGCTTTGAGCTTCAATCTACATTTTAATCAATAATCACATTAACGTACGGCCCGTCCCAAGTCATTAAATGACTTTTAACAACTCGCGGACAAATGCCGGTTCATCGGCAGGCGTACGGGATGTAATATAATTGCCATCTACTACAGCTTCATGATCCTTGAATTCTGCCCCTGCGTTCACCATATCATCCTTGAGCGGTGGATAGGATGTAATCGTACGGCCTTTCAACAAATTCGCACTTGCCAGAATTTGCGGGCCGTGACAGATCGCAGCGATTGGTTTCTTCGCACTATTGATCTCAGTTACGAATTTCAGGATATGTGCGTCTGTACGTAAATTTTCAGGAGAAGATCCACCTGGAATGACAACTGCGTCGTAATCTGAAGCCGAAACCTCAGCGATCGCTTTGTCCGAAGTATAGGAGGCTTTACCACCTTTACCTTTCAGCGTCTCTCCTGCTTTCAAGCCGATAATTTCCACGTCGTGTCCGGCTTTTTTCACCTCATCATATGGAACCTGCATTTCCGAATCTTCAAAATCATTCGCCAATAAAAAAGCAACTTTACTCATAACGTATGTTCTCCTTTCCGTGTTCGAAATTTCTTGAAATCGGGTATTCGCAGAAATTGTTGGTGTACATTTCTTGTTCATTGCCCGTAATAAATACTGAACCTGGCACGCCATCGTGCCTCGTTCTGTTATTACCCTAACCAGAGCCGTTTATAACATGACGAACCTGTATTATTTTGACTATGATCAGACCATCCGATTCATCAACAGTTAAGCTCCATGACAAAAAAAGCCCTGATTCGATCATCGAATCAAGACTTTTCATTCATTACAAATGGTCAGCACTCAGTCACGCGGAAGACGGCTCTGTTCCCCTTTGTCCGAATCCTGAAGGGCCCAGATCGTTGTTGCACACTCGGCAGCAGCGCGGGCAAGTTTCAGGGACTCATACAGGTTTCCAGGCAGAAGCAGAGGTTCTATTCGGGAGCGTGTTTCCTTGACGGATTGGCGCATAATGGTTGGGATACTCCTTTGATCATCTTATGTTAATGAACCGAATTATCCCTCATTATGGCCTGTTCCCCAATCAATTATGCATGCGTTTCTTGACGAATAGGGCTTTCGAGCATTAAAGTCACGGGTCCCCAATTCGTGAAAGTCACATCCATCATCGCTCCGAAACGTCCGGTTTCCACCTGAATTCCTTTATCACGTAACAGCTGATTAAACGTTTCATACAACAATTCTGCCGCTTCAGGTCTGGCTGCAGCTGCAAAGCTTGGGCGTTTTCCTTTACGACAATCTCCGTACAATGTAAATTGTGAGACAGATAATACAGCCCCGCCCACATCGATCAGACTAAGATTCATTTTTTCCTGCTCATCCTCAAAGATTCGAAGTCCAGCGATTTTGTCTGCCAAATATATAGCATCCTTCTCCGTGTCCTCATGTGTAATTCCCACAAGCAACATCAACCCGGATTCAATTCTCCCCGTCAGCTCGTCTCCAACGGTCACCTGAGCCTCTTTACAGCGTTGTACAAGCACCCTCATCTTACAGGCTCCTTACTGCATAATCCGATGCACAGAATAGACATCTTTCACCCGTTTGATCCGTTCCACAACCGAATGCAGATGCTCCGTATTACGAATCAGAATTGTAACGTGCACCAATGCTAATTTATTTTTATCTGTACGTCCGGTGACGGCAGATATATTGGTTTTACTTTCGGAAACAGCCTGAAGCACTTCATTGAGCAAGCCGTTGCGATCATGACCCGTAATCTCAATATCCACACTGTAGTTGGCTTCAATATTCTCTTCCCACTCGACTTCAATGACGCGAGCTGCTTCTTCCCCATCCGTACTGGAAGGAATATTTGGACAGTCCGTTCGATGCACCGAAACCCCACGTCCACGTGTAACATACCCGATAATAGCATCCCCTGGTACAGGGTTACAGCAGCGCGCAAAACGAACAAGCAAATTGTCTATACCTTTGACACGAATGCCATTCGTCGGACGGTTTTTGCGTTCAGGTGCAGGCTTCAGCTCACGCATCTCGGAGTTCAGCTCAAGCAAGCTGGATTCTTCCTGCTCCTTGCGAAGTTTCTCCGTTGCTTTGGTCACGATCTGTGCAGCCGTAATGCCACCGAATCCAACAGCTGCGAGCATATCTTCAATATCATTGAAGGCATACTTTTTGGCTGCTTCCTGCAACTTATCGTCTGTCATCCAAGCAGATGGATCAAGTCCCATGCGCTTGAGTTCACGTTCACAACTGTCGCGTCCTTTTTCAACGTTTTCTTCCCGCCGTTCCTTCTTGAACCATTGCTTGATCTTCGCTCGTGCGTGAGAGGATTTTGCAATTTTAAGCCAGTCCTGACTCGGTCCGTAAGAATGTTTGGACGTCAAAATTTCAATGATATCACCCGTTTTGAGATGATAATCGAGTGGAACGATACGACCATTTACTTTGGCACCAATCGTCCGATTACCCACCTCTGTATGGATTCTATATGCAAAATCCAATGGAACAGATCCAGTAGGCAATTCGATAACTTCCCCTTTTGGTGTGAATACAAAGACCAGATCCGAGAAGAAATCCATTTTAAGCGATTCTACAAATTCAGACGCATCCTGCGCTTCATTTTGAAGTTCAAGAATCTCGCGGAAGAACGTAATTTTATCTTCAAAATTATTTCCGTTTCCGTTCGCAGCGCCTTCCTTGTAGGCCCAGTGAGCAGCAATACCAAATTCAGCGGTGCGGTGCATATCCCATGTCCGGATTTGGACTTCAGTCGGTTCCCCATTCGGACCTACGACTGTGGTATGCAGCGATTGATACATGTTCGCCTTCGGCATCGCGATATAGTCCTTGAAACGTCCAGGCATTGGTTTCCATAACGTGTGTATAATGCCGAGGGTAGCATAACAATCCTTGATGTTATCCACAATAATACGAATCGCAAGCAGATCATAAATCTCGTTAAACTGTTTGTTTTTCGTTGTCATTTTTTTGAACACGCTGTAGATGTGCTTAGGACGTCCCGACAGATCTGCCTGAATTCCCATCTCATCCAGCTTGCTTGTAATACCGTCCATAACCGTATCAATATATTGCTCACGTTCCGCACGCTTCTTGTGCATCAGGTTTGCAATCCGGTAATATTGCTGCGGATTCAAATAACGGAGGGCGATGTCCTCCATTTCCCATTTGATTGCAGAGATACCCAGACGGTTCGCAATCGGACAGAAAATCTCCAACGTTTCATATGAAATACGGCGCTGGCTTTCTTCCGACTGAAACTTGAGTGTCCGCATATTATGCAGACGGTCAGCCAATTTGATCACGATGACACGGATGTCCTGCGCCATGGCGATGAACATTTTGCGGTAGTTCTCGTTCTGCTGTTCTTCCTTGGAGCGGAACTGAATACGTTCCAGCTTCGTCAAGCCGTCAACAAGCATGGCACACGTATTGCCGAAATGATTGCGGATTTCTTCAAGTGAAACCGTAGTATCTTCTACTACATCATGAAGAAGCGCTGCAATTATGGAGATGGTGTCCATCTGCATGTTTACAACAATATCGGCAACCGCAAGCGGATGCAGAATATACGGTTCTCCCGATTTTCGCGTCTGTCCATGGTGGGCCTGATCAGCAAATTCGTAAGCTTCTCGTATGCGCACCAGATCGGGTTCTTTGATATATGCCCCGGCCTTCTCGAGTAATTGCTCTATGCCCATTCTGATCTGTTCCGTGTCCTTTCTATACAAAATGGAACCCGTGACATAATATCAACACAGGTTCCCCGTAAAAGTAATTTCCTATAATTATGACGCTTCGCCCGTTTCCCGTCAACTACTGACGAATAAGAGCACATATCCAATTTTTTTATACGTTATGTGCCATTCCCGAAAGATGTTGCCCGATATTCAACAGAGGTCGGAAATCCTCCTCATTTATTATGTATTATTACCGTTATTTGCCGAAATAGAAGGATCCATTCGCAAAATAAAAATGGTTTAGCAGTGCTTAGTGGAAAAATGTTATTGCTAAATGAAGAGAAACTCTGTACTATATTGAAGATTTGTGTTTCGGAAAAAAGGAGATGAACATTCATTGCAACGTGAAATTCAGGTTAATCAAAAAATGCCGCTTGGCTCAGGATCGCTGCTGAGTCTCCAGCATTTGTTCGCCATGTTTGGCAGTACGGTACTCGTGCCGAACCTGTTCGGTGTCGATCCAAGTATGATCTTGCTTATGAACGGTATTGGAACATTGCTGTACATACTCATGTGTAAAGGAAAGATTCCGGCCTATCTTGGGTCAAGCTTTGCTTTTATCGCACCTGTTTCTTCCGTGTTAATCGCACACCCTGATAACGGATACTCCATGGCACTTGGAGCGTTCATCGTAACAGGCGTTGTTTTCTGCATTGTAGCTCTTATCATCAAGTATGCGGGGACAGGTTGGATTAACGTGGTATTCCCGCCAGCGGTTATGGGTGCTATTGTTGCCCTAATCGGTCTCGAACTTGTACCTGTGGCAGCAGGAATGGCTGGTCTGATCAATTCAAACCCTGCTGAGAACCCAGACTGGGTACCTCAAGCC
Source organism: Paenibacillus taichungensis (assembly GCF_050994985.1). Lineage (NCBI taxonomy): Bacteria > Bacillati > Bacillota > Bacilli > Caryophanales > Paenibacillaceae > Paenibacillus > Paenibacillus taichungensis. Next base: position 561,143 of record NZ_CP194720.1, on the reverse strand, counting down.
AAACCAATTATTTTAGCCATGGTTACTCTTGGTATCACTGTTATTGGTGCAGTAACCTTCCGTGGGTTCCCCAAGATCATTCACATTCTAATCGGGATTGTATCCGGTTACGGGCTTGGGTACTTTATGGGTGAGGTAAAAACCGAGAATATAGTGAACGCTGACTTTATCTCGCTGCCTACTGTAACGACACCGACATTTGACTGGTCTGTCATCTTTACCATTTTGCCTGTCGCCCTTGTTGTCATTGTTGAACACATCGGACATCTGCTTGTAACGAGCAGCATTGTGGGCAAAGATCTATCCAAGGACCCAGGTCTGCATCGCTCCCTGCTTGGGAACGGCGTTTCAACTATTCTTTCCGGTTTTGTAGGATCCACACCGAATACAACTTATGGTGAGAATATTGGTGTTATGGCTCTGACACGGGTTTACTCGACGTATGTTATTGGCGGCGCTGCCGTTATCGCGATCGTGCTTTCGTTCTCAGGTACGTTCTCGGCACTTATAGCTAACATTCCCGTTCCGGTTATGGGTGGTGTGTCTTTGCTTCTGTTCGGAGTAATTGCGGCATCTGGTTTGCGTATTCTGGTCGAACAGAAAGTGGATTTTGCCAAACCTACCAACTTGTTGCTAACTACCCTTGTACTCGTCATCGGACTCAGTGGTACTGAGATCACATTTTATGGTATTCATCTCAAGGGAATGGCTCTGGCAACCATCGTCGGAATTCTGCTGAGCTTGTTGTTTAAATTATTTGAAGTACTGGGTTGGTCGAATGATCAAACGGAGAAACAGCCTTTAACCGAGAAAACTCCAGATTGATTTCTTGCCGACTAATTTTGAACGAACAATGTTTATTCATTCTTCATCTTATACATCGTACAATGCAAAAAGCCTGCTCTCTAACCTTAACGGGTTGAGGGACAGGCTTTTTTGTAAATAGTTAATGCTGTATATTATTTCCCGGGAAACGGGAGATCCAGTTCACATGATTTAACAGCAATAAATGCCAGAATTCTAGTAGTTCATCAATGTAAATACATCAATACCCGGCAATTTTGCACGTCCATTTAAATCAGACAGCTCAATCAGGAATGCTGCACCTACAATCTTGCCACCCAATTGTTCAATCAGGTTAATGGAGGTAGCAATAGTTCCGCCTGTCGCCAGCAGATCATCCGCAATCAGGACATTTTGTCCTTTTTCGATCGCATCTGTATGCATAGCAAGCGTATCTTTGCCATATTCAAGATCATAACCGACTTCGATCGTCTCTCCAGGCAATTTTCCACTTTTACGGATCGGAGCAAAACCGACACCCAGAGCGTACGCCAGAGGAGCGCCCACAACGAATCCACGTGCTTCAGGTCCAGCAATAACGTCAATTTTGAGATCCGAAACCATTACTTTCAGCTCATTGATCGCCTTGCGGTACATTTCTCCATCCTTCAACAATGTCGTAATGTCTTTGAAGCTGATTCCCGGTTGTGGAAAGTCAGGAATGACACGAATATAATCTTTAAAATCCAAAATAATCTCCTCCTAAAATAAATAGCACAACTTCTATCTAAGATACGCCCTTCATCCGGGATATCATCCATTGTGTCAGTTGAGGGGTCGATGCATCCAGCATCACCTGCTCTGTCTCGGCCATGCTCTCCAGCGCCTGATATTGACGCGAAGCGGTTAGCTCACGCTTGGGTGGGTTATCCACAAACACAATCTTTCCAGCTTCTCGGGTTATGAACGATAACTCCTCAAAAACATCCAACATCATAGTAATCATGCGCGGCGAGCAGCCACACTGACGACTGAGCACAGGAGTGATCTCTTGTTCCTCCACGGGTTCAGCTCTCCATTTGGACACCAGCATATAAATACGCTTGAAGAGTTCTCTGGAAGGCATCTGAAGGCGATCTCGGCGGTTGCCTGATCCGTGCAGAAGGATGATATTCTCGGCTCCGCTGAATAAAGCCAGCATTGCATCAAGTTGTTCCGGGGTTTCCGGCGTATCAAACACAAATAACGTCCGGACCTGTTCCTGCCCATAATGCTGCGCGGCAGCATTGCACGGAAACAAACCGACCTTTCTATCATATACCCAAAGGCACGGTTCATACAATGAATTTCCCTCGGAAACATTCGTTTCTTTCCGAACGATGGCACCAATTGAGCCTGACTTGTATCGTAAATGTATTTCAAGTGAACTCAAGAACTGCTTCATCGCGTTCAGAGGCTCCGTACTACCTCGCAAATCAAAAACTTGCGCATGTGGAACCTGAATGTCCTGCAGCATTAATTGTGGTTTCCTCATCCCGTTCCACTCATTTACAGACAACTCGCCCATAACATCAATGATGGAGCCTGGAGGCAGAAACTCAGCCAATGCTCCTTTGCCAAAAGCGACCGTCTCCAATTGCAGGCCATCCTGCTCCAAAACCAGTTTCAGATGACGTTTTTCCCGTCCCATCGTCCGTGTTTCTTTTACAGTCACATTGCGCAATACAAAACGTGGAGATGGATTACTCATGCCAAACGGCTGGAGTCTGTCGATCTCTTGAATGACCTGCAATGGTACATCACTGATTCTGCATTCGTCATCTGCTAGACGATGGGGCACAAAGTCCTCCTCTGTCAGTACGGATGCCGCAAACTCATTCAGTCCGGCTTCCAGCTCTTTAAGTTGATCACGATGAAGGCTCATGCCTGCTGCAGCTGGATGACCACCATAATGGTCCATCGTGTGCTTGCAAGCAGTTAATGCCTCATAGATGTCCAGACCCTCTATGGAGCGTGCTGAGCCTTTACAAGCGCCACTTTCCGGGTCAATGCCCAGGATAAGCGTTGGCCGATAATACCGTTCAAGTAACTTGGAAGCAACAATACCTACAACTCCAACATTCCAGCCTTCTCCCGCCAAAACGATGACATCCGGCACTGCTCCGGAATTAAGCTGGATTTTCTGCTCCAACTGGGTTGTCGCTTCCAGAAGTATGCCCTCAACAACCTGTTGCCTTTCACGATTCAGCAAGTCCAGTTGGCCTGCCAACGTGTGTGCCTCATCCAGATCCTCGGTTGTAAGCAGCGATACGGCTCTGCCAGCATGATCCAGACGTCCGCTTGCATTAATACGCGGAGCCATTGCAAAGGCAATATTGATTGAGGTGACCTGAGTTTGATCCACACCACTAATTTCAAGCAGAGCACTAATACCAGGCAGACGTGTACCTCGCATGGACTCAACACCATAACTAACGATAACCCGGTTCTCGCCTTCCAAAGGCATCAAATCGGCAACCGTACCAATAGCGGCAATTTCCATCCATTCTCCAGGCACTTCTCCAATCAATGCCTGAGCCAGCTTCAACGCTATACCCGCACCAGCTAACCCTTTAAAAGGGTAAGGACAGTCCGGAAGCTTGGGATTAATAAGCGTATAAGCCTCAGGCAAAACTTCAGGTGGTTCATGGTGATCCGTCACAATGACTTCCATTCCCAGTGTTGCAGCATAAGCAATCTGCTCTACCGCACTGATTCCGGTATCAACCGTAATCACCAGCGTGACTCCTTGTTGATGAGCCCAATCTAAGGCATGATTGTGTAACCCGTAACCTTCATTGGAACGATGAGGGATATAAATATCATAAGAAGCACCAAGATAACGCATCAGATGGATCATCAGGGATGTACTGGATACTCCGTCCGCATCGTAGTCCCCATATATTAAAATATGTTCTTCACGCTCAATAGCCAGCTGGATTCGGGGCACAGCTTCTTTCATGCCTAGAAGCAGATAAGGATCATGCATCTGATTCAGATCAGGATGCAGAAATTGTTCTGCCTCTGATTCATTATGAACCCCTCGACTGACCAGCAAACGTCCAACAAGTGATGAAACGGAAAGCGCCTGCGAGAGTCCCGCAGCCGCCTCCAAATCGATATTCGGTGTGTTCCACCGGTATTGCGAATAAAGCAATGATAACGCTCCTTTCCTGATCTACTGGACCAAGCTTCATTACTGAATTAATGTCGCTTCAGGATCTGGCAGTTCATGATTGGATTTATAAGGATATCCAGGATCATAAGGTACAGCCTGGATCTGTACTTCTTTCACATGACTGAAACGAGTTAATAGAAGTGTCTTCGCCCGATTCGCAATCTCTTGTGCCTCAAGCACGGAAATTCTAGGGTTCACACTAATGACCAGTTCAATTGTAACATCATGTTCCTGTTCACGTGCTACCAGATGTTCAATCGTAATAATGCCATATACACGCTGCACCGTCTCTTTGAAGTCAAGTGCTTCTTCCTGTTCCAATTCCTGAACAAGTGAACCATATACGGTATCGACAATCATTCTGTAGCCTTTGTGAAGCACAAAACAGGAAGCGATCAATGCAGCTGCGGGATCCATATATCGAAGAATACTCCACCCCATCGTTTCTCCTGTCATGGAACCTACAATACCGACCAAGACGATAAGCGAACAGTAGAGTGCACGACGATGCTGCTGTGCATAAGCTAGAGCCTGCGATTGATTTCGTTTACGGAAATATCGGTATTGATATTGAAAGATTGCTTCTTTCACAGCCAATGCTGCAAAAGCTACCACAAGTGCATGAGTATATTTCTCAAGTGATTCTGGTACATCTCCGGACAGACTACCCAAAGCGGAGATGGCGATCTGCAAACCTCCCATAAGGATAAGCACAGATAATAATACCGAAATTCCAGGTCTCGCGATACGTGAATGTTCCTTTGACCGCTCCCTACGAGCCTTTCTTTTTGTTTGTACAGACTTCGAGGGAAAGAGGCCGGACAATGAAGAAGCAGCTTCTGAAGCAGAGTGCAGGCCGTCTGCAAGCAACGATTTGCTGTTTGCCATATAACCGAACCCAGCCTTAATTACTGCAAGTGTCAAATTCCCGGCGATCCCGCTCCACGTGGCAGCGTGAACAGAAGGGAAACGTTCTCTGGTCATGGCGATGCCCCCCTTAATACTCTACCTAAAGTTGCAAAACCGCGCCTGGCAGACGCGGCTTCACAATACAATGTTTAGTTGGATGCTTTGACAGCTGCTTTAGGTTTCTCTGTTTGTTTACCTTTGAGCGCCAGCCACAATGGAGCGGCGATATAGATCGAAGAATATGCACCGAACAATGTTCCGATGACCATAGCAAGTGAGAACATGCGAATGGATTCTCCACCAAAAATAAACAAGCAGAGCGAAGCGACAAACACGGTGAATGTTGTATTCAGGGAACGTGTCATCGTTTGGGCCAAACTGCGGTTGACTACTTCACGCAAATCGGCTTTCGAAGTCTTTTTAGCAAAACGCATATTCTCTCGAATCCGGTCGAAGATAACGATTGTATCATTGATCGAGAATCCGACAATGGTCAGTACAGCCGTAATGAAGGTCAAATTCACTTCCAGTCGGAAGATCGAGAACACACTAATCACTACAAATGCATCATGGAAGAGCGCAATTACAGCAGCCAAACCAAACCGCCATTCAAATCGGATGGCTACATAGATCATAATCCCGATACTTGCGATAAGAACCGCGTATATGGCATTGCGTTCAAGTTCTTTAGCCATCTCCGGGTCAACCGTGTTGACTTCATAAGAAGCGGTTGAATCCAGCTTGGTGAACTCTTGCTTAAACTTACTTTCCTGAGTTTCATCCAGTACGTTCGAGAAACGAACGTTAACCCGATCAGCACCAGGTGTAATATGAACATCTTTTGTGTCAACACCAAGATCACTAACAATGGGCTTAATTTGTTCCGTTGTGATGGCTTTAGACACCGTAATATCTACATTAGAACCCGAACGGAAATCTACCGCATAATTCAATCCCAGGGCCAAAATACTGATGATCCCTGCAATCGTCAGAATGATGGAAAAGGCATAGGCAATTTTACTGCCTTTAACATAATCAAAATTCCAATTAAAGCGCACGAATTTCACTCTCCTTCACTCCGAAGTACTTAGGCTTCTTCAACACGTTAGCCCGCACAAGCAGGGTCAACAGGAAGCGGGAGAAGAAAATATTCGTGATAATGCTGGTCACGATGTCAAAAATCAGCACGAGTGCGAAACCTTTAACCGCACCTGTACCCATGAAGAACATAACTGAAGCGGCAATGATCGTTGTGATGTTGGAGTCGATAATTGTACGGAAGGAATGTTTACCTCCTGCTTTAACCGAAGACAATATCGACTTGCCACTGCGCATTTCTTCCTTGATCCGCTCGTACGTGATGATGTTGGCATCCACGGCCATCCCTATACCCAGGATAAATGCCGCGATACCCGGAAGGGTAAGTACGAATTCTCCCATATAGAAGATTGCAAGTACCAGCCATGTATGTGTAATCAGGGCAAAGCTCGCAATAATCCCCGGAATACGGTACAGACCAATCATGAACACCAGGATAATCACGGAACCAATTAATCCCGCTTTAATCGTCTGGTCCAGAGATAGTTTACCAAGCGTTGCACCAACGCTTTGAGAGTACTTCTCTGTCAGTTTCAACGGCAACGCGCCCAAATTAATGGTATCGCGAAGCTGATTGGCTTCCTCACGTGAGTAGTTGCCCGTGATCTGTGCAGAGCCATCACTCAGCTGCTGCTGCACGGTTGGAGCGGATAACAGCTGATCATCCAGATAGATGGCCAAGGGTTGTCCAATCAAACGTTTGGTAATTTCAGCAAACTTCGCTTTGTCTTTAACCTGGATATCGATCATCGGTGCGTTCAACTGGCTGAATACCACTTTGGCACCATTCTCCACGAACTCATTTCCCCGAAGCTCGATTTTCGTGTATTCGCCTTCTTTGTCATTCTCAGCTTTACTGCGGAAGGTCATGACAGCAGGTTCTTTCATTTTGGCTCTGACTTCAGCCTCGTCGGTAACCCCGGCCAGCTTCAAACGGATCCGGTTCGTTCCTTCAGTTGTTACTTCCGGCTCGCTTGTTCCGAGCGCATTGGCACGGCTCTCCAGACTTTTTGCTGTTTGCACCAAAGATGCTTTGGTGACTTGTTGTCCTTGTTCCAGCGGCTCTGCTTCATATAAGATCTCGTAGCCTCCTTTTAAATCGAGGCCCAAGCGTATATTTTTGAGCAGCCCTGGACTTGTGCCCAACATTACTCCTGCGGTCACAAGCACGACCAAAATGAAACTGACGATTCTTTTCATGCCGTTCCTAGATCCCCTTTCGTTCTCAATATTCCCATTATAGCGATGCCGTAAAAAGCAGTCAATTTCCAACAAAAAAGATCCCTTTCGCTAGAAAGAGGACCCCCGGTATGCAGACACGGTCATAAAGTTCATAAAGCTTGTTGCTTTCAGTGACAATATGTCGTTCACCAGTTGGTGAAGCGGTGGAATGCCCTGCTTTTCATATTTATGACTGATGCAATTCCAGACATCTTTGCTGGTGACATATTCGTAACCGACAAGCCTTAGTTCCTCTGCTTTGCTACGGCAGAGCATCTCTATAGACTGTTCCAACTCCACATCATTCATTTCTTCCAACGGGGAGCCTCCCTTCATACATCCAAGCCTTTATGCGGCATCAATATTACATCATTCGACTTTACCCGATCATATTCCTTCTTGCTGGTGATGGATCTTTTTGTTAATCGTGTCCAAGTTGTCATGAGAAGATATTGGACTGGCATAGGATGAAGAACGACGGCTTTGTCCCGTTTATGAATATCTGTACTCCAACCGGGAAAGAGGGGTAGTCTTGAAGAAACAGACATTTATCCAGGGAGCCATGATCCTGCTCGCCGCAGGCATCATTAATCGGATTCTAGGGTTCATCCCGCGCATTGCGCTGCCACGGGTTATCGGTGCAGAAGGAGTTGGCATCTACCAACTGAGCTATCCCTTTTTCATCGTACTCGTCACATTAATCACTGGCGGTATTCCATTGGCTGTAGCCAAGCTCGTAGCCGAAGCGGATACAGGTGCCAACCGTTATTCACCCCAGCGAATTCTTCAAATCAGCCTGAGCTTCACACTGACCCTTGGCGTTGTGTTTATGTTTTTGTGCATTATCTTCGCTCCATGGGTCACCCGTTATGTGCTGACCGATGAGAGGGTCTATCACACGTTTGTCAGCATGAGCCCTATGATTGCCATCATCGCCGTATCTGCAGTCTACAGAGGATATTTCCAGGGAAAGCAAAACATGATGCCTACGGCTGTTTCATCTATCGTAGAAACGGTCATTCGTATTATCTGTGTGATCTGGTTTTCCTGGCTCCTCTTACCCCGAGGAATTGCTCAAGCTGCTGCAGGAGCCATGCTTGGAGCACTCGTCGGAGAATTCGTCGGTATGCTTGTATTACTATGGAACTATGCTAGGCAGAAGAAATATATGGATCAACATCTGCCCATACTCGAATCTCCAATCGAACCCAAACCTGCTATTTCAAAAAACTCAATTGGCTCAGAACCTGGACTTCTTCGTCGTTTACTCGCGATCTCTGTACCTGTAACTGCCGGGCGATTAGTTGGTTCCCTCTCCTATCTCGCTGAGACGATTGTAACCGCACAGAGTCTAGCTATTGCAGGTATCTCCAAAGGGCTCGCCACGGCCCAGTATGGTGCATTACAAGGCATGATTATACCGCTACTTCTACTGCCGGGAGCATTAACGTCCTCGCTAGCCACGTCACTTGTCCCTTCATTGTCTGAGGCCTCGGCTCAAGGTGACCGTGCGCTCATACATAAACGGATGCATCAGGCGCTGCGGCTAGCACTTGTAACAGGTGCTCCATTTTCTGTTTTTATGTATGTGCTTGCCGAACCGATGTGTCTTGTTCTGTATAATGATGCATCGATTGGAAGCATGCTTAAGCTCATGGCTCCTTTTGCTTTGTTTATCTACATTCAAGCTCCTCTTCAAGCCGCCCTTCAAGCATTGGATCGTCCGGGAAAGGCACTGCTCAATACATTTATTGGTGCTGTCATCAAAATCACATTGATTTTGGTACTCGCCTCCCGACCAGAATACGGTATATTTGGTGCGGTGATTGCCATTTGTGTGAATTCAACGGTCGTTACCCTTTTACATGCAAGAAGTGTACGCAACCTTTTACAGTTCCGTTTCAAGGTAATGGATTGGGTCAAAACGGGCACTGGTATGGTTATCATGGGCGCCGCTACTCTGGTCATATATGAACAGACTGCATCTATGCTTCCATTTTGGATCAGAATGCTTCTCGCGCCCCTTGTTGGTCTAATCGTTTATTTCATTGTTATGGGCTGGACCAAAATGATTGATTTTCACGATCTTTCCCGTGCTCCCATTATTGGTTCCTGGTTTAAACGTCGTTCTTAGACGTCAGTTATCTTTGTCATCTTTGGAACTTACATAAACTTTCTCGTTATGATCGATGGAACAGATAAACACATCTTTGAAGTCCGTAATACCTTTTTGCTGGATCTGATTTTTAAGCCAAAATCTCGTTTTCTGAATCAGTTCAAGGTTCTGATCCTGAACTTTGCCATCCATGATCAAAGGCAATGGTAGCCCTTCATATTTGATATTTTCAAACCCATCTATTTTATTTTTTCTTGCTTTTTGTTTGGAATTAAATCCTGTCGAACCAGTACCTGATGAGCCGCTATTACCGTCTGAAGAACTCTGCCCTTTTGAAAAAACAGTCAGCTTGCCTGTCGTCTCCAATATGGCGAAGTCAACTTCACCAATGCTGTCTACATTCTGTTCGCGAAGTTGCTGCAGCAAATCGTCCAGATTGTAACGCTGCTTGCGCATCTCATCTCGATGCAATTTACCTTTGGAAATTAACACGGTCGGCTTGCCATCAATCATCAGCCGCAGCTTCCGGCTCTTGAGACTGAGAAAAGCTATGGCAATCTGTACTACCAGTACCGTCAGCATCGGTACAATACCATGGAATAACGGCTTATTGATATCTTCGATGACAAATGCCGCAATTTCTGCAAGCATGATAGATACGACCAAATCAAACATGGACAGCTTTCCAATCTCACGTTTACCCATGATCCGGATAGAAGCATAAACAATAAAATACATGAGTATGGTTCGAAAAATATGTGCTCCGACATCTGAGAAATTCACAACAGGGTTCCTCCTTCGGATCTGAATTTTATACAGGTACCTGAAGCGTAATCCCTATTTTGACCTGAAGCTTACATGCTCATGCAAATATAAACTGTTCATTTAATGGAAAATTCAGTTCATAAGTAGGAAGGCTTGACCATACACTGTATTAATTTCAAACTTGTACAAGGGGGTTGCTTCATGCAGTTGATTCGCCGAATGGTTTCATTTCGAATGTCTAACCCAGTTCTTTCGGGCCTCTGTCATGCTTTTGTGTGGATGATGTTAGGCGCACTGATCCTATCCTTCTTTCTCTGGATGACCGGAATGCGGGAACAGGATCTTTCCCTGTATACTTATGTTGTCCATGGCTTGTCATTGCTGGTTGGTGGATTTGTATCTGGCAAGAGGTCAGGTGAGCGAGGCTGGTACCACGGAGGTATTACCGGAATCGTCTACGGACTAATCGTATTGCTGATTGGGTTTCTGGCACTTGATGCCTCATTCAATTGGAAAGACAGTCTGCAGCTTGCAAGTGCATTCCTGATTTCTGCACTAGGCGGCATATTTGGAGTCAACACACGAAGATCATAGAAGATCGGGGTGTAACGGTTATAAGTAAAAAAAAAAGAGAACCGGGTCTCCAAGGAGATCCAGTTCTCTGATAGTGAAAAATACGCTGCAAACGTACTCATAGCCTTACAGGCTTTTAAACATCTATGGTCTATTCAGCCGTTTCACGTGCAACTGCACTGCTAATTGCATTACGATCGAATGTCAATTTAGTAACATCGTTTACACGCAATACAACCACATCGTCTGTGATTTCAGCAATCGTTCCGTGAAGACCGCCGATTGTAACAATTTTATCGCCTTTTTTCAATTGCCCTAACATGGAATTACGTTGCTTCTGTTTTTTGTTCTGTGGACGAATCATCAAGAAGTAAAAAATTGCAACCATGAGTACCAAAGGTACAATCAAAGATACAATTCCACCGCCAGCTGGAGTTGCTGATGCAGTCATTGCCTGAAACATGTAAAATTCCCCCTTATCGACTATACGTACAGATAATACTTGTTACTTCGGTTCCGCAAAAACCTGATCAGAAACCTTTGTCATTGTCATGAAGACCATATTGATCGAAAAATTCATCCCGGAAATCAAGCAAACGATCTTCCATTATGGCTTTACGCACATTGCGCATCAAATTCTGCAAGAAATGAAGATTGTGGATGGTCGTCAAACGTAAGCCAAACGTTTCATCCGCTTTGATTAAATGACGCAAATAGGCTCTTGAATAGTTACGACAAGTATAGCAATCACATTCAGGGTCTAGTGGCCCAAAATCGGTTGCAAACTTGGCATTACGAACTACCAGACGTCCTTGGCTGGTCATCGTTGTTCCGTTACGGGCAATTCGGGTAGGCAAAACACAATCGAACATGTCCACTCCACGAATCGATCCCTCAATCAATGCATCGGGTGAACCTACACCCATTAAATAGCGTGGTTTATTGGACGGCAACAAAGGAACGGTGTAATCCAATACGCCATACATCAAATGTTTCGGTTCTCCAACACTCAGTCCACCAATAGCATAACCCGGGAAATCCATGGAAGTCAAATCTGCCGCGCTTTGGCGACGAAGATCTTCATGCATGCCTCCCTGTACGATGGCAAACAACCCTTGATCATTCGGACGAGCATGACTTTCCAGACAACGTTCTGCCCAGCGGCTCGTTCTTTCAAGTGATTTTTTTACATATTCATACTCAGCCGGATACGGCGGACACTCATCAAATGCCATCATAATATCGGAGCCCAGTGCGTTCTGGATTTCCATTGCCACTTCAGGCGAGAGGAATTTTTTATCTCCGTTTAGATGGGAGCGGAAGTTAACGCCTTCCTCCGTAATTTTGCGCATCTCACTCAGAGAAAACACTTGGAACCCGCCACTGTCAGTCAAAATCGGGCGATCCCAGTTCATAAATTTGTGCAGGCCGCCTGCCTGACGAATAATTTCATGTCCGGGTCTCAGAAACAGGTGGTACGTGTTGCTCAAAATGATCTGAGCATCCATTTCTTTCAACTCTTCGGGACTCATCGTCTTCACCGTCGCCTGTGTTCCTACAGGCATGAAGGTTGGTGTCTCAATAATACCGTGAGGTGTATGTACACGTCCCAAACGGGCTCCGGATTGTTTACAGGTTTTGATATGTTCGTACGTAATTGCTGCCATTGGTTTTAATCATCCTCTAAAAATTAATCGTAATACCTTCACTTCTCAATAAATCAACATAGCATCGCCAAAGCTGAAGAAACGGTACTGTTCTTTAATTGCTTCCTCATATGCATGCATGATTTGTTCTCTACCCGCAAGCGCACTGACCAGCATGACCAATGTGGATTTGGGAAGATGAAAATTCGTAAGCATCCCGTCGATCACTTTGAACGTATATCCCGGATAGATAAAGATTTTGGTCCAGCCGCTGCTTTCTTGCAACTGCCCGTCTTTTTCAAACTTGCTTCCAACCGTTTCAAGTGTTCGACAACTTGTCGTTCCTACAGCAAATATACGGTTGCCACGTTTTTTCGTTTCATTAATTAGATCCGCTGTCTCTTGTGACAAAGAGTAATATTCCTCATGCATAACATGCTCTTCAACTTTGTCAACTGACATAGGCCGAAATGTTCCGAGTCCAACGTGAAGCGTGATGAAAGCTACATTAACGCCTTTATCCCGAATCCGATTCAGCAGTTCTTCTGTAAAATGTAATCCTGCTGTCGGCGCAGCGGCGGATCCTTCATGTTTCGCATATACCGTTTGATACCTTTCACGGTCATCCAGCGTCTCTCTGATATAAGGAGGCAGCGGCATTTCACCCAGACGATCCAGAATCTCTTGAAAGATTCCATCATAGGAGAACGTAAGCAAACGCGCACCCATTTCGCCTTCCTCATCAATGACTGCCTTGAGCTCGTCACTAAAAACGATGACCGAACCAGCTTTCAGCTTCTTGCCTGGTTTAACCAGAGCTTCCCAACGATCGCCCTCTACGTTTTTGAGCAGAAGTACTTCCGCCTTTGCCCCGGTGTCCTCTTTGGTTCCAAACAAACGCGCTGGAAGAACACGTGTATCATTCAGCACCAGTGTATCTCCAGGCTGAAGGAAGTCGATAATATCAGGAAACGTGTGATGGTTAACCTCACCATTTTCCTTATTTAAGGTAAGCAGCCGGGACGCCGTGCGGTCAAGCAGTGGCGTCTGTGCAATTAATTGCTCCGGCAATTCAAAATCATATAAGTTCACATTCATATTAGATTCATTCCTTAACAATAGTCACATTTTGATAATAGTGTTTCAATATTGCCTGGTAATCATACCCTTCATCTGCCATACCTTTGGCACCCCATTGGGACAAGCCTAATCCGTGCCCATTACCCTGACCGATGATCATGAAGCTTTGGCCCTGAGTTACAGCTCGAGCTTGACCATCACCACTCATAACCACAAGTGCATTACTGGATGAAGTTCCTGTGCCCGAGGCAGATAGTACAGCAGCACCCTGTGAGCCGGTTTTGCTTGCTGTTTTGCCGTCAGCGCCTAATACAGTATAACTTCCGGTCCCTGCAATATCAAATAAAGTACTAGGTAATCCACCTAAAGCAGAGCGGTAGGTATCTGCATATTTTACCGTCATAGGCTGGCCGTTGGCTGTAACTTCAAGTGCTCTTCCTGATGGCCCGCGCTTGGTCACTTCGAGCGTTGAGATCGAAGATGGAACAGTTGAAGTCGTTTTACCCTGTAGAGTTTTAACCAACTGGGCTGACGTGAATGGTCCTCTTACCCAAGCATAATCATTGGACTGCGGCACTTTGGCCAGAACAACAGCTTCGTTGCCTGGATTTATTTTCGCTACCGGTTCAACATTGGATTGAATTAACGGAACGGGACGCACATTGGTATTTTGGGCAGTAACCGTCACTTTGGCTAAACCCGCATCTGTTTTAGTCGTTAATTCTTTTACATTATCCTCGCGGATATATCCGCTGACTCCTGTACTCAACAGCACATGATACCATGTCTGTAATCCAGCTTGGGCTGATGTATCTCCCTGGCTGTCCACATTACTGAACACATCCCCGCCTCCATTCCATACTTCGGATGGATGTGCAGTCTGTCCGCCTGCATTGGAAGAGAATACGGCTTCTACGATTTTACCACCGCTCTTGATGACTTCTCCAGAGGTGGCGTCAACCGCACTGGAGACTTTATCATTCTCTGAACCCATTCCGTTGTATGCCTGACTGAGCGTGGTATCCACAACATTGGCAATTTTAAAACGATCTCCCTGTTGAAGCGCATAAGAGCGAGCAGCGACAGCTTGTACTTTCAGCGCTTCTGCTGGCCAGGATGAATACACTTCTGCACCAACAACAGAGTATAAATATTGCTCTAGTGGAACTACATTAACCAAAGCCAAATCGCCACTTACAATGCTAATTTCCATGTCACCGCGATACGTGCGTCCGGAACGTTCCACCACTTTGATTCCACTGCCGTCTCCTTGTACAAAGGCTTTAGCTTCACTGCCGACAATAGTGTAATGCGGGGCTACTTTAAGTGTATCCGTGCTTAACCCAGCATCCTGGCGGATGATAAGAGCAGCACTATTACTGTTTACCGGTGATAGACTTACTCCTGGAACACTGGCCTCCACACTCTTCTTGAATGCAGACAAATCAGCTTCAGATGAGGCCTCACCCACCCATACAGCATAGCCTTGACTGCCTCCATCCAGTTGAAGCACCGTATAGGAACTAACTCCTGCCGATGCAAAAGATGCTTGTGCCGCTTCGGCCTCTTGAAGTGAACTGTATACTCCTGCAGACAGACGCTTGCTGCCTGTTACCGCTGGTTTTTGTCCGCCCAGTTGGGCTGCAGCCACTTTTTGTACACGGGCTACCGCTTGACCAGCCAACGCTTCTGTTGCATAGTTTCCTGTGTAGAGCTGATAGGTCGCTTTGCCATTTAAAGAAGTTGTAAACAACAACGGTTTATCACTAGTGGCCTGCAACAATTTTGCGGCTGCTGCCGCCGTTTTGAAATCCCCTGTTTCCAACACTTTGACGCGGAATCCGTCCGCACTGAAACGGATTTGTCCTGCCGGAAGAGTTATACTTGCCCCGCTCTCCGAACCGATATTCCATTTCCCACTCGACTCAAGCGTAATCAGTGGTGTAGTCGATTTATACGTACTTCCCAGGTTCGCAAACATAGCAACCCGGATTATCTGCCCATCACTTTCAGCGGCATAAACCGGCACTTGCAGGCATCCTACCGTCAGCAGAGCTGCGGCCAATACCTTCAAACGCCGACTCCACTTCTTTGTTTGTATTGCTTTCCCCACGATCAGTCTCCTCTCCGTGTTTCTCCCAAGTTGTATATTAAGATAAATCTCATTGATATATCGTTACAATTATTTGGCGTCTCTCGGTGGAACGGGCAAACCCAGATGATGATAGGCCAGGTCTGTTACAATTCTGCCCCTCGGTGTACGTTGAAGCATACCAATCTGCAATAGATAAGGCTCATAGACATCCTCTATGGTCTGACTCTCCTCACCAATCGTAGCGGCAATCGTATCCAGACCCACAGGGCCTCCCCGGAAACTGTTAATCATTGATTTGAGCATCTTGTGATCGATCTCGTCCAGACCACGCGGATCAATCTGGAGACGTTGCAGCGCTTCTTCCGCTAGAGCCTGTGTGATAATACCATCACCCCGTACCTGGGCAAAGTCACGCACTCTTTTTAGCAATCGATTGGCAATCCTCGGTGTCCCACGGGAGCGCAATGCGATCTCTTCTGCTGCATTACCAACAATCTCCACCCCTAGAATCTCTGAGGCCCGTGAGACGATGTAGGCCAGCTCATCCACCGTGTAGAACTCCAACCGACTGATAACACCAAACCGATCTCTCAGAGGCGCAGACAGCAAACCTGCACGGGTTGTAGCACCAATCAGCGTAAAGGATGGCAGATCAAGACGTACGGAGCGGGCACTTGGGCCTTTTCCGATCATAATATCCAACGCGAAGTCTTCCATGGCGGGATACATCACTTCTTCTACCGTCCGATGAAGGCGATGAATCTCGTCAATAAACAGGACATCCCCTTCTTGCAGGTTTGTAAGCAATGCAGCTAGATCACCTGGGCGTTCAATCGCAGGTCCCGATGTTGTGCGTAAGTTAACACCCAATTCATTGGCAATGATATTGGCAAGTGTTGTTTTACCAAGTCCAGGCGGTCCATATAACAACACATGATCGAGCGCCTCATTACGCATCTTAGCCGCTTCAATGTATATTTTCAAATTCTCCTTGACCTGGTTTTGCCCGATATATTCATTTAAATACCGAGGACGAAGACTAAGCTCCACAGCTTGATCCTCCATCATCAGGTTCGCGGAAATAATCCGGTCATCCATGTTCATCCCTACCTTTTTTATGCGGTTTACTGCTCTATTATAGAGGCAAAATTAATTTATCCCGTAAACAGCATTTGCAGTGCCCGTTTCATCAACACATCAACAGAATCGGCCGAAGTAACATCTTTCTTCAGTTTGAGCCAAACTTTATCCAGTTCACTGTCGGTATACCCCAGCGCTTTAAGTCCTTCACGAGCCTCATCCCAGGCAGAGCCGCTTCCTGCTTCTTCCGAAGGAGGAGCAAACAAACCTGTTGCATACGTGGCAGCACCGAAACCATCCAATTTGTCCTTAAGGTCCAGTATCATGCGCTGCGCTGTTTTCTTACCAATCCCCGGCAGTTTGGTCAGGAACGTTAGATTCTCTTGATATATGGCCGTCACGACATGGTCCGGCGTACCGCCAGCGAGTATACCCAGAGCAACTTTGGGTCCAATACCTGATACCTCGATCAGCTTGCGAAATAACTTCTGTTCCTCACGAGTAGCAAAGCCAAACAGCAACATCGCATCTTCACGTACATGGTGATGGGTATACACCATAATTTCTCCTTCTTGCTTCGCAAATGCAAAAGGATTCGGACAGAATACACGATAACCAACGCCATGCACATCAAGCACAATATATTCATTCTCCAGATGTACGAACTGTCCTCTTAGGAAATCAATCATTTTCGCAATACCTCATTCAACTTGGAATTTAATGTATATGAGTGTGCATGACACACTGCTACAGCCAAAGCATCTGCTACGTCATCCGGCTTCGGGATCACCTGTAAACGCAAAAACATTTTGACCATCTCCTGCACTTGCCGCTTTTCCGCTTTTCCGTATCCCACAATCGCCTGCTTAATCTGCATCGGCGTATACTCGGCTATAGGCAGTCCCTTCTGGGCAGCAGCCAGTACCATGACACCTCTAGCCTGACTTACAGACATCGCTGTTGTGACGTTACGATTGAAAAAAAGTTTCTCCAGCGCTACTGCGTCCGGTTTATATTTATCAATCAGCTGTACCATACCCTCATATACATGAAGCAGCCGTTCCTCTTCAGGGGTGTGAGCTTCTGTCTGAATACAGCCATATTGTACAGGTGTTACCTTACTGCCGATTTTGTCCACAAAACCAAAACCGACAATCGCAATCCCCGGGTCAATTCCCAAAAAACGCAAATCCATCTCTCCCTTACAAAAGCGAACATATGTATCGTTCATTTCATTATAACAAAAGATAGACCCTACGGCAGGAAAAACTTTGTCCTTTCATATACTCGCCTGAATTCGTGTATAACCTACAATCGCAATCTCCTATATTCAGGTGTTTCGGTCATGGAACGACAAAAAGGACATCTTTCGATGTCCTTCGGTTCACTTCGTATGTTGTATAATCTGCGAATCCTACGATTAGGAACTTCTCCTCTAGGCGATGTAAACAAATAAATTTCAATGCAGATCAGCCTGTTTTTTTATCCGCCATTACGGATTTCTTTATTGGCCTCATCTACCGCATAATCGCTGAACGTAGAGATTACACTATCATACTCATCCTTGTCCTGGATACGAATACCTTGCTGCAACTGCTCCAACACACCTTCAGGCAATGATGTCTCCAACGTGCCTACGTCCATTTGAAAAAAAGTACGGATGACTTTCTCTTCTGTGGGCCGTCCTTCATACAGGTTAAGATTACCCACAGCATCTATGCTAATATATGCCTGCTCTTTACATAATGGAGAAAGATCATCCACATGTTGCTTAATGTGTAAAACTTCTGCCGATTCAACTTGAGCATCCCAATCCGGATGTTGAACGAGCAGCATCTTCAATTGAGGAATCGCCATCTTACCTAATTGTTCTGTCTCTACCCCACAGATATATTGCGTCTCCAATACAACACTCGTTAAACGGTCCGGATCAGGCCCAAGTTGTTCCATCAAAGTCTGAATTTCTTGCTCAGACCTTTGTTCACTGGCAACAGGTCCCATTACAGATACAACCTCACCGAAATTGGTCGTGAGTAAACGCTCGATCGCAGAAGAAATCGGCAAACCACTGTAAGCCAGTATAGCTACAGCAACTAATGCTGAAGTCATCCACACTGTTCTTTTCCATCGGCGCCAGCGTCTCTTGAATTGTTTTTTGAAGTTAAACGTGTTCACATGAACCCCTTCTATCACTTTTTAAACCTATTGTGACCGAAAGCACTGGGCTTTATGCAAAATTAACCTAAGGCACCAGCAATACGCCACGCTTGAGCCTAATAAGATGAAAGCTATATTTATTCCTTATTAAAGGTTGTCATGAATTAAGAGGTTATGATTGCTTAAAACACAATCAACTTTTAGACATAAATAAAAAGACGGACTATCTATAAATAGATAATCCGTCTTTTTTGAGATCGGGATGACACGATTTGAACATGCGACCCCCTGGTCCCAAACCAGGTGCTCTACCAAGCTGAGCTACATCCCGTTATATATACCGGCGAGAGGACTCGAACCTCCACGGTTTCCCACTCGATTTTGAGTCGAGCGCGTCTGCCATTCCGCCACGCCGGCGTATGAAGTTGTAATGGCGCGCCCTGAGAGATTCGAACTCCCGGCCTTTTGATTCGTAGTCAAACGCTCTATCCAGCTGAGCTAAGGGCGCAAATATTGGAGCGGAAGACGGGAATCGAACCCGCGACCCTCGCCTTGGCAAGGCGATGCTCTACCGCTGAGCCACTTCCGCATACGGTATTAATAAATATAAAAATGGCGGAACCGACGGGATTCGAACCCGCGATCTCCTGCGTGACAGGCAGGCATGTTAGGCCAACTACACCACGGTTCCAGATCACTTTCTTGATAGAAAGTATAATTGCGGGGGCAGGATTTGAACCTGCGGCCTTCGGGTTATGAGCCCGACGAGCTACCGGGCTGCTCCACCCCGCGTCGTTATTAAAAGTTATATGGTGGAGGCTGAGGGGATCGAACCCCCGACCCTCTGCTTGTAAGGCAGATGCTCTCCCAGCTGAGCTAAGCCTCCATTTATAAATGACCCGTAGGGGATACTCTCACTTCGTTCGAGACTGCGAAGCCATTGCTAACGAAGCTTATCCTCCGACGAACCTTTGGGATTCTCATCCCTTTTCAAGCTAATAAATATAGCAATGACCCGTAGGGGATTCGAACCCCTGTTACCTCCGTGAAAGGGAGGTGTCTTAACCCCTTGACCAACGGGCCTTAATGGCTCCCCGAACAGGGCTCGAACCTGTGACAACTCGATTAACAGTCGAGTGCTCTACCAACTGAGCTATCAGGGAATACTAAGCATCTGCAGTGCAAATGCAATTCATCGTACAACATCAACATACAAAATCTGTTTTCTATGTAAGATGAAAGAGTTCGCTTGGCGGCGTCCTACTCTCCCAGGACCCTGCGGTCCAAGTACCATCGGCGCTAGAGGGCTTAACGGTCGTGTTCGGGATGGGTACGTGTGGAACCCCTCCGCCATCGCCACCAAACGCATAGCTTAGCTTACATCTCAGAGTTTATTCTCTGAAAACTAGATCCGAAACGAAATGTGCGATTTACAACGTGCATATTTGGATAAGCCCTCGACCGATTAGTACTGGTCAGCTCCATGCATTGCTGCACTTCCACCCCCAGCCTATCTACCTCGTCGTCTTCAAGGGGTCTTACATACTGGGAAATCTCATCTTGAGGGGGGCTTCACGCTTAGATGCTTTCAGCGCTTATCCCTTCCGTACATAGCTACCCAGCGGTGCTCCTGGCGGAACAACTGGTACACCAGCGGTACGTCCATCCCGGTCCTCTCGTACTAAGGACAGCTCCTCTCAAATTTCCTACGCCCACGACAGATAGGGACCGAACTGTCTCACGACGTTCTGAACCCAGCTCGCGTACCGCTTTAATGGGCGAACAGCCCAACCCTTGGGACCTACTTCAGCCCCAGGATGCGATGAGCCGACATCGAGGTGCCAAACCTCCCCGTCGATGTGGACTCTTGGGGGAGATAAGCCTGTTATCCCCAGGGTAGCTTTTATCCGTTGAGCGATGGCCCTTCCATGCGGTACCACCGGATCACTAAGCCCGACTTTCGTCCCTGCTCGACTTGTAGGTCTCGCAGTCAAGCTCCCTTATGCCTTTGCACTCTTCGAATGATTTCCAACCATTCTGAGGGAACCTTTGGGCGCCTCCGTTACTCTTTAGGAGGCGACCGCCCCAGTCAAACTGCCCACCTGACACTGTCCCCGCACCGGATTACGGTACCAGGTTAGAACCTAGATACGATCAGGGTGGTATCCCAACGGTGCCTCCACACAAGCTGGCGCTCATGCTTCAAAGGCTCCCACCTATCCTGTACAGATCGTACCCAAATTCAATATCAAGCTGCAGTAAAGCTCCATGGGGTCTTTCCGTCTTGTCGCGGGTAACCTGCATCTTCACAGGTATTAAAATTTCACCGGATCTCTCGTTGAGACAGCGCCCAAGTCGTTACGCCATTCGTGCGGGTCAGAATTTACCTGACAAGGAATTTCGCTACCTTAGGACCGTTATAGTTACGGCCGCCGTTTACTGGGGCTTCGGTTCACAGCTTCGGATTGCTCCTAACCGCTCCCCTTAACCTTCCAGCACCGGGCAGGCGTCAGCCCGTATACTTCGCCTTACGGCTTCGCACAGACCTGTGTTTTTGCTAAACAGTCGCTTGGGCCTTTTCACTGCGGCCCCCTCGTGCTATTCACACTACCGGGGCACCCCTTCTCCCGAAGTTACGGGGTCATTTTGCCGAGTTCCTTAACGAGAGTTCTTCCGCGCGCCTTAGAAT
Source organism: Paenibacillus taichungensis (assembly GCF_050994985.1). Classification (NCBI taxonomy): domain Bacteria; kingdom Bacillati; phylum Bacillota; class Bacilli; order Caryophanales; family Paenibacillaceae; genus Paenibacillus; species Paenibacillus taichungensis. The sequence continues at coordinate 539,714 of NZ_CP194720.1, read as the reverse complement.
TCTCTTCTCGCCTACCTGTGTCGGTTTGCGGTACGGGCACCATCACCTGGCTAGAGGCTTTTCTTGGCAGTGTGAGATCATGACCTTCGCTACTATAATTTTCGCTCCCCATTACAGCCCAGCCTTACGATGTGCGGATTTGCCTACACATCAGCCTCACTGCTTAGACGGACATCCATCAGTCCGCGTCACTACCCTGCTGCGTCCCCCCATTGCTCATAACGGCTTACGGTGGTACAGGAATTTCGACCTGTTGTCCTTCGACTACGCCTTTCGGCCTCGCCTTAGGTCCCGACTTACCCTGAGCGGACGAGCCTTCCTCAGGAACCCTTAGGCTTTCGGCGGATCAGATTCTCACTGATCTTTTCGTTACTCATACCGGCATTCTCACTTGTATAATGTCCAGCGCTCCTTACGGTACACCTTCAACCCTTATACAACGCTCCCCTACCCCTGATGCAAAGCATCAAGCCATAGCTTCGGTGGTGTGTTTAGCCCCGTTACATTTTCGGCGCAGAGTCACTCGACCAGTGAGCTATTACGCACTCTTTCAATGGTGGCTGCTTCTAAGCCAACATCCTGGTTGTCTGTGCAACTCCACATCCTTTCCCACTTAACACACACTTGGGGACCTTAGCTGATGGTCTGGGCTGTTTCCCTTTTGACAATGGATCTTAGCACTCACTGTCTGACTCCCGGAAGTAAGTCTATGGCATTCGGAGTTTGACTGAGCTTGGTAACCCTTGCGGGCCCCGCACCCAATCAGTGCTCTACCTCCACGACTCTGTTTTCCGAGGCTAGCCCTAAAGCTATTTCGGGGAGAACCAGCTATCTCCGAGTTCGATTGGAATTTCTCCGCTACCCCCACCTCATCCCCGCACTTTTCAACGTGCGTGGGTTCGGGCCTCCAGTGCGTGTTACCGCACCTTCACCCTGGACAGGGGTAGATCACCCGGTTTCGGGTCTACGTCCACGTACTATGTCGCCCTATTCAGACTCGCTTTCGCTGCGGCTCCGGCTCTTCACCTTAACCTTGCACGGGAACGTAACTCGCCGGTTCATTCTACAAAAGGCACGCCATCACCCCTAAAACGGGCTCTGACTTTTTGTAAGCACACGGTTTCAGGTTCTATTTCACTCCCCTTCCGGGGTGCTTTTCACCTTTCCCTCACGGTACTGCTTCACTATCGGTCGCTAGGAAGTATTTAGCCTTGGCAGATGGTCCTGCCGGATTCATACGGGGTTTCACGTGCCCCGCACTACTCGGGATACATCTCGGAGAGAACCAACTTTCAAGTACAGGGCTTTTACCTTCTTTGGCGGGCCTTTCCAGACCTCTTCGTTTAACCGGTTCCTTTGTAACTCCATGTGAGATGTCCCACAACCCCAAAGAGCAAGCTCTCTGGTTTGGGCTTCTCCGCGTTCGCTCGCCGCTACTGACGGAATCACTATTGTTTTCTCTTCCTCAAGGTACTTAGATGTTTCAGTTCCCCTGGTATGCCTCTACATAACCTATGTATTCAGTTATGAGTAACTGGAAATTACCCCAGCTGGGTTTCCCCATTCGGACACCCCCGGATCAAAGCTTGCTTACAGCTCCCCGAGGCAGTTTCGTTGTTCGCCACGTCCTTCATCGGCTCCTAGCGCCTAGGCATCCTCCGTGTGCTCTTAGTAGCTTAACCAATTGCTCCAAGGAGCAAATGCAATCTACCGTTTTATTGAAACTTGTTTACACAAGTTCAGCTTAAAAAGGAATGTTCTAATTCGCAATTTTCGTTTCGATATCTAGTTTTCAAAGAACAAGCTCCATGCAAAAGCAAGCTGTTTGAGAGTTTGAGCTCTCAAAACTGAGCAACGAGTGAGTAACTAGCCGACCTGGCTAGATTTTGTATTTGAATGTTTCCGCTACGGGAAACGATTCTCCATAGAAAGGAGGTGATCCAGCCGCACCTTCCGATACGGCTACCTTGTTACGACTTCACCCCAATCATCTATCCCACCTTCGGCGGCTGGCTCCTTGCGGTTACCCCACCGACTTCGGGTGTTATAAACTCTCGTGGTGTGACGGGCGGTGTGTACAAGACCCGGGAACGTATTCACCGCGGCATGCTGATCCGCGATTACTAGCAATTCCGACTTCATGCAGGCGAGTTGCAGCCTGCAATCCGAACTGAGACCGGCTTTTTAGGATTCGTTCCACCTCGCGGCTTCACAGCCCGTTGTACCGGCCATTGTAGTACGTGTGTAGCCCAGGTCATAAGGGGCATGATGATTTGACGTCATCCCCACCTTCCTCCGGTTTGTCACCGGCAGTCACCTTAGAGTGCCCACCCGAAGTGCTGGCAACTAAGATCAAGGGTTGCGCTCGTTGCGGGACTTAACCCAACATCTCACGACACGAGCTGACGACAACCATGCACCACCTGTCTCCTCTGTCCCGAAGGAAAGATACATCTCTGTATCGGTCAGAGGGATGTCAAGACCTGGTAAGGTTCTTCGCGTTGCTTCGAATTAAACCACATACTCCACTGCTTGTGCGGGTCCCCGTCAATTCCTTTGAGTTTCAGTCTTGCGACCGTACTCCCCAGGCGGAGTGCTTAATGTGTTAACTTCGGCACCAAGGGTATCGAAACCCCTAACACCTAGCACTCATCGTTTACGGCGTGGACTACCAGGGTATCTAATCCTGTTTGCTCCCCACGCTTTCGCGCCTCAGCGTCAGTTACAGCCCAGAGAGTCGCCTTCGCCACTGGTGTTCCTCCACATATCTACGCATTTCACCGCTACACGTGGAATTCCACTCTCCTCTTCTGCACTCAAGTCACCCAGTTTCCAGTGCGATCCGGGGTTGAGCCCCGGGATTAAACACCAGACTTAAATGACCGCCTGCGCGCGCTTTACGCCCAATAATTCCGGACAACGCTTGCCCCCTACGTATTACCGCGGCTGCTGGCACGTAGTTAGCCGGGGCTTTCTTCTCAGGTACCGTCACCTTGAGAGCAGTTACTCTCCCAAGCGTTCTTCCCTGGCAACAGAGCTTTACGATCCGAAAACCTTCATCACTCACGCGGCATTGCTCCGTCAGGCTTTCGCCCATTGCGGAAGATTCCCTACTGCTGCCTCCCGTAGGAGTCTGGGCCGTGTCTCAGTCCCAGTGTGGCCGATCACCCTCTCAGGTCGGCTACGCATCGTCGCCTTGGTGAGCCGTTACCCCACCAACTAGCTAATGCGCCGCAGGCCCATCCCCAAGTGACAGATTGCTCCGTCTTTCCAGTTCTCTTCAGGAGAAGAAAACAACTATTCGGTATTAGCTACCGTTTCCGGTAGTTGTCCCAAGCTTGAGGGCAGGTTGCCTACGTGTTACTCACCCGTCCGCCGCTAACTATCAGAGAAGCAAGCTTCTTTTCAAGTCCGCTCGACTTGCATGTATTAGGCATGCCGCCAGCGTTCGTCCTGAGCCAGGATCAAACTCTCCAATAAAGTATTGAAAAGAGCGATAAGCTCATTTTGAAACTGACGAGATTAAAAATCTCATTTTATGCTCCAGTCGATCCAAGCCAAGGCTTGTCTCAAACTTTCGCATTCATTCTGCAAGCAGAATGTTTACTCACTCGTTGTTCAGTTTTCAAAGATCAAACTTGTTTGTGTTACTCTTTTCGTTGTCAGCGCTGTGTTTCAGCGGCGACTTAAATAATATATCATACTGATGAAACCAATGCAATAGTTTTTTCAAAAAAACTTTTAATAGATTCTAAGCCCCCAGTGCCCCCACTAAAAACTTTAGCGAATTTGGAGCTCTATTCCCCCAACAATCCCGTCCACATTAAGAGTTTTCTTTCTTGATATCTACTAAAGAACCTTACAAGCGTGACACTTCCATACTGCATTAGGATTACCCTACTCTCCATACAAAAACTCAAAAGGCCGGCTCTTCTCAGAGTCGACCTTTTGAAGATTTACGGTTTTCCGTTACTTTACAGTGTTATTGCTGTATCCAGGGATTTCTACGCTTTTTGTTGTCAGAACTACGTTTACTGGTTGTCCCTGTGCGTTCTCTTGATTGTTTCCCGGATACAGATACTTTAGATTTAGCTTTGGCAGCAGGTTTGGCTGTTCTGCGTTTCGCAGTTCCTGTTTTGGCTGCTTGTTTAGGCTTCGCATCCAGATTGAACTCAGTCTCACTCTCTGTAGAAGACTGGCTTAAGTTAGCCTCGTCACGTCCACCCTTTTTGCCTTCCCCCTTACCTTGTGGAGGATACAGTTCACCAAATGCACCTAATGGAGACGGCGGCACCATGTTCTGAGTAGGGTATGGATTTTGATAGGCATACTCCAATGGCTGATTAGGCATCATGGATGTGGTCATTTCAGGTTGCATCCCATAAGGATTGTATGTGCCCCACGCTGGGTTCTGGTAGTTATGTGAGGGATGTGCGTATTGATGGTTGGGGATGTGATGGTTGCCACATCCACATGGCGGGTACGGAAGCATAGAGTAGGGAGAAATATGAGGCGGTTGGTGGTTCATATGCTCATTGGCTGCAAATGGAGGGTATGGGCTGTTCACTTGACCTGATGGAGCGATCGGATATGAGTTGTTCTGCATCTCAGCAGATACGTTCGGCATAACGTTGTTATGATTATACTCCGTGCCGGTCCAAGGCATGTTGGATGTATGACCTATGGAGTACGGACTCACTTCAGGTATACCTGGGAATGTAGCATTGTCGTTCGCCCCAGCCGTATACATGTTTTGTGGAGTAGTGTATACCTCTTGTGCAGGTACAGGAACTTGGGCATATGGATGCTCGGCAGGAGCATGCAGCATTTTACTACCGCAACCACATGGAGCTTTGGTCGCAGGAGCTACCTCTGTAGGCCATTCCGTGTTGTTAGGTATTACAGGTAAAGGCAGGACTTCAGGTGAAATATTAGGCATCGTATACGTCGGCGCTTCAGTTATCGGTTTTAATTGCACTTCGGATTTGGTATTTTCTTTCTTCTGAGCTTCCTTCTGCGGCTTCTCTTCAGGAATTTCAGGTAACTGTGGTAACACTTCCACTTCTGGCTTGATATTAGGTACGACCGGATTTGCAGGTACAGGAGCCGGAACCGTATTGGAGACTTCCGGTACAGGTGCTGGTACAGGCACTGGGACTACTGGTACGACCGGAGCCGTTTCTTCTTTAACTCCCGTGTATTCCTTCCCTTCAGGAGACAGCTTCTCATGAGCAACATTGGGTGATGTACCATTTTCTGAAGCCGTGTTCCCTGGTGCATTCGCTGATGGAATGTACACGGTCTCCCCTACAAGAAGAGCATTAGGATTTTTCAATTGTGGGTTCGCATTGATCATATCTTTCAACGGAACTCCCCAAGCCTGTGACAACTTCCATAATGAATCGCCTTGCTGGACTTTATGACTGTGCAACACGCCTTCTGGCTTTGGTGTTACAGGCTCCGCAGGAATTTTGACCTTCATGCCGATCTCCAACTTGTCAGGATTTGAAATTTGCGGATTAGCTGCGATAATTTTGTCCAACGCTACATTATATTTTTGGGACAGCAGATATAATGTGTCGCCTTTTTTCACCATGTGTATTTTCACTTGGAACTAACCTCCTAGACGTGATACTTGGGCAGTGCATTCGCCCATACCGTTACTACATCCTATGCAGAAATTGGGCCAATGACATCAACTAAGCAAAAAAAATCCTCCTCGCCCTAAAAACCGCATACTTCAGGTATGCTGAGTTTCTGAGACAAGAAGGATTTCCTGCTTCCCTATTCAGTTCGTTCCAATTAATCTTCCCAAACTTTGTAACCATCTTTGTCGACAATTTGACGGAATGCTTCCAGCAGCCTCAAGGTTACAGGACCTGCAACACCCGTTCCAATCGTTCTGCCGTCCACCTCATAAGCAGCAATAACTTCTGCAGCTGTTCCAGTGAAAAAGACTTCGTCGGCAATGTACACATCATGTAGCGTAAATGGAACTTCTTTTAATTCAAGATCCAGCTCACCGCACAGATCGATAATGGCCTGACGTGTAATTCCCTCTAATGCACCAAGATAACAAGGTGGCGTATAAACTACACCATTTTTGATGATGAAGATGTTATCACTTGAACCCTCAGTAACGTAACCTTGGGAATTCAGCATAATCGCTTCACCAGCACCTGAGTAGTTAGACTGAATTTTAACAAGAATGTTGTTCAGATAGTTCAATGATTTAATCTTTGGATTCAATGCGTCCGGTATGTTGCGGCGCTGGGATACAGACACGGCTTTTAGCCCAGTAAGATACGCTTCCTCCGGATAGATTGCCAGTTGCTCTACAATGATGATTACGGACGCTTTCGGGCAGCGCAGCGGATCAAGACCCAAGTTACCAGGTCCACGTGAAACGATCAGACGAATATAACCGTTACGCATATCATTGCGACGTACCGTTTCAGCCATCACTTCCAGCATCTCATCATAAGACAGCGGAATGTTCAGACTGATGGATTTAGCTGAATCGTACAAACGATCCAAATGCGCTTTGCATCTGAAAATGTTACCGTTATAAATCCGAATACCTTCGAAAATACCGTCTCCATACAAAAATCCATGATCATATACCGAAACGGTTGCGTTCTCTTTGGTCACATATTGACCATCCAAATAAATCCATTGTTCTGACACCGATGACTGCACCTCCATAAAATTTCCATTCCTAGATTCCGAAACTACATTTATCTCGTTCATTGTACAACAAATGACAAGCTATTTCTTGCTCATTTTACCCAGTCTTATGACAACCTTCAACAATGTACGTCCTGATTCAGGTCGTTTTCAACGAAGGATATGTATAACACGGATAGCTGCCAAGAATACGTACCTGACAATTCAAAGCCTCAATCTCAGCCATGGCTGCGGTAAGCAATACCGAATCTGCACTTTCCTCAACATCAATGTAAAAATAATAACTCCCCAACCTTTTCTTCGTTGGACGAGATTCCAGTCGGGTCAGGTTCAGCTTCCGCCAGGCAAAAGCCGACAACACCTGATGCAATGCACCCGGTGCATCTTCAGGCAATGTAACAAGCAAACTGGTTTTTACATGATCAGGCTCTCGTGGTATCTGAACAGGTTCATGACCTATTAGCACAAAACGAGTATAGTTGTTGTCATGGTCGGTAACCCGTTCAGCCATAATGTCCAAACCGTGCTTCTGTGCAGCCAGCCTGGTGCCAATCGCGACCCAGCCTTTGCCAGGGTTTTTTTTCACAATTTCTACAGCTTCCGCTGTACTGTTTACACCCTCAAGGTCTGCTCCAGGTGAATGTAAGCGAATAAAATTCTGGCACTGCGGAATCGCTACAGGATGGGACATGATCTTCGTAATTTTCCCGAAATCATATTCACCACTCTCTGCCCTGAACTCGGAGCCATGTCCAATGACATTCTGGATGGATGGATAAACCCATTCTGCTTGCATCGGAATATCAACTTCGTTAACCAGCCAGTCCATATGCAAACTAACGGAGCCTTCAATCGTATTCTCAATGGGTATGACACTGTACTGGGACTTCCCACTATCCGTAGCCCGGAAAACATCAGAAATCAGCTTGGAATGAAGCAATTCCAAAGGCTCCCCATTAAACAGAAAATCTACTGCTTCATGGGAAACTGAACCTTCAGGTAATACTGCAATTCGTTTCATGCGTTAACTTCCCCTTTAACTCTGTCCATAAAAGGACTTTCATCTTGATCAGGCAGTACGGTAACACCGTCCAGATCCGGATCCAACCACAATGCAGAAGCAGTGATGCCTTCACGGTTCATTGTGTCTATCAAATATTGCTCCAGTTCGAGCTTACGAGTATCATGACGATCTACCAACGTCAAAACGGTAGGTCCGGCTCCACTCAATGCAGCCCCCAGGGCTCCATGACTGACTGCATGTTCAAGGATTTCAGCCATACCAGGTACCAAAGATGCCCTGTAGGGTTGATGAATCCGATCAGACATCGCCTTTTGAATCATGTCCAATCTCCCACTTGCCAAAGCTGCAACGAGCAAGGATGATCTGCTTATGTTGTGAATGACATCAGACTTGTCAAACTGCTGTGGAATTACATTTCTTGCTTTCGAAGTGGACAACTCGAAGTCCGGTACGATGACCAACGTCTGCAAGTCCTGATGCGGCTCAATGCGAATATGGTCTACCCGACTGCCATCCCACGCTGCTGTAATGATACCTCCATATAGGGAAGCTCCTACATTATCCGGATGTTTCTCCAGCGACGTAGCCATGTCCAGAAGTTTGGCATCAGATAAAGGAGTGCCTATTAAAGCATTAGCAGCAGCCAACGCGCCCACGATGGCGGATGCACTGCTTCCCAGTCCCCGAGTAAGCGGAATATCGGAATACATGGAAATCTCCAACTCCGGCACGGAGATTCCGGCTTCGTTGAAGACCATCTGCGCGACTTCATATAACAAATTGGATTTATCTGTTGGCAAACCCGTCAGATGATCTCCATGTAAATGGAATGTTGTCTGCTCAGCCGGTTTCATCTCAAGCCATGCATACAGAGACAATGCCATGCCCAGGGTATCAAACCCTGGACCCAGATTGGCTGTACTTGCAGGTACCTTAACAGTTACCCTTTGCTTCAAACTCATACGGATTGTTGCTCCAATTGTGCAATTGCCGCCATAACCGCTTCTTCAGAATCTTCCACAACAAGTGGTTCAGTCGCTACCGTTTTGATTGCAATATTAGGATCTTTTAGACCATGTCCTGTCAGAACACAAACCACAGTCTCTCCACCTTTAAAGTATCCTTCACTCTTCAGTTTGTATACACCAGCAACGGAAGCAGCGGATGCAGGTTCAGCAAAAATCCCTTCACGAGCGGCGATCGTACGATATGCTGTCAGAATTTCTTCATCAGTTACATAATTAATCTGTCCGCCAGACTCTTCAGCTGCAGCTACAGCAGTTTTCCAACTTGCAGGATTACCAATTCGAATAGCCGTTGCTACGGTTTCAGGCTCAAGGATCGGTTCACCTTTGACAATTGCCATTGCGCCTTCCGCTTCAAAACCAACCATACGTGGCAGGGAGTTCGATTTGCCTGCTTCTTTATACTCTTTAAACCCTTTCCAGTAAGCCGAGATGTTCCCTGCGTTGCCCACTGGAATGGCAAGTACATCAGGTGCTTGACCAAGCTGTTCAATGACTTCAAACGCAGCCGTTTTCTGTCCTTCAATTCGGAACGGATTCACGGAGTTCACGAGCGTAATTGGATGTTTGGCTGTAATTTCACGCACAATTTCCAATGCACGGTCAAAGTTGCCATTAATCGCAATAACTTTAGCTCCATAGATCATAGCCTGAGCTAGTTTACCCAGCGCAATGTTGTTATTCGGGATCAAAACAATACAATTCAGACCAGCACGAGCCGCATAGGCTGCTGCAGCCGCTGAAGTGTTACCTGTCGATGCACACATGATCGTGCGGCTACCTTCTTCCATCGCTTTAGCAACAGCCATAACCATTCCGCGATCTTTAAATGAACCAGTCGGATTCAGACCTTCATATTTGAAATATAAATTTAATCCAAGCTCCTCAGACAGATTCTCCGCATGAACCAGGGGCGTGTTTCCTTCATGAAGCGTAAGCAGGGGCGTGTTTTCATTAACCGGAAGATGCTCTCTATACGTTTGCAGTAATCCTTGATATCTCATTGTGGGTAAACTCCTTTGTCGTTAATAATCCGAATATGATTAATATGATTGCATACCTCAATATGGTTAGGCGTGTATCTTAAACTTAGCTTAGACCTGAAACAAACCGGAATTTGGGGGCGAGTTATCCTTCTACCCGGTACACACTCTTAATGCGACGAATGACAGCAAGTGATTCAAAGTGTTTCAATACTTTATCCATGCTTGCCTTGCTAGCGTTATGCGTAACAATGATGATCTCAGCATCTGGGTTGTGTTCGTTCGGCTGTTGCACAACTGAAGCCAGGCTGACTTCGTATTCAGCAAAGATTTGGGTAATTTGCGCCAGTACCCCTGCCTTGTCATCCACATGCAGCAAAATAAAGTTTTTCGACATAATGTGTTCGTCACTTTGCAGACGCTTCTGTTTATAAGGCACAATCGCTTTGAGACCATTCACACCCAGCTTCAGGTTTTTGATAACAGCCACGATATCCGCTACTACAGAAGTTGCCGTCGGAAGTTCGCCTGCACCCGCACCGTAGAACATCGTCTCACCTACAGCTTCGCCATGTACATACACTGCGTTGAACACGCCATTGACGGAAGCAATTGGATGATTCTGTCTTACCATCGTCGGCTGAACACTTATGGTGATCTCATCATCTCGACGATCTGCGATACCCAGCAGTTTCATTTCATAACCAAGTCTTTTGGCATACGTAATATCTTCACGGGTTACGGAAGTAATCCCCCTAACGGTCACATCTTTCAGTTCCACATTGGTTCGGAAGCCCAAAGTACCCAGAATCGCCATTTTGCGAGCTGCATCGAGTCCTTCGACATCCGAAGTTGGATCGGTTTCTGCATATCCGAGTGCTTGAGCCTCTGCCAGAACCTCTTCATATGAGGCACCTTCCTGGCTCATTTTGGTCAAAATAAAGTTCGTTGTTCCGTTCACTATCCCCATAATGCGGGTAATCCGGTCGGATGAGAAACCTTCAATCAACGTGCGGATGATTGGAATGCCACCAGCCACACTCGCTTCATAGAATACATCACATTGCTTTTCCTGTGCCTTGGCCAAGATCTCGGAACCGTGCAAAGCCATTAAATCCTTGTTCGCGGTTACGATATGCTTGCCCCGCTCCAGTGCTTCAAGGATGTACTCTTTGGTCTGATCAATGCCGCCCATAACTTCCACGATAACATCTATATCCGGGTGACGAATGACTTCCCAAGGATCTTCAGTGAGCTTGGCACGGTCTACAGCAATGACACGATCCTTCTCCGTATTCTTCACTGCAATCTTCTCAATAACGATCGGTGATCCAACCTGACTGCTCAGATCCTCCTGATTTCCTTCCACGATGCGAACGACCCCAGTACCCACCGTGCCCAGACCCAACAGTCCCACTTTTACTGGTTTCACTAACGATCTACCCCCAATGTCTTTTTCTCCTTCACCCCTGAACGATTTAACCATACATAGAACTTATTCCTAAACGTTTTACGTTAACGTCTAATTAGCCTTGGCCAACAATGCGCGTGCGCCGAACTCCGGGCATATCCTGCATCCGATCGAGCATTTCTCCGATTTCCCCATGAAGATGTGATGTCTCCACTGAAATGACGACATTGGCTCTTCCCTGGAGCGGGATACTCTGATTAATGGTTAGCACGTTGGCTCCATAACCAGCTACATGTCCGAGCACACGAGACAATATTCCTGACTGATGCTCCAAATCAATGGAGATCGTTACAATTCGCTCCCGTTCAAGCTGATTGATCAAATGGATGCCATCCTTGTACTTATAAAAAGCGCTCCGGCTTAATCCAACCTGTTCAACCGCCTCATGGACTGTTTTGACATCCCCGGAAGCTAGCAGTTCTTTTACCTGCATGGTCTTCACCACAGCCTCTGGCAAAATGTCTTCCCGTACTAAGTAATAGCGTTCATTCACAGAACGTCCTCTCCTCAAAGACTCATGTATTCATATAGTGGACATTATATAGGATCTATCTCAAAAGGGCAATACCTCACATGTCTATTTTTGAAAAACTATTCCTATCAGTATACAAGTTTATCCCACGTGCAGGTAAGGAAATATAAAAAAAACGCAGAGCAGCGGGTTATCTCCCACTACTCTGCGTATATGTTTTAATCCTTTATATTCGTAAAGGTTGCACTTCTATCTTAATAGTAGCTGCTACCTTCCACAAATTCGAACTCAAAGTCGCCAATGCGCACAATGGTGCCTTCTTCAGCTCCGCGTTTACGAAGTTCCGCATCCACACCCATATGACGCAATGTACGCGCCAGTTTGAGAATCGCTTCATGCGAATTCAGCTGCATCCGTTTCATCATACGTTCAATCTTGGCGCTTTCGACAACGAAGATTTCATTCTCCCGTACAATACGGAAACCATCGTCCTCTTTTTTGTCCAAGCTGTATACTTTGCGTTCAGATAAGTCAGCAACTTCTTCAACCATTGGCTCGTCCGGAATTTGATCCAGCAGATCAGCCGCACGATACAGGAGCTCTTGAATCCCTTTCCGTGTCAGGGACGAAATAGGCATAACTTCAATATCCGGTTGAACTTCACGAGCCTTCTGCAAAAACTCTTCCAGATTAGCCTCGGAATCCGGCATGTCCATTTTATTCGCTGCTACAACTTGTGGTCTCTCAGCGAGGACAGGATTGTACAATTTGAGTTCCTCGTTGATTTTCTGCCAGTCTTCGAACGGATCACGTCCTTCTGAACCAGACATATCAACGACATGAACGATAATGCGTGTACGTTCTACGTGACGCAAGAACTCATGTCCAAGCCCAATACCTTCGTGGGCACCTTCAATCAGGCCAGGCAAGTCGGCCATAACAAAGCTGCGACCTTCACCCACACCAACAACACCCAGGTTAGGAGTAATGGTTGTAAAATGATATGCTCCAATCTTTGGCTTGGCTGCCGAAACAACAGACAACAGTGTGGATTTCCCGACACTTGGGAAACCAACCAAACCGACATCTGCCATGACCTTAAGCTCAAGTACGATGTAACGTTCTTGACCTTCTTCGCCATTTTCGGCCAGTTCTGGCGCTGGATTGTTAGGCGTGGCAAAACGAATGTTTCCCCGTCCGCCCCGTCCGCCACGAGCAACAACAACCTGTTGACCATGACGCGTCAAATCAGCCAGTACTTCTCCACTGTCTTCATCCAAAATGACGGTTCCAGGTGGAATACGTACAATCATGTTCTCAGCGTTCGCGCCATGCTGACTTTTATTACGTCCCTTCTCACCACGAGGGGCCTTGAAGTGACGCTGGTAACGGAAATCCATCAACGTACGCAGACCTTCATCCACACGGAAAATGATGTCAGCTCCTCTGCCTCCATCACCCCCGGCAGGTCCGCCGTTCGGTACATACTTCTCACGACGAAACGAAATAATTCCGTCCCCTCCGTCTCCGGCTTTCACATAAATCTTCGCTTTATCTACAAACATTGGTTAACCCCTTCTTCCTATATTCCGCAAGGCATTCTGAATTGTATAAACGTATCCTCAGACGGAAGCTGCTCCGTTCTGACTTTTTTTCCTTTGAGTACGGCATTGAGCTGCCGCAATGTTTCCGGATCGGGTGTTTGATCCCCATCCAGCCGGACAACCACATCTCCGTGATCCTGTCCGAAGTTCAAGGTCAGTTTGCGAACCTCTCCCCAAGACGACCGGCCGCCGCCATATTGATAGGCTCGAATCGCATCGGCAATCGCCCCCGTAAGCGACTCGCCATCCTCGGGAGAGACCAGAGCACTAAGCTGCAACTCTTCCTCTACGACCACATGCAATTCCAGAGCGACTCCACTGGTCCGGAAAGATTGAAGATAAAATACGAGTGAAGGAATACCCAATCTGGAGATTCGGCTTTCTTCGTTAACCCGCTCTACTATTCTTTCCACACATTGCACTGATTTATCAAGTTTGCCCAGTCTAAGATATCCATACAATACCTGAAGATCGTTCATCCAATCATGCCTATGATGATTTAATGATGCAATTGCTGTCTTTTCCATAGATTGTATGATGGTTCTGCGTTCCGCCTCTGCCTGTCTTTTCATCACATTCACAGAAACAAAAAGCACCGCGACGGACCACAATGCGTATACAGCAATTGAAATAATCACTGGATACAGCATAACGAAAACCAAAGGAATCAGAAGTGAACATGCCGCAATCCAGGGCACTCTTTTCCAAGATTTCATGGCTTCTCCCCGTTCTACAAAACTCGGTTGGTTTAAACCCCACCGTAACCAAGTATAACATGTCTTTTCTGCCAGTTCATTATCGAATAACCTATAAACACAAAAAGCCTCCGGCAAAAATGCCGAAGGCTCCTTAGGCGGAATGCCGATATTATGCTTCTACTGCAGCTGCTACTGGAGCAACATTCACAGGGTAGATGCTTACTTTTTTACGATCGCGTCCCCAACGTTCGAATTTCACAACGCCGTCAACTTTCGCAAACAAAGTGTCATCTTTACCGATACCCACGTTAGTACCTGGGTGAATTTTCGTTCCGCGTTGGCGAACGAGAATGCTACCACCAGTTACTGTTTGTCCGTCAGCACGTTTAACGCCAAGGCGTTGCGCGTTACTGTCACGACCATTCTTCGTGGAACCTACACCTTTTTTCGATGCGAATAACTGAAGATTTAATTTCAACATGATTGGTTGTCCTCCTTCTTTAATTATTTGACTTGCTCTATCTGAATATACTTTCCGTATGACTCTGCAATATCAGTGAGCATAAGCACCATGGATTCGAGTAGCAATTGTACCTGGGACCAAGTTCCGTCTTTCTCCAGCACCGGTAAAGAAGCGCTTAAAAAGCCATTCTTCATCTTGGCGTCCATTTCGACACCAGTCAGTGTTTCAATCGAGTTCACCGTACCCACTGTAACAGCGGATACCCCGGCACATACGATGTCTTCTCCCCGCTTGGCAAAATTAGCATGCCCTTTGATGGAGAAACGATCGATGCTCCCGTCATCATTACGAAAGATTTGAACGATAATCACTTATCGCACCTTCTTACGCTTTGATTGCTTCGATAGTTACTTTTGTATACGGTTGACGGTGACCTTGCTTCACATGGTAGTTCTTTTTAGGTTTGTATTTGTATACAACAACCTTTTGTCCTTTGCCATGTTTCTCCACTTTAGCCGTTACAGTTGCTCCGGAAACCAATGGTGTACCTGCTGTCAAACCTTGATCGTTAGATACAGCCAGGACACGGTCGAACGTTACGCTTTCGCCATCGTTCGCAGTCAATTTCTCGATGAACAGAACATCGCCCTCTTGGACTTTGTACTGTTTGCCACCTGTTTCAATAATTGCGTACATTTGCCTTGCACCTCCTCATGTCTCAGACTCGCCCGGTCTCAGGTGACAGTGTCCTTGCGGAACTGTTCTTGTACCCGGCCAGTGCGGTTACAGCATGTGCAAGACCAATAGGCTAAACACATACCTGATGATTATACCACCAACCATACTAAAAATCAATGCAACGGCGAAATATATCTTTTGCCTGTCCCATGACAGGAAGAACACGGCTCCACGTATGGGAGCGTGCTCTCTTCTCGTACCTTCTTACGGGTAAGTTCGAGCAACCCCAGCTTGGTCCAACCCATCACAAAAGCCTTGGTTCGATCCTTCTTGAGTTCATTTTCCAGCGTTGCCGCAACTTCATGCCGGTTCATCGCTTCCTCCATATCAATGAAGTCCACAATAATCATGCCGCCGATATCCCGAAGACGCATTAAACGGGCGATCTCAACCGCTGCCTGCATGTTCGTTTCCGTTACGGTCTCTTCCAGACTGTCACCGCCTGCTCCCGTGTACTTGCCTGTATTGACATCGACTACAGTGAGCGCCTCGGTATGATCAATGACAATATAGCCGCCACCAGGCAGCCATACCTTACGGGCGAAATCCCTGTTCAACTGCTCCTGCACTCTATAAGCAGCAAAAATTGATTCTTCTCCCCGGTACACCTGTACTTTAGGTTGATGGCCTGGACAGATTTCCTCCAGCAAAGCACTCAATTCACGGGCTTGTGCTTCATTATCCGTTATGACTTCATCACTGCCAGGCGTATACACATCACGAATGATCCGCTGAACCATACTGTGGTCTCGATGCAGCAGGCTTGGTGAAGGCAAACTATCCGCTTTTTCACGAATCAGACGCCACTGCTCACGTAATGTTTCCAGGTCGGCCTGAATGGCTTCCCTCTGTTCCTCTGCGGATACGGTTCGTATGATAAGCCCCTCTTCGTTCCGTCTCAGCTGTTCACCCAGCGTTTTGAGGCGGGATCGATCACCCTCACGGGCAATTTTTTTGGAGACGGCCACATAGTCCGCTAAAGGCATGTAGACAAGCCATCGGCCCGGCAGCGAATAATGAGTCGTCACCCGGGCTCCCTTGCTCCCTACTGGCTCCTTCAGGACCTGGACGATTACATCCTGACCTGGACGAAGCAGCTCCGAAATCGAAGGCTTCACTTTGGGTTGTTTCTCCAGATTGGGATGCAACACATCGTCCACATACAGAAAAGCATTCTTTTTCTGACCGATATCCACAAAAGCAGCTTGCATACCTGGTAACACGTTCACTACCCGTCCTTTGAAATACGAACCCAGCAGTCCACGCTCGCGTGTACGCTCTGCCATGAATTCTACAGCTTTGCCTTCTTCCAGAAGCGCCATTTGCATGAGGTTATGTTCATTATGTACAATCATTTGTTTCATGGCTTCACCTCTAGAAGACAATTCAATTCATCCACATCCATTCTGTATCTTTGCATACTCATTGTACATGTATTAACCCAATTCAGGACATATCCACCAAGATGCTACAACTTATCCGTGTCTTGTTTGAAATAAGAACCGATGATTCGCTGCTCAGGCAAAACAGCCATGATTCTTCCCTGTCTATTCATCACATATATCATATGGTATCTTTCTCTCTTTAATAGACGCAAAATAGTCTCCAAAGGTTTCGCCGGAAATGAGATAATCGGCTGCGCCAAACTACCTGTAGCTGCATGTCGGGTGAATGCACTTTCACGATTCATTAGAAATCGGATAAAACGGTATGGAATATTTCGGTAATCCGTCACGTTGGAATAGAACAGAAAAATTCCGACCAACAGAATATTTAAAGGCAGCCCGTAATCACCGGTAAACCACCGACCGATGGCAACCAAGATAACCCCTGCACTACACAGAATGCTGATTCTGTAAGTCCACATCAATGTCGTATAGTAGGGAGCAGCAAGACTAACGAGTGCCTGTACAATTTTACCGCCATCCAGCGGCAACACCGGTAGCAGGTTAAATAGGGCAATCAGCAGATTCCCCTGTATAATATAATCCAAAAAAAGCGGGTCTCCCAGGTTCCCGTACTTCAGCAACAAAACAACTCCAACCATGAGCATATTTTGAAAGGGACCTGCCAAAGCGATAATAATCTCCCGGCGGGCTGTAATATTCCCGGCATCTTCAATAACGGCGACGCCGCCAAAAGGAAGCATCTGTATCGAAAGGACACGGCAGCCCAGAAGGGCTGCCGCTGCAGCATGTCCACATTCATGAATAAAAACGATGGCAAACAACGTAATGAGTTCAATAAAGTTCCCGGTCAGCAGGGAAGCCATCATGATAATCACAAAAAAAGGATGAAACGAGATACGTACACCCCACAACCTAATCAAGGGCAACCACTTCCGCAGGGTCCACGTACTGCTCGCCCTCTTTTACAGCGAAATACAATGTGGCAGGTTGATCATTTCCAGTCTTCTTTAGGCTGCCGACCGCATCACCCGCTTCTACCCAATCATTCACCTGGACTTCACTTTCGTTCAAACGTCCGTATATGGCTGTGACTTGACCAGAGTGCTGAATTACAACCGTTGTCCCATTTTCCGGATCATCCAATACTTGAAGTACTCGTCCCGCATCTGAACTGACTACTTGAACAAGTCCCGTACCGCCAGCTTCGGGAACAATCTCAATGCCTTTCATGCTCAGTGCAAAAGGCTGAACGACGGTTCCCGAGATCGGTTTGCCGAGCAGGTGTCGAATACCTGAGCTGTTCACAGGATCGGTGGTATGTCCAAGAACAGGCAGGAATGATGGTGTTCCGCCAAAATGCCGTTCGTACCAGGCAGCAGCATAGGCAAAATCCATGTCCCGATGCAGCATGTCGGCGATCACGGTTTTGGCAGGTGTCGTCCACGAAGTGTTCAACTGGAACAATCCCCAGACACCGCCAAATAATAAAATGCTAACCACCGTTCGTCCCACGAATGACTTCATCAGATTAAAACGCGGATGACCGCCAGGACCATAATGTCCGTTCTCTTTTTTCCACAGCCATTCCGGATCTCTTTCCGGTTCTGCCAACGAAGATCTTGCCGTTCGTAGATTTTCTTGTATATCCACAGACGAGAAGGGATTACGTTGCGTAGATGTACGCTTGTCGAATACCGGGCCCGATTCTCGCTGCTGCATCATTTCTTCCGTAGCCCCATCCAGTAACCGCCGAATGCGTTCTTCTCTTCTCTGCTTGATTCTGAGTTTCGTATTCATGGAATGTCCTCCCGCCGAGGCTTGTTTACTACATCCTATGAGGGGCTCGTTCATAATATGAACAAGCTTCGGTTGGAAGCAAAAATAACCCCACAACGTGGAGTCCTCCTGTGAAGTACATATCCTGTTCATACAAGACGCCTTTAATAAAAATGCTCCATAATATTCAAAAAGCCGGGCTTGAGGGCCACGGCTATCATACATGAATGTGATGAGAAAGAGCGAGTTAACCCATTCCAAAGAACTTCTTAAAACGTGTGAAAGCACCTTTTTTTTGCTCCAATTGCATCAGAGGAACGGTATCTCCCAGAATACGACGGGCAATATTACGATAGGCAATGGCCGCAAGTGAATCCGGATTCATTACTGTGGGCTCTCCCGAGTTGGCTGCCTTAATGACAAGTTCATCATCAGGAACGATCCCGATCAGATCAATATTAAGTACTTGTAAAATACCGTCAATGTCGAGCATGTCGCCTGATTTGACCATATTGTTGCGGATACGGTTCACAACCAATTTTGGTGATTGAATGTGCGAACTCTCCAGCAAACCAATGACACGGTCCGCATCACGCACAGCCGCATTTTCTGGTGTAGTGACCACAATCGCCTGGTCAGCTCCTGCAACCGCATTTTTGAACCCCTGCTCAATTCCGGCTGGACAATCAATAATGACGTATTCAAAATCTTTTTTCAATTCGAGAATAATGTCCTTCACCTGTTCTGGTGACACAGAGTTCTTATCTCTCGTTTGTGCTGCAGGCAGCATATATAATTCTTCAAAACGTTTATCTTTGACCAAAGCCTGATTCAGTCGGCAGCGGCCGTCTGCAACGTCGCACAGATCATAAATGATCCGGTTTTCGAGTCCCATCACGACATCCAGATTGCGAAGGCCGATATCGGTATCTACCAGACAAACCTTTTTACCGAGCAGCGCCAGCGCTGTCCCGATGTTTGCCGAGGTGGTTGTTTTACCAACGCCGCCTTTACCCGAAGTGATCACGATCGCCTCTCCCATGAGCTACACTCCTTTAAACACATTAAAATCTCGGCGCAACCGAACGATATTGCTCATCTTGTCGATCTGCATCTGATTGTCCTGTAAATAAGCAAATTCCATACCGGTCTCTCGGCTCTCCCACTCATCGGGAGGACGGCTGATGATGTCAGCGATCCTCAGCTGCGTTGGTGCAAACACCGAAGCAGCAATGATTGAGTCTTCGTCCCCACCAATTCCAGCGTGAGCCATGCCTCTGAGTGAACCCAAAACATATATATCTCCGGTACACGTTACTGTGCCCCCCGGATTGATATCACCAAGAAACAGTAGATTCCCTTCATGATGAAGCACCTGACCCGAACGTACCATACCACACATAGTTACAATTGGCGGCGGCCCTTTAACCTCTGGTTTAAGGGCCGGTGAGTCTATGGAACGAATGAGCAAATTCCCTTTTTGTTTCAATATATCAAGAATTGCTTCTTTCTGGTTCTCCGTCACTTCCCGGTTGCCCAGTTTGATATCCACATGAACTATCGGTCCGGTCAAAATATTTTGATGGCTGTGTTCCAGCTTATAGCGGAGCTCGTAGAGCAATTCCTCGAATTCACATTGATCGTCCAACAGGAAAACCAGGCCGTCTCGGATGCCTTTAATCGTTACGTGATTCGATTTTACCGTCATAAGCCTGTCCCTCCCATCTCATTACATTTCGTGCCCGGGTCCCCAAGTTCCTGCTTCTCACTCCATAAATGTATCAAGAAGCTTCTTGTGCTTTGCTCTTTCTCTTACCAATTCGCTCCAGTTGTTTCCGAAGAGGAACATAAATGATCAGCGCGAACACAAAATGAATGAACAAGTTGGGAATCATGTATTCAAGCAGTGCCCAGTCAAATGTCACATGATTGAGTTGGAAGAGCTTGTACAGAAAGAATAACATGGTGTCATTCAGCAGACTTCCCAAAAGGACGACGGAAACCATAACCGGCAGTGGTGCGCGCGGCGCTTGAAAAATAAGTCCCATCATATATGCCGATAATCCCATCGAGAATCCGTATGGTCCAATCATTTCGCCGTAAAATACGACATCGTGCAAGAGTCCAAATAATATGCCAAGCACCAACGCCGTGTGCCGATGATGATATACAGCAATAAACAAAATCACGATATAGACCAGGTTGGCAGAAATACGCATTTGCCAAGCCGAAGGAATGAGCAGCGGAAGGATCGTTCCTTCAACAATGAACAAAATGAACAGTAACAGGAATAAGACTTGCTTGCGCGTTATCATTATTCTTTTACCTCAGGTGGGATAATCACAATCAGCTCTTTCCAGTCCAGAAAGCTTGCATATGGCTTAATAATCGCAGTCCGTGTCAAGCCATATTCCCCAACTTCAACCTTCTGCACTTCTCCGATACGCATGTACTTTGGAAAATTGTTGATAATCCCGGAGGAGATGATTTCATCACCCTTTTTGATATCTGAATCTTCCGAGATCTTGGTCATTTTGAGCATGCCGGTCTTTGGATCATAACTCTCAATCATACCAAACACTTTTTCTTTACCAACCGCTGTAGCTGCAATGGCATTGGAAGTAGGATCATTAGCATCCATGGATGTTAACAGGTTAACGGTTGACGTGTATGAACTGACATGACTGACAACCCCAACCAGCCCCTCTTGCGAAGTGACAGCCATTCCAGCCTTAATTCCCGCATTTTCACCAATGTCGATATTAATCGTTCTGCTGTTCGGGTCAGAGTTAGCACTGATGACCTGAGCAATTCGTGAACCGTAGTTATACCGATTCTTTTGTTCTTCGGTAAAATTGAGCGCTTTCTGGAGCTGTTCATTCACCTGCTCCATATCATTGTATTTCAGCCGATCCCGGGTATAGTGACCCATCGCAATACGAAGCTCTTCATTTTCTTGATATACCGTACGCATGTTCGCCAAATCTTTGAAAAAGCCCGCTACAGAAGAAGCGGGCTTGTAAAATACGTATTGTACAAATCCGACTGAATCCTTCAGGAATTTCTCCGGCCAGGATAGAGCGGTTCGCGGACCGAGCGTAAAGCCCATTAACGCGATAAATGTAACAAGGCCCACCAGCAAAACAAAAAGTCTTTTGTTACCCAGCAGTTTAAACAGTTCGACCACCCTCTAACATCCATTATTCTCTTCCGAGCCATGCCCGGCGGGGAGACTGTCAGACTTATAGTCCCATCGAGAATATCAGCTGATTCTCCCCGGGTATGCGGGTAATAGCTCTCCCGGGGTTAACCGGGTCCTCTTCGTTGATATCATGCTCCTTGGTCGTGAAGCGAACCAAGCAAAGCGTATATCAATTAACGTTTGGAACGAACTGCCGAACTGCTTCTGCTCTTGAACAAATGAATATTCTCAAGCGCTTTACCTGTTCCGATTGCAACGCAATCGAGCGGGTTCTCTGCTACGATAACAGGCATTCCTGTCTCACCAGCAAGCAGCTTGTCCAGATTGCGAAGCAATGCGCCGCCACCTGTGAGAACAATACCACGGTCCATAATATCTGCTGCCAGCTCAGGAGGACATTTCTCCAAGGTTACTTTTACAGCTTCAACAATGGCATTCACCGTATCCGCCAGAGCTTCACTGATTTCATCCGAAGTAATCGTAATCGTCTTCGGCAAGCCTGTAACGAGGTCGCGTCCACGAATTTCCATTGTTTCCACTTGCTCAAGCGGCATAGCTGATCCAATATCCATCTTCAACTGCTCCGATGTACGTTCACCGATCATCAGATTATACTGGCGTTTAATGTATTGAATCACGGATTCATCCATCTCGTCACCCGCTACACGAACCGAACGGCTTGTTACAATACCGCCAAGAGAGATGACAGCCACTTCCGTTGTACCACCACCAATATCGACAACCATACTACCCGTTGGTTCCCATACAGGCAGATCTGCACCAATGGCAGCTGCAAAAGGCTCTTCAATCGTATAGGCTTCACGTGCTCCAGCCTGTTTGGTTGCATCTTCAACCGCGCGTTGTTCTACTGCAGTAATCCCCGATGGTACACATACCATCACATTAGGATGACGTTGGAACATGGAGCGTTGTTTCTGCGCCTCACGGATGAAATATTTGATCATCGTTGCCGTTGTATCGAAATCGGCAATAACGCCGTCTTTCATTGGACGAATGGCACGAATGTTACCTGGTGTACGTCCAATCATTTTTTTGGCAGATTCACCTACTGCCTCAATGCTTTTTGTATCTGTCCGTATAGCGACAACCGAAGGTTCGCGCACCACAATTCCTTTTCCACGTACATAAACCAGCGTATTCGCTGTCCCCAAATCAATACCCAAATCTTTCGTAAAACCACCAAACATGACGTAATCTCCTTTTCTGCCTCATATAGCCGCCCCAGTGAATCAAGAGCGTTTCATTTTCATTCCCACCATAGTGGTGGAGCTAATATTCGCATTTGTTTTGTGTTGCATTGTTTTGCATTAGTAAAGTGAACCTATCTTCTACGGACAACGCCGTCAACATTCATAGGAAAACATCAACGCCAACCATTATATTATACTAAGCCCTTCTCCTTCAAACTTACGTACGTTCCATCTCCGATAATAATGTGATCCAGCACGTCTATGCCAACAATTGCACCGGCCTCGATCAGTCTTTTGGTTATTTGGATGTCCTCTGGACTAGGCGTAGGATCACCACTGGGATGGTTGTGTGCGCACACAATAGAGGCGCTGCTGCATTTGATGGCAGCCCGGAACACTTCACGCGGATGAACAATCGAAGCGTTAAGGCTACCCATGGAGAGTGTTTCCTGGGCAATAATGTGGTTTTTGCTATTTAGGAAAAGACACACAAAGTGTTCTTTCTGCAAGTAACGCAGTTGTTCAGTAAGGATGTCGGCCGCATCACGAGGGGTACGAATTGAAGTTGACTGTGTAAGTCTGCTCTTCGCAATTCGATGACCAAGCTCAATGCTGGCTTTCAGCTGTACAGCCTTGGCCATGCCGATTCCCTTCATCGCAGTCAATTCTTCCAGGCTCAAATCCATCAACGAGCGAATTCCACCCGCTTCGGTCAGAATCCGCTGTGCCATATGCACTGCGGATTCCTGTCTTGTACCAGTTCGAAGTAAGATCGCCAGCAATTCAGCATGGCTTAAGGCGCCCGCCCCGTATTCCATCATGCGTTCTCTCGGGCGTTCTTCCTGGGGGATGTCGCGCATCATATATTGAGGCGACTCCATATGTTCCCTCTTTTCAGATCGTCAATTGCGGAATTTCATGTACGTGGCAGTACATGTACGCCGAATCCATCCAGCATATCGCTAAGCAAGGACAATGGTAGGCCTACCACATTGAAATAACATCCTTCAACACGTTCTACCAACGAAGCACCAATGCCCTGAATGGCATATGATCCTGCCTTGTCCGAAGGCTCTCCAGTCTGAACATACGCACGAATCGTAGCTTCAGACAGTTCCTTCATCGTTACATCGGTCTGTCGGTACTGAACCATGGATTGTCCATTACTTGCATCGATACAAGCTACTCCCGTGAAAACACGGTGTACACGCCCCTGTAGACGAGATAACATTCGTTCAGCGTCCGCTTCGTCTACGGGTTTACCAAGAATATCACC
Source organism: Paenibacillus taichungensis (assembly GCF_050994985.1). Classification (NCBI taxonomy): domain Bacteria; kingdom Bacillati; phylum Bacillota; class Bacilli; order Caryophanales; family Paenibacillaceae; genus Paenibacillus; species Paenibacillus taichungensis. The sequence continues at coordinate 515,675 of NZ_CP194720.1, read as the reverse complement.
GTCCAGAACGACAACAGTGTCACTACCAACAATAACAGCATCCTGTTCACGGCCTTCCAGCCCGCGATAAACGGCAAGCGCCTTACGCATCGCAAGCTCCTGTACCGTCTGTTCAGGAGTCCATTCCGGGGGTGTATCTTCATCGGCGTGACTTGGTATTACTTCAAAAGCTAGATGGAGTGATGCGATCAGTTCTTTACGCCGCGGCGAGGTGGAAGCCAGAATAATGCGACGCTGTTGTTTTTTATCCAAAATAACCGGCCCCTTATGCTACGGCGACATCCTGTCGGATCACGCTAGTAGATATCATTTTTTTAGTTTCTTCGTCAAAATTCGTCATTCTCCTATAACCTGCGATACAGCCATACAGCAGCAATAATACCGATCAGACTCAGGAGGCTCATTTGAAATTGAAGTGAAATATCATAACTGATAATATCCAGATCAGCCTGCGGCGACCAACGAATGGTCGTGGCTTTCGTTAGAAAGGCAACGGCCTTTACAGGCTGCAGTGCCTTGGCGATCCACGCACCGGCCAGCCAGCCGAGCAGTAGAAACAGCAATAACATGCCGAAGTTTTTTTTCATCGGTGATCTTCCCTCGCCATTTTTTGACACCCACATTATTATACGGGGTTTTGTACGTCAATACAAACACAAATCCGGCAAGGGGAACTATTTCCAGTTCCTTGCCGGATAGGTATTTCAAGGCCGTGTTATGGGAAAGTGGTAATTACTGTTTTATCGCTTCAAGCCATTTTTTTTGCTGTAATACATATTCCATCAGATCGGACTGTACAGACCACATATGCACATTAGCCGGATTTTTGTTGTATTCGGCAATTGCCGTTACCGCACTTGCCATCGATTTTTCCATCGCGGATACATAGGGTTGTACGTCTGCACTCAGACCTGGTGCAATACTATTCAAACCGGTCAGCCAGAGCTGATGCTGATTTTGTAATGAGGTCATCGTTTCGGTTGAAACGGCTTCAGGAACGGACTGACCAAGTTGCTGGATCGAAAGGGTAGACAGTTGTTCAACCAAAGCCGCCCCGCTTGCGAAGAAATGCTGTACATCCTCTGCTTTTCCGCCGAATACTGTCGGGTTCACTTCAGGATTGACAATTTCCTTGACGTACAGCTCCACACCTTCGGCCTTAAGCCTTGAGCTGAGCAGCTTGGCCTCCTCACGGTCAGCCGAAATGCCTGCATATACCCGATTACCATCCTCCGGATCGGAGCCTGCCGCTATGCCTGCCTGGGACAGCTCCACCTTCGCCTGTTCTGCGCGTTCAGGAGAACTGAATACACCATATTGAAGTGCATAGTAGCTGCCGCCTGTAGTTGTTGCCTGAATCTGCTGTTCCGAACCTGCCACTCCCTGCTGACCTGTTACAGCCGATACCGCCTGATTGGCGGGGATCTTGCTCCCAGGATCTACGGCCCCTTCCCGATTAAAAAAAGAAAGAATAACCATGCCGAAGAGGGCCCCGGTTACAAGTGCACCCGTTACTGAACCAATCATTTTCCAGCCCCTCGGGGGACGATTTCGCTTATAAGAGTAGTTTTCACTATTTGCAAGCCAATCATGGCCTCCATAATTCTCGTCCGACCTGTTCTCGTCCTCATCTTCGGGATACGCAGTTAGATGATTATAACTGTATCCAGGCTCATCGAGTTTCGAATCTTTGTCCGTTCTTTGGTAAGGTTCAGGTACAGTGGAGCCTGTCAGCATCGTCTCTCCCCAGTCACCGGGAATATCCTCTGGTGTCCATGAAGGCGCTGTATTCAACTGCGTCGATGTTGGCGTTGGACTGTGCGGAATTTCTTCACTCAAAGCTGCAAATGTGCTGGATGTGGATATCCCCTTGTTTTCAGGCTTGTCCGACTCGTTATCCCCAAAGCGAAACGTCATTCTAGCATTGCTCACCCCGTACCCTCTCCTTTGTCCCATTTATAACAGCTATATGCGGAGAGAATCTGAAACATTCCATTTCATGCAAAAAAACCGCCCGCTTCGCAATGAAGTCAGACGGTTTTACAATTGTAATTAATTCAACCCTTTGGCAAGTGTATCGCCAACTTTCCAGATATCACCTGCACCCATCGTGAGCACAAGATCGCCTGGCTGAAGACGGTTCTGCAAATCTGCAACAACTTCTTCCTTTGTCGGCAGATAACGCGCAGAAGCATTGCTGTTTTGAACAATGAGTTCAACCAGTCTAGCCGAGTGAACACCTTCAATCTGTTTTTCACCCGCAGGGGAATAGATATCGGTAATGAGAACCTCATCCGCTTCTGCAAAGGCACGACTGAACGCATCAAGCAGGAAGAACGTACGTGTGTAACGCTGAGGCTGGAATACCGCAATAATACGTTTCCCCGTTGCTTTGGCCGCACTGATTGTAGCCTCAATTTCAGTCGGGTGATGAGCATAGTCATCAATAATCAACATATCACGTGCTTCACCCAGCACCTGGAATCTGCGTTTCGCTCCATGGAACTGGATAATAGCGGCTGTAATTTTCTCAAATGGAATACCTGCTTCGAGACAGGTAATAACCGTAGCCATGGCATTATAAACGTTATGTTTACCTGGGACTGACAACTCCACCGTACCCAACACATTGTCCTGATGGCTCATCGTGAAGGAAATTCGGCGGTCGCCAAGCACGATATCTGTTGCCGTATAATCAGCAGCATAATCAATGCCATATGTGGTTACCCGTGATTTCAGCTCAGGCAAAATGGCTTGAACATTCTCGTCGTCAGCACACACAATGGCCGTGCCTTCTGGACGAATCTGACTCAGGAACTGCACATAAGCCTTTTTGAGTTCCTCAAAATCACTATTGTAGTTCTCAAGATGATCTGCTTCAATATTCGTTACAATACCGAGCCAAGGGTGATACTGCAAAAATGAACCGTCGCTCTCGTCTGCCTCGGCAACGACCCAGTCGCCTTGGCCTGCCTTGGCGTTGGTCCCCACGTTCATGATTTCCCCGCCAATGATGTATGTCGGGTCTGTATCACATTTATCCATAACAAGTGCAATCATGGATGACGTGGTTGTTTTGCCATGAGCACCGGCTACAGCCACACCTTTGCGCTCGTTCAGCAAACGTGCGAGCATCTGGGCGCGATGCAGAATCGGGATGTTCAGCTTTTCAGCTGCCACCCGTTCCACATTATCAGCTGGAGCTGCCGTAGAGTAGACAACCAGGTCTGCCCCATTTACGTGCTCTGCCGTATGTCCGATATATATTTTCGCTCCCTTGGCTGCCAGCTTCTCGGTCAACTCCTGTGAAGCGACATCCGATCCGGTAACGGTGTATCCCATCTCAAGCATAACTCTCGCGATGGCACTCATGCCATATCCGCCAATCCCTATAAAATGAACGTGTTCCGATGTATTTAACAAAACTTTCACCAACCTTTTTCAGAATCGGTTTGATGCAAAAGGGCTGCCCGCACATCTGCAATCAGGTACAATGTGCCGGACACCACCCCCAGATCTTCCGCTTCCGTCCGTGACTTCAATAGATCAAGTGCCTTTGCCCATTCGGGCTCGACGATGATTTCCAGCTCCGGTTTCGCAATGGCGGGACGTACCCGTTCGACGAGCTGCAGCAATTTGGCTGCATCCATTTTGCGTCGGAAATCTGGCTCGGTCAGGATCAGCGTATCCACTAGTGGCAGTATATGCTGCAAATACGCTTCGTGATGCTTATTCGCCAGCATGCCCATCATCAAAATTAACTTGTTGTGAGGATATACGTCGATAATGCTCTTGGCCAGCGATTCGGCCCCCTCAGGATTATGTGCACCATCCAGAATAATGCGGGGCTGATCAACCACTTTCTCGAACCGTCCTGCCCAGAAGGCATGTTCCAGTCCAAGCGCAATATCTTCATCATCCAGCATAAATGCCATGTATTGGCGAAGCAACTCCAGTACCATAAGTGCGCCCGCTGCATTGTCGCATTGATGTACACCCTGCATGCGAATACGAGCGTCCAGATCACGGAACGGTCCTGTAAAATGAAAAGATTGTCCGTTCTCATCACTGTCCAGTCTATGATAGGAGAAACGATCTCCCGCCAGATACACGGTTGAACGCAGCCGCTCTGCCGTCTCCTGGATCACCTTCACAGCCTCTGGCTGCGTGGCACAGGTAACAACGGGTACCCCCGCCTTAATAATACCTGCCTTCTCTCCAGCAATCGCCTCAATCGTATCTCCCAGTACATCCGTATGGTCCATACCGATATTAGTAATGACCGATACCACGGGTGTAACAATATTCGTTACGTCCATCCTTCCCCCGAGCCCTGTCTCCCATACCACAATGTCCGGGTAGCACTCTTCCGCATAATACAGAAGGGCGATTGCTGTAGACACCTCAAACATCGTAGGTGATCCAAGGTGAGTTGAAGCCATCTCTTGAACCAATGGATAAAGCCGGTTTGAAAGTTTGAGCAACGTTTCTTCCGGGATATCCTCACCGTTGTACTGAAAACGGTTTGTGAATTTGGTGATATAAGGGGATGTAAATGTTCCAACATCATATCCCGCCTGAAGGAGCACTGACGTCAAAAAAGCGCAAGTCGAACCTTTGCCGTTCGTTCCCGCGACATGAATAAATTTGAGACGCTGGTGAGGATTGCCCAGCAATGACATCAATCCCTCGATTCGTTCCAATCCAGGTCGGATGCCAAAAGGAATAAGGCCATTGATCCAGTTCACAGCCTCGTCATAGGTAAGTAAAGGAGATGCTATTTCTGTCCCGTTAAGTTCCGTCATATGATTCACCTTTGGTTTGAGTTTGGTTGAAAAAAGCGGCCGGATGGCGCAGAAGCACTCCATCCGACCCGAATATATTAACCTTTCAGTTCCTTGATTCGTGCAATCACCTTATCCCGTTTATCGGAATAGTCCGCTTGTTTGGCGCGCTCTTCTTCAATAACTTTGGCAGGAGCCTTGGCAACAAAGCCTTCGTTCGCCAACTTTTTCTCCACACGGAGTACTTCGCCCTCAAGGTTCTGCAACTCTTTCTCCAGACGAGCCACTTCCTGATCAATATCAATAAGACCCGCCAGCGGCAAGTACAGCTCAGCCCCAGTAATGACAGCAGTCATTGCTTTATCCGGTGAGCTCAGATCCAGGCCGCTGTCGAACTCGGACGTATTACAGAAACGTTTGATGTAATGGCTGTTGCGTTCAATGATGCTGGATGTCTCTGCGTTGTTCGCTTTCACCATTAATTCAATTTTCTTGCTCATTGGTACGTTTACTTCTGCACGGATGTTTCGCACTGCACGAATGGTATCCATAAGCAGGTTCATCTCGGCAACCGCTTCTGGGTTCTCCAACGCAGGGTCATACACCGGCCAGGAAGCCAACGTAATCGTCTCGCCTTCATGCGGCAGATGCTGCCAGATCTCTTCCGAAATGTACGGCATGAACGGATGAATCAGGCGCATAGTCTGATCCAGCACATAAGCAAGCACCGATTGTGTTTTCTTCTTGGCAACCGGATCTTCCCCATAGAAGGACAACTTTGCAAATTCAATATACCAGTCACACAGGTCATCCCAAATAAAGTTATACAGCAAACGGCCTGTTTCTCCAAATTCATATGCTTCGATTAGACGCGTAATATCACGAGAAGTTTCGTTCAGGCGGTGCAAAATCCAGTAATCCGCTGTTCCGAGGTCTCCACTAATATCACGATCTTCATAGGTGAACCCTTCCAGATTCATCAAAGCGAAGCGCGATGCATTCCAGATTTTATTGGCAAAGTTACGAGCCTGTTCAACCCGCTCCCAGCGGAAACGGAGATCCTGACCCGGAGTGCTGCTTGTAGAGATCATGTAACGCATTGCATCTGCACCATATTTCTCAATCACATCCAACGGATCAACACCATTGCCTAGCGATTTGGACATCTTCCGTCCGTCTGCATCACGAACAAGACCGTGCATCAGCACATCCTTGAACGGAACCTCTTCCGTGAACTCCAGAGCGGTAAAGATCATACGAGCCACCCAGAAATAAATAATGTCATACCCTGTTACGAGCACACTTGTCGGGTAATAACGTTTCAGATCTTCCGTATCTTCCGGCCAGCCTAATGTAGAGAATGGCCATAATGCGGAGCTGAACCATGTATCCAGAACGTCTTCATCCTGTCTCAGCTTGCGTCCAGCGTATTCTGGCAATGTTGTCGGATCTTCAGCAGATACAATAACTTCTCCAGTCTCCTCGTCGTACCAGGCAGGAATACGATGACCCCACCACAATTGACGAGAGATACACCAGTCACGAACATTCTCGATCCAGTTCAGATACGTTTTCTCAAAACGATCCGGAACAAAATGAACCCCTTCACCGCTTTGTTGCTTCTCAATCGCTTTTTCCGCGAGTGGCTTCATCTCAACAAACCACTGTGTCGACAAATACGGCTCAACGACAGCTCCTGTACGTTCGCTGTGTCCAACCTGATGCGTATGATCCTCGATGTTGATCAATACGCCCTGTTCTTGCAGGTCGGCAACAATCTGCTTACGGCATTCGCTGCGATCCAGTCCCTGATATTTGCCTGCTTCGGCATTCATCGTACCCGTCTCATCCATCACCGTAATCTGTGGCAGATCATGACGAAGGCCCACTTCGAAGTCATTCGGATCATGAGCAGGCGTAATTTTCACGGCGCCGCTTCCGAAATCTTTATCCACATACTCATCTGCAATAACCGGAATTTCGCGTCCGATAATAGGCAGAACAAGCACCTTGCCAATCATATCTGCGTAACGCTCATCCTTCGGATGAACAGCAACTGCCGTATCTCCCAGCATCGTTTCCGGGCGAGTTGTCGCTACTGTAACATACCCACTTCCGTCTTTGAGCGGATAACGCAGATGGTACAAGTGACCCTGAACTTCTTTATATTCAACCTCAATGTCGGACAGTGCAGTCCGGTTCACCGGGTCCCAGTTAATAATTCGTTTGCCTCGATAAATGAGGCCTTTTTCATACAGTTGAACAAACACTTTACGTACAGCCTGGGATAGACCTTCGTCCAGTGTAAAACGTTCACGCGAGTAATCGAGCGACAAGCCCATTTTGCCCCATTGCTGACGAATGGTTGTTGCGTATTGATCCTTCCAGTCCCATACCTTCTCCAAGAACTTTTCGCGTCCCAGATCATAACGAGTCTGACCTTCTTCACGCAATTTCTGCTCTACTTTAGTTTGTGTAGCAATACCTGCATGGTCAGAACCCGGCAGCCACAGTGCATCATAGCCCTGCATCCGCTTGGTACGAATCAGAATATCCTGCAGTGTAAAATCGAGCGCATGCCCGATATGGAGCATTCCGGTTACGTTCGGGGGTGGGATTACAATCGTATAGGGTTCAGCATCTTTACGCTGACCCGCCTTAAAATATCCATTTTCCATCCAAGTGGAATACCATTTTTGTTCCGCAGCTTTCGGATCATATGTGGTTGGCATTTCTGTTGCAGCTGAATTTTTTTGTTCAGACATGTGTCATTCCTCCGTTACTTATTCATCATCGCCAAAAAACAAAAAAACCTTTCATCCATCAAAGGACGAAAGGTTAGCTTTCGCGGTACCACCTTTGTTTCACGCAGATAGAAAGATAGACTACCGCTTCTATACTTACGTGACACTTCAAGCAGATAACGGCTGCGACCGGCCCATCCTACCTTAGGAATGAATGATACTAAAGTTACTCATCCCTTGTATTCAAACAGGCAACTCCCGGGCGACTTCGATCAGTTGGTTCCTACGGAATTTCCCAGCGCTACAATTCCGCTCTCTGAAAGGTCATACTGTCTACTACTCCCGATCCACGTTGTTCTTCAAAAAACCTAAACACATCATACCCTGCCCGTGCCCGATAGTCAACCTGACAACAGCGGAAAAAGCGCGCTGCAATGCAGGTTGAGGGCAGACAAAGCAAAAACCCGCCATCCTCAAGGGATCACGGGTCGAAATGGTGATTAAACCTGCCTACAGGTTAAGGGATATATAGAATTTGTCCTTCTTCCACAACCTGTTCGGAAAGACGATTATACAACTGGAGCTCTCGGGTACTTAACTGATATCGGTCTGCAATGGTATCGAGCGTCTCTTCACGCTGTACAATGCATAACTTTACTTTACGGAACGGGGTCTGGTCGACAATGGTGCCGAGAAACAGGTTCTTCCACTCGACATCTTCAGGCTGATATGCTTCCTCCTGCAGGACTCCAGCAAGCGCCTCTTGCTCTCGTTCTGCCTCCGCCTCCCGTGTTACTCTGCCAGAGGATAACAAGGAGGAGATGCCAACGCCCTCTTCCTGTTTGGGTGCAGATTCTCTCTTGCTGCCAAAAGCAACCTTAAGCTCCGGCTTGTCTTCCGTCTCAGCCACAGGTTCAGGGATAAACGATTCTTTTTCAGCGGGCTCATTCGTCTCTACCGCTTCAAGAGGAGGTCTGTCTTCCTCCGAAATTTCCGATTCAGACGCTGCAAAGACATCCTGCCAGTTCTCTGACTGCGAACTTGCCGGAACATCTGCAACTGCGTGCTCCTCCTGCTTTGGTTCAGATCGAGCAGATTCAAAATGCCATACGTCTGGTGCTGCCAGTTCATCCGAATGCTGCAGTTCCAGTTTGGAATCGGCCTGCTCCGAATTCCTTAAGTTCGTATGTAAGGTCTCGACGGAAGGCTCGGACCAAACAGACTGCTCTTCAGCCAGAGGAAGCAAAGGCTCAGATTCAGGGTAAGAAGCCAACCTGTCGGCTGTCTCCGCCAAAAAAGACGAAACTGGAGAAGGCGTATCGGACAACACATTCGCTTGCGCTTCATCCTCCTTGTCCCTCAAGGACGAGGACTCTTCGTTTTCAGCTACTATTTTGCTTTGCTCCGCGTTCCCATCCCCTTGCTGCCAGGACTGAAACGGTTCGGAAGAAGCTTGAAATAGATGTTCCTGCTGCAGCTCCTCTTCGCTCCGTTGAAGCAGATACTCCTGAGCAAAAGCATTGGGATAGCTGCCTGTCTGCTCTGTTTCAGCGGAACGGTCGCCCTGCTGAGGGTCGGGCGAATGTACAACGGTAAACTCATCTGCTGACCAGACCTGCGGTTCCTCCACGGGAAAGCCCTCAATACCGCGAAGTGACAATACCCCTGTAATGTTTAGACTTCGGTTGGATAACAAATCTACATCAAAATTTTCGATCTCAATGGAAATATCCTCAAGCGATCTTACCCGGTTCAGGGGTACCGTGATCTCCACCGGAATAAAATGTTTGAGTTCCTCCGAGATCTCGTTCTCTCCCCGATACGCACCTGTTAGCAAAAGATGGCCTCGCAATGTTGCATGATCATCCTGACCTATCACCTGAATGCGGGGATATAACTCAATTTCCTCCAGTTCCTCAATTGCAGGGACTCCCTCTGACAAATGAACGCGCTCATAAATATCGAACCGCAAACCATAAGGTTGATTCAACAAAGGTGGCGTCCTCCTTTCGGCATATGTTCACCATGATCCTTCTCATGGGACTGATCCATGGTCCAAATCCTTCGTTACCCCATCTATATGCCTTGAATGAGATGAGCATGCCACCTTTTATGCAAACCTTCCCAGTTTATTGGTCCTTGCCTTTACGTTGTGCCAGTTGTTCGAAATCCTGTGGCCAAGGGTCTGCCACTTCAATTCGTGCCCCTGTCAGTGGATGACTAAAAATCAGTGTCTCACCGTGGAGCGCCTGCCGACCAATAGAATCCCTTCTGCCTCCGTATAACTCATCTCCAACGAGGGGATGTCCCACATAACTTAAATGCACCCGAATCTGGTGTGTGCGCCCTGTATCCAGTGTCAGCCTGATAAGGGTCGCCCTATCCCATACCTCCACGATCTCTACGTGAGTTACAGCGTCCTGCCCACCTTCAGAGACACGTCTGCGCTGCTTGTGATGCCTGTCCTTCCCAATCGGAGCATCAATCCTATTCAGCTCCATGGATATCTTACCGCCTGCAATGGCGACATAATGCCGTCCAATGTCTTTACGCCGCATGGCTTCATCCAGTTTGGTGAGAGCAAAAGCATTTTTGGCATATAAAACAGGCCCAGTTGTGTCCTCATCCAGACGGTGAACATGGCGTACATTCGCCTGAACCCCATTCATTTCGTAATAGGAGGCCACCGCGTGATCCAGCGTAATTGCTTGATCCGTCCGGCTTCCATCGGGATGAAGCTTCATTCCGGCCGGTTTGTGCACAACCAGACAGAAGTCATCTTCATACAGGACATCGATATCCGCCCAACGCGGTTCAACATCGATCGGCTGAGACGCAAAAAGGGCCAGCCGAAGCCGGTCCCCTGCGAGTTGTATGCCCTGGTTGGTCTTTAGCTGACGCAACATTTTTTCTGGTAACTGAAGCTCAGACAAGAGCCATTGTTCTGCAGCCGTTTGCCTGTCTGAACTGCCTGTCACCGCTTTGCCTGGCATCAGCTCAAGCCATTCCCCACGGCGTTTCCAACTTTTAATGGTCATAGTGATTGAAGAGCCTTACGGTTCGCCTCAATCGTATCGTCAATATCCTGCTCCGTATGCACGCCAGAGACAAACATACCTTCGTATTGGGAAGGAGCAACACTTACACCCTGATCAATCATGGCCGCAAAGTAACGACGGAATTGATCCAGATTGCTTTCTTTGGCAATATCATAATTCGTAACTGGAACTGCACTGAAAAATGGACATACCATCGAACCAACACGGTTAATGGTTATGGCTACGCCGGTCTCCGCTGCATTCTTTTCAAACCCGGCCTGCAAGCGTGCAGACAATGTCTCCAGACGATCATAGACCTCCGGTGTCAACAATTTGAGTGTGGTATAACCTGCTGCCATAGCCAGCGGATTACCGCTCAGTGTACCTGCTTGATAGATTGGTCCGGTCGGAGCAATCTGTTCCATCAGATCACGTCTGCCGCCATAAGCGCCAACCGGAAGCCCGCCACCGATTACTTTACCCAGACAAGTCAGGTCAGGTGTAACGCCATATCGTCCCTGTGCACAGTTCAACCCTACACGGAAACCAGTCATGACTTCGTCAAAAATGAGCAAACTGCCGTATTGCGACGTCAAATTGCGCAGGCCTTCAAGGAAACCCGAAACGGGTGGTACAACTCCCATATTACCTGCAACAGGTTCCACAATGACGGCGGCCAGTTCTTCACCATAACGTTCAAAAGCAAGCTTCACCGACTCCAGGTCATTGTATGGGACCGTAATCGTATTTATAGCCACACCTTCAGGAACACCCGGGCTGTCAGGCAGACCCAGTGTTGCTACACCAGATCCTGCTTTGATCAATAAGCTGTCGGCATGCCCATGGTATGATCCTTCAAACTTCAAAATTTTACTGCGTCCGGTTACACCACGTGCCAGCCGAATCGCACTCATGGTTGCTTCCGTACCGGAATTCACCATTCGTACAATATCAATCGAAGGCACACGCTCACAGACGAGTTTAGCCATCTCTGTCTCCAGCAGTGTTGGCGCACCAAAACTTGTTCCTTTAAGGGCTGTCTCACGCAAAGCTTCTACAACGTCAGGATGCGCATGTCCCATAATAAGCGGACCCCAGGATCCCACATAATCAATAAAAACATTGCCATCAATATCATAAATTTTGGAGCCTTCTCCGCGCTCTGCATAGATTGGGGTAAGCCCGACCGATTTGAACGCCCGAACGGGACTGTTCACACCCCCAGGTATGTACTGCTTGGCTTCTTCAAATGCGCTGCGTGAGCGCTCATCATTGCGACGAGTTCCTTGTTGTGCAGTCATGAACATCCTCCTTAGTGATGAGGCCCCTCCATACCTATTGGAGGAGCCTATTATATAATTTTGATAAACCATAATCCGCTTTGTTCGTCCTTGCTGTTATGGGAGCAAGCTATTATTTCTCGGCCAACCAACGTGAAGCATCTTTTCCGTAGTACGTAATAATCATATCTGCACCCGCACGTTTCATACTCAGCAGAATTTCCATGGCCACTTTTTTCTCATCAATCCAGCCTTGAATCGCAGCTGCCTTCACCATGGCATACTCTCCACTTACGTTGTAAGCAACCAGTGGAAGATCGAATTGGTCCTTGATCGTACGCATGACATCCAGATAGGACAGTGAAGGTTTGACCATCAACATGTCCGCTCCTTCGAGCACATCGGTTTCGGCTTCACGCAATGCTTCACGAGCGTTCGCCGGGTCCATCTGATACGACTTGCGATCTCCGAATTGTGGCGTGGAATCCGCAGCTTCGCGGAATGGACCATAGAATGCCGACGCATATTTTACGGAGTAGGACATAATCGGAATATGACTAAAACCATTCTCATCCAGTCCGGCACGGATCGCTTGGACAAATCCATCCATCATGTTGGATGGTGCAATGATGTCCGCTCCAGCTTTGGCCTGGGATACCGCTGTTTTCACGAGCAGCTCCAGTGATTCGTCATTGAGAACATCTCCGCAAATGTGACCGTCCACTTCCACGGTGTGCACCATACCACAATGACCGTGATCAGTGAATTCGCACAGACAGGTATCAGCCACAACGAGTAGCTCAGGATACCAGGACTTAATCAGCTTCGTTGCTTCCTGTACAATGCCATCTTCAGCAAATCCAGACGAACCAACACTGTCTTTGGTTTCGGGAATACCGAATAAGAGCACAGCCGGAATACCCAGATCGGCAATCTCCTTCACTTCTTCCTGCAGACGATCCAGCGAGAAGCGGAATACGCCTGGCATCGATTTGATTTCAGATTTTACATTTTCACCATAAGTAACATAGATAGGTTGGATAAAGTCATCCACAGTTAAATGGGTCTCTCTCACCATATTGCGGATACCTGTGGATTGACGTAAACGGCGATGCCGCACAATTGGAAAACTCATACGTGTGAAACCTCCCTGAATAGTGATGTGGAGCAAAAAGCGAAGCGCGCCGGTATCGTAACGAATTCAGCACGCTTCATCTATCGATTGCGGTTCAATTTATATGTTTAACGGGGAAATGCAGCTTCTGTGGCAGGCTTTCGTTTCCACTCAGACAACACAGAAATCAGACTCTCAATGGTTGCTTCTTCAGCCATCATTGTGACCTTCAAGCCTGCTGCTTCTGCCGTCTTCGCTGTAACAGGCCCGATACATGCAACCTCTACATTTTCCAATAAAGGCAAGGGGTCCTGCAATCCCATCCGTTTCAGAATGCTCATAAAATTGGTGACGGTAGATGAACTTGTGAAGGTCATCGCATGAATGCCGCCCTCTTCAAGCAGCTTCAGCAGTTCATCGTCATCCTCACCAGCCAGAATGGTGTCATAGATAATCGCCTCGGTAACCAGAAGTCCTCGTTCCCTTAACTGTTCAGGCAACCAGGAGCGTGCGAGATCTCCATGCGGTAAAAGAACCCTTTGCCCTTCCTTCAGTTCACTTTCAAAAGCTTCAAGCATACCTTCGGCCTGAAATGGTCCTTGAATGACTTCCGCTACGATACCATACTTACGCAAAGCATCCCCAGTTGAAGGCCCCACCGCCGCAACTCTCGCTTGATGAATGGAGCGAATATCTTTCCCCTGTTGCTGCAAATGACGGAAGAAGAATTCCACCCCGTTTACACTCGTGAAAAATACCCAGTCAAACGTATTTAACGCACCAAAGGCCTGTTTGACACTTTCCTGTGCCGACTCCCCTGATGGCATCACGGTCTCAATTACCGGAAACTCGTAAGGTTCACCGCCAAGTTCCTCGATCCGGTTCACCAATTCACTAGCCTGACTGCGTGCCCGCGTTACCAAAATGCGTTTGCCAAACAGCGGCAGTGCTTCCGCCCATTTCAACTGTTCGCGCTGGTTCACCACCTCACCAACTACAATGACAGCGGGTGGTTGAAAATTCGCAGCGATGACTTTTGCTTCGATATCTTCAAGCGTACCTGTGATCGTATCTTGCTCTGCTCTTGTGCCCCAGCGAATCAATGCCACTGGTGTTTGCGCCGGGCGTCCGTGACGAATCAACTGTTCGCTGATATATCCAATTTTGGATACGCCCATCATAAATACCAGTGTACCTGTTGCATTCGTCACTTTATCCCAATGAATACTGCGGTCAAGCTTGTCCGGACTCTCATGCCCCGTAATGATGGAAATAGAGGAAGCATAGTCGCGGTGGGTCACAGGTATTCCAGCGTAAGCAGGTACACTTATTGCAGAGGTTACGCCAGGTACGATTTCAAAAGGAACGTCGTTTTTGCGCAGCAGATCAGCCTCTTCACCCACGCGTCCGAATATCGTCGGGTCTCCCCCTTTAAGCCGGACCACAACTTTGCCTTCCAGTGCGAGATCAACCAGCAGCTGGTTGATTTCTTCCTGCTTCATCGTATGTCGATCCGGCCGTTTACCCACATATATCTTAACCGCGCCGGGCTTCATTTGTTTGAGTAATCTTGGACTAGCCAACCGATCGTAAACAACAGCATCCGCTCGACCGATCGATTCCCAGCCTTTTACCGTAATCAGCTTGGCGTCACCTGGACCTGCACCAACCAAAAAGACCTTCCCCACCATGTCTTCATCCCCTAACTTCTGCCAGTATCTGCTCTGCTCCCCGTTCAATCAATCTCCAAGCCACTTCTTCTCCAAGACGAACCGGATCTTTGCCCGTCATCGCTTCTTTAAGAATCAGTCCACCGTCTGGCGTACCGACCATACCTGTTAATTGTAACGTGTTTTGTCCATTCGGGGAATCTGCATCTTGCTGTGGCACCCATACGGCATGAGCTCCAATCGGAACCTGACAGCCCCCATTCAACACACTAAGGAAGCGACGTTCAGCCAACACAGGAAATGCGGTTTCCGGATCGTTATACAACTGCAACAGATGGAGCAGTTCGGCATCATCTTCACGGCATTCAATGCCGAGCGCACCCTGACCAACTGCGGGAAGACAAGCTTCCTCTGACAGATACTCCGTAATCCGATCCTGCCAGCCCATTCGATACAAACCAGCGGCAGCCAAAATAATAGCGTCCAAACCTTCTGTCTCCAGCTTGCGCAGTCGGGAATCAATATTGCCACGAAGCGATTCGAGTTGCAAATCCGGACGGTATGCTTTCAGTTGACTAGATCGACGCAGACTGCTCGTCCCCACTCTTGCACCTTCTGGCAATTGATCCAATGTGAGTCCACCATTCGAAATCAGTGCATCACGAGGATCCGCACGACGCGGAACAGCCCCGTTCGTCAACCCTTCGGGCAGCTCAGAAGGCATATCCTTCATGCTATGAACAGCCATATCAATCGTGCGATCCATCATCGCCTGTTCAATCTCTTTGACAAATAGTCCTTTGCCTCCGACTTTGGACAGGGTTACGTCGAGAATCAAATCTCCTTTTGTAACAATTTTATGTACTTCAAAATCAAAAGCTAATCCTTCCCGTTCACAAATATCACGTAAATCTTGAATTACATGGCCTGTCTGGGTCAAAGCAAGTGCGCTTTGTCTGCTTCCCACTTTAATTGTCCGCATGTCTACACGTCCTCCTGATTATGGGATATCCAGTCCCCAATTTGTTCTTCGGTCCACCACTCAAACTGACCTGTACGGATCTTTTCCAGCACATCCATTTCGGTTAAACGACGAAGTAATTTAGCTCTGACACCTGAAGAATATACACGCGCCTTTACTTCCATCCTCATCTGATACAAAAATTCAATATATGTCTCGTACTCATCTCCGAATTGCTGCTCCAAGGTGTCACGAATTTCTGCTGCGGCCACGGGTCCTGCCCCAGCGGTTGATATCGCAATGCTCAGTCTTCCACGCCTGACCACACTTGGTGTAATAAAGGTGCTACGCTCAGAAGATATGGCGTCATTAACCAGTATACCCGCATCTTCAGCTTCTTGGACAACAGCTGTGTTCACTTCACTATGGTCCGTTGCTGCATATACGAGAAAGGCCCCCCGCAAATCTCCATTGCGGTAGGACCGGGCCAGCCATTGAATTCGGGAATCATGATGCAATTGTTGTAACGTTGGCGTAACTTCCGGACTAATCACCTTGATTTGCGCTTCCGCATGAAGCAAACCTTTTATTTTCCGTTCAGCAACACGTCCGCCTCCAACCACGCAGCAGGATTTCCCTGATATATCCACAAATATTGGCGTGTACCGTTCCATCCCCTTCACTCTCCCGTCCAACGATGAAACGCTGAATACGCATTGGATAAAAAACTGATAATGACAAAGCCGTATCCGATCAGCGTCCATCTCGCCATAATAACTGTGGAAAACTGTTTTCTTCTCTTAAAGACGAAATATCCCACATAGATCGCTATGGCCAGTCCCGTTGCAATAACCTTGAGATCCAAGAGCAGGCTCCAGCGCGTTTCAGCTACAATGGACAATACCGCGAGCATGATAGAAACACCAAGAAGTGGTGTGCCTATCAGTGTGGCCCCATCCATATATTTGCCGATCACTTCGAGGCTCGGCAGACGGCGTACGGTATCATTCCATTTCTTATTCTTCAGCTTACGGTGCAAGAACAGATATAACATTGCAAATACAGCACCCACCGTCAGAGCCGCAAAACCAAGATTGGCCAACGTAATATGCATAATAAGCAATCCATGCACAGTCTGCCAGTTATGCAGAGATATCTCACCTGCTGTAAACCACAATCGGTTCAACACCGTAACGGAGAAACCTACCACGTTCAGCAATAAAATGACAAATTCGGAACGCTGAATACGAGTCATTACCAGAGACATCAACACAATACTAAATGAAAAGATAAACAAAAAATCAAACGTGGTGTAGATTGGAAAATGCCCTTCAGTTAACATACGTAAAATGACATGGAACACCTGAAGTGCCCACACAACAACAAGAAACCCTGTGCCTGTCCGCTTCGCCCCCGCATTGCGTCGAATGCAGTCCGAGAAATAGAACAGTAGGCTCAGGGCATACATATAGATTAAAGCTTCATAGATTTGTTCAGCTAGGGTCAAGCTGCCCACCCGCCTTATACGCCTGCCGGAGCATAAGCCGGCACGGGGTCTTGCCGGGAATCGTTAAGATGAACGGCATCCGGTTTGCGCAGAGCCGTCGCATCACTCTGACTTACTTTCTCAGCGGCCACCTCTACTGCATCCTCCAGAGCAAAGATCTGAGTAAACATGCGCAGCGCTTCATCACCGTGCTTGGTACCCGCCATTTCCTTAATCCGGTTAATCGGATCTGTCGTCATTTGATTGACGATGCTTTTCGTCAGACGGCGGATAACTTTACGTTGATGTTCATCCAGTTCAGGCAATTTATTAAACAGACTATCCATCGTCTCTTCATGAATGGAAGCACCTTTTTCCTGCAATGCCCGAATGACAGGACGAACGCCCAAGGTTTTGAGCCATTGATAATAATCTTCCATCTCAAGTTCAATCATTTTCTCGATCTTAGCAGCTTCTACCTTACGCATCTCCAGATTGCTCTCCACGATTCCTTCCAAATCATCAATATCATAAAGGAATACATTGGATAACTCGCCGATTGCCGGATCAATATCCCGTGGAACAGCAATATCAATGAGGAACAGTGGACGCGATTGACGACGCTTCATGCTCTCCCGAACAACAGTGGCATCCAGTACATATCTTTCGGCCCCCGTCGAACTGATGACAATATCAACCTCGTTCAGTCGTTCTAGTGCCTGTTCCATCGTACAAGGGGTCCCGCGAAACTTCGCTGCCAATTCCTCAGCACGCGCAAGTGTCCGATTCGCCACAATGACTTCGGAGGCTCCGTTGGTATACAGGTGTTTTACTGTAAGTTCACTCATTTTGCCGGCACCCAGAATCAGCACCTTCTTATCCGTGAACATACCAAAGATACGCTTGCCTAGTTCTACAGCAGCATAACTTACAGATACCGCACTCTCTCCAATCGAAGTCTCCGAATGTGCCCGTTTGCCCAATGTAACAGCCTGTTTGAACAGCATGTTAAACCAGGTCCCCGTAGCTTTCTCTTCCTGTGCTTTGAAAAAAGCCTGTTTCACCTGTCCAAGAATCTGAGTCTCGCCAATAACCATTGAGTCCAGCCCACAAATGACACGGAACAAATGGCGCATGGCTTGATCATCTTCATATATATATAAGTGTTGCGTAAATTCTTCCCGCGGAACATTAAACCATTGTTCCATGAACGTCCGAATAAAATAACCACACATGTGAAGACGGTCTACCACAACATACAACTCGGTACGGTTACATGTGGCTACGATTACACCTTCCAATACACTCTTGGTCAGCTTGAGCTGCTGCAGCGCTTCAGACAAGTCCTTTTCTGCAAATGTGAATCGTTCCCTAACCTCTACAGGCGCCGTGCGATAATTCAAACCAACGACAACGATGTGCATTGCAAGTTCACCTGCCTAATAAATTTCCAATCAAAGTGTTTTCTACATATGTTCATCCATTTATGATTGACATGGTTAATTATATCACACATCCATAGTATGACTGGGCCATTTTTATGAAATGTTTATGAAATCCCCATGTAAATCATCTTATGCATTGTCATTTATTGTAGTGTCTCACCAATCTTCACCGTTATGCGTTAAATACTTGTTTTAATGATAAAGATTCAGGAAAATCCCATATAAAACAAATAGCCATGGATGGCTCCATGACTATTCAGGTTTGGGATGATCTTCGTTCCATCCCGATATGTGAACATTATTCATGCTGTCGAATTAAATCATGTATAACATTTCATTTGGTTTCATTTCTGGTAATTCCATTTGCAATTCGAGATTAAAAATAACATCTATCCAAAGGGAATGCAACCCCTTTTAGGAAGATCAAAAAATAAAAGATTCGTGTCCATCAAGCTCCCAAAATCAAGAAATCCCCTTTCGCTTCTGCCTGGAATATGCCAGATCAGAGCATTAGGGGATGGTTAGTTAGATACTTGTATAATTCACTCTTTTGAGTCAGTAGGCTTCAAGCTCAAACAGCCGTTTCTGGTGGCGCGCAAGCTTTTCATCAATCTGCTGAACTTGATCAGAAGTAGATGCATCCAATCTTGAATCGAGTAACGAATCAACCTCGGCGTATAACCTGTTTATCTCGCGTTCAATATCTCGAGCCTGGAACACACGTTGCAATTCAAGCAACGTATTTTTGTATTCGTAGATGACACGGGTATTCTCGCCGGTCTGCTCCACAATTTTACGGACAACGCCCTGAGTATAAACATACGTCATGGTGAACTCCTCATAAATGCGATGAACAACGCCATCACCCTTAAAGGTCATAAAGAGCTTCCGAACTACGTTCGTCAGATAATGGTTTACCAGGCGGCAAGATAACTCACAGATGTAAAACCCTTCCCTACGGTCAAAAGGGAAATGAACTTCTTCTCCACTCACATCCACGAGCACAATTTCCTGGCAGCCATTCTCCATCACCTTCACTCGTTGATGAATCCGGCCATCTTCTGTCATGCGTAAAAACTGATGCATCTGGGGTTCTGACAATTTCAAAGTGGCTTTAACATACTCTGTGGCTAATCGCTGAGCCATAAAAATCTCCTCAATTCTTTCCCGATTGTTTTGTCTTCCTGCACTTGTGGCAGTGATCTCAAAATTCTTCAGGTCGGCAAGGCCGCTACTTTGGTACTGTTGGCACAAATGCACCTATACTCATTATACACTACCGTATAGCTATTTCGCCCCAAAATAAAACAATGAATGTTCACGAAAATCCATAAAATATGGATTAATCCTTGATCGCATCAAAGATCCACCCCAGTTGCTCGCTTTCCTGCATCAAAATGGCGTAATCCCCAGTTATCCGTTAATTTCGTTGTCTTCGTGATTTTTCTCAGCCTGTGACTCTTCTTCCACTGTTTCTTGACCGATTCCGGCAAAGCGAGTGATGATCTCCCATAACTCTTCTTTACCTAAACCTTCTTCCGATGAAAACGGTACAAACAGATCGCCAGGACGAAGATCCAAAGCTTCTTTGATGACTTTAATATGTTTGGCTCTACGCGTTTTTGGAATCTTGTCCATCTTCGTCGCAACCACTACCAGAGGCAAGCCATGATGGCGGAGCCACTCATTCATCATCTTGTCATCCTTGGATGGCTCATGTCTCATATCCACCATCTGCATGACCAGTTTCAATTCCTCGCGTCCCAACAAGTACTTCTCCATCATTTTGCCCCAGGCAAAGCGTTGCTCTTTGGAAACTTTAGCGTAGCCATATCCCGGGAAATCGACGAAGTAGAGATCCTGATTGATCTTATAATAGTTCAGTTGCTGTGTCTTACCAGGGGTAGAACTTGTCCGTGCCAAGTTTTTGCGATTAATCAAACGGTTGATCAAAGATGATTTCCCTACATTGGACCGCCCCGCCAAGGCAATCTCGGGCAGGCCGTCCTCGGGGTATTGTTCAGGCCGAACGGCACTGATAATAAATTCGGATTGATTTACTTTCATAATGTATCTGTCCTCTCTTTAACTCCTGTGCTCTTACTTAGAGCTGCTGTTGGTATTATGCCATGGATTGTTCTATCATACCAAAAAAACCGTTCCAGCGGACGCCAAAGCTTCCGCAGAACGGTTTACTCTTCATACGATCCCTCGTTTAACGGACTACAGGTGAATTCCTGCCTGTTCCACAAGCGCATGTTGCAGCACCTGATCCATATGAGCTACAGGAACAAATTCCACATCTTCTTTGATGCTGTCTGGAATATCCCGCAGGTCCCGTTCGTTATCCTTGGGCAATAATATTTTTTTGTAACCGGCACGGTGAGCCGCCAGTGATTTTTCCTTAAGTCCGCCGATTGGCAACACACGACCACGAAGCGTTATTTCGCCAGTCATGGCAATGTCCTTGGAGACATGTTTGTTTGTTAGAGCAGAGATCAACGCAGTTGCCATCGTAATTCCGGCAGATGGTCCATCCTTCGGAATGGCTCCTTCCGGAACGTGGATATGGATATCGTTCTTCTCGTGGAAGTCGGACGGAATGCCAAGCTGTGCAGCTTTGGATCGGGTGTAGCTGAATGCCGCCTGAGCCGATTCCTTCATGACATCGCCCAGTTTACCCGTCAACGTCAATTTCCCTGTACCAGGTACAACGGTAACCTCGATCACGAGGGTATCTCCACCCACTTCAGTCCACGCCAGTCCCGTCACCGTACCAATCTGATCTTCCAGTTCGGCCATACCATAGCGAAATTTACCCGGACCAAGGTAATCCTTCACTTCATCTGGTGTAATGTTAATCTGACCTTCTACACCAGACACGATGTTTTTGGCCGCTTTCCGACACAACGAAGCCATCTGCTGTTCCAGATTCCGTACGCCGGACTCTCGTGTATATTCACGAATGACACGCAGCAAGCTGTCATCCCCGATATTCAGCTGATCTTCTTCCAGGCCATGGTCCTGTTTCTGTTTCGGCAGCAAATAGTTTTTGGCGATTTGCAGCTTCTCCAGTTCGGTATATCCCGGAATATTGAGCATCTCCATCCGGTCCAGAAGCGGACGCGGAATGTTATGCACTGTGTTGGCAGTTGTAATAAACATAACGTTAGATAAGTCAAACGGCAACTCTACAAAGTGATCACTGAACGTGTTGTTCTGTTCGGGATCAAGAACTTCGAGCAACGCTGCGGAAGGGTCTCCGCGGAAGTCCGAAGCCATTTTATCGATCTCATCCAGCAGGAACACCGGATTGAGTGAACCCGCCGTCTTCATGCCCTGAATGATACGGCCTGGCATTGCACCCACATAGGTGCGACGATGACCGCGAATTTCTGCTTCATCTCGCACGCCCCCCAGCGATATTCTGACGAATTCGCGTCCAAGGGATCTGGCGATAGAGCGGGCAAGTGACGTTTTCCCGACCCCTGGAGGTCCAACCAGACAGAGGATCGGTCCTTTTAGCTTTTTCACCAGCTTCTGAACAGCCAGATATTCAAGTACACGTTCTTTCGGTTTTTCCAAACCGTAGTGATCTGCATTTAGCACATCTTCAGCCTTTTGAATATCCAGATCGTCGGCTGTCATCTGCGTCCAAGGCAGTCCGAGCAGCCAATCCACATAGTTGCGTATAACGCCGCCTTCGGCAGAACTTGATGGCATTTTCTCCAGACGATCAATTTCTTTCTCAACCTTTTCCTTCACCTTGTCCGGCAAGTCAAGAGCCTCCATTTGATTTCGGAGTTCCTCAACTTCCCCGGCACGGCCTTCTTTCTCACCCAGCTCTTTTTGAATCGCCTTCATCTGCTCACGCAGATAATATTCTTTCTGGGTTTTCTCCATCTGTTTCTTCACGCGCTGACTGATCTTACGTTCAAGCTCCAGCACTTCCCGCTCATTGTTCAGGATGTCCAGCAGCTTCTCCAGCCGTTCACGAACGTCGATGGTCTCCAAAATCTCCTGTTTGTCCTTTATCTTCAAAGACAGGTGACTGGTGATAACATCGGCCAAGCGACCTGGTTCTTCAATATCGGACACAGCAGCAAGTGTCTCAGGTGTAACTTTTTTGGACAGATTAATATAATTTTCGAACTGGTTCAGAACTGTACGCATCAGCGCATCCGTTTCCGGATGACTGTTCTCCTCTTCAGGAAGCTCTTGAGCCAGAACCTCATAGTATTCCTCGTTGTCCGTATATTCAATGATTTCAGCCCGTTCCAAGCCTTCCACAAGTACACGAATCGTCCCGTTTGG
Organism: Paenibacillus taichungensis; assembly: GCF_050994985.1. Lineage (NCBI taxonomy): Bacteria > Bacillati > Bacillota > Bacilli > Caryophanales > Paenibacillaceae > Paenibacillus > Paenibacillus taichungensis. The sequence goes on along the minus strand of NZ_CP194720.1, from coordinate 492,839 downwards.
AAGTTTCAGCATCTGTCTGACCTTGGCAACGGTTCCGATTCTGAAAATGTCCTCTTGTGTTGGTTCTTCAATATTTACCTCGGCTTGGGAACATAGGAGAATCAAATGTTCTTCTACCATCGCTTTTTCTAAAGCCTTGACCGATTTCTCCCGGCCCACATCGAGATGCAGTACCATACTCGGGTAGACGAGAAGTCCTCTTAAAGGCAGTAAAGGAAAACGACGACCTTTCGCTTTGCTCGGTCCCATCGCTTTCGCACCTCCAATGGCTCTCAGGTTGTAGTCATTCATTATTCTATCAAATGTTCACATAAAAAACCAATGAAGGGAAGCGCTTAGCAGCTTCCCGAATCTGTAACCTGTCCTGGACGGGGCAAGTCAGCACGCAAATAGGATGCGGATGCCGGTGGGAAAATCTCCGGTGCCGGTGTCGCTGTCTCCTCCGCAAGGTTGATTTGTTTGGCTTGCTCCTCATTGGGCACCCAGTCAAATACTTCTCGGAATACGTCTTCAACAGTATCGACCGGGATAACACGTAAGCCATCCAGATTTTCAAAGATGGACTGCCAGTTCTCTGCCGGAATAATGACCGTCTTCGCACCCGCCTGGAATGCAGCCTCCACTTTGGCGAGTACACCGCCGATCGGTTTTACCCGGCCATGAATACTGATCTCGCCAGTCATCGCTGTCTCATGGTCAATCGGACGCCCCTGGATGGCTGATGTAATGGCTGTCGCCATAGCAATCCCGGCAGATGGGCCATCAATTGGCGTTCCACCTGGAAAGTTGACGTGTAAATCATAATCGTTAGGACGAATACCCATGGCCTTTAATACGGTTAACACATTTTCAACCGAGCCTTTAGCCATGCTTTTTCGCCGGAGTGTGCGCGAACCGCCTCCAATCTCTTCTTCATCCACAACTCCCGTGATGTTAATTCGTCCCTGATCTCGAAGAGCCGGAACAGCGGATACTTCGATCTCCAGAATGGTGCCCATATTCGGTCCATATACGGCCAAGCCATTCACAAAACCGATCTGCGGCCGCAAAGGCACCTTGCGATCTGGTCTGGGCTGAATCTGGCTGCTGCCAGCAACCCATTCCACATCCGAAGCCTGCAACGTTTCACGTTTTTCAGTCAAAGCCAGCCCCGCAGCGAGCTGAATGATATTCACCGCTTCACGACCATTGGTTGCATAGCGCTTAACCACATCCACTGCTTCTGGACACGGACTGAATCCGATTTTCTGAACGGCATCTTCCGCGATTTGCCCAATCTCTTCGGGCAGCAATGGACGGAAATAGACCTCCATGCACCGGGAGCGCAAGGCAGGAGGCAGTTCATGGGGCGAACGAGTCGTCGCTCCGACCAGACGAAAATCGGCTGGCAGGCCATTTTGAAAAATATCGTGGATATAAGCAGGAGTATGCGTGTCTTCCGAGTTATAGTACGCACTTTCCAAAAAGACCTTGCGGTCCTCCAACACTTTCAGCAGTTTATTCATCTGGATGGAATGCAATTCACCAATCTCATCAATAAAAAGCATCCCTCCGTGCGCTTTGGTAACGGCACCGGGTTTCGGCTGAGGAATACCAGCTACGCCCATCGCTCCTGCTCCCTGATAGATCGGATCATGCACTGAACCAATCAAAGGGTCAGCAATACCCCGTTCATCAAAACGCGCCGTCGTGGCGTCGAGTTCCGTGAATTTGGCATCGGCCTTGAAGGGAGATGACGGATTCTTTTTGGCTTCTTCCAAAACCACCCTTGCCGCAGCTGTTTTACCTACCCCTGGAGGTCCATATATAATGACATGCTGAGGATTAGCACTGCATAGTGCGGCTTTAAGGGCGCGAAGTCCGTCTTTTTGCCCTACAATGTCATTAATGGTTGCCGGACGTGTCTTCTCTGACAGGGGCTTGGTGAGTGAAATGGAGCGCAACTTCCGCAGCTTCTCCAGTTCCTTGCGGGATTCACGCTCAACCGCACCGCGATTCGTTTTCTGCCCACGAAGCAAATTCCAGAAATACAAACCGATCACCACACCAAAAAATAACTGAATCATCATTATGACCATACCAAATTCCATGTCTCAACATCCTCCTGTTCTATCCCTATTCTCATATGAGATCATGCTAATACTTGGTAGTATAGCCTTTTCACCGAGACGTAAACGGGTGATCGGGAAATTGTATGTTTGAGAACAAAAAACAGCCCGTCAATGATGACGGACTGTTACATAACGATATATAAATCAATCAGTGCGAGCGACCAGGAATAACGCCTGTCGTTTCATAGGACTCCACGATTTTGTCGATCTCTTTTTTCAATTCCTCAACCATGATTTCTTCCGGAACTTTACGGATCATTTTACCATGACGGAACAACAAGCCTTCTCCACGTGCACCGGCAATACCGATATCCGCTTCCTTGGCTTCACCCGGACCGTTAACGGCACAACCCAACACCGATACTTTGATCGGCACCTTGAGTTTGGAGATATACTCTTCCACTTCATTCGCAATGGAGAACAGATCGATATCCAAACGCCCACAGGTAGGACAGGAAATCAGCGTAGCTGCATTGGAAATTAGACCAAAGGTTTTGAGCAGGTCACGAGCGACCTTGATTTCCTCAACCGGGTCTGCACTAAGCGATATCCGCATCGTCGAACCAATACCCATCGATAACAAAGCACCCATACCGGCAGAACTTTTAATTGTACCCGAGAACAATGTACCCGCCTCGGTAATCCCCAGATGCAACGGATACGGAATGATTTGAGCTGCTTTGGTATACGCCTCAATCGCCATCGGCACATCCGATGCTTTGAGAGACACGATGATATCATGGAAATCCAATTCTTCCAAAATACCAATGTGATAAAGTGCACTTTCTACCATAGCATCAGCTGTTGGGTAACCATATTTCTCAAGCAAATGGTTTTCCAGAGATCCTGCGTTTACCCCGATTCGAATCGGAATACCCTTCTCTTTACAAGCTTTGACGACTTCCTCTACTTTTGCACGTTTACCGATATTGCCGGGATTAATCCGTACTTTATCGATGCCGTTCTCAATCGCAAGGAGCGCCAGTTTATAATTAAAATGGATGTCCGCTACGAGCGGAATATTAATCCGTTTTTTGATTTCCTTGATGGCTGCTGCAGCTTCCTCATTGTTCACTGTTACACGCACCACTTGGCATCCTGCTTCTTCCAAACGCAAAATCTCTGCCACGGTCGCCTCAACGTCTGCCGTTTTCGTTGTACACATGCTCTGGATGATGACTTCGTTGCTGCCACCAATCGTTAAGTTACCCACTTTTACGGGTCGTGTATCTTGTCTTAAAAACATGAGTGATTTCTCTCCCCACAACGTCAAAGCTCCACCCTGACAGAGACATGAATTCGCCTTCTGCCAGGAGTGGAGAACTGACAAGTCTATATTTCAGTGTTGAAACGGAATATTAACCTTTAGTTAGGCACTTTCTTCCTGCTTGTCGTCCTTGGATTGGCTTAGTTCAGGCACGACTCTCTTCTCAACGACTTCTTCGGTAATGACACAGTTCGTAACATCATCACGGGAAGGTACTTCGTACATAATCTCAAGCATAATGCCCTCGATGATTGCGCGCAGACCACGTGCACCCGTGTTACGTTTAATGGCTTCCTTCGCAATCGCCAGTAATGCTCCTGGTTCAAACACCAGATTTACATTATCCAGTTCAAGCAATTTTTGGTATTGTTTCGTAAGCGCATTTTTTGGCTCGGACAGAATCCGTACCAATGTATCTTCGTCCAGAGGCTCCAAAGTGGAGATAACTGGCAAACGGCCTACAAACTCCGGAATCAGACCGAATTTCAGCAAGTCTTCCGGCAATACCATACCCAGATATTCACCTGGTTTAAGATCTTTTTGTTCCGCAACGGTGTTAAAGCCGATGACTTTTTTACCGATCCGGCGTTTGATCATTTGCTCGAGACCATCAAAGGCACCGCCACAAATAAACAAGATGTTGGTGGTATCAATCTGGATGAATTCCTGATGTGGATGCTTACGACCACCTTGTGGCGGTACAGAAGCTACAGTTCCTTCCAGGATTTTCAGGAGCGCTTGTTGAACACCTTCACCCGATACATCACGTGTAATGGATGGGTTCTCGGATTTACGCGCTACTTTATCAATTTCATCGATATAAATAATGCCGCGCTCTGCTTTTTCCACATCATAATCAGCAGCTTGAATCAGCTTGAGCAGAATGTTCTCTACATCTTCGCCGACATAACCTGCTTCAGTCAATGAAGTTGCATCAGCAATAGCAAAAGGAACATTAAGGATTTTGGCCATCGTTTGCGCAAGCAACGTTTTACCAGAACCCGTAGGTCCTAACAGCAAAATGTTACTTTTTTGCAATTCAACGTCCTCAATCTTGCTTTGTGTGTTGATCCGTTTATAGTGATTGTAAACCGCTACAGACAAAGACTTCTTCGCCTGATCCTGTCCAATGACGTACTGGTCAAGAATGTCGCGGATTTCTTTCGGTTTTGGAATATCTTTGAGGTCCAGTTCTTCGTCATGACCGAGCTCTTCCTCTACGATTTCAGTGCACAGTTCGATACATTCATCACAAATGTAAACGCCCGGTCCAGCGACCAGCTTGCGCACCTGTTCCTGAGATTTACCGCAAAAAGAGCATTTCAATTGCCCTTTCTCATCGTTAAATTTAAACATGAAACCACCCCTTTAGGAATTGATCGGTCTGCTGAGCACCTGGTCAATAATGCCGTACGTTTTGGCTTCTTCAGCACTCATGAAAAAGTCACGGTCTGTGTCCCGCTCGATTTTCTCAAGGGGTTGACCTGTACGATCGACGTATATTTGATTCAGTTTCTGACGTGTTTTAATAATCCATTCTGCGTGAATTTTGATATCCGCAGCCTGTCCTTGAACGCCGCCAAGCGGCTGATGAATCATCACTTCGCTGTTAGTCAGCGCATATCGTTTGCCAGGAGCACCGGCTGTCAGCAATAACGAGCCCATGCTTGCTGCCATACCTACGCAAATGGTCGATACATCCGGCTTGATATATTGCATCGTATCGTATATACCCATCCCTGCGGTGACAGAACCACCAGGTGAATTAATGTACAAGCTGATATCCTTCTCAGGATCGTCGGCTGCCAAAAACAAAAGCTGCGCTATGACAAGATTGGCTACATCGTCATCAATCGCACTGGTTAAAAAGATAATGCGATCCTTCAGCAAACGCGAATATATATCGTAAGACCGCTCGCCTCGATTGGTTTGTTCAACAACCATTGGCACCAGACTCATGAGACCAACCTCTTTTCTACATGTAATTAGACATAGGCTACCTGTAAAGCAAACCCAAATTCATTCTAACACGTTCCTGTGACAATGTCATTTTTCACAAGTGGTGTCAAGACAGAGTGAGTTTACTTTTTTGCCTGATCATATTTAACCATGTTTTCTATGTATGTGCAAATCGGAGCAATCCTATGCCGTTTCACCTTTTTTTTATTTGCAGGAGAACCATAGGACGTTGAATGTGCATAACCAATGCCATAACGAATTCCATCCATATTATTACTGAATCCTCTATAAAATGGATGCCATAATTTAAAAATAAGGCACGCAATGATTCACGTGCCTTATCGTTTATTCAGCTGTTCATTACATAACAGCTTGTCTTATTTTTCGTCAGCTTCTGCAGCAACTTCTTCAGCTGGAGCTTCAACAGCTTCAACGACTTTGCTGTTCTCAACGAGAACATCGATCGTTTTACGCAGTTTCACTTCGTCACGAAGGCTGTCCAGGGAACCATTACCCTCGAGAATGCCACGAATCTCTTCAGCAGGACGCTTGTAAGACTCAGCCATTTTTTCAAGTTCTTGGTTAACTTCTTCGTCAGACACTTCGATGTTTTCCGCTTTACCAACTGCTTCAAGAACCAGGTTGTTACGAACACGTTTGGAAGCATCTTCCTGCATTTGTCCTCTCAGGTCAGCTTGTGTTTGACCGGAGAAGCTCAGGAACATTTCCAGGTTCATACCTTGGTTGCGCAGACGGTTGTCGAAATCACGCATCATGTTTTGTACTTCGCTGTCGATCATTGCAGAAGGAATATCCACTTCAGCATTTTCAGCCACTTTTTCTACAACAGCATTTTCTTGAGCTGCTTTGGCTTCATCTGCTTTGCGGGATTCCAATTGCGTTTTCAGGTCAGCTTTGTACTCTTCAAGCGTATCGAATTCGCTAACATCTTTTGCAAACTCGTCATCCAGTTCAGGAAGTTGTTTACGTTTGATTTCATGTACTTTCACTTTGAATACCGCTTTTTTGCCAGCCAGTTCAGCTGCATGGTAGCTCTCTGGGAAAGTTACTTCAACGTCTTTGAAGTCGCCTGTGGAAAGACCCACAACCTGCTCTTCAAATCCTGGGATGAATGTGTTGGAACCAAGTTCCAGGGAATAACGCTCAGCTTGTCCGCCTTCGAACGGTACACCATCAACGGAACCGTCAAAGTCGATTACAGCAACGTCGCCGTTTTGTGCAGCGCCTTCGTCGATAACAACGAGTTCTGCGTGACGTTGTTGAAGACGCTCGAGCTCTTCAGTCACTTCTACATCCGTTACTTCATGTTTGGCTACAGCAACTTCAACGCCTTTGTAGTCACCCAGTGTAACTTCAGGTTTAACGGTTACTTTCGCTTTGAACTTGAATACTTGTCCTTTAGCGAATTGCTCGACGTCTACGTCAGGACGATCAACCGGGAAGATATCCGTTTGGTCGATTGCTTCTGTGTAAGCTTCAGGAAGCAAAATGTCAATCGCTTCTTGATACAAGCTTTCCACACCAAAACGAGCTTCGAAGATCGAACGTGGAACTTTACCTTTACGGAATCCAGGTACGTTTGCTTGTTTAACTACTTTATTAAAAGCTTTGTCGAGTGCTGCAGTTACACGATCTGCACCCACTTCAACCTCAAGAACCCCAAGGTTCTTCTCTATCTTTTCCCAAGTTGCTTTCATTGTATACTTTCCCCTCCAAAATTCGCATGTTCACGTAGGCAATCACGTACAAAATAACCATTTTAGTATAAACAAGATTAGATTCTTTTTCAAGGGGAATCCCTTGATACGGTTTGAGGAAAACGTTTCCGGGTCCTATTGACCATCCAAACCGGCAGAAACAAACTGCTTCATCGATCGATATGCTTGCTCCAGACGAAAGCGCATCGCCCCTGTCACAGCATACATTGAGCGAGTATTTTCCTCGTCATGCGAACCGCCCAGACTGTCTGCAACGGTCATATGTAGAGCAGCTGCCCATATATCTGTCATGGAATCATTTTCTTCCAGCATGGACAGGTAATCACGGGTTCCGTACACGGCCATGACATATTGAATCCATAGTTCTTGTGCAAAATAAAAGAGCGTAGGTTCATGAACCTCCGTCTGATCTGCCACTCTTTCAAGAATCTGAACGATCTGAATCGGGAAATCCTCAGGTCTCAGCGGAACCGTATCAATCTCCACTTCTACCGGCTCTTCCCCACGAGTAAACGCAATAATGCCTTGAACACCTCGGCGGCGTAATGTCTGAAGCACACGGAACTGAAGTAAAGGATGCAGCGTCTTGTCTTTGAGCCAACCGGTAAGCGAATCATCAATTTCTGGCCGATCGAGATATGCAAGCTGCTCCAGCGCCAGCATCGTTTGTTCAGATAAAGGTTCCTCCATCACGGTACGAAGCAGTTTATCCGCATAGCCGTCATCCTGCTCAAGCTTGGATCGGGCATGTTGACGTGCCATGTCCTCTTCGCTGATTTCCTCTTCCTCACGCTCTTCACGAACCTCGGGTAAATCTTCCCCATAATGAGGGAATGCAGCTTCAAGCCATTCGAGCAGGGCTCGCCATTCGTCGTAATGCCGTTCTTCCTGCCCTTGGCATTGCAGCAAAAAGCGAAGCAGGTCCATCGCTTCACCATATCGTTCATTTTCTAGCATAACCGTCAATTGAATCTGGTAATAGTCCAGCGTCTTAGGAAACAGCACGATATTGTTACTGTGCTCGGTTTCCGGGGTCGTGGATTCCTTAATAGGAGCACCTCCTCTGTATCCTGAATCTCCAGTCGCAATCAACCATAAATAGATGTATATTAAACGAAAGTCGATCTATTTTTTGAGTTCTTCTGATATTCTAACATAACCTTAATTATAATGAAAAAAACGTTACTGCCGCCAAATATCATATACGAAAAATATATTAAAATAAAATGTTTGATATTCATCATTATTTATGATAAAATCAATTTTGCTTGAAAAAATTTCATGTCTCAGTAGCTCAGCTGGATAGAGCAACGCCCTTCTAAGGCGTCGGTCGGGGGTTCGAATCCCTCCTGGGACGTAATTAAAGAAATGCTTCCTTCGGGAAGCATTTTTTTGCGTTCTGGGGATGAGAACCCTTAATGGTTCGTCGGAGCATAAGCTTCGGTAGGATTACTTCGCAGTCTCGACTGCAAGGAGAGTATCCCTCCTGGGACGTAATAAAAAAAATGCTTCCTTCGGGAAGCATTTTTTTGCGTTCTGGGGATGAGAACCCCGATGGTTCGTCGGAGCATAAGCTTCGGTAGGATTACTTCGCAGTCTCGACTGCAAGGAGAGTATCCCTCCTGGGACGTAATTAAAAAAAAGCTTCCTTCGGGAAGCTTTTTTTGCGTTCTGGGGATAATTGAATACGTTAATCGGCTGATGTTGACACGGGATGTTATGCTTGTTTATGTATATGTATGTATCAAAGTATACATATTAGACAAATAAACTATAGGAGATTTACCATGCCATCATCTTTACGTCAAAACTCACCTGACCGCTCTGCAGTCGATAATTCATCGTCAGCATCCATGAAACTTGGGCTCTTGCTGGCAGGCATTATCGTTATCGCAGCAACAATGCGTTCACCTATTACGGCAACAGGTCCCATTGTGGAACTGATCCGTACAGATACAGGAATAAGTCATACATTGGCAGGCTTACTCACCTCTCTTCCTTTGCTTGCCTTCGCGGCAATCTCTCCGTTCGCTCCACAATTGGCGCGAAGATTCGGACTAGAAACCGCTCTGTTAACTGCCATAATCCTCGTGACCATAGGCGTATCCCTCCGGTTTATGCCCTCTGTACCCGTTCTCTTTGCAGGAACAGCGATCCTTGGATGTGGCATTGCCCTGAGCAACGTATTGCTGCCCAGTCTAATCAAAAGGGATTTCCCATTGCGAGTGGGGCTCGTTACCGGACTTTATTCTGTGTCCATGAATATATGGGGCGCTATCGCCTCAGGAATCAGCGTTCCTGCGGCAGGCTTAACCTCCATGGGTTGGCATGCTTCACTCGGCATGTGGGCTATACTGTCCATTTTGGCCCTCATTCTCTGGCTGCCTCACGTCCGTTCTGGACGTCGCGGCGAAGTTTACGTGGCTTCGAAAACGGAAGCGAAACCGGTTCGCCTTATTACATCTTCCTTAGCCTGGTATGTCACATTGTTCATGGGACTGCAATCTTTAATTTTTTACACTACAATTACCTGGCTGCCAGAGGTTCTATCTGATCAGGGTTTCAGTTCCTCTTCAGCGGGCTGGATGTTATCCCTTATGCAAATGGTTAGTGTTCCGGTAACGTTCATCGTTCCCATTCTGGCTGGACGAATGAAAGATCAACGTGGGCTGACAGCAATTACAGGTTCATGTCTGATTCTGGGGTACGCATTCCTTTTGAGCGGCATCTCCTCTCTCGTAACCGTCGGTGTTGCTTTGGCCGGCGTTGGAGCCGGGGCTTCGTTCGGACTTGTAACCATGTTTTTTGTACTGCGTACGTCTGATGCAAGACAGGCTGCGGGACTTTCAGGTATGGCTCAATCCTTTGGGTATATGCTGGCAGCCGTCGGGCCGTTGCTGTTCGGCGTGCTTCATGATTGGACACAAGGATGGACCCTTCCCTTGCTGGTACAGGTTCTTCTCGCCATTGTATTACTGATAGCAGGTATAAAAGCCAGCAAGAATCGAGTGATCGGTTAGATTAATTTACGCTCCCCTTATGAGTGACAGGCTAACAAAACCTGTCTCCATGAGGGGAGCATTTTATTATTAGCGGACTTTCATGCGAACTATATTCAATTTACAACTAACAGGACAACAAGCAGTTATCCATTCACTCAACAGAGAAAAAACAAAATAAAACGGTCTCCATCCCGCGAAGATCAGGATGAAGACCGCTTATGTGAAAAACAATTGCTTCAATAAATAAGTGCCGAAGAGTTTATTTCACTTTTACCGTGATCTTATCAGTGCTGGTGACACCCGCTGCGTTGAGTAACTCAGCCCGGTAAGTATACGTGCCCGAAGTGCGTCCAGTCAGCGAAGTAACGGCACTTTGCGCATTAGGCGTAACCGCATTGAGTGCTTGGGTATCGATCAACTTATCATTTTCGTAGAGGCGATACTCAGTAGCATTGGTTCCCCACCACAAGTTCATAGTTACCTTATAATTACCGTCGCCATCCCAGTTATCTTGAGAGAGAACTGCTTTGCCTGGCGATGCGTTGGTAACCTTGACTGTCAGTGTCTGACTCCGCGTGGTCCCTTTGTCGTTCGTTAGCTCAGCTACGTACGTATAGGTGCCGTTGGCTTTGCCTGTGATCTTCGTTTGGGCAAACTGTGCCAGAGGCGCATTGTAGGTCAACTTCTGCGTATCGATCAAAACCCCGTCCTCATAAAGCTTGTAGCTGGTGGCATTCTCGCCCCACCACAGGTTCATGGTAACGATATATGAGCCTTCGCTCAGGCCATTACCAACCCAATTATTATGAGACAACACAGGTGTGCCAGGCGCTTTGACAGCTGGAGTTTCCGGCTCAGTCTCCTTGGATTTCAGACTCAGTGCCGTAGTGGCTTTACCAGAAAGCCCTTGTTGGTCTTTTACCGTAAGTTCAACGGCATATTCACCTGCTTGGATGCCTTCTAAAGGAAGAGTGAAGCTACCATCAGGTTTTACTTCAAATACACCCTCCTTGTAAATCGAACCATTCTCTTTTTTCAGGACATACGTTGCTTTCAAGGCAGCCGCTGGGTCAAACTCAATGTTCCAGTTCTCTTTAAGTGAAGGAGCAACACGGAAGTACAAGTCATCCACACTGCCGTTAATGACAGCAGATTCATCTTGCTTGAATTCCAACTTATCTGGTGCTGTTACAACAGGCGCTGCTTTTTTCACCAAAAATGGAGAAGTATCTTCGATATACGTTTTGCCATCAACACCGATTGTAGTGATGTCAACCGTATAAAGACCATCTGGAATAGTTGTTACCTCGTCGGTAGTGTAGTCTGCATACTGTCCATCCCAAGCTAAATTATATCTTGTGTTGGCAGCAAAATTGTAGTAGTTCCCAAAAATAGATCCAATATATCCATCTCCATAATAGCCACCATCCGGGTTAAGGCCATCAAAGATCTCAATAAGGGCAAAATTCATAGGATTGTAGAATTCCATAGCTACATTGAGTGTATCCAGCGTACCATCAGACTTCAATGGATAATGGAACGGGTTCTTCTCTGTACCATATACAGTCTCAATGTATTTAACGCCTGCCAGGGTAAGGTTGAAATGTGCGACATATGGAACACTGAATGTGTCCGTTCCATTAGACAACTGAAGGTATCCTTGCGCTTCTGTTACCGCAGTAACACCTTTTGGAACTGTAATAGTAACCTGTAACTCTTCCTCACCATTCAGTGTAAAAGAGTTCTTGTCCACCGCAACGGATACACCAGGGATTGTACGTGTCGGATTCACGCTTACAGTGTAGTTTCCACCGCTGCCATTCAGCGACTCCACTTTGATCGTTTTGCTGACGGTTTTTTCGTCCGTGCTGAGGAAGTTGCCAAAATTGACACTACCCGTTACATTTGGTTTCTCGACAGCCACGCCATTCTCTGTGTATTTCGTTACATCCAATACTTTAACAAATGCAGCAGGATCAATCGTTTTCACCGCTTGAATACGCCCTGCACCTTGATCAAACACATCGTAATTGGTTGTGTTGAGCACTTTACCATTGTTCATGAGTGCTACTTTAATATCAAATGGTGTCCAGTCACTGTGCTTTTCAATCAACAGGGCAACTAGTCCGGCAACATGAGGCGTGGCCATACTTGTACCTGATTTACGATCATAAGCCTGTGAATAATCTGCTTCAGGCTCGTCCTTGCCATAGGCAGGAACAGTAGACAGAATGCTGGTACCGGGTGCAACTATATCCGGTTTGATATCCAGAGTCACCTTGGCTGGTCCGCGGGAACTGGATGGATTCATTTCATCTCCAGCCGTTTGACCTTTAACGAAGTCACTGAAACTCACTTCAACGCTTTGACCAGCATCCAGCTCAGCCTTGATACTTTCTCCATCTTCCTTCGACATGCTCAAGGTTGGAATAAGTTCAAAATTATCTCCCAAACTCACACCGATCGGGCCTGGAATATTGTTGTATACGATAATAGCAACTGCACCAGCAGCTTTGGCATTGGCTACTTTCTCTACAAATGCCAGCTCACCGCGCTGTACAAAAGCCACTTTGCCTGTAAAATCCTTGCCTTCAAAGTCGGTCGGTTTACCCAACCCTGCGAATAAAAGATCATATTGATCCGTCAAAACAGATTCCGGATCTGCTGAAAGACTCCAGCCCATTACATCAAGTCGGTACACCGACTCAGTAACAGCCAATGGATTTTGTTCCGTTTCAGTTGGAGCAATAGCAGGCTCTTCTTTCACAGGTGCAACCTCTGGAGAGGTTTCGACTGGTGCCGAAGGCGAGGCTGGCTGAACACCCTCTTCTGATTGGCTGGCTACCACATCTAAATCTGTATCATCGTCAGATGCTGATTCAGACAATGCAGCTTCGTTTGTTGATGAAGCTTCATCACCTGTCACATCTTCCGGTGTGGTTGATGGTTCACCTTGAGCCGGAACTTCAGGAGTATCCGTACCCGGTGCTGTACCCAGTTCAGGAGACGGCTCAACTTCAGGGACAGGTTGTTCTTCAGGAAGCGTACCTTCACCTTCCTCACCAATCCAGAAATGCGTGTTGGCTGTTATACTCTGGCTAGGCCCTGTGGAGTTACCTACAGTGATTGCCATAGCAGATGCTCCTGGAGAACCTAATGTATAACGATTCGGACCATCATTTCCACTTGCCACAACTGCAGTCACGCCAGACAGCATGGCATTATTCAGTGCAACTGAAGTGATATAACTTGGATCATTGGCAGCGTTACCCAACGAGAGATTGATTACGTCCATGCCATCGGCAACGGAACGGTCAATTCCACCAAGCACCCATGAAGTTTGACCACTTCCGTAGGGTCCAAGCACACGATAGGCATAGATGTCAGCTTCGGGTGCAACCCCGACAATGCCGTAGTCCCCTGCTTCACGAGCAGCAATGGTACCGGCTACGTGAGTACCGTGGGATGTGTAATAGGCGCTTCCATTCGCATTAAATTCAGGTGCGCCAGATCCTTTCCATTCTTCACGTGTTGTCTCATAAGGATCATTGTCATTTTCAACGAAATCCCATCCACCTTTGTAGGCGTCTTGCAAATTAGGATGTTCATAATCGATTCCTGTATCAATAACACCAACTTTGACGCCTTTTCCTTTGTATCCCAGATTCCATACTTCAGGGGCGCCAATAAATGGTGCGGTATCTTTCATATAAGGATTCACTTCATCAGTTTCCGGGGCTACGTTAATTTCAAGGTCAGGGTATACACTGACAACGCCCGGTATGCGAAGCAATTGCCCCAATTGGTTACCCTTAAGTTCAATGGCTACACCATTCAGAGCATATGCGTAATTTTCCAATACTTCGTGTTTGATTTTATTCTGAGTGAGGCTATGTACAAATGACTGTTGTTGTTGCTCGACTTGATTCACAGCCTTTGTTTCCATAGAGGAGGTAAAAGATTTTCCTGAGAGGGTAGATTCGCCTTGCGCAACAGCAACTGGTTTATTGGAGAGCTCAACAATTACTCTTGTATTCTCCCCTCCAAGACCTTCCAGGCTCTTGTCCAAAAATGGATCTGCTGCAAGCTTGCCTTCCCGCTGGGCAAGAATTTCTCGCCATTGTTTGGCTTCGGCCTTGCTTAGCGAATTCTCAAGCTGTACACCTACAGGAGCGGCTCCGGCCGCTGGCATGATGATAGAAAAAGTCATCAGGATACTTAACAATATAGATATCAATCGTTTATTCAAGGCTATGCCCCTCCTTCTCAATATGAAAGTACCTCACCAATCGCTTGGGTCCTGCAATGACAAGTACTGCAATACCTGTGACAACTCACCGCCCTATCTGCAAGTAGATTGACCCTTGGTAAATTATTCTACTAAAATAGCACATTTACCTTCTAAATAATTACAAATATGATATAAAAATTACTTATATGGTTCTTGAGTAAGAGAAAAATGTGAAATTGTATTTATTTGTCGATTTAATAATTCAATTTTTAAATACAACATAGGAAAAAAGGCCAAGAGTCTCTTCATTCTGAAAGAGATTCCCAGCCTATTTGTGATCGATGAATTTCATGAAAAATATATTATTAATTCATTTAACAGTTACACATCTTTTGCTTATTTAACATCCCGGCTTCACTGCTTCAATTCGAAGACGCTTATAATCGGCATAGATTGCATCTTCTTTCCAGAGCTTCGGCACAACGATATGGCTAGTTTCACGACAGATTTTTTGAATTTGCTCCTGACTCAAACCTTCAAAATAGTCCCCTCCAAAATGAGCCAACCAGCCCTCTATACCCTGTTCACCATCCGCCAATCTGGTAGGACGGTCATAGTGATAGGCCTGTCGCACCAAAAATCCGCATTGTTCCAAAATGTTGCTATATTGCCCGATCGTCGGGAAATACCAAGGGTTGCGCTCTGATCCACGAATGCCAGTGTGTCGCTCAAACACTTCCTCTAATGCATCTACAATGATCTGTACATTGCCTTTGCCACCGAACTCCGCTATAAAACGTCCCCCAGGCTTCAAAGACTTCCATACACTATCCACTACAAGTCGAGGACTTCGCATCCAATGTAGAGCTGCATTGGAAAAGACGGCATCATAGAGCTTGTTCGTCGCAAACTGATGTCCGTCACCCTCCATAAACTCGATATTGGGGAACTTCTCTTTTGCACGACGAATCATGTCCGGTGATGCATCCATGCCAACTACCTCAGCCTGCGTTACAGAAATTTCGTACGTCAAATCCCCCGTTCCACATCCCAAGTCAAGGATATACTCCCCTTTTTGAGGTTGAAGCCATGAGATTAAACTTTTGCCGTAATCTGATATAAAAGCCAGTTTGTTGTCATACTCATCTGCTTGCCATTGATTAATCGATTGCATGGATACCACCATCGCTTTCATGATTGATATCTTCATTGTGTCACAAGATGGTTTATTATTTAAATATATAAATTCTATACATTTGATAGTTTATACCTATAAACAATTACCAACCTCCGACGATCCATCGGGGTTCTCATCCCCTGTACGCGAAAAAGCTTCCCGAAGGAAGCTTTTTTCTAACGTCCCAGGAGGGATACTCTCCTTACAGTCGAGACTGCGAAGTATTCCTACCGATGCTTATGCTCCGACGAACCATTGAGGTTCTCATCCCTTGTACGCGAAAAGCTTCCCGAAGGAAGCTTTTTTCTAACGTCCCAGGAGGGATACTCTCCTTGCAGTCGAGACTGCGAAGTATTCCTACCGATGCTTATGCTCCGACGAACCATTGAGGTTCTCATCCCTTGTACGCGAAAAAGCTTCCCGAAGGAAGCTTTTTTCTAACGTCCCAGGAGGGATTCGAACCCCCGACCGACGGCTTAGAAGGCCGTTGCTCTATCCTGCTGAGCTACTGAGACAAATATGTATAATAAAAATACCGCGCGATTCCTATTATACTCTGATTTCTATATTTTTCAATAGTTTTATAAAAAAATTAATAATTGCATCATTCCACATGGCTTGAACGTATTATTTTCATACTCAACACAGGTACAGAATATGAATGCTTTAAGCAGGCAATATTGAGGATATCAAGCTCAGTGCATTTAAAATGGGCAGACATATTCAGGATGAGACTTGCTGGGTAATCATTTGCATACATACATTCAATTGAACCATAAAGGAGAGAAACCGCTATGAGACAACTTTTATCAGCATTATCCTATTTTAGTATTTTCTTCGCACCGTTCTTGTTTCCCATCATCATTTGGATTGTAGCCAAAGACAACTATATTGAGGGACATGCGAAACGAGCCTTATTCTCGCATATATTCCCGTTTCTTGCGGCAATCCCGCTACTTTATTTCTTCGTTACCGCCCACAGTCTGGGTTCCGCTGTCGGATTTGTAATACTCTTCTTTGTTATTTATGCATTAAGTTTTGTGTACAATATCGTCAAAGGCATTCAAGTGCTGCGTGAATATGCCTAACTACAAGCTCCACAACCAAGTTAAAATAAACATTCAAAAACCCGCCTTTCAAAAGAAGGGCGGGTTTCTGCATTCCGGTTACTTGTTTCCCTGACGCCACGGATTTCTCTGGGCAGGACGCTTGCTGTTAATGGCGAGCACTTCCTCGGCAAACTCGGTATGATGCGCATAAAGGTTCCCTTTGTTTTTCTTGAACTTGGAAGCCATTGCTATCACCTCCCCGGAACTTGTATATAGTATGTCTCCGGGTAATTTCGCTTATCCTTTGCAGCTATCGGCATTTGTTGGAACGACCGCCTTAACCTTGCCCCACCAAATAGCGTTGAAGTGTCGGTCCCAGTAATCCAAAAGCAAGTAACTCACTCTGAAACCGGGCTTTATCTTCCCCTGCTGCAATGCCTTCACTGTTCTCAAACGCCGTTTCCGTGGCATCTTCAAACGCTGTATGCATATTGTTATTGTACCAATCCAGGACTGCATCCGAATGATTGCGTACAATCCGAACGACTTCAAGCGAATTCCCTGGCTGGGTAGCCGCAACATATACAAGTAAAGACGGATCACCCGTATTTCCAGGCTGTACTTCAACTTCTGCACAAGACAATCCATCCACTTCGGTTAATCTGCGTATTTTGGCATCCTGAATAGCATACATTTATTATCTCGCTCCTTTGTCCATTTCATGTACTTTGTTCAATCTGGTATCGGGTCTCTGGTGTTCCTAGGCGATAAATCTCCCGATACACCTGCTGTAACACAGCTTCATATGCACGGTTTACAGACTCCTCTGGCGTATCTGGCCAAGGGAATACCATTCCTGGAAAGGCCTCTTCCTCTTTTTCCTGCATCAGATTAAGCAGCCCCAGTAATTGTTCCGCCTCCTGAGGCGTCGCCTGGATCACCCATTCATACGACGTTACGTGCGGGTCCGGAATAACGGAGCGCCCCATGACAGATACATAATAGGTCATACTGTCCATTTGCAAGTTCTCTCCTTCGCAGGCATGTTGAGGCCGTTGTCCCTAGATATAGTTTCCGAAGAGGACAGACATTTTATGCCTGCTTTCGGCATATATTTGTTACGACTTCTGACGAAAAAGACAACATTTGCTGGCTGTTAGCAACTAAGCAGCCATACGGATGAATGACTCGACTAAGAAAGGATGAACAAACCATGTGCGGTATAACCGGCTTCATACAGTGGAATCGGGATTTGACCCAGGAATCAGAGCTGCTGGTCCGGATGACGGACAGCTTGTCGAACCGAGGGCCCGACGCTTCAGGTACATGGATCTCCAATCCTTGTGCGTTCGGACATCGGCGTCTCAGCGTTATGGACCCGGAGAACGGGGCACAGCCCATGCATGCGTTACAGGGAGACACCTCCTATACCGTCGTGTATAACGGAGAACTATACAATGCACCCGAGTTGAAAAAGGAATTGCTCCAGCGCGGACACCATTTCCGCACACAATGTGATACGGAAGTGCTGCTCGCCTCTTATATTGAGTGGGGACCGGCCTGCGTTGACCGGTTTAACGGAATTTTTGCTTTTGCCATATGGGATGGCGGACGCGAACAGGTTTTTATCGCCCGTGATCGGCTGGGTGTCAAACCCCTGTTCTACAGTCATGCAAAGGATGCACTTGTATTTGGCTCAGAACCCAAAGCACTGCTCATCCACCCGGATGTTGAAGCTGCGGTAGGCCCTGAAGGTTTGGCAGAAGTATTTATTGTCGGTCCTGCCCGGACACCTGGACACGGCGTATACTCCTCCCTTAACGAGCTCAAACCTGCACATGCGCTTATCTACAACCGAAACGGGATTAAAACCTATGCTTACTGGAAGCTGGAAAGTCAGAATCACGAACATAATTTGGAAGAGACAGCTGCCGAAGTACGCAGACTGTTACAAGATACATTAGAACGGCAGCTAGCTTCTGACGTCCCGGTCTGCTCCCTTTTGTCGGGTGGATTGGATTCAAGTGCTCTATCTGCGTTAGCGGTGGATTATTATAACCGTACAGGTCAAGGTCAGGTCAGCACGTATTCTGTAGACTATGTGGATAATGCAAAGCATTTTCAGGCCCATTCCTTCCAACCTGGTGCAGATGGTCCATGGATTAAGCGTATGGTAGATGAACTGAAGACAGATCATCACTGGATTGAGATTGAAAACGGAGAACTGGTTCATGCACTGACCCAGGCGATGCTTGTGCGGGATTTGCCGGGGATGGCAGATGTAGATTCCTCTCTCTATCTGTTCTGTAAGGAAATCAAAAAAGGAGCCACCGTTGCCATTTCAGGCGAAGCAGCGGATGAAGTATTTGGCGGTTATCCTTGGTTCCATCGGGAAGAAATGCTGAACTCCGGTACATTCCCATGGTCTGTTGCGCCTGATATGCGAGCAGGATTGTTATCTCCGGACATTCGGGAATGGATCAGGCCTCTCGACTACCTCGCGGACCGCTACTCGGATGCTGTGGCTGAAGTGCCTTTACTCGATGGGGAGACCGGTAAGGCAGCCCAAATGCGAGTCATGTCCTATCTGAACATCACCCGGTTCATGCCTACACTACTGGATCGGAAAGATCGGATGAGTATGGGAGCTGGGCTTGAAGTTCGGGTACCTTACTGTGATCATCGTTTGATTCAATATGTATTTAACGTCCCATGGGACATGAAAATGACAGGCGGACGGGAAAAAGGCATTCTGCGTAAAGCGCTGGAGGGTGTTCTGCCTGACGATGTGTTGTACCGGAAAAAGAGTCCGTACCCGAAAACACATAACCCGCAGTATCTTGCTGCCGTTAAACAGCAGGTGCTTGATATTCTGGATGACGCCAGCTCACCGATCTTGCCATTAATCGACAAAGATCAAATTCGCAAATTGGCCTCCTCACCGGATGCTTCATCGAATTTGCCCTGGTTTGGACAGTTAATGTCCGGTCCACAGTTGTTTGCTTATCTGACACAGATCAACTCGTGGTTGCGTACGTACAAAGTGGCAATAAGATAAATAAGGCTATCTTTTCATTCGTAAAAGGGTGCCGATGAACAGCATAATAGCTGTTCATCAGGCACCCCTTCGTCGTACACGACTAAATTATGGCATGGCTACACAACATCCCACTTTAAAATGACCAAGAGACTGCTGCAATTCTTCAGAAACCTCTTCCTGCACTTCTTGTTGACATATCTATTGATTAATCAGAACCGGATTACGTTCAAGCAATCCACTGCCAAAAATATCTCTGAACGGTGAATCCTCCATATGAATATAACCGATGTAACAGCCACACTTCTTCATGCCACATGGCCGATCTACGGCCAAAGCCTGCAAACCATCGCGGTAGAGATGCCCAATAATTCGACGGTCCTTGTAACACCTTTTTACATGCCCTGACCCTTGCACATAAAATACCTCCGAACCAGCGGAACAACGCTTGCCCAGACTCTCATAATCCCGCAGGTTCCCTTCAAACAGTGGATCAATGGATCGTAAAAAGTCGACCTCTTCCACGCTGTAATATTTGGGTCGATCTTTAAATGCATTGATCCACATATACACCTCATCGGGTAAAGCCTGCCTCATCGATTCAATAGCAGGGAATGCACTGCGCAATCCAACTGTCCCCACACTAAAAGCAAGTCCC
Organism: Paenibacillus taichungensis; assembly: GCF_050994985.1. NCBI lineage: Bacteria > Bacillati > Bacillota > Bacilli > Caryophanales > Paenibacillaceae > Paenibacillus > Paenibacillus taichungensis. The sequence continues at coordinate 472,609 of NZ_CP194720.1, read as the reverse complement.
ATCTCACGTAAAGTCAAACATTGTTTGACGAAGGAAGACTCTTTCGTCTCACGTGGGTGATAGGTCGCCCAGAAAGCCGCTTTATCTCGGTTCAATTTACGGGCCCAGTCCAGTTTGACAGATAGGTTGGTTTGGACTGCAATTTTGTCCACATGTGGCATATGCGATAGCTCAATCATCGCTTCACGATACCAACGTCTTACCAGAGCTTCTCCATACGGGTTAAAGAAAATCGAAAATTGATGACCAGCACTCTCCTGATCCCTCACCCAATTCACAAATTGACGCAGTTGTTGTTCATCCACTTCCAACGTCTCCTTGGAATCTACCGTTTTGCTAAACGGACAATATGGACAGTCGTAATTACAGGACGACAGCTTCCCCCGATAATACAAGGTTGCTCTCATGAGAATACAAACCCTTCCATTTGTTCACGAACCTCAGCGGAGATGAGCCAATCTCCAATAGCATCCGAGTAGCCCAATCCCTCTTCTGTCAGACGCAGCACCTGGTTACCCTTATCGTCCTGCTCAAGCTCAGCCATGCCCTCAGACAACAGTTCACTCAACCATCCGTAGTCTGACAGGACTTCAGTTCCGAATCGTTGATCATAATCCGATAGCGGCAATCCTTCCCGATGCAGCAGAGCTTTCAGAATAAAGCGGCGCTTCTGCTCCTCCCGGCTGAGTACAATACCGTAATCGGCCACATCATAACGCTCGGTTGCCACATAATCGGCGATGATGCTCTGTGTGGCCTTATAACTAACACCATACTTGGAAGCATAGTGTACTTCACTGGTATAAGAGCGTGCACCGCAACCGAGACCAACCATGCCTTCCTCCTGACAGCTGTAGGGTAGAAGCTCTTTGCTTCCAGAAGATGATTGTTCTTTGGCAAATCTGCGCATGGAATACTGGACATAGCCTCTGCTTTTTAAAGTCTCACGCGCAGCCTTATACAGCTCCATCCGAATATCCGGTCCCTGACGTTGTATATCATCCGGTTTCACAATGGTATTCTCGCGGGTGTACAGTGGGTAAATGAAAATCTCACCCGGTTCATATGAAAGGACACGTTCCAGCGAATACAGCCATGATTCCACCGTTTGTCCTGGCAGACCATAGATTAGGTCCAGATTCAACAGAGGGAATTCATACCGTGTAAGCTTCTCAAGCGCGCGCTCCACTTCCTGTGGTTTTTGCGGACGGTAAATGGCTGAGGCTTCAGCTTCAATAAAACTTTGGATGCCCATACTTACCCGGTCCACACTTCGCTCCTTCATGATCGCCAATTTGGCTTCCGTCACGGTATCCGGTGATGTTTCTACCGAGATCGAAGCTTGCGTCGGATCGAGTCCCATCACCTGTTCAGCAATATCAAACAAACGGTTCAACTGAATTTCATTTAATAATGTGGGCGTCCCACCACCGATGGCAAACCTCGAATAGGGTCTGCGTGATGTGAGTGGTGCCCACTGTTTGGCTTGCCGTTCCAGCGCATCCACATAACGCACATGGGTGTCATTACGACGATCCGGCAGCGTGAACAGGTTACAGAATCCGCAACGAGCGGCACAAAACGGAATGTGCATATATAAAAAATACGTATCGGTATTCTCACGTTCCCACAATGGACCGAGCGGTAAAGGCGGGTTCAACTCCCGATATGCGGTCTTATGGGGATAGGAATATAAATAAGAGCGATAGGGTGAAGCAAGTACTTCTCTGAGACCTGAAGCTGTGTTGGATCCGGACTGTGCGGAATGACCTGCTGTCGTATGTTGAGATCGATCGTCCATCGGTTTCCTCCCTGTATCCGGTGTGTAGTTATTGATGATATGAATTATTTGTTCTATAAAATAAATTCACGGTAAGGCACATTCCAAACAACATCATGCGCGAGCCTATGCCCCTGATAGCCATCCTCACCATACGCTGTGCCATGATCGGAAAAAGCTAAACAAAACGTAGGCCTTGAACGCTGCCTCATTGCATCAAACAATGGCCCAAGGGCCTTGTCCACATACCGAAGCGCTGCACGCTGTGTTTCTACCGAGTCCTCTCTTGCACCCTCCACAAAATAGCGATTGGGCCCATGGATGGCAGACACATTCAGGAACAAAAACAGCTTCTCATCTGGTGCACTTTGCTCCAGCAGCTTCAAGGCATGCTGAACCTGATGCTCAGTCGATTTGGGGTTGGTTATCCGCCAGTAACTCTGTTGAAAATAACCTGGCAGCACTTTGGCGAGCGGATTTTTCTTGGTGAAGAAAATGACCCCACCTATACAAATTGTACGATATCCTTCAGCTGCAAAACCGGATACGATATCCGGTGTGTCGAACAGCCACGTATGCGGATGCGTCTTTAATCCGGTATTCCGGGAATGAAAAAGCCGCACGTGGGATGCTTTGTTTGTATTAGCAGGTGTAGGCATGAAGCCACCAAAAAAAGCATGATGTGCCGCATATGTAAAACTTCCCGGAGTATGACGCTTCTCCCAAGGACCCGTACCGCACAGGTTGGGGCAATTCTGTTCCTCCAGCTTGGCTACGTCATACCTTAACGTGTCCAATGTAATCATTAATAGATCATGGGAGCCTACGATGGTGTTCATATCAGTCATAGTTGTAAGGCTCCTTTCGCAAAAGTTCCATTTCCCATTCATAGGTTCCAAGTCCGTTATGCTGCACTCTGTACAACAAATCTCCGAACGGATTCACATCCAAAATATAGGCACGCGGCTCAGTATCTCCACTGAGCATTACATCAATCCCGGCAGACCATGAGTTGGGGAAGGCAGCCATTGCTGCTTTCGCTGCCGTCTGAACTCCATTCATCTGCTGTTCATCCAGCCCTGCTTCTGCGGGAAGCAACCGCTCATTGCGCAAATGCAGATTGGTGATTGGTGTCTGACTAAGCCGTACGATGGCATGACCTGCTTGTCCACCTGCCACAAGCTGGCGTATATCAAACACGCTTGAACCCAGGGACGCTTTTGCCATCCAACGTTCAATCTGGGCCCCCTCAGCACACAGCCAATCCATAAGCGCAGAAATCTCTGAAGTATGTGTGTACCTGCGCAACCGGCCTTCATTATAAAAATTGATCTTTCCCTGAATCCGTTCCATTCCCACAGTGGTTATGGCAATTTCAGCACCCGTTCGCGGATTAATTTGATAGGCAACAACGCCTGAAGCACCGGAGCCACACGCAAGCTTCACGAAAACGCGATTCATACCCGCTGTTTTCATCGCTGTACGCAGGTCCGCATAATTGCGGATCGGCTCCGAAGGTTGGAGTGTTGGGGGAACGTGAACGCTATGAGCAGATAGATGCTGCTGGCATTTCCTTTTATCAAACATAATCGCAATGTCATCGGGATCATTCATGAACCGGGCATTAGGCCAATATTCCAGAGCTTCCTGACGAATTCGTTCCAAACAGGCTTTCCAACCACGAAACCATTGGTTGGGCGCGTAGATCCGCCCCCACTCCTGTTCAAGAGTGAGTGTCTGTTCTGCCGGAATCATTCTCGCAGAAAGGCCATCGATTAACGAAGATACATCATTCACAGCTCCAAGAAAGAGCAGCTCACGCTCTACTTCCCATTCCTCGCCAGGGGCATCCAGTCGAATAAGAGGTATACTATTCACGCCATGAACTGAATCATGATTCGCATATAACATCGATGCTGGTGAAGATATCCACGGCTCTCCCTGCATGCACGTAGTCCCTCGCCCTTCCAGACATTGCTGTACGGCATCCACCATGGTTCCGCCCCGTCTCCAAGTCTTTAGTAAATGCGCATAAGGCAACACAAATGCAGGTTGTAAGCCAATACGCTGTCTTGCCTCCTGTAATCCAAGGGTACGGCGATTATTCGGGTTTCCAATTAACAATAACGGCTGCTCCAGAGTCATATCCGAATCCTTAACTGGGCTTTGCAAATTTTCTTCCATTTCCGTCATGCCTGACATCATTTATTCCGTTAACGACGGGTAACGCCAGTCATCTTCATCACTCTGTTGTTGCTCGCTAACATCTACAGATATACCGGAACGTTTCCAACGAATGAGCATTTCGTCTGTCATATAGTGGTAACTGAGATTGAGATGTTTCAGTTCTTTGATCTTGTCACTGGCAAGCAGCGCCTCAGACCCTTCATCAGACAACGTGCCCTCTGACAGATCCAGGATTTCAAGTTGATCCAGAATTGGCGCCTCAGCTGCAGCTTTCGCAATCTCATCCTGAATTTCACTGTCTTTCAGACCCAGGTATACGAGCTTTGGAAATAAACCCTGTTCCAAAAGTGGAAGTACATCTTGAAGTGAACCGTCGAATCCATAATTATCCACGCCCAGATACAGCTCAAGCTTACGCAATTCAGGCAATTTAGCCCGGGCAATTGAAGCTAACACACTTTTGGGAAGACCACCGCAAATAATGATTAATTCTTCAAGTTTGGCATGTTCGATGGGTTCCAGACTTAGTCCGCTACTGCCCTTCACTGTGAATGACTTCAATTCAGGGAAAGCAACCAATAGTGGTGTGAGATCCGTCTGAATAATCCATGATACTTCGCATTCTTCAAAGCCCATATCTCCGATAAACAGTTTCTTTAAAGAAGGAAAGCTTGGAGCCAGCTCGATGAGCGCGCCCATAAATTCTTCCGGCGAATTTTCATAGGCCTGCCCCCAGTCTCCAATAATCAGACTCTCCAGCGAACCAGCCTCCGGTTTGGCAGCCAGTTCCCTGATCAGTGTTTCCATACGAATACCGTCCTCATAATCATCATAAGACACCGTAAGCTTCACTTCTTGCATAAGCAAATCCCCTCCGTTTGAGTTCATTGATGATTCGTTAACTTGAATGTTAACCCATACGGTACAAGACTTGCAACTTCTTCCAACCCCGGTCCTAATGCGCTGCTCAAACGTGAAATCTCTGCATTTTTTATATAGGTATAAGAACGTACGTTCCGATATTTTCACTAAAAAAAGCGGGATTTATTTTAGGTCCCCCGCACTGGCTTTATTAACATCGGCTCCACTCCATAAAAATAAAAAAACGTTAATGGTCGGTGAAGCATTCCACAGGAATGACTCTTACCTTCCACTAACGCTTTGATATTTAAGCAAGGCAATAATTCACCTTATACATTCATAATCATATGAGCCGATTCGTTTGAATCTCAGCCTTTCAGGCTGGATACGAGTGCTCTCAGGGCATGGCCCCGGTGACTGATCGCCTGCTTTTGCTCCAGCGTAAGCTCTGCCATCGTCATCTCGTATTCAGGCACATAGAAAAGTGGGTCATATCCAAAACCGCCTGCACCGGCTGCTTGAGCAGTGATCCAGCCTTCAGCCGTACCTTCCGCTTCGTACTTGTGTCCGGTTGCGGGATCATACAGCACCAATGCACAGACGAAACTTGCTGGACTCAAAAGCGGTTGCTCCGTATCCTCACCGGATTTGAGCGATTCCAGCGCCTCAAGCAATTTGGCATTGTTCTTCGCATCGGTTGCACCCTCGCCTGCATATCTCGCAGAATACACTCCCGGGTCACCATCCAGCAGATCCACGCACAATCCCGAATCGTCAGCCAGGACAGGCAAGCCAAGAGCATCGCCCACCGTTTTGGCTTTCTTCCAGGCATTCTCTGCAAAGGTTACGCCATCTTCAACGACATCCGGCAGCTCTGGATAGTCAAACATACTTTTGACCTCTTTGCCCAGCGGAGCGAATGCATGAGCGAATTCACGTACTTTCCCTGCATTACGGGTTGCGACAATGATAATTGGGCTATCCAGACTCATGTTAGGCTTCTCCTAATCCACGAGCACCAATCTTGAGTGCAATGGGACCGAGAACTTCTTTCTGACGCTCAATCATCTCCAGAATACCCTGCTCACCCAGCTCCAGCATCGCGTTCAGTTCACGACGATCAAATGGAGCTTCTTCACCTGTTCCCTGAAGCTCCACATATTTCCCGCCGCCTGTCATCACGAGGTTCATATCTACCTTGGCTTTGGAATCTTCATCATAGTTCAGATCCAGCACCGGCTGTTCTCCAACTACACCCACACTTACCGCTGCAATGAAATCCGTAATCGGGAATACTTGCAATTTATGCTGTTGGGCAATTTTGTTCACCGCGAGCGCCAGAGCTACAAACGAACCGGTAATGGACGTTGTGCGTGTACCGCCGTCAGCTTGGATTACATCACAGTCCAGTGTAATCGTACGTTCACCAAGAGCCTGCAAGTTAACGACCGAGCGCAGTGCCCGGCCAATCAGACGCTGAATTTCCATGGTGCGTCCAGTCAATTTGCCGCGGTTCGCTTCACGCTGATTACGGGTATGTGTTGCACGTGGCAGCATGGAGTATTCAGCCGTTACCCAGCCTTTACCCTGCCCTTTCATAAAGGGAGGAACACGTTCCTCCACCGTAGCTGTACAAATAACCTTGGTATCTCCCACTTCAATCAGTACAGAACCTTCGGCGTATTTATTCGTGTTAATTGTTAAATTCATCGGGCGCAGCTGGTCGCTGGTTCGTCCGTTAGATCTCATCATTTCTGCCTCCTACGACTTAAGCATCCTGTAATGTCGAGCTTGTTCACACTTTTACTAATCCCTTCTATTTTACCAAAGAGTTCACTTAAAAGCATCCTGTCCACCAAAGAGTTCTGTCAACCGTACATCAGACCGCTTATTGTGACTTAAATTGGAATTTCATTGATATATTCAGGCTTCGATACTGGGGCACTGTAATCCCGATTATCATCACTCATGACTGTCTTTTGCCCATTCCATTCGATCTGGACTTTAGCTTCCTTGCCTGCTGTGTTCTCGGCCGTAGTCAATACGACGGATTGCAGCAGTTCACTTGGCACGACATCTCCCTCAGTGAACATATCGTCTTTGAGTGCAACTGTTACGGTTCCATCCTCAGACGTTTTGACCGATTGCAGCTGCGTTCCGCCTGTCATAACCTCTTCCAGCTCGCCGCCTTTGGCTGGTCCCTTGATCAGTTCATTCAGCGCAGCCTGCACCCGGTCTCCACCTGGTGTCACAAGACGCGTAACCGGGACATAATATTGAATGCCTGCTGGCGAAGCGGCTGAGAAATAAACCGTTACCGGGCTGCTGTTAGTCGTGAATGTATCACCCAAATCGAGATTGATACCCACCGCCCGATTCAACGGTTCCGGCAATGGCGTGCTGTTTACTGGCATTTGCGTTAACTTTTTGCCGTCTACCCAGATCTGTACGTTCTGCACATCCGGTGTACCCGTGAGTGTCCAGGTAACTGCCTCCAGCATTTTGCGCTCGTTCTTGGCATCATACTTGGCAAAATTGCCGGAGAACTCCACGACTGCCAGTTTATCATCCGGATGAATCGTTACGTTCTGAACAACGGTACCCTGCGGGAGAACGCCCTGAAATCCTTCAGGCAACATCCCTGCATATGGACCACCCGTCACAAGTGTATCCAAGGCTGTTTTGGGGCTGCTGACGTCCGTGCCCGACGGGAGTGTCATAGATACCGGAGCCAACAAACCTTGTTGGTCCTGGAGGTATACGGTTGTAAGTGGCAGCTTGGCAAGTGATCCATTGCCTTCAGCCGCCTGAATCATGGCCGCTTCCTGAATCGGCGGCGGTGGATCAATAGCCTCGGAGGACTGTGCCCCAAACATGCCACATCCGGATAACACCACAGGAATACTCAACAGCGCAGCTGCAGAAGCTGTACGCAAATAACGGATCTTACTCATGATCACGTTCCCCCTCATCATTTTTACAGTTTGTACTACCATGTATACGAGCCTTTGCCCAAAAAATAACTACTTTTTAAACAAGCTCACCATGCATAAAGCTGAAAACTGGCCTTCCATCCCCGTCGAAGGATAGCAAAGAAACCCAAAATGGTTAATAACGTATTAGGATATAAGTATAGGGACATTGCTAACTTCAGAGGAGGAATCGCCCATGGAACATCCGGAGCAAGAAAAAATTCCTTACAGCCTGAATAGCCGCAAAGTGGCTGAGGCAACGAGGGAATGGCTGCACAAGCGGGGCGTTACGATCCCTGAGATCGCAGAACTGGTCATGATGCTACAGAAAAAGTATTACCCAGGTCTTACGATGGAAGAATGTATCGACAATGTGGAGAAAGTATTACGCAAACGTGAGGTGCAGAACGCAGTCCTGACAGGCATTCAACTGGACTTGCTGGCAGAGCAAGGCAAACTCATTTCTCCTTTGCAGGAGATGATAGAAAATGATGAAGGATTATATGGCGTGGATGAGATTCTCGCATTCTCTATCGTCAACGTATACGGCAGTATCGGATTTACGAACTACGGTTATGTAGACAAGCTCAAACCCGGTGTGCTTGAACGTTTGAACGACAAGAGCCTTGGGCCTGTGCATACGTTTCTGGATGATATTGTGGGGGCTATCGCTTCAGCAGCCAGCAGCCGGATTGCGCATCGCAAACAATCGGAGCTTGAAGAAGCTTTGGGAGAAAAACCTGTCAGCGATGATATCGTATAATTTGCATGTGTAATAGGAGTTGGAAATGAACAAACCAAGTAAATTCAACAATCAGACTTCTTCTGATCATGACAAAAAGGCGGCCACGAAGGCCGCTTCTTTTGTGTTGATTCACTTATTTTTGTAATACACTATTTCAGATGCTCCTGTCTTCCGGCTCCCGCCAAACGATACACCTCAGCCCATTTCTGTTCCGCTGCTGGCTTAGGCTGTACACGACTGGGTCCAATTGTAATTTCCGGGCCTTTGCGTTCTCTCAGCATGCCACGAAGTACCGTAATACCAAGAATGCTCAAGCCAGTAAACACATACATCAGACGAAAAATCACATTGCCTGAATCAGAACCGGTAACCATGCCATGGAACAGTAAACCGATGAATACGGGATAAGACAACATATGGAACATAAACCACCATTTGCGGCCAAGCTTGTTACGCAAATCACTGGATAGCAGTACGATCACCAAACCATAAAAGGATAATGTGCCCAGTCCGCTGCCGATCGGATGTACTGAAGCCGTAAACGGAATGAGCAGTTCACTCCAGGTGAATGGACTATAGTGATCAATATATAGGGTTAACGCATGCACAAGTCCAAGTCCAAATGCGAGCCAGGTCGTTCGGGTATGCCATTTAAACATGGCCGCTTTAGGTTTGCCTTTAGCCATGGGCATCCCTTGGGCAATCCCCAGAAACACACCGGCAAAGAGCAGCAAATAAGCGGCGATTCCACTAATTCGAATGATATTCCACGTCGGCAGGTAATCTACAATCCATTGCGCCATAACCGGCTCCCCCACATCTGATAGACTTGTCGTTTATATAAGACTGAAGCGGTGATCCGGATCGAAACCAGGCCAGCGTTCAGCGAGCGTATCGGTATTTCCTCTAAAATAAGTGCTCCCATCCCTGGTCATCCAGAGGACGTCATGACGATCGTAATGACGGTTTAACCAACCTACTGCATCGGCACTTCCCAAAATACAGACGGTCTTGGCAATAATCTCACATTGCGAGGCATGCTGGCCCAGAACTGTACACTGCAGCACATCCGTATCTGCTGGCTCCATCGTCCGGGGATCAATTAAGTGATGTGAAAGGCTTCCGTCCGTATTCTGCCACTGTCTCCGTCCCACTCCTGAAGTGGCAATTGCACCTTTCCTCAATTGAATATTCCCTATCAGATTTCGCTCCTCCTGATAAGGATCGGTGACTTGCACGGACCACATCGGATGAAGTGTTGTCCCCCATGCCTGAATGTCTCCACCTGCATTAATTAATCCGGCCGAAATATGAAGTGTACGTTGCAGCCAATCGGCGATACGCTCAACGGCCCAACCCTTAACAATGCCCCCAAGGTCCAGTTCAGTCCCAGGGTCCTTATGAACCATTCGGCTGCCTTCCCTTTGAATCCAACGTGGGCGGCTATAGTCATATTCGTCTCTCAGCATATCTGTTGTATCCGATGGTCGGATGTCCAATCTGCGTTCGGTTCCAGATTGCTGAAGCTCTCTTTGTTGCAGCTGCTCGAAACTGACATCGTAACCCGAAGCCCGCAGAGCCTGAGAGATACCTGGCTGAAAAATCCCTTCCGTCTGTCCAATATAACCGTATGCCCAACTTAACACTTCATCCATTGCTGCGGAGATTGGCATCCATCCTGTGCAACAATTCAGACGATTCAATTCACTGTCTGCCACAAATCGGCTGAAACGCTGTTCCTGCGCTTCGAACCAATTCTTCACCAAGGCTGCCGCATGCTCAGCCTCTTCCCGTCCTGCGGCTAACTGAACTTCCACGTCCGTGTTCATCGCCCGGAAGCGGAACTTAAGAAGACGGGAGACTTGCTCCGTGCGGCTCATGATGCACCCGTGCGTGACTGATAATTGCCACGGCTATATCTGGAGTCTGTATCCTGATTGCTGTTCTGATCTGTTATCCAGCCACCCGACGACCTGCCTTGATTCGAACCGATGGCAGTGCTTCCATCAGTCGTTTCCTCATCCAGGCTATAGCCTTCATTGGACGATGCATCGGAATTGTTATCTGTGTTGTTCGTCCATTCGTCCATGACATCATCCTGAGCATCTATCTGGGTGGAAGCTGTACTGCTTATATCGGTACCATTAGCCGCCGCATAAGCGACATCAAAGGCATCAGAAGTTCTTACATATTGAAAGAGTGCAGCCACGGTCAACGTTGCTGCCGCTGAGGCTTGCCATTTTCTCCATTGATTTCGTTTTTTCCTAGTCATCGCTCTTCCCTGCTTTCTCTGGCGAAGTTCATGCATTTATCATAGAAGTGCTGCCTTAAAAGAAGATGAATGAACGGTTAAGAGAGACTAAAGCTTTCATTTATTGGAGTCGTTACACGCAAAAAAAGACTCTGAACAGGCAGTTCTCCTGGTCAAAGTCTTGTAATCCTAAGTATTTTCGATAAAAAAGAATACTCCGTCGGGCTGCTGCTCCTGTATAATATGCTCTCGCCGGATCAATTCTTGCAAATGCGCCAAAGTTTCGCTCATCGCAAAACGAAGCTGATGTGTTCCCAATCGGTCACCAAACATAAACACACAGATTTCATACGCATTCGTCGGTGCTTCCCGGATTCGCTCCATCATTTTCTGAAGGCGCTCTTCATGATGAGTGAGCAGATGAACCGTTCGATCGGCAAAATGGCCAAACGGATTCCGATGCCCTGGATATGCCACTCCTACATCCAATGCCCCCAGTCGATGCAGTCCTTCCATATAAGACAATAAAGGCTGATCGTCACTTCCCGGCTGCAGGCTAATATTCGGTGAGATCTGCGGCAATACGGCATCTCCACACAAGATCTCCCTGGAATCCGGCGCATAGAAGGATAGATGTCCTGGCGCGTGTCCACCTGTTTCTACAGCAAGCCACTTTTTCCCGCCCATAACCAGCCATTCGCCATCTTCAATCGGTGTCACTACCGGAAGTGGCGTAATCTGTGAGATAAATCCCTCCATATGTTCACGTATCTGCTGCGTCTTGTCTTCCGGCATTCCATGGCGACTATAATATTCAGGCAACACTGTATTGATGGTTGCCTCCGTTCCCCACATGCAATCCGCTTCCTGGCGGGATCGTGTGGACATTCGAACAGGCACATCCGTTTGTTGCTGTATCCAGCCAGACAACCCCAGATGATCGGGGTGATGGTGGGTCAGTACAATCTGACTAATATCCTGAAAAGTTAAATTGAAATCTGCGAGTGCTTCGTGCCACTCCTGTTCCGTCTCAGTACTGCGTGGTCCCGGGTCAACTATCGTTATTGTTCCATCCGGTTCATAGAGCACATAGCTGTTCACCCAACGTAGAGGAAAAGCCATAGTAATCTTGACACGATGCATGCCTACTGGCATGGAAATGGATTCCGTTCGCTTCATTAATATTCTCCTCCAACTCTACTGCTCCGGCCGATGACCGACAAAAATCATCCGCGGCGATGTCTGCTCATCGTACTTCTCTTCATCATAACCACCGTGTACCTGATCCACCATAAGTCCTGCCTCGTGAAGCAGATCACGTAGTTGTTCACGGGTGTACAGCTTGACGCGTTCCTGATAGATTCTTGGTTTTTGGCCCGATGCGGTATCGGTGATGTGAATTTCTTTTTGCACAAATCCATCCTGGATCTTGCGAAACTCCTCAATATTCTGTCCTTCGCTTTCACGTGTTGAATGCTGCACCAGATGACGAGTCACATAAGCCGTGTTCATAAAATCAATAATATAGCTGCCGCCTGGCTTCAGCATCCGATGAATGACGCGTAACACTCTTAGTTGCTCTCCATCCTCTCGGAAATAACCAAATGAGGTAAATAGATTGACAACGGCGTCAAATCCGCCTTTCAGTGGAAGCTCACGCATATCGGCATGATACCACTCAACACGATGTTCGGTGTCCATATTGCGTGCTTCACGCAGAAGCACATCAGACAGGTCGATTCCGGTCACCTGGAAACCAGCATCTGCAAGGGCCAGAGAATGTCGGCCCATACCACAGCAAAGGTCAAGTACCTTGGACTTTGGCTGAAGCTTTAACCAATTGATCATTTTATGTACTTCCTGATATGCACCTTGCACATCCCGATGTTTGTACACAAGAAGGTAGTCTTCTCCAAAACTCTTTTCATACCATTCCGTCATTACGTATCGCCCTCCACATGGTCACTGGCCCAACTATCCGTAATACGCTGTTCTATCAGCCGGATCATATCTCTATAGCTTTTAGCCATTGTATCGTCTTTATCCTTCAAACTCAAAAATTTCCAAGGATCGTCCACATTGAACGGCCGGAAACCACACGATATAATGTTAAACATAGTCAGGCCCACGCGAATCGGTTAACTATACATAGAGATTGTTCACAAACCAATATGACGTTTTTTTCACTTCATGGACGTACATGAGACGACTGAAATATAACGCTAACATAAGAAGAAGCAGCAGGAGGTGTTATTTATGATTCGGATTGGACTTACGGGCTGGGGAGATCAGGAGGATTTGTACCCGAACCGTACCAAAGCGAAAGACAAGCTCCGTCTGTATGGACAATATTTTACGACCGTGGAGGTAGATAGTTCCTTCTACGCCGTTCAGCCTCGGGACCGGATGGCACGCTGGGCAGCGGAGACGCCGGAGTCCTTTGCTTTTATCGTCAAAGCCTATCAAGGGATGACAGGACATCTGCGGGGAAAACCCTATTTCACCAGCACCTCAGAGATGTATAAGGCTTTTCGCGAATCCCTGGAGCCTGTCATGGAAGCAGGCAAGATGCAAGCGGCCTTGTTCCAGTACCCGCCGTGGTTTGAATGCAATCGGGACAACGTCAATGAACTGCGTGAAGTAAAACTGAGAATGGAAGGCATCCCGTGTGCCCTCGAATTTCGTCATCGCAGCTGGTATGAAGAGGGCATGCGTGAACGAACGCTGGCATTTCTTAAGGAACAGGGCTGGATTCACAGCGTCTGTGATGAACCTCAAGCGGGGCCAGGATCTATCCCTATCGTACCTGAGGCTACCGATGCCGAAATGACGCTGGTGCGTATGCATGGGCGCAATGTATCAGGCTGGCATCAGAATGGTGCACCCAATTGGCGTGAGACCCGTTATCTGTATCGCTACAACCAGGAAGAGCTGCTGGAGTGGAAAGGTTATTTGGAGCAATTGCAGGAGCAGAGCAAAGATGTATTTGTGATTTTCAACAACAACTCGGGCGGCGACGCCGCTGCCAATGCACAGATGATGATGGAGCTGCTGGAGCAACCCGTGAAGTCCTTCCCTGACCGCACGGAGCCGGAGGAGGAAGAGGGACCGGAGCAATTGGAGCTATTTTAACAACACGTTTAATTTGTAATCTGAATTGATTATTTCCATTCATAACGATAAAAGCGGCACTCCCTTAAGACGTGCCGCTTTTATTTCTTGTTAGGTTGTACGCAGATGAACAACATGGTTGCTGTACTAGCGTTGTGCAGCTGTAACCGAAGAGTCCAACGAAATCCGGCTCAGCTGCTGGTTCATTTTATACGCCTCAATCCCGGCCAGAAGCACAATGCCGATACCATGCGTATCGTTCAGAATCCATCCCAAATCGTCCCGGTAATAAAGTGCGGTAAAGGAGTAACCGGAACCCCGGCATACACCGTAGACGTTGCCTTTATAATCAATGGACAGATGGGTCATGCCCTCCCATCCTTTGCGCACCGCATCCAGGTAGGCCTCTGGCTGCTCCAGCCATCCTTCACGAATACCGCGGGCATAAGCGTAGATGAACATCGACGTGCAGGAGGTCTCCTCATATGAATCCGGGCGGTTCAGCACCTGATGCCAGAGTCCATTTTCACCTTGCAGCGCCAGATACCCCTGACACAAATCCCGGTAGAAGTTCAGCAGTTCTGGCCGTTTGACGTGATCACTTGGCAGAATCGACAGTAGTTCGGTTAGCGAAAACAGAACCCATCCGTTCCCGCGCCCCCATGGTATACCTGTCGCCCGTCCACGCACAAAATCATACACATGGGACATGATCTTTTGTTCGGGAATATACAGATATTTGCGAAACATCAGGAACTGGTTGATTGCATCCTCCCAATAAGAAGTATCTCCCGTCAACTGACCGTACCGCATCAGGAAAGGTGTGCTCATATACAGATCATCACACCACATCGTTTCCTGGCGCATCTCTCCGCTGCCACGAACACGGTAAAATGCCCCGTCTTCCAAACGTTCCTGTTCATCCGTAATATAGCTCGCAATACGATCTGCGGTATCCCTGCCTCCACGAATGTCGCCGAGTTCCATCGCTGCCAGCAAAGTAGATCCAAACGAACCGCAATCATCCAGACTGTCGATTGCAGACAGCTGATTATTGATTCCCGCGGCGCCGTACCCTTCCCGATCCCACAGACCGTAACGGTCAAACGACGTACTCAGGCCGATATGGTCCCGCACATACTGAACATAGTCGTCACGTCCCAACTCCTGTCCAATCTGAAGAAGTCCAAGCAGGGTAACACCGAGTGGATAATTCCATTTGCCATAATGGGTATTTTCCAAATAGGGACGGACACTCGTTTCAGGTAGATCAACATGCCAGTATACACCTTGGGCTCCATCATCAAATACAGTATCTGTTACCACGATGTCTTGGGGAGATGGTTCAGAGCCTGGGGAAAATCCACCCGTATACAGCCACGCATCGGGACATCCTGCAACCGGATGAGGTGGTCTTAATCTCCATCCGGTTGCAGTGGAATCCTTCGCATCTTCCAAGGTGAATCCCCACAACTTGCACCCAGCCTTGGTTTCACCTTTCGCTACCAGATCAGATGGACCGTAGCGGCGAGGCAGTTCAATGCGGAAATTGCCGCTTTGCCCAGCGGAATATATTTCCTTGCCATCAACATACAGGGTGAGGGCACCTTCATGTTTCCCTTGCAAAAGAACAGGTGACGATCCCGGTTGGATCACATCCAGTTTGGACCATGCGTACGCAACAGCAGGCTGCTCTGTCCCAAAGATTCTGGCGAAAGCTCCAGCGTTCTGTTCCCCTTCTGTCCAGTCCCTGCGCGGATACCAGGAGAGGCCCGTTTCTGCTTCAGTCATGCCATCACGAGGGAGTGATGATAAAGGTTCATCTACTGGTTCGGAGTACAACCAGCCCTCCTGACCTTGGCGATCCACACCTGGTGTGAGGAAGTGAAGCGGAAAGTTTTTAAATGAGGCTGTTCCGTAAATCCCGCCGAATCCCACCTCTGTTTTTACAAAACAAAGCAACACTTCGTTCCAGCCATATTTCACGGAAATCGGAATCTGGGTTCTTCGCTCGGGAAATAACTCCTGCAATAGCTCCGATTTGAAAATCTCTTCTCCGTTCACATAGACCGTCACCGGACTATAACAGTTCAGTCCCGTATTTAACGTGGCCTCCTGCTGGCTCCACAACTTGCCCCATACGTACACATACTGTCCTGCACGAGCCTCTTTCCACTTGGCATCCAGATTCAGATCATAACGATAATCCCCAAGTCTTCGGAAGCCTTCACGATGGTACGCTCGGAACAGAAAGGAGTGTTTCGGATGGTCCCCAATATAACGCTGTGCCACGGTAGTCAAAATATCCGGAATTGAATCATACACCTTGCCTGCAATCGCCTCGTTCTCATGAAAATAACTAATGATCGTCAGCTCCCTTCCTATACCTTGATTCGTTCGGTTAGTCGCAATGTCTCGCCAGCCTTCACTTCAACCACCTGCTGATCCGCTGTAAACCAGATGGAGATGGCCGATGGGTTATGGATAATCGACCGCTCTGCTGAACACTCCAGACGTTTGACCGCTTTCCAGTATGCAATCACTTCGATGTTCGTTGCGTACCAGATGTCGTCCCGGCCGCCAATCTGCTCAGCAAACTGCTCTATAATCTGCCAATTGTCGTTATCATTGAATTCGTAGCTGTGACCCCATACATATAACAAGAGTGGCGTACCTGTCTTCGTATGCTGGATAAATCGTTCGGCATGGGCCGCCAAATCATGGTTATGGTGGCAGGTTGGATGCCATTCAAGCGGCCGTTCAGGCAGTGTGTACCTGCCATGGGATTCAACCGTGCGTGCATAATCGATACCAAGCCATTCGAGCTTGGTGCTGAGTGAACGGTCATAACCCCCATTCGGATAGGCCATACCTCTTACCGGATAACCGACAAGCTGTTCCAGCGATCTCCGATCTTCCATGATCTCTTCGGTCAGCAGCTCATCCGGAACATAGGGCAATGTGGGATGGGTGACCGTATGCACAGCCACTTCATGCCCTGCATACAACTTCGCAACTTCTGTCGTCTCAATTCGGCCAGGCTTACTCAGCGTACCGGAATTCAGATTGAATGTGCCCCGCAGCCCATGCTGATTGAAAATTTCCACCAGTCTGCGATCATGCACCACACCATCGTCATAACTGAGCGTCAATGCCTTCATCACGCCACCCGGGTAGCGGTCAAACTGGATACGATGCCCCATCTTTTTGCTCCTCCCACTTCAATTGCTTATCCTTCTATCTCCATAAGGAATAAATTCGTTTTATCTTGTAAGTTCTATTCTTCAGCTGGTACATGCATATGACCGGCTTCCTGCAAACTGTGGCTGCCCGAGTCAAAATACGTACCTTCCAGCAGTCCAATTAGTGTATTGGTAACTCGTACTTCAATATCGTTATCCCCTGCTCGCAGCCACGAGGCTTCTCCCGTCCAGCGATATGGAGACCAGCATCGAACGCCCAGAGTGTGACCATTCACCCGTACCTCGACCACATCCTGCACCTGCCAATCATTGAATTCCAGTTCAAAGGACGCAACCTCTTCAGCAGACTGATCCACCCAGAAGCTTCGTTTGTAACTCATCTCTCCTGCAAAATGGGGATAAAACGGCTGTGGCTCAGGCCCAATTCGGCTCGACGTATCCGGCTCACGAACGAGAGAGACCATCCCTTCATGATGAAATTCCACGCCAAACCGCCCTTGCAGATACAGTGGATCAACGATACCTTCTTCATCCCTCATGACCTGTACAGTAACGGTCATTTCATTCAGACCATTGCGCAACAATTCTGTTATATTGCAGCCAATATTATGGTGATCATTAATTTCAATCGGCTCAAATTGATCAGGTCCGATCTGTTTTCCGTTGATTTCCATGGTCCAGTCACCTGATATCGCTGCCCTGTCCATGAATAACAGACATTCTGCCAATGCCGTTCTTAGCTCAAATGTAGTCGTATACTTGCACTGGATTGGATAGGCAACGGATGCTTTCTTCGGTGTACCAAATACCTGATTAAACTGGAGCGGCAGATGATGGTTCTCCGACAATTCAGCCGCCTGGTCAATAAACGGTTTGACTGCAGCATGATTACGTTCAAAAATTACACCGTTGTCATTGGAAGCTGTTACGTTGAACTGTCCCATTCGAAGTGTGTTGGACTGCACGGTTTCCAGACGCCATGGCCCCTCCGAAGGAAGCTGAATGGTATGGGGTGCGTTCTCAGTCTTAGTAACTAAACGATTCCCCTCTGATGCCTCTTGAGCATGTTGTAAAGTAAGCCTCACCGCATGCGCTTCATAGGGAGCAAGCTTTAACGAAATGCACCATTCACCACCACTGCTGGTAAACGGCAATAATTCACGCTGTCCTGTCTCCAGATCGAGGCGTTCCGCCAGCAGACGTGTACCCGCTGAAAGATCCAAATCCGTCCATAAGCGCTTGGCTACTATTTTCAATTGCCCTTCAAGTTGTTGTCCTTCCTGGTTGGACAAAAAGATCATAAACTCTCCGTCCGATAATTGACGGGTCTGCATAAGCAGCGACGCACTTTCTTCTTCCATGATCCAACAGATCGGTTCGGGTAGTACATGATCCAGCAGCAGGGAGATCAGTTCCAAGGAGAAGTCATCCCCGCGACCTGTTCCAGCAGGTAGAAAATAGGCATTCCCCTGTCCCTGCTGCCACATCAATTCGCTGCTCTCATGACCTGTTTCTTCCGCATTGCCCCAATATGCCTCGTGCGGCTGGTTGCCTGCGCCAAAGAACTGAGCGGCCTCATTTCCTGCAGGGCTTCCTGGCTGGATCGCTACATGCGGAGGCATGCCTACCGATATGACCGTTCCCCCCTGTTCTACGAACAGCTTCACCTGCTGCCAGGCTGCTGCCTCCAGGTTCAGCATCGGTGGAAGAATCAGCACTTCATAACGTGCAACGCCAATCTGAATTGTGCCCTCATTCAGCACAGCTTCCGCTAACAGCTCGGGGTCCAGATGATCATAGTCACGTCTGTTTTCGACCAGATGCGAGGTGATCCGCATCCAGTCGTTCGTGAGACGATCCAGCTTCGCCCGTTCTGCTTCGTCTTCTCCGCCATATTCGAATCCGTGAAGCGGATTGCCCATCAGGCTCCAGAACGTAGTCGTTGGATCAAGCACAGCAATACGAATGTCCGCAGTCCCGGTGCTCATCAGATAGCTTAAACGTCCCGTGTAATCTCCCAGTTGCCGGAAATGACGCCAATACGGGTTCTGTATAAACTGGGATGGCGGTGCATCATGCTTGGCAAGTCCGCCGATGGTATAGAAAAAGGCGTGGAAGTTAAAAAAGTTGGTGCCCATGGCTGCCATCCGGTCAATCATCCATTTGGCATCCTGTAAGGTCATCGACCAGCCTACACTGTGGAAACACTCAATCAGATTACGGCTTCGGCCAAGCTGTCTGGCAAGCGAGCTGACCATCTTCGGATTGTCGCGCATTTTTTTGCCATACCGTTCCAGAATCCAGGATAAGGGGCGTCCGATTTTCTCATGTGCCGAATCTCCACCTGGCATATGACTGAACAACTGCGTGGTCATCCGTACCCCGGGCACTTCTGCCGCATACTGAATCCCTGCCTCTTCACACCAGTCATGTACCTGTTTGTGATACGACTCCCTGAGCAGCAGATGTAGCGACTGATAATAGTCATACCTGATACGTTCTGCGTCTGGGACATCGCCATGCAGCAGAGCAGGTAGGGACTCGATCAGACTGTAACCACAGCGTTCGCTAAAAAACCGAGGAAGCTGTGGAGACCAAGGAATACGCCCAAGCGGCGCAATTTCATCAGAGAACATGCCTTTGATTACGCTTTCAAACTGTTCTCCAACGGCTTCCTTATACCGTTCGTGGGTCAGTTCAATAAAACGGCTCATCGCTTCTTTGTGACACGGGTCTACAAAGTTGCCGTAATATTTGAAATCATCCATCTCTTCTTCCTGAAATATAATTACGTCCCATTCCCCAGCGGGAGCTTTCCATAACAGGCGAAAAGCCGTTCGGTATGTAAAAAACCGCTTGCGATTATACGACGTGAGTCCTGTCTCCTGATATACCTGATCAGTCTGGATATTGCCGATGTTACTGCGCAAATCAATGGATTCATGCCACAATCGTTTGCCCTGCGCATCCTTGGGTATTGCCTTCGCCACTAAAAATCGACCCCACGGCAACTCATGATCCACTGTTTCTCCGCCATGAACACAAATCTGCTGATGTACAAGCTGGCGCTGCTTCGCCTCAGGAAAATCAAGTGTCACCTCACCGCCGGCCATCCCGCTTGGATAGGGATACTCGTCATATAGCCATACCTGCATGCCGCAGGCGGCCGCCGCTTCCACTGCAATCCGTACCTTGTCAAACCATGCTTCGGATAGATAGGGAATCTCTAGCCCCTGACGTGGACAGATGAAAAAACCACCTACGCCCTGTGCAGACATTTCGGCTATTTGCCGTTTGATTTGCCCTTCTTCCATATCCCCATTCCAAAACCAAAAGGGATGAACCCGGTACTGCGCCTCGGGATTTTCAAATGCATCCCTGTTCCACATGTCGCTTCCTCCCTGTATGTGCAAGAGTGGTCGTCCATTTACCGATAACGTTCATTTAAGTTCAAATAGGTTTGTTTCGCAATGATTATACATCAAAATCCAAAGACTGGAAGCTACAATTCACAAAAAAGAGGAAGATGGTTTTAATTGTCCTGAATTATGCATATACGGAAATGCCCGGCTGCACCTTTGCACTACAAGCAAGGCTGCCGGGCTCTGGAACATCAAACTACTTCAGTGCAGCGTACAGCTCATTCACTTCTTTGACATAGTCGTCGCCGCCACTGCTTTTCCACAATGCAACAGCATCCTGGAAGCCTTTTTCATCAATTTGCCCCACGATGAATTTGATACGGGCATCATTGATGATGTTATCCAGCTGTGGTCCTTTCTGGGCATACACATCGGAAATCAGTGGTTCGCCAGGATTAGCAATGACGATTTCCTCATTGGCTTTCTGCACCTGTGCAACCTTTTCGCGAACAGGTGTCTGCTGCACACGAAGTGTTTTGTCCTCTGGAATAAACATGAGGATCTGATTCAGACCCTGTACATCTCTCAGCGCCAGTTTGTCAGTGGTCGGAATGACGTAACCCTCTTTTTTCTCATACTGCTTGCCTTCCAGACCGTTCCCTAGCAGCGCCTGCAATTCAGGCTCATTCAGTTGATCCAGGAAACTCAGCACCTTTTTCAGATCTTCTTCCGTTTTGACACTGCTTTTGGAAATAGCAATCATGCCGGAATAGCCGGATGTTGGCATATCGCGCAATCCCTTTGGACCTTCCATCGCTTGAAGTACATCCACATGTCCAGTCGCTGACGGATCTTTCTCCAGTATCTTCTGATCCATCCGCTGTGCGTTATCCGCTACATCCACCATGACACCCGCTTGCCCGTTAACAAAAGGATCAGGAAGTTTCGTCGCATCCATCACGGCAAAGTCCTTGTTGACCAGACCTTCGCTATAGATTTGGCGGAAAAATTTCAGAGCTTCCATATATTCTGGAGTCTCATGTGCCGGTATTAAACCTCCGTTACCATCATCGCCCCATTTGTTGGGTGCACCAAACCAAATCTGCATATTATCCCAAGGGCCCGTGAATTTGCTCGCCACCAGACCGTAGGTATCGTCTTTACCGTTGCCGTCTGGATCATCCTTCGTGAACGCTTTCAATACATTGTAGAACTCGTCAATGGTCTTTGGCTCTTCCAGACCGAGCTTCTCCAGCCAATCCTTGCGGATCGTGACTCCGTTACGTCCCAGAGCACGTGCGCGGTAGATGCCATAGGTTTTGCCATCGATAGAAGCATTGTTAGTGATAATTTCATTCATTTTGCTCAGGTTCGGATAGTCTTTCAAATAAGGTCCAAGCTCCCAGAAAGCTCCGGTACGAGCCGCATTAATAAAACTTGGGGACTTACCAAGCACAACCATAACATCTGGCAGCTTGCCCGAGGCCAGCGTGATATTGAATTTGTCCTCATAAGAGCTGCTCGGTACCCATTGCAGATTCACGTCCACCTTGGTCAATTCTTCAAGCTTCTGAACCACAGGGCTGTTATCGGGCGGATTCTCCGCTTCAAAGTTCGGAAGCATAATCGTGATCTGATC
This sequence comes from Paenibacillus taichungensis, assembly GCF_050994985.1. Taxonomy (NCBI): domain Bacteria; kingdom Bacillati; phylum Bacillota; class Bacilli; order Caryophanales; family Paenibacillaceae; genus Paenibacillus; species Paenibacillus taichungensis. Next base: position 450,498 of record NZ_CP194720.1, on the reverse strand, counting down.
CGTGCCTCCCGCAGCTGTTCCTGAACCTGCTTTGTCCGTGGAGCAAGCTCCCAGAACCGTACTCAGTACCAATGATGCAGAGAGTAGCAATGCACCTTTTTTGAATCCCGTCTTTTGTCCCATACGTTCTCCCCCTTGGCTTTAGCCTTTGATTGAACCTAACATGACACCCTTGGCAAAATGCTTCTGCAAAAACGGATAAACCAGCAAAATCGGAATAGTACCTACGACGATAACTGCCATTTTGATCGACTGCTCTGGTGGTTGTACAAAATTAGGGTCCATGTTCGCCATATCTCCGACACTAGCTTGCGAGAGCAATACGATCTGTCTCAGCATGACTTGCAATGGCCATTTGTCACTGTCGGAGATGTACAGGAGTGCCGAGAAAAAGTTATTCCAGTGCCCTACGGCGTAGAATAACGCAAATGTGGCAATCACCGGTTTGGATAATGGCAGAACAATTCGCCACAGTACCCCTAGATCCGAACAGCCGTCGATGCGGGCCGCTTCCTCCAGCCCTGGCGGCATTTGTTGAAAGAAGTTTTTGACAACAATTAAGTTAAAAGCGCTGATCGCGCCAGGAAGCATGAGGGCCCAGTAGGAATCCAGCAGTCCAAGTCCACGAATGACGAGATAGGTCGGGATCATCCCGCCGCCGAACAGCATGGAGAAAATCACCATGTTCATCATGACATTCCGGCCCCAGAAGTCACTTCGGGACAGCGGGTAAGCCATCGTCAGCGTGAAGAAGAGATTGACCAATGTACCTGCAACCGTAACAAATATTGAAACCCCTATACTGCGGAAGATGGTGGACGAGGAAAAAATATACTCATACGCACTGAATGAAAACACCTTCGGAATAAGGAAAAAACTGCGTTCGGTAATCTCTGCTTCGGTCGCGAATGAATTTCCTATAATATACAGGAAAGGAAGGACGGTTAATATGCCCAGAATCCCCAGCATGACGTAATTGAAAATATCAAATACTCTGCCGGCAGGGCTGTTGTATAGACGGCTGTTCATGGGCGATTTCCTCCTTATCAATGGATGACGTACATGCTCTTAATAGATTCCGGGATGCCCGAATTTCTTGGCCAGTTTGTTGCTGCCCAGCACCAGAATAATTCCGACCACAGACTTGAATAACCCAACCGCGGTACTGTAACTGAATGCACCTTGCGTAATCCCGACGGTGTATACATACGTATCAAATACATCTGCCACATCACGATTCAGCGAGTTGGTCATCAGATAGATCTGTTCAAAACCGGTATCCAGAAAGTTCCCCAGCCTGAGAATGAGCAAGATGACAATGGTTGTGCGAATCGCTGGAAGCGTGATATGCCACATGCGTCGTAATCGTCCTGCACCATCCACAATCGAAGCTTCATACTGCTCTGTATCCACACCTGCCAGTGCCGCCAGGAAGATAATCGTTCCCCAGCCCATCTCTTTCCACATCATCTGAATAATAATGAGCGGACGGAATGACCCCGGACTTGCCAATACATCGATCGGTTTGCCTGTGATCCAGGAGATCAGGTCATAGAGTACCCCACCTTGTGGAGTCAGGAATACATAAGTGATACTCGCGATAATGACCATGGAAACAAAGTGAGGTACATAGACCAGCGTCTGAATCGTTCTTTTGAAGAAAGCGACCCGGATTTCATTGAGTAACAAAGCGATAATAATCGGTGCCGGGAAAAAGAATATAAGATCATATAGGGCAAGGACGAGCGTATTCCTCAGCAATCGGAAAAAGTCTGGATTGGAGAAGAAATTCATAAAGTTCTCCATGCCCACCCATTGACTGTCGCGAATACCCAGAAAAGGCTGATAGTCCTGGAAGGCAATAACGATCCCCCACATGGGCAAGTATTTAAAAATGACAAAGTACAAAAATCCGGGAAGCACAAGCACGTACAGCCATTTATTTCGTTTGATCTGCCTCTTCCAGTTGGACTCCCGCTTCATCGGCAATGCGGCCATTTCCACTTGAGCTGCTGTAGCGCCATTTCCATTCCAGTCCGTCTTCCCGTTCATAATGTCTCCCCTCCCTATTTATGTAAGCGTTATCAATTGACCTGTTACTCAGACTATACAGCTGCCTTGTTTCCGGCAACCTTCATTTTTTGCATGGTTGTGCAAAGTGGTCCGAAAGCCCGCTATAACGCCATTCCTCCTTCAATTTGGATATATTTTGGCAGAGGTTATTGCACATTTTTGCAGCATTATCCTTCTTTGTTTCCGAGATAAAACATGAAAAACCGGAGTCCCATGAATCGGGATTCCGGTCAATGATGAATTCTTATGAACAGGTTTATTTACCTAGCCATTGATCCCGATACTGGCTCGGCGTTAAGCCTTCCTGTTTCTTGAAAATCCGATTAAAGTAACTGTGCTGGTATCCAACAGCGCCTGCGATATCATTGATTTTCATCGTGGTCTCACGCAGCAATTGCTTCGCCGCATCCATTCGTACTCGTGTTAAATAATCAATGAAATTCATGCCCGATACTTGCTTGAATGCCTTGCTTAATGCATAAGGGGTCATCTGCTCCGCATCTGCACAGCTTTCCAGGGAAAGTTCGTTTCTATAATTCTCATCAATAAACAACATCGTACGTTCCACGACCTGCTTCATCGGCTCCTGGGAACGCATCTCGATCTCCTGCACATATGGCAGCAATACTTCTCCGATCATCCATTTCATCATTTGTGCTGGTTCGCGAATCGTAGATAAGCGCTCATACATGTTGCAGCCACCAAACAGCTTGTAAGGCGTTACCCCAGTCTGCAGCATCATATGTTGAATACTTCCCAGCAATTGAAGCATCATCTGCTGCACCTGGAATTCGGAACTGCCTGCTCGGGTGATCTCGGCCATAAATTGCTCCAGTACGCGCTCAGCCTCATTTTTCTTCCCAAGTCTGATCGCCTGAAGGATCTCACGTTCCAGCCCCAATGGGTAGGAGGCTTCTTCCTTTCTGCGGAAACATTGCTCATCCTCCAGATCAAGAATCTGGCTCCCGTCTTCCACACTGCGATAGGCAACCGCCTGCTCCATCTCCATGAATAATCCCGGCAATTCCTGAGGAGACGCGGCCGGACGGCTCACCATCACGGTCACGTTCATTCTCAATGTCTGACCAATGACCTCCACCAATTCCTGACCCCATAACAATGCTTGTGACTTCACAGGCTCGTCCTCAGGTGCAATCACAAGCATGGCTGAAGACAAGTCGTGAAAGTTCATTACACTAATTTGACTAAAATAATTTTTGGCAACTTCTTCAATGATATTAACCGCCGCAAAGGTAACCAGCCCCGTGTCCTGGCTCCCAAATCTCCCCTGCAGCTGGGCATAGCCCGTAAAATACATCTGAAGCAGCAAAAACTGCTGGTCGTCCACCTCAAACCCAAGATTCCTCATCCGCTGCTGAAGATCCTGCTCATTATAGGCATACAGATGCCCCTGCACCAGTTGTAATACAAAACTATCCCGCAAATGGGGAAGCTGCTCCTGCAATTGCCGGTGGGCGGTCAGGCTCTGCGAGGTCAATTCGTTCCACTGTTGTTCCAGCAGCTGGAATTCATCCAGCCTGGTGTCTGTTGTCGCTTCATTCCTGCCCGGCGTCAATAAATGGAGCATCCTTGCTACGGGAGTATATATTCTGCGTGAAGCAAACCAGGATAATAGCAACCCCAGGACAAGACTGCCGGCACTTGCAATGACGATGATTTTGGACACGAGCTTCACCGGCGAGGTCACCGATGTCATCGGAGCTGCGGAGACATATGTCCAGTCCGAATCAATTCGACTCAGTGATCCATAGGACACGGAATAGGTCTCGTCCTCATATTTGAACAGGAATGAATGGTTGTCTGCATGCAGGGTTACCTCTTCTTTGAGCTGCTGCTCAAAAGCAAAGTCAGCCTTCCCTGCAACCGGATTACCGGTAAGCAGTGTATTGCCCTGCTGGTCCATGAGGAACGTTAACCCTTCATCATAAGGAGTAAGCGTTTTCAACAAACTGGCGACTTTCTCATTATCCAGCGTAATGATCAGCGCACCAAATGGATTAATGCTTTCACCCGGAATCTTATGTACAAGAACCATTGCATTACCCGGATCGGTATGCAGTATACTATCATTCGTTTGAGGTGCTTTATCACTGCTTTGGCTCGCAATCCAGTCTGTCCAATACACATGGTTCCCCATCATCAGATAGCGGTCGTAGGCCTGTATTTTTGCATCATCCTTCAACTCGTTATAATCCCGATTAAACAAAATCGGTTTCGGTTCCTGTAAATATAGCTGTGCGGATTTGATGAGCGGATGAGAGCCTTGCAGCACGTACAGTGTGGTGACGATCTCCTGTGTTTCGTTGAAATAATACACAAAATCCAGCGTTCGCAGCGCATTGCCAAACCTGGGTTCAAAAGCCCAATGGGACAAGGTCATCTCCAGATAAGCGAGTTGGTCGTCCACGTTGCGCGCCCGGTTCTCAATCTGGCTTTGGTGCATCTGATTAAATTCATTTTCCATCCGGCCAACGACCAACTGGTACATCACGATGCCTGTAATCAGTCCGGGAATGCTGGCAATCAGCAAAATAAGCATCAAACTATTTCGATAAAAACGCCCTTTATGTCGTCCTGTGGTTAACCCTGGCCAACGCGTGAGTCTGCTGGAGGGTCTTCCCTTCCTAACTGGTTCCATTAGCGCTCACCTGCCTGTTTGCGTAAGGTCTGACTGTCATGGGAACTCCCTCAACTCCCCTGCGGAATGGTTTACATGAGAATATATGGATGAAATCCGTTTCTTGTATTATACGCATAATTTCCAGGGGAATGAAACGGTATGTATCAGATCATTTTTTAACCAATGTTTTATTAACGCATCAAAATGGATTACAATAGGATAAAGCAAAACATGAAGGAGGCCTTTTAATGAAGGAACAAACTTATTTTCAAGAAAATAGAGAGAAACACCTGGCAGAATTGAATGAATGGTTGTCCATTCCAAGTATTTCAGCCATTTCGACGCATAAAGAGGATATTAACCGGGCAGCACAATGGGCTGCAGATGCACTCACTCGTGCAGGTATGGAAAATGTAGAGGTTATTCCAACAGCGGGACATCCGATTGTATATGCAGATCACCTGCATGCACCCGGCAAACCTACTGCACTGATCTATGGACACTATGATGTACAACCTGTCGATCCGCTTAACCTGTGGGAAACACCTCCATTCGAACCTACCGTTCGTGATGGCAAACTGTTTGCACGTGGTGCTACGGATGACAAAGGACAAATCTTCTTACATATCAAAGCTGTTGAAGCACTGCTTGCCGAAAACAAGGAACTTCCCGTTAATGTGAAATTCTGCATCGAAGGCGAAGAGGAAATCTCCAGCCCGAACCTGCCGATCTATCTGAATGACAATACAGACAAGCTGCGTGCAGACATGGTACTAATCTCGGATACGTCCTTGCTCGAAAAAGGAAAACCAGCGATCTCCACAGGTCTGCGTGGTCTTTGCTCACTCGAAGTGGATCTGAACACAGCCAATACTGACCTGCACTCTGGTTCATTTGGAGGCGGTGTACCGAACGCACTGCACGCATTGGTATCCCTGCTCGCTTCGCTGCATGATGAGCAAGGCCGCGTAAGCGTAGATGGTTTCTATGATGGCGTTCTGCCGCTCTCTCCTGAGATGAGAGAAGAGTTCGTGAAGCAAGGCTTCAATGAAGAACAGCTTCGTCAAGACCTCGGACTGGAGCAATTGTACGGGGAAGAAGGTTACTCGTTCGTGGAACGTGTTGGCGCACGTCCAACGCTGGAACTGAATGGCGTATGGGGCGGATTCCAAGGTGAAGGCACCAAAACCGTTATTCCGAAGGAAGCTCATGCCAAAATTACATGCCGCCTTGTTGCGGATCAAGATCCACAGCAGGTGCTGGACCGTATCGAAGCACATCTGCGCGCTCATGTTCAACCAGGCGCAACGCTACATGTGAAACAGATTGAGAAAGCCTTTGCGTTCAACACTGATCCATCTGATCCAGTACTACAAAAAGCAGCTGATGCCTATGAACAAGTGTACGGCGTTCGTGCCCTGTTTACGAAAGATGGCGGCTCCATTCCGATCGTGGAGAAACTTTCACGCGTGCTTGGTATTCCGGCTGTTATGATGGGCTTCGGTTTGCCAGATGAGAATCTGCATGCACCGAATGAGCATTTCAACCTGGAGAATTTTGATAAAGGGTTGTTGACAATTGTTCAGTTTTTGAAGAGTTTGTAAAGTTTAGTTCATTTCAAAAATAAGTGCTGGTCAGCGTGCGAAGTGGCCGTTACGGATACGGATACGAATCGTTCTTTCGATCGCTGTTATCCCCGGATTTCTTTGATTCCCTTTTGACAAAGGTGAAATCCGGGGATAGCATATGCTTCCGAAGTAGCTTTCTTACAGAAAGCTTTTAGGCGAACGCTTCGCTTCTTCAGAATCGATTTCGTCTCCTTCACTACTTTGCAGCTTTTCCATAACTTATTTTAAGATTGAACCTACTTTACAAATGAAGGATAGTAGGTAGATATATAGATAGATAAAAGGGGTGTGCCGTCTATATTCATGACGGCACGCCCCTTTTATAATTGGTGCGACAGATTCGTTAGCGTTGTGACTAGAAGAAGTATACAAACTTCCGGAGACATCCTCTAGATTTTAATCCTGTATCCTCTACTTATGAGCGAAACGTTGTGAAATTTAACATATGCACAAGCTGCATCATATGCGTAATTTCCTGCTGGACTTCGGAGGTGTCCGTACCAGCCATCGCCAGATTGGCCCGCAGCGTTCTACGGGTGTTCAGCATACCGTCGATTAACTTCATGACCGTGTTGCGTCCACGGTGATCCACAATCATATACTTTTTGCGTGCATCCAGCTCCACCCATACGATATTGCTGAATGAGGTGAACAGGTGTCTACGGTACTGCTCCATATCGGTCTCATTGTAGTGCTCGCCATAAAAGGCATAATATCCGTGTACGTGCAGCTTTTCCGCCAGCTCTGTGATGAACGGGTCGAATTCGAGCATAGCGTTACGTTCCATGTTTCACGCCTCCGTAATGCGTGATCCGCAGATCCCGGCTTTTTTGAGATCTATTTTAACACATTACGCAAGCTATTGCCTGTTGAGGCACACGACAACACTACAAATGTAGAATTAACCGCCAACTCGTCTGCCCTTCACCCACACTTCCTCAATTTTCAAATCACCATTCAGCAAAACGACGTCCGCCTGTTTTCCTTTAGCAAAGGAACCCGTGCGGTGATCAATGCCGAGCAGACGTGCCGGCGTCAGGCTGGCTGCGCGTGAAGCTGCATTCAGATTCAAGCCTACTTCCTGTACCAGATAGCGGAAACCACGAATCATCGTGAGCGTGCTTCCTGCCAGTGCGCCTCCGTCTTTCAAACGTGCCACACCTTTCGTAACAATCACAGGCAGATCGCCAATTTTGTATTCACCATCATCCAGCCCGGTAGCAGACATCGCGTCTGTGATTAACACAAGCTGATCTGCTTGTTCTTTCAGTTGAGCCAAAATAGACATCGCTGCCGGATGCACATGGATACCGTCTGCAATGACCTCTGCACTTATGCGGGAATCACTAAGCACTGCGCCGGCAGCTCCGGGATTGCGGTGATGCAGCGGTGTCATCGCATTGAATGTATGCACGGCATGGTGCAGCCCGGCTTCGACCGCAAGCTGTACTTCTTCATACGTCGCATCTGTATGTCCTAATGCCGCTGTAATTCGCTGCTCACGCAGCCACGAAATGACTTCGAGCGCTCCCTCACGTTCCGGCGCCAGAGTGACTTGACGAATCAGGCCCGGATATTGTTTTTCCCACGCCTCAAGCCAGGACACATTAGGCAACACGATATGATCCGGGTTTTGTGCGCCGGGCCACTTAGGACTGAAAAACGGGCCTTCCAGATGTACACCTTCCAGCTGTGCATAAGGCATGTCACCGGAACGGTAGCTGTCCACTTCAGCCAATACCCGGTCCAGACTATCTTTAGGCGCTGTCATGGATGTTGCCAGCATTGCAGTGGTCCCCTGTGTGCTGTGGAATGAAGTGATTTTATCCAACACATCCTTACTCGCATCCATAAAGTCTTCGCCATTGCCACCATGTACGTGGATATCTATAAATCCAGGCACAATGACGCCATGTTTGGAAACAGGCACAGATACGGCTTCACGGCGAATATGTTCAGATAGTCCCTCGGGTGCGCCAGTATAAAGGATCTTCCCTTCTGTCCAGACGAGTACACCATCCTCCATTACACCATCGGGCAATACAATTTTGCCTCGAAGAAGGGAGATGGTTTTTTCACTCTCTTGTTCATGTTTCTCCGTATGTTCTAGGCTCATTTCACCAACCTCCCGGCAGCACGGTCCAGCAATACCACCACATTGGGATGACATTGCAGCAACGAAGCGGGACATTGTGTTGTAATCGGCCCCATAAAGGCTTCACGAATAATTTCGGCTTTCTCCTCACCACGGGCGATCAGCAAGATTTGTTTGGCTTTTAAAATCGTACCTACACCCATCGTGATGGCCTGAGTCGGAACTTCATCAATATGATTAAAAAAGCGGGCGTTTGCTTTTCTTGTCTCTTCTTTGAGATCCACCACATGTGTTCGTCCTGTGAGTTCGGTTCCGGGTTCATTGAAGCCAATGTGGCCATTATGCCCGATACCCAACAGTTGCAGATCTACTGGTCCACGATCATCAATCCGTTGTTCATAGGAAACACACTCCTCATTTAAATCCGAAGCCTGTCCATTCGGCACCTGGGTTCTGGCGAGATCAATATCAATATGGGAAAACAATTGTTCATTCATAAAGCTGCGATAGCTTTCGCGATGGTCTACAGGAAGACCGACATATTCATCCAGATTGAAGGAAGATGCCTGCGCAAAGCTGACCAGACCTTTTTGATACAAAGCAATAAGCTGTTTATAGATACCCACAGGAGAACTTCCAGTCGCAAGCCCCAGTACAGCCCGGGGTTTCGTCTGTAGCAAACTGGCAATCACACCTGCACCCGTTGCGTTCAAATCTTCTTCATTTTCAAAAATACGTATATTCATCTTCTTAGGCACCTCCGTTATGTTGAACTCGATAAGACTGTACATTGTGATACGATTGTTCCAATTTGGGGATAAAACGGTCAAAGTCGGCACTAACCATGCCCGTGAACAGAATATCGACGACATGCAGCAATGCAATACGTGAAGCCATATCCCCGCGCCTCATGCCTTCTTCCAACGAGGACGTAAAGAGCGGAATATCCGACACCGCCGCTAGTTTGTTATTGCCATAGGATGTCAGTGAAATGGTAGAAGCCCCCGCCTGTTTGGCACAATGCAAGGCATCGATCGTCTCCGGCGTTTCACCCGAATAAGATACCGCCATCGCCACATCTCCCTCACCCAGTGAAGAAGCCGACGTAATTTGCATATGTGAATCCGAGAAGGCAGTACAGCTTTTGCCGATCCGCACAAGTTTCTGGTAGAAATCCTGCGTAACAATGGAAGAGGTTGCGACACCGTAGAGATCAATACGACGGGCATGACATAGTAACTGAACTGCATGCTCCAGCCTTCCTAGATCCAGCAAACGGGTGGTGTCCGCAATGGATGCAAGATGATTGGCTTCAATGGCTTCCACAATTTTGGATAAAGGATTACCTGCCACGATATCCTGATAAGCTGTTTCATTGGTGGAATGGGACAATTCTGCGGCCAGCTTCATTTTGAAATCAGGAAAACCTTTGAAATGGAATGATTTGCAAAAGCGGGTTACCGTAGCCGCACTTGTTCCGCTTTGCTGTGCAAGATGGTTAATGGTCCAGCCAGGAATATCAGATGGGGACTGTAAAATCACCTCTGCAATTCGTCGTTCCTGAGACGGAAGTTCATTCAGCTCTTGCTGCAACGCATGTAGTATGGCTGCCATGGGCTCTCCTTTTATGAAAATTATTTTTATTAATTCATTATAAATAAAGAAAATTATTTTTATATTTTCATTTTAATCAATACGTTGTTGCAAATCAAGAGGATTTTAACCATGTATTCACGGTATGTATGATAAATTTTTTAAAAATGTATCTTCTTGATTACGGAGTGGGATTCCGCTTTTATTGGAGATAAACCTTGAAGTGAATGTGGACATTTCATTTCTAAGGAAGGAGTACACTCGATGAATCGACGACAACGTCAAAAAATGATTCCTTCCACCTGGATTATTGCCATAAAACAGACCGAAGCTCGTAAATACTATGTCCTCTATGCCATCGACTGGAAGCGTGGAGCGCGACTGAGCTGGGAAGGTTGGAATAACCTCGCAGACTTGCTGCAGTTTCATATTCCAATCAAACGTAAAACTGGCGGTTCAAAATCTTCCTTCCAACCTGCTGCCAAAATTGCAAAAAAAGCACTCTATCTGCACTTAGATGAAACACAATACGGTGAATTGGAGCAGCTCTTCTATCAGCCTTTTTCAAAGAAACAATGGAGATCCTTTATTGAGGTGCATTCCAATAACCATATGTAGGTGAACCCTTATGCCATATACGATTACGGTTGTGATTCCCATCACGCTCTGCCCGTAGCAATCTGTACCCTTGGAATTTCTGCGGGCTGAGCCTTTTCCCAAGGGAGCGTGATGATCCATGAAATCTCAGCAAAGAAATCAAGCCTATTACAGGCATCACAGAAAGCGTGTTATTCAACGAAAAAAACAGCTTGCTGTACGATACGGTTGGTCCTACAAGTTCGAAGGTATTTTTGCAAAAGGGAAAATACATTGTTCCTGCTGGTGGTGCTGCGAAAAGACAAAGCGGCTAGGCTATCGAAAATCTGAGCTAAGCAGAATAGCGGACTGCAGTCAGCAGCTTCTGAATCCAGACTTCTGAGAATATCTATTCGAAACAAGCGATTCCTTTACTTTTGGAATTCGCTTGTTTTTGCTTTCCACCTAAAACAAAAAAGTCTTTCCCCATTCTTCATGATGAAGAATAGAAAAAGACTTTCATGCTGCTTCAATCAACTGTGCAGTATCGCGTCAGATCTTCAGTTCTCCGAGCTTAATCAGCTCGACAACTGCTTGCGAACGACCCTTAACATTGAGTTTTTGCATCACATTCGAAATATGGTTGCGCACCGTTTTCTCGCTGATGAATAACTGCCCTGCGATGTCACGCGTCGTTTTGTCCTGAACCAGTAATTCGAATACTTCGCGTTCACGGTGGGTCAACAGAAATTTGCTTTTATGATCGATACCCTTCAATGTTCACCCCTCCTTGCCTGGGTTGTGTTGGTGTAACAAGGTTAAGGGGATACAGTCAACTCATCTTATGTAAGGTCAAGGGCGTTGGTTCAGTTTTATCAAAAAAATGGGCAGTGGATTGCAATTTGAATGAATAATCACTATGAAGGTACACAAACGTAGTAATCTGGAATCGTCAATTGGGACTAAGTTCATACGAGCATACTATGCATCATCTTCTTAATCGTTATTATCAATATTCCTTTTTAAAAAAACATGCCCCTGCGACTAATGTTGACCATCAGCGCAAAGGCATATTGTTCAATCTAAATTACCGATTCATGCGATTCATCATGCCGTCTTTATTGTTACGATTCATGATGCCATCATCAAGCACGCCGTCTCGGTGATTTGTGTTCAACGCATTTGTTGGGAAAATACGTTCAACCATCGATTGGAACGTGTTAATCATGCCGCTAACCGGTTTGCCGTTACGGATATCTGTGGCGTAGCTCTCCACATGTTGTACAAAGTCCGGGTTAGCTGATACGTATACGTTCTCCACGTGAGGTGCAAATTGTTTGATTTTCGCCGAGATTTTGGATTTAATCTCTTCGGAGGTGTTATCATCCGTGCTATCAATACGCGATGTTTCACTCTTCATTCCGTAGCGACCTTCGCTCATTGTACGTGGACCTTCTGTCATTGTACGTGCATTGCCACTGTTAGTTAGACCACGCATCATTCCATACGATCCAGTTCCCATGGTTCCATAGATACTGCGGTCATTGCCCATGTGGCTGCGATCCGTAGCTGCATTGGTGTTCAGTCCCGGAGCAATGCCGCTGGTGCTGTATGGAGACATGGTTCCATTACCACCATTTACACGCAAACCGCCCATATCCTGACCCATGCTTTCTGTACGCATAGTGCCATTTGCCCGGTTACGCAAAGATTTGCTTTCCAATTTGCCAGTGTGACCATCTGTCAAACGGACTGCAACATACGCGTTACGATCGGTCAGCATAACATGTGCTGACTTCACTTCCTTCATTTCCGTAATACGTTTAGCCAGCTCGTCACTTGATTTCAGGTCGGTGACGTTATGCGTCCGATAACTTTTCGCACGAATGCCATCCATCCCATTGGATTCAACACCATAACGGTTAATGCCTTTCACTTCATGACGAACACTTTGGGTGTGCAGATTGTTATCTTTGGTACTTGTTCCACAACCCGTCAATCCGGCCATTACGAAGATTGCAGTAGACAAAGATAAGCTGATTGCTGTCGCCTTTTTGGCTGCTGGCATGTCTCATCCTCCAATTATGTTGGTTTTGGTCACAAGGATAGGATGCTCTTCTGTACAATGCGATATGCTGAAAGGATATGGAACATTAGCCTCCTTTATCTGGGCTCCAACGATTTCTCTATTACATAAAAAATAAAAAAGCGATGCTTGCACAAAGTGCAGCACCGCTCCATATAACCTTCGATTTCCTGTTCTAGTGTGAACCTTCATTATCATGTTGAAGGAGCCATTCACTTAATTGGATGTGGAGGAGGAATTCGCATCAGCATCAGCATTATCTTCACTCGAAGAAGATGTTACATCTGATTCTGATTTTTTGATCGAATTCGGAAACTGCTCTGCTTCCTTCAGACTTGCTGCATCCATTGGATAGGCCCACTGACCGTCCGGCGTGACTACCCAGATCTGATCCGGTTCTGATGGAATAGTAAGCCCTCGGTACACATCCGTAACAGCTTCTCCATTAACCTTCTGCTCAACGGATAAAGTAAAGCGTGGCACGGTTCCTTTCAGTTCAGAAGCTTTGCGCACATCGTCAGCTGTGGACAGGTTTTTGATTTTGCCAATCAGAGATACAGCATCTGTAGCTTCAATCGCTTCACCATTAAGCGTCCACGTCTGATCTGCCGCACCCTCATCTGACGAAGATTTGAGCATCCAGGTGGCTGCTTCGCCTTCCCATTCCAGTGTATTGACATTCGTTTCATCCAGATTAAACGGAGTCGTATCCAGCAGATCCTGCCGTGATAATTCTATATTGCTGATGGATTCCGTCTGTACAGCTACAACAGGTCCGGAGTCTACCCGCACATAACGAGCGTCATCAGCTGGCAGCTGGCCACCGATGCTCAGTTTGATCTCACGGTTATCGTTTAGCTGGATATCGAGCAACGTTGCATCTGAACCCAATCCATACTTATCGAGGTCCTTCGGCTCCTTCTCTACAACCAGTTCCTGATCCGCACCACTTAAGGCATCAAGCCAGCTGCTAACCGTATACCCATTCAAAGGATAGGCCTTGGGTTCCACCATACTCCATACACCATTCTTTAGTTCCAATTGTGAAGATGAGGGTTTTGAAGCACCTGATGTGTCTGTATTGTTATCATGAATCGTGATCGACTGTATATCGGCAGACTTTATACCGAGCAACTTGACCTTCTCCGCTTCCTCTTCACGAAAATAATTTTGACTGGCCGCATAGACCCACCCGATAATCAAGACCAATAAGACTAAAATCGTTGGGACCCATTTTTTCATACACGTCTGCGCCTCCACCATAAGAGTACACCTATCATAACAAAGATGAGCGGGAATGCGACAATCGCCACGAAGAAAATGGTTCTGGCTTGTTTACCATCCAGATACGCCGTTTGATAACCGGATTGCACCCGTGGCCGAATCGTTACTCCATCTTCTTTTTCACTTAAATAGTTGACGGTATTCAAAATAAAATCTCGGTTACCACCGTTCACTATTTCCGAGTCCTGCATGAAAATGGATGATCCCAGAATTACAGCCTTCGGTTTGCCATCTGTTGTATCCGCCGCATACCCAAGCTCAACAGGACCTTGTACATCCTGATCTGGATCGTTGGTTGTTTCGTTTTGCAATAAACCTGCAATGTTCGTCTCGCCATAACTGTCATTCGATGAATGAATGAGCGGCGACAAGGTGTATTTATCCTGCTCTTTGCTTGTCAAAGCAATGGACAAGGATAACATCGGATACAGTTTGCTTTCTGACAGTTTATCCGTGATGGCATGTGTGCCATACTCCGGCACGACCCACAGTGGGCCCATGGTGCTGGCCTGCTGATTGTCCACCATGACTGCATGCTCATCCACCACACCATAATCCGTCATGAGTGCATCGATATTTTTCCAAGTCAACTTCATGTCTTCGTGAAAACCGAGGGATAACAGCAATTTACCTCCGTTACTCAGATATGTGCGAATAGCTTTCAGTTCAGTATCACTAATATCCCGCTGTGGCCCAATAATTGCGAGTACGTCCGCATCTTCTGGAACCTGACCTGCCTGATTCAGCTGAAGTTCTTCTGTCGTGATATTATTCTGTTCCAAAGATGAGCGCAGCGTAGTCAGTTGATCCAGGCCAAGCTCCTCATGTCCTGTCAGGAAGACCATTTTGTGCATCTCCGTTGAAGACAGATTCATTAGCGCTTGTGTCAACTTTTCCTCACCTGTGAACTGGTACGATCCATCGCTTCCATCCCCGACAGCCGTAAACAGACTGGCGATATCAATGACTTTATATTGATCGCCCTGCTCTAATACAATGGAACTTCCTGTGATACCATATTTGGAGGCCAGCGTAGGCTCCTGCGTCAGATTATATTGCTTCATCGTCAGTTTGCTGTTGCGTTTCGTATATTCCTGAACCATATCCGATACTTCCCGGTTCAAGACCGTATTATTCGCATTTTCGACGGTTAACACCAGAATGTTGACGTCTTCCTTTACATTTTTGATCGCGGTAAGAGACTGGTCAGACAAGGTATATTGTTTATTCGAGGTCAGATCCAGTTGGAACCCGCCAAGCGAATTCAGAAACAGGGTCAGCAAAATAAAGATGCCAATCACCGCTACAGACAGCACGGTACTGTTGGTATGACTCAACCATTTTTTCATCTTCTCACCTCCACCGCTTCCGTTCCACAATTTGAATGCTTAACAGCAGAAACACACCTGAGAGCGTCACGTAATACAATATATCTGGGCCGCTAAGTACACCCTTCGTGAAGCTGTCAAACCGGTTCGTCAACGCAAACGGGTCCAGCCATTGTTGTAACGCAGATCCGGAATTGCCTGCAAATGAATCAAGCATCCACAATACGAGCAAAATAATAAAACCGGCTACCGCAGACACCATCTGGTGCTGAGATAACGTGGAAGCAAACAATCCAATCGCCATCATGCTTCCGCCCAGGAAAAAGAGACCCAGTGCAGACAACCATACGGATGTCAGATCCAGTTCACCAAAGAAGGACATAATAAACGGGTAAACGAGACTGCACAGAATAAGTACAACAAGAATGGCGAGTGACGCCAAATATTTACCGAAAATAATTTCGGTCACCCGTGCAGGTGAAGTCAACAACAATTCGTCCGTTCCCTGCCGGAATTCCTCTGCCACCAGTCGCATCGTCAGCAACGGCACCACAAACAGCAGCATGGATAACGTGTCTCCCAGCACCAGACGATAATCTACAATGCTTGGCTGGTAATACACAAAGCTGGAATAGAACAGCAAACTTGTCATCAGTACATATACTGCAAAAGCGAAATACGAAGTCGGTGACAGGAAATATGCCTGCAGTTCTTTATTGCAAACCGCCATCATTCGTCTCATTTGGAACCCTCCCCTGTGTGGGAATCAGATGAAGCGCTCTCGGAACTAGTCGATTGCTTCAGATCTGACGTCGTGCCCAAATTGGCCTCTTCATCTGTCGCATGATTGGCGAGCTGCACTTTATCAGTTTCAGTCTCCTGTGTTGCCAGTTCCACTTCGGATTCCGTTTCCGTTGTGGTAAGCTTCAAGAAAATTTGTTCCAGACTAAGATTTTCTTTCTTCATCTCCAGGATCGGCAAGCCTGCACCAGACAAAAGGTAGAATAGTTCCTCCCGGAAATCTTCGGAAGATTCGCCGGTAAGCAGCATTCTAACCGTATCAGCAGAACCATTGGATGCCTGTCCATCCGCTGCTTGAATGATTTCGCTCCGTACCTCCTCCCATGGTGTCAGCACATTATGTAATTGCTGCTCTGTTGCCTTCACTTCAATAGATACCTTAAACTGATCCCCCATCGCTGAGCCAAAATGCTGCGGTGAACCATCCAATACGAGCTGACCCTGATTAATAATCAACATCCGATTACAAAGCGTGCTCACTTCCGGCAAAATATGTGTACTGAGCAGTACTGTATGATTCTCACCCAGTTCACGGATCAGATCCCGTATCTCCATAATCTGATTTGGATCGAGTCCTGAAGTCGGCTCATCCAGCACGAGCAGATCCGGTTTGTGAATAATGGCTCCAGCCAGACCCAGACGCTGCTTGTACCCTTTGGACAGTCCGCGAACCAATTGCTTTTCGCGACCTTGAAGACCCAGCCTGCTGACCATCTCACTGATCCGCAATTTCACTTCACGGGTCGGGACATCCCTCAGATTAGCGACGAACTTCAAATACGACTGTACCGTCATATCTGGATAAAGCGGCGGTGTCTCCGGCAGATAGCCGATCTTGGAACGAACGTTTCTGCCCTGATCATGCACTGATATGCCATCCACTGCAATGGAGCCTGCCGTAGGATGCAAATAGCCCGTAATCATTCGCATCGTTGTGGTTTTTCCGGCACCATTCGGTCCCAAAAATCCAACAATTTCACCGCGCTCCATTGTGAAATCCAGTTGATGCACGCCGCGCCGCCCATCAAATACTTTGCTGACCTGTTTCACTTCGAGCACATCATTCATCCTTTCCCGTTAAAATACCCGTGTGCCATCATCGCTTTCTTCAGATGGTCAACACGGGAAGTTCCTTGTATCTTACGTGTTGTATCCTAAATGCAGCTTAATGTCACTTAAAAGAGAGCTTAAAAATATGTGTCTAAAATGTGAACACCACTTCATTCACCCACACCCTGCACTCTGAGGCAACGTACCTTACAGTACAGGGGCATGAGCACCTGCACAAAAGTCAGAGGGTGAACCGTGTGAAAGTACTATTCACATTTTTTGTTCCAAGCGGCGGTGTGGATACTTTAAACCGATTGCGTACAGCCGTTCTGCAACGCCATGGCATCGAAGCGCATGTATTGTATCTGTACCCTGGCTCGGGAATGCAGAACAATACCAGCACGCCGGTCTTCACCGCTTCCAGTGATGAGGAAATTCACAGTTTGATTCATCATCATCGTTATGATGCCATTATTGTTACCTCCGATATTGCCATGCCGGGCAGATTAAGAGCCCTCGGGTATAAAGGACGCATTATCTATGAAGCACAGGGACTCGGGACGCGTGAACAGGCTATGGAAACCATTCAGATGGGAGTACCTTATCTTCAAGCCCACTGTAATGCTGCGGTCATTCCTCCAACAGATCATTTACTGGAGCTGTTCATTCATATGTGCCCTTGGCTTCACCGGTTTGTCATTCCCAATATGCTGGATACCAATACCTTTGCCCCAATTTCGGTGGATACTCCTCCCTATCCGGTACTTGCATGGGTAGGAAGGCTCGAACACAATAAAAACTGGCGGGAGTATTTGATGATATCCAGCGAAATCATTAAAAAAATTCCAAAAGCCAGACTATGGTTTTTCCATGATCCGACCTTGGCTAATCCGGAGGACGAGGTCATGTTCCGTCACATGCTTGCGGAATACGGGCTTGAAGATCGGATTGGCATCTTTATCAACGTGCCCCATTCCCAGATGCCTACATTCTACTCCATGGTTGCAGCTTCCGGGGGTATCATGCTGTCCACATCCCTACTTGAAGGCTTTGGATATGCCGTTGCTGAAGCCATCAGCTGCGGATGCCCGGTTCTCAGTACCGATTCGGATGGCGTAAGGTCCTTTATTACTCATAACCGAACAGGAAAATTCTATCCGATAGGCAACGTGAAAACCGCTGTATCTGAAGCGGTAGACCTTATGCGCAACAAAAAGCTGCGGGAATATATACGCATTCAAGGCAGACAGCATATGGCCATCTCCTTCTCCCCTGACCGATACGCCACTTCATTTCGGGAAATGATGACTGCCTTGAGCATTTTCTTTTAAACAAAACAAAAAGGCAGTTCAGAAAGATGCTCTGAACTGCCTAAACATTAAATTCATGAAATCAGATTATAAGAATTAGTGTCCCATCATCATTGCAGGATCAGGCTGATCCCCTGTTTGAAGGGATTCTTCCTCCATCCGTTTTGGTTTGCGCAAGATCAGACTAAGCAGGCATCCAAACAAGGCAATACACGCTGCCAGGAAGAAGGTATCGTTGAAACCAGCCACTAAGCCATTCACTACACTTGTAGCATCAGTAGCTCCAGCTGTATTGCTTGCAATATGGGAGGTCAGGAATCCGGTCAAGCCGGCAACTGCAAAGGACACAACCACTTGTTGTGCAGCAGCAGTAAGCGGGGTAACCCGACCTACCAGCTTACGTGGAGCAGCATTCAGTACATGCGTATTGAGTGGCATCATGGAGAAACCCATACCCAATCCCATCATGACAAGGCTAAGAATGATCAGGCCAAGGCCCGTTTCCGCCGTAATCGATGACAGAATAAACAGTGCACCCGAGATGATACCCAGACCCACGAAAGCGAGTGGTCTTGCACCAATTTTATCAAACAAACGTCCACCAAGCGGCATACCCACACCCGAAGCCAGCGCCTGCGGGAGCAGAATGAGCCCTGTTTCCAATGCAGTATAGCCTTTAATTTGTTGCAGATAAAGTGGAATCAAAATCATTGCACCAAATAAAGCGACTTGTGATACCCATGCCAGAATAATACCCCGTGTGAAATCAGATGATTTGAACACCCGAAGTTCCAACAGCGGATTTTTGTGACGAAGCTCCACGATAACGAATAAGATCAGCGCTACGCCTCCGACAATCACACCTGTCAGTGTTGTTGCAGACGTCCAGCTTGTTCCGCCTTCACTTACACCGTATGCGAGCATCGAGAATGCGATTGGTGCCAGAATCATACCGAGCAGATCAAGCGCAGGCGTGCGTCCACGATCCGTATCCGGCAGGAATTTGATACATAGAATAAACGCGGCAATACCAATCGGCAGATTGATCAGGAAGATCCAGTGCCAGCTGAATGACTCAATGAACCAGCCGGATAATACCGGACCCAGCGCAGGGGCCAACAGCATCGGAATCCCGAGCATACCCATGATAGAACCTCTTCTTTCAGGAGGAGCCAGACGGAATACCATCGCCATACCAATCGGCGCAACCATACCTCCGCCAAGCCCTTGGATGATACGGTAAATAATCAATTGTTCAGGAGATTGCGCAATCGAACACAAGACTGAACCCAGAGTAAACATTGCGATCGTGAACAGAAATACTCTTTTGGCACCAAATCGGTCGGTCAACCATCCCGCCAGCGGAATGACGGCTGACAAGGCCAACGTATATCCTGTAACCGTCCATTGAATGGTCTTCAAATCGGTCTCAAAATATTGAACCAGATTCGGAATTGCCACGTTAACCACCGTGCTGTCCAAGATGACCATAATCATCCCAACAATAATAGCCAGTAGCGGCAGAATAATCGTTTTAATTGAAAACTCCGCCGGGTCCTGGGGCACTGCTGTTTGTTGTTTCACTCTCTCCACTCTCTTTTCCGGCCTGGAGGCATTATCTTTGTATGTGTCTCTCCATCGGCCTTATATTCACGACGTTTCAAACCCTTGTTTTAAACCGTCGTTTTAAACTTTTGTTTAAGCATAGGTTAATTCTAATGAAAATACCTTTGCTGTCAAGCTATTTTTTATTGGATAACAAATCACGTATGTATGCCAAAAAATGGACCAGGTTTTCTCCTGCCCCACCCCATTGGTTAATCGATGCTCATTATGGTGACCTCTGCTAATCTGCCAATTTGATCATCTGATGCTCCGAAAGTATACCCAAGGTCTGGCCTTGGTCACTTCTGCAGTACATTCGAATAACCAGATGACTTGGTATAGAACTGTTGCTAATGATGCGCAGTTCGCACGGATCGGATGAGACCGCGAGATTATGAATAATGTGATTTCCTGTGTCAGCCCCAATCCGGCAAAGATAGCGATACAACTCCCCACGGGTGTGACTGATTCCTCCGACAAAGATATCCACATCGTCATTTCCCACAAATGACAATTCAATGTCCATATATCTCACCGGTACAACGGTTTGCAGCAAGTTTTCGTGAATCTCCAGTACATATGCGGCCACGGTATATCCCTCCTCTAAAGCAGAGTTGAACCTTTCTCTAGATATGGTATGCCTGCTCTCGTCCATTGCTATTTGCAATCACCCATTTTAATTAATTCCAACGAAATGCCCACCCTTTTGTCTGCTTTTTTTCATAAACTAACAGGATAGAAGATCGGCCTGTACAGGCCGTGACAAGGAGGTACCTATGAGAGTTCTGCTCGTGACTTATTGGGAGCTTACACAGATGGGTGGAATATGGACATATGTGAAACAGCTGGCTGACAGGCTGATGGCTCTTGGCGTAGAGGTGGATATTATGGGCAC
Source organism: Paenibacillus taichungensis (assembly GCF_050994985.1). NCBI lineage: Bacteria > Bacillati > Bacillota > Bacilli > Caryophanales > Paenibacillaceae > Paenibacillus > Paenibacillus taichungensis. The sequence continues at coordinate 429,533 of NZ_CP194720.1, read as the reverse complement.
CAACGGAGCCAAAAATGAAGTGTACATTCGCAATCTCAATCGTTCCTTCTCCAAAGATAAGGTATGGCCCATGCTTCAAGCCAAACTTAATCCGACAGATTTGCCTCAATTCACTGCCGATTCTCTCGTGGCTTATTATGAATTGAACAGGTATGCCTTTGAAATGGGAGCTGCCTATCTCGGCGTTGATCATTACGATGTCATCCACGCGCAGGACCCGGTAGCAGCGGTTGCAATGAGACGTATATTAAACCGCAACACACCCATGGTAACGAGTTATCACGGAGCGCTTGCGCGCGAAGCCTTTTACGATGCTCAGAACTCTAACGCGAAGCTCACACTTCCCGAATACTTGCAATCCAAACGCGGACGTTACTTCCTGTCACTGGAAGAGCGAAGCGCTGAACAATCCCAGCTTATTCTGGTCTCCAGCCATTGGATTAAGAGCACACTTACGGACCTCCATGTTCCCGAGTCCAAATTTCGAATTATTCCTTATGCTGTAGATATTCCGGCCTACCGTGCCCAAGCAGCAGTCAAGTTCCGTCAGAGGAAGACAGCGGGCAAAAAAGTGATCGCCTTTACGGGCAGACTGGAACACATCAAAGGGGTTCATATTCTGGTCAAAGCACTCTCCAGCCTTAAGAAGAATCGCTCGGATTGGGTCTGCTGGATTGCTGGGGAAGGCAATCTGATGGAGGATTTGCGCTCCCTAGCCAATGATCTTGGGGTAGGTGCTGACATCGTTTTCTGGGGGAAACTCGACAACATCCCTTCATTCCTACGCCATGCTGACATTTATGTACAGCCCAGCTTGCAGGATACGCAGCCTTTCTCGGTTACAGAGGCTCAGCTCGCCGGATTGCCTGTCATTGTCAGCGGTACGGCAGGCATGCCTGAGATGGTGCAGCCTGAACATACTGGTTGGGTCGTTCCACCACAGGATGTCGAAGCCCTTAGCGCACTGTTAAATGCCCTTCTGCAGGATGATGCTACCCGTGCAAAGGTAGGAGCAGCAGCCAAAGCATGGGCTGAACAACATCGATCACTGGAGGAGATGGGGTTGCGCACGCTGCATGTCTATCAGGAAGCCATTCAGTTGGGAGGTCAGAGAATATGACACTGCTCGTCCCTAGTGATTTGTATAATCGTTGGTTCTCCACCCCTGTGTCGACGACGCATATCGAGGTGGATTACGCTGTAATGAACGAATTGATGAGGAAGCTGCCCAAAGGATACGTTTTTCCTGATCCGGCAACCATGCACATACTCACTTCCGAAAAAAATTAGAGTCAAGTAACTTTACAAACAGGAACAAACAAGAGGATATTCGTTCATGCCGTAATCACTTTACGGCAACCGAATACCCTCTTTTTCTTGCGGTTCACTAGCTAGCTATTCGTGGTTTCTTCCATCACTTGTCACATCTACTTCCAGTAACCGCCAACCTGCAGCAGATTGAGTAATACGGGCCGATGCTTCGCTTGAACAAGTTCCATCTCGGCTTTCAATGCCTCAAAGTGTTTCTTGGTTCCCATTGATTCATGAACCCGATAACACATCAGTGGCTCATTGTAATAGAACAGCTCATAGAGCGGAAACAGTCTCAGCCACATCTCATAGTCATGCGTGTAGCGAAAATCGGTGTCAAACATGCCGAACTTTCGAAATGCATCCATCTCAAGCATCACAGTGCAACCGTTGATTGGGCAACCTTCGGTCAGCACCTGAAGCATCTCCAGACGACTCCCTACCTCTGGTCTAACCGTGTCCATCCATTCGCTGTTCGCATCTACATAATGATAGGCACCGTGACAGAACGAAGCCTTGACGTCAAGCATGAACTTCAGTTGTTTCTCTACCCGGTCCAGCAACATCACATCATCGGAGCTGAGCCAGACAAAGTAATCACCTGTCGCCTGTTTGATTCCCTCGTTTAACGCGGTTGCTGTTCCACCATTCTCTTTTAGAATATAGTGAATGCGATCCATGAATGGTTGCAGCCGCTCCACATGCTTCGTAGAGCCGTCATCCACCACAATGACCTCAATATGCGGATACGTCTGGTGAATGGCGCTGTGAACAGCCTGCTCGATATACGCACAATTATAAAAAGGAATGACAATTGATACCTTGGGCTCCATTCGGTCCTCCCCTTTCTCCGCGTGAATATTACCATTCTCCCTATTATATGAGGATAGATCCGTTAGGTATCGGGCATCTGTTGCATAACGACTCATAAATTACGTATATGAGCATTTTGCATTAATCCAAAGAGTGGCTTTCCATCAGTAAGATTCTGATAGAAATGCATATAAATAAAGAGGGCGTTATTCGGCCAACTTGCGGCCTCCATAACCCCCACCAAAGTTCTTTATCCCCCCATGGCAGCAATCCGCTGCAACAAAGGCTCCCGATATCTGGACCATACCATGGAGGCCTCCCGACCGATGGCATCCGCATGGCGTACTGTCCCCATTCCCCCATGCCGTCGATATGCCGTAAGCGATTCGTTCAGATATGGAAACCGATGGCCGTTCAGCAAAATGCGCATCCATAGATCCAAATCATGCGTATAAGGCAACAGTTCATTGAACAGGCCCACCCCACTAAAGAGATCCTTGCGAATCATCACAGTACAGCCGTTCACCGGATTGCCGTATACGAAGAGGCGCAGCCACTCCGGTTCGGCCACCGGTTCTGCTCCCCCGTTTAACTTGGTCACCGCTGAATGCTCATTAATGTAATTAAAGTTGGTATGTGAGATGAGCACATTCTCCCGTTGCATAAATTCAACCTGATGACGAATCTTATCCGGATATAAGAGGTCATCCGAACTCAGCCAGGCGACATAGTCCCCGGAGGCATGACGGATGCCGTGATTCAGAGCTGAAGCTGTGCCGCCATTACTTTTGCCCAGAACATTAATGTATGGAAGATAAGGCTGAAGCAGATCCGCATGCCGGGTGGAGCCATCGTTGACGATAATGATTTCCACATCGGGATACGTCTGGTTCATCGCACTTTGAATCGCTTGAGGCACATATGGACAATTGTAAAACGGAATGACAATGGACACTCTTGGATTCATCCAGTGGACCTCCCTTGCTGAGTACGAACATCGCTCAGAATGTCCTGAAGAGATTGGGCAAAAGGAATCAGTGGCTGCCAGCCCAACTTGCGCAGCAGTGACATCTCCTCCTGCTCTCCAGCGCCGTCCGGACCAGAAGAAGCTCCGTCCCAGCGTACGGGTACTTTCGCTTCAGTCATGGTCAGCAGCGTATCCGCTATTTCACCCAGGCTTCTCTCTTTGCCCGATACGACGGGGTAAACGGTGCCTGACGTGCCCTGAACAAGCAAGGTTGCGTAGGCCCGAACCGCATCCCGTACATCCAGAAAATCACGGGTATTATCCCGGCCAGATAGACGGAAAGGCTCCGTTTTACCTTCCTGTTCACAGGCGACAACATGACGTGCCAGCAGCGAACATATTCCTGTTGAAGGACCTGCACCGATCAGATTGCCCGGCTCTGCCAGCATAATTTGCTGTCCAAAGAGGGACATCCACGACAGCGACACCATCTCCTCCAGTGCTTTGCTGAGACTGTACGGGTGGGGAGGGTGCGGAGGCCGACCGGGTTCAGGCGTGTATTTTAACCGGGAACCTACAATAACGGTCCGTGCCGCTGGGCAGCTCCGGAGAGCATCTAGCAGATACAGTACAGCCATCACATTGGTCTCCAATACTAGTAGCGGATCGGACCAGGACTCCGGCACCGAATTTTTGCCTGCGAGATGCAAGGCATAGTCCGGTTTCACCTCGTCAATCAAATGACGAACTTGCTGTTTTTCATTCAAATCACAGACATGCACAGCTACACCATCGCCGAACGAATGCGCTCCGACTCGCCTGACCACCGCTGTAACTACTGCACCAGCTGCCCGGAAATAAGCGACCGCATGCCGTCCGGTAAAACCGGACGCACCTGTGATCAGCACCTTTTTGCCTGTCAGCTCTGCTCCATCCATAATGCCAGCTCCTTCAGCATTGTAGAATAATCCGGAAGGTCTGTCTTCACGTCCTCACGTGTGGACACCAGCGTACGATCCTGCACCACGCTATCATCCGGTACGACAACAACATCCTGCTTATTCCATGTCTGTTGGAACAGGAGAAGCAGATCATGCTTGCTGACAGGTTTCGGATGAGCCAAATGAATCAGACCGCTAAGCGGGGACGACAGATAATGATCTACCCATTTGGCCAATTCAAGGGTGGTTACCCCATTCCAGAAGACACGTGTATATCCGCCAACTTCCCCTGTAGTGGACATGAACCAATGCATCAGACCGATGCCACCCTTCCGAATTTCAGGTCCAATAATGGACGTGCGAATCGTCAGATGTCCAGCATCCTGGACTTCACCCAATGCTTTTGTGATTGCATAGGCAGATGTTCCATCGGTAACATCATCCTCTCGGTACGCCCCTCGATCCCCACTAAACACACAATCTGTACTGATATGAATCAGACGTGCCCCAATCGTGTCGGCAACCCGCCGCAAACGATGCGGCAGGAATCCATTAATGTGATAAGCGGTAATTTTGTCTTCATCTGCAAAGCTGTTCAAAACACCCACTGCGTTAATGATGACATCCGGATGCACCACCTCCACCAGACGGTCGACCATAAAGCAGTCATTTACATCCAACAGAAGACCATTAGGGTCCGATACATCACGGGTCGTGTAGAAAACGCTATGCACGCCTTGACGGCGGAAATAGTCGACCAGAATATGGCCGGCCATTCCGTTCCCCCCAAGTATCAGCAGCTTCATGACAGAAATCCTCCGCGTTGCAGAATGTCACGAATCTCCTGTTTGGTCATCAGCTGATGCTCAGAACTGAAGCTGCTGAAGGATACTGGAGGACAATTCGTATAATGCTCCTTCAACCCCGGTATGCCGAGGGTAGGCAAAATCACCAAGTATTGCTCATCGTATACAACGGTTGTCATGCTCTCGAATTCACTCATCAGTATTTCATGAATCTTCTCGCCTGGCCGGGTGCCACGCTCCACAATGGACACATTCTCCACACCTGAATCCTCAATCAACACTTCAGCGAGATCCACAATTTTGCACGTCGGCATAGTCATAACAAAAATCTCGCCACCCACGCTTTCCACCGATGCTTTGAAAAGCAAGGTGATGGCATCTTTCAAGGTCAGAAAGAACCGCGTCATGTTCATGTCGGTAATGGAAACTTGACCTTTCTGACGAATCTGATTTTTGAACAAATGCACAACACTGCCATTCGTTCCAAGTACATTGCCACCACGTACAGTGACAAATCGCGTATTGCTGTGGAGCAGATTGGCGTATACGATCAACTTCTCTCCGATCGCCTTAGTCATGCCGTAGAAATTGGATGGATTAGCGGCCTTGTCGGTCGAGATGTAAATGACTTTTTCCACATTATTTTCAATTGCAGCTTCGATGACATTTTGTGTGCCGATCACATTGGTTTTGAGTGCTTCGTAGGGTTGATCTTCACACACTGGAACATGCTTGAGCGCTGCGAGATGAAACACATAATCCACCTGTTGACAGGCAACCGTCAACGCTTCCTTGTCTCGAATATCACCAATGCGAAAATGAAGACGCGGGTCTTCGAATTCACGGCTCATCGCCACTTGGCTGGACTCATTCCGGGAGTATACAATAATCTCCTTGGGCTGCTGGGGCAACAGTTGAGCCACAAGTTCATAACCCCATGATCCCGTACCGCCAGTTACGAGTATACGCTTATTTTCAAACATGCATTTTCCCTCCAAGCAGAAATTTGACCACTTTACTGGATACATCGGTTGCTTTGTAGCCTTGTGGACAATCCCAGTCGTTTGACATTTCGATCATTACTTTCACACAGCCCGCAATACGCTCCGCATCCAGACCTGAGACCACGTTGCTGCCGCAATCCACCGTCTCCGGTCGTTCTGTTGTGCGACGCATGGTTACCGTAGGCACACCCATAATGCAGCACTCCTCCTGTACGGTACCACTGTCCGTAAGTGCACAGCGTGCATGTCGTTCCAGCATCACGAAGTCGAAAAAACCGAATGGTTCGTGAAATTCCACCAGCGGGTGCATCTCCAGTTGCAGATGCTCGGCAATTCGAATAGCCGTTCGAGGGTGAATGCTGCATATGACTCGCATGGCATGTTCTTCAGCAACCTGGTTCAAGCCTTTCATGATCTCCAGCAAATGAGGAGGGTGATCAACATTCTCTGCCCGATGGGCCGTAACCAAAAAATATTGCCCGGACTTCAGCTTCAATTTTTTCAATATTTTGCTGGTACTCACCTGTGTGTCGTAGTGACGCATCACTTCATAGATCGGATTGCCTGTCAGCACAATTCGTCGACTGGGAACCCCTTCACTAACCAAATGTTTCTTGCTCTGTTCGGTATAAGGCATATTAATGGTTGAAATGGCGTCGATGACCCGGCGATTTTTCTCCTCAGGCACATCCAGATCAAAACATCGGTTGCCCGCTTCCATATGAATGACGGGTATGCCCATCCGTTCAGCCAACACAGCACATAATGCACTGTTCGTATCGCCGAGCAGCAGCACTTTATCCGGTTGCTCCTGATTTAATAAATCTTCCATTTGCGTAAACATCGAGGATAACTGCCGACCCAACGAGGCCGCTTCATCCTGAAGGACGTAGTCCGGCGCCCGCAAGCCCATTTCCTTGAAGAAAAGACCGCTGAGACTTTCCGTGAAGTTCTGCCCCGTGTGTACCAGAATATGTTTGGACGCGTACTGGTCCAGCTTGGAAATGATCAGGCTGAGCCGTATGATTTCAGGTCGCGTCCCCAGCACCGTCATGATCTTCATCGTAATCCCTGCCTTCATCGTCTATTGGATAATCTCCGGCGTACCCGGCTTCGTCTGGCTTTGCCAGGAGCACGTTTGCGAGCAGTCGGTTGCCCCACGCGTACACGTTTCTTTTTACGCGCCTTCAGCTTCCTTCTACCTGTTCCCGTCACCCGTTTCGTTCTGTCATGAACCCCACTGCGATGGGATAATCGCTGGTGACGGCTCCGTCCCGTTCTGCCGTTTGATCGGGTGTCTGTTGCTTCATGGACAAGTTGACCTATCGCAAGCGGAGGTAACGGTGAGAGCGGCAACGTCTGGATCACATTCAGTGGAAATAAAAGTGCCCGAACTGTAGCTGGTTCCAGAACCAGCACGGTTCGCAATTGCCCCTCGCCCCATGCGTACACTGGACCATTCGGAGGCTGAATATACGGAAACCATCCGGGAAAACGCGTTAACCACTGTGTCACCATCGTATGCAACTTTGCCCTGTAGGTTTCAATACCATAGAGCTTTTCCGCTTCTGTCCGATTGCGCCATCCGGTGTCGGAAGCCAGTTCAGGATCATTCAACAACGTTGTGGCCAGCGTGAACAGCGCTTGAGTATCACCCGGCGGAGCCAGAAATGCACCACTGCCTACCGATTCCAGCAATTCCTTCAATCCGCCCTGGGCAAATGCGATAACCGGTTTGGCAAAATAAAGCCCCTCCAGCGCGGTCATTCCGAATCCTTCTTTGACCATACTCGGGATAACAACGATATCCATAGCCGTATAGGCCAGTGATACGTTCTCTTCAAACGGCGTAAAGGTAAATCTCCGATAATATCCGGATTTTTTCACCCGTGATACACATTCGTCATAGTACTTTTTGTCCGCTGATGTACCAATGATCCAGAAACGGCAGCGTGGATGGGTTTCGCACAATTGCAGAGCCATATCCACAAAAGGTTTCAGACCTTTTGCATCATATATAAAGGAAGAGATGTAACCAATGCAGATCTGTGATGGCTTGAAACCAAGCTCTTTGCGTTTGCGTTCCCTTAAGTGCACCCATCGATCTGGTGCTGGCAGAGACGGATCACAGGTTGGGGAAATCACGGTGAGTTTGTCGCTCATGCCCGCTTGTTTGAATGGTGCTACTGCACTTTCGGATATACCTATGATCCAATCGGAGTAACGCCCAATCATCTGTACAGCTTCGTTTGTATGTTCATTCAACGCAATAATCTCGGTAATCTTCCAGATCACCGGAATTTGCAGTGACTTCGCCGCTACAGCAGGCATCACATTGACGCAGGTGTTCGTTAACACCAGATCAGGTGCAGTCTCCCGAATAAGGGAGACCACTTCCTGATAATCTGGTTTATGGCGAAGCTGTTCTGCATCTGTCGCAATCCCCCGGTAAGGTGTGTACACACCGTGAAGCATCGGCAGAAAGCATAATTTGACCTGAATATCGAATCTCCGTGCAAGTCCGGCAAGCTTACCTTCCTGAGGCACGACAAGTACACAATCGAAGACGGTACCCATTTCCCTCATAAAATGAAGCAGCAGCTTCTCCGCCCCCGTAATGCTGCGGGTGTTGCACACATGGGAAAACAACATGAGTTTGGGTTTAGTCGCCATGGCTGCACGGACCCTGAATACGAATGTCAGGGTTCTGTGCACACCTCCTTCCGGACAGGATTATGGGAATATAATACTCAGCAGTTCGTTGATTCTTTTTCCATACGTGTGATCCTTTAATGTCCGTTCCAGTCCTCGAAGTGCAATCTCACGGCGCTCTTTCTCATGAGTGAGGTAGTATTCAACCTTATCAAGCAGCTCCTGAGGGGAAGAGTAAGTCTCGATTTCTACACCTGGTTTATAGAAACGTGCCAGATCATCCCGTGCATCGGTCAATTGAAGAGTCGTGGAAGCTGCAATTTCAAATGTTCTCGGATTCGGGGAGGCTGGTGGAATTTTAACATGGTTGTTATTGACGGAATCGTCTTCGTGGGAACGGTGAAGGTTGATGACAATTTTGGTACCGTTATAAACATCGTTCGTTTCCTGAGGACTCATCCAGCGCCCCAATTCAATCTTCTCACCGTAAGCAGCATAGTCAGGCAGGCGATCCCACCAGATGCCATTAAACACAGTATTGTGTGACATCAGCTGTGCCATGATCGGATTAAAGAAATACACCCGGTTCCAGTAAGCCGAACCGATAAAGCTGACTTCCCGGTGGAGTGAAGACGGCGTTGTAATTGGGAAGTAGTGGTTGGTAAAGGCGGCAAACGGCAGGTAGTGGACTGAAGGGCAGCCGTTTTGTCGATACAACTCGACACAGTTCAGTTCCAAGGTGAACACATGATCGAAATGCTGCACTGTCTCAAGCGTCATATCCGTATAGTACGGATCATCCGTGAGCCAAATTGCCGTCTGAATGCCTGCTTGGCGGATTGCATCGAGATGTTCCAGTGGAATATCCATACCATCCAGTACAAGCACCAGGTCAGGGCGGGTTTGCAATGCAATTTCCGATACAGGCTGGCGTGGATCGGAAAGAGTTACCTGAGCAACCATGCCCTGTAATGTGGCCATGATTGCCTCATCCAGTGGAGAGTACGGGAAACCTTTACCTGAAGATACGTACAGGACGTGGATCTGTCGAAAAGGCAATGGTTCCTGTGCACAATTGACTATATAGTTGGCACGGCCGCGAAGATATCCTTCTTCCTTACCCGCATCATATCCGGCATGTTGCCCGTTTTTGCGTGCTTGGTCAGCCAGACTGAGCACTGGTGCATGAGACTTTCTCGTTTTACGGTGTTTGAGAGACATACCGCCACTCCTTTTATTTTTGGGATAGGATTCTCTAACTCTTGCTGTTCTGCAGAAAGTGATTTACACGTGTTCCAGCAGCTGAGCAATACGACGAGTGAACGTATGCTGGTTCAGTGTGGTAAGCAGCCCACGCCAAGCTAGGGCTCGCCGTTCCTCTTCATGGTGCAGATAATATTTGATTTTGTGCTGAAGTTCAGCCGCGGTTGTAAAGGTCTCGATGTCATATCCAGGCCGGTAGTAGCGTGGCAGATCATTGCGTGCATCCGTTATCTGCATCGTGCCACAGGCGCTGATCTCATACGTCCGCGGATTAATGGAATGACCTTGAAGATGATGCGTATTGCGATTGTCTTCCCCATTCTCGCAAGTCCGGTGAACGTTAATCACGATTTTGGCGCCATTGTAATAATCCACTGTTGCTCCCGGATCAATCCAGCCCTCATGGATAAATTGGCCCATGATGTCGAAGCGTTTCAGCCGGTTCCACTGACTGCCGGCAATGAATACCTTTTTGTCCGCCAGAAAAGGAGCCAGCTCGTCGAACAGTGCAATTCGATTCCAGAATCCGGTACCGATAAAACAAATGTCATACTGATGCTGCGGCCCCGTACGCCTTGGCTGAAACATCCCCGGGTTCACTGCCAGCGGCATATAGACCACCCGACCCGCTCCATGTGCAGTATAGAACGGCACAGCCGCTTCCTCATGCGTGAACACAACATCATAATGCTGGCAAATGCTTGTCGTATCTTCGGTAAAATAAGGGTCATCCACAAACCATACTGCTGTTCGAATTCCCAGTCCCCTTATGCCATTCACCTGTTCCAGATGATCGGGGGGAAATACGTGTAGTCCATTCATGACCAGCACCAGATCGGGCCTGTGCTGGCTGGCTTCCTGCAGCATGTTTGCCGGCGATCCGACAACACATTCACGAACAGATTGCTGCAAGGCTCCAATGACGCCTTCATCGATGGCATCGAATCCTTGCGGAATGTACAGCACTTTCATATTCCGCACGGTCGGCTCAAACATCTGCACTCGCTCCATCATGGCCTGACAGCCGCCAAATCTGCGGCCTTCTGCATATCCGCCACGGTAAGCCGTCTCCGCTTCTGTAGGCGGCCGGTGTCGTCGTTTTGCCACATCCTTCACCCTGTCTTCCTTCAGGAGATCCCACTTTCAGATTCTCCCCGAGATTGGTGTTCCCTCTAAAGGATATGCCCCGGGGTCAGATGCATCATGGACGGGTGTCCTGCAAGGCGCAAAATTGGCGTCTGCCCTCCACATCCGCCTGCACGGGCATGTCCGCTTTTGCGGCGATACAAATAACCCGGAGGGATCCGTCCCCCCGGGCAATCGTCATACACTGGACATGCATCTATAGTCATCCGAAAATGCACACCTACTCTGTTACTGTGCTTTGTAAGCCAACTGATGTCCGTCCTCGAATCCCTTGGCGAAACCCGCGTTGAATCCCTCGTTGTACGCCTCGTTGTACCCCTGGCTGTACGCGCTGTCCGGGTTCGGATCGGTAGGGGTAGCCGGGACGAACGGTTGCGCCGGCTTCACACTCCGGTGCCGTCGTACCGCACGTTTCTTTTTTTTGAGCCACGCACTGCGTCCTTTGAGGGTACGTTTGTGCAGTACACGTTTGCCTTTGACCGCACGTAGTTTACGGATTTTACGCAGACGGGCCCCGCGAGCAAGCAGAGCTCTTTTGGTTCTCAGACGTATTTTTTTCTTCTTTAACATGTCAACATTCCTCCTGTATGTTCCGGACCATGCGTATCGCATATCCAGGGTCTTTGAGCCATGGCACACCAGGCTCCCCATGCTGGATTCGGGCTAATTGAATCCCCGTAACCATCCGGGACATCTCTTCTTGATAACGGCTCAGCAAACGAATGTTCTCGGCCAGACTGCGGGCGGATACTTCCGAGTGGGCAGACACGCTGGCCACACTGTCCAGAATGCGGGCGAGCGCCTGCTGACTGTGTGCAATGGACTCAATGAGGGACAGTTTCGCTTCCTGCTCACGCCGCAACAGACTCATTTTCCGAGATCCCCCATATCCATACCGCCAAACATGCCACCGTCCATGCCGCCTTCTTCACTATCGTTCTGTACCATGATGGCCTTCAGGTTGTTGCATAATCCGGTTTCCATTCGGGTCAATCCTTCCAGTATTTCCACCAGCTGATCATGCATTTTGAGTGGCTCTGCCACCTGATCGCTATGCGTCAGAAAAGCCTCACCATTCAAATGATTTAACGCCCAGTTCCTTACCTTCTCGGCTTCAATCGCCTTGGCCTCCAAAATCAGGGCAATATTCCACTGCATCTTGGCTGCTGCGTCCAGCATCAGTATGAGACTTTGTTCTCTGCTCATGTCCATTCACCCGCCTTCCGGGCTTATTCTTCCTCTTGATCCGCCATTTCCCGCATCACCTGGGTCAGCGTTTCGGCTACGGCTTCTTCCAGGTCTGCCAGGCCTCCCAAATAGGAGATGATGCTTTTGTTGATTTGTCCCGAGCTGTCCAGCAGACCGTCAACGCCATCCAGCTCCGGTTCGATATCCGGCAAATGATTGATGATTTCAGACATGCGCACAGCGACTTGACGTTTGGCATCCAGTACACGCGCAACCTGCTGGTGAGAATGTGCAATATGTGTGAGTATTTCATCGATTTTGCTCTGCATGGTCCTCCTCCTTACCGTCACGGCCTGCTTCACCCATAGAAAAACCCGGCCTATCAGCATTTGCCTGCTACAGCATATGCCGGGCCGGGATCGTCAGTTACTCCAGCTTGCGCCTATATCGTCAGATGACATAACTCCAATCGGAAGAGTATCGACTGAGGAATTGGCGGGTACGTTCCTGTTTGGGCCGCACAAACACTTCCTCCGGTGTGCCTTCTTCCACTACGGAACCCCCATCCATGAATACAACTCGATTTGCCACCTCACGGGCAAAACCCATTTCATGGGTGACAACAATCATGGTGATGCCTTCCTGGGCAATCGATCGAATGACCGACAGCACCTCACCTACAAGTTCAGGATCAAGCGCAGAAGTTGGTTCATCGAACAGAATTACCTCTGGATTCAGTGCCAGCGCCCGAGCAATGCCTACCCGCTGCTGTTGGCCACCTGACAGCATGCTGGGATACTCATTAATTTTGGCGGACAGACCCACTTGTTCAAGTACACGCAAGGCTCGTTCACGAGCATCTGCTTTGGACATTTTCTGGGCAATGATTAACCCTTCCGTTACGTTATCCAGCACCGTTTTATGTTTGAACAGGTTATAATGCTGGAACACCATTGCCGTTTTTCGCCGCAACTGCACAATGTCATGTTTGCGGGCATGCTTACAGTCTACGGTTAACCCGCTGATCTGTACCTTGCCCTCATCGGCACGTTCAAGAAAATTTACACAGCGCAGCAATGTCGTTTTGCCGGATCCGCTCGGTCCAAGAATGGCAACAACATCCCCCTGCTCCACAGTCAGATCAATACCTTTCAACACTTCCTGCTGACCAAAAGATTTGTGTATATTCGTCAGTGATATCATGACACCCCTCCTTTGCTGTACACGGCAACTCTGCGTTCCAGCAAAGCTGTAATTCGTTCGGCAATTACCGTCAGACCCCAGTAGATCAATGCGGCAGCAATGAAAGCCTCCAGGAATTTCAGACTGACTGAAGCCACTACATCCGCTTTGCCGAGAATATCCATCTGTGACACGGTAAATGCAAGAGTTGATCCATGCAGGAAACCAACAAACATGCTGCACAGATTCGGTAGAACCGCACCAACAGCCTGAGGTAAAATAATGCGTCTCAACGCCTGGGAGGTACTCATGCCCACGGCATGTGCAGCTTCCATCTGCCCGGTATCCACCGCCAGAATGCCGGAACGGATAATCTCAGACATATAAGCTCCCGCAGTTAAGGAGAAGGCGAATAGCACAAACACCAGAATCGGAATGGAAGACGACTGAAAGGCCCAGCCGTACCGGGCTGCAAGCTTGTCGATGATCAGCGGAATCCCGTAATAGATTAGAAACAAGTGCATCAGCATCGGTGTCCCCCGGAAAAACGAGACATAGAAATCAGCGATTCGGTAGACCCAGGGAACTTTATAGATTCGAATTAAAGCCGTGACCAGACCAACGCCAAAACCTGCGATCAACGGTACAATCGTAATGACGAGTGTCAATGGCAATGCCTTTAGAATCTGGAAAAAAGATGTGTAGATAAAGTTGAAATCAATAGACATTCGCTCACCCCGCTATTCGTTTCAGGCGTTCAGCTCTTACCGCTGGCCCACGGACTTCTTTCTTACGTTCGTGACGCTGGAGTCTGCGTTCAGCGACAGCAAATCCTTTTTCAAGTACCAGCACAATAACATAGTAGACAACCGACAGACTGATATACACTTCAAGTGCATGCGATGTAGCCGAGATCAGCGTTTGCCCCCTGCCCACCATATCCATAACCCCAATCGAAAATGCAAGTGACGTATCCTTTAACGAGCCAATCAACGTATTTGCCATATTCGGAAAAGCAACAATGAGTGCCTGCGGAACCACAATCCGCCGAAACGACTGAAACGTGGTTAAGCCCGCTGCATAAGCTGCTTCCGTCTGTCCCTTGTCCACACTGCGCACAGCTCCGCGAAAGATTTCCGCAAAGGACGCTGCATCACTTAACGCATAAGTCACGATGACAAATACCAGCGGATCAGTCCTGGACAGATCGACTCCTATAGGCTTGAGCAATTCAGGTAATCCGTAGTAGACCAGAAACAACTTGATGAGAATCGGTGTGCCCCGCATGAAAGAGACGTACAGGGTCGCGAGCTGGCTCAGCACCGGAATCCGGTATAACCTCGGAACCGCCAGAAGCACACCGCCCACCAGACCGAGCACAATGGAGCCACCCAGTACAATCAGTGTAATATGCAAATATCGCAGCAGTTCAGGGACGAAATCCAGAACCAATGACAGATCGAATGATTTACCCATAACCGTCGCTCACCTTTCTCAACGAACTATTCCTCAACCGTGTAATCGGCTCCCAGCCACTCTGTGCTCAATTTGCTCAATGTTCCATCTTCCTTGATTGATTTGAGCGCTTCATCAATTTTCGTTTTGAGTTCTTCCTCATCCTTGTTCAGAATGAAATACACTTTGGAGTTGGACAGAGCCTCTCCGACAGTCTTTAACTGTGCATCCACCACTTTATTCTGATAATCGATGGCAAACTGCGTGCTGATGGTTGCATCCACCCGACCTGTTTTGATTTGGGTATTCGTATCTTCCCCTGCTCCGGAATATACAATGTCGATGGCGTTCCCGTTCGCTGCATTCCATTTCTCAGCCAGTACAGCTGCATTACTCGTAGCGCCAACAATCAGTTTTTTACCTTTCAGATCCTCGATGGATTTTACATCCTGGTTTTTCTCGCTCACAACGATTTTATTAGGAAAAATGTTATATGCCTCATCATTAAAAAGGAACTTGGCCTGTCTCTCTTCATTCACTTCCATCTGGTGAGCGATCAGGTCTATTTTCTTCGTTTCAAGACTGAGCAGCAGGTTTTTGAATTCCATCGTACTGAACTCGAATTCATATTCTGGCAATCGTTTATCAATCTCGCGGATCAGTTCTACATCGTATCCCGTCAGCTTGCCATTCTCATCAATAAAGCAAACATTCGGGAATTGAGTGCCTGTACCCACTATGATCTTCTTCACTTTATCTTGACCGGACGCAGATGCGGAATCCGATTCATTCGATGCATTGCCTGAACTGCAACCCGCCAGTACCGCCAACATAGTAATGAACAGCAATGCTGTCCGAAATTTCTGAATCCCCCATTGATTAACCATTCCCGATCTCCTCCACAGGCTGTCATTTCAGCCAATATGATGTGTACTCCCATTCCTCATCTTCGATTTAACTAACCATTCACACTTGTATAGTCGGAATTAGGTTGAACAAAGAATAGCATCGTATATCATACCTAGGCAATATGTATGTTAATAGGACATCCTGATAACGTTATAGAACTTCTCTATGCTTCACCAATTCCCTGATCAAAAAATAAACCAAAAGAAGCGATCCTCCAACGGGGTTGGGGATCGCTTCTTCAATTGCAGATCACATTAAATTCTAATACGCATCTATCTGCGACTAGCCCATTTAATTTTGCGAGCTACTTCTATACGCTGCAGTTGCAACAGTCCGATTCGTTCTTCAAACTTCTTGCGTTCATCCGTTGAATGGGCCGCGTGAATCTGGTGGCAGAGACCTGTCAGTTTACTGTTGATATAATCAAATCTCATCCATAATTCTTCTTCAGGTGTGCGCTGCTCCGCTTCCGGCTGAAATATTTTGAGCTGGTGGATAAGGGACTGCTGCCATTCCTGATCCTCGATTTGGATGGCAAAATGCAAAAGATCCAGATAGTCGTCGATTTGCAACGATATACCGCAATCAGGTTTCGTATTCATTAGTCGTCTCTCCTTATTTCAGTTCTTGGCTGGAATCAGTTAGTTCTATTTTACAGGATAGAGCATGGTTTAGGCGAGTCCTGAAACGAGTAAAATTGGAAAAAATTTTGTCATTTTTACATATAGAAGCTTTCGATGGACTTATAGACAGATCTGATTCGAGAATTATATTCCAACCATGAATTTCATGATAAAATAACACCAAAATATTAAACCAACTTAACTGGTTGGAATAGTTAATTTTCATAGAAGGGATTGATCGATCATGACCGAACAATACCGATTGGCTACGCTTGAAGATGCTGAACAATTGCAGGCTGTTACCGTTGATGCCTATGAGACAATTCGGGCTTTGAACATTCCTTTTCCAGCCGGACACGCTACACTGGAAGTCATCCAGAATAATATTGTACAGCATGAATGCTACATTCTTGAAAAAGGGGGAGAAATCATTGCCACGGTTACCCTTGATCGAGCTGAAGATGTACAGCGGCAAGCTATCAGTCCTTATCCTTTTATCCGCTGGTTCGCGGTAAGTCCGGACCATAAAAGCCAGGGTTATGGCTCTAAACTATTGGATTGGGTTGAGCAAAATATCATTCTACAGAAGCTTGATGCTCCTGCCGTATTTCTGGCAACGGCGACCCGCCATCCCTGGCTTGCTCCCATGTATGAACGGCGGGGATATGAACCCTTCCATCACAAAATGGTACAGACACCTGAACGGCAGGAAGAGATTGTATTTATGATCAAAACGCTCGACCCTTCCCGTTATGAGACGCCTTCTGTTCAAACAGGCTGAACAAATAGCGGCTTGGATGAACGTAAACATACATGATATACGATATACGTGGCCTGTGTAAATGAAAACCCGCTCCGAGGAAAGATTCCTTGAGCGGGTTTTTGAATGCTAATCCTTATCGCTTTCACTTTAAATAGCCCACATCATGCTTTCCCGTCGCGCGGCTGTCGGGTTAAGAGCAGCATGATAAACGAAATGATAATAATAGAGCCGGTCCACATCCAGGCCATCGTCTGATTGCCCGAATCCACAGCAACATAGATCGCAGTGGGTACGGTTTGCGTTTTGCCCGGAATATTACCTGCGATCATGAGCGTGGCCCCGAATTCCCCCAGTGCACGAGCGAAACCCAGGATAAAAGCTGTCATCAACGCTCTCCCTGCAAGCGGAAGTGAGATATAACGAAATACCTGCCATTCATTCGCTCCGATGGAGCGGCCTGCATCTTCCAGATCCCGATCAATCCCGCTAAAGCCGGATTTCATCGTCTGATATACCAATGGGAAAGCAACCACTACCGAGGCAATCACGGCAGCCCACCAAGAGAAAATGACAGGTGCGGAGAAGATGGCTTCAATCCACTGTCCGAGCAGGCTCTTACGCCCCAGTAACACGAGCAATATAAATCCGACCACGGTCGGCGGAAGCACGAGCGGAAGCATAAATGCCGTTTCCAGAACAATTTTGCCACGGAACGAGATACGCGACATCTTCCAGGCCACAGCGATGCCAAACACTGCTGCGATCACACTGGACAACAGCGCAACTTGAAGGGATAGACGAACCGGTGGCCAGAATACCGCCCAGTCTATTGCGCTCACATTCATTCCGGAATGGAGAACCCGTACTTGGCAAATACATCAAGCACTTCAGGCGTTTGCAAATACGTGTAGAATTGTTCTGCTTCTGTCCGGTGCTTCGTACCTTCAATAATCCCTACTGGATAATTGGCTGGTGTATAGCTGTTCTTGTCCACTTCAAATGCAATTTTCACCTGATCAGAAGTGAGTGCATCCGTTTTGTACACAAACCCCGCATCCGCATTGCCTGTTTCTACATATTGCAGAACCTGTCTGACGTCCTTGCCTTGTACAAGCTTACCCTCCAACTGATCCCATAGTTTGGCATTGGTCAATGCTTCCTTCGCATAGGTTCCAGCAGGTACACTTTCCGGTATACCAATCGCTACGGTCTTGATGGAATCCGCCGTCAGATCCTTCTCGCTTGATACGGTATCTGAACGATCCGCTGGAATAATGGCTACCAATGAATTTTGCAGTAAATTCTTCTGATCACCGGATGCAATCAATTTCTCATCCACGAGCGCGTTCATATTTTTGGTCGCAGCTGATACAAAAACATCTGCTGGCGCGCCTTGTTCAATCTGCTGTTGCAATGCACCGGATGCGCCAAAGTTGAAGTTAAGCTCCACATTGGGATTCGCGGCTTCAAAATTCGTTTCGATTTCCTTCATGGCATCCGTGAGACTGGCTGCCGCTGAGATCGTTAGCTCCACCTTTTCCTGAGGATCTGTTGCCCCAGCCGTTGAACTCTCACCTGATGTCGCTGGTGTTGAACCGGTTTGTTCCATTGCTGTGGATGTATCCTTACTGTCCGTACTTGCACCGCAACCGGCCAATACAAGAGCCAGTCCAAGTGACATACTCCCCAACACATATCCAATACTCTTTTTCATCTACTTCTCCCCCGATGTTATGTTTAGTTATAACTAGATATAATTAATTATATTTCATTATACATAAGATCATTGAAATAGGAAGGTAGTCTTTGGCGCACCCGTTGAAAGCCAATCCATCGATAGCTGAATTGTGGTGGGCGAGTTTATCCCCTCTGGCTGTTAATGGTATAGTACAAGAGACCCCAGCGTTTATCCGGGACGATGAGCGTTGATGAACGAATATAGTTTAAAATCTGAATATATATGTTCAACTAACATTTACACCATAACGGAGAGGACAGAAATAATCTGAAGAAGCGAAGCGTTCGCCTTTATCCCCGGATTTCCCCTTTTGATAAAGGGATCAAAGAAATCTGGGGATAACAGCGATCGGAAGATTGTTCTGTCATTGGAGTGCCAGTGTAAATATCCATTAGTTGAGGTTATATAGTTATGATCTGCACCTTGAAGGAGGATCTTCACTGATGACGGAGGAGCAATCCTATACCACCGAAGAAATATCCAAGCTACTCAAAATATCAAAACTGACGGTCTACGATCTAATCAAAAAGGGAGACCTCGTCGCTTATCGCGTCGGTAAACAAATGCGAGTTGACGCCACCGATCTGGAGGCTTATAAACAGCGCTCCAAGCAGCTTCAATCGCCAGCGCACCGGGCCGCTGTGGATTCAATTCCCCCCTCTGAA
Organism: Paenibacillus taichungensis; assembly: GCF_050994985.1. Classification (NCBI taxonomy): domain Bacteria; kingdom Bacillati; phylum Bacillota; class Bacilli; order Caryophanales; family Paenibacillaceae; genus Paenibacillus; species Paenibacillus taichungensis. The sequence continues at coordinate 410,107 of NZ_CP194720.1, read as the reverse complement.
TCTTATTCCGGGACGGGAAGTGATCTGACCAATCATACCGTTCATTCCGCTGCAAGTGCTACGCCTCTATCCAGAGAGACATTCGCAGCTTCAAGCTCCATGACGAGCAACCCATCGACAGCGCATTCGGCCCGTCATCTGGTCATTACGGGACAAGATGTTAGCCTCGATATTCTCATGCGATATATGGAAAAACAAACACGGGATATTCGTCCACTGCGTTCGTTCATGGGCAGTCTCGACGGCTTGATCTCCATGTACCGCGGGGAATCGGATCTGGTCAGCACCCATCTGCTGGATGGAGATACAGGAGAGTATAATCTGCCCTACATTCGCAAAATCTTGATTGGTTGGTCGTATGTCGTCGTTAATCTGCTAACACGGCCTGCCGGGTTGTATGTACAACGTGGTAATCCGCGCGGCTTGCAGAACTGGACAGATCTGAAGCAGCCTGAACTGCGATTGGCTAACCGTGAGAAAGGTTCGGGTGCACGGGTATTGCTGGATGAACAATTGCGTCTGCATGGTATCGCTACTTCACATCTCATTGGGTATGACGTGGAAGAAACCAGTCATATGGGTGTAGCTGCCAAGGTCAGTTCCGGTGAAGCCGATGTAGGAATCGGCAGCGAAAAGGCCGCACGACTTGTCGGTCAGGTTGATTTTATTCCACTTGTTCAGGAACGTTATGATCTGGTAATGCTGAAGAAACAAGGGAACGAAGCGTGGATCGAATCGGTACTGCGCATTCTGCAATCACCGGCATTCAGGCAGGAACTACAATCATTTGAAGGATATGATGTATCGCAAACGGGTGAAATTTTGTATGAAGTCTAGCGTAATGGCACTTGGATTGCTCATAGGATCGCAAAAAAAACAGAAGAACCGCCGCTGAAGCTCTGACGGTGGTTCTTCTGTTTACTCTTCATTTTGTAATGTGATATAAAATGAAATGAATTCCTTAGCCTTCATACTATCGTTATCTCGACTTGTCATATACGATACGTGCTACGGCATCATGCTGATGAATGGACTCTTCATTTTTGCAGTCTACCTTAAATTTATTTACCCAGTGCTTCTCATACAGATCTGCCGCCACCAGCCTGACGATATCTTCCACAAACCGCGGGTTCTCATATGCACGTTCCGTGACCCGTTTCTCATCAGGCCTTTTGAGTATGGGGTAAAGACAGCTACTTGCATTGGATTCGGCCACATTCAGCAGTTCTTCCTTCCAATAGCCCGGCAGCGCGTCTCCCGGGTTGGCTTGTACCTGGATACGCAATAACCCCCGCTGGTTGTGCGCGCTATATTCGCTGATCTCCTTCGAACATGGGCATAATGTCGTGACCTGTATATGTAAACCTGTTCTCAGAACAGGGGATTTTCCAGCTTCCCAGATGACATGAACCGTAGCCAAAGAATGATTTAGTCCAGACAAACCGGTTACGGGGGCGGTTCTTTCGTAGAACCAGGGATAGGTCACTTTCAGCTCTGCCTTCGCCTGATTCATCTGTTCAGCCATCCGCTGCGTCAGCGCAACCAGATCCGGAATCCGGTCACTTAACCCTTCTCCGCGACTGTGCTGAAGCTGCTCCATCAAGCGGCTCATGTTAATGCCTTTTGATTCGCGATCCAGCGAAGTCGTCAGCCGGAACGTTCCGATGCTGGACAATCGAACGGGATCTTTGGCCGAAATGACATCCAAAGGATACTTCACCTGATCAATACCGACTTGCTGCAGCCCAAATAGAAAATCATTTTTGCTATTCTGCAAATCTTGCATCTCTTCTTTCCGTACAGGCTTATCTCCCTGTATCGGATCAACGGAGCCGAATAACCGCAAGCGCTCAGCTTTATCCGGCATGATAAAAGAATCGCTCACTACTCGGCTAATCCTGTTATTCTGTTGTACCTTTTGCATTGCAAACCCTCCCTCCAGCACATATTTGCTTTAAAAACCACGCATTCAGCGCCAGAACAGACCCGCTTCGTCCCGCTCAACCTGCTCCAGCAGATCTTCAAAATCAGGACAAGGCTCAATAACGTCTACCACATTCCAGCTACTGTGTTCGTCTTTGGCATATACCTTCCACTGATTCTCTTCCCAGTAAAATCGGGCAATATGCAGTTTGTCCCACTGATATCGTTCTTCAGCGGGCCTTTCCTCGGTCAAAATCAGTTCATTGTCATTCATCTCATACGTTAATTTCACCATGGTGCGCAGGGGTGCCGGGACCTTCTCATGGATATAACCGTTCATCACCGATTGAATTCTCCGAATGGTAAACGAGTCCAACATGGAGATCACACCCTTTCATCAACATCGTTATGCAATCCAGTTCCACAGCCATGCCAGTACAAATGCACTGCCCAGTGATGTTACGAGCTGTTTGCCTGCCAGTTGCATGGCAAAGACCGCTCCCAACTCCTTGCGAATGGTCCACATCGTCACCAGACATGCCGTTAACGTGGAAGCCAGGTACACAAGAATAAACAGCTGCCCGCCGCTCAAGTCTTCAACGAAGGAACCCTGATCCTGATTCAGCACCAACAACCCGTCTTTTCGCAAAATGGAAAATAGAATGCCGCCCGCGGCATCGCCCGGCAGATGAAAGATCGCAAGTGCCGGCGTCAACGCGCCAGTCAGGGCAGACAGTGCCCCTGTCTGCTCCAGCAACGTGGCCACCACACAAATAGCGATGAAAATAGGCATCGCCTGCACGAGAAACTGTTTCATGACAGACCGAACACGCCAGCTTACAGAGTGCCATGATGGCTTTTGCAGAAATGTACGGTTGGCATGTAACGGGAGCGTTTCATCCAGCCGATTTCGATTCCACAGACGTGTATGCAGTGCGCCTGCAAGTACCAGTACAAGCATATAAGGAAAGAACAGCCACGGCTTGCCGCCGGAACTGAATATGGATAGAGAAGCTCCAATCTGGTAGCTACATGCAGAACCGAAGGAGATCATTGAAACACAGGCCTTTCGTGTACAGGAGCTGCAGGTACGGCTCTGGAACACAGCCACAACATTGCATCCAAAACCACTGAGGACTGGAATCAGATCTTTGCCGTTCAAGCCGATTTTGCGCATCCACCCATCCAGCGAGTCGGTAATCCGATCTTTCAGTCCACTTTCCTCCGTCACTGCCACACTAACCCCAATCAGGAATACGACCGGAAATGCCCATATAAACGAATACAAGCCCAGACTAATCATGCCGTAATCTCCGAGCATTATCGCCTGCAGCGGGCTCCATAATCCCGCAGTCATGCGATGGAGCGGTTCAAGAATCCAGGCATCTGCGAGCGATTGTATCCAGCCGGAGAACAGATAGGCCACATACACTGGTGCTGCAAATAATAATACCAATGCAGCCAAAGCCACAAAACGTCCCCAAACCGTATGCTCAAACATCGTAGTCTGCGGTTCGATCACAGAGGATTCAGGAGGTGATGCGAGCTCAGGATGCCTCTTCATGGATCTGGCGGCAACAATCGCACGGCATATCAGGTCTTGAGCGTTTCCATCCATTTCCCTTGTATTGAGCGGCAGAACGGAAATGCCCAAACCTTTACGGTAATAGTTAACCTGAGCAGATAATTCGGGACCACATTTGTCGGCAAACGTAAGCACCAATACAGCATTTTTGCCTGTGACATCCAGCATACCGAGCAGTAAAGGCAGTTCCTGCACCACATCCGTGCCGCGGATGACCAAGATTACTGTGTCACCAGCTGCGAGCTGTTTTAACGTCAGCATGGTCGTTACGCTATCATCCTTCATCCGGATTCCGGGTGTATCGAGCAATTCAAGCTGGTGCTCAAGCAACTCCGCTCTGCGGATTGTTACCGTGGAGCCCCGTACATTAGATTCCTCGCCTGTATCTCTACCCGTAAGTCCCCGAAACAGAGCCGATTTGCCCGCGGATTCGAAGCCAACCAGCACCACTTTACGAAGTTCTTCGGGTTGCTCCACAACCGAATTCAGCATGTACAGTCTTCACCGCAGCAGGACAGATCATCAAGAAACATGCCTTCTTTGCGATAGGTTTCCAGTGGAGCCAGATCCAGCCCAAGTCTCTCACCCATGGCCTGGGCCACAACCGCAAAGCGCTGTCTGAATTTATAAATGAAGCAAAATTGGAGTTGACCATGCATGACCTGTGGTCCAGTAATAAACAGTCCGGTGGCAATCGTCGATTCATCCGCCGCTCCCAATTGTAGCTGACCTTCCTTGTTGCGCTCGACGAGATTTTCAATCAGTTGCAAACTGCTGCGGAACCCGGTCGCCAGAATAGGAGCCTGACCCGTCTTAAGCAAGTGGGACTCTCCGGAATCGTTCTCGCAATAGAGAACATAACCGCCCGTTTCATCCGGTTCAATCCACTTGACCTCATAACCTTGCATCATGTGTATTCGCTTATCCATCATCGCCGCGCGCAGGCGATCCTTCGTATAGGGGCTTAGTTCCACACTGGGATCACTGCTCCCCTTGGCGAGTCCTCGTCCATTACGGTCAATTACCGTTACGTTTTTCCTCAGTTTACTCAGGTGAATGGCTGCATCCACACCGCTCTCATAGCCACCAACGATGACACATTCTTCTCCTTGAACCAACGTCCAGCTGGAAAATAAGCTGCTGTGCACACCATACTCAGCCCCAGGAAACAGGTCCAGTCTCGGATATTGAAATTCACCTGCTGCCCAGATGACATAACGTGTGCGCATTTGTCCAATGGATGTCACGACCTGGAAGCCATTCTCCTCCGGAATAACCTCCGTGACGTCTACCCCCGTTTGCACAGGCAATTTCTTGAACTGGCTCACCACCTGCAAATACTTCGCATACTCCAGCCCTGTTGGATGTTCTGTTCCCAGTGTATACGCCGGAGACGTGTTCAAAGCTACAGCGTTCAGATCCATCATGCCATAGGCATTGCTGGTGAACGAAGGGGTGATCAGACGCATTTCCTCCGGCCACGCCAGAAAAGTTGCCCCCACCTCACTGCGTTCCAGCACGGTAAAACGTGGCATCCCCATATCCTGCAGGACAGAGGCCATGCCGATCCCGGCTGGCCCCCCTCCAACAATTACACAATCATAATCATATGGATCATGCATGGGGCTTACCAGCTTGACTTCGTGACACCCGGAATTTGCCCTTGATGAGCCAGCTCACGGAACACAATCCGCGATACCTTGTACTTGCGCAAATATCCTCTTGGGCGGCCTGTCAGTTCACACCGATTTTTCAATCGGGTCGGCGAAGCATTGCGCGGCAGTTTCTGCAGTGCTTCATAATCCCCTTTTTCTTTCAGTTCCCGGCGCAGCTCTGCATATTTGGCTACGATTGCCTGACGTTGTTTCTCACGTACCACTTTTGATTTTTTGGCCATGGATTACAGCTCCTTTGTATGAGTTAAATTTCTATACGACTTCAACTGGCCAAGGCAGGGGATTGTCAAAATGCCCCCAGTCGGCCTGCATTTCTTCATCACTGAGCAGGCATTGGTCGAGTTCATCTTCAATAATGGTGCGCTCCATTTCAATCCCGATCATGACCAGCTCAGTCTGACGGTCTCCCCACTGCGCATCCCATTTCTCCAGTACATCTGGCTCTGTACGCAAAATTTCTTCCTTGTCCGCTTCCGGTAAAGCCGCAACCCAATGTCCTGCGGGGCCAAACTGAATCGACGATCCCGCCTGACTCAGACTTGCAGCCACATCTCCTTCAGCCGCGAGCCAGACCAGCCCTTTGGCACGCACCACTTCTTCCGGCCAGTAGCTCATGAATTCAGCTAGACGAGAAGGATGAAATGGTTTCCGACGACGATACACGAAGGAACCAATACCGTATTCCTCGGTCTCCGGTGTATGTGATTCCTTCTCCAGTTCCTGAATCCACCCGGCGGACATGCTTGCTTTCTCGAAGTTGAAGAGACCTGTATTCAAAATTTCAGACGGGTTGACTTGACCGTTCACAATCCGAATGATTTTGGCATTAGGCTGAAGTTTGCGGATGACACCTTCAAGCTTGTTCAGCTCCACGTCATCGACCAGATCACATTTGTTCAGCAGCAGAACATCACAAGTCTCAATCTGATCAATCAGCAGGTCCACAACATCGCGGGTATCTTCCTCACCTGTGGCCTGGTTCCGATCCAGCAGGCTCTGCCCTGAGGCAAAATCATGCCAGAATCGATGCGCATCCACGACGGTTACCAGACAATCCAGCTTCGCCAGACTTGTCAGATCAATACCCGATTCCTCGTCGGCATATGTAAAGGTCTGCGCTACCGGAACAGGTTCACTTATGCCTGTGGATTCAATCAGGATATAATCAAACCTGCCTTCATTCACCAGCTTCTCAATCTCCTGCAGCAGATCATCCCGCAAAGTGCAGCAGATGCAGCCATTGGACAGCTCCACCAGCTTTTCTTCGGTGCGCGACAATGTCGCCTCACCCTTCACCAGAGCGGCATCGATGTTGACCTCGCTCATGTCATTAACGATGACGGCGACCTTGAGCCCCTGGCGGTTGTGCAGTACGTGATTAAGAACGGTTGTTTTACCTGAACCGAGGTAACCGCTAAGAACAGTTACCGGAACCCGCTTTTGTGTCATGTGTATCTACTCCTTATGGTGTGGTCCGTATAACTCTGACCTTAATAGTAATTATTACGATTAACAACAATGACTATAATCCTGTTGAAGGATGTTGTCAAATCATTTTTGCTTTTCTCGTGCCATCAAAGACACATCTGTGACTGGTTTTCTTCGTTCATAGGCAAAAGCTATCATTACCGCCCCTAAGATAGCACAAATCATGTACATAAACGAATAGGAGGATAGATCAGCGAGCGGCCCCATCAACACACCACCCAGAGATACGCCTAGATCTGCTGTCGCTATGAATAAACCGATTAACACATTCCGATTCAACTGCGGTAGCACAAAAGATAAATAGGTAGTTAACGTTGGATAGAGAATGGATTGAGCGATACCCATCAAGATGGCCCCCACATACAAAAGGGCAGCTCCTCCTGTGATTGCCCAGCTTACACATAGTGCGGCTATTGCCAACAGCAGCATCGTTCCCATGATAAAAGGTGCATGCCATTTGCCATCGGAGGGGATTTTTTTACGTAACAACATCCGGGCGATCACAACAGTTCCTGCCTGAAGCATCAGATAGACACCCGCATTGCCGCTTGGCAATTGACTGGTGTACAGGGGAATAAAGGTCGTGATGGCACCAAATACAACGGAGGCACTTAGCATCAGTACACTGCATCTAAACAAGAATGGATTTTGCACCAACTGACGGAAGGATTGAAACATGCTTACGTTCTGCACCGATGAATTCTCAACAGGATGTTGCTCATTGCTCTTGTCCATTTTGGCGGTATACCCGAAGATGCCTGTACAGATAGCAATACCGATCAGAACGACTGTAAAATAGTCCATGCCGCCTGTCTGCCAGATCCCTAGCGCCAAGACAGGTCCCACAATGCCGGGAATATAACTGAACAACGAATAATAGGATATGCCCTGGGAACGGTCTTTCTCCGGCAGGGCATCAATAATGCCAATCTGCAGCGCCATGGAAAAGAAAGCAGTGGATACCCCCTGTAAAATACGAGCGACCAAATAACCTCCAAGCCCTGTAAACGTGTATAGAATAAGGGCAAAACCATTAATAATCAGAATAAAACGAAGTACTTTGATCGGTCCGTGCTTTTGAATGATATGACCTGCCCATGGCCTGAAAAACATGGTCGTGAACATATAGGCACCCATAATCAGCCCAATGGTTGTACTACTCGCCCCCAAGGATTCACCCTGTAAAGGAATAATGACATTAAGAATTGCATTTGCACTAAAATACAGAAGAACCAGGATGTACAAACGCAGAAACGGCCATGACATCGCTCCACTCATCCCTGGTCCTCCTCCTGAAACGTAATTAAATAGGTTAATAATCTCCTGGCATAATCGGACTGAACATCCTTAAGCTGCTCAATAGGCACCATTTCCTCAATCTGACCGTCCCTGAAAATAATAACCCTGTCGCAAATATAGGCTGCCGCCTGAATATCATGCGTAATGAACACGTAGCTCATCTGATAGAATTGCTTTAATTCTTTTAACAATCGCAGCACCTGAATCTGCACAGACACGTCCAGAGAACTGATCGCTTCATCGAATACAATGCATCGGGGTTCAGTAGATATGGCTCTCGCAATACATACTCTCTGAGCCTCTCCACCGGATAATTCATGCGGATATTTGAGCCTGTAGGACGAGTCTAATCCCACTTGATGCAACAATGTATCCACCTTGCTTTGCATAACCGCTTCCACTTTTTTATGAGCTTTCAAAGGCTCCATAATGGCTTCCTCCACCGTGAGAAATGGATTAATGGAGGACGTATAATTTTGAAATACGGCACTGATGCTTCCCCTTCTCACGCGGCGATCATTCACGTTTTTCCCCTCAAATAAAATACGCCCGCGATCAGGCTTCTCGATGCCCAGAATCAAACGTCCCAGCGTAGACTTGCCACTCCCACTTTCGCCGATGATGCCGAGACATTCGCCATGCTGGCATGCAAATGCAACTTTTTTCAATATCTTCTGTCTTTGTTTGGAGAATAATCCGCCTTGTTTATAGGACTTTTCGATCCCATCCACCTTGAGCATCTGCATCCCCTCCCTGCATCAATTTCCTGAAATGATTGCTCAGCTCCAACCGGGTGGAAACCAAAAATTGAGTATAGGCATGCTTCGGCTTCTTAAAAACAGACCGAATAGGCCCACTTTCGACAATGGCACCGTCTTTCATGACCATAACTTCATCTGCAATCTTCTGGACCACACCGAGGTCATGGGATATAAACAACATGGAACAGCCCATTCGTTCGCGTAATTTAATCAATTGTTCAACCACCTCATATTGAGAGATCGTATCCAATGCCGTTGTGGGTTCATCCGCAATGATCAGATCCGGCTCCAACACAAGTGCCAATGCAATCATAATGCGCTGCAACATGCCACCTGATAGCTGATGTGGATATTGATTCAGGATTTCCTGCGGATTCTTTAACATGACACTTTCCATGGCGCTAATGATCTTCCGTTCGCTTTCTTTGTTATTCCAGTCGAAATGCGTCTGTAGCGTCTCCCGGATATGCACACCGATTACACAAGAAGGGTCAAATGCGCTCATGCCATTTTGCAGAATCATGCACAGGTTTTTTCCTCTTCTTCGTCTCATCTCTTGTTCAGAAAGCTGGTTCACGTCCTCACCTTTGAAGAGAATTGTTCCGGACTGGCGAATCCAGGGTTTATTCAAACGCATAATAGACCTGCATGTGACGGACTTACCACTCCCGCTTTCTCCGACAATGGCCAGACAGCTTCCCTGTTTGACCTGAAATGAACTGTTATGAATAATGACCTTGTCCGTATTGGCGTCCCAGATCTTCAAATGTTTAACCTCTACTATATTCATAAACGGCTTTTCCCACCTCTTTTTTACAAAGCTTACCTTGGGAAGTCATTAATTTGGGGTCCAACGCGACCTGAAGTGCATCCGATAAAAAATTAAAGGCCGACACCACAATCACGGTGGCTAGTCCAGGTGCCAGCATTAACTCCGGTCTGGAGAACATGACTTCCCTTGTCTCATTCAACATCATCCCCCATTCGGCATGAGGGGCCTGGATTCCCAAACCCAGAAAAGAAAGTCCTGAGATCTGCAACATCATCGAACACATGGAACCACTGGCAATCACCGCAACATCGGCAAATGTAACCGGAACAATATGTTTGGTAATAATTCTAAAGCTGCCAATGCCAGAGGCTTTGGCGAATTTCACATATTCCATTTCGGAGAACTGCATCACGGATGTTCGAATGACGCGGGCAAACCACGCCCATTTCATGACCACAAACGCGATCAGAATATGTTCAAGTCCCGCACCCAAAATACCGACCACCGCCAGTGTCATGACGTATCCAGGGAAAGACAGCATGATATCACAAAGTCTCATGATCCAGGCATCTGTCTTCCCCTTGAAGTACCCTGCGATAAATCCGACGACAGCTCCGACCAGAACAGATATCAGTAAGGCAACCAAAACCCATAGAACACTGGGACGAATTCCATAAATGAGTCTGGATAACACACATCTGCCCAAATGATCATTTCCTAACCAATAACTCCAGGAGGAGGTAGCATATCGAAGTTTCATATTTACTTCCTCCGGGTCATGGGGTGCGCACAATGGGGCAAATATGCCCATAGCAACAATGATCACAATAACAACAAGCGATGTCATCGCAAGCTTGTCTTTGCTCAAATTTTTTAATAATCGCATCAGAGATCCTTTCTTAATCGGGGATTCATCGCCGCATTGATCACGTCAGAAATCGTATTAAACAGCACAAAGGTTACGGCCAAAATAAGAACATACGCCTGAATAATCGGGAAATCCCGATTGAGGATGGACCGCACGCTTAATCTTCCGAGTCCCGGCCAAGCAAACACATTTTCAATCACAACCGTGCTGCCGAGCACAATGGGGATCGCCATGCAAAATATGGATACCGCTACTTGCAGCGAATTACGTAAAATATGCAGGGTCACCTTCCGCTCACTTAAGCCGCTTGCCCTTCCATAGAGCACGTAATCCTCATTCATGTTGCTTAGCATCGAACTCCGGACCGTTCTAAAATAAATACCTGTATAACTCACCGTAATCACAACCACTGGCAGAATATAACTCTTCAACGAATCCATTCCGCTCGTAGGCAACAAGTCCAGCTTGACGGAAAAAGTCCAGATCATGATGGCTGCGAGCCAATAAGATGGCATTGCGGTCAGGACAAATGAGAGGCCTCTGACCGATTTATCGACGGCTTTCCCTTCTCTCATGGCACAGATCACACCCAACAGGATGGAGAATCCAATAATGAACACCGATGATACCAGCGTTAATTTTAATGTGTTCAGGAATGCTGGACCAACCAAGGACCACACCGGTTCACCGGATACATACGAGCTACCAAAATCAAACTTCATACAGGCAATCAACCAATTCACATACTGAATGACGAATGGTTTATCGAACCCCAATGCTTCATTCGTTTGGGCGATTAATTCATCCGTGATCTGAGGAACCTCCTGTGCCTGTAATACAACTACGGCGGGATCCAGGGGCGAAAGGTTAATGAGAACAAACGTTATCAATGAAATGACGAACAGCAGAGGTATGGCGAGCAATATCCGTTTGACTATATAACTTCCCATATCCATCCCCGCTCTATTTAAATTTCATTTGCTCAAATGGCAATTCATATTGAGTCTGTTTGAATGTGATTCCGTCCAGATTTTTGGGAGCCACGACAGTAACCCGCCCATTGGTAATCGGAATAAACACCGCTTCATCATGAACCATTTTCATAATGTCGGCGTACAGGGATTGGCGGGATTCCTCATCTGTAGAGACCATGACTTCATCAATTTTGTTATATAGTTCATCCGCCTGGGCTATGCCGCTTGTTGTGTGTTTATAGGCGGAATCCGAAGTAAACGCAGAGATGGTGCTCTGTGGATCGTACGCCAGTCCCCAGGTTTGATTGAACAGCAGATCATATTCCCCGGTTGCCCTTCTGTTCGCAATGGAAGTGGATTCCTCACCGACAATCTCCAGCTGAATGCCCAATCCTTTTAAGGCATGCTGGATCAATTCTGCCTGTGTTTTTTGCGAAGATGAATTGCTGTCATAATACAATGTCAGAGCTAGTTGCTGGCCGTTCTTTGCTCTCACAGCCTTGCCCTCTGCTAATGTCCATCCTGCCTTCTCCAAAAGCTCTTTTGCAGTCTCCGGGCTATACTCCCGTTTTTTCAATTCAACATCCGCATAGTTCACATTGGACGAGAATAAGGTGTCCGCTACGGTCTGGGTTCCGTTAAAAATGTCATTGCTGATCGTTTCCCGATCAATGGCAACCCATATCGCTTCACGAACAGCCGTTTCGTGGACAGGGTTATCCACTTTGCTGCTATTGGCTACGATCATATTTGTATTCATCGCTTCACTTCGGATCACTTGAAAATCACCCGAGTCAGCCAACTGATTCATGGCTTCAACATCAATGCTGTCCGCACCCCGATCATCGGTGAAAATAAAGTTGATTTCGCCCTTCTGTAATGCCAGTAATGTCGTTTCGCCTGCTGGGAGAACCTTGGACGTGATTTTATGGATCTTAGGTGCGCCGCCCCAGTATTCTTCATTGGCTTCAAATGTCGCATTCTCATCGATTTTATGTCCTGTCAGCTTGTAGGGCCCTGTGCCGTGATAGCCGCTTACCCCATCCTTTGTGCCACCATTCGTAAAATCTTTGGGTGATATAAATACATACGGTCTGGTCATGGACAGCTCCACCAGAGCTGGATAATAGGGCTCGGAAAGCACCAGTTCAAATGTGTATTCATCCATGACTTTTGTACTTACGATTTTGGTGGAGAGCTTAATCCAGGCATGTTTTTCAGCATTCGCCTGAACCGCATCAATATTTTGTTTGACCGCCTCTGCGTTAAACGGTTCACCATCATGGAATTTCACACCCTGTCGCAAATGGAACGTATACGTTTTCCCGTCTTCGGCAATATCCCATGATTCTGCCAGTAATGGCTTGATTCCATCGACCGTGTTTTCAACCAAGGATTCGTAAACCATCCCTTGTGCGGGCATGGAACCGGTGTATAAATGAGGATTCATATCATTAATATCCTTAGCGGATGCATAAATGAGTTCAGACTTTACCTCGCTTTTCGCTGACTCCGTTGTTGTTCCCCCATCCTGCCCACATCCTGCGAGCGCGGTAATGACAGACAATAACAGCAACATTAAACCTAAAGCACTACCCTTTTTCACAACATTTCCTCCTGATCATGAAAGATATATATAAGTTCACTTCAAAAATGTTACATCGTGCTACTCCGATTGCAGTACCATCTTCCGATCGCTCTTATCCCCAGATTTTTTTGATTCCCTTATATAAAAGGAGAAATCTGGGGATAAAGGCGCAGCGTAGGCTTCCGATGCAGCTTTCTTTCAGAAAGCTTGTAGCTTCGCTTCTTCAGATTGGTTCTGCACTCTCCGTTATGATGTAAAATTCAGGTTCACTTGTATAGATTGAGATGTAATTAAACCGTGCTGTTCGCCAGCCCTGTGCAGATCATCCGAATGTCTTCATTGAAGGTTTGAACAACAAATGCTTCGGATAGATCCTGATCCGGGTGAGCGCGTGCGACTTCTTGAATCTTCGCCTCATAAGTTTCAATAAACGAATCGATGGTTGGGCAGCTTACCTGTAAATGTCTCGCAATGCCCTGAATGATTTTGATGCGATAATAATCCTCCTTGGGCATTCTGGGAATGTCCAACGCTCCATCCTGATTGACAAATATCTTCCTGAAGGGAACAGCCGAAAAGTCAAAATACTTGCCCTCCGGGTTGGGCTCCGAAAAGGGATCAATCAACAACGAGGTGTACCGTATGTATAATAAGTACTCTTGATGAATGTCCTGCAACTGATTGAAATTCTCTATATCGTGACGTGATAAACTCTCCAAACGTACCGGATAATTATCATCCGTCATGAATTGAAGCAGATTAACACCCTGGATACGGAGCCTATCCGTGATTTTCATCATTTCGTTCCACTGTGTCCGCATGTCCCGAATCAAATATTGGGTTACAGGACCTTCGGGGTAGATTTTATATACATATTTCCGAGTGTCTGACGCTCCGAAGATAGCGTCCAATGAAAAGTCATTCATGAATAATGGCGGGTGCACATATAAAGAAATATTTCTCGTTTCCGCCTCGAGTGCAGATGGCATAACTTCCAGCGCAATGCCCAATTGCTCGTACATCCTACAAAGTCCGTCCACATGTTCAGAAGGAGATGAAGTAGAACCGATATAGACCTTTTTCTTGACTCCAGTTGTAATGACATGGTTGGACGGTTGGTCAGTCATCCATCGGGTATCCCCCAAATAGGTAGAGAAGCTGATCACTTCCGTATCCGCATACAGCTGCTTCATATAATGGCTTACCAGCAGGTTGGAGCCAAAGGTTGGAGAAACCAAAATAATGTATTTTACTTGTTTGATGAAGTTATTCTTCATTTGCTTCAATACATCGACATAAGCATCCGTTGTCACAGCGAAGATGAGCGTATCCCATTCGCCTTCAATGGTCTCATATCCCTTAAACACCTGATCGACGAAGCATTCACCTGCCAACGGTCGATGCTTTTCATTTTGAATGCTTGCTCCAATGAATCCGTTACTTTGCCGAACTGCTTCATAAAAAAATTCTGAGCGCACCGATTCTCTTCCCGCTATGCCTACGGTGCAATTGAATTGCTTTTTGAGCAATACTGCCAGCTGAATGGATGCAGGGCCTGTTCCGAGCAACAGCACTCGTTGAAATCCGCTCATATGTACCTCTCTTTCCCAAGCTCAAGTGAGCTATGCTTTTTGGTATAATGCAATATCGAACACATCATCCGGACGCAGAATATTGTCGACCATTTTCCACTTGCTGCTGTCGGTTTCTCTCAGTGGATAGTTAAACAATGACTTTAACTGGTTACCGTATCTCATCGCCACCACCACATGATCATTCGTCAATGCGTGCAATTGATCGAGCAGATCATATTTATTGGCAACCGTGGAACTGAAAATGATATGTGTTGCTTTTCTCGTAAAAGCAAGGTCCTGCACCAATGTTTGCTCCAAATGGATGTTCAAGCCCGCACCCAGCTTCTCCACAACCTGCTGCCCGAGTGTAATAGCTTCTGCATCAATATCGATGCCAACCACCTCTGCCCCTGTTCGCTTGGCAATAAACAAAGGTGTCATGGGAAATGACCCCGAGCCTACCAGCAGCACTTTGGAGTCCGAGGTGACATGAAAGCTGCCAAACTCTTTTTCAATACATTCTTCTATATTTCTGAAATAATCCGCGATTTCCACATCTCCGTCTTGCAGCTTCAATGCCCGATATTTCTCCATGACCGCCACACACCGTGCAGATTTATCTCGCAGATCAAGGACCAGCTGGTGCATGCTACCTGATTCCTCTTGAGCGAGTTGTTCCCAGATTCGTTCATTTTGCTTGTCCGTTATAAACGTGGAATAGTCATCAATTAAAGCCTCCAGCTCTGAGCTATGCTGAACCGTATGATCATATCTGCCTGCCAACTCATCGAATTTCTCAGAAAATTCACTCAAGCATGTTTGAAAATCAATCAATGTCTCCATTCCTTTTCCTCCTCTAACTCGTCATAATCATGCATCTATAAATGCTTTGCCCTGGGCCACGATTCCAACCGATCCTTCGATCGTAATTCGTTCAAGCTCTGCTCCATTCCACTCAGCCATCACTTTAATCGCACCACCAGGCTGCTTGATATGCTGAACGATTTCCTTTTGCCTGCTCCATGCCAGATAGGCTCCCACCGAGGCTGTACCTGAACCGCACCCCCTTTCCCAGATCAGACTATCTAGCTGTGGGACAAATATGAGCGGTGCCAGCTCCTCCGATTGGGAGTTGTATAATAAAATGCCAATCAGCTTATCTCCCAAGGTTAAGCCTAATAATCGCGCCAGCGCTTGTGCCCTCTTTCTCATCGTTTCATCAAACGCTTCCACTTCGACGACGATATGAATGAACTCCCGATACCGCACGATCACCATATCCATATCGATTCCCTCATACTTTACGGTTCGTTGTTCAATCTGCTCAGGTATGGGCATCGTGACTTGGCAAAAATATTCATTCTGCTGCTGCTTCACCTGACATCTGATTAATCGATCTGTCCCGGAAACTTCCAAGATGATTTCTGTGAAATCGGTGGATTTCAACTCGTTCTCGGACGCGATATACGCAGCCAAGGCCATGCAAGCATTCCCGCAGAACTCTCCACCGGCCATTTCCAAATGGGCAGCCGCCTCCGGTTTATCCGATCCGCCAATAAACCCCACTTGTTCAGCGTATACGTTGTCATAGGACATAATTTGGGCGGCGATGTGTGAATATGTCTCAGCTGGATGATTCGTCTTCACCAGAACCGTCATATTTTGCGTGGGATTAAACTTGATAAAATCAATCTCCTGTTTCATCGCAGCCGCTACTCCTATTCTTATGATGGAATTAAGCCTGAGCTCACTTAGCTATATAAATTGAAATTAAGAAGATTTACACTTGCCACTCCGATGACAGAACAACCTTCCGATCGCTGTTATCCCCAGATTTTTTTGATTCCCTTTTTCAAAGGGGAAAATCCGGGGATAAAGGCGAGGTGTATGCTTGCGATGCTGCTTTCTTTCAGAAAGCTTTTAGCTCCGCTTCTTCAGGTTTTTTCTGTCCTCTACGTTCATGTAAATGTGTAGATAATTAATAAAAATAATTTTAATAGTAATAATTACGATTAACAGTCGAGAAAAATATAGCACATCCCACTTGGGAGCGTCAACAAATATTTCCATATCAAAAAGTGAGCATTGTGACTGTAATTTCATGCGTAAACGGGAAGGGATCTGACGTATTTGCGTCAACTCAATTTAGCCCAACGTTTGCAATTAGAGATACATCAGTGACGATTAAAAGGTATAACGGATGCCAGCAATGCTTTTGCATATTCATTCTTTGCGTCCGAGAGACAATTCCGTTCAAGCTCCTCCACGATCGTTCCCCGATACAGAAAAAGTACCCGATCACACCGATTCGCCACGGCCTGAAGATCTTGTGCAACAAAGAGATAGGTCATGTTCATTTCATACTGAAATTAAAAAAACGGAAACAGCAAAAAACGGCCACCTGATTGAGGTCACCGTTTTTTGCGTCCATTCGCTATTGTATTAGCATATTATCTTATTAATTAATCATTATTCGCGCATTTACGTAGCAGTTATCGCTTATCCTCCGTTGGACTGCAACTTCTGCAGTGACTCTTCAGCCAGCGCTGCCAGAAGATGTGCGCCAAGCGGCAGCGCCCGTTCGTCCACATCGAATGCAGGATGATGCCATTCGTGCGGACCTGACGTTCCGAGGAAGAGGAACAGTCCCGGAACCTCCTTTTGGTAAAAGGAAAAATCTTCGCCAGCCGGGGAAGGGATCGGTCGAATACTGTTCAACCCAACCTCACTCGCGACCTGCTCAGCCGCAGCAGCCAATGAGGCATCATTGACTACGGCAGGTGGTCCCTGAATCCAGCGCACAGTAGCCCGTGTACCATAGGCTGCTGCGACACCGGCAACCACCTGGTTGAAACGTTCGCGAATCCGGGCACGCACCTTCTCGTCAAAGGTACGCACGGTGCCGTCCAATATGGCTTCTTCGGGAATGACGTTCCAGGCGGTGCCGCTGTTAATTTTGGTCACACTGATCACGGCACTCTCCTGTGCTCCAACATTACGACTCACGATAGCCTGTAATGCAGTCACAATATGAGATGCCACTACAATCGGGTCAATGCCCGCTTCCGGCACTGCCGCATGAGTTCCGACACCCTCCACTTTAACCACAAAACCATCTGCCGCTGCGAGCAGCGCTCCTTCACGAATACCTACCGTACCGACCTGCAGATCCGGTTTGTTATGCAACCCAAAAATAGACTGAACTTCGGATAGCGCTCCGCTCTGAATAACCTGCCGTGCCCCCGTCGCCTTCTCCTCCGAAGGCTGGAAAATCAAACGAACTTTGCCCGGCAGCCGGGACTCTCGCTGTTTCAACAATCGTGCGGCACCGATCAGAATGGCGGTGTGTGCATCATGACCACAGGCGTGCATCCGGCCAGCGACTTGCGAAGCATACTCCAGCTTTGTTTCTTCCTGGATCGGCAGGGCATCGATATCTGCGCGTAATGCCACAACCTGGCCATCGCCCAGCCCAATTTCAGCGATAAGGCCCGTTCGCAGTGAATATTCATCTGCAATCCGTACCCCTTCCTCCACCAGCCAGCCTCGAATGGCTTCTGTCGTTTCCCGTTCCTCTCCGGATAGCTCGGGGTTACGATGCAAATGTCGCCGAATCGCGGTTAAGTGCTCTGCGAATTCTTCATCCTGCCCAACGTAAAGTTCCTGCTTGCGGCTCTGTTCTTCTTGCTCTGCCTGTTGCTCAGGCTGTTTCAGATCACTGCTCACGACATTGCCTCCTTTTATCATCGTATGTGCCATGTAAGATGGATTAATATAATACACGGGTCACTTCAACAGGTATGCTCTATATCATATATATGCCTAACCGATCACCGCTTGCGCAGGTGTCGACTCATGCGCAAATTCGCCCAGTCCCTGCTCATCCAGCGCCTCACGCAATAATTCAAATGAACGAATGCGTTTGGCAAAATCACGTGTGGCTGTGGTAACAATCAGTTCATCCACGGCAAAATCCTGCTGGAATTTCACCAGAGCCGAACCAACCGTTTCCTTCGTACCTCTCGTCACACTTGGCTCCAGAATCTCGATCCGATACTTCTCGTTCGATTGCCGTCCGAATTCTTCCGCCTGTTCAACGGAACCAACCGTCAATACCTTGCCATTCTCCAGATGGATCTTGACTAGCATATGTTCACTTGCCAGTCCTTCGGCTTCTTCCGCACTCTCCGCCACAATCAGTGATATAGCGAGGATGGCATATGGCTCCCGTCCAAGTGAGCGGTCGAATTGTTCCCTGTAAGTTCGCAGAGCCTCCAGAGCAACCTCCGTATTGCTATTAATAAACAATGAAAATACATAAGGCAGTCCCAATTCTGCCGCCATGCCTGCGCTATCGATACTTGCTCCAAGCACGTATAGCTCGGCAGGATTTTCGGATACCGGTGCAGCGCTTAAGCCGGCCAAAGGATGTGTTTCATCTTCATGCGGTTCATTATGGATGAACTGCTTTACCTGATTAATTTTCTCCTTCAGTGAAGCGGCCTCCTGAATGCCTTGCTGTAGTGCCTGCGTGGAGCGGGGCAATCCTCCCGGTGCACGTCCAATACCCAGATCAATTCTCCCCGGACCAAGCGCAGAAAGCACATTGAAGTTCTCGGCCACTTTGTAAGGACTATAATGTTGCAGCATCACCCCGCCAGAACCGAGACGAATCCGCTCTGTATGCGCCAGCAAGTGGGAAATGAGCACTTCCGGTGAGGAGCCGGCAACATGACCTGAATCATGATGTTCCGATACCCAGAAACGATGAAATCCAAGCTGTTCAGCCCGCTGTACCAATTCAATCGTATGCCGAAAAGCATCAATCGGCGTCTCCCCTTCATAGATCGGGGTTTGATCCAATATGCCAACACGAATACCCATCCTATTCTCCTCCTTCGATCATGCCGAACCTGACTGAATAAACCCTTCCTGGCTTCCATAATGACTCTATCTATAGCTGCCGCAACAGTTCCCCGAAAGGCTCTGCAAAAGGCGAATGTTCTTCTTTTAACGTAACGACGCTGATCTGCAATGATACACCTGCAACCTCATGTACCTGAATGGGGAACAACTCCTGATCCTGCACTTCCTTTTGCACTGTCAGACCTGGGAGAAACGCAATACCTGCTCCTTGCTTCACCAGCTTCTTCGCCGTTTCCGAATTATCAACGTGATATGTAATATCCGGCGGGTGTTCCAGCGAGTCAAAGGCCCGGTGTATGCGCAGCCAGTCCAGTGAACCACATTCAAAAAAGACCAGCTGCTCATTCCTGATCGCCTCCATGCTGACATGCCCGCGTTCAATAAATGGATGGCCTTTGTACACGTATAGCTGGATTGGATCTTCATAAAAAGCAACTGTACGGATCGCCGGGTGCATGACCTTCCGCACAAAAGCAAGATCGATTTCCTGACCCAGCAGCTTGGCGACGAGTTGGTCCGTCGTCGCTGTAGTCAGTTTGATGTTCACCTCAGGGTAAGCTTCCTTGATTTTGGGCAGAAAGTCGGGAATGACATAGTTGGATACGGATACCGTACTGCCAAGTCGAAGTGCATCGGGCGTCGTACGGCGTTGCTGTATCTTCTGTCTGCCCTTTTGAATCACTTGCAGTACCTGCTGGGCGTAGGGAAGGAACTTTCTCCCCTCTTCCGTGAGCACAATCTGTTTGCCAAGACGGTCAAACAATTTGCAGCCGAGTTCACGTTCAAGGGACTGAATACGAGCGGTGACAGAAGGTTGGGACAAAAAGAGTACCTCGGCAGCCTTATTGAAGCTTCCGTAATGATTGATATATACAAATGCTTCAATGTTCTCAATATTCATAAGCGCCCCCCGAATCCACGTCCGCAGACGTTATCTATATCTATTTATCCAATGAATTTACTTGGTTTTATGATATCGTAATACCATTCTTTTCCAGAGTCAATATCAATTCTTCCAGGGAACGATCCAATCTTGTAGTGATGTCCGCCGAAAGCACATATTTTCCGTCATCAAGTCGATCAATTCCCTGATCAACTGCATATACTCCGCCGAGAATATGTCTTCCGCCAAGTGCTGCCAGAACAGGCTTCAATGCATAATCGATGGCGAGCAGATGGGCAATCGAGCCGCCGATGACTAATGGAAGAGCCAGCTTGCCTCGCAGTCCTTCCTGTGGAATCAGATCCAGGAACAGCTTCAGCACGCCAGAGTACGATGCTTTGTATACCGGTGTTGCCACGATGACTGCATCCGCGGCTTCAACAACAGCGAGCGCATCCCGAATGAATGAGCTATCGAACTTGGCCTGCACCAGATCTTCCGCTGGCAGGTCGGCTACATGAATCACCTCAACGGTAATGCCTGCCTCTCTTAATTTATTGCTGCTGTAATCCGTAAGGCCTGTCAGACGCGAACGTTTGGAAGGCGATCCGGCAATAATAACGACATGTGACATCATGATTCCTCCTTGGAATAGCGGTCAAGCCGCTCCATTTACTTTGGGGTCCAGCCGATCGCGGATATCGTCTCCAATCAGATTAACCGCCAGTACAAACATGGTAATTGCCAGTCCCGGGAAGGTACAGATCCACCAGGCAACCGTCAGATAACCTCTCCCTTGAGAGAGCAACGCTCCCCAGTCGGGAATTTCCTTCAACACGCCAAGTCCGAGAAAGCTGAGCCCGGAGCCAGTCAGAATGGAGGTACCCACGCCCAGCGTCGCCATAACCAGCAAAGGTGACAACGAATGAGGCAGTACGTGCTTCCAGAAAATACGGGCATTGGAGCCCCCAAGTGAACGTGTAGCTGTAATAAAAGGCAAACCTTTAACGGACATGACCTGCCCACGCATCACCCGTGCATACCCCGGAATGGAGGATACCGCAACAGCCAGTGCAATGTTAAGCAGTCCAGGCCCCAACGCTGCCGCGACGGATAATGCCAGTAACACACCTGGAACAGCCATCAGAATATCGACGGCTCGCATGGTGATTGTATCCAAAACCCCTCCGGCATAGCCGGCAATAATGCCAAGAGCACTGCCCACAAGACCACCCACCAGCACCGAGGCAAATCCAATCAGCAGTGAATCCCTGCTGCCATGCACAACCACACTGAAGATATCCCTGCCAAAATAATCGGTCCCAAACAGGTGCGCAGCAGAGGGAGCCTGCAGGATGGCATCCGTCATCATCTGAGTTGGATCATAAGGAGCAATCCATCCCGGCACGATTGCACAAGTGACGGTAAACACCACGACCAGCAAAGCTGCATAAAAGAATAAACGGGATACCGCGAATGAGACGCGGTGACGCAGGGGACGGCGACTCCAGAGGCGTAAACGCCCTGTTCTGGCCGTCCAACCTTTTTCGTCACCCACCAATGGTTTCATGCTCATAAGACTCCTCCTTCCTCACTACGCGTTCAGATGTTTCAGACTGTTCCATCCGTCCTCACGTTCGGACTGCACGCCTAACTCTGGGATCAATGTACGCATAAGAGATATCCACCAATAAATTCAACACGACATAGATAATTGCTGTGAAAAAGACTACGCCCTGCACAACAGGCAGGTCTTTGGCCATCAATGCATCCGCGATAATTCTGCCGATACCCTGTCTGGAGAAGACCGTCTCCACCACGACGGTTCCTGCAAGCAAATCACCAATCAACATGCCGATGACCGTCACCGCAGGAATCAGTGCATTACGCAGCGCATGACCGTACATGATGGTCCGCTGTGAAAGACCTTTTGCTCGTAATGCCACGATAAACGGTTCGTTCACCACTTCCAGCATGCTGTTACGCACCATACGTACGATGAAACCCGCACCGACGAGGCCCAGTGTTGCAGCAGGAAGCACCAATGAACTGAATCCGTCGGAGCCCATCGCCGGGAACCAGCCGAGCTGAACCGAGAACAACAGGATCAACAGGATGCCGGTCCAGAAGGTCGGCATAGAGATGCCAAACAATCCAACAAGCCGGGCGATAAAATCAATCACGCCATTACGATGAATGGCAGACAGTACGCCGAGCGTAATGCCAATGGTTATCGCAATGATTGAGCTGAGCGCGGTCAGCGCCAGTGTGGCAGGGAAATGTTCCAGAATTTTGGGCAGCACCGGGTCGGAATTAATCATGGATTTGCCGAAATCCCCACGCAGCATGTCTCCGAAATAGTTGGCAAACTGGATATAAAACGGCTGATCCAGACCGAGCTGAACCCGCAGGTTCTGAATCATCTCGGGTGTTGCCGATGACGGGTCCAGCATAAGCAGGACCGGATCACCCGGCAGCAGATACATGATGCAGTACACCAGCACCGAAGCTCCCAAAATAACCAGAAGCGATGTAGCAAGTCTTGTCAGTATCGTTTGAACCATACCGGGTCGTCTCCTTCCTGTCTGCATAATTGACGTATCGTGTTATGGCTGAATCCGAACATCGTTGAACAACGGATACCCAAGTGAATCAAACTTGATACCCTGCACCGACTTGGATGCAGCCACCGTATAAGGGAACACATAGATCGGTAGAATTACAGCCTGCTCGATCAGATATTGTTGAATCTGATTATAGATATCCACGCGTTTATCCTGATCAGTCTCCACCGCTCCCTGTTCGAGCAGTTTATCGATCTTCGGATCAGATAAACCGGATAATGTCGGACGTTCACCTTCTGCACTCGTATGATAGAAGGCATAGAGCGCATTCGGATCAGAATTGACCTGGCTGTTGCCATAGAGATCATAATCCCAGTTCTGATAGATGACCGTAGCAACGTCCTTCGTAATTTCAACCTCAACAGCTATACCCACCTGCTTGAGCTGCTGCTGAATAATCGCTGCAATGTCGTTACGTTTCTCCCGGTTCGGCGAACCGTCCACATAATGCAGAGTCAGCTTCTTACCATCTATTTCACGAATGCCATCTGCTCCCTTGATCCAACCTTGCTCATCAAGCAGCTGATTGGCCTTGTTGATATCCGGATTGATACTTCCTTCCAGAGAAGCATTATAACCGAGGATTCCCGGAGACAGCGCAGACCACGCTCGTTCGTAGTTGCCCAGATACAGTGTCTTCACGATGGATTCCACATCAACTGCAGATTGCACCGCCTGTCTGACTTTCACATCATCCCAAGGCGCTTTGCGCAGATTGAAGAAGAGGGTATATGGCAAACCAACGGTATTGGCCTGCAACAATTGCTGGTTCGGATCGTTCTTCAGGGCTGCAATATTTTGCGGCGGAACGGTCTCGGCGGCAAGCACCTGCTTACTCTGTACACTGCCGATGCGCGTTGCTTCTTCCGGTACAATTTTGAACGTAATCGTATCAATATGAGGAGCACCTTCATTTTCAACGGTTGCAGGAGCCCAGTTGTAATCCTTGTTTTTGGCGACAACGATATCCGCATTTTCATCCCATTTCACGAAAGTATACGGACCAGTCCCCACTGGATTTTTACCCAGTTGATCGCCATACTTTTTGGCGGCCGTAGGAGATACAATCCCCAGCAGGGCCTGACTCAAGTTACCGAGAAAAGCTTGCGAAGGCTGTTCCAGATTCACCTTGATGGTGTATTCATCAATAACCTCCGAGGAGCTATAAGGTCTAATCAGAGCAAGGGAATTGGCGGCTTTGGTTGCCGGATCGATTACCCGATCCAGATTGAACTTCACAGCTTCCGCGTTAAATGGTGTGCCATCATGGAACTTCACATCTTCACGCAGTTTGAACGTATAACTTTTGCCATCCTCCGATACACTCCACTCCTTGGCGAGCCAAGGTTTGATGGAGCCATCCGGCAGCTGTACCACCAGATTGTCATAGATCGTTCGAATCGCACGTACGGTTACGGCAAGGCCACTTCGATGCGGGTCCAGCGTATCCGGCGATGTGGCGAGTGCGTAGGTCAGGTTCCCACCTTCTGCTTGCCCAGCCGCCTGCTCCCCACCGGAAGCCTGAACTGCACTGTTCGAGTTACCTGTCGCTCCGCAACCGGATAATACCAGTACCAATACTGCCGCCAATGCCATATATTTCATCCATGAGATAGACCTGTTCATATAGCTTCCCCCTCTGTGTATACAGGTGTCATTGATTCATTGAATTAATGATGTAATGAATTATAGATTTTTATCTACATAACCTATCCGTTAACTTGGTTTTGCAGCATCATTCGGCACTTTCCGCATATGCAATCCGAATAGTTTATCCAGACGCCTCATTCCTTGACTGTGCCGAATTTCAGCTTCCCAGTTTCTTAAGCCTCGGTTCCCACTTGCTCCCGGGCAGCCGTGTAACGATTCACGGGAATTTGCACACCGAGATTGCCACGCAATGTGTCATGCTCGTATTCGGTGCGATAGATGCCACGCTCTTGCAGAATCGGAACAACCAGTTCCACGAAATCGGCCAATCCACTTGGCAGTTCGGAATGAATAATGAATCCATCCGCCGCTTCGGCTTCGAACCATTCCTGGATCTTGTCAGCCACCTGCTCCGGTGTGCCAAGGAATTTGCTCTTCGGTGTAGCTGCCCGCAGGGCTACTTCACGCAGCGTCAATCCTTGCTCTTTGGCATCCCGCTTGATTTTGTCCGTACCACTGCGGAAGCTGTTGCTGCCAATGCCATTCAATTCAGGGAATGGTTCATCCAGCGGATATTGGGAGAAGTCATGATGCTCGAAGAAACGTCCCAGGTAGTCCAGCGCTTTATCGATAGTGACCAGGCTGGCAATCTCCTGATATTTCTGTTCTGCTTCTTCTTCTGTCCGTCCAATGATTGGATTGATCCCTGGCAAAATGACGATATCCTGTGTGGAACGTCCGTAGGTTGTTGCGCGGGTTTTGACATCTTTGTAGAAGGTCTGTGCATCCTCAATTGAATCATGTCCTGTAAAAACAGCATCCGCTTCTTTGGCAGCAAGGGTCTTGCCATCTTCTGAAGAACCTGCCTGGAAAATAACCGGCTGCCCCTGCTTTGAACGTGCAATGTTAAGTGGGCCCTGTACGGAGAAGAACTCTCCTTCATGATTGAGTGTGTGCAGCTTGGATGGATCGAAGAAAACGCCGCTTTCTTTGTCTCTTACAAAGGCATCATCTTCCCACGAATCCCACAAGCCCTTGGTCACCTGCAAATATTCGGTTGCAATCCGGTAACGTTCCGGGTGGGTAGGATGGTTGCTTTTACTGTAGTTTTTGGCTGAACCTTCAAGCGGGGATGTAACCACATTCCAGCCAGCGCGGCCGTTACTAATCAGATCAAGGGAACCGAACTGTCTGGCAACTGTGAATGGATCACTATAGGAGGTGGAAAGTGTTCCAACCAGACCAATCCGTGACGTAATGGCGGCCAGGGCGGACAACAAGCTGATTGGCTCAAATCGATTCAAGAAGTGAGGTATGGATTTCTCGGTAATATAAAGACCGTCAGCGATAAAAACGAGATCGAATTTGCCTTCTTCTGCCTTCAACGTCTGGCGTTTGTAAAATTCAAAATTCACACTGGCATCCGATTGAATCTCCGGATGTCTCCAAGTCGTCATGCTGCCTCCGACACCGTGGACAATCGCTCCAAATTTCAAACTGCGCTGAGCCGTCATATTACATTCCGCCTTCCTTGGATTAGGATATATCAAGAAATTTCTAAAGTCCGATCTGATACGGATAACGAAAGAAGAAAATTCAAAAGTTAACTATTCCTATGAGTTTGGTCAGCTTTAATTTCACAAATCTTATCACTGCCCCGCACATCGGTCAACAGCGTTGCTTATAGAACTTTTCTATATAAGGATTGGATATCTAAATAAGAGGATGGATTAGAGCTTATAAAAGTCTCCGACTGCTGCACACTGATATGACAGCCTTTAGCAGCCGGAAACTGCTTTATCAAGAGATCCGCCACGTCCGGTCAGACTGCTGCTTCATCGGGCTGGGCGAGAAGTTCCGCCAGTTTCTCCAAATCAGGCTCCAGCAATGCTTCATACTTGCCGTCTCCACCCACCTCAATGACTGGTACATGTCGAATGCCATATTTGGCTTCAAGCACGTCCCTCAGCACATCGTTGCCTTGCACTTCGATGTTCTCAAAAGGCTGGTTGCGGGCCGTTAGGAATGCCTTAACCTCCCCGCAGAAATGACAGCCTGTTTTGCTCCAGAGCACTACTTTTTTCGATGTAGAAGACATCGGCATACCTCCTGATTGTTTCATTGTCAGATCAGGGATGGATCACCACCCAGACCATTAATTCCTATCTGTTAAATAAGAATTATGGCTATAAATGTACTCCTCACCTCTTCAAGCGTCAATGGATCTTCCAATAGAATAAACCTATAAGAACATAGAAAGATTAAATTTAAAATTTGAAAAGAGCTCTTCAAGAGCTCTCTAATTCCTGAACCTATCACTAACCATATTAAAGACCTGTTTGGCAGAACTGGCATAATCGTTAACCTGGTCCGGCCGTTTATCTATAGCCCATCGGAGGGTATCAAAAGCTTTTAACAGCAATAGATGCTTCGCCAGATCTAGTTCATCCACACTCATTCCGTATCCTTCCGAGAACGCTTTCAATTGTTCCGTATTAGGGCCTTCATCACGGAGCTGACACCGCATCAGATGGATGACATCTCCATAGGGCACAACCGTAACTTCGGCACTCCCCCAATCGAGCAGTATCAACTGACCTGTCGGATGAACCATCGTATTTTTTAATGAAATATCACCATGACATAAACCGAATCGGAACTTTTCATCTTGCAATTGCTCGAACCATTGTCGTACAATCCCCAATTCACTCTTCTTAATTACGCCCAACTCAAGCAACGGATCACGCTCTGTCAAACTATCGATGTTATACTGCACATATCCTTTCCAGCTGCCATCTGATCCTGGATGAGGCGGAGAATGGAATGTACCCTGAATGGGATCAATCAGCTCCTCGCCAAAACCGGCCACTTGAATGGAATGTATACGTCTCGCATATTCACCGAGCTTCCTCCAGATGTCAGTCGGGGCTATTTTACTATCCAATCCGTTATCCCCCTCGACAAACGTTTGAATCATATATGCCACCTCATCCTTAACCCCAACGGACAATGTAGATGGCCCTGGAATACCCGTTGCGGCTGCCTGCTCAATACACCATTTCTCTTTGATAAAGGTAGGATAATTAACCTTGTTGTTCATGCGGACCACGACTTTATGACGTTCCGTCTCAACCAAGCACACCTGATTCACAAAACCTTTTCCGATAATCGGGTATGAGGATCTCACTTGTTCCTGAAGAAACTCACCAGCAATAGTTTGGGCTTGTACTACCATGGTGTCTTTCATCGTGTATTCCCCCTATCTCGGTATACTTAAATATGCTTTAGAAAATTGAATTGGTCATAGTGTAGAAGTAAATCGCTAATCTTTCAATCGTTACATCTCATGATTCGTGATATATGTAAAGTTCGGATGCGGAAAGATGTGTAGCGTATGATACGCCGTACATCATATTCCGCATCATGCTGTCGTGCCGATATACATGGCAGCCGAACCCGGTCATTACAAATCTTCGTTCAAGAGCTGGGGAGGAGCAATAATGGGCCAGCCTTCTTCGATCGTACGCAATTGGTTCGCAGATACATGAACGATATGCCCAGACTGCACTCCCCACCGTTCCGCAGCATAAGGGGTTGCAAACCTCCTGCGTTTACTGCCACTAATCTGGTACCATATATCCCGCTCATTCGTCGCGGCAACAATCATACCTTCCTCCAGTGCATCGCGGTTGCTCTGAACGGGTTGAGCGTGAACATGACTTCTTTCCAGGGGCCAGCCTTGTACCTCACCCGCAGATATCAGTGGCTCACCTTCAGATGCCCCGAGCAGATCCGGTTTCGCAACCAGAACGGGAGAAATGCCGCGTGGAACGGGGATGTTCAGCTTGCGTCGCTGTCCACGCATCAGTCGATAGACATCGCCCTTGATATCAGAGATGTAACATCCCTCCGGGTAAAAGTCCGTGCTGCGTCTCAGCTTATGTGTTACATCGCTGCTGCCCTTGGTGGAAATGCGCTGTCGCAGATCGGGGGAATCTGACTTGCCCTGGGTCGTCTTGTTTTTGTTTTCCTGCTGACTGGTCGACACCTCGGCATACAGCGAGAGCCGGGAAGTATCGGCAACCAGCGCATGAGGATCTCCCCATTTTTGTGTATAAAACTGTTCGTTATCCTTATTCACGACTTCATAATCCTGCTCTCCCAGCGCCTTCATGCTTACACTTCCGTAGTGATGTATGAAGGCATCCCCGGCCACCCCCAGCCTGTATCCCGCTAGCTTCGCTCGGATGATCCAGTCGTCATCTTCAAAATTGCCCACGGCGTAACCTTCATCAAGATAACCTACCCGCTCCAGCAATTCCCGTGAGAACAGCCAGCAAAATCCGACCAGCCTTTCGGTCTCTCGATGTTTCGTGGCATCCGGGCGATTATGTCGAGCAGCAAACGACCACATATCCTCCACTTCCCTGTACGGGACTTCAATCTGCTGATCTCCACCAATGTAATTCGTAACCGGACCCACAACTCCCATCTCGGGATGACTGTCCAGACAGGTCATCATGTTTTCCAGCCAGCCCGGGGTGACCAGTATATCGTTGTTCAGCACGACGATATGTCGCCCTCTCGCCATCATCAGTCCATGATTCACACCGCCAGCGAAACCACGATTCTTATCCAGCGCAGCGACCCTTACCATGCCACCTTTGCGAAGCATGGCTTCCGCCGTGCCATCCTTTGACGCGTTATCTACAACAATAATTTCAAAGGGGGCCGGGGTATGCTTTTCAATACTGGACACACATTGCAAGACATATTCGCGCTGGTTATACGTCGGAATAACAATGCTTACGCCTTCAAATACCAGCCCGAATGAGCTTTCCCCCTGTCGCACGCCCTCATCGTAGCCTCTATGGTAGCCCTGCTTATACAGTTTTGCGTTCTTGGCTGCCCGTTTACCTGAACCTTGGCGTCTAATCTTCCCACCACTCCGGCTTCGAGCTGCATGCAAAACAACGGTTTCGGATGACGATGCTTTCCGTTGTTTTGAACGTTTGCCTGATGTGCTCATGTTGCTTCCTCCATTTCTCCTCATCCAAATGCGCGTTACGATGAACGTCGCACCAGATCGTCCATTAGAGATGAAGCTCTCCTGTAACCAATTTGTCAGCCAAATGTCCAAAATCTATGGCAACCCGACCCAGCTCACCAGCGATTCGGCGACACAGAATGACGGCCGGAATTCCCGCAGCTACCAGAGCGATATCGAACGAATGCTCCGCAGTTTGCTGCATCACTCTCGGGATATCCGCAACTCCCTCCACTGTACCTATGATGCCTGTGACATGAACGCCGCGGCCGATCAATAACGCCCCAAGCTCCACAGCCTGGCTTCCAATCAGCAGCACCCGACGCCCCTGTACCACAGGCAACAACAGACCCGAATGATGCAGGCTGTAGTTAATCGTGGAACTGGTCAGATTCAGACGGGACCAATCAATGCCGAAATGGCGTAACACTGGAAATAACAGTCCCTGAAAAGTAGGCGCACGCGAGATGGGAACGCCGATCCAATCAGCGCCGCGAATGGCTTCCGCGAGCTCAGCGCGGATGTCCGGGGTGGAGCGTGGCACCCCTGCATAAGGCAGAAACGGTGCCAGCTCCTGCACTTGCTCGCCTGGCAGCACCGTATCGGCTGCCAAGGTTAGCAGTTCGCCATCTCCGAGGCGAACGACGGACAGGGGGCGCTGCGCATCCAGCGCCCCCTGGATATGGCCAGCCATCTCATGAGGGCTGGCCAGCCGGGTTAGGGTGGGCGCATATTGGCGGAATCCCGCCTCGATCAGATCTGCCGCCACGGCAGGCAGAATATGATCAGGCGGGATGTGCTGCGCCACCAGCGCCTCCCCGCCCGCGAACACGCCGTCGCGGAAGCCCTCGGCGTAGCCGCTCTCGGGCGCTGCCGCCGGCTGCGCAGGCGCAAGTGCCCTTGCGCTGCCAGCATGCGCGGCAGCGCTTTCCCGCCCCGCGGGGGCGACACCACCGCGTCGGTGTGTCGCTTGCGGCGGGGCGGGGCCAGCACCGCTGGCAGGCAGCGCCTGTGGCGTGCTGGCTTGCGGTGCTGGCCCGGGCGCACGCTGCGCAGCCGTGCGCTGTTTGGCGCGGGCACCTGGGGCCCGCCCGCCCCGCGGCGCAGCATGCCCGCGGCCTGCAACTGCGCGCTTGCCCGTTTTGGCTCGCGCCCCTTTACGGCCACGGCTCACGCCTGTACGCTCGCCTGCTTTCACGCGGGTGCCTGCAGTGCCACGCCCTTCGCTTGTTTTCGCTCCCGTTCTGGTTCGTGCTCCAGCGCTCGCACCACGTCTTGCGCCGGTGCGCCCGCTGGCTTTGCCTTTCGGTTCTGCAAGAAGCTTGCGCTCTATTCCTGCGAGTTCCACATTCCCCTGCTTCGCGCCTTGGTTTCCCCATTCGTGATTCGAACTTGCTTTGGGCTGCACTCCCACAGATACGTACAAGGAGCCGGCATGACCGCCCAGTGTCTTCTTTCTGCCCAAGTCGCTGCGCTTTGCTACTCTCACGGCATTCCCTCCCTTGGCATGCACGAGGAGTGCCGCCGCTGCACAAAGCGCCGGAGCATTCTTCCGGCTCCGGCGCAAGTTGTTCTGCTCTCATGGGACCTCTCACAGCGGCAGCATCAGGCGCATATATTTTAGGGCAATTGACCCTTCATGCGGATGGCTGCTTCCTGAAGCGATTGGAACGTCCCGGCATCACTCCAATATTTTTGCAAAATATCGTATTCCAGTCCTCCAGCTGCTGCATAATGATTGTTCACGTCCGTAATTTCGAGTTCGCCGCGTGCAGAAGGTGTAATGTTTTGAATGAGGTTGAATACATGGTCATCATACATATATATGCCAGTAACACAATAAGAGGTCTTCGGATCACTCGGTTTTTCCTCAATGTATGAGATTCGTTCCGGATGCTGCGGATCAAACACCGGTACCCCATACCGCCGTGCATCGTCCACTTCTTTGAGCAAGACACGAGCTGTACCCGCAGACTGCTGCATATACCGATCCACGTAAGGCTTCAAATCGTCGCTAAACAGATTGTCTCCCAGAAGCACAACGAATTTCTCTCCAGGAAGGATAAACGACGTCGCCAGATCCAATGCTTCAGCAATTCCGCCTGCCTTTTCCTGAATCCGATACGTCAGCTTGACGCCATGATCTGCTCCACCACCCAAATACTCCGTGTATAACCCAGCGGAATGTTTGTTGATCACGATCAATATCTCTTCAATGCCTGCCTGGCGGAGTCTGTCGATGCCATACATAATCATCGGATGCTTGCCGACTGGAATCAGATGCTTGTTAATCAGCCGGGTGAGAGGATACAGTCGTGTTCCTGTTCCGCCAGCAAGAATTACACCTTTCATTCCACTATCCCTCCTTCATCAGATGTCTCAATATATTTAAGGGGATCGACATGCCATTTGTTGATAAAAATGGATCGATTGCGCTCAAGCAACTGTTTCCATGCTACAGAATCGGTCTTCAGGAAACTCGCGCTGCCGCGATGATGTACCAAGACATCCCCGCATACCAGCAAACGATACCCTTTCTGGCAGGCCCGGTAGCAATAATCGTCATCTTCATAGTGTCCCGGCGAATAGACTTCGTCAAGCACACCAATGTCCTCCATCACGCTTCGCCGTATGAGCATACATAAACCGACGATCCGTCTGACTTCCTTCCATCTGGAAGAATCGACTATATTGTTGACAGCAGCCAGTTCCTGAAAATGTTCCATGTCCCGGAACTCAAGCTCCACCTGCTGGATACCACTTGCGTAGTTGGTCACCGGACCTGTAATACCAATGTTTACATCACTGTAGAGTGCTGCCCGCAGATTATCGAGCCAGCGGGTGGTAACTGTAACATCATTATTCAGCAGCAACAGCTCATCACCACAGGCTGCGCGAAGCCCGGCATTGCAAGCCGCCGGGAAACCCCGATTGTCCGGTAACCGGACAAAGCGAATTCGTTCCTGGGCACAATACGCTGCCGTTCCATCAACCGAGCCATTATCCACTACGATGATTTCATAAGCTGTATGATGATCGGTATATTTTCGAATGGCATCGATACATGGCTTCAGCAAATCCAACCCATTGTACGTCGGAATAATAATACTCGTCAGTGTCATCTGGCGTTCCTCCTGTAGGCCACTTCAGCACGGGATATGGATCGGGCTTGTGACTTATTTCCGCCCATATCCAGCCAGGTTGCAATCGCCTCCAGATGATCGCCAATGATCAATCGGGCGACTTCGTTGCCACTGCCCGTATTGGTGGAACGCAGGCGATTGGAACGAATGACATCCACCTGACTGGGTGCAGTCACTCTTAATCCGTGCTGGATGGCTAGACTTTGCGCCTTGGGAGGAACGGCCAGCGCCTCCGGTTTTACGATCTGGATCATATTACGCGAAAGGGCATGAGGTACAGCCGTCAACGAATTAGAACCCAGATCCGAACGATTAAGCACATGGTTGAGATATGCCTTGATGCGGCTCACTTCATCCTGGCGAGCAAATGGAGGCAAAAGGGATGAAAGATTGTTCAGCGCCACATCATCTCCCCGGTCAACCGCATACAGAAATGGGGCGAGCTGCTCTGCCGGGACGACCATATCCCCATCCACAAAGAGAAGGGTCTCTGCCTCCGTCATCTTGGCCCCCAAGGCGCGGCCCACATCATGTCCCGCCCGGTCAGGTTCATAGACCAGCGTGATACCAGGCTGTTCAAGCACCTGTGTCAGACTGTTGTCCGTTGTTCCATTCAATACCACAACGATATCCGTCAGAGGTAACCGTTTCAGTTGTACAAGCACTTGGCCCAGTGTGAGTTCCTCATTGCATGCACAGACAACTGCAGCGGCAGGTTTTCTCAGGGCAAGTGGAACGATATTTAATGAACGCCCTGCAGCATGAGCATAACCCTGCATGAATGCTTTCCCTGCGTGCATTGCAGCAGAATATCCCCTTAGCTCCACTGAGATCGCAGCCTCATGCTCCTGCCATGTTGAACGTGCATGTTGTTCAATCGATTGCTCATTTTCAAACGCCTTGCGTCCTGCCCGTTGCCCTGCGCGGAATGCTTCATGCAATACGGAGCTGTTCGTAGCAGACCTGCTCGCTGTCGAACTCTTTAGCGGCGATTTAATCAGGCTCTTCCTGCTCATTGTTCTGATTCTGTTCCTTGTTGTTTGTCTGCCTGCTGTCCGTTGACGACGGATACGCCCTGAACGCTCCTTCATTTCCTCACCTCCAGCATGTTGTATCTTTTGACGAGGTTTCTTGCTTGTTTTAGGCAACATGCTCACCTCGTCAGGCTACGAACACGCTGCAGATCGGAATGTCCTCCGCGTGGTCCAAGCGTATCGGTTATCCACCTGATCGCTGTCAGATGATCATTCCATACCACTTGACTGAGCGGGTCCGGTCCTTTCCGTTTCTTGACTCGAACTGCGTTCATTTTACCTACAGGCACATGATGAACAGCACGCACCTTTAACCCGCTGGTAACCGCCTTTGCATGTGCCAACGGTGGAATCTCCAGTGTGTCCGTACCAATCACTTCAAGTGCCCTGCGACTTAATGCATGCGGAATGGCTGTCATGGAAGCTCCTTGCAGATCAGGTCTAGCAAGCATGCTGTTCAGCACATGTTTGGCTTCTACCACAGGGTGAACAGGGATACGCGCCACCGGTCCGTTATAATCATTAAGCGCCACATCCGTCCCATCCAGAATCGCTCGCACATAAGGCGCGAGATGTTCTGCCGGAATTGGAATGTCTGCATCCGTGAACAACAGCACCCTGCCACGAGCTGCCGCTGCACCGATTCTTCTGCCTCCATCATGTCCCAAAGCCTCGGCATAACGAAGCACCTGTGCCCCCGCCCTTTTTGCCGCTGCTGCCGTCCCGTCCGTGGAACCATTCACAATAACAAGCACTTCAGCATCACGGCATATCCGCAGCGCCTGACGGACGACTGCACCAATGGTTCGCTCTTCATTCATGGCAGGTATAATGACCGAAAGCAGTGGGTTATGCGAGTCCGTCGAACCTTGTGCGAGTGTCTCTCTCATCGCATGCTCAGCTCCGAATGCTGGCAATTCCGTTTGCTCCACGGGTGGAATCACGTACTTGTAGGCCTTTGTACCCTTTTTGTAAGCAGATTTCAAACGACGCTTCTTTAATTGCGCTTTTCTTTGTACCAGCTTCGATTTGGCTGCATAAAAAGCTGTATTGCCGCGTTTTTGCAACACAGTCACCTCCCGGGTGTACATCAATGCCATGCAAAGGGAGTACACGTTATTCTATGTATTCATGGAGCAGTGGAAACGGCGTATGTCCTTGAACTGAGCAGGTTCTGTCTGCTACCAGGATCAGTCAATCCATTTATTTAGACATGATTCGCCAAAAAATGCGAAATATGCTACGGCTCCCCTACTTCAGACACAATTTTAAAAAAATTTTAAAATTGCATCTTTTCCAAACTTTTACATTGTGATAATATACGTTGCAAGCAGTAGATTGACAAAAAAATCCTAACAAGGAACAAACGTTCCCTCTAATTACTTTTTTATTCCTGTTAATTGACCTTAGGTTAATTTATGCATACAGGATGATACAGGAGACCGTTTTTGCTCTGTTACATGTACTTTGAGAGGAGTGATGCCGTTCAATACGTAATTCAGGCTTTATTATGTGAACCCGGAACGAACACCCCGGCTCCGTAAGAACATCTTCTGCTTCGCAAGTGGACAAGACCCCTGGCTTCTGAGAGAGGAACAACAATAAACGATTAAGCCTCATGGCTGAACCGAATAAACGGTACTCCTTTGTCAAGTCCCACCACAGACATACAGGCTCTGCCGACTTTGTTCTTTATCGTTTCTTGTCATATTCCACGTTTCAGATTCAGCCCCCACACTCCGCGCTGCCCAAGTTGCAGACGGAACTCCAACCGAGATTGGCATAATCATTTGTTATTCAAAAAATCATATTGAGAATGGGAGAGTTTACTATGAAATTTGCTAAAGTTATGCCAACAATTCTTGGAGGAGCTCTTTTGCTCGCTTCCGTATCTTCTGCTGCTGCAGCTCCATTGTCTGATCAGTCCATTCCATTGCAGGCCCCTTATGCCTCTGAGGAGGGTATCCAGTTGAACAGCGGCTCTGACGAAACAATCTTCAATTTCCTTGGACAACAGGAACAATTCCTGAACTCCGATGTGAAATCCCAACTCAAAATTATTAAAAGAACTACAGACACCTCTGGTGTACGACACTTCCGCCTGAAACAGTACATTAAAGGAATTCCAGTGTACGGTGCCGAGCAAACGATCCACTTAGACAAGACTGGCCAGGTTTCATCCGCACTTGGTGATCTTCCACCGGTTGAAGAACAAGCTATCCCTAATGACGGTGTCGCTGAAATCAGCGCAGAAGATGCGATCAAGATCGCATCCGAAGAAGCCACTTCCCGCGTTGGAGAACTTGGCGAACCACAGAAAACCCCTGAAGCGGAACTAAACATTTACCACAATGAGGAAGATGACCAAACCTACCTTGTTTACATTACCGAAGTCAATGTGCTGGACCCCGCCCCGTTACGTACCAAATATTTCGTGAATGCCGTTGACGGCAGTATCGTATCTCAATATGACCTCATCAATTTCGCAACAGGAACAGGTACAGGTGTACTTGGTGATACCAAAACCCTTACAACCACCCAATCCGGCAGTAGCTTCCAACTGAAAGATACCACTCGAGGTAATGGCATTGAAACTTACACTGCAAACAATGGCTCTTCCATTCCAGGTACGCTTCTGACAGATTCAGATAACGTATGGACTGATCGTGCTGGCGTAGATGCTCACGCCCATGCTGCTGCCACGTATGATTTCTACAAAAGCAAATTCAACCGCAACGGTATCAATGGCAACGGTTTGCTAATTAAATCTACGGTGCATTACGGCTCCAACTACAATAATGCCTTCTGGAACGGAGTACAGATTGTATTTGGTGACGGTGATGGAACGACTTTCCGCTCCCTATCTGGTGATTTAGATGTAGTAGGCCACGAATTGACACACGGTGTCATTGAGTACACAGCCAATCTGGAGTACCGCAATGAGCCAGGCGCATTAAATGAAGCCTTCGCTGATATTTTCGGAAATACCATTCAAAGCAAAAACTGGTTGCTTGGCGACGATGTATACACTCCTAACATTGCAGGTGATGCACTGCGCTCCCTGTCCAATCCTACACTCTATGGACAACCTGACAAATACAGTGATCGTTATACCGGAACATCCGACAACGGTGGTGTTCATATCAACAGCGGTATCATCAACAAAGCCTACTATCTTGCAGCCCAAGGCGGCACACATAATGGTGTGACTGTAACTGGAATCGGGCGTGATAAAGCCATTCAGATTTTCTACAGCACACTTGTGAACTATCTGACACCTACATCCAAATTCGCCGCTGCCAAAACAGCGACAATCCAAGCCGCTAAAGATCTGTACGGAGCAACTTCTGCTGAAGCTACTGCAATTACCAAAGCTTATCAAGCTGTAGGATTGTAAGAATCATTCGTTGTTGAACTCATATTCAATCGTTCAGGCACCCCTCATCGTCCGAACGGATCAAGCTTATATATGAAAAAAAGCGGTGTCCCGGACATATCCGGGAACCGCTTTTGTCTATTTAAACATGTGAAATCCATTCCTCTACAGTTATCTTGAATGAAGACACATGATCTCCCATTTTTACTTCGAAGGCCCAGCGGCAATCCATGACAACAATCCGTAGGTGTGTGTGGAGCCCGCAGTACGTGACACTTCCAGCACGGCTTCATCCTCACTCTGGGAGAGGAGTGACACCTGGAATCCCCGATCATTACACATTGCTACAATCACATAATGCTCGGAAATAAAAGACTCCTCAAAAGCTACCGTTACTTCCACGCACTGTTCATTCTCAGGCAATATAAAGGCTTCCATACCGAACTGCTGCACCACAGGCTGACGGCTGACACTTCGTACAGGCTGGAATGACAGGTGTTCAGGACCCACAGCTCCATGCTGTAACTGGCTGCTTCCAACAGCTCCATCACTCAAATGCTCCTGCTTAACTGCTTGCTCCCTCAGCTTGAACTCCTTATTTCCATCGATCTCATGTGAAAATTCAGGCTGTGGTAGCGGTAGCTGTGGCTGGACCGTGCCAGCTGTCGTCAATGAATCTCCAAGCTGGTTAGCTTGCGATGGATGCTCTTGTTGTTGCCCCAGCTCCTGACCCGACGTCTGGATAAACTGCGTTTCCTTCAGATCGACACTTGAGTGTTCCACGACAATTGCCGGCTGTGATGGCGGTACAGCCTCACTTCCTGTTTGAAGCAATACCTCTTGTTTTTTGATCGCTGCCAGCTGTTCGAGCGTTTCTCCACTGAACTGACGAATCGCATTCCATATCTCTTCGCTCAAATGGGCCGGACCTACAATTCCCGCATTCAAGTGATTGGAGGTAATGCTTTGTTCACTCAGTTTGCTGCCGGTTACACTGCCGTCGGCCAATTTGGCACTGGTGACAGACCCATTTTGCAGATGAACCCCGCTTACTGCTTCCTCTTCCAGATGGGTTGTGCGAATACTGCGTTCCTGAATATGATCAGCAAGAATCGTTCCATCCTGAATATGCCGAGATTGCACACTTTTGTCTGCTATGTGGATTGCCGATATCGCACCTTCAAGCAATTTATTACCGTTTACACTGCCGTCGGCCAATTTGGCACTTGTAATGGAACCATTGTGCAGATGAATCGAACTGACTGATTCCGCTTTGAGGTGGGAGATTCCAATGCTACGCTCTTGAATATGGTCAGCATGGATGGCTCTCTCTTGGATATGACGGGATTGCACACTTCCATTGGCAATATGGACATCCGACACCGCATCTTCAAGCAGTTTGCTGCTGCTCACACTGCCATCGGCCAGTTTGGCACTCGTTACGGACCCATTTTGCAGATGAACCGCACTTATTGCTTCCTCCTCCAGATGGGACGTACCAATGCTATGCTCCTGAATATGATCAGCAAGAATCGCTCCTGCCTGGATATGGCGAGTTTGCACACTTTCCGATGCGATATGGCTCCCCAATACAGCATCTTCGAGCAATTTGCTGCCGCTAATGCTACCGTCAGCCAATTTGGCACTTGTTACGGACCCATTTTGCAGATGAACCGCACTTACCGATTCCTCCTCCAGATGGGCTGTGCCTATGCTTCGCTCCTGAATATGACCAGCATGAATAGCTCCTGCCTGAATATGCCCGGATTGCACACTTTCCGATGCGATATGAATCCCGGATACCGTACCTTCGAGTAACTTGCTGCCAGTTATACTGCCATCCGCCAGTTTGGCACTCGTTACAGATCCATTTTGCAAATGAATGGCACTTACCGATTCCTCTTCCAAATGTGCTGTGCCGATGCTCCGCTCTTGAATATGATTAGCAAGAATTGTTCCCTCTTGAATATGACGGGATTGCACACTATCGTCTGCAATGTGGATATCCGATACTGCTCCTTCAAGCAACTTGCTGCCGGTTACACTGCCGTCGGCCAACTTCGTACTTGTTACAGATCCATTTTGCAGATGAATGGCACTTACTGCTTCCTGTTCCAAGTGAAGCATGCCAATGCTGTGCTCCTGAATATGGTCAGCAAGGATTACTCCTGCCTGAATATGGCGGGATTGCACACTTTCAGAGGCGATATGGATTCCCGACACCGCATCTTCGAGCAACTTGCTGCCGGTTACACTGCCGTCGGCCAGTTTGGCACTGATGACAGACCCATTTTGCAGGTGAATCGCACTTACTGCTTCCTCCTCCAGATGGGTTGTGCCGATGCTCCGCTCCTGAATATGGTCAGCATGAATGGCGTCTGCCTGAATATGCTCGGATTGCACGCTTTCGGACGCAATATGAATTCCCGATACGGTCCCTTCAAGCAATTTGCTGCCGTTTATACTGCCATCCGCCAGTTTAGCACTGGTTACAGATCCATTTTGCAAATGAACCGCACTTACAGACTCCTCATCCAGATGAACTGAGCCAATACTGCCCTCTTGAATATGATCAGCAAGGATTGCTCCTTCTTGGATATGACGGGTTTGCACACTTTCATTGGCAATGTGAGTAGCCGATACGGTTCCAGCGGCTAATTTGCTGCCATCCACACTACCCGTTGCTAGTTTGGAGCGTGTTACAGATTCATCCTGCAAAATAATCGTACTTACCGCTTCTTCTTCCAGATGAGACGTTCCGATGCTGCGTTCATGGATATGATGAGGAAGAATCTCACCATCTTGAATATGACGGGAATGCACCGCTCCTTGCTGCAGGTGAACAGCACTTGTCGACTCTGCCTGAAGATGCAAACCACTAATCAAACCTGGCTGAAGATGAGCCGCTGTAATGGATAAAGGTGCCAGATGGTCTGTTTCAACAGATCCAGGTGCCAAGTGATGCGATGTGACCACCTGTTCAGCAATATGCTCCTCATGAATGATGTCTGCCTTCAGATGCTGTGAGCTCACTACTTGAGTTCCCAAATGGTCAGATTTCACGCTACCTTCAGCCAGATGGACGGATTGTACAACGGATGGCTGCAAGTGCTCGCTACCTACAGCGGCCTGTTGTAGTTCTGTTCCGGATACCGAGTCTGCTGTCAAATGGTCCGCACTTATGGAGCCATGCCGAAGTTTCTTGCCAGTAATACTGCCATCAGCGAATAATTCCGGCGAGCGTATTTCTTCCGACAAATGTTCCAGGGAAATGGCATGCTGCTTCAGGTGATATCCGCGAATGGTTCCTGATGGAATATGTTTGGCGTTAATACTCTCTGCCATAATCTTGGAAGAAGTCACGCTGCCGTCTGCCAGTTTAGCTGACGTGACAGCAAAATCCGCCAGTTTATCTGTGGCAACACTCTCTGGTGAAAGCTTGGGGGAGGTAACCGCATGATCTGTTAGATGAGGCGGAAAAATGGACCCGCCAGCCAGCTGGGCTGAAGTTACACTATCAATAGCCAATTTATCTGTTGTGACCGCGGCCCGTGCAATCGCATCCGTTTCAACACTGCCCGGCTGAAGATGAGGTACACCTACGGCATGTTCTGTCAGGTGTTCCGATTTCACTGCATAAGGTCTCAGGGCCTCGGAACCCACGCTGCCTGGAGCCAGATGTGTCCCTGTGACTCCACCACTCGCAAGATGCGAGGATATAACACTTCCCGGGGCAAGCGCTCTGCTACTCACCGATGCCGTTCCAAGCTTTTCTGTTGTCACACTTCCATCCGCGAGTTTAACGTCTGTAACGGCAGCATCCTGCAATTCATACGTACCCACGGCCGACTCTGCAAGATGCCGCTCAGACACCACGTCGTCTGCAAGAGCATCTCCGGACACACTTCCGGTAGATAGATGAGTTGCCTCGATGCTTCCACTTGCAATGTGAATGGAGTGAATTGCGGAATTGTCCACATGTACCGGCGTAATTCCCCGATTCGCAATGTGTTCCGCACGAATGGACCCTTTGGCAAGATGTTTACCATGTACGGCTTCATCCGCAATTTTGGAAGAAATGACGCTCTGATCAGAGATCTTGGATGCCGTAATGGACTGCTCCAGCAACTTTGCTGTTCCAACAGACTGGTCTGCCAGTTTGCTGCTGGTTACTGCACCTTCTGTCAAATGCTCACTGCCCACTTCTCCATTGCCAATCTGCTCCTTGCCAACGGAATGAGCTCGAATCTGGCTTGAACCGATTGAACCGTCCAGTAGATGTCTTCCACTTAATGAACCCTCAGCTAAATGTCTTGTTTGTATGGATCCATCCTCTATCTGGTCACTTCCAATACTGCCATTTAATAGTTGTGAACGACCGACAGACCCTTCTGCAAGATGTGTCTGTTTAACAGCACCTGCCTGAATATGGTGAGACTCAATGGAGTGTTCTTCGATTTTACTGCCTGTGACAGCAGCTTCTCGAATTTTGGATGTAGTCACTGCATCATCAGCCAGTTTGGAAGTATTCACAGCTCCTCCCGTGAGATGCCTTGTGTCCACGCCGCTAATCGCGATCTTGTCTCCAGTTACGGCATGATTCTTGATTAATTCTTCCGTTACCAGCATGCGGCTGAGATGTCTTGTGCTGATGGAACCGTCGGCAATTTTGGCCGAATCGATGACCTGGTTGCCAAGCTTCTGAGAAGTAATACTGCCATCTCTGATTTTCTCACCTGCAATAGAAGCATTACGTATTTTGTGACCAGATACAGAGCCGTCAATCAGGTGCTCCTCAGATACAGACGCTTCTGCAAGTTTTGCTGAAACAATGGCCCCGTCTGCAATGTGAATGCTGGTCACCGCATAATCCTGCAATGCTTCACTGCCAACCGCATCCGGTTTCAGCTTGGAGGCATCCACAGAGAAAGGAGCCAGTTTGCTCTCTGTAACAGCAAATTCACTCAAGTCGTCCGTGTAGATGTAGTGTCCGGTATGACCCGGCATCTGGTTCTGGTTCAGGATCTGCAGCCGGTCCTTGCTTATTATCTCCTGTTTGTTGATGTCCTGCTCTTCTTCCAGAGCAGGCGGAGCTACGCTGCTAACCTGAATCTGCTTTTCCAGGATATCTTGCGTCTCGACGACTTTCTCGCTATCAGACTCTACGGGTTCCGGCTTGATCGATTTGGTTACGATCTCCAGGTCTTCCAGCTCGTTCGTTGAAGCAGGTAGCTCCATTGATTCGGATAGGAATTCTTCTGATGCCTGAATGGCCTTCGAATTTCGTTTATTTGTATTCAAGCGTTCTTCCCTATTCGAAGTGAAACCCGAGTCCATTGTGTCTGACCGTCGATTGGTCAGATCCAGTTCCTTAAATTTAGGACTCACATGCCGCAGTTTTGGCGTAGGAACCTTCTTATTGCCCTTTTTACTCATGCAGCTAGCTCCTTCCTCTAACGTTCGTCTCCGGCATCATATGCGTCAGTATGGGCATCTGCCACTGTAATTCCTGACTTTAGTGGGTTACATTTCATCGCCGCACAAGCTTCAAGGCATGAATGATTGAGCTGTCCCTACTGAAATAGGCTGTACCCGTTCACTTATGTAAGGCGGCTGTCCACGCCCCTGCTCCCGAGATGTCATACGATATCCTGTAAGCCATTTGCATAAATCCATATGATGCAAAGGAGCTGCTAGGAGAACTCGTTGATGCATATCGAAGCATCATGAATCCGGTCTGCGTTATCGTGATGCCCAACCATGCGGTGACAGGCCGGCATTCCATGGATGGACGATCCATGGTCGCGATAACATTGAAGGAGGAACGGTCATGCTACAAGAAACGATCGGTATTATGTTCGATTCACGCATGTACCGGGGGATACCAGCTGGGAGGACGGGTCAGGAATCACTTGCGAATGTTGAACAGGCAGCGGCCTGTTATGGATTAACCCCTTGTTTTCTGCGGCTGGAGGACGTGGATGCGGATACCAAAACCTGTATTGCTTATGTAAAAAAAGAGGGCATATACGTTCGTCAAAGAATGCCCTTGCCCTCCGTTATTCATAACCGGGCTCTCCAGCTTCGCCGTTCGGAGCAGCATCAGGTAACCAAACTGTTGTTGCAGGGCATACAGGTATACAATGTACGCAATCGATACCGCAAAGACCACATTCACGAGATGCTTTATCAGGACCCCGGTCTCAGGCAGCACCTCCCCCGTGCGGTCAAGGCTACACCTGAGTCTTTGGCATATATGATGGAAAATTACGATGATCTGGTGATCAAGCCTTGCAGCGGAAGCATCGGTCACGGCATTATGCGGATATTTGAAAAGGATGGTCAGTGGAAACTGACATGTGAGACAAGGACTTCACGCAAGGGATGGGCCACCTTTCGACTGAATAAGGGACAACTGCCATCAGCCACCCTGCGCCGTATTTTCCGGCATGCCTATCTCATTGAAGAGCGGATACCTCTGGTCCGTTATGAAGGAAGACCCGTAGATCTGCGGGTATCCGTGCAGCGTGGAAGCGACGGTTTGTGGGGGATCACGGGCATATTCGCTAAGGTGGCTCCGGCTCATACGTTTGTTACCAATATCGCCCAAGGTAGCAAAGTCATGACGCTGGCTGAAGCCCTTGACTTGCAGGCAACCGATTGGCATGCACTTGAACTGGAGGCCAGAATCCGATCTGTCGGGCTCCGAATCGCACGGACGCTGGCTTCCAGCCTGCCTCATCTTGCGGACCTTGGACTTGATCTGGGGATAACAGCGAAGGGCCAGATTTATTTTATCGAATGCAACGGAAGGGATCAGCGCTACGGTTTCCGGAAGGCCGGAATGACGGAGACTTGGAAAGCCAGCTACCGGCAACCGATGGCTTATGGACGTCTGCTTCTGGAGCA
The DNA here is from genome assembly GCF_050994985.1 of Paenibacillus taichungensis. Taxonomy (NCBI): domain Bacteria; kingdom Bacillati; phylum Bacillota; class Bacilli; order Caryophanales; family Paenibacillaceae; genus Paenibacillus; species Paenibacillus taichungensis. Next base: position 366,007 of record NZ_CP194720.1, on the reverse strand, counting down.
GAATTCGCGCATACCGCGGCAGCCCCAGACGTATGATCGTGGCCTATATTGATTTCGTGGGCATTCTGTGTCAATATTATGCAGAACGGCCGGTCCTGCCGGCCTTGAAGTTCGCACTAACCCTAAGGGGGATATTCATGGCAAAAACGCTGTTGCGGTTAATGACCGAGCTTTCTTCTCGCAAATGGATCTCCCGGACTGTGGGAGCCTTCTCCAAGAGCCGGGGAAGCAAGGCATTTATCCCTTATTTTGTCCGGACCTACGACATCCCTGTTCAGGAAGCTGAGAAAGACTGGAAGGAATATCGTTCTTTGAATGATTTCTTTACCCGTAAACTTAAACCGGGCATGCGCCCGCTTGAACTTTCAGAACATGCTCTGATCAGTCCGGTAGATGCCAAAATTACGGCAGCCGGTCCTGTATCTGCTGGAACGCTCCTGAATGTTAAGGGACAAAATTATACACTTGCTGAATTATTAAACCACTCGCCACATCTGGAGAAGTACAAGCACGGTTATGCCTTTGTCCTGTATCTCAGCCCACGCGACTATCATCGCATTCATGCGCCTGTTAGCGGTCGCCGCATTGAGAGTGAACATATTAAGGGCAAGGTATATCCTGTAAATGATTTTGGTCTGACCCATATGAAATCGGTGCTGAGTCGCAACGAAAGGCTCATTACGTATATTGCTCATGACTTTGGAGAAGTTGCTGTCGTGAAAGTAGGCGCAATGAATGTGAGCAGCATACAGTACGCTGGTGCAGATGTAAGTTCATGGGCACAAGGCGATGATCTCGCATATTTTGAATTCGGTTCCACCGTCGTACTGTTAACGCAGAGCGGCACATTCGAACCGAAACCAGGCTTGCAGCCTGGCGACTCCGTCAAAATGGGAGAGTTGCTCGGTCGGTTAAAACCAATCCATTGAGCAATGCGCAGATGATTCCTGAATAACAGGAGTCATCTTTTTTAATTTCCGATCTAAAGAAAGAGATTACACAGAACTTTGGCCTATATAAAAAATATAAAAAGGTACTCACAGCCGGAACACCTTTTTAGGGTAAAGTGTCCAGGCTATGAGTACCTTCTGCTAATCAGAGAATTCGATTATCCGCTTCAGAGCTATGTAGAAGTCAGGATGATTACTGTTCCCATTCCATGTATACATGCAATACGAAGCTAAGCTTCGTCATATTGGTTTTCAGACCATTCCTTAAAACCATACGTCCTGCATTTCCTCTGCCGGTTTGGAGCGGCGCAGGCGGTTCCGGAAAATATTAAAGCCCTTAATAGAGCATCCCCGGTTGCGGACCCGACGTTTTCCGTTCATCACAAGTTCCCCCTTTCGTCTGGAATGCTACATACTTACCCCTGCTTTCCAGCTTTGAAACGTTGCCATATTCTTCCGGTCAGAGAGAAGTCCTATCGAATCTCGGACGGACTTTTGCCGGTGTACTGCTTGAACTGACGACTGAAGAAAAAGATATCGCGGTACCCAAGGGCATCTGCCACTTCGGTCACATTCATGCCAGTGTGCACCAACAGATGCTCGGCCCGCTCAATGCGCATGCGAATGATATAGGATTGCACGGACGAACCAATCAATTCCTTGAACTTAATCGAGAAGTATCGAGGCGATAATCCAGCCCTTGCCGCGAGGTCTTCCACGCGATGTGTTATCCCCGGATGCTGACGTACATAGTTAGCAACCTCCTGGATGACATCAGACAACTGGTTGCTCACCTTTTTCTCCACAGGAGATTCCGTGTCCGCGCGCAGCAAATGAATCATCAGCTGTTTCAGAATCAGTCGGCTTTCCTCATCCCGCCCATATACATCGGATAGAAACAGTCTTACATACCGAGCCAGCAAATGCTCGAATTCCACCGTTTCCAGTACTTCACGATAGGACTGGGGAACATCATTAACGGGTATATCTACATCAAAATGAATATACGTAAGTACCAACGGTTTTTGCTTATTATGTGTTGCAGTAGGATGATCGCCTGGCCTGAACAGAAAACAACTACCCTTGCCAACTTCATACGACCGGTCATTCAGCACAACGGTCCCTTCACCACTCCATACATAAAATAAGTCATAGTTTTGCATCGGTTTTTCCCGCTTCTGCCACTTCCATCCCGGTTCGCAGACAATTTTGGCGACGGCGGGCAAAATAACAAAAGATGACGGCGATGCCTGCAGCATGTCGCCACTCCCCCTTGAAAGTTAATCTCTTTTGCATACTGCATCAAAAATGATGAGATATGTGTTTATATATAATTTCTGCTCCTACTGGAGCGAAACGCCTTATCCCATTATACAGCGGAATTCACCGAAACGAAAATGTGCACTTCTCCCATGCTAATCGCATTCTTCTTATCCCCTCTTGAATCTCCCCTTTCTCCAGATGTGCAAAGCCAAAACACACAGCCGGATGACCTGAAGTCAGCCGATAACGCCCCGCATCGCGGAACAGGACACCTTCTTCCTGAGCCAGTGCCTTGAACCGCTCGTAACTGTTGATATCCCCTTTCCACGTAGCATAAATATGCAATCCAGCATCTCCCGGCTGCATGATGAAAGGTTCCGGTAATTCCCGCTTCATCTCACTGACAAAAAAAGCATGCCGTTCCCCATAGAGACGGGTTAACCTTCTTAGATGGCGCAAATACCCTCCACGGGCCATAAACTTCGCAAGTGCACGCTGCTCCAGAAGGGCTGGAGGTACGGGTTCATACAGTGCTTTTGCAGCGATCAGTGGCTGCACCAGACTGGGTGGCAGAACCGCGTAACCAAGCCGGAAGGATGCAACCATCGTTTGTGAGAACGATCCGACATAGATGACCCGTTGTTCACGATCGAGTACTTTGAGCGGTTCAATCGGCCTACCTCCCCAGCGAAATTCACTATCATAATCATCTTCAATAATGACGGCATTTCGCTCGGAGGCCCATTCAAGTATGGCTCTCCGTCTATCCAAGCCAAGGACAGCCCCTGTAGGAAACTGGCGGGTTGGTGTCACAAATAACGTCTGTGCTTCCCAGGACTGCGGAACAATCCCTCCGGTATCTACTTCCGCTGGAATAATCTTTCCTCCGCAGGACCTAACGGCATGAGCGATTCCCTGATATCCCGGATTTTCCAATACGACAGCGGCCCCCTCAGGAATAAGCAGCTGCGCCAGCAAAGTGATGCCCTGCATGGAACCACTAAACAGCACGATCTGTGATGCCTCAGCCTGAATGCCTCGTGTCCACCTCAGATGTGATGCGATGGCCTCACGCAGTTCAGGGTCTCCGGCAGCACCACTTTGTTCATGCGACCCGCTTCGATGAACGGCGGCCAGCGCACTTTTCCATTCCGCTTGTGGGAAATGCTCGACAGGCATACGCTGTACATGGAAGTTGATGACTCGTTGCTCCGGTGCAAGGGCTGACGGTTGTTGCTTTTGATTCTGAATATTCAGCGTACTCACCCGCTCTCCCCATGGAGAAAGTTGAATGATTGCCTCCTCTTCCTCATGTTCCTGCGCTGTTAAGGTGTCCGAAACAAAAGTTCCTCTCCCCCTATGTGCCCGCACATAACCATCCGCGAGCAGCATGTCATATACCTGGGCCACGGAGCCGCGTGACATTTCATATTGACGTGCCAGCTCTCGAGTGGAAGGCAGTCTTGTGCCTCCAACCAGCGTCCCTGCATGGATGGCGTCACGCAAAGCATGGTACAATGCCTCGTATTTGTAACGGTGTTGAACCACGTATGAATCCATAGGCAGCCACAATTCCATCGTGCACCTCTTTTTCCGAAAAAATTGGTCTATTAAAGTGAATGTAAATTGGATCTTTTTATATGTCAATGCAGGTTCTATTGTTATGGCTAAGGTACAGCGATCTTATCCACATGCCATTCAAGGGGGAACACCGATGAGAAGAAAAGAATTCAATGTAGATGAAGAGCAGGAAATGATAACATTTCTGGATCAATGCTCCTTTGGTTTTCTGGGAACGGTCAGTCCAGATGGGCAGCCAAGGGTAACACCGCTAAACTTCGTATATATGGACGGTTGTTTTTATTTCCACGGCAGTCTTGCCGGAGAAAAAATGAAACAGATCAAGCAGGATTCCTCCGTCAGTTTTACCGTTGCAGAAGAGTTTTCCCTGATTCCATCTTATTTCAGTGATCCCGAGTTAGCTTGTCCGGCAACTTCTTTTTTCAAAAGTGTAATGGCATTCGGACAGGCAGAGCCGGTTCAGGATCTGGATATCAAGGGCAAGGTTCTTCAACGTTTTATGGAGAAACTCCAACCGCAGGGCGGATATATCCCCATTAATGCAGCTGATCCCCGCTACAAGGGTAATCTCAAAGCGGTTGCTGTGGTCCGCATTGTTCCTGAACGGGTCAGTGCCAAGTTCAAATTTGGACAGAACCTCTCGGCTGAACGCTTTGATCATATTAGCGGCGAACTGGAACAGCGTAACGAAGGACGAGATGCGGAAACTGCCGAAATGATGCGGAAATACTGTCCTTTTCATCAGAAATAACATCCATTTTCTATCGTATAATCAATCGGGAGAAGTGACATTAACCTCACTCAAAAACACCTGCAACAACGCGGTAAAGTGATAAAACTGTCATTATGCGTAATTTCCGTGACGGGGGCAATGTAAGGTGTTATAATGTTAGGCAGTTGAATCCCAAAGACTTGGAAGGATGAAAAGAATGAATCCACTGGCTGAACAGTTGAACGAAAGTATTCAGGCAGGCAGCAGTCACGTCTACTCCATGCTGTCGCAGCTCGGCAAAGAAATCTATTTTCCAAAAGAAGGTATCTTGAGTCAGTCTGCAGAAGCAGCAAGTCTGGCCAAAACCTACAATGCTACGATTGGTATTGCCCTGGAGGGCGGTGTGCCGATGCACTTAGCTGTTATTCAGGATAAGCTGTCTGCATATCAACCGAAGGATTTGTACCCTTACGCTCCGCCTGCAGGAAAGCCTGAGTTGCGGACGGTATGGAGAGACAAGATGCTGAAGGAAACACCTTCCCTTGAAGGTAAAACGTTTGGTAACCCCATTGTGACTAACGCATTAACTCATGGACTGAGTATCGTAGCCGACCTGTTCGCCGAAGAAGGGGACGCTGTTATATATCCGGATAAAAACTGGGAAAATTATGAGCTAACCTTCGGAATTCGTCGTCATGGCGAGTTAGTTCATTATCCCCTGTTCGATGATCAATTGAACTTTAACAGTGCAGGCCTGCTAGAAGCGTTGCTTGCGCAGAAGGACAAAGGCAAAGCCATCGTGCTGCTGAACTTCCCGAACAACCCGACAGGTTATACACCTGGAGCTGAAGAAGCAGATGCAATCGTGGATACGATTCGTCAAGCAGCTGAGGCTGGTGTGAACGTTGTTGCTGTGACAGATGATGCTTACTTTGGTCTCTTCTTCGAAGATTCCATTCACGAATCCCTGTTTGGCAAACTGGCGAACCTCCACCCACGTGTGTTGACTGTCAAAGTTGACGGTGCCACAAAGGAAGAATTTGTATGGGGCTTCCGTGTTGGATTCATCACGTACGCTCATGAAGATGCTGCAGTTCTCCATGCTCTGGAGCAAAAAACACTCGGTATTATCCGGGCAACCATCTCCAGTGGTCCGCATCCTTCCCAAACTTTTGTATTGGATGCGCTGAAAGCACCTGAGTTCGAAGCACAGAAACTGGAGAAGTTTGAAATCATGAAAGGCCGCGCCAACAAAGTAAAATCCATCCTCGATAGCGGTAAATACGGTGAGGTATGGGATTACTATCCGTTCAACTCCGGTTACTTCATGTGCCTGAAGCTGAAGGATGTCGGCGCAGAGCAGCTCCGGACCCATTTGCTACAGAAATACGGCGTCGGTACTATTGCGCTGGGTGAAGCCGATCTGCGAATTGCCTTCTCCTGTATTGAAGAATCCGGACTGGAAGATCTGTTCGATACGATTTATCGTGGAGTTTTGGATCTACAGACAACTTAATTTATATGCAGTAATGCTTATCCAAATAAATAAGTCAGGGAGCGGACTTGCATCCGTTGCCTGACAAATATAACACCCCTTTGTATCCTGATGAATGCCTCTAGATACAAAGGGGTGTTTTGTGTTCCAACCTGAAAACGTATGGCTATCTTGACGGGCAAATGCCCAAAACGATGATTTTCAGGCTCTACCGGGCAACGGCCCAATCAGCCTATCCCCAAGGCACATAATATACGATGTACGCAAGGGCGTGCCTAACACCACTTGAAAGGGGAATGACCATATGTCTGGAGTAGTTGAAGAAACAAGAGGCGGTTATGGATGCGGCGGTTACGGTTACGGAGGAGGATTTACAAATACAGGTGCCATTCTCGTTCTGTTCATCTTGCTCGTCATTATCACAAAATCGTTCCTCTGTTAGTCCATACGTCCTCACCAGGAGTCGGAACAAGGTAAGCTGACTGTAGCACAAAGAAGGGTATTCCGGGATACAGCTCGGAATACCCTTCTTTTGTTATGTTACGCAAGCGTCCCTAGTCGGCGTTGCCATTGGACGCTAACTAGTCATACGCCCAACCGTTCATTCATCCTCTTCTTCCTTCAACCACTTGTTCCCCTGAGAACGTCGCATCAAGTAGATGACCAGCACACCAAGGACCAGTGCTGCTATGGTCATGCTCAGTCCACTCCATCCCGCAGCCAGCATCGGCAACCACATAAGCAGAGCAACCAGCGCATGTAGATTCGAGATGAACCCTAGCACCTGGGATCGACGACTCTCTCCCGAGATGGGATAAATCATAATCCAGAACGATTCACTATGACTGCGTCGCAGCGCACCCAGTTGCACACCTGCAAGCAGCAGGAAGAACAGGTATACACCAATACCGAAATAACTGCCTGCCGTCCACCAGGACAGCAACATGCCCAGTACAACCAAGCGCACCACGATGGAGAACACTTCAGTTCGGATGAACGTTTTGGTAATCAAATAGCGATAGGCTTTTCCTGCATTCCATGGAAGACCACTTCCCCATTTGCTGAGCCAGCGACGAGAACTTACTTTTTGGCCTGATGAAGGAACATCTACGAACCATCCCAGCGTACGCATCACTCGTCCAGCCTGGCCCTGCTCCACCTGAATGAGACGTTCCCATGAAACCCGATGTTTCAGAGGGATACGCAGAGCAACGATATATACAACAGCCAGCAGCAGCAGGAACCAGATGCTGCGCTGTGGAGACTGCCACAACCAGGCGGCAATCGCCAGTACAGCCAACGCCCACCGGAGCAAACGATATCCTCTAGCGGCACCGATTTGCACCATGCGCAGTTCCTGCCAAGCCCCATAGCTCGATAACCCTTTCCACAACAGGAGAAGCAGGATAAACCAGCCAAATGGCCTTGCATCCTGATCTGCTCGAACATAGAGCGGCCACAACGTTACAAATACGAGCAGCATACCCAAGGTTTTATAGATCATGCCACGAGCGAAGCTGTTTTTCAGATATTCATGCATCCGATATTCCTGCGGACGTAAAAATACGATGTCTGCCGGATGCAGATATGTACGATAACTGCTAAACAGCACCAGGGGTGCCAGCAACAGCAACGTAATCCAGCGAATCGGAAATCCCGCCGGAATATGCTGTACAAACGATGTATACCAGGCGGAGAACGCAATGACGAGAAATAAGAAAACCATGGCTACGCCGCTCTGAATGACATAACCCAGATAAGGAAGAATTCCATTCCAAAATCCCGTGCGTCTTTGCTTCCATAACTGCTTCAGATCCATGCTTAATCCCTGCCTTGTACAAGGGAATAGAACATATGCTCCAACGTGGCATTCGATTCCCCGAATTGAGTACGCAGCTCATTCAGCGTCCCTTGAGCAATGACCTGTCCTCGGTGCAGGACTATAAAACGGTCACAGTAATTTTCAATGGTGGACAGAATGTGTGAACTCAACAAAATGGATGATCCTGAAGCCTTCATTTCAAGCATAAAATCAAGCAAAGAGCGGATTCCGAGCGGGTCAAGTCCCAGGAAAGGTTCATCAATGATATAGAGTGGCGGACCTGCCACAAAAGCACACATGATCATGACCTTTTGCCGCATACCTTTGGACAGGTGGGTCGACAGACTTGTGCTTTTCTCATTCATGCGGAACAAGTCCAGCAGTTTCTCCGTACGCTTTTTGAAATCAGCCTCAGATACACCATATGCTCTGGCCGTAAACTCCAGATGCTCCATGACTGTCATCTCGTCATACAGTTCAGGAGATTCCGGTACAAAGGCCATGGCAGATTGATATACCTGTGGATCTTCGTCCCGCTTCTTGCCCATGACCCGCACTTCTCCCTGCTGAGGGGTCATCAATCCTAAAATATGCTTCATCGTAGTACTTTTGCCAGCACCGTTTAATCCGATCAGTCCGACCATTTCTCCGCGTCCAACTTCCAGATCGATGCCGTGGAGGACCGGCCGCTTGGCACTGTATCCTCCGCTTAGCCCGTTGATTTTCAATACGGGTGGTTGAACGTTATCCATCTATCCCTGCACCTCTTTCGTCAGGTTTTATTCTTCAGAGCGTGGCTCTTTACCTTTGCTCCATTTGGGAGCGCCCTTGTTCTTGCGATCCTGGTCCCGTTCTGTTCTGCCTGTATTGCCAGCTGGCTTGCCGCCCGCCGGACGTTGATTCGATGCAGCAGTTCTAGCACCGCCATTGCGGCTCGCCGTACCAGGTCTACGATCCCGGGACTGCCCTGGCTTTCTAGAGAAAGAATGGCCTTCAGGCCGCGTATCCGGACGCGGATCAGCCTCCAGCACTTTACCCCCGAACAATACACGTTCCGGCAATTCGATTCCAAGTTCCCGCGCAAACTTGCGCATAATGAAAATTTGCGTTTCGTCCACGATCGACAACACGATACCACTGCGACCCATACGACCTGTTCTTCCTGCACGGTGAACATAGTGTTCCGAATCAAATGCAGGGTCATAGTTAATGACCATCGGCAAACCTTCAATATCCAGTCCTCTGGCTGCAACTTCGCTCGCGATCAATAGTTGCAGTTTTCCATTACGGAAAGCGGATAGCACGTTGCTACGCGTCACTTTGTCGGCATCGCCATACAGCGCAGCTGCGGAGAAGCCCAGATGATTCATTTTCGCTTCAACCTCGCCAATATCCTCGGTAGCATTCACAAAAACGATGGCGCGATCCGGGTTATACTGTCTAACCAGACGACGCAGCATATCAATTTTGTTGCGGTTTTCTTCCACAAAATAAAAATGCTCAAGTCCCGCCGCAGTTGCCCGGTCCGGTTCAATTCCGATCTGTACCGGCTCTTTCATCTCCCGCTTCGCGAGTCCAGCAGTATGTTCATCAATCGTTGCTGACAAGAAAATAAGCTGACGGTCGCGCAGGGCACTGCGCAATACGAAGTCCACATCACTTACCCCGCCGAGCTGGAATACCTGGTCTGCCTCGTCAATAACAATCGTGGAGACATTGTGCATTTTCAGCTTTTTCAGCGTGATCAGTTCCTTCAGACGTCCTGGCGTTCCTACAACCAGTTCCGGGTGTTCACGCAGCTTCTCGATCTGACGTTTTACTGCGGCGCCACCAATTAGCCCCAGAACGCCAATTTTGCGTTCTTCTCCATATCGCTGTGCTTCCCGTACAATCTGCATCGCCAGCTCTTGTGTAGGAGCTATGATGAGCTTCTGTGTTCCTTTTACATCACTTTTGATGGATTGCAACAGTGGCAGCAAATAGGCGAGTGTCTTGCCTGTTCCCGTCTGAGATTTTGAAACTACATCACGGCCTTCCAAAATAACCGGGATCGTCTGTGCCTGTACCGGTGAAGGTTCGTTGATGCCATGTTTGGCGAGTACAGCCTCAAGATCCTGTTCTACGCCAATTGAAGCAAATGTTTGATTCGTCATGTATGTCCATCCTTTAAATTTATTCGTTATGACGCTATATACATTCAACTAATAAATATTTACACTAACACTCCGATGACAGAACAACCTTCCGATGCAGCTTTCTTGCAGAAAGCTTTTTGGCGAAGTGGATGCTTTCGAAGTAGCTTTCTTGCAGAAAGCTTGTAGCTTCGCTTCTTCAGGTTATTTCTGTCCTCTCCGTTATCTTGTAAATGTTTAGTTGAACATATATAGCCCTGCTTGTACTAATAAAACCGAAGCCTGTCATCACATTACCTTTCATTATATGCGAAAAAAGCCTACGGACCAAATCTTATTCATGAAACATGTCTTTGCAGACAAAAAAAAGAAAAGCCCCTCGGCGGAGCCCTTCTTTTATCCGATATATGATGCCCATTGTTGCATCTTACTTCTGATTCATTACACCGTGCGACAGCCTGTCAGCGAGACGCGGAAATAGCTGATACAGCCACACTCCAGCCGAAGCCAGTCTGGGCAGATTCACTTCTTCCTTGCGCTTCTTCATCGCACGGATCATATGCCCCGCAACCTCTTCCGGCTTCAGCATCATCCAGCGTACATTATTAACATAGTTACCGGAGGGGTCTGCCCGTTGGAAGAACGGTGTATCGATGGGTCCGGGATTAATGGTCGTTACCGTGACTCCAGTCTTGCGAAGTTCCTGGCGCAGGGCATTGCTGAAGCCAAGTACAGCATGTTTGGTTGCCGTATATGAAGCGGATTTTGCAGTTCCGATCTTGCCAGCCATGGAAGCTACATTCACGATTTGTCCTCTGCCTCGTTGTAACATCTGCGGAAGCACTGCCTTGGTGCAGCGAACAATGCCCATGTAATTAACGTCCATCATCTCATCGAATTCCTGCACAGACATATCCGTCATCGCTGCAAATTTTCCGTAACCAGCGTTATTCAGCAAAATATCGATTCGTCCGTATTTCTGCAACATCGCATCCACGGCTGTCTGAACTTGCTCAGTATTCGTTACATCTAACGTGAGTAGTTCATGTTGCCCTTTCAGCGAAGCACCAATCTCTTCCAGCTTGTCCCGCGAGCGGGCAGCCAGAATCGGGATGGCTCCTTCTTCTATCAGCATCTGTGCACAGAGCGCACCAATTCCGCTCGACGCACCTGTGATAAAAACAACCTGATCTTTCAACATACCCGATGTCCTCCCGTATTGAACACATATTGCCCCAAGAGGCGTATGGTTCTATTCTACGAGATCATCACTTGAATATCCATCTCACCGATTCCGTCCATCAGCAAAGGAATACTCAATGCCTTCGTTGCACTAAAAGAACTCACGTATTCGGAATTCATCACTTGTGGAGGTGTAATATCAACAACGACACCCTGATTGGACAGGATGGTACTTGCATTGCCGCTAATCATATTGCCAAGTTCAGAAATAGCACTTTTACTCATTTCGTCCATTTCTGTAATGACAAAGCCGCCCATCATAGCAGAAACGATTTTCAATGCTACCGACTCTTGTATTCCAAACACGATGTTTCCGCTCAGTTGTCCAGTCATTCCGATCACGATCCAGACATGGTCTGCGATGTACTCCACATTTTTCACGCCAAGACTCCCGGTGGAAGGCGAAACCTGGATGAGCTGTTCGAATACGTTCCGTGCGGATTCCAGGAAAGGATTAATCACTTCCGCTTTCACTGTCTAATGTCCCCCTTACACTGGGTTATTGGTCACACACCAAAAGTCCCATATTCATAAATTTATTATACTTTATCACGTACAAGAATTCACCAAGAATTCGGCAAGGCATGTGTACTATAATTTATCGTCATCCGCGGGGCAAATGTTTATAGCTGATTCTAGCGAAAAAACGAGGCTTTTCGCATCTGTTGCAAGAACAATTGCCATGAAGAGGCATGGCAAAAGGCATTTAGGACTTTTTTACTGTTTCTTAAAATGTTAAAAATTTAATTTCTTGAAATAAAATTAATTTCTCGTTCTTATGGACCTCCCCAAATCCATGATGTTCCCTTCATTGCCCTGCTGTCCTGAATCACCTATAATTTAAGGAACGGAACAATGACCAGTTACGGGATTCCACCTATGGATAGACAGAAGACATTTTACGTGCAAGGAGGCCATACATGAATATCAGTCAACTGGAGACGCTGATTACCATCTCGAAAACGATGAGTTTCCGCAAAGCCGGAGAACTTCTAAATCTGACTCAACCCGCCGTCTCGGCCCAAATCAAGAGCCTGGAGGATGAATTCAGTACCGTTCTTGTCGATCGGAACCAACCGGTCACCCTTACCGATCGCGGACAGGTGTTTCTTCAACATGCCGAACGTATGCTGGACATCGTGGGTGAGCTGAAACAGAAGCTGATGGATCTCGATGAGACTCCTCAGGGACATATCAGACTCGGTACAACCACGTCCATTGCCATTCAGATTTTGCCACGGGTCTTATCCTACTTTCAGGATCAATTTCCACTCATCAAAACCAGTATCCAATCCCTGCCTTCCTCCCAGATCTATACCCAGGTCGAGAATGGAATGGTAGACATCGGTATCGGTTATCTCACGGAACGGAATCCTAACCTGAATACGTCCGTGCTGTATTATGATACGTTCGAACTTGTCGTATCTCCATTCCATCCACTGGCAAAACAAAAGCATGCGGCGGTGGATGTCCTGCGCAGCACACCTCTGATTTTGCTATCTCCGGATACGGTAGGACGCCGCTTTACGGAAGGCATTTTCAAAAAACATAATATTGAGCCCAATATCGTTATGGAGTTGTCGAGCAGCGAGGAAGTAAAACGTATGGTTGAGATTAATCTCGGGGCAGCCGTTATATCCAAACAATCCGTTGCCCACGAGTTACGGCAAGGCACACTGCGCATGATTCCACTCAGTGAACTGGAGGTCAGTCACCCTGTCGGAGTCATTTACAAATCAAGTCGTTATCTCAATTCGGCTATGCAGCAATTCCTGAGCGATCTCAAAGGCATGCCTGAGACCCAGTTCATCAGTTCAGAATGACAAATGAGCCATGAGAAAGGAAGGATTTCCATATGAAATTTGATCTTCACACCCATCATTTTCGTTGTGGTCATGCAGACGGCAATATTCGCGACTATATTGAGGCAGGTATTCAATCTGGACTTCAGGTCATCGGTATCTCAGATCATACACCTTACTTTGGAAGTGACGAGGAGCAGGCTTTTCCCCGGATCGCGATGGGCAAGTCGGAATTGCGTCATTACGTGGAAGAAGTTCTGGCTCTGAAGGAAGAATACGCGGGCAAAATTGATGTGCTGCTTGGCATTGAATCCGACTATTTCCCTGTCCATGCTGATTTGTATCGCAATACACTGGGGCAATATCCTTTTGATTATATTATTGGTTCAGTTCATCATACGGAAGATGTCAGCATATTCAACAAAACCCGCTGGAACGGATTAAGCGATGCGCGTAAGGTTGAAGTGAAAGAGAGTTATTATGCTTTGATTCGGCAATCGGCCCGAAGCGGTATGTTCCAGATTCTCGGACATATTGATGCCATGAAAGGAAATTATCCACCTTTCTCGGATATTATCGCGGATCAAGCCATCGATGAAACGTTGCAGGTCATTGCAGAATCGAACGTGGCTATTGAAATTAATACGTCAGGTAAAACCAAACTCAGTGGGGGCTGGTACCCTTCCGATGCCATTCTGGAGCGTGCGCATCATTACGGAGTGAAAGTGACCTTCGGATCAGATGCCCACAAACCGCAGCGTGTTGCCGATGAACTGGATGACGTGCGTACACGTCTGCAAGAGATTGGATTTACCGAATGGGTATACTTCAAGCAGAAACAAATGCAAGTTGTACCGTTTTAAACATAGAACATCACAATAGCCCTCACGGCGTAAAAAAAACGCTGTGAGGGTTTTTCTTTGTATCCTAATATAAAAAATGTTATATAAGTTCAACTAAATATTTACACGATAGCGGAATGTAGTTCTGTATCGGAGTGTTGGTATAGAAATTCCATAGTTAAACTTATATAGACAAAAAAAATGAACCCGCTAAGTGCGGGTCCCAACAGCATTATCTATTATCAAAAAGGGGGTCATGAGATAAGTTTACCCGCTGTCTGTTAGAGTTCAATTGCAGCTATATTTCATTTGTGTAACAAATAATTGAAGTTCGTTTCAAGCCCCTGCTGTTTCATTAAAAACGATCTATATTTTGCTGAAGGAAAGACGCTCTTTGGATTTATGCAATATGCTTCTATTCTATGTTACTCGTGCTTGTCGGATACCAACGTTTGCAGGCGATTTTCCCAATGAGAACGGACATGCTGTTCACGATACAGACTATAAACCTTAACATCCAGCAGAGTATCCGGCGTCTCACCATCCTCATGATTCAAAACAAACGAAGGCAGAGTCCGTTCATAAATCATACCGCTTTTGCAGAGAACCCGTTCGGATGATACATTTGCCTCGTAACAGCGCGCTTCTACTTTGCACAAATTAAGTTCGGCAAAACCGAATTCCAGCAAACGCTGTACTGCCTCAGTTGCGACTCCCTTACCCCAGCATGACCTGTTCAGAATATATCCAATCTGTGCGGTGCCGTTCTGGTCGTTCCAATGCTGGAATGAAGTGATGCCGATGATCTGTTCGCTGCCTTTCCAGCAGATGCCGTAATGCAGTGAATCCAGCTTGGCACTGCTGCTGCGAATCTGATTCAATAATCGCCGAGCCCGGATTGGCGTGGGCTGACTTCCCCTGTTTACATAACGAATCACCTGCGGGTCGGAAAACAGCTCCGACAACGTGCTGTAATCACTCTGACGTAATGATCGAAGAACAAGGCGCTCTGTCCATAAAGCAGGCAATCCTTGGCCCAGCATTTTTCGGGTCAGCATGACAATCGCTCCTTTTGCCTAACGGGTTCTAGTCCGGTAAGACAAGCATGCTCTGAGGATGATCCGGCGCAAATAAAATACATGGATAAACAATGAAACATCACTATACTCCACAGTACTCCGCTCAGTAGCCCGAACATTAGTATGCCAATTCATTACAGCGGATTATTCCTGACATAACTAATCCGTTTGCAGCCCGCGATAAACGCCCGTACGAAGTTCCCGGATATAAAAATCAAGGGAAGGCACCTGAGCCTGCTGAGCAATCTGTACTTCCTGCTCAATATCATAAGGAACCCTTACAAATTGAAGGTTGAACGGGTTGTTTCGATCAGTGCTGTTCTCTCCTTCAAGGATACAGTAAGAAGCCTGGGTAAAATCAAGCGGGTTACCCACACTGCCCGCATTAAACAACATTTTCCCATTCATAAATTGCAAGTATGCATTATGCACATCCCCATATCCTACAACATCCGCCACACCAAGCTCAGGTTCATCTGCCGGAGCATCGAACATCGCTAACCTTTTTTCGATCTCATCCCACGGCTGTACACGGTGATATACACTTTGGGGAGAGGCATGCACCAAGCGGATCGTACGACCACTCAGCTCTAATTGGTGACTAAACGGCAAGCTCTCAAGATATGCCAATCGCTCCTTACCCAGCCGCTTCGCTTGCCAAGTAAAATTCTCATTGTCCTGATTAACCGCAACCAACTCATCCCAGTTGCCACGGATAACTTGCTCACATGTCTCCCTCACCAGATCAACTACCTGTACCGGATCAGGCCCCTTGCCAACGAGGTCGCCAAGACAAAAGATTCGCTTCAATCCGCGACTCCGAATATCTTTTAATACTGCTTCCCAAGCAGTCATATTGCCATGAATATCGGATACAATCGCAATTCGTTCCATCCGGCTAACCTCCCTTTATGCTCTATATTGTTTATGTTGTTAACCCTTTAATTCAAAAACCGTCAATTCCGGCCTGCACAAAAAGCGAATCGGCAGTTGGGTCATGCCAAAGCCACGGTTCACATAGACTGGCATATGCTTATCCCCTGCGTAATATAACCCTTGAATATACTTGAGTGAACCTCTCGGTGTAGTCAGTGCCCCAATCCAGGGAAAACGCACCTGTCCGCCATGACTGTGTCCAGAGAGCTGTAGTCCGAAACCGTAAGGTGCTGCAATGTCTGCATAATCGGGCTCATGCATAAGCAGCAGTTTCCAGACCTCTCTACTCAATCCCTTGATTGCTACAACAGGATCAGGTCTGCCCGTAAGCGCGTCATCCAAACCTGCTATCGCAATACGTGAATCCCCTCGTTCAATCAAAACATGGCTATTCCGGAGCAACGTGAACCCGGCCTCTTTAAACATCAGCTCCACTTCATGCTGCTGATGGCCTCGGTAATCATGGTTCCCCAATACGGCATATTTGCCATACTTCGCTTGCATTGAAGCCAGTGCAGGAATACATTCACGCATCGGTTCTGCCTCTCGTTCAACCATATCTCCGGTAAAACAAATCAGATCAGGCTGTTGTTCCCGTATCGTTTCAGCCAGCTTCTCCATTTGTTTCAGCCCCGTATGGAATCCAAGATGAGCATCACTGAACTGAATCACACGCAGTCCCTCGAATGCTTTTGGAAGCTTGGGCAGTTTCAATTCAACATGCTTGATCTCCAGATGACGAGGCTCCCACAACCAGGCATATCCTCCTGTGAGCAAACTGGCACTCGCCGTCATTAAGATCATGCGCATCAAAAAACTGCGCCGGGAGGGATCATGATCCTTTTCCTCTCCGGGAAAAATGGAGTCCTCCGAATCAGATCCATACTTCGAGCGCCGGGGCGGCGAGATCTTGCTGCCCTCACGCGGTGTTTCTCCCATGCGTCCCCCTCCTTCTTCCGCTCCAAATCCATCCCCTTAGTATACCATATTCTGCATGACTAGCCCGGTTCCTTTGCGAGTACAGAAAAAGAAGCCGGGATCTTAGGCTATATATGCCAAGGATCACGACTTCTTCTAATGGTGCAGATCCGAAGTTCTGCATTTGATATGACTAGATTACACACCCAACCAGCGTTTGAACATGTGTTTGGTTGTTTGTTTGTTCATTTCGGCAATGGAGGTAGTCAACGGAATACCTTTTGGACAAGAGCGTACGCAGTTCTGCGAGTTACCACAGCCTTCAATACCTCCGTCTTCCATAAGTGCTTCCAAGCGGTCTTCAGCGTTCATCTCCCCTGTTGGGTGAGCATTGAACAGACGTACTTGAGAAAGAGCTGCCGGACCGATAAAGTCTGTTTTCTCATTCACGTTCGGGCAAGCTTCGAGGCATACACCACATGTCATACATTTGGACAGCTCGTAAGCCCACTGACGTTTCTTCTCAGGCATCCGCGGACCTGGACCGAGGTCATAGGTTCCATCAATCGGAATCCACGCTTTAACCCGTTTCAGGGCGTTAAACATCCGAGTACGGTCGATGACGAGGTCACGAACCACCGGGAAGGTTTTCATCGGTTCGATGCGAACCGGCTGTTCGAGCTTGTCGATCAGGGCAGCACACGCTTGACGCGGCTTGCCGTTGATGACCATGGAGCATGCTCCACAGACTTCTTCGAGACAGTTCGATTCCCAGCAAACCGGGGCAATGGACTTGCCTTCTGTATTAACCGGGTTCCGCTGGATCTCCATCAGGGCGCTAATAACGTTCATGCCGGGACGGTACGGAAGCTCAAATTCTTCGTTGTACGAAGATGACTCCGGACTGTCCTGACGGGTGATGATAAACTTGACGGTTTTTTTTGCTGTAGCTGTGTCCGTCATATCGTTGTCCCCTCCTTTGGTGACGATGATTAATTGCTATCGTTACAAGACCACAATGTTCACAAATGTTCACTCCGCTGGCAGAAGATCCTTCCGATCGCTGTTATCCCCAGATTTCTTTGATCCACCTTATAGGGTGGAAATCCGGGAATAAAGGCGAACGCTTCGCTTCTTCAGTAATCTTCTGCCTTCTCCGTTCAGGTGTTAACTTTTAGATCATGTAAATATAAAATAAAATCCTCTTGGTGTTATGCAGTAAAGGCGAGCGCTTCGCTTCTTCTGGGCATTTCCGCTTCCTCCGCTACGTCGTGCACGCAGGGTCACTTTGTTGGAAACTGCACTCCATTCATTCTGGTGGCAGTAACATTGAGAAGCTCCGCGTACGCTTTGCCTCTATGTGTCTACTGCTTTTCCGTTATGTTGCTAAGTCATTAACTTTATTAATAGACCGAAATTTCACTTTACTTAATCTTTCGAGTAGTCCCGGATCCGTGGTGGGATCAGGGAAACATCTACAGGCTCGTACGAAATTTTCGGACCTTCCTTCGACCAGCTTGCGATCGTTGTTTTCAGGAATTCTTCGTCATTCCGTTCGGTGAAGTCCGGTTTGTAATGCGCTCCACGGCTTTCGTTACGCAGCAGTGCGCCCAAAGTCATCGCTTCTGCAAGTTCAAGCATGTTCCACAGCTGACGGGTAAATGCTGCACCCGGGTTGTTCCAACCGGAAGTGTCGTACATGTTGATTTTACCGTAACGCTCTTTCAATTCCTTGATTTTGCCGATAGTCGCTTCCAGCTTATCGTTGTAACGTACCACCGTCATATTCGCTGTCATCCACTCGCCAAGCTCTTTATGAATGACATATGCATTTTCATTGCCCTGCATATTTAGGATGCCTTCGTATTTATCGGTTTGGCGCTTGGTATAACCATCGAATACGGAAGAACTGATATCTGCGGACGATTTTTTGAGTCCTTTGATATATTCAACTGCTTTCGGTCCAGCCACCATCCCACCGTAGATTGCCGATACCAGGGAATTGGCACCCAGACGGTTCGCACCATGATATTGGTATTCACATTCACCAGCTGCGAACAGTCCTGGAATGTTGGTCATTTGGTTATAATCTACCCACATGCCGCCCATGGAATAATGGACTGCCGGGAAAATTTTCATTGGGATTTTACGCGGGTCATCACCCATGAACTTCTCGTAGATCTCAATGATTCCGCCGAGCTTCACATCCAGCTCCTTCGGATCTTTGTGTGACAAGTCGAGATATACCATGTTCTCGCCGTTCACGCCGAGGCCCATATCCACGCAGACACTGAAAATTTCACGCGTCGCGATATCACGCGGAACAAGGTTACCGTATGACGGATATTTTTCTTCGAGGAAGTACCAAGGCTTACCGTCTTTGTACGTCCAGATCCGTCCACCTTCACCACGAGCCGATTCGGACATCAGACGCAGTTTGTCATCGCCCGGAATAGCAGTCGGGTGAATCTGAATGAACTCACCGTTCGCGTAATTTACACCTTGCTGATACACCGCACTTGCGGCAGTTCCTGTATTGATAACTGAGTTGGTTGTTTTACCGAAAATAATACCAGGACCGCCGCTCGCCAGAATAACTGCTTCTGCCGGGAACGTTTGTACCTTCATCGTTTTCAAATCCTGGGCTACAATCCCGCGGCAGGTGCCTTCGTCATCCACAACAGCTTGCAGGAACTCCCAGTTCTCATACTTCGTAACGAGACCCGCTGCTTCCCAACGACGTACTTGCTCATCCAACGCGTAGAGCAATTGTTGTCCAGTCGTTGCACCAGCAAACGCCGTACGGTGATGCTTCGTTCCACCGAAACGACGGAAATCGAGCAAACCTTCCGGTGTACGGTTGAACATTACGCCCATCCGGTCCATCAGGTGAATGATGCCTGGTGCTGCTTCACACATCGCTTTGACTGGAGGCTGATTCGCCAAAAAGTCACCGCCGTATACTGTATCGTCAAAGTGTACCCATGGAGAGTCGCCCTCACCCTTGGTATTTACCGCACCGTTGATACCGCCTTGGGCACATACGGAGTGGGATCTTTTGACGGGAACCAGTGAAAATAAATGAACATGGACTCCGGCTTCAGCCGATTTGATCGCCGCCATCAATCCCGCGAGACCTCCGCCCACAATAATTACATTAGATGATGCCATTGCTGTTCACTCCCTTATAAGTCAGCATTTAAAGTCCAAATGCTTAAATCAGAACTGTCTTAACTGCGTCAATCATAGAAGTGGCTACCTGGAAATCCATGCTCCGGAAAGCAAGCAGCGATGCAATAAACATGAGAGCTACAATAGCAAACAAGCTCATGCAGATGTAGGAAGATACACGCTGCGCACGCGGACCGACGGTAATTCCCCAGCTAACCAGGAACGACCACAAACCGTTGGCAAAGTGATAGGATGCCGCAACCACACTGATCAGATATAAAATAAACGTTACCGGGTTCATCACGATGCCGTGTATGACACCGCCAAGCTCTTCGTGTGTGACATTCCCCAGCGCAACCTGGAAACGAGTCTCCCAAATATGCCAGATGACGAACACAAACGTAATGACACCGCTGACGCGCTGCAACGTATAGCGCCAGTTGCGCTCATTGCCAAAACGTCCCACGTTAGGCTTGGCCTGATAGGCAATGTACAAACCATATACACCGTGATAGAACAGCGGCAACCAGATGAGAAGCGTTTCAAGTACAATTACGAGCGGCAGGCCATTCAGAAATGCAACTGCATCGTTAAAGCCTTCTTTGCCGCCTTCAACTGCCGAGAAGTTCGTCACCATATGCTCAATGAAAAACAGACTGAGCGGAATGACGCCAAGCAAGGAGTGCAGCTTTCTGGAGTAAAACCCTTTCATAAAATGTCGATCCCCTTTCGCTAAATACAACGTTTTCATAAATAAAATTCGCTTATCATGACACAAACCTTTCCCAAGGAAAGGTTCGACAAATTGTTCCGTTTTCTTCAGGTGTGAACAACTTGTGTCACGATTCATGTTACTCCTTTTTTTCTTATAAGGGAATTGCAATATAATTATTAAATGTTATAACCTATAGGTATAAGTTATAAACATCGGTCGTGTAGGCCATACAACATGAAGAAATATTTGACAAGGAGATGCCTCACGCAAAGTACATTCATACGTTCATTAGAAAAGAGGTTAGTGCTCATGTTCGAGGAATTAAACGCTTTTGCGGCGGTTGTAGAGCAGTCCAGTCTGAACCGTGCATCGAAATTGCTGAATCTTTCACAGCCCGCGCTGTCTCGCAAAATCTCCAAATTGGAGGATGAACTCGGCGTAGCGCTCTTTCATCGCCGTGGTAAACGACTTGAATTAACCAGCGTAGGCCAGTTCGCCTATACTTTCGCGGTAGAGCAGAAACAGCAGCAACAAAAATTTCTGACCATGCTGGCCCAGTACAAGGACGAAGAACAAAGCTCCATTACGCTTGGAGCCAGTCTGACAACGCTTCAAACCACATTGCCACCGCTGGTAAATGCCTTTATGCAGAAACATCCGAATGCGGAAATCAAGCTGGTGACAGGGAAAACGCATGAAATTGTCTCTTTTGTGCGGGATAAAAAAGCCGATGTAGGCATCGTTGCCTCTTCTATAAGTGAAGCCGGGCTAAACTGTGTGCCACTTTTTGATGATCATCTGGAGCTGGTTGTGCCCTTAACGCATCCTTTATCGGGTAAAGAAGCCGGAATGGAACATTTGCAAGATCTGCCGATGATTACGTTCTCCAAAGGAACCTGGTATCGCAAATTAACCGACGACCTGTTCCAGCGCTGCGCCGTGATGCCGGATATTCGCATGGAGATTGATTCCTTTGAAGCGATTATCCGTCTTCTGCCTACCTGCAAAGCTGCAGCCCTTTTGCCCAAGTCATATCTCCGCCCTCAGTTGCTTGCGGACAATGATCTCGTCTCGGTATATCTGCCGCAATTGCAACAGACCCGGCGAACAACCTGCATGATCTATGGGGAAAAGGAAGACCTCAGCCAAACCTCCAGACAGTGGGTCAGAGAAACGGCTGCGCTCTTTACAGCAAAGGCGCCGCTGCCCTCACGGAGGACTACGACGCCTTAGCATTCATATCAATCAGCCGAGCTCAACGCTCTGCTTTCATTTAATAGACTCAGCTCTAGCTCTCTTGGCTGATCACTTCTTCCTCAAAACGGTCAATGTCGTCATTCATGCCGATAATTACCATGATATCACCCATCTGAAGCGAGTCCAGTGCAGTCGGGGCAATGATGACCCCGGCTTCCTTTTGCAACGCTACAATGCTGCAACCAAAGCGTACTCGAGCATTCAGAGTGGACAGCGTTTTATTATGCAAACAGGCCGGAACCTTCAACTCCACAATACTGTAATCATCGGACAATTCGATATAATCCAGCAGATTTGGGGTGACAAGCTGATGGGCAACCCGGATTCCCATATCACGCTCAGGATAAACAACACGATCGATCCCCAGCTTGTCCAGTGCCCGTCCATGAAGAACTGAAATGGCTTTGGCCACAACTGTTTTTACGCCGAGTTCCTTCAGTAAAATAGCAGTGAGAATACTGGTCTGGATATCAGCCCCGATGGCAACGATACAGCAGTCAAAATTACGGATGCCCAGGGAGCGCAGCACTTCCTCATCCGTTGAATCCGCGACGACGGCATGGGTGACCAATTCACTCATGTCTTCGACGACTTCTTCATTTTTATCGATACCCAGCACTTCATAACCAAGCTCCATTAATTCCTGTGCCAGACTGGAGCCAAAGCGCCCAAGCCCAATTACCGCAAACTGCTGTGTTTTCATTGTTCTTCACGAACCCCTTATCCAATAATCATTTTGCCTTCCGGATACCTGTACAACTCTTTACCCTTTTTCTGTCCGAGTGCATACGCGAGCGTAATTGGTCCAAGACGTCCTGCAAACATCGTGAAACAGATCAAAAGCTTGCCGATCGTGGTCAGCTTCAGTGTAAGCCCCATAGATAAACCTACAGTACCGAAGGCGGATGTTGTCTCAAATAATATCATTAAAAAACTGCTGTCTTCCGTCGTACTAAGCACCATCGTAACGGCAATAATGAGCAACAGTGCAAGCAGTGTAATCGTCAGTGCTTTGAAAATGCGTTCCTGTAGGAGCCGATATCTGAAAAAGACGATATCTTCCCGTCCTCGCATCATGGCATAGACAGCTCCGGCCATAATCATAAATGTGGTTGTTTTAATACCGCCTCCGGTAGAACCGGGGGAAGCACCAATAAACATTAATATAATGATGAAAAATTGCGTTGCCTGTCTCAGACCAGCAATGTCTACCGTATTCGCCCCTGCTGTTCTTGGGGAAACCGACTGGAAGAACGAACCGAGAATTTTACCACCCCAGTTCAGGCCACCCAATGTCCGGGGATTGCTGAATTCAAATACAAATATAACCAAAGCTCCAAATATGATTAACAATCCTGTTGTCAGCAATACCACTTTGGAATGCAGCGACAGCTTCTTCGTCCTCCGATACTCCACCAGATCAGACAAAACGACAAAACCAATTCCTCCTGCAATAATAAGGAACATGGCTGTAAAATTCACGAGCGGATCATACACATACCCGGTTAAGCTGCGGAAATCTCCGAACATATCAAACCCGGCATTGTTGAACATGGAGATGGCATGCCAATATCCATAATAGATGGCCTGCCCCATTGGCATATCAAACGACCACCGAATGGCGAACAACGTGCCACATATGCCTTCCAATATGAGCGAGTAGATCACAACTTTCCGAATAAGGCGGACAATCCCCTCCATCGTGCTCTGATTCATCGCTTCCTGCAAAATCAACCGCTCACGCAGAGAGATCCGCCGTTTGAATGCAATCGCCACCAGTGTCGACATCGTCATAAAGCCAAGGCCGCCAATTTGAATCAGGATTGCAATTATGATCTGACCCAACGTCGAAAAATGAGTACCCGTATCCACCACAACCAGCCCTGTTACGCAGACTGCGGAAGTCGCAGTGAAGAGTGCGTCAATAAAAGGAAGGCTGACCCCGCTTCGACTGGATGCCGGGAGCATCAACAGAAGTGTCCCGAGCAATATAATACCCGCGAACCCTAGGACCAGAATTCGGGGTGGCGATAGACGCATCCATTGAACATTCATTTTCACTTGAGTATCATCCACCTCTGCCAAAAAGAAAATGACTCCACGATGTGGAGCCTTTCTCCGAAGCGCTTTTCCACATGACTTGACGGAATAGCCAAGCACTTGGAAAGCCTCATTTCGGAGTGTAAACATGTATGATTTTCGCTGTAACACATATACATTAGGTTGGAATGCCTTTTATACATTCTATTCGTTCCCTTGTTAGCCTAAAGACATGCGGAATATTGGACATTTGATTCAAAATTATAAGCGCTGCGACGTTTGTATACAAAACGATTTTTGTGTAAATAGCATCGAATTCCGTCAAAAAGGGAAAAACTCAGATATGGCGATGGATAGATCAGATTGTTTCGATCATTTTCATTCGTTTTCATGCATTTGCACCACTTCTCGTTTCGTCATTGGCATTCGGGGCTTGGGCTGTGCTATCTTTACTTTAATATCCATATTAATAAAGGAGGAACAATATTAAATGAATCCCTTAGGGCAGCCTTTGGTACTCAAAGCTAACTTCAAGCGTTTAGGGTTGCTTGCGGCGATTGGCCTGATTCTGTTTTTCGTTTTTCAAATCTTTCCTGCCACCTCATCGCAAACGACTGATATCCAGTCTACGTCCTTCATAAGCAAGGAGAAAGCGGCGGAGTCGGCACGATCTTTTGCAGCTTCTCTACCTGATTATACCCTTCCGTCAAATACCGGAAACGAGCTTGTGACGTACCAAACCCATTCCGACATCTATGGGTATATGGCCAAAACCAAACAGTTAGAAACCTATAACAAGAAATGGGAAACTACCTATCCTTACGATGTGTACCGCGTTCGTTTGCCCGATCAGGACAAAGGCGGTTATTTGAATGTTGACGTACATATGAGAACAGGAACAGTTGTCGGTTTCAAGCGCGAACTGCCGTCTTCCCTGTATGCATCCATTGAGGCTGAGCAGGACAAAAGCAAAGTAAATGCTGCCCAACGTTTAGCTGAAGATAACCTTTCCCTAAAGGAAAAAGAGCAGCTTGCCGCTGGCGTACTTGGCGAATTCGGGTATAATGTACCGAAACTTCAACTGGACACCCGTGAAGAAGAAGCGGGGCTGCAATACACGGATAACGAAAAGCAAATTGGAGATTCCAAGCTGGAACTGAATTTTACGTTTGAAAACGGAGCCGTTCGCTCCTTCGAATCGGTCTTCTCGGTTCCTACCTCCCATACCGACTATGTACAAAATCAGACCCGGCAAGCCAACTGGATGACTTATGGCGGTTATGCTTTCCTGACCTTTGTGCTTGGCGTGCTCGCGATCATCTACAGTATTCTGACGAGAGCACACACGTCATTCAAACG
Source organism: Paenibacillus taichungensis (assembly GCF_050994985.1). NCBI lineage: Bacteria > Bacillati > Bacillota > Bacilli > Caryophanales > Paenibacillaceae > Paenibacillus > Paenibacillus taichungensis. The sequence goes on along the minus strand of NZ_CP194720.1, from coordinate 340,691 downwards.
CGGAATCGTTCTGTCTCTGGTATACTTTGCAGCTTCCGTAATTGGCACACTGAACATGATTCCGCTCTTTCAGGCGCAGGGGCTGTCTAACTTTATGCTGACCTTCCTGATGGTGATGCAAGCTGGGATTACGCTAGTCATGAGTGCAACCATCTATCTGTCGCTCGTTGCCGGTGACGGCATGTGGCGCAAAATCGGTCTGAATCCTTGGCCTCGAGCCAAAGAACCCGGATACGGCAAATATGTCCTGCACAGTATGTATACAGGATACTTATGGGCGTTGATTCTGCTGGGTGTGCAATCCGTACTGTTCTTTATTCTGGAGCGCAGTATTGGAAGCTGGTCAACCACATCGGCTGACCAGTCCACATACAACATGAGTTATGCCTGGATTTTCCCGATTATGGCCTGGATGGCCGGGATCGGTGAGGAAACGGTCTATCGTCTGTTCGGAATTCGCATGATGCAGAAGGTTGTACGCAATACGTTCATTGCTTGCCTTATCCCGACATTAATTTGGGCTCTGGGACACACCCTGTACCCAATCTATCCGGTCATCACACGTCCAATTGAGCTTACTGTTATCGGACTCTTGTTCAGTCTGATCATGCTGCGCCACGGCTTCATCGCCGTTGTATTCGCACATGTTATCTTTGACAGCCTGTTGATGGGGCTAAGCCTGATCTTCATGGGTGATGCACTGAACATTTCCGCAGGACTCTTCTGGATTGTGCTTCCGGCCATCGTTGGTTATGTCATCTATAAGATGAATCCAAAACAAAAAGAGAAGCCGTATGTCACGACTCCTCATCACGAAGTGCTGCAATAATCTGATTCGCAAGCTTGTCACCAATAGATAGAGGCCGGAAGTCTTCGACGCTGGCCTCTTTTATTTTGCGTAAAGAACCAAAATGCTTCAGCAGCAGCTTGCGCCGCTTTTCGCCGATACCCGGAATGGCGTCCAGACGGGAAGTCACCATCGATTTGCCACGCTGCTCGCGGTGGAACGAAATCGCAAAACGGTGGACCTCTTCTTGAATCCGCTGCAACAGGTAGAACTCCTGACTGTCACGCGGCAAGGAGATGACTTCCGGCGGGTTGCCGATCATCAATTGTGAGGTCTTGTGCTTCGCATCCTTTACCAGGCCACATACCGGAATAAACAGCCCCAATTCATTCTCCAAAATATCGACCGCAGCCGAGATCTGTCCTTTACCACCATCGACCACAATCAGGTCAGGCTGGGTCAGATTTTCCTTCAATACCCGCTCGTAACGGCGACGGATAACTTCTCGCATCGTTTCATAATCATCCGGTCCTTCAACCGAACGGACCTTGTACTTCCGATATTCCTTCTTATCCGGTTTACCATCGGTAAATACAATCATGGCGGATACCGGGTTCGTACCCTGGATGTTCGAGTTATCAAACGCTTCAATACGGTGAAGCTGATCCAGTCCAATAAAACGTCCCAGTCCTTCAGCAGCTTTGGATGTCCGTTCTTCATTCCGCTCAATCAGGCGGAACTTCTCTTCCAGGGCCACACGTGCGTTATCCACGGCCATGGTGATCATCTGGCGTTTCAATCCACGCTGCGGAATGTGGACTTTAATTTCCAGCCATTCCTGCAATGCTGCTGCGACCTGAGAAGGATCTTCGAAGCCTGGAGGCTGTTTATCAGCCGATACATCTTCCTGAGCAACAACGTCGTCTTGGTTAACCATCGCAGCTTCTTCCACTTCTGCTTCGGGTTGGATATCACCATAAGATGCACGGGACTCGGCAACACGTAGCTCAACCGCAGAATCTTGCGCCAATCGTGTTGTCTCTTCTGGCTCGATTGTCACCGCCGCAGGTACCGCTCCATCAGCATCGGATATATCATCCGCACCACCGTCACCCGCTGCTAGATCTTTTGGCATTTCCGGCAGTAAGATTTCCTGTGGCAACGCTGGATTATCACTGTAATACTGGGTCACGTAAGACATAAAGTCACTGTATGCCTCACCGTAAAACGGGAACGTTGATACGTGTCGTTCGATCATTTTCCCCTGACGCATATATAGAATCTGGACACACATCCAGCCTTTATCAATGGCAAAACCAAACACATCGCGGTCTCTGGCGTCCGCCATCGTAATTTTCTGTTTTTCCATCATCGCATCAATGGCAATGACCTGATCCCGAAGTTCCTTGGCTCGTTCAAAATACAGATCCTCAGCTGCTTCCTGCATTTTGCGCTGTAAATCCTTTTTGATCTCCTCATGCCCTCCACTCAAAAATGAACTGATCTCCTGGGAGATCTCATCATACTGCTCTTTGCCCACTTCTTGCACACAGGGAGCGAGGCACTGTCCCATATGATAATACAGGCATACTTCCTTCGGCATCACGCCGCATTTGCGTAACGGATACATCCGATCAAGCAGCTTTTTCGTTTGGTGTGCCGCATATGAATTCGGATAAGGTCCGAAGTATTTGGCTTTATCTTTGAGCACCCGCCGGGTCACTTCGAGTCGGGGATGCTTTTCATTCGTAATTTTAAGGTAAGGAAATGTCTTATCATCCTTGAGCAACACGTTATACCGCGGCATATGTTTCTTAATCAGGTTACACTCCAGAATGAGTGCTTCCATATTGCTGCCGGTAACGATATATTCAAAATCACGGATTTCGGACACCAGGCGCTGTGTCTTCCCATTATGACTGCCGATAAAATATGATCTTACGCGATTCTTCAGCACTTTGGCTTTACCTACATAGATAATGGTACCTTCACTGTTTTTCATCAGGTAACAGCCGGACATGTCAGGCAGCAAAGCCAGCTTGTGGCGGATCTGCTCCAGAGCCTTCTCCTGTTCCTGCACGTTTGTAATGAATTCATCCATAATTCGGTGGGTCCTCCTTCCCGATTACTGAGAAAGCTGATAGCTTCACCTTACATGAGGCACTCCGATGACAGAATGACCTTTCGATCGCTGTTACCCCCAGATTTCTTTGATTCTTTTCTTATAACGTATAAATCCGGGGATAGCGCATGCTTCCGAAGTAGCTTTCTTTCAGAAAGCTTTTAGGCGACCACTTCGTTTCTACAGGTCATTTCTGCCCTCTCCGTTGTTCATGTAAATTTCAGTTCACCTTATAATAAATAGTATATCTTATATTGTCCTATATGAAAGTATTCGACGCAAAACGCCCCCGGCGCATAACCGGAGGCGTATGTGAAATCTTGGTTAATTATTGGTGTTTTTCGATAATTCCTTTGAGAGCATCTTTCGAGTTCAGACCAACCACTTTATCAACCGGTTGACCATCTTTGAAGAAGATCAATGTTGGAATGCTCATTACGCCGAAGCGGGAAGCGGATTCCGGATTTTCGTCCACATTGACTTTAGCAATTTTCACTGCATCGCCAACTTCGGTGGACAGCTCTTCCAGGATTGGAGCGAGCATTTTACAAGGACCGCACCAAGGCGCCCAGAAATCAACAAGAACCGTTCCTTCGCCTTCGACTTCAGCGTTGAAGGATTGATCGGATACGTTAACAATAGCCATGAAATTGTCCTCCTTATATATACTTACGGTTTATTTTAACCTGTAACGTCGTGAACGACACTTCCAGTATAACACAGGTACTCTAATGTTGTGAAATGATCGCATCAATGTTCATCTTCCCAACATCAAATCTTCACAATTGAAGAACTTGCAGGTTCGCTGCAAAATCTTTACAAACGCTTTCTTTTCCAAGTATACTAAAATTACTCCGGGCTTCAGCTACCTGTAAGGGCAAGCTGTTATCCCCATAAGGAGGCAATACCATGGATGCAAATGTGCGGATCAACGACCCGCGTGAACATGTGAACGAGGAACCCCGTAACGATCTGTTTGATCTGATTGCGGGTGTTGCTGGCATGGCCGGCCTGATGACGGTTATCTTTTTCGGAATGGTGATTTTCAAATTTATCACCGAATAGGATCTTCAGGCTGCACGCAGGCCAGAAAAGCCCGGTTTTCGCGACAATGCGAAAGCCAGGCTTTTTTTGGGACTATAGGAGTAAAAAATAGATCAGATCGGTAACATAATTAGAAATTAACGTTTGCCCCGCTGATTCTCACCCCGAACCGAGATGACATCAACAAACGGACGAATCCGGTCCATCAAACGTTGGCCTTTGTTCATTTCCTCGCCGTCCCTACTGGTGAAGCTAAGATGTTTCTCCAGCCCATCCAAGTTGTAGTTGGACGTGTAAAATGTAGGTTTGCGATTCATACGGTAGTTCAGAATGGAACCCATCACATGATCCCGAACCCATGGGTTCAGATTTTCTGCCCCAATATCATCAAAGATGAGCAGATCACAGCTTTTCAAAATATCCGTCGTTTCCTTCAGCTTGTTTCCTTCACTGATCATGGATTTCAGATCCTCCACAAAATCAGGCATGTAGATAATAACACCTGTGTGGCCCACAACCGCGAGTTCATGCAGCAGATAACACATCAGAAACGTCTTGCCCGTTCCAAATGATCCTTCCAAAAACAGTCCTTGCGGAGACAATCCATTCTCCTTGGTGTCGTTAATATAACGCAGAACCTGGTTCACCGCCGGAGCACGCATCCGATCCTTGCCCATAATTTCCACATCGTTATATCCTGCATTGAGCGCACGCTCGTCCACATAGAAGCTGCGGATTCTTTGCTTGATAACATGCTCATTCTGCCGGGCGATATGTTTGGAACAAGGTGCTTTTTTATCTATAATTTCGGGTTTACCGTTAAAATGCTCTACTTCCAGTTTGCAAAAGTGACCCTGGAAATCGTTAGGACAGTTGTCGAGCCCCGGACAGTTCGCACAGTTCTTCGAATCTTTGGCATACTGATACAGCTTGCTCAGATCGGTAATAAGCTGTGCATCTTTCAGTTCAGGATGACCTGCGCGGAATTCGCGTACGTACGGATCTTCCATCAATTCCGCCGCAATCCGCCGCGACTGTTCACGAAAGGAAGGATTCAGCTGCTGAAGCAGTCCTCCCAAGGATTCCATGGCTTCAAGCCCCCTTAATAGTTTCAATATAGAATGAACAATTGAATTTTACGATGACCATCATGATGGCAGGGTAACCTTCGATCGCTTATAATTCTACTGTTCATTCTATATAAACTTGAGGAATAACTCAACATTTTCAGCTGGAAAAAGCATTATCCATTCCATGACAGTACGCAGAACTTCGGTTAGACACTACACAACGAATTGATCCAATCACGCTTGGAAAATTAACGACGCAACCCCACCGTAACAATCTCACAAGGTCCCGCTTGAAGAGCCCATTCTTTGCTAGCCAAGGCAGCGGAAGATTCATTTACCACCGAATCATTCAGTTTGCCTGTCTCTTCTTCCAGAATGTTGCTCTGATATGCATCTTCCAATGCTTGCGGGATGGACTCAGAAGCAGCAAACTTCAGCTCAGTTGTATTCGACCCCATATTATACCAACGCAACATCAGATCACCCGAATCCTCGTTCACCTTCAGTGAAGAAAACGCAAGACCTTCCCCTTGCCACTCAAAAGGTGTGTTGCTTGGCGTCAGGAATCCTGGATGTACGTTCGTCTGAGCCAAAGTCCATGGAATCTGGAACTGGTAAGCTTCAATGTATGCTCCGGAGGTTGCTCCGTTCCCGTCATGAGGGATAATCTCCATCTGGAAGGAATGCTCACCGAGACACTGAGCTTCCGGTGTAGGGAACAATCCCCAGTCTCCAAGCTCTCCCACGGCACGAAGCAGTGTCACGGCAATCGTATTCCGCCCATCCTCAAGAACCTCATATTCATTCAGACCGAGATTGGCTACAACCAACCCAACCTGATCCTCGCTTACATCAACAAAACTTTGCTGATGCTGGGTATTGCTCGGATTCTGCCATTCCGGTGCAGGCGTATTATCGCGAGTAGCAATTTCGAACATCGAGTCAACGTGATGAACAGCCGATGTCAGATCCGTCGGGAAGAGTGCCCGCACCCGATGATCCTTCGCCTGATTGTTGAAAGTTGTTTCGAGCTTGATGCCTTTTCCACTGCGGCTTAACGACACAATGGTTCGGATCTTGAGCGTAACCATTTGTTTGGAACGTTGAGCTTTACGATGTGGATAATAAATCAGTTCCCGCTGCTCACGATCAAGCGTTTCGTCAGCGGATTCAGGAATTTCCCAATGATGAACAATTTCGTACGAAGCTCTGTAAGGCGCATCTTCAATAACCCGAATTTCTGCTCGAAGATCCTTCGTAGTCAATGCCACTTCATTCTCCGGTTGCTTGAACATGTACTCATTGCCGATATCACCGACATTTTCATACACGCCAAGATCTTTATACGTCCGGCCTGTTCGTTTATCTGTGAGTGCAAAAGATCCATTGTCTGCAATATTTACGATAAAATATTCATTTTCCATGCCACGTTCACCACGCAGCAGTGTATTTGAATTTGCAGCATTGCTGTCCATGCGGACCAAAGCATACGTCTTCAGGCCAAGTGCAGGCACATTCTCTGCTTCAAACGTAATGCTGACCCGACGGCAGCTATATGGCTGACGGAATCGATCATCAGGCAGATCATAGCCGAATTGCAGACCCAGATCCTCTACCGTACACGGAACTGGTTTGCCTTCTTCATCCACCAAAATACGACCTGACAGGTCAATGGCGTTCATTTTGGCTGCCATATCTTCCAATGAGAAACCATCACGGAAGTACAAACGGGCCGCATCCAGTTCAATCTGAACTACACCGCTGCGCTCCCATCCCGAAGTGTTAAACACAACCACAGGCCGCGCTTCCTCACCATATCGTTCAAATGTTGAAGTATCCACAGCTGCAGCGATTTGGCTGGTGCTATCCTCAATCAGGGCCTCAGCCACATGACGGCTCTTATCAAACCGGGTGACCATCTCGCGATGCACCTCGTCTACGCTACAGCCACAGATGCTGTCATGCGGATGATTCTGCATCAACGTTTTCCACGCATAGGTAAACTGATCATGCGGATATGGATGACCTAGCAGATGCGCGAACGAAGCCAGGGGCTCAGCCACCTTTTCCAACATGGATTGGCCCAGTTGGTTCATCTGTTTCAGATAAACGCGTGCGGAAGCTGTGTTCACCAAAGTGCCCCAGCCATCGGTACGCTGGCTGCGCAGCTCTCCTTTTACAACAGACAGCTCCTGAACCGCAGATGCTTTCAACGCTGACAGATAGTCCGGGAAGTTGGAGTGAACAAACTCGATATCGGGATACAATTGTTCAGCCATACGGATGGCTTCAGGCAGATCCTTCTGAATCGGCTGGTGATCACATCCATTCATGTACAGCAATTCATTGGTCGATGCATATTTCTCCGCGTCAGCCAGCTTGGTTTCCCAGAACTTGCGAGCTGAAGCTTCGTCCACCGGAACTTCATTCCCGTTAGAGTACCAGTTGGCAAATAAAACACCGAGCACTTTAGATCCATCCGGACCTTCCCACATCAGCTCTGAGAAACTGGATTCGTATCCATCGTCAGACACCATGTTGTTGAAGCCCGTTGGCTTCACGCCTCGCCCGAAAAAGACATTATCGATGCCCGATTGCAGCATAAGCTGCGGTGTCTGTCCTACAAGTCCGAACGTATCTGGGAAGTATCCGATCTTTGAAGGTGCTCCGTATCGTTTGGCATCACGATGTCCAACCTGCATATTACGTACGTTCGCTTCACCACTGGTCAGGAAGGCATCCTGCAAAATATACCAAGGCCCAATGACAATCCGGCCATCGCGAATATGCTTCTCTAGCCGTTCCTTCTGATCAGGTCTAACCTGAAGATAGTCATCGATGATGATCGTCTGGCCGTCCAGGTAGAAGCTTTTAAAATCCGGCCCCTGATCGAGCTGATCCAGCAAGGCATCCACCAGTTGCACCAATCGCATATGATGTTTCTCATACGGCAAATACCATTCCCGATCCCAGTGCGTGTGAGAAATAATATGCGCTCTTTTCGATTTGCTTGTTGGTTTGGTCATTGTATTATTCCCCCTCTACCTTTTGTTGTACAATCTCTACTTCATCCGGACGATATACGGCTTGCAGCTGTCCGGCAGCATCTGTGGCAAACAGCACGGAGCGATTTTTCTCCAACAGGAACGTATATATGGCTCCAGTACGTGTATCTCTGACTTTCACCTCATGATTCAAAGCGAACTCCGATACAAATACGTACAGATTACCTTTCGGGAAGCTCAGCTTCCGGCCATAAATCCCTGCCAGATCACCGCCAGATATCCATTCAAGTTCATTTTCAATACCAGCCACTTCTGACGCATATCGATACAGGTCAGCCAGCGGCTCATCCCGGCCGTTCAGCTCCAGCGGCAGCGGGCTCCAGATCAACTTGCCTTTGCCTAATGGTAGTACGACTACTTCATCAGGTGTATGATTCTCCGCATGAAGCAACGTTTCCTTCGCCACCTCGGCAATACGGCGACGACCATACGTGACGCGGTGATTCACACCGTTAATATTCAGCATTTCTTCTCGTTGTACGTTGCCCAGACTGCGCTGGCCAACAAGATGGTCTGCCCGATCACTTCTCTTCCAATAAGCATCCAACCCGAGCGGGCCAGTAATAAGCAGCGTAGCTCCTTCATTCTCCGCGAAGTTCAATAGCTCGCTTAAGGCATCGCTGTCCATGTTGTGCGGGCTCGGAACCATGATCAACTTCGGAGGTTGCTGCTTCAATGCTTCCAGATGATACTCGGATACAGCACGGAATGGCTGCTTCAGTTCATAAGCCATCACACGTGTCAATTTTGTGGTTGCATCGTAGGCCAGGGAACGGTTCGAGAAATCGTTGGAATACGGGAAGACCACCGCAATTTCCTCCAGCTCGCGATCGGTAAACAGGTCTCGAATCTGCTCCATGAATCGGCCAAAATCGTAAGACACATCGGCTTCAGGTTTTTCTGTACCGTCCGCTCTCAGCGCTCCAATATGAGATTCATTGGCATTATCCATATAAAAGTTCGTATTCCATATCCATTGCACAGCTCCGGCTCCGCCTGTTGAGAAGGCATAAGCGTATTTGCGCTCCAGAATGCTATGAAGCTCTTCCTCTGTACGTTTGGCCCGTCCATCCGGAGTTTCCACATACATGATGCCTGTCTCCTGAATGAGATTAGGTTTATGTGGTGTTTTGGCGAAAATGCCGTCCCAGATCAGGTCATCGTTGAGCCACCAGGAATGCACGGTTGTATAATCCACTTCCCGCTCATAGAAGAACGGTGAAGGACGCTGTGCTCCCAGAGCTTCATCCTGCCCCACGGTAACCAAATGATGGGGAACAAGATCCTTGATCGTGCCTACAAGCTCTCTCGCCCAAACATTATGCATCTCCATCGAGAAGAGACAGTAATCAAGCCAGCGTGTTCCTTTTTTAGCCTTGTGCATGTCCTGTACATCGAAATTGATCTCTTCCGGTTCAGGAATGACTGCAGCGGTAAAGTCAGGGAGCTGTTTAGGTGACATGTTCCATGCCTCCTGCAACGCTTCAATCGTCTGATGCCGCTGCTGAAGCCACTCGATAAACGCCTGCTGTTCATATGAATCTCTTGCCGAACGTGGCCCATCGGAGAATATGCGCACAGGATCAAACATCGACGGTTCATTAATCAAGTCCCAGTCCACATGTGTGGAATGTCTGTGACGACTAACAATGCTGCGAATGAATCGTTTCTGTGCATCTACACTCTGCGGGTCCAAATATGGATTTGTTCCTTCCCACGTCTCGGGTGTAAAGGAGAAAAAGGTAAACGTCACTTGAAGACCATGCCGTTTTGCCGTTAACAGGAACGCATCAATAGCACGCAGTACATCCTCGGACATGTGACCATCCACCTGCATCATGTTGCGATAGGCAGTCCAGATTCCGGTCCGAATCCAGTTAATGCCGGCTGTCGCCATCTGTGCCATATCCCGATCCCACACATCCGCATTGGGAAGGAACAGGAATTTCCGTGCCACGTCTGAGGTCATGTAAGTCATACCAACCACAGGCAATGGACGACCGTCTTTGATAAAATAATCTCTGCTGCGTGTGATGACTTCCCCTTCTGCCAACAACGCTGCGTCCTGACCCCAGAAGCCCTGCCGCAGTATGCGAACTTCTCCATCCGGTGCCTGAACACGACCGACGATTCGATACAGCCCGCTCTCGATTGAAAACGGAAGAAGAATACGTTCAAAACGCTGTTCGCCGGAAAGTTCCATCTCCAGTTGATGATTCCATACCTTCTCTACCGTGCCGTTTGTGCGATCTTCCCGTTCAACGGTTAAATCAAACGTCCAAAGTTCCGGCTCACTTCTTCTGCTACCCGCACGCTGTAGAATTTGGGTTTGGAGGATCAGTGAAGCTCGTTCACCCAATTCATACGAAGCATAGTTCGGCTTCAGAGATAGCTCGGTTACACCTTTGGCGCAATACTGCGCCCAGTTCACCATTTCGGCTGCTCCGTTCTGTTCCCAGAAGGCAGCCATCAAAGGCAGATGCACAAACAGCCAGCGCGAACCTGCAAACGTACTGCGGGAGTTTTCCCATAATACGATTGGGGCAGCGATACTGCGACCATCCTTGCTACGGCCGCGAAGCAGCGGAGAAATCTGCGTGCTCATCGGACCTGAGGAACCCATCTGATGTGGCAAATCGCTTGTTTTGGTTGTATGAGGTACGAGATTCCATGTATCCGCACTCTCGAACAGTCCCTCTTTGCCTGCAAGAAGTGGAATATCTTCTGAGGAAGTTAGTGAATCCACTTTGGCTGCGGATACCTTTAACGCCTCATGAATATAAAGTTCCTGATGATACGCCGTTTGTTCCGACTCGGAAATCCATGCCCCATTCTCCTGACGAACAGGACGTTTGAATGGTGCGCCACCAATGCTGATCAGACTTCCGCCCTGATGAAGAAAAGCTGCAATTGCGGTCCAAGCGGATTTTGGAAAATAAGGCGCATGCAGGTTCACGAAACACCCTTCACCTGCCGCTGTGCTCAAAGCCGAAGCCAATTCATCAGCGCCCACAACGATGATCTCTTCCGATGCTTTCCATGAATCAAGAGCACCTTGCGTTGGCAAAGTACCCTCCACTGGAAACGTTGGATCAGAGAAAATAATCAACTTGGTTCTCTTCACCTGTGCGCTACTCATAGCAAACCATCCTTCATGGATTTATAGACCAACTGGGAGAACAGGCTGTTGGACCAAGCAAACCATTTTCTCGTAAAAATCGTCGGATCATCGGCATGGAAACCTTCATGCATATATCCTGTATCCGCATCCGTTGCTTCCAGCATCCGAATGATTTCGAGCTTCTCTTCAGCAGACTGGGCCGTCAATCCTTGCATGGACAGACCCATATGCCAGATGTAATCCGGCGGTGTATGCGGGCTGCCGATTCCTTTGGCAACTTTGCCTTCATAATAGAACGGATTCTCTTTGCTGAGCGCAAAACGTCTCGTATTCTGATAGATCGGATCATCCGCTGTGACGTAACCAAGATAAGGAATGGACATCAGTCCCGGTGTACCCGCATCATCCATCAGGCAGTAGTTGCCAAAACCATCCGTCTCATAAGCATAGATCGGGCCAAATTCAGGATGACGGTAAATACCGTACAGCTGAATACCATGATCTACTTCCGCTTCCAGATCCTTAAGCTCCTGCAGGAACTCCATATCCCGGAATACCCACTCCGCGAACTCCTGCATCTGACGCAGGGCAACAACGGCAAACATATTGCCTGGAATGTTGTAATGGAAATCACACGCATCATCACTGGAACGGAAACCGGACCAGATCATGCCTGTGTAATTAACGGGCATGCCTCGTCCGTTATTGCGGATTGAATCCGTAGCAATGCCGTTATTGCGGGTAAAGCTGTATGGTGATTGCTCCATGTGATGCTGCTCCACCCGGAACAAATCCACGATTTTGCGCATGGCGGCTTTGAAGCTGGAATCGAAAATATCCGTCAGTTCAGTTTCTTTCCAATATAAATAAGCGAGACGCACAACAAAGCACAAAGAATCAATCTCGAATTTGCGCTCCCACACCCAAGGTGACATCTCGGTCACGTCGGTGGTGTTCCAATGCCAATCATTCGCTGTCTCGTTGAAGGCGTTGGCATATGGATCAATATGAACGTACTGGATGTGGCGCTTGATCAGACCACCTATAATGCGTTGCAGGTCTTGATCTTCCTTGGCAAATGGAATGTAATGCACCACTTGCTCGACGGAATCACGCAGCCAAGAAGCTGGAATATCGCCAGTGATGATAAAGGTCGTGCCGTCGTCCATTAATTTCGTGGTTGTTTCAATCGTATTCGGGAAACAGTTCTTGAATAGTTGAAGCAGCTTCGGTCGATGCGCCAGCTTCTGCTCTGCTTCTTCCATTACAGCCTGTACGGCTTGTGGCAATGCAACAGTTGGCATCGGTATTTTGGGTAGTCTGAATTGTTCCATGAATGAGTGCACTCCTTAAACAAATTGAATGGTGTAGCTGTAGCAAGATAAACCCATTAACTGTACACTAGGACACTACGATTGCAGTACCATCTTCCGATCGCTGTTATCCCCAGATTTTTTTGGTTCCCTTCTCGATTTTTTTGATTCCCTTCTCCAAAGGGAAAATCCGGGGATAGCGTATGCTTCCGATGCAGCTTTCTTTCAGAAAGCTTTTAGGCGAATACTCCGTTTCTTCATCTGGTTCTGCACTCTCCGTTATCGTGTACATGTTTTAATTCATCTTACATAGCTCAAAAATATTTCAAAAAGGTTTACCGTAATAGCACGGTTTTTATTTCGTAAGGTTTAAAAGATAATGTAATCTGACCATTGGTGCTATCCAAAGGCTCGCCTGCTTCTTCCAATGCATTGGAGAGATAAGCTTGCTCAAATGCATGCGGCCATTGCAGCGTCACACGTTCACGTGTGCCCGAAGACTCATAGAAACGGAGCACTATACCGTTTCCTGCCTCTGCCGGTTTGACCGTATCCAAGATGACATGGTTGCTATCGAATTCAATCCATGCTCCAGTTGCCGGGCGTACGCCTGCGTCCTGGTCCACCTGATGCACAGGCACTTCATGGTTCAATTCGGCTGCCTGACGTACTGTATGTGCACTTCTCCAGTCGCCTTCATGTGGATACAGGGAATAGGTAAAATCATGTTCTCCAATATCCGCAGTCCGGTCAGGCCATCTCGGTGCACGCAACAAGGAAAGGCGAATCGTGCTTCCCTGTACGTCGTATCCATATTTGCAATCATTGAGCAGACTGACGCCATATCCGTGCTCGGCGACATCTGCGAAGCGGTGTCCGCACACTTCATACTGAGCCTGCTCCCAACTCGTGTTGCGATGAGTTGGACGCTCCAATGCACCAAATGGAATTTCATAGGTTGCTTTGGAAGTCACTATATCGATCGGGAAGCCCACTTTGAGCAATTTATGATCTTCATTCCAGCTTACATGGGTCTTGAAATCGATTCGTCGATTGTCATGATAGAACACCATATCCTGTGTAATCACAGACTGATGAAGCTTCCACTGAAAACGAAGTACGTCCTTCGTAGTACCTGCCAAAACCAGTTTTTTCTCCAAGAGCTCCACTTCTCCAGCAACCTGAGCCTCATAACGGCTGTCGATATCCCAGGCATCCCAGAGCGTCGGACGGTCATGGAAAAAGTGAAATTGATTGCCGCGTTCACCTGGCTTCAGAATCTCGCGTTCTGCTGTCTTGTCCCACAAGCGGGATATCTCGCCAAGCTCGTTAAACTGAACATGGTAATACTCGGTTTCCCATGTATCTGTAAAGTTCTTTTGCCCAGCAATGCTCGCCATTTCCCGTACATTTGTTTCCCTTGCATTTTCCGGTACGAGCCAAATCGTCTTATGACCAAACGCTGGAATATCCGTCACTAGAACCGAAATTTGGCCATCTTCCCGATCCATGCGCAAACGCTGACCTTCTTCATCGATGACGTAACGATCCAATTCATCGTGGAAATGAAGTTGAACGACTTCACTTCGATTCCAACCAAGGCTGTTGAAAACAACATAAGGAACAGAACCCTCTGGCCCCTGCGTATTAATTCCCCTCGTTAATGCAGCTACACCTTGATTCAGTCCTTCTCTACCCAATTCGAATACCCGAATATACTCCTCATCCGACGTTACATAGGATTCTGTTATGGCCGAACCAGGGATAATATCATGGAATTGATTCAGCAAAATCAGCTTCCATCCATCATGCAGCGCCGAACGTACTTTAGCATCCTGCTGCGGCTCCATATCCGGTAGGGCAAGTGTGTTCCAGAGCTCCGCTTCGCGATAAAGCACCTCAGCCTTCCGATTGTTGCGCTTATTGCGGCCATGGGTCGTATAGGTACCCCGGTGAAGCTCCAGATACAAGTCGCCATGCCACTTCGGAAGATCAGGCTGTGCCTTCTCGATTCCGTCAAAAAAGGCTCCGGCGGTACTATAACCATTCTTCGGTTGGCCCACCATCAACTCGGAACGGTCCACGTACTCCAACATCTCTCGCGTCACGCCGCCACCACCATCGCCATGCCCGTACAGAAGCATATGCTCAGGATGCGCCGCCTTCTCGCGGTATGACTGCCAATGATCATGAATATCCTTCGGCAGCGTATGCTCGTTAACACCATGATTGAGATAAGACAGGATGGACGTACCATCAATGCCTACCCAGTGGAAAAGATCATATGGAAATACGTTCGTATCATTCCATCCGAGCTTGGTCGTCATGAAGTACTCCACATTGCCATGCTTCAAAATTTGAGGCAGGGAAGCACAATAACCAAATGTATCTGGCAGCCATTCAATCTGTGATGTTTTGCCGAACTCCTCCATATAGAAGCGTTGACCATATAACATCTGACGAATCAGGGATTCCCCGCTCGGAATGTTCAGATCCGGCTCAACCCACATACCTCCAACCAGTTCCCAGCGTCCTTCCGCAATGCGTTTCTTTACCCGTTCATACAGTTCGGGATCATGTTCCTTCAGAAAAGCGTACAGCAAAGGCTGGCTCTGGGAATAAACATAATCCGGGTATTCATTCATAAGTGCATCCACCGTGGAGAATGTACGACTGGTCTTGCGCACCGTCTCACGTACAGGCCACAGCCAGGCAATATCAATGTGCGATTGCCCTACCATATGCTCCAAGCCTTCGGCGTTTCCACCAATCTCTCGCACTTCATGGATCAATCTTTCTTCGATACTGTGGATGTCATTCCCCTGCTTGACAGCCTCTTCTGTCAGGCCAACAAATTGATCCATTGCCCGATAGATCGCTTCCAGCAGGCGTACACGACGGAAATCACTTTCCGGCAGCAGCACCGCGGAATCACGCACAATCGTGACCGTGTACATCAGACTGCGAACAGGTTCATTCGGTCGCACCAGCAAACTGCTAATCGATGTAATCGGCGGCTGAATAACCGCTTGTTGGTTCAGTGGATCTACAGGCTCGGGTACCGGATCGAATAACTCAATCTCAAGTTCAGGCTGAGCCCCTACTCGTGAAGGGTCAAGTGTTACATACGTATGATTACGATCCAGCCCCTGATAAGAGTGTCCATTCACCCGAAGCAAGCCTTCCCCACCGGATTCAAATACAAGTCCGTAAGGTTCTTTCTGCCAGGAGGCAGGTACATCCAACCGTGTCCGGAAGAAATAGGTCGTTCCCTGATCACTTGGGAAACGATTCAACCCCTCTCCTTCTGGATAAGCCTTCTGATCTTCATATTGTCCTGGCACTTTATAATAAGCGCGGCTGATGTCCCAGCTGCGCAGCTCCATTTGCTCCAACCACTGACGTTCGGACAACTCGCGAATAAATCGTCTGATGCGTTCCATTTCCTTACGCCTCCTCTACCGTCAGCTCGGCGAACTGCGTATCTTTCACATGTCTTCCGATATGAATATGGAATTGTCCTGGTTCAACGACAGGCGTGAGATCACGACCGATATATTGCAGCTGCTCCGCTCCAATATGGAAGGCTACCGTCTTCGTCTCTCCAGGTTCCAAAATCACTTTTTCAAACCCCTTCAGCTCTTTGGCTGGACGTGCCACACGGCTAACCACGTCGGATACATACATCTGAATGACTTCTGCACCTCTGCAAGACCCTGTATTGGTGACTTCTACTGATACGGTGACTGTCTCGTTGGCCGTCATCGATTCTGTACTTAGCTTCGGCTCACTGTAATCAAAAGTAGTATAGCTGAGCCCATATCCGAATGGATAACGAGGCTCCAGATCCTCTTCCAAATAACGCTTGCCGCGTGAACGTTTGCCATTATAGTAAATCGGTAATTGACCCACATGCTTCGGAATGGATATCGTCAGTTTACCGGACGGATTCACTTCACCGAACAAGATGTCCGCAATGGCATGCCCACCCTCTTGGCCTGGGTACCATGCTTCCAGAATGGCATCGGCATGTTCATCCACCCAAGGCTCGGTGATCGGGCGACCGTTGATATAAACAATGACAAGTGTTTTGCCAAGCTTGTGAATCTCTTGAATCAGCTCCAGCTGGACTCCTGCAAGCCCAAGCGTCATGCGGTCAATGCCTTCTCCACACTCCATGTCATTCCATGAGTTATCGGACACATTGGAAGCACCTGTCTTCAGATCGATGGTTCCTTCACCAAAATCACGGGCACTCGAGCCGCCAACGACCATGATGACCGTATCTGCCTGACGTGCAGTTTCTATTGCGTGCTCGAACCCTTCTCTCGAATCACCCTTGATGCGACATCCCGGTGCATAGAGCACCTGATTTTCACTATTTGAATGTTCAGCTGAGCCTTCCCCTGCGTGCCCACTCTCACTTACAGCAAGCTTACTGCGGATGCCATCCAGCACCGTAGCCACTTTGGACTTCGGTTGGGGGGATGTATAATCGCCCAACTGGTTGTAGGCTTGGTCTGCATTAGGACCAATAACAGCAATTCTGCCCGCTGTTGCCGTCGACAGAGGTAATGTTGCAGCTTCATTTTTGAGCAAGACCACACCTTCTGCAGCCAATTGGCGTGCCAGTTGAATATGTTCTTCACTGCCAATGACTTCTGCCGCTCGATCGGCATCCACATAAGGCTGCTCGAATAATCCCAGCTTGAATTTCAGTGCCAGCACACGGCGGACAGCCTGATCCAGTACTTGCATTTCAAGTTTGCCTTCCGAGATCGCTTGCACCAGATATTGTCCAAACATCTCACCGGACATTTCCATATCAATACCTGCCTGAATGGCCTGTACGGATGCTTCCAATCCATCTGACGCCACATCATGCCCACTTGCGAGCATGTTGATGGCACCGCAGTCCGTAATTACCAGACCGTCAAAGCCCCAATCTTTTCGCAGAACGTCATCCAGCAGCTCCGTATTAACCGTACACGGGATACCGTCGATTTCGTTATAAGCCGGCATAATGGATTGAGCACCTGCTTCAACAGCTTTGCGGAACGGATATAGATCTACTTCCAGCAGCTCACGCCAGCCCATATGCACCGGTCCCGCATTGCGTCCACCTTCCGAGCTGCCATAACCGACAAAGTGTTTCAGTGTAGCCGCTACCGCATCCTCTTGGTCCAAACGCTCGCCCTGAAGTCCTTGCACGGAAGCAACAGCTAGCTCACCAATAAGATACGGGTCTTCGCCAAAGCATTCCTCGGTACGCCCCCAGCGTGGATCACGTACAACATCCAGCACCGGAGAATACGTTACCGCACCACCTTGAGCACGCGTCTCGCGAGCTACCGCCCGGCACATGTCACGGTAAAGATCCACATTCCAGGTACTTCCCAAGAGGAGGGGAACCGGATAGACCGTACCATCAATCGCCATATGTCCGTGCGAGCATTCCTCTCCGATCAGAATGGGAATCCCCAGTCTGGACTGCTCTACAGCATGACGCTGAATAAGGTTTACTGCTTCTGCCCCTTCTCTGGCAGACAGTCCATTTTCAAGCGTAACACCCGTCCATGGATCTGCACGAAGTGCACCGTACAGGGAGCCTACGCCACCGTTTTCCACCTGCTGCTTAAAGGATTCATTCAGCGTGATGTTCCCTTGATCATTCGTATATGTCTGCCAACCAAAAGGCTGGATAAGTTGACCCGCCTTTTCTTCCGTCGTCATTAAGCTCAGCAGATGTTCTACTCGCTCTTCCACGGATTTGCTTTTATCCTTATATATCATCATCCTTCGACGCCTCCACCCTATAGAAGTGATTCGGTTACTCTTTGACAGCTCCGACCGTCAGACCTTGTACAAAGTAACGCTGGAAGAACGGATATGCGAAAATAATCGGCAACGTGGCGAGAACCACCATGGCCATCCGTGAAGTATCCTGCGGGATGGATTGCATCGCCGCCAGACTCATCGAGCTGTTCGCCGAGTTCTGCTGGATAAACTGGATGCTGGACTCGATCCGCATCAGCATTGATTGCAGCGGTACGAGGTTGGGATTATCGATATATAACAGTGCATTGAACCAATCGTTCCAGTAACCGAGCGTACTGAACAATCCGATTGTCGCCAGCCCTGGCAGTGATAATGGAATGACAATTTTCATAAACGTATAGAATTCTCCGGCTCCATCAATTTTCGCGGATTCAATGACTGCATCCGGCACACTGGTTGAATAGAACGTACGCAGGATCATGATATAGAAGGCATTCATTGCAAGCGGCAGAACCAGTGCCCATATGCTATCTTTTAAATGAAGAAGTTGGGATACGACCATATAGGTCGGAATCATCCCGCCGTTGAACAACATGGTCAGAATGGCAAATATGGAGAAAAATCTCCGATAACGGAAACTCTTGCGGGAAATTGCATAAGCATACAGCGACATTAGAATCAGACTGATGATGGTACCCAGCACCGTCACCAAAATGGTTACCCCATAAGCACGCAGCAGCGTGTCTCCACTCTGCCACACAAACTGATAGGCTGCGAGACTCCATTCCTTCGGAATCAGTCGATACCCGTCACGGGCCAGTGCTTTCTCGTCCGTGAACGAGATGATCACTACAAACACGAAAGGAAATACACAGATTAAAGCGAATAGTCCGGCCAAAATATTCATAATGACGTTCCAGCCATTGGATACATGATGGAAGTCGCGTTTTTTTACGATTTGAGCCACAGTGGTTCACTCCTTTCCCTTGTCCTAGAATAAGCTGCTATCTTTATCGATTTTGCGTACAACATAGTTGGAAATGATAACAAGCACGAAGCCTACAACGGATTGATACAATCCGGCAGCGGTACTCATGCCAATCTCACCACTTGTTTTCAAGCCACGATACACATACGTATCAATAACATTGGTAACGGCATACAACGTACCCGAATCCCTTGGAACCTGATAGAAGAGACCAAAGTCGGCATAGAAGATGCGACCCACAGCCAGCAACGTCATAATAATAATGATAGGTGAGAGCAAAGGAATCGTAATGTTGCGGATCTGCTGCCATTTATTAGCACCATCGATCATCGCTGCCTCATACAGCGACCGATCAATCCCCAGAATGGAAGCAAGATAGACAATGCTGTTGTACCCGATCGTTTTCCACAAAGCTACGAACACCAGGATATACGGCCAATACTTCGCTTCCGAATACCACTGAATCGGTTCCACACCGAACCACCCAATAATCTGGTTCAACATCCCCCGGTCCATGCTCAGGAAGCTGAACGCGAAATAACCGACAATAACCCAGGATAGGAAATACGGCAGGAACATACCTGTTTGATACAATTTGGCCAATCGTTTATTGACCAGCTCCGAGAGCAGAATTGCCAAACCTACAGCGAATACCAGCCCCAGAAATATAATTGCAAGGTTATAAAAAAGCGTGTTTCGAGTAATGAGCCAAGCATCGTTGGTGCTGAACAGGAATTTGAAGTTATCCCAACCCACCCATTCGCTCTTCATCAGACTGGCCCAGAAGCCTTCGCGGCTGAAACGATATTGTTTGAATGCTGCTACTGTACCAACCAATGGCAAGTAGGAAAAGAAGAAGAACCAGATGGCGCCTGGTAGCACCATGAACAGCATGACTCGGTTTCTAATCAGATTTTTCAAAAATGCGGTCATATGGAGATCCTCCTTCAGGCTTGAATGAAAAAGGATCGGGCGCAACAAGCAGCGGCCCGATCCCTGAATTTACCCTTACTTATTTGCCGCTCTCCAGGCATCAAGCTGGGTTTGGGCTTCAGCCATCACTTTTTCAAGTCCGGCTTGATTGAACTTCTCAATCACTTGCTCCAAATTGTTCTCTGGGTCCAGCGTACCTGTCATCAATGCGGCCCAGTATTGCTCTTTGACATTCTGCACTGCTGTCAGTTCCGACGACACCTTGCTTGAGTCAAAGTTAAAGCTCAGAATAGGGGAATTTACACCCTCTGCATTAAACTTCTTGAACTCATCCCATTTGTTATCCGGGTCATTGTTGTTCAGATACAACAACATGTTGTTACCGAGGGAGTAAGAAGGCATATCATAGTTCTTGGATTCAGCCAGATTTTCCATGTGCGTGTCATCCACTTTTTTGTAGTGAACGCCCTCAATACCGGAATCAACCATATTGCGCAGCACTGGATCTGTATTCAACAGGTTCAGGAACTCCATTGCTTTCTCCGGATATTCGGAGTTGGCTGAGATAGCCATGATCGAACCTTGTACAGACGTGTTGGTGATGATCGCGTCACTTGCTGGTGTGGAAACTACCGGGTATCCGTAGCTTGCTGACCACTGGTTGTCCGCGAGCGGTTGTGTCTGTGCACGATCCAGGAACCAGTTACCTGATGTGGTCAGGTCATTGGTGGAGCCTGTTGTTGCTGCCTCTGGCGATACATAACCAGCTTTGTAGTATTTGCTCATCGTTTTGAGAGCTGCTTTCATTTCCGGAGTATCCAGAATGTTCACAATCTTGTAATCCGTCGTATCCAGTTTGATTGCCATTGGCAAGTTCTGAATGACGTAGTCGTAAGGAACATAAGGAACAAAGTTTTTATCCATTCCAAATGGAGTCACGCTTGGCTCATTTTCCTTGATCGTTTTGAGCAAAGGCTCCAGACTGTCCAACGTACGAATATTGGAGATGTCCATTTTGTATTTATCAAGCAGCGTTTTGTTGAAACGCCATACCTCTTGTTGAGGCAGCTCCTTATTGGCCGGAATTCCGTAATTGTGTCCGTCTACTTTCGAACCGCTCAGGAATGCAGGATCAATGGTTTTAATAAGATCCTGACCGTATTTCGGGAGCAAATCATCAAGCTCTAGGAATGCGCCCTTTCTGGCATTTTGAACATAATCGAATCCGCCTGAAGAGGTGAACAGGATGTCCATTGGCTCACCGGATGCTACGTTAACTTGCATCTTTTGCGGATAGTCACCCCAGTCAACCATTTTCATCGTTACTGTGGCATTAATTTTTTCTTTGGTGTACTTGCTGACTTCTTCCATCACTTTATTAACATCTTTCTGAGGGGTACCGATGGTGTACCAGATCAGCTCGACAGGTGCCTCTCCTGCTTCTCCTGATTCTGAAGCATCTTTGCTTCCTCCACAGGCGCTAAGAACGAGTGTAACCGCCATCAACAATGCAAGTACGAGAGAAAAACTTTTTCTTTGTTTACTCATTTCCTTGATCCTCCCTTTTCGTGTTCCCTTTAGCTCTACAAACTAACTGCTTTAACCTTATCGAATGAAAGCATTTTCAAAAAGAAGATAAACTTAATATTTCGAGGTACAAATTAAAGAGAAATCAGTACCTATTCATTAATTTGTACCTATTTGAATAAATCGCTTACATAAAAAAGACATGCTGAGTAACATTTGGCACCAACCCCACTGCATGCCCTCCTGTCCCCAGAATGTCTCATTTAGTTCAGTCCACTGGTCCAATCGGTGATCCACTGAAAATTATCCAAAAACCTTAAAATCGGTTGGTGAAATCCCCACATATTTGCGGAACTGTTTATAGAAATATCCGGTCTCCCAGTAGCCAACATTCCTTGCAATCTCATGCACTTTCAGATTCGAATTGCGCAGCTGTTCCTTGGCACGTTCAATCCGGTATTTATTGATATATTCGGCAAAAGTCTCCCCCGTCTCCTTATGGAACAGTTGTCCCAAATATACCGGATGAAGATGGTAGTGAGCACCCAGAAGCTTCAGGGAAAGTTCTTCTGCGTAATGTTTGTCAATATGTTGAAGTACCTGGTTGACGATTGGATTCTTTAAATCCTGAAGCAGAGACTGAATCGTCTCCGTACCAACCTGCTGCAACGCCTGCACGAGCTCATCAAAGGTTCCGCTGTCCAATACGAGGCGAAGCCCACGTTGGTAAATAGCCGATTCATCCGAATGTTTGATGCCCTCCAATTCCATCTTGAAACGAATGACCACTTCCAGTGCGATGTTCTGCAACTCAGCCGGAGTAACTCCATCGCGGTGCTGTTCAAAATCGAACCTAATTCGCTCTGCAAGCAGCTCTGCATTGCGGGATAGAATGAGCTTCGCGTACTCCTTCCAATCGATCGAGAAGGAAGAAGCAGAGCTTCCACCTTTCTCCAATATGGCATGATCAATCACTTTGAGATCGGGATAGATCATCACATACTGGAGCGCCTTTTTCGCCTCCTGATAGCTTGCAGGAGCATGGTGAAGTCCACGCATCAGACTTCCTGCTCCAATCAAAACAGTAGGATGTGTCTCACATAGCGCAGCGGATAATGCCTGAAGGCACTCCATAAACCTCTTTTTCTCATCCTCGCCTGCATGCACATTGGCAACGATGACGATGTCTCCATCGATGTCATGAAATATATTCACATAGGACTTATCCTTCAACATGTCTTCCACTCGCTCGAACATGCCGGATACTTCCCCTTTTGTCCGCAAGATAGCTACTGCAACATCAGGTGCATCCAGCGAAAGGTTCAAGAACTGTGCCCGTTCCTCGAATTCCGTGGCGGCAATCTGTCCCGTCAACCATCGATGAAGGATGTTGTCTTTCAGAATCTGAACACCATAAGCATCATCTGTTTGAGGAGACAACGTATGGTCCAACTTGGACGCCGTATTGCGAAGCGTCGATTCCAGTTCTTCCACATTGATCGGTTTGAGCAGGTAATTTTCGATGCCCAGCTGCATGCCCTCTTTCAAATATTCAAACTCATTAAAACCACTTAGAATAATCACCTTGATGTCAGGCTGCAATTGCCTTGCTTCCCGAATCAGGTCCAGACCATTCATGAATGGCATGGATATATCCGTGATCAGTATGTCCACAGGCTGCGCAGACAAGGCATTTAATGCGGCCTGTCCATTGCCGGCATGGCTTACAATTTCCATATCAAATGACGACCAATCCAAAATATCGTACAATCCTTCAATGATGAATGGTTCATCATCCACAATAAATACCTTGTACATATTAAATACCTGTCCCTTCTGTATGAGGATAACGAACCCTGATCAGGGTTCCTTCTCCGAGTGTACTCTCTATCGTGATGCCGAATTCCGGTCCATACAGGAAACGCAAACGGGTGTGAACGCTGCGCAGTCCGAACATTTTACCCGACTCTTCCGGACGTTCCAGTTCTTCTAAAATTTCAGTCAGGCGCTCAGGCTCAATGCCTTTGCCGTTATCTCTGACTTCTACCTGCAAAGCATCGCCCAGTTCTTCAACAACGATCGTTAATTGATTATCCGAACGTTCTGTCTGAATGCCGTGCACCACATAGTTCTCAATAATGGGCTGCAGGGACAGCTTGACCACCGGATGCTGGTTATGAACGGGGTCCAACTGAATTGTATACATGAAAATGTCCTTATATCTGATCCGGAACAATTCCAGATACAAACGGCAAGCTTCCATCTCATCCTTGAGCGTATAATTTTTCTTCTGTTGAACAAGGCTCTTGAATAACACGGATAAACTGTAAATCATCTCGCCGACATCCTTCGCCCCCTGCGAGATCGCCCTCATTCGGATGACCTCCAGCGTGTTATAGAGAAAGTGAGGATTAATCCGTGCCTGGAGAGCGACCAGTTCTGTCTCCTTTTGTTTGATCTCGGCTTTGTAGACGCGTTCAATATATTGATTAAGTTCATCCAGCATATCGTTGAAACTGTGCGAGATCTGTCCAAGCTCATCATCACGGGCATCATCAATGCGTGCTGTCAGGTTGCCGTATTTCACCCTTTGGGTGAAACGAATGATTCTGCGAGTGCGTTTGGCAAAATTAATAATGAAGAACGCCGGAACCAGCACTGCAAACAGGATACATATGATACTAATCGAAACGATTGTATTGCGTGTACCCGCATAGGCCTCTGCCATCTCATCCACAGGGACCGTGCCAACGACCACATATCCCTGATCCGCCGAGACAAACTTGTTCACATACATATTTCGCTCCTTTTTCATCGAATCCATATCCGTCTGATCAAACAGGGAATCGGCCACATTGATATACGGGTACTTCTTGCCGTAATAGTTACTGTTGGAATCGAACAATACTGTGCCCTTGGCTGACAGCACCACAATTTCTCCCTTGAGATTACTTTCATAACTATCCAAAGCGTTGCCAATACCTGCTGAGTCAAAGAACACAAGGAACTGGCCCAAATTTCGAAGGGTCTGTGTATCGTTGATAGGCACACGAATCGCATACAGTGCCGGGTCCCATTGATCAATTTCTTTACGAATCCAATAGTTTGGTGCGCTGATATTCGGTGTCTCCATCGCCATCACGTCAGGAATATAGGAATGAGCCACATTGGTGTTTAGCTTTCTGAACTGCTTATGTTGATTGAAGCTGGACAGATCCTGTCGCTCGGCACTATATAACATCACTTGATTGATATCCGAATTGCGATCCATGATATTTTGAAAATGTTTCAGTACATCAGCTGAATAATCATCCTGATTCGCATAATAGCCATTCGTCAGATGCTGTACATACTCGGCGTACGTGTGGTTCATCAAATAAGTGATATTGGCTGATAAGGCCTCATTCTGATGCATATCCCTCACCATGTTTTGCACCGATTCATACTGCTGATGAATATATCGGTCAACGCTCTCCATGGCCGCTTTCTGGATCGCCAGCTCTCGGCGAATCGTGGCATCGGACACTGACAGGAAAATGATATAGGACAAGGTAATAATCGTTACAATCGAAATCATGGAGAAGATGAACAGCATCTTCATAAACATATTATTTTTAAAGAAATTTTTGTAAACGCTAACAATTTTCAAGTCACATGTTCCCCCCGATGCTGTTTTCCTGTCTAAATTATATCATTTGCCTTCTAACATTAACTTGTCACCTCGAACTTTTCTTTAGTTTATACCTGTGTTTCTTTAATTTCGCCCTATTTGAAAATGCTTTCATGCCCTATCGTTAACCATAAGTTTATTTTTGTGTAAAAGAATACCTTACATTCATTCGACTTGAAGGAGGAACAACATGACACGCAAACACAAACCCAAAGGCCTTATCCCCAAAGTAACCGCAATGGTTCTCACTTCGGCTCTGCTTGGACAAGTCATTGCCTCATCCGTTTCTGCCGGAGACACGCATCCTTACACAGGTGACAGCGCCAAGGGAGTAAATCAGCCTTATCAGCATGGCTACACCGCTGCCCAGATTCTGAATTGGACACCCGAAAGTGATATCCATGGTGATCTGCTTCGTGCTCATGTACCTTTGCAGCCACGTAACGATGCCTTTGCGGCCACGCAGGCTTACCCCGAACTCAGCCCGGACACCCAGCTGTTTACGATGAGTGGCGATTATGGCAATTCATTCTTTGACAGCACCCCGTACACCAATGAATTCAGCGAATACCTCTTTAATTATTGGCAGTACACAGATTATTATAGCTATTGGCATGGTATGGCTTCTGCTGGCGTGCCTGAGGAATTGTATGACCCCAATAAGGAATGGACGGAAAAGTACTTTGAGTTTGGCATTTTGAACATTCCGAATCCGGCCTACACCAATGCTGCACACAAAAACGGTGTCCGTTCCATCGCTAACATCTTCTTCTCAGACAACGATCGTGGACCACAAACCTACAAGCAGATGCTTGTGCAAGATGAACAAGGGAATTTCCCTGTCGCTGCAAAGCTGGTCGAGATGGCAAAGTATTATAATTACGACGGATACTTCTTCAATCAGGAAGAGGTTGCCAAAGGCGTTGCGCCTGAAGACATCGCTTCCTACAAGAAATTCATGAAGTATTTAAGAGACGAAGGACTATATGTTCAGTGGTATGACTCCACCATCAATACAACAGGCAAAATTCAATACCAGAACCAGTTTAATGGACTTAACAGCCCTTTTGTGCAAGATTCTGCATTAGGCAGAGTCTCGGATTCGATCTTCCTGAATTATGTGTGGAACCATGACATGCTGCGTGATTCGCGCGATCATGCCCTAGGTTTAGGTCTTGACCCACTGGAAACGGTATTTGCCGGTATCGAAGGTGGGAATGACCAGTTTGGCCGTTGGAAGCAACTCTACGATCTGCGTAACAATCTGGATGAGAACGGTCAACCGATGAACAGTATTGCAACGCTTGGTGCCGACTTTACCCATAATGCCCTGGATGAAGAAATGGGCGATGGCAGCACGAATCATAGAGCCGAAGATAAGTACCAATGGATGACCTTTGTGCGTGACCGCGCTTGGTGGTCAGGTCCGAATCAGGACCCAACCAATGCACGCCGTACGACATCCGTTGATCTATCCGACGTGTATGCTTCTGGTGCAAAGTGGGACGGCATCGCCGCTTACCTCACCGAACGCTCCGTTATTCATGGCTCCAATTTTGTGACCAACTTCAATACAGGCCACGGTCTGAAATATTATGAGGGCGGAATCGTCTCCAATGCAACCGAATGGTCCAATATTAATATTCAGGATATCCCGGTCACCTGGCAGTGGTGGATGGATAGTCAAGGTGACAAACTCACTGTTGATTTTGACTATGGTCCAACCTATGAAAAAGGTGCTCGTTATACTTATGATTCCGTTGGTGCGTTCACTGGCGGCAGTTCTCTTGTCGTAAATGGAAGTCTGAATACGGACAATTTCCTACGTCTGTACAAGACGGATCTGTCGATCAACGCCCAATCCAAATTGGAACTCACCTATAATAAACCGTCTGTCAACGACGCTTCCTCCATGTATGTCGGACTGATATTTGAGGATGAACCAACCAAAGTGGTCAAAGTCAAAGTGCCGGATTCAGGTCAGCACACGGCAGGCTGGAAGACTACTTCACTCGATCTGAGTGCATACCAAGGGAAGACCGTTGCAGCTTTTGGTCTATCCTTCAATCCTAACGGTACTACGATTGAAAAATATCAGATGAACATTGGTGAGATTCGTATATCCGACGGTTCTGCCGCCAAACCGAATGCTCCAACCGGATTCCATATTGCCAAAGCACTGACCAACACCGATGAGTTGGTTGTCGAATGGGATATCGAGGACTATTCGAAGGTTAAGCAATATAATCTGTATGAGAACGGCGCATATGTCGGCGGCGTGTATGACTCCACATTTTATATTAAATCGCTCAAACATCCCGCTGGCGAACTGTCCATTCGTGCTGTAGGCGCAGATGGTACCGAAAGTGAAGCAACCGTCCTGTCCTATGATCTGAATGCAGCTGTTCAGGACATTGATGTGAAATTCAAGAACAATGGCGATGCTATTGTCAGTTGGAAAAACCCGAAGAAGAACCCAAGTAAAGAGACGATCCAGCTTACACTCCAAACGGAGTACACGAAGGAACCTTTCACCAAGACACTTCAGCTCAAAAAAGGAAAACAGTCTGCCATTCTCACAGGCCTTCCGACCAATGGTGAACATTACGTCCTGGATATTGCCATTGGCAAACAGAATCCAGTCACTACTACCGGACAACTGGCAGATACTCAGATTACACCATATGCCAAGGAAAAGGTTACGGTAAAGGATGGAAAGTATACCCTCGCATTGCCTGATTTGGAGGATTGGTACAAAATCTATGTCTATGAAAATGAGGTAGCACGCGAATTCGGAGTAACTTACGTTTCACAGAAATTCCCTTATATCATTCGGGGTAGAACGAAGCTGAGCGAAATGACATTCACGCCTGCATCCAGCACCAGCTCCCTGAAGCTCGTTATCGAAGATTATGCTGGCAATAAAGCAACGACGATTCTGCGATAAAAGATTCACAAGAAATCAATTCAGCCCTTTCGCTTCCCTACAGGAAGTCGGAAGGGCTGAATTGATGTTTGGCACTACCCTTGAACTTTCTGCTGTTCTAACAAATAAAATATATAATCGGTTGGCACACCGGTATAACCTTGCTGTCTCAACATCGCAGTCACATTGCCCCGGTGATAAGTCCCGTGGTTAACAACATGCTGTAGGATGTCCGAAAAATGTGTTTCCATTTTACCGTATTTCGGATGCTCGATTGTCATTTTTTTGTCCGGGTCAGGCGTATGCCGCAGTAAATCGCGGAAACGTTCGGCAACGCTGCCAAACAGCTCACGTATCTCATTCACGGTTTTGCCCTGTGCTTCCTCTGTCCAGCCCGAGATTTTCGAGAAAATCTCCTCGTTCGGAACTTCCGCGAGCACGAGCATATAGAGCTGTTCAAACAAGTACATGTGTGCACATGTTTGTGATACGGATGGGAACACGCTCGTCACTTCCGCATGGAATACTTCCTTCGGGAGTTGCTCCAGATGTGAAAACAATCGATTGTTTGCCCAAACATGATAATCATACAGTCGGTATGGTTGTTGAAGCATCGATAAATTCACCTTTCCCTTCTTCGCATGGTTTGGCTACCGCAGCGGTGTCTTTATCATATATCAAGTTCGATGACAAATGTTGTCAGCAAACTTCAATTCGGATCGTCTTCATAATGTTTGGCGATACCGTATGCCTTTTCCTGAATTCGCCGCTTCAACTCCAGTGGTTCGCGGATGCGAATGGTCGTACCGAACGTCAGGAGATATGTCGGTAGGTATTTGTACATCGTCGGAGCATCGATTAGAAACCGTGCCTCCCGATCGGTTCGTTCCGTCAAATAGTGGCGCAGATGCCAGTGGCCGCAAACTACATTAAGCGTGTCAGGCTCTCCCTCGATACGGATAACCGTCAGCGGTCCATCTGCCTCCCGTCTCTGGTTGGACTGCTCACAGAAAAACGCGGACGCAGAGAAAGACTCCGGCTTATCAAACCTCGCTTCGGTTGACTCCAGCTGTTCGATTCGTTCGACGCGAAACGTCCGCATCGCCTGCGACCGATGGCAGAACGCGACAGCGTACCATTCGTTTCGGACGTAAGCAAGCCCATATGGATCGACTTCACGTTCGTCCGCCTGCTCCGCATTCGCTTTGCGATAGACCATACGGACCGTTCGCCCGTCTTTTGTCGCTTGTTCCAATTCCCGCAACAACGGAACAATAGAAGGGGCGCGCGCTGAAGAAACGACGTCCAAGCTGCTCTGCTGGCGAGACAGATCGTGGCGTTGCTCCTCATGCAGTCCGTTCTCCACCTTCTTCAACGCATACTCCAGCTCCTGCACATACGGATAGCCAGCACCTTGGGCAAATTTAAACGCATCCACAAGTGCCTTCAACTCTACAGAGTTGAAGAACAATGGTGTTTCCTTGAAATTTTCCAGAATACGAATACCGCCATCATGGCCCGATTCCGCAACGACCGGCACGCCACTCGCGCATAATGCATCGATATATCGATACACGGTGCGGACGCTAATCTCCAAACTGTCCGCGATCTGAGCGGCGGTGAGTTTTCTTCCGGATCGCAGCATCCAAAGCATGGACAGCATGTTATCCCATTTTGCCATCGGGAGCCCTCCTCTTTTCCTCGAAAGAATAAAAGGCGAGTCTCCTTTGATTTAGGTGACTCGCCTTTTGGGTCATTATTATAAAAATTATGAGGTTCCCTTTTGCTTGCTTGCCTGCATCTGCTGGGCAAACCTCATCATCTCTTCAAACTCTTCTTCGGATACAGCATCGCCGTCGGCGCCTATGTCTTGTACAATCGGAATTTCGGGTTTGGCTTTGGTTCCTTTGCCGTATGTACGGGAACGGGTTCCAGCTGCACCAGCAGCCTGTTTGCCTTTGACCTTGGCTTGGTCACGAATGTATTGTACCGCCTTCTCATAGGAATTTACCTGTTTGAGCAGCATGTTGGAGGCAATGGCCTCAACAAAGTTACGGTTAATTCTTTGCTCACCACCGGATACAAGCAATGCCATCAAATAATGAATCAGCACATTGATCACTTCACCAGGCAACTTGTAGCTGAGGTCGATCTTCTCAAAAATGTCCACCAGGTTGTCCGGTACGGCCCCAGGGAAGAATGTCTGAAGCAATCGTGTGTAGGGCTCATTACGCAGCATCATATTGTATTGATGAATATCACACTTGGTCGAAAATTGTGGTGGCACTTCGACGTAGTATTCCATCTGTACCACATGTTCGACAGGCGGTTCACCGGAATCCTCTTTCCGCTCAGGCTCCTCCATATGCTGTCTGAGGGCAACAACCTTCGCTGCCTGCACCGTCTGCTGCTCATGTCGCTTCTTGGTCTGTCTGAACTGCAGACTCGCCTTGTGTTGAAGGTCATCCAGCACGAGCTGTCCCTGAGGGTTAAAGATATCATCTTCATCCAACAATCGACATACATCCTGTACGCTGAGATTGAACTTGTTCACCACATAATTCACAATGCCGAGCTGTTCGTGATCGAACCGCAATTGCTCCACATGGCGGCGATTGACCGACTCACGCGGAAAACGCAATATAATGTCGGCATAATTCAGGCTATTCTCTTCGGCTGCACCACTTATTCCGCTGCGCTGAGCCGAAGTTGACACTTCCGACAACGCCTGCTCCAGCTCATAATCAATGACATGCGTATTCAATTCAAATATATCGTAAAAAGGAACGGAAATATTCTCTTTATTTGCTGCCGGGTAAGGCGCGTCACCGCTCTCTATCGCCGAAAAACCGGAACGTAGTGAGAGTACGGCGAACTTGCCGATTTTGTCACGAAGCAGCAGTGTCAAATGCTGTGTACGGAAAAATTCTGCCGGAGAGAGCGGAGGTTGCAGCTCATATTCATAAATGTAGTCGTCATTTTCCGGAATATACAGCCGTGAAGTCTGAAGCAAACCAACGGCTTCAAGCTTGGATGCCTGCTCCACCAAATATTTGCGCCCTTTCTCGCTGGGCTCGAGTCCCAACGTCATAAACAGCCTCCGTTGCTGTTCAAGCGGCGAGTAACCGACCTGTTCACCGGGAAGATGCTGAAAAAGCAGTCGATACAAACCTATCGCAAAGGCACCTACCATTGGCTGATACGCTCCGGTGAGCATGCGGTCATCCAGGGCACTAAGTCCAAACTCCCTGTATACGCAGTAGCGATGATGTTCAGTATAATGGTGCAAATTCTTCATGCGCATAGCTTGATCTCCTTCTCCCCAAAAGTATGTTTATCTATTCTATCATAAATGTCCGATCCTCAAATGCTCAAAAACAGGTAAAAAACGCACCTGTTCTCGCTCCGTTTCGTCCTAGGTCGACAGCATTCACGTTTTCGCAGAGTTGCTAGATTACTATAAAAGCTACAGCCTTAGAACACAAGTGAACATATGGAGAAATGTTATTCATATATATGAGACATGTCCAAACAATCATGCACATTTTTTTGGACTGCATGCCAAAAAGCCTTCCCTTTGCACTCGTAAGCGTTTACGACAAAGGCAAGACCTTTACGGAAAATGCAGTCCAGCGTTTGCTGCCATTTGGCTAGCCGATCAAAACATTTTGTACCCACCCAGACGAAGTTTGCGAATGGCCCAGCCACTGATGACCGCTCCAGCAAGTCCAGCTACACCCGTCATATAGTCTACAATATGGAAAGAACCCAAATGTGACATCAGCGATGCCGTATGATCCCATAAGGAATACACGACGACAGGCAGAATGACAATAATGAACAGATAGGAAGGAAACCAGGTTGTCTTCATCAGCATATTCAGAATGAAACCGATACCAAACATCATAACGAAAAATAACACCATCAATACCAGCACAGGTATAAACTGCATCGGGTGACGTTCACCTCTTCTTTCACTGACTCGGTTTCTCTTACTACGGATAGTAGATAGTGTACCGCAAAAAATGTGGCGAAGCAACGAACTTTCTGGACAAATTTCCCTATATTCACCTTCTCTTCATTTGCCCTTCTGCTTCCTGTTGGGATACAATGAAGACGATAAAGTACTCAACCGTCCCTTACCGGGATTTGGAAATATAACCTGCAGGAGGAATCAATTCAATGAACGAAGCCGCATCAACACTGGAGGGCTGGTACGCCCTGCATGACTTCCGCTCGATTAACTGGGCCGCCTGGAAAGCAGCCGATGATGAGGAACGCGCCGTAGCACTGGACGAGCTTCAGGCATTCTGGAAGGAATGGAAAGCTGTAGAGGATTCATCCAAAGGAAGCACTGTCGTATATACCGTTGTGGGACAGAAGGCTGACCTTGTCATGATGCACTTGCGTGAAACGCTGGAAGATCTGAAAGCCGTTGAGAACGCGTTCAACAAAACGATGTTTGCCCAA
Organism: Paenibacillus taichungensis; assembly: GCF_050994985.1. Classification (NCBI taxonomy): domain Bacteria; kingdom Bacillati; phylum Bacillota; class Bacilli; order Caryophanales; family Paenibacillaceae; genus Paenibacillus; species Paenibacillus taichungensis. The sequence continues at coordinate 307,877 of NZ_CP194720.1, read as the reverse complement.
TACACCACCAAATCATATTCTTATGTCAGTGTAGTGGAACTGAGCAATTATCTTGGCAAAGAGGGCGAAGACCCTATGCAGAACCCGGAAATTATCGCTCGTCTCAAACCGGTATTGCCACAGCGGCAATACATCTGCTTCTACCCGATGAACAAAAAACGCGAGCTGAACGACAACTGGTACATGCTGTCGATGGACGAGCGTCGTACGATGATGCGCAGCCACGGCATGATTGGTCGCAGTTACGCTGGCAAAGTGAAACAAATCATTACCGGTTCCGTTGGTTTCGACGACTGGGAATGGGGCGTTACGTTGTTTGCGGATGATGCACTTCAGTTCAAGAAGCTCGTTTACGAGATGCGCTTTGACGAAGTCAGTGCCCGTTATGGCGAATTCGGCTCTTTCTATGTGGGAAGTCTGCTGAACGAAGCAACATTGGAAGAGATGCTCAAGCTGTAAATCGGATAAATTACAAAAAAAGCACCGCGACACCTCCATTAAGGATAGGGTCAGCGGTGCTTTTACGTTCTCGAATGAATATGAAATGTTCAATAATAAATGGATGACTCAGGTTCCTTTGGATAACGTGATTGCTTAATCCTGATCCTCTTCATCAACCGCTTTCAGAGATTCCAAAAACTCAGCCGTTGCCCGGTCACGGTCACGTCCCTTCTCCTTAAGCCGCTCAATGGCAGGCAAAATGAGAATATCCACTTCCTTCTGAACGATATAAGCCAGATCATACTGATCCTGTTCCTCCAGATAACCGCCAACCTGCATCAGGGCGTTGTAACGATCCAGTTCTTCGCGTGTGAGTAGTCCTCTGACCTGAACACTGCAATGTCTCATCCAAAAAACCGCCCTTTCTTCAGTACCAAGGGAATGCCACCGATGATAAATAAATACCGGAGATCCACCAGCTTTTTCAGCTGAGCGGCCTTCCACCCCTTGTATTTCTTACCGCCTACGACGGCGATAGCTTCACCTTTGCCTAGTGACGCAACCGTACCTTTACTTGTAAACACAAAAGGTTGAGGCTGCTTTTTGCGGATGGCAGCGACAACGTTTTTGGCACAGTTAACACCTTGCTGCATCGCGATCTGAGCTGTTGGTGGATATGGACGCCCTTCGTTGTTGAACACGAGTGAATTGTCACCGATGACATAGACATGCTCATGCCCTGGGGCACGAAGGAATTCATCGACCTTCACCCGTCCGCGCATCACTTCAAGGCCTGCCTGCTCAAGCAGGGCATTCCCACGAATACCGCCGGTCCATACGACCGTTGCTGCATCGAGTTTTTCTCCCTCACCCACAATGACTCCGTCTGGCAGACATTGCTTGATCGGAACACCGATTTTGAAAGTAACACCTTTTTTCTTCAACACGTTCATTGCATGCTCAACCAGTTCCGGATCAAAGCCCGGCAGAGCTGAAGGCGCTGCTTCCACATTATAAATATGCACATTTTTGGGATTCACGTCGAATTCCTTGCAAAGCTGAGGAATGCGATCCGCAAGTTCAGCCACGAATTCGACACCACTGAAGCCAGCCCCACCCACAACAAAACGAATGCGGTTACGTTTATTATCGTTTTTGTACATGGCAAACTGATATTCGATATGCTCGCGAATCATTCTGACCGAGTTAATGCTGCGAATTGTCATGGCATGATCGAGCATGCCTGGAATACCAAAGGTCTCCGGTTCCCCACCCAATCCAATAATCAGATAATCATAGGATAACGTGCCATCCTCCAGAATAATCTTCCGATCCTGTAGGCGAATTTCCTTCACCGAAGATTTGACCAGATCAATCTTGAACTCGTCAATCAGCTTCGAAATCGGGACCCGTGCATGTTCAATGGTATCCGTGCCAGCTGCCGGCATATGTAGATGTGTAGTGATATAATGATAATCATGCCGGTTCACCAATGTGACATCGGCCTCGTTATAGTTCAATTCCTTCTGCAGCCGCTGGGCTGTCAGAATCCCGCCATAGCCCGCGCCGAGGATGACGATTTTGGGAATACTGCTCATGTCTATACCCCTTCCAGTTTCGCTCGCATCAGCCATTCGATTGTTTTGTTGTAAAAAGGCTCTTACTTACCCATATTGATGAGGTCTTATCCATTATGACGACAAATGTTAACTTCGCGAATTTATTTGAACTTTTTGCATGCAAGTTATCGATTAAAATTGTGAAATTATACACAAGATTCAACAAAACGCGGGTATTGTCTTCACATTACAAATTGGGGCTAAATTAGACAAAAAAACACATAGTACAGGTCAAGGATATCTGTATTTCTGGCAAAGATCAAGGTTTTTTTTGTTATTTTTCATAACCTTTCATTTCCAATTTCATCCTATTCTCACCTGATCTTCATCTATTGTTCCCAGATTCATCAAACTGCCAACTTTGCAACCCAGTTTACACCGTTTATAATGAAAAAGACAGTTCAGCAACAAACGCTGGTTACCATTCGTACCCGGCTTTATTATTTCTGTTAACTACCTATTAAAATAAGAAAGGTGTTGTTGATTCTTGACTGCACAAACTGCCGGTCATGACATGACCGATTTACTTATTATTGGTGGCGGCCCTGCGGGTCTGTTCGCCGCGTTTTACGGAGGGATGCGTCAGGCATCTGTTACTCTGGTTGAAAGTATGCCACAACTTGGTGGACAACTTGCAGCCCTCTATCCCGAAAAATTCATCTATGATGTAGCCGGGTTCCCGAAAGTTACCGCTCAGGAACTGGTGAATAATCTGGTGGAGCAAATGAGCCATTTTAACCCGAACATCCGTCTTGAGGAAAAGGTTGTATCCGTAGAGAAATTAGAAGAACGTCACTTCGTCGTAAAAACCGATGTGAATGAATATCACGCCAAAGCCGTAATTATCACTGCAGGTGTGGGTGCATTCGAACCGCGTCGTCTGGAGCTTGAGGGTGCGGCCAAATTCGAAAAAACCAATTTGCACTACTTCATCAGTGACCTGAACGCCTTTGCAGGCAAAAGAGTACTGATCAGTGGTGGCGGTGACTCCGCTGTAGACTGGGCGCTTATGCTTGAGCCAATCGCTGAGCAAGTAACCCTGATCCATCGCCGCGACAAATTCCGCGCGCATGAGCACAGTGTCGAAAACCTGATGAATTCCAAGGTAAACATCGTTACACCTACCGAAATTACGGAACTTCACGGTGAAGACAGCATTACCAAGGTCACTTTGGCTCACGTTAAAACGAAGGAAACACAGGAAATTGAAGTCGATGATGTAATCGTCAATTTCGGCTTTGTCTCTTCCCTGGGACCTATCGCAGAATGGGGCATCGAAATTGATAGCAATTCCATCGTGGTCGATTCCCGCATGGAAACTTCGATTCCAGGTATCTATGCTGCCGGAGATATTACAACTTATCCAGGCAAGCTGAAGCTGATTGCTGTCGGATTCGGTGAAGCACCAACCGCAGTCAATAATGCCAAGGTTTACTTCGATCCAGAGGCCAAGTTGTCCCCGGGACACAGCAGTAACATGAAGCGCTAATTCCTTATGGAATCATATAGAACATAAAAGACACAAAAAAGGGTATCTTACTCCTGAATGAATTGAACATCAGGAGGGATACCCTTGTCTTATATATGCCCGCTGTGTAACGGTCTGGTTGTACCGGAGCAGGCTTGTCCCCACTGCCTTCAGGGACTGTCAGAATGCGGCAAATTGGACGATTACACCGGACCATACAGCCCCTACGTCATTCACACTTCCTCTGACACGGCAGACGAAGCCGAAAACGTTTGCAATCATATGATGTACTGTCACCATTGTCAAACAAGCACACTGTGGCCTGTCAATCTATGGGACATGTCCGGAAACCTGTAACATTGCCTGCAATGAGGATCTCTAGTGAAGAATGGCAGATACGTCGGTACCCAGTTTGCGCTTATGGATTTCTGCCAACAGCAGTGCGATGAAATCTCGTTCGAGATTCAACTCAATCGCCTTATGGTAGGAATCCAACAACATCTCATCGGATAACATAGCCATTTCCCGCCACAACCTTTCCTTTTTTTTCCTCAAAACTATCATATCAGAGATTTATAAAGAGAACAAGCGTTCTTGTTATCCACAACGTTATGTGGAAATCCTGTGTATAGTTTGTTGATAAATGGTAAAAATGTTGATTGATCAACGTGGATTGTGTGGACAGTATTTATACACAGGATCGTAGCCTATCAAACAGAACGATTATAAGAGCATTTTTTTTAGAATAAATTCATAGTTTCAAGAGTTGATGCGAGTAAATTACCCTTATTTGTTAAATTTCAAACGTTTTCCATCTAGTTTCCTTCTATATTACTATCGGATTTTCTTTGGATTTTTTTAGCTTTTGTCACCATTTTCATTGCGGTCTGGTGTTCACTTCCAAAATCCATATCTTGCCTGAATGATCCAGTCCATAATCGAAGCCGAGCTGTCCCACACCCGGGAACTGCCTTTCCATAATATGCGTACAGGTAAGTGTCAGTGAACGCATCTCGCGACGTTTATGTTTTCCAGAAATATGAGGTAGGGACAGACCAAGCGCTCTCCTACCGGACAGCATCGTTCCTCCTTTGCTAAGATTGGTCACGACCAGTCCTGGACGAGCGAGCCGTCCCACTATTGAACGAAATACCCAGCCTCTTTCCGTCTTGACGACTTTGACTCTGTAATCGACAGGTCTGCCTTGAATGGTCGCCAAATGAATGCCTTGCTGAATCAGGTATCTCCGTCTGGCTTTTACACGGATTAGAGAACGGTACATTTGATTAAACTGAGTAAAAGAACGGGTTATTTTCATATGAGTGTACCGATAGATGCCTCCACTTGCTGATACTCTAATGACACCGTAACCTCCACCACCAACAATAGGTTTGATATACACCATTCCATAATGACTAAGCATGTTTAGCAGATTCCCCGAGTTGAACGCCTTCGTCTGTGGGATGTGGACAGCAGCTACCGGATATTTTAACAGCGCCGCTGTCTTCAGCCATTTGCTTGCAAGCTGTCTCGACATGGGTTGATCTCCTTTCGTGAACAATAGTCCTTCCTTATACATACTCAACAGAAGCCGTGTTTTCTTGGATGTCTGTCCAAGGCTAGGGCCCCTTTTCCGTTGATATAGTCCATCAGCTTGGTTCAAGGCCGGAACAGGCGCCCGGTTTGCTTTTCAAACGCATCAATCTATCGTATGCTACTAAGGAATAGTTTGGAGAGGCTTAAATATGAGGATCTAAGGAGCGTTCAGAAGACATGGAATCATTTTTCAAATCACTGTATGGCGTAGCCTATTTTGCAATTTCTATCGTTCTGGTAGCCATTACGGTACTTCTATTCGTTACAGGTATTCGACTGTTTATGAAGAAAAGCAATCGCGGTTTTGCTGTAAGTTGTATTCTGTTTGCCTGCTTTATCGTCTTCATCATTGTGGTCATGCTGACCACGCCCTTCTCCTCGACGCCTCCGGGTTCACCGGAAGCCATGGCTGCCTTGCTGAAAGTCGGGTAGATGAACCTCTGTAGAAGGAGATGCTTATGACACATAACGAAAAACTTGGAATCATCGATATCGGCTCCAATTCCATTCGTCTGGTTATTTATGAACTCGACCAGGATGGAGCCTATCGCATCATTCATGAAGACAAATATGCCGCTCGTCTAAGCAATGTGGTTGAACAAGACGGAACCATCCTGCGACATTCACTAGACAAGGCCATTACGATTTTGCGACAATTCAGGGCTACTTGCGAAGCATATCAAACCAAGCTTATCCGGGCTGCAGCTACGGCTGCCATTCGGAATGCAGGCAATGCCCCAGAAATTATAGGTTGGTTGGAAGCCGAGACGGAACTTACCATCGAATGTGTATCCGGTGATCAGGAAGCCTATTACGGTTTCCTAGGTGTCACTCAATCGATTGATCTGGCAGATGGTTATGTCGTAGATATTGGCGGCGGCAGTACCGAGATCACTGTATTCCGTGATCGAAAAAGACTGCACAGCATCTCTCTGCCTATTGGTGCGGTTAACTCACATGCCCGCTATGGTGGGGAAGATCAGTGGACTGAGGCAAATGCGACTGCACTATGTAATGAAGTTATACAGGCATTAAGCGATCAGGATTGGGTTACACAGCATCCCGGACTACCTCTCATTGGACTTGGTGGCACCATGCGTACACTGGCCAAAGTGGAGCAGAAGAGAACACAATACTCACTACCGGTTACGCATCATTATGAAATCGGTGCAGAAGAGATGGAAAATATCGCTCGTTCTTTGCCACATCTAACCTCGGCACAACGCAAAAAAGTACCCGGACTTGCCAAGGATCGTGCCGACATTATTGTTCCAGGTGTACTCATATTGCGGACGGTCTTCCGAATCATCCAGGGGGATCGCTATGTTGTGAGCGGAGCGGGATTACGGGATGGTTTGCTAAGGGACCTCCTGGCTCAAGGTAAGCCAGTCGTGCCAGATGCGCTGCGGGACAGCATTCGCAACTTCATTCATTTTGGTCCACCCATTCCGGAGAAACGTCTGAATCGGATTCACCATGATGCGCTTACCCTGTATACCGCCTTACAAGGTAGTGCTCCCGATCCAGCGGATGCCCGGATTCTGTACACGGTCTCCATGCTGCACATGGCTGGAAAACAGATTAACTACTTCCGGTATCCGCAGCACTCGGCTTATTGGATCATGAATGCAAGCATCTACGGACTATCTCACCGGGAGACCATCCTGAGTGCCATTGCAGCCGATTATCATCCAAAAAAAAGAACGCCCCAGCTGCTGCATAAGCACAGGGACATTCTCAAGGATTCGGACGAACGGCATGCCCATCGTTTGGGTTCTCTACTGCGCGTGACTGAAGCAATTAATCGATCTGAAAGCATTACTGCCATAAAGGCAACAAAAGAAAACGACTCGCTGCAGATGCAATTCATCTGTACAGCCGAGCCGTTACTGGAACTCAGTGGCCTTGACGATGCCGTCAAGGATTTACAGGAAGCTTGGGGAGTTACGTTAACGCACTCCATTCAGCAGGCTTCCAGGGAATAATGCCCATCGCCTCCGTCTGACTTCTCAGCGGGGGCTTTTCATTTTGTACAAAAACATAATTGCCACCAGGCATGAGCTCTCTGGCCTTCACATTATCCATGAGTGACAGATTCAATATATCGACCAACATCTTCTTCAGCTCTGGATCAAACACGGGACACATCAGTTCTATTCTCCGCTTCAAATTACGGGTCATCCAGTCTGCGCTGGACAGATACACATCCGGATTCCCGCTATTTTCAAAATAAAACAATCTGGAGTGTTCCAGAAACCGGTCCACGATGCTGATCACCCGAATATTCTCGCTAAGTCCCTCTACCCCCGGACGCAAGCAGCATACACCGCGCACGATCAGATCGATCTGTACTCCAGCTTGAGATGCCAGATACAATTCATCAATGATATCCTGATGGGATAAAGAATTGATTTTGGCAATAATCCTGGACGGTCTTCCCTTGAAGGCATGTTCCCTTTCCCGACGAATGAGCGCGAACAGTTCATCCTTCATGCCGTCAGGGGCGACGCGGAATGCCTGCAACGCTTTGGGTCCTGAATAACCGGTAATCTCATTAAACAATTCCGATGCGTCTTCACCAATGATGGGATTGGAGGTAAACAGCCCCACATCGGTGTACACTTTGGCTGTACTTTCATTATAGTTACCTGTTCCGACATGCACGTACCTTCTCAGACCACTCTGCTCCCTGCGTACGACGAGAATAATCTTGGCATGCGTCTTTAACCCGACCAATCCATATACGACATGACAACCTGCCTTCTCCAGCGTGCGGGCCCATGCAATGTTCCGTTCTTCATCAAATCTGGCTTTTAATTCAACAACAACCGTTACCTGTTTGCCGCTCTCGGCCGCATGAGCCAGTGCGGGGATAAGACGGGAATCACCATTCACCCGATATAACGTCATTTTGATCGCCATCACGCGCGGATCTTCCGAAGCTTCCACAATAAAGTCCGTTACCGGTTCAAACGATTCGTATGGATGATGCACAAGCACGTCCCGTTTACGCAGCAGTTCGAAGTGACTTTCCCGAGGGAGGAACTCCAGAGGATACACCGGCTGCACCGGACTATATTTCAGATGAGAAAAGCCATCTAAACTATCTACAAACCCGGCCAAAAAGCTCAAATCCAGCGGTCCATCGATCTCGTACACAGGGTCTTGAATATCGAACTCTTCCTGCAACTCTAGCAACGCATCCGGGCGGAAATCCTTGCAAATTTCCAACCGTACCGGTGCTCCCCGGCGTCTGCGCCGCAGCTCCTTCTCAATCGCCTCAAGTAAATCCTCAGCTTCTTCTTCATTAATGGAAAGATCCGCATTGCGAGTAACTCTGAACTCCTGAACAGCCAGCGGCACATAACCGCTGAATAAGGTATGAATATGATGCTTGATGAGATCTTCGATCAGAATGAACGTTTTCTTTTTACTATTCGCCCTTAAAGGCACCTGAACGACCCGCGGCAGATTAGAGGGAACCTGCACAATAGCCAAAAATGGCTCGCCCTCCTGCTCTTCTTCCTTCTGCAGCATTACGGACAGATATACAGACTTATTGTGTACCAGTGGGAATGGCCGGCTCGAATCAATAGCCATCGGTGTTAAAACGGGAAAAATGATCTCGTGAAAGTACTGGTCCATTGCTCGCTGTTGGGTCATATTCAGATCTGTATATTCCTGAAAATGGACGCCTTTCTTGGCGAGAAGACGAATCAGCTCTCGATAGGTTTTATATTGCTCGGCGACCATGGTCCCCGTTCGTTTAATTAATCTACGGTACAAGCCAGCAGGGGTGTAGCCCGTAAAATCCTTTTGCGTAAATCCAGCCTTGATCTTCTCTTTCGTCTCCGCTACCCTTACACTTACGAACTCGTCCAGATTACTGGCGACAATACCAAGAAACCTCATGCGTTCCAGCAGAGGTGTTGTTGGATCTTGCGCCTCCTGAAGCACACGACGATTGAATTCTACCCAACTTAAATCACGATTAACGTAGTTACCTGTTTTGACATCTCTATGCATGTATGGCCTCCGAATTTGTTACATATCTATTCTTGGTTAGATGTTCTGAACTAATTGTACTATTCGTGATTGGCTACAAGCGTCAGCGTAGTGTAAACGCTATGTAAAATTTATGTAAATGATACCTCATGACGATAACTTTTTCCATCCCTTTACAAAGAGCAGGAGACAGAGTAAAGTGATTTACAGTGTAAAATGTCCGGTTGCTGTCCACATTCTAAAATTGTTTTTGTTAAAGGAGTATATAATGAAATCGAATAAACCTAGAACGTTACAAAAAAATATAGAGTTTTTCACGGCTGCACTATCCCAATGCACGGTAACTGCATGGCAGGAAGATCCGGCTGGCGTATATTGTGAAGTGGGTCGTGGCATCGTAGAACAGATCAGCGAAGACAGTGTGAGAATTCGCAACGACAACGGTACGAAGAGTCATTATGACCGGGATATCACGATGTTCCAAACCGAAAAATAATTTTGCGTATATATGAAAAAAAGACTAGCTTTCCGGAAAAGAGTGTTGTATACTCTTGGCACAAGGAAAGGAGGTGCGTCAACATATCTAATCACATGTTGAACGTGTCCCTTACCCGATCCACTAGCTCAAAATAAACTGATTCTGGTGGAGGCGCGGGATACGGATCAAGGTTTCAAAAAGCGCCACGGGTAGAAAAGCCGTCTTCGGACGGCTTTTTGTTTTGTCTTTTTTCGGGAGAGGTTGAAAAAACAACCAAAATATTGGAAATGGACCCTGTAGCTGAGTAAACGATGCTCGCTATAATTAGGTTGCAACTCAACCCATATTCGAGGAGGCATATTGTAATGTTCAAAAATGTAAGGGGTTTCAAAACATCCATTGCTCTGGTCTTTGTTTTGTTATTCACCTCCATTATGCTGCCGGCAGGCCAGCATGCCAGTGCTGCACCGAGCTTCGCCAAAGGAGCCGACATCAGTTGGGTGCCTGGGATGGAAGCGCAAGGTTACAAATGGAAAGACAAAAACGGCGTACAGCGTGATATTATTGATATTTTGAAAAATGATTACCAGATCAACTCCGTTCGTATTCGTGTCTTTGTTAATCCTTCGAATGATTATGGTAACGGTTACATGAATAAAGATCGTGCAGCTGCTCTGGCCCTACGTGCCAAAAATGCAGGTATGAGTGTCATGCTGACCCTACACTACAGTGATTCCTGGGCTGATCCGGGTCAGCAAACGAAACCTGCGGCTTGGAAAAACTACACGTTCCAACAGCTGATGGATGCTGTATGGAATCACACGCGTGAAGTCATGACGGCCATGCAGAGCAAAGGCGTAACCCCGGACTGGGTACAAATTGGTAACGAAACAAGCAACGGTATGTTATGGGAAGATGGAAAAGCATCCACCAACATGAAAAATTATGCGTGGCTGGTGAACACGGGCCATAATGCCGTAAAATCCATCAGCACCAACACCAAAACAATTGTTCACCTCGCAGGTGGGGACGATAATGCCCTCTATGTATGGAATATCGGTGGTCTGATCGATAACGGTGCCAACTTTGACATGATTGCCATGTCCCTCTATCCTTCCGCTTCCGGCTGGAACACGGCTGTCACCAATGCTGTGAATAATGCCAAGGATCTGATCAATCGGTATGGTAAGGAGATTATCGTATCGGAAATCGGGATGGATAATACCCAACCGGCAGCTGGTAAAAGTTTCGTCACAGCGATGAAAACGCAATTCCGCAACCTGCCGAGCAGCAAAGGTAAAGGTGTATTCTATTGGGAGCCTGAAGCAACGCCGGGCTACAACGGCGGCTACAGTAAAGGTGCATGGCAGTCTAACGGCTTGCCGACTGTAATGTTGGAAGGATTTATCGACTAAACACGGAGATAAGTGACTGGTGAGCAGTAGGTGGCCGTTACGGGTACGGATCGTTCTTCTGATCGCTGTTATCCCCGGATTTTTTTGAATGTCCTATTTCATAGGACAAAATCCGGGGATAAAGGCGACCGCTACCGCTTCTTCAGAATCGATTCCGTCCCTCCACTACGCTCGCTGCTTATGAGACACTTCTAAAATGTGTTTAGTAGGAATTTGGGGTGCTTAAGATTAAGGCAAGGCTCTATTTCAATAAGAGCCTTGCTTTTTTTGTAATACCTTATCTTATTTTACCCTGCAAATTTTTTATCTGTAGTGTGAAAACAAAATGTAATTTTCAAATTTTTCTTATGATATTGTCATTTAAATTACCAAATGTTATGATGCAAATAACTATAATGATACATTTTGTATCATAACCAGATTAAGATGCCTTGTTAACTCGATCTCCTGAAAGTAGCTCGTTACGAAAGGTGGGCTGTGAATACATACATGACACTGATATCAATATAAATAATCATATTATAAAAATGGAGATGGTATAGGCGTGAGTAAGAACCATACGATTCACGGACTGCGTGGGTTATGTGCACTAATGGTTTTTGTCGGACATGTTATATCCATGTCGATTAATGGGGGTTACCTTACATTTAATGAGCATTCCACATTGGTTTTGGCGGAAATTGGTGTTGACGTTTTCTTCATGATCAGTGGTTATCTTATTGTGCAAAGTCTGGTCAAACACGGGAAAGTTGGACAGTTTTTTTATAATCGGTTTATACGAATTTACCCGGTGTATCTACCTTTGCTAATAACTATGTTTATCGTAGGACCTATTATTCATTTTGATTGGTTGGCAAATTTGACGACTTCGGAATACATTCTAAATTTCGTTTATGGCTTGTTGATGCTCCCTGGCGTTTTCCCCCTTGAAGAAGCTGTTCGGAATTCAAGAACGCTTAGTTATGAATTTGCATTCTATCTCGTTAGTGTCATTTTCTTCGTCTCACTCAGACCTCTAAACAATAAATATGTAAAATGGATTCTGATTACAATTGGCCTGATCATCTCCATGGCTGTAATTATTCGTTTGCCTCGAGCACTGTTCTTTCTCACAGGAGTCTTAGCCTACTTTTTAAGTGAGAAATATAATTTTCTTCCTTCCAAGTTTTACTCGCTGTTATCGTTAATCATTATTTATCTCGCTACTTACTTCGGAGATATCTATTTCTCAATTTTATTAGGTGTGTTCTTCTTCTATCTGGTCATCAAGGAACAGGGGTATTTATCCAGTGTGTTAAAAACGAAGTTTTTCCAATACTTCGGAACCCTTAGCTATAGCTTCTATCTTTTACATCCTTTTGCTCTGTTTCCCTTCCAGCGTGTAATGTCAAAATTCAATTTGCCTGATTTTGTGTCGGTGTCCATCACATTTGTTGGTGGCTTGCTTATTGCAACTGTAATCTCCCATCTCTCCTACGAACTTATAGAGAATCGCTTCACCAACCGGTTTCTCAAACGTAAGAAAATTTCAAATGTTCCCCATGTACCAGTCCCTACTCCAGCTTCAGCACCTCAAACGACACCTGTCAGCTAATTTCAAAATTTGTACATGAAAAATGTAAAGAGCCATCATTACGTATCACATAGTGGATGCGAAATGATGGCTTTTATAACTGTTTACTTAAGTGTAACAGTAGCCCTTAAGTAACATATTTATGTGGTAGAGCTGGCTTCTCCCCTCGCAAAGAAGGAAATCTCACTTATTCTTACTTCGCTTCGCCTACAACCGTAAAGCGTTTGTTCTTATGCTGCGGGTTTTCGATCTCATCGACCAAAGCGATGGCATAGTCAGCATAGCTAATGTAGCTGTTGCCTTCACTGTTCACCAAAATCTGATCTTTACCGGACTGGTACTTGCCTGTGCGTACACCCTCTGGATTAAAGAATCCAGCCGGGCTCAGGAACGTCCATTGGATACCTGAGGAAGCTTGCAGATCCTGCAAGTTTTTACCCTGGTTGGTTGCTGTTGCTTTGTATGCATCAGGGAACCCAGGGGAGTCTACTACCCGCAAGGTTTGGGTTTCATCTGTGAACAGACTGCCTGCACCACCAACAACGATCAGACGAGTATTCGGCGCCTCTTTCAGAATATTAATCAGGGCTTGTCCTGCTTCCACATGCAGATTCTCTTTACCGGCTGGTGCACCAAATGCATTGACGATCACGTCGAATGATTTGGCATCCTCTGCCGTGAGGTCGAATACATCTTTTTCAAGTACACTCAGACTTTTATCTTCTACCTTAGATGCACTACGAACGATCGCTGTCACTTCATGCCCTCTATCCAATGCTTCTTTCAAAATCAAATTCCCTGCTTTGCCTGTCGCGCCAATAATTCCAATCTTCATCATAATCTCTCCTTTGTGATTAGGCTCTGTTAAATTTCATAATGTAACTATATTAGTTACAACATAACTTGTCAACTTAACCTTTCTATAAAAAAGCGTCCAGGTTCCCACTTAATATGAACAACCAAAGTAAATACCAATCCACACTCAAAAAAAAAGACCTCCATAACGTGATTAGTACAAGACTAATCCGCTATAGAGGTCGCGATTCGCAACTATTAACAATCTTTATCCGGTACGCCTGCTTCTTCCCTCGTACGGAAAGATGATCCACAGCCGCATGTTGCCACTGCGTTCGGGTTGTGAATGGTGAAACCGCCGGACATGCCGGATTCTTCAAAATCAATTTCCAGTCCATTCAAATATTTCAGGTTCTCCTTCTCTACAACAACCTTCATATTCTGAATATCCATATAGAGGTCCTCATCGGACTCTTTATCGTCAAAGCCCATGGCGTACGAAAATCCGGTACAACCGCCCGGTGCTACGCCCAGACGCAAGAACATACCAGGTGTCTCTTGCTGTGCAAGCATTTCTTTCAATCTGTCTGCAGCTGTTTCGCTGATGCTAATCATGCCAGGTCACTCTCCTTTTTCATATAAAATCATGTTCAAAAAGGGCGCTTTTCAGTACCAAGAAGATGGGATGAAGATAGAAATGGAGTAGCGGAGCGTAGGCAAAACTACGTGAGCAACGGACATTTCGGCTGAATCCCATATTCGACGCTGAGATGCCGCTAGGCATCCTTCGTAATCAAAAGCGTACTTTTTGAACAACTTTTCGTTAACTCTTCTTTAAATTATACTCCACCCCGTCAAGGGGCTCAAGTCATCTTTGCCTGTTTCCGCGTTCCCCCTTAACTCCTTTTTCTTCCCAGTGTATTGAACCCCCGGGATACGAGGTTTATAATGAGTAGGTGATCGCTTTGAAATGTCGATTTTTTGTCATGACTTATTCAGGTGATGATCATATATAGAGTTGTAATTTTTTTCACATTTCGAGACTGTACGCAGTCCCCAATGCATATAGAGTCAAAAGACTCATTTTGATGAAAAATTAGCTTTACGTACGCAGCACAGGCTGCACCGGGTAAATAAGAGTTAGTCCATATAAGAAGCGGCAGATGACCGCATCTTTTCTATGTAGTTCTGTAAGTAAGTCCTACACACAACTCAATTCCGGTTAAGAATAGGAGGATACAAAATGTCTACATTGGTAACACCGTTCACAGACAAAAGAATGGCTGAGATCGTTGAGAAAGTGCAGAACGGCGTAAGGCTGACCGTAGAAGACGGCGTTTATCTGTATGAATCGGATGATCTGCTGACTTTGGGCCAACTGGCCAATGAGGCCAACTTGCGTAAGAATGGCAAGAAAGTTTATTTTATTGAAAACATGAGCCTTTATTTTACCAACGTATGCGAAGCCCACTGTGCCTTCTGTAACTTCCGTAAAGATCAGGGCGAAGATGGCTCTTACACATTGTCCGGTCAGGAAATGATTGATTACGTAGAACAGCATATTCACCCAGGTGTACGCGAGTTCCATATTGTAGGCGGACATAACAACCATGTTCCTTTTCAATATTATGTCGATTCCTTGCGTGCTTTAAACGAGAAATATCCGGACGTTACGCTGAAAGCCTACACGGCTGCCGAGATTGATTTCTTCACTCGCATCAGCGGACTGAGCATCAAGGAAGTACTACAAGAACTGCAAAAAGCAGGTCTGAAATCACTGACTGGTGGCGGCGCTGAGATCCTGTCCGATGAATACCGCAAAAAAATGCGCGTAAACAAAGCGAACGTTGACCGTTATCTGGAAGTGCACCGTACTGCTCATAATCTGGGCATGCGTACCCATACCACGATGCTTTATGGATCCATTGAATCCTATGAAGATCGTGTGAACCATATGGTACAGATTCGTGAATTGCAAGATGAAACCAACGGATTCATGGTCTTTATCCCGCTTTCCATGCAGCCGAAAAGCAAAAACGCCAGCATCATGCGTCGTAACTCTGCATACGAGGATCTCAAAACGATTGCGATTAGCCGTCTGATGCTGGATAACATTGATCATATCAAAGCCTACTTTATTAACATCGGTCCACAGCTGACTCAAGTCGCTCTGGGATTCGGTGCTTCGGATGCACACGGCACGATCGTTCGCGAACGGATTAGTCATGCTGCAGGTGCACTAACACCTGAAGGTCTCACACGTAAAGAGCTTATATGGTTAATTAAGGGTGCTGGACGCATTCCGGTTGAACGTGATACGTTCTACAATGAAATTCAAGTGTACGAATAACATGTTAGCATGAGCATCATTCCCATAAGCGACTTTCATTCTACCCGGGAGCGTTTGGCATGGAGTGGTGCAGATTGCTGAAGCATATCTGTAATTTTAAATGCCTATTTTCAATTATTTCAAATCCAGATTAAAAAACAGGAGCAGCTATGTTATTGCATAGCTGCTCCACAGGTTACAGCCCCGTTCACACGGGACTGATGCAGAAAGGAAGCCGAGTCATGAAAAATTTCGTCATTCTCGGAGGCGGCTACGGTGGCCTCACGATTATCAAGGAACTTCTGGAAGGTAAGATCCCGTCAGATACACAAATCGTGTTGGTGGACCGCAGTCCCTTCCAAGGATTGAAAACTGAATATTACGCACTCGCAGCAGGGACCGTATCCGATTATGACCTGCGTATCCAATTCCCAGTCAGCGACAAAGTCACTTATCGTTACGGAGAAGTAACTTCGATTGACTTGGAACA
Source organism: Paenibacillus taichungensis (assembly GCF_050994985.1). Classification (NCBI taxonomy): domain Bacteria; kingdom Bacillati; phylum Bacillota; class Bacilli; order Caryophanales; family Paenibacillaceae; genus Paenibacillus; species Paenibacillus taichungensis. The sequence goes on along the minus strand of NZ_CP194720.1, from coordinate 291,668 downwards.
GCGTCAGATTGAATTTGAAGGCCAGGATCCGTTGGAGTATGACAAGCTCGTAATTGGACTTGGATGTACAGACCGATTCCACAATACGCCGGGAGCCGAGGAATATAGCTGTACAATTCAAAGCTTCAGCAAAACACGGGAAACCTACCTTCGTCTTAACGAAGTTAAAGCTTATGGTAATGTGCATATCGTCGGCGGTGGATTGAGCGGCGTCGAGATGGCTGCCGAGCTTCGTGAGAGCAGACCGGACCTGAACATCAGTATTCTGGACCGTGGTGAACGTGTATTATCCGCTTTTCCCCAGCGCTTGTCCGCTTATGTTCATGAATGGTTTGGTGAACATCAGGTCGAGACACGCGGACATATTGCTATTTCCCGACTTGAACCAAATGCCATTTTCAACCGGGATGAAGAAATTTTAACGGATGCGGTAGTCTGGACAGCCGGCATTCAGCCCGTAAAAGTCGTACAGGATCTCGATGTGACCAAGGATCCACAAGGTCGTGTTGTACTGAACGAATATTATCAAATTCCGGAATATACCGATGTCTATGTAGTAGGTGACTGCGCCAGCGTGCCTTATGCACCAAGCGGTCAGGCTGCCGAAGTACAGGGTGAACAAATCGCCCATATTCAGCATGCCCTCTGGAAAGGCGAAAAGCCCAATCCGCAGCCACTCAAGCTTCGTGGCACACTCGGTGCACTCGGCAAGAAGGCTGGATTTGGGCTGATGGGCAAAACGTCCATGATGGGACGTGTGCCACGTATTCTAAAAAGCGGTGTGCTCTGGATGTCCAAGCGTCATCTCGGTTAATCGAGATCCAACTCATCCCAGGCATCGGCTTCGGCAATTTTGGCCAAGATGGCGTTATATAAATCCTCCACTTTGTCGGTGATAACTAACTCACCATTCACTAGTGCAAATGGAGTCATGTAACATTGGCCGCAATTGCTGAGGCAGCCGTATTCTATCACATCATAGTCTGGATTTTCTTCCAGTTGATCCATGACTTCATCTGTGCCAAAATGCATATTATTGGCACAAAATTCAATAATCGGTCTCATGTAGGTTCACCTGCTTTGTTTGACCATTTTAATTTGTGGCCAATTGTAATATACTATAGTGAGGAAAGGAGTTGAAAAAAATGAGCGAAAACGCACAAAGCACCATGTATGATGAGGTATCTGAAGTGCTTGACAAACTTCGTCCGTTCCTGCAACGCGATGGCGGTGACGTGGAACTGGTCGACGTGGAGGACGGCATTATTAAGCTGAAACTGGTCGGTGCCTGCGGCAGCTGCCCAAGCTCCACCATTACCTTAAAAGCCGGGATTGAACGCGCCCTTCTCGAAGAAGTTGAGGGTGTCGAAGAAGTCGTACAAGTATTCTAATCAATCCTTCACGAAATAAACCTCAAGAGCCTTTCGCTTCGCATGAAGCGGAGGGCTCTTTTTTTGTGCTATGCATCCTCACGCTGTATGTTAGGACGAATCGGGTCAAGTCCTCCAGATACATCCATAATGTTACCTGTTATAAAATCGGAATGATCCAGACACAGATAAGTGATCACCCGCGCAATATCTTCACCGCTCCCAGGACGTCCTCTCGGCGTTTCCTCGTCGGTTATACCTGCCATCTCATCAATCGTTTTCTCTTTGTTGGCACCGCGAATATCACCTGGACAGACCATATTAACCGTAATGCCGTAGGGAGCTTCCTCCACAGCAAGTGTCTTTGTAAATGAAACCAGACCTACCTTCGCAGCAGCATAAACCGCCCGATGAGGCCATGACCTCGCTTCTCCCGCATGACTGAAGCCAAAATGTATAATTCGTCCCCACTGCTTGCGCCGCATCTCCGGCAATACACGCTGATCCAGCAGCATCGGTCCAAGCAGGTTTCCTTGCACAAGCATCTGAACCTCATCTTCGGAATACTCGGCAAACAGTCGTCGTTCACGGACAAAAGGGCCTGCGTTGTTCACAAGAATATCAATGCTGCCCAGTTTCTCTTCAACCTGTGCAACGAGCATGGTGATCTCTTCTGTCTTGGAAATATCGGCCTGAATGGCAATACACCGCACACCTTTGGCGATAATCTGAGCCTGTAATACCTCAGCTTCCTTACGGCTATGTACGTAATTCAGAGCAATATGACAACCCTGATCCGCCAGACTGAGGGCCGTCATTTTACCAAGACCTTTGGCACTTCCCGTTATGAGGGCAATCTTTCCCTTCACGTTCATCCCCCTCTTCAAAGAGCAGTCACTCATCCAGTATAAAAGATTTATCATCCCCCCACAACTCGCGTTTCCCACCAATCTGTACCATTTGCAAGAAAGTGTAAAATAAGGACTAAATACTTAGCTTTCAAACCACTGAAATAAAATGAATTAGGTCTTTTGGAGGAAAATTAACCCTTTATATCCAGATTCCCCTTGTCGGGTTTGAGTACCTATGGTACTGTCGATAAGTCCTTATTTTCTTATGAATATAACGACACAATACATATGTTCATGTAAATGACAACATTGCATGACAACTTCGAAAGGAATACAGCGTAAATGAAAAGATGGTTAGCCTCTCTACTTGCAATTTTGCTTATCGCCTCATTTCAAGCTCCATTCTCGACCACAGCATCTGCAGAAAGTGAAAGCAATAGCTCCACCGAAGATTATCAATGGATTGACGGGCCTTCAAACGTAGTACTTGATAACAAAGCAACATTAAACGTAGCTGAAAATCTCTCCTATCTCGATGCAGCTAACACCCAAAGGTTCCTGGAAGACACGGAATCCTTCCCCAATGGAACGGAAATCGGAAGTATCTATGGCGCCGGCGAAAACTCCAACTGGTATGTTATCTTTGAATATAACGATACCGGTCATGTCGATGACAGTGAAAAAGACGATCTGGACGCCGATGAACTGTTCGATAGCTACAAAAGAGGTACAGAAGAACAAAATGAGAAAACGACACCCGAAAATCAGCTGTTTATCACCGGATGGGAAATTGAGCCCGCCTATGACAGCAGCAAACACCAATTGATCTATTCTCTTGGTCTTGAGGATGCAGAACGGGAAAAACTCGTCAATTACAATGTGAATGTACTCACCCGTGAAGGATACATCGGTGTTATCCTCGTTACGGATAGTGCCAACTTTGAAGAAAACCGCAAACAGTTTGAAAACTCCGTGCTTAACCAGCTCAACGTGATCAAAGGAAACACCTATGAAGAGTTTGATGCATCCGTTGACAAAAAATCAGAACTCGGCCTGACCAGTCTGATTCTCGGTGGTGCTGGTGTAGCTGTAGCTAAGAAAGTCGGATTATTGCTTTTGCTCAAAAAAGGGTGGTTTGTTATCGTGGCCGCCATTGTTGGTGCTTTCGGATGGATTCGTCGCAAGCTGACTGGACGCAAAAAGGATGCTGAACCAGGAGATCAGAATTCGCTGTCTCCTGTAGAGGAAGCTTACCAACAGCATGCTGCTGGACAGGAGTCCGCAGGCTCTGATAGCCAACAGACAAATGGACATTCGGATACTGATCCGAATAAGCGTTAAGCTTATAATTAATGTACTTATAATAATAAGTACTACATCGAAGTGCCCTTACATCAAAACGCTCTATAACATGATGTACAAAACAAAGCCCTGCATTCTCTATAAAGAGGATGCAGGGCTTTCTTTAGTAACGCCGTAAGAAGTGGCTCCGAGTACAACTTATTTTCAGCTTAATCGTTCAGCTTAAAACGCAGGTTCTACAGCACCTTGATAACGATCTTTGATGAATTTTTTAACCTCTTCGGAATGCAGAGCTGTAGCCAGTTTTTGGATGGCATCTGCATCTTTGTTATCTTCACGGGATACGAGGATGTTTGCATATGGGTTACCTTGCAGGTCCTCGATCAGCAGCGCATCCTTCTCTGGGTTCAGATTGGCTTCCAGCGCGTAGTTGGCGTTAATGAATACCAGATCTGCTTCATCCAGTTGACGAGGCATCATGGCTGCATCCAGCTCGATGATATTCAGGTTTTTCGGATTGGCTGTAATATCCTGAATCGTAGAAGTGATATTTGTGTTGTCTTTTAGTGTGATAAGTCCTTCTTTTGCAAGCAACAACAGTCCACGACCACCGTTGGATGGGTCATTAGGAATGGCTACTTTTGCGCCGTCTTTCAACTCATCCAATGATTTGATTTTTTTGGAATAGCCAGCAAATGGCTCAACATGCACAGGTGTTACAGCAACGAGGTGGAAACCACGTTCTTTGTTCTCTGTATCCAGGTAAGGCTGGTGTTGGAAAAAGTTCGCATCCAGTTGTTTATCTTCAAGCTGTTGGTTAGGTTGAACATAATCATTGAAAGTCACGATTTGCAAGCGAATGCCTTCAGCTTCGAGTTCAGGCTTGATGCTTTCCAAAATTTCCGCATGCGGTGTAGGTGATGCTCCCACTTTCAATTCTACGGTGCGCGGTGCGCCTCCAGCATTGTCAGCGCCGCTGTCGGAATCCTTGTTGTTTCCGCAAGCCGCTAGAACCGCAATCAGCATAATGCTAAGTAGAGCAAAAGACCATTTTTTCATGTGTAAAACCCCTTCTCCAATAAATTTTTTTTGCATTTTGCCCCAAATCGATACCGAATCAGGCAAATGCTATATATGTGTTATTTCCTGGTGAACCATTTAACCAAACGATCGCCCGCCATCTGAAGCACTTGCACCAGAATGATCATAAATACTACGGATATAATCATAATTTCATTCTGATAACGGAAGTATCCGTAGTTGATTGCCAATGTTCCCAGACCTCCACCACCAACCATTCCCGCCATCGCCGTGTAGGAAACAAGGGTAACGATTGTAATGGTGATCCCGGCTAGCAGACCCGGCAATGCCTCTGGCAGAAGCACACGCCTTACAATCTGTCCGGTTGAAGCTCCCATCGCCTGTGCCGCTTCAATGACGCCACGATCCACTTCACGTAGTGTAGTTTCCACCAACCGGGCAAAGTATGGAGCTGCGGCAATGACGAGCGGAGGTATAACACCCAGCACCCCTGTAGCTGTGCCAACCAGTGAACGGGTAAACGGAATGAGTGCAACAATCAGAATGATAAATGGCACTGATCGGAGAATGTTTACAATAAACGATAGTATCGTGTACACCACTTGAGACTGAATTGAAGTCGACCTTGCCGTCATAAACAGCAATACGCCTAACGGCAAACCAATGATGATCGTGAATAGGCCCGATGCTCCCAGGATTTGCAGCGTTTCAATTGAAGCCTTACCAATTTCTTCCCAACGTACCGTCGAAAAATCCATTTAACGAAGCACCTCCACATCAAGTCCCTGATCCACTAACTCTTTAATGGTGAGATTAATCTCATCTAACTGCCCCTCAAACCGAACGGTCAGCTGTCCATAGGGAACTTGTTTGATCGTTGAGATGGTGCCTTGCAAAATGGCGAAATCCACTCCTGTTTTGCGAACCGTTCTGGACAAAATCGCCTCATAGGTTTTATTGCCCAGGAAGGATATTTTCACAAGCTTAGAAGCTCCGTTCGTCTGTAATGAGACATCTGCACTCGCCAGAGCAGTCTCTTCTAATGCAATTCCAACCTCATGGTCCCGCATCATAAAGTCACGCGTAATGGCATGCTGCGGCTTGAGGAACACTTCCGTCACTGGGCCTTGCTCCACGATGCCTCCCTGATGGATAACCGCCACCTGATCACAGATATTCTGGATCACGTGCATCTCATGGGTAATTAGAACAATCGTCAGGTTATACTTTTCATTGATATCCAGCAATAACTTCAGAATCGAATCGGTTGTCTGGGGATCAAGTGCCGATGTGGCCTCATCACACAGCAATACGTTCGGATCACTCGCGAGTGCTCTTGCTATACCTACCCTTTGCTTCTGTCCGCCTGACAGCTGGGCCGGATATTTATTGCTGTGGTCCTCCAGTCCAACCAATGCAAGCATTTCCTTCACTTTCCGATCAATTGCAGCCTTGGGCGTATTAACGAGCTTTAAAGGAAAAGCCACATTATCATATACCGTAGCTGAGGATAACAAATTAAAGTGTTGGAAAATCATGCCGATCTTACGCCGTTGTTGTTGTAGATCGGACTTATTGAGATTGGTTAGGTTGATTCCATCAACCCAAACCTCGCCTGCCGTGGGGCGTTCGAGCAAATTGATACAACGGATCAATGTACTCTTGCCTGCACCGGAATGTCCGATAACTCCGAATATTTCACCCTTGCGGATATTCAAATTTAGATCGGATAAGGCCGTCGTACTTTTTGAACCTTTACCGTACGTTTTGGTTAAACCTTTTAATTCAATCAAAATTACTGCTCCTTCCCACTGCCTACATGTATCTTTACCCGAATGAAAGGAAAACTCCCCTTCATCGTACAAAAAAAGAGCCCCTTTTGCAGAAACAAAAAGGGCTCTTCACGTGAAAGATTATACCTTCTCATCTGCCAAAATCGTGCCTTGCACCATTTTGTAGGAATTAGCACCTAACATCTATAAAGTATGACACAGCTGTCATGCAGTTATAAATCGGTTGCCGGGCTTCATCGGGCCTGTCCCTCCGCCGCTCTCGATAAGAAATATTTAATTTATAAGTTCAGTAGTAGTTATAATGTTAATGTCATAAATGTTAATTCCATCTAACTGTCGATCAGGAACTCAGTATAATCCAAGTATTCCGATTTGTCAAAGGCAAATATTACTATCCAATCAGTTCTTCGGTTGATGCAATACCTGTTTATGCCATTTCTCATTGATGTAGCCATACGCTGCTTTTAACGTCTCACATACCATATCCACACCCTGCCGGAGTTCCACGACATGTTGATCCAGATCCTCCAGCTTCACTTTCCCTTGCAAAGTCTGGTGCAGCTGCCACAGATCATCCTGCATTTCGGAGTTCATGTAATGAATCTCCATGTTTCGTCGTTTGCGCAATTTGCTCATTGGCTCACGGTAAGAGTCCTTGATCCGAATTAGTTCGTTGGCAAGAACATAATGCAGCTTATCATATCCGAACTGTCTTAATACGGTGAAATAAGAATAATGAGTTTTAACATTGGTTGTGTTCAGCTCAAATATTTCATTCAACACTGTACCTAACTTATCCAGAATGGCAAAACATCGGATGAAGCCATCCTTATAGAAATAGACGTAACGGGCATACTCTGCTTTTTCTGGTAATGTCATATCATCCGTAGAGCCCGCTTTGACTTTCTGACGGAAATGGGAAGCTGCAAAACAGCTTTGTTCCAATTCATCCAGCGAAGAGATCAGTCCCTGGGTCCATATATATAGTTTACGAAAATCATGGGTAGGATCATGGTCCACATGCATCTGTCGCTGAAATAGCTCAAGTGTATCCGCCATCGCTTCCATCGCTTCCTTTAGTATGCCTTCGTTCTTACGCGGCTTTTCACCCAGCAACGTTCGCAGCATATATAGCCTCCTCTTTCCACTCTGCAGATCATCAAATTAATAATAATTCATCATATTAAACAAAATCGGAATCAGAGTAAACGTATGACCGCTGCTTACAATAGGGTGCCCTGACACGCCTGACATCAAACAAAGTTCACCTGTCCAATGATGTACATCATCGGATGGTGAACTTCACTGGATTCATCCCCTGAACTACAATAATTCGGATATAGATTAGAACCGGTTAACGGGCCGATGCAACTTGTACACCAGGAAACTCATATACGTTAATACACCGAATAAAATGGCAATATCAAGCATATGCGCCAGCGCTACGAACATATACACTTCCGGACGGTTCATCGTGAGCATCAAACCAAAACCAATCACCACTTGCAACAAAACCAGTACAACAGAAATGACTCCTAACGCTCTTAATTCCGTGTTATCCGGATGTTTGCGATACGCAAAATGACCGAGAATTGCAATGACGATTACTAATGAAACAGCCGCCACCCGGTGAGCAAAAGCAACAGCTACGCCTCCCGAGAGCTCAGGAATAATCTGCCCGTTACAGAGCGGAAAGCCTGAACATCCTCCAGCAGAATCCGTATGGCTCACAAATGCTCCAGTATATACCACGAGGTACGTATAGATCGTGGAAAACCACACCAGATTTCGGAAGCCTTTGCTAACTCGCGGATATCGATTCAGTCTTTCCAATCCACCATGGCGAGCTTCCTGCCGAATACCAAGCGCCATCATCAAGGAGCTGGCAAAAGCAATTAAGGCAAATCCGAAATGCAGTGCCATGACTGCGGAAGATTGGGAGAATACGACGGCAAAAGCCCCCATAATTCCTTGGACAATAACAAATATCAGCGTTAACAATGAAAACAATTGCAGATCACGGCGTGATTTGCCAAACCGCAAAAATGCTACAAAAGAGGCTATGGACAAAAGCCCTGCCAGTGCGCTGACTGCGCGATGGGAAAATTCAATTAGTGAGGCAACAGTATGTGCAGGCACAAGTTTTCCGTTACATAAAGGCCATTCTGCGCCGCAGCCGAGGCCCGATTCCGTTCGGGTCACTACGCCTCCGCCAAATGTGGCCAGAAACATGACAAGACAGGTTAATACGGTTAACCATTTAAACAAGGTTATGTGCTTCAATTTTTTTCTCACCCGCTGTTGGTTTAAGATGGCGAAGAACTACATCCTCCGCTTGATTCGTTACTTTGACACTTATTTCACAACTAAATTCATTATACCGGATAAATGTGTCATTGACGCCGCGCTTTGTGACAAAATGTTAACGTCTGTCGAGAAGTTGACCCACAGGTCATCGGCAAATATGTACATTATTACAACCTTAGTTTCTCCCGAAAACTCGGAAAATACAAACGCCACTTCCCTATTTCAAGAGAAATGGCGTTCCTTTAATTATAACCTTTAACATGGTTAACCTGTCATGTTTTATTTATGAATCGTGTTATACACCTCAACTGCACGCTGCAGGAATTGCTCAATCTCTTCTCTCGACTTGCGCAGTTTGTTCACATAACGAACAAGTTCCCGGCCATCTGTGTAAGCTACAAAGCTGGGGATGCCGAGGATATTTTGCTCTTCGCTCACTGTACCCACCTGATCTACGTCGACCTCAACCAACTTCAGTTCACGAGCAAACTTCTCTTCAACTTCAGGCATAAACGGATCGATGTACTTGCAATCACCACACCAATCTGCCTTAAATACAGCTACAGTCAAACGCGGAGATTGGATTGCCACATCAAATTCCGGTTTCGATGTAATCTTTTCCATTACAACATCTTCCTTTCTATACCTTGTCTTATCCTCTAAGTGAAGCAAATTGCGGAGTGGAAGTCAAATATTCGGCGCATACTGACATCAACAGCTTCTTAAACTAAAACCGTAATCAGAATATCAGGAAAGGAGGTCATGTCATGACTTCCGTTAAATCGGATTCCTCCGAGTCTGCCCATCATGGGTCAATATTACAGATGGTTCGATCCATCCCCGGTGCGGCCCGGGAAGTGTGGAGGGGCAAACAGGCGGCTTGGCAAGCCTCTGCACAGCTTCGTCATCCCTTGCGTGATATGGCTTGGGATTCCGACATGGCTGCTACCTTACAAGCTGAGGTGGAGCGCCTATTGCCTGGAAACGAGAATGCTTTTGCCCGAAATACACTCAGTGCACTGGTCTGTGAAGAGGACTGCATTATTCTGGAAGAGATCAAGACATTAACGCAGGAAAACAACCGGAGTAACATCACTCGCACAGCAGCATACCTGGAATGTTACGAACAGTATCCTGAGCTGCATTGGGCCCTGCTTGCCCATATGGTATCCCGCAACGGCGGATATCACATGACCGATCTCCAGAGTGACCTTATGCACAATCTGCAAAATCAAACAGATCGTGAGCATATGTATCGACTACTGGAGCGATGCAATGCCCTCATTTTCCAGGATGCTTATCCCCAGCTTCTGTTATATATGAATAGCCGCCGGATCGGCCGGAGCTGTTTTCATTTGTTGTCCCATTTTCATGTATCGGCGTTCATGACGCCATTTTGGGAACGATTTTGGCTGGAGCGATGCAGCTCGCTGCTTAGTGTGGCATTAATTATTAATGAGCAGAACTATATCGAGAGCCGGGTCGTGCAGCATCCCTATTTTCAAAAACAAGTGCTGTCCAAACCCGCATTCCATCTGCATAATCTGGCTGGGCTGAATCATATCGTATTTCCACTCGGACGGGAAAAAGGTCTTGCAGGCCGGGTTATTGAACATTTTGGCAAACTGGATGAGCGGATTATGTTTGGCAAAGGTTTATATGCGATGCTGTTTGGCGTGGAACAAGTGTTTACTCAAGTATTGGAGTTTGCACGCTCGGTTCCCCACCGTGGCTCACGTGCTGAATACTGGCCTGGTCTGTTCACCGCACATAAAGATGAAGCCGGAGAAAATGAGCTCTATAGTCAGGAGCTACTGGATCAAGAATGGCTAGCAGAAGGACAAAGGTTATATAGTCCTGAATTGCTGGCTGTATGGGGTGATACGCCGTATGAACCGATTACAAGGCAGGATTGGCTGCAAAATCGAGATTGCCTCGGTCATCTCACTGCCCCGCGCCGCCCCTGGCTGTTTGAGATGAGCCATGAACATCGGTACGGCATGCTGAAAACTGCATTGGCCCATGATGCAAAAACCTTGACGCATTAAGGACAGAGGCTTTATCCAGGACTCGTCTAGTAGAAAAAAATGGACTACCTTTATTGGTATAAATAAAAAAGCCCTGTCCGCTATGAAAGCAGACAGAGCTTGTACTTATTTCAAACAATATATTATGTGTTGAATCGATTATCCACGTTGCCCGGCTCCACGTTGTAGACGCATGAGCGGACGGAGTATTTTTTGCAAAATACGAGGGTAACTGCCCAGTTCGTCTTTACGAAGTACACGTAGAACAACCATGAGTACCAGATACACGACAACCACAAGCGCACCCACAAACAGACAGGTAACGAGGAATGATACACGTGCTGGCAGGAATAAATCAAAGATGGAGTTCCCAGCCCAGTTCGCTGCAAAACCAACACCTGCTGCAAGCAGCACGGTAATGATGAATCCTTTCCAACGATCACCCATGATCGAGAAATCAACAATTTTGCGAAGTACCCGCAGATTGAGGTACGTAATAACCAAGAAACACAATGCGGTCGCAATAATGATTCCGTAAATGCCAAAAATCGGAGCCAGAATTAAACTCGCTATGAGTTTGACTACGATACCCGCAGCTACACTGATCATTGTAATCCGTGGTTTACCCACCCCAAGCAAAATGGAGTTCGTGGTCATCATTGTAATTTGGAAAATAGTACCGAACGTCAGCAATGTAATGATTGGTGTCCCGTCTGGGCTTGTAAACAGCAAGCCGTTAACGGAATACGCTGCCGCGCATAGAGCGATAACGATTGGCATCCCGGTCAGAATCGAAATGCGCAAAGCAAGCGTCACCTGGTTTTTCAGATGAACTTCATCCTTGCGTGCAAAAGCTGCCGAAATGACTGGCACAAGTGATTGACTCAGTGCGATAGCCAAAATCGGAGGAATGCCTGCAATACTTTGGGCCTTGGCACCGAGAATGGCAAGAACTCCTGTCGCTTCTTCCAGTCCGATTCGTCCGCTAAGCAGTGGAACTACCAACGATGAATCGATAAAGTTAATCGCCGGAACAGCGAGTGAAGATAATACGATTGGAATCGAAAGTTTGAATATATCGCTGTAAATACCCCGCATGGGCAACTGCTCCGCACGCTCGTAATTCAATTGCGCCGCACGGTCATTTTTGCGAAGCTTCAAGGTGAAGTACAACATGACAGCAAAAGCGCCAATACTTCCGAATACGCCCCCAAATGAAGCCCCTGCTGCAATGGTTTGATCATCATAATTCCATTGCAGCATAACAAACGCCACGATGATCGCTGTACCTACACGTGCAAACTGCTCCACAATCTGTGAAATGCCGCCTGCCGTCATATTGCCACGACCCTGGAAATATCCACGCATCATTGCGATGGCCGGGAAGAGAAGCAGCGCTGGAGCCAAGGCCCGAATGGCGCTCACCGATTCCGGTACTTTGGATACGTACGTCGCATAATAAGGTGCTGCGAACCATAATAAAGCAGACATCACTACCCCGGCTACAGCCGCAAAGATCAGGGCTGCACGGTAGATTTGTTGAGCTTCACCTGCGCGTCCCAGTGCATAACGTTCCGAGACCATTTTGCTAAGTGTACTCGGTATGCCTGCTGTAGCAACGGTTAACAGCATTAAATATACCGTGTTGGAGATGGTAAACGATGCGTTACCGATATCGCCGAGGATATGCTCCAGCGGCACCCGTTGAACTAATCCGAGTACCCTCGCAATCAGCGCAGCTGCCGCCAAGATGAGCGTACCTCTAATAAATGTTTCCTTCTTAGACAAGCCAATTCCCCTTCTTTCCCCCACACCGACGTGCTTCCAGATGAAGCCGCTCCCGAACGTCTATGCGAATCTTACCACCCAGATAATAAACAGAACAATCATGACGATTTGCAAAATAATTTTCATTACGGTGCTCGTAAACAGCCCCACCACGGAACCAAATCCGACTTTAGAAGCTTTGGCTGGTGAAGAACCTCCGATCAGTTCTCCAATAAAAGCACCGATAAATGGCCCCAGTACAAGTCCGAATGCCGGAATGACAAATGGGCCAATGATGACACCAATCGTACTGAGAGTCGTCGATAATTTGGAGCCGCCGAATTTCTTCACACCCCAGGCACTGACGACATAATCAGCCACAAACAGCACCACTACGATCAAAATCTGGATAATCCAGAACCATACACCGAACGGAACAAAGCTGAAGAACCAGCCATAGACCAGAAACGCGAAGAAAATCGCTACAGCACCAGGCAGTATGGGATATACCGTTCCGGCCATCCCCACCGCAAACAGCAGTACAATTAAAATCCAGCCAACGGTTGCGAGCAAAGGTTACTCCCCCTTCAAAATATGATCACGGATGACTTCGACAATGCCATCTTCGTTGTTGCTCGCTACGATCAGGTCAGCCGCTTCCTTCACTTGTTCCTGCGCGTTGCCCATGGCAACACCAAGACCCACAGCTTCAATAACAGCCAAATCATTCAAGCTGTCTCCAACAGCAACTACTTCGGACATCTCTATGCCCAGAAGCTTGCAGACTTCAGCTACGCCGCTCGCTTTGGATACACCACCAGGGTTAATCTCAATATTAACAGGTGATGAGTTCGTCATTTGCAAGCCGCCCATTTGTTGCAGCTCCATCATAATCTGGTGACGGACTTCATCTACTTCGGTATTGAATCCGAATTTCAGCCATTCCAGACCTTCAATATTGTCCGTCCAGCGATCCCGGTTAAACAGCTCTTCCACGGAGTATGCCCAGTACCAGCTATTATATTTTTCGCCAATCTCCTGCATTTTGCGGATCAATGCCGGGTCCATCAGATGGCGCATATGCAGATCATGCGGAGCTTTCCAGACTTCACTGCCATTGACCGTTACCATCGGGGTCTCCAGCCCAAGCTGTACCGCATAAGGCATCGCATGAAAAACAGCTCTTCCCGTCGAAAGGCACACATGCACTCCCCGGCGAATGGCGATCTGAATCCATTTGGCGGTTTCCTGTGTGATCTCATGATTATCGTTAAGCAATGTTCCATCCATATCCAATGCAAGCAATTTGTATTTTAGTTCACTCATGCCGTATTTCCTCCTCAGTTGTCTCTCTCCAAGTTGAACTCATGGATATACATATAGACACTATGTGGACAGAAAACCTTTCGATCACTGTTATCTTTGATTTTATATATTTCCTTTATAGCTACAACATTGGTATTCCTAAGGGTCTGCAGGGTGAACGTTACGGGGACGGATCGTCTTCCGATCGCTGTTGTATCCAAATTTTCTTGAACCAACTTTCTAATAGTTGTAATTTGGATACAAAGGCGAACGCTTCGCTTCTTCAGATCGATTCCGTTCCCTCCACTACGCCTGTTATTTATAAAACCCAATATACCTGTTTGGAAAAACAAAATTTATAAAACCAAGTAATCGCTTCTTCAGGACTTTTCTGTCCTCTCCGTTTCCCAAAGTATCTCCAGTTCAACTTATATGCTCTTTATATCTTATCTAACAAACTCTCACAAAAAGATCGCCCGGCATTCGCGTAGGCGGATGCTCCGGACGTCACAGCTAACGACATTTTACCACAGATCATCGGCCTGCAACAAAGTAACCCGCGATACGGGTGAACCTTTACAACATAGCAACAGGGGTCTGTTCCAATTCATGTAAGAGTCTGGTATGAAATAAAATTACCCGTAGCCATGAAAAAACCGCCTGCGATGCAGGCGGCTGCTACTTTTTTTATCCATTAACGTGCCGCGAATTTGCGACGAGCATACCGGAAGACAATACCATGCTTTGGAGACAGCAGCAGCGCTAGCACAAACAGAATTCCTGCTACGGCCACCATACAACCTGCAATGGAAGCATCCAACGCGTAAGCCATGATGTAGCCTCCTACCGAGGAAGCTGCTCCTACGAGCACGCTGTACAGAATCATTTTGCCCAATCGATCCGTGAGTAAGTAAGCCGTCGCTGCAGGTACAATCAACATGCCTACCACGAGAATAGACCCTACGCTCTCAAATGAAGCCACAGATGTCATGGAAACGAGCCCCATAAGCAAATAGTGGAACAACACCACCGGAATACCGCAGGCCGCAGCCAGCGCCGGATCAAAAGCGCACAACTTGAACTGCTTGTAGAACAGGCCGATTACAAGGAGGATGACCAGCAAGGTGATGCCCAGCATCCAGACCGCCCTTGGGCCTACATCCGTCCCCCCAAGCGTTAAGGTATCCCACTGGACATAAGCGATCTCACCGAACAAGACACAATCGAGATCCAGATCAATATGCCCGGCATTCAAACTGATCAAAATCACACCCACTGCGAAGAGTGCCGTAAACACTATTCCGATAGAAGCATCCGATGATAGTCCTCCAGCCTGCAAGCTTTGAATGAAGAACACCGTCAGTAATCCAAATACGGTTGCCCCAAGCAGCATCCATAACGAATCACGTGAACCGCTCCACAGGAAAGCAATCGCAATACCTGGGAGAACCGCATGACTGATCGCATCTCCAACCAGAGCCATCCGCCTTAATATGAGAAAACAGCCAAGAATGGCACAGGCGGAGGATACCAGGATGGCCGTCAATATAATCCAAAACGTTGCCATTACAACTCACCCCGTTCCTGCTGTGCTCGCTGTGCAGAGAGTGTCTGGAGCGTGGCATGCTCTTCTCTCAAGTAAGCAGATTTCGCCTGTATACTTCGCAAACGCCGTGCCAACAGTCCGCGCCGTGGAGCAAGTAATGCGGAACCCGCAAATAGTACTGTCGCTGCCAGTACGGTTACTGGTCCTGTCGGCAGATTAGGCACCAAGGTGCTGAAGATTGTACCTGTCGCACCGCTCAGTGCTCCAAAAACGCCAGCCAACAGTACCATAAGCGAGAGCGAGTCCGTCCAGCAGCGAGCTGCTGCTGCAGGGGTCACCAGCAAAGCGGCGACAAGCACCACGCCAACCGCCTGAATCCCTGCGACAACCGCAATAACGGTCAACAGCAGAATCAGTTGTTCCAGCATGCCAACTGGCAGTCCCATACCCCGTGCAAATCCCGGGTCAAAGCTCACCAGCTTGAATTCCTTGAACCATGCCAGACAAGCGATCAATAATACAAGACATACACCGCCCATGACATACACATCCGTCATCACCATGGATGCGGCCTGACCGAACAAATATTTATCAAGTCCGCTCTGACTGCCACTTGCACCGTGCTGAATCCGAGTAAGCATCACTACGCCAATACCGAAAAATACAGTTAGCACAATCCCCATTGCCGCATCCTGCTTGATCCGGGAATACCTTGTAATCCACGAAATCCCGAAGGTCGCAATGATTCCAGCCACAAGCGCACCGAACAGAAATAATCCTACTGATTTGGTTTCAGTCAACATAAAAGCGATACAAATTCCTGGCAGAGCTGCATGCGCCAGCGTATCTCCCATGAGACTCTGACGACGCAAAAATGTAAAAGAGCCAATAATTCCACTACTGAATCCGAGCAACAAGCAGCCAAGCAATATCCAGCGTGTATTGGGATCGGACAAAATGGCTACTATCCAGTTCCACATGCACTACACCTGGCCTTTCTCCGACCGGCTTCCGATCATCGCTATCCGGCCTCCGTACGTCTCTTGCAAAGTATCCGGTACAAATACTTCATTCGTCGGTCCACCTGCAACCAGCCGTCCATTTAGCAACAGCACATGGTCGAAATATTCCTCTACTGTCGCCAGATCATGGTGAACAACCAGTACGGTCTTCCCTTGCTTCTTTAACTGTTCCAACAGTGAAATGATAGCTTTCTCCGTTGTGGCGTCCACACCTGCAAATGGCTCATCCATAAAATACAATTCCGCATCCTGTACCAGTGCTCTTGCCAGAAAGACACGCTGCTGTTGCCCTCCGGACAACTGACTGATCTGACGGTACATATAATCACCCATGCCCACTTGCTCCAGGCAGTGAGCTGCCAGATCCCGTTCTTTTTTGCCAGGACGGCGGAACCAGCCCAGATGTCCATAACGCCCCATCATGACAACATCGAGGGCGTGTGTTGGGAAATCCCAATCAACAGATTCACGCTGAGGTACGTAGCCGATGCGGCGACGCTGTTCTCGGTAGGACTGACCAAAAATTTTTACTTCGCCGTGCATTTTAGGCACTAGTCCCAGAACCGCTTTGATCAAGGTTGATTTCCCGGCCCCATTGGGACCAAGAATACCAATCAACTGACCTTCCGGGATGTCAAAAGATACCCCACTGAGCACCGGCTTTTTATGGTAAGCCACCGCCAGGTCCCGAATACTAAGCGGAGCTGATGTAGGCTGTGTTCCCTTCAGATGGTTAGCATTTAGTTGTGGTTGAGATTTTTCGGATAAAAATGTATCGCTCATGCTCTGTCCACTCCTCTCTTCATATCGTTTATCATTTTAAAGCTTCTACAATCGTCTGAGTGTTGTGGCGGATCATACCGATATACGTTCCTTCTTCTGTTCCCTCAGCACCCATTGCATCCGAGAACAGTTCACCACCAATACTTACGGTATGTCCTTTTTCGGCTGCCCCAGCAATAATCGCTTCCATCGCTTTTGCCGGTACGCTGGATTCTACAAATACCGCTTTGATATTATTTTCCACAAGGTAATCTCGCAACTCACTGACATCCCTCGCTCCATACTCAGCTGCTGTACTGATTCCTTGGAGCCCCATCACTTTCATGTCATAAGCTTTGCCGAAGTATCCAAAGGCATCATGCGCCGTAACCAATACCCGACTGGCTTCCGGTATCTCCTGGATTTTTTCCCGCACCTCGGAATCCAATGCCTCCAGTTTTGTTAGATACTTCTCCGCCTGTACCTTGTATTCTTCTGCGTGTTCAGGGTCTGCTTCCATGAGTGTATCGCGCACAGCTTCTGCGGCATGCATCCAGTGGCTGACATCAAACCAGACGTGTGGATCGTATTCTGTTCCGCCTGTATCTTTCCCTGATCGCAATTCATCCACCGGAATGTTCTCCGTGACAGCTGTTACTATTTTGCTCTTGGACATTTTCTCCAAGATGTCTGTCATTTTTCCTTCGAGATGCAGCCCGTTATAGAAGATAACCTTCGCTTGCTCCAGCTTCCGAATATCTCCCTGCGAAGCTTTGTACAAGTGAGGATCTACCCCTGGGCCCATCAGCCCGGTCACGTCAACATATGCCCCGCCGACTTCCCTCGCTACATCCGCAATCATGCCTGTTGTTGCTGTGACCTGTACCTTCCCTTCACTACCTCCTGTTTCTGCTGCACCTGAGCACGCTGTTAGCACGATAACCAGCACAACAGCTGTCAGCGTCATTAACCCTCTCTGAATGCTCCTCATCTTAACCATCAACAATTCAAACCGCCCCTTTCCCTCTCCTAACATAATTGTCCTCATCTAATTTTGTTGTACAAGGTATTAAAATTTATACAAGACTAATAATGTTTCCCTTGTGCAAATTTTAGCCGATGCAAAATAAAAAGGCAAGGGATAATTTCCCCTGCCTGTCCAAATGAGTAAATTGGCGATTTAATTAGATTGATTGTCTTTTTTCGCTTATCTGTGCTAATTCCTTTGCGTTTCTTCACGTTACTCTGTATCTTTCCCCTGATCTTTCTTCCCTTTTGGAGTCCCATCAAGGCCATACACTTCATCGTAAGCATCGAAAATTTTACGTGCAATCGGAGACGCACTGACCGATCCAAAGCCACCTTCGGGCACAACAACCGCTATAGCCAACTTCGGATTATCCCGTGGTGCAAATGCGATAAATACACCGTTTTCCTTTTTGTTCGGTCCTGTTCCCTGCTCCGAGGTTCCTGTTTTTCTCGCATAATCGTAGGGGAACCCTTCAAACGAACTCACTCTGGTGACCATGCCCTTATGCACTTCATTCCAGTATACATCCGCAAAATCAACCTCGTTTAACACTTTTGGTTTGATTTTTTTGACCACATTGCCATCGGCATCACGGATTTCCTTCACCAAATGAGGTTCCATTCGTTTGCCCTTATTAGCAAGCATCGTGGTATATTGTGCAAGTTGAAGCGTTGTATATTTACCTTGCTGACCAAATGAGGCAAAAGCAAGACGTGTAAGAGCCGATTCATCTTTGTTTTTATACTCAAGTCTGCCCAAGAATTCACCAGGCAAGTCAACACCAGTTGATACACCCAAGCCAAACTCCTGCATGTGCTCGTGCCAAACATCAAGCCCTTTATCCGAGCCATATTTATTTAGAAGTCTTTTGCCAACCATATCAATCATAAAGGCATTGGAAGATTTCTCAATAGCCCGTCTCGCTGTAATATTGCCATTATATGCAGAATGGGAGTTCCTCACTTTTCTCCCGTCTTTCCCCAAAATGGCATATCCCTGGTCGGGATAGGTCTGCCCGGTCGTAAATAGTCCTTCTTTCAATCCAATCAATACACTGAGTGGCTTGATTACGGAACCTAGCAGTACAACGGATTCAGTATGTTTTTTCGAATCGTCCGGCGGGAAGGAAGCCATCGTTCCGTTGCGATAAACGTACTTGATCTTGTCATAATCCCAGTCATTCGGATCATAATCCGGCATACTCGCCATAGCCACTACATTGCCAGTATCCACTTCCATGGCTACCGCATATCCCGTAACGGCTTTCGGAAGCTTACGCAATTCATCCGTTATTGCCTGCTGTGCTGCCATCTGAATTTCCTTATTGATTGTGGAGACCAGACTGTATCCCTTCTCCGGCGGAGTCTGTTGCATCGTACCCTCTGGCAAATTACGCAAATTAATATCAATGGATTGGTAGCCGCTACGCCCACGAAGCTCCTCCTGATATTGAAATTCAAGGCCATCAACTCCAACTTTTTCTTGCTGAGTATAGCGCAATCCCGGGTCGCGTTCTGTTGCTTCAGATTTGCTGATTTCTCTATACTTATCCAAGTTGTCCTGTTGGCCCTTGAACTCTCGTGTATATCCGATCACCTGAACTGCTACCCTATCTGGATCATACTTTCTTACGTTTTCCTCAAGAACCATAGCACCTGGATATTCGGCCTTTTTCTCCATAAAATAAGCAATTTCTTTCATGTTGAGATCAGATTTCACCAGACGAGGAGTATACCCATGTGCCTTCTGAGATTCCAGATCCAAGCGTTTTAAGATCTCTTCTGCATCTGGTTGTTCTTTGTCCCCCGGATTAAACTGTTTAAACACAGCCGCCAGTTCATCTGCAAGTTCCTGTGCCTCCTGCTTGCGGTCATCATTTCTATAATCCTCATACAACAATACATAGAGGGACTGCACAGGCTCCGAATAAGCTAGCGCAACTTCCCCTGTCGCATCGTAGATTGGCCCACGAACAGGAGCGAGCGGAATATCTTTGGTATTACGGCTGGTTTCCATATAGGTCAGTTCAGGTCCCTCCACAAATTGCACAAAGGCTAACCTGAAAATGAGGATACTGAATATCACAAACGCAGCGAAAAAAAACATATTCATTCTTACACTAGATGGCTTGTTGTTGACTGGTGTATCTTCATTGGACATTTTCTTTTTCCTCAATCGGTTAAACATGGGATAAGCCTCTCCGTTCTTATGTAAAAGTAGATTCATCTATCACGCATATTGCATCAATCGGTTCAAGTAACATACCTTTCCTTCTACAAGTCTATCAAAGGTCAACTGCCATGTCCTCCAGATTTTGGTTACATTTTCGTAAACAGAATAGACATATGGTGATTCTTTCGAAACGATGTCAATACAGACATATCGTTAATCTCTTTACTTTTGAAATAAATTTTCATTCTCTTATATAAACGTGGCATGCACAATGTTTGTTACATACTGATATGCAGCAGCCTGTGGGAAAGTAGCCTCTCAGTCTGGCAAACGAAAAAGGACCCTCGAAAGGGTCCCTCTTTTGGAATCAACAACTTACATTACTGTGTATCTGATTCCTTATTTTTATCTTTTTTCGGTACACCGTCCAGACCAAACTCCTCGTCATACGCGTCGAAGATCGCACGTGCAACAGGGGCAGCACTGCTCGAACCAAAGCCCCCTTCAGGAATAACCACGGCTACAGCCAATTTCGGATTGTTGCGTGGAGCGTAAGCAATAAATACCCCGTTATCCACCAATTTGCCTCCGACTAACTGTGTGGATGTACCTGTTTTTCTTGCAAAGTCATAAGGGAATCCACTAAACGCCGTTACTTCGGTTGCCATGCCTCGCTGTACTTCATTCCAGTAAGCATCATTAAAATCGACTGTGCTGAGCACTTTCGGTTTCATTTTCTCAACCACATTGCCTTCCGAATCACGGAACTCACTGACTAATTGTGGCTCCATGCGTTTTCCTTTATTCGCTAGCATCGTAGCATACTGTGCCAGCTGCATCGTTGTATATTTCCCTTGTTGTCCAAAGGAGCCATAAACAAGTCGAGTTAGTGAACTTTCATCGGTGTTCATATAATCCCGAATACCCAAGAATTCATTCGGCAGATCAATCCCAGTAGATACACCCAGACCGAACTGCTTCATGTATTTATCCCAAACATTGATTCCCTCTGCGCCATATTGGGAGTAAAGCTTCTTGCCAATCTCATCAATCATGAACACGTTCGAGGAATGTCGAATCGCATCATGGGGAGTTAACGACCCATACACGTGTCCCGATGAGTTCTGTACTCTACGGTTATCTCCACCGAAAGTCGTTGAACCACGGTCTGAATACACCGTATTTGTTGTGAAAAATCCTTCTTTCAAACCGATCAATACACTAAGCGGTTTAATCGTTGAACCGAGTAATACGATAGATTCAGCTCTTTTTTTAGAATCGTCGGGCGGGAACGAGCGAATTGTACCATTTTGATATACATACTTGATGTCATCATATTGATCGTTGCTAATACTACCCGTTCTCCAGATATTCGTGTCATAATCTGGCATACTGGCAATCGAAACAATCTTCCCTGTATCCACTTCCATAGCTACCGCAAAACCTGTTTTGGCATTCGGATGCAGCTTACCTGAAACTGGATGTGTATGCAGCCAGCTTAGTTGATCCAGTATCGCCTGTTCTGTCTTCACCTGGACATTTTTGTTAATCGTTGTAATTAGGTCGTACCCTTTTTCGGGTGGGGTAGAGCCCGCTACACCTTCAGGCAAATTCCGCAAGTCAACATCAACGGAGTTATAACCACTTTTTCCCCGCAGAACATCCTGATATTGCAGTTCCAGTCCATCAAAGCCAACAAACTCATTCTCGGTATATACAAGACCTGGGTCCGTTTGCTTTTTATTGGCCTCATCAACCTCTTTGTATTTATCCAATGTTTTGGAGCTTTTGAACTTTTTGAGATAACCAATCGTCTGAACGGCTACCGTATCCGGATCATAGTAACGCACACTTTCCTCTACAATCTGAATTCCCTTGAATTCATCCTTGTGCTGCAGGAAATAAGCCACTTCTTCATCGGACAGATCACTCTTGATCAGACGTGGCATGAACCCATTCGCTTTGCGCGAATTGAGGTCCATTGCTTCTAAGATGTTGTCGACCGTAAGGGCCTCGGAATCCTTTTTCTTATACTGCTCAAAAACATCATGCAGCCGGGTGGCGATGTCCTCCACTTCCGCTATATTCGGATTAGGCTTGCCATCCACATCCCCATAGTTTTTGTATAAAGTCAGATACAAGGATTGAATCGGCTTGGAGTAAGCCAACTTCACCTCGCCCGTGGAATCATAGATGGTTCCTCTCACGGGAGCGAGCGGTACATCTTTGGTAATGTTGCTCGCTTCCTCCTGACTGAGCTCAGGCCCTTCCACGAATTGCAAAAACGCCAAACGTACAATAATAACGCTAAAAATAACAAAGGAAGCGAAGAAAAATACGTTCATCCGGTAACTAAAGCGCCTCTTGTCCGTAAGTTCGTCCTTCTCTTTTGAATGATTGTTCATTCATCCTACCTCTTTCATGACTTGATGCATACCGTCCAGGCTGTACAGCCTCGGCATGATAACCTGGCAACGTCGTCATCTCCCGGACCCATGTCCGGCGTAATGTTAAGCTGATTGATCCTTTAGATGGGTATCGGCAAAGTTAGGAGGATTGAACCAATCGCCACTAATCGCCCAAGTGGGGTCAAGCGGAATCCAGCTTTCCGAATCACTCAAATATATTTCATTCCAGGCATGCGGACCATATCCACCCTGCCCGTTATAACCAAGCCCTGTAACCACTTTGACTTCGAGACCCTGTGAACGAGCCATGACCGCATATAGACGAGCGTAATCGATACATACGCCTTGACGTGTATCAAATGTATTTTGTGGCGTCTGCTCGTGCCATATGCCCTTTTGCTCATAGTCATCCACTTTGCCATAGTCATATTGAATGCGAGAACCTACCCAGTCATATAACGCCCTGGCTTTGGCTTCATCTGTCGTTTGACCTTTCACAATTTCTTTTGCCGCAGATTCAATATCCGCCGGAATGTTATGGTCGATGACTTCATATTTGCGTTGCAGGATCGCCCCAAGTTCCTTTTGCACGGCTTGCGTAAATACGGGCAACTTGTCCTTGATGAATGTACCTGATAATGGCTCTATAACAGATTTGGCTCCTTGCATATAAATGGGTGAAGCCTCTACATAGCGACTAAACATGCTGCCCGGATAGAGACTGACAATCATGAACAATACGGCAATCACAATCATCCCGCGGACGGAGCCAATAACTGTACCAATCACAGCACCCGTAATACGGCTGAAAAATCCTTTGGGTCTGCTCTCTTGCTCTGCCGAACTGTATCTTCTACTGAAAATAAGGGAAGAGAGCAATCCGAGAACCAATCGGATGAAGCCATAACTAATCACAAACAACACGGCAAACCGCATCAGCGGAAAATCAGCAATGGCCGTAATCAATGTATAATACATCTGCTCCCATCGGTTCAATTCACGGTTAGGCATGTCTGCCGCATGCACAGATAACCATTGCTGAACATATGGCGCAAGCCATAAGGTTAAACCAATAGATAACAAAATACCAATGACCGCCATAATGCCATCCATGAGGAATCCAAAGAGTCTTCCTGCCGAACGCGAAGCACCTCTGGACCACCCCTGAAGCAATGAAGCGGCCACAATCAGCAGCAGCATAATCGTTATGCCATTGAATTCTTTCAGACTATCCAGCCAACTTTGCAGCACGTATTCATTCCTCCTTTACTACGAAGCCGGTGCTGTTCCGTTCTCCTGTGCCTGTTTGACAAAAGTTCGTATCGTTTCATTGTCGACCTTCCATTCACCCACGGAGATCCCCCGGAATGTAACATCGACTTTATCCGAATTCGTTCTACCCTTAATCTCCACATTGGGGCTTGTGATGGTAAATGCTCCATCCTGTCCCTTGGTGTATGTTGCTTTGGAAGCTTCTTTGAGCATCATACTGGTCGCTTCCTTCTTCAATGTGTCCATCGTACTTGATTGAACGTCAGTAACTGTCTGTTTGATCTGATCAATGGAGATGCCGCTGTATATCAGTAGAGCCGCAATAATGATGATGGCAATCGCCCATTTCAATACGGTTTTGACCACGTTCAGAACAAAGAACAAAATGATCAACGCAACCACAATCACCAGCCAGTTCTGCATCACAAACTCTTTGATTACTTCTATGTTCATGACTACACCTTCCGTATTAGAGTTGATTATTAACACTTCCCGAATATTATACATGATTTCCGAAGCTGCTGTCAGCTAAGCCTCCTATGTAAAAATAAACGGTCTAAGTTCGTCCCGCCGGGCGTACAAGTAGTACCATGAGGTTCTGTCCAAGGAACGGGGAACACATCATGATCAGTTATTGAACATGCATCGCTTAACAAGGAGGGGCTTATGTGAAAACGGCCATCTGGCTATATCTATTTTTGTTCCTTGCTGTTTTTGATCTGCACGCGCAGTATCCAATCTTGACCCCTTTCGCTATCTCGCTCGGGGCAGCCCCGACCTTCATCGGCTGGATGATGGGCATCTATTCCTTGACTCATCTCCCAGGCAATCTGATTGCCGGAACCCAAATCGACAAACATGGTAGTCGTCGTTACATTGTATTCAGTTTGCTGGGTGCAGGCATCATTTTGCTTATCCAGGCACAAATCCATACGCCATGGCAGCTGCTCGCCCTGCGCTCCATCAGCGGGTTTGTACTTGCTTTTCTCTCTCCGGCCTGTCTCGCACTGCTTGCGCAGCTGTCAAGTGATCCAATCAAGCAAGGTAAGTACATGTCAGGCCATGGCGTCGTACATACGCTGGCATCCGTGGTGTCCCCCGCCGCAGGCGCATTGATCGTGGGAGCTTTAGGATTTTCGGCCACCTTTGCAAGTCTCGGTTATCTGCTCATACTGTCTGGTGTTATCGCATGGTTATCCATGCCCAAAGGCCTCGTTGAAGTTCAGCACGAAAAAGTGACCGAGCCCGCCATGCCTAGCAACCTGGTTGAAGAAAAAAGAAAATTCCTGCCCGTATCCTGGCGGTACTTTGCTCTGCCCCTTGTCATTGCCTGTGCCCAAGGAATTCTGTTTTTTGAACTGCCACTGCGTGGAGGCGGACATTCGTCCATGATGTCTACCGGACTTTTGTTTTCCATTATCAGTATTGGAGCACTATTTACCCTGAGCATGCTATTTCTCAACCGTTATTCTCCCAAACTGCGGTTGATTGCAGGTGTGCTGCTGATGTCTTTATGTTTCTTTGCTATGGCGGCGATACCACAAATTCCGTTGTCTTCCGTGCTTTTCGTTCTGGGGATGTCCAAAGGCATTATTTTCCCAGCCATGGCAACACTCTTTATTCATTTAAGTGGTGGAAACAAGCTGGGTCGAATCTTCTCATTGCAATCCATTGCTACCTCCATCGGTTCTTTCATCGGCCCAATCACAGCAGGACAGCTTCGTGTGGGTTTATCGCCATATTTCATTGCTTTTGTATTATTGATGATCGGCATCATGCTGCTTCCTTACTTCACAGCCAGACGCGAAGCTTCCCTATCTGATCCTAAAAGCATACTGGGTTAACCGTATCACAATGATCTACTATCCGTACTCTTTGACAACAGAAAGGCTTGTATTTTTCTTGGCTTTGCATCATTCCCCCATTTACAGCTAAACTATATAAAATGGACTGATGTTTTACACACGAAACAAGGTGACTTCTTCATCGTTAAAGATTTCTTCTTAAATATCATCATTTAGAACAGACGATCCGTAAACGGAACGGCCACTGTTGCTGAAAGTTAGAAATCAAAGATGTTTCTGTCAACGTAGTCACTCGTGTAAAAATTAGAAAGTCCATTTTATATAATCCAGTCGATTTCCGCTGCAACATTTCCCGGGGAATGTCGACATAAGCTCTCGATCAAGAGGTGAATATGATGCCTATTCATGTCATTGTGGAAGGTAAAAACGACCGCAGCAAACTAAAACGTCTTGTAGGACCCGAAATCAACATTTTGTGCACGTTTGGAACACTGAATTCTCTCAAGCTTGAGTCGCTGCGCAAACAGGTTGGTTACGATGAGGTCTACTTATTTATGGATAATGACAGTTCGGGCAAAAAAATCAGGGGTGTGCTACGAGATGCCTTCCCGGATGCAGTACAGATGTATACACGACGTGGTTATGCGGGTGTAGAGGGAACTCCCGATGAATACATCATCGCCCAGCTGGAGAAAGCCGGATTGGAATCGTATATCCAATATCCTGAATTCCCATCGTTTTAAACCGTAAGAGGCTGCTCGCCGGGTATTCATTCAACCCAGGAAGCAGCCTCTTTATTTGGCGATTATAATGAACGCATCTTTATTCCTTGATCAGATTGCGAATGTCTTCCGCAATGACTGCTGGTTCAACATCCTCTGTATTAAACGCATTGTATACCTTACGCAATTGGTTATTCCGATCCACCAATCCAATCATGTTCATGTGGGCAAAATCATCCTTGTTCTCACCCTCAATGAGGATCTGGAATGAATCCCTGGCGAGCTGCTTCGTTTGATCCATATCCCCCCGCAAGAAGTACCAGCCTTCATAATCCGCGTGGAATCGATCTGCAAATTCCTTAATCTTCTCCTTGGTATCCACTTTCGGATCAAACGAGATGGACACAAATGAGGCATCCTTGCCAAAGGTATCGTCCTCTTTCAACAGATCCTGCACCTGGGATAACGTAAACGTCGTAATTGGGCACACATCCGGACAACTGGTGAAATAAAAGTAGAACAAACGTACCTTGCCTTTGGTATCATCCAGAGATACTGTACTTCCATCCACATTTTCCATCGAAAAGGATTGAATCTCCCGAATTTCGGGTAACTTTTCCTTGCTGGCAAATACGGTGCCCCACATTAAATACACCGCCATAATTAGTGCAAGCCCTAACAGCATCCATGTCCATTTATACTTTTTCAGCATCATTATCGTCCCTTCCGATATCAGATCATATGAATACGCATACATAAAAGTTGAAGCAGTTCTCTATAAAATTCATGGACTTGAATCGTGTTTTTAATGACTTTTCCTCATTCCCATACTACTTTGATGCATATGTATACCAAGAACCCAACCGACAATGGGCCCCCTTGTAATTGTAGCTGTTCCACGGACCCGTGCCCATCTAATGTTTATTAAAGCATTTCATGCTGCTCATTTGTGCACTGTATCCAGAATCATCAATATAAAACTCAAAGATAGATAGTTAATGGAGTAAAGGAATACCTTTTTGGCCCAGGCATCTGTATTTTGTGCACGAAAGCCTTTAAGTGCGTAGTACAGCCACAGCACGGAAAGTATCAGTGAAACGGTAAGATAGAAAATTCCTGCATACCCGTAAGCATACATGAGAACTGGGACAAAGATTTGCAAAACCAGATAAGGAATCATCTGAATCTTGGTCCGTTCAATACCCTTTACCACCGGTAATAGCGGAAATCCACCAGCCCGATAATCTTCCACCCTACGGATCGCGAGCGCCCAGAAGTGTGGAGGCTGCCATAAAAACAACATGGCCAGAAGCAGCCATGCACCAAGATCCATCCGTCCAGTTACTGCGACATAACCGATGACTGGTGGCATTGCACCAGACAGACCGCCAATGGAGGTGCTCCATGTCGACGAACGTTTTAACCAAAGGGTGTACATAATCACATAGACAAACATGCCAAAAATGCCGCATAATCCGGCAAGTACCCCGGAGAAGGAAAAGAGTACGGATAATCCAATCACACCCAAAATAATGGCATAGGATAAAACGACTTTGGGTGTTAAACGTCCTGTTGGCAAGGACCTGTTGCGGGTACGTTCCATTTTGAGATCAAGTTCACGGTCAAAGTAATTGTTAAATACACAAGAAGAAGCCATAATCAGTACCGTTCCAAGCAGGGTCAGCAACATTTTGCCGTAGTTGACGTCCCACTGGGATGCAAGCCAAAAACCACCAAAAACCGCAATAAGGTTGGTTCGAAGTATACCCGGTTTCGTAATATGGATAAAATCTTTCCACGTCCCTGACTTCATCGGAGGCGCAGATCGTGTTGCCGAATCGGAAGAAGCCTGGTATCTCAATGGATTGTCCACGCTTGTGAATCCCCCTTCTTCTTGATCTCATGGAGGTTTCTCTCTTTCGCCTCCGATATAAAGTTTATCACAGGAAAAGGAAAAAGAGTTTGACAATGCTCGTACAATTGCTGTCAATTGAGCAGGTTCTTGTCATATCTTTGGAAATTAGGGTGTTTTGCTTCCCGGTAGGCGGATAATATACACTATATATGGGTATCACCTAGATAGAGAAGCAACTCGCATTAACGATACACCACACAAAGGAGACGTTTATGGATACTTCTACACATTTTGTCATGGGGATTGGTTTGGCCGGTCTGGCTTATGTCGATCCTGTTGTCGCGACGAGTCCCATGCTCGCAGCTGCGGTCATGGTTGGAACCATTGCAGGCTCGCAGGCTCCTGACATCGATACTGCGTTACGTCTCAAAAGCAACTCGCTCTACATCCGGAATCACCGGGGTATGTCCCATTCACTGCCATTTCTCCTGTTATGGGTACTGCTTATCACCGGTGTCATTGCACTGATCTTCCCGGGTGTCGCTGTTGGACACGTCGCGGCTTGGACTGCTGTCGCCGTTGGCGTTCACGTTTTTACCGATTTGTTCAATACCTATGGAACTCAGGCAGCACGGCCTTTTACAGAACGCTGGATTGCCTGGAACATCATTCATATTTTTGATCCGTTTCTGTTTACCACACATGTGCTGGCCATATTGTTATGGGCCTTCGATCTGATCGCCCCTGCTCCACTCTTTGTTTCACTGTATATTTTGATTGGCTTGTATTATGTATGGCGGACAATAGCACGTGCTATGGCTGTTAGACAGGTGAAGCGACTCGACAAAAATAATTCTAAGGCTCATTACATGGTCATCCCAACAATATCCTGGAACCGATGGCATGTAGTGAAAAGATTTGAAGACGGCAGTTATGAGATTGGCAAAATGGATCATTCCGTCTTAACCTGGAATCTCCATGCTTCATCGTCCACTCACGCGGCTGTTGCCGCCTCACGCAACTCCCCTGAAGTCACTGCGTTTCTGTACTTCACCTCCTATGCTGTTGCAGAGGTGGAAGAATTACCAGCAGGATACAAGGTTCGCTGGGCGGATGTGCGTTATCGACACCGTAAACAGTACCCATTTGTCGCTGTAGTCGTTATGGATCGAAATTTCGAAACGATTGATACGTATGTTGGCTGGTTAAGTGACGAGAAAATGAATAAAAAACTTTTATCCGCACGCTCTTGACGAAAAGTGCATGGAAGGGCACAATCAGACATAGGAACGAATGCGCGAGAAAGCCCGGAGCGTTTCCGCTCCGGGCTTCTGCTTGTTGCTTTTTGGTTATAATAATTATTTGCCAGACCCAGCCAGAGACTGCTCAGCGATTTGTACCAGACGTTTGGTGATGTACCCACCCAGAGATCCTGTCTCACGGGAAGTGTAGTTACCGTAGTAACCGTCTTGTGGGATAGTTACACCCAGTTCTTGTGCAGCTTCGATTTTCAATTGTTGCAATGCTGAGTTTGCTTGAGGTACCACCAAGTTGTTAGAACGAGATCCTTGAGCCATATTTAAAATCTCCCTTCAATCTGTGTCTGTAATGTAATTGCAAGCTTGCAAGATTATTATGGCTCGTGCGCTTCAGGTTATACGGAATTTCATCAAATTTCTATATGGAGGTTTTTCCCAATGAGCAAAGGTTTATCGCTATGGTTTGCATTCTCTTCGATTATGTTGTTAGCGGTTACGGCGATTATGATCTCTTACTCCGGCTGGTTGGCTACGTTGCTGTTTGTCGTGTCCGTTGCCAACATCGGCTGGGGATTTGTTATTCGCGCAAAGAAAGAGCGTCGTGAAGCAGCACGTACCACTTCGGAAACAGCCTCTTGACCCGGTAAACTTCATAGGATAGTACGAAACGATAATTAAAGAGGAGCCCCATCAGGGCTCCTCTTTATTATGTGAATAATTCATTAACTTTAAGTTACTTGCCTCGTCCTACTACAACGTACGTCTAGGAACAAACCCCATACGTTCTTTAACTGCATTAAGTGTCTGGGAAGCCACCGCTTCTGCGCGACGAGCTGAAGTTTCCAGGATGTCAGCTAATTCGCCAGACTCACGAATCTCACGATACCGTTCTTGTAAAGGTTCAATAACAGATACGACCACTTCAGCCAGTTCTTTTTTGAATGGACCATACATTTTGCCTTCATAGCGCTCCGCTACTTCTTTCAATGACAGACCTGCGCATTCAGCATAGATACTCATCAGGTTGCTGACTTCAGGTTTGTTTGCCGGATCATATACAACTTCACGACCGGAATCGGTTGTGGCACGGCTAATTTTTTTGCGAATCACATCTGGCGGATCAAGCAAGGCAATGTAGCTGCCTGCATTGGGATTACTTTTGCTCATTTTGGAAGAAGCATCATCCAGTGACATTACCCGAGCACCCACCTGTGGAATATACGGGTCTGGAATCGTGAAATACTCACCATAACGATGGTTAAAGCGTCCCGCCAGATCACGTGTCAGTTCCAGATGCTGCTTTTGGTCTTCGCCTACTGGCACAAGATCAGCATTATACAACAAAATATCAGCAGCCATTAATGAAGGATAGACAAACAGCCCAGCGCCAACGGAATCTTTACCAGATGATTTGTCCTTGAACTGAGTCATGCGTTCGAGCTCGCCCATCGATGTCAGTGTAGTCATCAACCAGCCCAATTCCGCGTGCTGCGGTACATGGGATTGCAGAAATACATTGGATTTCGTAGGATCGATTCCAGCTGCGATAAACAAGGCAGCTACCGCCTCAGATTGCTCACGCAGCGCTGCTGGCTCTTGAGCTACCGTTACAGCGTGGAGATCAACCACCATGAAGTGACATTGGTAGTCATGCTGCAATTTCACAAAGTTTTTAATTGCTCCGATGTAGTTACCCAATGTGAGCTTGCCACTCGGCTGAATTCCCGAAAGTACTGTTTTCATTTCACATAACGCCTCCCTATTTGTTTGTTCCTAATTCTCCGCGAACGCAAAAAGGCCCACATCCGCAAGGGACGTGAGACCGTGGTGCCACCCTTATTCGCATTTCTCCATTCCTCTAGACCTAATTAGATCATGTAGAAGAAATGCCTTCATTTCTCCGTAACGTGGAGTATACGTCCGATTCTACTAAGGGTAGTCCAAACTTCAGACATTGCCTGTTCAAGCCAGCACTCAAGGGTCCATTCGGTAAAGAGTTCGCACCGGTTCACATCATCCACCGGCTTTCTGAAGAGAGTTCTCTTAGCTTACTTGTCCCTGTCATCGCTTTGATTATCATTCATTGGATAAAACGCATCGTTCAGAATACCATCTTAATCCGCGCGGACCAGAATGTCAAAATGGGAATAGCTTTTTTTACCCACTTCACTGAAATCTGTTATGATGGAATTGCTTATCCTAATCACCAGCATTCATTCGGTATGCTAATGGGATAAATGGCATGTACACAATGACACGCCTGCAACGGCATATAGGAATGGCCGTTTGCAGACAGATTTCAAGTGGGAAAAGGAGCATCGATATGAAACAAGTGACCAAAGGCCAATGGAATGGTTACGACACGTATATCCTACATAGCCGTGAATTGGAGATTACCCTGCTGCCGCGTCTTGGAAATAATATTATCTCGATTCGCGATCTGGTGCAGGGCCGCGATGTCGTTCGCAGTCCGGAAGAAGATGAACTTGCCTTTTATTTGCAGAAGCCGTATCACTTCGGCGTTCCGCTTCTTGTTCCGCCAGGCCGCATTCATCGAGGACAATTCGAATATGAGGGAGTTCATTACCAATTCGATCAGAATACGGCCAATGACAACCATATTCACGGCCTCCACCGCAGCCAGTCCTGGTGTGTCAGCGACATCGAAGAAGATGAAGATGGCTGTGCAATTACAACGGAATTATTAACTGAAAATGAAGAGCATTGGATGGCTCAATTTCCAATTCCTTTGAAGCTTGAGATGACGTTCAGACTTCAAAACGCGGTGTTAAGCCAGCGTCTGCGTGTGACCAATCTGAGCTCTACTCCTGCTCCTTTTGGAATGGGATATCATACATGGTTTCTGCTTGACGGTAAACCTGCCGAATGGTCACTTCAACTTCCTGTGTCCGGAATTTACGCTCAGAATGAAGAACAACTGCCTACAGGTGAGATTGAATCTCTCGGAGAATGGTCTTCATTGAACGAAGGTATGAACATGCAAGGACGAAACTGGGATACCCTTTTGAAAGCTGCCGATGGGCAACCAGCAGTAGCTCACTTGCGCAGGCAGGATGGATACACGCTTAAATATTCAGCGGATGAAGCATATTTCAAACATTGGGTCCTCTTTACAAAGGGAGAATCTGATCAATTTCTATGCATTGAACCGTATACCTGGCTTCCTGATGCACCCAATTTAAATTTAACAGACGAGCAAACGGGACTGATTCGTCTGGAACCAGAACAGCCCGTTGAACTTTTCACACGTATTGAGATTGTTCCGCCAACCGAGTAGAATCTTGTACTCTCAGGCGACTTCTATGGGACATAGCTCCTACTTTTTCCTTTTATTCTATGTAGCCGATCCATACTGGGTCGGCTTTTTTCATGTTATATCTTATCTTTTATATCCAAATTTTCCCTTACGCCATATCATGCATATTTCCTCATTCTCTAACCATACTAACATCACCAAGCCATAAGGAGGTGACACACATGTACGGAGGTCAAAACCAAGGAAGCAGAAATTCTTCAAACAATCTGGTTGTTCCTCAAGCAACTGCAGCTTTGCAACAATTGAAAATTGAAGCTGCACAAGAGCTGGGTGTAACAATTCCCCAAGACGGTTACTATGGTAACTACACTTCCCGTGAGACAGGTTCTCTGGGTGGTTACATTACTAAACGTCTGGTCCAAATCGCTGAGCAGCAATTATCGGGTCGTTCGTAAGCTCGTAATTCGTGCTCGCATATGCAAGAACAAAAAGCGGCCTTCCTCGGAAGTGCCGCTTTCCTGTGTGCTCTTCACAATTATGAAGACGACTCCATGCCTGAATCCATGTATGTATTGGTTCTTGGATAACGAATCATCAGGTTCGCCATATTATAGTTGGACTCCATCGTGGCATCAACCAGAATCATGCCTTGTCTTACTGTAAAATCATATGCAATTTCTCCATGAGTCCAATTTCGCTTGAATTTCAAAGTTTCCAGTGCCATTGCGCGGAAAGAAGAGCGTTGGGTTTCGTTTAGTCCACCGTCCTCCACTTCCATTTGACCGTCACGTCCGGTTATCGGATTATGTCGAATCCCAAACTTTCCAATTACATTATTTCGTATTTGCACAAAAACTACACCTGAATCTAACCCTGATAATTCATGATCAAGCTCTTTGAACACCAGATCCAACTGTCGTGCTAATGAAAGCTGGTCAATTTTTACCATAACGCTCCTCCTTTATGCACTTCATCCTACAAAACAAGGACTTACGACTCATTATATGACAACAAATGTGGTCATTCAACAAAGTCAAACAAACTTGGGTAATTATGACTATAATTTGCACAATTAATTGCCATTTTGCGTGCTTTTAGCGAGTTATTTCTCTCAATTGCGACAAAATATTTAGCGAGAGCTTAGCTTTAAAAAACACTGAAAAAGGCCGCAATCCCGTGTACATTTACACAGGATTGCAGCCTCATTACATATATAGGAATACTATTTTGCGGATTCTGTCATCTCAAGAAATTGATCAATATCGGCAATGACCAGGTTCGCTGCATTTTGCCAGAAATCAGGTTGTGTAAGATCTGTACCCAGATGTTTCTGAGCCAGTTCTTCTACCGTCATTCGGCCCGTATCTCGCAGCAAATCATCGTATTTATCGGCAAATGCCGTACCTTCCTCCTGCGCTCTGGCGTATATGCCTGCACTGAACATATACCCGAACGTATACGGGAAATTGTAGAATGGTACACCTGTCAGATAGAAATGCAGCTTGGATGCCCAGAAATGCGGATGATCGGATGCAAGTGCACCACAGAACGCTTCTTGCTGTGCTTCCACCATAAGTTTGGACAACTCATCTGCATTCACCAACCCTTGTTTGCGTTGCTCATAGAACCGATTTTCGAACAGGAAACGAGCGTGAATATTCATGAAGAACGCAACGCTTCGTTGAATCTTGTCTTCAAGCAGAGCTAGCTTCTCTTGCTCATCCGTTGCTGCTTGAACCAGAGCATCGGCTACAATCATCTCAGCAAAGGTAGATGCCGTTTCCGCCACATTCATGGCGTAGCGTTGATTCAAGGCTGGCAGTTCTTCCATAATGTGCTGATGATATCCGTGACCAAGTTCATGAGCAAGTGTCGACACATTCGACGGCGTCCCAGAGAAGGTCATAAAAATACGTGTTGCTTTGCTGAGTGGCAAGGACGTACAGAATCCCCCTGGACGCTTACCAGCACGGTCCTCTGCTTCGATCCAACGTTTCTCAAACGCCATCTCTGCAAATTTGGAAAGTTTGGGACTGAACTTGGCGAATTGATCAACAATATTGATAGCTGCCTCGTCATATGTGACTTTTCCACCCGACTTGCCTACGGGTGCATCTACGTCACTCCAGCTGAGTTTCTCTACACCTAGCAGTTTCGCCTTGCGCTCCAAATATCGAACCAATGCAGGTTTGGCACCGTTAATTACGTCCCACATCGTATCAAGCGTCTGGCGCGACATCCGGTTGATCGCCAAAGGTTCCTTGAGAATGTCATCCCAGCCGCGCTTCTCATACAATTTGAGACGGAAACCGGCGAGATGGTTTAATGTATCTGCGCAGAAGTCTTCGACATCCGTCCAAGCCTGTTCCCAGTTAGCGAATACAGTCTCGCGCACATTTCGGTCACTGTCGCTCAGCTTATTGGCAGCCTGACCTGCGGATAACATCACCGTTTCACCATTTTGTTCAAATGGGATGTTCACCTTGCTTACAATAGTGTTATAGAATTTGCCCCACCCATGGTAACCATCTACGCCGAGATCCAGCGCAAGACCTTCAAGTTCAGGTGACAGTTTCTCACGAGCTAGCGTGCGGCTCTCGTTCAGTGCGAAGGCAAGCGGCTGAATATCTTCCCGAGCAATCCATGCTTCCCATACAGAGTCTGTCGTCTGGCTAAGTGTATTGTCGAAATGGGACTTGGTACTGTTCAACATCGCGGCAAGAGAACTAATGGTTCCCTGAAGCTGAACTGCTTTTTTATCCTTTTGGTTTTGTGAAGAAAGACAGGACACAAATGCCGACCCTTCCGAAATTCGGATATAACAGCTCTGCAGCAGATCTAGGATCGGATCAAACGCATTCGTTTCTTCCAGAGACTTGGGTGCAGGTGTATCTTTCAAAAGGGCTTGCAGCTTACGTACATCCTGCTCCAGCTCAATCAGATACGCAGCGAATGACTCAGAGGCAGAACCTCCACTAAAAATGGACTCCAGATCCCAGACGGGTTGTAATGGTGTTTTCATTTAAATAAGGCACCTCTCTCAGTAGAATGGATAATTAACCTTGAATTAGAACTGGTTTTATAAGCGCTATATCTCTATACTAGAGAAATAGTTTAAGCTATTTTCAGGAGGTAATCGTATGAAACCTTTACAAGTCTCGGCTGACACAGCCGTCAAATTAGCAGAATCTCTGGGTGTTCCCCTCGAACATCTGATGCATATGCCGCAGCATATCCTGATGCAGAAAATCGCCGAGTTGGCCAAAGAAGAAGCGGCTAAACCTGCCTCTACGGAAGGCGAGCAAGAATGATCCCCTTTGAGAACAGCTGGCCTTACGATATTGTAATGGGGGACATTTATGTACAGCAATGTCCGTACTGCCATGCAAACAATGTACTGCTGCCACTCAAACCAAAGGAGCTTGTACGCATTCGCGAAGGCAAAAAGAAATTACTGGTCTTTCCTTGTTGTAATGCCAGCATGACTGTGATCGACAACGATAGTGATTACCTGCTGTCCAGTCGTCCTGTCCGCAACTAGAGAACAACTGTCACTTATCAAATGGGGCTGCGTTTCGCAGCCTCTTTGTCTGCTTCAATCATTTCATCTGGCAATTCCAACTTGCTCGAAATCATCTGTTCCCGCAGTAATGCCCACTGCTCTCGCGAAGCACGAATCATGGCTGCATCGGTAATGCGCTTGTCATGAATAACCCTGCCGAACCATTTTACAGCCTCATGGAATCGACCTACTCTGCGGTTCAACTCTCCCAATAGATAAAGAAGCTTGGCTTCATTCCCGCCAGTACCTTCCCGTTCATAAACCTTTACATAAGCCTCAAGGCTAAATTCAAGAAAACGGTTTTCCTGGGTATGATCCTCCATGTACCGATACAGCCAGGCAATATGATGCAGCAGGCCTGCAACGACACGATCTTTCTCCTGAATAACCTGCGCAACAAGCAGTCCAAGCTTGTACGAATCCATCGCCTGTTCCAGTGTCCGCGTACCGCTATAGTCTCGTTTCACCCAACGATTACCGATCTGCTCCTTAAAAGCCTTGCGCTGTTTATCGTTTAATTGTTCTGTCGAATTCTCTGTCGAAGCAAATCCACACTCAGGACAAATTCGAACAACATAGAAATCCGGATTTTCCCGCTTGTAATACGCGCAAAAATCGGAATCCGTCCGATATGGCCGTTTTAAGCTTGGTCTTACGCGTGAGGTATCATACTCAGTCTCGCAATAATGACACTTCACCTTTACCCTATACAGAGGCTCTAATTCCACTCATTCCATCCCTCTCCCATAAGCTTGTAATCGGAACTAAGGTGTATTCACAAAATGATGTGCTGGCCCCGACAATCGCTGCAGGACGAAAGAATGCAACGGCTCTTCCACACCAACTTGTGTCAACGCCTGATCCATACATGCAAGCCAGGCTTCTGCCCGTTCAACCGTCACTTCAAAGTGCATATGACGGGCACGCATCATCGGATGACCAAAAGCCTCGGAAAACAATGCAGGACCACCGAAGAACTGAGACAAAAACATGTATTGCTTGTCGATTACCGGTTGAATATTCTCCGGAAAAAGAGGTGCCAGCTTCTCATTCTGCTGAACAATCGGATAAAAAGCTTCGACCAGTGCGCGAACGCCTGCCTCTCCACCAAGATTGTCGTAGATGCTCAAACTAGGATTCATTCCGCTTCCCCCTCCTTTCAGGTGTCGAATTTTGACATATATTACACTCCCATGCTTAATTGTGAAAGGAGATTGAAGAACAAGGCCACGAACACCTTTATCTTCATTCTATCAAAAAAATCCCAAAAGTCCTATATAACATGAAAGGCTTATGGTTCCACATAGCCATAACTTATACAGGTCTATCTCGTACTGAAGGCACAAAAAAAGCGCCAAACATGAGGTTTGGCGCACCAAATATTTCATTAATAACTTCGCCAGTCCTCTTCTTCAGAGCGAACAAGCGAGGCACGTATAACATAAACAAAAGCACAAACCAGGATTCCGGTGACAAGACTCATAATCATCACTCCATCCGATTTAATTCCACCTTCTTGGTAAATAGTTGACGTCCAGGCGTTTTTATCATTTTAGCATACATCTCTTAAAAACACAGCCACTTTTGCAAGCGCTTTCTAAACATTAATTTGTACTGTTTGTCCGCTTTGTCTCATATATTGATGGCAAAAGCACCAGCGATCTGCTGCACACTGACCATTCCAAAAATAAAGGAGAAGAATTCATGGCCGCTTCACAACGAATCACCCATGTCCTGATCCCATTAGCTCTTCTGATCCTGTGTGTGTTGATGGTGCTGTTTCCTACGGAAACCTGGCATGCAGGTGTACGTGGACTATCCATTTGGTGGGACGTGCTTTTTCCCTCCCTTTTTCCCTTTCTGGTGCTTTCCGAACTGCTTCTCGGCTTCGGCATTGTTCATTTTTTGGGTACACTCTTAAATCCTTTGATGCGTCCGCTATTTCGCGTTCCCGGAAGTGGTGGCTTTGTGTTTGCCGTCAGTTGCGCTTCCGGTTATCCCACTGGAGCCAAATTGACTGCACAATTGTGGGAGCAAAAATTGGTTACTCGGGAAGAAGGTGAACGCCTCGTTGCTTTCACCACATCATCCGATCCCATCTTCATGATTGGAGCCGTATCGGTCGGTTTTTTTCATAATGTAGCTATCGCTCCCATACTGGTCACATCACATTATGGTGCTGCATTTCTTGTGGGCTTGCTCATGCGCTTCCATGGAAATGTCTCCGTAAAGGATAAACAGTCGATTAGCGACTCTCCCTCCGCTTCTGAAAAGGTACACAAAAACAGACTGCTCCGAGCCATTTATGCAATGCACGAGGCAAGAAAGGCTGATGGACGGGCATTTGGTGAATTGCTGCGCCAGGCAGTCTCCTCATCCCTTCGCCTTATTATTATCGTAGGAGGGTTAGTTGTATTCTTCTCCGTTATGTTGGAATTACTCGTTCAAACTGGATGGCTAGGCGGGTTATACGCCATTACGGAACAACTGCTTTTATATACGGGATTTCCCCCTGCCTTATCTCACAGTCTCGTAGGTGGATTATTTGAAGTCACTTTGGGAACCAAGGAAGCAGGAGCAGCGGGCATTTCCATTCCGCTCGTGTACAAAGCTGCTGCTGCTGCATTTGTCCTCTCCTGGGGAGGATTATCCGTCCATGCCCAGATCATGAGTGTCCTGAGTAACACACCCATGAGATATGGCCCCTTTTTGTTTGCGAGAGCAATTCACGCTCTCATTGCACCCATACTTGTTCTTGTGTTGTGGCTGCCGATGATGGGGGGTTCAGAATGGCCTGTTTTGTTCCAAAACGGTTCCAAGCCAGAATTATTTTTGTATACACCCGATTGGACACAGATCCTGTTTTCGGGAATTGGTGTACTTGGGGTCGTATTACTTTTACTACTGATACTTTCTCTGATGAGTCCCTTTTTCTTACCTCGACGCATGAAAAAATAAGCCATCCTGTGTGTTTATATTCAACTGAATATCAATCCAACGTTGTGTTCTTCCCTGGAATTGATTATCATCGGTAGTATAATGACCACAAAGGAGCTTTCATCTTGAGATACTATGTTCAAGACCGCGGAGACCAGTTATCGATTGATCTCAGTCAGCAGTTTCATGCGCTGGCAAAAGAGGAAGGGTTTAAGCTGGATGCAGAATCGCCGGAGATTGTCATCTCCATCGGAGGCGATGGTACGATGCTGCAAGCATTTCACAATTTCATCGACCGCATCCCGGACATCGCTTTTGTTGGGGTTCATACAGGCCATCTCGGCTTTTATGCCGATTGGAAGAAGGAAGAATTACGGGAACTGGTTCGATTAATGAGCGGCAAAGGCGACCCGGAACGACTCAAACCCCGGATTGTGGAGTACCCGCTATTGGAGCTTGAGATTCGTAAAAAATCGGGCAATACCTCTTATATTGCACTGAACGAATTTACGTTAAAAGGTGTAGACGGTACGGTGGTTGCCCAGGTCGACATTAATGATGTGACGTTTGAGATGTTCCGGGGTGACGGTATCTGTGTATCTACACCTTCAGGCAGTACGGCATACAACAAAGCGCTTGGCGGCGCCATGGTGCATCCCACGATCGAGGCCATTCAGATCGCCGAGATTGCATCGATTAATAACCGCGTCTATCGGACGCTGGGTTCACCAGTTATTTTGCCCAAGCACCATCACTGTGATATCTTCTCACGTAAGGATCAGCGGTTGCTACTTACCATTGACCACGTAAACGTTATGGTGGAAGATCTCATATCCGTACGCTGCCAAGTGGCTCGTCATAAGGTCAGCTTTGCTCGTTTCCGGCCGTATCCGTTTTGGAACAGGGTTCGCACAGCTTTTTTGGACTAAATGTATGCAACAAAAAAAGCGGTCCTTCTCAGGAACCGCTTTTTGCTTTGGCTTGAGGCTGATCTTTGCTCTTCTGAAGCACAAAGTACGCACAGCCAAAATTGCAATATTCATTGATATAGTCCACCATGCTAGAGATTGTGGAATCCTTCGTTGCTTTGGGGTGGTTGTCCCGGTAAAAACCCTTCAACCGCAACTGGCTGTAACCCCAGTCCCCAATAATGTAATCGTACCGCTCCAGCACTTCGCTGTAACGGTCACGGAAGACTTCAGGATTCCAGCCTTCCTTGTGGTTCTGCACGATTTCATAATTCTTTCCGCCGATTTGAACAATAACCGGTTCTTTAGGTTTGTCCTGTACAGGCTCCTGAACCGATTCCTCAACCTGTTCTGAACTTTTTTCTTCTTCCAAACCTGTCTCCTCCATCATGCGTGAGATGCCGCCTTTTCACTATTTTTCGCAGCAGATTTCACTTGTTCATGGGCATGGTAGGAGCTGCGGACCATAGGTCCGGATTCCACGTGGCTGAATCCACGCTTCAGTCCTTCCTGCTTCAATGATGCGAACTCCTCTGGCGGATAATACTTCTCCACAAACAGATGTTTCTCAGATGGCTGCAAGTATTGACCAATCGTCATAATGTCACAATCCACAGCGCGCAGATCATCCATCGTTTGCAAAATTTCATGATATTCCTCACCTACACCAAGCATGATGCTCGATTTCGTCGGGATATTTGGCTGCATTTCCTTGGCACGAGCAAGCAGTTCGAGTGAACGCTTGTATTTTGCCTTGGCACGAACTTTGTCCGAAAGCCGCTCTACTGTCTCAATGTTATGATTCAAGATGTCCGGTTTGGCATCCATGACAATCTGCAGGGAATCCCGGTCACCCAAAAAGTCTGGAATCAGCACTTCTACGCTACATAAAGGCAAACGACGACGAACGGCTTTCACCGTCTCCGCAAAAATCGTCGCTCCTCCATCCTTCAGGTCGTCACGCGCCACGCTCGTAATTACGCAGTGCTGCAGATTCATCTGTTCTGCCGCCTCTGCCACGCGTTCTGGTTCCTGCAAATCAAGTTCCGTCGGCAAGCCAGTATTTACCGCACAAAAACGGCATGCCCGTGTGCAAATGTCGCCCAAAATCATAAAAGTAGCCGTCCGATTGGCCCAACATTCGTAAATATTTGGGCACCGTGCTTCCTCACATACTGTATGCAGCGTTTTGGAACGCATCATCGTTTTCATTTCCTGATAGTTATCGCCGGTTGTCAATTTGATCCGAATCCAGTCCGGTTTCGGTTCTTTAACACGTTTAGCCAATGCATAAACCTTCTTTCTACTGAAGTTAGGCTGTTGCTCGGAACATATTATACCATGAAAGCGCTGGAAAAACCCCCATTTGTCACATCTTGTGCATTCATGTCTTACATCCGCATTTTGCATAATTCGATTCCTTCGCTCCCGAGTACGAGAGGTAGACGAATAAACCCATTTCGATCTACCTCTCGCTGATTGAAAGTCGCTTTTTGGATTTATGCAAAATGCTTACATGGATAAAATGAAGACTTTTGAAGAACGCTAGGTTATAGCTTGGTTCACCGGGCACCATGTGCATCATCTCATTGGAAAGGGGGCTGCTTCCCTGTGCAAGATCGCTTTACATCGCGGTTAACTTATTCCTTTTGGATCAAAACATTGCTTGCAGGCACACTGCTTCTCCCATTCTTGCCTGTTGATGTTTACGGTGAACCCACCGCCGTTGATTCCAAACCACAGGCTGTAAAGCAAAAACCAGCGGAAATTTTCGCTTCACGCCGACATCTATATGAAAGCATTGGTCAGATGACCCAAATTCCCTGGTACAGGCTCGCAGCGATAGATCAATACGAACGAACCATCTCGCGTGCACATCCGAAAGATCGTAAACATCCGGAACGGCTGACCGGCATATTCATGACCTCCCCAGCCTGGAGAGGCTGGCTCAATCCAGATGAGACGGATCAACATCCGGGCTCCATTGTCTTTTTCAATGGTTATGGTCGTGACGGTTCTGGTGATGGTGTAGCAGATGCCAATAATGACCTGGACGTACTCTACAGCATGGCTTCCATTATTAAGAATTATGGGAACAAGCCGGAGGACTTCAACATTGCTCTATGGGAATATTATCATAACTCCCGTGCGGTGCAGCGCATTCAGCAATTCGCGAAATTATATGAGCATTTTGACAACCTCGATCTCTTTGATCACGCCTTCCCCGTTCCTCTCGGAACCAACTATTCTTACCGCAGCACCTGGGGGACAAAACGCAGTTGGGGTGGGTACCGCATTCATGAAGGCACGGATATTTTTGCACCACATGGCCTGCCTGTGCGCAGTACCTGTTACGGTGTCGTGGAGATTAAAGGCTGGAATCCGTTTGGCGGCTGGCGTATCGGTATTCGTGATCTGAACAACCATTACCACTATTATGCTCATCTATCCGGCTTCGACAAAAACGCCCATATCGGCGAAGTGGTTACCCCTGGTCAGGTTTTGGGCTGGGTGGGTAGTTCAGGGTATGGAAAACCGGGTACACAAGGCAAGTTTCCTCCTCATCTGCACTATGGGATCTATCGTGATAGCGGGCTGAATGAATGGTCATTTGACCCTTACCCGAATCTAAAGCATTGGGAGCAGGAAGAACGCAAACAGAAAAAAGCCAAAAGCAAATGAAGCAAAATGAGGTTGGAACAAAAGATAAGAAGTATCTATTTAGTATTGAGATGATTTTTAATGCAAAGCGGGACCTCATATAGAGGCCCCGTTTTTTTTATTCGATATTTGCCTTTGACTCATCAGTGGTTTACATCTACGTCAAGCTGCAATCCCCCATTCGGATCAGACAAATCCGGCTCAACCTCCAGTCCATTTCCGTTCAGACCGTTTGCTGGAGCCTGCTGCTGGTTGGAAGAGTTTGAATTCGGTGCTCCTCCATGACCACTCGAAACACCAGTCTGACCGGATGGAAGTGCAATTGCGGGTGCGTTGCTACCGTTGCTGCC
This sequence comes from Paenibacillus taichungensis, assembly GCF_050994985.1. Lineage (NCBI taxonomy): Bacteria > Bacillati > Bacillota > Bacilli > Caryophanales > Paenibacillaceae > Paenibacillus > Paenibacillus taichungensis. Next base: position 248,297 of record NZ_CP194720.1, on the reverse strand, counting down.
CACCGGCTTGCCCTGATTATCATAGTAATACATCGGCACATCCCCGACCACCAACAGGTAAGATATCGGAATTTCCGTGTCAACGGTCTCGGGTTCCATGTCAAAGGGCACCACCACCGCGACTTCGGCAATGATGTGAATGTACACTTCAACCAGAATCATGTTTATACCGGCGTTCTGCTGACGGGTGTTCAGATCCACCTTGACGGCTCCCTGAGGCTCAATACGAACCGGTATACTTGGACCAAAGGATGCCAGTACCGGGCTGCCCAACGCCTGCCCCAGCGGAATTTTTTCTTTTAACATATGCACGTTCTGCAAAGTGGATTGCACGATGTTCATCGTACTCGCAGTGATCCGCATATGCTCATCGTAATTCAGCATGAATCCGGACACTTTCCCAGCCGTATCGGTTTTCCAGTCAATCAATCCTTCGGTGGATTTACCTTCGGAAACCTGCGCAGTAATTGCCTTATTGATCGCTTCCGTTGCAATTTGCTTCACTCTGATTTTGGCCAGATGCATGATGGGCGGTTTCATTTTCTTGTCTACATAGGCGAAACCCTGCATCAAACAAAACGCTGTTACCAATAAAATAATCAACCACATTTTGCGCCTGCCACTTGGCGGCTTGCGGCGTCTTCGGCTTCGCCATCGTCTTCTCATCATCGGGCGTCCCTCCCCTGCGGGATGAGCTATAGGCTATATACTATCCTTATGCACTGTTGTCCCGAAAAAGAAGGACAGCACCTGCTCGTACGGGGATCTCATCACTTTCAACTAAAAAAGCCTTTCGCCAGCAGATTTTGTTTATCTGCAAGTCGAAAGGCTTTTTAATGAAATATGGCTCTGAGGAATCAGACCCTATCCACATTTTATTATTTCGGAACAGATTCCCAATCTTTCAGGAAACGCTCAATGCCACTGTCTGTCAGCGGGTGTTTCCACAATGTTGGCAGGAGCGAACCCGGAATGGTCGCGATATGCGCACCGGAAAGGGCTGCATCCTCCACATGTTTGATATTACGGATGCTTGCTGCAATAATTTCGGAAGGCAAATCGTACGTATCTAGAATGAGACGCAGATCGCGAATCAACTTCATGCCATCCACCGCAATATCATCCAGACGACCAACAAATGGACTGATGTAAGTTGCGCCAGCTTTCGCTGCCATCAGGCCCTGTGCTGCAGAGAAGATCAGCGTTACATTGGTTTTAATTCCTTTTTGGGTCAGTTCATGACAAGCATAGAGTCCATCTTCGGTCATCGGTAGTTTAATCACTACATTCGGTGCCCACTCTGCAATTTCATAAGCTTCCTTCAACATATCCTCGGCTTTAAGTCCGATGACTTCAGCACTGACCGGGCCTTTAACAACGCCACAGATCTCCTGAATCACTTCTTTAAATACGCGACCTTCTTTGGCAATCAAAGACGGGTTGGTCGTGACTCCATCCACCAGACCAAGACGTTCGATCCGTTTGATTTCTTCAACATTACCTGTATCTAAGAAAAATTTCATGATATGTTCCCTCCACTTGATGAATTTTGTAAACAACTATACTCATCATTACCCGATTATCCGTATATGTTAACAGTTATATATAAATTAATTTTTTTCTACAGCGTGACCGCCAAATTCATTACGCAAAGCTGCGACAACTTTACCTGTGAACGTGTCTGTTTCCAGGGAGCGGTAACGCATCAACAGGGACAACGCGATAACTGGCGTAGCTGTTTGCAGGTCGAATGCTGTTTCAACTGTCCAACGTCCTTCACCGGAAGAATGCATAACCCCTTTGATTTCATCCAGGTTAGCATCTTTGGAGAATGCACGCTCTGTCAATTCCATCAACCAAGAACGGATAACGGAACCGTTGTTCCATACACGAGCAACTTGTTCGAAGTCGAAATCGAAGCCGCTTTTCTCCAATACGTCGAAGCCTTCACCGATGGAAGCCATCATACCGTACTCGATGCCGTTGTGAACCATTTTCAGGAAGTGACCGCTACCCGCTTTACCTGCATACAGGTAACCATTTTCAACGGAAGTATCCTTGAATGCAGGCTCAACTACAGCCCAAGCTTCAGGATCGCCACCGATCATGTAACATGCGCCATTACGTGCGCCTTCCATACCGCCGGATGTACCAGCATCCATGTAGTGAATGCCTTTAGGTTTCATTTCTTCGTAACGACGGATGGACTCTTTGTAGTGCGAGTTACCGGCTTCGATGATGATATCGCCTTTGGACAACAGCGGGCTTACTTCAGCCAATACAGCGTCAACCACGTTGTGAGGAACCATGATCCACAATACACGTGGGGATTCAAGGGAAGCCACCATTTCTGCATAAGAAGATACGCCTGTTGCGCCGTATTCTTTCATTTCATTAACAGCTTCAGCGTTCAAGTCAAAAGCAACCACTTCATGTTTGTGGTCAATCAAGTTTCTACCCAGGTTTAATCCCATTTTACCTAATCCAATAAGTCCAAGTTTCATTGCTAGTTCCTCCTGTTATGAACATTTCTAATTTTTATCTGGCCAATTCCAAAATAAGTGCTTAACCTTGGCGCAGTAGCCGTTCCGGTTACGAATCGTTCTTTCGATCGCTCTTACCCCCAGATTTCTTTTCATTACCCTCAAGGGGGAAATCCGGGGATAAAGGCGCACGCTTCGCTTCTTCAGAATCGATTTCGTCCCCTACACTACTCGCGCGTAATTGTTACGAACTGATTTAGATTGAGCCAACTAATCTATATCAAAAATTTTCGCGGCCTTCCGAGTATTACCGGAAGGACTTATGCAAAATTGGAACGGTGTAATTCATAAAAATTTGTATATTATTGAGCAGAACAGACTGTAGTGTTTTCTTCTCTGATGCTGCTCTTACATTACTTTTACCACCAACGGTAGCCATTCTCTGCAATCAGACGATCTGCTGACTCAGGTCCTTGCGAACCAGCGCTGTACGTATCGAGTGGCACACTGCCCTCCTGGAATGCTTCCAAGATCGGCTGTACCCATTGCCAAGCCAGTTCAACTTCGTTCCAGTGAGCAAAGAATGTAGAATCTCCACGCATCGCGTCAAAGATCAAGTTTTCGTAAGCTTCCGGAATGTTGCGTTCACCTGAGTTGAAGTTCATATGCATCGGTTCCACTTCACCTTGGTTGAGTGGGTTTTTCGCATTCAATTGAAGCGAGATGCTTTCTTTCGGTCCAATTTCAATTGTCAGCAGGTTAGGCTCTGTTGTATTTTCGGATTCATGACCTGTTTTCAGTGGAGCCTTGAATTCAACAACAATTCTGGTTGATTTTTCAGCCATGCGTTTACCTGTACGAATGTAAAATGGAACTTCACTCCAGAATGGATCATCGATCCACAGTCTCGCGGCAACATATGTCTCATTCTGAGAACCAGCTGGAATGTCAGGCTCGTCCAGGTATCCAACAACAGAAGTTCCTTGTAGTTCGCCTGCTGCATATTGGGCACGAACGACTTCGGCAGCAATATTCTCTTTCGTCAATGGACGAAGAGCTTCAGCGATCTTCTGTTTTTTGAATTGAATTTCTTCCGGTGTGCAGCGTTTTGGCAAGTGCAAACCAATCATCATCAGCAACTGAAGCATATGGTTTTGGAACATGTCACGAAGGGCACCGCTTTGGTCATAATACGCGGCACGTTCTTCAACACCAACCGTTTCACTTGCCGTAATCTGTACATTGGCAATGTATCGATTGGACCACAAAGCCTGAATGACTGGATTCGCGTAAGTGAGGGTTTCAATATTTTGAACCATCGGTTTACCAAGGAAATGGTCAATGCGGTAAATTTCTTCTTCTGCAAAGGTATTGCTGAGTTTCTCATTCAGTTCACGAGCAGATTGCAGATCGTGTCCGAATGGTTTTTCGATGATAAGTTTCTTCCAGCCTTTGGTGTTACCCAAGCCGCTTTCTTGAATGTTCAGTGCGATTGGCTCAAAGAATTCCGGTGCAACCGACATGTAGAACATGCGATTTTCAGGAATATTGAGCTCTTGTTCACGTTTCTGAACCAGTTCCAGCAATTTGGTGTAATCTTCAAGCTTCGTATTATTTAAAGAACAATAACGGAAAGCTCCAATGAAGTCGCGAACTTGAGCTTCTTCTTCCGGTGTTTGACGGGAGAAGGTATGCAGTGACTTTTCAACATTCGCCTGGAAGTCAGCATCCGACAATTCACGCCGTCCAAGACCGATAACGGAGAAGGATTTCGGCATTTTCGAATCAATGTACAAATTATATAATGCAGGGTAAATCTTACGTTTGGCTAAATCGCCTGTTGCCCCGAAGAGGACAAATGTCATTGCGTCCATTGGAGTGCCTCCTGTGATCTGTGCAGTATAGTATATGATGATGCAAAATGTTCAAATCCAAGCATGACAAAAGACGGAATTAGTGGGGGAGTTCCCCGCCTTACCTCCGCTTGTGTATCTGACCTGAATTAAACATGGAACATTCCTTCTCTCCACAACCTTAATCAAGGTTATAAATTGTAACCAATTGAATTGACGTTACCCATCTTACACCTGTCGTCACAATTCGTCAACAATCGTGTCCAACCTGTGAACACCAGTGTTCATAGGGTTTTTATTTAATGTTAACGCTTTATGTGGTAACATTAAGAACAATTGGTATGTGACATTTTACACATAGGGCTTGTGGACACTCAGGTTACAATAAGTATACTAATGCTATAATAAGCATAACTAAATCAAAGGAGTACTATTATGAGCGATGATGAGAATGCCAAGCAAATATGCGAAAAGGTGGAACAGTCTTATCAGATCATTGGCCGGAAATGGGTAGCCCTCATTATTCATACATTGATGGAAGAACCCAAACGATTCAGTGAAATTCACGCTTATATCCCGGACCTGAGCAAACGGGTACTTAATGAACGGATGAAGGAACTGGAGGAAGAGGGATTGGTCGTGCGTCATGTGGTTACGGAGCGCCCTGTTCGGACAGAATATATGTTGTCCCGCAAAGGCACAGAGTTGGGGCGCGCATTAAGCGCCGTAGAACGGTGGGCCGATAAGTGGCTGTAGGACGTACTTTTGAGGAAAGTATAGAAATTCATTCTATTTTAGAAAAGAAAACTTCATTTTCGCTTTAACTTCCGAATACATTGCAATTTTAAAATAGCACTTTAAATTTCATTACGATAATGTTCTGACGCTACTTTTAATAACATCAGCAGTTACACTCATGTGATTTAATGTCTGCTACTGCGTTCAAAATGCTGCCGATACTGAAGCGGAGTAGTTCCCGCCGACTTGCGAAATAATTGAATGAAATAAGAGCCATTGGGAAATCCCGCCCTTCTGCCAACCTCTTCAACGGAAAAAGTTGTCGTTTCCAGCAGAAGATAAGCTTGCTTGAGTCTTCGGGCTGTGACGTAGTCCGTAATACTGCTTCCTGTTTCTTGCTGAAAGATACGGGAAGCATAAGACTTGGATAAATGGATATCGTTCGCCATATGATCCAATCTGATTTCATCTATATAGTGCTCTTCAATCCAATGCATCATCTTCTCCGCATGTCTTAATTGACGTGATTCGACCAAGTATGGTTGCCTCTCCTGTTCCACATCATTTTGTTGATCCAAAACATTCAGGAGTTGAAGCAAAAACAGCACTGATTCCTCCCACTCTCCCCCAATTCGACTGCGTGACTGGTGATAACTTTTGTATATCCAATCCACCTGATCCATAGATGAACTTAGATCAAAAACCTGCTGTTGATTTCTGCCTTTCCATAACCTTGAAAAAAAAGCACGGCGATACGGGAACGCTTCCAAATATCGATCCATTACAATGGGTTCTACATAGAAAATATTCCTTTCATACGGTGTATCTGAATGCACCTCGGCATAAACGTGATGCAGCTGATAGGGCTGAAAAAAGAAGAGCATGCCTTTACGAATGGGATAGGTATGATTATTCAAAACCACAATGCCTTGCCCTTCATGGACATAGAGGATTTCTCCGCATTGATGCCAATGATAATATCCTTTGAAGTCGTTCACAGACTTAATTTGATAATCCCACACCAAAGTATTTCCCTCAAAGTCCACACGTTCAAACATTCTCGTTCCTCCTTCTTCACAATGACAACAGAGCAACATTTCTTCATATCCTAACACAACTTTTAAGATTTTTAAAAAGATATAATCTCCTTATAGGAAAGCGTTATCTTAACTTTCCAATTAACCCTAAGGAGGTTATCTCATGGCCAAGGCAGAATCCGCTGTAACTACGACATATTGGCAGGAAGTCATGCAGAAGCTGGAAAACAAATTGCCAGAGATGAAAAAAAACATTGGGGATAAATGTCCTCATTTTGCCGGAGATGATGGGAAGTATGATAACATCAACACCGATTGGTGGGTTTCAGGTTTCTGGCCGGGCATGCTGTGGATTATGTACGATATGACAGGAGAGAAAAGCTACCGGGATGCGGCATGGTCGTGGGATGAAACTTTGGAGCAATGGTTTGTAAGACCAACAGGAGAGCTTCATCACGACGTTGGCTTTCAGTTTCTCTCTACTGCTGTAATCAAACATAAAATTACAGGTGATGATGATGCTCTCAGACGTGGTCTGGAGGCAGCCAATTTCCTTGCAGGACGCTATAATCCGGCAGGCAAATTCATTCGTGCGTGGAATGAAGACAAATATGGCTGGGCCATTATTGATTGCATGCTGAATATCTCTTTGTTGTTCTGGGCTTCAGAAGTGACGGGAGATCCCCGCTACAAACATATTGCCATTAGCCATGCCGAGACGACCATGCAGTATGGTGTCCGTGAAGACGGATCAACCAAACATATCCTTTCCTTTGACCCGGTGGATGGTCATTATATTGAATGTTTTGGCGGACAGGGATATGCTCCTGAGTCCTCATGGAGTCGTGGTACCTCATGGGGGTTATATGGATTCGCTAATACGTATCGTTATACCCAAGATGAGCGTTTCCTGAACACAGCGAAACGAATCGCCCATTACTTTATTGCTGCGCTTCCAGAGGATCATGTACCTTACTGGGATTTCAGACTTCCTACCCTGGATGATCAATCCCGGGACAGCTCTGCCGCAGCAATCGCCGCATCCGGTCTGCTGGAACTGGCCGCCGCCGTTCCTGAAGGTGAGAAACGACTCTATGCCGATGCAGCCGAACGAATTCTGCGTTCCTTAACAGAGAACTATGCGGTCTGGAATCAGCCAGAGCATGAATCAATTCTGCTGCACGCCACAGGCAGCGGCAATTCCTTCATCGATGTCTCCCTGATCTATGGAGATTATTATTATCTGGAAGCCATCGCAAAATTAAATGGATGGAAACATCGGGTGTATTGATTTTATTTTGTAAATAGGATTTCAATAAAATGAAGCCAGATCTCACAATATCTGTGGGACTGGCCTCTTTTCCATGTTTATTTAACTAAGACTCCAACTTTCTCCCTAACGTTATTTCCACATCCTCGAAGTTCTCTACGGCTGTCTTTTTCTCATAAAAATGCACCGCATTTTTCATAATCCCTTCCCTTGTATAGAAAGCATCCTCTCCCTCTAGTGGAAAAGTAACCTTCTCTCCCGTACTAGCCGATTTATAGATACCAACAATGAGTTCCAGTGTATTCCGACCACTCTTCCCATCCACCAGAAGCGTTGATCCTGTCTCAATGGCGTTTAGCACATTCTCCACTTGTCCGGCATGCCCCACATGAATAACATCTGGTAATTCGTCAGCAAGTTTCTGAATTTGTTGTTCCAAATCTGGATTGGGTGCTGGGAATCCATTCGTTCGTGCCGTAGAAGCAACGACCTTCCAAGGCGCAGATACCCTGGCCTCTTTACCTTGAAAAATCAACTGCTGCTCCTCTCCGTGGTGTACCACGGAACTGGTGATCATACCAAGTGCTCCTTCTTGGAATCGAAGCATCGCCATGGAAATATCCTCTACTTCAGCATTATCATGCGTCGTATTCGCCATCATCGCCTGCAATTCCACCGGAGGACCCATCATCCAAAGCATCGCATCAATATGATGGACCGCATGATTAAGTGTACAGCCACCGCCTTCTTTTTCCCATGTACCACGCCACCACAGATCATAATAATTATGGCCCCGCCACCAGAACGAATCGACCTGTACGTGGACAATGGGACCCATAAGTTTGCTATCCAGCACATCTTTCAGTTTCATCATCGGTGTTGTAAAGCGATTCTGCGCCACCACCGAAAGCAGCTTACCACTCGTTTGCGCCGCTTCCAGCATCATATCCGCCTCTTGTAAAGAAGAGGCCATTGGTTTTTCGACAAGCACATGTGTACCTGCATGCAGAAAATCACATGTGATCGGTGCGTGGGTATATGGAGGGGTACAGATGGAAACCAAATCAATGTTTTGATCCAGCAATTCATGGTAATCGGTAACAGCTTGCGCTCCTTTCAATCCGTATTCGTTAATTCGTTTCTGTGCTTTTTCCGTGTACATATCCACCACAGCTACGATCTGGCATCGTTCAGGAAATGCCAAATACGCTGTAATATGCGCTGTGCTGATGGCGCCTGCTCCAATAATGGCTACTTTTAACATGAATGTATACCTCCCTTATTCCCTTCACAATACACAATAATAAAGCGCTTTTATGCGTTCATCTTGTGATAAAATAAAACTATATTGCGCTCTTGAAGGGGAGGCATTCCTAATGCCCATCATCACTGAGGATCAATTTAATCTGGCATGCCGTCGAACCTCCACCACTGCGTTCCGAGAGGTTTTTCACGCTCATTCACAGATGGAAATCACGTATATCCATGATGGATATGGACAGCTTATAACCGAGGGTCAGGCTTTCTCCCTTGAACCGGGTACGCTGATGATATTCCGTCCATTTCAGCTGCATCAGATCCAGATTCAAGTCACGAAAGAACATCCCTTTATTCGCAGCGTCCTGATGTATGAGCAGCATCTGCTGAACTCGCACTCTCGGCAATTTGCCGTATCCAATCGTTTTACATTGGACCTTCTTGGACATACGTCTCCACTTCAACCTATCCGTCTTTCCGCCTCATCCCCACTGGTCCAGATGATTGAGCAATTTGCCGATATTCTGCCTACGTTGCTTCCACATGAAGCGGAAGAGGATACACGACTTTTTTTACTTGGACTTCTCGCACAGCTTCGCTACCTTTGGAAAGACAGGCGGTTTCCCAACTCTACTGCGCTCCCAGCGGGTTCTTCCGCTCTGCATCCTCATGCTGAGGCTGTCATGCATTGGATTGAAGAGCACTACAATGAAGCTTTTCATCTGGAGGATATCGCAGATACACTGCATCTCTCGCCTTATCATCTGTCCCATATATTTAAAAAAACTACCGGAACTACCATCGTTGCTTACGCCCAGGCTACCCGTATTCGTCATGCTTGTGTGTTACTCACGAGTACTACACACGCTGTTCCGGAAGTAGGCCACCGTGTAGGCATGTCCAGCCCATCTTATTTTTGCAAAGTCTTCCGCAATGCAACAGGCACTACGCCGCATCAGTATCGGCTGAATATGCAACGCAGATAAGAAGATTATCTACAAAATCATCTCTACAAAATAAAAAGGAGCAAAAGGAATGAAATCCTTTCGCTCCTCAGCCCCTGAACACTACCTAAGCTACTCACCCGGTTTGCGTACATCCAGTCCCAACTTCTCCAAGAAGGGAAAAATCTGCTCACGTACCTGCTTCAGTTCTTCTTTCTGCTCCGCAGACAATCGGTCTTCATGCATGTTCCCATCCTGATCCATCACCATGGCCTCATACTGCTTCATCTGTTCATATAACGATTTGAACTCGGTAAACTGCTCCTTGGAAAACTTCGTCTCTGCAATTGCTAGCTGTTCCTTCCAAAATTGCTCCTGGTCCAAAGGTTCTTTTGGAGAGTCTACACTTGCTGCTTCCAGCTTTTCAAAAAAAGGTTCCAGTTCTGCAGTAAGACGATTAAATTCCGTCTGTTCTGTGACACTCCATTGCTCGGGGTGCATCTCTCCCTGTTGATCCGCATTCTTCAAAGCCATTTGCCCCATTTGCTTCATCAGATCCATAAATTGAATGAATTCCTCTTCACTTAAGTGTGCTTTGGCTGTCTGGAGCTTCTCTTCCAGTCTCATATAATCCTCCGATGTTCCACCCACCGCTGATATATTCTCCTGTGAACCATACATTTCGTTAGCCAAATAGGTATACCCCGCATAGGCTCCCGTAGGAATGATGAGCACAGCAGCCAGCAGCAAAGTAACCAGCCATTTTTTCCGATGTCTTTTGAGAACTGATTCACTTCGAATAGCATTCATAATTTTATGTTTTGTTCTCTCAGGAATTGTCCAGTCTTTGGTCTCTTTCTGGTAGGCTGTTCGCAGCTGTTCATCGAGATTCATGCAAATCCTCCACCTTTCCCCGAATACATAGGTCCAACTTCTGATTCTGTCTCAGCTTGGATAATGCCGCATGAATACGCGATTTCACCGTTCCTAGCGGAATGTCCAATATGCCTGAAATCTCCTCTTGCGTGTACTCGTTCAAATAGTGAAGAGTGATGGCCTGCTGCAGCTTGTATGGCAATCGGTGTACCTGCTCAAGCAGAGGACGATTTGCCAGTTTGTTGATTAAGTCTCCGGAAAAATCATACTCAAGCCCCGTATCAGACTTTTCCATCCGTTTGCTAAAACGAAATTGCGTCAATCGTCTGCGCCGGTAACTTCGGACCTGTCGCATTGTCACACCCATTAACCATGGACGAAACGCTCTCTCCGAATCGAAACGCTCTAATGACCTGTATGCCTGAATATAAATTTCCTGTACCAGATCTTCCGCGTCAGATGAGTCACGAATCAGAAAACGAACAGTGCGATACACATCCATCACCGTTAGCTCATATAACTCCCCGTATGCTTCGTAATCGCCAGCCCGGGTTAATTCCACAAGTTTTATGTACTTTTCTGCCTCACTCATCATCCATCCCCTTCCTCCTTACACTATATATTGGCATACCAGCTCCATATCGTTCGATTTATTTATTTCCACTTTCTCCGACCATGCAAAAAAGCCCATTCCCCACTCATCGTTCAAGTAGGAATAAGCTTATATTTCTTACCTCATATGATAACGAAGTATATTATTCATCGGCTAAATCATCTGTAGAAAACTAAAAATAACTGTCCCCAAAACACCCTCTCTCCAATCTGCCCCAATCCCTTACCCCACAAGGCTTCACCGCCATTTCCGAGATAAAAATTCGTGTCCCCAAAACGCTGAGAAAAAGACCTGAAAACTGGAAAGAAACTGGTTCGATTGTGAACGAAAACAACTAATAATTCGTGTCCCTGAAAGGATAGAGAAGTGCTTGAGAAAAACAAGGATCGGCATGTATACTGGCTGGATAAAAGCCTGGGAAATGCTTGAGAAAAAGTTTAAATCAACAGCTTTCAATCCCCAAAAGCCTTGAGTAGCCTGGGTTTCTACTTGATTATTTATTCGGGATTTGGATGAAGAATCCCTGCTGTGATGCTTTCAGGGATGAGAAAAAGACTGGAGAACTGGTTGGGACAATCGTCAACCAGGCTCCAGTCTTTTGTGGTTTGGGGACAGTTAATTTTAGTTAGGGACGGTAAAAATAAAATTGGACAGGAATTATTTATTTGTTAAACATCCGCTGCCTCATCGCCTCGAACAACAAGATCGTTGCCGCCATCGCGGCATTAAGTGACTCAGCCTGTCCCTGCATTGGAATCGTAATCGCATCGTCCACCAGTTGTGCAGTAGACTCCGATATGCCCTTGCCCTCATTACCGATCACAAGCCACACCGTTTGTGTAAAATCATAACTGTAGCACGAATACTCTGCCTGCAAAGACGTACTAACCAACTTTACACCCGCAGCTTTTGCTTCAGGCAGCAACGACTCCAACTGCCCTTCGACGATGGGTAAATGAAACAATGAGCCCATCGTCGAACGGATCGTTTTCGGATTATAGACATCGGCACAACCCGCACCGAGCACAACACCTGCCGCTCCCGCTGCATCCGCACTGCGAATGATCGTTCCCACATTACCAGGGTCCTGAACATTGTCCAATACAACGACCAGCCCCTTGGAGGACGACAACAAGCTTTGCAGCGGCTCACGACCTTTATGTACAACGGCAAAAACAGGTTGGGGGGTCATCGTATCCGTACACTTGGCGATAACCGCAGGGGATACACTGATCCATTCCACACGCTGAAGTGGAGCCTCCTGTCCAGCCAGTTCCTTGGGTACACCCTGCTCCCCATCGTAAACGATACATTCCAGATCTGCCCCGGCACGCAGCGCTTCCTGTACGAGATGAATGCCTTCAATAATATATTTATGTTGACGGGTACGGTGCTTTTTCTCCAGCAGCTGTGCCCATTCCTTCACACGTGTATTTTGCGGTGATACAATATCCATCTTTCCATCCTTCCCGTCTGCGGGATTTTTTATCAACATGTTAACATGACGAATTGAAATTATCCGACCAAAGAATGTTCCATCATCCCATCAACGTACTTATTACTTTGGATATGCAAGCTCCATTTTCGTCAAATGGTCCTTATGGCCAACAATGATCAGCACATCCCCGTCCGCAATCCGATCCTCCGCATACGGAGAGATATTCATCGAATTCCCACTGCGAATCGCCATCACATTGCAACCGAAACGTGCACGAATATTTAGCTCCAGCAGATTTTTACCGATCATTTGCTCGGACGCTCTCATCTCCAAAATGCTGTAATCCTCAGATAACTCGATGTAATCGAGAATGTTTGGAGATGTCAGATGATGGGCTACACGTAGTCCCATATCCCGTTCAGGATAAATAACCTTGTCTGCTCCGATCTTCTGCAATACTTTACCATGAAGCTCATTTTGTGCTTTTACAATCAGAACCGGTACACCCATATCCTTCAGAATAAGGGTCGTGAGAATACTCGACTGAATGTCTTCACCAATCGCCACAACGACGACATCAAAATTTCGTATGCCCAGCGCACGCAGCGCTTCTTCGTCCGTCGAATCTGCCGATACGGCATGAGTCACCACATTGGACATTTCCTGGGTCCGCTGCTCGTCCGCATCAATGGCCAGTACGTCGAATCCCATGCCGCTCAGCGCATTGGCTACACTTGATCCGAACCGTCCCATGCCAATGACGGCATATTGTTTTTTTGCCATTAGGGTCTAACCTCCCGCTGCACTTCAGCATTACGCATCTATTGGTAGTCCATTTTTCAATTAAAGGGTAAATGTAAATATCCTTCGTAGTATACCACAAAGCCCAATAAACTTGAATGCGCTCACGCTTCCCAGGGAACAGTATTAGAGCAGCCGAATATACGAGGAGGGACTTGCGATGCCAATTACATTAAGCCTGCGTGAAGCGATTGTTCATAAGGTTCATGATAAAAGTGATGATCAGCTCCGGGAGATGATCGAAGGTTCTGTAGATGGACCGGAAGCAGCATTACCCGGACTTGGTGCCATTTTCGAAATGATCTGGAAGAACACGGAACCTGCCAAGCAGGAAGAATTAATTCAAATCGCGCAGGAGCATCTGCACACCATTCCCGTTCAACCCATCAGATAACTGAAGCCTTGGAGGGAAAGGTACCATCATCACGTTGTTCTGTCTGCAAAGAAGGATTTTGGCTCATTGGTCTGGATGATGCCTTGCTCCAAGAGCAAGGCAGTTATATCCCTATAGACTAATTAGGCTCCCCAACCAAATAAGGTACAGCCACTGAGCAAAACTCAGGAGGCTGTACCTTGTTTGTGTATACCCGTGTTTTAGAAAAGGAAAAAGCCGCTCAATTAAGACTGAAAGATGACTGAATGTTATATTTGCGGCGAAATCCTTAATGAGCTATAAACGCTGGGAACGACAAAAAAAACCTAAACCCCTCTGATCAGGGATTTAGGTTTTTTTTCTTCTGTCTTTACTATTCTAGGAAAAAACGACTTATGGAGCTGTCTCCAGGAATTTCGCCGTTGGATTTTTGTCCATTGCGGTTCTCATCGCGTATTCATTTTCGAACAGGACTACATGATTTCCTTTTTTATCTTTCACCAGAGCGGAGTTGATCCGGAATTTACTTGGGTCCAGATTCTCGTCCACGATCCAGCGTGCAAATTGATATGGCATACGCTGTAGCTGCACGTCTACCCCGTACTCGCCTTTCATCCGGTATTCAAATACCTCGAATTGGAGCTGACCCACTACGCCGAGCAATGTCTCGTCGAAGCTAACGGTGTTGAATACCTGGATCGTACCCTCCTCGGTCAACTGGTCAATCCCTTTTTGGTACTGTTTATGTTTCAATGCATTTTTAACCGTAACTTTGGCAAAAATCTCTGGTGAGAATGTTGGCAATTCGTCAAAAATAACCTCACTACCTTGGCTCAATGAATCGCCAATCCGGAAGATACCCGGATCGAAGAGACCAATAATATCGCCTGCGTAAGCCTCTTCTACAATATCCCGATCCTGTGCCAGGAATTGCTGAGGCTGCGATAGTTTGATTTCTTTGCCCACACGATTATGCTTCACGCTCATACCGCGTTGGAACTTACCAGATACAATCCGCAGGAATGCGATACGATCCCGGTGTGCCGGGTTCATGTTCGCCTGGATTTTGAAGACATAACCGCTGAACTTCTCATTCGTTGGTTCAATCTCACCCGCTGTACTGCGACGTGGTTCCGGCTTCGGTGCGAGCTGCAAGAAGTTCTCGAGGAACGTCTGCACGCCGAAGTTATTGATGGCACTACCGAAGAATACAGGTGTCAGTTCACCACGTTGTATCTTCTCCATGTCGAACTGGTCTCCTGCAACATCCAGAAGCTCTAGATCCTGACACAGCTGATCATGCAGATAATCTCCTGCCATCTCACGAATGATCGGATCTTCGTATCCATCCACTTTTTGTACTTTAATCGTCGAGTGATCGTCCCCTTGGAACAATTCCACCTGATTTTTCATCCGATCGTACACGCCACAAAGTTCACGACCTGTACCAATCGGCCAGTTCATCGGTACGGAGCGAATCCCCAGTACGTTTTCGAGTTCTTCCATCAGATCAAACGGGCTTTGTCCTTCACGGTCCAGCTTATTAATGAATGTAAAGATCGGAATACCACGCTTCGCACAAACCTGGAACAATTTAATAGTCTGTGCCTCGACACCTTTGGCCACGTCAATCAACATTACTGCGCTATCGGCAGCTGTCAGTGTACGATACGTATCTTCACTGAAGTCTTGGTGACCCGGTGTATCCAAGATGTTGATGCGATGACCCAGGTAATCAAACTGCATTACGGAAGATGTTACTGAGATCCCCCGCTGTTTCTCAATCTCCATCCAGTCACTTGTTGCATGTTTGCTTGCTTTCCGAGCTTTTACTGTACCGGCAAGACGAATAGCGCCCCCGAACAGCAACAGTTTCTCGGTCAATGTCGTTTTACCCGCATCCGGGTGAGAAATAATGGCAAACGTCCGGCGTTTGTCCACTTCCTGTTGAAGAATGTTATCTGCAGCTTTGCTCATAGA
Source organism: Paenibacillus taichungensis (assembly GCF_050994985.1). Taxonomy (NCBI): domain Bacteria; kingdom Bacillati; phylum Bacillota; class Bacilli; order Caryophanales; family Paenibacillaceae; genus Paenibacillus; species Paenibacillus taichungensis. Next base: position 232,634 of record NZ_CP194720.1, on the reverse strand, counting down.
TTCTATCCCTTTCGTCCGTTCATTCACGTTAATCCGGCGAGGCCGGTCTACCATTCAATCTTTATGCAATCCGGCTATGCCGGTTGATTGTACATTCGCATTTCGCATATTAGGCAGTTAAGCATCCTATGTTAATTTTACACATTTACAACGGAGTTCATCCTCCCTAAGCATTGTGCTTCATTCATGCCGTAGACCTGATTTAGTATCCAACTTTCCTATTGTACCATAATCTTTACCGAAAATAACCGATTACGTACAGCAGATTATTCTCTTTTCCGTTAGCAAAAAAAGAGCACCCTTCCGCCATCATTATGGCGTCCAGGTACTCATTATTCATTTCGCTTACCGCTCTTAGAAAATTAATGCGTCCAGTGCGTATTGTCCTCCACCTGTCAAAGCCAGTGCTACACCAACCACCAGGATCGCAAGGTTATATTCAAACCCGTTTTGTGTGGACCAGTATCCGTTCGCACCATGAACCTTCACAATCGCAATAACCATAGTCAAAGCAATCAGAATGCCGCCTACCGGTGTGAGCAGACCCAGAGCCAGCAGCAATCCGCCGCCGAATTCAGCGAGCCCTGCCAGCAACGCTACCAATGCGCCTGGTTTCATCCCCATTGATTCAAACCAGCCTCCGGTTCCCTTGATTCCGTATCCCCCGAACCATCCAAACAGTTTCTGAGCCCCGTGCGCCATGAACGACAATCCAATCACCAAACGAATCAATAACAATCCTACATCCAACATTTTCTTTTCCTCCATTCAATATATACAAAATAGTATTCTTAGATTAAAGATATTATGCTAAAATTTTTTCTTCATGAATGTATTTCGTAACCCCTTCACCTGGTTCACATTTTATCTCATGAATGATGTACGTATCCGATTCGTCATCGGGTTTCGTATGTCTTTGCGTAATTTCTTTATCTCTTGGATTGAGTATAAGTTATATACTTACTTTTTGTCAATAACTTATTTTATTATATGTACATTTTTACATCCTCCCACTTCTCTATCACAAAAAAGACCTGAAAAGATCGCATCTCTGCGTTCTTCCCAAGCCTTATTTGTAACAGTGTTAGTCTTCTCACCAATAATATGATTTCGCTCTAATCAAAATCGCTGCCACTCATAAGTGATACTTCCCGCGATTAATTGTTCACTTGCCAGATGACACTGTCCTCGTCCTGACCGTTCACCGGCCACCAGTGAAACCCATCCTGCTCCAGCAGCTTACCTGTTGCTTCCGGCCCCCACGTACCTGCTGGATACGTGTGCAGCTCTCCGTGATTTTCCGCCCAAGCCGCCGCAATCCGGTCAACGAAGGACCATGCTGTAGCCACTTCGTCCCAACGGGTAAAGTAAGTGGAGTCTCCTTCTGCTGCATCATGCAGCAATCGTTCATACGCCTCCGGCGAGTTGATTCCAATCATGCAGCTCTGACAGAAATCCATCGCCAGCGGCTGAATTTCGGAGTCTGAACCCGGCTTTTTGGCATTTATTTTAATATAAATGCCTTCCATCGGGTTTACCCGAATGACGAGCAAATTCGGCTCCAGTTTATACTTTTTGCCCAGATAAACGTTACTCGGCATGGATTTGAATTCAACTACAATCTCGGTCGTTTTCACCGGAAGGCGCTTGCCTGTCCGAATATAGAACGGCACACCCGCCCAGCGGAAATTATCTACAAATACACGTGCGGCAAAATAAGTCTCCGTATTGGATTCCGGTTCAACCTTGTCCTCCTGGCGATAACCGGGAAGCTGCTTGCCACGATACTCCCCTTCCGTATACTGCCCGCGCACAACGTTTGTGCTTACTTCTTCATTAGAGGTAAATGCACGCAGAGAACGCAGTACCTTAACCTTCTCATCCCGGATATCCTCTGGGAATAGACGGCTTGGCGGCTCCATGGCAATCATCGTCAGCATCTGCAGCATATGGTTCTGCCCCATATCGCGCAATGCTCCCGAATGATCGTAGTATCCACCACGTTCTTCCACACCAACCGTCTCTCCCAGAGTAATCTGAACGTTGGCAATATGTTTATTGTTCCAAAGCGGCTCGAAAAAGGCATTACCAAAGCGAATAACTTCGATATTCTGTACCATTTCCTTACCCAGATAGTGGTCAATCCGATAAATCTCTTCCTCACGGAACACTTCACGAATCTGCTCATTCAGATGCTCCGCAGATTGCAGATCATATCCAAATGGTTTCTCAATCACAAGTCGATTCCACCCGCGGCTCTCCAACATTCCACCATCACGCAAACTATATGACACGCTGCCAAAGAGCTCAGGTGCAAGTGCCAGATAGAACAGACGGTTACCCGGTGTGTTAAACTTCGCTTCCAGACTCTCTGTCTGCTCACGCAATTCTTTGAAACCGTCTACGTTATTGATATCTAGTGATTTATACTCAAAATGTTCGACAAAAGCGTTCCACTCATCGGGTTCCCCCGCTGGATAGCGGCAGAACTCCTTAATGGATTCATAGATGTCTTCCCGGAATTCTTCTGGTGACCTCGGACGACGCGCTACACCAATAACCGCAAAATCTTCGGCTAACTTGCCTTCGCGGTAGAGACTGTAGATCGCCGGAAACAGCTTCCGGCGGGCCAAATCACCCGTTGCTCCAAAAATGAAAAATACTGCACCTGGTGTCTGCACTTCATCTTGCATTTGTTTTTCGACCATGGGCTCCTCTTTCTTTCCGGGAAGATATCTCCACACTCTCCCCGAGCTATGTAATGGTGTTATATACGCAACATACAACCGTCAATTACCAGCAAATTTCCTTCTTGGATGTGATGCCATTTTAGCATAAAGCCCCATGGGTTGCACTAATTTTCCTGAGAAATGTTATCACTATTTTTCCACAATTCATGGAAATTTCATCTATAAAAATTCATGATCAGACTTATAAACCTGCTTGAATATTGCATTAATATTCGATCGTGATAACAGGGAAACCTACTGTAACTCGATTAGTCCCCTTTTCGTCATCCTGATGGACAGCAAGCTGCATGTTCAAGTGATGTTTACCGCTCTTAATCGCTATGGGTAGATCCGATGCCTCATATGACACACTGGCAGTGCTGTTATCTGTATAACGTTCTATCGCTTGCATATTCATATTTCCAGATAGCTGTTCCTCGATTTGCTGCAATTGACTGCCACTTTCTTCAGTTGCACCTGTGCCCTGCACAGCGAAATTCCATGCTGCTTTCATTCCCGAATCGTTGAGCAACTGGGATACTTGTTCATGTAATGTGGTCAATAAACGTTGGTCTGTATGTTCATTGCCTGTTAATTGGACAATCGTGTAGTATTCCTTTTCCCCCGTCACGACAACATTGACCAGAATGCCTGCATGCTGAGCGTCAGCAACCATCTCACTACGATACACATCATGCCCCGTCTGAACACCGCGTTCAGGCTGTTGCAATCCTAACTGATGAGCAAGCAACTCCGCCTGCTCTTTTGCATCTCCACGGCCTTCACCTTGCCATTTAATGACTAGACGGTCCACATGATCGATTGCTGTATCGGCGGTCTTCATCAATTGTTCCAGCTTGCCTGCTTCGGATTCCGTCTTCTCAGCGTACACATGAGTCATGCCTACAAGTATAATAATTGCTAATGCCAGTATGCCTGCTGTCATCCATCGATTTAACATTTGAATCCTCCGCTCTTTCTTACATTCTATGAATCTATCAACAGCATGCCCCCATTACTCATTTGCTAAACTTCTTTTTGGCACACAAAAAAAGCCCTATCCACCATCTTCATGGCTGATCGGACCTTATAGCATCTTATGGGCAGAACAAACTTTCGAATCGTGCTCCACCGATTTCTTAACTTCACCTTATCTACTCAGCAAAATCATAGTGCATGCCTCAACCTTCACACGCTTCTTTTTCTATTCCGCAAGTCCATTCTTATAAGCATAGATGGCTGCCTGTGTACGGTCATCCACGCCCAATTTTGCTAGTATGTTCGTCACATGAAATTTGACTGTCTTGATCCCGATAATGAGATCATCTGCGATGTCCTGATTCGATTTGCCTTTAGCTACTAACCGAAGTACATCCATCTCCCGATCAGTCAATTCATCATGAGCTGGTGCCACTGCCTGCGGCTGTCGGAAACGATTCATCATTTTGGACGCCACTTGTGACTCCAGAACCGATTGCCCCCGAGCTGCAGCACGGATTGCATCTGCCACCTCATTGGCTCTGGATGTTTTCAGCAGATAACTGAAGGCTCCTGCCTCGATAACCGGATACATTTTTTCATCATCCAGATAACTGGTCAGCACAATGACCTTGCATTCCGGATACATTTTAAGCAGCTGCCGTGTGGCTTCAATCCCGTCCATTCCTTCCATAACGAGATCCATCAGGACAACATCAGGCTTATACTCCTGTGCCAACCGAATGCCTTCCTCACCACTGCCCGCTTCCCCCACCACTTCAATGCCATCTTCGGTATCCAGCACCGCAGCGAGGCCAATACGTACCATTTCATGATCATCCACGAGCAACACTTTGATCGACGTTTCCGCTTCCGTCTCCGTTTCTATTCCCGTCTCCATTGACATGTTCTTCCTCGCTTTCATCGTTCATCAAAGGTATTGTAATCTCAATTCGTGTTCCTTTGCCCGGCGCCGTTACAAATTGAATGGCTCCTCCAATTTCAGTCACACGTTCACGCATATTGGTCAAACCATAGGAGGCCTGTTTCTGATCGTCGAGATCAAATCCCTGACCATCATCACGAATCAGTACCCGAATGGCATCAATCCGGCGCTGAAGCCGAATTTCCATCTTTTCTGCCTTCGCATGACGTAATGTATTGGACATCGCTTCCTGAATAATACGGAACAGATGATTCTCAATGCCTTTGATCAAATGAATGTCTTCATCCATTTCGAGTACGATGTCCATAGGTACTTTTGTTTTCAACTCCATCACAAGATCACGCAAACCTTGTTCGAGATGTTTACCCTCCAGATAGACAGGTCGCAAATGCAATAGCAATGCCCGCATCTCGGACTGAGCTACCGACGCCATCTCTTCAATCAGGGCCACCTGCCGCTGGGCACGCGCAAAATCCTTTTCCATTCTTCGTCCAACCGCGGTCGCGGTCATGGAAATGGCGAACAGCTGCTGTGATACCGCATCATGCAATTCTCGTGCCAGGCGCTGTCTCTCTTCCACAATGGCCGTTATTCTGGCCTGTTCAGCCAGCTGAGCGTTATTCGTAGACAGCCTCTGCAGCGAGGAGACCTGATCTTCCCACTTTTTGCCGATTCGTCCAAGCTGCTCACTTAATCGGCCGACATCATCAATACCAAGGTCTGGCACTGTACGTGAGAGTGAGCCCTTTTCCCATTGCAACAGTGTCTCTCGCAACAGTTCAAGCCTTCGTTTGACCCGGTAGCTCTGATAGAAGCCGAAGGCCGCACCCATACCGATCAAGAGCAGCAGTAACGCCAGACCCGATTGAATCAGATGCCTCCACCCTGCAAACGGAGCAAGATAACCATATGTATACAATACATACAAGATTACAATGAGCACAATGAAAACAAGGAGGATCCCTTCACCCATACTTCGGGTTACCATGTCGGTATGTCGTTTTGTCTTCATCCGGTCTCCTCCTTCTTCACCTATTTAACTTATTACGGATTACTGATGTTTAGGTCGCCAACAATATAAGAAATGACAAATTTTGCTTTATGTTCACTGGACTCATATCCAGGAGTTCTCCATACCAATTTGTTCATCATGCCACTATCCTGCTCTCCATTCAGGCTAATCCGTCCAAAGAGTACCGATGCCTCAATTTCAACACCATAATCTTCAGGCAGTATCAGACGAACATTCCCCATAACTCCCTGCAAAAGTACAATCGTTTGTTTCTCCTCCGGGAGGGAAAGTGACAAATCTGCATTAATCTCACCCATGGCATGCCATAGGCTCATACTCCGCAATGTCCATGGTGCTTGATCCCAATAGTAACGAGCCATGAAATTTTGCTTTCGCATGACATGTCCATCTAGATGAATCTTTTTGTTTTTGGAATAAAAATAGGCTAGTGAGGCCAGTACAATTAAAAATACAATCATTAAATTATCAAGCAACAACAGAGCGGCACCGATACCGAGGTATCGATAGCCTTTATGTGTGTCACCCTTACGAACTTGAACCATACCTATCGTTAACAGAATCAGTGCGGCGACGGTCAGCAGGTTAATACTTCGGTTCAGTAACATCAGCATGCCGATGACAATGATTACAACAGCAAGCCATTGACCCTTCTTATTCATCTCTGCCGCACCTCCTCTGTAAGTTGATCTTCCCAATTCGACGGAAAAGCCATATCAGGCTTTGAACACCTGTATGGCTTAACCTTTGTTCTAGAAACCGTTCTTTATTCACGATTTATAGAATATCATATTGTCTGCTGAGCGAACAGTTATTCTTTTGAAGTACCGCCCGTTTCATTTTTGGCACCATTGCCGATTTTGTTTTTCAGAGCTTGCAGCTGTTGATCCACTTTGAATTGCTTTTCTGTATCTACAGGATTAGTGTACGTAGATTGTGTATTACGATAAGGTGCACGGATCACATCAGCTTCAGCTTCCATTTGCATGATTTTCTCTTCCATGCGGTGGAATCCAAGGGATGCGCCACCACTCTCGATGGAGTGCAAGCTGTTGATTTGGGACATTTGTTTTTTGGCTTTCGCCATTTGTGCACGGGATACGAGTTCATTACGTTTGTTACGCATTTTGTAGAACTCATCTTTCATGTCATGCAGCTGTTGCAGCAAATCTTTGGCTTGAGCTTCGGATTGAGCATGAAGTTCTCTGTATTCCGTAATTTTTTGATCGAAGTAGATTTTCTCTTCCAGCAATTTACGGGCCACTTCTTCCTGACCATTAGCCAGTGCAGCCTCTGCCTGAGACTCACGTTGTACCGATGTACGTTCTGCTTCGTCCAGACGCTGTTTCATGCGACGCTCATTCGCCATTTGTTTGGCAACTGTTACCTCTGCCTCATGAATTTCAGCCTCCATGTCACGCAAGTACTGGTTCAACATTACAATCGGGTCTTCCACTTTATCCAACATATCATTTACCGACGCTTTAGTCATATCCTTAATCCGTTTAAATACTCCCATTTTACTTTTCTCCCTTCTCGTAACGAGATAATTTTTGGCGAAGCTCTTCAACTTCTTTTTTCAATGCTTTTTTCTCAATATCTTTCATCATGGAATCAAGTTCACTTTCTTGCTGTGACCCTGCTCCGTAAGCGTTATTGTCGTAAGAACGTGGACCAGACTGAGGTCTGCTGTTGTATCCTGGGCCAGGACCGAAGTTACCTGGGCCTTGATTATGGTTGTTTTGGAAAGGACCTCTTGGCGGCTCGTGATCAAAGTTGTTGTATCCTCTACCAGCGCCAGGACCAGGGCCCGGACCATAGCCGTATGGATCATAAGGTGGATATGGCTCTTTTGGTACCACCAGTGCTGCGATGAAGTAGATTAACAACGACGTGCCGCCAGTTACGAAGATACTGATGACGAAGATGATACGCAGCAATGTTGAATCCATGCCGATCGACTCGGATATCCCACCACATAATCCAGTCAACATCCGGTCACGCGTTGAGCGATATAATTTGCTCATGTGCTTACTCCTTTCTTTTACTTGTATCCTCTTACGTGATCAGTACCATAAGTGTATGGATCAGCGTGATAGGGTTCTTTTGGCACTACCAATGCAGCGATGAAGTAGATCAACAATGATGTACCCCCCGTAGCGAAAATACTGATGAAGAAAATGATACGCAGCAGCGTGGAACTAAATCCAAGATTTTCAGATATGCCGCCAATCAAACCTGTCAGCATACGATTACGCGATGAGCGGTAAAGTTTATTCATGTGTCTACTCCTTTCTGTCATTGTTAAGCTTTTGTTTCAGCCGTTCCAGTTCTTTGTCCAGCGTAGAGGATGACATGGTGCCAGACGTACCTGACCCATCCTGACTCATCCGCCGCAAATCCCGGAGACTTTGTGCCTCATATTCGAGATCAGAAACTTGATCGTCCAGCCGGTTGAACATACGGGGTACATTCTGACCGTTGTAGTGACCTCTCTGATTCATTCTTTGCTGCAATTGAATCGTCTGCATACGAGCGTAGTAATATTGGCGTTTGCTGTATACATTTTGATACTCCACTTTCAGTTGGTCGATCTGTTCGTCCAGTTCCTGTAAAGCCGCATTGCTTTGTGCGTACAATTCATTGTATTGCTCCATTTTTTCCTCGTGGAGAATTTTCTCCTGCAAAGCAAGTTTGGCTAAATGCTCCTCGCCTGCTTTCAGAGCCATGGAAGCTTGTTCTTCCCGTTTGTGTACCATACCTGCTGCCTGATCCGCTTGTTGTTTCATTTGTCTGGTATGGCTTGCATATTGATGACGAAGCTTCTCGGCTTCACCGATGTCTTGGCGGGTCGAGACCAGAAACTGATCAATCAGTTTGACTGGATCCTGACTTTGCTCCAGATGTTCGTTTAAATTAGCTACGGTAATGTCCCGCATTCGACGAAATACACTCATTTTGTCTGTCCTCCTTATCATAATCGTGAAAGCTTAGTAACGGCCACGACGACTGCGATTATTACTCAACATGGAGAATCCGAAGATGATTAACCCAATCGCGATGATCGGTCCGATCAGCCAGGCCAGTTTACCCAGCAATGAGAGGATACCGATGAAGAGAACAATCCATCCAAGCAGTACATTTCCTCGTTTAACTCCGTAGTAGCCAAGTGCAATCATCAGGATCGGAATTAGATAACCCATTAAATGTCCCAGTAGAGGAGTTAACTTTCCGAAGAGGAGGAGTGCACCCAATGCAATAAGTACAACCGCCCAGCCATTTCCTTTATTCCATCTCATAATTATTGTTCACCACCCTTTCGGTTCGTTAATTTTGGTTTGTGTGTTTGTTCGTTTGTTTCTTGTTTAACCTTATGTCCTTATTCTAGGGGAAATTGCGACTTTTCAAAACAGACCGTGGACGGTTTTTCATCCTAGACTCAGGTCGGGGATCGGGTTGGACCTTTGACTGTCCCTTGATCAGACCATTGGCCACTATACCGAATAAAGGCCTTAGATATCCCTTATTACCCTTCTTCAAAGCCGTTTCACCCCGTATGAATACGACTTCCATACCTCTTATCTACGTTCTCCCTCGACTGACGTTTCCCATTATGCCTTCCATTAAAGCTAAAACGACCTCTATTAAAATTTGAACGATTTCATGATCTTAATTTCCGCTTGGTTTTTTATTACTTTTTTATCCAAATAAACAAAATTTAGATTGTTCTATATGTAAGCGTTTACTAAAATAGAAAGTGTTACTACTTCATAAGTCAGGAGTGGACCTGTGCGATCATTCAGCTATCTACATAAAATGATAGTCTTCGGAATCTTGTTAAGTACCCTGCCCATTCTGTTGACGGGAATCGCCGCTTTTATCTATTCTTCAAAACAATCAGAGCTGCATCGTGCTCAAGCCAATAAACAACTGTTAATCCAAATGCAAACCAACGTGGAGCACAAACTTGCAACCGTAAGCTATATGCTTGATCAGGCCGTTCGGTCACCGGACACGCTCCATTCGCTAACTTCATCATCATCTGTTCAGGGTACCGGGCCTTTGTTTGCTGAGAAGTTACAGACCGAATTCAAGAATATGAGGTCATGGGAACCTCTGATGGATATTACGCTTGTAAATCAGACCCAGGACTGGCTTATCGATCATGCTGGCCTATACCTGAATACTGACTTCCCAATGGCTCTGCCCATGAAAGATTTGTTATCCAACACCCTCACTTCCGGTTGGCAGCTTACACCATCATCTGTTTTCAATAACAATGAGCGCCCGGTGAATTCAGGCTGTATCTATCATATTGCACTCGCCAGATCGATACCCGATGTAAATGTTTCTTCTGACGCTGCCCTGATTGCGGGAGTTCCCGCATGCTCACTACAAAAACCACTGGAAGAGGATGCACCCGACAGCTCTACAGCCGGACTTATCATTTTGAATCGTGAACAACGCATCATGGTCCACCCCGATCCCGAATATATTGGTCAGCCATTAGCTTCAGCAGGAATATGGGACAACGATTCGAAGGCCAACTTTAGTGAATTGTTATCTAAGCGTGGTTTCGCTGCCTCTTCAGGTCAACGAGAGGTGCGTATTGCAGATACACGTTACTCGCTGTCCTATGCGCATTCTTCTCTAAAAGGGTGGACATATATTCTCATTTCGCCTACGAATATTCTTACTCACGAGTATGTTCAGATTGGGCTGCACACCATGTATATCAGTGTTGCTATGCTACTGCTCTCACTGTTGCTCTCATGGGTAGGTTCGAGACGAATGCATATTCCCATCCGCAAGCTTCTTGCACAACTCGGTGATAAACGCTTACCCGATCGCCTTGCAACCAAGTCTACACTTCATATAGACGAATTCGAGCAAATCAGAGCTGGCGTCTCGCAGCTCTCTGCTTCTCAATCCCAGCTTGAAAGCAAACTAAATCAATATAAGTTGCAGATACGCACTCATTTTCTAATCAACCTGCTTCTGGGTAAAAATGCACCGTCCACTCTTCATGACACACTCAGAGAGAATGGTTATGGTTCACAGCTTCAAGAGTGGCAACAAATAGCCGTCATTGCAATCCAGACTGATCTTATGAATCACACCAAATATCATGCCAAGGATCGGGATCTGTTGTTGTTTGCCGTTCAGAACATACTGGAGGAGAGTATTTATGCAGAACAACAGTTACTTCCTGTGGTATATGAACAGGCTGTCGTTACAATCATCGGTACCTCTGAGCAAGACCGTGTTCGTTTTTCACAACATCTGTACACGTTAACCGAACAACTCCAACATCAGATCAGTGTGATCCTTAGTCTTCAAGTAAGCATTGGCTTCAGTCAGCCTCACAACTCCCTATTTCAGATACCACAAGCTTATACAGAGGCCTTTGAGGCACTTAAGCATCGAATGAAACTGGGAGCAGGCATCATCTTTCAGTTTGAGGCGATAGACAATAGTACTTCCCATTGGACACTGCCATATCCCGAATCACTGGAATATACGCTGATACAAGCTATCCAAAATGCCGATGAAGCCCTGGCCTCCTCTCATCTCCATCAGTTGCTTAAAGTGCTCTTTGGCATGGAATGCACACCGGAAGAATATCAGGTAGCACTTACCCGATTGTTAACACATATTTTGCAGATGATGCAGGAATCCGGTATACGACTGGGACAGATCTCCAAAGGCCATGGGTCTATTTTCAATGAACTTCATGCTCTGCAGTATGCAGCTGAGGTTGAGCAATGGTTTAACAAACATATCATCATACCGATCATTCTCATTTTGAAAGAAAGACAGTACGCCCAATATCAGCAAATATCCGAGAAAATGATTGCCATCATACAGCAAGAATACGATAAGGATCTGACGTTGGAGGAATGCGCATCCAGACTTCATTACAATGCCAACTACCTAAGTAGTGTGTTCCGCAAAGAGACAGGATGTTCATTCAGTGAGTATCTGACAAAGTACCGCTTCAGTATAGCTAAAAAATGGCTCGACGAAAGCGAGCTGACGGTCAAGGATATCGCCGCACGGCTTCGTTATAACAACCCGCAGAACTTTATCCGTTCTTTTCGAAAATGGGAAGGGATCACGCCTGGACAGTATAGGGGACGTAAACATAAGCCTGATCTATACATGAAGCAATAACGGCTCTTTGGAGGATGAAGTATGAGAGTTATATCAATTTCTATTTATAGAAGAAGAACGTTTGTTATTTAGTCGAAGAATAAGATGTCTTATATCTGACCATCAAAAAGGGAGCAGTTATACTGCTCCCTTTTCCTTTTTAAAACTTTATCTAAATTGATTCCTGCTGAAATGGGTCTACTGTTACTTGGTCCGTACCACTTTCATGTTCTGTTGCTCCAATTGAATCAGAATTTTACCGAACTTCCCTCCGCGTGAGAATGTAACCATACCATCCTTGTAAGTGTCTCTGATATATTGCTCAGCCAGGGCAAGTGAACCTTCATCCGTTGGCAGTTCGTGCGTGCTAAGCCACTCCTGAAGCTTATCAACGACTTCCTCAACAGACATCTGCATATAACTTGTTTCTTTAGTGATTAAGGTGGTGTAAGAATAATCTTTCAGGTACAGCAGCTGTTGTATATATCCCATATCTCCGGCGTTGTATGATGGATAGACACCTAGTACCTCTTTAAGCTCATTTATTAGTGTGTGTTCTCTCGGTCCAGCCATCGTACTAATATAAACATACTTTCGGGCAGTGCTAATCGCCTGTTCAATCGTTTCCCAATTCGACATTGCCGGGCACATGGATGCAAATGCAAAATCATATTTCTTCTCCCAGCCTTTGTCCTGAATCGATATGTCCTCGAACCGCTCTGAAACGATATCAATACTGGATGTAAGGGATGCAGGAATAGTCTCCTTCATTAATGAAACTAACAGTTCAGAGGGCTCTACAGCTGTAACGTTCGCTCCTTTGGTTGCAAAAGGAATCGTAAAGATGCCTGACGCTGCTCCAATGTCTAATATGGATAACCCGTCAAAACTCACACCCTGATTTTCTATCCAGCCTGTGATGCGATCGGATCGCTTCTTTCCATCGTCAGTAAACGACTGTTGGTGATATTCTCTAGCCCATCGTTCAAATGCTCCTGTTGCGTCAAACGCCGTACTCTTCATATTGTATTTTGAAGCTGTCGACTGATTCTTCCCACACAGATCGATCAAATAAAATTTCAGAATGTTTTAATACATGTTTTTCCTCAGACACGTTGCTTCACTCCGTTTCTTTTATAAAATATAAATTCACACGCAAAAGGATACTATCTTGCTTGGATAAGCATCTTTTATATGAATTTAAAAGAGCTATAATATCCATAATTAAACGAAGTAATATTAGAGACTTTGTATATCCACAATATACTGATTAAAGTTATGAGTCAATACGTAAACAAAAATAATTCCATCTCCTTCTATAAGCCATAATCCGAGTGCCAGAGATCAGGGAATGAAATGGTGTTGTGATGACCTACAAAATTCCATTCAGGAGCCCCTCTTTGCTTAATTGCCGCACGTCACCTTTCATTCCGACAAATAAAAAAAGCTCATTAGATTTTGCATCTAATGAGCTTTTCCATACTTGCTTGAATACCGGCGAGAGGACTCGAACCTCCACGGTTTCCCACTCGATTTTGAGTCGAGCGCGTCTGCCATTCCGCCACGCCGGCATATGAAGTTTTTATGAAAATACTGGAGGCGCCACCCAGATTCGAACTGGGGATAAAGCTTTTGCAGAGCTGTGCCTTACCACTTGGCTATGGCGCCATATTTTGGAGCGGACGACGGGAATCGAACCCGCGACCCTCGCCTTGGCAAGGCGATGCTCTACCGCTGAGCCACGTCCGCATAATGGCTGGGGATATAGGATTTGAACCTATGCATGACGGAGTCAAAGTCCGTTGCCTTACCGCTTGGCTAATCCCCAAAAAAAACAAAGGGGCGATCGAGGGGAATTGAACCCCCGAATGCCGGATCCACAAACCGGTGCGTTAACCACTTCGCCACGATCGCCATAATACAATATGTTCTTAAAAGTTAATTGGCAGGGGCAGCAGGAATTGAACCCACACCAACGGTTTTGGAGACCGTTGTTCTACCTTTAAACTATGCCCCTAAAAACTGGTGGAGGATGATGGATTCGAACCACCGAACCCGTACGGGAGCAGATTTACAGTCTGATGCGTTTGGCCACTTCGCTAATCCTCCATAAGTGGTGCCGGCGAGAGGACTTGAACCCCCAACCTACTGATTACAAGTCAGTTGCTCTACCAGTTGAGCTACACCGGCGTATTAAGTTGTGATAAATGGTGGCTCGGGACGGAATCGAACCGCCGACACGAGGATTTTCAGTCCTCTGCTCTACCGACTGAGCTACCGAGCCATAATAAAGTTTAATCCTGAAACGTTACACTTTATCTAGGGCGTTCGGTGCCATATAGCAGATTTAGTGAACAGCTTCCTCATGTAAAGATTAAAATGGCGGAACCGACGGGATTCGAACCCGCGATCTCCTGCGTGACAGGCAGGCATGTTAGGCCAACTACACCACGGTTCCAGATCACTTTCTTGATAGAAAGTATAATTGCGGGGGCAGGATTTGAACCTGCGGCCTTCGGGTTATGAGCCCGACGAGCTACCGGGCTGCTCCACCCCGCGTCGTTATTAAAAGTTATATGGTGGAGGCTGAGGGGATCGAACCCCCGACCCTCTGCTTGTAAGGCAGATGCTCTCCCAGCTGAGCTAAGCCTCCGAACAACACATTTATGATCTTATCATAAAATTGCTGTGTAAATCAACTTCTTTTTTTTCGAAGTTAGATATGACCCGTAGGGGATTCGAACCCCTGTTACCTCCGTGAAAGGGAGGTGTCTTAACCCCTTGACCAACGGGCCTTGCTATGGCGGAGAGAGAGGGATTCGAACCCTCGAGACGCTTGTGGCGCCTACACGATTTCCAATCGTGCTCCTTCGGCCAACTCGGACACCTCTCCATATGGCTCCCCGAACAGGGCTCGAACCTGTGACAACTCGATTAACAGTCGAGTGCTCTACCAACTGAGCTATCAGGGAATAATGCTTCAGAGATCATTCTCTGAAAACTAGATCCGAAACGAAATGTGCGATTTACAACTTGCATATTGGATAAGCCCTCGACCGATTAGTACTGGTCAGCTCCATGCATTGCTGCACTTCCACCCCCAGCCTATCTACCTCGTCGTCTTCAAGGGGTCTTACATACTGGGAAATCTCATCTTGAGGGGGGCTTCACGCTTAGATGCTTTCAGCGCTTATCCCTTCCGTACATAGCTACCCAGCGGTGCTCCTGGCGGAACAACTGGTACACCAGCGGTACGTCCATCCCGGTCCTCTCGTACTAAGGACAGCTCCTCTCAAATTTCCTACGCCCACGACAGATAGGGACCGAACTGTCTCACGACGTTCTGAACCCAGCTCGCGTACCGCTTTAATGGGCGAACAGCCCAACCCTTGGGACCTACTTCAGCCCCAGGATGCGATGAGCCGACATCGAGGTGCCAAACCTCCCCGTCGATGTGGACTCTTGGGGGAGATAAGCCTGTTATCCCCAGGGTAGCTTTTATCCGTTGAGCGATGGCCCTTCCATGCGGTACCACCGGATCACTAAGCCCGACTTTCGTCCCTGCTCGACTTGTAGGTCTCGCAGTCAAGCTCCCTTATGCCTTTGCACTCTTCGAATGATTTCCAACCATTCTGAGGGAACCTTTGGGCGCCTCCGTTACTCTTTAGGAGGCGACCGCCCCAGTCAAACTGCCCACCTGACACTGTCCCCGCACCGGATTACGGTACCAGGTTAGAACCTAGATACGATCAGGGTGGTATCCCAACGGTGCCTCCACACAAGCTGGCGCTCATGCTTCAAAGGCTCCCACCTATCCTGTACAGATCGTACCCAAATTCAATATCAAGCTGCAGTAAAGCTCCATGGGGTCTTTCCGTCTTGTCGCGGGTAACCTGCATCTTCACAGGTATTAAAATTTCACCGGATCTCTCGTTGAGACAGCGCCCAAGTCGTTACGCCATTCGTGCGGGTCAGAATTTACCTGACAAGGAATTTCGCTACCTTAGGACCGTTATAGTTACGGCCGCCGTTTACTGGGGCTTCGGTTCACAGCTTCGGATTGCTCCTAACCGCTCCCCTTAACCTTCCAGCACCGGGCAGGCGTCAGCCCGTATACTTCGCCTTACGGCTTCGCACAGACCTGTGTTTTTGCTAAACAGTCGCTTGGGCCTTTTCACTGCGGCCCCCTCGTGCTATTCACACTACCGGGGCACCCCTTCTCCCGAAGTTACGGGGTCATTTTGCCGAGTTCCTTAACGAGAGTTCTTCCGCGCGCCTTAGAATTCTCTTCTCGCCTACCTGTGTCGGTTTGCGGTACGGGCACCATCACCTGGCTAGAGGCTTTTCTTGGCAGTGTGAGATCATGACCTTCGCTACTATAATTTTCGCTCCCCATTACAGCCCAGCCTTACGATGTGCGGATTTGCCTACACATCAGCCTCACTGCTTAGACGGACATCCATCAGTCCGCGTCACTACCCTGCTGCGTCCCCCCATTGCTCATAACGGCTTACGGTGGTACAGGAATTTCGACCTGTTGTCCTTCGACTACGCCTTTCGGCCTCGCCTTAGGTCCCGACTTACCCTGAGCGGACGAGCCTTCCTCAGGAACCCTTAGGCTTTCGGCGGATCAGATTCTCACTGATCTTTTCGTTACTCATACCGGCATTCTCACTTGTATAATGTCCAGCGCTCCTTACGGTACACCTTCAACCCTTATACAACGCTCCCCTACCCCTGATGCAAAGCATCAAGCCATAGCTTCGGTGGTGTGTTTAGCCCCGTTACATTTTCGGCGCAGAGTCACTCGACCAGTGAGCTATTACGCACTCTTTCAATGGTGGCTGCTTCTAAGCCAACATCCTGGTTGTCTGTGCAACTCCACATCCTTTCCCACTTAACACACACTTGGGGACCTTAGCTGATGGTCTGGGCTGTTTCCCTTTTGACAATGGATCTTAGCACTCACTGTCTGACTCCCGGAAGTAAGTCTATGGCATTCGGAGTTTGACTGAGCTTGGTAACCCTTGCGGGCCCCGCACCCAATCAGTGCTCTACCTCCACGACTCTGTTTTCCGAGGCTAGCCCTAAAGCTATTTCGGGGAGAACCAGCTATCTCCGAGTTCGATTGGAATTTCTCCGCTACCCCCACCTCATCCCCGCACTTTTCAACGTGCGTGGGTTCGGGCCTCCAGTGCGTGTTACCGCACCTTCACCCTGGACAGGGGTAGATCACCCGGTTTCGGGTCTACGTCCACGTACTATGTCGCCCTATTCAGACTCGCTTTCGCTGCGGCTCCGGCTCTTCACCTTAACCTTGCACGGGAACGTAACTCGCCGGTTCATTCTACAAAAGGCACGCCATCACCCCTAAAACGGGCTCTGACTTTTTGTAAGCACACGGTTTCAGGTTCTATTTCACTCCCCTTCCGGGGTGCTTTTCACCTTTCCCTCACGGTACTGCTTCACTATCGGTCGCTAGGAAGTATTTAGCCTTGGCAGATGGTCCTGCCGGATTCATACGGGGTTTCACGTGCCCCGCACTACTCGGGATACATCTCGGAGAGAACCAACTTTCAAGTACAGGGCTTTTACCTTCTTTGGCGGGCCTTTCCAGACCTCTTCGTTTAACCGGTTCCTTTGTAACTCCATGTGAGATGTCCCACAACCCCAAAGAGCAAGCTCTCTGGTTTGGGCTTCTCCGCGTTCGCTCGCCGCTACTGACGGAATCACTATTGTTTTCTCTTCCTCAAGGTACTTAGATGTTTCAGTTCCCCTGGTATGCCTCTACATAACCTATGTATTCAGTTATGAGTAACTGGAAATTACCCCAGCTGGGTTTCCCCATTCGGACACCCCCGGATCAAAGCTTGCTTACAGCTCCCCGAGGCAGTTTCGTTGTTCGCCACGTCCTTCATCGGCTCCTAGCGCCTAGGCATCCTCCGTGTGCTCTTAGTAGCTTAACCAATTGCTCCAAGGAGCAAATGCAATCTACCGTTTTTATTGAAACTTGTTTACACAAGTTCAGCTTAAAAAGGAATGTTCTAATTCGCAATTTTCGTTTCGATATCTAGTTTTCAAAGAACAAGCTCCATGCAAAAGCAAGCTGTTTTGAGAGTTTGAGCTCTCAAAACTGAGCAACGAGTGAGTAAGTTTTGCAGCTAAGCTGCGTATTTGAATGTTTCCACTCGGGAAACGATTCTCCATAGAAAGGAGGTGATCCAGCCGCACCTTCCGATACGGCTACCTTGTTACGACTTCACCCCAATCATCTATCCCACCTTCGGCGGCTGGCTCCTTGCGGTTACCCCACCGACTTCGGGTGTTATAAACTCTCGTGGTGTGACGGGCGGTGTGTACAAGACCCGGGAACGTATTCACCGCGGCATGCTGATCCGCGATTACTAGCAATTCCGACTTCATGCAGGCGAGTTGCAGCCTGCAATCCGAACTGAGACCGGCTTTTTAGGATTCGTTCCACCTCGCGGCTTCACAGCCCGTTGTACCGGCCATTGTAGTACGTGTGTAGCCCAGGTCATAAGGGGCATGATGATTTGACGTCATCCCCACCTTCCTCCGGTTTGTCACCGGCAGTCACCTTAGAGTGCCCACCCGAAGTGCTGGCAACTAAGATCAAGGGTTGCGCTCGTTGCGGGACTTAACCCAACATCTCACGACACGAGCTGACGACAACCATGCACCACCTGTCTCCTCTGTCCCGAAGGAAAGATACATCTCTGTACCGATCAGAGGGATGTCAAGACCTGGTAAGGTTCTTCGCGTTGCTTCGAATTAAACCACATACTCCACTGCTTGTGCGGGTCCCCGTCAATTCCTTTGAGTTTCAGTCTTGCGACCGTACTCCCCAGGCGGAGTGCTTAATGTGTTAACTTCGGCACCAAGGGTATCGAAACCCCTAACACCTAGCACTCATCGTTTACGGCGTGGACTACCAGGGTATCTAATCCTGTTTGCTCCCCACGCTTTCGCGCCTCAGCGTCAGTTACAGCCCAGAGAGTCGCCTTCGCCACTGGTGTTCCTCCACATATCTACGCATTTCACCGCTACACGTGGAATTCCACTCTCCTCTTCTGCACTCAAGTCACCCAGTTTCCAGT
The DNA here is from genome assembly GCF_050994985.1 of Paenibacillus taichungensis. Classification (NCBI taxonomy): domain Bacteria; kingdom Bacillati; phylum Bacillota; class Bacilli; order Caryophanales; family Paenibacillaceae; genus Paenibacillus; species Paenibacillus taichungensis. Next base: position 213,680 of record NZ_CP194720.1, on the reverse strand, counting down.
GCGATCCGGGGTTGAGCCCCGGGATTAAACACCAGACTTAAATGACCGCCTGCGCGCGCTTTACGCCCAATAATTCCGGACAACGCTTGCCCCCTACGTATTACCGCGGCTGCTGGCACGTAGTTAGCCGGGGCTTTCTTCTCAGGTACCGTCACCTTGAGAGCAGTTACTCTCCCAAGCGTTCTTCCCTAGCAACAGAGCTTTACGATCCGAAAACCTTCATCACTCACGCGGCATTGCTCCGTCAGGCTTTCGCCCATTGCGGAAGATTCCCTACTGCTGCCTCCCGTAGGAGTCTGGGCCGTGTCTCAGTCCCAGTGTGGCCGATCACCCTCTCAGGTCGGCTACGCATCGTCGCCTTGGTGAGCCGTTACCCCACCAACTAGCTAATGCGCCGCAGGCCCATCCCCAAGTGACAGATTGCTCCGTCTTTCCAGTTCTCTTCAGGAGAAGAAAACAACTATTCGGTATTAGCTACCGTTTCCGGTAGTTGTCCCAAACTTGAGGGCAGGTTGCCTACGTGTTACTCACCCGTCCGCCGCTAACCATCAGAGAAGCAAGCTTCTCATCAAGTCCGCTCGACTTGCATGTATTAGGCATGCCGCCAGCGTTCGTCCTGAGCCAGGATCAAACTCTCCAATAAAGTATTGAAAAGAGCGATAAGCTCATTTTGAAACTGACGAGATTAAAAATCTCATTTTTGCTTTGAAATCATACAGTCCGAAGACTTGTACCAATTTCTCAGCGTCGATCTTGCAAGCAAGATCGTTACTCACTCGTTGTTCAGTTTTCAAAGATCAAACTCGATTTGTGTTACTCTCTTTTTGTCTCAACCGTGTTTTCGGCGGCGACTTAAATAATGTATCACATTTCGTTTGTTTTCGTCAAGAACTTTTTTTAATTTCTTTTTTTGAAGCTTTTGTTCTTCACTAATTCCTCTGCAGAATTTATCAATTGTTGACGATAAGCTCGTTTGAGGAACGAAATATAATGTATCATATTTCCTGAATAAGAGTCAACCTCTTTTTATAAATTATTAATCAAACAAAAAAGGAAGGTTTCCCCTCCCACATTATAAGCCATTTAATGACAGTCTTCTCGAGTATCTACGCCTCAATCCAATAGCGGATTTCCCGTCCATCTCCTCCTATAAAGGATGGCCAGCCTGCCGATTCTTTTACTATAGAACGAAATACCAGCTTGCGAAGGATGAGCGGTAGATCCTCCCGTACAAATCTCAACTGTGGATGATGGACAAGTTCATCCATACTCCACGGCTCCCTTCGACTTCCAAGCACACGCAGAAGTAAGCCGGAGCAATCGCTCATTTTGGACATCACTGAGAATTCACAAGCAAGCAGCACAAGCTCAACTCTCTGTTCCAGAGTCTCTGAACTTACTGTAAGCTCCTGATAGAGCTTCCACAAAGCACGATCCAAACTCTGCACATGTGTCCAGACGGCATGATCCGGGTAGATCCCCTGTTCAATAAGTACAATTCTAGCCCAGTTCCCCAGAGCCTCAAGTACATTGTAATAGGCATCAACAACATGGCCCTCTTGAATGTAACGTTTGGCTTCCACATACATTTTCAAAAAGCTGGCGAACTCATGCAGCAGCTTTTGCTCACGCAATTCGGTTCCAAAAGCAGATAGTTCCTCTCGCAAATCGCTCAAGGCGTTATCTGCTTCCCAGATGATCTCACCTTCAATCAGGCACTGCATGATGTTATTGTTATCCCCCGTAATTACACTGCTCTGCAGCTCATGACGGCTGACATAGATCATTTGATAACGAAGATCACCATATTTGTAGTGTCCAACCTTGGATATCAACTGGTCGGTATTATGAACAACAAACACAAGCAATTCAAAATCCTGGATTAGGGAGCCGTGGAATCGATCTCCCGGATGGGAATAAGCGATAGCCCCAACTGCCCCTGTCTCTTCCGACTGTTCGGACAAAAAAGCAAGGTTCTTTAGTTCCACGATTCCCTCCATACAATTCATGGCAGATAAGCGCCAAGTCAGTTATAATGTAATTCTACATGCAGACTAAGGTTTCCTTCTTATCCAGGTCCGATACTACTCATACGATAGGAGCATTTTTCATGATTTTTAAATCTGCAAAAATTAATGCTTTTCGCACTTGGGGACTACTACTTACCATGCTAGGCATGGGCCTAATGGTACTGGGAACTGCCGGAATTGTGTTCTGGGGACACGCAGGCAAAGTATTTGCCGCTGTGGGACTCGTCATCGGCCTGATTGCCATGATGGCTAGTCTGGCCATTTATTTCTGGGCTGGTATGCTTTCCACCAGCGCAGTACAAGTAGACTGTCCGGAATGTGGCAAGTTAACCAAAATGCTCGGCAAGACGGATCGTTGTATGTTCTGTCATACCATCCTTACCCTGGACCCTAATCAGGCCAATACAACTAGTTCACAACTGAAAGCGCATTCCACACCTCCATCCCCTTCCGACACAGATCATGGCATGAGTTCCAACAGCTAGATGCTCTTTTCATCAAAGCCCAGAGACAGAAAAAAGGCCCGGTATCTTCACCGGACCTTTTTTTGAATTTCAGAAAGACATTAAATTAATTAATATATAAGTTCAATTGAGCTATTTCATGTTTATTTCATTTCGAATACCCTGCCTGTTTTAGCGTTTCCCATGCCGATGCATTGGCGAAGCTTCGATTCCATGCAGCTACTCCACCCAATTTCAACGAAGCAACCAAATCAACACGTGCCTGAAGCGAAACGGCATCCTCTATCCAAATTTTCTTAGTGGCCCCATCTTCGGAATATTCCACATAATTTTGTCCGCTTTGTTTATCCAGAACAGGTTTGAGTTTCTTTTCCTTAATCAGATCTGCGATGGTGCTCATGCCTACCGCTTTGGAAGACACTTTTACTTCTCCTTGATCATTAGTCTCTTCCGTCCAGATTCGAGTATATAGAGGCACAGCCATAATCAATTTGTTCGATGGTACTTCATCCTCTTCCAGGATCCTTCTCATAGAAGACTCGGTCCAAGGAAGCGAGGCAACCGAACCGGCCTTTGGACTTGCAGCCCAGTGTTCGTCATATGCCATAACGACAATATAATCGGCAAAAGAGCCTAACGAGCGACGATCCAGAAAAGCAGACCACATCTCACTGTTCGATTTCGGCGTCACATCAACCGAGAGCATCAAGCCATGTATGCGAGCCATCGCCTTGATTTCGCGGACAAATTGAGTGATGTTCGGTCCATCATCTGTATAGACATTTTCAAAGTCAATGTTAATGCCGTCCAAATGATACGTCTGTGCATACTCCAGCATTTGCTCTATAATATGCGTACGTGTCTCATATGAGGCCACGGCTTCTTTCGTAATATCCGGATCAAAGCTGTTATCCATCAAGCCCCACACTTCCATGCCGGAGTGGTGAGCCCAGTTGACGTATGCTTTATCCCCTTTACTTTTTACGTTGCCTTGTCCATCTGTAATATGGAACCACGTGGGGCTGACCACATTAACTCCAGGCATCTTACCAATCGAAGATACATCAGGCTGTCGATTGTATACGGCTTCCCAAACCAGGTTTACCGGTTTATTCTGCCACTTTTTCTCCGCCGCGGTCAGGGTGAACTTAGGCTTGTCCAGTTCCTTTTTCTCGGTAAGAGTGACATACTTATTAGCCACATATCCGGCATAACCATTATCCAACTGAACAAAGCTCTGATCATCACCAGTCTGCCACACCCTTACTCGTGAGTCCTGCTCCATATCGGCAATGATGGGAGAAGATTCCCCTCCGCGTTTGTATAGAGGAACGGTTTTGTCTGCCTTGGAAGACAATGTATTAATCTCCGCATACTGAATGGTGTCACCTCCACGCATCAGCAGCACGGCACCCGTTGTAGCATCTTCCTGTATAGCTATTCCATATACTTCTTTTAAAGGTTTGAGCGGAATATAAGCTTCTCCGCCAACCACCTCCGGTTTAACCGTCATGGGATAATCTCGATGATTAAGTTCCGCCTTCGTACTACCTTCCTTCATATGGAGTACTCGCTGCGGTGTTGCAATAATGATATCTCCTGTGTCAGCTTCATAACGTATTCCGGAATCGATCGCCTCTTGTAGTACCGATACAGGCAATTTAAGCTGATCTCCCGTTCCTGACGCCTCGCCATCCATTAATTGTCCGTCCACAAAAATAGGTTGATTCATGCCAATCCAGTCGGGGTCTTCATGAATCTGATTAAGCCAAACATTCGTTATTAGCCAATAAGCACCGCCTGCGACAACACAGGCAGCCAAAAATCCAGGCCAGAACGAGCGGCGCTTCTGACGTGTATATCTGCTTTTTCTACTCAAACGTCTACCTCCGTTAATCATGCTGAATCATGAAATAGCTAAACTGCTGCTGAGACTATATCCATTCTATCGTCCTAAAAACAAAAAACGTGAAGAATCCAATCTGAATTCTGCACGTTAATATTGTAATTCAACTCTCTTAATCCCTGCAACTTTTACAAACACCATATACTTCCAATCGGTGCCCATGTACTTCGAATCCTGTACTTGACTCCGCCTGAAGCTCGACGCTCTTTAACGAAGGATAACTGAAGTCTTCAATTTTGCCGCATTTATCACAGATAACATGGTAATGATCCGTCACATTGGCATCGAAGCGGCTTGAATTATCTCCGTATGTCAATTCCCGAACCATGCCGGCTTCCAGAAACATCTTCAAATTGTTATATACAGTCGCCACGCTCATACTGGGAAACTGGGGTTCAAGCGCACGGTAAATTTCATCGGCTGTTGGATGCCCCATGGATTCCATCAGATAGTTCAATATGGCATGACGCTGGGGTGTAATACGGACACCGGTCGTTTTCAGATGCTCCAACGCATGTTGGACACGTGTTGCCATAAAACCCACCGCCTTACCTTTCATTACTCTGCAGAGACAGAATGTGTGATCACATGTCCTCTTCATTCAGAGTTGATCCTCGGCTGGAACAACGACTTTACATTTTCCCTGCCGTGTAACCTTGCCAGTTTATATTTATTGTACGGCGATTGCAAGTTTATTGTCAACGCGTCAGTCAGGGAACTTCGGACGTTTGTTCTTGGGAATTCTGTCCGTCTTCGGTCATTTGTTCCAAGTTATCATCCGTATCTTCCGAATCCAGTGAATTCGTTCCAACAGGAGGTACTGCAGGATTACGATCAATAGTGAGGTCACTGTTCCCCTCAACTTTAACCGTATATTCTCCTTCACCAAGCTGGCCCTCAATCGTTTTATTCTTCACTTTAAACGGCAGATCCGTTTGCAGATCTCCATAACTGCTGGAACCACTGAGACTATAATCCCCCCGCTCCGGAATCAAAATGTTAATAGCACCTACAGCGCTATAAACGTCCCAGTCACCGCCTACTTTGGCGGATACAATACTTATACTGCCATTGAGGGATTGAGCTTTGACTGCCAAACTTGCGCCGTCTACACTGATATTGCCGTTTCGGGTATCCGCCGTGATCTCTCCGACGGAATCCGTGATGCTAATACTTCCGACTTGTGTAGTCAGATTCACATTTCCAGAAACCCCACGGGCCTTCATGTCGCCTCGATTACTGTTCAAGTCCACATTTCCGATCGCATTTGCCACAACAACATCACCATTCAGGGTTTTACCGGAAATATCACCTACCGCATTCGTAATTCGTATCCGTCCATTTCCTGTCTCAGCCAAAATGGTACTGATGGCTTCTGGACGATTCAACAATATGGCTCCATTGGACGTTCGAATATCGAGATTGAAACGACGATCATCCGGGATCGTTATGGTGATATTCATCCGCGGCTGTGTTTTCTCGTTCTCTCCATACGTTTTGCCTGTAGTCTTGATATGAATCACTTTTGTCCCGTCTGCCTCAACAAAGGAAGCGTCTGCCACTGCTTTGGCCTGCACTTCAGTTGTCTGATCCACCCAAACTACCGTACGCACCTCAATCTCTTCTGTGTCCCCCCGCTGTACCGAGATATCCCCGTTCACTCCCTCAACAACGAGGTCCGACGTATCCATACCTACAGGCACCCGAATCGTGCCCTTATCTTCCATATATCCTGCTGCCTGACTATAGTCCATGGATGCTGCTCCTAGATTAAGACTCACCCTGTTCCACAAATGCATATAATGATCCTGCTCAGAAACGATAAAAACAGATGCCGTCAGGACAAGGGACGCCAGGATTCCTTTCGCATCGGGTCTGAAGCGCATTTTAATTTTCTCACTTTGGTTGTCTGAAGCTGCATTCCCTCTTCGACGTGTCACTAAGAACAACAGTATGTATTCTACACCTAACACAACGATCAAGAGGGGCCACCAATCGACCATCTCATATACATAGTCCGTTCCCCACCGTTTATCCAAAATCAACAACACACCGACAGCTACGAGTAAGGCGGCAGCCGTATAGCGGCCGACCCGGACTTTACGGTTCATGGCCATCCCTCCTTGAATAGTTCACACTAGATTTTCTTTTTGCGAAGCATGACCCAGATTTCCCGTCCGAAAAGGATTAGTCCTCCTGCGATCATCAAAACAGCAAAAGTGTATCCGCCATACACAGCGATTAACTCTTTAAACCAACGCGGTTTGCGAAAGAACAATACCAGCAGCGATCCTCCAACAATCAGAAGTAATCCAAACGAAATGCCTCTCTCCCACACCATCATAGCTTCCCCTGCAGAACGTTCGTTAGGGATGGGCTTGTCCGAGCTATTGTGCGTAACCGCTCTTCTCCTGCGCATCATCACCCAGTCCGCAGATTGCAATACATCGAATACATTGTAAAAGTAAATCACCGGAATAAACAATGCCAGTAGGATAAGCAATGGTACATTGATCTGTATTCCAATAGTTGAGAAATACAAAAGTGCTGACAGGTCCAGAAGCACAAGCATCATGAAAGTCAGACCTCTCATGTATAGTCGGAGATAAATATGGCCCAGACCCGGAATAACCGCACTTAGTAACCCGGCAATAAACTTGTGGGTCCGATTTCGGACAGGTTTTCCGCGCTTTCCGCTCGAATTATGGTTTGACTGACGTTTCCGTTTCATAAACGACTCCTTTCTTCCGGGCTGATGTTCCCGCTCTTCATGCATTTGGTTAGATAGTACCCTAAAGAGCCTGGAGAGTAACTGGAAGAAATATGGTTATGGGCAAAAACCCTCCGGCACTAAAGGCCTCAGAGGGTTTAATTCATTTATTCGACCGACACTTTTGTTACATGTTCCCACTGTCTTAACTTGGATACGAGCTGCACTGCACTGAACTCATGTGGCATGTAGACATGCAACACAATTTCAATTTTGCGTTCAACCGATACCATTTCTGCATAAGCCAAATCCTGCTCATTAACCGTTATTTTACGGATTTTGATCTTCTCCTGCTCCATAAATGAAGATACCTGTTCCAGAAAACCGGGCTCAGACAAGGTATGAAGTGTAACAACATGTAGTTTGTTTCCCCGTATATACCTAAGTTCCAACTTGTTGAATACCCAGAGATTAAGTAATACCAAGACTGTTGACACGATGGAGGCAAAAAAGAATCCCGCGCCTGTTGCCAGTCCGATGGCTGCCACAACCCAAATGGAAGCTGCCGTTGTCAGTCCGGTGATTGACTTGCCAGTAAAAAGAATCGTGCCCGCTCCGAGAAACCCAACGCCTGTAATAACGGCTGTAGCCAGACGGGCCGGATCAATCCTTACGTTTAATTCATTTGCAAAATCTTTAAAACCATAAATAGACAACATCATGATTAGTGCAGATCCAAGACATACCAGAATATGGGTACGCAGACCAGCAGCATGATTGGAACGCTCCCGCTCCAGGCCTACAAGCCCTCCAAGCAGCATAGCCAGTAATAATCGCAATAAAATGTGCCACTCATCTATTAACCAGGGATTGCCCAAAGCCGGTATTCCTCCTCCAAGTTGTTCACATCATTAATCTTTATTCTTATGAAATGTCGTTAATTCCACTCCAGGTGCAATCTGTACAACTTCCACGGGCTTAAAACCGAATTTGGTATACAAATTCACGGCTGGCTGGTTAAGCGTCCCTGTGGAAACGATATAACGCGGAAGATCCGGATACTGTTCAAACACATACGTCATCAAAGCAGCAGCAATTCCTTTACGAAAATGATCAGGGTGCACCATCATGCGTGTGATCGTCAACGTATTGATCTCTTCCTCATCTACTGCGACCGCACCAAGTAATTCACCATCCGTGTCCAAATAGCCATAAAAGATCTCTCCACAGTTCTGCAGGGTCTCCATCGTATCCATCAAAGGCGGAATTTCCTGAAAACCGATGATTTCGGCTTCGAGTCGATAAGCTACATGCTGCAGTCGCCAGAGCTGACCTACGGTCTCCACATCACTCAATGACAAAGATTGAATCTTCATACCTTCCTCATCTCCTTAATACATCACGGAATCCTGGACAATAAAATCAAACTTGTGCCCCTAACAAAAAGAGGCTGTCACAGGGACGAGCCTCTTTCTGTCCGGCCTCACCGGATGGATTAGCGGTTCAGTACATCTGTAAGCAGTTGATTGGCTAGTCCCGGATTGGCTTTGCCTTTGCTTTCTTTCATGACTTGACCAACGAGGAAACCAATGGCCTTCTGCTTCCCAGCCTTGTAATCTTCCACGGATTGCGGGTTGTTCGCAACAACCTGCTCCACAATGGCGAGAATGGCACCTGAGTCACTAATCTGGACCAGACCTTTTTCTTCGACGATTTGCTGCGGGAGCTTGCCGCTCTCCAGCATTTCCTTAAATACCGTTTTGGCGATTTTACTGTTAATTGTACCTTTTTCAAGCAATCCAATCATCTCACCCAGACCTTGGCCAGTCAGTGGCACCTGAGTCAATTCAAGGTTGCTGGTATTCAAGTAACCAAGCAAATCGCCCATAATCCAGTTGGATACGGCTTTGGCATCCTTGGTGTATTTCAGACTGTCTTCAAATAGATCAGCGACCGCTTTGGATGAGGTAATAACCTCTGCATCATAATTAGGCAGTCCATAATCAGCCGTATAACGGGCTTTACGCTCGTCCGGAAGCTCCGGTATGGAAGCTCTAATCCGTTCTTTCCAGGCTGCATCAATATGCAGCTTCACCAAGTCCGGATCTGGGAAATAACGATAGTCATGCGCCTGCTCTTTACCACGCATCGACAGTGTTTTCCCTTGAGCCTCATCCCAGCGACGAGTTTCCTGAACCACTTCACCGCCGTCGTCCAAAATTTCAGCTTGGCGGAACTGCTCGTATTCCAGACCACGCTGAACGCCACGGAAGGAGTTCATGTTTTTCAGTTCGGCTCTCGTTCCCAGCTTCTCCTGTCCATGCGGACGCAAACTAATGTTGGCATCACAACGCAATGAACCTTCTTCCATCTTCACGTCGGATACATCACAGTACTGCATGATGGCACGCAATTTCTCCAGGTATGCACGAGCTTCCTCCGGAGAAGAAATCTCCGGCTCGGACACAATCTCCACGAGCGGAGTACCCACACGGTTGAAATCGACCAATGAAGCATAACCGCCGTCAACGTGGGTAAGCTTCCCTGCATCTTCTTCCAGATGAAGACGCGTAATCCCGATTCGCTTCGTTTCACCGTTAACTTCAATATCGATCCAGCCATTCTCACCGATCGGTTGATCGAATTGTGAGATCTGATAAGCTTTCGGAGAATCGGGGTAGAAGTAGTTTTTGCGGTCAAACTTGCTGACATCAGCAATGGTGCAGTTAAGGGCCATGGCTGCTTTCATCGCGTAATCTACAGCTTGGCGATTCAATACAGGCAATACGCCTGGATGTCCGAGACAGACCGGACAAGTATGTGTATTTGGCGGAGCTCCAAAGGCAGTGGAGCAGCCGCAAAAGATTTTGGAGTTTGTATGCAACTCGACATGGACTTCAAGTCCAACGACCGTTTCATATTTAGATGCGGACATTTCTATATTCCTCCGTTCCGGACAGTCTACAGCTGCGGACGCTGCTTGTGGAATTCCGTATTTTGTTCAAATGCATGCGCTACGCGCAGTACGGTTGTTTCATCAAAAGCTTTACCGATAATCTGCATGCCGACAGGCAGTCCGTCCGAGAATCCGCAAGGGATGCTAACTGCAGGTACACCAGCCAGGCTGACAGGGATAGTCAGAATATCATTGAGATACATCGTAAGTGGGTCATCGACTTGGGAACCAAGTTTAAATGCCGTAGTTGGCGCAGTTGGCCCAATGATGACATCATATTTGGCAAATACGTCGTCGAAATCCTGTTTGATCAACGTACGCACTTTCTGAGCTTTCAAATAATACGCATCGTAGTAACCCGAGCTGAGTGCATAGGTTCCAAGCATGATGCGTCGTTTCACTTCGGGACCAAAACCTTGACTACGGGATTGGTGGTACAAATCCAGCAAGTTTTCCGGATTGTCTGCACGAACACCATAACGTACGCCGTCGAAACGAGCCAGGTTCGAAGAAGCCTCTGAAGAAGCGAGCAGATAATACGTAGCTACCGCATATTCGGTATGCGGAAGGGATACTTCTTCCCATGTTGCGCCGAGTCCTTCGAGGACTTTCAGTGCAGACAGGACGGTTTCTTTAACTTGAGGATCAACGCCTTCACCAATGTATTCCTTCGGAACAGCAATGCGAAGCCCTTTGACATCCCCTGTGAGTCCGCTCAAGTAATCCGGGATATCCACTTTCGCGGATGTCGAATCTTTGACGTCATAACCAGCAATGGCTTGCAGCACATAGGCAGAGTCCTCGACATTTTTCGTCAAAGGTCCAATTTGATCCAGGGAAGATGCAAATGCAACCAGACCAAAGCGGGAAACGAGTCCGTAGGTCGGTTTCAAACCGACAACGCCGCAATAGGATGCAGGCTGTCTGATGGAGCCGCCTGTATCTGATCCCAATGTGAAATAAGCCTCTCCTGCCGCAACAGCTGCAGCAGATCCACCACTTGAGCCGCCCGGAACACGATCGAGTGCCCATGGGTTACGTACAGGGTAGAAGCTTGAATTTTCATTGGAGCCACCCATGGCGAATTCGTCCATGTTCAGCTTCCCGATCGTCACGGTATCCGCTGCTTTCAACTTCTCGACAACCGTTGCATCATACACCGGGTCGAAATTGCGCAAAAACTGGCTGCCGCATGTTGTGCGAAGTCCGTTCGTAACGATGTTGTCCTTAATGCCGACAGGCAGACCGAAAAGCAAACCTTTCTCCTCACCGCTGACGAGACGATCATCCAGTTGACGTGCACGTGCACGTGCCTGCTCTTCATCCAACGCCAGATAAGCCTTAACCTTTTCATCCCGTTCACCAATGTTTTGATATGCCTGATTCACCAGATCGCTGACCGACAGCTCCTTGGCGTGCAGCTTGTTATGTATCTCCGGCAACGATTGTTCAAATAAACTCACGTAATTCGTCCTCCTTCCGGTTATCCGTTATTCCATTACAGCAGGCACTTTGAATTGCCCGTCTTCTTCATCTGGTGCATTGCGCATGACCTGTTCAATCGACAGACTTTCCTTCGTCTCATCTTCACGCATCACATTGCTGACGTGCAGCACGTGAGTGGTTGGCTCAATGTTCTCTGTATCCAGTTCATTCAGCTTCTCAGCATATTTTAAAATCGCGTTCAGCTGTCCTGTCAGGGTCTGCTCTTCTTCAGCAGTCAAATTAAGCCGGGCCAACTTGGCCACATGCTGAACGTCATTATTCGAAATACTCATTTCCGGATGCCTCCTTCATTCGTTCTAATTCCTGAAACCGCCGAAAACGAATCGACCGTTTAACGGGCTAAAGTCCCAAGATAACTTTTTTCATTATAGGTGAGATAGTTCGACAATTCAATGCAAATGAACCGAGTTACCGAATATGCAAAATAACCCCAAACGGTGGAGTCCTCCTTTAATACAAATTTCAAAACCTAATTAACTGAATTTTTACGTGCAAAACCAGGATAATGAGGGGATTCAAAATTCATATGTTCAAATCTAATCAAAAAAGAGCCGGCATCAGCCGACTCTTAAAATTCTAAATCCATGCACGCAGGTTAACCTGCTTTATAAAATCCGCCTGTGACATAACATCGTTCGCGGTTTCTTCTTCCTCTTCCACAGCTTGAAAATCTCCGTTCATCAGATGATGAAACAGTTTCTCATTGTGTGTCGCAAGGGCGTAATCTATCAACGCTTCTCGCTCGACCCGCTCAGCTTCCTGCTTCAGCAGAACCTCTTCTAGATCGACGTCGCCGGATGGAACAAAAAAGTTCCGATTCACCTGCGGCACTCGAAGCACGTAATCGAACGCATTGTCCGGATTCCGGTCATAAGCGATGATGAAACCATATTCCCCCACAGGAAGATTCTGCTCAAACGCATCCGCGACGATGACAACCTTCTCTCCTAATCGCAGCATCGTCTAACCTCCTGGTAGTCTATCTTTTTATTATTTGTATAGTCTACTAGAAAAGAATAGCGATGTCTACGATTACTAGAATTAAACAAAACATTTGTGCAAAATCTTTTTTTTCAAGCCATTAACTCTATGATTTGCCCGACGTTCGCTTAGGTGGTCTGCGATCTGCTCTCACCACAATAAACCAATATATGATCAAAGGTGTTGGGAACCCGGTAATGCCCCACAATCCCCATAACCAGGGGAAACGGCCACGTCTGCGTGCATCCTGAAAGATCCATGTTCCCTGTATTAGCAAGAGAATGGCAATCAGAATAAGCCATATGAGAGGAATCTCATTTAAAGAATAATGCAGATCATTCATGACGAGTCTCCTTCCGGCGTCGCCCTGACCAGATTACTGCCACGGCAATCGCTGCACACAAGCTTATAGCCTGGATACCCAAATATAGAGCTGGAGCCGAATGGAACAACAAGACACCAAGAGCAATAATGAACAGTCCCACAATCCAGAACAAAATCATTTCGATCCGATTGGCTCGTCGTTTCATTTGTTTTCGTTCCTTGACTTGGGCTTCAATGGAGGCTAATGAAGGAATGTTTACAGGCTCATACGCATCATCGAGCACTTTCATCTGTTGTTGCATTCGCATCAGAATCTCTTGTTCATCCTGTTCCTCAGATCTGCTCATGCTCAACCCAGCTCCTTTCTCAATTGACGAAGACCATAGGCAGTTCGAGACTTCGCCGTTCCGGATGGAATACCCAGCATTTCACCAATTTCATCATAGCCATAGCCATAATAATGCTTCAACAGGACAGTAATACGATGTTCTGGGGTTAACCTTGTCATGGCATCCATGACATCTGTCCATTCTTCATTCCGGCTCTCAAATTGCCACCGCAATTTCCGTACAGCCTGATTACGAATGGCTTCCAGCCAAATCTGTTCTCTTCGTCTGCGCCTAGTCTTGTCGATATATATACGGGTGGCAATCGTAATCATCCATGACGAAAAGGCAGACGAGCCATCGTATCTATGAATATTTTCCATACATCGAATCATCGTATCCTGCACCGTCTCCTCAGCAACGTTGGGGTCCATCGTTACTTTGACAAGATACTTATACACAAAAGCGTAATGGCGCTGCAGCAGTTCTGCCAGCGCACTGTCATCTCCCTGTATCGCTCTCTGTACCTCTTCCAGTTCGGCTGCCTCCATCTGAATCATCACCTGCTCTCCGCTCAGTCTTATGTTATTACGACAGGCTCTGCAAAAACGTTCAATTCAATCCAAAAAAAATCTGAAGCCGACAATTTCCCGGGCAATCAGACTTCATTTCGGTAATCTTGCAGTTTGTCGAACCACGGTTGGTTGCGGGCTCCGCTGCTTAATAAACGACTTCTCCATATATTCTGCTGTTGATCCTTGATTGGATTCATCTCATTGTTCATGTAATTATGTAGTTGAGGACGCTGGGTAACTGCTTCTATTCTGCCACTTTCCATTGCTCGTCGGTTTTCTTCGATGATCAGGTTCTCGGAACGTTGTCCCAACTGGATCACTCGCTTTTTCTCCACTTCTAATTCCTCGCTCTCATTAGCTATTGTTTCTTTCATCATTCTTCTGACTATTATCATCTCATGCACATTATAATTCGACTTGCTAAATGGACTAGAACGATCTTCTGTAGATACTTGTCAACGAACTGTATGTAGGGTTAAACGGATGTAACTTTGATAAAAAAAGTGAGTGAAAACAAAAAAAGAACGCAAACCGGGTATAGACCACAGTCTGCGTGCTTCGCAAGTTAGGGTGTTTCTTTGTATTGCTTCAGTTAGATGGTGCTTTAACGCTTGTAACAACTAATTGCTATTCTAATGAAAAAGTTGTCACTTGTCCAGACTTTCTTCACATAAATTGTCGGATCATCTTGCAGACACGTAGGGATTGTTCTTCTTCTCATAACCGATTGTCGTTTTGGGACCATGACCTGGATACACTTTGACCTCATCCGAGAAGGTGTACAATTTGTTCTGGATTGAATCAATCAGATCGCGTTCACGGCCTCCTGTCAGATCCGTTCTGCCTACACCCATACGGAACAGAACATCTCCAGCAAACAGATCCTCACCACATAGCAGACTTACACTGCCTGGTGAGTGTCCTGGTGTATGGTACACTTTGAACGTATGACCAATAAAGTTCAACGCCTGACCTTCGTCCAAGGCATATTCAGCTGGATCTGTCGATAACGGCGGGGTAGCCTGAGGCCAGTTCAAAGAACCATTCAATTTCGGCGTTGTGAGCCAATCACTCTCCAAGTCATGCAAATAAACGGGACAGCCTTTCAATTTGCGAATTTCATCCACGCCGCCCATATGATCAAAATGCGCGTGAGTGAGCAGGATCGCTTCAATCTCAAGGTCTTGAATAGCTTTGAGTAATGGGCCCGGATTCATTCCCGGGTCAATGATTACGGCTTTACCTGGATCATCACCCTGCAACAGATACGCATTGGTCTGGAGCGGTCCCAAAGAAAATGTACGAATGTTAAGCATATCGGCTCAGTAACCCGAAATCAGTTCACGCAACTCACGAATAATAGCTGCATTGGACTCCGTTCCTTCCCCATAACGTTTACCAATCTCTCGACGTGCAACAGCCAAATTATCCTGATAATCTGCCGCTTCACGATCTGGGTTGTTACGTTTGAATTCAACCATAACTTCCTGCACATGTTGTGGACGAGGTCCCCATTGACCCAGTACATGTCCGCCCGTATCTGCAAAAATAACGACAGGGACAGAGCGTCCGCCCATCGTAAGGAACTCATCCATCACTTCAGGGTGATTTTCCAAAATTAGAACTTCAGTCGGAATGCCGGAGATTTCCAGCGCCTGGAACACGACTGGAACATTGCGTACCACGTCGCCACACCAGTCAGCAGCCAAAATTAACACACGCAAATCATCGCGGTGATTCAGGCTTTCGAAAAATTCACGATCATCCTCGCTTGGCCATGCAAAGCTGTCATAGTTTTCCTGGAACTCACTTTTGTTCTTCGTCATGCTCTCAATGAATTCTTTCGGTGGCAGACCTTTACCGAATTTGTGAGACAAGTTTGGTTTTCCCATAACTAGACACTTCCCTTCTTTTTACGAGCATTCATCCATTTAATAAGTACATAAACAATCATAAGTGCGAGAGCAACGAGCAGAATCGGCATAATATAAGGTGCCGCTTTCTCGTTGATATGTTGCCATTGATCTCCAAGTATCATCCCTAAATATATAAACAATGCAGACCAAGGTATAACAGCGAGGGTTGTCAACAAAATAAATCGACCCGTATGCATTTTGGAAATACCGGCAGGAATCGATATGGCATGTCTTACGACCGGAACAAAACGCGCCGTGAAAATGACACCTGTCCCATACTTGCGGAACCACTCTTCGGAATGGTCGATGTGCTTTTTCTGGATCAATATGTATTTTCCGTAGCGTTCAAGTACAGGTCTTCCACCATAACGGCCAATCCAGTAAATAAATAGCTGGGCTATGACACCGCCCACGGTACCAAAAATCATTGCACCGAAAAAATTAATATGGCCTTGTGAAACGAGAAAACCTCCATATGCCAGTACAATTTCACTCGGAATAACTTCAAGCATTAGTCCAAGCATAATTCCAAAGTATCCAAGACTCTGAATCCAATCGAATAATTGATTGACAATGTTATGAATAACGTCCATCTCGACCCTCTTTCTTCATCCTGATTGGCAGTGCCCTTCCGCACCATGGATGTTCGTCCCTATTTTATCACAGGCCTCTAGCTGTTGCTACTTCACCCGTCTGGGATAGTGTCCCGCAGGCAGCCATTTGCATATGGTATCGGGAGAGGAGCGTGAGAAGATGTCATTCAAATCAGCACCCGGTACTCCCCCGGTCAAACATAACACCCCAGGCCAGAAGCTGCCTTCTGCCCGAGGTATCCGAAGAGCATGCAGTAAAGAGCTGTATCGAACAGCCAAAAAGTTAAAGGTATATATCTCCCCCGAGCTGATGAAGCAAGCGGAAGAATTGTATTACGGGAAGGTCATCGCCAATCTGCTCTGGATCGGAGAAAATCGGGATAATCGCAAAAAATTATGCGAATGGTGGAACGCGGATGTCAGCCTAGAGATTGCGACTCTATGGGGTGTAGAGGTAGAACCGCTGCAAGCTGCCTTCAAGAATGCGTTTGGCGGATACCGCCTGTAGGTTGAGAGCAACAAACAGGTAGTCGAACAGCTAATCGTACAGCATATTGCTCGATTTTTGAATAACCTGAACTGAGGCGTAAGGCAATACTTTCGTTGGATCCATGCGAGATCGTTCATCATGTTAAATATTGAATCAATGTTTTCATGGATTTTGTTCACCATCGGCGTTACGTGAGGTCAGATATTCAGGGACTCTTTCTGGTCACTTCTGAAGCAAGTGGATCCAAAGCAAGGAGGCGCAGATTATCCCCATAACGTGATGCTTCTTCTCCAAGCCCAAAACGTCGATCATTTCTCTCCTCCCCTGCTGCCACTTCTTCAGCCAGTTGTCTATAACGTTCGTATATCTTTACTCCAGCAGCAGCGGTCTGCCTCCCTCGTTCAGCATACCCTGCCGCCAGTTCCCTCCGTGATGCCTGTTCCATCCAATACAAGGCTTGGGACTGGCTGGACGCGTCAAAACGATTTAGGGCCAGGCCATGTTCAAAATAGTTCCCAGCCGATTCTCCTCTACCCGATTGAGCGGCTAACCGCCCCAGCTCTCTGTAGAGTTGGGGTGAAACAGGGGAACAGGACAAGCTCTGCACCAATATCGATTCAGCCTTTTTCGCTGGAAGCGTACGGGACAGGGAGATGGCGATATCCGGCCTGTAGGGGTTAAACTTGTACGCCGCAGTAAGTAGCGCTTTACGCTCAGTATCTCCTGAATCTTTTGACATGGCTAGACGATATTGTTGTTCTGCCGCCACCTGTTGTCCAGCAAGCCAGACTGTGCCGCCAAGCCAAAACATGACGAACAGTCCAGTTAATATCCGTTGAGGCCACGGGCTTAACGGACGGAGAAAACGAGACCGCTTTTTGTCAGCCGCGGATTCCTGTAGAGTTGGCGACGAGAGGGCCCAACCCCCCAGCCAAATGAATATCATCCAGAGGAAGGTGAAGCTCCAGTCAAAGTCCATTGCGCCATGGAGGCCAAAAATAATAACCGAAGGCAGCAGCTGAGGTGCTTGCCTCCACATCGTCCGCAGAGTGAAAAAGAACCATCCGGCGATGAGCAGCAACCCGATCACGCCTGTATCCAGAGCCAGATCGAGGAAGCCGTTGTGGACCTCGCCTCCGACATAAGGCGAGGATTGGATGGCGCGAAACATGTTGCGCCATGTCTCTCCCCCGTGGCCCAGCCATGCGGCCTCGGTCCAAAGCTTCAGGGCGTCCCGCCATATCTGAAGGCGTGACAGCCCTGTGCCGACACCAGCCGCCATGCGGTCGGCGGTGGAGGCCACGGCAACAGTGGCGGCGGTGATTCCCGCCAGCACTGTTGCCGTGAGGGCAGCGGCGCGCGCACGAGCGCCGCTGTGCCACAAACGGCACAGCAGCAGCGTGCCGAGCAGCGCAGCTGCCCATGCCCCGGCCAGTGCCAGCAGGCCGGGCACGGGTGCAGGCGCCAGCTGGGCCGCAGCCAGCTGGCGGTAGAGCCAGGCCGCGCACGCCAGTGGCGCGGCCGTGGCCAGCAGCAGCGGCACGCGGGCACCGCGCCGCTGCAAAGCGAAGGCGGCGACCGCGGCGCAGCCGGTCGCCAGCCAAGCGCCGCGCGACTCGCTCAGCAGGAGCGCGGCTTGCGCGGGCATGAGCGGCAGCACTGCCGCGATGAGCAGCCCGGCCGACAACGGCCGGGCTATGGCGCGCGCAGCGGCGGCCAGCCGCTCCAATGCGTACATGCCAACAACGGCAGCGTACGCATTGGGGTACTGCAGCAATCCGCCGAGCCGGGCTCCGGCGGAGCTGATCTCCGGGTCAGCGGTTCGCATGACCCCATAAGGCAGCGGTAGCACACCACACGCCGCGAGCACTCCGCTAAGCATAAGCAGGCCACCTGCCAATTGCCAACCGCAGGCAAACCATTTCGCTCCGTTCGCGCGTGCGGCCAACATAACTGTTAGCAATGCAAATATCGCCAAAAGGCTCCAGCGCAGCATCTCATCCAAGCTTCCCTGTACACTGACAGAGTCCATCCCTACATGCAGACCAAACCAGACTGTTATTCCCAGGGGCCAAAGCATCCAGCGGAAGTGAGCATACTGCATAATTGCCTCATATAGTCGTTTGAGGTAATCCAACCACTGAGCAATCCCTAACTGCCCTCTCGTCTTCGGTGCATTAAAGCACATAATGAACAAAACAAACCAAATAAGTACACTTCCTGATGCCATGAGTACCATGGGATATACGTCCGTAGCATAAAACAATCCCCTACATAGACATCCTGCCAACAGTAAAGCCACTGCAATTAAACCTAAAACTGTCGTTAATGCCGTTTCTGATAATCCGGAAAATACAATTTCCTGATTTCCTCCGTCCACCTTGTCCAGCCTATCTGTATCACTAATCTTGCTCCGATTAGTCTTCTTATCTGATCTCGCCTCCTTCATGCGCCTCCCTCCTTTCTCCCGTCTCCGTATTCTTCTTAATTAATTTCAAACCAAAAAAGACAGAAGCTCCCAATAGGGTCTTCTGCCTGATTTCATGCCTTTGGCACATTATATATATTTTCACGGGACCCTCTTACCAGTATGTCCCGTCAACGGCGATGACAGACGAACTGTATCGTCTCAAAGGATCAAATAACTCAATCATGTATCTATCCCTTTTACCTTCTGCCGTCAAACATCATGCTTCACTCTTCATTATCCCGTACATTCAACAGTGATCACAGTGGCTGGCATCTTGGGTGACACCTTTGATCGATTCCTCATTTGAATTCTCTTGGCTCGCATCTGCCCCATGGTTCGGCGCAGCTTCTTTCAGCTTGCCGTCACCTGGAAGCAAGTCCGCACATGCCCGCTCCAAATAAGGATCCGCGTGAATGAAATCACGGAATGCAGTATATTCTTTCCACATGTCAGCAGTCTGTCCAGCCTGGCCTCGTACGGCACGGATTAATATATTTTTCGGCGTATGCTCCATGTCGATAAATTCGAGCAACTGCGTTTTGTATCCCATCAGATCGAGCAGCTTGGCCCGAATGGCATCCGTTGCCAAAGCGGAGAAGCGTTCCTTCAGAATACCGTGTGACAACAACGGGTTCATCACGTTGGATTCAATCTGGTCAAATAGTTCGTGCTGACAGCACGGTACAGATAGAATAACGGAAGCGCCCCAACGAACAGCTTTCTCCAAAGCAGCATCGGTTGCTGTATCACAGGCATGCAGCGTTACGACCATATCCACCTCATTGAGCTCGTCGTAGTCAGCGATGTCCCCAACGAGGAACTTCAGATCACCGTAATGCAATTTGTTTGCTAGATCATTACAGTGTTCAATAACATCGGCTTTTAAGTCGAGTCCAATAATTTTGAGCGATCTGCGCTGTTGTACGGACAAATAGTGATATAAAGCAAAGGTGAGATAAGACTTTCCGCAACCAAAATCAACAATGGTCAATGGACGGCCCTCCGGCAGATGCGGGATGACATCCTGTACCATTTCGAGGAAACGGTTGATCTGTCTGAACTTGTCGTACTTACGAGCCAAAACGCGGCCTTCCTCGCTCATAATCCCCAGCTCGACCAGGAACGAAACGGGAACTCCATCTTCCAGCACATATTGCTTTTTGCGATTATGCGAGAGGTCCACCGCAGTTTTGGAAGCCGACTTGGTCAGGATGGACACTTTATATTTTTTGCTGATCAAAATTTGATAGTCTGCGTCTGTAGTACAGAGCAGTCCTTGACGAAACGTCTCTTCGCATAGCAAAGTCATGCGCTCTGCCGCTTCATCCGGAGTCAAATTCTCATGCAACACTTTGTTGGTATAATGAAATGCGAATTGATAATGAAGCTGATTCTTGAGCGTTACCGGCTTGACTTGCACTTTCGTATACGAGACATTGTCCCGTCTGCGCAGCTGGCTCCAGGTCGCTGTAATCAGCGAATTCTGTTCAAAGATGTCTTGTATAAGCTTTCGCAATGAATCCACGGGGGTACATCTCACTTTCGGTTTGGTTTGGTCAACCGTTACCATAACACAATTCCGTTCCCTCTCCAAGTTAACGGGCCTATTCATCGGTTTAACGGTTCAGCTCGGCAAGCCCCTCTTCCACTTCCTCACGAGGCAAGCCACCTTGTAGCAATTGCTCATCTTCCAGTTGTCTTAACCTTTCATAGAAAGCCTGTACCTCACCCCGATACTGAATGGGATGGCTGTCGTCTACCTGCAGCAGTCTGTACCAGCTATTCTCAGCCTGATCATAACGCCCCTGCTGTTCACGATACAGGGCAAGCTGCTTTTCCGTTCGTGCCGGAAGTTCGTATTGTTTCGTCTGCTCCAATATTCCCTCCACACGATCTGGTGCATCCAGCAGCTTCGGATTAGCCCCATTATTCAGTGCGTATAGGTAAAAATGAAGTGCTCTCATCAGACGAATAAGTGCTTCATTCTCCGACTCCATTTTTTCCTGATCATCTATGCCCTCTACTTTGGCCTTTTCATTATAAATGTACGCCTCTTCTTCAATCAGCCTGGCGGCTTGTTGCAGATTGTCCACTTCAATGACGCCGCGAAAACGGAACATTTCAATGACATCTTCGGCCGGCAGTGAGTTCAGCAGAGATAAATTCAGTCCAAACTGCCTACGCAGTAGCTCGTCCAGCTCGGACAGAGCCTCCGTGTGTTTTCGCTGTTGTTTAAGTGTAAATACTTTGCCGATCGCTTCTGTCATTTCCTCCATCATGCGGAGCAGATAATCTTTCCTGAACATGCTATGTGCCCCCTCATCGTTCGATCGTGTACATTCCAGTTTCAATTGCAAGATCCATTCTCATCATTTTAATTCATGCCATGACAAAAAGCCAAAACATGGTCTATAGCTCGCCCTATGCTCTGGCCCTAAACAACTAAAACCCCTGCCGTTCTTGAGCGAACGGTGCAGGGGTTTAGCAAGGTATCGACGCTCCGCCAAGGAGGCGAAATCATCGGATACTCTATTCATGTACCATTATTATTTCGATAATCCCGTCAAAAATTGTTTAATGACCTGAATTAATTCTTCCGGAGCTTCATACATGCTCATATGTCCTGCTCCAGGAATCACGGCTTGTGTAATATGTGGCTTGTCACTTGTGAATGTTCGTTCCGGCGGAATGACAGCATCCTTCTGACCGGCAACCAACAGGACGGGAAGCGGTGTAGCTGATAATACATCACGGCGGTCCGGCCGTTCACGCATAGCCAGTGCAGCTCCAGTTGCCCCTTGTGGCGCTGTCTGGTAACCAATTTCCTTCACACGTGTCACTTGTGACGATAGCGATTCAACATGTTCTGGTGCAAACAAACCGGGAACCAGACCATCTACAAAGTGAACAATGCCTTCCGTCTGAATGGTGGATACTGCACGAAGGCGTTTTTCTTTGCCTTCTTCACTATCCGGAAAGGCTGTGGAATGAATCAAGCCGAAGGCATTCAATCGTTCTGGGTGGCGCTGTGCGATAGAAAGTGCGATATATCCGCCCATGGAGTGACCGAGCAGAAAAGCCTTGTCCACCTTTAGCTCATCCATTAATTGCAATACGTCATTGCCCATCTGATCAATGGTATAACTACCTACTGGTGCGTCCGTTTTACCGTGTCCACGCAGATCGGGTACGATGCAACGATAGTTGCGTGCAAGCTCAGGCACTATTTCATCCCAGTAGGATGAACTGCCGCAGTATCCGTGGAGCAAAATGAGTGCTTCTCCCTTACCCTGTTCGGCATAACAAATCGTCGTTCCGTCACACATCACTTTTTCCATATAAATCCCTCTCTCTGCGCGAATTAAATTAATTCAAGTTGTATATTATTAAGCCTGCATATCATTAATGAAACGTTTATCTGTATTTCACTGCTTCAGCGACCGCCTCCGCAATCGATCTGGACATGCCCATAACGAAATGAAGCGAGGTCATCTGTAGAATGGAATAAGGTCTCGGTCCATTAGCATTCACTACAGCAGCCACGCTGTAATGACCAACTGGCGGCAGCTTGCCTCCAACCGATTTTGCCGGAATAAGTGGATGTTCCGCAAGATAGTATGTACCTGTTGCCTGTTTTGGACCCAGACAAGCATCTATGGCGATGATGGCATGATGTGACGGGACAAGCGCCAGCCTCTTCTCCAGCGTATCCGCATCACAAGGAGAAGCCAGCGTCCCTATAACATGATTCACTCCATACTCCTCCAGTAGACTGCCTGTCAGTGGGCCCAGAGCATCTCCGGTGGAACGGTCCGTCCCGATACAGACAAAGGTGATTTCATCCGGTGAATGAAGCTTATAGATGTGCTTAAAAAACAATACCAAGTCTTCTCCCTGCACATTTTGGCGGGCTTCCCTACTTTGATGCCTAACCAATTCCCGCTTATATACTGCCAATCTCTTACCTCCTTTACACATGTACTTCCTACCTAAGGCTCTATTGTTATATTCCTCATTTTACCCGATGCTTGATTTCGCCGCAAAAGCATTGGCCTGGGCCTGTCCAATCGTGATACAATGACAACAGTTTCCGATACGGAAGGGATGGACATAACGATGGATTTAACGCAAGCAAGCGCAGCCAACATGGAATATATGATTGAAGCGATCAAAACGAAGCTGCGGATGGCCAGTGGAGCTGCCATGCAAGCTTCGGCTTTCCCACTTGAGAAGTATGAAGATTTGTTCGACCTGTATGAGATGGTCCTGAGTAAGGAACATCTCAGTATCTCTGAAGTGGAAGCTGTCGCTTCCGAACTGGGTAATCTCCGCAAATCCTAGGGCGGCATTGCCCATGGAAAAGAGGACCTGTTCTCCACATCACAGTGGGAACAGGTCCTCTTATTTTTGTTTTTTCGTTAAGGCAAATCCACCAATACAAATTCAGCAGTCTCGCTGCCTGTACCTGTAATTTGCAGATCACAGCTTTTGCGGATTCGTGCAGCATCACCCGGCTTGAGATTGAAGTTGCCATCCGAACATACAATCTCGATATGGCCACTAATAAGGAAGAGATGTGTACGCCTATCTTCATGTTGAGGGTACATTAATTTTTGACCAGATTCCAGATGGGATAGATAGCAAGTTACATCCTGTGAAATAGGCAATGCTCCCTCTGCTCCTTCTCCCCCTTGCCCTGATACAATCGGACAAAGACGGTTCAGATGCTCCTGAGCCTCTACACGACGATTAGTATACGAGGGCTTCAACATGCGCTGGGATGGCAGGAACCACATCTGTAGAAAGCGTACAGGTTCATCCTCTGACGGGTTAGTCTCTGAATGCTCTACGCCAGTACCCGCACTCATGACCTGAACCGTTCCCGGTTCCAACAATTGCTCCGTTCCCATGCTATCCGTATGTTTTAACGTACCTGATATGACATAACTAACAATCTCCAAGTCATGATGTGGATGTCGCTTAAAGCCTTCCTGCGGCATCAGTGTGTTGTCATTATGAGCCAGAAGACAACCAAAATGGGCATTGCTTGGATCATCATAGTCCGCAAAGGAAAAGCTGAATTCACTGTGTATCCAACCTCGATCCGACGTGTGCCTTTCTTCCGATGTCACTACTTTAATCATGTTCATCCACCTCCAAGAGTTTAGAGCTGCCGTACTATCGCAGCAGTTCTTGCGTGTATATTTAGAATTCTATAGATCAATACCAGTTGGTATGTCATCTTTACCCGTGGTCCGGGAATTCTAATCACGCCCCTTGCATATGGTTATACGCTCTCCTCAGGTGAGTGAAGCTTGAATTCGATCTCTGCACGCCCTACGACTTTACCGGCGTCGTTCCGAATGTCAGGTGGATATACTTCTGCCAGTCGTTCAATGGTTTTCCGATTGCTATATCCAATCTGCTCCAGAATGGATTGGGCAATATAGGCCCATTCTTCTTCCGAACCGTCAAGCACTTTGAACGTAATTCCGAGGCGTTCCTTTTTCAGGGCAAAACCAAACACACCCTTGAAGCCACCTTTGGCTACAATATTGCTATCTTCAAGCAGCACGGAATCCACTCGCTGCGTTCCTCCTACCATTAACGGATATTCGTTCATGGCTCCAGTAATGGTCTCTACCGCCGAACGTGTAGATGGGTCCTCGATCAGATCCGGGCAAGCCAGCTTCAGATATGCGTTCGACAATGCCGATAACGGCAACGAAAATACCGGAAAGCCGCAGCCATCCGTCCCAAGTTTAATCTCTTTCTGTTCAATCCCTGCCATATAGGCCATGGTCTCGAGAATTTCACGCTGTACCGGATGTTCTGGCTCTGCATAACTTCCCAAATCGGCCTGTTTCATCTGAGTGTATGCGAGAATGCCCAGATGTTTACCGGAGCAGTTGTGTAGAATACGACGTTTCTCTCCTTGGGCGCGCAGCCATTGATTTCGGCTTTCTTCATTGAGGGGATAACTCGGTGCGCAAATCAAGCACTCCTCCCCCAATCCTATTTTGCTTTCTATCTGCTCCAGCACCTGAATATGCATCGGTTCCGAACGGTGCGAGGAAGACATGATGGCAATCTCCTGAGCTGTCAGACCATAATGCCCGGCAATACCAGCACGAATTCCCGGAATAGCCTGAAAAGGCTTGGCGGACGAACGGGTAAACGATCTAAAATGAGGATCGCCGGCTGAATATACAACATTGCCGTTCTCATCCGTAATGCTTATGTGTCCGTAATGGGCGCATTCCATAACGCCCGCACGGTATTCTTTAATTAACAGGGCACTCTCCATGCGAGTTCTCTCCTTTATACTCCCGAATTCATCTCTGCTTTGCGTCACGACGCCGCATGGGATATCTTAAATAGTATAGTACAAAAGCGACGTTTTTACAGTTTTTTCGACAGACATTTCGGGTAATCCTTTATCAATCTTTATCTACCTACTACCCTCACTGAAGGAGATACTCATATATGCTGCGCAAAACGCAATTACCCACTTCCGGGTTAGCTCGCAAAACTTCGGTACGTCCACTGCTCAACTGGGTTGGTGTTGGAATTATAGCCAGCGTTTCGGTTGTCTTCTTACTGGCAGCTCTGGGAGCGTTACTGGGTAACGATGTTATCGTTTCATTGGATGACCAGATCCAGCAGTTGTTTTATCTGAACTCGAATTCACGTCTTTATCTGCTACCTTTCATTTCATTCATTACTGCGCTCGGTTCTTTCAGACTTTCTGCCATCGCAGCTATCGGTTTTTCCATTCTTTTCTTGTGGCAGCGTCGTCCCCGTTTCCTCATATATGGTTATGCGTTACTCAGCAGTTTTGCCATGATGTGGATTCTCAACACCTTATTGAAGGAAATATTCAGGCGCAGCAGACCTGAGCTGGAACATCTACTGGTTGTTCACGGATATAGTTTTCCAAGTGGCCATGCGATGATCTCGATGGGGTTTTATGGCATGCTCTTTGTCATCTGGGCAATTGAACGACATCAACGTTTGTCTGGAGCTGCACTACCTGTCCTTTGCGGAATTACATTTATATTTCTAGTCGGCCTCAGCCGTATCATGCTGGGTGTACATTTTCCAACTGACGTTTTCACCGGATTTGCTGCTGGACTGGCTTGGATCTTCTGTATGATTAAAGGGATTCAACGTTCCGTCTGAATTGCAATATCCTATAATTTCCAGTACAGATCTCTCTACATTGATTGTTTCACCTGGAAGCACGGCGTTTATATACGAAGTAAGCAAACGCGAACAGACACCATCCTACATCAAGCACAAAGGAGGCGGTTGTTATGTGGGGTATCATTATCAGCATTGTTATGGCAGTCATTATCGGTGTAATCGGTGATGCACTTGCCGGTCATAACATGCCTGGAGGAATCATCGGTGCAATGGTTGCCGGATTTGCCGGAGCCTGGCTGGGAGCACTCTTGCTTGGTAACTGGGGACCGGTCATCGGTAACTTTGCCGTAATTCCTGCCATCATTGGAACAGCGGTCTTTGTCTTTTTGCTGGGGCTTGTGTCCAGACTGTTCAGACAGGCTGCCTGATCGGTCCAACAAGGTGTTCGTTGTTTCGTATCCGTTTCTTAAATTTGAAGAAGGAGTGATTTGACATGAATAAAGCAGAAGAACAATATCCTGTACAAAGCGGTTCCACTTTCGCCAAAGGAATTTTCATCGGAGGTTTACTGGGAGCAGCTGCAGCACTACTCTTTGCCCCTAAACCAGGACGCGAATTGCGTGGTGACCTTTCCGAGAAAGTGGGGATCGTTACAGATCGCACAAAAGAAGTTGCAGCGGTTGTTGGTGATAAAGCTTCCGAACTGGCTAAAACGGTCTCTTCCAAAACTTCTGATATTGCAAAAACGGTAAACCAAGGCCGTAATGACGTTATGGACTCCGTAAGAAAAGCTTCCGCTGATGTGGCGAATGAAGCATCCAAAGCGTCAGACGAAGTGGCTGCCGCTTCTGTAGAAGCGAAGGAAGATGCACGTAAAGAATTGAACTCGACCAGCCTGTAAGGCTTTGGATCGAGTGACCAATAGCCAGCTGTATTCCAGCTGGCTATTTTTTATCCACTGCGAGATTAAAGGAGGAAGAACATGAGTAAAGTCACAATGAACGGCAATACGCCTATAACCGGAGGAAAACCTGCACAACAGTATGATACCAGCGAACACCCTTTTGAATTGCGACATGAGGTCAAACGTCTGAACACAAGACTGGATCAGATTGCAGACAGTCTGGAAAAATCTCAAATCAAGGATATTATCGAAAACTACAGCAGTCCCAAAAAACGTATCATTACCAACTTCACCGCTGGTATGGCGCGTGGTTTGGGTTTGACGGTAGGGACCTTCGTCGTTCTTGGTCTGCTCGCTTTTATTCTCAGTCAATTCGTAAACATGCCGATTGTGGGACAATATATTGCGGACTTACTGGGATACATTGAAGATTATAAAAAATAAAAGGCACAGGGTGAGGCTGACAAAGTCATCGCCTTCGTTTGCCATTGGCACGCTTCTCTGTTTCTTTGGCCGACGGTTGGGAGGACTTCACTTTGAGCAGATCCCCTGTCCAGCCCTTCATCATCATCCATACATACATGCCAATCATGCTAATGATTATAAGCGCAAGGACGAGTACAACACCCCATGTCTTGTCGATCCAAGGCAGATTCTCAAAGTTCATTCCCCAGATGGCTCCTGCAGCCGTTGCGGGCGTGAATACCGAGGTTACAAGGGTCAGTGTCTTCATAATCTCATTGCCCCGCACTCCTGAAATGGCATTATCAATGGAGATCAATGTATCAATCTCTGTCTCATAATGTTTGAACAAACGCTCCATCCGTTCGATCCGATGCTGGAGTTGCTGGAAAAAGCGATTCTCTTTCAATTCATCCAGATAGGCTTCCCTGGCGGCAGCCATCAATTCGGAATACGGAATGAATAGGTTACTCCAATACAACAGCTCAAATCTGGCCGCAAGAATCTGATCCATCAACGTGCGTGCATTGCGGGATTCCATCGTCCGCTCCAATTCCCTCAGATTCATCTCAAAATGATCCATACCCACATGGTAATAATGCAATATCGCCCGAAAGAGCACAAACATTCCGTCCCGGGCTTCACTGCATTGTTGTAACATGGCTGCACGTTCACCTGTATTCATAATACCTCTGGTATTGTCATCTACATTCAAGGTAACCAGTCTTTCTTGATCCACATAGAAAAACATCTGATTATCTTTACGTTGATCGTTTCTTTCATTTTTGACCGCATATAATAATGACCCGAATATCACGGGCTCCGTGCCGTTCATGAAGCGGACGGACAGGTAGTTGGACTCTACCTCCGGTATTTTGCGAAGCCAGTACTGCATTTCTGGAAATGCGCTCGTGAGTTCCTCCAAGGCATCAGCCATACTCTCCTGATCAGGTGCCACCCAATCCCACCATTCCCAATGGTCTGAGTAGGTAAGCTTATCCCGACGCGCTTCCAGCTTGACTTTATCCACAATCACAAACATCCACTCCTGCATTCATACTGTTCATTAAAAATCATTGATCCCAAAAAAAGGACACGTATGCATTCCATTGGAATCACGTGTCCTTCTCTATGCCGTGCTCAATATCGTCACCGATCTACATCTCATAATAATGAAGCATTCGACATAATCTGTTTTAATTTCTCAGTGGCTCGCTTCTGAATACGGGATACACTCATTTGGGAGACTCCCAATTTCTGAGCAATTGCCCGCTGCGACTGACCATCCTGAAATGCTAAAATAAGCACTTTTTGTTCCTGTTCCTTCAATTGTCCCAATGCCTGTTGCAAGTCCATCCGCTTCTCAACCGAATCGAAGTCATTCACATCAGAACTGATCAGTTCGCCTAAAGTGGCTGCACTCTCATCCTGTGATAGCGGAGAATCCAGTGACACATAGTGATAACATT
Organism: Paenibacillus taichungensis; assembly: GCF_050994985.1. Lineage (NCBI taxonomy): Bacteria > Bacillati > Bacillota > Bacilli > Caryophanales > Paenibacillaceae > Paenibacillus > Paenibacillus taichungensis. The sequence goes on along the minus strand of NZ_CP194720.1, from coordinate 184,452 downwards.
CCCGACCAGCTAAGACTTCGATGGTTTCTTCAGGGGTTAAGTCCAGATATTCAGCAATCTCGTTCACACCTGGTGAACGCTCCAGCTTCACTGTCAATTCATCAATAGCATGCTGGACAAGTGCTCCCTTTTCCTTAATTCTGCGGGGCACCTGAATGTACCAGGACTTGTCCCTTAAATAATTCTTCATATGACCGATCATGCTCTTCATGGCATAAGGTTCAAACGGAATACCCAGATTAATATCGTATTGCTTAAGCAAACGAATTAGGGCCATTTGCCCGGTCTGATACAAATCCTCATACAGATCGGGTCGATTCCGCGCAATTTTACCTGCTGCCATCTTCACCATCGGTTCATATTTGCGGATAAGAACTGTTGCAATTTCGTTATCCTGGGTTTGCTGGTATTCCCAGATCAAACCTATTGCTTCAGACATGGACTCTGGGGGAGTCACTTTTTCATTCATACTTTCTCCTCACTTCTTGCAAGACGTTTTACGAGTACTACTTTCGTACCTTTGCCCGTCTCACTTTCCACACTGACATCATCCATCAGAGCTTGCATCAGGTAAAAACCAAGTCCACCGATTTGGGCATCTGTCAGCTCTTTGTCGTGAAGGCCTGCACGGGATACCGCCGGGTTGATGTTCTCAAAGCTGGCTCCTTCATCTTTGACGGTAATAGCCAGCGTGTCATTATCCACTTCGAACACAACCTCAACCATGCCGCCTTCGTGTGAGTAAGCATACAGTACAGAGTTATTGCAGGCCTCGGATACAGCAACCTTCATATCCTCAATGTCCTCATAAGAAAATCCCATTTTGGACGCAACACCATAAAGATTGAGTCTTACAATATCAACGTAATCAGCTGTCGCCGGTAAATTAAGGGTGACTCTTTGAACTTCTGCATTCATTCCTTTTTCGATCCTTTCCTATTGGGAATTCTTCTGTGAGACAAAGAATTTGGCAATACCCGTCATATCAAAAAGTTTCTGAATTTGCGCAGGAACTTCCTGTACTTCAAAGCGAGCTTCCATTCCATGCCGTGCTTTCAGAACAGATAACAGGATACCAATCCCTGTACTATCGATGTACTTCAAGTCTTGCATGTTAATGATCAAATCTTGTTCCTTGTTGTCCACTAACGGCTCCATTACCAAACGGAATTCAGGAGCAACCGACAAATCCAGTTCGCCAGTCAGATACACCGTGCACACGCCGTCATGTGTTTCTGTTCTTGCATTGAATTTTTCATTTTTATTTGTATTCATTAGACATCTCTCTCCTGATCAATGGTTTCTTTACCTAATAACCCATCTACAGCACATATGAAACAGTAATCGAATTAGCAAATATTTCAATTGGCCTGATTTATGGCCGAGGTGTTGGATTTGAACCCTTGCCTTTCTTCCTGAAATCGGGACAACTTCTGTTTCACATTGCCCATTTTCACAGGTTTGCTGATGTAATCGTCCATACCCACAGTAGAACATCGCTGCTGAATACCATCCATGACATTGGCGGTCATCGCTACAATAACCGGCTGCTGGTCTTGAGGAAGGCTCTCACGAATTCTGCGAGTACATTCCAATCCATCCATCACGGGCATCTGCAAATCCATAAATATATAATCATAATTGCGGTTCGCCAAAACCATCTCCAGCGCCTTCTTGCCATCTTCGGCGATATCTGCGACGAGTCCTAGCTTGCCCAGCATAATAGACATTAGTTTCTGATTAATAGGGTGATCATCAACGATTAATACACTTGGATGCATTTCATAATTTTTTTTAATGTCCGTAAGCTGATCTTCCCCCATACCTGTCGTCAGCTCAGTCTCGACATACCGCTGCGCCTGAATGGTAAATACAAACGTAGCACCACGCAGCTCCGACGTATCCAGATATATCTTTCCACCCATCATTTCAACGAGCGTTTTGCATATAGCCAGCCCCAGTCCAGTTCCACCATACTTACGCGTCATGGATGTATCCAGTTGGGAAAACGGCTGGAATAGACGATCTACTTTGTCTGGCGCTATGCCTATTCCTGTATCTTTTACAGCAAACTCCAGCGTCATTCGCCCGTCTTTTTCCTCATTAACGGATACGATCAGATACACGCCACCGTGGTCCGTGAACTTAATGGCATTGGCAATCAGATTCAATAAAACCTGGCGCAGCCTTGCCATATCTCCATAGATCAGTTCGGGTACCGAATCTTCCAGGAAATATTCCAGCTCAATATTCTTTTTGCCAGCTTCAACCGCGAAGAGTCTCAGTACTTCACGTATACAGGACACAAGTTCGAACGGATGCTCTTCCAGCTCCATTTTTCCGGATTCCATCTTGGTGAAATCAAGAATATCGTTAATCACTGTAACGAGTGCATCGGCACTGCGACGTACAATGTCCGCGTATTCCTTCTGATCTTCTTTCAGATCGGTTTCCATCAACAGATCAACCATACCGATAACGCCATTCATCGGCGTACGAATCTCATGACTCATCATGGCAAGAAACTCAGTCTTCGCGTTTGCTGCGATTTCCGCTTCCTCTTTGGCCTGAACGAGCTGCTGGTTCATTTTCTCCAGTTCCTGCGTCTTCTGATGCAGCAGCATCGTCTGTGTTTTCAAACGTTTATTCGTGATAAACATTTCTACAAAGCCCTCGATTTTGGATTTCAAAATCTGAGGGATAAACGGCTTGACCATATAATCAATGGCCCCAGCGGAATAACCTGCAAATAAATGCTCTGCCTCTCTGCTATTTGCAGAGATGAAAATAATCGGCACGTCCTTGGACTTGTCACGCGCCTTGATTAGTTTTGCTGTCTCAATTCCGTCCATCCCAGGCATCTGCACATCCAGTACAATGACCGCAAATTCGTCTTTCAGCAAACAGCGAAGTGCCTCTTCCCCGGAGGTTGCCTTGACGAGCTTGTACTGTTCCGATTCCAGAACCGCTTCGAGAGCGAGCAGGTTCTCGGGGCGGTCATCTACCAATAATATGTGGATTGGTTCATTGAGCCCCATGACTAAGCCTAACCCCCTATTTAATCTTCCGGTATATTTTTTCCGTCCGGTCTAACGGCTCGTAGGCATCGCTGAATTCCGTAAAATGTATCGATTCTTTAGACCCCAGAACAAGGATGCCGAAGTGGCTCAAACTTTCATGAAAAAGTCCGTGCACATGATTCCGCAGTTCATCATTGAAATAAATCATGACATTACGGCAGAAGATTACATTAAACTCGTTAAATGACCGGTCTGTTGCCAAATTATGTTCGGCAAAAATAATATTTTTCCGTAGATAAGGATGAAATATAACGGAATTATATTTCGCGGTGTAATACTCCGAAAACGCGCGGGTGCCCCCGGCTTCCAAATAATTTGTAGTATATAATTTCATTTTCTCAATGCCATATACGCCTTCCTTGGCCTGCTGCAATGAGCGATCATTCATATCTGTTGCATATATTCTTGCCTTGTCATACAGTCCTTCCTCATGCAGCATAATCGCCATGGAATAGACTTCTTCTCCTGTAGAACAGCCAGCATGCCATATCCGGATATATGGATAAGTCCTCAGTACAGGAATAATCTGTTCCCGGAAGAACCGAAACAAGGTTGGATCACGAAACATTTCCGTTACAGGGATGGACAAATTCTGTACAAAACGATCAAATACAGAACGGTCATGAAGCACCTTATCCTGTAAACTGGAAATGGTCTTCAGTCCCTCGGCATGTACATAATGCCAGATTCTCCGTCTTAAAGACGGTAACGCGTAGTTCCTGAAATCATATCCATATAAACGGTGCATACCTTCCAACAGCAATTCGATCTCGATCAGTTCACGCTCTTCATCTTGCGGCATGCGGATCGATTCTGCCTCCGCCTCGGTAGGTTCCCACGGTGTCATATATTCTCTCCACTTCTTCATTTGTTACTTGCGTAATAGATGTATTGTCTTTCATTACCCAAACTATCGGGTTACGAATACAGCCATACCCGCATTAAGGATAACAATTGATCCGTTTGGATCGGTTTTTTTACATAATCGGATGCTCCAGCCTCTATGCACTTGCCACGATCATCTTTCATTGCTTTTGCGGTCAAGGCGATAATTGGCAATTTCTCGAATTTCGGTATCTGTCTGATCCGTGTCATGGCCTCATAACCGTCCATTTCCGGCATCATCATATCCATTAATACCAGATCGATCTCTGGGTTCTTATCCAGAATCTCCAGAGCTTCACGGCCGTTCTCCGCAAATGTCACATCCATGCGATAGCCTTCAAGCACACTTGAAAGGGCAAATACATTACGGATGTCGTCATCCACAAGAAGTATTTTCTTACCTTCAAATAAGGTTTCCTTGTTATGCAGTTTCTGCAGAATTCGACGCTTATCTTCCGGCAGGTTAGCTTCTACCCGGTGCAAGAACAATGTCGTCTCATCAAGAAGACGTTCAGGTGACTTCACGTCCTTAATGATAATGGATTCCGCGTACTTGCGAAGCTTCATCTCTTCTTTGCTGTCGAGCTCTTTGCCTGTATAAATAATAATCGGCAGATCATTCAGGTACTGGTCGTCCCGAATCTGGTCAAGCAGCTCGAATCCAGTCATATCTGTCAGCATCAAGTCCAGCACCATGCAATCATAGCGTTGACTGTGCAATTCATTCAAAGCCTCACTGCCAGTGGACACTGCTGTGATAGCGACATCATCATGGCCAATCAGTTCAATAATTGCTTTCCGCTGTATTTCATCATCTTCCACAATCAATAGACGTTTCAATTGATTCTCTGTATAGGATTCGATATGCGAGAAAGCTTTATCCAACGAATCTTTACTGGAAGGTTTTTTCAAATAGGCAATGGCTCCCATCATCAAACCTTGTTTCATATCATCAATAACCGAGATGACATGTACCGGAATATGACGTGTCGCCGAGCTGCTTTTCAGTTCACCCAGTATCGCCCAGCCATCCATGACAGGCAACTGAATATCAAGGATAATCGCATCCGGCAAATATTGACGGGCCATTTCGAGTCCTTTGTCTCCCTGAAGCGCCACAATAGCCTTAAATCCTCTACCTCTCGCCATATCCATCAAAATATGCGCAAAATTCACATCATCCTCAATGATGAGGAGAATCTTGTCACCTTCCACTAGGTTCTCCTGATCATCCTCCAGCTGTGCCAACACAGGTAAATCAGTTTGAGGCAGCTCCATAAACGAAGTGCTATCCGGGTCAGGTGTGAGCACGGTTTGTCTACCCGAACGCATCGTCTGTGAGTCTCTCCCGAAGGCTTCAATCTCAGAAGCAACTGCGGCTTCTCTTACCGCGTCATCCACCTGAACCTCATCTTCGTGATTATCCGGCAGGAACAAGGTGAAGGAACTGCCCACACCTTCGGAAGACTCTACCTTGATAGCACCCCCAAGCAGTCGGGCAAGTTCGCGGCTTATGGACAATCCCAAGCCCGTTCCGCCATATTTGCGGCTGGTTGTACCGTCCACCTGCTGGAATGCTTCAAAGATCAGATCCGTTTTGTCTGATGGAATTCCAATCCCGGTATCCTTCACGGTAAAGCCTACATATTCCTGGTTCGTATTCAGGTACCCAGGAAGCTCTTCTGTTTTCATTTTTCGTCCAATCAGGCTAACAGATCCTCGATTGGTAAACTTGAACGCGTTCGACAACAGATTCCGCAAAATCTGTTTGACGCGATGGCTGTCGGTATATACCCATTCCGGCAAATTGCTGTCGAACTCAATGTTCAGGTTGAGTTCTTTTTTATTCGCCATTGGGCCAAAATTCTGTTGAACAAAGCTGGTAAGTTCTTCCATTCGCACTGTTTCATAATTGATATCCATTTTGCCCGCATCCACCTTGGACAGATCCAAAATTTCATCAATCATTTTCAGCAAATCTGCACCAGACATATAGATCGTCTGGGCATATTCCTGCTGTTTAACACTCAGGTTTCCATCCTTGTTCTCCGATAACAATTGAGACAGAATCAAAAGACTGTTAAGTGGTGTACGCAATTCATGCGACATATTTGCCAAGAACTCCGACTTGTACTTGCTTGTCATCGACAATTGCATGGCTTGCTGTTCCAACTGTGTTTTGGTTTTCTCAATTTCGTCGTTCTTCTCTTCCACTTCTCGCACTTGTTCTTCCAGTGCACGAGTCTTCGCAATCAGCTCGGTATTGAAGTGTTCCAATTCTTCCTGTTGACGCTGCAACAGCTCTTCTGAACGTTTGAGGGCTCCCGTCTGTTCTTCCAGATTTTCATTGGAACGGCGTAACTCCTCTTGCTGTGTCTGTAGCTCCTCGGATTGCACCTGCAATTCCTCCGTGAGCGCCTGGGATTCACGCAGCAGTTCCTCCACCCGCAAACGGCGTCGAACGTTGTTGAGAATGACACCCAAATTCATAATCAGCTGCGAGAATAACTGAGTATGCAAATTTGTGAATCCTTCAAACGATGCCAGTTCGACAACGCCAATCAGTTCATCCTCAAATACGACAGGATAGATCATCACACCAGAAGCACGCGATGACCCCGTTGCTGATCCGATGTTCACATAATCCTCTGGCGTTTTTTCGAGAATAATTGGCGTCATATCCAATGCGGCTTGGCCGATTAGTCCCTCGCCGATACGATATACCTCTTTGCCAACATCTTCATTCTCTTCAAATGCATAAGCACCATAACGTCTCAATTCGTCTGGATGTTTCTCTTCATCGATTAGGTATACGACACCCAGTTGAGCTCCAAGTACAGGTGTGAATTCACTGATAAACATCTGCGAGATCTGACGAATCGACCCTATACCACGCAACAATTCTGGAACTCTGGCAATGTTGGAACTCATCCAGTTCTGATCTTGCTGTGCTTGCAAATAAGCTTTCTCGACTTCAAGCTTTTCTTCCAAATCATTGGAGACATCCTTGAACACGCTGGCAATCTGACCAATTTCGTCGGTAGACTTCACCTGAATGCGGCGAATGGTTCGATAACGGCCTTTTCCAAAGCTGGTGATCATCATGGAAACGGTATTCAGACCCCGTGTAATACTTGGCAGCACCCACATAATGACACCCAATGCTAGTAACAATCCGGCAATCATGATGGCTACTGTAATCTGAACCGCGCGCATATAGGCTGCATTCGCATCTTTAATCTCGGTATCTATCTCCTGGTCCTGAAAACGGGACAGGGCATTCAAGCTGTCTACAGCTTCCTTCTGCACCGCCAAGCCGGTTGCATTCCGGTAGTTATTGGCATCTTCCACCCGATTCTGGGACATTAAGCTGACCTGTCTCGCTGCATAAGCATTGTAAGCTTCCCAGGCCGTATTCACACGATCTACCAGTTGGTGCTCTGGTGCGCTGTCCGCCCGATCCCGCACTTCCTCAAGGTAGCGTTCGCCCTTTTCCTGCATGGCCTTTAAATCACTGTCTGCGGCACTAATGGAATTGTTGGGATTTAGCAACAAGTTAGCCAGCACTTTGGCGATATCATTGACCTCTCCACGTGCAGAAGAAGTATATCTGACTTTGAGGTATCGCTCCTGATACATCTGATCGATCTGTTGATTGCTGCTGTTCAGCCGTTCGTAACTCACAAACGTAAGCACAATCATGATGGCCATCAGGGCGGTAAAGCCAATCAGCAGTTTATTTCTGATCTTCATTCAGCTTCGACCCCTTTATTTAAGGTAATCCACACCAAACATTTATCATCATCCCGTTCCTGCGGAATTTCATCATCGAAGAACAACGCCTGCATGGATGCTTCATCCCACTGGTGGGAACCCGCCAGTTTTTCCTTCAGAAACGCCTGCTGCATTTCCTGATCGCCCTGAACGGCTTCGGTTAGCCCATCCGTATAAAGTGCAATGTGCCCATCGCCTTCGTAGTGAATGGTCTGTGGTTCAATATCCATCTTGTCAAACAGACCAACGGGACAGCAGACGCTGTCAAACGTTGTCACACTTCCGTCGTGACGGAAAAAGAGTGCTGGCGGATGGCCTGCATTAACATAATCAATCCTCTTCATTCGTGTATCTACGACCAGATATATCGCTGTAAAATAGTACTGCACCAGCTGTTTTTCCAGATGCAACTGATTAAAGCGTCGATTCAGCTCCTGAATAACCTTCTCCGGGTCTACATACGTTGTAACCGTGTCTTTCAGGACGGAAGCAATGAACATGGTAAATAGGGATGAAGATATCCCATGCCCCATCATATCCAGCAGCAGGACTCCATATCTGCCTTCACCAAGCGGGTACCAGGAATACAAATCACCCGCAAGTTCAAACGAAGGTTTGTAAATAGCATTAACGTGGAATAACGGATCTTCAATTGCTGGGCTTAGCACAGCATTCTGTACCATAGCCGCAAGTTTCAGTTCATCCTGAATCCGCTGATCCCTCTCTTTATGCCAGTCCTTCTCCTGTTTTAGGCGAAGCGCAAGACGAATTCTGGCCATCAATTCGACTTTGTTAATTGGTTTGGTCACATAATCGGATGCACCTGCATCCAGCGCTTCGGCCAATTTTTTGGAATCTCCAATCGCAGTTACCATAATAATAGGTATATCCTTGAGATTTTCAAATTTCTGCACAATACTGCATGCTTCGATTCCATCCATCTCCGGCATCATCATATCTAGCAAAATCAGGTCAATATCCGACGGCTTGGGACGAAGTTCATTGTTTTCCTCACCAATCCCAAGGACTTCAAACATCTCCATCGCAGAACTTGCCGTTACAATGTCACGATAGTTTTCTTTTTTCAGAATTTCTCGAATGATAATGACATTCGTCGGATTGTCGTCAACAATAAGTATTCTCATTTCTATCTCCTTATCTGTGGCGTCCGGGTTTGTCGATTCTTATCAGGTCAGCTAACAACCTTAATTATACAAATTTCGCATACAACACAGCGGTAGACATAATAATTCCTAGTATAACTATAATCCTATTATCAGAAAACTTCTATCAGTAAATGGCACCATCGCAGGAGAATTCACCCGCTGGTTACCCTGTTTTTGCTGCGTTCTGATCCCGCTTCCAAACTTGCAAAAACATAGATAAGGAATGGGGATATCCCCATTCCTTATCTATGTTTTTGGTTAAGCATTCTGCGGTCATCAACTTAAAAGCTCTTTTGAATGATGCAAAACACTCGATTCTGAAGCTTGTCCATTCTCAGAAGGCTCCAGCTTACGCTTTGGATCGTCTAAGCTATTCTTTCTTTTTGGCAATCACAAGTACTTTGCCTTTATCGAGTTCACTCTCGTAAAAATCTGCCTCAGCTTCGGTGAATCCCATCGAAACAATTTTGGCCCGGAGTTCATCACCGCGGGAGCGGAACAGGTTCGCCAAGGAATCAAATACCCCTTCTTCCTTGATACCAATCTCTTTGGCATCTGCCGTATCGGCAATTCGATCTGTACGATCCTTTTCATGAGCTAGAACGAAGATATGATCAGCAAGGTATCCGGTAATCTGCAATTCTTTCACCGCTTCTACCGCTTGGACTCCGTTTTCTACCACTTTTGCATAAGCTTGCGCATTGGTTGAATTCATCGTTTCCACTCTCCTCTGATTGATCTTCTTTATCGAGCTACTTAGTATATAACCATACGATATCAGGTTGAAACGCTTGTGAATTATCCAATCCTAGGAAACCGATTCATCAAAGAGGTCTATTCCTTCAATATGATTGGAGCCTGGCTTCATATATACTTTCAGCGCCTGGCTTCCTCGAAGAAATACTTCTCCATCCTCTGCTACATAATGCGGCTTGCCCAAAACATCTCGAATGGCCTCAATGTTCATATCAATCCATTCCTGATTAAGCTTTAGACGTTTCTCGGAAGCATCAATATGCACATAATTGACCACTCCTGTATCTTCGCAGAGCCCAACCGTTACATCTTTGAATTGATACTCAGGGCAACCCAGGTATGGATCATGTTCCTTATGAATCGGCTGGCCTTTATTGGCTAAAATATCATCGATGCTGTCATCCAGAGAAATGTCATTCAGAGTCCGAAAGTGCTGGACAGGTCCGGATCGATCAGCAGCCAGAATAATCTCTGGTGTCTCCTCTTCCACTACCGTCCATTGCATATCATGAGCAGCGGGTACCGCTGCCGGTTGAACGGAAAAGGGAGAAATTACGCTAAACATAACAAGCAGTAGTTTCATCATGATTCTCACCCTTTCATCAGGTTCATCACCGCTCTGAAGACTTCTATTCATTACAAAACGGTCATGCTATTTCCGCATACGTTGCCATACATTAGCAGCTACATCCACATATTTCAGCCAGCTTTTGCTTCCTTTGGCATCATCATGATATGTAGCTTCATAGGATTGCAGTGTCCGATCTGTCGGTGTAGCAGGCGGTGTCTGTACTACATTCGCTACTTCTGAGCGCTTACTCTGTTCAGTGCTGCTACGTTTCGTCTGAAACTTGGCCATCAAAGTGGATGACACCTGCTTTGCTGCTTCCGTCACTTCGTTCAGCACTTCACCCAGATTCTGTACAGATTCCATAACAGGATCAATTTGTTTCATCTTGTGCTGCACATCAACTGTAATATCATTGGCATGCCTTACTGTCTGTTTGACTTCATAACTAAGCTCATCAATGGTCTTCTGTACTTCCTGCAGTGTCTGTGACACATTGTCGAGTGAACCCTGAGCGGACTTCAAGGTACGAATTAAGAAGAATACAAGTACTGCAAATGCAATTGCAATTAAAGCCACACTAATTTGATAGATCATAAAAGAACCTCACTTTCCAGTATAAATCGGTTTTGTTATTGCTTAGTTACCCGACCCATTCCGAGGCGAAACAAATAGGATATGAACTGTAAAAACAACTCCTCCTGGTAAAATATCGCAATGTTTCAACCCCATAGGCCTCGGTTAAAGAACAACTACACACGGCAGTGAGACGAACACTTCTCGCTACCAAGTTCTATAAACGAAAGGATGATACCCATGTTGAAATGGTCGGTACTATTTCTAATTATTGCTCTTGTTGCTGGTATTTTCGGATTCTTCGGTATTGTTGAGGCAGCTGCTTCGATTGCCAAAGTACTCTTCTTCATCTTTGTTGTACTGTTCGTCATCTCCCTGATTACGGGACGCAGCCGAATGCGATGAATGACGCTTCCCAATTATGAACAGCATTCGATACATACAAAAGCCTATCGAGCTTGCAAAAGCCGGTAGGCTTTTGTGCGTTCATAATCTCTTTTTGCAACAATTCTCCCCCCGCACATTACGACTTATCTCTATTATGTATTACGCTCCCTTCTGGTCTATTCCATCGCTTCTCCCCGATTACATCATAAAAACAGGACCATTATGACATAGCCAACCCGGTTTTCTCCCACCGAAGTATGATATTTACAGGCTCTCCTTATACCCACATATGCTCCAGTTGACACTGGAGAATCCAAGAAAATATTGTTATAATTTGTGATTCATAAGTAAGCTTGCTTGGTTACTTTTAACACAGGACAACAAACTACATACCTAACCGAGGAGGAAAAACAAATGAAAAAAATCGTAAGTTTTGCCGCTGCTCTGACTTTGATGGGTTCCATGGCTGCTGCCGCAGGTGCTGAGGAAGCGGTTACCGGAACGGTAGCTCCAGAAACGGGAACTCCCACAACCACAACAACGCCGGCTGTTGAAGTGAACAAACCTGCTGTAGACACTGTAGAAGGCACAGCTGAGACCGTAACTGGCACAACAGTAGACACAACGGGTACAGAAGGTACTTCAACGACTACTGAAACAACAACTTCAACAAAGGATGACAAAATCTTTGATGAGCCTGTTGTGAAAGCAGGAGATGAGGTTCTGGTCCCTACAATGCTGCTCAACCTGTTGGAGCGCACATGGTTCTATGATGCACCTAATGGCAAACCAATCGGTGCACTGGGTTCCCAAGTCATTGATACGACAGGTGAAGTTGTAGATGGATTCGATGGTGGTCAATGGGTACAAGTGTATACGTGGAAAGGTAAAGCTTGGATCCACGTTGCTATTCAATAGTATCGTATAATCGTTCTAACGATAAGTAAAGAGGACAGCACGCAGGCAGCGGCTGTCCTCTTTTTCATTTCAAATATGTTTATTTCCGGTTTGTCCCTCCCGATTTCAAGGGCTTCCCGTCGTGCCTTCTTCCATCTTCGGCTCCACATGCACATGTACATGCATAATATTATGTGAACGTTTCAAGCGCTCTTCGACCCGGTCACAGATCTGATGACCTTCGATCAGGCTCAGTCCTCCATCCACCTCAATAACTACATCCACCAGTACATGACTGCCGTGCACACGTGCTTTCACGTCCTTAATCATTTCCACACCAGGAACTCGCGCCACAGATGATCTTAGGTCTGTGAGTTCCTTCTGATCAAATCCGTCTGTCAGACGATGTGTTGAATCACGGAAAATCTCCCAAGCTGTCTTACAAATCAACAGACCTACAGCAATTGCAGCTACTTTGTCCAACCAAGGAAGGCCAAATTGTGCACCGATGATTCCGATCGCAGCACCTATGCTGACCCAGGCATCCGAACGATTATCTTTGGCCGCAGCCATTAGAGCCTGACTATTAATTTGTTTGGCAAGACGATGATTGTAACGATATACGCCCAGCATCACCAGCGCACAGACAACGGCAACTGCCGCTGACCACAGGTTTGGTGCTACAAAGTTTCCTTCATACCAGGAACGAACCGCTTCAACCAATACCTGTAGGCCAACCATGGCCATAATAAATGAAGCAATTAGGGCAGCGACCGTTTCCGCTCTAAAGTGACCATAGGCATGATCGGAATCAGGTGGCTTCTGGGATATGCGGAGTCCGATCAATACCGCAACAGACGCAACAATATCTGTAAGGTTATTAAAACCATCCGCCAGCAAAGCGCTGGAAGCAAACAAATATCCGCAGATCAATTTAAAAGCAGACAAGACCAGATAGGCCACAATACTGACCCAAGCTCCGCGCTCTCCTTTGCGTATTTCTTCGTAGGCGTTCAAACCGGGCGACACTCCTTTAACGTTTCGTATTACGGTTGTTCAATGTTACCAAATGCGTACCGTGTGGGTCTATAGAAACAGTGTTGCCAAGCTGCATTGCTGTAGGGATGCCGAAACAAAGTTGCCAGACCGCAGGGCTGTAGGTAAAGAGAAAAAATGTTGGCCCAGTCAAAAAAGTGAAGGTTTTCAGCATTTTATCAGGTTGCCCTTGTGGGGCTTTTGTAAAACGTATAAAATGAGTACATCCCGTCCAATTTGGACGGCTTACTGTAAGACCGGGAGGGAAATAACGATGAGCGATAATAACGAACCGAAAAAGGTCAGTTTGCAGGATGCTATACGCCAGAAACTGGCACAGAAGAAAGAACAGGCAAACACCGGTAACCAATCCAGTGCCTATTTTGAAGGCGGCCCTAAAGCAATGAAGAGCCAAAACAACAAAAAGCCTAACAATCAGCGCCGCCGTACTGGCGGATCCTAGACCGCAAGAAGCTCTTGTATGAGATGTTTCTATGGTTACAGGATCACCCTGTATGACCAAAAAAGAACCGCAAGCCTCCTCTGGAGAGCTTGCGGTTCTTTTTTTATATTAAAACGAATAGTTAACTACGTTAACCATACTCAATGTAGACAGCTTAGCTTATCTTAAGCTTCTACCGGATACATTTTGTTACGCAATTCTTTAATTTCGTCACTTTCCAGATACTCATCATAGCTCATTTGGCGATCAATAACGCCGTTTGGCGTGATTTCAATAATCCGGTTAGCGATGGTTTGAATGAACTGATGGTCATGGGATGTAAACAGCATAGTGCCGTCAAAATCAATCATACCATTGTTCAGTGCGGTAATGGACTCCAGATCCAAGTGGTTCGTTGGCTCATCCAAAATCAGGGCGTTGGCGCCTGTTTGCATCATTTTCGCCAGCATACAACGAACTTTCTCACCCCCGGAGAGTACACTTGCTTTTTTCAGGGATTCTTCGCCTGAGAACAACATACGACCCAAGAATCCACGCAGGTACGTTTCATCCTGATCTTTGGAATATTGACGAAGCCAATCTACGAGACTCATATCTACTCCGTCAAAATATTTGGAGTTATCTTTCGGGAAATAAGCCTGAGTTGTAGTAATACCCCACGTGTATTCACCACTATCCGCTTCCGTTTCACCCATAAGGATATCAAACAACAACGATTTGGCATTACCGTTCGGGCCAACAAAGGCAATCTTATCCCCTTTATTCACCACAAAGCTGAGATCATTCAGCATGTTTACACCATCAATTGTTTTATTGATACGATCAACGGTCAACAATTGTTTACCCGCTTCACGCTCAGGCTTGAAGTTAATGAACGGATATTTCCGGTTCGATGGACGAAGATCATCCAACGTGATTTTGTCGAGTTGTTTCTTACGCGAAGTCGCTTGCTTCGATTTGGAAGCATTCGCAGAGAAACGTTGAATAAAGGCTTGCAGCTCTTTAATCTTCTCTTCTTTTTTCTTGTTAGCATCACGTTGCAAAGCAAGTGCCAATTGGCTGGATTCATACCAGAAATCGTAGTTACCTACGTACAGCTGGATTTTACCGAAATCGATATCTGCAATGTGTGTACATACTTTGTTCAGGAAGTGACGGTCATGGGATACGACAATAACAGTACCTTCATAGTCCATGAGGAAGTTTTCCAGCCATTGAATGGATTCGAGGTCCAAGTGGTTGGTAGGCTCATCGAGCAACAGGTTGTTTGGACGACCAAACAAGGCTTGTGCAAGCAGGACACGAACTTTTTCGTTACCGCTCAGATCAACCATTTTCTTCTCATGCATGTCACGTTCAATACCCAGACCGATTAGGAGCGCCGCTGCATCCGGCTCAGCATCCCAGCCATTCAACTCAGCAAACTCACCTTCAAGCTCACCTGCACGCAAACCATCTTCTTCAGTAAAGTCCGCTTTGGCATACAACGCGTCCTTCTCTTTCATGATGGAATAAAGACGGCTGTGGCCCATAATTACAGTTTCGAGAACCGGATACTCATCATATTCAAAGTGGTTTTGCTTCAAAACGGCCATGCGTTCGCCCGGGGTGATGTGCACCTCTCCCGAGTTTGCTTCAATTTCACCGGACAAAATTTTCAAAAATGTTGATTTGCCGGCTCCGTTGGCGCCGATCAGACCGTAACAGTTGCCTGGCGTGAACTTGATATTCACATCTTCAAAAAGTGCACGTTTTCCGTAGCGGAGCGTGATGCCGCTTGTACTAATCATTAAGCATACCATCCTTTATTTAATATTCTGCATACTGCATGAATAGCAACTTGCATCAATCATGGATTCAATATCCCGAAGCCTATTCTGGCACCATATTATAACACAAAAAAGCGGCAAATTCGAAAATTGGCCGCTTTTTAATCGTTAAAGATTTGGTAAATGTACCGTTCATGCGGGTATACCCTTACATTAGCATATCTAGATCACTTTTGTTAGTCTTGTTTACTTTCTTCGTGCCGGATGCGGAGTGTCTCGCCATGTCCTAGCACTCGAATGCGCTCTTCGTTAATTCCCAGCCGTTCTCGTTCAGCTTCCATTCGATCAAGTGCTTCCTTGGGTGTGTCATCCGCCAGCTTAAACGTTCCATAATGCATGGGAACCATAAGCTGGGAACCCGTTTCTACAAATCCTTGCAGCGCTTCTTCCGGCGTCACATGTTGGGATGTCATGAACCATTCCGGGTCGTACGCACCGATTGGCATCAGGGTAACACCGATGTCGAAGCGTTCTCCGATCGTTTTGAATCCCTGGAAGTATCCTGTATCCCCTACAAAATAGATCACTGGCGGACCGCCGAGAGAATGATCAGCCGAAGTTTCTATTGGATCATCCGTTCCTGCTGCTCGGGAATTTTTATGATTTTCGTCTTCACTCGTCGCAGCACTCTCCTCCGATGGAATGAGTGCCGGGTGATTCTGTTCCAAAACATAACCGCCCCAATGGGACGTATTGGTATCGAATAGGGTTCGGCGCGTCCAGTGCTGCGCAGGTACAAAGGTTATTTTGACCCCGCCAAGCGTAATATGTTCCCACCATTTCATCTCATGACACCGATGGAACCCTTTGCGCACCATTTTGCGTTTGAGACCATCAGGAACGATGAGCAGTGTTTTGGCTGTGACCAACTTCCGCAGCGATGCGAGATGCAAATGATCATAGTGTGAATGCGAGATCAAAATGACATCCAGAGGCGGAATATCCTGAATCGGAATGCCAGGGGCACCGAGTCTGCGCTGAAATCCCATTTTTTCGGCCCAGACCGGGTCTGTCACGATGTTTAGTCCATGATATTGAATGAAAAATGTGGAATGACCAATCCAGGTAATCGTGGTTTCAGCCCGGTTGGCGTGCAGATAATCCAGTTCAGGCGGGTGCTTGGGCACGGTGTAGGAATAATCCTTAACTTTGCTGCGCCGTTGCTCCCTCCATTGCTTGAATTCCTTCAGCGTTTTGTCCGTACTTACATTATCAATGTTGTTATAACGGATTTTCGGCATGAAAGGGCCCTCCTCCCCTCCTCGTATCTTAACAAAAGATTACCCCGAATTGGAAAGTACGTACCAACGAATCAATCCTTTGGATTTTTGCATTTCGCCAAGTAGACGAACAAAAACGCAATTGCAGCCACGATAATCAGTGGTGGGGCGTACATAATTGTAAAGGTCTCAAAAAAACTTAATCCCGTTATACCGGGAATACCCCTCACTCCCTCGTCAGAGCTGAGAAGTAACCGTGGAATCATGATGAACAGCATGTTGGGAAGCATGAACGGACTCATCCTTTCTTTTTGCCAGCATTACCTCGCACATAATTGGCATCAAACAGAAACAGCTTCATAATGAGCACAAGTGAAGGAATGAGCACCAGCAGTCCCAGGCTGAACGCCGTAATGAGCGCAATCCCCATCGTTTTGTTCGTAAAGCTGTCGTAAATATTAATGTACGGATACAGAATGTATGGAAGATGTGAGCGCCCATAGCCGTACCAGGCAAAGGCAAACTGCAGCATGACGGCGATAAAGCACCAGCCCAAATATTTACGTTTCCATACCAGCGAGACGGCGATCACAAAACAGATAAAAGATGCGATAAACATCCATGAGATATTTAACATCTGCTCAAAGTGTGCGGGATTCTGTTTGTTAATTTGCAAAAATGCCAGGAAGCTGGCAAAGATCGTGGGCAGACTCCATAGGAGTGCATACTCCCGAAGAACCTCAAACGCAGTCTCATCTTCTGCCCGCTTAGCATAGTAGGAAAGAAACATCGCGGAGATATAGAGCACACTTACCAGGGCAAGCAATACAACAGACCAGGTATACGGATTCGTCAAAAACTCACGCCAGCGAAAAAACACCTGATCGCCCACCTGCTCAATAATTCCACCTTCGGATATCGCCAAAATGGTGGAAAACACCGCCGGAATCAGCAATCCCGTTGCTCCGTACAATGCCATATAGATCCGGCTGTTCTGCCCATGGTTCCCATAGGTATTATAGGCGTAGTACACGCCCCGGATGGCAAGCAGTACAATCGCCAATGAACCTGGAACAAGCAGCGCTGTCCCATAATAAAAAGCGCTATCCGGATAAAAACCGACCAAACCAACCACAAAAAAGATCAGAAACACATTCGTCACTTCCCACACGGGTGAGAGATAGCGCTGAATAATGTTATGGATTTTGTTCTCGTGTCCGGTTAATATGCTGTAAAAGCTGAAAAATCCGGCTCCAAAATCAATCGAAGCCACGATCAGATATCCAAAGAGAAACGTCCACAAAATCGCGATGCCCGCTATTTCAAAGCTCAATGCACGATCCCTCCTTCCAGACCGAGAGACTCCAGTTCCTTCTCTGCTTCCTTGTTACGAAACAGCTTGCTGAGTACCCGAATCGCTGAGAAGCAAAGGATTAGGTACAGCAGAATAAACAGAACCAACATCCAGCCTACTGAGGATGATGTTGTTGCTGCTTCCGACACCTTCATGTACCCGCGCAATATCCATGGCTGTCTGCCAACCTCGGCGAACATCCAGCCCAGCTCAATGGCAATCATGGCCAAGGGCCCAAGCAGGACGATACCGAGCAAGAGCCACTTGGGATAAGGTTTGCGCCCCGGCAGCCAGCGACGGAACACATAAAGCACCGGAATTAGCAGAATGATCACGCCAGTCGTTACTTTCAGGTCAAACATATAGTGAATGGACAACGGCGGCCTCAGATCGGCCGGAAATTCTTCAAGCCCTTTCACTTCCGTATCCGGTCTGTTTCCCGCCAGTATACTAAGTGCATAGGGAATCTCGATGGCATATTTCACTTCATTGTTCTCGTCAAGAATTCCCCCATAGACCAGCGGCGCTTTCGTCATCGTTTTGAAATGCCACTCTGCCGCTGCCAGCTTCTCCGGTTGGTATTTCGCTAGAAATTTACCAGAAGAATCTCCGATCATGACGGTGCTGACCGCAAATACGAGCGCACATACCGTTGTGAGCTTAAGTGCCTTTTTGTAATACACATGATCTCGCCCACGAAGCAAGCTGAATGCAGCGATACCTGCTAATATACCCGCACTCAATGTGTATGACGAGGCGAGCACATGAGATACCTTAGTCGGAGTAGCTGGATTCAGCATTGCAGCAATCGGATGGATGTCCTTCATGATGCCATTAATCAGGGTAAACCCCTGAGGTTGGTTCATAAAAGAATTCACTGTTGTAATGAATATCGCAGAAGCAGAGGATCCCAGTGCCACCGGAATCAGCAGCAGCATGTGCGTATATTTCTTTTTGAAACGATCCCATGTGTAAAGGTAGATTCCAAGAAAGATCGCCTCCACAAAAAAAGCGAATGTCTCCATAAACAGCGGCAAGGCAATGGCCTGCCCCGCTACCCGCATAAACATCGGCCACAGCAGGCTGAGCTGTAAACCGATTGAGGTGCCTGTAACCACACCTACGGCAACGGTAATGACGAAACCTCGCGCCCATCTGCGCGCGAGCAAGGTGTAATGGATATCATTGGTGCGCAGTCCGCGCCATTCAGCCAAGGCAATCATGAGTGGAACGCCTACACCGATGGAGGCAAAAATGATGTGCACAAACAAGGTTAGACCGGTCAGCATCCGGCTGAGCAGAACAGGGTCCAGGGATGACATGGGTTACACTCCTCTTTCACTTAATCGTTATGTACGACTTCATATCGCCTGTGTGACAATATGCCTCAATAACTCATAATTCGGATAATACTTTTGACAACGGCATACAGCACGATCACGGCTGCAACCAAGCAGACGATAATAAGGGTTTTCTCTTGTTTACGGAACATAGACCTGCCGTCCTCCTTTTGCATGGCATGCAAATTATGGCTCTATAGACAGTTTGCAAAAGAAGTTGTTTTTTTATCCGGGAAATTTTGAAAAACAAAAAAAGCCTTTATCTATTTCAGGATAAAAGCATCCTATTAGATAAAGGCTTCTCTTGCCTTACAAAAGTTCGTCTTGCTTAGGCAATCGAACCTTGAACGTGCTTCCTTTGTGCGGCGCGGATATAAAGGTAAGTGTTCCCTGGTGGTCCTCTACAATTTTGCGCGAAATGTAAAGTCCCAGTCCAGTCCCGCCAATCTGACGATGATCCGAATTGTCCACACGATAAAACTTCGTAAATAACAGGTCCTGCACGTTCTCTGGAATTCCTATTCCATAATCACGTACATCGATGCATAACCATTCTTTTTCTTCCCACAGCGTAATATCAATTCGGTCTGCTCCAGGTGAGTACTTGACTGCATTACCAACCAAATTGTGCAGCAACTGAACCATCCGGTTCTGGTCCGCGTAAGCAAAAAAGTCTCCATTAAACGCATGTACATATATACGCTGAATGGATTGCATATTCCATTGCTCAGCAACACCCTCAACCAACTCAAGCAACGGTACATACGTCTTATGGTAGGTCATACCTTCATTGTCCAGACGTTGAATATCAAGTACATCATCCAGCAGACTGCTCAGCCGTGCGCCTTCCGAAGAAATGGTTTCCATGAAGTCCTGACGCTGTGAAGCGGGAAGATCATACATCATCATTAGTTCCACATAGCCCATAATGGTCGCTACAGGAGTACGAAGCTCGTGGGACACCACACTGATCAGTTCGTTTTTCATCCGATTGAGTCGTTCTTCCTCTGTACGATCGCGGAACACCAGAAGAAATCCATGGTTTTTACCGGGAACATCCATTTGCTTCATGTACAGGGAAAATACACTCTTTTCCACATCATTGAATATAAATTCAGTTTCTACAAAGGCCAGTTCTCCGTTTAAAAAAGCACGAGTCTGCTCCACCAAATTGAAATCAGCTGTTAATACAAGAGTATCAATGGCATTGGCTAAATCTACGATAGATCTGCCCGAAAAATCTCGGAGGCCAAACATTTCTTCAATTCTTCTGTTAACTATCGTGATGGTGCCGAAACGATCAGACATGACCAGACCTTCCCTAACAGATTCAATGAAATGCTCGCTGATATCCCGCTGTTCCTGGATGGCAACTTTTTCATGAAACAACTCCGCATTCAGCTTCTCCAGAGCCAGCGCATGACGTACACGGTCTTCTTCAGCTCTTGTCCGCTCGGTAATATCCTTGATAAATAAGTTGTACAGCGTTTCGTTATTTCCCAGCTGAATTTCTACAATTTTGTACTCAATCGGAAAAACCGAACCGTCCCGGCGAATGCCTGAAATTTCTTCCACGATGACATGCCGTTTGCCCTGAATATACTCACATTGTTTCAGCATTTCCTTAATTTCCATACAGCTCGCTCCCTGAAAAAGGGATGGGGCCTCTTTTTCTAAAACAACCTCTTCCCGTTTCAATCCAAACATTCTTTCGGCTTCGGGATTAAACTCTATAATCAGTCCGTTTAAATCCACAGCAATAATAGCATCAATAGATGAATCAATGATTGCCCGTTTGATTTCTTCACTATTCTTCAGCTCTTTGGTTCGTTCTCTGACCCTGTCTTCCAGCGTAAGCTTGTCCTGACGTATCTGCTCGAATTGTTCAAGGAGCACATCGGCCATTTTGCGCAAATTGCCAATTAGAATCTGCACTTCGGTGACGTGGCTGGTCGGCCAATCCATCTTACCATTACGAAATAATAGTCTGGGAAGGGAGCCTGTCATGCGTGTGAGGCGTTTCATTGGACTTACGACTTTCTTGCTAAGTGGAGCAGCCACAATCATGGAAACCACGAAAATGATAAACAGAGACTGAAGCGTATTCAGATAGATCGACTCAATACGTTTGTAATAATTGGCTGAGTTGGTCTCAACAAAAACTCGATAAGGAGTACTTGTGGTCATATCTGCTTCATACATAAACGACGCCTGTTTCCAGTGAGTAAGCACATCGCTATAATAAGCATCCCCGGAATGGAATAGGATACTGTTCTCCCCTGGCTTGAGTAAACGATACTTGTTGATATCCAGGTAATCTCCCTGCGGAAGCGTATCCAATCCAGAAGCTACAACTTTATTATTTGGATCCAGAACGATGACATTTACATCCAGCAGATGATGATAACGCTCCATGCTCTGGTGCATGTTCTCTTCTGTTAGATATTGTTCATTCAAATCCTTGATCACGGCATTCGCAGCGTGTTTTAGATTAGATACAATGGAGTTATTGATCTGACCCAGCTGTCTCCGACTGTCGGCCGATAACAGAACAAGAGAGACAACGACTACAAAGGATACGACGTATTTAAATGCAATTCGTGTGAGCGGAATGGTTCCTGTTCGTTTCGACTTCAATTCGCCATTGGTAATCCAGAAGTCTACCACAATACCTGCAATCAGCGCGTTAACCATACTGGTCACAGCGACATGCATGTATGTATATTTTAATTCTTCAAGATTCATGCCCATAATGTACCCATAACAGGTCACTGGCAATAACATCGCTACCCAGAATGCAGCATTTGCCTTCATGACACTTCCATTCTTCCATCGGATCTGCCACCCCAGCATCCAGATTAATTCAATAGTATGAGCGCCAATCATAAAAAAACTATTTGGGACTAGACCCCCGAATAACACACCCAAGGTACAGATTGCTATCAAAGCAGTGAATCCGTATACGGCTCCATGTAAGCGCAAGGCAATAAAAGTTGCGGCTGTACCAAACAAGAGCTGTACCCCGTAAAAAAGAGTCAACGGAAATATCGTTCCCAGCGTACCCAGGATAATAAGTATAGCCGTACCCAACCACGGAATACGGAGTTTGATTACCATCCACTCCAACACCTTATTTATCCTTATGTAGTCCACAGGCATCCGTCCTTATGATTGATTTCTATGTTTGCATTCAACAACAACGTTGGTATCTCCTATGGATTAAAGCTCAAAAGATCTACTTTATTTCCCTGAAACCGTTCTGATACATTATACTGTAATTACTACTCGATGTAGCTTTGGGAAATTTTGAATGATCGGCAAATGAGCTTCATTCATGGTAAAATACTGAAGTTTGGCCTCAACTCTATAGAACTTACTACATATGCATCCTATATTCTGGAATACAAACATTAAAAATTTTGCAGCATTCCCACACAAATTACGCCATTTTTCTAGAAGTTTCTTAACAAATTCATTTCATCAGGAGTGTGACCTCAATGTCTATCAAAGTTCTTCTTATAGAAGATGAGAAAAATCTGGCCGACATGATTGCTTTCTTTCTTGAGGAGGAGGGTTACATAACTGAACGGGTTCATCATGCACGCGAAGCACTTCAACTTTTCCCACGATTCCAGCCCGATATTGTAGTGACTGACTTGATGCTGCCTGAAACAGACGGTAATGATCTGGTAGATGCGTTTCGCCAGCACTCGACTGTACCCATATTGATGATCTCGGCCAGCACCATGCTGAATGATCGGCTCCGAGCGTTACATAATGGTGCAGATGATTTCCTTTGTAAACCCTTTAGTCTGAAAGAGCTTGATGCACGTATTAAGGCATTACTGCGCAGATCGGCTATCTTCTACCCGGACAAACCGATAAAAGAGGACAAACCAACTGAAGTTGTCGGACATGTCAGTGTGAATGAGTACAGAAGAACTTTGTTTGTGGACGGCCTTGAAATCGAGGTTACTCATATTGAGTTTGAAATCATGAAGGAATTGTACCGAAATCCCGGCAAAGTGTTCACCCGCAATGAACTCATGGATCGAATTAAAGGCTCTGAACGGGCATATCTGGACCGCACAATCGATGTACATATCTCCAGTCTGCGTAAAAAAATTGAACCCGACCCCAAAAATCCAAGGTACATCAAGACGGTTTGGGGAACGGGATATAAATACGTCATTTAGTACGCGCCGCAATGAAATAATGGCTCATGTCCTCTCTCTGTCATCGTCTCATCGACTGAGTTGAGGGCTGAGCTGTTTTTGTTTTGTATGCAAAAGAATGCAGCCACCGCTGGATTTCCACGATCAGACTGTCTGGTTCCTTCTCATGCCAAAGGATCATCTTTATCAGACCCGTACCCGTAATAAGCTGCAAATGGCGCTTGCGAATCAGGGATTGGAAATCCGTAATTACCAGCAAAGGAATCTGAGGCATAAATGCCCGAATGGCATTGGCTGCTGATACGGCTTGCCCGGCGTCCTGATAATCGACAATACAATAATGAGCTTTGCCCCATTCCTCCCCCTCCTCGTTATTCACATTCTTTGCTCTTTTCATTGCATGCTCCCTCTGCTCGTCTGTTATCCATTCATTCAACAATGCAATCATATTGTCATAATCAATACCACGACTTCCGTCCGAAAGTACGGTAATGGGTTCCATAGGTATAACCTCCAGTTCATTCTCTCTTCTTATTGTGCCAATCTTCATTTAAAAATGTTCGTGTATGAACATAAAAGAAGTGTTAACTATCTTCGTACTTCTTCACAAACTGTGTAAGGTTCATTACCCATTTCGCAGTTTGCGACAATTCATGTAAAATAGGGATATGCCCGTGCTAATTGCGGGAACTTTAAGAAATGAATCCGGTACAGGAGGTTATGAACCGATGAATATTGTTTCAATTGAACCAACACCCAGTCCCAATACGATGATGCTGCATCTGGACGAACGTCTGGAGGACGGGATCCGCAGAACATATACACTGGATAACGAACGATCTGCTCCGGCGTTTATTCGCCAGATGCTTCATATTCCCGGAGTAAAAAGTGTATTCCACACAACCGACTTCGTAGCGCTCGACCGCAAGGGAAATGCGGATTGGTCCGTCATACTTGGCGAAGTCCAAAGTCGTCTTGGCCAACAGGGAATCGATTTGGACTGGATTGAATCTGAAGACGCCTCTGGCGAACACTTCGGTGAAGCACAGGTATTCGTTCAATTCTTCAGAGGTGTGCCGATGCAAATTCGGGTCAAAGCCGGCGCTAAGGAAGAGCGGATTTCGCTCTCGGATCGGTTCGTCAAAGCCGTTACTGAAGTCGCCAGCGCAACACTAATCAAGGAACGGAAACTGAGTGATTACGGCGTCCGCTACGGGGAATTGCCTGAAATCGCAAGAGAAGTTGAACAGGAGCTGGAAGCAGCATATCCCCCTGAGCGTCTGGAACGCGTAATTCAACAAGCCATTGAGCACGGCACCAATTCCGAAGAGTTCGTGGAACGTCGCCGCGAGCTGGATGGTGCCGAGCTTGAAGAGGCTCTGCATAATGAGGACTGGAATGTTCGCTACGCTGCATTTGATGGTATGGAGCCTACAGCAGAACGACTGCCACTCGTTGCCCATGCACTCCATGACAGTAAAATGCAGATTCGCCGACTGGCTGTTGTATATCTAGGTGATATCCGTACACCGGAAGCGATGGAACTGCTGTACGAAGCTCTGCAGGATAGTTCACCTGCTGTACGTCGGACTGCCGGAGATACCCTCTCCGATATCGGTGATCCTGCAGCAACTGCAGCCATGACAGCTACGTTATCGGATAAAAGCAAGCTTGTACGCTGGCGTGCAGCCCGTTTCCTATACGAAGTGGGAACTGAAGAAGCTGAGCAAGCTCTGCGGAAGGCAGCCGAAGATCCTGAGTTTGAAGTCAGCCTGCAAGCCAAAATGGCACTGGAACGGATTGAATCCGGGGAACAGGCAGCCGGAACCGTATGGCAGCAGATGGCTGGGCGTAATAAGACGTCGGAATAGTCCTTTCGATTCATATCCAACAATTGTTATTGCACTGGAATACCATGGGGGTTATACTGATTGTCTGTTTACTAAACAGAACATTGAGTGTTACGTTCTGTGATTTATAATTTCATAGACAATAGATACACCTCATCCATGATGATGAGGTAGAGGTCGCGGGTGCGATCAGTACGCTGAAGGAGGCGCTAAGGAGCCGCTTATGAATTCAGCCGAAAGGTGCACCCGCCGAAGCCCGCAGGACGGTTCCTTACGTTGTCCAGCGCGGCTGGGGCTGTTGCCGAAAGGTGCAGAACTGTCACAGATGTATGATGCCTTCCTCGGAGGGTATGATTTCTTCTGTGTTGAGCTATCTTAAACATCTGGGACGAGGTGCGGACGATTGATAATAAAGACCGCAGGCTAATGCCTGCGGTCTTTTGGTTATTTCCATTGTTCTGAACCCATTAGTACGCTGAAAGAAGGAGTGTTTCCATGCAAGACCGCAACAACCAAACTAACACAGGACCTACCCTGAAAAAAGGATTACGCGCACGGCATATGACCATGATTGCACTCGGTGGATCCATTGGTACAGGACTTTTCCTCGCAAGCGGAACCGCTATTTCCAATGCTGGCCCCGGCGGTGCACTGATTGCTTACGTTGCCGTCGGCATCATGGTCTTCTTTCTAATGACCAGTCTCGGAGAGCTGGCTACCTTCATGCCTGACTCCGGTTCATTCAATACGTATGCGGCCCGCTTCGTCGATCCAGCCCTTGGGTTTGCCATGGGTTGGAACTTCTGGTACAACTGGGCCGTCACCATTGCGGCAGAACTCGCTGCGGCAACCGTACTCATCAAATACTGGTTCCCTGAAAGTTCATCCATGTTGTGGAGTCTGTTGTTCCTCGTATTAATCTTTGCCCTAAATGTGTTGTCCGTTAAAGGGTATGGAGAGTCGGAGTATTGGTTCGCCATTATCAAAGTCGCTACAGTGATCATCTTCCTTACCGTTGGTGTGCTCATGATCTTCGGCATTATCGGTGGAGAAGCGGTAGGATTCAGCAACTTTACTGTTGGAGACGCACCATTCCATGGCGGATTCTTTGCGATTCTGGGTGTATTTATGGCTGCAGGATTCTCTTTCCAAGGAACAGAGCTCATTGGTGTCGCAGCCGGTGAGAGCGAAAATCCGCGTGAAAATGTCCCTCGTGCTATTCGGCAAGTGTTCTGGCGTATTCTGATCTTCTACATTCTGGCGATTACAGTCATCAGTCTGATCATTCCTTACACACATCCGAATCTGCTTAAAGGTGATCTGAACAACATCGGAGTCAGTCCGTTTACTCTTGTCTTTGAAAAAGCGGGGCTGGCCATTGCTGCTTCCGTCATGAATGCCGTTATTCTGACCTCTGTGCTGTCTGCCGGGAATTCAGGCATGTATGCTTCAAGTCGTGTTCTGTATGCTCTTGCCCGGGATGGCAAAGCGCCTCGCTTCCTGGGTCGGCTGAACAAAAAGGGCATTCCAATGAATGCCCTGCTCTTGACCACAGCGGTGGGTATGCTCGCTTTTCTAGCCTCCCTATTCGGTGATGGTATTGTATATACCTGGCTGCTTAATGCATCCGGGATGTGTGGGTTTATCACCTGGCTCGGCATTGCCATCAGCCATTATCGTTTCCGCCGTGCGTATGTGGCCCAAGGTCGAGATTTGAACGATCTGCCCTACCGTGCACGCTGGTTCCCATTTGGGCCGATCTTTGCTTTTGTGTTATGTATCATCGTTATTATTGGACAGAACTATCAGGCGTTCACGGGCGATCAGATCGATTGGAGCGGAGCCCTCGTCGCTTACTTAAGCGTTCCGCTGTTCCTGATCTTATGGCTGGGTTATAAATTTATTAAGAAAACAAAAGTTGTACCATTACAGGAATGTGATTTTACAACAACAAACGAATAACGTTATTTCATAGGCACCCTTCTTTCCGCTGGAAAGTAGGGTGCCTATTTGGTTCGTCCAATTTTCGGGATAGCTATCACTCAAGCAAAAAAGGACGCTCATGAATGAGCGTCCTTTTTCACCATAAGGTGTGTCCTATTATAATCATTCATACAAAGTTTGCTGTCACATGGTCCAGGTAATCTTCACACGCAGATCGACGGTATCCTCCATGTTGGACACGTAATACGATATTGACTTCATGCCAAGCTGATACAGATCCTGCAAATCCTCTACTAGTCCTGTCTCAGTACCTTTGTATCTAAAAGTCAGTGAGGTTCCGCCATCCTTGAGCACACTCTGAACTTTAGTTTTTAGCGCGGAATGACCACTAACTGCATCATTTTCATCATAGAGCGAGTATTCCAGCGTATGATAAAGCTGCTGGTACGCGGTTGCCTTGCTGCCTCCAGACTTCACCAAAGTTTGCAAAGCTTCACGATAGGGGGCAGATGCAGCAGGATACTTGCCTTTAGCTGTCCAGACATGGTCCCGTGCCATCTCATCATCACTGAGTAAATAATAACTGTGACTTACCTTGCCCTTACGGTCAGGAGTAGGGTCATCCCACGTCGTATCCATATGGTACCACTTACCATCCAGCTTGACGAGATTCCAGGCGTGTAATTGCTCACCAGCCGTTCCTTCCACAATCCGGTTCTCTATACCTACCTGCTCCAGCATGCGATAAGCCAGCAATGAATATCCCTGGCATACAGTACTGCCGGTAACAAGTCCATCGTATGCAGTATATTTCTGCAAGGATGTATCGTAGGACAGGTTAAGTACAATCCAGTCATGAATGACTTTAACTTTCTCATGATTCGTCATGCCAGGCAATATAATCTCTTTGAGCACGTTGGTCACCTTACGGTTCACATAATCGGTCTGCTCCTTCGTTTCCCGATATGCCAGCTTCACATGTACCTCTGCGGATACATTGGAACCTTTATAATTAAATGCGTAACTTTTAACGGTATATTGAATATAAGGATCACTGGTCATTGCTTCGTCAATGGAGCTCTGCAACTGTTTTTTGAGGCCTTTCACATTGCCTTTGTATGTAAAAACAAGTTCCTCTGTACGCTGGGACATCGCATTAAGCAACGTCTCGCGCAGATCCGTATTCGTGGATATGTCCGATGTTCCCGACGCCGCGTACAGCTGATCCAGATCAACCGCATGTGGCAGTGCCACAGCGACGAGACAGCCAGCCAATAGCAAGGTTATCACTCGTTTTCCGTGCTTGCCCATGAAAGGATACCACCTCTCTTTGCAAAGTTCTCATGCCTCATTGTATCACAAAAGGGATTGACGGCAGGCTTCTAGTTTTGTCGAAAAGCATCAAAAGAGACCCTCCGTAGAAGGTCCCCCTGTCTTCAGTAAAACAAACCTAACCTACCCGTTATCCTCATCATATGACTCTTCCGGGCATTTATGCAACAAACTCAAATCAATATAAACGATTGCCGCTCATAAAGGTATCCGTCTTACCCTGAAGCTTGGCCAGACGTTCCAATACCTGAGCCGCTTCGGCAACCGTCACTTTGCGTGCAGGCATGAATCGTCCTTCAATCGAAGGCAACAATCCCAGCTTGATGCTGAGGGAGACAGCTCCCTTGTTGTTGACTGCACTGGCATCTGCCAGGTTGGGAAGATCCGATGGCAATGTGTAGAATCCGGCTAATTTCTCATAGCGCAAAATGCGCACGAGCAATACCGCCAGCTCTTCACGAGT
The DNA here is from genome assembly GCF_050994985.1 of Paenibacillus taichungensis. Classification (NCBI taxonomy): domain Bacteria; kingdom Bacillati; phylum Bacillota; class Bacilli; order Caryophanales; family Paenibacillaceae; genus Paenibacillus; species Paenibacillus taichungensis. The sequence goes on along the minus strand of NZ_CP194720.1, from coordinate 155,358 downwards.
CATCTCCTCTTCTGGATTTAGCTTCGTTTCAGAGTCGGCACCCGCTAACCAGCGCTGATCGATCAATGTCCGCACAGCTTGGTAATAAGGGCTCTCCGGGGTAATGTCAGCGTATAAATTGCCATCCCCGTCTCCACTATAATACATATCCATATTCGGATTAATTGCTCTTGCCAGATAGGTAAACCAATCACCCTTGGTGATGACTCGGTCTGGGAATACACGTCCCTGTTCATCTGCAAGAAGCACACCATGTTGCACTATGTTCTGCAGGGCTGCTTCAGCGGCATGTCCCGTAATATCACTGGTGGTAACTTGAACTGCCCCAGTCGTACTGCCGTACATCGACTTCCATTCTCCCGTGTTAGCATCCAGCACTTCATAGGATACGCCAGTTAGTGGACTGTCCGTACGAGTAGGCATGTAGGCAAGCTTTACACCCACGGGAACGGATTCGCTGTTACCCATGCTGTACCCACCATAACGAGAGTAGGACAACACCAATTTGAATTCTTCAAGATATGTTGCTCTGGCTTTCTCATAACTAATGGCCGGTTTGACGTCCGTCGGTAGCTGCTCTGGCGTTGCAGCAACCAGCGCATAATATTCATTGAGCGTTCCATCATTTGAAACTTGTACCTGAACCGTATCATCCTTAACCAAAATTCCGTTTAGGTACCGTTGGAAAATAAATGTTCGTGCATCGTCCAATTCAAGCACCGTTGAAAGTCGGAATTGCTTGCTTGCATCCGGCACAAGTGAGATGACTGTATTGACAGCGAGTTTCTCTGCCTGAGATTTGGTCACGGTCTTGCCTTTCACTTCCGTCTCCGGCTTCTCTTGCTCCATGCCCGGCATCATGCGCTGATATATGTTCACACTGTAGATCTGTCCGGTTGCCGCATCAACCTGCGCCGAAATGTCTCTCATAAACATATAAGACACACTTGCATTGCGGTTGCTCCAGCTTAGACTCCAGACCTGATTGTTTGGACTTGCAAAACTGCCTTTAGTTAACTGGCTATAATCCAATTGGTAACCTTCGGGTATATTAAAACTCTTTTTGACCAGCTTCTCTACCTGCTGAGCATTCAACTTCGACCCAGTATTCGGTGTAAAAGCAGCTACACTGCCCTTCAGAGGTTTGTCCTCCTGGGAGACTTCCTGAGAAAGGGTTTCACCTGTCAAGCTATTGATTCGATCCAGTGTATCCGCATTTAGTGGAATAACACTTGAGTTCTTCGGCGTGTATCCCAAGTAATACTTCTGGCCTTTGCGAGAAGAGAATCGGTCTTCGCTAATATAGGCCAGCTGAACATCGAACTGTTCCTCGAACTTCTGCTGAGCCTGCTCCGCTGAAACCGCTGCTTTCGATGATGGATATTCAGCTCCAATGGTCGTTCGTGAATATCCCGTAATCAAACCGCTCTGATCCACACTTATGTAGGCTGTTTCCGCCTCGGACACTAAGCCTTCATGTTTCAACTGGTAGCTGTAAGTATATTCTGTTCGGCCAAAGAGGGATTGCTGTGCATTATTTACATACTGATCATCAACGGCAACAAAGCCATCTTCCTTTAAATTCGGAATCGCCTTGTACAAAAACTCATCTGCCTGCTTTCTTGCTTCGGTTCTTGTTAATTTCGTCTCTGAATCCGAAACCTGCTTTTCCAGCAACTCTGAAGGCAAATGTACACTTAGCACTTCCCCTGTAACCGCATGAACCGTTGCGCTGAATCCAGTGGATCGGTTGCCTTCACGCAGTTCAAATCCGATATCCCACGCCTTATAATCTGGTGGCGGAAAAGAATTCGGTGAATCAAATCGTGCGTATGAAATCGTCGCCTTTTTTAACAATGGAAATAATTTCAGTATATTCTCGCTGGCTTGCTTGGAGGAGATTTTGGCTCCTTCAGGCACCTCGTTGTCTGTTAATCCAAGTTGTTGTTCCGTTTCCCCCGCTGCGGATTCTGTTACCTGTTCCGCTGTCGCTGCCGACGCGCTGCCTGCAAACCCTTGTGTCTGTGATGCCAGAAGCAAAGTTGCCATGGCTGCTGTAGCCGCTTTGGCTGTCAACATTTTGAATCGTACATTAAAATTCCAATCAAAACTCAAATCTGGACCTCTCCCTTCAATTTCATACAAGGATGCATGAAAATAACCTCGCATGAATATTGCCAGTCTATTCTATGATACCATAAGCTTCCTTTTTAATCGTCATTTTCCCAACAATTTTACAAATGTGAATTTCTGCATATTTTATAGAAACAGCAAAAAAACGCCAACTGGGTTGGCGTTTCGACGATCAGCCTGAGCATCAAGTGGGCTGAATTTTCTCTATATTGACGTTCGGCATAACAGATTCATTGGACTGAGCCTGCACCTTTACATGTGTTTTCAAAAAAGGAATCACCGTATTCCAGAACGCAGGATCTTCTTCTGAACAGCTATGGCCTCCACTATTGACCCATAGATGCTCCACGGGCGGATCCGCTTTGGACATAAAATATTCAAGTTCGCTTGGTGGAATAAAGTTATCACCTTTGGAATGTACCATAAGCATGGGTAGCTGCATTCCCTTGCGCCGTTCATTCAGCAGCATGACTGGATCACGCTGTCGATACGTTTTCAGAGATTCTCCAAGCCGCCAGAACCAGATTCGCGGAATCAGCTGGGCCAGTGGAAACAAAGGCAGACGGCGCCGTCTCAGCTCCGAACTGACGATAACCTCGAATTGGGATGGCATGGAGTCCGTGATCACCGCTGATACAGGAATGCCCTCCGTTACAGCGAGGATCGTGCCTAGCCCACCCAAGGAATGCCCAAGCACGCCGATAGCAGCAGGATCAATTTCCGGGCGTGATGACGTATATTGCAATGCAGACAGCAGATCATCGCGGAACAGGTAAGCTGAAGCCGCTTTAACTGGGTCACTGGCTCCATGGCTTCGAACATCGTACATAAAGAGGGCGTAACCCGCTTCCCAAATGGGACGTGCATAACGGAGGACACGGGATCGGTTGGAGCCCCAGCCGTGTGCAATAATAACCAACGGCCAAGGCTTCGGGAGATGAGCTCCAGCCGGAATGAACCAGCCATGCACTCGCCCACCTCCACTCTCGAAGGTTATATCCTCAAATGGCATGGGCGGTGTGAGCGTAATCGGAATCTTTTTGGGGGTTTGACTCTTCACAGCTGCCTTCCATAAACCACCCGCAGTTACCGCGGCAACAGCAATCATCCCGCCAATCATCGTTTTAGCTTTCACTGGTGTCACTCCTCTCCGTTTTCTGGTCTAACTCCATCATACGACAGCAAGGTTAACCGGACGTTAATCCACATCACTTCTTATATTATCTAATGGTTCAGAAGCTCTTCATATATATACCCTGATGTGTCTAGTCCACTTCCGTTAGCTTCAATGTTCAACCCTCGATTTTCGCTATTTCCACAAATGCACGAGTGCAAGCAGCGATCTGCTCATCGTTCCCTGCCGCAAGTGCTTCTCGTGGCAAAAGTGCACTTCCAAGGCCCACTGCCGCCGCACCAGCAGCATAATAATCTGCAATGTTATCCAGCGTGGCTCCTCCTGTTGCAAGCAGTGGAATATGATTCAATGGAGCCTTGATTTCACGTAAATACGGAATACCCATACTCGCCATTGGAAATAGCTTCACCGCTTTTGCTCCTGCTTCATAGGCAGCCACAATCTCCGTTGGAGTCATCGCACCGGGCCAGATCTCCACTCCATGTTCTACAGCATATTCAATAACAGACAGATCGACATTCGGAGACACGAGAAATTGAGCACCTGCTGCAACGGCTTCTTTGGCCATCTGCACATTCAGTACCGTGCCTGCCCCGATATAAGCCTTACCCTCATGCCGTTCGCGCCAGTCTGCAATAATATCATGTGCTCCAGGTGTGTTAAGTGTCACTTCCATCAGTCGGATTCCACCATCGGTCATTCCCTGCCCTGCTGCCTGAGCAGCTTCCCGGCTAATACCACGAACAATAGCCACCAGTCTCGATTCCAATAATACTTCCGTCAGATTCATGCCAACTTCCCCTTGTTTCATAGATTCGGCAGCCGAGGACAAGTATTCGTTATCACCGCTTTTCCGTTAGTCACTATTGTAAAGCATATCGTCCCCTGGATGAAATCTTTTGATCCAATTTCTTGTGAGAGTGTGTGCACCAATATCTCCGGTATAAAGTTAAATAGGAACACAAAAAACCTCTCCATAGAAAAAGGGATTATTCATCCTCTTTGTTCCATTAGAGAGGTTTGTTCTAAGCATTTTCCAGCACATTATCCTTCTCCAGATCCTTAAAATACTTATCATTATACAACATGCTGGGATGTGTCGGATGGTACATCAAAGCAATGTCATTGTGCTCTTTGGCTTTGGCCCGATTGCCCATCCGGTCATAACACACACACAATTGTAAATGCGGCATCCATGTCCATGCAGCTTCGTTCAATACGACCATCGGATCAGTCGGTCGTACGGCGCGGGTCGCCTGTTCATACCAGTATAAGGCTTTGCGGTAATCGGCACGGTCAGCAAAATATCCACCCAATCGGCAGCAGATCTCGGCCCTCGGTAAATCAAAGGCAAAGGATCTCAGCAATGCCGAGACTTCCTTTTCGGAATGTTCAAGTGCTGCCTCGCAATCAGCTATTTTCTGGCATGCCGCAATCTGATCTTCCACCCATCCCAGCCCAGTATCCAGAAATTTTCCATAGTAATGCACTGCATCTTCAAGATGCCCGTGGTCTTTCAATTCATTGCCAAAATAATATAAATCACGCGGAGAGAATTCCTCCCCTGCCTGTTCGCGTTTGCGATAAATCTTTAGATTGCGATCCGTGTATTCCTTATCTTTCTTATGCGTGACTGCCACATCACTATGCAGCAAATGACCGACCACTTCAAGATATTCATGCACGGCACCAATCCAGCGATAATTCCGATCCCGGCGCACCAGTCGGTTCCGTCTCAGACTATATGCCACTTTTCCTTCCGCTGTAAACGACAGATGATAATCCATCGTGACACTGTCCACAGCAGGATCCATGGAACGCTTCAGTTCAATGAACTTCACCCGGTCATCCGGTTCAAACACATCATCTGCATCCAGCCATAATATATATTCACTGGTTGCTTGTTCAAAGGCAAAGTTCCGTGCTGCCGCAAAATCATCCACCCACTCAAAATCGATGATGCGTTCTGTATAACGGGCTGCGATCTGACGTGTCTGGTCCGTCGAACCCGTATCTACGATCACGATCTCGTCAGCGATCCCATTAACCGAGTCCAGACATCTGGCAAGGGAAGCCTCTTCATTTTTCACAATCATACACAGCGAAATACTGATCGATTCCTCTCCGCGTATGGCTCTGCGATTAAAAGCAGCCACTCCCGGCAATTCCGATAGTCGGTAAATGTGATAGGCCGGAAAATGTGTATCCACATATAAACGAAACCCCAATGCCTGGGCACGGATGCAAAAATGGCGATCTTCTCCCCAGAACGATACATTCGGAATCTGGTCATAGGAAATCCCGGACTCCAATACATTCCTGCGAATAAGAGTACACGCCCCCAGTCCCCCCACTTCATAACAACCCGGAGTACGCAATTGCCTCAGGAATGCATCCGTTTGTGTACCTTCGTCCTCTGCTTCCTCCCCTGAGTTGCGTTTGCCTCCCTTGCGAAACAGGGCGTACTCATCCTGCAACCAGACTTGTGGCATTTCCCTTGTGCCCGGCTGCCATCGTGTCCAGAAGATATTGGAGATGATCTCCTTCCTGTTCGATACGAGCTGTTCCAATGTCCGTGGATGCAGGACGAGATCGGAATCAATCAAGAACACGGCATCGTACTTCTGGTCACGGGCATATGCCAAAATACGATTTTTCAGTCCGGCTACCCGCCAGATCTGTTCGTCGCGCCAATAATGCCCACCCTCGTCCTTGTTGTATACTCCTTTTCCCTGATTGGTATCTGCTTCATCTACATTGGCATCCAAAAGACTGCCTTCATGCCGAAGTACAAACTCATGGAGCATATTGGATGCCGCTTCTTCTTCATTGTCGTCCACAAACAGATAGTCTGTCGTCACCGTCGTTCGCTCAAGCGATTCCAAGGACTGGAGAAATTCACGTAGTACCGGGGCTGTCTGCCGAACAGGACTTGCGATAAGAATCTTTTCCTTTGGCTCTTCTTTACCTTTTTCTTTTTCCTTCTTCAACTCTATTGTCCTCCTTCCCTTATTCCGACCATTGCAAAAGTCTGGGCTCTGCATCCAAAATGGATTCGTACTGTTCCTTCCAGCCATATCTTGCATCCGGGTCCAGTGCCTGATAGCGCTCGTATTTACGAATTCGGTCCTCTGCACGTGCCCAACCATAATGCTTCACCCGAGGCGAGTGGCATCCATAGGCAAAATGCTGAATGGTTAGCGGGAAACGGCCGCAGTGCTGCGGAGTTTCCTTCCATTCATAGCTCCATTCCGGTCTGTATCGGACCAGGAATGGCCGATAATACGCATGAGCCTGCCAGTATTGATCTTCCCGGTAATGTGTATCGCTCCACATATCAAACAACCTGAAATAAATGGCGTCCTCCGTTCCACCCAACAGTTGATTCCGAACAGTCCCAAAATCCGTTGTCAGGATTTCATCCGCGTCCAGATTCAAAATCCATTCCGGTCCGGTAGCCACTGTTGTCTCCCACTGCTGCTTCCGTAAACTCACCTCATCTGCAAACAAGGAGGCCGGGTTCACAATCAACGTAAGCGGAATTCCCTCCAGCATTTCCTGGCATAAAGCAACGGTATGGTCTGTACTTCCGTCGTCAATGATTACTGCACGATCAATCCACGGCCGGTGAGTCTCTAACGCTTGTCTGAGATACCTGTGCTCCTCATTGCGGACAATCATGGACAAGGTGACATGCGGCCTCGTGGTTGCTTCACGATCTTCCAACTCCCCACCTCCAGGCTGAGTCTGTCACGCGTAATAACTGATGTGCTATGGATGATTAAAATGGCAGAACCCCTGTTAACCTCAATATCTAATCTATGCGCGTCTGGAACGGGGTTATGTCTGGCAGGGAAACCTTTCATGACGTTTAGGAACCTTCAAAAACGATATGTTCTTCTTTTCTTGGACAACGACAAAAAAGGCACCCGCTTCCGCAGGTGCCTCGTTAATGTAATATTTCATTGGTTTAATTGTTAATGACCTATTCAGATCTCAATATAAAAGAGGTCTGAATAATCAACGATATGCTGCCAGACGGTCATTCAGACTGCGTGTTTGCCCGTACACATCCTGATACAGTGCAAATAGTCCGTCATACACCTTAACCGCTTCCGGGTTAGGCGCATAAGATTTCGCAGGACGAATGAACGCGGCAGCACATTCTTGCAAAGATGGGAACCAGCCACAGCCATAAGCTGCCAGCATCGCCGCGCCCATAGCTGGGCCCTGCTCACTTTCCAATTTCACAATGGTTGCATTGAAGACATCAGCCTGCATTTGCAGCCAAGCTTCATTTTTGGCACCGCCGCCAATGGAGATGACTTCGTTGACTGTTTTGCCAGCGTTACGAAGAATATCAATAGACTCGCGCAGCGAGAACGTAATGCCCTCCATCACAGCACGTCCAAAATGCTCCAGCTTATGACCGGCATCCATGCCGATAAAGCTGCCACGAATGTTCGCATCCGGGTGCGGTGTACGCTCTCCAACGATATAAGGCGTGAACAACAACCCGTTGCTTCCCGCTGGAATCGCATCAATGCCCTGCAAGAGCACATCAAATGATTTGTCAGCTGCAAAAGTATCCTTAAACCAGGACAGGCTGTATCCTGCCGCAAGCGTTACCCCCATAATATAGAAGGCATCTTTCTCGCCATGGTTAAAAAAGTGAACTTTGCCTTCGAAATCGAGATCTTTACGCTCTTCATAAGAAAGCACTACCCCGGACGTTCCGATGCTGCACATCGTCTGTCCTTCACTCAGAATGCCTGCGCCAATGGCTCCGCAAGCATTGTCCGCACCGCCTGCATAGACTTTCGTTGCGGCTGCAAGTCCGGTTTGATCCGCAATCTCAGGCAGCAATGTGCCTACTTCTTCAAATGACTCCACAAGACGTGGGCACAAGGATACTGGCAGTTCAAAAGCTTCCGCGATTTCCTTGCTCCACTGCTTGCCTGCAACGTCCAGCAGCAATGTGCCCGCTGCATCCGAATAATCCATGGCATAATCACCTGTCAGGCGATACCGCACATAGTCCTTCGGCAACAGGAACAGCGCTGCCTGTTGCAGCAATTGCGGCTCGTTCTCCTGTACCCACAGGATTTTGGGCAGGGTAAAACCTTCGAGCGCACGGTTGCGGGCAATACTTAACAATTTCCCGTCCAGTACTTTCTCAATGCGGCGGCACTGAGCCGTTGTCCGTGTATCGTTCCATAGAATGGCATTGCGCAGCGGTTTACCTTCGGCATTCACCAGCACCAAGCCATGCATCTGTCCGGAGAAGCTCAGTCCTTCGATCTCCGAAGGATGTACGCCGGACACCTCCAGCAATTTGCGCAGCGAAACAATTGTCTGCTCTACCCAATCTTCCGGATTCTGCTCACTGTATCCAGCTTTGGGTTGGTACAGCGGATAAGCCTCGGAAGCTTCAAACGCCACTTTCCCTTCACGGTTAACCAGCACAGTTTTAACTGCACTTGTTCCCAGATCGACACCAATTACGTAACTCATGGGTTAACTCCTCTCATTTATCTCTGGTTATATCCACGAAGAATCCAAGTTTACATGAGAGTCACTCCGTGATCAGAAAACCCTTGGATCGCCGTTACCCCCGAATTTCCTTCATCCCTTTAACAAGGGAGAAATCCGGGGATAAATGCCGACCGCTTCGCTTCCTCCGGGTCCTTTCTGCTCACTCCGTTCTGCATGCTTAATCATGAACACACATGGATATGAAACGAGTAAAACGTACTCGTCTCTGTAGCTGAAAATCGTGCCAACGACATATATCTGTCATTAGTAATGGACATGCAAACCTTGATACTCATGAAATTCAATCCATTTCGGTATCAAAAAACCGTCCCCGCCTTCCCAGGGGAAAGTCGGGAACGGTCCGAATGTCATGCTTGTTCAGGCGTTCCGTGGTACAAGCTTGTACAGGGCAGGCATGGTCGTCACATGCCATGCCTTGCACAGATGAGACCCGGTATTAGTCAGCCAGGATGTATTGGTTGAGTTTTGCTCTCAGCAATTCCTGACGTCCGGATTGGTTTTTGCGTGGGCTTTCGTTGTTCAGCGCGTACTCTGCAAGGGAAGCCAGTGTTGCTTTACCTGCAACCACATCTGCACCGATACCTTCGCTGAAGCTGCTGTAACGTTTTTCGATGAAGTCATCGAATACACGATCTTCAATCAATTTCGCTGCTACTTTCAGACCTTTAGCATACGTATCCATACCCGCGATGTGTGCCAGGAACAGATCGTCTGCTTCGAAGGAACCACGACGTACTTTGGCGTCAAAGTTCACACCACCACGGCCAATACCGCCGTTTTTCAATACTTCGTACATTGTCAATGTAGCATCGTACATATCAACCGGGAACTCATCTGTATCCCAACCGATCAGCATGTCGCCTTGGTTGGCATCGAGGGAACCAAGCATGCCGTTTGTACGGGCAACGCGGATCTCGTGATCGAATGTGTGACCAGCCAGTGTAGCATGGTTAGCTTCCAGGTTCAGTTTGAAGTGTTTGTCCAAACCGTATTTTTGCAGGAAGGCAATAGAAGTTGCTGCATCATAGTCGTATTGGTGTTTGGTTGGCTCTTTCGGTTTAGGCTCGATCAGGAATTGTGCATCAAAGCCAATTTCCTTCGCGTAGTCTACTGCCATGTGGAACATACGGGCAATGTTGTCTTGCTCCAGTTGCATGTCTGTGTTGAGCAATGTGTCATAACCTTCACGACCGCCCCAGAACACATAGTTTTCTGCACCTAGACGTTTACCCACTTCCAGACCTTTCTTGATTTGCGCTGCAGCATGAGCGTACACATCTGCGTTGCAAGTGGAAGCTGCACCAAACATAAAGCGTGGGTTGGAGAACATGTTCGCTGTATTCCAAAGCAATTTTTTGCCGCTGGATTTCATGTGGCCTTCAATCAGGTCAACGATCGTATCGATGTTGCTGTAGAACTCACGCAGGCTGTTGCCTTCTGGTGCAATGTCCACATCGTGGAAACAGAAGAACGGGAGATTCATTTTTTCCAAAAATTCAAATGCTGCTTCCACGCGTACTTTCGCGAGGTCCAGACCGGAGTATTTATCCCAAGAACGAACAGCAGTCTCCGCACCAAACGGGTCACTACCACCCGCTGTTAATGTATGCCAGTAAGCCATGCCGAAACGGAAGTGCTCTTCCATCGATTTGCCGGCTACAACTTCTTCCGGATTATAATGTTTAAAAGCAAATGGATTCGTGGAATCTTTACCTTCGAACGAAATTTTATTAACGGATTCAAAATAGGCCATGTAAAATGCCTCCTCAATAGTTTTGAAAGTAATCGTTTACAACGTTATCCTAACACATCGGTTATACTTTGTCTATTGGTTAAACAAAGTAAAAATAAAAATGTTTTTTGCACGTTTGTTTACGCTATAATAGTCGAATAGCTTGTTTACGGATTGCGGGTCTGAACCCTTTTATAGAAGAATAGGAGTGCCTTATGGATATGAAAATTACCGGAGACCAGATGCTGGTCAAAAAAATAAACAAGTCGATCGTCCTGGATACGATTCGGCGTCATGCCCCCCTCTCCCGTGCGCGGGTATCCGAGATTACAGGGCTGAACAAAGCAACGGTATCCAATCTAGTTGCCGATCTGATCAATGATGAACTCTTGCAGGAAATTGGCCCTGGGGAATCCAGCGGTGGACGTAAACCTCTGATGTTGCTGTTTCGCGGTACATCGGGATATGCCGTAGGTTTGGAACTCAGCGTGACCCACTTAAAAGGTGTGCTCACCGATCTGGAAGGTCATATTATCACAGAGTACGCTGTGAAACTGGAACATCATGATGTGTCCTCTGTATTTGAACAGTTGAAACTTGCGGCAGAAGATCTGATTCATGCAGCCCCTCCCTCCCCTCACGGGGTAATTGGAATCGGAATCGGGGTTCCGGGCATGGTGGACGAGGAAGGAACGGTGCTTTTTGCACCCAACTTGGGGTGGGAGAAGGTTCCCCTGCGTGCCATGCTGGAAGAAGTATTCGAGTTACCTGTCACGATCGACAATGAAGCGAATGCAGGTGCGCATGGAGAATTGAATTTTGGTGCAGGTATCGGTGTACGTCATCTGATTTACATTAGTGCAGGCATCGGGATCGGTTCAGGTATTATGGTGGATGGCGAGCTGTACAAAGGAGCCTGGGGATATGCCGGAGAAACAGGCCATATGTCCATTGAAGCAGAAGGAAGACCATGCTCCTGTGGCAATCGCGGCTGCTGGGAGTTATATGCTTCCGAGAAAGCTTATGAGCACCCGGATCATCAGTTGCTTTTGCCGGCACATACAACACGGGAATTGATTGATTATGCACAGCAAGGCCATGAAGATGTATTGAAGTTATATGAGGAAATCGGCCGCAAACTGGGGGTTGGCATCACTAATATCGTCAACAGTTTCAATCCTGAACGCATCATTATCGGCGGCCCTCTCTCTGAAGCAGGACCATGGATTGAAACGGCGCTGAAACAAGTGGTGGAGGAGCGTACATTGCCCTATCACCGTCGCAGTTTGCAGATTGAATGGGCTTCTCTAGGCAGTCGGTCCACACGTGTTGGTGCCGCATATTCAGCAATCTCCCAATTTCTAGGTAAAATAAGAGTGTCCGTCTAATAACTGATGAAAATTGACATCATTTCGCCCCATTTCCTCCCTTTTTGTTAAAGAAATCCAGAGGTATAATAGGGTTATGTGATTTTTGTCATGGCGGCATGAATGTCGCCATGTTAATTCCGATGACGAAACGGAGTGAAAATTCGTGACCTACGTGGATACTTCAGATATCTCGGCGCAAATGTTTGTCACCGTACTCCTGTTCCTGATCGTGCTTGCGCCGCTGTTCAGCCTTGGCATACTTCGATTGTTTCAGAGCAAAAAGAAGGCTGGTTTCATGTACATGCTGTCAGGCGTACTGGTGTATGTAGTATTTCAGACCTTTATGAGTATCTTTTTTTAGATAAGATAAAATATGTTTCATTTTAACGTCAAATCCCCTTTTACATCCACAAAAGAGTTCATGAAAAGATGTGCTCTGTTGTAGCTGTGAAAGGGGATTTTTCATATTACCTATTTAAATGGATCATACTCACTAGCTTTTGGAGTTCTCTTGATTGCGCTCTTCCATCATTTCCACAATGTCTTGAATTTGTCCCATGACAGAAATCGGATCCGAGAAATAGAATTTGTAACCGTCAATTTCGTATAACTCATTGTTTTTGACCGCATCTAACGTTCCCCACACCGGATCGCTCGCATAGTCGTATGATTCCGCTTTGGCATTCACGGCCATAAATACGTAATCACCAGCATATGAATCGGCGAGCTCATTGGAGATCGTAGCCCAGCCCACTTTCGGATCAATGCTGCGTTCCACGTTCTCGTTCATAGGCAAGTCCAATTCACCATGGATTGTTCTGCCCGTATGCGCATTACCATAAAGCGTGATGTCTTTGCTCAAGCCTCCGTCAAACACAGTAACGGTTTCCCCTTCTTTGATTATACTGCTTAAACGCTCCTTGGCCGAAGTCACCTTTTGTTCAAAATCGGTAAGCCATGCCGACGCTTCAGCCTCTTTTCCCAATATAACGCCAAGCTCTTTAACCTGATCACGAACCGGAGCCGAGTTGTCCAGAAAGACGGTTGGGGCGATTTTGGAATAAGCATCGTAACTTTTGGCATCGCCTGTAACGATCAGGTCAGGGTTCAATGCAGTTATTGCTTCAAGATTGTCCGAAATATCCTCGATACCGGAAACCTTGCCCTCCAGATAAGGGTTTTGCATGAATACGCCATTACTTCCTACAGGTTTTACATCCAAGGCCAGAATATGACCCAAGAAGAAATCTGTTACGACACGCTGCGGATTAGCAGGCACTTCAACCTCGCCCATGGAACTATTCACTTTACGTGTCGTCGCTTGTGTATTTTCATTTGAATTATTTTCGCTTGTACTGTTCACTTGGGAAGATGGTGCATCCGATTGAGCTGTACTTCCATCTCCAGTTGCAGCCCCTGTATTCCCCGAAGAACCGCCACTACATGCACTTAACAGCAACCCAAAAGCCATTAGCAAAGCTATCGGAACTCTCTTTATATTTCTTAACATATCGTCAGACCCTCCATCTAGGTGTTGATAATAATTATCATTATCACATAAAGGAATATAACATGGGGGTAAAGAGCCAACAATATGATTTCTTCCTGCTGAGGATGTAACATCTTCCTCTACAATCTGCTTACGATACTTCTGTGGGGAAACTCCCATATACTTTTTAAAGGCGTTGCTGAAGTAATATGCATCTTGATACCCAATAGAAGAGGCAATAATCCGTAAGGGAAGCTTTGTTTCGACTAAGAGCTTGCACGCTTTTTGCATACGCAAACGGATTAGGCAGTCAATCGGTCCACGATTCAGCACTTGTTTGAAACAATTAGAGAGATGACCCGGACTACGTTGCATTACTATAGCCAAAGAATCCAACGTATGAGGCTTCGCATAGTTCTTCAACATGTATTCCAGAGTAAGTGTGACCAATTCAACAGGACTAGCTATTTTTACAATCGGAGACTGCAGATAAAAATCCTGCACCATGTGATAAACCCATTGGTAGAATGATGATTTGAGTTGAAGTGGCACCGAAGGCCCATGCTCCTGCTGCTCCTGAATTTCCAGCATACGATCTGTAATTTCATATATCATCATCGGCTGAGTTGGTGTCACACGGTATGTAACATAGGTTGGATTTCTGTGTTTGTCTAATAACAGCGGCTCATCGCCGTACGTTGGTACCCATTCTGCTTTATACGAAATCACGATATACTCCGCACCCTCTGAACCTGCGTTAACTTCAAACCTGCTTTTGGGAGGGGCATGAATAATCTCAAAATGATTGATGGAATAGAGCTTTTGATTGAGCAGTACCAGCAAATTACCTCTTCTAATACAGAAAAAACTGCTAGACTGAATCGTGAATAATTTTCTTTGGCCTTTTGCGAGAAGAGCATGTTCAACATGAATATCTCGTATATTCGCCTGTTCCCAGAAGCGAAAATGCTCCTGTTGTTCTATAATCATGCTGACTGTTCACCTCAATGCTTACGACTTAAGAAAAGAATATCGCACTTCTGTTCATTGGACAATTCGAAGATTAATGAAGTAGATCTGAATCAAATAAAGAAGCCTCAGTCCTGATTCGGACTAAGGCTTCTCCAATATATATTCAAACGGCTCGCACGAACCGGAATAGCTGCATGTGACTTGAACTTACCCTATACAGGGTAAATTAAGCGTCCAGCGCTTTGGCGAATTGAGTTTTGTTCATACCCAGAATACGGTGCTCACCAATGACAGTCAGAGGTACGGCACGTACGCCCATATCCCATACTTGTTGTGCGAACTCATCGCTTGTCTCGATGTTGCGCTCTTCATAAGAGATACCTTTGTCAGCCAGGAAGCTTTTTACCGATTTGCAGTTTGGGCAGTTGGTTGATGTGTATACAATTACGTTTTCCATGTTTATTCACCTCATATTGTTTTTTTATAGCTAATCTATTGATCAAAACAGCTCTTCCCTTACAGGACTACAGCGCTGTGCTCCAAGCTCTCAATATATTTCTCTGTATCCATCGCAGCCATACATCCACTACCTGCAGCTGTGATCGCTTGTTTGTAACGAGTATCCTGTACATCACCACAAGCGAATACGCCTGGGATATTGGTTTCGGATGTGCCCGGTGTAGTCAGAATATAACCGTGTTCGTCGGTTGTGATCTGTCCGCCCAGGAATCCAGTGTTTGGTGTGTGACCAATTGCAACGAATACACCGCTAGCAGGGATGATTTCTTCTTCACCTGTTTCGTTGTTCAGTACTTTCAATCCAGTTACGCCGTTGTCGCCAGCCAGCACTTCAAGAGGGGTACGGTTCAATGCCATCTCCACTTTCTCGTTGCTGCGTGCACGATCCTGCATGATTTTGGAACCACGCAGTTCTTCACGACGGTGTACCAAGGTTACTTTGGAACCGAAACGGGACAGGAAGCTCGCCTCCTCCAGCGCGGAGTCTCCACCGCCAATAACGATGATTTCTTTGTTGCGGAAGAAGAATCCGTCACATGTCGCACATGTGCTGACACCACGGCCCACATTCGTTTCTTCTCCAGGAATACCGAGGTATTTAGCAGATGCGCCTGTAGACAGGATCAAGGTTTCGGAAACGAGTTCACCCATGCCTTCAACCTGAATTTTGAATGGACGCTCGCTCATATCGATGTTGTTTACCCAGCCTGTACGGAATTCTGCACCGAAGCGTTCTGCTTGTTTGCGCATATTGTCCATCAGTTCAGGACCCATAATGCCGTCAGGGAAACCTGGGAAGTTCTCCACTTCTGTTGTTGTTGTCAGTTGACCACCAGGTTGCGGTCCTTCAATAACGAGTGGATTCAAGTTGGCACGTGCCAGATAGATTGCTGCTGTCAGCCCTGCAGGGCCTGTTCCAATAATAATTGATTTATACATGTATAGTTCCTCCCCCGGGTTCTACAAAAAGGTCAGGCTCTCCGGCATCAAAAGCAAAGGCTTTTGCATACACTAGAACGAAAGCCTACATCATGTCCACATGAACTGCCCGTTATGACAATTAACCTATGCAGAAACGGAATTCTAATTTATAATCATTCTAATCTGTTGTTCATTATGATCTCTTTTATGTACGGTGTCAATGCTCGGCAGCGATTATGAAGAAGTCTTCATCAGGAGGGAAAATGGAAGCATGAACGATGCACTCATTGGCAGCTTTATCTCAGCCATGTCTACCGGCCTTGGGGCCATACCTATTCTATTTATGCGCAAAGTAACACACCGCCTGCGTGATATTTTGCTTGCTTACGCAGCAGGCATCATGACCTCTGCCTCGGTGTACAATCTCATACCGGAAGCACTCGGGCAATCCAATTTGTTCGTACTTGCCCTTGGTATCATGCTGGGCAGCATGGTTCTGCTTGTGCTAGAGATGAAGATTCCCCATGTGGATCTGGAAAATCCCGAGAAGATGCCTTTCAAAATTGAAGCCAAAGCCTTCATGATCATTGCAGCTATCACCATGCATAACCTGCCCGAAGGGCTATCGGTAGGTGTCAGCTACGCAAGCAGTGACGCAGGACTTGGCAATCTGATTGCCTTCTCCATTGGATTGCAGAATGCGCCGGAAGGATTCCTGGTCGCCCTCTTCCTCGTCAATCAGAACATCGGTCGCTTTAAGGCGCTCGGTATCGCCACGCTGACGGGTGCAGTTGAAATTGTTACAGCCATGATTGGTTACACACTCAGTAGTCTGGTCTCTGGTCTGGTCCCATACGGTCTTGCCTTTGCAGCGGGTGCGATGATGTTCATCGTGTACAAGGAACTGATTCCCGAAAGCCACGGCGACGGCAATGCACGGGCGGCAACGGTTTCCTTTCTGCTTGGACTGATCACGATGATTGGTCTAACTGAACTCTTTTAATGGAAAAGAACAAAGAACAGCCCTCACATGAACACAAGAATGGACGGCAAAAAACCTGAAAGGACAGCGGATCGCTGAACTTCCAGGTTCTTTTTTTGTTCACAAATGAAGATTAAATGAAATAATTGGAACGATCTGTAAAGGTCGTTCTACGATCACAATTCGGATTTGATGAATCGAATCAATTCGGCATTGAATTTTTCCAATTCATCATAGAATGCCCCATGACCACTCTCCTCAAAAGCAATCAATTGAGAACCGGCAATGCCTTTATGCATCTCTTCGGCAAACTCAAATGGGCATATCTCATCCTTCTTCCCGTGCAAAATGGCTGTAGGTACCTGAATCGAACTCAGGTCACCTCGCAGATCCTCATCGCGCAAGGCAATCGCACTGTTAATCGTACTGTAAGATGAAGCCTCCATGCCGAGTGCATGGAACCAATCCATAAACGGCTGGCTGTGCTGCTTCGCGAAAAACATGCCGCCAAACGTCTCCAGCAGCTTCGGACGATCTGCGAAGATCGGCTCAATAATCTGCTCGGTGAGCTGCGCTGGAGTCAATCCATACGGATAACCCTCACGCTGCGTGAACACTGGTGCCGCCGCAGACAATAGCGCCAGCTTGGATACACCATGTCCCGCATGGCGGGACATATAATGCACGGCAATCGCTCCACCCATGGAGAAGCCTGCAAGCACCACGTCGGTCAACTCCAGATCATCAATCACGGCACGAACATCGTCGGCCATCCGGTCGTAGTCATAACCTGTGGACGGAGCATCCGACTTGCCGTAACCTCTAAAATCTATTGCTATGGCACGAATGCCATGATTCGGCAGTACATTTAATTGATATTCAAACATTTTATAATTAACTGGCCAGCCGTGCAAAAAGACAACCGGTGTTCCTTGGCCAATATCTTCAACAAATACACTCACTTTTGGTTCCACTTGTACGTAACGTCCCATATTTCACAGCTCCCTTTATTGTCATCTCGTTGCAGCAGCAGATTGCCGCACTGCATGGTAATGTTCCAATAACAACGTTCCCTTAGTCATATTCCGTGTAGAACGTTCCTCTGGAATCGTCTCTTCGGTTCATTACCCGCTGACCCAAGGTTCAAACGCCGTCTTTTTCAAATGGATTTAGTTATCGTAGCAGTCTTAGTCCATTCAGAATAACCAGGGTCGTGCTGCCTTCATGGCCTACCACGCCCAATGGTAACGCAACATCTTGAAGGAAGTTGCCCGCGATTAGAGCCAGAATTACCGTGATGGCAAAAAACATATTCTGCTTCACCGTCCGCTGGGCCCGGCGAGCCTGCCTGATCACCCAAGCGATTTCTTCAATATTGTCATTCATCAGTACAACATCCGCTACTTCCAGTGCCGTGCCGCTGCCCGATACGCCCATGCCCATGCCAACCGTTGCCGCTGCAAGTGCAGGCGCATCATTCACACCATCCCCAACCATCAACACTTGCCCGTACTGTTCGCGAAGTAGATGCACCTGCTTCACTTTATCTTCGGGCAACAGACCTGCGTACACTAGGCTCACACCTGTCTCTCGGGCGATTACTGCTGCCGATTCGGGACGATCACCTGTCAGCATAGCCACCTTCACACCCATCGCTTCCAGCATTTTTACCGCTGCGGCCGCTTGTGGGCGCACAGTGTCCCTCATCGCGATCAGTCCGGCCATCTCCCCGTTCGCTGTGATGGCAGACACGGTTTTGCCTTCTCCCTCAAGTTGGGCACGTATGCCAAGCCATACAGCAAGATCATTCATATCAGAAACACCCAATTGCTTCTCTATCTCATTTGCGTTATTTACCTCACTGATATGATGCGTATCCATTTCATCCGTTTTGCCAATTTTCCAGAGAACGCCGTCTACTTTCCCCTCAATCCCCCAGCCTGTCAGAGCTTGAACCTGTTCAGCAATCGGGAGGTTGATGTCCTCCTTGCTTGCCTGCTCCACAATGGCCCGAGCCAGCGGGTGCATCGAAAGGTTCTCAATGGCGGCTACCGCCCCCAACAACTGTGTCCGGTCATATCCGTCTGCCGTTATAATATCGGTCACCTGTGGTGTACCCATCGTCAATGTCCCTGTTTTATCAAAAGCAACCACCCGAGTCTGGGCCATGTTCTCCACATGAGCGCCACCCTTGAAGAGAATACCGCGACGTGCACTGCTGGACATCGCTGACAACATGACCGGCATAATGGAAGAAACCAGGGCACAAGGTGAAGCTACAACCAGAAAGACCATTGCTTTGTAAAACGCCTCGTTCCATGTCCAACCAAGCAATAACGGTGTTCCCGCAATAACCAGCACCGTTACGGCGACAACAATACGGGCGTATATCCCCTCGAATCGCTCTATAAAACGTTGCGAATCCGGCACTTCCGTCTGCGCTTCTTCCACCAGTTTAATGATTTTGCCAAACAACGATCCTTCAGCGGATTTGGTTACCTCCACATATAGAGCGCCTTCGCCGTTCACGGTACCTGCAAATACTTCGTCACCAGCAATTTTGTCTACAGGTAAGGATTCGCCTGTAATCGAGGCCTGATTGATAAAAGAGCTGCCTCGGTACACGACACCATCCGCCGGAACCAGTTCGCCCGGTTTCACCAGCAACAGATCCCCAGGCTGCAAATCATCGATGGATACACGATTCATCTTCCCGTCCTCAATACGCAGCGCCGTTTCCGGTTTGAGCGCCAGCAGTGATGAAATATCCTTGTGACTGCGCTCCGTTGCATAGCTTTCCAGTGCACCACTTAACGCAAAAATAAAGATCAGCATGGCGCCTTCATTCCAGTAGCCGATGGCTGCCGCTCCCAACGCTGCTGCAATCATGAGCAGATTCACATCGAGATCACGATCCTTGACCAGTGTCTCCATGCCTTCTTTAGCCTTGGTCCATCCACCTATGGCATAAGCAACAATATATAGTAGTACGGATAACGGGTTAGACCATGATGCCGTCGCCCAGGCAATAAGCATCAAAAGTCCACTGCCCAGAGCAGCTTGCATTTCTTTGTTGCGCAGCATAGCCCGAAAGTCTGGTTTGCGCCCCCGGCCTGGGCCAGGTGTATTGGCTGAACGCTGTTCAGCTTTGGCCTGGGTTTGAATGGGTTGGTGTATCGCTTGCATATGAATCACAATCCTTTCTGATTGTCGGGTTGTGGATTGCACTTTGCTGCATCCATGTCCCCTGTATTGAAGTCGTATTGAGAATGAGAGCCATTGTTAATACCCTAAAAATGACACATGCTGCTGCGGGAATCCCGCAGCAGCATGGTTATTGAATGATTTTCAAATCATTTTGATTGAGAATGATAATCATTTTTGTACTTATGCAATTATTTTTACCCAATACAACTTTTGCTTTATTATATGCCTGTGCTCTGTATTTGTAAATGGTTTTTTCACCTTAGCCGATGTAAAATAAAAAAAACCACTCGTCCATAAGGACAAGCGGCTCGTGTGAATTAAATTTATTAACGTTATGAATTAAACACTAACGCTTGATTGCTGGCTAGCTTTAATGGCTTGCTCCAAATCGTAGAGGATATCCTGAATATTCTCTGTACCTACAGATAAACGAATCAGCTCAGGGTTAACGCCTGCTGCGGTTTGCTCATCTTCTGTCAGCTGTTGGTGCGTCGTACTTGCCGGATGAATGATCAGTGACTTGGAGTCACCTACGTTGGCAAGGTGGGAGAACAGCTTCACATTTTCAATCAGTTTGCGTCCTGCATCCACGCCGCCCTTGATACCAAAGGTCAGAATAGCTCCCTGGCCTTTCGGCAAATACTTCTGTGCCAGTTCATAGGAAGGGTGACTCGGCAAACCTGCGTAGCTTACCCATTCCACATCCTCATGTTTCTCCAGATATTGCGCCACAGCCAGTGCGTTGCTGCTATGACGTTCAACACGCAGATGCAGTGTCTCCAGTCCTTGAATGAGCAACCATGAATTGAAAGGTGAGATCGTAGCACCCAAGTCGCGCAGCAATTGTACACGAGCTTTGATAATATAAGCAATCGGCCCAACCGCTTCCGTATATACAACACCATGATAGCTGGAATCCGGCTCTGTCAGTCCCGGGAACTTACCACTTGCTTTCCAGTCGAATTTACCGCTGTCCACAATAACTCCACCAATGGAAGTACCGTGACCGCCAATAAATTTGGTAGCCGAATGAACGACAATATCAGCTCCATGTTCAATTGGACGAAGCAGATATGGACTTGGGAATGTATTGTCTACAATCAAAGGAATGCCATGTTCATGGGCGATCGCTGCCACAGCTTCAATATCCAGTACGTTGCCTTGCGGATTACCAATCGTTTCAGCGTACAATGCTTTTGTTTTATCCGTAATCGCCGCCCGGAAATTTTCAGGATCACTGGAATCTACAAACTTTACATCTAAGCCAAGTTTCGGTAGTGTGGTTGAGAACAGATTGTACGTTCCTCCATACAGACTCGCTGCGGAAACAATCTCATCTCCCGCACCTGCGATGTTTAAGAGGGAGAACGTAATCGCTGCCTGACCGGAAGCGGTAGCCAGAGCACCAGCGCCTCCCTCAAGTGCAGCAATACGTTGTTCGAACACATCCGTGGTCGGATTCATCAGACGTGTATAGATATTGCCAAACTCTTTCAATCCAAACAGATTGGCTGCATGCTCCGTATCACGGAATCCGTAGGATGTTGTTTGGTACAACGGTACTGCACGTGCATGGGTAGTCGGATCAATCTCCTGGCCGGCATGGATTGCCAATGTTTCAAATGAAAGCTCACGTTCGTTTGACATAAATCTGTTTCCTCCCTTAACTTATACGTTTGGCAAATCCCTAGATGTCATGACATGGTGGCGTATGTTTTCCATATTCTCTCACAAGATGTCGCTTTTGAAAAGAAATATTTCCGATTTTTCCGATGAGAAATATTAAATATGTATGATGAAGACTGCTACACCAAAAAAACCTTTGCGGGAGCAAAGGTTTTAAGGATTTTTTTGCAACCATTACCTGCTGAACTTCTGCGCGAATTTGTACCGTTTATACCCGAACGCCACTCCAAATCTCACGTAAATGCTTGGCCGCCGGGACAGCTTCTTCCGCCGTTACCCCTTCTAGTGAAATATCGATATGTGGTTTATAGGTTTTCAATAGTTCAAAAAATAACGGATAATCCAGAATGCCCTCACCCGGCACCGGATTGAACTTCTCACCCTGCGCATTGAAAGCCACATCTTTGGCATGAATGACAATGATGCGCTGATACAGCGTTTCCATCATCTCACGCAGGAATGCAGACTGGTCAGCCACATGCGGCTGTTTGATCAGATTACAAGGATCGAACAGCATGCCCAGATTGGATGAAGGAATTTCTTCAAACAGACGGATCATATGTTCACGTGTATGAAGCGTATGAGTAGATACTGGCTCAATCGCGGCATGAACGCCCCACTTTTCCGCCTCTTCAGCCAGTTCCTCTACCGTCTCTCGCAGCACCGTCCATGCCTTTTCTTCATATCCGTCCGGATGAGAGTCGCGATACGTATCCAGGCCCCCAGTCTCCGTTGCCACCATGCTGCAACCGAAATCCCGGGCATAACGCAGATGCTCCTTAAATCGTTCAATGTCTGCACGACGGGCCACAGGATCAGGATCAATCGGGTTAATGTAGCAACCCAGTACCGCAATCTTGACTCCACGCTGTGCAAATTGATCTCCTATCTCGTTCGCCAGTCCAGGGCTCAGCTTGCCATTGGCCGAATCCACATCCGACAAGGCCTTGGCTAATGCCAGCTGGACAGAATTAAATCCGTTATCTGCGATGGTCTGTGCAAGCTGTGCTGTAGGCTGTTTACCAAACGTATGCGCAAGAATACCAAGTTTCATGTCATTGCCTCCTTTGCATCGATCGCTGACAGCGTTAACGAGCCATCCAGCCGCCATCCACATTCAGTACGTGACCATTCAAATAATCCGAAGCCGCCGATGCCAGGAAAACAACCGGACCTTTCAGATCCTCAGGTGTTCCCCAGCGTCCAGCCGGAATTCGTGCCGTGATGTCACGGTACCGATTTTCATCGGCGCGAATCTGAGTCGTATTGTCTGTTTCCATATAGCCTGGTGCAATCCCGTTGATTTGAACACCTTTGCCTGCCCATTCATTTGCGAGTGCTTTCGTTAAACCGGCAACCCCATGTTTACTGGCCGTGTATCCAGGTACGTTAATTCCGCCCTGATAAGACAGCATGGAGGCAATGTTAATGATCTTGCCACTTCCCCGTTCAATCATATGTCTGCCGGCCAACTGGCTCAGGAAAAATACCGTGTTCAGGTTAAGACCTATGACATCGTGCCAGTCCTGCTGACCGTGATCGGCTGCAGGTGTACGACGGATAATTCCCGCATTGTTAACAAGAATATCAATTCTCCCTTGAAAGGCTAATGCCTTTTCAAACACCCCGGTCAATTCGTCCTCACGGCTCAAATCAGCTTCAATCACATACGCTTTGCGTCCTAGAGCCTCAATGGCACGCGCTGTTTCCGATGGATTGGAGTAAGACACCAGCACAACATCTGCCCCGGCTTCAGCAAGGCCAATCGCCATTCCTTGCCCCAGACCTCCTGATGTACCAGTGACGAGTGCAACTTGTCCGCTTAAATCAAATGGGTTCATGAATGATTCCTCCGCATGGTTATTGGGTTGCAAGCCGTGTTCTTCAGCCTCGGCAGTCACGTAACCACTGTGGAACTGAAGGTCAGCTCTGATAATCCACTTCGATGCCATTTTGCCTGTACAGGGCTGCTTTTTCCTCATCCAGCCGACTGTCGCTGATGATGCAGTCCAACTCCGAACAGTGTGCAAAAGTCCGAAGGGCAAATTGTCCAAATTTATAATGATCCACGACGCCATAGACCTGCTGAGAAGCAGAGATCATCGCTTTTTTTAGTGGCACCAGATCTCCTGTATATATGGAAAGTCCAAATTCCGGATGAAGTGCCGTCGTTGAGATAAACGCTTTGTGAATGTTGAGACCGGAAATAAAGGCAGACGTATCGTCTCCCACCAGCATATTGCGGACTCTTGCTCCGCCGGGCACAACCAGTCGCACCTGCTCCTTTTTGGTCAGCTCAGCAATAATGAACAAATCATTGGTGACTACGGTAATCGACTGATTGTCCATTCGCTTCGCCATCTCCAACGTGGTGCTTCCGCCGTCCAGCGCAACAATATCTCCTGGCTGGATATAAGCAAGGGCTCGCTCGGCAATCTCCGTTTTCTCCGAATGATGCTTTTCCGTAGCCCCTCGACTCGTCAGGATGCCATACTGGTCGTTCTGAGCCAGCATCGCACCCCCATGGACACGTACGAGCAAGCCCATGCCTTCCAGCTTATCGAGATCCTCCCGCACAGTCTTGCCCGTCACCTGCAGCAGTTCACTCAGATCACTCACGGTGACTTCCTGCCGTTCCAGCAGAGCCTCCATAATTTTTTCATGTCTTTTCAATGGATTCATCACAGATCAACTTCCTGTTTCTTTGGAATTTACGCGCCTATTTCAAGTCCTTCATCGCCACGCCGTCCATATCCTCGAACGTCTGGTTTTCACCAGCCATTGCCCAGCAGAACGTATAGCTGCTCGTACCGACACCACTGTGGATGGACCAGCTAGGAGAGATGATAGCCTGACGGTCACGTACAACCAGATGCCGTGTTTCGTTTGGCTCGCCCATCATATGGAATACGACGCCATCTTCCGGCAGGTTGAAATATAAGTATACTTCGGAACGGCGGTTGTGGGTATGTGCAGGCATGGTATTCCACATGTTGCCCTTGTCAAGTTCCGTAATGCCCATCACCAACTGACAGCTCTGGATTCCGCCTTCTCCCTGGTGGATATAGCGGTAGATTGTCCGTTCGTTCGAGCTTTCGATACTGCCGAGGTGGTTCGGCTGAGCTTGTTCTTGCGTTGCTTTTACTGTTGGATATGTGTGGTGAGCCGGTGTGGATACAAAATAAAACTGAGCCGGCTGATCGTTGCCGCTGCTCTTGAACACAACTTCTTTTACACCTCTGCCGATGTACAGGCATTCCTTCGCACCAATCTCGTATCCTTGGCCGTCAGCTGTCACAGTTCCATGACCTCCAACATTAATGATACCGATTTCACGACGCTCCAGGAAAAAGTTCGTTCCGATATCCTTCAGATTCACTTCAAGTGCAATATCCTTGCTTTGAGGTACAGCCGTTCCTACAATATAACGATCTACATGAGAGTAAACGGTTACCAATTCATCTGTGGCAAACAATTGCTCCATCAGGAATTCCTCGCGCAGACGGGATGTATCATAGTTTTTTACTTCATTCGGGTGTGCAGCATAACGGTTTTGCATCATTAATCCATTCCTTTCGTTAGTCAGATAATGTTCATATAAGTTCATTTTAGTTCATTTTGTATCTTTTGTGTACCTTTTTTTGAAAATAAAAGAACCCAACGGGAAAATCCCCGCCAGGCTCTTGTGATCTCGCTATATATTATAAGGAGTAAATGAGCGCCTCATAAGGACGTAAACGAAGGTGGCCTTCTCTAACCTCATCGGAGGTTGAGCGATCCAGATTGCCAATGATCAAGTGGGCATTCGTGGCTCGATCAGCAAATGAAGCAGGCAGACGATAGGACTGCTCCCGGTCCGAGTGATTGAGAATGACAAGCCATGTCTCTCCATCCAGACTGCGGCTATATGCATATACATGCTCTTCCCCTGCCGATTGGTCACGATAATCTCCATAGACCATAACCGCGTGTGTTTTACGCAGGGCAATCAGCTGCTGGTAATATGCAAATATGGAGTCCTGCGCAGCCAAATCCCGCTCCACATTAATCTCTTCATAGTTGGGATTGACCTGCATCCACGGCCGCCCTTCGGTAAACCCGGCATGCTTGCTGCTGTCCCACTGCATGGGTGTGCGGGAATTATCCCGGCTCAGCGGCTGAAGACTGTGGAGCACTTCATCTGGCGCACGGCCTTTACCGATTTCTTCCTTATATTTGTTCTTCATTGCAATATCGTGATATTCATCAATGGAAGAGAACCGGACACCCGTCATGCCGATCTCCTCTCCCTGGAATACATACGGTGTTCCCGGAAGGGTATGAATCATGGTCGCCAGTTGTTTGGCGGATTGCACACGGTATTGTCCATCATTCCCGTACCTTGAAACCTGCCTTGTGTGATCATGATTGTTCAGGAACTGGGAGTTCCAACCTTCATGTCGGAAAGCTTCATACCAGCTCTCCTGAATTTCCTTGTACCGTTTCAGATCCCAAGTAGGCATGTCATCCGCCACCTGGAAATGGAATAACGTATGCAACTCTTTCCGATTATCCCCCACATACAGAAGGCCATCCTCTGGTGTGACAAACGGAATTTCTCCTACAGTCATGATGTCGTAATGCTGGAGAACCTCCCGGTTCATTTCCTGCAAATATTCATGAATGCCTGGATTATTGCCCAGATAATCAATGTTCTCCGGGTGCTCCGCATCCGGGAAACCTTCCAGCTTGGCGAGCAGATTAATTACATCCATGCGGAAGCCGTCAATGCCCTGATCCAGCCAGAAACGCATCATCCGGTAAATTTCCTGACGCAGCTCGGGATTTTCCCAATTCAGATCAGGCTGCTCCTTGGCAAAGGAGTGGAAATAATACTCTCCCGTCCGCTCGTCATATGTCCAGGTCGACGGTTCAAAATAGGAGCGCCAGTTGTTCGGTGGGCCATCCGGTTTCCCCGGCTTCCATATATACCAGTCGCGTTTCGGATTATCGACAGATGAACGTGATTCTTCAAACCATGCATGCTGCTCTGATGTATGATTGACCACCAGATCCATAATGAGCTTCATGCCCAGTTCATGTACCTTGTCCAGCAATTGCTTGAACTGCTCCATCGTTCCGGCTTTCGCCATGATGCGGTAATAATCCGCTATGTCATATCCGTTATCTTTATCCGGCGATTCATAAATGGGATTAAGCCAGATGACATCAATACCCAAACTTTTAATATAGTCGAGCTTGAGCATCAAGCCCTCCAAATCCCCAATGCCGTCCCCATTCGCGTCCAGGAAGCTCCGCCAGTACACCTGATATACAACGGCTTCTTTCCACCATGCCCGGTTCATGCTGCATCTCCCCTTTTCTGCTTAATGGCTGTGCTACTGCAACGTACGCTCCAGGAATGACAGCGTGAGCTGCTTCGTATCTTTCAGCACCACGTCCGCTCCGGAACCTTTAAGTACAGCTTCTTCACCAATACCCACGGCGATCATGCCTGCGGATTTGATGGCCTCAATACCTGCCTGCGCATCCTCGATGCCGATGCAGGCTTTAACGTCAGCACCCACTTCTTCTGCTCCACGCAGGAACAGATCAGGTGCTGGTTTACCGTGTGGTACGGAATCCGGATGAACCACATATCGGAAGAGTGAGTCCAACTCCAGCGCCTTCAGAATTTGAGGAGCATTTTTGCTGGCCGAGGCGATCACCGCAGGAATGCCGGAGGCATGCAGCTCAAGCAGCAATTCCCGGATTCCAGGGTAGGTGTGCTCCGGTGTCAGCGAGTCCAGCAACGAGACGTAATATTTGTTTTTACGGCTTGCGAATTCTTCCTTTTCCTCTGCCGAATACGCATCTTCTTTGCCACCCAGACGTAAAATGCGCGCCAGCGACTCTCCGCGGCTAATGCCCTTTAACTGCTCGTTGAACTCCCGATCAAACGGAATATCCAGCGATTCCCCCAGCTTTTTCCACGCTACATAATGGTACTCCGCCGTGTCGGTAATGACACCATCCAAATCAAAAATAACGGCTTGAAGTGCTCCGTTCCCTTTCATTACCCGTTCCTCCCCATGTTATTGCTCTAGTTGCCATTCAATTCGTTTCTCGTTGCTTTCACGTCTCTCGCCTTTCCAGTCCAGAACAACCGTCCAGCCTGATGCATTGGAAATGCTCGCATAACGTTTGCCCTCACGGGATTCAAAATGAATATCAAACTCCGCATCGCCTACCATCAGATGCTCCAGAGTACATGTTTTGTTGCCCCATGCCTGCGGCATATCAGGTGATAAAGTTACACGACGGTGCTGTGCTTCCGGTTGAACGCCGAAGAAGTGTCGTACCACTGGTACAGCAAGTGCATAGATGGTCCACGCCTGCACTACACAGCCGTAGTCCGGGGACATCTCCGAGAAAGAACCTGGCACTACACGTGAGAAGCTTTTTCCCATCCGGCGCAGTAAATCCAGTGCGTGATCCGGATGCCCGTACGCCGCTTCTGCAACCGCATGTGCTCCGGTAGAGATGGTCATCGTGCCCTGTTGATACATGGCAGCAAGATACGTACCGTATTCACCGATGAAGTCGCGGTTTCGCATCGCTTCCAGCGCACGCTGTCCTTTGTCCTGATCGGCAATTCCTGCTTCCATTGGAGTGACAATGACCCAGTTTTTGTTCAGCAGCCAACCGCGGTCTTTCTGATTCTCACCTGCATCGGCAAGCAATCCTTCCACGTACTCCCGGTAGTCTGTGATCCCTTGCTTTTCAGCGAGAGAAACCATGTAATCCACCTTGGGCAAAATATCGGAAATAGGTGCAACGGCATCCGCATAGAGGCTGTCTTTTTCAGACCAATACACATCATTCACTGCGCGTATCGCTTTTTCGGCCAGTTTTTGATATGTTTCGTGCCGCTTCGTTTCACCCAAATAGAGACTCATATGCTCCAGCGCCTGAAGTGCCTTGGCTGTATATACGGCACTATCAATTAGTTCCATATTCAATCCGGCAATCTCGATGATGCCGTAACCTGAAGGGAACAGGTCTCCGTCCGGGTCCATCTCACCCAGCAGCCAGTCGATTCCCTGAACACAGTAGTCATAATGCTCGCGCAGAAGTGCATCGTCTCCGGTCCACAAGAACATTTCCCACACAAAGGCGATATAGTGTGCCGTCTCCTGCGTGTTGCCGGGATTAGACACCGCACCTATCGTGGTCACTTCATGCACAAAACGCCCATTGCCGTTCGCTTCCTTGGATTTCTCCAGCAACAGATTCAACGTATCCCGCACCAGTTGATGATCTCCTGTAGCAAGAACACCCTGAAGCGCATACGTACTGTCACAGCCGAACCACCACGGATACGTGGGTCCACCTGCCGTCAAACCACGACCAATTCCGTCCACTTGCTGCACCAGCCACTGATTATTGCGCTTCACCCAGGCAAATTGCTCGTTCAGCTCATCTTCGCCTTCAATGGTCAGCACTGCGCGCTGATCCAACTTGTCGTAGAGCTGCTGCTTCTGCTCTTTCAAGCTGACATGGTTACGTTCGATAACTGCATAAGTCTGCTCACAGGCTTCACGGGATGACTCCGAACCGGCAACAAATAACCGGAAGCGGAACACATCCTTCTCCTCCAGTGCGCATTCGGTTACAAAAGAAATGCCTATTCCCTTGCCTGCCGTCAGTTCTGGTCCGTATATTTCAGGACCAACTGTCATTTCCGTTCCAGGCAGGTCACTTCCAATCATGGCGTACCAGTCTTGGGCATCATCTTTGACGATGACTTTGCGCGAAGTAATGGCTTCTGCCGTTTCACCTGCTCCTGGGATAATTCCGATCTCATCGGAATACCACACTGGACGGAGATCGGTACGTGACAGCAGCTCCAGCTTAAGCCGGGTTGTTCCTTTTCCGTAAGAGCTGATCTCATATTCTGCGACCATGCCTTTTTCATAATCGGGGGCAAACTGACTGCGTTCAATGGATACCGGAATGTGGCTCAATCCGTGATCATAATCGAACCGACTTCCGCCCCAGGATTCACTTGTGAATCCGTCTGCCCTTGCCCATACCGCAATGTTGCGATCCAGATCGGTTACCTTCAGCCAGAAGCCATCCAGCAGCTTGATCGGATGCAGCCATACACCGCCCATTTCGTTAGCCATGTGATGCCCAAAGTCAGGAAAGTATCCGTCCTGGGTACCGCAAATCTTTACATATTCACCTGCGTTATAATACAAATTAAAAGGATGTCTGCTTGTTAATGTGGCCATGGTAGTCCTCCTCTGCGGTTTGGCTCACCGCTTATCTCTTCTATTAATACAGACGATTAGCCCTTGATTGCAGAAGAGATAGAAATGCCTTCAATAAAGTATTTTTGTGCAACAAAGAACACAAGGAGTGGCGGAAGCATAATTAGCATCGTTGCAGCCATGAGCATGTTCCATTCCACGTTATACAGCCCTTTGAACATCGACAATCCGAGAGCCAACGTATACTTCTCACTAGAGTTCAGATAAATGAGTGGTCCCTGGAAGTCATTCCATACGCCCATAAAAGTAAAGATCGATACGGCAATCAGTGGCGGCATGGAAAGTGGCAGCATGATTTTAGTGAAAATCTGCATTTTGTTTGCTCCGTCCACAAAAGCGGACTCATCGAGATCACGCGGAATACCGCGCATGAACTGGCGGATCAGGAAGATGTTAAACGCTCCGCCACCGAAGAATGCAGGGATAATGAGTGGTAAAAATGTATCAACCCAGCCGATTTCCTTGAACATGATGAACATGGGGATCATCGTTACCTGTGAAGGCAGCATCATCGTCGCCAATAGCACCAGGAAAAGCGTGCGTTTGCCGCGGAAGTTAAACCGGGCGAAACCATACGCACATAGGGCAGACGAGAATACGGTACCGACTAATACCGGAATCAGAATAATCAGCGTATTTTTCAAAAATGTAAAAAACGGGATGGCCAGAACGGCATTTTTATAGTTAGACCACATCCATACAGCCGGGAAAAAATCATCTTTGAACACCTCCGCAGGTGTTTTAAGAGATGTTGCAAACGTCCATAACAGCGGGATCAGCACGACGGCCGCACCAGCAAGAAGCATGAGCATAGAGAATAGTTTCGAGTAGACCGGTTTCCGTGTCGTTGCTTGATTCATCATTTGTCCTCCTCTCAATCCTTTTCGTTATCGCCCTGGTAATAGACCCACATCGAAGAACTGCGGATAACCAGCAGCGTAAACGCCAGAATGATGATGAACAATACCCAGGACAATGCCGAAGCATAACCCATTTCAAAATCGGTAAAAGCTTTATTGTACAGATACAAGTTATAGAACAAGGTCGAGTTCAGCGGTCCCCCGTTGGTCATAACAAATGCTTGTGTGAAATACTGGAATCCGCCGATAATCCCCATAATTACGTTGAAGAACACCGTTGGAGAAATCATAGGCAATGTAATGTTGAAAAACCGTTGAAACGGTCCAGCGCCATCCAGATTGGCAGCTTCATACAGCTCTTCGGGAACTCCCTGCAAGCCCGACAAATAAATGATGATCGTATTGCCGACGCCCCACAAACCCATGACAATCAGTGCGCCCAGCGCATAACTCGGATCTTGGAGCCAAGCTGGCCCCTGTACGCCGAAAAAGGCAAGCGCCCGGTTCAGAATGCCGTATTCCGGATTAAAAATCATAATCCACATCATTGATGCCGCAACAGCCGGAATAACGGAAGGCATGAAATAAATCAATCGGAAAAATTTCATCCCTCTGTTCCGCATATTCAGCAGTAAGGCGATAAGCAGTGATGCCACCTGATACAGCGGTACGGATACCAGAGCGAAAATAAAGGTAACTTTCAACGATTGATAGAACAGCTCGTCATGAAACATCGTTTTGAAGTTATCCAGACCGACCCATTCGATCGATTGTACGCCGGTAATAATATCCCATTTGCTGAAAGCCAACAGCAGAGAGAATAACATTGGACCAATGGTAAAGAGCAACAAGCCTATAAGCCAGGGCAATATGAACCAATACCCGGCACGCTCGGATTTAGAATTACGCATAGCAGCCTCCTTGATGAAGAGGGTGAATCAGCATGGCCGCCGACTCACCCGCATGGTTTTTACTTGATTTTGCTGTCAACGTTCTTCGCAGCTTCATCCAGAGCGCCTTTGACATCCTGTTTGCCAAGCAGCACTTTTTCCAGCGCCTTGGTGAATTCTTCAACAAACACAGGTCCGTTTGTAGAACGCATGGTTACCGGTTTTTTAGCATAATCCATCATTTCGATGACCGGTTTGTCTGCTACTTCTTTGGCTTTAACTTCGTCCAATTCCTTCACAGTCGCTGGCAGTACTTTACCATTTGCAGAGCGAAGCTTCTGTGCATCTGTACCCGAGAGCCATTTCACCAGTTCGTAAGCTGCTTCTTTATTTTTACCGGCTGCGTTGATCGCCCAACCCGCACTTGCGATGATGCTTGAACGAGTACCATCCGTATTTTGCGGAATAAGTGCAGAACCATATTGAACATCGGATTTGTCGAGGTCACCTTTGATCCAACGACCTGTAATCATCATAGCGAGCTTGTCTGTCATGAACATCGATGAATCTCCGCCAAGCGTCTCGGAATCCAGTGGCGTCGGGGATACACGGCTATCTCCTTGGGACCAAGAGACGTATTTATCCATTGCCGCTATCGTTTTTTCACTATTCATGTAGCCTTCTGCAGCTGTTCCATCGTCATTCGCAATGTCTGTACCGTAATCCCACAGGTACGTATAGATCGGATATTCCCATTTGCCTGCGTTGAATCCGAATTGAGTATATTTATTGCCGTCTTTTTTAGTCAGTTTCTGTGCAGTTGCAATCATGTCATCCCATGTCCATTCATCTGTTGGATAAGGGATTCCCGCTTCGTCAAACATACGTTTGTTGTACCACAGAGCAAGTGGGTTGAAATCTTTAGGCAAGTAGTATTGTTTGCCTTCGATTTTCATATTTTCAATGAGATCCTTTTGGAAAATATCCAGATTAAACGCGGTGTCTTTGCTCAAATAATCGTCAAGCGGCTCAATTACACCTTTATCCACGTATTTGTAGTAGTCACCTTCACCAACCAGGAATACGTCTGGTGCCTGACCTGCTGCCAGGGATGTAGTGAGTTTTGTTCCATAACCCTCACTTGGAATAGGCTCAAATTTCACTTCGATATCCGGGTGTGCAGCATTGAACTCTTCCGCAAGCTTCACTTCATCCGCACCGGAGTTGACATCTCCCCATACAGAGAAGGTAAGTTTTACTTTTTCTCCTTTTTCTCCTTCTGCACTGTTGCTTCCACCTGAAGAACACGCGGATAATACGAATACCAAAATCAGCATCATGACCAAACTTGCGGACCCTTTTTTCATTTAAATGACCTCCCACATGGATTTATATTAAACCAAGGTTTGAAACCGTTTGCTGAAAGTAACTTTCTGACCGGACAGAAGGAGAGAAATTTCTTCCTCTGCATCACTCTCGATTAGAATACCCTCGGACGTGATTGTGATATGCAACAGCTGGTTTTGCCAGTAGAGCGGGAATTTCAGACTGTTCCAGGACTCAGGCAGCTTTGGATCGAGATGAAGCTGGCCATCCAACATGCGAACTCCGGCAAATCCCATCACCACACATTCCCATATTCCGCCCAGCGAAGCTGAGTGGATACCTGCATCCGAAGAGTGCATATGCGGCCCCAGATCAATCTCTGAAGCCCGGCGGAACAGATCATATGCGAGCGGACGATCACCGAAATCACTGGCAAGGATACTGTGCGTCGATAGGGACAGTGAGGAATCATGCAATGTTTTTTCCTCGTAGTAGTCATAGTTCGCACGTTTGATAGCGGGTTCAAATTTATTTTCAAGCAGGAAGAAAAGCATCATAATGTCAGCCTGCTTCGAAATTTGCATTTCACCAACCTGATCCAGGTTGTAGTCATTGAAGATACTGGCGACTTTCGTCTGATTTTTATATGGGGTAAGATCAATGACTTTCTTCTGCAAGTAAGTATCATCTTGTGGAATAAGTCCTTGTTCATTTGGCCCTGGCAGATACATTTGGTCCAGCTTGTTCCACGCTTCCCGAGCGGATCTCAGGTCAAGCTTCACAGACAATGCCTTGAGCAACTCAGGTTTTTCCTGCTCAAGCTTTTCATAATATTGAATGGCCAGTTCCATATTGAAGTGAGCCATATGATTGGTGAATGCATTGTTGTCCACATGTTCCTTATACTCATCCGGTCCAACAACCTCATTGATATGATAACGGCCCTTGGCCTCATCCCACTCCAAACGACTGGCCCAGAACGTTGCTGTATCAAAAATGATTTCGTAGCCATATTGATCCATGAACGCCTCATCACCTGTAGACTGGACGTAATGCCAAACGGCATAAGCGATGTCAGAGGTAATATGCTGTTCAATGAAGCCGGACCAGATCTTCGTCTGTTCTCCGGTTACGATATCTACATCTCCCCATACCGGTGTAACTTCGCCATCTTCGATCCAGGCTGCTTCCCACGGATACATGGCTCCTTCGAATCCGTTCTCCTTGGCTTTACTTCTAGCTCCATCCAACCCCTGATATCGATATTCCAGCAAGGATCTTGCGATCTTGGGGTTGCTGTAGATGAAGAATGGAAGGATGAAGATTTCCGTATCCCAAAAGGAATGTCCCTTGTACCCTTCACCACTTAATCCTTTCGCCCCGATGCCCATGCGATTATCATGCGCTGGTGTCATAATGACGAGGTGATAGATGGCAAAACGGATGGCAAGCTGGTCATAACCACTTGTGCTGTCCACTTCAATGTTGTACGTGGACCAAGTATCCGCCCAGGAGTTAGCGCTTTCACGAAATAGCTGATCATACCCTTTTTGCGACTCTTGCTTCAGCTCTGTCAGCGCCGATTCACGCATTTGATCCAGTGAATATCCACCGTTGCTGTACACCAGATCGCGGCTAGTATGCACATTCGAGATTTTTTCCAGTGTTACCGATTGTCCAGCTTCCACGGTCACTGTGCCTTCGATGCCAACCTTGCGACGTCCCATCGTTTGACGCAGTTCCGGCTCAACCTTTTCACCATTCAGCTGCCAGTGGTGCACCGTATTGGTTACAAAATCAATAGCAGATTGTGTCGTCGTTGACGTCATTTGAATATATGTCTTTTCAAATATCCGTTTTTCGCCTTCTGTGAAATGCTGCGCACCCGAGTTCGTCCATTGTCCATTAATACCGGATGCAATGTGAACACGCGCCTGACCATCCAGTGGCTTGATGCTTACGGATGAACCAACCAAATGACGGTTACTCAAGGAAACAAAACGACGGAATTGAAGTTCAAAGCTTTCTCCTATTGGGCTCTGCCATACCACGTTACGAGTCAGCTCACCATTTTTGAGATTCAGTTGACGACTGTAGCTGATCGTTCTTCCTTTTTCCAAGCTGAAGGTTTCCCCATTCAGGGTGATTGAAAGCTCCGTCACATCTGCTGCATTAGGGAGTTCAGTTACTTCATGTTCGTCAAACTTATTGAAGGTTCCAGCTACGAACCAGTTCCGCACTTGTCCAACATAATTCTCGTCCGTTGCGGAGCGAAGTCCCATGTAGCCGTTTCCAAGTGAGAGTATAGCTTCGCCTTTCCCTTGATGAGCCGGATCAAACCCGGTTTCAGTTACCAGCCAGTTGCTCCATTCTCCTTGTCCTGCATCGTATTTCAGCAATGTGTATTCCCCCTATGTCTATCTTATGATGTATCCGAAACGTTTTGGATTTGAGTGAAAATAATACCGAAACGTTTCGGATTTTATAAAACATTTCGGTGCTCTCTTCATTTCGGTAATTTTGCAATCCCTCGCGAACCGTATTTCTCATTTAAACTCAGCGACCTGGTTTGGCTGTCGAGGATCTCAAAACCAATTCATTTTGCAAAATATTAAATTTGGGGCTGTTTTCCGATCTCAGCATGCCCATCAGCAGGTTTGCAGCTTCATGTCCCAACTGATACATGTTCTGTCCGATGGTGGTTAGTGGTGGTTGAAAATAAGCGGCTGTCGGAATGTCATCAAATCCCACTACAGACAATTCATCCGGTATAGTGATACCTAGTTCATTCGCAGCCTTCATTACACCCAGAGCCATCATGTCGCTTGCACAAAAGATTGCTGTAATTTCTGGATAAGCCTTCAACAACTCTGCTGCTTGCTGCTGAGCTTCCTCTTCCGTGAAATTCCCGTTTACGATCCATTCAGGCTTCAAGCTGAATCCTGCGCTGCTCATTGCATCGGAATATCCTTCATAGCGCTCCTTGGAAACAAAAGCCTCTGGGTAACCATTCACCATGGCAATCTGCCGATGACCCAAACTGATAAGGTGCTCTACAGCAGTCTGTGCACTTTGTTTGTGATTCGTTGATACAAAACCAACATACTCACTGTGAATGGGGATATCAATTAATACACAAGGAATGTCACTATCCAATACTTCCTGCAAATACGGATCATCCGTCTTCACACCCTGAAGAATGACGCCATCCACCTTTCGTTCCCTGCACAGCTGTGTGTACGTTTTCATCTTTTGCTTCGCCGTATTCGTGCTGAACAAAATCAGATCATAATCTGAATTGGCAGCGCTATCATTAATTCCGCAAAGCACTTCGAAAACAAAGTTGTTATCGATGTTTTTGTACGTCATGCCTGATACGAGCAACCCCAGCGTTTTGGTTTCCTTCATGACCAGGCCTCTCGCTAGACCATTCGGACTATAATTCAGGGTTTCGGCGGCTTCTTTAATCTGTTTGCGCGTACTATCGCTGACGTCCGAGTACCCATTCAGAGCTCTGGATACGGTCGTAATCGAAAATCCCGTCATTTGTGATATGTCTTTAATTGTAGCCAATTGCTTTCCTCCAAAACGTTTCGGATTACTTATATTTCTGAGTATACGGATTCGAGAAGAAAAATCAAGAACTTTTTTCGACATTATTTTCGACTTTTTGGAACTCGTCTATCCCTTACCTTATTCTACCCGCATTGCGTGCAATCAAATAGGGTAAAAAAAAATCTCCCGACTTTTGAATAAAGTCGGGAGATCCCTTAAGCTATTGCCTAAAACTTAATGTGCAACTGTATTGTTCAACATGATCCAGATGGAACCAATAACGATGGTCAACATGATCAACAGACCAAAGATCAAAGCCATTACATTCCAACGTGGCTTCTCCGATTCACGGATATGCATGAAGAAGAAGAGTTGAACCACAAACTGAAGTCCTGCTGTTACCAGAACGACACTCAGCGCTGCTGTTCTGCCCATCATGTCATTCAGAACCACTACCAAAGGGATAATGGTCAGGACAACGGACAGAATGAAGCCGATGACATAGGACTTGAGTGAACCATGCTGTTCGTGGCCATGGGACTCATGTGAGTTATGCTCTGCCATCTACATCACCCCCATCAGATAGACGATCGACAGGAGGAAAATCCAGACGACGTCCAAGAAGTGCCAGTACAAGCTGATTACGTTGATTTTACCGCGAGTTACATCGGTAATTCCACGTTTTTTCAGTTGCAGCATCAATCCGATCATCCAGATCAGACCGAGCGATACGTGAAGTCCGTGAGTACCCACAAGGGTGAAGAATGCACCAGAAGCTGCACTCGTTGTATAACTGAACCCTTCGTGAATCAGCTCAATAAACTCCGTTACTTCCAGGGCGATAAAGCTCGCACCCAGAACAGCTGTAACTGCCAGCCAGCTGATCAATTGCTTCACCTTGCCCTGATTCATGGCAAGAACTGCAAGTCCACTTGTGAATGAACTTGTGAGCAAAATAAATGTTTCGGCAATAACGCCAGGCATTTTGATCAATTCAGACAACACTGGTCCGCCCGCCGTATTGTCACGCAACACAATAAAGGTTGCGAACAATACGGAGAACAGGATCACGTCGGAAATCAGGAAGAACCAGAATCCGAGTATTTTCAATTCTTGCGGGTCATGGTGACCATGGTCATGATCATGTGCATGGTCATGACCGTGCTTCGCGGCTGCTTGAGCCATTTATACCGACCCCCTTAACGACGCTTCGGTACGCTTAATTTCGTCAACCGGAATATAATAATCCGTATCGTATGAGAATGAACGAGCGATCATGCAAATTCCTACGCCAGCGAGTCCAAGAATCGCCATCCACAGCCATCCGAATACAAAGCCGAAACCGGCGATGAACCAGAATATAGACATGATGAACGGAATCGCGGAATTCTTAGGCATATGAATCGGCTCAAGCGGCTGTTCAGGTGGATAAATTCCTTTGGCACGACGTTCTTTCTCTTCCCACCACTCATCAATATCATCTCCGCGCGGTGTAATGGCGAAGTTATATTCAGGAGCAGGTGAAGGAATCGACCACTCGAGCGTACGACCACCCCAAGGGTCGCCAGAAGCTTTGAGTGTTTTGTATTTCCGAATACCGTCTGCGATTTGTGCAACCTGGAACAAGAATCCGACACCCATCAGGAATGCCCCGATTGTGGATACAAAGTTCAGTTCCCACCAGCCAGTATCCCAGCCATAGGTGCTCAGACGACGTGTCATACCCATCAAACCGACAGCGTACTGCGGCATGAAGCAGACATAGAAACCGATATTCCAAGTCCAGAAAGCCCATTTACCCAGTTTTTCAGGTAGTTGGAATCCAAACATTTTAGGCCACCAGTAGTACAGACCTGCAAAGTATCCGAATACTACACCACCGATCAATACTTGGTGGAAGTGGGCAATCAGGAAGTAACTGTTGTGGAACTGGAAGTCAGCAGGTGCAACGGACAACATAACCCCCGTCATCCCCCCGACGATAAAGCATGGTATAAATGCTATTGTCCATAGCATCGGGGTATCCATGCGTATCCTTCCTCGGAACATGGTAAACAGCCAGTTAAATATCTTAACCCCTGTTGGTATGGCAATCAACATCGTGGTAACGGCGAAGAATGCATTGACATCTGCTCCCGAGCCCATCGTGAAGAAGTGATGCGCCCATGTAAAGAAGGACAGGAAGCTAATGATCAGCATCGCAAATACCATTGATTTGTAACCAAACAATTTTTTCTTCGAGAATGTACTTACAACCTCGGAGAACACGCCGAATGCCGGCAAGACAACGATATATACCTCAGGGTGACCCCACATCCAGATCAAGTTGATATACATCATCGGATTACCGCCCAGATCAAGTGTGAAGAAATGCGCCCCCGCAAACCTGTCGAGGAAGAGCAATGCAAGTGTCACAGTCAAGATTGGGAATGCAAACAGAATGATAATACAAGTGGAGAATACCGACCATGTAAACATCGGCATTTTCATCCATTTCATGCCTGGCGCACGCATTTTAATGATGGTAACCAGGAAGTTGATACCGGTAGCCAGGGAACCGATACCCGAAATCTGAATACCCCATATATAGAAGTTTTGTCCCACCCCCGGGCTATGCGATAGCTCCGATAAAGGTGGATAACTGAGCCAGCCTGCGTCCGGTGAACCACCGATAACGAAGGACAGGTTGAACAGCATTGCTCCCAGGAAGAATAACCAGAAGCTTAGTGCATTAAGGAATGGGAACGCAACGTCCCTTGCCCCGATTTGAAGCGGTACAATAACATTAAATAAACCGAACATAAACGGCATCGCCATGAATAGGATCATGATGGTACCGTGAGTCGTAAAGACCTGATTATAATGCTCGGGATGTAAGAAATCCATGTTAGGCATAGCTAGCTGAAGACGCATCATCAGTGCATCCACACCACCACGGAAAAGCATGATTATGGAAGCAATAATATACATAATACCGATCTTTTTGTGATCGACGGTAGTTAACCAGTTACGCCAGAGCCAGCCCCATTTTTTGAAATAAGTCAGCACCGCTACGATGGTAATCATCGTAATTCCGATCGCCACGTCCGCACCATAAATCAGCGGATCACCGGTAACGAAAAACTCCGATGCAAACTCCTTAAGTCTCTCTAACATTGGGGGCCTCCTTTCGAATCTTTAGTTAGCACTCTTGTCCACGTCTTGCGTAGTAATCTCTTTGACACCTGAAGCTTCACCATGCTTGCTGTGAGCACTTTGACCGTCAATAACATACTTGGTCACGATGTCTTGGAACAGTCCTTCAGGGAAGGAAGAATAATAAGCTACATTGCTTGTTCCCGGTTCCGCCAGTGTTTTATACGTTTCTTGCGTCAGCGGTTGGGATTGTTGTTTCACTTCAGTCACCCATTTATTGAAGTCTTCCTCCGATGTGGCATTGACGTCAAAACGCATTTGGGCGAAGTGTTCTCCGGTAAAGTTGGCACCTGAACCCCAATATTGACCTTCATGATCAGCTTGCAAGTACAAGGTCATCGCCATACCCGACATTGTATAAATCTGTCCACCAAGCTGCGGAATCCAGAACGAGTTCATCGGTGAATCCGCGGTGAGCTCAAATTTTACGGGCCGGTCTGCCGGGATATTCAACGTGTTGACCGTTGCAATACCTTGCTCCGGATACATAAACAGCCATTTCCAGTCCAGTGAAGATACTTGAATGGTCACCGGTGCTTTCTCGGAAGCCAATGGCTTCGAAGGTTCCAGATCATAGGTGTAGCGAATGGTTACAACCGCCAACAACCCAATAATAATGATCGGAATGGTCCACCAGATAGCCTCCGCTTTAGTGCTATGAGACCAGTTAGGCTCATAAGCAGATTTATTGTCCGGTTTGTCGCGGTAACGCCATACAATTACAGCAGACAAAATCAATACAGGCACAATAACGACTGCACACAGAATTGTCGAAATGACAATCAAATCTCTCTGCGAAGCGCCAATAGGCCCTTTCGGATCCAGAACAACGTACTGCCCGCCTGCCAGCATTGGCCAGACAATCAATGCAATTGTAACCAACGTCAGGACAACCGGAATGATTATCCGAATTAGCGACCTAGGTTTCTTGTTCATCTTGATCCCCTCTCCTTAAATTCGCTCATACTGAAAAAACAGTATACTACTCTCTTCCTTCTAAAGATATCAGAAATGAGCAACTTTTTTGTTCATGTTAACAAATTTGTCGATTTTGCACCTTAAATGTGTGAATTTTTTCTCACAAATCGCTTGCACACTTGATATTTCCTCATTGTAATCTTTACACTTCAAGTCACAAAATAAAACCCTTTGCAGTCCCGTTGAACAGTATCAACGAATCCGCAAAGGGCTTTATTGACTGGGATTCCGGGAGCTCATCCAGTCTTATTATGAACGAAACAACGCTAGATTATTTAATCGGCGCCTTCGTCTTCCCGGCGTGTATGAACAAGTCCAATCGATTTGGCAATTACGTAAATAAATACACTACCCACCAAGAAACCGATACCCACCATTAATCCGAGGTTACGATCATTAAAATCATTCAGGTTAATCAGGCACATGATTACTCCCGTAATGAGGGCAACCCAAGCCAAAACTGTCATCGTTAACACTGCACGCCGCATATTTTTATCTTTGCGCTCCAATTGGCTTACCATTGCTGTCTTCGATGCCATAGTAAACACTTCCTTTTCCCTTTTTGTAAGTGCTTTCCTTATACCAATATACCACATCAGTATGATTTTTAGTCAACAAATGTTCAAATTTCTTTCGCAATTTGGACACTTTATTTGTGTTTTAACTGTTGACAAGGACCAGATCACTTCTTCTTACTTCTTATAACCCAAAAACGCTCTTCTCATAACATGAAACACCCCAGACCTTATGAAACCTTCATGAACATGTGCTCTCTTCACTGAAATTAAATAACAAAAAAAGACGGTGCATCGGATTTCCGATGTACCGCCTTCTATCTAATTAAACACGTTTGTCCCTGCATTTAACAATTGAACTAACGTTAAATCACTTATTTAAAGATAAGTTCACAACGTTACTTCCTCAACATTGAAGAGCAGCCTAAATTCGTGTTTCCACCCAATTATTTTTGATCACATTCTGATACCAATAGAAACTTTCTTTAGGTGTTCTAACCAGCGAACGGTAATCCACATGCACAAGACCAAAGCGCATACGGTATCCTTCCGCCCACTCAAAGTTATCCATCAAAGACCAAGCCATGTACCCTTTCAGATTAATGCCGTCATTGATAATCCGATGAATTTGGGCCAAATGCTGCTCATAGTATGCAATCCGGCGATCATCATTGATTTTACCGTTTTCCAAATCATCATTGATGCAAGCTCCATTTTCTGTGATGTAGACATCCACATTTCCGTACTTTTGCAAATAGTGCATGAACTCATACAGTCCGCGTGATTCCACAGGCCAGCCAATATCGGTCTTGGTAAGTCCCATATCCACCTCTTCGGATTGCAATGCACCCGCCTCTGGATTGAAACGATTGATTCCCATGGTGTAATAGTTAATGCCCAACAGATCAATGGGTTGCGAGATGATTTCCATATCGCCTTCTTGAATTGGGACGGTAGCTCCAGCTTCTGCGAACCAGTCCACCATAAATTGTGGATACGATCCTTTGTAGATCGGGTCTAGGAACCAATCGGTATTCAGTGCAATGGAACGGTCGCAGGCTGCCTGATCTTCTGGAGATTTGCTGTAAGGCTCAGCCCAGCATACATTGGGTGCAATACCAATCTGTCCTGTTGTGCCTAAGCGACGGAACGATTGAACGGCTTTACCGTGAGCAACGAGCAATCCATGAGCAACATTAATGGATGTTTGCAGGTCCTTATTTCCTGGCGCATGAATGCCAAGCAGGTTGGACAAAAACGCAATACACCATGGTTCATTGAAAGTCAGCCAGAAATTAATTTTTCCAGAAAACTCCTTGAAGATAACTTCAGCATATTTTACAAATGCATCCACCGTCCTGCGATTGCCCCAACCTCCGATATCCTCAAGTGTCTGAGGCAGGTCCCAATGATACAGTGTACAGAAAGGTTCGATTCCTGCTTCAAGCAGCTTATCCACGAATCGATGATAGAAATCCAATCCTTCCCGATTGATCTCGCCATCTCCATCAGGAATAATACGCGGCCAGGCGATGGAGAATCGGTAGGTGTTGATCCCAAGCTTTTTCATCAGCTCGATGTCTTCCTCGTAACGGTGGTAACTGTCACAAGCCACATCACCATTGTCTCCATTAAAAACTTTGCCGGGCGTACGGGCAAACGTATCCCAGATCGATACCCCGCGTCCACCTTCCTGCGCTGCCCCTTCTATTTGATAAGAAGCTGTTGCTGTTCCCCAGCGGAAATCTTGTGGGAATTGAAAAATTGTCATCGCTTACTCCTCCGTCTCATATGACACGCGGATCATCTGTCCTGCGGTCACGGTTAAAATAACTACATAATCACCCTGAGGTGTAAGCTGCGCCTTGACCTGATCGTTTCCTTCCACACGCAGTGGGCATGCACTCCGAATGGTTATCGAACCAGTGTGATCAGCCTTAATTTCGGCACTTGAGAGTCTGCCCTCTGTCCACTCGATTGCCACCGTGTATCCACCACGTGCCCGAAGTCCCTTCACACTGCCACTCGCCCAATGCACAGGCAGCGCTGGCAGCAGATGTAATTCACCCAAGTGGCTTTGCAACAGCATCTCGGCAATACCGGCAGTGCCACCAAAGTTGCCATCGATCTGGAACGGCGGATGATCATCGAACAGATTAGGATGCGTGGATCGAGCCAGCAGCGTACGGACAAACTGATGTGCAAGCTTGCTATCCAGCAGCCTCGCATACAGATTGATCAACCAGGCACAGCTCCAACCTGTATGCCCGCCACCTTGTGAGATACGACGTTCAAGTGACACTCGTGCTGCTTCCACCAGTTCCGGCGTATCCAGTCGATTGATCTGCTCCCCCGGATATAGACCATACAGATGGGAGACGTGACGATGCCCCGGTTCGGATTCAGCAAAATCCTTAAACCATTCCTGCAGTTGCCCCTCGCTTCCGATCTGGAATGGATAGAGCTTGCTACGTGCCTCGCTCCACTCGTTCGCCAGTTGCTGATCCACATCCAGTTGTTTGGTTGCCTCAATGCATCGATCGAACAACTCACGAATCAATGTCATGTCCATCGTCGAAGCCATGGAGATGCTGCGAGCCTCTCCTTCCTCAGTAAGGAACTTGTTCTCCGGAGAGGTTGATGGAGCGGTAACCAGATATCCGTCTGGCCCCTCTACCAGCCAGTCCAGACAGAAGAGTGCCGCTTCCTTCATGATTGGATACGCGCGTTCCGCGAGAAACT
This sequence comes from Paenibacillus taichungensis, assembly GCF_050994985.1. Classification (NCBI taxonomy): domain Bacteria; kingdom Bacillati; phylum Bacillota; class Bacilli; order Caryophanales; family Paenibacillaceae; genus Paenibacillus; species Paenibacillus taichungensis. Next base: position 111,280 of record NZ_CP194720.1, on the reverse strand, counting down.
GCTGATCACGAGTAAACAGATAATGCTCCCATAGATGTGAAGTCAACCACACGCCACCCATTGGCCAGAACGCCCAACTTGCGTCTCCGCCTGTAGGCGTGGATGTTCTCCAAATATCCACATTATGATGGGCTGTCCAGCCGCGTGCTCCGTACAAAATGCGCGCCGTCCTTCTTCCGGTATCGCTTAAATCCTCCAACAAACCAAACAGTGGCTCATGGCATTCGCTCAGATTGCATACTTCTGCCGGCCAGTAATTCATCTCCGTATTGATATTAATCGTGTAATCACTGTGCCAAGGCGGCTCCACCTGATGGTTCCAGATTCCCTGCAGATTCGCTGGCTGGCTTCCTTCACGTGAACTACCCATTAACAGATATCTGCCATACTGAAAATAGAGTGCCTCCAGGCCGGGATCATCGGCTCCAGCCTGGTAAGCTTGCAGTCGCTCATCTGTAGGTAATTCTTCGTTGGCTGATGCGCCAAGATCAATTGAAACTCTTGAAAATAAAGTTCCATGATCCATTACATGTCGCTCTCGCAGAACCTTTATGCCATGAGCCATCGCTTTAGTGATTACCTCACTGCACTCCTGATCTAGAAGCATACTATCCTTAACAGGCGTCACATCATAGCCCTCAAAAGCAGTCGCCGCTGCCAGATAAAAAACAACCTGGTCCGCTCCCTCAATATGAAGTTTCCCTTCCATAACCGATATTTCGAAATTTTTTCCCGTCGCAGTTGCGGCCAATTGCACAGCATAAGCCGTTCCCCGATCTTCTTCGTAGATGACAGACTCCGGATGATCCCTGAAATAATTCGATTCAACATGACTCGGACAGCGACTGAACAAAGTAAGTGCATCGCCCGAAGCCTGAACATGATATGGATGTGGACTGTCCAACGTAACACTTACGTTTACAGATCCCTCACGATCAGCAGTGATGGTACAGATCATGAGATCATCTGGCGCACTGGCATATACTTCACGTACATAATGAATGCCTTTATATGAATACTTCGTTGTTGTAATGCCGGTGTGGAGATTCAGCTCCCGCTCAAACTCATCGTACGTATTCCCATCCAGTTCATCGTGCTGCAACTTAAAGTGGCCCATCGGCTGATAAGCTTCCACATCACGTCCCAGCATTTCGCGGTTCAGCAATTGTTCAGCTTCGCTATATTGCCCGGACATAATCAGTTCACGGGTCTGCTTCAGATACCGCTGACTGCTGTACTGAATGGTGTCGCGCGGAAATCCGGACCACAATGTATCTTCATTTAGCTGGATTTGTTCATCCGCTGCTCCACCGTACACCATACCGCCAAGGCGACCATTACCGATAGGCAACGCCTCTTCCCAGCGAGTAGCGGGCTGACGGTACCACAGACGATTTTCTTTTGTTCTCTCATTAAATGGGGACATAGATAACTCCTGTTCATGAATCAGCTATTTTTCAATCATTACTAAAACGTTTTCGATATAACTAAATAATCACTATAAATGCTGTTTTACTTGTTCCTAACCCGCTTACCTATAAGGCTAAATCTTCGTTTATCTGAAAGTGCTTACAGTAAGCAAATTATATTTGATTTCGAAAATCGCGTCAATGTTAAACATCACATAGCAGCAAAAAAAGACCCTATCTCAGGGTCTTTTTTGTATCTCCGCCTATTCAATTAAAAAATAAGTTATTTTACGTCTTTACCTGTCCACAGGGAAACACGATCTTTAACCCAAACGGTATACTGTTTCTCCATTTCAACTGCGCCGGCTTTGTCCAACTCAGCGAGGAAATCATCATATACTTTATCAAAGTTCGCAGTTGTTGTCAGAACAGCTTCAGGAATACGTTTGCGCACGATATCCTGTGTTTTTCGGAAAGTTACCTCATAATCTGTACCTGAAGGTACAGGCATGTTGTATGCTGCGCCCCAATCTTTCAGTTGCAACTCATCTTCAGAAGGATAGAATTCTTTCCATGTTGTAATACCATAGGCTTTCAACGTTTCTTTCTCTGCAGCCGTATAACCAGCCTGGATCTGCTCAGGGAAGTTCGTTGTGTAATAGTTATCCGTGGAATCTTTCACACCATCACCGTATCTAGCACTAAACACGCTGTACATCCCGATTCCTGTTTCTTTGGTGAAGTTGGAGTTGTCATTGGTTTTACGATCCTGGATATCTTGAGGAATCACCCGTTGACCATCTTCTACATTGTAGTGTTGGCCTTCAATACCCCAGTTTCTTAACACTTGACCTTCGTCCGAAGCGAGCCAGTCCATGAATTTGATAATGCGAACCGGATCTTTGGCAGAAGTTGTGATTCCGATACCATATCCGTCAAATCCAGTTGGTTGGAATGTATGGTCCACAATGTCCTTGTTCAAAGATACAGAGAAGTGAGCATATGTGCTGTCATCTTTGCCCGCTGATTTGAGTGCATTTTCAGCTTCTTGGTAGTTCCACTCTTGGTCAATCAGACCGAGTACACGGCCACTTGCAATTTTGGATTTATATTGGTCATCCTTCTGCACAAATGTATCTTTGTCCAGCAGTCCTTCATTGTACATATGATTCAACCAGCGGAAATATTCTTTTTCCTCTGGACGTTTGTAATGGAGCGTGGCTTCATAAGTCTCAGGATCGATGTAATATTCTCCATCATCCGGTGCTCCTGTTGCCTGGAATGCCGGGTTCGTTACCGTAATCATAATCTTCCAATCATCTGCATTCAGCGTCAATGGAATAGTCGGCTGTCCATCAATTGTTGGGTGTTTTTTCACATATTCTTTCAATACATTCTCGTAATCCTCAAGTGTTTTCACTTCAGGGTATCCGAGCTCTTTCAGTACTTTTTGCTGAATTTCAAATCCGCCTGTTGCGTCAAACGCAACATTATCAACACCCATATTTGTTGGGATTGTATAAATGGCCTGATCCTCCGAACTGTATTTCAGCCGGTTCATCTGGTCCCCATATATTTTTTTCAGGTTTGGAGCATGCTCCTCAATCAGATCGGTCAGGTCTAGCATCGCGCCTGCATCCACAAGTTTAGACAAGTTACCTTTTGGAAAAACAATATCAGGGTACTCACCACTAGCAGCCATAAGCGCAATTTTTTGATCGCCACCATTGTTCACATCATACTCAGCCTCAATTGTAACGCCTGTTTGCTTGGTAATCTCTTTACCGACTGCATCCTGCATTTTGTTCCAGGTTGGACTGGCGTCCGCACCAAAGAATGTAATGGTAACCGGTTCGGTTCCACTGGACTCGGAGGTTTCTTTGCTTCCCGAATTTCCGCAGCCAGCTGTAACCAGCATTGCACTTGCGAGCATCAACATTGCAAACGTCTTGGGTGTATTACCTTTCATTTTGCCTCTCATTGTCTAGTCCCCCTATTATTTATGAAGGTTTTATCTGTATAACAGGCTTTAAGCCTGAGGATACCGCTCGTAAGACACATTTCTGTATGCGCTTACTAAAAATTTAATTTTGTACTCTTTTTTTCTCAAAACCTAAACTCTTTAAAACTCTCTTCAAAATACGTAAAACGTTTTCGTAAAATAATTTAAAACGCTTACTGAAAGTGCTTACATTAACGATTATATGCTATCCTATCCCTTTCGTCAACAACAAAAAAGGCCCCTTTCAAGGGACCTTTTTGGCTATGAAAATGATCATAAATTATGTCTTGTTTTCACTATTATTTCACGTCTTTACCTGTCCACAGAGCTACGCGTTCTTTGATCCAAACGGTGTATTGTTTCTCCATCTCTACCGCACCAGCTTTATCTAGCTCAGCAAGGAGATCATCATACACTTTATCGAAGTTCTCAGGTTTGGCAAGGATCGCTTCAGGAATACGTTTGCGGACAATATCCTGTGTTTTCTGGAACGCTACGTTATAATCTGTATCTGAAGGTACTGGCATATTATATGCTGCGCCCCAATCTTTCAACTTCAGATCATCTTCAGAAGGATAGAAATCTTTCCACGTTGTAATGCCATAGGCTTTCAATGTTTCCTTCTCTGCGGCAGTATAACCTGCTTGAATCTGTTCAGGGAAGTTCGTTGTGTAGTAGTTACCTGTGGAATCTTTGACACCATCGCCGTATCTAGCACTGAAGATGTTGTACATTCCGATACCTGTTTCTTTGGTGAACGCCGAGTTGTCATTGACTTTGCGATCCTGCACATCAGCAGGGATGACACGGTTGCCATTTTCAACATTGTAGTGTTGGCCTTCAATACCCCAGTTTCTCAGCACCTGACCTTCATCCGAGGCGAGCCAATCCATGAATTTGATAATACGTACAGGGTCTTTCGCAGTTGTGGAAATACCGATGCCGTATCCATCAAATCCGGTTGGTTGGAATGTATGGTCCACAATATCCTTGTTGAGGGATACAGAGAAGTGAGCGTACGTATTCTCGCCATTGTTCACTGATTTCAATGCATTCTCAGCTTCGCCATAGTTCCATTCCTGGTCAATCAGTCCCAGTACCCGACCGCTTGCGATTTTGGATTTATATTGGTCATCCTTCTGCACAAATGTATCTTTGTCCAGGATGCCTTCATTGTACATTTTGTTCAACCAGCGGAAGTATTCTTTTTCCTCTGGACGTTTATAGTGCAGCACCGCTTCATACGTTTCAGGGTTAATGTAATATTCACCGTCATCCGGTCCACCGGTTGCCTGGAAGGCTGGATTCGTTACAGTAATCATAATTTTCCAGTCATCTGCATTCAGAGTCAGCGGAATGGTCGGCTGTCCGTCAATAGTTGGATGTTTAGCATAGTATTCTTTCAGTACTTTCTCATAATCCTCAAGCGTTTTTACTTCTGGGTAGCCAAGTTCTTTCAATACCTTTTGCTGAATCTCAAATCCGCCTGTAGCGTCAAACGCAACATTATCTACACCCATGTTCGTTGGGATTGTGTAAATGGACTGATCTTCCAAACTGTATTTCAGACGGTTCATCTGGTCCCCATAGATTTTCTTCAGGTTTGGTGCATATTGATCAATCAGATCGGTCAGGTCAAGCATCGCGCCTGCATCCACAAGCTTAGACAAGTTACCTTTAGGATAGATAATATCAGGGTAATCACCGCTGGCAGCCATCAAAGGTATCTTCTGGTCGCCACCATTATTCACATCATACTCCGCTTCAATTGTAACACCTGTTTGTTTCGTAATTTCTTGGCCGACTGCGTCCTTCATATTGTTCCAGTTTGGACTTGCGTCAGCACCAAAGAACGTAAAGGTGATTGGACTGGTCGTATCACCAGTGTCCGTTGGTGTCTCAGAAGCCGTAGTTCCTCCTCCGCTACCACTGCATCCTGCTGTAATGGCAAGAGCGCTGGCTAACAGAAGCATTGCGAATGTTTTTGGTGTTTTGCCCTTCATGTGTAATCCCCCTTATGGATAAAATGAAGCTATCTATTGTAGAACAGGCTGACCTGCACATACCGTAATCGGGTGATTCTGATTGTAAAACGTTTGATTTTATAACATAAAAAGCGTTTTCTAAATGAAGTGAAAAAGACTCACTCTATCCAGTAATTTGAGGACCAATCCTTACTTCTTTTGACTGAAAAGATTCGTGTACATGCCTTGATAAATCAGTAATGAAAGTGCTTTCATATTTGAATAATAATCCCTCTAAAAGTCCTTGTCAATAGCGAATTTACAAAATTGAAAACGTTTTTTAGAAAACGTTTTAGGTATAAAAAAGAACCCAGTTTCCTGGGCCCTTTTTTTCGAAAAAACTATTCTGCTAAAACGTATTACTTGCTCTCTTCACCGCTCCACAATTGAACACGGCTTTGCACCAGCTCGGTGTATTGTTTTTCCATGTCCTCTGCTCCTGCTTTGTTAAGTTCAGCAATCATACCGTCATAGATGGCATCAAATTGCTCTGGTGAACTGAGGATTGCTTCTGGGATCCGTTTACGGATAATATCCTGTGTTTTTTGGAAAATAACGTTGTAATTCGAGTCACCTGGAGTCGGCATATTGTACGCTGCTCCCCATGGTTTAACCGGGAACTCATCTTCACTTGGGAACAGATCTTTCCACGTTGTTGCGCCGTATGCTTTGAGTGTCTCTTTCTCCGCATCGGAATAGGCCGCTACAATCTGCTCAGGGAAATTCGTTGTGTAATAGTTATCGGTGGAATCTTTAACGCCATCTCCATAGTGACCAGACATATTGGTATAGAGGCCAATACCTGTTTCTTTCTGGAATACGGCAGCATTATTCGTTTTTTGGTCCTGAATATCCGCCGGAATAACACGTTTACCATCTTTCACTTCGTACTGCTTACCTTCAATCCCCCAGTTCATCAGCACTTGGCCTTCCTCAGAAGCTAGGTAATCAAAGAATTTAATTGTACGAACCGGGTCTGGATTCGATGTTGTAATCCCTACACCCCATCCAGATACAAAACCAGGGTCCTGGAAGGAATGATCCTTGATATCTTTAGACAGAGTTACCGGGAAGTGTGAATATGTCGCTTCATCTTTACCCGCTGCTTTCAATGCGTTCTCCGCATCGGAATAACCCCAATCTTGGTCAATGACACCTAGTACACGTCCACTTGCAATTTTGGATTTGTATTGATCCGTTTTCTGTACGAAGCTGTCCTGATCGAGCAGTCCTTCTGCGTACATATGGTTCAACCAACGGAAATACTCTTTCTCTTCTGGACGTTTGTAATGCAGACTTGCCTCATATGTCTCAGGATCAATATAGTACTCGCCGTCATCCGGAGCCCCTGTTGCCTGGAAGCCCGGATTCGTTACCGTAATCATGATTCTCCAGTCATCTGCGTCCAGGGATAACGGAATCGTTGGTTGACCGTCAATTGTTGGATGTTTCTCTTTGTATGCTTTCAGTACATTCTCATAATCCTGGAGTGTACGAACTTCAGGGTATCCCAGCTCTTTCAACACACGCTGCTGAATCCCAAATCCGCCACCTGCATCAAAATACTTCTGGTCTACCGCATAATACGTAGGCAGCACATAAATCCCTTGATCTTCGTTGCTATATTTCAGCCGGTCCATGTAATTACCATACAGCTTCTTCAAATTGGGAGCATATTGCTCGATCAGATCAGTCAGATCGACCATTGCCCCAGCATCCACGAGCTTGCTTAGCTCTCCTTTGGGTGACACGATATCGGGATAGTCTCCGCTCGCTGCCATTAAGGATACTTTATCCTGACCACCACTGACGGCAAACTCACCGTTAAGGGTTACTCCTGTTTTCTCTGTAAGGACCTTCCCTACTTCATCCTTCATACCGTTCCAGTTCGGACTAGGATCGACGCTAAAAAAGTCAAAAGTAATCGGAGACGTATCACCGCTAGTGTCCTTAAACGACGTTTCGCCGCTGTTTCCTCCACCGCAACCTGCGAGCAAAGACATCGCAAGCACTGGAGCCAGTGCAATCTTCATTTTGTTTCTTGCCATGATGGTAATCCTCCCGTTTCATATGTCTGTCTATCCGGGACTTTTTTGTCCCTGTCTATAGCTTCATGAATGCCACTCCGCAGCCCTATACGGTGAAGCGCAGGCCAAATGGCTGCGCTTCGGGCATTCTGATGCTTCTTTTATTATACGGCCACTCTATCTATGTGGCGGCCTGTATACACTTGCTTAAGCTTTTACTGCACCCAGTGTCATACCACCTACAAAATACTTTTGCAGGAATGGATACACAATCAGGATTGGAACCGTAACAACGATCGTGATCGCCATTTTGATGGATTCCGGTGAAATCTGTGTCATCTGCTGAGCCATATCATTGGCGTTACGTCCGGCACCTGAGCCTTGCTGTGTACTTTGCAGTACTTTCATCAGCTCGTACTGGAGCGTGGTCAGATGCGCCTTCGAACCATTATACAGGTACGTATCGAACCAAGCATTCCACTGGCCTACAGCCAAGAACAACGCGATGGTTGCAAGAACCGGTTTACAGAGCGGCAAAATGATTTTGTAGTAGATCTTAAAGTCATTCGCGCCATCCAGCTTCGCAGATTCCTGCAAGGCATACGGCAAGCCGTCAATGAAGGAACGGATAATGAACACGTTAAACGCACTGATCATACCTGGCAATACATATACCCAGAACGTACCGATCAGGTTCAGGTCACGCATCAGGATGTACACCGGAATCAGACCACCGGAGAAATACATCGTGAGTGCAAGTGCAGTGGAAACAAACTTTCTCAACTTAAAGTCAGGACGACTCAGTGTAAATGCGATCATTGAGGAACTGATCAAGCCGAGCAACGTACCTACAATGGTACGTAGAATGGATACCTGCAAACCTTGCAGCAATCCATCGTATTGGAAAATCGTTTTGTAGTTTTGCAATGTGAAATCACGTGGCCACAAGTAAATTCCACCACGTACGGTATCTGTCGAGTTATTAAGTGAGATAGCCAGTACGTTCAGGAATGGATACAGTGTTACAATCAGCACCAGGGTCATCGCGAGGATGTTGAATATATCGAACAGCTTATCGCCCCGAGTAGCATTGAATGCTTTGTTCGCCATAATGTCGTCCCCTCCCTACATGATGCTTTCTTTGGTGAATTTTTTGAACAATCCGTTCGCTGTAAACAGAAGGATGATACTGACAACGGAGTTGAATATGCCTATGGCTGTACCATACGAGAATCGTCCCATATTCAAACCATAATTGAGCGCGTATAGATCAAGCACTTCCGAGTAGTCTAGCACCAGACTGTTTTGCAGCAAAAATTGCTTCTCAAAACCGATACTGATCAAATGCCCGATAGACATGATGAACAGTACAGAGATTGTAGTCCGAATGCCTGGCAGCGTGATATGCCACATTTGTCTCCAACGGTTCGCCCCGTCTACACGGGAAGCTTCGTAAAGTTCTTGGTCAATGCCGGTAATGGCCGCCAGATAGATGATGGCATTCCAGCCGGTTTCCTTCCACATATCTGAAGCGGTTACAATGTACCAGAACAAGTTCCCCTTCGCCATGAACTGGATCGGCTGATCGATAATGTTTAGGTTTACCAAAATGTCATTGATAATCCCGCCATCGGTGGAGAGCATCTTGGTAATAATCCCTGCCACTACGACCCAGGATACAAAGTGAGGCAGATATGATACCGTTTGCACGGCGCGCTTGAAGAACATGCCTCTCATCTCATTCAAGAGAATCGCAAAGAAAATCGGCACGATAAAACCGACAACCAGTCCCATCAAGCTCATTGCAAGCGTATTTCGAAGTACCAGATAGAAGCGATCATCACTGAACAGCTCTACAAAGTGTTTAAAACCAACCCACTCTTGATCACCGAATGATCTAGCTGGTTTATAGTTTTGGAAAGCCATCGTCCATCCCCATAGTGGCAGATAGTTAAATACAAAAACCCAAGCTACGAATGGCAATGACATAAGATAGAGATACTTTTGCTGTTTCATGCTGTCCCAAATTCTATTCCGCCGTTTTTGTGTTGACGGATTGGGGTCACTGCTTTTTTTCGCGGAAGCGGATTTTTCTGTTAGCGTTTCCATCTCCGTTCCCCCTCCTCTGATTTATAAAATAATCATACCTGATAGAGCGTTTTCAAAATACCAGCTGGATTTTAGAGAAAATCATATAAAAATTAGATATACCCCTATAAAATCCGATATTATATCTATAAAATTAGTGATAATGACGCTGTCTATTATTTATTAATGAAATTAAAAGGGAAATTAATTTGAAAATGGTAATTATCGAAAACGTTTTATAGAAATCGTTTACTTTATGTAAAATCAAAAAGAAAAAGGACCTCCAGGGTCCTTTCAATAGACTATAAGTTCGAAAACGTTTTTACCTAATCAGGAGAAATCCCAAAGATAAAAGGCACTACTCCCCTCCAAACATGGGCTACTCCCGTTCCGGCTCTCCTGAAGAATCCTTCGACTGTGATCTCGCAAGCTCTCTTGCTTGTTTGTAAGCGGAGGGTGATTCCCCTACATACTTCTTGAATTTGCCGTGGAAGTAATCCACGTTGGCATACCCCACTCTCGCGGCAACCTGGTGCACCTTTAAGCCTTCATCGAGCAGTTCCTTTGCCTTCTCCATTCGAACCTTATCGAGAAATGCATTGAAATATTCCCCGGTATGATTTTTGAATAACTTGCCCAGATAACTGCTATTGTAGTTAAATACCTCTGCTAGAACCTCAAGCTTGAGATTTTCGCCCGGATTACGTCGGATAAATTCAATCATCTGTTTCAGTACTGTATCTTTGCTGCCTCCACCCATGCGTTGAATAAGCCGATTGAGGTGTTCAGCAGCCATCACTTTGAGATCCAGTAACGTTAATTGATGATAAACCTCCGTAATGAGAACGGAATGCTCTTGCATAAGGGATTGCATATGCTGATTGGTTGCTGCAAGTTTGTTAATCGCCAATGAAAAGACTTGGGAGAACGCCGTCTTAATCGCCTGTTCTGTCTGGTGATGTGGAATCAGTCGTTCCTCCATCTCCGTCAGCACACGCATCACGGACTCGCTACTTCGAATGTCGAGCGCATAATACAGCTTGTCCGCCAGCTCCGCTTCATCCGGTTCACCGCTTTCTTCCTCATTGACAACAATGGATGCAGAAGAAATCTTGCTCTTTTCGTCTTCGTTCCATAACATAATACGTTGTTCCGCGAACAGGAAACGTCCGCCCAATATGCTGTTGGCCTGATTATAGGAATGGGCGATGTCTGCTGTGGAGTCTACTGGTTGACCTGCTGCCGCGTACATGAGAATATTCCACTCTCCCAGCAGCCCTTCCAACTCATCATATAAACGCTGGGCAGATTGTACAGTCAAAATAGGCTCTTTACATAACAGTCCCAGTCCGGAATGGAACGAAAACACAATGCCCCGATCTTTCTGGTCAAAAGTTTCCGCCAGTCTGCGTTTCACCACACTACCACGCTGTAAATCAGGTTCGGCATGCATCTCCAGCAGCACGACCTGATACTGCGACCAGTTCAACCCTAGAGCATTTGCTTCCATCGTTTCTGTACCTTCCAGACTATCAAAAAGCAATGCTTCAATCTGATGCTCCCGGTAGACCGTATCCTCACCAGCATGGCGGGCCAGTGTCTCACGTTCCCGTGTCAGCATCACAGAGATCCGCTCCAGCTCACTGATAATCTCCTCTTCATCCACCGGCTTGAGCAGATATCCATCCACGCCAAAACTAATGGCTTTCTTGGCATAATCAAAATCGGCGTACCCACTCAGGATTAGAAAGTGCGAACCCGGATGGTGCTGCCGCACTTCCTCAATGACATCCAGTCCGGTCATGCCGGGCATGCGTATATCAATGATCGTTAGGTCCGGTTCCAACTCTTCGAAACGGGTAATAGCCTCACGCCCGCTCGCAGCTGTAGCAATTACCTGAAAGCCGTATTTTTCCCAATCAATGATCGTTGTCAGTCCTTCACGTATGCTCGGTTCATCATCTACTAATAACACTTTATACATGCTGGTCTCCTCCTGCTGGCAAGGTGAAAGAAACCTCTGTTCCTTTCCCGTATACACTTTTAATCTGCAACCCGTATGGCTCTCCATAGGTCAACGTTAAACGTTGATGTACGTTACGCATGCCAATCCGGCTCTTCTCCTGTTCTTCCGGTCCACAGATGAACTGCATCACTTCAGCCAGACGCTCCGGCGTAATGCCTGCTCCATCATCATCGACACACACCTGAACAACATCCTCCACCAAACGAATATTTATATTCACACGGACCGTACCCTCTTTATTTTCCAAACCATGCACAATCGCATTCTCAACCAGAGGCTGAATAATCAAAGGAGGGATGTATATCTTCTCTACCTCCGGATCGATATGGATCTGGAAAGCAAGACGGTCACCGTAACGGAATTTTTGAATTTCCAGATAAGAACGTACCATCTCCAGCTCGGCTCTGAACGTCGTTTTGCCGCTTCCAATCTCAAGGCTCTTGCGCATCAGTTTGCCTAGTAGCCTAACAATATTGGCAATCTCCGCCTCACCTTTGATATGGGCTTTCATGCGGATCGACTCCAGTGCATTAAACAAAAAATGAGGATTGATCTGGCTGGCCATCATTTTCAGTTTAATCTCTTTCTGCGCGATTTCCAATTGATTGTTCTGTTCCGTTGCCTCTACCACTTGAGTCATCAGTTCATTAATGCTCTTCACCATGTAATTGAACTGCCTGGACAGTTGCCCGATCTCATCATTTCCATCAATGCGGGAAGTAACGTTAAGATCGCCCAGCGCGAGCTTATTCAGGTGTTTGCTAAGGCGTAACAATCGGTTCGATGTGAGAAATGAAATGATATATACAAGCAACAATGCAATGACCAACACTAACGTAATAAAGAGCATACCGATCATGCTAATGGTATTCGCATCTTTGACAATATTTTTGGTGGCAAAAACGGAAATGATCTTCAGGCTATTCATGCTCGATCCAGGACTGATCTCATCAATGATAATGTTGGACGGCTCGCCCTGAAAATCAGCTTCAATTGTACCTTTGGCCTGGTTTTGCAGATCTACACCAAAATCTAGCTCGTCCAGCGTCTTGCCTACAAGCTCGGTATTTTTGGCAGCAACCACATAACCCTGTTCGTCCGTAATCAACGTCTCGAACGGTTCCTGACGTAACAATCCATTCAGCTCATCCTGATTGATTACAATCATCAGTACACCCTCGGTCCGATATTCGGCAAAAGGCACTTTACGTACCAGACTAAGCTTGTGCACCGGATTATCTCCCTTGTCAGGAATGTAGAACCAACCAATGCTCGTCGTTTGCAGTGCTTTCTGGTACCAGTAGCTCTCCTCGGTCTGCTTGTCCACCGGAATGAACTCCAGATTGTTGATCAGCGTCGGATTGGTCGAGTAAAACCGGATGCCCGCAACCTCACGGTACAGACGCTTGTATTCCTGAAAATCTTTGTATGCGAGGTACGCCGATGTCAGCTCCACAACGCTTTCGTACCGTTTGTTCACAATTTCCTTCAATTCATTGTTGAACATCAGAATGTTGGAAATATCTGTGGGTACACGCAGCAGTGTTGCGGTCTGACTCTTGACCTTCTCCACGTTGTTGATCGTCTGTCCTATTGCATTGTCCAGCGCTTGCTTACGAAAGTATCCGGTTACAGCAAGTCCAATAATCAGTACTGGAATCATGACGACAAGTACATAGGATATGAGCAATTTATGCTTTAATTTAAGATTGTTGGATGTTTGAATGAGCCTTCTAAACATATCTGCACCTTCCGTCGCTTATAAGCGCTTACATATAAAGGTCAGTACATATTGCGCCTGCCCTTCCAATTCATCATACCACATAACAGCAAAAGCCCTGCAAGAGGGCTTCAAAAAAAGGCACTCCCATACCTGGAAGCGCCTCTTCAGTATATACTTTTATATAAATTAACTAGGAGTTATCCATATGCCGTTATGGACGTGGTGTGTCTACCCCATTCAGAATTAGCTTGGGATGAATATCTGCGCTAAGTGAAGCGGAAACTGCACAATACTTTTCTTCAGCCATTTGGATGGCTTTCCAGATCCGGTAATCCGGGATATCACCGTCTACCTTGAAGATCAGGTCAATGGCCGTAAAACCTTTCGGCATACCTTCACTGCGTGTACCCTGTGCTTCAATCTCAATGCCTGTAATTTTGTCCAGGAAAGCATCCAGAATCATCGTGATATCGATCCCCATACAACCTCCGAGACCTGCCAGTAACAATTCCATGGGTGTAGCACCCTTGCTGTCACCACCATAAGCTGCTGTGGCATCCATGCCAACTGCGTAGCCAGAGGGTCCTTCGGAAGTAAACGCGCGTTTGCCTTTCCATACCGTTGTTACATTCATGATGTTATCCTTCTTTCTTAGAATTCAGTAATTTGCTGCAAGAAACGACGTGTCCGCTCTTGGGTCGGGTGTTCAAAAAAGGCCTGTGGACTTGCTTCTTCCACAATCGATCCATCCGCCATAAAGACAATTTTGTTAGCCACATTCCGGGCAAACTTCAACTCATGTGTAACGACCAGCATCGTCATGCCTTCCTGTGCCAACTCCTTCATAACGGAGAGCACTTCGCCCACCAGTTCAGGATCAAGGGCTGAGGTAGGCTCGTCAAACAGCATCACTTCAGGCTCCATGGCCAGTGCGCGGGCAATTGCTACGCGCTGTTGCTGTCCACCAGACAAACGGGATGGATATGCATCCTGCTTGTCCGATAGGCCTACTCGATCCAGCAGAATCCGGCCACGTTCGGCCGCTTCATCCCGCTTGATTTTTTTCACAGTCACGAGCCCTTCCATCACATTGCCAAGCACCGTCTTGTGCGGATACAGATTGAACTGCTGGAATACCATGCCAGTCTGCCGACGGATTTCAAGTACCCGTGCCCGCTGGATTCGCTGCGAGTCGGTACTGTCTACTACAACACCATTTACTTCAATCTTGCCGCCAGAGAGTTCCTCCAAGCCGTTCAGACAGCGCAGCAGCGTACTTTTGCCTGATCCACTGGGTCCCAGCAGAACAACAATATCTTTCGCATCGACATGCAGATCTATATTTGTGAGAACTTCATTTTTCCCAAAACGTTTGGTCAATCCTGTAGTTGTAATCACCGGTTCTCCCCTCCTATCAGTAAGCCCGGGCCAGCCGGCGCTCCACTTGTTCCAGAATGGCCGAGAATCCGATACTCATGATCCAATAGATCACGCCAATCGCCAGATAAAACGGCATATTCACCGCATATTGTGACACAAGCAATTGTGCTGACCGCAACAACTCGGTAACACCAATCGCCGCCACAAGTGATGTTTCCTTCAGCATTCCAATAAAGGTATTACCCATCGGCGGGATGGCAATGCGCACAGCCTGCGGGAAGATAATCCGTCTCATCGCTTGAGCCGGGGTCATTCCCGTTGCGTATGCAGCTTCAGTCTGCCCTTTGGGTACCGCCTGAATCGCTCCGCGGAACGTCTCCGACAGAAACGCACCTGCATTCAGGCTCAGTCCCAGACATGCTGCAGTGAGCGATCCCAAGGTTACGCCATAATCGACCAGCCCATAATAAATGACGAATAATTGCACCAGCAGCGGGGTTCCCCGCATGATGGATACGTAGAAACGAGCGATCATTCTAAGCCACATCGGTCCTTTCAGACGCGCGATAGCGACGAGCACCCCGATGATAAAAGCAAAAAACATTGAAATTACAGTTACATACAGCGTGTAATACGCCCCCTTCAGAAAGAAGGGGATATTTTCAAATACCAATTCCATGGATCAAACTTCCCTTCGCCCTGCCGGTTCATTATTGCGCAGGCTCTTCACCAAACCATTTTTTGAAGATGGTATTGTACGTACCATCATCTTTCATGCTTTTGAGAGCATCATTCAGTGCTGCTACGAGTTCCGGATTATCTTTGCGCACAGCAATACCTGCCTGGTCACTCTTAATCGGTTCACCTACAGCTTTGATTTTTAATCCGTTAGCATCCACGATGGGTTTCAGAGCGTACATGTTGTTGATTGTGGCATCAATCCGTCCAGCATTCAGGTCTTTGAGTGAAGAGATAACATCGTCATAGGTTTTAATCGTGAAGTCGCCCACTTTCGGCAGCACTTCGTTACGCAGATACGTTTCATCATTGGTACCGAGGCCTACACCAATCGTTTTTCCTTTGAAATCTTCCAACTTGGTAATGTCATTGTTATCACTTTTCACAATAATTTTAACTTGGTTCGTAATATACGGATCACTGAAATCAAGTACTTTCTTGCGATCATCGGTAATCGTCATCTGGCTGATGATGGCATCCAGCTTTTTGGCTTGCAGACTTGGTGTCAGGCCGGAGAACTCCTGGGATACAAATTCCACCTTAACTCCAAGACGCTTCGCAACCTCACGTGCAATATCTGCATCGTAGCCGTCCATTTCTTTCTTATCGTTCAGGAAGTTGTATGGAGCGTACGTGCCCATCATACCCACTTTGATGACGCCAGCAGACTTGATCTGCTCCAGTTCATTGTTCGCCTGTGCTCCATTGCTGCTTCCATTGTCCGTAGCTTTACTGCCACAAGCGCTGAGCACCAGCACCGTCATTAGCAGCAGGGCTGTTAAAGTCCAGCCTTTGCGAGATTTCATTCCATATGTTTTATTCATGTCATTAACTTCCTCTCATCCATGTAGTCATGTCCTGTTGAAACTTCTTTTTCCTGTCTTCCTAAACCGCAGTTGTACCCATTATTCCCTGCTGCTGGCTTAATCATGTGAATAATTAATCCAGTTGTTGAAAATAAAGCTCCAGGGCCAGCACACCTTTATGTGCCGAGCAGTCCGTAAAATTCAAAGCTTGCCGCCTCCGCAGCTAATGTCGTTGCTGACATTGATGAGAACTCGCTGTGAAGCTGCTCCGAACCAAACAGCCAGCGCGTAATCATGCCTTCAATCATGCTAACCAGGAGCGCAGCACGGAGCGGTACATTCATGGAATCCGGCAGCATGCCCAGCTCAATGGCCCGTTGCATGTTGTGGCGAAACGCCTGTTCTACTGCCCCCCGTGTCTCCTCGACCAGACGGCGTACCGAATCCTCCGACACGATACCTTTAAGCAACAACTCCATAAAATAACGATTGTCCTCTGCAAAGGAGAATAAGTCGGTAAACAGTCGTTCCGAAGCTCTTACCATATCCTCAACCGATCCGGCATCCTTGCGGTAGCCTTGTCCAATCGCTTCAAGCAACTTCTCCCTGCCGGTTAACACAATCTCCGAGGCAATGGCCTCCTTACTTTTGAAGTGCCAGTAAAAAGTGCCTTGCGCGACGCCCGCTTCCCGGACGATATCGGAAATTTTCGTCTGATGGTAGCCCTGGGTCGCAAAACGTTCCATCGCTATGCGTATAATTTGGTCCCGGCGTTCTTCTCCGGGTTCCAAATGATTGTTTTTAGACATTTGCCTATCCTCCCGATTGATCAGTCAGTCAGTTAATGTATATCCTATTGGATAACTAGGTTTTTGTCAATATGGTTTTAAACAATTCATTACGAGCATAAGTTGAAGTTGAGCGCATTTGTGATCATAATAGATGATAGCCTTGTTCTAATGAGCGGGCATTGTCACGCAGGACAGCCTATATGCTGTCATCTGCATTTCAAGGAGGAAGAGAATTGGACTTTATATCATCGATTATTATGGGCATCATCGAAGGTTTGACTGAGTTTTTGCCCGTGTCCTCAACCGGACACATGATTCTGACTGCCCACTTGCTGGGATTATCGGAGGACAACGAGTCAGTCAAAACGTTTGAGGTGGTTGTGCAACTCGGAGCTGTACTAGCTGTCGTTGTGCTGTACTGGAACAAATTCATTGATATGTTCCGCTTCACCGGAGGCAAAAGGAGTTACACCTCCCGCCTGAACCTCATACATATCTTTTTGGCGATGGTTCCAGCCGTAGTCATTGGACTTGTATTCCGGGATTGGATCAAGGCGCATCTGTTTGGAGCACAAACGGTGCTGTACAGTCTTGTTATTGGTGGTATTCTGATGATTGTCGCTGAACGTTGGAGCCACCGCAGCGAACGCATTACAACCCATGATGTAGACGATATTACGTATAAACAGGCATTTGTAGTGGGTCTTTTTCAGATTCTCGCATTATGGCCAGGCTTCTCCCGTTCCGGTTCGACGATCTCGGGCGGTCTGTTCGCAGGGGTAAGCCGGGTTGCTGCAGCAGAATTTACATTCCTGGTCTCTGTGCCGATTATGATTGGAGCCACAGGATATGATCTATACAAAAGTATCGATCATCTAAATACCAGCGATTTCCCGATCTTCGCGATTGGATTCATTGCCGCATTTATCGTAGCCATGCTTGCCATTAAGACGTTCCTATCCATTTTGAAAAAACTGAGTCTGACCGTCTTTGCAGTCTATCGCTTCGTGCTGGCAGCCGTATTCTTTATCATTTTAATGATGTAACTCTATCTTCAAGTCCTGTAACAATAAAGCCAATGGCAACCTGTTCCCTTCGGAACCAGGCTGCCATTTTTAATTTGCACAACCTCATCAACAAACGATTTCATTTGTGAACCACACCCTACCCCTCGTCCAGATAACATAAACACCCCCTATCAGCGATAGGAGGCGTTCCATATAACTACTGCGATCTAAACGAACTGATTATGGTTATACCTTGGACTCCAAAGTCTGCAGGTACTCCGAGATTTGAGCAGGCGTTTTTGCCCATTTGCTGTGCAGATGTGCAATTTTCTTGCCGTTCTGGAATACGAGCAGGCTTGGAATACCGCGTACACCGTTCTCTTCGGCAAACGGCAGGAACTCTTCTGCATCGAGAGCATAGAAGGTTTTATCCGCATGCTGGTCGATCACGTCCCCGATAAAGCGATCCAGGTTTTTGCAATCCGGACACCAGGTTGTATCAAATTTAATGACGGTCAGCCCGTCAGAATTGATTGTATCGCGATATTGTTGTTCACTTTGAATTCTTTCCATATGTCTTCTCTCCCTTATTTGATTCTTTATGGTTGACCTTCATTGTACCTCGTATAGTTACAATTGAAAATAGGCTACCAACGTTTAACGGTGCTGCTTGTAGAGATTGGCGGGACTTAGCTCCCGTATTTCGTTAATCTCCGCAGCCGTAAGTGGTACAGATTCCGAAGCAGCAATATTATGCAACAACTGCTCTCTCGAACTGGCACCTGGCACGACAGCCGCAACAGCGGGATGTGCCAAAACATAACGAATGGCCGTTTGAGCCATGCTGCGATTGTCTGTAACCAACCGGCTCAGGCCTTCTCGTATGATGTGCAACTCCTCAGGAGTATAATCCAAATAACCCTTATCTGCCTTGGCAGCACCAGAATCGGCGAGAACACCACTTGCCACGGGTCCACGAGCGATAACGCTAATCCCCTTTTGCTCTAATAAAGGTAATACTTCCTCTTCGGCTCGGCGATCCGCAACGCTGTATTGATTCATCACGCTGACAATGGAAGCTCTCTGCACATATTCACGAATCACGTTAGGGCGGATGGAGGATATGCCGTAATACCGAATAAGACCTTCCTGCTTCAGTTCCTCAAAGGCTTCGATCGTCTCTTCGATTGGATCATCCAGAGTGCCACCATGCAGCTGATACAGATCAATATATTCCGTCTGCAGCCGTTTCAGGCTGTCTCGTACAGCTTGTTTGATATAGGCTTTGGACGGGTCCCATGACCAGCCTTCTTTTCCTGGTATGCGACGATTACCAACCTTGGTCGCCACAATGACCTGATCCCGGCGTCCCTGGATAGCTTGGCCCACGATTTCTTCGTTTAATCCTGCATCATACAGGTCAGCGGTATCCAGAAGATTAACGCCACGATCTAATGCTTCATGAATCAAGGCTACGGCAGGTTTCACTTCGGTTCCAAGCGACATGCAGCCTAGACCAATTTCACCTACCATGAGTTCGGATGAACCCAGACGATTTTTCTTCATATGTTGTACATCCCCTTCCATACGTTCTGCAAGTTTCCATTGTATCATTCTTGCTGGCAAAAATCGCATGTAACATATGAGCGCATACAAAAACCCGGGACCATACCAGCTCCGGGCTTATCATGCTAATTGACTCCTATATCAAAATCTATTTTAAATCACACGTGAACCTTTTTTGCTTCCATAAGACGGTTTTGAAGATGAACCTGAATTTTTCATCAGTCCTGACACCGTACTGAACAGCTTATCCCTTGCTTGTTTGTTCCTCATCAAGTAAGTCACGCCTGCTCCAATGGCTGTTACAATAATTCCACTTTTTTTAGACATATGTTGTTCCTCCTTCAGGATTAATGTACATCGTGTCTTGCTTGAGATTACCCTCTAGGAGAAAAACGAAACGTCAGATGCAATCGTTAAAATTAGAGAATGGCTATTATAACTTAAAAAGATGGCCACCTGAGAATTCAGGAGCCATCTTCTAACTTGCAGTATAAGTATAAGTCGAAATCATCGTTACTACTGTATAACCTACTTGGTCATAACAATCGTCTGGTCAATCGGACGGCGGTGCGACATGAGTCATTTCCTCATGTTTGTACGTGGATCCATCCGCAGTCAGGTAGAAATGCCCGATCGGATGCAGATCTTCATCCAGTTCATAGACCAGTGGAATGCCTGTCGGGATATTAAGCGCCATTACGTCTGCTTCGGACATTTGGTCCAGATGCATGACGAGTGAACGGAGCGTATTGCCGTGCGCGGAGATAAGTACCCTTTTGCCCGCTGACACAATCGGTTTGATCTCTGCATTCCAATACTCCAGCACCCGCTTCGATGTATCCATCAAATTCTCGGTACGCGGGATGGTGCAGCCCAGCCGTTGGTACTTGTCCTGATCCTGAACATACCGGTCGTCAGTTTCGTCCAGTGCTGGGGGAGATACGCTAACGGAGCGTCTCCACTCCTTCACCTGATCCTCACCATACTTCAGCGCAGTCTGCTGTTTATTCAGTCCTTGCAGCGCTCCATAGTGACGTTCATTCAGCTTCCACGTCTTCGTGATCGGAATCCACATCCGGTCCATTTCATCAAGTGCAATATCCAGTGTTCGAATGGAGCGTTTGAGTACTGAGGCATAAGCGTAGTCAAAATCAAAACCCTGTTCCTTCAGGATCTTTCCCGCTTTACGCGCTTCTCCGTAACCATCGGTCGTCAGATCCACATCCGTCCAACCGGTAAAACGGTTCTCCACGTTCCACATACTCTGTCCATGGCGAATCAATACGACTCTGTACATAAGCGTGAATCCTCCTTCCATGAAACCATTACCCGCAAGGCGAGCCGGATATGCCCATGATATGTGAAATTATTAATAGTACGGTGCCATCATCAGATATACAACTACACCCGTGGAACTCACGTAGAGCCAGATTGGCATCGTCCAGCGAGCAATTTTACGGTGTTTCTTCAATTGATTCGTCCAGCCCCATACCAGAGTGAACAAAGCAAGCGGCACAATAATCGCTGCCAGAATGCTGTGTGTGATCAGAATGAAGAAATAGATGGAACGAATAATGCCTTCTCCACCGTATTTGGACGTTTCCGGAGACAAATAGTGGAACGACAAATACGTAACGAGAAATAAAAGGGTCGTTGAAAATGCAGCAAGGATGAAACGTTTGTGCAATTTCACATTCCGCTTGATAATGGCAATCAAGGCCGCAAGCAGGAAGATAAAGGTGAAGCTGTTGAACACGGCGTTAAACCGCGGCAACACTGTAATGTCAAAGGCTACATCGCCTTTGTATCCGATGGACGGTGCAAAGAACAACAATAAAATAATGACATTGGCGATAATGGAAATGGTAATAATGAGACCTGCAAAATTTTTATTACTGGTCGGGGCAATCTGATTGGATTGAATGTTCGGGTCCCCTTTGTCCTGTTTGCCCAATGAAAAATCCTCCTCATATCCTAACTTCTATGTTCTATCTCATTATATCTTGCCATTTCTCGACTGTTAAGTGACAACACTCTGAACAAAAAGCCTCGTCAGGTACCTTTAAAGTGCCCTTTTCAGGCCATTTTCATTAAAAGCCCACCACCACTGGTTTACCCCATCCTGTATTCATGGTATAATTAATGCAATTAATCACATACGCGTTGAACTGGAGGAGCCTGTCACCAAGGGCCCTCCTTGTCTTTTTTTAAGGCATAAAGCGGCACGCTGACATACGCCGTTTTATGCCTTTTTCTGTTCCTAGGCTTGGAATGATCCCCCCTTGGACTGGTAATCCTATAAACGCTACTGCTGGAGAGGAGTACACCTATGGAATTTATTTTGGTTCTTGCACTTATTTTGATTTTTACCAAGTTGGCTGGGGATTTATTGGTAAGACTCGGTCAGCCATCCGTATTGGGTAAATTGATCGTCGGTGTTATTCTTGGACCTGCCCTGCTCGGCTGGGTTCAACCGGATGATTTCATCCACTATATGGCCGAAATTGGGGTATTACTACTCATGTTCATTGCTGGGCTCGAAACGGACCTTGAGCAATTGAAGAAAAATTGGAAGGCAGCCTTTGCGGTTGCCGTGGGTGGTATCATTCTGCCATTCATCGGAGGTTATGGCGCTGCCGCTGCGTTCGGCATGTCGCAGACACACGCTTTGTTCTTTGGACTATTGTTCTGTGCCACTTCGGTCAGCATCTCGGTTCAAACGCTCAAAGATATGAATCAGCTCAGCTCTCGTGAGGGTACAACCATTCTTGGAGCCGCTGTCGTCGATGATGTACTGGTTGTTGTCATCCTCGCTGTCATGATGAGTTTGCTCGGAACAGGGGCAACTGATACTTCAATCCCTCTGCTCATTGGCAAGAAGTTGCTATTCTTTGTTGTCATTATCGCTGCCAGCTGGTTCCTTGTTCCTCGCATTATGAAGTGGATGGCACCGCTGAAGGTCACGGAGACCGTTATTACAGCCGGATTAATCATCTGTTTTGGCTTTTCGTACTTTGCGGAATGGATGGGTGTTGCAGGCATTATCGGGGCTTTTGCGGCAGGTATCGCCATCTCACAAACGAACTTCAAACATGAGGTCGAAACGAAACTTGAACCGATCGCGTACGGGATTTTTGTTCCAGTATTCTTTGTAAGCATCGGTTTGAACGTGACTTTTGACGGCGTGGGTTCACAAATCTGGTTCATTATCGTTATCAGTCTGATTGCTATTGTAACCAAGCTTCTGGGCGGAGGAGCAGGTGCGCGTCTGACCGGATTTGATCGCTCATCTTCCCTCGCCATTGGAGCAGGCATGATTTCCCGGGGTGAAGTTGCTCTTATTATTGCTTCCACCGGACTTGCTTCCGGATTACTCGACGCTGAGTATTTCACCAGTGTGGTTATCATGGTTATCGTTACAACGCTGGTAACGCCACCGTTACTCAAAATCACCTTTGCACGCAAAAAAGGGGAAACTCGTGTTGAAAAAGGCATTGAGGAATCCCATCTAAGCGGGTAAATAAAAATCGGGGTACGAGTTATTAATGCAGATGTAAGTATTAGATGTAGGTACTGATGCTGTACAATATAGTTCACAGTACCCCATATTGTTCCTCAGTAAGATGTTGGAATTATACCTTATAACCAGAACTGAAGTACCACATGAAATATAGGGATATTAATGTGCATTAAAAGATATTCATGAGCTGTATCGATGAGTCAATTTTTAGAGTGTTGAATTTATTCGGTCATTAACGTTATACTTGTTCTTAAATATTAAACCTAGGTCGTGAAGCACACGCCGCTTTGATACATTTTTCACCTTCGATTAAGAGAAGGTCGGAAATGTTCAGAGCGGCTTTTTGCTTTTTATAATATTCGTTCGACGAACATAAGGAGGAAATGATTACGATGAGCAATGGATTTGAACAGGCATATGAGGAATGGATACACTCACTTCTGGAGAAGGAAACGAACCTTAGAGTGCGTTCAAGAATAGAAAATGGACTCGAGCATGGTACTTTGGAATTTCTACGTTCGGTTTGGTTTCCCGTTGTCAGGAACTTCAACCATTTGCAACCAGAATGGGAGGTTCGGGATTTTCATAACGGCTATCGATATCTTGATCTGGCTTATTTGCCAGGTAACGGAGCTAAGGGAGGTATAGAGATACAAGGATATGGGCCCCACGCCCGTGATCTCGATGTGCGGCGCTTTAAGGATCTCTGTTGGCGGCATTGTTTGCTAACACTTGATGATTGGACATTTTTGCCTATAGCCTATCTGTCAATAAAGGAAGAACCCAAACGCTGCCAACAGCTGGTACTTTCCTTTATGGGGAAATTCGTTACCACGGATACCCCCGCATCTTTAAATTGGCTTGAAGCGGAGTGTATCCGTTATGCCAGACGTCTCTTGCGTCCCTTTACCCCTTCCGAACTAGCAGTCCATTTGCGAATAACCGATCAACATTCTCGCAGAATTCTGCATAGGCTGGTTGAGCAGCATATGCTGCACGTTGTGGGTGGTAGACAACGATATCGATCGTATGCCTTACGAACCTGAGACACTCTATTCCACCAGAATTCATCATCTCCATCATTTAACGAATCCAAGCCACCTTATTTCTGCGAAATTGATTCAATTACAGCCATATATCAAACTTTTTATGGAAATAAGGATGATAGGATTCGTTAGAATTTAAAAAGTATCCTAATCGCATAAATAAGCGCATTCCAGTTCGTTAGTATTGATGCAATCTAAAAGGTTACTTTTGAAAGGCACTTAGGCTTATGCATATACTCTCGTTACACACTCTTGCAAAGTTCTTTCAGTCAGAACCGTACTCGTGTATTCAAGCTCGCTGAGGCAGGCTAGACTATCGTTCGTTGCAGTTCAGGATTATTTAAAATTAATACACAAACAAAAAAGACCCCTTCACATGCAAAAGGTCTTTATCCTCGCCTGTCCATAACAGGCTGTCCCATTTTAAGTTAACACACCTACGTAAAAACCAATCGATATAAAGACAACACACCATATAAACGCGCCAATGCTGGAGACAAGGACGTATCGTCCTATTGCCATGCGGCTTATTCCGGAGAAGCAGCACATCAGATGACGAATACCTGGAATGAAGTAGCCCAGTATAATGGACCAGTACCCGTATTTCAAAAACCATGACTCCACCCTGCCCAGCCGTTTGGCGTTGACCCCCACCCATTTACCGTACTTCTCAACCAGTGGTCGGCCGGCCTTCTTGCCAATGGTGTAACTCAGAAGACCTCCAGTAAACGCTCCACCAAAACTGACAACGATGGACACCGAATAATTCAGCACCGAGATGGAGGCGAGATAACCGACAAAGGTCATCATCACCTCATCCGGAATAGGCATGCCAATCACGCCAAGAGCCAGCAGTCCGTAAATTGCGAAATAACCATATTGACCAATAAATTCTCTTGCAAATTCCATACTGACTCGCTCCTTATTTCGGTTCCACAATATCCTTCTCATGGGGGGCTAGCACTTGTTTTAGAGACGGGAATCGGATTTGGCTAACCATTAGACCGGATAATACGATAATGACAAGATAGGCTACACCATGAGTAAAATAAGGACTCCAGAGCGCGAAAAAGGACATAAGACCGCCTGCAAACGTAATCGGCATACCCACAAAACCATGGCTTGCTGTCTTCTGGCAATTGTAACGGGCGAGACGCAATGCACCACAAACCGGGAATAATGCTGTCAGCGCCATACCCAGTGCACTTACCTCATTCATGGAGTTCAAATATAAGATCAACACGGGTGCGGTGCCGAACGAAACAACATCAGCCAGTGAATCCAGCGCTTTGCCGAATTCCCCCTCACAATGCAGCTTGCGGGCTGCAAACCCGTCAAACAGATCAAAGAACATGGCTACCCAGATCATCGTCACGGCTAGCGCAAACTCGCCATGAATAGCCATAATGACAGCCAACATGCCTGAAGTTAAGTTGCCCAACGTTAGAATGGACGGTAAAGATTTCATAGACTTGACTCCCCTTCGTACTAAGCATTAGGAAAAATAATATAAAAACGGACTCCGCCCGGCGTGTTCTCCACACCATAACTGCATCCATGCAAATCGAGAATCTGCTTCGCGATGGCCAGGCCAAGCCCGGTCCCCCCCATTTTGCGATTACGCGAGCGTTCCACGCGGTAGAATCTTTCCCAGATGTACTGCCGCTCCGCTTCCGAGATCTGCTCACCCTGATTCTCGATGGAGATTCGAACCTGCCCTTCCGGCCTGCTGATCTCAATCATAATATCGGTCTTAGGGACAGCATGTCGTATAGCATTCATCATCATATTATAGATGACTTGCTCCAACTTGCTGCGGTCCCCCTCAACGGTCTGTTCGGTGGTGGAGACCAAAACGACTTCCAGTTCCTTTTCCTTCAGTTGTGGACCCAGACGTCCGGCAATATCTTCAATCATATCTCCAAGAGCCACTGCATCGGTGTTCAGCTTAATCGCTTGGGATTCCAACCGTACCAGATCCAGCATCTCTTCAACCATCGTTTCCATCTTGACCGCTTCATCGGCAATGATCTCGATGTAACGCTCACGTTTGCTCTCACTGACTCCATCTTTCAACCCTTCGGAATACCCTTTGATGATGCTGATAGGTGTTTTGAGTTCATGGGATGCATCGGCAAAAAACTCTCGCTGACGCTGTTCAATTCGCTGCTTCATCTCCATATCAGTGCGCATCTGACTGTTCGCCTGCCTTAGTTCTTCCAAAGTCTGACCCAATGTCGTGGACAGCGCGTTGAGACTATTGGACAGACTGCCAATCTCGTCATTTCGGCGGATGGGCGATTTCACAGTGAAATCAAGGGTCGACATCTTTTTGGCAACATGGTTCAGGGCAAGCAACGGCTTGGTGACAATTCGGGATAGAAGCAGTGAAAGGAACACAATCAGCACAAATGCTGCAATACCAAAATACGCATAAAATAGTTGTGTAGCTTCACTCGCCTCCCTCATCTCCTGCAGGGACGTCAGGGAAAAAATGAGTTGCTGCTGAGGTCCCGAGCTGTGCACCGGAGCAATGGTAAGCACATTTCGTACACCACTCCAGCTATCGGTCCATTCCTCATTAATCATTTTCCCATTGGCGAGACTAAGCTGGTCTTCCGTAGATAGTGGGAAGCGGCTATCCAGCGCCTGCACGAGCAGACCCTGTCTCTGACTCCATGTCCCCAGGTTGGGAAGAACAACGTCCTTCAATGTTCCTGACCATTCTTCTACCGGCTCCGTTAACTCCTGAAAATCTTCCGTTCCGCTGACTACGGAGCTCTGATCCTTTATCTTCAGCGGATAAACCATAGGATCATTCATTCCACTTGCCGAACCTGTAACGGTCAATTGCTGACCATACTTCAAGTGTGAAGCAAGCCATCCTGCGTTCTCACTGTTGATAAACAACGACAGCGATATATTTACCTGCTTGCCATCCTCTTGCAAAAGCACGATGTGGAATGGGTCATTAACCAGCTTACCTGTATTCGTCAGGATTACCAGATGCGACTGATTCTGCCGCATGAACTTCCCGGTTTCCTTGGCCAGCTGCACATCGTTCCAATGTCCAGTGGAATATTGTTGTTCGAATTTCGTCAATTTTTTCTTAATGCTGCTGATCTTCTGATGTTGGTAAAAGTCCGGGAACCAGACCAGTTGGGCAATCACGGTTGTTCCATATAGAAGAAGCAGAAATCCAGCCATGACCAGAAACAGTTTCATCGTTACACCGTTACGTCTCATGCCTCGGCCTCGAATCGATATCCGGTACCGATAACCGTTCGGATACACTTGGCTTCATCCCCAAGTTTGCTGCGAAGCTTTTTGATATGGGTATCCACCACACGCGAATCACCCTCAAAATCATACCCCCATACCCGATTAAGGATGGCATCACGGGACAGTACAATTCCCTGATTGCGAGTTAAATACAGCAGAAGGTCATATTCTTTGGGAGCAAGCTCCACTTCAATTCCATCCTTCTCAAGCCGCCGAGCCCAGGGATCAAGTGTGGCACACCCAAACCGAATTACACTCTGCTCCTTGCTAACGGCACCCTCTACTCGCTTCATTAATGTCTCTGCACGTGCCACCAGTACACGAGGACTGAATGGCTTCGTAACATAATCATCCACGCCGAGCTGGAAGCCATGAATCTTGTCATCATCTTCCGATCGGGCAGTCAGCATTATAATAGGTACGGTCGACTGGGAACGAATATGCCCACAGAGGGTCCATCCATCCATTTCCGGCATCAGCACATCCAGGATGACCAGATCCACTTCATGCAGTGCCAGCAATTCCAGTGCCTCTACCCCATGTTCTGCTTCAATAACGTTCCATTGTTCTTTTATGAAATAATCGGCCACAATCTCACGAATGCGGCTTTCATCTTCCACCAGAAGCACTGTTCTGACCATGGCCGACTCTCCTTTTAGCATTCTGTTGTTAACATAACGATTCCGTGTGTCGTCCGTGTGTCCAGCCATGTTCTGGAATGAACTCCATCTTATATACGATTAATATATACCAAAAGTTACTAAATTCCATACGTTTTCGCACAAAAAAGAAGCCGTCAACGAGCAATCCTCTGCTCATTGACAGCTACTTCCGGCTGAGACCACGTTTTTCTCCGCGATTACACACTACATGTGCGCACCGCTTAGCGTTGATTCTCCAGTCGGTGTGCTACATGTAACGTTGGGCCAACAAAGCGGTTCAGCGGGAATCCGCCAGCAATCGCTTTGGTCACGAAGGCTTTACCTTCACGAACAGCCTCTTTTACGGTAAGACCGCGCGCCAAACCTGCGGTAATTGCCGCAGATGTGGTGCAGCCTGCACCATGTGTATATCCGGAGCCAACAACATCGGCTTCAAACCATTCGTAGTTCGTTCCGTCATAGAGAAGATCCATTGCTTTGCCCGGGTTAATAACGCCTCTGTCCTTGATCAGGACATGCTTCGCCCCATGGTCATGAATGACAGCTGCTGCAGCTTCCATCTGCTCCTTGGAGCGGATCAGTCCACTTTTCGCGAGCTGTGATGCTTCAAACAGATTCGGGGTAACCAGATCAGCACCTGGCAACAGGAATTCGATCATTGCTTCTGTATTCTCAGGTTGCAACACTTCGTCCGTACCTTTGCAGACCATTACCGGATCGATAACGATCTGTGGCAGTCCGCTCCGGCGGATGTGCTTCGCAACCAATTCAATGATGTCTACAGAACCCAGCATCCCCGTCTTCATTGCATCAAAGCCGATACCATCCAGAACGGTGCGCAGTTGAGCCTCGACTACATTTAATTCCACAGGAAAGACCTGGTGATCCCACGTATCAGGCTCCATAGCCACAACAGTAGTCAGCACAGTCATGCCATACACACCAAGCTCCTGAAAAGTTTTCAAATCTGCTTGAATCCCAGCACCGCCGCTCGTATCCGAACCAGCGATTGTTAATGTTTTTGGAATCGTCATGGTAGTTGCATTCTCCTTCGTCCTTCAGTTGACATTATCCTATCCCTTGTACGAGCAGATGTCAATGGCATGTGAAGCCATACGGAGTATGGTTTCCAAAGGAATCAGTTCACATCTTTTGTCTCCAGACGAATCATGGACAGCGAAGCAATCCACAGTCCGATTGCCCCCAGTGTTAATGGAATCACGATAAGCGTGTTGATGGAGAACGTAGGCCCGTTGAATCCTGAACACACCACAAGTACAAGCAGAATGGATGATACCAGTGTGGTCGTGACCGAATGTTTACGCATTCCGAAGAATAGAGGGATCAGAGCCATGGCCGCAGCGGACAAGGAACTAATCGTATACTTCAGCAGCAGTACCAGTGCATCACTCATCGTCAAGGTGTCGGGAATGAAGGAGTAGAATTGGTTTGTGATAACCAGCAAGGCTCCCATCAGCAGATCGGTAAACAAAATCATTACAAAGGTAAACACAAAGACAATGATGAGTTTGGCAGCAATAATTTTCTGGCGCTTGATTGGATAGGTAAACATGACGTTCATCGTTTTATTTCGATACTCACTAATGATCAGTTTCGCTATCAGCGCACCGCCAAAGATAATAAACACGGCTCTGGCAAACGTATCTATTAACATGAAGGAGACGTGGTAATCGGCAAAAGCGTAATCTTCAGCCCCCTGATCGGTGAATCCAATCATGATGAGAAACAGGATTAGGGCGAGATTGGCGATACCTGCCGTTCTGAAATTTCGGGCAAACCGATGTTTGCGCAGTTCCAGCTGGATCAGTTTAAGCAACGTCCCCATCCCCTTTCATTAAGCTCATGAAGTGTTCTTCCAATGAATGAGCTCGCTTGAAAATGGATTCAATCTCAACGCCATGCCCGATCAGCTTGCTTGTCAATTCCGATGGAGCAATGCCCGGATCATAGATACGTACGGTATGGTCATCGATCATTTTATAATTTTTCAACCCCAGCTGATGTTCCATCACATAGGTCGCTTTACGCGGGTCCAACGTTTGCAGCTCAATATACTCGCTGTGGCTCCCACGAATGCTGTCCATCGATACTTCTTCAACCAGACGCCCATTTCGTATGACCCCGACGGTGTCTGCAACCTGTTCGATTTCCCCGAGGATATGGCTGGAGATCAACAAGGTAATGCGATACTGGGAGCTGAGACGTTTGAACAAATCGCGCATCTCCTTGATGCCTACGGGATCGAGCCCGTTGATCGGTTCATCCAGAATGAGCAGTTCCGGTGTTGTGATCAGCGCACGAGCGATGCCCAGACGCTGTTTCATTCCCAGAGAGAAGTCACGAATAGGCTTCTTGCCTGTGTCCTTGAGACCTACACTTTCCATCATGTCGTTAATGACCTTCTTGTTATGAAACCCCATGTATTCACAATGGAGATCCAGATTTTCCTTGGCGGACAAATTATCGTAAAAAAAAGGATATTCAATGATGCTGCCCATTCGTTTCAGCAATTCATAGGAAGTAGGCGTGAGCTTTTCTCCGAACAATTCAATCTCACCTATAGTCGGCTTCACGAGATTGGTGAGCATCTTCATCATTGTTGTTTTCCCCGCTCCATTCGGACCAAGAAACCCGTAGATCTCCCCTTGCTTGATACTCATATTGACGTTTGATACAACCTCTGCCCCTGCATACGTCTTGGTCACACCTATCGTCCGCGCAATATAGGTCATGTTCATATTCTCCTTTACGTTCGTCCCTGACGGGTTCTTATATCTGTATTGTAAAGAGAAAAGTCTTCTTTTTTATTAATCAAATCTTACAAAAACCTTAAGCTTATCGTGAAAACTACAAAATGTACCTAACAAGGTTTCAAAGAAACCGAAAATACAGTTCGTACAAAAGGTACGCTATGCAGCTCAATACTTCCGCCCATCCGCTCCACCAGCCGCTTCGTAATGGTCAGACCCAGACCACTGCCTTGATAGAGACGATTACGAGAATCCTCCAGCGTATACATACGTTCAAATACACGGCTGTGCTCCTGTTCAGGAATGCCCTTGCCCCGATCCCAGATGTTAAGTGTCACCTGTTCCCCTATTGAATACTCCAGTGAAAGGCCAAGTACCTTGCCATCTGCTCCATATTTCATAGCATTTGTGATTAGATTATCCAGCACACGGTCCAGCGCTTCCTCATTGCCTTTCACGAAGACATCACTTTCCGGAATGGATAGCTCCACTTGCAGCCCCAGATTCGTTAACATGTCATAAAAAGAGATCATCTTCAAGCGACACAATTCGCTTACATTAACTCTGGTCAGAGCAAGCTCGCTATCCCCCGACTCCAGCTTCGCCAGATCAAAAAAGGAATGAATCAGACGCAGCACTTCCTGCGCCTTATCCTGGATTTTGCCGGTCATGATCACACGTTCCTGATCGGTTAGTGAATTGCTATGCAGCAGCGTTTCACTATAACCAAGCACAACCGTAAGTGGCGTCTTCAGATCATGTGAGATATTGGAGAGCATGTTGCGCATCTCCTTCTCCTGATTGGCATAACCCGCCTCAGCCCGATGAGCATGATCCAGTAACTGATTCATGTCCTTAAGGAGCTGGCTTATCTGGGGGTCACTGTTGAAGACGAGCAGGCGTTCAAATGTGTTCTTATCTATAATAGAGGTCAATTTCTCATGTATGTAAGTTAGATGTGTACTACGTTTATGCAGCCTTATGCTTAATAGAATGACGATAAGGGCCAATATCCCGGTAGAAAAGGTAAAGATCAACGTCACGCAGGGTCCACCTCCAGCTTATAACCGATACCCCACAATGTTTTAATATACCGGGGGTTGGAGGGATCAACTTCCAGCTTCTCGCGCAGACGACGCATATGAACATTAATGATATTTTCGTCGCCATAATAATGATCATTCCAGACCGAAGCGTAGATTTGAGCTTTGGTAAATACTTTGCCAGGGTGGGTGACAAACATTTTGAGAATACCAAATTCCTTGGAAGTAAGCTTTACAGGTATGCCATCACGCTCGACCTCATACGTTTCCGTATCAACCACAAGTCCGCCAATGTGAATGCGCTGTGGCTTTGGAGTAGTTTCCGTTGCAGGCTGTGCGGTATAGTTGGCACGACGAATAGCCGCCTTGATCCGAGCGGTCAGCTCGATCAGCGAGAATGGTTTGCTCAAGTAATCATCAGCGCCAAATCCCAGGCCGAGGGCCTTGTCCACCTCTCCGTCCTTAGCAGACAGGATGAGCACTGGCACCAGACTGGTAGCACGGATGGTCTGGAGCACTTCCATCCCATTTTTGTGTGGTAGCATCAGGTCGAGAATGACCAAGTCATATTCTAACGGTGATTGGCTGAATTGATGTTCCGCCTCCAGTCCGTCATATGCATAAGAGACGTCATAGCCCTCTTTTTCCAAATAAGGACCGACCATTTCACTAATTGAGCGATCATCTTCAACAAGCAGCACGCGATAACTTGACACGCTATTCCCTCCAACATGAACGTTTTCCTTTATTACCTCACAGTTTGCATCAATTGGCAATGAAATACGAAAAACCCGACAGGATCGCCACTTCATGTTTCAAAGTGAACCTCCTGCCAGGTCTCATTTACAACCTTATACCGTCTCGCTTCGTATCCAGCACAGCCCAATCGTTCCCGCACCTGCATGAATTCCTACCACAGGTATAAAAGGCATAATTTCCGTCTTCAGGCGGGGAAGCAGATCAGCAATCTGCTGTTTGATTGTAACGGCTTCTTCCTGATTGTTTGCATGCATGATGCATACATGCTTCACTTTCCCCATATCCACCTTGAGCACATCCAGCATACGCTGTTTGGCCCGTTTGAACGTACGAATTTTCTCATTCACAACCACTTTGCCCTCTTCGAATCGAAGCAGCAGATGAATTTTCAACAATTGGCTAAGAATAAGCTGGGTTCCCGACACACGCCCACTGCGGTGTAAATGCTGAAGACTGGCCGGAATGAGGTAAAAGGACATGTTATCTATCATCTGTTCGATGTGAAGTTTGATCTCGGCAGCTGTATAGCCTTGCTTCTGCCATTCCAGTCCTTGCAAAATCATCTCCCGCAGCGGATAAGCGCCTGCTCTGGAATCGATGGCGGTAACCTTCACACCTGCGATCTCGGCAGCCTGCATTGATGTGTGCAGCGTACCGCTAAGCGCAGTGGAGCAATGAATGGTAATGATCTCATCGTACTGGTCCTTCAACGACTCATACAGTTCAATAAATTCACCAATCGGCGGCTGTGAACTGCTTGCGCGTGAAGCCCCATCCAGTTTCTCATAGAACAATTCCGACGAGATGTCTTCTGTCTCCCGATAACATTCCTCTCCAAAAACGATGCGCAGCGGTACGATGTACACATGATTCTGCTCAGCAAATAGCGGATCGAGTGTGCTCGTACTGTCCGTGACCCATGCAATTTTCCTCATTCCAACCTTCTCTCTTGCCGGATTGTTGAAGCTGTATCCTCAATCGTCAGGCACATGCCCGGCGGATTATTTAAAATTTGAATAGTTCATATTGTAAACGTTTGCGTCTTTGCTCCCCAATTATAAAGGAACGGACAAACCACTGTCTTGTGGCGCATTGTTGAACAGCCTCTTTTCTTCCGGTATATGCCAAAAAAATGTCTTGCCTGTGAAGGAATATATTGGTATGCTGTTGTCCTTCTCTCTTTTTCGCCTTGACTGAAGTGAACGGAACCGCCGTTCAACCAACTTATCGGAGGTGTCACATGCTTTATTTCACTCTGGCTTCCAAAGCCTACTCCCGGAACCTGCAATACCGCGGGGCCCACATGGTACATAACCTGGCAAGCGCCATGTTCGGTTACATGTATGCCTGTCTCTGGATTGGCATCGGGGCCGATCACTCTCTCGGAGAATACGGGACACAGGGGATGATCAGTTACATTGCGTTTACGCAATCCTCTCTCTGGATCTCGGGTTTTCTCACCAATGGACTTGGTATTCCACTCACGGTCAGGACAGGGCAGATCGCGCTTGATCTCATGAGGCCGGTTCATCTGTTCACCCACCTGATGGCACGTGAATGGGGGCAGATTGCCTACCAGTTCGTGTACAAAAGCATTCCAATTTACCTACTCTTCTCCATCGTATTTTCTCTGCAATGGCCCTCAGAAGCTTCAACCCTGTTATTTGCCGCAATTGGTCTTGCCGGCGCATCCTATTTATCCATCTGTATGAATTACATTATTGGCGCCACCGCGATGTGGACGACGGAGTCCTCCTGGCTGCATTGGGGCAATCACGCCATGATGAATCTGCTCGCTGGTTTCTTCATCCCGCTGGAATGGCTGCCAGACTGGTTGGAACGAATTGCTTGGTTATCTCCCTATCCTTTCCTGCTCTATGTCCCGACCCGAATCTATCTGGGTTATGAAAATGGCTCCTTACTATGGGGAACCTTGATTTGGTGCGTCCTCATGACATTCGTCTGTCTGGCGATCACCCAGGTACTGCGCCGTAAAGTGGAGGTGCAGGGCGGATGAAAACAACTTCCTGGTTCACTTTATATAAAATGCTCATTCGAACAAGCATCTGCAGTCGGATGCAATACAAGTTCAATTTCGTCATGGCCTCCGTTCTGGCCGCATTGATTCAAATCTCCGAGTTTCTGATGGTTGCTCTGGTGCTGCACAAATTCGGAGCCATTAAAGGCTGGTCCCTTCATGAGATTGGTTACCTCTTCGCGATCATGACCCTGTCCAAGACGTTATATCGAACGTTTGGCAACGAAGTGCATCATTTGGAAAAATATCTGGTCGGCGGCGAACTCGATCAACTGTTAACCCGTCCTATGCCCGTATTGCTGGCTTTACTGCCACAAAACTTCCGCATCATGGCTGGTGAAGTGTTACAAGGCGGGTTTATTCTCTGTTGGTCTCTGGCAGGCATGATGCATAGCGGACAGATCAGCTGGACTGTCATCCCCTTCTCACTGCTCGTCATTTTGACCGGTGCCATCATTCTTTTTTCGATTGGGCTTGCCACGGCAACGCTTGGATTTTGGACCACACGCATTGAGGAATTGCAGACCATCACCGAGGATGCGGCGCGTACGGCTGCCCAATATCCGCTGACGTTGTATCCGAAATGGATGTCTGGCATTCTGCTGACCGTAATCCCGGTGGGTTTCGTCAACTATGTTCCGTCACTTTATTTGCTTCGCGGCGAACTAGGTGCATGGGTTCTTGGTGCCATTGTCATTGTGGCCGTCCTGAGTCTGGCCGCAAGTCTGCGTTTCTGGAAATTTGGTTTAACCAAATATCAAAGTACAGGTAGCTAAGGAGGAGAATATCGTCATGACTATGATTACAGCGCGGCATCTGCAAAAGGAGTTCAAAACCCCTGTGGTACGCGAGGGCCGGTTTTCCGGGCTTCGCACCTTGTTTTCACGTGAGTATCTGTCCAAGGAAGCGGTTCGAGACATTAGCTTTGATATTGGCAAAGGAGAATTTGTTGGATATATCGGCCCCAATGGGGCTGGCAAATCCACCACGATCAAAATGCTGACGGGTATCCTTCATCCGACCTCGGGTGAGGTGCTGCTCGGTGGTATGAATCCACACCAGGAAAGACGTCGCACGGTTGGACGCCTCGGTGTCGTGTTCGGACAGCGCAGCCAACTCTGGTGGGATCTGCCCGTGAAGGATTCGTATGATATTTTGGCCGAGATGTACGGAGTCCGTGCCGAGGACAAAACGAAACGATTAGCCCAGTTCGCCGAGCTGCTGGATCTGGAATCGTTCTGGGCTACGCCTGTCCGTAAGCTCTCGCTTGGACAGCGGATGCGTGCTGATCTGGCAGCTTCCATGCTGCATGACCCGGAATTGCTTTTTCTCGACGAACCGACGATTGGACTGGATGTGAACGCAAAGCGGAACATTCGTCAATTTCTTCGTACGTTAAATGAAGAGTTTGGCAAAACGATTCTGCTGACCACCCATGACATGGACGACATTGAGCAACTATGCAATCGGGTGATGGTGATCAATCACGGTCAACTTACGTATGACGGCTCCATCCCCTCTCTGCGCGACACCATCGGTCTGCCAACACTTATTCGAGTTACGTATCGCGGTTCATATCACATCCCGGACGCTATATCATCCGCCATTCAGATCACAGGGGCAGAGAACCAGATCGTCACTGTGGAGGTAAATCGAAAAGAGTGGAGCACGATGGACATTCTGAAGCAGCTCGAACAATGGGGCGAGATTGAGGATGTCGAGATGAAGGAACCGGATTTCGAGGATATTATTCATCGAGTGTACTGACTGACTGGCCTATTTTATTCAGAACTGGATGAGGGCCTGTTCAAATGCCGTTACATGCGGGAAGGACATGACGTACTGTAATAGCGGAGGTGAAGTGTCATGCTTGTTACCAAACACACACTTGCTGCATCCAGTGCACACGCCACTCCCTATTACCTCGTTCGAGGCACGAATCCCGGACCCGTCATCATGATTACATCGGGAGTTCACGGAAATGAAACCGCGAGCATGGCCGCTGCGCAGAAGCTGGCTAATGACTGCATGGCCGGGCGTCGACACGTGGTTCGCGGACTCCTCATTATTATTCCACGAGTGAATCAGAAGGCTTATCGTAACAAAAGCCGAGGAAAACCTGATTTAAATCGCACCTTCCCGCGGCATATTTCTGGCAAAGCCAAACATCCGCTTGCTTCGGCTGTCTTTCAACTTGCCAGTCAATATGGACCTGCCTGGTGGCTGGACCTGCATGAAGCCAATGGATTATCCCAACGCAGCTCACGGGTACTGGGACAAACCTTGATTACCAATCCAGGCAGCAAGGCTGTTCCGGTATGCAAACGAATTATAGGACGAATGAATCGGTCGATTCCCATTCGTGACAGGCACTTCAATCTGAAGCAGCATGAGTTGCCCGGTTCAGCACGAACAGCCGCAGCTCGCCTGCTTCAAGCCCGCTCCGTTACCGTGGAGACCTGCTGGAGTCTGAACCGATCAGACCGGATCAAATACCAGACAGAAATTGTGCACCATTTCCTGCGCGAAGCAGGCCTGTTTTGAATTGCTTGAATCGTTATGAAGAGCCGGAAACATAAAAGACACCTTCAAAGATATCTCTCACGCAAGACGCGTCAGAGATGATCTTCGAAGGTGTTTATTGGCTTAAGGGTTATCTTACGAATTGCCATCTTCCTTGTTGATTCGGAAAGATTCAATGTAATTGTGAATATCATGCTCTGGCGTCAGAAGCAACCCTGCAAGAAGTGTCTGCATCCGCTGCAGGTTATCGATATGCAGCTGAATCTCTTCAATTCGATCACGTACAAGTGTTTTTAGTGCTTCACTCTCTATGTCCTCCTGGCTGAGCAGTTGCAACGTATCCTGTATTTCCTTTAAGGAATAACCCAGTGATTGAGCATCCTTAATGAATTTGACCTTAACCAGATAATCCTCGGTATACACACGGTATCCGTTAGACGAACGACGGGGAGCAGGCAGAATTCCACTGTCCTCGTAATACCGGAGCGTTGCCATACTTACACCCGTACGTTTGGCTAACTCTCCTCTTGTCATGGTTTTCATGCTACTCCTCCATCCATCTCCGAGTTATTCCGCCTGATTGCTCCGCAGCTTGGTATACTTGGTATCATAAGTCGCCTCGGGAAAACGTTCTGACGGCCCTTCCAGCAAAGGCTGCTGCTCTTCTCCCTTCAAATAACGGTCAAAGAAGGCCAATGTATATGATCTTGTAATGTCCACATTATGCTCTGGTGTTATGCCTTTGGCAAACATGATAGGTGAAATTAACGGAATATCCGTGAAACTCTGATGGAAGAAATGATCCACGGTCAAGTAATACGTGTCATTGAGACTGCTTGTCATCACCCGATCCAAATCCGTTTCAAACTCGGGATAAAACACTTTATCCTTGGCAGTGGCGTTCGGGTCAAAACTTTTGGCTGTTCCACCTGACATGATATACATAAACGGCTGTTGCAAGGCTGTCGTGGATACAGTTCCCCAGAATCCGCCTTCCAAACTGAGTCCTGCTTTGAAACGGCTATCCTGGGCCAGTGCTTCCGCTGTTGTCGCACCACCATAGGAGTGTCCAAAGATACCGACATGATCCAGATCAAGCTTGCCTTCGAGCAGTTGATTCGGATCATGTTTATTCCACTGGGTGAGCGTATCCAGTACAAAGCTTGCGTCAGCTGCACGAATGCCAACACCTTCTATATTATGTTGATACACTTCCTCTGACGTTAGATCGTCAGGATCCGGCTCATAAGAAGCAACATGTCCATCCGGGAATGTCACTTGAGCAGAGGTATACGGATGGTCGATCCCAACAACAATGTAGCCGTGGCTTACCAGCTCTTCAATCGCGGTCATGCTTTGAAAGCGTGCAGAGCGTATTCCAGGTGAAAACAGCAATACTGGATACTTGCTCTGTGCGGCAGACACCTCAGCGCCTTTAACCACATGCGTGGGAATTGTATCGAGATAACTGAACACCATCGATGGAATTCCAAATACGAGACTGATCGCCTCTCCCAACTCGGCAGGATAATGTTCTAGCGGTAATTCTTTGGCTGTTTCCTGATCTACAGGATACCAAACATTAATCATAAGTTCTCGTTTATCACCCGCTTCAGCCGTCTTGGTCTCTTCCCGAGATTCATCCGTTAACTGCTGCGAATAGGTGCCTATGGCGAATGAACCTGTCGGTTCAGGCATCGTGAATGCAGGGAAAAGCGACGTCAGCACAATTGAACCTGCACTGAGAGCCAGCACTAGAATCGATGCCAAGATGGTTTTGAACCACAAACGACGTTTCGACTTTTGTGTGTTCTGCATACGGCGTCCCGACTTCCGTAGTTGAATCGCCAATACAATCAGTAAAACAAGGGCTACGATATAGGTGGGCAGCAGCTGCACACGAAAATGATCGACTACCCCATGCAATAGAATAACCAGTGCCAGTGCTGACAACGTACCTACTTTCACTGCGTGACGTTTGGGAGCCATCAACATGACAACTGCGCTAATAACCGTCACAATGACCAAAATCCATTCCAAAATTCTCATCGACTTACCTCCAACATGTTGTAATACATCAAGGATAAACCTTGAAGTATACTTCAAGGTCAAGGTATAAAAATGAGAAATTTATAATTACGAATTACACATACAAAAACCCGATAAACGACGCAGCCGGAAGTGGCTTGTACGTAAACATTATCGGGCTGTATTTATCGATTTATTCTTCCACAGTTACCTTCGTTCGGGGCATGGTGTGCATTGCACCAGCAGTGACATGGACCTGAACGATATAGACTCCGGATTGCTCAAACGCGTAGCTTGCTTCATACAATCCTTCACCTGCTGATTTCGCGGTGATGGCTCCCTTGGCTTCAAGCTCTTCTGCACTCATCATGCCTTGTTCCAGAGATGGTGCCTCGGGTTCATCCTGTTCATTCCAGATTTGAAACTGCACATGGTCCGCATCATTCACAGGCTGCCCCCCTTGTGTAAGCTGGATCTGCAAGGAAACATTTTCCTTAATGGACACCTTGTCCGGTACCATGAGCTTCACCTTGATCATCTCCGGCATCTCACCTGACTGGGACTGCTTCTGTTCCGAACAACCCACAGTCAGGAGGATCAGAATGATGAAGGGCATGAACCAACGGACTTGTCCGCTCATCAATCATCTGTCCTTTCTTATGAAGAAGATTTTGCTGTTTTGCCAATTCCCCACAGCATAACAATAATGATGATAAATGCGATCAGTGCAAGTAACGGAATTGTGATAAAACCAAACCAGTTCAAGTAATCGGTATAACACGGAATTTGGCCGCATGCCACTGAACTGCCCGTAGCCGAGTAAATACGCTGAATCGTTACATGGTATAACGAGATTCCGCCTCCAATAAAACTCAGCGGAAGAACATACTTGGTGATTCCCACATCATCCTTAAAGTAGGCTATGCCAAGTAAAATCGTTAACGGATACATGAAGATCCGTTGGAACCAGCATAGATCGCAGGGTATGTATCCCTTAATCTCACTAAAATAAAGGCTGCCTCCAGTCGCAATGACTGATACGGCCCAGGCAATAAACAGACGGGTATCAATATGTTTTGCCCGTCGCTCAGGCTTTGAAGCTGTGTCCATCCGCTTGAACCCCCTTTTCTTGTTTGATCATACCGAATAATAATACAACATACATGACTCCAACGGGCTAGTGATTACGATTATGTACAGTACACCACCGAACCATGATCAATAACACGTTGCGGCGAGGTTTCTGACTGTCTTGATTATACCAAATATTTGAATATTTTGATGTGGCCTTTTTGCGTCCATGTGATACAGATTGGATTGCAGGTTCACCAAGTATGATGAAGGTAAAGGCACTGAACCGACAATAGAAAAAAGCTGCCGTATGGGGCAGCTTTTTTCGTTCTTCTTTTATAAATAGTAATTACATGGATTTAGTCAGTGTGATCGAGCCATCTTTTTGCGCCCATTTTACATCCCAGCCAAGAAGCTCAGCGATGAAACGCAGTGGCACTTGTGTACGTCCGTCTTTGTTAACAAAGACCGTTGCACCCACATTTTTCTTCATACCGTTCACTTCCATAACGTTGTTGTTCACCCAGAACTTCAATGTATCATTACCAGCCATAACGGTTACTTGTTGTGCTTTTTTATCCCATTTCACGGTTGCACCAATTCCTTCGCTCAAGAAGCGCAGTGGAATGTAGGTTGTGTTTTTCCAGAGCATTGGCGTGGTGTCCATGTTGGTTGTCTTGTTATTGATTTTCAGCGTTTTGCTGTTCAGCTGCATCCATACGGTAGTTGTATCTGTTTCAGGCATTGTTGGTGTAGTGGGTTGCTCTTGGAATTTATCATTGAATTGCGTCACAATTGCATTACCAAGGGCTTGACCTACACCAAACATTACTTTGAACCCTTCACGGTTAGTCGTGTACGAACCCTCGTAGTTAGCCGCAGCGTACTGATCCAATACTTGTTGTACTTGCTTCTCATGTGTAGTCAATGCTTGTTGTCCGGCAGCTTTTGGCAGGTTGCCCGCTGTTGCCGAATCCAGGAATGTCGCGAACTCTGTTGTGAATCCGTCAATACGTTTCTCGACAGCTGCACGAGCCGTTGCATCATTGTTTTTAACGGCTGTTACATAGTCGCTTTGTGCATTCACGTGGTTGGTTACCCAAATTTTCTCGAACGCATTGGCACCGTCATTACCGTATATGGAAGCGATCGCTGCTTTGAAATCCGCTGTGTTTCCAGCTTCAGCTGTAACCAGTGCATTGGATGCTGCTGTGCGGCCATCATATTGCTCTTGCATTTGCAGAGCCGACAATGCGAAGTGCTCGGAAGCCAAGTGGTTCAGTGCAGATCTCAGATCAGCTGCTGGTGTATCTGCTTTGCTGTTCTCGAATTTCTCAGGCATTTGTGTTGTGATTGCCGTGGAAAGTGCTTTACTCACATCGAACATTTCTTTGAAACCTTCACGGTAAGCTTTGTATGCATCGGTGTAGTCACCAGCGACATATTCATCAAATACTTTTTGCACGAGATCTTCATGTACTTTCAAAGCATTTTTAGCTGCCGCTTTTGGCAATTTGCCTTCCGTTGCTGTGCTCAGGAATGTAGAGAATTCTTCTACAAAACCGTTGATATTATTCTGTGCCTGTTTGATTCCAGCCTGGTTACTCATCTTAGTTGCTTTCACAAGATCATCTGTATATTTGTTATGCGCGCGGAAGATCCGTTCGAATTCTTTGGCTCCTGCATCACCGTAAAGGGAAGCGATTGCCGGCTGCATATCCAATGCATTTTGGTCGAGTGCTTTATAAGCTGCGTCTGCATCTTTTGCTCCGTCATATGCCTTCGCCATTGCGGTTACTGCGAGTGCAAAGTGTTCGGATAATAGGTGATCCAGGCTCGCTCTCAGGTCAGCAGAAGGTGTATTCACA
Organism: Paenibacillus taichungensis; assembly: GCF_050994985.1. NCBI lineage: Bacteria > Bacillati > Bacillota > Bacilli > Caryophanales > Paenibacillaceae > Paenibacillus > Paenibacillus taichungensis. The sequence continues at coordinate 69,082 of NZ_CP194720.1, read as the reverse complement.
CTTGCCTTCATTGTAGTCATTGGTGTCTGTGGTGCTGCTGCAGCCCCTGCGATTCCCGGCATCAATAACGTCAAGCTCAGCATGGGTGCGATAAATTTCTTCATTTTCATTTTCATTACGTGGTCACTCCTCGGTTAGTTTTGTTTATCCTTTGTTTCCTCGTCGTCGTCTTCATAGGGTGTAACGCAAGGTTCTTCAATCTGGATCACCTCTCTGGGCAAAAAAAATTGCAGCCTCCGTCCAGGAAAGCCGCAAATACGCGCCACAACAAGGTTTATCTCAAATTTAAAATTTTAAAATTATAGTGAACCACTCCTTTCAGCACTGCATACATACTGTAAGTGAAGGACTTTATTTTCCTTAATTTATCAATAAAATCTTACATCCAAGGTAAACTTGAAGTACAATGAAAAGAACGATTGATTTCAATGAAGGAGGTCATCGCATGACATTGCTGCCCTATATTTTAATTGTTGGAATTGCCCTGTTCGGTGGAATTGCTACCATGATCATCGGGAATTCAAAAGCGAATCAGACCAGCAATCCCGAGTATGATCGCAGGACCAAGCAAAATCTGAGCAAACTTACCTATGTATACGTTGGTGCCATCGTTCTCGGCATAGGCGGTTTCATCCTTTATTTAGTGAACTGAATAGTGCATACTCTCAGCAAAGTACATTTTTGAACTTTTTGATTAATTCAAGGTTACGTTGTACATATGGGATGGTTTGGCGAACCATTCCCCTCACTCATATGATGGCCAAGAGTCCACGTACCACCCACGTATGTAATTGTTCGTAAAGACTTTTCCTGCTGAAAGAATTATCTTCGTGTGTATATCCCTGCTCAGAGTCATCTACTATCTCTCCCACTTCTCACTCCTTGCTTCTCCAACATCTATAATGTGAATGCTCTCCTAAATAACAAATTCCAAATCCCAAGATCCTTACACATGTTTACAAGTTGGAGATAATTCAGAATTATTCTGGATATGTTCAGCGGGTAATATAAAGCCATAAGGACAGCAAACCATTATAAATAACACAATTTAAAGGAGAGTTATACACATGAAGAAAAACTTGAAGAAATCCGCAGCAACGATGATGGTACTGGGCATGACATTAACAGGAGCAACGGGCGTATTCGCAGGAACACAACTGGAGAAAATCTCGGCATATCTTAACCATGGTATCAGCATCAATGTTGACGGTGCGGCGTACTCACCAACGGATGGCAATGGCAAGAAACTCGCTCCAATCACTTACAACAATTCAACTTATCTGCCTGTACGTGCGATTGCTGATGCGCTGCATGTACCTGTATCGTATGACGGTAAAAAAGGACAGGTGATCATCGGCGAAGCTCCAAGCAATCCTTCTACATTGAGTAATGTAACCTATAGCGCAGCGCAAAAAGAAGCCATTCAACAGGCGTTTGCACAGTTCGACGGCTTCGAGACAGCATACGCTCCTCAACAGATGATTGCAGGTGATACGTTTAAAAATGTAGGCGCTGGCGGAGATGGAGTAAGCTTTACTTTTAATCATATGAAAGTGGATGTGTCTCCAAGAGACTATTCGGAGGGTTACAATGGCAAAGACGTAAAATTGTCCAATGGCGTCACAGCCAAATGGTATACACCAGATCAAACGGGTATGCTCACGTTCAAACTGGATGATCGGTATGTCACAATAAGCTCACCTGACCATAAGCTATCTCAGGCTCAGTTGCAGCAAGTGGCTGTATCTGTACAAAAGGTGCAAGGCAATGATCAGGGCGTTACGGGCTTCGCTGATGTAAAATATACCCAAGAACAGTCAACTGCCATCCGCAAAGCCTTTGCGAAATTCCAAGGATTCGAGACTGCATACGCACCACAACACATGATTGCCGGGGATTCATTCAAAAGCGTGGCTGCTGGCGGCGATGGTGTAAACTTTGTTTTCAAACACATGAATGTCACGGTGTCACCAAAAGACTATTCCTTCAGCTATGACGGCAAAAATGTTAAATTGCCAAACGGGGTTACCGCCAAGTGGTACACACCGGATCAAACCGACATGCTGACATTCAAACTGGATGATCGCTATGTGACTCTCAGCTCGGCAAATAATGCATTGACTCATACACAGCTGGAGCAAATGGCTGTATCTGTGCAAAAAGTGAAATAATTTCGCAGCTAAAATCAAAAATTCACACTAAAAATCATACAACATAACAAACACACATCATTCTGATCCTCCAGTGATAAGGGGACAAATTCGATGTGTGTTTTGTCCTATTTAAGACGATGGTGCAGCAGCCAGTAATAGCGATGCAAATCCATAATAAAATGAAAAACAACAAACGCCAACATACTATACACACATATAAGTACAACAACAACCGTCTGTTGCGTGACAAAAGCAAGAGAAATATTAGCCAGTATATATCCTGCTCCGGTCAGCAGGGCTAACGTAGTGAGGGGCATTTGGGCGCTTACACGCGCTTTTTCCCCATGGGTAGACTGTTGCAGTTTGCGCAAATGAAACTTGGAATACTGAAATAAGGTCAAACCATATAAAGTAAACGAAGCAATCGCATACCACGGTGTTGTCAATCCCAACATGCCATAGGCGAACTTTTGAACCATAATGATAAAGCCTAATGAACAGACGACCCCAAACACTCCGCGAAACAGGACATAATTCAGTTGCAGCCTACGGGGCGCGATAATTAGAGCTATGGCCCATACATTCATAACTGCTAGAATTGGCAGTAGAATAGAAGCATATAAGAATTGGAACGGAACACTGAATATTGGAATAAGGAGAAATACGTTAAGAAAGAAGAACACCAGCGTACCTACACTGAAACGAATGCCCTCCGCAGCATAACAAACCAGATACTTATTAAACGCATCCTGCCGATAGGATGTTCCTTTGTATCTAGCAGACGTATCTGTGTTTAGGGATTGTGGGGAATGATTTTTGCGTACCATCTATTCGGGCCAATTGAAACCCAAATGTTTTATCCAGCTGAATCCCGGTCCTTTTATCATTCTGGTTCCCCTTCCCTACTTATTTTCTTGCTGTAAACACAGCCGTCAATCCGCTAAACGAATCACTCTCCGATAGTTCATATAATCGATCATATCTTCCCAGTCCAATTCCCCTGCATTACCATCACGATAGTATACAGCTGCAGCGGGTAGAAACCCAACCAATGGCCCATTGCCGCCACAGATCATCGCGCCACCGTCGCCACCTTTGGGCATCATGTTTCCATAAACATCAAGCGTAAGCTCATAGTTATAGGGATCTCCAGCAAACTGGACGCCAAAAAAGTTGGGCAGCTCCAGATCATACGGACGGTCATTCTCAACTACTAGAGAAGGGTCCGGCTCTGCCGATTCATCCACAATTCCCTTCACCTCTTCGAGGCTTCCAAAATGCTTCAATTTCATCGTGTAGTCGAAGCTGTCTCCCCATGGAAATAACGTGCGACAGCCCCCTCCGTACAAATACTCCCACTCATCTTCAGTAAGCAAACCAAAACCCGCTTTTGCTTCTTCATCGATTAAATAATCCAACGTCAAATCTTCATTGAACCAAAATATCTCTACTGTATCGCCTTGACGAACCAGACGGAAATCTTGATGCAGCTCATACTGGTTCAGATCGGACAACTTAAACTTCTCCAACTCTTCTGCAAAAAAGGCACTCTCTTGCGCCATCGCTTCAGCTTCCGTCACTTCAATCCAACCAAGTGAATGGTTGCTGCACTCCACCAGCATAGGAGCAATGTGCACTTCCCTGACCGGAGACATCTGGCTACTTAAAAAAGAATCCACGTCATCCACACCATACTCACTAACCGTCTCCAGCAAATCCGCAGAAGTCTCTTCATTCATTCCATCCTGCCAGCGATCCCAGCCAAGTGTCACCTGATCACCAGGCACAAACACAAATTTCTGCGCATCATTCGAAAATACACCTGTCTCGATTCGCTGACCGAATCGTTCAAATGTCTCCAATCCTTCATATTTCATACCTGTGGGAAAATGACTGAGCAAATTACGCAGCCGCTCCTCCTTTTCCTGAGCGGACAGTTCTTCCCATACATCCCGATTCAATGGTCCCATATACTCATCCACCTTAATTGTATCGTTATACATCACATCAACCTTGAAAAGCCGTCATGGGCCTTTCCTTATTTCCCTGCGCCCTTTAACAGTTCTAACAGCAATTCTTTCCGTCTTCCCTCAGCCTTGCGTGCCAGCGTGGCAAGCTTCTCTACCTTGCCCCAGATCGGATACAGCACATGCTCCACTTCATAAGTTTCCAATCCTTGCAGCGATCGGACCAGAAGTTCAAGCTTCTCCTCATCCTCCAGTTCAGGCTGGATCTTCAGCTTCAAGGAATCCGTAGAACGACGCAGGCAGGTAACTAATGCAGGTATGGAACCGGCCGTTACACCATGTGTCTCAGCAAAGGCAACGGTGAATTTATCCTGCACCAACTGGTGCTCATCATCCACTTCACCCATGTAATATTCAACCAACGGGAAATACCGCTCATCTGCCAATCCAAGTCCGAAGGTTGCATAACTGCCTGGCATACAGTTCTTTTCACCCTCTGTATCTGCATAAAATTCGAACTCTTCGATCGCTACACGTGCATAGTCTTCAAGCAGCGGACGCAGCTCTGGGTACTCCAGCGCGTTTGCGAAAAATCGATGCGTATCCGACTTCGCAAGCCCTTTAATCGGCAGATACTGCTTCACGCTGGACTTGAGCTTGATCTTGTAACTTTTGGGGAAGCCCTGCTTCAGCAAACGGGTGATAAAAGCAATAGCCTGTTCATACGCAGACACTTCTTCCTTTCGAATGATGATAGTAATGATCGAGAACACATCGTTCGCGGTGCACTCCACCTGCTCATTTTTCAAATGGATATCTTCCTTGGCATAGGCTCCGCTACCTTCCACCATCATTCGCGCTGCACGGTTACTACCCAATTGTTTGGCCAGTTCCAAGAAAGTAAGGCCTTTCGGTTTACTGTAACTAGGCTCATAACGAAGAATCATCACGGCTGCATATAACAGCAGATCGATAGGTTGTGCCAGCTGCTGCCCATGCTCACTCTGAGGCTCGTCCTCCTCCAAAGAAGCACCTGGCTTAAGGGTATATACATTGGCGCTGTACGCAGAAGGCTGTACATCAAAGTAGCCTGGCAAAAAATGATTCTCCGCCCAAGACGTTATCGCACGAATAATGTCACCGCGATGCTCCGCCAGAGCTTCCTGACGCCCTTTATTTAACTCCTGTATGCGATCATATTGCGCTATAGTCCACGCTACGTCCAGTTCAGGGAACAATTTCGGATCAAGCAGGTGACGCGTCAAAAAAAAGGATTCCAACGGCTTTGTTGGATATGAACCTTTCAGCAGCTTCTGGTCTACATATGTATGAATGCGCTCAAGCAACTGCTGCCTTTTCTCTTCGTTGATATATTCGAGTATGGTCACTTGCAGCTTTCCTTCTGTGGTTGGGAATTTCCCGCGAAAGGTAAACCGATAGTCGATCAACGGTGTATCCGCCAGCTTGTCCAATTTCTCTTGAATCACTTCTACAAGCCTGGGCTGGATCTCATTCCGCACTTGTTCTTCCGTAAAGGGACCGGGATTCTTCGATTTCAATCCCTCATCCAATCCAAGATCCACACTGTCTACCGTGGTCCTTCCAGGTCTGTAATCCAGCAAAATATCATTAAAGATCCCCATTTGCAGCGTTGTTCGCTTCACAGCCTTTTCCAGGTCATCCCGCTTCATCTGTTCACTAAACCATTCTTCAATGACCTCAATCATCTCTTCCATTGCCTGATCATAGAGTGTACTCATGCTTCGACCGCCTTTCCATTTATCAAATCATTCTTCAAACCATCTATGCTAAAAATACGTATTGATGTTCGTATATTACCTATTATCTTACTCTCTCACGCATCTGCGAAACAATAAGTCTTACGCACGGTTGTACGCAGAGAAATTAATAGATAAATTTCTTATTTACATGTCTAAGCATCCGTACACAAAACAAAAACACCGGATTCAGGCGACTTTCCGCCCAAATCAGGTGTATTCACGAAATACTTCTTCCTTCTTGTATTACTTTAGTATGATTCATTTTGTGAATTATTCACGGTATTAATTAACTGTTTTGAACCATTCATTGACTTCCGTTGTGATTTGATCGCCGCCCATGGATTTCCATTTAGTCACGAATGCGTCAAATTCATCGATGCCAACTTGACCATAAATGATTTTGCTGAACGTATCTTTCTCCAGCTTGTCGAGCGCATCTTTCTTCATCTTCATCGTATCCGTAGGTGCACCCGTGAACTTGTTCTTGATTGCATCATCCTTATGAGCTACCACGACTTGAGCCGCAGCAAACACTTCAGGTTTGTTGGCAATTTTCGTATTTTTCTCGAAAGGTGTTTCCGCTTCCTTACCTGTAGCGAGTTCTGCCAACGTATCCATCATCAGGTTTGGAATCCGTGCACCGTCATACGTAATTGTGTACTTGAGCGGGGATACCCCATCTTTCACTTCAGCTTCACCAAGCACTTTACCATCTACGATATCAAAGTCATATCCTTGGGCAAAGCCATGTTCGAACTCCCCACCCACTTCTGGATTAGCGAATTTATCAAACAAATAATTTTGATATGTGAAGAAAATTTCTGGGTTTTCCATATCCTTGTTGATCAACACGACCCCGTTGCTAGCACCTGAACCGTGGTGATGGCTCTCGCCAGTCGGTCCGGTTGGCAGGGCAATAGCTTTGTAGGTAGCACCGTCCACATTTTTCTTCACATCATCGATCGGCCAGTTTGGCATCCAGTGTGGTCCCACAATGATTCCCGCTTTGCCTGCTGTAAACAGTTCAGCTGCCTTAATCTCATCATATACGCCGGCTTCCTTCGGCAGATAGCCTTTGGACAACCAGTCTTTCATCGTTGCAAGTCCTTCTTTCACACCCGGTTGAACCGAGCCGTATTCCAGTGTTCCTTCTGCATTCAGATTCCACTGTCCTGGCATCGTGTTATACATTCCGAAGATCCAGCCGGATTCGGTCATCCAGGTATTGAGGGCATTTTTCATACCGACCGTCAGACCGTACGTATCTTTTTTACCGTTTCCATCCGGATCCTGATTCGTAAATGCATCCATCACCGTAACGAGCTCATCAATCGTTTTTGGTTCTTCCAGTCCAAGCTTCTTCAGCCAGTCTTCACGGATAAACATTACCGGGTCTCCGTTGTAAGCATAGTCAAAGATCGGGACGCCATACCGTTTACCTTCATACATGTACGGGTACCACTCTTCCGGTGCGGATTCAGCAGCCCCTTTCCATGTGTCGGATGCATACTTATCGAACAGTTCACCTGCATCGGCGAATTTACCGGACTCAATCAACTCACGCACCAGATTGTAGTCACCACGGATGGAGACGATATCTGGCAGCTCTTCGTTAGCCGACAAGGAAAGACGAAGCTTCGTGTAAAAAGCATCATTCGTCACGGACACAGCCCAAGGTGTAGTCAGGTCGATGCCCAGACGCTCTTTGGCCCATTTGGTATGCACGTTGTTCTGTGCAGTCTCTCCGTTCTTAAACTTTGTATCATCATTCCAGGCTCGCAAATAGCTCATCTGAACCGCAGGTTCATACTTACCGTCTTGCAGCGCAAGTGGCGTAGCCGCTTCCTTGGATGGTTCTTCCTTTGCCCCCGAACTGCATGCCGTTACGGCAACCATCGTCAGTGCAAGCAATGCAGTCATCATTTTTCTATACATGAAACCCCTCCTCAATCACTTTGAATGCCCTTACATGAAAAGGATAGTGCAGCCGGGGAAGCAAACATATATCACAATTTCAATGTTCATATTGATTTGTTAACCGTTCCGAAAATCCTGCGGGGTCAAGCCATAATGTTTGCGGAATACTTGAATGAAATAAGGAGTATTGTTATATCCCACTTCCTGACCGACTTCATAAATCTTCATAGCCGTGTGTTTCAACAAGTGAACAGCACGTTCCATTCGGGAACGGATAATGTAGTCACTGATGCCTTCACCCGTTGATTGTTTGTACATTTTGGACAAATACACCGGATGCAAATGAACCTCCCCTGCAATAACCTGCAAGGAAAGATCTTCGCCCAGATGGTTGTCAATCCATTGCTGGACCTGTCTGATCATGTTCGATCCACTTTCCTGGCCTGTATCGGTTGTGCTTAGAGCCCATTGTTCCATCACACTCCGGGTCCATGCTTCCAGACTCCGAAGTGACACGCCGTAGCCGTCCTTCAGCAGTTGCTGATACTGCTCACCAAGAACATCGGACAACTGTCTGCCCTCCCGATGAGCCATGTACGAGAAAGCTGCTGCGAGATAGTGAAAAGCAACATAGACATGCTCCGGGAACACACTATCCGATAACTCGGCGAAAATCGAATCAATCTTGCGATTAGCGTCCTCCATCCGTCCTGCTTCCAGTAGTGCGGTCAGTCCAGGTGGCTCATACAGCGCCGCAAGTGATTTTAATGTTGCTCCATGGGAGCCGGCAGCCGCATTGAGATGCAGACCTTTGCCTGCTTCCGCCTGCTTGCGCAATGCACTTACAGCTTGATGGTAAAGCTGGGGAACCTGTTCCGGAAAACGGCCTATCCGGCTGACTGACAGTGAAATCGTCGCGTTTAAATACTGCTTCACACTGTGAAGCAGCCGTTCTCCGAGCCGCCCCATCAGCAGTTCGGGTTCAGACTGTGCTTGTTTTGGACTTGCCATGAAGACGAGATCATCATACGCATCGTCTGTATGGCAGAGATGATAGCTGCTGCCAAAGATTTCTTCCACGACGTTGGAGATGGCGTATTTCATCAAACGGAATGCCTTGTGCGTTGGCTGTGGGTCATCATAACGGATAAGCAGCAGCTGCATTTTATCCTGGGGACGGAACCCAATCTCCAATTGCTCCAACTTTTCCACAAGTTCGCTCTCTGCAAATCTATGTCCGAGCAGTACATCCTTCATTAATCCCGCCCGCTTCTCCGGTAAATGTTCCCTCACCGAATACATGGCGCGCTGGTGCATCAACTGTTTCTCTCCCTCCAGCCGAATCTGGACGGAGGCCTGCTGCACGGCTTCAATCAGTTCCTCATCCCGCACTGGCTTCAGCAGATAACTCACTGTCCCATGACGGAGTGCCTGCTTCGCATAATCAAAGGATGCATGTCCAGATAAAATGATACATTTAGTCCGCTCCCACTTTTGACGAATATGACTCACCAAATCCAGACCGGATAAGCCCGGCATACGAATATCAGTGATGATAATATGGACCTGATGTGCCGCCATTTGCTGCAATGCCTCTTTCACCGAGTACGCCTTATATACGTGCCCAATCCCATGCTCTCTCCACGGTATGGAGGCTGCAATCGATTCCACCGCTGAATGTTCATCATCCACGACCATTAGATTCATCATTAGGATATTCCTCCTCAAACCATCGTATTTCCACACTGAGACCCCCATAAGGGATCGCTCCAAAATGAAGCCCTGAAGAATGACCATATCGTGTAACGAGCCGCTGGTGTACGTTCCAGGTACCCGTGCCTATTTCTTCACCCATCGGTTCATTGATTTCCCGCTCAAGACTAGCAATCTCTTCGGGCGTCAAAGTAACACCGTCGTTATCGACAAACAAACTGTATCGTGTGTATTCCCTTCCATTGATTTGCTCTTGTGCTGCCATGCCTGTAACTACGATGTGACCGCTACCCTCCATCGGTTCAATGCCGTGAATGACTGCATTCTCCACGATAGGCTGGATCAGCAGCCTTGGAATGTGCTGCTGCATCAGTTCTTGCGGTACGGCGATCTCATACGACAAACGGTTGGTACGCATCTGTTGGATGGACAAATAATTGTCCAACAACCGGATTTCCTCTTCCACGGTCGTCATATCGTTCTCATCACGTGTGATGTAGCGATAGTAATCTCCCAGGCTGAGCGACATGGCAATAACCGCTTCGCGGTTGCCGAGCTGCGTCATATTTTTAATATAAAACAGACAATTATACAGGAAATGAGGATTGATCTGTGATTGCAGATGCTTCAGCGTCGCTTCCCGCGAACGGATACGTTCCTCGTAAACTTTTTCGATCAGCTCCTGAATCTGCTCAGCCATGTGATTGAAGCTCTGCGTCAAATAAGCGAATTCATCACGGGAGTGATCGACCGGAATTCGTGTGGACAGCTGTCCTTTGCGAATCTGCTGCAAACCTCTCATCAGCCGTTGTATCGGCACCTGTACCTTTCGGTATAACAATAGGGCAGCGCCAATACTGAGCACGAGCAGCAGCAAAATTGAGGTTATAAACATATTTCGGCTCTTGTCCATCGGCGTAAGCAAATCATCCAGCACCACCGGGTTAACATAGATTCCGTTCAGCTGTTTGGAGAGCACATAACTGACCAAGTACTTCTTGCCCCCCACCTCAAGCTGATGGTTGCCTTCACTATCCAATTCGGTTAATGGCATGTCCCGCATCACGGCTTCCACGAGCTCAGGGTCCGCACTACGATTTAATAGAGGCTCGTTGCCCGGGACGAGTAGAAATGGATCTCCTCCCTGTGCCTCCTTGAAATCATCCAGCATGGCAACAATATTCATCGGGTCAAAATCAATCTCCATCACCGTTCGTACATCCGTGGTCACAGGTTTTTCATTCCACTCGTAGTTATCCGTAAAGAAATAAGTGAAGCTGCCTTCGTTCAACTGCCATCGGCCTGGCTGTGGAAACTTCAACATCTTCTCATTAAAGACCGTCCGGTTCGACATGGTGGACAATACCAGCTCTGCCTGAGGCAGCACAATGGTAATATCGTTCTTCCAGCGGCTCGTGGACTGGTATAGTGACAATTTGTCGAGAATATCGAGATAGACGCTGTTTTTCTCATATTGGCTTGTCGATTCTGTCATGTAACGATAGTGTAGAATGCTTGGATCACGCAGTAAAGTCAGCCCGTAAAGTGAGAGCTGTTCAATATTTTTATCCACCTGAGAGCTAAAATAATTGAACTGATTCAAACTGGACTGCTGCTTCTCCTCGACGATCATGTCCACGTTCGCCTGATTCGCGTAGGTATAGAGCAGCAAGATAGGTACCAGCAAGCAGACCAGCAGCATAACTGTTTTTGAGAATACTGTAAATTTCATTGCTTCACCCTGTCCCGAATTAAAGTAAAGATACACATCGAAGTCCTATTTTATATTGAAACCCCTTACATATCTATACTGAATTTCAAATGAGTCACTATTTGGTACACGTTTTTAACAAGTTAATAAATCAACATCCGCCTTGAAATGTTGTTCTATAGCCCGCCCGTTTCCATTGTTATAATTCAGTTGCTCCACTATTTGCAGAGGCTGACTGGCCTCATTATGCAGAGGCTGGACGATATAAAGGAGGGACCTGATGGCTATGGAACAACCACTAACGACCAATACGCCGGTGCGGCAGGCAACACACAATCCACGCAAACGCACCCGCTGGAATTTCAAACGCAATTGGCCGCTGCATCTGATGCTGCTGCCTTCGGTACTGCTCACATTGCTGTTCGCCTATGTGCCTATGGGCGGCATTATTATTGCGTTTCAGGATTTCAAACCATGGCTGGGATTCACCGGCTCCAAATGGGTAGGATGGGATAACTTCCGATTCATGTTCGAATATCCGGATAGTGTTCAAGTCATCTGGAACACAGTACTGATTGCCGCGATGAAGATTGTGGCCGGACTCGTGGCCCCGGTTGTGTTTGCCATTTTGCTGAATGAAGTACGCAATTCCACGTTCAAAAGGTTCTCACAGACGCTGGTATACCTGCCCCACTTCTTGTCTTGGGTTGTACTGGGCGGCATCCTGCTGGACATGCTTTCCCCCGAAGGCGGACTGATTAACCAGGTTCTGGCGGCCGTTGGCATTGAACCGATCTTCTTTTTGGGAGATGGCGACTGGTTCCGTGTAACCGTGGTCATCAGTGATGTATGGAAGGAATTCGGATTTGGTACCATTGTCTTTCTTGCAGCCCTTGCGGGCATTAACCCTGCTCTATACGAAGCTTCCGAAGTTGACGGGGCAACACGGCTTAAGCAGACCCTACACATTACGCTGCCTGCACTCGTGCCGATGATCATTGTGGTGGGAACGCTATCACTGGGGAATATTCTTAATGCTGGATTTGACCAGATTTTCAACCTGTACAATCCACTTGTATATGATAAAGGCGATATTATTGACACGTTTGTTTACCGGATGGGTATTTTGAATGGCAAAATGAGCTTTGCAACTGCGGTTGGTTTGTTTAAATCCTTTGTTGCCATGTTCCTCGTTATTACTGCCTACCGGATGGCTTACAAAATCGCTAATTACCGCATTTTCTAAGGAGGAATTAAGGTGTATCACAAAACGACCGGATACCGTATATTTAACGGCTTCAACCTGTTCTTCATCGCGGCCGTCTCGCTGCTGTGTGTGCTGCCGCTTGTCCACATTCTGGCGGTTTCCTTCAGCGGTAAAGCGGCAGCTTCCGCCAATCTGGTAACGCTCTGGCCGATTGATTTTACAGTCGATGCCTATACCAAAACGTTTGGTAACAGTAACTTTCTCAGCGCGCTCTGGATCTCAGTGCAACGTACCGTGTTCGGAACGCTGCTGAGTATGGTGCTGGTCATCCTGACGGCATATCCTTTGTCCAAAGAAAGTCTGAATTTCAAGGGACGTTCGCTGTATGCGTGGTTTTTCATCTTCACGATGCTGTTCAGTGGCGGTCTGATCCCTTCCTATATCCTGATTCAGAAGCTGGGACTGATCAACACCCTATGGGCTCTGATTTTGCCGGGCGCTGTGGCGGTCTGGAACCTGATTCTCATGATGAACTTCTTCCGTAACGTGCCCAAAGAGCTCGAAGAAGCGGCGTTCATCGATGGTGCCAACCATATCACCACATTGTTCCGCATCTATCTGCCTGTATCCATGCCGGCCATTGCTACGATCTCCCTATTCACCATGGTGGGGCAGTGGAATTCCTGGTTCGACGGGTTGATCTATATGAATGACGCAGCCAAATATCCGCTCGCTACGTTAATGCAGACCATTATCGTGCAACAGGATTTTTCCAATATGAATGTTGATGCGACGCAGCTTCAGAACATGTCGCAGCGTACCGTTAACGCAGCCCAGATCTTTATTGGGGCACTGCCAATCCTGCTCGTGTATCCATTCTTGCAGCGTTTCTTTGTCAAAGGAATTGTGCTTGGGGCTGTTAAAGAATAGGGTTCGTATACTGAACCTGAATACATTCGCATCATTTCATCCCGAGGTTTATAACGCGCTGTTATTTACTTCGGGATGATTTTCCGCGAATGGCATTGTTATATTGATTAATGAGTTCATCCAGAACCATCGATTGACGAATGACCTCCGGATGCCACAGTTCTTTATGAGCGTTTGCAATCTGGTAGAGCCTCTGTCGTGCCTTTTCGATACATTCCTGAATGGTTTCCGGATTATGCACCATACTCCCGCCCCCTGTTGTCCTTCAATATCCTCCATCCAAAAAAGACCATCTATTATAATATTCGGAACAAAGGGAGCTGCACATTACCCCAAAATCGAAATTATGGTTATTTTTTCTTTTCCAGGTTGAAATAAGGACGAGCAATGGACTAAGATGTGGCAAAACACAAATAAATACCGGATAGGCCTATCAGCCTTATCCGGTATTTTTTGTACCCATGCGCTGCCCATTCATCTTAATCCAATATCCTCAAAACGGTTACCAATCGTCTCTGGGAAAGCCAGTTTAATGGAATCAATGGCGCGCTGTTCCGTTTCCCCTGCTTGCTCAATCAGATGGATTACCCTTAACAGATGCCCTGGTTCCTTCGCATCCCAAGCTGTTGAATCCTCAACTTTCTCCATCATCTGAGCATATAGGTCTGAGAGTAACGCGTACGCCTGTACCACATGATTCATCTGACTGGACAAATGCTTAAGCTCTGCAACATAGGAAGCCATATCCTTTCTCGATTGGGCATAATAGCGCAAAACAATGGCAGCTTGATCCGTTTCATATGTACCAGATTGTAGGACATCAGCAATGGCTGCATATGCAGCAGCTCCGCAGGCGTAATCCTGAGGAGGCAGCATGTAATCATGGGTCTCCCATTTGTACACAGCCTGAATTAATGATTCCTTGCACACTTCCCATATGTCTACGGTTGTATGGGATTCAAGCACCTGATAGTACCAGTATGGTGTACTGTTCCGACCAAAAGAATCATAGGGCAGACAAATGACTTCATTTTCTTGACTCTCACAAATGAACAGCATCTGCTCACCATCATCATATCCAGCACAAATAACAAACTGATCATGCCACAGAATAGCGCCCACACCCCGGTCAATAGAAGCCTTGATATCCAGCAGGGCCTGCTTCTGATAGAGCGGAAAGGTCGGCTCGAACGAAAATCCCCCGTGTTGTCCGGTCGTGACGCCAATGAAATCAGAAGCTACAAAGTTCTCGGCCATCCAGTTGTATGCTGAGATCGATTCTGTCGTTAGACGCCGATCCACTACTAATCGAAATACACTTGCGGTCATACCCGCAATCATGTGACGCGGTAAATCCGTCCACTGCTTGTGCATCAGAATGCGATACATCGCATCGATGTATGAGCCTGCACCGCTCCAGGATCGTTGTTCATCTGCCAAATTCTGAGTCTGTGGAAAACGAATCAAATCCGGCAGTATTTTACTCCTCATCACCTTATCCTCCCTCCCCCTACCTTGCTGAATGTGCTCCCCACCGTGGTACAGTGTTGCGTTTACGATCAGGATACTTCGAGGAGATCAAACGAAAATAATCAACAGCCTGCTCTTCCAATGCTTTCGCTTCCAATAAAACCTGTGCCAGCTTCTCTGTGGCGTCTGCCTGCATAATCCTTCTGTTATGTTCCTGAATCATGCATGCCTTCATCTGTATAATCAATGCTCCAAGCTGTTCATAACATGCATAGGCTTGGTCCAGTTCGGGCCATATCCCCCGCACATCCTGCAAATACATCTGAATTTCAGTTCGGGACTGGCAATAGGATTCCAAAATATACGCAGCACCCGATGCATCGTAATCTCCACCCCGAAGGGCTTGCACCCACACATCATAAGCCATTCTACCCGAAACGATATTCCGATCAGGCAGTAGACGATAAGGGATATCCCAATCCTCAATTGCCAATCTCAATGATTCCAACAGCATCTCTTGTTCAGGGATATGTACCTGGTCACCAAAGACCTGACAATACCAAAACCCGGTGAAGTTTAATCCGAAATTGTCATACAGTATAATCTGTGGTTCCTTGCCCCAGCCATCTTGCACGTAAAAGATGCGATCACTGTCATCATACCCATGAATGACACCAAATTCCGGAATCCAGTAGATCACCCCGATGCCTTCATCCAGACTGCGCTTCACCCAATTTACCGCATCCCGCTGGTAATACCCAAATGTGGGATGACGTGTCCGTCCCCCATCCCAGATCGTGAATATCCCCAAGTTATCGATCCCAGGGCGATGAGATTCTCCCCATTGACCATAGGCTGTAACCGACATGGGCAGTAGTCTGCGATGCACTGAAAGTTTGAATGCCATACCCGTATATCCAGCGAGCACATACTTGGAACCCTGAAACAGACCCGCATGGGTCAATACAGCGTGTAGGCTATCCACATACGATTTGGACTCCCGCTTCATGATCAGGTTGTCTAACGCAACTTCAGTCAAAAAAAATCCCCTCTCCATGGTTGTTCTAATTCACGTTGGCTTTGCGCTGTACGGCGAGCCTATCGATTATGCCTTCCGCACTTTGCTGAAGCTTTCGTCTAAGCCACGTTGGAGACAACAGTTCCTCCCACTCGCTAATGAACAAATGCTGTAGGAAAGCATCCGTATCATAAAATTCAATCCAGTGAACCTGATCTTGCTTCTCCCGAATCCGATATCCTTGCCACAGCTCTGTTTGCTGCGCTTCTCTCAGTCTTATCTCAGCGACAAACGGTTTACGGACAGGCAGCGCCTCTTCCCATGCACCCAGCAACCCGTCTGTCTGACACTGAAACGTCTCGTTCGTCATCTGCACATGAATCATGCCCTCCAACCGGATGGCCGTTTGCTGTAAAGGGTCCATTTCATAACCAACCACGTAATCGGCGTTGAACTGGGACAGCATCTTCAATGGACACCAAGTAAATTGCCGTTCTCCGGCATGATCTCTGTAATGGATATGTACTTTGCGGGATTCGGCAATCGCATGGGACAAAATCTCAAAGAACTGAAGCTGCTGCGGATCTGCTTTAAACACAGGAAGCTGACTGCTTCCTGTTTGCTGTTCCTCGAGCGTAAAACGCTCCAGCAAATGCGCCACACGCTTTACCGCATCTGATTGATCATAATTGTAATGCCGATAACGATGCGCCAGATACTTAAGCACCCGCTGTTCTTCTTCCGTCATATATAAATGGGGCAACCGGTAGGTCTGATCCTCGTAACAATACCCCCGATATTTTGCTATATACACCAGAGGGGCACGCAGAGAAATCGCCATATATTCAATATCACGCTGGGCCTGGCGCCGGGATATTTCAAATTCACGTGCAAGCCAGCTGCTGTTTGGAAAACGTCCACTCCGAATCTGCTCGTCAAACCAGTGAATACGATGCATATTACTCATTTCCCCGCCCCCTGGCTCATTCCGTATTTCGTAATTATATTATACCAAAAGACATGGCCCGTTCCGAAGAACAGGCCTGTTATGTTATACGGTTGCCTTATCCACTCTGGACTGCACAGCTTTGGAACATTTTTTGCATACTTTCAAACTCGTACCATCTGTTTTCGTTTGCGAATACAACAATTTAATCCAGGTGCTGCTGCACACCGGGCAAGTTCCTCTTCCTCGGGATGGTAGATTCCACAGGACGCGTCCTCTTTTTGTTTTTGCCAACGTTTGTGAACCTCTTTTCGATATGGTTTGTGTGTTCACCGTTATTATAGAGGACGTGGTACGACATAGAATGTCGCAGCAGTATGGAATATACCAAACATAAAAAAAATGTCCCCTCTTCAACTTGAAGAAAGGACATTATCTAGGAATCATGTATTTCGGACTGAGCTGCCGCTTGTAATAAAGGCTGCAACAGACCAGGAAAACGCACTTCCAGATCCTCGGATCTTAGCGTCAGGAAATGCTGTGTACCTTGTACTCTCACTCGAATGACTCCGGCTTCCCGCAGGGTCCGAATATGGTGTGACATCGTGGATTTCACAACAGGTGCACGAAAATGACTGCATGGCTGTTCACCATTTCTGGCTGCTTCTGTTACGATCCCAAGACGGATGGGATCACTTAAAGCGTACAATACGGAAGAAAGTTCAATATCCTCCACTTGAGGATGGTGCAAAATTTTCATCGTTGTAGTCTCCTTTTTTTCAGACTATCCATTGTATTTTAGCATAAATCCATGATATATTTCTAATGTTCGATACCAATCGAACTTACAAACATATTTCGTTTATGTATCCCCTGCTGCCAAGCATGGGATTCACTCTATACCACATTTTGCAAATGTTACACACCGTTTCTGAAATGTTGCGAAATACACATCAATCTAGGAGGTTTTTATGAACAACACCGCAACTGCATCATCTGGGGAACGGACAGCAGGAATACAGGAAGGGTTAATCGTAAGTCTGCTGGGCTTCACGGTTGTGCTTGTCGTTATGAATACGATGATGTTCAATCTGGCCCTGCCCAAAATTGCAGCTGAATTTATGCTCTCATCCGTCTCTTCTTCCTGGATTGTCACCGGTTATTCCATCGTTTTTGCTATTTCCTCGATCACGTTCTCACGTCTATCGGATTTTGTACCAATTCGTACCCTGTTTACGACCGGTCTTACACTGCTTGGTGCGGCATCCGTTCTTGGTTTCTTCAGTAACCATTTTATCCTTCTGCTCATTGCGCGCCTGATTCAGGCTGCGGGTGCAGCTTCTGTACCAGGGCTAGCTATCGTTCTTATTACTCGTTACATTCCAAGTGACCGCCGGGGGAAATCCATGGCTGTTGTCATGTCGGCCAGCTCACTGGGTCTTGGACTCGGGCCTGTGATCGGTGGCAGTATTACACAGTTCCTCGGATGGCATGATCTGTTTATCGTTACCGGACTAACCTTGTTTCTGATCCCTGTATTTTTCAGACTGCTTCCAAGTGAGATGCCACAAAAGGGTTCATTCGACTTGCTCGGCGCGCTGTTACTGGCGATCGGAACAACCGGCGTCCTGCTATTCCTGACTTCACGTGAATGGGTAACCCTCGTTGTTGGTGCGGCTGCACTCGTCCTGTTCTGGCTACGAATTCGCCGTGCGGCTGATCCCTTTGTGCAACCAGCTCTGTTCAAAAACAAAAAATATATGATGCTCAGCTCACTGGGGATTGTATCGTATATTAACAACTTCTCGACGCTGTTCCTATTGCCGCAAATTTTGGCACATCTGTATGGCCTGACTCCGGCCCAGTCCGGGCTTGTCATCTTCCCGGGTGCAATCGTGTCCATGCTGTTATCCAATCGGATTGGCCGCATGATTGACCGACACGGCAATACACAACTGCTCAAGTTCGCACCATGGTTGCTGCTCGCTGCGGCCGGATTGTTTGCTCTTTTTGCAGACGACAGCATCTATGCCATTATGGCCGTATACATTCTGCTTAGCGTAGGCTTCTCTGCACTGACAACGAGTGTCTCCAATGAGTTGTCGGGCAATCTGACGATGGATCAGGTAGGCGCAGGCATGGGACTGTTCCAGCTTAGCCAGTTCTTCAGTGGAGCATTTAGTGTTGCCGTAACTGGCGTGGCATTGACAGCCATGCAGCAATTGCCACTATCATCGGCTTATACTAATATTTTCTGGGGCATGACTGTGGTTGCTCTGGCATCCATTGTTTTCTCCCAGGTGTATCTGAGAATGCAGTCACGGAAGAAAAACGTTGCTGCACACTAAGCAGGTTATACAGGTTCTTACTTATAATAGATTCTTCATATAAGAAAGCCAGGATTGGACCGATAGAGTCTGGTCTCTGGCTTTTTTGTTTGTTATTAGACTATAAGATATCAATACGTATTACTTTATCTCTGTTATTCTTATATTATAAACAGATCGTATAGATATTTTGTAAATGATAAAATCAAGGGGATGTCTTTTGCACATGAAGCTTCAACAGTTTAATTCACTATTTCGTATCCCTACATACCGGCTGTTTCTCGTTTGTATGTTGTTGCAAGGTATGGCTATTTCAATCAGCGCGCCCTTTCTTGCGGTCTACTTTACAACCCGCCTCGAAGTATCCATCGCAACATTCGGATTATTCACTGCAGTAACACTTATGGCGGGTGTGCTGTTCAGTTCCTGGATCGCCAGACGATCGGATCAACCCGGGGCTCGCAAAAAAATTCTGGTGTCTGCCATGATTTGCAATGCTCTTGCATTTGCCGGGTATCTGTGGATTCACGACTTCACTTTATTATTCATCTATATGACGGTACTGACTGCACTCGGATCTCCCGCCATGCCACAATTGTTCGCAGCTGCAAGAGAAGCGGTTAATTCCGCAACGGACGTCGATCATGCTGTGGCCAATTCAACCCTGCGCTCCGCGTTTTCATTGGGGTTTATTACGGGACCTTTACTCGGAACTTTACTGATTGCCTATATTGGGTACATCGGCATTTTCAGCTCAACGTGTTTTATTTTTTTGATCAATGCGTTATTATTTTTCTTTCTGTTAAAAAAAGCTCCCGAGCCTCCTTCTATCGGTGCATCTTCGGGTGGCATACACATAAAATTGCATCAGGATGCAAGAATCTACATGCCGTTTCTCATTACCACACTTCTGTATATGGCACACTGGATGAATAACCTGAATGCATCTCTGTTCATTATTCACCATCTGGGCGGGGGAACCCGGGAAGTTGGCTGGATCTCCAGTTTATGCGCGGGGCTTGAAATTCCCATTATGCTAGGTTTGGGTCTGCTCGCCTCAAAATATCCCAACCGCTCACTCATGTTATGGGGCTCCCTGATGGGTGTCGCTTATTATGTAATAGTTTTGTTCTCCACGGAACTGTGGCACTTGCTGGCCGGACAACTATTGCTCGCATTCTTTGTCGCCGTTATCTCTGCTATCGGGATCAGTTACATGCAGGATCTGCTTCCGTCCATGCCCGGCTATGCATCAACTCTCTATTCCAATGCTTCCACGTTGGGAAGATTATTTGGTAGTCTGGTCGGGGGATGGACAGCGGGAGTGTGGGGATATCGAAATTCCTATTGGGTATGTCTACTCCTTGTTCTGATTTCATTAGGTATGCTTGTTGTCACACAACAATTATCAAAAGAAAAACGTCAGACACTTTCACTCTAAGCAATCCGCATGCAATCCTGAGTGAAGGTAACAGCTTGAACAAAACAAAACCCCATGAGGACGCAGCTATAGCGCTCTTGGGGTTTTGTTTATCATCGTTTCAATATCATTTATATGAATACAAACACTATTCAAAAAGATCCAGACGTAGACGCTTCAGGCTGGTATGCTGGATGAGCCATTGACCATCGATTTTGACAAACGTTTCATGGTAATGTCCAAATCCGTGAAAGGATTTATTGACATTGCCTTCAGGGAACGTCACCCAATCTTCCATTGGAGAGATGACTTTGGCTTCATTCTTGGATACAAATTCAACTTCGGCGCTATGTACATGATGCACAGTTACGGCAACATCCACCAAATCCCGGAATACTTGAACGATGGTGTCCCGACCTGTTAATACCGGGATTGGATTGCCTTCTGTACTGAAATCAGCTACGGCATCCGGAGCGAACACTTCACCTAATGTATCCCACTGCTTCGTATCAATATAACGGCAATAGCGCGCTTTGGTGTTCCGAATGTTTTCCAGTGCAAGCAGTTGTTCCAGTTCTGTAATGGTTGATTGGCTCATGTGTTGTCCCTCCAGAAATCTAAGATGTAAGCAAATATGTATTAATAAATTTCTTCCTTATTGTACCATTCCACTCATATTAGGTACAATGGCATATTATACGTTTGTATATTAACTATCTTCTCCTATCGTTGAAGCACTCTGATGCTGAGGGTATACCTTGTATTGCTCTCTTCCAGAGTCCTCTGTAGACTTATAACTTCAACTTCAATCCTCATCCGAGTACAGCAAAAAAACCTTCCATCCCCCTTAAGCGGGGAGGAAGGTTTTTAAATTCGCTGTTCAACAGGCGCAGCTATAGGATCAACTGGACCTCCGATTCAGGTTATACGGAATGTGCAGCTTTCATCTGGGCAGCCAGCTCAGACATTTTTTTATTGTGCAAATAACTCTCCATCTCTTCTTCCGCACGGACCATCACCTGCTGAATCAGGCAGCCTTCGTTATGATCCTGCGAGCATTCGAACAAGGAAGCCTGTCCCTCAATGGCATGGATAATCTCCAAAAATGAAGGGTCCGGATTCTTCCGGCTAAGCCGATAACCACCATTGGCACCCGAAGTCGATTCGATCATGCCGGCTTTGACCAGCTTGGTCAATATTTTAGACAAATAGGTTGGAGATACTTTTTGCATCTCAGCTAATTGATGTACACTGACCAGTTGTTCCGGTTCGGTTGCAACCAGGAAAAGCATGGTGTGCAGGGCATAGTTTGTAGCTTTCGAATATTTCATGAGGGCACCTCATTATATACGGATTTAATTTATCTATAATAGACTTGATTGAACGCTCTGTCAAACGTCGAAGATTTCCACAGAATCAACAAACGGACAACATACCTTTAACTGTGGTAAAGCCCGCGATAATCGGTCGGAGTCATGCCTTCATGGGCTAAAAACTGGCGGTTAAAATAACTGGCATTTGGGTACCCCGCCTCCTCTGCGATCTGTCCAATGTTGGCCGTTGGCCGTTCCAGCAACCACTGCTTCGCCATCTGTAACCGCGAACGGGTTATAAATTCCATCGGGGTCATTTCCACGGCACTCTTGAACATTTTGCAAAAGTAATACGAACTCACACCCGCCATATCCGCCCAATCCTGTAACAAAAACGGTTGGCATGCCTCCTGCTGCATCTGTGGAAGCAGTCCAAGGATACGACTCTCAGCCTTGCTTGTGCGTGTGCTTTTTAGTGGAACCGCATGCTGTACGAACTCAGCCAGCACAGCGTAGGTCAGGGTAGATAGCTGGGCAGGACGCAGCATCCGGTTCTGCTCGGCTTCATTTAGTAGGGCCATATGTGCTTCTTCCCATGGAGCCTGCTGCCGCAGCGTCCACAACAGATTGCGGTGCAACCCCCGTTCTATCATATAATCATGCAGCCGTTCACCGTAAAAATGAACCCATCGTACATCCCATGGATCATCTTCGCTGCTGTAATAATGCTGCCGCTGCAGCGGGAAATACAGTACAGCCTGACCCGCACGAAGCTCATGCACTACTCCCTCCACTTCCACGTACCCCTTGCCCGCAGCAACGTAGTGAATATTGAAGTTGTTAAGTGCGCCAGCCTCACGTAATACGGTGTGCTCAGGGTGGTCAACATAAAGTCCAACAGATTCTGGATAACAAAAGTATGGAATATCCTGCAAGGTTAGCAGTACAGTCTGTCTCATCATGGCCCATTCTCTTTTCTAAACAATATTGTGTTAACTCATTTCAATATATTATCATTTTCATTAATCCATCTATTATTTATAATCACAATATACATTCATTCATAGGAGGAAACAACAAATGAATTCAGATCGAAAACTGCGCTGGGGAATTCTTGGTAGCGCTAGCATTGCCGTAGGATCCGTTATTCCAGGTTTGCAGCAATCCGAGTTGAATGAAGTGACTGCCATTGCTAGTCGAGATGAAGAAAAAGCAAAACAAACTGCTGAGAAACTCGGCATTCCTCAAGCTTATGGTAGCTATGAAGCTTTGCTTGCTGACGATTCCATTGATGCGGTCTACATCCCGCTTCCGAACCATCTGCACCGGGAGTGGACACTCCGTGCCGCAGAAGCTGGTAAACATATTTTGTGTGAGAAACCACTGGCACTGACGGAGCAGGAAGCTCAGGAAATGGTGCAAGCCTGCGAAGACGCTGGTGTACATCTGGCTGAAGCTCTCATGTACCGTCATCATCCACGTTATGATCAGATTAAAGATATTATCGCCAGCGGAGAAATTGGTGAGATCCGCGGCATTCATAGTACATTTTCGTTCAATAGTTCAGGCTCAACAGGTAATGTTCGCTTTCGGCGTGATTGGGGCGGCGGCGCGCTGTATGATATCGGCTGTTATTCCATCAGTGCAGCACGCTTGATACTTGGCCAAGAGCCTTCGGCGGCAACCGTCATCGGCATGTTCTCCCCTGAACATGATCATGTGGATATGATGGCTTCCGGCTTGCTTGAGTTCGACAATCATATTGGCGTCACCTTTGACAGCAGCATGTGGGCAGCCTTCCGCAACACACTGGAGGTACTTGGAACAGATGGCATCATCGAGGTTCCTTCTGCCTTTATCAGCAATCGGGATCGCAGCTCCAACTTCTTCGTAACTGTTGACGGTGAGCGTAAGGAGATTGAAGTCCCACAGGTCAATCACTACTCCCTCCAGGGCGACGATATGGCACGAGCTGTGCTTCAAGGTAAAGCTCTGCGCTTCGATCCATCCGATGCTATAGCCAATATGAAAGTACTCGAAGCTTGCCTTCGTTCAGCGGAAGAACGTACACGCATTACACTATAAGAAGAGAGGATGAACTGAATTATGGAATACATTGAAATTGCTGGTGCAGGAAAACCTATCTCCCGATTGATTAAAGGAACCGATTATTTTTACCATGATTCCTATGAAAAAGCAGCTACGAACATGGATGCATTCCTGGCGATTGGCGGTAATACCGTTGACTCCGCGCATATTTATTGTGGCGGGCAAAGTGAAGAAGTGCTCGGACGTTATATGCAGGAACGGGGTAACCGTAACGAGATCGTTATTTTGACCAAAGGTGCGCATCATGACCAGAACGGCCCACGTGTTAATGCTGATGCTATCCGCAGTGACCTTCTTACCAGTCTGGAGCGGCTTCAAACGGAACATGTGGAGCTCTATGCCCTGCATCGGGATGATCCAAACATCCCTGTTGGCGCGATTCTCGAAGCGTTGAATGAACATATTGAATCCGGCAAAATCGGCGCAATCGGCGCCTCCAACTGGACCTGGCAGCGGCTGGAGGAAGCTAACGCATATGCTGCTGCTAACGGTCTGAAAGGTTTTACATTCAGCAGTCCAAATCTCAGTCTCGCCAAAGCGAACGAACCGTTCTGGGCCGGATGTGTATCGGCAGACGAAGAAACACTGGCATGGCATGAACGCACTAAGCTTCCTTTGCTGTCCTGGTCATCCCAGGCTCGTGGCTTCTTTACCGGACGATTCACACCTGAAGTTCGGGACAATGAAGATCTGGTTCGTGTGTTTTACAGTGACGGTAACTGGGAACGTTTGCACCGTGCTGAACAATTGGCCGAGTCGAAAAAGACTTCCCCCATCCAGATTGCTCTCGCTTATGTATTGAATCAGCCGTTTCCAACCTGTGCGTTGATAGGTGCCCAGAATCAGGCAGAATTGCTCTCCTGTGACGAAGGATCACGTATCACCCTATCTCCTGAAGAATTAGCATGGCTGGATCTCGGCAGTGATGTGAAGCCTAGTATCTAATACAGATATATACGCTTTGAATTAAGTGTAAAGATTAAGGGACTGACTCTTCCGCGATGTAGCGGAGTGGTCAGTCCTTTTTGAAATGCCAGTTAACGGTTCAAACATAGTAACTATCTATAAAACAACGAATCGTTGCTCGTTATGCCCCCCATATCGCCAAACACCGGGTTCCGCTGTCCTCTATACGTATTGCTGATTGTCATGAAAAAAGTAATAAAAAGAGACTACCCGCCAGAAATATTTCTCTGGAGGTAAGCCCCTTTTTAATATGAGATAGTCACACTAATTAAAGTAATGATAATGATATCCTTACGATTACAGCTTCACGATCTGACCAGTCTTCTCAGATTCAAATGCTGCCAGAATCACTTGCAGAGAACGCAAACCTTCTTCACCGGAAATGCTTGGAGGTGTTTGCGTTACAATCGATTCTACAAAAGCATCAATAACGCCGCTTGGTACTTGTTTCTCGTTGGTAGACATTGCGCCAACTTTGTATGTTTCAACCGTGCCGTTAGTCAGCTCAACGATAACCTCGTCACCATCTACCGTTCCGATCTTCATCACACCATTTTCACACCACAGAACTGTACTGTTATCTCCTGCTCTGTATTGTGTCCAGCTCGCTACCAGCGTACCGATTGCACCGCTCTTCATGCGAAGCAGGCATGTTGCGTTATCGTCCACTTTGGTGTTTTCCTTGTGCAGTGTGCTGATGAAACCAGCAACTTCGGATACTTCATCATCCAGCAAATAACGGATAAAGTCCGATTTGTGCACGCCCAGGTCACCCATGGCACCCATAATCGCTTCTTCTTTACGGAAGAACCAGCTTTCTGCACCGTCTACGCTCCAGCCTTCCGGACCCGGATGACCAAAGGAAGTACGGAAATTCAGGACTTTACCCAGTTTGCCGGAGTCCAGAATTTCTTTGGCTTTCACGTGTGGAGGCATCAAGCGCTGGTTGTGTCCAACCATCAGATACACACCGTTTTTCTTGGCAGCTTCAATCATTTGCTCGCCTTCTTCGGTAGTAACCGCCATCGGTTTTTCCACCAGTACATGTTTACCGGCATTCGCAGCAGCAATGGCCATCGAGGCATGCAGGTAGTTCGGCGTACAAACGCTGACTGCATCCACTTCTTCGCTTGCAAGCAATTCTTCGTAGCTAGAGTAAGCTTTACCGCCGTAAGTTTCGGCCATCTTCTCCGCACGCTCCACGATCGGATCGGCAAAAGCGACAAGTTCTACGTTCTCATTGGCAGCGTACTCTGGAATATGTCTGCGCTCGGCAATGGCTCCACAGCCGAATACAGCAACTTTAATTTTACTCATGTACAAATGTCTCCTTTGACAAATAAATTAGAATTGGTTCAAGTAATTCTGCTTCAGCCAGTTATGGCTGTTGGCTACGCTTTCAAGCGGTGGATTCTGGCAAACGTCCTGTTCCACGATCAGCCATTCTACACCTGCACTCGTAGCTGCTTCAATAACAGCTGGCAGATTAACGGAACCTTGTCCCAGTTCCAATGTCTTCATTTGGCCCTGTTCGTCTTTACTGAAGTCTTTCAAGTGAAGCAACGGCAGACGACCTGCATATTTGTTGATATACTCAATCGGATTTTGTCCAGCAAATTGTACCCAACATACGTCCATTTCCACTTGAACTGCTTCAAGTGTCGTTTGTACAAACATTGCATCAAAGGCATTTTCGTCGCCAACCTGACCGTGGAATTCGAAATCATGGTTATGATAACCGAAGATCAGACCTTGTTTAGTCGCTTCTGCACCATATTGTTGCAATTCGTTGAACAGTTTGGTCCAGCCTTCTGCATTCTCTGGACGATCTTCAGGCATCAGGTAAGGGCAGATCATATATTGAGCCCCAATAGTTTTGAGGTAGTCGATTTGTTGTTGCAGATCTTCACGCATAGCATGTAATGAAACGTGGCTGCTGAAACCTTTCAGTCCAAGTTCATCCAATAGCGCTTTCATTTCTTCGGCAGGAATGTCACCATATCCGGCGAATTCGACACCTTCATAACCAAGCTCTGCTACCTTGCGCAAAGTTCCACGGAAATCTGCTGCAGTTTCATCACGGAGTGTAAACAATTGCAAACCAATATTAAGTTTTTTCATAATAGATGCACCTCTGCTCTCAAATTTGCTTTCATTGCTCTATCTGGTATCATCCTAACGCAAAACAGGCTAGAATGAACATATACAATATCGTCAGAACATGAACTATCTGATCAAATTTTTAAATTTGGAGGATTACATCTTTTGGAAACCTCAGTACTGATCTGTGACTATTCCTATCACTATAAGGCGTTTAACCATAATATGAAGGGCGAGTTGCAGACTTATCTGTTCCGTCTGCAAACCGAAGGCTCTTGCAAGGTATATGTGCAGGATGAAGAATTTAAGATGACTGGCGGCGATTTACTACTGCTTAAACCCGGAGACGATTATCACCTCGTGGTAGAAGAACCCCATAAGGAGGGCAGGTTATCCAGCGGAGACTATTATTTGTTCTGTGAAGGGGAATGGATTGATAGTTGGTGGAAGCGTCACCATCGATCCACGGTGAGCCACATTGGGCTGGATGATAAATTGGTCAGTCTCTGGCGCAGTATGCTCCTGGAGAAACGCCGTGGACCGCTGGAGGAAAATATAGAACTGAGTGATGCACTGCTGCGCGGTTTGTGTCTGTATATCGATCGGGCCATCAAGGAGAATATCCAGACGGATCGTTCTGTTTCCTCAACACTGAAGCTGAAACGATTCATTGAAGAGCATGCTACTGTCACATTCAAACTCGAAGAAGCCGCCCGCTACGCAGGACTAAGCCTATCTCGTGCGGTGCGATTGTTCAAGGAGCACTATGGCCAAACGATGATCCAGTATGCGATTGAAATTCGACTGAACGCTGCCTTGGAGCGTATGAAGTACAGTGATATGACCTTGGAGCATATTGCCGAAACATGCGGCTTTGCAAGCTATTCCTATTTTCACAGAGTGTTCCGATCCCATTTTGGAATGTCCCCGGCCGAATATCTCAAATCCCAGGCTCATCAATCCATCGATTTAGAGCATTTATAAGTGTAGTTGTGCTCGATCCTCTTCTTTCTTCATGATGAAAGCAGCTGATTTTCAATCGGCTGCTTTCTTTCAAAAAAACCTCTACTAGATCCCATGACTTCACGAAAACAAACCTGTATAGTTAAAATATAGTATTCTTACAGATTCATACATAAGTTAGTCTTATACTCTACCACTCTACTATTTGGAGAGATTTCAATGGAAACTAAACGTAAAATCTTAATTATTGAAGACGAACATGATATTTCGCGCATTTTGCGAGACTATTTGACCAAAAATCAGTATGAAGCCGGAGTGGCCAGCAATGGACAAGACGGGTTGCAGATGATGGACATGTTGCAGCCGGATTATATTATTCTGGACATCATGCTTCCGGATATGGACGGGATCGATGTATGCCGGGAAATTCGGCGGAGAAACAACATTCCCATTCTCATATTGAGTGCACGAGGCAGTGATACCGACAAGGTACTCGGCCTGGGATTTGGGGCGGATGACTATATGACCAAACCCTTCTCCCTGAGCGAATTACTCGCACGAATTAATGCGCACTTTAGACGATATGACAGTTTAACTTTAGCGAGCGAGCGGGACAGAACAGATCTGCTACGTTTGGCTAACCTGGAAATTGACAAGAAAGCCTATAAAGTTAGCCTAGACGGTAACGAGGTTTCTCTTTCCGCCAAGGAATTTGAGCTGCTGCATTATCTGGCGAGCAATAAAAACCAGGTCTTCTCCAAGTCTCAATTGCTGGATGCGATCTGGGGATATGCTGCATACGGAGATGAAAATACGGTGACCGTGTATATTCGCAGACTAAGAGAAAAAATTGAGGCAGACCCTTCCCATCCTGCTGTTCTAAAGACCGTCTGGGGCGTCGGATACAAATTCAATCATGAATAGGCAAAGATTGGAGGAGGCAACTTGTCACTAAACACATGGTCCGCACGATGGCTCAAAACAACATTCTTCCTCCTGATTATTCTGGTCGGATGCAGTCTGGTTTTATTTCTTAATCTGCTTGAAACCAGAAATTCGACTGAGTCTACATTGTCGATCCAGCAAGTTCGTCTCCGGGTTAACCCCATCCTGCTCAACCTGGAGCAGAACATTCATCTCCTGCAGGAAACAAGAGTACGAGAACATCTTCTTTCCATCGTCAAGGAAATTGGGGTTGAGCTTTCCTATGTTGGATTAGATGGGACTATATTGCTGTCCTCTTCTCCCACCTCCGAAGGAAAACAAGTCAATCTGCGATCAGCCCTGCATTATGATCTAAATCATGCCGTACAGGCCACGAACGGAAACGATTCGCTTAACATCGCTTTTCCTGTTATGGATGGTCCCGAAGGAAGCCAGATTGGCAATGCTCTCTTCACGATTCCTAAGTCCATGGTTACGGTGAAAGAAACGGTGATATTCCCTTTCTTTATTTTGGGTACGCTTTTGATCACCTCTATGGTTCTTGGCATTTATCTGGTGTTGATGAAGAGAAAATTTAAGACACAGCTGCTCTCCCCCATTCATCAGTTGAAGCAACATGCTGAATCCATTCTCAAAGGGAAATATAGTGAACCGATACAGTATAACCGCATGGATGAGATGAGCGAACTATACGCCATGTTTGATCTGATGCGTACAGAAATTATGCATTTAAGCGAACTTCGTATCCGGCAGGAAACTGCGCAAAAAGAACTCATTACCAATATTTCTCATGATATCAAAACACCGATTACAACAGTAAAAGCCTACATAGAAGCTATTCTGGAAGGAATATGCTCCGATAAAGAAACTCTGATGGAGTATATGAAAGTCATGCAGACCAATACGGACAAAACAGCCCGTCTTGTCGAGGACCTGCTTGTTCATGCATTGCAGGAGCTGGGGCAGATTTCTGTGGAGCCGTATGAAGTATATAGCAGCCCCGCCTTTGAGCTTATGTTAAAACCGATCGGACATGTTGTTCTAACCAGTGGAATGATCTATGAAGCACCCAAAAACATTCCAAATGTATTAATCCAAATGGACCCTGTTCGAATTGAACAAGTCATATCCAATCTCGTCTCAAACGCTCTTAAGCATACTGCTCCGGGAGACGCCATTCGTATAAACGTAGAGCTAAAAGGTGACCAACTCAATGTTACAATCGCTGATTCAGGTCAGGGAATACGTGCGCAGGACATGCCTTTTGTTTTTGAACGTTATTTTAAAGGCCAGACTTCCTGGTCAAACAGAAACGCTCACGAAGGAACAGGCCTAGGTTTGTCTATCTGCAAAAGCATTATTGAGGCGCACGGAGGACATATCTCCTTTTCAAGCAAAGAAGGACAGGGGACAATCTTTCAGTTTAATCTCCCGATCTGCTGAGGAATAAGAGACTCAGTCTGGCCATATGGTGCCTGTAATACTTTATTCATAATTTGATAAAGCTTCATCAATATCCCTCCTTTAGAATGAACCCTATATTACAATCGGGAGTGATCATACGTGGCGAAAAAAACCATCATTCGTGCACAGAATCTGTGCAAAACGTACAATACAGGCAGTGAACAATATCATGCCATTCGCAACGTCGATCTTGATATTTATGAAGGGGACTTCACAGTCATCATGGGCAATTCCGGCTCAGGCAAATCAACGCTACTCTATCTGATGAGCGGGCTTGACCATGTGACCACCGGCGAAGTCTATTTTCGGGATCAACGTATTGACGCCTATAGTGAACGGGAAATGTCCGACTTCCGTATTCGCAGGATCGGATATATTTATCAGAGCATCAACCTGGTCCCCGACCTTTCCATCAAAGAAAATATCGCTTTGCCGGGGTACATTGCCGGAACTAAGAAAAACGAAGTACAAACAAGAACCGCTCAACTCATGAATGCCATGGATATTGACGGTCAGCGCAATCGACTTCCTTCTCAAACTTCGGGAGGACAGCAGCAAAGGGCCGCCATTGCACGTGCTCTAATTAATTCTCCGGATATTCTCTTTGCCGATGAACCAACTGGAAGCTTGAATTATGAGCATGGCAAAGCCGTGTTGGATATCCTGACGGATATCAACCGAAAAGGACAATCCGTTGTCATGGTTACACATGATATCAAGGCAGCCTGTCGGGCAGACCGGCTTATTTTCATCCGGGATGGTAAGGTTGGCGGCATTATGGAGTTTGAGAAATATGACGAACATCAGATCCAGGATCGGGAATCGATGGTCTTTGCGTTTGTGTCGGGGAAGGAGTAATTTATGGCTGCTATGTTGAAACTGAGCCTCTCCTACCTGAGCAGAAGTAAAATCCAAAACCTATTTATCGCTCTGCTGATTCTTCTTTCTACACTCCTTGTATCTACGGCAGTCATCATCCTGACCAACACAGGCAATCAATTTAAAGATATGCATGATCAAACCAATGGATCTCATCAGATTCTGACGTTTGAGAAAGGGTTGAATGATCCCAACGAAACACATCAATGGTGGGCTGCTCAGGGAGGAATCGAAGTATCTCCATTGCTGACCTATCGCACATTATCAGGCATCGCCTTTAAGGATACGGATATTCCCAACGTATATCTTTACATGCTTAACACCCCTCCACCCCCATGGGGTGTGGATGAACTCATTTTTTCAAACGGAACTTCAAAAGCTATTCCTGAGCGAGGTACGGTCTGGATTCCCACTTCATTGGCTAATGCCTACAATATCTCGGCAGGAGATACGATAGGCTTCAAGACAGGTTCCAGCACACTCGATCTGAAGGTATCTGGCATTGTGGTCGATGTGCCATATGGAGCCCCCTTCACCAACACAGCACGCGTATGGATGAATCCCACAGATTATCAAACGGATTTCGATTCAATCGCGGGTAAAGACAATTATATGATGGGTATCCATTTCAACGATTACAGCACCAATTCAAGCTATTGGGAACGTTATGCGAGCGAGATGAGAACTCCTTTCCTGGAAACCAAGATGGAATTCGAGAGCATCTCCTCTTTCTATCTAATCATCAATCAGATTATTGGATTCATCATGATATTCCTAGGTACTGTTATGCTTGTAATCGCCCTTATTACTATCGGATTCACGATTTCGGATGCCATTCTGGCCAACTATAAAACGATCGGTATTCTCAAGTCACTGGGCCTCACTTCAAGCAGAACCATAGGTACATATGTTATCCAGTACTCCTTTCTATCCGTTGTTGCCATTCTCCCAGGCCTCGCACTGAGCGTGGTGGTATCGAAATTTATCATTAATATCTCCGTGTCTTCCCTTCAGGTAGGCAATCGTCATATTGCGATTAACGGAATTAGTGAAACCATGTTAGTAGGTGTGTGCCTGTTTGCACTGGTAATATTATTCGTCATTCTGTATGCCAAAAAAACACGCAGCATTCAGCCGGTGCTGGCCATCCGCTATGGAATGTCAGAGACGGATCATGCTCGCTTGGCAAACCGAATAAATTCGCCACTAGGTAACTGGATTGGTTTTGCCCAATTGCCTGTAGCCGTGGTCATCGGAATCCGCAATTTGATCAAGAACACCAAAAGTTCTGTATTGATGCTACTGCTGACTACGATGGCTTCATCCGTACTGGTGCTGGGGTATGTTCTATTGACCAGCATCACTGGAATTTATCAGACTGCCGCTCAATGGGGTTATGACAATGCCAATATCGCAGCTGTTGTTGTTAACAAAAATACATTTCCCCAGGCTGAGTTGAAGCAAGTATTAGGAAAAGACTCGAGGATTAGAACTGTGGGTTGGCAAGGAAACATTACCGGAGTAGTTAGTCCAGAGTCTACATCAGAAATGCAGGGCCAATCCACCAGCCTATATCTGAGTGTACTCGACGGAAGTTATCAGGAGCTTGGGTTTGAGACGCTAAAAGGAGATAATCCTCGTCAAGCGAATGAAGTTGCCATTGGTGTAAGTGTCGCTAAGACATTAAATAAAGGACTCGGTGACCTCATAGACCTTTACATTGAGGGAGAAAAACGCACTTTCATCATCACCGGAATCTATCAAGCGATCTCCAACATGTCCGTATCAGGTCGGATTACCATTGATGCCATGAGAACGGTGAACCCGTCTTACGGTGATTTCGATGCCATTTTCATCAATTTAATACATCCAGCTCAAGCAGATGTGGTTGCAGGGGAATTAAATGAGCAATTCAAAGCTTCCGCTTCAGTCGTAACCCAAAAAACACTGCTCGATTCGGTCTATGCAGAAGCCGCTGACATCCTCGTCTATCCCATGAGCTTAATTGGGTTATTGTTTATCCTTGCTACATTCATCATTATTTTCAGTACCTGCCGGATCAGTATCCGCAAAGAAAGCAGAACGTACGGAATCTACAAATCCATTGGCGTGACATCTCGTCGTATTCGATTGTCGGTTGCTTTGGGAATTACGATTTTGTCCGCTATTGGAGCGGTACTGGGTACCGTAGTAGGTGTGTATGTACTACCTATGCTACTTGAGACGGTTCTCTCTAGATATGGCATTGTACATCTTCCACTTATTTTAAATTGGGGAGGCATTATTCTGTTCGCTTTCCTAAGCATTGGCGCAGCAGCTCTTGGCTCCTGGTTATCATCCAGAGATATTCGTGAAGCATCCCCTCGTATGTTGGTTATTGAATAACGTAGGCAAAAGAATAGCATTCCAAGAGGGGGAATTCGGACTTCCCCCTCATTTTTTTAATCCGTCGATGAACCGGAATCTTTAATATTCAACTTCACATCATATGTCACAGGAATTTGACTAAACGTTTCATCCCAATTTTCTTTGACTTTTTTCCACACCTTCGGATGTTTGATCCGTAACTGCTCTCCGAATCCGGCCACTTCCACCCGATAGGTGTTCTGCATTTTGCTCATAACTTGATGTATTTGTTCTTTTATTGTATCAGCAAACTTTACCTCCAATTCCTGAATGTACTTGTCTGTTGAAGGGATTTCTGGAGAACTCCAATCTTCCATGAGTTGGCCCTCTGATTCAATCTTTACATGAAAAGAAATGTTATCACCTTGGATTATTGGAGTAATCTTACTCTTGGTAGACTTGATTTCATAAGTCACCGTATGCCCATTAGGTGGAGCGTACGATTTCACAGCTCCTTCTTGGGCCTCCCCTGTGATCCAGGACAATCCTTCAAGCTCAATCTGGTTAAAAGAGCCGATCCATTTTTTCGTTTCTCCTTTATAGATCTCTGCCCCAGAAAATTTATGTTCCCCCTCAGCTGTAATGACATTCTGCAGCAAAAAGCTTGCTCCTGATTGCATTTTCCCGTCAAGTTTCGCGAGAGATACAGGAGGGAGGATTTTATTGGAACGGTACGAGTTAGCCACCACTCCCTTTAAATAAAAGGCCGGGATTTCCCCAGGTTCTAAGGAGCTAAGTGCTTCGAAGGCTGTTCCATGACTCACCAGAACAAGGGAACTGGGACGGATATCATTATCTCGCAAAATAAAATCAAGTAGCTGCTCCAGGCTATATTTTTTGGTCAACTCATGGGAAACAACAATAACTTTTAAATGATGACCAATGAGCGGACGGTCTCTTCTTAGAGCAAACTGACGAAAGACTTGAAACAGAGAATCTCCAGTTAACCTTTCATTCAAAAAAGCTTGTCCCTCGGAAGCACCGGTACTTTTTTGAGTTTCCTGTTTGGGTGCAATCCGTGGAACAATCTGTACGGTAGTTGTAAAATTGTTGTTTTTGGGATAATGACCTCCTTGTGCATTAATACTCTTTTCAAATTTCGACTCTTCAGCCACGTCCAGTCCCAGACCCACATACACACTTAGATCTTCGATCTCTTTACTACTCCAACACCCTGATGTAAACACTAGCAGCAACAACGTGAACAAAATAGTAAATTGCCTTCTGAACCTGCTCAATTGTACTTTCCTCCTTTTTTTCGGATCATACTCAAAAGAAGAAGCAAAAGTGGTACAACACCAAACAAATATATGGAAACATATCCGACAGCATCGCCTAGCTTAAACGTGTCGTTCGCATTCTCTGGTAGCATAGCAATGATATAAATAATGGGAAGCAAAATGAGCATCCATGACAGCTGCTTTTTCTTAAACAATTGCGAACATCCTAGAGAAGCAGCATAATGGGTAATGGTAAAAGTTGAGAAAATCTGCATAATCCAGATTACAAGCAATAAGGATTCAAAACGTTCAAAGACCAAACCTTCGATTTCAAAGCTGCGCATCAAGTCCAGGGTTGGCCATGTTCTTGTTTTCATACCTTCAATGGATAAGCTGCCAATGACCATCACCAAGGTGATAAAGTAGATGCCCATAGGAATAAGGATTCCCCAGACCATGGCCTTCTTTCCCTTTTCCGGATTTCTCATAAAAGCCATTACTACAAACATGATTTCATAACCTGTATACGCTAAAGTTGTAGGCTTAAGTCCCTTAATAACAGGCATAATCCCCTCTCCCAGCACAGGTCTCAAATTATTAATTTCAAACAGATCGCTGCTCAGAAAAATGGCCAGCACAAAAAGAATTAGCGTAATGGGCAAAATGATCTCATACAAGCGAGCCATGGAGTTGACACCTCCCGAGATCAGATAAAAACCGATCCACATAAACACCATGACAATGGCCCATGCCGGTGTTCCCTCCAATAAATATAAACCGGTGACATCAGCCATCACCCTGATTTCAAAGGCAGAGATCGTAAGGAAATATGCGATGATTATTACTCCCAAGATATAAGCAAACCACTTTCCCGTAATTTCTTCAGTGAATTGGAAAACGGTCTTTCCTGGAAATCGTCGGCACAGGGTTACGAGGATTATACCCATTAACATAACTAACAGACCGGACAATATTATTGAAATCCATACGTCAGGCGTACCTGCAGCCGTCACCGTGGTGCGAGGAAGTGTGAGGATCCCTGCACCCAACATGTAATTGATGATAAAGGCTGCAGCTTGAACTGTCGTCAGTTGGTCTTGTTTACGATTCATGGTTCACCTCCTGAATATCCGATATGCCTACTTTTTGCGATCAGGGTCTTTTGGATGCATCATACTTGGACGCTTCTTCATCATTCCTAAAGGTGCTCGAATAAAGAAATCTTTCCAATCCGACAGGCTGTAAGGCACAGCCGGAGTGACATAAGGTACTCCAAAGCTCTTTAACCGAACGAGATGACTACAGAGCAACAAGAAAAACATGACTACCCCAAACAATCCATAAATCGCCGCACTGAACATTCCTACAAAGCGCAATATACGAAGTGTTATTCCGGCACTATATGTAGGGATGGAGAACGAAGAAATCGCAGTGACTGCCACCACAATAACCAGAAACGGGCTGACAATTCCGGCCTGTACTGCGGCATCCCCAATAATTAGACCACCTACGATACCCATAGCTGGTCCAATTGGCTTTGGTAGACGAATGCCTGCTTCCCGCAAAATTTCAATCGAGGTTTCCATAATCAGCGCCTCAATAACAGATGGGAAAGGCACACCTTGTCTAGTTTGAATAATGGTTAAAGCTAGCTTGGTCGGAATAAGACCCGGATGGAATGAGATAAACGAGATATACAAAGCAGGTCCTAGCAGTGCAATCGTAGCCGCCAAGAAACGAAGCATACGCAGAAACGTCCCCGGAATCCAGCGCTCGTAATAATCTTCGGGAGATTGAAGCAGCATGCTAAAGGTCGATGGCACTATTAATGCAAAGGGTGTCCCGTCCAGTAAAATAGCTACACGCCCCTCTAACAACCCACTGACTACACGGTCGGGCCTCTCTGTATTCTGAATCTGTTGAAAAGGACTCAATTCATCATCTTCAATCAGTTGTTCCACATAACCGGATTCAAGCATGATATCCATGTCCAGGTTCTGGACTCGTTTTTCCACCTCAGTGACCAGATCGGCATTGGCAATATCTGCGATGTACGCAATAACCAGATCCCTCTTAACCCTGGCTCCCACCTGATGTTTGATCATGAACAACTCATTGTTACCTCCGAATTGCCGCAATATTCCGGTATTATCACTTAACCGCTCGGTAAAACCGATTCTTGGCCCGCGAAGCAGTGCCTCAGATACCGGCTCTTCAAGGCTACGACTTTTCCCCTTGGCTGAGCCAACAAGAAGAGCACTGGCCACTCCTTCAACAAATAGAGCATTTTTGCCGTTAAGAACCGCTTGCGCCGCTTGTTGCAGAGTCTCCGCTTCCTGAAGTTCACCAACAGGCAAAAGACTACTTTTTACGTAAGCCTTGAGCTCATATTCATCTTTCGGTTCTTCAAATATAGTCCGCTCTGTATCGGGAACCCCCCTAATCATAAGGGGCGTGAAGATGTGAGTATCTAAACGATCATGATCAACTAACCCTTCCACGAAGATGACAGCTGCGGGTGTATTCGTTCCTCTTATCATAAACTCTCGTATACGTACATCTGAGTTCTGGCCAAACGTTGCTTTTACACTAATCAGATCCTTAGCATAGTCCCCGGTCAGCCTTATATTTGCGTAATTTCCAGTCTCTTCGTCCGAAGAAGAATTGGTTGATGCATCCTGATTTTGTTGATCTTTATTTGAAAAGGTCCCTTTTTTTAAGGATGATCGCAACCACTGATACCCTTTCATGTACAATATCGGTATCAAAAATAATAAAAAGGCCTGTCCCCACATCGGCCACTCCGGCAAATAAGCAAGTATTTTCGACCACATCCGGTTTCACCCCATTATCTAGACTTTCTTGGTAACATTGAGTATTGTTTCCCTGATTGCTCACAATAATTCCCGTTTTTTAGAACAACAAAAAAGCAGATGCCACTACTGGCACCCGCTTCCCTAATGGGGTATGGATTTACCTTGTCTAAACGATTTTGGTTACGTGCTGCGCCTTTTCATCCAGTAGGTGTGCAGACGCCGCAATGGTTGTAAAATCATTCAGCGCTACCTCGATCTGCTGCTGACTTCGCTCCACGTATCCCTCAACCTTCTGTGTTCCGCCAGAGATGTTCGTAATCTCTTTCGTTATCCCATTCACACTATCCCGAATCTCATTAATGGAATTTTCGACCATAGCCGATAGTTTGCGTACTTCCTTTGCTACAACATCGAACCCGCGCCCATATTCGCCCGCATGTGCCGCTTCAATCGCAGCATTCAGGGCCAACAGCTGAGTCTGCGACGCAATTTCGCGGATCGTTTTAACAACTCCCTGAATAGAACGAGCCTGTTCTTGCAAATGACTCAGTGTCGCTCGGTTGTGGGCAGAAACTTCAGATATATATGTGATACTGGACATCAGCTCACGGCTTCGCTCAATGCCGATATCAGCATGTTCGTTCAGATCATGTGACATCGTCTTCAGTTCGTTAACTACAGCTGAAATATTATTTTGACGGTTTGTGATGTTGGTAGCTATTTTGGACACACCCAGAATATTCTGATTCAACTCATCATAGACAGGCATATATGTCGCCTCAAGCCATACGGGATTTCCCTTTGCATCCTTGCGTTCAACCTTGTCCTGGAAGCTGGTGCCGTTAAATATACTGCTCCAAAACGCGCTATAGTCGGGGCTCTTCGCGAATTCGTCAAAGCAAAATTGCTCATGCTGCATGCCGTACATCTCTGCTACGGTATAGCCCATCGTCTGGGCAAAGACTTCATTTACATACGTAACCCGGCGATCCATATCGAATCGAATGATAGCCAGACTTTTCTCCATCGCCTTAATGACCAATGCATCGGTGACAACATCTTTATTTTCTACATCTACTATAGGCAAAGCGATCCCCACTCCCTGACTCTTCCCATGATTAAACCGTTCTCATTTTGGCAGTTCCTGTTGTATCGCAATTATGTATTCAACTGAATAGAGACGACTCTATTATTGTATACTCCAATTGCAGTCAATTGGATCACTCCCAAATCAATTTATAACAATTCGGTTACGGTTTGCCTTTTTATACCCAATAAACTAACTGTCTAAACATTATATTTCATAAACAAATGCTAACACAAAAAGGGACGGTTTAACCGCCCCTAATTATGGTATAACCTTCCATACCTTTGATGTTATCTGTAGTCATCACTGTATATTACGCTACTATTTTCATCCATCAACCTCGCGGCAATTTGTCAGCGTACCGACTCCGCAAATCAGCCAGCCGTTCCAGCTTGGACAGCGCCTGCTCCTTCTGATTCAATCCCACCGCCAGCACCAGCTGCTCCATTAACAGGAGCGGAGTAACCATGGAATGAAATTCGCCAAGTTCCCCTCTGCTGACATAAAAAGATAACTCCGTCGCCAATCCATATAACAAGTCTTCCCGATCTGTTACAAGTACGGCTTTGCTGCCCGTGTCTCTGGCATAATCCAGAATGACTTCTGCTTCAGGCAAGAGTCTTGTAAAACACATCAGCAGCACAACATCCTCCCGCTGCATGTGCATCAGTGATTCCAATAATTCATGACCACCTCCGGCGAGATGGATGACCGTCAATCCGAATCGGGATAGCCGAAAGGACAATAATTCCGCTAAACCAGCGGAGGGCCCTGGAGCATATACGTATACTCTTCGTGCTTCAGCAAGGATGGATGCTGCGTGCTCCAGATCCCCCTGCTTCATATGGGACAACGTCTCCTGCAAATGGCTAACAGAGGCCTCCAGTAACTGAACAGGAAGGCTATCCGTATCCATGCGGGATATGGTTTTATTTAATTTGAGGGCAGGTGTAGTGTCTTCGGATGTACGAAGCCGGATTTTGAACGCTTTGGCATTATCATATCCAACCGCCCGCCAGAAACGGGATACGGTCGCAATACTGACCCCCAGCCTGTCGGCAATCTCCTGTTCCGTCATGAACAGAATCTCTTCCGGATTCCGCTCAACAAAATCAGCAATTTTCAGATGGCCTGGCGATAGCTGTTCTTTATGAGTAAACAAATTCATTCCGTATGCACTCCTTTTCTCGCTCTGCACTCAGTATATCAGTTGAGAGAATAAGAAGTGGGTTATGTATGTAATATTTTTTTCATTAATTTCAGATTGTGTAATAAAAATTACATTTGATTTACAAATGTCTTCTCTCCCGTTAATACTCTGCCCCTAGACTGTGGCTATGATGATCACCAACTTTCAGGGAGGTATGTAACGATGAAGAAGATGACTGAGCGTTATACGCTGACGTCTTCACAGAAAATGATGGTGTTTGTGCTTTCCATGTCACTGTACGGCTTGTCCAACATGTTCACAGAGCTTATTCCCAAGCTCCAGCTTGGACCGATTGAATTGTCTGTTGAGTACTTTGCCTTCATTCCGCTGACACTTTGCATTTTGTTCCACCCCATGATAGCTGCACTTGGTGCGGCTCTTGGCGAAGTGATCTTCGGTGAGCTGATGCTGGGGCAATTTGGCGGACTGGGCGAGCTGGAGAAATTCATTACCTTTGCCTTTGCCATGTATGTCGCAGGACGTATGGTCAGTGATCCTCGCAATCGCAGACAGGTCGGAATTGCAGCCATGACAGGTGTCATCATTCATCAGTTCCTCAGTTCACTGGTGGATATCGGTAAAGTGTGGATTGGTGTAGAGCAGCTGGATGCCGTCCCTGGACTTGCGGAAAGTGTTGTGCTGATCGAAGGGGTTGGCTTTCTGAATGACGTACTGTTCTCAGGCATCCTGTTCGCTTTGCTGCCTACGCTGTATCTCGTCCCACTGCTCTATGGCAAAATTGAACCACTGCTCGGCATCAAACCTCGTAATCCAGGGATGAAATATGAAGGTATCGGCTTCTTCCGTCCGAAACTGATCCTGATTGGTGTGCTGCTGCTTGCACTTGCCTTTGGTGCGGAATCTCTATCCGAAATGGATATCAACTTCGCTGTTTGGGAGACGGACTATGCAGATCAATATGGTTCGGCTTCAATATGGATTAGTATCGGAGCTGCTGCATTGGTTGCCGTGGTGACATTACTGATCATGCGCGCTAAACGGAGCAAAAATAAAACGGTACCCGGTTCGGAGAATCGCCCTTATGCATAATGAAATGTCCACATCAGCTTCTGTTCCCGCATCGGATTCTGCCATTTCCATTCAAAATGTCATCTTTACGTATCCTGGCTCGGAAGAGCCTGTACTGAATGGAGCTTCGCTCGAACTCCCACGAGGTAGTTTTACAGCCATTATCGGGAGCAACGGTTGCGGCAAATCCACCCTCTGCAAGTTGTTTAATGGCCTTATTCCTCAATTCTACACAGGGGACTTCTCCGGTGAAGTTCATGTACTCGGCATGCCTGCCGAAGGCCGAAGTGTTGCAGACCTGTCCAGAAAGATTGGTTACGTCTATCAGGATTTCGACAACCAGCTCGTACGACCCACCGTCTTGGACGAGGCTTGCTTTGCACCACTCAATTACGGACTGCCCAACTATCGGGAGCTCGGTGAACGCGCACTTGCCATGTGTGGTCTGGATGCCATTCATAACCGATACATCTGGGAATTGAGTGGTGGGCAGAAACATCTGCTCGCTCTGGCCGGAGCTCTGTCGCTCGACCCGGATATCCTGATCGTGGATGAACCTGTCTCACAGCTTGACCCGCAGC
This sequence comes from Paenibacillus taichungensis, assembly GCF_050994985.1. Lineage (NCBI taxonomy): Bacteria > Bacillati > Bacillota > Bacilli > Caryophanales > Paenibacillaceae > Paenibacillus > Paenibacillus taichungensis. The sequence continues at coordinate 27,434 of NZ_CP194720.1, read as the reverse complement.
ATGCAAGACTTATCTATGAGTGCCTTTCGAAATTGAATACGGAATATGGCAAGACGATTATCGTCATCGAACACCATACTGAATTTATCGCCAACTTTTGCGCGGATGTGGTACTGATGGACAAAGGCAGAGTCTTGTGGAATCTTCCCGTCAAGGAAGGTTTGAATCGCATTACCGATCTGGAGCGGCTTGGCATTCAGCCTCCTGAGGTGACACGGGCAGCTGTTCAGGCTGCGGAATTATCGCAGGGAGAAAGAACAAATGCGGCCCCCTCAAGTTCAGGACAACGCTTCCCAATTACTGTGGAAGAAGCAAAGGTTTATTTTGCCGAGCACTACCCATCCATGCCATTCGGTTCTTTGCAAAATGAACCTTCATCCTATTCAAACTTGGCACACGACGTTCCCAATCAGATGGTGAATTCCGAGCGCCTAACGATTGCTTCTACTGCTGAACCGTTGATTCCTATCGTTCAGTTTCATCAAACCCGACTACGTTACAGAGGACTGGGCAAAAAAGAACATGAAGTCATTCGTGGTGTTAATATTTCACTCCATGAAGGAGAACGGATTGCCTTGATTGGCAATAATGGTGCCGGCAAATCCTCCTTACTGAAGATGATGGCTGGCATTAGCCTACCTCAGGAAGGCAGTGTCAGTGTTCTGGGCGAAGTTACGCACCGTTCCTCTTTGGAGCAGCTGGCGGGGAAAGTCGCCTATATTTTTCAGAACTCTTCCGAAATGTTTATCGAGGACAGTGTCCGCAAAGAAGTCGCGTATTTCCTGAAGAACCGTCGCATCCCGGATGCTGACCAGCAAATTGCACATGTACTGGAGCGTTTCCGGCTTACTCCGCTGCAAGAGCGGGATGCCCGGCTTCTCAGTGGTGGACAACAGCGGCGTGTCACACTTGCCATCGGTGCAGCCATGAAGCCTTCACTTATGCTGCTGGATGAGCCTACCGCTAATCTGGACCTTGCCACTCGCGAGGAACTGATAGGTGTGCTGGATGAGCTGGATCAGCATGTGCGAACAACCGTCATTGCCACGCATGACATGCAGTTGGTTACCCAGTGGGCAAGTCGCGTTATCGTGCTTCACAATGGTCAGGTGGAAGCAGACGGCACACCTGCCGACGTGTTTGCAGATGAATCCCTTCTGCGCCGCTCCGGACTTGCGCTTACACAGATCATGGAGCTCTCCCACCGTATGGGACTGCCTACACTTTCATCAACAACCGAGGCTTTTGTTGATAGCCTGTTGAATCAATCACTCACCAAGGAGGATATGTATCATGCAGCTTGTCCGCAACTGGTTTGACAAAATATCCATTGAACGCATTCAGCTTGAGCTGATGAATACTGTATATGGCAGCGGACATGCCAGCCTGTCGCGGATTGATCCCCGTGCCATGCTGATCTGGTATCTCTTTTTTGCCATCGTTCCCTGGTTTGTTCATAACGGGACTGTGCTGCTTGGCATGTTTCTATTGATGGTGACGACCACCATACTGTCCAGAGCCGCTCCCTTTATCATTATCATTCTCTGCCTGGGGTTGATCGGTCAGGTCGGGTGGATGTTTATCATCTCACTGTTCTTCGGGGGCAATCTGGAATCTGCATTCCCCCTGCTGCTGCTCACCTTGAAGCTGTCCATCGTCTCGCTAGCGAGTATCACCGTCTTTTCCGGCATGGACCCAGAACGGATTGGTGATGGGTTGCTTGCGCTAGGCATGCCTGCTACGTTCTCTTTCAGCCTCTCTTATGCTTATCGCATATTGCCAGTGCTGTTCGGTGAATTCCGCAACATCATGCTGTCCTACAGACTGCGGGGTCAGGTTCCTTCCCGGCACGGATGGCTCTACTGGCGACTCGTTGTCTACTATATGAAGCTGTTCATTGTGTCTTTCTTCCCGCTAATGCTGGCTACCGCCAAACGTTCCCGCACAACGGTGGAAGCACTGGAGACACGCGGTTTTTCGTACGGCATGAAGCATCCCGAATCCAAACGCCTGAAGCTCGCCCATCTGAAAATCACCTCACGTGACCTCGGATTTCTCGCCGGATCGGCAATCTATGTTGCACTGCTGTTTTGGGTCGGCGGGTATTACGAGATTCTGTAATTCAAAATAAAATGCTGTAACTATTCATACCATTAACCATTCATGGAATAAAGGAGTGTCTTCTATGCGCATTGATCTTCATACTCACGGAAAATTATCCAAAAACTCTGATTTCTCGGTTGATTACTTCACCGAAATGGTCAACGAAGCCAAGGCCAGCGGGCTCGAAGCCCTCGCACTCACTGAACATTTTAACACCCGTAACTTCTACGAAGTCTATGAGACGCTGGATCGTCTCTATCCATACAACGGAGAGTACTACGAGGCAGATGGACTGCGCATTTTTCCCGGCATGGAAGTGGATATTCAGGAGACAGGACATATTTTGCTGGTGGGTCAAAAAGAACATATCCTTGCCGTCCGCAGCGGCCTGGAACCATATACAGCCAAAAATTCATTCATTCCTTTTGCCGAGTTGCTGAATATGGCCGAAGCCTGGCCTTTGCTCAAAATTGGCGCACACCCTTTCCGCGAGTCCACCCCACTGTATCAGTTGGACCGTGATTTGTTGGGACGTTTGGATGCTTTTGATCTGAACGCCAAGGATATGTACCAATACGGCATCGAGACGTGCCGCGGGCAGGTTGAACCATTCGCCCAGTCCCTCGGTAAACCCGTCACTGCCGGAAGCGATACCCACCAGTGTCTGCAATACGGTAGTGTATTCAATGTGCTGGATCGTCCATGTGCATCGGTTGCCGAGCTCAAAGAGCAGATTCTCGCCGGTTCATACAGCATCGAAATATCCAACGATCTTCCTCTCCGTGTCAAAGCCTCCGTTATGCTGAAGAAAGTGATGAAACGTCTTGCCAAGCTGGACGCTACCCGTTTGCAGAAAGTTTAGGGAGTAGAAAACCACAACTTCTAAAGAATTCAAAATGAGCCCAAAGGATATTTATCCTTCAGGCTCATGACGGATTCATTTTTACTGTTATTAAAAATCATGCACCGTCACACAGAGCTGAATCGCAATTCCGAACGGATCACGTACAATCCCATAGCCTGGGCTAAATTCATTTTGTTCGTAAGGCACGAGCACTTTCACGTCCTCATGTTGTACAAGAGAGGTATACAGCTGATCCATCGTACTTTTATCCTTGGATTGAATACATAGCGATGTACTGTTTCCCAGCTGCCAAGGGCGACTCGTATCCATTTCTTCCTCAGCAATCATCAATTTGTTTACCCCGATCTGGAGTACCGAATGTGTAATATATTCATCCTGGCCTTCAGGATACTCAAACCCCGGATTCATTTCCTTCATCTCTTTGTAATTCTTCTTGAATAACACATTAGCCCCCAGGTACTTCTCATAAAAAGCAATGGCTGCCGCAGCATCACCATTCATCGACAGAAACGGGATCACTTCAAAATTCATCTGTATTGCCTCCTTCGTTTGATTGGATTACACTGTTTACTATAACGAAAAAAGGTGCCAATCTATGACACCATTGAGAGGTTTTTTTATGAAAAAATCGGAACGAATGAACCAGATGCTGCGCTTTATAAATCAAAAACAACACTTCACCCTGCAAGATCTCATGCAGGAGTTTCAGATATCCAAGAGAACTGCATTACGAGACATCGCGTCATTGGAGGAAATCGGTGCTCCCATTTATGTCGAATATGGACGTTATGGCGGGTATCGTTTGCTTCAGCAGATGCAGCTGCCCCCCATTTCGTTTAATACGAGTGAGCTTCATGCACTCTACTTTGCGATGCAGGCATTACGCAGCTTTACCAACCTGCCCTTTCAGATCTCTTTTCGTTCCATTCACGAGAAGTTTCTAAGTGCCCTATCCGAAAACCAGAGACAGGATATTGAACAAATCCAGCATCGGGTCTCTTTTCGACACACCGAGCAAATCCGGGATAGTGAGCATTTGGAATTTCTATTAATGGCCGCTGTTCAGAATATAGTGATACAGATTACGTATCAACATATTCGCAGCAGTAGTATTAACCCAGATAACAGCTCAAATCCCGTTAAAACTAAGCCCAGCATACGCACCATTCAGCCCATCGCCCTCTATGCCATGAAAGGCTACTGGTATTGCCAGGCGTATGATCTTGATAAACAGGCCTACCGTGTGTTCAGATGTGACCGAATCACCTCGTCTGAGGTGACAGACATCGAACCTATACCACATATTAATGAACTCAATCTACAGGATACCCACTCGTTATGGAAACCATCAGAGAGCGCTATCCCATTTAAATGTCTGATCAATGAAGCCGGGATTGAGCTGTTCCAGCAAGAACAGTTTCCATCCATGCGGATTATTAACGAATCTGGAACTGATACTGGACAAACTGGATACTCCTATTTAGTCGGGTCGTATGAAGACCATGAGCTTGAGTTCATCATTCGTTATCTCGCAAGCTTCGGCAAGTCCATTAAGATCTTGGAGCCAGATCACCTAAAGGAATCCTTACGACAGCACTATCTGGATTTGCTCGACCACATTTAACTACCGCCAACAACTAACCATTTGCAATGTGTGCCCGCAACAGGAACCAGCATGTAGATGATACCTCCAGAGACCTCTTTGCACATCGATATCCATCTTTTTTCGTCAAACTCTGGACTCTGATTTATCATGAACTGCTGGAGAGCTTTTTTTATTGCCTATCGCCAACTGAACTATGATTTGCAGCACGATGATTATAGCCAGACCATAGAACGCTTGAACAAAGCTGCCCGTGGTATCATGGAGCCAACCGAGCGCCAGTGGACCGAGCGCGCCCAGAATGTAACCGCCCGATTGAGTCATGGCTGACCAGGCGCTTGCTTCCTGAGCGTTATTCGTCTCATCAATGGGCAGCATCAGCGCGATCGGAAACAGTCCCCCGGCACCAATGCCGAGTGGGATCGCAGCCAACCAAGGACTGACGGACAGGTTCAGCATTAAGACGCCTATCAACTCCATTAACGCACATCCAACAAGCCAGAACACACGTCTTTGGTAACGGTGAACGAGCATTGGAATGAATAACGTAGACGGCAATGAAATTAACGTAAATAACGTTTGGATGCTTCCGGCAGTCTCTTTCGTATATCCCTGGCTCTGGATCGCAGGCGCAAGCCATGCAGTCAATGAATAGAAGATCGCTGCCATCAGTCCAAAGAACAACGTCAGCACCCATGCTCGACTATTTTTCACTGGAAGAGCTTCAACGTTCACAGTAGAAATCTGCCCCGATTGTCGATCTTTTCGTGCTACCAAGGCTAATCTCATCCAGACGGGCAAAGCAATGACGGCGATCAATGCCCAAATCGCTAACGATCCCCTCCACGACCCTCTCAGGATATTTTGAAGGGGAACCGATAATCCAACACTAAAGCTGGCCCCCACGACCATTGCTGTAGAGTAAAGCCCCACCATGGCAGCAACTCGCGTAGGGAAGTACTGCTTGATAAAGCTGGACAACAACGGACCAGCCAATGCAATCCCTACACCGGATAGAAATGAAGTAAACATCATCAGAGGCGTTGCACCCACGAACAACCGCAATGCCGTACCCATTCCAATAAGGATTAATGCCAAAACAATTGCGCCCTCATTCCCCCACCTCCTGCTCAGTTTTACGGAAAATGGAGCGAATATACCCATACATAATACGGGAAGCGTAGTTAACAGACTTGCAGTAATTCCGCTAATACCTAGATCACTTTGTAAGGTACTCATTAGTGGTGAAATGGATGTAATGGGTGGTCGCAAATTCAATGAAGCCAGAATAAGCGCCAGAACGATATAAAATAGTTTCACTATGGATCACCTCATGTATTGTTATATAGCTGCATTCACTAATGATCCAGGCTGTAGATCTTTTTGTGGTGCAAGACTAGTATAGAAGTATTAAGATGATTGAACAATACAATAGTTTCTATTAAAATGATTATAAAAACCAATGATATGAGGAGAAGCATATGGAAATTCGCCAAATGGAGAACTTTATCGTCGTTTGTGAGGAACTCCATTTTACACGTGCAGCAGATAAAATCGGCATTTCTCAACCTACCTTGAGTCAACAGATTCGAGCGTTGGAGGATGAGTTGGGCGTTCCCTTGTTCGACCGGGTAGGCAAAAAGATTGTGATGACGCAGGCGGGAACACTATTTCTAGAGCACTGTGTACAAATGGTTCGGCATTTACAGAATACCCAAGATGCATTAGCTGAATTCCGCAATGATCAACGAGGCAAGCTGGTGATTGGTGTCCTACCCTCCGATTTGGACTACCGTCTTACTCCATTACTCGTTAATTTTCATGCCCATTTTCCCAAGGTAAAATTAAAGGTTGTTTCTTCGATTTATGTACTGAATCAAGTGTTGGATAACGAAGTCGACATCGGCATCGAGCTCACTTCCAACTCTGATGACCGTCTTGTCCGCATTCCTTTGTGCAGCGAAGAATATGTACTCGTCGTTTCGGAGAACCACGCTTGGGCTGAACGAAATGAGATTGGAATTAAGGAATTGCGCGATATTCAGACCGTAATGTTTCCGGAAGGATTCACGGGCAGAGAACTGGTTGATGGCTATTGCCGCAAATATGGCTTTACCTTGAATACAATAATGGAGACAAGTTCGGCAACCTCCATTATTAGTCTGGTCAAAGCTAACGTTGGCGGAACAGTGCTGCCATATCCACTGATCAAGGCAATGAATGAACCAACACTACGCAGCATCCGAATTACGGACGATGCCCCTTACCGTCATTTTGAGATCATTCATCGGTCCGACCGTTACCTGACCCAATCTGCCAAAGCATTTATTGAGAAAACCATTGATTATTTTAATCAAGGATAAGTTCAGAGGGAGTGACTTGAATGCAAATAAAAGAGGTTAATTTGTTCACCCATCAAATGGAGGCCATGAAGCAGTTTTACGGTACGTTACTGGAGTTGGAGCTACTGGATGAGAGTGCATCATCCGTATCGTTCCGCACAGGAAATTCGGTCCTTTCATTTCAGCACGCTCCTGATCAGGAAAAGCCCTTCTATCATGTGGCATTTACGATTCCGACAAACCAACTTGCTGAAGCCAAGAAATGGGTTCAAGATCGAAACATTCCTTTGCTTTCCAAGGACGATAAAGATGAGTTCTATTTCCCCTACTGGGACGCAACAGCTATCTATTTCTATGACCCGAGTGGTAATTTGATGGAGTTCATCGCACACCATTCGTTGGATAATGCAGTCGAAGAAACCTTTGATTCTAGGCAGCTACTATGCATTAGCGAGATTGGTCTGCCTGTCGATGATGTACCCGATACCATAAGCAAAATGAATGGGCAGTATCACCTTGAACCCTTTGCCGGAGACGGAAAACAATTTGCCCCCATCGGGGACGCGGAAGGCATGTTTATTGTAATTGACAAAGAGACGCCATGGTTCCCAGACGGACGCAATCCCGGGGTATTCGCCACGGAGGTAAAAGTTGAAACGGGGCAACCCGGTAGTCTACGTATACAGAACGGTCTGTATTCCATTGTTTCGATTTGATGTTAGAGTGTACTGAATAATAAGCTCAATAGGGACGTGAGGCTCAATACTTGCCAAAACCATCCTCACAAGTGATATCCGCCTTAAGAATATCGTACAGATTTTGTTTGGAATTCTCTAATTTTTTCTGTGCCTCTTCAATTTCTGTTATTTTCGCTTGGATAACGCTTGCTTGTTCATTACTTGAAAATCCCTGTTTAGAGATCATAGATTGGATCTCATGGATCGTAAAACCAACAGCTAAACATTGTTTAACTACTTCCAGATGCTGAATAATGCTCTGGGCATATACCCGATAGTTATTTTTATCTCTCAGTATATGTTCATCCGTGATAATACCTATCTTCTCATAATAACGAATAGTGGATATCGGAAGGTTTACACTCTTGGCTACTTCACTAATTTTCATATGGATCGCCCTCGTTTCTTTTTCTTGCTATAAAGTATACTTCATAGTTTACAATCCTCATAGTGAGACGGATTGAGGTAACCCCATAACCCACTCTCACCAATATTAGATATGAGGAGAGATATCCATATGAATACAATTACCGGCCAATTCAACAAAACAAATGATTTTGATACCATCGTCTTGGAGCGCCATTCCGTTAAGGTCTACGACCCTGAAGTCAAAATCAGCCGCCAGGAGATGACAGAGATACTGGCGAAAGCTTCACGTGCCCCTTCGGCGATTAACATGCAACCGTGGCGTTTTCTTGTCATCGACAGTGCTGAAGGCAAAGAGAAGCTTGCACCACTAGCCTCTTTTAACCAGACACAGGCACTAACGTCCTCGGCTGTCATTGCCGTGTTTTACGATGCCAATAACGTTGAATACATGGAAGAGATTTTCAATAAATCAGTGGAACTTGGATACATGCCACAAGACATCATGGATATGCAAATGCAGCAGGTAAAACCTTATTATGCGAACATAAACGCTTCCCAACTACGTGATATTAATCTCATTGACTCAGGTCTCATATCCATGCAACTCATGCTCGTTGCCCGTGCCCATGGCTATGATACGAACCCTATGGCCGGCTATGATAAAGACCAGATCTCTGAAGCCTTCGGACTAGATAAAGAGCGTTTCCAGCCCGTGATGTTGATCTCCATAGGTAAAGCAGCCAAAGATGGCTACCCTTCCTATCGTCTCCCAGTTGAAACGATTACGACTTGGGCGTAACCAATAGTAAATTCTAAAACAAACATGACAATGGAAAACTCTATTTATGAGCATCATTTTTAAACTCATTTCAAATTATCCTGTTGCTCGTGGGTATTACCGTTAGAAACTAAAACTAATCGTGCAGAGAGTCTTTAAGATGTATTATCTCTGGATTAAAGATTTATGTTCATATAACAATGAAAATTAATTATTTCCATTCGAAAAATAGATAAAATTTCTGTTCGACCCCTATAACCAGAGTGCTTACCCTATAAACTTTGCTTCAGTCAAAGGATTTCATAAATGTGCCCTCTACTGATTTCGACATAGGAATTTTAACGTTAGATTCATAATGGAAAGGTTCATAACAAAAAGGGGTCCTAATGACAACTGTCATCAGGACCCTTTTAATATAAACTTATATAATATAAGAAATTAACAATCCCTTACTCTACCGTTACACTTTTCGCCAGGTTACGTGGTTTATCCACATCGTGACCTAGTGCCAGGGAAGCGTAGTATGCCAGTAATTGCAATGCTACAACGGACAGAGCCGGGCTGAGCAGTGGCAACGTCTTAGGAATCGCAAACGCTTGGTCAACGGATTTCAGCAATGGTGCTACGTGCTCTTCGTACGTAATTGCCAGTACGTCTGCGCCACGTGCTTTCACTTCTTTGATGTTGCTCACAGTTTTCTCCAGAACGTTCTCCTGCGTTGCCAAAGCAATGACAGGGATACCGTCCTCGATCAATGCGAGCGTACCATGTTTCAACTCACCCGCAGCATACGCTTCGGAGTGAATATAAGAGATCTCTTTCAGTTTCAACGATCCTTCTTGTGCTACTGCATAGTCCAGACCGCGGCCGATGAAGAAGAGATGTTCATGTTTGGAGATTTGTTCTGCATATCCTTTAATAGCTTCCGCTTGCTCCAGCATGGATTCAACTTGCTCAGGCAATGCTTGCATTGCTGCCAGCGTGTGAGCAATCTCTTCTGCTGTTTGTGTGCCACGAACTTGTGCAAGGTACAGACCCAGCAGGTTGAACGCGATCAATTGCGAAGTGTACGCTTTGGTGGAAGCTACTGCAATTTCCGGTCCTGCCAGTGTTGCAATCACATCGTCTGCATCACGTGCAATGGAGCTACCTACAACGTTAGTGATGGCGAGTACATGTGCACCATTTGACTGTGCTTCACGCAGTGCAGCAAGTGTATCAGCCGTTTCACCAGATTGGCTCACCACGATCACAAGTGTATCTTTGCTTACGATCGGGGAACGATAGCGGTATTCGGAAGCCACATCTGTTTCAACCGGAATACGTACCAATTGCTCAATCACTGTACGTCCAACCAGACCTGCATGGTACGCTGTACCACAAGCGATGATTTGAACGTTACGGATATTTTTAATTTGTTCTTCAGTCATTTTCAACTCAGGAAGTTGAACCTTTTTGCTTTCATTATCGATGCGACCCAGCATGGTATCACGATATGCTTTTGGTTGCTCATGAATTTCTTTCAGCATGAAGTGCTCGAATCCGCCTTTTTCTGCGGTTACAGCATCCCAATCGACACGAATCATTTCCCGAGAAATAAAGTTACCTTCAATCGTCATCAATTCGACAGCATCATGTGTCAACACAGCCATCTCACCATCATTCAGAATGTACACGTTACGTGTATGTTCCAGAATTGCCGGGATGTCGGAACCAATGAAGTTCTCGCCTTCACCAATACCAATAATCAATGGGCTTGCTTGACGCACAGCTACGAGTTTCTCAGGCTCATGCTCTGTCAATACACCCAGTGCGAATGCGCCACGCAACAACGTGATCACTTTTTGCACTGTTTTAACGATATCACCATTGTATTCACGTGCGATCAGGTGAGAAATAACTTCAGTATCTGTCTCGGAAGTGAACGTGTGACCTTGAGCCATCAATTCGTCCTTCAGATCCAGGTAGTTCTCAATAATACCGTTATGCACAACAGAGAACTTCTGGCTTCCATCCGTGTGTGGATGAGAGTTCTCATCAGATGGTTTACCATGAGTTGCCCAACGTGTGTGTCCGATTCCGGCATTACCTACCAGTGGTGCACCATCCAGCTTAGCTTCAAGGTTCGCAAGACGACCAAGAGCTTTCGTGATTTGCAGACCTTCCGGTGTGAATACAGCGATACCTGCAGAATCATAACCACGATACTCGAGTTTCTTCAAGCCTTCGACCAATACCGATTGAGTGTTCTTATTACCAATATATCCAACAATACCGCACATAGTTTATTTCCTCCGTTTGTATATGAATACTGTGTCACGAAGAGAAACAGGCTGGCACGGCATATCGAAAAAATGAAAATGATTGCCTAACGTATCATGAAAACTTTCAATTATTCAATTATCAATGATCAGAGCAGCCTCTTGCCGCTCCGCAGTCATAAGCTGTTATTAGATGCAATCATGAATGTACATCATTTTCCCGTCCGCGCACTGTTCACGCTCTTCGCGCACATTCATTTGAATTTTAGTTGAATCCTGCACCTACCGGCGCGTTGTGTGGACAGTCACCCATCCATTTTCCGCAATCCGGTTTACGGCTCTGGTGCATCACCGGGAGGTCCCCGCCGAACAATCCGAACACCTCCACCTCGTCAGCTTGATTGCCGTCGATCTTGCTCAGTAACATCTTCATGGTTTCAAGATTAGTACTGATCAAAATCCTTCCCGCGCAACTTCAAGCTCTGGCGCTTGTGTAACTAGTACCTTACGATCCTCACTTTCTGTGTCTGAATGACGACTCCACTCATTATATGCACGTCAGGTTCATTTTGCAATGGAGCAAAGTACCTGTGACAATTTCGGCATATTTACCCACAATCCCGACCGGATAAACAGACCCATGGTCTCACTAGGTCGGGACGTAGGAATATGGGTTTGTATGGCATAAACCCTGTTAGATTAAACCTTATGAGACAGTGATTCCCTTGAAACAACCGTGTTTGGAAGGCCTATGGATCAGGTCCTATACCAGTTCTTTTTGCACAACATCTGCAATTTGAGATACGAATTGTTCAAGTTCATCTTTATCTGGTCCTTCCGCCATAACGCGGATCAGGGATTCGGTCCCGGACGCACGAACAAGTACACGTCCATTATCGCCCAGATGCTGCTCTACTGTAGCAATGGCTTGCTCAATCGCGGAATTGCCCTCGTATTTACTCTTATCTTCAACACGCACGTTCACCAATACTTGTGGATACTGGGTCATCAGCGCCTTAAGTTCACTCAGTTTTTTACCGGAAGCCTTCATCGTGTCCACAAGCTGAATCGCTGTCAGCATGCCGTCGCCTGTTGTGTTGTAATCCAAGAAAATAACATGACCGGATTGCTCTCCACCCAGGTTATAACCCCCACGGCGCATTTCTTCCATCACATAACGGTCACCCACAGCAGTCTTAGCTGTTTTCAGTGCCAGTTTCTCCGTTGCTTTGTAGAATCCGATGTTACTCATTACGGTAGATACCACGGTACTGTCTTTCAGCTTGCCTGCACGATTCATCGCATCACCACAGATGCACAGAATGAAGTCACCATCAACCTCAGCTCCTGTCTCATCAATAGCAATCAGACGATCCGCATCCCCGTCAAAAGCAAGGCCCAGATCCGCATTATGTTTCAGCACCTCTTGTTTCAAATGCTCCGGATGAGTTGATCCGCATTGCTCATTGATATTCAGGCCGTTAGGCTCAGCGCCAATGGCAATGACTTCTGCACCAAGTTCTCTGAACAACTTGGGTGCCAGTTCATAAGCTGCTCCGTTAGCACAGTCCAGAACAATTTTGAGTCCTGAGAACGATTCATTTACCGTTGTTTTCAGGTAGTCCAAATAGCGATAACGGGATTCTTCATCCACAGTAACGGTCCCCAAACCACCACCTACTGGGCGCGGCAATTGATCCGTTTCTGCATCCATCAGTTCTTCAATCCGGTTCTCCGTCTCATCGGACAGCTTGAAGCCATCTCCCCCGAAAAATTTAATTCCATTATCCTCAACCGGATTGTGAGAAGCCGAGATCATTACCCCTGCATCGGCTTTCAGCAGACGAGCAATATACGCCACTCCAGGAGTGGATACAACACCCAGACGAATTACATCGGCGCCAATGGACAGCAAACCTGCAACCAGTGCGGATTCCAGCATAAGCCCCGAGATTCGGGTATCCATACCAATAACCACTTTTGGTCTTTCCACACCGCCTGCAAGCACATAACCACCACAACGTCCGATGCTGTAAGCCAGCTCCGCCGTTAATTCTTTATTGGCAACACCTCTTACGCCGTCTGTACCAAAATATTTCCCCATGATCTAACTCCTTCTATTCGCATCATATAAGAGCATAAACGTTATTTTTAAAATTCTGATCTGAACATTTTCTTTACGGATTGGAGCCACTATTACTGCTACCGCTGTTATTGGAGTTACCTCGACTGGTATTCCCCTGCTGGCTCTGCTCCTGATTGTCCGTATTCGATTCTGTTTCTTCTTCTCCAGGAGCAGTTTCGGTATCTCCATTCTCGACTTCGGCTGGTGAAGGATCAGGGCCCAGCGTTCCTTCATCATTCGGATCCTCGCCGGGAGCAACCGTCGTATCATCAGCCTTTTCGCTAATTTTGACGGTAGCGCTCAGATCAACTGATGATTCATCCAGTTTGGCAAAACGAGGCAAGTCAGCCTCAAGCTTTATTTCATGTGTGCCTACCGCAAGTCCAGCAAGATCCGCAGTCAGCTTGATATCATCACTACTTAGACCTTCAAGCATCGTGGAAGAACCTCTAAGCGTAATATTCAAGCCGCCACTTTTGGGAGTCACCAGTGTCCCTTCCAGCCCGTTCCCCGCGTCAGTAAGCGTAATGGGCACGTTCGGAAAGACTTTGGTCGTCTCCTGAAGCTCATCGTAAGGCGATACCGTCACCTTAAGCTGAATCGAACTAGGCTCGATTTTCTCAAAACCGGGAGGCGGCGTCAAGTCCACGTTAACTGTAGACGTTCCTGGCTCATTGAACTGTGTAAGATCAAGGGTTACTTGGTCGTAGGACTGTATACCCGCAAGCGCATCCTCTGTTCCGTAAACCGAGACTTCTTTCACGCTTGGTTCAACCGTGGAGAGCACCATTCCCTCCGGCAGCTGTCCCGAATATTTGATTCTTAAGGGCACAGTTGTATAGGGCTGACTGACCGGAATACGGACTTCAACGGTTTCTGGTGTAACAATCGCATTTTCAATGACCTTGCCTTCGGCATCGTATGCCTGAAGCTTCACTTTTTTCTGCGTTACGTCATCCTTCGCATCCTTCACGCTCACACTGCCCTGAACCTTCGCTACGGCGTCAAGCTGCCCTTCCGGCAGAGTTACCTTAACTGGACCTGAAGGTTCAACAACGGGCGTTCCAGCGTTATATCCGGCGGATGGTTCTCCTTCGGGTACAATATTCACATTGAAGGATTTGGTGCCCAATTTCTCCACGTTGACCGTAACCATGGAAGGCTCCATGCTGACTACCTCAACCCCGGAAGGCAGATCGGGTACTAGCGGTAACGTATTGGACCCATCTTTCACCTGACTAAGATCCACTAGCACCTTATAATCATCATTCGTAAAAATCGAAGTTAACATCGAACGCTGCCCTTTAATCTCCAGACGTACCTCATCCGTACTTAATGAAGTAAGCACATAGGAGTTACTGTCGAGTCCATAAGGCTGAACAGGCACAGTACGCTCCACAACCTTATTAGTTGTCCCTGTCGTGATCGTTGGCGTAGTTGGTACTTCATCCAGATGTATCATGAACCAGAGCAACAAACTCACCGCTAAAGCGAGAATCTTGGCAAAATTGTTGTTATTGAACCATTTATCCATTTTTACGTCCCCCCTTCCGTTTCCAGAAGGTAGTCCAACCATTCTTTTTAGTCAGATTGGATGTTGGACGCAGTTCTTCGTACAGTTTGGCAATCAATGATTCTTCCTTAATATCACGAACAACCTGTCCATTCATCGCAAGCGACACTTGTCCCGTCTCCTCCGAAACAACCAAACAGATCGCATCTGCAACCTCGGTAATCCCAATTGCTGCACGGTGACGCGTTCCTAGCTCTTTGCTAATAAACGGATTCTCGGACAAAGGCAAATAACAGGCTGCCGCCGAAATCTGTTTGCCCTGTATAATGACGGCTCCATCATGGAGCGGTGTATTCGGAATAAAAATGTTAATCATCAGCTCCGAGCTAACCAGAGATTGCATCTGAATGCCGGACTCCGTGTAATCGTTCAGACCTGTTTCTCGTTCAAATACAACCAGTGCACCAATTTTACGTCGTGACAAATAATTTACGGACTTAATAATCTCACCAATTAAAACCGTTAATTCTTCATCACTTGCTGCTGCCGAGCGTCCAAACAGTTTACCTCTACCCAATTGCTCCAGACCTCGGCGCAGTTCCGGTTGAAAGATAATAAAGACCGCAACGACACCAAACGTAAACATCTGGTTCATCAGCCATTTGAGCGTATAAAGGTTTAGCCACGTACTTAGTGCCCAGATCACTACAAGGAACAGAATGCCTTTAAGCAACTGAACTGCACGGGTACCCCGCACAAGCAAAATCAATTTGTACATAATATAGGTAACGATCAATATATCGATAACGTCCTTAATGGACTCTTTCCACGTTAAGTCAGCAAAATAGTTCATAAGCCAGCCCCCGCTATCCCCATTGATGAGTAAACCCTGCTCTCATATTAACCCATTAGGATTTAATTAATCCTTTATCGCATTTGCATAATCCATTCAGACTCACTCTCAGGTACAAAAGTTGGCCAGAAACGAGCACTCTGATCTAACCAGCGTAAAGACGAACAGAATCATTTCCATCTATATTTTGCTGATTGAAAGACGCTCTTTGGATTTATGCAAAAAGCTTATCTATATGTAGTAGTATGTTCTCTTTAGTATCTAGGTTATAACGTTAACGTTCATGTTGCAAGTTACGGGAGTCACAAACTGCGCATAAACAACACAAATCCCATAAATTACAAAGTTATCAGATAAAAAAAGAGTACCCCAGCAATCTGGAGGTACCCTGCTTGGTATATACCATTGAAGAATTTACCCTGTTTTAGCGATAAGCCACTTCATTTACCATATTGGTTATTTTGTACCAGAACCAGTCCAGCGCCTGATCAATACTTTTCACCTGACCGGAAATATGTGCCGTTGAAGCCTGATACAACTGTCCGTCGATGACCGTTAGATTGCCATTTACATCACCGTATACCTGAGCAGTTCCATTCTCTATCGTAAGATCGCCAGCAATGGACTTGCCCTCCGGAACAATAACCGTGTTTCCTTCAATCACGATCTGGTCCAAATTATTTCCCTTAACGACCATTTCGTTATTCTGATTCCAGAAATTCCAGGCGCTAAAGAGCATCACGACCAAAAAGAAGGCTGCCGCCGTCAGCGCGGGATGTCCTTTGACCCATTTGAGCCATACTTGCTGTCTCTTGGGCTGGGGCAGAGCATTCATAATTCGATTGGTCAGCTCATCCGAGGCAGACGGTGAATAGTGTTTCATGGCAAAGAGTAGCATTTCCGTCTGTTCCAACTCTTTAAAGCGCATGCGACAATCCGGACAGGTCACAAGGTGACTTTTCAGTTCAACCTTCTGGGCCGGGGACAACGACTCATCCAAACATTCATGCATTAAAGAGACGGCCGAGTTGCAATCCATATGAGAGCCAATCCTTTCTTAGATCACTTAGTCCTTGCATTGCCAAAAAGCACGCATAAGACTTGCATACATTACATACGCATCCGTTTCGGATATGTTTCAAATAATTTCGCCCAAAATACAGACGTTTTACATTTACAACTTGTATTCCAGTTTTTTACGCAAAAAATCACGGCCCCGATGAACACGAGTCTTAATCGTTGTTACGGGCATACCTGTCACATCACTGATTTCCTGTAGCGACAAGTCCTGTAAATATCTCAAAATCATGACTGATTTATACTTGGCCGGCAAACTGTCAATCGCTTCACGGATTAGTGTCTGTGTTTCAGACAAAAGTGCTTCACTCTCTGGTGTACGATCATCGCTTGGAAGCATTGCATAACCATCAGATCCTTCCTGATCATTCAGCTCTGCATCCAATGAATAAGAAGGTTTCTTCCGCCGTAAGCGGTCAATACACAGATTGGTTGCAATCCGATATATCCAGGTTGAGAACTTCTGGTTCGGATCATACTTCTCCATATTACGAAACACACGTAAAAACGTCTCCTGTACAACGTCCTCAGCTTCATGACGATTGTTCAGCATCCGGTATGCCAGATGAAACAGCTTGTCCTTGTATAATTCAACGATTTCTGCAAAGGCTCGCTGGTCACCCTTCAGTACCAGCTTAACAAGCCTGTTCTCCAAATTGTCCACCCTTATTCCCCCAGACATGCTGATGGGTCTTCCGCCTTCTGATACCCGTCCACACTTGTAATTCACCAATCAAATCGTAAATCAACTTTGGTCAAAAATCAAGACTGTGCCGGAAAATAACCGCCAAAAACAGTAAAAACGGGAACTCCCGAAGGAGTCCCGTTTCATCTCTCACTCAAGCTGAGGAAAGAATTAAGCTTTTACTATCTATATGGCTGGAAAATTCACTTCATATATTGTTAAGCAGGTTAATGATCAGCCCGTATTCCGAAGTCCTGCAGCAATGCCGTTAATTGTAAGCAGCACTTCACGCAGCAACTCTGTGTCATCCTCGCCACGCTCACGCATGTCTCTGAGCTCACTCAGAAGTTGGACCTGCATGTAGGACAAAGGATCGACATATGGATTACGAAGTCGGATCGACTCTTGAATCACCGGTACATCATCCAAAATTTCAGCTTCTCCCGTAATTTTCAGAATCAGCTCTTTGGTAAGTTTGAATTCAGATTCAATCTGACCATAGATGCGATCACGTGCTTCCACATTGGAAGTCATGGCCGAGTATTCCTTCGCAATAACCAGATCTGCTTTGGCAACAGCCATCTGTACCGTATCAATTAGTGTACGGAAGAATGGGAAGTTTTCATACATTTCTTTCAGGACAACCAGATTTTCTTCTTTATCCTGATAGTAACTTTGAAGTCCCGTTCCTGCCGCATACCATGCGGGAAGCAGATAACGACTTTGGGTCCAGGCAAATACCCAAGGGATCGCTCTCAGGTCCTCGAACTTGTCGCTGTTTTTCCGTTTGGATGGACGTGAACCAATATTCAGTTCCCCAACCTCAGGCAGCGGTGTCGATTCCTTGAAGAAAGTAAAGAAGTCTGGATCACGGAAGATGAGATCCTGGTATTTTGTCAGGGATACTTCAGAAATATCTTTGATGATGCTGTCCCACTGACGCTCTGAGTCCGACTCCTGCGGCTCCAGACCGTTTAGTGCAGCTGTAATCAAAGCCGATGTAGCCTGCTCAAGACTGCGGTATGCAATTCCCTGAAGGGAATAACGGGAAGAGATAACCTCACCCTGCTCTGTAATCTTGATGCCCCCACCAATGGTGTGTGGTGGTTGAGCAAGAATACTACGGTTGAGAGGCATACCCCCACGTCCAAGCGCTCCACCTCTACCATGGAAGAACTTCAGTTTAACGCCGTGTTTATTCCCAACAGCGGTGATAGCATTCATCGCCACGCGCAGCTCCCAGTTGGCTGTAACAACTCCGCCATCCTTGTTGCTGTCCGAGTAACCCAACATGATTTCATGCAGTTCATTCCGTCCACTCACACTTGCGCGATATACCGGAAGATTGAACAGCTTCTCCATAATTTCCGAAGCGGCATGAAGATCATCAATCGTTTCAAACAATGGAACCGCTTGAAGCGTAGATACCACTTCACCGTTATGCTCTTTGCGGAACAAACCTACTTCTTTTGCAAATACCATAACCTCAAGCAGATCACTTGCTCCTTGGGTCATACTAATCAGGTAGCTTGTGATACAGCCGGCCCCAAACTCGCTCTGAGCACGTTTGATCGTACGGAATACATCCAGAGTTTCTTTGGTCCCCTCAGTGTATTGGTGATAAGGGGAAGTCAGCGGACGAGGATCATCCAGCAAACGAGCCAGCAAATCGATTTTGCCATCTTCCGTCAAACGAGCATAATCTTCTACGATGTTCATCTTGGCCAAAATCTCCGACATCGCATTTTCATGCTCTTTGCTGTGCTGACGCACATCCAATGCAGCTGTATGGAATCCGAACAGCTCCACTTGACGAATCATTTTACGAATGGTCGTATCTGCTACATAGTCTGCAAAGTGATGACGCAGGCTGCGATCGATAATCATCAGATCATCCATCAGTCCTTGAGCGCTGTCATAGCGGTCAGGCTGTCCTACTTTGTTCTCATCCAGAACATTGTTCAGCTTGGCAATCATATAAGCCAATTTAATGCGATATGGCTCTTTTTCATTCCGCCACATGTCCACTTTTTTCAACGTTACACAACTACGATCTTGCTCAATCGACTGCACCAGCTCATCCGATACGTGAATGATGTTCGTGCTGAAGCTGAGATGTCCCATAAGTTCAATCATAATCCGTTGATACTCACGTAAAGCGAGCTTACGCTGCATCAACAGTGTCTGCCATGTTACATCTGAAGTTACCGAAGGATTTCCATCCCGGTCTCCACCGATCCAGGAACCGAACCGCAAATACGTCGGCACATGCCAGTCATGGTCAGGATAAAATTTATTCAGGCAGCGTTCAAGCTCCTGGTATACATCCGGAAGTACATGGAACAACGTTTCATGAAAGTAATACATTCCGTTCCGTACTTCATCAAGCACAGTCGGTTTACGGTCACGAAGCTCATCAGTCTGCCATAGTGTAATGACTTCATTCAGCAACTTCTCCCGCAACTGTTCACGTTCACGCAACGTCAGCGTAGGATTATCAAGTGACATGACATCTTCGGATATCCGTTTGTGGATGTCCAGTATAACCCGACGCATGGCTTCGGTTGGATGAGCTGTCATCACCAATTCCAGCGATAAATCTTCTAGAATATCCTCTACTTCCGTGTGAGACAGTCCACGTTCCTTCAGATCTTGTACTGCTTTTTCAATCGATCCAGGCTGCACAGCGTCCCCTGCAGAACGTTCATAATCCCGTTTACGCCGGATCCGATGGTTTTGTTCAGCAATATTAACTAATTGAAAATAAATCGCAAAAGCTCGAATCACCTGATGGCGATTTTCTGAGTCTAATTCCTGGATCATCGTTTTGAACTCTGCATAAAGTTCTGGCAAGAACTCTGCACGCAACGATTTGCTCGTTTCCCGAATCTTCTCAACGATATCTAGAAGTTCCGTGCCTCCTTGATGGACAAGAACTTCTCCGAGTATATTGCCCAGGAACCGCACGTCTCGCCGAAGCAGGTTGTTGGATTGGCTTTTGCTGGCGGTTACCATAGTTTCAGTCATGCTTATCCTCCCATCTGATCGTTCCATTCGTACACGTAAATTTGACACCTTCATAACATCATACAATAAAATGGTACGAAAATCTTTATTTTTCTACTAGTAAAAATGGGGATTTACCCTGATTTACAGCACAAAAACACGCTTTATTATTCATTTTCTTGTTCTGCTTCGATTAATGGTCAAATGCTGTCGCATGATACCTTTTTCACGTACTTTTCATTACTCGAATAACTCATACCTATTCTTAATTTTTCATAAATATACAGTTAGACTTGGAATGTTCGTTGCACCTGAATGGATTCGTATCTGCATGATTTCCATTATTACAAACCAGACGAAACATAAAGAAACATGACCGGCAAAGCAAGCTTTTGTATACTTTATCACAGTGACGCAATAAATTAAAGAGTGTTTTTATAATTTTTTGATTCTTATAGCAGAATTTAATGAAGAGGTTTGAGTTATTCTTTCACTTATCAAACGAATATAGGGGAGATTGGTATTATAATGAGGTGTTGTTTCTATAAATAAAAGAAAAGTCCCTGTATATACAGAGACTTTTCAATGAATCATGAAGCGGGTGATGGGAATCGAACCCACGCTATTAGCTTGGAAGGCTAAAGTTCTACCATTGAACTACACCCGCAAATAAAAATCGGGATGACACGATTTGAACATGCGACCCCCTGGTCCCAAACCAGGTGCTCTACCAAGCTGAGCTACATCCCGATATTTATGAAAATAATGGCGCGCCCTGAGAGATTCGAACTCCCGGCCTTTTGATTCGTAGTCAAACGCTCTATCCAGCTGAGCTAAGGGCGCAAATATTGGAGCGGAAGACGGGAATCGAACCCGCGACCCTCGCCTTGGCAAGGCGATGCTCTACCGCTGAGCCACTTCCGCAAAACCTATGCGCGTGGAGGGACTTGAACCCCCACGTCGTGAAACGCTAGATCCTAAGTCTAGTGCGTCTGCCAATTCCGCCACACGCGCATATAATGGTGAGTCATGAAGGGCTCGAACCTTCGACACCCTGATTAAAAGTCAGGTGCTCTACCAACTGAGCTAATGACTCAAACTGAAAAATAAGATGGCTGGGGATATAGGATTTGAACCTATGCATGACGGAGTCAAAGTCCGTTGCCTTACCGCTTGGCTAATCCCCATTAAGTTAAGTGGTGGAGGCTGAGGGGATCGAACCCCCGACCCTCTGCTTGTAAGGCAGATGCTCTCCCAGCTGAGCTAAGCCTCCATATATATGACCCGTAGGGGATACTCTCACTTCGTTCGAGACTGCGAAGCCATTGCTAACGAAGTTTATCCTCCGACGAACCTTTGGGATTCTCATCCCTTTTTTAAGCTAATAAATATAGCTATGACCCGTAGGGGATTCGAACCCCTGTTACCTCCGTGAAAGGGAGGTGTCTTAACCCCTTGACCAACGGGCCCCATTTCCAAAGCTCTCAACCGGGATCGAACCGGTGACCTCATCCTTACCATGGATGCACTCTACCTACTGAGCTATGAGAGCAAATGGCTCCCCGAACAGGGCTCGAACCTGTGACAACTCGATTAACAGTCGAGTGCTCTACCAACTGAGCTATCAGGGAATAATATGCATTTGCAGGGCAAATGCAATTCATCATACAACGTTAACATGCAGAGCCTGTTTTCTATGTAGGATGAAAGAGTTCGCTTGGCGGCGTCCTACTCTCCCAGGACCCTGCGGTCCAAGTACCATCGGCGCTAGAGGGCTTAACGGTCGTGTTCGGGATGGGTACGTGTGGAACCCCTCCGCCATCGCCACCAAACGCATAGCTTAGCTTACATCTCAGAGTTTATTCTCTGAAAACTAGATCCGAAACGAAATGTGCGATTTACAACTTGCATATTGGATAAGCCCTCGACCGATTAGTACTGGTCAGCTCCATGCATTGCTGCACTTCCACCCCCAGCCTATCTACCTCGTCGTCTTCAAGGGGTCTTACATACTGGGAAATCTCATCTTGAGGGGGGCTTCACGCTTAGATGCTTTCAGCGCTTATCCCTTCCGTACATAGCTACCCAGCGGTGCTCCTGGCGGAACAACTGGTACACCAGCGGTACGTCCATCCCGGTCCTCTCGTACTAAGGACAGCTCCTCTCAAATTTCCTACGCCCACGACAGATAGGGACCGAACTGTCTCACGACGTTCTGAACCCAGCTCGCGTACCGCTTTAATGGGCGAACAGCCCAACCCTTGGGACCTACTTCAGCCCCAGGATGCGATGAGCCGACATCGAGGTGCCAAACCTCCCCGTCGATGTGGACTCTTGGGGGAGATAAGCCTGTTATCCCCAGGGTAGCTTTTATCCGTTGAGCGATGGCCCTTCCATGCGGTACCACCGGATCACTAAGCCCGACTTTCGTCCCTGCTCGACTTGTAGGTCTCGCAGTCAAGCTCCCTTATGCCTTTGCACTCTTCGAATGATTTCCAACCATTCTGAGGGAACCTTTGGGCGCCTCCGTTACTCTTTAGGAGGCGACCGCCCCAGTCAAACTGCCCACCTGACACTGTCCCCGCACCGGATTACGGTACCAGGTTAGAACCTAGATACGATCAGGGTGGTATCCCAACGGTGCCTCCACAGAAGCTTGCGCTCCTGCTTCAAAGGCTCCCACCTATCCTGTACAGATCGTACCCAAATTCAATATCAAGCTGCAGTAAAGCTCCATGGGGTCTTTCCGTCTTGTCGCGGGTAACCTGCATCTTCACAGGTATTAAAATTTCACCGGATCTCTCGTTGAGACAGCGCCCAAGTCGTTACGCCATTCGTGCGGGTCAGAATTTACCTGACAAGGAATTTCGCTACCTTAGGACCGTTATAGTTACGGCCGCCGTTTACTGGGGCTTCGGTTCACAGCTTCGGATTGCTCCTAACCGCTCCCCTTAACCTTCCAGCACCGGGCAGGCGTCAGCCCGTATACTTCGCCTTACGGCTTCGCACAGACCTGTGTTTTTGCTAAACAGTCGCTTGGGCCTTTTCACTGCGGCCCCCTCGTGCTATTCACACTACCGGGGCACCCCTTCTCCCGAAGTTACGGGGTCATTTTGCCGAGTTCCTTAACGAGAGTTCTTCCGCGCGCCTTAGAATTCTCTTCTCGCCTACCTGTGTCGGTTTGCGGTACGGGCACCATCACCTGGCTAGAGGCTTTTCTTGGCAGTGTGAGATCATGACCTTCGCTACTATAATTTTCGCTCCCCATTACAGCCCAGCCTTACGATGTGCGGATTTGCCTACACATCAGCCTCACTGCTTAGACGGACATCCATCAGTCCGCGTCACTACCCTGCTGCGTCCCCCCATTGCTCATAACGGCTTACGGTGGTACAGGAATTTCGACCTGTTGTCCTTCGACTACGCCTTTCGGCCTCGCCTTAGGTCCCGACTTACCCTGAGCGGACGAGCCTTCCTCAGGAACCCTTAGGCTTTCGGCGGATCAGATTCTCACTGATCTTTTCGTTACTCATACCGGCATTCTCACTTGTATAATGTCCAGCGCTCCTTACGGTACACCTTCAACCCTTATACAACGCTCCCCTACCCCTGATGCAAAGCATCAAGCCATAGCTTCGGTGGTGTGTTTAGCCCCGTTACATTTTCGGCGCAGAGTCACTCGACCAGTGAGCTATTACGCACTCTTTCAATGGTGGCTGCTTCTAAGCCAACATCCTGGTTGTCTGTGCAACTCCACATCCTTTCCCACTTAACACACACTTGGGGACCTTAGCTGATGGTCTGGGCTGTTTCCCTTTTGACAATGGATCTTAGCACTCACTGTCTGACTCCCGGAAGTAAGTCTATGGCATTCGGAGTTTGACTGAGCTTGGTAACCCTTGCGGGCCCCGCACCCAATCAGTGCTCTACCTCCACGACTCTGTTTTCCGAGGCTAGCCCTAAAGCTATTTCGGGGAGAACCAGCTATCTCCGAGTTCGATTGGAATTTCTCCGCTACCCCCACCTCATCCCCGCACTTTTCAACGTGCGTGGGTTCGGGCCTCCAGTGCGTGTTACCGCACCTTCACCCTGGACAGGGGTAGATCACCCGGTTTCGGGTCTACGTCCACGTACTAATTCGCCCTATTCAGACTCGCTTTCGCTGCGGCTCCGGCTCTTCACCTTAACCTTGCACGGGAACGTAACTCGCCGGTTCATTCTACAAAAGGCACGCCATCACCCCTAAAACGGGCTCTGACTTTTTGTAAGCACACGGTTTCAGGTTCTATTTCACTCCCCTTCCGGGGTGCTTTTCACCTTTCCCTCACGGTACTGCTTCACTATCGGTCGCTAGGAAGTATTTAGCCTTGGCAGATGGTCCTGCCGGATTCATACGGGGTTTCACGTGCCCCGCACTACTCGGGATACATCTCGGAGAGAGCAGACTTTCAAGTACAGGGCTTTTACCTTCTTTGGCGGGCCTTTCCAGACCTCTTCGTTTAACCGGCTCCTTTGTAACTCCATGTGAGATGTCCCACAACCCCAGAGAGCAAGCTCTCTGGTTTGGGCTTCTCCGCGTTCGCTCGCCGCTACTGACGGAATCACTATTGTTTTCTCTTCCTCAAGGTACTTAGATGTTTCAGTTCCCCTGGTATGCCTCTGCATAACCTATGTATTCAGTTATGAGTAACTGGAAATTACCCCAGCTGGGTTTCCCCATTCGGACACCCCCGGATCAAAGCTTGCTTACAGCTCCCCGAGGCAGTTTCGTTGTTCGCCACGTCCTTCATCGGCTCCTAGCGCCTAGGCATCCTCCGTGTGCTCTTAGTAGCTTAACCAATTGCTCCAAGGAGCAAATGCAATCTACCGTTTTTATTGAAACTTGTTTACACAAGTTCAGCTTAAAAAGGAATGTTCTAATTCGCAATTTCGTTTCGATATCTAGTTTTCAAAGAACAAGCTTGTAAAATCTTGTTGGTGGAGCCAAGCGGGATCGAACCGCTGACCTCCTGCTTGCAAGGCAGGCGCTCTCCCAGCTGAGCTATGGCCCCATATTAGATTTTAAGGTATACATGGTGGGCCCTGGTGGACTCGAACCACCGGCCTCACCCTTATCAGAGGTGCGCTCTAACCAACTGAGCTAAGGGCCCACATTATATATCATATTGAAACCCGTAATGGGTTTACGCTTGGCGGCGTTCTACTCTCCCAGGACCCTGCGGTCCAAGTACCATCGACGCTGAAGGGCTTAACGGTCGTGTTCGGGATGGGAACGTGTGGAACCCCTTCGCTATCGCCACCAAACGTTTGAGAGTTTGAGCTCTCAAAACTGAGCAACGAGTGAGTAACTAGCCGACCTGGCTAGATTTTGTATTTGAACGTTTCCGCTACGGGAAACGATTCTCCATAGAAAGGAGGTGATCCAGCCGCACCTTCCGATACGGCTACCTTGTTACGACTTCACCCCAATCATCTATCCCACCTTCGGCGGCTGGCTCCTTGCGGTTACCCCACCGACTTCGGGTGTTATAAACTCTCGTGGTGTGACGGGCGGTGTGTACAAGACCCGGGAACGTATTCACCGCGGCATGCTGATCCGCGATTACTAGCAATTCCGACTTCATGCAGGCGAGTTGCAGCCTGCAATCCGAACTGAGACCGGCTTTTTAGGATTCGTTCCACCTCGCGGCTTCACAGCCCGTTGTACCGGCCATTGTAGTACGTGTGTAGCCCAGGTCATAAGGGGCATGATGATTTGACGTCATCCCCACCTTCCTCCGGTTTGTCACCGGCAGTCACCTTAGAGTGCCCACCCGAAGTGCTGGCAACTAAGATCAAGGGTTGCGCTCGTTGCGGGACTTAACCCAACATCTCACGACACGAGCTGACGACAACCATGCACCACCTGTCTCCTCTGTCCCGAAGGAAAGATACATCTCTGTATCGGTCAGAGGGATGTCAAGACCTGGTAAGGTTCTTCGCGTTGCTTCGAATTAAACCACATACTCCACTGCTTGTGCGGGTCCCCGTCAATT
Organism: Paenibacillus taichungensis; assembly: GCF_050994985.1. Taxonomy (NCBI): domain Bacteria; kingdom Bacillati; phylum Bacillota; class Bacilli; order Caryophanales; family Paenibacillaceae; genus Paenibacillus; species Paenibacillus taichungensis. The sequence goes on along the minus strand of NZ_CP194720.1, from coordinate 1,082 downwards.
CCTTTGAGTTTCAGTCTTGCGACCGTACTCCCCAGGCGGAGTGCTTAATGTGTTAACTTCGGCACCAAGGGTATCGAAACCCCTAACACCTAGCACTCATCGTTTACGGCGTGGACTACCAGGGTATCTAATCCTGTTTGCTCCCCACGCTTTCGCGCCTCAGCGTCAGTTACAGCCCAGAGAGTCGCCTTCGCCACTGGTGTTCCTCCACATATCTACGCATTTCACCGCTACACGTGGAATTCCACTCTCCTCTTCTGCACTCAAGTCACCCAGTTTCCAGTGCGATCCGGGGTTGAGCCCCGGGATTAAACACCAGACTTAAATGACCGCCTGCGCGCGCTTTACGCCCAATAATTCCGGACAACGCTTGCCCCCTACGTATTACCGCGGCTGCTGGCACGTAGTTAGCCGGGGCTTTCTTCTCAGGTACCGTCACCTTGAGAGCAGTTACTCTCCCAAGCGTTCTTCCCTGGCAACAGAGCTTTACGATCCGAAAACCTTCATCACTCACGCGGCATTGCTCCGTCAGGCTTTCGCCCATTGCGGAAGATTCCCTACTGCTGCCTCCCGTAGGAGTCTGGGCCGTGTCTCAGTCCCAGTGTGGCCGATCACCCTCTCAGGTCGGCTACGCATCGTCGCCTTGGTGAGCCGTTACCCCACCAACTAGCTAATGCGCCGCAGGCCCATCCCCAAGTGACAGATTGCTCCGTCTTTCCAGTTCTCTTCAGGAGAAGAAAACAACTATTCGGTATTAGCTACCGTTTCCGGTAGTTGTCCCAAGCTTGAGGGCAGGTTGCCTACGTGTTACTCACCCGTCCGCCGCTAACCATCAGAGAAGCAAGCTTCTCTTCAAGTCCGCTCGACTTGCATGTATTAGGCATGCCGCCAGCGTTCGTCCTGAGCCAGGATCAAACTCTCCAATAAAGTATTGAAAAGAGCGATAAGCTCATTTTGAAACTGACGAGATTAAAAATCTCATTTGTGCTCCAGTCGATCCAAGCCAAGGCTTGTCTCAAACTTTCGCGTTCATTCTGCAAGCAGAATGTTTACTCACTCGTTGTTCAGTTTTCAAAGATCAA